>NZ_JACHWU010000001.1 GCF_014191605.1 Prauserella isguenensis
ATCAAACTCTCCAACAATGCATTGAAAAATTCAAACCAAGCAAAAAACACACAACCACAACCAACAACCGTCAGCCATGGCCACGCGCTAGCTCAAAAACCCCAAAAAAAAGGGGCACAAAGCAACAAAACAAAGCTCACAAACACACTGTTGAGTTCTCAAACAACACGCAGTTGGTTTTATGTCAGGGCCGCGTCGAGCCCCACTTGAATCTATCAGATCCGAGTTCGGGGCAGAGCGCCACCCTGGGGATCTCTCCCCTGCCTGGTAACCCGGGGCTTCCAACTTCGGCCTTTCGGCTTCCGTCTGCCCGGTCTCCCTGGCGACAAGGAGAACATTACACGGCCGCGAACCCCTCTGAAACAGGGGGGTCCCCTTTTGCGAAATCGCAGGTCAGGAGTCGATCAAGGCTCAAACGGTCCCGTACTGGCGATCGCCGGCGTCGCCGAGGCCCGGCACGATGAACCCGGATTCGTTCAATCGCTCGTCCACCGAGGCCGTCACGACGCGGACGGGAAGGCCCGCCTTCCGGAGGTGCTCCAAACCTTCGGGCGCCGCGAGCGCGCACACCGCCGTGACGTCCGTGGCTCCGCGCCCGGTCAGCATGCGGATCGTGTGCTCCATCGAACCGCCCGTGGCGAGCATCGGGTCGAGCACGAACACGGGCCTTCCCGCGAGCGACTCCGGCAGCGACTCCATGTACGGCGTCGGCTGGAGCGTCTCCTCATCACGCGCGAGGCCCACGAAACCCATCTGCGCGTCCGGGATCAGCCTGTGCGCCTGGTCCGCCATCCCCAGGCCCGCCCGCAGCACGGGGACGAGCAACGGCGGCGACTCCAACCGGTAGCCGTCCGTGAGAGCGACGGGAGTGTGGATGCGGTCCGTGACGAGCGGCGCGTCCCGCGTCGCCTCGTACACGAGCATCACCGTCAGCTCGTGGAGCGCGGCACGGAAGGCCGCGCTGTCGGTACGGGCGTCGCGCATGGTGGACAGGCGCGCGCGGGCGAGCGGATGTTCGACGACCTGGACGTCCATGGACGTCAGCGTAACGAGGACGCCCCGGCGGGTCGCTCGAAAGTGCGGTGAACGGCGGGTCGGGCCACTAAGGTGGCTGAACATGACCGAAGAGTCCGGATCAGCCGAACCCCACCGCATCGAACCGGCCCGGCTGCGCGCCTCGGACACCGACCGGGAGCAGGTCGCTCAGCAGCTGCATCGGGCCATGGGTGACGGCAGGATCACCGTCTCCGAGCTCGAGGAACGCCTCGGCATCGTGTACGCGGCCAAGACACTGGGCGAACTCGAACCGGTCCTGACCGATATCCCCGGGGCCGTCTCCCCGGCGAGCGCGGCTCAGCCCCCGGCCGCACAGCCCTCGCCGCGGGCCCCGGAGAGCCGGGTCGGCGGCACGCCCGGTTCGGCGACGTCGATCGCGATCATGTCCGGCACCGACCGCAAGGGCAGCTGGGTCGTCCCGCGGCAGCACAACAGCTTCGCGTTCTGGGGTGGCGTCGAGATCGACCTGCGCGAGGCGCGGTTCGCCGAGCGCGAGGTGACGATCACGGCCGTGGCGATCATGGCGGGGATCGACGTGATCGTGCCGGACGACGTCCACGTACGCGTGACCGGGATCGGCGTGATGGGTGCGTTCGAGCGGGTGGACAAGAAGGACCCCCGGCCCGAGGACGAGGTTCCCGAGGGCGCCCCGGTGGTGACCGTGAACGGGCTGGCCTTCTGGGCGGGCGTCGAGGTGCGCAGGATGCCACGGAAGAAGAAGGTCGAGGGGCGCGACAACAGACGACTCGAATAGTCGTGCCCGGGAACCGGGGGCTGCTGCCCGTCGCACGGGCATCGCCGACTCGGGCCCGGCGGCCCGCACCGGCAGCTACGCTCACGGGCATGGCAACAGCTAGTTCGCCGGCAGTGCTCGCCGACGCCACCCGCGACGAGACGAGCCTGTCCCGGTTCCTGCACGGTTTGCCCGGGGTCGATCAGGTCGGTGTGGAGGCCAGGGCCGCGAGCCTCGGCACGCGCAGCATCAAGAAGGCCGCGAAGCTCTGGGCGATCGACACGGCGATCTCGATGGTCGACCTGACCACGCTCGAGGGCGCCGACACCCGCGGCAAGGTGCGTTCGCTGGCGGCGAAGGCGCGCAGGCCCGACCCGGACCGGCCGGACACTCCCCCGGTCGCGGCCGTGTGCGTCTACCCGGACATGGCGGCCACCGCCGTCGAGGCTCTGCAGGGCACGGGCATCGGCGTGGCGAGTGTGGCGACGGCGTTTCCCTCCGGCCGGTCGAGCCGCGAGGTGAAGCTGACCGACGTCCGGCTGGCCGTCGAGGCGGGCGCCGCCGAGGTCGACATGGTGATCGACCGCGGCGCGTTCCTCGAAGGCCGGTACGGCCACGTGTTCGACGAGATCCGCGCGGTCAAGCAGGCCTGCGGGGACGCGCACCTGAAGGTGATCCTGGAGACCGGGGAACTGGCGACGTACGACAACGTGCGGCGGGCGTCGTGGCTCGGCCTGCTGGCGGGCGGCGACTTCATCAAGACCTCGACGGGCAAGGTCTCCCCCGCGGCGACACTGCCGGTGACGCACGTGATGCTGCAGGCCGTCCGCGACTGGTACGACGCGACGGGTGAGCTGCGCGGGGTCAAGCCCGCGGGCGGCATCCGGTCCACAAAGGACGCGCTGCGGTACCTCGTCGCCGTCCACGAGGTGGCGGGCGAGGAATGGCTGACCCCGGAGCTGTTCCGGTTCGGTGCGTCCAGCCTGCTGGGCGACCTGGTGCTACAGCGGCGGACCCAGCACGACGGCCACTACAGTGGCCCCGACTACGTGGCGGTGGATTGATTCGATGAGCGTGTGGGAATACGCGCCCGCGCCGGAGTCTCGCGACCTGGCGAACCTGCGGCCGAACTACCGGCCGTTCGTCGACGGCGAGTTCGTCGACGGCGGCGGTGATCCGCTGACGTCCCTCAACCCGGCGACCGAGGAGCCTCTCGCGGAGGTCGGCACCGCGTCGGAGTCCGACGTGGACGCAGCCGTGCGGGCCGCGCGGCGTGCCTTCGAACAGGTCTGGGGGCCCATGCCGGGCGCCGAACGCGCCAAGTACCTGTTCCGTATCGCACGACTTCTCCAGGAACGCGCGCGCGAACTGGCCGTGCTGGAGACCCTGGACAACGGCAAGCCGATCAAGGAGTCACGCGACTCCGACGTCCCGACGGCCGCCGCGCACTTCTTCTACCACGCGGGCTGGGCGGACAAGCTGGACTACGCGGGCTACGGGCCCGACCCGCAGCCGCTCGGCGTCGCGGGCCAGATCATCCCGTGGAACTTCCCGCTGCTCATGCTGGCGTGGAAGATCGCGCCCGCACTGGCGACCGGCAACACGGTGGTGCTCAAACCCGCCGAGACCACACCGCTGAGCGCACTGGTGTTCGCCGAGATCTGCCAGCAGGCGGGCCTGCCGGCGGGCGTGGTGAACATCGTGCCGGGCGCAGGCGACGTCGGTTCGCTGCTGGTGCGTCACCCCGGCATCGACAAGATCGCGTTCACCGGGTCGACCGCCGTGGGCAAGGAGATCCAGCACGCGGTGGCGGGCACGCCCAAGCGGCTGACGCTGGAGCTCGGCGGCAAGGCGGCCAACGTCGTGTTCGACGACGCGCCGCTCGACCAGGCCGTCGAGGGCATCGTGGGCGGGATTTTCTTCAATCAGGGACACGTCTGCTGTGCGGGTTCGCGCCTGCTGGTGCAGGAGTCGGTGGCCGAGGAGCTGCTGGGCAAGCTGCGCGCGCGGGTGTCGACGTTGCGGCTCGGCGACCCGCTCGACAAGAACACCGACATCGGCGCGATCAACTCCGCCGAACAGCTGGCGAAGATCCGTGAGCTCACCGCGTCGGGCGAGGACGAGGGCGCCGAACGCTGGACGAGCCCGTGCGAGCTGCCCGAGCGCGGCTTCTACTTCGCCCCGACCGTGCTGTCCGGCGTCGAGCAGTCGATGCGGGTCGCGCGCGAGGAGATCTTCGGGCCGGTGCTGTCGGTGTTGACGTTCCGCACCCCGGACGAGGCCGTGACGAAGGCCAACAACACGCCGTACGGCCTGTCCGCGGGACTGTGGACCGAGAAGGGATCGCGCATCCTGTGGCTGGCCGACCGGATGCGCGCGGGCGTGGTCTGGGCCAACACGTTCAACCGCTTCGACCCCGCCGCGCCGTTCGGCGGCTACCAGGAGTCGGGCTTCGGCCGCGAGGGCGGCCGCACCGGACTGGAGGCGTACCTGCATGTCTGACCGCGTGAGCGTCGCGAAGACGTACAAGCTCTACATCGACGGGAAGTTCCCCCGTTCCGAGTCGGGGCGCACCTACCCGGTGACCGATGCCGAGGGCGGGTTCCTCGCCAATGCCTCGCACGCCTCGCGCAAGGACGTGCGCGACGCGGTGTCGGCCGCGCGGAAGGCGTTCGGCGGGTGGTCGGGTGCGACCGCCTACAACCGCGGGCAGGTGCTGTACCGCGTCGCCGAGGTGCTCGAAGGCAGGCGGGAGCAGTTCGCCGCCGAGGTGGCGGCATGCGAGGGGGTGCCCACCGCGGACGCGATGTGCACTGTGGATGCCGCCGTGGACCGGTGGGTGTGGTACGCCGGATGGACCGACAAGATCGCCAGCGTGCTGGGCGCGGCGAATCCCGTCGCCGGGCCGTACTTCTCGTTCACGGTTCCGGAACCGACCGGGGTCGTCGGGGTGCTGGCACCGCAGTCGTCGTCCCTGCTCGGACTGGTGAGCGTGCTGGCACCGGTGGTGGCGACGGGCTGCACCGCGGTCGTGGTCAGCAGCGCCGACCGCCCGCTGCCCGCGATCACGCTGTCCGAGGTGCTGGCGACGTCCGACGTGCCGGGCGGGGTGGTGAACGTGCTGACCGGCCGCGCGGACGAGCTCGGGCCGTGGCTCGCCTCGCACGCCGACGTCAACGCGATCGACCCGACCGGCGCGAGCGCCGAGTCGCGCGTCGACATCGCGCAACAGGCGTCGGGCACCGTGAAGCGGGTGCTGACGGTGCCGGGCGACGAGCCCGACTGGACCCGCCGTCCCGACATCTCCCGCCTCCGGCGCTACCTCGAGGCCAAGACCGTCTGGCACCCCAAGGGCACCTGAGGGCGGGGCTACGGCGCGGCGACGGTGACGTGCCGATCAATGCCCGGGTTCTCGAGCTCGTCGAGCGCGGCGACGGCGAAGTCCTCGGGGGTTCACGGGCTTCCTCGCAGTGCGGTGTCGGCGGTCGATGGGCCGTCCGGGCTGGGGCCGTCGGGCGGGCCGGTGTCGGTCGTGTCGGTGTCGGTCGTGTCGGTGTCGGGGCCGCCGGGGTCCGGTTCGGACGGTCCCGGTCGCGACGACCCGGCGGGTGGCCGTTGGGTCCGTGGCCGCTCGGCGGGTGCGAGCTGTCCGCCGACCATCGCCGTCAGCGCCAGTGCGAAGCCCACGAGTTGCACGACCCCGAGGCCTTCGCCCAGAAGGAGCGCACCGAACGCGGCCGCCACCAGCGGTGACAACAGAGTGAGCAGTGCTGTGGCGGTCACGGGCAGACTGCGCAGACCGTTGAACCAGAGGGTGTAGGCCAGCAGTCCGCCGACGATGCCGAGCCACGCATACCCGGACAGCGCCGCCCCGTCGACCCGGGCTGGCACGCCGTCGATCAACAGTGTGGGCACGAGCAGGACGCAGCCGCCGGCGGTCAGCTGCCACCCGGCGAAGGCCGGTGCGCTCACCCCGTCGGGACGCCCCCAGCGTTTCGTCAGCGTGACGCCGAGCGCCATGGTCACGGCGCCGCCGATGCCCGCCGCGATCCCGAGCGGATCCATCGCGGCGTCCGGACCGAGCACGACGAGCGCCACGCCGGCCACGCCCACGGCACCCCAGCCGGTCCGGCCGCCGGACAGTCGTTCGCCCAGCACGCCCACCGCCGCCAACGCCACGACGATCGGCTGCGTCGCGGCCAGCGTGGCGGCGACACCGCCGGGCAACCGCTCGGCCGCGACGAACAGCAGCGGGAAGAACGCGCCGATGTTCAGGGTGCCGAGGACCGCCGCCTTCCACAGCCACGGTCCGCGCGGGACCACTCGGGTGAGGAGCAACGCCGCCAGTCCCGCGGGCAACGCCCGGACGAGCGCCGCGAACAGCGGGTGACCCGGCGGCAGGAGCTCCGTGGTGACGACATACGTCGTTCCCCACACGGCGGGAGCGAGCGCGGTCAGTGCGGTGAGTGTCACGCGGCCGGTCGCCGCGTCAGGTGCTGCGGTCGTCACACGTCGAGCATCCAGCCGCGAGCATCGATGAGTCCAACACATCGTTTTCATCCCAGCAATCGCGTGTGACCATCGATCGATGGAACTGCAGCAGCTGCGGTACGTCCTCGCCGTGGCCGACACCATGAGCTTCACCCGCGCCGCGCAGCGGTGTTTCGTCGTCCAGTCGTCGCTGAGCCACCAGATCAAGGCGCTGGAGAGCGAGCTCGGCGTGCGACTGTTCGCGCGCACCAGCCGCCGCGTCGAACTCACCGAGGCGGGTACCGCGTTCCTCCCGGGTGCACGGGCCGCGCTGGAATCCGCGGACCGCGCTGCTCAGGATGCCGCGGCCGCCACGGGCGAGGTACGCGGACAGCTGACGATCGGCACCATCCCGACGCTGACCGCCGTCGACCTGCCCGGCGCGCTGCGGCGTTTCTGCGGCAGACATCCGCACGTCGGAGTGACCTCGCGCACCGGCAACAGCGACGACCTCGCCGCGGCCGTCCGTGCGGGCGAGATCGACGTCGCGTTCCTCGGGCTGCCCGACACCACCGAGCCCCGCGGCGGTCGCATCCGGCGGCTCGCCCGGGAACGCCTCGTCGCCGTCGTCCCGCACGCCCACCGGCTCGCCGACCGGCGCCGCGTTCACCTCCGGGACCTGGCCGACGAACCGTTCGCCGACTTCCCGACCAGGAGCCCGGGCCGTACCCAGAGCGACAACGCGTTCGCCGCGGCCGCCCTCAGCCGCCGGGTCGCGTTCGAGGCGATGGACGCCGCGCTCATTTTGGACCTCGTCGGCAACGGACTCGCCGTCGCGCTCCTGCCCGCAGGCGTCGTTCCGGAGCGCGCCGAACTGTCAAGCCTGCCGGTCGTCGACGGTCCGAGACGCACCGAGTATCTGATGTGGAGCGACTTCAACCCCACACCCGCGGCGACGGCGTTCCTGGCCGAGCTGGCGGTACAGACCTGACGCCCGCCGGCGGCCGTGGCCAGCAACGCCGGGTCGCGTCGGCCGGGAACCGGCTCGGTCCCGGAATCCGCAACACGATCCCTGGAGCCCGGAACACGGCCCCCGGGAAACGCAACACGGGCCCCGGAGGGCGCAACACGGCCTGGGGTCAGCCGGAGAGGGGGCCCACGTCGGTGAGGCGGATGACCGGGGCGCCTGCGTCGTCGGATGCGTCCAGGTCGACCTCGGCACTGATGCCCCAGTCGCGGTCGCCCTCGGGGTCGTCGAAGATCTGCCGCACCTTCCAGATCCCCGGCTGCTGGTCGATGATCAGCATCGCGGGCCCCCGCGCGTCCGGGCCGGTGCGGATCTCGTCGTACTCCTCGAAGTACTCGTCGAGGGCGTCGGCCCAGTCGTCGGCGTCCCAGTCGCCGTCGAGTTCGCCGAGCTCGTCGTAGGCCTCGCGGGCGGCGAGTTCGACCCGGCGGAACATCTCGTTGCGCACCAGCACGCGGAACGCACGCTCGTTGCGCGTCACCGGCGGCGGCCCCTCGGGCAGCGCCCGCTCGGGGTGGCCCGCGGCGATCTCCTCGTCCGGGTGCCGCAGCGCCTCCCACTCGTCCAGCAGGCTCGAGTCGACCTGGCGCACGAGTTCGCCGAGCCATTCGATGAGGTCGCTCAGCGGTTCGGTCTTCGCGTCGTCGGGGACGGTGCGCCGTAGCGTGTCGTAGGCGTCGGCGAGGTACCGCAGCAGCACGCCCTCGGAGCGGGCGAGGTTGTAGTGCCCGATGTACTCGACGAAGTTCATGGCGCGCTCGTACATGTCACGCACGACCGACTTGGGCGAGAGCTCGTAGTCGGCGACCCACGGATGTCCCTGCCGGTACGTCGCGTACGCCGCCTCAAGCAGTTCGGTCAGCGGCTTCGGGTGGTCGATCTCCTCGAGCAGCTCCATGCGCTCGTCGTACTCGATCCCCTGGGACTTCATCTCCGCGACGGCCTCGCCGCGCGCCTTGAACCGCTGTTGCGACAGGATCTGCTTCGGATCGTCCACGGTGGACTCGATGATGGACACGACGTCGAGCGCGTAGCTGGGCGATTCCGGGTCGAGCAGGTCGATCGCGGCGAGCGCGAGCGGCGACAGCGGCTGGTTCAGCGCGAAGTCGAACTGCAGGTCCACGGTCAACCGGACACGACGGCCGTCGGCGTCGGGCTCGTCGAGCCGTTCGACGACGCCCGCCGCCAGCAGCGCGCGGAAGATCGCGATCGCGCGCAGGATGTGCCTGCGCTGCGAGGCCCGGTCCTCGTGGTTGTCCTCGAGCAGATGCCGCATGTGGGCGAAGGCGTCGCCGGGCCGCGAGATGACGTTGAGCAGCATCGAGTGCGTCGCCGTGAAACTCGACGTCAACGGTTCCGGCTCGGCGGCGATGAGCTTCTCGAACGTCGTCTCGGTCCAGTTGACGAAGCCCTCCGGGGCCTTCTTCCGCGTGATCTTGCGCTTCTTCTTGGCGTCGTCGCCGGCCTTCTCGAGGGCCTTGGCGTTCTCGATGACGTGATCGGGCGCCTGCACGACGACGTAGCCGTCGGTGTCGTAGCCGGCCCGGCCCGCGCGGCCCGCGATCTGGTGGAACTCACGTGCCTTCAGGTGCCGCTGGCGGGTGCCGTCGAACTTCGTGAGTGCCGACAGCACCACGGTGCGGATGGGCACGTTGATGCCGACGCCGAGCGTGTCCGTGCCGCAGATCAGCTTCAGCAGACCGGCCTGGGCGAGCTGTTCGACCAACCGCCGGTACTTCGGCAGCATCCCCGCGTGGTGCACCCCGATGCCGGCGCGCACGAGCCGCGAGAGCGTCTTGCCGAACCCGGCCGAGAACCGGAAGTCGCCGATCGCCTCGGCGATGGCGTCCTTCTCCGCCCGCGTCGTGACGTTGATGCTGACCAGCGCCTGCGCACTCTCCACGGCCGCGGCCTGCGAGAAGTGCACGATGTAGATCGGCGCCTGACCTCCCGAGAGCAGCTCGGTGACGGTCTCGTGCATCGGCGTCATCGCGTAGCGGAACGTCAGCGGCACGGGTCGCTGCGCCGACGTGACCACGGCGGTCGACCGGCCGGTGCGCCGCGTCAGGTCCTTCTCGAAGAACGAGACGTCGCCCAGCGTGGCCGACATGAGCACGAACTGTGCCTGCGGCAGTTCGATCAGCGGCACCTGCCAGGCCCAGCCGCGGTCGGGTTCGGAGTAGAAGTGGAACTCGTCGGCGACGACCTGGCCGACGTCGGCGTCCGCGCCGTCGCGCAGCGCGATGTTGGCGAGGATCTCCGCGGTGCAGCAGATGATCGGGGCGTCCGGGTTGACCGACGAGTCGCCGGTCACCATCCCGACGTTGTCCGCACCGAAGGTCTCGACGAGCGAGAAGAACTTCTCGGACACCAGCGCCTTGATCGGCGCCGTGTAGTAGCTCCGGCGGCCGTCGGCGAGCGCCGCGAAGTGGGCCCCCACCGCGACCAGGCTCTTGCCCGAGCCCGTCGGCGTGGACAGGATGACGTTCGAGCCCGAGACCGCCTCGATCAGGGCTTCTTCCTGCGCCGGATACAGCTCGATGCCGCGTTCGAGAGTCCAGCTGGAGAACGCGTCGAACAGCGTGTCCGGGTCGGAGTCGCCGGGTACCAGGTCGGCAAGGGAGTCAGTCATCGTGACCTAGATGGTGTCATCGCGACGTTCGGCCGGTGAGGGGTGATCGCGGGAACCGGGCGGAACCCGTACGCTTCGAGGCGCGCCCCGGGAGAGTGAATCACCCTGCCGAGCTGGGCGTATCAGGTGTGTGGCGGAGGAAGTAATGGCACAGGACATCATCCCGATCGAACTCGGGCTGCCGCAGGGCGACCTCGTCACCCTGTGGGCCCCGCGCTGGCGGGAGGACGGCGAGGAGTGGGAAGCCTTCCTCGGCGATGAGGAGGACCTGTACGCCTTCCCCGACGCCGCGCACCTCGCCGCCTACGTGCGCACGGCAGAGCAGCACGATCTGATCGACCACCCGGCGTGGCACACCGTGCCCGCACTGAACGCGCCCGAGCTCATCCCGGACGACGACCACTCGTACGACCTGGTCGGCGTGCCGGAGATGGTCGCCGAGACGCCCGACTCGTGGACGCTGTCCGAGCTGGCCGAGATCGTGGGCATCGTGCGCTCGCTGGCCGACGTGTGCGAACTCGACGACGTGCACGAGGTCCTCGACAGCTGCGAGGGCTTCTCGCTGCTCGACCAGGGGACCCTCCCGTTCAGCGGCCGCGAGGGCGGCAAGCTGTGGACCGATCTGTCCGAGACGGTCTCCGAGAAGTGGGACACGATCCTCGACGCGGTGGACGACCTCGTGACGGTGCCGGACGTCGACGCCGCCACCCTCGAGACCACGGCCGAGGAGCTCGCGGCGTTCCACGAGGAGTCCGCCGAGTCCGAGGCGGGTGTCGACAGCGAGGGCGAGGAGATCGACCCGGTCGGCGGATCCGACTCCGAGGACGAGGACGACACCGAGGAGGAACTCGGCTTCTGGGGCGAGGTCGGCATCGACCCGATCAAGATCGTCACCTCGAACGGCGAGCACTACACGTTGCGGTGCTACCTCGACGACGACCCGGTGTTCCTCGGTTCGAACGGCACCATCGAGGTATTCACCTCCCCGAAGGCGCTGGCCCGCAGGCTCGCCGAACCGGGCGACCTGGCCGACAACGAGCTGGCCGACGTGTCCACGTGGGACGAGGTGCTGACGGCGGCGACGGCGGGCGAACTCGAGGTCGAGGTCGAAGCGGCCAACACCTACGTGCTGGCGTCGCTGGACTCCGACCTCGGCGAAGGGCCCGACGCGGTCGACCCCAACCAGCTCGAACTGGCCGTCGAACTGCTCACCGACGCCGCGGACTGGTCCGGCGACGACAGCGTCGGCGAGGCCCTCGCGACGTCGGAACGGCTCGGCTGGCTCGTGTCGTACGTCCTCAAGCCCGACCCCACTCGGATGGCGCCGAGCGGCCCGTTCGATGACGAGCAGAAGACCTGGCGCGGCCTGGTCGATGACTTCGAGGACCGCCTCCACGTCAACTGACGCACCTCAGGGCGCCCACGATGCCCGCGTTCACCAGCGTTCGCTGCGCACCGGGGTCAGCCAGACGGCCATCACGGGGAAGAGCGCCGCGACGCAGAACGCCAGCGCGTAGCGGGTGTCGCCGATCACGAGGCCGAGCAGCGGCGGGGTCAGCACGGCGGCGAGGTTCTGCGTCGTGTTCTGGACCCCCATCGCACGACCCGCCCAGCTGAGACCGGCGAGTTCGGCCGACGCGGTGAAGCCGAGTCCGTTGTCGCTGACGGTGATGACGGCCGCCAGGGTCAGCGCGCCGACCGCCAACCACGACCACGTCGCGTCGCCACCCGCCAGCAGCAGCATCACCAGCGCGCTCGCCATCGCCAGTGTCCGCATCGGACGGAGCCTGCTGCGCACGCGGTCGGACCAGTAGCCGGCCGCGAGCCTGCCCAGTGCGCCGAGGCCCTGCAGCACCGCGAGGAACGCACCCGCGGCGAGCGCGCTCCAGTCGTGCATCGTCACCAGGTAGACGGGCGCGAACGCCGACACCGCGAACTGCGGGACGACCAGCAGCGCACTGGCGCCGTGCACGCGCCACAGCGTCGCGCCACGATACGGCGACCGGTCGCGGTGCGGGCGGTCCCCGTTGCCGTCGCGTTCGGGCCGCGGCGGGTCCACCACGAACCACGCCACGAGCACCGCGACGGCCAGCGCCAACGCGGCGGGCAGCAGCATCGCACCGCGGTACCCGGCGTGTTCGGCCAGTAGCGGCAGCGCCAGTGCGGCGATGCCGACGCCGAGCGGCTGCGCGGTCTGCCGGATGCCCATGGCGACGCCGCGTTCGGCGGCCGAGAACCAGCCCATGACGACCCGGCCGCTGGCCGCGTTGACCGACGCCGTGCACGCTCCCGCGGCGACGAGCAGGCCGAACAGTGCGGACAGCGACGGTCCGGTGAGACCGGCGACGAGCAGGAGCAGACCGGAGGCCCCGAGCCCGAGCGCCATGACGAGGCGTTCGCCGTAGCGGTCGGCGGCCGCTCCCCACAGGATGAGTGTGAGCAGCAGTCCGATGCTCGGCGCGACGACCACCGTGCCCGCCTGACTGAGGGTGAGATTCTCCGCCCGCTGCATCGCCGGGACGAGGAACGGGATGCCGAACAGGAACGCGCAGCTCGCGGTCTGGGCGCCCAAACCGAGCGCGAGGATCCGCCACCGGAACCAGTCGGATCGGCCTCCCCCGGGGCCGTCGTCGGCGGACTCGACGGCGAGGTCGGCGCTCCCCCGCAGCGCGCCGTCGGAGCCCGCATCGGATCCGCCGCCCGGCCCGTCGTCCGGGGCGTCCCCGCGGCCGGAGTCACCGCCGTCGCTGCGGCCGTGGCCCTCGCCGTCGCCCGGAGGCCCCATCCGCGTCATCGCTCCCACCATTCAAGACGACGATCCTGGATGATGGACTTTAGTTCGCGTGGCTAACCGTTACAAGCGAGCGAGTGGGCCTCACGGAGATCACGGCCGGCGTAGGCGTGGGTGGCGAGGCCGCCGACGTGGTGGTCGGCGTTGACGGCCACCGAGACCGGAACTGCGCCGAACAGGGCGACGTCGGACGACGAGTCGCCGTAGGCCACGCAGTCGGCGCGGGTGACACCGAACGCCGCGCACAGCTCGTCGGCGATACGCACCTTGGAATCGGGCGTGTGGATGAGTGCCGGGTCGACGGGTTCGGCGAACGGCACCGCGGGCCACGGCGAGCCGTGCGCAGCGTGCACACCCCACGGCACCAGCCGTTCGACGAAGAAGCTCGGCGAGATCGAGATGACGGCGCAGTGCTCGCCGCGCGCACGGATGTCGGCCCACGTCTCGCGGATGCCCTGCAGCCACGGCGCGCCGTCGAACGCGGCGACGACGTGCGCCTCGGTCAGCTCGCCCCACAGGGCCTGCGCACGCCGCGCGAACTCCCCGGTGCTCAGCAGTCCATCGGCGAAGGCCCGTTCCAGCTCGACGATCTCGGTCTCGACGCCGATCTGCTTCGACAGCTCGATCGCCGCGGCCGACTCGTGGATGAGGGTGCCGTCCATGTCGAACAAGTGCAGTCGCGTCATCGCGACGCACTGTAGCCGCTGGAGCCGCGGAGACCCGAACGAGTTTCCGCCGACCGTGAGACGTCCGCCGCCTCGGCCGGGAGGCGCTGCGGCAGCGGCGCGCTCCGGGGCCGGTGCCGCACGGCCGCTCGCGCCCGTGGCGGCCGGCCGCGGTGCGGACATCCGGGCCCCTGCGGCGCCGCTCAGGACATCAACTCGGCGTATCCCGGCTTGATGACGTTGTTGATCACGTCGAGCCGCTGGTCGAAATCCAGGAACGCGGATTTCATGGCGTTGATCGTGAACCACTGAAGATCGGCCCACTCGTAGCCGAACGCATCGACCAGAGCTGCGAACTCCGACGACATGGAGCAGCCGCTCATCAACCGGTTGTCGGTGTTGACCGTGACCCGGAATCGCAGCTTCGCGAGCAGGCCGAACGGATGCTCCGCGATCGACGGCGCCGCACCGGTCTGAACGTTCGACGACGGGCACAGTTCGAGCGGGATCCGCGTGTCCCGAACGAACGAGGCCAGCCTGCCCAATTGCACCTCGCCGTCGGCGGAAATCTTCAGGTCGTCGGCGATCCGAACGCCGTGTCCGAGCCTTTCCGCGCCGCAATGCTGAATCGCCTCCCAAATGGAGGCGAGCCCGAAAGCCTCACCCGCGTGAATGGTGAAATGGCCATTGTTGGAACGCATGTACTCGAATGCGTCGAGATTTCGCGTCGGAGGGTATCCGGCCTCCGGGCCGGCGATGTCGAAACCGGCCACGCCGGTGTCGCGGTGCCGGACGGTCAGCTCGGCGATCTCGGACGCGCGCGCGTGCTGGCGCATCGCGCACAGCAGTTGCCGGGCGCGGATGCCGTGGCCCTTGGCCTTCGCCTTCCGTTCACCCTCCGTGACACCGTCCGAGACGGCCTTGACCACCGCATCGAGTGACAGTCCGCGTTCGACGAACAGTTCGGGGGCGTAGCGCAGTTCGGCGTAGACGACGCCGTCGTCGGCCAGATCCTCGACCGCCTCGGCGGCGACCCTGGCCAGCGCGTCCTCGGTCTGCATGACGCCGCAGGTGTGGGCGAACGTCTCCAGGTACTTCTCCAGCGAGCCGGAGTCCGCGGCATCGGCGAACCAGCGGCCCAGCTCGTCGACGTCGGTGGTCGGCAGCCCGTCGTAACCGGTGCTGTCGGCCAGTTCGACGACCGTGTGGGGACGCAATCCGCCGTCGAGGTGATCGTGAAGCAGGACCTTGGGGGCCTGACGTAGTTGTTCCCGAGTCGGGGCACTTGTGGTGTCCATGTACTGACACTACTCGTCTCGCCCCGCTGCGTCCCGCTCCACGCCGGTGAGCCCCTACGGACGACCGGGCTCGGGGACACGCGGGCGAGACCGGTGGGCAATATGTTGACCCGTTCGTTATTCCGGCGATCGCGCCGACCGTATGCCGCCGTATGCCACAGCCGTCACACACAATTTCCCGGGGGCACTGGTCGCCCCATTTCCGGAGTGGATAGGCTGCCGATCACGTCCCATCCTTTCCCCGCCGATGAAGGACTCGCAGTGACGACTGACAACCAACTCGCAGCTCCGTCCTTCGACCGGATGCGCAACATGCTCGTGCGCGCGGCCGAGGTCCGAGAGAGCGAACAGCAGCAGATCTTCGACGCGCTGGACGACATCTACGCCCGGCTCGCGCCGATCGACTCCCTCGGCGCGGTGCGCAAACGGCTGGGCGAGCTGCCCGACCGCACCGAGGTCGGTGTCCTCGCGGAGCGCCTCGACGAGGCGATGACCCGCATGGAGGCGCAGGACAACGCGATCGCCGAGCTGGGCAAGAACATCGAGGCGGTCGTCGACAAGCTGGCGAAGCCGTTCGCGCAGCTGGACGGGCGGCTCGACAGCATGGCCGCCAAGTTCGAGGCGGTCGCGGGCCGGATGGACGGGCTCGAGGACAAGCTCGAGAACATCCACCGACGCATCGACGAGCTCGGCGGGCACCTCGACAAGCAGGACGACAAGCTCGAGGCCATGCCGCAGACGGTCGGCAACCCGGTGCGCGAGCGCATCGACACCATGGAGAGCGGCCTCAAGGAGCGCGTCGAGCGGCTCGACACCGACGCCAAGGAGCGGCTGAGCACCTCCACCGACGCGGTGAAGACGTCGGTGTCCGAGGCGGCCGAGACGGTCGACCCGACCGCACGGCTCGACAAGGTCACCGACAAGCTCGAGCAGGTCACCAGCAAGCTCGACGACCTGGGCACGCGGGTCGACAAGGTCGAGGACGACCTCACCGGGCGGCTGGGCGACCTGGACGGGTCGGTGCGGTCCGGTTTCGCGGGCGTCGAGGGCACCCTGTCGAAGCAGCCCGAGGCCGACGACGTCGAGGCCGTCGTGCAGAAGAACAGCGAGGAGTCGGTGCGGCGCATCGGCGGTCAGCTGGACGAGGCGATGGCCACGTTCGCGGAGCTGATGCTCGGCGGCGGTGGCGGGCCGGCGCAGCAGACCGTGGCGGTGCAGCCGCCCGCGCCGCGGCAGCCGCGCCGCCGCAACGGCGGGAACCGGCAGAAGGCCGACGCCAAGGCCAAGAACAACGGCTCGGCCGACGCCGACTCCGAGGAGTGATCCTCAGCGCCACAGCGTGACGAAGCCCCGGGACACCCGCCGTGACGACGGTGACCCGGGGCTTTTCGCTGTCCGAACCGCCGCACACGCCGTCGCGAGTGCCCGGGTAGTCGGGCACGGACGCTCCACTACGAGCGGACGGTGTCGAGGACGGTGGTGGACGGCCACGGCTCGCGTTCGGGCGCCCGGTCCGACACCTCGATGCCGCCGTCCAGCGCCGCCAGGGCGGACGGCACCGCGTCGGGGCTGTCGGTGTGCAGTTCGAGCAGCGGCGTGCCCGCCTCGACCCGCTCGCCCGGCTTCGCCAGACAGCGCACGCCCGCCGCGGCCTGCACCGGGTCCTCCTTCCGCGCCCGGCCCGCTCCGAGCCGCCAGGCGGCCACGCCGACGGCACGAGCGTCGAGCGTCGTCAGCACACCGCTCGCCGGCGCCTCGACGACGTGGACGTGCCGGGGTTTCGGCAGGGGTGCGTCCGGGTCGCCGCCCTGCGCACTGATCATGCGGCACCACGTCTCGTACGCCTCCCCGGAGGCCAGCACCGGGCCGGGGTCGACGTCGCCGTGCCCGGCGAGCGCGAGCATCTCGCGGGCCAGCGCCAGCGTGAGGGCCACGACGTCGTCCGGACCTCCGCCGCGGAGCACGTCGACGGCCTCGGCGACCTCGACGGCGTTGCCGACGGCCGCGCCGAGCGGGGTCGACATGTCGGTCAGCAGCGCACGCGTGGGCAGTCCGTGCGCCGTACCGATGTCGACGAGGGTCTTGGCCAGTACGCGCGCCTCGTCGAGTGACGCCATGAACGCGCCGGAGCCGACCTTCACGTCGAGCACCAGGCCGCCAGCACCCTCGGCGATCTTCTTGCTCATGATCGAGCTGGCGATCAGCGGAACCGATTCGACGGTGGAGGTGACGTCCCGCAGCGCGTACAGCTTCCGGTCGGCGGGAGCGAGCGTGTCGGTCGCGGCGCAGACGACCGCACCGATCTCCTCCAACTGCCGGCCGATCGCGCGCGCCGACAGCTGCGCCCGCCAGCCGGGGATCGATTCGAGCTTGTCGAGCGTGCCGCCGGTGTGCCCCAGCCCGCGGCCGGACAGCTGCGGCACCGCGGCACCGCACGTGGCGACCAGCGGCGCCAGCGGCAACGTGATCTTGTCGCCGACGCCTCCGGTGGAGTGCTTGTCGACGGTCGGGCGCGAGACGTGCAGCGCGAGCCGCTCCCCCGAGTCGATCATCGCGCCGGTCCACCGCGCCGTCTCGGCCGTGTCCATGCCGCGCAGGAACACGGCCATCGCCAGCGCCGCCATCTGCTCCTCGGAGACGACGTCGCGCGTGTAGGCGTCGACGACCCAGTCGATCTGCTCCGGGGTCAGCGCCCTACCGTCGCGCTTGTCCCGGATGATGTCGACTGCGGCGAACGGTTCGTGCATGACGACAACCCTATGTCCGATCAGGTCCGCTCGGCGCGCTCACGCGTCGAGGACGCAGAACTCGTTGCCAGAGGGGTCGGCGAACACCAGCCAGGGAAGACCGTCACCGCCGAGCAGCTTCTCCACGACGGCCTGCTGCCGCGGCCCTCCCACCAGGTCAGGGTGGAGCCGCGGCGGCGGGTGTCAGGCGGGCAGGTCGGTCGGGCCGAAGGCGTCCGGCAGCACCTCCGACATCGGCAGGACGCCGCTCGGGGTGTCGAGCAGGCAGTCGGGGCCGCCGAGTTCGTACAGGATCTGCCGGCACCGCCCACACGGCATGAGCAGCTCGCCGGAGCCGCCACGGCACGCCACGGCCGTCAGCCTGCCGCCACCGGAGAGGCGCAGCTGGCCAGCCATGGCGCACTCGGCGCACAGGCCGACGCCGTACGAGGCGTTCTCGACATTGCAGCCGGTCACCACGCGCCCGTCGGACACCAGCCCGGCCGCGCCGACGTGCAGACCCGAGTACGGCGCGTACGCCAGCGCGGCCGCTGCCACGGCCTCGGCGCGCAGCGACTCCCAGTCCGGGGCCGTCATGTATCTTCCCCTCGCCGGTACTGCTGGCCGATCGCCTTCGGCACCCGCAGTCGCTGTGCCGCGACCGCCAGCACGATGATCGTCACGAAGTGCGGCGTGTACGGGATCAGGTCGCTCGGCAGCTCGTCGTTCGTCCAGTAGATCCAGTACAGCACCGCGGCACCGGCGACACCGCCCGCCGCGGCCCACCAGTGGCGCCGGATCAGCTGCAGCACCACGATGATCGCCAACAGCAGCACCGCGCCGTAGCAGAGCGCCAGCACCGCCGCGCCGCCGCCGGACAGCTGCAGCCCGTCGGCGTAGCCGAACAGCGCGGCACCACCCAGCAGCCCGCTGGGCCGGTAGTTACCGAAGATCATCGCGGCGAGGCCGATGTACCCGCGGCCGTTGACCTGGTTCTCGAGGTAGTCCGCGCCGCCTTCCAACAGCACCAGCGACGCACCGCCCATGCCCGCGAACCCGCCGGACGCGGCGACGGCGATGTACTTGTGCAGGTACACGTTCACACCGAGGGACTCGGCCGCCACCGGGCTCTCGCCGCACGAACGCAGCCGCAGCCCGAACCGCGTCCGCCACAGGATGAAGTAGCTCGCGGGCACCAGCAGCAGCGCGATCATCGCCAGCGGTGACACGTGCGTGACGAGTCCCCGCAGCAGACCGGCCACATCGGACAGCACCACGCGTTGCTCGTCCTCGAGTGCGCCGAGCCAGTCGGACAGGAACGTCGCCGAGTAGGTGTCGAACTTCGCCACGGGCGGCGATTCGCGCGGGTTGCCGGAGATCGGCTCGAACACCAGCGTCGCCAGGTACTGCGCGACCCCGAGTCCGAGCAGGTTGATCGCCACGCCCGAGACGATGTGGTTGACGTTGAACGTCACGACCGCCACGGCGTGCAGGAGTCCGCCCAACAGTCCGAACAGGATGCCCGCGGCCAGGCCGACCCAGACGCCGCCGTAGTAGGCGCCCCAGGCCGATCCCCACGTACCGAGGATCATCATGCCCTCGAGGCCGATGTTCATCACGCCCGCGCGCTCGGCCCACAACCCGCCGATCGCGGCCAGCAGGATCGGCAAGCCCAGCCGCAGCGCCGTCTGCGACGTGTCGCTCGAGGTCAGGATCGGCATGTCGGTCAGGTACGACGCCGTCGACAGCACGCCGATCGCCACGACCGCCCACAGCGCGCCGCGTGCCCAACCGGGCAGCCTGCGCTTCGACGTCGTCACCGTCGGGTCCGGCTTCTCCATCACCGTGCTCACACCGCACCGCCTTCCGCAACGCTCGCAGGCCGACCGTTTCCGGCGCGGCCGACGCGGCGCTGCTCGGCGGCCAGGTCGGCGCGGCGGACGATCTCGTACGCCACCACGACGGACAGGACGATCGTGCCCTGCATGATCGTGGCGATCTCGCTGGGAATGCCGATCGACTCGAGCGAGACCGCCGACCGGTCGAGGAACGCCCACAACAGCGCGCCGAACGCGATGCCCGCCGGGTGGTTCCTGCCCAGCAGCGCGACCGCCAGACCCGTGAACCCGTAGCCCTGCGTCGCCGTCATGGCGTAGACGTAGTCACGGCCCAGCAGTTCGGGCATCGCGACCAGCCCGGCGACGCCACCGGAGATCAACATCGCGGCGAGCGTCATCTTCTTCGCGCTCACACCGCCCGCGGCGGCCGCGGTCTTCGACTCGCCGCTGGCCTTGAGCTCGAACCCGAACCGCGTCCGGTTGAGCATGAACCAGTAGCCGTAGCCCAGCGCCACCGCGATGACGACGAAGCCGAACAGCGTGCCCGCCTCGCCGAGCGGAATGCCCGGGATCCGGCCCGACGGCGCGATCTCCTCGGTGGAGAGGTTGTTGCCGTGCAGCACACCGAACTGTTCCGGGTTGATCAGGAACGCCACGATGCCGAACACGATCGAGTTCAGCATGATCGTCGTGATGACCTCGCTGACACCGCGGTAGACCTTCAGCAGCGCGGGCAGCAACGCGTACAGCGCGCCGGAGGCCACCGCGACCACCAGGATCGCGATCACATGCAGCACCGGAGGGAGCTGCATCCACCCGCCGACGATCGCCGCGACCACGGCAGCGAACCGGTACTGGCCCTCCACGCCGATGTTGAAGACGTTCATCTGGAAGCCGACCGCCGCGGCCAGGCCCGCCAGGTAGTAGACGATCGCGAGGTTCACCGTCGAGACGGCCGTGTTGCCGTGGAACAGCTGCGCGCCCATCGTCGCGAACGCCTCGAGCGGATTCGCGCCGGAGATCAGCAGCGCCACCGACGACAGCAGCATCGCGAAGACGATCGCGAGCGCGGGCGGCAGCAGCGCGGTACGCCAGTTGATCACGCGACCTCCTCCGCTGTCCTGCGGGACACCCTCCCCTGCTGCGGCGACAAAGCATGCCGCAGCGGGGGCCCAACCCGGTCGGCCGCCGCGAACGCCACTCCGCAAGCTCCGCAATTCTCGTTCACGCGGCCTCCTCCCCGGCGCCCGTCATGGCCGAGCCGAGCTCGGTCGGCGTCACCGTCGCCGGGTCGGCCTCACTGACGAGGCGGCCGCGGAGCATCACGCGGATCGTGTCGGACAGCCCGATCAGCTCGTCCAGGTCCGCCGACACCAGCAGCACCGCGAGTCCGTTGTGGCGGGCCGCGCGCATCTGCTCCCAGATCAACGCCTGCGCACCGACGTCCACACCGCGGGTCGGATGCGCCGCGATCAACAGCACCGGCTCACCCGACAGCTCCCTGCCCACGATGAGTTTCTGCTGGTTGCCACCCGACAGCGCCCCCGCCAGCACCTCGACACCCGGCGTGCGGACGTCGTACTCCTCGACGACGCGCTCGGTGTCCTGCCGCGCCGCGGCCGGGTTGATCAGCCTGCCGCTCGACACCGGTTCGCGGGTCTGATATCCGAGGATGCGGTTGCTCCACAGCGGCTGCCGCAACAGCAGCCCGTGGCGGTGCCGGTCCTCGGCGATGTAACCGATCCCCGCCTCCCGGCGGGCCAACGTCCCCAGCCGTGTGATGTCGCGCAGCTCACCGCCGGAGGAGGCCAGCTCGACCGTGCCCGCCGACGCCTTGCGCATGCCCATGACGGTCTCGACCAGCTCGGTCTGGCCGTTGCCCTCGACGCCCGCGATCCCGACGATCTCACCCGCGCGCACGGTCAGCGACACGTCGTCGAGCACCGACCGGTCGCCGTCGTCGGCGTCCAGCCGCAACTCGCTCACGCGCAGCACCGGGCGGTCGGTCACCGTCGACTCCCGGGTCTCCGGGCTCGGCAGCTCCGACCCCACCATCATCTCGGCCAGCTGGCGCGAAGTGACCTCCTTCGGGTCGACCGTGCCGACGGTCGTGCCCCGGCGGATGACGGTCACCTCGTCGGCGATCGCCCGCACCTCGTCGAGCTTGTGGGAGATGAACAGGAACGTGTAGCCGTCGGCCTGCATACTGCGGACGGTCTCGAACAGCGCGTCGACCTCCTGCGGCACCAGCACCGCCGTCGGCTCGTCGAGGATGACGATGCGCGCGCCGCGGAACAGCACCTTGACGATCTCAACGCGCTGCCGGTCGGCGACGCCGAGGTTCTCCACGAGCGTGTCGGGGTCGACGTGCAGGCCGGTCCGGTCGGAGAGTTCGGCCAGCTTGGCGCGGGCCTTGCGGCCCATGCCGTACAGGCCCTCGGCGCCGAGCAGGACGTTCTCCCGCACCGTCAGGTTGTCGGCGAGCATGAAGTGCTGGTGCACCATCCCGATGCCCGCCTTGATCGCGTCCTGCGGGTTGCGCAGCTCCACGACCTCGCCACCGACGGAAATGGTGCCCTCGTCCGGCTGCTGCATCCCGTACAGGATCTTCATCAGCGTGGACTTGCCCGCGCCGTTCTCGCCGCACACGGCGTGGACCTCGCCGGCGCGCACGGTCAGGTGCACGTCCGAATTGGCCACCACGCCCGGAAAGCGTTTGGTGATACCGGTGAGTTCGACCACCGGTTCCGGTTCGGTCATCTGTTCTTTCGCCTTGTTCGAGCGGGCTGGTTGGACAGCGGACTGGATCGACGGGTGGTCGGCGGCGGACCGGTGTTCGCCGCCGCGTGGAGCGTTCCACCACCCGAGGGGAGCGTCCACGACCGGAGTGGTCCGATCAAAGCAGACACCCACGCTCCGGTGCGGGACAAGCACCGGAATGCAGCGCGTGGGGCTCGCAGGCGGCGCAGTCACCGCCCGCGAGCCCCACGCGGCCGTCGGACCTGTTCCGGTCCGGCGTCAGCCCTGGGGGGTGTCGGACACCTCGATGTCACCGTCCACGATGGCCTTCTTGTAGCCCTCGAGCTCCTCGGTGACGTCCTCGATGGCCGGGTTGGACTTCGAGTAGCCCACACCGTCGACCGACAGGTCGAACCGCTCCGGCAGGTCGCCCGGGTCGCCCTCGGCGACGGCCGCGATGTAGTCGAACACCGCGACGTCGACCTTCTTGAGCATCGACGTGACGATGACGTCCTTCACGTCGGCCAGCGTCTTCTGCTTGTACTGATCGGAGTCGACACCGATGGCGAGCGCGTCGTTCGTGGCGGCCGCCTCGAACACGCCCTGACCGGAGGCACCTGCGGCGTGGAACAGCACGTCGGAGCCCTGGCTGATCATCGACTTCGACTTGACGTTGGCCTTGGCCGGGTCGTTGAAGCCGCTGATGTCGCCGGCAGGCGTGAGGTACTCGCTCTTGACCTCGATGTTGTCGCCGCCCGCGGCCTTCACGCCCTGTTCGAAGCCGGCCTGGAACTTCTTGATCAGCGGTGTCTGCACGCCGCCGACGAAGCCGACCTGGCACTCGGACGTCTTGTACGCCGCGGCCACGCCCGCGAGGAAGGAGCCCTCCTCCTCGGCGAACACCAGCGGGGTCACGTTCTTCGCGTCGACGGAGTTGTCGTCGACGAGCGCGAACTCGGTGTCCGGGTACTGCGGAGCGACCTTGCGGACCGCCTCGGCGTAGGCGAAGCCGACCGCGATGATCGGGTTGTTGCCCTGCTCGGCCATCTGCCGCAGGCGCTGTTCCTTCGCGGCCTCGGACTCGCTGCCCGCGGCGGGGCTCTCGTTGCCCTTCTCGGCACCGAACTCCTCGACGGCCCTGTCGACGCCCGCGGCGGCGGCGTCGTTGAACGACGCGTCACCCCGGCCACCGACGTCGAAGGCGAGACCGATCTTGAGGTCACCGGCGTCGATGTCGCCGTGCTCGGTCGTCTGCTCCTTCTTGCTGTTCTCGGGCGCGGCGGGAGCCTCGTTGGTGACGCAGCTCCCGGGTTCACCGCCGCCGCCGTCACCCGCCGCCTGGTTCCCGTCCCCACCGGAATCCTTGGCGCAGCCCGCCATTGCCAGCACGCCGGCCATGGCGATTGCCGCCAGCGCTCCACCACGCTTTCGACGCACGGTGTCACTCCCTCCCCGCCTTGCGGGCGGACGAACTGAAGATGTGCCCGGTTTCTCGGGCGGACTGGCGAACCGTACCGCTCCGTGACCTACACGGCAGCTACACGGAACCCTGCGTAATCCAAATGTTTAAGTTCCGATTGATTCTGCCGCGTACAGCTCACGGAGCGTTACCCCCGAACGTCGCGAACCCGGAGCATGGAACAAGCCCCCCGACAGCCGGCGGCGGAACGCGAGATCCCGCGATGGTGTGACGCCCGCGACGCCACGGAGGGGCCCGCCTACGGTAGGCCCCACGTGCGCGATGTCTGGTCGATCACAGCTGGGAACCCGAGGTTGAGCCCGCTGCGCGGGACAGGTCTAGCATTCGGCGCGTATATGACGCTCGGGACACCATGACCTCGAAAAAGACGCGGTCTGCCGGGCGGAGAAGTCCATCAGTGACGTTGGAGGCCGTACACCGATGTCCACCACTGCGAGCACTGCCCCCGAGGCCGGTGCGAGTGATCGGGCGGGCGCCTCACGCCGGAGCGGAACGTTCTACCGCGGCGACCCCGGCATGTGGTCCTGGGTAGCGCATCGCGTTACCGGGGTGCTCACCTTTTTCTTCCTGTTCGTGCACGTGCTCGACACGGCGCTCGTCCGGGTTTCCCCGAACGCCTATGACGAGGTCATCGAGACCTACAAGACGCCCTTCGTCAACCTCCTCGAGGTGGGTCTCGTCGGCGCCGTGCTCTACCACGCGCTGAACGGTATCCGGGTCATCCTGGTCGATTTCTGGGAGAAGGGACCCCAGTACCAGCGCCCGATGTTGTGGACGACCCTCGGCATCTGGGTCCTCGTGATGATCCCGGGCACCTACTTCATGCTCGCGCGCACGGTGAGCGAAATGTTCGGAGGCGGCCACTGATGAGCGAATCGCTGACTCTCGACAAGCCGCGTTCCCCGCGGCGCCCCGCGGCCCGCCGGAACAACTTCGAGCTCTACAGCTGGGCGTTCATGCGGATCTCCGGCCTCGCGCTGGTGATTCTGGTGCTGGGGCACCTGTTCATCATGAACATCCTGGACGGCGGCGTGCACCGCATCAACTTCGCCTTCGTCGCAGGCCGCTGGTCCTCGCCGTTCTGGCAGTTCTGGGACCTGGCGATGCTCTGGCTGGCTCAACTGCACGGCGGCAACGGCCTGCGCACGATCATCGACGACTACGCGCGTAAGGACACCACGCGCTTCTGGCTGAAGATGCTGCTGTACGTCGCCATGGCCGTCATCCTCGTGCTCGGCACGCTGGTGATCTTCACGTTCGACCCGAACATCACGGCCTGACCCCCACCACACGGAGACTTCTCATGCAGTTCCACAAGTACGACGTGGTGATCGTCGGGGCTGGTGGCGCCGGCATGCGCGCGGCCATCGAGGCCGGTCAGCGCTCCCGCACGGCCGTGCTCACCAAGCTGTACCCGACGCGCTCCCACACCGGCGCGGCGCAGGGCGGCATGTGTGCCGCGCTGGCGAACGTCGAGGAGGACAACTGGGAGTGGCACACCTTCGACACCGTCAAGGGTGGCGACTACCTGACCGACCAGGACGCCGCGGAGATCATGGCCAAGGAGGCCATCGACGCGGTGCTGGACCTGGAGAAGATGGGCCTTCCGTTCAACCGCACGGAGGAAGGCAAGATCGACCAGCGCCGCTTCGGCGGTCACACGCGTGACCACGGCAAGGCCGCCGTGCGCCGGGCCTGCTACGCGGCCGACCGCACCGGTCACATGATCCTGCAGACGCTGTACCAGAACTGCGTCAAGCACGGCATCGAGTTCTACAACGAGTTCTACGTCCTCGACGTGACGATGTCGACGAACGAGAACGGCGAGCAGGTCGCGTCCGGCGCGATCGCCTACGAACTCGCGACCGGCGAGATCCACGTCTTCCAGGCCAAGTCGATCGTGTTCGCCACGGGCGGCTTCGGCAAGGTCTTCAAGACCACGTCGAACGCGCACACCCTGACCGGCGACGGCATGGGCATCTACGCGCGCAAGGGCCTGCCGCTCGAGGACATGGAGTTCTACCAGTTCCACCCGACCGGCCTGGCCGGCCTGGGCATCCTGCTCACCGAGGGTGCCCGCGGTGAGGGTGCGATCCTGCGGAACGAGTCGGGCGAGCGGTTCATGGAGCGCTACGCCCCGACGATCAAGGACCTCGCACCGCGCGACATCGTCGCCCGGTCGATGGTGCTCGAGGTGCTCGAAGGCCGGGGCGCGGGTCCGCACAAGGACTACGTGTTCCTCGACTGCACGCACCTCGGCGAGGAGATCCTCGAGACCAAGCTGCCGGACATCACCGAGTTCGCCCGCACGTACCTGGGCGTCGACCCGGTGCACGAGCCGGTCCCGGTGTACCCGACGGCGCACTACGCCATGGGCGGCATCCCGACGAACGTCAAGGGCGAGGCGCTCAAGGACAACGACACGGTCATCGGCGGCCTGTACGCGGCCGGCGAGGCGGCGTGCGTGTCCGTGCACGGGTCGAACCGGCTGGGCACCAACTCGCTGCTCGACATCAACGTGTTCGGCCGTCGCGCGGGCATCGCGGCCGCGGAGTATGCGAACGAGATCGACCACGTCGAGCTGCCCGAGCACCCGGCCAAGATGGTCCAGGGCATGGTCGACCACCTGCGGACCGCCTCCGGCGGCGAGCGCGTGGCCGACATCCGGGGCGAACTGCAGCAGACGATGGACACCAACGCGGCCGTGTACCGCACCGAGGACACGCTGAAGCAGGCGCTGTCCGACGTGCAGGCGCTCAAGGAGCGCTACGGCCGCATCGCCGTCCACGACAAGGGCAAGCGGTACAACACCGACCTGCTCGAAGCCATCGAGCTGGGCTTCCTGCTGGATCTGGCGGAGATGCTGGTGAACGCGGCGCTCGCGCGCAAGGAGTCCCGCGGCGGTCACGCCCGCGAGGACTACCCGGACCGCGACGACACCAACTTCATGCGGCACTCGATGTCGTACAAGATCCTGCCGGAGAAGGAGGACCCGGACGCGCCGCTGGGCCTCACCGGGTTCACGGCCGACCTGCGGCTGGATTACAAGCCGGTCGTCTTCACCCGGTACGAGCCCATGGAGCGGAAGTACTGATGCGTACTGCCGCACCGCACGCGGAGGATGTGAAATGACAGCGGTAGCTGAACCCACCAACGACACGTCGCAGATCCCGGCTCCGGAAGGCTCCGTCACCATCACGGTGAAGATCCTGCGGTTCAACCCGGAGATCGACAACGAGCCGCACTGGGAGTCCTACGACGTCCCGGCGCTGCCGACCGACCGTGTACTGAACCTGCTGATGAACATCAAGAGCTACGCGGACGGCACGCTGTCGTTCCGTCGTAGCTGTGCACACGGCATCTGCGGGTCGGACGCGATGCAGATCAACGGCATCAACCGCCTGGCCTGCAAGGTCCTGGTCAAGGATCTGCTGGCGAAGGAAGGCAAGCAGACCACGGTCACGGTGGCGCCGATCAAGGGCCTGCCGACGATGAAGGACCTCTATGTCGACATGGAGCCCTTCTTCGAGGCGTTCCGCGCGGTCAAGCCGTACCTGATCGCCTACGGCAACGAGCCGACGGGCGAGCGCTACCAGTCGGCTGCCGACCGTGAGCGGTTCGACGACACGACCAAGTGCATCCTGTGCGCCTGCTGTACCTCGTCGTGCCCGGTGTACTGGGCTGACGGCTCGTACTTCGGCCCGGCCGCGATCGTCAACGCGCACCGGTTCATCTTCGACTCGCGGGACGAGGCGGCCGAGGAACGGCTGGACATCCTCAACGACACCGAGGGCGTGTGGCGCTGCCGCACGACGTTCAACTGCACCGACGCCTGCCCGCGCGGGATCCAGGTGACGAAGGCGATCCAGGAGGTCAAGCGCGCGCTGCTGTTCAAGCGCACCTGACCACGCGGTTCACGACGAAGGGCGTCCCGGCTCACGACGAGCCGGGACGCCCTTTTTCGCGTGTCCTGCCCTCGTGTTGCAGGTTCCGGGCGCCGTGTTGCAGGTTCCGGGGGCTGTGTTGCAGGCTCCGGGGGCTGTGTTGCGGGCTCCGGGCGCCGTGTTGCGCCCCGTCGTCGCCCGGCCACCACGCCATCGGATCGGCGCGGTCAGAGGTCGGCGCGGCCTCGCGCATGCCGGTGACCGCCTGCCGGAACTCGCGAGTGTCGTCCGCCACGGGCTCAGGGCGTTGGGACGGCTCGTTCCAGGGCGATTCGCTCATGCCCCTCCGACCGCCCGCGCGTTGCCTCGGATCGGAGTCGTCATCCAACCGTCATCGACAGTGGAGGTCGGAGCAGGCCCTGCACTCACCAGCCCCGCACTCACCAGCCCCTGCGCTCACCACCCGCGAGCGTTGCAGGAGCTCACTCCTCGCCTGCCGAGCCCTGCCGGGTGCGCGACGCGCGCAGTCCACGCCAGCCGATGACGCCGATGATCGTGCCGAGCACGAACGACACGATCGCCAGCACCAGGTGGACCCAGAAGAACGGCGTCGGCGAACCGTCGGCCGCCCACGCGTTGTCGCTGCTCCACAGATTGCGGGCGAAGGTGATCCAGATGACCCAGGACCACACGCCGAAGGCCAGCAGAAACGCCGAAACACCGCGAGACATGCGCATGCGCACCAGTGTCCTCACATGACGGCCGTCACCCCACATCGGGGGATCGACCCGCTTGGCGCGGCCGATATCTGGCTAACCTTCGCAGGTGCATACAGCTCGGATCCGGGTTCTGGTGATCGCCGCGCTCGCGGCTCTGATCGTGACGAGTGCGCCACTGGTGCCATCGGCGACGCCCTCCGCACGGGCCCAGTCGAACTGTCCGAACGCGACGTTGCCGCCACCTCCGGTCGACGAGTCGGAGGAGCCGAAACCCGGCCGGCGTGCGCCTGCGCCGCTGCCCGTGCCCGCGGAGCCGCCGGGTGGCGGCAGGCTCGGCGAGTGCGGACTCGTGCTGCCGCCCGGCGCGCCGAGGCCGCCGCAGCCGCTGACGGCGAAGAACTGGCTCATCCAGGACCTCGACAGCGGGCAGGTGCTGGCCGCTCGGCACCCCCACGGCAGGCAACGGCCCGCGTCACTGATCAAGACGCTGCTCGCGCTCGTGGCGATCGACGAGCTCGACCCGAACCGCGTCGTCCGGCCGACGAAGGAGGACGCCTCGCAGGAGTGCTCCTGCGTGGGCATCGAGGCCGGATCCCCGTACACGGCGCACGACCTGTTGATGGGCCTGATGATGGAGTCCGGCAACGACGCTGCTCACGCGCTCGCCACCGCGCTCGGCGGGGTCCCGACGACGCTGCGGAAGATGAACCGTATGGCCCACAGGCTCGGCGCGACCGACACGCGTGCCGCCACCCCGTCGGGCCTCGACGGGCCCGGCATGGTGACGTCGGCGTACGACCAGGCCCTGCTGTATCGGCACGCTCTGTCGAAGCCGCAGTACGTCGAGGCCGTCAGCACGCGCGAGATCGCGTTCCCCGGCCCCCACGGCGAGCCGTCGTATCCGGTGGTCAACGACGACCGGCTGCACACCGAGTACGCCGGATTCCTCGGCGGCAAGACGGGGTTCACGAGCGACGCACGGCACGCCTACGTCGGCGGTGCGATGCGGAACGGTAGGCGCATCGCCGTCGTGCTGCTGCGCGCGGAGCAGGAGCCCATCCGGGTCAGCGAGCAGGCGATGAGCATGCTCGACTACGGCTTCCAGCTCGCCGCCGCGGGAACCCCGGCTGTCGGCCGGGTCACGACCGCGCCGCCACCTCCGCCGCCGCAGCCGAGGCGCACCGAGGACCCGGCCGACGACGGGGCCGGGAACCGGAGCGCAACCGCGGGTGGCCCGGAGGGCACCGCCGCACGTGCGGCCGACGAGCAGGAGCCGACGACCGGCGTCGGCTGGATCATCGGGATCGTGATGCTCGTGGCGGTCGCCACGGGCGTCGGCATCGCACTCACGCGGGACGAGCAGATCTGACTCCTCGGCGGGCCGGCCGCCACCGATCCCGCGACGAGCCGTCCCACGTCGCAGGCCCGCACGCGTGCCGCCGGTGCCGCGGTTCAGCCGTCGTCGCCCGCCGCGCCGTCGGCCGAACGGGGCGTCGCACTGCGACGCTCGGCAGGAGGCGTCCCGGTCGCTTCGACCTCGGCGGGACCGCCGTCGGCCGTGTCCACCTTCGACGGCAGCGTCTCCTTGGCCAGCAGCCACAGGACGAACCCGCCCGCGGCGATGACCCCGGTGACGGCGAACGCCGCGGTGAACGACCACTCCTCGGCGATCGCGCCGGCGGCCAGCGGGCCGACGACAGCGCCGACGTCGGCGGCCATCTGGAATCCGGCGAGCACGGAACCGCCGCGCGCCTTCGAGCCGAGAACGTCGGCGAGCGCCGCGTTGTGCGCCGGGTTGAGGAAGCCCGCGCCGACGCCCGTGACCACGGTCGCGGCGAGGAACAGCCACGTGTTCTCGGTGAGACCCAGTGCCACGGTGCCGACAGCGAGCAGCGCCAACCCTGCGAGCGCGGGCGGCTTGCGGCCGTGGGTGTCGGCGAAGCGACCCGAGCCGAGCAGTACGAGCGCGTTGGCTCCGGCGAACAGGGCGAGCGCGAGGCCGGTGAACGTCTCGTCCTTCGCCAGCACGGCCGACACGAACAGCGGGATCAGCGACATCCGCACGCCCAGCACGACCCAGCCGTTGGTGAGGTTGGACGTGAGCGCAGCACGGTAGGTGGGGTGGCGCAGTGCCTCGCGGAACGTCATCGTCGGCGCTTCGTCGTCGTCGGCCCGGGAGGCGAGGTCGGACCGGCGCAGCTGCCAGAACACGAGCACGGTCGCCGCGACGAGCGCCACGCCGTACACGAGGAACGGGGCGCGCAGCGACACCGCGACGAGGCCGCTACCGAGCACGGGACCCGCGACGCCGCCGAGCAGGAAACTGGTGCCCCACAGTCCGGACGCCCGGCCGCGCAACTGCGGCGGCGAGATGCGGATGAGCAGGCCGATCGCCGACACGGTGAACATCGTCGACCCGACACCGCCGATGGCGCGGAACAGCAGCAGCTGCCAGTACTCGGCCGCGAAGGCGCACAGGATCGTCGATGCGGCCACGATGGACACGCCCCACAGGTACGTGGGGCGTTCGCCGAACCGCGTCACCAGCCGTCCGCTCACCGGCGCGAACAGCAGCCGCACCAGAGCGAACGCACTGACCACGAACGACGCCGCGGTCAGGCCGACGTCGAAGCTGTGGGCGAAGTTCGGCAGGGCGGGCCCGATGATGCCGTAGCCGATCGCGATGAGGAAGCTCGCGCCGACCAGGACGTACACCTCGCGCGGCAGGCGCGCCGGGGTGTCGGTGCCGTCTCCGCCGTTGCCCTCGGCGTCCCGGGGGTCACGCGCGGTCCCGGTGTGGGCGTCGGACCGGTCGTCGGAACCGTGTCCCGGAGCTGGATTGGTCACTGCACACTCCTTCCGGAGCGAGCCTAATGACCTTCGCGCGGAAACGGCGCCGGGTCACCGTCGCGGGGAGCGCACCGCCGGATCACCGCCGCCGCGGGCTCACCACGGCGTCACCACGACGTCACCGCGGCGTGCCTGTCAGCGCCGTTTGCGGCCGAGCCAGCCGAGCAGCGCGCCGGCGCCGAACGCACCCGCGGCCGTGCCCATGCCGGGGCCGCGGCGGACGGTGACGTTCGGGCGCACGATCGTCGCGGCCGGTGGCTCGACGACCCGGACCTGGTTCTCGCGCGCCGTCGCCGTCCATGCGGTGACAAGCAGCAGGAAGCGCGACACCAGGTTGGCGAACACGAGCAGACCGATGATGGGGCCGAACAGGGCACCGCTGGGCGAGCTCGTCACGCTGGCGAGGTAGAACGACCCCACGTTCTTGAGCAACTCGAACCCGAGTGCTGCCAGGACGGCGCCCTTCACGGCGCTGCGCGGGTTGACCTTGTCCCGCGGAAGCTGCGAGATCACCCAGGTGAACACGAGGACGTTCGCGGCAAGCGAGAGCACGACCGTCGCGGCGCGCAGTGCGTACTGGGCCCAGGCGTAGTCGTCGAGCCCGACGAGGCCGAGCAGCCACGCGCCGGCGGCACCGCCGACCGCGGTGAGGCCGAACGACAACACGAGGGCGGCACCCAGGCCCACGAGGGAGACGAGGTCCTTGAGCTTCGTGGACAGGAACGGCTTCTTCGGCGGGTCCTGCGCCCACTGCGCGGTGAGCGCGTCGCGGAGGTTGCCCATCCAGCCGAGCCCCGAATACAGGGCGCCGAGCAGACCGATCACACCGAGTCCGGCCCGGGCTTGGGTGACCGAGTCGACGATCTTCTCCAGGAAATCGCGCAGCCCCTCGGGAGCCGAGGTGACGATGCCGTCCTTCAGCTCGTTCATCAGCGTCGCATTGCCGGCGAGCACGAAGCCCGCGACCGAGAACGCGACCATCAGCAGCGGGAACAGCGACAGCACCGAGAAGTAGGTGATCGCGGCGGCGTAGTGGTTGCCGTGCCGCTCGGTGAAGGCGTCATTGGCTCTGACCAGGTGATCCAGCCACGGATACTTGCGCCGCATCCGCGGCAGGAACCCCTCTTTTTCCGCCTTCTGCTCTGTCACGCGCAGGAAGCTAACGGCGGGGCGCATGCGGGTGCAAACCGACGCGCACACCGTCGGCGTGCACCACCCACCCGGGCGGTGCACGCCGACGTCCGATCGTGACCGGCTCGTTCGCCCCCAAGGGCACCTTGGAGGTGCCCGAGTGCCCCGAAGGTGCCCTTGGCGTATGCCTACACGACGGGCTGCAGCGTGCGGCCGTAGGTGGTGCCGCGCTGCTTGGCAGGGCGGCCCGCCAGGTCGGCGAGCATGCCGAGTTCGTCGGCGGTGCGCGACGAGCCGTGCTCCGAACCGGCCATCCGCGAGATGGTCTCCTCCATCAGCGTGCCGCCGATGTCGTTGGCGCCGCCGCGGAGGATCTGCGCCGTTCCCTCGTCGCCGAGCTTGACCCACGAGCACTGCACGTTGTCGATCAGGCCGTGCAACGCCAGCCTCGCGAAGGCGTGGACGGCCCGGTTGTCCCGCACGGTCGGCCCGGGACGCGCCACACCGGCGAGGTAGATCGGCGCGTTGTGGTGCACGAACGGCAGCGCGACGAACTCGGTGAACCCGCCGGTCTCACGTGCGATGCCGCCGAGCACCCGCAGGTGGCCGAGCCAGTGGCCGGGGTGGTCGACGTGGCCGTACATCATCGTGCTCGACGACGGGATGCCCACGCGGTGCGCGGTCGTGACGACATCGATCCACGTCTTCGCGGGCAGTTTGCCCTTGGTGAGCACCCAGCGGACGTCGTCGTCGAGGATCTCGGCGGCCGTGCCGGGGATGGAGTCGAGCCCGGCGTCGCGCAGCTCGGTGAGCCACTCCTGGATGCTCACACCCGCCTTCGACGCCGCCGACACGACCTCCATCGGCGAGAACGCGTGGACGTGCATGTCCGGCACGGCCTTCTTGATGGCGCGCACGATGTCGGCGTAGTAGCTGACCGGCAGTTTCGGGTCGATGCCGCCCTGCATGCACACCTCGGTGGCACCGGCCTCGGAGGCCTCGACCGCCCGTGCGGCCACCTCGTCGGTGGACAGCCGGAACGCGTCGGCGTCCCGCTCCCGCTGAGCGAACGCACAGAACCGGCAGCCGACGTAGCAGACGTTGGAGAAGTTGATGTTCCGGTTGACGACGTAGGTGATGTCGTCGCCCACCACGTCGGCGCGCAGGTCGTCGGCGAGTCGCGTCAGCGACTCCAGCGCGGGCCCGTCGGCGGTGAGCAGTGCCATGGCGGCCTCCGCGTTGGACTCCTCGAGCAGTGCGGCCGGGTTCTGCTCGGCGAGCCGAAGCCCCTCACGCGCCTCGGTGTCCAATCGCTCAGGTCCGTTGTGGACACTGTCGCGCAGGGCGTCCCAATCACCGTAGACGCTGTCGAAGTCGCCGCGCCGGTCCGACGTACGCCCCTCGGTGTCGATGGTGGCGTTCAGGTCGGCGCGCCCGATGGTGTCGAGACCGCCGTCCGGTTCCTGCCATTCGCGGCCCTCGACATCGACGGACTCGTCGGCGAGACCGTCCCCAGTGGACAGTGCGCGGACGTGGCCGTGAAGCCGGATGTCGATCCACTTCTCCGCGTCCCGGACGTACTTCGGGTAGGCCGTCAACCGCTCGTGCAGGTCGAATCCGGCGTCCGCGGTCCAGCGGGTGAGCTCGTCGACGTGCGGCCACGGTGCCTCGGGGTTGACGTGGTCGGGCGTGACCGGCGAGACACCGCCCCAGTCGTCGATGCCCGCACGCAGGATGAGCGCGTGCTCGTCGCCGACGAGGTTCGGCGGCGCCTGCACGCTCACGCCGGGCGGCATCAGCAGGCGCGCCACGGCGACGGTGGCGGCGAGCTCGGCCAGGTCGGCGTCCTCGTGGGAACGCATCGCGGTGTCCGGTTTGGACCGGAAGTTCTGGACGATGATCTCCTGCACGTTGCGGTACTGCCGTGCGCGTTTGCGGATCTCGTGCAACGACTCGGCGCGTTCGGTGATCGTCTCGCCGATGCCCACGAGAATGCCCGTGGTGAACGGAACGCCGACCCGGCCCGCATCGTCGAGCACGCGCAGCCGCACGGCCGGTTCCTTGTCGGGACTGCCGTAGTGCGGCCCGCCCTTCTCCGACCACAACCGTTCGGCCGTGGTCTCCAGCATCATGCCCATGCTCGGTGCGACGGGCTTCAGGCGCTGCAGCTCCTCCCAGCTCATGACTCCGGGGTTCAGGTGCGGCAGCAGGCCGGTCTCCTCGAGCACAGCGATCGCGCACGACCGCACGTAGTCCACAGTGGAGTCGTAACCGCGCTCGTCGAGCCACTGCCGGGCTTCCGGCCACCGCTCCTCGGGCCGGTCGCCGAGCGTGAACAGTGCCTCCTTGCACCCGGCGGCCGCACCGGCGCGCGCGATGTCGAGCACCTCGTCCCGTTCGAGGTAGATCGACTCCGCCTTGCCGGGCACCGTGACGAACGTGCAGTAGTGACACCGGTCCCGGCACAGGTGGGTGAGCGGGATGAAGACCTTGCGACTGTAGGTGACGACGCCGGTTCTGCCCTGATCGGCCAGGTGGGCCTCGCGGACGCGGCTCGCGATGTCCATCAGCGCGTTCAGGTCGTCGCCGCGGGCGTGCAGCAGGACGGCCGACTCGGTGACATCGAGCGTTGAGCCGTCGGCAGCCCGTTTCAGAGCGCGGCGCATGGCCGAGGCGGACGGGGCGGGTTCGGGCTGAGGAAGCGAGATCTGGCGAGCCATGGTCCCGACACTAAGCGTCGGCTCACCGCGACGCTAAGCCTGGGAACTCACACTCGACCGGACGACCAACACGAGTAGTGTGCGCCCGGCTCCTGCGTCAGTCGACCGTGACGCTCGTCATGGAGGCGTCCGCCGCTGTACGGGGCCCGGGAGGTCGAACGACGGCGGGGTCGAGATCGGCGGCGACGGTCGCGATCTCGGCGACTGCGCCTCCGGACACTGCGGACCCCGACGTCGTGGGTGCGGACGTCGTGGGTGCCGAGGTCGTGGGTGCGGACGCTGCGGGTTCCGCGGTTGCTGCCTCCGCGGTGGACTCCGCGCGCATGCCCTGGGCTGCGGCCGCTTCACGTGCCTTCTTGCGCCGCTGCCGGACGACGCCGGCGACCATGCCGACGACACCGAGGACGATCGCTGCCAGCCCGACCGGCCCGAGCACGCCCAGCGTCATCGCGTTCGGAGTGGGCTGGGCCACCGCTTCTGCGGCCGGGGCCGCCGTCGCGGGGGCGCTCACGAGCGTCGTCGCACCGAGTGTCGCCAGCGTGGTCACAGCCACCGCCGACACACGCACCGCGCGCGTCGGATGAGCCGGCTCCCGGTCAGAACTGCCCACCGCACGTCCTCCTGGATCACCCGCACCGGCCGTCACCCTGCAAGGTGAGGTCGGCGACGACGATACTACTGACAGTGTCGAAAGCACTCGCCGTGCCACGACGCGGGTGAGACTAGCGACCCGCACGGACCAACATATGCGCGGGGCCCGTGGCTGTTGTGTAAAGCCCGCCCTGCCACGACGAACGGCACCCGGCGATCCGGCCTCGCACCGGCCCCCGGCGCACCCGGCCACACCGTCCGGACGGACACGGCGGTGATGTCGACGCTGCGCACGCGGCCGAGCCGCCGGCGACGTCTCGCACGGCCCGGCGCTCCCGCCGTGGCCGCGACCGGCCACGGCGGGAAACCCCGATCACGATCAGCCGACGATGATGCCGCGGTCGTACCTCGCGGCGGCTTCGAGGCGGGTGCGGCTGTAGCCCTTGATCCCGAGGCTGGCGCGTCCGGGATCCGACACGTAGAACTCACCGGCCGAGTTGGTGCCCCGCGCGACGACGTAGTGCCCGTAGCTCGGCTCGCCGCCCAGCAGGACGCCGTGGTTCACGTTGAGGATCACCGGCTTCCCGTCCTCCGCGGCGGCAAGTGCGCTGGCGTAGTCCACCTTCCGGGCGCTCGTGTCGTACGCGGCGAGACCGTTGATCAGGTGGCTGACGTCGGAGCCCCACGTGCCGGACGGGATCTGGCAGGCCTCGCGCATGTTGATGACCGCCTGCTTGTACGAGCCCGACGGCGGGCGGCCCAGAGCGTACAGCGTGATGACGGCCGAGGTCGGGCCGCAGTTCTCGGAGCTCTTGGGGCCGGTGTCCATCTGGTTGATGACGACGAGGTCGCCCGAGCCGCCGCCGGGGTCGGGATCGGGGTCCGAACCGGAGCCCTTCGTGCGGCTGACACCGAGCGCGGCCATCGTCTTCGCACCCGCGTAGCCGTCGACGGTGAGACCCTGCGAGTTCTGGAAGCTCTTCACCGCCGAGATGGTGACGGGGCCGTAGTCACCGTCGGCGACGACACCGACGGCGGATTGGACGGCCTTGACGACGGTCGCCAGTTCACTTTGCGTGACCGGCCCCGCGTAGCCGTCGACCACGAGAGCGCGGTCCGACTGGAAGGACTCGACCGCGCTGGTCGTCATCGGTCCCGCATCACCGTCGATCACGCCCCGGTAGTAGTAGAGCCCCTTGAGGGACTTCTGGATGGCGGACATCGACGCGGCGTGCGCGGAGGCCGGAATCAGGAGGCCTGCGGCCGCGGCCATCCCGGCCGCGGCGGTCCCCCGGAGCATGGAACGGCGTGTGACGGGCCTGCGATTCTTCACGATGCTTCCTTCGATCGGCGTGCCATGACGCGGCGGCGACACCGAGGAGCGATGTCACCCGTTCGCCGGACGAGTGGAACATCGGGGAGGACACGGACAGTACCGACGGAAGTCTCCGTGGCCCGGAAGTCCTCCGTTCGTCGGGTACGGGACACGGCGCGGCAGCGGGCCGGTCGCGGCAGCAGAGTGGGCGAAGCGTCAGAGCGGGAAGCAGCAGAGCGGCGAAGCGTCAGAGCCGGCGCGGCGTCAGAGCGTGCGGGCGAACGTGTCCGTCAACAGCCCACTCAGCAGCTCGGCGTTCGCGTCGAGTGCCACGTGCGCGTTCGCCGGCTCGGGCGCGCCGGGGCGCGTGTCGATCACGGTGCGGCCCACGGTCGCGGCACCGGCCGTTTCGACGGTGACCGGTAGCGGACTCGTCCGGACCACGTCGGGCCGGACCAGGTAGGCGGTGCAGACGACGTCGTGTACCGGCGCCGCACCGTCGCCCGCGCCACCGGAATAGGCGTCGATGCGCCGTCCGATGAACCGGTCCGCCGCGGTGCCCGCGGGTGTGCCGAGTCCGGCCAATGCACGGCAGGCGTCCCGGGTGATGACCGCACGGTGCGTGGCGTCGAGCGTCACCAACGTCAGCTTCGGGAATCCCGCAGCCAGGACCATCGCGGCCGCTTCCGGGTCGGCCCAGATGTTGAACTCCGCGGAGGCCGTCACGTTCGCGGTCGCGTGGCCGCCGCCCATGATCACGATCTCGTCCACGCGGCCGGTCAGTCCGGGGTCGAGCGCGAGCGCGGCGGCGATGTTGCTGAGCGGCCCGACGGCGACGAGCGTGACCGGCTCGGCCGCGCCACGCAGCGTCTCGATCAGGTACTCGACCGCGCCCTGCGCCTGCGCTCGGCTGCTCGGCTCCGGGATGTCGAGCGCCGTCCCGTGCGGGTCGTCCTTACCGCCGGAGTCGAAATGCCGGGCCGAGGGAAAGTCGGTTCGCACGATCGGCCGCGTCAACCCGGGATGCACGGGTATCCCGGCACAGCCGATCCAGTCCAGGACGCGCAGCGTGTTGTCGGTCGTCGCGGCGAGCGACACGTTGCCGTTGACGGTGGTCACGCCGAGGAGCTCCAGGTCGGGATGGAGCGCCGCGAACATGAGCGCGACGGCATCGTCCGTTCCCGTGTCCACGTCCATGATCAGCCTGCGCGCCATCGAACCTCCAGAATCGCCGGACAACCGCGCCGACCCTAGCCGTCCCGACGGTGGACGGAAACGGGATCGATCACGAGACCCGATGTGTGGGCACTACCGCACCGCGGCTAGGCGAAGCGGACGAAGCCGACCGCCCTCCGGGTGATCGTGAACGGTGTTCCACCTTCGGCCATGGGGCGCAGACCTTCGCGGATGCCGTCGTCCAGGTGGCCGTGGACATCGAAGCGCTCGACCTCGCAGTGCTCCATGACGTCGCGGATGTAGGGGTCCGACAGCCGCCAGTGCTCGCGGATGGCGTCCGAGTCGCGGTAGAGCTGGTAGCTGTAGGCGAGCATCCGCTCTTCGTCGATGAACACGTCCACCATGAGCTGCGGGCCGTGCTCCTCGACGAACTCCACCGCCCGGCGCACCACCCTGGTGAACTCGGCGAGGTGTCCGTCGAAGATCCGCATGGTGTTACGGAAGAGGATCGGTCCCTCATCAGGCTTCAACATGCGACCAGTCTCAAACCTCGAGTTAACTGGACGTCAAGTCCAACTCGTCGAGGAACCTCACGCCGGCGTCGGGCCGGAACTCGAGGACCGCGGGAGGGAACCGGCGGACAACCGCGCCGACCCTGGCCGCCGCGGCCGTGGACGGAAACGGGATCGATCACGCCGCCGCAGCGCGAAAACGTGCGGCGGCGACACTCAGACCGAGGGCGACCAATCGAACGTCGCGGTGACCGGGGCGTGGTCGGACCAGCGCTGGTCGTACGACGGCGCACGCTCGACGACCACCGACGTGCACGTCTCGGCCAGGCCCGGCGTCCCGGCGACGTAGTCGATCCGCCAGCCTGCGTCGTTGTCGAACGCCTTCCCGCGGTAGGACCACCACGTGTACGGACCGGGGCCGTCCGGGTCGAGCCTGCGCTGCACGTCGACGTAGCCCGCCTCGCCGAACACGCGGCCCATCCACTCGCGCTCCTCCGGCAGGAAGCCCGAGTTCTTCTTGTTGCCCTTCCAGTTCTTCAGGTCGATCTCGGCGTGGGCGATGTTCCAGTCGCCCATCACGACGACCTCACGGCCGTCGGCGGCCGCCTTCTCGCGCAGTTCGACGAGGTACGGCAGGAAGGCGTCGAGGAAGCGCTCCTTCTCGTCCTGCCGCGGGGTGCCGACCTCGCCGCTCGGCAGGTACAGGCTCGCCACGACGACGCCGGGCAGCTCCATCTCGACGTACCGCCCGCTCGCCTCGAACTCGGCCTCACCGAATCCGATACGCGTGGCCTCCGGTTCGGACCGGCTGTACAGCGACGCGCCGTTCCTGCCCTTCACCTCGCACACGGCGTGGGCGGCGTGCCACCCCTCGGGGCCAACGAGCGCCTTCGGGATGGCGTCGAGGTCGGCGCGCACTTCCTGGCAGGCCACGACGTCGGCCTGCGTGCCGGCGAACCACTCGGTGAAGCCCTTCTTCGCGGCCGCACGGATGCCGTTGACGTTGACGGTGGAGACGGTGAACACGCGCCCCAGGTTATCCGCCCGCACCGACGATCCCGCGACCGGAAACCGGTGGGCGCCGGGAAGGGCACATCTGGGGCACCCGTCACCCACCACCCACACGGACACACTCCGGGCGACAGTGCCGACACGTGCGCCCCCGAACGGCGACGTCGCGAGGGGAAGATTCGGGCGTTGCACGCCCCCACGGTGCCCTGGGCACTGGAACCGCTCAGTTCGTATACCCACTCACCCGCGGGGACCCCGCCCACGCGTCAGCAGGAGGCGCCGTCGACGGGCTCGAGGAAGTCGTCGGAAGCCCACTCGCCGTCGGCGAGCTTGCGGAACCCGTCGCGCACGTCGGTGGTGGCGTCGGTCTCGGCACCCTGTTCGAGTGTGCCGACGACCTCGTCGCCGGTCGACGGGCCGGATCGCACGTTCAGCACGTCCGCATCGACCGTCATGCTGCAGCCACCCTCCCCGTTCGAGCCCTCGGCCTCCGAGCTCAGCTCACCACCGGTCACCGCGTACAGCACGATCACGGCGACCAGCGCCACGAAGATGAGCAGCGTCCGCTTCGGAATCCCGAGTATCACGAGTGCTCCTTATCCGTTCCCGACATGCACTCGCCCGGAGGGTACGGCCCGGGTTTCCCGCCCCGTAAGCCCCGGAAGGCGCAACCACTCGGCTCGGCGAACACCGGCCACGCACAGCGACGGGCCCCGGCAGGAGGTCGTCCTGCCGGGGCCCGTGGGAGCGAAACGACCGCTCTCAGCCCTGAGCCATCTTCTTCTGGAGGTTCTCGTCCAGGGTCGCCAGGAACTCCTCGGTGGTCTGGAACGGCGTGTCGCCGCCGACCAGCAGCGCGAGGTCCTTGGTCATCTTGCCGCTCTCGACGGACTCGATGACGACCTGCTCGAGCTTGTTGGCGAAGCCGACCAGCTCGGAGTTGCCGTCCAGCTGGCCACGGTGTTCGAGGCCACGGGTCCAGGCGAAGATCGACGCGATCGGGTTCGTCGACGTGGCCTTGCCCTGCTGGTGCTGGCGGTAGTGCCGGGTCACCGTGCCGTGCGCGGCCTCGGCCTCGACCGTGCGGCCGTCCGGGCTGCGCAGCACCGACGTCATCAGGCCGAGCGAGCCGTAGCCCTGCGCCACCGTGTCGGACTGCACGTCACCGTCGTAGTTCTTGCAGGCCCAGACGTAGCCGCCGTCCCACTTGAGCGACGCGGCGACCATGTCGTCGATCAGCCGGTGCTCGTAGGTCAGGCCCTTCGCCTCGAAGTCGGCCTTGAACTCCTTCTCGTAGATCTCCTCGAAGGTGTCCTTGAACATGCCGTCGTAGGCCTTGAGGATCGTGTTCTTGGTCGACATGTAGACCGGGAACTCACGATCGAGGCCGTACTGCAGCGAGGCGCGCGCGAAGTCCTCGATGGACTTGCGGTAGTTGTACATGCCCATCGCGACGCCGCCGCCCTCGGGGAAGTTCGCGACCTCGAACTCCATCGGCTCGGAGCCGTCCGCGGGCGTGTAGGTCATCGTGACCGTGCCGGGGCCGGGGACCTTGAAGTCCGTGGCCTTGTACTGGTCACCGTGGGCGTGACGGCCGACGATGACCGGCTTCGTCCAGCCCGGCACCAGCCGCGGGACGTTCTGGATGACGATCGGCTCGCGGAAGATGACGCCACCGAGGATGTTGCGGATGGTGCCGTTCGGGCTCCGCCACATCTTCTTCAGGCCGAACTCCTCGACGCGCGCCTCGTCCGGCGTGATCGTGGCGCACTTGACGCCGACGCCGTGCTTGTTGATGGCGTTCGCCGCGTCGACCGTGATCTGGTCGTCGGTCCGGTCGCGCTCCTCGATCCCCAGGTCGTAGTACTCGAGGTTCACGTCGAGATACGGGTGGATCAGTTTGTCCTTGATGAACTGCCAGATGATGCGGGTCATCTCGTCGCCGTCGAGTTCGACGACGGTGCCCTCGACCTTGATCTTGGCCATGAGCTGGCGGCGCTCCTCTCGCTTTCGCGTCGCGGATCTCGCGTTCGTGTTCGCCTGATACCGCTGCGCATTAGCCGTTGCGTAGCGGTACAAGCGTACTGCTGAATTGACACCGGCCCGGCGCCCCCTGGTTACTGGCCAGTACGAATCCGGGCCACAGCGACGCCGACAAATCGCAGCTCACCCCGCAATCTACGTGTCGTGAGCGCCCGGGTGCAGACGTCCGGGCTGCACCGATCACGTGGGATCGAACACGCCAGCCCGTGTCCGGCAGCGGCAGGCCGGACACGGTAGGACTGACGATCGATGCGACTGGGAATCAAGACCAAGCCCGAACACACGCCGTGGCGGGAACTGGTCGACGTGTGGCGGGCCGCCGACGACATCGAGCTGTTCGAGTCCGCGTGGAACTGGGACCACTTCTATCCGCTCTCCGGCGACCTGACCGCGCCGAACTACGAGGCGTGGACGATGCTCGCCGCGATGGCGCAGGCCACCCGCCGGATCCGCATCGGCTGCCAGGTCACGGGCATGATCTACCGCCACCCCGCGGTGCTGGCCAACATGGCGGCCACGACCGACGTCATCTCCGGCGGCAGGCTCGAGATCGGCCTCGGCGCCGGGTGGATGCAGCAGGAGTGCGACGCCTACGGCATCGAACTGCCGCCCCTGCGGCAGCGGTTCGACCTGTTCGACGAGGGTGTGCAGGCGATCATCGGTCTGCTGTCGCAGGAGGTCACCGACTTCGCGGGCACGTACGTGCAGCTGACCGGCGCGCGCTGCGAACCGAAGCCGGTTCAGCGGCCGCACCCACCCGTCGTCATCGGTGGCACGGGCCCGAAACGGACCCTGCGGACGGCCGCGCGGTGGGCCCAGCAGTGGCACGCCGGTGCGCGGTCCCCGGAGCACTGGCGCGAACTCGACGACGTGCTGCGCGCCCACTGCGCCGACGTCGGCCGCGACCCGGCGGAGATCACCCGCTCGGTCAACGTCCGGGTCCACGCCGAGACCGGCATCGAACCCGCCGTCGAGGAGGCCGCCGGCTACCGCGAGGCGGGCGTCGACCTCGTCGTGTTCAACCTGCCGCACCACGTGCCCGCCGGCTACCTCGACCGACTGGCCACGGCCGCGGCACCGCTGACCGGCTGACCCCGCGTGATCGATTCGCCCGACCCCCACGTCGCTCCTACGCTGGAGCGCACCGGCAATCGCACCCAGCGGAGGTGAACGTCATGCAGGCAGTGGTCGGCGACCGGATCCGCGTGCACGGCCGGGTCGTGGGCGAGCCCGAACGCCTGGGCGAGATCGTGGAGGTCCGCGGCGATTCGGGCAGGCCGCCCTATCTCGTACGTTTCACCGACGGTCACGAACGGCTGGTCTTCCCCGGCCCGGACTGCGAGGTCGAGGACACACACAAGCGATAGCCGTCGTGACCCGGCGTCTCGCTCGACAGGCGAGACGCACCCGGTACGCACGCCGCAAAGCCCTGGTCACAGGGCAATTCCATGACCCGACGCGGCTCCATCCGCGCGCCCGGCGCACCGCGGCGGAGCAGTGCGGCCGGGGCCGCGAACCGGCCGGCACGCGTTACCGCGCGACGCCGTGGCGATCGTCACCCGCCGTGAGCACCCCGTCGGGATGACAACCGCATATCGACGCGTTCACACTTGGGTGCAGAGCAGTTATCCGCGACGGCACGCGGTCGACTGTTCTTTTTTTGGGACATGACTTGAACGATCAAGTCGATCACGACCGTCCACGCTCCCCGCTCGGCCTGCGCTCCCCCGTGCACGTCACCGCGCAGGCACGTCAAGCCCGGGCCCCGATCAGCGCCGACCACCCCGCACCGGGCTGCCCCGACCCGACCCTGCTCCCCCGAGAGGAGAACCGTGCCCGTCGCGCTCCTCGCGCTGGCTATCGGCGCCTTCGGCATCGGAACCACCGAATTCGTCATGATGGGCGTGCTGCCCCAGGCCGCCGCCGACTTCGGCGTGTCCATTCCGTCGGCAGGACACCTCATCTCCGCCTACGCGCTCGGCGTCGTCGTGGGCGCTCCGCTGCTCACCGCCGCCGCCGTGCGACTCCCCCGTAAAACGATGCTCATGGCGATGATGGGGCTGTTCATCGCCGGCAACACCCTGTTCGTCCTGTCCCCGAGCCACGAGCTGGGCGTGCTGTTCCGGTTCGTCGCGGGCCTGCCCCACGGCGCGTTCTTCGGCGCAGGCGCCGTCGTCGCCGCGAGCCTCGTCGACCGCGGGTCCAAGGCCAAGGCGGTGTCGATGATGTTCATGGGCCTGACGCTCGCGAACGTCGTCGGCGTGCCGCTGGGAACCCTGCTCGGCCAGCAGTTCGGCTGGCGCGCCACGTTCGCCGTCGTCGCGCTGATCGGCGTGGTCGCGCTGGCCGCCGTGATGAAGCTGGTGCCGCACCAGGGGGCGCCCGTCGGCGCCTCGCTCCGCGGTGAGGTCGCGGCCTTCCGCAAGCCGCAGGTGTGGCTGGCGCTGGCGATCGTCACGTTCGGCATGGGCGGCGGGTTCGCCTGCCTGAGCTATGTGACGCCGATGATGACCGACGTCGCCGGATTCGACCCCGCGACCGTGACCCTGCTGCTGTCGCTGGCCGGTGTCGGCATGACGCTGGGCAACTTCCTCGGCGGCCGGCTCGCCGACCGCAACCCCACGCCCGCGCTGTGCGGCGCGCTGTGCAGCCTGGCCGTCGTGCTGGCCATGTTCACGGTCACCGCGGGCAGCAAGATCGGCGCCACGATCACGATCTTCCTGGTGGGCGTGACCTCGTTCATGGTCGGCCCGATCCTGCAGGCCCGCGTCATGGAGAAGGCGGGCGGCAGCCCGTCGCTGGTGTCGGCGGCGATCCAGTCGGCGTTCAACATCGCCAACTCGATCGGCGCCTACCTGGGCGGTGTCGTCATCGCCGGCGGCCTCGGCCTCGTGTCCCCGAACGTGGTCGGCGCGCTCCTCGCGGCACTGGGCCTGAGCCTGGCCGTCGTGGCCGCACTCACCGAGCGCAAGGAGAAGGCGGCCACCATCCCGGTGGCGCCCGCCGAGGAGATCGCACCCGCCGAGCAGCCCGCGCTGGTGTGACGACCGGAGCCGGCGACGGCAGGCCCGCCGGGCACGCGGCGACGCCCAGGTGCCCGGCGGGTCAGCCGAACGGTCCGCCCGTGATCGTCAGCGCGTCGAAGACGATGAGCCCGCCGAGGCCGACGTAACAGAGCACGTCGACCACCCGGCTACGGATCGCGAGGAGACCGGCCTGCGCGTCCGAGAGCACGACCCGCAGTACCGCGGCGACCAGCAGGGCTCCGCCGATCAGTGCGGTGCCCTGGCGCCAGTGGTACATGCCGATCCGCAATCCGCCGACGGCGACGAGCACCAGCACAACGGCCAGCGGCACGTGCACGAGCCACGCCCGGCGGCCGATCCCGTCGCCGGTGCCGTGCTCGGGCCGGTCGGGTGCGGTCACGGCTCAGCCCGCCGCGCGCTCGGCGGCCTCGACGACGTTGGAGATGAGCATCGCGCGGGTCATCGGCCCCACCCCGCCCGGGTTCGGCGACAGATGCCCGGCGACCTCCTCGACGCCCGGCGCGACGTCGCCCGCGAGCTTGCCGTCGACCCGCGAGACGCCCACGTCGAGCACCGCCGCGCCCGGCTTGACCATCTCAGGCGTGATCAGGCCAGGCGAGCCTGCGGCCGCGACCACGATGTCCGCGCGCGCGACCTCGCTCGCCAGGTCGCGGGTGCCGGTGTGGCACAGCGTGACGGTGGCGTTCTCGCTACGGCGCGTCAGCAGCAGTCCGATGGTGCGGCCGACGGTGATGCCGCGGCCCACCACGGTGACGTTGGCGCCCTTGAGCGGCACGTCGTACCGGCGGAGCAGTTCGATGACGCCGAGCGGCGTGCACGGCAGCGCACCCTGCTTGCCCAGCACCAGCCGGCCGAGGCTGATCGGCGCGAGCCCGTCGGCGTCCTTCTCCGGCGGAATGCGCTCGAGGATCGCGTTCTCGTCGAGGTGCGAGGGCAACGGCAGCTGGACGATGTAGCCGGTGCAGGCCGGGTCGGCGTTGAGTTCGTCGATGACCTTCTCGAGCTCGGCCTGCGTCGTGTTCTCGGGCAGATCGCGGCGGATCGAGGTGACCCCGACCTTCGCGCTGTCGGCGTGCTTGGCCTTCACGTACGAGTGCGAACCGGGATCGTCGCCCACCAGCACCGTGCCGAGTCCAGGGGTGATGCCCCGCTCGGCGAGCGCGGCGACCCGAGGGGTCAGCTCCGCGAAAATGGCGTCCTTGGTGGCCTTGCCGTCGAGAATCGTCGCCGTCACGTCGTCCAGTCTCTCAATCGCGCTGACCGTGCTTCTGCCCGCCCGGCCGTTTCCGCCCGCCGAGCGAGGCGACACCGATGGCGAGCAGCGCCACCACGCACGCGACGACCGTCGACGTCGTCAGGTCGTTGCCTCCGGCGGGCACGAACGCGTCGAGCAGCATCGACCCGACCAGCTGCCCTGCGACCGTGCTCAGCCCCAGTAGCAGCACCCCGATCCACGACACGACGAACGACGCGACCGCGATGAACACGATGCCGACGAGCCCGCCGAGGTACAGCACCGGATTGCCGGGCAGCGCGTCGGGCGGGCCGTGCAGTGCGAACGACACCAGCCAGGCGAGCACCAGCATCGTGGTGCCCGCGGTGAAGTTGACGAGCGCCGCCGTGAGCGAGCTGCCGGAGGCGGCACCCACGTGGCCGTTGAACGCCTGCTGCACCGCCATGCCCGCCCCGGCGGCGAACGGCAGGATCAGCAGCGCGATGCGGCCCGGCCCCGCGTGCCCGGCGACGTCACCCGCCAGCGCGCCCGCGACGGCGGCCACGGTCATCACCGCACCCGTCACCCGCAGGACCGTGGTGGGCTCCTTGCCGGACGGGCCCAGCCCGAACCGGTCGACGAACAGTCCGCTCACGGTCTGTCCCGCCACGACGCCCACGGTGAACAGGGCGACCCCGATGATCGACACGGTGACCGACTGCCCCAGCACGTATGCGCCGCCCGCGATACCGCCCAGGAAATGCCAGGGCCGGAGCCTGCCGCTGCGCAGCGCGGCCACGGCGGCGCGCGTGCCCGCGCGCATCGACCGCGACACGGCGAGCCAGCACAGCAGCAGCAACAGACCACCGCCGAACGAGATGACGGCGGCGAGCGCGGAGTCACCGAGTTCCGCGCCGAGCTGGCCGTTGATCCGCGACTGCACGGACATGCCCAGCCCTGCGGATACGGCGAGCACCACGCCCCACAGCTTCCGGGCGGCGGAGGTGGGTGCGTGCGTGGTCGGAGTGGCGGGACCCTGGGCGGGATCCGCACTGGCAGTGGCCATCGCCCGCCATTGTGCGCGCTCCGATGATCCCCGCGACGGGTGTCACCGCCGGAGTGTGTCCGCCCCCACTCCGGCCTTGTCGCAGCCGCTGACAGCGGTGCCACAGGGTGAGACGCGCGGCTCATGTACCCGGTGGTCGTGCATTCGCGAAATCTATTAGTCAAGATGTGGGCGTGGCACTTCCGACCCAGCTGAACGCGACCGAGCAGGACACGCTGGTCAAGCAGATCGGCCTCTCGCTGCTGCGGGCCGCCCCGCGGGACTGGCGCAGGGTGACCGCGGTGTACCGCGCTGTGGGGAGGTATCACGAGCTGACCGGCGAGGTCGTGACCGCCGACGGCGCGACGCAGGAGTGGGTGGCCACCCACGACATCGCGACGCTGTTCGGCAAGCTCCGCGCAGGCATGTACCGCGAGGGCCGCGGCACCTGGTTCAACGCGCGCTATCAACTCGATCACCCGTCGAGCTACAACCTCGAGTACGACCGCGACGAGCCGTCGTGGGACCTGGCACCGCCCTCGCAGGCGTACGCCGACGAACTGCGCATGTTCCCCCGTTCCGAGGAGAACGTGCCGGACTGGCTGATGCGCCGGATGGCGGGCCTCGGTCCCGAACGTTCCGGGCCGCGGTTCCGCATGGCCCGGATCTTCGACGGCGCGGGCCCGAACGGGCCGGTCATCACCCGGCCGGAGCTCGACCCCGACGAGCGGGACCGGGTACTCGCCTACCTCGACGCCGCTCCGACGGTCGGGCCCGCCCGTGGTTACGACGTCGACCGGCTCGCCCGTGACCAGGCCGCCGAGGTGCCGATCGCGTTCCACAGCGATGGGTCCTGGATCTGGCCCGCCGCCGTGCCCTACTACCTGCGCACTCACGGTGTCGCCCCCGAGGCGGACCTGCTCCAGCACATCCGCGCCAACGGGTTCACCGTCCCGGAGGTGCCCGACGAGACGCGCCAGGCCGCAGCCGATCACGTCGCACACGGCCAGGGCCCGCAGCACGCGCCACAGCAAGGGCCTCCCCAGGTGCCCGGTGCCGAGGCGGCGCAGCCGACGACCCAGACCCCGCCGGTCGCGGCCGACCGGACGCGACCGGAACAGCCCGGCCCCGCGACGGGCGCAGCCGGACAGCAGCCGGACGACGAGTCGGCAGCCGGCGCGGGTGAGTCCCCGGGTACGGGTGCCGCGGCCGCAGGAGCCGCGGGCCTCGCGGGCGCCGCGGGCGCTGCGGGCGCCGCCGGTGCCATGGCCGCCCGGAACGGCACCGACGTCGACGACGACTCCGGTCGTCCGGGTCCCGTCGACCCCGCCGATCCTGTCGACCCCGCCGACCCCAATGCGCCCGAGCTGCCGGTGCGGCGTCCCGGCAAGGCCGCGCAGGAACTCGACGAGCAGTTCAGCGGCATCAACGGCACGGGTCACACGAGCACGCCGAGCACCCCCTCGGCGTTCCTGCCCGCCGACCGCGACGACGGAACCGCCGACCCGAGCGCCAGTGAGGAGACCGTCGTCAACGGTGTCGGTGCCCAGGGCATCGGCACCGGCGCAGGGCCGGTCCCCGAAGGCTCGGCCCCCGCCGACGCGGGGCCCACCACCGAGCCAGGCGCCGACGACCTCGGCGACCCGGAGGCCGAGACTGCGGCCTACACACTCCCCGGCCGCGGCGACCCCGGCGAGACGGACCTGACGCGCCGCGAGGACACATGGACGGACCCGGCGACCGCCACGCCGGGCGACCGGCTCGACGCCGGCCGACACGAGGGCGCCGGACACGACGTCGAGGGATTCGACGACATTCCGCACGACCGCGGGTCCCCCGAGGGTGGCCGCCACGGTGCCGCCTCGTACGAGGATCCGTACGCACGCCCGTCCCCCGACGCGCCCCGCGACGAGCCACTGCACGAACAGGGCACGGCCTTCACGCCGATCCCCACGTTCGACGACGATCCGCGGTCCGCTCCCGGCGCGGGCGACGCGCCGGACGAGACCGGTGAGGACGCCGCGCCGGGCGACATCGGCGCCGGTGATCCCGGACGCCGTGATGTCCCGGGCGGGCACGCCGCGGTCGGCGACGCGCGACCCGACCGGGCATCCGACATGGCGGACATCGCGGGCGACGCGGACCAGCCCGGGGCATCGTCGCCGGGCGACCGCGAACCGGACTTCGACTCGGGCCCGCCGACCACGATCACCGGCCCGGTGTCGGCGGACGGGCCGCCGCCGAGGCCCGACGTGGATCGGGAAACGGCGGCTCCCCCGATGGACCAGCCGGGTACCGCCGGCATGCCATCCGCACCGCACGCGGGGCAGGAACCGCCGGCCGAGCTGGAGGAGGAACGGACCGCTCCGACACCGCGGCAGGACTACGACCGGCCTGCGTCCACGGCATCCGGTGCTCTCGGTGCCGCCGGTGCTCTCGGTGCCGCCGGTGCTCTCGGTGCGGCCGGTGCCGCCGCGGGAGCGTTCGCAGGTCGGGACGACGCCGACGAGTACGACGACTATGACGACTACGACGAGCGCAGCGACCGGCGGGCCTTCGACGGTCGGCCGGCCCACCGCGATCAACCCGAATACAGCGATCAGCGCGAGTACGGCGATCACCCCGAATACCGCGACGAGCCGGGGTACCGCGGTCAGCCGGACTTCGGCGACCGTGGGTACGACGACCGCGGGGGTCCCACCGGCCGGCCGGACTTCGAGGGCCGGGCAGGCTCGGCCGTCGAGCCGGATCCGGGACCGCCCACGCAGATCGGCAACATGCCGCCGCAGGATCCGGAACTCGACGACCTGCAGGACAAGCTCGACGAGCTGCAGGTCCCGGACGAGTACTACGCCCTCAGCGTGCCGTCCGATTATGGCTGGAGCCTCGAGCGGGTCGCCGACGGCTGGCGGGTCGGCTGGTACGACGGCGAGCTGAAGAGCACCGCCGTGTTCGGCGACGCCGCGGACGCGAAGGCGTTCATGCTGGGCAAGGTGCTGCTGTCCCCCGACGGCGTCGACGAGGTGCCCGAGGAACCGGTCCACGGGGACCCGGAGTTCGACTCCGAGCAGGCCGCGCCGGAACCGGGGACGTCCCGTCCGCTGCTGGCGACCCTCACCCCCGAGATCGCCACGGGAACCCGTCAGGTCTCCGAGGAACCGGCAGCGCACACGCGGGCGGTTTCTCCCGTGGAGGATCCCGCGGGCCGCGGTGGGCAGATCCCGCAGACCACGCAGGCCCCCGTCAGGGAGCCGGTGGCCCAGCAGGCCGCCGCACCGCACCGGCCCGCCGCGGGCGAACCGCAGCAGGCGGCACGTCCGCAGTCAGGCCAGGGCAGCCCGCACCAGGGTGGACAGCAGTGGCCGATCCAGCCGCTGCCCGGGGAGCCGCCGCTGACACTGTTCCGCGGCAAGGAGATGCGCACGCTGCCCGTGGGCAGTGAGCTCGACCGGTTCGGCGGCGCGAACGGCAACCTGACCTACGCCGCGGGCACACCGTTCGAGGAACGGTCGCTCGTGCCCGAGTGGGTCAACCGGCCGTACCACGTCTACCGCGTCCAGCGGCCGCTCGAGACGCTCGCGGGCGTCGCCATCCCGTGGTTCAACCAGCCCGGCGGCGGTGCGGCGTACATGCTGCCCGCCTCCATCGAGGAGCTGTTGGCCGACGGCGACATCATCGAGCTCGACCCCGGCGAACCGCCGATCGACTGAGCCCGGGCCCGCGCGGCACGTCCGCGCGGGCCCGCTCGCACCGTCGGTTCGGCTCACGATCGTGGACGCGATCGGACGCCCGGCCCGCTCGCGACGAGGAGTCAGCTCACGACCAGCCCGTGCGCCGCGGCGTACAGAAGTGCGGTGTCGACGTCGACCAGGGTGCCCGCCATGTCGGCCGCCGCCAGCGCACGTGCGTCCAGCCGTGCACCACGCAGGTCCGCGTCGGTCAGCTTCGCCGCGGTCAGCGTGGCGCCGGTCAGGTCGGCCTCCCGCAGTGTGGCCCTGCGGAGGTCGGCACCGGTCAGGTTGGCCTCGCGCAGACGCAGTCCCGACAGCTCCATGCCACGCAGCACGGCGTCGGCCAGCGACACGAGTGTCAGGTCGCAGTCGGCCAGGGTGATCGTGCGAAGACCGCAGTCGACGAACACGCTGCCGAGCAGCGAGCATCCGGACCACGAGGAGTCGCCGAGCATGGTGCGGTCGAACGTGCACGTCCGGAACGCCGACGACCGATGCACCGACTCGCCGAGATCGGTACGAGTGAAGTCGCAGTGGTCGAACACGCACCCGGAGGTCGCCAACCCGCGCAGGTCGGCGTCGGTGAAGTCGCACCGGACGAACCGGCTGCCCGCCCAGCGTTGCCCCGAGAGCACGGCGTCGCGGTAGTCCTCGCCGGTCTCCACTGCTCCGGTCTCCACTGCTCCGGGTTCGACAGCTCCGGGCTCGACTGCTCCGGGCCCGCCCGCGGGGTCGGAAGGCTCGGCGGGAAAGGGTTCGGAGGCTGAGTCGGACGAGTGCACGCCGCCAGGTTCCCACACCCGCTGGCGACCCCGCCGTCACCGGAAGTCCCGCGACTTGGCGGTGATGCGCATCGGCAGATGCTGCAGCCGTTCGGCGCGCAGGCTGACCACACCGTCGGCGCGTTCGACAACCCCGCGCACCAACATTGCCGAGCTCGACCGCGCCACCCGGTGGTAGCGCGCCCACAGTCCCTGTGTGCAGACCACGTTGACCATGCCCGTCTCGTCCTCGATGTTGAGGAACGTGATGCCGCCGGCCGTCGCGGGCCGCTGGCGGTGGGTGACGGCCCCGCCGATGAGCACGCGGGTGCCGTCGTCGACCCGTTGCAGCTGCTGCGCCGGGACGACTCCCAGCGCATCGAGCCGGGACCGGATGAACTGGGTCGGAAAGCTGTCCGGGGACAGTCCCGTCGCCCAGACGTCCGCGGCGGCCAGGTCGATCTCGTCCATGCCGGGCAGCGCGGGCGCCTCTGCCGCGGGGGTCGTGCCGGGCAGTTTCCCCGGCCGTTCCTGTGCTGCGGCTCCCGCGGACCAGAGCGCTTTGCGCCGATCCCCTTGCACCTCGTCGAAACCGCCGAAGGCGCCTGCGGTGGCGAGCGCCTCCAGCTGCGGAGTCGTGAGCCGGACCCTCCTGGCGACGTCGGCCATGTCGCGGTACGGGCCGTGTTCCTCCCGTTCCTCCACGAGCGCGTCCGCCACGGCCGTGCCGATCGTCCGTACCGCGCCGAGTCCTATTCGGACGGCATGGGTGGCCGGGGCCGTACCACCCGGCCCGACTGCGGAACCGTTGCCGGGGGCGGGTACGGAATCACCGCCGGGGCCGGCTCCGGACCCGGCGGCCGCCGACGGTTCCGGAGGGTCTTCCCGGTCGAGCGGCTCCAGACGGGCGGAGGAATCACTGGCGTTGACGTCCGGGCCGCGAACTTCGACACCGTGCCTGCGAGCGTCGGCGGTGAGCGACTGCGGTGAGTAGAAGCCCATCGGCTGCGCCCGCAACAGCCCCGCGCAGAAGGCGTCCGAGTGGTAGTACTTGAAGTACGCACTGGCGAACACCACGTACGCGAAGCTCAGCGCGTGACTCTCCGGGAATCCGAAGTGCGAGAACGCGCGCATCCGCTCGAAGATGTGGGCGGCCATGTCGCGGTCGACCCCGTTACGGGCCGCGCCGTCGTAGAACCGCTGCCGGAGCCGTTCCATCTTCCGGCCCGACCGCTTCGCCCCCATGGCGTGGCGCAGGGTGTCCGCCTCCGCCGCGGTGAACCCGGCGACGTCGACGGCGATCTGCATCATCTGTTCCTGGAACAGCGGCACCCCGTACGTCTTGCCGAGCGCGTTCTCCAACAGCGGGTGGTCGTGCTCCCACTTCTCGTCCTTGTTGGCACGCCGGATGTACGGATGCACCGACCCGCCCTGGATCGGGCCGGGACGGATCAGCGCCACCTCGATGGCCAGGTCGTAGAACGTCTTCGGCTCGAGCCGGGGCAGGGTCGCGAGCTGTGCCCTGCTCTCCACCTGGAACACGCCGATCGCGTCCGCGCGTTGCAGCATCCCGTAGACGTTGTCGTCGTCGAGCGGCAGATCACTGAGGTCGACGTCGATTCCCTTGGCCTCGCGCACCATGTCGCGCATGTAGTGCAGGGCCGACAGCATGCCCAGGCCGAGCAGGTCGAACTTGACCAGTCCGCCCCAGGCACAGTCGTCCTTCTCCCACTGCAGCACGCTCCGCTTCTCCATGCGGGCCCACTCGACCGGGCACACCTCGCTCACCGGGCGGTCGCAGATGACCATGCCACCGGGGTGGATGCCGAGGTGCCGCGGCGCGTGCTCCAGCGCGCCGGCCACCTCGAGCACACCATTCGGGATGTCGTGATCGGACTGCCGGAGCGGCCCCCAGTGGTCGATCTGCTTGCTCCACGCGTCCTGTTGGCCGGGGGAATGCCCGAGCGCCTTCGCCGCGTCGCGGACCGCCGAGCGGGGTCGGTAGGTGATCACGTTCGCGACCAGCGCGGTGCACAATCTGCCGTACTTGCCGTAGACGTACTGGATCACCTCCTCCCGCCGGTCGGATTCGATGTCCAGGTCGATGTCCGGGTAACCGTCGCGATCCGGAGCGAGGAACCGTTCGAAGAGCAGTTTCCACTTCACCGGGTCGACCCTCGTGATGCCGAGGGCGTAACAGACGGCCGAGTTCGCCGCGGATCCCCTGCCCTGGCACAGGATGTCGTTGCGGCGGCAGAACTCCACGATGTCCCAGACGATCAGGAAGTACCCGGGGAAGCCGAGCCGTTCGATGACGTCGAGTTCGTGGGCGAGCTGGGCGTACGCCTCCGTGTTTCCCTCCCGCGGGCCGTAGCGCCGCGTCGCCCCCTCGGCGGTCACCACGCGCAGGTGACCGGTCTCGTCACGGCCGTCCGGAACCTCGAACGGCGGCAGCTTCGGGGCGAGGATCTCCAGTGGGAAGGCGTACCGCTCGGCAAGCAGCGCGGCACGCTGAACCGCGCCGGGGTAGCGGGCGAACCGGGCGTGCATCTCGGCGCCCGACCTCAGGTGTGCCGCCCCGGACGCGGCGAGCCAGCCCTCCATCTCGTCGAGACTGCGCCGCGCGCGGATGGCCGACACCGCCTGCGCCACGTGGGCCTGCTGCGGCCGTGCGTAGTGGACGGCTCCCGTCGCGACGGTCTGCAGGCCCAGCTCACCGGCGATCTCGGCGAGCCGGTCGTTGCGGGTACTGTCCAACGGCCCGCCGTGGTCGACGAGTTCGACGTACACGTCGTCCCGGCCGAACCGCTCGGTCAGCGCGAGCAGGGCCTCGGTCGCCGCGTCCGGCCCGCCTTCGTCGAGTGCCCGCCGGACGGAGCCTTTGCGGCACCCGGTGAGCACCACGCACCGGCCCGCGACCTCGTCGGTGATCTCGTCGAGGTCGTACACCGGCCGTCCCTTCTCCGCCCGCTGCCCCCGGGGCGGCTCGTGGTCGTGTCCCCGGAGCTGACCGGACGTGATGGCGCGGCAGAGACTCGTGTATCCGTCGGCGCCCTTCGCGAGCAGCAGCAGGTGTTCCGCGTCCGGGTCGGCTGCTCCGGCGGGCGGTTCCGACAGCCCGAGGCTGAGTTCCGCACCGAACACGGTGCGCATGCCGACCTCTTTGGCCGCCTCGGCGAAGCGGGCCGCGCCGTACATGCCGTCGTGGTCGGTGAGTGCGATGGCGTCGAGTTCCAGCCGCGCCGCCTCCTCGACCAGTTCCTCCGGATGGCTGGTGCCGTCGAGGAAGCTGAAGTTCGAGTGGCAGTGCAGCTCGGCGTACGGCACGCGGCCGCCTGCACCGGTGTCGTCGTGGCCGGGCGGGGGCAGGTCCACGGGCCTGGCGTACTTCTCCCGCCTACGCCCCCATGCCGGGCTGTCGTTGCCGTCCCCGGCCTGGTCCTGCCCGCCGTCGGAACCGCCTGACGTCGGGCCGCGACCCGACAGGGTGCGTTCCAGGTCCCGCCAGGGAACGGGCGGGTTGTTCCACCCCACGATTCAGTCGCCTTCCGGGGACCGTCTCGGTTCGGGGATCAGCTGCCCCGGCAGGAACTCCGGGTCAGCCGGAGACTCCGGAGCCGACCGGAACGCCGGGTCCGGATGTTGCCCACCGGGAAAACCGTCGGCGGCGCCCCGCAACGACTCGTCGTACATCAGTCGTACACCCCTTCCACTGTCCACTTCGGATCTCCTCGTTCCTGCCACCGCAACAGCGCCGCGAGCGGCTGGCCACCCTCACCGGAGTCGAGTACGACCTGCAACCGGGCACAGCGGCCTCGGTCACCGGGCACCCACCAGCGCGCCGTAACCGGCCACGGGCCCGCCCAGTTCCGGACCCGCCGCGGTCCGCCGTCACCGAGCTCGACGGTCCACGGCCATGCGGTGAGCCGGTGCCGGTCGGTGACATCGAGCTGCCGCCCGTCCTCACCGGCGACCACGGCGGGCTGCGGCTCGTCGAACACGGTCGCCGGCGAGGGCCCGGGCAGCCGCTCCGGCCACGGCGCGTCGTGCCCCTCCGCCGGGGTGCGGCGATCTCCCCACCGCACGAACCTCACCTGTTCGGCGGGGCTGCGGCCGCCGTCGAACACGGCGGTGCAGACCCCTTCGGGGCCGATCAGGCCCTGGACGTGGACCAGGGCGCGGGCCGCCTTGTCCGCTTCCGGCGTGTGTTCGGCACCGGAGCCGCCGGCCCACAGGCCGAGCTGCAGCGCGCTGCCTTCGACGGTCTCCTCCGGTTCGAGCCGGAGCACGGTCACACCGGACGTCGGGGTGCGCCCGCGGCCACGGGTCAGCCAGCCTTCGAACTGCCATCGCACCCGGTCCGCGATGCCGTCCGGGGTGAGCGGTTCCGCGCAACGCCAGCTGCGGCCGAGTTCCTCGCCGTGTTCTGTAGTGGCGTGGATGCCCAGCCGGGTGCAGGCGAGGCCGCGGGCGGCCAGCCCTTCGTGGAACCGGTTCGCCAGGGTGCGAGCCAGGAACGCGGCGGCGTCGACCCGTTCGAGCGGCGGATCGCACATTTCCGTCACGGCGAGGTCCGGTGCCGGACGGCGCCTGCCGGGGGGACGTTCGTCCCGGCCGCTCGCCAACCGGTGCGCCAGCACTCCGTCGGCACCGAACCGGGCGAGCACGTCCCGCTCCGACAACTGCGCGAACGCGCCGAGCGTGCGGATTCCCAGGCGCCGCAACAAGTCCACCAGTTCCCCACGGCCACTGCCAGGCCGGTCGAGCTCCTGCACCCCGAGTGGGGCCAGGAACTCCGCCGCCGTACCCGCGGGTACCGGCCGTGCCCGGTGAGCGGCCAGGGTCGCCGCGAACAGTCCTTCGGAGACTCCCACCTGGCATTCGGCCCCGCTCCGCACCGACACGTGGTCGACGAGCCGTTCCAGCAGCGGGCGTTCGCCGCCGAAGTAGCGGGACGCCCCGGCGACCGGCACGGCCACCACACCGGGACGCACCACCTCCACCCCGACGATCAGCTCCTCCACCGCCGTCGTCACGGTTTCGAACAGTCGGGCGTCGCGGTCGTCGTCCTCGGCGAACACGGCCAACTCGGGACACCGGTACTGCGCCTCGCGGCGCCGCATGCCACGCCGGATCCCGGCCGCGCGCGCCACGGCCGAGCACGCCACGACCCGGTTCGCAGCCAGCACCGCGGCCGGTTCCGTCACCGGCAGCCCCGCCTCCGCGGCGGCCGCCGCCACCGGCCAGTCCGGACACCACAGCACCAGCAGCCGCGGCGGCTGTGACCCCCGAGACAACGACCCCCGAGACGACGACCCCCGAACCCGGGATTCCTGCGCCCGACTCGCCGGAAAGGTATTCATCCTGCACGCACCTCCCGCAGCGGTGGGTGTGCGCCGGCCGTGTCCGCCCGCGCGATCGTTCCGTCCGGCCCCGGCAACAGCAGCGGGGTGCGGGTCGACCGCGCGGCGCCGCGCCTGCCCGCCGCTTCGACGAGAACCTCTCGTTGCGCGAGGTGTCCGTAGCCGTCGTCGACTCCGGACCAGCTCACCGCCGCGCAGCGCAGTTCGACCTCCGTACCTGGCCACGAACCGGCTGTCAGCAGCACCGCACCGCGATTCCTCGCCCGTGCCGACAATCGCCGGGCGAGATTCGGATCACGGCTTCCGCCCGCTCCTCCCGCGGGAACGACGACCAGGTCGATCCCGTCCAGCAGAGCGGCCGTCACCTGAGGCAGTTCCGCACCGGGCCGGGGGATCAGCGCGAGCCGGTGCACCGCCACCCCGAGCTCGCGCGCGGCGACCACACCGAGTTCGGGCATTCCGACGACCGCCGCCCACGATCCCCGAGCGGTCGCCTCCGCCAGGAACGCCAGCAGCAACGACGTCGACCCGCTGACCGAGACCGTGCTGCCACGGCGCAGCCCGCCCCACGGCACCAACTCCGCCAGCGCGGGTGCCACGGGCAACACCCTGTCGTCGGTGCCCGCCGTCCCGGTGCCCGCCGTCCGGGTGACCTCGGGCTCCGGTGATCCCGCGGGCGAGACCGGCCGCGGCACCGAGGCGATGTCGCCCGCCGTGCCCACACCGGGCAACGACGCCAGCCGGGCCACGGTGTCGGCGACGCTCCCTCCGTCCGAGGGGCCCGGTCTCCCCTGCGCCGCACTCCCCTGCGCCGCAGGTTCCTCCGACGACTCCCCCTCCGTGTCCACCACCGCGGGCACTGCCATCGCCCTCACCTCCCCCTGCACACAGGGATCCGCCGTACGCCCGCAGAGGGACGTACGCACCGATACATGTCTGTCGTCTGATGTCACTCAGCCGCGGGGAAGGCGGCCTCGAACCGTGCATACTCGAGCCGGCGTTCGACACCCTTCATAGAACATCAGTTCGAAGATCGTGTCAAGGCGGCCTCGTGGCACCTCGCGTGAACAACCCGCGTCACCGTCGAACAGGCCAGGGGTGCCCTCGACGGCCGCCCAGAGGGTGGATGGATCTCACCACCAGCCGAACACAGCCCACGCCACGAGCGGTGCCACGGCCACCGACACCAAGCCGTAGACCAGGAGGTGACGGAACAGCCGCTCCCGCTCAGCGGGTTCGGCCGACCCGAGGAGCAGGCCGCCAGTGATACCCAGCGGGTTGATGTCGGTGAGCATCATCGAGAAGGCGACCGCGAGGACCGCTCCGACCGGGGAGATTCCGCTGGCGATCAGCGGAGGCAACAGCGGCATCATCGTGACGAACACGGCGATGGAGCTCGCCGCGAACGACGTGACACCGGCCACGTAGCAGAGTCCGAGCAGACTGAGCAGAGGCGCGCCCTGCACGGTGAGCAGCTCGCTGAGCCGTTCGAACGCACCGAGCTCCTCCATCAAACCCACGTAGGTCAGCAGGCCGCCGATCAGCAACACCACGTTCCACGGCAGCCCGGTGACCGTCGTGTGCGCGTCGAGACGCAGCACCAGGTGCAGCAGCACCGCCGCGGTCAGCCCGAGATAGCCGATGTCCAGGTCGAAGCCCACGGCCAGCACGACCACCACGGCCATCGCACCGAGCGTGAGGAGCCGGGTCGCCGGTCTCGCAACCCGGGGCACCGTACGGGTCGCCGTGCCGGCGGCTCCCGTGTGCCCCAGCCCCGGCTGAGCGCCCTGGTCCGAGTCGGCAGGGGACGTCGGTGCATGCCGACCGGGGCCGACGCGTTCGCGTGCCACAGTCCCGCGCGGGATCGCGCCGCTCCACACTCCGACGACAAGCGCAGCTACGCAGATTGCCGCCCCCATCCCGATGCCTCCCAGGAACAGCGACACCGGCGCGGACGCGGGCAACTCGAGCTCGTCGGACATCTCCAGCGTCGCGAGTCCGTACATCGCGAACGGCGACATGACGCCGCTGAGGATGCCGGTCACGCCGACCACCGATGCGATCAGAGGCGAGTAGCGGTATCGGGCGGCCAACCCCAGCGCGATCGGGGCAACGATCGCGACCGACGCCGCGGGCAGCGTCCCGATCGCGGTCAGCACCGCACCGATGACGAACGGCACGACGGGCACCAGCACCAACCGGCCACCGACCAGACGCAGAAGGCTTTCCAGCAGCCAGTCCAACGTGCCGTTCGCGTGGGCGGTGCCGAACAGTGCCATCACCCCGACGACCAGCACCACGAAGTTCGCCGGAAAGAAATCGGTCACCTCGTCCGCGGGCACACCGGCGCCCAGACCGAGAAGGAAGGCCGCCGGCAGCGCGGTAAGTCCCAGATGCACCCGGGGCACGACTCCGGCGAGAACGAACAGCCCCACGAGTACGGCGATGGACACATCGGCCAGCGTCATCTCAGATCACCCCACGACGGCGCAGATCCTCGATCGCCTGTCGGTCGAAGCCGAGCACCGAGCCCAGTACGGCGTCGGTGTGTTCGCCGAGCTGCGGTGCCGGGAGTCGAATCGTTCCGTCGAACCCGGAGAACCGGCCGGCCGGGGCTTGTGTCTCCCCGTGGCCGCCACCCACATCGATCAGCGAGCCCCGCGCCCGGATGTGCGGGTCGGTGCAGATGTCTGCGGCCGAGTTCACCGGGCCTGCAGCGACCCCGGCGGCCACCAGTTCTTTGACCAGCGGCTCCAGATCCCGGGACGCTACGAACTCCGAGACCCGCTGCTCGATCTCCTCGCGGTGCTCCAACCTCGCCGTCATCGAGTCGTACCGGGCCAGGTCGGGAGCGTCCATCAGCGCGACCAACCTGCGCCACATCTGCTCGGTCGAGGCAGGTAAAGCCAACCACCGTCCGTCTCGGGTGCGGTAGAGATTGTTCGGGCTGATATGCGGATTGCGGTTGCCTTGGCGCGCGGCGCTGTGGCCTGTCGCGCCGTAGTCGGCGATGAAGTCCTCCATGAGCCGCAGCAGCGGCTCGTAAAGTCCGATATCGACGAGCTGCGGCTCACCGGTCCGGTCCCGCTGGCGTAGCGCGAGCATCGCGGTGAAGGCGGCATACATCCCCGCGGTGCCGTCCGCGACGGGGTACCCGGAGAACATCGGAGGCCCGTCCTCGTCGCCGGTGCGGTGGGTCAGGCCGGCGAAGGCTTCCGCGACCCTGGCGAACCCGGGTCGATCGGCATAGGGGCCGGTCCGACCGAACGCGCTCAGGTGAACCATCACCAGGTCCCGGCGGAAGGCACACAGGTCGTCGAAGTCGATCCGGAACCGGCGCAACGCGCTCGGACGGAAGTTGGTGACGACCATGTCGCAGGTGGCGGCAAGCCGCCCGAGCAGTCCGGCGGCCTCCGGGTGATGCAGGTCCACGGTCACACTCGACTTGTTCCTGCCGACCACGGACCAGGTGGCCGACGTGCCGGTGCCGTCCAATGGTGGGTATCCCCGTGCCGGGTCGCCCGTTCCCGGCTGCTCGATCTTGACGACCTCGGCGCCGAACTCGGCGAGCAGCGAGGAGGCCAGTGGGCCGGCCAACACCGTCGACACGTCGAGAATCCGCACACCGGTCAGCGGTCCGTCGTTCACCGGCTTCTCCTTCCACGTTGAAGGGCATCGATCGAATCCGATGCGGATCTCAGCGATCGTTCCCCGCTGCGAGCTGGGTGGGAAGCCACGGCAACGACTAGGAGGTGAAAGGTTTCTCCACTATGGTCGGAGCGTGCGGGTGGAACGAGTGCGGTACTTCCTTGCCGCGGTGGAGGCCGGTTCGATCCGGTCCGCGGCGAGTCGCTGCGGAATCAGTCAGCCCAGCCTCGGACAGCAGATCACGCTGCTCGAAGAAGAGATCGACATCGTGCTGCTGACCCGCAGCCGCCGCGGCGTGGTCCCCACTCCGGCGGGCCAGGCCCTTCTGGAGCCGATGGAGCAACTGGTTGCGGCGCAGGATGCGTTGCACGGAGCCGCGATGGAGGCACGCGGCTCCTATAGCGGCACCGTACGGATCGGCGGTGGTTCGGCGACTGTCGCGAACGTGATCGCCCCGGTCGTCGGGATGCTGCGGGAGCAATATCCCGAGCTGCGCTTCTCGGTCCGCGAGGAGGCCTCGGCCGACATCGAGTCCGGCATTGTGGCCGGCGACCTCGACATCGCCGTGATCACCGAACCGGAGCACGCGCCCCCACCGGGGCTGCGCCGTACCCCGCTGTTCGATGTGCCGATCGGGGGACAGCTGCGCGCCGACCATCCACTGTCCGGCCGCGAGTACCTGCGTTGGCGAGACCTTCGAGCGTGGCCGATCGTCACGATGCGGCCCGGTACCGTCCTGTGGGACAGGATGCGCAGCCAGCTACCCGAAGCCGATGTGGTGATCGAAGCGATGTCGGCCCGCACCGTGCGGGTGATGGTCGCGCGGGGAGCGGGCATCGGCGTCCTCGCGGGGTTCGACGGCGTCCGAGAGACCGGTAATCTGCGCTGGATCCCGATCAGCGATGCCGAGGATGTCCGGATCTGCCTCGTCGAGCGCTCCGACATTCGGCCCTCGGCATCGTCACTGGTCGTGCGCAGGCTGCTGCAGGAGCGCGCCGCACAGCTGGGACCGCGCGGGTAGCGGCGACAGTTCGCCACGGACCCGTGCCCGGTGCGCTCTCACCGCCGGCCGCGACGGGTCGACCCGACCCGGCCGGCCATCACGGGAACGAACGCCGCGGCCGAACCCAGTCTTTCGATGCGACCGCACTAGCCCGACCTGCCAGCCACGTGACCGCCCATTCGAGCGGGCCGCGGCCCACGAATCGCCGCCACGCCATGGCGAAGGCGATGGCGACGGCGACCTGAACCAGGTATCCGGTGAGAGCGCCGAACCGGTCGAGCGGCGAGTTCAGGAAGGCGATGTGCGCCGAGTACACAGTCAGTGTCAGCGCACCGATGGCCGCGAGGGGACTGACCAGGCGACGGGCGAGGGCACCCACCTTCGGCGCGTTCGTGAGCAACAGCATCCCGCCCAGCAACGCCGTCGCCGTTCCGATGGTGTGCAGCAGATCCAGCGGCGTGCTCGAGTGCCGGGCGTCGACGGCCAGCCACCACCAGCTCGTCGTGGGTGTCGCTCCCGGCGCACCGAACTCCAGCACGCTCTCGACGACGCCGGATCCGCCCACCGCAACGAGTCTGTCGAGGCCGCCTAACGGACCGAGCAGCAGAGCCGACAGCGCTGATGCCGCCGCAGCGAGTGCCGCCCCTCCGGCGAGCAGCCACGCGTCGACCCGCACCGACGACAGCCGGAGCCTGCCGATGACGAGCCCGGCGCAGAGATACGCGATCCAGGGCACAGCGGGATAAATGCCGGTGACGGCGAGTTCGGACAGCAGGCCGAGCGGCTCGTCGGCCAGGTACCCGAACGACGGGTTGTCGTATCGCGGGTCGGGCAGGGCGTCCCGGAACAGGTGGCTGAGCACGGGAACGACCACGACCACCACGCCACCGGTGACGAGCAGCGACCGCGTGCTCAGAAACACGAGCGGGATCGCGAACAGGAACAACACGGCGTAGAACGGCAGGATCACCGCGGCGATGCCACTGTCGGTGTAGCCGAGCGCCAACCCCAGCAGGCCCACCGCCAGAGCGCGCGCGACCAGCGAGGCCGTGACAGGCCGCCACCGCTCGCGGGAGACCTGCTCCCGGCGGGTGGTGAAAGCGATGCCGACACCGGCCAGCACCGCGAAGGTCGCGGCCGACCGGCCGGACACGATCGAATACCACCAGGCCGGGTCCCCGTCGCTGCCAGCGACGTACAGCGCGTGCACCGCCATCATGCCCAGCACGGCGATACCCCGGGTCGCGTCGACACCGACCAAGCGGGTCGCCGACGTGGCCGGCGCCGCGCGGGGCGAGCGGGTTCGAATACCCATGAGTCTCACTCGAGTGTCAGCGCCGTGCAGCGAATCCCACCGCCACCCTTGGCCAGTTCCGTGGTCGGCAACTCGACGACCCTGAGCCCACGGTTCCGGAGCGTGGCGGCGAGCCGCGGCGCGTCCCGCGTCATGGTGACGGTGTCGCCGTCGCTGACGAGGTTGAGTGCGAAGCGCTCGGCCTCGGCGCGGGACACCTCGACGAGCTCGAGTCCCAGCCGCTCGATGCGCTGCCGACTCGGCCGGTCCAGCGCCTCGGGGCACCACGCGAGCGTGTGCGGGTTGCCGATGACGGCCACGGCCAGGTCGAGGTCGTACCAGCGGCGGTCGACCGTGCGCAGCGGCACAACATCGTACCCGAGCCGCTCACCGAGGAAATCGTGCATCCGCGGGTCCGTCCGCCAGCCGGACCCTGCGAGCAGGATGTCGCCGCACGGCAACGCATCGCCCTGGCCGCTGAACGCGTACGGCGCTTCGATCACCTCGTAGCCGCGACGTTCGAGCCACCTGCGGTAGTGCTCCGTCTCGTTCGCCCGTGCCGCGGGCGGGTGCCCGAGCACGGCACGGCCACGGCGCACGAGTGCCGCGTTGGCGGTGAACACCATGTCGGGGCAACCCGGTTCCGAGGGCATCCGCTCCACCGTGCGGCCCGCTCTGCGGTGGGCCTCGATGATCGCGTCGTGCTCGGCGACCGCCGCGCCGGTGTCCGGCTGGTCCTCCGTGTCCATGTACGGGTTGATCTCGTAGTCGATGCGGAAGTGCTCGGCGTCCGAGACCATCAGATGCGTATTCACCCGTTTCCTCCGGTTACGCGTCGGTTCAGCAGTTGTTCGATCAGGTCGTCGGCGAGGTCCATCGCCGTGCTTCCCGGCCAGGCGACACCTGCGTCGGCGTACCACTCGGGCGGAGCCTCCGGGTGTGGGCCGACCACCCCGACACGGCCCGCACCGAAGTCCGTGACCAGGGCGGCGATCTGCCGGTTGGGATAGCGGGCGAGGATCGTGACTCCTCGGTGCCCGCCGTCGTCACCGGACGGATACGTGAGCTGGAAAACGGGGCCATCCTGGAAGAACACGCCGCGCGTGCGGTGGCCCCACTGGACGTCGACGATCGTGTCCCCGGAGGTCGTCACGGTCGCTCCGGGGGTGGCGATGTACTGGTCGGTGTCTCCGGGCAGTAACGCGAAACCCGGCGTGGCGCCGGCGAGATAACCCCCGAGACAGAACCCGAGGTAGTTCCCGCCTGCTCGGACGTAGGAGCGGATCCGCTCGCGGTGTTTCTTCATCACGCGGTAGCCGTGACGCAGGGTTCCTCCGCCCGGCTGGGCGTACAGCGTGGCGGCGGCCAGCACGTCGTCACGCAGCGACAGTCCCTCGCGAGGTCCGACGAAGCGGACGTCGAACCCGTGGCGGTTCCGGGCCAGCACCTCGGCGACCGCCTCCGAGCATCCCGCAGGCCGGCTCGCAGGCCCGCGATACACCAACGCGAGGGGCTGCGCGGTCATCATGCGTCCTTGACAGGCAGCGGGTCACTCTGAGCCGGGATTCCGATCCATCGGTTGAGGCGTGTGAGCTGCTCGCCCTTCATCACCAGTGACAGCGGACCGAGTGCCGCTCCGTCCTCGACGGTGGCGTCGTAGAGCACGACGGAGCGTTCGCCGACACTCGCGCCCGCGCCGATCCGCACGTGCGACATCTTCATCACGCGGTCCTCGAACAGGTGCGTCTGCAACGATGCGCCGCGGCCGACGGTCGCCCCGCGGCCGACGTGCACCAGGTCGAACTCGGTGAGATAAGTCGTGCCCAGCCAGGCGCCCCATCCGATCCGCGCACCCAGCAGCCGCAGCGCGGGCGGCAGCCAGGGGGTGCCTGTCAGCACCCCGAGCAGTGCCGGCACGGCAGCCGCCTCGTACAGCCCGGTGACGAGTTCGGTGCGGCGCACGAAACGGCTCCACAGCGGTTCCCGCCGCGGCCGGTACCGGCCGACGACGGCCCATTTGGCCAGCACCACCGTCAGGTACACGGCCAGCGACCCCGCGACGAACACGAACGGCGTGAGTGCCGCCGTGGCCAGCGTGCCGGTCGTGCTCGCGACTTCGGAGAGGGTCAGCAACACGAGATACAGCGAGACCGCGAGGATCGATGCGGGTGCGGTGACCCGAACGAACTCGATCGCCAGCCGTTCGGCGATCCGCCGTTTGGGCGGCCGGAACGTCTCACGTTCGGGATAGTCGCCGCTGTCCTGCCGTCGTGGCAGGTTGATCGCCGGTGCACCCAGCCACGACGAACCCTCGGGCACGCCGGAACGGGGCGGGACGGTGAGCACACCGATCAGCGATCCCGAGCCGGTATGGGTGCCCGCCGGCACGAACGCTGCGTTGCCGATGAACGACCGCCGCCCCACCTCGGTCGGGGCGAAGTTCAGATATCCCCGGTGGAAGGTGGCCGCGCCGACCGACGCCATGTCGGCCACGAAACTCCCGTCCCGCAGGACCAGCAGTTCGGGATCGACGTGCGCGACGGTGGACACCTCGGCCCCGCGGCCGACCCTCGCTCCCAGAGCACGCAACCACGGCACCGTGTACAGCGTCGAGTACAGCGAGTTGGTCAGAGTCAGGCTCATCTCCAACAGCGAGTCGGCCATCCATTTGCGGATACCCAGCGACGAACGCGCCGGATGTATCCCCAGAGGGATCCGTGGCAACACGATGGGACGCAGCAACGCCACGAGCACGCACACGGTCACGACGAACACCGGTCCCGTGAAAGCGGCCGCGATCAGGCCGGCGATGACCCCGCCGAGCAACAGCACGGTCCAGACCAGCACGATCGCGGGCGTCACCATCGCGATCATCGTCAGTTCGAGCATCGCCAGGCCGGCCGCGCTGCGGGCCAACGCCCAACGGCTCCAGCCGGCCACCGCGGGCAGCTCCTCGATCGTGGACACCACCGGGTCCGGCTCGATGAGGGGCCTCGCGGGCGAACCGCCCCACCACCGGCCCTCCGGCACGTGCTGGTTCCGCGTCAGCACCGTGTGCTCGGCGACGCCGCCGTAATCGCGCACCCGCACGCCCGGTTCGAGTACCGCCGAGGCTCCGACGAACGACTCCTCGCCCACGCTGACCGGGGCGACGACGACCCATTCGTGTTCGACGATCCAGGGCCGCAGCGCCGCGCCGTACCCGACCGTGGCGTCGTCGGCGATCGACAACATCGACGGCAGGGACACCATTCCGGTGCCCAGATGGGTGCGGCGGCCGATCTGCGCACCGAGCAGTCGCAGGTACGGCCCCATCAGCGGGGACCCGCTGAGGACCGGCAGCGGCGCGATCGTCAGCACCACGTCCAGCGCCCACAACCGCAGATACGTCCAGCCCCACAGCCGGTAACGACCCGGCCTGATCCGGGCCGACAGCAGCCGCACCAGCAGTGGTGGCAACAGCCAGCGCATCGTGACGTACGAGGCGAGGGCGGCCAGTGCGAGTGGGCCGAGCGCCGCCGACACGGCGACCGCGCCGTCGAAGGAGGCGTAGACCAACGCCAACGGCAATGCCCCCAGCGCGATCAGCACCAGCAGGAACGCCGCCTGCGCGAGCCCGACCGGGATCCGGAGCAGGGTCGCAGCGCGACGCCGCCCGCGGCGCACCGGCCCCGGGCCTGCCGCCACAGCGGCCACCGTCGTCCCCGGCGCGCGCGGCGTCCCGAGGTGGTGCGCGAGGGCACGGATCGACGGGTACGTGTACAGGTCACGCACCGCGGGGCCGTCGCCGACGCCTTGCTCCCTCAGCAACGATACGGTTCGTGCCGCCAGCAGCGAATGTCCGCCCAGGTCGGCGAAGAAGTCGGCGTCCGTCGACAGCTGCTCGACCGGGACGCCCAACGCCTCTGACCACACCGCAGCGACCTGCCGTTCGAGTTCGGTGGTGGGCGCGACGGTCGCGTGTCCCCCGGCCCGGAGCCTCGTACCGCCGGGTGGCGGGAGACTGGGACGGTCGATCTTGCCGCTCGGCATCGTCGGCAGCGCGGCGAGCACGTCCAGCGACGCCGGGACCATGTAGTCCGGCAGCCGGTTCTGCAGTGCGTGCCGCAACCGGGCCGCCAGCTCCGGTGACGCACCGTTCTCGCCGCTGCCCCGCCGCAGTGTCACGTAGGCCGCGAGCTCCGCCGTACCGTTGACCGACAACGCCACGGCGGCGGCCGCCACCTCCGGATCCTCCAGCAACAGGCTTTCGACCTCGCCGAGATCTACCCGGTGTCCGCGCACCTTCACCTCGGCGTCCGCCCGGCCGAGGTACTCGACCTCGCCGTCCGGGGTGAACCGTCCCAGGTCTCCGGTGCGGTACAGCCGGCCTCCCGCGGGTGCCAGCTCGTGCGGTACGAACCGTTCCGCCGTCAGCTCCGGCATGCCCACGTATCCGGTGGCCACGCCCGGCCCGCCGATACAGATCTCGCCGACCACACCGTGCGGCACCTCGCGCAGGTCCTCGTCGAGCAGGGCGACGCCGTAGGTCGGCAACGGCCTGCCGACGGTCACGGGCCGGCCCGGCACCAGTTCGCTCCACAGCGCCGTGACCGTGGTCTCGGTCGGCCCGTAGGTGTTCAGCATGCGCCGGTGCGGAGTGCTCCAGCGTTCGACCAGTTCGGCGGGGCAGTCCTCACCGCCGACCAGGACGGTCCGCACGGTGGGCAGCTCCCGCTCGATCGTGGCAAGCAGGGTGGGCACGCAGTACAGCACCGTGACGCCCGACTCGTCGAGGAAGTCCGCCAGTTCCTCGCCGAACCGGCCTGAGTCCGTGGGGCCGACCACGAGCGTCGCGCCGACGGTCCACGTCGGCCAGATCTCCTCGATCGAGAAGTCGAACGACAGGGTCATTCCCTGGTACACCCGATCCTCGGGACGTACGTCGTAGACGCTGGGGACCACCGCGATGAAGTTGCAGATGCTCGACTGTGCGATCTCGACGCCCTTCGGCCGCCCCGTGGAGCCGGACGTGTACATCACGTAGGCCGCGGCGCTGCCGCTTTCGTCGTGGTCGGTCTCGACCCGGGATTCGGGCTGTGCGTCGAGCTCGTCCCCCGCGCGGTCGATCGCCAGCACCGGACGCCCCGGGAAGGTGCACGTAGCCGCCAGCGCCGACGAGGTGATCAGCAGCGCGAGGTCGGCATCGTCGGCGATGTAGTCGACCCGTTCCGGCGGTGCCGCAGGATCGATCGGCACGAAGGCGGCACCGGCCTTCAGCACCCCGAGCACGCCGGTATAGGCGTCGACCGAACGATCGAGCCACACGCCAACCCGGCTTCCCGTCCCGATACCGCGTTCCCGCAGTTCGTGGGCCAGCTGATTCGCACGGGCGTCGAGCTGCCGGTACGTCGCCTCGACCGGCCCGTCCACAACGGCCACCCGATCCGGCATGCGGTCGACGGTGGCCTCGAAGAACTGGTGCAGCCGTGGCCACACCGCGTCGGCCGGCCCACGTTGAGCCGGAACGGATACCTGATACGAAGACTCTCGCCGGTCGACAGGAACACCGGCAGTTACATCCGACACGATTGTTGAACCCCTCCGCTTGCGCGACAAGAAAGCATCCGATGCCCGTTACGCCGAAATCGTAATCGTAGATGTGATCGAATCGACGAAACGGAATAAGTCAGCGGACAACTGTCATGAAGTGACGGCAGTAGAATGATCGTCAACCCAGTTGAAATCCCTTCTACCGGACTGTTTCGCGCTCCCGCCCTCTCGCGTTACCGGCGACAGCCAGGATCACTCACCGCGGAAAAAGTCGACAATGACCCGTAGATCGCGGACAAAAAGCACCGCAAGACGTCAACCTAATAGTCCGCATGTTCGGTTAAAACCGTCCGTTCATGCACCGCACATACGGTGATGACGCGATTACGTTTCCCGAAGGCGAAATCCTCGACAGGCCTCGCGAATGCCGGCCACACCACCGTCGAGAATTTTCGCCGGACAGTGCGGACGACTCGCAGAGATTCTTGACCCTCCTGCGGTCACTCGAAGCGGGCGGGCCCCGACTCGCTCCGGTCTCGCCTATCGGGAGGCGGCTCGCCTACCCCGACAGGGTTCGGCACATCCGGCTCGGACGGCTGCGAATCCCCCATGAAGGGGACGGGGGATCGGAACCGCCGGCGTAGACACCTCCGCCCCGGCTCCACATCGCGGCGCCGGGGCGGAGGAAGCGGAACCGGCTCAGTGAGCGAAGTGGCGTGTTCCCGTGAGATACAGCGTGACGCCCGCCGCCTCGGCAGCGGCGATCACCTCGGCGTCCCGCACCGAACCACCCGGCTGCACCACCGCGCGCACGCCCGCGTCGAGCAGCACCTGGAGGCCGTCGGGGAACGGGAAGAACGCGTCCGACGCTGCGACCGAACCCTGCGCTCGCTCACCCGCGCGCTGCACCGCCAGCCGCGACGAGTCGACCCGGTTGACCTGCCCCATGCCGACACCGACGGTGGCGCGGTCGTGGGCCAGCAGGATCGCGTTCGACTTCACCGCGCGGATCGCCCGCCAGGCGAACCGCAGGTCGGCGAGGGTTCGCTCGTCCGCGGGAGTGCCGGCCGCGAGCGTCCAGTCCGCCGGGTCGTCGCCCTCGGCGTCGATCCGGTCCGCGCTCTGCATCAACATGCCGCCCGAGATGGGCCGCAGTTCCACCGGGCCCGCCTCCGGGACGGGCAGCGTCAGCAGTCGCACGTTCTTCTTGCGGGTCAGCACCTCGAGGGCGTCGTCGTCGAACGCCGGGGCGAGCACGACCTCCGTGAACACGTCCGCGATCTGTTCGGCCATCGCCAGCGACACCGGGCGGTTCGCCGCGATCACGCCGCCGAACGCCGACACCGGGTCGCACGCGTGCGCATTGCGGTGCGCCTCGGCGATGTCGTCGCCCAGCGCGATACCGCACGGGTTGGCGTGCTTGATGATCGCGACGGCCGGTTCGTCGAAGTCGGCCGCCGCGCGGCGGGCGGCATCGGTGTCGACGTAGTTGTTGTACGACATGGCCTTGCCGTGCAGCTGCTCGGCGTGGGCGATGCCCGGCTCGCCCACGCGGCGGTACATCGCGGCCGACTGGTGCGGGTTCTCGCCGTACCGGAGCACGTCGCCGCGCTCCCACGTGGCACCCACGAAGTCCGCGTATCCGGACTCGTCGGCCTGCGCGTACGAACTCGCGAACCACGACGCCACCGCGGTGTCGTACGACGCGGTGTGCGCGTACGCCCGCGCGGCCAGCCGTTTGCGCTCCTCGATCGTGAACCCGCCCGCGCGCACACGTTCGAGCACCCACTCGTAGTTGGACGGGTCGACGACGACGCCCACGCTGCCGTGGTTCTTCGCCGCGGCGCGCACCATCGCCGGGCCGCCGATGTCGATGTTCTCGACGCAGTCCTCCGGGCTCGCACCGGAGGCGACCGTCTGCTCGAACGGGTACAGGTTCACCACGAGCAGGTCGAACGGCGCGATGTCGAGCGATCCCAGCTGCGACTCGTGCTCGGCGTTGCCGCGGTCGGCCAGCAGGCCCGCGTGGACCCGCGGGTGCAGCGTCTTGACCCGGCCGTCGAACGACTCGGGGAACCCGGTGACCTCCTCGACCTTCGTCACCGGCACGCCCGCATCGGCGAGCACCCTCGCCGTGCCGCCCGTCGACACGATCTCCACCCCGGCGGCGTGCAGGCCGGTGCCGAGCTCGAGCAGGCCCGCCTTGTCCGATACACCGATCAGCGCACGCCGAATCCGGCGCTGCCCGGCCCCACCAGGAGTCTGCTCGCTCACGACAACCTCACCTTTCGTCCGTCCACCGTGCACCCCGCACGGGCCAGCTTCGCGATCACCTCCACGAGCAGGCGACGCTCTGTCACCTTGATCCGCTCGTGCAGGCTCGACTCGTCGTCGTCGGGCTCCACGACCACCGGGTCCTGCGCGATGATCGGCCCCGTATCGACACCGGTGTCGACCAAATGCACCGTCGACCCGGTGACCTTGACCCCCAGTGCGAGCGCATCGGCGACCGCGTGCATGCCCGGGAACGCGGGCAGTAGCGCCGGATGCGTGTTGATGACCCGGTTCGGGAACGCCGCCAGGAACGCGGGCCCGAGCAGCTTCATGAAACCGGCCGAGACGACCAGGTCGGGCTCGTGCACCGACACGGCCTCGGTCAATGCCGCGTCCCACGCGCCACGATCGGGATGGTCAGCGGTGCGGACCGTGAACCGCGGAATCCCGGCTCGTTCGGCCCGCTCGAGCGCTTCGACGTCCTTGCGGTCGGTGCCCACGGCCACCACGGTGGCGGGGAACGACGGTTCCGCGGTCGCATCGAGCACTGCCTGCAACAGGCTGCCGGATCCCGAGGCGAGAACGACCAGTTTCGCCGGTGCCGGCAACTCCAACCTGGTAACCAGAACGCTTCTCCTCGCCGGTAGTGCACGACCGCGCACATCGCATGACCTGGTGGCACCACCCTAACGCCGGGGTTTCAGCCGGCTCGGCGAGGGCGAGCGCGAGGGGCGCCCGTCACACCGTGCGCTCACCCGCGGCGCTCGGACCTCCGGAGTCGTCACGCCGGTCTCGACCGGTGTCGTCGCGGTCGTCGGTGTCGTCGGCGTCGTCGCGGTCGTCGCGGTCGTCGGCGTCGTCGCGGTCGTCGGTGCCGGTCTCGTCGGCGTGGTCGGGGACATCGAGTTCGTCGTCGACGTCGTCGACGACGATGTCGCCGCCGCTGTCCCCGTCGCCGTCCGTGCCAGCTGGCGTCTCGGCGTCTGCATCCTCGGCGCCGGCGGGGTCGTCCGAGTCCCCTGTGTCATCCGCCTCGTCGGCGGTGTCCGCAGTGTCGAGATGCTCGGAATCCGTGTCCTCGGGATGGCCGGTCTCGTCGGTGTCGGTGTCGAGGTCGTCGTCCGCGTCCGCGTCCGCGTCATCGGCATCGGCATCGGCATCGGATGCCTCGTCATCGGACGTCTCCGCGTCGACCTCGTCCTCGGACACGTCGTCCTCGGTCCCGGTGTCATCCTCGGTCCCGGTGTCGCCCTCGTCGGCGTCGACGTTCCCGCCGTCCTCGGTCTCCGAGTCGGCGGGCCGGACCGGCTCCGGCCGCGGTCCGGCGAACCATGCGACGACGGCGCCGGGAACGGCGATCCACAGGAACGCCGCGATCGACACGAACCCGAGCGGAATCCCCACCGGGTCGAACGGTCCCGTGGCGAGTCGCCCGCCCGCGAGGAAACCGGCGACGACCGTGCCGAAACCGACCAGCGCGCCCGCGACGCCGACGGTCCGCAGGCGTGCCACCGGATCGTCGTGGCACCTCCGCAGCCACCAGCCGACGCCCGCGCCTACCGCCGCAGGCAGCAGCATCAGCACCGGCCACCACGCCGCCTGCTCGTCCGGCAGCACCCCGAGCAACGGGAACGGCGGCACCCCGCCGCCGGTGAACGAGAACGGTCCGATCTCGACACCGCCGAGCTGCAGGCCGGGCCCGGTCGCGAAGCCCATCGCCATGACCACCGCGTTCGGCACGTAGCCCACCGACAGCAGCCACAGCCCCGTCGTGCTGCCCGCGCCGGGCGCCACCTCTGCGGACAGCTGCGCCACCGTCGAGGCCGACAGCGCCGTCGCCAGCAACAGCGTCAGCGCGCCCGCGGCGATCAGCCCGGCCAGTCCCAACGCGCCCGCCCGCAGGCCGGCCACGGCGAGCGGATCGAGATAGCGGCGCGCCACGGTCGTCAGACCGCACGGTTTCGCGACGCCTGCCGTCGCAGCCAGGCCCGACACCAGCGCCGCGACGAACACGGCCGTCAGCACGTCGACGGTGATGAACGCATCGCCCGTCAGCAACGCGACGAGACAGCCGACCACCGCGTGCGTACCGGCGACGACGCCGATCAGCAGCGGCGCGCGGTCCGGCGTCGCACAGCCGAGCCGCTGGGCCGCGCCGGACGCCGCCCGCGCGATCAGCACGCACACCAGCACCGTCGGCAGCAACGGCAGTACACCCAGTGGCAGGCCGTCGATCTCGAGCGGCACCTGGTACGCCGCCAGCCACACGGGCCCCGTCGTCGCCAGCACCGCTTCGGTCGAGAAGTGCGACGACGTGGCGATCGCGAGGATCAACGTCAACAGTGCCGCCGTCGCCAGCAGACCGGTCACGATCGGGGCCAGCGCGGCCATCGCCAGCGCCCGTACCCATACGGAACGGGATACCGGCTCGCCGTCCGCATGCGCGGAACGGAAGGTGGAGGCGAGCAGGCTCATGCCCTCGACCATCGCAAACGACCCCGCCCCGACGAGGCGCGCCACGCCGCCGAGAGGATCTGACGAGAATCACGTTCGCCCAACCGGGTCGCGCTTGCCACATCGCCCGACCCCGCCCGGCTACAGCACCCGACGACGAACGCCCACGACCGGTGACCGGCCGTGGGCGTTCGTGATGCGACAGTCGCCGCGAGGGATCAGCTCCCCTGCTGCGGGCCCTGCTGACCGGGCTGGCCGCCCTGGGGCTGCTGGTTCTCCTGCGGCTGGAAGAACTGGCCCTGCTGCGAGGCGTACGTCGTCGGCTGCTGGTGCGGGTTGTTCACCGGCTGCGGAGGCTGGCCGGGCTGGCCCTGCTGACCGGGCTGGCCCTGCGGCCCCGGCTGACCGGGCTGCGGGAAGCCGCCGGACTGCGGGCCCGGCTGACCGAACCCGCCGTGGCCGGGCTGGCCGAACTGACCGGGCTGGCCCGCGGGCTGCGACGACGGCTGCGGCGGCTTGATGATGTTCTCGTCGAACAGGTACGCCGCGACGGCCGCCAGCGTCTGGACGATGCCGAAGATCAGGATCATGACCGCACCGGCGCCGTACGAGCCTTCGCTGGCGAACGTGATGAACAGGAACGGCAGCAGCACACCGACCGCGAACAGCGCGGGCCACGGACCGGGCTTGTGCTCACCCGGCAGGATCGTCAGCAGCGCGGCGAGACCACTGAGGAAGAACATCATCGGCAGCCACGCCACCGACGGGTTCTCGTAGAAGCCGATACCCGGGCCGGGGTCGTACCCCTCCGGAGCTCCTTCGGGAACCTCGGGCACCCCGAAGTTCGCGAAGCCGAGGAACAGGTTCAGCAGGCCGAGACCGGCCGTCGCGAGGAAGAGAATCTGCGGCAGGCTGATCTTCATGCCCCCGCCGCCTGCGGGCGGCGCGGGCGGCCCCGGGAACTGTTGTTGCGGCTGCTGCGGGCCCTGACCGGGGAATCCACCCGTGCCGGGGCCGCCGCTCGGGAAGCTCATCCGTTGTTCTCCTGTCGTGATTCTGCTCGCGAGCACGGCGGAGCGGTCTCACCCGCCGTGTGTGACCCGGGGATACGCGGCCGCGCCGTGCCGACGGCCACAGCACGGACGTTAGCGCACCGGCCTGAGCCGTTTGTGGTTAGACGGCTGATTCGCCCGTCCGGTTTCACGCCGGGGCCGACCGATCCACGGCGGACCGACAACGGCATCAGCGCCCGCGCACCGGCCGGACGGCGCACCGCACACCGGTCCCCCGACACACGACGAGGGACCGAGCACCGAAGTGCCCGGTCCCTCGTGAATGTTTCCGGAGAACTCCGGCCCCGCTCGCCGCACGGCCGGCTCGGCCTCCCGGCCTCACCGGCGCCCGACCGACAGCGGAGCCGTGGAACTCGGAGCCGTTCGGCTCACAGTGCCTTGTACAGCTCCCGCGCCAGGTCGGCGGTCTCGGTCGGTGTCTTGCCGACCTTCACGCCTGCGGCCTCGAGCGCTTCCTTCTTGGCCTGCGCCGTGCCCGCGGAACCCGACACGATGGCGCCGGCGTGGCCCATCGTCTTGCCCTCGGGCGCGGTGAAGCCGGCGACGTAGCCGACGACGGGCTTCGTGACGTTGGCCTTGATGTACTCGGCCGCACGCTCCTCGGCGTCGCCACCGATCTCGCCGATCATCACGATGACGTCGGTCTCCGGGTCGGCCTGGAACGCCTCGAGCGCGTCGATGTGCGTGGTGCCGATGATCGGGTCGCCGCCGATGCCGACGCAGGTGGAGAAGCCGATGTCACGCAGCTCGTACATCATCTGGTACGTCAGCGTGCCGGACTTCGACACCAGGCCGATCTTGCCGGGGCCGGTGATGTTCGCCGGGATGATGCCCGCGTTGGACTGCGACGGCGAGATGATGCCCGGGCAGTTCGGCCCGATGATCCGGGTCTTGTTGCCCTTCGACTTGGCGTGCGCCCAGAAGTAGGCCGCGTCGTGCACCGGGATGCCCTCGGTGATGACGACGGCCAGCGGGATCTCGGCGTCGATGGCCTCGATGACCGCGTCCTTGGCGAACTTCGGCGGCACGAAGATGACGCTGACGTCGGCGCCCTTCTCCTTCATGGCCTCGCCGACCGAGCCGAACACCGTCAGCTCCTTCTCGGCGATCGTGACGGTCTGGCCTGCCTTACGAGCGTTGACACCGCCGACGATGTTGGTGCCCGCGGCGATCATCTTGGTCGCGTGCTTGGTGCCCTCGGACCCGGTGATGCCCTGGACGATGACCTTGCTGCTGGAATCGAGGAAGATCGACATGTCTCTTACGCTCCTGCCGCCAGCTCGGCGGCCTTGTCCGCCGCGTTGTCCATGGTGTCCACCTGCGTGACCAGCGGGTGGTTGGCGTCGTTGAGGATGCGGCGGCCTTCCTCGACGTTGTTGCCGTCCAGGCGCACGACGAGGGGCTTGGTCGCGTCGTCACCCAGGATCTTCAGCGCCTCGACGATGCCGTTCGCGACCGCGTCACAGGCGGTGATGCCGCCGAAGACGTTGACGAACACGCTCTTGACGTCGGGGTCGCCGAGGATGACGTCCAGGCCGGCGGCCATGACCTCGGCCGAGGCACCGCCACCGATGTCCAGGAAGTTCGCCGGCTTCACGCCGCCGTGGTTCTCGCCCGCGTAGGCGACGACGTCGAGCGTCGACATGACGAGACCGGCACCGTTACCGATGATGCCGACCTGGCCGTCGAGCTTGACGTAGTTGAGGTCCTTCGCCTTGGCCTTGGCCTCGAGGGGGTCCTCGGCCTCCTTGTCGACGAGCTCCTCGTGCGCGGGGTGCCGGAAGTCGGCGTTCCCGTCGAGGGTGACCTTGCCGTCGAGGGCGACGATCTTGTCCTGCGGGTCGCGGACCAGCGGGTTGATCTCGACCAGCGTGGCGTCCTCGGCCACGAAGGTCTCCCACAGCTTCACGACGACGTCCGCGGCCTCGTCCTTGACGGCCTCGGGGAACTTGCCCTGAGTGAGGATGTCGAGGGCCTTCGCCTTGTCGACGCCTTCGAGCGGGTCGATCGCCACTCGCGCGAGCGCATCGGGGCGCTCGACGGCGAGCTGTTCGATCTCGACGCCGCCCTCGGCCGAGGCCATCGCGAGGAAGGTGCGGTTGGCGCGGTCGAGCAGGAACGAGAAGTAGTACTCCTCGGAGATGTCCGACGCCTCGGTCACCAACACCCGCCGTGTGATGTGACCCTTGATGTCCAGACCGAGGATGGCCTCGGCCTTCTCCTTCGCCTCCGCGGAGTTCTCGGCCAGCTTGACGCCGCCCGCCTTACCGCGGCCGCCGGTCTTCACCTGCGACTTGACGACGACCTGCCCACCGATCTTCTCGGCCGCGGCCTGCGCTTCTTCCGGGGTGCTCGCCACGGCGCCGGGCAGTACCGGCACGCCGTGGGCGGCGAAGAGATCCTTCGCCTGATATTCGTAGAGGTCCACTACTTCAGTCTCCTGACGACACACGCCACTCTGGTTTGCACGACCAACGGTTTGCGAGACGCTGGTTTTACAAACCGTGCTGCCGGACGTGCACGACCCTATCGAGCCACCCTCGACACGCCGCGCCCACCTCTGGTGAACTCGGTCACCAGACCGCCCCTGAGCTGGGAAATGTGGCACAGATCGCCTTCGACTGAAACCATTCAGCACTCATTCCCGAACAGTTACCGGGTAGTAGGTCGACATTCTGCGCGGGAATCGTCGCGTCAGTGACTTTTCCGTCGCCCCGCCGCGGATACGGCGCCGCCCGCAGCGGGCCGTGTCAGCGCCGCCGCCATCGCGGCCACCAGCACCGCGACGACCGCCGCGAACGCGCACCAGAATCCCGGACCTGCGCTCACCCCCGCGATCTCCCCGCGGCTCAGCGGGAACGACGCGGCGTGCAACGCGAGCACGACGCCCGCACCGCACAGCAGACCGACCGCCGGCGCCTGCCTGCTGCGGGCCGCCAGCACCAGCGCACCGAGCACGACCGCCGTCCCGGCGAGCAGCCCCCACGAGGGTGTGCCGAGACGCGCCCACAACCCCGCGGCCACGTAGTCGGGTGCGGTGAACACGGGCAGCCCGAACGCCACAACGGTCAGCACGCCCGCGACCGCCAGAGCCCCGAGGAGGACCACCGGCGTGCGCCGGCCGCCGACCTCGGCCGCGTCGTCGGCCTCCTCGTCGGCCCGGCCCGCGTCGTCGAGGTCGTCCCGCTCGACGGCGCCCGCGACCACCGACGCACACGCCGTCAGCGCGGCGACGAACATCGCGACCCACGTCCAGACGACGCCGGGGCCGGAGGAGGCGACACCGCCCGCCGAGCCGGTGGCGGTGACGGCGGTGTCCAGCACCGCGGTTCCCGCGACGAGCACGGCGGCCCAGGCCACCGACAACACAGGCCGCACGAGCGCCGCTATCCGAGGCACGAGCATCGCCACCCCGAGCACCCCGACGACGAGGCCCGCCGCCAGCAACGACCACCGGGCCGGGCTCTCCGGCGCCGCGATCGGCCCCTGCGTCTGGAGCTGGGGCGTCACGGCGCCGATCACGGCACACGCACCCGCGACGAGGGCTCCGACCCCCGCGGCCGCCCGCAGTCGCACACTGCCCGGCAGTCGCACGTCGGCCTCGTCCTCACCGGCCGCGTCGGCCGCGGGAATCCGGGCGAGCGCCGCGACGACCAGCACCACCAGCCCGGCCAGCGCCAGGACCGGGCCGACGGACAGGCCCAGAGTCTCGAGGCCGAGCGCGGCGATCACGGCGGGGACGGCGAGCCCGGCACCAGCCGCCGCGGCACCGAGCAGCGAACCCCGCATGAGCTCCGCGTCGCCCGAGGAGACGGCGATCGCCGCCGTCACCGGCAGAGCCGCGGCCACCAGGAGGTATCCGGCCATTGCGACGAGGGGACCCTCGAAGGCGTTCTGCGCCAGCAGATACACCTCGGACGAGGTGAACGGCTGCATGACCAGGCCGATCGCGGCCGCCACCGCCGCGGACACGGCCACCGCGAGACGCCGGGCCGGGTCGGCCCCGTCCGCTGCCCCGGCCTCACCTCCCGCGCGGGCGCGCAGGGCCAGCACACCCGCCACCACGGTCACCACGTGACCGGCGACGAGCAGCCACAACCCCGGCGCCACAGCATGGGCGTAGAGGTCGGAGGGCAGATACAGCTCCGGCCGCGAAGCCCGTGACGGCTCGACGGCGAACTGCAGGTCCAGCACGGCGCGCCCCGGTGCGAGCGCGGCGGCGCCGATCAGCACCCCGGCGGCGGCGACCGTGCCGCCCCGCACCGCGAACGCCCCCGCCAGAACGAGCGGCAGCACCGCAACGACGACCAGGACGACCGGACCGGCGGCCAGGCCGCGTTCACCACCCTCGACGACGGGCAACAACGCACCCGCGGCCAACAGCAGGAAGGCCGGCACCGCGGCCGCGAACGCCGCGGCCAACGCCGGTGTCGCCCGGCTCACGCCGAGTTCTCGCAGCGCCCCGCCGTCACGCACTCCCGGGCTCACGGCCGTACCACCCGGTCGCACGGCATCCGTCGGCGTGACACGGGACGTCGCGGCACCCGTCGGCACCGGACGGCCCGCCGCGACTCCGACCCGACAGCAGGAACCGCCGCGTGGCCGAGGCACCGACATCGCGGGCACCGGCACCGCACGGGGAGGGACAGGGAGACCGTCATCGGCGCCGACGCTAGCAACGTTGAGCGCCCGGGGCCGATCCGACCGACGTCACGGAAGGGATCACCACTCCATCACACCACCGTCACACCGCCCGTACGACCGCCGCCGTGAACGCCCTCCGCACCGGTTGTCCGGACCACCGGTTGCCCGGGTGTAACCCAACTCACACGAGTAGACCAATCGCCGCCGTACCTTGCGTGATCGCGTTCGGAGAACCCGTGCCGATCGCCCCCCGTCCGGTCGATAGACACGTCGGGGCCTTGCCCCTTCAGGCAGCCCTTCGTTACTGTCCCGCAGTCCCCATTACGGTCAGATCACGGACACGTGTGGTGGTTCACCTCCCCCCAGAGGTCGGTACCGCCACCGAGGGCGATCACCCCCGAGGTCGTCCACCGGGTTCCCCCGCCCGGCGTTCGCGAGCTGACTCCCCCGAGTAACGGAAGGCCCCTGCCTTGGCTCGACACCGCTCTCATAGCGGCCAAGCCACCTCGCCTGCGCTGGACGATGCGCTGGACGGGATGGACGACGATCCTTTCGCCCGTCCGCGTGGCGCCCACCGACTGCCCGCCCCGTCGTCGGCCCTGCGTGGTCGTGTGATGGTCGCGGCCGTCGCCGCCGGCGCGTTCGCCGCTGCCGCGGCGGGCCAGACCCTTCAAAACACCTCCTCCAACGAAGCCCAGTCCGGTTCCGTGGACACCAGCACGGATGTGACGCCGCTGGCGAACTCCCATGACGCGAGTGCGGCCATGGGAATGGGCGGCGACGCTCCGGTCGCCGCCCCGCAGTTGCTGCAGGTGCGGGACACGACCGACGAGTCCTCGGCCACAGCGGAGGCCAAGAAGCTCAACAGGAGCGCCCAGGTCACCGACGAGCGCCTCGCCGCGGAGGCGGAGGCCCGTCGGCAGGCCGCGATCGAGGCCGCCCGCCCGAAGGTGGTCAAGCCGGCCGAAGGCGTGTTCACCTCCGGTTTCGGTGCCCGGTGGGGAACGACCCACTACGGCATCGACATCGCCAACTCGATCGGCACCCCGATCGTCTCCGCGGTCGACGGCACGGTCATCGAAGCGGGCCCCGCCAGTGGCTTCGGCCAGTGGGTCAAGGTGCAGCGCGACGACGGAACCGTCACCGTCTACGGCCACGTCTCCAGCTACTCGGTCCACGAGGGCCAGCAAGTCAAGGCCGGCGACCAGATCGCGTTGATGGGCAACGAGGGCCAGTCGACCGGCCCGCACCTGCACTTCGAGGTGTGGACCTCCGACGAGGGCGAGAAGCTCGACCCGCTGCCCTGGCTCGCCGAGCACGGCATCAACCTCGGCTGAAACCTCGGCTGAAACCTCGGCTGATCGCCGTCCCTCACGTCCGGCCGGTTCACCACGCTCCGCAACACGGGGGCGTACGAGTGCCCCGGGCCTGACTGCGCGTCCCGCCGCCTTCGAACGGTCCGTCGTCGATTCCGCCGACCCTGTCGAGTCACGCCGCATTGCGCCACTCGGACGGCGATTCGTTCGGCAGACTGCGCAGGAAGTAGCCGACGGCGACCTGCCAGACCGTGCACAGCCTGCGGTCACGGCGGGGCCCGCACACCGTGCACCCGCCGTCACCGGTGCGCTCGTGCATGCGCAGGAGAAGTCGCCACGCGGCGACCAGCCGCTCGACCTCCGGAACCCGTCTGCCACACCGCGCCGAAACCTGCGCAGGTAGCCCACCCAGCACCTCCAGGACGCCCGCACGGACCGCCAGGAACCACCGCTCGGGACCGGCGCCGCCGCGTCGGAACCTCGCCCGGCGGCGATTCCGGTGCCCCACCCGGCCACCGCCCTCGCACAATCGACGCCGCCCGGAGCCGCCGCGCTCGTCCACGCACGCACGCGACCGAACGCCTCTCGGCGACGTCGCCCGGCCACATGCCGTCTCACCGTTCCTCGCGCGGCCCACACCTGTCATCCCCCATCGTTCGACACCCATCACAGTGCTCGACCACAACTGCTCAACCACAACGCAGCGCTCGACCACAACTGCTCGACCACAACGCAGCCTTCGACTGCATCGCAGGGCTCGACCACATCGTCGAGTGCGAACCAATACGCCGAACTCGCCTACATCACCAAGCCAGTATTCTACGAACTCATGTTCGATGTCGAGACTATCGCGCGCATCCGACAGAATCAGCGGACGCGATCGAACGTCACCCGAACAGACGATCGAATGAACGGCGATATCGAAGTGCGGCAACCAAACCGACCGGAGCGCCGGCCGAGCATGCGCCGTGGGACAGGATCCGAGCGAGGACTACAGCTTCACCATCGGCACGCTGCCGATCAGCATCAGCCGTACCGTGCCGGCCGTGCCGAAGTCGATCGTCGCCGTCGCACGCGGACCGGTGCCGTCCGTCGACACGACCGTGCCGAGTCCGTACTTGTCGTGGTTCACACGGTCACCGGCGTCGAGCTTGAGCGCGACCGTGTCCTTCCAGTCGTTCCTCGCGCCCGTGAACCCGGTCGTCCGCATGCCGCCGGAGGCGAGCCGGGACTGCGCCGAATCCGAGCCGGTCCCCGGTCGCCCGCCCCATGTCGTGGCGGCCCGCGGCGAACCACCGCCGCCTCCCGAGGAAGGGGCCTCGCGCCGCCAGTCGAGCAACTCGGCGGGGATCTCGTCGAGGAACCGGGAGGCGGGGTTGGCTGCGGGTTGACCCCACTGCGTCCGGACCAACGCCCGTGAGACGTACAGCCGCTCGCGCGCCCGCGTGATCGCGACGTACGCGAGCCTGCGCTCCTCGGCCAGCTCCTTCGGCTCGCCGAGCGCGCGCAGGTGCGGGAAGACGCCGTCCTCCCAGCCGGTGCCGAACACGACCGGGTATTCGAGGCCCTTCGCGGTGTGCACGGTCATCAGGGTGACCACGCCCGCGTCGTCGGCATCCTCCTCGGCGTCACCGCCGTCCGACTCGGGGATCGAGTCCGCGTCGGCCACCAGCGACACCCGTTCCAGGAACGCGGGCAGCGATCCCGGCTCCGGGACACCCGCGTCCGGCTCCTCCTCGGCGTCGGTCTCCGGGGCGAGCGCGGCCGCCTCTGCAGCCGACTCGGTGAATTCACGCGCGACCGTGACGAGCTCGTCGAGGTTCTCCAGCCGTGAGGCGTCCTGCGGATCGTCGGAAGCGTCCAATTCGGCGCGATACCCCGTGCGGTCGAGCACCGCCTCGAGGATGTCGGCGACCTCGACACCGGAGTCGGCCAGCTCGTACAGGCCGTCCAGTAGTTCCACGAATGCCGTGATCGCCTTCCGCGAACGCGGGTTGAGCATCGGAACCTTGTCGGCGACCGCGTCCCGCAGCGCCGAGACGAACGAGATCCGCTCCCGCTCGGCGTGCGTGGCCACGCAGGCCTCGGCCCGGTCGCCGATGCCGCGCTTGGGCACGTTCAGGATGCGCCGCAGGCTGACGGTGTCGTCCGGATTCGCCAGCACCCGCAGGTACGCCAGCGCATCGCGGACCTCCTTGCGCTCGTAGAACCGGACCCCACCGACCACGCGATACGGCAGGCCGAGCCGGATGAAGATCTCCTCGAACACCCGGGACTGGTTGTTGGTGCGGTAGAACACCGCGACGTCCGAGTACTTCGCCACACCCTGGTCGACCAGATCGTCGATCTCACCGGCGACGAACGCGGCCTCGTCGTGCTCGTTGTCGGCGACGTAGCCGACGACCTTCTCGCCGTCGCCCTCGGACGTCCACAGGCGCTTGTCCCTGCGGTCCGGGTTCCGCGCGATCACGGAGTTCGCCGCCGACAGGATCGTCTGCGTCGACCGGTAGTTCTGCTCGAGGAGGATCGTGCGGGCGTTCGGGAAGTCCCGTTCGAATTCCTCGATGTTGCGGATCGTCGCGCCGCGGAAGGCGTAGATCGACTGGTCGGCGTCACCGACGACGCACAGCTCCGCGGGCTCGACGCCGGACTCGGTCGGCTCGGTGCCGACGAGCTCGCGCACCAGCGTGTACTGCGCGTGGTTGGTGTCCTGGTACTCGTCGACCAGCACGTGGCGGAACCGCCGCCGGTAGTACTCCGCGACGTCGGGGAACACCTGGAACAGCTCGACGGTCCGCATGATCAGGTCGTCGAAGTCCATCGCGTTGGCCTGCGAGAGCCTGCGCTGGTATTCGACGTAGACCTCGGCGGCCCTGCGCTCGAAGTCGTTGGTCGCGTGCGACCCCGCGGACTCGGAGTCGATCAACTCGTTCTTCAGGTTCGAGATATGGGCGGCCAGCGCGCGAGGCTGGTACCGCTTCGAATCGAGGTCCAGGTCGCGGGCCACGAGCGTCAACAGCCTGCGCGCGTCGTCGGCGTCGTAGATGGAGAAGTTCGACGACATCTCGAGGGTCTTCGCCTCGCGCCGCAGCACACGCACGCACATCGAGTGGAACGTCGACATCCACATCGCACCCGACCGGCGCCCGACCAGCTCGCCGACGCGCTCACGCATCTCGGCGGCCGCCTTGTTGGTGAACGTGATGGCCATGATCTGCCCGGGGTGCGCTCCACGAGCGCCCAGCAGGTAAGCGATCCTGCGCGTGAGCACCCTGGTCTTACCGGAGCCGGCGCCGGCGACCACCAGCAGCGGCGTACCCGCGTGCTCCACGGCGGCGCGCTGCGCCGGGTTCAGGTCGCCTGTCAGTTCGGCGTGCTCGCCCTGGTCCGGGGGAAGATCGAAGAGGGTGCTCATTGTGACTTCACGCTACCTCGCGCCCCTGACACGGCCGGAATGTGCCATACTCGCGCCGTGGTCGACGCGACGTGCCGATTTTTCTACGGGATCCGGACTCCGGCTCCCGTGATCGCGTGCTGACCAGCCATCACCTCAAGCCCCGGAGTCCTCGGACCCGGGGCTTTCGTCGGCTCGGGGGTCCGGGTCCGGAGCCACGCCGACACGACCGGAGGGTCACATGAACGCCCAGACTCACGACGATTCCCAGGCCACCGACGTCCGGTCGGCGGAGGTGCCGGCCGCCGACACGCAGGCCGCCGACACCCAGGCCGACGAGGCACCGGCCGCCGAGACGGCGATCGACGACCTGCGTCAGGAGATCGACTGGCTCGACGCCGAGATCCTGCGCCTGATCAAACGTCGCGCCGAGGTCTCGCGGACGATCGGCGCCGCGCGGATGGCCGCGGGCGGTCCGCGCATCGTCTACAACCGTGAGATGGACGTGCTCGCCCGGTACCGCGAGCTCGGCCCCGAGGGCAGGCAACTCGCGCTCGCACTGCTGAACCTCGGCCGCGGACGCCTCGGACACTGACACCTCGGCACTGACACCTCGGCTCTGACGCCTGGGACGCTGGCTCCCCGGACACTCGCGCCTCGGGCCGGGCCGCTCGCGCACCGCACCTGCGGGACCGGCCTACGCGGAGTAGCGGGTTCCGCTTCCGCCCACCGGCATGTCACCGCATTCGGGCACACTGGACACATGGAAACGATCATCCACCTGATCGCGCTCGTCGCCGCCCTCGCCAGCGTCGTCGTCGCCCTTGGCCACACCGGGTACCTCGCGCTGCTCAACAGCGCGGCGACGAAACGTGCGGGCGGCGGCCCGGTCGCCGAGTACGTGCGCAGCCGCTGGCCCGTCGCCGGAGGGACGACCGGCGCATCGCTGCTGGCGCTCCTGCTGACGGCGGGCCCGGCGTTCCTCGATGTCGTGGCGATCCTCCTCGCGGCGGGCAGTGGGGCCGTGGCGACGAAGGCGTTGCAGTCCACCCGGACGAAGTACCGCTCCGGCAACTGACGCAGACGCTCACGCAACGAAACCAGGGTGCGCCCGGTGGAGTGATATCCGTGCACTAACGGTCTCAGCGGCAGCCAGCAGCGCCGAAAGCTCCTACCCTGGTCCGAGTGAGGGTTTCGAGGGGCACTCTGTGCGCTGCAACGTGCAGCGCACGTGCATACGACCGTGCAGCTGCGCGTGCGTGGCACGCTGCCGTCCCCGACACCCACGCTCCCCGCACCACCGCCTGCGCCGCCGTCGTCACCACTGCGGCCCTCACCGGCCTGCTGCATGCGGCGGGCTCGCCGGCTGCTCCGTTCGGACGTAACCGGGCATCCCCGACGTCAGAAGACGCGCGAGGAGGGGTCCGCACCACATGACCTCCGGCTCGCGCGACGCATTCGACTTCTTCGACCCGACCCGGGCCACCACCGGCCAACCCGCCACGAATGACCCGTCCCGACGGGGGCCGGCTCGGGACGACCGCCGTTCCCGTGGCCGGCACGCACTCGACGACAGGGCCGTCCACGACGACGGGACCACTCACGGCCGGACCACTCACGACGGCGGGTGGGCCCCCGACGCCAGAGCCGCGGGGTCGGTGTCGGGCACCCTTCCGTCGGTTCCGCCCCAGACTCCATCAGCCGCCCAGACTCCGTCAGCTGCCCAGATGCCGTCAGCTGCCCAGGCGCCGTCGCCCGCAGGCACCCCGTCCCCGGCTGAGACGACGGCACCCGTCCCGCCGCAGGCGAGCGCGCCACCGCAGGCCGGACCGCCACCACGGGAGAGGCCGCGGGGGCAGCAGCGTCCCGCCCGCAGACAGCGCGTCGCACTGTCGGACACCACGGGACCGGCCACCGCCGACACGGCACCGCACCGGCACACGCCTGTTCCCGCCGCCGCGTCCACCCCCGTGGCGGCCACGACCGGCGGAGACGACACCGACGAGGTGAGTGTCCGTCCCGTCGACGGGCTCGGCACCTTCGACCTCGGATCCGTGCCCGCGTCGGTGACGCCGCCGTCGACCTGGCGCAGGGCGGCATGGTTCGCGAGCCTGTCGTCGGGCGCCGTCGTCGTGGCGATGCTGGTGGCGGGCACGCTGCTGGTCGGGCCCGACGAGCAGTCCGCGGCGGTCGACGGCTGGCCCGACCGCAACGGTGCCGTCGCACCGCTGCTACCCGAGGAGCGCGACGACCGCGGCGGCCAGCAGCCGGTTCCCCCCACGTCGTCGACGACCTCGTCGACGACGAGCACCTCCGGGAGTCCGTCCGAGACGGAGACGCCGCGCGAGACCGCCGCTCCGGACCCGGTGCGCGACGGTTCCCCCGGCAGGCCCGCACAGCCCACCGGTTCGGACCCGTCCGCGACCACCGGACCCGGCAGCGGCGCGCCGTCCGACTCCGCGCCGTCCGACTCCGCGCCGTCCGACTCCGCGCCGCCGTCGACGTCGCTGTCGAAGCCCCCACCCACGCCCGCATCCACGTCGACGGCCCAGCAGCTGTACTTCCGCAGGGCGCACGACACGGAGGCGATGGCGCAGCGGTCGCAGGCGTTCTTCGACCGCGTCACCGAGGATCCGCAAGCCGCGCACGAACTGACCAGCGGCGAGTTGCGCAAGCAGGGGCCCGAAGGCCTCGAGCGGCGGTACGCCGACATCGCCTACTTCGAGGTCGAACACATCGCGATCGATCAGTACGAGGGCGTCACGGACAACACGGTCCGGGTGACGTACGAGGACGGCACCACGGTCGAACAGACCCGCCGACTGACGTTCGACGACTCCGAGAAGATTTCCTCCGACGGCGCGTGACCACAGGAAATTACCTGGTCAATGCCACGTTTTCTGCACGTTCCCTCGCACATTCGCTTGCACGTGCATGCGTTGAGCGGTTGCAAGTTGCTCTAACCGGGTGATCGCGATGACCGCTCGTCGTCCGTCCGCAACCCTCCACCGACACGGCCTGGTGATCGACGACGACAGCCGGTTACCTGGTCTGCAGGGGTCCGCACGACAGGAATCACGAGACGGAGCAGACAGGGCCGAACAGTGGACGAGCGCCGGCACGCCAGTGAGGACTGCGTCGCAGTCGAGGACGTCATCGACCGGGAGATTCTGGACGACGACTTCGTCGACGACGCCTACCTGCGCGAGACCCTCGCCGAGCCCGGCCGGTACCTGCCCCCGCCCAGCGTGCAGGCCGACCGTGAACCCGAACAGGCGGCGGTGGATCCCGAACCGGAGCATCCCGTCGCACGCCGCGCGAAGCTGATCGCGCTCGTCGTGGCGACACTCATGGTCATCGCATCGATCGTGGCGGCCGCGGTCGTCACCAGTGAGGATGACAACGCCGCCGACAACCCGGCGGCGGCGACCGCCGTATCGCTACCCAGAGCAGCGACGACGGAACCGGTATCATTCGTCTCGGTGGCACAACCTTTCTGACCGCCGCGCGTCTCTCTGTGCGGAGCGACCTACCGTGCGCGCAGTGCCGCCTTCGTGTGCACAGCGTGAGCGGCCTAACCTGTGCTGAGTGGTCGATGCAGCGAACGGTTGCGTCCAGGCCACACCCAGCCAGCTCGGTCGAATCGGTGTGCCTACGCTCCACCACCGGAGACACCAGCCCCCGAAGGAGGTCGCGTGAGCGACGAGGGTCGCCTGATCGCGGGCCGCTACCGTGTCTTGAGCCGGATCGGTTCCGGTGCCATGGGCGCCGTGTGGATGGCGCGGGACGAACTGCTGCACCGCACGGTGGCCATCAAACAGCTCCTGCTCCAGTCCGGGCTCGACGAGCACGAGATCGACGACGCGCGCGCCCGCACGATGCGCGAGGCACGGATCGCCGCGCGCCTCCACCACCCGAACGCCATCAGCGTGTTCGACGTCGTCACCGACGACAGCGGCCAGCCGTGTCTGGTCATGGAGTACCTCGAGTCGACGAGCCTCGCGCAGGAACTACAGGGCGGCCGAACACTCTCGCCGGTCGACGTCGCGCAGATCGGTACCCAGGTCTCCGCGGCACTGAAGGCCGCGCACGCCGTCGGCATCGTCCACCGCGACATCAAGCCGGGCAACATCCTGCTCGCGCCGAACGGCATGGTGAAGCTGACCGACTTCGGCATCTCCCGCGCGAAGGACGACGTCACGGTCACCAAGACGGGCATGATCGCGGGCACCCCCGCATACCTGGCGCCAGAGGTGGCCATCGGCGGCGACCCGGGGCCCGAATCCGACGTCTTCTCGCTCGGGTCGACGCTGTACGCGGCGACGGAGGGGCAGCCGCCGTTCGGCCTGTCCGAGAACACGCTCAGCCTGCTGCACGCAGTTGCCGCGGGGCAGATCAACCCCCCGCGCCAGTCGGGGCCGCTGACCAGCGTGCTCGCCGTCATGCTGCATCCCGAGACGCAGCACCGGCCCACCGCCGAGGAGTGCGAGGAACTGCTCGACGCCGTCGCCCGTGGTGAGACCCCGCTCGGCGGACCCGCCGACGAGGCGGGCGCTGACGACCGGACGTCGATGCTCGGCACCGCGGGTGCCGCCGCTGCCGGTGGAGCGGTCGGCGCAGCACTGGGTGCCGGTGCCGCGGGCGCCGCCGAGGAACCGCCCGCAGGGCACTCCGGCACGCTCGGCTCCGATGCAGGCGGCTACTACGACGACGGTTACGACGACTACGCCGCGGCGGGCGGTTACGCCGACCACGGTTATCCCGACCGCGACTACGACGACCCGGCCTACACCGCCACTGCCTACAACGCCACCGCCTACAACGACTTCGACTACGACGATTACGACGGCCAGGACGACCGCACCCTGGTCGCGGGCGCGGCGGGCGCGGGCTACGGCGCCTACCCGGACGACCAGGACCCCTACGACCGCGACGGCACGCGGGTGGCGGCGGCCGCCGGTGGCGGTGCCGCGGGCGAGGACGACGAGAAGCCCAAATGGAAGGTGCCCGCCCTGGTCGGCGGGCTCGTCGTGATCGGCCTGGCCGCGTTCGCGGTGTGGCTGTTCAGCGGCCCGAGCGGCGACCAGGACCCGGAACCCGCGGGCAACCCGGCTCCGGCCACCACGTCGACGTCGCAGTCCACGAGCTCCCCGGCTCCGACGACGAGCTCCCCGGAGCCGACGACAGAGGAACCGACGTACGTCGAGCCCGAACCGACCTACGTCGAACCGGAACCGACCTACGAGGAGCCGACGTCGACCTACGTCGAGCCCGAGCCGACGACCGAGCCGTCGCCGGAACCGCCGCCGTCGACGGAGGAACCGTCGACACAGCCACCGAGTCCCGAGCCCACCGGCACCACCAGTAATAGCACCGGTGACGCCGGTGTCCCTGCACCCTGACCCGTCCGGGGCGCTGTGTGAACTACGCGGAAGGCACCGTCGTCGGCAAGCGGTACCGGCTCGACCAGCCGATCGGACGCGGTCGGGCCGGCATCGTGTGGCTGGCGTTCGACACGATGCTGCACCGGACGGTGGCGGCGAAACGGCTGTACGTCGACCCGACCCTGGCCGGCGAGGCTGCTGAACCCGCCCGCCGGACGGCCTTGCTGGAGGCCCGGCAGGCGACGCGGGTCGTGCACGCCGGGGCGATCGCCGTGTACGACGCCGTGCAGTACGAGGACGACGTGTGGGCGGTCATGGAGTACGTGCCGTGCCGCAACATGGCCGACTTCCTCGCCGAGCACGGGGAGCTGAGCCCGCAGCAGGCGGCGTACCTCGGTCACCGGCTGGGTGCGGCGCTGGCTACGGCCCACGCGATCGGCGTGACGCACGGGGCCGTCGAGCCCGGAAACGTGCTGCTGTGCGACGACGGCGGCGTCAAACTCACCGACATCGGTCTGTCACAACCACCCGCCGACCCGGCGTACCGCGCTCCCGAACTCGCCCGTGGCGTCGAACCCTCGCCTGCGTCGGACGGTTTCTCACTCGGTGCGATGTTGTTCGCCGCGGTCGAGGGCGTGCCGCCGTTCGGCGAGGACGGCACGGGTACGCCGGTGGTGCCACGTCGCTGCGGCGCGCTGACCGGGACGCTGTTGAAGCTGTTGCGCGACGACCCGGACCTGCGGCCCACGATGCAGGACACCGTGCAGTCGCTGCGGGCGGTCACGAAGGGCCGTGAGGAAGGGCTCGTGCCGCCGACGGCTCCCGCGCTGCCGACCGTAGTGCTGCCCCGGGTGATCACCGTTCCCCCGCCGCCACCACCGGCAGCGCCCGCGCCCGCGGGCTCGATGCGCCCGTGGCTGCTCGCAGGCGGGGGCGTCGTGCTCGTGGTGCTCGTCGTCGTGCTGGTGCTCGTCCTCTGACGCGCTCGGCGCGGCTACGGCACCTGCTCAAGAGCTCGTCGGCCGGATCACCCGCCAGGCCCTGCTCGACGCCATGCGCGACCGCGCGACCCGCTGAGGCCTGCGGTCATCCCGTCGGCGAACGGGCCGGTTCGCCCACCGGCTCGGGCCTGCGCAGCGCCGCGCGGATGTGCGGAACGATCGAGAAGCCGGCCCCGCTCAGGCACAACCCGCCGCCGAGGATCGCCAGCAGCGGCGGCACCTCCGCGAGCGCGATCCAGGACAGCAGTACCACGAGCGCGGGCACGACCAGGGACGATGAGCTGAGCACTCCCGCGGGCACGTGCTTGAGCGCGTAGCCCCAGAGGTTGAACGCCAGTGCGGTCGGGAACAGGCCCAGGTACACCACGGCCAGCACCGACGCCGAGGACGCGGCCCCCAGATCGTCGGCGAGGTCGCCGAAGAACGGCGTGCACGCCACCATCGCGCCGACGATGCCGACGAGCGTGACGGCGTACGAGTCGCCGCCGGTGAGCCGCCACTTCTGCAGCAGCACGCTCCCGGCGTACAGCAGTGCGGCGATCAGCGACAGCACCACGCCGGCGACCGTCAGCCTGCCGGTCGTGGTGGCGAGCGTGATCACGACGATGCCCGCCATCGACACGCCGATGCCGACGAACAACCGCGCGGGCAGGCCTTCCCCCAGCAGCACGCCCGAGGCGAGCGCGACCAGCAGCGGCGCGACGTTGACCAGCATGGCCGCAGTGCCCGCGTCGATGTGCTGCTCGGCGAGGTTCAGCACGACCGTGTACACGCCGAACCAGGACACGCCCCACAGCAGGATCCAGCCCCACGCAGCGGCCGTGCCGGGCCACCGTGGCCGGTACAGCATCGCCCCGATCCCCAACGCGACGGAGGCGACGATCAGACGCAGCAAGGCCATCGCACCGGCCGAGAAATGCACCCCGACACCCCGGATGACCACGAACGACGACGCCCACAACACCATGACCGCCAGCGCGGCGACCCACGGCAACACGGCGGATTTCCGGGACTCGACCTGCATACGTCAAGCTTCGCCCACCGCAACTAATGAGGACAAGCGAACAGTTCTGAACCCTGTTTAAGAACGTCTGCACTGTCGTGCCGTTCACGGCACCCGTGGGACTCAGACGAGGCGGCGGTCGGTGGCCCAGCGGGAGAGCTCGTAGCGGTTCGACAGCTGGGTCTTGCGCAGCACACTCGACACGTGCGTCTCGACCGTCTTCACCGAGATGAACAGCTCGGAGGCGATCTCCTTGTACGCGTAACCCCGCGCGAGAAGCCGCAGCACGTCCCGTTCACGCGGCGTGAGCTGGTCCAGTTCGGGATCGCTGATCGGTTCGGCGCCCGGCCGCTCGGCGAACGCGTCCAGCACGAATCCCGCCAGCCGCGGCGAGAACACCGCGTCGCCGTCGGCCACCCGCACGATGGCCTGCACCAGCTCCGTCGACGAGATGGTCTTCGTGACGTAGCCGCGCGCACCGGCACGGATGACCGCGATGACGTCCTCGGCCGCGTCGGACACCGACAGCGCGAGGAACACCACGTCCGGCAACTCGCCGCGCAACCGACGCAGCACCTCGGCACCGCCGCCGTCGGGCATGTGCACGTCGAGCAGCACGACCTGCGGCCGCATCCGCGTGATGCCGGCGACCGCCTCGCCGACCGAGCCCGCCTCGCCGACAATGCGGATCTCGTCGCTGATCGACTGCAGCTCCGCCTTCGCACCGGCACGGAACAGGGCGTGGTCGTCGACGAGGAACACCGTCACCGGCCTGTCCGACGGCTGCGCCTCGTGGCCGCCGGACGACTCCGCGTCCGCGATGGTGCCGGCCGGGCTGTCGGTGCCGTCGGTCGTGCCCGGGCCGTCGGTGGTGCGCGGGTCGTCGGTCGTCATGAGGCTGCCCCCTGTGCTGCTCGGTCGTGTGTGGCGCGGCCGGACGCCGAGTCGCTCTCACCGTCATCGCCCTTGCCGCCGGTGTCCTTGCCGCCGGTGTCTCTGCCGCCGCTGTCCTTGGCGCCGCTGTCCTTGTTGCCGGTGCTGTCCGAACGCGGCATTTCGAGCTGTATCTCGGTGCCCTCGCCGGGTGCAGTCCGCACCCGACAGCTGCCGCCGCCGCGTTCCATCCTGCCCCGTATCGAGTCGGACAGCCCGTGGCGGTCCTCGGGCACGCCGTCGGGGTCGAACCCGGCCCCACGGTCCCGGACGAACGCCGTCACCGCTGTGGGTTCGACCTCGGCGTACACGCTGACCTCGTCGACTCCCGCGTGCTTGGCGGCGTTCACGATGGCCTCGCGCGCCGCCTGGACGAGCGCGACGAGGCCGTCGTCGAGTTCGACGTCACCGACCACGACCTGCTGCACCGAGATGGCGAACGTGTCCTCGACCTGGCCGCACGCCTCCGCCACGGCCTGGGCCAGGGTGGCAGGCGCCGACTCCGCCTCACCGGGACCGTCGGAGCCGGGAGCCGATGCGTCACGGTTCGGCGTGCCGTAGCCGTTCGGACCGTAGAGCCACGCGCGGAGCTGCCGTTCCTGGCCGCGGGCCAGCCGGGTCACCTCGCGCGGATGGTCGGAGCGCTTCTGGATGAGCGCAAGCGTTTGCAGCACGGAGTCGTGCAGGTGGGCGGCGATCTCGGCCCGTTCCTCGGTGCGGATGCGCGCGCGGCGTTCGTCACCGAGGTCGCGGACCAGGCGCAGCCAGAACGGCACCGTCAGCAGGGCCACGCCGATGAGCGTGGCGAGCACGGCGACGACGGCGAACTGCAACTGGGCCAGGCCGCTGCCGCGCAGCACGATCAGGCCGATGCCGGTCACGACTCCGGCGACGCCCGCCAGCACTCGGATGGTCGCCGACACGCCCCCGCCGCCGAACACGACTCCGGCGACACCGGACTTCGCACCCTTGCGCCAGCGACGCCGTTGCGTCTCGTCGGCCTCCCGCCACACGACGGCCACGCCGACGAGCACCACCGCCACGGGCAGTCCCGCCCAGCCGGTGAGCACACCGCTCAGCACACCGCCGATGACCGTGAGCCCGACACCGAGCGCGATGAGCCCGTAGGCCTGCTGCCGCTGACGCCCGGACAGTTCGGCACGGGACGTGTCCCGTTGTTCCTGCGGCACGAACGCCCACAGCAGGCCGTAGGCCAGCACTCCGAGTCCACCCAGGCCCGCGAGCACGGCGAACGCGGCCCGCACCCACAGGACCTTGACGCCGAGGTGATCAGCGAGCCCACAGGCCACACCGGCGAGCGCACGGCCGCCACGCCTGCGGTACATCTTCGGCGGCGCCGGCTGCCCGTCGCCGGGTTCGCCGTCGCCGAAACGGCCGGCGCCGGTGGTCACCGGAGCGGCCGGAAGTCCGCCGTGGGCCTGCGTACCGTCGGCGGGCGCGCGGATGCCGGCGTCCGGTGCGGCGACTCCGTCCCGGGGCCGCGTGTCCGCCGAACGCCCTTCTGCGCCCTGTTCCTGCACGTCATCCATGGTCACCGTCCATCGTCACAGACATGGCGACCGGAATCATCAGGGAAACCCCTGAAGCACGGCCCGGAGACGCGCCTCGTCCGCGCCGGGGCCCGCCGGTGGTCCTCGGGGACGGTTTCAGGGTGCTCCCCGATGTGCCGGGGCCACCGCGGGGCGCATGCTCGACGTCATGAACAGCACGAGCGGCGCGACCCGGCATCTCGACGGGTTCGAGGCGACGGTCAAGGACTTCTGGGCGAGCAGGCCCCGCCGTCCCGCGCAGGGACGCAAGGTCGCGGGCGTGGCCGCGGGGGTCGGCATGCGGTACGGCATCGACCCGATCGTCATCCGGGTGGCGCTCGTCGCCCTGACATTCTTCGGCGGCGTCGGACCGGCGGTGTACCTGCTGGGCTGGCTGTTCCTCCCGGCAGCCGACGACGAAGTGTCCGCGTTCGAGGGGCTCCTCGGCCACGGCGCCAGCGGGACGTCGAAAGGCCTGACACTGCTGCTGTGCGCGGCGTGCTTCCCCGCGTTCGGACTGGCGTTCGGCGGCACGTGGCTGGACGGCGGCGGCATCGTCGGCCTGGCGCTCGTCGTCACCGCGCTGTACCTGATGCACCGCGGGCGAGGGCACCTCAACCGGCCCGTTTCCCGGGCGGCGAGCGCGACGGCGCCGCAGTCCGGCACCCGGGTCGACACCGCCACCACCGACTGGGACGCCCTGGGCGCGAACCCGCTCGGCTGGCACCTGGCAGACCCCTCCACGCCGGTTCCCGCGCCGCCGCCCGAGGAGCCGGAGCGACCGTCGCAGGAACGATCGCGGCGCCGCTGCGCCTCCAAGGTCACGCTCGTGACACTGGCGCTGGCGGTGATCACCGCGGGTGTGACGGCGACCGTCCTCGACCCGGTGTGGGGCGCCTCCCAGGTGGCCGGCGCGACGCTGGCCGTGCTGGCGGGCGGCCTGCTGGTCGGCGCGTTCACGGGAGGGGCGCGGGGGCTGATCTGGTTCGCCCTGCCGACGGCCGCGGTGGCCGTCCTGACGAGCCCGTGGCCCGTGGGCGGCTACTCGGGCGGGCTGGGCGAGATCCGCGAGACGCCCCGCAACGAGCGCCAACTCGACCACACCTACGCACTCACTGCGGGCTCGATCAACGTGGATCTGACCGAACTCGCCGACGTCGGCAGGGTGGTCGCCGTCGAGGCGTCGGTCGGCACCGGCGACATCACGTTCACCGTGCCCCGCGACGCCGACGTGACCTACGACTGCAAGGCCCGTACCGGCACGGCCACGTGCCTGGACAAGTCACAGAGCGGCATGACCGACGTGAACCTGGTCGGGAGCGACAACGGAGCCGACGGCGGACAACGGTTCCACCTGACGCTCGACGCCGGTGTCGGCAACGTGGAGGTGCGGCGCGATGGCTGAGCAGAATCCGTTCGAGCACACGGCCGATCCGGCCGCGGGCACCCACGACCGACGCAGGTTCGATCCGCTGTCACTCCTCGCCGGGCTGGCCGCACTCGGCGGTGCCGGCTACGTGTTCTTCGACGGTCCGGTGTGGATCGGGCACGTCGATCCCCGGTGGGCCGTCGCGGGCGTCGCCGTGCTTGTGGGCGTGATCATGCTGGCCGCGTCGCTGCGCAAGGACCGCTGACGAGCCGTGCCGGTGCGGCTCGTTCCGCACCGGCACGGCATGGAGCCTCACCCGGGTGCACCGAACCAGCGCGTGAGCCGTTCCGGCAGCGCGGCGGGATCACCGCCCGCCCAGACCACGTGCCCGTCGGGCCGCAGCAGCATCGGCGGCACGGCATCGGCGAAGTCGCCGTCGACCGGGGAACCTGCCGACTCGGTCCGGGTCCGCTCGACGACGTGGTCGACCCGGTCGGCCCACCCGTCGACCGACAGCGTCCCCAGCGGGTCGACCAGCAATCCCCGCCCCGTGCGCATGTGGTCGTAGAGCCTGCCGCCCGCCCACGGCACGTCCCGCATCCGCAGCCCCAGCAGGGCTGCGCGTTCGCCGCAGGCGGGCTCGCCGACGTCGTAGCGAACGGCCGTGGCGACGATCTTCTCGGTCAGCCGCCTGCTCACCTCGTCGATCCCGGCCAGCTCGGCGACGAGCCCGCGTACCGCCTGCGACCGGGCGTCGGTCGCCATCAGCACCGTCTGGGCGCGGGTGTTGTCGAGGACGTCCTCGGCCACGGGGCGGCGCTCCGACTCGTAGCTGTCCAGCAGCCCCTCCGGGGCGCGTCCCGCCACCTCGGCGGCCAGCTTCCAGCCGAGGTTGAACGCGTCCTGGATGCCGAGATTGAGCCCCTGCCCGCCCAGCGGCGGGTGGACGTGCGCCGCGTCGCCCGCCAGCAGGACACGGCCGACGCGGTAACGGTCCGCGAGCCGCGTGGCGTCACCGAACCGCGACAACCACCGCGGCGAATGCACGCCGAAGTCGCTGCCCGCGACGGCGACGAGCCGCGTCCTGAGCTCGTCGAGGGTCGGCGGCGTGCGGTCGTCGGAGACACCGGCCGCGGGCACGGTGACGCGGTGCACGCCGTCACCGCCACCGATCGGTGCGATCCCGAAGCGCAGCTGCGTCCTGCGCACCTCGGCCATCGCGGCCCTCAGTTCCTCGGGCGGCGCCGTCACCTCGACCTCGCCCAGCAGATTCTCCGTCTGCGTCGGCTCGCCCGGGAAACCGATGTCGAGCAGTTTCCGCACCGTGCTGCGGCCCCCGTCGCAGCCGACGACGTAGCGGGCGCGCTCGGCCCCACCGCCCGCCACCTCGACCGTCACCCCGTCGTCGTCCTGCACGAGACCGGTCACCTCGCACCCGCGGCGGACGTCGGCGCCCGCCTCGACGGCATGCTGTTCGAGCAGCCGGTCGACGACGGGTTGCGGTATCGCGAGGATGTAGGCGTGCGCCGTGTCCACGTCGGGCGTCGACGTGGGGATCGCCGCGAACTGGCTGCCCAGCGGATGTTTCGTGCCACGGTCGAGGAACCGCTCCAGCAGTCCTCGCTGGTCGAGCACCTCGATGCTGCGTACGTGCAGTCCCAGCGACCGCACTACCGGGGTCGGTTCCGGCTCCTTTTCCAGCACCAGCACCGACGTCCCGTGCAGCCGCAGCTCCGCCGCCAGCATCGTCGCCGTCGGGCCGCCGCCGACGATGATCACATCGAACACGAATGTCTCCCTGAAGCAATTCCCGAGAACGGATTACTCGGCCGGAATGTCGACCGGAATCGCAAGTCTGCGCCCCGCACCGGGGATTGCCGCAAGCCCGGGGATGCGCGGTACAGTGAAAGTGGCGGGAGGAATCCCGCCTTTCCCGTTTCCGCCGAAGCCGCTCATCGCTCGGCCTTCCAGTGCGCTCGGCCTTCCAGTGCACTCGGCCCCACTTTCGGCCCTGCCCGTCGGCTGAAGCTGTCCGATCGTTCATGCGGCACGACGGTGGCACGAGACGAAAAACGCCGTGGCCCACCGGAGCGTCTCCGGTGGGCCACGGCGTGAGGTCGGCGCGTGGGCCGGTTCCTAGGACACGATCCCCGCGACGACGAGTCCGAGGCCGATGACGACACCGGCGACCGTTCCGAGCGCCAGCAGCTTGTGCTGCGTCTCGCGGGACTTGCGCAGTTCGGCCTCGGAACGGGTCGACATGATGAAATGCCCGCTCTCGGACGGCTTCCCGATGACCAACGGGCCGATCTTGTCGTGCACCTCGCCGAGGATGTACAGCCGCTGACCGGGCCGGACGATCCATTCCTTGTACTTGTAGCCGATCGTCCGGTTGCCGCCGCCGAAGCTGGGCAGCTTGATGCCGAACAGTTCGACGCTGCCGCGGCCGCCCTCGTGCGGTTCGAACCGGTCGATGACCTGTTCGGGCTTGTCGGGCCGCTCACCACCGGGGTCGACGCCAATCGTGCGGCCGGCCTCGTCGATCACGGCGAAGCCCGCGTTGGACGAGTGGTCGGCCATCTTCTCGGTGCGCCTGCGCGTGCGCCGGTCGCCGTCGCGGTACTCGACGTGCTCGTACTCGCGCTCGACGGTGTAGCGGTACCAGACGCATTCCTGCTTGGACAGTTCCGCCGTCAGCACGCCCTCCGGCCGCGGGTGCGCCGCGCCGACGACCTCGGTGGTCTTACGGAACGAACCCTTCGCGCCGAGCTCGTCGGATGCCGTGCGCTCGGCCTCCAGCTCCGGGATCGACAGCGTCTCCGTGCCGATCATCGCGTGCAGCTCCTTCTTTGTGTGCTGCATGAAGAAGAAAGCGGCCACACCCGCCACGATCAGAATCGCGCCTGCGATCCACACGTCCGCCACCCCCGGTTCGTCTCGCGCGTCATTCCCATTCGATCGTGCCCGGCGGCTTGCTCGTCACGTCCAGCACGACCCGGTTGACCTCTGCGACCTCGTTCGTGATGCGTGTCGAGATGCGCTCGAGTACGTCGTAGGGTAGCCGAGTCCAGTCGGCGGTCATGGCGTCTTCGCTGGAAACCGGGCGCAGCACGACGGGGTGGCCGTAGGTGCGGCCGTCGCCCTGCACTCCGACGCTGCGCACGTCCGCCAGCAGCACCACGGGGCACTGCCAGATGTCGTGGTCCAGACCGGCGGCCGACAGCTCTTCGCGTGCGATGGCGTCGGCGGCGCGCAAGGTGTCGAGCCGGCCGCCGGTGACCTCACCGATGATGCGGATCCCGAGGCCAGGCCCGGGGAACGGCTGGCGCTGCACGATCGTCTCCGGCAGGCCGAGCTCGAGGCCGACGCGGCGCACCTCGTCCTTGAACAGCAGCCGCAGCGGTTCCACGAGGCTGAACTGCAGGTCCTCGGGGAGGCCGCCGACGTTGTGGTGGCTCTTGATGTTCGACGTGCCGGCCCCACCGCCGGATTCGACGACGTCCGGGTACAGCGTGCCCTGGACGAGGAACTCGGCGTCGCCCTTGTCCTTCAGGTCTCGGGCGGCGCTTTCGAAGACGCGGATGAACTCGCGTCCGATGATCTTGCGCTTCTCCTCCGGGTCGCTGACACCGGCGAGCGCGTCGAGGAACTGGTCACGGGCATCGACGGTCACCAGGTTGACACCCGTCGCGGCGACGAAGTCGCGTTCCACCTGGGCGCGTTCGCCCGCGCGCAGGAGGCCGTGGTCGACGAACACGCACGTGAGCCGGTCGCCGATGGCCCGCTGCACCAGCGCGCCCGCGACGGCCGAGTCGACACCGCCCGACAGGGCACAGAGGGCGTGCCCGTCGCCGATCTCGGCACGGATCCGCGCGACCTGATCGTCCACAATCGACGAAGTGGTCCACTGTGGACGGATCTGCGCGATCTCCTGCAGGAAGCGGCGCAACACCTCCTGGCCGTGCGGCGAATGCGCCACCTCGGGGTGGTACTGCACGCCTGCGAAACCGCGGCCCACGTTCTCGAACCCGGCGACCGGCGCACCCTCACTGCTCGCCGTGACGTCGAAGCCCTCCGGCGCCTTCGTCACGCAGTCGCCGTGGCTCATCCACACCGGGTGCCGCGCGGGCATTTCCTCGTGCAGCTGCCCGCCCGAGACGTCGAGCTCTGTGCGGCCGAACTCGCGCGTGCCCGTGTGCTCGACGGTGCCGCCCAGCGCGCGGGCCATCACCTGGAAGCCGTAGCAGATGCCGAACACCGGCACGCCCGCGTCGAACAACGCCGGGTCGACACTCGGCGCCTCTTCCGCGTACACGCTCGACGGGCCACCGGACAGGATGATCGCCGACGGGTTGCGGTCGAGCATCTCGGCCACCGACGCCGTGTGCGGCACGACCTCCGAGTACACCTGCGCCTCCCGCACCCGGCGCGCGATGAGCTGGGCGTACTGCGCCCCGTAGTCCACGACGAGGACCGGACCCTCGGTGGCGGCTGCCGGACCGGCGGACGTGTTCTCGGGCACGAGCGGGACCTCCTCGCTGCGACATTCGGCTGGCCTCCATCGTCGCAGGTGAGCCGACGGCGCTCGCCGCCAGGTGGGCCGCGTTCGGCCCCACGTCACGGCGGGTGTGACGGCGGGTGAGCGGGCCCACATAAGGTGCGCCCATGACCACAGCAGGCCCGCCGGATTTCGAGTTCGACACCGAGGACGACGCTTACACCCCGCGGCCGCGCGACACCTGGATCGCCGGGCGCGCGGAGTCGAGTCCCGACACCGCCGCCGTGACCCACCCCGTCGACGACACCGAGGTGGCCACGGTTGCGGTACCCACACCCGAGCAGGCTGCCACCGCGGTGGAGACCGCCGTGGGCCTCGGCCGGATCGACGACGAGCAGCTGCGCACTGGTGCGCTGCAGATCGCCGCGGGCGAACTCGAGGCGCGCCACGAGGAACTCTCGGAACTGCTCACCGCGGAAAGCGGCATCCCGCTGCGCTGGGCACAGCGCGAGGTCGACGACGCCGTCGCCGTGCTGCGGTACGCGGCACGGCATCCGCTCCCCCGCGAGGGCCGGGTGAGCAGCGACGGCGGCGTCACGACCCTGATCCACGACGTTCCGCGGGGACCGGTGCTGGGCGTGGCGTCGCCGGAGGCACCCCTGCGCAGCGCCGCCCACGCGGTGGCCGCCGCGCTCGCGGTGGGCGCACCGGTGATCGTGGCCGCCGGGACCGCGACGCCGTTGTCCGCGCTGGCACTCGGTGAGGCGCTGGGCGAGGTCGGCCTGCCCGAGGGTGCGTTCTCCGTGCTGCCGGGCGACGAGCCGGAGGCCGGAGACCTGGTGCGGATCGACACGACGGCTCGGTCACGGGGCGCCGCCGTGGTCGTCACCGACATTCCCGACGTCGCCGACGTCGCCGACGTTGCCGAGCGCATCGCCGTCGCCGCCACCCGCCAGGGCGGGATGCGGCCGGAGGCGGTGCGACGGGCCGTGGTGTGCGCGGCGGTCGCCGACGAACTGCTGCCCGCGCTGACGTCGGCGGTCGAGGCCCAGCCGACCGGAAGCGCATACGACACGTCCGTCTCGGTGGGCGCCCTGCCCGCCGACATCACCGAGCGGGCGGCCGCCTGGCTGAGCGAGGCCACCGCGGCGGGCGCCACCGTCCTGGCGGGCGGCACCTCGGGAGAGCCGACGCTGGTCACCGGCACCGAGGACGAACCCACCTGCGGACCCGTGCTGGCCGTGACGGTCGCCGACGAACCGGAGGAGGCGCTCGCCGCGGTCGCGGTACCCGGCGCGGCCACACCGGCGGTCGGGCTGTTCACCGGCGACACCGCACTGGCGATGCGTGCACGCTCCCACTTGGAGGCCGCTCGCGTCGTCGTCGGCGACGTACCGGACTACGACCCGGCCACGGTCCGCATCACCATGCACGCGATCACCACACCCCAGCTGACGACCCTGACCTGACCCCACCGGCCCGTGTTGCTCATTCCGGGGGCCGTGTTGCGCAACACGGGCTCCGGGAGGCGCAACACGGCGGCACGAGTGCACCACCCGCGTGGCCGGGTGCAGGACACGCTGAGGGTTACACCGGGGTGATGGGGAGGCGGAGGGCGCCCGGCGCCTCGGCGGGGACGACCGGGCGCCGCGGGGCGACCGGGTCGATCCGGACGTAGCCCGCCTCTTGCGACGGACGCGGATCCGCGTCGCCCGCGTTCGGCCAGAACGAGAACGCCCGCTCCGCCTGCGCCGTGATCGTCAGCGACGGGTTCACGCCCAGGTTCGCCGTGATCGCCGTGCCGTCCACGATGTGGAGGTTCGGGTAGCCGAACACGCGGTGGTACGGGTCGATGACACCGTCGTCGGCGTTCGTGCCGATCGGTGCGCCGCCGATGAAGTGGGCGGTCAGCGGGATGTCGAAGATCTCGCCCCACGTACCGCCCGGCACGCCGTCGATGTGTTCGGCCGTGCGCTGCGTGGCCTCGTGACCCGCCGGGATGAACGTCGGGTTCGGCTCGCCGTGGCCCTGCTTCGACGTGTACCTGCGCCGCCCGAACAGACCCCGCTTGGTGAACGTCGTGATCGAGTTGTCGAGGCTCTGCATGACGAGCAGGATCACGGTCCGCTCGCTCCACTTGTAGCCGTTGAGCATCTTCAAGCTCTTCATCGGGTGCTTGAGCATGTACTTGGCCAGCTGCTTCCACCGCGGCTCGGCGAGGCTGCCGTCGGTGGCGATCGTCTGGAGCAGGCTCATCGCGTTGCTGCCCTTGCCGTAGCGCACCGGCTCGACGTGCGTGTTCGCGTCAGGGTGGATCGACGACGTGATCGCGACGCCCCGGCTGTAGTCGCGTTCCGGGTCGACGTCGGTGCGCGCCGCTCCGAGGATGGCCTCGGAGTTGGTGCGCGTCAGCTCGCCCAAGCGGTTCGACAGACGCGGCAGCGTGCCGTTGTCGCGCATCGCGTGCAGCAACTTCTGCGTGCCCCACGTACCCCCGGCCATGACGACGTGGCCCGCCGTGACGGTCGTGGTGAACTTCGTCGACGTCGTGCCCGTCTTCCGCAGGTCGACCTCGAACGTCCCTCCCCCGCCGGCGACGTCCGCATGGGCGGGGGCGCCCCCCTTTCCACGGGGCCGCACCGCCGTGACCGTCGTCATCGGCACGACGTGCGCTCCGCCCTGTTCGGCGAGGTACAGGTAGTTCTTGGCGAGCGTGTTCTTCGCGCCCACGCGGCAGCCGGTCATGCAGGATCCGCACTCGGTGCAGCCCGTGCGCTCCGGTCCGGCACCGCCGAAGTACGGATCGGCGACCTCCTTGCCCGGCTCGCCGAAGTACACGCCCACGGGTGTCGCGTGGTAGCTGTCGGAGACGCCCATGTCCGCGGCCACCTTCTGCATGACCTCGTCGGACGGGGTCACCGTCGGGTTCACGTTCACGCCGAGCATGCGGCTCGCCTGGTCGTAGAACGGCGCGAGCTCCGACTCCCAGTCGGTGATGTGCGACCACTGCGGGTCCCGGTAGAAGGGGGCGAGCGGCCGGTAGAGAGTGTTCGCGTACACCAGCGAGCCGCCGCCGACCCCCGACCCGGCGAGGATCATGCAGTCACGCAACAGGTGGACCCGCTGGATGCCGTAGCACCCGAGCTGCGGAGCCCACAGGTAGTTGCGCAGATCCCACGACGTCTTGGCGAAATCCTCGTCGGTGAAGCGCTTGCCCGCTTCGATGACGCCGACGCGGTAGCCCTTCTCGGTCAGCCGTAGCGCCGCGACGCTGCCGCCGAATCCGGAGCCGACGACCAGCACGTCGTAGTCGAGGTCCGTCCTGCCATCCCCAGCGATGGTGTTACGCGAAGTCACAGCAAAACTGTAACCAGCGGGGCATCTTCTGACCAGAGGTAAGTTACCAACGGGTCAATTCACGTAGGTGCCCTTGGGGGTGCCCAACGGGCGGCAGAGCGCGACGCTCAGTGCCGGACGGTCAGGCCGACGCGCTGGAACTCCTTCAGGTCGGAGTAGCCCGTCTTGGCCAACGCCCGGCGGAGCGCGCCGAACAGATTGACCGTGCCACTCGGGTCGTGCGACGGCCCGTGCAGCAGCGTGCGAAGGTCCACGGAACCCTGCTCGCGCTGGTCCGCTGCGGCCACGCGCGAACGCGGCAGCGACGGGTGCGCCGCCGCCGACGTCCAGTACAGGCCGTGTCCCGGCGCCTCGGACGCCGCTGCCAGCGGGGCACCGAGCATGACGGCGTCGGCACCACACGCGACGGCCTTGGCGATGTCACCGGAGTGGCGCACCCCGCCGTCGGCGAGCACGTGGACGTAGCGCCCGCCGGTCTCGTCGAGATAGTCGCGGCGTGCGGCCGCGGCGTCGATCAGCGCCGTCGCCATCGGCACGCCGATGCCGAGCACCTGGTCCGTGCTGGTGATGCCCGGGGTGTAGCCGTGACCGACGATCACACCCGCCGCGCCGGTGCGCATCAGGTGCATCGCGGTGCGGTAGTCGCTCACGCCGCCCGCGACCACCGGCACGTCGAGGTCGGCGATGAAGTCCTTGAGGTTCAGCGGGTCGGTGTCGCTCTCGCCGTTGTCCTCCCCCACGTGCTCGGCCGACACGATCGTGCCCTGCACGACGAGGATCTCCACGCCCGCAGACAGCAGGTGAGGGGTGAGCTCGGCCGCATGCTGCGGGCTGACACGCGCCGCCACGGTGACGCCCGAGTCGCGCACGGTGCGCACCGCCTCGGTGATGAGGTCGGGCCGGACGGGCGCGGAGTGCAGTTCCTGGAGGCGCTGCACGACCTCGGACGGTGCTGCGCCCTCCTTGGCCGCCTCGGCGACCCTGGCGAGTGCGCTCTCGGCGTCGGCGTGCCGCGCCCACAGGCCCTCGGCGTTCAGCGCGGCGAGCCCGCCGAGCTTGCCGATCTCGATGGCGGTGTGGGGCGACACGACCGCGTCCGTCGGGTGCGTCACGAGCGGCAGGTCGAACCGGTAGGCGTCGATCTGCCACCCGGTCGACACGACCTTCGACGAGCGCGTCCGCCGCGACGGCACGATGTCGATGTCGTCGAAGTCGTACGACCGCCGGGCGGTCCGTCCCATGCCGATCTCGACCAGATCCCGCACGTGTAGTCCTCTCTCGCTCAGGCGATTCCACCGCTCGTGGCGGCGTTCCTCGGGCCGCGCACCCGTCGTCGGTGGGGCCGCGGTGCCGGTGTCCCGGACGCGGTCAGCGCGTCGTGTAGTTCGGCGATTCGACGGTCATCGTCACATCGTGCGGGTGGCTCTCCTTGAGCCCGGCCGCGGTGATCCGCACCAGCTGCGCACGCTGCATCTCGGCGATCGTCTGCGCACCCGCGTAGCCCATGCCGGACCGCAGCCCGCCCACGAGCTGGTGCACGACGGTCGCCAGCGGACCGCGGAACGGGATGCGACCCTCGATGCCCTCGGGCACCAGCTTGTCCTCGGACAGCACGTCGTCCTGAGCGTAGCGGTCCTTCGAATACGACCGCGCTCCGCCGCGCGAGCTCATCGCGCCGAGCGAACCCATGCCGCGGTAGGTCTTGAACTGCTTCCCGCCGACGAGCACGACCTCGCCCGGCGCCTCGGCGGTGCCCGCGAGCAGACTGCCCAGCATCACGGCCGACGCCCCGGCCGCGACGGCCTTCGAGATGTCGCCCGAATACTGGATGCCGCCGTCACCGATGACCGGCACGCCCGCGGGCCTGCACGCCTTGTCCGCCTCGTGGATGGCCGAGATCTGCGGCATGCCCACACCGGCGACGACGCGGGTGGTGCAGATCGAACCCGGCCCGACGCCGACCTTCACGCCGTCCACGCCCGCGTCCACGAGCGCTTGCGCACCCGCGCGCGTGGCGACGTTGCCGCCGACCACGTCGACGGCGGCGCCGAGCTCCTTCTTCAACGTCGCCACCGTGTCGACCACGCCCCTCGAGTGGCCGTGCGCGGTGTCCACGACGAGCACGTCGACGCCCGCGTCCGCCAGCGCCATCGCGCGCTGATGACCGTCGTCGCCGACACCGACCGCGGCGCCGACGATCAGGCGCCCGTCGTCGTCCTTGCTGGCGTCCGGGTACTGCTCGGTCTTGACGAAGTCCTTCACGGTGATCAGCCCGCGCAACTTGCCCGCGCCGTCGACGATCGGCAGCTTCTCGATCTTGTGCTTGCGCAGCAGACCCAGCGCGGCCTCGGCGGTGACGCCGACCTGCGCGGTCACCAGCGGCGCCGGCGTCATGACCTCGCGCACCTGCTTGGAATGGTCGACCTCGAACCGCATGTCGCGGTTGGTGATGATGCCCACGAGCTGGCCCGACGCGTCGGCCACCGGAACGCCGGAGATGCGGAACCGGGCGCACAGCGCGTCGACCTCGGCGAGCGTGTCGTCGGGCGAGCACGTCACCGGGTCGGTCACCATGCCCGCCTCGGAACGCTTGACGATCTCCACCGCCTGCGCCTGCTCGTCGATCGGCAGGTTGCGCTGCAGCACGCCCATGCCGCCCTGACGGGCCATGGCGATGGCCATGCGCGCCTCGGTGACGGTGTCCATCGCCGCCGAAAGCAGCGGGATGCGCAGGGACACGTTGCGTGAGACGCGGGACGACGTGTCGACGGTGCTCGGGACGATGTCCGACTCGGCGGGCAACAGGAGCACGTCGTCGAAGGTCAGCCCGAGGAGCGCGAACTTGTCCGCCATCACGGCGGCGTCATCGGCACCACCGGGCACGGCGGCGCTGGAGTCGGAGTCGGTGAACTCGCTCGGCATAGGGCGGCGGACCTTCCTCGGTGCATGGGGGATGCGGATGGCGGCGCGGGGCGAAACGCCTCGTAATCGATGGTAGCTGGACGGATGGGGGTACCTTCCCGGTACCGTGCAGCCCGTGCCGCACGACGTGTTGCCCCCAGACCCATTCGCCGACGACCCCGACGACCCGGCAAAGGAGATCGCAGAGATCGACGAGCCGGCCGGCGACCCCATTTCCGAGGAGGAGCGCACCGAGCTCCTGTCGGACCTCGCCGACCTGGCCGTCTACCAGGCGCTTCTCGAGCCCCGCGGGGTGCGTGGAATCGTGGTGGACTGCGGTGAGTGCGATCTGCCTCACTACCACGACTGGCACCTGCTCCGCGCCAGCCTCGAACAGCTGCTCGCCGACGGCCGCATGCGCCCCCACGAGCCCGCGTTCGACCCGGACCCCGCCGACTACGTGACGTGGGATTACTGCCGCGGCTTCGCCGACGGCATCACCACGACGGAGAACGCCTACTGAGCCACCGGCGCGCACCACAACGCCGCTGACGTCTACGCAGCCGGCGTCTCCGTAGCCGGCGTCTCCGTAGCCGATGTCTGCGCCGCCGACCTCTCCGCTGCTGAGGTCCGCTGCTGAGGTCCTGCGCCGGGTCCCGGTGGGGCCCGGCGCAGGACCTCCTGCACGGATCCGCCCCACGGCTCCGTGCTCGAGATCCGGCGGCGGACCGGACGGGGGCTCACATCGGCCGACGATCAGGGGCCGCTCCCGCGCTCCGCGCCCCTGCGGACGAGCTCGTTCGCGCATGGCGAACAGTGGTGCGATCCCGATCCCGATCCCGATCCCGATGCCGGCACCGGCCCGGAACAGCGGAACGCCCCCGAGGGTTCACCACGAACCTTCGGGGGCGTTCTCGTGTCGACGGGCCGGCTGGGTCGGAGCCGGCTGCTGTCAGTTGGTGCTGCCGGACAGGGCGGGCGACTCCAGGGATCCGCTGTCGGAGCCGTCGGACGAACGGCCGCTGTCGTCGCTCGTCTCGCTGGAGGGCGTCGGCGTCTCCGAGCTCGGCGAGCCCGTGGTGGTGTCGTCAGGCTCGCTGGTCGTCGGCTCCTCCGGCTCGGTCGGCGCGGTGCCGGTCGGGTCGTCCGGGCCGGGCTGCGGCTGCGATCCGGTGGGCGACGACGAGTCGGGCGACGAGGAGTCCGGCGAGGTCGACTTCGGCGACGAGCCGTCCTTCGACGACTCCGGCGGCTGCTGAGCGCCTTCGTCCGGATTCCCCTCGAGCCGTTGCATCAGCTGCATGTGCCGCGCCTTGAGCTGCGCGGCCTCCTCGGTGGCCGTCACGTCCCTCAGGTCCTTCTCCGCCTGCGACAGCGCGGAGCGGGCCTCGGAGTAGCGGTCCGAGGCGATCGCGAGGCGGGCCTCGTCCATCGACGAGCGCACCGACGCCGCCGCCTCGACGGACCGGGCGTGGTCGGTGTAGAGCACCTTGCTCAGGCCCCACAGGGTGTCGCCGGGCTGGGCGTCGCGCGCGGCGAGCGCCGTGCCCGTGAACCCGATGGCCAGCACCGCGGCGGCCGCCGCGACCGGCACCATGAACCGCCGCTTACGCCCACGGCCCGCGTACCGTTTGGCCAGTGACGCCGTCCGGATCTCCGTGGCGGCCGTGTCGGCGTCGATCAGCTCGGGGATGCGTTCGCTGTCGATGTCCCGCCGCCACGCGAGCAGCAGGGCTCCCAGCTCGGCGTCTCCGAGCTCGTCGGCGACCTTCGCGTCCGGGCCGCCGAGCGCGTCGAGCAGGGCGTCGTCCGCCTGCACGGCGGACAGGTCCGCCGCGGCCGTGGCGAGTTCCGCACCGTCGGTGCCGCCGATCGGGTCGTCGGCCTCCGCGGCTTCGCCGAGCTCCGCGTCGCCGGAGCCGACCGTCTCCGCGGGGGTGATATGGACGACATCGGCCATGCGGCCGTTGCCGTCGGCCTCGGCCGGGGTGTCGGCCTCGGCCGGGGTCTCGGTGTCGGCCGTGGCGTCGGCTCCGCCGTCGGCGGCGTCGTCCGCACCGGCATCACCGGCCTCGGTGTCGTCACCCGCACCGGCAGCGGCAGCAGTCTCGTCCGCGGTCGTCTCGTCCGCAGTCGTCTCGTCCGCGGTCGTCTCGGCGGTGTCGTCGTCGATGTTGGTCTCGGCGTACTCGACCGCTCCGGCGTCGTCGACGTCGCGTTCCGGCTCGTCGGGCGAACCGGCGGGACCGGTGTGTTCCGTCACTCAGACCACCTCCTCAGCGGCCAGCACCTTGCGCAGCCGCGCGAGAGCACGGTGCTGAGCGACCCGGACCGCGCCGGGGGTCGAGCCCACGGCCTCCGCGGTCTCCTCCGCGGACAGTCCTACGACCACGCGCAACACCACGATCTCGCGTTGTTTCTCCGGCAGGATCTGAAGCAGCTTCGTCATGCGCTCGTTCAGCTCGCCCTGGATGGCGAACTGCTCGGGCCCGACGTCACGCTCCATCTCGTCCGGCACATCGGCGACCGGCTCCGCCTTGTTCCTGGCGGCCGCGCGGTGTGCGTCGGCCACCTTGTGAGCGGCGATGCCGTAGACGAACGCCAGGAACGGTCGTCCCTGGTCGCGGTAGGAGGGCAGAGCGGTAAGCACCGCGAGACACACCTCCTGAGCCACGTCGTCTGCCGAAGCGTACGAACGCTCCTGCCTGCCAACACGGGCGCGGCAGTACCGCACCACTAGGGGGCGGATCGAAGCGAGCAGCCGCTCGACCGCTTGCTGATCTCCCTCAACAGCGGCGGCGACCGACTCGTCCAGTCCATCCCCCACAGTGGCCATCGCAGACAACGATCCCGGTGTTACGTCTCGGTGTGCATGAAAAGCGGCGCGCGGGTTTGAGCGTCCCTCACGCCGGTGATGTGACCACAGTACCCGGCCACTCTCTGAGTTCCGCGTGAGTTCCCGGTCGTCGCTCGCGCAGGTGACATGCCCCACGGACGGGTCACAACCGAACGACCTTCCGGCCACACGAACACACTGCGTCCGGCGTGACGGGCGGCCGTGTGGGCGATGCGCTGCGGCTCACGGCATCGCCGTCGGACACGGTACCTCGCATCGCGCATGAGACGGGGCGTGGCATGTCGTCATGCCACGCCCCGTCGGCGTTCGTCCCCGGGTGAGCCTCCGGCGAGGAGGCGGTCAGGCCACGAGGCCGCGCCGGAAGCCGTGCGCCACGGCCTGCGCGCGGTCGCGCACGCCGAGCTTGCGGAACAGACGACGCGCGTGCGTCTTCACCGTGTCCTCCGAGAGGTAGAGCTCGCGGCCGATCTGGCCGTTGCTCTTGCCCTGGGCCATACCGCGCAGCACCTGGAGCTCGCGCTCGGTGAGCTGCACGCCGGGGTCGGCGGGCTGCCGCTGGGCGGGCACGGACGTGCTGGCGAGCGTGTGCGCGAGGGCGGCGACGAGTTCGGGCCGCGAGGCGTCCCAGCGCAGATAGCCGCGGGCGCCGCCTGCGATGGCCGCCGCGATGCTGCCCGCGTCGTCCGGGGCGCCGAAGACGATCACGTTCGCCTGCGGGTTTGCCGACACGAGACGCCGCGTGGCCTCCACACCCGTGGGCACGGCGCGCTGCGTGCCCACGAGCACCACGTCGACCGGCTGCCGGGAGTAACGCGCCAACAGCTCGTCACCGTGCGCTACACAGTCGATGCGGCTGACGCCGGGCACAGCGGACATCACGCGGGTGAGGCCTTCGCGGACACTGCGTCGGTCGTCACAGATCAAGACCGTAGTCACGGGGGTTCCTTCCTGCAGCCGGGTGACGTACTACCCCCACTATCGGACGCTTTAGGCCGGACCTTGACACGATCTGGTGGCTTTTTTGAAATTTCTCTGACCCGGATGCCTGAACGCCAGGTCGTGGGCTCACACGGGCACCCACGGCGAACCCACCGCGAGTCTGTTCAACTCCGGGTCGATCCTCGGTAACAGCGCGTGTACCTCACGCGTGGCGCGGCGGCGGTGCTCGCCGGCGCGCGCCGGGTCGGCGTCGGCGGCGAGGAGCCGAGCGGGCCACGACAACGAGGCCAACCCGTGGGTGTCGATGGTCGCGAGCGCCGAGGTCACCAACTCCGCGGACCGCGTCGACGTCGCCGCGCCCGCCCCGGACGCCAGCAGCGCCGCGGCGAGGATCAGCTCCGTCTTGGCCCGGTGCCGCACCGGTGTCGCTCCGGGTGCGACATCGACGCGACGCAGCGCCTCCTCCGCCGACGCGACCGCCGCGGCCGGGTCACCACCGGCGAGTGCGGCCTCGGCGCCGACCCAGCCCGCACGCACGCGGGTGCGCAGGCTGCCGCCGCCCGCCCCGAAGGCCGCGTCGAGCCCGGTCGTCACGTCCGCCACGAGGCGTCGCGCCGTAGCGGGCCTGCCCAGCGCGAGATGGTCGGCGCCCAGGCCGAGCAGGGCGTCGGCCCACGCGCCCGCGACGTCGATGCCGTCGCCGTCGGCGATGCCACCGTCCGCGGCGCTCGCGAGGGAGAGCCCCGTCACCGCGGAGAGCGCGGCCCCGTCGGCAGGCAGGGCCGCAGCGTGCCCGCCGAACTGGCGGCGATGGGAGGCGACCGTACTGGCGGCGAGCGAGGCGATCACGACGTCGCGGCTGTGACGCAGCCGCCGCAGCAACGTCGTCGCTGCGGCGTACCGGCCGTACGCACCGAGCACCACGGCGGCCAGCCAGTGCTCACGATCCGTGCGAGCCCGCGCCGCGACACCGGCGAACCGGTGGTCCGGTGTGATGCCGGCTTCACTCGGGTCGCCGAACGCGAGACTGCGGAGGTGGTTCTCGAGAGTCACGGCCTCATCCTGCCTTCGCAGCCCTCGCGCCCGGAGCGGGCCGTTCGCGACATCCGAATCCGAGGGGACGACAACGTCGGCGAGAAAACAACACTGTGTCTGCCATCACACCAGCGGGGGATGCCTAAAGAATGAATCCGCTGGCCCATCACTTGAACAACTTTTGCCGCACTTCTAACGTGCAACCCGTTGCACCGAATGGAGTAGTCGTAGCAGATCCGGCTACGTGGGGCCGGATTCGACGAGGGGACACCGATGGCGGATATCCGCAGGCTTCCCGGCCCGAATGCCGATATCTGGGATTGGCAGCTCGAGGGGTCGTGCCGGGGCATGGACAGCGGTTCGTTCTTCCACCCCGAGGGGGAGCGGGGGCCGGCGAGAGCGCGCAGAGAGGCCAGAGCGAAGGCGGTGTGCCGGTCGTGCCCGGTACTCGAGCTGTGCCGGGAGCACGCCCTGGCAGTGCACGAGCCCTACGGTGTGTGGGGCGGTCTGTCGGAAAGTGAACGGGAGCACATCATCCGCAACGAACACCGACCGTTGACGATCGTCATGTGAGTCTTTTTCCGAGGGGGATGAAGAAAGGGGCGTCCGACCGGGCGCCCCTTTCTTTTGTCCGAAACATCTTTCCCGCGAACTACTTCCACGAGAAATGTTGGCCGGGGCACGTCACCGCGTCCGAATTAGCCGGATCGACCAGGCGCGCCCAGCGATTTCCACGACCCGACGCACGTCCTCCGCCGAGCGACCGTCCCGCGCCGAACTCGACGATCGGCCCGGAAACGAAGAACGGGGCGGCACTCCGGTCCGGAGTGCCGCCCCGTCGCTACGACGAGACGCCGATGGCGCCGACGTCAGTGCGCGTGGCCGTGACCGTGGCCCGCGTCCTCGTCGTCGTCCTCCTCGGGCTTCTCCACCACGGAGCCCTCCGTGGTGAGCACGAGGCGGGTGATGGACGCGGCGTTGGCAACCGCGGACCGCGTCACCTTCACCGGGTCGACGACACCGGCCGCGAGCAGGTCGGTCAGCTCGCCGGTCGCGGCGTTGAGGCCCTGGCCCCAGTCCTGCTCCCTGACCTTCGACACCAGCACGGCGGCCTCGTGGCCGGCGTTGTGGGCGATCCAGTACAGCGGAGCGGTGAGCGCCTCACGGACGATCTTGACACCCGTGGCCTCGTCGCCGGTGAGTCCGAGGTTGCCCTCGAGCTCCTTCGACGCGTGAGCCAGCGCCGAACCACCGCCGGGCACGATGCCCTCCTCGACGGCCGCCTTGGTGGAGGCCACAGCGTCCTCGATGCGGTGCTTACGCTCGTTCAGCTCGGTCTCGGTGGCCGCACCGACCTTGATGACCGCGACGCCGCCGCCCAGCTTCGCGAGCCGCTCCTGCAGCTTCTCGCGGTCCCAGTCGGAGTCGGTCGTCTCGATCTCGCTGCGGATCTGGGAGATCCGGTCGGCGATGGCCTCCTTGGAGCCCGCACCGTCGACGATGGTCGTCGCGTCCTTGGTGATCTCGATGCGACGGGCCTGGCCCAGCACGTCGATGCCCGACTCGGACAGCTTCATGCCGATCTCGCTCGAGATGACCGTGCCGCCGGTGACGACGGCCAGGTCGTCCAGGAACGCCTTCCGGCGGTCGCCGAAGAACGGAGCCTTGACCGCCACGGCGCTGATCGTCTTGCGCAGCGAGTTGACGACGAGCGTGGACAGCGCCTCGCCCTCGACGTCCTCGGCGATGATCAGCAGCGGCTTCTTGGTCTCGGCGACCTTCTCCAGCAGCGGGAGCAAGTCGTTCAGCGACGAGATCTTCTCCCGGTGCAGCAACACGTAGGCGTTCTCGAGGGTCGCCCGCTGCTCCTCCGGGTTGGTCGCGAAGTGCGCCGACAGGAAGCCCTTGTCGAACTGCACGCCCTCGGTGATGTCGAGCTCGGTGGCCATCGTGGAGGACTCCTCCACGGTGATCACGCCGTCCTCGCCGACCTTCTCGACGGCCTCGCCGAGCAGGGCGCCGATGTTGGCGTCCCGTGACGTGACCGTGCCGACCTGGGCGATGTTGTCACGGCCCTTGACCGGGGTGGCCTTGTTCTTCAGGAACTCCACCACGTGGTCGGCGGCCTTCTCCATGCCGGCGCCGAGGGCGGCCGGGTTGGCACCGGCGGCCACGTTGCGCAGGCCCACCTTGACCAGCGACTGCGCGAGCACGGTCGCCGTGGTGGTGCCGTCGCCCGCCACGTCGTTGGTCTTGGTGGCGACACTCTTGGCCAGCTGGGCACCGAGGTTCTCGAACGGTTCGTCGATCTCGATGTCGCGAGCGACCGTCACGCCGTCGAGCGTGACCGTCGGGCCGCCGAACTGCTTGTCCAGGACGACGTGCCGGCCGCGCGGGCCGAGTGTCACCTTGACGGCGTTGGCGAGCTTGTCGACCCCGCGCTCGAGCGCGCGACGAGAATCCTCGTCGAAATTGATCTGCTTAGGCATTGAGGAACCTCTCTCCAGGCACGCGAAACGCCCCGACCCCCGGCGTCAGCGGGGCCCGGGGCGTCAACGCATAGCGGGTCGTCAGTTGACGACGGCCAGCACGTCGCGGGCGGACAGGATCAAGTACTCCTCGCCGTTGTACGTGACCTCGGTGCCGCCGTACTTGGAGTAGATGACGACGTCGCCCTCGTTCACGTCCACCGGGACGCGGTTGCCCTTGTCGTCGACACGGCCCGGGCCGACGGCCAGAACCTTGCCCTCCTGGGGCTTTTCCTTGGCGGTGTCCGGGATGACGAGACCGGAAGCCGTCGTCTCCTCGGCCTCGCTCCTCTGGACAACGATCTTGTCCTCGAGCGGTTTGATGTTCACGCTCACCGGGTTGACCTCCACGGGTCTAAGAAAGCGTTGGCAGGTACCTATTGGGTACGGCGCCTACCACCCCGCCGTCGCGGGTGCCGGGGCGTGTGTGGTGCCGTTCGATTAGCACTCTAGCGACGGGAGTGCTAGCCGCGCAACCAGGGTCCACAACCGGCCTGATCGGCGCCTTTCCGCGCGTGCGCACTCCCCGTGACCGGCGGTCGTCACTCGTCGCGCGGTGCCGCGAGCACGGCCCACCGACCTACCGTGAACGACCCTGCGGACGACACGGACAAGGGACGGTGATCCGGATGGGTGGCTGCAACTGCTGCAGTGCGTGTACCGGCCGCGGATGCGGGTGCTGCGGAAGCTGCTCCTGACGACCGCGCGCGAAACGGCCCCCGACCCCACGTCGGGGGCCGTTTCGCCGTCCGGGCACGGCACTCGGTCGCCCCAAGAGCACCTCCGGGGGTGTGGAACGCCCCGGGCACTGGAGTGTCACCCGGACGGCGACGGCCTCCCGGAGGAAAGTTCGTTCCACGGTAGGCGAATTGTCGGTACGTTCCTCACGTCACATCGCCCGGTGAGGAGTGAACGCGTGGACACCTTCCCTCGACGTACGGCTCTCCGTGCCGCCGCCGGAACCGCAGGCCTCGCCACGGCCACCGTGGGACTGTCCGCCACGGGCGGCGTCGCCTCCGCCGCGACACGGAGCGCCCGGCAGCGTGCGTTCACCGCGGCCGCGGCGGAGTTCGGTGTCCCGGAACGGGTGCTGCTGGCCGTGTCGTATCTCGAGTCCCGCTGGGACGACCATGGCGGCAGGCCGAGCAGCGGTGCGGGGTACGGGCCGATGCACCTCACCGACCTGCGCACCGCGGCGGCAGGCGGCAGTCACCACGACAGCCACGGCAGCACCGCCGCCGACGCGGGCGTCGCCGTCGAGGATCCGCGCGGCGACACCGCACGCCGTGCGTTGCGGCCCACCTCCCCCGCCGAGAGCACCCCGACCGCACGGCTGCAGACGATCGATCTCGCATCCGAGCTCACCGGTGTCGACACGGAGACGCTGCGTACCGACCCAGTGGAGAACATCCGCGGCGGTGCGGCGGTGCTCGCCCACTACCACCGCATGTCCGGGGCACGCGGGCGCGAACCCGGCGACTTCTACGGCGCGGTCGCCCGCTATGCCGGCTCCGACGACGAGGCCACCGCAGGTTTCTTCGCCGACGAGGTGTACGCCGTCCTGGGCGAGGGCGCCGAGCGCGTGACCGTCGACGGAGAAACGGTGCGGCTCGCCGCGACGACCGCACGTCCGGACCGCTCCCAGCTGCGCTCGCTCGGCCTGCGCACCGCGCGCGCCGCACCGCCGGAGGGCCCCGACGACCTGCCCGTCGAGTGGATCCCCGCGCCGTACGAACAACTCTCCGACGACCCGGGCAGCTACGGCAACCACGACCAGGCGAACCGTCCCGACAGTCAGCGCATCACCCACATCGTCATCCACGACACCGAGTGCACCTACGACGTCGCGCTCGGCCTGGTGCAGGACCCGGAGTACGTGTCGTGGCACTACACGATCCGCTCCTCCGACGGGCACGTCGCGCAGCACGTGCGCACCGAGGACGTCGGGTGGCACGCGGGCAACTGGTACGTCAACGCCACGTCCGTCGGCATCGAGCACGAGGGCTTCGCCGCCGAACCGGCCTGGTACACCGAGGCGATGTACCGAGCGTCGGCCAAGCTGGTGCGACACCTGGCCCGCAGATTCCGCATTCCGCTGGACCGGCATCACATCATCGGACACGACAACGTCCCCGGCACCACCCCGGACGACGTCGCCGGCATGCACTGGGATCCGGGGCCGTACTGGGACTGGGCGCACTACTTCGAGCTGCTCGGCGCCGACCTGCCGACGTGGCGCGCGGACACCGGCCTGGTGGTGGTCCTGCCGGACTTCGACGCGAACCACGTGCCCTACCGCGGCTGCGATGCCGACGATCCGTCCGCCGCGTGCCCGGTCACCGGCTCGGCGATGATCGTGCTGCGCACCGAACCCCGCGACGACGCGCCACTGCTCAGCGATCCGGCACTGAACCCGGACGGCTCGCCGCAGTCGATGCAGCTGTCCGACTGGGGCAGCCGCGTCGTGACCGGCCAGGTGTACGCGGTCGCCGGATCGGACGACGACTGGACGGCGATCTGGTTCAACGGCCGGAAGGCGTGGCTGAAGAGCCCGGCGTCAGCCCCGGTCGTGCGCCCGACGCTCGGCGTGGTCGCCGCGCCGAAGGCCGGTTCGGGGCGAATCCCCGTGTACGGCCGGGCGTACCCGGAAGCGGGCGCGTACCCCGACGGCGTCCCGCCGCAGGAGCTCGCGCCGCTGCAGTACTCGATCCCGGAAGGGCAGCGCTACGCCGTCGGTCTGGTCGTGGATTCGGAGTACTACCACGCCAAAACCTACGACCCGTCGCAGCACGTCGTCGTCCGCGGGGAGAAGTACGCCCAGGTGCAGCTCGGCCACCGTGTCGCCTACGTCAGACTCGCCGAGGTCGACACCTGGCACGTGTAGACGTCGCGAGTCCTGCGTTCAGCACCGCGTGTTCCGCACTCGCACCGCGTTCTCTGCGTTCACGCGCGTGCCTGCCGCTAGGACACGAACTGCACGGCGAGGCTGCCGATCATGCCGGTGCCGAACACGACGAGGAAGCCGCCTGCTGTCTTGGTGAGCCACGGCAGCACGCGGTCCATGCGCGCGAGTGCCCGCCGGGAACCGAGCACGAGGGCGACGAAGACGTCCCAGCCGAGCACGGCCGTCACCATCCAGGCGCCGTAGAGCACGAGTGTCGGTGGCCGGGCGGTGGCGACCACGGCGGCGAGGCTGACGTAGAACAGCGCGTTCTTCGGGTTCAGCAGTCCCGACGTGAAGCCGAGCCCAGCCCCACTCAGCCACGTCGCCGGTTCCGTACGCAGCCCCTGGTCGACGTCGACCCTGACGGTCGCCCTGACGAAAGCTATGCCGACGCAGACGAGGAATGCCCCGCCCGCCGCCTGGATCCCGTCGAGGAGCACGGGATGCGACAGCAGCGACACGCCGGAGAACGCCCCCGCGATGAGGATCCCGTTGGCGACGGCGATACCCAGGCAGACCCCGGTGGCGTTCCGCCAGCCGCGCGCCATCGCGGTGCGTGCGATGAGGAAGAAGTCCACCCCGGGAATCAGCAGGGCGAGGAAGTGGGCGGCGGCAACGGCGGCGAACTGCTCCATGTCCCCTCACATGTCTCGGCGACGAACGCACCGAGCATGCGCAGCAGGTGGGATCGGGATCTTGTACGTTCTTGCGCTCAGCCGCGGTAGGCGCCCGGCGAGACGGCGACGTGCGCGCGGAACACGCGGTGGAAATGGCTCTGATCGGTGAAACCGAGTTCCTGTGCGGTGTCCGCGATCGGCACCCCCGTACGGAGTAGGTAGCGGGCCCGCACGATGCGGGCGTTCTGCCGCCAGGCCAGTGGAGTGAGCCCGGTCGCGCGGCGCATCGCCCGCACCAGGCCGTACCTGGTCATACCGACCAACTGCGCCAGTTCGTCGAGTGGCGGGTTCGCCTCGTCACCGCGCAGGCGGTCCATCACCGGCCGCAACCGCAGGCGCAGCGCGGAATCCGTGCCGCTGGGAACGAGATGTTCCGGTGCTGCTGCTCCCAGTTCGGCCAGAGCGGCCCCGAACTCGGCTTCGATGCGCGCGGGTTCCGCGTCGGCGAAGACGGTCTGCATCGCAGCGGCCATCCGCTGATGCAGATCGTCTCGCCGCAGCACACCGATCCCGGACAGCAGTCGGTTCGCCGCTCCCCTGGACACGAGCGAAACCGCCCACTCCTGGCCCATGTGCGCCATCCGGTACCGCCACGGCCCGTCGTCGGGATTACAGGCGTGGACGTGCCCGGCAGGAATGACGACGACGTCACCCGGATGCAGCCGGATCGCGCCCGCGGGCGACCCGGTGAACACGGAGGAACCCCTGTCGATCAACCCGACCGAGAACGTGTCGTGGAAGTGCGGGCGGTAGCACGTGTTCCGCCGACACGAGCCACGCACCTCCAGGTGCGGCAACACCGTGCTGCGCCGGAACTCCCCCATGCTCTCGCTCCCCTCAGACGAGGACCGTGTCCACGGGCAGGCCGGGGTTGGCCGACAGGTCCAGGGAGCTGGGCTTGTGGCCCGCCGCCGCGACGTGGGCACCGAGCGCGGCGATCATCGCGCCGTTGTCGGTGCACAGCCGGGGCCGCGGGATGCGCAGTTCGATCCCGGCCTCGGCACAGCGTTCCCGCGCCAACGTCGACAGCCGCGAGTTCGCAGCCACCCCACCGGAGACGACGAGCGTGCCGACCCCGGCCTCGGTCGCGGCGCGCACCGCCTTGGCCGTGAGCACGTCGGCGACGGCCTCCTGGAAGGACGCCGCGACGTCGGCGACCGGCACCTCCTCGCCGCGGCCCTGCGCACCTTCGACCCACCGCGCCACAGCGGTCTTCAGGCCCGAGAACGAGAAGTCGAACTTCGCGTCCCGCGGGCCCGTCATGCCGCGCGGGAACGCGATCGCCTGCGGATCGCCGTCGCGAGCGGCCTTGTCGATCGGCGGGCCACCGGGGTACGGCAGGTCGAGCAGCCGGGCGACCTTGTCGTAGGCCTCCCCCGCGGCATCATCCACAGTGGATCCGATCTCGGTGATCGCGCCCGCGATGTCGTCCACCCGCAGCAGTTGCGTGTGCCCGCCGGACACCAGTAGCGCCAGGCACGGCGTCGGTAACGGCCCGTGCTGCAACGTGTCGACCGCGATGTGCCCTGCGAGGTGGTTGACGCCGTACAGCGGCACGTCGAGCGCAGCCGCGTACGCCTTCGCCGCGGAGACGCCGACCAGCAACGCGCCGGCCAGCCCGGGGCCGGCCGTCACGGCGACCGCGTCCACGTCGGACATCGAAAGGCCCGCGGCGTCGAACGCGCGGTGAGTGGTCGGCACCATGGCTTCGAGGTGTGCGCGGCTGGCGATCTCCGGCACGACGCCGCCGAACCGCGCATGCTGCTCCACGCTCGAGGCGACCTCGTCGGCCAGCAGTTCCACCGTGCCGTCGTCGTGGGCGGCGACCAGTCCGACACCGGTCTCGTCGCACGAGCTCTCGATGCCCATGATGATCTTCGCCATCAGTGGCCGTCCTCCTGTCGCTCACCGGTGATCGCGTCCCGGCGCATCGTGTAGGCGTCGGCTCCCGAGGGCTGGTAGTAGCCCTTGCGGACGCCGAGTCGCCGGAATCCGTGCTTCTCGTACAGTCCGATCGCGCTGTCGTTGTCGGTACGCACCTCAAGGAACACCGGCGCGGCCAGCTCGTCGGCCTTCTCCAGCACCGCGCGCAGCAGCGCCTTGCCGAGGCCGCTTCCCTGATGCTCCGGACGCACGCCGATCGTGTGCAGGCTCGTCTCGTGGTCACCGCGTTTGCCCATGACGGCGAGGCCCGCATAGCCGAGCACGTGCTCGTCGCCGCCCGCGACCGAACCGTCGACCGCGACGAGGTAGTGCCCGCCGAGGTCGAGCTCGCTGTGGAACGCGGCCGGTGGCCACGGGCTGTCCCCGGCGAACAGCACCTTCTCGATCTCCGCGCACTCCCGCACGTGCCGCCTGCGCATCGGCTCCAGCCTCACGGCCGCCGCAGCGTCGGCGTCGCTCGCCGCGTTCACCGCACCGTTGGCCATCGCACCGTTGGCCACCGCGCCGTCAGGGCTCACTGCACCGTCGGGGTGGGCGAAGGGGCGGTCGCCGGGGATCACGCCGTCACCCGCTTCCTGGTCGCAGGCTCGGCGGCGTGGGGCCTGCGCAGGTACAGCGGCGTCAACGGCCCCGGTTCGCGCCCGGCGAGGACGTCCAGCGCGGCGGCGCGCACGATGCCCACCGGCGTCGGCTGTTCGTGGTCGGCGAGGCGCCCCACCGGTTCCGGGACCTCGTCGCGCGGCCCGACGTGCGGACCGCCGGTGCGCGCTCCGGCGGCGTCGTAGGTCGCCCAGTACACCTCACGGCGGCGGGCATCGGTGACGACCAGCGCCGCTCCCTCCGGACCCGCGGCGATCGCGTCGAGCGTGCACACCGGGTAGGCCGGGACGCCGAGGCTGTGCGCCAGCGCGGCACCCGTGACCAGGCCCGCGCGCAATCCGGTGTACGGGCCGGGGCCGGTGCCCACGACGACGGCGCCGACGTCGGCGAGCGTGATCCCGGCATCGGCGACGGCGTCCAGCACGTGCGGGGTGAGCAGCTCGCCGTGCGCCCGGGGGTCGACGGTCACGCGCGCGGCCACCTGCTCGGCGACGGGCTCCGTGACGTCCGACGCCGTGACATCGGCGGCCGCGGGACCGGACAGCCGGACGATCCCGGCGGTCACCGCGGGTGTGGCGGTGTCGAGGGCGAGAATCAGCACCCTTCGAGCGTACGACGTCGCGGCCGGCTACTCGCGCGCGTCTCCGCCCGCGCCGCCGTCGTCCTCGTCTCGCCGGCCGTCGTCCTCGTCGTCGGGGTTCCAGGACAGCAGCCGGACCTTCGCGACCGTGCGCAGGTGCCTGCGCATCGCCGTGGCGGCGCGCCTGCCGTCGCCGAGGCTGATGGCGTCGAGGATGGCGACGTGCTGGGTCAGCGACCGCGACGGCCTGCCCGGTTGGCGCAGCGACTCGGTGCGGCTCTCGGTGATCCGCTCGGCGATGGAGTTCATGAACTCGGCGAGGATGTCGCTGCGGGCCGCCGCGGTGACGGCTGCGTGGAACCGGCGGTCCCCCTCGACGCCGTACGAACCCGCGGCGATCTCCTCCCGCATGTGATCGAGTGCCGCGGAGATGGCGTCGAGATCGACCTTCGTCCTGCGCTGCGCGGCCAGCTCGGCGAGTTTCGTCTCGACGGCCTCGCGCGCGTCCAGCACGTCGGGCAGCCGCTGCCGGCGTTCGACGAGCTGCTCGACCGGTTCGGCGTCGAGCGTGTGGCCGACGAGGTACGTCCCGCCGCCGTGCCGCGCCTCGACGAGGCCCTGCACCTGCAGCACGACGATCGCCTGCTTCACCGACGTCCTGCTCACGCCGAGCTGCTGCGCGAGGTCGCGTTCGGCGGGGAGCTTGTCACCCGCACCGAGACGTGCCTGGGCGACGTACTCCCGCAGCCGGTCGATGACCTGCTCGTACAGCCGCGGGCGGGCCATCGGCCGCAGGGCGTCGGACACGGTGGGGCCTTTCGATAGCGCTGACCTGCGATGTGTCCCGTCAGGTTAGCAGTCGGGACGATCGCGCCGCCCGGACAAGTGGCCCAGCCACTACACCACTCGAGTGGACCAGCCACTGTGCCACTTACGTCTTGACACGCCGCTGCACGCCGCCGCAAAGTGGTCCAGCCACTGGTCCTGTAGTCCACGACCGAGCACGACGACGTCACTCGGGACCACCACGGCGACGGCCCGGCCGCCCGGCCCACGGCCGACGACAGCGAGCCCAACGACGGGAGATCCGCATGTCCGCCGAACTCGTCTCGATCCTCGTGCTGGTCGTGATCTTCGTGATCGCCACGACGAGGTCCATCAACATGGGTGCGCTGGCGTTCGCCGCGGCCTTCGGCGTGGGCACCCTCGCGGCGGGCATGGACGCCGACGGGATCTTCGCCGGCTTCCCCGGTGACCTGTTCGTGGTGCTCGTCGGGGTCACCTACCTGTTCTCCATCGCGCGGGCCAACGGCACGACGGACTGGCTCGTCCACGCCTCGATCCGACTGGTCGGCGGCAGGCTCGTGCTGATCCCGTGGGTGATGTTCGCGATCAGCGGCACCCTCACGGCGATCGGCGCGGTGAGCCCGGCCGCGGTCGCGATCGTCGCGCCGATCGCGCTCAACTTCGCCTCGCAGTACCGGATCAGCCCCCTGCTGATGGGCGCGATGGTCGTCCACGGCGCCCAGGCGGGCGGCTTCTCCCCGATCAGCATCTACGGCACGATCGTGAACGGCATCGTCGCGCGGGAGGGCCTCCCCGACACCGAGCTCGTGCTGTTCCTCTCGAGCATCGCGATGAACCTCGTCATCGCGGTCATCGTGTTCGTGCTCTGCGGCGGCCTCCGGCTCGCCCGTGCTGCCGAGCGTGTCGGGCAGCCCGCGATGGCGACCGTCGGCGCGAGCACCGGTGGCGGCTCCGGGACCGGCTCCGACCCCGGTTCCGCCGACTCCGGTTCCGCCGACTCCGGTTCCGCCGGGGCCGGCGGTTCGGACGAGCCCGGCGGCCGCTCCTCGCTACGCCTCACCCCGGCCCGGGTCGCGACGCTGGTCGGCCTACTCGCCCTGGTCACCGGTGCGCTGGTGTTCGACCTCGACGTCGGCCTGTCGGCGATCACGCTCGCGGTCCTGCTCTCGGTCGTGTGGCCGGAGACCAGCAGGCAGGCGATCAACCACATCACCTGGCCGACGGTGCTGCTGATCTGCGGCATGTTGACCTACGTCGGTGTGCTGCAGGAGATGGGCACGATCGACTTTGCGGGCCGGGCGGTATCGGACGTGGGCATTCCGCTGTTGGCCGCACTGCTGCTCTGCTACATCGGCGCGGTCGTGTCCGCGTTCGCCTCGTCCGTCGGCATCATGGGCGCGCTGATCCCGCTGGCGGTGCCGTTCCTGGCCGAGGGCACGATCGGCCCGGTCGGGATGGTCTGCGCGCTCGCCGTCGCGTCGACCGTCGTGGACGTCAGCCCGTTCTCCACCAACGGTGCGCTGGTACTCGCCAACGTCGACGAGGACGTGGACAGGGACAGGTTCTTCCGGCAACTGATGATCTACGGCGGGCTCGTCGTGGCCGTGGCGCCGGCCGTCGCGTGGCTGATACTCGTCGTGCCGGGATTCGGATGACCGACCGGCAACCGCTGTCCCCCGTCCCCCGGTGTCGCCGCAGCTCGGCGAGCCGGCAACAGGATTCGACACCAGACCGAGGAGACCGTGTGAGCGTGCCGCCGTTGTTCCCGTCCCTGTCCGCCCCTCCCGCGAAGACCGCGGTGCGGTTCGGGGAGCGGACCCTGACCTACGACCAGCTGGCAGGGGCCGCTGGCGCGCTCGCGGGCAGGCTGACCGGCGTGGGCCGGGTCGCGGTGTGGGCGACGCCGAGTCTGGAGACCGCGGTCGCCGTGGTGGGCGCACTGCTCGCGGGGGTGCCCGCGGTGCCGATCAACCCGAAGATCGGCGAGCGCGAACTGGCGCACATCGTGTCCGACAGCGAGCCGGGCCTCGTGCTCGCCGCGGGAGACGACGAACTGCCTCAAGGCCTGGCCGACGTGCCGCGCATGGACGTCGACGACGGCCCCGCCACGGCCGACCCGCTCCCGGAGCCGGACGCCGAGGCGCCCGCGCTGATCGTCTACACCTCCGGCACGACCGGGGCACCGAAGGGCGTCGTCCTGCCGCGACGTGCGATCGCCTCCACATTGGACGCCCTCGAGGACGCGTGGCAATGGACGTCGGACGACACCGTGGTGCACGGGCTGCCGCTGTTCCACGTGCACGGCCTGATCCTCGGCGTACTCGGCCCGTTGCGCCGCGGCGGCACGGTGTGGCACCTCGGCAAGTTCTCCACCGGCGCACTGACCGCCGCGCTGTCCGACGGCGCCACGATGATGTTCGGCGTCCCGACGATGTACCACCGGATCGCCGACGAGGTCGACTCCGACGCGGCGCTGGCCGAGACGTTGCGCGGCGCGCGGCTGCTCGTCTCCGGGTCGGCCGCGCTTCCCGTGCACGACCAGGAGCGCATCCACGCCGCGACCGGCAGACGGGTCGTCGAGCGCTACGGCATGTCCGAGACCCTCATGAACACCAGCGTGCGCGCCGACGGCGAACGCAAACCGGGCACGGTCGGCGTCCCGCTCCGCGGCGTCGAGCTGCGGCTCGTCGACGAGTCCGGCACGCCGATCGAGACGTGGGACGGCGAGACCGTCGGCGAGATCGAGGTGCGCGGCCCCAACCTGTTCACCGAGTACCTCAACCGGCCGGACGCCACGGCCGAGGCCTTCCACGACTCGTGGTTCCGCACCGGCGACATGGCCACGCGCGACGGCGACGGCTACGTCAAGATCGTGGGCCGCAAGGGCACCGACATCATCAAGTCCGGCGGCTACAAGATCGGCGCGGGCGAGATCGAGAACGCGCTCATCGAACATCCCGGCGTGGCCGAGGCGGCGGTGACCGGCGAACCCGACGACGACCTCGGCGAGCGGATCGTGGCGTGGGTCGTACCCGCCGGTGCCGCACCGGACGAAGCGGAACTCGCCGACCACGTGGCCCGGCTGCTGACACCGCACAAGCGACCGCGAGTCGTGCGGTTCCTCGATCGATTGCCGCGCAACGACATGGGCAAGCTGATGAAACGGTCGCTCCATGGCTGACCTGCCCGACTCGGCCCGCGGAACGATCGACGCCGTCGCCTCGGCGTTCACCGACCTGCCGAACTCCGCCCTACCGAGTTCCGAGCATCCGCGGGCATCCGAGGTGGACGGACCGATCGGCTGGGCGGGCTACGACGCGGCCCGCGACCGCGCGCGGCAGCGGACGGGAGAGCAGGAGTCGGTCGTCTGCGGCACCGGTGTCGTCGACGGGGTCGAGGCGGTACTGATCGCCTTCGACTTCGGCTTCCTCGGCGGTTCGATCGGGCAGCGGACTGGGGACCGGATCGAGGCCGCGTTCGCGAGTGCCCGCAGGCAGCGGCTTCCCGTGGTGTCACTGATCGCCACGGGCGGCAGCCGGATGCAGGAGGGCATGCGGGCGCTGACCCAGCTGCAGCGCATCGCACGGCAAGCGGCGTCGACGCGCGCCGCAGGGTTGCCGCAGCTGGCCGTGCTGCGGAATCCGACGACCGGTGGCGGGTGGGCGACCCTGGGCGCAGGCGCGGACGTCACGCTGGCCGTTCCCGGAGCGCAGGTCGCCTTCGCCGGTTCGCGGGTGCGGCCACCGGGCGAGCCGGACGCCTACACCGCGGAGGGACAGTACGCCGCGGGACACGTGGACCAGATCGTCGAACCGCATCTGCTGCGGGAGCGCCTCGGCCGATGGCTACGGCTACTCACCGGCGCGTCCACTGAACCCGCTCCCCCACCGGCGAGGCCCCCGCGGGAGGCGCCCCGACCGCCCGCGACCGGGTGGGACGCGGTGCTCCGCGCGCGATCGACCGGTCGCCCCACTGCCCGGTCCTATGTGGATTCCTACGTGGACTGGCGCGAGGACATCCGCGGCGACCGGTCCGGCGGCACCGACGACGGTGTGTTGTGCGGTTTCGGGCATCGTAACGGTGCCACCGTGGCGTACGCGGCGCAGTGCGGCACGGCGACCACGCCCGCCGGATTCCGCACCGCGGCACGGCTGGTGCGGCTCGCCGACCGGCTGGGCATCCCCGTGCTGACGCTCGTCGACACGCCGGGCGCCGCCAACGACGCAGCGGCCGAACGTGCAGGTGCCGGCCCCGCGATCGCCGAGCTGTTCTCGGCGATCGCGTCGGCGACGGTGCCGGTCACCACGCTCGTGATCGGCGAGGGCGGTTCCGGCGGGGCGCTCGCGTTCGCAGCCGCCGACCGCATGTGGATCACCCCGGACGCCTACTTCTCGGTCACATCCCCGGAAGCCGCCGCGCGGATCCTCAAACGCGACGCCGACGACGTCCCCGCAACCGCCGACCAGCTACGCCTGCGCCCGCAGGACCTCGTCGACCTGGGCATCGCCACCGGCATCACCGACTGAGCCGCGTCACGGCTTCCACCGGCGACGACCCGGCTCCTTGAATCGACAACACAATCCCCGGAACCCGCAACACGATCTCCGGAACCCGCAACACGGCCCCCGGAATCTGCAACACGGCGGTCAGGGGAGGGTGTCGACGCGGGCTTTCCAGGTGCCGTGGGGCTCGAAGCTGACGGTGCGGGTGTCGTCGGCGTGGCGTTCGATGCGGACGACGAGACGGTCCTCCGACAGCGGTTCGGCCAGCCCCTCGCCCCACTCCACGACGACCGCGGACTGCTCGAGTTCCGCATCGAGGTCGAGGTCGTCCAGTTCGGACAGATCGCCGCCGAGCCGGTAGGCGTCGACATGGACGAGAGCGACGCCGCCGTCCGGCGCGGAATGGACGCGCGCGAGCACGAACGTCGGGGAGCTGACGCGGCCGGAAACGCCCATGCCGTCGGCGATGCCGCGCGTCATCGTCGTCTTTCCCGCACCGAGCGGGCCGGCCAGCAGCACGAGATCCCCCGCCCGCAGCGACATCCCCAACGACCGTCCGAATCGGATCGCGTCGTCGGCCGTGGTCAGTTCGATGGTCACCGGCGCCACCACCTCGACTTCCGTTTCGCCTTCTCCTTGCCCGTGACACCTGTGCACCGTTGCACCAGTTCGATCACGTGGCCGTTGACCTCGTCCGGCTGTTCGAGTTGCAACATGTGCCCCGCGCCGGGAAGTCGCAGCAGCGACGCGTCCGGCAGCTCGGCGACGATGCGTTCGGTGTGCGAGTACGGCGTGATGCGGTCGGCGTCCCCGCCGACGACGAGCGTGTGCACGTGTTTCAGTCCGGCCAGCGCCGCGTATCGGTTGTGGGTGCCGAACGTGTCGGCGAAACCGGCCAGCTGTTTCACCGATGACACCGCCAGCATCTCCTGCATGAACGACACGACCTCCGAAGGCACGTCGTGCTTGCCGAACGCCAAATGCCGCACGGCGGTGCGGGTCAGCTGCCCGCCCGCGGCGCGCACGAACTCGACGATCCCGGGCTGCCATCCGGCGAGTTCGCCGACACCGCGGGTGATCGGATTCTTCCGAGACAGCAAGGATTTCGGCAGTCCGTGGCTGCCGACCTCGCCGGCGGCCGTGGCCAGCAGCGCCACGCCACACACCTGCGAGGCGAACAGCTCGGGTGCCTGCTGGGCCAGCTCCATGAGCACCATGCCGCCCATCGAGTGTCCCATCAGGACGATCGGCTCACCCGACGCGACGGTGCGGATCACGACGTGCAGGTCGGCGGCGAGCTGTTCGATGGTGCTGGTGTCCGGGTCGGCGGGCCCGGACTCGCCGTGCCCGCGGTGGTCGTAGTACACCTGCCGCACGCCCGGCTGTTCGAGCGCGGTGAGAGCGCGGCGCTGGAAATGCCAGCTGCGCCGTGAAAGGGCGAATCCGTGCACACCCACCACTGTCAGTGCGGCCTTCCCCGACCGCGGTGCGATCTCCTCGACGAGCAGTGGCGTGCCGTCCTCGGCGGCGACCGTCGAGACCCTGCCGTCGCCCGGCGCGCCCAGGACGCCCTCGGGTTCCGGCCTGCCCACCTCCGCGGTCACGACTCCGCTCCCGTGTAGGTGCGCTGCAGCCGGGGCCGGTACATGCCCGTGACGATCTCGTAGTCGATCGTGCCGATCGTGTCCGCCCATTCGCGCGCGGTCGGCCCGCCCTCGGAGCCGGTTCCGAAGAGCACGACCTCGGCGCCGACCGGAGGTTCGTCGTCGCCGCAGTCGACGACGATCTGGTCCATGCACACCCGGCCGACGACGGGCCGCCTGCGCCCGCCGAGCCAGACGTCCATCCGGCCCGACAGCGTGCGCGGCACGCCGTCGGCGTAGCCGACGGGCACGAGCGCGAGTGTCGTGTCCCGATCGGCGGTCCAGGTGAGGCCGTAGGACACCGCTTCACCCGCCGCGATGCGCTTGGTCAGCACGACGTGCGAGGAGAACGTCATGGCGGGCGTCAGTTCCGCGGACCCGGGGACGGGATTGAGGCCGTAGATCGCGATGCCCGGGCGGACGAGGTCGAAATGCAGGTCCGGGCGGGTGAGCGTGGCGGCCGAGTTGGCCAGGTGCCGCAACGGGTTCAAACCCGCCTCGCGCGCGAGCTCGTAGGCGTCGGAGAACCGCCGGGCCTGCCGGTCGATCGAGGGGTCTCCCGGTTCGTCGGCCGCCGCGAGATGCGACCACACGGCGACGACGTCGACACCTGACTCGGCGGCGGCGGACTTGACCAGCGTGGGCCACAGTTCGGCCGGGCAGCCGTTGCGCGACAGCCCCGTGTCGATCTTCAGGTGCACGCGTGCCCGCCTGCCGGTGCGCGCGGAAGCGCCCGCCACGCGCGCCAACTCGGAGGCGGACGACACCGACACGTCGACGCCCGCCTCCAGCGCGGGTGCGAAGTCGGCGTCCCACGCATCGAGCCAGCTGAACAGCGGCACGTCGATACCGGCCTCGCGCAGTGCCAGTGCCTCGGCCATCGAGCACGCGCCGAGCCACGTCGCGCCGCCGCGCAGGGCCGCACGTGCGGCCTGCTCGGCGCCGTGGCCGTAACCGTCGGCCTTGACGATCGCCATCGTCTCGGCGCCCGACGCGGCCGCGCGCGACGAGAGCAGTGCGACGTTACGGCGGATCGCGCCGAGGTCCACGGTCGCCAGCGCCCGCGCCGGCCGGGTGTGTGCGGTCATGAGGTTCCTGCGCTGCTGTCGTGTGTCGTTCCGGTGTGCGGTGTCGTTCCGGTGTGCGGAGCCGCCGTTCGGGCCCCTCGTTCGTGGACTGTCGTCCGGTGGGGCCACCGTTCACGCACCGTGTGCGCCATCGTCGCACAACGCACGTACCCGCCGGATCGCCTCCGGTACGGCCGTGAGCACCTGCGATGCCGACGTCGGCGCCCCGGCCGCGGCGATCTCCCCCGCACGGGCGTGCACGTCGGCGGCCGCCCCCGCGGCGAACCACGGGTCGAGTCCCGCGGCGAGCAGTGCCCCGAGGATGCCCGAGAGCACGTCGCCGGACCCCGCGGTCGCGAGCCACGCGCCGCGCGGACGGTTGACGAGCACCCGCCCGTCGGGGGCGGCGACGAGCGTGCAGTGGCCCTTCAGCAGCACGACTGCGTCGAACCGGCGGGCCGCGTCGCGGGCGGCGGCCACGCGGTCGGCGCCGGGGCGGTCGCCGGTGAGGCGGGCGAACTCGCCGTCGTGCGGGGTGAGCACCAGCGGCGTGTCCGGATCCCGCGCGTCGAGGACCTCGGGCCGCGTGGCGATGAGCGTGATGGCGTCGGCGTCGGCGCACACGGGCACGCCCTGCCCGAGGACGTGGGCGAGGACGTCGGAACCGTCGCGGCCCGTGCCGAGGCCGGGGCCCGCAGACCACGCCTGCACCCGTCCCGCGTCGGCCACCGACCCGGTCGCGACGGCCTCGGGCCACCAGGAACGCACCTCGTCGGCGGCAGGCCCTGCATAACGCACCATGCCGGACGTCGCCCGCACCGCGGCGCCCGCGGCGAGGACCGCCGCGCCGGGGTAGGTGGCCGAGCCCGCGGCGATCCCGGCGACGCCCTGCGTGTACTTGTCGTCCTCGGGGGAGGGAACCGGCCAGGCCGCGGCGACGTCGGCGACGTCGAGCTGCTGCAGCTCGGGCGGCCGTCCGTGGTCGGCGCCCAACGGCAGGCCGAGGTCGACAAGTGTGACGTCACCGCACCGCCCCGGACCGAGCAGGTGCACGGGTTTGCGTGCGCCGAACGTGACCGTGGCGACGGCCCGCACGGCGGGTCCGTCGACGGCGCCGGTGTCGGGGTCGACGCCACTGGGCAGGTCGACGGCGAGTACGGGCGCGGTGACGCGGCCGAACAGGTCCGCGGCGGCGGGCCGGAGCGGACCGCGGGCGGAGATGCCGACCACGCCGTCGACGACCAGCTCGGCCCGTTCGATCCACTGTGGAACGTCCGTCTCGGACAACACGCGGCCACCGGAACGGCGCAACGCGGCCAGCCCCGCGGCGTGCGCCTTCTCGGGAGCGAGCAGCACCGCGGCGACGCCCACGCCGCGCCGGCGCAGGAACGCCCCCGCCCACAGTGCGTCACCGCCGTTGTTGCCCGCCCCGACGACGAGCAGCACCCGGCGTCCCGCGACACCGCCCGTGTGTTCGGCGAGCAGCGCGGCCGCGCGCACCGCGACGGCGTGGGCGGCGCGCCGCATGAGCGCACCGTCGGGCGTGCGGGCGAGGACCTCGTCCTCGGCCTCCCGCACCCCGGCGGTCGTCCACGCGCCGCGCACGGCGGGTTACTCCACCGTCACGGACTTGGCGAGGTTGCGCGGCTTGTCGACGTCGTAACCGCGCGTCCGCGCGATCTCGGCGGCCAGCACCTGCAGCGGCACGGTCGACACGAGCGGCTGCAGCAACGTCGACACGGCGGGCACCTCGATGAGCTCGTCGGCGAACGGACGCACCGTCTCGTCGCCCTCCTCGGCGATGACGACGGTGCGGGCGCCGCGAGCCTGGATCTCACTGATGTTCGACACCAGCTTGGCGTGCAGCACCGCGCGGCCCCGCGGCGACGGCATCACCACCACCACGGGCAGGTCCTTCTCGATCAGCGCGATCGGACCGTGCTTGAGCTCACCCGCGGCGAAGCCCTCGGCGTGCATGTAGGCGAGCTCCTTGAGCTTGAGCGCGCCTTCGAGCGCCACCGGGTAACCGACGTGCCTGCCGAGGAACAGCACGGCCTTCGAGTCGGCGAGCCGTGCGCCGAGTTCGCGCACCTGGCCGACGGTCGACAGCACCTGCTCGACCGCCTTCGGCATGGCTTCGAGCTCGGCGAACTCGCGGCCCACCTCGTCCGGGTACTTGGTGCCGCGGGCCTGGGCGAGCGCGAGGCCGACGAGGTAGTTGGCGGCGATCTGCGCGAGGAACGCCTTCGTCGACGCGACGCCGATCTCCGGGCCGGCGTGCGTGTACAGCACGGCGTCGGACTCGCGGGGGATCTGCGCGCCGTTGGTGTTGCAGACCGCCAGCACCCTGGCCTTCTGCTCCCTGGCATGGCGGACCGCTTCGAGGGTGTCCATCGTCTCGCCGGACTGGGAGACCGCCACGACGAGCGTGTCGCGGTCCAGCACCGGGTCCCGGTAGCGGAACTCGCTGGCCAGCTCCACCTCGACGGGCAGGCGGCACCAGTGCTCGATCGCGTACTTCGCGACCAGCCCCGAGTGGTACGCCGACCCGCACGCGATGACGAACACCTTGTCGATGTCGCGCAGATCCTGGTCGGAGATGCGCTGCTCGTCGAGGACGACCCGGCCGCCGGAGAAGTGCCCGCGGAGCGAGTTGGCGAGAGCCTCGGGCTGCTCCTCGATCTCCTTGAGCATGAAGTACTCGTGGCCGCCCTTCTCGGCGGCCGACAGGTCCCAGTCGACCGTGAACGGCTTGCCCTGCGCGAGCTCGCCGTGGAAGTCGCTGACCTCGTAGCCCTCGCGGGTGATCGTCACGAGCTGGTCCTGGCCGAGCTCGACGGCCTCGCGGGTGTGCTCGATGAACGCGGCGACGTCGGAGGCCACGAACGTCTCACCCTCGCCGACGCCCACCACCAGGGGCGACGACCGGCGTGCGGCGACGATCAGATCCGGGTGGTCCGCGTGCGTCACGACGAGGGTGAACGCACCTTCGAGCCTGCGGCACACCGCCCGCACGCTGGCGGGCAGGTCGCCCGCAGTGTCCGGGTCCTTGTCGTAGGCGCGCGCGATGAGGTGCGCGGCCGTCTCGGTGTCGGTGTCGCTCTCGAGCTCGACCCCGTTCGCCTCGAGCTCGGCGCGCAGCTGCGCGAAGTTCTCGATGATGCCGTTGTGCACCACGGCGACGCGTTCGGCCGCGTCACGGTGCGGGTGCGAGTTGCGGTCCACCGGCGGGCCGTGGGTGGCCCAGCGCGTGTGGCCCATCCCGGACCTACCCGCGAACCGCGACCGGCCCACCTCGTCCAGCGCACCCTCCAGGTTCGCGAGCCTGCCCGCCTTCCGCTCGACGGTCAGGCCGCCCGCCCCGTCCAGGACGGCGACGCCCGCCGAGTCGTAGCCGCGGTACTCCATGCGTCGTAGCCCACCGAGCACCACATCCAGTGCGTCCCGGTGCCCGACGTATCCGACGATTCCACACACGCCCTCCAGCGTATCGACACGGCGGCGCGGCGCCCTGGCGGCCGCGGTGGACGGGCGTTGCGCCTCCGCACGGCAGGTGCCCTCGGGGGCATGAACCTCCCGCCGCCCCCGGCAGCACCAGTGCGGATCGCGCACCTGTGTCGGCCGTCTCGTCGCCGCGGGTTGTCGAGTAATCTGCCCGGCATGGCCAAGGCGAAGCAGTTGCTCGAGGACCTCACCTTCCCGGGACCGCACGGCGTGCTGCGCGGCGACCTGGCACTGGTCGGGTTGCCGGGCGTGGTCTACACGCCGAAGGAGGGCCGCGGGCTGGCTGCCGTCGCGTTCGGCCACGGGTGGCTGCAGCCGACCGGCCAGTACCGCGAGCTGCTGCGGCACCTGGCGAGCTGGGGCATCGTCGCGGCCGCTCCGTCGACACAGGGCGGGCCGTTGCCGTCGCACCGGCTGCTGGCCGACGACCTGCTGTCGACCCTGGACATGCTCACCGGGGTGCGGCTCGGACCGGGCGCGATCAGCGTCGACCCGGAGAAGCTGGGCGTCGGCGGCCACTCCACGGGCGGCGGCTCGGCGGTGCTGGCGGCGGCGAAGGAGCAGTCGGTACGCGCGGTCGGCACGTTCGCGCCCGCGCAGACGGTCCCGTCGGCATCGGAGGCGGCCCGTCAGGTGGACCGCCCGGGACTGCACCTGGCCGCGGAGGACGACCTCGTGGCGCCCGCCCAGGGCAACGCCGAGGCCATCGCCCGCGCCTGGGCCGGCCCGGTGCAGCTGCGGACCGTGCCGAAGGCGTCGCACCTGGCCGTCACCGAGGGCATGCACTGGAGCAGGCTGCTCGTGCACGGCAAGCCGAACCGCGCGGCGCACCGCACCGTGCGCGCACTGCTCACCGCGTTCTACCTGACGCACCTGACCGGCACCGACACGTACCGGCCGCTGCTCGACGAGAGCGTGAAAGCCGCCAAGATCGTCGACCTCGACGAGTCGGGCTCCGGTTCCGACAAGGCCGTGACGGCGAAGGCGAACTGACCCGGCCGAGCTGGGTCTCGGCACACACCGGCCACAGCAGTCATAGCGGTCACAACAGTCATAGCGGCCACAGGGCCGGGCGGGCTGCGCTGATGTACCGACTCCGACATGGGCGTGTCAGGCCCCGACGCCGCAGTCGAGTTCCGGCATCTTCGCCGGAACTCGACGACTAGACGAACCAGTCGCGGTTGGCGAAGTCCTCGTCGTCGTCCTCCTCCGCGCGCCGGTGCCGCGCGGCCGGCCCGGGCTGCGTCGGCTGCTGCGACGGTGCAGGGTCCGCGGCGGGCGGTTGCGGCGGCGTGGCGGCGGGCTGCGGCGGGGCCGCGGCGGCCTGCTCGTCCTCGAAGCCGTCCCCGGCGGGACCGAAGTCCATCGTGCGGCCACCACCGTCGTCGCGCCGCTGCAACCACTCGTTCTTCGAGTTCGGATCCTCGCGGGCTTCCTTGTTGGCAGCGATCTGCTCGTCGAGTTCCTTGTTCAGTTGCACGGCAGCCTGCCGACGCGCTTCCGCAGCCTCTTCCCGCTCGCGTTCTGCCTGCTGCGCCCATTCGTTGATCTCGGCGGTCGCGGCACGCAACCGGGACCGATTGTCAGCGAGCCGCTGCGCCAGCTCCGAATCCGCACTCTCGACCATGACTGTTCCCCGCTTTCTCCCAGATCGGCGCCGAAGCGGCACCCATCCCGAAACCGTCGCCTGCCACGCCGGTAGGTGCCGTCACCGGCGGAACGCCACGGCGGACTCGACGCCCTCGCCGATCGTGCCCGTGATGTGGTTCCCGGCGACGGCCTCGCCGAACAGGTCGCTGACGGCGTTGAGGATGAACTGGCTCTGCCGTTCCTCATCGCCACCGCCACCGCCACCGCCGCCGCCTCCGCCGGCGCCGCCCATGCCTCCGCCCATCATGCCGCTGCCCGCACCGCCGGAGCCGCCACCGCGGTCGCCGGAACCTCCGGGCCCGCCGTTGTCACCGTCCCCGGAGTCGGCCGCAGGGCCACCATCGGCGCTGTCGCCCATGTCGGCGTCTCCGAGGCTGCTGCCGCCGGCCTCACCGGCACCACCACCGAGCGCGTCGTCTCCCAGGGACGAACCGAGATTGGATGCGGGCGCGGTGGAGTCGTCGGCACCACCACCGTCGGCGGCTTCGGCGGCGGGCGCCTGGTCGCCACCCGGCTGGCCGGCCGGGGACGGCTCCGCGGCCGGTGCGCCCCCACCGGATTCGGGCGAGCCGCCACCGGCCGAGCCCATGTCGTCGGGCATCGACGGGCCACCACCCGCGGCCGATGCGGACGGAGCGGCCTGCATCGCTTCGCCACCCGATTCTGCGGGCGTACCGCCGCCTGCGGCACCGAGGTCACCCGTGACCGATCCCGCATCGGCGGCACCCACGTCGGACGGGGCCGGTGGACCGCTGTCCTGAGCCGCCTGCGCAACACCGCCCTCGGCGGCATCGGCCTGACCGACCGGCCCCGACTCGGCGGTCATGCCGCGAGCTGCGAACTCGGCACCGCCACTGCCGGGCCGCATGCCGTCGCCCGCGGCCGACGGTTCGCTCTGCTCCTGGCCGAGGGTGTAGGTGGTGGGTTCGCCTTTGCCGTCGTCGACGGTCACCTTGGTGGGTCCGTCGGGTCCGTCGGGCTGTTCGGCGACGATCTCGGTCTCGCCGTCCTGGATGCGGATCTTGCCGTCCTCGTCCGGCGTGTAGACCTTCTCGTCCTGGCCGCCGCCCTGCGCGCCGTCAGCCCCGTCACCGGAACCCTGCGGACCGAAGTCCTGCCGGCCCGGCTCGCCGGGGTTCTGTCCCTGGCCGGCGCCCGGGCCCTGGTTCTCCCCTCCGGGCCCCTGGCTCTGGCCAGCGACCTGGGCGGGACCGCCCTGGTTCGGAGCACCTGGCTGCGCACCTCCGGAGGCGTCCTCGCCGTCGCCGAAGTCGAGCTTGTAGTCCTTGAGCTGCCCGTTGCCGTCGTCGACGGAGATGTTCATCTCGCCGTCGGCGTTGGGCTCGGCGAGTTCGAACTTCTTGTCGCCCTGCTCGACGGTCAGCCTGTCGCGCTCGGTGGCGTCCTTGACGGCTTCGCCGGTTTCAGGGTCGATCGGGTACGGCTCGCCGGTCTCAGGGTCGGTTTCGAGCTCGCCACCCGTGACAGGGTTCTTCTCCTCGCCCGCTTCACCCGGTTCGCCCGGTTTCGGCTGACCGCTGCCACCCTGGCCGGTTTCTCCCGGCGCCTGCTCACCGGCGGCGGCCGGGTCGACCGAGGCCTGCGGAGGCACGGCCGGCGAACCTGTAGGGGAACCACCTGGTTGCTGCGGTCCACCACCTGTCGGCGGCCCACCGCCCTGAACAGGACCGGCGGTCTGCGTCGCCGTCTGCTGGTCGGCGGGAACAGCAGGTTTGTCGCCCCCCTGGTCACCGAATACTTGCCCCAGATTCTTATTCAGGGCGTTAATCATTTCAGAGTAGTTTGTCTGAATACCCCCGACGTACTCCTGCCCAACACCATGGAACTGTTGGGCCTTCTGCTCATAGGCACCCAGAAACGCCTTGAGCTGATTTTCGGCATCCTTCAGGGCCTGCCTACCACGCTGAAGCTCCTGGTCGATGTTGTCACTGTTGATGACTTCAGAGAACTTGTAGTCCTGAAAATCGAACAAGGAAGATTGACCACGGGGCACACCGCCGCTGTACATCCCGAACGACTGAAGCTCCATAAAGCCACCAGCGATATCTTGAAAGACATTTGTGTCCTTCATTTCCTCGAGGCGAGAAATCCCGGAAGGAAACTGCTGAACCACCGCAATGAGCGTGTCGATGTCGGACGGAACCAAGCCCGAAATTCTGCCATTCCCGTACATGTCGAGTACAACCTCGACGTACTGCGCCACACACTCCCGGACTGCATCGATGCCGGCCATCACACTGTCAGCAGACGTGTTGAGCGCCTGCGAGAGATCACCAGCGTTCTTGTTGATCGCACTGTTTCGCTGGCCCGCCGCATCCTTGGCCTCGCCGACCCAGTCGGCGGTTCCGTCCTGCCATGCCCCGTTCAGTGATTCCTTGATCTCACCGACCTTCTCGTGAGTGTCCGAGAAGGAATTGGAGTCCTGCCAGAAGCAGTGGAACTCGATGCCACGGAACTCATCCAGGCCAGCCCGGATATCGTCCGGCTTGTTCCCGTCCGCCGAGTACTTCGCGGTCGCACCCGCTTTACCCTGACCCGAATTCGGGTCGTTGATCTCGGCTCGCGGCATCTCACGCTTCCCCGGATCACCGGAATCAGCGTTGTATCCCAGAGATTTTACTTCGGTGTACTTCGGGTAGAACTCACTGAAGAGCTTGACGATCAGCTTGGCCTTGTCGATGATCTGATCCGAAGACCGATACGACTTGAGTTCCTGCAGGCTGTCCTTCGCATCCGATATTTTACCCTGATGCGCTTCACGTTGCGCCCTGCGCAAAGACCGCTGCGCGTTGTACAGATTCTCGAGCGGAGCCTCTCCGCCCCGCTTTATATCTTCCGCGTCGTACCCGTACTTGTTGGAGTACTCGTCGATCTCCTGGACACTGACCATGTCCGCGTTGGACAGCGCCATCAGCATCTGCCCGCGATGCTCCGGCGAGACACTCGGGTCATCGAGCAGAGTCTTCATCTCTTTCAGCTCTGCATCGGTGAACATCGACTTGGCCGTCTTTTGCGCCGCTTCGGCGCGGGCCTCCTGGCCAAGGATTCCGGAGAGAGCGGTAGAGGTCTTGCCATCCATCCTCAGACCCCCTTCGAGGCGATGGTCTCCGCGTTCACGGTCTCGCCGTCCTCGTACGCCTTGGCGGCTTGCTTCATGTTGTCGCCCAGGTCCGCGGCCTGTTCACCGTACTTGGTCACAGCATCGCGGTACTTCTTGATCGCCTCGGCATACGGTTTCGCGGTATCCGACCAGGCTTTGCCGACCTGCGCCTCCCCGACGTCGGTCTCCAGCCTTCCGCCGACCTCCTTCAGCTGCCCACCGTCCTGGGTGTACGCATCACCGGCCGCGCGCAGCTTGCCGACGTCGACTGTTTGTCCACCGGCCATCGGTTCCTCCCCCTGTTGCATGTCGTGCAGGTCGAGCTTGTCTCTCACGGTTCAGACGCAACACGATGACGTCCGGTGCCGTTACGAAAGCACAGAGAAACATACCGAATCGCCCGGGTCTACGGGCGGGAACAGCCGCCCGACCTGTACGTGACCAGCGCCGCAGGAGTCGAAGCCCCGGTCACGGGCACCTTCCGGATGCGGCGCCGCGAGTGTCGCGCCCGTCATCCGAGGCGGCGCCCGGGACGCGGGTAATCGGCGTCACGCGACCGCGGCGACCACTCCGGCCAGCCGGTCGGCGGCTGCCTGCGCGGTGGCCTCCGCCTTGGCCTCGACCATCACCCGCACCAGCTGCTCGGTGCCCGAGGGGCGCAGCAGTACGCGTCCCTCCTCGCCCAGCTCCGAGGTCACCGCGTCGACAGCATCCTTCACGGCCTGCGACGCCGCCACCGCCGCCTTGTCGGCGACCCGGACGTTCACCAGCACCTGCGGGAGCCGCTCCATCACGGCCGCCAGCTCGGCCACGGGTTTGCCCGTCGCCGCAGCCCTGCTCATGAGCCGCAACGCCGTCAACAGCCCGTCACCGGTCGTCGCGTGCGCGGGCAGCACCACATGGCCCGACTGCTCACCGCCGAGCGCGAAGCCACCGGACCGCAGTTCCTCGAGCACGTAACGGTCGCCGACGGCCGCGGTGCGCAGCGTGATGTCGTGTTCCTTCATCGCCAGGTGCAGGCCGAGGTTGCTCATCACCGTGGCTACGAGCGTCGTGTGCGCCAGCTCGCCGCGCTCGGCCATGTCCAGCGCCAACACCGCCATGATCTGGTCGCCGTCCACGAGCGTGCCGTCGGCGTCCACGGCCAGACACCGATCCGCGTCGCCGTCGTGCGCGATCCCCAGGTCAGCGCTATGAGAGAGGACCGCCTCCTGCAGCCGCGACGGATGCGTCGAGCCGCACCCGTCGTTGATGTTCAGCCCGTCCGGCTCGGCGTGGATCGCCACCACCTCGGCGCCCGCCTTCCGGTACGCCTCGGGCGCCGCCGCCGACGCCGCGCCGTTCGCGCAGTCCACGACCACCTTCAGGCCCGACAGCGCGTGCGGCGTCGCCGCCACCAGATGCGCCACGTACCGGTCCAGCGCATCGTCGACGTCCCGCACCCGGCCGACCTCCGACCCCGTCGGACGCGCCTGCCCCGGCCCGCGACCCGCGAGCGCGGCCTCGATCTCGTCCTCGATGCTGTCCGGCAGCTTGTGCCCACCCTCGCCGAACAGCTTCACGCCGTTGTCGGGCATCGGATTGTGCGACGCCGAGATCATGACGCCGAAGTCGGCGCCCAGGTCGCCGACGAGGAACGCCACCGCAGGCGTCGGCAGCACGCCGACCCGCAGCACGTCCGCACCCGCCGACGTGAGCCCCGCGACCACCGCGGCCTGCAACATCTCGCCGCTCGCCCGCGGATCCCGCCCCACGACGGCCACGGGACGGTGCGACCGGTCGTGCGCCGCCAACACCCCCGCGGCGGACGCAGCCACCGACATCGCCAGCTCCGGTGTCAGCTCACTGTTCGCGAGACCGCGCACGCCATCGGTGCCGAACAGGCGGGCCATACGTTCCTCCAACTGCAACTTCTCGCGCCTCACGACGCTTCCGAGCCCACCGTGGGCACTGCACGCCGCGCGGACAACTTAGCGACACACGCGCGGGCGATACCGGCGGGTCACCGTTTGCACTACGGCCGGTGCCCGACCGGCGACATTCCGCACCCGCAGACGCCGCCGCGCGCCGCCCGAGGGACGGTGGCCGGCCGACGAATGCGCAACACCCGCCCCGGAAACCACAACACGCGCCCTGAGGACCGCAACACGGTCTCCGGAAAACGCAACACGGGGCCCGGAAACCGCAACACGACGGCTTCGGTACCCGGACACGCGAAAGCGCCCACCCGTGTATCGGATGGGCGCTTTCGCGTGTTGCCGCGCGCGCATGTGACGCACGCGACCGGAAGTCTTCGCCGAACGTCAGCGCTTGGAGTACTGCGGCGCCTTGCGGGCCTTCTTGAGGCCGTACTTCTTGCGCTCCGTCGCACGCGCGTCACGCGTGAGGAAGCCGGCCTTCTTCAGCGCCGGACGGTCGTCGGCGTCGATCTCGGCGAGCGCACGGGCGATGGCCAGGCGCAGCGCACCGGCCTGGCCCGACGGGCCGCCACCGCGGAGGTTCGCGGAGATGTCGAACGACTCGGGCTTCTCGACCGTCACCAGCGGCTCACGGATGAGCTGCTGGTGCACCTTGTTCGGGAAGTAGTCCTCGAGCGGCTTGCCGTTGAGCTTGAACTGGCCGCTGCCGGGCACGAGGCGCACCCGGACGACGGCCTCCTTGCGCCGGCCGACCGTTTGCGCGGTGCCACCGGCGGCGCGAGACGGCTTCGGCGCAGCCGGCGTCTCGCTCATCACAGCCGCTTCGGTGGCGGCCTCGGTCTCGGTGCTGGTCACAGGCTGTTCCTCACTCACTTGGTCACCTGAGCGATCTTGGTGATCTCGTGCGGCTGCGGGTTCTGCGCGGCGTGCGGGTGGTCCGGGCCGGCGTACACCTTCAGCTTCTTACCCATGGCACGGCCGAGCTTGTTCTTCGGCAGCATGCCCTTGATGGTCTTCTCGAGAAGGCGCTCCGGCTTGTGGTCCAGCAGCTCGCCGAACGACTGCTTGCGCATGCCGCCCGGGTAGCCGCTGTGGCGGTACGCGAACTTCTGCTCGCGCTTGTTGCCGGTGAGGGCGACCTTCTCGGCGTTCACGATGATGACGAAGTCACCCGTGTCCACGTGAGGAGCATAGGTCGGCTTGTGCTTGCCGCGCAGCAGCGTGGCAACCTCGGTCGCGAGCCGGCCGAGCACGACGTCCTGGGCGTCGATCACGTGCCAGGCACGGGTGACATCGCCGGGCTTAGGGCTGTACGTGGGCAAGGGTCTACCTCGTCGTCAAGATTGCTTGTGGGTAAGTGCGGGCCGGCCGCAAACACTCGGCGCGCGCACAGACTACGAAGATACCCGGTCGCTTCGGAGAGCATGGAAGCGGGGTCGGGTCGGCCGGTCATCCTAATACCGGCGACCCCGGCGGCCCAACAGGCCGCACCGGCGCGTCGACCTCCGGCGCGCATCAGTCTACGCACCGCCCCGACCAGGCCCGAGAACCCCCGATGGCCTCTCGACATACGCGCGGACGGGGCCATGCGCGAGACCGACGACACCGGGCCGTCGCCGCGTTGTCCACGCGCGCGCACGCGAGAGTCGCGCACCTGAGGGTGAAGCGTCCCGGCACCACCCCCAGGCATTTGCTCCCCAGGCATTTGCTCCCCCGGTACCGCTCCCGAGACATGGCTCTCGCCATCACGCCCGGCACAGCTCCCGGCGTCCGCACATGCGAAAGCGGGCCCGGCCGATACCGGACCCGCCTCACACTGCGTCGTCAGCCGACAGCCGGAGCCGTCTCAGCCGAACATGCCCTTGATGCCCTGCTCCGTACCCTGGTACGAGTCGGCGATCTGCGGCAGCGCGGTCGCGATCTGCGCGAGAACCTGCTTCAGCTCGTCGAGCGAGTTGTTCCAGTTCTGCTGCAGCTCCTGCCAGGCCGCCATGGCCTCGCCTTCCCACTCGCTGGTGAGCGGGGCGAGGTTGCTCTTCAGCTGCTCGAACAGGGCCTCGAGCTCCGAACCGGTGGCCTTGCAGTCCTCGGCCGCGGTCTGGATCGTCGCGTAATCAACCTTAATTCCGGACATGGTCTCTTCTTCCCTCCAGAAGTCTTAAGAAATGAAGTGGATCAGGATGCGGGAGCGCCTGCTCAGAGGCCGCCGAGGACGTTGCCGATGTTGCTGATGGCGGAGTTCTGCTCCTCCTCGGCCTGCTGGTACTTGTGACCCGACTGCTGGAGCAGGTCGGCGATGTCCTGCAGCGCCTGGTTCAGCTTCAGGTTCTTCTCGTCGAACGCGGCCATCACGTTCTGGAACGCGCCGGCAGCCTCGCCCTTCCAGCCTGCCGAGGTGGCCTCGATGTTCGAACGGAGCTTCTGCATGTTGGAGTCCATCTGAGTCTTGGTCTCCGACACGTCCTGGAACGCCTTCTGGAACTGCTCCGGTGTCCCTGCAAAACCGCCAGCCATTGGGAATGACCCCCTTCGTAAGTGGTTCGGTCGAGTACTTCCTCGTTGGTACTGACCCTACGACGAAGACCCTGCCACGGTCGGTTCCACGATGTCCCACGGGATCTGGAAGTAGTTGCTCCCGTAAACGCGACAGGTCGGAACCACCGGGAACCGACGTCGTTTCCCCAGGTCAGAACCACTCGAGTGGCGATGTGCATTCGTTTCCGAAAGCGCGCGTGAACACGTCCGGGTTACCGGCGAAGGATCGAATCCCACCATGGTCGGCGGTGGTTTGCGAAAGCGACAGCAGCGATTCGCAAACGCGACCCCCGCGGTTTGCGAAAGCGATCCTCGAGAGGTCGGGACATTGCCCGAACCCGGGACGCAGCACTCCGCCCTGCCCCGCTGCGCGGCAGCGCCCGGCCCGCGTGGCTCCGTGCGATGCACGGTCGGTTCGCGGAGCCGCGTCTCGTTGGTGGCGCTGCGCGTCAGTTGGTGAAGTCGAGGGTGCCGACGATCTGGCTGCACCCCGTTTCCAGCCGCTGCTCCATCTTCACGATGCGACAGCCGATGCTGACTTGCGCCTTCCCGTTGGCCTGGACGTACCACTTGATGATCACACCCTCGGACGGGAACTCCTCGTAGTAGATCGTGTCCTTGTCGGCGTAGGTGTGGTGCTCACGGAAGTTGCGGTACTTGCCGGGGCTCTGCGAGTTCGCCTCGTCGGCGTCGGCGCGCAGGGTGTCGTAGAGCTGCCGGTGCTGCTCGCCCGCGTCGAAGTCCTGCTCGATCTGCTGGACGACGACCCGGTCGGAACCGTCGGAGCCCTTCGGGGCGAACGCGACCCGCGCGCGTTGCGTGTCCTCGAGGAGCTTCTCCCATCCTTCGGGCGCCACGAACGAATAGGAGAACCGCGCGATCTCCGTGCCGGGCGGCCGGTCGTCGCGCAGGAAGAAGAACCAGCCCGCCGTGCCGGCCACCAGCAAAGCGACCAGCGCAGCCGCGGACCACACGAGTCCTCGACGCCTCCGCTTCGGTGCGCTCTGCCCGTCAGCGCCGTCGGTGCGGGAACCCGCGGGCTGCCGATACCCCTGCGACGGCTGGTGACCGAATCCGTACGGCCCGGACTGGTGCGCACCACCCGGCTGCTGACGCGGGAACGGCCCGCTCTGCGGATACGCCTGCGGAGGCTGTCCGTGCCCCGGGGACTGAGTCGCCCTGCCTTGCAGGCCCTGCTGGTTCGGACCCTGCTGGGTCGGTGCCTGCTGTGTCGGACCACCCGGGTGCCGACCGTGCCGGTTCGGCCCGCCGTGCCAGGCCTGCGGCGTACCGGACTGTGGGGTGCCGGACTGTGGTGTGCCGGTCCCGGGATGCGGTGTCCCGGAATGCGGTGCGCCCGAATGCGGTGGGCCTGAATGCGGTGTCTGCCCCTGGTCCGGGCGCCCGGAACCCGCCTGCGCCGGGGCGCCCGGCCCGCCCTGGATCGCGCGGTTCGCCTCGTCCCGGCCGACGACCGTCGTGGTCTCGCTGCCCCGCCCCGGCAACGCGGCCGGCACGGAACCGCCACGGTCAGGGATCACCTGCACGGCCCGCAGCGCGCCGCGGGCGACGACCGTTTCCGGCTGGTCGAGCGTCGTCGGCACCACTCCGGTGCGCTCGTGCACCAGCCTCGACATCATCGGGATCCGGCTCGACCCACCCACCAGGAAGATCGCCGTCAGCTGCTTGGCCCGCAGCTTCGCGTCCTCGATCGTGGCGAGCGTCAACTCGACGGCCCTGCCGAGCGGCGAGGCGATCAGTTCTTCGAGCTGCTCACGCGTGACGTGGGCGTCCGCGAACGGCGGCGGCATCGGCACGTCGGTGTAGGCGTGGCGTGACAGGGTCTCCTTCGCGCCGCGGATGTCCTGCCGGAGCACCCGCCTGCGCCTGCGGTCGGCGAGCTCGCGGCCCTGCACCAGCTCGTCCCACGCCTCACGGTCCGCAGCCGGCACGAGCGACCCGACGTGTTCGAGTAGCGCCTGGTCGATGTCCGCACCGCCGAAACTCGGATCACCGCGGGTGGCCAGCACCTCGAAGGCCGTGCGCCGCTGCTGCGACTCCGTCCTGCGCACCACGCTGACGTCGATCGTGCCTCCGCCGAAGTCCAGCACGGCCAGCGTGTCACCGGGACTGCCGGTGAACGCGACCGTCTTCTCCGGGTTGTCAGCCTTCGCGGGCGCGTACGTCGCGGCGTGGAACACCGCGGCCGCCACCGGTTCCGGCACCAGCGCCACCTCGTGCCCCAGTCCCGACGCCGCCTGCCGCAACAGTCGCGTGCGCACCGCGCCCCAGTCGGCGGGGTGCGTCAGCACGAGCAGGTCGACGTCGGCGTTCGCCGCGAGCCTGCGGGCCTCGCCCACCGCCCGGGACAGCACCGTGCGGACGACGTCGACGACCGGCAGCACCGTGTCACCCAGCAGCAGCTCACCTTCGTCGATGCGCCGCTTCGGCGTCGGTTCGAACCGCGCCGGGTCGACCGCGGCCTGCCGTTCGGCCTCCTGACCGACGAACAGCGTGCCGTCGCTGTGGGCGTACACCGCGGACGGCATCAGCGGCTGCCCGTCGATCACGACGACCTGCGGTTGCCGTTCCCCGATCGCCGCCACGACACAGGTGCTCGACGTGCCGAAGTCGATCGCGACGCGAAAAGTCACCGGTCGCCTCCGAGATCAGAGGCGACCGGTGACCGGTTCGACAGCGCGGTGATCACTCGGGGTTGATCCACGAGACATGCATGAGCTGTTTGCCGACCTTGCGGCTGACCAGGTTGCCACGGCCCGGAGGCATCGGCCCCGCCTTGACGTTGCCGAGCAGCTGCCCCTCGTCCTTCGACCCGTTCATGACGATGCCGGGCATCGCCAGCTCCTTGAGCTTGCCGAGGATCGGGTCCATACCGGTCCGCGCGGCACCACCGGTGCGGCGCGCGACGATCATGTGCAGACCGACGTCCTTCGCCTGGGCCAGGTACTCACCCAGCGGCCGCAGCGGGTTGTTCTGCTGGGTCGCCACGAGGTCGTAGTCGTCGACGATCACGAACAGCTCCGGTCCCTGCCACCACGAGCGGTCCCTGAGCTGCTGCGGCGTGACGTCCGGGCCGGGCAGTCGCTTCTGCATCGACCCGGCGACCTCCTTGACGATGCCGTCGAGCTGGTTGGCCGACACGACGTACGACAGCACCTGGTCGCCCTCGACGAAGCCGAGCATCGTGCGGCGGTAGTCGACGAGGATCAGCACCGCTTCCTTGGCCGTGTACCGGTCGGTGATGCCCCGGACGATCTGCCGCAGCAGGTTCGTCTTGCCGGACTCGCCGTCGGCGTACGCCAGGAAGTGCGGATCCGCGTCGAAGTCGAGGTACACGGGCGCCAGCTCGTCCTCGTCGACGCCGATCGGCACCAGCTTCGAGTCGCGGCGGTGGTCCATCGCGAGCAGGTCCTCGTACGGCATGACCTCCGGCAGCAGCCGCACCTGCGGCGCCTTCCGGCCGTGCCACGCGGCGTTGATCTTCGCGACGGCGTCGCTCACGCCCTCACCGATGGTCTCCGCGTCGCTCGAGCCGTCGATCCGCGGCAACCCGCCGAGAAAGTGCAGCTTGTCGCGGGTCAGACCGCGACCGGGCCTACCCGCCGGGATGTTCACCGCGGTGCGGCGGTCGATGTCGGACTCGCTCGGGTCACCGAGACGTAGCTCGAACCGCGTACCCAGCATGTCCTTGATGGCCGGGCGGATGTCGGCCCACCGGTTCGAGGCGATGACCACGTGCACGCCGTAGGCCAGGCCCTGCACCGCGAGCTTCGTGATCTGCGGTTCCAGCTCCTCGAAGTCGTCCCGCAGCGCACGCCAGCCGTCGACGACGAGGAACGCGTCGCCGAACGCGTCCTGGTCGGCCGTGATGTCACCCCGGCGCTTGCGGTTACGGAAGTCGGCCATCGAGTCGACGTTCAGCTCGCCGAACCGCGCCTCACGCTCGTTGGCGAGCGTCGTCAGCTCGGCGACGATCCGGCGGGCCTTGTCGGGATCCCGCCTCGCCACGGCCACACCACCGACGTGTGGCAGGCCGTCCAGCGAGGCGAGCGTGCCGCCGCCGAGGTCGATCGCGTAGAACTGCGCCTCCTGCGGCGTGTGCGTCAACGCCATCGACATGACCAGCGTCCGCAGCAACGTCGACTTGCCCGACTGCGGACCGCCCACGACCGCGCCGTGACCCGTGGCGCCCGAGAAGTCGGCCCACATCGGGTCGCGCCGCTGCTCGTACGGGCGGTCGACGATGCCGAGCGGCACCTGCAGCTTGCCGTTGCCGAAGAATCCGACCGGCGACAGGCCGCGCTCCTCGGTCGGGTTGAGGTTGGGCAGCAAGGTGTCGAGCGAGTTCGGCTCGTTCAGCGGCGGCAGCCACACCTCGTGGGCCGGCGGGCCCTGGCCGACGAGCCTGCCGACGATGACGTCGAGCTCGCTCGGCTCGACGGCCTCCTCCGACTCGGGCTGTTGCGGTTCCGGTTCCGGCTCCGGTTCGGGTTCCGGTTCCTTCGGCAGTTCGATGTAGTCGGGCACGAAGCGCTGCGGCCGCTTGTCCGCGCGCACGACCTTCGCACCCGGCGCCGCGGCCTTGATGCCCGCGGGCCGGTAAGGACCGGACACATAGGACGCCTTGAACCGTTCGAGCGTCGACGTGTCGTACTTCAGATAGCCACCGCCGGGCACCGACGGCAGCTCGAACGCGTCCGGCACGCCGATCGCGGCGCGGGACTCCGCGGCCGAGAACGTCTTCAGGCCGATCCGGTACGACAGGTGCGAGTCCAGACCGCGCAGCTTGCCCTCTTCGAGGCGCTGCGAGGCCAGCAGCATGTGCATCTGCAGCGAACGGCCCAGCCGGCCGATCGCGACGAACAGCTCGATGAAGTCGGGCTTCTCGCTCAGCAGCTCGGAGAACTCGTCGACGACGATGAACAGCGCGGGCAGCGGGTCGAGGTCGGCACCGTTCTCGCGGGCCTTCTCGTACTCCCACACGTTCTTGAAGTTGCCGCCGTTCTTGAGCGCCTCCTGGCGGCGGTTCATCTCACCGGCGAGCGCATCCTTCATACGGTCGACCAGCGTGACCTCGTCGGCGAGGTTGGTGATGACCGCCGAGACGTGCGGCGCCTTGTCCAGACCGAGGAACGTCGCACCACCCTTGAAGTCGACGAGCACGAAGTTCAGCGACGTCGACGAGTGCGTGGCCAGCATGCCCAGCACGAGCGTGCGGAGGAACTCGGACTTGCCGGAACCGGTCGCACCGATGCACAGGCCGTGCGGACCCATGCCCTCCATCGCGGCTTCCTTGATGTCCAGCTCGACCGGCTGGCCCATCTCGCCGACACCGAACGGCACGCGGTAGCGGTCGCGCACCGGGCGTGGCCGCCACGCCTGCTGCACGTCGAACGTCATCGGGTCGCCGGGGATGCCCAGCAGTTCGAGCAGAGACGGGTTGGACAGCAGCGGCTGTTCCTCGCCGTCCTCGGCCGCGGCCGTGCCGATGCGGTACGGCGACAGCTTGCGCGCGAGCGCCTCCATCTCGACGAGGCTGAGCGTGTCGGGCGCACCGAACCACTCGACGCCGCCCGCGCTGCGCGCACCCAGCCGCTCGGGCTCGGCGACCAGGCGCAGACCACGCCGGGCGGCGAGCGTGCCGATCGTGTCGGAGAGGTCGACCAGCGTGACGCCGACCAGCCCCTCCTCCAGCAGGATCCGCTCCTCGCCGGTGACGTCGGCGTCGTCGAGGACGATCACGATGTGCGGCTGATCCGGCGGGGGCGTGGCGTTGCGCGAGAACCGCTGCCGGTCGCGCAGTTCCTCCTCCAGCCACTGCTCGAGCTGCGCGAGCGAACCGGCCATCATGCGGAGCTGGCCGATGCCGTCCGACAGTGTCGGATGCTGGGTGTGGGGCAGCCACTTGGCCCACTCCCACTCGGCCTTCGACCGGCCGGTCGACGCGACCGCGATGAGCACGTCCTCCGGGCTGTGGAACGTGACGAGCTGCGCGAGCGCCGCCCGCGTCAGCCCGCGGACGAGTTCCCGCTCGCCCTGCACGCCGACGGCCGCGAACCCGCGCAGCGTGATCTGCGTCGGCAGGTCCGGGACGATCGAGTGCGCGCGCACGAACCGACGCAGCGCGAGCGTGGCGATCGGCTCCAGCTCGTCGACGGGGCCGGTCTGCGGCGGCACGAGCCGCGTCGCCAGCCGGTGCGCACTACGGCCCACCCGCAGGTGGAGAAAGTCCTGGTCGTTCTGCCTGCGCTCCCACATCCGGCGCGTGGCCGCCATCGACCACAGCGTCTGCGGATCCGGGTGCACCCACTCCAGCGAGGCGCGCTGCTCCTCCATCGCCTCGCGAGCGCGTTCGCGCATCTGGCCGAGGTACCGCAGGTAGTCCTTGCGGTCCTCGTTCATCTCGGCCTTCTTCTGACCGCCCCCACGGCCGCCGCCCGCGAACATGCCGACCATCGACATGATCATCATCATCGGCATCATCATCATGAACGGGCTGGGAGCCTGCCCCTGCTCCAGCCGCGGCACCATGATCATGCCGACCATGCCGAGCATCGCCACGATCATGACGACCGGCAGGATCTTCATCATGATGTTGCCCGGAATCGCCCGGGGAACCTCGGGTGGCGGCTCAAGGTGAACCTCGCCGCCCGGAGGGCGGGGCGCAGCAAGACGTGGCGACCGCTTGAACTGCAGCGTGCTCACCGAAAAGACCCCTCTTCAACTCGGCTGATCGAGTCGCCATGCGAGCGGCCACGTACGGGCCGAATGCTGGCAGAGACCACACGGTAGCGAACGAGAGCAACCTGCGATCCACAGACCGGCGAAGTCATGGCCGCCTTTCGGCGAATCCGTCCCGCCGAGCGGCCGAGTGCGCTAGAAACGGCACGCGGCCGCGTGAGACAGCCGTAGGCGTCCGGGCAGGCGAACGGTAAGTTCCCGTGCGCGGTATAAGTACCGGGTCAGCGACACATCCAGGTAGGGGGACAACAGGTGGCAACGGGCACGACCGTATTCAGCCGGGTCACGGTGGTCGCACCGAGCACCCGCATCGACGTCGCACTGCCGGCCGACGTGGCCGTTGCGGACCTGATGCCGATGCTGCTGGAGATGGCCAAGGAGGTCTCTCCCGACGGCGGCGCTCGGCACGGTGGCTGGGCACTGGCCAAGCTCGGTGACGCTCCCCTGGACCCCAGCCGCACGCTCGCCTCCCTCGGTGTCGTCGACGGCGAGCTGCTGCAGCTGCGCAAGCGCAACGAGAACCCGCCACCGCCGCTCTACGACGACGTCGTCGACGCCATCGCCGAGGCCGATCCGGACGGCTTCCGCCCCTGGAGCAAGGAGACGGCCCGCAAGATCGGCCACGCCGCGGGCGGCCTGTCGGCCGTGCTCGCCGCGCTCGCCCTGTTCCTCGGCGGCATCGGCGGCTACGCGCTGTTCGCCGCGATCGCGGCCGGCGTGGTGGCCATCGCCGCCGTCGCGCTGGGCGCCACCCTCGTCCGCGCCTACCAGGCCGTCTCGACCGGCGTGCTGATCTCCGCCGTGGGCGGCCTGCCGATGGCGTTCGTCGCGGGCTTCTTCATCGTGCCGCTCGATACCTCGATCCGGCCGAACCTTCTGCTGGCCAGCGCACTCGTGGTCGTGGTCGCCGCCGCCTCGATCATGATCATGGGCACGGGCCTGACGACCTTCATCGCCGCCGCGACCGCGGGCGTGTTCGGCGTCGTCGCGTTCCTCGTCGCCACGCTCGTCGACCACCCTGCGCCGGGCGTCGCCGCGGGCACGGCCGCCGTGGCACTCGGCTGCATCTCGATGCTGCCCCGCGCGACCATCTGGCTGGCCAAGCTGCCGCTGCCGACCGTTCCGGGCACCGCCGACGAGCTCAAGGAAGACTCCGAGATCCCGGACTACTCCGACATCGAGCAGCGCACCAGCTCGGCGCACAACTACATGACGGGCCTGCTCGTCGGTTGCGGCGCCGTCACCGCGCTCGCGGCCATGCTCACCGCCACCTCCGGCGACATCTGGGGCATCCTCACCGGTGCCATCGCCACCGTGGTGCTGCTGCTGCGCGCCCGGACGTACGCCAACGGCGCACAGGCCGTCGCACTGCTGGTCACCGGCATGGTCTCCGCGGGCGGCATCCTCATCGGGTGGCTGCAGGGCGCCGAGCCGTTCGACCAGCTGCTGTGGGCCAGCATCGCGTTCGTCGTGCTCTCCGCGGGCTCGGTCGTACTGGGCGTCGTGATCCCGAACCAGCGGTTCTCACCCCCGGTGCGCCGCACGGTCGACATCCTCGAGGCCGTCTGTATCGCGGCGGTGCTGCCGCTCGCGCTGGCGGTCATGGGCCTGTACTCGTTCTTCCGCCACCTCGACCTTCTCGGCTGACGGCGGGGGCGGACTCGCACGCGGCCGACAGCAGGCCACGCAGGCACGGCAACAGACGTCAAGGGGGTTTCGGGTGCGTTCGGTCGGTCCACACGCCGGTTCGAGATCTGCCGGCCGGTTCGGTGCCGGTCCACGGACCGGTACGCGCCGGACGGGACCGGCCCGCCGGATCTCCGCGGTACTGCTCACCGCCGCCATCGGTGCCACGACGGCACTCGTCCCGTCGCTGCCCGCGGCCGCCCAGGCGGATGCCTGGACACCGCCGCCAGACACCGGCCTGCCGCCCGTGGGCGGTCTGAAGATGAACGGGCCGGACGAGAACTACGAGCTCCACACCGAATGCGTGAAGGCCGCCGAACTCGAGGAGGCCGACCGTCTCCGGCAGGCCCCGTGGGGGCAGCTCTACCTGCGGCTCGACGAGGCCCACCGGATCCTGGCCGCCGAGGGCAAACAGCCGGGCGCGGGCGAGACCGTCGCCGTGATCGACACCGGCGTCGAGGACGGCCACCCGTACATGAAGGGCCCCGACGGGAACAGCCGCGTTCACGGCGTCGGCGAGTACGTGAAAGAGGAAGGCGGGCCCGGCGTCCGCGACTGTGACGGCCACGGCACCGAGGTCGCGGGCATCATCGGCGCGAACACCCCACCCGACATCGGCTTCCAGGGCGTCGCACCCCACGTGCGGATCAACGCGATCCGCCAGTCCAGCCAGTACTACGAGAAGAGCGACGAGCCCGCGCAGCCGCAGAACCCGGGCGGCGGCCAGAACGGCGGCGACGGCGGCGACGGCGGTGGCCAGAACGGTGGCGACGGCGGCGGCCAGAACGGTGGCCCCGGTGGTGACGGCGGTGGCCCCGGTGGTGACGGCGGTGCAGGCGGCGACGGCGGTGGCGACGCCGGCACCGGCGAGTCCTCGGCCACGGGCACGTCGCAGCGGCAGGCCGACAGCGAGGAGGGCGCGGGCACGCTCGCCACGCTCGCCGCCGCGATCATCAGGGCGGCCGACGAGGCGCCCGGCAGCGTCATGAACGTGTCGATCAACAACTGCCAGCCCTTCTCGACGACCATCGACGCCGAGAACAAGAAGCTTCAGGCCGCCGTCAAGTACGCGCACGAGGTGAAGGACGTCGTCGTCGTGACCGCGGCGGGCAACGTCGGCGAGAACTGCCAGCAGAACACCGACTCGGACCTCAACAAGCTCAACTCGATCGTCTCGCCGCCGGTGTTCTCCGACCACGTGCTGTCGGTGGCCGCGATCGGCGAGGAGGGAACCGCGCCGTTCAGCATGAACGGTCCGTGGGTCGGCGTCGCCGCGCCCGGCACGAAGATCATTTCGCTGGACCCTGCGGAGAACTCCGACCGCATCGTCAACCAGACGATCGACCCCAGCGGCAACGCGGCCCCGATCGAAGGCACGAGCTTCGCGGCACCGTACGTCTCGGGGCTGGCCGTCCTCGTGCGGCAGATGTACCCGAACCTCACGGCCACGCAGGTCATGGAGCGCATCAAGTACACCGCGCACCACCCGGCCACCCCCGACGGCCACGACCAGTACATCGGCGAAGGCGTCATCGACCCCGTCGCCGCGCTGACCGCCGACGTGCCCCAGGAGATGGGCGTCCAGCAGATCCAGCAGCAGCCGCTGCCCGACGACCTGCCGCCCGCGAACATCCCCAACTGGACACCGTTCGCCGTGGCCGTGACCGGGTCCGCGGGCGCGCTGGTGGCACTCGGCGTGACGATGTTCGTGGTGCACACCGTGCGGCGGAAACAGAAACCACCAAGGGCCTCGGCGAAGGCGTCCTCCTCCGGCTCACCGAGCTGACCCCGCTCGCCCCGCTTGTCCTGCAGAGCCCGCAGGGCCGTCACAACGCGCACGCCTGCCGAGCCGCTGGGCACTACCGGACCCGGTGGACCCAGCAGAGCCTGGGTTGAGCCGCTGAGCCTGCAGTACCCGCTGAACGGCTGGGCTTGCAGTACCGCCCGAGCCCGTGTGTCGGTGTCGGTGGCGGTGTCGGTGTCGATGCCGGTCCCGGTGGGTCAGCGTCGACCCGATCGGCCGTCACACACGACCGCCCGGGCCCGGACACGACGATGCCCCGAAGGACACCCTCGGGGCGCTCAACGCCACTAGGTGCCCTTCGGGGCATCAGACCGGAGGTGCCGTCAGCCGCCGGCGGCCGCCGCGCCGCTGTCGACACCCGGCGTCTGCACCTGGACCGAGTCGTACGTCTGCCGCACGTCCTGATAGTTCAGCGAGGAACCCGCGGGCAGCATCTTGAGAATCGTTTCCGGCGCCGCGTCGAACATGTCCCCGGTCAGGCCGAGCCACTCGGCGGTCGTCACGTCCGGAATGCTGTAGCGGATACCGCGATCGGAGACCAGCTGCAGCGGGCCTCCGTCGAACGTCTCCCGCGTGGTGGCCGAGCGGACGACCGCAGCGTGACCCGGCTGCATGTAGAACTGGTCGACCTGGTTGTACCCGTCGGGCGCGGGTGTCTCCACGTCGATCGGATTCGCCCCCTTGGGCAGCGGCGACGTGTTGTGCACGTACAGCCGGGTCACCGAGTCGCGGGCCCGTCCCTCGCCCTCGACGCTCCAGCCGAGGCAGGTGTGCGGGGTGAGTTCCTGGTCGACGATCTCGAGGTCACCGGCCACCGGCAGGTGGTCGAGCTCGTACCAGCCCTGGTCGCCCTCCGACAGCTTCGGCGCACCGGCGATGGCGCCCGGCCCCACGCGGCGCGCGGTCCTGGCGCTCTCGTCGGCGGCGAGCATGACGCTGGCCGCACCCTCGTTGATCTCCTGCACGCCCTGCTGCAGCACGAGGTAGTACGTCGTCGACCCCGCGTCCTGGACCTCGAGGACCGAGCCGACCGGCGCCGACTCCACGTCGAAGTCCTGCGGGGTGCTGCCCATTCCCGGGATCTTCGGGGCGACGAGCTCGCCGGACGCATTCGGGATGGCCTCGAGCAGGCTCGGCGACATCTTGCGGACGTCGTCTTCGCTCAGGTTGAACGCGTTCACGATCGGGTCATCGCCGGACATGTCGACCGGCGCCTTCACCGCATCGCCCTGACCCGCCTGTGTGTCCGCCTGGCGGTAGACCAGGTAAACCGTGTTGTCGCTGCCCTTCGAATTCTTGGCGAGAATCGCCTGGTTCCGCGCCAGTTCGTCCTGACGCGCGCCGCCGGACTCGCCGGCGAGCACCTGGCTCGTGACCTCGGCCTCCTGCCGCGCCGTGGTGTCGGGCAGCGAACTGTCGTAGTTCAGGTTGTCGCACACGGCCCAGTTCTGGCCGATCGTCTGCTCGTTCGTCGGCAGCAGCGGCGGGCCGTCGGGAATGCCCCGCAGCCGTTCCCGGCCGATGTCGACCAACTGCGTGTCGGGCACGACCTGCGGCTCGAGGTCAGCGGGATCGGGCGCCTGCGGCAGCTGTCCCCCACCTTCACCGCCGTCGCCGCCCTGCTGGGCCTGCGCCATGCTCAGCAGCTTCGCGGACGCGACGTTGAACGTCGGGATGAGCCGCTTGTCGCCGCCCTGCGCTTGGTGCACGACGTAGACCTGGCCGGACTGTTCACTGATCACGATGCCGCTGTCGGGCACGGTCGGCGCCGGCTTGAAAATGCCGAACACGAGGAATCCGAGGCAGCCGAGCGCGCCGAGGACGACGCCGACCGTGGTCGCACGTCCGTGGGTTCGCATCGGGTCGTGCAGCATGACCGGGTCCTTGCGCACCAGAGCCGACTGCATGCGGCGCAGTACGAACCGGTACGCCTGAACCTGTGACTTTGTTGTCGGTGTTGACGGCATTCTCGCCCCACTGCCTCCCCATCGCGATACGGTCCCGCAGGATAGCCGTGCAGGACCGGCTGGTGTTGGTTTCTACCAACACCCGCTAGTCTGCGGCTCCCCGGGATGGCTGTTTTCGCTGCGTGACCGTCACACGAGTCCCGCAGTGAACAAACCAGGCTGCGCCTGCGGCCGACCGGGCACACGCGAGGGACAAGAGGGGAAGAAGCCAGCGGATGTCCGTCACCACTCCACGTTCATCGGGCCCGCCTCCGGGAGGGAGGCCGCCGGGCCCCGGGGGACCCCAGCGGCCGCAGGGACCCGGCGGTCCCGGACGTCCGGGCCCGGGCGGACCCGGTGGTCCCGGTGGTCCTGCAGGCCCCGGCAGACCCGGTCCCGGCGGCCCGGGCGGACCCGGTGCACCCGCGGGTCCGAAGGGCCCGGGCGGTCCCGGTGGGCCGGGAGGTCCCGGCAGGCCCGGCCCCGGTGGCCCCGGAGGACCGGGTGGGCCGAACGGTCCGGGCGGCCCCGGCGGGCCGAGCGGACCCGGTGGCGCTCCGCAGCGACCCGGCGGCCCTGGAGGACCCGGCGGCCCCGGAGGACCCGACAAGGGTGCGCCGAAGGGACCGCCTCCCGGCGGACCCGGTGGCCCCGGCGGCAACGGCCCCGGCGGCAACGGCCCCGGCGGGCCGGGCGGACCCGGTGGGCCGGGAGGTCCCGGTGGGCCGGGAGGTCCCGGTGGGCCGGGTGGCCCGAGCGGGCCGCACGGCTCCGGCGGACCCGAACCCACGCCGCCCGAACCTGCCACACCGCAGGAATCGCAGCCCCGGAACGCACCGCCCGCCCGCAGGCGGACCCTCGGCGCGAGCCTCGGCCCGCTGCCGGTGATGAACGTCGTGCTCATCGAGGTCGGGCTCGCCATCGGACTGGTGCTGGTCGCGATCAACGAAGCGCTGCTGTGGGTCGGCGTCGGCGTTCTCGGCCTGACGATCGTCCTGGCACTGCTGCGCTGGAACGGCCAGTGGTTCACCCAGTGGGCGGGACTGACGTCGCGGTACACGTTCCGTTCGCGCGCCCGCACGGCGACACCGCCGCCTCCGAAGTCCATCGAAACGGTGGACGACGAGGAGGAGACGGTCATCGGCGACGACGACGTGCGCGTCAACCTGCTGCGGCTGGCGATCCCCGGCCTCGTCGTGGCGCACGGCAACGACCACGAGCACTCCGACGTCGGGCTCGCCTGGCACGACGGCACGTGGACGGCCGTGCTGCTGGTCGAGCCGACCCCGGCGCTGATCACGCAGGCGGGCGGCGCGCCGAGCCTGCCGCTGTCGGCACTGGCACCGTGCCTCGAGGACCGCGGCGTGGTGCTCGACTCCATCCAGATGACGTGGCACTGCTACCCCGGCAGCGCCGCGCTTCCCTCCGACTCGCCCGCGCTCAGCTCGTACATGGAGGTCCTCGGCCCGCTTCCCGCCGCCGCGCGGCGAACGACGTGGATCTCGCTGCGGCTGGACCCGAAGCGCTGCGCCGAGGCCGTCCGCGAACGTGGCGGCGGTGTCGTCGGTGCGCATCGCGCGCTGATGGGTGCGCTCTCTCGCGTCCGCAACGCCCTCGAGTCGAACGGCATCCCCACGCGCCCGCTGGACGCCGACGAACTGCTGAGGGCCGGAATCTCCGCCGCCGAGCTCACGGGCGTCGTCGGCTCGGGCCAGAAGGTGTCGCTGAAGGAGAAGTGGACGGGCGTGACGGCCGCGGGCATCGGCCACGCCAGCTACGCCATCACCGGCTGGCCGAAAGGCAAGGTCACACAGAACCTGAACGCCCTGACCAGCGTGCGCGCGCTGTCGTCCACGGTGGGCATGGCGATCTCCCCCGCCGAGGACGAAGGCAAGGTCACGCTGCGCGGCATCGTCCGCGTCAGCGCCCGCAACCCGCGTGAACTCGACACCGCCGACCAGCGACTCGGCACGCTCGCCGACAAGGTGGGCGTCTCGCTGACCCCGCTGCGCGGCAAACAGACCGACGGACTGGCGGCGACGATCCCGCTGGGAGGCACCGCATGACCCGGGCACAGACGACGACCCGTGCGCAGCGCAGGGCCGCCAAGGCCCGAGGCGCGGAGCGGGAAGGAATCGAGAAATGACCCGACTGCAAGACCCGACCAAGGTCGACGGGGTGGCGCCCGAGTTCATCGCCGACCCCGCGCTGCTCGACGCCGTCAGCCCGTCCGGCGACCGCGGCGGCATCATCCTCGGCTCCGGGCTGCAGGGTGAACCGCTGACGGTCTCCGCGCTGCGGTCGGTGCCGACGCGCATCGTGCTGGTCGGCGGGCTGTACCTGGCGCGCCAGGTGGCGATGCGTGCGATGGCGGTCGGCGCGTGGTGCATCGTCGCCACGGGCCGCCCCGCCGCGTGGCACGTGCTGCAGCAGGCCGCGGGTACGCATCGGGACGGCCAGCCGTCGCCGCTGGTGCAGATCCGCAGGCTCTCGCCCGTCGAACTGCCCCGGCCGTCGGAGGACGCGCCGCTGCTCGTGGTCAACGACGGCGGTCCCACGCCGCAGGACCTGTTCCCACCGCGCTCTCCGTGGCAGACGACCGTCTATGTGCTGCCGTACCTGCACCCGCAGGCCACGGCGGTCGCCAACGGTGCCGACCTGGTGCTGATGCAGCGACTGCCCGCGGGCCAGGCCGACCTGGCGGCGCAGATCTGGCGGCTGCCGCAGCAAATGACCCGTCAGCTGACGACGTTGAAGGACGACCAGGTCGTCGCCCTCGGCAGGAACCTGTGGCGCCCGCTCCGGCTCGTCACGACCAACAAGGAGCAGGCGATCCTCGGCCCCGTCCGCCGAGGCGACTGACAGGCCCGGCGCGTGCCCCCAAGGCACCTTGGGGGCGTTTGCCTTGGGGGCGTCCTCGCTGCGTGTTCAGAGTGCGTCGCGGACGTTGCGGGTCTGCTCTGCGCGGGCGGCGAGCTCGTCGTCGGGCGGGTAGTCGATCGCCAGGAGTGTGAGCCCGTGGGCCGGCGCGACGGAGCTCGCGCGCTGCCGGCTGTCGAGCACCCGGTGCGGCCATTCCACGTCACGCCTGCCGTCGCCGACCATCAGCACCGCCCCGACGAGGCTGCGCACCATCGAGTGGCAGAACGCGTCCGCGGACACGTCGGCGTGCACCTCGTGCTCGCCCACGCGCCGCCACGTGAACCGCTGCAGTTCCCTGACGGTCGTCGCGCCCTCACGCTGCTTGCAGTACGCCGCGAAGTCCTGCAACCCCAGCAGCGCCTGAGACGCCTCCTGCAGCGCGTCGACGGCCAACGGGCGGTGCCAGGCCAGCGTGTCCTTCCGCCGCAACGGTTCGACGCCCCACGGCGCGTCGGAGACCTGGTAGCGGTAGTGCCTCCGGACGGCGGAGAACCGGGCATCGAAACCGTCCGGGGCCGGAGCCGCGGCGAGCACGCGCACGTCCGGCGGCAGCAGTCGATTCCACCGGTGACGCATGCGGTCCAGGTCCGGCAGGCCGCGCTCGTCGACGGTCAACCGGCGCGACGTCGGCTGCCCGTCGTAGGGTTCGACGTCGACGTGCACCACCTGCCTCGCCGCGTGCACCCCGGCGTCCGTACGGCCCGCGACGACCACCGACCGCGGCACCGACGCGCCGGGCGGCTGCGTCGCCAGCGCCTCCTCCAGCGACCCCTGCACGGTCCGCCTGCCGGGCTGCCGAGCCCACCCGGAGAAGTCCGTGCCGTCGTAGGCCACCTCGAGGCGCAGACGAACGAGCCCGCCCTCCCCGAGGGGAGCGGCGGGCTCGTTCGATGCGTGACTGCCTGTCAGGCTTCGTCCTTCTTCTCGGACTCGGCCTGCTCGTCGGCCTGCTCGCCCGCCTCGGCGGCCGGGCTGTCGGCCGAGTCGGCGGAGTCCGCCGAGTCGCCCGAGTCGGCACTGTCGGCGGAGTCCGCGGACTCGGCGCTCTCAGCCGACTCGGCCTCTGCGGGCTTCTCGTCGGCCGCGAACTTCGTGCCGCGAGCCTTCTCGGCCTCGGACGTCACGGTCTTCTCCGCCACCAGTTCGATGACCGCCATCGGGGCGTTGTCGCCCTTGCGCGGCAGCGTCTTGGTGATGCGGACGTAACCACCGTTGCGGTCCGAGAAGTGCGGGCCGATCTCCTCGACCAGCTTGTGCACGACGTCCTTGTTGCGGATGGTCCGCATGATCTGACGCCGGTTGTGCACGTCGCCGCGCTTGGCCTTCGTGATCAGCTTCTCCGCGAGCGGCCGGACACGCCTGGCCTTGGCCTCGGTGGTGGTGATCTTGCCGTGCTCGAACAGCGACGTGGCCAGGTTCGCCAACATCAGCCGCTCATGCGACGGCGATCCACCGAGACGGCGTCCCTTGGTGGGGGTGGGCATCGGTTCTCCTCGTTAGCTTCTCAGCCGTGGGACCCGGTGGCCGGCGCGAACCGGCCACCGTCGTCGGGTCCTACAACTGCTCCGTCTCTGCGTAGTCCTGGCCATCGTCGTGGCCATCGTCGGACAGACCACCGGGGACGCCGACGGACATGTCGTCGCCCCAGCCCTCGCCGTCGTCGTAGTTGGCGGCCGCGGTCGTCGGGTCGAACCCGGGCGGGCTGTCCTTGAGCGCGAGGCCGAGGCCGACGAGCTTCATCTTCACCTCGTCGATCGACTTCGCACCGAAGTTGCGGATGTCGAGCAGGTCGGCCTCGCTACGCGAGACCAGCTCGCCGACCGTGTGAATTCCCTCGCGCTTGAGGCAGTTGTAGGACCGCACCGTCAGGTCCAGGTCCTCGATCGGCATCGCGTAGGCGGCGATGGTGTCCGCCTCCTGCGGCGACGGGCCGATCTCGATGCCCTCCGCGTCGACGTTCAGCTCCCGGGCGAGGCCGAACAGCTCGACGAGCGTCTTGCCCGCCGAGGCGACGGCGTCCCGCGGCGTGATCGACGGCTTCGTCTCCACGTCCAGGATCAGCTTGTCGAAGTCGGTCCGCTGCTCGACACGCGTGGCCTCGACCTTGTACGTCACCTTCAGCACCGGCGAGTAGATCGAGTCGACCGGGATCCGGCCGATCTCGGCACCCGCCTGCTTGTTCTGCAGCGCGGGCACGTAGCCACGGCCACGCTCGACGACGAGCTCGACCTCGAGCTTGCCCTTGTCGTTCAGCCAGCCGATGTGCAGATCCGGGTTGTGCACGGTCACCCCTGCCGGCGGCACGATGTCCGCCGCGGTGACCTCACCCGGGCCCTGCTTGCGCAGGTACATGGTGACGGGCTCGTCCTCCTCGGAGGACACCACGAGCTCCTTGAGGTTCAGGATGATCTCGGTGACATCCTCCTTCACCCCCGGGACGGTGGTGAACTCGTGCAGAACGCCGTCGATGCGGATGCTCGTGATCGCAGCACCCGGGATCGACGACAGCAACGTACGCCGGAGCGAGTTGCCGAGCGTGTAGCCGAAGCCCGGCTCGAGCGGCTCGATGGTGAACCGGGACCGGGTCTCGTTGACCGTCTCTTCTCCGAGAGTCGGCCGCTGGGAAATCAGCACTGTTCCTTGTCCTTTCCTGCCGGCGCCCGCCATATGACGCCGAAAGGGATGGCGGAGCGGCGGCGCGGATCGGCCGCGCCGCCGCCGGCGATCACTTCGAGTAGTACTCGACGATCAGCTGTTCCTGCACGGGGATCTCGATCTGCGCCCGCTCGGGGAGCTGGTGCACGAGAATCCGCAGCGTCGACGGCACGACCTGCAGCCAGGCCGGGATCGGACGCTCGCCCAGGGCCTCCTTGGCGGCCACGAACGGCAGCATCTTCGCGGACTTCGGCCGCACGTCGATGATGTCGAACTTGGACACCCGGTAGCTGGGCACGTTCACGTTCTTGCCGTTGACCGTGAAGTGGCCGTGGCCCACGAGCTGACGGGCCTGGCGGCGGGTACGGGCGATGCCCGCGCGGTACACGACGTTGTCCAGCCGCGACTCGCAGATCTGCAGGAGGTTCTCGCCGGTCTTACCGGAACGCCGTGCGGCTTCCTCGTAGTAGCGGCGGAACTGGCGCTCGAGCACGCCGTAGGTGTGGCGGGCCTTCTGCTTCTCCTGCAGCTGAAGCAGGTACTCGCTCTCCTTGACCCGGCCGCGGCCGTGCTGGCCCGGCGGGTAGGGACGACGTTCGAAGGCCTGGTCGCCGCCGATGAGGTCGGTCTTGAGGCGACGCGACAGACGCGTCGCGGGGCCGGTGTAACGAGCCATTTCTGTCTACTCCTCCCCGTTCCTCAGACCCGACGACGCTTCGGCGGGCGGCAGCCGTTGTGCGGCTGCGGGGTCACGTCCTGGATGGTGCCGACCTCGAGGCCGGCGGCCTGCAGCGAGCGGATCGCGGTCTCGCGACCCGAGCCCGGGCCCTTCACGAACACGTCGACCTTCTTCATGCCGTGCTCGGCGGCCTTGCGGGCCGCGTTCTCCGCGGCCATCTGGGCGGCGAACGGCGTGGACTTACGCGAGCCCTTGAAGCCGACGTGCCCGGACGAAGCCCACGAGATCACAGCACCGTTCGGGTCGGTGATCGAAATGATCGTGTTGTTGAACGTGCTCTTGATGTGAGCATGCCCGTGGGCAACATTTTTCTTCTCTTTGCGGCGCACCTTCTTGGCGCCGCCACTGCGGGGTGGCATTGGGTGATCTCCTCGTTAGCGCGAGTGCTTCTCGTCGGCGGCCGCGGCGGCTTCCTGCTGCCCGCGCCGGATGATCGTTCCGGCGTCGGAGTACAGCTCGCGCAGCGCCATCGGACGGGCGTACAGCGACTTCGGCGACGTCGCGTGATTGCGACGCGAGCCGACGCCCGCGCGCATCGCACGCCGCTTGGTCCGTACGACGGTCATCAGCGGCCCGCCTTCTTCTTGCCGGCGACCGTCTTCTTCGGGCCCTTGCGCGTGCGCGCGTTGGTCTTGGTGCGCTGACCGCGGACAGGCAGGCCACGGCGCCAACGAAGACCCTCGTAGCACCCGATCTCGATCTTCCGACGGATGTCGGCGTTCACCTCGCGGCGGAGGTCACCCTCGACCCTGAAGTTCTCTTCGATGTGGTCACGCAGCTTCACCAGGTCGTCGTCGCCGAGGTCCTTGACCCGGGTGTCCGGGTTCAGTTCCGTCGCGACGGCGATCTGCTTGGCGCTGGTACGGCCGATGCCGTAGATGTATGTCAGCGCGATCTCCAGCCGCTTCTCGCGGGGGAGATCGACGCCAGCGAGTCGTGCCATTGGCGCTTGTGCTCCTCGTAGTTTCTCTTCAGGTCTGCTCCCCGACCACTTCCGGGACGACTCGCGTCTCCACCCGCTCTCGCAGGCGGTGTCCCGGCCCCGGCCTGAAGTCCGGAGGTCGGCGCTGTACGGCTCGTGTCCGGTCAGCGCAGGTTCGGGGAGGCTGTAGTTGTCACAGTGCTCTTGTGATGTGCCAGTGCTCTGGTGTCACGTCACTGTCGACAAGTGGACGAGCTGCTCAGCCCTGCCGCTGCTTGTGCCGCAGGTTGTCGCAGATCACCATGATCCGGCCGTGCCGCCGAACCACCTGGCACTTGTCGCAGATTCGCTTGACGCTCGGCTTGACCTTCACGTCTCCTGCTTTCGTCGTGTCGAATAACCGCGTGCCCTACCGGGGAGGGCACCTCAGGCATCCGCCACGCCCTCCGTGATCACTTGTAGCGGTAGACGATGCGACCACGAGACAGGTCGTAGGGCGACAGCTCCACAACCACTTTGTCCTCAGGCAGGATGCGGATGTAGTGCTGCCGCATCTTGCCGCTGATGTGGGCCAGGACCTTGTGGCCGTTCTCCAACTCGACACGGAACATCGCGTTGGGGAGCGGCTCGATCACGCGGCCTTCTACCTCAATGGCCCCGTCTTTCTTCGCCATGTACTCCGCAATTCGTGATTGGTTGAGCGATGGTGCTTACCTGGACTGACGGGCGCTCCATCCTGCGTCCGAACACGTCGAGTGGCCGGGAGGATTCCGGAACCGGAAATCCGCACCTGCCCCGAACGGGCATCGGAGAACAGCATGGAAGGCACGCCAGCTGTACAGTCTACGCACCTCGTGTCACGGCCCCCAAACCGGGGCCGGTCGTGATAGGTGCGCGCAGCATCCGTGCGCTCCGCGAACGCGGAGAGTGAGCGGCCTTGGTCCATCCGAGTGACGGTCCGCAGCAACCTCGGTACAGAGTCCAGGTTACTCCGCTGACGCCGCCTCCGGCGCGGTGAGCACCCACGGGCCGTCCTCGGTGACCGCCACGGTGTGTTCCCAGTGGGCCGCGCGCGAACCGTCGTCGGTGATGACGGTCCACCCGTCGTCGAGCTCCACCGTTCCGCCGGATCCGCCGGTCAGCATCGGCTCGATCGCCAGGGTCACGCCCGGCTGCAGCTCGGGTCCACGACCCGGCTTGCCGACGTTCGGCAGGAACGGCTCCATGTGCATCTCGCGCCCGATGCCGTGCCCGCCGTACTCCTCGATCATGCCGTACTCGATGCCGTCCTCGAGGATCTTACTCAGGGCTTCCATCTCGACGGCGTGGGAGATGTCGGTCAGCCGGGCGCCGGGACGGGCGGCGTCGATCCCGGCCTGCATCGCCGACTTCGTCGCCGCCGACAACTTCCGGTCTGGCTCGCTCACCTCGCCGACCGAGATGGTCACGGCCGAGTCGCCGTGCCAGCCTTCGAGGATCGCACCGCAGTCGACCGACAGCAGGTCGCCGCTGGTGAGGACCAGCTCCGACGACGGGATCCCGTGCACGATCTGGTCGTTCACCGACGCGCAGATCGACCCCGGGAAACCGTGGTAACCCTTGAACGAGGGCACCGCGTCGGCGTCACGGATCAACTGCTCGGCCAGAGCGTCGAGTTCGAGCGTGCTCACCCCTGGCCTGGCCGCATCGGTGACGGCGGCCAGGGTGCGCGACACGACGAGACCCGCCGCACGCATGGCTTCCAGCTCGCCACGGGACTTCGCCTCGATCGAACCGCCGCGGCGCATCCACCGCGGCATCCTCAGGCCGAGCAGGTTCACGAGCTCTTGCCGAGCGCGTCCAACACGCGCTGCGAAACCTCGTCGACCTCACCGATGCCGTTCACGGTCACCAGGATGTCGGCGTAGTACTCGAGCAACGGCGCCGTCTCCTGCCGGTAGACCTCCTGCCGGCGACGGATGATCTCTTCGGTGTCGTCGCTACGGCCGCGGGCCAGCAGGCGCTCGACCAGCTCGTCCTCGCTCACCTTCAGCTCGATCACACCGTCGAGCGCCGTGTTCTGCGCGGCGAGCATCTCGCCCAGCACGTCCGCCTGCTTCGTGTTGCGCGGGAACCCGTCCAGCAGGAAACCGGCCTTGGCGTCCGGCTCCTCCAGACGTTCGCGCACCATCTCGTTGGTCACCGAGTCGGGTACGAGCTCGCCGGCGTCCATGTACCGCTTCGCTTCGAGGCCCAGCGGCGTTTCGTTGCCGACGTTGGCACGAAACAGATCACCTGTCGAGATGTGCGGAACGCCCAGTCGCTCGGAGAGAGAGACCGCCTGCGTCCCTTTGCCCGCTCCGGGAGGACCCACAAGGAGCACACGCGTCATCGGAGGAACCCTTCGTAGTTGCGCTGCATGAGCTGGCTTTCGATCTGCTTCACCGTGTCCAGTCCGACACCGACCATGATCAGAACCGCCGTGCCGCCGAGCGGGAAGTTCTGGTTCTGGCCTTCGCCGGTGAGGGACAGGAAGAAGTTCGGCAGGATTGCCACGATGCCAAGGTAGATCGATCCGGGCAACGTGATCCTGCTCAGTACGAAGCGCAAGTACTCGGCGGTCGGCCTGCCCGGGCGGATACCCGGGATGAAGCCGCCGAACTTCTTCATCTCCTCGGCGCGATCGTCAACGTTGAAGGTGATCGTGATGTAGAAGTACGTGAAGAAGATGATCAGGGCGAAGTACAGCAGCATGTGCAGCCAGCTGCTCTGATCACTCAGGTACGTCTGGATGAACTGCGTGAAGCCCGACGGGTTCTGCGGGTCGCCGGTCAGGTTCACCAGCAGGTCCGGCAGGTACAGCAGCGACGAGCCGAAGATCACCGGAATGACACCGGCCTGGTTGACCTTGATCGGCAGGTACGTCGACGTGCCCCCGTACATGCGCCTGCCGACCATGCGTTTGGCGTACTGCACCGGGATTCGGCGTTGCCCCTGCTCGACGAAGACGACGCTCGCGATGATCACCAGTGCCAGCAGGCAGACGAACCCGAACACGAGCGGCGTGTTCTGGTTCAGGATGTTGGCGCCCTCGGCCGGGATCTGCGCCGCGATGTTGAGGAAGATCAGCAGCGACATGCCGTTACCGACGCCGCGCTCGGTGATCAGCTCACCCATCCACATCATCACGGCGGTACCGGCGGTCATCGTCAGGACCGTGATCGCCATGGTGAGGACGCTGCTGTCCGGGAAGATCGATTCGGTGCAGTTCGGGAACATCCCGCCGCGCTCTGCCAGCGCGATCACACCGGTGGCCTGGAGGATGGCCAGCGCGATCGTCAGGTAGCGCGTGTACTGCGTCAGCTTGCCCTGCCCGGACTGGCCCTCCTTCTTCAGCTCCTCGAAGTGCGGGATGACCACCGTGAGCAGCTGCACGATGATGCTCGCCGTGATGTACGGCATGATGCCCGTCGCGAAGATGGAGAGCTGAAGGAGCGCTCCACCGCTGAACAGGTTCAGCAGCGTGAAGAAACTCTGACCCTCGACCTGCGCCTGACAAGCCTGAACGCTGTTGTACGACACGCCAGGCGCTGGAATGACCGCGCCGAGCCGATACACGGCCACGATCATCAACGTGAACAGGATCTTCTTGCGCAGGTCCGGCGTGGCGAGAGCCGAGCGGAAGGCGCTGAGCACGCGGGGGACCTCCTCAGGCGTCGCCGGCGGGTTCCGGCGAGCGGCTTGGCCGACGGTCTCGGACGCCGGCGGGACGACTCACTTCGCTGGCGAGCTGGCCAGACGGACGCTTGAAGACATGGGACGTCCCCAGGCGCCTCGACGACTCTAACAGCCGCTCAGGGTGGCGATTCACCGAGTTGCCGAACTGACCGCAGCATACCTACGGAAGTCGCGCAGCCCTCTCGCGCACCGTCCTCGAAGCGACGAACGCCACTCCGCGCGGGCCCGGACCGTCACGCGCATCACACGCGCCGACCGCGGTACGAACGCGCCGAGCACACTCCGACCACACACGGCAGCGGCCCGCCCGGCTGTCGCCGGACGGGCCGCTGCCGCGAATTCTCGAGCGTCAGAGCGTGGTGGCCGCGCCACCCGCCGCCTCGAGCTTCTCCTTCGCGCTCTTGGAGAACGCGTCGGCCGAAACCTCGAGCTTGACGCCGTCGACGTCACCGTTGCCGAGAACCTTGACGAGGTGGCCCTTGCGGACGAGGCCGCTGTCGACGAGCTCGTCCTTGCCCACCTTGCCGCCGTCGGCGAACACGCGGGCGATGTCGCCCACGTTCACCGGCTGGTACTCGGTACGGAAGCGGTTCTTGAAGCCACGCAGCTTCGGGAGCCGCATCTGGATGGGCATCTGCCCACCCTCGAAGCCGGCGGGCACGTTCTTCCGGGCCTTGGTGCCCTTCGTACCGCGACCGGCGGTCTTGCCTTTCGAACCCTCACCACGGCCGACGCGCATCTTCTCGCGCTTGGCGCCGGGTGCAGGCTTCAGGTCATGGATCTTGATGGTCATGAGTTGACCTCCTCCACGCTCACCAGGTGCCGCACCGTGTGGACCAGGCCGCGAACGTCGGGAGTGTCCTCACGCACCACGGACTGGCGGATCTTCCGCAGCCCCAGGGTACGCAGGGTGTCCCGGTGGCTCTGCCGCGTGCCGATCACGCTCTTGGTCTGGGTGACCTTCAGCTGCGCCATCTCAGACCTCCTGACCCGCACGCTGACGCAGCATGCGCGCCGGCGCGACGTCCTCGAGCGGCAGACCGCGACGGGCCGCCACCTCTTCCGGACGGGACAGACCCTTCAGCGCGGCGACGGTCGCGTGCACGATGTTGATCGCGTTGTCGCTGCCCAGCGACTTCGACAGCACGTCGTGCACACCCGCGCACTCCAGCACGGCACGCACCGGGCCACCGGCGATGACACCGGTACCGGCGGAGGCCGGACGGAGCAGCACCACACCGGCGGCATCCTCACCCTGAACCGGGTGCGGGATGGTACCGGCGATGCGGGGCACGCGGAAGAAGTTCTTCTTGGCCTCCTCGACACCCTTGGCGATCGCCGAGGGCACCTCCTTGGCCTTGCCGTAGCCGACGCCGACCTGACCGTCGCCGTCGCCGACCACGACCAGAGCGGTGAAGCTGAAGCGACGACCGCCCTTGACCACCTTGGCCACACGGTTGATCGCTACAACGCGCTCGAGGTGCGGGTTCTTGTCCTGGGCCGCCCCGCCACGGCCACCGTCACGACGGTCCCTGCGGTCCCGGCCGCCACCGCGCTCGCGGTTCTGCTGCTCGCCGGGCCCGCCCTGGCCGCCGGATTGCCGCGTACGTCCCGGCATCAGGCGTTCCTTCCGTTCTCGAACTTGTTCACCATCAGAATTCCAACCCCGCTTCGCGAGCGGCGTCGGCCAGCGCCGCGATCCGGCCGTGGTAGGCGTTGCCGCCGCGGTCGAACACCGCGGACTCGACACCCGCGTTCTTGGCGCGGGAGGCAACCAGCTCGCCGACCTTGGCGGCCTTGGCCTTCTTGTCGCCCTCGACGGCGGCCACGTCGGCCTCGAGCGTCGACGCCGAGGCCACGGTGTGGCCCGCCACGTCGTCGATCAACTGCACGTAGATGTGCCGGGAGGAGCGCTTCACCGACAGCCGCGGACGCTCCGCGGTGCCGAAGATCTTCTTGCGCAGCCGGTTGTGCCGGCGAGCTTTGCCCACGCGGCGACGGGTCGAGACGTCCTTGCCGATCGGCCTGCGCTTCGTAACCGTTTCGCTCATGATCACTTACCCGTCTTTCCGACCTTGCGACGGATGCGCTCACCCTCGTAGCGCAGGCCCTTGCCCTTGTACGGGTCCGGGCGCCGCAGCTTACGGATGACCGCAGCGGTCTGGCCGACCTTCTGCTTGTCGATGCCGGCCACCGAGAACTTCGTCGGGCTCTCCACGTTGAACGTGATGCCCTCCGGAGCCTTGATCAGTACCGGGTGGCTGTAGCCGAGGGCGAACTCGAGGTCCGAACCCTTGGCCTGCACGCGGTAACCGACCCCGTGGATCTCCATCTTCTTCTCGTAGCCTTCGCTGACGCCGACGACCAGGTTGTTCACCAGCGTCCGCGTGAGGCCGTGCAGCGACCGGTTCTCACGCTCCTCGTCCGGGCGATTCACCACGATCGCGCCGTCGGAGTCGCGCTCGACGACGATCGGCTCCGGCACGGTGTGCTCGAGGGTGCCCTTCGGGCCCTTCACCGACACGTGCTGGCCGTCGATGTTCACCTCGACCCCGGAGGGGACGGTGATCGGCAGCTTTCCAATGCGTGACATTGCCTTGTCCCCTCCCTTACCAGACGTAGGCGAGGACTTCGCCGCCCACGCCGTTGCGCATGGCCTGACGGTCGGTCTGGAGGCCGGCGGACGTCGAGATGATCGCGACGCCGAGGCCGCCGAGAACCTTCGGCAGGTTGTTGGATTTCGCGTACACACGCAGACCCGGCTTCGACACGCGGCGAAGGCCGGCGATGCTGCGTTCACGGTTCGGCCCGAACTTGAGGTTCACGACGAGGTTCTGGTGCTTCTCGCCGGGCTCGGTGCGGTACTCCGCGATGTACCCCTCGCGCTTGAGGATCTCGGAGATGTTCTCCTTGATCTTCGAGTGCGGGAGCGTCACCTCGTCGTGGTGCGCCGAGTTCGCGTTCCGCAGACGTGTCAGGAAGTCTGCGATCGGGTCGGTCATCGTCATGGTGACCTGTCAACCTTTCTCGCCCTGGTTCCCCGGCACTGCCGGGGCCTGTGGCGAAGTGGGAGTTATCGGGGCGCCTTCACCAGCTGGACTTGCTCACGCCGGGAAGCTGTCCCGCGTGCGCCATTTCCCGCAGGCAGATGCGGCAGAGGCCGAACTTGCGGTAGACCGAGTGCGGCCGGCCGCAACGCTGGCAACGCGTGTAGGCCCGCACCTTGAACTTCGGCTTCCGAGCGGCCTTGGCGATGAGGGACTTCTTAGCCATGGCTCACGCCTCCTTAAAGGGGAAGCCGAGCTTGCGGAGCAGCGCACGGCCTTCGTCGTCGTTGTTGGCGGTGGTCACGACCGTGACGTCCATGCCGCGCGGGCGGTCGATGGAGTCGGGGTCGATCTCGTGGAACATCGACTGCTCCGACAGGCCGAACGTGTAGTTGCCGTGCCCGTCGAACTGCTTGCTCGACAGCCCGCGGAAGTCGCGGATCCGCGGCAGCGCGATGTTCAGCAGCCGGTCCAGGAACTCCCACATGCGGTCGCCACGCAGCGTCGTGCGCGCACCGATCGGCATGCCCTCACGCAGCTTGAACTGCGCGATGGACTTGCGGGCCCTGCGCACCTCGGGCTTCTGCCCGGTGATGGCGGCGAGGTCACGCACTGCGCCTTCGATGAGCTTGCTGTCGCGGGCGGCGTCGCCGACGCCCATGTTCACGACGACCTTCGTGACACCGGGGATCTGGTGCACGTTCTCGAGGTCGAACTCCTCGCGCAGCTGGCCCGCGATCTCCTCGCGGTAGCGGACCTTGAGCCGCGGGGTCGGGTATGTCGTCTCTGCGGTCGTCATCAGATGTCCTTGCCCGTCTTACGCGAGATCCGAACCTTCTTGCCGTCCTCGTCGAAGCGGTAGCCGACCCGGGTCGGGTTGCCGTCGGAGTCCACGACCATCACGTTCGACACGTGGATCGGGGCCTCCTGGGTGACGATGCCGCCGGACTCGGCACCACGCTGGTTCTGGGAGATCCGCGTGTGCTTCTTGATCCGGTTCACGCCCTCGACGAGGACCTTGCTGCGCTCCGGGTCGGCCTTGATGACCTTGCCCTTCGCACCCTTGTCCTTGCCCGCGACGACGAGAACGGTGTCGCCCTTCTTGACCTTCATTCAGAGCACCTCCGGCGCCAGCGAGATGATCTTCATGAACTTGCGGTCGCGCAGCTCGCGACCGACCGGTCCGAAGATGCGCGTGCCTCGCGGCTCGTTGTCGTTCTTGATGAGCACCGCGGCGTTCTCGTCGAAGCGGATGTAGGAGCCGTCAGGGCGACGCCTCTCCTTCGCTGTACGGACGATGACCGCCTTGACGACGTCACCACGCTTCACATTGGCGCCCGGGATGGCGTCCTTGACGGTGGCGACGATGATGTCGCCGAGGCCCGCGTAGCGCCGCCCCGAGCCACCGAGCACGCGGATGGTCAGGATCTCCTTGGCACCCGTGTTGTCGGCGACTCGCAGTCGCGACTCCTGCTGGATCACGTCAACTCCTGTATGTCGCGCCGGTTCTCGGGGTTTCGTACCGAGCCTGGCGGAACGAATGGGGCTGTTGCCGCCCCCTGATTACTTGGCCTTCTCGCGGATCTCGACCAGCCGGTACCGCTTGGTGGCGGACAGCGGGCGGGTCTCCATCACGATGACGCGGTCACCCACGCCGGCCGTGTTCTGGTCGTCGTGCGCCTTGACCTTCTTGGTCGAGCGCATGACCTTGCCGTACAGCGGGTGCTTCTTACGGTCCTCGAGCTCCACGACAATCGTCTTGTCCATCTTGTCGGACACGACCAGGCCCTCACGGACCTTCCGGTAGTTCCGACCGGAGTCAGCCTTCTGTACCGGCTCGCTCATGCGGCACCTTCACTCTCGTCAGTCTCGTCAGGCGCGATCGAGAGACCGAGCTCGCGCTCGCGCATCACGGTGTAGATGCGCGCGATGTCCGCGCGGACCGTGCGAAGCCTGCGGTTGTTGTCGAGCTGGCCGGTCGCCATCTGGAACCGGAGGTTGAACAGCTCCTCCTTGGATTCCTTCAGACGCAGCACGAGCTCTTCCGCAGTAAGCTCACGCAGCTCCGACGCAGCAACTCCAGCTGCCGCCATCAGAACTCACCACCTTCACGGCTCACGATCCTGCACTTCATCGGCAACTTGTGGATCGCGCGGCGCATGGCCTCGCGGGCCACGGCCTCGTTCGGAAAGCTCATCTCGAACATCACGCGGCCCGGCTTGACGTTGGCGACCCACCACTCCGGCGAACCCTTACCGGAACCCATGCGGGTTTCGGCCGGCTTCTTCGTGAGCGGACGGTCGGGGAAGATGTTGATCCAGATCTTCCCGCCACGCTTGATGTGGCGCGTCATGGCGATACGAGCGGACTCGATCTGCCGGTTCGTCACGTAGGCGGGCTCGAGCGCCTGGATACCGTAGTCACCGAAGGTGACCTTCGTGCCGCCCTTGGCGGCACCCTTGCGCTTCGGCGCGTGCTGCTTACGGTGCTTGACCTTGCGTGGGATGAGCACGCCTCAGCCCTCCGTCTTCTCTGCAGCGTCCGGCGAAGCCACCTCGGGGGCGTTCGCGGACGCAACGTCTGTGTCGGCCTTGGCGGCACCGGAGCCGGACTCCTGCGCGGCCGCCCGACCGGCCTCCGTCGAGGTCGGCGTGGTACCCGAAGCGCCACCACGACGCCGCTGCGGACGCTCGCGGCGCGGCTGACGCTCGGACGCCGCGGCGGCGTCACGCTCGGCCTTGGCCTTCAGCCCACCGACGAGCTCGCCCTTGTAGATCCACACCTTCACGCCGATGCGGCCGAACGTCGTCTTGGCCTCGAAGAAGCCGTAGTCGATGTCGGCACGCAGCGTGTGCAGCGGGACCCGGCCGTCGCGGTAGTGCTCGGAACGGGACATCTCGGCACCGCCGAGGCGACCGCTGCACTGCACCCGAATGCCCTTGACCTGCGGCGACCGCATGGACGTCTGGATCGCCTTACGCATGGCGCGGCGGAACGCGACACGGTTGGACAGCTGCTCCGCGATGCCCTGCGCAACCAGCTGGGCGTCGGCCTCGGAGTTCTTCACCTCGAGGATGTTCAGCTGCACCTGCTTGCCGGTCAGCTTCTCCAGCGAACCGCGGATGCGGTCGGCCTCGGCGCCGCGGCGGCCGATGACGATGCCCGGCCGCGCGGTGTGGATGTCGACGCGGACCCGGTCACGGGTGCGCTCGATCTCCACCTTGGCGATGCCCGCCCGCTCCATGCCCGTGGACAGGAGCTTGCGGATCTTGACGTCCTCGGCCACGTAGTCCGAGTACTGCTTGTCGGCGTACCAGCGAGACTTCCAGTCCGTGGTGATCCCGAGCCGGAAGCCGTGCGGGTTGATCTTCTGGCCCACTACCGGCCACCTGCCTTCTTGCTCTTCTTCGCCTCAGGACGGGACTCGACCTCGACGGTGATGTGGCTCGTCCGCTTGCGGATCCGGAACGCACGCCCCTGGGCGCGCGGCTGGATGCGCTTCAGCGTCGGACCGTCATCGGCGTAGGCGTTCTTCACCCACAGCGTGTCGGGGTCCAGGTCGAGGTTGTTCTCGGCGTTGGCCATCGCGCTCGCGAGGACCTTGGACAGCTGGTACGCCGCGGCCTGCGGCGAGTACTTCAGCGTCGTCAGAGCGTCGTTCGCGTTCTGACCCTTGATCAGCTCGATCACCCGGCGCACCTTGGTCGGCGAGTCCCGGACGAAGCGAGCCCGCGCGAAAGCCGTCGGCAGGGTCTCCTGCTCGGCTACCGCGTCGTTACGCGCGTTCATCGTTACTTCCTTCTCTTAAGGTGCGCTGCTTCAGCGGCGACGAGATTTGCGGTCGTCCTTGACGTGGCCCTTGAAGGTCCGCGTCGGGGCGAACTCGCCCAGCTTGTGGCCGACCATGGCCTCGGTGACGAAAACCGGGACGTGCTTGCGGCCGTCGTGCACCGCGAGGGTGTGGCCCAGCATGTCCGGAATGATCGTGGACCGGCGGGACCAGGTCTTGATCACGGTCTTCTTGCCCGACTCGTTGAGCGCGTCCACCTTCTTGAGCAGGTGGTCGTCCACGAAAGGGCCCTTTTTCAGGCTACGCGGCATGTTCTTCTACCTCCCTGCTCAGCGCTTCTTCTTGCCGGTCTTCCGGCGGCGGACGATCATCTTGTCGCTTTCCTTGCGACGGCGGGTGCGGCCTTCCGGCCGGCCGTTCGGGTTCACCGGGTGGCGACCACCGGAGCTCTTGCCCTCACCACCACCGTGCGGGTGGTCGATCGGGTTCATGACGACACCGCGCACCGTCGGACGCTTGCCGCGCCAGCGGCTGCGGCCCGCCTTACCCCAGTTGATGTTGGAGTGCTCGGAGTTGCCGACCTCGCCGACCGTGGCTCGGTTGCGCACGTCCACGTTGCGGATCTCGCCCGAAGGCATCCGCAGCTGGGCGTACGGGCCGTCCTTGGCGACGAGCTGCACGCGGGCGCCTGCCGAACGCGCGATCTTCGCGCCGCCGCCGGGGCGGAGCTCGATCGCGTGGATCACGGTGCCGACCGGGATGTTGCGCAGCGGCAGGTTGTTGCCCGGCTTGATGTCGGCCGACGGGCCGTTCTCCACCGTGTTGCCCTGCTTCAGCTTCTCCGGCGCGATGATGTAGCGCTTCTCGCCGTCCGCGTAGTGCAGGAGCGCGATACGAGCCGACCGGTTGGGGTCGTACTCGATGTGCGCGACCTTGGCGGGGATGCCGTCCTTGTCATTGCGACGGAAGTCGATGATCCGGTAGGCGCGCTTGTGGCCACCGCCCTTGTGACGGGTGGTGATCTTGCCGCCGGAGTTACGACCACCGGTCTTGCTGACCGGCTTGACCAGCGACTTCTCCGGCGTCGACCGAGTGATCTCGGAGAAGTCGGCCACGCTCGAGCCGCGACGGCCCGGAGTGGTCGGCTTGTGCTTACGGATACCCATGTCTACTCAGTCCCTTACGCGCCTGCGCCGAAGATCTCGATCGGCTTGCTCTCGGGCGACAGCGTGACGATCGCGCGCTTGGTGTCCTTGCGCTTACCGAAGCCGTACCGGGTGCGCTTGCGCTTGCCCTGCCGGTTGATCGTGTTCACGCTGATCACCTTGACGCCGAAGACCTTCTCGACCGCGATCTTGATCTGGGTCTTGTTGGCGTCCGGACGGACCACGAACGTGTACTTGTTGTCCTCGAGCAGCCCGTAGGACTTCTCGGAGATCACCGGCGCGATGAGGATGTCACGCGGGTCGGGGATGGCCACCGAGCTCACTGCTGGTCACTCCCTTCCGAGACCTCGCCGGAGGTCGCCGTCGCCTTCGCACCCTTGCCCTTGACCGGGCCGGCGAGGAAGGCGTCCAGCGCCGCCTTGCTGAAGACCACGTCGTCGTTGACCAGCACGTCGTACGTGTTGAGCTGGTCCGCCGTGATCAGGTGGACGTTCTCGAGGTTGCGGGCCGACAGCCACTGCGTTTCCTCGTCGCGGTGCAGGACCACGAGGACGCGCTTGCCGCTCGTGAGGGCGGCCAGCGACTTCTTGGCCTCCTTCGTCGACGGAGTGTCACCGTCGATGAGGGCGGTCACCACGTGGACCTGGTCGTTGCGCGCCCGGTCCGAGAGGGCACCGCGCAGTGCGGCGACCTTCATCTTCTTCGGGGTGCGCTGCGCGTAGTCACGCGGCGTCGGCCCGTGGACGGTGCCACCGCCGGTGAACTGCGGCGCGCGCTCCGAACCCTGACGCGCACGGCCGGTGCCCTTCTGGCGGTACGGCTTGGCGCCACCGCCGCGGACCTCGCCACGCGTCTTCGTGTCGTGCGTGCCCTGGCGGGCAGCGGCCAGCTGAGCCACCACGACCTGGTGCATCAGCGGGATGTTCGCCTGGACGTCGAAGATCTCACCGGGCAGCTCGACGGAGCCGTCGGCAGTGCCGGCCGGGGTCTTCACCTCGATCGTCGCGGTCATGCGGTCACACCACCCTTCGCGGCGCTACGGACGAAGAGAAGGCCGCCCTTCGGGCCGGGAACCGCGCCCTTGATAAGCAGCAGACCGTCCTCGGCACGCACCTGGTGGACCTTCAGGCCCTGGGTCGTGACGCGGTTGTTGCCCATCCGGCCGGACATGCGAATGCCCTTGAACACGCGACCCGGGGTCGCCGCACCACCGATGGCGCCCGGCTTGCGGTGGGTCGCCTGGTTACCGTGGCTCGCGCCCTGGCCCGAAAAGCCGTGGCGCTTCATCGTGCCCGCGAAGCCCTTGCCCTTCGTGGTGCCGGTGATGTCGACGATCGCGCCGTCCTCGAACACCTCGGCGGTCAGTTCCTGACCGACCTCGTAGGTGTCCGCGTCGGACGTGCGCAGCTCGGCGACGTGACGCCGCGGCGTCACCCCGGCCCGGTCGAAGTGGCCCGTCTCCGGCTTGTTGACCTTGCGCGGGTCGATGGCGCCGTAGGCCAACTGCACGGCCGAGTAGCCGTCCTTCTCCTGATTGCGCACCTGGGTCACGAGGTTCGGCCCGGTCTGCACGACGGTCACCGGAACGATCCGGTTGTTCTCGTCGAAGACCTGCGTCATGCCGAGCTTCGTGCCCAGAATGCCCTTCACTTGCCTGTCAGACATGAGTCTCTTATCTCCGCCGCTCGCCCAACGCTTACTGGATGTTCACGTCGACACTCGCCGGCAGGTCGATGCGCATGAGCGCGTCGACCGTCTTCGGCGTCGGGTCCACGATGTCGATCAGCCGCTTGTGCGTGCGCATCTCGAAGTGCTCGCGCGAATCCTTGTACTTGTGCGGCGAGCGGATGACGCAGTAAACGTTCTTCTCAGTGGGCAGCGGCACCGGCCCAACCACGGAGGCGCCGGTGCGCGTGACCGTCTCGACGATCTTGCGCGCACTCGAGTCGATCGCCTCGTGGTCGTAGGCCTTGAGCCGGATGCGGATCTTCTGTCCCGCCATGGTGGCAGCTCGTTCCTTCGTCTCGTGCCGCTTGTCTGAAGCCTCGCAAGGTCCTTGTCGGACCCAGTTGGAGGTTTCCGCACGTCAACGATCCGGCCTCCGGTCCACGCGGTCGGGCGTGTCGCCCTTGCCGCGCACACGGATCCCGCAGGATCATTGTCGTGCCCTAGGTCTTTGCTCTATGAAGTGATCACTGCCGGAAAAGGCAGGCGGATCACTCCCGACTCACAGTCGACTGTCGTCCCTGTCAGCCCAGGACGCTCGCGCCGGGGCGGCCGATTCTCGTCTACTCGTAGAATCGGCCGCCCCGCGTCGAGCAACCTAAATAGGATGCCATACCGAAATATGGCTCCTGCACCCGGGGTGCGAATTACTTGTTGATCTTGGTGACCTGGCCGGCGCCGACGGTACGGCCACCCTCACGGATGGCGAACCGCAGACCCTCGTCCATGGCGATCGGCTGAATCAGCTGCACCGAGATCTCGGTGTTGTCACCCGGCATGACCATCTCGGTGCCCTCGGGGAGGGTCACGACGCCGGTCACGTCGGTCGTCCGGAAGTAGAACTGCGGACGGTAGTTGTTGAAGAACGGCGTGTGACGGCCACCCTCGTCCTTGGAGAGGATGTAGACCGAGCCCTCGAACTCCGTGTGCGGGGTCGTGGTGCCCGGCTTCACGATGACCTGGCCACGCTCGACGTCCTCACGCTTGATACCGCGCAGGAGCAGCGCCGCGTTGTCACCGGCCTGACCGGCGTCGAGCAGCTTGTTGAACATCTCGATCGAGGTCACCGTGGTCTTGGTGGCCTTCTCGCGGATGCCGACGATCTCGACGTCCTCGTTGAGCTTGATCTCGCCACGCTCGATACGGCCGGTGACGACCGTGCCGCGACCGGTGATCGTGAAGACGTCCTCGACCGGCATGAGGAACGGCTGGTCGACGGCACGCTCCGGGTCCGGGATGTTGTCGTCGACGGCGTTCATCAGCTCGATGACGGCGTCGGACCACTTCTCGTCGCCCTCGAGGGCCTTCAGGCCCGAGACCTTCACGACCGGGGCGTCGTCGCCCGGGAACTCCTGCTCGGAGAGAAGCTCACGGACCTCCATCTCGACGAGCTCGAGGATCTCCTCGTCGTCGACCATGTCGGCCTTGTTCAGCGCCACGACGATGTACGGCACGCCGACCTGACGGGCGAGCAGCACGTGCTCACGCGTCTGCGGCATCGGGCCGTCGGTGGCCGCGACCACGAGGATCGCACCGTCCATCTGGGCCGCACCCGTGATCATGTTCTTCACGTAGTCGGCGTGACCCGGGGCGTCGACGTGCGCGTAGTGACGCTTCTCGGTCTCGTACTCGACGTGCGAGATGTTGATCGTGATGCCGCGCTGCTTCTCTTCCGGCGCGTTGTCGATCTGGTCGAACGCGCGCGACTGGTTGAGCTCCGGGTAGCGCTCGTGCAGCACCTTGGTGATCGCCGCGGTCAGCGTGGTCTTGCCGTGGTCAACGTGACCGATGGTCCCGATGTTGACGTGCGGCTTGCTCCGCTCGAACTTCGCCTTCGCCACTGGAATGTCCTCCTGGACTGTACTTGCTCGCTCCCGGCGTGGCTGCGCCGATTGCGACTCGATCTGGTCGGTTGTGCGGACCTTAGGGGAGGCCCCTTTTCCGCCCGCTTTGGGTGCTGGTGGGAGTTACTCCCCTGTCGCCTTGGCGATGATCTCCTTCGCGACGTTCGACGGAACCTCGGCGTAGGAGTCAAAGACCATCGTGTAGTTGGCACGACCCTGGGTCTTGGACCGCAGGTCGCCCACGTACCCGAACATCTCCGACAGCGGCACGAGCGCCTTGACGACGCGCGTGCCAGACCGCTCCTCCATGGCCTGGACCTGGCCACGGCGGGAGTTCAAGTCACCGATGACGTCACCCATGTACTCCTCGGGTGTGGTGACCTCGACGGCCATCATCGGTTCCAGCAGTACCGGGTTCGCCTGCCGCGCGGCGTCCTTGAGCGCCACGGAGCCGGCGACCTTGAAGGCCATCTCCGAAGAGTCGACCTCGTGGTACGCACCGTCCAACAAGGTGAGCTTCAACCCGACGAGCGGGTAGCCGGCCTGCACGCCGTACTGCATGGCGTCCTGCGCGCCCTCGTCCACGGACGGGATGTACTCCCGCGGGATGCGGCCACCGGTCACCTGGTTGTCGAATTCGTAGAGAGCACCATCACCGGTGGTCAACGGCTCGAGCTTGATGATCACCCGCGCGAACTGACCGGAACCACCGGTCTGCTTCTTGTGGGTGTACTCGAACTTGTCCACCGTCTTGCGGATGGTCTCACGGTAAGCCACCTGCGGCTTACCGATGTTCGCCTCGACCTTGAAGTCGCTCTTCATCCGGTTGACGAGGACCTCGAGGTGGAGCTCGCCCATGCCCTCGATGATCGTCTGACCGGTCTCGTCGTCCTGGCTCACCCGGAACGTCGGGTCCTCCTCCGCGAGCTTCTGGATCGCGGTCGAGAGCTTCTCCTGGTCGGACTTCGTCTTCGGCTCGATCGCGACCTTGATGACCGGTTCCGGGAAGGTCATCGACTCGAGCACGATCGGGTTCTGCGGGTCGGCCAGGGTGTCACCGGTGGTGGTGTCCTTCAGGCCTTGGACCGCGTAGATGTGGCCGGCCTGTGCATCGTCGACCGGGTTCTCCTTGTTGGAGTGCATCTGGAAGATCTTCCCGATGCGCTCCTTGCGCTCCCGCGTCGCGTTCATGACCTGCGTGCCGGAGGTGACCTTGCCCGAGTACACCCGGATGTAGGTCAGCTTGCCGTAGAACGGGTGGACCGAGATCTTCGAGACCAGCGCCGCGAACGGCTCCTGGGTCGAGGGCTTGCGCTCGGCGGGCGTCTCGCCGTTGAGCAGCGTGCCCTGGACCGGCGGCACGTCGAACGGCGACGGCAGGTAGTCGACGACCGCGTCGAGCATGGGCTGCACGCCCTTGTTCTTGAACGCGGAGCCTGCGAGCACCGGGAACGCCTCGCGGGCGATCGTCAGCTTGCGGATGCCGGTCTTGATCTCGTCGATCGTCAGCTCTTCGCCGCCGAAGTACTTCTCGAGCAGCTCCTCGTCGGACTCGGCGACCTGCTCGATCAGCTTCTCGCGGTACTCCGCGGCGCGGTCGGCCAGGTCGGCCGGGATCTCCTCGATCTCGTACTGCTCGCCCTTCTTGACGTCACCGCGCCAGGTCAGAGCCTTCATGGAGACGAGGTCGACGATGCCTTCGAAGTCGGACTCCGCACCGATCGGCAGCTGCAGCACCAGCGGCGTCGCGCCCAGGCGGTCCTGGATCGTGCCGACGGTGAAGTAGAAGTCGGCGCCCAGCTTGTCCATCTTGTTGACGAAGCAGATGCGCGGAACGTCGTACTTGTCCGCCTGGCGCCAGACCTGCTCGGACTGGGGCTCGACGCCCTCCTTGCCGTCGAACACGGCGACCGCGCCGTCGAGCACGCGGAGGCTGCGCTCCACCTCGACGGTGAAGTCGACGTGACCAGGGGTGTCGATGATGTTGATCTGGTAGTCGCCCCAGAACGTGGTGGTGGCAGCCGAGGTGATGGTGATGCCCCGGTTCTGCTCCTCCTCCATCCAGTCCATCGTCGACGCACCGTCATGGGTCTCACCGAGCTTGTAGTTGATCCCCGTGTAGAACAGGATCCGCTCGGTAGCGGTGGTCTTACCGGCGTCAATGTGGGCCATGATGCCGATGTTGCGGACCTTTTTCAGGTCGGTCAGCACGTCACGTGCCACTTGAATGTTCCCCTGTCTCAAGCGTGGGGCCCGGCACTGGCTCGATCATTCACGTCGACCGGGCGTCGGTTTGCTTCGGTGGTGGCGATTCACCAGCGGTAGTGCGCGAAGGCCTTGTTCGACTCGGCCATCTTGTGCGTGTCCTCGCGGCGCTTCACGCTGGCCCCGAGGCCGTTGCTCGCGTCGAGCAGCTCGTTCTGCAGGCGCTCGATCATCGTCTTCTCACGGCGCTGACGCGAGTACGTGACCATCCAGCGGAGCGCAAGGGTCGTCGAGCGACCGGGCTTGACCTCGATGGGCACCTGGTATGTGGCACCACCGACACGACGGCTCTTCACCTCGAGGGAAGGCTTGACGTTGTCGAGGGCGCGCTTCAGCGTGACGACCGGGTCGGTGCCGGTCTTCTCGCGAGCGCCTTCCAGGGCGCCGTACACGATGCGCTCGGCCAGCGAGCGCTTGCCGTCGGTCAGCACCTTGTTGACCAGTTGCGTGACGAGCGGCGATGCGTAGACCGGGTCAGCGATCAGCGGCCGCTTCGGGGCCGGACCCTTGCGGGGCATTAGCTCTTCTCCTTCTTAGCGCCGTACCGGCTGCGCGCCTGCTTACGGTTCTTCACGCCCTGCGTGTCGAGCGAACCGCGGACGATCTTGTAGCGGACACCGGGGAGGTCCTTCACACGACCACCACGCACGAGCACCATCGAGTGCTCCTGCAGGTTGTGGCCCTCGCCCGGGATGTAGGCGGTGACCTCGATGCCGCTGGTCAGCCGGACACGCGCGACCTTGCGGAGCGCGGAGTTCGGCTTCTTCGGCGTGGTGGTGTAGACGCGGGTGCACACGCCGCGCCGCTGCGGGCTCCCCTTGAGCGCCGCGGTCTTCTGCTTGGCAGCCTTGTCCTGGCGGCCCTTGCGGACCAGCTGCTGGATCGTGGGCAATGGACCAGCTTTCTCTCGCGTCTGTAAAAGCTTCTGCAGCTTTACTGTGGCTCTTATCTGTGTGTGGCTCTGTCTCCCCGGTCCCCGCGGTCGGGCGTGTCGGCCCGCATCAGGGTCGTCACGACCCGTGAACTCCCGTCGGGGTTTCCGGAGTTATGACCGGAGCTCCGATCCACCGTTGTGCTGCAGATCCACGTTGTACTGCGGAAGCCTGCTGACCCGGTCCGGACACGAAAATCCGGCCCGTGAGCACTTCGGCGCACGGAGCAGCCCGGCAGCGTGCCGGGCACAGATGTCAAAGATACCCGCCCGTGCCGACAGCGACGACCCGGGGGGTCCCTAACGGCCCCGGCGACCGGCGGCGACGGCGGTGGTCATCGGGTACGGTACCGCGATCACCGTCCGGGGATCACCGCTCGGGCCGGCGTGAGATTCGTGCACGCGCGGACGCGGAGATGCTGGCGCCTAGCTTAACGCGACAGGCCGCCGCTTTCGAGGATCCCGGGCCGATCCGCGCGCCGTCGGGGACGGAACGCACCGACACCGAGGGGAGTCGCAGGGGCATGCATCCTGGCACGTTGATGGTGATTCTGCTGGGGCTTTGCGCCCTCGGAGCGCTCGTGGCGTTCCTCGTGTCCCGCCGGAACGCGGCGGCGAAGAAGATCGGCAGGGAGGAGTTCGCCCGCCGGACCGGCGCGGTCGAACACTACGTGGAGAGGGGAACGCGGCCGAGCTTCGGGGTGTTCCCCGGAAAGGACGCCCGCACCGGCGCGCCGTTCACCTACGCCGTCGAATTCACCTACGGGGGATATCCCGTCATGGCCGCCGAGTGGCGCATGGGCGGCGGAACCATGCGGGTGCGCTACACCGGCACCGTCCAGGTCCCCAGCGGCCTGCCCGCCGATGCCCCCTACCTGATGATCGGCGAGTACATGCGCTACGGCGTCGACCCGGAAACCGGCGGCAAGCTGCCTGCGCTGAAGGGGTTCGCCGACGAGCGGCTGCGCGTGCTGTGCCCCGACGAGACGTTCGCGCGGCGCATCGTCACCCCCGAGGTCGCCGCGATCTTCACTGAACACCGGCGCAGCCGCATGATGCCGCGGGTCACCTTCGAAGGCGGGGTCATGCACATGCTGGCCGTACAGCGGCTCGACCCGGACGGGCTCTTCCGGAACGCCGAGCTACTCACCCGGCTCGCCCGTACCGTCGCCGCGCAGCAACAGCCGCCGCGCTGACGAATTTCCGCCGCGTGGGAACCGGCGGACCCGCATCCCGGTCGAAGTGGACAGAGTTGCCAGGGAGGCGGGCATGACCGGATTCAACGTCGAGATCGAAGCCCTCGAGGGCTACGGCGACAATCTCAAGTCCTTCAAGGAGCAGGCGAGCACGTTCGACGAACTGACCGGCCGCGCCGATGTCGGCGACGAGTCGTGGGGCGTCGTCGGGATCATGACGAAAGGCAAGTACGACGAGGCCCTCGCCGAGCTGAAGAACCTGCTCGACGCGCTCAAGACGGGCCTGGACACGACGTCCGAGAAGATCTCGACGGCGGCGAAGGCCTACCGCGCGAACGACGATCAGCACGTCGTGACCCTGGGCAAGTACCAGGGTTCGATCGACACGACCGACGAGCCGCGAGTCTGAGGGGCGGAACCATGACCGAGGTCAACGACGTCGCGGGCGACATCAGTCTGAACGCGGACAAGGAATCGGGCTTCGGCGACTACGCGATGGGCGTCGCCAAGAACACCCCGGGTGTCGAGACCGCCATCAAAGGCGTCGACACCGTCACCAACTTCTGGCAGGGCCTTCCCGACGACCCGGACGCGGCCGACGTCATGCTGCACGGGGCCAACTGCGCCACCGACACGGCGGCGTTCATCGCCGAGTGCGGCACCGAAGCGGCGACGGCGGTGCTCGACCCGGTCGGCTGGCTCGTGGGGCACGGCCTGGACTTCTTGCTGAACCTGATCACGCCGCTGCAGGACGCGCTGCACATGGTCACCGGCGACGGCCCGGCGCTCGAGAAGGCATCGCAGGACTTCCAGGGCATCGGCGACGGGCTCGTCGACTACGCGAACGAGTTCCGCCGGGTCGCCGACGAGGCGCTGGCCGACTGGAACGGCGACGCGGCCGGCGCGGCCAAGAACGCGCTCGCCGACTTCTCCAAGGGCATCGACGGCGTGTCCACGAGCGCGGGTGGCGTCGTGGAGATCCTGAAGCTGTCCTCGATGCTCATGAAGGTCATCGAGGAGGTCATCAAGGCCATCATCACGGAGATCGTCAGCTGGCTCATCGCGCTGTGGGTGCCCGCGCTCGCGGCCGCGGTGCCGACGGCGGGTGCCTCGACGGCGGCGGCCGGTGCGGCCACGGCTCCGAAGGCGGCCGCCACGATCTCGAAGGTGACCTCGAAGCTGGGCAAGCTCGGCAAGATCCTCGACGACATCTTCGCGTTCTTCCAGAAGTTCGGCTCGACGATGGTCAAGCTCGGCAAGCGGCTCGGGGTCAAGCCGAACAGCCTCGGGGCGAAGGCCGACGAGCTCGCCGAGATCACCACGAACGCCGGGAAGATCGGGAAGATCGCCGCCGAGGCGGGCAAGGCGGGTGCGACGAAGCTGTCGCAGGAGACCATCGGCATCGACCCGACGAGCGGTCCCGGCGACGACCCGCTCCAGGCCGCCAAGTTCGTCAACGACCACTACGGCAAGATCACCGACAACACGCGGGGTCTGAAGGACGCCGCCGACGGCGCGAACACCGGCAGCGGCGCGTCGGCCGAGGAGACCGAGGAGAACCTGCGCATGTGACGCGTCGTCCGGCCTCCCACTGCGGGGCCGGACGATCGTGGCAGCGGGTGCGCGCACACGCACCCGGCGCAGCGAGGAGGATGGGCGGCGGCCGCCGTCCGATTGTCGTCGAGGGAGAAGCAACGTGTCAGCTGAGTTCGACCGGCTCGTCGCGGAGTTCGAGAAGTTCCAGTCGAAGATGAAACACGTCGACCAGCAGATGGCCGGCGTCCAGGACATGCAGAACGAACTGGCCGAGCTCGAGGCGACCGCCTCGAACGCCGACCGTTCGGTCACCGTCGTCGCCGGTCCCGGCGGTGCGGTCAAGGATCTGCAGCTCACCGACAAGGCGATGAACCAGCCGCCGCAGGCACTCGCCGCCGCCATCAAGTCGACCCTCTCCGAGGCCGTCGCCGAGGCCGCACGCAAGCAAGCGGGCATCGTCGACACCCACATGGGCGGCATGGGCATCAACGCCACCGAGCAGGTCATCGAGACCCAGGCCGAGGCGTTCGGCATCCCGGCGGAGGAGTTGCGGCAGCGCATGGCCGAGGAGCAGCCGGTGCGCAGGGAGGTTCCGGTCGAGGAGGAGTACCACGAGGACTACTCACGGCAGAGTGTCTTCGGCGGCGACTCCGAGGACGACCGCCCCGCTCCCCCGCCCGCGCAGAGCGGCGGTTCGGCGGGCGACGACTTCCTCAAGAACCTCTTCGACGAGGACGACCGCTGAGGCAGCCCCACGCGCGGCCGACCGGCCGCGGCGGCTCCGCTCCCGACCGGTGTCTCCGCTGAGCACCAGGGGCTGAGCACTGCGGGCGGGGCCGGTACTGCGGGCGGGCGGGACTCGGCGGCATCCACCGGCACCTTTCGAGGCGGCGCTCGCACACGTGCAGGCGCCGCCTTTCTCGGGTTCACGCCGTCAGCGGCGGACGCATGTACGTCAGGTCCGGTCCGGCGGGCGCGCGGGTCGGCGTACACATTCCCGGCCGGTCGACGAGCGCCGCACGTCCGAGGTCTACACCGCGGATCGGCACGGTCCGGTGTCGCGTCCGAGGGTGAAACGGCATCATGTCCTGTCAGACGCGCGCCGAGCCGCCGTAGGCGCCGCGCGCGAGCGGCAGCAACGAGGAGGGGGCCATGAGCGGCTTCGACGTCAATGCGAACGAACTGGATACCTACGCCGGGAAACTGGGCGGCCAGCGGGAGACCGCGGGCCAGATCGGGAGTTTGGTCGACAAGGCCGACGTCGGCGACCAGTCCTGGGGGATCGTCGGCATCTTCGTCCTCAACAACTACAAGGAGATGCTCGGCGACCTCAAAGATCTCTTCACGAGCCTCGACGAGGGTTTCGCCTCCGGTGAGGACAAGTTCAAGAACGCGGCCAAGGGCTACCGCGAGAAGGAGCGAGCGGTGAAGGAGCTCCTGGACAAGTTCGACATCACGATGGGGGGCAAGTAGCCATGGCCGAAGAGACGACCGAATCGGGCGGCGTCGAGATCACGACCGGCGGCAAAGGCCTGGGCACGACGGCACTGGAATCCGCACCGTTCCTCGGCGGCGCGATCAAGACCTTCCAGGCAGGCGGCAAGCTCACCGACGGTGCGGACCCTTCCGAGATCGGTGGGCTGCTGTCAGAAGGCACGAGTTTCATCTCGTCCTGCGCAGGCACCGCGGGTGAGATCGCCATGGACCCCATCGGCTGGCTGGTCGGGCAGGGCCTGGACTTCCTCATCTCCATCTGCCAACCGATCCAGGACGCCATCCATATGGTCAGCGGCGACGGCCCCGCTCTGCAGCAGGCAGCCGACAACTTCAAAGCCATTGGCCAAGGCATCCAGGAGCTGAGCGGAAAATTCAGTGAGGAACTGAACTCGTCGCTGCAGAACTGGGGCGGCGAGGCGTCCGAGGCAGCGGGTACCAAGCTCGCCGACTTCGCCAAGGGCATCGACGGCGTCGCCGGTCAAGCGGGCGAGCTCTCCTCACTGCTCCAGATGTCCAGCATGGTGATGACGGTCATCGAGGAGTTCATCAAGGCCATTCTCACCGAGTTCATCACCTGGCTGATCATGATCTGGGTCCCCGCGATCGCGAGTGCGGGGCCGACCTTCGGCGCCTCCACGGCCGCCGCAGGCACGGCCACCGGCGTCCGCGCTGCGAGCACGGGCAGCCGGGTGTCCCGCATGGTGCAGAAACTGAAGGACGTCCTGAACAAGATCATGGACTTCCTGCGCCGCATGCGGACCCGGATGGGCAACCTCAAGCAGGGCGTCCGCCAGGCGATGGATCACAGGAGGATGCGGAGCGGTCTGGCCGACTTGGCAGTCGAGGACGGCACCGCCGGCGCCCGGGAGAAACTGCTGAGCGGCGACGGTCTGGTCGGCGAACAGCTGCAACAGGGCTTGGGCAGGTCCATGTGGGAGGCAGGCAAGGATTCGCTCAAGGACCAGGTCGGCGTGGGTCCCAACGGCAAGGGAAAGCTGTACGGCAACCTCGGCAAGGTCGCCGGAGCCGCCGAGGGCGAAGGAACCGGCGAAGACCAGTCCAAGAGCGAGACCGAAGACCACTTGGACATCTGACGCATGGACTCCCTACTCGAAGGCATCGGAGATTGGTTCGACAGTCTGTCGGTCCTGCTCGACATGTGGCCACTGCTGCTCGGCCTCGCCGCGCTCCTTCTCTACGGCATCCGGTCCTCACGACGGCGAGCCCGTCAGGAGGCCGAAGCCAACCTCGCCCAGCTCCACGAGATGGCCAAGCCACTGAACGGCACGGTGTTGACCGGGGACCAGGCCGAGGGCTGGTCGACCGGACTGTGGCCACCGTTCGAGAGGAACAACCGCGGTCTGCGCCGGTTCGGACGGCGAAGCAAACCTCAGTTCGGCATGGCCGTCGAGTTCACCCGCGGGCCATGGCGGGTACGCATCAGCCAGGCATCGCAGCGGTCGCGCACGGCCAACCGCCGGTTCGTCACCACCTTCGAACACCGCATCGACATCGCCACCGCCGATCTTCCGCCGCTCAAGGTGTCCCAGCGGCAGTACACGGATTACCGGGGGCGACCGCACGATCCGGACGACGAGGCTTTCCTGTTCGGATCGCCGCTGGTCAAGGAACCACCCGCCACCGCCGAACAGCGTCAGGACCACTGGGTCCAAGCGGCGGTGTCGGCTCCGGCGAACCAACACCTCGCGGCGTTCACCAGTGACCCGGCCGCAGCAGCGCGCATGCTCAACGGCAACGCCACAGCATGGCTCCTCGACCGGCAGCGTTCGATGCCGCGACTGCTGACATTCGAGTCCGGCCTGCTGTACGCCACGGCACCCGGCCGCATCGACCCGTTCGGTGCCACCGAGACCGTCAACACGATGCTCGGGCTCCTCGACTGCATCCCCGGAGCGGCGCCCGCCGGGGCCGTGGCGGGGGCGACACCCGCTCAGGCGGGCCACGCGACACCCGTGCACTCCCAGGTCGAGAACGAGAACCACCTGATCGCCGAAACCCCACCGCCGGCGGCCGAGGACGACGAACACAAGTCCTCGGCCATGTCCACGCTGGGCTTCATCGGCATCGCGATCGCCGGACTGGCTCTGCTCCTCGGCCTACTCGGTTACGGCAGTGTCGCCATGATCAACGGAGTCGGCATGGCGACCGGACTGTCCGAAGAGATCGAGGTGCACATCATCGGTGAATCCGACTGGCGCGCCCATCGCCACAGCAGTATTACCTCGAAGTTCGTCGGCGAGTACACGGTGGACGGTCGGACTCACCAAGTCGGTGTGAGCAGCGGAGAGGTCGGTGACGTGATCGAGGGGAACCTCCCGCCGCTGCCCATCGAGTGGCTCGGGTTCCACTACGACGAGCCGACGACCGATACCAACTGGTGGGAGCCGTACCTGTACATCCTCGCCGGTGTGGTCTGTTTCGGCCTATTCGCGGTGCCGATATGGCTGGGTCGTGCCGATAGGAAGGACATGGCCGCCGCAGCGCAGGACTCGGCGCCCGGCGAACCGTCGACGCGACCGGAATGAGCCGACCGCTGTGATTCCGCGGCGGCGGTCCGGGCACGTCCCGGGCCGCCGCCGCGCCACCCCCTACCTGCAACGTCGCACCGGTGCCGAGCAGCGCCGTCGCGCTCAGGCCTGACGTCGTCATGAACCGCTCGGCCACGCCGGCGAACCCCGCGCCGGCCACCTCCGCGCCGGCCACCTCCGCGCAACGAAGCGGAAACGCCCCCGAACACGAAAACGGCCCCCGGTCCGATGTGGACCGAGGGCCGTTCCCGTCACTGCTTACCGGAAGTCGCGACCGAAGTCGTAGTCGTCCAGCGGGACCGCAGCACCGGTACCCGTACCGAACACGTCCGGGGTGTAGTAACCGTCGTCGTAGGACGGGATCGCGTACGCCGCGACCCGGGCCTCCTCCGTCGGCTGCACCTGGATGTTGCGGTACTTGTTGATGCCCGTACCGGCCGGGATCAACTTACCGATGATCACGTTCTCCTTCAGGCCGACCAGGGAATCGCTACGGCCGTTGATCGCCGCGTCGGTCAGGACCCGCGTGGTCTCCTGGAACGACGCCGCCGACAGCCACGAGTCCGTGGTCAGCGAGGCCTTCGTGATGCCCATCAGCACCGGACGACCCGAGGCCGGCTCGCCGCCCTCGGCCACCGCCTGCCGGTTGGTCTGCTCGAAGCGCGTGCGCTCCGGCAGCTCGCCCGGCAGGAACTCGGTGGCACCCGAGTCGATGATCGTCACGCGGCGCAGCATCTGCCGCACGATGACCTCGATGTGCTTGTCGTGGATGCCCACACCCTGCGCCCGGTAGACCTTCTGGACCTCCTCGACGAGGTGCATCTGCGCCTCGCGCGGGCCCATCACACGGAGCACCTCGTGCGGGTCCGGCGTGCCCTCGAGCAGCGGCTGGCCGACACCGACGTGGTCACCGTCGGCGAGCGGGCCGTTCGGGCCGACGGAGAGGCGCTGACGCTTCGACAGCTTGTCGAAGACGATCTCCTCGCTGCCGTCGTCCGGCACGAGCGTGATCTTCCAGAACCGCTCGCTCTCCTCGATGCGCACCCGGCCGTCGACGTCCGCGATCGGCGCCTTGCCCTTCGGGACACGGGCCTCGAACAGCTCCGTGACACGCGGCAGACCGGTCGTGATGTCGTCACCGGCGACACCACCCTGGTGGAACGTACGCATCGTCAGCTGCGTACCCGGCTCACCGATCGACTGGGCGGCGACGATACCGACGGCCTCGCCGACGTCCACCAGCTTGCCGGTGGCCATCGAACGGCCATAGCAGGTCGCGCACACACCGACCGACGACTCACAGGTCAGCACGCTGCGCACCTTGACCTTGGTGATGCCGCTGGCGATCAGCTTCTCGATCGCCGGGTCGCCGAGGTCGTCGCCCGCGTTGAGCACCACGTTGCCGGACGAGTCCGCCGCGTCGGCGGCGAGACTCCGCGCGTAGGCGCTCGTCTCGACGTTCTGCCCGCGGACGATCCGACCGTCGCCGAGGTCCTCACCGACGACCATGTTGATGCCGCGGTTCGTGCCGCAGTCGACCTCGCGGACGATGACGTCCTGCGAGACGTCCACCAGTCGCCGGGTCAGGTAACCCGAGTCGGCCGTACGGAGCGCCGTGTCGGCCAGGCCCTTACGGGCACCGTGCGTGGCGATGAAGTACTCCGCCACCGACAGGCCCTCACGGAAGTTGGCCTTGATCGGACGCGGGATGTACTCACCCTTCGGGTTGGACACCAGACCACGCATACCGGCCAGCGACCGGACCTGCGTCATGTTGCCCGCCGCACCGGACTTCACGATCATCGAGATCGGGTTGTCGTCCGGGAAGTGGTCCTCCATGACCTTGGCGACGTCCTCCGTCGCCTGGCCCCACACCTTGACGAGCTCGTTGTTGCGCTCGGAGTGCGAGAGCTGACCACGCTGGTAGCGCTTCTCCACCTGGGCGGCCTTCGACTCGAAGTCGTCCAGGATCTCCTTCTTCTCCGGCGGCACGAGCACGTCGGAGATGGCGACCGTGACGCCCGAGCGCGTCGCCCAGTGGAAGCCGGCGTCCTTGAGCCGGTCCAGGGTCTGCGCCACCTGCGTCATGGAGTACCGCTCGGCGAGGTCGTTGACGATCGCACCCTGGCGCTTCTTCGCCAGCGGCTCGTTGACGAACGGGTAATCCGCGGGGAGCAGGTCGTTGAACATGACCCGGCCCAGCGTCGTCTCGGCCAGCCACGACTGACCGGGCTCCCAGCCCGCCTCGCGCAGCTTCGGCTCGTCCTCGCGAGAGGGCTGCCGGTCCGTCACACGAATCTTGATCGGCGCGTGCAGGCTCAGCTGCTGCATGTCGAAGGCCATGATCGCCTCGGCCTCGGACGAGTACGCGTTGCCCGCACCGGTTGCGTTCTCGTCGAGGCGGGTGAGGTGGAACAGGCCCGTGACCATGTCCAGTCGCGGCATCGCCAGCGGACGACCCGAGGCAGGCGACAGGATGTTGTTCGCCGACAGCATCAGGACGCGCGCCTCGGCCTGCGCCTCCGCGGACAGCGGAAGGTGCACGGCCATCTGGTCACCGTCGAAGTCCGCGTTGAACGCCTCGCAGACCAGCGGGTGCAGCTGGATGGCCTTGCCTTCCACCAGCTGCGGCTCGAAGGCCTGGATACCGAGACGGTGCAGCGTCGGAGCACGGTTCAGCAGGACGGGGTGGCCGCTGATGACCTCTTCCAGCACGTCCCACACGGCCGGCTTCGACCGCTCCACCATGCGCTTGGCGGACTTGATGTTCTGCGCGTGGTTGAGATCCACCAGCCGCTTCATGACGAACGGCTTGAACAGCTCGAGCGCCATGTCCTTCGGCAGACCGCACTGGTGCAGCTTCAACTGCGGGCCGACGATGATCACCGAACGGCCGGAGTAGTCGACGCGCTTGCCGAGCAGGTTCTGCCGGAAGCGGCCCTGCTTGCCCTTGAGCAGGTCGGACAGCGACTTCAGCGGCCGGTTGCCGGGGCCCGTCACCGGACGACCGCGACGGCCGTTGTCGAACAGCGCGTCGACGGACTCCTGCAGCATCCGCTTCTCGTTGTTGACGATGATCTCGGGCGCGCCGAGGTCGATCAGTCGCTTGAGGCGGTTGTTGCGGTTGATGACCCGGCGATACAGGTCGTTCAGGTCCGACGTGGCGAAACGGCCACCGTCGAGCTGCACCATCGGGCGCAACTCGGGCGGGATCACCGGCACGGCGTCGAGCACCATGCCGCGCGGGTCGTTGCCCGTGGCCTGGAAGGCCGCGACGACCTTCAGTCGCTTCAGCGCACGCAGCTTCTTCTGACCCTTGCCGCCGCGGATGACCTCGCGCAGCGCTTCGGCCTCGGCGTCGACGTCGAAGTCCTCGGCCAGCTTCTGGATGGCCTCGGCGCCCATGCCGCCGGTGAAGTACTCGCCGTAGCGGTCGATGAGCTCGCGGTAGAGCAGCTCGTCGACGATCAGCTGCCGCGGCTCGAGCTTGGTGAAGGTGTTCCAGACCTCCTCGAGCCGGTCCAGCTCACGCTGGGCCTTGTCGCGGAGCTGGCGCATCTCACGCTCGCCGCCCTCCTTGACCTTGCGCTTGACGTCGGACTTCGCGCCCTCGTTCTCCAGCTCGGCCAGGTCGGCTTCCAGCTTCTGCGCACGCTCCTCGATGTCGGAGTCGCGCTTGGCCTCGATGTTCTTGCGCTCCACGCCGATCTCGCTCTCGAGCGTCGGCATGTCGTTGTGGCGCAGCTCCGTGTTCACGCTCGTGATCACGTACGCGGCGAAGTAGATGATCTTCTCGAGGTCCTTCGGGGCCAGGTCCAGCAGGTAGCCCAGCCGCGACGGAACACCCTTGAAGTACCAGATGTGCGTGACCGGTGCGGCCAGCTCGATGTGGCCCATGCGCTCACGACGCACCTTGGCGCGGGTCACCTCGACGCCGCAGCGCTCACAGATGATGCCCTTGAAGCGCACGCGCTTGTACTTGCCGCAGTAGCACTCCCAGTCCCGGGTCGGACCGAAGATCTTCTCGCAGAAGAGCCCGTCCTTTTCCGGCTTGAGGGTGCGGTAGTTGATGGTCTCGGGCTTCTTGACCTCGCCGAAGGACCACTGGCGGATGTCGTCGGCGGTGGCCAGCCCGATTCGAAGCTCATCGAAGAAATTGACGTCCAGCACTAGTCCGCCCCTCCGGAACGTTGCAATACGAAGAAAGTGTTACGACACATGGCTTTCCTTTGGCCGGCCGCGGGGCGGATCCGCACTGGAACCGCCCCGCGGCCATGGCGGGCCGTTAACCCTGGACGATCTCGTCGGCGGACGGCGCCTCGTTGCGGGACAGGTTGATGCCGAGGTTGGCCGCGGCGCGCTCGAGGTCCTCGTCGTCGGAGTCGCGCATCTCGATGGCGGCACCGTCGCTGGAGAGCACCTCGACGTTCAGGCACAGCGACTGGAGCTCCTTCAGCAACACCTTGAAGGACTCCGGAATGCCCGGGGACGGCATGTTCTCGCCCTTGACGACGGCCTCGTAGACCTTCACGCGGCCGAGCACGTCGTCGGACTTGATGGTGAGCAGCTCCTGCAGCGTGTACGCCGCGCCGTAGGCCTGCATCGCCCAGCACTCCATCTCACCGAAGCGCTGGCCACCGAACTGTGCCTTACCGCCGAGCGGCTGCTGCGTGATCATCGAGTACGGACCCGTCGACCGCGCGTGGATCTTGTCGTCCACCATGTGGTGCAGCTTCAGCATGTACATGTAGCCGACGGCCACCGGGTACGGGAACGGCTCGCCGGAACGGCCGTCGAGCAGCGTGGCCTTGCCGTCCTCGCCGACCATGCGCTCGCCGTCGCGGTTCGGCTTGGTCGACGACAGCAGGCCCATCAGCTCGGCCTCGCGCGCACCGTCGAACACCGGCGTCGCGGTGTTGGTACCCGGCTCGACGTCCAGCAGGTCCTCGGGCAACTGCGACGCCCACTCCGGGGACCCTTCGACCTTCCAGCCCTGTGAGGCCAGCCAGCCGAGGTGCAGTTCCAGGATCTGCCCGATGTTCATACGACGCGGCACACCGTGCGTGTTCAGCACGACGTCGACAGGGGTGCCGTCCGGGAGGAACGGCATGTCCTCGGTCGGCAGGATCTTGCCGACGACGCCCTTGTTGCCGTGCCGGCCGGCGAGCTTGTCGCCGTCCTGGACCTTCGACTTCTTCGCCACGTACACGCGGACGAGCTCGTTGACGCCCGGGGGCAGCTCGTCGTCCTCCTCGCGGGAGAACACGCGGATGCCGATGACCTTGCCGGTCTCGCCGTGCGGCACCTTCAGCGAGGTGTCGCGGACCTCGCGGGCCTTCTCACCGAAGATCGCGCGCAGCAGGCGCTCCTCCGGCGTCAGCTCCGTCTCGCCCTTCGGCGTGACCTTGCCGACCAGGATGTCGCCGTCGCGGACCTCGGCACCGATGCGGATGATGCCGCGCTCGTCGAGGTCGGCCAGCACGTCCTCGGAGACGTTCGGGATGTCCCGGGTGATCTCCTCGGCACCGAGCTTGGTGTCGCGGGCGTCGATCTCGTGCTCCTCGATGTGGATCGAGGTCAGCACGTCGTCCTGGACCAGCCGCTGCGAGATGACGATGGCGTCCTCGTAGTTGTGGCCCTCCCACGGCATGACCGCCACGAGCAGGTTCTTGCCGAGCGCCATCTCGCCGTCCTCGGTGGACGGGCCGTCGGCCAGCACCTGGCCCTGCTCGACGCGGTCGCCCTCGGTGACCACCGGGCGGTGGTTGAAGCACGTGCCCGCGTTGGTGCGGCGGAACTTGTAGAGCCCGTAGGTCTTCCGCTTCCCGTCGTCGTGCATGACGGTGATCATGTCCGCGGACAGCTCCTCGACCACACCGGCCTGCTCGGCGACGACCACGTCACCGGCGTCGACGGCCGCGGTGAGCTCGACACCCGTACCGACCAGCGGCGACGAGGCCTGCAGCAGCGGCACCGCCTGCCGCTGCATGTTGGCACCCATGAGCGCACGGTTGGCATCGTCGTGCTCGAGGAACGGGATCATGCCGGTCGCGACGGAGACCATCTGCCGCGGCGACACGTCCATGTAGTCGATGTCCTGCGGGTCGATCAGCTCGACCTCGCCGCCCTTACGGCGACCCAGGACACCTTCCTCGGCGAACGTCCCGTCCTCGTTCAGCGGCGCGTTGGCCTGCGCCTTGACGTAACGGTCCTCCTCGTCGGCGGTCAGGTAGTGCACCTCGTCGGTGACCCGGCCGTCGACGACCTTCCGGTACGGCGTCTCGATGAAGCCGAACGGGTTGACGCGCCCGTAGGAGCACAGCGAGCCGATCAGACCGATGTTCGGCCCCTCCGGCGTCTCGATCGGGCACATACGGCCGTAGTGGCTGGGGTGAACGTCTCGCACGTCCATGCCCGCACGCTCACGGGACAGACCGCCCGGGCCCAGCGCCGAGAGACGACGCTTGTGGGTCAGACCCGAAAGCGGGTTGTTCTGGTCCATGAACTGCGACAGCTGCGAGGTACCGAAGAACTCGCGGATCGCGGCGACGACCGGGCGGATGTTGATCAGCGTCTGCGGCGTGATCGCCTCGACGTCCTGAGTGGTCATCCGCTCGCGGACCACGCGCTCCATGCGGGACAGGCCCACGCGGATCTGGTTCTGGATCAGCTCGCCGACCGTGCGCAGGCGACGGTTGCCGAAGTGGTCGATGTCGTCGGTCTCGACGGGCACCTCGGTCTCGCCCGGCTGCATCGTCTCCTCGCCCGCGTGCAGGCGGACGAGGTACTCGATGGTCGTGACGATGTCTTCCTCGGTCAGCGTGCCGGTCTCGTACGGCAGGTCGATGCCGAGCTTCTTGTTGATCTTGTACCGGCCGACCTTGGCGAGGTCGTAGCGCTTGTCCTTGAAGAACAGGTTCTCCAGGAGCGTCTGCGCGCTCTCCTTCGTCGGCGGCTCACCGGGGCGCAGCTTGCGGTAGATGTCGAGCAGCGCTTCGTCGGTGCCGGCCGTCGAGTCCTTCTCGAGCGTCGCGAGCAGCGTCTCGGAGAACGAGAAACGCTCGCGGATCTGCTCGGTCGTCCAGCCGAGGGCCTTCAGCAGGACGGTGACCGGCTGGCGGCGCTTGCGGTCGATGCGCACACCGACGGTGTCGCGCTTGTCGACGTCGAACTCGAGCCACGCACCCCGACTCGGAATGATCTTGACGCTGAAGACGTCCTTGTCCGTCGACTTGTCGATGGCCTGGTCGTAGTAGACACCGGGCGACCGGACGAGCTGCGAGACGACGACACGCTCGGTGCCGTTGATGATGAACGTGCCCTTGTCGGTCATCACGGGGAAGTCGCCCATGAAGACCGTCTGGCTCTTGATCTCGCCGGTGTTGTTGTTGACGAACTCGGCGGTGACGAACAGCGGCGCCGCGTACGTCATGTCCTTGTCCTTGCACTCCTCGACCGAGGCCTTCACCTCGTCGAAGCGCGGGTCGGAGAAGGAGAGGGACATCGAACCGGAGAAGTCCTCGATGGGCGAGATCTCGCCCAGAACTTCTGCGAGGCCACCGAGCGGGTTCTCGTCGCCGTCGTTGACGGCGCGTTCGAACCACGCCTCGGAACCGGTGAACCATTCGAAAGACCGGATCTGCACGTCGAGCAGGTCAGGAGTAGCCAGCGGTTCACGGATCTTCGCGAATGAGACCCGCTTCGGTGCTCCTGGAATTCCCGTTGACGAGCGCGTCGAGGTGGTCGCAGCAGTGGCCTGATTCGCGGGAGAGACTGCCAAGATGCGTCCTTCCGGGGACATAAGCGGTTGAGCAGCCGCGTAGCGACGAGCAACACGAACTGTCAAGGGTGCGGTAGTGCCGACCATCCTAGCTACCACGAATGGGCAGCATGAAAGTGGGCAGCGCAAAGGAGCAGTCTAGCCCCGAAGACGGCGACTTGTCGAGGGGGCACGCCCAAGACGTGGGGCCCAGCCTCGTTCGCTCGTCTCCGGCTCGCCTCCCGCAAGGCTCGCCATTGCCTGTAAGCGTGAACCCCCGTGAGCGCTGAGTCAAGCATTCACACGCCGGATGCGCCGGGCGGAGGAGTACGAAATAGATCACGTAAGACCGACTCTGGACAGCCGGGCCGCCGGTATGGCAGCCCGGCCGTCGGAGCGGTCCGCATCAGTTCCCGCCCTGGTCACCGCCGTTCTGTCCGCCCTGCTGGCCGCCGTTCTGACCGCCCTGCTGGCCGCCGCCGGGCAGCGGTGCGCCGGAGGGGTCCTGCGACTGGCCGGGCGCAGGCGCGGGCTGCTGCGCGGCGTAGGTGTCGAGGTTCGTCACCTTCCACGTGCCGCCCTGCTTCTGTGTCTCCAGCCACATCGCGGCGCCGCCCACGGCCGGCTGCTTGTCCGACGGCCGCGTGGCCGCCTGGTCGATGAACACCATGACGCGGGCGCGGTCGCCGTCGAGGTTGACGACCGCACTGCGCGCCGCGTGCACCGTCACGACGATCTTCTGATCCGGCGCGAGCCGCTTGATCTCGCCCATGAGCGCGTCGTACTTCTGCTTCACCTCACCACCGGCGAGCAGCTCGTTCGCCGCCTTCTCGGTCTTGCCGAGGTTGTTGTGGTCGATGGAGAACAGCCGCTCGGCCGCCTTCTCCATGGCCTCCTTGGCCTCGCTCGTTCCCGGACCGTCGACCAGCGCGGCGTTCGACGTCGCCGCCCGCGCCTCACTGCCCTTGATCTGGAAGAACACCGCGGCGCCCGCCAACAGCAGGCCGACGACGAGCAGGACCGCGAGTGCTGCGTAGCCCGGCTTCCTGCGGGTCCTGCCGCTGCGACCGGGCCTGCGCACCGCGACCGCCGGCGTTCCCGGTTCCTCGGCGTCGAGCGTCTCGCCCTCGTCGAGGCTCGCAGGCTTGGCCCTGCCACCGTCCTTCGACTTACGCCGGGGCCCGGATCGCGCCCCCGTCTTCGCGGCGCCGTCGTCCGCGTCGGCCTCGGCGTCGTCTGCGTCGTCTGCGTCGTCTGCGTCGTCTGCCTTTGCGTCTGCGTCGTCTGCGTCGTCTGCCTTTGCGTCTGCGTCGGCGTCTGCGTCGTATGCTGCGGCGTCGGCCTGACGGTCGCCGACCGTGCCCGTCTCGTCCTCGGGCTCGGACGCCACCGGCCCGACACGGTCCGGCCCGCTCGCCGCGGTGCCGGTGTCTCCGGCCGCGGGCGCCTCGGCCTGCTCGGCGGACTCGGTCGTCTCCACGTCCTCGGCGGAACCCGGCTTGCGCAGACCCGCGACCTTGTGACGGCGCGTCGGCGTCGGGCGCGGCTGCGGGGTGGGCTTGCGACGGTTCGGTGGCACGGTAGGACTCCGTTCTGGGCTGCTGCGCGGTTCGTGGGCGCTGCGCGGTTCGGGTGCGCTGCGGGTGCGCTTACTGCTGCCCGCCGCCGGTGACGGGCACGTCGCCGATCTGCGACACCTTCCACGGGCCGTCCTCGCCGTCCCGCGTGAGCTGCACCTCGAGCCGCATGGTCTTCATGCCCTGCTGCTGACCGCGCTTGATGTCGGCACTCGCCGCGACGATGGCGCTGGCCTTGCCCTCACGGTCGTTGAGCTCGCTGACGGCGACGTCGTGCACGGTGGTCGTCACCTTGGACTTCGCCTTGGTGATCGCCTCCCGGTAGGTCTTCTCGGCCTGCGAGATCTGGTTCGCCAGCTCGCCGGTGGCGAGCTCCTTCTGCCTGCTGAAGTACTCGTCCAACTTCGTGTGGTCGAGTTCGGTGAAGGCCGTCACGGCCTGGCCCGCGACCCGCGTGACGTCCTGCCGCTCCGCGGCGATCTCGGCGTCGTCCCCGGTGGCGCTCACCAGCCACCACACGCCGAACACCGCGGCCACGACCAGTCCGGCCGTGGCGAACGCGGCCGCGCCCAGCAACGCCCAGCGCGGCGGTCCCGACCGCTCGCCCCCGTCGGTGCGGTCCTCCTCAGCCGTGCCGTCGTCGGTGGTGCTGTCGTCGTCGATGGTGCTGCCGTCGTCGGAGTCGTCGGCGCCCGACTCCGCCGCATCGGCGTCCGCGCCGGCTGCGTCCGTGGCCGCGTCGGCGTCGTCGGCACCGCCGGACACCGAGTCGGACGCCGAGCCGGTGTCCGGGGACTCCGCCGGCTCCACGTTTTCCGGATCCGCCGCTCCCGGAACGCCGGTGCCGGTCGCGCCGGTGCCGTCTTCCGCGTCGCCGGTGGCGCGGGCCTTCTCCGGCTCGTCCGAACTCATAACGCTCCAGGGTATTGCGGTCGTGTCAGCTTGCTGTGTGTCGTCCTGACCGGCTCACGGCCGGCCCAGGCCTGCGAGCTGGTCGAGGCTCGTGATGTCGAGCCCCGGGCTGCTCGCCACGCCGGGGGTGCCGCGCAGCGAGGCCAGCTCCTCCTCGTCCCGCGTCGAGTTCTCCTCCACCTGTTGCTGGCTCGGCTTGACCGGGACACCGTGATACGGCGCGTTCTGCGAGCCACGCACGCTGATCGGGCTGCCGGCCGGCTCGGCACAGTAGGCGTCGTCCTTGGGAGGCCGCTCGGAGGTGTCGTTGCCGGGACGGTACTCGTCGGGCGAACGGTAACCCTTGGTGCATGCAGGCGGGTTGAACAGGTTCAGCGCGAGGCCGAGGTGCGCGGTGCCGTCACCGGGTGTGACCGAGTAGGCGCCGCCGGTCACCATGGGGTAGGCGATGAACATCATCTCCAGCCCGTCCTGCCGGGGGACCAGCAGATTCGACGTCGTCAACAGGTTCGCCGTGAGCGCCGACAGGCCCGGTCCGGTCTCGGCCAGCACCCGCTGCACCTGGTCGCCGACCTGCGGGGCGACGTCGACGAGCTTGCGGAGGTCGGCGTCGGAGTCCTTCAGCGTCTGCGACAGCTTGCGCAGATCGCGGCTGAACGAGCGCATCGACCCGGACAGCTCGTTCTGCGTACGCAGCACCTTCGTGCCCGAGTCGAGCAGCTCCACCGTCTGCGGCACGTGCTCGGAGGCCACCTTCGTAAAATCCCGGGTGGTGTCCATCAGCTGCTGCAGGTCGCGGCCGGTGCCGTTGAACGCGTCGTAGGACTCGTCGACGACGGTGCGCAGCGAATCGGTCGGCACCGACTTGGCCAGCGACGACAGGTCGCCGATCAGTTTCTCCGTCGGCACGGGCGTGGTCGTGTTCCGCGAGTCGATGACCGAACCGGCCTCCAGGAACGGTCCACCGGAACTCTGCGGCTGCAGGTCGACGTACTGTTCACCGACCGCGGACCGGTTCGCCACGACGGCCTTCAGATCGGCGGGCACGGGCGGCGCGTCCGCTTCGATGTCCAGTTCGGCCTCGGTGCCGTCCTCGGTCAGGCTGAGCGGACCGACCGTGCCGATGTTGTAGCCGCGGTAGGTCACCTCGGCGCCGGTGAAGATTCCGCCCGACTCGGCCAGCTGCAGCTGCACGCTGTAGCCGCCCTGGCCGAAGGTCTCCTCGACGTCGGTGAACCGCACGAGGGCGTACACGACGGCGACCACCGAGATGATCACGAACACCACGAGCTGGATCTTGGTCTTGCGCACCAGCATCAGTTACCGCCCCCTGACAGGCTCTCGAAGATCCCCTCGACGCCCGACGACGACTGTTGCGAGGTCCGCCCGTCCTGCCCGCCGGACTGCTGCGACCCGGACTGCCCGGACGATTCGCCCAGCGGCAGCGGCGGCGGGTTGTCACCGGTTCCCTCGCGCGGCGACGTGAGGTTGCCCGGCAGCGAGACGTCCTGGAGCGGGTTCTGCCTGCTGCGGCCGAGGTTGGCCAGCACTTCCTGCAGGTCCAGGTCCATGTCGACGTAGAGGTTGAAGTAGTCGCCCTTGGCGCCCTTCACGGCCTGGTCGGTGAACGGGTAGCTGAGCAGCAGCTCGAGCGACTTCGGCAGGTCCGAACCCGCCTCGCCGAGCTTGCGCAGCACCGGCATGAGGGACTTCAGGTTCGCGACCAGATCCTCCTGGCTCTGGTTGATGGTCCGTGTGGCGACGCCGGACACCCGGTTGAGCGCCTGCAGCATCGTCACCAGCTGGCCCCGTTGCTGCTCCAGGACCTCCAGACCGGGGCCCAGATTCTCGATGGCACCCGCGATGCGGTCCTTCTGCCCCTTCAGGCTCATCGAGAGCCGGTTCAGGCCGTCCAGCGCGCTGGTGATGTCGCCCGACTGCGCGTCGAGCGCCGACACCAGCTGGTTGGCATTGCGCAGCAGGCCCTTGATGTCCTGCTCGTTGCCGGACAGCGCCGTGTTCAGTTCCTGGGTGATGTTGTTCAGCTGTTCCACGCCACCGCCGTTGAGCAGCATCGACAGCGCGCCGAGCACTTCCTCGACCTCGACGCTACGGTCGGTGCGCTCCACCGGGATCGTGTCGCCCTCGGCCAGTTCGGCCTCGGCCGGGTCCTGCCCCGGAGGGCTCAGCTGGACGTACTTCTCGCCGAGCAGGCTGGACTGACGCAGGTTCGCGATCGCGTTCGCCGGGAGCTCGACGTCGTTGTTGATCAGCAGCGTGACCTCGGCCGTCCACCCGTCGCGGGCCAGGCCGATCTTCTCGACCCTGCCCACCGACACCTCGTTCACCTTGACGCCGGACTGCGGCACGAGGTCGAGGACGTCGCGGAACTGAACCTTCACGCGGTACGGGTCGTCGCCCAAGTCGGCGCCACCCGGCAGTGGGAGGTCGTACACGCCGGAGAACCCGCAGCCGGACACGGCGAGCATCGCGGCGGCAGCACCCGCGGACAGCAGCTTGCGGAACTTCACTGGCCACCTCCCGAGGACAGCACCTGCTGCGTCACCGGGAGCGGCAGCGGCGGCAGCTCGCCGTTGTTCAGCGCGTGCACCGACTGCGCCAGCGACGGCAGCGGCACGTTGTTGTCCACGACGTCGGCCACGCCCTGGCACACGTTGCCGACGGCGTCGAGCGCGTCCGGTGTCTGCTTGAGCAGGTTGCACACCATCGTCGCCGGCGGTTGCGTGAGCTCGTTGAGGTTCGCCCTGGCGTCGAGGGTTCCCGACGAGGCGTTGTAGGTGTTGGCCAGGTTCGTCAGCGCGAGCGGACCGATGTCGAGCGTCTCGGCGAGGGCCCCGCGCTGTTCGACGAGCACCCGCGTGACGCTCGCCAGTTTGTCCACGTTGGACTTGAGCTTGCCCCTGTTGTTCTCGACGAAGCCCTTGACCGACGTCAGCGCCTCGCCGAGCTGTGCGACCGTCGCCGACAGGTTCTCGCGCTCACCCGACAGGTATCCGCTGACGTCGGCGAGCTGCTGTTCGAACTTCCGCACCGTCTGGTCGCTGTTCGCCAACGTCGTGGAGAACTTCGCCAGGTTCTCGACCGTGGCGAACAGGTCGCCCGAGTTGCCGGACAACGTCCCGGCCGCCTTGCCGAGCTTGGTGATCGTGTCGTTCAGGGCCTTGCCGTTGCCGTCGAGGTTGTTCGCGGTGGTGTCGAGCAGGTCCGACAGCGAACCGTTCTTGTTGGCGCCGTTCGGGCCGAGCGATTCGGACACCCGGCTCAGGCTCTCGGCGAGCTCGTCGACCTCGAGCGGCACCTCGGTGCGGTCCTGGCTGATCGTCGCGCCCGCGTCGAGCGTCGGGCCGCCGGTGTAGGCGGGTGCGAGCTGCACGTACCGGTCCGACACCAGCGACGGCGCCACGATGATCGCCTTCGCATCGGCCGGGATCTGCACGTCACGGTCGTAGGTCATCTCCACGAGCACGCGCTCGCCCTGCGGCTCGACGTTCGTGACCTCGCCCATCTCGACGCCGAGCACGCGGACGGTGTTGCCCTCGTACAGGCCGATCGCGCTCGGGAAGTACGCGCTGACCCGCTTGCTGCCCGCGTCCTTGAGCGTCCACCACAGTCCGCCCGCGACGACGAGCGCGAGCACGATGGCGATCGTGACGCCCTGGGCGAGCCGCTGACCGAATCGAGTGGTGATCATTTGACGTTGCACCCCTCTTCGTTCACCGGACCGACGGACGGGAGCAGGAGGCCGCAGATGTAGTTGTCGAACCAGCGGCCGTTACCGATCGTGTTGTTGAAGACACGGACGAACGGCGCGAACTGGCGGATGCCCTCGCTCAACGATTCCTCGTTGCGCTGCAGCATGCCGGTGAGCCGGTCGAGCTTGTTCAGCACAGGGCCGATCTGCTCGTTGTTGTCGTTGACGAGGCCCTTCAACTGGGTCGACAGCTCCTGGCTGCCCTGCAGCATCGTGGTGATGGCCTGCTTGCGCCGCTGCAGTTCGCCCAGCAGCGACGACCCGTCCTCCATCAGCTTCACCAGCTGCTCGTCGCGGCCGGCGAGGGTCCCCGAGATCTGCTTCGTGTTCTGCAGCAGGTTCTTGAGCTGCTGATCGCGCTTGGAAATGGTGTCCGACAGTTTCGACAGCCCGCTCAGCGCACCGCGCACGTCGTCCGGGGTGTCGGAGAACGTCTGGGACAGCACGTCGAAGCTCTGTGCCAGCTGGTCGGTGTCGATCTCGTCCACGGTGCCGGACAGGTCGCGGAACGCCTCGAGCACGTCGTACGGGGCCGTGGTGCGCTCACGCGGGATGGTCGCCCCCGGGTCGAGCGGCTGCTCCCCCAACGGGTCGAGCGCCACGTACTTCTGCCCCAGCAACGTCTTGATCTTGATCGTCGCCGAGGTGCGGTCGCCCAGCCAGGCGTCACGCACCTTGAACGACACGTTCACCCGGTCGCCGTCGAGCTCGACGTCGCTGACGTTGCCGACCTTCACGCCGGCCACGCGCACCTCGTCGTCGGGCTTGAGTCCGGCCGCCTCGCTGAACTCGGCCTGGTACGTCGTGCCACCGCCGATGAGTGGCAGGTCCTCGGTGTTCAGCGCCGACACGATGCCGAGCACGATCACGATGATGCCGGTGATCGCGATGGGGATCGGGTTGCGCTTCTGGAAGCTCTTCATTCGCTGGTGCACCGCTCCCTATTGACCGGCGCGATCGGCACGTTGACGGGCTCGGACATCAGCCCCGGGATCCGGACATTGCCGCTCGCACTGCACAGGTAGAAGTTGAACCACGAGCCGTAGTCAGCGGTCGCGGCCATCCGCTTGGCCTTCTCCGGCAGGAACTGGATGAAGTGCTCGACGACCTGCTCCTGCTCGTTGAGGTTCCCTGCCAGTTCACCGAGGGCCTTGATGTCCTGCTTCAGCGGCTCGCGGGTCTCCTTCAGCAGGCCCGCCGTGGTCTGCGCCAGCCCACCGAGCGCGTCGATCGACTGCCCGATCGGCTCCTTGTCCTTGGCCAGCCCCGACACCAGCTTCTGCAGCCGCACGATCAGCTGGTCCAGCTGCGGCGTGCGCTCGTTGACCGTCGTCAGCACCGTGTTCAAGTTGTCGATGACCTGGCCGATCACCTGGTCCTTCTCGGCGAGCTTCGTCGTCAGCGACGCCGTGTGCGACAACAGGCTCTCGACCGTGCCGCCCTCACCCTGCAGGACCTGGATGATCTCGTACGACAGTTTGTTGACGTCGTCCGGCGACAGCGCCCGGAACAACGGTTTGAACCCGTTGAACAGCTGGTCCAGGTCCAACGCGGGTGTCGTCTGCTCCAGCGGGATCGTCTCGCCCGGCTCGAGCGTGCCCTGCGGACTCCCGCCACCCGGCTGGTTGCCACCGCCCTGGTGTGCGGCCTGCTGCACCCCGCCCTCGCCGGCCCGCTCGAGCGCGATGTAGCGCTGGCCGACGAGGTTGCGGTACTTGATCGACGCCTGCACGTTCGCGGGCAGCTCGCGGGCGGCGTCGATCTCGAACTCCACCTCGGCGAGCCTGCGGTCCACGATCTCGACGGAGCTGACCTGACCGACACGCACGCCCGCGATCCGGACGTCGTCGTTGGGGATCACCATCGTCGCGTCGGTGAAACGGGCCTTGTACGTCACGGTGTCGGACAGGTTGATGTTCGCGATGCTGACCGCGAGCACACCCGTGACCAGAACCGTGACGGCGATGAAGGCACCGAGTTTGACCAGTGGTGCGGTGAGTCCACGCATTATTCGACCGTCACCTCCGCTCCGCGGTACATCGGGGCAATGAGCAGGGCGCCCCAGCCGGGCACCTGATCGGCGTCCATGCCGAGCCGCGGCGCGGTCAGCTGCGAGATCAGCCGCAGCTCACCCGGCGAACCCGCCGGGTCGCCGCCCGCGACACCGGGAGCGGCGCCGCCGCCACCGTTGTTGTTGTAGCCGCCCGCGTTCGCCTGGTCGTCGGCCTGACTGAGGCCGTTGTTGGACGAGCGTGCAGGCGGGGGCGCCGTGCTGCCGTCCTTGACGGGCCCGTCCGGCGGGTACTGCGGGAACGGATCCGGCTTCTCGGCGAAGTCGTAGCAGCGCGGGCCACGGTGGTCGTTCCACTCCGGTTCGTCCTGCCCCGGCTTGTACGGACCGCGGTTGTTGGTGATCTCGATCGTCGCGTGCAGGCCGGGCTGGTTGGTGCCCTTGCCGAACGCCTTGTCGATCCGCGGCACCAGTTCGGCCATCTGCCCGAGGAAGCACGGGTACGACGGCGCGTACTTGGCGAGCAGCTCGGCGGTCGGCCTCGCGGTCTCGCCGAGCTGGATGAGGTTCGAGGAGTTCGCCTTCAGCCACGAGTGCAGATCCGTCGAGGCGCCCGTGATGCTCGTGTACATGTTCGACAGCGCCTGCCGCTTCTCCACGATCGTCTTGCTCGTCGTGGTGAAGTTGTCGAGCGTCTGCACCAAGTCCGGAGTGACGTCGGAGAGGTTGTGCGAGAACTTCGCCAGTTCCCGCAGGTTCTCCTGGAGCTTCGGCACGTGCGGGTTCAACTCGCCGAGGTAGCTACCGAGGTCCGACAACGTCCGGCCCAGCTGCTCACCGCGCCCCTCCAGCGCCGTCGAGATCGCGCTCAGCGTGGTCGAGAGCTTCTGCGGCTGCACCGCCTGCAGCACCGGCATCAGATCCGCGAGGGCCTGTTCGAGCTCGATGGCACTGTCGGTGCGGTCCTGCGGGATGACGTCGCCGGACCGCAGTGACGTCGACTCGGCGCCCTCCGGGATCTCCAAGTTCACGAAACGCTCGCCGAAGAGCGTCTTCGGCAGGAACCGGGCGGACACGTTCGCGGGCACGAGCTCGGCCTGCTCCGGCTCGAGGTTCAACGTCAGCTCCGTGGAACCGCCCTCGACCGGGGTGATCTCGCCGACGTGGCCGACGATCAGCCCCCGCACCTTCACGTCGGAGTTCTCGGACAGCTGGTTGCCGATCTCGTCGGCCCGCAGCGTCACCGTGACGTACGAGCTGAACGCCTTGTTGTAGATCGCCACGCTCAGGGCCACGCCGCCGACCAACAGTCCGACGAGCAACAGCCCCAGCAGCCTTCGACGCAGTGTCGTCCACGTCCCTGTCGCCATCATCCCGCGATCCTCACCGTCGTGTCGGTTCCCCAGAGCGCGAACCCGACGAAGAAGTTGACCACCGCGACCGTGACGATCGACAACCGCACGGCCCGGCCGACGGCCACACCGACGCCCGCGGGGCCGCCGCTGGCCTTGTAGCCGTAGTAGCAGTGCGTGAGGATGATCAGGACGCTGAATATCAGCACCTTGATGAACGAATACAGCACGTCCTGCGGTGGCAGGAACATCTCGAAGTAGTGGTCGTAGGTACCCGCCGATTGGCCGTAGATGTAGATGACCACGGCCCGCGACGCCAGGTACGACGACATCAGGCCGATCACGTAGAGCGGGATGACCGCGACGAAACCGGCGATGATCCGCGTCGTGACCAGGTACGGCAGGCTCGGCACCGCCATCACCTCGAGCGCGTCGATCTCCTCGGAGATCCGCATCGCACCCAGCTGGGCGGTGAAGCCGGAGCCGACCGTCGCCGACAGCGCGAGACCGGCCACCAGCGGCGCGATCTCACGGGTGTTGAAGAACGACGTCAGGAAGCCGGTGAACGCCGACGTCCCGATGGAGTCCAGGGCCGAGAAACCCTGCAGGCCGACGAGCACACCGGTGAACAGGGTCAGACCGACCATCACGCCGACGGTGCCGCCGATCATCGCCAGCGACCCGGAGCCGAAGCTGACCTCGGCCAGCAGGCGCAGCACCTCCTTGAGGTACCGCCGGATCGTCCGCGGCGCCCACGCGAGGGCGCGCAGGTAGAACGACATCTGGTCGCCGAGATCGTCGAGCGTCTCGAGCGGGCGGTTCGCGATCTTTTTCGCGCGCTGGGTCACGGAGGCCATCGGTCAGCCCAACTTCGGCGGGACGAGCTGCAGGTAGATCAGCGTCACGACGACGTTGACCACGAACAGCAGCAGGAACGTGATGACGACGGACTGGTTCACCGCGTCGCCGACGCCCTTCGGCCCGGGCGGCGGGTTCAGCCCCCGGTAGGAGGCGACGACGGCGGCGAGGAACCCGAAGATGAGCGCCTTGATCTCGCCGACCCACAGGTCGGGCAGCTGCGCCAGGGCCGAGAAGCTCGCCAGGTACGCACCCGGTGTGCCGCCCTGGAGCACGACGTTGAAGAAGTAGCCGCCCAACACACCGATGACGCTGACCATGCCGTTGAGCAGCACGGCGACGAGCATGCACGCCAGCACCCGCGGCACGATGAGGCGCTGCACCGCGGAGACGCCCAGCACCTCCATGGCGTCGATCTCCTCGCGAATGGTGCGGGCGCCGATGTCGGCGCAGATCGCCGACCCGCCCGCACCGGCGACGAGCAACGCCGTCACCAGCGGTGCGGCCTGCTGCACGGTCGCGAGCACGCTGCCGGCACCGGTGTAGGACTCGGCACCCAGCTGGCTCGCGAGCGACCCGAACTGCAGCGAGATGATCGCGCCGAACGGGATCGCCACGAGAGCCGTCGGCAGGATCGTGACGCTGGCGATGAACCAGGCCTGCTGGATGAACTCGCGCAGCTGGAACGGGCGCTGGAAGAGACCCCGGGCGATGTCGAGGCCGAGGGCGAACAGCTTGCCCGTCTCGCGCAGCATCCCGAGGCCGGGGACGGTGGCCGGCCGTGAGCTCATGCGCCGCCTCGCCGCGGTCGCAGCGGCTGGGTCGGCGCCGACTGCTCGCCGCTCGGCCATGCGGGCGAGCCGGGCAGGTCGGCGACATCGCCCGCGGGCAGGTTGCCGTGGACCTGCGTCCGGCCGCCCGCTGTGACGGCGGGTTCCGGAATGCCGTAGTGCCTGCGCTCCTCGGGCGTCAGCGAGGCGATGATGCCTTCCCGAGCCGGCTCGGGAAGGGTGTGGAGCACCTGCACCACGCGGTCCTTGCGGCGGATCGCGCCCTGCCGCTCCGGCAGGCCGGGTGTGGGCTGCAACTGCGGCACGATGCCGCGCACGTCCTCGGTCGACCCGTCGTGGTGGCCCGCGTCGGCCTGCTCCTGCTCGAGCGCCATCTGCGCCGAGTCCTTCTCCTCGCTCATGCCGATAGGACCGAGCCTGCGGCCGTTGAGGAACTGCTCGACGACCGGTTCGTCGGAGGTCAGCAGGACCTCGCGCGGGCCGAACATGACGAGTTCCTTGCGGAACAGCATGCCGATGTTGTCCGGCACCGTGCGGGCGAGGTTGATGTTGTGCGTGACGATCAGGATCGTCGCGTCGATCTGCGCGTTCAGGTCGATCAGCAGCTGCGACAGGTACGCCGTACGCACCGGGTCCAGACCCGAGTCCGGTTCGTCGCAGAGGATGATCTCGGGATCGAGCACCAGCGCGCGGGCCAGACCGGCCCGCTTGCGCATACCGCCGGAGATCTCGCCGGGCAGCTTGTCCTCGGCGCCGGACAGACCGGTCAGCTCGAGCTTCTCGAGCACGATCCTGCGGACCTCGGTCTCCGACTTCTTCGTGTGCTCGCGCAGCGGGAACGCCACGTTGTCGTAGAGGTTCATCGACCCGAACAGCGCACCGTCCTGGAACAGTACACCGAACAGCTTGCGCGTCTCGTAGAGCTTGCGCTCCGAACAGCGCACGATGTCGGTGCCGTTGATCTCGCACTTGCCCTTGTCGGGCTTGAGGAGACCGATCATCGACTTGAGGAACACCGACTTGCCGGTACCCGACGGGCCGAGCATCACCGACACTTCCCCCGGCGGCAGGTTCAGCGTCACGTCACGCCAGATGGCCTGCTTGCCGAAGGACTTGGTCAAGCCCTCGATGACCACCTCGGCACCCATCGCACCCTCCCGGAGCGGTTCCGCGGCCGCGGCCGATGCGCCACCCGGTTCCGGTGGCGTACACCCGGCGGTGCCCACCTCCGCGGAGGTGCCGACCGCCATGTCCGCAGCGTCTTCCTTCTACGAGCAACGACCGAAGCCCGCGTAAGTTACTCACTGGTTCACACTCGGATCGCGCGCTCGGAGTAATCCCCGACACAGACCGTGTGATGTGGATGTGCAAGGTAACCCACGACGCACTCGCGGAACGAACAGCACTCCCACGAATGTGATGAATGGACACGCGGCGTGCGTACCGGTGCTCGTTTTCCGCTGCATTCTTCCGACATACGAAAACGTGCGCCGGCGATAACGGCCCCGGACACGAAAAAGCGGGCGGACACCCCGTGGGATGTCCGCCCGCTTTCGCCGTAATCGAAAACGCCGTGAGGCGTCAGATCACTTGAGCGAGACCTTGCCGCCGGCCTCCTCGAGCTTGGCCTTGGCGGCCTCGGCGGCCTCCTTGTCGACCTTCTCGAGCAGCGGCTTCGGGACGCCCTCGACGAGCTCCTTGGCCTCCTTCAGGCCGAGACCGGAGATGACCTCGCGGACGACCTTGATGACCTGGATCTTCTTGTCGCCGGCGTCCTCGAGGACGACGTCGAACTCGTCCTGCTCCTCCTCGGCGGCGGCACCGGCGTCGGCACCCGGAGCGGCGGCCACGACCTGGGCGGCCGGGGCGGCGGCCGTGACGTCGAAGGTCTCCTCGAACTTCGTCACGAACTCGGACAGCTCAAGCAGCGTCAGCTCCTTGAAGGCGTCGAGCAGTTCGTCCGTGCTCATCTTCGCCATGGTGGCGTTCCTTCCTTGCTTGCGACTCTGGAGTCGGTGGGTTTGTCGGTCAGCTCTCGGCGTCGGACGCGGAGCCGGAATCGGACTTCTGCTTGTCCTCGAGCGCGGCGGCGGCGCGGGCCATCTTCGACAGCGGCGCCTGGAACAGCGACGCGGCCTCGGACAGCTTGGCCTTGAACGCACCCGCGGCCTTGGACAGCAGGACATCGCGGCTCTCGAGGTCGGCGAGCTGGTTGATCTCGCTGACGCTCATCGTGCGGCCATCCATGTAGCCGCCCTTGATGACAAGCGCGTTGTTGTCCTTCGCGAAGTTCTTCAGTGCCTTCGCGGCCTCGACCGGCTCGCCCTCGATGAAGGCGATCGCCGTCGGACCGATGAAGAGCTCGTTGAGCTCCTCGACACCCGCCTCTTCGGCGGCACGCTTGGTGAGCGTGTTCTTCGCGACCCGGTACTTCACGGTGGAGCCGAGAGCGCGGCGCAGCTGACCCAGCTGGGACACGGAGAGGCCGGAGTACTCGGTGATGACCGTGGCCGAGCTGTTGCGGAAGGACTCCGCAATCTCGGCGACCGCCTCCACCTTTTCGGGCTTCGCCATGGTCGCCTCCTCTCTTGGCTGGTGACCACTGAGCTTGCCCGCGACTACCCTGGAAACGACGAAACGCCCCGGCGCGCGCGGCAGAATCCAGCGCAGCAGGCTCGGGGCGTCGATACACACGGGTGCCCGTGTGGCGATCCTCGTTCCTCCCTGCGCGGGTCGCCGCCCGTTCGGCGGACCTTCGTTCCCGAGGTAGCCCCGGGAAGACCAGCGGTCTTCGGTAGAACCGCCGTCGACTATACGCCCACGTCCCGCCTCCCCCGACACCCGGGTCGGCACACGGCTCCCGCGTGCGGAGCGTGAGCAGGCATCATGGGCGCGTGACGGAACAGCGAACCGATCCGGCGGGCGGCGAACCGGACCGGCCCGGCGAGTCCCCCGACGCCCCGCACCCGCCGGGAGCCACGTCCACCGGCCCCGGGAGTACAGGGGATCCGGCAGATGCGGCCGCGGGTTCCCTCGGTACGGACTCTCACGCCGGCGGGTCCCCTGCCGATGGTGGCCGGTCCGGCGTCGCCGGTGCAGGCCTCCCCGGCGACGCGACGCCGTCCGGCGACGTGACCCCGTCCGGTGGTGCGGACCCGACCGGTGCGGACCCGACGCCGCCGTCCGGTACTGAGATCCAGCCCGCGGCCGCCGCGACGCCGGATCCGGCCGGTCCCGTCGACGAGGAGCAGTTGCGGCAGTTCCGCCAGTTCCAGCAGTTCCAGGAGTTCCAGGAGTTCCTCAAGTTCCAGGAGGCCCAGCAGGGCGGACACGGGCAGGGCGGCGCGGTCGTCCCCGGCACGCCTCCGGCCCAGTACCCGCCTGCTCCGTACCCGGGCTCGCAGGTCACGGCCGCGCCGGCCGGTGGCCACGCGGCACCGCTGCCCGCGGCGGCGCCCGACCGGCTCCCCGAACCCACACAGCGGCCGCGGCGGCGACCCCCGCGATGGCTGACCTGGCTCGGCAAGAAGCTCCTCGGCTGGCTCGTCGCGTTCCTGCTGCTGGCGCTCGCCGCGACGTGGGCCTACAACCACTTCTTCGGCACCGCTGACAGTGACCAGACCACCGAGGAGTACGCGCGCGGGGGCGGCGGTTCGTACCACGCCACCGAACTGCTGGCCGACACTCCGTACGCGGCGGTGCGCTCGGTCTACGACGCGATCGCGCAGGCGGACCCGGACACCGGCCTGCCGGACGCCGACAAGGCGTGCGGCCGGTTCGACGAGGCCACCCAGCAGCGCTTCGCCGACAACGTCGGTTCCGCCGATTGCCGCGAGGCCGTGAATGCGCTGCACGAACAGGTCACCCACGTCAACGACTACGCCGAGTCCGTCTATCCGCGCGGCTACCTGCCCACGTCGACGACCGAGCGGATCGATTCCTGTTCGTTCACGATCAGCGGCGGCCCCGCACTCGGCGTGTTCACCGTGGAGAAGGTGGAACACGACCAGTGGCTGATCACCGGGCATGCAGCCGGGCCGGAGACGTGCCCCGGACAGGCGCCGTCGCGGCAGCAGCCGTCCGGCCCTGCGCAGCAGCCGGGCAACTGAGCGTTCCCCGCCCGCGCCCGGCCGGATCCGCCGACGAACGAAAGCGGGGCGGCCCACCCGCGATGGGTGAACCGCCCCGCTTCGACGCTGTGTGTCTCTGACGCTCAGGCGTCTGTGCGTTCGGTGACGCCTCAGGCGTTCGCGTCCTCCGCGAGGAGGTCGCGCGTACGCGTCGGGTCGACCGGGATGCCCGGGCCCATGGTCGTCGTGAAGGTGACCTTCTTGACGTAGCGGCCCTTGGCGGCGGACGGCTTCGCACGCAGCACCTCGTCGAGGGCCGCGGCGTAGTTCTCGACCAGCTTGTCGGTGTCGAACGACGCCTTGCCGATGACCAGGTGCAGGTTCGACTGCTTGTCGACGCGGAAGCTGACCTTACCGCCCTTGATCTCCGTGACGGCCTTCGTGACGTCGGGCGTCACCGTGCCCGTCTTCGGGTTCGGCATCAGGCCACGCGGGCCCAGCACGCGGGCCACGCGGCCCACCTTCGCCATCTGGTCCGGGGTCGCGATCGCGGCATCGAACTCGAGCCAGCCACCCTGGATGCGCTCGATCAGATCGTCGGAACCGACCACGTCGGCACCAGCGGCCTCGGCCTCTGCGGCCTTGTCACCGGTGGCGAAAACAGCGACGCGGACGGTTTTACCCGTGCCGTGCGGCAGGTTCACGGTGCCGCGGACCATCTGGTCTGCCTTGCGGGGGTCGACGCCGAGCCGCATCGCGACCTCGACCGTGGCGTCCAGCGTGTTCTTGCCGGACGTCTCCTTGGCCAGCTTCACCGCGTCGAGCGGGGCGTACAGCCGGGTCTGGTCCACGAGCTCGGCGGCCTGACGGTAGGCCTTGCTGCGCTTGGTCATGCTCTGTCCTTACATGCGAAATGGATCAGTTGTGGTGCGGGCCAGCGCCTGGCCCTTCCACGGCGCGCCTCGGGTGTGAGGCGATCGAGACTCAGTCGACGACGGTCAGGCCCATCGACCGGGCGGTGCCGGCGATGATCTTGGCCGCCTGGTCTTCGTCGTAGGCGTTGAGGTCGGTCTTCTTGGTTTCGGCGATCTCGCGGACCTGGTCCATCGTGACCTTGCCGACCTTGTTCTTGTGCGGCTCGCCGCTGCCCTTGTCGACGCCCGCTGCCTTCAGCAGCAGCTTGGCTGCCGGCGGCGTCTTGAGCTTGAAGTCGAACGAACGGTCCTCGAACACGGAGATCTCGACCGGCACGACGTTGCCACGCTGGTTCTCCGTGGCCGCGTTGTACGCCTTGCAGAACTCCATGATGTTGACGCCGTGCTGACCGAGCGCGGGGCCGACCGGGGGCGCCGGGTTCGCGGCACCCGCCTGGATCTGCAGCTTGATGATCGCTGCAAGCTTCTTCTTCTTGGGTGGCATTTCCGTTTCCTAGTTCAGCGTTGCTCTCCCCACGCACCTGCCGTGGCGCGGGGGCCTTCCGGCGTGCTCCCGACCCGCGGGAGCGGCCGTCAGATCTTGGAGACCTGGTTGAACGACAGCTCGACCGGCGTCTCGCGGCCGAAGATCGAAACCAGGACCTTCAACTTCTGGCCGCCGGCGTCGACCTCGCTGATCGTCGCGGGCAGCGTCGCGAACGGGCCGTCCATGACGGTGACCGATTCGCCGACCTCGAAGTCGACCTGCACCGCGGAGGTGGACGACGACGCCGCGGCCTGCGTGTCCGGCGCTGCGGACTCGCCCTTCGCGGCCTTCGCCGGCGCCTCCTTCTCGACCTGCGGCGCGAGGAACTTCAGCACCTCGTCCAGCGTGATCGGCGACGGCCGCGACGTGGCACCGACGAATCCCGTCACACCGGGCGTGTTGCGCACGGCACCCCAGGACTCGTCCGTGAGCTCCATGCGGACCAGGATGTAGCCGGGCAGGACCTTGCGGTTGACCTGCTTACGCTGGCCGTTCTTGATCTCGGTGACCTCTTCGGTCGGCACCTCGATCTGGAAGATGTAGTCCTCGACGTCCAGCGTCTGCCGCCGGGTCTCGAGGTTGTTCTTCACGCGGTTCTCGTAACCGGCGTACGAGTGCACGACGTACCACTCGCCGGGCAGCGACTTCAGCTCGGCGCGCAGCTGGGCCACCGGGTCGTCCGGCTCGGTGGCGTCGGCGTTCTGGTCGCTCGCGTCGGCGTTCTGGTCGGTGGCGTCGTCGGCCGCCGTCTCACCGTCGTCGTCGGCGCTCTCGGCGTCGGCCTCACCGGCGGACTCGTCAGCACCGGCCGTCTCGGCGGTGCCGGCCTCCGCGTGCTCGTCGACCTCTGCAGTCTCGGCGGCCGGCGTAGGCGTGTCGGCGGCCTCGGCCGGGTCCACGTCGGTGGCCGCGAGCACCTGCTCGTCTGAGCCGTTCTCGGAGGTCACTTTCCGTCCTCTCAGTTGATCGCGTGTGTCGTCACGGGCGCGGCGATCCGCTCCCGCCACCCGCGAGGCCTGGCCAAGGCGCTAGTTGCCGAATACGAAGTCGACTCCCTCGAGGAAGACGAAGTCGAGCAAGTAGACCAGGGCGATCATGAAGGCCACGAACACCAGCACCACGCCGGTGTAGGTGATCATCTGCTTGCGGGTCGGCCAGATCACCTTCCGCAGCTCGCCCCAGACCTCGCGAAGGAACCGCACGATCCGGGCGAAGAGCGAATGCTTCTCGGTCTTCTCTTTTGTCGTGCCGCTCCGCTTCGGCGTGGGCCGGTCCTTGCCGGCGGTGGTGCCCTTGCCGGGACCGGTGCCCGCCTTCCCCTGGGGAGCGGACTTGCCCGCCTTGGCGTCACTGCCCGTGCCGGAGGCAGCGGCGCGCCGCTCGCGGCGAGCGGCGGCGGTGTTCGGACGGGGGGCGGAGCTCTTCTGCTCCTTCCCCGGGTCCTTCTCGCCGTCCTCGCTCACGAGCCACTCCTCTGCCTAACCTGACACATCAACGCAGGGGCGACAGGACTCGAACCTGCGACCTGCGGTTTTGGAGACCGCTGCTCTACCAACTGAGCTACACCCCTTCGAACGTTCACGCAGTTCATGCCTCCATCCGATCGCGGACAGAAGGGCAGGAGCAACCGTCGAACGTTCCAAGTGCAGTAGTCTACGGCAAGGCCGATCGCGCTCTGCAACCGAGGCCCGTTTCCCGTCGACCACCACCGCCGCACCCGCTTCGGCCCAGGTGACACGGCCCCGGCGGGCGCGTGGAAAACTGTAGTCATGGCCACACCTGGAACGACACCCGCCCGCCCCCGCTCCCGAGTGTCCGCGCGGATCGCGGGCATCACACCGTCCGCGACGCTCGCGGTGGACGCGAAGGCGAAGGCCCTCAAGGCGGAGGGCCGCCCGGTGATCGGGTTCGGCGCGGGGCAGCCGGACTTCCCCACGCCCGACTACATCGTCGAGGCCGCGGCGAAGGCCACACGCGAGCGGGTCAACCACGGTTACACCGCCGCAGGCGGCCTGCCGGAGCTGCGCGAGGCGATCGCGGAGAAGACGCTGCGCGACTCCGACTTCCGCTGCGACCCCTCCCAGGTGCTCGTGACCAACGGCGGCAAGCAGGCCGTGTACTCGGCCTTCGCGACGTTGCTCGACCCCGGCGACGAGGTGCTGCTGCCGGCCCCCTACTGGACGACCTACCCCGAGTCGATCACGCTCGCCGGCGGCGTCCCGGTGCAGGTCACCGCCGACGAGACGACCGGCTATCTCGTGACGGTCGAACAGCTCGAGGCCGCGTGCACCGAGAACACGAAGGTGCTGCTGTTCAACTCGCCGTCCAACCCGACCGGCGCCGTCTACTCGCGCGAGCAGGTCGAGGCCATCGGCAAGTGGGCGCTCGAGCACGGCATCTGGGTGATCACCGACGAGATCTACGAGCACCTCGTCTACGACGGTGTCACCGCCGCGTCGATGCCCGCCGTCGTACCGGAGCTCGCCGACCGGACGCTGATCCTCAACGGCGTCGCCAAGACCTACTCGATGACCGGCTGGCGCGTCGGCTGGATCATCGGCCCCGACGACGTCGTCAAGGCCGCGTCCAGCTTCCAGTCACACCTGTGCGGCAACGTCTCCAACGTCGCCCAGCGTGCCGCCGAGGCCGCGGTCGCGGGTCCGCTGGACGCCGTGCACGCCATGCGTGAGGCGTTCGACGCGCGGCGCAAGAAGATCGTCTCGCTGCTGTCGGACATCCCCGGCGTCGAATGCCCGACACCCGAGGGCGCGTTCTACGCCTACCCGTCCGTGAAGGCGCTGCTCGGCAAGGAGATCCGCGGCGAGCGGCCCGGGGACACGGTCGCGCTGGCCGACCTGATCCTGCGCGAGGCCGAGGTCGCGGTCGTGCCCGGCGAGGCGTTCGGCACGCCCGGCTACTTCCGCTTCTCCTACGCCCTCGCCGAGGACGACCTCGTCGAAGGCGTGAACCGCGTGGGCAACCTCCTCGCCGAGGCGAAGTAACCAGCACCCCTCGGCCGGGCGCGACCCGGCGGAACCTCCCGAAACGGCCCCTCGGAACCCACTCCGAGGGGCCGTTTCGCATGTCCTGCACCCACCCCGCACCTCATCGACGCACCGCACTTCAGCGGGACGGCACGTCCAGACACCACTCGAGAACCTTGTTTGTTCTAGTATAGTTAGAACAATGTTGATTCGGATCGATCCGGCGTCCCAGGCGCCGCTGTTCGAGCAGGTCGCCGCGTCGGTGCGGCGTGCCCTGTCCGACGGCGAGCTCGCCAAGGGTCACCAGCTGCCGCCCGCGCGGGAGGTGGCGACGTCGCTCGACATCAACGTGCACACCGTGCTTCGCGCCTACGGCCTGCTACGCGACGAGGGGCTGATCGAGCTGCGCCGCAGGCGCGGCGCGGTCGTCACCGGCGCCGCCGACACGCGCGCACGCCTGAACACCCTGGCCGGAGAGCTCGCCGACGAGGCACGTCGGGTGGGGGTCGACCTGGACGAGCTCACGGAGATCGTGAAGGAGAAGTTCGCATGAAGACCACGAGGCTCGCACTGGCCGCGGGCGCGGTTCCACTCACGGCGCTCGGCGGTGCCTGGGCGTTACAGGGTGCCTGGTCGGCCCGGCTGCCTGAGGTGGTGGCGGTCCACTGGGGTACGAGCGGTCCCGACCGGTCGTCGACACTGTCGACGCTGACCGGCGTGACCCTCGGCATCGGTGCGGCGCTGACGCTGGTGACGCTGGTGGCGGTGCTCGCCTCGCGGGCCCGGGGGTCGGCCGTGCCGCGCAGCGCGGTCGGGTTCACGGCGGGGATGGCGGCACTGCCCGCGGGGGTTCTCGTGGGGTCGATGTACGCCGCACTGGACACGACGTCGTGGCGCGAGGCGGGCTCGGCCTGGTCGGCGGTGGTGTGGGCACTGGGGTTGAGCGTCGTGGCGGGTGCGATCGCGGCGCTCGTCGCGGGGCGGACCGAACGGCGGGCGTCCCCGGAACCACGTGACCTGCCGTCGGCGGGTCTGCAACCCGGCGAACGGGCGACGTGGATCGGCGGCGGCACCAACTACCCGATGACCTTCGGCGGCCTCGCCGTCGCCTGCGGGTACGGGCTGTTGCAGGTGTCGCTCCCCGACTTCGACGTCATGCCGTTCGCACTGGTGGTGCTCGTCGTCGTGCTGGCGATGGCGGCGACCTGCCGGGTGCGGGTCCGCGTCGATGCCGACGGGGTGGCGCTGTCACTCGGGCTGTTCGGCTTCCCGCACCGCACGCTGACGTTCGACGAGATCGCCTCCGCCGACACCGAGCAGATGACGATGTGGAGCGCCGGCGGATACGGCCTGCGCCGAGGTGTCGGCTACACGGCGTTCAAGGTGCGCGCGGGTGAGGCGCTCGCGGTCACGCTGACGTCGGGACACGTCGTCAAGGCCACGGTCGACCACGCCGACCGGGCGGCGGGCCTCGTCAACGACCTGGTCGCCGCGCGGCAGAGCGCCTGACGCGGCTACGCCCGCACGACCGCCTGGGCCTTGCCGAGGACGGTTCTCCCGTCGAACTTGGCCGTGACGTCGATGCGGGCGGTGCCGTCGTCGCGGACCTCGCCGACCTTGGCCGTGAACTCGACCAGCGCACCCTCGTCGTCGTCCGGCACGACGACCGGGCGGGTGAACCGCACGCCGTACTCGACGACGCGGCCGGGGTCACCGAGCCAGTCGGTGACGACGCGTCCGCCGAGCGCCATGGTCAGCATGCCGTGGGCGATGACGTTCGGCAGTCCGACCTCGGTGGCGAAGCGTTCGTTCCAGTGGATCGGGTTGAAGTCCAGCGAGGCGCCCGCGTAGCGGACCAGCTGCTCGCGGGTGACGTGCACGGACAGGCCGGGCAGTTCGTCTCCGACGTTCACGACCGCTCCCCCCTGACGACGAGCTGGGCGTAGGTGGTGCACACGGGCTGGCCGCCGTCGGTGGCGACGTCGGCGTGGACGCTGAGGAAGTCGTTGCCCGCACGCACGAAGACGTCGTCGATGTGCACCGTCACCTGCAGCCGGTCGCCGGCGCACGCCGGCCGGTGGTGCACGAACTTCTGGTCGCCGTGGACCATGCGGTCGTAGTCCAGGCCGAGGTCCGGGTCCTCGGCGACCGCGTTGATGGCGCGGATGTTGATGATCGTCAGGAAGGTGGGCGGCGCGATCACGTCCGCGTACCCGGCACCCTTGGCGGCCTCGATGTCGCGGTAGAGCGGGTTGTCGTCGCCGATGGCGTCGGCGAACTCGGCGATCTTGGCGCGGCCGACCTCGTAGGTCGTTTCGGGCGGATACGTGCGCCCGACGAATGACGGATCCAAAGGCACGGCGCAGACTCTACCGGCCGGAGAATGTTTCACCCACTGGACTGAACCGGCAGGCCGACCCTGCCGACGAATCCGCCCCCAGTGGCACCTTGGGCGCAGTGAGCGCAGCCGAGGTGCCACTGGGGGCGGCAGGGAGCGTTCGTCAGTTCAGGGACATGCCGTAGGCCGACAGGGCTTCGGTGACGGGCTGGAAGTAGGAGCTGCCACCGCCCATACCGGACGTGATGCCGACGCCGGTGCTGCCGGAGAACAGGCAGCCGCCGGAGTCGCCGGAGTCGACCGCCGCGGACGTCTGGATCAACCCGTCGACGGCGCCTTCGGCGTAGTTGACGGTGACGTCGACGGCCTCGACCGTGCCGCAGGTCAGCTGCGTCGTGGAGCCGCTCTTGCAGATGTCCTGGCCGACGGTGGCGTCGGAGGCGGATGTGATGGCCTGCGTGCTGCCGTTCCACAGCGTGACGGCGCCGGGTGCGCTGCCGGTGTCGTTGCGGATCAGGCCGTAGTCGTTGCCGGGGAAGCTGGCGTCGACCGAGGGGCCGACGTTCCACTCGGCGACACCCGCGGTGCAGTGGCCGGCGTCGAGGATGTAGTCCTGCGAGCCGTCGTTGACGTTGAAGCCCGCAGAGCAGCGGCTGCCGCCACCGGTGATGGCTTCGCCGTTGTAGATGCTCTTCTGCATGCCGCCTGCGACGTGCTCGACGCGCACCGCGTCACCCAGCTTCGCGGCCGCGGCGGTGAGCTTGCCCGCGGCGCTGTCGGCCGCCTTCTCGCCGATGGTCAGCACCAGCTGGTTCTCGGCGGGGTCGAGGCCGAGCGAGGTGTGCGGCACGGCGGGCAGCGCTTCGAGCTCGGCGCGGGCGGCATCCAGCTGTTCGGTGGTGCGCTCGGCGAGCTCGGCGGTGACGCCCGCGGCTTCGGCCTTGTCGGCGGCCGCCTGCGTGGCGACGGTGACGACCGGGTTCCCCTTGGCGTCGAGGTGTTCGCCCACCAGGTCGCCGGCGATGGCGGAGCGGACGTCGTCGAGCGTGTCGACGCTCTGCTGCTGGCGTTGCAGCAGCTCGGCGGCGGCCGTCTCACCGAGGCCGCGCTCACTCGTCAGGGTGGAGATCGCCTTGTCGGCGACGACGTCCGAGTAGCCCTCGATACTCGGGACGGATGCGGAGGCGGCTGCGGCCGGGGCGAACAACCCCAAGGCCAGCGCACCCGCGGCGGCGGCGATGACGCTCTTGCGCGACATGTTCATACCGGCAACTCACTTTCCCGCAGGGTTGGGATGTGTCACGCGACAGTGTGAGTTGACAAGGAGTCCCCGGGTAGGTCCTTTCGAAGGGACCTTTCTCACCGGTGCCGGTTTTGCTCAGAAAATGACAAACGTCCACAAGCGGTGTGTTCACGTGACGAACCGCCATCGGATCTCGGGCACAAAGAACCGCCCTCGCCGGTACGGCGAGGGCGGTTCGAAGCGGTGTGGACCCGGAGGCCGTTGGGTCAGCGGGTCTCCTTGTGGGCACGGTGCGTGCCGCACTTGGGGCAGAACTTCTTCATCTCAAGACGGTCCGGGTTGTTGCGCCGGTTCTTCTTGGTGATGTAGTTGCGGTCCTTGCACTCCTCGCACGCGAGGGTGATCTTCGGGCGAACGTCGGTGGAAGAAGCCACGGTCTTTCCTCTTTCAACGATGAGTGGGCCACCGCCGTGGCCGTGTAGTCCGAGTAGCGGGGGCGGGACTTGAACCCGCGACACCACGATTATGAGCCGTGTGCTCTAACCACCTGAGCTACCCCGCCCTGCCAACCCCAACCTAGCCCAAACCCAGCCGAATCGGACGCTCCTGTGGCGTGCCCCGCACGAGAACCGCACCACAAACCTGTCCGCCTGCTTCAGATCCGGGGGTCCGGGGGCAGAACCCCCGGGTCGGGTGTGGGGGCTACGCCCCCACGAGTGATCGACGAGCGATCCAGGCCGACGCAGTGCGTCGGCAGACCTCTCCCGATCGCGAGCCCCTTAACGGGTTCGAACCGTTGACCTTCTCCTTACCATGGAGACGCTCTGCCACTGAGCTAAAGGGGCGTGCTCAACGAGCCTCGAATAGAGTACCCGAGGACCGCGGGCGCGCGAACACGGGGGTGGCACTCCCCCGCGCCCGGCCGCGAAACCTCACGTCAGCAGCGGCCCAGTGCCCGTCGACGTCACTGCCCCTCGACGTCACTACCCCTCGGCGTCACCCAGCAGGATCCGTCGACCTTCAGGTCAGCAGCGTCAGCACCGTCTCGTCGCGGTTGCCCGCCGAACGGGCCGTGCGGGCCAGCAGCCACGCCTCGAGCCGGTCCTCGGCCAGTGGCCGCGAGATGAGGTAACCCTGCGCGACGTCACATCCCATGGCTTCGAGCTGGTCGCGGGACGAGTCGTCCTCCACGCCCTCGGCGACGACGGACAGTCCGAGCGAGTGGCCGAGTTCGACGATGGAGCGCACGACGGCGAGGTCGCCGAGATCGGTGCTCATGCCGAACACGAAGCTCTTGTCGATCTTCACCTGGTCGACGGGCAGTCGGCGCAGGTAGGCCAGCGACGAGTACCCGGTGCCGAAGTCGTCGACGGCGAGTTCGATGCCGAGGTCGTGCAGTTCGCCCAGGATCGGCAGGGCCCGCTGCGGGTCGGCCATGACGGCGGACTCGGTGATCTCGAAGGTCAGCAGCCGCGCGGGGACGCCGTGGCGGGCCAGGGCGTCGGCGACCTGCTCGGCGAAGTCCTCGTCGGCGAGGCTGCGCACGGAGAGGTTGACCGCGACCGACATCTCCAGGCCCTCGTCGAGCCAGCGCCGCACCCGGTCGAGCGCCTGGTCGAGCACGAACGACGTGAGAGCCCCGACCAGCCCGGTCGCCTCGACGGCGGGCACGAACTCATCGGGGTTGACCCGGCCGAACTCGGGATGCACCCAGCGCACGAGGGCTTCGACGCCGACGACGTTCTTGTCCGGCAACGACACCTTCGGCTGGTAGTGGACGCTGACCTGCCCGTCCTCCAGAGCCTGCCGGAACTGAGTGACCAGCTGGAACCGGCGGAGGAAGATCTGGCCCATGCTGGGGACGTAGCCGCGGACCTCCTCACCTCCGCGGGTGGCGCGCACGGCGACGTCGGCACGCTGCAGGAGCGCGTCGACGTCGGGCGGGTCGCCGTCGTCGCCGAGCACGTTGGTGCAGGCATAGCCGACCATGGCGTTGGCTTCGACGCTGAGCTTCTCGACCGGGTAGGGATCGGACGCCTCGGCGCGCACACGTTCGGCGACGGCGTGCGTCTCGTCGGCGGTGCGGTCGAGCAGCAGCGCCGCGAAGGACGCGCCTTCGAGGCGGGCGAGCGGCACCTCGGGGCCGAGCACGTCGCGGATCCGCCTGCCCGCGGCGACGACCATGCGGTCGGCCCAGGCGTAGCCGAGCGCGTCGCTGACCGTGGAGTACAGGTCGAGGTCGACGCGCAGGACGACGGCCCCGACATGCGGGTTGGCCTGCGAGAGCGCACAGGAGTCGCCGGTGCGTTCCGCGAGCGGTTCGGCGGCGATCTGGCGGAATCCCGGCCGGTTGAGCAGTCCGGTGAGCGGATCGTGGTACGCGTCGTGGCGCAGCGTGGCCAGCAGTCGCCGGTTGTCGAGCGCGGTGGCGAGATGGCTGGCCATCGTGCCGAGGAGCTGCACGTCGTACTTGCCGAAGCCCCGCCAGCGCGACAGCCGGTCGTGCGCCTCGACGAGACCGAGGAGCTGGTTGCCGCTGCGCAGCGGCACGACGAGGGCTTCCTGGGCACCACGCGCACCGAGAGCGGCCCTGACGGCGACGTTGCCGTCGGTGAGGCGGAAGTGCCGCACGTTGGCGCCGGGCAGCCGCAACAGCGGGTCGTCGGGGCGGAGCTGTTCGTCGGGCAACTCGCCGCCGACGACGAGGACGTGCATGGGCTCGTCGGGTTCGAGGCGCAGCCGCAGCACGACGCGCCCCGCGGCGAGCTGGTCCTTGATGCGCTCGGCGATGCTGTGCCACTCGTCGAGGTCCAGGCCTGTTTCCAGCTCGCCGGCCTTGCCGGCGGGCTGGGCGGCGACCTGGTGGTCGGAACGGGCGACCATCAGGCTGACGTCGAACAGCGCCTCCATGTCGCGCTGTTCGCGGAGCAGGTCGGAGTAGGCCCAGTACAGCGCGACGAGGCCGATGCTGACGGCGACGACGATCGGCCACGCGCCGGGCGTGCCCTCGATGACGAGGTAGCCGGTCAGGCCTGCGGAGGCGTTGACGAAGCCGACGACGAGGATGCGCGCGGCGAGCCGGACGACGGTGCCGATCTGCATGCGCCGCCGCAGCACGCGCACCGCGGCCATCGCCAGGATCGTGCTCGCCAGCGGCGCGGCGAGGGTGCCCGCGAGCGCGGCGGGCCAGGGCATGCCGCCGGGTTGGCCGAGCGCCGCCGCGACGACTCCCGCGACGGCGAAGGCACTGGTGACCTCGATGAGGAACGCGCCCGCGTTGTACAGCACGCGCCCGGTGACGCGGCGCGCGAGCAGGGTCGTCACACCCGCGACGACGTGCGCGGCCAGCACCACCTCGAACGGCGCGACGAAGAAGCCTATGACCAGCGGTATCTCGGTGAAGGAGATCGTCCAGGAGATGCCGCTGCGCACGTCGACGTTGACGCCGAGCTGTTCGGCCGCCAGGAACGACACGGCCAGCAGCGGGCCGATCCACCACAGGTGCACCGAGCCCTCGAACGGCCGCCACTGGGCGACGGAGACGGCACCGAGCACGCCGACGGCGAGCACGAACGCGGTGTAGAGACGGAACCGGAACTCGTCGCCGCGCGTCGCAGTAGCGGTCGCCGAAGTTTCGGAACGGGGGTTCTCACCGTGATCGGGCGGCTCCGCCGAGCCCGGCCCTTCGACAACGCCGGATCGGTCCATGGAGCCCGGTTCGCCTGCGGCGGGTCCGGCGGACTCGCCTGCCTGCGCGCTCGACCCCGCGGGCGCGCGGCGTGCCTGGCTCATGCCACCTTCCCCTTCCGTAACCATCGCGCGGGTCACTCGTCGGCCGTAGGCCCCGGCGCGGACCGGTAACTGCCCGCGAACGAGGCATAAACCGTACCCCGCACGACGGACAAAGCATCTGATTTGACCACCGTCAGGTCAACTCGCCGTGAGCCCGACATGAACGTAAGGCTTCGTTAACCGCATGCGAGTGATACCGCATCGCAGTCGATCGCGGCCAGTAGCAGTCGGCAGTCACTCATTGGATGTCATGATGAGCACTCGGTGAGATACGCCATAGCCGACGGTCGATCACATCGATGCCGACAGCGAGGTGGGACATGCAGGCGCAGGGGACCCGCGACTCCCGAACCGGTCGCGACCCGAAGCACGACAGTGGGGCCAGATCCGACCGCGGGAGCGCCGACCGCGACACCGCCGTCCTCGATGCGTACGCCGAACGGATGGCGGCCGAGGACGCGATGCTCCCCACGTTCACGAACCCGTCCGCGTCCGCGTCGGCCGTGCTGCGCACCCGCGACGGCGTGGCGTTCGCGGGCCGGTCCGCGGTCGCCCCCGGCTCGATGGGCTCGCTGTGGCGCCCGCTGGTCGAGTACCGCCTGGACCTGCGGGTGGCGGGAAGCGACCCGGCCGCAGCCGTTGACGGTCTGCTGTGCCGCTGGGAGGACCAGCTCGCGGAGGCCGTCTCCTACGACGAGGGCTACGGGTGGGACTGCGCCGCCGTGGTCACGCGTCCGAGCAGGGACACGTCGGGGGCGACGGCGTTGCTGCGCCGCGGCTTCACCGCCACCCGGGTGCTCGCGGTGCGGCCGGCCAATCGGCTCGGCTCGGGCCCGCCCGCCGTCCCGGGCGTGCGCATCCGCGAGGCCGTCGAGAACGACCTTCCGACCCTGACGAGGATGCGTGCCGAACTGCACGCCTACGACGCGCAGTTCGGCGTCGTCACCCCGCGCGCGGATGCACTCGAGCGGCTCACCGAGGACGCCCGCGCCCAGCTCGCGGCCGACACGCCGGTACCGCAACTGTGGGTGGCCGAGCTGTACGGCAGGCCGCTCGGATTCCTCGAGGTCGAACTGCCGCCGCGGGCGAACTGGGTCGGCGGCTACGTCAACGCGGAGCGGGTCGGTTACCTGGCGTCGTTGCACGTCGCCGAGGAAGCGCGCAGCAGCGGTGTCGGGTCCGCCCTCGTCGCCCACGCGCACCAGCTGTTCGACTCCGAGGACATCGAGGCCGTGCTGCTCCACCACGCGCTGGAGAGCCCGCGGTCGACGCCGTTCTGGTACGCCCACGGCTACCGTCCGCTCTGGACGTCCTGGTACCGGCGCCCCGCCGTGGGCTGACCGGCCGTGGGCCGACCGGCCGTAGGCCGACCGGCCGCGCGTCCACTCGGTCGGAGCTCACCGACGCTCCGATGTCTTGCAGATGCCTTGCACCCGGCACCGCGTGTCCTGCACTCGAGCAACCGTGTTGCGCTCTCCGGGGCCCGTGTTGCGCTCTCCGGTGCCCGTGTCGTGGTCTCCGGGGGCGGTGTTGCGGTCTCCGGGGCGCTGCACGTGGTCCACCACAGCCGTGGAGCCGTGGCGGTGACGAAGTGACGAAGTGACGAAGTGCTGCGATCACGGCCGCGCGCCCCTACGGTCAACGGGGGACCGTCCCCGCCGCAGGTGAACATGCTGGTGGAGGTGCCACCGTGACCACGCACTCGGTTACGCCCCCGACCGATGTGACGCCGACTCGGATCTCCGGCAACGAGCCGCCGCCGCGTAGGCGCGGGCTGCGCATGCTCAGCCTCGCGCGGACGACGGACCACAAGGTCGTCGGCATGATGTACATGGCCACGTCGTTGGCGTTCTTCATGATCGGCGGCCTGATGGCGCTGCTCATGCGCGGCGAACTGGCGCGGCCGGGTCAGCAGTTCCTGTCGCCGGAACAGTACAACCAGCTGTTCACGATGCACGGCACGATCATGCTCCTGCTGTACGCGACTCCGGTGGTGTTCGCGTTCGCCAACCTCGTGCTTCCGCTGCAGATCGGCTCCCCCGACGTGGCGTTCCCCCGGTTGAACGCGTTCTCGTACTGGCTGTTCCTGTTCGGCGGGCTGATGGTGTTGAGCTCGCTCGTCAACCCCGCGGGCGCCGCGGACTTCGGCTGGACTGCCTACGCCCCGTTGTCGCGCGCCCAGTTCTCCGTGGGCGTCGGCGGCGACCTGTGGATCATGGGACTGGTCGTGTCCGGTCTGGGCACGATCCTCGGCGCGGTCAACATGATCACGACGATCGTGTGCCTGCGCGCGCCCGGCATGACGATGTGGCGGATGTCCCTGTTCACCTGGAACATCCTGTTCACGAGCGTCCTGGTGCTCGCGGCGTTCCCGATCCTGACCGCGGCGCTGCTCGGCTTGTTCGCCGACCGGGTGTTCGGAGCGCACGTGTTCGACCCCGAGAACGGCGGCGCGATCCTGTACCAGCACCTCTTCTGGTTCTTCGGCCATCCCGAGGTGTACATCGTGGCCCTGCCGTTCTTCGGCATCGTCACCGAGATCATCCCCGTGTTCAGCAGGAAACCGCTGTTCGGCTACCGGCTGATGGTGCTGGCGACGATCGGCATCACGGCGTTGTCGTTCGCCGTGTGGGCGCACCACATGTTCGCCACCGGTGCGGTGCTGTTGCCGTTCTTCTCCTTCCTCACGTTCGCGATCGCCGTGCCGACGGGCATCAAGTTCTTCAACTGGATCGGCACGATGTGGAAGGGCCGCATCACGTTCGAATCGCCGATGCTGTGGTCGTTGGGCTTCATGGTGACGTTCCTGCTCGGCGGGCTCACCGGCGTGCTGCTCGCCGCACCTCCGGCCAACTTCCACGTGCACGACAGCTACTTCGTCGTCGCCCACTTCCACTACGTGCTGTTCGGGACGATCGTGTTCGCCACGTTCGCGGGGATCTACTTCTGGTTCCCGAAGTTCACCGGCCGGATGATGGACGAGAAGCTGGCCAAGCTGCACTTCTGGCTGACGTTCGTCGGCTTCCACACGACGTTCCTCGTGCAGCACTGGCTCGGCTCGGAGGGCATGCCGCGTCGCTATGTCGACTACCTGCCCAGCGACGGGTTCACCGCGCTCAACACCGTCTCGACCATCGGCGCGTTCGTCCTCGGAGCGTCGATGTTGCCGTTCGTGTGGAACCTGATGCGCAGCTGGCGGTTCGGTGATCCCATCAAGGCCGACGACCCGTGGGGCCACGGCAACTCCCTCGAGTGGGCCACCACGTCCCCGCCGCCGCGGCACAACTTCCTCGAGCTGCCGCGCATCCGGTCCGAGCGGCCCGCGTTCGAGCTGCACTATCCGCACATGACCGAGCGGATGCACGCCGAGGGCCACATCACGTTCACCGGCAAGGCCAAACCGCACGGCGGCCCGCCGCAGCCGGCGTCGAAACAGGCGACCGACGGACTGACGCCCGATTCGCAGGGACGGGATAAACCACCCGAGTGAGGGAGGCGGCGCGGGCGGTCACACGGTCACCCGGTGCCGGTGGCGCACGGCCGGCCGCGGACGGCGTCCCCTCGGCCACGGTCGGCCGTCGGAGGTGCGTGTCAGACTCGGGGGCGTGAGTGAACGGCTGCAACGCGACAGGGACTCGGACGGCAAGGCACGCAACGCGCGTCCGCGCGACGGCCTCGGCAGGCCGTTGCCGTACGGCTCGCCGGGCGTGGAACGCGCCCCCGAGGGTGTGGAACGCACGCCGGACGCAACGGTTGCCGAGGCGCAGCAGCTGCTCGACGACGGCAAGCCGTTCCACGCCCACGAGGTGTTCGAGGACGCGTGGAAGTCGGGGCCGGACGCCGAGCGCGGGCTGTGGCGCGGGTTGGCACAGCTGGCCGTCGGACTGACGCATGCGGCGCGCGGCAACTTCACCGGCGCCGCGTCGCTGCTCACCCGCGGCGCCGAGTCCATCGAACCGTTCTCCGGAGAGGCTCCCCACGGCATCGACGTGGCCGGATTGTGCGACTGGGCCGCGACGCTCGCCTCCGGCATGCCCGCCCGCACCGAACCGCCCGACGCCTCGACGGTCGCCCCACGCCTGCGCCCCTGACCGCCGGCCGCCGTGTTGCGGGTTCCCGGGCCCGTGTTGCGGATTCCGGGTCCCGTGTTGCGGATCCCCGGGACCGTGTTGCGGATCCCCGGGTCGCGTGTTGCGGGTTCCGGGTCGCAGGCAGTGCGGCCGACCCGGCGTGCATCTGTCAGGCCACGAGGCGCTGACGCAGCGCGGTGATGTCCGCGTCGTCGACGCCGCCGGCGCGCAGCAGGACTTCGACGTCGAGGGCGGCGTGCACGTCGAGGAACGACTTCCGCGGCGTCGTGCCGTGCCGGGCGAGCAGGTCGAGGATCTTCGGCTCGTCGTCCGGCCTGCCTAGCCGTGTCCACAACGGACGGAGGCGTGCGCGGCTGAGTTCGTAGTCGTCGGCGATCGCGGCACCGGGCACGCCGGCGAGGCTCAGCAGGACCAGCACCAGCAGGCCGGTGCGATCACGTCCGCTCGCGCAGTGCACGAGGACCCCACCCGGCCGGGCGTTCGCGACGGCGCGCACGGCGGTGACGACCAGGTCGGGGCGCTTGTCGAGCTGGTCGCGGTAGTACAGCGGCGTGGCGTGCAGTCCGGTTTCGGCGTAATAGGTCCAGAAATCGTCGCCGACGGGGTCGAGCGGCGCATGCACGACGTCGATCCCCTCACCCGCATGAGCGCCGGTCCGTTCGTCGTCGTTGCGCAGGTCGACGATGGTCCGCACGCCGTGCTCCCGGACAGCTCGCCAACCGGCCTCGGTCCACAGCCGCGGCTCCTCCGACCGCACGACGACGCCCCAACGGACTGCACGGCCGTCGGCTGTCGGCAGGCCGCCGAGATCGCGTGCGTTGTAGCTGCCTTCCCACCCCAGATCTCGTCCCATACGCGATGGACGCGTCGGCCGGCGCACACGTTGCACGCCGGCCGACGCGTGGTCGCAACACGAACCCCGGAACCCGCAACACGCGCCCCCGAACCCGCAACACGGGGGTTCCTGCGGGACGCGACGTGACGGTCCGTCTCTCAGGCCGCGGGGGCCATGCCGTGCGGGTCGATGACGAACTTGCGGGCCACTCCGCTGTCGAATTCCTGGTATCCCTGCGGCGCATCGTCGAGCGAGATCGTCGTGGCGTTCACGGCCTTGGCGATGTCGGCCCTGCCGCTGAGGATCATGTTCATCAGTTGGCGGTTGTACTTCTTCACCGGGCACTGGCCGGTGGTCATCGAGTGCGATTTCGCCCAGCCCAGCCCGATGCGCACGCCGAGCTGGCCGACCTTGGCGTTCTCGTCGGCCGCGCCCGGGTCGCCGGTCACGTACAGCCCCGGGATGCCGAGTGACGCACCCGCCCTCGCGACGCTCATGACGTCGTTGAGCACGGTCGCCGGTTGTTCGCCCGCGTCCTTGCCGTGGCCGCGGGCCTCGAAGCCGACGGCGTCGACGGCGGCGTCCACTTCGGGTTCACCGGTGATCTGCTCGATCATGTCGGCCAACTTCGCGTCGGACCGCAGGTCGACCGTCTCGCAGCCGAAGCTTCGTGCCTGTTCGAGTCGCTCCGGGATCATGTCGCCGACGATCACCGCCGACGCGCCGAGCAACTGTGCGGCGTGCGCGGCCGCCAACCCGACGGGCCCCGCTCCCGCGATGTAGGCGGTCGAGCCGGTGGTGACGCCCGCGGTGTAGGCGCCGTGATATCCGGTCGGGAAAATATCGGACAACATGGTCAGGTCGAGAATCTTTTCGAGCGCCTGATCACGGTCCGGGAATTTGAGCAGGTTGAAATCCGCGAACGGCACCATGACGTATTCCGCCTGACCGCCGATCCACCCGCCCATGTCGACGTACCCGTAGGCGGCACCAGGGCGAGCCGGATTCACGTTGAGGCAGATTCCGGTCTTTCCCTCGTTGCACATCCGGCAACGGCCGCAGGCGATGTTGAACGGGACGGAGCAGATGTCTCCCTCCCGGACGAACAGCACGTCGTCGCCGGCTTCCACGACTTCGCCGGTGATCTCGTGACCGAGCGTCTGCCCGACCGGAGCCGTGGTGCGGCCGCGCACCATGTGCTGGTCGCTGCCGCAGATGTTGGTGGTGACGATCCGCAGAATCGCCGCGTGCGGCGCCTTTTTCTTGATTCCGATCCCGTCGACGACGGGACCCGGCAGTTCCAGTTTCGGGTAGTCGACGGATTCCACCGCGACCTCACCCGGACTCTTGTACACGACGACGCGATTGTCCGGCATTGCGAAAACCCCTTTGTCTACTCACCGGGAAGGTGCGCGTATGCGCATAAATCAACCTAGCCGCGCACTCCGGTGATCACCACTCGGCGACCGGCCGCCCCCGCGGTGCACGAGAACAGCCCACGCGAGGCGGCACAGTCGCTCGGTGGCGCGGCCGTGCGGGGTGGGGCCGGGCGGCAGGTGGGCCGCGCGCCGGTCACGAGAAGCGTTGCTCCAGTTCGCCGATCTCGGGCAGTCCGATGAGGTCGGTGAACTCGCCGAAGGACGGCAGCTCGCCGAGTGCGGACGTCGGCGTGCCCTCGGCCTTCACCGTGGCGAGGAGTGACCGCATGCCGACGGTGGCCGCGAGCAGCGTGCCGATCGGGAAGATCACCAGCGAGAAGCCGAGTTCGCCGATGCGTTCGAGCGACAACGGCGGTGTGCGCCCGCCTTCGGCCCAGTTGAACACCAGCGGTGCGACGCCGCGGAGCTCGCGCGCCACGGTCTCGATGCCCTCCTCGCTGGTGGGTGCCTCGACGAACAGTACGTCGGCACCCGCGTCGGCGTAGGCACGGGCGCGGGCGATGGCGTCGTCCAGTCCATGCACGGCGGCGGCGTCGGTGCGGGCGATGAGCACGAAGTCGGGGTCGCGCCGCGCCTCGGCGGCCGCGCGGATCTTGCCCGCCATCTCGTCGGTGGGGATGACCGCCTTGCCGGACATGTGCCCGCACTTCTTCGGCATGACCTGGTCTTCGAGGTGGACCCCCGCGACGCCGGCCTGTTCGTAGGCGCGCACGGTGCGCACGACGTTGATGGCGTTGCCGTAGCCGGTGTCGGCGTCGGCGATCACCGGGACGTCGACGGCGGACACGATGCGCGTGGCATTGTCGACCATCTCGGCGCCGGAGAGCAGGCCGACGTCGGGCCTGCCGATCAGTGACGCGGTCGTGCCGAACCCCGTCATGTACACAATGTCGAATCCGGCCTGTTCGACGAGCCGGGCGGACAGCGCGTCGTAGGCACCCGGCGCCACGGCCGGTCCGCCCGTCGACAACAGGTCGCGCAACCGCTTGCGAGGTGGTGTGTCCACGGTGCCGAGCAGTTCTCCCACGGCTAGCCTCCCTATGACGGCCCACCGGCCGGACGTCGTCCACGCCCGCCACTACCGGAACGCCTCCGACCGAGGATTGCACACAATCGACCGCCAACGGCCACGAACCAGTGATCACCACCCGAGGGGACCGCATGACCGAACCGTCGACGTCGACCACCCGCACGGTCGACGCGCTGCGCGAGCTGATCCTCCGAGGCGAGCTGCAACCCGGTGAACGCCTGGCCGAGGTCGACCTCGCAACGCGTCTCGGCGTAAGCCGCACCCCGGTGCGCAGTGCACTGACGCAGCTCGCCAGCGAAGGGCTCGTCGACATCGCCCCGAACCGCGGCGCCCGCGTGGTGACCTGGACGGTGCAGGAGCTCGAGGACATCTTCGACCTGCGGACCACGTTGGAGCCGCGGGCGGCGGCACTCGCGGCCGCCAACGCGACGGCGGACGACGCGGCGGAGCTGGCGGACCTGGCCGACCGCATGGTCGAGGTCGGCTCCCCCGGCCCCCGGCAGGATCTCGACGCGCTGGCGGAGCTCAACCGGCGGTTCCACGACCGGCTGTCGACGTTGGCGGACAATTCGGCGCTGGCCAGCGCCCTGTCCGGGGCCGTGCACGCGCCGATCGTGCTCCGCAACTTCCACGCCTACGACGTCGCATCGCTGCGCCGCAGCCTCGCCCACCACGTGGAGATCGTCGCCGCGATCCGCGCACGTGATGCGGTGTGGGCGGAGGCAGTCATGACCGCGCACATGCGAAACGCTCGAGCGGTCATGGTCGCCGCCGCGGGGGCCACCGGACCCGCCCCGGGAGGGCCGTGACCACCGCATTGCGGGGTTTCACAGCTCAGACCAGCTTCTTGCGCACCGCGCGCCACGTGAGCCCACCGGACGTGCCGAGGAGCACGGCGGTCACGAGGAACACCCCGCCCACACCGGCGACACCGGCGATGGCGCCCGCACCGAGCGGGACGAGCACCTGGCCGAGGCGGTTACCGGTCAGGCGCAGCGACAGGGCGGACGCGCGGCTGCGTTCGGTCACCAGGCTCACGACCCAGCTCATCGTCAACGGTTGGCCCACACCCCAGAGGAAACCGACGATCACGAGGAACCCGCCGATGACGACCGGGTGCGGAACGACGGGGATGAGGGCCATCGGCACGGCCGAGCACAGCGTCGCGGCGAGCAGCATCCACCGCCGGTGCACCTTCCGCAGCAGGGCGGGCAGAAAGGAGCGGGAGACGATGGCGGCGCCGGTGCGCATCATCAGCAGCACGGTGACGGTCAGTACGCCGAAGCCGTGCTGGTGGCCGAGCACGGGCAGGAACGCGGCGAGCACGTCCATCGACGTCAACACGACGAGGCTGCTGAACATGGCGGCACGCATGCCGGGTGTGCGCAGCATGGTCGGCACCGACTGAGCTTCGCCGTGCTGCCCGGCGCGCGCCGCCGCGGAACCGACGACCGGCATCAGCAGGGTCGACGGCACGGCCAGTACGGCGAGTCCCGCGAGCGCCAGCAGTCCCGGGGTGGTCGCGACACCGCCCGGCCCGCTGCCGGCCGAGGTGACGAGTCCGGCGACGGGCAGGCCGGCCGTCTGCCCGATGGACGTGGCGAGCGCCCAGCCCGCGAACCGGCGGTCGAGCTGGTCGGACGCCGACAGCAGCGGGATGAACCCCTGCCCGGCGACGGTCACGAGAATCTGCGCGAAACCGAGGAGCACGTTGCCGATCGCGAGTACGACGAGGTCACCGCTGACGGCGATCACCAGGAGCGCGCCGACGGTCAGGAACACTCCCGCCCGCAGCATGCCCGCCGGATGACCGTTGTCGACCGCGCGCCCGACCGGTACCGCCACGATCAGTGGCAGGAGCGAGAACAACGCCGTGATCACGCCGAGGGCCACCCCGTGCCCGCCCAGCTCGAGGACCCGGTACGAGACGAGCATGCGGGCCGCGTTGTAAGCGGCCTGGGTCAGCAGCGTGCCCGCCCACAGGTGCGGGTACCACCGCGTCGTACGGCCGGGCCTGCTCGACTCCGCGCCGCTCACCCGGCCGACTCGGGACCAGCGACCCGCACCGCCGCGGTCCCGCGCATCACGGTCCGATAGGCGTCGCCCTGCCGAAGAGTGTCCGGTGTCATCGAGGCCCCCTGCTCATGATCGTGTCGACCACACGGCGGCCCCAGTATGCGGCGATGCGGTCCGCGGCAGCGGCGCCGGGCCCGCAGACCCGACGCTCAGCCGAACGATGCGAGGAAGGCGTCCCTGGCGTCCGACGCCGTGTGCTGCGGCCACAGCGCGTGCAGCGGAACGCGGGCCTCGGGCACCAGCTCCACCACCCGCACGCCGCCACCGGCCGCGGGGCCGGGTGCGGCGGTGACGAACGCGACTCCGCCGGTACCCGCCACGGCGGTGACGGGCGGCGTGCCCTGAATGGGGTTCCGCCGGGTGCGAGGCTCGAAGCCCGCGCCGCGGCACAGGCCGACGAGCAGGTCGGTGTATCCGGAGCGGCCCGGTTCGCCCCAGACGACGATCTCCTGGTCGGCGAGGTCGGAGAGCTGCACCCGGGTACGGGAGGCCAACGGGTGGCCCTCGGCCACGGCCACGTGGAGGCGCTGTCGCACGACGACCGTGCGGGCCAGGCCACGCGCGGGCGGCATCGCACGGCACAGCCCGAGGTCCAGCTCCCCGGAGAGCAGCTCACGGGTCAGCTCGTCCGGATACCGCTGGTTGACCCTCGTGTCGTGGCCGGTGGTGGGCAGCAGCGCTGTCACCTCGTCGCCCGTCACCGCGGGTGTGTGCCCGATGCGCAGCGTCTCGCGTTCCCCTCGGCCGATGCGCCGTGCGCGCTGCACGGCCGAGTGCGCGACGCCGTGGAGCACGCGCGCATCGGCCACGAGGACCTCCCCCGCCGGCAGCATCGTCACCCCGGAGGGCCCGCGTGCCAGCAGGTCGACGCCGACCTGCCGTTCCAGGGCACGGATCGATGTGGACAGTGCCTGCTGCGACAGGTGCAGCCGGGCGGCCGCGCGCGTGAAGCTGCCCTCCTCGGCCACGGCGACCAGATGGTCGAGTTTGTAGAGATCCAGCCCCACGCGTCGGCCCTTCGCGATCAGCGGGTGGTGTAGCCACCGTTCGGGAACATCGTCTGCCCAGTGAACCACCAGCCGTCCGTGGCCAGGAACAGGATGATCGGGACGATGTCCTCGATGCGGGTGAGCTGGTCGCCCATCGCCTGCGATTTGTGGAACTCGACCCGCTCGGGCGTCTCCTGCGGGTAGAAGAACGGCGTGTCCATCGGTCCCGGAGCGACGACGTTGACGGAGATGCCGCGGTCGGCGAACTCCTTCGCCGCGGCACGGGTGAAGTGCTCCAGCGGAGCCTTGCCGCCCGCGTAGGTCGAGTATCCGTCGGTGAAGGCGGCGAGCAGCGAGGTCCCGAGGCTGATGATCTTGCCGTTGTCGGCGAGCCTGCGGCCCGCCTCCTGGATGAAGAAGTACCCCGCCTTGGCGTTGACGGCGAACATGCGGTCGTACTCGTCCTCCGTGGTCTCCAGGATCGGCTTGCGCAGCACCATGCCCGTGGTGTTGACGGCCACGTCGACCCGCCCGTAGCTGTCCACAGCAGCGTCGAACAGCGCTCGCACGTCCGCCACGCGCGTGAGATCACCCTGCGCGGTCACGGCTTCGCCGCCCGCCGACGTCACCGCGTCGACGGTCTTCTCGGCGTCGGGGGCGGAGGCATCGCCGTGGTAGTGGACGACGACCTTCGCCCCCAGCTCGCCGAGGCGCGTGGCGAGCAGCCCGCCCAGGTTCTTGCCGCCGCCGCCGATGACGACCACCTTGTCGCGCAGATCCGTTTCGGCCATGGTCGTGACTCCCTCGCGTCGATGTGTCCGATGTCGCCACCGACGCTAGGGGCGCCGCGCTCACCAGGGGAAACACACGATTCGAGTGGGGTCACAACCACCGCGGATACCTGTCAGCCCGGCTGCGGCTGCGCCGTCGCCTCCTCCCGTTCCGGTTCGGCGTGGGGCCGGGTGAGCAGCGAACCGACGACGCAGATCACGGCGTTCAACGCGAGGCCCAGCAGGCCGAACGGAATGCCCACCGGCTGCTCGAGGTCCAGCACCGTGCACACGCCCGCGAACACCGCACCGGCGAGCATGCCCCAGAACACCGGGCCCGCGGCGAGCCGGCGCCAGTACAGCCCGAGGACGAACGCGGGCGCGATCTGCACCAGCAGTTCGAACTTCAGCACGAAGATCGCATACAGCGTGCCGGGCGGGTTCCACGCGATCAGCAACAGCACGGCGACGATCACGACGCTGGACACCTTGCCGATCAGCAGTTGCCGCTTCTCCGATGCCGACCGTCCGAGATACCTCCCGTACAGGTCGCGCGAGAAGATCGACGAGAACGCCAGCAGCGCCGAGTCCGCCGTGGACACGATGGCGGCGACGATGCCTCCGAACATCAGCACCATGACGGCGTAGAAGAACGGGCCGATGGCGGCGACACTGTTGGCGACGAGCCCGACGAGCTGCTCCGATTCCGATTCGGACAGTCCCGGATACAGCTCCGTGCCGACGATGCCGACACAGAACACGACGCCCGTGGTCACCAGCGGCATCCACGCCATGATCGCCAACGAGCGTTTGAGCGTCCGCTCACTGCGGGCGGCGTAGACGCGCTGGATCGCGTGCGGGTACACCGATGCGCCGAACCCGATGAGCAGCATCATCGCGACCCAGTTCACCGACACCTCGGCCGGCGGCACGGCGACCTTCTCCGGCTCCTCGCGCAGCATGTCCCCGACCACGTCGCCGAGGTCGCCGCCGACGAGGTACAGCGACCCGCCCAGCAGCACGCTCACGCCGATCAGCAGCGCGATGCCCTGCATGACGTCGGTCAGCGCGACGGCACGCATACCGCCGAGCCACGAGTAGACGAGCATGACCAGGACGAACGCGATCACGCCGAGCTGGTACGGCACCGTGTTGCCCGTCAGCCCCGAGATCGCGTGCCCCATCGCGACGAGCTGTTCGAGCAGGTAGTTCGCCAGGCCCCAGAGCATGAGGATCACGACCAGCACCGACACGGGCGTCGAGGCGAACCGGTGACGTACCCAGTCCGTCGGCGTGATGAAGCCTTCGCGCTTGGCGATCGTGTACAGCCGGGGCGCGAACAGCAGGTATCCCACGATGACGGCGGTCATGAATCCGACGGACTGCCACCACGGGAAGCCGGTGCGATACGCGGTGGGCGCGTAGCCGACGACCGAGTTGCCGCTGTACTGCGTGGCATAGAGCGTGAAGAACAGGGCGACGAAGCCGAGGCCACCGCCCGCGATGTAGTAGCCCTTCGCGGTGTGCCGGGTACCGGGGTTCCGCCGTCCGGCGACGTAGCCGATGACCAGCATCATCAGCGCGTAGAAGCCGAGCACGAGCACGCCGCTGGTGCCGCCGAAGATCAGGTCGTTCACGAGCGGCCCTCCTCGGTGCGCGGACCGGCAGAGCTGCCGCCGTCGGATTCGCTGCCGCCGTCGGGTTGGCTGCCCCCGTCGGGCCCGCCGCCGTCGGGCCGGGCTGCGGCCTCGGCGGCCCTGCGCTCCTCCTCGGGTTCGTCGAGGTTCCAGCGCCGCAGGCATGCCCACGAGGCGACACCGGAGAACGCGAGGGTCGCGGCGACGGACACGGGGAACCAGTACGGGACGCCGAACACCAGCGGTGCGGCGTCACCCGGCGGGAGATACCACGGCGCCATGACCAGGATGAGCGCCACGAACGCCACCCAGAGCCACGGACTGCGGATGGGTTCGGAGATCGGGCGTGACGAGGATCGGCGTTGACCCATGCGGCAGCTCCTCGGTGAGCCGGTGATCGCACCTTCCACCCGGCCGCGGAGTGATCACCCCACGGCTCAGGTTGTATGCAAAGTAGCCGCACGTCGACGCCCGCACAACAGCAGGGGGCAAAATCGAAGGGATCCCGGACACGGCTCTGTATACAACGACCGGCGTCGGCTCGACGGTTCCGCGGCCGGCGTCAGCCTCCGCGAGGCGCCTGCGGCGGAACTGCGGAGAACACCTCGGTGACGGGCCCCGTGCCGCGGTCCGAGCCGGCGTCGGCGAGTTCCGCGCCCACGCGCAGGTCGGCGAGCGTCGCGTTCGGGCCGACGGTCTGCACGCACGGCGCCGCGGGCGCGGTCGTCACGGTGTAATTGCCGGGCGCGACCGCGCCGAACCGGTAGCGGCCGCCGTCGTCGGTGACGGTCGAACTGACCACCGCGCCGTCGGCACCTCGCAGCAACAACCGCACGCCGGACAGCGGCCAGCCACCGGACGTGACGACGCCTGTGAGCGCCCCGCGCAGTTCGAGTTCCAGGTCGACATCGGTGACCGGACCCTCGTCGAGCGTCACGACGGTCGCGACCGGGTCGGCCAACGGCGCCGCGACCACGAGCGTGATCTGCGGAGCGTCGACGCCCCCGAGGTGATACGCACCGTCCTCTCCGGACACCGTGCTGGTGATGACCTCACCCGCCGCGCCGATGGCCGTGACGGTGGCGCCGGGGATCGGCCTGCCCGCAATGCGTTCCCGTATCGTGCCGCCGACCCCGGCTGTCGGTTCGAGCGTGATGTCGAGGCGCGACGGCATCGGCCCCGGGGGCACCACCGTCGCTTGTGGACGATAACCGGCGCGGGCGAACACCAGCACGTAGCTGCCGGGTTCGAGGCCGGAGACGCGGAACACGCCGCTCGCGTCCGTGGCCGCCCGCGCGCACTGCGACCCGGTGCGGTCGGTCACCGTCACGGTGACGTCCGCCAGCGGGCGGTTGCCGCCCTGCACGACGCCGGACAGCACCGTCGTCGGTTGCTGCCCGCCCAGCGCCCGAGCACGCATCCCGCGCAGCCCGCTGATGCTGGCGAAGTCGCGGACCGTGCCGTCTGCCGCCGGGTCACCGCCTGCGTCCCGTTCGCCGCGGGCATGCGCAACGCTCGAGCCGTTGAGCCCGGAACCGTTGAGCCCGGCACCGTTGACGCTCGAGCCGTTGGCGCTCGAACCGTTGACCCCGGCACCGTTGGCGCCGACGGCACCGGCGCCGAAGCCGTTCGGCGCGGGCTCTTCCTGCGGCCACTGCGGGGATTCGCCAGGCGTGGTCACCGGAGATCCTTCCTCGGGAACGCGGGCAACGCGATGTCGTGCCGCTGGTCGCCCGCGCGGACGACGACCTCCTCGTGCACCGCGGGGTGTTCTACCGCGACGAGGGTGAGAGGTTCCGTGGGCAGCCCGTCGAGCACATAGCCACCGTCCTCGCTCACGGCGCTGGCCACGACGGCGCCGTTGCGACGGTGGGCGGTGACGGTGGTGACCGCGGGCAGTGTCTGACCAGCGGGCGGCGTCTGACCGGCGGGCGGTGCTCCCCCGGAATCGGCGCGGAGCACGCGTCCGCGCACTGTGCGGGTAGGCACCTGGCCGTAATCGGGCGAGGGAGCTCCGGGCGACGGCACTGCGCGCGACGGCACTCCGGACGGCGGCCCGGGCGCGGCATCGCCTCCAGCGTGGCCACCGTGCGCCGCCGCGGGAGGGAACGAAGAGGGGGCGGAGCCACCCGCTTCGGCGGGGGCAGCGTCGGGCGGGGCCTCGGGCTGACGCGCCTCGGCCGCGGCGGAGCGCCGCTTCCACAACCTCACAGGTTCCTCCACAGGTCGTCCCGGGTTACGGGGCAACACGCCGGACCGGACGTGCCGGGGCGCGAACGCGGACAGGCCCGGACACCCGCCCACCCGGCCTGCAACATGCAGTAATTCGTCCGGATGAGTGACGCGAGTACCGGTGTTTACCACCTCTGCAGCACCTAAAGCAACTGCTTGACACCGGGTGCACACACTCCGGAGCCACCCGTCGCAGCCTGGCGGAAGTGCGCGCTCACCTGCCGATATCGCACCGACCTGGACGGACGGGCGCGCTGCACCGGGACGACACCGTTCCGACCCGAAGGAGTTACACGCGCCGACGTCGCGCTACGCACAGTCAAAAGAACGGATTCGGACACAACTGAGCTACCCACACAGGGCGATATGCCGGACTGCCGGGTCACGATTCGTAACACAACTCGTTGACCAGGAGTAATGTGGTTCAGGGTGGCGTTCGAGTCGGTACGCGTCCGGCGAGCGGGCGCCGGACGGCAGTGGGGACGAAGGGGCCACGGTGACGAAGGGGCCACGGTGACGATAGTGACGACGTCGGATGGAGCGACCGGGCGATCGGTGCAGCCACCAGCCACCGGGTCGACACGCGAGATCATCCTCGGCACGGCGGAGCGACTGTTCGCCGAACACGGGGTCTACAACGTGTCGAACCGGCAGATCAGTGAAACAGCAGGGCAGGGCAACAACGCGGCCGTCCATTACCACTTCGGCACGAAGAACGACCTGATCACCGCGCTGGTCGAACGGCACCAGGACGCGCTCGCGCGCAGACGTGCCGACCACGTCGCCCGGGTCGGCGACGATCCGGGGCTGCGGGACTGGGTGGCGTGCTTCGTGCTGCCGGTGACCGACCACCTGGCGGCGCTGGGCAGGCCGACCTGGTTCGCGCGGTTCAACGCGCAGCTGGTGACCGATCCGACGCTGCACCCGATCCTCGAGGAACGGTTCCGTGCCGATCCGGCCATGGCGACGGTGCTCGAGGGGCTCCATCGGTGTGTGGCCGAGTTGCCGCCCGAGGTGCGGGCCGAACGTGCCACCATCACCGGGCACCTGATGATGCACATGGCCGCGGACCGCGAGCGCGCACTGGCGCAGGACGTGCCGACGACGCGGGAGACCTGGCGGGACGCTGCGAACGGCCTCATCGACGCGATCGTCGGGCTCTGGCAGGCACCCGTCAGCTGACCGGCCCCGCCGGAGCCGCCCCGGGCCGTGCCACTACCCACCGGGGTGCCGTCACATCCACTTCACGCCGTCGCGCTCGTGTTCGCGGATGCGGTGGGTCATCATGCGGCGGAGCAGATCCTCGGGGATCGCCTGCGGGTGGGCGATCTTCACCGAGCCCTTGCCGGGGTTGTAGTCGCCGAGTTCGGTGTCGAACGCTTCGCGGGTGCTGGGCGTGAAGACGACGCTGATGTGCTTCCAATGGCCCGCGAGCACGAACAGGATCGTGCCGGAGGCGTGGACCCACGCGGGGTTGCCCCACTTGATCGCCTCGACCGCGTCGGGAGCGGCATCCCGGGCGAGATCGCGCACCGCCCCGAGCCGCTCACGCACAGGGGATGCGAACCGGTCGAGGTATTCGTCGACGTCCTGCGGGCGTGCCATCAGCCGAGCGTACGACGCCCGGCCCACGACGGGAACTAGCTGTGAATCAGCCCGGCCGGGTGCGGCTCCAGCCCACCGCGGAGACGGCCGCAGACGACCGGAGGCGCGCCCCACGTCGCAGGGTGCGCCTCCGGTCGAGTGGCCGACGGCCGCTCAGTGGCCGCGCGCGATCCACTCCTCGAGGTGCGGCGCCTCGTCGCCGATCTTGGTGGAGTCGCCGTGGCCGGTGCGGACCTGCGTCTCCCCCGGCAGGGTCAGCAGCGTCGTGCGGATCGACTCGATGATCGTGTCGAAGCTCGAATAGGACCGTCCGGTCGCGCCGGGCCCACCGTTGAACATGGTGTCGCCGGTGAACACGACGCCGAGTTCGGGCGCGTACAGGCAGGACGACCCCGGCGAGTGCCCGGGGGTCTGCAGCACGCGCAGGTCGACTCCGCCCGCGGACAGCTGCTGACCGTCCTCGAGCTCCAGGTCGGGCGTGCGGTCGGGCCATGTCATGTCCCAGAGCACGCGTTCGGCCGGGTTGAGCATGATGGGCGCGTCGAACCGGTCGGCGAGCGCGGGTGCCTGGTTGACGTGGTCGTCGTGGGCATGGGTGCACACGATGGCCTTGACACGGCGGTCGCCGACCGCCGCGGCGATGGCGCTCGCGTCGTGGGCGGCGTCGATGACGAAGACTTCGCGCTCGTCGCCGACGATCCACACGTTGTTGTCGACGTCGAAGCTGCCGCCGTCGAGGTTGAAGGTGCCGGACGTGACGACGTGGTCGATCGGTGCCATCAGAGGACCACCACCGAACGCAGCACGTCGCCGGAGTGCATCTTGTCGAACGCGGACTCCACCTCGTCGAGGGCGATGGTCTCGGTGACGAACTTGTCGAGCGGGAACCGGCCCTGCATGTAGAGGTCTACGTACATCGGGAAGTCGCGGGAGGGCAGGCAGTCGCCGTACCAGGACGACTTGAGTGCCCCGCCGCGGGCGAAGTAGTCGATCAGTGGGATCTCCGGTGCGTTCAGATCGGGCGTGGGGACACCGACGAGGACGACGGTGCCCGCGAGGTCACGGGCGTAGAAAGCCTGCTTGTAGGTCTCGGGGCGGCCGACGGCTTCGACGACCACGTCGGCACCGTTGCCGCCGGTGACCGAGCGGATGAACTCCACGGGGTCCTGTTCGCGCGCGTTGCACGTGTGAGTGGCGCCGAACTGCTTGGCCCAGTCGAGCTTCCTGGGGTCGGTGTCGACGGCGACGATCGTGGTGGCGCCTGCGAGGGCGGCTCCGGCGATCGAGGCGTCACCGACGCCGCCGCAGCCGATGACGGCCACGGAGTCACCGCGTCCGACCTGGCCGGTGTTGACGGCGGCGCCGAGGCCCGCCATGACACCGCAGCCGAGGAGGCCTGCCACCTGCGCGGGCACGTTCGGGTCGACCTTGGTGCACTGACCGGAGTGGACGAGGGTCTTCTCGATGAACGCGCCGATGCCGAGGGCGGGCGACAGTTCGGTGCCGTCGGTGAGCGTCATCGCCTGTGCCGCGTTGTGGGTGTCGAAACACAGGTGCGGCTTGCCCTTCTTGCAGGCGCGGCAGACACCGCAGACGGCGCGCCAGTTGAGCACGACGTAGTCACCCGGCTCCAAGTCGACGACGCCGTCACCGACGGATTCGACGACGCCCGCGGCCTCGTGGCCGAGCAGGAACGGGAACTCGTCGTTGATGCCGCCTTCGCGGTAGTGCAGGTCGGTGTGGCAGACGCCGCAGGCCTGGATCTTCACCACGGCCTCACCGGGGCCCGGATCGGGGACCACGACGGTCTCGACGGTCACGGGCTTGCCCTGCTCTCGGGCGACGACCCCTCTGACGTTCTGTGACATGAGGGTAGTCCTTTCGTATGCGTCGGGTGCAGCCGATTGTCGACGGCGGGCGCCCAGATTGGCAGATCTCGGGCCGGTTGCGGAGCAACGAAACGTAGGAATTCGTGCATTCGTCGGACGCGCCCCCACGCGCGGCTTCCGGCGGCGCCTCGCGGACAACCGCGCAGCACGGAAACCCTGTCGTAACGGGAAAGTAGGCGGCCTGGGATGGGCGGCGCGACTCGGTGGACGAGCGGCGCGGGTTGGTGAACAGGCGGCTCCGGGACCGCGGGTCGGGCCGCTGCGCGGAGTCCACGAAGCGGGGGTCGCGGCGCGGGTTGCGAGCCGGTGGAAGCGCGTCGGATGTCAGGTTGATGTTCGTCACGCCTGGGCCTCCGGCGTGCCGTCGCGACGGAAGATCATCTCGGTGGTCCCGAGCGGACGTGTTCGTGAGCGGGGTCGTGATTCGCGTGCGCGACCACCGCTGTCGTCGGCCGATACCCCGTGACCACATGAAGGGCACCACGAGATGGATACGCGCACCCGCACAGCCGCCGCCGCGCTGACGTTGCTCGCCGCGCTGGGCGCCACCGGCTGCGGGTTGGTCGACCTCGACGCCGCGGGTTCGTCGACGTCGTCGGCTTCTGTGTCGGCGGCACCGGCCGAGCTGTCGGAGTTGACCGTGGCGCCGGAGGACACCGGCGCTCCGTACGACCGGGACGACTGGCCGCACTGGACGTATCTCGGCGACGGGTGCGACACCCGCGACCGCACGCTCAAGGACCAGGGCGAGAACGTCGAGGTCGGCAACGACTGCGACCTGTCGGGAACATGGCGGAGCGTCTACGACGGCGAGACGGTCACCGACCCGTCCGATCTGGACGTGGATCACTTCGTGCCGCTGGCCGAGGTGGCCCGCTCGGGCAGCCGGGAGTGGAGCGAGGCCGAGCGCGAGGCCTACGCCAACGATCCCGACGTGCTCGTGGCCGTCACCGCGGGCTCGAACCGTTCGAAGGGTGATCAGGACCCGGCGAGCTGGCTGCCCGAGCGCGACCGGTGCGGCTACGTCACCCGCTGGGTGTCGATCAAGCAGCGCTACGAGCTGACCGTCGACCGCGCCGAGGCCGAAGCCATCCGCGGGGTCCTGCGCCACTGCCGCTGACGCGGGCGAGCCGCTACGTGGTGAACGCGTCGCGGCCCGCCTGCCCGCGCCACGGTTCGAGTTCGGCGCGTTGCCGCTCCGCGCGGGCGATGAGCTCGTCGAAGTCGATGTCGGGCGGCCGGGAGCCGAGGTCGGCCAGGTCACGCAGCGTCGTCCACAGCTGTTTCTTGCCCCGGATGCCCATCACGAGGATCTCCAGCTCGGCGAACCGGCTGAGGGGCGAGTACGACCGCAGTCTGCCGTTCGGTTTGAGCCGTCCGACGCGCTCGGCGGCCACGGCGAGGCCGGTCTTCACCGGGTTGGTGCGTACGCCGAGCTGCTCCATGATCGCGCGGAAGGTGTCGACGTCCTCGGCGATGCCCTGCGCCACCCGCGTGAGGGCCTCGCCGTACTCGGTGCCGTGGTTGCTGTGCGCCGAGCGGCGTGCCAGCTCGCGCCACAGCGTGCCCAGCGCGAGTTGGTCGTTCAGATAGATCGCCAGCAGACGGTTCACCACTGAGCGCTACCCGCCCTGCCCGAGTCGCACTCCTGCCGGCTCCGGTGCGGGTTGCGTCGCCGTCTGCTGCCAGCGGCCGACGCCGGCTCCCAGCGCGTACGACAGGTGACCGCCGAGCGCGCCGCCCGCGGCGAGCACCGCCAGTCCCGCGCACGCCCTGGCGCGGCTCGCCGACCGGTTCCGGCACGTCACGGCACGCAGGTAGAGGCCCGCGGCGACGGCGTTGGCTCCGGCGTGGAGGAGGGCCACCCGCCGCTGGGTGGGCTCCAGCCGGGAGAAGTCGGCCAGTCCGGTCACGACCGTGGGCGGGGTGGCGGCGAGTCCGATGGCCATGAGCCGACGGGCGGCGACTGGTTGGTCGAAACCGATGTCGAGCACGGAGGAACAGGTCCACGCCCCGATCGGCACGGCCACCAGCAACGGGTGCACCGGGTGGCCGAGCCAGGCCCCGCGAAGGAACCGGTCGAGACCACCGCGGCCGAGCACGCGCCGCACCGAGCGTTGGACGGTGGCCGCCGGTCCGTCCACGGCACGCAGCGACTCGCTCGATTCCAGGATCCGACGTACGAACATGACGGCCGGGTACCCGCCGGTCGACGTGCTCAGTCGTGCGCTACCAACGGCTTCGCCAGGTACAACGCCGTTTCCCCTGCCGCGTCGCCGTCGTAGAGCGTCCGATCGAGCCCGACGATGTCGAACCCCATCGCTCGATATGCGTGCACCGCGGGAGTGTTCGTGTTCTGCGTCTCCAGGCAGACGTGCCGGGCGCCGTTCCGCAGGACGCGGTTCGTCACGTGGTGGAGCAAGGCGCGGGCGGCCCCGCGGCCTCGGTGAGCACACGATCGACGTACAGGTGCCACAGCGCCTGGCGGCGATTCCAGCGCGAGAAACCGGTCGCGGCGAAGCCGATGACACGTCCGTCCTCACACGCGACGAACCCCTCGGTCCACGCACGGTCGGTACTGGTCACGTCGGCGAGGAACTCGTGGTCCTTGTCTCGGCGGCGTCGTTGAACGTGGACGGCGTGCAGCGCTCGAACGGTGTCGTCCAGGAACCACCCTTGAGCTCGTGGCGACCGGGCTTGGACTCGGTCGCGCACCACTCCCACGTGTTGCCGCACAGGTCGTAGACGCCGTACGGGCTGATTCCGGTCTGGTAGCAGTCCACGGCCGTGGTCTCGCCGACGCCGTTCTCCCGGACGTTGCACTTGGCCGGCGTGGTCTGGTCACCCCAGGGGTAGACGGTCCCCCGCGTGCCGCGCGCTGCCTTCTCCCACTGCTGACTCGTCGGCAGGGACTTGCCCGCCCACTCGGCGTAGGCCGCCGCGTCTCGCCAGGTCACGAACACCACCGGGTGGTCATCGAGGCCGGGCGGGAACTTGCCGTCTTCCCAGCGCTGCGGCGCCTCGCGGCCGGTCGCTTCGAGGAAGCGGGCGTACTGGGCGTTCGTCACCGGATAGACGTCGATGTAGTAAGCCGGAATCCACACGGGCTCGTTGCTCGGCCCGGACATGAAGACGCTGCCCTCGACCTTGACCATCGTGCTGGCGTCGTTCGGGTGGCGGACCTTCGACTCGCCGATCATGGGTGGCTGCTCGGCGGCAGCCTCGGCAGGCACGAGCGAGTCCTGCGTCAGGAACGAGAACCGTGCCTGCGCGTCGGGGTCTGCCCTGGTCAGACAGGTATCAAGAGCCGCCTGGTTCACCGGCCGCGGCGTAGCGTTCTCGCCGCCTGCCTCCCACTTCGAGATCACGCGCTCGCTGACGCCGGGGAGAACCATATCGGTCCGTAACCGGGCGATCACACAGTTTCGGCAGGAATCCCCTCGTAGACGTCGCGGAGCTGCTGCAGCATCGTGTGCCCGGTCGGCCACTCCGTCGCGTCGATGGCGGCCACGGGCCGGATGCCGGTGGCCGCGTTCGTCGCGAAGGCCGCTTCCATCGACGGCAGGTCCGACAACGTCAGCGACTCGGTCGAGACGGGCCCCTCGAGTGCCTGGTTGATCAGGGTCATCGTCGTTCCCGGCAGCCACTCGGACCGCGGCCAGATGACTTGGCCGTCGCGGATGAACCCGACGTTCGAGGTCGCGATCTCCGAGATCGTGCCGTCGGGGTTCAGGAAGAGAACGTCGTCGTAGCCCTCGCGCTGCGCCTGGCGCCGCTGGTGCATCGCGCCGAACAGGCCGATGTGCTTCACCGCGGGCAGTTCGCGCCGGTAGGACGCGGCCTGCAGGCGCCACGGCGCCGGCTCGGCCAACGACGCCTCACGCGTGGTCACGAGCACCTGCGGCTGGGCATCCTCGCCGACCGTGCCCAGGCCCATCTCCGGGTCGTAGACCGTGACGCGAACGGTCACCGGCCGGTCGAGGCCCTGCAGCGCGTGGCGGACGTACTCGCGCACTCGCTCGGTGTCGAGTTCGGCGCCGAAGAGCTTTCGGCAGTCCCGCTTCAGACGCTGCAAGTGCAGTGAGAGGCCGCGCACGCCGCCGTCGCTGACGAGCATCGACGTGAAGTGTCCGTAGTTGATGAGCGCGAGGGCCTTGACCTGCTCAATCGTCGCGGCGACGCCGTTCAGTTCCATGCCCACAGACTCCCACCGCGACCACCGGCCGATGGGGGCCCTGGGATCCCCAGAAGACATCGACGATGATCGGAAAAAGCGAAGGCGGACGAATACCGCTCATTCATTGATTCCTACGGCGTTGATGTCACGACATGGAACGGATACCCGATACTCGCCGACTAAAAGGGAGGTCCGGTTGGCGCGCTTCCGTGCACAGGCCCTTCACCGACCGACAAGCGCGCAGCTCGCTCAGCCGCGCCTGCACCGTGACCTTTATCGACCGTCGCGTCAGGGGTTACCGCCGTCGTCGCAGCGACGTCCGGCGAGTGAACGCGAGCCTGAGAGCCCGCGCGGATAGAGGGCACAGCACCGGTCTGGAAGGCCAGGTTGCCGCTGCTAGTATTTCCAGCATGTCAGCCGCTTCGTGCTCGGCCGCTTTCGCGGCAGTGACCAGGACGTCCCGCTAGCGGCGGGACGTCCTGGTCACAGCAATACCTCGCCTGGGAACGTCCAGTCGCTTCGTGATCCATCCGGAGCGGCCGTATTGCGCTGCTCGAAACTTTTCGGAGCAACGGAGCAATAGATGCTGTCAGGCATTGCCTCTTCTACCCGCGGGCGCAGTCCCGCCCCTGTACGCGCATGGCTCGTGCTGTGCACGATGTCCATGCTGCAGTTCTTCATCGCGGTCGACGTGACCGTGGTCAACATCGCACTGCCCTCGATCGGCGCAGACCTCGGAGTCCAGGGCCATTCATTGACCTGGGTTGTGGTCGGCTACACCATCACCGGCGGCGGACTGCTGATGCTCGGCGGGCGGCTCGGAGACCTGCTCGGCCGCCGCCGCACCCTCTTGGTCGGCACGACTCTCTTCGGCGCGGCTTCCCTGCTGGCGGGTCTGGCCCAATCCTTTCCGATCCTGGTCGTCGCGCGCCTGCTCCAGGGAGCCGGCGAGGCCGTCGCGCTACCGGCGGCGATGGCGACCATCGTGTTGCTCTTCCCTGAGGGCCCACGCCGGTCGCGCGCACTGAGCGTGTGGGCCGCCGTGGCCAGCTGCGGCCTGGTCCTTGGATTCGCCCTATCGGGGATCATCACCGCCCACCTGGGCTGGCGCTGGATCTTTCTGATCTCGGTACCGTTCATCCTGGTCGTGATCGTGGCCGCGCTCGTCCTGGTCCCGGCAGACCGGTCCGCGTCTCGTGAGCGGGCCCGAGTGGACCTTCCGGGCGCGCTCCTGCTGACGGTGTGCCCGTTGCTGTTCGTCTACGCCGCGATCGAGGCGGGCGAGCCTGCGACCAATCCGTGGGTGAGCGTGGCGGCGCTGGTCGGCGCGGTGCTGGCCGCTGTCGGGTTCGTGCAGGTCGAGTCGAGGTCGCCGGACCCGCTGGTCCCGATGACGTTCTTCGCGGACCGCGCTCGACTGCGGGCGAACCTGACGACGATGCTGCTCAGTGGGGCGCTGTCGACCTCGTTCCTGCTGTTCACCTTCTACCTGCAGGACAGGCTCGGTATGGGGCCCCTGGGAGCAGGCCTGACGATGCTGCCCCTGGCCGTGGCGCTGATCTCTGCATCGGTGCTCGTGCCCCGACTGCTGGGACGCTGGGGCGCACGCGCGTGCGTGCTGGTCGGGCACGCGGCTGCTGCCGGCGCGATGGCTGTGATCGCGCTCGTGGCCACTCTGGGCGGAGGGGTGGCATGGCTGCTCCCGGCGATGCTGCTGATCGCAGCGGGCATGGGTTTCGGAATCGTGGGGCTGCAGTACATCGCGGTCAGCGGGACCACTGACCAGGACGCCGGGATCGCCTCCGGCGTCCAGCGAGCAGCAGACCAGCTCGGCGGAGCAGCCGGCGTGGCCATCTACATCGGTCTCGGGTTCGCGCCGGCCCTGCACGCCGGAGACCCGTTCGTGATCGCTACGGTGCTCGCCGTCATCGGGCTGATCGCCGGTGCCGTGGTCATCTCGCGCTCGCCGTCCACCGCGGCGGGACAGCCGCAAGCCGGGTAGCCGAGCAGGCTGCCGCGCCCACACGGCTGCGGCGCGGCAGCCGTGTGGCTGGCGGCCGGAGTGCCTCCGACGAAAGTGGCCGAGTGGGCCGGCCACAGCGTCGGCGTGCTGCTGCGCATCCACGCCAAGTGCATCGACGGCGGTGAGCAAGCCGACCGTGAGCGCGTCGAACGCGGACTACGCGGCTGGTAGCCGTGGGGACGCATTGGGGACAGCCAGCCGGGCCGGATCGGACCGGATCGAGCCGGAGACAGCCGGACAACATGAGAACGCCCCGGTGACCTGTCGTTCCAGGTCACCGGGGCGTTCTTCCATGTGTGGCGGGTGAGGGATTCGAACCCCCGAAGGCAGTGCCGGCTGATTTACAGTCAGCTCCCTTTGGCCGCTCGGGCAACCCGCCGGGTGCCGGCTCCGTGTCCGGCAAGATGACAGCGTACCGCCCGCGGCGGGCGCACCCGCAGGCGGGTACCCGGTGACTAGGCTTACCTGTTGTGGCCGCGTCGGCGGCCGCGTTCCCGAGACACTCCGAACCAGACAGCGAGAACAGACAGCGAGGTGCTTCAGGCGTGGCGGATCCGTCGTTCGACGTGGTGAGCAAGGTCGACCGTCAAGAGGTGGACAACGCGGTGAACCAGGCGGCCAAGGAGCTGTCGACACGGTTCGACTTCCGGGGCACGGGCGCGTCGGTGGCGTGGTCGGGTGACAACGCCGTCGTGGTGGAGGCCGAGACCGAGGAGCGGGTGAAGGCCGCGGTCGACGTCTTCAAGGAGAAGCTTGTCAAGCGTGGCGTGTCGATGAAGGCGTTCGATGCGGGCGAGCCTGCGGTGTCGGGCAAGACCTACAAGGTGTCGGGTTCGATCGTCGAGGGCATCGACCAGGACAAGGCGAAGCAGATCTCGAAGTACATCCGGGACGAGGGTCCGAAGGGTGTGCAGGCACAGATCCAGGGCGATCAGCTGCGCGTGTCGGGCAAGAAGAAGGACCATCTGCAGGACGTGATCACACTGTTGAAGGAGAAGGACTTCGGCATCGCGCTGCAGTTCATGAACTACCGGTGACGTCGTCGCCGGTAGTGACGGAACTCGGTCGCCGTCGGAGACCGGGCTCTCCGTGCACGTGACACCGTGTTGCGGGCCACCGCGGACCGCACCGACGGCGGCTGTCAGGTCTTCTTCGACACCGGGCCGTCCCGCTAGCCGGTACCCTGATCCCCCGGAAGGCTGAGCCGGAACGCCGTCACCGAATCGGCGGCGCGGTGACGGCGGGTCGGTGCCGGTGCGCGACGCGGCGAGGCGGTCGACGACCCGACCGGGCGGAATCGGCATGAAGGGCGGGCGATGAAGGGCATCGTGCTGGCGGGCGGCAGCGGAACGCGGCTGCACCCGATCACGCAGGCCGTGTCGAAGCAGCTCCTGCCCGTCTACGACAAGCCGATGATCTATTACCCGATCTCGGTGCTGATGCTCGCGGGCATCCGCGAGATCTTGATCATCTCCACGCCCTCGGACCTGCCGAACTTCCAGCGTCTCCTCGGCGACGGCAGCCAGTTCGGCATCGAACTCGCCTACGCAGAACAGGCCGCGCCGAACGGCCTGGCCGAGGCGTTCGTCATCGGCGCGGACTTCGTCGCGGGTGACGACGTGGCACTGATCCTCGGCGACAACATCTTCTACGGCCAGGGCTTCTCGCGCACCCTGCAGGCCGAGGTCGCGGACCTCGACGGCTGCGTACTGTTCGGCTACCCGGTCAAGGATCCGCAGCGTTACGGCGTCGGCGAGATCGCCCCGGACGGCACGCTGCTGTCCATCGAGGAGAAGCCCGCGGTGCCGCGGTCGAACAAGGCGATCACGGGGCTGTACCTCTACGACAACCAGGTCGTCGACATCGCCCGTGGGCTGAAACCCTCGGCGCGCGGCGAACTCGAGATCACCGACGTCAACCTGACGTACCTGCGCGAAGGCCGTGCCCGACTGGTCGAGTTCTCCCGCGGGTTCGCCTGGCTGGACACCGGTACGCACGACTCGCTGCTCGAGGCGGGCCAGTTCGTGCAGGTGCTGGAACACCGCACCGGAGTGCGCATCGCCTGCCTCGAAGAGGTCGCGCTGCGGATGGGCTACATCGACGCCGACGAGTGCCACCGGCTCGGCGCCAAGCTCGCCAAGAGCGGCTACGGCGACTACGTCATGGACATCGCGAAGGCGGCGGGCGCCACCGGCTGAGCCGGCCCCTCCCCCGTGTCCTGAGCGCAGGACACCGGGTCTGCACTCAGGACACGCGGCGATGGCGCTACACGGCTCCCGCGAAACGCAACACGGCCCCTGGGATCCGCAACACGGCCCCCGGAATCCGCAACACGCGCGCCGGAGGGTGCAACACGGCGCGCTCAGGCGGGTCAGAGCCCGCGGCGGGCCATGTCCTCCAGTCGACGGATGCGGTCGTCGATCGGCGGGTGACTGGAGAACAGCTTCGACATCCGCTCACCGGGGCGGAACGGGTTCGCGATCATGAGGTGCGACTGCGACACGAGCTTCGGTTCGGGGGCCAGCGGTGCGGCGCTCGTGCCCCGTTCCAGCTTCCGCAACGCCGACGCCAGTGCCAGCGGATCGCCCGTCAGTTCGGCGCCCGACGTGTCCGCCTGGTACTCGCGCGACCGACTCACGCTCATCTTGATGATCCCGGCGGCGACCGGCCCGAGCAGCGCCAACAGCAGCATGCCGATCGGGTTGCCGCCCTCACGGTTCCCGCCGAACATGCCCGCGAACATCGCCATGTTGGCCAGGAAACTGACCACGCTGGCGAGCGCACCCGCCACCGACGAGATGAGGATGTCGCGGTTGTAGACATGCGCGAGTTCGTGGCCGAGGACGGCCCGCAGCTCGCGTTCGTCGAGGATCTCCAGGATGCCCGTGGTGCAGCACACGGCGGCGTTACGGGGATTGCGCCCGGTGGCGAACGCGTTGGGCGCCCGGGTGGGGCTGACGTACAGCCGCGGCATCGGCTGTCGCGCCGACGTCGCCAGCTCCCGCACGATGCGATACATCGCGGGCTGCTGCGCCTGCGACACCGGCTGGGCGCGCATGGCCTTCAACGCCAGTTTGTCGGAGTTGAAGTAGGCGTAGCCGTTCATGGCCAGGGCGATCACCAACCCGATGATCAGCGCGCCCCTGCCGAACATGCCGCTGATGCCGATGATCAGCGCGCTCATGAGACCCAGCAGCAACGCCGTCTTGAGACCGTTGTGGTGCCTGTGCACCGGCTCACCCTCCTCCCGGTTCCGCGGGCGGGAACATCCCGTGCGTGCCGCCACCGCAGTGGCCTGCACCCGGTCCAACGCTCGAAGGCGCGGCGAAGTTCCACGTCAGCGACGTGCGAGTCTACTTCGGACGAGGTAACGGGGCGTATATCACACCGCCGCGGCGCCGATGTTCGCCTCGTCGTACAGTAGAGTTCGGCGCACCGAAATCCGAGGGTGGAGCATGAACGACACTGGTGACGGCCGTATCGCCGCCGCAGGGGCCGATACGCATCACCGGCACGCACAGCGGCGCAGGCGGGCCCGGCGCCGCGATCGTCGCGCGCTCGTGGCCCTTTGTGTGGTGTTCGTCCTGGCGATCTCCGGCGCCGTCGGCTACGCCCTCCAACCGGCGGGCACGGACAACGCGAAGCTACGGCTCGTCACCACCACGACGTTCCTCGACGACACCGTGCGCCAGATCGGCGGCGACGACGTCGAGACGGTGCGGCTGATGGGCCCCGGCGTCGATCCGCACCTGTACCAGGCCAAGGCGGGCGACCTGCGCGAGATGCGCCGTGCCGACGGGGTGATCGCCGTCGGGCTCTACCTCGAGGGTTCGCTGCAGCAGACCCTCGACGAGGTGGGACGCACGAAGCCGGTGCTGCTGGCCGGCGAGGCGGTACCGACCGAGGAGCTGCTCAGCCCGCCCGCGGGCTCGGCCCCAGAGGAGGAGCACGACCCGCACATCTGGCACGACCCGGCGCTGTGGACCCGCGTCGTCGACGCCGTGGCCGCTCACCTCGCCGAACTCGATCCGGACCACGCCACCGACTACCACCGCCGCGCAGCCGCCTACAACGACGAGATCCGCGCCACGGCCGAGCAGGTGGAGCGCACCGTCGACCGCATCCCCCCGGGCCGGCGCACGCTCGTCACCTCGCACGATGCGTTCCGCTACTTCGGCGACGCGTTCGGCATGGACGTCGTCGCCATCCAGGGCATCTCGACGCAGCAGGAGGCGACGACGGCCGACGTCGCCCGCGTGGCCGAGCTGCTCGCCAGTGAGGACCTGCCCGCGGTGTTCCTCGAGACGAGCGTGTCCCGGCAGACGGTCGACTCGATGATCGCGGCGGCCCGGCACCGCGGCGGGGACGTACGGGTCGGCGGTGAGCTGCACTCCGATTCCACCGGCGCCGACGGCAGCTACCTGGGCATGCTGCGTGCGAACGCGGCAACCCTTGCGGAGGGCCTGGCATGACCGCCGACGCACGTTTCCCCGCGGAGGCGGACAACGACACCGCCGACGCACGCTTCCCCGCGGAGGCGGAGGAGCGCACCGCCGACGCACGCTTCCCCGCGGAGGCGGCACATGACACCGCCGACGCATCCGATACACGTTTCCACTCGGAGGCTCCGGATATGACCGAACCCGCGCTGCGACTGGAGGGCATGAGTGCCTCGTACGGCGGCAGGCCCGTGTTGACCGGTGTCGACGTCGAGATCCCTGCGGGTGTGCTGAGTGCGGTCGTCGGGCCGAACGGTGCTGGCAAGTCGACGATGGTGAAGGCGGCGCTGGGGCTGGTGCCGTCGGTACGTGGCACGGTGCGGTGGTTGGGACGGCCGTTGCGGCGGGTGCGTAAGCGGGTGGCGTACGTCCCGCAGTCGGACGCCGTGGCGAAGGACTTCCCCATCACGGCCGTGCAGGTCGTCGAGATGGGCCGGTACCCGCACCGCGGCTGGCTGCGCAGGCTGACGGCGGAGGACGACGAGTGCGTGGCGGCCGCGATGCAGCAGGTCGGGGTCACGGAGCTGGCGGACCGGCCGATCGACGAGCTCTCCGGTGGGCAGCGCCAGCGGGTGTTCCTGGCGCGGGCGCTCGCGCAGCGCGCGGATCTGATCGTGCTGGACGAGCCGTTCACTGCCGTCGACGCGCGCACCGAGGCGGCGTTGCTGGAGATCCTCACGGGGCTGTGCCGTGACGGTGTGTCCGTCATCGCCGTGCATCACGACCTGCGCGACGTGCGGGACCGGTTCGATCACGCGGTGTTGCTGGCGGGCACGGTCGTCGCCGCGGGGGCACCCGCCGATGTGCTCACGCCGGAGCACCTCGAGCGCGCCTACGGTATGGCGCCGTTGGCCGCGCGGTGAGCGCGATGGTGACCGGGGCACTGTCCGTCGATGCGGTGCGGTCCGGGGCGGCGCAGGCTTCGTCGCCTGCGGCATCGCGGGCCGGCACGGTGCAGGCCTGGCCGCTCGGCGACCTGCTGGACGCCCTGCCACTGTCCTATCCGGACGCGGTGGTCGTCGTCGGCACGGCGGTCGTCGGCCTCGTCGCGGGTCTGCTCGGCCCGCTGGCGGTGCTTCGCCAGCGCAGCATGTTCGGTGACGCGATGAGCCACGGCACCCTTGCCGGCGTCGCCGTCGCGTTCCTGATCACGGGCGCCAAGGTGCCGGAACTGCTGCTACTGGGCGCGGCGGTGTCGGCCACGCTCGCGGCGTTCGCCATGATCGCGTTGGAACGCGCGGGTCGACTGCGCTCGGACGCGGCGATCGGCGTCGTGCTGTCGGTGTCGCTGACGCTCGGCATCGTGCTGCTCACCGGCATCTCGGACAGCGGCAACGCGCAGCAGTCCGGTTTGGACGAATACCTGCTCGGCCAGACCGCCGGGATGGTCGAACGCGACATCGTCGTGGCGCTCGTGTTGGCGGGCGTCGCCGTCGCGGCGATCCTGCTGGGTTTCCGGCTGCTGCGGTCGGCGACGTTCGACCCGGGGTTCACAGCCGTCGCGGGTGTGCGCACGTGGGTCGTCGACGCGGCGAGCACGGGACTGCTGGCGCTCGCCGTGGTGCTCGGCGTCCGCACCGTCGGGGCGATCCTCATGGTCGCGCTGTTGGTCGCCCCGGTCGTCACCGCGAGGCAGTTGACGACGCGCCTGGCGGCGCTGCTTCCGCTCTCGGCGGTCGTCGGCGCGGTGTGCGGCGCGGCGGGCGGACTCCTGTCGGGGCGCGCGGAACTGCCCGCCGGTCCGGTGATCGTGCTGCTGGCGACAGCCCTCGCGGTGCTGTCCGTGGTGCTGGCGCCACGGCGCGGCGTCATCGCACGGGCGCGGGCGGGCAGGCTGCGACGGGGACGCGCGCGATGACACCCGACGACGTGATGATCATCGTGATCGCCGGCCTGCTGTCGACGTCGTGTGCGGTTCTCGGCGGGTTCCTCGTGCTGCGCGGCCAGGCGCTGCTTCCCGATGCGGTCAGTCACGCCGTGCTCCCCGGCATCGTGCTGATCTTCCTGCTCACGGGTGAGCGTGCGTCACTGTGGACGGTGGTCGGGGCGACGGCCTTCGGCGTGCTGTGCGTACTCGGCACGGACTGGCTGCGGCGCAGCGGCGTCGTTGAGTCGGACGCCGCCCTGGCCCTGGTGTTCCCCGCGCTGTTCTCGCTGGGCATCCTCGGCATCAGCCGCTTCGCGTCGGGCGCGCACATCGACCTCGATTCGGCCATCTACGGAGACCTGACGTTCGCGCCGCTGCGCACGATGTCGTTGTTCGGGGCCGACGTGCCACGGTCGCTGGTGATCACCGCCGTCGCGACGGTCGCCGTCGTGGCGCTGGTCGTGGTGCTGTGGCGCCCGTTGCAGGCGGCGTCGTTCGACCCGGCGTTCGCCGAGCTGGCGGGACTCCGCGGCCGGCTGATCGGCCAGGTGCTGCTCGTCGCCGTAGCGGGACTGGCCGTCGTCGCGTTCGACAGCGTCGGCGCAATCCTGGTGATCACGTTCTTCGTCGTGCCGGCCTCGACGGCCCGGCTGCTCACGGCGCGCCTCGGGCCGATGCTCGTCGTCGCGGCGGGCTGCGGGTGGGTCGCGTCGATGGCGGGGCACGGCGTCGCGGTGTCGCTGGACACGTCCATCCCCGGCACGATCGGCCTCACCAGCGGCGTGCTGTTCGTACTCGCCCTGCTGCTGGCGCCCCGCCGCGGCCTGCTGGCCCGCCGCCGCGCCCCCACCTGACGCCCCGTGTTGCGCCTTCCGGGGCGCGTGTTGCGCCTTCCGGGGCGCGTGTTGCGCCTTCCGGGGCGCCCGTGTTGCGGATCCGGGGAGTCGTGTTGACGTCGTGATGTCCCCGGTGGACAGTGCGCCCATGCTGCACATCGGAACGATCGTGGTGGGCGCCTCCGAGGTCCGCAGGGCCGCCGCGTTCTGGAGCGCCGCGCTCGACTACGCACCGCGCGACGGCGTCCTCGACGACGACTTCGTGGTGCTCACTCCGCGGGCCGGCCACAGCCCCGGCGTGGCCGTGGACTCGAGCGAGTCTCCGGTCCAGGAACACCCGCGGGTCCACCTCGACCTCTACGCCTCCGACGCCGACGAGCAGGAGGCCGAGGTGGAACGGCTGGTCTCCCTCGGCGCGTCGCGGGTCGACTGGGACCTCTACCCCGACGACCCGGACTTCGTGGTGCTCGCCGACACCGAGGGCAACCGCTTCTGCGTCATCGACACCTCCCACGGCGGTTAGCGCCGACGTCGCCGCTCTCGGCGAAAGCGTCGCGCACCGCAGCGGGAACGGCCGGAGCCTGCGCGGATGCCGCTGTACGACCGCCCGGGCACCACCGACCGGTCGGCGCACGTCCTCGCCAACGGAAGCCGACCGAGGCCCGGCCGGTGGCCGCGAGACCGGTGAGCGCTGAACCCGCGTGCTCGAGTGCAGGACACGCGGGTTACTTGCGGATCTCCAGGGTGCAGCACTTCGGGCCGCCGCCGGCCTTGCGCAGCTCCGAGATGTCGACGAACCGCACCTCGTAGCCCCTCGCCGTGAGCTGATCCGCGAGCCCGGTCGCCTCGACGGGCAGGACGACGTGGCGGCCGTCGGAGATTCCGTTGAGTCCGAAGCACTCCGCGTCGGCCGCCGTGGCCTGCACGGCGTCCGGGAACAGCCGCGACAGCACGCGCCGTGAGCCCTCGGAGAACGCCTCCGGGTAGTAGGCGATCTGCGCCCGGGTACGGCCGCCGAGACCGCCGTCGTCTCCCCCGGGTTCCGCAACACCAGCCCCCGAACCTGCAACACGAGCCCCGGAAGCTGCAACACGGGGCCCGGGATCCGCAACACGGGTGTCGGCGTCGGCCCGGGCCGCACCGTCGGACCCGCCGGACAGTACGAACAGCGCCGTGTCCAGGTGGTAGTAGCGCTCGTCGATCAGGTGCAGCGACACGACCGGCACGCCGAGTGCCTCCTGCGCCTCGGCGTGGGCGTCGGGGTCGGTGCGGAAACCGGTGCCTGCGAGCAGAACCCGGCCGGTCCAGACGAAGTCGCCCTCGGCCTCGTTGATCTGCCGCGGCGTCGTGACGTCGCGGAACCCGTTCTCGACGAACCAACGGCGGAAGTGCTCGGCCTCGGCGGCCCGCTCCGGGGCACGGAACCGCGATCCGAGCACGCGGCCGTCGACGACGGTTCCCGAGTTGGCGGCGAACACCATGTCGGGCAGGCCCGGCTGCGGCGGCACCTCGTCGACCGTGTGGCCCAGTTCGCGATAGGTGTCGCGCAGCGTCGTCCACTGCCGCATGGCCAGGTCCGTGTCGACGGGCCGGTCCGGGTCCATCCACGGGTTGATCGAGTACTCCACGGCGAAGTACCGCGGCGGGCACATCAGGTAGTGGCGGGGGGTCGGGACACGTACGGGCAGAGCGTGGTCGCCTGTCATGCTTCGAATGTAGAACCGCCCGGTTACGCAAACAATCGACGAAGATTGCGCACAAGTGTGCTAATCATTGCGTATGAACACCCTGGACCAGCGGATCGTTTCCCGGCTCGTGGCCAACGCGAGGTCGAGCTACGCCGAGATCGGCAAGGAGGTAGGACTGTCGGCGCCCGCGGTCAAACGCCGTGTCGACAGACTGCTCGACGACGGTGTGCTTCGCGGGTTCACGGCGGTGGTCGACCCGGAGGCTCTCGGATGGGGCACCGAGGCGTTCGTCGAGGTGCACTGCCACGGCAACGTCTCCCCCGGGCGTATCCGTTCACACCTGGAGCCGCTGCCGGAGGTGGTCGCGGCCTACACTGTCTCCGGTGCTGCCGACGCGATCGTGCACCTGCGCGCATCCGACATCCATCACCTGGAATCGGCACTCGAACGCCTCCGCGGCCTGGAGATCATCGACCGCACCGTGTCGACCGTCGTGTTGTCGACCCTTCTGGAGCGTTCCCCAAATCCAGGCGAATGATTACCCTGGAACGCGAGTCCGGCGAACCCGCCGCCGTCTCAGGTCGTGGAATCGGGGGACTGTTACGGACGCGTCATAGGTAAGGCAAATCACACCGGTCCGCTCGCCCTGAAAACAACAAGTAATCTCGAAGTATTGCGCGCTGGGCGCGCCAGTCGTCAGAGAGGGATTTCCTGGCCCATGAGCACGAGTGCGAACGGCAGCGCAGCGGCCGGCACCGAGGCGTTGTCGGCGTCCAGGCCGACGGAGGTCAACCGGCTCGAGCGTGTCGTGATCCGGTTCGCCGGCGACTCCGGCGACGGCATGCAGCTGACCGGCGACCGGTTCACGTCGGAAGCGGCGGCGTTCGGCAACGACCTGGCGACCCTGCCGAACTTCCCGGCCGAGATCCGCGCACCTCAGGGCACGATTCCGGGCGTCTCGAGCTTCCAGGTGCACTTCGCCGACTACGACATCCTGACCCCCGGTGACCGCCCGGACGTGCTGGTGGCGATGAACCCGGCGGCGCTCAAGGCCAACATCGCCGACGTGCCCAAGGGCGGCACGATCATCGTCAACACCGACGAGTTCGGAAAGCGCAACCTCGCCAAGGTCGACTACGAGTCGAACCCGCTCGAGGACGACTCGCTGTCGGCGTTCGAGGTTCACGAGGTCGCCATGTCGACCCTGACCCAGGGCGCGCTGGCCGACACCGGCCTGGGCAAGAAGGACGCCGAGCGGTGCAAGAACATGTTCGCGCTCGGGTTGCTGTCGTGGATGTACCACCGGCCGACCGAGGGCACCGAGGCCTTCCTGCGGGAGAAGTTCGCGAAGAAGCCCGACGTGGCCGAGGCGAACGTGCTGGCCTTCCGCGCGGGCTGGTACTACGGCGAGACGACCGAGGCGTTCGGCACGACGTTCGAGATCGCTCCCGCGAAGCTGCCCTCGGGCACGTATCGGCAGATCACGGGCAACACGGCGCTGGCCTACGGCATCGTGGCGGCCGGGCAGCAGTCGAAGCTGCCGGTGCTGCTCGGTACGTACCCGATCACGCCGGCCTCGGACGTGCTGCACGAGCTGTCCAAGCACAAGAACTTCGGCATCACCACGTTCCAGGCCGAGGACGAGATCGCCGGCATCGGCGCCGCCCTCGGTGCGGCCTACGGCGGTGCGCTGGGCGTCACCTCGACGTCGGGGCCGGGTATCGCGCTGAAGGCCGAGACGATCGGGCTCGGCGTGATGACCGAGCTGCCGCTGGTGGTCATCGACGTGCAGCGCGGCGGGCCGTCGACGGGTCTGCCGACGAAGACCGAGCAGGCCGACCTGCTGCAGGCCTACTTCGGCCGCAACGGTGAGTGCCCGGTGCCGATCGTCGCGCCGTCGACCCCGGCCGACTGTTTCGACATCGCCCTCGAGGCCACGCGGATCGCGCTGGCGTACCGCACCCCGGTGCTGCTGCTCTCGGACGGGGCGGTCGCCAACGGCTCCGAGCCGTGGCTGATCCCGGACGTGTCCACGCTGCCGGACCTGTCGGTCGAGTTCGCGACCGAGCCCAACGCGCCGGACGGGTCCGGCGAGCACTGGCCGTACCAGCGCGACCCGGAGACGCTGGCCCGCGAATGGGCGTTGCCCGGCACGGCGGGTCTGCAGCACCGCATCGGCGGTCTGGAGAAGGCCGAGGGCAAGGGCAACATCTCGTACGACCCCGACAACCACGACAAGATGGTGCGGCTGCGCCAGGCGAAGGTCGACGGCATCGAGGTGCCCGACCTCGAGGTCGACGATCCCAACGGCAACGCGCGCGTGCTGGTGCTCGGCTGGGGTTCGACCTACGGGCCGATCGGGGCCGCGGCCCGGCGGGTGCGGGCCAAGGGCATGCCGATCGCACAGGCCCACCTGCGCCACCTCAACCCGCTGCCTGCCAACCTCGGCGAGGTGCTCACCTCGTACGACCACGTGGTCGTGCCCGAGATGAACCTCGGTCAGCTGTCGATGCTGCTGCGCGCCAAGTACCTGACCGACATCCAGTCCTACAACAAGGTCGCCGGACTGCCCTTCAAGGCCGAAGAACTCGAAGGCGTCTTCACCGACATCATCAGGGAGGTCACCGCAGTATGACCGACGACGCACTCTCTCCCGCGGAGGCGGCAGTATGACCGCCACCGACCTGGGGCTGCCCAGCATGGGCGGGCTCGACCTGGTCCCCACGACCGACGAGCCGCAGAAGGCCAAGGAGTACAAGTCCGACCAGGAAGTGCGCTGGTGCCCGGGGTGCGGTGACTACATCGTGCTCAACACCATCCAGTCGTTCCTCCCGACGCTGGGCCTCAAGCGCGAGAACATCGTGTTCATCTCCGGGATCGGCTGCTCGAGCCGGTTCCCGTACTACATGAACACCTACGGCATGCACTCGATCCACGGCCGCGCGCCGTCGATCGCGACCGGCCTGGCGACGACCCGGCCAGACCTGTCGGTGTGGGTCGTGACCGGTGACGGCGACGCCTTGTCCATCGGCGGCAACCACCTGATCCACGCGCTGCGCCGCAACGTCAACCTGAAGATCCTGTTGTTCAACAACCGGATCTACGGCCTGACGAAGGGCCAGTACTCGCCGACGTCCGAGCCGGGCAAGGTCACCAAGTCGACGCCGATGGGTTCGGTGGACACGCCGTTCAACCCGGTGTCGCTGGCGCTGGGTGCCGAGGCGACGTTCGTGGGCCGCGCACTGGACTCGGACAAGAAGGGCCTCACCGAGGTGCTCGGTGCCGCCGCCGAGCACCGCGGCAGCGCGGTCGTGGAGATCTACCAGAACTGCCCGATCTTCAACGACGGTGCGTTCGACATGCTCAAGGACAAGGACGAGGCGGCGCAGCGGATCATCCCGCTGACGCCGGGCGAGCCGATCCGGTTCGGCCCCGAGGGCGAGTTCGGTGTCACCACCACCGGCTACGGCGGTCTCGACGTCGGCAAGGTCGCCGACATCGGCGAGGACAACCTCGTCGTGCACGACCCGTCGATCTCCGACACGGCCTACGGCTTCGCGCTGTCCCGCCTCGGGGACCAGCACCTCAGCCACATCCCGACGGGCATCTTCCGCCAGGTACAGCGGGAGACCTACGACGACCAGGCCCGCGCACAGGTGCAGCAGGCGCAGGATGCCAAGCCGGGCGACCTGCAGGCCCTGCTCACCGGCAAGGACACCTGGACGGTCGAGTAGCGCGCGACGTACCACGGACAGGGCGAGGGCCCCGTCGGCCGACACCGGCCGACGGGGCCCTCGCCGTGTCACGGGCGCCTGCCGTCCGCACCGGTCACGGGTTTCGCCGCGAGGTCCACCGGGAACCAGCGGACGGCAACCGTGCTCCACGAAGAGCGCGCTCGACGAAGGGAAAGAATGACCCGAACCCGAGTAGTGATCGTCGGCGGAGGATTCGCCGGATACCACGCGGCGCGGCAGCTGACGAAGACGGTGGACCACGGCGAGGTCGACATCGTTCTCGTCAACCCGACCGACTACTTCCTGTACGTCCCGCTGTTGCCGGAGGTGGGATCGGGCGTCGTCGACCCTCGCTCGATCACCATCTCGCTGCCGGGAACGCTGCCGAACGTGCGGTTGGTGCTCGGCGAGGTCACGACGGTCGACCCGGACGGCCAGAAACTGTCCTACGAGGACCCGGAGGGCAACACGGGCTCGTTGTCGTTCGACCGGTTGGTGCTCGCCGCGGGCAGTGTCAACAAGCTCCTGCCGATCCCGGGAGTGGCCAAGCACGGCCACGGGTTCCGCGGCGTACCGGAGGCGCTGTACTTCCGTGACCACGTGACGCGGCAGATCGAGTTGGCGGCCATGACCGACGACCAGCGGGAGCGGGATGCGCGCTGCACGTTCGTCGTGGTCGGTGCCGGTTACACCGGTACCGAGGTCGCCGCGCAGGGGCCGCTGCTCACCGAGACGTTGGCCGCACGGCATCCGGAACTGCGTGACCAGCCGATGCGCTGGAAGTTGCTGGACCTCGCGCCCCGGGTGCTGCCGGAACTCGACGAACGGCTGTCACGCACCGCGGACAGTGTTCTCCGGGAGCGCGGCGTCGAGATCCTGACGGAGACCTCGATCACCGAGAGCACGGAGGACGGCGTCACGCTCAGCGGCGGCGAGTTCGTTCCGACCCGGTCGCTGGTGTGGTGCGTCGGGGTTCGCCCCGATCCGCTCGTGGAGTCGCTCGGCCTGGAAACCGAGCAGGGCAGGCTCGTGGTCGACGAGAATCTGTCCGTGCCGCCGTACCCTCGCGTGTTCGCGTGCGGGGACGCCGCCGCGGTGACCGACCCGAGCCATCCGGACCGGCTCACCCCGATGACGGCACAGCACGCCGTGCGGCAGGGCAAGCTGGCCGCCCGTAACGTCGCCGCCTCGCTGGGCATCGGAACGTTCGCGACCTACCGGCACCGGGACCTCGGTTTCGTCGTGGACCTGGGTGCGGGCAAGGCGGCCGCCAACCCGTTGCACATCCCGCTCTCGGGCATGCCCGCCAAGATCGCCACGCGCGGCTACCACCTGGCGGCCATGCCTACCAATCGACTGCGGGTCGCGACCGATTGGGCACTGGAGGCGGCCACGACCCGGCCGCGCGTCCAGCTGGGACTGGTCCGTTCCGGCAGCGTGCCGCTGGACACCGCCTCCCCCGAACTGCCTCAGCTGCGCTCGGAGCCGACGAGCAGCGAGGCCGACGGGAGCTCCGGCGGTGACGAGGCCCGGCGCTAGCCGGGCATCGTCTCGCCGCCGACCGGGGCCAGCACCTCGCCCGTGTAGTACGACGACAGCTGGTTCGCGGCGAAGAACACGTACGACGGCGCGATCTCGTCCGGGTCGGCAGCCCGTCCGATCGGTGCCTGTTCGCCGAAGTTCTCCACCTTCCCCTCCGGCATCGTGGCCGGGATCAGCGGTGTCCACACCGGACCCGGTGCGACACAGTTGACGCGGATGCCGCGGTCCATCAGGGACTGGGCGAGCGAGTACGTCAGCGATTGCACCGCACCCTTGGTGGCCGAGTAGTCGATGAGCTGCTTGTTGCCGCGCAGTCCGTTCACCGAGCCGGTGTTGATGAGCGCCGACCCGGATTCCAGGTGCGGCAGCGCCGCCTTGGTGACCCGGAAGAAGCTGTGGATGTTCACCTCGAAGGTGCGCAGCCACTGCTCGTCACCGATCTCCTCCGGGCGGTCGTAGGGCTCCTGTGTGGCCACGTTGTTGACCAGGACGTCGAGCCGCCCGAGTTCGCCGACGGTGCGCTCGACCACGTCCACGCAATGGCGGGCGTCGCCGAGGTCGCCGCGCAACGTCAGGCAGCGGCGCCCCTGCTCCCGGACGAGTGACGCCGTGTGCTCGGCGTCGCCGTCCTCCGACAGGTAGGCGAGCGCCACGTCGGCACCCTCCTTGGCGAAGGCCGCGCAGACCGCTCGGCCGATCCCTGAATCCCCGCCGGTGACCAGCGCGACCTTCCCGGTCAGCAGATCGCGGCCGGACCAGTCACGCATCTCGTCCCGCGGCTGTGGATCCAGCCCGCCGCTGCCGCCGGGCGGGTCCTGTTGCTGCGGCGGGGGCGAGTCCTCGGGGCTGGTGCTCATGTTTCCTCCTGACGATCGGGACGTCCGCGCTGCTCGCGCGGAGCGTGGCCGTGCTCTCAGTGCGGTTCGGCGTGGTCGTCGGGTCCGTCTCCCGATCCACCTCTGGTGGTGCCTTCCGCGCGGCCTCTGCGGCGGCGGATACGGGACAGCGTGCGGATCGGAGTGCGCTCGGCTCCGCGGTTCCAGATACCCGCGGTACGACTCAGCGCGTAGTCGATGCGCTTGTCGACCTCCTCGCCGAAGTACTCCTCGAAATTCTGCTCCAGATCGTCGGCCAACCGTTGACGACGCATTCGCCGCTCGGCCGCCACCAGCTTCCGGTGCTCCTTGTGCAGTGCCCGGTACGTGGCGACACAAATCAGGATCAGCACGATGCTGAACGGCAACGCCGTGGCGATCGCCCCGGCCTGCAACGCCTCCAGACCACCGGCGAGCAGCAGTCCGATCGCGACGAGTCCTTCCAACACGGCCCACATGACTCGGCTCCACACCGGGGGATCCGGATGCCCACCGGAGGCGAGCATGTCGACCACGAGCGATCCGGAGTCCGAGGAGGTCACGAAGAAGACCGCCAACAGCAGGAGTGCGATCACCGAGAGCACCGTGCCGAACGGCAGTCCTCCCAGGACGGTGAACAGGCTCTCCTCGGCAACCAGTTCCTCACCCGAGGACCACAGATCACCGGCGCCGAACAACTGCCGGTGGATGCCGGTGCCTCCCAGGACCGCGAACCAGACGATCACGACGACGGTGGGGACCAGCAGCACGCCGGCGATGAACTCCCGGATGGTGCGGCCGCGCGAGATGCGTGCGATGAACACGCCGACGAACGGCGCCCAGGAGATCCACCATCCCCAGTAGAAGATCGTCCAGGTGCCCTGCCATTCGCGGCCCGCGTCGCCGGTGTAGGTCGCCGCGTCGAAGCTCATGCCGAGCACATTGGTCAGGTAGACGCCGAACGACTCGACGAGGTCGCGCAGCAGGAACAACGTCGGCCCGAGCAACAACACGGAGATGAGCAGCACCGCGCCCAGCGTCAGGTTGATGTTCGACAGCCATCGGATGCCCCGCGACAAGCCGCTGGCCACCGAGACGAGCGCCAACAGGGTGACGATGACGATCAGCACCACCAGCGCCGTATCGCTCGCCTCACCGAGCACACCCATGGTCGACAGGCCGGTGGCGATCTGCTGGACGCCCAGTCCCAGCGACGTGGCCACACCGAACACCGTGCCGATGACGGCCAACACGTCGATCAGATCACCGATGCTGCCTTTGACCCTGTCCCCGAGCAACGGCTCCAGAGCCCACCGGATCGACACCGGCCTGCCCCGACGATGGATCGCGTACGCCAGTGCCAGACCGATCACCGCGTACACCGCCCAGGGATGAAAGCCCCAGTGCAGAAAGGTCTGTGCCATGCCGAGCTGGGCCAGCTCGGTGGCCGACCCCTCGGTACCGGGCTCGGGATCCGAGGTGGCGAACGCCAACGGTTCACCCACGCCGTAGAAGACCAGCCCGATACCCATTCCGGCCGCGAACAGCATGGCGAACCACGACATCAGGCCGAACTCCGGTGGTTCGTCCTCTTTGCCCAGTGTGATCGTGCCGAACCGGCTGACACCCATCCAGATCGCGAACACGATGAAGCCGACGATCGCGAGGCTGTAGAACCACGCCGCACCGCTGACGATGCCACTCTGGACCGACCTCAACACCTCACCCGTCGCACCGGGGAAGGCGATGGCGACCAGCGACACCCCGGCGACGACGAGCAACGCGGGCCAGAACACCGCGGGTGTGATGCCACCCCGGCCGATGCGGACCCCGTGCCTGCGCAGCTGCTCGTCGACGCTCTCGTCGGCGTGTGTCCGTTCGGTACGTTCGTCCTCGTGAGCCGAATCCGGCGGGTCCGCGGTTTCCGCGGCGACTCCGTCACCTTCGTGCGATTCGGTCACGTCGGTCTCACCTCCGATCGACTTCCCACCGCGTCTCCCGTCGGACGCAGGACCGCACGCCGAACGGTCACAGCGCGTTCCCTTTCCGACGCCGATGGTGCGAGCCTGTCGTACCCACAGCCACGCGAGCGGAAACAGCGTGGACGCATGCGTCGCGTCGGCGACGACCCCGACACGACGAAGGGGCCACCGAAACGTGTCCGGTGGCCCCTTCGGGGAACCGCTCCGTCGGGCGCGAGGCGCCCGGAGGGATGGCTGTCAGCTCAACGGGCGGAAGCCCACGCGTTCGGCGTCGGCCGGGCTACGGAACCAGACCTCGGCCACCATGCGCGGGTACTGCGGCGAGGCGTCGGTGACGTAGCGCAGCGCCGTGACACTCGCCTTCACCGTGAACTCCGACGACGGGCTGCCACCACCGGGCAGCGGCATCGCGGACCCGGGGCCGAACGGTCCCGGCTTCGGTGCGTCGGCATCAGCCTGGTCGGCCCGCTCCGCGACGTTCTCCACCGACGCGCCCTCAGCGGCCGTGGCGGTCTCGCTCGCGCCGAGTTCCCCGGACACGGCCTCGTCCCCGGTGGGCACCTGCCCGGCGGGAGTCACGAACTTCGTCGGCTGCTGCGCGCCCGACGGCGGCTGCCCGGCGTGCTTGCCCGCCTCCGCGGCGGGTTCGGCGGCGGGTTCGGACGAGGGCGATTCACCCGGTGAGGGAGGTTCGAACAGCGAACCGCTCTGGGCCGCCGCATCGGGTTCGCGACGGGTGATCGCCCGCATCGACGGCTGGATCGGCTTCGGCGCGTCGAAGCCGCCCGGCGGCCGCTGCCTCGGTGTGCGCTTCGGCAACACGTTCGTCGACTCCGCGGGGCCCTCATCGGGACCGGCGTCCGGCCCGCCGAACGCGTACGCGGGCGGGTCGGCAGGGAGCTCGCCCGCACCGTTCGACGCGGGACCCCCGGCCTCGGCGGCGACCGGGTCTCCCGTACTCGTCTCCGGCGCGCTCGCCGTGTCCGCGTCGGAACGGTCCACGTTCGGGTCCGCGGCGGCCGCCTCGTCGTCGCCGACCGGGGCCGGATCGAACAGGCTTCCGGGCCGCTCCGCCCGGTGCCTCGCCTGGTCACCGGCGTCGTCCTGGTCGCCTACGGCCGGATCGGCGAGGTCGGCGGGGGCGGCGGGGTCCGCACCGCCGGATCGGCCGGCCGGATCGTCGAGCCCGCTTTCGCGGAGGGAGTCGACGGGAAGCTCGGTGGTGGCGTCGAACGACGTGACGGGCTGGAACGGCGCCCCGAGATGCAGCGCGGAACCAGCCGCAGCGGACGTACCTGCCTCGCCACCCGCCGGGTCGGCGTCCCGCTCCTCGGGACCGGCCGTGCGTTCGGGTGCGGCCGCGTCGGCGACCTCACCCGCGCCGGGGAGGGAGTCGGTGCCGATGAACCGCGTCGACTCCGCATCGGCCAGGTTCGGGTCGGCGGCGTCGGCCGTGTCCGGCACGCTGCGCATCTCGTCCGGATCGAGCACCGAGGAGACCGGCGCGTCCTCGTCCGCACCCGCGTCGGCAGCCACGTACCGCGTCCGGTCGTCGGGATGCTCGCCGTAGCCCGTGTCGCCGTAGCCCGTGTCGCCGTAGCCCGTGTCGCCGTAGCCCGTGTCGTCGTAGCCGGGGCGGGTGTAGTCGCCCCTATCGTCGGCGTCGTCGGCGTCGTCGGCGTCGCCGGTGGCGTCGGGGCCGGGACGGCCGTAGTCGTCGTACCGCTCATGGCCCTCGTCGGCCGGGGCGAAGGCCCGATAGCCGTCGGCGTAACCGGCGTCGTAGTCCGCGTCGTGTGCACCGCGGTCGCCGGGGACTTCGAGGTCCTCAGGCCGGTCCGCGAGGTCGAAGTCGTCCTCGTAACCGCCGCCCGCATAACCGCCACCCGCGTAACCGCCGAGGCTGTCGCGCTCGAGCCACGACGTCTCGGGTTCCGGCCGATCGGGCACGTCGACGTCCGCGCTGCTCCCGTGTGCGCCCGTCCCGGCCAGGGCTTCGTCGGCGTCGCTGAACGGATCACTGCGCTCCGTCCGCGTCTGCGCCGTACCTGCCGCGCCGAGGGCGGGCTCGGAGATACGGCGGAGATCGGCCTCGCGGGCCACGAGTCTCTCCTCGAGGCTGCGGATCTGCTTACGCGCGGGCCGAACCAGGAAAACCCAGGCCAGGAAGGCGCCCAGCACGAAAGCGATCGCGCTGAACACCCAGACCTGCCCGAAAATGGACATTGGTGCGGTGTCCTCCCTCAGTGGGTGCGTGCGACGAGGTAATCGGCGACCGATTCGCAGGCATCCCGCGCCGGTGTCGGCGGCAACGCCGCCAGCTCCGTCCTCGCGCGCTGAGCGTAGCCTGAAAGAGTGGTGCGTGCGCGTTCCAGGCCACGCGACGAACGCAACAGTGTCAATGCCTCGGCGACCTCGGCGTCGTCGGTGACCGGGCCGCTGAGCAGCTGGGCGAGCCTCGGGTCCGGCCTGTCCTCGGCGAGTTCGTACAGCATCGGCAGCGTCTTCACGCCCTCGCGCAGGTCCGTGCCCTGCGACTTGCCCGACTCGTCGGACGGCGAGTCGATGTCGATGATGTCGTCCGAGATCTGGAACGCGGTGCCGATGATGTCGCCGAACCGCCGCAGCGCCTCGACGTGCTCGGCGGGCGCGTCCGACAGCATGCCGCCGAACCGGCCCGACGTGGCGATCAGCGACCCCGTCTTCTGCCCGATGACGGTCAGGTAGTGCTCGATCGGGTCCTCGCCCTCACCGGGGCCGACCGTTTCGCGCATCTGGCCCGTGACCAGCTCACCGAACGTCTCGGCGATGATCCGCGCCGCGTCGGTGCCGAGGTCGGCGACGAGTCGCGAGGCGTGCGCGAACAGGAAGTCGCCGGTGAGGATCGCGACGGTGTTGTCCCAGCGCGCGTTGACGCTCTCCGCACCGCGGCGCATCGTGGCCTCGTCCATGACGTCGTCGTGATACAGCGTCGCCAGGTGCACGAGCTCGACGGCCGCGGCGGCGGTGATCACCCCGTGGCGCGCGTCCTCTCCTGCACTGCCGAACTGGCCGGACAGCAGCGTGAACAACGGGCGAAAACGTTTGCCCCCGGCTTCGACCAGGTGCCGTGCGGCCTCGTTGACCGCGGCGACGTCGCTGCGGACGACCTCGCGCAGCAGCTGCTCCACCGAGCCCAGGCCGCTCGCGAGATCGGTCAGCAGCGCTTCGTCGTCGATCTGCAGCCCGACGGAGGCCCGCAGTTCTTCGATGGCGCCGTCACGCACTGACACTACTCGCTCCCGCCCTCTCGGTACTGGGTTCCACGGCCGGTTCTCCTCCGGGCGCCGCGTGACGTCCGGCCAAAACCGGCCCCAGCCTACTGGCAAGTCTTCGCGGGGCGATCACGCATCAGCCCTGCTCAGACGTGACCGTCGACACCGCCCGAGATGCCGGCGGTCCGCCGCCGTCACCCGCCGAGCGCGAAGCCGCCCGCCCCCGCCCAGTCCAGCGCGAACGTCGGCAGCAGGCCCAGCAGCAGCGTGACGATCACGCCCAGTGCGATCGACGCCGTCGTGAACGCGCCGGGCACGCTGACCGTCGGCCCGTCGGAGGCCGGCTCGGAGAAGTACATGAGCACGACGACCCGCAGGTAGAAGAATGCGGCCACGGCACTGAAGACGAGCGCGATCACCACGAGCGGGGCCATGCCGTCCGACAGCGCCGCCGAGAACACGACGAACTTGCCCACGAACCCGCTGGTCAACGGGATACCCGCCAGTGCGAGCAGCAGGAACGTGAACACCCCGGCCAGCAGCGGCGACCGCTTCGCCAAGCCCGCCCACGCCGACAGGTGCGTCGCCTCGCCGGTGGAGTCCCGCACCAGCGAGATCACGCCGAACGCCGCGAGCGTGGTGAACCCGTAGGCAAGCAGGTAGAAGAGCGTCCCGGAAAGCCCCTCGTCGGTCAGCGCCATCGTGCCGATGAGCAGGAACCCGGCGTGCGCGATCGACGAGTAGGCGATCATCCGCTTGAGGTCGGTCTGGGTCAGGCCCAGCACCGCGCCGATCGCCATCGAGATGATCGCGACGGCCCACATCACGCCGCGCCACTCCCAGCTGGTGGCCTCGAACGCCACGGTCAGCACGCGGAGGATCCCGCCGAACGCCGCGACCTTGGTGCACGCCGCCATGAACGCCGTCACCGGCGTCGGCGCGCCCTGGTAGACGTCGGGCGTCCAGGTGTGGAACGGGCCGACCGAACCCTTGAACAGCAGGCCGACCATCAGCAGGCCGAGGCCGGCGAACAGCAGCGTGTCCGAACGGTCGGTGCCCGCGGCGGCGGTGGCGATGTCGGCGAGCTTCACCGAGCCCGCGTAGCCGTACAACAGTGCGAGGCCGTACAGGAAGAACGCGCTGGCGAACGCCCCGAGCAGGAAGTACTTGACCGCCGCCTCCTGCGACAACAACCGCCGCCTGCGGGCGAGGCCGCACATCAGGTACAGCGGAAGGCTCAGCACCTCGAGGGCGATGAACATCGTCAACAGGTCGTTGGCCGCGGTGAACGCCATCATGCCGCCGAGCGCGAACAGCGCGAGCGGGAACACCTCGGTCTGCATGCCGGTGGACTGCACCTGCGCGCGGTCCTGCACCGTGCCGGGGGCGATGCCCGCCTGCGCGACGAACGAACCGCCCGGCTCGACGGACCGGTCGGCGATCATCAGTACCGCCGCGACGCTCAGTGCGAGCAGCGTCCCCCACAGGAACAGCGCCGGCGTGTCGATCGACAGCGTGGTCCCCATCGTCACCACGCCGTGTTCGGGCCTGCCGCTGACGTAGGCGCCGAGCGCGATGCCCGCGGCGGCGATCGACCCGAGCGTCAGCACGACCTGTCCGGACCAGCGCTGGTGCTTCGGCACGAACGCCTCGATCAGCACGCCGACGCACGCGGCGCCGAACACGATCACCATGGGCAGGATCGCGCCCCAGTCGATCCCGGGGGCCTCGACGGTCTGCATTTGCTGCGCGAGAAACGGATTCACGATGGCCGGTTACCTTTCCTGCACCGCGGTGATGGTCTGTTCGACCGACGGGTTGACGGTGTCCAGCACGGGCTTCGGGTAGAAGCCGAGACCGATGATCAGCACCACGAGCGGGGCGAGCGCCCCGATCTCCCGCAGGCCCAGGTCGCGGATCGTCTTGCGGGCGCCCACCTCCGGTGCCTGCACGGTGCCCGGCCCGGGCGCCGCGGCCAGCATCGCGTCACCGCGCACGGGCCCGGTCATGATCCGCTGGTACAGCCACAGCACGTATGCGGCGGCCAGCACCATGCCGACCGTGGCGACGATCGCGTACGCGGGCCGGGTGTCGAACGCCCCCAGTAGCACGAGGAACTCGCTGATGAACGAGTTCGTGCCCGGCAGTGACAACGCCGACAGGCCCGCGATCAGCAGCATCGCGGCCAGCACCGGTGTCACCTTGGCCATGCCCCCGAACGCGTCGATCCGGGTGTGACCGCCGCGCGCCGCGACGATGCCGAGTACCAGGATCAGCATGCCCGTGGCGAGGCTGTGGTTGAGCATGTACGTCGCCGAACCGGCCACGGCCTGCTGAGTGAAGGCGAAGATGCCGAGCGCGATGAATCCGAAGTGGGCGATCGACACGTACGCCACGAACCGCCGCATGTCGGTCTGCCCGGCCGCGAGCATCGACCCGTAGATCACACCGACGACCGCGAGCACGAGCACGATCGGGGCGAGCTCGGCGCTCGCGTCGGGTGTCATCGGAAGGCTGTAGCGCAGGAAGCCGAACGTGCCGACCTTGTCGAGCACGCCGACGAGCAGCACCGTGACACCCACCGGCGCCTGGCTCGCCGCGTCGGGCAACCAGGTGTGGAACGGCACCAGCGGCGCCTTGATGGCGAACGCGAGGAAGAAGCCGAGGAACAGCCAGATCTGCGTCTCGAGCGGCGCTTCACTGACGACCTGCACCAGCGTGGCCCAGTCGAACGTGCCCTCGCCGAGTTCGTCGGCGGCCAGTGAGTAGGCGCCGATCGCCGACGCCAGCATGATCAACCCGCCGAGGAACGAGTAGAGGAAGAACTTCACCGCCGCGTACTGCCGCCTCGGCCCGCCGTAGCCGCCGATGAGGAAGTACATCGGAATGAGCATGATCTCGAACAGGACGTAGAACAGGAACACGTCCGTCGCCGCGAACACGGCGATCGTGAGCGATTGCTGCAGCAGGATCAACGACAGCAGCCCGCCGACGTCCTTACCCTCGGGAATCTTGTCCGTCGAGCGCAGCAACGCGATGACCACCGGCACCAGCAGCGCGATCACGGCGATCATCAGCAGTGCGATGCCGTCGATGCCGAAGGAGATGTGCACCCCGAACGCGGGGATCCACTCGAGCGACGAGACCTGCTGGAGCCGTTCGCCACCGGGGTCGTAGCTCAGCCACAGCGGCAGGATCAGCACGAGCTCCACGACGGACACCGCGAACGCGGTGATCGTGGCGAGCCGGTCGTCGCGGCGCAGGAAGGCCACGGCCACCGCACCGAGCAGTGGCAGCAGGATCAGTGCGAGCAGCCAGGTCATCCGAACCTCACCAACAACAGTGCGCCGACGATCAGGAACGAGCCGCCGAGCATCGACAGTGCGTACGAGCGGACGAAACCGGTCTGCATCCGGCGCAGCCGTCCGGAGCCACCGCCGAACGCGGCGGCGAGCCCGTTGACGGCGCCGTCGACGCCCCGGTTGTCGAGGAACACCGCCGACCGCGTGAGCCACATGCCCGGTGTCGCGACGAGCGCCTCGTTGAGCGCGTTGCCGTACAGGTCTTTCCGCGCGGCACGCACCGGCCAGGCCACGCGCTCAGGACGTTCGACGGCCGTGTACGTCGAGCCCTCCGTGCGGCGTCCGAACAACGCCCACGCGCCGAGCACACCGAGCCCCGAGACCAGCACCGTCAACCACGGGATCAGCGCGTGCGGCAGCACTCCGTGGTGGCTCTCCTGCAACGCCCCGACCGACGGGCTGAGGAACTCGGCCAGGGTGTCGCCGCCGATGAGCAGTCCGCCCGCGGCAACCGAGCCGATCGACAGCACGATCATCGGTGCGGTCATCGTCGGCGGCGATTCGTGGGGATGGAACTCGCGGCCGTCGGCCGAGGTCGTCTCGCGCCAGCGCTCCTTACCGAAGAACGTCAGCAGCATCAGGCGCGTCATGTAGAAGCCGGTGATACCCGCGGCCAGCAGCGCCGACCCGCCGAGCACCCAGCCGCGCCAGCCCTCCTGGCCGAACGCCGCCTCGATGATGGCGTCCTTGGTGAAAAAGCCCGAGAGGAACGGGAACCCGATGATCGCCAGGTAGCCGAGGCCGAACGTGACGGCCGTGATCGGCAGCTTCTTCGCCAGGCCGCCGAACTTGCGCATGTCGACCTCGTCGTTCATGGCGTGCATGACCGACCCGGCGCCGAGGAACAGCCCGGCCTTGAAGAAGCCGTGCGTCAGCAGGTGCGCGATGGCCAGCGCGTAGCCGAACGGGCCGAGCCCGACGGCGAGCATCATGTACCCGATCTGGCTGACCGTGGAGTAGGCCAGCACCTTCTTGATGTCGTCGTAGGCGCAGCCGATGATCGAGCCGAGCAGCAGCGTGAACGCACCGACGAGCGCGACCACCAGCCTGCCGTCCTCGGTCAGGTTGTAGATCGGCGCGCCGCGCGCGATGAGGTAGACGCCCGCGGTGACCATCGTCGCGGCGTGGATCAGGGCCGAGACCGGCGTCGGACCCTCCATGGCGTCCGGCAGCCACGCCTGCAGCGGGAACTGGCCGGACTTACCGCACGCCCCCAGCAGGAGCAGCAGCGCGACCGCCGTGACCACGCCCGGCGAGACGTCCCCGATGCCGGCGAACACCGCCTCGTAGCTGGTGCTGCCGATGTGCTTGAACATCAGGAAGATCGCGATCGCGAGGCCGACGTCGCCGACGCGGTTCATCAGGAACGCCTTCTTCGCCGCGGTCGCCGCGGCCGGACGGTCCGTGTACCAGCCGATCAGCAGGTACGACGCGAGGCCGACGCCCTCCCAGCCGAGGTACAGCATGACGAAGCTGTTTCCCAGCACCAGGATCAGCATCGACGCGACGAACAGGTTCAGGTAGGCGAAAAAGCGCCTGCGATCCCGGTCGTCGGACATGTAGCCGATCGAATAGACGTGGATCAGCGCGCCCACGCCCGTGATCAGCAGCACGAACGTCATCGACAGCGGGTCGATCCGCAGTCCGAAGTCGACCTGCAGCGCCTCGACCGGGATCCACGACCAGAGTGTCGTGTCGACGGCCTGGCTCAACGATTCCGACGCGAACAACGCCAGCGCGTACACGAAGGACGCCGCGACGGTCGCACAGCCGAGCAGGTGGCCCCACGAGTTCGTGCGCTTGCCGCCGACGAGCAGCACGAGCGCACCGAGCGCCGGGAACGCGACCAGCAGCCACGATGATGCGATCACAGTTGTTTCCCCTTGCCCTTAGTACTTGAGCAGGTTGGTGTCGTCGATGGAGGCGGACCGGCGGGTGCGGAAGATCGCCATGATGATGGCCAGTCCGACCACGACCTCCGCTGCGGCCACGACCATCACGAAGAACGCCATGACCTGCCCGCCGAGGTCGGCGTTGATGCGCGCGAACGTGACGAGCGAGAGGTTCACGGCGTTGAGCATCAGCTCGATGCACATGAACACGACGATCGCGTTACGCCGCACCAGCACGCCGACCGCGCCGATGCTGAACAGCAGCGCCGACAGCAGCAGGTAGTACGTCGGGGTCATGCCTTGTCCTCCGTGGCCGTCGCCGCGGCGCCGGCGGGCGCGTCGCCGTCACCGGTGCCGTCCTCGGGGTCGAGGAGCGCGTGCGTGTCCGATCCCGCCGCGCGGCTTTCGAGCTGCTTGCGGTGGGCCTGCAGCTGCGCCGTCGGGGTCGATTCGATGAGCGACGACAGCGACTCCGGCGCGATCGAACCGTCGGGCAGCAGCGCGGGCGTGGCGACGGAGTTGGACGTCGCGTACACGCCGGGTCCCGGCTTCGGCGAGGGGCGCTCGTACTCGCCGCGGAACCGTGCCTCGACGAGGTCCCGCTGGCTGCGCTTGCCCTGCTTCGAGTGCCGGTCGGTGAACGCGAGGACCATCGCGCCGACCGCGGCCGTGATCAGCAGCGCCGACGTGAGCTCGAACGGGAAGAGGTAGTCCTGGAAGATCACCCGGGCGAGGCCACCCGCGCCGCCGCCTTCCGGGGTCCACGGGTTCATCGCGGGTGCGGGCGGCACGTCGGTCAACGCGCGGGTGAGCGCTCCCGCGAGTACGCCGGCGATGCCGATGCCGAGCACGGCCGCCATGAGCCGTTGGCCGCGCAGCACTTCCAGCACGGAGTCCGACGACTCCCTGCCGACCATCATCAGCACGAACAGGAACAGCATCATGATCGCGCCGGTGTAGACGATGATCTGCGTGAAGCCGAGGAACGGCGCCTGCTGGAGCATGTAGAGCATCCCCAGCGACAACATCGTCATCACGAGCCACAACGCCGAGTGCACCGCGTTGCGCGCGAAGATCATGCAGAGCGCGCCGGCCACGGCGATCGGGCCGAGCACCCAGAACGCGACGGCCTCACCGGTGGACACCGTCGCGTCGGCCCCTGCCTGGGCCAGCACCAGCGGCGCCTCCGTCCTCATCGGACCGCCTCCTCGGTGTCGGTCTCGACCGTCTCGTGCTCCGGAACACCGCGGTCGCGGGCGAGTTCCGGACCGTTGACGTAGTAGTCCTGCTCGTTCTCACCGAGGCGCATCGGGTGCGGCGGCTGCTCCATACCGGGAAGCAACGGGGCGAGCAGGTCCTCCTTGGTCCAGATGAGGTCCTGCCGGTTGTCGTCGGCGAGCTCGTAGAAATTGATCATTGTGAGGGACCGCGTGGGGCAGGCCTCGACGCACAGTCCGCAACCGATGCAGCGCAGATAGTTGATCTGATAATCCGCGCCGTAGCGCTCACCCGGCGAGTACCGCGCCTCCTCGGTGTTGTCGCCGCCCTCGACGAAGATCGCGTCTGCAGGGCACGCCCACGCGCACAACTCGCAGCCGACACACTTCTCGAGGCCGTCGGGATGGCGGTTCAGCTGGTGCCTGCCGTGGTACCGCGGGGCGGCGGGAGCGCCGATCTCCGGATACTCCTCGGTGGCGACCTTCTTGAACATCATCCCGAAGGTGACGCCGAATCCCTTGACCGGATCAAAGATCCCCATGGGACTCTCCTTCCTTCGAGCTTTCGCCGGGCGCGCCCGCCGCCTGTGGACTCAACTCCGCCTGTTGCTTCTCCTCGGACCTGCGCCTGGCCTCGACGGCCTTCCGACGCGGCGTGGTCTCCGGCACCTTCAAGTCCAGCGGCGGCACCGGGTGGCCTCCGCCGCTCGTCGTCACGACGCCCTCGTCCTCCGGGATCTCCTTCTCCGGGATGAGCAGCATCAGCAGGACGACCACGACGATCGCCACGCCGCCGATGATGAGGATCTGCCCTGTGGAGACGCCCTCGGCGTTGCGCAGCGCGCGGACCGTGGCGATCAGGAGCAGCCACACCAGCGCGGCCGGCACCAGGACCTTCCAGCCCAGCTTCATGAACTGGTCGTAGCGGAACCGTGGCAGCGTGCCGCGCAGCCAGATGAAGCCGAAGAGGATCACGCACATCTTCGCCAGGAACCACAGGGCGGGCCACCAGCCCTGGTTGATCGCGGCGTCGGCGCCGAAGAACGGGAACATCCCGCCGCCGAGGAACAGCGTCGTCGCGAACGCCGACACGATCACCATGTTCGAGTACTCGGCGAGGAAGAACATCGCGAACTTCATCGAGCTGTACTCGGTGTGGAACCCGCCGACCAGTTCGGACTCGGCCTCGGGCAGGTCGAACGGGGCGCGGTTGGTCTCGCCGACCATCGAGACGAGGTAGATGACGAAACTCGGCAGCAACAGGTAGAAGTACCAGCCGCCGTCGGCCTGCGCCGCGACGATGCCGCTGGTGGCCATCGACTGCGAGTACAGCACCACGCCGATGATCGACAGGCCCATCGCGATCTCGTACGAGATGACCTGTGCCGCCGACCGCAGTCCGCCGAGCAGCGGGTACGGCGATCCGGAGGCCCAGCCGCCGAGCACGATGCCGTACACGCCGATCGACGCGCCCGCGAGCACGAGCAGCACGCTCACCGGGAGTTCGATCAACTGCAGCACGGTGCGTTCGCCGAAGATCGTCACCTCGCCGCCGAACGGGATCGCGGCGAGACCGATCAGCGCGGGCACGACCGCGATCACCGGCGCGAGGAAGTAGATCTTCCGGTCGGCCGTGTCGGGAATGACCTGTTCTTTGAACGGCAGTTTCACCGCGTCGGCGAGGGACTGCAGCATGCCGAACGGGCCGACGCGGTTCGGGCCGGGACGGTTCTGCATCCGGCCGACGATCTTCCGCTCGCCGACGATGAGCACGACCGTGAAGATCGGGCCGATCAGCAGGACCACGACGGCCTTGAGCAGGATCAGCCACAGCGGGTCGTCGGCGAGCAGCTCCGCCCGGTTGATCGGCTCCGTGGCCGCCTGCGCGAGAAGCGGGCTCATCACCGGTCACCTCCGGCGATGTCGACGACCGCGCCGTGCCCGGCACCGAGCGTGGCGCGGAGTTTCGAACCCGGCGAGTTGCCGGGGAGCCAGACGACACCGTCCGGCAGGTCGGTCACTTCGACGGGCAGCGTCACCGACCCGCGGTCGGTCGACACCGTCACGTGGTCGCCGAGGCCGTCGGCGGTCGCGCGGGACATGCGGGCGACGACGCGTCGTGCGGTGCCTGCGAGCGCGGGCTCGTCGATCTGCAGCGATCCGTCGTCGATGAGCTGCCGCCACGTCGCCAGCAGCGCCTGCCCGTCCCCGGGCGCTGGCGGTTCGGCCGACGGATGGTCCGGTGCCGCCGCCCGCGCCGTGGCCGCGGCCAACCGGTCGAGGTCGCCGAGCGCGGCGTCGGACGTCTGGGTGAACAGGTCCGTGTCCATCTCGACGCCGAGCGTGTCGAGGACCCGACAGTCGGCCAGCGCGCCCGTCCCGTCGAGGGTCACGGCGAACGGCCTGCGACGGCCCTCCCAGTTGACGAACGTGCCGCTCTTCTCGTCGACCGGTGCGATCGGCAGCACCACGTCGGCGTACGGCGTGACCGTGCTCGGCAGCAGTTCCAGCGACACGACGAACTCGGCCGCGTCGAACGCCTTGCGGGCCAGCGCCGGGTCGGGCAGGTCGTCGAGGTCGACGCCTCCGACGAGCAGGCCGTCCAGGTCACGGGTGACGATCGCGTTCAGCATGCCCGTCATGTCGCGTCCCGGGTCCGCCGGCAACGTCCCGGGGTCGAGACCCCAGTGGCGTTCCACCTCGGCGCGGGCGTCGGCGTCGGTGACGGGCCGCCCTCCGGGCAGCAGCGTCGGCAGCGTGCCCGCCTCGACAGCGCCGCGTTCGCCGGCCCGGCGCGGGATCCACGCGAGGCGTGCACCCGTGCGCTCGACCAGCCGGTGCAGCGCCGTCGGCAGGCCCGGCACCTCGGCGGCGCGTTCGCCGACCAGCACGACCGCACCCTCGGAACGCAGCGCCTCGTCGACGTCCGGAGCATGCTGGGCGATGCCGTCCACCGCGCCCGCCTCACCGCCGGGCGCACACGCGAGCAGTTCCCCGAAGGTCTTCTCCACCGCCGGGGACGCCCATTGTCCGATGTGGACCACCTTGACGTCGTTCGCGCGCGCACCCTTGCGCAGCCGCAGGAAGACGGCGGGCGCCTCCTCTTCCGGCTCGAAGGCGACGCACAGCGCGATCGGCGCCTTCTCCAGATCGGAGAAGGTCACGCCGCCGCCGGCCGGGCCGCCGTCGCTCACCACCCGGGAGGCGAGGAAATCCAGTTCCTCGGCCGAATGCGCCCGTGCGCGATGGTCGACGTCGTGCGTGCGCAGTGCCACGCGCGCGAACTTGCTGTAGGCGTAGGCGTCCTCGAGCGTCACGCGGCCGCCGGGCAGCACCCCGACGCCCTTGCCGTCACGCGCCTTCGCCAACCCGTCGGCCGCCGCGCGGAGCGCCTCGGTCCACGACGTCTCCTCCAGTTCGCCGGTCTCGACGTTGCGAACCAACGGCCTGCGGATGCGCTGCTCTGCGGCGGCGTAGCGGAAGGCGAACCTGCCCTTGTCGCAGATCCACTCCTCGTTGACCTCGGGGTCGTCCCCGGCGAGCTTGCGCATGACCTTGCCGCGGCGGAAGTCCGTCCGCTCCGCGCATCCGGACGAGCAGTGCTCGCACACGCTCGGCGTCGACACCAGGTCGAACGGCCGCGACCGGAAGCGGTACTGGGCGCTGGTGAGCGCACCGACCGGGCAGATCTGGATCGTGTTGCCGGAGAAGTAGGACTGGAACGGCTGCCCGCCCGCCGAAGCACTCTTTCCCGCTGAGGCGGAATCAAGCCCCGCCGAAGCACTCTTTCCCGCTGAGGCGGAATCAGGCTCCGACGTGTGTGAGGCGGCGTCGAGCACGTCCGCCGTCTCCGCGGTGCCGATCTGCTGGTGGGCGCCCCGCTCGAGCAAGTCGATGAACGGGTCACCCGCGATCTGGTCGGAGAACCGCGTGCAACGCTGGCACAGCACGCAGCGCTCCCGGTCGAGCAGCACCTGAGACGAGATCGGCAGCGGTTTCGGGAACGTGCGCTTCTTGTCGACGAAGCGGGAATCGGTGCGCCCGTGAGCCATCGCCTGGTTCTGCAGCGGACATTCCCCGCCCTTGTCGCAGATGGGGCAGTCCAGCGGATGGTTGATGAGCAGCAGCTCCATCACACCCTGCTGGGCCTTGTCCGCGACCTCCGACGTCACCTGCGTCTTGACGACCATGCCGTCGGCGACCGTCAACGTGCACGAGGCCTGCGGTTTCGGCATGGGACGGCCGTTCATCTCCACCTCGACGAGGCACTGCCGGCACGCGCCCGCCGGGTCGAGCAACGGGTGGTCGCAGAACCGGGGGATCACCGTGCCGAGCCGTTCGGCGGTGCGGATCAGCAGCTCGCCCTTCGGTGCGACGATCTCCTCGCCGTCAATGGTGAGCTTGACGTACCCCTCCGGTACGTCCACATCGGACTTCTCCGGTGCCACGGTCATGCCTGTGCTCCAACCGGTTGCGCGGCCTGGGAATCACTGCCGGGCACGGGCTCCGGGGACGCGACCGTCCCGGCCGCCCGCGCGGGCCTGTTCGACTCGCACAGCGCGAGGAACTCGTCACGGAAGTACTTGATGCCGCTCTGGATCGGGCTGACCGCGGCGTCACCGAGTGCGCAGAACGACCGTCCGCCGATGTTGTCGCAGACGTCCAGCAGCGTGTCGATGTCCTCCTCGCTGCCCCGGCCGTCGACCATGCGCTCGAGAACCTGCGCCAGCCAGAAGGTGCCCTCACGGCACGGCGTGCACTTGCCACAGGACTCGTGCTCGTAGAACTGCGTCCACTTCATCACGGCCCACGGCACCGACACCGTCTCGTTGAACACCTGCACCGCCGTGGTTCCCAGCATCGAACCGGCCTCAGCAGCGCCCTCGAAGTCCAGCGCCACGTCCAGATGATCAGCGGTGAACAGCGGCGTCGACGATCCGCCCGGCGTCCAGAACTTCAGCGGGATACCGTCTTTCATCCCGCCACACATCTCGAGCAGTTCCCGCAGCGTCGTACCCAGCGGCGCCTCGTACTGACCGGGACGCTCGACGTGGCCGGACACCGAGTAGATCTTCGGCCCCGGCGACTTCTCGCTGCCCATCGCGCGGAACCAGTCGGAACCGCCGTTGATGATCGACGGGACCGTCGCGATCGTCTCCACGTTGTTGACCGTCGTCGGCGCCGCGTACAACCCGGACGCCGCGGGGAACGGCGGCTTCAGCCGCGGCTGGCCACGACGGCCCTCGAGCGAGTCGAGCAGCGCCGTCTCCTCACCGCAGATGTAGGCGCCCGCACCCGCGTGCACCGTCATCTCCAGATCGAACCCCGAACCGAGGATGTCGTGGCCCAGGTAGCCGGCCTGTTTCGCCTCGCGGACCGCCGCGTGCAGCCTCCGCATCGGATGCAGCGCCTCACCGCGGACGTAGATGAAACAGTGGTGCGAACGCATCGCGTACGCCGCGATGATGCAACCCTCGATCAGCGCGTGCGGATCCGCCATCATCAGCGGGATGTCCTTGCACGTACCGGGCTCACCCTCGTCGGCGTTGATCACCAGGTAGTGCGGCTTCTCCTCGTCCTTCGGCATGAAGCCCCACTTCACACCCGCCGGGAAACCCGCACCACCACGACCACGCAGGCCCGCATCCTTCACCATCTGGATGACCTGCTCCGGCGCGGCGCTCAACGCCTTCCGCATCGCGGTGTAGCCCTCGAGCTTCTCGTACGTCTCCAACCGCCACGACTGCGGCGACAACCAGCGCTTCGTGAGCACCGGCGTCAACGGAGCCTTCTCCGAGGTACTCATTTCGCCTCCACCTCCGGCAGCGGCACGTCCGCCGGCGCGGCCGGTGCCGTCCAGTTGCGGTCCGCGGCCAGCTGGGCGCCGCGCATCGTCTCGACAGCCTGCGACGGCCCGTCCACATCGGTCCAGAACTCGTCGTCGTCCTCGGGCAGCAGCCCGGCCAGGCGCCGCTCCACCGTCTTGAAGTCCGACAGCGGCGCGCCGCGCGTCGGGTGCGGCTTGTCGCCGCGCCGCAACGCGTCGACCAGCTCGACCGCGCTGTCCTCGGTCTGGTTGTCGAAGTACTCGTAGTTGACCTGCAGCACGGGGGCCAGATCGCACGCCGCGAGACACTCGGCGTGTTCCAGCATCACCGAGCCGCTCTCGCCCGGCGTGCCCGCGACGTCCTCGTGGCCGAGTGGCGCGCTCTCCGAACCGAGATGCTGCTGCAGCCGCTTGTAGATCGCGTCGCCGCCCATCGCCGCGCACAGCGTGTTCGTGCACACGCTCACCAGGTGCTCGCCGCACGGCCTGCGTTTGTACATCGTGTAGAACGTCGCGACCGCCGCGACCTCGGCCTCCGACAGCCCGAGCTGTTCGGCACAGAACGTCATGCCCTCCTGGCTGACGTACCCCTCGACCGACTGCACCAGGTGCAGCAGCGGCAACAACGCGGACCGCGACTGCGGATAGCGCGAGATCAACTCGCGTGCCTCGGCGACCGTGTCCTCTCCGAACGTGGTCGCCGTCTTCGGGGCTCCGCCGCCGGCGGGGCCGCCCTTCGGACTGCTCATCGGTCCACTCCCCCCATCACCGGGTCGATCGATGCGACGGCCGCGATGACGTCGGCGACCAGGCCGCCCTCCGACATCGCCGGCATCGCCTGGAGGTTCACGAAGCTCGGTTCGCGCACGTGGACCCGGGCAGGCCGCGTGCCGCCGTCGGAGACGAGGTGGAACCCGAGCTCGCCGCGGGGCGACTCGACGGTCGAGTACACCTGGCCGGGCGGCACCCGGAAGCCCTCGGTGACCAGCTTGAAGTGGTGGATCAGCGATTCCATCGACTGGCCCATGATCTTGCGGACGTGGTCGAGGGAGTTGCCCATGCCGTCGCTCGAGACCGACAACTGCGCGGGCCAGGCGACCTTGCGGTCCTCGACCATCACCGGGCCGGGCTCGAGCTTCTCCAGGACCTGCCGGATGATCCGCACCGACTGGCGCATCTCCTCGACGCGGAGCAGGTAGCGGGCCCAGCAGTCGGCGTCGGTCGACGTCGGCACCTCGAAGTCGAACTCGTCGTAGCAGGAGTACGGATCGGTCTTGCGCAGGTCCCACGCCACACCCGCCGAGCGCAGCACCGGCCCCGTGATGCCGAGCGCCAGGCACGCGTCCAGCGGCAGGTAGCCCACGCCCTTGAGCCGGTTGCGCCAGATCGGCTGGCCGGTGAAGAGCTTGTCGTACAGCGGCAGCCGCTCGTCCATCACCTTGCAGAACTCGGTGACCTTCTCGACGAAGTCCTCCGGCATGTCCTGCGCCAACCCGCCGGGCCGGATGAACGCGTGGTTCATGCGCAGCCCCGTCAGGTGCTCGAGCAGGTGCAGCACCTCTTCACGCTCACGGAAACCGAGCGTCATCGCCGTCGTGGCGCCGAGCTCCATGCCACCGGTGGCGATGTAGACGAAGTGCGAACCGATGCGGTTGATCTCCATGAGCAGCACCCGCAACAGCTGCGCACGGCGCGGAACCTCGAGCTCGAGCAGCTTCTCCACCGCGAGGCAGTAGCCCATCTCGTTGAACAGCGGAGACAGGTAGTCCATGCGCGTCACGAACGTGACGCCCTGCGTCCACGTGCGGTACTCGCAGTTCTTCTCGATGCCCGTGTGCAGGTAGCCGATCACCGACCGGAGCTGAGTGACGGTCTCGCCCTCCATCTCCAGCACCAGCCGCAGCACGCCGTGCGTCGACGGGTGCTGCGGGCCCATGTTGATGACCATGCGTTCGTCGTGGCCCGCATCCGAGAGCACGTCGTCCCAGTCACCGCCGCTGACGGTGTAGACCGGGCCCTCGGTGGTCTCGCGCGGCTCGGCGTACGGGGCGCTGTCCGACCCCTCCGGAGTCGTGTCCGTACCCGTGGACACGTCGGCGATGTGGTCGCTGGTGGTCATGGCGCCTCCATCGGGAACGAGTACTTCGGCGGTGTCCTCCGCGCCTCCAGCGGGAGTGAGTACTTCGGCGGTGTCCTCACGAGTACGACCTCCGCGTGTCCGGCGGCGGGATCTCCGCGCCCTTGTACTCCACGGGAATGCCGCCGAGCGGGTAGTCCTTGCGCTGCGGATGCCCTTCCCAGTCGTCGGGCATGAGGATGCGGGTCAGCGCGGGGTGGCCGTCGTAGACGATGCCGAACATGTCGTAGGCCTCGCGCTCGTGCCAGTCCGCGGTCGGGTAGACCTCCACAACGGACGGCACGTGCGCGTCCTCGACGTCCAACGTCACCTCGAGGCGGATGCGACGGCGGTAGGTCATCGACAGCAGGTGGTACACCGAGTGCAGCCGCTGCGGCACGTCCTCGCCGTAGTCCACACCGGACACCGAGCTGCACACCTCGAAGCGCAGCCCCTCGTCGTCGCGCAGCACCCGGCACATCGCGACGAGATGCTCGCGGTCGACGTAGAAGGTGATCTCGCCGCGGTCCACGGTCACCTGCAGGATCGCCTCGGCGGGGATGCCGTTGTCGGCGAGGGCGGCGTAGAACTCGTCGGCGAAGTCGTCGAACCAGCCGCCGTACGGGCGTTCCGCGGGCGGCGGCGAGTAGGCGGGCAGGCGCAGACCGCCGTAGCCCGATGTGTCGCCGCTGCCGGAAACACCGAACATGCCCCTGCGTTCGTGACCGGCGACCACCCGTGCCGGTTCGGCACCCCGTGGCTCGAGGCCGCCCTCGGGCCGTTCGGCGCTCGAGTTCTCGCCACCGGTGCGCGGGTTCTGCGTGTCCTCGTCAGCCATGGCCTCGCCCTACTTCTTCGCGTACTTGACGGACGACGGGATCATCTCGGTCTTCGCGCCGCTCTCCTCACGCAACTGCGCGCGGCGGGCGTTGATCGGCTCGTCCTGGACCTTCGCGTGCAGCTTGAGAATCGCGTCGAGCAGCATCTCCGGCCGCGGCGGGCAGCCCGGCAGGTACATGTCGACCGGCACGATGTGGTCGACGCCCTGCACGACCGCGTAGTTGTTGAACATGCCGCCGGACGAGGCGCACACGCCCATCGCGAGCACCCAGCGCGGCTCGGCCATCTGGTCGTAGATCTGGCGCAGGACCGGCGCCATCTTCTGCGTGACGCGGCCCGCGACGATCATCAGGTCGGCCTGCCGGGGCGTGGCGCTGAAGCGCTCCATGCCGAACCGCGCGAGGTCGTACCGCGATCCGCCGCTGGTCATCATCTCGATGGCGCAGCACGCGAGGCCGAACGTCGCGGGCCACATCGAGTTCTTGCGGGCCCAGTTGACGACACCCTCCAGCGACGCCAGCAGGATTCCGTTGGGGAGTTTCTCCTCAAGACCCATGGCGCATCAGTTCCAATCCAGGCCGCCGCGGCGCCACACGTAGAAGTCGGCGATGAAGAAGGTCGCGATGAACAGCGCCACCGCGCCGAGACCCCACAACCCGAGCGCGTCCGCGGCGATGGCGTACGGGAAGAGGAAGACCATCTCGATGTCGAAGAGGATGAACAGCATCGCCGTGACGTAGTAGGCGACGGGCATGCGGCCCGCGCCCGCGACCGGTTGCGGCGACGGTTCGATCCCGCACTCGTAGGCAGCCGTCTTGGCCTTGTTGTACCGGCTGGGGCCGACGAGCGGGCCCAGCAGCACGGAGAAGACGCCGAACCCAGCCGCGAGAACGATCAGCAACACCAGGGGCAGGTAGATCCCGATGCCCGCGGCCGCCTCCTGAGCCAGTACCTGCCCGCCGGCCAGCACCTGGTCGGCCGGAGTCTCCGTGAGACCCGGGCCTGCCGGCGCGTGCTCGGCCGGAGCCCGGCTCGCCGAAGCGAATCCGGCCGGCGCGAACGTGACGTTCACTGCGGGCACCATCCTTTCCGCGGCGTTGCGTTCGGACGTATCGGGTGTGCTGCCGGGGTGCCGGCTTCGTGACTCGGGCTATGCCCCGGCCACGACGTCGGCGGTACAGATCACAGCGATCTGCGTGCTCGTGCGTACGCCCTACGTGGCACGCGACGCACTGACCTCGTGAAAACGTTCACAAGCACTCCGTCGTGGTTGTGAACCGCTTCACAAAGCATGGGGTCAGTGTAGGACGCGAGTCACACGCTGTCGCTAGCCCCCTGCACATCCCCGGCATATAAGGCAGACCTAAGTCGGCCGCCTGTCAGGCACCCGCTCCGGCGGTCGCACCTGGCATCACCAGCGCAAAAAGGATCGGGAAGACAGCGGCCATGTCGATCATGAAACCGGACGTGATCTATCCCACGTGACCCCGTGCCGTGGGGTGGGTTCAGGCGCTTGGTGTGACGCGCGACATGGCGGCGATGATGCGGTCCACCGCGTCGCCGCCCTTCGCGTCGTAGCAACCCGACAGGCCCTTGTAGACGAGCGGAATGATCGGGTTGACGCGCAGTCCGTACTTCGTGGCTGCGCGCATGATCTTCGGCTTGCCGATGAGCTTGGCGAACGTGTTGCCCAGCCGGTAGTAACCGCCCATCAGCTCCGCCACGGCACGCGGGTAGCCCTCGAGGGCACGCTCCCGCGACGGCCCCTCCGGCCGCGCCAGGGCCTGCAGTACGTGCTCGGCGGCCAGCTGCGCCGACTCCATCGCGGCCGAGATGCCCTCGCCGTTGAACGGGCTGACCATCCCGCCGGCGTCGCCGAGCAGCAGCAGCCCGTCGCGGTAGTGCGGCGTGCGATTGAACCCCATCGGCAGGCCCGCACCGCCGATCTTCCCGACGGCGTTCTCCTCGCGGTAGCCCCATTCCTCGGGCGTGCCGTCGAGCCAGGAACGCAGCAGCTGCCGGTAGTCGATGTTGCGGAACGACTTCGACGTCGACAGCATCCCCAGGCCGACGTTGACCGTGCCGTCGCCGAGAGGGAAGGCCCAGCCGTAGCCGGGCAGCAGCTTCGGGTTCGCGGGGTCCGCGCGGTCCCACAGCTCGAGGTGTCCCTCGATGTACTCCTCGTCGTGCCGCGGGCTCTTGTAGTACCGGCGGACGGCGACGCCCATGGGCCGCTTGTCGTCCTTCTCGATGCCTACCGACAGCGCCAGCCGCGCCGACACGCCGTCGCACGCGAGCACCAGCGGGGCCCGATAGCTCACCGGCTGTTTGTCGGGACCGGACTTGCCTTCCACCCCGACGACACGGCCCGTGCTTTCGTCGGTGATCGCGCCGGTGACGGTGGTGCGCTCCTGCAGCCGTGCACCCGCCTCGACGGCGGTCCGCGCGAGGAGCTCGTCGAAGTCGTGCCGGGTGCGGGCCACACCGTACGGCGGGTAGCTCGTCAGGTCCGGCCAGTCGAGCTGCAGGTGCAGGTCACCGGTGATGATCCGCAGCCCCTTGCTGAACGTCCAGCCCGCTTCGGGGCTCATGTCCAGGCCGAGATCGATCAGCTGCTTGACGCCCCGCGGGGTCAGTCCGTCACCGCAGACCTTGTCGCGCGGGAACGTGGTCTTCTCCAGCAGCAGCACGTCGACGCCCGCTCGGGCGAGGTACGTGGCGACGGTCGATCCCGCCGGCCCTGCTCCGACGACGATGACCTCGGCATCCTGAGTCATGGGTCGATTTTCGCAGGGCTGCCGTGCGGCTCGGGCGCCGGTGGCTGTTCGGGCTCGGGTTTGCGGGCCCGGTGGAGGGCGACGGCACCGAACGTGAGGTTGAGCCATTCGACCTTCGTCCAGCCCGCCGAGGCGATGACCTCGCCCAGCGACCGCTGGTCGTACCAGGTCAGCATGGACTCGGCGAGATAGCCGTACGCCTCGGGGTTGGAGGCTGCGCGGCGGCCGAGCCAGGTCAGCAGTCGCAGAACGATCTTGCGGTACACGAACCGGATCGGCGCGAACGTCGGCGTCGACACCTCACAGATCACGAGCCTGCCGCCGGGCCTGACGACCCGCATGATCTCGACGAGCGCGGCCTTGGTGTCGACGAAGTTGCGCAGCCCGAAGGACACGGTCACGGCGTCGAACGACTCGTCGGCGAACGGCAGGTGCAGCGCGTCCGCGGCGATCATCGGCAGGCCACGGTCACGGCCGTTGCGGAGCATTTCCAGGGAGAAGTCGGCGGCGACGCACCAGGCGCCGTCGCGTGCGTACTCCTCGGTGGACACGCCGGTGCCCGCCGCGAGATCCAGCACACGTTCGCCCTCGCGCGCGTCGAGGGCGCCGGCCGTGGTGGCCCGCCAGCGGCGGTCGAAGCCGAAGGTCATCACCGAGTTGGCACGGTCGTAGCCTGCGGCGACGCCGTCGAACATGGCGGCGACCTCGCGAGGATCCTTGTCCAGCGACGCACGAGACATGGTTCGAGACTAGGGGGCCACGCGGAGCGTGTCGCTTTGGGTGGCGGTGGGAGACGGGCGGGCGTAGGGGGCCGCGCGGCAGCGCGTCCTGTTGGGCGGTGGTGGGAGACGGGCGGGCCTAGGGGGCCACGCGGAGCGTGTCGCTTTGGGTGGCGGTGGGAGACGGGCGGGCGTAGGGGGCCGCGCGGAGCGGGTCGGTCAGGGCAGTGACTGCCACGTGGCGAGGAGCGTCTTCGTCAGGGTGGCGGAGTCGCCGGGCAGGCAGTGGATTCCGCCGTCGGGGTCGGCGAAGGTGACGACGCGGCCGCGGTCGCGGATGTCGATGACGGTGAACGGTTTGCTGTTGCGGTACCCGCCGTCGGAGGTGCGGCCTCCCGCGTACACCTGGTGCACGCCCAGCCGTGGGGCTTTCATCGTGTTCTCGAGTTGTTTCGCCGGGCTCTGTTTCGCGGCGAACATGTCGTGGTTCTCGTCGCGCTGTTCGAATTCCCGCTTCGTCGTGTGGAGCGGAGGAATGGACGCTGGCGGGTATTCGGGCAGTTCCGAGATGAATCCGTCCACGAGGTCGTCCTCGCCCGTGGTCACGAGTGTCACGAGGTCACCGTCGACCTGCACGCCGACGGTCACACCGCCGCCGGAGGCCGCGGCGAACTGCAGTTTCCCGCGGACGGTTTCGCTGTAGCAGTACAGGTCGCGGTCCGGGGAATTCAGCACCCGAAGCGCGACGCGGAATTCACGCGTGGGCGTTTCGCCCGCGGCGAGTCCCAGTTCGGCCAGGACGCGAAAGCATTCCCGGTTCGTCTCGCCCGTGAGGTCCATCGGAACGTATTTCGTGCGCGCGCCGAGGACCGGGTGGGTCTCGCCGAGACCTTCGAGTTCCCACACGTGCAGCAGGGTTTCCCGGCGCAGGACGACGGGACGGTGCAGTACGGCCATGGCGGTCACTCGCCGATGGTCGGCGGGGTGACGACGTGGCCGGTGACCGGGTCGCGAAGCACTTCGCCGTCCTCGGTGAGGGAGAACGCCTCGTCGCTGTCGGCGAGGTACTTGCGCTGGTGCTCTTCGTCCTCGCCGCCCTGGCCGCCGCGGCCCGCGCCGCCCATCGCACCCATCGGCATTCCGCCGCCGCGGCCGCCCGCGGCCGCGGCACCCGCACCTCCGGCCGCCGTAGCACCGGAGCCGGTCGGGCCGAAACCGCCGGGAGCCGAGCCGGTCATCCTGCCCGCGCCCGGCGCGCCCCCTCCGGAACCGGGCGCGCCACCACCGGCCGCACCACTCGAGTAGCCGCCGGCGCCGCCACCCGCACCTGCCGAGTAGCCGCCCGCACGTCCCATGCCGGGCGGGGAGAACCGGCCACCTCCGGCACCGCCGCCGGACGAACCGCCGGGGCCTGCGCCGGGCGTTCCGGTCGGTCCGAAGCCCGTGTTCCCGAAGCCTGTGGTGCCGGGGGTGTTGCCGTTCGGGCCGAACCCGTTGCCGCCCGGCATTCCGCCCGGGCCGTTCGGCCCCGGGTAGTTCGCCGCGGGCGGTGTCACCGTGCTCGGCGGGGTGTATCCGGACGTGCCGGTGTGGTCGTTCGTCGGCGCAGGCGAGGTCGGGACGTTCGACGGATTCGGCGGCTGGTATCCACCACCGGGCGGGACCGACGTACCGCCCCGGTCCGAACCGCCGACCGAGCCGTCGTATGTGCCGGAACGGCTCGTGTCCCCGCCACCGTCCGAGCCGGGGATGTCGATGACGCCCGAGCCCGAGTCCTCGACCGAACCCGAGCGGTCACGCTCCATGGCACCGAAGTCGCCGCCGAGGTCCTTGATCTGCCCGAAGTCGGCCTGCATGTCGTAGGCGGACCGGTGGACGTTGCCCTCGTATCCGGAGTACATCGAACGGGCGGCGTCGACGTCCGCCTTGTACTTGTTGGCCGCGTCCTCGGCGTCGGTGTCCCACGGCGTGATGGTGTCCCAGGCGCCCGTCTCGGGCGGCTTCGCGGGCACGTCGGGCAGCCGGTGCTTGATGTCCTCGAACTGCCCGGAGTTCGTCGTGAAGTGGTCGGAGTTGCGCTGGTAGACGTCGGACGCGTCCTGCGTCACCGTGATGCTGGAGCGGATGGCCTGCGACGCCGCGTCGGCACCCTCGCCGGACCACGAGCTCTCCAGCGCCTGCAGCATTTCCTGACCGGCGTTGGCGGCCTGCTCGTTACCGGAGGCGACGCCGGCCATGTCCTGGGACGTCGTCTGCCACTTCGCGGAGTCCCCCTCGCGAACGCGGCGCACCAGTTCGTGCAGGTCCATCGACCCCGAGAACGGGTTGATCTGCTCGATCAGGATCTTCGACTTCTGCTCGGCCAGTTCGTCCTGGGGTCCGAACAACTTCCCCATCACGCTCCCCCTTCACCTGCCACTGCGCAGGCCGGCTCCGACCGTCAGGCCTTCGCCTTCAAATTGCCGATGACACGTTCCATAACCGTCCGTGAAGCCTCGCACGGATCGTCGCCTTCTTCAGCGCCCTTCGTACCGACGGCCAGCGACATGACCACCGCGTACTCATCCGCAAGCCCGACCACCGTCGAACAAACGCGGTCGTCGTCCTTCTCCCAATACTGGACCGCCGGGAACCCTCCGACCGGATCGATCTCTTCGAAGGACCTCTGCGGCTTGGTGCTGGCATAAGTAGCGCTCAAACCCTGGCCAGTCTGCACGTCGTAGTTCAGACCGAACGACGCCAGCGTCTCCTGGTTCGACCAGTAGCACCCCGGGCCGAGCTTCGGCTCGTCATCATCCCTGCTCGTGACCGCATCCCCCAGCAACTCCTTAGCTTGGGCGTCCGTCAGGGCTTGGCTACACGGATCACCGTCGAGGACGGATTTGGGCAGCGGATTGGTGACGGCGGGCGCTCCGCTGTGCGGCAGCTCATGCCCGCCGTCCGCGGCGCTGCTCGGTGCGGCGGACACGCTCGACGGCGCCGGGGCCGTCGGCTCGGGCTGTGCCTGACCGTCGGACTCGCTCGAGCAGGCCGTTGCCACCACCGCGAACGCGGCCAGCGCCGCGGTCCTGACCAGGTAACTCAATCGATCAGCCCTCCGCCGGACTTCTTCGCGTCCTTGCCCGCCTGCTCGTCCGTCTCGTTGTACACATCGAGCGCCTTCTGCAGCTTCTCAGCGATGTCGCGATAACGACGCCACTGGGCAGCCACACTTTCGGCACCCAACCCGAACATGGCATGTGCGACCTTTTGGAAAGCATCACTACCGGGGTCGTGGGCCGGTGGTCCGCTTTGAAGCAAACGTTCAGCCTTGATGCGCTGCTGCTGCATCTGATCCGCGATCCACTTGGCCTTGCGGACCATGCCCTCGGCGGTCTCGGGGTCCATCATGAAGCCCCCGGCGATCGGCCCGGAGGTCACCGCGCCTTTCGCCCAGCCGTCCGCGGTCGCCGTGCCCTTGGCGCCCTGGACCGCGAAGACGGCCTGGTCCCAGAAGCCGCCGCTCGCCTTCGCCTGACCGCTGGCCTCGACGCCTGCGAATGCCTCCGCGCCGACCCCACCGGCACTGCCCTCGTCAGCCATGACTGACCTTCTCCCGTTGCTCACCTCAGGTCTCGCAGCAGCCCAGCGTATCGGAACGCTGACCGTCCGGGGTGGGAATATCGGATATCGCGACCTGAACCACACGGGCCGTGTACCCACCCCGCTCCCGCATCTTCGACGGCCGCTCCGAACTCCCGCGTTCCGCGGCGAAGCAGGCACCACACGATCGGCCCACCCCTCGGGCCCGCAGTCAGGCGGAGGTGAGCACCCGCAGCATCCCGTCGACGGAGCGGGGCCAGGTGAACTCCTCGGCCCGCGCCCGCGCGAGACTGCGGCGCACCGGCTCGGGACTGCCGAGCAGGCCGGTCACCGCGCCCGCGAACGCGCCCGCACGGTCCGCCACGGCGGCGCCGCAGCCCGGTTCGACGATCTCGCGCAGCGCCGAGGACTCGGACACGACCACGGGAGTGCCCGACGCCAACGCCTCGAGTGCCGCCAGCCCGAACGTCTCGTGCGGCCCCGGGGCGAGCGACACGTCGGCGCTCGCCAGCAGCCGGGCGACATCGCCGCGCTGCGGGAGGTGGCCGAGGAACCGCACCGGCAAACCCCGCGCGCGACGTTCGAGGGCTCGCCGCCGCGGCCCGTCGCCCGCGATCACCAGCCGCACGTCCGTGCCGGATTCGGTCAGCTCGGCGATCGTGTCCACGCTGCGTTCCACGTGTTTCTCCGGCGACAGGCGTCCGCAGTGGACGATCAGCGCGTCGGCATCGCCCGCGAGCTCCCGCCGCCAGTCGCCGTCGCGGCGGTCCGGGGTGAACGTGTTCAGGTCGACGCCCAGGGGGACACGCCGCACGTTCGGCGCGCCGATGCGGTCGAACTCACCCCGCGCGAACGCCGTCGTGCAGACGACCGTGTCGTAGCTGCGCGCCATCCGGCGGTTCGCCGCGTCGGCGGCCCGTTCGGCGAGCGGCCGCGGCAGCAGGAACTGCTGGAGCAGCCGGTCCAGGCGTTCATGCGAGATCACCACACTGGGCACGTCGTGCTCGCGCGCCCACGTGCCCATCCCGCGCAGCGTCAGCCGGTCCGACACCTCGAGCAGATCGGGTTCGAGCTCCCGCAGCAACGTGCGCACCCGTAGCGGATCGACGGCCCGGTACCCGCCGGTGCCGGGGATCCGGGGTGCGGGCAGCGTCAGTCTGCGCACCCCGGTCGGCAGTGTCGTGTCGTCGTGGCCCGAGCCGGGCACGACGAGCGTCACCCGGTGTCCACTCTCTACATACCCCGCGCCGAGGTGATGCAGGGCCGTGCGCAGACCGCCGGAACGCGGCCCGTAGAAGTTGGCGAGCTGCACGATGTGCGCCCGGGTGCGGAGCGCGGGGTCTCGAACGCTGCCACCGGCCATCGCGACGTGCGTCCTTCCCGAGACCGTCACGCGGCTCGCAGGATCTGCCCGCGGACGGCGTCGTAGTGGCCGGTCAGCTTGCGGCACACGGCGGGCCAGGTGCGGCCGAGCACCGCGGTGCGGCCCGCCCCGCCGAGGCCGTCGCGCAGGTCGGAGTCCCGCAGCGTGTCGACCACGCCGGGCAGCACGCGGGTGAACTCGCCGTGGTCGGGTGGGAGCAGGTAGCCCGTTCGACCGTGGTCGACGAGGTCGCGCGGCCCGCCCGCCGCCGGTGCGATCACGGGCAGCCCCGAGGCCATCGCCTCCTGCACCGTCTGGCAGAACGTCTCGTGCGGTCCGGTGTGGACGAACACGTCGAGGCTGGCGTAGATGCGGGCGAGCTCGTCGCCGTACCGCACTCCGAGGAACACCGCGTCGGGCAACGCCTCGCGCAGCGACTCGTGCTCGGGCCCGTCGCCGATGATCACCACCCGAACCCCGGGCACGTCCGCGAGCGCGGTGAGCCTGCCGACCTCCTTCTCCGGAGCGAGCCTGCCGACGAAGCCGACGAGTAGTTCGCCGCCGGGAGCCAGTTCGGCGCGCAGGTCCGGGTCGGCATGGGCCGGGTCGAACCGTTCGACGTCCACGCCCCTGCCCCAGCGGTGCACCCGCGGGACGCCGTGCAGCCGCAACTGATGCGCCGAATCCGACGACGGCGCGAGCGTGCGGTCGGCACGCGAGTGCAGCCTGCGCACCCACCGCCACGCGGCCCTGGCGCCGAGGCCGAGCCCATATGCCTCGGCGAACCCGGGGATGTCGGTCTGGTACACCGCCACGGTCGGCACACCGAGTCGGCGCGCGGCGGCCAGCCCCCGCGCGCCGACCACGAACGGCGACGCCAGGTGGACCACGTCCGGGCCGAACGCCGCCAGCGCCGTCAGCACCGTGCGGGTGGGAACGCCCACCGGCAGCGTGTTCACCACCGGCAGCTCCACCGCGGGCACCCGCACCACGGGTGCGCCGCAGTACTCCTCGGGCCCGGCGCCCGGAGCGACCACCAGCACGTCGTCACCGCGGGCCGTCAGGTACTCCACGACCCGCAGCACGGAGTTGGTCACGCCGTTCACCTGCGGCAGGAAGCTCTCGGTGACGATGGCAACGCGCACGGGCCCAGCATCGCCCGCCTCGACGGCCGTCCCACTACTCCCGCGTAACGCGCCGTGGAACGGTCACCGAACACTGTCGCCGGCGCCGTACTCGCCGGGTGCCTCTCCGCCGGTGCCACTCTTCGCCGGGTGCCTCTCCGCCGGTGCCACTCTTCGCCGGTGCCACCGTCGCCGAGGGGGCGCCCCGTCACGATGATTCGGGGCGTTGACCACAGCCACGCGTCGGCGTGCCGTTGAGGGGGCGGTGGTCGGGCCGGCGGGAGCCCACGGTGCCCTTCGGGGCGCAGCCACGTCCGTCCCCCGGTCGAGTCGTCGTCGGATCGCGAGCGAGGTGTCATCTGCACTTCGCATGCAGGACACTCGCGGCCGCCACATTGGAGCGGCATGACCCTCTCGTCCCGAACGCTGCGCCCGGTCGACCCCGGCCTGCTCTCTCAGGCCCTGGAGGTGGCAGGCAGGCTCGCCACCGACGCCACCGACGTGATCACCGCGACGGCGGGCCGCGGGGCTCGGCCGACCACGAAGGAATCGCCGTTCGACTGGGTGACCGACACCGACCGCACCCTGGAACGGCACACCCGCCGGGTGCTGGCCACCGAGTTTCCCGACATCCCGGTGGTCGGTGAGGAGTACGGCGACGACGCGGGCGCGAACGGGGCCGACTACCGCTGGGTGGTCGACCCGGTGGACGGCACCGCCAACTACGTCGCGGGTATCCCGTGGTGTTCGTACAGTCTCGCGCTGGTCGACGGGGACGGACCGGTCGTCGGCGTGGTGGCGGACCCGTATCGGGGGCAGATTTACACGGCGGGCCGAGGTCGCGGTGCGCGCGCCAACGGGACGCTCGTGCGGGTGCCCGCACGCACGAGGACGGCGGGGTCGATCGTGTGCACCGAGCTCAGCGGGGGCAGCGCGTGGCCGGGGTTGTCGCGATTCCTGGAGAGCGCGGCGGCGGCCCACACGGGTACGCGCGTGCTCGGCTCGTCGGCACTGGCGGTCACGCAGGTCGCGCTCGGCCACGCCGTCGCCGCGGTGCTGCACGGGTACCGCGAATGGGACGTCGCGGGGGCGCTGGGCGTCGCGGGGGAAGCGGGGGCCGTCGTGCTCGACCGGAGTGGCGGCGCGGCGACCCTGCCGCTCGACGGACTGCTCGTGGCGGCCCCCGATGTGGCCGACGAGGTCCTCGCCTGGTGGTCGGGCTGCCGGGAGTGACCCGGCCGTGGACGGCGCAGGCGGGAAGGACGGCGCCCGCGGCCGGGAGGGCCACGCGGCCGGGGGTCAGGCGGCCGGGGGTCAGGCGGCTGCGGGTCAGGCGGCGGCGGGTTTGCGGCGGCGGCGTGGTGCGATGCGGCCGCCCGCCTGGCGCCGGAGGAACCACAGCAGCGGGCCCGCGCCCAGCCAGGTGAACAGTGCCGTCGTCCCCGTCGGCAGCAGCGTCAGCACCCACGTACGGCCCGCGACCTTCACCAGGTCCGGTTCGGTGGTGTCGTACTCGACGCGCACGAGCTGCCCCTCGCTCAGCCCCTGCGGGTACAGCACGCCGAGGTCGGGATTGTGCGACTCACCGTCCGGGGTGTCGAAGCGGATGAGGGTGCGGTCCCACGTGACCTGTTCGACCTGCGCGACCGCGGCGCCGCGGTTCTCGGCGATGTCGCGGTCGTTGACCCACGCGCCCGCGGAGAGCGCGGCGCACTCGAGGGTGATCAGCAGCGCGAGCCCGAACACGACCCACGCGCCGATGCGCCACGCGCGCTGCCTGCGCGGATCGGAAGCGGTCACGGCACGTGATCCTAGTGCGCCCTCCCGACGTCCACGGCCCCCGCACCGGGGAGACGGCCACCGCCGGGTCGCGTCCCTACCGCTCCACCTTCCACGTCGGAGGGCGACCGCCGCCGGGTCGACGTCCCCGGCGGCCTGCCACCCGCGGGCTCAGCCGGTGACGGCCGCCGTCACCGCGTCCCGCAACGCGGCGTGCAGCTCGCGGTGCCTGCTCCGGTCGGCCCGCACCTCGATGACCCGCAGTCCCGGCTCGGGCGCCAGTGCGGCGCGGAACTCGTCGAGATCGGCCGCCCGCCGATAGGGCACGCCGTAACCCGCGCACAGGGCGGCGAGGTCGGCGCCGTGCGGGGTGCCGAAGATCCGCTCGAACCCGCCGCTGTGCTCCGGCGCGCCCTGTTCGAGCAGCGAGAAGATGCCGCCGCCGTCGTCGTTGACGACGATGATCGCCAGGTCGGGACGGTCCTCGGCGGGTCCGATCAACAGGCCGTTGATGTCGTGCAGGAACGTCAGGTCGCCGAGCAGCGCGTACGACGGGCCGCGGTGGACGCACGCGGCGCCGACGGCGGTCGACACGGTGCCGTCGATGCCCGCCACGCCGCGGTTGCGGTGCACCAGCACGTCCGGCCGCCTGCCACCGACGAGTGCGACGTCGCGCGCCGGGTTCGACGAGCCGACCACGAGCAGCGATTCCTTCGGCAGGCCGCGGACCAGTTCCTCGGCGACCCGCAGGCCACTGGGCCACGGCTCGCGGCCGAGCGTGTCGTGGACCGCCTCGACCGCCGCGGCGTCGGCGCGCTGCCAGCGCGCGAGCCACTCCGGGTCGGACGGTTTCGTCGGCGCGTCGAACCACTGCCCCACCTGCCGCACGTTGTGGGCGGGCGCGGGCCAGTCCGCGTCGGGTCGCACCAGCAGCACCTCGACGCCCGGATCCGACAGCAGCCGTTGCACTTGGCGGAACACGGTGGGCCTGCCGATGCACAGCACCTGCTCCGGTTTGTGCTCGGCGAGGAACTCCTCGATGCCCAGCAGCCACGGGCCGCCGGGGATGGCGGTGTCACCGCCGAGGCCGAGGCCGCCGGTCTCCGACAGCACGGGCCAGCCGTGCTCGGCTGCCCATTCGCTCGCGGCGTGCACTCCGGCGTCGCAGGCGATGACCAGGCCCTGCCGCGCGGACGGCACGACGGACGACGGCAGCGCGCCGTACTCGGGCAGTTCCGTCCAGCGGGCCCCGCGGGGTCTGCCGTCGAGGGCCTCGTACCAGCCGGCGACGCCGTCGCCCGCGTCGGGCACGAGCGGTTCGCGGAACGGCACGTTGAGGTGCACCGGGCCGCAGCGCCACTCGCCGTAGGCCGCGTTCCAGGCGCGGCAGATCTGACTGCGCCAGTAGGCGTTCTGCCCCGCGCGGCGTTCGGCGACGGCGAGCTCGTCGAAGTATCGGATCGCTCGGCCGTAGAGGTGCTGCTGGTCGATGACCTGGTTGGCGCCCGCCGCGCGCAGTTCCGGAGGACGGTCGGCGGTGAGCACGATCAGCGGCACCCCGGCGCGGTCGGCCTCGAGCACCGCGGGGTGGAAGTTGGCCGCCGCCGTGCCGGACGTGCATACCAGTGCCACGGGACGTCCGGTCCGGGCGGCGATCCCCAGTGCGAGGAATCCGGCGCCGCGTTCGTCGATACGAACGTGCAGGGTCAGCTTGCCCGCCGACTCGGCGTCGGACAACGCCAGCGACAGCGGCGCGTTGCGCGACCCGGGACACAGCACGACGTGCGACACGGTGTTGCGCACCAGCTCGTCGACGATGACCCTCGCCTGTGCGGTGGAAGGGTTCACGTGCGAGCCCCCTCGGCTGTTCGGGTGGAACCGCCTATTGTCCCAGGCGTGCATGACACCCAGGTATCCGAACTGTTCGACCCGGCCTCGTGGACACCCGTCGAGGGCTTCGACTTCACCGACATCACCTACCACCGTTCCACCGAGAGCCGCTCGGGCAAGCACGTCGTCCGCGTGGCGTTCGACCGGCCGGAGGTACGGAACGCGTTCCGCCCGCACACCGTCGACGAGCTGTACCGCGCGCTGGAGGACGCCCGGACCAGCTCCGACGTCGGTTGCGTGCTCATCACGGGCAACGGGCCGTCGCCGTCCGACGGCGGCTGGGCGTTCTGCTCCGGTGGTGACCAGCGTATTCGGGGTCGGTCCGGGTATCAGTACGCGAGCGGGGAGACGTCCGACACGGTCGACCCGGCACGCGCGGGGCGGCTGCACATCCTCGAGGTGCAGCGGCTGATCCGGTTCATGCCGAAGGTCGTCATCGCGGTGGTTCCGGGCTGGGCCGCGGGCGGCGGGCACTCGCTGCACGTGGTGTGCGACCTCACACTCGCCTCGGCCGAGCACGGCCGGTTCAAGCAGACCGACGCCGACGTCGGCTCGTTCGACGGCGGCTTCGGTTCGGCCTACCTGGCGCGGCAGGTCGGGCAGAAGAAGGCGCGGGAGATCTTCTTCCTCGGCGAGGCCTACAGCGCCGAGGACGCCGAGACGATGGGTGCGATCAACAAGGCCGTGCCGCACGCCGAGCTGGAGTCGACCGCCCTGCAGTGGGGCCTGAAGACGCTCGGCAAGTCGCCCACGGCCCAGCGCATGCTCAAGTACTCGTTCAACCTGATCGACGACGGCCTCGTCGGCCAGCAGCTGTTCGCGGGCGAGACCACGCGGCTGGCGTACATGCAGGACGAGGCGGTCGAGGGCAGGGACGCCTTCCTCGAGAAGCGCGACCCCGACTGGACCGACCACCCGTACTACTACTGACGCGGCGCACCGACACCTCGGCGACGGCGGGTGATCACGAACCGCGACGGCGGGGCCTACGCTGGTGCGGTGCAGGTCGTGTTCACGGACGGTTCGCCCGCGTCGGTCGCCGAGCTCGACGAGGCGTTGCAGGACGCACTCGACGGCGGCGAGCCGCTGCTGCCGCTGGATCCGCGCCATCCGCAGGTCGAGAGCCTGCGCGAGGCGATGGCTCCCGGCGAACCCATCGAACCGGACACGGCGGTGATCATCCCGACGTCCGGGTCGACCGGCGAGGCCAAGGGCGTGCTGCTGTCCGCGTCGGCGCTGTTGGCGTCGGCCCGCGCCACGCACGCCCGGCTCGGCGGCCCCGGTCGCTGGCTGCTCGCCACGCCCGCCAACTACGTCGGCGGGCTGCAGGTGCTCACCCGCGCGCGCCTCGCGGGGGTCGACCCGGTGACGCTCGACATCGCCGACGGTTTCGACCCGGACGCGTTCACGGCCGCGACCCGGCAGCTGCGCGACGCACCCGGGCCGTACGCCGACGGGCCGTACTACACCGCGCTCGTGCCCACCCAGCTCGCCCGGCTGCTCGCCGCGGGGCCCGAGGCGGTGGAGGCGGCCGCGGCCTACGACGCGATCGTTCTCGGCGGCGCCCGGCTCGACGACGAGCTCTCCCGGCGCGCTGCGGACGCGGGCGTACGCGCCGTGTCGTCGTACGGCATGAGCGAGACCGCGAGCGGCTGCGTGTACGACGGGATTCCCCTCGAAGGCGTGTCGGTCCGGCTCGGCGACCGCGACCGCATCGAGCTCGCGGGCCCGATGCTGAGCCACGGCTACCGGCTGCGCCCCGACCTCACCTCCGGCGCGTTCACCGCCGACGGGTGGCTGCGCACCAGCGACGTCGGAGCGCTGTACGACGACGGCACCCTCGCCGTGCTCGGCCGGCTCGACGACATGCTCAACACCGGCGGGGTGAAGGTGCCTGCCGCAGGTGTCGAGGCCGCGCTGACGGCACACCCGCAGGTCCGTGCAGCCTGTGTCGTGGCCCTGCCCGACGCCGAGTGGGGAGAGCGGATCGCCGCCGTGATCGTCCCGGAACCGGCCGCGACCGACGCCGACGACCCGGCCGGTTCCGGTGCCGAAGGGCAGCGGTCCGAGGCCCTGGAGGAGGAACTGCGCGCGCTCGTCCGGGACCGTCTCGGCCGCGCCGCCGTACCGAAGCTGGTGCGGCAGCTGCCGGAGCTGCCACTGATCGGCCCGGGCAAGGTCGACCGCGCCGCGGTCCGCGCCGTCTTCGACGACTGAGCCGCCTCCCCGCCTGCTGACAGGGGCGCACACCGGGCGCGAAAGAATGCGGGCATGGCGACAGTCGCACAGTGGATCGAAGGCGCACGTCCGCGCACGCTGCCGAACGCCGTCGCACCCGTCCTCGCGGGTGCGGGCGTGGCCGCCCAGCTGGGGGCGTTCTCGTGGTGGCGGACGCTGCTGGCGCTGTTGGTAGCGCTGGCGCTGATCATCGGCGTGAACTTCGCCAACGACTATTCCGACGGCATCCGCGGCACCGACGCCGACCGCGTCGGCCCGCTGCGACTGGTCGGTTCCGGGGCGGCGCCGCCGATCCAGGTGCTGACGGCCGCCGTGAGCTGCCTGGCCACGGCCGCGGTGTTCGGACTGGCGCTCGTCGTCGCCACCGGCCACTGGCGGCTTCTGCTGCTGGGCGGCATGTGCCTGGCCGCGGCGTGGTTCTACACCGGTGGCCGCTCCCCGTACGGCTACAAGGGCTTCGGCGAGGTCACCGTGTTCGTGTTCTTCGGGCTCGCCGCGGTACTGGGCACGGTGTACGTGCAGGCCGGCACGCTGAACTGGACGGCGCTCGGCTGCGCGATCGCGGTCGGCGCGTTGTCGTCGGCGGTGCTCGTGGCCAACAACCTGCGCGACATTCCCACCGACACCGAGTCCGGCAAGCGCACCCTGGCGGTGCTGCTCGGCGACACCCGCTCCCGCTGGCTGTACGTCGCACTGGCCGCGGTGTCGGTGCTGGTGACGGTGGCCGTCGGGCTGGCGCACCCGCTCGCGTTCATCGCCCTGGCGGCCACGTTGTTGCTGATGAAACCGGTGCGCGTGGTCGTGGGCGGGCGCACCGGCCTGGACCTCGTGCCGGTACTGCGCGACACGGGACTGGCGATGCTCGCGTGGGCCGTCCTCGCCGGCGTCTCGCTCGCCTTCTCCTGAGCGGAACCCGACGCGAGGCCGGGTTACGCGGGATCGGGCACGCCACGGGAACAGCTCACGTACTGGCCGATGCCCCCAAGGCACCCAAGGCGCGTGGCCGGTCGTCTACGAGAACCGGCCGGTGTCCAGGAAGCGGTGCAGGGCCTTCAGGTGCGGTTCGAGGTCGAAACCCTGCTCGGCGATCCAGGCGTCGTCGTAGTAGGTGTTGGCATAGCGTTCGCCGCCGTCGCAGAGCAACGTCACCACGCTGCCCTGCTCCCCCGCGGCCAGCATGCGCGCGATGACCGCGAACGCGCCGTGCAGGTTCGTACCGGTGGAGCCGCCCGCCCAGTGCCCCGTGCGCTCCCGCAGGAACCGGATGGCCGCCATGGACGCCGCGTCCGGCACCGGGATCATGTCGTCGATGATCTCCGGCACGAACGACGGTTCCACCCGCGGCCGTCCGATGCCTTCGATGCGCGAGGGCATGCCGGTGGAGTAGTCACGGGTGCCGGTCTCCCAGGCGCCGTAGAAGGCCGAGTTCTCCGGGTCGACGACGGCGATGCGGGTGTCGTACCGGCGGTAGCGCGCGTAGCGGCCGAACGTGGCGCTCGTGCCGCCGGTGCCCGCGCCGACCACGATCCACGAGGGCACCGGGTGCCGTTCCAGTTCCAGCTGCGCGAACACCGATTCGGCGATGTTGTTGTTGCCCCGCCAGTCCGTGGCCCGCTCGGCGTAGGTGAACTGGTCCAGGTAATGCCCGCCGCACTCGGAGGCGAGCCGCTCGGCCTCGGTGTACATCGCGACCGGCACGTCCACGAAGTGACAGCGCCCGCCGTAGAACTCGATGAGGTCGATCTTCTCCTGGCTGGTCTTGCGCGGGACGACCGTCACGAAGTCGAGGCCCAGCATCCGCGCGAAGTACGCCTCGGACACGGCCGTCGAGCCGCTGGAGGCCTCGATCAACGTCGTGTCCGGGCCGATCTGCCCGTTGACGAGGCCGTACAGCACGAGCGACCGGGCGAGGCGGTGCTTGAGCGAGCCGGTCGGATGGACCGATTCGTCCTTGAGATACAGGTCGATGCCCCACTCGGGCGGCAGTGGGAAGACGTGGAGGTGTGTGTCCGCGGAGCGGTTGGCGTCTGCCTCGATGATGCGGATCGCCTCCCGCACCCACTCGCGAGGTGCCGGCGCCGCCGTCACTCGCGGGCCTTCCCGGGGCCGCTGTCGTCGTCGGCGCCGTCCCCGGAGTCGGTGTCGTCGGCGCCGTCCCCGGAGCCGGTGTCGTCGGCGCTGTCGTCGGCATCCGCGTCCGCCTTCGCGGCGGCTCCGGTGGATTCGGGGTCGAGGCGGTCGCCGCGCAGTTCCGCACGCAGCCGCGCACGCTCACGGGCGCGGTGCTTGTTCCGCTCGGCCAGTGCGGCGGTCACACGGGTGTTCAGACCACGCAGCAACAGCATGCCGAGCGGCAGACCGACGACCAGGCCGACGAGCAGGGCCACCAACAGCGGCACGCCGACCAGCGTCAGCACCGCGGCGATCACCGCGACGAGCGCGAACCGCGCGAGCAGGTACAGCGTCAGGTCCCGCCCCAGGTGTGGCGGGGCCGAGGAGGCCGAAGATGCTGGTGCGTTCACGTTTTACGAGGTTACGCCGTCGTCGTCGGAGTCGAGTAAACGGTTGTTGGGCCTGCCCTCGAGCCGGGTGGACAGCACGACGGTGGTGCGCGTGCGCGCGACGCCGTCGATCCGGCGGAGCCTGCCGAGGGCGTGCTCCAGCTCGTCGACGGTCTCCACGCGCACCTTGACGACGAACGCCTCGTCACCGGCCACGGCGTAGCAGCTCTCGACCTCGGGGAGCTCGACGATCTCGTCGGCGATCTCGTTGTTGGACCCCGTGTCGGTGGGCTGGATGCCGACGAGCGCGGTCACGCCGAGTCCCACGGAGCGCGGGTCGACCGTCGCGTGGTAGCCGGTGATGACGCCTGCGGCCTCGAGCTTGCCGACGCGTTCGTGCACCGACGACGGCGACAGTCCCACGGTCCTGCCGATGTCGGCGTACGTCGCCCTGCCGTTCTCCCTGAGGGCGGCGATGATCTGGCGGTCGAGACGGTCCACGCCGCCAAGTTAACGGCCGCCCCACACGACGCGCCCGCCCGGGTTGGCCGCCGGAACACCACGACCTGGGCAAATGTCCGAACCGGCCCGTTTGTCCATTACCTCCTCTTTACTCGGCAAACACCGTTCGAGTACCCGACGGGCGGAGTGCAACGATTACGGAACAGTCCTGCATCTGGACAGACATCGACGGTGGTTCAAAGGAGGCGGATTCGTGACCGCAACCACAGGAGGACGGCTGCTCACCCCCGGTGAGGTCGCCGCATTGTTCCGAGTGGATCCGAAGACGGTGACGCGCTGGGCCACGGCGGGTCGGATCGGTTCCATCCGCACCCCGGGTGGACACCGCCGGTTCCGGGAAGCCGAGGTCAACGAGCTGCTCGCAGAGCTGACCACCGACCCGGGCGGGCCACAGCACTCCTGACGTCCGCCTCGCGGGAGCGCGGGGCGCACCCGCCGGGAACGCGACGGTGTGTCCGGATCGCCCGTTGCGGCTCGGCGGTTCGCACCGACGGGTTAGGCTGGTACCAGTCAGCCCATGGGAAGGAGCGGGCATGCTGTATTTGCTCGCGGTGGTCGGCGCCATCACGATCTCCGTCGTGGTGTGGCGATTGCTGAGCCAGGAGCGCGTCGGCGCAGGCGCGCGGCCGAATCGCGCCAGCCCGGTCGCGCCGGACGACGACCCGGAGTTCCTGCGCAAGCTCGGTGAACAGAAGCCGAAACGCCCCGACCCCCAGCGGCCCGACCCTCAGCGCCCCGACCCCCAGCGGCCCGACGAGGACGACACCAAGTAGCTGACGCGACATCGGCCGCGGCCCGTCCGTCCGGATGGGCCGCGGCCGATGTCGCGTTTCGCGTGATCCCCGCCGCGGGCTCGCCGTCTGTTCGCGTGCCCGGCCTCTAGTGGGCCATGCGGTCCATGGCGAAACCGTCCGCGACGGTGGCCGCCAGTTCCAGCAGCGCGGTGCGGGTGTCCTTGTCCAGTCGCTCCAGGTCGATCTCCGCGCCCTCTTCGAGGTGCGGGTCGAACGGCACCTTCACGACGCCGCGCGTGCGGGCCGAGAAGTGCGCCGTGAGCTTGTCGAGGTCGACCGACCCGGACTTCGGGCGCACCGAGTTGATCACCGTGATCGAGCGCTGCACCAGTTCGCCGTAGCCGTGCGCGTCGAGCCAGTCGAGCGTGGCCGAGGCACTCCGCGCCCCGTCCACCGAACCGGACGAGACGATCACCAGCGAGTCGGCGAGGTCGAGCACGCCCTTCATGGCCGAGTGCATCAGACCGGTGCCGCAGTCGGTGAGCACGATGTTGTAGAAGTGCTCGAGCAGGTCGACGGCCCTGCGGTAGTCGTTCTCCGAGAACGCCTCCGAGACGGCCGGGTCCTGCTCGCTGGCGAGGATCTCGAGTCTGCTGCCGCCCTGTGACGTGTACGCCCGCACATCGCTGTAGCGCGTGATGCGGTCGGCGTCCCGCAACAGGTGACGCACCGTCGCCGTCGTCTCGATCGGGATCTTCTGCGCCAACGTGCCGCGGTCGGGGTTGGCGTCCACGGCGATGACGCGATCACCGCGCAGCGACGCGAACGTCGACCCGAGCGTCGTCGTGGTCGTCGTCTTCCCGACGCCGCCCTTGAGGCTGAGGATGCCGATCTTGTAGCACCCGCGCAGCGGCTGCTGAACCCGCGCGGTCAGGTCCCGTTCCGCACGGTCGGCGGGACCTTCGCCGGGATTGATGAGTTTGCCCGTGCCGACGTAAAGGGCCTTGCGCCAGCCCGACCGTGGCGGCCGTTTGGTCTGCTTCACGAGGCTGTTGCCCGCCAGGTCGGTCGAGCCCTGTGCGGAGCGCTGGGGCTGCGGCAACGGGGGCAGGCCCTGCTCGCCCGGCTGCTGTCCCTGCGGCATCGCCTGCTGCGGGTGCTGAGCCTGCGGAGGCGGCTGCTGGGGATGCTGCGGTTGCCCCTGCGGCGGCATGCCCTGCGGCTGTTGCGGCTGTTGCGACTGCTGCGGCGCCCCGAACTGGCCGGGCTGCCCCTCGAAGTACCGCTGGGCGTACGACTCGCGTGGCGCCTCCGGCGGCTGCGCGTACTGCGGAGGCTCGTACTGCGGCTGTTCGGGGTTGGGCTGGCCGGGGTGGGGCTGGCCGGGGTGGGCCTGGTCGTGGTGCGGCTGCCCCCGAGCCGGCTGCTGGGGCGGCTGCCCCTGGCCCGCGTCGTGCTGGGCGAACTGGGAGTACTGCGCGTACTGCTGGTACGCCGCCGCCTGCGCCTGTTGACCGTCTCCGGTCGTCTGGTCCGGCGTCAGCGGTGGCAGGTTCGGGTCGTACGGCTGCTGGGCCGGATAGTGCACTGCGGGCCGGGTCTCCTCGCCCGACGGCACGGAGCCGGGTTGCTGCGGCTGCGGCGGGCTGACGCGCTGCGTCACCTCGGGGCTGTCGGGCGCACTCAACGGGTCCGCGGGCGCCGGATCCATCGGAGCCGCGGTGGAATCCGTGACGTCACGCGCCGCGTCCGCGGCGTCATGCAGGTGGTGCGCCCCATGAGGCTTCTGCGGTTCCTGCCCGTTCGGGTCGTTCGCTGCGGTCACCGCTTCAATCCTTCGCATGGTCGTCGTACCAGGTGCGACGCTACCCGGCACCCGACGGTTCCGTCAGCCAACTCCCGCGTACGAGTGGAGGCCGGTGGTGACGAGGTTGACGAAGAACAGGTTGAACACCGTCACTGCGAAACCGATCACATTGATGACCGCGGCACGGTTCCCGCGCCACCCCGCCGTGGCACGGGAATGCAGGTAGGCCGCGTAGACGATCCACGCGATGAACGCGACCGTCTCCTTCGGATCCCAGCCCCAGAACCGGCCCCACGCGGCTTCGGCCCAGACCGCTCCGCACAGCACGCCGAAGGTGAAGACCGGGAACGCGAAGACCGTCGTCCGGTACGCGACGCGGTCGAGCACGTCCTTCGCGGGGAGCTTCGCCGCGAACTTCGCGAACTTCTCCGGGTGACTCTCGTTACGCGCCTTGATCAGGTAGAAGATGCTCGCGACACCGGGCACGAGGAACACGCCGGACGAGGCCGCGGCGGCCGCGACGTGGATGATCAGCCAGTACGACTGGAGCGCGGGCTGCAGCGGCGCGGCGACGGCGTAGAGCCAGGTACCGCCGATGAACATCAGGATCACGTTCGGCAGCAGCACGAACATCGACAGGTGCCGCACCGGGTGCTTGCGCAGCAGCACCAACCAGGCCGTGACGGCGACGAAGCACGTGATCATCACGTACTCGTACATGTTTCCCCAGGGCACGCGGCTCGTCGCGAGCCCGCGCAGCACGAGCGCCGAGGCGTGCAGCAGCAGCCCCAGCAGCGTGAGCGCGATACCCATGCGGCCGAACCGCTCCGCCCGCGTCGGCGCCCCGCCCGTGTCGCCGTTCTCGGTGCCCGTGTTGCGGGTTCCGGGGCCCGTGTTGTCGATTCCGGAGGCCGTGGTGCGGGTTCCGGAGGCGGCGCCGACGAGTTCACGGTTGCGGGTGCGCTCGGCGGCCTGCCTGCCTCGGCGGCCGAAGGACTGCTCGACGAGGAAGAACACCATCGCCAGGATGTAGATGACGACGGATGTGGTGTACGACCAGTCGCTGTACTGCGACAACGTCTCGTTGACCGGCATCTCCAGGCCCTTCTACTTCCGGCCGAGGAGGTCGGCGGCGATGCGCGTGAACTCCTCGCCGTACCCGGCTTGATCGGTGCGGGCGAGCCCGCCCACTTCTACTACGGTACGTCGTTCTTCGGGCGTGGCGTCACCCGCGGTGCCGTCACCCGCGGTCACGTCACCGACGGCCTCATCACCGACAGCAGCCTCGTCACCGGGGACAGCACCCTCGTCGGCAGCGGCAGCGCCCTCGTCATGGGCGGCGGCACCGCCGGCCGCCGGCGCATCGACCGGCGTGGCGCGCACCCACAGCCTGCGCCGCTTGATGAACAGCGACGCCCCGAGACCGGTGAACATCACGATCGCCGACACGAGCACCCAGTTCTGCAGCGGATCGTGCGAGACCTGCAGCGCGACGAACCGCTCCACGCCGTCGAACGTCACCTGCGTGCCGTCGTCCAGGGTGAGGGACTGGCCGACCTCGAGGTTCTCGCGCGCGACCCGTTCGAGCCTGCCCGCGTCGACCATCGACTGGTCGATCTCGAAGATCGACTGTCCACGCCCCGAGCTGAACCCCAGGTCGCCGCGCATGATGTCGACCGCGACCTGCGGGTCGTTCAGCTGCGGCCCCGCCGACGACAGGATGTTGCCGTGCATCGACGGTGTCGGCGCGAACAGGCCCGTCACCGCGAGTTGCCGTTCCCGCCGCTTCGCCGGGTCCGTGATGCCCGGTTCCTCGAACTTGGTCGCGCCCTCGGACAGGTAGGTCTGCTGGTCGACCGGCCGCCACTGGATGGTCTGGGTACGGCTCTGCCCGTCGGGGAAGGTCACCCTGAACGTCGGCGCGTAACCGTGGTTGAGCAGGTACAACCGGTCGCCCGCGGTGCGCAGCGGCTCGTTGACCTCGAGGTGGTGCTGCCGCCACGTGCCGGTCTGCAGGTCCTCACCGGACTGGTAGTCGATGTCGGCCTCGTAGGCCACGGGCTGGCCGCCTCGGTACTCCGCGTCGAAGTTGTTCACGCGCACGCAGAACGGGTTCAGCTGCGTGCCGTCGACCTGCAGGCCCGGTTCGAACGCGTCGTAGTTGTAGATACCGGAGTTGCAGAACTCCGAACCGTCGGCCAGCACCACGACCTGGCCCTCGTAGGAGTACAGCGCACCGGCCGCGAACGAGATGATCACGCCGAGCATGCCGAAGTGGAACAGCAGGTTTCCGGTCTCGCGCAGGTAGCCGCGTTCGGCACTGATGCTGCGTGCGCCGCCCGCCTCCTCGCGTTCGGCGACGCGCCATCCGCGCAGGCGCTTGCGCGCGGTGGCCATGACGGTGTCGACGTCGTCGGTGGTCTCGACCCGCTCGTGGTGCGGCAACCGGCGCAGGTTGCGCGGCGTCAGCACCGGCTTGGACCGCATGCTGCGGAGGTAGTCCGAGGTCCGCGGCACGAGACAGCCGATGATCGACACCATCAGCAGGAGGTAGATCGCCGAGAACCAGACGCTGGAGTAGACGTCGAACATCTGGAGGCTGTCGAGCAGGCTGCCCCACCAGCCGTGTTCGTCCAGGTAGCCGTTGACGTTGCGTTCGTTGACCGACCGTTGCGGCAGCAGCGCGCCCGGCAGCGCGGCGACGGCGAGCAGGAACAGCAGGATCAGCGCGGTGCGCATCGACGTCAGTCCGCGCCACGTGTTGCGGACGAACGCCCACGCCCTGCGCAACGGTGTCGTGCGGTATGAGGGAGCGGCCTTGTCGGCGGCCTCGTCGGTCTGCTCGGACGGCGCTGGGGTCACAGGGGCAACCTCGTGTCGGTGATGAAGGCGTCCCGCAGCCACGACGTGAGCTCCGTCCACAGGCCCGTGACGAGCATGATGCCGACGACGAGCAGCAGGCCGCCGCCGAACAGCTGCACCCGCCTGCCGTTGCGGCGCAGCCACGCCGTCGCCGACACGGCCCATTTCGTGCCGGCGGCGATGAGCAGGAACGGCAGGCCCAGCCCGACGCAGTAGACGAGCACGAGCAGGAACCCGCGCGCGCCGGTGCTGCCGCTGGCCGCGGAGATGGCGAGGACACCGGACAGCGTCGGCCCGATGCACGGCGTCCAGCCGAGGCCGAACACGGCGCCCAGAACGGGCGCGCCCCACAGCCCCGCACGCGGGACGTGGTGCGACCGCACCTCCCGTTGCAGCCCCGGTACGAGGCCGAGGAACACGAGCGCCATGAAGATCGTGATCACGCCACCGATGCGCTGCAGCGTCTCGGCGTTCACGAGCAGGGCGTCGGCGAGCCAGACGAGACTGCCGACACCGGCCGTGAACACCACGGTGAAGCCGAGCACGAACAGTGCGGTCGCGCCGACGACGGAACGTTTGCCGCGCTTCGGCTTCTCGTCGGCCTCGGCGGCGTCGACCGCCGGGGCGTCGGAGCCGACCAGCGCGGCGAGGTAGGCGAGGTAGCCCGGGACGAGCGGCACCACGCACGGCGAGGCGAACGAGATCGTGCCGGCCAGCAGGGCCACGGCTGCGGCCAGCAGCAGCGGCCCGGACATCGCCAACTCGGTCGCATTCACGACACCCAGACTAGGGAATGGGGTCGGTGTTAAATCGCCGCCCCCTGCCTCCACCTGCGAGAATGCGGCGCCCGTCACTCTCTCCGGCACCAGACCCCGCGGCCCGGCCCGCCCGGGGGCTTCGGCCCGGCGCGGCAGGCTACGAGTCGGGCTCCTTCGCCAGGTCGCGGACGACCGGCAGGATGTCGCTCGCGAGCAGGTCACGCAGGTAGACGGCGGCGACGCGGCCCTGCTTGTCGACGATGATCGTCGACGGGACGACGTTGCGCGGATACCCCGTCAGCCCGATCAGCGACCGCCCTGACGGGTCGTAGATCGACGGGTACGTCAGGCCACGGTTGCGCATGAAGTCCTGCGGTGCAGAACGATCGAAGTCGCGCACGTCGATGCCGAGCACGCGGACACCGTCGTCCTTCGTCTGCTCATACACGTCCTGCAGTTCCGGCGCCTCGGTGCGGCACGGGCCGCACCACTGGCCCCAGATGTTGATGACCAGCACCTTGCCGCGGAAGTCCTCGCTCGAGATCCGCTTGTCCGCATCGAACAGGTCCTCGCCGCTGACCTCCGGCATCTGCTGCCGGTCGGCACCGGTGTAGGTGATGTCGGTCTTACCGCCGGGCGCGACGAAGTTGAACGACGTGGCCGCGGAACTGTCACCCGTGCTGCACCCGGTCAGGGCCAGTCCGCCGGCGAGCACGGCGGCCGCCAGCCGGGTGCCGAGCGACCTGCCCCTGCCGCGCCCCCTCATGCCCCGGTCACCATCGGATCCGTCGCGCCTGCGGGTTCGCTGTAGACGATGTCCACGAGCTCCTCCTCACCGAACACGAGACTGGTCAGCGACGCCAGTGAGCACTGCCGGGACCGCGGGTCGTGCCACAGCCGTTTGCCCTCGAGGAACCGCCGCACCGTCCAGATCGGCAGCTGGTGCGACACGCACAGCACCTCGCCGCCTTCCGCGGCGGCCCGTGCCCGGTACACGGCGCCCAGCATGCGGCGCGCGATGTCGACGTACGGCTCACCCCACGACGGACGCACCGGGTTGCGCAGCTTCGACCAGTGCTCCGGCCTGCGCAACGCACCGTCGCCCACGCTGACCCGCAGGCCTTCGAACGCGTTGTCGGCCTCGATGAGGCGGTCGTCGGTGACGACGTCGAGCCGGTGCCCGCCCGCGATCGGGGCGGCCGTCTCCTGTGCGCGCTGCAACGGCGAGGCCACGACGCGCACGAGGTTGTGCGGCTTCAGCGCCTGCGCGACGGTGACCGCCTGCTGCCTGCCCCGCTCGGACAGTCCGTAGCCGGGCAGCCTGCCGTAGAGGATGCCCTCGGGGTTGTGAACCTCCCCGTGCCGCAGCAGGTGGACGACCGTGGTGGTCATGCGGGCTCCGGCGGGGTCGCCGACGCGGCGGCACGGGCGGCTGCGGGGGCGGCGGCCTCGATGACCTCGAACGCCGCGTCGTCCATCGCGGAGTTGACGAACCAGGCCTCGAACGCGCTCGGCGGGCCGTAGACGCCCGCCTCGAGGAAGGCGTGGAACATCGGCCCGTAGCGCCACGTCTCGGTGGCGGCGACCTCGTCGAAGTTCGTCGGCCGACGCTCGCCGAAGAAGACGGTCACGAGGTTGCCCGCCTGCGACACGGTGTGCGTGACCCCCTCGGCCGACAGCGCGTCGCCGAGGATGGCGGCGATCCGCCCGGCGTTGGTGTCGAGCTTCTCGTAGACCGACGCGTCGGCGTGCCGCAACGTCGTCAGGCCCGCGGCCACGGCCACGGGGTTACCGGCGAGCGTGCCCGCCTGGTAGACGGGCCCGATCGGCGCCAGCTTGGCCATCACGTCGGCGCGGCCGCCGAACGCCGCGGCGGGCAGCCCACCGGACATGACCTTGCCGAACGTGTAGAGGTCGCCCGCGACCCCGTCGAGGCCGTACCAGCCGGCAGGCGACACACGGAAGCCCGTGAGCACCTCGTCGACGATGAGCAGCGCGCCGGACTCGTGGGCGATGTCGCGCAGCGCGGCGTTGAAGCCCTCGGCGGGCGGCACGGCGCCCATGTTGCAGGGCGCGCCCTCGGTGATGACCGCGGCGATGTCTCCGGGGTTCTCGGCGAACACCTTCCGCACGGCGTCGAGGTCGTTGTACGGGACGACGACGGTGTCGGCGGCCTGCGCGCCGGTCACACCCGGCGACGTCGGCAGGCCCAGCGTGGCGACACCCGACCCCGCCTGGGCGAGCAGCGCGTCGACGTGGCCGTGATAACAGCCCGCGAACTTGACGATCTTCGCGCGGCCGGTGAACGCGCGGGCGAGGCGGATCGCCGTCATCGTCGCCTCGGTGCCCGAGTTGACCAGGCGCACCTGCTCGACCGGCTCGACGCGGCCGATGATCTCCTCGGCGAGTTCGACCTCACCGGTGGTCGGGGTGCCGAACGACAGGCCGCGCGACGCGGCGTCGCGCACCGCCTCCACCACCGCCGGGTGGGCGTGCCCGAGGATCATCGGCCCCCACGAGGAGACGAGATCGACGTAGCGGTTGTCGTCGGCGTCCCACAGGTACGGACCGTCGGCCTTCACCACGAATCGCGGGTCACCGCCGACGGATGCGAACGCGCGCACCGGGGAGTTGACGCCACCGGGGGTCGCCGCGGCGGCCCGCCGGAACCAGGACTGGGACTTCTCGACCGTGCTCTTGCCACCTGTCACGCACGCCAGTCTCGCAAAACGGCCACGGCCTGCGACGACTGCCTCCGGCCGGGAGTGACCGCGGGCATGTCCGCGAGCGGGTCGCCCGGGGCTCACGCGGCGGTTCGGCTGCCCGTCGTGGACTCGTCAGTGCGCCGTGCGCGCCGCGGCGTGGTCGGCGTCCACGTCGTCGGGGTCGTCGGGGTCGTCGGCGGGCCGCTTGCGCTTCCTCGGCTTCTTGCCCTTGGCCGCGACACCGAGCATCACTTGGCGGACGGCGTCGATGACCAGCACCGCCGCCAGCGCACCGAGCGCGACGGCGAGCCCGATCAGGTCTCCCTCGTAGACGCGGGAGGTCAGCGTGCTGCCGTCGTCGAGGTGGACGGTGACGTCGCGGATCGCCGACCCCCACAGCAGGAAGGCTCCCCACACGGCCACCGCGGCCACGACGAGTTCGACGACGGCGACGGCGATCCGGCGCGGCCGGTGCAGCCTGCCGCGGCCCGCGCCTGCCCGGCTGCCGTCGCCGGACGTGGGCGTGCGCGTCGCCGCGGCCCCGGCCGGAGCCGCCGGCGCGGCGGAGTCGGTGGCGGTGCGATCCGCGGATTCAGTCACGGCGTGAGTTTCGCATGGCCGTCCGCAGCGCCGCCGTGAACGTCTCCGAGTCCTGCGACCACGCCAGCACGTGCTTGCGGTTGCGCAGCTTGAGCTCGACACCCTCGAACCGGCGCGGCACGGTCTGGCCGCCGCCGAGCACGCGGGTACCGGGCCCCGGCTCCCGCGTGAGGATGGAGGCGATGTCGGCGATCGGCAGCGTCTCCGTGCCCTGCACCAGCTCCGTGTCGGTGACGCGGACCCGCAGGAACTTGCGGCGCGCGAACACCCACGCCCCGTTCAGGCACAGCAGGCCGACACCCGTGATGATCCACATCAGCCAGTGCGGCGGCTGGCCGAGGATCAGCTCCGTGACGAACCCGAGCGCCGCCAGTGCCGGACCGAGACCCAGTCGCCACAACGTCGCCCCCGGTTCGGCGTAGTGGACGACGACGTCCGCCGCACCGGCGTCGCCCGCTGCGTCGGCGTCGGCCTTGTCGCTGCCGCTCACGTCGCCACCCTCACCGGTTCTTGCTCACCCTCGGGAAGTACGGATCGACGCTGGGCAGGTACATGAGCGCCGTGCCGCAGAGCGCGAGCAGCACCGCGCCGATCACCGTGTAGCCGCCGCCGAGCAGCGAGAACAGGGCTGTCACGACGACGAGCACGGTCACGACGGTGCGTGCGGAACGGGTGCCCTGCCGGGCCTTCCAGGCGAACAGCACCATCAGGCCGCCGACCGCGACGGCACCGACGACGAGTGCCCACAGCAACGATTCGACGCCCGAAGCGATCTGGGCATTGGTGATGTTCTCGTCGGTGTTCTGTGCGATCAGCTGCTCGGCGAACTCGTCCTTGCGGAGCAGTTCCAGCACGAAAGCCAGGACCAGCACCACCGAGGCGGCCACGATCAGCCCGAACCCGGTGTTGACCTGCTTCGGCGGCTCGGGCCGATCCGGGTCGGGGTCGCCGGGCAGGTGCGGGGCGGGCGGCAGACCGCGGGCCCGCCGCTGGTCGTCGCTTTCGTCGGCTTCGCTCATGCCCCCAGAGACTAGGTGCCGTGCGCCGGGAGGTTCAGGGGTGGTGACCGGGCGACGGATGAACGCGCCGCACAGGCGGCACGCCGGAACCGGTGCCGGCGCGCCGCGCAGGCACGTCCCCGACCGACCACCCGCTGCCACCCCGCAACGCCGAAGGAGCCATCACGGGCCGTGAGCGTTGCAGTTGCGCACCGGGGGCCGGTGGGAGTTTCAGTCGAGCCAGGTGGCGGCTTCGGCGGCCCAGTACGTGAGGATCATGTCCGAGCCCGCCCGGCGGATCGACGTGAGCACCTCGAGGATCGTGCGCTGCCGGTCGACCCAGCCGTTCGCGGCGGCGCCCTCGATCATCGCGTACTCACCCGAGATGTTGTACGCCGCGACCGGCACCGACGACACCTCAGCCGCCGCCCTGATGACATCCAAATAGGACAGCGCAGGCTTGACCATGATCGCGTCGGCGCCCTCGGCGAGGTCGAGTTCGATCTCGCGGAGCGCCTCGCGGACGTTGCCGGAGTCCTGCTGATAGGTGTTGCGGTCGCCCTGCAGCTGCGAGTCGACGGCCTCGCGGAACGGCCCGTAGAACGCGCTCGCATACTTCGCGGAGTAGGCCAGGATGCTCACGTCGGAGAACCCGGCGTCGTCGAGCGCACGCCGGATCACGCCGACCTGACCGTCCATCATGCCGCTCGGCCCGAGCCAATGTGCGCCCGCGCGCGCCTGGGCGAGTGCCATCTCGGCGTAGCGTTCGAGCGTGGCGTCGTTGTCGACCCCGCCTGCGTCGTCGAGCACGCCGCAGTGGCCGTGGTCGGTGAACTCGTCGAGACACGTGTCGGCCATCAGCACCGTGTCGTCGCCGAGGTCTGACCGCAGATCCCGCAGCGCGACGTTGAGAACGCCGTCGTCGGCCGTCCCGCCCGAGCCGACCGAGTCGCGTGTGGACGGAACGCCGAACAGCATCAGCCCGCCGACACCGGCGTCGACCGCCTTCGCCGCCGCCTCACGCAACGAGTCCCGGGTGTGTTGCACGACGCCGGGCATGCTCGAGATCGGTTTCGGCGCGCCCGCGGCGTCGGCCTCCTCCGACACGAACATGGGCAGGATCAACTGACGTGGGCGGAGCGTGGTCTCACTGACGAGCCGGCGCACGGCCGGCGTGGTCCGCAACCTGCGTGGGCGATGCTCGGGAAACACATCGACACCGTACTCCCGCGCGGGCGCTTACCCTGACGGGCGGCAAGACCCCGAGGTCCCGCTGCACCCGGCGCACGGACACGACCCCACGAGAAGCACCGCCCCACTACAGGAGACACCGCCCCAGCGGAAGGACATCGTCATGAGCCCGGACGTGCTGAGCCTCACCCGAGAACTCGTCGCCGTCGACACCATCGACCACGACGAGAACCACGCTCTCGCCGTGGTGGCGCCGCACTTGGAGGACGCGGGCTTCGACGTCAGGACGGTCGAGCACGAACCGGGCCGCGGCACGCTGATCGCGGAGTGGCACGCCGATGCCACGGCGCCGCCGCTGTGCCTGTCCGGGCACGTCGACACCGTGCCACTGGGCGGTGCCGACTGGTCCCGCGACCCGTTCCGCGCCGAGCCCGACGGCGACCGGCTGTACGGCCGCGGCACGACGGACATGAAGGGCGGAGTGGCCGCGATCGTGTGCGCCGCGGTCGGTGTCGCGACCTCGACTCGCGCGCCGCGGGCCGGGTTGCGCCTCGTGCTCACGGCCGCCGAGGAGACGGGTTCGCACGGTGCGCGGGGCGCCCTCGACGCACTGCGCGGCAGGCCGTCGGGTCCGCTGCTGATCGCCGAGCCCACGAGCAATGCCGTCTTCCACGGACACAAGGGCGCGTTGTGGCTGTCCGCGCGCGCCGAGGGCGTGACCGCCCACGGGTCGATGCCGCACCTGGGCGACAATGCCGTCTACAAGCTCGCCCGCGCGGTGGGGACGTTCGAGGGGTTCGCCTTCACCGAACAGGCGCATCCGGCGATGGGCGCGCCGACGCTCAACGTCGGCACCTTCCACGGCGGGCTGAACACGAACTCGGTGCCGGATTCGGCGGTCGCGACGGTCGACATCCGCACCGTGCCAGGACAGGACCACGCGGCGATCACCGACGATCTGCAGGCCAGGGTCGGCGACGATGCGTCCGTGGGGCCGCTCGTCGACCTGCCCGCCGTGTGGACCGACCCCGCCGACGACTGGGCCGCGGCCGTCTCCGCGATCGCCGCCGACGTCACGGGCGCGTCGCAGGGCGGTGAGCCGCGGGCGGCGACGTACTTCACGGACGCGTCGGTGCTGACGCCGGCGCTGGGCGGCGTGCCGACCGTCGTCTGCGGCCCGGGCGAACCCGAGCTGGCGCACGTCACCGACGAGTGGGTGTCGATCGCCAAACTCCGCGAGTCGGAGGAGATCATCCGCCGCGTCGCGACCCAGTGGTGCGAAACATGACGCGCCTCTGACCCGCGTGTCCTGCAGTGGCGGCCCGGGGTCCGCAACACGGTCCCCCGAAGCCGCAACACGAGCCCCGGGAGCTGCAACACGGCCCCCGGAAACGACAACACGGGCACACACGGCGAGACGCCCCGCCGCACGGGTGGTGCGACGGGGCGTCTCGGTGCGAACGCTCAGGAGCGGCGGGTGCGCTTGGCCTTCTTCGGCGGCGGCAGGGCGCCCTCGGCGCGCAGCTTCGCCGCATGGGCGGCGAGGGCGTCGACGAGCACCACGGCGTTCGGCGTCTCGGGCTGCACGTCGACGCGCAGGCCGAACTCCGTCGCCGTCTCGGCCGTCTTCGGGCCGATGCACGCCACGAGCGTGCGGGCGTGCGGCTTACCCGCGATGCCGACCAGGTTCCGCACGGTGGACGACGACGTGAAGCACACGGCGTCGAACCCGCCCGTCTTGATCATCTCGCGGGTCTCGGCGGGTGGCGGCGCGGCACGCACCGTGCGGTACGCGGTCACGTCGTCGACCTCCCAGCCCGCGTCGGTCAGCCCGGCGGACAACGTCTCCGTGGCGATGTCGGCGCGCGGCAGCAGCACGCGGTTCACCGGGTCGAGCACGTCGTCGTACGGCGGGAACTCCTTGAGCAGGCCCTCGCTCGACTGCTCGCCCTCGGGCACGAGCTCCGGCTGGATGCCGAAGGAGCGCACCTTCTCGGCCGTCGCCTCGCCGACACAGGCGATCTTCACGCCGGCGAACGCGCGGGCGTCGAGGCCGAACTCGGTGAACTTCTCCAGCACGGCCTTCACCGCGTTGGCCGAGGTGAACACGATCCACTGGAACCGGCCGTCGACGAGACCCTTGACGGCGCGCTCCATCTGCGCGGGGCTGCGCGGCGGCTCGACGGAGATCGTCGGCACCTCGTGCGAGGTGGCGCCATGGCTGCGGAGCCGCTCGGCCATGTCCCCCGCCTGGTCCTTCGTGCGCGGCACGAGGACCTTCCAGCCGTACAGCGCGCGCGACTCCCACCACGACAGCTGCTTACGGTCGGACACGATCGACCCGATCGTGACTATCAGCGAGCCCGCGAGCTCACCGGCATCGGCACCGAGCGAGGCGAGGGTCGTCTCCACGGTGCGCTGCGTGTTGATGGTGCCGTTCGACGTGACGGCCACAGGCGTCTCGGCGGGGATGCCGTTGTCGATCAGCTGCGAGGCGGCCTCGGCGAGGTGGCTGGACGTGCCGTGCAGCACGATCGGGCCCTGCGCCTGCGCCACGCCCTTCCAGTCGACGTCGCGGGTCAAGTCGACCTCGGTGTGCGTGCCGCCGAGCGGCAGGCCCGCGTACGCGGGAACGGCCGTGCTGGGCGCGACGCCCGGCACGATGTCGAACACGACCTCGGTCTTCGACACGGCCTGCACCTCGGCCACGACCGCGGGCTGCGTCAGCGGGTCTCCCGCGACGAGACGCAGCACCACGCGGCCCGACTCGGCCTCGGTGGCCAGGTCCTTGGCGACGTCCCCCGGCTCACCGACCGCGGGACGTGCCTCGGCCTCCTCGCGGGCGTAGGCGAGCGCGCCCGCCGGGACGTCCGGGTCGGTGACGACGACGTCGGCCTTGGCCAGCAGCTCCTGGGCGCGGACCGTGAGCAGTCCCGCGTCACCGGGGCCCGAGCCCACGAAGGCGACGCGCCCCGTGGTCTTGCTTGGGGGGGTCATGTGCTTCGTCTCTCCTCATGCAGCGGCCGCACCGAGGCCGGCGGCCGAACTCGTACTTGTCTTCTGCGGTTCTCTGGCGTTCCCGACGCGAATGTCACGTCCGTTACGCGTTGCCTGCGTGCTCCTGCGGCCACGCGGCCGCAGGCGTCGGCCACGCACCCGACGCCCGCTGGGTTCCCGCCGGAGCGGAAGCGAACGCGCCGACTCAGGACAAGAGCGCGCCTGCGCCGAGGTCGAGCAGCTCGGCGGCGACCCCACGGCCCAGTTCGTCGGCGTCCTTCGGCTCGGCGATCGCCGAGGCCTTCAGGATGTCCACGGAGTCCCCGTCGACCCCGGTGGCGGCGATCCCGCGCAGCGAAAGACGGTCGACGACCTTTCCCTCGCTGTCGAGGTCCTCCACGACATCGGCGAGCGCTCCGACGGGTGCGCTGCAACCGGCTTCGAGCGTGGCCAGCACGGCCCGCTCGGCCTTCGCGGCGACCCTGGTCGCTTCGTGGTCCACGACGGACCGAAGCAGACGTTCGTTGTCGACGTCCTCGACCCGCGTCTCCACCGCCAGCGCACCCTGTGCGGGCGCGGGCAGCATCTGGAGCGGATCGAGCGTCTCGGTGATCGCGTCGACCCGGCCGACCCTGGCGAGCCCCGCCCTGGCCAGCACCACGGCGTCCAGTTCCCCGGACGTGACCTTGCCGATGCGGGTGTCGATGTTGCCGCGGATCGGCACCACGGTCAAACCGAGTCCCAACGCCTTCAGCTGGGCGATCCGGCGCGGCGAACCCGTGCCGACGACCGACCCCGGCGGCAGCTCGCCGAGCGTCAGTCCGTCCCTGGCGATCAGCGCGTCACGCGGGTCCTCCCGCGGGGGCACGGCAGCCAGCACGAGACCGGGTTCGGCCGCCGTCGGCAGGTCCTTGTACGAGTGGATCGCGACGTCGATCTCGCCCGCCAGCAGCCCTTCGCGCAGCGCCGACGTGAACACGCCGACGCCGATCTCCGCGATGGGCGCGTTGGAGCGGTCACCGGGAGTCGTGACCGTGACGATCTCGACCTCGTGACCGGCGTCGGTCAACATGTCGGCGATCGTCTGCGTCTGCGCCACGGCGAGTTTGCTGGAGCGGGTGCCGATACGGATCGGGCTGTTTGTCACGGATTGTCACCGTCGATCTGGTCTGTCGTGGTCATCGGGGCCGAAGGGCTGGACACCGTCTTCGGCGCCTGCGGGTCGAGCTCGAACAGCTCGCGCAGCGCCGTCGCGTAGTCGGTGTCGCTGGTCTCCGCGGCCAGTTGCTTCACACGCACGGTCGGGGCGTGCAGGAGCTTGTCCACGACCCGCTTGACCGTGCGGCCGACCTCCTCACGGGTGTCGGCGTCGATCTCGGGCAGCCGCCTGTCGAGCCGGAGCAGTTCGGCGTCGACGACCTCGGCCGCCCGCTTGCGCAACGCCGTCACCGTGGGCGTCACGGCGGCGCTGCGCTGGCCCGCCAGGTAGGCGCGGACCTCGTCCAGGACGATGCCCGACGCCTTGGCGGTCTGCTTCTCGGTGGTGCCGCTGCCGGAGTCGTGCATCCGGCGGCGCACCGTGTCGAGGTCGACGAGGCGCACGTCGCCGACCTCCCCGACCTCTGGGTCGACGTCCCGGGGCAGGCCCAGGTCGCACACGACGAGCGGCGCGGTCCGCGGCCGGACATGGCGGGTCTCCACCACGGTGCCCTTCGCTCCGGTGCACACGACGGCCACGTCGGCACCGCTCACGGCGTCGGCCAGCTCGGCGAGCGGCACCGCGGTCGCGGGCACACCCTGCTCGGTCACCGACGCGGCGAGGCGCTCCGCGTTGGCCTGCGTGCGGTTGGCGACGACGACGCTGCCGATGCCCGCCTTGCGCAGGTGCGACGCCGCGAGCGCGCCCATCGAGCCGGCACCGACGACCAGGGCCCGCTTGCCCACGAGGTCACCGTTCGCGTCCTCGGCCTCGGCCAGCGCCGCCGACACGACGGACGCGCCGAGCTGATCCAGGCCCGTCTCGCTGTGCACGCGCTTGCCGACGCGCAACGTCGTCTGCACCAGCTCGTGCAACGTCCGGCCGACGGTGCCCGCCTCGCGCGCGGTCGCGTACGCCGCCCGGACCTGGCCGAGGATCTGTGTCTCCCCCACGACCATCGAGTCCAGGCCCGCCGTCACGTTGAACAGGTGCTCGACGGCCGCGCCCGCGTAGTGGACGTAGAAGCTGTCGTACAGCTCGTCGGGAACCATGCCCGCCTGGCGGGCCAGCACCGACGCGATGTCGTCCAGGCCACCGTGGAACGTCTCGACCACGGCGTAGACCTCGATGCGGTTGCACGTCGAGACGGCCATGACCTCGGAGACGTGCTCTGCCTGCTGCAGCTCGTGCAGGATCTTCGGCACCTCGGGCGCGGGAATGGACACGCGCTCGAGCGTGGTCAGGTCCGCCGTCCGGTGCGACAGTCCGAGAGCGAGGATGCTCATGACGGCACCACCGCGCTCGCCGCGTCCGTCGCTTCCGCCTCAGCCGCTTGGCCGTTCACCTGTCCGTCCGCCCTTCGCGCCACGTGGAAGGAAAGGATCTGCAGCTCCACGGCCAGATCCACCTTCCGAACCTCGATGTGATCCGGAACCTGCAACACGACCGGCGCGAAGTTCAGGATGCACTGCACTCCGCCTGCGACGAGCCTGTCGCACACCGTTTGTGCCGCGGTCGGCGGCGTCGCGATGACCCCGATGGAGATCTCCCGCTCCGCGCACACCTCGGGAATGTCGTCGAGGTGCGAGACGGGCAGTCCGCCCACCGGAACCCCGATCAGGTCCGGATCGATGTCGAACAACGCCTCGACCGGGAAACCGCGACCGGGAAAGCCGCCGTAATTCGCCAACGCATGTCCGAGGTTACCGATTCCCGCGACCGCCACGCGCTGCTGCTTGTTGAGCCCGAGGGTGCGTTCGATCTGGCCGATCAGCACCTCGACCTCGTATCCGACGCCCCGGGTGCCGTAGGAGCCGATGTACGAGAGGTCCTTGCGGAGTTTGGCGGAATTCACACCCGCGGAGGCCGACAGTTCCTCGCTGGAAACCGTCGCGGTGCCCTGTTCCTGCATGCTCGACAGCACGCGCAGGTACACCGCCATGCGGCCGACCGCGGCCTCGGGAATGGCCTTCGCGGGCGCCTCGCCGTCGGTGACGGCGGGCAGCTCGGTGGTCGGGGTGTTGTCGTTGGCCGTGGCCTTGCCCTGGGCAGTGGCCCTGCCGTTCGTCGTGGCCTTGCCCTGCGCAGTGGCCCTGCCGTTCGTCGTGGCCTTGCCGTCGGCTGCGGCCTTGGTGCGGGCGGCCCGGCCGTTCGCTGTACCGGTGCTCGCCTTGCCGTTGGCGGACCGACCGTTCGCCCCGGCCTTCGCGCTCGCGGGTGTGCCGTTCGTCGCGGTCGTGTTCGTGGCGGCCGTGTTCGTCGCGGCCGTGTTCGTGGCGGCGAGGGAGCCGTCGGCGTCGGTCGCCCCTCCGGACCCGAGCGCGGCGGAGGCGTCGGCCTCCGCCGCGGGCTTCCTGCCTGCCGGTTTCTTCGCGAGTACCTTCTTCGACGGGCTCTTGGCCCCAGCGGTCCGCTTCGCCTTCGCACCGGCACCGGAGGCGTCGTCTCCGACATCGGCGGAGTCACCGCCGTTTGCGGCTCCGTTCCCGGAGGACGCAGCGTTTCCGGAGGACGCAGCATTCTCGGTGGACTTCTCGGTGGACGCAGCGGCGGGCGCGGCGGATTCCGTCTCGGGCGCGGTCCCGTCCAGAGCGGTGCCGTCGGGAGGGGTGCCGTCGGGAGAAGCGTCGTCGGCGGGCTGAGCGTCGGGTGCGGATTCGGATTTCGTTCCCGATTTGCCCGCGCGCCGAGATCGGGCCAGGCCGCGGACGGAGGAGGCGATGTTACGCCGGCCCCGCTGTGCCATCACGCTCCGACTCCCGTCCTCGAGATTTCGAGACAAAAAACCTTGACCAGCAGGCGGCGACCGTGTTCGATGCACGGCGCGTCACCGGCGTGGAGACCACGGTAGTTCATTTGTGAACGCGTGCACAAAGCAGCAGGTAAGGGCGTTGACCTGCGCCACAACCCCGGTTTTCCTGACGCGCTGTCACTTCGGGCCCCGTCGCCCACCCGCCGACACCCCGGCCACCCGTGACGCCGTGTTGCAGCCTCGGGAGACCGTGTTGCGGTTTCGGGGCGCGTGTTGCGGTTTCCGGGGCGCGTGTTGCGAGTTCAGGGGACCGTGTTGCGCCCGCCCGCCTCCAGCCAGTGCCTCTGGACGACACGCCGGCGAGCCAACCGCCCTCGGAGCCGCGATCGCCGGCTACTCCGTGGTGACCGTGATCGTGTGGTGGCCGGTCGCGCCGTCCGGCAGTACGCCCACGCGCTCGGAGGTCTGCGTGTACCCGGACTTGTCGGTCGCGCGGCAGGCGATCCGGTGGTTGCCGGGACGGCCCACGTCGAGCGCGATGTGCCACATGCGCCAGGTGTCGTCGGAGACGTCGGCAGACAGGTTCGCTTCCTGCCAGCGTCCGCCGTCGAGCCGCACCTCGACCTTGGCGATGCCTGTGTGCTGGGCCCACGCGATCCCCGCCGCGATCACCTGCCCGGCCGGCATCGTGGCGTTCGCGGCGGGCCGGTCGATGCGCGACTGCGTCTTCACCGGCGCCTCGCGTGCCCAGCCGCGGTCGAGCCAGTACGCACGGCGCGCCTGCCACGTCGCCACCTCGAGGTCGGTGACCCACTTCGTCGCCGACACGTAGCCGTACAGGCCGGGGACGACGAGTCGCGCGGGGAAGCCGTGTTCGAGCGGCAACGGCTCGCCGTTCATCCCGAGCGCGAGCATGGCGCCGCGGTCACGCTCGAGCAGCACGTCGATGGGCGTACCGCAGGTCCAGCCGTCGAAACTCGTCGACAGCAGTTGTTGTGCGCCGTCGCGCACACCGGCGTCGCGGAGCAGGTCGCCGAGGTCGACGCCGGTGAACGTCGCCGTGGAGATCAGCTCCCCGCCGACCTGGTTGGACACGCAGCACAGCGTGAGCCGGCGTTCTTCAAGGCCCCGGCGGCGCACGTCGTCGTAGGTGAGTTCGACCTCGCGGTCGACCATGCCGTGGATGCGTAGTCGCCAGTCCTCGACGGGCACCTGCGGCACCGACAGCGCGGTGTCGATCCGATAGAAGGCGTCGTTCGGGGTGAGGAACGTCGGCGTGCCGAGCTTGGCGAAGTCCGCGTCGCGCGGCGGTGCGGGGAGCTCGCGGACGACACGGAGCGGTGGCGCCGACGCGCGGGACGACGTCGCGTCGCGGGCCGCGCCGGCGAACCGGCCCGCCAACCCGGCCGCTCCCGCGACGGCCGCGGCACCACCGGCCGCGACGAGGAATCGCCGCCTGCCGGGCGGGGCCGTCGAGGGGGTCCGGGTCCCGGTGGCGGCAGCGTCCGGGTCGAGGGTTCGTGGGCCCGGGGTTCCCGGAGCGAAGGTTCCCGGGTGCACGGTTCCGCCGTCGGCGGTTACCGGCTCGGCGGTTCCGGCATCCGTGGATCCCGAGTCCGTGGATCCTGAGGGTGCTGGGGCGACCGCGGCGTCGGCCGGAGGAATGGCCCGCCGGTGCAGCAGCAGCCACGTCGCCACGCCCGCGGCGAGGCTCGCAAGGGGTGCGAGCGCGGCGAGCCTGCCGACGTCCGGGCGGGTCACCACGGCGACGAGCCCCACGACGCCGACCACGCCGATGAGCACCGTGCCCGGCGTCGGACCGCGGCGTGACGCCAGGGCCGCCGCGACGGCCAGTCCCACGAGCACCGCACCCATGCCCACGAGGAGCGCGAGCTTGTCGGCCGTGCCGAACGTGGCGATCGCGAAGTCCTTCAGCCACGACGGCGTCAGGTCGATCGCCGCGTTGCCGACCGCCAGCAGCGGCGAGGCCTGCGGCCCCACGAACGCCGACACCAGGTGTCCGGCCGCCAACGCCGCGGCGAGCGCCACGACTGCCGCGATCACGAGTCGCGTTCCGGGCACGCGCCGGGACGTGGTCTGCGGCTGCACGGGTCGTTGTGACGGACCGTCGGTGGATGCCATGCCCACATCGTGCCGCCGAAACCGGCGCGTGTGACCAGGTCAGCGCCTTACGACTCCCTTACGCTCGGGCAGGCAACCGGCGTGACGTCAGCCTCGGGCGAGGGCGTCGCGGACGGCGTCGTCGGTCCGTGCCACCACGGCGGTGCCGTCCTCGGCGGTGATGATCGGCCGCTGGATCAGTTTCGGGTGTTCGGCCAGCGCAGCGATCCACTTCTCCCGCCCGGAGTCGTCACGCGGCCACTCGGTGCGGTCCTTGAGGACGAGGTCCTTCGCGATCTGCTCCTGCGTGCGGGTGATGTCCCAGGGTTCGAGTCCGAGTCGGTCGAGGACGTCGCGGATCTCGTCGGCCGTGGGCACGTCCTCGAGGTACTTGCGCACCGTGTACTCGGCTCCCTCGGCGTCGAGCAGCCCGAGCGCGGTCCTGCACTTGGAACACGCGGGGTTGATCCAGATCTCCATCGCTGCCTCTCGTCGTCACAGGCCGGTCCCACCGTGAGGTTAGGCGACCGGGATCAGGACACGCGCCGTACGTGGAGCTGTTTCTTGTCGGAGCGGGCGACGAGCCCGGCGGCGAACAGGGCGTCGTCGGCCTCGATCCGCGCCGTGTCGTCCTTGCCGGCCTCGAACCGACGCCGCAACAGGGTGTGCTCGTCGGCGGTGAATCCGGGACGGCCGTCGACCCAGCGTTCGTACTCGCCCGCGTGCGGATCGCCGTCGCGCCACGGCCAGTCGTGGCGCTCGAACGCGGGGCGCAGGTCGCGTTCCCGCAGGTCCTGCGCACCCGGAAGGCGCACCGGCGCGGCGTCCTGCCGGAGGAACACGAGCGCAGGACGGTCATGGAAGACCGCCGTCGTCGTCGCCCGTTCGATCCAACCCTCGCGGCCCTCGACCTCGGACTCCACATGATCGTCGAACACCCGCAGCGACAACGCCTCACGGTAGGTGTACAGCACCAACACCAGGCCGACTGCCACGCCGAGACCCGTCGTCACCGCCACCGACCAGCCCGGCGACAAGCTCCCGAGCAGGTGCAGCCACCCGGGCGCCCCGACCGGCGTGCCGTCCAGCACGGTCGTCAGACCGCGGATCAGCGGACCGCCCGCGAACCCGAGGAGTGCACCGACCGCCACCGGCACCGCGATCACGAGCGCCGGGATCGTTGCCGGGATGTGGACGTCGGTGCCGGATTTGTCCGCGGATGCACTGGTCACACGCAGGAGAGTGCCAGACGCGTCCCGTATCGCGAGGTGGTGACCGTGGGTGGGTCTTCACCGGGCTGGACGACGGGGCACGACGGGTGGGAGCGAGGATGAAGGCATGCACCACGTCACCGTCATGACGCGCGCGGGCTGTCAGGCCTGCGAGACCGCCGAGGCCGACGTCGCCCGAATCTGCGAGGAGCTGGGCGCGACGTGGTTGGCCGTCGACGTCGACGCCGACCCTGAGGACCGGGCCGAGTACGGCGACCGTGTCCCGGTGCTGCTGGTCGACGGCGACGAACACGGGTACTGGCGGGTCGAGGAGGACCGGCTCCGCGCCGCCCTGAGTTGACGCATCCGGTGTCGCCGCGCGCCGCGCCATGCGTGTCCGAGTGCAGGACACGCGCGTTCGGGTGCAGGACACGCGAACGCTGCGGAAGCCGCAACCGGCGGGTCACGTACGGAGCTGCACCCTGCGCAGTTTTCCGATCGCGGTGTGCGGCAGCTCGTCGGCGAACTCCACGGTCGACGGCACCTTGTAGCGCGCCAGCCTGGCCTCGCAGACGTCGATGACCTGCTGCTCCGACAGCGACGCACCGGACTCGGGTCGCACGACGGCGCGCACCGATTCGCCGGTGCGGTCGTCGAGCACGCCGACGACCGCCGCCTCGGCGACCCCCGGCAGCGTCAGGATCGCGTCCTCGACCTCTCGCGGGTAGACGTTGAATCCGTTGACGATGATCAGGTCGTTGGCGCGGTCGACGAGGTGCAGGTCGCCGTCGGTGTCGACGTAGCCGACGTCGCCGGTGCGGTACCAGCCGTCGGCGTCCGGGCCGTGGGCGCCGTCTGGCCAGTAGCCGCTGAACAGGTTGGCACCGCGGATGGAGACGAGCCCGGTGAGGCCGATGTCGTCGCCGAACGCGTCGTCGGGGTCGGCGGGGTCGAGCGGTGCGTGTGCCGGAGAGCCGTCGCTGTCGACGAGGCGCAGCTCGATCCCGGGCAGCGCCCTGCCGACGGAACCTGCCTTCGGCTGGCCTGTGACCAGGGTGGACGTGACGACGGGTGCCGCTTCGGTGAGGCCGTATCCCTCGTAGACGGCCTGCCCGGTGGCGTCGGTGATGGCGTTCAGCACGCGCGGGTGCAGCGGCGCGGCGCCGGACATGAAGATGCCCACGGTGGCGAGCGCGTCAGCGAGCTCGTCGGCGGACCTGGTCGCGAGGTCGGTGTACATCGCGGGCACGCCGACGACGGTGGTGATCGCGTGGGTGCGGCACGCGTGCAACGTGTCGCGGGCGTCGAACCGCTGAGCGAGCACGACGGTGGCGGCGGTCGCAGTGGGCAGGAGTAGTCCGGGACCGAGGCCGTAAATGTGGTGGAGCGGGACGGCCAGCAGCGTGCGATCGGGGCGCTCGTCGGCGGGCATGACACCCGCGAACTGGCGCACGTTCGCCAGCAGCGCCCGATGCGACAGCATCACGCCGCGTGCGGGACCGCTCGTGCCCGACGTGTAGAAGATCGCGGCGATGTCCTCGCCACCTGCTCCCGCCTCGTCATCCGGGGAGCTGCCGTCCGCTGAGCCGCCATCCTGGGATCCGTCATCGCCGGACTCGCTATCGCTGGGTCCGACGTCGCTGGGTCCGACGTCGCTGGATCCGTCGCCCGAGGGCCGGTCGTCCGAGGCTCCACCGGCTCGGGAGCCACCGCCCCGGGACACCTGGTCAGACGACGCTTCCCGGTGGTCGGGGTCCGGGTGGTCGAGGTCCGGGACGAGAGCGGAAACGTCACCGAGGTCGTCGTGAGCGACGAGCAGGCGGGCGCCGCAGGCGGTGATGAGGTCGCAGACTTCGGCGTCCGGGGCGGTGGGCGAGAGCGGAACCGCGATCGCACCGGACCGGAACACGGCGAACAGGCCGATGACGAGTTCTGCACAGGTCGGCAGCCGCAGCGCGACGCGGTCACCGGGCCGCACGCCGGCGTCGCGGATCCGGCGGGCGAACGCCGTCGTCGCGTTGTCGACGTCGATCCACGTCAGCGCGGCCCCCGAGGCGGTGTCGATGATCCCGTCGGCCAGCGGTCGCCTCCGCGCAGCGGCCGTGACGAGATCGGCGACGTTCTCGCCGGGCGCTCCCGGCCTCGCTACCTCCGTGTTCGCTGCCATGCGCGGACCTCCTCATCCCCCCGCCCAGTGTGCCCGCGAAGTCCGCGCGTCATAACGGCCGAACGGCAGCGTCTCCCGATTGCAACGAGGACACCACTACCTACTAGGCGGTAGCTACGCGTATGCTCCCGTGACGACGTAGTGGCGGTGATCACTCCGATCACGCGAATGTCCGGGAACGGCCCCGGAGGAGGTGCAACACGATGAGCCTGCCAATCGCTGTTGCTGCTGGTCCAGCACGCGCCCCGCTGTATGCCGTACCCGACCCCGCGCCGGCCGCACCCGATCCGACGGCCGAGGGCTGGGATCTCGTGCATGCCGCGCAGGGCGGCGACCGGGCGGCGTTCGGGCGGCTCTACGACCGCTACGTCGACGGCGTGTACCGCTATGTCCTCCTGCGAGTGGGGGACCGACACCTGGCCGAGGACGTCACGAGCGAGACGTTCCTGCGCGCCCTGCGGCGGATCACGTCGATCAGCTATCAGGGCCGCGACGTCGGCGCCTGGTTCACCACGATCGCCCGCAATCTGGTGCTCGACCACGTGAAGTCGAGCCGGTTCCGGCTCGAGGTCGTCACCGACGAGATCGCCGACCCCACGACGCCCGGCGCCGCGGTGGCGGGTGCCGCGGGGTCTCTGGGACCGGAGCAGCAGGTGATCAGCCGCGACACAGGCGACGAACTCGTCCGTTGCATCAGCGACCTCGGCGACGACCAGCGCGAATGCGTGATTCTGCGGTTCATCCAGGGCTATTCGGTGGCCGAGACCGCCCGGATCATGGACCGGGGTGAGGGCGCGGTGAAGGCGCTGCAACACCGAGCGATCCGCAGGCTGGCGAAGCTGCTACCGGACACGCTCCGCTGACACCCGCGTTCCACTGACACCCGCGTTCCGGCACTGGTCAGGCCACTGGCTGTAACGCGCGCCACCCACAGAGTGGACACCCCGTAACCGATACAGCTCCGGCGTCGTTGTCCCCGCAGACACATCGAGACGTCCTGGGCCGGCCACGCGGCCGGCGAGCTGGGAGGCGTTGCCACCGTGGAGCCTCCACGAATCCCGCGGTCACTGCGCGTGCGGCGATCCCGCGCCTCCCCTGACGCGGACGAACGCTTCGCACGCGCCGTCGAGGCGGGCGAGGTCGGTCGCAGCGGCGAGTTCGCCGACGAGTTGGCGGTCGTCGCCGCTCTGCGCGACCTGGGCAACCGTGGCGCCGGCACGGCCGATCCGGACACCGTCGAGCACGGCACGGGAGTACGGGGCGGAGTCGCGCCAAGCGACGAGCGAGACGGCTCGCTCACCCCGGCGGCCCGGATGCGCATCACCGACCGCGTGCTCGCACCCCATCCCCAGGCACCCGCTCCCCAGACCCCGGACACCGAGCCGGGCACCGCACCGAGCCCGGCCGCGCTGCGCACCGTCGAAGGGGACCCGGCCGTCGAGCGGACGGCCGGCCCGCGGCCGGAATCACGGCCGGAGCCGCGGCCGACCGGCGACGGGCCCGGGCCACGTCGTCGCCGGACACACGCCGTCGCGGCGGGGGCCGCGGCACTGGTCGCCGTCGGTGCCGTGGCGCTCGGCGCGGCCGACGACGCCAGACCCGGCGAGTCGCTCTACGCCCTGAAACAGCTGCACGAGGGTGCCTCGCTGGCCATGACGTTTGACGACGAGGCCCGCGCGTTCCACCAGCTCGGCTACGCCTCCGACCGGATCACCGAGTTGCGGTCGCTGGCCGACGACGGCGCCCTCGACCGTCCTGCACTGCACGCCGGGCTCGCCGACTTCACCGACGGCACGCGTTCGGCGGTCGCGGAGCTGACCACGCTCGCCACGACGTCGGGTGGCGAGCAGCTCGACCGGATCCGCACGTGGGCGAGCGATCAGGCGGCGCGGATCGCCCCGCTCCCGGACGCCGCCGAGGAGACGGAGCTGCTGTCGCGCGTCGAGCGGCGGGCCCTGGCCCTCGACGAGCGCATGTCATGCCTGCGGATCACGTCGGGCGACGCGGACGACCTGGGCGTGCTGCCCACGACGGGCACCTGCCGTACCGCTCCGCAGGCAGGAGCCTCCGACGAGCCGTCGCCGGTCCCGCCACCGGACGACGACCCGGGCTCCGACGACGAACGGCCGGGCGACCTCCACTCCGGTGACGACCCGGCCACGCTCGTCGGGTCCGACCCGGAGCACGTCGGCGAACCCTCGGACGTCGCCACTCCGGTGCACGCGACCCCACCGTGGACACCGGCCTCCCGGGTTCCCTCGGCACACGTCGTGCGCGCCGTGCCCGAGCCGCCGACCGGGCCGCGCCTGCCGGACGAACGGCCGCGGCCACCCGGGGAGTTGTCCCTGTCGACGATCCTCGCCGGCATCACCGGCCTGGACTCGCCCCACCGCTGACGACCGAGCGGAGTAGTCCTGTAGCCCGTGGTGAGCACCGGAGAGCACTACGCGACCAACCGTTATCCTGACTACTTCAGTGCACAGCCAGGTGAAGGCCGAACTCGACCGTGGAGGCGGTGTGCGTGGCGCTGTGGCGGGCCCGCAGTAAGAAACAGGAACGCGAACGGCTCGCTGCCCTGGCAGGTGAGGCGTCGGCGGACGCTGCCGTGGCGATGGAGGCCGAAGCCGCGCAGGCCGAAGCGGACGCCGCTCAGGCGGAAGCCGGCGCAGCACAGGCCGATGGTGCGCAGCAGCCCGGGAGCACCGCTCCGGACGCCGCGAGCACCGGTACGGCCGTCGCCGAACCGCTCGACGTCGGCGACACCGAACGTGCGGACGAGTCCGACATCACCGGCAGGCTCGACACGACCGGCGCCGTCGACGTCGACGAGGCTCCCCCTCCGCCACCCGCGCCGCCGGACCTGACCGCCGCGGCGTTCTTCGACGTCGACAACACCATGATGGTCGGCGCATCGATCTTCCACTTCGCCCGCGGACTGGCCTCACGGAAGTACTTCACGGCGTCCGACCTCGCCGGGTTCGCGATGCAGCAGCTGCGGTTCCGTGTCGGCGGCAAGGAGGGCAACGTCGACGGCATCCGCGAACAGGGGCTGTCGTTCGTCGCCGGGGCCACCGTCGAGCAGCTGACGGAGGTCGGCGAGGACATCTACGACGAGCTCATGGCCGACAAGATCTGGGCGGGCACGCGAGCGCTGGCGCAGATGCACCTGGATGCCGGCCAGCGGGTCTGGCTCGTCACGGCGACGCCCGTCGAGCTGGCGGCGATCATCGCGCGGCGCCTCGGGCTGACGGGCGCATTGGGCACGGTCGCCGAGAGCGTCGACGGCGTGTACACCGGACGGCTGGTCGGGGACCTGCTGCACGGCCGGGCGAAGGCCCACGCGGTACGCGCCCTCGCCGCGCGAGAAGGGCTGAACCTGCGGCGGTGCACGGCCTACTCGGACTCTCAGAACGACGTGCCGATGCTGTCCGTGGTCGGCACCGCGGTGGCAGTCAACCCCGACGCCGACCTGCGTGACACGGCGCGTGCCCGAGGCTGGGAGATCCGCGATTTCCGCACGGGCCGCAAGGCCGCGAAGATCGGCGTCCCGTCGGTGCTCGGCGCTGGCGCGGTCGCCGGTGCGGTCGCGGGCGCCGTCGCCCACCGCCGCCGCTGATCCCGGACCGTCACTCCGTCACACCGGTAATCGCCTCTCGCGGTGCGGCTCGTGGGGGCCGCTCACTGCACCGCGAGATGGTTACCGAGGCTCGTCAGCCGCTGAAGATGTTGCGACGGCGGGCGAGGCGGCGGTAGAGCATCTGCTGGATCGCCTCGCGCACCTGGTCGTTGAGGTTGAACACGCGCATCGGGTCGTCGGCGGCCTCGGGCTCGTAGGCGTCGGTCAGGATCGGCTCGCCGAACTCGATCGTCCACTTCGTCGGCAACGGCACGGCCCCGAGCGGCCCGAGCAGCGGGAAGAACGGCGTCACGGGGAAATACGGCAGCCCGAGTAACCTGGCGAGGGGCTTGATGTCGCCGATCTTCGGATAGATCTCCTCGGCGCCGACCACGGCGACCGGAATGATCGGCACCCCGGCACGGATCGCCGCCGACGCGAAACCCCCGCGGCCGAACCGCTGCAGCTTGTACCGCGCCGAGAACGGCTTGCCGACACCCTTGAACCCCTCCGGCCACACCCCGACGAGCTCGCCCGCGCGCAGCAGCCGTTCCGCGTCGGGGTTGCACGCCAGCGTCTGCCCCGACTTGCGCGCGAGCGTGCCCAGCACCGGCGTCTTGAACACCAGGTCGGCGCCGAGCATGCGCAGGTGCCGCCGCTGCGGATGCTGTTCGTGGACGGCCAGCGCGGTCATGATCGAGTCGATGGGCAGCACGCCGGAGTGGTTGCCGACCAGCAGCGCTCCGCCGTCGGCGGGCAGGTGCCCGGCGCCCACTGCGCCGACGCGGAACCACTTGTCGTACAGCAGCTTCAGCGGCGGCAGCACGAGCGTGTCGGTCAGTTCGGGGTCGAAGCCGAACTCGTCGACGTCGTAGTCCCCGGTGAGCCGGTTCCGCAGGAACGTCAGCAGCCGGTCCAGCGACACGCCCCCGCCGGCGGCACCGGAGTCCCCGGCCGAGTCCGGCGCGGACGAGGTGGGCAGTTCGACGACGGAGGCGTGCCGGTCGGCGTCGTCCGGATCGCCCGCCGCGGCGCGCGCGGAAGCGCCACCGGGTGATCCGTCCCGGTGCAGCCGGATGACCTGTGCCGACGACCCGCTCGTCATACCCGTTTCCTCCTACCGTCTGCCCACCGCTGCGAGCGCGCCCGCGATCCGCTCGCCGTCGACGATCGGCCGGACACCGCGTCCGGTGAGGTAGTCGTCGAACGCGTCGCGGGTGCTCCAGCGGGGCGTGTAACCGAAGTCGTTCTTGAGGCGGCCCGTGTCGACGACGCGGCCGAAGTTCAGCAGGCTGACCTGGTCCGCGGAGAAGTCGACGATGCGGGCGCTGCGGAGGACCTTGCCGACCGACGGCAGCGCGGTGCGCGGCAACGGCAGTTCGATCCTGCCTGCGCGGCGGATGGCCTGGCCCAGCGTGAGCACCCCGTCGGCGGCGATGTTGTACACGCCCGGCCGGTCTTCGAGGGTCGCGTTCTCGAGGGCGGCGAGCGCGTCCGACGAGTGCAGCACCTGTAGGCGCGAGTCGAACCCGAGCACGGTCGGCACGACGGGCAGCGAGAAGTAGCGCGTGAGAACGGTGTCGACGTCGGGGCCGACGATGTTGGCGAACCGGCCCATCGTCACGGTGATGTCCGGCCTGCGGCGCATCAGGCCGCGGACGTAGCCTTCCATCTCGACGGCGTCCTTGGCGTACCCGGACGGCGACGTGGGCCCGAGTTCGGTGTCCTCGCTGAACACCGCGGGCGAACGGGCCCCGGCGCCGTACACCGCGGCCGAGGACTTGACGACGAGCTTGCGGACCAGCGGCGACTTCTGGCATGCGGCCAGCAGCCGCATCGTGCCGATGACGTTGACCTCTTTCACGGCCACGCGCCGGGTCGGCCCGGCGGGATGCGCGTGCGTGGAGGCGTGCACGACGGTGTCGATCTTCGCCGACTCGATGATCTTCGCGATCAGCGGATTGCGGATGTCGGCACGCACGAACTCGGCGTGACCGGCCCTGCGGAGGATCTCGGGGCGGGGCGGTGACGTGTCGACACCGACGACCCGGTTCAGGTCGGGGTTGTTGCCCAGGCGCGCGAGCAGCCTGCTGCCCAGCTCTCCGGCGACACCGGTCACGAGGACGTTGCTGGGCGGCATAGGCGGCATCGAACCCCCTGGGTACGGCTGGCGCTGACACCGAGAGTTCGGCGTCGACACTGATCGTACGCGCCGGGTGCGCCGCCGCGGAGGCCGCTTACACGCAATTCACGAGCCCGACCGCGGAGGCCGGGCTCGCATTCGTTTCAGGAGGTGCCTTTTCGGGCGCACCCCCGGCCGACCCGCGCGTCCGTCCGGGTGAACCGGCGGACGCGCGGGGGCGGAGTCCCCGGGCTTACTTGCCCTGCTTGCGACGCTGGACGCGCGTGCGGCGCAGAAGCTTGCGGTGCTTCTTCTTGGACATACGCTTGCGGCGCTTCTTGATGACCGAGCCCACAGGAACTCCTTCAACCGATAGATCGTGACGATGCGCGGGCGCCTCACGGACGCGGCCACCACGACGATGTCGCGCCGGCCTGCGAGTCACCTCCCGTACGCGACGGGTGCCGCGGAACGTGACTCCTGCGTGGGGCGACCACGCGCACGGCCTACCAGGTTACCCGGGGCTTGCCTCGGGATTTCGAGCCGGTCCTCTCCGGGCTCAGCCGACGTCGAAGTACGCGTTGTCCAGATAGTCGTGGACAGCCTGTTCCGGCACCCGGAAGGACTTGCCGACGCGGACCGCCGGTAACTCCCCCGAATGCACTAAGCGGTAGACGGTCATCTTGGAGACGCGCATCAGCGACGCCACCTCCGCGACCGTCAAGAACTGGACCTGCCGTGGTCCTGGCAGGTCGTCGTTACCTTTCGCCGGCATAGGTCTCACCGTGTCCCTTTTCGGGCACGTGTCACGCCACGCGGCTTCCCCTCCGTGTGGCTTCGACACGTACGTGCTATTGCGAGGGTAGCGGGACTGGTGTGGCGGATGCGACGGCCGTCGAGGCGATGGCACGGGCGTGTGGATTACTCCTCGTGGGCCTTGCCTAACTCCACGGAGCGATCACGGGCCGATTCGATGGCGTCGAGCAGGGCTGCACGCACGCCGTGCTTCTCGAGTTCGCGAATGCCATTGATTGTGGTCCCACCCGGTGAGGTGACGTTCTCGCGCAGCATGACCGGGTGCTCGCCGCCCTCCTCGAGCATCGTGCCCGCGCCGACGGCCGCCTGGACGATCAGCTGCTGCGCCACGGCACGCGGCAGGCCGAGCAGGATGCCCGCGTCGATCATCGCCTCGACCAGGTAGAAGAAGTAGGCGGGTCCGGACCCGGACAGCGCCGTCACGGCATCCTGCTGCGACTCGGGCAGCACGACGACCTTGCCGACCGACGACAGCAGCCGCTCGACGGTCTGCAGCTGCTCGTCGGTGGCGTGCTTGCCGGGTGAGACGGCGCTCATGGCCGCGCCGACCAGCATCGGCGTGTTCGGCATGACGCGGATCACGGGCGTACCCGCGGGCAGCCTGCGTTCGAACAGCGAGGTCGGCAGACCCGCGCACATCGACACGACCAGCGAACCCGGGCCGATCAGACCGGCCAGTTCGTCGAGCAGCGGTTCGATGTCCTGCGGCTTGACGGCGACGACCAGCACGTCGGCGCGTTTGGCCGCCTCGGCGACCTCGACGCCCGCCACGCCGTAGCGGTCGGTCAGCTCCGCGGCCCGCTCCGGATGACGTTCGGTGAACAGCAGGTCGCCGGCGTCGTGTCCGGCGTCCAGCAGCCCGGACAACAACGCCTCGCCGATCTTCCCGGCGCCCAACACGGCAACAGTCATGGTTCCGAGCCTAAGCAGCGGCGCGGAGCGCCTCAGTGAGGGGTGGCGGCCGGACCGGCGCCCCCGGGCACCTCTGGCGCGTTGAGTGCCGCACAGACGCCCTCGGGGGCATCGAAACGGGGGCTCAGCCGAGCGGAGCGAGGGCCAGTTGGCGCGCCTGGCAGACGATGCGGTTCTGCGAGTCGACGACGAGGGCGTCGGAGTCGAACCAGCCTTCGTGGACCGATCGGCTCTCGACGTGGACGCGCAGCCAGCCTGGCGCGGGGCGGGTGCGGACCAGAGCCGTCAGCTGGGCCGTCGGCGCCCAGCCGACCCGTCCGAGGTTGAGCACCACGGGCGGGTTGATGTCGCCGGCCAGCAGGGTGAAGTACGGATCCGCCACGCCGCCGCGCGGTCGCACCCACAGCCGCAGCCGCGGCGGGTCGCCGGTACGGCCCGCCAGGTAGCCGGCCGTGCTCGGATCGATCCGCACGTCGCAGCCCTGGGCGAGGTGGAACACGCCTTCGGGGTCGTTGCCGTTGAGGGTGACGCACCCGGCAGGCGGTTCGACGGGCGCGGACGGGGCATCGTGCCAATCCGGCTTGCGCGTCGGGAGTCGGCCCGCGGTGACGCGCGCTTCGACACAGCTGCGCCCGCGTTGTTCGAGGGTCACCGCGACGACGGTGGCTCGCCTGCCGACCTTGCGGACGTCGGTGCGCAGCAGCACCGGGCCGATCGCGGGCGGACGCATGAACTCCGCGCTGACGACCAACGGATCGGTGGCCGGATCGCCGGTTTCGCGCACCGCGGCGAGTGCGGCCTTCGCCAGCAGCGCCAGAAGGAACCCGCCGTGTGGGTGCGTGCCGATGGACCATTCCTGCCGCAGATCGGCCGTGAACGTGCCGTCCCCGAGGGAACGTGGGTCACAGGCCGCGCCGAACTCCGCGGCCGTCTCGGACGTGCTCACCGGCGGCCGGCCGGGGACACGACGCCGGACACCACCAGGACACCGAACGCATCGACACCGAACGCGCCGACACCGGACGCCACATCAGCGGCGGCCCCGCCGCCGACCGTCACATCACCGGAGCCCGGGACACCGGTCCTCCCGGCACCGGTCGTCCGGAGACCGGTACGGACCTGCGCGGATCGAGTATCGACGCGCACCTTCTCCCCTTCCCCCTCCGGCGCTCGCCGGGTCGGCGTGCGGCGACAGGCGGCCGAGACCCGCTTGGCACGGCCGTACCGGCCGCCGTGTCCGCGCAGGATAGGCAGAGTCGGACGGTGGTGCCCACCAATTGCGTTGCGGGCACCCGATTCGAGCAATGTGTTCACACCACGTGCACGCAGCATCACGCCGAAAACGATACGGATGGTCACCGCGTGCGGGCACCACCACCCGGTGAAGAGTTGATCTTGAAAACGCTCCGGATCGTCACCCCAGGTGCAGACGCGTGAACAACAGCGCCTCGCTGAGCATTTTCGCGCGCTGGTCCTCGGTGCGGGCGTTCCGCGTGTTCACCTCGAGGACGACCTGGCCGCCGTGGTCACCGAACCCGTACTCGTCGAGACCTTCGAGCAACTCCGCGCACGGCTGCGTGCCACGGCCCGGCAGCAGGTGCTCGTCCTTCGCCACACCGGTGCCGTCTCCCATGTGGACGTGCGTGAGCCGCTCCCCCATCCGCTTCGCGAGCGCCAACGCGTCCATACCCGCCGTCGCCGTGTGCGAGAGGTCCAGGGTGTAGTGGGCGTGGCCGACGTCGGTCGGGTCGACGGACGGCCGGAACGCCGACACCTCCCGACCCCGCGGCGTGCGCACCGGAAACATGTTCTCCACGGCGATCCGCACCCCGCTGGAGGCTTCGAGCTCCGCGACCAGTCCGGCGAACGCCTCGCCGTACCGGCGCTGCCACCGGAACGGCGGGTGCACCACCACGGTCGGCGCCTCCAGTTCGACAGCCGCCTCGACCGACCGCCGCAGCCGCACCACCGGGTCCGGCGACCACACGCGCTGGGTGATCAGCAGACAGGGCGAGTGCACCGCCAGCACGGGCATCCCCGTCGAAGCGCTGTGACGTCGCAGTGCGGCCACGTCCTGGCTCTCCGGATCGGCCCAGACCATGACCTCGACGCCGTCGAAACCGAGCGTGCGGGCCAGTTCGAACCCGGAGCGCGCACGGAGCGGCCACACCGACGCCGTGGAAAGTCCGACCGGGATCACGCGCTACTTCGTCACCAGCAACAGCGCGGCGGGCGACACCGTCACGACGAGCCCCACGAGCACGGCCAACACCGTGGTCTGCAGGTCGTCGGCGCGGCGGACCTTGCGCACGATCAGTACCAGGCCGACCGTGACGACCAGCGCGGCGATCAGCGCGGCGGCGGGTAGCTGACCCCACAGCCAGTTGAACCCGAGCCACACGGCCGCGCCGCCCGCGACACCGCCAGCGAGCTGCCCGCCGAGCGCGAGCCACTGCTTCGCCGGTGATGCCTCGGACTCCGGCTCGTCGTCGGCATCCCCACGGGAACGGCCCGGGGCGAGCTCCTCGTCGTCGGCGTACCCGTCGTCGTAGGCGTACGGATCGTCGTAGGCGTACTCCTCCGCCCGCGGATCGTCGGCGTAGCGGCCGTCGTAGTCGTCGGCGTACGCCGGGTCGCCGTACGCCGTGTCGTCGTAGGCCTGCTCGTCGTAACCCGCGTCGTCGTAGGCCGCGTCGTTGTAACCCGTGTCGTCGTAGGCGTAGCCCTCGTAGGCGCGGTCGTCGTAGGCCTGCTCGTCGTAACCGGCGTACTCGTCGTCGTAGCCGCCGTACTCGCGCGCATACCCGTGGTCGTAGCCGTCGTCGTAGTCGGTATCGGCCGGTACCGCACCGCCCGATGCGGCACCCGTCCCCGAGCCGGCCTGCCCCTCCGGCTGCACGTCGTCGTCTTCGTCGAAGTCCGGGACGAAATACCCCGTCGAGGGACCCGCGTCCGGGTCGTCGCCGCCCACCGGAGCGGCGGTCGTCGTCTCCGCAGCGCTCTGCTGGGACTCCGGACTCGGCGCGCCCGCGGGGTCCGGCGGAACGACGGGCGTGACGCCGACCTCGGTGTCCTGCTCGGCGCGCTGCTGTTCCTGCGCCTGCGCCTGCCGCCGCTTGCGACGCCAGTTGGCCAGTCCGGCCGGCGGTTCGTCACCCCGCACGGGACCCGGCGTGGCTCCCTGCGCACCGCCGCCCACGGCGGGGAACTGTTCGGTGTTCGACTCCGGTTCGGCCGCCCTGCCGCCGCCGCGCCACGGTCTGCGCCGACGCAACGGCGGCGGCGCGGGAGCCGGGGGCGGAGCGGCCTGCGCGGCCTCGGCGTCGGTGCCGCCTTCGGGCGACCGGCCGCCCTGCGACCCGGGCTCCGGGGGCTCGTTCTGCGGCGAGAAGAAGAACCCGCCGGAGGACTGCTGCGGCGCAGGGGCGTCACCGGCCGGCTGGACGGGAGCCACGCCACTCCGCGTCGGCGCCTCGGACGGTCCCTGCGACTGGGGCGTCGGGGCCTGCGGGGGCCTGCCCTGCTGAGCGGGCGGCGGAGCCTGACCGGCGCCCGGCTGCGGCGTCGCGAAGCCACCGGAAGCCTGCTGCGGCCCGCGGGCGCCCGGCTGCGGCGGCCGTCCCGCCGCGGGAGCGCCGTTCGCGGGCGGCATACCTGCGGCGGGCGGTGCGGCGTTCGGGTTCGCACCTCCGGGAGCGCCGTTGGGCGCCGCACCGTTCGGGGCCGGGCCGTTCGCGGGGGCGCCGTTCGGAGGCGCGGCATGCGGGGGCGCCGCGTTCTGAGGCGCCGCGTTCTGAGGTGCCGCGTTCGGTGGTGTGGACGACTCTGCCGACCCGCCCTCCGAACGCACACGCTCGATGATCGCCTGCGGGGCCGTGTCGGTGATGCTCGGCTGCTCCCCGGTTTCGTCCGCAGCACGACGCCGCCGGCGGCGCGGTGCGCTGCCGGCTTGTCCGCCGTGTTGGGCGAGCAGTTCGGCAACCGTCTTCTGCTGCCGATCGCCGTCGCTGTCTCGAGTCATCCCTTCCACCGTGCCCGTCGCCAGTCGTGTACGTCCAGTGTGGCCCGAACGCGCCTCATTCCCGGCCCCGGCCGGTCACAAGCGCAGTCTGGTCCTCCCCGTTGGAAAGGTCCAGCCTGCGCAGGATCACTCCTTCGCGCAGTGCCCACGGGCAGATCTCCAACCGCTCGAGCGACAGCGCCCGCATCGTGGCCTCCGCCACGAGAGCGCCCCCGACCAGCTGATGCGCCCTGCTGCTGCTCACACCCTCCAGCTCGGCCATGTCGTCGGACGACATGCGGGTGATGAACGACAACAGCTGCCGGAGTCCCGTGTCGGTCAGCGCGCGGGCCACCCGCGGGCCCGCCGACGACGGTGCCGCACCGGTGAGCCGGGCCAGCGACCGGAACGTCTTCGACGTCGCAACCACCCGATTCGGTTCCCCCATGCCGCGGATGCGCTCGGCCAGACCGGACAGCGCGTCGTCGAGCCACGCCGTCGTCGCGACGACCTCGGAGCGCTTCGGAGGATCGTTCGAGAACCGCGTCCGGGTGATCCGGCCCGCGCCCAACGGCAGCGACTCGGCGAGCTCGGGGCGCTCGTCGATGCCCATCGCCACCTCGAGCGAACCGCCGCCGATGTCGAGCACCAGCAACTGCCCCGCCGACCAACCGAACCAGCGGCGGGCGGCCAGGAACGTCAGCTTCGCCTCGTCCTCACCCGTGAGCACGCGCAGGTCGACACCCGTCGAGTCGGCCACCGTCGCGAGGACCTCGTCGGTGTTGCCGGCCTCACGCACCGCGGAGGTCGCGAACGCCATGACGTCCTCGCATCCCCACCGCTCGGCGGACGCCTTCGCCTGCTCGACCGCTTCGACCAGGGCGGCGACCCCGCTCTTCGTGACCTCACCGCGGGTGTTCAGCTGCTCGGCCAGCCGCAGCACCGTCTTCTCCGAATGCATCGGTGTGGGGTGCCCACCACGGTGCGCGTCGACGACGAGCAGATGGACGGTGTTCGAACCGACGTCAAGAACCCCTAGGCGCACGAGTATCCACGGTACCGGGCTCGCGGTTCACGCCTCGAACTTGTAACCGAGACCACGCACGGTAACCAGATACTGCGGCTGACCGGGGTCGGGTTCGAGCTTCGAGCGGAGGCGCTTGACGTGGACGTCCAGCGTCTTCGTGTCCCCGACGTAGTCGGCGCCCCACACGCGGTCGATGAGCTGGCTGCGCGTGAGCACCCGGCCGACGTTACGGAGCAGGTACTCGAGCAGGTCGAACTCCTTCAGCGGCAGCGAGATCTCCTCGGTGCCGACCGTCACGACGTGCCGTTCGACGTCCATCCGCACCGGGCCCGCCGACAGCACGAGCGGCGCCGCCTCCGGCTCGGCCGCCGCCGTGTCGCCGCCCCGCCGCAGCACGGCGCGGATCCGCGCGATCAGCTCACGGGCCGCGTACGGCTTGGTGATGTAGTCGTCGGCACCGAGCTCGAGGCCCACCACCTTGTCGATCTCGCTGTCCCGCGCGGTCACCATGATCACCGGGACCGACGACCGCGCCCGCAACTGCTTGCAGACGTCGGTGCCGCTCATGCCGGGGAGCATGAGGTCGAGCAGCACGAGGTCGGCACCGTTGCGGTCGAACTCCTCGAGCGCCTGCTGGCCCGTCGTCGCGAGGGCGGCGGTGAAGCCCTCCTTGCGGAGCATGAAGGCCATCGGGTCGGCGAACGACTCCTCGTCCTCGACGATCAGAACCCTGGTCACTGCGTTGTTCCTCCCGGTTCGGTGCGTTGCCGCACGCTGGTGACCAGCTGCTGCCCTGTCGGGTCGTCGCTGCGCTGGTCTGGGGTCTCGGATGTGGGCGCCGTGGTCGCGGCGGGGCCGTCGCCGGCCTCGGAGTCGCCGGCGGCGGAGTCGGAAGCGGCGGTGTCAGAGGCGGTGGCGGCGGCACTGTCGGCGTCGGCCGGTCGGGTCCGCGCGGGGATCCGCAGCGTGAACGTCGACCCGACACCCGGCCTGCTCCACAACCGCACCTCGCCGCCGTGGTTGGCGGCCACGTGCTTGACGATCGCCAGGCCGAGGCCGGTGCCCCCGGTCGCGCGTGAACGGGCCCTGTCCGCGCGGTAGAACCGTTCGAACACGCGCTGCTGCTCGTCCAGGGCGATGCCGAGGCCGCGGTCGGTGACGGCCAGCTCGACGTGGCCGTCGGTGAGCCTGCGGCTGATCGACACCGGACTCGACTCCTGCGAGTAGGCGATCGCGTTGTCCAGCAGGTTCGACAGCGCCGTGACGAGCAACGTCCGGTCGCCCTCCACCTCGAGGCCGCTCGGCCCGTCGGTGGTGACCGTGATGTCGGAGGTCTCGGCGGCGAGCTTGGTGCGCGAGAGCGTCTCGGCGACGACGCCGTCGACGTCGACGATCGTCATCTCCGGCAGCTTCTCCGCCCCCTGCAACCGGGACAGCGCGATCAGCTCCGTGACGAGTTTCCCGAGGCGGTTCGACTCGCGGAGGATCTTCTCGCTGAAGCGGCGCGCCTCCTCGGCGCTGTCGGCGTCCAGCACGGCCTCCGCCAGCAGCGCGATCGCGCCGACCGGGGTCTTCAGCTCGTGGCTGACGTTGGCCACGAAGTCACGCCGCGTCGCCTCCAGCCGCACCGCGTCCGACTGGTCGACGGCCTCGACGACCGTGAAGCCGTCCCCCAACGGCCGCAGGTTCGCCACGACCGCCTCCGGCTGCCGACCGCGGACCTCCTCGGGCGAGATGTCGACCTCGAACGACGTGTCGGTGTCGACCACGCGCTGCGCCGCGTCTCTCACCCGGCCGTCCACCTGGTTGCCGCGCAGCAGGCCGAGCTCCTCGGCGCGCGCGTTGTACAACACCAGGTCGCCGAAGCGATTGAGCATCACCACGCCGGTATCCGACGACCGCATCGAACGCAGCAACAGCTCGGCGGCCGTGGGACCTGCCGGCTCGGGAACGTCCCGGCCGCGAGTGCGGAAGAAGAAGAAACCGACAGCGATGCCAGCCACCAGAGCGGCAGTGGCCAGCAGGACCGATCCGGACGCCGTCACGCTTCGCATCGTAAGCACTCGACCGGGTTGTTGTCCTAGTCCCGGAGGCCGAGCGGTGACCGGGCTGACACTCTCGGGCCACGTGTTCGCCACCAGGCAAGATCCAGTTCACCTGCCGTACCCCGACCACCCGCCGTGTTGCGGGTTCCGGGGGCCGTGTTGCGGGTTCCGGGGGCCGTGTTGCACCCCGGGGACGTCCCTCCTGCCGTGGACACGCGTAGGGGCCGCCGTCCCGGACAGGGAGGGCGGCCCCTACGGCGCCGTGCGGCGGTGCGGCGGTGCGGCCTCAGCGGCCCTGGTTGGCGACCGCGGCGGCGGCCTTCTCGGCCGTCTCCGGGTCGAGGTACGTGCCGCCCGGGTTGGTGGGCTTGAGATCGGCGTCGAGGTCGTAGCGCAGCGGGATCCCGGTCGGGATGTTCAGCCCGGCGATGTCGTCCTCGGAGATGCCGTCGAGGTGCTTGACCAGTGCGCGCAGCGAGTTGCCGTGCGCCGCGACCAGCACGTCCTTCCCCGCCCGCAGGTCGGGAACGATCGAGTTGTCCCAGTACGGCAGCAGCCGCGCCACGACGTCCTTGAGGCACTCGGTCAGCGGCAGCTCACCGTCGATGTCCTGGTAGCGCGCATCGGCGTCCTGACTGAACTTGCTGCCACGCTCGATCTCGGGCGGCGGCGTGTCGTAGGAGCGGCGCCACAGCATGAACTGCTCGTCGCCGAACTCGTCGGCGATCTCCTTCTTGTTCTTGCCCTGCAACGCACCGTAGTGGCGCTCGTTGAGCCGCCAGTTCCGGCGGACGTCGATCCAGTGCCGATCGGCGGCGTCGAGCGCGATGTTGGCCGTCGAGATCGCCCTGCGCAGCAGCGACGTGTGCACCACGTCCGGCAACAGGCCGGCCTCGGCGAGCAGCTGCCCGCCGCGCTTCGCCTCGTCCTCGCCCTGGTCGGACAGCGGGACGTCGACCCAGCCGGTGAACAGGTTTTCCGCGTTCCATGTGCTCTGCCCGTGGCGCAGGAGCACGAGAGTCCCAAGTTCGGCCATGTTTTCAGCGTGCCATGCTCCGCCGAATCGAGTAGCGCGACCTCGGCCACTGCGTTAGCAGGCTCGTCCGCCGTACCACGAGCTCTACAGAGAGTGTCGTCAGCCCGCAGGAAATTCGATCCGAACTATCGATCGGGGCGCTGGCGTACGTGTCAATAGCGTTAACAAGCCCGCAGTGTGTTCAACCTGTCGATAAAATTCACTCGAATAGAGTAGCGAGTAGTCTTGTGATTACAGTGCCGAGTCTGACAAGTTGACACTGAGCCCGCACGGCCCGGAACCACGCACTCCCCGGGCCGAGTAACGCGGGAGCAGATCGCAGCTCGTCTCCCCCCTGCCGAGCTGCGGCCCGCCGGCCCCGTTGGCATCCCCCTCGTCACCGGGTCCGAACAGGCGGGAAGGTCCACGGGGCGGCTCGAGTTCGCGACTCCCCCCTCCCTCGAGCCGCTCCGTCGACCGCTCGGGGAAGGTCTGCTCGCGGAGAGCGCTCGCCGCCTAGTGGTCTCCTCCCAGAGCCCAGGGGGCCGAGCCCCCTGGAACCCCCCACGGTGCGAGCTCCTCACCCCGGCGAGCGCGGGGCACGCATCGTTCGAACCAGCACCAGCACCGTGTGCCCGCAACACTGCGCCCGCGCACCGCGTGTGCTGCATTCGGACACGCGCGTCCTGCACTCAGGCCCGCGTGTCCTGCGGCTCGGCTCGGAACCTCGGAACCGCAGAACCTCGGAATGCCGGGACGCGACTCGGCCGAGGTCGTCAATCGTCGGTCAGCGTCCCCGGCCGGTGCTCGGTACTCGGCTCGACCAGGTGCTTGAACGCCTGCAGGTTGGCCAGCGACTCGCCGCGGCTCACGCGCCACTCCCACTCCCGACGGATCGAACTCGCGAACCCCAGCTCCAGCAGGCTGTTGAAATCGCCGTCCGCCGTTTCCAGAACCTGGCCCAGCACCGTGTCGACCTCGTCGGCCGACACGGTGTCCAGTCCCAGCCGGCCCACCAGATAGATGTCGCCGGCCGAATCCAGTGTGTAGGCCACGCCGTACAGCTTCGCGTTCCGCCGCAGCAGGAACCGGTAGACGTCCTCGTGCGCCTCGTCCGGACGCCGGCACACGAAGGCCTCCACGGCCAGTGAATGCTCCCGCACGACCAGCCACGCATTGGTCTGCAGCTTCTTCACGCCCGGCAGCGTCACGAAGTAGACGCCTTCGCCGCGCCGGTCGTACGGAACCTCGGACGCCTCCAGCGCCGAGCGCACGATCGCATCGACGTCACCCACGTCGCGTTCGCTCACACCGCCACCTCCAACGCCGCACGGCGGAACGCTCCCCGCGCGTCCGCGTAGCTTCCCAGCAGTGCGTCCGTCGTCCGCTGCCACGAGAACCGCTGTGCGTGCCGCACCGCGCCCGCGGCCAGGGTGTCCCACCTGCGCAACGCCGCATCGGCCAGCGCGTCGGCCCACTCCGGTGCGCGGTGCGAGTCGACGAGCAGTCCCGACGTGCCGTGGTCGACCGCCACCGGCAGTCCGCCCACCGACGCGGCGACCACCGGTGTCCCGCAGGCCTGCGCCTCGAGAGCCACCAGACCGAACGACTCGTTGTGGCTGGGCACCGCCACGACGTCCGCGGCCCGGTAGACGTCGACGAGCCCTTCGCCCGCCTGCGGCGGCAGGAACCGCGTCAGGTCGGCGATGCCCAGGTCGGCGGCCAACGCCTTGAGCGACTCCGGCTGTTCCAGACCGGTGCCCGACGGCCCGCCCGCGATCAGCACCACGAGCCGGTCGCGCAGCTCGGGGCGACGCTCGACGAGTTCCGCCGCGGCGCGCAGGAGCACGTCGGGTGCCTTCAACGGCTGGATGCGGCCCGCGAACGCCAGCACCACCGCGTCGTCGCTCAGCCCCAGCACGCGCCTCGACCGCGCCTGCGACCCCGGCCGGAACAGCTCCAGGTCGACACCCGGTGACACGGTCCGGACCGCCCGCGGGTCGGCGTCGTAGAGGTCGACGAGCTGTTCGGCCTCGACGCCGGTGTTGACGATCAGCTGGTCCGCCTCGTCGACGACCTGCTGTTCGCCGATCACGCGGGTTCTCGGTTCGGGCGTGTCGCCCTCGGCCAGCGCGGCGTTCTTCACCTTCGCGAGTGTGTGGGCGGTGTGGACCAACGGCACGCCCCACCGGTCTCGCGCGAGCCAGCCGACCTGGCCGGACAGCCAGTAGTGCGAATGGATGAGGTCGTAGTAACCCGGTTCGTGGAAGGCCTCTGTGCGCAGGACACCGTTGGTGAACGCGCACAGCTGCGCGGGCAGCTCGCCGCGGGACAGTGGTTCGAACGGGCCGGCGGGAATGTGCCGCACGAGCACTCCGGGGGCGAGTTCGGCGACGGGCGGCTGGTCCGACGACGTGGCGCGCGTGAACACCTCGACCTGCACGCCGCGTCTGGCCATCTCCTGGGCCGTCTGGGCGATGTAGACGTTCATTCCACCCGCGTCGCCGGTGCCCGGCTGCTCCAGCGGGGAGGTGTGCACGGTCAGCACCGCCACCCGGCGCGGCTGCTGCGTTGCCGCCTGCCGGTACCAGGAGATCGTCACCGGTTCACCTTTCTGTACGCGTCGCGGGAGAAGGCCGCCAACTCCTCGCCGAACGTCTGCGCGTCCTCCGCGAACGGAAGATGGCCCACCCCAGGCACCCAACGTCGACGTGCCCCCGGAATCTTCCCGGCCGCGTATTCGGCCGCAGTGATGTCGACAACGGCGTCGCGCTCGCCGTGCAGCACGAGCGCGGGAACGTCGAGCGCTTCGAGCACCTCGGCCGAGCCGATGTCCCTGCGGAACAGGCCCGCGCGTACGTGCGGAGGCACGGCGAGGATGCCGTCGACGAGCTCCTCGCCTCCGGAACCCGCCGTCATACCGCCGCACAGTCGGCGGATCGCGGGCCGGGCGACCTCGTCGTCGGCGGAGAGTGCGTCGGGCAGGGCGCCTCGCATCGCCGGGCCGACAGCTCCGCCCGGGTGGTCGCGGCCCAGCTCGGTGATCGCTCCCGCGTAGACGACGCCGGCCAGCCCGACGGTGCCGTGGACGCGCAGATAGTCGGTGACGACGAGGCCGCCGTACGACCAGCCGACCACCACCGCGGGCCTGCCCGCCAGGTCCAGCACCGCGGCCAGGTCGTCGGCCCACACGCGCGGGTCGTCGTAGCCGTCGTCGGGGACGTCGGAGTGGCCGTGCCCGCGCAGGTCCATCGCGACCATGCGGAACTCGGCCGCCAGGCGCGGGTCGGACAGCTGCATCCGCCACGCGTCCCCCGACTGGGCCCATCCGTGCACGAAGACGATCACGGGCGGCGTGCCGCCACCGTCGCCGTCGGCACGTGCCGCGCCCGTCGCGTCCTCGACGATCGCGCCGATCCGGACCCCGTCTGCACCTGTGACCTCGGTTCGCACCCGGGCAGTCTCTCACCCGGTCGGGCACTCCCCGGCCGGAGGCGGACACCACCACGGCTGGCCCGGCCAGGCGTACGGCCGACATCACACCCGGCCACAGCCGCCCCGGGTTGGCAAGGACATCGCCGTACCGGACACTTGGGTGCAGAGGGGAGTACTTCCGCCTTGGGCCTCGCCGGTCAATACGAACGCACGGATTGTGTTCTCGGCAGGTCGCCCGCGGTTCGCGGGTGAAGGAGACCTCGAACGATTCAACGTTCGCGGAGGTCTGTGTGCTCGTCCAAGCCGCCGGTTCCGGCTCTTCCGGAGCCGCCGAGACCATGGGTTCGCCCATGCTGTGGACAATCAGCATCGGCGTGCTGCTCGCCCTGCTCGTCGCCGACTTCGTCATCACGCGCAAGCCGCACGAGGTCTCCATGAAGGAGGCCGTCGGCTGGTCGGTGTTCTACCTGGCCCTGCCGTTCGTGTTCGCACTGTTCGTGTGGTTCGCCTACAGCGGAGGCCAGGCGACCGAGTTCGTGACGGGCTTCGTGGTCGAGAAGTCGCTGTCGGTCGACAACCTCTTCGTGTTCATGCTGATCCTCACCGGGTTCGCCGTCCCGGCTGCGGTGCAGCAGCGTGTGCTGCTTTACGGCATCGTCGGCGCGCTCGTGCTGCGCGGCATCTTCATCGCCCTCGGCGCGGCCATGCTGAAGGCGGGCACGTGGGCGTTCCTGGTGTTCGGCCTCATCCTGTTCGTCTCCGCGGTGAAGATCCTCCTCGAGGCGCTCAAGGGTCACCAGGACGAGAAGGACCCGTCCGAGATGCGCTCGGTGAAGCTGATGCGGCGGATCACGCACGTCACCGACGACTACCGCGGCACGAAGATGGTCGTCCGCGAGGCGGGCAAGCGTGCGCTGACGCCGCTGGCGATCGTCGTGGTCGCCGTGTTCGCCACCGACATCGTGTTCGCCGTCGATTCGGTGCCCGCGGTGTACGGCATCACCGAGGACCCGTACCTCGTGTTCGCCACCAACGCGTTCGCCCTGCTCGGCCTGCGTGCCCTGTACTTCGTGCTGCAGGCGGTGCTCGCCAAGCTGATCTACCTCAACCACGGCCTCGCGCTCATCCTGGCGTTCATCGGCGTGAAGCTGGTCCTGCACTGGGCGCACACCGTGTGGCCCGGCGTGCCGACCGTCCCGACGCCGATCTCGCTGCTGGCCATCGTCGGCATCCTGGCCGTGGTGACCGTGCTCAGCCTGCGGGTCTCCAAGCGCAACGAGAACCGGGAAGCAGCCGACGCGAAGGCGTAGACTGGACCGGTCAGGCCTTCACCGGCGCCTCGACGACGAGGAGTCGACCATGGTTCTCGAGATTCTGATCGTCGCGATCGTCGTCCTGGCGGCCATCATCACCGCCGGGTCGCTCATCGAGGTCCACAAGGACTGACGAGCGCTCCGGCAGGCCGCTGGGACGACGGGCACACGCTCTCGTCGCAGCGTCCCACGCCGATCGCGAGCGCCGGGCCCTCGAGCGCCGGCCCGGCAGTCACAGCGCGCACCGGGAATCACAAGGCTCACCGGGAATCACAGCGCCCTCCGGGAATCACAAGGCTCACCAGGCGTCACAGGGCCCGCCGAGAGTCACAGGGCCGACTTGGACTTCCACGTCTCCCAGTCGAGCAGCCAGTCCATGACGTCCGACGTCGTCGGGAAGTCGGCCTTCGAACCGGTGACCTCGACGGGGTCGCCGAGCATGGCCGAGTCGAAATACGCCTTCGCGTCGTCGGGCAGCAGGTTGACGCAGCCGTGCGAGGTGTTCCGCTTGCCGATGTTGGCGGCGTTCTCCTGGTTCTCGTGGATGTACTCGCCGTGGTTGGAGATGCGGCAGCACCAGGTCTTCTTGACGTCGGTGTAGCCGTACTCCTCGTTGTCGAAGATCGACGTCGGCTCCTTGGTCATGACGATGACCGTGCCGTTGGGCGTGTTGAGGTCGGGGTTGGCGTCCTCGCCGTTGCTGCACGGGTAGTTGGCGACCTCGGCACCGTCGCGGTACACGCGCATGCGGTGCTCGGGTGTGTGCACTTTGACGACCTGGTTGCGCCCGATGGAGAACTTCGTGGTGACGTCCGCCTTGCCGTAGGCGCCGCCGCCGTAGTTCACGCCGTAGAGGTTCGCGGCGACCTCGACCTTCGTGTTCGCGGGCCAGTACTCGCGGGGCCGCCAGTCGACCTGCTGGTCGTTCAACCACGCCCACGCGCCTTCGACCTGCGGCTCCGTCGTCACCGACAGGGCCCGCTGCGCGGCGGCACGGTCGCTGACCGGGGCGTCGAACTTGACGGTGACGGGCTGGCCGACCCCCACGACCGCGTCGTCGCCCGGGTACAGGGTGGCGCGCACGACCGACGACGGCCGGACCGTGCTGAACGAGCCGTCGAGCTTCGCGGTGCGGCCGTCGCTGCCGGAGGCCTTCGCGGCGTAGGTGTAGGTGCGGCCGTAGCCGAGGGGTTCGCCGACGGTCCACTCGGTCTTGTCGTCGTTGAGACTGCCGTCGACGGCCTTGCCGTCCTCGTTGGTGAGCCGGACCTCGGTGAAAGTGCCGTCGGTGACGCTGAGCTTGACCGGAGTGGTCACCTCGACGTCGGTGGCGTCGGCCTTCGGCTCCGCGGTGATCGTGGCCTGCGGCTCGGCCGGGGCTGTGCCGTTACCGCCACCACCGGTGCCCGCCCCGCTGGTGTCGTCGTGGCCCGTACACGCGACGAGCACGCCCGCAGGCGCCGCGACCGCGGCCGCCTTCAGCACTCCTCGCCGTCCGACGGCGAGTTCGCTGCCCCCGTTTTGTCCGAACCTCACGTGTGCCTACCTCCGTGGCCCTCGCCGGCACCCCCGCCAGCAACACAACATTACCTGGCAGCATGCGGACCATGACCACTCGAACCGCAGTCATCACAGGCGCCAGCGCCGGAATCGGCGCCGCCACCGCCAGGTCTCTCGCCCGGGCCGGGTTCCACGTCGTCCTCGGCGCACGCCGGGCCGACAAGCTCGAAGCGCTCGCCGAGGAAACGTCGGGCACCGCCCTCACGCTGGACGTCACGGACGCCGATTCCGTTGCCTCGTTCGTCGAACGCGTTCCCGAGTGCCATGTGCTGGTCAACAACGCAGGCGGCGCGAAGGGACTCGAGCGGGTCGACGAGGCGGACGAGGACCATTGGCGCTGGATGTGGGAGACGAACGTCCTCGGCACGCTGCGTGTGACGAAGTCGTTGCTGCCGAAACTCGTCGCGTCCGGTGACGGGCACGTCATCACCGTGACGTCGATCGCGGGCCACGGCGTGTACCCCGGTGGCGCGGGCTACACGTCGTCGAAGCACGCGCAGGCGGCGCTGCACCAGACGCTGCGCGCCGAGCACCTCGGTGACCCGGTACGCGTGACGGAGATCGTCCCCGGCGCGGTGCAGACCGAGTTCTCCGTCAACCGGTTCGACGGCGACGCCGACCGTGCGGCGAAGGTGTACGAGGGCTACCAGCCGTTGACGGCCGAGGACGTGGCCGACGTCGTGTCGTTCGCCGCCACCCGGCCGTCGCACGTCAACCTGGACCAGATCGTCATGAAGCCGCGCGCCCAGCTCGACGGCAGGACGTTCCACCGCGAGTGAGCAGCCCGGCGGGCGCCCCCAAGGGCACCTTGGGGGCGTTCAACGCGAGCCACGCGTAAGCGTGTCCGTGAGGGGCGATGGTCAGGCAGGCGGGCGCCCCGGATGTCCCCTGGCCTCGCCTCTCCCGACGACCTCACAACTCGCAGTTGATGAGCAGCGGTTCCGGGCGGAGGGTGACGCCGAACGCGGCCACCACGCCGTCGCGGACCTCACGGGCCAGCGCGAGCAGGTCGTCGGTACGGGCCTCGCCGCGGTTGGTCAGGGCGAGCGTGTGTTTCGTCGACAGCGACACCCGCCCGCCCCGACCGGCGTGGCCCTTCGTGAACCCGGCGCGCTCGATAAGCCAGGCCGCGGACAGCTTCACACCACCGTCGGCGGGGTACCGCGGCACGGACACGTCGTCGCCGACGACGTCCGCGATCCTGCTCAGCACCACGCCGACCCGCTCCTCGGGCACGATCGGGTTGGTGAAGAACGAGCCCGCGCTCCACGTGTCGTGGTCGTCGGGGTCGAGCACCATGCCCTTGCTGCGGCGCAACCCGAGCACGGCCTCCCGCACCTGCGCGGCAGGCGCGCGGTCACCGACGTCGACACCGAGGGTGCGGGCCAGTTCGGCGTAGCGGACCGGCGCCGACAGGCCGTCCTCACGGAGATCGAATCGCACCGACAACACGACGCCGTCGTGCGTGCCCTTGAGCACGCTCGTCCGGTAGGCGAAGCCGAGTTCGTCGGCGGCGAGGGTGCGGACCTCGCCCGTGGTGCGGTCGTAGAGCTCCACCGAGTGCAGCACGTCGCTGATCTCGCAGCCGTACGCGCCGACGTTCTGGATGGGCGTGGCGCCCGCCGACCCGGGGATCCCCGACAGGCACTCCAGCCCGCCGTACCCCTCGGCGACCGTCGCGGCGACGTAGGCGTCCCAGTCCTGGCCGGCCTGCACGGTTGCGCCGTCCCACCCGGTGTCGGCGATCCGCACGACGGTGCCGTCGAACCCGGCGTCCGACACGACGAGGTTCGAGCCACCGCCGACCAGCAGCACCGGCTCACCCGCCGCGTCGAGGTCGCCGACGGTGGCCGCCAGCTCGGCGGACGTGTTCGCCGTCACGAACCGGCGCGCTGGCCCGCCGAGGCGCAGCGTCGTGTAGTTGCGCAGGTCGCGGCAGGTGGGCGTTTCGACAGTGCTCACATCCCGTAACGGTACTGTCCCGGGCATGGCTTCCCGTATCGAGCACCGGGCGACGTTCCCCGCCTCCGTCGCCGACGTCGTCGCCGCCCAGGCCGACGAGGCCGCGTTGCACGCACGGCTGGCAGAGATCGGCGGCACCGGCGCCGCGCTCGAAGATCACACGGTCGACGGCGACGAGGTGCGATACACGCTGGTGCAGGGCGTGCCCGCGGACAAGCTGCCGTCGGTGGCGCAGAAGTTCGTGTCGGGCGACCTGATGGTGCGCAGGGAGCACGTCTGGCACGGCGGCGAGGGCACGATCCGCGCACAGGTCGACGGCATTCCGGGCGAGATCACCGGGACCGTGTCGGTGGAGCCGGACGGCGACGCGGCCGCGCGGCAGGTCACGCGCGGCGAGGTGACGGTGAAGATCCCGCTGGTGGGCGGCAAGCTCGAAGGGCTGATCGCGGAGCAGGTCACGACGCTGCTCGAGCGCGAGGCCGACTTCACGACGTCGTGGCTCGCGCGCAGCTGAAGCGCGCCGAGCCGCTCGGCTCGCCGACCAGAGGAACCACGAATCCGAACCGCCTGCGGCGCGTCGACCGCTGGCTGACCGCCGACCTCGGGGTGCGGCGTGCCCTGCGTTCGGAGCCCTCACCGCTGGTCGTCGACCTCGGCTACGGCGCATCGCCCGTCACCACCGTCGAACTGGCCACGCGGCTGCGCGCGGCGGTGCCGGACGTACGGGTGCTCGGACTGGAGCTGGACCCGGAGCGAGTGGCCGCGGGCGAGGCGGTGGCGGAACCGCCGGCGCTGGATTTCCGGCGCGGTGGGTTCGAACTCGCGGGCGCCCGGCCCGCGGTGGTGCGGGCGTTCAACGTCCTGCGGCAGTACGACGAGTCGGACGTCGAACCGTCCTGGCGGGCGATGCTCGAGCGGGTCACCCCCGGCGGACTGCTCGTCGAGGGCACGTGCGACGAGATCGGCAGGCTGTGCACGTGGGCCACGGTGTCGCATCGCGGTCCGGTGTCGCTGACACTGTCGTGCCGCGTCGCCTCGCTGGACCGTCCGTCCACTGTGGCTGAACGGCTGCCGAAAGCGTTGATCCACCGCAACATTCCGGGCGAGCGAGTCCACGACCTGCTATCGCGTTTGGACCACTGCTGGGCGACGGCGGCGCCGTTCTCGTCGTACGGCCCGCGGGCGCGGTGGACGGAAACGGTGCGGCTGCTGGCCGCGTCCGGTTGGCCGGTCCTGAACCGCCCTGCGCGCTGGCGCCTCGGCGAACTCACCGTCCCGTGGACCTCCGTCGCCCCACGCTGACACCCGTGTTGCGTTCTCCAGCGCGCGTGTTGCAGATTCCGGGGCGCGTGTTGCGGATTCCGGAGACCGTGTTGGGTGGTTCCCCGGCCTGTGTTGCGGGGTTCGCGGCGATGACGGCGTCCGCAGCGTAGGTATCGCGCGCCGGGTCATGGTGGGGCCAGCCCCACCACCGGCCTCGGGGAACGCCCCGACATGTCCCTGATATCGAACGAATTCCCTGGTCATGGCCGCTGTAGCGGTGCTCTTCTCTTCCTGTACGCACCCGAACACCACAGGAACGGAGAGCGCCATGCCCGTGTTGTCGACCGCATCGACGCGGACCTACACGGCCCGCATCGCCGACAGTCGCGAGGAGATCCGCGCCGCGCAACGACTCCGCGCCACCGTGTTCGCCGGCGAACTCGGCGCCGACCTGACCGCCGCACACGGCGCCGACCAGCCGAAGCACCGTGACGCGGCCCCGCAACACCAGCCCCGGCGTCCACAGCACGCGCCCATGGGTACAGCCGCGCGGCAACACATCGACGAACGGCGCCGGCCGGGAGACGGGCGAGCGCAACACGAGGCCGTGCGTGCAGAACACGAGGTCCCGAGTGCAGAACGCGCAGGGCTGAATGCAGGACACGGGGTGCCGAGTGCAGGACACGCAGGGCTCGACGCCGACGCGTTCGACGAGCTGTGCGATCACCTCGTCGTCACACACGAACCGACCGGAGAACTCGTCGGTACGTACCGGATCCTGCCGCCGAACCGCTCCCCGGTGCCGTACTCCTCCACCGAGTTCGACCTCGCCGACCTGGCGCCGCTAGCGGACGACATCGTCGAGGCGGGCCGTTCGTGCGTGGCGCCGGCGCACCGCAACGGGTCCGTCATCACGCTGATGTGGTCGGCCCTCGCGCGGTACACGCTCCTCGCAGGCCACCGTTACCTGGGCGGCTGCGCATCGGTACCGCTCGGCGACGGCGGACACGCGGCGACGAGCGTCTGGCACCTCGCCTCCACCCGCCACGCCTCCCCGCCCGAGTACCGCGTGCGCCCGTACCGGCCGTGGCTGCCACCGCACGCCGCCGACCATCCGCGGTACGCCGACCTGCCGCCTCTGCTGCGCGGGTACCTGCGCCTCGGCGCGTGGGTGTGTGGACCGCCTGCCCACGACCCGGACTTCGACGTCGCCGATTTCTACGTCCTGCTGCCGCTCGCCGACGTCGACGACCGTTACCTGCGTTACCTGCTCGGAGACGACCGGTGAACGCGGGAGCGAACCCGTGGCGGGCAAGTTCACCGTGCACTCCCCGGTGCGTCACGCACCGGTTGCCGCCGGTGCGGACCATGGAGAGCGTGCGGCGAACCGTGGCCCTCACGAAAGTCCTGACCAGCACCCTCCTCGACGACACCGACGACACCGACGACCACTGCGACACCGACCACCGGGGCGTCGCCGACGTCCGGCACCGGGCCGCGGGTACCCTCGAGGCCCTGGGCATCACGCTCACCGTCACCGGCCCGCTCACCACCTCCCCGCGCCTCGGAGCCGTGAACCCGCAACGCGGCGTGGGGACGCTCGTCGTGGCGAATCACGTGTCGTGGCTGGACATTCCGGCGTTGCTGGCCCTCGAGCCGGTGCGGTTCCTGGCGAAACGTGAGGTCGCGGGCTGGCCGTTCGTCGGCGGGCAGGCGCGGCGGATGGGCACGCTGCTGCTCGACCGGTGGTCACTGCGCGGGTTGCCTGCCTCGGTCGACGCCGTCGCGGAGCGTCTGCGCGCGGGCGAGACGGTCGCCGTGTTCCCCGAGGCCACGACGTGGTGCAGCGCCCCTGGCGGGCCATTCCGCCGTGCGGTGTTCCAGGCCGCACTGGACGTCGGCGCACCGGTGCGGCCCGTCACGCTGTCGTATCGCCAGCGCGGCGAACCGTCGACGATCGCGGCGTTCGTCGGCGACGACGGACTGGCCGCGTCGCTGGCCCGCGTGATCCGGGCCCGTGGACTGGAGGTTCACGTCGACGTCCACGACGCCCTCGACCCGACCGGCGACCGCCGCACCCTCGCCCGTCGCGCGCAGCGCGTCGTCCAGGGCGGCGCCGAGTTCCGGCACACCGCGCCGCAGAAGACCCCGTCACAGAACACCACGCCGCAGGACGCCACGCCGCACGACACAGCGCACCGCGACGCGACCCACCACCCCACGGTCGGCACCGACCCCGCGGGCACCACGAACGACGCCGACACCGGGCCGGCGCATGTTTGACGTGCTGCACGACATCACCACGCTGCTGCAGAGCCATCTCGACGAGCCGTGGTTGTGGCTGGTGGTGTTCGCGGTAGCGGGGCTGGATGCGCTGCTGCCGTTCATGCCCAGCGAGTCGACCGTGATCACGATGGCGGTCCTGCTGGGCGCGTCCGACGTGCCGGGGTTGGCGGGCCTGACGGTGGTCGCGGCGCTCGGCGCGTGGGCGGGTGACTGCGCGGGCCACGGGATCGGCCGCGGTCTCGGGCCGTTCGGCACGTCCCGTCTCCTGCGCAGCGAACGGGGCAGGCGGAACTACGCGTGGGCCGAGGACCGGCTCCGGAGGCATGCCGTACTGCTGATCGTCGCGGGCCGCTACTTCCCGGGAGGGCGGGTCGCGTCGTCACTGGCGACGGGCGGGCTGAAGTACCCGTTCGGCCGGTTCGCGCTGCTCGACCTGGCGGGCACGACGATCTGGGCGGTGTACTCGGTGCTCATCGGGGCGGCGGGTGCGGCGAGTTTCGCCGACGACCCGGTGGCGGGACTGCTCGTGGCGTTCGCACTGGGCCTGCTGGTCTTGGGTTTCGTCGAGGGTGGCAGGCGGCTACTGTCGCGCCGTGAGCACCGAGCCGACGAATCCGGACCGCGCTCCCGATCCGCGGAGCAATCTCCACAGGCGGAGCGATCCCAGCCCGCGGAACAATCCCAGCCCACGGAGGAACGACGGCCCGCTGAGCTACGAGACGCTGCTGACGGCGTTCGACGAGCAGGGCGACGCGCTGCGGGAGGCAGCACTGGAGGCGGGGCCGGAGGCGACCGTGCCGACGTGTCCGGAGTGGACTGTCGCACGCCTCGTTAGGCACGTCGCCGCGGTGCAGGCGTGGGTGCTGGCCTGCGTCGCCGACCCGGGCGGCAGCGAGGCGCGCGGCGAGCGCCCGCCGAAGGTGTGGGAGGAGATCGTCCCCTGGTGGGACGACAAGCGTGCGGCGCTGCGCCGCGCGTTCGACGCCGGTCCGGACACGCCAGCGCAGATGCTGTTCCCGTTCTACGAGGCGAACCTCGGCGCGTGGGCCCGGCGCCAGGCGCATGAGGTCGCCATTCACCGTGTCGACGTGGAGCTCGCGGGCCGCCAGGAGGCGACGACGTTCGACACGGCGTTCGCGGCCGACGGCGTGGACGAGGCACTGTCGATGATCATCCACCGCAGAGGCACGGACTGGTCGGCGGTCGGGGCGAGCGGCACGGTGCTCGTGCACGCCGAGGACGCCCGCCGCCTGTGGTCGTTGACGCTCGCACCGGGGCAGCCGCCCGCGCTCGCGGCGCCCGCCGAACCCGACGTCACGCTCAGCGGCGGGGCGGACGCCGTCTACAAGCGGCTGTGGCGCAGGCCCGCCGACGTGTCGATCACCGGCGATGCCGAGCTGCTGGACCCACTCGAGACCCCCTGACCAGCGCGAATACCCGCGGCGGATAATGGGTTGCCGTGCCCGATACGCGTAAGTACGTCATCAAGTTCGGCTGCCCCGACCGCACGGGGATCATCGCCCGCATCTCGTCGTTCCTCGCCGAGCTGGGCGGCTGGATCACCGATTCGGCTTATCACACCGACCCGGACACGGGATGGTTCTTCACGCGGCAGGTGGTGACTGCCGAGTCGATCCCGTTCGAGATCGACGAGCTGCGCGCGCGGTTCGCAGGCATCGCGCGGTCGCTGGGCGCGGAGGCCGACTGGAAGGTCCTCGACAGCGCCGAGCGCAGGCGTGTGGTGATCCTCGTGTCGAAGGAGGGCCACTGCCTGTACGACCTGCTGGGGCGGGTCGCCTCCGGGGAGCTGGACGTCGACGTCGCCGCGGTGATCGGCAACCACGAGCACCTCGCCGACATCACACGTGCGCACGGGATCCCGTTCCACCACGTGCCGTTCGGCAAGGACGCGGAGTCGAAGGCCGAGGCCTTCGCGCAGGTGGCACGGCTGGTCGACTCCCACGACCCGCACGCGGTGGTGCTGGCGCGGTTCATGCAGGTCCTGCCGCCGGAACTGTGCGCGGCGTGGGCGGGCCGGGCGATCAACATCCACCACAGCTTCCTGCCGTCGTTCATCGGCGCGCGCCCGTACCACCAGGCGCACCAGCGCGGGGTGAAGCTCGTCGGCGCGACGTGCCACTACGTGACGGCCGACCTCGACGCGGGGCCGATCATCGAGCAGGACGTGATGCGGGTCGACCACACCGATTCGGTCGACGACCTGATCCGCAAGGGCCGCGACGTCGAGAAGGTCACGCTCTCGCGCGGCCTGCGGTGGCACCTAGAGGGGCGCGTCCTCGTGCACGGCAACCGGACCATGGTGCTGTGACTCGCCCGCCGACGCGCCTACCGGCTGCCCCGCCGGCGCCGACCGGGCGGTGCGGGATACGGGGACGATCATCGGCGTGCCGGTCTCGGGGTCGTCGATGACGCGGCACGACAGGCCGAACACGTCCTCGACGAGGTCGGCGGTGACGACCTCCGACGGCTCGCCCTGCGCGGCGACGACCCCGCCGGGCCGCATGACGACCAGGTTCGTGGCGTAGCGGCACGCCTGGTTGAGGTCGTGCAGCACGGCGACGAGGGTGTGCTCGCCGTCGTCGTGGAGGTCGGCGCACAGGTCGAGAACCTCGATCTGGTGCGCGATGTCGAGGAACGTCGTCGGCTCGTCGAGCAGCAGGATCGGCGTCTGCTGTGCCAACACCATCGCCAGCCACACCCGCTGTCGTTGCCCGCCGGACAGTTCGTCGACGACCCGCTCGGCCAGGCCCGCGACGCCGGTGAGCCGCATGGACTCGGCCACGACGGCCTCGTCCTCGGCCGACCACTGCCGGAGCACGCTCTGGTGCGGATATCTGCCGCGCGCGACCAGGTCGCCGACGGTGATGCCGCCCGGCGCGGTCGACGACTGCGGTAGCAGGCCGAGCCGCTTGGCCACGTCCTTCGACCGCTGCGACGTGATCGCCTTGCCGTCGAGGTGCACGGCGCCCGCCTTGGGTTTCAGCATTCGCGCCAGCGCCTTGAGCAAGGTCGACTTTCCGCACGCGTTGGGGCCGATGATCACGGTGAACGACCCGTCGGGGATGTCGACGGACAGTCCGTTCGCGACGGTCGCCTGGTCGTAGGCGAGCGTGAGGTCCTCGGCGCGCAGCCTCGTCATGCGTACCTGCCCTTTCCGCGCCATTCCGACGCCAGCAGCCAGATCAAGTAGAGCCCGCCGACACAGCCGGTGGCCGTTCCGACGGGCAGTTGCGCCGCGGGGAACAGCTGCTGCACCAGCAGGTCTCCCGTCGCCAGCAGCAGCGCCCCGACGAGCGCGGTCGTCACCAGGCCGGGCGCAGGCGACCGCGTGAGCCTGCGGGTGAGCTGCGGTGCGGCGAGTGCGACGAACGTGATCGGTCCCGCCGCGGCGACGGCGAAGGCCGCGAGCAGCACGCTCACGCCGATCAGCACCGTCCGGTCGCGCCCGGTGCGCACGCCGAGCGCGCTCGCGGTGTCGTCGCCGAGTTCCATCATCGACAGCGACCGCGTCCGCGACAGCGCCACCGGCAGCAGCACGGCCAGTGTGACGGCGGCCGCGACGACGTGTTCCCAGCCGCGCGAGTTGACGCTGCCGACGAGCCACGCCTGCGCGGTGAGCGCGTCGTGCAGGCTGGCGCGCGTGATGAGGAACGAGTTCGCGGCGACGGCGAGCGCGTTGATGCCGATGCCCATGAGCACGAACCGCAGACCGCTCACGCCGCGGTGGTAGGCGAGCACGTAGATCAGCAGCGCCGCGACGATGCCGCCGGCCAGTGCGCCGAGCGAGACCTGCAGCATCGTGCCGCCCAGCACCGTGATGACGACGAGCGCCCCCGTGGCGGCCGCACTGGTGAACCCGATGACGTCGGGGCTGCCCAGCGAGTTGCGGGTGACGGTCTGCAGGAGCCCGCCGCTCACGGCCAGCATCGCGCCCACGAGCACCGCCACCAGCAGTCGCGGCAGCATCAGCGTGTAGACGACGAAGTCACCCGTCTCGTCGCCGCGGCCCGCCAGGGAGGCGAGCACCTGGCCGAGGGTCAGCGAGTACTCGCCCGCGGTCAGCGTCACGATCATGACGGCGGCCAGCAGCGCCGCGACGACGGCGGCGACGACGAGCGTGCGCGGCGCGAGACGCAGCGACAGGCCGCCCGCACGGACGACGCGACCGGAGACGGGCCGGGTACCTGCGCGCCGGGGACTCGTGGCCGCGGTGTGGGAGTTCGCGGTGTCGGGGTTCGCGGTGTCGCTGGCCGCGGTGTCGCTGGTGGGAGGCGGGGTCACAGGGAAGTCAGCTTTCGCTTGCGGCACAGGACGAGGAACACCGGCACGCCGATGACCGCCGTGACGATGCCGACCTGGATCTCCGCGGGCGGCGCGACGACACGGCCCGCCACGTCGGCGCCGACGAGCAGCATGGGCGCGAGCACCAGGGAGTACGGCAGAACCCAGCGTTGGTCGGGTCCGGCGATGAACCGGGCGACGTGCGGCACGGCGAGTCCGACGAACCCGATCGGGCCGACGGCGGCCGTGGCGGCGCCGCACAGCAGCGTGATCGCGACGGCCCCGGCGATGCGGATGCGGTCGGGGTGCGCGCCGAGCGCCTTGCCGAGGTCGTCCCCCATGGCGAGGGCGTTGAGCGGACGCATCAGCAGCAGGGCCGCCGCGACGCCGACGGCCATGAACGGCAGCACGGGCAGCAGCACGTCGTAGTAGCGGCCCGACAGCGACCCGACCTGCCAGCGCCGGAACTCCTCGAACGCATCCGGCGCAGTGAGCATGAGACCGCTGTTGACGGCGAACAGCACCGCGGTGACGGCGGCACCGGCGACCACGAGCCGTTCCGGCGTGGCGCTGCGCGCGCCCGCACTGCCGAGCGCGTAGACGACGACGCTCGCCACGGCGGCCCCCGCGAACGCGAGCCACACGTACCCGAGCACGGTCGTGATGCCCAGGTAGGTCAGCGCCAGCGCGACACCGGTCGAGGCGCCCATCGTGATGCCGAGCAACCCGGGGTCGGCGAGCGGGTTACGGGTGAGGGCCTGCATGAGGGCGCCCGCGAGGCCGAGGCTCGCACCGACGAGCACGGCGAGGATCGTGCGCGGGATGCGGTACTCGTGGATGACCACGGACGCGTCCGACCCGTCGGCGTGCCACAGCAGGTCCCACGTCTGCAGGAAGGGAATCCCCTTCGACCCGAACCACACGCTCGCCAGCGCGAGGAGGAGCAGCACTCCGACGGCCACCAGCAGCCCCGCGCCGCGTACGACGGTCCCCCGCGTGGTGGGCGCCGGGGTGGGTGGCTCGTGAGCCGTGGCGGACGCCCGGTCCGTGGGAGCCGCGCCGCCCGGGACGGCCGCATCGCCCGCACCTCGCCCGCCACGCGCGCCGGGCGAGGTGCGGGCTCCGGGCTCGGTCCCGGCGGTCGACGACATAAGGTGAGGCTAACCAATCGGGTGACGCGCCACGACGTGTGTCTCCCCACGCCGGCCGCTCCCGGGGTGCGCCCGCACCCCGTGGCCGGTGTTGCGACTCCCGGGGCCCGTGTTGCGGATCCCGGGGACCATGTTGCGGATCCCAGGGACCGTGTTGCAGGTCCCAGGGACCGTGTTGCGGATCCCGGGGACCGATCACCGCGCGTGTTCTGCATTCGGGCACGCGTGTCCTGCGCTCCTGCACGCGTATCCCGCACTCGGGCACCGTTCCCGGTGCTGGTCGGCGCCGGTTTCGGGGTCGCCGTTCCCGACACCAGGGCAAGGGCCGGGGCAGGGCCGCGAAAATCCGTTGCGCCGGACGGTCGCAGGCGCACAGGCTGCGCGCATGACCTGTCCACGTACCGCGTTCCGTCCGGCCTTCGCCGGCGACGGCCTCCACGACCGCGGACACCCCGACCACGGGCTCCTCCACGACCACGGCGCTCCGGTCACGGTGTCCCCGTCGTCGGCGTCCCGTCCGCCTGTGGCGTCGTGGTGCGGCGACAGCGGCAGCACGCGGGGAGGTCGACCGCCACGCGGCGATGACCGTCGGTTCCGCCGTGGGCGGTGGTGCTGGTCGCGATCGCCGGGGTGATCGGGGGCTCGGCGATCGCCCAGCACGGCGGCACGCCTGGTGACGGCTGTGGTCTCGAGCACCATGGTGATCGGGCTCGCTGCCATGACGGCGGCGAGTGTGTAGAACCGGATACAGGACCCGAATCAGGGTTCCCGGACGAGGGAGCCGTACCCGGAAGCACGACAAGACGGCCGTCGAAAGGGGCCTGCCATGTCGTGGCTGATTCTGGTCGTATCGGGCCTGTTCGAGGCCGTCTGGGCGACCGCGCTGGGCAAGACCGCCGGGTTCACGAGGCTGTGGCCGTCCGTGGTGTTCTTCGCCGCGCTCGCGGTGAGCATGGGCGGACTCGCGTACGCGATGCGCGACCTGCCGACCGGCACGTCCTACGCGGTGTGGGTGGCGATCGGCGCCGTCGGCACGGTGGTCTACGCCATGGCCACCGGCGACGAGACGATCTCCCCGCTGAAGGTGCTGTTCCTCGTCGGCATCATCGGCTGTGTCGTGGGCTTGAAGGCCGTGAGCTAGCGGATACTCGCGGGGCGGAGGTCGGTCCACTCGGCGTCGACGTAGCGCAGGCAGGCCTCGCGGGTGTCCTCACCGAACACCACGCGCCAGCCCGCCGGAACGTCCACGAACGACGGCCAGAGCGAATGCTGCTCCTCGTCGTTGACCAGCACGTAGAACCGGCCTTCATCGTCCTCGAACGGGTTCATCGGTGACTCCTCATCCTCGGTGGGCGGCGTTCGGTCGCCGCTCCGTCGGCCATCCCGGCTCGTCAGCGCTCACGGTCCGCTGACGGCGAACTCGGCCGTCAGCCGGGAGTGACGGCGTTGCACCACGGAGTCGAGGATCTCACCGGAGCGGATCGCGTTGTTCGACAGCAGCGACGACGTGATGCCGTGGGTGTGCTCGGTGGCGCCGCCCTGCAGGTAGACGCCCGCCGACAGGGCGGTGCCCCCGCGCACCCGGTAGTCGCGCTCGACGCGCGGCCTGCCGGAGGCGTCCCGGGTGACGTGGGGTGCGAGCCCGTCGAGTTGGGCGTCGACGTCGGCGGGCCGGTAGCCGGTGGCGTACACGACGACGTCGGCGTCGAACACCGATTTCTCCCCGGTGCTGAGCGATTCCACCGTCGTGCGCACGCCGTCCGCGGTTTCGACCACGTCGGTCGCGCGGGAAGCGTGGAAGAAGCGCAGCCGCTCCCTGCCGAGCACCCGCTCGCGGTACAGCCGCCGGTACAGGTCCTCGATGAGTTCCAGGTCGACGACCGAGTAGTTCGTGTTGGCGTGGTAGTCCATCAGCCGGTCCTTGACGTCCTGGGGCGCGTCGTAGAACTCGTCGACGGACGCCGGGTCGAAGATCCGGTTCGCGAGCGGACTGTCGTCGGAAGGGCTGTAGCCGAACCGCGAGAACACCGCGCACACCTCGGCGTCGGGGAACGTCGAGTGCAGGTGGGCCGTCACCTCGGCCGCGGACTGCCCCGCGCCGACCACGACGAACCGTCCCGCGTCGGTGGGCACGGACTGCGTCCGGTGCAGCAGTTCGCTGTTGTGCCAGACGCGGTCCGACAGTTCGGCATCGTCGGGCAGCCTCGGCTGCAGACCCGTCGCCAGCACGACGTTGCGCGCCCGGTACACCGTTCCGCACGCGGAGCGCACGTCGACGTAGGCGATCTCGTCGCCGTCGAACACGGGCTCGACACCGACGACCTCGCGGCCGTACGACACCATGTCGCCGACCCGCGCCGCGCACCATTCGAAGTAGTCGTGGAACTCCGCCCGCAGCGGGAACAGCGTCTTGTGGTTGACGAACTCGACGAGTCGTCCGCGATCGTGCACATAGGACAGGAAGCTGAACCGGCTCGTGGGATTCCGCAGGGTGACGAGGTCTTTGAGGAACGACACCTGCATGGTCGCGTCGTCGATGAGCATGCCGCGGTGCCAGCCGAACGAGGCCTGCTTCTCGACGAAGTGTGCCGCGAGCGGCTCGGCGGCACTCTCGTTGTACTCGGCGACTGCGATGGCCAGGGCCAGGTTCGACGGCCCGAAACCCACTCCGATCAGGTCGTACAGCGGTACATCGCCTGCGAGCCCCTGTGTCATACCAGTCCTATCGCCGAGACAGCCGGACAGAGGATACCCTAACCTAACTAAGGTCGACCTCAGTTAGACCTTTTGAGGGTGATCCTCGACTCCGCGGCGAAGTGTTGCCACATTAGGTAAGCCTTGCTTAACTGGGCGCGTTTCGCTCACGACGTTACGGAGGACCGATGCGGGTCGTCATGTTCGGCTACCAGACGTGGGGGCATCGCACCCTGCGTGCGCTGCTCGATTCGGAGCACGTGGAGGTGGCGATGGTCGTCACGCACCCGAAGTCCGAACACGCCTACGAGCGCATCCTGGCGGACTCGGTCGAGGACCTCGCCCAGGCCAACGGCGTCGAGTCGGTCCTGGCCCACCGGCCCGACGAGGCGCTCGTCGAGAAACTCCGCGCGGTCGAGCCCGACCTGATCGTCGCCAACAACTGGCGCACCTGGCTGCCACCGGAGATCTACAACCTCCCGACACACGGGACGCTCAACGTCCACGACTCGCTGCTGCCCGCCTACGCCGGTTTCTCCCCCATCATCTGGGCGCTCATCAACGGCGAATCCGAGGTCGGCGTGACCGCGCACATGATGAACGAGGAGCTCGACGCCGGTCCGATCGTCGGCCGGAAGTCCGTCGCCGTCGGTCCGCGCGACACGGCGATCGACCTGGTCCACGCCACTGTCGACCTGATCGAACCCCTGGTGGCCGAAGCACTGGAATTCATCGCCGCGGGCCGCACCGACTGGACCCCGCAGGACCGGTCGAAGGCCAGCTTCTTCCACAAGCGCTCGCTCGAGGACAGCCGCATCGACTGGACGTGGCCCGCCGAGGACCTCGACCGGCTGGTGCGCGCGCTGGCCGACCCGTATCCGAACGCGTACACGTTCCACAAGGGACAGCGGATCCGCGTCACCGAGGCGTCCGTGTCGGACGGCACGTACGGCGGCACCCCGGGACGCATCTTCTACCCCGAGGGCAAGGGTGTCGTGATCGTCGCGGGCGCCGACGCGCGCTTCGGCCGCAACCGCGGGCTTCGCATCGAACGCGTGCGCACCGAGGACGGAACCGAGTACGCGGGTACGGAGTACTTCACGACGATGGGCGGCTACCTGACCTCGCACCCGTGAGGTAACGCCCCCAGGGCATTGTGGAGAGGTTGAGCGCGCCGAATCCTCCCCTCGCGGGCGGGGCGCACTCGACACCACCGAGACGCGCCGCCGGTTCGCGCCCCGAAAGCACGCGAACCGGCGGCGACCACTGTCATGAACAGACAGCGCGGACCGACCCTGTGCTGCCGCACCTCGACACGGAACGCCTACGCGCGGACGAGCATCTTCCCCGTGTTGGAACCGGCCAGCAGGTCGAGGAACGCCCGTGGCGCGCTGCGGACGCCGTCGACGACGGTCTCGCTGTAGCGGATCGACCCGTCGCCGACCAGTGGTGCGACCTCCTCGATGAACCGCGGCCTCGCCTCGAGGTGGTCACCGACGAGGAACCCGCGCATCGTGATCCGCTTGGCGATGAACTGCACCAGGTTGCGCGGCCCCGGCTGCGGTTCGGTCGCGTTGTACTGCGAGATCATCCCGCAGATCGCGATCCGCCCGCCCAGGTTCATGGAGGCGATGGCCGCCTCGAGGTGGTCACCGCCGACGTTGTCGAAGTAGACGTCGACACCGTCCGGTGCGGCGGTCGCCAGCTGGTCGGCGACGGGCCCGTCCTTGTAGTTGAACGCGGCGTCGAACCCGAGTTCGTCGGTCAGCCATCGCACCTTCTCGGAGGAACCGGCGCTGCCGATCACGCGCGACGCACCGCGCAGTTTCGCGAGCTGCCCGACCATCGACCCGACCGCACCCGCGGCACCCGACACGAACACGACGTCGCCCTCGGCGAAACGCGCCACGTCGAACAGTCCCGCGTACGCGGTCAGTCCCGGCATGCCCAGTACACCGAGATACGCCGGTGCGGGTGCCGCCGTGACGTCGATCTTCGCGGCGTTGTCGGCGTCGACGACCGCGTGGCTGCGCCAACCGAGCTGGTGCAGCACCGTGTCGCCGACCGCGAAGCCGTCGACGTTCGACTCCACGACCTCACCGACAGCGCCTCCCGTCATCGCCTCGCCCACCTCGTAGGGCGCGGCGTACGACTTCGCCGAGCTCATCCGGCCGCGCATGTACGGGTCGACCGACAGCCACGTGTTGCGCACCAGCGCCTGACCGGGGCCGGGCTGCGGGACGTCGACGTCGGCGATCTCGAAGTTCGCCATCGTCGGCTCGCCGTGCGGCCGTTCGGCGAGACGGATCTCCACCGCGTTGTCACCGGCCGCCGTCACGCCGTGGCCACCTTTTCCAGGTTGTCGAGCACGCCGTCGTAGATGCGCTTGAGCCCGCCGGGCGCGAACGTCTTCTCGAAGAAGCCGCCGATGCCGCCTGCGCCCTGCCACGTCGTCTCGATGCGCACGGTCGATTTGTCGCCCGCCTCGGCGACGGTCCACGTGGTGACCATGCTCGAGTTGGCGTCGGTCTCCACGATCGTTCCGGGCTTCGGTTCCGTGACCGTGGCGGCGACGTCCCGCACCCGCTTGGACGTGGCCTGCAGCTTCCAGGTCGCGACCGTGCCCGCACCGGTGCCGCCCTCGGTGACGGCGTAGTCGCGGTAGGCCTCGGTGAGGATCTTCGGCCTGGTCTCGGCGTAGTCGGCGACGAGCGTGCGCACCGTGTCGGCGGGCGCGTCGATCGTCCGCTCGGCGGTGGCGGTGACCTGTCCCATGTGCTCTCCCTGTTGATCGTGTGGCGGGTCCGCGTCCGGCCGAGCACGAGCCCGCCCGCCGCGCGAGCCCGGTACTACTTGGCGAGGCCCTCGATGACGTCGGCGCCCGGCAGCTCGGCGAGTGCCGTCCCGGTGACGAGCAGCTTGCTGCCCCGGATGCCGCTGCCCACGATGAGTTCCGGCGCGCGGGCGACCGCCGCGTCGACGAGGACCGGCCAGTCCGACGGCAAGCCGATCGGAGTGATGCCGCCGTAGGCCATGTTCGTCAGCTCGACGGCCTCGTCCATCGGCGCGAACGACACCTTGCGCACGTCCAGGTGCTTGCGGATGACGTTGTTGACGTCGGCACGGGTCGTCGCGAGCACGAGCGCGGCGGCGTAACGCACCTCGCCCCCGCGTTTACCCGCGACGACGACGCAGTTGGCGGAGGCCTCGAGAGGTGACGAGTACGCCTCACAGAACGCGGCGGTGTCGGCCAGGTCCGGATCGATCTCGGCGATGCCGATCGGCGCCTTGACGGAGTCGAGCGCGCCTGCGACCGGTTCGGCCATGAGGTCGGGACGCTCGGCGGCCGCCTGCACGGTGAGCGTCCCCGCGATGTTCCAGTCGTTCACGTTGCCACCGTAGGTCACCGCGTCGGCGGCGAAGTCCGGCACGTCACCAGGAGGAGCCGCCGCGCTGCACCTCGATCAGCTTCGGGCGTACGTCCACGAGGTAGACCAGCGCCGCGACGATGCCTGCCAGCCAGAAGATCAGCCCGGCGCCGTAGAAGTTGAACAGCAGCATCGCAAGGGTCGCACCACCCGTGATACCCAGCCACATCGGCTTCGTGTGCCGGTCGGCTGCGGTGTAGGCGTCGGAGCGCTGGGTCAGCGCGTGCACGAAGGCGACCAGGCCGGCGAGCGTGCCTGCCCAGTCGATGGCGAACACGATCCAGTACGCGAGATACGGCACGCCACCCAGCGTACGTCAGACGCCGAACAGAGTTCGGGCTCCGGTTGCGGAAACAACCGGAGCCCGAACTACAGGAGGTCAGCTCACTTGTCGGTCTTCGAGCCGGTGTTGTTGCTCGTCGAACCGGTCGACTTCTTCGCGGCGCCGGTGGTGCGGCGGGTGGTGGTCGACTTCGCGGTCGACGCGGTCGACGTGGTCGAGGGCTTGGCGGCGGTCTTCGGCTTGGCCGGCGTCGTGGCTTCCTCGACGGTCTCCTCGGCCTTCTCGGCGGCACCGGAGACCTTTTCCGCCGTCGCCTCGACGACCTCGTCCGCGTCGTCACCCGCGCCGCGCACCGTGGACGTCACCTTCGAGACGACTCCGTCGATGCCCTTGCGCACATCGGCCGTGGCACCGTCGACGCGCACCTGCACGGTCTGGAAGGTCTCGCCGAGCTGGTCGGTGGCCTTCTTGAACTGCGGCTGCGCGAGCAGCTTGTCCCAGGCCTCCTCACCGGACTCGGCGAGTCGGTGATACAGCTTCAGCGCGGCGTCGGTGTACTCGTCGAGCAGCTTGCGCAGCTCGGCCGGGTCCAGCTTCCCTCGGAGCCCCTCGAGTTCCGACGGCAGCTCCTCGATGTTCTTCTTCGCGTCCTCGAAGCCCTTCTTGGCGTCCTCGACGCCCTTGCGCACGGCGTCACCGCCGTCGGAGTAGCGCTCCTTGGCCTTGGCCAGCGCGTCGTTCACGGCCTGGCTCGCGAGGTTGCCCGCGCCCAGCGCAGCGAGCAGCGGTGTCTTGATCTGGTCGACGGGAGTCCTGGCGTCGTCGGCCTTGGTGCTCTTCGCGGACTCGGTCTTGGCGGACTCGGTCTTGGCGGACTCGGTCTTGGCGGTTTCTGTCTTGGCGGTCTCGGTAGCCATGGCGGCTCACTCCTCGGCGTGCGGCTGTTCGGGTTCGGTTCCGGGCGTGCTCTCTTCGCGGTTCTGCCTGCGGAACGACTCGTAGACGTCGAGCAGAACCGTCTTCTGGCGCTCGGACAGCTCGGTGTCGGCGCGGATCGCGTCGAGTACCGGCCCCCCGTCCGGCAGGTCGAGAATTCCGGCCTGCACGTAGAGCGCCTCCGCCGAGATTCGCAACCCCTTGGCGATCTGCTGCAGGATCTCCGCGCTGGGCTTACGGACCCCGCGTTCGATCTGGCTCAGGTAGGGGTTGGAAACACCGGCCAGTTTGGACAGCTGCCGCAGGGAGATCTTGGCGCTGCTCCGCTGCTGACGGATGTACGACCCGATGTCCCGGCCGAGGTCGGCCATCCTGTCCATCGGTCCGGACGCGTCGTCATCGCCCGCACCGGCGCCGGGCTGGTCGTCGCGGTCACCATCGGGGCCGTCGTCACGACCCCCGACCCCGTCCGACTTGCCCGTCACGCCTGCACCTCCTTGCGACATTTCCCACGGTAACCACGAGTGCTAGCTATTGCAAGCACTCTGCTTGCACCCTTCGCGTGTGAGGCGGCACACCCGTGGCCGGTCCGAATGAGTTCCCTCCGAGCCGACACCTTCCCGCACAGGTCGGCCGGCTCGTCGCTGCATGTTTCCTCGACGACGAAACGTGCCGGATCGACGCTCGACGAGCACACGTCCGTCTACATGGGCCAGTTCGACGATTCGAGAAGTCCGGATCTTCGCGCCACGTTTCGGCTTCCCGGACCTGATGACCTACACCGACATCGCCCACGAACTCGGCTGCGACCTGCACAGCCGGTACAGCCCGCCCACCGTCGTCCCGACGATCACCACGGGCCGTACGAGCCCGCGATCGACGAGCTGCCCGAACCGCGTTCCGAATGCCCGCCGCACACCGGGCCACGAGGACACGGACCCGTTCCACGACCCACGCAAACTGGGCCGAGGTCTCAGCTCGGGGTCTAGCAGGCGCAGAGGCAGAACGGGTGGCCGTCCGGATCGGCGTAGACGCGGAACGTCTCCGGCTTGTCGTCGAGCAGCCGCGCACCGAGTTGCACCGTCCGCTCGTGCTCCGCGTCGAGGTCCTCGACCGTGAAGTCGAGATGCAGCATCTGCGGCCGTTCGTTCGACGGCCACGTCGACGGCCGGTAGTCCGGATCACGCTGGAAGCTGATGTCCGCCCCGCCGTCCGGATTCACGAGCGTCACCCATTGGTCGTCCGAATCCGGATCGAGCTTCCAGCCGAGCAACTTCCCGTAGAAGTCCGCGAGCCGATACGGCTCGGGACAGTCCAGGGCGACACAACCCAGTGTTACCGACGTACTCATCAGCGCCTCCTTGCGCTCGACCCATCACGACAGCGACCCATCGGGCGACGACCACCCAGCGACAACCACCCCAGCGACGATTAGTCGCCGGACGGCCCGGCATCGCGACCGGCGGACATCCGCCTAACCGATGAACACAATATGCCGGTTACGCGCGCCGGGCGCAACCACTGTCCCGGATACACTGGTGACGTGAACGCGGACGTGAGTCTGGTGCTGGACTTCCTCAACACGCTCGACGTCGAGGACGACACCGACGTGTTGCGTTCCGTCGCCGACTGGCACGCCTGGGCACACGCGCGTGAGCTGACGCCGGGGCCGCCCGAGGAGGCCGTCCGTGCCCGGCGGGTTCTCCGCGAAGCCGCCGGCGAGCCCTCCGGCGACACCGCCACCACTTCCGACACGCCGCCGGGCAGCCCGGACGAGCCGCGCATCCCCGTCGACGTGGCGTTCCGACTCTCCCCGTCGGCCGATCCACAACTGGTCGCCGACGACGCCGTATCGGCCGTGTTCACGGCGGCGATGCGACTGGCCGTGCTCGGCGACTGGCGCCGCATCAAGATCTGCCCGGCCGACGACTGCCTGTGGGCCTTCTACGACGAGTCCCGCAACCGGTCGCGAACCTGGTGCTCGATGCAGGTGTGCGGCAACCGCGTGAAGGCGCGCACGTTCCGCAAGCGCACGGGCTCATCCGGCGACGAGGACGCCACAGCCGGTTGACCACACCCGGCCAAACCTGTGGATAACTACGTGGATAACCCCGCCTACTGTGGATAACCTCACCCTGCCGGGTGGCCTGGACCACACTTCGAGTGGACCGGACCAGGCTCCGTCAGCAGGTGATCACGCACAGCAATCGGTGGGCCGCGTCCGCCAGCGAGCCGCCGACGCCGTGCCGGACGAGCTGCCGTCAGAAGAGCAGCTCGCCGACCGTGTAGATGACCAGGCCGGCCAGCGCGCCGACGACCGTGCCGTTGATGCGGATGAACTGCAGGTCACGGCCTACCTGGAGCTCGACCTTGCGCGCAGTCTCCTCGGCGTCCCAGCGCTCGACGGTGTCGGTGATGATCGTCGTGATCTCCTGCGAGTAGCGGCGCACCACGTGGCCCGCCGCGTCCTCGACCCAGCCGTCGACCTTCCCGGCCAGCTCCGCGTCCGACTGCAACCGCTCACCCAACGTGCACAGCCCCTCGCGCACGCGCGTGCGCAGCTCGCTCGACGGGTCCTCGGCGGCGGTGAGCAGCATGTCCTTCGCCGTTGCCCACGCCGAGCCGATCAGCTTCTTCACCTCGGGGTGCTCGACGAGCTGGCGTTTCACGGCGTCCGCGCGCGCCATCGTCTCCGGATCCTTCTGCAGGTCCTGGGCGAACTCGCTCGCGAACCGGTCGAGTGCCAGCCGCATCGGGTGGTTGACGTCGGTCTTCACGGCCCACGCGAACGTCAGCACCTCGCCGTACACCTTGTCGGCCAGCATCTCGTCGACGAATCGCGGCGACCACGACGGTGCCCGCTCCGACACCACGCGCAGCACCGTGGCGTGATTGGTGCGGACCCAGTCGTACGCGCGGTCGCACATCAGGTCGACGAATCGGTAGTGCGCACCGTCGGTCAGCACCTGTTCGAGGAGCTTGCCCAGCGGCGGACCCCATTCGCGGTCGACGACGCGGCGGACGACGGCCTGTTCCATCACGGCCTGCACGTCCTCGTCGCGCAGCACCGTCACGGCCCCGCGCACGACGGTCGACAGCTCCGACGTCACCCGCTCGGCGTTGTCGGGAACGGCCAGCCACTCGCCCGTGCGCCGCGACACCTCGAGACGCTGCAACTTGTCCCGCACGATCGGTTCGGACAGGAAGTTCGCGCCGACGAAATCGCCCAGGCTCTCGCCCAGCACGTTCTTCTTGTTGGGGATGATCGCCGTGTGCGGGATCCTGATCCCCAGCGGATGCCGGAACAACGCGGTGACCGCGAACCAGTCCGCGAGTCCGCCGATCATCCCCGCCTCGGCGGCGGCGCGCACGTACCCGACCCACGCGGACCAGCCTTCGCTCTCGGCCCATCTGGCCAGTAGGAACACGACCGCAGCGCCGAACAGGAACGCCAGCGCCACCCGCTTCATCCGGCGTAGGCCCTGCCGTTTCGCCTCCTCACCGGCAAGGCCACCGGAGGGCACTCGCCCCGGTGCCGGGGCACCGGCGGCCCGTCCGCCGGATGCCCCGGCGCCGGATGTCACGTCGTCACTCGGTTGCTCCACACCCGCATTGTCCGTGAGGATCGATTCTCGTGCGCCCACCTCTCGCTGCTCGCCTCCAACCGTTCACGTCGACCGTCTTCGCCGAGATGACGGCCCTGGCCACGCGGACCGGTGCGGTCAACCTCGGTCAGGGATTCCCGGACACCGACGGCCCCACCGGGATGCTCGACGCCGCCCGGGACGCCCTGTACGGCGGCAAGAACCAGTACCCGCCCGGGCCGGGACGGCCCGAACTGCGGCGGGCCGTCGCCGAGCACCGCACGCGCTACGGCCTCCACTACGACCCCGACACGGAAGTTCTGGTCACGGCGGGTGCCACGGAGGCGATCGCCGCCTCCCTCCTCGCGCTGGCCGACCGTGGCGACGAGGTGATCGCCATCGAGCCGTATTACGACTCGTATGCCGCGGCGATCGCCATGGCGGGCGCGGAGCGCCGCACCGTACCGCTGACCTCCGACGGCACGCGGTTCGCCCTCGACGTCGACGCCCTGCGCGCCGCCGTGACGCCGCGCACCCGCGCGATCCTCGTCAACTCGCCGCACAACCCGACCGGCACCGTGTTCACTCGCGACGAGCTGACGGCCATCGCCGAGGTGTGCGTCGAGAACGACCTGATCGCCGTGCAGGACGAGGTGTACGAGCACCTGACGTTCGACGACGTCGAGCACACGCCGCTCGCGACGTGGCCGGGCATGCGCGAACGCACCGTGTCGATCTCGAGCGCGGGCAAGACGTTCAACTGCACCGGGTGGAAGATCGGCTGGGTGTGCGCGCCCGCCGAGCTGGTCGCGGCGGTGAAGACCACGAAGCAGTTCCTCACGTTCGTCTCCGGCGGACCCCTGCAGCCCGCCGTGGCGTACGCGCTGGAGCACGAGCTCGACTGGGTCGAACAGCTGCGCACGTCGCTGGCGGCCAAGCGCGACCGGCTGTCCAAGGGCCTCACCGACGCAGGCTTCTCGGTGTGGCCGAGTGCGGGCACGTATTTCGTGTGCGCCGACGTCCGCCCGCTCGGCTTCACCGACGCCGAGGACCTGGCATGGCGTCTTCCCGAGCTCGCCGGTGTCGCGGCCGTGCCCGTCAGTGTGTTCACCGACCACCCGGACGAGTGGAATCACGTGCTGCGCTTCGCGTTCAGCAAACGCGACGAGGTGCTCGACCAGGCTGTGGAGCGCCTGCACCAGCTACGCCGAGGCTGAGACATTCGGCCGATCACAGACCCGCGATCGGTGGAAACTCCGGCCTCGGTGCTAGAAAGACCGCGGCCGGACCTGCGACGATCCCGGCCACCGGCCGACCGCCGGGACGGCCAGACCGCGGGAGAGTGCGATGGGAACGACGGTGCGCGTGCGCGGCGCCGTCGTCGTGCGCGCCTTCGTGGTCGCCGCGTTCGCGCTGATCGCCTGGTTGCTGATCGCCGGCTCGGCGTCGGCGTCGAGCCCGGCCGCCGACACCGCCACCGGCGACACCGACACGTCCGTCACGGATTCGGCTGCTGATGCCGGCGTTCCTGCCACCGAATCCGCTGTCGAGGGCGCGGCCGTCGCCGAGGACAGCGACGACACCGGCACTGCCGACGCTGCAGCCGAGGAGGGTGCAGGTCCTGTCACGGGGCCGGATGATCCCGCGGGGTCGGACGCCGGCTCCGATGCCGCGACGTCGACGTCGGCCGTGGCTCCGGCGCCCGACGGGGCACCGGCGACCGATACGGCACCGGCGGGCGCAGCACCCGAAGTCGCAGCACCCGAAGTCGCCGCATCCGAGAACCCGGCACCCGAGGTCGCTACATCCGAGAGCGCCGCATCCGATGTCCCGGCGGCCGACATCCCGGCGGCAGAGGACACCACGGCCGCCGCCCCGGCCGTCTTCGCGTCCACGACCGGCCAGTCCGAGGACGCGACCGCCGACATCGATACGGCCCCCGCGGACCCCGAGCCGGGCGACACGGGTGCCGCCGAGTCGGCGCCGTCCGGGGCCACCGGGTCGTCCGACGGCGGACTGGTCACGGGACTGACGGGCACTGTCGTCCACGGATTGGCCGGTGACGGCGACGACGGCCTGCTGCAACGCGTGACCGGCACGGTGAAGCAGGTCGACCGCATCGTCCGCGGCACCGTCACGCAGGTCGAACGGACCGTCACCGACAGCGTGGACCGCGTCGCACCGCCGCTCGGCCCGTCACCGCAGTCCCCGGCGGAGCCGACCGGCCGCGAACCGGCGGGCATGCAGCCCGCGGAGGCGCCGGCCGGCGACATCGAGGCCGCAGCGCCCGCCTCGACCCGTTCCGCCGATGCGCCGCGTGTGGCCCCCGCGGCGCCGGTTCCCACGACAACGGCGGCCACCGAGCAGCCCTCCTCACCGCTGCACGACCGCGGTGAGCGGGTGTCGAACGCCGCTCCGACCACCCCCACGCCGGCCGTTCCGAAGCCGGCTCCCGCGACGTCGGTCGCCGCTGCGAGCTGCGACAACGGTGGTGCCCGCGCTCAGCAGGGCATCCTCCCGTCGACGCCCGCCACCGAACGGCTCCGCACCGTCGGCACCGTGAGCGCATGCGACGTCGACGTCGACGCGGTCCACCTCGGGCTGCCTCTCACCGCACCGGACTGACCCCGACCGGCGACTTCGTCGGGCCACTGTGCCCATCGGGCGACCTCCGCCCATTGCCGTAGCCATCCATCGCGTGTGACGCGACGCGTACACGTGTCTGTTTCGGGGTAATCGCCATGTATCGACGACTTCCCGTCCGGCCGACCGCGCCTGGCTGGGACGGGTCCTGGCTCCGGCGCCGCGCTGCCCCCGCGGCGCCGGAGCCGTGTTCGGGTGCGCGCCGCATCGTCACGCTCACCGCGCCAGGCGGGGCGATGCCGACGCTGCGCACCTAGCCGCCGGGCGGACCGGCATAGCGAGGGGCGATGCCGGTGCCGCAGGCGGCATTCCGTGTCACGCGACACGGATGGAGCCGGTGCGCCGGGTCTTCCGCGCCGTTTCTGGAGTGACGGCACCCCCGAGACCCGGCGCACCGGCTCCGCTCTTGTGTACCTTCCGGCCCCGGCCGCGCGTCCCACGGCGTGAACTCGGTGGACCGCAGCACCGATGTCATCCGATAGTGGTCCGTGTGGCGACCACGGCGCAGTTCGAACTCCATCCGGTGACGGTGCGCCGTGATCCGGCGCGAAGGCTGACCCAGCTCGTCGTGGGACTCGTGCTGTTCGGCACGAGCATGGCGATGATGTCGCGGTCCCTGCTCGGCCTGAACCCGTGGGACGTGCTCCACGAGGGCCTGATGCACCGCACCGGGCTGACGTTCGGCACCGTGACCGTCGTGACGGCGGTGACGGTGCTGTTGTTGTGGATCCCGCTGCGTCAACGTCCCGGCATCGGCACCATCGCGAACGTCGTGCTCATCGCCGTCTCGGTCGACCTGGTGCGCTGGGCGCTGCCGCCGCAGGACCACCTCGCGGTGCAGATTCCGCTACTGCTCGGTGGAATCGTGCTCAACGGGCTGGCGACGGCGATGTACGTCGGCGCGCGCCTGGGCCCGGGCCCGCGAGACGGCCTGTTCACGGGACTGACGGCGCGTACGGGTCTGTCGGTGCGACTGGTGAGGACGGCGCTCGAGGTGTGCGTCCTCGCGGCGGGCTGGTTGCTCGGCGGTACGGCGGGTGTCGGCACCGTGCTGTTCGCGCTGTCGATCGGCCCGCTGACCCAGCTGTTCCTGCCGCGGGTGGTGTGGCGCCCACGCTCGTGAACCGTCACGCGGCGTGCCTGCGGTGCCGTAGCGCCCGGTGGAGCCGTTTCGCGCGTCGCCGAACGGGCTGGGCCACCGGGTGCGGCGTCGGCGGGTGCACCTCGGGCGCGGCGAGGGGGTCGAGGACTCAAGTCGACATGCGGTGTCAACACAGGTTGACAACTACGGTGGGCGGCGTGCCGCGGATCGAGGTCGCCGAGCAGGCGGGGACGAACCTCGCGGGCGAGCCGCGCCCGACCGAGGACCGGGTCGTCGTGGTCGATCCCGTGCCGGGACACGGTCAAGACGCAGGTGCGGTCGCCGTGCTCGACGGGGCGACGGAGCGGCGGCCGGGCTTACCGAGCGGCGGCTGGTACGCGGAACAGCTCGGTGGGCACCTGCGCCAGGCGCTACTGCGCTCGGCCGACCCGGAGGTTGCGCTGGCGTACGCGATCGACGCCGTCGCACGGGAACACGACCTGCAGCCGGGGACGAGCCCGTCCAGCACGGTCGCGCTCGCCTGCTGGACCGCCGACACGGTCGAGGCGCTCGTGTTGGCCGACAGTCCGGTGGTCACGTTCGGGCCGTCCGGGCTGGAGGTCGTCGCGGACTACCGGCTGGCGCAACTGCGCGCCGCAGGCAGGCTGCGCAGCCGCAGCGCGGTGGAGGCGCTGCGCAATCGTGACGGCGGGTTCTGGGTGGCCGAGGCGGAACCGACGGCGGTGGCACAGGCGGTGCGGGCGCGCTGGCCACGCACCGACGTGCACGCGCTCGTCCTTGCGACCGACGGGGTCGCTGCGGGTGTCGACGACTACGGCGTGTTCGACTGGCACGGCCTGCACGGGCTCGCGCATACCGCCGGGCCGCAGGCCGTACTGGACGCCGTGCGGGACGCGGAGCGGTCCGATCCCGAGCGCACCCGGTGGCCCAGGCCGAAGGTCCACGACGATCAGGCGCTCGTGGTGGTCGACTTCACCGACCGATCCGGGTGATCTCAGGGATTTACCCGGAACACACCGCTATGTCCGATGCGTTGTGATGTACGTATGCCCAGTCCGCCGTCGCACGCCAAGGTCCACACCGTGGATGTCGCGCGTACCCGTGCGTGGACGATCGCCGCGGCCGCGGGATTGGGCTGGGCACTGTTCACGCTGATCGTCCTGCACTCGGTGAGCTCGTTCGACCCGTTGACGGATCCGCTGAGCCGCTACGCCTTCACCGACCGGGGTGGCGGCATGCTCGAGGCGAGCCTGTTGTCCGCGGCGGTCGGCGTGATCGCGGTGCGCGGTTCGGTGCTGTCGGCGGGCCTGCCGTTGAGCAGGACGACATCGACGCTCGTGTACGCGACGTCGACGGGCCTGGCCACCGCCGCACTGTTCCCGGCGACGTTCAGTTCTGACATCGACCCCGTCAGCGGGCGCATCCACCAGTACGCGAGCGTCGTGGCGTTCGCGAGCCTGCCCGCGATCGCGCTCTCACTGCTCGACGTCCTGCGTGCGACACCCGTGCTCGCACGGGTCGCCTCGGCGTTGACGTGGCTGTTGCGGATCGCGCTCGTCAGCCTGGCCTTGTTCGGCGTGAGCTATGTCGCCGACGCCCTGGCAGGCGTACCCGGGTTCGCCGTGGTCGCCGAGACCGTGCCCGTCGGGTTCACGCAGCGGATCGTCTTCCTGGTGGACCTGTGCCTGCTCGCTGTGCTGCTGGTCGGTGCCATGCGGCATGCCCGCGCGTCCGCCGACCCGGCTTCGGCCACGGCACCCGCGACGGCACCCGCGACCGCCGTGCAACCGGCGGTGACCGGAGCCTCACCCATGACACCGCTCGCCGGACCGCCTGCCGACACCGGCCGCTCCGTCGCCCACGAGGCCGTCGACGGCTCCGCGAACGGATTCGGCTACCACGACGTCCGTAACGCGGACCTGCAGCGCAGCGACAGAACCGACGCAGTCACCTGATCAACGGCCGCCGTCCGGTACCCGCCCGCGGACCGGCAACCACACCGTGCCGTCCACATCGGACCTCAGTTGCCCACGGCACATTTTCCGGCTGATCGGGAAACACAACGTGTGGGTCGTACGTTTAACGGGTAGCTGCAGCACGCAGCCGGCATACGACTTCGGGGAGTGAACCGTGAACGCACACAGCCCGACCGCTCCGACCCAGAACCCGCAGCCGTCGCTGCCTCGCGTCGACGAACCGAACGACGAGCAGCGCCGCCGGGCCGTGCGCGCGATCGCCTCCGCGGCACGCGATGCCGAGGACTGCGCCATGCTCCTCGACGCTCTCGGCCTGGATCCCGAAGAGGGACGGACCAATCTGCCGTCGCAGCGCGATCAGTGACACGCAGCCGGTGAGCACGAGGAGCTGATCCGCCCACGCCGCGGATCTCACCCCGGCGGGTCCTCTCGGACCTCGGCCGGGCCCATGTCGGTGGCCCAGCGTGTCGGGGCAGCGCCGGGTCCGGCCGGCCCCCACTACCAGGTCGCCCCTCGAGCGGGGCCCGCTCGAGGGCAGCCCTCCGACCGAGCCGGCCCACGAAGCCGGTGCGCATCGGCGGCCGTGCGCACGCGCGAGTACCGGGCAGGAGCCGCCGACCTCCCATGGTTGGTTACGACGCGCGCAGCAGCTGTTCCTGCGGGACATCCGAGGCCATCGCCGACGAGTCGACGTGCGCGAGGGGCTGGAAGTGCTCCGTACAGCCACAACCGCCGTCGACCGTTCCACAGTCGATGACCAGCGAATGCCGCTCGACTCCGAAGCTGAGACAGGCCATGTCCGTGCACTCGACGAACCCGGACTCGTGTTCCACGAGCGTTCCGTGGCAATGATCGATGCCGGCCGCACAGCTCGAACAGGTCATGGGTCTTTGGTACCACCACCCCTCCGCATCTCCGGACGGGACACGCCCTGATGTGATATCGGCTCTGACGTCGGCTTGGCAGAACCGTCCGCATCGCATCCCCGGGGTGCGGGACGGGCCGGCACGCTGGAGAATCGAGTACCGCCGAGCGTCAGGCGGATTTGCGGGTCGAGCGACCCGAACCACCGCTCCGAGTCTTTCGCTCCTCGGACTCCTCGCCTGCCGAGCCCGCGGATTTGCCTGCGGCCGAGCCGGCACTGTCCGATTCCTTCGTGCCCGAGCTCTTCCCACCCGAGCTCTTCCCACCCGAGCTCTTTCCTCCTGCGTTCTTTCCTCCTGAGCCCTTGCGTGCCGAAGCCTTGCCTGTCGAAGCCTTGCTGCTGGAGGACTTGCCGCCGGAAGACGTTGCCGTCGATTCCCTGCCGCCCGACGATGTGCCATCGCCCGACTTCGTACCTGTCGACCTGCGGCTCGCCGACTTCGTGCCCGTGGAACCGTTCGACGACGCCTTGGAGCCGGACGAGCGGGAACTGCGACTTCCGGCGCCGGACGTCCCACCGTCCTCGGCCGAGTCGGAGTCCCTCGCCTCTTTCGCCGCCGTCACACTGGCCTGGAGGGCGGACATCAGATCGGTGGCCTCGGGTTCCGCCTCCACCTCGGGTGGAGGCGCGGTTTCCTTGCCCTCGATCTTCGACTGAATCAGGTCCAGAAGCGCCTCGCGATAGCTGTCCCGATACTTGTCGGGCTCGAAGACGCTGTCCGAGAGCGAATCGATGAGCGAGCTCGCCATCGACATTTCCTGCGATCGAACCTCCGGCGGATCCTCCCGGAGGAATGGGAAATCGACCTCGCGCACCTCGTCGGGCCACAGCATCGTCGTCAACACCATGACGTCCGAGACCACCCGCAGCACGGCCAGCGATTCGCGTTGCCGAATGGCGACCTTCGTGATGGCGACCTGTCCGGACTTGTGCAGTGCGTCGCGCAGCAGCACGTACGGCTTGGTCGCGGCCTTCTGCGGTTCGAGGTAGTAGCTCTTGTCGAAATAGATCGGGTCGATCGCTTCGAGTGGGACGAACTCCTGGACGTCGATGGACCGAGAGGTGGAGATCGGCAACTCGGACAGTTCCTTGTCCGTCAGCACGACCATGCCACCGTCGGAGAGTTCGTAGCCCTTGGCGATGTCGGCGTACGGCACCTCCTCGCCGTCCACCGTGCACACACGTTTGTACTGAATGCGTCCGCCGTCGGCCTCGTGCACCTGTCGCAGCGACACGTTCTTGCTTTCCGTCGCTGCGTACAGATGGATCGGAATAGTCACGAGCCCGAAGGACACCGCACCTTTCCACATGACGCGCATACCGGGAACGGTACGCGTTTTCGCAGTTCATCGACACCGTTCACCGCCCCACCCTGCGGTCGACGGCAGCACGCCGGGCCTCCTCGACCTCGGCGTTCACGCCGTCGACCTGGGCCGCCAGATCCGGATGACTGTCACGCAGATGGGCCACTGCCGACACCATCGGACCGATCAACAACACCGGGTCGTCGTTGCCGAGCGTGCGGGACACCACGTCGACATGAGGCCTCGCCTCGTCGTCCACGTCGTCCAGCGAGCCGACCAGCGCTGCCAGCTTGCGGACCACCTCGGAGTTGTCCTGTGCCCACGCTCGGACCGCCCGTTGCCCCGCACGGCGATCACGCTCCGCCTGTACTCGTGCGTCGGCCGTCAGGCCGGCTTCTTGTTCCGGCTTGCGCATCCGCAGATAGCGCCGTTCCGCCGCCTGTCTACTCGCAACACCGAGCACGGGGGCGAGATCCGCCCAGCTCACCCCCATCCGCCGTGCCGCCCCTATCAACCGGGGCTCCCAGTCGGCGAGCTCGTTGCGCAGCTCGCGCAACGTCGCCAGTGCGGACACCACATCGTCCGCGCCGACCACGTCATGATGCGCAGCCCGCTCGACCGTCTCGTGCAGCTCCTCGTACCGATCCACGACGTCAACGTAACGACGACAATCGACACTTGTCAACGGACTGACGACGGTGGTACGACTGAACGGAAGCAATCAGAAGGCCCACCGCAGTGCCGGGACATCGCCGACCGAGCACTCGACGGCCGGCACGTAGTGCGCGGTGATTACGCCCGTATCGGGGTTGACGGGCAGGGTCGCGCCGGCACTAAAGTTTCTTGTGACGATAAGAATGTTCCATAATCCGAAATAGCCCGGGATAGCCGACGACGGATCGACGCTCGGGTGCCGAACCACCAGCGTGGTACCCGACCACCGAAGCCCGAGTACGTGAACGAGGACCGGGACGCCTCCGGCCCACCCAGACGAGCCGGACAGCAACGCCGACGTCCGAATCCGCACGGTTCGGGACCGCCGCACGATCGCGGAAGGAGAGCAACGATGCTCGACCGCGCAGCACACGACGCGCTGGTCGCGGCCGTCGGATCAGAGAACGTGATCTCCGATCCGGTACAGCTGCGCAGTTACGAATGCGACGGGCTGACCGGCTTTCGACAAACGCCGTCACTCGTCGTTCTGCCCCGCAGCACCGAGGACGTCGCACAGGCGGTGCGCGCCTGTCACCGGCACCGGCTCCCGTTCGTCGCTCGCGGCGCGGGCACCGGTCTGTCCGGGGGCGCGATGCCCGTGGCCGACGGTGTCGTGATCTCACTGCAGCGCATGCGGGAGATCGTGGACATCGACCCGGTCGACCGGCGAGCCGTACTACAGCCGGGGGTCACCAACCTCGACATCACGAAAGCTGCGGCGGCGCACGGCCTGTACTACGCGCCGGATCCGTCGAGTCAACAGGTGTGCACGATCGGCGGCAACATCGCGGAGAACTCCGGCGGTGCTCATTGCCTGAAGTACGGCTTCACCACGAACCACGTCCTCTCCATGACCGTCGTGCTGCCCGACGGCGAGGTCGTGACGCTCGGCGAAGACACCGACGAGCAGCTCGGCCCCGACCTGCGCGGCGTGGTCATCGGCTCGGAAGGAACGCTCGGAATCGTCTGCGAGATCACGGTGCGGCTCCTCCGGGTGCCGGAAACCGTCCGCACGCTCCTCGCGGACTTCCCCTCCGTGACGGCTGCGGGTGAAGTGGTCAGCGACCTCGTCGCGGCGGGCATCATCCCGGCCGCTGTCGAAATGATGGACAACCTGGCGATCCAGGCGGCCGAGAAAGCCGTCGGTGCCGGCTACACGCTGACGACTCCGGCCGCGCTGGTCGTGGAACTCGATGGGCCCGCATCCGAATGTGAGAGGCAGTTCGACCAGGTTCGCACGATCTGCGAGCGTCACGGGTGCACCCGGCTCCACATCGCGGAGACGGCGGCGGAACGAGCCAAGATCTGGAAGGGCAGGAAGGCGGCCTTCGCTGCGGTGGGGAGGATCAGCCCTGACTACATCGTGCAAGACGGGGTCGTCCCCCGGACACGGCTCGCCGAGGTCCTGAGCCGGATCGAAGAGATGGGCCGCGATGCGGGCCTCCGCGTGGCGAACGTCTTCCATGCGGGTGACGGCAACCTGCACCCGCTGGTGCTGTTCGACGAGGACGCGGGCGAGATGGAGCGCGCCGAGCAACTGTCCACCGACATCGCCGAGCTGTGCGTGGAGCTCGGAGGATCACTGTCCGGCGAGCACGGCATCGGCACGGACAAGGCTTGTTCCATGCCGCGGATGTTCGGGGAGGCCGACCTTTCCACGATGGACAGCGTGCGGGCCGCATTCGACCCGCAACGCCTGTGCAACCCGGGCAAGCTCCTGCCCACACCGAGACTGTGCGGGGAAAAGCCGGGCCGGTACCGGCCGCACCCGCTGGAAGAGGCCGGGGTGATCGAGCGCCTATGACCGCCACGATTGTGACGCCGACGGACCTCCGGTCGGCGTGCGAAGCCTTCACCGAGTCGCGGGGCAAGGTCCGGATCCAAGGGGCGGGCACGGCCTCCGCATGGGCGGGAGCCGCCGACGCCGCCGACGTCGTCGTCGACGCGACGGCTCTCACCGGGATCCGCACGTACAACCCCGCCGACATGACGGTCTCCGTCGGGGCGGGCACCCCGCTCGCACAACTGCACGATGAAGCCGCCCGGCACGGCCAGCGCATCGCGTTCGACGGTGCGCGGGTACGGCGCGGTGCCACGGTCGGCGGGCTGATCGCCACGGCCGATTCCGGCCCGCTGGCGCTCGGTTTCGGCTCCATGCGCGACCTGGTCATCGGAGCGACCGTGGTGCTGGCCGACGGCACCCCCGCCCGAACGGGCGGGCACGTCATCAAGAACGTGGCGGGCTACGACCTGGCAAAACTGATGCACGGTTCGTACGGCACCTACGGACTGCTGACCGAGGTCGTGCTGCGGTTGCACCCCACTCCGGAGGCACAACGCACGGTGGCGTTGGACTGCACGCTGGCCGACGCGACCGGTCATACGCGGTCGCTGCTGGCCGCGGCGCAGGAGCCGGTGTCGCTCGAGTGGGCCGACGGCACACTACTCGTCCGCATCGAAGGCACGGCCGACGGCACAGAAACGCGCACCCGCTCGCTCGCCACGCTGACCGGTGGCCGGGTTCTGGCCGACGACGAGGCAGCGGACGCATGGGAGCGGCACGCGCGGCTGGTCGACGACGCGACGGTACGGATCGGCTGTCGGCCGAGTCGGCTTCCCGGAGTCCTCGACCGGTTCGGAGCCCCTGCCGCAGCGGGCCTGGCCACCGGGGTCGCGACACTCTCGCTACCGGCGGACCGCGTCGACCAGGTGCACGATGCCGTTACCGACGTGGGCGGCACCTCGGTGACTCGAGGTGCTGCGGGTTCGCAGGCACGGCCGTGGGGCCAGCAGCCGTCCGCGTTGCGTGTGTTGCAAGCGGTCAAGCGGGAACTCGACCCGGCCCGCCGACTGGATTCCGGGCGTTTCGGATCCTGGTTCGACTCGCCCGCCGCAACCTCGGAGGCAGACGTCGACGCGGTCCCGGAATCCTCTGCCACGACGCCGGCGACCGGACCGCTCGCGCACGAACGGGCGATGGGCCGGGGATCTGCCGACACCGCGCTCACGGACGGAGCGTCGGCGGCGTCACCGCCCGACCCGACGTTACGGACGACATCCCTGACGCGGACACCGACCGATTCCGGTGGGGAAGGGCCTACCGGCACGGAACAGGAGGACTCGTGACGGATTCGAGTTTCGACGCGACCAACCCGCCGTCGCGCGAACTGCTCAACGACTGCGTCCACTGCGGGTTCTGCCTGCCGACGTGCCCGACGTATCAGTTGTGGGGCGAAGAGATGGACTCGCCGCGCGGCCGGATCTACCTGATGGATCTGGCGGAACGCGGCGAGATCGAACTCGAAGGCGCATTCACCGAACACATCGACGCCTGCCTCGGCTGCATGGCGTGCGTGACGTCGTGTCCCTCCGGCGTGCAGTACGACCGGCTGCTGGAAGCGACGCGGCCACAGGTCGAGCGGAACGTGCCGCGTGCCCGGTCGGACCGGTGGTTCCGCAACGGGATCTTCGCGCTGTTCCCCTACCGCAGGCGACTGCGTGCGGCGGCCGTCGGCGGCGCGCTCTACCAGAAGTCACGGTTGCCGGCACTCGCCGCACGCGTCCTGCCACCACGACTGCGGGCCGCGCAGGCGCTGATGCCGCAGGTCCGGCTGCGCTCCGCGTTCGCGAGCCTGCCACGCCGGGTACGGGCCGAAGGCGAACCACGCAGGCGCGTGGCGTTGCTCTCCGGGTGCGTGCAGGACGTGTTCTTCCACGAGGTGAACACCGCGACCCAGCGTGTGCTCGCCGCGGAGGGCTGCGAGGTGCTGACGCCACGCGACCAGGGGTGCTGCGGGGCCCTGGGGCTACACGCCGGACGGGAACCGCATGCCCGTGAGCGCGCGAAGCACACGATCGCGACGTTCGAGAAGCTGCCGGTGGACAACATCGTGGTGAACGTGGCGGGATGCGGGTCGTCCATGAAGGAGTACGGCCACCTGCTTGCGGACGATCCGGAGTGGACGGACCGTGCCGAAGCGTTCAGTGCGAAGGTCCGTGACATCACCGAGTTGCTCGCCGAACTGGAGCCACGCGCCGAGCGGCACCGGATCGACGCGAAGGTGGCTTACCACGACGCGTGCCATCTCGGCCATGCGCAAGGAATCCGGGAACAGCCCCGGTCGGTGCTGCGGACCATCCCGGGCGTCGACCTGGTCGACCTTCCGGACGCCGAGATCTGTTGCGGTTCCGCCGGGATCTACAACATGGTCAATCCCGAACCGGCGGAGGAGCTCGGCGAACGGAAGGCACGCAACGTGCAGGCGGTCTCGCCCGAACTACTGGTCACCGCCAACCCAGGCTGCCTGCTCCAGCTGCGGCGGTACCTCGACGACGTTCCCATGCTGCATCCGGTGCAGTTACTCGACGCGTCCATCCGGGGCCGCCGACCGACGGAGGACCCATGACCGAGTGAACGTTGCCCGGGTTCAGGGCGTCGAGATTCAGGGCGTCGCGGAGTGGGCCAGGTCGTACTGGTGCATGACGTGCTCGACGAGCCTGATCAGCACGTCCCGTGCCGACGCACGGTCACGGGCGTCGCACAGCATGAGCGGCACAGTGGGCGCGATGTCGAGGGCGTCCCGCACCTCTTCGGCCGTGTACCGGTGGGCCCCGTCGAAGCAGTTGACACCCACGATGAACGGCACGCTGCGCCGCTCGAAGAAGTCGACGGCCGGGAAACACGTCTCGAGACGGCGGGGATCGGCCAGTACGACCGCACCGATCGCACCCTCGGCGAGCTCGTTCCACATGAACCAGAACCGGTCCTGCCCCGGAGTGCCGAACAGGTACAGGATCAGCTCGGGGCTGATCGTGATCCGGCCGAAGTCCAGCGCCACGGTCGTGCTGACCTTCGACTCGACACCCGTCAGGTCGTCGATGCCCGCGGAAGCCTCGGTGATCGCCTCTTCGGTCCGCAGCGGCGGTACCTCGCTGACGGAACCCACCAAGGTCGTCTTACCGACGCCGAAACCACCGGCGATCAGCAGTTTCGCGGCCGTGGCCTCTCCACTGCCAGGTTCGGGATGTCCGGGTGTCATGGAAAACCGCCTGCGTACGTTTCGTGTTCGGATCCGCTGGAGCGACCTCGCGGTGGTGACACATGTTCGCAGGCGATCCAACCACGCGGACAGCGACGTGCCGATCGCGAGGGTCTGTCAGGCCCTCGGCGCCGCGCTGAGTACCGCCCCGACCCGCTTCACCATCATGTTCATGGAGTAGGCCACCATCCCCATGTCCGCATCGGCCGACGTCAACAGCGCGAGGCACGCCCCGCTGCCCGCCGCCGTGACGAACAGGAACGCGTGGTCCATCTCCACGAGCGTCTGGCGTACCCCTCCGCCACCGAACTGCCGGCCGGTCCCCTTCGCAAGGCTCTGGAACGCCGACGCGACAGCCGACAGGTGCTCGGCCTCCTCGGCGGCCATGTTGCTGGAGTTGCCCATCAACAGGCCGTCGGACGACAGCACCACGGCCCTGTCGGCGCCTGCGACCTGTTGCACCAGGTCGTCGAGGAGCCAGCCGAGTTCACTACCCCTACTTGTCATCGTGGTCCTTCCCCGCTCGCGAAAAAGCCTGTGCCTTCCCGCTTCCCCTGGTCCTGCCGCGCACGTTCCGTGCCACGTTGGAATCCCGCGAACCTGTTCCTCACCGCGTCGGCGTTCGCGCCGCCCGCCTCCGGTGTCTCCGCAGCAGGCGACTCGGGCGCGTCCTGCGGCGACTCCCGTAGCTGCGGGGCGAGATTCTCCTGCTTACGCCTCCGCGGCAACGGCGGCTTCGACTGCGCCCCGGCCCCGCCGGCGGCGGACGGCGGCACCGCGGCCTGCTGACCCGAGTGGTGCAGCGGGTTCCGCGGCCGCGGCGGCAGCCCGGGTGCCGATGCCCCGCCCGTCGACTGCGGCCCCGTCGGCCCGGGCTGCGATGCCGGAGGCTCAGCGGGCTGCTGCTCCGGGCGTCGGTGCCGGCGACGTGGCAGTTCCGCCCCGGACTGCCGATGCTCTTCCGACCGGGCGCCACCGTCTGCCGGAGGCTCCGCACCGGGGGCTTCGTCACGCAGAAAGCGATCCTGCACCGACGGCACGCGTCCCTGCGGGTCCACCGGGCGGTTCACACCCGGGGAAGCCGACGGCTCGGAACGCGGGTCCGCCCAGGGGCGCTGCCGCGACGCCCGCCGCGGTGCCGGTTCCGGCCGCGCGGACCGCGGACCCTGCTGCTGCCGCTCGGAGGGCTGGTCGGGTCGCGGCCGGACGTCCGCGGCTTGTCCCGCGCTGTCGGTGTCCGGCCATTCCCGCACCGAACCGTCCTGTGCCTGCGCCCGGGACGACGGCTCCACGGCACGTCCCGGATCCCGCTGTTCTTCCGCCGCCGGCTCGGCATCGGCCGACGAGCCGAACCATCCACTGCCGGGAGCTTCGACCTTCGGCTGCGATCCGGACAGGATCGCGCTCACCGAAGCCGCCGAGGCGAAGCCGACTCCCGGGGCCGCGCCGCCGACGCCCGCACCGGAACCCTCCTGCCGCGCATCCCGAGCAGCGACGTCCTCCGCGCGCTCCCCCTGGCCGCCGACCTGCGCATCGCCGGCCCGTGCCGGGCCCGTCCCGTCGGCCGGTTCCGCGGGCGGCCAGCCGACGGCCGGCCCGGATCCCGTGTCGGGACCGCCGGGCCGCTCGTGTTCGGGCAGCGTGCCGAGCAACTCGGGATCCAACCGGACGACCGCGCGGGTGCCGCCGTGGATCGCTTCCCGCAGCCGTACCTGAATGCCGTGCCGCGCGGCCAGTCGTGCGACCACGAACAGGCCGAGGCGCGGTTCGTCGGACAACGCCATGAAACTGAAGTCCGGCGGTTCGGCCAACAGGGTGTTCAGGCGTTCGGCGTCCGCCTCCTCGATGCCGAGGCCCTGATCCTCGACCTCGAGGACCACGCCCTTCGTAGCGGCCGCGTCGCCGCGCACCACCACGCGCGAATCCGGCGGTGAGAACGCGGTCGCGTTGTCGAGCAGCTCGGCCAACAGGTGCACGACGTCGCCGACTGCGGGCCCGATCACAGCGACATCCGGCAACGCCGCCACGTCGACGCGCCGGTACTGCTCGATCTCGGCGTTGGCGCCCCGGACGAGGTCGGCGATCGACACGGGGTTGCGCCACCGCCTACCCGGCTGCTGTCCGCCGAGGATGATCAGGTTCTCCGCGTTGCGGCGGGCCCGCGTGGCGAAGTGGTCGACGCGGAACAGCATCTCGAGCTGCTGCGGGTCGTCGAGGTGCTGCTCGGCGTCGTCGAGCGCCTTCAACTGGCGGTGCACGAGGACCTGGCTGCGGTGGGCGATGTTGAGGAAGACCGTCTTCGTGCCCTCGCGCACGCGCGATTCCTCGATCGCCGCCGCCACCGCGGTGCGCTGCGCCTTCTGGAACGCGTCGGCGACCTGGCCGATCTCGTCCTCACCGTGGTCGGCGGATTCGAGTTCGACGACGTCCACGTTCTCGCCCGCCTGCACGCGACCGACCAAGTCGGGCAGGCGGTTCTCGGCGAGGTCGAGGGTCTCCTCCCTGAGCCGGACGAGCCTCCGGACGAGCCATTGCGCGAGCCGCCACGCGAAGAAGATCAGCAGCGATCCGACGGCGAGCGAGGCTCCACCTGCGACGAGCGCACCGATGAGGGTGCGGTCGGCGCGTTCGACGCCTTCGTTCGTCGCGTGGGTGCTCTGTTGGATGTACAGCGACATCAGCGTCCCGCCGACCTCGCTCGCCGCCTCGTGCCAGCGTTCGGGAGACACGGGAACCCGCTGGGTGCCGCCGCCTTCGAGGAACGCGTTCTCGACCCGCGTCACGACCCGCCACGCGTCGCTGCCGACGAGGCGCTCGTAGTCGGCGCGCACCGCGGGAGTCATCGACGCACGCGCGAGCTGCGCCCGGTAGGCACCGACCTGGCCGGCGTAGGTGCGGAACTCCTCTGCGCTCAGGCCGCCCGCGGCGTGTCCTGCGGCGGCGAGGGCGTCGGCCCGTGCCATGCCGTCGGCGGCGGTGAACAGTGGCATCGACTGGACGCGCAGATACGCCGTCTCGGCGTCGGGGGTCAGTCTGGCGACGCCGGTGAGGCCGGCCGCGACGGTGTCGATGATCCGGTTGTAGAGGTCGTAGGCGTCCTGCAGTGTCGGCGCGTTCGGACCGCCCGCGTCGTCGACGCGGCTCCGGAACTGTTGGAGTTCGCCGAGCTGCCCGCGGAGCCGCTCGATGACACCGCGGATCTCGTCGGACGCGCCGTCGACCATGCCGTCGACGTCGTCCATCAGGTTCTTGGTCGCCGCGTCGGTCTCCGTGCGCTGCTCGGTGAGTTCCCGCTGCGGCGACGACCCGGCGAGTGCCTGGAGTGTGAGTCTCCGCTCAGCCCGAATCGCGCCGAAGAAGTCGACACCGGGTTCGGCCGCCTCGTGCACGCGGACGACGAAGTCGCGACCCTTGACCGCGTCGTAGATCAGGTAGCCGGACACGACGACGCCGACGACCAGCAATGCCACGCTGGGTATGAGCGCCGCGGCGAGCACACGTCCGCGGAGTGAACGCCTGGAAGGCTTGGTGACCACGCCTCAAGGCCCTTTCATCGACGCCGGATGACTGCCCAGGGCCCCCGCCCCCCCGTCGAGCTGCTGCACGTCGGGTCGGACCGCCGGATGAACCGCCGACCCGACCACGCTGCGCGGAGGTTATGCAGCGCATTCTGGACAGTCAACGCTGGTGACCCGATCACTGTGCAGACTCTCGGCATACAGCAGGCGAACGAGCTGCGCTTTCAATCCTCGGACGATCGGCAGCTCGGTAACTCGACGTGACCAAGGTCATGCCCCATCCGGAGGACGACGAAGGTCGGAACGAACCGATCAGTAACCCTCTCGGACAACCCGACGATACGCATACCGGACACTGTCCGCGCCCGTACACATTCCCGGGAGGTGAGTCACATGCTCAGGCGTCCTTCGAGTGACATCCGACCCCAACAGCCGCCCGTCGAGCGGGTGCTGTTCGTGGTGCTGTCCGTAGCCTTCGCGGTGACCGCGGCCCTGCAGTTCTTCCTCGCCGACGCGATGTCGGTCTGGTGGCCGTTCGTACTGGCGGCGGCACTCACCGTCGCGTCGCTGATCTGCCTCTACGCCGCACTCCACGACCCCGGCGACTGACGTCGTCAGGCGGTACCGCCGCTCCGCCTGCCGGGCATTTCCGCCGTCCAGCACACGGCGGTGCCGTCGAGTGCCGTCGTGCCGTCGTCGCGCGTGACCCGCGTGGCCAGCTTCGTGATCGGCTTGTCGTCCCTGACCTCGGTGACCTCCACGCGTCCCGTGATCGTGTCGCCCGGCCGCACCGGGGCGGTGAAGTTCCAGGACACGTTGAGGAAGACCGTTCCGGGCCCCGGCAACTTCTCCGCGATCACGGCGTTGAGGATCGCGCTGGTGACCCCGCCCTGGACGACGATCTCCCCGAAACGCGAGGACGCGGCGGCGGCCTCGTCGTAGTGCAGCGGGTTGCGGTCCCCGCTCAGCTCGGTGAACCGGAGAATGTCGTCGGGCCCCACCTGCCGGGACAGCTCCGCGGCGGCACCCACTTCCGGTTTGCCGTTCGGCCAGACAGCGGACATGTCACTCCTTTGTGGACGGGTTTGTGGACGGGACCGCGGCACGGGTACGCGACCCGAAGGCGCGCATGGCCAGCGCACCGATCACCGGGCCGGGGACCAGCGCGAGGAACGCGTACCGCCAGCCGACCACGGCGGCCACCAGCGGCACGACCTGGATGCTGACCGCGGTCAGGGCGAAGCCGATCGCGGTCTGGGCGGTCAATGCCGTGCCGACGTACCGGGAGTCGGCCGTTTCGCTCAACGACACCGAGAACACCCCCGAGTCGGCGATCACGGCGGCACCCCACACCGCACAGAAGGCGACCAGCACCACCGTCGGCGCGTCGAGCGCGAGGGGCGAGAGCAGGCAGCAGGCGCCGCTGACCGCGAGCGCGGACACCGCGGCCGGGGAACGGCCGTACCGGTCGGATATCCAGCCACCGAGGAAACACCCGGCCGCGCCGGCGACGCCCATGGTCGCGAACACGAGGAGCTCGACCACGTGCGGCGCGTCCGCCGCCTCACGTGCCAGCAGGAACGTCGGGATCCACGTCCACAGCGCGTAGAGCTCCCACATGTGGCCGAAGTAGCCGAGGTTGGCCAGCCGCGGCCCGCGCTGGGTGAACATGGTGAGGGCGTAACGCGGGTTCGGCAGTGGACTGCCCGCCGCGAGATGCGGACCCGGCCGCACGATCGTGACCGCCACGAGCGCGCCGAGCCCGCCGAGCACGGACGCGGCCAACAGCACCGACCGCCACGGCAGCGATCCGAGCCCCGCGATCAGGTGCGGCACCGACGAGCCGAGGGTCAGCGCCGCGATCAGCATCCCCATCGACATGCCCCTGCCGGAACGTCCCGACCAGGACACCATGAGTTTCATGCCCACCGGGTAGACGCCCGCCAGGAAGACGCCGGTGAGAAACCGCAGCGGCAGCGCTGCCGCCATACCGCTGACCAGCATCGCCAACACGAGCGTGCAGAGCGCGGCCAGCGCCGCACTGGTCGCGAGGAGCAGGTGCGGGCGCACCCGGTCGGCGAGGTTCAGTGCGGCCGAGCCGACGGCGCCCACGACGAAGCCGATCTGCACCGACGCCGTCAGCCACACGGCGGCCGCGGCCGAGATACCCCACTCGTCCCGGAGCGTGGGCACCACCGCGGACATGGAGAACCAGACCGCCAGCCCGAGCACCTGGACGGCCGCGATCGCGATCCTACGTTGCAGTGGGCTCATGGGTGCGCCGTCACCGACAACGTTTTCCGAACCGTCCTGGCCTCACCCGCGAACCTCCATCGGCATCGATCGCTCGGACGACCGTATCCAGCGGCGAGGCCGCACGGAACCGCCGAGGCGGCGAACGTGCGGCGCCGAAACCGTGCGACCCGCACCACCCGGCGCGGCCGACAGGCTCGCCGCGGGGTGTTCCCGCAGGTCACCGCGGCACCGACGCGGTGGGAGTCAGCCTTCGGCGAGCAGCGGTTCGAGTTCCAGGTCCGGTTGGGCGCGCAGCAGGATGCGCAGGGACATCTCGTCCTCGAAGACGGCGAGCTCGGTGCCGTCGGCCCGGTCGAGGACCTCGCTGCGCCTGCCCGCGTCGACGATGCTGCGCTGCGACGAGTCGCCGAGCTTACGCACGGCGCTGTAGGGCAGGCGGTCGAGCTTCACCGGCGCGTTGAACTCGTGCTCCATCCGGTGGGTCGCCACCTCGAACTGCATCGGCCCGACCGCGGCGAGCACCGGGGCGCCGTCACCGCGCAGGTCGGATGTCAGCAGCTGCACCACACCCTCGGCACCGAGCTGGTCGATACCCTTGCGGAACTGCTTGGCCTTGCTCAGGTCGGACGGCGTCGCGACGGCGAAGTGCGCGGGCGCGAACTGCGGCAACCCGGGGAACCGCACCGCGGGTTTGCCCGAGTACAACGTGTCGCCGACCCGCAACGCCGTGGCGTTCACGAGCCCGATCACGTCCCCGGGATACGCCGTGTCCACTGTGGATCGTTTCTGCCCGAAGACCTGCTGCACGTACTTCGTCGCGAACGGCCGCTTCGTCGTGGCGTTGGTGACGACCATGCCGCGCTCGAACACGCCCGAGCACACGCGCGCGAACGCCACCTGGTCGCGGTGGGCCGGGTCCATGCCGGTCTGCACCTTGAACACGAAGGCGGAGAACTCGGCGTCGAGGGGCCGCGGCGCGCCGTCGGCGTCCTTGCGCGACTCTGGGCGGGGAGCGAGATCGACGACCAGGTCGAGCAGGTGGCGCACCCCGAAGTTGAGCACGGCGGCGCCGAACAGCACCGGCGTGGCGCTCGCGTCGCGGAACCGTTCCTCGTCGAACTCGCCGCCGGAGTCGAGCAGCAGGTCGTACTCCTCGCACGCGGTCGTCCAGTCCTCACCGACCTCGGCCTCGGCCTGTTCGGGCGAGAGGTGTTCCTCGGGTGCGGCCTTCGCGCCGCCCGCGGTCCGCGCGTAGCGGACGAACTGCCCGGTCGGCACGTCGAGTACGCCCTGGAAGTGCCCCGGCGAGCCGACGGGCCAGGTCAGCGGCATCGGCTGCAGGTCGATGCGCTCGACCAGCTCGTCGCACAGTTCGAGCGCGTCGCGCCCCGGCCGGTCCCACTTGTTGATGAACGTCAGCACCGGAATGCCCCGGTGCCGGCACACGTCGAACAGCTTCAACGTCTGCGGCTCGAGACCCTTGGCCGCGTCCAGCAGCATCACCGCCGAGTCGACCGCCGACAACACGCGGTAGGTGTCCTCGGAGAAGTCCGCGTGACCGGGCGTGTCCAGCAGGTTGATGACGCAGTCGCGGTACTCGAACTGCAGCGCCGCCGACGTGATCGAGATGCCACGCGCCTGCTCCATCGACATCCAGTCCGACACGACGCCCTGCCTGCCGCCCTTGCCGTGCACGGAGCCCGCCTCGGAGATCACGCGTGCGTGCAGGGCGAGCGCCTCGGTCAGCGTCGACTTACCGGCGTCGGGATGGCTGATGACGGCGAACGACCGCCTGCGCCGCGCCTCCTGGAGGGGAGCGGCGTCGTGAGGAGTGGACACAATCCTCCAGGCTACTCGCGCGACCGCGCCGCTTCCCATGCGCGGGTGGCGGCGCGCGACCGCTCGGTGGGGCGGCACGGCCCTCCGTCGCACGTCGCGCGTTCGCCCCTCCCGCATTGCACGAGAACATGTTCTACTTACCGCATGCGTCACGGGATCGTCATGTTCACCAGCGACCGCAGCATCGCGCCCGCCTCGGCGGCACGTGTGGCGGAGGAGGCCGGTTTCGCCTCCTTCTGCGTCCCCGAGCACACGCACATCCCGGTCCGCCGCGACGCCGCACACCCGCGGACGGGCGACTCGTCCCTGCCCGACGACCGCTACGTACGCACGCTCGACCCGTGGGTCGCGCTGTCGACGGCCGCCGCCGTCACGACCCGCATCCGCCTGGGAACGGCCGTCGCGCTGCCCGCCGAGCACGATCCCCTCGCACTGGCGAAGACGATCGCCTCGCTCGACCACCTCGCAGGCGGGCGCGTGACGCTCGGCGTCGGCTTCGGCTGGAACACCGACGAGCTCGCCGACCACGGCGTACCTCCCGGCAAACGCCGAACGGTGCTCCGCGAGTACGTCGAAGCCATGCGCGCGCTCTGGACCGCCGACGAGGCGGCCTACGACGGCGAGTTCGTCTCGTTCGGGCCGAGCTGGGCCTGGCCGAAACCCGCCGGGGACGTCCCGGTCGTCGTCGGCGCGGCGGGCACGGCGAAGACGTTCGACTGGATCACCCGCACCGGCCACGGCTGGATGACGACCCCCGGCGAGGACGACCTCACCGACAAGATCGCGACCCTGCACCGGACGTGGCGGGAAGCGGGTCGCGTCGGCGTGCCCGAGGTCGTCGCGCTGGCGGGCAGGCCGGACCTCGAACAGCTCGACGCGTGGGCGGCGGCAGGCGTCACCGAGACCCTGTTCGGATTGCCCGACCGCACCGAACCCGAGGTCGCCGAGTACCTGCACCGCCTCGCCGACACCCTCGCCCGCAGGTAGGCGCGACGTCAGCCGGCGAGGTCGATCGTCGGGAGCCGGGACAGCTCCGCGGCGGGCATGTCACCGACGGCCGCGCGCAGGAGTTCCTGCTGCTCATTCATCCGCGCGTCGACGAGCTTGCCGAGTTCGTAGGCGAGCGCGCCGGTCTGGCGGACCGTGACGTCGTCGGGCGCGGGCCGCGGCGCCGACGTCACCGCGACGCCGCCCGCCCTGCCGGTCTCGTCCTGCGCGGCGCCGACGCCGCACTGCTCCCGCCGCGCCGACACGTAGTGGTCGCGCAGTCGCAGCAGCAGTTCGTGCCACTCGGTGACCTCGCCCTGCAGCGACGTCTCCGCCACGTCGGAGGCCGCCAGTCGCGGCTCCCCCTCGAAGCACCGCGCGTACGCCAGTACGGCGGTCGTCCACAGCGCTTCGGCCGTCAACTCGTCGGGCGGCGTGGAACCGCCTGCCAGGCGTTCGCAGCACTCCAGCACGGTCTGCACGTCGCCGAGCAGCTCGGCCAGCCCCGCGAGTTCGCGTGATGCCGGAGTGTCGAGCGCACGGACGGTGTCGGGAACGGTCATCGTCGCCAAGCCCTTCGTCGGATCCTGTGTCGGGGTCGACGCGGCCACCCATAGGGGCGGGCGTCATCGGTTTCTGCCGCCGCGCCCGGAACCCGCGGCAACACCCTCGTGGCACAGCCGCATCTCGATCTCGACCCGAAGAAGATGTGGACGCTCGACCACCTTCGCCGGTGCCCGCCGTTCCCGAGCCCGAACGTCAGTCTGGGCGAGATGACCGACTCCGAACGGCAGGCCTTCCACGCCGACTACGTCCGGCAGGGTCCGGGCGGCAGGCCGGCGCCCGCCGAGTGAAGCGCTCGCGCGCCGGAGCGAGGGGGCCGCGCGGGGCGGGCCACGGACCCGCCCCGCGCCGGCGCCGTCCGGATCACGCGAGTCAGCGACGAAGGTGAGGTGAGCATGACCGAGAAGCACCGGGTGCGGTTCGAGCCCGTCGGGATCGAGGTCGAGGTCGACGAGGATCAGACGATCCTGCGCGCGGCCGCCGAGCAGGGCGTGATGCTGATGCACGGTTGCAAGGAGGGCCAGTGCGGGTCGTGCAAGTCGTTCGTCCTGGACGGTGACGACCTCGAGCACGACAGGTACTCCACGTTCGCGCTTCCGGATTTCGAGGCCGAGGAGGGATACACGCTCCTGTGTCGCGCGCACCCATACGAGGACCTGACCATCGAGCTGCTCAACTACGACGAGGAGATGATCCGCTCGGGGCTGCCGATCCGATCCGCGACGGTCGGGGTGGTGTCGAACGACAACGTCACCCACGACATGCGCCGGCTCGTGGTGCGGCTGATCGAACCGGAGGAGCTGCGGTTCTTCCCCGGCCAGTACGTCGACTTCGCCGTACCCGGTACCGGCGAGACCCGTTCGTTCTCGATGGCGAACACGTCGACGGCCGACGGCACGCTCGAGTTCGTCATCAAGGTGTACCCGGGCGGGCTGTTCTCCGAGTACCTCGACACCAAGGTGCAGCCGGGCGACCGGCTGGAGATCACCGGCCCGTTCGGGGTCTTCACCCTGCGAGACGGGCGGGACGCGCCGCTGCTGTTCGTCGGCGGCGGTGCGGGGATGGCACCGATCCTGTCGCTGCTGCGGTCGATGGCCGAGCGCGGCGTCGATCGGCCCGCGACGTTCTACTACGGCGCGCGGACCGAACGTGATCTGTGTTTCGACGACGAACTCCGCGAGCTCGAGACGCGGCTGCCGCGGTTCCGGTACGTGCCTGCACTGTCGGACGCTGCGGACGGCGCGTGGGCGGGTGCCACCGGATTGATCACCGACGTGGTGCGCACGTCGGAAACCGACCTGTCCGGTGTGGACGCCTACGTGTGCGGGCCGCCGCCGATGGTGGAGGCGGCGGTCGAGCTGCTTCCCGCTCTCGGCGTCGACGAGAAACGGGTCTTCTACGACAAGTTCACGACCACCGGCGACGACGGGTGAGACCGGGCTTGCAGCCCGTGCCACCGGCGCCGACGAGACGAAGGAACCGTGATGACGGCTACCCAGGAACCAGTCCCGACGCAGACCGAGCGCAGCGTGCCGAAACCGGTGTTCACCGACGCCGAGGCGGGCGCACGCGAGTTCCCTGATTCGAACCTGCGACGGTTCAACTACTTCATCCCGCGTAAGCGCAAGCAGAGCCACTACGAGGACGTCACCGTCGAGGTGCAGCCCGATCCGCGGCACTACCTGTCGCAGGGCTGGCTGTACGGCTTCGCCGACGGCAAGGGCGGCTATCCGCTCGAGTGGACCGTGCTCAAGGCGTGGGGCAGCGACCGTCCGGAACCGAAACGCTACCCGGGTTCCGGCGGCCAGGGCTACGAGTGGCCCGCCCACGGCTGGCACGAGTTCCGCGATCCCAACGAGGAGTGGGAACAGAGCATCTACCGCAACAACTCCAACGTGGTGCGCCAACTCAACCAGAACGTCGACGCCGCGAGGCAGAGCAAGGCGTTCGACCAGTGGAACCCGAACTGGGTGCAGTTCGTGGCCCAGCACGTCGGTGCGTGGATGCACGTCGACCACGGGCTCGGGCTGTACCTGTTCGCCAACGCCAACCGCAGGGGCCCGACCAACATGCACAACACGGCGATCTCCGTGAACAGCATGCACCGGATCCGCTCGGCGCAGGACCTGGCGCTGTACAACCTGACGCTGTCCGAGGAGATCGACGAGTTCGACGGTGAGGCCCACCTGCGTACCTGGCAGGAGGACCCGGCGTGGCAGGGCGTGCGCAGTGTGGCCGAGCAGCTGACATCCACATGGGACTGGGCCGAGGCCGTGTTCGCCGCCAACGTGGTGTTCGAGCCGCTGCTCGGTGAGCTGTTCCGCAGCAACCTCGTCCAGCAGGCCGCGCCGGGCAACGGCGACTTCGTCACCCCGACGCTCATCGGCGCCGCCGAGTACGACTACGCGGAACGCGACCTGCGCTACACCAAGGCTCTGTTCCAGCCGCTGGTGACCGACAAGGAGTTCGCCGAGCACAACACGCGGGCGATGCAGGCGTGGCTGGAGGCGTGGGTGCCGCGGTGCCTGGCGGCCGCGCGCACGCTGCAGCCCCTGTGGTCGCAGCCGGACGCGAAACCACCGCGATTCGAGGACGCACTCGACCGAGCCAAGAGCCGGTTCGGCGGAATCCTGGCCGACCTCGGCCTGCGCAACCCGAAGGAGCTGAACCAGTGACCACCACGAGCACCGGCACGCCGACGCGCGATTTCGAGTCGAACAACACCGCTTCGGGCATGTGCGGCTACACGCTGATGAACAACCAGGTGGGCGAGGTCATCGCGGAGGTGATGCGTGGCAAGGACAACGTCACCGTCACTCCGTTGCCCTCGATGATCCGCATCGACGCCGAGGGCCGCGTCGACGTCGTCTACTCCGAGATCGACGAAGCCGCGGGCGAGGAGGACGGCTGGTTCGACCAGGCCGAGTTCGAGGAGAGCATGTCGACCCATTACGGGCGCATGATCCACCTCGACGACCGGACGATCCTGTTCGCCAATCCCGAGGACGCCGCCGAGTACCTGGACTTCGACCTCCGACCGGTGCGGTAACGCCGGCGGGAGAACCGGAGGCGTCGGGCCCGACAGGCACGGCGGCTCGGCTGCCGGGCCCGGCGCCTCCACCACCGCGACACAGCAAGGGAGCAGTGCCCATGTACACCAAGGACGGCGAGAGCTACTTCATCGTCGACAGCCACGTGCATCTCTGGGACGGCAGCCCGGAGAACCAGGCGAACCGGTACGGCAAGGGTTTCATCGAGTGCTTCTACGACTATCACCGCAACCTCTCCCCCGAGGGGTGGGTGTGGCCGTTGGAGAAGTTCGAGAAGTACGGCGAAGCCACCCTGATGAAGGATCTGTTCGAGGACGGCTACGTCGACAAGGCGATCTTCCAGCCGACGTACCTGACGGACTTCTTCACCAACGGGTTCAACACGACCGAGCAGGACGGTTTCCTGGCCGAGCGGCATCCGGACAAGTTCATCGTCAACGGCGCGTGGGATCCGCGTGACGGCGAGGCGGGCCTGGCCGCGCTGGAACGGCTCGCGCAGCGGTGGAACCTGCGCGGCGTGAAGCTGTACACGGCCGAGTGGAAGGGCGATTCGAAGGGCTGGAAGCTCACCGACGACTGGTCCTACCGGTACCTGGAGAAGTGCCAGGAACTGGGGATCCGCAACATCCACGTCCACAAGGGACCGACGATCTACCCGCTCAACCGCGACGCGTTCGACGTCGCCGACGTGGACGACGTCGCCACCGCTTTCCCCGAGTTGAACTTCATCATCGAGCACGTCGGCCTGCCGCGGCTCGAGGACTTCTGCTGGATCGCCACCCAGGAGCCGAACGTCTACGGCGGACTCGCCGTCGCGATGCCGTTCATCCACTCGCGGCCGCGGTACTTCGCCCAGATCATCATGGAACTGCTGTACTGGCTGGACGAGAACCGCATCACGTTCGCGAGCGACTACGCCATCTGGCACCCGAAGTGGCTGATCGAGCAGTTCGTCGACTTCCAGGTGCCCGAGGACATGCAGGGCGAGTACGGCACCCTCACTCCGGACGTCAAGCGCAAGATCCTCGGCGTGAACGCGGCGAAGCTCTACGAGATCGAGGTGCCGCGGGAGGCCACGGTTCCCGACGAGGTCGCCGACAGCACCGAGGCGGTCGGCTCGGCTCCGGCGGTGCCGGCATGACGGCGACGACGACGAGCCTGGCCGAACGCGCGGGGGAGGCACTCGCGACGGTCGACGACCCCGAGCTCGGCAGGCCGATCACCGAGCTCGGGTTCGTGCTGGCGGCGACGGTGCTGTCCACGCCCGCGGGAACGGGCGTGGACGTGCGGCTGCGCCTGCCGACGTACTTCTGCGCGCCGAATTTCGCCTACCTCATGGTCGCCGACGCCTACGACGCGCTCGTGGCGGTGCGCGGGCTCGACTGGGCCGAGGTGAGACTCACCGACCACTTCGCGGCCGAGGAGATCAACGCGGGCGTGGCAGCGCGCGACGGGTTCGCTGACGCGTTCGAGGGTCAGGCCGTCGGCGAGCTCGACGAGCTGCGGCGCACGTTCCGCCGCAAAGCGCACCTGGCGTGCCTGGAACGCACGTGCCGCAAGCTGCTCGACGACGGCTGGCGGATCGACGCGCTCGCCCGCGCCACGCTCGGCGAGGTCCCCGCGTCGGCCGAACGCGACAGCCTCACGCGGAGACGCCGGGAACTGGGTCTTCCCGCATCGGCAGACACCCCACTGTTCGTCGACGAATCGGGCGCTCCGATTCCCGAGGAGCAGGTCGAGCAGCGATTGCGGTTCGCGAAGACCGTGCGGGTGAGCATCGACGGCAACACGGGCTGGTGCCGCGGACTGCTGCGGACGCGGTACGGCGACGACGCGACGGCCCAGGAGGGCAGGGCGGCCCAGGAGGGCAGGGCGGCCCCGGAGGGCAGATCGGCCCCGGAGAGCACGGCACAGCCGGCGGCGGCAGCGAACCCCGGCGGTGCGGAAACCCCGCGCAGCGCAGAGAAACGGGAGGTGTCATGAAAGCCGTACGACTGCACGAGTACCACCGGCAACCGACGATCGAACAGGTGCCGGATCCGGAGATCGCGGGCCCGTTCGACGTGATCGTGAAGATCGGCGGGGCGGGCGTGTGCCGCACCGATCTGCACATCATCGAGGAGCAGTGGCGGGACAAGTCCGGGGTCACGCTGCCTTACACGATCGGCCACGAGAACGCGGGGTGGGTTCATGCCGTGGGCAGTGCGGTGTCCAATGTGGCGCCGGGCGACACGGTGATCCTGCACCCCACGCCGACATGCGGGCTGTGCCGGGCGTGCCGCGCGGGCGATGACATGCACTGCGCCGACAACGCCTTCCCCGGAATCGACAGTGACGGCGGGATGGCGGAGTACCTGAAGACGTCGGCGCGAGCGTGCATCAAGCTCGACCCGTCGACGCGGCCGGAGGACGTCGCGGCGCTCGCGGACGCCGGTATCACGGCGTATCACGCGGTGCGCAAGGCCGCGGCGTCGCTGCCTCCAGGAACGACGTGTGTCGTCAACGGCGCAGGCGGCCTCGGGCACGTCGGCATCCAGTCGCTGGCCGCACTCACGGCGACGCGGATCGTCGTGGTCGACCGCAAGTCCGAGGCGTTGAAACTGGCCGAACAACTCGGCGCGCACGAGACGGTGCAGGCCGACGGGTCGCACGTCGATGCGGTCCTGGACCTGACCGGCGGGCAGGGCGCGGAGGTCGTGCTCGACTTCGTCGCCGAACAGGGCGCCCAGCAGGACGCGTTCGCGATGACCCGGCGCGGCGGTTCGCACTTCGTCATCGGCTACGGCAGCAACATCGACATCCCGACGATCGACATCATCTCCACCGAGCGCAACGTCATCGGCAACCTGGTGGGCACCTACAACGACCTCGTCGAGCTCATGGTGCTCGCCGAGGCGGGCCAGGTCACCCTCCACACCAAGCAGTACCCGCTCGATGCCGCACTCGACGCCCTGGCCGACCTGGACGCGGGTGTGGTCAGCGGCCGAGCGATTCTCGTTCCCTGACTCGAGCGCGCGCAACGAGGCGCGCGGAACAGGAGTTGACCCCATGGCCAAGGACCTTCGCTTTGGCTCGGACGCCCGCGACCAGCTCCGGATCGGCGTCGACAAGCTCGCCGAAGCCGTGAAATCGACATTGGGCCCGAAGGGCCGCAACGTGATCATCGAGAAGTTGACCGGTTCGCCCGACGTCACCAACGACGGCGTGACGATCGCGCGGGACATCCACCTGCACGACCCGTTCGAGAACATGGGTGCCCAGCTGGTCAAGGAAGCCGCGATCAAGACGAACGACATCGTCGGTGACGGAACCACGACAGCGACGGTGCTGGCGCAGGCGATCATCCACGAGGGCATGGACGCCATCGCCAAGGGCGGCAATCCGGTCCTGGTCAAACGCGGTATCGACGTCGCCGTCGGCAGGCTGGTGGAGCACCTGCAGGCCGTCGCGCATCCGTTGGCCACGGAGGACGACTTCGCGCGGGTGGCGACGATCTCGGCGAACAACGACGAGGCCGTCGGTTCCGTGATCGCCAAGGCGCTGCACACGGTCGGCGACGGCGGCATCGTGACGGTCGAGGAGTCGCCGCAGATCGGCATGGCCGTCGACTTCGTCGAGGGCTTCGAGTTCGACAACGGCTACCTCTCGCCCTACCTGGTCACCGACCCGGGCAGACTCGAGGCCGTCGTCGAGGACCCGTACATCCTGCTCTGTGCCGAGAAGATCACCAAGGTGCAGGAGCTGATGCCGCTGCTCGACAAGATCATGCGCGCGCCGCGGCCGCTCGTCGTGATCGCCGAGAACGTCGAGGGCACAGCGCTGTCGATGCTGGTGCACAACCACACCAACGGCACGTTCCAGTCCGTGGCCGTGCGTGCGCCGGGATTCGGCGACCGGCGGCTGCACAAGCTCGAGGACATCGCCGCCGTGACGGGCGGGGCGGTGCTGTCGCGCCAGTCCGGGTTCACGCTGGAGAACCTGACGCTCGACCAGCTGGGCCGGGCCCGCACGGTCCGTGTCGACGAGCACAGCACGACGATCGTCGACGGCGGCGGGTCGGAGGACGACGTCGCGTTCCGCGTAGGTCAGCTGCGCGCTGAACTGGAACGGGCACAGTACGGCTTCGACGAGGACGTGCTGCAGGAACGGATCGGCGCGCTCACCGGCAAGGTGGCCGTCATCCGGGTCGGCGCCGCGACCCCGGCCGAGCTCAAGGAACTGCAGCACCGGGTCGAGGACGCGCTGTCCGCCACCCGCGCGGCGATGGCCGAGGGCATCGTCGCCGGCGGCGGCGCGGCGTTCCTGCACGCCGAACAGGTGCTCGACGGGCACGGACTCGACGGTGACTACGGTATCGGCGCCGACATCGTGCGGCGTGCGCTGAGCGAACCCGCCCGCCTCATCGCGGGCAACGCGGGATACCCGGGCGACGACATCGTCTCCTACAGTCGCGGTCTCGGCAGGGACGAAGGATTCGACGCGCTCGGCAACCGCTACGGCAACATGATCGAGTTGGGCATCCTCGACCCGCTGCGCGTCGCGCGGTCGGCGTTGCAGAACGGCGCCTCGGTCGCCGGGCTGTTGCTGACGACGAACTCGCTCATCGCCGAGGAGCAGACACCGTGGGGCGGCTCTCCAGCGTTGATGAGCGAGATCGGCGAGCTCGACGAAGGGCTGCGACAGCCGTCGCCCGATCCGAGTACCCCGCAGTCGCTGGGCATGGGCCCGTCCGTGGGCTGAAGCGCGCACACCCACCGGGGAAGAGCCGGCCGGGCCGGTTTCGGCCGACACCGGTCGACCTGGCCGTGGACCGGCGAGTCGCGGCGTCTCGGTCCACGGCCAGGGCCTCGTCAGGACGGTGCGGCCGGCCGGCCTCCGCCCTGGTTTTCGCAGGCGGGCGGCCGGGTATTCCTCGATACTCGCCCGCTCGGGAGTGGCGAGAACACGCCGGCTCCGACGAGCCGGCAGGGAACCCGTCGCCGTCGGGGGCGACGGGTTCCTCCCTAACCGCCCTCATCTCGGTGAGACGGGGGCGGTGCGGGCCACGGCCGCAGACCGGCGCGGGCTGCGCCCTCCGGCCGGCCTGAGCCCGGTGGCTACTTCACCGCCATCTCGCCCAGTTCCGACCAGTCCTCCTGGTCGACCGTCGTGTTGATCACCCGCGGAGTCTCGGCGAGGTACGGCGGCAGCGTCTGTTGCGCGGCCTTGAAGTGCTCGGAGTTGACGTGGGCGGCACCGGCGTCGCCGTCACGGAACGCCTCCACGAGCACGTACTCGTTCGGGTTCTCGAGGCTGCGCGACCAGTCGAACCACAGGCAGCCGGGTTCCCTGCGCGTGGCGTGGGTGAAGGCCTTCGAGATCTCGGGCCAACGGTCGGCGTGCTCGGGTTTGACCCGGAACTTCGCGGTGATGAAGATCATCGATTCGTCTCCTCGTCGTCGTGTGTGCCCGGTGCCCAGGCTCAGGGTGTGAGGATGGCGCGGCCGCGGATGCGGCCCGCTTCCAGATCGTCGATGGCGTCCTGGAAGCGTTCCAACCGGTACTTACTGGTGTGCAGCCGCACCTTGCCCTGTGCGGCCAACACCATCAACTCGCAGAGGTCGTTGTAGGAGCCCACCAGGTTGCCGATGAAGTTGATCTCGGCCGAGATGATGTCGATCGTCGGGATGTCGATGTTCTCGCCATATCCCACCACGTGATAGTCGCCTGCGCGACGCAGCATGCGCACACCCTCGGCGGTCGCGCCGCCCTCACCGACGAAGTCGACCACGACCTCCGCACCGTTGCCGCCGGTCAGCTCCAGCACCTGCGCCACGTGTGTGCCGTCGGCGACCACACCCTGGTCGGCCCCGATCGACACCGCAAGCTGCACGGCGTCGGCGTTGCGGTCGACGACGATGAGCTCCGCGGCGGTGAGTGCCTTGAGCACCTGGATGCCGATGTGGCCCAGGCCGCCCGCACCGATGACGACGCACCGGTCACCGGGGCGCAACGTCCGGGCCGCCTTGGCCGCCGCGTGATAGGCCGTCAGCCCGGCGTCGGCAAGCGCCGCCACATCGGCGGGCTCCAGCGAGTCGTCGATCTTGACGACGCTGCGCGCCGACGTCTTGAGGTACTCGGCGTAACCACCGTGGGTGTCGATCCCGGGGAACAGGCTCTGCTGGCAATGCACGTCGTCACCCGACCGGCAAGCCCGGCACAGGCCGCACGTCACCAACGGGTGCACGATGACCTTGTCGCCCTCGGCCACGTTGGTGACCGCGCTGCCCACGGCGTGGACCCAGCCCGCGTTCTCGTGACCGATCGTGTAAGGCAGCGTGACCCCGGACTTCTCCGCCCACTGGCCTTCGAGGATGTGGATGTCCGTGCGGCACACACCGGCGCCGCCGATCTTCACCACGACGTCGTAGGGCCCGGCCGGCTCCGGCATCGGGATCTCGGTCGGCTGCAGCTTCTCGTGGTAGCCGACTACTTGAATCGCTTTCATGACACCTTTTCCTGGAAAGCTCGGGGCGACTGGTCGGCCGCCGAATCGGGGTAGCGGGTACGCAGCAGGCCACGGCAGAAGTGTGCGTTGCCGTCCATCGACACACGCAGTGAACGCGCGACCCGCAGCCTCCACGGCACCTCGTCCCGCGGCGAGGGCTCTCCGTCCGCGCCGACCAGCGCGGGCCGATCGTCGCCGGTGGGGAGCCCGAGCGTGCGACGGTGCCGCAGCAGCGCGCGAGTGGCGTCGTCGTCGGGAAGGTCGCCCAGCGTGACGTCGTGCAGACCTTCCTCCGGCAGGTCGGGATGTGCACGCAGATACCGTGTGAGCACCCGCTCCATCGCCGCCGTGTGCGCCTTGCGCCGGAACGTCAGCCGCAGCTCGTCGAGGTCCTGGTCGGCCTCGTCTCCGAACGTGCCGCGATAACCGGCGTCGGCCGCCAGACCACGGTTGATGATCTCCGAATCGTGGTGGTCGTCGAGTCGCACCGTGACGGGCATGCCCAGCGGTAGCAACGCGTCCTTCGCGTCCGACGCCATGAGGTAGGCGAAGTTGGGCGCGCAGAACGACGTCGGCAGCCGCAAGTGCACCACCAGCTCACCGTCGGTGACGTCCGCCGAACGGACGAACCCGAGGTCGGTGATCGGCTCGTCGAGTTCGGGATCGACGACGGTGCCGAGCGCCTCGCGTGCCCGCTCCAGGACGTCCGCGTCCGGAGTACCGTCCGTGGCCTCCGTGCCGGTCTGCTCGTTCGCCGCGGCACGCATCACGCCACCGCCACGGCGTCGGCCCTGTCCGCCGTGTCGTCGGCGGGCAGTCGGCATTCGGCAGGAACGTCGATGTCGTACATCTTCGCCGCGTTGAGACCGAGGATCTTCTTCTTCTGCGCCGTGGTCAGCGGCGCGTACTCGGTCATGTCCTCCGGGATCCGGAAGTCGACGAACCGCTCGACGAGCCACTTCGGCGTCCAGATCGCGTAGTCGCTGGAGAACTGGATGCGGTCCTCGTCCAGCCAGTACAGCAGCTCACCGATGATCTGGGCGAAGTACCGCGGCCGCGAGTGGATGAACGGCATCGCCACGGCCAGGCCCGCGTGCACGTTCGGCTCCTGCGTGGCGATCCAGCAGAAGTCCTCGAGCCGCGGCAGGCCGCAGTGCTCGACGACGAAGTTCAGGTCGGTGAAGTCCGTGGCCACCTTGTCGATGTCGGCCACGTCGAAGGCGTCGCGGTCCAACGGGCGGATCGTCGGGCCCTTGTGGATGTGAATGTTGCGGATGCCCAGCTCCTGACACGCCTCCAGGTAGCGATAGGACCACGGGTCGTCGAGCTTGTAACCGCGCGAATCACCCTGCCACTCGGCGGTGTAGAGCTTGGCGCCCTTCAACCCGAACCGTTCGGCGTCGCGTTTGAGCTGATCCAGTCCCGCCTGCTCGAACCGCGGATCCCAGCAGTGGTTGTAGGTCAGCTTGTCCGGGTACCGCTGCGCGAGCGCGAACGCCTCCTCCGTCTGACCGAACCCGTTGTTGTAGAACGCGCTCAGCAGTGCGGGCTGGAAGATCGCGTGATCCACGTAGCCGTCGGTGAACAGGTCACGCATCAACCTCTCGCCGCCCTGATACAGGTACTCCTCGTACGGCCAGACCTCGGATTCCGGGCTGAGGTTGCGGTGGTAGTCGTAGAAGCAGTCGATGAACTGCTTTCCGTGGATGTTGCGCTGGTTCTCGGGACGGGCGTCCCAGAGTGCGACGTGCGCATCGAGAATGAAGTACTTCTCGCCGTCCTTGGTGTACATGGGTCTCCTCCCGTACGTGGCGCCGGTGGCACGTGGTGCGGGAACGCTACGAGCGCCAGGAGTCGCCGGGGACCCCATGCGTGTCTCACTTTGAGACACCTGGGCCGCTGAGTTTCGAGACACGCTGTGGTTGTCTGACCCAGGAAGGCGCAATGACGCGCTCGGGAGGCTCGACATGCAACGCGACGACTTCTCGCTCCCCGCGAACCCACCGGGCGGCGCTCCACGACTGCGCGCGTCCTGGCGCCGCAGCGAACGCTACGGCCTGGCCGCCGACGACATCCGGCCCGTGTTCACCGGCTCGGTCGACACCGAATCGCTGCTGTACGAATGCGGGCGCGAGGTACTGCGCGGCCTGCAGAAGACGCTGGCGAACGAGCCGGTCAGCATGATGATCACCGACCCGGACGGGCTGGTGCTGAGCCGACTGTCGGAGGACGCGACGATCAACCGCTCGCTGGATCGCGTGCACCTGGCCCCGGGGTTCTACTTCGCCGAACGCAATGCCGGGACGAACGGCCTCGGTCTCGCGCTGGCCGACCGCGCGCCGTCGCTGGTCCGTGCCGATGAGCACTACTGCACCGGTCTGCGCGGTTACACGTGCGCGGCCGCACCCGTGGTCGATCCGTCGGGTGACGTCGCAGGCAGCGTCAACCTCACGACCTGGTCGGATTCGGCCCCCGAACTGTTGATGGCGCTGGCCCAGTCGGCGGCGGCCAACACGTCGGCGCTGATGCTGGCCAGGGGTGCGGGCAGGTTCGCTCCGCCCACGCCGCACGGCGAGGTGTTCCGTGTCTACGCCGACCGCTCACGCGCGCCGGAGGAGGCGCTGCCGACCACCGGTTGGCGCGGCGCGTTCGCCGAGGCACGCACCGCGTTCCGGCGCGGACTGGCCGTCGCCGTGGTCGGCGAGCCGGGTACGGGCAAGACGGCCCTCGCCTCGCTGGCCCGCCGCGAACTGCGGCGGGAGCGTGTCCTCAGCGCGAGGCCGCCCGCACCCGAGGACGTCGAGTCGTGGTTCGAGCTGTGGGTCCCCGAACTCGGCAAGGACAGCACCTGCGTGATCGTCTCCGGGGTGGACAGTATGCCCGCATGGGCGACGACGGAGCTGGCGCACCTGTTCACCAGGGTGCGAGCCACCCGCGACATGCAGCCCTACGTGGTCACGGCCTCGTCGGCCGACACGCTGCCGGACGAGCTCCGCGAGCTGATCGACGTCGTCGTCGACGTACCGGCCCTGCGGTTCCGTCCGGACGACATCATGCCGCTGGCCAAACACTTCGCCCACCAGGCTCGGGGCCGGGACATCGACTTCACCCCGGCGGCCGCCCGTGCACTGACGGCGTTCGACTGGCCGGGCAACGTCCGTGGCCTCCGTCGGGTCGTCCGAGAGGCGGCCGCCAGGACGGATCGGATCGACCTCCACCACCTCGCACCCGAGGTCTTCACCGGCCCCGGCCGGCCGCTGACCAGGCTGCAGTCGGTGGAACGGGACGAGATCGTCCGCTGCCTGACCGAACCGGGCACGACCGTGAGCGAAGCGGCGGAGCAGTTGGGGCTCGGCAGGGCGACGATCTACCGCAAGATCCGCCAGTACCGCATCACGGTCCCCGACCGCACCCCCTGAGTCCAGGGCTCCCGCGGGACCACGAAAACTGGCACGAGACCCGTTCGCCGGTATGTCCACAGTGGACTCTTCGGCGAACGGGTCTCGCGGGTCGGAGTGAGCCGGAGTGGGCCGGTGCGGAACCTGCCGGTCCGGTGACGGATTCGCCGGTCAGCCGAGCTCGGCCAGTTCCTCGTCGGTGAGTAGCCGCGAGCGGATCAGGAACCGCACTCCGTCCGGGGCCTCGAGCGAGAATCCGCTGCCGCGCCCCTCGACCACGTCGATGGTCAGGTGCGTGTGCTGCCAGTACTCGAACTGCGCCCGCGACATCCACACCGGAACGGGGTCGTGCATCCCGGCGACGTCGAGGTCGCCGAGGTGCACGTCCGCTGCGCCGGTGCGGAACTCACCGGCCGGATAGCACATGGGAGCGCTACCGTCGCAACAGCCGCCGGACTGGTGGAACATCAACGGTCCGTGCTCCGCGGCCAGTCGTCGCAGCAGATCCGCCGCGGCGTCGGTGAGATCCACTCTGCTCATGGTCGTCAGAAGAAACCCTGCGCATCGGGCGAGTACGACACCAGCAGGTTCTTCGTCTGCTGGTAGTGGTCGAGCATCATCCGGTGGTTCTCCCGGCCGATACCAGACTGCTTGTACCCGCCGAACGCCGCGTGCGCGGGGTAGGCGTGGTAGCAGTTCGTCCACACTCGACCGGCCTCGATGTCGCGGCCCGCACGGAACGCGGTGTTGCCGTCCCGCGACCACACGCCGGCACCGAGGCCGTAGAGCGTGTCGTTGGCGGTCTTGATGGCGTCGTCGTAGTCGTCGAACGTCGCCACCGACACGACCGGCCCGAAGATCTCCTCCTGGAAGACACGCATCTTGTTGTCGCCCGCGAACACGGTCGGCTTGACGTAGTAACCGCCGGAAAGCTCGCCGCCCAGGTCGGCCTTCTCGCCACCGGTGAGGACCTTCGCGCCCTCCTGCTTGCCGATGTCGATGTAGGACAGGATCTTCTCGAACTGGTCGTTCGAGGCCTGCGCACCGATCATGGTGTCGGTGTCGAGCGGGTTGCCCTGCTGGATCTTCTCGACGCGCGCGACGCCGTCGCTGATGAACCTGTCGTAGATCGACGCCTGCACCAGGGCACGCGACGGGCACGTGCACACCTCGCCCTGGTTGAGGGCGAACATCGCGAAGCCCTCCTGCGCCTTGTTGTAGAAGGCGTCGTCGGCGGCGGCGACGTCGGAGAAGAAGATGTTCGGGCTCTTGCCGCCCAGCTCGAGCGTCACGGGAATGATGTTCTCGCTGGCGTACTGCATGATCAGCCTGCCGGTGGTGGTCTCACCGGTGAAGGCGACCTTCCGGATGCCCGGGTGCTGAGCCAGCGGCTTGCCCGCCTCGGCGCCGAAGCCGTTGACGATGTTCAGCACACCCGCGGGCAGCAGGTCGGCGATCAGCGACAGCAGCACGTGGATCGAGGCCGGGGTCTGCTCGGCGGGCTTGAGCACCACGCAGTTGCCCGCGGCCAGCGCGGGAGCGACCTTCCACGTCGCCATGAGAATCGGGAAGTTCCACGGGATGATCTGGCCGACCACACCGAGCGGCTCGTGGAAGTGGTACGCCACGGTGTCGGCGTCGATCTGCGAGATCGAGCCCTCCTGCGCACGGATCGAACCGGCGAAGTAGCGGAAGTGGTCGATGGCCAGCGGAATGTCGGCGCCCAGCGTCTCGCGGACGGGCTTGCCGTTCTCCCAGCTCTCGGCCACGGCGATGGCCTCGAGATTGGCCTCCATGCGGTCCGCGATCCGGTTGAGCAGTACGGCACGCTCGGCGGGCGACGTGCGGCCCCACGCGTCGGCGGCACCGGTGGCCGCGGCCACGGCACGGTCGATGTCCTCGGACGTGCCACGCGCGATCTCGGTGAACACCTTGCCGGTGACCGGCGTCGGATTCTCGAAGTACTGACCCTTGGCCGGAGGCACGTACTCACCGCCGATGAAGTGGTCGTACCGCGGTTCGAACGCGACGACGCTGCCTGGCTGCCCCGGTGCGGCGTAAGTAGTCATCCGAAAAGAGCCTCTCTGCTCGATGTCACTGCCTGATCGCCGAACGTAGGAACCGCGACGTTGCAGGCGCGTTGCAACACCGCGTCGCGATGTCGCGGCGCGCCGTGACGGGTCACGAGGGGTCACCTCGTGCCACTTCCTTGCTCTCGGGAGCGCGACCGGGGCATGCTCGAACGAACAGCACCGCCCGTCACCGTCGCCGCCGCGGAGTGTCCATGAGATCCCAACCCGCCCCGAACGCCCTGCACAGCGTGTCGGACCCGTTCGCTCAGCAGCGTGTGCTGAAGCAGATCCGCGACGCCGCGCTCAGTGACGAGGAGCTCGGCGGGAAGAACGGTGGGGCGGCACCGCGGACCGTCATCTCCGAGTCCTGGCGCCGGTCGCTGGCCACCGGCGTCGATCCGGACGACTACCTCCCCCCGGTGGTGTACGACGACGACGAACTCGACGACGTACGCACCTCCCACCCGTTGCACGCCGTACTGCCACCGCTGCGGGAACTGCTGGTGAGCATCGCCGACGAGGCGCAGCACATCACGATCCTCACCGACGCCGACGGCACGATCCTATGGCGGGAGGGCCCGTCCGGGCTGTGCCGGCTGGCGGACCCGGTCGGCCTGCACGAGGGCACGCGGTGGGCGGAATCGGCGATCGGCACGAACGCGATGGGCACCGCGCTGGCGACGGACGCACCGGTGCAGATCTATTCGGCCGAGCACCTCGTGCGCACCTACCACTCGTGGACATGTGCCGCCGCCCCGATACACGACCCCGACACCGGCCGGGTACTCGGCGCCATCGACATCAGCGGCAGGCTCGACACGCTGCATCCGGCGATGGTGTCGCTGGTCAACGCCACCGCGCAGGTCGCGGAGAACCACCTACGGCTGCGGATGCAGGACTCCGACGAACGCCTGCGCAGGAGGAACCTGCCTCGCCTGGAACGGCTCGGCGGAGAACCGGGAGCACTGCTCACCACGTCCGGCAGGGTGATCGCCGCGAGCCCGCTCGGCACGTTCCCCCACCGGGTCGCCGTCGAACCCGGCACGGACCGGGTCGACCTCGACGGTCGCGAAGCACTGCTCGAACCGCTGTCCGGTGGGTATCTCCTCCGCATGCCGCGGAAGGAAGGCAAGACGATCCCCGCACGCCCCGCCAGACCGACGCTGCAGCTGTCGTTCCTCGGCACCGCCCCCGAGGCGCAGCTGGACGGGCGAAGCGTGCCGTTGACACTGCGCAGGGCGGAGATCCTCGCCCTGCTGGCACTGCATCCCGACGGGCTGACCGCGGACCAGCTGGCACTGCACCTCTACGGCGACGCCGGCAACCCCACGACGGTGCGCGCCGAGGTGCACCGCCTGCGCAGCGAACTCGGGGATGCGCTCCTCGCGAAGCCGTACCGCTTGGCCGCCGACGTGGACGCCGACTTCCTGCGCGTGCGCGACGCCCTCGCGACCGGCGACCTCACGACCGCGGCCTCGATCGCCACCGCACCGCTGCTGGCCCGCTCGGAGTCGCCGACGATTCGCGCGGAGCGGGAGCAGCGGACCGTCGCCCTGCGCACCGCCGTGCTCGACAGCGGCGATCCCGAGGCCCTCTGGGCGCTGTCCGAGGGCGAACCGGGCCGCGACGACATCGAGGTGTTCGAGCACCTGACGCGGGTCCTTCGGGCGGGTGACCCGCGTCGCCCGGTCGCGGATGCACGACTGGCCTGGCTGCTCGACAGCGACGACGATGGCTGACGAGACCTGTGGCGGCCCGTGAGGACGCCGTGGGACGGCGTCCGCGGTCGAAGGCCGGGTGGCCGGGACCGCACCGCCGTTCCACAACCGTAGATCGCGCACGAGGCCCGGGCGCCTGCAACGTCGGTGCAACGCCCCTGCGCATAGGTTCGACACCCGATACCGGCTTCAACGCAGAAGGCAGGTGATGGCGGTGACACTTCCCGACCAGGTGGAACTCGATCCGGGCAGCGACTACCCGCTCGCGGCACACCGACCGGAGCTGCTCCGCACTCCGACGGGCAAACCGATCGACGAGCTGACCATGCAGGCGGTGCTCTCCGGCGACGTCGCCGCCGAGGACCTGCGCATCTCGCCCGACACGCTGCGGTTGCAGGCGCAGGTCGCCGAACGGGTGGGCCGCACGCAGCTGGCACGCAACTTCCGCCGCGCCGCCGAGCTGACCGCGCTACCGGACGATCTCGTGCTGTCCATCTACAACTCGCTGCGGCCGAACGCCTCGACGAAACAGCAGCTCACCGACATCGCCGACCGGCTCGAAGGCGAGTACTCCGCGACGTTGTGCGCCGAACTGGTGCGCGAAGCCGCCGACGTCTACGAGCGCCGGGACATCCTGGCCTGACGCCACCGCACACCGGTGCCGTCCCTTGGAGCGGTTCACGCACGGTGCTTCCGACCCAGGCCTTCCGGCACAGCTCCTGCGGCACCGGACCTTTCCGACACACGACACTTCCCGGGCACGACGTTCCTCGAACATCGGGGCACGTTCGGGAGACGGCACTTTCCGAACCGACACCGCCCGATCCGACACCGCCCGGCGCGACTCGGCCTCCGCCCGCACCGGCCTTCCGATCAACTCCATCCTCCGCACGCGACAGGGAGATCCGACGATGACTGCGGAACCACTTCCGGTATCGACTCCGGCATCCAAACGCACCGAGGCGCTCGAGGAACGGCCGGTCAACCTCGACGGGTTCGTCGAGGAGTGGCCCGAGGTCGGCATGGTGGCGATGGACAGCCCGTACGACCCGACACCGAGCGTGCGGGTGGCCGACGGCGTCATCGTGGAGATGGACGGCAAGCCGCGCGCCGAGTTCGACTTCCTCGACCAGTTCATCGCCGACCACGCGATCGACGTGTCGGTGACCGAACACGCCATGGCACTCGAACCGGTCGAGGTGGCGCGCATGCTCGTCGACCCGACGGTGACACGCTCGGAGGTCGTCGAGGTCGCTGGCGGCCTGACCCCCGCCGCCCTGCTCGAGGTTGTCAAGACGATGAACGTCGTCGAGATGATGCAGGCGCTGCAGAAGATGCGCGCCCGGCGCACACCTGCCAACCAGGCGCACTCCACGAGCGCACGCGACAACCCGGTGCAGGTCGCTGCTGAGGCGGCCGAGGCGTCGCTGCGCGGGTTCCGGGAGCTGGAGACGACTCTGGGCGTGGTGCGCTACGCGCCGCTCGTGGCGATCGCACTGCAGGTCGGGGCCCTCGCGGGTACTCCGGGCGCGCTGACCCAGTGCGCGCTCGAGGAGGCCACCGAGCTGGAACTCGGCATGCGCGGCATCACCGCCTACGCCGAGACGATCTCCGTCTACGGCACGGAGCCGGTGTTCTGCGACGGCGACGACACTCCGTGGTCGAAGGCCTTCCTGGCCTCGGCCTACGCCTCGCGCGGCATCAAGATGCGATTCACCTCCGGCACCGGTTCCGAGGTGCAGATGGGTAACGCCGAGGGCCGCTCGATGCTGTACCTGGAGATCCGCTGCATCCTCGTCGCGAAGGGGGCCGGCGTGCAGGGGCTGCAGAACGGGTCGATCAGCTGCATCGGCGTTCCGGGCGCCGTTCCCGCGGGCATCCGCGCGGTGCTCGCGGAGAACCTGCTCGCCAGCACCGCCGACCTCGAATGCGCGTCCGGCAACGACCAGTCGTTCTCGCACTCCGACATGCGCCGCACCGCGCGCCTGCTGCCGCAGCTGCTGTCGGGCACCGACTTCGTGTGCTCCGGGTACTCGGCCGTGCCCAACTACGACAACATGTTCGCCGGGTCCAACCTGGACTCGACGGACTACGACGACTGGAACACCATTCAGCGGGACCTGCAGGTCGACGGCGCGCTGCGGCACGTTCCCGAGGAAGAGCTGCTGGCGGCGCGCAGCAGGGCGGCCCGCGCGTTGCAGGCGGTGTTCGCCCAGCTCGGGCTGCCGACGATCACCGACAAGGAGGTCGAGGCGGCCACCTACGCGCACGGCAGTCAGGACCTGCCGATGCGGGACGTGCTGGAGGACCTCAAGGCCGCGCAGTCGGTCATGGACCGCGGGATCACCGGACTCGACGTGATCAAGGCGCTCGAGGCGGCCGGGTACAGCGACATGGCGCACACGCTGCTGTCGGTGCTGCGGCACCGAGTGTCGGGCGACCTGCTGCACACGTCGGCGATCCTCACGCCCGAGCTGGAGACCCTGTCCGCAGTCAACGACGCCAACGACTACGCGGGTCCCGGCAGCGGCTACCGCCCCGCGGGCGAACGCTGGCGCGAGATGAAACGCCTTCGCCACGTCGTCAGCGCCAGTAATCCCGAAGAGGAAATCGGCTGAAAGGACACCTCCTGCCATGACCAGTATGGAAGCGCGACCCGAACGGGTGCTCGACGCGGTCGAACGGGGCGAGGCCGCGGTGGGGATCCGTCCGGACGAGGTGGTCATCGGTATCTCGCCCGCGTTCGGGGACTCCTTCACCAAGACGATCGTGGAGATCCCGCACGCCGAGGTGCTGCGGGAGCTTCTCGCGGGCGTCGAGGAACAGGGCGTGCACGCGCGGGTGATCCGCTACCGCAGCGGTTCGGATCTCGCGGTGATCGCCCACGCGGCGGCGCGGTTGTCCGGCTCGGGCATCGGTGTCGGCCTACTGTCCCGCGGTACGACGATGATCCACCAGAAGGACCTCGTCCGGCTGTCCAATCTGGAGCTTTTTCCGCAGGCGCCGTTGCTCGACCCGGAAACGTTCCGCAAGGTCGGCCGCAATGCCGCGCGCTACGCCAAGGGTGAGTCGCCCGAGCCCGTCCCCGCACGCAACGACTACATGGCCCGGCCGCGCTGGCAGGCCAAGGCGGCGTTACTGCACATCAAGGAGACGGAGTTCGTGACGGCGGGCGCCGCACCGGTCGAGCTCGACGTCCGGATCCGGCTGGCCGACGCCGGTTGACGCCGTGACTCTGCTGGTCGGCGTCGACATCGGCAACTCCACCACCGAGGCGTGCCTGGCCGAGCTCGGCCCCGACGGTCCTCGCTACCTGGGCGGGGCGCTCGCGCCGACGTCCGGGGTGAAGGGCACGGCGGAGAACGTGCCGGGCGTGGTCAAGGTGGTGCAGGAGGCGCTGTCCGCAGTGGGGCGCGCCCCACACGAGCTGGCGACGGTGTTGGTCAACGAGGCCACACCGGTCATCAGCGGGTTGGCGATGGAGACGATCACCGAGACCGTCATCACCGAGTCGACGATGATCGGGCACAACCCGGACACGCCCGCCGGCGCGGGGCTCGGCACGGGCACCACGGTGGCGTTCGGCGAGCTCGACGAGTGCGGGCCGGGCGAGCGGGTGATCTGCGTGGTCGGTGCGGGCGTGGACTTCGAGGACGCCGCCGCCGGCATCGCTGCCGCGCGTGATCGCGGCGTCGAGGTGACCGGTGCAGTGGTGCACGCCGACGACGCGAACCTCGTCGTCAACCGGCTGCCGCAGCCGATCCCGGTGGTCGACGAGGTGACGCTGATCGAGAAGGTGCCGCTGGGCATGCCCGCGGCCGTCGAAGTGGCCGAACCGGGCAGGACCGTGCGCACGCTGTCCAACTCGTACGGCATCGCGACGCTGTTCGACCTCGATCCCGACCAGACCCGTCTCGTCGCTCCGGTGGCCAGGGCGCTGGTGGGCAACCGGTCTGCCGTCGTGGTGCGCACGCCGTCCGGGGACATCGCCGACCGCCGCATCCCCGCGGGCACGCTGACGCTCATCGGCGAGCACGCCCGGCTGTCGGTGGGTATCGACGCGGGTGCCGAGGAGATCATGGCCACCCTGCGTCGGGTGACCCCGCTGGCCGACGCGACCGGCGAACCGGGCACTCACGTGGGCGGGATGCTGGCCACGGTGCGCGACGCCATGGCGGAAACACTGTCGGACACGGCCGATGAGCCGGACGTGCGTATCCAGGACGTGCTGGCGGTCGACACGTTCGTCCCGCAGCACGTCACCGGCGCGCTCGCGGGTGAGTTCGCGCTCGAGAACGCGGTGGCACTCGCCGCGATGGTGCGCACGAGCAGAGCTCCGATGGAGGCGCTCGCCGAACAGCTGCGGTCGGCGCTCGGCGTGGACGTCGTCGTGGGCGGGGTCGAGGCGGACATGGCCGTGCTGGGTGCGCTGACCACTCCGGGCACCGAGCGGCCGTTGGCGGTGCTCGATCTCGGCGGGGGCTCGACCGACGCCGCGCTGGCCACCGGCGACGGCGAGGTTCGTTCGGTCCACCTGGCGGGCGCGGGCGACCTGGTGACGAAGCTGATCGACTCCGAGCTCGGCCTCGACAATCGCGAGGTCGCCGAGGACATCAAGAAGAACCCGCTCGCGAAGGCGGAGAGCTTCTTCCACGTGCGCATGGAGGACGGGACGGCGCGCTTTTTCGACGAACCGCTGCCCGCGGAGGCGTTCGCGCGCGTGGTCGTGCTCGGCGAGGAGGGCATGCGGCCCGTCCCGACGCGGCACTCGCTGGAGAAGGTCCGTCAGGTGCGCAGGTCGGCCAAACACAAGGTGTTCGTCGTGAACGCCCTGCGTGCCCTGGAACGGGTCGCGCCGGGCGGTAACCTGCGCGAGATCGGTTTCGTCGTGGTGCTCGGCGGGTCGGCGTTGGACTTCGAGATCCCGGACATGATCGCCGAGGCTGTCGCGGGTGCCGGGATCGTGTGCGGCACGGGCAACGTGCGTGGCCGCGAGGGCCCGCGCAACGCCGTCGCGACCGGCCTGGTGGACGCCCACGCGGGGCGCGCCCTATGAGCGGAATCGTCGACCGCCGTGGGCAGCGGGACCGCCACTCACCGCCGACCGTCGTCGCCCGGTGCGTCGGTGACCACGGCGTCCGTGAGCTGCTGGCGGGGCTCGAGGAAGAGGGCGTCCCCGTGCGACTCGCCGACCCGGCCGATGCGAGTGCCGACGCGGGCGGCGCGACGTGTGGCGACGGGGCGAGTGCCACGGCCGTCGAACTGGCGCACGCCGCAGCCCGCGCATCCACGCTGGACGTCGGCGTCGGCATCGACTCCGAAGGCCGGGTCTGCGTACACCACGCGAAACGCCCCGCCGACCGGCCGGTGGTCACCACGGACGCCGCCCGTGCCCGATGGTGCGGGCACAACGCCGCCCGACTCGTCATCGGACTGCCGTTGAAGGAACCACCCGAACAGATGGAGGAAACGTGGCCGCATCACTGACACTCGCGGACGCCAAGGCCGTGCTCGAGGCCGCACTGGCCAAGGCCGAGGAGATCGCTCAGCCGATGAACGTCGCCGTCGTGGACGCCGGGGCGCACCTGGTGACGTTCGCCAGACAGGACGGCGCGATCCTGGCGAGCATCGACATCGCGACCCGCAAGGCCCGCACGTCGGCGCTACTGAGAATGACGACCGCACAGCTCGGGGAGGCAGCACAGCCCGGCGCTCCGCTGTACGGGGTCGAGACGACCAACGGTGGTCTCGTGGTCTTCGGCGGCGGTATCCCGTTGGAACGCGACGGCGAGGTCATCGGTGCGATCGGCGTGAGCGCGGGCAGCGTCGAACAGGACACCGAGGTCGCCGAGGCAGGTGTCGCGGCCCTGCCCTGACGCGTGCGGAACAGCGCCCCGGGGCGTGGCCGTGCTCCACACCTGCGGCTCCACAGCCGCGACTCCACCGCTGCGGCCTTCGCGCGGCCCGGGGCGTGGCCGTCCGACCGTCACGTGGCCCTGATCGAGGAGCTCCTGGGCGCATGTCCGCAGTCCGGCTAGCGTGCGGTCACATGACACGCGAACCTCTCGACGACGAGAAGCTGGCCGCAACGCTCGTCCACGGGCCGACACCGACGAGCGTGGAGATCGTCGACTACGACCCGGAGTGGCCCAGGCGGTTCGCGCGCAGGGCCGCCGAGCTGCGCGAGCTCCTGGGCGAGCGGGCGCGGCTCATCGAGCACATCGGGTCGACGTCTGTTCCCGGGCTTGCGGCCAAACCGGTGGTGGACATCGTGGTCGGGATCGACGACCCGGACGACGAACCCGCCTACCTGCGCCGCCGACGCGCCACGTGGCTCCGACCCGAGGCCCGCCGCCGGCAGGCTCAGCCGTCTGCCGCGCCGGCGCCGCCCGTGTGGGTCGGACTGCTGGTCAGGTAGGTGGCGGCCATGTCCTTGTCGCCGTGGTCGGCGACGCCCTCGCCGAAGCGGTGCCGGATGGTCCGCAGCATCGGCAGGTCGAGGCCCGCATCCTCGGCAGCGTCGTCGATGAGGCGGGTGTCCTTGGCCGCAAGTGCGAGCGTCATCGACGGCTCGAAGTCGCGGGAGATCATCATCGCTCCCTTGGCCTGCAGGTAGGGCAGGTCGAGCGGTCCGTCCGCGACGGCATCGAGGAACTGCTGCGGGTCGACGTCGAGGCCTTCGGCCAGCGCGACCGTCTCGGCGGTCGCCTCGACGATCGACATCACCCACGCGTTGGCGACCAGCTTGAGCCTGCTGCCCGCGCCGGCCTCGCCGACCCAGATCGTCTTCTTCGCGACCGCGTCGAACACCGCCTCGGCGCGCTCGCGGACGTCGTCGGGGCCGGAGGCGAGCACGACGAGGTCGCCGCTTTCGGCGGGCGCCCTGGTCCCGAGCACGGGAGCGTCGACGAACGTCACACCGTGCCCGTCGGCCAGCTCGGCGAGCCGCTGCGTCCCGTCGAGGCCGACCGTGCTGGTCTGCAGCCACACGGCCCCTTCGGCCAGGGAGTCCAGTTCGCCGCCCAGGGATTCGATGATCGCACCGGTGTCGGCGAGCATCGTCACGACCACGTCGGCACCGGTCACGGCGCCCGCCACGTCGTCGGCCACCACCACATCGTCGTCGGCCAGCGGCTGCGCCTTCTCTCGCGAACGGTTCCACGCGCGTACCGCGAAGCCCGCCTGCGCGAGGTTGCGCGCCATCGGCAGGCCCATCAGTCCACCTGCGCCGAGGAAGGCCACGGTCGCGGCGCCACCCTCGGCGTCGGTGGCGCCGGTCTTCTTCGTGTCGGCCACGGGCTCGTCCTTCCACCTGCGACGACGCCGCGGAACGGTCGCCGCCGCTGTTCGTACTGCTGCCCTCCATGGTCGACGATCGGCGCCGTACGCGCCTGCTGGAACAACCGATCGGTTGACCTCGACTATGGTCCAAGTTCTACGGTCGGTGCATGGCACTCACTTTCGGCTCGACCGAATTGGACTACCTGAGCTCCCAGCGCATCGGCAGGCTCGCGACCGTCGACGCCCACAGCGCACCGCAGAACAACCCGGTGGGCTACTGGATCGACCGGAACACGCACAGGATCGACATCGGCGGCTACAACCTCGGGCGGTCCCGCAAGTTCCGGAACGTCCGGAGTAATCCGCACGTCTGCCTGGTGGTGGACGACCTCGCTTCGGTGGACCCGTGGCGAGTGCGCGGCGTGGAGATACGCGGTACGGCCGAAGCGCTCGAGGACACCGAACCGCCGACCGGCGGGATGAGCCCCGAGGTCATCCGCATCACTCCACTGTGGATCGGAAGCTGGGGACTCACCGACGACAGCTTCGCGATGCACGTGCGCCGCGCCACCGACCCGGCCGCCTGATCCCGGCGCGGCCGCGCGTCTCCGCGGTCAGGACTCGGCGAGCACCGCCAGTCGGTCCACGGAGGCCTGCAACTCGGCGCTCGTCGTGGCCTGCGCCCGCGCGAACCGGTTCTCGTCGGTCAGCCGCGACCAGTCGTAGGTGTGGGTGACGACGGTGGACGTCGCGTCGACGGGTTCGAGCTCCCACCGCCACAGGTGGCCGGGCGGAGTGTCGCCGGGGTCCGACGGCAACCACGCGATCAGCCGCCCCTCGACGAACTCGACGACCCGGTTCTCCCGGATGCCGCCGTTGGTGAGCGTCATGATGAACACCTCGCCCACCTCGCGCACCCGCTGACCGGCGGGTGCTTCGGCGAGGTTGTCGTTGCCGTCCCAACGAGGCTGGAGCGACGGGTCGGCGATGAGGTCGAAGATCCGTTCGGCGTCGGCCGCGATCGTCCGCCGGGCGGTGACGACATACGTACTGGGCGTGGTCATGCCCACGATTGTGCCGCCCGTCGCTCGCCGGGGCGAGAGCCCGACCGGCCCGACGGGTGTCAGCAGGCCAACGCGGCGACCTCGTCGGCACATCCCCAGGACACGGTGACGCCGACACCGCCATGGCCGTAGCAGTGGATCACCGGAGGCGCCGTGCGCCCGTCGACCCGTTCGACCCGTATCTCGGGCCTCGCGGGTCGCAGCCCGACCCGCACGCCCAGCACCTCGGCGTCGGCCAGCGCCGGCACGAGTTCGCGGCACCGGAGGAGAATGTCGCCGGTGGTGGCTGCGTCCGGTTCGAGATCCGCCCGACCGGGCTCCTCCGTTCCGCCGCACACGACGTGGTCACCGTGGGGCAGGACGTAACTGAAGTCGTCCTCGTCGACCACCCACTCGGTCAGCCCCGGGTCGGCGACGTGCACGACCTGCCCTCGCGCCGCGACCATCGACGTGTCGCCCGCGAGCTCCACGGCGCCCAGCCCGGCGGCGTTCACCACGAGGTCGGCGTGGTCGACGTCGCCGAGGTCGCGCACCCGCCGGCGCTCGGTGCGCACCCCGGCGCGTGCCGCGGCGGCCGCCAACCACTGCAGATACCTGCCCGTGTCGACGAGCGGTGTCGTGAACTCCAGGGCGTCGGTCCACGGAGCGCCGAGGTCGGTACGCCGGGCCATGCCGCCCACGGCTTCGGCCCACTCGGGCACCGGGCGTTCGGCGCGGCGCAGCAACCTGCCGGGCACGAACCGCACCCCCGTTCCCGGCACGTCGGCCAGCCGGCGGAACTCCTCCACGGTCGTGGCCGTCCACCGGGCGCAGCGGTCCACGGGCTCGGCGTGGCGGGGGTAGATCAGCCCGCCCGCAACGACCGACGTCGTGTCTCCGGGCTCGCGATCGGTCACGACGGTCACGTCCCGGCCGCGTTCGGCCAGCCGCACGGCGCAGCTCAACCCGACGACGCCGGCGCCGACGACCACCACCCGTTCGCCCATGCACCCCTCCGGTTCGACGGTTCGACGGTTCGACGGCATCAGGCTAGCCGTCCTTTCGCCGGCGGGACCGTGGTTTCAGCGTGAACCGGCTCGCAGCCGCATCCGCGTGACGTGAACCGGCTCACCGGAGGCGGGCCTGCTCCCGCGATTCGGGCGCAAGCCCTCGTCGCGCCGGTACCGTGGGACGCGTGCAGGTTCGCGAGTTCACCGATGCCGACTGGGACGCCGTGTGGCCGATCGTCCAGGAGGTCATCAAGGCAGAGGACACGTACGCCGTCGAGCCCGACCTGACGCCCGAGCAGGCGTACGAGTTCTGGGTGGCGGGGCAGCACACGGTCGTCGCGGTCGACGACACGGGCATTCTCGGCACCGCGCACATGAGTCCGGTCCGCCCGGCACGCGGCAGCCACATCGTGAACGCGAGTTTCATGGTGTCGAGCGCCGCGCGGGGCAAGGGTGTCGGCGAAACGCTGGTGCGCTACGCGCTCGACCGTGCCCGAGCGGACGGTTACGCGGGGATGCAGTTCAACGCGGTCGTCGAGACGAACACGTCGGCGGTGAAGCTGTACGAGCGGCTGGGGTTCCGCATCATCGGCACGGTCCCCGGTGCGTTCGACCACCCGATTCACGGCCGCGTGGGGCTGCACATCATGTACATCGACCTCTGATCGAGGCGACCCGGCCCACGGGCGGCCCAGTCACGCCGTGAAGGCGCGCTGCGCGAACCGCTGTCCGATGCGGCGGTGGGACTCGTCGTCGGGGTGGAGTGCGTCCGGCAGCGGGAGTTCGTCGTGGTCGGCGGGGCCGTACAGGTCCAGACCGTCCACATAGAACAGATTCGGGTCGTGAGTGGACCGTTGCTCGACGATCCGACGCAGCGCGTCGCGGATGACCGTCAACGTCAGCCGTCCCGCCTTCGCCTCGGCCGGGTCTCCGGTGGCCGTGAACCGGATCCGGCCCTCGCGCAGGGCCTCGACGTCGAACGTGCCGGGCCCCGGAGTGTCCTCGTGGATCGGGCAGTACAGCGGCGAGACGACCGACAGCGGGGTCGTCGGATGGCCTTCGCGGATCGTGTCGAGGAAGCCGTGCACAGCCGGGGTGAACGTCCGCGTGCGCATGGTGTCCCCGTTGACGATGTTGATGCCGATCTCGAGACTGAGCGCGTCCGCGGGCGTGTCGCGGAAGATGCGGGCGACGAACGGGTCGAGCATCATGGCGCCGCTGTAACCGAGGTTGAGCAGGTCGACGTCGGCGGACGCGGCGGCGACCGCGGGCCACGTGGCGGAGGCGCTCGCGGCGTTGGATCCCTGACTGATCGAGCTGCCGTGATGCAGCCACACGCGGCGGCCCGTGCGCGGCACCGGCGCGACGGGGGCGTCGGCACGCAGGTCGACGAGCTCGGCCTGTTCGTTGTGCGGCAGCCAGAGCTCGACGTCCTTTTCGCCTGCGGGCAGGTCGGTGAACGTGAGCGTGGCGGCGGGTCCGCGTTCGACGTGAGACTCGCCTGTCGACATGTCGATATGAATGGCGTCGCCGCCGGTCGCGGTGGCCTGCGCGGCGAGCTTGCCGTCGATGAGCAAGTCGTACACCCCGTCAGGACGGGGCGGCACGCCGCGGTAGAGCTTGCGGGTACGGACGACGTCGAGTTCGACCGTCGTCGCTGCGGTACGCAGCGCGAGGCGCACGCCCGCGGGCTGCGCCTCCGCCATGGCCAACTGCGCACCCTCGGCCTGCCCGCCGAAGCACTGCGCACGCGCCCACGCGGGCAGACGGTGCGGCAACACGCCGCGATCGGTGCGTTCGAGCTCGAGGGCACCGACGAGGAGTTCGTCGGTGATGGGACTGCTGGCCGGTCCGGACGTCATACCCGCACCCTGCCACGCACGAACCGCCCTGCGCACACGGTTTTACGACCGCCGCAGGGTGGTGGAGTCCGGGTCGCATCCGGACTCCACCACCGCGCATCGCCGCGTCGGCGGTTCAGCCGACGAGGGCGCGCCAGGTCAGTGGGCCGCACACGCCGTCGACGACGAGCCGGTTGACGTCCTGGAAGGAGCGGATCGCCGACACCGTCACCGATCCGCAGTCGCCGTCGATGAGCAGGCCGGCACTGCGGATGTTGAGTGCCGTCTGGGCAGCCTTCACGTGGTTGCCGTTGCGACCGGAACGGACCGTGGCCACGAGCTCCGGCCAGGTCTTCGGGCCGACCTGACCGTCGGCGTACAGGCCCCGCGACGACTGGAACGACTTCACGGCGGAGACGGACACGGGGCCGTAGTCGCCGTCGATCACCAGGTTCGTGCCGCGATAGCGCATCAGATACTGGATCGCCTCGACGACCTCGCCGGACGCACCGGGGTCGATGGACGACCAGCCGCCGCCGAGGTCCACACCACGGGCCCGCATGAACGAGACCGGGTCGACGATGCCGTTCAACCCACCGGTGTGGGTTTCGAAGTGCAGGTGGGGACCGGTGACGTTGCCGGTCGTTCCCATGTCGCCGATCCACTCACCGGCCGACACCCGGGAACCCTCGCTGACGCGGAAACGGCTCAGATGGCCGTAATACGTGTACGTGCTGTTTCCGTGGAACAGGATGATGCCGTTGCCGGTGCGGCCGCCGAGTACACCCCAGCCGACGCGGTAGGCGCGTCCGCCCGCCGCCGCGTAGACGGCCGTGCCCGTCGAGTTGGTGACGTCCTGGCCCGCGTGCGGTACGCCGCCGCGGTCCGCACCGAAGTGGCCGCCGGACGGGAAGTAGCCCAGCGCGGGGTTGCGCCACGCGCCGTTCTTCAGCGACGCCGCCGATGCCGTCCCGGGCGTCCCCAGCAGCCCGAGTGCCAGCGCTCCGGCGCCCATTGCCGTGCCGGACAGCATCGCCCGCCGCGAAAGACCGCGGCGTTCGGCTGCGTCGGTGTCGGGTCTGTCGTCCGGCACTCCACAGTGCTCGCACATGTCGTCGCCCTTTCGTAGCCGGTAACGGTCTTCACGCTACGAATGGGACAACTCGGGCGGAACCTACGAACGTCCGAGACTCCGCGCGAGCGGATGAACAGTGGCTGACCGCCCGTCGGCCGGTTCGTGGTGCCGGCGGTCGGTGCCCGTCGGCGTTACGGCTTGCGGCCGACGGCGGCGGCGATGCAGTGGGCGGCCGACGGCAGCTCGCCCACGCCGGGTCCGTCGGGCCACCAGTCGTCGTTGATGACCAGGCCCGGCTCGATCAGGTCGAGACCTTCGAGCATCTCCAGGATCTCGGTACGCGTGCGCCAGTACCCGCGGCCGGTGCCGCCCGCGCCCCGCATGATCTCCTGCACGCGCATCGCGGTCTCGGTGTGCTCGTTCTCCGGGTCGATGAAGTGCGTGAACGCGACGTAGGAGCCGGACGGCAGTGCGTCGATGTAGGCGCGCATCACGTCGACGGGCGGCATCCCGAACTCGGCGTCGTGGTGGTGCAGCGTCGCGACCTGCAACAGCCCCATCGGCCGGGAGAAGTCGAGGAACTCCCGCACCATCTCGTTGTCGAGCACCTGCTCGGGCCGGAAGATGTCGGCGCCGAGGAACCGCGTGTGCTCGTTCTCCTCGAGGATCGCGCGGCCGTGCGCCAGCACCACCGGGTCGTTGTCGACGTAGACCACCCGTGCCTCGTCGTTGAGCCGTTGCACGACCTCGTGCGTGTTCTCCGCGGTAGGCAGGCCGGAACCGCAGTCGAGGAACTGGTCGAGACCCACCTTGGCCGCGAGGAAGCGCGCGGCGCGAATGAGGAACATCCGGTTGCTGATCGCGATCTGGCGGACCTCCGGCACGGCCTCGTCCATGCGGTGGATCAGCTCACGGTCGACCTCGTAGTTCGTCTTCCCGCCGATGGCGAAGTCGTAGGCACGGGCGATGCTCGGCGTCGTCGTGTCGATGCTCACCACGTTGGACGAGATGGACTCGGACTCGGACTCGGAACGGGAAGCAGACATTCGCATCGACCTCGCTACACGGGCACATCACAACGACGGGGACTCGCGCACGCAGCGTAGCCCAATCGGCGGTGCCGTCGGCAGGGTGTCGTCCCCGAAACGGTGCACACCACCCACGACGACCCGTCTCTCGTCACACCCGGCGGGCTCGGTCAGCCGTAGTGGCCGGGGCGGAGGTCACGTGGCCTCCGCCCCGCGGCTGAGCACCGCGACGAGGAACCCCGAGTCCGGCTCGAACGGGCGGAGGTCCCACGTGTCGAAGGCGTGATCGGTGTGGAACCCCGCAGCGGCGGCGTCGGCGAAGAAGTCGTCGGCGGTGTACCCGCGGTCGGTTCCGAACCCGACCGCGGCGCGTCCGCCCGGCGCCAGCCACTCGTGGAAGCGGCTCAGCACGGCACCGCGCGTGCTCGGCGCCAAGAACGGCATCACGTTGCCCGCACACACGACCAGGTCGAACGGCGTGTCGACGCCCTGGGCCGCGAGGTCGAGTTCGGCGAGGTCGCCGACCACCCACCGGGGCCCGGGGTGGTCTTCCCGGGCGGCGGCGATCAGGACAGGGTCGACGTCCACACCGACGACGTCGTGGCCCGCAGCCGCCAACGCCGCGCCGACCCGCCCGGGACCGCATCCGGCGTCGAGGATGCGTGAGCCGCGTGAGGCCATCGCATCCACCAGCCGCGCCTCACCGGCGAGGTCGTCACCGGCACGCGCGAGGCCACGCATCCGTTCGACGTACCAGTCGGAGTGGCCGGGGTTCTCAGCCACCTTCTGCATCCACAGGCTCGTTTCCACCACGACACCATTGTCCAACCGCGGCACGACCACCCCGGCCGCGACCCGACAGTCACCGCTCGGCGACCGGCGTGCGCGACGCAACGCGGCCGGCGCACCCGCCGGTTCGTCCTCGGCACCAGATCAATCGAGGCCCCACGGATCGTGCTTGGCGAGCTTCAGCAGGTCGGCCAGCTCGCGGCGACTCCGCTGCCGGGATGCGCGGCGGTCGGCGCGAAACCGGTCGGACGCACGGCACAGCGGGCAGCAGCAGGGGCGAGTGCCCGTGTAGCGCAGATCCCAGAAGCAGGAACCCCGGGCGACCGAACCGCCGTTGCCCGCGACGTGCTTGAGGTCTTCCTTCAACGTGCCGGGAAGGTCACACACACCGTCGCGGTGATCGTGGACGGCGACGCCGCGCAACGAGCCGTCCCAGAGGCGGACGCGGAACGGCTGGGTCTTGTCGGTACGGGACATGTGACGCTCCGAGCTCATGCGGCAGCGCCGGTCCCGCGGGAGTGCAGGTGGGCGCTACCGCCGTGATAGCTCGGCGTCACGCGGTCTGCGGTGCATGTTCGGCAGGTTACTGACGCCGGTGGGCTCCCACAACGTGCTCGACGTGAGGCGCCGCCGTTGATGCTGCTGCTGGCCTATACCGGCATGCGCCGGGGCGAGGCTGCTGCTCTCCGCGTTCGGAATGTCGACCTGGCGAACCGGCGGGTGCGGGTCGCCGCCACGCTCGACGAGGTCAACGGCAAGCACGCCGAGGGGCTGCCCAACGGTGGCAAGCGGCGAACGGTGCCGATCCCGGCATCAGTGGCCGATGAGCTCCGCCCACTCGTCGAACACCGCGACCAGGACGCACGCGTGTTCACCACAGCTCGGGGCAACGCACTGCGGAAGAACAACTGGCGCACGCGCGAGTTCCTGCCCGCGGTCGCCGCGGCGAAAATCGATGTGGAGGGCCTGACCCCTCACAAGCTCCGGCACACCGCGGCGTCGCTCTGCATCGCTGCCGGCGCGGACGTGAAGGTGGATCTGCATCGCGCAACGAAAGACCCCCAGGCCTGTGACCTGGGGGTTTCTGCGCGCCTGTAGGGATTCGAACCCCAAACCTTCTGATCCGTAGTGGCGACGTTGGCCTACGCATACCGGGTGACCGGCGGTGTCAGTGGCATCAGTGGCGTCCATCCGGGCATGTTTGGCGCCGTTGTGCACCACTTCGTGGATGGGAGTGTGGATGGCCGTTCCTCCCCCGTCCCCTTCGCCCGTGCCGATGCTTTGCGCCGTGGTGGTCGAGTCAAGGGTGAGCGGAGCTCATCGCGGAGCGACGCCGGAGGCGCCCTTGAGTCGGCCGGCACGGCGTAAGACGGTCTCGGGGCTGAAGGAGGCGGGGTTGCGCGGGAAGCACAGCACAGACCCAGCGGCCGATAGTGCTCGCGCTAGTTCATGTGCGCGTCCACGGCGTATCCACATGTCCAGTCACTCCGACATGTCGGGCACCTATACGTACACTTCAGCCACCCGACATCGTCGCGATCGACCGCATATGGCCATGTCATCTCGCTCTTGTCGCGGCATGTCGGGCAACGATCGGCGTACGGCGCGGTGAGCGTCATGTCGTGGACGGCCTCTAGAAAGCCGCGAAGTGTTGCTCCTCCACCGGCCAGCTCATTCGAGAAGTCCGACAACGCACGTCGAAGTGCATGGTAGCCATCATGAGTCGCTAGCCCTTCGTGGTCGAAGCTGCGAACCAAATCCCTATACGTGCCTTCGCCTGCTTCCATATGTAACCCTCCCGGGATCGAATGACGACGTGACGCTGACCTGATTGGTCAGGCGCAGCCGCCATGTCGGCATAGGCTCTGTCGCCGTTGCACTCGTTAGCAGTTCGTGCCCAGAACGAGTTCGTATAGTTCTCTGCGCCTCAGGGTGTCCGTTCCCACGCGGCGCGCATGTGTTCGCACCAGAGCGGTTGTCCGGCGGCGGTGCGTGGGAAGTTGGCCCAGAACGCACGCGCGACCGGGTCGTCGTTCACGGTGGTCGTTGCCCACGTGTAGCTCGACCCTCGGACCAGGGCGGCCGTGACGGTCGTCCGGGCGAAGCCCCGGCGGCGCTGACTCTGTTCGGTTCTCACGTGCTCGATCAGGCCGCGGCGACAGACGCCGCACAGCGTCACGTCGACTTCGCTCACGATGTCCTGGTCGAGGTAGAGCCGGATCTGGCCGACGCCGCCGGTCGTCGGTGGCGGTTGTGCGATCAGCTTCAGGCCGATGGCTGTCGTGTTGGCTGTGCTGATGGGGGTCTGTTGGCGTGGGTCGATCAGGCACCACTGGTAGCCGCACGATTCGCAGTCGACGCCCGGCTGACGCATCACGGTCCGCCACTGAGGGCGCAGGTCAGAGCTGGAGCACTTCGGGCACGTGTGGGGGTAGTCGTATCGGAGGCTGCCCTTGTCGGTGATCACATGCCGCAGCTCCGGCCTCACCGGTAGCCGCTCGGGCCCGAACTCTCCCCGCATAGACATCGCCGCACCTCCTGAGCGGCGCCGGCCGACCGCTTCCCCCGATCGGCCGGCGCCACCTCATAAGTTAGAACGTACGTTCGATGATCGCAACGCGACGCAGGTCACCAGCCGACCGACCTGACCGGGTGGGCGACTTGGACCAGGACAGGCCCCGGCGCCTGTACCTACAGGTGAGCCTTGCGAAACGACTTCCCCCCAGTAAACGATCTTAGAAGTTGCACATCAGCTCACCACCCGACCGCGTGGAGGACCGCTCGGTGACCGCCAACGCTGCACTACAGAGGCTGACCAAGGACCAGCTACTGGCCGCCCTCAAGAACGTCCAACGCTCCAACGACATGTTGCCGCCGCGCGAGGATGACAAGGTCGCCGGCCGAATAGCCAATCGGTTCGTCGACGGCATACTAGCTCGAATAGCCGCCAATGATTACGTCTGCGCACCCGCACTCCTCGTGCCAGTACCGAAGCGAGCCTTTACAACACGGCCTGCCGCTGTTGCAACTCTTCGGGATCGCATCATCTACGAAGCACTCGTATGCGCGGCACGTCCCAAAATAAGCCGACACTTGATCTCGTCTGAATCACTAATTTGGCCGCGGGCCGACGAATCGCTACCATCGTGGAACAACTTTGAGCGAGCACCATTAGAAGCAGGCGGAGGATGGGTCGTCTCCGCCGACGTCGCCGGATTCTATGAGTCAGTCGACCACAGCCGCCTTGACGTGGCGCTGGCAGACGCAGGGGTGTCTAGTGACATAAGACAGGCAATTCAAACTCACCTAAGGTCGCTCATGGGAGCGAACCGAGGCCTTCCCCAAGGTGTCGATACATCTGACTCACTGGCCACGCTTTATCTGTCACCTGTTGACAGCTCATTGCGCCGTAGCGATATCAGGTTCTGGCGACACGGCGACGATTACAGGATCGTGACCACAGACTACCCTTCGGCGCTCCAGGCAATATTTGAATTAGAGCAAGCACTCAGAAGGAACAGTCTTCTACTAAACTCAGGAAAGCTCAAGATAGAAAAGCTGGGCCAGTACAGTATAGCTTTACAAGACGTGGACCTAACCACGGAAAAATTCCGTGAAAAAATGCGCAAAGCTCGCGAGCAGGCACTGCACGAATCCACGGGAGAAGAATTAGCAAAGGCCGCCGAGGATGCCGGACTGGATGACGACATGCAGTGGCGCTTTTTCTACCATCAGACGATGGCGAAGGATGAATTCTTGGAGGCGCTTGCACCGTCGCTCACACCCAAGCCGGTTGAGATTGTCACCGAGATGTTCAAGGACCTAGTTGATAGGCGTCCAAAGGAGAAGCTGCCACAAAACCTAGCCCACGCAAGACTAGTTTTTTGCCTTAGGAGACTGGCGCAAGCAAAGTCCCGAGACGCACTCCCATGGATCGGCGAACTGCTCATCAGACGACCCGACGATACACAAGACCTGGCCAATTACCTACTCGCGCTCGTCGACTCTGAACCTGATCAGGTAGTCAGGGCATGCCAGTTCGCGCTAACAAACAAGAAACATCTCCTAGACTGGGAACGTGCCTGGATATTTCGGGTCCTCAGTAGGGCACCCGAGCGTGTTCATAAGGCGATCATATCGACAGCTCAGGACATAGCGGTATCTGATACATACGGCTGGCTTTCTCGTATCGAAGCGTTGCGACTTCTAGCACGACGTGGTCGGTTGGATAAAAACATCACCTTGAGAGTTGCGCGACAAGTTCCTGAAAGTTTTCAAGGGGATTTCGTTGGCATCGTAGCCATGGCCGAGCACGCTGGCAACTGGGCAGCATTTTACCTGGATGGTGCAAAACAGGATGCTTTACAGGCCGTGGTGATCGACGGTGTACGCGCTCAGCGTCAACGTGCTTGACGGACGCTGCGAGACCGGCCACGTAGCTTTTGGTGGTAAGTGCATTAGCATCGCAAACGAACGGGCCGGTTATCCGCCGGCCCGTTTCTTTCAGATCGCGTCAGTGGCCGCACTTGCAGCAGATCCATTTGCCGTTGACGTAGTGCTTGTAGCAGCCTTCGCGGCACATGCTGGTCACCTCCTTTCTGGGGTGCGTGGGCGTTGGGGTCAGTCGCCGGCGACGTAGTCGAGGAAGTCCTCGAGGTGTTCGACGGCGTCGAGTAGGCCGCGGCTGTGGGCGGTGAGTACGCGCCGGCCGTGCTCGTCGGTCTCCTCGGTCAGGCCGCCGCGGAGTCCGTTCGCGAAGCGCAAAACGAGGTCGGCGCGGATGCTGTGTTGGCGGGCTTCGGCGTCCACGAGTGGGCGCAGGTGGGCGCGTTCCCATTCGGTGAGGGCGAGCTCTTCGCCGCGTGGGCCGGCCGGGTAGCGGTTGCCTCGCCAGCCGCAGTCGCAGGCGGCCTGGTGGCACTCGTAGGCGGTTTCGTCGGCGAGCCAGTGGTCGGAGTGGGTGTTGTCGGCGAGGATTTGTGCGGCGTAGCCCTCGTGGTAGCCGATTCGGTGGGCGTAGGGGCCTTCGTAGATCTGTCCCATGTGGGTTCCTTCCTCCGGTTGTTGGTCAGTCGGCCGGGTCTTGGGGCTGCGGGGCAGGCCCGGTGGTTTTCGGGGCCTGCCCGCAGGCGAGCGCAACCACGGCGCCGGAGGCTCGCCAGCAAGGAGCAAGGGCAGAAGATCTTGGGCGCGCGCTTTTTGCGGCCAAGATGTTGTGCCCGCCTTGCTGGTGAGGTGGCGTCGTGGTATCGGAACTTGTGCCGCGGCAGTCGGGGTGAGTGGCTACGTTTGTCGCGTCCCGGGAAGGGCAGCGCCGCAGGCGCAACTGGGGTTCTGGGCCGTGCGGCCTTGAGCTCGTGCCGCAGCGCAGGCCTACTGCGCGTTGTCTGTGTGGCCGCTGCGGACTGTCGGTGGGGCGTGCGAGTCTCGATGGCATGGAGGTCACCGAGGCTGACGTGCAGCGGATTCCGCCGCAGAATGTGCGGGTTCCGCTGGATGAGTTCGCCCGGGTGTGGGTCGAGGCCGGCCATCGCGCGGCGGCGGACCGGGATTGGTACGCCTCCGGGGTGTCGATGACGTGTCGCTGGATGGCGCACGGCTCGATCGAGCTCAACGGCCGTCGCCTGCCGGCCTCGGCTCCAGTGACCCGTCGCAAGGACCGGGCTTATGAAGAGCTGATCGAGGCTGAGGTGTTGGCGGCGGAGAAGCTGGCGTTGCAGCGGCCGGTGCCGGCCTGGCTGGCCGAACGGCCGGGCTGGTGCGAGGCGGTGTGCGCGACGCTGCGTTGGGCGTGGCGTCGCAGCGGCCCGCCGCCGCTCCAGGTCGTGGCAGCCCCTTAGTGCAATCCGGCCTCTAGATCTCCGAAGATCCACCTCTTGTGCCTGAGTGCTGCTTGCCTGCTCAGCCGCGCCTCTGTCGGTAACCTATTCAGAAGGTGGACAAAGGAGACTGCCATGGGTTTCGGCATCCGCATCGCACCTGGTGTCCGGATCAGCGCCTCGTCTCGTGGAGTCCGAGCCGGCTTAGGTCCTCGTGCAGCCCGAGTACATGTCGGTGGCGGGCGGACAGGCCTTTCGAGTGGTGTCGGCCCGGTCACCTACTACACCGGCGCTGGGGCAAAGCGATCGCGCCGGTCTAGGGCAGGTCCGCCCCACTCGTCAGTGGCCAAGCTTGAACAGCAAGCTCGCGAGGCACAGCGTGAGGCTCGCATGGCCGACGTCGCGGCCATAGAAGAAGCGCTGACGACCCAACATCTTGAAGAGTTCGCTCCCGCAGCTCCACCACAAGCGGCCGATGTCGCTGTACCCAGCGTGAGGGCCACTGCACGACGTCTCCGCCGTGAAGCTGTACAGGGCTTGCCACGGTGGCGGGTTGGGGAACGCCGAAAGGCGAAGAGGGCCGCCAAGGCATCCGCACCTGACGTGGCCGCCGCTGCGCGCGAAGAGGCGCTCGAAGAACAGCGTCGCGCCCAGGCTGCTGCCGATGCTGAATGGGACGCCCTACTGAACAACGACTCGGAAATGATTATGGCCGTTCTGGAAGCGGCGTTCGAAGACAACTCCTCTCCGGCTGCACCGATCGATTGCCGAGCCGATTCGGCCACAGTCGTAATCGTCATCGGATCCGCCAATGTGGTTCCTGACCAGCAGTTGGCGACCACTCCCTCCGGCGAGCCAACCCTCCGTAAGAGGACTAAGACAGAGCGCAACAGCGTGTATATGAACTTCCTCGGTTCAACTGTGCTGGCCACCGTGAAGGAGGCGTTTGCAGTAGCGCCAGGGCTGTACACCATCGAGGTCCTCGTCGTACGTAAGGACGAGGATGCGTCAAGCCCAGATGACTACATCGCGGCGATATACGCCGCCCACTTCCACCGGGACCGGGTTAACGATATTCCTTGGGATCGTGTGGATCTTGTGCATGAACTCATGACCGCGGACGACGCCCTTCTTCGCCGTCGGGGCCAGGCAGGAACGGTCGCGCCTTTGGGGCTGGAGCACGAACCCGAACTGGCCGACGTCGTACGCCGGATTCGAGATTCGCTCCATAACTAGCCAGAGATCGCGTTCCGTTCCTATCGCCCCAGGGTCCTTACCGGGTGCCGATCTCGGCGACGTCGTCGGGGGCCGCTTCGGCGGCTTCGGCCTGTTCCTCGACCTGCCAACGCGCGAGCTGCGCCGCGTGGGCTTCCTCGGCCTCGCGGGCCTGGTCGGCGGCCTGACGCTGCGCGATCTCGGCCAGCGCGCGCTGGGCACGGTCGACGGTGTCGGCGGTCTCGTCGGCCGAGGGCACCCGCACGGCGTCCTCATCGGCCTGCGCCGCCTCGTCGGCAACCTGGTCGCGCACGTCCTCGAGGCCGGTCTCGACCACCGTCTCGACCTGCTCGGACTCCGCCGGCGGCTCCACGTCGGCGGCAAGCTCGTCCCCCGCTACCTGCTGCGCGTCGGCGGCGATTTCGGTGCCGGCGGCCTGGTCGGCGTTGCGTTCGGCGGCGACGTCGGCGAGGTCGTGCTCGGCGGTGATCTCGCGGTGAGGGTCCTCGGCGGCCTCGGCCTCGGCGTGTGCCTGGAGCCATTCGGCGGCCGTGACTGTCTCCTCGATGGCCGGCTCGTCGGCGTGCCGGGCGGACAGTTCCGCGGCGGCACGGTCGGCGGCCGCGCGGGTGGCGGCGGTGTGGGCGAGCCACTTTCCGCGGGCCTTCTCGGCTGTGTCGAGCTCGGCCGTGCGGGCCTCGAGCGTCTCGGCCAGCGCGGCGGCCTCGTCGGCCTCACGGCGCACCCGCTCCCGATCGGCCTCGTCCGTGGCGGCGTCCGCTTCGGCGGCCCACAGGGCGGCGGTGTGGCGGTGCTGCTCGGCGGTCTCGCGGATGCCGGCGAGCTCGTTGGCCACGTAGCGCGGCGCCCACGCGTTTTCCCGTTCGGCGGCGCGCACGCGCATGCGTAGCTGGCCGTCGCTCATCTCGAGCTCGTCACGGTCGGCCTCGGGCCGGCCGAGCACACGCCAGGCCGAACGCCACGAGGCGTAGGCCTCGACCTGGCCGGCCTTCGGCGGCGTGCCCAGCGCTTCGGCCGGGTCGTCGTGGCCGGTGAGCTCGCGGTGGGCGGCGACGGTGCCGACGTTGCGGACCCATTCGGCCGCCTGCTCGGGGTCGTCGGGGCAGGGCCCGAACGTCTCGAGGGCCCACGGCTCGGGCTCGGCGGCCTGCTGCCGGCCGAGTTCGAGTTGGCGCTGGTCGGCCGTGGCCGCCAGCGAGGCGAGGTAGGTCTGCCACTCCGGGTCGGCGACCTGCGGCACGCGCTCGGCGTAGCTGTCGGTGGTCGGGTCGAGCCGGCGCAGGGTGGTGATGCGGTGGCGCAGCACCGAGGTCAGCTGCCGCGCGCCGTCGAGGCTGTCCTCGACCACCGCCGCCCGCAGCACGTGCTGCGGGTCGTGGCCGGCCAGCTCGGCCCGGCGCAGCACCTTCGACAGGTCCGCGGCGCCGTCCTCGGCGGCCAGTTGGGCCCGCTGCTCGGCCGACAGCACACCGTCGGCGGCGAGCTGGTCGAGCCAACCGGCGGTGCGGCCGGCCGTGGCGAGCTCGACGGCGTCGGCGAACAACTCGGCCGGCGTGCGCACGGACTCGACGTCCTGGGCGGATTCGGTGGCCGTGGCCAGCGCCGACCGTGTGGGGTCGGCTCCTTCGAGGGTCGAGGCGAGCACGGCGGCCGGGTTGCGGTGCAACGCCTCGGCCGTCTCCCCCGTCGCCGCGTCTTCGGCGACGGCGCGGGTGACGACGTGGGCGGTGTTGCCCTCACGGCCCCGTGAGAGGCCCACGTAGAGCGCTTCCGGGCCGGTGCGGCCGGTGACGACGATGTGGCTGGTGTCGACGGTCATGCCCTGGGCCGCGTGGACGGTCGAGGCGTAGCCGAGCGCCACGTGCTCGGCCACGTAGTCGGCGGGCAGGGTCATGCGGTCGCCGAGCTGTTCGCCCTCGGCGCCGCGGCCGACGATCGGGGCGACGACGAGGTGTCCGTCGTCGCCGGCCTCGAGCACGCGGTATTGCTCGCGGTTGATCGGGCCGCGCCGGTTGCCCTGGTAGCCGGCGAGTTCCCAGCCGTTGAGGCGTGCCTGCACCAGATCGCCGACACCGGCGTAGGTGCCTTGCAGTCCGAGCGGCACCCCGGTTTCGGAGACCTGGCCGAGGCGGACGAGTTCGGCGCGCAGCTGCGACGACAGTTCGGCGGCCTGCTCGTTGGTGTCGACCACCAGCACCGAGTGTTTGCCGGCCAGGGTGTCGCCGAGCCAGGCGCGGGTGGCGGCCTGTTCGGTCTGCTCGATCGCTCCGCCGTCGCGCAGCCGGCCGTGGCGGTGGTAGGTGTCGAGCACGGTTTCGTCGCCGGCGCGCAGCCGCAGCGAGGCCTCGCGTTCCCACTCGCCGGTGAACCGGCGAGCGTCGACGAGCTCGTAGGACGCGCCGCGGGCGGCGACCAGGTCCATGCCGCCGCCGGCGCCGACCGCGGCGAGCTGCTTGTGGTCGCCGACCAACAGCAGTTTCGCCCCGGCCGCGGCGACGTGGCCGTGGATGGCCGACAGGTCGGCGGTGTCGGTCATCGCCGACTCGTCGACGACCACCACGTCGCCGGCGTGCAGGCGCCACTGCTGGTCGTCGGCGGCGGCGCTGCCGCCGGCGAGGCGTTCCTGCGTGGCCAGCCAGCGCGCGACGTTGCGTGCGGCGACGCCTTCGCCGGCCAGCACGTCGGTTGCCCGTTGGCTCGTGGCCAGGCCGACGACCTTCCGCGCCGTCGCATCGCCCCACATCTGCGGGTCCTGCCAGGCCTTCGCCACGGTGCCGACCACGAAGGACTTGCCCGTGCCGGCCGGTCCGATCAGCGACTCGACTTGCGAGCCCGAGGTGAGCACGCCGCGCACGGCCGCGGCCTGGTCCGCGCCGAGCTCGATACCGCTCTCGCGGAGCTGCTGCAGGAACCGCTGCGCGCCGGCGTCGGTCATCGCCGCGCCCGCGTTCTCGGCCGTGGCGGCGGCCAGGGCGCGTTCGGTGTGGACGTGGTCCGGCGTGGCGTACAGCCGTCCGGCCGGGGCGTCGTAGGCCGAGCGTCCATCGGCCAGCCGCAGCTCGCCGGGCAGGGCCGCGTCGCCCGGACGCTGGGCCTCCAGCGCGACCGCGGCCTCGAGCGCGGTGTCGGTGAGGCTGTCCAACAGCCGCGCCACGTCGGCGCCGTCGGCGAGGCCGACGTGGTCGGGCAGCGCGTCACTGATCGCGCGGGTCAAATCGGCGCGGGTCCAGGCGGCCTTGCGCGCCTGCACGTCCGCGAGGGCGGTCTCGACCACCGCCCGCGGCGACCACTCCGCCGCTGCGGGCTGCTGCCGGCCGGTGGCCAGCACCCCGTCGGCAACCCCGGCCAGGCCGCCGGCGACCTCGGCGCGCAGCTGCCGGTCCCACCGGTCCAGGCGCTCCTCGATCGTCTCACCGTCGTGGCTCTTGGCGCTGCGGGTGGCGAACGCGGCTTGGCGCTGCAGCCGGTCCAGCTCGAGCGAGGTCGGCTTGCGGTCGAACTTCGTCTCGAACGCCTCGACCAGCTCGCGCGTGCGCTCGGTGATCGCCCGCCGCCTGTTGGAGAACAGCTCCATCACATCCGGCGCGATCCCGACGACCTCGCGGGACTTGCCGTCCGGCCGGGCCGCGAACGCCACGCCGAGTGCGCGGGTCAGGTGCTCCTCGGTGGTGCGCTCGCCCACCGCCGAGGCCGCACCGCGGAACTTGTGGATGGCCTTCGAATCGAGGGTGCGCCACTTACCGTCGGCGCCCTGGACGCGGTTCAGGATCGCGTTGTGGATGTGCAGCTGCGGGTCGTGGTCGCGGTTGTCGTGCTGAAAGAAGCTCGCCACGGTCCAGTCGTGCGCGTCGATGTAGCGGCCGGCCGCCCCGCCGTGGTGGCCGATGCGCGAGTAGCCGGCGTGCTCGGACAGGTAATCCAGCGCCGCGCGGTTTCCCGCCCAGATCGCATCCTCGACGGCGCGGCGGTGCGTCGCCCACGCCTCGGCACCGGTCTCGTCCCCGGCGGTGCGGGCGGCGACCTCCTGGGCCTCGAACGCCGTGTGCAACACAGTGATCGACTTCTGGACGCTGAACGTCGCATCCAGGAACGCCACGTTCCGCTGCGCCCGCTTGCCCGCGTCGAGTCGGAGTTCGGCGCGGCGTTCAGGACCGGCGTCCGGCTCGCGTTCCAGCGCCTCGGCGTAGAGCTGGTCCTCCGTACGGTATTTCCGTCCGGTGTGGCCCAGAGTGGACGCCTCGTCCCACTGCTGTGGCGTCCTGAACACCTCGTCCCGCGGGTCGAGGAACCGCTCGTACAGCGCGGTCATGTCCTGGCTGTCCACCAGGCCCTGCAGACCCAGGGCCTCGGCACCGGCGCCGTACCAGCGGCCCGGCGGCTCCCCCGCGGCCACGGCGCCGGTGTAGTAGTTCTCCCGGCCCGTGGCCACCGCGCCCAACAAGTACTCCGCGCTGTGTCCCGTCGAGATCGTCAGCACCGCGACCACCCCGCAACCGGGCCGGAATCGGCCCCGCGGCGGCGCGCAGCGCCCGCCGCGGCCTCCGCGCAGGACCGCAGGTCCGCGCCCCCACGGATCGTGATGCCTAGGTGTGTTCCCTTCTTCTTCTCTTCTCCCTTCTCAAAAACATCAGCTCCTCCTGACTCCAACTCGATCGCTACTACTTCGCTGATCACTGGGGAGGCTCGAAGGCTCGTCGTGCTCATCACTGGGCTTCCTGCACGTCGTTGGTGGTGACCAAATGCAGCTCGGTCGGCCTCTCGCGGAGGGCTTTGAGGACTTCGCCTGCGGTGCCTCGGGACACTCCCGCCGTCTCGGCAAGACGGCTCACGGTCGGCAGCGCGCCATGCGTGTCCGAGTACTGGACGGCCGCCGCGTGGGCGCGCTCGCGCTGCGAACCGCCGGACGGCCGCGCCCCCACCGGCCCGGAAACCGGCCGCGCCTGGACGGGTTCGGACGGCGCGGCATCCACCGGTTCCGTACAGCCGACCGGCTGGACAGGCTCCGACTGAACGGACGCGGGACCGGACGGCTCCGGCCGGACGGCCGGAAGCTGCACCGTCGGACGCTCGTCCCCCGCCGGCGTCGCCTCCTCCGACGGCCGGACGGCCGGCGCGGTGCTGTCCGCCTTGTCGGTAACCGGCGCCGGACGCTCGGCTGGGGCAGTCGTCTCGGCCTCCGGGGTCTCCGCTTCGGCTGATGCGTCGTTTCCGGTGTCCTCGGCGCGGTCGGCGTGAGCGATCAGGAACAGCAGGTGCGCCGCGATCGCCGCGGCCACAGCCGGCCACGCGCCGATCCCGAACCGCAGCTCCGGCGACGTGGTGTGCACCCCGCCGGCGAGGTAGGCCGCCTGGGCTAGGCCCGACACGCCGGCGGCGAGCACGACCACGAACCAGGCGTAGCGGCGAGCGTGGGCGGCCAGCGCGATCGTCGCGAGGTAGGCCACCAGCGCGAGCCCGTCGGTGATCACCGGGTACACCCAGGCGATCCCGGCCGGCACATGCGCGGCCACCGTGACCTCGAACAGGCCGTGCGCCGTGGCCGCCGCCGCGCCCAGCGCGACCAGCAACCCGGGGATCCACAATGCCCAGCGGCGGATACCGCCGCGGCTCGACGTGGTGGGCTGAGTACTCATCGGCGCATCCCTCCGCGGGTTCGGCGCGGCGCGGCGGCCGCGAACTGCTCGTCGCTCGGTTCCGGCGCCGGCCGGCGGCGACTCGTCGCCCACCACTCGGCGAGCTGGCCGGCCGACTCAGCCAGCGGCGCGACCGGCGCCCCGGCCGGGCTCGTGTGGTTCTCCAACGAGCACTTGCCCGCACGGGCCGACAGGCGCCGCACCACACCGGGCCGGTAGCGGTCGTGCCAGTCGGCCACCCGCAACACCCCGCCCGCCTGGTCGAAGTAGGCGCTCGACCAGGCCTGCATCAGCCACAGCAGCTCCTCGACCACCTCCGGGTGCCAGGCCCAGCAATCCGGCAGCACCTCGGCGGCGTCCGGGTAGCGCAGGAACACCGTCTGCAGCCACGCCACGAGCTCGGCCATGAGGTGCTGGGCCTGCTCGTCGTCCTCGGGCAGCGCCAGCCAGGACGCCACCGTGCTCTGACCGGGGGCCGTGACCAACTGGCGCAACTTCTCGACCGTCTCGGCCAACTGCTGCTCGATCGCGTCCAGCCGGGCGCCCCACGCCTCGACCGGGCCGAGCCTGTTGTCGAGCTGGTCGAACCGGCGGCGCAACCCGTCGACCTCCAGCGCCACACCGCTCACGGCCTCGGCCGTCGCGTACTCGGGCGTCTCGCTCATCGCTGCACACCTCCGTCCACATCGGAGTGCACGTGCTGCGGACCGCGGGCCCGGTCGACGTCGAGGTGGACGCCGAGCTTGCGGCGGGCGTTGGCGAACTTGTCCTGGGAGGCCCATTCCTCGACACGGTCGGCGAACCGCAGCCACGCCTCGCTCCATCGCGTCAGCCGCTCGTACCGACGGGCCGCGCGAGTCTCGGCCCGGACGTCGTGGCGCTTCCACGCCATGCGCACCCGGCCGACCGCGGCCGGCATGTTCCGTCGGATCATCAGCACCCGTCCCGCAGGAAGCTGCGCGATCTGCGACTGCGTCAGCACCGGCACCCGCTGTGAGGACACCGACTTCAGCTCGCCGTCCTCGTCCCAGGTCGGGGTCTCCTCGTAGCGCTCACCGGCCAGCGCGGAATAGGCGGCGAGGTCCTCGGAATCCCGCGTGGCGCCGTAGATCATCAGCGCGGCGGAGTTGTTCAGGATCGTCGCGGCGCCGTCATCACCCCAGCGCTGCCGCAACTGACTGCGGGACTGCGCGGCGATGTGGATGGTGACGTTGCGCCCGCCCATGTCGGCCGTCCAGTTGTCCAGCGGAACCGGGCAGATCAGCGCGGCCTCGTCCAGCGCCATCGTCAACGGCGGGTCCAGCCGGCCGCCGGGCTCGAACGCCGCCAGCCGCCGGGCCTCGCGGGCGATGTGCCCGGTCAACGCGGTCACCAGCGGCGCGACCTGTGAATCCTCGGCGCCGAGCATGAACACCGTGCCGCGGCTGTCCAACAACTCCGCCACGTCGAACGAACCCTCGGCCGCAGCGGCCGACGCCGTCGCGTCGGTCAGCCACCCGAGCGCGGGCATGATCGTCGAACAGATCGACGACCGGGTGCGTTCGTTGGTCCCGAGGAACTGCAACGCGTCCTGCTCGAATGCCGGCTCGGGCGAGCGACGCAGGAACCGCTGTACCTCCGTGCCTGCGTTGTCGGGGTCGGCCACCCACGCGAGCACATCGCGCATCGAGCCCTCACCCAGCGCGGCGGCGTGCATCAGCGAGGCCAACACCCGGCGGGCCTGGGACTGCCAGAACTCCATGTCCCCACCGCCGACCGAGGTCGCAGCCCCCGACAACAGGTCCGCCGCACGCACGGTGGCCGTCTTCGGCTCCTCGCAACCCGACAGCGGGTCGAACGTCACCGACGACTCCATGCCGCCCAGCCCGGACGGGTTGAACACCCTCACCGGTCCCGTCCGGGCACGGCACGCGCCGGTCAGCTCCACCAGGTCGGTCCGCGTGCTGGTGGCGATCACCGCACCGGGCGCGTCGAGAATGCGGCCGGCCAACTCGCCGGTCTTACCCGTGCGCGGCCCGCCCAGACGCAGCGTCACGTCCTCGATCGGCGACCACACACGCAGCGGGCCCACCCGCGCCAACGGCGTCGCCAGCTCGGTGATCGGCACCGTCCAGCGGCGCCACCACGACATCTGCCGCAGGTGTGGCCGCAGCACCGCGGCCTTGCGACGCACCGCGAACCACGACGCCGTGCGCAGGATCGTCCACGGCGAGGCCACCCCGTCGTTGCGCTTCGACCGACGCGACCACCGCGACACCGTGCCGACCGTGCCCGTCCGACGACGCGCCACCAGCACGACCACCGTCACCAGCGGCAACGCCCCGGCGATCATCAGCCACGGCCAGAACTCCTGCCCCGGCGTCTCGGCCGGCATCCGCGACATCAGCCAACCCAGGCCGAACAACACCACACCGCCGGCAACCACTCGACGCGTGAACTTCGCGCGACTCTTCCTCGTACCCAGGCTCATGCCACACCCCCGGACAGCGCGGCTCGTGCGGCCCATTCGGCGACGTCGACGCAGCGGCCTGCTGCGATCACCTCGTCGACCAGGCGCTCGACCACCTGGCGCGGCACGACGTAACGTCCGCCGATCTTGACGGCCGGAAACCGGCCGCTGCGGAGATGCCGGTAGAGCGTCGACTGATCCATACGCAGCAGATCAGCGGTCTCCGCGACGTTGTAGAAGGCGAGGCGCGGCCTGTCGGCCCCTGCTCCCCCTGCCGGATTGCTTGCCTGTTCCACGGTCTCCTCCAGTCGGTTTAGGCCCCTAAACTCACCATCCGCACTTTTGGCATCAGTGGTGTTTAGGGGGGATAAACTGCACTGTAGGGCCCCATCGCGAAGCCCGTCAAGCCCCTCTAAACTCTGGGCATGGCGGACTTGGACGACTTCGACTCAGTCCGGGCAGATGACGACCCGGTGCGCAGGGCGCGGCGGGCGACCGCGCTGATGACGCACTACCAGCAGCGGGCCACCGAACTGGCCCGCCTACGCAAGGCAGCGATCGAGGAAGCGCACCGCGACAAGGACCTGAGCTACACCGAGATCGCCACAGCGCTGGGTATCTCCAAGGGCCGGATCACGCAGATCAGAGGCTCGGCCCCTGGCCCCGAGCGCGCCTTCTTCGGCGTCGGCCCGGTCACGGTCGGCGTCCCTCTCCGCCGCGGCGAAGACCACCGCATGCGCACCTACATCGATGCCTCCGACGCGCAGGCGCAAGAGCAAGCGGAAACGCTCCTCGGGAGCTTCTCGCTCGCCAGCGAACGCCTCTCGATCGAACCGGACCGGCAAGACCTTCCGGACGGCGACGCCGTCATCATCTGCGGCCCGCGCTCGGCGCCCGTGGCTCTCCTGCTGCTGGAAGAAGACACCGAACTCGGCTTCGCGAAGCCCGATGGCAAGTGGCGCATCGAGGACCACGTCACGAACGAGCACTACTACTCGCCACGTCTCGACGATCCGTCGACGCGGGCGGAATTCGGCTACTTCGCCCGCCACAAGCACGACGGGCGCGTGATCACCCACATCGCCGGCATCACCGCCGTTGGCTCCAGTGGTGTCCTGCACTACCTCACCGAGAACATCGCCCAGCTGTTCAAGGACGCTGGCGATACCTCGTTCAGCGGGATCGTTCGCTGCACGTTCGGCGAGGACGAGACGACGATCACCGGCAGTGAACTTGTGGCCGGCCCTTACGGTTGGTGACCGAATGCGTATCCACACCGCTCAGCTTCCGGACGCCGCTCGAAGCCAGGACCGGGTCTTCACGACAGACCGAGCCGTCGCCGTTCTCGACGGGGCCAGCCCGTTCGCTCCGGTCGACGTGTCCACCGGGGCATACGTCGACGCGCTCGGAAATGGCATCAGCGATCAGCTACGCGCGTCCCCTGACATCGCTGTAGCCGACGCCGTGGCTCACGCTATAGCGGCTGCCGCCGATGAACTCGGCATCGAGGGAGACGCGTCTCCCTCGAGCACCGTCACCGTGTTGCGCCACGCCGACGACAGGATCGATCTCTATGTCCTGGGCGACAGCACGATCTACTACGGCGACGACCACGCCTGCCACGAGCTCGCCGACCACCGACTCGACGAGCTCCACCTTCCGGAAAGGGCCGAATACCGTCGCCGCCTCGCTCATGGCCACGGCTACGACGACACACACCGCGAACTGCTCGCGGACCTACAACGTGAACAACGGAAGCACCGGAACATCGAAGGTGGCTACTGGATCGCGGAAGCCGATCCCAGCGCCGCTCACCATGCGTTCGAGCGCAGTGTTCCAGCCGGCGACATCACGTGGGCGGTACTCGCGACCGATGGTGCATACGAACCCTTGACCCACCTGGGCCTCGACGACTGGCGCAAGGTGTCCCGAATGGACGATGCGAGCATCGCAAGCCTGCTGCAGCGCTGCGAAACCTGGCTCAAGCAGTCCGACCCCGAGGGCGCGACGCTTCCACGCTCGAAAGTCGCCGACGACATGACGATCGCTGCCGTCGACCTCCGCTCGCTATGAACCGGGCCGGTTGAGCTTCGGCATACGTCCCGCCAGCTTTGTCGCCGCTTCCTTGTCCGCCGCTCCGACCCATGCGGCGTAATGCCGCAACGTGGTGGTGCCGTCGCCGTGGCCAAGACGCCCGGCCACGGTGCGCAGGTCCACACCGGCGGTCAGTAGTTCCGTCGCGGAGTAGTGCCGCAGTTCCTTGAGCTTCGTCGCCATTCCCAACGACTCGACGAGCTTCGCGTATCGCCGCGTGAGCGCGCTCGGGTCACGCGGGCGGCTCAGGTCCGGCTTCGCCGAGAACAGCCACGTCGTCGCCTCGAGTTCCAGGCCGAGGCTCTGCAGCTGCTCTTCGCAGCTCCCCCGGTACTGCCGGAGCAGGGTCACGGTGTCGTCGTCGATCGACACGCGCCGGGCCTGATGGGTCTTCGTGTCCTTGACGATCATGCCGTCCGGCCCGCGCACGTAGTTCTCGTCGAGTAGCACGACGCCGGCGTCGCAGTCGACATCACGCCACTGCAGCGCCACGATCTCGCCGCGACGCGCCCCGGTCACGGCTGACAACCAGACGTACGTCCCCCACCATTCGTCGGCGTTGAACGCGGCCTCGACGATGCGTGCCATGTCCGCAGAGGAAGGCGGCTGCGGCTGCGGGCGCCGCTTGGCCGGCAACTTCACGGCCGGCGCAGGGTTGTACGCGATCCATCCCCACCGCATCGCCGCCGACAGGGCACTACTGATGATGGCGTGGACCTGTCGCACGCTCGAGGCCGAATAGGGCGTGCAGACGTGGGGCTGGCACTCGACGACCGTGCAGCCCATCGCCTCGCAATCGTGCGGCGGGTAGCCGGCCGCTGGACGGCGACCCGGAGGGCGCCGGTGCTGCACCTCCCGACATTCGTGCGGCCCCTCGACACGATGCTCGATGAACGGCTTACCGCTGCACCGCGCACTGCACCGTCGCAAGTCGGCGTAGAAGCGCTCCAGTCGCTCCGAGGCGTCGCGCACCAACAGAATCAGCGGCACTTCCCCCAGCTCCGGCCGGATATAGCGCTCGATCGCCGACTCGTAGTTCATCCGCGTAGTGGCGTCGACCTCGTGCTGCGCCAGCCACCTGTCGAGCAACGCGCCGAATGTCGACTTCGTCCGCGCGACCTTCAGCTCATCCGCCTCGTTCTGCAGACGGGTCAGAACCTTCTCGGCTTCCTTGCGTGCTGCTCGCTCGGACCGTTCGTTGCCGGGCTTCTCGATCGAGACCGACTCGACGAGCACGATGCGTTCGCCAGTGGACGGGTCTTTCCCGGCGGAGACACGGACCTGAAGCGCGTTCCCGAGGCGGCGGATACTGCCACGCTTGCGGCCCTCGGCCACACCGTTCGAACTCCCCATGGACGGCACGTTAGCAACGCTCGTGGATGGGGGCGTGGATGAAGATCAACACCGCTGGCGACTCAACCGACCCCAGACAGCAAGAAACCCCCTGCGTACAGGGGGTTTCTTGTGGTGCGCGCCTGTAGGGATTCGAACCCCAAACCTTCTGATCCGTAGTCAGATGCTCTATCCGTTGAGCTACAGGCGCATCATGTTCAATTGTACCCGACGGCTGGCCGGGTCCGACGCCCGGGCGGACCCGAGTGTCAGCGGAGGCTGCGGGATTTGAACCCGCGAGGGAGGGTTACTCCCAACCGCATTAGCAGTGCGGCGCCATAGACCGGACTAGGCGAAGCCTCCCGGGTCGGTCGCGACCACTGCCGTCATAGTTTACGCATGCCCCGCACCTGGCTTCCAGCCACCCCCCTTTCGCGTGTACGACCACACCGCAGTGGCTGTGACCTGCCCGATCACGGGCTGCGTGGATCAGCTCACGGGTGAGACGCAGGCGGGCCACCGGCCCCCATCCGCTCGGCCCGCATCGCCACGGCTGCCGCGTGGCTGCAGCGAGGGCATGGTCCCGGGCCACCGCTCCGTCGGACGCCGTGAGGTCCCGGCCGTGGCCCGGCGCGCCCTCGCAGGCCGCCCGGTTGACGGGCACAACGCAGGACATACGGGTCCGAGTGCAGGACACCCGGTGCTGTGCGCGAAACACACGCGGTGACGAGGGCCGCACCCGGAGGCACAACCCACGCTCCCGAATGCGCAACACGTGCCCCGGAATGCGCAACATGGGCCCCGGAATACGCAACACGGGCCCCCGGGAGCGCAACACGGGAGCTGCAACACGCGGGTCAGGGGCGGGCGGCGTACTCCACGAAGGCGGTCAGTGCGTCCGGGTTGGCGAGGGCGTCGCGGGACACGGCGCGGTCCGGGTCGGCTCCGGACAGGATCTTCTTGACCGGCACCTCGCACTTCTTGCCGTTCAGCGTCCGGGGGACGGCGTCGACGACCACGAAACGGTCGGGCACGTGCCTCGGCGACAGCGCGGCACGCAGCTGTTTCCGCAGGTCCGGCTCCAGGTCCTCCAGCGCGACGCCCTCGGCGAGCACGAGGAAGCACACGAGCTCCCCCTCCTCGCCCGCCGCCGAGGTGTCGATCACCAGCGAGTCGAGCACGGCGTCGTAACCCTCGACGACCCGGTAGAACTCCGCGGTGCCCATCCGCACGCCGCCGCGGTTGAGCGTCGAGTCGCTGCGGCCGTAGATGATCGCCGAGCCACGCTTGGTGATCTTGATCCAGTCGCCGTGCCGCCACACGCCCGGGAAATCCTCGAAGTACGCCTCGCGCAGCCTGCTGCCGTCGGGGTCGTTCCAGAACATCACCGGCATCGACGGCATCGGCTTGGTGACGACCAGCTCGCCCACCTCGTCGACGACCGCGCGCCCACTGTCGTCGTAGGCCTGCACCGCCGCGCCGAGGCTCCGGCACGACAGCTCCCCCAGCCACACCGGCACGTCCGGGGCCGAACCGACGAACGCCGTGCACAGGTCCGTGCCACCGGACACCGAACAGATCTGCACCTCCGGCCCGATCGCATCGGCGATCCACCGGAAGCCCTCCTCCGACAGCGGCGCCCCCGTCGAGCCGATCGCCCGCAGCGACGACAGGTCCACGTCCTCGGCCGGTTTGAGGTGCGCCTTGAGGCAACTCTGCACGAACGGCGCCGACGTGCCGAACACCGTCACGCCGTGCCGGGCCGACAACCGCCACAGCGCGCCCAGATCGGGATAGCCGGGACTGCCGTCGTACAGCACGACCGTCGAGCCGACGAGCAGGCCGGAGATCAGGAAGTTCCACATCATCCAACCGGTCGTGGTGAACCAGAAGAACCGTTCGCCCGGACCCAGATCCTGCTGCAGGGCAAGGGCTTTCAGGTGCTCGACCGTGATGCCGCCGTGGCCCTGCACGATTCCCTTGGGCAGGCCGGTGGTGCCCGACGAGTACAGGATCCACAGCGGGTGGTCGAACTCGACGGCGTCGAACGCGAGCTCGGCACCCTCGTGCGCGGCCAGGAGGTCGTCCCAGCCGCGGGCCGCGGGCATCGTGCCGCCGCCCTCGTAGTCGACGAGGACCGTCGTGCCCAGGCCCGGTAGCTGCCCGACGAGTTCGTCGACCGTCGGGCGGATGTCGAACGACCGTCCGTTGTAGCGGTACCCGTTGACCGCGATCAGCACCTTCGGCTCGATCTGCGTGAACCGGTCCGCGACCGCGCGCACCCCGAAGTCGGGCGAACACGACGACCAGATCGCTCCGAGGCTGGCCGTGGCCAGGAACGCCACGAGCGTCTCCGGGCAGTTCGGCGCCAGGGCCACCACACGGTCGCCCTTGCCGACGCCCAGCTCCTTCAGGCCCGCGCGCGCCGCCGCCACCTGGCCGCGCAGCTCGCCGAACGTCAGCTGCCGCTCGAGGCCGTCCTCCCGCGCGAAGACCACCGCGACGTCGTCGTCGGCCTTCGCCGCGCCCGCGACGCCGCCGGTCAACGCGTGCTCGGCGTAGTTCAGCGTGCCGCCCGCGAACCACGTCGCGCCCGGCATCTCGAGTCCCGAGAGAACCCGGCCGGGCTCGGCGTGCCAGATCACGCCCAGGTACTCGGCCACAGCCGACCAGAAGTCGCCGAGGGACGCCGTGGAGAACTCGTGCAGCTGCGCGTAGTCCTTCGTCGTCACACCGCGCTCCTCGGCCAGCCAGCGGCGGAAGTCGGCCACGCGTGTGCGCTCGACCTGCTCCGGCGTCGGCGTCCACAGCACCTCGGGAGCGCCGCTCCCGGTCGTCGCCGTGTCCGCTGCGGTGGTCGCGGAGTCCGGTGTGTTCGTACCTGCTGCGGTGCCCGTGCTCGTGGCGTCGCTGCCCTGCGTGTTCATGCCCGCGACCTTAGGTCAGATCGGCGACCATTTCCTCCGCCATGCCACGCAATCTCGCCGCGTCCGCGGGAGTCACCGTGACCCAGTCGCCCAGTTTCCGCAGCGCATAGCGGCCCTGCTCGGTGTCGACCCAGTTGACGGTGCCCGGCGTGCGCCCATGTGTGCGCGATGTCGCACCGACGTACCCGCCCGCGCGCCTGCCCTCGACGGCGCGCAGGACCGTCGCCGCCTCCGACGAGCGCACGCCCGCCTCGCGCAGCGCGTCGAGGAACCCGCTCGCGCCCTCGTGCTCGCCGGCGCGGCAGGCACGGCGGTAGTCCGCGTACCCGACGTTCGCGGGCGCGCCCGGCCCCGCGTCGACGGTCGGCAGCGCCTCGAACATCGTCGGGATCAGTTCCGCAGGCCGCACAGGGCCGACGAGCACGTCCTCGCCCGAGGTGCCGGCCGTCGCCGCGCCACGTTCGCCGACCACGCCGTGGGAGCGGAACGAGGCGTCCGACCCGGAGGTGCTCAGGTCCACCGACACGTCCGGTTCCGCGAGTGTGCGCAGCAGATCCTCGACGTCACGGTCCGGCGATCGCACCGTGCCGAGGCCGCGCTCTGCCAGCGATTCGTCGGCCAGCGCGATCAGCTCCGCGCGATACGACTCCGTCGCCCCGACCCGTGGCACGCCCAGCACCGACGGTGGATCGCCGAGTTCCAGCGTGCGCCACAACAAGTAGAACTCGCCCGGGTGGAGCGTGATCCATCCGGAGTTCTCGTCACGCACCCGCCGTCACTCGTCCCCACGCCAACCGCGCTCACCGATCACCGGGGGTGCGACCTGCCCCACCGGCATGCCCCAGACGTCGTCCTCCTCCTGCAGGTACGACGGCGAATTGTGCTCGGGCTCCTCGTCCCGGTCGGGACGTGCGCCCGCGCCGCCCATCATGCCCATCGGCGCACCGCCCGCACCGCGGGCGGCACTCGCGGCCGACGCGGCCTGCCCGCCTGCGGATCCCGTCGAACCGCTTGCCGCGCCCACTCCGGTCTGCATTCCGGACGAGGGCGCGCCGCCGCCGACGGCGCCCGCCGCCATTCCGGACGCCGCACCCGCGGCCAGCGGCGCGGCGACGACTCCGGGCACGAAACCGCCCGTACCGCCCGGTGGCTGCGGGCCGACGCGGTGTGACGGGTCGGTGCCGCCGTCCTCCGGCGGAGGCGGCGGCTCACCGGGTGTGCGCGGATCGTCCTTGATGATGTCCTCGCCCGGCATCACGAACTGCGGCACGCCGCGGAACACGTTCCCGGATTCGAGCTGGTACGTCCGCATGACCTGTGCCGCCTGGCGGTGCAGTTCCTCGCGGCGTTCGACGTCGGCGACGGGGTCCAGGGGCAACGCGGCGCCACCGGCGAATCCGCCGCCGCCACCTCCCGTGTCGGCGGCTCCACCCATGGAGCCCGTGCCACCGGCGCCGCCCGGTCCGGCGGAACCACCGGAGCCGCCACCACGGCCCAGCGCCCATCCGCCGTCGCCCGGCGGCCCGCCGTCTGCTGATCCGGCACCGCCGTCGCCCAGCACGTCGATCTCCCCGGGCAGCCCACCGCCACGACCCCCGCGATCGGCGTCCGACTCGGGTTCGCCGAGCGCGACGACGTCGTCACCGCCGTGGGGCTCGAGTTCGCGGATCGGCGCGGGCAGCATCGGCGGCGGGAACCACGGCCACGGGTGTGAGAACTGCGGGGGCTCGGGCATGTTGTTCTTCGCCCACTGCGCGAGGTGCGACTGCGCCTGGATCGCGGTGCCGACGCCGTGACTGTCCCGGGCCGTCCGGTCGGTCCACGTCGACAGCTGCTCGACACGCTGCCGGGCCTGGTCGACCCCGCCACCCTGCCAGCCTTCCGACGCCTCTCGCAGCGCCGCGCGCAGGCTGTCGCCGATGTCCTGCAGCTGCGCCCCGAGGTCGGCCCACTTGTGCGCCACGCGTTCCGCCGCTTCGGCGTCCACGCCCATCGTCGCCATGTGGTACAGCTCGGCGTGCGGAAGGGCCTGCCAATCGAACTCCGACTCCAGGGCGTCCTTGCCGGGCTGCGGACCCTCCGGTTCCCGCGGCGGCCACGGGAAGGGAAGACAGTTCGCGATCACTCGGACCTCCCGATGCGCTGCAGGTCTCGCCCTGCGTCCTCGTCGGCCGTAGTGATCATCCCGGCCGCGGCGCGCACGATGCCTTCGAGCTTCTCCAGCTGCGCGGCGTAGGCCTTGAGCACGGGCAGCGCGGCGTTCGTTTCCCCGTCCGCAGCGCCCTGCAACCGCTGGGCCAGCGTTTCGCCGACGAAGTTGTCACCGAAGCGCAGGGGCGCGGCGATGTTCTCGCCCGCGTCGGCGATGAGCCGGTGAACGTGCCCCTGCAGCTGCATGAGCTGTGCGAGCAGGGCGTGGGCCGCACCCTCGTCGAGCCGCAGCTCGCCGCCCTCGACCTGCTCGCGGACCTGGTTCAGTTCCTCGGCCACCGGGGCGAGCCTGTCCGCCGCGCCCGAGGCGAAGTCGAGGGCGGGCGCCGCCGGTGCCGCTCCGAACGGCCCCACACCCGCGGACGCCCCGGAGTCGGCCGACTGCCACGCCGCGCCGTCGTCGCGCGTCGTGCTGGGTTCCGTCACGATCACACCCCCAGGGTTGTCGATGTCGGCAACTGTAACTGCGACGCACGCGCGAGCCGACCGGTTCACACGATTTCGAATCCGTCGACCCGCAGCACACGGGCCGCGTTAAGTTGAGGTGACACCGCGCGGAAGGACGCGTGGAAGCGGTCTGCGGACGGATCCCGCGGGCCGCGGCACACGATCAGATCGAGAGCAGGGAGCCGTCACCGTGTCCAGCGCATCCCAGTCCCCGGCGAACCCCCCGGAGCAGCCGCTCCGCACCAGGGCGGACCTGGAGAGCCTGCCCGCCTACGTCGCGGGACGGACCGTGCAGGGGGCGGTGAAGCTGGCGAGCAACGAGACGCCCTACGGCCCGCTGCCCAGCGTCGCGCGCGCCATCGCCGAGGCCGCCGCCGAGGTCAACCGCTACCCGGACATGGTGTCGACGGCGCTGACCGAGCGGATCTCCCGCGAACTCGACGTGCCCACCGAGCGGATCACCGTCGGGTGCGGCTCCGTGGCGCTGTGTCAGCAGCTCGTGCAGGCGATGTGCGCGCCCGGCGAGGAGGTCGTGTACGCGTGGCGCTCGTTCGAGGCGTATCCGATCGCCACGCAGATCGCCAACGCCTCGGCCGTCCCGGTGCCGCTCGACGACACGCACACCCACGACCTCGACGCCTTGCTCGCCGCCATCACACCCGCCACGCGCCTGTTGTTCGTGTGCAACCCGAACAACCCGACGGGCACGGTCGTGCGCCGGGAGGCGCTCACCCGTTTCCTCGACGCCGTGCCGCCGCACGTGCTGGTGGTGCTGGACGAGGCGTACCGCGAGTTCGTGACCGACGACGACGTGCCGGACGGCGTCGAGCTGGGCCGCACCTACCCGAACGTGCTCGTGCTGCGGACGTTCTCGAAGGCCTACGGGCTCGCGGGGCTGCGGGTCGGCTACGGCATCGGACCCGCGGAGGTGATCACGGCGCTGCGCAAGGTCTACGTGCCGTTCAGCACCAACGCGCTCGCCCAGCGGGCGGCGATCGCCTCGCTCGACGCGGCGGGCGAGCTGCTCGAGCGGTGCCGGGGCATCGTCGCCGAGCGGACCCGGGTGGTCGACGCGCTGCGTGAGGCCGGGTTCGAGGTTCCGGAGACGCAGGCCAACTTCGTGTGGCTGCCGCTGCGCGAGCGGACCGGGGAGTTCACCGAGCACGCCCTGGAGCACAAGGTCGTCGTCCGAGGCTACGCACCGGACGGGGTGCGCGTGACGATCGGCGAGCCGGAGGAGAACGACATGCTGCTGGCCGCCGCCCGCGCGTTCCCGCTGGGCTAACGCGCCCCGGCGCCAGGGGCGGGCGACACCGCGGACAGCAGGGACAACAGCGCGCGGTTGGCGCCGACGTCGACGCCGTGGCGGTCGCCCAGGCGGACGACGGTGCCCGTGAGGCCGTCGTACTCGAGCGGTCTGCCCGCCTCGCGGTCCTGCAGCATCGAGGTCGTACTGCCGGGCGCAAGCGCTTGCAGCCAGGTGAGCACGTCGCGGGCGTCGGCGTCGTCGAGGCTCGCGCCCTCGGCGTTCGCGACGGCCACCGCCTCGGTCAGCACGCGCATCGCCAACTCCGCGACCTGCGGTTCCGCGAGCACCTCGACCCGCCGGCCGGTCAACGCCGTGATCGGGTTCGCCGAGACGTTGGTGAGCATCTTCCGCCAGGCCGCCGTCGTGAAGTCCGCCGACCGTTCGACCGCCAGCCCCGCCCCGGCCAGCAGCTCCGTCACCCGCGCCGCCTCCTCACCGCCGGGGACGACGAGGTCGCAGTCGGTGCGGCGGGTGCGCACCACGCCCGGCGCGGTGCGTTCGGCGTTGATGTAGACCAGCGCGGGCACAACGGCTCCCCGAGGACCTGCACCGCTCGGGTCGGTGCCGCTCCGATCGGTGCCGACGAGGGGGCCGACCCGTTCGGCCTGGTCCACGCCGTTCTGGGCGACGAGGACGTCCCCGCCCTCCGACGTCGACGCCGCCAGCCAGTCGGCGGCACCCGCGGTGTCGTGGATCTTCGTGGCGAGGATCGTCAGCGCCGCGGGCCCGACGTCGCCGGGCTCGGCGGCCCAGCGCACGGGATGCGTCGTCGCGGCCTCGCCGTCGGTGACCTCGATGCTCGACAGCGGGCGCCTGCCGCAGGCCACGACCTCGTGCCCGGCGCTTGCCAACGCCCCGGCGAGAGCCGTTCCGACGGCTCCCATGCCGACGACCGCGATCCTCACACCGGTGCCGCCCCGGCTCACAGCTGCTGCACCACCAGTTGCACGGCCGCCGCCGCGCCCACCACGACGATGACGGCGCGCAACACCCGCGGCGGCAGCTTCCTGCCGATCTTCGCGCCGAGCTGACCACCGATGACCGATCCGACGGCCAGCAGAGCCACGACCGGCCAGCTGATCGGTGCGACGAACGCGTAGATCGTGCCCGCAACGATGTTGACGGCCGCGGACAGCACGTTCTTGATGCCGTTCAGCGTCTGCAGCGGCAGGGTCATGAGGATGCCCATGACCGCCATCAGCATCACGCCCTGCGCCGCCGTGAAATACCCGCCGTAGATGCCGATCAGGAAGATCGCCGCCACGAGCCCGACCGCGCCCTTCGCCGACATCGACCCCCCGTCGGCGCCGTCGACCCCCGCGCGCTGCCGCCTGCGCGTCACCCACGCCGACACCTTCGGCTGCACGAGCACCAGCACCAGCGCCAGCACGATCAGCACGGGAACGATCGTCTCGAAGGCGTCAGGGGGCAACGACAGCAGCAGGATCGTCCCGACCACCGCGCCGATCACCGATGCGGGCAGGAACGACAGCAGCACGCGCCCGTGGCCGCGCAACTCGTGGCGGTAACCGATCGCACCGCTGACGCTGCCGGGAGCGAGACCGATCGCGTTGGACGTCGTGGCCGTCACCGGCGGATAGCCGAGGGCTACGAGCACCGGGAACGTCACCAGGGTCCCCGAGCCGACGACCGTGTTGATCATCCCGGCCCATACGCCGGCTATCGCGATGAGAACGGCATGCCACCAGATCACCCGGCGACGATAGGCCGCCCCTCCCTGCCGCCGTCGCCCGCGGGGAGGCAGGCGTGGCACCGCTCACCGCCGGGACGTTTCCCTGCCGTGATCACGGGTAACCGTGCCGCGGGCCGCAGCCGGAAGGACGCACCCTGCGGACGGAGCCACAAGGAGGTACAAGTGGGTGACAGAAGGTCACGGCCACCGGTCATCATCGAGGAAAGACATCAACGGCCCGAACAAGGCCCGTCCCCACTGAGGTGAAAGTGACAGAGACAGAGTCGACAGGGCGCGCGCAGCCGGCCGGCGGCGAACAACACGCCCTCGCCGCCGAGAACGACATCGAGGTACGCCTCGGTGCCAACCTGACGCACCTGCCCCTCGTCCGGTCGATCGCGGCCAACCTCGCCGTCCGCGCCGACTTCGACATCGACGCCATCTCCGACCTGCGGCTCGCCGTCGACGAGGCTTGCTCCACGTTGATCACGAGCGCCGAGAGCGGCTCCGCGATGAGCTGCCGCTTCACGATCGAATCCGACGAACTCCACTTCCACGGCACGGTGCCCTCCTCCGATCAGGAGCCGCCCAGCACGGCCTCGTTCGGGTGGAAAGTCCTGACCACGCTCGCCGATTCGGCGACGACGTGGCTCGAACCCGCAGGCGACTTCTCACCCGACGGCGTGGTACCCGGCGGCGCGCCCGACGGGATCCACGGCCGGGTGCACGTCGAACTGACCAAACGAAAGCCGACGCTTACGTGACCGAATCCACCAAACGCGGATCGCGCGGTTCCTCCGAAGACTACGAGCACCTGATCCCGCTGTTCGACGAGCTGGTGACGCTGCAGGAAGGCAACTCCCGGCGCGCCGAGCTGCGGGAGGAGCTCGTCCGCGGCCACCTGCCGCTGGCCGAGCACATCGCTCAGCGGTTCTCCGGACGCGGCGTGGCCAAGGAAGACCTCGTGCAGGTGGCGCGCGTCGGCCTGATCAACGCGGTCGACCGGTTCGACCCCCGGCGCGGGTCCGACTTCCTGTCGTTCGCCGTGCCGACCGTCATGGGCGAGGTGCGCCGCCACTTCCGCGACACCGGCTGGGTCATCCGGGTGCCGCGGCGGCTCAAGGAACTGCACCTGTCGATCAACAGCGCCAGCACCCAGCTGTCCCAGCAGCTCGGCAGGGCGCCCACCCCCAGCGAGATCGCCGAACACCTCGGCATCTCGCAGGACGCCGTGTTCGAAGGACTGGACGCGGGCAACGCCTACCACTCGATGTCGCTCGACGAGGTGCTCTCCGGCGAGGTCGAGAACCTGGCGCTCGGCGACACCCTCGGTGAGGACGACGCGGCGCTGGAAGGCGTCGAGAACCACGAGACCCTGCAGCCCCTGGTGAGGCAGCTGCCCGAACGGGAACGCAAGATCCTCGCCCTCCGCTTCGTCCACAACCTCACCCAGACGCAGATCGCCGAGCAGGTCGGCATCTCCCAGATGCACGTCTCCCGACTGCTGGCCCGCACGCTCGCCAAGCTTCGCCAGGGCCTCGCCGACGAGGCCTGACCGGACGCCCGACCACCGCGGCGAGCACCGCCGCCCCGCGGCGCACTCGAGCCGCGCTGTTCCGGCCTCCCGGCAGCGTTGCCTGCTTCCGCCGGCAGCGATCCTCTCCCTCCGCCCGCCGGCGCTGTTTTCCCTCCACCCGGCAGCGCTCTTTTCCCTCCACCCGCCCGTGCTCTTTTTCCCTCCACCCGCCCGTGCTCTTTTTCCCTCCCCCCGCCCGTGCTGTTCTCCCTCCACCCGGCAGGGCTCTTTTTCCCTCCGCCCGCCCGTGCGCCTTACCATCGGCCCCGTGCCCCGACCCCGGCTCCCGCAGCGGCTCCGCCCCGTACTCCGCACCAGCCTCGGCCTCGCCGCGCTCGGCTTCTGCTCGAGCTTCTTCGGTGCTGGCGTGGTGTTCCTCGTGCTGCTGCTCCAGGGCGTGCCGGAGGGGGCGCAGGGCACCGAGTGGATCATCGCGATCGTCGCGGCCGGGTACGTGCTGCTGTCGGTGCTGATCGGCACCACGTGGGCCGTGTTCCTGCAGCGCCGCACGGTCGTGTGGTTCGTGCTCGGCCGCACGCCCACACGCGACGAGGCGCGCCGCGCGTTGCGGCTGCCGCTGCACCTGGCGAAGGTGAGCGGGACGCTGTGGCTGGGCGGGATCGTGGTGCTGGGCACCCTGACCGCGGTGTTCGGCACGTGGTTCGACGCGATGGGCGTCTCGCTGGCCATCGCGCTGGGCGGTATCGCCACCGTCGGGCTCAACTACCTCGCGACCGAATGGGTCGCGCGGCCGCTCCTGGCGACGGCGCTGCGCTCCGTGCCGCCCGGCGAGTCGCTCGCGACGACGGTGCTCGCCCGGCTGGTCGTGACGTGGCTGCTCGCCAGCGGTGCACCCATGATCGGCGTGCTGATCCTGGTGCTGCCGCCGGACCTGGGCGGCGACCCGCGCTACAGCCTCATGACGCTGTCGATCCTCGGCCTGCTGCTCGGCGCCGCCGCCACGTTCCTGCTGGCCCGCTCCGTCGCGGCGCCGCTGCACCGGCTGCGCGACGTGCTCGGCGAGATCGCCCGCGGCCGCCGCGACGTGGCCGTCGGCGTGGACGACGCCAGCGAGATCGGCATGCTCCAGGCGTCGGTCAACGACCTGACCTCGGGCCTGCGGGAACAGGAACGCATGCGGGACCTGTTCGGCAGGCACGTCGGCGACGAGGTGGCCCGGCACGCCCTGGAACACGGGGCGTCGATGTCCGGCGACGTGCGCGTGGTGACCGCGCTGTTCGTCGACGTCGTCGACTCGACCAGCCTCGCCGCCGAACTCGCCCCCGACGAGGTGGCGCGCAAGCTGAACGGCCTGTTCTCCTCGGTCGTCGACGCGGTCAGCACCCACGGCGGCCTGGTCAACAAGTTCCAGGGCGACGCGGCGATGTGCATCTTCGGCGCGCCCACTCGCCACGCCGACCCGGCGACGTCGGCGCTGGCCACGGCACGGGCGATCCGCGACGCCGTGTCCGCGTCCGGGGAACTCGACCTGGGCATCGGCGTCGCGACCGGTCCCGCCTTCGCGGGACAGCTCGGCACCTCGACCCGATTCGAGTACACCGTGATCGGCGACGCCGTGAACGAAGCGGCCCGCCTCACCGAGCACGCCAAGCACGCCGACGGCCGCATCCTCGCCAGCCGCGCCGCACTCGACGCCGCGTGCGACGCCGAACGCGACCGGTGGCATCCGCACGAGACGTACCAGCTGCGCGGCCGGGCCGAACCGACGGAGACGTGGTCCACCCCGCCCGCCACACCGGCGTCGCCGACCGATCCGCCCGCCCGGCAGGCCGCAGCAGCACAGAACGCGGCCGCGGGGGCCGGTGCGCAGGCGGAGCCGGATTCGGACCCGGCTACGGAGCGGGCTGCGGCACGGACAACGGACACCGCGCCGGCCGAGCACGGCTAAGGCTGTTCCCTGCCGGGGCGTGCCGGAGCGTTGCGGGCACCCGTTGCCGGGTCGGTGTGCAGCTCGACCTGCCTGGTGAGGGGCACTTGGCGACCATGCGTGGGGTCGGCCGCGAGTTGTTTCGTTGGTCGAGTTTTCGGTAGGTGTGGCCGGAGCCGTTTCACTCTATTGTGCAATGGCATGTTCGACCATGAGTTCGATAGTGTGGGTGTTGTGGATGACATGGGGGACGGCGTGGAAGCCAAGGTCGAGCGATTGCGCGATCTGCGGGTTCGGCGGGCGCGGCTCGATGCCGAGGAGTTGGCGCTGTTGGCCGATATCGCGGCGGACGTAGGTGATGACCGTGGTGTGGCGGAGGAGTTGACGCCGGTGCTGCGGGTCTCGACCCGTGAGGTGGAGCGGCGTATCGACGACGGCCGGTCGGTGGCGGGGCGGATGCCGCGGTTGCTGGCCGCGATGCGCGTCGGCGAAGTCGAGACGTATGGCGCGCGGCGGGTGTTGGCGGTGGTCGACCCGCTCGAGGACGACGCGGCCCGAACTGTGGACGCGTTGCTGGCGGAGCGGCTGGCCGATGCGCCGGCGACGGCGTGGCAGCCGGGGAATCTGGCACAGCGGACACGCCGGCTGGTGGAGAAGGTCGACCCCGGCGGGCAGACCGCACGCGCGCGGCGGGCCCGCGCGGAGCGGAAGCTCGAACTCACCCCCGGCGAGCACGCGATGTCCTCACTCGAAGCGCAGCTGCCCGCCGAGGTCGCGGCCGCGTGCTATTCGCGGGTGGATGGGATGGCCCGGTCGCTGCGCCACCGCGGCGACCAGCGCACCCTCGACCAGTTGCGGGCGGATGTGACCGCCGACCTGCTCCTCGGACGTGATCCGGGTGTGACGCCGTCGGAGGCGGCGGCCACGGTCTACCTGCACATGCCGGCCGATGCGGCCCTGTCGATCTCCGACGACGGGTGCGAGCTCGACGGCTACGGGCCCGTTCCGGCCGCGATCGCGCGGGAGATCATGACCAACCCGCGCAGTATCTGGCGGGCCGTGTTGTGTGATCCGGGCACCGGCGAACCCCTGGACCTGGGACGCACCCGGCGACGACCCAGCGCGACAATCCGCGAACTCGTACGGGTACGCGACCGGGAATGCATCATGCCCTGGTGCCACCGGCCCGCTCGGCACTGCGACCACGACCACGAACAAGCCTGGACCGCCGACGGCGGTGGCGGCTCGACCTCAGTGGCCAACGGCGGCCCACGCTGCCGACGACACCACCAACTCAAAGACGACCCCCGTTGGAACACCCACTACGACCCCGTCCACGGCACCACCCGAGTAACAACCCCACACGGGACGACCTACACCGCACACCGCCACCCCGTCCTCACCCCGAAGTCAGGACGACACCGCCCCACCCCCACACGCCCCACCCCGGCCCGCGACACCCAGGCACGCCACGCACCGCGGCGTGACGCCCCGACACGCGACACCCAGACGCACCGCCAACCCGCCGGAGCCGAACCAACGCGAGACGCCACCGGAAAGGGACACCGGAACGACGACGGACCACCGTTCTAGCTAGACGAGGCCCAGTTCGCGGGCGCGGACGCCCGCCTGGAAGCGCGACTCGGCGCCGAGCGCCGCCATGAGCTCGCCGACGCGGCGACGGTAGGTGCGCACGCTCAGCCCGAGCTTCCGCGCCGCGGCTTCGTCCTTCGCTCCCTGCCCGAGCAGGTCCAGCACCGCCGGCGCGAGGCGGCGGATCTCGGCGACCTGCGCGTCGTAGACGTCGAGGTCGACGGCCGAGCGCCACACCGTGTCGAACAGCGACACGACGCCCTGCACGGTCTCGGGCTGGGTGATGACGCTGTAGCTGCGCGGCCCCTCGTGGCGTTCACCTGCGAGGATCGCGACCTTACGGTCCACGACGATCGTCTCGCTGAGTTCGTCGGTGGTGATGCGGACCTGGGCGCCGTGCCGGTCCCGGCGGCGCGCGAGTTCCTGCGCCGACACCGCGTCGAGCAGCAGGCCGGACCGGTAGATCTTGCGGACCCGTGCCGCTCCGGCCCGTTGCAGCGCGGCCTCCTCGAGTTCGGCGGCCCTCCTTTCGGCCACCCAGAGCGCGAGGTCGTTGGCGACACAGGCCACGTCGGTGGCGGACATGAACAGATGACCGACGCGGCGGAACAGTTCCTCCTCGCCGCGCACGATCGTGACCGGGTCGCCCGTCCGCACATCACCCATCGCCATGGTCCCGATTGTGCTCGGATTCGGGCCGGTCCGCGCGGGTTGCGGGTTGGCAGGTTGCGGGTTGGCAGGTTGCGGGTTGGCAGGTTGTTGCCATCCGCGGACGCGCCGGGCGACCGCGCCGCACGGTGGGGACATGGCTATCGCAGACATGGACACCAATCCGACAACCGCCGACACCGCGGGCACCTGGCGCCTCGGCGACCGCACCGTGAACCGGCTCGGCTTCGGCGCGATGCGCCTGACCGGCATGCCGTGGGACCCGAAGCCGCGCGACCGCGACACCGCGATCGCCGTGCTGCGCAGGGCCGTCGAGCTCGGCGTGAACCACATCGACACGGCGGCCTTCTACTTCGTGCCCACTCGCTCGGCCAACGAACTGATCAGCACCGCACTGCAGCCGTACCCGGACGAGCTCGTCATCACCACGAAGGTCGGCCCGGCCCGGGACCGTGAAGGCGGATTCGAGCACGCTCGGCCCGAGCAACTGCGCTCCCAGGTCGAGGAGAACCTCCGCCAGCTCGGCCGCGACCACATGGACGTCGTCAACCTGCGGTGGGGCACCGGGCACGGCAAGGAGGACGGGTCCGTCGCCGACCACGTGAGCGCGCTGGCCGAGCTGCGCGAGGCCGGGCTCCTCCGGCACATCGGTATCTCGAACGTGACCTCGGAGCAGCTCGACGAGGCGAGGGAGGTCGCCCCGATCGTCTGCGTGCAGAACCGCTACGGCCTCACCGAGCGGGCCGACGACGACATCGTGGACCGGTGCGGCGAGCTCGGCATCGCGTTCGTGCCGTTCTTCTCCGTCGCGGGTGCGGGACCCGGCGAGGACACCGACGCCGAGCACGGGCGGGCGGAGATCGAGACGGTCGCGCAGGCGCACGGGGCGAGCCCCGCCCAGGTGCGGCTCGCCTGGAGCCTCCACCGCGGCGACCACGTCCTGGCCATCCCGGGCACGGGCGACCCGGCGCACCTGGAGCAGAACATCGCGGCGGGAGCGCTCCGACTGACCGACGACGAGCAGGCCCTCCTCGACACCATCGGCAAGGCCACGTCGTAGTCGAGTGCCGGCGGGCCTGCCTGAGTCAGGCGACCTCCTCCACCGTCAGGTCCGGCCAGCGCATGGCGGTGGCGCCCCAGGTGAGGCCGGCGCCGAACGCGGCGAGCAGGACGCGGTCGCCCGCCTGGAGGCTGCCGTCGCGAACACCGTCGGCGAGGGCGAGGGGGATCGACGCGGCGCTGGTGTTGCCGGTGCGGTCGATGTTCACCACGAGGCTGTCGGCGGGCAGGCCCAGTTGTTTGGCGACCGTGTTGAGGATGCGGATGTTGGCCTGGTGGCCGACGAACCGGTCGACGTCGCCGACCGTCCAGCCGAGTTCGCCCAGCACCACGCGCGACGACTCGGCCATCCGCGCCGTGGCGTGGCGGAACACGGCGGGGCCCTCCATGCGCAGGTACTCCTCGCCCGGCTCGCGGGCGGCCTTCTGCCGCGAGCCGCCCGCGGGGACGACGAGCAGGTCCGTGCCGTCACCGTCGCTGTGCAGGTCGAACGGGCCGAGCGCGCCGGGTTCGTCCTGGTCGCCCGCGCGCAGCACGACCGCGCCGGCGCCGTCGCCGAAGATCGGCACGGTGCCGCGGTCGGCGGGATCGATGAGAGTGGTGAACGCGTCCGAGCCGACGACGAGCACCTCCTGGGCGATACGTCCGGCGATGAGGCCGGCGGCCGTCGCGAGGGCGTAGAGGAACCCGCTGCACACCGCGCCGACGTCGAACGCCGCCACATCACGCTGACCCAGCCTGGTCGCCACCTGGGGCGCGCTGGCCGGACAGGGCTGGTCGGGCGTGGCCGTGGCGAGCACGACGGCGTCGACGTGCTCGGTGCCCGCCGACCGCAACGCCCGCGCGCCCGCCTCGACCGCCATGTCCACTGTGGACACGCCGTCGTCGACGACGCGGCGCTCGGCGATACCCGTGCGCGAGCGGATCCACGCATCGGTGGTGTCGAGGCGGGTCGTCAGCTCGACGTTGTCGACCACGCGCGGTGGCAGCCAGCCGCCCAGGCCGGCCAGTACCGCGGTCGAACGTGTGGCCACTTGCGGTCCCCCCAGTGAAGGCACTCATCGGTAGCGGAGACGTCGCGAAACGTCCCCGACGCACCTATGTATGGCCTACTTTTCGGTAGAGGCACGCGTTGTGACCCATGTCTCCCGCACGGACCTGTGGCATCCGCCGAACGGAGGTCACGCACGGGCCCAACGCGGCCAGGCCGGGTGCTGGGTGCCGACACTCGTCCACGTCGGCGGACAGCAGCGTACGGCGTCGACGCGGACCCTCAGCCCCGGAACCGTCGTAACGGGCCGGCAGGCGCCTCAGCACCCTCAGCCCTGCGGCAACTTCGGCTCGACAATCGCAGCCACTTCGTCGGCGATCTCGCAACTCTTTTCGGTGCCCTCGGTGGCTACCGTCGTGATGTCGACCCGCGACGACTCCGATACACCTATGACGATTGTGCAAACACCCGCACCAGGAATCCGGGCGAACTCTCTCCCGCCGGACTCGCCTCGATCGATACCCTGGCCGTTGTCCTGGGCATCATCGATGCCTTCCTCGTCACGGACGCCGACCGTGATCACCCTGTTTGGGTCAGTCGTGGGACTGTCGGTGTCCTTCTCAAAATTGCAGCCGCGGTCCGTACCAACATCTTCGCGAACCCCGGCAGGGAACGTGCCGTACTTGCTCAGTTCTTGTGCGCTCAGGAGCGAGCAAGGATCGACGTCGGCCAATGGGTCACCTGATGCATTAGTACTCGCCGGCGATGAGGCGTCGGGGGAGGGCGTTGCAGCCGACTGCGAGGCAATCGGCTGCCCGCCTTCACTCGAAGAGCACGCGCTGACCAAGACAGCAAATGCGCCGAGAGTTACCGCCGCAAATGCCCGTGTTCCCACCAATGTTCCAGCGCCTCCCGACTGAGCTGCCTACGCATCGCGCATCTTAGCGGTTTCCTCTGCCTCGGCGTACTGCCCAGAAGCGCGGTACAGAGCCTCGTTCAGTGCAATCAGCGTGGACTTGAGAGCACGTAGCTGCGGAATGACGCCCTGCGGCCCGTCAGCCGAAGACAGCACATGCTGTGCGACCTGCTGGGCGTACGGGCTACTGCCAAGTTTGGGCGTCTGTGATAGCCGTGCAAATGTCGCTTGCTTCGACTCGATCTCGCTGATCATCTCGTCGCAGACCTTCGTCATCTGCTTGACGCCTTCGGGGTCCGTACGGAAGCCGCCCGACTTGGCGGCGTTCACCATCTGCTCAGCGCCGGTCTTCATGTTCTCGACGCCGGCCAGGAAGCCGCCCACCTGGGCACCGAGCCCTGCGCCGATCTGCGCACCGCCCGTTCCGCTGTCTTGGCCTCCGCCAACCGGGTTATCGCCGAAAGCGCCGGTCATGTCCGTTCCCCTCGTCCGTTCGTCGCGTGTGCAGCTGGCCGTTATTCGCCGATGACGGGTGGTGCGGTGCGTTCGTCGGTGCCGAACAGGCTGTCGGGGTCGGCCTCGACGAGCCAGGAGGGGCGCTGGTGCTCTTCTTCCTCGCCGCCCTGCTGGCCCTTGCCCGCTCCGGCGCCGCCCATCATTCCCGAGCCGCCCCTCGTGCCCGATCCGCCGGCCGCCGCGGCCGCGCCCGGCGCGGCACCCGCGCCCCCGGTCATGCCCTTCGCAGCCCCCGACGCGGCACCGGCGCCCGCGGCACCACCCGCGGCGCCCGCGGCGCCCTTGGCGGCACCGGCGGCCGAACCACCACCGGTCGGGCCGAACCCGGCCGACGCGGCCCGACCACCGAGCTTGCTGTTGTACGGCGTCGAACCACCCGCCTGGCCACCGCCACTCATCGGACCGACCGGCGCCGGACCCATACCACCGAAGCCCGGACCGCCACCCGTGGTCGGCACCCGCGGCCCCACCGGCCCGTTGCCCTGCGGCCCGGTGCCCGGCAGCTGACCGGCACCCGTCGACGGGCCACGACCGGCCACCGGCGTCGGCGTCGGCACCGCACCCGGACTGTTGCCCGACGGCCCGTTGTACCCGCCACCACCGGTCGGGCCACCCCCGGTCACCGACGCACCACCCGTCGGCCCACCACCGGAATAGCCGGACACGCTCGTCGCATCCCCACCCGAAATGTCGACGACATTCGACGTGCCGAAGTCGGACGTGCCGCCCTGACCGGCACCACCGAACTCCGGCGGCGGGGAGAACGCGGGCTGCTTCGAGGCAGCTTCGTAGAGGTTCCGGTCGTAGTCGGTCATCACCTGAGCGGCCTGCTGGTGGGCGGCGTCGGCCTTCTCCCGCGTCTCCATGGCCTTGTTGAACGCGCCGATCGGGTCCAGCGGGTTGTCCTTGACGGCGGAACCGAAATCCTTGAGGAGCCCGTCGGTCTGGACCGGCTCGGGCATGGTGTTCTTTGCCGTCTCGGACGCGCTCGACTGCGCATACACGGCTTCGGAGGCCAACTGCGCCTGCTGCGAGTTGGTGCTCGACCAGCTGCCCAGGCTGCGGACGTAGCCACGAGCTGCCTCGGCCGATTCGCCTTCCCAGTGGTGTTGGGACTGCTGGACGGCCTCGTTGAACTTGCCGTCGAAGTCTTCGAACAGCCTGACCAGCTGCGACCAGGCATCCGACAGCTGGGTGGTCTGGCCGGAGTCGAGGTCCTGGTGCACGTACTGGTAGATCGTCTGGTGGTCGACACCCGGGTAGTTCTGGTCCGACCCCTGCAGACCTTCCAGGACCTCCGCGTCCTGGGCGAGCTTCTGAATCTGTTGCTCGTTCATGCCCGCGGCGCGTGCGTCCGCGACGAGCTGACTTACCGGCAGGCCGAACGGCACGTTGCCGTACTGGGCCTCAGCCTCGGCCCGATACATCGCTTCACGCTGCTGCGGCGGCAAGTCCGCACCATCGCCGCCGAGCATGGTGCCTACCGGGCCGACGGTGCTGCCGTCGCCGTTGCCGGGCTGCGACATAGCTACTTCCCCACCTCGTCAGGTCGCCACGAGACACGTACGTTATGTGACGGTACTGGGACGCTCGGACCGTGTCAGCGGTTCCCACGAAATCACCCGACCTCGGTTGGCCACTCCCGTGACCGGCGGGGACAGCTACTGCCGCTGCTCGCGCGCCTCGGCCAGGTCGGACAACTGCACGAGCTGTCTCTGCAGGTCACGTAGCCACCCTTCCTGCGTGGCGTCTCGAGCCTCGAGAGTGTCACGACGCTCCGCGACCTGACCGGCGAGTCGGGACAGTGCACGGGGCAGATCGACCTCGCCTGGGCGGTCGCGCACGTGGGGATGGTCACCGAACCCTGCGGAGATGTAGCCCAAGGCTCGCAACTCCGACAGTGCAGCGCGCACGGTGGGAAGGGTGCAGTCGTACTCGGCGCACAACGCCCGTTGGCTCGGCAGGCACCCGCTCGGTGGCCACTCACCGGCTTCCAATCGGGTGCGTAGATCCTCCACGATCCGATCGACCGGTCCGCCCCGGTTCGTGCGGGGTGCACCGGGATCGGCACGGCAGCCCGGACTCGTCGCGTCGACCGCGACCTCAGCAGGGTCCCGGATCAAGGAGAACTCGACGCCAGCGCCGAGCGCGTCCGCATAACGCAGCAGCGTGGACAGGCGCACATCGTCGGACCGTTCACGCAGGTAAACCCCGTGGGCCACGCAGCCCAGCCGTTCGGACACCTGCGCCTGAGTGCGGCCCTGTGCGGTTCGGATCTCCACCAACGCGGCCTGCACCTGCGACAACTGCGTGGAATCGTCCGGCAAGGTCTCGATCTCCGGCGACAGCACACCGTCAGGTGCCCTGACGGTGGCACGAACGCGCACGCCGATCGCGTCGGCATAGCGCAGCAGCGTGGCGAACTTCGGGTCCTGAACGTGCCGTTCGAAACGGTCCACCGCCCGATGCGTGGCGAAGCCCATCAACTTGGCCACTGCCAACCGCGGCAGGCCGCGCTCCTCCCGTATCGCCACGAGAGCGTTCACCAACTCTGCAACCTGGGCCGGGCGCACCTCGTCGTCGGTTCCCATGAGCCGAAGGGTAGCCCCGCAGTCGGCACGAACCCGGTCAGCTGCCCCGCCGAACGGAGGTCACGAACGGGACCAACGCGGCCAGGCCGGGTGTCGGGGTGGTCAGCCTTCGTCGGTGGGATTGCGCGGCGGGCGCGTGGCCTGGTCGCCGGGCGGGAGGCCGAACAGCGAGATCGCACCGATCATGCCCGCGTACAGGCTCTCCACCGGGCATCGCGCCACGTTGCCGATCTTCGTCCACGCCGGGTCGTCACCCTCGGGCGCGCCGGGCGGCGGGGGCGGCGTCGGCTCCGACACCGGCGTCGTCTCCTCCACGGCGAGGTCGCCGGTCAGCGGCAGGTCCCGCGACGAACCGCCGACCGACAGCGTGTAACCGCCCGCGCCGCGGACCCACCGGTCGGCATCGACGTCCCACTGCGCCAGTGACCGCTCGTCCAACTCGAACCGCACCCGCTCGCTCTCGCCCGGTTCCAGCTCGACCCGCCGGAAACCCTCGAGACGCTTCGGCGGCTCACTCGCCGACTCCGGATGGCTCACGTACAGCTGCGCGACCTCCGAGCCCGCACGCTCGCCGGTGTTGGTCACGGTCGCCGCCACGGTGGTGCCCGCCCCGCCGTCGCCGTCGACCTGCAGCTCCGAGTAATCGAACGTCGTGTAGGACAGGCCGTGGCCGAACGGGAAGAGCGGCTCGATGCCCTCTCGGTCGTACCACCGGTAACCGACGGCCAGCCCCTCGTCGTACGAGCCGCCGGGGAATCGGTCCGCGTCGGCCGCAGGCAGATCCGCCTGCGACACCGGGTACGTCGCGGGCAGCCGGCCGCCCGGATCCGAGTCGCCGTACAGCACCGACGCGAGCGCATCGCCGTACTCCTGGCCCGGGTACCACGCGGCGAGCACCCCGGCGACGTCGTCGAGCCACGGCATCTCGACCGGACCCGCGGTGTTCAGCACGACGATCGTGTTCGGGTTGGCTGCCGCCGCCTCACTGATCATCTCGTTGTCCTTGTCGGACAGTCGGATGTCCCTGTTGTCCTTCGATTCCGTGGACCACTTCCGCGCGACGACCACGGCAACATCGGCGGCCTCGGCAGCCTCGCCGGCCTGCGAACCGTCGTCGAAGGTCACGTCGGCGCCCGCCCGCCGCGCCCGCTCGGCGATGCCGTCATGGGGCGTGACGATCTCCGGCGCGATTACGTGCGGGCTGCCGCCACCGGAACCGATGACCCGCTCGCCCGCCGCGTCACCGATCACCGCGACCGACCCGGTGTCGTCGCCCAGCGGCAGCAGTGCGTCGTCGTTCTTCAGCAGCGTCATGCCCTTCTCGGCGACCTCACGCGCCACGGCGGCATGCTCGGGGCCGGTCACGACGTCGTCCGGCGAACCGTCGTCCTCGCGTTCGAACAGTCCGAACCGGAACATCGGCCGCAGGATCCGCGAGACCATGTCGTCGAGCTTCGCAGTCGTCACGGCTCCGCTGTTGATGCCGCGGCGCAACCGGGGCCCGTAGTGGCAGCCGCCGGGCATCTGCAGATCCATCCCCGCGTTCGCCGCGGCATGACTGGCCTGGGTGGCGAACCAGTCGGACGTCACGAACCCGTCGAAGCCGAACTGTCCTTTGAGGACCTGACTCAGCAGGTAGGTGTTGTTGCAGGCGTGCACGCCGTTGAGCCGGTTGTAGCCGCACATCACCGACGCCGTACCCGCGTCGACGACGTCCTGAACCGGCGAGAGGTACACCTCCTGCAGCGTTCGCTCGTCCACAACGGAGTCGTTGGCCGGGAGGTTGCGCAGCGTCTCCTGGTTGTAGGCGGCGATATGCTTCGACTGCGCCAGCGCGCCCTCACCCTGAATGCCCTCGACCTGCGCCGCGGCGAGTTCGCCGGTCAGATGCGGATCCTCGCCGAGCGTTTCGAACGACCGGCCCGCGCGCGGGTCGCGCAGCAGATCGACCGTCGGCCCGAGCACGACGTCGGCACCCTTGCCCCGGGACTCGCGGGCGATCGTCGCGCCGTAGCGATTCGCGAGGTCGGCGTCCCACGACGCGGCGAGCGCCATCGGCGACGGCAACTGCGTGACACCGGTGTGCCCGTTGCCGACCCCTGCGGGGCCGTCGGACAGCCCGAGCTGAGGAATGCACAGCCGCGGGTTCTCGGAGATCGTGCCGGCGTACGTGGGACCGACGAACTGGAACGGCACCGCCGAGCCGTGCACGAGGTCGAGCTTCTCGTCGAGCGTCATCCTCGACACGAGCTGGTCGATGCGCTGCTCGACCGGCGCGTCGGAGCCGACCCACGGGCATCGGGTCTCCACGGCCGGATCCGCGGCGGGGCCGCTGACCTCAGCGGCGTGTGCCACCGACCCGGTGACGAGCGTGGTCACCGCGATCAGCGACACGAGTGCGGAGGCCGGCCAGGCCCGGCGGCCACGACGCTGGAGACGCAAGACGCTGCCTTCCGTTCGACATACGAACGCGAAGCAGTTTCACATACAGGGGCGCGCGGGGCCAGAGTCGATCATGGCCGCCGCACCGAGAACCCACGCTCGGACCAGCGCCATCACCCACGGTCACCGGCATCAGCGCAGCACGGCCGCGCACCGCAGTGCGCCGAAGTCGTAGCGGGACGACCTACCAGCCTGCCCCGTACCCGCCGTAGCCATGTCCGCCGTACGCACCGTCCCGGTACTGGTTGACGTCGTGAGCGCCACTGCCGTAGGTGCCCTCGTCGTGCGCAGCGTCGACGCGGGGTTCGTAGGCCCGGTTCGTCTCCTCGTAGGCCCGGTGGCCGCCGTGGCCGCCTTGGCCGTCGTAGCGGTGGCCGCCGTGGCCATGGGCGCCCGCGTCGGCGCCGGGCAACCCGCCGCCGTGCCTCCAGCGCTCACCCACGGCGCGCGGCGACATGTCGCGATCACCGCGGTGGACCCGCGCATCACGGGAGGGGGCGTTCCCGCCACCGGAGTCCTCGGCCACGTCCGAGCCGGACTGGGCGGGCTCGTCGGCGCCGTGCTCGCTGCCGTACTGCTCCCGTTGAGCTTGCCGCTTCGGGGTGTGCTGCACCGGCCCGTGCCCGTGCATCGCATCCGCGACAGTGTTCAGGATCGCCTCGAAGCCGCGCACTCCCCCGCCGTCGTCGCGTCCCTCACGGCCGCGTGCGTCGGTGTGGCGTGCCGGGAAGTCGTAGTGGCGGGTGGCGTGGTTCTCGATGCCGCGGCGAAGCTCCTCACCGAACCGCTGCACCCGCCGTTCCACTGACGACCGGTCCCGCGCCGAGGGGTCCTGCCGCACCGTCCACGCCCCCTCGACCGGCGCTCCGGCCTTCCGTGGTCCTGCATCCCGCGCCGCTGTCCAGGCATCCTGCGCCGCCGCAACCTCGGAATCTGTGACGTTCGGACCTGCGGCCGCGGGGTCCGCCCGTGCCACTACGGGGACCGGAGCCTCCAAGCCACGAGCGAGCCCGTCATCCGCCGGGACGATCGCCGTGTCGTCGGAAACCCGCACCTCGTCGGAGTGCGCACCGGCGTCGGGCGAGACGGGCCCGGCCGGGACATCGGTCGCCTTGCGGCGCTGCGGAGCGTCGCCCGGCTTCTCGTCGGTGCCCGCGCCGGGAACGTCTCCGCCCTGCTCGTCCGATCCGGTGCCGTCCGGAACCTGCGGCGCCGCTTCCGTCGCCTCGTCCCCGGCGACCAATCTCGACCCGGCGCCGTCACCGTCCAGTCCGGACACGCCTGTGACGGCGGCGAGCACCATGACGACGAACGCCACGAAGCCGGCCGCGCCGGAGCGGTTCATGCCCGGGGTCGGCGGGGCCGCAGGGCCGTGCCCCGAGGCACAGATGATCCCGGTGCGGTCGAGCAGCGCATCCTCGTGCGGCGTGGGACGCGGGGCCGTCGGCGCCATCAGCCCTCCAGGAACGTGTCGGTCGAGCAATCACCGGGTACACACATCACCGCGGCGAGACGGCTTGCGGAGTGCCCCATTAACGCGCCGACTGGCCTCGATGTCACGGCAACGTCCCGAGTTCGCAACCAGAAGGGCTCGATGTGGTGAACCCTCGCATACGGGCGGTCACCAAATGCCCCAATCGGGGGAAGTGGGGAAGTTTTCGTCGTGTTGGCGCATCAGAGTGTGCCTCATGGGGAGTCTCACCCACGACAGCCGCCGAGGGGCGGCACCGGAGAGACGGGAGTGTGCAGTGCAAAGCGACGCCGTACACCAGAGCCAGTTCGTGTATCTCAACGGCTGCAGCACGCCGGTACTCGCTCGACTGATGTACCGCGCGGACGACCCGTTCACCGTGTCGCTCGCGTTCCGCGTTGATGCGCGCGATTGGGTGGAGTGGGACTTCTCCCGTGAGCTGCTGCTCGCAGGACTGACCGAACCCGCGGGAATCGGCGACATCCGCCTGCGTCCGGACCTGGCGACCCACGAGGAGTACCTCGTGCTCGAACTCGAATCGCCCGACGGCTACGCCGGGGTCGAGCTCGAGATCGCGGACGTGCGCCGCTTCGCCGACGCGACCACGGCGATCGTGCCGCCCGGCACGGAGGCCGAGCGGCTGGACCTGGACCGGCTGATCGACGAGCTCACGACCGCACGCCCCTGAGATCCGTCGGGCGTGCGGTCAGCCGCACGCGTCCTTGGAGCTCAGCACCCGATTCAACGACGCGTTGATGCGCTCGGCCGACAGCTCGCCGCTGTTCGCGGCCTGCTCGAGCCGGTCCAGCACGGGCCCCACGTCGCCGCCCGAGGACCACAGTGCCTTGTCGGCACCCGCCTTCAGGGCGAGCAGCACGGCGTCGGGCAGCGAATGCCGGTCGGTGATCGCCTTCATCGCGCCGAGGTCGTCGGTGACGACAGGGCCGTCGAAGTTGTAGTCCTGGCGCAGCAGACGGTACGCCGCGGGCGAGATCGAGGCGGGCTGCCCGTCGGTCAGCTGTGGCACCGTGAGGTGGCCGACCATGACGCCGACGTCGCCGTACTCGCCGACCCTCTCGAACGGTTTCAGATCGTGCTTACGCAGCTCGGGCAACGGCGGCGTGGTCACGTCGCCCACGTGGGAGTCACCGCTCGCGTTGCCGTGGCCGGGGAAGTGTTTGATCACCGGTTGGATGCCGGCCTCCTGCAGGCCGTCGCCGAACGCCTTCGCGTACCGGCGAGCCGTCGCGGGGTCTGTGCTGAACGAACGGTCGCCGATCGCCTCGCTCGCCGGTTCGTCGGTGAGGTCGAGATCGGGCGCGTAGTCGACCGTCACGCCACGCTTGGCCATCTCCTTGCCGCGTTCGAGGGCCAGCTGTCGTACTTCCTGTGGTGTCATCGACGCTGCCATCTCGCGGGCACTCGGCATGTCACCGACGAGCTCGTCGAGCCGCTGGACCCGGCCGCCCTCGTCGTCGATCGCGATCGACACCGGCACGTCCGCGGCGTCCTGCACCGACTTCAGCGCACCGCCGGTGAACAGGTCCGTGGCGTTGCCGCCGATGAACAGGCCGCCGACCTGGTGATCACGCACCAACTGGGTCGTCGCCTGCGCGCCGGATTCGACGCCGACCACGACGAGCTGCGCGACCTTCTCGCGGGTCGACATGTCGGCAACCGCGGGACAGCTGGGCGCGGAATCGGGTTTCGCCGCGGACGACGATGCCGGTGCCGACGGCTTCGCAGACGGCGTCTCCGACGCCGCCGAACCGGGACTCGGTGCACTCTGGGTCGTCGGAGCCTCGGACGAACCGCATCCGGCGACGAGCAGCCCTGTCATGGCCGCGAACAACAAACGCTTCCTCATCGTGTCTCCACAGTACGGCTCGACCCGCCCACGCGCGTCGAGGTGGCGACGCGCGTGCTGGCCATCCGGATGCCCCGCCTGCACGATCGTGACGCGTGGGCGGGCCGGTGACTTCGCCTGTTCGTTCGGGCCGTGACACGGGCGATAATCCCTCGTCCCGACCGTCCGGCGCTCCGACTCAGCGCGCGGGTCGGTGAGCCTACTCCGAGGCCGGACGAGACCTGGGAGGCGGAACCCGGCCGTGTTACGAGTGTCGAATTCTCACCGCTCCGAGGGACCACTACAGCCGGCACCGCCCGCGCACCGGATCGGGAATGTCGGTAATGCCGCCTAGCCTGTTCGCTGCCGTCCATACGCTCGACCACCAGAGAACTCGGACGACAGCCGCGGGCGTGTGCGGCGGCGAGCCGTTCGGCGTCGCGCTTGCGGACGTGGCGGGACAGCACGGTCCCGTCCCGGACGACCAGCCAGGTCAGCGAGTCCGGTGACAGCCGGAACCGGACCGCGAACGCCGTGTACCGCGCGGGTTCGTCGGCGTTGCTGCGGCCTCCTGCGTGGCCTGCGGGACGTTCGACGGTCATGTCCGGTTCCCCCTGTCGGTGTCCGTGGCGATCTTCGGCGCACGTACTCCCGGGCCCGTGCGCACACCGCCGCTTCGGCTGATCCTGCTCGGCCCATCCTGTGGCCGAACGGCCGTGGCCCGGGTCGATCGCGGTGCCGTGCCGAGCTTGCCTCACATGTTCCGATTGTGCAACCCTGTTGCTCAGTTGCAAGTTCAGGGTGGTCATCCGCCCTGCCACCTGCCAAGCTGTGCTGCGCCGATCCGCCGAAGGAGGTCACATGTCAGGTCGCATGGACCTGCGTCGACTGCACGACGCGCTCGATGCGCAGCGTCGCGCGCGGGATCTGTCGTGGCGCCAGCTCGCCGAGGAAGCCGGGGTGAGCCCGTCACTGCTCAGCCGTATGGGCAACGGCCAACGCCCAGACCTCGACGGGTTCATCGCGCTCGTGCAGTGGCTCGGCACCCCCGCGGAAGAATTCATGAGCCGTCCCGACGAGGACCACGCCGACGGCTCCGCGGACGGCGGCCCGACCCCGGAACTCGAGACCCAGCTCGCCATGCTGTTGCGGGCCCGTGACGACCTGCCGGAGGCCGACAAGGAGTATCTGCTCGAGATCGTCGGCGCGACGATGCGCCGCATCAAGCACCACACCGGCACGGGCGCGGCCGGCTCCGGCGGCACGCGTTCGGAAGGGTGACGGCCGTGTCGCAGCCACTCCGACGGGGTTTCAAGGCACACGCCGGACGGCTCGCACTGTCCGTCAGGAACGAGCTGGGGCTGGCCGTGTGCGACCCGCTCGACCCGTACTCCCTTGCCGAGCTGTACGGCATTCCGGTCCTCGATCTCGGAGATCCGGCGATGCCCCGAGACGCGGTCCGGCACTTCACCGGTCCCGCGGCGGACTCGTTCTCGGGCGCGCTCGTCGCGGTCGGCAGTGTGCGCGTGATCGTGGAGAACCATGTGCACGACACCCGCCGCAGGCGCGCGACCGTCGCCCACGAGATGGCGCACGTGCTACTCGAACACGACTTCGACCTACTGGTGACCAAAGCGGGCCTGTGCGGTACGACGGCCACGTCCGTGGAACGCGAGGCCGACGAACTCGCGGGCGAACTGTTGTTGCCGCGAGACGCGGCGCGCACCGCGGCACTGCGCGGGTGGACCGACGCCGCCGTGGCACACCGGTACGGGGTGAGTAGACGGCTGGCACGCTGGCGACTGAACGCCACGGGCGCGCGCACGATCGCCTGCCGCCACCGTGCGAAACGCCCCCGGTTCGCACCCGCCCGGGCCGCCGACGGCGGCGTCGCCGAGCCGGGCAGCGTCGGAGAGCCGGGCAGCGTCAGATAGCCCGGCAGCGTCGGAGAGCCGGGCGGCGTCGAAGCTCCCCGAAATGTCGGCACCAGCTGAGAGCATCGGCGTCATGGCTACCGAACGCCCGGCCGACGGGCACGTATCCGTGGAACGACAGCGGCCGCCGACGACCGCGGACGAAGCGACGACCCTCGCGGCGTGGCTCGACTTCTACCGCGACACCCTCGCGCTCAAGTGCGAAGGACTCGACGAGCCGCAGTTGCGCACCGCCTCGGCGCCGCCGTCGGAACTCACTCTGCTCGGGCTGGTTCAGCATCTGACCGAAGTGGAGCGTGCGTGGTTCCGCCGCACGCTCGCCGGCGAGGACGTCCCGTCGGTGTATCCGTCGACGGGTGGTGAACACGATGAGGGATTCGACCTGCTGGACGATGTGTCCGCCGAGCAGGCGATGACGGCGTGGCGCGAAGAGATCGCCGTGGCCAAACGCAACTGTGCGGGCCGCGTGCTGGACTCCACGGCACCGTTCCACGGCATGGAGGTCAGTCTGCGCTGGATCTACACCCACATGATCGCCGAGTACGCCCGCCACGCCGGTCACGCCGACCTGCTCCGCGAGCGCATCGACGGCGGCACCGGCGTGTGAGCACGATCCGCGCGGCGAACGGCACGGCGCGCACGGCTCAGAGGTCCGACATGTCGAGCACGAAGCGGTAGCGGACGTCTCCACGCTCGAGGCGATCCAGCGCCTCGTTGACCTTCGCCGAAGGTAGTACCTCGACGTCCGCGGTGATGCCGTGTTCGCCGCAGAAGTCGAGAAGTTCGGCAGTGGCACGTCTGCCGCCGCTGCCCGCCGAACTGAGACTCTTGCGGCCGATCAGGAGGTCCGTGGTGTTCACGGTGGCCGGGCCGAGATAACCGACCTGAGTGAGGGTGCCGTCCAGGGCGACCAGACGCAGGTACGGCGACAGGTCGTGGGCTACGGCGACCGTGTCGATGACGACGTCGAAACGTTCGCGCGCCGCGGCCAGCTGAGCCTCGTCGGTCGAGACGATGAGTTCGCGTGCACCGAGACGCCGAACATCGTCGCGTTTGGACGCTGACCGGCTGACGACCGCCACCTCCGCACCGAGCGCGACCGCGAGCTTCACGGCCAGGTGACCGAGCCCGCCGAGCCCCACCACGGCGACCCGCCGACCCGGGCCGACCTCGAGAGCACGCAGCGGTTCCCACACCGTGATCCCGGCGCACAGCAACGGTGCGGCACCGGCGGGGTCGAGCGCGGGCGGCAATACGTAGGCGAACCGGTCCCGCACGACGTACTCGCGAGCGAAGCCCCCCAAGGTGGGTGTGCCGTCGATCCGATCGGTACCGCCATAGGTGAGCGTCGGGAAGTCGTGGCAGAAGTTCTCCTGCCCTTTCCGGCACATCGCGCAGGTCCCGCACGAGTCGACGATGTTGCCGACCGCGACGCGGTCCCCGACACGGAACCGCGTGACACCGCTGCCGACCGCCGTGACCGCACCGGTGAACTCGTGGCCGGGGACGACGGTGGCACCGTCCGTGCGGTCACGCACCGAGTGCAGGTCGGTGTGGCAGACCCCGCAGTGGTCGACCCGGACGCCGAGGTCGTCAGGCCGCAGAGAACGCCGCTCGATGAGTGCGGGTTCGAGCTCACCCGAGTTCGCCGTTCGCCATGCCGTGGTGCTGCGCACGACACACCTCCATAAACAGACTGTTCGGTTTGTTCTCACGCTAGAGCGCGCGGCACGGAATGGCAAACCGACTAGTCTGTTGTTAGGGTCGCCGCATGGCCGACACGCCCCTGACCCCACGCGGTGCCGCGACCAAGGAACGCATCATCGAGGCCGCCACGGCAGAGTTCGCCGCCTACGGAGTCGCCGGGGCACGTGTCGACCGCATCGTGACGAACGCGCGCACCAACAAGGCCCAGCTCTACGGCTACTTCGGCAGCAAGGAGGGCCTGTTCGACGCGATCTTCTTCGGCTCACTCGAACGCATCCTGAACGTCGTGCCGATCGACGCGACCGACCTCGCCGACTGGGCGGTACGACTGTACGACGAGTACCTCCGCAGGCCCGATCTCATCCGGCTGGCGACATGGGCACGGCTCGAACGGCAGCCCGCCGGACATCTCGTCGAGGACGCCGACCGCCTCGACGGCGGCAAACTCCGCGCCATCACCCACGCGCAGGCACGCGGACTCGTACGACAGGGCGATCCGTTCGACCTGATGGCCATGGTCATCGCGATGTCGATGGCCTGGTCACCGGTCAGCAACGTGTACGCGGCGACTGCCGACGAGCCACCCGAGATCCACGAGCGCAGGCGATCGCTACTGCGCGACAGCGTCCACCGCGCCGTCTCACCGGAGTGACCTCACCGCGCGGACACCGCTTCCCGGCGACGGCACTGCCCGAGTGACCGCCGTCCGGACTCGGATCGTTCCGCCCGGTCCGCCGCCTGAAGCCGGTGCATCGCTCGCCGGCACGTGACACACACCCGAGAGGGAAACGGCGACTCGACGTCACGGCACCGGCCGAACAACACGAACGCCGGGCCGGAATGCCCGACCCGGCGTTCGCCGTACGACTGCGGAAGCGGGGGGATTTGAACCCCCGGTGGGTCGCCCCACGCTCGATTTCAAGTCGAGTGCATTCGGCCGCTCTGCCACGCTTCCCCTGCGCTCAGGGTAGCGTGCCGCGATCAGCAACCGGCCCGGCGGGCGGGACGCACTGCCCCACCGCAGGCCCGCCGCCGAGCCCTACTCGTCGAGGTCCTCCAGGTGGCTCAGCACGCGGGTGAACGCGGATCCCAGTGCCGCCTGTTCGTGATCGGTGAGCAGGTCGACCATGTGCGCGCGGACGCCCGCGACGTGGGTCGGCGCGGCCGCGCGCAGCACGGCGACACCGTTGTCGGTGAGCTCGGCCGTCACGCCACGCTTGTCCTCCGGGTCCTTGCCGCGGCGGATGTACCCGGCACTTTCCATCCGGCCGATCTGGTGCGACAGCCGGCTCTTCGTCGACCCGAGGAGCGCGGCGAGCTCACTCATGCGCATGCTTCCCGTCGACGTGGCCGACAGAGCCGCCAGCACCTCGTAGTCGATCAACGAGACGTCGTGGGCCTCCACCAGTTCCCGATGCAGCCGCTGCCGCAGGCGCAACGTCGAGACCATGTACGGCCGCCACGCGGTCATCTCCGTTTCGGTGAGCCACCGCGTGTCGCCAGGGTCAGCAGCGTCAACAGCCATGCCCGGAGACTAGAACCTTCCGGCTCGTCCGGCTTGTGCACCTCCGCCGACGGGAGCACGCTGGGGGGTACGGAGGGAGCCGGCAGGGCCGAACGCCTCCGCCCACCGGGCAGCTCGCCGGCTCCGCCCCGGGAAGGGTCAGGTGGTGCCATGGCAAGAAGATCAAGGCATAGCCGGCGGCCCACGGCGCCGAACCCGGTGCGACACCGGGCACAGGGCCCGCCCGCGCCGGAGACCGCGTTCCCCGCGACCGGGGCAGCGACAGCGGCCCGGTCGCGCGGCAGCGGGGCGCATGCACCTCGGTCGCCGGTGATTCGCCCATCGCAACCTCGGTAAGAGCCTGGGCGCGGCCGCGCGCCGCGCCCAGGCCCGACCAACGGCCTGCGGGGCGAAGCAGACAGTCAGAATCCTCCGTGAGATGCAGCAGTGCCCGTCCCCCGCCGAGGCGGGGAACGGGCACTGTCTCACTGCCGTCGTCCTACTCGCTCGGGGTCAGGACGTGACCTCGTGCGCGCGGTCGCTGGCTTGCGCGGCGACCTTCTTGTTCGCCGACCGCTGCTTGGCCACCTCGGCCTTGTTCTTCTTCTCGGCCGGGGCGATGTGGTTGACGTCCTCGGTGCTCAGCGCGTACTGCGCGGTCACCTCGGCCATCGCGTCGGCGTTGACGTCCAGGGCGTCGTAGTCGACGTTGCCCAGGTTGTCGCACGGCGTGTGGTAGCAGGGGTCGAACGCCTCACCGGCGGTTCCGCCCCACTTGGCGGCCTGGTCCTCGGTCTTGATGCCCTCGGCGCCGGTGAACAGACCACCGGCCGGGATGCCGTAGGCGATGAACTCGCCGTAGTCGGAGCGGCCGTCGAAGTCACGGTCCTCGGTCTCGATGCCGCGGGAGGCGAGCGAGTCCTCGAACGCCTTCTCGATCTGCGCCGAGCCGTACGGTCCGGGGCCCGCACCCTCACCGGCGGAGTCGTCGCCGTCGAGGGTGAAGTAACCGGCGTTCGGCGAGCCGATCATGTCGAAGTTCAGGTACATCGCGACGTCGAGCTGCTGGTCCTGGCTCAGCGAGTTGACGTAGTGCGTCGAGCCGACCAGGCCGAACTCCTCGGCGCTCCACCAGGCGAACCGGACCTTGTTGTTGACGTCCGGGGAGCCGCCGAGCTGCAGCGCGGTCTCGAGCAGCGCGGCCGAACCGGTGCCGTTGTCGTTGATGCCCGCACCGTCGGTGACGCCGTCGAGGTGAGCACCGGCCATCACGACGTTGTCGTCGCGGCCGGTGGTCGTCTCGGCGATGAGGTTGTAGGTGGTCCGCTCCTCCTGCAGTTGCCGCAGCTCGAGCGTGATGTCCTGTCCGTCGGCGTCGATCAGCGTCTGGGCGTCCTCCTGGCTGATGCCGCCGGTCGGGATCTCGGCGCTGTCGGCGTCGCCCAGCGTGCCGTTGAGCGGACCGGGCTCGTTGTTGTAGACGATCGCTGCGGCGGCGCCCGCCTCGGCGGCGGCGGCCTGCTTGTCGGCGAACGAGCAGCTACCGCGCTGCACGAGGGCGATCTGGCCGGTGACGTCACCGAAATCGGACGCCTCGCAACCCGGGGTGTCGTCCGGTTCGATGGCCGCGACCGGAGCGGTCAGGCCGCCCTCCTCGGTGTTCTTGCTGTACTCCATGACGACGACGGGCACGTCCTCGCCACCGACCGTGAGCTTCTCGGCGAGCGTCTCGGTGTAGGTGAACGGGAACTGCTGGCGCGTGATGTCGTAACCGGCGTCCTCGAGACGCTGCGCCATGTACTCGGCGGACGTCTCGTGTCCCGGCGAACCGGCGACCCGGTTGCCGTCGTGAACGTCGGCGATGCGCTGCATCGCGATCAGGTGGCGCTGCATCGCACCGAGCTCGACCTTGTCCGGCAGCTCGTCGGGCAGTGACTTCGGCGCGGCCTGGGCCGCGGCGGTGCCGGTGAGCACCAGGCCCGCACACGCCGCAATGGCGGTGACGGACCGCAACTTCCCTCTACTGAATGACATCTGAGCCCCTTCTGACTTTGCGGCGTCACTTTTGTGCGAGTTCTCCGAATCGTCAAGGTCCGTTCGTAGGAAAAACACGTGGTCACAAGGGAATGACAGTCACCGGAGCCGCCCGGCGAGGTTCGGACCGGTGCCACCGGCCGTGGTTCCGTGCCACCGGGCCACGTTCTGTCGAGTGACATACAGTCGCGGTATGCGCGCGATCATGCTCCGAGAACCCGGACCTCCCGAGAACCTCGAGCTGACCGAGGTGCCCGACCCCGAACCCGCACCCGGCGAGGTGCTTGTCGACGTCGCGGCCACGGCCGTGAACCGCGCCGATGTGATGCAGCGGCAGGGGAACTACCCGCCGCCGCCCGGGGCCAGCGAGATCCTCGGCCTGGAGTGCTCGGGCACCATCTCCGCACTCGGTGAGGGCGTCACGGGCTGGCAGGTCGGCGACGAGGTGTGCGCACTGCTGGCCGGCGGCGGCTACGCCGAGAAGGTCGCCGTGCCCGCGAGCCAGTTGCTGCCCCTGCCGAACGAGGTGGAGCTGCACTCGGCCGCCGGGCTGCCCGAGGTGGGCTGCACCGTGTGGTCCAACCTCGTCATGCACGCGGGACTGTCCGAAGGGGACGTTCTACTCGTACACGGTGGAGCAGGCGGCATCGGCACCCACGCCATCCAGGTGGCGAAAGCGCTCGGCGCGACGGTCGCCGTCACCGCCGGTTCGGACGACCGCCTCGACCGGTGCAGGCAACTCGGCGCGGACATCACCATCAACTACCGCGAGCAGGATTTCGTCGAGGAGATGAAGGCGGCGACCGGGGGCGCCGACGTCGTGTTCGACAACATCGGCGCGAAGTACCTCGATCGCAACATCGACGTGCTGCGCGACAGCGGCCACCTGGTGATCATCGGAATGCAGGGGGGCGTGAAGGGTGAGCTGAACATCGGCAAGCTGCTGCGCAAACGCGGCACCGTGTCGGCGACGGCCCTGCGGTCGCGGTCGCTCGAGAGCAAGGCGGCGATCGTGGCCGACGTGCGCGCGCATCTGTGGCCGCTGCTGGATCAGGGCACGGTGCTGCCCGTCATCGACCAGGTGCTGCCGCTCGGCAGTGCCGCGCAGGCCCACCGCGCACTCGACGAGGGCGGCGTGTTCGGCAAGATCGTCCTGACCGCGAAGTGACCGCGGCGCGGTCCCCGGCTCAGGGCAGTTCGGCGAGCACGCGCGCCAGCTGGCCGATCTCGAAGCCGTTCGAGTAGTGAGCCAGGCCGATGCGCACGGCCCCGCCGACCTCGCCGATGCCCAGTGCCTCGAACAGGCCGCAGCTGCCCGGGTCCGCGAACGCGCAGAGCCCCTGGCGGGCCAGGTAGTCGGCGACGTCGGAGGCCTTGCGCCCGTCGACGTAGAACGCCAGCGCGGGGATCCGCCGCATCGGGTCGCCGAGCACGGTGACGTCCGGCAGCGAGCGCAGCTCGGCGGCGAGCCGGTCGAGCAGGCTCTCCTGGTAGGCCTTCGCCGAACCGAGCGAGGTGAGCAGCCGCTCACGGCGCGTGCCGGTGGCGGAGTCGTCGAGACCCGCGAGGTAGTCCACCGACGCGATGAGTCCGGCGAGCAGCGGATACGGGTGGGGGCCCAGTTCGAGCCGTTCCGGGCCGTTCGCCTCCGGTGACAGCGCCGCGGGCGGCAGCTGCGCCAGCAGGTCGGGGTCGCGGAACACGAGTGCCCCGATCGCCGGTCCGCCCCAGGACTGCGCGGACAGCACGACGACGTCGGCGCCGAGTATCGACATATCGAGCGGGACGAACGGCGCGGCGTACGTCGCGTCGACGACCATCAGCGCGCCCGCCTGCTGAGCTGCCGACGTGATCGGCGCCAGGTCGGGACGGGTACCGACGGCCCCGGAGGCCGCGGTCACGGCGACGGCCTTGGTGCGATCACCCATCAGGTCGGCGTACTGCCATTCCGGCAGCTCGCAGTTCTCGATGTCGATCTCACCCCAGCGGACCTTGCCGCCGACGCGGTTCATCGCGCGCAGCCACGGCGCGATGTTGGCCTCCTCGTCAAGCCGCGAGACCACGACCTCGTCGCCGATCGTCCACCGCATGGACAGCGTGTCCGCGAGGCGCGCGATCAGCACGGAGGCACTGGGCCCGAGGACAACGCCGTCGGGCTCGCCTCCCACGAGGTCCGCCACGGCACGCCGTGCCGCGGCGACGATGCTTTCCGCCCGCTGTGAGGCCGGGAACGCTCCGCCCGGACCGGAGACCGGAGCCCGCATCGCCGTCGAGACGGCCGACGCGACCTGTTCAGGGACGAGCATTCCGGTTCCACCGTCGAAGTGAATCCAGCCGTCACCCAGAGCGGGGAACAACCCACGGATCCGAGCGACGTCAAACGCCATGCGACAACGGTACGGAGGCGAGTTTTCGCCGCGCAGCCGGGGTATGGAGTCCGGATCGACCGTCACCATCGACGATGGTCGAATTGCCCGGATGCCCTTCCTCGGCCGAGCATCCCCTACTCCGACCGGCGCACCCGCCGCGCACGGACGTGTTGAGTACCCTCGATACCTGCCACACCCTCCCGGAACGAGCCAGGATGGAGCTATGACGGAGCCGAACACCCCGTACGCCACGCCCTCGGAGGACCAGCACGTCATGGTGGTCGGACCCGACGGGTCCCCTGTCGGCGCCGCGCGGATCAACCCCGAGGCCGCCGACGGTGAGGCCGAGCACACGGGCGAGTCCGTCGGTGACATGGTCGAAGAGCCCGCGAAGGTCATGCGTATCGGCACGATGATCAAGCAGCTCCTCGAAGAGGTGAAGGCCGCGCCGCTGGACGAGGCGAGCAGGCAGCGGCTGCGTGAGATCCACCAGACCTCCATGAAGGAACTCGAGGAGGCGCTCGCGCCGGACCTGCGGACAGAGCTGGAACGCCTCGTCGAGCCGTTCACCGAGGACCGCACACCGTCCGACGCCGAGCTGCGGATCGCGCAGGCCCAGCTCGTCGGCTGGCTCGAGGGGCTGTTCCACGGCATCCAGACGGCTCTGTTCGCCCAGCAGATGGCCGCCCGTGCCCAGCTCGAGCAGATGCGCCGCGGCCTGCCGCAGGGCTCCGCCGAAGGCGCCCCGACCGGCATCGGCAACCCGGGTCAGTACCTGTAGTCACCGGCGCCGGCCCGGCACCCCCTCACACAGCCCGGGGCGTCGGGCATCGGTGTCGTCAGCGCTGGAGTGCATCAGCGCGGGAGACCGCCAGTGCTGCGGCCGTCAGCCCTGCGGTCGTCAGTCTTTGAGGCTGTTCAGCCAGCGGTTGATCGTCACGGAGTAGTCGTTGCCGTACTGCTGTTCGCCGCGGGCGACGGCCGCGCGGACCTTCACCTCGACCTGCTGCTCAAACTCCGGCTTGACGAACACGAACTGCCAGCTGCCACTGCGCGCCTGGAACGGCCCGACCTGCGAATACCCCGCCACGGCGATGGGCACGTCGAGTCCGTGCACCTTGTCGGGAATGTTCTGGCCGGGCGACGGTACGACGATCACCGCGGGGTCGTGGGTGCGCACGACGGAGTCGGGCCGCGCCCCGTCGGCGATGAGCCCGTTGTTGCGGCCGCTGTAATCGACGGCGTTCCAGCCGCTGTAGTAGGGGATCACACCCGGGTCGGCGACCGCGACGGTGCGCGCGCCCGCGGGCACGTCGGCATCGGCGAGCCCCCTGCCGATGGCGGCGTGGGTACGTTCGAGGTCGATGCCGGTGTTCGCCACGGCCGGGAGTCCCGGCGACGCGACGCCCGCGACGGCCACCCAGCCGACCACGACGACGCCGACGCCCGCCTGCACGAACCGCACACCGGCCATCGCCGCCACGGCCACACCCGCCCCCAGGCACAGCACGGGGAACACCGCGAAGGCGTAGCGGTGCAGCGCATCGGCCTCCGGCGGGCCGAACAGCACGAGCGGCAACCCTGCGGCGAGCACTGTCACACAGAAGAACGCGCCGACCCGCCGCAGTTCGGGCCACGTCAGCAGCGCGACCGTGAGCAGCAGCAACGGCGCGAGAACGACGACCGTCGACCAGAGCCACTCCCCGTCGAATCCGAGCGGGCCGATCGCGTCGCTCCACGGCTTCGGCACGAGGTGGCTGTACTGCACGACCGTCCACACGATGCAGCCCACGCCGAGCACCGCGGCGGTCGTCAGCCCCGCGCGCGCCTGCCCGGAGAATCGCCGTGACCGGAACCAGACGACGAACCCGGGCAGCACCGCGATCAGCGCCTCGGGCCGCAACGTCGCGGCGAGGATCAGCAGCAGCGGTGGTTCGAGGTCGACGACGTGGCGCTCCTCGACGACCCGCATGCCCAGCACGGCCATGCGCAGCACGACGAGCGCGACCAGGCCCGTCTCGAGTCCGCCCGCGAGGTGGAAGTAGGTCGGGAGGAACAGCACGTAGGCGCAGCCGGCCACGACGGCCGCGGCGCCGTCGACCGCGCGCATCAGCAGCACGAGCGTCGCCACACCGGCCGCGACGCCGGTCACCTGCGCGACGAGCACCGGGTCGGCGCCGAACAGCGAGAAGAGCGACTGCCACAACGTCCACAGGAGGCTGGTGAACCCTTCGACCGGGTTGTGGTCCCCGACGTTGTAGACGAGACCGTGCCCTTCGGCGAGGTTCTGGGCATAGCGGGCGTCCACGAATGCCGCGTCGGTGACGTACGACCACGCCATCCAGGTGCCGAACGCGAACACCACCAGCAGGCCCGCCGCGGTCACGGCCAATCGACTCACGGCCGCAAACTACCAGCGCGCCCACCGGCCTCCGACCCCTCCCACCACACCCGCAACGGGCAGCAGGTCAGCGTCTTGACCTGGCATTTCGTACCTGTTTACACCCACATGGGCGATCTGCTGACCACAGAAGGCGACGCGCGCGTTCGCACTTTCGGCGCGGCAGTACCCTCATATCTCGTGCATGCCACAAGCACCTCGACGGCCACTGATTCCCGCGACGGCGGATCAGGCGACAGCCCAGGGACGAAGTCACCGATGAACGCCGACACGACCGACACCGCACCCGTTCCCGGCAGCCGGTCCTTCAAGCGCGCCTTCGACGACATCCGCTCGGGCCTGCGGCAGACGGAACTGTGGGGCCACCTCGGGTGGCAGGACATCAAGCAGCGATACCGCCGTTCGGTGATCGGCCCGTTCTGGCTGACGATCACCCAGGGTGTCATCGCGCTCGGCCTCGGCCTGCTGTACTCGCAGCTGTTCGGCCTGCCGATCGAGACGTTCCTGCCCTACATCGTCACCGGCTTCATCGTCTGGGGCTTCATCAGCGGCTGCATCACCGAGGGCATGCAGACCTTCATCTCCAACGAGGGTCTGATCAAGCAGATGCCCGCGCCACTGACGATCTACGCGCTGCGGACGGTGTGGCGGCAGACGTTGATGGCTGCGCACAACGTGATCGTCTACGTGATCATCGTGGCGATCTTCTTCCCCGCGCTGTCGCAGCAGTACGGCATCCAGGACGACGCGTGCACCACGGGTAACGGCCTGTGCCACCCCGGTATCGACTGGTCGATCCTGTCGGCCGCGCCCGGTTTCGCGATCCTGGCGCTGAACGCCGGCTGGGTCACGCTGATGCTCGGCGTCATCTCGACGCGCTACCGCGACATTCCGCAGCTCATCAACTCGCTGATCCAGCTGCTGTTCTACCTGACGCCGATCGTGTGGCCGATCGACCAGCTGTACGCCGGTAACGGCCGCGATGGCGTGTCCTGGGCGCTGCCCATCATCGAACTGAACCCGCTCTATCATTTCGTACAGATCGTGCGTGCACCGCTGATCGGCCAGCACATCGACGGCAAGAGCTGGCTCGTCGCCATCGGCATCACGATCGTCGGATGGGCACTCGCGCTCGTGGTGATGCGCAACTACCGTGCCCGTGTCTCGTATTGGGTGTGACACCAGATGGTCAGCATTGACGTCCGCAACGCCTACGTGGACTTCCCGATCTTCGACGCCAAGACGCGGTCGATGAAGAAGCGGGTCCTCGGCAAGGTCGGCGGCAAGATCGGTTCGGACTCGAAGGTCCCCATCATCGAAGCGCTGCAGGACGTGAACCTGCAGCTCTCCGACGGCGACCGGCTCGCCCTCGTCGGCCACAACGGCGCGGGCAAGTCCACGCTGCTGCGGCTGCTGTCGGGCATCTACGAGCCCACCCGCGGGTCGGCGAAGGTCACGGGCAAGGTCGCGCCGGTGTTCGACCTCGGCGTCGGCATGGACCCGGAGACCTCCGGTTTCGAGAACATCATCGTCCGCGGCCTGTTCCTCGGGAAGAGCCGCAAGGAGATGGAGAAGCGCATCGACGACATCGCCGAGTTCACCGAGCTCGGCGACTACCTCGCGATGCCGCTGCGCACCTACTCCACGGGTATGCGCGTGCGCCTCGCGCTGGGCGTGGTCACCTCGATCGACCCCGAGATCCTCATCCTCGACGAGGGCCTCGGCGCGGTCGACGCGTCCTTCATGAACAAGGCCCGCGACCGGCTCAAGGACCTCGTCAAGCGCTCGGGAATCCTGGTGTTCGCCAGCCACTCCGACGAGCTGCTGCTCGAGCTGTGCGACCAGGCCATGTGGATGGACGAGGGCCGGGTGCGCCAGCACGGCCGCCTACGCGAGGTCCTCACCGGCTACAAGGGCCGGGACCCGTTCCAGAACGTCAGCCGCGAGGTACTGGAACGCCTCGGCCAGGCCAACCCCGACGACCTCGCCAAGCCCTCCGACGGCACGGCGAACGGGCAGGCCACCGACACGTCCGCCGCCACGGCTCCGGCGAACGGCGGCTGACATGGGCGCCCTCCCCGAAGGCGCGGTCGCCGCCGTCGTCGTCACTCGCAACCGCCGCGAGCTGCTGGCGGAGTCGCTGAAGGTCGTCGAATCGCAGACGCGGCCCGTCGACCACCTGATCGTCGTCGACAACGGCCCCGATGAGGAGTCGGCGCGCGACGTCGTGGAGGCGTACTCGCGGCCCGTCACGTACCTGCCGTCGTATCGCAACCTCGGCGGCGCCGGCGGGTTCGCGCTGGGCATGCTGCACGCGCTGGCGCTCGGCGCCGAGTGGGTGTGGCTCGCCGACGACGACGGCAGGCCCGCCGACGAGCACGTCCTGGAGACGCTGCTCGGCGAGGCGGAGCGGCGAGAGCTCGCCGAGGTGTCGCCGATGGTCGTCAACATCGACGAGCCCGAGAAGCTGGCGTTCCCGTTGCGGCGCGGGCTGACGTGGAAACGCACGTCAGCCGAGCTCGGCGAGGACTTCCTGCCCGGTATCGCTTCGCTGATGAACGGTGCACTGTTCCGCGCTTCGACGCTCGAGGTGACCGGGGTGCCCGACCTGCGGTTGTTCTTCCGCGGTGACGAGGTGGAGCTGCACCGGCGGCTCGCGCGGTCGGGGCTGCCGTTCGGCACCTCGCTGCGTGCGGCGTACCTGCATCCGAACGGGTCGGACGAGTTCAAGCCCATGCTCGGGGGCCGGTTCCACGCCCAGGACCCCGAGAACGAGGTCAAGCGCTACTACACGTACCGCAACCGGGGGTTCCTGCTGTCGCAGCCGGGGATGCGCAAGATCGGCGCCCTGGAGATCGCCCGGTTCGGCCTGTACTTCGTGGGTGTGAAACGCGATCCGAAGGCGTTCGTCGAGTGGCTACGCCTCGTCCGCCAGGGCCGCAGGGAACACTTCTACCGCTACTGACCCGCGCACCCTCTCGCCGGGGCAATCCTCCGCGCGTAGCACCGTCGGTCACCACTCGGCGAAACCGCCGTCCTCGTGGCGCCAGATCGGGGAGCGCCACCGATGCCCGGTCTCCGCGGCCTTCGCGACGGCGGCCTCGTCGATCTCAACACCCAGGCCCGGCGCGGTCGGCCGCTGGACGTAGCCGTCGGCGAACGCGAACACCGCTGGGTCGGCCAGGTAGTCCAACAGGTCCGAACCTTGGTTGTAGTGAATACCCAGGCTCGTCTCCTGGATGAGCGCGTTCGGGCTGGCGAAGTCGACTTGCAGGCTGGCCGCGAGTGACACCGGGCCGAGCGGGCAATGCGGTGCGAGCGCGACGCCGTAGGCCTCGGCGAACGCCGCGATCCGCCGGCATTCGGAGATGCCGCCCGCGTGCGACAGGTCCGGCTGAACCACGGCGACGCCCTGCGGCAGAACGTCACGGAAGTCCCACCGCGAGAACAGCCGCTCACCCGTGGCGATGGGGATGGTCGTCGACGCGCAGATCTTTCCGATGTCCGCCGACAGCTCCGGCACCACCGGTTCCTCGACGAACATGGGCTGCAACGGTTCCAGTTCACGGCACAGTACCCGCGCCACGGCCGGCGAGATCCGGCCGTGGAAGTCGACGGCGACGTCGCGGTCCGGGCCCATGACCTCGCGCACCGCTGCGACGCGGTCGACGGCTGCCTGGATCTGCGCGGTCGTCTCCAGCGGCCGCATCCGCCCGGTGGCGTTCATCTTCACCGCGGTCAGACCGGCCTCGACCTGCCTGGCGGCCTCCTCACCGACCTCGGTGGGCTCGTCGCCGCCGATCCAGCAGTAGATCCGCATCGTGTCCCGCACCGCCCCGCCCAGCAGCTCGTGCACCGGCACACCGAGCGACTTGCCGCGGATGTCCCACAACGCCTGGTCGATGCCGGCCACCGCGCTGGACAGGATCGGTCCGCCCCGGTAGAAGCCGCCCTTCGTCAGCACCTGCCAGTGATCCTCGATGCGCGTGGGGTCGGCGCCGATCAGGTAGTCCGACATCTCGTCGACCGCTGCCGCGACGGTGTGCGCGCGGCCCTCGACGACCGGTTCTCCCCAGCCGACGATGCCGTCATCGGTCTCCACTCGGAGGAACAGCCAGCGAGGCTCGATCAGGTACGTCTTGATGCTGGTGATCTTCACGGGCGACTTCTCCTGTTCGGTACTGGGTAAGGGCGGCCGGGTCAGCCGCGGTGGCCGAGGTCCGCGGCGATGGCCGTCGCCGCGGTGGCGAGCCGGGGAACCAGCCCGCGGAGCGCGTCGACGTCGGGGGACGCCTGGATCGTGGTAACCGAGACGGCCGCGTCGACGCCGGACGACTGGGGCACGGGGATACCGATGCAGTGCACGAGAGGTTCGAACTCGCCCAGGTCGGTGGCGTAGCCGCGGTCGGCGGTCACGCGCAGCTCGGCGAGGAGCGCCTCGCGGGTGGTGATGGTCTCGTCGGTGTGCTGTTCGAACCCGCACCGGGCGATCAGCCGGTCCCGCAGCTCGGGCTCGAGGCGGGCGAGGATCGCCTTGCTCACCGACGACGTGTGCAGCGGCACGGCACGCCCGACGCGCGACCACATCCGCATCGTCGCCGGGTGTTCGATCTTGTCGACGTAGACGATCGCATCGTCGATGAGCTGCGCCAGGTGCACCGTCGCGCCGACGTCCTCGGCCAGTTCCAGCAGGTGGCCGTGCGCCGCGCCGTGCAGATCCACGTTGTCGAGCGCCTGCTGGCCGAGCTCGGCGAGCCGCAGGCCGAGGCGGTACTTCCCGTCACCGCCGCGTGCGATCAGCCCGTCGGCGAGCAGCGGCTGAATCATGCGCAACGCCGTGGACGAGTGCACACCCACGGCATCGGCGAGCGCTGACAGCGACCGCGGACCGTCGGCCAGCTGGTGCAGCACGAGCACTGCCTTGGCAACGGTTGTCGACATCTCACTCCTTGACCTTCGACGGCGCAGCGTACAGACTGATGCAGAATTTACAAAGGGTTTGCAAATATTGCAACTTACCCACGGACTCACCGAAGGTATGACGATGCGCTCGACGAACACTCCGCAGGACGGGGCCTCCGAAAGCAGTGCTGCCGGCAGCACGCCCGAAAGCGGGACTCTGCTCGGCGAGGCCCTGCGGAGCACGCGGGTCGTCGCGATCCTCCGCGGACGCTCCGGTGACCACATCGACGCGGTCGTGGACACGCTCGTCGACGCCGGCGTGCGCTGTCTGGAGATCACGATGAACACCCCCGGCGCGCTCGACGCCGTCCGCGGCGCCGCGCAGCGACACGGCACGTCCGCCACGGTGGGCGTGGGCACGGTGCGCACGCCCGAGCAAGTGGATCGTGCCGCCGAGGCAGGCGCGCGGTTCGTCGTCGCACCCGACACCGACTCCGACGTGGCGGCCCGGGTGCACGCACGCGGCCTCGGCTACTTTCCCGGTGCGTTCACCGCAAGCGAGGTCACCACCGCCGCGAAACTCGGCGCGACGGCCGTCAAGATCTTCCCCGCGAGCCTGGGCGGTCCCGGCTACATCCGCGAACTCCGTGCCCCGCTCGACGACATCGACCTGCTGCCCACCGGCGGGGTGACGCTGGATCTCGTGCGCCCGTACCTCGACGCCGGGGCGTGCGGACTCGGCATCGGCAGTCCGCTGCTGGGCGACGCCCTCGACGGCGGCGACCTGGGCGAGCTGCGCAGGCGCGCCCACGCATTCCTGGCCGAAACCGGGGCCGCCGCATGAGCGGGCTCGTCACCCTCGGCGAGGCGATGGCCGTGCTCACGTCGCCCATCGTCGGACCGCTGCGGCATGCGCCGAACCTGACCCTCGGCGTCGCCGGCGCCGAAGCGACCGTCGCGATCGGCGTGGCCCGCCTCGGAGGCCAGGCCACGTGGATCGGGCGCGTCGGCGACGACGAGTTCGGCAGGCTCATCCGGATGACCCTCGCCGGTCAGCAACTGCCCGCCGAGCACGTGCTGACCGACGAACACGCGCCGACCGCGCTCATGGTCAAGGAGCGGCGGACCGGAACGCGGACTCGCGTCTCCTACTACCGCACCGGCTCCGCAGGGTCCCGACTGCGACCGGCCGACGTCGACGAGACCGCGGTCCAGCGGGCCGGCGCACTCCACCTGACCGGCATCACGCCCGCACTGAGCGAGTCCGCCCGCGACGCCGCGTTCGCCGCGACCGAGTCGGCCCGCGCCGCCGGCGTGCCGATCTCCTTCGACCTCAACTACCGCCGCGCACTGTGGACCCCCGACGAGGCCACCGCGGCACTGCACCCGCTGGCATCGGCAGCCACCGTATTGTTCGCCACCGAGGACGAGGCGCGACTGCTCGTCGACGGTTCCGACCCGGCACAGCTCGCCCACGCCCTGGCCGCACTCGGACCGCGCGAGGTCGTCATCAAACGCGGCGGGGACGGGGCGGTGGCCCTGACCGATGGGGAGATCGTCACGGTTCCGCCGCGGCCCACCACCGTCGTCGACCCGGTGGGCGCGGGCGATTCCTTCGCCGCCGCATACCTGGCCGCCCGGCTCCGCGGCGATCCCGTACGGCAGCGACTGGACGACGCGGCCGCGGCCGGAGCACTGACCGTCGCGGTCAGAGGCGATTGGGAAGGCCTCCCCGACCGCAGTGAGCTCGCCGCCGACACCAGCGACGTCACCCGCTGACAGACCGCGCCGACCTGCGCGCCCGAGTCCGGGCAGCACAGCCGAACGGGGCCACCGAACCCGTTACCACCCACAGCGCAATCACCGAACCCCGGGCACAAGAATTCACTCAGTGTTGAGAAAAGGAAACCGATGGAAGAGATAACGCCGGCCTACGGAGTGGGCCCGCTGCTGGCGATCGCAGCCGGTGCCGTCGCACTGCTGCTGTTGCTGATCATCAAGTTCCGGGTGCACGCACTCATCGCACTCGTACTGGTCAGCGTGCTGACCGCGGTAAGCACGCGGATCCCACTCGACGAGCTCGTCGACACGTTGATGGGCGGTTTCGGTACCACCCTTGCCGAAGTCGGCCTGCTCGTCGGCCTCGGCGCGATGATCGGCCGCCTGCTGGAAGTCACGGGAGGCGCGGACGTCCTGGCCAATTCGCTGGTCAACCGGTTCGGCGCGAAACGGGCCCCGCTGGCTCTCGGCGTCGCCGCCCTGTTCTTCGGGTTCCCGATCTTCCTCGATGCCGCGTTCGTGGTGTTCGTCCCGATCATCTTCAGCGTCGCCACGCGCTTCGGCGGTTCGGTGCTGCTCTACGCGCTGCCGCCGCTCGGTGCGTTCGCCGTGATGCACGCCTTCGTCCCGCCGCATCCCGGCCCGGTCTCGGCCGCCGAGTTCCTCGATGCCGACATGGGCCTCGTGCTGCTCGTCGGCCTGGCGATCGCGGTGCCGACCTGGTACCTCGCGGGCTACGTCGGCGGCAAGATGATCGGACGCCGCGTGGACCTGGCCGTGCCGGCCCTCTCCCTCGCCGGTGCGTCAGGAACCAACTCCGGCACCGGCGACTCGGCTGATGGAGACACAGCGACCGGGGATTTGCCCTACCCCAGGTTCCGCACGGTCATCGCGATCCTCCTGCTGCCGATGGTGTTGATCTTCCTCGACACCGGCCTGAACACCCTCGGCACCGCAGGCGTCGTCGACGCCGACGCGACCTGGGTGCAGGCACTGCGGGTACTCGGCGCAACCCCGATCGCACTGCTCGTCACGGCCCTCGTCAGCCTGGTGGTGCTCGGCCGCGGCCGTTCCCGCGCCTCGGTGGAAAACATCGTCAACGGAGCGCTGGCGCCTGTCTGCGCGATCATCCTGATCACCGGCGCGGGTGGCATGTTCGGTGAGGTGCTCTACGTCAGCGGCATCGGCCAGGCGCTGGCCGAAACCCTGAAGGACCTCGGCATTCCCCTCATCCTCGCGGCGTTCCTGATCTCCACCGGACTGCGCGTGGCCCAGGGTTCAGCCACGGTCGCACTCACCACCACAGCCGGCCTCATCGCGCCGACCCTCGCCGCGACCGAAGGCGTGACACCGTTGTACCGCGCCCTGCTGGTGATCACGCTCGCCTGTGGCGCCACCGTGCTCTCGCACGTCAACGACTCCGGGTTCTGGCTCGTCGGCCGCTACCTGGGCATGGACGTCAAGACCACACTCAAGACGTGGACGGTGCTGGAGACATTGATCGGCGTCATCGGATTCGGTTTCGTGCTGGTGCTGAGCATCTTCGCTTAGCACCGCCGCGCAGCCGGACCGCGACGCGTAGCCCGGCGGTGCGACCCGCACCGCCGGGCTACGCCGCTACAAATACGGTTCGAGCTGGGTGTAGAGCTGGGAGACGATGCGGGCGTTGTCGGCAGGTGCGTACGTGGCCCATTTCTGGCCGTCCTCGGCGGCGCGTTGGGTGCCGAGATGCCTGCCGTCCTCGTTGTCGAACCACATGACGGGGTCGAGCTTGACCGGCCTGCCGCCGTCGCCGGGGACGAAGGCGGTGATGAACCCGACGCGGTCCATCGTCTTCTCGAACATGCGGGCCACGGCGCGTTCCTGTGACGCCGTCTGCGACGACCGGGGCGCCTGGACTCCGCCGAACGGATCGTATCCGTCCGCGGACCGTGGTTTGCGCGCGGCGGGCACCGGCACGGTGATCGACTGGCCGGGCGCAGGTTTCGTCAGCGGCAACAGGTCCACCAGCTCCGCGACGAAGTTCGTGGGCCGCACTTCGGTGAACGTCAGCATGTTGCCGTCCTGGCGCACCAGGACGGCGAACTGGCCGTCGGAGACCGCACGCGCATAGATCTCCTGGTCGTCGGCGAGTCGACCCGCCAACGCCACGATCAGCGGTGCGCGCATGAACGCCTCGAACGCGGTCTCGGCGTCCGGTTCGAACCTGCCGCCACGAGCCAGGCCGCGGGTTTCGAGGTCGCGGTACACGGCCTCACGCACCTGGTTGCGCTGGGTGTGCGTCGTGCCCATGTGCGGGATCTCGAACGGGAACGGCGACCTTCCGAGCTTGTACTGCTCGAGCAGGATGTCCACTGCCACCAGCGACAGTGAGAACGATCGCGCCATCTCTCCCCCGGTTCTGCTCCGCCTGCGGCCAGCACGTTAGCAGCCCGCCGCGCCGGGCGGAGCCACTCCTGAGGAAGCGGTGACCCGCGCCGATCCGCTGTGGGCGAACCGTCTTGCCGATACGGGTCGGAGGTGGCCAGGGTGGGGTATGGCCGAAACCAAGCCCGCGCTCGTGCTGCACCTCGTCAGCGGCGGCGAACCACTGGTTTTCCCGCTGCACGCCGACGTCGTCGACGAGGTGGCAAGCCAGGTGAACCTGTACCTCGATCACGGGTCGGTGCAGAGCATCCGCGACGCCGACGACCGCACCGTGCACGTCAACTTCGCCCACGTGGCCGCCGCGTACGTCGACGACCTTCAGCGTTCCGGCAAGGTGTTCGGCATGCGGTGACGGCGAGCCCGCGGTGACCCCGCGGATACCGGACGGCGCATGCCGAACACCCGCGGGGATCAGAGCTCGTAGAGGCGCTTCCAGTTCTCGCGGCTGGTCAGCTCCGGCATGGCGCGCTTGTACTGCGCCTGCACGGCCTGCCCCTCCTTGCGGAGACGGCTGACTACCTGGACGGCCCGCTTGCCGAGGTCGACCATGCGGTCCTTGTCGTAGGACCGCACGCGCACGCCCTCCTGCGAGGCGTCGGTGACGACGGCCGTCTTGAACAGCGCGACGTGCCACCAGTGGGCCTCGTCGGCCGGGATGGCGCCCATGGCGAACCGGTGCTTGCCGAGTGCACGGTTGAGGATGCGCTTGACCAGCACCGCACGCTGCATGCTCGGCCGCGGCGCGGTGTTGTTGATGACGATGTCGTTCGACGGGATGCCGGGCACGTTCGTCGGGTCGTGCCGCTTCGTCTCCGGGTACTGGGCGCGGATCTCCCGGATCTCCTTCATCGCGGCGACCCCGCCGTCGTGCAGGATCTCCGGGCCTTCGAGGAAGTCCTCGACGGCCTTGATCAACGTTGCCGTGAGGCCGTACTGCATGCCGAGCAGGTAACGCATCACCTGCGCCATCAGCACCCGCGAGAGCAGGTTGAGGTCGAACGGACTGTGCAGCGCCGCCGTGATGATGGAGTTACGCAGGTTGAAGTAGCGGTGCCACTCGTCCCAGTCCTTCCAGTGGAAGTCGGCGTGCCACACGCCCGCACCGGGCAACGTCACCGTGGGGAACCCGGCGGCGCGGGCACGGTAGCTGTACTCGGCGTCGTCCCACTGGAAGAAGAACGGCATCGGGTAGCCGATCTTCTGCACGATCTCGGACGGGATCAGGCACGACCACCAACCGTTGTAGCCCGCGTCGAGCCGGCGTTCCTGACGGGTCGCCTTGCCCGTCTTCGGGTTGACGCCGAGCAGGTCGGCGGTCTCCGGGCTGTGCGGCACCGGCACACCGGGCTGCAGGGCGTTCAGCTGCGCGTACTCAGCGCCGACGTGCAGCTGGTTGGGGTGCAGCAGATTCAGCATCTGGCCGCCGACGATCATCGGATTGGCGGCCTTGTTGGAGAACGCGGTCAGCCGGATCACGATGTCCGGCTCGAGCAGCACGTCGTCGTCCATGAACAGTACGTTGGCGTGGTCGCCGGCGGCCTGCCCCGCCACTTCGTACAGGCCGCGGGTGAAACCGCCTGCACCACCGAGGTTGGGCTGCTTGACGTACCTGAGCTTGTCGCCCAGCGCGCCGGCGACCTCGGCGAACCCGTCCCGCGAGTCGACCGTGTCGGTGCCCTGGTCTGCGACGTAGATCGCGTCGAGCGTCTCCAGCGCGGGCAGCGAGTCGGCGAGGGTGCGCAGGTTCGACAGGCAGTCGTCCGCGCGGTTCATCGTGCAGATCGTGACCGCGGTCGGACGAACCGTCTCGGGGGCGTCGACGGTCCAGCGCACCGCCGAGACGGTGAGCCGCTCCATGGCGTCCGTCTCCAGGTCGAGCCACAGCCCGCCGCCGTCGACGAACTTGTCGAGCTTCGCCTCGAGCGTCACCGTGCGCTGCACGACGTCGGTCATGGACTCGGCGGCGACGGTGCGGGAGTCGCCCGCGACGTCCGAGGCACGCACCATCAGCGTTCCGGAGCCGCTCACGACGGCCTCGACGAACACCGACCGCACCGTCGTCCAGCGCTGCCAGTACGACGCGGGGAACCGGCCGAAGTACGTGTTGCCCGTGGCCTTGGCCGACGGCTCCAGCGTCACGGTCTCGCGGTCACGCGACGCGACACCCTCGACCACATCCAGGTACAGGTCCTTGCTGACGATCGCCGACGGGCCCTCGAACAGGCCGCGCTGAGCGAGCAGGCGCCCCGACGCCGGGGTGTGGGCCGTGAACAGCGCGCCGGCCGTCGACTCGGTCGTCACTGTTGCTTCACCGGACATGAGGGGCGTCCTCCAAGTAGTACAGGGCCACCGGATTTGCAGTTCGACGTGTTCACATTGCGGAATCGACACCTCACCGGTGTCACTCCAACGCGCGAACGCCAGTAAGGTACAGGCCGTCGCGCACCGGTCCGCACCAGGCTTCGTCAGCCGCGGGATTCACGGAACACGACCCATTTCAACATCACGAAATTGATCACCGTGGCGGTGCCCTGCGCGATGACCCACGCAGCCGCGACCCGCCACCGGAAGTCGTCGGACAGCATCGCGAGCATCAGGGCGTTCGTTCCGACGTTGACGAAGAACGTCGTGGTGTAGAGCGCAGCGAACCCGCCGATCTGACCGGCCCCGCCCTTTTGGGCGGCGGTAAACGTGAAGCGGCGGTTAAGGAAATAAGCGGTCGTGGTGCCCGCGATGAAACTGATCGCCTTCGCCAAATGCACCCACGTGCCGCCCTGCAGCAACAACCAGTACAGACCGGAGTCGACCAGCGCACAGAACCCGCCGATGAGAACGAACCGGGCGATCTGCGACACCAGTCCGGGCGATGCGGACTTCGCCACCTCGCCGGCGGGAGATTCCATCGTTGTCACCGCTGCACCTTTGTTCTGCGGACCTCTGCGGACCTGCTGTTCTGCCGACCCACTGTTCTACCGGCATGCGTTCTGCCTGCCTGCGTTCCGGCCGTGAGTTCTTACGGCCGCGCACCGTTTTCGGGCGCGTGGTTATCGAGTGTAGGGATCGGACATTGTGGCACCGGAGACAGGCTATATCTCGAGATGGTTACCCTGGCTCGAGTGAGCACACCCACTCCCGAACGGCACATCGAACGGCGCACCCTGGCCGGGTGGGGCAGGACGGCCCCGACCACGGCGAACGTGCTCGCCACGCCCGACGTCGAGGTGATCGCACGCGCGGTCGCGCAGGCGGGTGAGCGCGGAGTCATCGCGCGCGGCCTCGGCAGGTCGTACGGCGACCCGGCGCAGAACGCGGGCGGCCTCGTCGTCGACATGACCTCCCTGGACCGCATCCATTCGATCGACCCCGACAGCGCGATCGTCGACGTCGACGCGGGCGTCAGCCTCGACTCGCTGATGAAGGCCGCCCTGCCGTACGGCCTGTGGGTGCCGGTCCTGCCGGGCACGCGGCAGGTGACGATCGGCGGCGCGATCGCCAACGACATCCACGGCAAGAACCACCACAGCGCGGGCAGCTTCGGCAACCACGTCGTGTCGCTGGACCTGGTGACCGCCGACGGCCGCGTGCGCAGTCTCACCCCGGACGGTCCCGAGGCGGACCTGTTCTGGGCCACCGTCGCAGGCATCGGCCTGACCGGCATCATCGTGCGTGCCCGGATCAGGATGACGCGCACGGAGACGGCGTACTTCATCGTCGACAACGACCGCACCGACGACCTCGACGGCACGCTCGAGCTGATCAGCGACGGTTCCGACGAGAACTACACGTACTCGTCGGTCTGGTTCGACACGATCTCGAAGGGCCGCAAGCTCGGCCGGGGCGCGTTCGCGCGCGGGTCGCTGGCCACGCTGGACGACCTCCCGCCGAAGCTGCGCAGCGAACCGTTGAAGTTCTCGGCGCCGCAGCTGCTGACCGTGCCGGACGTCTTCCCGAACGGCCTGATGAACAAGCTGTCGCTGAGCGCGATCGGCGAGTTCTACTACCGGTCCACGCCGAAGGGGGGCCGCGGCGCGATCCAGAACATCACGGCCTTTTACCACATGCTCGACCTGGTCGGAGAGTGGAACCGCGGCTACGGCAGCAACGGTTTCCTGCAGTACCAGTTCAGCACGCCGCTCGGCGCGAACGAGGGCCTGCGTCGGATCGTCGAGAAGGTCGCGCACTCCGGGCACTACTCGGCGTTGAACGTGTTCAAGCGCATGGGCGAGGGCAACCCGGCGCCGTTGTCGTTCCCGCACCCGGGCTGGATGGTGTGCCTGGACTTCCCGATCAAGCCGGGCCTGGCGCAGCTGTGCAACGAGCTCGACCGGATGGTCCTCGAGCTGGGCGGACGTCTGTACACGGCGAAGGACTCGCGGACCACCGCCGAGACGTTCCACCGCATGTACCCGCGTATCGACGAGTGGAAGAAGATCCGCCACTCCGTCGACCCCTACGGCATCTTCATCTCCGACATGGCCAGGAGGCTGGAACTGTGATCGACGCGGTGGGAAACCCCCAGTCGCTGCTGCTTCTCGGCGGCACCTCGGACATCGCGCTGGCGATCGCCGAGAAGTACCTGGCCCAGCGGCCGCTGCGGGTCGTGCTGGCGGCCCGGCCGTCGCCCCGCCTCGAGGAGGCCGCCCAGCGCCTGCGCGGCGCGGGCGCCGAGGTCGAGACCGTCGACTTCGACGCCGCCGACACCGATTCGCATCCTCTGGTGATCGACAAGGCGTTCTCGAGCGGCGACATCGACGTGACCGTCGTGGCGTTCGGCCTGCTCGGCGACGCCGAGGAGGCGTGGCAGGACCACGCCCAGGCCGTCGAGATGGCGACCGTCAACTACACGGCTCCTGTGTCGGTCGGCGTGGCCCTGGCCGAGCGGCTCAAACAGCAGGGCCACGGCTCGGTGATCGCGCTGTCGTCGGTCGCCGGCGAACGGGTGCGCCGGTCCAACTTCGTCTACGGCTCCACGAAGGCCGGCTTCGACGGCTTCTACCTGGGCCTCGGTGAGGCGCTCGCGCCGTACGGCGTGCGGGTGACCGTGGTGCGCCCCGGCCAGGTGCGCACGAAGATGACCGAGGGCATGGACAAGGCCCCGCTGGAGCAGACGGCGGCATCGGTGGCCGACATCGCCGTCGACGCCGCACGCCGCGGCAAGGACCTCGTGTGGGCCCCGGGCACGTTCCGCTGGGTCATGTCGGCGCTGCGGCACGTGCCGCGCCCGATCTTCCGCAAACTTCCGATCTGACGACGGATCGCAGCGCTCGGCCGGACCGCAGCGCCTGACCGATCGCAGCGCTTGCAGCAGCGGCTCCGCCACCCGACCGGGGTGGCGGAGCCGCTGCTCTTCGTGGGGTGCGGTTATGTCGGGTGGGGCTTCTGGTCGGCGGGGGCGTGTCGCCTACTGCGTGACCCAGTAGCCGTAGCTGGTGTACTCCGGGTACGGGCTGAGCAGCGGTCGGACGGGTTCGAGGGTGATCTCGGCGTCCGGCCTCGTCACGAATTCGCCGGGGATGTCGAACGAGCGGGTGCGCCAGGCATCGCGGTTCGGGCCGAGGTCCCAGACGCCGACCGCGCGCCCGTCGACGCGCACGCGCACGAACTGTTCGATGCCGTTGACCATCACCCGGCTGGTCAGCTTCGTGTCCTCGCCGGGTTTCAGGTTGCCGATGCGGAACGTTTCGCCGCCGAGGATGTACCGGCTGCTGTCGATGATGCCTTCCTGCCGCCGCAGGTCCGTGTAGGGCTGCACGCCGGGCTGTTCCATCTGCGGCGCGTAGCCGTGGGCTTCTTCGGAGTCGAGCGATCCGATGTTCACGTGGTCCCGCACGTCCCCGCGGACCGGGGCGGCGTCGCCCGTGCCCGCGAGGCTCCAGTTGGCCTTGCGCACCTTCAGCTCGTCGAACGGGACGATGCTCCAGCCGGAGCTGTCGCGCGGCACGTTCAGTTCGAACGTCATCTCCGGGTCCGGTGCGAACACTCCGGTGTCGACGAACGAGTGCATCGCCGCGCCGGGCCACTGTTCGTACACGGCGAAGTAGTCGGGCCGCTCGCCCTCGGGCATGGTGCGCAGTTTCTCGTACAGCGCGCCGGGCCCGTGGTTGCTGGCTTCGGCGAACCCGTTCGTGGTCAGGCCGATCGTGTCGACGACCTTGCGGTCGCTGTAGTACGCGACCGCGCCGACGTCCTTGACGCCGACGACGGCGTCGGGCGGCAGGTTGCCGCGCAGCCACGCGGCGACGGATACGTTCGTGTCCCGGATCGTCGCGGACTCCCAGCCGAACCGCCACGCCCACTGCGGCAGCGCCATCAGCGAGAACAGCAGCGCGACCGCAGGCAGCAGGTGCAGTGCCGCCTGCCGGAACCGGCCGCGCGCGACGAGGCGTGACACGGCGTACAGACCGATGACCGTGCCGACGATGTAGATGGGCAGGAACGGCTGAAAGTACCGCAGCTCGTGGATCAGCGCCGTCGACAGCGTCGACACCGACAGCACGATGCCCGCGAACGCCACCGCCAGCGCCACGGCCAACGAGCGCCAACGGCGGTGTTTGACCAGCAGGTACGCCAGGCCGAGCACGAAAACGATCAGCATGCCGGGGAAGGCGTAGTTCTGGCCGGTCATGCCGTTGAAGAAGCCGACGGCGCCGCGCAGGTTCTCGGTGGCGCGCTGGACGAAGTCCCCGATGTAGAACGTGGGCCGGTCCGACATCAGCGACTTCGACTGCACGCCGTTGGCCGAGAACGTGCCGGTGGCGATCCAGTAGAACAGGTACTGGCCGATCGGGGCGACCAACGGCAGCAGCGCCCACAACGCCGCTCGGGGACGTCGCGTCTCTCCTGCGCGCCTGCCACCCAGCGTCGTCCACAGCATCGCGCCGGTCAGCGCGATCGCCAGCACCATGCCCTCCGGGCGCACGAGCGCGAGCAGCACTGCCACGACCGGGGTCCAGCGGAACCGGCCTTCGGGACGTTCCAGCACGAACAGGTACGTCGTGCCGACGGCGAGCAGGGCGGTGAGGCCGACCTCCATCCCGCTGGCAGCACCCCACATCAGCGGGCCGGACGCGGCCGTGAGCACGCCTGCCCACACACCGACCGCGCGTCCCACGAGCCGCCGGCCCAGGTGGTAGGTCAAGCCCGTGGCGAACGCGGTGCAGACGATGCCCGTGGTGACGGCGTAACCGAGCAGTCCGTTGGCGCTGAAACCGAGCAGCCATCCGACGGCCAGCACGAACGAGTACAGGATGCTGCTGGCGCCCGTGCTGATCGGGTCACCCGGGTTGAATCGGAACAGCTCACCGCTGCCGAGCTGCTTGCCGTACTGCAGGTGGATGTAGACGTCGTCGAGCGGGGCGATGAAGGTGCCCTGGTTCCATGCCAGGTCGACCACGACGAACACCACGGCGACGAGCGCCGCGACGGCGCCGAGCAACCACGCGAGCGGGTCCCGCCGGGACAGCACCCGCCGGAGCCGTCCCGCCCCGTTGCCCGCCGAGGCGCGGTCGGTCGAGGCCTCGACCTCCGTGTCGTCGCTGGTCGGGCCGCCGTCACTCTGCGCGGTCATGGATGCGTCCGCCTCGTGTGTCGTCGTCATCGCTCCTACCCGTTCGGCCAGGGACAAGCTACCGGGTCTGCGCGAAAACGAAACGCCTGCGTCAACGGATGCGCACCAGTGTGAAGTGGCCGACGCCTCTGGCGTCGGAATGCACGGTCCAGGTGTCCGGGTCCCGGTCCGGTGGCGTACAGCAGGCGGTACTCCGGTGTGCGCGGTTCGCGATCACGGTCGAACCACAGACAGTTCGCTTCGAGGAGCGCCGAACCGATGGGGCCTGACCCGGACACCGCAACGACCACCGCTGTGCGCTTGCGACCAGTCATGACTTACTTCCACTGTTCGGCGTAATCAACTCGTAAGTCTGCAGCACACAGGCATTACTCCGTGGAGTGGCACGAGTCTTTACAGTGCGGGTTGTGACCGCCTCCACGACCGCGCCCGGCCGCCCCGCTCCGAACGGCAACCTTCGCCGCTTCTCCGCGACGCTGCTGGGTCTGCTGTCGGCGATCGCCTCTCTCGCGTTCGTCCTGGCGCCTGTGGACCACGCGACGACCACATACACGTGGCCGTCCGGCGCTCCCGAGGACACGACACTCCCGCTGCTGCCCTATGCGCCGCAACGGATGGACGTGACCTTCTCGTGCGCCGACGCGGTCTCACTCGGCAGCGGCGTTCTCCTGTCGACGACGGGATCCGACGGCGTCCAGCCCGCCCCGCGCGGGCTTTCCGTGCGGGTGTCGGACGGGCGGGTCACCGCCACGCTCGGCCAGACCCGATTGGCCACTGCGCCGCTGACCGATACCTGCCGATGGCAGGTTGTCTCGGGTCCGTCGGGAACCACCGTGCACGTCGACGGTCACGAACAGGGCCGGACATCGGAACGTCCCGCGGTCAACGGCCTGTTCACCGACATCACGACCACGACCGGGTTGGCGGTGGAGGTCACCCCGGACATGCGATACGCGTCGAATCCGAGCGTCCTGAAGATTGCCGCCGGGTTCATCGCGATCGGTGCGCTCGTCGGAATGCTGCTCGCTCTTCGGCGTCGTGAACCGCGTCGACCCCGGTTGCTTCCTCACGGGTGGGTCCGCCCTCGACCGCTGGACGGAGTGGTTGCGGGAACGCTCGTCGTCTGGGCCATGATCGGCGCCGCCACAGTGGACGACGGATACATCGTCTCGATGATCCTGTCGTCGGCCGACACCGGCTTCGTAGGCAACTACATGCGGTGGTTCAACGCCCCTGAAGCACCGTTCAGCTGGTTCTACGAGCTGTACCGGCCGTGGGTGGAGATCAGCACGACCACGCTGTGGCTTCGCCTTCCGTCACTTGTCGTGTGCCTTGTTTCTTGGTTGCTGATCGACCGCGTGCTGGTTCCGCGCTTCGCCAAGGGAAGAATCACGGTGGCCCGCTGGGCCGCGGGCGGAGTGTTCCTCCTGTGGACCGTGCAGTTCGGCATCGGCCTGCGCCCCGAACCATGGGTGATGCTCGGTTCGCTGGCCACGCTGGCGCTCGTCGAACGGGGCATCGCGACGCGCAGGCTGTCACTCCTCGCCTGCTCCGTCGTCACCGCGGGTGCGACGACAGCCGTCACGCCGACCGGCCTCGCCGTCTTCCTGCAGCTACTCGTTGCGTTTCCTGCTGCCTGGCCGACGGTGCGTGCACACGGATTGCGCGCGATCGCCGTACTGCTCGCGGCGGGGGCCTCGGTGCTGCTGCTGATGTTCCACGACCAATCAATCGATGCAGTCCTGCATGCCGTCGACGTACGTACCGAGATCGGCCCTAGTTACGGCATCACTGGTGAAGGACAGCGCTACGAGTGGCTGTTCGATCCACTCCAGGGCGGACTGAACCGGCGACTGCCCGTGCTCTTGCTGTGGTTTGGCATGGCCGTTCTGGCGATACTGGTCGTCCTGCGGCGGACGCCGAAAGTGGCCGCGGCACCGACGCGGCGCCTCCTGATCACGTCGGTCCTCTACTTCGCCGCACTCGCACTTACCCCCACGAAGTACACCCATCACTTCGGCGTCCTCACCGGAGTGGCGACCTTGCTCGTCGCCGTGGTCGTGCACGCGATCGCGCACAAAGCCTTGCAGCGCAACTGGCAGTTGTCATTGGCGTGCGCCGGCCTGGCGGTCGCCGTGTGGGTGGGCATCGGGGCTCCGTTGCGGTGGTGGTTCCTCGGTGCATTGAACGTCAAGTGGTCGGACGTTCCGCCCGGGGTGGCCGGCATCGACGCAGCCGACCTGGCCTTGGGCGCCGGGTTGGTACTGGCCGTCGCCGGACTCGCGGGAGCGTGGCGTTGGCTGACCCCCGCATGGTTCGTGCCTGTCGTCGCCTTCGGCGTGGTCGTGGTCGAGGTCGGCACGATGACGTATGCGATGGTGCCGCGAGCCGCTACCTATACGACCGGCGCGGCCAATGTCGCCGCGTTGGGCGGAGATCCATGCGGCATCGAAGAATGGCTTCAAGTCGAACCGGATGTCTCGGCAGGCATGCTTCCCAGCTCCGGATTCCCTACGGTGAACGGCTTCACCACGAACGGCTCATTTCCGCGACATGGGCTACTCGAGCCGTACGGCAGTACGGAGGCCCCCGTGTGGCACAGCAATGGGCGCCCCGGCGAGGTCACGACATCCTGGTATCGACTGCCCGACGGCAGTGACTCCCCCGCCGCACCACCGGTAGTCATTCCTGCACGAGGCACCGGGGCCGTATCGGCAACAGTGGAATTCGCCGACAGTGCCGGCAAACTCCTCGACTCTCAGTCCGTTCTTCTGACTCCGGAATGGACGGAAGCACGGTTCGACCCGCGCAACGCAACGATGGTCCGGTTGAGGATGGTCGACGAACGTCCCGGCGACGGATGGGTCGCGGCCGGTGCACCACGGTTGCCGAAGACCGTTCCTTCGACCGAGCTCGTGCCCGCATCCGAACCCGTCATGCTCGACTGGGTGGGAGCCTTCACGATGCCATGCCGTCGCCCACCGTCCGTCGCCGACGGCACTGTCGAGCCGGTCCGCTATCGCTTCGCATCCGGACCGGCGATCCGCGACATCGGCAGCGTGTCCTACATATCGAGCCAGGGCGGTCCTTATGCTCCGTTGATGCAACTCGCAACACAGAAACCGGTTCCCACATACCTTCGCGGCGACAAGCTCTCCGAGCCGATCAGCGTGTTCCGACTCGACTATCCCGCCCCGATGCGTGATCTCCGGATGACGCGCGTGCACCGCTAAAGCCGTTGCCGGAACCGCACCGGTTCGCGCGCCGCCTCCGCTTCCGCGCCCGACGGCCACGTGTGGGTCCCGTGTTCGATCCGTCCTCGCCACCGACTGTCACGCCCGTACGTTCGCCTGCTGCGACGCTGTCGCACAACTCCACAGGGGGACGACTGGTATGGCATGCACCGCGCGGTGTCGTGATATGGAGGGTTCCGTCGGGTTCGACCTCGAACCACCATCCGGCGGTGTGTTTGACGACATGGTGGTGTCGGCACAGTCCGATGAGGTTCGCCGCGCAGGTCGGCCCGTCACAACCGTGTGGCGTGACGTGGTCGAGGTCGACGTACGCGGCAGGGCGGTGACAACCGGGAAACCGGCATTCCTTGTCACGTACCTTCACGTAGTCGGCCACCGCCTTCGTCGGCCGGTACCGCTTACGATCGACCTCGAGGGGCGCACCGTTGAGCGGGTCGGTCACCACCCTCCTCCACGTGGACGTGGGATCCTCCGCGATCCGGCGGGCGACCGTCGCCGGTACCGGGCCGTGTCCGGCGAGATGCGCCGGATTCTCGGCAAGCCCCATCAGCGTCGGCAGGTCGACATGTACATAGATCTCCGCCCTTGCAGAGCCCGGCCGGCCACCTGAACGGCCTATGACGCACTCGGCAAGTTTGTCGGCCCGCAGCTGATCCATGGTTCGGGCGTCGCCATGGTTGCGCGCCGACCTGGCCATCCGGTCGAGAGATGCGTACGTCGCCGACGCCGCGTCTGCAGGCAGAGTGGCCGAAATCGAGGCCATCGCATCATCGCGATGCACGATCTCGACCTTCCGGCGTTCGCGCCGTTGAGCTGCCCGTAGGGCCGCGCCCTCCGGGTCGACCTTGTGCACGGCTCGATAGGCGATACGCCGAATCGAACCGGCATCACGTCCCACAAGCTTTCCGGTGATCATCTCGTCGACCCTGGCGGCCCGGTCGGCGGACAACACTTCGGTCTGATCGACCACCTTCGCCGCCTTCGGCAAGTCGATATCACCGTCGGATAATGCCTGCAGCGTTCGAGGTAGTCGCGTGGTCAATTGTTTCGCCCGCGCGAGTTCTCGACGTATGACATGTTCGGACTCCGCCAAGGCCACAGCCAACTCGGCAGCGACCGGTTCGCCGCAGGCCCCACCCGGACCATCGGCGACGAGAGCACGGAGTTCGCGGACATAATCAGCCTGCGCCTGTGCGATTCGTCTTCGTGCGCGGACAACGGCATCGAGATCCATGAGTCACCCTTCGTTCGCAGCTGCTCACGAAAGTACACATAAAATCAATGAACGGTCAAACTCACGTTCGATAACACGATCGGGTTATCGACTGATCGCGGCCGGCCCGGTTGAATCGCATGGAGAGAGGTCGGCCATCGACATGAGACCGACCGGCCCGAAGACCCGGTGGACCACCTATACAACGAACCACCGACATCCTTACGACACGAACGACCCCGGGGGGCCAGCCCGACGCGTCGGCCGCGCCGACGACACAGCCGACCCTGCAGAGGAGAAATCATGACGCTCGGCAGCGATGCCGCCCTGCGAAGATCACAACCGTCGGCCCAGGTGCCGGTCAGTGACGGGAATCCCACCACCGACCGAGGACCCGGACGACCAGCACCGGTCGCACACGACGCCGTCGACACCGGCTGCTTCCACGCCCGGGAACCGGCGCAAGCACGGACTCCCGGCAACTCGAAGGACGTAGGACCACACGATGCCGGCCGTTGTTGTCCGTCAGCGTACGGCGATCACCACATACGGCCCTACATCGCGCGTCTCGAACCGCTGTGAATCGAACAACGACGGCTCGAACGTGACCTTGCGGCCGAGGGCGGCGGTTTTTCTCGGGAAGGTGTCGTACTTGACGGTGTAGAAGTAGTTGCCTTCCTCGCCCTTCTTGAGTACGACCATGGTCGGCGCAGTGAAGGGGCCGTCGTGCATCCGCTTGTACAGCTCCTGCGGGCCGCTCGAATCGGCCCAGCTGTCGATCTCCGTCGCGCGTTCGTCGTGCCGCGACAGCGGGTTCGTGTAGTGGGGCCGATGGTCGTGGAACAACCAGAACGGGCGGAAGACGAGCATGTGGTGCTGTTCCGACAGGACCGTCTCCCGTTCCGGCGTGCCCGTACCCAGCTCGTCGACGGCGGCCAGCAGCTTGCCGCTCCAGATCCCCTCACCCTCTTCCTCCGAGGGAATGTGGTGCCGGCTCTCCGGTGTCCTGCCATTCGGGTAGTAGTCGGACAACGCGAGTTCGAACCCTTCCTGCATCGGACCGCGCAAACTGTCCTGCAGAACGCCGACGCCAAGCCCGATCGCCACGACGGCGACGACCGCGGTGATCTGAGTTCGCCATTCGCGCCACCGGCCCAGGCCCCAGTTCAGTACGTCCGTCGCTGCGAACACACCGGCGACCGCCAGCGTGACCTTCAGCGTCACGTTGAACCTGAACGCCAACAGCGTGGTGTCGAACGCCAACGCCAACATGGACAGAACGAACCACAGGTAGACGGCACCGGCCGTCACCAGCACAACGAGGGCAACCCGATGAGCACGCACTCGCACGACCGCCCATGCCAGCCCGGCCAGACACAACAGACCGATCGGCCCATTGGGTTTGAAGGGCGTCGGGAAATAGGCACTCGCCTCCGGGAGGTAGCGCGCGGCGACGTTCTCCGCCCCGAGACCACCCCCGAACAGGTAGGGCGCCCACACGACGAGCATCAGAACGGCCGACAGCACGGCGACGAGCGCGACCCTGCCGACCAGACTGCGGACGACCTCGCCGCGGGATGTCCCGGTGCGCGCGCGCAACACCCCGGCGACGACGGCCAGCAACACGACCAACATCGCGCCGAACGCCAGATGCAACGTGTACGTCATCGCGCACACGCCCAGGTAGAAGCCGGTGAGCACCAACGGCCAGCGCGGTGTCCGCGGACTGCGCAACGCGTTCCACGTCAGCACCAACACCGGCAGGAGCCAGGCCGTGGTCGGCCACGCGTACGGCTCCCCGACGCCCGGCACGTGCAAGCCCATGAGAAGCGTGGCCAGGCTCGCGAGCACGGCCATCCGCCGACGCACCACGAATCGCCACAACACGAACGTCACGGCCGCGACGACGGCGACCGTCGTGATCGAGAAAGGCTTGTAGGCCTCCCAGCCCTGCAGATCGAACAGGTTGGCGAAGCGTCCACCGAGCCAGAACCAGCCGGCCGGGTAGAACGGCGGGAGGCCCTCGTAGTTGAAGTCGGCGAGCCCCAACCCAGAGGCCATCCGCTCCATGTACCGGAGCCGGAACTCGTTGTCGCCGCTCGTCCCGCCCAAGTAGTAGCGGGTCGACAACAACGGCAGCGCGAGCGTCAACGTCGCCAGCGTCGCCAACCCGCCGGTCGCACCTGCGAACTTGACCCACCACGGCGCTGTGATGACACGCCGCACGGCGAGTCCGCCGACCAGGCAGACGATGAGCCCCGCGCCGACCAACGACAGTGCGGCGTTGGGAACGTATGTGTCCGGAACCAGGTTCGGCGCACGGCTCACGACGAACTGCAGGAACAGGCTGACCACGGTCGCCCCGGCGATGGCGATCAGCAGTTCCGCGGCGACGCGGGCAGGGCCGGGCAATGGCACGGGTGGTACGTGGCTCCAGCGTCCCCGGGATTCGTCCCGGGCGACGTGGGTGTCCGCGTTCGAGGCGGCGTGCTCTGGCTGCGTCACGGTGGCGTCATCCGTCGCGGAAGTCGGGGTGGCCCGGAATTACAGGTAGTACCAGAGGATGAGCATGACCACCCATGTGCCACCGAGGACCTGGAGCACGCGGTCATGGAGGGCGATCTCCTCGGGTTCGCCCGCATTGCCACTGTCGACGTCCACGGCATACCGCAGCACGGCGACGACGAACGGCACCAGGGAAATGACGCTCCAGATCGAGCCCGGCGCTGCCTGTTGCTGCTCGAACGCCCACAGCGAGTACGACATGATCAGGATCGCTGCCGACGTCGCCCACACGAACCGCAGATAGCTCGCCGAGTACTTCTTCAACGAGGAACGGATCTTGGCGCCGGTGCGCTCGTAGAGTTTGATCTCGGCGTAGCGCTTACCCGCCACCATGAACAACGAACCGAACGCCGTCACCAACAGGAACCACTGCGACAAGGCGATCCCGGTACCGACACCACCCGCGATCACGCGCATGAGGAAGCCCGAACCGACGATCGCGAGGTCGACGACCGGCTGGTGTTTCAGCCCGAAGCAGTATCCCAACTGCACGGCCATATAGACGGCCAACACCACGAGCAACTGCCACGAAGCGAGCAGGCTCAACGCACATCCCGCGGCGAAGAACCCGACCGACGCGACGTACGCCGCGGGAACGGGCACGATCCCCGCGGCGATGGGGCGCTTGCACTTCGTCGGGTGTGCCCGGTCTGCCTCGACGTCGATGGCGTCGTTGACCAGATACACGGCCGATGCGACGAAGGAGAACGCGACGAACGCGATCAGCGCGTCCAGCAGGACGCCACCGGTGACGATTTCACCGGCCGTGAACGGCGCGGCCAGAACGAGGACGTTCTTGACCCATTGCCGTGGCCGCGCGGTTTTCAGCAATCCGGTGACGATGTTCCCGGAAGCGCCGGCCTCCTGGCCGGTCGTCTGTTCACTCGACACGGTCGCCTCCGCCTGGCCTGCCTCGGCCTGTCGGGTCGTCTCACTCATCGTGAGCTCCGGTTGCGATTCAGCTTGCGGCGCACGAACCCGCCGACGACGCCGCCGAGCGCAGCCCCGGCAAGGACGTCGGTCGGATAATGCACGCCGAGTACGAGCCGCGACGCCAACATCGGCGGCACGATCGCGGGCACGACGTTGCGTCCGACGAGCCCCGAATAGAGAACGGCCGCGGCGGTCGTCGACGTCGCGTGCGACGACGGGAAACTAAGCCGGCTGGGCGTGCCGACGCCCACCCGCACGCTCGGGTGGGCGGGCCGCGGGCGGCGCACAACCCGCTTGACGGCGATCGATGCCGCGTGCGCACCCACGATCCCCGCTGCCGCGCCTACCCAGTCCTTGCGACGCCGCTTGTCGACCGCCGCGCCCACCAGCGCCAACGCGGACCACCCGGCACTGTGCTCACCGAAGTGGGACATGCCGCGAGCGATCTTGACGGTCGTCGGGTTGACGATGCGGTCCTGCACGGCCGCGAGGACGGCCACCTCGCCGTCCGGCGGAGTCATGGCCGTCGCGCCGGCGGTATGGGCAGTGGTGTCGCTGTTGTCGTCAGCGGTGCTGCCCGCCAACACGGGATCCTTCTCAAGCATCGATGGAACCGTCCAGTGGCGCACCATCGGCGAGATGGGGGGCGATCTTGTTGTCGAACACCGACAGTGCCGACCCGATCGCCATGTGCATGTCGAGGTACTTGTAGGTGCCGAGACGGCCCCCGAAGAGCACGTTGCGCTCGGCCGCTTCCTTCTTGGCGAGTTCGCGGTACCGCTCGAGCTTGCCCCGGTCCTCCGAGGTGTTGATCGGGTAGTACGGCTCGTCGTCGTCATTGGCGGCCCGGGAGTACTCCCGCACGATGACCGTCTTGTCCTTCGGGTGCCGGTCCTCGCGCTCGGGGTGGAAGTGCCGGAACTCGTGGATCCGGGTGTAGGGCACTTCCTCGTCGTTGTAGTTCATCACCGACGTGCCCTGGTAGTCACCCGTGGGAACGACCTCCTGCTCGAAGTCGAGCGTTCGCCAGCCGAGGCGTCCCTCGGAGTAACCGAAGTAGAGGTCGAGCGGGCCCGTGTACACGGTGGGCGTGCCTTCGGGGATCTGGTCGCGCACGTCGAAGTAGTCGACGTTCAGACGCACCTCGATGTTGGGGTGATCGGCCATCTTCTCGAGCCACGCGGTGTAGCCCTCAACGGGTAGGCCCTCGTAGGTGTCGCTGAAGTACCGGTTGTTGAAGTTGTAGCGCACCGGCAGCCGGCTGATGATGTCGGCGCTGAGCTCCTTCGGGTCCGTCTGCCACTGCTTGGCGGTGTACCCGCGGATGAACGCGTCGTAGAGGGGACGCCCGATAAGCGAGATGCCCTTCTCTTCGTGATTCTTCGCGTCCTTGGTGTCGATCTCGCTTGCCTGTTCGGCGATGAGTGCGCGCGCCTCGTCCGGCGAATGGGACTTCCCGAAGAACTGGTTGATGAGACCGAGGTTCATCGGCAACGGGTACACCTGGCCCTGGTACTTGCCGAAAACCCGGTGCTGATAGTCGGTGAAGTCGGTGAATTGGTTCACGTAGTCCCACACACGCTTGTTAGAAGTGTGGAAAAGGTGCGCACCGTAGCGGTGCACCTCGATGCCGGTCTCCGGCTCGGGTTCGGAGTACGCGTTGCCGCCGATGTGGTGCCGGCGCTCGAGGACAAGGACCCGCTTGTCGAGCTGGCTGGCCACACGCTCGGCCACGGTCAGGCCGAAGAATCCGGAGCCGACAACGACCAGGTCGTATCCGTCGAAACCGGCATTTCCGTTGCTGGGAGTTTCGGTAAGCGCGCTCACGGTGCAAAAGGCTACCGACGCGCTGCGACCCTCGTGCGGCGAGGCTCCCCCGTCCCCGTTCGGGGTGTCCCCATTGCGGCTCTCACCTGGCCGCCTGCCCGCCGCACGAGGGTTCGCGCTCCGACACCCCCGGATGACCACGTGTGATTCATGTGTGGTCAGCGCCGTACGTCAGAACCGACGGAAGATCGTCGGGCCCGGTTCCACGGGGCCGACAATTCACACGGTTCTCACTCCGTCGAGCGACACCGAGGAGAAAAGCCCGGAAAAACGGACCGGCGGTTCATTCGGCCGCGGGCGGTTCCTGCAGCCCGGGCAGCACGTCGTCGGCGATTTCCTCCAGCACGACTTCGCGTCCCTGATACGGACTGGAGCTGCGCGGCCAGTGCGCCACGACGTCCGTGAAGCCCAGCTCGGCGGCCCGGCCCGCGGCGTCGACGAACGCCTCCTTGCTCGTCAACGAGTACACCGGCGCGGCGTCGAGACTCAGATGACGCTCCAGCGTCGCCGGGTCGCGTTCCGCCGCGGCGAGCTCGTCGTCCAGGCGCGCGGACAGGTCGGCGACGCCGTTCCACCACGACTCGAGTTCGTCGGAGTTTCGTCCCGTGGTCAGCCAGGCGTCACCCGTCGTGGCCGCGAACCGGATCGTGCGCGGGCCGTTCGCGGCGATCACGAGCGGCGGACGCGGATGCTGAACCGCGCCGGGCAGGTTCCGCGCACCCTTCACGGTGTAGTACTCGCCCGAGTGGTCGAAGCCGTCGACCCGGAGCAGGCCGTCGAGCGCGGTCGTGAACTCGATGAACCGGTCGGCTCGTTGGCCTGCCGTCAACTCCGGCTCGTCGAACACGGTCGCGTCGTAGCCGAGGCCGCCCGCGCCGACGCCGACGATGAACCGACCGTCCGACAGGTCGTCGAGCGTGATCACCTCCCGCATCAGGGGCAGCGGGTGCCGGAAGTTCGGCGAGGTGACGAACGTGCCCAGCCGGATGTGCGAGGTCACCATCGCGGCGGCGGTCAACGTCGGAACAGCGCCGAACCACGGCCCGTCCACGAGGTTCCGCCACCCGAGGTGGTCGTAGGTCCAGGCGTGGTCGAAGCCGTACTCCTCCGCGGCCCGCCACTTCGGCTCGGCCGCCCACCAGCGGTCCTCGGGAAGGATCACAATGCCAACGCGCACGGCGCCACACGCTATCGGCCTACGGCCTCGCTGTCGTGGGTGCCCGCTCCCCGCGTCGACCCGGGCGTGTCGTGCCCGCTCACAGCGCTACGACGACACCGAGCGACGCGCCCACTTCCGGTCGATGTGTCCGAAAGGGTGTCGCATGGAACACGACGGCCCTTACGAAAGCTCTGGGAGACTGGAATCGTGGAGAAACCGAGCCTCATCGCATCCGACGTCGACGGCACCCTGCTGTCGACGGCCACGCACCTCAGCCCGCGCACGGTCGACGTGGTCACCAGCGCGGTCGACGCGGGCGTGCCGGTGGTGCTCGTGTCGGGCCGCCCACCGCGGTGGATCCCGGAGGTCGCCGAACAGGCCGGCCTCGACGGCTACGCCGTGTGCGCCAACGGCGCCGTGCTGTACGACATCGGCGCCGACCGGGTGGTCGACGTCCACGGGCTGATGGATCCCGCCCAGCTCGCCACCGTCGCCGACTCCCTCGAACACGCGCTGCCAGGCTGCACGCTCGGCGCGGAACGCGTCGGCACCCACGCCGTCGACCACGACATGCGCAACTTCGTGATCGAAGCCGGCTACCACAACCCGTGGCGCGACGGCGAGGGATCGCAGGCCTCACGCGCCGAGGTGCTCGGCCACGCAGCTGTGAAGCTGCTGGTCAGCCACCCGAAGATGACGTCGGACGCGATGGCCAGAGCCGCACGCGAAGTCCTCGATGCCCATGTCGACATCACGTTCTCGTCCGGAGCCGGGCTCATCGAACTGGCCGCACACGGCGTCACGAAGGCCACCGGGATCGCCGCGGTCGCACGACGCGCCGGACTGGACGCGGACGGCACCATCGCATTCGGCGACATGCCCAACGACGTCGAGATGCTGCGCTGGGCGGGGCACGGTGTCGCGGTCGCGAACGCGCACCCGGACGTGCTCGACGTCGCCGACGAGGTCACCGCACCACACGACGAGGACGGCGTCGCCCAGGCCCTCGAACGCTGGTTCTGAGACCCGCGCGCCGGTCTCAGCAGGGCTCGGCCGTGAACCGCGGATCGGCCGTGAGCCGGTCGGTGAGCAGGTCCGCCTGCGGCCGGTGCAGGTACAGCTCCACCCATCGGCCGCCCGTCGTGTCCCCGCCGGCCCGGCGGAACGGCACGACCTCGTAGGGACCGGCGTAGTCGGTGCGAATGCTGCACGTCCGGCTCGGCAGGTATCCCCCGGCCGCATCGACGACGACGGCAGGCATGCGGTCACGCACGACGTAGGCGTGGTCCTCGGGATGGCGCGCCAGGTGGGTGTCCGTGGTGCCGCTCGGGTCGACGACGTACAGCCGCGGGCCCGCCGCGGCGGCCAGCGCGCCCGCGGGCACGGCGCTGACGACGGTTCCCGGGGTGAGGCGTTCGCCCAGCCACTCGCCGATCTCGTCCAGCTGGTTCTCGACGGCCCGCAATTCCTGCATCGCAGGCAGTGCCCTGGTCATACCGAACGTCACCGACAGCCCGGCCAGCACCACCGCGACGACGGCGACGCCACGCCCGGTCGGCATCACTCCCGTGACGCCGCCCGAGACCGTCTCGGACGACGGACTCGGCGACGTGCCCGAGGCCGACCCCGATGCGGTGGCCGACGTCCGTGAACCGGCCGTGCCCGCCGGTATGGCCGTGTCCGTGGCAGACGCCGTGCCCGTGGCGGCGGCCGTCGGCATGCCGGCCAGCGCGAACCCGCTCGCCGCGGCGACGGCGAGCAGCACCGGCACGGCTGCGAGCCGCTCCCACGCGGGCAGCGAGCCCCCGCCGATGGCGACGACGTATCCGGCCTCGGCGAGAGCCAGAGCCAGCAGCAGCCACACGTACGTCGCGCCGGGCAACCGGCGCCGATAGCTCAGCACGCCGATCGTCACCGCCGCGATCAGCAGGAACGCCTGATAGGTGAGCGCGAAGTCGGTGACGTACGTCCACCCGGCCTCGAAGCGGCCGACGAGCGAGTCACTGGCGCGGACGAGGCGAGCCACGACAGCCGTGGGCACGCTGTCGCCGTAGTAGGTCAAGCGCCACGCCACCCACGGCACGAGCGGCACCGCGGCACCCGCCACATACACGGCGGGCGAGGGCCTCGGTACTCGCCTCCGGAGCGCGGCGACCACAAGCCAGCACCCTGTGACCACGGCGACGACCACGCCGTCGAGACGCGTCATCACCGCCAGCGCGGCGACCACACCCGCCAGCACGATATGGCCGGTGACCAGCGTGTACACCAGCGTCAGGACGAGCAGTACGAACAGCGGCGTGGACAGTCCGGACGGTCCGTAGGCGGCGAGCGCCCCCGTCGCGGCTGTGACCACGGCGGCCGCGACCGCGAATGCCGGCGCCCGGCCGGACCAGCGCAGGATCCGCCCCGTCAGCGTGTACGCGACGAGCACACAGCCGAGCGCGCATACGATGCCGAGGGTCACGGCAACCGGTTCGACGCCCCACCCTGTGAGCGCACGGACCAGAGCCAGGAGCACGATCCACGCGAAATCGGTGTAGCCCTCGACCGGTTCGCCCGGATTGAACACCGGCCCGTAGCCCTCTGCGATGTTGCGTGCGTAGCGGAAGCCGATGTGGGCCTGGTCGGGCACGGTGCCGTAGGCGAGCTGGTGCACCAGCGAGGCGGCCACGGTGACGGCGAGTGTGACGAGCCGCCACCCGCGGTGAACGCTCAACCGCGGCCACACCACGACGAGCAGCACCGCGAGGCACACCCACAGCGCCACCACCACGGCTGTGGCGATCATGGCGACCACCCCATCCCCGCCTTGACCGATCGACCGGCCGAGCAGACAACGTACCGAGGCCGGACGACCTGCCGGACGGGTACCCGCCCGGCAACGCATGTCGGCGGCCGACCACCGTTACAACTCGAGGTTCGCGAGCATTCCGAACGTTTCGTCGACGAGGTCCTCGAGCGGTTCTCGATATCCGGTGTCGTGCCAGTACTCGATCAGCGCGATGAGGCCATGCACCATCGAGGACACGAACACCCGCAGGCGTAGCGAGTCGAGGCCGAGGCCGGTGTGGATCGCGAGGATGTCCCGCAGCAGCGCCTCCACCTGGTCGATCTCCGCTCCCAGGGCCTTGCGCACCGACGGTTCCGACAGCATGAGGTGGATCCGCGTCCGCAGCAGCGATTCGTCCGCCGGCAGGTGGTCCTCGAGTTCGCCCAGCACTCGGCGCAGCGCCTCGACGGGACCGTGGTCGTTGAGCAGGCCATCGAAGCGCCGCAGCAGGTCGGGATCGGTCTCGTCGTAGAGGACGAGCTGTTCCTTGGTGCCGAAATAGCGGTACACGGTGCTGGGCGAGACCTCGGCCTCGTCGGCGACCCGCTCGATCGTCACGGACGTGAAGCCGTGCTCGGCGAACAGCCGCAGTGCCGTGTCCTGAATGTGCCGCATCGCCTTGCGCTTCTTGCGCTCACGCAGTCCCGGTTCACGCCGATACCGGTCCCGGAGCGGCTCGACTCCGTCCACCACGCCGCGAGCTTAGCAGTGGCTTTCTTCTGATAGTGACTCCCGCATTTCGGTCTCAATGACCCACAGGGTCGACCACCCACGAGCACCTACGAGGAGGCCGACCTTGCAGGTGCCAAGTGCCCACAGTCGACCTCTCGCAGTCCGGAGCGACCGGCAATTGCTGGACACTGTCGACAGAAAGTCACTTTCAATACGAAGCCACTTGCAGAAGCATCCCCCGAATCCGTACTGTCACTCTCAACTGAAAGTCACTGTCACATGCGAGGAGCTCCGGGGGTAACGGATGCGCGGAACCGGCACGACCACGACCGTCGACGTCGCGGGGCTGATCAAGGAGTTCGGCCGATTCCGCGCTCTGGACGGACTCGACCTGACGGTCGAACCCGGAGAGGTCCACGGCTTCCTCGGCCCCAACGGAGCGGGTAAGTCGACGACGATCCGCGTACTGCTCGGCCTGTTGCGGGCCGACGGCGGCCGCGTCCGCCTGTTCGGGGGCGACCCGTGGCACGACGCCGTCACGCTTCATCGCAGGCTCGCCTACGTCCCCGGCGACGTGCACCTCTGGCCGAGCCTCACCGGCGGCCAAGTCATCGACGTGCTGGCCGCCGCCCGTGGCGGCGTCGACGGGCGAAAGCGCGCCACGCTCCTCGAACGATTCGAACTCGACCCGACCAAGAAGGCACGCACCTACTCGAAAGGGAATCGGCAGAAGGTCGCCCTGGTGGCGGCACTGGCCTCCGACGCCGAACTGCTCGTGCTCGACGAACCGACGTCCGGTCTCGACCCACTGATGGAAGCCGTGTTCCAGGAGTGCGTCACGGAAGTCGCGGCGGAAGGCCGCACCGTACTGCTCTCGAGTCACATCCTCGCCGAGGTCGAAGCACTGTGCGACCGCGTCAGCATCATCCGCGCAGGCCGTACCGTCCAGACCGGCACACTCGACGACCTGCGGCACCTCACGCGCACCACTGTCGACGCCCGCACCCGCACGCCCGCAACCGCGATCCACGACCTGCCCGGCGTGCACAACGCGACCACGGACAACGCGACCACGGACACCTCGGCCCCAGACACCACGTCGCCGGCCGGCCCGGGCATCGCGACTCCTCGGGACACCGGAGGCGCCGGACACCACGTGCGGTTCGACGTCGACGGTGATCACCTCGACCAGGCCATGCGCACCCTCGCCGAATTCGGCATCACCGCGTTGACCAGCTCGCCGCCGTCGCTCGAGGAACTGTTCCTCCGCCACTACGGCTCCCCCAAAGGCGGCTCTCCCAAAGACGACGCACGCAAAAACGGCTCCCCAGAACACGACACCCACGACGGCATCCGCGACCACGACCCGGACGGCGCCGACCCGCACGACCACGACACCGCCACCACCCCCGCCCGGCCCACCGCAGCGCAAGCCCCCCACGGCACCGCCGCGGCGGACCGCTCCTGGGAAGGAACGGCCCGGTGACTCCGCGCACGCTTACCGCGACGGCGCTCCTCACCCGGTTGACGCTGCGCCGTGACCGCGTGCGGCTCGCGATCTGGTTCGCCGCGCTGCTGGCGTTGCCCCTGGCGGCGGTCGCCGCTTTCGAGTCGCTCTATCCGACACAGGCCTCCCTCGACGGCTACGCCCGCGCGGCCGCCAACCCCGCGGCGATCGCGATCGGCGGCCCCGGGCACGGTCTGCACACGCTCGGCGGCGTGATCGTGTTCGAGGTCGGCGGATTCGCCGCGATCGGCATCGCCCTCTGCAACGTCTTCCTCGTGGGCCGCCACACGCGCGCCGAGGAGGAACTCGGCCGTGTCGAGTTGTTGCGGGCGGCGGTCGTCGGACGGCACGCGGCGCTCACGGCGGCACTGCTGGTGGCGGCCGGGTTCAACGCGGCCGTCGGCGGTGCCGTCGCCGTCGCACTGGGCGCGCAGGGGCTCCCGTGGCCGGGCAGCGTGACGTTCGGGGCGGCGCTCGCTGCGATCGGGCTCGCGTTCGCGGCGGTCACGGCGGTGGCCGCGCAGGTGGCCGATCATGCGCGCGGGGCGCAGGCGCGCGCGGGCGCGGTGTTCGGTGCCGCCTACCTCGCGCGGGCTGCGGGCGACCTCGGCGACGGCACGCTGTCGTGGTCCACTCCCGTCGGCTGGGCGCAGGCGACGCGGCCGTTCGCGGACGAGCAGTGGTGGCCGTTACTGCTCGTCGCAGGCCTGGTGGTGGCGTGTGTGATCGGCGCGTTCACGCTGGAGTCGCACCGGGACCTGGGCGAGGGTTTGGCTTCCCGTAAGCCGGGACCGGCGCATGCGAGCACCGGGCTGACGACGAGGCTGGGCCTGGTGTGGCGGCTGCAACGGAGCGGAATCGCGGGCTGGATGGCCGGCGTGCTCGTCGCCGGTGCGGCCATGGGTGCGGCCGCCGACCAGACCGGGGACATGCTCGCCGACAACCCGGATCTGCTGGCGGCGGTCGGCGGTTCGGCCGCCGAGGAGCTGACCGACGTCTTCTTCCGTATGACCGCACTACTGCTCGCGGTGGCGGTCAGCGGATACCTCGTCGCGGCGATGCTGCGCAGCCGTTCCGAGGAGCGGGCCGGACACGTCGAGCCGCTGCTGGCCGGCGCGGTGAGCCGCACCGGGTGGACGTCGGCGCAGCTCGCCGTTCCGGCGGTGGCGAGCGCGGCACTGTTGGCGCTCGGCGGCGCGAGCGCGGGTGCGGTGTACGCCGTCGCCGCGGGGGACGCCGCCCAGTTGCCGCGGATCCTGGGTTCCGGGGTCGCGTACCTACCCGCGGTGTGGCTGTTCGGCGGGCTCGCGGTGGCGCTGTTCGGCGTGGCGCCGCGGTCGACTTCGGTGGCGTGGGGCGCGCTCGCGGTGGCTGCGGTCGCGTCGCTGCTCGGACCCGCGTTCCGGCTGCCCGCGTGGGCGGTCGACCTGTCACCGTTCGAACTGACGCCGCAACTGCCCGGGGGTGAGGCGATGCTGACGGCGCCGGTGGTGATGCTGCTGCTCGCGTCGGCCCTGACCGTCGCGGGAACCGCGGGGTTCGCCCGACGTGACCTCTCCACCACCGCGTGAGGACGCAGGCCCGGGGGGCACTACCGTCGTCGGCCATGCGACGGGTTGTGGTGATCGGCGGTGGGATTCTCGGGCTCGCCGTCGCGCGCGAGCTGACCGAGCGCGGCGACGAGGTGACGCTCCTCGAGAAGGAGGACCGCTGGGCGGCGCACCAGACGGGCAACAATTCGAACGTCGTCCACGCGGGCCTGTACTACAAGCCGGGGTCGCACAAAGCGCGGATGTCGGTGGCGGGCAACCGCTCGATCCTCGCGTTCGCCCGCGAACACGGGATTCCGGCCGAGGTCTGCGGCAAGCTCGTCGTCGCCACACAGCCGTCGGAACGGGCCGCGCTGCATGTCCTCGCCGAGCGGGCGCAGGCCAACGGCGTACCGGCGCGGCTGGTCGGTCCCGTCGAGGCGCGCGAGTACGAACCCGAGGTGTCGTGCGTCGAGGCGCTGCGCGTCGAGACCACCGGGATCATCGACTTCCCGGCCGTCTGCGAGACCCTCGCCCGGCTGTCCACGTCGGCGGGTGCCGACCTGCGGCTCGGCACCCGCGCGGTGGCGATCCGGCCGCGGCAGGGCGGAGGCGTCGACGTCGCCACGGAGACGTCCGCCGGCGACTCCGGGTCCGGGACGCTCCGCGCAGACGTGCTGGTCAACTGTGCGGGTCTGCACGCCGACCGGGTCGCCGAGCTCGCCGGGGTGCGGCCGCGGGCTCGGATCGTGCCGTTCCGCGGCGAGTACTACGAGCTGCGCCCCGAGAAGCGACACCTCGTGCGCGGGCTGATCTACCCGGTGCCCGATCCGTCACTGCCGTTCCTCGGCGTGCACCTGACGCGGATGCTCGACGGCAGTGTCCACGCCGGACCCAACGCGGTACTGGCGCTGCGTCGTGAGGGCTACCGGTGGCGGGACGTCTCGCCGCGCGACGTCGCCGACGTGGCACGGTTCTCGGGATCGTGGCGACTGGCCCGCCGGTTCGCGTTCCCGGTGGGGTGGGACGAGGTTCGGCGCTCGCTGTCCCGCAGGCGGTTCGCCCGGAGCCTGGCGCGGCTCGTGCCCGCCGTCGAGCCCGGCGACATCGTGCACCACGGCGCGGGCGTGCGCGCGCAGGCGGTACTGCCGGACGGCGGCCTCGCCGAGGACTTCCTCATCGACCGCGCGGCGGGGCAGGTACACGTTCTCAACGCGCCGTCCCCGGCCGCCACCAGCGCCCTCGAGATCGCGCGCCACGTCGCCGACAGCACGGAGACCTGAGTCCGCGGCCGCGGGTGCCGATCGGCGAGGTCGGGGCGGGAAAAGTCGTGGGAGAATTTTCCGCGTTGTAACTCACATGCGCCCCGGCGGCCCTACCGTGAATCCGTGTCCGAAGACTTCATGATCCGCCCGGTCGAGCCCGCCCCCACGGGCATCGGCCTCGTGGCCCCGTTCGACTTCGCCCTCGACCGCGAACTGTGGCGATGGCTGCCCGCCCACGTCGACCTGTACACCACGCGCCTGCCGTACCTGTCCGATCCAGTGTCGGTACAGCTCGCCACCGCGCTCAGCGATCCCCGCGGCGTCCGCAACGCCACGCGCGACGTCCTCGCGCCGGAACCGAGTGCGGTCGCGTATTCGTGCAGTTCCGGAAGTTTCGTCGACGGTGCCGCGGGCGAGGCCGCGATCGTCGCCGCGATGCTCGACGCGGGCGCGCCCGCCGCTGTCACGACGTCGGGCGCCATGGTCGCCGCGCTCACCGAGATCGGCGCACAACGCGTCGCACTGGTGACGCCGTACGTCGACGCCGTCACCGACAAGCTCGTCGACTTCCTCGCCGCGTTCGGTATCACCGCGACCGCCCGGTTCGACCTCGGCCTCAGCGGCGGGATCTGGAAGACGTCCTACACCGACGTCCGAAATGCAGTGTCCACTGTCGACATCAATGGAGCGGACGCGCTGTTCATCGCGTGCACCAACGTGCCGACGTACGACCTCGTCGCGCCCCTCGAAGCGCAACTCGAGGTGCCCGTGCTCACCGCGAACCAGGTCACGATGTGGGCCGCGATGCGCGACGCCGGCGTGATCGGCGTCGACGCACCCGGATCGCTATTCGCCGACCGGGGAGAGGACCTCACGGCCGCCTAGGAACGGGCGCATCGCCTCCGGCACCCGGACGGAACCGTCGGCGAGCTGGTGGTTCTCCAGGATCGCCACCAGCCACCGCGTCGTCGCGAGGGTGCCGTTGAGCGTGGCCGCGGTCTGCGGCTTGCCGCCTGCGTCGCGGTAGCGGACGCCGAGTCTGCGCGCCTGGAACGTCGTGCAGTTCGACGTCGACGTCAGCTCGCGGTACGTCTCCTGCGTCGGAATCCACGCCTCGCAGTCGTACTTGCGGGCGGCGCTCGTGCCGAGGTCGCCCGCCGCGGTGTCGATCACGCGGTACGGCACCTCGATCTTGGCGAGCATGTCCTCCTCGAACGCCAGCAGCTTCTCGTGCTCGGCCTCGGCGTCCTCGGGCCTGCAGTAGGCGAACATCTCGATCTTGTCGAACTGGTGCACCCGGAGGATGCCGCGGGTGTCCTTGCCGTACGAACCCGCCTCGCGGCGGAAGCACGTGGACCAGCCCGCGTACCGCTTCGCGCCCGCACGCAGGTCGATGATCTCGTCGGCGTGGTACCCCGCCAGCGGCACCTCGGAGGTGCCGACGAGGTACAGGTCGTCGTCTCCGAGGTTGTACACCTCGTCGGCGTGCGCCCCGAGGAAGCCGGTGCCGCCCATGATCTCCGGGCGCACCAGCACGGGCGGCACCATGAGCTCGAAACCGGTGGCGCCCGCCTGCGCGGCGGCCATGTTCAGCAACGCGAGCTGCAGCTGCGCGCCGACACCGGTCAGGAAGTAGAACCGGGCGCCCGACACCTTCGCGCCCCGCTCCATGTCGATCGCACCGAGGCGCTCACCGAGGTCGAGATGGTCCCGCGGGCTGAAGTCGAACTCGCGCGGCGTGCCGACGTGCTTGAGCACCTCGAAGTCGTCCTCGCCGCCCGCGGGGACGCCGTCGATGATCAGGTTCGGGACCACGCGGTGCAGTTGCTCGAACTCGTCGCTCGCGCGCGACTGCTCGGCCTCGGCCTCCTTGACCTGGGCGGCGAGCTCCTTGCCCTTGGCCAGCAGCGCCTCCCGTTCGTCACCGGAGGCCTTGCCGATCTGCTTACCGAGAGCCTTGTGTTCGCCGCGCAACCGGTCGGCGGCCGCGATCGCGGACCTGCGCCGGCCGTCCAGGGACAGCAGCCGGTCGACGACGCCCTGGTCCTCGCCGCGGGCTCGCTGCGAGGCGCGTACCTGGTCCGGGTCTTCGCGCAGAATCCTGAGGTCGATCACGTCCCTGAGGGTAGACGGCCCGGCCGACGGCACTCCGCCGAGGCACGACCGCGACGACCGATCGCGTCACCTGGCCGGAACAACCCGCCCCCGCAACCCGCGACACAGCTCCCCGAAGCCGCACCACGAGCCCCTGAGGCCGCAACACGGTCCCCGCGATGCGCAACACGGCCCCCTGAAGTCGCAACACGGGCCCCGCGATGCGCAACACGAGTGCAGGGCACGCGGGGCCGGGTTAGAGGGAGCGGACGAAACTCGCGATCTCGACGGCCAACCGGGGTCCGCCGTCCTCCTGGAGGAAGTGGCCCGCGTCGTTGATGACCGGGTGCTCGCGGCCCTCGGCTCCCGGGAGGCGTTCCAGGACGGGCCGCATGCCCGCGGTGATCGGGTCACTGTCGGAGAACGCGACCAGCATCGGGATCGACAGCTTGCCGAGCGCGGCGCGCGCCGCGCGATTGGCCTCCGTCGCCGGGTCGTCCGGCGTGGTCGGCACGAGCGACGGCATGGCCCGCGGCCCCGCCTTGTACATCTCGTTCGGGAACGGCGCGTCGTAGGCGGCCCGCTCCTCCTCGGTCAGCTTCGTGACGCAGCCGGACTGCACGAACCGGCCGATGTCGAGCACCTGCGCCTTCTCGACGGCGTCGTGGAACGACCACCAGACGTCGGGCATGCCCTCGTCGCCCGTCGGCAGTCCCGTGTTGGCGGGCACGACGCCCGCGAACCGCTCGGGATGCTCGGCGACGAGGCGCAGGCCGATCAGCCCGCCCCAGTCCTGGCCGACGAGCGTGACGTCGCGCAGGTCCAGCGCATCGAACGCGAACGCGCGCATCCATTCGACGTGTGCGGCGTAGGTGTGGTCGGCGACGTCGGCCGGCTTGTCCGAACGGCCGAAGCCGACGAGGTCCGGTGCGATCGCGCGGATCCCGGCGTCGGCGAGCACCGGCAGCATCTTCCGGTACAGATACGACCAGCTGGGCTCGCCGTGCAGCAGCAGCACGACCGGACCGTCGGCGGGGCCCGCCTCGACGTATCCGATGCGGACTATGCCGGTCTCCTGGCTGTCGATCTCGGCGTAACGCTCGGGGAAATCGAAGCCGGGGAGATTCTCGAAACGATCGTCTGGAGTCCGCAATAGCCGCACGCCGCCACCGTAGCGCGTCAGAGGCACCTGACAACCCCGCGAAACGATCACGAGACGGTCGCCTCACACCGAGCGCATCCACGGCGCCGCCGACGGCGTGCGGCCGGGCGGAACGACTAGGAGATCGCGACGGCCACCACGAGACCGAGCGCCAGGTGGGCGGCCGCGACGACGAGGCTCGCGGGGGCGAAGCGGTCGCTCTCGATCGTCGAACGGACGTCGATGCGGGTGGCGAACTCGAGCACGCGCACCGCGGCGACCTGCACGACGATGCCGACGAACCCGAACACCAGGGACATGATCAGGCCCTCGGCGAGGTCACCGGTGGAGGCCCAGATCGCGACGACGACGATGAACGCCATCGACAGCAGTCCGGACGAGGTGACGATCACGGCGTTCGGCAGACCGCGGCGCACGAGCTCCGAGAGCTTGCCGGGCGTGGTGAAGTCGATCGCGTAGAAGCCGATGAACATCAGCAGCAGGCCGACGATCGCGTACAGCGCGATGGCGCCGATGCCCCAGGCGATGTCTCCGAAGAAGCCTTCGGACAGTGCGACGTTCACGTGGAACTCTCCCTTGGTCGAGTATCGGAAAGGTCGGCTCCGGCCGGTGCGGCCCTCCCGGCGCTCGGCCCGTCGGAGACGTGCACCCGCCGGAGGCGGTGTCGATCGATGACGGTCACTCGGGGATGCGGTGCGGGACGAACGCGGCGCCGTCGTCGGTGACGAGCCCCGCGGTCTCGCGAATCCCCAGCCCCGCCGCGTTGTCGCCGACGATCCAGGCGCCCAACGCGGGCCGGAAACCGTCGAACTCGGGCAGCGGGTCGAACGCCTGGAAGGTGTAACCCTCGGCGCCGTAGACGCCCGCTGTCTCGGTCTCGTAGCCGGGCGCGACGATCTGCACGTTCGCGCCCTCCCTGCCGAGTTTGGGCTTGCGCACGTACTCGGTGAGCAGGCCCGGCTGGTCGTTGAACGCGGGCAGCAGGTTGGGATGCCCGGGATAGTTCTCCCAGAGGATGCCGAGCAGCGCCTTGTTGGACAGCAGGGTCTTCCACAGCGGTTCGACCCACAGCGTCTGCGGCAACGATTCGGCGGCGTACCGGCCGAACTCCTCCTCGACGATCCATTCCCACGGGTAGTTCTTCACGACCGTGCCCATGGGCGCCTCTTCGAGGTCGACGAACCGCTTCAGCAGCGGATCCCAGCCGATCTCCTCGATGGCGAGCGCGACCGTGTCGAGACCGGCCTCGGCGGCCGTCTCCTGCAGGTAGGTCGTGGTGATGTGATCCTCACCGCTGGTGTCGGCGCTCGACCACGTGAAGTGGACCTCCTTCGACGGCAACAGCCCGCCGATGTGCTGCCAGCGCTCGACGAGCTGTTCGTGCAGCGAGTTCCACTGGTCGGAGTCGGGAAAGACCTCGGTCTTCCAGTGCCACTGCAGGATGGCCGCCTCGAGCAGCGAGCTCGGGGTGTCGGCGTTGTACTCCAGCAGCTTGGCGGGGCCGCGGCCGTCGTAGCGCAGGTCGAACCGGCCGTAGAGGTGCGGGTCCTGCCGCTTCCACGACTCGGCGACATGCGGCCACAGCCATTCGGGCAGCCCGAACTCGCGGTACCGCTCGGTGGTCACCACGTGGTCCACGGCGTCCAGGCACATCGAGTGGAGCAGCTCGACGTCCGCCTCGAGCGCGAGCACCTCGTCCATCGGGATGACGTAGTGCACCGACTCGTCCCAGTAGGGCCGGGCCTTGCCGTCGCCGTAACGCGCCGGGGTACCGAAGACGAGTCCCTGCTGTTCGACGGTCCGCTGCCAGTCGGCGCGGGGTACGGAAGTGGATCGCTGCACCGGGTCAGGCTCCGCTCTTGCCGAAGCTGCCGCCGCTGACGCCGAAACCGCCTCGCTGGACGGTCTTGCCCGACCGCGTGGAGATGTTCGCCCCGTCGGGCTTGGTGTACGACCCGCCCTGCACCTGGGTCCCGGGGGTGCCGCTGCCGCCGTAGTTGTAGCGATACTGCTGGTAGCCGCCGCCCGGCATCGGCAGGAACATGAACCCGCCGCTGGTGTAGCCGCCCTGATTCTCGACGTAGTCCTCGTCGCAGTAGTTGTCGTCGGCGACGACCGTGCCGTCGGATTCGGTGCAGACCGCGGTGACCTCTTCGGGCTTGACGAGGTACCAGCCCGCGACCAGGCCGACCAGGCCCAGCCCGACGCCACTGCCGATGAACAGCTTGCGCCGCGTGTCGGACTTCTGTTCCGCCGCGATCCGCGCCTGCTCGGCCTGGGCCGCCCGTTCCTGCTCGGCGATCGCCGCCTGCCGGCGTGCCCGCTGCTCGGCAAGCGTCGGCTCACGCGGCTCCGTGCTCGACGGGTCCTGGAACCGCATCTGCCCCGGCGGTGGCCCCTGCGACTCCGGGCCGCCCTGCGACCCCCCAGCCGTGTTGTTCTCGTCGCTCATTCTCGAAGGCTCCACATGTCGGCACCTTGTCCTTTAGCGGCCTTTGTCCTTCAGCGGCCCTGTCCCTCTTGCGGCCCTGTCCTCTTGCGGCCCTGTCTCGTGAGCAGCCCTGTCTCGTGAGCAGCCTCGTCGTCACCCGGCGGGCGTTCCCTTGCCCGACGGTGTTCCCCGTCCGAGCCGCCCGCCGCGGTCCCCCACGCAGGCCGTTTCGTCCGCCGGATTCTCGCCGCCCCGAGCCACGGCCCAGGCCGGCCGCCGACTCGGATCGCCCGACCGCCGGACCATCACCCGTCCGAGGTCGGCTCCAACCCTAGCGACCCGCGCGCAACCGTTGTCACGAGCAGGCATCATGGGATGGATGTCCGAAGAGCCCCGCCGGTTCCATCCGGAGAAGCCAGCGCGCACGAAATCGGCGCGCCGCACCCGTGTCCTGGTCGCGGGCGTGTTCGTGGGCGCCATCGCCGCGATGTCGCTCTCGTGGCTGCTGGGCTGGGGTTTCGAGACCGACGAGGAGCGCACCGAGGCGCGAGCGGAGAAGGCCGCGCAGGCCCGCTACGAGGCGTTCAGTTCCCCTGCAGGCACCTGTCTGACCTGGCAGGCCTCCGACGCGGCCGACATCCACGAGGTCGACTGCTCCCAGCCGCACCTGTTCGAGGTCATCGGCACGGTCGACATCTCCGATCAGTACGGGCGCAACGCCAAGGCGCCCGATGCGGCGACGTGGCGCACGCTCACGACCCAGCGCTGCGGCCAGAAGGCCCGCGACTACCTCGACGGGCCGCTGGACCCCGAGGGCAAGCTCAGCCTCGGACTGCTGCAACCCGACGAGCGCCAGTGGAACTCCGGCGACCGGCGGATGCACTGCGGCCTCCAGCGCACCGCGCCGGGCGGGTCCCTGCAGCCCCTCGAGGCGCCCGCCACCGAGATCGACCAGTCGGACGTGTGGGAGAAGGGCACCTGCCTCGGCATCGAGGACAAGTCGCCGGGCGATCCCGTCGACTGCACCGAGCCGCACTCGTACGAGATGGTCGCGGTCGTCGACCTGGGTGAGGAGTTCGAGACGTTCCCGCCTCGCAAGGAGCAGAACGAGTTCCTGGACAAGCGGTGCAACAAGCTCGCCGACGACTACTCCGGCGACGCCGACCTGCGCAAACAGGGCTTGATCACCGCGTGGGACACCCGCACGGAGGAAAGCTGGCAGGCGGGCTCGAAGCTCGTGAACTGCAAGGTCGGAGCGCTCCTCGAGGACAAGAGCGGCCTGGCACCGGTCCGGGGCAGCGTCTCGAAGGACGCCGAGACGAAGCCCCGGCCGTCGCAAGGCGGCGACAACTCGTCGCAGCAGCCGGGCGGGCAGTCCGGGCGCGACGGCGACAAGGGCAACGGCTCCGACGGCTCCGACGGCTCCGGGGACGCCGAGAACGGCTCCGGCGACAGCGGCGGCGCCACGGGTTCCGGGTCCGACTCCGGCGGAGCGGGTGTCGACATCGGCGGTGACGCCGGCGTCGACATCGGCGGCGACGTGAGCGGCGACGGGAACGGGGGCTGACCGCCCATGGCCGTCGACATGCCGCTGGAGCGCTTCGAAGAGCTCGTCGCCTCCGCGCTCGACCAGGTTCCGGAACAGTTCGCGAGCGCGATGGACAACGTCGTCGTGCTCGTCGAGGAACACAACGAGGAAGAACCCGACATCCTCGGGCTGTATCACGGCGTTGCGCTCCCCGACCGCGGTCACGACTACGGCGGCGTCCTGCCCGACCGCATCTCGATCTACCGCGGGCCGATCCTGAGCATCTGCGACACCGAGGACGACGTCGTCGAAGAAGTGCTGGTCACCGTGGTGCACGAGATCGCGCACCACTTCGGCATCGACGACGCCAAACTGCACGAACTCGGCTGGGGCTGATCCACCCGGATCCCTTCGAAAGTCGCCATTCGCTCTGCGGCATTCGCCCGAAAGGGTAGAATTACTGGCGGTTGCCGCCCCGGCACGCTCTGCTCGACAACGATGCCGCACGACTCGACCACGACAGCGACTCCTTCGGCTCCCGCCCGCCGCGGGCTACCCCTGCTGCTGGGCGCCAACCTCGCCGCCAACCTCGGCGACGGTATCGCCAAGGTCGCGTTCCCCCTTCTCGCCGCGACGGTCACGCGCGACCCGGTGTTGATCGCCGGGCTGTCGGCCGCCCAGTTCCTGCCGTGGCTACTGCTCGCGGTGCTGGCGGGCGCGCTGCTGGACCGCATCGACCGGCGCAAGGCGATCGTGCTGGCCAACACCGCGCGGGCGGCGGCGATCGGCGGCATGACCGTGCTGGTGCTGACGGACTCGGCGTCGATATGGCTGATCTACGTCGGCGCGCTCGTCGTGGGCGTGGCGGAGGTCGTGGCCGACAGCGCGGCGAACGTGCTGATCCCGTCGGTGGTGGACAGCAACGGCCTGTCGGGCGCCAACAGCAAGCTGCAGGCCACCGAAATCGTGGGGCAGACGTTCGCGGGCGGGCCGCTGGGCAGTCTCACGTTCGCGGTGTTCGCGGCGTTCCCGTTCCTGCTGACGTCGGCGTCGTTCGCGATCGGTGCCGCACTGCTCCTCGCACTGGCGGGAAGCTTCCGGCCACAGCGGTCCTCGTCCGAGATGCAGGACCGGCCCACAGCAACGCTGCGCTCCGACCTTGCCGACGGCCTGCGCTGGCTGGTCCGCGACCCGATCATGTGGCGGCTCGTCGTCGCGGCGGGCGGACTGGCGCTGACCTCGGAGCTCGCGCAGGCCCAGCTGGTGCTGTACGCGCTCGAGGACCTCTCCCTCACCGAGGCGGCGTTCGGCGTGTTCGGCCTCGTGGGCGGTCTCGGCGGGCTGGCGGGCGCGGCGGTCGCCTCGCGGCTGGTCGACCGGTTCCGCGGCCGCTACGTCCTCGCCTGGTCCATGGCGGCGGCCGGGGCCGCGTTCGTCGCCATGGGTCTCTCGGCGCAGCCCGTCGTCAGTGCCGTGCTGTTCGGGGTGTTCGCGGGCGCCGTCGTCGTAGCCAACGTGCTGCTGGCCACGACGCGCCACCGTCTCGTGCCGGCCGAGCTGCTCGGCAGGGTGCTCGGCGTGTGGCGAACCGTGGTGTGGGGCATGCTGCCCGTCGGCGCCCTGCTCGGCGGCCTGCTGACGACCCTGCTGGGCTCGACGAGCGCGACGTTCGCGTTCTCCGGTGCCTGCCAGATCGCACTCGGCGTCGTCACGATCGCCGCGGTGTTGCTGCTGGACCGCCGAGCCGGCCGGCGGCACAACCCGGCTTGAGTGCCCACGCCTGCGGCGGTCACGGCTGCGGCGGTCGGCTGCGGCGCCCACGGTCGTGGTGCCCGGCACCGACTGCGGCCGGGGCACCACGACCGACGGTGTCCGTCAGCGGCCGGGCTCGACGGTCGCGACGGTGAGCTGCTGTCCGTCCGGGAACTCGGCGCACCCCGTGCCGGGTGCCCGGACGAACATCGAGTTCGTCTCGTGCGGCGGGTACACGCGGAGGCCGCGAACCGGCGTCGGCTTGCACTCGGCAGGATCGTAGTTGCGGACCTGCACGAAACCGACGTCGGCGTGCGCGGTGCGGCCCGGCTGGATCGTGACCGGGTCACCCTTCCCACCGGTGCGGTACGCGGCGGTGCCGACCTGATGACCGTCATCGCCCGCGACGTACGAGACTCCGGGAAAACCGTGGATCACACACGGTGAGTCGGACACGTTGGTGAAGCGCAGCGGGCGGTAGTGCGTGCCCGCGGTGCCCTGCCCGTGGCCGAGCGACAGTTCGAGGTCGGCGGCGAGGCAGGTATCGGCGGACCCGCCCCGCTCGTTGGACGGCACGGCCTGTTTCGGCGCGTCCTGCCGGGGCGAGCCGTCACCCGAGCCGTCACCGCCCGAGCCACCGCGCGCGCCGTCGTCGGCCGTGCCTTCGTCGGCTGTGGTGGAAGAGTCTCCGGAGCCGTTCGCGGCGGGTGCGGCCGACGGCGCCTGCTGCGCCTCTCCGGACGAGTCGGACGTTCCCGGCGAGCCACCGCAACCGGCGAGAACGAGGCCCAGAATCGCCACCCCCGCGACGAGCGACTTTTGCGAAGCGGTTTCACGCATCTTGTTCATCACGCGCCTCCCTTGCCGGAATCTCGGCTACCCGGAAGACGTTTCACACACGCTTCGGTTGCGCGGAACTTTCCCGCCAACGGTCAAGGTGAGATAACAATTAACGACCGTCGGACGAATGGCCGGAAGTCGTTCGCGGCCACTTCCCCGCAACCTTCCGACGAACCGCGCGCGATGTGTTCAGCAGCGCTTTCCCAAACCGCGACCGCGCCGGTTTCACCCGTTCGATACCGCGCCTTCGCGTCAGGGACACGGCAAGGAAGCGCCCGTCAACACCGCGGCGAACCGCCCGGACCGCCCACGACCCGGCCGCGGAAATCAATTCCCGACGGCGATACCGGCCCATTCGGAACAACGCCAGCCGCCGCTCGCGTCGGCGTCCAGGCGGACGACCGCGGTGTTGGGCAGCAGACCGTTGTCGGCGATGTCGGAGGTCACATTCCCCGCCAGCCATTCGGCGCCGAACCGGATGGCGCCACCGTGACTCACCACGACGACGGCCTCGTCCCTGCCGTAGTGCCTGCTGTGCAGTCCGCTGATCGCCGCGACGTACCGTTTCCGCACGTCGTCGCCGGTCTCGCCGCCGGGCAACGGCACGTCCAGCCGTCCGTCGAGCCACTGCCGGACGACCTTGCCGTACAGCTCGAGGGCCTCCTGGTCGCCGCGGCCCTCAAGGTCGCCGACGCTGACCTCGTGCACCCCCGGAAGCGGCGTCACGGCGCGCGACAGGGCGTCCGCCAGCGGCCGGGCCGTCTGCTGGGCACGCGTGGCGTGCGACGCGTACACCGCCGCGATCGGCTCCTCACCCAGCCGTGTCGCCAAGTCGTGGGCCTGCTGCCTGCCCAGGTCGGTCAGCGGCGGCCCCGGTAACGCGGTGTCGAGGATCTTGCGGACGTTCGCTTCACTCTGGGCGTGCCGCACCAAGTACAGCCTCACGCGAGTTCTCCCTTCCTGACGGCCTCCACCCAGGCGTCGGCCGCGGCGAAGTCGTCGTTACCCGCGCCTGCTTCGAGCGTGGCGGCCACCCCGTCGGCACGCGGATGCGAACCGAGGAACCGCACCTCGGTGGAACGCCTGCGCAGCGCGGCGAGGGCATCGGCGATGCGTGGCTCGGCGACGTGGCCTTCGAAGTCGAAGAAGAACCGGTACGTGCCGTAGTCGCCCTTGACCGGCCTGGCGTCGAGGCGCGTGAGGTTGATACCGCGCATGGCGAGCTCGGCGAGCAGGCCTGCGAGCGAACCGGTGCGGTTGGCCGCGGCCACGACGATCGACGTCCGGTCGGAGCCCGTCGGCTCGGGCAGTGGCCCCGGCCTGCGCAGCAACAGGAAGCGGGTGCGCGCGTCCGCGAGGTCGGCGACGTCCGTGGCCAGCACGCGCAGCGGGTAGTGCTCCGCGGCGACCGGCGCGACGACCGCGGCGTCGTACTGGCCTTCGAGCACGCCCACCGCGGCTCCGGCCGTCGACGACGCGACCCGCTGCTCGGCGCCGGGCAGGTGCTCGCCCAGCCATCCGCGGACCTGCGCGAGCGCGTGCGGGTGACTGGCGACGGTGCGCGGCGGATCGGGCGCATCGGCGCGGGTCAGGACGCTGAACCGGATCGGCAGCAGCGCCTCGGCGACCCCCACGAGCGGGTCGCCGTCGACGGCGCTGTCGAGTGTCGCCGTGACGGGGCCCTCGACGGAATTCTCGACGGGCACACACGCGCCCTCGGCCGCGCCGCTGCGAACGGCGTCGAAAGCTGCTGGGATTGTCTCCACCGGAAACAGCTGATCACCGCCGGCGAGATTCCGCGCCGCCTGCTCGGTGAAAGTGCCTTCCGGACCGAAGAACGCTATGCGTACCACAACCGGCAAGGTTACCGATCGCGAAAATGTTCACTCCCACAGCCCGTTACACAACTCGCGAGTATTTGCGATCCTGGACGGGTGACCGCCGAATCAGGCACCCATATAACGTGGAATGGTGTGGCTGACGTGACCGGTGCAGACCGCCGACCGGCCGCACCGGAGGTCGTGCTGTGCGCAGTCGACGAACCGCTGGCCCGTGCGTGGGAGTCGGTGGTGGGCAAGGTGTCCGGCCCGGTGAGCGTCCACCACGGCTCGGTGCTGGACGTCGGCGCGGACGCCGTCGTCAGCCCCGCCAACTCGTACGGCTGGATGCGCGGGGGCATCGACGCGATGTACACCAAGGCGTTTCCCGGCATCGAACAGCGCGTGCGGAGCGCGGTGCTGGCCTATCACGGTGGGGAGCTGCCCGTGGGCGAAGCGCTCGCCGTCCCGACCGGCGAACCGATGCCCATGTGGCTGATCAGCGCACCCACCATGCGCGAACCCGGTGAGCAGCTGCCACCGGACACCGTGCACCCCTATCTCGCGGCGAAAGCCGTGTTCACACTGTGGGCCGAGGGCGCGGCCGACACCACCGAAGGCGCCGACGGAGGCGAGACCGTGGCCGCGGCCGGCGGCGGAGCGGTGCCGTTGCGCGATGTGGTCACCACGATCGCGCTGCCCGGGCTCGGCACCGGCGTCGGCGGGGTCGCCCCGGCGACGTGCGCCCACCAGGTCGCCGCCGCGTGGGACGAGGTGTTCGGCTGACGGCCTGCGTACGGACTCCGCGGTTCTCGCCGAGCCCACGTTCGGGCCCGTCTATCCGCTCCGTGTCCGGCGTGACCTGCGGTGGGTTCCGCGCTTCTCCCCGCGTGACGGCACTCCCCCGCGACTCGGGAACGATTGACATGCAAGTATGCACTTGCCTAGTGTCGACGGTGTGGCCGACGTCTTCAAGGCACTCGCCGATCCGACCCGCAGGACCATCCTGGACGAACTGACCGAACGCACCGGCCAGACGTTGTTCGAACTCTGCGGCCGGCTCTCGACGAAACACGGGCTCGCCTCGTCCAGGCAGGCGATCTCGCAACACCTCGACGTCCTCGAAGCCGCAGGATTGGTCGAGACCCGGCGTGAAGGCCGGTACAAGTTCCACTACCTCGACACCACACCGCTCGAACAGATCGCGGTGCGTTGGCTCGACCGGACCGCGGCGCCGCAGTCCGGCGCATCGACCACGAACGGCGACACCACGAACGTCGACACCACGACCGGGGAATGACCGGCCACCCGCCACACCGACCCGACACCGAAACGGAGCCGACCATGCGGATCGACCTGACGAGCGTCTTCGTCGACGACCAGGAGAAAGCCCGCCGCTTCTACACCGACGTCCTGGGCTTTCGCACCAAGCACGACGTGGACATGGGAGGCGGCGCCCGCTGGTTGACCGTCGTGTCGCCGGAGAACCCGAAAGGCACGGAACTGCTCCTGGAGCCGTCCGGCCACCCCGCGGTGCAGCCCTACCGGGACGCACTGCGCGCCGACGGCATCCCGCTCGCCCAGTTCGCGGTCGACGACGTGCACGCCGAGTACGCGCGGCTGATCGCACTCGGCGTGGAGTTCACCCAGCCGCCCGTCGAGATGGGCCCGGTGACGACCGCCGTGCTCGACGACACGTGCGGCAACCTCATCCAGATCGCCACCGCGGCGCCGGAGCCGGCGTAGGGCGCCATCAGCCCGGCGTGACCCGCGCCCGGCACGCCACCCTCGGGCACGTTCCGTAACCGCACGTGCCACTCCTGCCCCGGTTCGTATTCACGGAGTCCGGCAGTGCGACCACGACGTCGGCACCAGCATTCGCCGAAGCACGGGTGCACAACGTCACAGTCCGTTTTCGGCCGCTACGGCTTACCGTAAGAACTGCGTTACGAAAGTCGCGGGAACGCCGGCCCATCGACGGGCGAGGAGTGAGCGAATGCCACGGGTCCGTGAGCTGAGCCCCTATGTTGAATTGCAGCGTGACCAGTGGCGGGAGCTCCGGCGCTCCACGCCGCTTCCGCTGACGGCGGACGAGCTGGTCAAACTCAGAGGCCTCGGTGAGCAGATCGACCTCACCGAGGTGGCCGAGGTGTATCTGCCGCTGTCGCGGCTGATCAACCTGCAGGTCGCGGCCCGGCAGCGGCTCTACGAAGCCACCACGACGTTCCTCGGCGAGGACACCCGGCCCTCGAAGGTCCCCTTCGTCATCGGTGTCGCGGGCAGCGTCGCGGTCGGTAAGTCGACCACCGCACGGATCCTGCGCACGCTGCTGGCCCGCTGGCCCGACCACCCGCGCGTCGACCTCGTCACCACGGACGGATTCCTGTACCCGCGCGACGAGCTGATGCGCCGCGGGATCATGCACCGCAAGGGATTCCCCGAGAGCTACGACCGGCGGGCGCTGCTGCGGTTCGTCACCGACGTCAAGTCCGGCGCCTCCGAGGTGCACGCGCCCGTCTACTCGCACCGCGCCTACGACATCCTGCCCGGTGAACAGCAGACGGTGCAGAGCCCGGACATCCTCATCATCGAGGGGCTGAACGTGCTGCAGCCCGGGCCGAGCCTCACGGTGTCCGACCTGTTCGACTTCTCGCTGTACGTCGACGCCCACACCGCCGACATCGAACGCTGGTACATCGAGCGGTTCCTCGAACTGCGCCACACCGCGTTCGCCGACCCGAGCTCGCACTTCCACCACTTCGCGGGCCTGTCCGATGAGGACGCCCGGTTCGAGGCGCAGCACCTGTGGAAGACGATCAACGAGCCGAACCTGGTGGAGAACATCCGGCCCACCCGGCCCCGCGCGACGCTCGTCATGCGCAAGGACAGCGACCACTCGATCAACCGGGTTCGCCTGCGCAAGCTCTGAGACGCCCGGCCCCGGCGCCGCACCCGCGGTGACGCCGCGTGACGAGGTCGGAGTGGGCGGCCGGGCCCGACGTCGCCACGGGCGGTGACGGGTCGCGTCACCGGCCGCCCGCTGGCCGGTGACGGCGTCACACCGGCGGCCGGGCCCGTGTCGGATCCGGAGCGCCGAGGGTCGTCGGCGCTCCTCCGAAGGTCGCATCCGCGCCGCGGTTTCCGTCATTCCCGCAGCGGAACGGCCCACGCCCGGCTAACGTGGCCGTTCTGTTCACTCACACGCCACCCAGGGGTTCCGGTGATCGCGGAGCGCGACGTTTTCTCGTGCTTTCGGTCGATCGGAAGGCGCGGGGTTTAGCCGGTTGGCCGATGGCTGAGGTCCAGTCCAGGCCCGACCCTGGTGAACGGAAAACGAACGCCCACGAGGGGGAAGGGACGGTAGCCATGCTGGCGACCATCGTGACGTGGATCGGTGCGATTCTCGGGATCGTCGTACTGCTTGCGATGGCGTGCGGCGCCTTCGTGCTCGACATCGACGAGTCCCGCCGCGCCCAGAAGACCGCGCCCTGATCGAGCCGTTCGGCAGCACCGGGTCCGCCGCTCTCCGTGTCGGCTGTGCCTCCGGTGTCGACACCGGTGCCGCCGCCTACTTCCGCACCGGTTCCGCTGCCGGCCTCGCCGTCTGCTTCGGCGTCTGCTTCGGCACGGCGATGCGGGCGGCGCGGATCTCGTCCAGCAGTCGGGTCTTGCGGCGGTGCCGCTCGACCAGGCCGGCGAGGTAGTCGGTGAACTCGTTGGGTATTCCGGCGTCGCGATGCAAGGTCCGCAGCCGCCGTAGCGCGGCCGCGGCCCGCGCGTAGTTCGCCGCGGGGTTGCGGGAGTCCCTCCCGTCGATGAGGGAGTCGATGTGCCTGCGGTACAGGTCGATGACCACGCCTGCGGGATCGGCCTGCGACGCGCCGTGGTCCGGACCAGGATCGCCGTCGTCGTCGACGTTGCGGGCGGAACCGTGGCCGCCGAGCAGATTCCGCGTGAGGGTCCACGCGTCGTCGTCGCGGCCCGCGGCGAGGAGGTCACCGATCCGCGAGGGATCGCTGCCCCGGACCCGCGCCGCGTGGGCGAGCGCGTCGGAGTGTCTGCCCACTGCTCGCAGCACCCGCACGATCTTCAGGCTGACCTCGATGTTCGGGAGGCGCTTCTCCCAGGCCGCGACCAGTCCGCCGACCTCGCCGGTCAGTTCCGCCAGTTCTTGTCCCAGCCGCTCGACGACCGGCTCCGGGCACTCCACTGTGGATGCAGCAAGACGCTCATCCACAGTGGACCGAATTCGCGCCAGACCATGCCGGCCGAGCGCTTCGGCGAAATCGTGTAGCGACACCCGACGGGCCGGCTCACCGAACGACATGGCCAGGAACCAGTCGGCGAGTTCGCCGGGGTCGGGCGGGTGCGCCGCGCACGCACGGGCGTAGAGCGCGATCGCCCGGTCGAGCGGGGCCTGGTCCGGGCAGGCCTCGTCGATCGTGGACGAACCCGTGATCCGGTCGACGGCGAGGCGCGCCAGCCGAGCGACATCGGCCGTCGTACCCGCGTCCAACATCCGCTCAAGGGTGTCGAGTACCGCGGTCACCTGCGCAGGTTCACCGGGTCGACGCATCGAATCATGGTGCCACGACCGCCGGGTCGGTGGTAGCTCTCGGTGCCGGCACCCCGGAATCGCCCACGGCACGCACCTCCGGACCGGCCGCCCGCACCCGGCCGAGCGGCGTCCCCGCGGCGGCGTCCGCGAGCGATGCGGCGTCGGCCAGCAGATACAGGGTGCCGCGAGCACGGCTGGTCGCGGAGGCGAACGCGCGGGTGCGCGCATGCCAGTCGTCCGAGACGAGGTCGACGAGGACGGTGTCGAACTCCTCGCCGTGCATCGTGCGGGCGGTGCCGATGGCCAGGTCGTAACGGCGTCCCGCCGCCTCCAGCCACCGTGCCGCCGCCGTCCGATGTGGAGCGATGACGGCCGAGCCGAGCGGCAGCGAGGTGAGCACGCCCGAGTGCCGCACCGATTCGCCCGCCGTGTCGAGGACCACGACGTGGCCGTCCCGCCGCCCGGCCCCGCCCGTGCCCGCACCGTCGACGTCGGCGGCGCGGTCGAGCGACACCCGGCGAGACGCCGTCAGCACGTAGCACCCGGCGTGAGTGCGGGCGTCGTCGGCGGTGCGGATGCCGCAGTGCGAGAACACCGTCGCCCCGCACCAGCGCCGCACCGCGGCGTCGTCGCGCAGCTCCGGGCCGAGCCAGGGCTGCGGCGAGTCGGGGTCGCCCGCGACGACGGCCGTGTGCCGGGCCAATCCCACCGCGGCGAGCACCTCGGACAACGGCCTGCTGCCCGCGTCGTCGATCAGCACGACGTCGAACCGGGCGTTCGCCTCACCGTGGGGCACCGTGTCGCAGCGGTGCACCGGGCCGTCGGTGGCCACGCAGGCGCCGTCACCGAGCCACCAGAGTCGCTCCTCGAGCTGGCCGCGGCGGGCCGCCTGCTCGGACGAGGAACGCATCAGGTCGTCGTACTCGGTCTGCATGTCCGGCAGACCACGATGGACGCACTCGGCGTGGAACCGCATGTCCTGCTCGGACGGTTTCGTGGACCGCAGCTGGGCGATCTTCGCGTGCAGCTTCTGGACGCGGGTGTAGGCCTCCGATTCGTCACGAGCGGCCTCGTCGAGGCTGCGGTGGGCGTCCGACAGGGCGCTGTCCAGTGCTGATGCCCGCTCGGGCGAGATCGCTTCCTCGCGGCACGCCCCGATGTGCTGGTGCAGCGAGTCGCGTTCGCGTTCCGTGCGATACAGCGCCTTGCGGTCGCGGTTCTTGCCCCGGTACGGGCGCCGTTCGACGCGCAGGTGCAACCGGGCCAGCTCGGCGTCGACGTCGGCGAGCCGGGCGGTGAGCGCACGCACCTCGGTCAGTTTGCGCCTGCCGTCGGCGGCGTTCTCCCAGGCCGCGCGGGCGCGGCGCAGCGCCTGCCTGGCCTGCGCGAGGTCGGCGGCCGCGACGTCGTAGTCGCGTTGCGCCGTGGTGAGCTGTCCTTCCAGGTCGTCGGCGCGGAGCTGGTCGTCGATGCGGCGCCGCACCGCGTCGTAGGCGGTCCGGTCGAAACCCCGCAACTGCTCCCGCAACTCCGGAAGCCTGGTTTCGGCCGCGGAGAGATCGGCGAGCTGCTGCTGCACGGTCAGCCGCGCCGGGTCGGGCATACACGAGAGAGCCTGTTCCGTGCGGCTCAGCAACAGGACGCTGTGCCCCTGCCGCGAGAGTTCGTCGGCCGCCTCGGTCAGCAGGGTCGTTTTGCCGCTTCCCGGGCCGCCGTGGATGAGCCGGACGCCCGGCAGGAAGCACGCCCGTGCCGGGTCGCCGTGGGCACGGTCGGGTTTGCCCGCGGCGAGCCGGTCCGCGAGAGGTGCGAACCCGAGTTCCCGCAGGGTGGTCGCACGGTGATCGGTGACGGCGATCCGCGCCCAGGCGCGGTCGCATTCGGCGGGCAGCGGGCCGGGGTCGTCCAGCCACAGCACGCCGTGGCGCAGGCGCACGCCAACGGGGACGGCCGCACCCTCCCGCGGGCCGTCGGGCCCGGCGATGCGGACGTCGAGCAGCCTGCCGACACGCCTGCCACGCAGGTCCACGACAGGGCCGTCGTCGGAATCGCGCAGCGGTCCGAGCTCGTGCCACTCGTCCTCGGCCTGCGGCTGCGCTCCCCCGTTGTGGGCGGTCTCCGTGCCGACCGCCTCGGCAGCCTCGTGCCGCCAGTTCGCCATCTCATCCCCCTTCACACCTCTCGTCATCCAACCGGTTCGACGGGTCACCCCGGGGGAATGTCCTTCGAGGGTGTGAGATCGCCGTGTCGAACGTCCCCGATCGTGGCGCGGCGGTAACGGCGGGCGCCGTCGACGCGACATCGTGTGGTTGAGCGTCGATCGGCGCCGCGATCACGACCACGGGGTCCGCGGGCGCTCCTGGAGCACGCCGTCGACACGGACGTCGACGCGTTCGTCGGCGAAGCAGATCAGCCCCGCGATGCGTTGACTCTCGGGCAGCGGGCTGGGATACGACCAGGCGATGTCGGTGTGATCGCCGACGGACCAGTACTCGGCCGCGCCCTTGTACGGGCAGTGCGTGACGGTGTCGGTGCGGACCAGCCGGTCGAGGCGGACGTGCGGTTTCGGCAGGTAGTACCGCGTCGGCAGACCGGTTTCGAACAGCAGCCACGGCGACGAGGACTCGGCGACCGGTTCGCCGCCGATGTCGACGCGCACGTGCCGGGAACTCGGCAGGATGTCGACGCGCTTGTGCGGATCGCGGGCGTGAGTGTGGATCTCCTCGTCCTCCTCGAACCAGCGGTCCATCGCGGGCCAGTCCAGTCGGACGTGGCCGCCCAGCGGGCCGCCGGGGTATTCGACGGCGGCGTCGACCGCCTCGCGATCGGCCACCCGCACGGTCGACAGCTCACCGTCGCCGAGGTGCGAGGCACGCGTCCGTCCACTCGGGACGAGCACGTCACCGCGGACGTCCTCCTTCGGCAGGTAGTACGTCGGGTAGTACGGGTTCTCCCACACCAGTAGCGGGCGGGTCGTGTCGGCGACGACGACGCCCGCGAACAGGACCCTCACCCGCTTCGCGGACTGCTCGGTGCGCGGTTCCTCGACGGCCATGGTCGTGACGGTACGCCCGATGCGAGGGGTTTCAGCCTGTCGAACCGGCTCCACCCCTCCGCTCATCGGGTGACGCGGGCAGGCGCTCGTGCCGGACGGCGCCGCGGGCGACGACGTAACCTCGGGGTATGGCCATCCAGGTGCTCCTCGTCGACGATCACGAGGTCGTGCGGCGAGGCCTGCGCGATCTACTCGGCGACGAACCCGACATCACGGTCGTCGCCGAGGCGAGCAGTGCCGACGAGGCGCTGGCGGTCGCCATGCACGTCGAACCGGACGTGGCAGTCGTCGACATGCGGCTCGGCGGTTCGGAGAGCGACGGGGTCGAGCTGTGCAGGCGGCTGCGAGCGCTGAGCAGTCCGCCGTACTGTCTCGTGCTCACCGCATTCGAACACGAGGAGGCCATGGTCGGCGCCATCCGCGCGGGAGCGTCGGGGTACCTGTTGAAGCAGGTCCGCGGGCAGGATGTCGTCCACGCGGTGCGCGAGGTCGGCGCGGGGCGGTCGCTGCTCGACCCGGTCACCACCGCCCGGCTGCTCGACGCGATGCGCGGCGACGTCGAGGCCGATCGCCTGGCCGGGCTGTCCGAACGCGAACGCAGCGTCCTCGACCTCATCGGCCAGGGCCTGTCGAACCGCGAGATCGCGCAGCACCTGTTCCTGGCCGAGAAGACCGTGAAGAACTACGTCACGTCACTGCTCGGCAAACTCGGTATGCAACGCCGCACCCAGGCCGCCGCCTGGGTCGCCCGCCACACCGCGAACCCCGACCGCACCCCCTGACCCGCGTGTTCTGCACGGCTCACGTCGCGGCCGTGCCCGGCCGCCGTAGCTCACCACTCTCGACCTGGCCGCCGAGTACGCGGCTATGGGCGCGACCGGCCCGGTGGCCGAGTACCGCTAGAACGGTGGTCCGTCGTCGTTCTGGTGGCCGGTTCCGCTGGCGTCTCGCGGCGGTGCGGCTCCGGCGGGGTGGCGCCGCGTCTGGGCGTCTCGTGCCGGGCGTCTCGTGCCGGGGCGTCGCACCGCGGTGCGTGACGTGCCCGGGTGTCGCGGGCCGGGGTGGGCCGGCGTCGTCCTGACTTCGGGGACAGGACGGGGTGGCGGTGCGCGGTGTAGGTCGCCCCGTGTGGGGTGGTCACTCGGGTGGTGCCGTGGGTCGGGTCGTAACGGGTGTTCCAGTCGGGCCGGTCTTTGAGTCGGTGGTGGCGTCGGCAGCGTGGACCACCGTTGGCCACCGACGTCGACCCGCCACCGGTGGCCCAGGCTTGTTCGTGGTCGTGGTCGCAATGCCGAGCCGGACGGTGACACCACGGCATGACGCATTCCCGGTCGCGCACCCGCACCAGCTCGCGGATCGTGGCGCTGGGTCGTCGCCGGGTGCGGCCCAGATCAACCGGATCGCCGGTGCCCGGATCGCACAACACGGCCCGCCAGATACTGCGCGGGTTGGTCATGATCTCCCGGGCGACCGCGGCAGGAACGGGCCCGTGGCCGTCGAGTTCGCACCCCTGGTCGGAGATCGTCAGGGCCGCGTCGGCGGGCACGTGCAGGTACACCATGGCCGCGGCTTCAGGCGGTGTCACGCCGGGGTCGCGCCCCAGCAGCAGGTCTGCGGTGACGTCTGCTCGCAGTTGGTCGAGGGTGCGGCCGTCGCCATTGCGGCGTAGCGATCGCGCCATTCCGTCCACCCGCGAGTAGCACGCCGCCGCCACCTCCGCGGGTAGCTGCGCTTCCAACGACGACATCACGTGCTCGCCCGGGGCGAGTTCGAGCTTCCGTTCCGCCCGGGCTCGCCGCGCACGCTCGACCTGCCCACCCGGATCGACCTTTTCCACCAGCCGACGCGCCCGCTGAGCCAGGTTCCCCGGCTGCCACGCCGTCTCCGGCGCATCGGCCAGCCGCTCCGCCAGCAACGCGTCAACACTCCGGGCGGCGTCGTCGTCGAGCGGGCCGGTCACCGCCAACACCCGCCTGGCCCCATACGACTCGACCTCACCGGCCCGCATCGCAGCCAGCAACCACGGCATCCGCCCCGCCACCGACCGGCCAGCGTCGACACGCCGCTCCACCTCACGCGTCGAGACCCGCAACACCGGCGTCAACTCCTCCGCCACACCGCGGTCATCACCCACCGCCGCCGCAATCTCGGCCAACAGTGCCAGTTCCTCGGCATCCAGCCGCGCCCGCCGAACCCGCACGTCTCGCAGCCGCTCGACCGTGGCTCCGACGCCGTCCCCCATGTCATCCACAACCGCCACACTATCGAACTGGTGGTCGAACAAGCTATTACTCGATGGAGTGAAACGACTCCGGTATCGCCTACCGAAAACTCGACCAACGAGAACGCAGTTCGGCCGAGGTCGGCACGTGTCGAGGAGACGCTCCGGTAGTCCGCAGTCGACGCGTCACATTCGCCGTCACGAGCCCGGGATCGTCAGGCTGAGGAAGGAGTCCTCGCCTCAGTCGAGGGAACTCAGTCGAGGGGACGGCCGTCGAGGAGGGCCCGTTCCTCGTCGAGGGTCAGGCCCGCGGCGCGGGTGCGGTCCAGACCCCGGCTGCGTTCGTCGGCGAGGGCCGTGAGTGCGGTGTCGGCGAGCGGGCGGTTCGGTAACCCGGCCTCCGCGGCGGGCGCCGGGTCGTGTGACGCGAGGCCGTGGAAGTCCGGTGGCAGCCACAGCGGCAACGAGCGCGGACCGCCCCACGGTTGCACCCCTGCCGCGGTGAGGTCATCGGCCGAGACGGGGACGAGTTCGAGGTCGTCGGCTCCGACGACCTCGGCCAGTCCGGCCAGGACCTCGCCCAGTTCCAGCACCGGGCCGACGGCGTCGTACACGCCTGCGAGGCCGCTCTCCGCCGCCGTGACCAGCCACGCGGCCAGGTCGCGCACGTCGACGTGCTGGATCGGCTGCCGCGGGGTGTCGGGCACGACCGCCCGGCCTCCGCCGGCGAACCGCGCCGCCCAGTAGCCGAACCGGTCCATGATGTCGCCGGGGCCACTGATGATGCCGGGCCGGACGACGAGCGACCGCTCGTCCCCGACGCGGTCACGCACGGTCTGTTCACTGGCGACCTTCGTACCGCCGTAGGTGGCGACGGTCAGCTCGTCGAGTCCGAAGTGGCGCGGGTCGTGCACCGCGGGTACGAGTGGCGCGTCGACGGTCTGTCCCTGCGTCGCGACGTCGGCGTAGACGTTGACGCTCGAGACGAACGTCCAGTGTGGAGTGTCGTCGGCGAGGACGTCGAGCGCGTCCCGTACCCAGCCGAGCGCGCCCGTCGCGACGTCGACAGCGGCGTCGAACCGCTCACCGGCCAGGACCTCGACGGCCCCGGGCTCGTCGCGGTCGACCGGTACGAGCCGGGCACCGTCCGGTGCGGAACCCGACCGTCCACGAGCGGCGCACACGACGTCGTGTCCGCGCGTGACGGCCTCGGCCGCCACCTGCCCGGACAACCCCGTCGTGCCACCGAGAACGAGAAGGCGCATGCACACACGTTCCCCTGCCGGGGACCGTGCCGCCAGGCGTATCGCGACGAGCGAACACGCCCGGTGCGGCTCCCTACAGCGGGATCTCGAGGGCCACCATCGTGCCCATGCTGGGTGAGGAGTTGACGTCGAACCGCCCGCCCGCGGCGTCGGCGCGTTCGGCGAGGTGTCGCAGTCCGCGCCGGGCGACGTCGGCGGGGACGCCGCACCCGTTGTCGCGCACGCGCAGCCGGACCTCGCCCTCGTCGCGTTCGAGCGTCACCCGCACCTCACTCGCGCCGGAGTGTCGGACCACATTGGACAGCGCCTCGCGCAGGGCGGCGCGGATGTGGTCACCGCGTTCGCCGGGAATACCCGCCAGTTCGCCCGACAGTTCCAGGGTGGGCGGATAGCCGAGGAGTTCCCCGGCGATACGCACCTCGGAGCGGGCCGACTCGGCGAGGTCGCCGGCGTCGGGGGGCTCGGGCACGGGTTCGGGCGAGCGCAGTTCCCGCACGGTGCCGCGGATCTCCTCGATCGTCTGGTCGAGCTGTTCGATGGCCTCGCCGAGCCGGTCGCGCTCGGCACGCGCGAACCGCCGGTGCAGCCTGCGGTACACCCGGTCGAGCTGCATGCCCGCCGCGTACAGCCGCTGGACGACGACGTCGTGGAGTTCGCGGGCGATGCGTTCGCGCTCCTGGTACAGGGTCAGCCGGTGGCGCGCGTCGGCACCGTCGGCGAGCGCCAGCACGACGCCCGCCTGTCCGGCGAACGCGGTGAGCAGTTCGCCGGTTCCGGTGTCGAACGGCGCGCGGCGCGGCGACCGGTACACGGTCAGCACGCCGAGCTGTTTGCCGCCGGTGCCGAACGGGGCCGCGGCGAACGGTCCGTATCCGGCGAGTTCGGCGGGCACGAACTGGGAGGTGCGCGGGTCGCTGGTGACGTCGTCGGCGAACACCGGCTCGGCCCCGCCCGCGACCCGGCCCGCCGCCGACTCGGGTGGAAGCACGAGACCGACGAGGCCCGTGGTGTCGGCGCCGTAGGCGGCCTCGACGGTGACGCCGCCGTCCTCGTCGCGGACCATGAGCAGGCCGAGGTCGGCGTCGGCGAGCTGCACGGCGGACCGCACGACCATGGGCAGCACGGCGTCGGGATCGTCCCCGGACAGCACGGTCGTCGTGATCTCGGTGGCGGCGGACAGGGCCCGCGCGGCGACGTTCGGTTCCATCAGGCTTCCGACGGTACGACCGCTCATGTCGCGGGTGCTCGCGGACGTGTCGCGGCTCGCGTGCGCACCCGCCCTTCGGAGACCTCGAGCACCAGGTCGGCGCCGTCGACCTCGTCGGGCCGGTGGGTGACGTGCACGACCGTCCTCCCTGCCAGCGCCTCGCGCAGGTCGTCGAGGACGCGGTCGGCTGTCGGCGCGTCGAGGTGGGCGGTGGGCTCGTCGAGCAGCACGAGGTCGGCGTCCGGGACGGCGAGCAGCGCCCTGGCGAGTGCCACCCGCTGCGCCTGCCCGCCGGACAGCCCGGCGCCCGCGGCGTCGAGCATCGTGTGCGGGTCGAGGTCCGCGTGCGCGGTGCGGAGGGCGTCGGCGAGCTCGGCGTCGGTGGCGTGCGGATCGGCCAGGCGCAGGTTCTCGGCAACGGTCGTGGAGACGAGTTGCGGATCCTGCGGGGCCCACGCGACGCGCGCGGGTACGTCCGCCTCGCCGCGCACCGGCCGCAGGAAGCCCAGCAGCGCGGCGAGCAGCGTGGACTTGCCCGCACCGGACGAGCCGACGACCGCGACGTACGAGCCCGGCGGGATGTCGAGGCCGACGTTCCGCAGCACCGGAGTCGCACTCGACGGCCAGGCGAGGTCGGCGCCACGCAACGAGACGTGGCCCGAGTGGTGCGTCGGCTGCCGCGCCGCGGGAACCGCGTGCGCTGCGCGAGCGGTGGCCGGGCCGGTGTCCGTGCCGGTGTCGTGCTCGGCGGCGGCCAGGCGGGCGCGGGCGTCGCGGAGGGTGTCCCAGTGCTGGGCGACGGGCGGGAGCAGCGCGAGCACCTCGGCCAGGGCCAGTGGCACCAGGGCGACGACGGGAGCGGCGACGGGAACCAGCGTCCCCGCCTCGACGGCACGTGCGCCCAGCCAGGCGCCCGCGACGGCGGCGGCCCCGGTGGCGGTGACGATCACGGCGTCGGCGGCGCCGTCACCCCAGGCCTGCCTACGTGCCGCGGCGGCGAGCCGCTTGTCGAGTCGCGCGAGTTCACGGCGCCTGCGGTGGTGGGCGCCGACGGCGACCAGTTCCGCCGCGGTGTCGAACAGCGCGAGCACCCGCTCGTCGAGCGTGCGGCGACCGGCCGCGAGCGTGGCGGTGGCGCGGCGCTCCACGACCAGAGCGGCCCACGGGGCGACGACCGCGGCGACGACGACCGCGACCGCGAGCACCAGGCCCGCGGCGGGCAGGACCAGGGTCACGGCAGTGCAGGCCGCGACCAGCACGGCGCCGACCACGAGCGGCGGGGTGAGCACGCGTGGCAGCAGGTCGCGCACGGTGTCGGTGTCGCCGACGAGGCGTCGGTGGTCCGCGCCGCGGCGCAGCGCCACGGCCGGTCCCCTGGCGACGAGCGCGCGCCACAGGCGGACGCGCAGGGTCGCGGCGATGCGGAACGCGGCGTCGTGGGTGACGAGGCGTTCGGCGTAGTTCAGTGCGGCCCTGGCCAGGCCGAACGTGCGCACGCCGACGACGGCGACGCTGAGCATGAGGATCGGCGGCTGTTGCGATGCGCGGGCGATGAGCCAGCCCGACGTGGCTGTCAGCGCGACCCCGGCGATCAGCGAACCCGCGCCGAGCGCGACGCCGCCGAGGAAGCGCCGGTCGACGAGTCTGCGCAGCGCGATGGTGCGGGCAGGGTCCATGGGCGGTTCGGACGTGGCGGCGTCGGCGCCGGGCGAACCGGTCGCGGCGTCGGTGTCATCGGTGGTGTGGGTGTCGAGCGCGGCGCGGTCGTGGGCGGCGACGATGACGGTGCAGCCCGCGCGAGCCGCCTCGTCGACGAGTTCATGGACACGGCGGGCGTTGTCGGCGTCCAGGTGCGCGGTGGGTTCGTCGAGCAGGAGCAGCCACGCCCCTGTGCGCACGCGCGCCAGGGCCCTGGCGACGGCGAGTCGTTGGCGCTGGCCGACCGACAGCGTGGCGACGGGCCGGTCGGCGAGCCCGTCGAGTCCGAGTCGGTGCAGCAGGTCGTGGGTGTCGGCCGGGTCGAGTGCGGGGGCGGCGAGCGCGATCTCGGCGGCCGCGGTGCCTCCGGTGAACGCGGGCGACTGGGGAACCCAGCCGATGCACTCGCGCCAGACGTCGGGGTCGAGGTCGGCGAGGGACATACCGGCGACCTCGACGTCGCCCGCGTCGGGGCGGACGAAGCCGAGGAGGACGGCGAGCGTCGTGCTCTTGCCCGCGCCGCTGGGCGCACGCAGCCGTACGGTCCGTCCCGGCCTCGCGGTGAACGTCTCGCCGTTCGGGGCGTCGCCGCCGCGGCGGTGGACGTGCAGGTCACGGACGTGGATGTCGCCGCGGCGCGGGCGCAGCGTGCCGCCGGACGGTGCGGGTTCGGCGAGCACGTCGGTGACGCGGCGGACGGCCTCGACGCCGTCGGTGCTGGCGTGGAACGCGGTGCCGACGCCCCGGAGCGGCGCGAAGCACTCGGGAGCGAGCAGGAGCACGCCGAGTCCGATGGCGAGGGGCATGTCGCCGTGCACGAGACGGACACCGACGACGACGGCGACGAGGGCGACCGACAGGGTCGCGGCGAGTTCGAGGGCGAACGCGGAGCTGAACGCGACACGCAGGGTGCCGAGGGTCGCGCGGCGGTGCCGGTCGGAGACGCGACGGACGGTGTCGGCCTGTGCGTCGGCACGGCGGAACGCGGCGAGCACGGGCAGGGCGCGCACGAGTTCGAGCACGTGGGCCGACAGCCGTGCCACGGAGTCGCTCGCCTCGGCGACGCGGTCGCGCGTGTAGGAGCCGATGAGCGCTCCGAACAGCGGGAGCAGAGGGAGGGTGACGGCGATGAGCAGCGCCGACGGCCAGTCGGCGACGAGCACGGCCGCGCCCGCGGCGAGGGGTACGACGGCGGCGGTGACGAGCGCGGGCAGATAGCGGGTGAAGTAGGCGTCGAGCGCGTCGAGTCCGGTGGTGGTGAGTGCGGTGAGCTCGCCGGGGCCGCGGCGGGCGATCCGTTCGGGGCCGAGGCGCAGTGCGTGGTCGAGGACGTGGGCTCGGAGTTCCTCCTTGGCTCCCGCGGCTGCGCGGGCGGCGACGACGCGGATCGCCCACGCGAGCACGGCACGCCCGGCGACGGTGGCCAGGAGCAGACCGAGGCGGGGTGCGAGGTCGCCGTTGTGTCCGGCCACGATGTCGGCGAGCACGGAGGCGAGGAGGAACGCCTGCGCGACCAGGCAGGCGGCGTCGAGGAGCGCGAGGACACCGGATGTGGCCAACGCTCGGCGCGCTGCCGGGGACAGTGCCGGGAGCGCGCCGAGCGGGCCGTGTCCCACCCGCGACCGGACCGGCGTGTCCGGTGTGGACGGTTGGGCGCCGGTGCCGATAGCGGAAAGGGTGTCGCGGGTGGGACGGCTCATCGGGACACCTGCTGCGCGTTGTGAGGGGCGGGGATGTGGGAGGTCTTGATGCGTTGACGGAACACCCAGTAGGTCCAGCCCTGGTAGACGAGCACCGCCGGCGTACCGAATGCGGCGACCCAGGTCATGACGGTGAGGGTGTAGTCGCCGGACGAGGCGTTGTCGACGGTCAGCGAGTTGGCGGCGTCCAGTGTGGAGGGAAGGACGTCGGGGAACAGGGCGCCGAACAGGGTGACGACCGTGCCGGTGATCGCGACGCCGAGTGCGGCGAACGCCTGCCCTTCCCGTCCCGCGGCGATGCGCCACCAGGCGACCAGCGCGGCGGCGACGGTGACGGCGAGCGACACGTACGTCCAGTCCGCCCCGTGGCGGACCTGCACGAGGACCGCGAAGGCGGCGACAGGCAGGATCGCGACGGGCAGGATGGCGGTGGCGAGGCGGCGCGCGCGGCGGCGGATGTCGCCGTCGGTCTTGAGTGCGATGAACACGGCGCCGTGCAGCAGGGAGAAGCCGGTGACGGCGAGTGCCCCCAGCAGCGTGTCCCAGCGGAAGGCTTCGAACGCCGAGCCGACCCGGTTGCCGTCGGCGTCGAGCGGCAGGCCGAGGACGGTCGAGGCGATGATGAAGCCGATGCCGACGGGCGGCACGGTCGAGCCGACGACGATGACCTTGTCCCAGGCGCGGCGCCAGCGGTCGGAGTCGACCTTGCCGCGGTACTCGAAGGCGACGCCGCGGCCGATGAGCGCGAGCAGCACGAACAGCAGCGGCAGGTAGGCGGCGGAGAACAGGCCCGCGTACCAGGCGGGGAACGCGGCGAACATCGCGCCGCCCGCGACGATGATCCAGACTTCGTTGCCGTCCCAGACCGGCCCGATGGTGTTGATCATGACGCGGCGCTCGGTGTCGCTCCGGCCCAGGACAGGCAGCAGCATCCCGACGCCGAAGTCGAACCCTTCGAGGAACAGGTAGCCGAGCCACAGGAACGCGATGACGACGAACCAGACGATTTCGAGTTCCATCAGACCACCCGTCCCGGGTCGTGCCGCACCCGCGCTACCACGCTGCTGCGACATGTTTCAGGTGAAACCCGTTGTGCACAGCCGGCTGTGCACAACAGTCGGAGTTGTCCACAACTTGCTGGACACGCCTTGGGAAAACCCCTCGTGGCGGTAGGCTGGAGTCGGGGTCGCCCCCCGGAGAGGGTGGGGGTGTGCCCACCGGAAATCTCGATCACAGCATCTCCTCGGACGGCAGGTGTTCGATCGGCACGTGCGGTGTGCGAACGGCTAGGAGGCGAACGGCTAGTAGGCGAAGGACAACGGCTCGTCGTCCTCGGTGTCGTCGCGCGCGGCACTCCGGCCACCCGAAACGCCTCCACTCGGACCGTCGCCGGAACCGTGACCCGGACCTTCCTGGTCCCCGTCGCTGCCCGCCCCGAGGCGGGAGGCGACCTTCGCGGGCATCACGCTCTCGATACCGCCGCGCACGTATTTGGCCATCAGGAACACCTCGACCACGCCGAGCACCACGTACAGCAGGGTCAGCGACACCAGCGACAGCCACACCTCGCCCTCGGACACCCTGGACACGGCCATCGCGGTGTACATCCACACCCCGTCGACGCCGCTCGGATCCGGGTTCGGCACGACCACGAACGGCTGCCTGCCCATCTCCGTGAAGATCCAGCCCGCGCTGTTCGCGATGTACGGCAGCGCGATGCTGCCCAGCGCCATCCGCGGGAACCAGCGGCCGCCCGGTATCCGCCCGCCGCGCGTCAACCACAGCGTCGCCACGCCGATCAACGTCGACAACGCGCCGAAGCCGATCATGATCCGGAAGCCCCAGTAGGTCACCGGCAGGTTCGGCACGTAGTCCACCGGCTTGCCCGCCAGCTCGCCGAGCGCCGGGTCGTCCGGGTAGTGCGAGCCGTACTTGTCCTGGTATTCGCCCACCAGGTCCTGCACGCCCTTGACCTCGGACGAGAAGTCGCCCTCCGCCAGGAAGGACAGCAACGCGGGCACGTTGAAGGTCTTCACGCTCTCGCAGTCGGCGTCCGCCACGTCCCCGACCGCGATGATTGAGAAGCTCGCGGGCTGTTCGGTCTCGCACAGCGCCTCCGCGGCCGCCATCTTCATCGGCTGCTGCTGAAACATCAGCTTGCCCTGGAAATCGCCGCTCACCACGAGCACGACGAACGCCACGACGCCCGTCCACGCACCCAGCTTCACCGACGACCGCCACACCGCGCGGTGCTCGTCGTGCTCACCGCGCTTGCGCCACAACCGCCACGCCGCGATACCCACGACGAACGCCGCGGCCACGGCGAAGCACCCCGCCACGGTGTGCGGGATCGCGGCCAGCGCCGTGTTGTTCGTCAGCACCGCCCAGATCGAGTTCATCGTCGGCTTCCCGTCGACGAACTCGGCGCCCACCGGGTGCTGCATCCACGAGTTCGCCGCCAGGATGAAGTACGCCGACACCACTGTGGCCAGCGAGAACGCCCACGCACACGCCAGGTGGACCCGTTTCGGCAGCCGGTCCCACCCGAAGATCCACAGGCCGAGGAACACCGACTCGACGAAGAAGGCGACGAGCCCCTCCATCGCCAGCGGCGCACCGAAGACGTCCCCCACGAACCGGGAGTACTCGCTCCAGTTCATCCCGAACTGGAACTCCTGCACGATGCCGGTGACCACGCCCATCGCGAAGTTGACCAGCAGCAGCTTGCCCCAGAACTTGGTCATCCTCAGGTAGCGCTCGTCGCCCGTGCGCACCCACGCCGTCTGCATGCCCGCGACCAGCACGGCCAGGCCGATCGTCAACGGCACCATCAGGAAGTGGTAGACGGTCGTGATCCCGAACTGCCACCGCGCGAGCTCCAGTACTTCCACGACCACGACTCTGCTCCGCGGGCGCGTACGCGCGACAGGTACAGCGGTCCCGACCACGACAGGACGTAAGTCCCGTCGCAGGGCTCGTGTCACGACCGCCGAACCGGGTGTTTCCGCTCCACAGGAACCGATTTAGGTGCGCCGAAAAAAATTGTGAGACACGGGTCCACGACATTTCGACGGGCGCCAAAAATGCCGATTCGCGTGATCGATGAGCTTGATTTTCGGCAATTCCCCTTTATCGTTGAAGTGACCAAGGGGTGAAACTACTGATGTCCACTGCACTGCCGGCCTTCTTCACGGCGTTTGCGCTGGTCTTCGTGGCAGAACTGCCGGACAAGACCACGGTCGCGACACTGGTGCTGACCACGCGTTACCGCGCGAGCGCAGTATGGACCGGCGTCACCGCGGCGTTCGCCATTCAGACGCTCGTCGCCGTCGTTTTCGGCAGCGCACTGACATTACTCCCCGGACGGCTCGTTTCCGTCGCCGCAGGCGTCATGTTCGGTATCGGCGCCGCGATCCTGCTGCGCTCGGGATTCCGTTCCGCCGACGACAGCGAAGCGGACGCCATGCGTGCAGGGCCGCCGCGGGTTCCGTTCCTCCGCGCGGCGACCGCGTCCTTCGGCGTCCTGTTCGCCGCCGAATGGGGCGACGCCTCCCAGCTCGCCACGGCCGGTCTCGCCGCCCGCTACGCCGAGCCGCTCGCGGTCGGACTCGGCGCGTTCACCGCGGTCGCGTGCGTCACCGCGCTCGCGATCGGCGTCGGCACCAAACTCCGCCACCGCATCCGCCCGCACCTGCTGCAACGGGCTGCCGGGGTGGTGTTCGCGGGACTCGCCGCCTACGCGCTCGGCTCGGCGCTACTCGGCTGAGGTACGGCGCGATCCCCGGCCGCGCCCCGCCACTCGCCGGCGCAGCGTTCACAGCGCGTCGAGCAGCCCCAGGTCCACCAGGTCACCCACCGGGCGGTCGAACTCCGCGCACGCGTACGAGGCGAACATCGCGCGCACCGCCGTCGCCGCCTCGTCGGACAGGCCACGGGCCTCCTCCGCCAGCGCAGCACCGTCCGTGCTAGCCAGCGCTCCGCGGACGTCACCCCCGGACAGACACCGCGCCGAGGCCACGAGCAGGTTCAGGAACCCGTGGTGCTCGATACCGTCGTCGGCGGTGTGACGCACCGCGCGGTGCAGGCTGTTCGTGGCCTTGAACGTCGCGCCCGTCGATCCTGCGACGACCGACAGGAAGTCGGCCACCTCGTCGACCGCGGGGAAGTTCTCCGGCGACTGACCTCCGCAGCGGATCTTCGGCCTGCTGCCGTGCTCGATGACCTTCTGCACGCCGTCGAGCCAGCCGACGCCGCGTCGCGGCTCCACCACGCGCACGACATCCTCGGGCACGAACTCGGAGACCCGCTCCAACCACGTCTCGTCGACGTCCGACGGGGCCGGCATCTCGACCATCTTCAGCGCCAGCAGCTCACTCCGGGACTCGACGATCGAGATCGCCTTCGGCACCCCACCGAGGCCCGTGTCGATGATCAGCGCCAACGGCAACGGTTCGGCCGGCTTGATCTTGATGAGTTCAGTGATCAACTCGGGCAGTCGCGACGCCTGGCACAGGAAGACGCCCAACATGCCCGACCGGTCCCCGCCACGGGAAGCGAAGTGCCCCTTCAGCGCCTCCGGCATCGCCGCGTCGCTGGGTGGAAAGAGCGCCGAGTCGTCGACGAGCCGAGCGAACAGCGGAGGGACTCCGCGAGGGCCGGGGGGCGTGAGTTCCACAGCGCTTGACACCCCTCACACGCTAATAGCGCCCGCTTCAGCGATGAATATCGGGATGACGACAGACCGGGAGCCCCCACCGCCGCGCCCCGCCTCACCAGGGCTGCTCCGGTATTCCCCTCACGCGCTAGATAGGTTAGGCTCGCCTTAGTTGGAGGTGACCGGTGACCCGTACCCGTCCGCAGGCGCCCCGGACCCCGCTTCCCGCGGAGCGCGCCAAGAGCATCGCCACCCGTGGCGGACCCGCCGTATTGATGCCCGCCGTCGACCGCGAACCCGCGTCGGGTCTGCACACCGAACCCGTGCTGCACCACGTGCACGCCGGCGGCCGCGCCAGCATCCTGCTCCCCGACGACGACCCGCTGGTACTCGCCGTCGGCGGCACCGCCACCCCGCCGGGAGAACTCGCCATCACGCTCGAGATCACCGACGAGGCCCCCGTCGCGCTGCGCAGCCCCGTCCGCGGCCTGCTGTGGCTCACCGGCTGGCTTCGCGGCCTCGACGAGCGCGCCGCCCGCACCCGCGCCACGACCATCGCCGAGGAACGCGCCGAGCCGACCCTCCTCGACCTCGGACACGGCCTGACGATGCTCGACCTCGTGCCCGCCTCGCTCGTGCTCGCCGACTCGGAAGGCACCCACTCGCTGACCGCTCAGACGTTCGGCTCCGCCAGCCCCGACCCGTTCTGCCGCCAGGAGTCGACCTGGCTGCGACACCTCGAACACGCCCACCCCGAGGCCGTGACCGCGCTCGCCCGGCACGTGCCCGACGAGCTCCGCGCCGGTCGCATCCGCCCGCTCGGCATCGACCGCTACGGCCTCCGTCTGCGCGTCGAGCACCCCGGCGACCTCGGTGCCGCCGACCCGTTCACCACCGGCGGTACCGGCGCCGTCGACCACGACGTGCGCCTCGCCTTCGACGAACCCGCCGACTGCAGGCAGCGACTCGGCGTGGCCCTGCGCAAGCTCGTCGGCTGCCCGATGCGCCCGCAGTCCTGACGGCGCCGCGACCGCCGATACAGACGCGACGGCGCTGCCCGCCCACGAGAACGGCGCCCCGGGACCAGTGCTCCCAGGGCGCCGTTCGTCTCGCGCGCGCAGCGCCAGGACAGGCGTTATGCCTTGACCTTCTCGTCGCTGCCGTCCTCCGGGTCCTCGACGACACCGGCATCCACGAGGTTGCTCGTCACGTGCTCGGTGAGCTCCTCACGCTGCATGCGCCGTTGCGCCCGTAGCGCCGCCCTGCGTTCAGCACTGAACTCGCGCCAGATCGATACACACATACCGATCATCACGAGACTGAACGGCAATGCGATGAGGATCGCGACCAGCTGCAACGTGGACAGACTGTCCTCACCGGGCAGCAGCAGCGCGATGGCCACCGCACCTTCGAGAACACCCCAGAACACCCGGCTCCACACCGGCGGGTTCGGGTCGCCGCCCGAGGACAGCATGTCGACCACGAGCGAACCGGAGTCCGACGAGGTCACGAAGAACAGCACGATCAGGATGATCGCGCCGACGATGACCACCGAACCACCGGGCAGGCCCTCGAGCAGCGCGAACAGCGACGTGTTCGTGTCGACCGTCGTCTCGCCGCCGTCGGTGGTGATCAGGCCACCCTGGCCCCACAGCTCGCGGTAGAGCGCGGTGCCGCCCATGACGCAGAACCAGATGATCGCGACCACGGTCGGGACCAGCAGCACACCGGCGACGAACTGCCGCACCGTGCGACCACGCGAGATCCGCGCGATGAACACGCCCACGAAGGGCGCCCACGAGATCCACCAAGCCCAGTAGTACGTGGTCCACCAGCCCTGCCACTCGGTGCCGTTCTCACCCGAGTAGGCAGTGGTGTTGACGCTCATCTGCAGGATGTTCTGCAGGTAGTCACCGAACGTCTGGACCACGTCACGGAAGATGAACAGGGTCGGGCCGGCGATCAGCACGAAGATCAACAGCGCGGCCGCGAGGCCGAGGTTGATGTTCGAGATGTACTTGATGCCCTTCTTCAGGCCCGTGACCACGGAGATCACCGCGGCCGTCGTGATCGCACCGATGAGGACCACGTAGGTGAGGTTGTTCGGCTCCTCGATGACATCGATGAAGCTCAGGCCGGCCGCGACCTGCATGACGCCGAGACCCAGCGACGTCGCGACACCGAACAGGGTGCCGCAGATCGCCGCGATGTCGATGACGTCGCCGATCCAACCGTTGACCTTCCGACCCAGCACGCCCTCGAGGGCCCACCGGATCGACACCGGGCGCTTCTTCCGGTGGATGGCGTACGCGATGGCCACACCGACCACGACGTAGATCGCCCACGGGTGCAGACCCCAGTGCAGCACCGCCTGGAGGATCGAGTCGTGGGCACCCGCTTCGGTGCCCTGCTCGATCCCCGTCGCCCTGTTCGGAATACCGGCGAAGTGGTTGAGCGGCTCCGCCACCCCCCAGAACACCAGGCCGATACCCATACCGGCCGCGAACAACATCGCGAACCACGAGCCGAGACCGAACTCCGGACCCTCGTCGTCGGGACCGAGTTTGATGTCACCGAAGTGGCTGACACCGATCCAGATCGCGAAGGCCACGAACACGGACACGAGCAGCAGGTAGTACCAGCTGAACGTGCCGATCACGGCGTCCTGGATGTTTCCGACGATCTCCGCGACGGTGTCGGGGAAGATGACGGAAATCAGGACGAAGGCCAGCACAATGATCACGGAGGGCCAGAAAACCCTCGGCGCGATCCCCTTGTGACCAGTCGATTGGCCCTCCGGCGATGTGGATGGCGCGGCCTCAGCTGCTGACGTTTCCGCCACGAGGCTCTCCTCCTTCATCGTTTCTTTCAACCGCTGCACCCTAGTAGGCCGTTCGGGCGATTTATCGATAACCGGCCGCATTGTTAGCGGGATCGTGATGATTCACGGTTCCCCCGGTCGATGCCGAACCCGCGACGGAGCGTTAACGTTCCCCGGTGTCACCGGACTCACGCGATCGCCTGAATCGCTGGCTGCGCAGGTGGTTCGCACCTGCCAGTACACCGCTTCCACAGCCGGTTCCCACAGCGGGCGATGCGCGACAACGGCGGATACTGACCGTCGAAGTCGTCATTGTGTTTACGATCACACTTGGTTTCGCGGGGCTTCGGTCCCTGTTCTCGTTGATCGACTCACTGTTACAAACCACTTCGCTGAGTGATCAGAGTGTCGCGATCAACGCGCCACAAGCCACCAACGAAGTAATCGACCTCCTTCGTCAGCTACTCAGTGCCACTCAGCTCGTCGCCTGGGGCGCTCTTGGCGTTTACCTGCTCTGGCGCGGGGGGATGAAGCTGGCCGAAGTCGGTCTTCCGCGGCGACCGCAAGCCGCCGACCTGCGATGGAGCATCGGACTCGCCGCGCTGATCGGCATCCCGGGGCTGCTGTTCTACCTCGCCATGTGGCAGTTCGGACTGAACCTGGGCGTACAGCCGTCGACGCTGGACCAGACGTGGTGGCGGCCGATCACGCTGACCCTGTCGGCGTTCGGCAACGGCTTCGCCGAGGAGGTCCTCGTCGTCGGGTACCTGATCACCCGATTGAGACAGCTCGGCATGGGCGAGAATACGAGCTTGATCATCTCCGCGGTCCTGCGCGGTTCGTACCACCTCTACCAGGGCTTCGGCGGATTCCTTGGCAACGTCGCCATGGGATTGATCTTCGGCCGCGTGTGGCAACGCACGAATCGACTGTGGCCGCTGGTCGCCGCGCACACCCTGCTCGACGTCGTCGCGTTCGTGGGCTATGCGCTGCTGCGCGACCACGTCTCGTGGCTGCCGTAGTCGCTCCCACTCCGCCCGCGGTCGCGATCACCGACAAGACCATGACCAGGAGGTTTGCGACTGCTTCGAACGTGTGTTCTACTGATCGGCGGCGGTCCGGAACAGCAGGGGACTCCGGACCACGACACGGAAGAAAGTACGTCGCGGGCACGACAGTTCCGTCGTGACGCGACACCCACCGCCCGCGAGCGACGGCCGCGCGGGACACCGGCCCACGGGGAGACAGCGACCCACGGGGAGACAGCGACCTACGGGGAGCCACCGGCCCACGGGGAGACGCCGGCCCACGGCGAAACACCGGCCTGCGGGGAAGCGCCGGCGAGAAGACGGAAAGGACTGTCGGAGGGGATGGAGATGGCCTGCAAGATCACACACCGCGCCTTGCGAGATCAGCAGATCCGGTTCGCGAACCGGGAGGCTGCGGAGCGGTACGCCGAGATCATGGGCGGCGGCGTCGAGAACTGGGTGTTCACGACCGTGCCGTCGGTGGTCGCCGAGTACGGCTGGGGCCCGTACCCGGAGCGTGCGCCACGAAACCGCGAGCTGACGCCCATCGGGTGACTACGCTCACGCGCGTGACGAACACAGCCAACACGATCAGCGTCCCGGGCCACGACGACACGACCTCGATCACGCCGGGCGTCCACAGCGAGGTCGGCCCGCTGCGGTCGGTCCTGCTGCACCGGCCCGGCGGCGAGCTCACGAGGCTCACGCCGCGCAACAACGACCAACTGCTCTTCGACTCGATCCCGTGGGTCGAACGCGCCCAGCAGGAGCACGACGCCTTCGCCGAGGTGCTCACCTCGCGCGGGGTGGAGGTGCTGCTGCTCGCCGACGTCCTCGAGGAGTCGCTCGCCGACCCACGGGCGCACGCCGCGGGCGTGCATACCGCGGTCGACGAGCGGCGACTCGGCGCCGAACTGGCGGACGCGCTGCGCTCCCACCTGTCCGGCCTGCACGCGGCCGCATTGCGCGAGGCGCTGATATGCGGGATGACGTTCGAGGAGCTGCCCGCCTCGGAGGGCGCCTCGCTGGTGCGGAAGATGCACCACGCGCACGACTTCGTGGTCGACCCGCTGCCGAACCTGCTGTTCACGCGCGACTCGTCGGCGTGGATCGCCGACCGCGTGGCGATCTCGTCGCTGGCCATGCCCGCGCGGGGCAGGGAGACGGCGCTGCTCGACCTCGCGTACGCGTATCACCCGCGGTTCCGCGGGGCGGCACGTGCGTACGGAGCGCATTCGGCCCCGGTCGAAGGCGGCGACGTGCTGTTGCTGGCGCCGGGCGTGCTGGCCGTGGGCGTCGGCGAGCGCACGACGGCTGCGGGGGCCGAGTCGCTCGCACGGTCGGTGTTCGCCGACGGCATCGCCCACACGGTGCTGGCTGTGCCGATCGCGCAGAACCGCGCGACGATGCACCTGGACACCGTGTGCACCATGGTGGGCCCCGACGCGGTCGTCATGTATCCGCTCGCCCGCGATTCGCTCGTCGCGTACACGATGCGGCCGGGCGACGACCTCTCCGCCGACGGCACCCGCGGGCTCCGGGTGGACAGTCCCGAACCGTTCCTCGACGCGGCGGCCGCCGCGATGGGCATCGATCACTTGCGGGTGATCGACACCGGCCTCGACCCGGTGACCGCCGAGCGGGAACAGTGGGACGACGGCAACAACACGCTGGCACTCGCCCCGGGCGTCGTCGTCGGATACGAACGCAACACCCGGACGAACGCACGCCTCGAGGAGGCCGGCATCGAGGTGCTGGCCATCGCGGGATCAGAACTCGGATCGGGTCGGGGCGGACCGCGCTGCATGTCCTGCCCCATCGCGCGAGGTCCGCTCCCGGGCGTGGCCTGACTCGCCACAACCTCGGATCGGTGACCGCTTCGCGACGTTTCCGTCGCATACCGTGATTGATTCCCCGAATGAGGGACGCCCGATCAGCCCGGACACAGTTGAGCCTCACCTAAGTGATTCCCGAACGACTTAGGTGAGGCTCATTTAATCTTAGGTGAGCCTTAATTTATTTAGATCACCCTTGGCTAATAAATTGTAGGCAAATGCGTTCCGGATCACCAGACCCCCGGTGGAGAAATATGGGTCGACGGGCGTACATTGAATGTATGCCCACGACGAAGCAGGATTCCAAGCAGCCGCGTTCCAAGTTCTACGAATTGCTGCAGGGTCAGGTCCACAACGAGTTCCACGCCTCGCAGCAGTACACCGCACTGGCCGTGTGGTTCGACAACGAGGACCTGCCCGAGCTCGCGAAGTTCTTCTACGCGCAGGCCATCGAGGAGCGCAACCACGCCATGGCGCTCGTCCAGTACATGATGGACACCGACCACCACGTGACCATCCCGAGCACGGGCGAGGTGCGCAACGAGTTCTCGAGCGCCAAGGAGCTGGCCGAGCTGGCCCTGGAGCAGGAGAAGGAGGTCACCAGCGACATCAAGACGCTGACGAAGGCCGCCCGCTCCGAGGACGACTTCCTCGGCGAGCAGTTCATGCAGTGGTTCCTCAAGGAGCAGGTCGAGGAGGTCGCGACGATGAGCACGCTCGTGAACGTGTTCGAGCGCGCCGACGGCAACCTGTTCGAGGTCGAGCGCTTCGTGCACAAGCACCTGCGCGGCGACGACGCCGACGACGACATGCCGGAGGTCGCGGGCGGCAAGCTCTGACGCTTCGCCTCGGGCACGCGCGCGCAGCAACTTCCGCAGCAGCGTTCGAGAACCGAAGGGGCGGTGCCCCTCGCGGTAGATTCGGATCACGGATCAACCGCGAGGGGCACCGCCCTTTTTTCACATTCTTCGCACTTTTCGGAAGGAAAGGCTCACCTCACCTGCCCGCGAACCTGCGACCGCGGGAAGTACGACCCCGATTCGCCCGACTCCCCGCTCGCCGCGGTTGCCCACAATGTTCGCACTCGTACGGCCACCGCCGGGCCGCAGACGATCATGCAAACGGTCGGTGGCGCTTCTCGTCCGGCCGTTTCGAACCCAACGGAACAGAAAGCTCGCGATCCTCCGACTTGACCCGTCGTGATTTCGCCGCCACCGTAGATTTGACCACAAGGAGCGTCTGCGCTCGACCTGGGACATGGTCGGTGGAAGGCAGGGCACCATGAGCGAGTCGAACAGCGGTGACAGAGCACCTTCCGGTGAAGAGGCCGCCCTGCCGGGCAACGCCGCAGAACAGAGCATCACCCAGAGCGACACGACCGACGCCCAGATCGAGCGCCAGCTGCGCAGTCACGGCGTTCGACTGGGACGAGGCGGGATCGCCCCCTCCGTCTTCTGGCCGAGCCTGATCGTCGTCGCGGCCATCGCACTGTTCTCCATCATCGTGCCCGAAACGGCCGGTGGCCTCTGGAACTCGGTTCAGGGCGGGATCGTCAGCGGGTTCGGCTGGTTCTACACGCTGGCGATCGCGGGATTCGTCCTCTTCGCGATCTTCCTCGGAGCCAGTCGTTTCGGCGACATCACGCTCGGCAAGGACGGCGAGGAACCCGAGTTCGGCCTGTTCTCCTGGTTCACCATGCTGTTCGCCGCCGGCATGGGGATCGGGCTGGTCTTCTTCGGGGTCGGCGAACCGCTGACCTTCTTCTCCGACCCGAAACCCGGCGTCGACGGCGGTTCGGCGGAACGTGCCTCGCAAGCCATGGCGCAGACGTTCCTGCACTGGGGGTTCCACCCCTGGGCGGTGTACGTCATCGTCGGCCTCTCCCTTGCCTACGCGATCCACCGCAAAGGCCGCCCGGTGTCGATCCGCTGGGCGCTCGAGCCGCTCCTCGGGGAGAAGGTCAAAGGCTGGGCCGGGGACGTGATCGACGTGCTGGCCATCGTCGGAACCCTGTTCGGTGTGGCGACGTCGCTCGGACTCGGCGTGACGCAGGTAGCCACCGGGTTGAGTGAGATCGGCGTGGTCGATCAGGCCGACAACCTCCTGCTCGTCGCGCTGATCGTGGGCATCACCCTGATCGCGATCGTCTCGGTGGTCAGCGGCGTCGGCCGCGGCATCCGATGGTTGTCGAACTTCAACCTGTCGTTGGCAGGCGTGTTCCTGCTCGCGGTGCTGCTACTGGGGCCGACGCTGTTCCTCGCCAGGGACTTCGTGCAGTCCCTGGGGTCCTACCTCGCCAACGTGCTGCCGATGACCTTCGACGCCTTCGCCTACGCCGGCCAGGAGGGCATCGACTGGGCAGGTAGCTGGACGATCTTCTACTGGGGATGGTGGATCGCCTGGGCGCCGTTCGTCGGCGTGTTCATCGCGCGCATCTCACGTGGCCGCACGGTGCGCGAGTTCGTGGCCGGCGCGCTGCTCGTCCCCACCATCGTGGGCTTCCTGTGGTTCACGATCATGGGAGGCACGGCCATCGACCGGCAGCAGCGGCAAGGCGATCTCGTCCCCGAAGACGGAGTGGTCGCCGAAGAGGCCTTGTTCGACACGCTGCGGGGCCTGCCGCTGGGGATGATCCTGTCGGTCATCGCGATCATCCTGGTGGTCATCTTCTTCGTCACTTCCTCGGACTCGGGCTCACTCGTGGTCGACATGCTCGCCTCGGGCGGACACCCCGACCCACCCACCTGGAGTCGAGTGCTGTGGGCGTCGCTCGAAGGACTCGTGGCCATCGGACTGCTGCTCGCAGGCGGTGACGAGGGGTTGTCGGCCTTGCAGGCCGGTGCTGTCTCGACCGGTCTGCCGTTCGCCGTCGTGCTGGTGGCGATGGCCGTCGCGTTGTACAAGGCGCTCAACGCCGAACACCGCGAAATCGTCAAGGTGAATCGGCGCCTCTACCGTCGCGAACTCGCCGGGGAGCTGTCGCAGGACTTCGACCGGCACTTCGGGGAACAGGTCGACCAGCGCATCGACTACGCGCTGTCGACCACGACCGGAATCTGGAGCCGGGCCGACAAGCGCACCCCGATCAGCACGCTGTCCCGCGCGCGGCGGCGTGGACGCCAGCGCTCGTCCGGATCCGGAGGTGGCGGGGACGGTCAATCAGGCGGCGGCCCGCCGGGAGGCGCACCGCCCGGAGGCGGAGGCTCGGCAGGCGGCCCGGCAGGCGGAAGCGGCCAGTCCGGAGGCGGTCCGCCGGGAGGAGCGGCGCCGGACTAGGTCACACCGGTACGACCGCCACACCCGCGACGGTGGTTCGTTGTCCGCGTCGGCGCGCTCTCAGCAGCTGACCTCGGGATCGGGCACGGTCAGCCGCAGCGTGGTGACGCGGTCGCCGTCGACACCGAAAAGGTACTGCGAATCGGCGTCGGGATTCGGCTGCACCCGATGCCTCTCGCCCCGGGGTTCCGACTCCGGATACGCCCTGTTCAGGTCCGCCACCGGTGAGCCGACGCCGACACGCTCCGGCGTCGGAGCATCGGCGGCCTGGAATCGCACGATGCCGTGCCCGCCGCGGATCGCGACCCGCAGGACCCCGGGCCCCGACACCTCGTAGGTGCGGCACCGGCCCTGCGCGGGCGGCCCGTCACCGGGGTCCATCGCACCCGTGGCCACCGCCTCGTCGTAGCTCATCAGCAGGGTCAGCGGCTCCTGGCCCGAAGCACCCAGCGGTGGGCCCTCCGGGAGATCGGCGACGATGCTGGTCGCCGACGACGGGCGCATGCTCGGCGGCGCCGACCGGTTCGGCGGGGCCGTCCGCGGCATCGACGTCGAAGCCGCCCCGGGCGGCGACTCCACCGTCGTGAGACCGGGCGGCGGCGCCTCGTCGGCGGCACGGCTCGTGTCCCGCGGAACCGACACGTCGGTCGAGCGCGTGATGGGCCCGGAGCTGTCCGCGGCGGCGATGTCGCCGGGGCCCGGCGCGCCACCTGCGCCCGACAACACCAACCCGCCCGCCACGGCACCGAGTGTCACGACCACGCCCGCGCACGCACCTGCCGTCGCGCGCCTGCGCCTGCGACGTCGCGCACCTGCGACGACGGCGTCGGGGTCCGGGACCGCGACGACACCGAGCGCCGCGTCGTCGAACAACCGCCGCAACCGCTCCCCGACCTCGGCATCGCCGCGGTCGGGGTCGTTCGCGCCTGTCATACCGTCGCCCTCCCCTCCGAGTCCGGGTCGTCGTCACCGAGCCGGCCACGCAGTGTGGCGAGCGCCTTGCTGGCCTGGCTCTTGACGGTCCCGGCCGATACCCCGAGCGAGTCGGCGATCTCGGCTTCGGACAGTCCCTCGTAGTAACGCAACACGATGACGGCGCGTTGCCTCGGCGGCAGATCTTTCAGCGCCCGCCACAGCGGTTCGTGTTCGAGCGGGTCAGCAGGCGGTGCGCCGCCGGTCTCCGGCAGGTCCGCGACGAGGTTCTCCCGCCGATGTTTGCGCCAGCGGCTGATGTGGGCGTTGGCCATCGAACGGCGGACATAGGCGACCGGGTCGGTGGTCTTGCGCTGTACGCTCGACCAGCGCGAACCGATCTTCTCCAGCACCGTCTGCACCAGGTCGGCGGCGTCGTGCGGATTGCCGGTCAGGGCGTGCCCGTAGCGCGTCAGCCCGGCGAGGTTGGCCTCGACGAACTCGCCGAAGCCCGCGAGGTCGTTCGCCACGAACGTCCTCCCTCGCTACAACCCGCTCGTCCTGTCCTGCCCGGCGAGCGCGCCGCCGTGGTCGCGCCTGTTTCGGGCGCCGGAAATCGCGGCCCGTCAGGCCGGGTACTCGTGCAGCCCCTTCGGCAGCCGGAAAGTGCCGTCCGTCTCGGGAGGGAACGCGCACGTCTCCACGACGGCCGCGACCGGTATCGGACCGTAGACGTGGGGAAACCACGGCGCACCCGGTTCGGGCGGATCGGCGGGCTCCCAGCGCAGCGGCGCGTCGAGGCGGGCCGGGTCGATCACGAGCAACACCAGGTCGGTGCGGCCGGGGAACACCCGCTCGGCCGGAAACTGCACGGTGCCGAAGTCGCTGCAGTGGACGAACCCGACGTCGCCGAGCGAGTCGGGACGGTACTCACCGCCTGCGGGGACAGCGGCCCAGTCGGCTTCGGGGCAGATGTGGAGGATCATCGGCGTACCGCCTCACCGCAGCGTGAACTGCCGGCCGATCAGCCCGTCGCGGGCCCGGCGCTCGGCGGCGTCCAGCGGCGTCTCGTCGAGCGAGGCGGACGCCTCCGTCAGGCGCGCACCCAGCGCTTCGGCCGGCTCCACCCATTCGCGCGCGTGCGCCTCCGGGTCCAGGTCCCACACCGGCACGAGCAGCCCGTGGGCGCGGAACGAGCCCGCGAACTTCGTGCCGTCGCCGAGCGTGAGCGTGCCTGCCGCCGACAGCCGCGCAAGCGCTTGCATCAGACGGTTCTCCTCGGCAGGCCACACCCACCGCAGATGCGCCTTCTCACCGGCCAACACCCAGTAGGCGCCCGAGGCGAGCCGTTCGGTCGGCATGATGGCCTCGTTGGCGCGCTGCAGCGACATCGCGACCTCGCCCGTCGGCTCCTCGCCCTCGGGCAGCCACCACGAGAAGTCCTTGTGGACCTGGACATCGAGGTCGGCGGACGGGTCGAGCAGGTCCTGCAGCCGCTCACCCGGCTGCGACGGGCTGCGCGTGTCGGCGACCGACAGCACCTCGCCGGGCTGCGCGGACAGCGCCCACGACAAGGCCCGGCCCAGGTCACGGCTGATGTCCCCGGATCGCGTCTGCACCTGCAGTCCGACGAAGACCTCGCCGTCGGCGCGCACGAACGCCGCCGCGGCCATGGGCAGCACCGACGCGATCGTCACCGTGCGGTCGCTGTGCTCGCCGGCCAGCGGCAGGGTCGCGGTCGCGGGCGGCACGAACTCGCGCATCGCGATGAGTTCCGGCTCGGCCGTCAGGCCCTCGAACGGCCGCCCGACGAATACGTCGCGGACCTTCTCCTTGCGCTCCTTCTTCCGCGCGGCCTTGCCCACTGCGCTCGCCTCCCGGTCGTCATTCGCCTGGCGGAAAACGCTACTCGACCGGCGGTTCGGTTACTGTCGGCGGGTGTTCGATCCCGCCGACCCCGTTTTCCTCGCCGATCCGTACCCCGAGTTCGCCCGGTTGCGCAGCTCGGGAGGCGTCCACCACCACGACGACCTCGGCCTCGCGGTCGCCGTCTCCCACGAGGCCGCCACCGCGGTGCTGCGGCACCGGTCGCTCGGCCGCATCTGGTCCGACGCCACCCCGCTGGAGCAGTTCGCCTCGTTCAACATGCTCCACCGCAACTCGCTGCTGGAGAACGAACCGCCCGCGCACACCCGGTTGCGCAGGCTCGTGTCGCGGGCGTTCGCGCGCGGACACGTGGAGCGGCTGCGGCCGACGGTGCAGGCGCTGGCCGGGCGCATGGTCGACACCGTGGCCGCGGCGATCGAGTCCGACGGCGAGGCCGACCTGCTTGAGCACCTGGCGCAGCCGCTGCCGGTCGCGGTGATCGCCGAGCTGCTGGGCGTGCCCGAGGAGGCGGGACCGCAGCTGGTCGAGTGGAGCAACGCGATCGTCAAGATGTACGAGTACGGCCTGCCCGCCGACAGGCGCGCCGAGGCGGAACGTGCCGCCGAGGCGTTCGCGGGCTACCTGCGCGACCTGGTCGACGAGCGGGCCGCCGAACCGGGCGATGACCTGCTGAGTCACCTCGCGGTCGGCGAACTGACCGGCGACGAGGCCGTCGCGACCGCGGTGCTGCTGTTGATGGCCGGCCACGAGGCCACGGTCAACGTCATCGGCAACGGGGTGCGCGCCCTGCTCACCCACCGCGACCAGTGGGACCTGCTCGTCGCCGACCCGGACCTGGCCCCGACGGCGACCGAGGAGCTGATCCGGTTCGACTCGCCGTTGCAGCTGTTCGAGCGCACCGCGACCGCCGACGTGGAGATCGCGGGCGTCACCGTCCCGGAGGGCGCGAAGATCGCAGCGCTGCTCGGGGCCGCCGCGCGCGACCCCGAGGTGTTCGACGAACCGGACACGCTCGACATCACGCGGGAGAAGAACCCGCACCTGGGTTTCGGCGGCGGTATCCACTACTGCCTCGGCGCCCCGCTGGCGCGGATCGAGATCGCCGCGGCTCTGGAGGCGCTCGTGACGCGGTTGCCCGGACTTCGGCTCGTCAGGGAGCCCCGGCGCAGGGCGGAGTTCGTCATCCGCGGTCTGCGCGACTTCCCGGTCAGCGGGTAGAGGTTGCAGGGCGGGAACGGCGGTCCGGCTCCGGGGCGCCGTGGACGGCGACGACCTGACGCAGCGCGAGCACGTCGGCGTCGACCGGGGACAGCAGCCGCGTGATCCGCTGGACGAGCACGACGCTGACGAGCGCCAGTCCGGCGGCGCAGGCGTGGGTCAGTGCGCTGAGCACCACGCCGTCGGCGTCGGCCTGCACGCCGTCACGCAGCCGCCACACGACGGTGAGCACGGCGAGCACGAAGTTGGCGCACCACGTCGCCCACCAGCCGAGCACCAGCCGGGACGGCCGCGGCCGCTCGTCGGCGGGCCTGCGCAGCACGGCGTGTTCCAGCTCGGCCACGATCGGCCCGGCGAGCAGCACGTTCGCTCCCGGCACGAGCATGCAGACCAGCACCTGCCACGCCGGGCGTGGCACGTCCTGGCCCGCATCGACCGCGGCCACGGACCGGGCGACGAGCAGCCACCACAGGGCCACTCCGACGGCCAACAGCGCCATGATCGGCGTCATCAGCGCGAACGCGAGCACGAACGCGTCCGACGCGCCGACGACCTCCGGGGTCAACGCCGACGTGCGACTCTGCAGCAGGAGCACGTACCGCCAGCCCTCGGCGATCGCTGCGAGCCCCGCCAGGACGGCGAGCGCGATCAGCAGCGTGACGGCGTTCCTGCTCGTCGACCGGAGCCGCTGCCGGGGCTCCATGCCACCGGACGACGTTCCGGGAACGGCCGTCGAGTGGCGCCACACGAGGCTCGGGAAACCCCACCGGGGCGGGGACGGGTACCGCGGCGGTCCCGTGTACGGCATGCGCCGGGCACGCGGGCGCGGGCGGGCCGCGCCCGGTGGGACGGTCGCGACCCACCGCACGCTCGGCCTCGGCTGCTGCTCGCCCGGCTGCCGGTGCGGGTACCTGCCCGGATGCATCGCGGCTACAGCACCTCGGGTTCCGCCGCGTCGTGATCGGTCTCCAGCGCGCGGCCCTCGGTCTGCCAGGACTTCATGCCGCCCGCCACGTTGACGGCGTCGACCAGTCCCGCCGCGTTGAGCCACGCCGTCGCCTGCGCGGACCGGCCCCCGGTGCGGCAGATGACGTACACCGGACGGTCATCGGGCAGTTCGGCCAGTCTGTCGGTGCTTGCGGGCAGGTCGCCGAGCGGGATGTGCACCGCGTCGGGCGCGTGTCCCGCGGCCCATTCGTCGGCCTCACGGACGTCGAGCAGCACCGCACCGTCGGCGGGCAGGTCGGACACACGTGTCGTCGGGATCTCGGCTGGGTTCACCACGAGCCCATCGTCGCACGAACCGCGTGACCACCGCGTAGGAGCGAGATCCGGCCCACGACCGGCTACTTGCGGTGGCGGCCCTGGGAGGTGCGGGTGTGTTCCTCGGCGCGGCCGAACCGCTGCACGGCGCGGTCGCGCATGAAACCCAGTGGGTCGGGTGCGTGGAGCCGCAGCATGACGGCGCCGACGTCCTCGGGGACACGGCTCGAGGTGCCGATGCTGACGAGGACGGTCAGGCCGAACGCCACCGGCACGGTGACGAGCGCGGGCCGTTCCAGCAGCCACGGCGCCCACCCGCCGGTGTGGGCGGACACGGCGTTCAGCACCACGGCCAGCAGGACGAGGCCGCCGCCGGTGCACATGCCGACCATCGCGCCGAGCCACGTGAGCCGCCGCCACCAGACACCGAGCACGAGCAGCGGCGCGAACGTCGACGCGCCCAGCGCGAACGACATGCCGACGCTGAGGGCCAGGTCGTCGATCGGCAGGGTCACGGCCAGCAGCACGGCGATGCCGGCGACACCCACACTCGCCACCCGGTAGTCCCGTACCTTGCCCGCGAGCAGGTCGGTGGCGATGACGCCGGACATGCTGGACACGAGGCCGGACGCCGTCGAGAGGAACGCTGCGAACGCCCCGGCCGCGAGCAACGCCGCGAGGATCTGCCCCGCCACACCCGACAGCATCGCCGTCGGCAGCGCGATCACCGCGGCGTCCGTCTCGCCGGTGATCAGCAGCTCCGGCACGAACATCCGCGACAGCATCCCCAGCATCACGGGGAACAGGTAGAAGAGCCCCAGCAGCAACAGCACCTGCACGGTGGTGCGCCGCGCAGCCTTACCGTCCGGGTTGGTGTAGAAGCGCGACAGTACGTGCGGCAGGCCCATCGTGCCGAGCAGCAATGCCAGCAGCAGCGAGTACGTCGACAGCAGCCCGGACAGGTCGGTGCTCGGCAGGAGCCAGTCGAGGTTGGCCGATGTCGCCTGGTCGACGGTCGGAACGGCGGCGCCTTCGGGGAACGTCAGCTCGGACCCGGCGTCGACGGTGTGCTGCGAGCCGGCGTGCCAGGTGGTCCAGCCCGCGCCGCCGGAGCCGTCGTCGACGCGCACCCGTGTCAGGGTGTCGACGCCGAGGGTGACGTCCGTGTCGACCGTGACGGTGGTGTGCGCGGCGAAGTTCGGCGGCGCGGGTTCGTCGAGGCTGCCCGCCGACCCCGGGGCGCCCGCACCACCGGCGACGAACACCGCGCACAGCACGAACGTCGGTGCAGCGATCGCGAAGAGCTTGAACCAGTACTGGAACGCCTGCAGCAGCGTGATGGCGCGCATGCCGCCACCCATGACGTTGTAGGCGATCACCACCGTGACCAGCACCGACCCGACCCACGCCGGCGTCGGCATGATCATCGTCAGCGCCAGCCCCGCGCCCTGCAGCTGCGGCAGCAGGTACAGCACCCCGATGAACACCACGAACCACGTCGAAGCGGTGCGCAGTACGGGCGAGGACAGCCGGGCCTCCATGAAGTCCGGCAGCGTGTAGGCGCCCGACCGCCGCAGCGGCCCGGCGACGAACAGCATCAGTGCGAGGAACCCGGCCGTGAACCCGATCGGGAACCACAGCGCGTCGGCGCCCTCCTTGAGCACCAGTCCGGCGATGCCGAGGAACGAGGCTGCGGAGATGTACTCGCCCGCGATGGCGGCGGCGTTGCGCCGCGAGCGCACGGTGCGGCGGGCGACGAGGAAGTCGTGGGTGCTGCGCGCGAACCGCGATGTGCGGTGACCGAGGTAGAAGGTCACCACCACGACCAGCGTGACGCTGACCAGGGCCCACGGGTTCACCTGCACGCACGCCTTCCTCGCGGAGTTTCCCGGCGGCTCGCCCTCAGTTCTCGATCATGTTCACGAAGTCCTGTTCGCGCCGCTCGGCCAGCCGGTTGTACCACAGTCCGACGCCGAACATGAGCGGGAACGGCGCCACCGCGAGCAGCAGCCACGGCAGCGGAATGCCCGCCAGGCGCAGTTCGGCGGCCGCGGGGACGGCGTAGAACACCGCCGGGATGGCGCACAGCACCACCAGCACCAGCAGGCCGAGCAGCACGGCCGTGCGCAGCTGCACCTTGACGAGATCCTTGATGAGCAGTTCGCCCCAGCTGGTCTGCTGCTCGAGCTCGACCCGCGCGCGCAGGCTCGTCGACGACCGGCTCGGTTCGGCCAGGACGACGCGCTGCCTGCGGATTCGCGGCTGCCGGGGCTCCGAGGCGCGGGGTTCGGGATTGCGCTGGTCCGAGGCGCGGGAGGCCGAGTGGGACGCCGCCGCGTGCGAAGGACCCCTCGACGACCGCGGCTGCTGCGGCTGCTGCGACGGCCCCTGAACGAACGGTTCGGGTGCGAACGGCTTCGCGGGCTTGCCGAGCGTCGGATCCGGCTCGCGGATGCCGCCCGGCCTGCCTGCCGGGTCCGGTGGGTCCGTCGGGTCCCCCACGGCCCGTCACCCTGCTCGCGAGGAGCCGACCAGTTTGTCCTTGAGCGCCCGCGTGTGTCTGCGGGAAACGGGCAGCACCTTCTCCTCGTCGCCCAACACGACCTGGTAGCCGCCCTGGGCCATGCGCAGTTCCGTGATCAGCGGCAGCGCGACGAGGTACGACCGGTGGATCCGCACGAACCCGGCGCCTCCCCAGCGTTCCTCGAGCTGGGCCAGCGGGATGCGCACCAGGTGGCTGCCCTCGGTGGTGTACAGCCGCGCGTAGTCGCCCTGCGCCTCGACCCACCGGACCGACGAACGGGGGATGAGCTTGGTCGTGCCGCCCAGTTCGACGGGGATGACCTCCTCGTCTCCCCCGGTGCCGTCGTCGGCGGCCGGTTCCGCGGCCGCACCTGCGACGGCACTGCGCACGGGCTGCGTGTCGAGTTTGTCGAGCACGCGGCCGATGGCCTTGTCGATGCGTTCCTGCCTGGCCGGTTTCAGCACGTAGTCGACCGCGCCGAGGTCGAACGCGTCGACGGCCTCGCTCGCATAGCCGGTGACGAACACCAGCACCGGCGCGGGGTTCAGCGATGCGAACACCCGCGACATCTCCATGCCGGACAGTCCGGGCATGTTGATGTCGGCGAACACCGCGTCGACGGGCGGGAGGCCGGCGTCCTTGCGCCGGTTGATGTCCTCGTCCTCGGATCCGAGCAACCGCAGCGCCTCGGACGCGTCGACGGCCGGAATCACCCGGCCGACGACGTCGTTCGACTCGAGACAGTGCCGGAGCTGGTCAAGGCCGGGTAGCTCATCGTCAACCGCCAGGACGAGGAGCTTTCGGTTGTCATCACGAGCACTCACAGTGAGCGTTATCCTGCCGTGAGTACAGCGCGACTGTCTACACCGCTCCGGGCGAAACTCTGTGTCATAGGCCGAAACGTGACCATGCGGCGCGGTGCTCCAGTGCCGTCAGGACCGCGGCCGCGGGAGCGCCCAGTCCGAGCCGCGCGGCCAGCGACTTCTTCGGCTCGGCCACCACGAGCTCGGCGTCGGGATAGCGCTCCGACACCACGTCGCGCAGGTTGCCGACCCGGTCGACGAGGCCGAGCTCCGCGGCACGCTGGCCGAGCCACACGTCGCCGGTGAACAAGTCCCTCTCCGCCGAGAGCTTGCTCCCGCGACGCTCGCGGACCCACTCGGCGAACAACCCGTGCAGATCCTCGTGCACGCCCTTGAGCCACTCGACGTCCTCGTCCTTCTCCGGGCTGAACGGGTCGAGCCTCGCCTTGTTCTGCCCCGCGGTGTACAGGCGCCGTTCGATGCCGAGCCGGTCGATGAGCCCGGTGAACCCGAACCCGCCGCTGATCACGCCGATCGAACCGACCTGCGACGTGCGGTGCGCGACGATCTCGTCCCCTGCGCAGGCGAGCCAGTAGCCACCGGAGGCGGCGATGTCCTCGCAGAACGCGATGACCGGCACGTTCTTCTCGTCGGCCAGCTGCCGGATGCGCTCGGCGATCAACCCCGACTGGGTGGGCGCGCCGCCGGGCGAGTTGATCTGCAGCGCGACCGCCTTGAGGTTCTCGTGACCGAACGCCCTGGTCAGAGCCGATTCGACGGTCGAGAGGTTCAGCACGCCCCTGCCGACGGGTGACGCGTGCTGCGTGATGATGCCGTGCAGTTTCACCACCGCGACGACGTCCTTGTCCCTGCGCTCGATCCGGTCCCCTACGACGGGAATCCGGCCCGCCAGCCCGCTCTTCGCCATGCCCCCACCGTAGCGACGATCACCGCGTCGGGCGGCTCCGAAATCCGCCACGAACGGACCCGACCCGACCGGTGGCACCGGTGCGCAGGTCCGTCCGGGCGATACGAGCCCGATCACACCGGTTCCCGGTTCTGCCGGTTCTCAGTGCAGCCGGCCCTCAGCGGTGCAGGAACCAGTGTTGCCGGGCTCAGGTGGACCGGGGTGTGGACGTCGGGTCGGGCTCTTCGTCGGCCCGGCGTTTCCGTTCCGCGGGCTTGCCGCCGCGCGCGGCGGCCTGGGCTGCGCGGGCGGCCTGCTTCGCCTCGGATGCCTGGCGCGCGACCGGCCTGCGCGACGGCTGCGACGACGTCTGCCGTGTGCCCTGCCCCGGGGCGGGGTTCTCCTGGGGAGGTGCGGCGGGCGGCTGTTGCGTCGACGGGCGCTGCTGGCCCGGTGACGACGCCCCGTGCGCCGGTGTCATCCCGGGGTGGGTCGAACCGCGCCTGCCCGCTGGCGAACTGGGCTGTGCCGGTGCCGGTCCTGCCGGTCCTGCCGGTCCGGGTGCGGGGCCGCCTCGTCCCGAGCCGGGCTGTCCCGAGCCGGGCTGGCCTGGGCCGGGCTGGCCGGGGACGGACTGCGCCGCGGCGGGCTGCGTGGGCGGTGTCGAGGGCGGCTGCGCCGGGGCCGGAGGCGCCGTGGGAGCTCCGGAGCCGTCCGGCACGGAACCGCTCGACGTCGCCGCGAGCGAACCGTCCGCCGCCACGCCGCCCGGAAGGGCGGACGGGTCGTCGTCCGACGTGCCCTCGGCGGCGAACTTCAGCATGTCGGGCCGTACGCCGCGCACGAACTTCGGCACCCGCATCGTCACCTTCATGCCCGCGCCGGGAGCGGTCTCGACGACCAGCGAGTAGCGGTTGCCGAACACCTGACTCATCCGGCGGTTGATGCCGGTCAGGCCGATGTGCGCGCTGGAACGCGAGTCGCGCATGCCGTCGAGCTGCTTCGGGTCCATGCCGACGCCGTCGTCCTCGACACTGATCTCGGCCTCGGTGCCGTAGTCCTGCGCCGTCACGGTGACGGTGCCGCCGCCCGGCTTGTTCGCGATGCCGTGTTTGACGGCGTTCTCCACCAACGGCTGGATGAGCAGGAACGGCACGACGACGGACTGCACCTCGGGCGCGATCTTCAGTCGCACGCCGAGCCTGCCGCCGTAGCGTGCGCTCTCGATGGTGAGGTAGCGGTCGATGTTGCGCAGCTCGTCCGACAGTGTCGTGAACGTGCCCTCGGTGCGGAAGCAGTAGCGCGTGAAGTCGGCGAAGTCCTGCAGCAGTTCGCGCGCCTCTTCCGGATCGGTGCGAATGAGCGAGGAGATCGTGTTCAGCGCGTTGTAGACGAAGTGCGGCGAGATCTGCGCCCGCAGTGCCTTGATCTCGGCCTGGTGCAGCTGGTGCTTGGTGTCCTCGAGCCGCGCCGCCTCGAGCTGGGTGCCGACGAACCGTGCGACGGCGTCTGCCATCTGCACGATGCGTTTGCCCTTGGTCTTGCCGACGACGATCAGCACCGCGTCGGTCTCGCCCTCGACGATGAGCGGCACGAGCACGGCGGTGCGCATCCTGCAGGTGCCGCGGTGGTTGCAGGGCATTTTGTCGTGCGAGACGACCTCGCGGCGGTGTTTGCGGATGCAGGTGCCGATGGTGTCGACCAGGTCGACGTAGTGGTCGTTGGCCTCGCCGTCCCAGGCCAGCAGCGTTCCCTCGCCGTCGGTGATGCCCACGGCGACGCCCTTCAGCAGCTTCAGCAACCTACTCGTCATCTTCTCCGCGGCGGCCTGGTCGAGACCTTCGCGGAGTTCGAGCGGCGCCTTCGCCATGACGTACACGGCCTCGAGCACGGCGTCGTCGATCGCGCTCGTCGGTTTCCGCCGCTTCAGCAGCACGATCGCGAGCGTGATCACGAGCAGCGCAATGATCGCCCCCAGGGCGATCGGCACGGTCAGCTGCTCGGACACGGCGTCAATGCTGGAGGGTCACCGTCGCGGTGGCAAGGCCCGCAGGAGTACTTCGCGTATCCGATTCGACACTCACCGTCATGGGCCATATGGGCGAGGCCCTCACTTGACGAGCCGTGACAACCGCCGATCGGCGAGTGGTTTCCCGCCGGTCTGGCACGTCGCGCAGTACTGGAACGCCTTGTCGGCGAAGGAGACCTCACGCACCGTGTCGCCGCACACCGGGCACGGCAGGCCCGTCCGCCCGTGTACGCGCAGTCCCGACCGCTTCTCGCCCTTCAGCCGTGCGGCGTCCTGACCGACGGAACGCTCCACAGCGGCGGTCAGCACGCCGTGCAGAGCGTCGAACAGCGCGTCGAGGTCCTCGGACGTCAGCCTGGCCGGCGTCGCGTACGGCGACACCCGCGCGGTGTGCAGGATCTCGTCGGAGTAGGCGTTTCCGATGCCCGCGACGGTCTTCTGGTCGGTGAGCACGGTCTTGATCCGGCGTGTCTCGCCGGTGAGCAGCGCTTCGAGCCGGTCGCGGTCCAGGTCGAGCGCATCGGGACCGAGCGCGGCGATGCTGGGCACCTCGGCGGGATCGGTGACGATCCAGACGGCGAGCCCCTTCTTCGTGCCTGCCTCGGTGAGGTCGAACCCCACGTGCCGGGGCGCGGAGCCCGGGTCGGCTGCCGCATCGTCGGCGGACAGGTGCGTGCGCAGGGCGAGCGGGTTCTTGCGGCCCGGTGCAGGCGGCTTCGCGGGCAGGTCGTCCGACCAGCGCAGCCAGCCCGCCCGGGCCAGGTGGACGATCAGGTGGAGGTCGCCGCACTCGACGTCGAGGTGCTTGCCGTGCCGCCCGGCGCCGGTGACCTCGCGGCCGCGCAACTCCGTGTATGCGGGCGTGACGGTCTTGAGCACGCTCAGCGACACGACGTCGATCCGGGTCACCGCGCGGCCGACCGCGTGCTCGCGCAGATGGTGTGCGAGCGCTTCGACCTCGGGTAACTCGGGCACGGTGGCTACTCCACGGGGTGCAGCGGACCTTCGAAGTCCGGCAAATCGTGCTGGGCGATCGACTTGGCGATCCGTTTCACCTCGCCGTTGATGTTGAACACGCCGCTGACCGTGCCGACCCAGCGTTCGGACGGGTGGTCACCGGTCGGGTCGCCGTCGGTCTCGGCCACGACGGTCCAGGGCCTGCGCAGCACCCACCGCAGCGGGAAGAACAGCGCGATCAGCAACAGGCCGTACGGCACGAACTCCGGGATGACCAGACGGTCCGGCATCGACAGCACCAGCGCACCCGCCAACGCCAGCGCCACGCCCGCCATCATGACTCCCGGCGTGTAGTTCGCGGCGGCGTCGTGCTCGAAGTCGTCGGCGGTCGCGGGCTGCCGCCACTCCATGTGCGCCCGGATGACCCATTCCCGGCCGTCGTTTCCCCGGACCAGCCGGTTCATCACGTTCCTCCGCAGCCCGCCGGTGTCCCTGTCGGTGACAGAAGCACGTACCTCACCGTTCCTGTCGGTAACAGACGTTACCGGGAGTGTCACTCTCCGCGGAAGTAGGCGCCCGCCGGTTTCCGGCCTTGGTGGTCCGGTCCGGCCTTCGGAAGCGGGTGGTCGCCGCCGTGGGCACGCTCGTCACCGTCGTCGAGACGTGGCGCGGGTTCGGAGGCCGACTTCCGGGCCTTGTCCCCGGGCTCCGGGGCGCTGCGGTCCGGGGCGCTGGCGCTGCGGTCCGGAGCCGCGGCGCTGTGGACGCCGGGGCGTTCGGTCGGCGGTTCGAACCCGCGTGCGCGGTCCCGTCGGGCGTCCGCGGCCTTCTCCGCCCACGCGTGCGCGAGGCGTTTCGCCACCGCCGCCTTGTCCTCTGCGGGCGCCTTGTTCAGCCCCGGCGCGGCTTCGGGTCCCGGCGCCTTGTTCGGCCCCGGCGCCCGGTCCGGTCCCGCGGCCTGTTCCCCGGCCGGGGCGCCGTTGCGCTGCCCGCGGCCGGCGTTGTCGTCGCCGTCGGTGCCGCCGTCGCCGCCCGCGCCCACGTCCGAGCGCGCCGTGCCTCCCGACCGATCGGAGCGGACGTTCACACCAGCACCCCTGGGAGAGTCCGCAGTTCCACCGTCGGCTCCCCGCCGGGGACCGCGCTCGGCGCCGGGTTCGGGTTGCCCCGCGCGAGGCTGTCCTGCGCGAGGCTGGGGCTCGCTGCCGGCCCGGGGCGCGTTCCGAGGCTGCTTCGCACGAGCGGAGTGGCCGCGCTCGGACCCGGGCACGGAGTAATCGGTGTCGGCCATCGGGCCGCGCTCGTCGCCGTCGCCGTCGCCGGGCGCGCGGTCGTCCTGTGTCCCGTTGTCCCGCACGGCGTGGTTCGGAACGGCACCGTTCTGCGCACCGTCGTCGGCCACGGCACCCTCGGCGGCCTCGCCCCGCTCGTCGCGCGGGGGGCCGTCACGGTCGGCTTTGCGGTCGACCTCGGGGCCCACCGGTGGCGGTTCGACGAGTTGCAGGTCGCCGCGCGGCCCGCCGTGCAGTCCGATCGTCTGGCGGCCGTCGTCGGACAGGTCCGCGACACCCGCCACACCCGCGGCGCCGACCGCGACCGTCGAGGCGACCGCGAGCCCGACCTTCACGTGCCCGCCCAACGCAGCCAGACCACCAGCCGTGCCGGACACGGAACCCGCCGCCGACCCGGAGGCACCGGCCGCGGACCCGGCCACCTCCGACACGACACCCGAGGCGGCACCGCCCCAGTTCGCGACCACACCGGCCGCGGGCACGAGCAACACCAGCACGCCGGCGTGCGAACGGAGCGAGGAGCAGACATCACGCAGCTCGTCGTGCGTCGACCGGCACGACGAGCACGCCGACAGGTGCGCTTTGACCTTGCGCGCCTCCGCCCCGGTGACGCTGCCCGCGGTGTAGCCGCCGAGCTTCTCGACGATGGTGCGGCAGCCGTTGGAGCTGCGCCCGGTCGCGAGATGTGCCTGCAGGTACGCGGCGCGCAGTCCGATCCGGGCTCGCCGGGCGAGCGCCGCCGTCGCGTTGGGGCTGAGACCGAACTCGGGCGCCACGTTCGCGGGCTGCACCCCTTCGACCTCTGTCTGCCACAGCACGGTGCGCCACCGCTCGGGCAGACTCGAGAACGCGCGCGTGATCAGTGACGCCTCGGCGGTCGAGCTCTGTGCGTCAGCGCCGCCGCCGACACGGGTCGTCAGTTCGTCGTCGCTGACCGGGACGTCGCGGCGGGCGGCCTGCCACTCCCACGTGACGCGACGCGCGACGGTCAACAGGTACGCGCGGACGTTGTCCCTCGGCCCGTTGCCGCGGCGGACCGCCTGCAACACCCTGAAGAACGTCTCCGCGGTGATGTCCTCCGCCTCGGACCCGTCCCGCGCGATCCCGCGGGCGAGCCGTCGAACGGAAGCCACGTGGAGCTCGAAGAGCTCCCCGAACGCGTCGTCCTCCCCTTGACGCAGCCGTTCGAGCAACCTCGCCTCGTCGGTCGCGGTCACCGTGCGGTCCATTCAGCCAGCCACCCCCTAAGGCCTGCCCTGACCCCCTCGTCACGTGCAGGCACCAGTTGAATGTTGAACACGATACGGAGAGTGGAGCCGTTACGTCACCCCTCTGCCAGGCCCCTGACGCCAACGTGTAAACTTCTCCACCGTAACCGGGAAGGCACGCTGGACCGGGGACACCGACAACTACACATGCGGGTCCACCACATGCGGACCCAAGGCATGCGGACGTAGCGCAGCTGGTAGCGCATCACCTTGCCAAGGTGAGGGTCGCGGGTTCGAGTCCCGTCGTCCGCTCCGAAGAAGAGGCCCCCGTGCAGTGCACGGGGGCCTCTTCTTGTGGTTCCCCCTGATCCCTCTGTTTCCCCTCGCCCGTGGTTTCCTGTGGCCCGATTCCCCCTCGAAACCGGGCCACGGGTCAGCGAACCTGCCGCCGGCACCGCGTTCGGCGTCGGGATCGTGCCGGGCGCTCCGCTGTGACCATGCGTCCACGATGCCGCGACGGCGGGGGCGCGGGCTTCAGGGAAACCCCGCGATCGGGGTGGGTGAAACTACTCAGGTTTCGCGCGGCCCGCCGCGAGCCGAGGCGAGAACGAGCGCGGTTACTGCTCGCGCCACGCGAGCGGCGACAGGGTGAGCGCTGCGTCGGCGACCCGGCGGGCGGTGGTCGTAGTCAGGTTCCGCAGGGCGCTGTCGATCCACTCGCCCGTACCGGCGACACCGACGTCGCGGTATTCGACGGCCTGGAGCAGCATCTCGAGCTTGTCGGCGTCGCGGGCGCAGCGCGCTTCGGGGCTCGCCGCGGTCTCGTACTCGTCGACGGCGTGGCGCACGCTGTCGCGGGACGCGTCCGGCAGCGCGGACGTCTGGTCAGCGGTGATCAGCCGCGGGTCGGGCTTGTCGACGTACGGTTTCGCCGAGTGGGGCAGGTCGCCGGTGCGGGTCTCCTGGGTGTCGTGCCACAGCGCGAGGTAGGCGGCACGGTCCGGGTTCGCACCCTCCTCCGCGGCGAGCAGGCCCGCGAGCTGGGCGACGCGCATGGTGTGTTCGGCGACGGACTCCGGGTCCCGCACGCCCGCCTGCCACCAACCGGCCCGCCGGATGCGCTTGAGCACGCCGAGTTCGTACCCGAACGCCGCGATCCGATCACCGGTCATGGTCCGCGGAACCTCCCCTGTCGTGTCGTCTGCGCCGAGACTAGCGAAAGCCGGCCGCGTCCCACGTAGCCCCGGCTGCGGACAGAAAAAGACCCGGCCCCTCGAAAGCGAGAGAACCGGGTGGTATGTGCATGTGCCCCTCGTACAACCACCGGAGCGGTTGTCACCACCCCACCGGCTTGGATACACCGGCGACGGGATCAGGCAGTTGATGCGCGAAGAAACGGGCTCCGTAATAGACGTTGAAAGCGTCCACGTGGACACCGGTCCGCATCGACTCGCCAGCCGAATCGCTCATCGTGGAACCTTAACGACCACACCCGACAAGTCACCCAACACAGGCCCCCGCGCGGGACGAGCGCTCAGCGGGTGACCGGCTCGCGCAGCAACGCGACGGTCGACGCGGCGGGAAGCGGCCGTCCACACGAGCGGGCCCGACAAGCCTCCCAGCGGGTCGATCCGGACGGACTGCGGTTCGCAGCCACCCGAGGCGAACCCTACGGCGTGGACTTCACCGCGCCGATCCCGATCGGGCAGATGAACCATCTGCACCACAACGTGCTGCCGGAAGCCAAGGACACGCACTCGGATCTGCTGCCGTTCCTCGGACGCGACGACACCTGAGCCCGAGTCACGCTCCGGTCGACGGTCGTTTCGGGCGGTAGACGCGGCCGAAGCTGCGGGGGCTGTCGTCGTAGATGTCGACGAGTTCCCAGTCGACCCTGCGGCCACCGGCGACCTCGAAGATCCGCACGCCGTCGCCGAGGAACACCGGCGCCACGAAGACCTGCATCTCATCGATCAGGTCGTGCTCCAGCGCCTGCCTGGCGATGTCTGCGCTGATGATCTGGACGTCGGCATCCCCAGCGATCTCCTGCGCCCGGCGGACCGCTTCGACGACGTCGCAGTTCAGGGCGGTGACGTCCGGGTCGTCGGCGAGTTCCTCCGGACGGTGCGTCAGGACGAACTCGGTTCCGGACCACGCGCCGCCGTAGGGCTCGGACGTGAGCTCGTCCCGGTCTCCGCGCTGGGACTGCGCAGCGTCGTAGCCGTCGCGGCCGGAGATGATGACCGCGACCTCACCCGCCATACGTTCGATCGTGCCGTCGGCCAGCGATTCCGCCGCCGACATCCAGCTCATGTCGTGTCCGGGGCCCGCGATGAACCCGTCGATCGAACACGTGAATCCCCAGGCGACCTTGCCCATCTCAGCTCCCATGCCGTGGTTCCACAAGACCACGGAAGTTAGTGGCACACCCCGACAATTCCGGTGCGGCGACAGTCCGGCGGGGGCGACAGTCCGGTGGGGGCGACAGTCCGGTGGGAACGCAGTCCGTCCTGCGACACGAGCGGCACCACCGAACGACCACCGCGGAACCACCGGCCGGTCTCATCCTGCTCCCGCCGCCTGTCATGCCTGGCGAGGAGGGATGTCCGTTGAACGCTCACGCGCGCTACACGCGATACGTCAACGCACGGCTCATCAAGGAACGCGCGCAGGCCGTGGGGGTGACGGTCGTCGGCGTCGGCATGATCGTCCTCGGGATCATCGCGCTGAACGACGACGACGTCACGTGCGGCGGGCAGACCATGGAGCAGGGCGAGGTCTGCGAGTCGACCAGGAACGGCGAGACCACCGCCGAACGCGACTACGCGGCCCAGTCCGAGGAGAACACCCTCACCGGCTGGTTGCTCGCGGGCGGCGGAGCGGCGATGGTCGCAGGCGGCGGGTTCTGGACGGCCGCAGCGTTCGCGAGAAAGAAGCGCGTCACCGTCGACGAGGCCGCCGCCGGTCTCACACCTGCCACCGTGGTGGCGGCTCGCCGTTCCGGCGGCACGCAGCAGGCTCCGCCGTACCGACCCGGGCCTCCGCAGCCACCTCCGGGGTTCGCGGGCCAGCACCCGCCGGACGACGGCCGGGCCGCGAACGGCATGTGGCAACCCGGCGGACCACAGCACCCGTTCCGCTGACGACTGTTCCCGGGGCCGACTCCACCGCGAGGGCCTGTACTGTGCGGAACCCGTGAATGCCGGGACCGCGGAACATCCGCCCACGCGGATCGTTGACCGCACATGCTGCGGATGACGGTCGAGCCGACAGCCCTGGTGGTGATCGCGGGACTGCCGGGCTCGGGCAAGAGCACGTTGTTGCGCAGCGTCGAATCGGACACACCGTTCCTCGTGCTCGATTCGGACACCACCCGCGACCGGTTCGCGGACCGGCTGCCCGCGGGCGTGCCGTACGTCTGCTACCGGCCCGTGGTGCACCTGGTCCATCGGCTGTTGGTCAGCGTCGTCGTCCTGAGTGACCGGGGAACGGTCGTGGTGCACGACCCGGCGACCGGTGTGCCGACGCGCGCGTGGCTGGTCCTGCTCGGCGTGCTGAGCGGGCGGCCGCGACACTTCCTGTGGGTCGAATGCCCGCCCGACGACGCGGCCGCGGGCCAGCGCGCGCGGGGCCGCGTACTGCGCAAAGGCTCGTTCGCCCGCCACCTGCGGCGACTGCCGCGGGTCCACGCCGCCCTGCGCACCGGCCCGCGCGGCTGGCACACCACCACCGTCGTCGACCGCGACGCCGCAGTCGGGGGTCTGCAGCTGCGGGCACGCCGTGCGATGTCCTAGCTCACGCCTGTCCGCTCCTGCCGCCTGCGCACGGTCTTCACAGTCGGTCCCGCGATCAGCGCGACGACGAGCAATCCGTACAGCACCAGCGCGATCGGGCTGGCGAACAACACTCCGACGTCGCCCTGGCTGATCGCCATGGCGCGGCGCAGTTCCGTCTCCGCCAACGGTCCGAGGATTACGCCGATCAGCACCGGTGCGATCGGAAAACCGTGCCGCCGCAACAGGAAACCGAGCGCGCCGACGGCGTACAGCAGCACGACGTCGACGACCGAACTCTTCGCCGTGTACACGCCGAGCGTGGCGAACACGACGATGCCGGCGTAGAGGTAGTTGCGCGGAATCCGGAGAAGTTTCGCCCAGATCGGCGCGAACGGCAGGTTGATGAGCAACAGGATCACGCTGCCGATGAACAGGCTCGCGAGCAGTGCCCAGATCAGCTCCGATTCCTCGGTGAACAACAGCGGACCGGGCTGCATGCCGTACTGCTGGAACGCACCGAGCATGATCGCGGCGGTCGCCGACGTCGGCAGTCCCAGGCCGAGCAGCGGCACCAGCGAGGTGGCCGTGGTGGCGTTGTTGGCCGCCTCCGGTCCCGCGACGCCCTCGATCGCGCCGTTGCCGAACTCGCTGTCGCCCCGGCGTTGCGCCAGGTTGCGCTCCGCGCCGTAGGACAGGAACGTCGGGATCTCGGAACCGCCCGCGGGGATGATGCCGAACGGGACGCCGAGGGCCGTCCCGCGCAGCCACGGCCGCCACGAGCGTCCCCAGTCGCGACGCGACATCCACGGCCGTCCCGGCGTGACCGTCTGCGTGGCGGGCGTCTTGTGCGCGGTCGACGCCACGTACAGCACCTCACCGATCGCGAGCAGTCCGACGGTGACGACGACGATGCTGATGCCGTCGAGCAGCTGCGGCGATCCGAAGGTGAACCGCACCGCGCCGGACTGTTCGTCGATACCGACCAGTGCGATCGTCAACCCGAGCCCCAGCGAGGTGAGGCCGCGCAGTTTGTTGCCGGACACGATCGCCGCCGTCGCGACGAAGGCGAAGATCGCCAGCGCGAAGAAGTCGGCCGGGCCGAAGCTGACCGCGAGATCCACCATCACCGGCGAGAAGAACACCACGAGCGTCACGGCGATGATGCTGGCGACGAACGACCCGATCACCGCGGCTGCGAGTCCCTGCGGCGCGCGGCCGTTCTTGGCCATGGGGAAGCCTTCGAAGGCGGTGACCATCGACGAGCTCTGGCCGGGTGTGTTCAGCAGGATCGCGGTCGTCGCGCCGCCGAACTGGCCTCCGAAGTAGACACCCGCGAACATGATGAACGCGCCGGTGGGTTCCAACGTGAACGTCAGCGGCACCAGCAGTGCGACCGCCATGGCCGTGCCGAGACCGGGCAGCACGCCGACGGCCGTGCCGAGCACGACGCCGATCAGGCACCACAGCAGGTTCTCCGGCGTGAGCGCCTCGGCGAACCCGCTGCCGAGCAGCGACAGGGTTTCCACTCAGACCACCGCCCCGAGGATGCCGGCGGGCAGCGACATGCCCAGTCCCGCGGAGAAGGCCAGCTGCGCCACCGACGACATCACGAACGCCACGCCGAGATCGCGCAGCACGTTGCGACCGCCGAGCGCGTAGGACACGCCGAAGAACAGGCCCGCACCGGCGATCAGCCATCCCAGCGGTTCGAGCAACACCACGTGCAGCACCAGCGTCGCGGCCACCAGGCCGAACGGTTTCCAGTCGATCGCGGGCGGAACGTCCGATTCGGACGCCGCCTCGCCCCGACCGGCGGCACCGTCGGCCACGTCGTCGGCGTCGGCCTTGTGCGTGTCGGTGGTGCCGACAGCGGCCGTGTCGGCGGGAGCCCCGCGAAGGTGCTGCACGACGAGCAGTGCACTCAGCACGAGCAGCAGCCCGGAGACGATGTACGGGAAGAACTGCGGGCCGAGGAAGGCGCCGTTGTCGGGGACGTCCATCGTCACCGTGCGGACGCCCACGACGACACCGATGACGGCGACCGTGCCGGCGACGAGCAGCTCGCCCCGCGGTTTACGGCCACGCGCAGTGCTCCGTGGAGTTGTCGTGGTCGTCATGCCAACCCCAGCTCCTCGCTGATCTCGGTGATGCGGGTGGTCTCCCGTTCGACGAACCGCTCGAACGGCTCGCCCGTGAGGAACGTGTCCTCCCACTCCTGGGTCTTGAGCGTGTTCTGCCACTGCTCGGTCCCGTGGACCTGCTTGAGCAGGTTCTCCAACTCGGTCCGCTGCTCGTCGGACAGCCCGGGCGGTGCGACGACGCCGCGCCAGTTGGCCAGTTCGACGTCGACGTTCTGCTGCCGGAACGTCGGGACGTCGATGCCGTCGACCGGTTCGGCGGCCGACAGTCCCAACGCCCGCACCTCGCCGCTCTCGATCTGTGCCGCGAACTCGTCGTATCCGGAGACGCCGACATCGAGGCTGCCGTTGAGCAGACCGGCCACCGCCTCGCCGCCGCCCGCGTACGGGATGTAGTTCAGTCCGCCCGGGTCGGCACCCGCCTCGTCCATGAGCATGCCCGCGAGCAGGTGGTCGGTTCCGCCGACCGATCCACCACCGACCGCGACGGAGCGAGGGTCGGCGCGCCACCGGTCCAGCAGATCGTCCAAGTTCTTGATCGGCGAGTCGGCGGGCACGACGACGACCCCGTAGTCGTTGGCCAGCCGGGCGATCGGGGTCACGTCGGTGAGGTCGTTCGGTGCTCCGGTGGCGACGATCGATCCCATCATGACCGTGCCGGTCATCATGAGCGTGTCACCGCGCCCGACCTGGTTGGCGACCCTCGCGAGTCCGATCGAACCGCCCGCACCGGGCACGTTCAGCACCTCGGTGGTGTTGACGTATCCCTTGTCATCCACAACGGACTGGATCTCCCTGCCGACGCTGTCCCAGCCGCCTCCCGGTGCGGCGGGAACCGTGATGTTCAGCCGGTCCCGCGGGCCCGAACCGCCCTCCGCACCGGTCACGACGTCGACCACGGCGACGCCGACGAGCGCGACGGTGGCGGCGATCGCCGCCACACGCACCAGCGGTCTCATCGCTCGTCGCCCGGAGCTCGTACTGCTCGGCGAGGGACTCGCGGTCATGGTGCTCCTTCGCGTACGTCATCGGGCGCGGTGTCGGTCCACGGAGTCCACCAGACGGTCGAATCGGACCGCACAGCGGATCGTGCGCTACGATAGAGATCGACCACGTCCACGACAAGGTCCGCGCAGGAGTTGATTTCGCGTGCCCACCACCGACGCCGCCCCGGAGGACGACACTCCGGCCGGCGGCGCTTCCTCACCGGTCCGCAGTGTGGCGCGCGCACTGGACCTGCTGGCGCTGTTCACCGAGGACAACGCCACGTGGACCGTGCGGGAACTCACCGAGACCAGCGGACTGGCCAAAACCACGGTGCTTCGCCTCGTCGACACGCTGCAGCAGCGTGGCCTCCTGTGGTCCGGTGAGCAAGGCCGGATCTCGGCGGGCCCCGGTCTGCTGCGTTGGGCCAACCTCGCCCGGACGACGTGGCAGGTGCCCGAGCAGGCCCGGCAGGTGATGCGAGACCTGTCCGACTCCTGCGGCGAGACCGTGAACCTCTACGTCCGCTCCGGCGCGACCCGGATCTGCGTGGAACAGCGGGAAGGCCGCCGCAGCGTGCGGCACATCGTGCGCGTCGGCGACGAACTCCCGCTGTGGGGCGGCGCCGCGAGCAAGGTGTTGCTCACCGGGGCCGACGACCGGGCACTCGCCGCGGTGGCGGCTCTCGACCCCGCGGGACGGACCGTCGACGGGTTGCGTGCCGAGGCCGCCGAGGTGCGGGAGCACGGCCACGCCGTCAGCCACGGCGAACGGGAGGTCGGCGCCTCCGGGGTCGCCGCGCCCGTGGTCGACGCCGACGGCGCAGTGCTCGCCGCGCTCGCTCTCGGCGGGCCCACTCCGCGGTTCACCGACGAGGCGGTCGCGGAGTTCACCGTGGCGGTACGGGACGCCGCACGGCGCATCTCACGGATCGGCATCGGAGGACGAGCGTGACCGACGGACTGTTGCACGGCGTGCGGGTACTCGACCTGACGAACGTCCTCGCCGGCCCGTACGCCAGCTACCAGCTCGGCCTGCTCGGTGCGGACGTCGTCAAGATCGAGACACCGGAAGGCGGTGACCTCGCCCGCCAGCTCGGCGCCGACGCGGAGCTGAACGAGGCACACCTGGGCACGTCGTTCCTCGCACAGAACGGCGGCAAGCGGTCGCTGACGCTGAACCTCAAGAGCGCCGAGGGCAAGGAGATCTTCGCCGGGCTCGTCCGGGGCAGCGCCGTCGTACTGGAGAACTTCCGGCCCGGCGTGCTGGCCAGACTCGGCTTCGACCGGGACCGGCTGCACGACCTCAACCCGCGGCTCGTCTACTGCGCCATCTCGGGATTCGGGCAGCAGGGTCCGATGGCCGACCGGCCCGCCTACGACCAGATCATCCAGGGCCTGTCCGGAATGATGAGCGCCACCGGAACGCCGGAAACGGCACCGCTCCGCGCCGGGTACCCGATCTCCGACACGCTCGGTGGAATGGCCGCCGCGTTCTCGGTGTGCGCCGCGCTGACGCATGCGGAACGCAGCGGCGAAGGCGCCTTCCTGGACCTGTCCATGATGGACACCGCGATGACGGCGATGGGCTGGGCGATGTCGAATTACCTGATCGCCGGTGTCGAACCGCGGGCGATGGGCAACGAGAACGCCACCGCGGCCCCGTCCGGCACGTTCCGCACGGCCGACGGCCACCTCAACATCGCCGCGAACAAGCAGGAGCAGTTCGAAGCGCTGTGCGCCGAGATCGGTCGTCCGGAGCTGGCCGGCGATCCGAGGTTCGCCGCCCGCGAGGACCGGAAGGCCAACCGCGACGCACTCCGCGAAGAGGTGGAGGTCGGCCTCACCGCACGGCCTGCGGCGCACTGGGAACGGGCGTTGTCCGCGGCCGGGATCCCGGCGGCACGGGTGCTCGACGTCCCGGAGGTGCTGGAGCTGGACCAGGTCCGCGAGCGGGAGCTGGTGCACGAACTGCCGTTCCCCGGCCGCGATTCCGGCACGGTGCGTGTCCTGGGCAGCGGCGTGCAGGTGGACGGGAAGGCCGCCGCACCGAGCGGTTCGCCACCGCTGCTCGGCGAGCACACCGACGAACTGCTCGCCGAACTCGGCTACGGAACCGCCGAGATCACCGAACTGCGCAGCGCTGGAGTGGTGTGACCGTGGCAGGCGACAACAGCGACAACGACGACAACGGCAACACCGGCGACAACCGCAACGGCAACGTCGGCACCGACGGCGGCGGACGTGACGAGGCTGCGGCCTACTGGGCGACGAACCTGGTGCGCATCCGGCCCGGCGAGATCGCGCTGCGCGGCTATCCGATCGAGGAGCTGATCGGCAGGTTCTCGTTCGTCGACATCACCTGGTTGATGGTGCGGGGCGAGCTGCCGACACCGCCGGAGTCGCGATTGCTGGAGGCGGCGCTGACCGCGGCGGTGGACCACGGCCCGCAGGCGCCGTCGATCGCGGCCGCGCGCATGGCCGCCACGTGCGGCGTCGGCCTCAACAACGCGATGGCCACGGGCGTGAACCTGCTGGGCGATGTGCACGGCGGCGCGGGACAGCAGTGCATGGAGGTGTTGCAGGACGTCCGCGACCGCGCGCCCGGAGCGGGGTCCGTCGAGGCGGCCGTCGAGCAGGTGCTGGCCGAACACCGCTACGTGCCCGGATTCGGCCACCGCTTCCACCCGCGGGACCCGCGCCGTGACCCGCTGCTCGGCCTCGTCGAGCAGGCCCGTGACGACGGCGTCGTGGCCGGTGAGCACCTCGCCGCGGCCGTCGAACTCGAACGGCAGCTGGCGCTGAGGTCGAGCAAGCCGATCCCGATGAACATCGACGGCGCGACGGCGGTCATCTACGGCGAACTCGGGTTCACGCCGGAACTGGCGCGGGGCCTGTTCGTGCTGTCGCGATCCGTCGGCATCCTCGCGCACGCCTGGGAGGAACGGCAGACCGGAACGAGGATCAAGGGACCGGTACCCCGCTCCGTGCTCGCCGACTACACCGGACCCGACCTGCGCGAACCGCCCCGCTGAACGGACCCGCGATCCGGCATGGACCGACAGCCGGGCCCGGCGGCGAGCTATGCCGCGACGCGGTGGCGACGTCCGTTCCGGCGTCGCCACCGCGTCTTACGGCCCGTAGGAAGCGTCACGCGTCGGCGCTTTCGTTCCGCTTCGGCATGACATAGCTGCTTACGAAACCGACGAGTCCGAAGGCGACGCCTGCCGTGATGCTGGGGGTCAGCAGCGTCTCCGCAGCCCACGAAACCCACTCGGCCTGCATGAGGACGACGCCGGCCAACTGGACACCGACGAGCACTGCCGCCATGGCGAGGAAGACGAGCAGGGTCACGATGAACGCTGCTCGGCACACGACCTGTGCGCGTTGTGTGGTGACGGTCATTCGGAATCCTTTCCGGGAACGGGTCGGGTCAGGACAGAACCGGGAGCAGACCCCAGGCGATCAGGCAGCCGATGAGGGTGATCGGGACCATGTAGTAGGCGATCAGGGGCAGGAACGTCTTCTCGGCTTTCGCGCCGGTGAGCCCGGAAGCCACGAAGATCGACCCGGAGGCGGGCGGCGAAGCCCCTTCCGTCGAGGCGAACACGAGAATCGCCGTGACGGCCAGCACAGGGTCCACTCCGACGGAGACGAGCGCGAACAGGGAGACCTGGCCGACGGCCGTCAGCGTGGCGGTCGACGACAGCGGACCCGCGATGACGGCCACGAGAACACCCACGATCAGGGCCGTGACGTACTTGTCCAGCTGCAGGCCGTTCAGTACGGCGTCGATGTCGTCGGCGAGCCCCAGCTCCCCCAGGACCACACTCGCGGCGACAGCGAAGTACAGCAGCGCGCCGATGTTGGAGAAACGCGGCATCGCCGTGGTGAGCCATTCACCCCATGCCCGCCCCCCGCGGGGGAGGGTGTTCCTGCCGACGACGAGTGCGAGGGCCGTCACCAGGACCGGGATCCAGGTGAGGATCGAGATGTCGTCGATGGATTCGCCGAGCGGGCTGCTGGTGATGAGCAGGTGCGCGACGGGGCCGACCGTGATCGCGATGGGCACGAGCGCGCCGAGAACGATGACGAGTGCCGTTCCGCCTTCCCTCAGGGCTCGGCGCAGCGGCTGCAATTCGTCGGCGGGTGCGCGGTGGATGCCGTCCTTCCTGACGAAGTAGGAGATGAGCAGAACCCGCCACAGCAGTTGGTAGAGCCCCGCACACATCAGCGATAGATAGATCTGCCCGGTGGTCACCATGGACCCGGCGAAGCCGATCATGATGACCATCGAGGCACTCGGCGGCAGAGCGGCCCCTTGCCCGCCGTTGCCTGCCATGACGGTGGCACTGCGTTCCGGCGTCCACCCGGTGCGGACCATCCAGGGGCCGGTGAAAGCCCCGGTGGCCGCGGTGTTGCCGGAATTGGACCCGGACAGCGCTCCCATGACGGCCGAGCCCGCGGTGTCGACCAGTGCGGGACCTCCGCGGACACGGCCCACGAGGGAATTGAGAATCGTCAGCAGCTTCTGGATGAGCCCGGTGCGGTCGACGACGTAGGCCATGAACACGAAGGCCAACGCCGCGTAGAGCACCTCCTCCTCCAGTGCGGACCGCAGGCCGGTGAGAAGCACGTCGGGTGCAGCGGTGCCGCCGAACGCGGCGGTGGTGAGCAGGCCGAACAGCATGGCCTCGCCCATGTTCCGCTTGAGAACGACGTTGAAGACGATGATGACGGTGATGAACGCGCCGAGCGCGAGCAGTGCGGTGGGCATGGGGAATCCCCTCTACGGCGGTGGAGTGGGGTGACGGGTGACGCGGTCAGCCGGCGCGTTCGCCGATGATCCGTTCGTAACGCGCGGCTTCGTCGGCGACGACGGCGCGGGTGGCCGCGAGGACTCGTTCGGCGTCGTGCTGCGGCACGACGATGACCCCGTCGGCGTCCGCGACCACGATGTCGCCGCGGTGCACGACGACCCCGCCGACGGACACGTCGGTGCCGAGGCGGGACGGACCCGACTTGTACGGGCCTGCGGGCGAAACCCCGACCGCCCATACCGGAAAGCCTGCTTCTCGTAGGGCGTCGACGTCGCGCACGGCGCCGTCGATGATCATGCCCGCGATGCCACGGTTCATCGCACGATGCGCGATCAACTCGCCCATGAGGGCGCGACCGGAATGACCACCACCGTCGACCACGAGCACGTCACCGCGCCCGGCCGTGGCCAACGCCTCGTGGATGCCTTGGTTGTCGCCCGGGCGGCAGAGCACGGTAAACGCCCGTCCGACCAGTCGCGCCCCCGTCCACATGGTGCGCACGCGCGGATCGACCACGCCCAGGCGATCGCGCGCGTCCCCGATCGCTGCGGTCGGCATGTCGGCGAAGCCGGCAAGCAGGTCGCCCAGGCTCCGCTCCGGTTCGAGGCTCAACGCGCGGTGCCGATTCGCCGCACCTGTGGTGGCGAGGGGCGCCACGCCGAGCGTGGCGAGCAGCTCAGCGGCCGCCTCGGTTTCGTGAGAGCGGCGCAGGGCATGCTTGCGGGTGCCGTTGTCAAGCCGGTCGAGCGCCTGTTCCCCTCCGACGAGCGCATCCGCGATCTGCGTGCGGACCCATTCGGTCTCACCCGCCGCCGAACCTGCGTCCATGGCCTCGGCGATGACCGCGCCGAGCCCCTTCATGAACACCGTGCGGAGGATTTTCCGCCGGGATGCGGCCCCCGGCTGTCCGCCGATCGCCTCCACGGGAGCGCCCAATGTGCGGAACATCGTCGCTGCCGCGTCGGACCCGGGCCCCGACACGAGGAGAGCCGTCGCCGCACCGAAGCGGGGCACGGAGCCGATCACCGCGACATCGGCGAACTGCTCCGACGCCGACCCGAGGGCGGCCGCGACATTCCGTTTGCATTCCGGCGACGCGGCATTGAGATCGGCGTACACCGAGCGGGCTTCCAGTTTCGGCGTGACCTCTTCCGCAACGGCCACCGCGTGGGCGGCGGTCACGAGGCTCACCACCAGGTCGACGTCGTTGACGGCCTCCCGCGCGCTTGCGGCCCGGCTCACGCCTTGCGGCGTCGGTACGTCACAGGGGTCGAACCCGATAACGGTTGCGCCGGCCGCGACGAACCCTGCCGCGTAGATGGCTCCGGCCTCCCCCAGGCCGAGCACTGCGATCCTCATCGATCCATCCTAATTATCACTGTATGAAATATCCATTCACTTAGTGAGAGTCTTGATTACGGCGAGACTGAAGGTCAAGACTTCCGGCGGAAAAATGAGTTAAGTTCTCATACAGTGATACTGTTGCGGGATGAGTCCAGCGAAACCTTCAGCAGAAGGCACCCAGAGTCAAAGTCCGATGCGCTCGGTACATCGGGCGTTCGACGTGCTCAAGGTCCTCGAGCTCGCGCAGCAACCGCTGCGGCTCACCGATATCGCGCAACGCACCGCCCTCCATGTGGCCACGACACAACGGCTGGTGGGCGTGCTGACCGACCACGGCTACGCGAGCCGCCACGCCAACGGCTACACGGCCGGACCCGCCGCACTGTCCACAGCGCACGCCTTCGCCACGACGAGTCCGCTCCGCCTGGTGGCTCGCCCCGTCCTCGAGGAGGTCGCCACGGCTACGGGTCTCACGGCGTCCCTCTACGTGCGCGTACAGGACACCCGAGTCCTCATCGACCGGGTCGAGGGCGGTCAGCGGCCGCACTACTCGCTGCCCATCGGTGAGCGACTGCCGCTGTACCCAGGCGCGGCAGGCAAGGTGTTTCTGGCCGGCGACCCCGACAACGACCTCGGGAAGATCGCGGACGAGCTGCAGCCGATCACCTTCGCCGACGGGACCGTCCTGGACGCATCCGCCATCCACTCCGACCTGCAACGCATTCGCGACAACGGATTCGCGACCTCGGTGGACGAACGTCGTTTCGACACCACCGCTGTGGCCGCCCTCATCAGGGACACGGCAGACCGTCCGCTCGGATCGATCGGCCTCACCGGCGCGACGCATTCGCTGGGCGATGTCGGCGCGGGAGCGTTGCCCGCGGACGTCCGCCGCGCCGCACAGGCTATCGGCAGCCGCGTACCCGCAGGTGCCTGACAACGATCTCGACCGGCTGTCCTCGCGCCGTCACCGGTCGAGATCGAACGCAACCCCCGCACGGTCGGCAACGCCACGAGGCGCAGTTCGGCAACAGGTCGATCGCGTCGTCGAGATCGACCTCGGACTCCCCGCGAGCGGAAGAACGTGGGATCGAGAGCGAAGAAGAAGTGGCCGATGTTGTGCCCCCGGGTCCAACCCCTTTCGGCCACGCCGACCGCCGCGGCCCGTACGGCGATCACTCGGCCGCGGCGCTCCCCTGCCGGTCGGCAGGCCCCGCCCACTCGAGGATTCGATAGTGCAGCCCGGTCGACGACTCGTGCCACGGCCCGGTGGAGTCCGGCGGCGTGCCGATGTCCGGCGCCGTCGTGTCGCCGTCGAAGTGTTCGCGGATCTCGGTGACCACGACGCGGTCGGCGATCGGCAACGCAGCCCGGTACACCGCCGCGCCGCCCATGACCCACACGTCGCCCGACGCCGCATCGAGCGCCTGCGCCAGGTCGGAGAACGTCTCGGCGTCGTCCTGCGGGGTGCGGGACAACACGAGGTTGCGCCGTCCCGGCAGGGGCCGGAACCGCGGCGGCAGCGACTCCCACGTGCGGCGGCCCATGAGCACCGTCGCACCCTCGGTCACGGCACGGAAGTGCTTGAGATCCTCGGGCAGGTGCCACGGCATGGTGCCGTCACGCCCGATGACGCCGTTCGCGGACTGCGCCCAGATCAGCCCGATCACACCGCCACCGGCGCCTTGATCCCGGGATGCGGGTCGTAGCCCTGGATCTCGAAGTGCTCGTAGGTGTAGTCGAACAGACTGTCCGCCGGCTTCAGGGCCAGCGAGGGGAACGGACGCGCCTCGCGAGAGAGCTGCGTATGCACCTGTTCGAGGTGGTTGTCGTAGATGTGGCAGTCACCGCCGGTCCAGACGAAGTCACCGACCCGCAGGCCCACCTGGTCGGCGATCATGTGCGTCAACAGCGCGTAGCTCGCGATGTTGAACGGAACGCCGAGGAACAGGTCCGCACTGCGCTGGTACAGCTGGCAGGACAGCTCGCCGTCGGCGACGTAGAACTGGAAGAACGCGTGGCACGGCGGCAGCGCCATCCGCGGGATGTCGGCGACGTTCCACGCCGACACGATGATCCGCCGGGAATCGGGGTTCTCGCGGAGCGTGCGGAGCACCTCGCTGATCTGGTCGATGTACTCGCCGTCCGGCGTCGGCCACGACCGCCACTGCACGCCGTAGATCGGCCCGAGGTCGCCGTCCGGCGCGGCCCACTCGTCCCAGATCGTGACGCCGTTCTCCCGCAGCCAGTTCACGTTGGCGTCGCCGCGCAGGAACCACAGCAGTTCGTAGGCGATCGAACGGAAGTGGACCTTCTTCGTCGTGATCAGCGGAAACCCGTCGGACAGCCGATAGCGCAGCTGGTGACCGAAGATCGACCGCGTGCCCGTGCCGGTGCGGTCCGCCTTGTGGGCACCGCCCTCCAACACGTGCTGAAGCAAGTTCTCATACTGCGTATCCGGCATGCCCCGATCGTAGGCAGCCGCGCGAAGCGTGTCCGGTTGGGCGGTGGTGGGCGACGGGCGGGCCGTAAGGACGAGCGCGGGGCATCATGGCCCCATGGCGGAACACGCGGTCGTGGTGGGCGGCGGAATCGCCGGGCTGGCCACCGCCGCCGCGCTACGGCGCCGGTCGTGGCAGGTCACGGTGCTGGAGCGAAAACCGTCGATCTCCGAGGTCGGTGCCGGGATCACACTGTGGCCCAACGCGCTTCGGGCGCTCGACGCACTCGGCCTCGGTGAGCGGATCCGTCGCCTCGGGCTGGTGCAGGCCTCGGGTGGGATCCGCGACAGTCGCGGCCGGTGGCTCACCCGAACCGACACCGACGCGCTGGCCGCCCGGTTCGGCGACGGCATCGTGATCGTCGAACGCGGCGAGCTGCTGACCACTCTGCGGGAGGCGTGCCGCGACGTCCGGATTCGCACCTCGGCGGAGGTACGCGCCGTCGACGCGGACGGCGCCGACCCGGATAAAGCCGTGATCCTCGGCAACGGCGAATCCGTGCGTGGCGACGTGGTGATCGGCGCCGACGGTGTGGGGAGCGCGGTGCGCGGGTCGCTGTGGCCACGCGCCAGGGTCCGCTCGACCGGCATGCTCGCGGCCCGGTTCATCGGCCGGCTCGCCGACCCCGGCGACGTGGAGGGTGGTGAAAGCTGGGGGCGCGGCGACTACGCGGGGCTCGCGCCGTTACCCGACGGGCGGCTCTACGTCTTCCTGGTCGTTCCCGTGGCCTCGGGCGTCCCGTCCGGGCCCGGCGAGGCGCTGCCGTGGCTGCGTCACCGGTTCTCCTCCTGGCACGACCCGCTGCCGCGGCTGCTCGCGAGTGTCGAACCGTCGCAACTGCTGATCAACGAACTCGCCGACCTTGCGCCACTGCGCACCCTGGTCCATGGGCGAACCGTCCTGGTGGGCGACGCCGCCCACGCCATGACCCCGAATCTCGGCCAAGGCGCGTGCCAGGCCCTCGAGGATTCCGTCGAGCTCGCGAGCGCCCTCGCCGCCGGAGCGGATCGCGACCCCGCCCAGCGGCTGCGGGTCTACGACCGTCGACGGCTGCACCGCGTGCATCGGCTGGCGCGCCGCTCCCGCAGCGCAGGAAGGGCGGCAGGGATGCGCGGCCGCATCACGACCACGGTCCGGAACGCACTCGTCGGCGCCGTCCCGGAGGCCCTGACACTCCGCGCGTTCGACGCCACGCTGGACTGGACACCGCCCTGAGCGGTTTCGCGAGCGGGCGTGGAGCTAGGCCGCGCGTCGAGCCGGCCACCGGCGGTCATCGCCTGTCCTCGCGGGGTTACCCGCCCGGCCGAGCCGTGTCGCCGGGCCAGGCGATGCCCAGGTCCTCGGCGAATCCGGTGGCGATGCGTTCGAGGACGTCGCGTTGCGTGCGCAACAGCTGGTTCTCGACGCGCAGCCATTCCAATTCGGCGCGTTCGTCGTCGTTCGGCTGTGGCCCACCCGGCCGCGGCCGCTCGTTCCCGGTCATACCTGCAGCTTTCGCCGGTGGTCAGCGGAGCGGGTCGAACTCGTGGAGCGCGTCCGGCCGTTTGCCGGTCACGATCTGCTCGGCGAGCAGACGCCCGGTGGCGGGACCCTGCGTCAGGCCCCACATGCCGTGGCCTCCCGCCGCGTACACGTTGGGTGCGTTCGTGGCGCCGATGATGGGCTTGCCGTCGTGGGTGACCGGGCGGGCGCCGACCCATTCGTCGGTGCGTTCCTCCCAGCGGACCCCGTTCAGCAGCGGGCGGGCCGATTCGACGACGGCGTCGATCCGCGCGGGGTCGAGCGCATCGTCCACGCGGCGGAACTCCATGGTCCCTGCGACCCGCAACGCACCCTGATACGGCGTGCAGGCCACGCGGATCCCCGGCAGGTACATCGGACCGGTCACCGGCTCGTCGGTGGGCACGGTGAACGAGTAGCCACGACCGGCGCGGACCGGCACCCGGATCCCGAACCGGCGACCGAGCCGGCTGAACCACGCACCGCCCGCCAGGACTGCGACGTGCGCCGACACCGTGGCCGACTCCGTCGACCTCAGCGTCACGGCTTGATCGTGGGGCCGCACGCCGGCCACGTCGAAACCCTCGCGGATGACACCGCCTCGGGCGCGCACGGAGTCGGCGAGCGCCCCCGCGAACCCACCCGGGTCGATGTAGCGCTGCCCGTCGAGGCGGACCCCTTCGCCGAGCCGGTCGGACGCCTGCGGCAGGCGGTCCCGCAGCTCACCGGCGCTCAGCCGCTGGTACGAGACGTCCTGGCCCGCGTCGCCGAGCCGGTCGAACTCGCCGGTCAGCACGGCGGCCTGGTCGTGGTTCTCGAAAGCGGCAGTGATCGGAGCGTGCACCGCGTGGGTGTCCACACCGCCGGCGGCGAGGGTGTCGTAGGCCTTCAAGCTCTCGACGTTGAGCGGCAGGTTCGCGCGGGCCACGCGGTCCCAGCCGCTCGTGGTGCAACGCGCGGCGAAGCGGAGCAGGAACCGCCAGAGCGCCGGGTCGATCCTGGCCGGTACGTGCAGGGGTGCCGTGCGGTCGAACAGCGAGCGCAGCCCGTAGCGGAGCACGCCGGGGTCGTTGAGCGGCAGCGCCAGCCCCGGCGAGAGCCAGCCCGCGTTGCCCCAGGACGCACCCGCGGCCACGCCCCGGCGGTCGACGACGGTCACCTCGACCCCGTGTTCCTGCAGGAACCAGGCGGTCGACAACCCGACCACGCCTGCTCCGACGACGACCGCCGTCCGCGGGTGATCGGAGCTGCCTGCGGCGTTGAGCATGAGTACCTTCCCGTGTCCGGTCCGACTCCTGTGAGCATGACCGAACCGGGCCGCCACCGGGTTGTGCGAAATCGACAAACTCGGCTTGCGGGATTGTCCGGATCGGCCAGCGTACGATCGGCTCATCCGGGCGGTGTCCCGGCGGATTCGCGCAGGGCTGGTCGTGCATGGTCAGGCTGGATCGCCTCATCAACGTGCTGGGCGGTTACGACGTACGTGCCGCGGGCCACAACCGGAGCAGGGACGCGGAGCTGCACAGCGTGGCGATGCACGACCCGGCGGGCGAGGGGCCGGTCCTCGGCGACGCACTGCTGGCGGTCGGCGTCCCCGATGGCGCCCGTGCGCTCGAACTGGCGCGTGCCGCCCAGGCCAGGGCCGTACTGATCCGGGTCGACGGCGAGCTCGGCGAGGACGTCGTCGCTACGGCCAAGGCTGCAGAGATCTGCCTGTTGCTGGTGCCCGGGGAAGTGTCGTGGAGCCAGGTGGCGGGCGTCGTGTACGGCCTGGTGCTCGAGGGGCGGGAGACCGAGGCGGGCCGAGGGCCGAGTGACCTGTTCACCCTCGCCGACAGCATCGCCGCCGGTGTCGGGGCCCCGGTGACGATCGAGGATCAGCTGTCCCGCGTCATGGCCTACTCGAGCGTCCAGCACGACACCGACGCGGCCCGGCTCGACACGATCCTCGGCAGGCGCGTGCCGGAGCGGGTGCGGACACTGTTCGACGAGCGCGGCGTGTTCGGGCACCTGGCGGTGTCCGACGAACCGCTTCACGTCACCGGCGAACCGGAACACGGGTTACAGGACCGGACCGTCGTCGCGGTGCGCGCGGGCCGTGAACTCCTGGGATCGCTGTGGGTCACGTGTGACGGCCCGCTCGATGCGGTCCGCACGCGGGTTCTCGCCGACGGCGCCCACACGGTGGCACTACACCTGCTGCGTTCCCGGGTGAGCGCCGATCTGGAACGACAGGTCGAATCGGAGCTGGTGATCCAGTTACTGGAAGGCACTCCCGACGCGACCGCCGTCATCGGCAAACTCGGCCTTCCACCGCGACGTCACCGCGTCATCGCACTGCAGGCACACACGGCGGCCGAACGGAACGCCGCGATTCTGCTGGCCTTCGAGCGGGCGACCACCGGTTTCGGCTGGTCGCGCCCAGGCAGGACAACATTGTTCGGCAACACCGTCTACACCGTGCTTCCGTGCGGCGACGACCCCGCGCCCGCACTCGACTGGCTGCACGAACTCGGACAGGGGCTGCCGGTCCACACGAGCCTCGCCGCGGGCGTCGGCGGACCCGCCGAACCCGGCGAGATCCCGGCGAGCAGGCAGGAGGCGGACGAGAGCCTCGCCCTGCACGCGGCACGGGCGGCCACCGAACCGGTCTGCTACGACGAAGCCTGGGACGAGATCCTGCTGCAGCGGCTCCGAACCGCGGCCACCGCGGGACGAGTCCCGTCGCGGGGACCGATCGCGCACCTGGCGCGCCACGACGACGCGCACGGCACCCGATTGCTGCCCACGCTCCACGCGTGGCTCGAGGCGCAGGGCGACCTGAACGCCGCGGCCGACCACCTCGAGGTCCACCCCAACACCGTCCGGAACCGCCTGCGCAAGATGTCCGAACTCGCCGATCTACGCCTCGACGAACCACGCAAACGCCTCGCGATGCTGATCACCCTCGCCATCGGCGAACACGAACGATAAGCCCGTGTTGTGCCTTCAGGGGCGCGTGTTGTGCCTTCGGGGGCCCGTGTCGTGCCTTCAGGGGCGCGTGTTGTGCCTTCAGGGGCGCGTGCTCTGCATTCGGGCCCGCGTGTCCTGCGTTCGGGCTTCGCGCCGTAGGCGCCCCCGACGTCGTCCTGACGCTGCTCACACATCCCGTCGTGATCATGGTTCGCATGGCTGCGGGGTTCGACGGGAGAAGCGGTGTGCGAACGCTCGCGGCGTTGCTGGCGACGGTGCTGCTCGGCGCGGTCGCGCTGACCGGATGCAGCGCGCCCGCCCGGACGCAGGAGCCGGAACCGAAGCGCAAGCCCAACGTGGTCGTGGTGATGACCGACGACCAGTGGCTCGAGTCCATGCGCGTCATGCCGCGGACGCAGCACCTGATCGGTGACGCCGGAGTGACGTTCGACCGGAACTACGCGTCGTTCCCCCTGTGCTGCCCGTCACGCTCGACATTCCTCAGTGGACAGTTCGCGCACAACAACGGCGTTCGGCACAACTATCCGCCACAGGGCGGCTACCTCAACCTCGACGAGCAGGACACCCTGCCCGTGTGGATGCAGCGGGCCGGGTACACCACCTCGCACATCGGCAAGTACCCGAACGGCTACGGCTACCGGGACGAGACGGAGGTGCCACCCGGCTGGGACGAATGGCGCGGCTCCGTCGACCCCACCACGTATCGCATGTGGGGATACCGGCTCAACGAGAACGGCAAGCTGCACACCTACGGCAGGCCGCACGTCGAGGACCCGGAGCTCTACCAGACCGACGTGTACCGCGACAAAGGCGCGGACTTCATCGCCCGCCACGCGACGTCACGTAAGCCGTTCTTCCTGAGCATGGCCTTCCTGGCCCCGCACTCGGAGAACACGGGCGTCGGGCCCGCGCCGCGGCCCGCACCGCGCCACGAGGGCGCGTTCGCCGACGAACCCCTGCCCAGCGGTCCCGCCTTCAACGAGAAGGACCTGGGCGACAAACCGTCCTTCCTGCAACGCAGGCCACGGCTCGACACGGCAGACCGGTCCAGGCTCACCGAGAGCTACCGGGGTCGACTGGCATCGCTGCGGGCCGTGGACGAGGCCGTGCAGAAGCTGGTCGACACGCTGCGAGCCACCGGCCAACTGGACAACACGTACGTCCTGTTCACATCGGACAACGGGTTCTTCTTCGGCCAACATCGCGTGCACACCGGCAAGTACCTGCCGCACGAGGCGTCGGCGCACGTGCCGATGCTGATCCGCGGCCCCGGCCTTCCGGCGGGCCGCCACTCCCGGGAACTGACCGGCAATGCCGACCTGACCGCGACGATCGCGGAGATCGCCCGAGCCGAGCCGGGCCACGCACTCGACGGGCGGTCCCTGCTGCCGTTCGCCGAGCATCCGCAGCGACGCACCACACGGCCGGTGCTGCACGAAGCCGCGACCGGTGCCCAGCCCGACGCACTGAAGGCCGACAGCGAGCGCGGTCTCGAGGGCGCGTCCGGCCGAGCCGCCGCGGAGGGCAACCTGGACCAGGAAGGCACGGCGTGGTCCAGGGTCGAGACCGACGAGCAGGAGAAGGGGGAGATCACCTCGGCGTCCTACGAGGCGATCCGCACCGACCGGTACCTCTACATCCGCTATGCCAGCGGGGATCGGGAGCTCTACGACCTGCGCACCGACCCGCACGAGCTGACCTCACGGCACGACGATCCCCGGTACACCGCGCCACGCCGTTTCCTCGACCGGCAACTGGACGAGCTCCAGGACTGCCGGGGCGAGGAGTGCCGAACGGACATTTCGCCGGCTCCCGCGCCGACGTAACGAACGCGCCTGTCAGCGGGTTCCGCTACGACTCCACACCCAGGCCCACTGGGCACGACACCCCAGTGCCGCCGAGGCCGCAGTAACCGTTCGGCACCTTGGAGAGGTACTGCTGGTGGTAGTCCTCGGCGTAGTAGAACTCGCCGAGCGGCGCGAGTTCGGTGGTGATCTCACCCTGGCCCGCTGCACGCAGCGCCTGCTGGAACGCCTCCCGCGACGACTCGGCGACGGCGCGCTGCTCGTCGCCGTCGTAGTAGATCGCGGAGCGGTACTGGGTGCCGACGTCGTTGCCCTGCCGCATCCCCTGCGTCGGGTCGTGGCCCTCCCAGAAGACCTTCAACAGGTGCTCGTAGCTCACCCGCGTCGGGTCGTAGACGACGAGCACCGCCTCGGTGTGGCCCGTCAGTGCGGTGCACACCTCGTCGTACGTCGGGTTCGGCGTGTGGCCGCCCGCGTAGCCGACGGCCGTCGAGTACACCCCGTCGGTCATCCAGAACAGCCGCTCGGCGCCCCAGAAGCAGCCGAGGCCGAACACCGCGGTGCGCATGCCCTCCGGGAACGGCGGTTTGATACGCCGGTCCGGATACACCGCGTGCAGTTCCGGCGTCACCAGCGGTTCGGTGCGACCCGGAAGGGACTCGTCCGCGGAGACCCGGCGCGTCTTGTCTCGACCGAAAAGCGACATACAGCCATGGTAGGCGACACATTCTCGCGCGAACCGCTGATAACAACCGTGCATCGGCCAGTACTGTGCTCGGCGTACGCGCGGCCGCCGGAACGGCGAGCGGCCCCGCCCGCGCCCACCCGAGCACGAAGACCCACAGGGGAGCCCGCATGAGCTGGCAAGAAGAGCTGCGACGTCTCGATGCCCAGCTCACCGCCGGTGCCCTCACCGAGGCCGAACACCGGCGCAAACGGGACGAGATCCTCGCCGAGGCCTCCTCCGACGGCGACGGCGGTGGAAATGGCGGTGGCCACGGCGACGGCGGTGGCACCAGCAACACCGGTGACGGCGACCCCTCGCCGCAGCAGGGCGCCACCGGCCGGTCGACGACGGCCCCTGCCGCCGGGTCCGGGGAGCAAACCTCCGACGGGCCGACGTGGGCGGCCGCCAACCCCGCAGCCGCCGCGCAGCTGTCCGCGAGCCGCGACTCCTCCGACGTCCGGCCCGACGCGAACCGGCCGAGCTCGTCGCAGAACCGCTCGTCGCTGAACCCGTCGTCGCAGCCGCCCTCGACGGCCCGCCGGGCACCCGCTCCCCTGTTCGTGCCGCACACGCCCGCGAACGGCTCCACCAGGCCGGCCGAGCAGGGCCAGTTCGGTGCGGGCCTGCCGCCGGTGGACATTGACGAGACGTCCCAGGCGAGCGACTATCCCGACTTCTCGGCACCTGCGAAGAAGCGCAGAGGCACCTGGATCGTCGTGCCGCTGGTGATCCTCCTGGTCCTCGGTGGCGTGATCGGCGGTGCATGGTGGCTCGGCACCTCCGGGGACGGCGCGACCTCATCCGCTCCGGCGTCCGACACGCTGGCCGACCCGGACGGCGACGACGAGGGCGGCGGCGAGGGCAGCGGCGACGAGGCCTCACTCAGCGACCGCCTTCCCGAACTGCCCGGCGAGCCGAGTCCTGACAACTCGACGATGTCGGTCGACCGCGCCCTCGACCTGGGATTCATCACCGACGTCGACGCCGAGTCGATGCGCAAGTTCGGCGTGGCCGACCTCGTCTACCGCGCCTCCGCCGAGGGCCGACAGGGTTACAGCCTCCTCGTGGCACGTAGCCCCAGCGAGCAGAAGGCCGTGGGCCTGCAGCGCGCCATGAACACGACCCTGGTCAAGGAAGGGTTCAGCAACGGGCGGCTGCACGACGACCCGCGGTTCATCTCCTTCACCGGCGAGCAAGCCGACGGCCGGGTGAGCATCGTCTGGTACGCGTCCGGCAACAAGGCCGTCGGCATCGGCGTCTCCCAGCCGACCGGCGGCGACGAGCGGAAACTGATCGGCCGTCTCGAGGAAACCCTCACCTCCCTGCAGGACGCGCTCCCCGCGTCGTCGTGAAGCCGCGGCGGTCGGGTTCCGCCACCCACGTGGACGAGCACGTCGTTCGAAAGAAGCGTTCCGGTGACCGGCCGGAATCGGCGAGGTCACAAAATGACCCACGCCTCCTCACGGCCTGCACGCCGTGCAGAATGAGCGCAGTTCGAACACATCGCAGGAAGCGGCCGCCCGTGCCGGCGGCGCTGATCGAGCAGGGGGTACGTGGTGTCCTGGCAGGAAGAGTTGCGCAAGCTGGACGAGGAGCTTGCAGCCGGCAGACTCTCCGCTGACGACTACCGCGTGCGGCGCGACCAGGTGCTGTCGTCGGCCGTCACGCATGGTGACGAAGCCGCGGGCGCCGCTCAGGCTCAGACACCGGGGCAAGCACCCGGCCAGCCCGGCCAGACCCAGCAGCCCGGTCAGCCGGACCCGGCCCAGCAACAGCAGCCCCAGCAACAAGCGCAGCAACAGCAGCCGCCCCAGGCACAGCAGGCCCAGCCGCCCCAGGCACAGGCACCACAGCAGGCGCAGCAGCAGAACCCCCAGAAGCCCGAGCCGCAGAACCCGCAACAGCCCCAGCAGAACCCGCAGCAACCCCAGAACCCGCAACAGCCCCAGAACCCCCAGCAGCCGGCGAACCAGAACCAGGGCGGCGACGCCAGTTCGACGCAGGTCATCGCCCCGGTGACCCCGCCGCCCGGGCAGGCGGCCCAGCCGTCGCAGGCCGCCCAGCCGAATGGCGACCCCGAGGCCACGCAGGCGGTTCGCCCCTCGGACCCGGAGGCGACGCAGGCGGTCCGGCCCGGTGACGCCGAGGCCACGCAGGCCGTCCAGCCGGTGGCTCCGCCGCAGCCGCCGTACCAGCCGCAGGCCTCCCCCGCCGCGGGCTTCCCGCAGCCCGCGCAGGCGCAGCAGCCGTGGAACGCGCCCGAGGTCGACCAGAGCCCGCCGTGGGGCGGCGAGTTCCCGCCGGTCTCGCCCGGAAACTCGGCCGACTGGGGCCAGGGCCCCGAGGACTCGTTCGAGAGCGAGTCGAAGGGCGGCAAGGGCAAGATCTTCGCGATCCTCGGCGCCGTCGTGCTGCTGGCTGGTATCGCCACGGGCGCGTTCTTCCTGTTCGGCTCCGGTGACGCCGACAACCAGGCGGGTGGCGGCAACCAGGGTCAGCAGGGCGGTGGCGGCAACAGCAGCAGCCAGGCCCCGCCGCCGCAGGACGACATGCCACTCGAGGGCCAGCAGGGCGAGATCGAGGACAGCGCATCGCTCGACTCGTGGGACGACATCGCCAGCATCAACCTGCTCACCGACGACGAGTCGTCCGCCTACCAGAGCGCGGGCCCCGGCGAAGCCGAGTACGCCGTGTACCGGCACGACGGCGGCAAGGTCAAGACGGTCGTGCTCATGGTGAAGGTCGCCGACCAGGACGCCGCGTCGGCCGCGGTGGGCGAGCTGCGCGACATCCAGCTCAAGAACAACCAGAAGAACACGTCCGTCAACGGCGTTCCCGGTTCGGTCCAGGTCACCGAGATCCAGCAGAAGAAGGACAAGGGCAAGGTCACCCAGCCCGCGACGATGCGTGCGCACTACCTGTCCGGCGACGTGCTGGTGCGCATCGAGGGCTGGTCCGGCGAGGAGAAACTCGGCGCCATCCGGGACAAGTTCGAGGCGACGTTGAACACCCAGCTCGAGAACCTGCCCGCCGATGAGTGAGCCGACGCAGGCCAGCGGCGACCTGACCGTGGTCACCGCGTGCACCATCGTCGCCCGCAACTACCTGCCCGCGGCACGTGTGCTCGCCGCGTCGTACCTGAAGCACCATCCGGGGCACCAGTTCGTCGTCGGCGTCATCGACAGCGACCGCGGTATCGACACCACGGCCCCGGGCGACGACGAGACGGTCATCGACGGGATGCACATCGTCGGGCCGTCGGCGTTCGGGATCGACTCCGAAACGTACCTGCGCATGGCGACGGCGTACTCGATCACCGAGCTGGCGACCGCCGTCAAGCCGTACCTGCTGCGTGAACTCCGGGCCAGCTCGTCGGTGGTGATCTACCTCGACCCGGACATCCAGGTGTTCTCGCCGATGCCGGAGGTCGCCGAGCTGGCCCTCGAGCACAGCATCGTGCTCACCCCGCACTTCACCGCGCCGCTCCCGCGCGACGGCAAGGAGCCCGACGACGCGGTCATCATGGGTACCGGCATCTTCAACCTCGGGTTCGTCGGTGTCGGGCCGGGTTCGGAGGAGTTCCTCGAGTTCTGGGCGGGCAGGCTGCGGCAGGACGCGATCGTCGCGCCCGCCGAGCAGCTGTTCACCGATCAGCGCTGGGTCGACCAGGTGCCCGCGTTGTTCCGGCACGTGGTGCTCACCGACCCGGGCTTCAACGTCGCGTACTGGAACCTGCACGAACGCCCCGTCGAGCGCGCCGACGACGGCACGCTCACCGCGGGCGACCACCCGTTGCGATTCTTCCACTTCTCCGGGTACCGCCCCGAGAAGCCGTGGCTGCTGACGTTCCACTGCGCCCGCAACCCGCGGGTGCTGCTGTCGGACAACCCTGACCTGCGCGCCCTGTGCGACGCCTACGGTGCGGCGCTCAAGTCCTCCGGGTACGCCGAGACCCTGGACGCGATCCCGTACGGCTTCGCCACATTCGGCGACGGCACACCGCTGCCCGCGGGCTGCAGGCGACTGTTCCGCGACGGGTGGATCGCCGCCGAGACGCCGGACGAGACGGGCCGCGGCGCGGGCCGCCGCGAACCGATGCCGCCGCATGCCTACGGCGAGGACGGTGGCGAAGCGCTGCGCGCGTGGCTGTCGGCGCCCGCCGACCACGCGCAGGCCGCCGCAGGCCTGAACCGCATGACGATGGCGGTCTGGCGCGAGCGGACGGACCTGCAACTGGCGTTCCCGCACCCGACGGCTGCCGACGCCGAGGGATTCCGGGCCTGGTGCGACGGCTCCGGTGTCGCCGAACAGGTGCTGCCCGACTGGGCACTGCCCCACCGGCAACCCGAGCCGCGCGAACCGGACGAGGACTTCGGCGTCAACCTCCTCGGCTACCTGACCGCGGAGCTCGGCCTCGGCGAGATGGGCCGCGTCATCCACGACGCGATCGTCGACGCGGGTGTCGAGGTGGCGTCCGTGGTCGAGGAGAAGGCGGTGTCGAACCGCACCGGCGTCCAGCGGCCCGCCACGGTCGGCGACCCGCGGTTCCCGCTCAGCATCATCGCCGTCAACGCCGACCAGACACGCCTCGCAGCGTCGACGCACCCCGACGTCGTCCACGACCGGTACCGCATCGGCCTGTGGGCCTGGGAGCTCGAGGACTTCCCCGAGTGGCAGCACGAGGCGTTCTCGATGGTCGACGAGGTGTGGACGGTCAGCGACTTCTGCCGCGACGCGTTCGCCGCCCACGCGCCCGTGCCGGTGAAGACCATTCCCGTGCCGGTGCGCGATCCGGGCCCGACCGCGCGCATGCGCAAGGCGGGCGATCCGACGCGGTTCCTGTACGCGTTCGACTTCAACAGTGTCGGCGAGCGCAAGAACCCGTGGGGTGCGGTCGAGGCGTTCCGGATCGCATTCGAGAGCCGCACCGACGCGCGGCTCGTGCTCAAGACGATCAACGGCGACCTGCACCCGCAGGCCGCGGAACGCCTGCGCACGATGGTCGCCGACGACGCCCGCATCGAGCTCGTCGAGGGCTACCTCAGCGCCGGCGAGCTGGCCGACCTGTATGCCTCCGCCGACTGCTATGTGTCGCTGCACCGCAGTGAGGGCTTCGGGTTGACCGTCGCCGAGGCGATGGCGCGCGGCATGCCGGTGATCAGCACCGCGTACTCGAGCACCACGGAGTTCCTCGACGCCGACACCGGCTGGCCGATCCCGTACCGGCTGGTGTCGGTCGGCGACGACTGTGAGCCGTACCACCCCGGTGCGCTGTGGGCCGAGCCCGACGTCGACGCCGCGGCCGAGGCGATGCGCCAGGTCGCCGACGTGCCCGCGGAGGCCTCCCGCCGGGGCCGCGCCGCCAGGGAACACATCCTGCGCACGCGATCGATGGAGACCGCGTCGAGGTGGTTGCGCACCGAGCTGGCACGCGCGCACCGAACGTGGCTCGACCGCCGCAGGGCCGCCGAGGAGACACCCGCGCCCGAGGACCCGTTGACGCCGATGCGGCAGTCCCGCGAGGCGCTGCGCTGGCGGCCCGAAACGGGGGCCGCCGCGCGCTCTCCGATCGCACCCGCGCTGCGGAAGGCCGTGCTGCGACTGCTGGACCACTACGACGTCCACCAGCGCAAGGTGCTCGGCACGCTGCAGGACGGGTCCGAAGCGACCATGCAGCGGTTGCTCGGCCGGATCGAAGCGCTCGAACGGTCCGTGGAGGCGACGTCGAGCGACGCCGCGGAGGCGCGCGAGGCGGCCCGCAGGCAGGAGAAACGGGCCGAGCAGCTGCGCCGCACCGTGGACGAGCTGCGCCAGGCCGAGACCGTCGGCGTCGACGAGTTCCGCAGCAGCAGGGCCGACATCGGGAAGGTCGCCGACCGGCTCGCGCACCTGTCGGCCGACGTCGACCGGCGGCACGAGGCGATGCACGAACTGATCCAGGCGCGGGACCAGCGGTTCGACAACGACGAGCACGCCCTCCAGCGGCTCGGCCGCGACCTCGAGGCGGTGCTGGAGGCGGCACGGCTCGTGCACGCCCCCATCCCCGAGGGCGGCGACGTCGTCGTGTGCGACGCCGGTGCGCTGCTGCTGCCCGTCGACGACGTGATGCTGCCGTGGATCCGCCACCACCGGTCGTGGGAACGCGACGAGGCACAGCTGTTGACGCAGCTCGCGCAGCGGCGGCCGGGCGCGTTCCTGGACCTCGGCGCCCACGTCGGCTATCACACGTTGAGCCTGCTGCGGTCGTCACCGGCCGTCACGAACGTCGTCGCCGTCGAGGCCGATCCGACGAACGCGGAGTACCTGCGCCGCAACCTGGCCGTGAACCTGCCGAAGGACCGTTCGGGACTGGTCAGCGTGCTGGAAGCGGCCGCATGGGACGGCGACGGCAACCTCGTGCTGGCCCACCCCGACGAGCGCAACAGCGGCGACCACCGGGTCCGCGAACCGGACGGCACGGCCGGACTCATGGTTCACGCCGTGCGGCTCGACGGCCACACCGACGTGCTGCGGCAGCCGGTGGGCCTGGTCAAGACCGACCTGCAGGGTCGCGACCATCGGGCGCTCGCCGGGTTGCAGGAGACCCTCGAGCGGGACCGGCCGGACGTGCTGTGCGAGTTCTCGCCGGAGGCGATCGAGGAGTTCGGCGACGACCCGATCGCCGTGCTGAGCGCCTACCGGAAGTGGGGATACCAGCCGGTCGAACTGCTCGCCGACGGCACGCTCGCCGACGACGAGCCGGACGACACACTCGTCCACCGCGCCCGCATGGACCAGCGCGGCTTCACCACCCTCTGGCTCCGCCCCCAGTAATCCTCTGTAGGCGGGTTCGTGCCCCCGGTTCGTGACGCCCACGTGCGCGGAATCGTTACGCCGCGTCGACGTCGCTACGGGTTGAGCTCGGCGTACGCCAGCAGGTAGGCGCCCCACCAGGCGCCTGCGACACACGCGAGGGACAGCACGACCGCCGACACCCATCGCGGCACGCGGGCCAGCAGGAACGCCACCGGGACGGCGAGCGTGATCGCGGGCAGCAGGAACCGGGCCCGGCAGTTCCAGAACGCGCCCGTGCCGAGCGCCGAGGCCATCATCGCCGCGGTGTAGACGTGTGCGGGCAGCGGAATCGACCGAACGAACCACGACGCGACGAGCAGCCCGACGCTCACGACGACGACCGCGGCGAGAATCACCGACCACATGGGCTCGTCGCCGGACACCACCCTGCCGAGGGTGATCCAGGTGAGCTCGCCGCCGTCGAAGCCCATGTGCCAGGCGTGCTCCTGGATCCAGAACCACGCGTCGAGGCGACCGCCGCGCCACGCGACGTACAGCAGGTAGGCGGCCAGTCCCAGCGGTGCGAGCAGCGCGGCGGCCCAGGGGCGCCAGCCGTCACGGCGGCGTGCGATCGCGATCAGCGCCGCGACGCCGACGGCCGCGATGAGCGCCACCGCGGTACTTCGCGACAGGCCCGCGAACAGTGTCAATCCGCCCGCGGCCACCCACTGCCGCCGTTCGAGCGCCAGCAACGTCCACACCGCGATGGCCACGAACAGCGACTCGGAGTAACCCATACGCAGCACGATCGCGCCGGGCGCGACCGCCCAGAGCACAGCCATGAGGTTGCCGACGCGCGGACCTCCGAGGCGTGTGCCGAACACGTGCAGTCCCCACGCGGCAACTCCCCCCGCGAGCAGCGACACCAGCAGCAACGCGGCCGCCGCGGGCATGCCGAACAGCCCGAACACCGACGCCAGCGCGGGCAACAGCGGGAAGAACGCGAGGCTGACCGGTTCGGGGTTGCCGTCGGCGTCGAGGAGGACGTCCTGACGGTAGCCGTGCTCGGCGATCTCGGCGTACCAGTGGACGTCGTAGCTGCCGACCAGTTCCGTGAACGACACGCCCGCGCGGTCGGCGACGAGCGCGATGACGACGTACGAGACGACCTGGACCGCGTAGAACGCCGTCAGCGCGGGCAGCACCGGCCGGAGCGCGTGCCACGCCCGCTGGCGAAGTGTCGCGGGCGCCGCCGTCGGGAGCGCGGCGGTCGTGTCGGTCATGCGCGGCGTCACAGCTCATCGGTCGGACGGGGATTCCACAGCCATGCTAACTGCGGATACGCTGCCGTTTGCCCGATTCACCGTTGGAGTGAACCAGAGCACCGGAGGTCGTCGCAGCCGGGAACGGGAGGATCGGCAGGGACACAGAGCGGCACGCTGAGGGGGTGAGTGCGTTGGACAGGACGTCGCGCGCTCGGCCGAAGCCGCTCGAAGGCGACGACAAGACCCGCATCTCGTTCGTCGACATGGGCCGTGCGATCGCGGCGCTGCTGGTGGTCTACTCCCATATCGCCCACCCGTGGGTGCAGGTGAAGGGCGAGAACGCGCCGGTCATCGAGTTCGTGGAGACCTTCAGCAGCGAACCGATGCGCATGGCCACCCAGGGCATCGGCCAGGTCGCGGTGCCGTTCTTCTTCCTGGTCAGCGGGTTCATCGTGACCCCGATCGCGATCCGCCAGGGGTACCGGAAGTTCGCGCTCAACCGGTTCATCCGCGTGTACGCGCCACTTCTGTTCGTACTGTTGTTGACGTCGGCCGCGCTGTGGGCGGGACTGGAACCGCAGTCGACGGGCCAGTCGCAGGAGCTGACGCCGTGGACGATGTTCACCAACTGGACCCTGGTGAACTACATCCTGTATCCGCAGGTCGTCCTCATGCCGGTGGCCTGGACCATGATCATCGAGATCCTCTTCTACCTGATCCTGCTGGCGCTGCTGCCGGTACTGCGGCGGGCGGTGTGGCTGGCGATCGGCATCGAGCTGACGTTCGTGTTCGTCGTGCTGTCGAGCCGCAGCGAGCTGAACGAGTCGTGGTCGCTGTTCGCGGTCAACGTGTCGTACCTGCCGATCCTGATCATCGGTCAGATCATCTGGGCGACGACGTCGAAGAAGATCCCGCTGTGGGCGGGCGGCGGGCTCGGCGCGCTGGCGTGGATGCTGTACGTGTACGCCGACATCATCGACGTCGGGCGCATCGACGACTCGTACAACCTCGCGATGTCGATCGCCGTGATGTTCTTCCTGATGGGCTACTTCGCCGAACCGAAGCTGCGACAGTTCCGCTTCTGGACGGCCATGTCGGAGCGCTCGTACTCCATCTATCTGCTGCACGGACTGGGCATCTTCGTCACCCTCGGCCTGCTGCGCCCGACGGTGCCGTTCGCCATCGCGCTCCCGGTCTCCCTGCTGGTCACGGCGGCGCTGGTCGAGGTCAGCTACCGCGGTGTGGAACGACCGAGCCACGATCTGGCCCGAAGACTGTCACGCCGCGTGGGCAACGGCGTGGGACGCGGATCCGGTACTGGTGACGCGTCGGACGGTGCTTCGGGTGGCGCCGGCGTGGACGAGTCCCGACGCGAGGACGCCGACGCCGGAGCCGGACCGCCGAGTGCCGACACCGCCGAGCCGACCGTGCGGCTCCCGGCCGATCACGGCGGCGCGGGGCGGTCCGAGCGCCGCCGTCCCAGCGGCCCGGAGTCGCTGCCCTCGGAGTCGTTGTCGTCGGGTCCCCAGTCGTCGGAGTCGTTGTCGTCGGGTCCCCAGTCGCCGGGGCCCCTGTCGTCGGAGCCGCTGGCCTCGAGGTCGCTGTCGGAACCGGCGCCTGTCGACCCGACCCGCTCTCAGCCGCCACGACCGGGCCGGCCGGGACCGCCACAGTCGCAGGCGGAGGGTCGGCGCTCGGAGCCTGCGCGCCCGGAGCCGCCGGGAACCGATCGTAGGTTCCGGGAACCGCGACCGCCGCGGAACGGACCGCGGTCCGCACCCGAGCCGTCTCCAGACCATCACGGCCGCGGCGCCGATCCTCACCTCAACGGACGCGGTGGCCCGGGCGACCATCCCGATGCTCGGCCTCGGCCTCGCCCTCGACCGGACGGAGCCGAGCCGGTCGCGAACCGCCGCCCGGAACCACCTCCGGACGGGTCCCCGCAGCCGCAACGGTGGCACCCACAGCAGGCTCCGGGCCCCGGTGCCGATCCGCGCTGGGAGCAGCCGCGGGCAACCCGCGCGCCCGGATCCTGGCCGGCCGAACGTCCCGACCGGCCGAAGGAGGAACGAAACGGGTCGGAACACGCCGGCCCCGGGCAGGCACAGCAACGACCGGAACGGATGTCACAGCCACGCCCGCCGGGACCCGAACCGCACCCCCGGCCACCCCGTAGGCCGCCGCGACAATCGCCTGAGGATCCGTCTGACGAACGTCGGGTTCCGCCCCGACGTCCGGACGGCGACGACGGTCCGCGGCATGCTCGTTGACGCGACGCCGGGGGCCTGCCGACGAACCCGCTGACCGGCGATGATGGGAACAAACCCGCCGGGCGAGCACGAGGAGTGGCCATGACCCTGTACACGCGGTGGCTCGACGAACTGTGGAACGGCGACCTCGACGACCTGGAATCGATCGCGGCGCGGATCGTTGCCCGCGACTTCGTCGGCCACTGGCCGGGGCGCCCCGCACTGGTCAACGGCCCCGATCAACTGGCGGCCGTGATTCGTGAGGGCCGCGGGATGTTCGACGAGCTCACATTCGCCCTCGACGTCGGACCGATCGTCGACGGTGACCTGATCAGCGCCCGCTGGGTCGCCCACGGCCACCGGAAGGGAACGCCGGCCGAATTCCACGGCCACGACGTCCTCCGCCACGACGGCCGCGTGTTCGTCGAGTACTGGGTGATCGCCGAAACGCCGTGACCCGCGTGCCTGACCGCACCATGACCCGCGGAACCGGGCGTGGCGCCGGTCGCGCGATGACTGGCCACGCCGTGGAACACCGGCGCCCACGCCGACTCGGCTGAATCACCGGCCGACGGCGTAGCCCTGCATCCCACGCGCGTTCGCCGCACCGCGGAGGGTCCCACCGTTCGGGTCGCGCGACACCGCCGAAAGGCGTCCCAACGCCCACGGCCCGGCGTCGACCACGTCGTGACCGCGGTCCGCCAGGTCGGCAAGCGCCTCCTCGCCGACGCGCGATTCGACGACGAGCTCCTTCGGCGTCCACGACCTGGGGTAGAACGAGCTCGGGAACGCCGTCGTGTGCCATGCCGGCGCGTCGATCGATTCCTGGAGGTTCAGTCCGGCACCGACGTGCGCGAGCCAGAAGCAGAGCTGCCATTGGTCCTGCTGATCGCCGCCCGGTGTGCCGAACGCGAGAGTCGGTTCGCCATCCCGCAGTGCCATCGACGGCGACAGCGTGATTCGCGGCCGCTTCCCGGGCGCGAGCGAGTTGGGAAGCCCGTCTTCGAGCCAGAACATCTGGGCCCGGGAGTCCAGGCAGAAGCCAAGCCCCGGGATCGTCGGCGACGACTGGAGCCAGCCACCGGACGGTGTCGCGGACACAATGTTGCCCGCTGCGTCGACGACGTCGATGTGCACGGTGTCACCGCGAGTTCGACCCTGCGGCTCGACGGTGGGTTCGCCGATCGAGCCGGATCCGGCGGTCGTGCCACGCGTATGTTCGATCATCTCCGGTAGGCGGGCGCCGTCCCCGCCGGGACGCAACCGGTCGCTCGCTTCGTCGCCGATCAGGGCCCGGCGGTGCGCGGCATACTCGCGTGACAGAAGACGGTCGATCGGCACGTCACCGGAGTCGCCGTACCAGGCTTCGCGGTCTGCGAAGGCGAGTTTCGCGGCTTCGGTGGCCAGGTGGATCGTGCGTGCCGTCGGTTTACCATCCACATACGACAGGTCGAGTTCCTCGAGAATGCGGAGTTGCTGCACAAGGGTGGGGCCCTGCGTCCATGCGCCGCATTTGACGAGGCTCCACTCTCCGAAGTCGGCCACGACGGCATCCTCATAGGACGCCTCCCACGACGCGAGGTCGTCGCCGGTCAGAAGCCCCGCGTGGTCACGACCCGAGTCGTCGCGGAATGCGGTACGGCTGAACGTGTCGACGGCCTCGGCGACAAATCCCTGTGACCATGCCCGTCGCGCGGCGTCGATCTGCTCCTCCCTGCCCGACACTGTTTCGGCTTCGCCGAGCAGTCGCTCCCAGGTCCGGGCGAGGACGCGGTTCGAATGTAGCGAACCCACGGTCGGCGCATCACCGCCAGAAAGCCACAGCTGTGCGGATGTCGGCCAGTGCGTCGTGAACAGGTCGGACACCGCGTCGATGGTCGAAGCGATTCGACCGAGAATGGGGATGCCGTTCCAGGCGTACGAAATGGCGTACCCGAGCACTTCGCGGAGCGACTTCGTGCCGTAATCACGGAGAAGGAGCAACCAGGCATCCCACGCACCCGGCACCGTGGCCGACAGCAGTCCACTGCCGGGAATCAGCTTCAGTCCGAGGTCGTCGAAGTGACCGATCGTGGCCGCAGCCGGTGCACCTCCCTGACCACAGAGCACCCGCGGGCCCCCACCTGCCGGAGCGAAGATCGCCGGCACCTGTCCACCAGGTCCGTTCAGGTGCGGCTCGGCGACCTGGAGGACGAAGCCCGCGGCGACTGCGGCGTCGAACGCATTGCCCCCATCTTCCAGTACGGCCATGCCCGCCGTCGACGCGAGCCAGTGCGTCGAGGCGACCATGCCGTGGGTTCCGACAAGTTCGGGCCTGGTGGTGAACGCGGAAGGATTCGCAGCAGACACGCCGCGACCCTACGGCGAATCAGGTAGTTACCTCAACTAACGAGATGTCACCCGACGGCAGGGGTGGCGTATTCGACCACCCGTGGCCTGCCGATCCCCTGCCAGCTCAGGCCCGCGTCGAGCACCGTGGCCGGGTCGAGCAGGTTCCGCGTGTCCAACACTGTGTCGCCGTGCATCGCCTCGGCCATGACGTGCCAGTCCAGCCTGCGGAACTCCGGCCACTCCGTGAGTACGACGACCGCGTCGGCACCTTTCGCCGCCCGGTATGCACTGTCGACCACGAGCATCCCGGGCTGCTCCTCGGCGACCGCCGGGTCGTAGGCAGTGACCTCCGCCCCGTGGGCGCACAACACCGAAGCCACACCCAGTGCAGGCGAATCGCGCAGGTCGTTGGTGCCCGCTTTGAACGCAAGCCCCAGCAGGCCGATCCGAGCGCCGGAAAGGTCACCGCCGACCGCCCTCGCGATCTTCGAGATGACACGCTCCCTCTGGGCGAGGTTCTCAGCGATCGCGGCACCGAGCAGATCGAACCCGAAGCCGACCGATTCGGACATACGCAGCAAGGCACTCGTGTCCTTGGGCAGGCACGAACCTCCCCAACCCGGGCCGGGTTCCAAGAAGGACCGTCCGATGCGCCGGTCGTAGCCCATGCCCTCCGTGACCGACTTGATGTCCGCGCCGAACCGTTCGCACAGCTCTGCGACCGAATTCACGTACGACAGCTTCATCGCGAGGAAGCAATTGGCCGCGTACTTGACCAGTTCCGCACTTGCCGCGTCCGCAACGACCGACGGTGCACCCAGCTCGGAGTACAGGTCGACGACGGTCTGCGCCGCCTCCGGCGTATCGGAGCCGACGACGATCCTGTCCGGCCCCAGGAAGTCGTCGACCGCGCTACCTTCGCGCAGGAACTCCGGGTTCGACACCACCGGCACATCGGACCGACCGAGCAGAGCACTGATCCGCCGTGCCGTCCCGACCGGAACGGTCGACTTGGTGACCACCACGCAGCCGGACGGCAACCTGTCTGCCAGCTCGGTGACGACCTTTTCCACAGCTCGGAGGTCGGCTGCGCCACCGGCACCCATGGGGGTCGGCACACACAGGAACACCGCATCCGCGTCCGCGACCGCGTCCGCGGCGCCTACGACGAAAGACAATGTCTCGTCCGCGAGCCCGCGCTGCACCAGTTCCGGCAGGCCGGGCTCGACGATGTCCACGCGGCCTGCCGACAGCCGCGCGACCTTCACTCTGTCCACATCCGCACAGGTCACCCGATGACCAAGACTTGCAAGGCAGGCGCCCGTGGTGAGTCCGACGTATCCCGTTCCGACCACGACGATCCGCGCAGGGTTCATGAGGGAACGGTCACAGTCGCCGGTGACCTGCGGGCGAACGTCGAGGGAACCAGCAGGCGGACATTGGTCAACGAATCGACCGCGTGACCACGTACGCTCAGCCTGCTCGAAGACGTGCGAGAAGGGACGAGCATGCAGATCAAGGACACCGCGGCCATCGTGACGGGTGGCGCTTCCGGACTCGGCGGCGCTGCCGCGAAGGCGCTGGCCGCCAAAGGCGCCCGTGTGTTCGCATTCGACCTCGCGGCCTCGATCGAGAAGGCCGAGGAAATCGAAGGTGTCACCTACGTCGAGGCCGACGTGACCGACGGTGCTGCGCTGCGGACTGCCGTCGACCAGGCTTCGTCCAGTGATGTCCCGCTGCGCATCGTCGTCAACTGCGCCGGCATCGGCCCGTCGGCACGGATCCTGTCGAAGAATGGCACGCACGACCTCGACCTGTTCCAGAAGGTCGTGAACATCAACCTGGTCGGGACGTTCAACGTCATGACACTCGCGGCCGAGGCCATCGCGAACACTGAGCCGCTCGAGGACGGACAGCGCGGCGTCGTGATCAACACTGCGTCGGTCGCCGCCATCGAGGGTCAGATCGGCCAGATCGCCTACTCGGCCTCGAAGGGCGGTGTCGTGGGCATGACCGTGCCGGCCGCCCGCGATCTGGCCTCGCAGGGCATTCGCGTCATGACCATCGCACCGGGCATCATCGACACGCCGATGCTGGCGACCGTGAGCGACGAGTTCCGCGCCGGCCTCGCTTCGGGGGTGCCGTTCCCCAAGCGGCTCGGCCGTCCGGACGAGTACGGGCAGCTGGCAGTCGACATCGTCGAACACGACTACCTCAACGGTGATGTGATCCGCCTCGACGGTTCCCTTCGCATGGCCCCGCGCTGACGCCGATAGCCGACCAGTCACGGCTCCCGTTCGGCAGTGCCGCCTCCATGCCGGTGGTGCGCCGGCACCGCTCGTGTCGATTGCGACGCGTCGCCGTGCACACAACCGCATTCCGCCCCCGAGATCATTCCGCCTCGGGGGCGGAATGCATTCTCGACACCGAAATACCCAGCACCGCTCAGTCTTCCTGACACGTCGGAGACATGCAGCTCCGGGCGATGATCCATGCCCGGCACACGAACGCCACAACATCATCGGCCCCCTTTTCCACATCACGCCTGTCGGAAAGGCCCACTTCGCGGCGTCGTCATCACTGCGGGGCTGATCTGTGGAACGTTCGGCTGAACCGGGACCACCGTGACTTCGGTCCGACCTGGACTTCGGCCTGACCTGTGACTTCGAGTGGCGCTGTACTGATGGCACTGTGCCCTTGGCACACGGAGCGGACCCGCCCGCACTTGCGACCACGGTCGGTGTGCGGGCGCAGGGTCGAGTGTGGCACAGGCGCACAGGTCACAGTGTCGCCTGATCGAGTGGTTCGAACATAGGTTTGCCAAGATCTCGGATTCGTGTGTAATGTTGCCGCCCACGAAACGAGGGGGATCGATGAGGATTGCCGATGTCGTACACGCCTGGCGCCGAGTCGGCGAGGCACAGGCGGAATACCTGAAAACACTCGCCGCGTACTCGGAAGAGCACGAGAGAACCACCGATGTGACCGCCGAGCTGGCACTCGCACGAGGCGAGTCCGAACACGTGGTGCGGCGAGAACTCGAATGGGCCCGTCAGCTGACATCGCGACTGCCGAACACCTCGGCCGCGCTGGCACGTGGCGACATCGATCTGTTCAAGGCATCCAAAGTGGTCAATCAGACGACGCCACTTTCCACAACGAAGGCCAGCCGTGTGGACACCATCGTCGCGGACAAACTGATAGACCGCAGTGCTTCCTCCATTCGCCGGATCGCCTACAACGCGGTCCATCGTGTGGATCCCGACGGCGCCGCAGCACGAGCACGTCAGCGACGTACGGAACGAAAGGTGGCGCTGCGCCACCGCGAAGACGCGATGGCGACGGTTTCCGCCTACCTGCCCGCAGAACAGGCCTCGGCTGTATATGCTCGTATCGACCGGAGTGCCCGCGCCATGCGCAGCCGCACTGAAGACCGGACGACGGACCAGTTACGTGCCGACCTGCTCGCCGACCACCTGCTGGCCGACTGTTCCTGCGGACGCTATGAGGGGTCCGGTGGCACGCGGTCATCCGCGAGACTTCTGCCGACGAGTCGAACGGGCAAAGCCGAGATTTACATCCACATCGACTTCGACACGCTCATCGGCATCCGTGACAACCCCGCGCAGCTGTCAGGCCACGGCCCCGTGCCCGCGGAAGTGGCGAGGCGGATCGCTTCCGACCGGACGTCGACATGGCGGCGAATCATCACCGACCCCCACACCGGTGCCCCGCTGGATATCGGCAGAGAGCGGTACCGGCCGCCGGCAGTCACAGCCGATTTCGTGAAAGTTCGCGACCGCGAATGTCGATTCCCAGGCTGCCACCGTCCGGCCCAATTCGCGGATCTCGACCATGTGCAACCGCACGGATGCGAGGGACCGACGTGCGCGGCGAACCTGGTTGGGCTCTGCCGACGGCACCATATCGTCAAGCACACACCCGGCTGGGCATTCGAACTCGAAGCCGACGGCACAGTCCGCATAACGACGCCGGAGGGAACCGTCCGCACCGGAAAACCCATCCATCTCGAGAACGCCACCGACCGGCAAAAGCGTGCGGAACGGAAACGACGTCGACGTCGCGGCAACCGCCGCAACGGGAATCGGGCCAGAACGAACCATGGTACGACCGGAAATCGAGCGAACAGCGGACAGAACGGTGCTCATCGCACGTCGAGCGTCACAGGTCATCCATGAACGGGACCTCGGTCATGGCACGCTCACTGATCCACAAGCGCAAGGCGTGCGTGGCGAGCACGTCGTCCTCGTTGTACTGGAGCAACCTGGAACGCTGCACCACGTCAGGTTCCGCGCCGTCCATGCCGACCGCGTCGCGATACCACCGCATCGACGCTTCACCGCCCGCCTCCGCATCGCGCCAGGCGAAACCGGCCACCGGTGCAACCACCTTGAGCCCCTTGCCGTGCGAACACAGAAACTGATCGGACACGCTTCGGAACAGGTCGACCCACTCGTCCGAATCGACGAACGCCCGCACCTCCGCCTTCGACGGCACGCCGGGGAACCCGGCGAACCGCTCCGCGGAGGCGTACAACCAACGGTTCTCGGCCAACGCGTTGTAGCAATACGCACGGAACTGCAACCCGGCGGCGTCCGTGCGCCGGCGTACGTCCGTCAGCCACGCCCAGAACGCGGCGAACGACCGCGCCTCGTCGTCCGTCGGCAGCGGCTCCCACGTAGCGAACGAGTGATAACCGCGCTCGACACCGATGTCCGCCCCGTTGAGCAGACAGCCCCACAGGTACGCGCCGGCGTCGCCAAAACTCTCCATGTCTATGTCGACCTCGACGTCACCACGCGACACCGTCACTTCCGGGACCCGCCGCACCATCGTCAGGTCCGCAAGCCACGCCTTCGCCAGCGACACGGCATCCGAGAACGACACACCCGTCCACTGAATAGGCGGTTCGTCGTGGACGTCGAGAGCGGCGAGCTTGTCCACCGTCGCGATGCCGGCGCGACGGAGCTCCATGGCGTCCTCGCCCCGCACCACAAGGCTCACGTCACGCACCCTCTTGAGCTCTGCCTCGCAGGTCGGCCACCACGGGCAGCCCTTGCATTCGAGGATTCGCGATGGCTCGGCAAGCGGCTCATCACGTGCAGCGGCAGCACGCGCCACGGCGAGGCGATCGGCGAACCGGCTGTCATACTCCTCGAGCGCGGCCCGCCCGCCCGGCCACGTTCCAGCTTCCAGGTCGTGCCACAGCACCACATCCGCATCGAGCCCGATCACGCCTCCGATCGCCCGATCCGGCTCGGCGAACCCTGCAGCCTGGAGAAGTCGGTAGGTGTGAGCGAGTCGCAGCTGGTCCCGCGGGTGCGACCGCACCTTGCGGTCCGGGTCGGTCAACGCGTTGGCAGGGTCCAGGTCCGTCAGCGCGGTCGTCCGCGCACCCTCGCCCGGGTCCGTGATGCGGTGCCGAACGACGAGCACCGGCACGTACCCGTCGACGGTTCGGACGAGCAGCTGAATGCCACCGCGACGCCCGGCCTCCCGATCGCGCGGCAGCAACCCACCCCAGATGTAGGCGACGCCTTCTTCGAGCGCGGTGAGCGTGAGCCCGGCGCGATCCGCCGGAGGCAGGTCGGTGGGGACGACGGCCCATGCCGTCCCGGCCGACTCGTCACCCGTCCCAATCGGGGCCGCCGGATTCTCGTCGTCACCGATCGGGGCGGTAGCCGCCTGTAGCCGCTCCGAGACGTCGATCCGGTGGGCTTCCGCGTCGGCGATCCGCTGCTCAGCGGAGGGGTCGGGCAGTGCGAGCTGCGTTCCCACCATCGTGGGGTCGTTGTCGAGATGCACCCGCCGACGACACCGTGTGACCACGCCCGCGTCGAGCAACACCTCGTCAACCATGGTGTTCACTTTATGAGAAGGCCCCGACACTCCCGGAGGCGACGTGCTCCCGGCCCGGTATGAGCAGTAAGTTCTGCCGCAACCGTCAACACGAGCACGGTGCTCCGGAGTCCCGACACCGGGAGCCCGTGCACCACGTAACCGACCGGAACCGGAGGCGAGGAACGGCGATGGCCCGCACATCCCGCAACACAGGCCACGAGGACGACGTCTTGTCCGAGCCCTCGGAGCCCTCCACGTTCCCGGACGTCTCCGAGTCAGCGCCGGCCAAGTCGAAGAAGGCGGCGAAGAAGGAGCGGAAGGCAGCGAAGAAGGCCGCCAAGTCCGGCGAGCACGAGTCGGGCCTGACACCGCAGAAGGCGAAGAACGCGGTCAAGGTGGCGAAGATCGTCATCCCCGCGGTCGGACCCGCACTGGTGCCGCTGGCCGTGCGCGCCGCGGGCACCGTTCGCGAAGCGTACGACCGCTACCAGGCGCGCAAGATCGGCGTCCCGGTCGAGCAACTGTCCGAGTACAGCGGCCACGGCGGCGGCCTACTCGCCCGCATCGCCGGCGCGGCTGACGGCCTGGCGGAGCTACGGCGCGCGCCGCAGGTCACCGACGACGACGTCTCGTTCGCCCAGCACGCCCAGGGCACCCTTGAGCAGCTCACCGCCTCGGTGCGCGCCGCGGAACACATGCCGTCGACCCGCCGCAAGGCCGCCCACAAGGCCATCGCCTCCGAGCTCGACAACCTCGAGTCCGAGCTGCTGCGGCGCCTCGGCGTGGCGTGACCCAGCGTGGCGTGGCCGGTGCACGACGTCGCACGCACGGCGGGCACCGTGCGTGCGAGACGGCTCAGCGGATGAAACCCTTCTCCCGCATCCAGTCGTAGGCCACCTGGGACGGGTCGGCACCGTCGACGTCGACCTTCTTGTTCAGCTCGATGATCTCGTCGTTGTCGAGGGCGTCGGCGACCGGCGCCATCACCTCGGCGATCTGCGGGTGCTCGTCGTAGAAGTCCTTCCGCACCGTCACGGCCGCGTTGTACTGGGGAAAGAACCGCTTGTCGTCGGCGAGCACCCGCAGGTTCAGTCCCGCGATGCGACCGTCGGTGGTGAACACCTCGCCGAAGTTGCACGTGCCGTTGGCGACCGCCGCGTAAATCGCTCCCGTACCGAATGTCTTCGTCGTCGTCACAGGGAAGCCGTACGTCTCGGTCACGCCCGGCATGCCGTCCGGGCGGCTGGCGAACTCCGTCTCAACGCAGAACACGGACTCCTTCGGGTGCTGCTTCACGAACTCCGTCATATCCGACATCGTCCGCAGCCCGTGCTCGCGCGCGAACTCCTCCGTGGTCGCGAATGCGTACGTGTTGTTGACGTCCGAGTACGGCAGCCACATCAGGTCGTTGCGCTTCAGATCCGCCTTGCGCACCGCCTCGTACTGAGCACGTTCGTCCGCGATCGGCGTGTCCTCTCCGAGATACGACAGCCACGCGGTGCCCGTGTACTCCCATTGCACGTCGATCTGCCCGTCCTCGAGGGCGTACCGGGCGCTGTTCGAACCGGCGATGTTCGTCAGGTCCACCGTGTCGGCACCTGCCGCCTCCAGGGCGAGCTGCGCGATGTAGCCCAGAACGATCTGTTCGGTGAAATCCTTCGACCCGACCGTCACCTCGACACCGTCGAGCGCAGGCATCCGGGGGATCGACCCCGGCTCCACGTCGTACGGCAGCGCGGCGTTGACGGTCAGCCCGCACCCTGCGGTCGTCGTCAGCAGCAGCCCGGCCGCGACCATCGACCGCACTCTGCGACCGATCCGCTTCCCGATCCTCATCGCAGCCCCTTCGGTCCGAGCAGCTGTTCGGCCAACGCACCGAGCCAGTCGACGAGCAGCGCCAACCCGACGGCCAGCACCGCCCCGACGACAAGCACCTCGGGCCGGTTCAGCTTGTATCCGGTGTCCACCAGCTCGCCGAGCCCACCGCCGTTGACGAAGAACGCCAGCGTCGCCGTGCCGACCGCCAGCACCAGCGACGTCCGTATGCCCGCCAGCACCATCGGCAGCGCGAGCGGCATCTCCACCCGCAGCAGCACCGACCGCGGCGACATGCCGATCCCCCGCGCGGCGTCCACCAGCGCCGGGTCGACGGACTGGATGCCGACGATCGTGTTCCGCAGCACAGGCAGCAGCGAGTAGAACGCGATCGGCAACGCCGCCGCCCACAGGCCCTCCCAGCCCGTCCACAGGAAGAACAGCACCAGCACACCCAGGGCGGGCGCCGCCTGCCCGATGTTCGCGATGCCGAGGAACAGCGGCGCCACGGGCTTCGCCCACCGCCTCGTCAGCATCGCCCCCAGCGGCACCGCCAGCCCGACCACGATCGCCGTCACGACGGCCGTGATCAGCAGGTGCTCCCACGTCTTCGTCAGCAGCACGCCCGCCTGGATCGATTGGGCCTCGATCTCGTCGTTGTTCCTGGTGAACGCCCACACCAGCACCGCGCCCACGACCACGAGCACCACCAACGGCTGCGCCAGCAGCCGCGCCCGGTCGGCCTTCTTCGCCCGCGACTCGGCGGCACTCCCGGCCACGTCGACGTCGCTCATGACGCACTCGCTCCGGGTTCGGCCGCCGCCCCGGCGCCGCCGGCCGAGTCACCACCGTCGCCGGCGTCGTCGGCCGAATCGCCACCGTCGGTGTTCTCGTGTTCCTCCCGCAGCTGTGCCAGCACGCCGGTCACCGTCTCGATGTCGATCATCCCGACGTACTCGCCGCGGGTGCCGGTCACGACGGCGTGGCCACCCTCGGCGAGGATCGCCTCGAGCGCGTCCTGCAACGTCGACCGGGTGCTCACCGTGTCGCCCACCGGCCTGCCGACGCCGGCCAGGGACCTCACCGACGACAGGTTGCGCACGTGCACCCACCGCTGCGGCCTGCGCCTCCGGTCGACGAGCAGCGCGTACGTCTTACCCGCCTTCGCCATCCTCGCCCGCAGGTCGGACGGCGATTCGCTCTCGTCGGCGGTCATCGCGATGTCGGGATAGTCGACGTCGCGCACACGCAGCAGGGTCAGCTGCTTGAGCGACGCGCCCGCGCCCACGAATCCCGCGACCATGTCGTTCGCCGGGTTGGCGAGAATCGCCTCCGGGGTGTCGTACTGCTGGATGCTCGACGCCTCGCCCAGCACGGCGATCCGGTCGCCGAGCTTGACGGCCTCGTCGAAGTCGTGCGTGACGAACACGATCGTCTTGCCGAGGTCGGCCTGCAGGCGCAGCAGTTCGTCCTGCAGGATCCCGCGCGTGATCGGGTCGACCGCGCCGAACGGCTCGTCCATCAGCAGCACGGGCGGATCCGCGGCCAGCGCCCGTGCCACACCGACGCGCTGCTGCTGCCCGCCGGACAACTGCCGCGGGTAGCGATCGCGGAACTGGGCGACGTCGAGGCCGACGAGGTCCATCAACTCGTCGACCCGTTCGGCGATGCGCTTTTTGTCCCAGCCGAGCAACCCGGGCACGACGGCGATGTTCTGCGCCACCGTGAAGTGCGGGAACAGGCCGGCCTGTTGGATCGCGTAGCCGATCTTGCGGCGCAGCTTCACGTCGTCGAGCTTCAGCGCGTCCTCGCCGCCGATGGTGATGCGGCCGGACGTCGGCTCGATCAGCCGGTTGATCATCCGCATCGTGGTGGTCTTGCCGCAGCCGGACGGGCCCACGAGCACGACGATCTTGCCCGCGGGGATCGTCATCGTCACGTCCTTCACCGCGGGCTCCGCCGACCCGGGGTAGCGCTTCGTGACCCCCTCGAGCTGGATCTCGGCGCCGGACACGGCGCCGGCGGTCGAATCGGGAGTCACGGCGGTCTCGCCTTTGTCAGCCACGGATACCTCTCGAAACGGTGAAGCGGGCGATGAGGAAGTAGACGCCCTCGAGCAGCAGCGCGAGGACCACGACGCCGAGCGTGCCCGCGAGTGCCTGGTTCGTCGCGTTGGCGCTGCCCGCTCTGGTCAGTCCAGAGAACACCTCGCCGCCGAGACCTGGTCCCTTGGCGTACGCGGCGATGACGGCGATGCCCATCAGCATCTGCGTGGCCACGCGCATACCTGCGAGGATCGCGGGCCACGCGAGGCGCAGCTCGACCCGCGTGAGCACGGCGGTCCTGCCCATGCCGATGCCCTTGGCGGCGTCGGTCACGGCGGGGTCGACGCCGGCCAGGCCGACGATCGTGTTGCGCGTGATCGGCAACAGCGCGTACAACACCAGCGCCACGACGGCGGGCGTCGGCCCGAGGCCGAACACCGGGATCAACAGCCCGAGCAGGGCGAACGACGGGATCGTGAGGATCGTGCTGGCCAGCGCGGTGGCCACGGCGGAGCCGACCGGGCTGCGGTACACCGCAACGCCGATCAGCACGCCCAGCACCGCAGCCAGCAGCGTGGACTGCACGACCTCACTGACGTGCAGCCACGACTGCAGGGCCAGCCGATCCCACCGATCGGCGATGTAGTCGAACAGGCTCACCGGCGCCGCGCTCTCAATCCACGGCGCCGCGCCCGGCGCTCTTCGATGCGTTCGTCATGAATCTCCTCCAGCGACCTGCGCATCTCGTCCTCCTTGAGGATCAGCGGGTCGCTACGCAAGTCCTTCCACAGCGACACGCACAGCCCGACCATGACGAACACGAACGGCACGGCGATCAGGATCGTCAGGTATTGCAGCCCGTCGAGTCCGGTCTCGCCACCGGCGATGAGCATCACCGCGGCGACCGCACCCATGATCACGCCCCAGAAGATGACGACGTTGCGCTTGGGCTCGACCGACCCCTTCTGCGACAGCGTGCCCATCACGACCGACGCGGCGTCGGCGCCCGAGACGAAGAAGATCGACACGAGGATCATCACGATGATCGCGGCGGGCAGGAACCACGGCAGGTTCTCGAGCATCGTGAACGTGATGACCTCGGACGAGACGTCCCCGCCCTGGTACAGGTCGGCGCCGCCGTTGCCGGGGATGCCGTCCGTGCCGCGCTGCTGGATGTCCATCGCGGCGCCGCCAAAGATCGCGAACCAGACGAGGCTCACGGCGCTGGGCACGGCGATCACGCCGACGATGAACTGGCGGATCGTCCGGCCACGCGAGATGCGCGCGATGAACATGCCCACGAAGGGCGTCCACGAGATCCACCAGGCCCAGTAGAAGATCGTCCAGGTGGACAGCCAGTCCTGCATGGCCTGACCACCGGTGGCGCCGGTGCGGCCCGCCATCTCCGGCAGCTCGCGCACGAAGTTACCGATGGCGTTCGGGACCAGGTTCAGGATCATCACCGTCGGCCCGACCACCAGGATGAACACGGCCAGCACGGCGGCCAGCACCATGTTGATGTTCGACAGCCACTGGATGCCCTTGGCCACGCCGGACACGGCCGAGGCGATGAAGCACACCGTCAGCACGGCGATGATCCCGACCAGCAGCCCGCTACCGGGGCTGTCGATCCAGCCGACCGCACCGAGACCACCGCCGACCTGCAACGCACCCAGGCCGAGCGAAGCGGCCGAACCGAACAGCGTCGCGAAGATCGCCATCACGTCGATGGCCTTGCCCAGCGGACCGCCGGTGTGCCGCCCGCCGAGCAGGGGCCAGAACACCGAACTGAGCAGCTGGCTACGGCCGCGGCGGAACGCGCTGTAGGCGATCGCGAGGCCGACGACGGCGTAGATCGCCCACGGGTGCACCGTCCAGTGGAACAGGGTCGTCGCCATCGCGGTGTGCAGTGCCTCGTCCGAGTTCGGCGCGAGGCCGGTGCCGGGTGGCGGCGAGGCGAGGAACGTCACCGGTTCGGTGGCGCCGAAGAACATCAGTCCGATGCCCATGCCGGCGCTGAACATCATCGCCACCCACGACGAGGTGCGGAACTCGGGCCGCTCCTTGTCCCGGCCGAGTTTGATCCGCCCGTAGCGGCTGATCGCGAGGGCGAGCGCGAACACCACGAAACCGCTGGCCGTGAGCACGAACACCCACCCGCCGAACGGGATCACGGCGTCGAACAGCAGCGCTTCGGACACCGACAGCAGACTGTCGGGCTTCAGCACACCCCAGGCGATGATCGCGAGGGCCAGGATCGCCGCGATGACGAACACCGGCCGGTCGGTGACGGCCTCCCGGTCGGCGGCGGACAGGACCGGTTCGCCGGCACCGTCGACAGGGACAGCGCCGTCAACAGGGACGGCACCATCGGCGGGGTCGACACCACCCGGACCCGCCGCTTCGGGCGGATTCGCGTGCGCGGCCACCGTCGCACGGCCGCCGGACGTCGCCGAGCCCTCGGGACCGCTCCCCTTGCCGTTGCCCGCTACCGGCTCTGCGGTCGGGTCGCCGGGCACGTCCGGGTCTCCACCCGTCGCGCCGTCCTTACCGGATTGTGTGGACATAGGCACACGCCCGTCCGATCACGACGGACGCGTTCTCCTTCCTGGTCGCGAGCCAACCTTCCCTGCGCACGAGGTGGTGTTCGCTCGTTCGGAGCAGCATCTTAAGCACATCGCATGACGTGACGGGCCGCGCCCGCACGGTGCACTGTTGCCGATCGGGCACCGATGGGCAACGGTTTCCGCCGTTCTCGCGGACTGTTTCACCTGCGCTTCCGGCATCTACGACCAAACGGGACGCGATCAACGCGGCCGATAGGCTGACGGCGTGCGCACACGAACGCCGTCCGAACGCCTCATGCCGGCCGTTCGTGGTGTTCTACTCGCGGCGACGTCGGCGGCACTGTCGGTAACCGCGCACGGCGCCGCAGGCGGTGGACTCCCCCATCCGGCGACAACGGTCGTCGTGTCGTCACTCATCGGATGGGTCGCCACGGCCACCGCGCACCGTGCGCGCGGCATCCGCGGCATCCTGCTGTTCCTCGGATCGGGTCAGCTCGCCGCGCACATCCTGCTCACTACGCTGTCCGGCCACGGCGGCGAAGGGCCCGCCATGCTCGCCGGTCACGCGCTGGCCACCGTCGCCACCGCGTGCGTCCTCGCCCACGCCGAGGCCGTGCTCGCACGCGCGAGCACGGCCGTCCGCGCGATCCTGCCGGTGGTCACGTGGCGATGGCGGCCGTACCGGCGGCCGCAGCACGTCGCCGCCCACCCGCCGCTCGCGCTCCCCGACGCCGCAACCACCGTCGTCGACGTCCTGCTCCGCCGCGTACACGGCCGCCGCGGTCCGCCCGCCGTCTCCTGATCGAGAAGTTCGTCCACCCCGCGCGCAGGTCCGCGCGGGCCCTCGCCGCGTCGACCCGCGGGCAGCCGCGCCATCGCGCTCGTCCACGTCGTCGCCGCGGCCACGCCATCGTCAGAAATCATCAGGAGAAACCACCATGTCGACATCCCTCCCCGCCCGACGTGTCCCGCGTTCCCGGGCCCGGCGTCACGCTCGCGGCGCCGCGCTGACCACGACGCTCGGCATCGCCCTCACCGCCGGTGCTGTGCTCGGGGCTCCGGCCGCGTCCGCGCACGTCACGGCCAACATCTACGGCGACGCCCCCGAGAAGGGCGGCTACGGCGCGATCACTCTCCGCGTGCCGAACGAGGAGGAGAAGGCGGGCACCACGAAGCTCGAGATGACCGTCCCCGAGAAGTACGAGATCTCCAGCGCGCGCACCCAGCCGGTGCCCGGCTGGACCTCCGAGGTCACCACGAACGGCTCCGACGTCGTCACCAAGGTCACGTGGACGGCGGACGGCGAAGGGATCCCGGCGGGACTGGACTCGTACCAGGAGTTCGGCGTGCAGCTGGGCGCGTTGCCCGACAACACCGACGAGCTGATGCTGCCGACGAAGCAGACCTACTCGGACGGCACCGTGTCGAACTGGAACCAGCCGCAGGAAGGTGACGCCGAGCCGGAGAGTCCGGCACCGGTGGTCCCGCTCGCCGAGTCGTCGGGCGGGCACGGCGCGCACTCGTCGCACCGCGACGGCGAGAATGCTTCGGGTGATGCCGGGTCCGGCGACCGACAGCACGCATCCGAGGGCGGTACCGACGACACGGCACGCTGGCTCGGCGGCGCGGGCCTGCTGGTCGGCGCACTCGGCGTCGGTGTCGGCACGGGCGCCACGCTGCGTGCACGCAAGAACGGGAAGGTGGACTCGTGACCGCGCACATCACCCCTGACAGGCGCCCGTCCCGGCGTCTCCGCGCAGCCGCACTGTCGCTCGCGACGCTCGTCGCACTGCTGGTCACGGCGACACCGGCGGCCGCGCACAACCAGCTGATCGAATCGGACCCCGCCGAGGGCGCATCGCTCGACAAGGCGCCGGAGCGGGTCACGCTGACGTTCGACCAGCCGGTGCAGCGCGGCGCGGGCGAGGGCGTCAACCAGATCGCCGTCACCGGCCCCGACGGCGGCCAGTGGACGAAGGGCGATGTGCAGGTCGACGGAGCGAGCGTCACCGCTCCGCTGCACCCACTCGGACCCGCCGGCGAGTACGTCATCGGATTCCGGATCCTCTCGGCCGACGGTCACCCCGTCAGCCAGGAGCTCCGTTTCACGCTGACCTCCCACGGGCCCGGCGCCGACACCCCGCCGGGCGGGCAGAACGCCGCACCGTCCGCGGCGAACGCCGACGACGCGCCCTCCGCCGATGGCGGTGATTCCGGCGGCGGCATCCCCGTGTGGGTGTGGATCGCCGCCGCGGTCGTGCTGCTCGGCGCGGGCGTGACGGTGGCGCTGCGCACCGGGTCAGGCCGGTCGTGAGCCGCGCCGAGACCACCTCGCGTCCCCGCGTCGACACGCTGACCAGTCTGCTCACCGCCGCCGTGGCGGGCGCGCTGATCGGCTTCGCGGGCGCCGCCTCCGGCCCCGTCCGGGGCATCACGGCGGCCAACGAGGTGGTCTCGGCGGGCATCCCGGTGGCGAGGGCGGTGATGAACGTCGCCGCGGTCGTCACCGTGGGGCTGGCCCTGCTGCCGGTGTTGCTCGGCGGTTCACGGCAGAAGCTGACACGTCCCGTGCTGGCGTCCGCCCAGCCCGTCGCGGTGGCGGCGTCGCTGTTGTGGACGGTGGCGGCGGGCGCAGCGCTCATGCTGCAGGCGGCCGAGTACCGGCCCGCAGCCCTCGACGTGACCGGGTACGTCGCCGACATCGCGGCGGGCAAAGCGCTGGTGCTGGTCGTGGTGCTGGCGCTCGGCCTGGTCGCGCTGAACGTCGTGGCGCTGCGCCGGCCGGACACCGTGCCCGCCGAGGTGCGCGTCGGCCTCGGACTGTTCGCGTTGCTTCCGCTGCCGGTCACCGGGCATGCGACGGGATGGTCGCTGCACGACTACGCGTCGATCTCCGTCGAACTGCACGTCCTGGCCGCCGTGACCTGGACGGGAGGGCTCGCCGCGATCGCCGCCGTCCTGGGCACCAACCGCACGTTGCTGGCCACGGCGCTACCCCGGTTCTCGACGCTCGCCACCGTCTGCCTGGCCTGCGTCGCCGTGACCGGGGTGTTCAACGCGATCGTCGAGCTCGGCGGCGACCCGGAGCTGTCGTTGCCCGCCGCGGTGTTCGGCACTGCGTACGGCGTGCTCGTGCTGGTCAAGGTCGTGTGCCTGGCGGGCGCCGCCGCGCTCGGTGCGCACCTGCGGAGAAGGCTGTTGCCGCAGGTGTTGCGTCACCGCCGGACGGCTCTCGCCACGTGGGCGGCCGTCGAACTGACGATCCTCGGCCTGGCGTTCGGGTTCGCCGTCGCACTCAGCCGCACTCCGCTCGGCTGAGCGGCATCCCGCATCGCAGGCCCCGGTGCGCGATCGGTCCCACCGAATGTCGACGAGAAACACCGCCATCCGGACCAAACGCCGAACGGTTGGTTTCTGTCGTTGAACGACGAGCGGTTGTCACCCTGCGCGGTAACGCGTCCACCGATGGTGGAGGTTCCCCGCCTTCAGATCCGCGATCCGGCGGTGCGCCTCCCGGCGTACTCCGGGGGCACGGTCGGCCGTGGGCAGCACGCTCGTCGCCAGCTTGAGTTCCCGCATATCGCGCAGCACCTCGAACCCGTCCCAAGCGGTGACGTCGAAGCCGTAACGGTCCGCGAGCTCGGCGTATCGCGAGGGCGGGTCGCCGAACCGTTCACGTCCCACGGCCGCCGGGACGAGATCCCATTCCGGCGGGCCGTGGCAGGCCGAGTCGAAGTCGCACAACACCGGCCTCTCGGGCCCGACGATCACATTGCCGACGTGCGCGTCGCCGTGAATCAACGTCCTGGCCAGGGGAAACTCCAGGTCGTCTGCCTTCGCTTCGAGTTCGTCGCACCGGTCGAGAAGGAACCCGCGATCGGCGGCGGTCAACTCGTCGGACCCCGCCGCCACCCGCGCCCGCACGTCGTCCAGCGGCGCCCACGCACCCGCACCGTCGTCCGGAAACCCGTCGTCCGGAATCCCCGCGGCGTGCAGCTCGCGTAGCAGCTCCGCCAGCTCGCCGGGGGTTGCGTGGCCACCCGCGTCGGGGACCCGATCCCACACCGTCGCCAGGTGTTCGCCCACCCGCACCGGCTGGTCGACACCGGCCGCGAGCCGCACCGCCGGTACGCCGAGTCGCTGCAGGTGACGCGCGAGCCGCACGACCTTCGGCGCACGGTGGCGCAGCGCAGGCGTACCGACGATGCGCACGACGAGCGGCCGATCGGCGAGCGCATAGACCGCGTTGTTCGTGAACCGCAGCAACGTGGCGCCGCGGGGATCGGCCCCCAGCCGTGCGCACACGGCCGCCAGGACGTTGTCGAGCGCGCCGCCGACTAGGCGAAGAATGCGTTCATCCGTTCGACGAAGTCCCTGGCGTCGGGGTTGTTCGACCGGCGCGCGGCCTCCTTCTTCAGCGGCTCCATCCGCTGCTCGACGCGGGCGGACTTGAGCCCATCCGCCGAGTCGAGCGCCTTGCCACCGGTGCGTACGCCCTGGTCGATGTCGCCGTCGATCATGTGGTTCGTGGCGAGCATGCCCAGGTTGAACACCTTGCTGCGGGCCATGTCGTCGTTGTAGGCGTCGATGGCCCTGCTCAGCGCCGGGATGGCGTACTTGGTGTGCATCGGGTCGGCCGATTGCGCCAGCTCCGTGTGCACGGTGCCGACCATCGCGTGCACGTCCGTCTCCGTGAAGAACTTGACCCACGACTCGGCGTTGACGAGATCGGCACGCGCGAACTCGTCCCGCGTCCTGCCCAGCAGTTTCACGGCCTGGTCGGAGTTGCCCATCATCGCGTACGCCCACGCCTCGTTGGCGCACAGCACGGCCACGGCCAGTTCCGAGCCCGACTCCTGCGCCGCGATCTGACCCAGCTGGAACAGCTTCAGCGCGTCGTTCGGCGCCTCCTGGTGCAGGTACACGCGTCCCATGCGGTACAGGATGTTCGCGACGAGCGGGTGGTTGTCGCCCTGTTTCGCCAGGTTGAGCGCATTCGCGAAGTGACCGCGGGCCGAGTCGATCAGCCCGGTGTCGAACGACGTCCAGCCGGCGAGGCTGTGCAGGTCGGCCAGCGCGACGAACAGCCGCGATCTGACCCCGTCGGTGGTGCTGGCCTGCATCATCTGCTGCCCCCAGGACAGCTGCGCCACGACGGCGTCGCGGCAGAAGCCGCCGCCGTACTGGTAGTCGAGCGCACGCAACGCCCTGGTTGCGGCTTCGACCTGCCGGACATCGGTGACCCCGATGCGCCCCGGCGCGGGTGTCCTTGCGGGGCTCGCCGCCCAGGCCTCCGCCGACGATCCGAAGACCGCGGCGCCCATCGTGACCTGGGCCGCGTGCGCGAGGAACTTCCGCCGTTTCACGGACTCGTCCTCCTCAGCCTGCTGCTCGCCGGAGGTTCCGGCGACCTGAATCTCGGTGGCCTCGTCGTATGCGAGACCCATGTATCCACGGGGAATACCCAGGCCCGCGGCGATCCTCGCCAGCACGTCGTAGGCCATGACCTGACGGCCTTTCAGGATCTCCGAGACCTCGGACTGTGACTGGCCGGTCATCGCAGCGATCTGGCGTTGCGACACACCGTGTTTGCGCAGTTGGCGATAGACCTCACTGACGTTTCGCACGGAGAGCGCGTCGCGCATCTCGTCGCCTTCCCAGACCTCCGGGTTCAGGCGGCTGGGCGCGAGCTCGGACGAGTCCTCGGTCGCGCCTCCCGAGATGCGGGCGATCGCCGTGTTGTCGGTGGTGTCCATGCGCCCCTCCACAGTCCTTCCGGGCGTCGTCAGCAGCGTAGGCACTTCACATTGAACCGCGCGAAACCCGATTTGTGACCCCTGATCGGCCCTGCCGAACTTCGTCGACCGCTTAACGGCCAGCCGTTGCCGGTCGCCGCTGCCCGACCCACCGAGGCTTCTATCGGCGTTTCATTCATCGCAATCTAGTTCTCGGGATCGACGTGACCACCCGAACACGGTCCGCGATCACCCGGGAGATCCACCCGACCGGAACTCCTGTGCACGACGAGAGCGGCACACGAGAACCGCACGACGAGAACCGCACCACCCACAACCGAACACCGGCCGGATCCGGCGACACACGGACCGGCCGTACGGGCCCTCCGCACCCGGGGTTCCGTACGGAACGAGTCCGGGCAGGCGGGTGCGGCGCGACGACTGCGAAGACGACCACTACGAAGACGACCACTGCGAAGAACGACGACCACGAAGACAGCGACACCTGTGAACGGCACGGCGAAACGCCCGTGAGCACCGACGAGTACGGAACGGAGACGACGTGGAGATCGCATCCCCGGCCACCGCGCGTGGCACGTCGTCCCTGTCCCGGCCCTCGTCGGTGCCCGGTGCGCCGTCGACGCCCGACACCTCCCGCGAGTCCGGGTCCGCGCTGCCGGACTCTTCATTGCCGGGAGCGGCGCTGTCCGAGTCCGCAGGGTCGGGCGCCGCACTGTCGACCGCGCCGCTCCCGCCTGCCGCCGGTCCTGCCGCTGCCGCCGGCTCCCCGTCCGGGACCTCGGTCCCGGTCGCCCGGCAACACTTCTCCCCGGTCCCCACAGCCGACACCGGCGACCAGGACGTCCGCCGTGAAGAGAACGGTCAGGTCGTCTGGCGCGTGCAGTGCGGCGATCTCATCGGCCGCGAACGCTGCATGACGGTGTACGTGGACGACGACGAAATAGTGCTGGTCGGCCCGCCCGGCGAAGCGGCGCGGCTCACCCGCACCCAGCTCGGCCGACTCACGGCCGCGCTCGGCGAAGCCGCCGGACTGGCGGAAAGGTGACGGTGACGTCCTGTGGACAAGATCCTCGGCCAGGTGCTCCGCAACGCGGTGTGGGAACGCCTCGACATGCTGTCCGACCTCGCGGACAGAGCCGACGAGCCGTCGCTGGTGTCGGTCGCGCGTTCGGAGCTGCCCCGACTGACCGATGGTTGGCGCGCGATGCTGCGCTCCCACGAACCTGACGACGGCGGTCACTGCCCAACCTGCTCCACGCGCTGGCACCGGGTGAAGGCGCCGTGCACCGTGTGGCAGGTGGCGCACGAACACCTCGTCGCAGGCGGCCTGGCCCCCGAACAGCCGACCAAGCGGAAACTGCGCCGCAAGGGCACGCCCGCTCCGGCGTCGGCGCACGCGCCCTCCGAGGCGCCCCCGCGGCAACCCGACGAAGCCGCGATCCCCGAGCAAACGGGTCGGCACATGTCGGTCTCACCGACATCGGCCCGGCATGCCGTATCCGGACCCCCGACCCGGTAGTGGCATGCGAACAGGCGACGGGTTTCCGCCCGTCCCGGCCGGCGGCCGGCTCGCTCGTACCCCCGAGCGAAGCGGGTCGGCCGCCGGCTTCCAACGCGACACTCAACCTGATTAATCGAAAAACCCGTCTTTCGTCCGCTGGCGAAGACGGTGATCGATGGTTAGGTTGGGGGCCGTGACAGCGCGTCAACAACTTCATATGACAACACCGCGACTCGACTTCCGGTTCACCCGGACGGCCGAATCCCCCGGTCGCGGTAGTAGCCCGCAGTAGATCCCCGCCTACGCAAGGGCCCCGATCCCCGCGGGCCGGTGTCGAAGATTCCCCTCCCCCGACCGACACCGGCCCGCGGTCCCAACGGTCGTGCTCCACGCTCGCGCCGGAGCGTGACCGCTCTGGCCGACGACGGATTGGTCGCCGTCGTCGATTTTTGGCCAACTTCGATTTTTTCGTGTCCGTCGACGTGCATCACTCGGGCCGGCAGCGCTCCGACCACCACCCGAGATGCCCGCCGCCTCCACCGGATGCCGTCGACCACGGCACCGCGCTCGACGTCGACTCCGCAAAGTGATCACTCGACCGTGAACAGCTCGCCTGCGCGTTAGAGTTCCCACGCAGAGTGAGGGAGCACCACGTGTCTGACAGCCGTACCGAGTTGCCACCGCTACGTCGCAAACCGGTCCAGGAACGCAGCGCCAAGCGGGTCGAGCGCATGCTCGACGCTGCGGCCGAGCTGCTGGCCGAAGTGGGGTACGACGCGCTCACGACGACGCTCGTCGCAAAACGTTCCGGCGTGGCGGTCGGCTCGCTGTACCAGTTCTTCCCCGACAAACGCGCGATCGTGCAAGCGCTCACGCACCGGAACCTCGAACGGTTCCTCGGTGCCGTCGGTGAGCGGTTCGAGGGCGTCGACCACCAGAGCTGGTGGGAGATCGTCGACTCGCTGCTCGACATCTACCTCCACATGCACCGTGAGGTGCCGGGCTTCTCGCGGGTGCACTTCGGCGATGCCGTTGACGTCCAACTGCTGGACTCCGAGCGCACCAACAACGGCGTCATCACCGACGCGCTGGCCGACCTCGTCGCCAACCACGTCGACGTTCCCCGGGACGAGGTGGACCTGCCGATCTCCGTCGCGGTCGAGGCCGCCGACTCGCTGCTGAAGTTCGCGTTCCGCGCCGACCCCGAAGGCGACCCGCAGGTCGTCGCCGAGACGAAGGCGCTCATCAAGACGTATCTGGCGAGCCGCTTCGGCGACTGATCTCTTGCACAACTGCCACCCCACCGGCGACGGCTCGTCACCACGTGGCGGGCGTGCAACAGGCGTCAGCCGAAGGACTTGGCCTCGCCGCGGTAGGTGGGCGCCGGGTGGTCGATCCGAGAACCGCGGACCAACTGGTACTCGGGGAAGTGCTCGGCGAGTTCCCCCGCCTTGGCGTGCCGGAACCACACACGGTCACCCAGCGCGAGGTCCCGCGCGGCCGCACCTGTGACGGGCGTCTGCACCTCGCCGGCCCCTTCGACACCGAGCAGCGCCAACCCGGCCGGCGCGACGGGCGCCGGCAGCCGTGACGGCTTCGGCGGCCCGGACGCGACGTAACCGCCCGCGAACACGGTCGCGATGTCCCGCGTCGGCCTGCGCACCACGGGTAGCGCGAACAGTGCGGCGGGCTGCGGCGTGAACCGCGTGTACGAGTCGAACAGGCCCGGCCCGAGCAGGCCGGATCCCGCGGCGATCTCCGTGACGGACGGGTCGTCGCCGGTGGATTCGATGCTGCCGGTGCCGCCGCCGTTGACGAACTCCAGGTCCGCGACACGGCGCACCGCGGCGACGGCCGCCCCACGTCGCCGCGCCAGCTCGGCCGCCGAGCGGCGCTGTATCCACCGCACCATGCGTGCCTCGAGGCCGCGACCACCGTCGGGAACGCCTGCGATCTGCCCCTCGTAGGCCATCATGCCGACCAGCCGGAAGCCCCGGCGTTCGGCGACGCGTGACGCCAGAGCCTGCGCCGCTCGCGGCCGGAACACCGGCGACCGGCGCGTGCCGATGTGCAGCCCCGGAGCGGGCCGCCACGAGACGTCGAGTTCGAGGGCGACCCGGATCTCGGGGTGCGCGGGTCCGATCGCCGCGTCGATCGCGTCGAGGTGCTCGGTCGAGTCGACCATGATCGTGACGGCCGCGCGCGCGGCGTCGTCGGTGGCCAGGGTGCGTAACGCGGCGTGGTCCACGGTCGGGTACGCCACGACGAGGTCGTCGCTCACGCCGCAGTGGTGCAGCCAGAGTGCCTCGGGCAGCGAATAGCACAGCAGTCCCCCGAAGCCGGGCATGGCGAGCGCGCGTTCCAGCAGCTCCCTGCAGCGCACGGACTTGCTGGCGATGCGGATCGGCAGGCCACGGGCCCGCCGGACGAGGTCGCGCGCGTTGGCGTCGAACGCATCAAGATCGACGACCGCCAACGGCGGGTCGAGAGCCTGGGTCGCGGCGTCGTACGCTGCGGCGTTCACGGTGGTCACGGCGACTACCGTACGTCAGAGAACCTTGAAACGCGAAATGCATTCACATATTCTTCCGACCTCTCACGCAGGCAGGTGATCACGTGACGACGTGGACGAACTGGGCCGGCACCGCGACGGCGAGTCCTCAACGGCTGCTTCGCCCGCGGAATCTCGACGAGATCACCGCCGCAGTCCGGCAGGCCGCCGACGCGGGCATGCGGATACGCCCGCTCGGCAGTGGCCATTCGTTCACGGGAGTCGCGGCCACCGATTCCGTCGCACTCGACCTCACCGAGTGGGCGGGCGTCCTCGACGCCGACCGCGACACCGGTCTGGTCACGGTCCGGTCCGGCACCACGTTGAACCGTCTGAACACCGAGCTCGCGCGGGTGGGCCTGGCGATGAGCAACCTCGGCGACATCGACGCGCAAACGATTGCGGGCGCCGTGTCGACCGGCACCCACGGCACCGGCGCCCGGTTCGGCGGGCTGGCGACGCAGCTCCGCGCGCTGGAACTCGTGCTGGCCGACGGTTCCGTCGTCACCTGCTCCGAAACGGAACGGCCCGACCTGTTCGACGCGGCCCGGGTCGGCCTCGGCGCGCTCGGCGTGATCACCACCGTCACGCTGCAGTGCGAGCCCGCGTTCGTGCTCGACGCCCGCGAAGGCCCGGAACCGCTGGACGCCGTGATCGAGGCGTTCGACCACCACGCCGACACCAACGACCACTTCGAGTTCTACTGGTTCCCCTACGGCCGCAACGCACTGGTCAAACGGAACAACCGGGTGGCGGGGCCCGCCGAACCGCTGTCGAAGCTGCGCGAGTTCGTCGACTACACGCTCACCGAGAACGCGGCGTTCGGCACGCTCTGCCGGCTCGGCCGGGCGGTGCCCACGCTGGTGCCGACTCTGGGCAGGCTGTCGTCGGCGGTGTTGTCGACGCGCTCCTACCGGGACGCCTCGCACCGGGTGTTCGCCACGCAGCGGTCGGTGCGGTTCGTCGAGTCCGAATGGGCGGTTCCCAGGGAAGCCGTGGGCGACGTGCTGCGCGAGCTGCGGGCGCTGGTGCCGACGTTGCAGACGCCGGTGGCGTTTCCCGCGGAGGTACGTGTCGCGGCGGCCGACGACGTGTGGCTGTCGACCGCCTACGGCCGCGACACCGCCTACGTGGCGATCCACCAGTACGTCGGCATGCCGTACCGGGAGTACTTCCTGGCGTTCGCGGCGATCGCCGGCGCAGTCGGCGGGCGGCCGCACTGGGGCAAGCTGCACGACCTCGACGCGGACACGTTGCGAGAGCGGTACCCGCGGTTCGACGACTTCCTGCGAGTGGCCACCGGCGCCGACCCGGCGGGCGTGTTCCGCAACGGCTACGTCGACCGGGTCCTCGGGCCGGTCACAGCCTGCTGACGGCCTCCGCAACGGGCGTGTTGCCGCTGGTCAACTCGAGCGTGAGCCGGAACGCGAGGTCATCGCTGAGCAGCGCGACCAGGACGGCCGCCACGTCGTCGCGCGGGACGTCGCCGCGCGGCGTGCTCTCGGCGAGCTGCACCATCTCGGTCGCCTCGTCGTCGGTGAGCCGGCCCGGCCGCAGGATGGTCCAATCCAAGTCGCGGCGGCGCAGATCCCCCTCCGCGGCGGCCTTCGCGCGCAGGTAGGCGGCGAAGACCTCGCCGAGGGCGTCCTCGTCGAACGGGCCGTCCGTCCCCATGGCACTGACCTGCACGAACCGCCGGACGCCGGCGCGCTCTGCGGCATCCGCGAACAGCACAGCGGCGCCGCGGTCGACGGTTTCCTTACGCGGGACGCCACTTCCCGGACCCGCACCGGCGGCGAACACGGCCGCGTCGGCGCCGTCGAGCACGGCGGCCACCTCGTCGACCGCGGCGTCCTCGAGGTCCAACACCGCGGGTTCGGCGCTCACCGCCCGCAGGTCCGCGACATGGTCCTTGTTGCGGACGATGCCGACGGCCTCGTCGCCGTTCGCGGCGAGGCGCCGCTCGAGGTGACGGGCGATCTTTCCATGTCCACCGGCGATGACTACGCGCATGCCACGATCCTAGGCAGTCACGCGGAGCGTGTCCGGTTGGGCGGCGGTGGGAGACGGGCGGGCGTAGGCAGCGGCGCGTAGCGCCACAGTATGGGAGATGGCGGAACCGCGGCCCGGGAGGTCACGCGTGCTGCGTGGACTCCTCCGGCGACGCGGTGCCGCTGTCCTCCATCGTGATCAGCTGCTCGTAGACGACCTCGTTGACCCAGCGCCACACGGCGTCGCGGCCGAGAAGGACGCGGTCGCTGTGGCTCTCGACGTCGAGCGACACGTGCGCCTCGTCGTCGGCCGACACGACCGCCACGCCGTACGTGCGCGTCCGCGGAAGGCAGTTGTCGACATAGTCATGGGTCAGCGTCATCGACTGGGGCAGCACCATGGCCGCTTCGCCGTAACGGGAGAACGGGACGGTCGCGGCGAGGCCGGTGCGCCAGTGCCGCGCCACCGCGAGCACGCCCACGATGTCGGCGGCGGGCGGCGGAGCGGTGTCGGCCAGCTCGGGCCACGTCCACGTCGACACCTGGGCCCGGTCGGTGACGGGCTCGTGGCCGAGGGCGATCCGCTCGGCATGCGCTTCGGGGCGCAGTTTCGCCACGACGTACACGCGCCTGCCGAACATCGTCACCGGCGGGAGCACCGCGCCGTGCCAGCCGAGGCTCGCCGCGGCGTCGGCGGCGAGCGCGTCGACGTTCTCCGGCAGTTCTACGGGCGGGACCACCTGGCTCGGCACCGAACGCGTTCCGTTCGTGCCGTTCGTGATCGCGGTCTGTCCGGGTGTCGCCGCCACGGATCTGCCTCCCGTGCTCGTTCGAAGTCCGCTCCGGGGAGCGGTGCTCCTGGTTGAATGGCTCTCTACTCCGAACACCGCCCGCCGGATTCCTCCGCGGGCCCTGGTGTTCACCAGCCCCTGCGCCGGTGCAGCTCCTCGCCTCGCCTGCTCGTTCCGTGTGCCTGTCCGGGCGGTCGAACCGGCGCCGCGAAGCGCTGCCAGTTCAGATTGCAACCGAAACGGGCCGACGTCTGCGCCCTCGGGGGGTAGCTGCGATCGACGGCGCTCAGCGGTCGGTGATCGGTCGGTGAGCGGTGAAGGAAGTTCGGCCCGGCGATGCTGCCGTATGGGTGACATACGACTGAACGGGGGATTTGCCGGGCATTCCGGGGCGACGCGGTGACGTTTACCGCAGTCATGGGCTGCGACGGACGGTTATGGTCTCCGGTGGCCGGAAGCCGAGCGGTTCGGACCACGGAACGACCGTGGTCCGGCCGCTGATCTGGATGGACTCCAGATCAGCACATTCGGCGTCCGGATTCAATAGGAAGGACACAGGCGGCAACGAACGTGCGACGGACCGACGAGCGCGCAGGCCCGCCACCCGGCCATCCCCAGCCCATCCGGCGACACCCCGAGATACCGACAGCGACAAGGAGGTCCGTGCGTGGCACCGCGCCGTTCCGTTCTCTACATGCCCGGCGCGAACGAGCGGGCGCTCGAGAAGGCCAAGACCCTGCCCGCGGACGCGCTGATCCTGGATCTGGAGGACGCCGTCTCCCCCGACGCGAAGGAGGCCGCGCGCGAGCGGGTGTGCGCGGCGATCGCGTCCGGTGACTACGGCCCGCGCGAGGTGGCGATCCGCATCAACGGCATCGACACCGAGTGGCACGACGCGGACCTGCGCGCCGCCGCCCAGGCCGGCCCCGCCGCCGTCGTCGTGCCGAAGGTGAACTCCGCACGCGACGTGATGACCATCGAACGGGCACTGGAGCTCAACGGGGCGCCCGAGTACACGACGATCTGGGCGATGCTCGAAACGCCCGTCGCGATGCTGCGCGCCGAGGAGATCGCCGCCGCGAGCGAGCGACTCTCCGTGCTTGTCATGGGCACCAACGACCTGGCCAAGGAGCTGCACGCCGAACCCGCGGCGGGCCGCGCACCGCTCGTCGCCGGCCTGTCGCTGTCGCTGCTGGCGGCACGCGCGGCGGGCAAGCAGATCCTCGACGGCGTCTACAACGAGGTTCAGGACCTCGCCGGCTTCGAGGCCGAGGCCACGCAGGCGCGGCAGTTCGGCTTCGATGGCAAGACGCTCATCCACCCGGGGCAGATCGAACCGTGCAACCGCGTGTTCGCCCCGTCCGACGAGGCGATCGCCCACGCCCGCAAGGTGATCGACGCGTTCGAATCCGCACGGGCGAAGGGCGACGCCGTGGTGACGGTCGACGGACGCATGGTGGAGAACCTCCACGTGGCCGAGGCGCAGCGCATCCTCGACCTGGCGGACGCCATCGCGGCGAAGTAACCCCGTATTGCCGACCCCGGGGCCTGTTGCCGACCCCGGGGCCTGTTGCGGGTGCCGGGCCTGTTGTGGGGTGTTCCGGGGCCGGAGGCGGATTCGCGCGTCTGTGGACGACGCGGCGCGAGCCTGCTCCGCCTCAGCGGTGTCCACTGTGGATGGGTCTCCGCGAGGCGGCCGGCGCCTCCGCGACGAGTGACACCCACGGAGCAGGCCGCTCGCACAGGCTGACCGGCACGGGCCAGAAGGCGTGGGCGGAATCCGGGCGCGGCTGCGGGCGTTGTACCGGGCGTGCCTCTTCCGCCGATGTCCGTGCTCGACCGCGCCTCCGTACGTCAGGGCCACGATCCGGCGGCGGCGCTGCGCGACACGGTGACGTTCGCTCGCGACGTCGAGCGGCTCGGGTACCGGCGGTTCTGGGTGGCCGAGCACCACGGCGTGCCGGGTATCGCGGGTGCGGCACCGACGGTGCTGGCCGCCGCGGTGGGCGCCGCGACGTCGACCATCCGCATCGGCACGGGCGGCGTGATGTTGCCGAACCACCGGCCGCTGGTCGTGGCGGAACAGTTCGGCACGCTCGCGTCGCTGCATCCGGGCAGGGTCGACATGGGGCTCGGCCGTTCCGTCGGGTTCACCGGTGCCGTGCGGACCGCGTTGGGTGCGGACAAGACCGCCGCGGACCGCTTCGCCGACGACGTCGGTGAACTGCTCGGCTACTTCGACGGCGACCACCGCGTGCGCGGGGTGCCCGCCGAGGGGTTGCAGGCACCGCCGCTGTTCGTGCTCGCCACCGGTGCAGGCGCCGATCTCGCGGCGGAACTCGGCGCGTCGCTCGTCATCGCACCTCTCGGCGGCCTCGACAGGGTCGCAGAGCGTGTCGGACGCTACCGGGAAACGTTCCAACCCTCGGCGCAGTGGCCCGAATCGCACGTCGTCGTGTCCACCGCGGTCGCCGTGGCCGATACCCGCGAACGGGCGCGCGCACTACTCCTCCCGGAGGCGTGGGCGATGGTCCGCTCGCGGATCGACGGCGTGTTCCCGCCGCTGCTGCCTCCCGACCGGGTGCCCACGCCCGACGACCGGGAGCGGCGCTACCTCGACGACGTCCTGCACGGCCAGCTCCACGGCACCGAATCGGACGTCGCCCACGCGCTCGCCGAGCTGACCGAACACACCGGCGCGGACGAACTGCTCATCACGATGAGCACGCACGACCGCGCCGACATGCTCGACTCGTACACGCGCCTGGCCCGCCTGGGATGAACGGCGCTACACGATGTTCGCACCCGCGTCGACCGGCAGTGTCGCGCCGGTGATGTAGCGCGCCTCGTCGCTCGAGAGGAACAGCACCGCGTTGCTGATGTCCTTCGACTCCACCCACGGCACGTCGAGGGCGTTCAGCGAGGTGAAGCCGGGAACCGCCTTCTCCTGCGACGGTTCGGGATCACCCGGGGCGAACATCGAGTACACGCCGGGGTTCTGGATCATCGTCGTGTCCACATTGGTCGGGTGGACGGTGTTGACGCGGATGGCGTGCGGCGCGAGTTCGTTGGCCATCGTGCGCATCAGCCCGACGATGCCATGCTTGGCCGACACGTAGTGGCCGACGTGCTGAATGCCCTTGAAACCGCCGATCGAACTCGTGAACACGATCGACCCGCCGCGGCCGGCCTCGATCATCGACGGCACCGCGACCTTCGCCGTGTGCCACACGCCGGTCAGGTTGACGTCGATCATCTCCTGCCACTGCTGGGCGCTGAGCTCCCACGACTTCGTGAACGCCGTCGCGATCCCCGCGTTCGCGACGACCGTGTCGACCCGGCCGAGTTCTGCGCGCCCGTGGTCGAACGCCTTCTGCAACGCGCCGAGGTCCCGTACGTCGACCTTTTCCGTCACGACCTTCCTGCCGAGGTCGGTCACGAGCTTCGCCGTGCCCGCCAGATCATCCTCCGTCGCCAGCGAGTAGCACGGGGTCACCGTTTCGATGTCCTCGCAGATGTCGACCGCGATGATGTCCGCGCCCTCCTCCGCGAGCCGCACCGCGTGGCTCCTGCCCTGCCCCCGGGCGGCACCGGTGATGAACGCGACCTTGCCTGCCATCCGACCCGTCATCGTCTCCTCCTCGAGACCTGCGTCACACGGTTGACCGAGTCTCGTCCGGATCGCTAATCCATGTCAAGGATTAGCAGGAATCGATGCGGCTCAGAGGGTGTCGAAGGTGGCAGCTGCGCGCAGGGTTCCGATGTCGTCGAAGCGGCGGCCCGCGAGCTGCACACCGATGGGCAGCCCGTCCGGGGTGCGCCCGCAGTCGACGGAGACCGCCGGCTGGCCGGACATGTTGTACGGCACCGTGAACGCGACGTGCTCGAACGGGCGCGCCGGGTCCCCGGTGGGCGAGGGTGAGTCGAACGCGTTGGGCGGGACCTGACACGTCGGCGAGAGCACGATGTCGTACGGCTCGGTGGCGCGCAGGGTCGCGACGGCGATCGCGTCCATCTGGGCGAACCCGTGGTAGACGTCCACGGCGGACAGCCCCTCGGCGGAGCGGGCCCATTCGACGATGTAGGGCAGTACGGCGCCGGCGTCGAGTTCTTCCAGCTCGGCGAGCATGCGAGTGCGCCAGAACCGGTCGAGCCCGTCGAGCATCTCCCGGGTCAGCCACGGTTCGACGACCTCGACGCTCGCGCCGGCGGCTTCGAACCGGCGGGCGGCATCGGTGACGGCGTCGCGCACGGCCGGGTCGACCGCCAGCCCCACCCCGGGGTCCAGGTGCAGCCCGATCCGCAGCGACGAGGGCTCGGCCGGCGGGCACGACCAGTCCTGTTCGGACGGCGGCAGCGACAGGTGGTCGCGCGCGTCCGGCAGCGACAGCACGCGCATGAACAGCGCGGCGTCGGCGACGGTCCGCGTCATCGGACCCGCCGCCCTACCGGGGAACGGCGGATCCACGGGCACGCGTCCGAAACTCGGTTTGAATCCGACGATGCCACACCACCCCGCGGGCAGCCGGATGGAGCCGCCGATGTCGGTGCCGACGTGGAGCGGCCCGTATCCTGCCGCCGCGGCGGCTCCCGCTCCCGCACTCGATCCGCCGGGTGTGCGCGTGAGGTCCCACGGATTCCGCGTCGGCTCGTGGAAGCTCGACAGGCCCGAGGTGAGCATGCCGAAGTCGGGCATGGTGGTCTTCGACAGGAGTACGCCGCCGGATTCGCGTATCCGCGCCGCCACGGGCGCGTCGACCGGCGACGGGTCGAGCCTCGTCGCGGCCGTCCCCATCGGCTTCGGGGTTCCCCTGGTCGCGATGTTCTCCTTGATCGTCAGCGGGATGCCGTCGATCGGGCCCAGCGGGGTGCCCGCCCGCCACCGCCGCTCCGACGCCGCGGCCGCGTCCCGTGCGGCGTCCGGGTCCAACGCGTACAGGGCGCACAGCTTCTGCTCACGCTCGTCGATCCGGGCCAGCACCGCGTCGGTGACCTCGACCGGACTCACCTCGCCGCTGCGGTACGCGGCGAGCAGTTCCGTCGCTGTGGTCTCCGGAAGTCCGGTCATCGACTCGCTCCTTTTCGGACTCAACTCTCGGGCTGTGCAGGCTCCACCGAAGTCGGGGGCGGCGCCGTCGACAACGCGCCGTGCAGCGTGGGGGCCGCGGCGATCAGCTCGCGGGTGTACTCGTGGCGGGGCGTGTCGTACACCGTGTCGACGGGGCCCTGCTCGACGATCTCGCCCCGGCGCATGACGGCGACCTCGTCGCACACCTTCCGAACGACGCCGAGATCGTGCGAGACGAACACGAGCGTCAGCGCGTACTCGTCGACGAGTCGGGTGAGCAGATCCAGGATCTGCTGACGCACCAGGACGTCGAGTGCGCTGACGGCCTCGTCGGCGATCAGCACGTCGGGACGCGGGGCCAGTGCGCGGGCGATCGAGATACGCTGCCGCTGCCCACCCGAGAACCGATGCGGATGCTTCCCGCCCGCGTCGGCGGGAAGGTCGACGGCCTCGAGCAACTCGGCGACCCGTTCGTCGCGGCCGCGCGTGCGGCCGAGCGGTTCGCTGATGATGTCGCGCACGCGCATGCGCGGGTCGAGCGAACCCATCGGGTCCTGGAACACGATCTGCAACCGGCGTCGCAGGAATCCGAGGTCGCGGTCGCGGCGGTCGTCGACGCGCGTGCCGTCGAACGTGATCGTGCCGGCGGTGGGCCGGTCGAGCGCTGCGAGCAGTCTGACCAGAGTGGACTTTCCGGAACCGGATTCGCCGACGATGCCGAGCTTGCCGCCACGCGGCACGTCGAGTGACACGCCACGCAGCGCGTGCACGCCGCCGCGATACGTCCGTGCGAGGTCGCGCACCGCGACGATCGGGCCGTCGCCGACGGCGACGTCACCGGCGGCGCTGTCTGCTGTGGACGTCACAGTGCGGCCTCCAGGAGTCGTCGGGTGTAGTCGTGTGCGGGCGCCGACAACACGTCCGTGACGAGGCCCTCCTCGACGAGGCGACCGTCCCGGCACACCAGCACGCGTTCGCACACCGACGCGATCACGGCGAGGTCGTGGGTGATGAACAGCAGTGCACTGCCGCGGTCACGCACGCCTTCGGCGATGAGGTCGAGCACCTGCGCCTGCACCGTCACGTCGAGCGCCGTGGTGGGTTCGTCGCAGATCAGCAGCGACGGGTCGTTGGCGAGCGCGATCGTGAGCAGCACCCGTTGCCGCTGGCCTCCGGAGAGTTCGTGAGGGTAAGCACGTGCCGTCCGCTCGGGCAGGCCGACGCGGTCGAGCAGTTCCCGGGCGCGTTCGGCCGCCCTGCGACGGGACGTGCCGTGGATCGTGAGGGTCTCGGCGACCTGCCTGCCGATGCGCATCGCCGGGTTGAGCGCGGTCATCGGCTCCTGGAACACCATGCCGAGGTCCTTGCCGCGTAGCCGCGAGAGGTCGCGTTCCGGGGCTCCGAGGAGTTCGCGTCCGCGCAACGTCACCGATCCCGACGGTGACATCCCGTCGGGTAGCAAGCCCATGATCGCCGACGCGGTCAGGGACTTGCCCGAGCCGGACGCGCCGATCAGCCCGACCCGCTCCCCGGGCGCGATGTGGAACGACACGTCGTCGACCAGGGTCACGTCGCCGTTCGCGATGCTCAGCCCGTCGACGTTCAGCAGCTCGTCACGTTCGGGTTCACGGTGCAGCCCTTGATCGAGGGAAGAACCGGAGCTGTCAACGCCCCCAAGGTGCCCCTGGGGGTGGACGGGTTCGCTCATCGGCGGGCCTCCAGGCGCGGGTCGAAACGGTCGCGGAGGCCGTCGCCGAGCAGGTTGAAACCGAGCACGACCGCGGCGATCGCCAGGCCCGGAACGAGCGCCAGCCGCACGTCGACGGCCAGCAGTTCCTGCGATTCCTGCAACATCCGCCCCCATGACGGCGTCGGCGGCGCGGTGCCGAACCCGAGGAACGACAACGCCGCCTCGGCGAGTACCGCCATCGCGAACGACACCGACGACTGCACCACGACCATGCCCGAGATGTTCGGCAGGACGTGCCGCCAGGCGATCCAGGACCGCGACCGGCCACCGGCCCGGGCGGCGAGCGTGTACTCCCGTGAGAGCACCTGCATCGTGCCCGCCCGCGCCACCCGCGCGAACGCAGGCACGGTCGCCACTCCGATCGCGATCATCGCCGTCAACGTGCTCGCCCCGTAGACGGCGGCGAGCATGATCGCCAGCAGCAGCGCGGGGAACGCCAGCACAAGATCGCTGGTGCGCATGACGAACTCGCCGAGCCACCGCGGCCCCATCGCCGCCAGCACCCCCAGCGGCACCCCGACCACGGCGGCCACGCCCACGGCGACGATCCCGACGTACAGCGTCGTCTGCGCACCGACCATGAGCTGACTGAAGACGTCGCGGCCGAACTTGTCGGTGCCGAGCAGGTGGTCCGACGTCGGGCCGAGCAGCCGCACGCTCGCGTCGACGGCCTGCGGATCGAGCGGAGTCCACACGAACGACACGAGGGCCGTCACCACGACCAGCCCCACGAGTGACCCACCGACGACGAGGTTTCCGCGCATCACGACCTCCGCAGCCGGGGATCGAGCACTGTGTAGAGCACGTCGACCAGGAAGTTCACGAGCAGCACGCCGACGACGAGCACCAGCACGATGCTCTGCACCGCCAGCAGGTCCCGTGCCGCCACCGAGTCGAGCAGCATGCTGCCCAGCCCCGGCAGGACGAACACGCGCTCGATCACCACAGCGCCGACGAGCAACGTCGCCAGCTGCACCCCGAGGACCGTCACCACCGGTACCGCGGCGTTCCGCAACCCGTGCCGCACGAGCGCCGGGTACGGCCGCAGCCCCTTCGCCCGTGCGGTGCGCAGGAAGTCCTCCCGCTGCACGTCGAGCACCGCCGACCGCACGTACCGCGTCAGCACAGCTCCCTGCACCAGACCCAGCGAGACCGCGGGCAGGATCAGCCCCCGCAGCCAGGCGCCGAGGTCGTAGGCGGGAGGTGTCCAACCGCCCGACGGCAGCCAGCCCAGCTGCACCGAGAACACCTGCACCAGGATGATCGCCGCCAGGAACGCCGGCACCGCCACGCCGACCTGCGCCGCTGCCGACACTCCGACGCCGCTCGGCTTGCGGTGCCGCACTGCGGCGACGATCCCCAACGGCACGGCGATCAGTACCGCGACGAGCATCCCCGCGCCGACCAGCCACAGGGTCACGCCCAGCCGGTCGACGAGTTGCGGCCCGATCGGTTCCTTCGTCACGTACGACGTGCCGAAGTCGCCGGTCAGCAGTCCGCCCATCCAGTCGAGATACTGCGTCACCAGTGGCCGGTCCAGGCCGAACTGCTGCCGCGTCTGTTCGACGAGTTCCGGCGTCGCGTTCACCCCGAGCGCGACCTGCGCCGGATCGCCGGGCAGCACCGCCATGAACGCGAACACCACGACCGACGCGACGAACCCGCTCGCCACGAAGATCACCAGCCTGCGGGCGATCGCCGCAGCAGGCCCCGCACCCGCCGCGAGCCGTTCGGCGGTCGTCATGACGACCCCTGCCGCCGGAGCCCTGTGAGGTCGAACGCCTCGCTCACCTGGTTGGCCTGCAGCCCGCGGACCTCGTTCTTCGCGACGACGATGTTCGGGAACAGGAACAGCCAGTTGGCGGCGGCGTCGTCGGACAACGTCCTGGCGACCTCGCGCATATCGGAGATGTACTCCCGTGGCGGCGCGGTGTCGGCCTCCGAGAGTAGGCGCTGCACTCGGCGGCTGTCGTAGCCCCAGTAGAACTCGGGATCGCCGAACGTCGTGATGTCCTGCGGTTCGACGTGCTGGACGATCGACATGTCGTAGTCGCCGTCGGTGAAGACCTGCTGCAGCCACACCGCGGGGAAGTCGAGCGGTTCGATGTCGACGGTCACACCGATCTTCTTCAGGTGCGATGCGATGACCTGGGCCGACGACACGGCGTACGGCAGGTTGGCGATCCGCAGGTTCAACCGCAGCGACTCGTGTCCGGCCTCGCGCAACAACCTGCGGGCGCGCTCCGGGTCGTACGGGTACTCGCCGGAGAGGTCCTCGAACCACGGGTCCGTGGGCGGAACCATGCTGCCGATCAGCTTCCCTCGCCCACCCCATGCGGCCTCGAGCAGCGCCTTCCGGTCGATGGCGTACGTCAACGCCTTCCGCACCCGCACGTCGTCGAGCGGCGCACGGCGGTTGTTGTAGGCGAGCACGACCTCACCGTTCGTCGTGCCCTGCAGCACGCGGAAGCGGTTGTCGGCCTCGAACTGCGGCACCGAATCGGGCGCGGTCACCCCGGAGATGACGTCGATGCCGCCGGAGAGCAGTGCGTTGTTCAGCGCGGTCGCGTCGGCGTAGTACTTGAGCACGACCGTGCCGTAGTCGGGTTCGGGTCGAGGATCGCCGGGCCGGCTGTACTCCGGGTTGCGGGTGAGCACGACCGAATCGCCGCGGCGCCTGCTCTCGACGTCGTACGGACCGGTGCCGACGGGATCGTTCGCGAGGTCGGACACACCGTTCGGGTCGAACATCGCGCCGATCCGGGTCGTCATGGCACGCAGCCACGAGTTGCTCGGTCTGCTCAGCACCACGCGGGCGTGGTGCTCGCCGACCACCTCGACGCGGTCGACGACGTCCATTCCGGACTTCAGCGAAATGGTCCAGTCCCGCTGCACCCGCTCGATGGAGAACTTGACGTCCGAGGCGGTGAACGGCTCGCCGTTGCTGAACGTCGCGTTGTCACGCAGGTGGAAGTCGTACACCGTCCGGTCGTCGCTGATGTCCCACGACTCGGCGAGGCCCTCGGTGATCCGACCGTCGGAGTCGATCTTCACCAGCGTCTCGTAGACGTTGTAGAGCAGCGCCTGCGGAATCGCGGCACCGTCGGTGGTGGTGAAGTCGAAGTTCTGCGGCTCCGCGGTGAACCCGACGGCGAGCGTCGAAGGGCCACCCGCCACCATCGCCGTCGATCCGGCGGTGCAACCGGCCAGGGCGAGGGGCGCGGCCAACACCGCGGCGGACACCAGCGCCGAGAGCGCCGACGGCCGTGTCGACATCCGTCACCGCCTCCCGACCGCTCCGGAGAACCCGATCAGCAGGTGACAGTGGCACCGCGAAGATCAACGGTCAAGAGGGTCGACCACCCAGCGCAGCCGACAGGTCCCGCCACAGGTCCTCGGGGTCTTCGAGGCCGACACTCAGCCGTAACAGGCCCGGCGCCACGTGCGAGTCGCCCGGCAGGTGGGCGCGCCGTTCGACGGTGCTCTCGACCCCGCCGAGGCTCGTCGCATTATGAATGAGTTTCAAGTTCGCGCAGAGGTGTTCGGCGGCGTCGCCGTCGGCGAGGTCGAACGAGAGCATCGCGCCCTTCCCCGGGTAGCGCACCCGCTCGACGGTCGGGTTCCCGCCGAGCCGTTCGGCCAGCACCGCCGCGGTCTTCGACGCCTCGGCCAGCCGCACCCCGAGCGTGCGCAACCCACGCAGCGCCAGCCACGCCTCGAGTGCACCGGGTGTCGTGCCCGTCCGCGTGCGCGCCTCGCGCAGCGAGGTCGACAACTCGTCACGGCCGGTCACCGCCACGCCGAGGAGCAGGTCGCTGTGTCCGCCGATGAACTTGGTGACGCTGTGTACGACCACGTCGGCACCCAGACCGAGGGGCTGTTGACCGATCGGGGTGGCGAACGTGTTGTCGACGACCGTCAGCGGCGTGGCGTCACTCGAACGGGCGGCGTCCAGGATCGTGGCGAGGTCCATGACGTCGAGCGTCGGGTTGGTGGGCGATTCGAGCCACAGGACGTCGACCTCTCCCGCCGCGGCCACCCACGCATCGGTGTCGGTGGGTTCGATGCGCCGGACCGAGAGCCTGCCCTGCTGGTGGGCGTGGTCGAAGGCGCTGCGCGTCCCGGCGTAGCTGTAGACGGGCACGGCGATCGTCGCGCCCACGGGCAGGAGGGCGAGCACGGCCGTGACGGTGGCCATGCCGGAGGCGTAGGCCGTTGCGGTGCCGCCTTCGAGTGCACCGACGGCCTCCTCGAACGCCGCCCACGTGGGAGTGCCGACCTCGCGCGAGTACTCGAGGCCGAGAGCACTGGCCGACACGAGGGGGACGTTGGCCGGACTGCCGTCACCGGCGTCGGGGCGGCCGGCGAGGATGGCGCGAGTGCGCGGGGACCACGAATCGTTCACGCGGCCAACCGTAGCCGTGCCCACTGCGTGCGTCCCGTCAACGAGATCAACGCGATGTCGCATCTCCCCGGTGGCACGTGGATTCGCAACACGGTCCCCGGAACCCGCAACACGGTCCCCGGAATGCACAACACGGCGTCGTGAAGCATGACGAGGATCAAAAAAACGAAGGCGCCCCAGCGATGAGCGTGGGGCGCCTTCGATCGAGTGCGCGAGGTGGGAGTTGAACCCACACGTCCTTTCGGACACACGGACCTGAACCGTGCGCGTCTGCCATTCCGCCACTCGCGCGAGTGCCTCTCTGCGGCAGCACCAATAGCCTAGCAGGCCGTTTCAGGGGCTTTCACCGGCCCCGGTGTCATGGGCGCCAAACCCAGATACGATCGATGGACGAGGGGCGTTCACCAGGGAGGAGGTTGTCCGGATTGGGTCGTGTTCAGCGTTTTGACCGGCGCCTCGAAAGTCTGGTGGGCAACACCTTCGCCCGGATGTTCGGTGGCAACGTCGTCACGGAGGAAGTGGCGCACAGTCTGGAGCGCGAGAGTGAGGACAACGTTCGTGAGCTCGCGGGCGGGCGGAAGCTCGCTCCGAACCACTACATCGTCTCCTTGGGTGCTGCAGATCACGATCGGATGGCGGGCGATGAGCAGCGGGTCACCGGATTGCTGGCGGATGCCGTCTCACAGCATCTGTCCGAACACGGTTGGGACACCTATGGTGACGTCGTAGTTTCGCTAGAGCGCAACGAAGCGCTGCATACTGGACAGTTCAAGACCCGCTCGACCGTTGATCCCGACGTCACCGCAGCATTTGATGGCGACGGTCAAGCACGGCCGGCACGAACCAGCGACGCAGGAGACCGAGCAATGAGCCAGCCCGGCGGCTACGGCCAGTACGACCAGGGTGACCCGTACGGCCAGGGCCAGTACGGATACGGACAGGGACAGCCCGGCTACGACCAGTACGGCCAGGACCCGTACGGCCAGGGTTACGGCCAGCCCGGGTACGACCAGTACGGCCAGCAGGGCTACGACCAGGGCTACGGTCAGCCCGGCTACGACCAGTACGGCCAGGACCCCTATGCCCAGGGTTACGGCCAGCCCGGCGGCTACGACCCCGGTTACGGCCAGCCCGGCTACGACCAGGGTTACGGCCAGCCGCCGCAGCAGGACCCGTACGGCCAGGGTTACGGCCAGCCCGGCGGCTACGACCCCGGTTACGGCCAGCCCGGTTACGGCCAGCCCCCGCAGGACCCGTACGGCCAGCCTCCCGGCGGTTACGACCAGGGCTACGCGGCCCCGCCGAGCCCTCCCGGCGGCTACCCGGCGCAGGCCCCGCCCCCGCAGTCGGACCCGTACGGCCAGCCCGCACAGGACCCGTACGGCCAGCCCGGTTTCGGCGCGCCCGGCGCACCCGGTGCACCGGCGGGCGCCCCGCCGCGGCCGCTGGCGGCGTCGCTGCAGCTCGACGACGGTTCCAACCGGAACTACTCCCTCAAGCAGGGCAGCAACGTCGTGGGCCGCGGCCAGGACGCCGACTTCCGTCTCCCGGACACGGGTGTGTCGCGTCGCCACCTGGAGATCACGTGGGACGGCCAGAGCGCCACGCTCGCCGACATCGGTTCGACGAACGGCTCGACGGTCAACGGCACGCCGGTCCAGACCTGGCAGCTGGCCGACGGTGACGTGATCCGCGTGGGTCACTCGTCGCTGGTTTTCCGGACCCAGGGCTGAGCGAATCCGGGTTTCGGCCGGACCTGGGGCTGCGGAACCCGGATTTTTCGGCAATCCCGCATGGGCGCCGCGTGCTGGTCACGCATAATGGCGGCCATGTGGGGGCCTGCGGCGTGTTCGCCGTGGGGCGAGCGCGAAAAGGCGGGAGCTGACACAACAGGTGCCGGAGCTGGTCGTACAACTCACCAGAGCAGGGTTTCTGCTCTTGCTGTGGCTGTTCGTGTTCGCCGCGCTGCGCGTGGTGCGTTCGGATCTCTACGCGGCGTCCGGCCTGCGGGTGAACCTCCCCAGTCTGCGCCGCGGCAAGGACAAGAAACGCCCACGTGCAGGCGGACGCGGCGGCGGGAAGATGCCGCGGCAGCTCGTCGTCACGCAGGGTGCCCTGTCCGGCACGCGCATCGCACTCGACGGCAAGCCGATCATGATCGGCCGTGCCGACGACTCCACTCTGGTGCTCGACGACGACTACGCGTCGACGCGCCACGCTCGCATCTCCCTACGCGGAGACGAGTGGTACGTGGAAGACCTGGGCTCGACGAACGGCACCTACCTCGACCGGGCTAAGGTCACTGCACCCCTCCGAGTCCCGCTCGGCGTCCCCATCCGGATCGGCAAGACGGTGATCGAGCTTCGCCCATGACTCTCGTCCTTCGCTACGCGGCACGCAGTGACCGCGGCCTGGTGCGATCCAACAACCAGGACTCGGTATATGCCGGCCCCCGCCTGTTGGCGCTGGCCGACGGTATGGGCGGCCACGCCGCCGGTGAGGTGGCCAGCAAGGTCGTCATCGCGTCGTTGGCTCCGCTCGACGACGACGAACCCGGTGACGACCTGGTCAGCCAGCTCCGTGACGCCACCATCCAGGGCAATCAGGCCATCGCCGAACTGGTGTCGAACGACCCCGAGCTCGACGGCATGGGTACGACGCTCACGGCGGCGTTGTTCTCGGGATCGAAGCTCGGCATGGTCCACGTCGGCGATTCGCGTGCGTACATGCTGCGCGGCGGGCAGTTCTCACAGATCACGCGCGACGACAGCTTCGTCAACGAGCTGATCGAGCAGGGACGGATCACCGAGGAGGAGGCGGCGACGCATCCGCAGCGTTCACTCCTGCTCAAGGCGCTGACCGGCAGCGAGGTCGAACCGAGCCTGACGGTGCGTGAGGCTCGCGCGGGCGACCGGTACCTGTTCTGTTCGGACGGACTGTCGGGCATGGTCAGCAACGAGACGCTGGCCGAGGCGATGCAGATCCCGGACCCGCAGGAGTGCGCCGACCGGATGATCGAGCTGGCGCTCAAGGGCGGCGGTACGGACAACGTCACGGTGATCATCGCCGACGTCGTGGACGTCGACTACGGCGAGAACGCCCCGATCGTGGGTGGCGCCGCGGGCGACGGCACCGACGAGGGCCCGCAGGGCGACTCCCCGGCGGCGCGGGCGCGTGCGCTCACGGCTCCGCAGCAGCAGGCGTCCCCGGCGCAGCAGGCCGAAACGGGCCCGCCGCCGGAGGATCCGAAGGCGAAGCGGCGCAAGCGCATCCGCCTACTCGTCGGCATCGGGCTCGCGATCGTGCTGCTCGCGGCCGCGGCGATCACGACGCGGTACTTCGTGATGAGCCAGTACTACGTCGGGGTCGGGTCGAACAACGAGGTCGTCATCTACCAGGGCATTCCCGGCAGCGTGCTCGGTCTGGACCTGCACGAGGAGGCCGAGGGGTCGTGTCCCCCGTCCTCGACGCTGTGCGAGCCGCTGCGTCTGCAGGACCTGCAGCAGGACGCGCGCTCGGCAGTGTCGAACTCGGTCAAGCGCGACGACCTGGCGTCGGCGCGGGAGTACATCGACACGCTGCGCCGCAACAACATGCTGGAGATCTGCGACGACCAGCAGGAGCAGCCGCAGGGCGGCGGCATCATCGGCGGCATCGGTGACGGCGAGCGGCAGCAGAACGACAACGGCGGCACCGGCGGCACCGGCGACTCCGGGCAGGACCGGCGGAACCAGAACGACTCGGCATCGGGTGAAGCCACCACGCAGGCGGGACAGGACCAGCAGCCGGGGGTGGACTGCCGTCCGGCGCCCGGCTCGGGCGGTAACTGATGGCCGCGGCCGCAGGCAACCAGAGCGCGGTCGGGCAGCAGTACACCACGAACCCCCCTCGTGAGCTGCCGAAACGCCGCGGCACGGAGCTGATGCTGCTGGCGTTCGCGGCCGTGATCGTCACGACGGCGTTCGTGTTGGTGCAGATCAACCAGGAACAGTCACTGTCGTGGTCGATCCTCTGGTACGGCGGCGCCTACCTGGCGATCTTCAGTGCGGCACACGTGGCGGTGCGGCGCTGGGCGCCGTACGCGGATCCGCTGATCCTGCCGTGCGTGGCGCTGCTCAACGGACTCGGGCTGGTGGCGATCTACCGGCTCGATCTCGCGGAGGCCGAACGCGCGCGTTCCCTGGGCGAGGAATTCGCGGGCAGCGCGCCGCGGCAGGTGCTGTACACGGTGGTGGCGCTGGCGCTGTTCCTCGCGGTGCTGCGCGTCATCAAGGACCACCGCACGCTCACCAGCTACGCCTACACGGCAGGCTTGGCGGGCCTCATCCTCCTGGCGCTGCCCGCGATGCTCCCGGCGTCGTTGTCGGAGGTCAACGGCGCGAAGGTGTGGCTGCGGCTACCGGGCTTCTCCATCCAACCGGGCGAGTTCGCCAAGATCCTGTTGATGATCTTCTTCGCGTCGTTCCTCGTCGCGAAACGGGATCTGTTCATGACGGCGGGCAAACGGATCCTGGGCGTCGAACTGCCGCGCGCGCGGGACCTGGGGCCGATCATCATCGCTGCCGTGGTGTGCCTCGGCATCCTCGTGTTCGAGCGTGACCTCGGCACCGCGCTGCTCTTCTTCGGCATCACGCTGATGATGTTGTACGTCGCCACCGAGCGCGCGATCTGGGTCGTCGTCGGGCTGAGCATGTTCCTGGTGGGCGCGTTCATCGCCTATCAGCTCTTCACCCACGTGCAGCAGCGTGTCACCAACTGGATCGACCCGCTGGCGACCTACGACGACCCGGGCGGCGGTTACCAGATCGCGCAGGGACTGTTCGGGCTCGGTACCGGCGGCGTGTTCGGTACCGGACTGGGTGCGGGCAGGCCGGAGATGGTGCCGGAGGCGCACACCGACTTCATCAGTGCGGCGCTCGGCGAGGAGATCGGGTTCGTCGGCCTCGCCGCCGTGCTGCTGTTGTACCTGCTGCTGGCGATGCGCGGGATGCGCAGTGCGCTGGCGGTGCGCGACACGTTCGGCAAACTGCTGGGCGGTGGCCTGTCCTTCGCGATCGTCATGCAGGTGTTCGTCATCGTCGGCGGGGTCACGAAGCTCATCCCGATGACGGGTGTGACCACGCCGTTCCTGTCCGCGGGCGGGTCGTCGTTGCTCGCGAACTACATCCTGGTGGCGCTGTTGCTGCGCATCTCGGACACGGCCCGCAGGCCCATTCAGCAGAAGCCGAGTGGTGAGGCTCCGCCGAAGCAGCTGGCGCCGATCGCCGAGGCGCACACCGTGATGGTGCAGCGCCCGCCGCAGACGCCGGCCGAGGGCGGCCCTGCGTTGTCGGCTTCGGGAGGCCAACAGGGGCCGGGCCAACCCGCGCCGGGACAGCAGAACGCGGGACAGCAGAACCCGGGGCATCAGGCGGCAGGCCACCAGCCGGTGCCTCCCGCACCGGGCGGGCAGCAGTCTCCGGGCCAGGCCCGCGGGGGGCGGCAGACTCCGCCGCAGACCGCGCAACCCGCCTCGGACGGGCCACTGCCGTCAGGCCCGTCACAGACGGGCCCGCAACAGGCGGAGCCGTCGGCAGCGGCCGAGGAGCCCGCCTGGCCGACCGAGGACAGCACCGACGAACCGAACCGGCCGAAGGGGGATGACGCGACGTGAACACTCCCCTGCGCAAGGTCGGCATGGTCATGCTGGCCATGCTGACCCTGCTGCTGGCCAACACCACGTACGTCCAGGTGATCCGGGGCGACGACTACGCATCCGATTCGCGTAACTCGCGGGTGCTCTACGAGGAGTACTCCCGCGAGCGCGGCAAGATCGTCTCCGACGAGGCGGGGCAGGTACTGGCGGGCGTCGAACCGTCGAACGACAACTTCAACTTCCGGCGCACCTACCGCAACGGGCCGATGTACGCGCCCGTGACCGGCTATTACTCGATCATGTACGGCGCGGGCGGCATGGAGAACGCCGAGGACGCCTTCCTCAACGGCTCCGATCCGCGGTTGTTCGTGCGCAGACTGTCGGACATGGTCACCGGCCGCGACCCGCGCGGCGGCAATGTGCGGCTGACGATCAAGCCCGCGGTGCAGAAGGCCGCGTACCAGGCGATGACGGAGAACGGCTACACCGGCTCGGTCGTGGCGATGGACCCGAAGACCGGCCACATCCTCGGCATGGTGTCGACGCCGTCGTACGACCCCAACCGGTTGGCCTCCCACGACGGTGACAAGCAGCAGCAGGCATGGCAGGAGTACAGCGAGGCCGACGGCAACCCGATGCTGAACCGGGCCGTGCGCGAGACGTACCCGCCCGGGTCGACGTTCAAGATCGTCACGACGGCCGCGGCGCTCGAGGACGGGATGGCGCCGGACGCTGGCGTCACCTCCGACTCCGAGGTCACACTCCCGCACACGAGCACCCAGCTGGAGAACTACGGCGGGGCCACGTGTCCCGGCAACACCCTCAAGGACGCGCTGAAGTACTCGTGCAACACGGCGTTCGCGGAGATCGCGGGCGATCTCGGTCCTGAGAAGCTCCGCGCGACGGCGGCGAACTTCGGCATCGGCGAGGACGACATGCGGATCCCGCTCGGTGTCGTGCCGTCGAGCCTCGGCGAGTTGGAGAGCCCGGCCGCGCTGTACCAGAGCGGCATCGGCCAGCGGGACGTGCGGCTGACGCCGTTGCAGGACGCGCTGCTCGCGGCGACGGTCGCCAACGACGGCATGGCGATGAAGCCGAACCTGGTCAAGGCACGGTTGGCCCCGGACTTGTCGACCATCGAGGACATCGCCCCCGAGGAGCTCACCGGCGAACCGGCCATGTCGGCCGAATCGGCCGAGGCGCTGACGCAGATGATGATCCAGTCCGAGGAGAACACCGGCGGCGGTGGCAAGGACCCGGAGCTGAAGATCGCCTCGAAGACGGGTACCGCAGAGCACGGCTCCGACCCGAAGAACACCCCGCCGCACGCTTGGTACACGGCGTTCGCGCCGCACGACGACCCGAAGATCGCCGTCGCGGTGATCGTCGAGTCGGGCGGCAACCGCGGGCTGGCGGCCACCGGTGGGACGGTCGCCGCCGAGATCGCCAGGGCCACCATGTCCGCAGGGCTCGGGGGTGGCTAGATGCTGTCGACCGGACAACTGATCGCGGAGCGCTACCGCCTCACCAGCCAGATCGCCGTCGGCGGGATGGGCGAGGTGTGGGAGGCCAGTGACACACGTCTGGACCGGCCGGTGGCGGTGAAGATCCTCAAGGCCGAGTTGTCCGGCAACGCCGAGTTCCTGCACCGCTTCCGCGCCGAGGCGAAGACGACCGCGTCGCTGAACCACCAGAACATCGCCGCGGTGCACGACTACGGCGAGACCGAGGCCGGCGAGTCGGCCATCGCGTTCCTGGTCATGGAAATGGTGGAGGGTGAGCCGCTCGCGGAGATCGTGCAGCGCGAGGGCCGGATCTCGGCCGAGCGCACACTCGACATCCTCGAGCAGGCGGGCCATGCGTTGCAGGCCGCGCACGAGCGCGGGTTGGTGCACCGCGACGTCAAGCCGGGCAACATCATGGTCACGCCCGCGGGCGCGGTGAAGCTCACGGACTTCGGCATCGCGAAGGCCGCCGATTCGGCACCCGTGACGCGCAACGGCATGGTGATGGGCACCGCCCACTACATCGCCCCGGAACAGGCGCTCGGGCAGGACGCCGAGCCGGGCAGCGACGTCTACTCGCTCGCGGTGTGCGGGTACGAGTGCCTCGCTGGTCGCAGGCCGTTCCTGTCGGAGAACGCGGTGACGGTGGCGATGATGCACATCCGCGACGCGCCGCCGCCGTTGCCGCCGGACGTACCTCCCGCCGCGCGTGCCGTGATCGAAGCCACACTCGTGAAGGATCCGCGGCAGCGCTACGCCACCGGTGGCGAGTTCGCCGCCGCGGTCGCCGCGGTGAAGGCGGGACATCCGCTGCCGAGGCCGTCCGGGATGGCCGGCTACGGCACGGCGACAGGCCAGGTCACACAGGCCGGACAGCCGGTAAATCAGCCACAGCCGAATACGGTGGGGCAGGGTTCCCACCCGTCGATGCAGCCGGTGTCACCGGTCTCACCGGCTCAGAGTGGCGTCATGGGTTCCCACGGGGCCGCGTCCCACGGCATGACGCCGCCGGGCGTGGGCGCGCCGGGGGCTCACCAGCGACAGCGGCCCGCCGGGATGTGGATACTTCTCACGTTGGCCGCCGTGCTGGTCGTGGCCGTCGTCGCGGCGCTGCTGATCGTGCTGCTCGGGCAGGGTTCCGATCCGCCACCGGGACAGGTCGGCGACCAGCCGCCTCCGACCGGGGGTAACTGGTCGCAGGCGTCGGGCGACAACGGTGACGACGGGGTCATCGGCGGCGCAACCGGCGTGACCATCGCCGGTGAAACGACAACCGGTTCCGACGGCATCGCCGGGGCCCTGGACGAGAACGCAGAAGGCATGACGGGCACACCGTGGACGAAGTGGGACGGCACCGAGCAATGAGCGCACCGAGAATGCTCTCCAACCGCTACGAGCTTGGCGACACGCTCGGCTACGGCGGCATGTCCGAGGTCCACCACGCCCACGACGTCCGGCTCGGCCGCGAGGTGGCCGTCAAGATCCTGCGTGCCGACCTCGCCCGCGACCCCCAGTTCCAGGAACGGTTCCGCCGCGAGGCGCAGAACGCGGCCGCCCTGAACCACCCGGCCATCGTCGCCGTGTACGACACGGGTGAGGCCGACACCGAGTACGGCCCGCTGCCCTACATCGTCATGGAGTACGTCGAGGGCAGGACCCTGCGGGACATCGTCAAGACCGAGGGTCCGATGCCGGAGCAGCGGGCCATGGAGGTCATGGCGGACGTGTCCGCGGCACTCGACTTCTCGCACCGCCACGGCATCGTGCACCGCGACGTCAAGCCCGCGAACGTGATGATCACGCGGGGCGGTGCCGTCAAGGTGATGGACTTCGGCATCGCGCGCGCCGTCCACGACGGCCAGGCCGCGATGACGCAGACGGCCGCCGTCATCGGCACGGCGCAGTACCTGTCGCCGGAGCAGGCGCGCGGCGAGCGGGTCGACGCCCGCAGCGACGTCTACGCGGCGGGCTGTGTGCTGTACGAGCTGGTGACGGGCGACCCGCCGTTCACGGGTGACTCGCCGGTGGCGGTGGCGTACCAGCACGTTCGGGAGGACCCGAAACCGCCGTCGGCGATGAACCCGGAGGTCTCGCCCGAGCTCGACGCCGTGGTGCTGAAGGCGCTCGCGAAGGGTGCCGACAACCGCTACCAGTCGGCCGCGGAGATGCGCTCCGACCTGGTGCGCACGCTCACCGGGCAGCGCCCGTCGGCGCCGATGGTGATGTCCGACGAGGAACGCACCCAGGTGATGGGCGCGCCTGCGGGCGAACCGGACGGGAACTACGACGACGCCGACTACGCCCAGCCGTACGACGACGAGTACGAGCGCAGACGTCGTCGCCGGAAGGGCTGGCTCATCGCGCTGCTCGTGCTGCTCGGCGTGGGTCTCGTGGCGTTCGCCGCGTGGCTGGCGGGCGTGTTCGACAGCAACTCGACGACCGAACGGGCCGTGCCCGACGTCGTCGGGCAGCAGACCGCGGTGGCGACCGAGCGGCTCAGCAACGCAGGCTTCACCAACGTGCAGCAGGAAGAGGTCATCTGCCGCGCCCAGGCCGGCCGGAACGATCCGAACGCGTGCACCCCGGACCAGCGGGGAACGGTGCTGGCCGTGTCGCCGTCCGAGGGTACGCGGATGGACGTGACGAAACAGCTGACGCTGCAGGTGGGTGTCAAGCCGTCGCAGGTGCGGGTGCCCGACCTGCAGGGCCTGGACCAGGGCGAGGCCGAGCAGGCGCTGAAGGACGCCGGGCTGTCGCTCGACCAGGACGTGAACTACGAGGAGGTCGACGACTCGTCGGCCGTGGACACGGTCATCGGCCAGAACCCGGCCGCCCACCACGAGGTCGAATCGGGCACGAGCGTGACTATCACGCTGGGCAAGGCGCCCGAGAAGATCTCTGTCGAGAACATGCAGGGCAAGAAGTTCGCCGAGGCGAAGGCGAGGCTCGAGCAGCTCGGCTTCACGGTGTCGCGCACCACCACTGACAGCGAGCAGCCCCAGGGCACGGTGATCAGCCAGACGCCGAACGCGGGCGAGTTCGAACGCGGCCACACGATCCAGCTGACGGTGTCCAACGGCGCCAACCAGCAGATGGAAATGCCGGATCTGACCGGCAAGACGTACCAGCAGGCCGTGCAGGCGCTCAAGGACGCGGGCTGGAAGGGCGGCCAGCCGAGCCGGGTCGCGGACCCCGGCGCCGACGACGAGGAGGTCGGCAAGGTCACCAACAGCAGCCCGGCGCCGGGTGAGGCGATCACGAAGGGCCAGCCGGTGACGCTGTACATCGGCGCCGAGGAAGGCGAGTCCTCACCGCCGTCCAGTGGCGAGAACGGCGGCGGCGGTGACGACGACGGCGGGATCTTCGACCCGCCTGGTAACGGCCCCTGATCCCACCGCGATGAGCCGCGACGGCCGCGCCGCCCTGCCGGGTGGCGCGGCCGTTCTCGTGTGCGGCCGTTCTCGTGTGCGGGGCGTGACGCGTGAGCGGGCGTCCCGTGGGTCAGGCGGCTGCCTGCTGCAGGGACCGGGTGGCCTGTTCGAGGCTGTCGACGGTCGCGGGCGCCGTGGGGTGGCCCGCCGCTGCCATCCAGTTCGCGAGCATGCGGTGCCCGCCCTGCGTCAGGACGGATTCCGGGTGGAACTGGACGCCTTCGAGCGGCAGCTGCCGGTGCCGCATGCCCATGACGACGCCGGACTCGGTGCGGCCGGTGACCTCGAAGGTGTCGGGGATCGTCTCGGGCAGCACGGTCAGCGAGTGGTAGCGCGTGGCGGTGAACGGTGCGGGCAGACCCGCGAGCACGCCCACGCCGCTGTGCTGCACCTGGCTGGTCTTGCCGTGCAGCAGTTCGGGCGCGCGGTCCACGGTCGCGCCCCAGGCGACGCCGAGGGCCTGGTGGCCGAGGCACACGCCGAGCATCGGCACGCCGTCGGTGGCGCACCGGTTGATCACGTCGATGCTGCGGCCCGCGCGTTCGGGCGTGCCCGGGCCGGGCGAGACGAGCACGCCGTCGAACTGCGGAACCGTGTCCGGGTCGACGACGTCGCTCCGCCACACCTCGGGCTCGGCGCCGAGCTGCGCCAGGTACTGCACGAGGTTGTAGACGAAGCTGTCGTAGTTGTCGACGACCAGTACACGCATGACCGCAGGATACCGACCGAACCCCCTACTGCACCGAGACGTCGTTGAACGGCAGCATCGGCTCGAGCCACGGGAAGACGACGAACATCAGCAGCGCAACGACGGCCGCGACGAGCACGAGCGCCTCGACCGCGCGCAGGGCCACCGGTCCGGGCAGGTGGCGCCAGATCCAGCCGTACATGTCACGCCTCCCCGATCTCGGCCAGCAGGTCGTCGTAGCCGGTGCCCTGGGCCTTCTTGTACTGGTTCGTCAGCACCCCGTGGATGATCATGCGCTCGGCGTCGGAGAACTGCGGGTGGCACGTGGTGAGCGTGAGCAGCGACGCCTGCGACGCCTTCGGCAGCGGGTTGCGGGCCTTGTACGGCACGGGCGAGACGGCGTCGCCGCGGCTCGGCAGCACGATGCGCCTGCCGAACGTCTCGTCGTAGGCGTGCTGCTTGTCCTGCAGCGGGGCGACGTTGGCGCACCGCTGCTGCGTGCCCTTGCCCTCGGCCCAGCCGTCGACCTCGCCGGCCATGGGAAGCACGCGGTAGACGTAGAAGCTGTCGCCGGTCTCGATGACCACCGGGTCGCACGAGTTCAGCAGGTCCAGGTCGTTGAACGGGGCACCCTTGCCGACGCGGTGGCCGGCGACGCCCATGTTGCCGGGCTGCCCGGGCATGGCGGTGTCCTTGTAGTGCCCCGGGCCGATCTCCAGCGCCTTCGGGCCGACGCCCTCCTGGACGGTGAAGCTCCAGTCGACGCCGAACGTGGGGATGTACATGCGGGCGAACGCCTGGCCGTCGGCCGGATCGACGTGGAGCTGCCGCTCGTCCTGCGGCGCGTCGCGCCAGGCCTGCTCCAGCTGAGTGCTGGCCTCGCTCTGGAGCCTGCCGGACTTCCAGTTCGTGACGTACAGCTCGTAGACCACGAACAGCAACAGTACGAGACCGAGCGTGATGAGCAGTTCGCCGAAACCGCGGACCGCGGCGCGCACCTTGCCGCCGCGGGGACGCGGCGGTGCCGGCGGTCGGTCCGCGGTCCTCGCCGGGGGCGATTCCGCGCCTGCCGCACGGATCTGCGTGGTCTGCGGGTCCTCGTCGGACGTCGACAAGGGGGCTCCTCTCGCCCATGACTCCTGCCCGTGGTCGCGCGCGCCGGGCCTTCACGCGCAGCGTCGCCCCGACACGGTGTGCCGGGCTTCCCGCGGGCTCCTCAGTACTGCTTCGGACGCCTGGGCGCTTACGTTAACGTGTCTGGGTGACGGTGACTAAGGCACCGACACGCGTTTCGATTCGCAGAGTACGAGGGACATCAATGCCCAAGTCCAAGGTCCGCAAGAAGACGGCGTACACCCCGCCGGCCGACCGGAGAACTCCGGTCAAGGTCGCGGCGGCCGGTCCGTCGCCGCTTCCGTACAAGATCGTCATGTTCGGGTTGATGCTGCTGGGCCTGGCCTGGCTGGTCGTCAACTACCTCGCGGGCGACAAGATCCCCTTCATGTTGGAGCTGGGCAACTGGAACTTCGCGATCGGGTTCGCCCTGATGATCAGTGGCCTGCTCATGACGATGAAATGGCGTTGAGCCGATCGGCGGATCGGCTCGCTTCCGCCGCAGGACACCGGATTACACCGGTGTGATTGATCCCCACTGTGGACGCCCCTGTGGATAACTCAACTCTCAGTTGGTCGACGCATCCGGGGCTGGTGGCGATCGGCTGGGTGCTCGCCGTGGGGGCGGCTGCCGGCGCGCTCAGCGCCTCGACAGCCGCCGACCGGCCGGGCACGGTGCTGTTCGGCCTCGGAGCGGCGGCGATGGCGCTAGCGGCCGCGTACGGCACGTTCGTCCGGCCGCGGCTGACGGCCGACACCGCGGGCCTGCGGGTCCGCAGCCTCGGCGGCACCAGGCCGCTGGCCTGGCACGAGGTCCGGATCCGCCTCACGACGGTCCGCAGGATGGGCCGGGACGCGACCGCGCTGGAGATCGAACCCCTGTCGCCCGGACACCGTTCGCCCGAGACGCCCGCCGACGGCGACGCCGAACCGGACGAGGGCACCGGGCTCGTGGTCCTGGGCTGGCTGGAACTGGGTGTCGACCCTCGCGACGTCCACGACGACCTGACTGCCCTGCAGGCTCGAAGCTCAGGTCCCGGCGAGGACCGACAGGTCGGCGACTGACCGGCCGCTCGGCCACGCGCCGCGCAGCCGAGCGGCGGCGACGCGGGTGCCGGACATCAGACGTTGGTGCCCATGCACACCGCCGGGTAACTGCGGCAGATGTCGGCCGCGATCGTGGAGTCGCGGTAGATGATCAGGCCGACGCACGCGGCGGCCAGTAGCCCCACCATCGTGACCTGGTAGGCCGTACGGTCCTTCTTCGGGCCGTACAGCATCGCCACCATCACCAACGCGCCCGCTACCAGTCCGCCGAGGTGACCGAGCAGCGAGATGCCGGGGATGGTCACGGTCAGGACGAGGTTGATCGCGATGATGCCGATCGCGCCGCCGGGGTTGAGTTTCAGCCGCAGGACGGCGACGAGCAGCGCGCCCATCAGGCCGTACACGGCACCGGAGGCGCCTGCCGTTCCGACGTTCACGTCGCCGAGCAGGAACACGGCCGTCGACCCGCCGAGCAGCGACACGAGGTAGAGCGCGAGGAAACGGACCTTGCCGAGCAGCAGCTCGAGGTCCTTGCCGAGGATCCACAGCGCGAGCATGTTCATCGCGAGGTGGAGCAGGCCGTAGTGCAGGAAGCCCGAGGCGAGCAGCCGGAGCCACTCGCCGTGGACGTGGATGCCCAGCGGCCACAGCGAACCGCCGTCGAGCAGCGCCGAGTTCTGGTTGTTCATCGGGTCGCCCGCCTGCGCGGCGGTGACGACGTAGAACAGCACGTTGACCGCGATCAGCAGCGGCGTGACGACGGCCTTCGACGACACGCGCGCCCCGGCGACCGTGCGGTCGCCGGGGCGGAGCGGCTGTGGTCGGCGCTGCTGGGCACGTGCGGCTTCGACACAGTCGATGCACTGGTAACCGACGGATGCTTCGCGCAAGCAGTCCGGGCAGGCCGGACGGCCGCATCGCACGCAGCTCAAACCCGTCGGCTTGCTCGGATGCCACCAGCATCCGGGCCGGGCCCCGCCCTCGGCCCTGGCCGGTTCGTGGTCGGGCGGATACGGAGGCTGAGTCACTGCACGTGCCGAGGAGAGATCAGGAGCGTTCGATCTCGACCGACTCGATGACGATGTCCTCGAGCGGCTTGTCGGCCGGGCCGGTGGCGACGCGGCCGATCTCGTCGACGACGGCGCGCGACGAGTCGTCGGCGACCTCACCGAAGATCGTGTGCTTGAAGTTCAGGTGCGGCGTCGGCGCGACCGTGATGAAGAACTGGCTGCCGTTGGTGCCCGGTCCGGCGTTCGCCATGGCCAGCAGGTACGGCCGGTTGAACTGGAGCTCCGGGTGGAACTCGTCGTCGAACTTGTACCCCGGACCGCCGCGACCGGTGCCCGTCGGGTCACCGCCCTGCAGCATGAAGCCCTCGATCACCCGGTGGAAGATGGCGCCGTCGTAGAACGGACCGCTCTTCTCGCCCTTCGCGTTCGGCTGCGTGTACTCCTTCGTGCCCTCGGCGAGACCGACGAAGTTCGCGACCGTCTTCGGGGCGTGATCAGGGAAAAGGTTGATGGCGATGTCGCCACGGTTGGTGTGCAGAGTGGCCTTGAACTTGGTACCGACCACGCTCTCGTTGCTCTCAGTCACACGAATCATCGTGCCATCCCGGGCATAATCCGACGGTAAGGGGCAGGATGGCGGGTAGTGTGACACGCAGACAACCAACGAATAACGAGGTGGAGGCGATGACTCGAACCGCGGAGGCGGGTGAGTCCGTGAAGGACCGGCTGACCGACGGCACCGACGAGGTCGTGAAGTCCTCGCGACGCGCCCAGAAGAAGCTGGCCACGCAGGCCAAGAAGGCCAGCAAAGAGGTCTCCAAGAGCGCCAAGAAGGCCAAGCAGGTCGCCGACGATCGCCGCGGCGAGCTGACGGAACCGACGCGGAAGGCCAAGAAGGCCGCCGTGAAGGCCGCGAAGGCTGCGGGCGAGTCGAAGCGTCGTGCCAAGAAGGACTTCAAGATGGCCAAGAAGGACTTCAAGGTGGCGATGAAGGAGGCGAAGGGCGCTGCCGCCGGTGCGGAGACCGGCGAGAAGAAGAAGCGCAAGAAGCTTCCGATCGTGCTGGCCATCGCCGTCATCGCCGGTGTGGCGTACGCGCTGCGGCCGAAGCCGGAGGCCCCGGTGGCGCCGGCCCCGCCGCAGAGCACCGACAACCCGGAGACGGGTGCAGCGGCGAGCCACAACGGCCAGACGAGCGCGAAGCCTCAGTCGAAGCAGGTCTGACGGCCACCGCCACGCAGCGACGCCCGAGCGCAGCCCGGATCCCGATGACGGACACGGCCGAGCGTCGCAGAACCGAACACAGCGAAAGGGCGACCTCCCCGCATCGGGAGGTCGCCCTTTCGCGTGTGGTCGCCCGGGTCAGCCCGTGTACTTCTGGATGAGCGCGCCGAGCCGCGGCAGCGCCTCCACGACGTTCTCCTTGCCCTTCGGGCGGAGCTTCTCGTAGACCTTCTTGATGGAGTCACGCGAGGACTGCTCGGCGCGCGAGTCGGTGACCGACAGGAGCGCGTCGGCGGCCTCGTCACTCCGCGTGGGCAGGTAGGCGCCGAAGTCGCCGCCGCCGCTGGCCTTGAAGTCGGCGAAGATGGGCTCGAGCGCCGCGACGAAATCGTCGAGCAGGCTGTCCACAGCGGAACCGATGATGCCCGGCTTGATCTTCTTGACGGCGCCGTAGCCGGTCTTGATGACCGTGCCGGACACACCGCTCTTGTCGTCGACCTCCTGGTCGATGAGCGTGGTCAGGTCGGTGACGACGTCCGGACGACGGGTCGAGTCGAGCAGAGCTTCCTTGAGGGTGTCAGCCACGAGATCTTCCTTTGTCACTTCGAAATTCGGAGGGGGACCCGCGCAGAGCCGAACGGTCGATCGTCACCTGATCAGGGGAATCGGCGATTCTTGATCAACGCTGGGTGGTCTGCACGTGTGGCGCAACCCTAGTACACGGGTGTTTTCGTACTCACGTCGTGGCCCGTTCTCCGTCGTCGACCGATCACTCTGTGCGAGGAAGCCGAGGGACGACGGTGCAGAGGCGGTGGTCAGGCGGTGGTCAGGCGGTGGTCACAGCCCGAGCGTGGCGATGATGTCGCTCGCAACGGTCCTGGCCTTGACGCTCTGCGACTGGTTCGTCGTGACTACGACGGCCGTGCCCTGTTTCGCGACGGCGTAGACGGCGCCGTCGCGGTCGGCGAGGTAGCCGCCGCTCCAACCCGCGGGCTGTTCGGTGGGGTTGGACGTGTCGACGGGGGCGGCGCGGTCGACGATGCCCGTGGCGACGTCGGGCGCCCCGGTGAACACCTGCGTGGTCAGCTGCACCTCACCGTCAGGGCGGTAGAAGAAGCACGTCGGGTGCGGCTTCTCGGTGGAGGTGCGGACTTCGCTGACGCCCTGACCGTTGGCGCGTTCCGCCTCGGCTGTGGGCAGGTAGGGGCAGGCGTCGACGACCTGGGCCGGTTTCGGCTCGGGCGGCAGCTTCGGCTCGGGCTTGGTGCGTGTGACGGTACGGGTCTGTGGTTCCGCGGTGGTTCCGTCGTCGCCGCCGGGTTCCGGGATGTCGCAGCCGGCGAGCGTGACCGCCACGGCCGCGATGCCTGCGCAGGTACCGAACGCGAGAGGTCGTCGCATGGCGACCGAGTCAACCAGAAACCCGTTCCCGGCAGCCGGTGCACCCGAACGTGTCGGCCGGTGCGCATGGCCGGTTCACGCGTGGGCGGGCACTCTGGCGCCGAGGCCGGAACAACGGCCTCGGAAGTGACGACACGAGGTCGACGACATGCGAGGCGGCGACATGACTGGCGACGACGACGTCCGGGGCGGCCGGGCGACGACGGACGACGGACTCGCACTGCGGGTGGCCGAGCTCGTCGACGGCGTGGTGGTCGACGACGTCATCGGCTGTTACCTGCACGGCTCGTCGGTGCTGGGCGGCCTGCGGCCTGCCAGCGATCTCGACGTGCTGGCGGTGACGCGGCGCAGGCTCGACGACGACCGACGACGGGAACTGACACGCGGGCTGCTCGGGATGTCCGGCATCGGTGACGGATTGCGGCCGGTGGAGCTGATGGTGGTGGTCCGCAGCGACGTGGCGCCCGGTGACGCGGGTAGCGGTGGGGCGGTCGACGACACGGCCGGTCCTACGTCGGCATCGAGCGGCACGTCGCGGAGCGACGCCGAGGACAACGGTGCGACGCGAGAGGGTGACCAGCGGCGGTTCCCGCCGGTGGTCGACTACCTGTACGGCGAATGGCTCCGCGAGCGCTACGAAGCCGGTTACGTGCCGATGCCGGAGCCGATGGCGGATCTGGTGTTGGCGGTGGCCTCGGCGCTGGCGGGGAACCGGACGTTGGCGGGGCCGCCGCCCGGGGAGGTGCTGGCGCCGGTCACGCACGCGGACGTGGTCCGCGCGAGCCTGGCTGGCCTCGACGACGTACTGGCCGAGGTCGACACCGACACGCGGAACGCGATCCTGACGGTGGCGCGCGCGTGGGCCACGGTCGAGACGGGCGAGATCCTGCCGAAGGACGCGGCGGCGGCGTGGGCTGCGCAGCGGTTGCCGGAGGAGTACCGGGCGGTGACCGAGCACGCGCGGGCGCTGTACCTCGGCAGCGAGTACGCCGACGAGGTGTGGCCCGCCCACGTGCTGGCCCGGGTCCACGGTTGCGTCGACTGGATGGCGCAGGCGGCGCGACGATCGTGAAGCCCGGTGCCGGCGGACGGTATCGGGCTTGTCGGTAGGCGGTGTCGGCGGCGGTATCGGGCAGTGTCGGCCTCGGGGAGGCCCGCGCAGTGACGAGAATCGGACCACGACGTCATCGAGTGCGCGGGTCTTGGGGTCCTGCGTCGCCGGGTAGCCGACACCACAGGGACGCTCGGCACCGCAGACCGCCGCAGAGCCGGGCAGTAAGCACACCGCACCTCGGGCCGGGAGTTTGAATGCCGAACACACCCGTGGACGATCTGGACGTCAGCCTGCAGGCCGTGGGCGACGTCGTCGCCCGTATCCGCTCCGACCAGTGGCAGGGCGTGACGCCGTGCAGCGCGTGGTCGGTGCGCGACGTGACGAACCATCTCGCGCTGGGCAGCAGGCTGTTCGCCGGGCTGCTGACGGGCAGGCCCGGCCATCCGCTCGATCCCGGTTACGCCGACGCGCTCGGTGACGACCCAGCGGGCGCCTACCGCGCGTACGCCACCGACGTCGTCACCGCGTTCCGCAGGCCGGGCGCGCTGGAGCAGGTCATCGAGGCGCCCGTCGGCGCGATCCCCGGCATCGCCGCGGTGCAGCTGCGAACCGTCGAAGACCTGGTGCACGGCTGGGACCTCGCCGTCGCCACCGGCCAGTACGTCGACTACCCCGACGACATCGTCGAGCGCGCCCTCGGCTTCACCCGTGAACAGCTGGCAGGCCTGGGCGGCGGCGACGACGGCCCGTTCGGCCCGGCACAGCCGTATCCCGACGACGCACCGCCGATCGACCGCCTCGTCGCGCTCCTCGGCCGCCGCCCGCCCGGCTGACCCCGGGCAGGGTTACGCCTCGCCCGTGACCGTCAGGCTCACGCCGTCGGCCAGGCGGTACGGCGCAGGCGCCACCAGGTCACCCACGACGCGCCGCAGCCGGGACACCTCGGCCCGCGCCGTCACGGCGTGCCCGTCGTCGCCGAACAGTCCACGCCCGAGCACGGCCGCGTCGACGCCGGCCGGGCCCGCGCGGGCGATCAGCGCCAGAACCTGCGCCTGCCGCCTCGTCAGTCCCGCCGACCACGACCCGTCGCCCCCGTGCACCCGCACCACGGGGTCGCCGGACAGGTCGAGTTCGGCCTGCATCGGGCCGCGTTCCCTGCGCGGGCGCAGCAGCCAGCCCTCGCCCAGTCGTTCCGGGGTGCACAGCCCGAGGCCCGCGACCGCCAACGGCAGTCCCTCGCGCGGCACCGCCACCCGAGGACCGGCCGCGATGCCGGACCGCACCGCGACCCACCCGTCGTCGTCGACGACCAGCAGCGGTTCGCCCACGCCGCCGAGTACGGGTTCGGCGGTGCGGCGCAGCCGTTCCAGCCGCTGTTCGTGCACCCGCCACAACCCCGACTCGGCCAGTCGCACCGACGTCTCCACGAGCGCACCGATCGCCGGATGCAACGTCAGAGCCGGGCCGCTGATGTCCACCACGCCCGCCAGTTCGCCCGTCACCGGCGAATGAACCGGCGCGGCGCAGCAGTACCAGGGGTGCTGCGCGGACTCGAAGTGCTCGGCCGCCAGCAGCTGCACCGGTGCCGCCTCCACGAGCGCGGTGCCGACCGCGTTGGTGCCCACCGTTGCCTCGGTCCAGCGGGCACCCTCGGCGAACCCCAGCGCGTCCGCGTACGCCCGCACCCGGGAGGCACCGTCCCGCCACAGGATCACCCCGTCGGCGTCGGTCACCACCACCAGGAACGGCGACGTCTCCGCGGCCCGGCTCAGCAGCTGCCGCAGCTCACCGATCACCGGCTCCAGTCCCGACCGGCGCCTGCGCAGCTCCAGGTCGGGCAACGGCACCATCGCGCGCGGCGACCCCGACACGTCCAGCCCCAGGTCGAGCATGCGCGACCACGACCGCTCCACCACACCACGCGGGCGGACGGGCGGGCGCGAACCGGTGAGGACCGCCTCGTGCACCCGCTGCATCACCCGCGCGTGCTCGGACAGGTCGGCCGGCAGCTCCGACAACGCCATCTCACCGACCACGACTGCACCTCCCGACGACGCTTCCCGCCGGCCCCGGCGCGTGCAACGCGACGCAACGCTGGCCCGACCGGCAACTCTGCGCGGATCGTGTATCCCACATCACACGATGAACCACGTTGCCGCAAGGGAGGGCCCTCCGATGACGCAGACCCTCGGTTCGCCGCAGACCGACTCGCTGCCGAGCCCGCAGCGCAAGGCCGAGAACTGGCTGACCGGATTCGCCGACGCACTGGCCGCGCGCGACATTCCCCGCGCGGCGAGCATGTTCGCGGCGACCAGTTACTGGCGCGACCTCATCGCGTTCACCTGGAACATCACCACCACGGAGAATCCGGACGGCGTGGCGCGGCGACTCGAGGCCACCCTCGGCGACGTCGACCCTGCGAACTTCGCGCTCGAGGAACCGCCGGAGGAGGCCGACGGCGTCATCACGGCGTGGTTCACCTTCGAGACCGCCATCGGGAGGGGACGCGGCCTGGCCCGGCTCGTCGAGGAGGACCACGAGACGAAGGCGTGGACGTTCCTCACCACGATGTACGAGCTCAAGGGCCACGAGGAGCCGCGGGGCACGCACCGTCCGATGGGCGCCGAGCACGGCATCAACCCCGACCGCATGACGTGGGCCGAGAAGCGGGCCCAGGAAGAGGCCGAGCTCGGCACCACCGTGCAGCCGTACGTGCTGGTCATCGGCGGCGGGCAGGGCGGCATCGCGCTCGGCGCGCGGCTCCGGCAACTCGACGTGCCCGCGTTGGTGATCGACAACCATCCGCGGCCCGGCGACCAGTGGCGCGGCCGGTACAAGTCGCTGTGCCTGCACGACCCGGTCTGGTACGACCACCTGCCGTACCTGAAGTTCCCGGACAACTGGCCGGTGTTCGCGCCGAAGGACAAGATCGCCGACTGGCTCGAGTCGTACGTCAAGATCATGGAGGTGCCCTACTGGGGCTCCACCACGGCGACCTCGGCGAACTACGACCCGGCCACGAAGGAGTGGACGGTCGAGGTCGACCGCGACGGTGAACGCATGACGCTGCACCCGAAGCAGGTCGTGCTCGCCACGGGCATGTCGGGCAAACCGAACGTGCCGCAGCTGCCGGGGCAGGAGGTGTTCCGCGGCGAGCAGCACCACTCCTCGCAGCACCCCGGGCCGGACGCCTACGCGGGCAAGCGCGTCGTCGTGATCGGCAGCAACAACTCCGCGTTCGACATCTGCGGCGCGCTGTGGGAGTACGGCGCCGACGTGACGATGGTGCAGCGCTCGTCCACGCACATCGTGAAGAGCGAGAGCCTGATGGAGATCGGCATGGGCGACCTGTACTCGGAACGGGCGCTGGCCGCGGGCGTGACCACCGAGAAGGCCGACATGATCTTCGCGTCGCTGCCGTACCGGATCATGCACGAGTTCCAGATCCCGCTGTACGAGAAGATGAAGGAGCGCGACGCCGAGTTCTACGAACGGCTCGAACGCGCCGGGTTCTGGCTCGACTTCGGCGAGGACGAGTCCGGCCTGTTCCTCAAGTACCTGCGCCGCGGCTCGGGTTACTACATCGACGTCGGCGCGGCAGATCTCGTCGCGGGCGGCGAGGTCGAACTCGCCCATGGGCAGGTCGAACGGCTCACCGAGGACTCCGTCGTGCTGGCCGACGGCACCGAACTGCCCGCCGACCTCGTCGTGTACGCCACGGGCTACGGATCGATGAACGGCTGGGCCGCCGACCTCATGGGCCAGGAGGTCGCCGACAAGGTCGGCAAGGTGTGGGGCCTCGGCTCGGACACCGCCAAGGACCCCGGCCCGTGGGAGGGCGAGGAGCGCAACATGTGGAAGCCCACGCAGCAGGAGGCCCTGTGGTTCCACGGCGGCAACCTGCACCAGTCCCGGCACTACTCGCTGTACCTGGCGTTGCAGCTCAAGGCCCGGCACGTCGGCATCCCCACGCCCGTGCACGAACTCGCCGAGGTGAACCACCTGAGCTGAAACGACCGGTCACCGGAGAAAAGCCCCGGGGCACCCTGGTTGCGTCCACCGCAGTCAGGGTGCCCCCGGGGGTCGTGGGCGGGCACCGGGTGGCCCCGGGACGAGGGGGCCCGGGGCCACCCGGCGTGCCTGCCCGCACACCACTGCCTCCCTGGCACGCCCGCCGTCGGCCGGATGGTCGATGATGGAGGTGACACCGGCGAGGTGAGGGAGTGAACGTGGTGGCGGCCGAACCGAACGAGCAGCCGGACGACACCGGCCCCGTCGACGTCGAGCGCACGGAGACCGGTGGTGCCGACGAGGCGGCCCCCGGCCGGGACCCCGCAGCCGGTGCGCTCGACCCAGACGCCGAGTCGCCCGACGACCGCATCCGTCGTCGCGTGGGCCGCATCCGGTGGCTCACGCTGTTGAGCGGCGCACTGTCGGTGCTGCTGGCCATGGCGGCCGCGGTGCCGACGACCGACCGGCTGCTGTGGACGTTGCTGATCGTCACGTCGCTGCAGTTCGCGTTCGTCGCGCCCGCGTCGCTGGTGCTGGCCGAGCCGAAACGGTGGGCTCGCACCGTCCTGCTCGTCGCGCTGCCCGTGAGCGCCGTCATGTGGGTCGTCGCGCTGACACAGACGGCCTGGCTGCTGCTGCCGGGCAACATGCTGCTCGTACTCGCCTTCGTGCCGCTGCGCGACGCCGAGATCGGCGACTTCTTCCGCCGCCACGACCGCTCCCTCGCCGACATCCGCGCGGGCCGCTGACAGCCGCCTGCGGAGGACACGCACGGCTTTCACACGGCGGCTACGTCCGTCGCCGCATCATGACCTCACGGCCCCATCCCCGCACCGTGTCGAGCCCGCGCGGCCGCGTTCGCGCTGCTGCACGCCCGGGTTCGCGACGGGTCCGCCCCGGGTGAGGACCTGCGGCGGCCCTGAACTCGGCGCCTGCCAACATGGAACCGGCCGCAGGCGGCCGTTCCCGGCCCGCACGAAGGAGCCGCCGGTTCGCACGACGGAGCCGGCCGGACGAAGGAGAGAGTGTGACGACATCGCCGCAGCGCGCGGGCAAGGCCCCGGCGTGGACCAGCTACGGCATCGACGTGGTGCGCGGCGCGCTGATCGGCACCGCCGAAACGGTTCCCGGGGTCAGCGGCGGCACGGTCGCGCTCGTCACGAAGGTGTACGACACGGCGATCGCCTCGGCGGGACACCTCATCTCCGGCGTCGTCCGCACGGTGTCGGACCTGCCGCGCGGCAAGGGCATGGGACGGGCGGCCGAGGAGTTCCGCTCGGTCGCCTGGCGGACGATCATCCCGCTGCTGGCGGGCATGTTCGCCGCGCTGCTGATCATGGCCAGCCTCATGGAGGTGTGGGTCGAGGAGCACCCGGTGCAGACGCGGGCGCTGTTCTTCGGCATGGTGCTGGCCTCGCTGTGGGTGCCGTACTCGATGTCGAAGACGGCACCGGCGAAGGACTCCTCGGGCGGCCACACGCCGTGGACGTGGAAGGACGGGCTGGCGGCACTCGTCACGGCCGTCGTCGTGTACGTGCTCGTCAGTCTGCCGCCCGGTGACCTCGAAGCCACGGCACCGGTGATCATCCTGTCGGCGGCGGTGGCGATCTGCGCACTGGTGCTGCCCGGCCTGTCCGGCTCGTTCCTGCTGCTCACGATCGGCCTCTACCAGCCGACGCTCAGTGCGGTGAACGATCGCGACCTCGCCTACCTCGGCCTGTTCGCGCTCGGCGCCGTGATCGGCCTCGGGTCGATCGTCAAGGTGCTGCAGTGGCTGCTGGAGCACCGCAAGCGCATCACGCTCGTCGTCCTGACCGGCCTCATGGCGGGCAGCCTCCGCGCACTGTGGCCGTGGCAGACCGACGACCGCGGACTCCTCGCGCCCGGCGACCACCTCGGCATGGCGATCACGCTGGGCCTCGTCGGCTTCGGCGTGGTCGTCGCCGTGATGGTGGTCGAGGCGCGCATGACGCCTAAGCAGGAGACCTCCCCGGCGGCGTGACCGGCTCGTCCGGCCATTCGGTACTGGCCGTCGGTGTCGCGGAACTCGACGGCTGGGTCCGCGCCCGCACCGCGCATTACGACGCGTCGTTCGTGTCGTCCGACCCCGCGTTCGCGCACGCACACATCACGCTGCTCGCGCCGTGGCTGGCCGAACCCACACGGGCCGACCTCGACGTCGTCGCCCGCATCGCCACGGAGACTCCCGCGTTCGACACCGTGCTCGGGCGGATCGAGACGTTCCCGGACGGGCTCATCCACCTGCGCGCCGACCCCGACCGGCCGCTGCGCGTCCTGACCCGCGCCCTCACCGCGGCGTTCCCGTGGTGCCCGCCGTACGGCGGCGAGTTCGGAAACGTGGTGCCGCACCTGACGCTCGACCGCGTGGCCGACGGCATCACGCCGGACACCGTCGCCGCGGACCTGGCCGGCGTGTTGCCGGTGCGGCTCCGCGTCGACCGGATCGACCTGCAGTGGTGGGAGAACGACAATTGCCATGTGCGCGAGTCGTGGAAGTTGCGCTGACCGGCGGGAGGTGACCGGCGTGGGCTATGCCGAGCGACGGGTCGACATCCCGCGTGCCGGCGCGGTGCTCCGACCGGCCGTGGCGGCGGGCCGCACCGGATCCGGGTGACCTGCGACTGGCCGCCTCGCTCGACCGGGCCGCGCGTACGGGAGCGGCGGCGGCACGGCCGTTTCGTACAAGCGACGGCCGGGCACAGGTGCCATCGTCGGTGCATGGGTATCGACCAGGCGCGCACGTTCCTCACGGCGCACGGGCGGCAACTCGACCGGCGACGATTGGATGCGCTCACGGGGGCGGGCGACGGCCACGCGGTCCTCGCCGCGCTGGAGGCGTACCGGAACGCAGACGGCGGTTACGGCTGGGGCATCGAACCGGACCTGCGTGCGCCCGAGAGCCAGCCCGCCGGTGCACTGCACGCGCTGGAGGCGATGGCCGACGCCGAACCCGTGACCACTGCCCGGGCCGTCGAACTGCTGGACTGGCTCACCTCGGTGACCCTGCCCGACGGCGGGTTGCCGTTCGCGCTCCCGGTCGCCGACGCGACCGGCTGCGCACCGTTCTGGACGCAGGCCGACCCGCGGGCGTCGTCGTTGCAGATCACCGCGGCGGTCGCGGCGCAGGCACACCGGCTCGCGGCGTTCGACGCCGACGCGGCCACCCACCCGTGGCTCACGCGCGCCACCGAGTACTGCTTCGCCCGGATCCGCGACCTCGACGAGCGTCCGTTCGCGTACGTCCTGTCGTTCGCGGTGCAGCTGGTCGACGCGGCCGCCGACACCCGCCCCGAGGCTCCGGCACTGCTGGACCACCTGGCGACGTTCGTCCCCGCCGACGGTGCCGTTCCGGTGGAGGGCGGGGCCGAGGGCGAGACGCTGTACCTGTTGGACCTCGCCCCTCGACCGGGACGCCCCGTGCGGAAACTCGTCAGCGAGACGGCCGTTGCCACTGACCTCGACCGTGTCGCACACGGACAACGGGCCGACGGCGGCTGGACCGTCGACTTCGACAGCTACTCCCCCGCCGCGGCGCTCGAATGGCGCGGCTACACGACGGTCGGCAACACCGCGATCCTGCTACGCCACAACCTGTGGTGAGACCAACCTGTGGTGAGACGTGCCTGTGGTGAGACCGGTCTTTGGCGAGCACGGCCTTCGGTGAGAACGACTACGACATGCGCTCAAAACAAAAAATCGGCAAGGAGCCCCATCTCCCTGCCGTGCCCAATTTATAGCACACCCTCCCCCTTGCGGCAAGACCCGGCATCGGGAGCACAATTCTCCGGTCGAAACGGATCGAATCCGCAGGGGGAATTGCAGAAATGAATGATGTCGTACTGGGCTTGACCGAGGTCGGCCTCGAGGACGCCGGCCTCGTCGGGGGAAAGGGAGCCCAGCTGGGGGAACTGTCACGACTCGAGGGAGTCGACGTTCCCGCCGGATTCTGCGTGACCACGAGCGTTTTTCGCCGGGTCCTGGCCACAGCGCCGTCCTTGGACGAGAAGCTCGACCGGATCTCACGACTGGATCCCGGCGACCGCGAAACGATTCGCAGCCTCGCCGAGGAGATCAGGAACGTCATCGAAGGCGTTACCGTTCCCGGCGACGTCGCCGAGGCGGTCACCGCTCGGGTCGACGCCGGCACCGCCTACGCCGTCCGTTCCAGTGCCACGGCCGAAGACCTGCCGACGGCATCGTTCGCGGGCCAGCAGGACACGTATCTGAACGTCGGCGCCGCCGACGTCCTGCACCACGTCCGCAGGTGCTGGGCCTCGCTGTTCACCGAACGTGCCGTGACCTACCGGCTGCGGAACGGATTCGGCCGCCCCAGCGCCGATCCCAGCGCCGACCACGACGGCATCGGCATGGCCGTCGTCGTGCAGCGGATGGCCTCCCCGGACGCGTCGGGAATCATGTTCACCGCCGCGCCCACCACCGGGGATCGGACGATCACCGCCATCGCGGCGAATCTCGGCCTCGGCGAAACCGTTGTGGGCGGAATGGACGACTCCGACTCGTTCATCGTGCGCAGCGGGGAGGTCGTCGACTCGACGATCGTCGGGAAAAGGTCGGCCGTTCGCGCGGCACCGGGCGGCGGAACTGCGGAGGTCGACATCCCGCCGCAGCAGCGGCGCCTGCCGTCACTGACCGACGAGCAGGCCGTGCGACTCGACGAGCTGGGCAGCCGGATCGAGGCGCATTTCGGCAGGCCGCAGGACATCGAGTGGTGCCGCACCGGCGACGAGTTCCTGATCGTCCAAAGCAGACCGATCACGACCGTGTTCCCGATCCCCGAGGCGGCCGACGACCGCAATCGCGTCTACGTCTCGGTCGGTCACCAGCAGATGATGACCGACGCCATGAAGCCGCTCGGACTGTCGGTGTGGCTGCTGACCACGCCCGCACCGATGGTCCACGCGGGCGGCAGGCTGTTCGTCGACGTCACCGAGCGCCTGGCCTCCCCCGCGACGCGCGACGGTCTGCTCGGCGCACTGGGCGGTTCCGACCCGTTGATCGGCGATGCACTCCGCACGGTCGCCGACCGCGACGGGTTCCTCACCCCTCCCGCCGACCCGAGCTCGCAGCCCGCGCCACCACCGTCGACCGCGAGCGCCGCGGAGGCGATCGAACCGGACCCGTCGATCCCGGAGAAGCTGATCGCACGCCACGAGGAATCGCTCGCCGCCACGAAACGGCGGGTACCGGCGGTGTCCGGACCGGAACTGTTCGACGCGATCCTCGAGGATCTGCAGGAACTGAGGCAGATCATGTTCGATCCCGACAGCCACCGGGTGATCATGGCTGTGACGGAGGCGGTGTCCTGGCTGGACGAGCGGCTGCCCGAATGGCTGGGCGAACATGGTCTCACGGACGCACTGACGCAGTCGGCACCGAACAACGTGACCTCGGAGATGGGCCTGGCGCTGCTGGATGTGGCCGACGCGATCCGCCCGCATCCGGAGGCGATCGCCGTCCTGAACGACACCGGCGGCGACGAGTTCCTCGAACGGCTCGCGACCGTACCCGGCGGCGAGGAAGCGCGCCGGGCCATTCGGTCCTATCTGGACAACTACGGCATGCGGTGCGTCGGCGAGATCGACATCACCACGCCGCGGTGGAGCGAACGGCCGTCGGCGCTCGCGCCGGTGATCCTCGGCAACATCGCGGGATTCGAACCGGGAGAGGCACGGCGGCGGTTCGAACACGGCAAGCAGGAGGCGCAGCGGACGAAACGCGACGTGCTCGACCGGCTCCGGGCCCTGCCGGACGGCGACCGCAAGGCCGCGGAGACCGAGCGGATGATCGACGTCCTCCGCACGTTCATCGGCTACCGCGAGTACCCGAAGTACGGCATGGTCTGCCGCTACTTCGTGTACAAGCAGGCGTTGTTGGCCGAAGCCGACCGGCTCGTGACCGCAGGGGCGCTGACCGACCGCGAGGACGTCTTCTTCCTGACGTTCGACGAGTTCCGCGAGCTCGCCCGCACGCGGCGGGCCGACCACGACGTCATCGCCCGGCGTAAGACGGAGTTCGAGGCGTATCGGACGCTGACGCCGCCGCGGGTGCTCACCTCGGACGGCGAGGCCGTGGAGGGGTCGTACCGACGCGAGGACCTGCCCGAGCGTGCGATGGCGGGGTTGCCGGTGTCGCGGGGCACGGTCGAGGGACGCGCCCGGGTCGTACTGGACCTGGCCGACGCCGATCTGCAGGAGGGCGACATCCTCGTCACCGCCTACACCGATCCGAGCTGGTCACCGCTGTTCGTGTCGGCGGCAGGCCTGGTGACGGAGGTCGGCGGCCAGCTGACGCACGGCGCCGTGATCGCCCGCGAGTACGGTCTGCCCGCGGTCGTGGGTGTGGAATACGCGACGCGGCTGCTCGTCGACGGCGCGCGTATCCGCGTCGACGGCACCCACGGCTACGTCGAAGTCCTCGACTAGACCGGCGCCTCGGCCGGTCCGCGTCACCGCGGCAGGACGTCGGAGTCGAGCCAGGCGGTGAAGAACCGGTCCAGTGAGCGGCCCGCATGCCGGGCCGCCAGTGCGGTGAACTCGGCGGTCGTCACGGTCGAGTGCCGGTGGGTGCTCGTCCAGTCGCGCAGCAGTGCGAAGAACGTGTCGTCGCCGAGTTCACCGCGCAACGCGTGCAGCGTGAGCGCGCCGCCCTTGTAGACGCGCTCCGAGAACATCTCCGAGATGCCGGGGTCGGCGATACGCGGTCCGCTCCCCTGCTGCGCCGGGGCTCCGCGCCACCGGCGGGCCAGCGTGTCGGCGGATTCGCCGCCGGAGCTCTCGGACCAGAGCCACTCGGCGTACGTGGCGAAGCCCTCGTTGAGCCAGATGTGCCGCCAGTCGGCGACCGTGAGGCTGTTGCCGAACCACTGGTGCGCGAACTCGTGCACGACGAGTCGTTCGTGGGTGCGCCGCCCGTCGACGTGCCCGGCTCCGAACACGGCCATGCCCTGGGCTTCGATGGGGTCGTCGAGTTCGTCGTCGGTGACCACGACCGCGTAGTCGCCGAACGGGTACGGGCCGAACCACCCTTCGAGGGCGGTGCGCATGTCCGGCTGCCTGCCGAAGTCGACGAGCGCGTTCTCGCGCAGCCGCGTGGGGACGAACAGCCGGGCGCCGCCGAGGTCGACGTCGTCGTAGTATCCGATTTGGACGCTCACGAGGTACGGTGCCGTCGGTTCGGCCCGTTCGAACACCCACCTGACCGTGCTCGCCGATCTGCGCCGGTCGACGAGACCGCCCGTGGCGACGACGGTGTACGGCGCGGGGACCTTCAACGCGAGGCGGTAGGTCGCCTTGTCCGCCGGGTGGTCGTTGCACGGGAACCACGTCGGCGCGCCGATCGGCTGGCTCGCCACGAGTGCGCCCTCGGTGAGCTCGTCCCAGCCGACGTCGCCCCACTCCGGTGACGACAGCGGCTCCGGGTTTCCCGCGTAGCGCACCTCGACCGTGAACTCCGCGCCCTCGGCGATCGACCGCGCGGGTTTGACCCGCAGCTTGTGACCGCGGTGCGTGTACCGGGCGTTCGTGCCCGACACCTGTACGCGGCTCAGCTTGTAGTCGGTGAAGTCGAGCGTGAACGCCGACAGCGGCTGCGTGGCGACGGCGGTGATGCGGGCGGTGCCGGACAGCCGGTTGGCGACGGGGCGGTACTCGAGGTCGAGGTCGTAGTGACGTACCCGGTAGCCGCCGTTGCCGTGGGCGGGCAGGTAGGAGTCGCCGGAGCGGTCGGCTCCGGGTTCGGGCTGCGCCGTCACGTGTGCCCCCACCCGGTTTCGTCACCCGACCGGCGCTCCTCGCCCCACGCCGCGATCGGATTGCCCTGCCAACGGGAGTCGGCGGGCACTGTGTCGCCTCGCGTGACGAGCGATCCGGGGCCCACGGTCGTACGGTCGCCGATGCCGCCGCCGGGCAGCACGATGCCGTGCGGGCCGAGCGTCGCGCCCTCGCCGAACTCGACGGTGTCCATGCTCATGACCCGATCATGGAACAGGTGTGTCTGGACGACGCACCCGCGATTCACCGTGGCGCCGTCACCGATGCGGATGAGGTCCGACTCGGGCAGCCAGTACGTCTCGACCCACGTTCCCCTGCCGATCCGCGCGCCCATCGTGCGCAGCCACGCGGGCAGCAGCGGCGTTCCTCCGACGCCGCCGACGAACCACGGCACGGCGAGCGTCTCGACGAACGCGTCCGCCAGCTCGGCGCGCCACACGAAAGCACTCCACAGTGGACGTTCGGTCGCCCGGAACCGGCCGACCAGCGACCACTTCGCCACGGTCGAGACGGCCGCGGCCGCGACGCCCGCGACGAGCAGCACGACCCCAGAGGACAGTGCGGCCACCCACAGGCCGTACGCCGACCACACGGCCAGCAGCGCGGCGACGACCAGCACCGACAGCGCCACCGAGCACATCACCGGAACGACCCGGCACAGTTCGACGGCCGCGCGCGCCGCCTTGAGCCTGCGCGGCGGGTCGAACGTGCGGCTGGTGTCCCCGCTCTCGACGGCGCGGCGCAACGGCATCGGCGGCATGCCGAGCCAGGACGAGCCCTTCTTCGCCTTCTTCGGGGTCGAGGAGAGCACGCCGACGAGCCCCCGTTTGGGAACGGACCGGCCGGGCGCGGTGATGCCCGAGTTGCCGAGGAACGCCTGCTTGCCGATGCGCGCGGGCGCGACGTGCAGCCAGCCGTTCCCGAGTTCGTACGCGGCGACCATGGTGTCGTCGGCGAGGAACGCGCCGTCGGCGATCTTGGTCATCTTCGGCACCGCGAGCACGGTCGAGGCCTCGACTCCGCTGCCGACCTTCGCGCCGAGCAGCCTCAGCCACACGGGTGTCAGCAGGCTGGCGTACAGCGGGAACAGTGCGGAGCGCGCGGCGTCCATGAGCCGCTCCGTGGCCCACACCTGCCACGCGAGCCTGCTGTGCACGGGGTGGAAACCCTCGCGCAGGCCGATGCCGAGGGCGCGCACGCCCACCAGCACGAGCGCGGCGTACGTGCCCAGGTATGAGAGGGCCGCGACGGGTGTCAGCGCGAGCATCGGGCCGAGCGCCGCGGCGAGTCCGGACGCCGACGCGGCCGCCGAGCCGAGGACCGCGACCGCGGGCAACGCCGCGGCGGCGGGCAGCATGCCGAGCACGAACGAGGCGACGTCGTAAGCCAGCGACCAGCGCCGCTTCCGGGGTGCCGAATTCGAGGGCCAGCGCAACGCGCCCTTCGGATCGCCGGTCGCGGGCGAACCGGCCCAGCGCCTGCCCGCGGGCACGGCGCCGCGCACCGTCGCACCGGCGGCCACCTCGGCGCCCTTGCCGATGCGCGCGCCGGGGAACAACGTGCTCCGCGCAGCCACGCGCGCGCCTGCGCCGATGCGGATCTTGCCGATGTGGACGAGGTCGCCCTCGACCCAGTGACCGGACAGGTCGGTCTCGGGTTCGACGGCGGCTCCGCGGCCCAGTTTGAGCATCCCGGTGACGGGCGGCGGGGCGTGCAGATCGACGTCCGCGCCGATCTTGGCGCCGAGCAGGCGTGCGTAGTGGGTCATCCACGATGCACCGGCGACCTCGGTGGCACCCGTGACGTCGGCGAGCCGTTCGGCCGTCCACAACCGCAGGTGTACCCGGCCGCCGCGCGGGTACCGACCGGGCCGCAGGCCGCGAAGCAGCAGCCGGGCGCCCGCCGCAGACACCGCGATGCGGCCCGCGGGGCTGAACAGCACGAGCCACGCCGCGGCGAGCGCCCACCACGGCACCGTGGGGGCCCACGCGACTCCCGCGAACACGCCGAGGGCCGTCGACAGCGCGGCCGCGATGGTCGTCCACCGGAGTCCGACGACCGTCAGCAGCGGCAGCAGCACGAGGCTCTGCACCAGGCCGGTCGACGCGGGCACCGGCGAGACCCGGCGGCGACGGGTGGGCGTGCCGTCGAGGCCGTCGAGCTTCTCGGCCAGGTCGCCGAGCCGGGGATGGGTGTACACGTCGCTGACCGACACCTCGGGATACCGGGTGCGGACGCGCGAGACGAGTTGCGCCGCGGTGAGGCTGCCGCCGCCGCAGGTGAAGAAGTCCGCCTTCGCGTCGCCGACGCTCACGCCGAGAATCGAGGCCCACTCCTCGGCCAGCCACTGTTCGGTCTCAGACAGGCCGTCGTCGGCGCCGGCCACCGAGCCGGCGGGCAGCGGCCACGGCAGCGCTGCGCGGTCGACCTTGCCGGAGGTGCGCACCGGCAGGTCGTCGACCACGGCGAGCAGCGGCACCAGCGCGGCGGGCAACTGTTCCCGCAGGCGTGCGACGGCGGCGTCGGTGTCGAATCCGCTCGCCTCGCCGTCGGCCGGCAACACGTAGCCGACGAGGACCTGGTTGCCCGCGTCCGTCCTGCGCACGGCGGCCGCGGCGCCCGCGACACCGGGCAGCGACTGCAACGCGCCGTCCACCTCCCCGAGTTCGATGCGCCTGCCACCGAGTTTGACCTGCTCGTCGGCCCTGCCGAGGAAGACGAGCCCCTCGGGATCGGCGCGCACCAGGTCGCCGCTGCGGTAGGCGCGTTCCCAGCCGAGCGACGGCAGTGGGGCGAACTTCTCGGCGTCCTTGCCCTCGTCGAGGTAGCGCGCGAGGCCGACGCCGCCGATCACGAGTTCGCCGGTGGAGCCCATCGGCACGGGTTCGCCGTCGTCGCCGACCACGGCGAGCTGCCAGCCGTGCAGCGGCAGCCCGATGCGCACCTGGCCCTCGGCGGACAGCTGCGACCCGCAGGCGACGACGGTGGCCTCGGTCGGCCCGTAGGTGTTCCACGCCTCCCGTCCTTCGACGGCGACGCGTGCCGCCAGTTCGGGCGGGCACGCCTCCCCGCCGAAGATGAGCAGCCGGATGTCCTCCAGCGCTTCGGCCGGCCACAGCGCGGCGAGCGTCGGCACGGTGGACACGGCGGAGATGCGGCGTTCGAGCAGCCACGGCCCGAGGTCGACGCCGGTGCGCACGAGGTCACGCGGCGCCGGAACGAGGCAGGCGCCGTGCCGCCACGCGAGCCACATCTCCTCGCAGGAGGCGTCGAACGCCACCGACAGGCCCGCCAGCACGCGGTCGCCGGGCCCGAGCGGTTCGTCGGTGAGGAACAGCTGCGCCTCGGCGTCGACGAACGCCGCCGCGCTGCCGTGGCTGACGGCGACACCCTTGGGCTTGCCGGTCGACCCGGACGTGAAGATGATCCACGCGTCGTCGTCCGGCGATGGCGTGCCGTGCATGCCCCGCGGCTCGCCGACCCGCTCGACCGCACCGCCGTCCCGCAGGACCACGCTCACCTCGGCCTCGCCGAACACGAGCTCGGCACGTTCCTGCGGGTCGTCGATGTCGACCGGGACGTAGGCGGCGCCGGCCGCGAGCGTGCCCAGGATCGCCACGTACAGCTCGGCCGTGCCCGAGGAGATGCGGATGCCGACGCGGTCACCGACGCCGACACCTTCGGCGGCCAGCTTCGCCCGCACGGTGTCGATCTCCGCGGCGAGGCCGCGGTAGGTCAGGACGGTGGAGCCGTCGTCGACGGCGGGTGCGTCCTTGTGCCGCGCGATGGTGTCGTCGAGGACGTCGAGCAGGGTCCGGATCGTCGGCGCGGGCCCGGTGCGGAACACGGCCCGGGCGGCGGGATCGGGGGCGGGCGTCGGTCCGGCAGGTCTGTCGATCGCGATCGTCACAAGCCCTCACAGGCGCTATCCGGGCCAGCTCCGGGTGAGACGGCCGAGAACGACCGATCAGCATACCCAGCATGAACAGCAGGTATCGGAGCGGTGTAGACAGGATCACACGACCGGGGAACCCACCCGCGCGTCACTCCGCCAGCCGGTGAACCACGATCGCACCCCCGTAGGGGGCCGGTCAGCCGTCGTCGCCCGGCGGGCGGCCGTCGGGCCACACGCACGGTGACGACGCGCCGAGCGACAGGCTGCCGTCCTTGCTCTGCTGCACCGACATGCGGAACGCGTCCCCCTCGTGCTCGACGGAGACGAACCTGTCGTCGGCCGACCGCTCGTCCGCCAGCACCCGGAAGCCGCCGGACGTCCAGTGGCCGTGGAGCGTGTCGACGACCTCGGCATTGCGTTCGGCCGGGACCTTGTCGAGCCAGTACGTCCTGCCGACCTGGTAGCGCCCGCGCGGACCGTTGTCGTCGGGGTCGGTGCACTCGAGCTCGTCGTCGCGTTGCAGGGTCAGCTCGGGTGTGACGGGGAGAGCGTCGACGGCGCTGTCGATGTGCTCCTGCGCCCGCTGACGCGCCTGTTCGATCGTCAAGGTGCCCACCGGCTGCCTGCCTTCCGTTCCGCCACCGTCCGTGCCGCTGTCGTTCGCGCCGCTGCCGTCCGTGTCACTGTCCGACCCGCCTGCGCCGCAGCCCGCCAGCAACAGCGCCGCCGCCGTCACGGCGAGCAGCGTGCGCCGTGACCGCCGACGCCCGGGTTCCCTCGTCATGGACTCATGATGACGGTGACTCGCCGACCACGATGCGCCCCAGGTTGCGCAACGGTGTGGAGTTCTCGTCCCAGTACTCCGAATGGGCGTCCGGCGAGGTTCCGTACCACGAATCCGTGCCCTCGCCCGCGTCGAACACCTCGGCGCCGAAGTCCTCGTTGATGGGCTGGTTGTCGTGGATGAACGGCGGCGTGTTGCGGATGATGTCGTTCTCGGCCGTCCCTGCGTAGACGTTGGCGTCGTCGGGCAGGTCGAGTTCGGACACGTGGTCGGCGCCCACACCGGGACTGCCGATGAACACGGCGTTGTCGACGTCGAGGTGCCCGCCCTGCGCCGAGTGTCCGACCACGGTGGACCCGTAGCTGTGGCCGATGAGCGTGTTGGTCGACGGCTGTCCCTCGTGGGTCGCACGCAGACCGTCCTGAAAGGACCGAAGGTCGCCTGCGGCGTCCTCGGCGTAGCCGGCCCGCGTCGCCTCGTTCAGATCCTGCGGTGCGTCGTAGCCGACCCACGTGATCGCCGCGTTGCGGCTGCCGCGGTCGGTCTGCGCCGCCTGGTCGAGGAGCGCGTCGGCCCTGTCCAACTCGCCGCCGATGTTCGACAGGTTGGCTCCCGTTCCGGGAACCGACGTGACGACGTTGTCGGCGGTGTCGGGGTTTCCGGTGGCGACGACGCCGCGGCCGTTGCCGTCGGTGGCGAAGTCGAGCAGGTACGCCTGCGGCCGGGTTCCGGTCGGTTCCCGTTCGAGCCGCTCCTGGATGGGTTCGAGACCGTTCAACGTGCGGTCGATCTCCTCGAGCTCGGTCGCCTCCTCCGAATACTTCGCAGGGCCGAGCTCCTCCAGTTCGTCGCGACGTCCGGTCAGGTGCGTGTACTCCTCGGCGAACCGGAGGCGGTTGGCCCGGTCGCGGTCCTCCGCCGGAATCCCGTCCATCCCGCCGATCACGTCGCCGTGCGTGTAGACGGCCGATTCCTGTTCGGTAGGGCTGAGTCCGTCCCACCACTCCTTGACCTCGGCGGGCGAGGCGTCGCTCGGAATGTCGCTCGGGGTGATGACGTGGTCCGCGCCGGTGGCTTCGAGTTCCAGTCCCGCCGCTTCCGGTGTCGCCTTGGTCAACGCCGACACCGCGGTCCGGTCGGCCTCGTTGACGGCGCTGAGCGCGCGGGAGATCTTCCCGGTCAGTTCGTCCGCGAGGTCCGATGCCGCCTGCTTCTCGTCGTCGCTGCGCATGTCGCCGGGTCCGCCGGGAATCGCGCGGACGGTGCCGTCGGTCTGCACGCGCAGGTGCCCGGACGATTCGACGGTCTCGACCACACCGTTGACCGTTTTCTGCGCATCGGAGACGGCGTCGGACAAGGTGCGCAACGCCGGCGGGATCTTCTCCATGTACTCGGCGGCCGTGGCGTAGCCTCCCCGCACATCGGTGACGTGCGACCGTGCCGTGTCGGCGGCCTCGCCGCTCCACCCCTCGAGCGAACGCGCCGCCGACCCGAGGTCGGAATCGGTGGACGACAGCTCGCCCGCCAGTCGCGACCACTTGTTCGCGAGGTTGTCGAAGGCGTCCGGTTCCGCCGCCCGCAGTTGTTCGTACGAGACCACGTCACGCCTCCGAATGCAGCTCGGGGAGCGTGTCGAGGACCGCATCCTCCATCCGCCCGTAGCCGTCGGCCGCATCGCGCAGCAGTTCTCCCGCGACCGCGGTGCGCTTGTTCAGATCGTCGACGTGGTACTCCCACAACGTGGCGAGGCTTCCCGCCTTGCCCGCGGCCGCGAATCCGTCGTTGTCCTCGGCGTGGACCGCTGCCGAGCCGCTGAACTCCGCGACCGCCTCACCGGCACCGTCTGCGAGCGAAACGAACGTATCGCCGGTGCTGACGAGCGTGTCGGGGTCGACGTCGTAACCGCTCACCTCGGACCTTTCGCCGATGGGGTGGATCGAGGCGAAACGTACCGAACCGGACGTCGTCGCGTGACCGCTTTCCGTGAACACCCGGCCACGACAAGATGAGCGGTGCGGTCGGTGACGGCGCTCGTGCCCCCAGGGCACCGTGGCGGGCGTTCAACGCCCCGGATGTTCCCTTCGCCTCTTTCCCTTCGCCTCTGGTCCCTTCGTCTCCGGTCCCTTCGCCTCTGGTCCCTTCGCATCGACTCGGGCGTCCGCAGGTCGCCGGCAGGGCCTACTCGTGGCCGGCAGGGCCTACACTTCGGCGAACCCACCGCCAGGGCAGGAGGTTCCGATGCCGAGATTCGACTCGCGCATCCCCGAGGCCGGTGAGTCCGCGGGCGACCGTTTCCGGCGGTGGGTGTTCGCGCGGCACGCGCATCCGGTGAGCGCGTGGTCGCGGTGGGCCACGACGCCGTTGCTGGTCCTGCCGCTGTGGTCACGCCGGTGGCGGCACGCGGTTCCGATCGCGGCGTGGATGGCGGTCAACCCGGTCATGACGCCCCCGGTGCGCTCCGATCGGTCGTTCGCGACGCGCGCGATCCTCGGCGAGGAGCAGTGGCTGGCCGATCCGGCCCAGGACGCGCTTTCGGGCGCTCTCAACGTCGTCGGCTCCGCAGGTCTGGCCGTCGCGGCGCTGGGCGCGTGGACGAAACGTCCGGTGCCGACGGCCGCCGGGCTCGCGTGGTCCATGACCGTGACCATGCTGAGCTGGCGCCGCTACGCCGAACTCCACGACCGGCGAGCCGGGCAGCACGGCTGACGCCCGTTCAGTCCTGCGGCCCGTCCGCCGTTCCGCCTCGGGGGCGTACCGCATGCCTCGACATGAGGGATACACGGTTGAAGGCGTTGATGGTGATGGCCGCCCAGGTCACCAGCGAGACCTCGTCGTCGTTCAGGGTCGAGCGGACTCGCGCATAGGTGTGGTCGTCGGGCCGCTGCTGAGCGACCAGGGTCACCGCTTCGGTCAGTTCCAACGCAGCCTGCTCACGCGAGGTGAACAGGTCGGTGTCGCGCCAGCCGGGAAGCACGGCCAACCGCTGAGCGGTCTCACCCGCCTCCAAGGCGAGGTGGGTGTGCCGGTCCAGGCAGAAGGTGCACGCGTTGAGCTGAGAAGCCCGGACATTGACCAGTTCCAGCAGGATGATGTCCAGGCCGATCTCGCGGGCCCGGCTGCGGATCTCCGTCGCCGTCGCGGTCAGCGCCTTGAACACGGACGGGGTCTGCTTGTCGATGAATACCCTGTCGGACATCGCTCACCCGGTCCGCTCGCGCACCGCGGCCAGCGCGTCGGTGGTGACCTTGTCGACAACGTCGTCGACCTCGTGGTGGCGTTCGAGGTACTTCTTCACGAACGGGCACACCGGCACGATGCGCAGACCCGCATCGCGGGTATCGGCCAATGCCCGGCCGATCAGCGTGCTGCCCAGGCCCATTCCACCGAAGTTCTCACCGATCTCCGTGTGGTAGAAGATTCGCTGCCCGCCGCGGTCGACGTATGCGGTGAACCCCGCCGACTGCTCGCCGACGCTGATCTCGTAACGGTCTCGTTCGCTGGCCTGGGCGACTTCCGCCGCAGCGGCATTGTCGGACATGGTTTCCCTTCGACGTGATGTCGTCCGGTCGGGTCGAAGGATACGGGCTCGGTGAAGGGGCTGTCCGAATGCTGGTCGGCCAGGCGCGACACGGACCACCGGTACGCGAAAAAGGGCTCGTGCACTCGATGAGCACGAGCCCTTTTCGGCTGTGGAGCTGAGGGGAATCGAACCCCTGACCTCTGCCTTGCAAAAGCAGCGCTCTACCAATTGAGCTACAGCCCCTGGGGCCGCGAACCGTACCGTTCGCGAACGCCGGTGTCAGTTCTGGCCGGCTCCGGTGCTCGCCGGAGTGCTGCCGTTGAGGGAAGCACCGTTGACGTGCGTGTCGACCGGAGCGGTGGCCTCGCGCCACAGGTCCGCCTCGGCCTTCGCGTCCTTGTTGCGCTTGATGACGAAGAATACGCCACCCGCGACCACGGCGAACGCCAACAGCTTCTTCACGGCCGAAGCCTCCCTCTGGCACGAACTGACCCTGCCGACCCGATGCTACTGCACCCCGAGACAGCCGGTTTACGCGGTCCGGCCGCGCGGGCACCCGACGGGTGGAGCGGCCACGGGGCGGCACCGTCCCGGCCGTGGACGTAGGCACGAGAGGCACAGGAGGTTCACATGAACCAGAGGGACGAACAGCAGGAAGGCCTCAAGGGTGCCGTCGAGGACATGAAGGGCCGCGTGAAGCAGGCCGCCGGCTCCTTGCTCGGCCACGACTCGATGCAGCAGGAAGGCAACGCGCAGCAGGAGAAGGCCGAGGCCCAGCGCGAGGTCGCCGAGAAGGAAGCGCAGGCCAAGGACGCCGAGCGCAAGGCGACGGAGTCGCAGGTCAGGGAACGCTCCCAGCAGGAGTGACGCCATACGAGATCGCGGATGGTTCCACGTGGAACCATCCGCGATCTTGTGCGCGCACCCCGGGCCGGCGCAAACGAGACGACCCTCGTAAGGCTGAGCGGGTATTCGACATCTGACGAGCGCCTCTTGCGCAAGCAATTCCGGACATCTATTGTCCAGGTTGTGCGGATGAACGAGGGAGTCGAATGGGCGGTACACAGCTGCCTCAACCTGGCGTGGATAGGTGAACGCACCGTGCCCACGGCCAGGCTCGCGGCGTTCTACGAGCTGCCCGCGGCGTACCTCAACAAGCAGTTGCAGGCATTGGCTCGTGCCGACGTCCTCGCGTCCGTGTCAGGACCACGCGGGGGCTTCCGACTCGCGCGGCCACCCGAGAAGATCACGTTGATGGACGTCGTCGCCGCGATCGACGGCGACGAACCGGCGTTCCGCTGCACCGAGATCCGCCAACGAGGCAGCGCGAGCGACCCCGCCACCTACAGCAAGCCGTGCGCCATCGACGCCGCGATGCGCAAGGCCGAACTCGCTTGGCGGCGCGAACTCGCCGGGCAGACGGTCGCCGACGTCATGGCAACCGTCGAACGCTCGAACCCCGGCGTACCCGACAAGGTGCGCCGCTGGTTCGACGACACCCGCTGACACCACGAACCCACGACAGCGCGAGTCCCCGAACAGCCCACGTCCACAGCACCGCACCTCCACGGCACCACGCTCCACAGCGCCGCGCGTCCACAGCGCCGCGAAATCGACGACCCGGGCTGGTCACGCTGACTCACGCCACTATTCCGGATATTGAACGTCCAGAAAAGGAGTACCGATGCAGGGACGACTCGAGGGTCTGCAGTCCGCCGCCGCAGGCGGGTTCAAAGCCATGTACGCGATGGAGAAGTTCCTCGCCGACAGCGACGTGCCCCAGGGCTTGCTGCACCTGCTGAAGCTGCGCGTCAGCCAGATCAACGGCTGCGGCTTCTGCGTCGACATGCACGCCCGCGAGGCCGCCACCGACGGCGAGAGCACCGAACGCATCAACGGAGTGGCCGCGTTCCGCGAGATGCCTTACTTCACCGACGCCGAACGTGGCGCGCTGGAACTCGCCGAGGCGGCGACCCGGATCGCCGACAACCCGCACGGTGTGCCCGACGACGTGTGGAACGCCGCCCGTGACCACTACGACGACTCACAGCTCGCCGCGCTGATCATGGCCGTCGCGGCGATCAACGCCTGGAACCGCATCAGCGTCACCAACCGCACCGTCGCGGGCACCTTCGCCCGCTAGACCATCCGCGGGGCTTCGCCTGTCGGCCGTCAGTCGTCGACTCCGCCGTCGAGCCAGATGCACGGGGACGACGCGCCGAGCGACAGATCACCCTCGATGCTCTGGGTGACCGACATGCGGAACGCGTCGCCGCTGTGCTGCACGGACACGAACCGGTCGGCGGCGTCGCGATGGTCGGCGAGCACGCGGAAGTCGTGGGATGTCCAGTGCTCGACGAGCGCGTCGACGACCTCGGCGTTCCGGTCGCCGGGAAGGTCGTCGAGCCAGTACGTCTTGCCGACCTCGTAACGACCGCGCGGCCCGCGATCCTTCGGGTCGCCGCATTCGAGCGCGTCGTCGCGCTGCAGCGTCAGCGTGGGCTGCACGGGCAGCGCGGCGACGGCGCGGTCGATGTGTTCCTGCGCCCGCGTGCGAGCCTCGTCGTGGGTCAACGTCCGCATGGCCTGTGCCCCTTCTCCGGCCGTGGGGCGGCGCCGTGCGTCACAACGGCCCCCTGCCCAGGATGATCGCCGCGAAGTTGCGCAGCGAATCGGAATCCTTGTTCCAGTACTGCGAATGCGCCTCTGCGGACAGGCCCGCGGTGAACCACTCGCCGTCGGCTCCGGGGTCGGATTCGAACACGGTCGCGCCGAACTCGTCGTCGACCGGCTGCGGCCCGTGGACGAAATCGGGCGTCAAGCGGATGACGTCGTTCTCGGCCGTGGTGGCGAAGACGCGGCATTTCGCCGGGAGCTGCAACTGGGAGACGTGGTCCACCCCGACCCCCGGACTGCCGACGAACACGACCGCGTCGACGTCGAGCAGCGCCTCGGACGCGGCGTGGCCGACCACGGTGGAACCGTAGCTGTAGCCGATGACGGAGTTGTAGGAACGCTCCCCCTCGCGGGTAACCCGTAGACCGTCCTGAAAGGACAGCAGCAGCTCGCCGCCGACGACGGCTCGGTCGTCGCTCGCCGATTCGAGCAGGCCCTGCGGCGCGTCGTAACCGAGCCACGTGATCGTCGAGGTGGTGCTGCGACGCGACAGCTGATTGACGCGGTCGACGATCGCGTCGGTCTGGTCGAGCTCGCCGCGCACGGTTGTGAGGTTCGTCCCGGTGCCCTGCACGTTCGTCACGACGTGGTCCGCCGTGTCGGGATTGCCCGTCGCAATGATCGCGCGGCCCCTCCCCTCGAGGGAGAACCCGAGGAGATACGCCCGGGGTCGCGTGCGGGTCGCTTCACCGTCGATGTACCGCGTGATCGCGTCCATGGCCCGCACTACGGCGTCACGATCGTCGGAACCGTCGTCGGAGTCCTGCTGTTCGGCGGTGATCGCGGCGTACTCGGCGTCGAAGCACAGCCGGTTGGCGCGATCGCGGTCGACGACGGGAACCCCGTCGAGCCCACCGATCTCGGCCGGATGGCCGGTGATCGCGGCGTCGCGTTCGTCAGCCGACAAACCCCGCCACCAGTGGGCGACCTCGCCGGGGGACCCGTCCGCGGGGATTCCGTCGACCGGATCGGCCCTGCCACCCGACTCGACCGCCACTGCCGCCTCCACGATTCCCGCCGCCCGCCCGACAACGCCCTCGGCAGCGTAACGCCCCGCCGGCCGTCACCACGCCTCCGTTCGCGGGGAATTCACCGCTCCCTCGCACCGCCCAACCCGCGGTTCACACCGCCTTCCAGTGACGCTCCAGTGCGTCGACGAACGGGTCGGCGAACTCGTCCGGGAAGAACAGCCGCCCCTCGGGTATTTCGACGATCTCGGTCGCGCCGGGGATCAGTCGCTGCAGCCAGTGCGCCCACTCGAGGCCGAAGAAGACGTCGGCGGTGCCCCACACGAGCAGCGTCGGCACCTCGCACGCTTCGAGCTGTGGCCGGACACGGCCGAGTAGCTGCGGCGTCATCGACCGCAGCAGCCGCTCCATGAACCGCACCGCATCGCGGCTGGTGACGATCGGCGTCAGGTAGTCCACGACGACGTCGTCCGGCAGTCGCGCGGGATTCCGGTAGCCGACCCCGAGGATCCGCTTGGCCAGCGCGGGCCGTCGCATCACCGGTCGGGCCACGCGGAACAATCCCAGTCGCGACGCCCACGCCACGGGTGCGAACGCGCGTGGAGGCGTGTTGCCCTCGGTGTCGCAATTGGTCAGCACCCACGATGCGAACCGGTCCTCGTGGCGTGCCATCACGATCTGGCACACGGCGCCGCCGGTGTCGTTGCCGACGAGATGCACCTCGCGCAGGTCCAGCTCCGTCAACACCGTGCCCACGGCGTCGGCCATCCCCCACAGTGACGCCTCGCCGGTCGGCGGCGTGTGACCGTGTCCCGGCAGATCCACCACGATGCACCGGCGGTGGCCGCGCAGCCGCTGCACGACGTTCCGCCACAGGCGTCCGTTGGTGAAAACGCCGTGCACGAACAACGTCACGGGACCCTGTCCCACGTCGACGTAACTGATGCCCGCGACCTCACGGCGGTAGGCGGCGAGTTCATCGGTCATCGGAGGCTCCTTCCGTCTCGGTGGCGCTGAGATCGGACAGCACTCCCGCGACCCCCAGCACCGCGTAGGCACCGGTCGCGGCGGTCAGGCCGACAGCGGCACCGCGGCGAACATCGCCGCGGACGATGTGGGCGAATCCATCGGCCGTGTCACACAGGTCCACGAGCAGTCCCAGTCGGCGCCACCGACGTCGAGCCGAGCCGTCGGACAGCAGGTATCCCCAGCCCAGCGCGAGTGCCCGCGAGCCGAATACCCTGATCAGATACATCAGCTCCGGGGTCGCGTCGACTCCGGCGACACGCGTGTTCACCCTCGGTGTCACCAGGGACAGCGTTCCCCAGGCCATCCGTCCCACTGCGGCGACTCGGAACGCGGTATGGAGCACGTCGATACGGTGCGACGCGTCCCGTATCGGTGTGACGCGTGCTGGTGCGGTGTGTGGCGATGCCGTCATGCCGACCGACAGTGGCACCCGGGCAGCGGCACGTCGATTACCCCTTCGGTAATCGCCCCGCGCACCGGCGCGGTCTACCGTCGCCGTATGACGGTCGGCCCACTGCTCCGTGAATGGCGCTCACGCAGGAGACTCAGCCAACTCGAGCTGTCGACACGGCTCGGCGTGTCCGCACGGCACATCAGCTTCGTCGAGACCGGCCGATCCGGCGCGAGCCGCGCGCTGCTGCTGCAATTCGCCGAGCACCTCGACGTGCCGCTACGCGCGCGCAACGAACTGCTGCTGGCCGCCGGATACGCACCCGCGTTCGGCGAGCACCGGCTCGACGACGGGGCGATGGAACCCGTGCGGCGGGCGATCGACACCGTCCTGACCGCACACGAACCCCACCCCGCTCTCGCGGTGGACGACTGCTGGAACGTCGTCGCCGCCAACCGCGGCATCGCACTGCTCCTCGAGGACGTGGCGCCGGAACTGCTCACCGCGCCGCCGAACGTCCTGCGACTGACATTGCATCCGGACGGGCTGGCACCACGTGTGAACAACCTGCCGGAGCTGCGGACCTCGCTGCTGCGCAAGGTCGACCGGCAGGCGACGCTCAGCGGTGACCCTCGACTGTCCGAACTGTACGAAGAGCTCGCGTCCTACAGCCACGAATCCCCCGACGGGGCTCCACCTGCGGACGACCGGGTGTTTCTCCCCGTCCGACTGCGCATGACGAGCGGCACGGAGCTACGACTGGTCACGACCGTCACGACATTCGGTACCCCGCTCGACACCACGGTCGCCGGGCTGTCCATGGAATCGTTCTTCCCCGCCGACGCCGAGACGGCCGAATTCCTGCGCCGCGACGCGGAAAACGGAACCACCCGGCTCGAACGACTCGCCGCGCGGCATCCACACCTGGTGCAGTACCTCGCGGGCGGCTGACGAATTCGGCGCTGCCACGTGTCCCCATGTGGAGGTCGCCTGTGGACAGTTTGCACACTGTCACGCACGACCGCATCGCTGATAACGATGAAGGCGAGCCGCGCCGTCGAACGATCGGTTCCGTGTGACGGACGCGCGACGCCGGACGTGGAGCCGCAAGTGAGGCCGCCCGCGCGGCACACACGGCCGCGAGCTCCGCGTACCTGCACCCGCTGCCGAAGGCGACCCAGGTCCGGCACGTCCTCGGCGCGGCGGCCCACGCGGCGCGGGCGTTCGAACCCGACGCGGGTGACGACGACTCGGGCGCCGTCAGCTCGGGTGAAGTCAGCTCGGGTGAGGGTGGCGGTGGCGGCACGGACATCCGGCCGAGCGGCTCGATCACGCGTGCCGGTTGGCGACGCCAGTCGTGGTCGACGTGCTCCGGCGCTACCCCGAGGCTCCGGCCGGCGATGCCCGTCCGGGCGTGCTGCTCCTCGCTCTCGACGCCGCGTTGCGCGACCGCCGCGTTGCGTAACCGGGCCTGACCGTCCCGCGAACCCGCAACACGGCCCCCGGAATCTGCAACACAGCCCCCGGAAACGACAACACGAGCCCCGGAAACTGCAACACGGCGTCTGGGTACGAAAAAGGCGCCTCCCGCGTAGTGCAGGAGGCGCCTTCTCTACGGGTGGGCCCAGGAGGACTTGAACCTCCGACCTCATCGTTATCAGCGATGCGCTCTAACCGCCTGAGCTATGGGCCCGTGCAGCGATGAAAACTCTACCTCACCGCCACTGTCGAGGTTGACACGGGGTCACTCCCGCTCGGAGAGGGTCACCTCCAGGCCACCCGCCAGATCGGCGGACACGTTGTAGATGAACGCGCTGACCGTGGTCAGGGCCGAGATCAGCACGATATTGATCGCACCGACGATGGCGGCGATGCCGAACACCCGGGGTGCGGTGATGAACGGGTCCCCGACACCCTCGCTCGCCTCGCCCTGCACCAGCGACGTGTACGTGCCGTTGATCTGGTCCCACACGCCCATGCCTTCGAGGACGGTGTACAGCACACCGACCGCGACCAGCCAGATGAAGAACAACGCCACGCCCAGCACGAGCGACAGCTTGAGCACCGACCACGGGTCGAACCGCTTGACCTGCAGGCTCGCCCGCCGCGGACCACGGCCAGGCCTGCGCAGCGCACTGACCGGGGTCGACCGCTTGCCACCGTCACCGGAGGCCGCGCCCGCGCCGCTCGCCGTGCCGACGCCCTCGGGCGAGGCGAGCTGGTCGTCACCCTCGGGTCCGCGGCCGCCGAACAGCCGGTTCGCCGCCGTTCCGCTGACGACCTGGGTGTCGGCGTTGCTGCCCCCGTAGTCGGCACCGGCCGAACCGGTCGCGGCGTACTGCTGCGTCGGCTGGTACGACGCTTCGTCGGCGGGCAGCTCGCCCGACGACCAGCGTTCCCCGAAGCCGTCGGACTCGGAGTCCGACACGGCGTCGACATCCTTCGCGACACGCTGCCACGGCGGTGCGACCTCGTCCTCGGCAGCCGTGTCGGCGCCGCGCTTGTCGGTGTTGTCGGGTGGTGTCACAACCGGTCAGTCCCTCGTCCGCACTCGCGTCTCGTGCCTACCGCTTACTCTTGCTCGTTCCGGGGAGCGTCGCCCTCCGAAGACGCCTCGTCGTCAACGTCCGCGGCGGAGTCGGTCTCCCCCTCCGCCGAGACTGCCGCATCCGATGTAACAGCACCATCAGCCGCGCCGCCCGCGTCGTCCGGTGTGTCCACTGTGTTTTCTGTGTCCTCTGCGTACGCTGCGTCCGCTGTGTCCTCGACGGCCTCGCCGTCCTCCGCGGCCTCACCCTCAAGGACGTCCGAGGGCTTGTCGGCATTGCGGGCAACGGCCAGCAGCGTCGTTCCCTCGTCGAGGTTCATCAGCCGAACGCCCTTGGTCTGCCGCCCGGCCTTGCGCACATCGTCGGCGCGCGTCCGGATGACCCCGCCGGTGGAGGTGATGGCGTACAGCTCGTCGTCGGACTCGACCACGAGTGCGCCCACCAGCCTGCCACGCTTGCGGTCCTGCTGAATGGTGAGCACACCCTTGCCGCCGCGGCCCTGCACCGGATAGTCCTCGATGTCGGTGCGCTTGGCGTACCCGCCGTCGGTAGCGACCAGCAGGAACGTGTCGGGCTTGACCACACTGATCTTCAGCAGCTCGTCGCCGTCGTTGAACCGCATGCCCAGCACACCCGACGTGGCACGGCCCATCGGGCGCAACGTCTCATCGGTGGCGTGGAAGCGGATGGACTGGCCCTCCGCGGACACGAGCAGCAGGTCGTCGTCGGCCGAGGCCAGCACCGCGCCGACGAGTTCGTCACCCTCACGCAGGTTGACCGCGATCAGCCCGCCCGAACGCGCCGAGTCGAAGTCGGTGAGCTTGGACTTCTTGACCAGACCGTTGCGCGTGGCCAGGACGAGGTAGTCCGCGGCCTCGTAGTCCGGGATGTGGATAACGCCCGCGATCTCCTCGTCCGGCTGGAACGCGAGCAGGTTCGCCACGTGCTGGCCGCGGGCGTTGCGCCCGGCTTCCGGCAGGTCGTAGGCCTTCGTGCGGTACACGCGGCCCTTGTTGGTGAAAAACAGCAGCCAGTGGTGCGTCGAGCACACGAAGAAATGCTGGACGATGTCGTCCTGCTTGAGTGTCGCGCCCTGCACACCCTTGCCGCCGCGCTTCTGCGAACGGTACGAATCCGTCTTGGTGCGCTTGGCGTACCCGGTGCGGGTGATGGTGACGACGACGTCCTCTTCGGCGATCAGGTCCTCGACGGACACGTCGCCGTCGTAGGGGATGATCTTCGTGCGACGCTCGTCGCCCCACTTGTCGACGATCTCGCGGAGTTCGTCCCTGACGATCTGCCGCTGCCGCTCGGGCTTGGCGAGGATGTCCTCGAGATCGGCGATCTTCGCCTCGATCTCGGTCAGCTCGTCGATGATCTTCTGACGTTCCAGCGCGGCCAGGCGGCGCAGCTGCATGTCGAGGATCGCGGTGGCCTGGATCTCGTCGATGTCGAGCAGCTCGATCAGGCCGGTGCGCGCCTCGTCGACCGTGGGCGACCGCCGGATCAGCGCGATCACCGCGTCCAACTGGTCCAGCGCCTTGACCAGACCGCGCAGGATGTGGGCGCGTTCCTCCGCCTTGCGCAGGCGGTAGCGGGTGCGCCGGACGATGACGTCGAGCTGGTGGTTCGTGTAGTGCCGGATCATCTGGTCGAGCCGCAGCGTGCGCGGCACGCCGTCGACCAGCGCCAGCATGTTGACGCCGAAGTTGTACTGCAGCTGGGTGTGCTTGTAGAGGTTGTTCAGCACCACCTTGGCGACCGCGTCGCGCTTGAGCGTGACGACGATGCGCATACCGCTGCGGGAGTTGGTCTCGTCGGCGATGTCGGCGATGCCCGTGAGCTTGCCGTCACGCACCAGCGTCGCGATGTTCTCGACGAGGTTGTCCGGGTTGACCTGGTACGGCAGCTCCGTGCAGACCAGCGTCGTGCGGCCCTTGTTGTCCTCCTCGACCTCGACGACCGCGCGCATGCGCACCGAGCCACGGCCCGTGCGGTAGGCCTCCGAGATGCCCTGCGTGCCCAGGATCAGACCACGCGTCGGGAAGTCGGGACCCTTGATGCGCTGCATCATCGCGGCGAGCGTCTCCTCCTCGCCCGCCTCGGGGTTGTCGAGCGCCCAGATGACGCCGTCGGCGACCTCGCGGAGGTTGTGCGGCGGGATGTTCGTCGCCATGCCCACCGCGATGCCCGAACCACCGTTGACCAGCAGGTTCGGGATCCGGCTCGGCAGGACGTCCGGCTCGCGCGTCCGCCCGTCGTAGTTATCGGAAAAATCGACGGTTTCTTCGTCGATCTCCCGCAACATTTCCATCGCAAGTGGATCGAGACGGGATTCCGTGTACCTCATCGCGGCAGCCGGATCGTTGCCCGGCGAGCCGAAGTTGCCCTGGCCGTCGATGAGCGGGTAGCGCATCGACCACGACTGCGCCAGGCGCACGAGGGCGTCGTAGATCGCCGAGTCGCCGTGCGGGTGGTAATTGCCCATCACGTCGCCGACGACGCGGGAGCACTTGTTGTACCCGCGGTCGGGCCGGAACCCCGAGTCGTACATGGAGTACAGCACCCGGCGGTGCACCGGCTTGAGCCCGTCGCGCACGTCCGGCAGCGCTCGCGACACGATCACGCTCATCGCGTAATTGATGTACGAGTTCTGCATCTCCTGCTGGAGATCGACCGGCTCGACACGACCGTGCTGGCCGTCGGGGGGCAGGGTTTCGGTCACGGCTGGTTGTTCCTTTCAGGCCTGATCCGGGTGGCTCGCGGGTGGGTGGTGCGGGCTCCGCGGATCAGATGTCAAGCATTCCGGCGGCCTTGGCGTTACGCGTGATGAACGAGCGGCGGGCGTCGACGTCCTCGCCCATGAGGACGGAGAACAGTTCGTCGGCCGTGGCGGCGTCGTCGAGGCTCACCTGCAGCAGCACGCGATTCGTCGGATCCATCGTGGTCTCCCACAGCTCGTCCGAGTTCATCTCGCCCAGACCCTTGTACCGCTGGATGCCGTCCTCCTTCGGCAGCTTCCTGCCCGCCGCGGCACCGGCCTCGAGCAGGCCGTCCCGCTCCCGGTCGGAGTAGGCGTACTCCGCCTCGGCGCGCGGCCACTTGATCTTGTAGAGCGGCGGCTGCGCCAGGTAGACGTAGCCGTGCTCGATCAGCGGGCGCATGAACCGGAACAGCAGCGTCAGCAGCAGGGTGCGGATGTGCTGGCCGTCGACGTCGGCGTCGGCCATCAGCACGATCTTGTGGTACCGCAGCTTCGAGATGTCGAACTCGTCGTGGATGCCGGTGCCGAGCGCGGTGATCAGCGACTGCACCTCCGTGTTCTTGAGCACCCGGTCGATGCGGGCCTTCTCGACGTTGATGATCTTGCCTCGGATCGGCAGGATCGCCTGGAACATCGAGTCCCGGCCCTCCTTGGCCGAACCGCCCGCCGAGTCGCCCTCGACGATGTAGAGCTCGCACTGCTCCGGGTCGGTCGAGCGGCAGTCCTTGAGCTTGCCCGGCAGGCCGCCGATGTCCATGGCGCCCTTACGGCGCACCAGGTCACGGGCCTTGCGCGCGGCGTCGCGGGCCTGCGCACTCGAGATGGCCTTGTTGATGATGATCTTCGCCTCGGCCGGGTTGCGCTCGAACCAGTCCGAGATCCACTCGTGCGCGTTGGTCTGCACGAACGTTTTCGCCTCGCTGTTGCCCAGCTTGGTCTTGGTCTGGCCCTCGAACTGCGGCTCGCCGACCTTGATCGAGATGATCGCCGTCAGACCCTCGCGGACGTCGTCACCGGTGAGGTTGACGTCCTTCTCCTTGAGCAGCTTCTTGTCACGCGCGTAGGCGTTGACCACGCGGGTCAACGCCGCGCGGAAGCCCTCCTCGTGAGTGCCGCCCTCGTGGGTGTTGATCGTGTTGGCGAATGTGTAGACCGACGGCGTGAACCCGTTGTTCCACTGCATCGCGACCTCGACCTCGAGGCCGTCGCCCACCGCCTCGAACCCGACGATCGTCGGGTGGATCGGGTCCTTCGTGTTGTTGATGTGCTTGACGAAGTCCTCGAGCCCGCCCGGATAGTGGTAGGTGCGCTCCTTGATGCGAGCGGCCTCGCCCGCGGCGTCCTCACCGTTCTCGTCGGCCACGCGCTCGTCACGGAGCACGATCGTCAGGCCCTTGTTCAGGAACGCCATCTCCTGCAGCCTGCGCGCGACCGTCTCGGCGTTGTACTCGGTGGTCTCGAAGATGTCCGGGTCCGCCCAGAAGGTGACCGTCGTGCCGGTCTGGTCGGTGGGCCCCGCGTCGACGAGCTCGCCGGGCTCGGAGTTCTTGTAGTGCTGTGTCCACTTGCGCCCGTCGCGGTGGATCTCGACGTCGAGCTGCGACGACAGTGCGTTCACCACGGACACGCCGACGCCGTGCAGACCACCGGAGACCGCGTACGAGTCGCTGTCGAACTTGCCGCCGGCGTGCAGCACCGTCAGTACGACCTCGACCGTCGGGCGCTGCTCCTTCGGGTGCAGCTCGACCGGGATGCCACGGCCGTCGTCGACCACGCGAACACCGCCGTCGGCCATCAGTGTGACCTCGACCTTGCTCGCGTACCCCGCCATCGCCTCGTCGACAGAGTTGTCCACGACCTCCTGGATCAGGTGGTGCAGGCCGCGCTCACCGGTGGACCCGATGTACATGCCGGGGCGTTTACGGACGGCCTCGAGACCCTCGAGCACCGTAATGGAGGACGCACCGTATTCGTTCTGGTTCTCTGCCACCGGCCTGACTTCTCCTCACCATCGCCACACGCGCACGCGCGCGGGAAATCTGGGGCGCGGACACCTTGTCGGCTCACCGTCTCGCACGCGCTTACACGGGGTTTCCCGCGCGCCGATCCGGCCCACCTGTCCTAGTTTACTTGGCCAGTCTCGCTCACATGCATCAAGGACACGTCTGATTTCGCCAGAGAGCGACGATCTCGACCCTGATCGAGTCCCGGGGCTGACCCGATCGGCGACGTCGCGTGTCGGAGAAATCGGACGCCCACTCCTCGGTAGGGGTCAGCCGTACGTGTCACGGGGACCCCTGCCGGACACGTGTCGCGGTCCCTTCCGCCAGCTCGGAGCAGCCGGACCCTGAATCTTCATGCGCTTGACGACGCCGTGTCCCACACCGGAGGCGATCTTCGCCAGCAGCTGCCGCTGCAGCAACCGGAGCTGCGTGGCCCACGCGGTGGACGAAGCCCTGACCACCAGTTCTCCGTCGGTGAGGCTCACCGGCTGGGCGTGTTCAGCGACGTCTTCACCCACGAGGGTGGCCCACCTGCCGAAGACGTGACCGCCCGCGAGCCGGTCGCTCCAGCCGAACTGGGTCGCCATGCGGGCGGCGATCCGGCCAAGGCTCTGCGGGTCGCGCTCGTCGGCGCCCGCGCCCGACCAGCGGCGCCTGCGCGGGTTCTGCGACGTCTGCCCCTGTTTTCCCGGGGGCCGCGAACCCGGCTGCCGCCTGCCCGGTTCGTGACCCCGGTTCTTCGCGCGGTCCTGCGCGGCCTTCAACACCGAATGCGCCAGGTCACGGCCGCTTTCCGCCGTGTCGGACGGTCCCGGAGTTCCCGCGTCCCCGGACTGCTCGGTGCCGGTCGCGGAGTGTGCACCACCTGTGGACGGAACGCGACCGCGGTCGCCGTCGTGCGAGTCGCCGCCGATTGCGGTAGGCGACCCCGCGTCCGCGACTGCTCCGGTCGGTGCGGTACGGTCACGCTCCGTCGCTCGATCGGGCCTCTCGCGCCCGGCCCCCCCCTCGCGGGGAGTATTGACGTGATGATCATGGTCTGCAGTTACCCAGTGCGATAACAAATCCAGGGTGTTATCCACACTGTCCACAGACTTATCCCCAGTTTGGCGACGTTTAGCTGTGCCCGCGGTCACGCCGCGTCGCTGATTTCCCGTATTGCGGGTGCCGTCAGTCACGTGTTACCTCACCCTCCGCGACCGCAAAGCGGACGCCGGTCAGCTCGGCCGGCACGTCTTCATCCACAGCGGCCGTCACGAGCACCTGCTCCGCACCCAGAGCGACCTCCGCCAGTCGCGCCCGCCGTCGCTTGTCCAACTCGGCGAACACGTCGTCGAGCATCAGCACCGGCTCACCCCCTGCCTCGCCGCGCAACAACTCGTACGAACCGAGCCGCAGCGCCAACGCGAACGACCACGACTCGCCGTGGCTCGCATACCCCTTCGCCGGGGTGTCCCCGAGCACCAGGTCCAGCTCGTCGCGGTGCGGTCCGACCAGGCTTACCCCACGTTCCAGCTCCGCTGCGCGCGACTCGCCGAGCGCCACTCGCAGCACCTCCGCGAGCCGCTCCGGGTCGGCCCGCTCACCACCGGGTTCGCCGTAGCCCTCCGGCAACGCCTCACCCAGGCTCGACCGGTACGCGATGCGGGCGGGCCGCGAATCCGGCGCCACCCCCGCATACGCCTCGCCGGTGTGCGGCGCGAGATCCGCCACCAGGTTCAACCTCGCCGCCAACAGCTGCGCCCCGGCCTTCGCCAGGTGGTCGTCCCACACGTCCAACGTCGACGCCGCGTACGGATCGTCGCCGCGTTTCTTCCCCGCCGACTTCAACAGGGCGTTGCGCTGCTTGAGCACCTTGTCGTAGTCGGAACGCACCCCCGCGTACCGCGGGGCACGCTGCACCAGCAGTTCGTCGAGGAACTTGCGGCGTTCACCGGGGTCACCGCGCACCAGCGCCAGGTCCTCCGGGGAGAACAGCACCGTGCGCAGGATCCCCAGTACGTCCCGCGGCCTGCCGACGGCACCCCGGTTCACCCTCGCCCGGTTGGCCCGCCCCGCCGCGATCTCCAGCTCGACCGTCAGCTCGCGGTCCTCGTTGACGACCGCGGTCCGCACCAACGCGCGTTCACACCCCTGGCGCACCAGGGGCGCGTCGGTCGCGACCCGGTGCGAGGAGAGCGTGGCAACGTAACCGATCGCCTCGAGGAGGTTCGTCTTCCCGCGGCCGTTCTGCCCCACCAACACGGTCGGGCCCGGCTCGAGCGGCACGTCGACGTGGTCCCACGAGCGGAAATCGGTCACCTGCAGGTGACGGATGTACACGTCGTTATCCGGCTGCCTTCGTCACTCGCCGGCCCTCTTCACGCTGTGCCCGCCGAACTGGTTGCGCAGCGCCGCCACGGCACGCATCGCCGACGAGTCCTCCTGCCGCGAGGCGAACCGCGCGAACAGAGCCGCCGAGATGACCGGAGCGGGCACCGAGTTGTTGATCGCCTCCTCGAGCGTCCACCGGCCCTCTCCCGAGTCCTCGACGTAGCCTTCGAGCTCGCCCAGCTGCGGGTCCTCCTCGACGGCACGGATCAGCAGGTCCAGCAACCACGAGCGGACGACCGTGCCGCGCTGCCAGGCCTTGATCACGCCAGGCACGTTGTCGACGACGTCCGAGGCCTCGAGCAGTTCGAAGCCCTCGGCGTAGGCCTGCATCAGGCCGTACTCGATGCCGTTGTGCACCATCTTCGCGTAGTGACCGGCTCCGACGCCGCCAGCGTGGGCGAAGCCCTCGTCCCGCGGTCCCTCCGGACGCAGCGCGTCGAAGATCGGCATCGCACGCTCGATGTCCGACTCGTCGCCGCCCGCCATGAGGCCGTAACCGTTGTCCTTGCCCCACACGCCACCGGAGACACCGACGTCGACGTACTTCACGCCCTGCTCGGCCAGCACGGCCGCGTTGTGACTGTCGTCGGTGAACCGCGAGTTGCCACCATCGATGACCAGATCGCCACTCGCCATCAGGCCACCGAGCTCCGCGACCGTCACCTTGGTCGGCTCGCCCGAGGGCACCATCACCCACACGATGCGCGGCTCGTCGAGCGCCTTGACCAGGTCCGCGAGCGACGAGACGTCACTGACCTCCGGATTCCGGTCGAAGCCGACCACCTCGTGCCCGGCGGCGCGTAGCCGCTCGCGCATGTTGAAACCCATCTTCCCGAGGCCGACCAGTCCGAGCTGCACCATCGAAATGCTTTCCCTTGGTTGTCGCGTGTGCTTGCTGCTGGCTGACGTGTCTGCAGGGTGGACTCAGCCGGGCAGGCGCACAGGCATGAGCAGGTACAGGTAACCGGGCACCACGTCGCCGTTCTCGTCGGCCGGCTTGATCAGAGCGGGCCGGTTGGGCGTGGTGAACGTCAGCTCCGCACGGTCCGCGTGCAAGGCGGCGAGCCCGTCGGCGAGGTAGCCCGGGTTGAACGCGATCGCCACCGGCTCGCCCTCGAAGTCGACGGGCAGCTCCTCCTCGGCGCTTCCCTCGTCGTCGCCACCCGCCGACAGCCGCAGCGAGCCGTCACCGAACTCCAGTCGTACCTGCGTACCCCGCTCCGCGACGAGCGACACCCGCTTGATCGCCTCGGTCAACGTCGACACGTCGATGACGGCGCGGCAGCTGTGCTCGCTCGGCAGCAGCTGGCGGTAGGGCGGGAACTCGGCGTCGAGCAGCCGGGTGGTCGTGTACTTCCCGGACCCGGTCAGGCCGAGCAGTCCGTCACCGCTGGCGAGCCCGACCTGGACCGTCGACCCGCTCGTGCCCAGCGACTTCGCCGCGTCGGCGAGCGTGCGTGCGGGCACGAGCACGGAGGCGTCACCCAGCTCCTGCGCGGGCGACCAGTTGAACTCCTTCATCGCCAACCGGAAACGGTCCGTGGCGACGAGCGTGAGGTTCTCACCGGAGATCTCGACGCGCATACCGGTGAGCATCGGGAGCGTGTCGTCCTTGCCCGCGGCGACGGCGACCTGGGCCACCGCCTGCGCGAACGCCTCACCCGCGACCTCGCCCGCGAGATCGGGCTGGGCAGGCAGCTGGGGATAGTCCTCGACCGGCATCGTCGGCAGGGAGAACCGAGCGCTGCCACAGGTGATCGACGCGCGCGCCCCGTCGACGGCGATCTCCACCGGCTGGGCGGGCAGCGCCTTGGTGATGTCGGCGAGCAGCCGGCCGGACACCAGGGTGCGCCCACCGTCGGCGATCGTCGCGGGGACGCCGACCGTCGCGGACACCTCGTAATCGAAACCGGACACCGTCAGCGCATCCGACTCACCGTCACCACCGGCGTCCAGCAGGACTCCGCCCAGCACCGGTACCGGCGGCCGGGACGGGAGGCTGCGTGCCACCCAGGCGACGGCGTCAGCGAGGCCATCACGCTCGACGCGGATCTTCATGGCGCCCATCCTTTCGACGGCCCGAGCCGCCGTAGCTCGAAAGACGACAAACGACCACCTGCCGGTTCCCCTCGTGGTTCGAGGCGAGCCCGGACCGTGGCTGTAGCGGGCCCGCCAACGTACAGCGTGTCGACATGTCGATGCATCTGCGCTCCGGACCTGACACGGGCCGGAGCCGACCGACATGGAGACCCGCTGCTCGAGCGGACCGGATGTGTGGGTCTCCACGGTAGAGCCTGGGACCGCCGCGGGTCATATCGGGCCACGGGCTCGTCAGGGGTTCGTCCCCATCTTCAGGCGGCCTTCTCTTTTTCTTTTGTTCTTCTAAGAGAGATCTTTTGTCCAGCCGTAGTAGTAAGCGTTGTGAGTTGTGTGGATGCAGCTCGTTCGCCCAGGTCGGCAGGCGTGGCGCCGTGTGGAGGACAGGGTGCGGCAACCGGTGGACCGATCGGAGGCCGATGTGGGTGGTTTGAACCGTCCTCAGGCGGCCCGTAGTTGTCCCCATGGTTGTCCCCAGTTGTGGGGACGGTTGTGCCCAAGGCCTGTGAGCGACCGGCGTGAGACAGATCGCCCGCAGGGGTGACGGATTTCTTGGCACACAAGGATTTCCACACAGTGGGGATGTTTTCCCAGTTCATTCGTGCACAGGTGCGGCGCGCGCCGGACCGTTGACGTGCACCGTTGCGGTCAGGGCGTCGGTGGACATCCTGCGGACAGGGTGCGGACAACCCTGTGGATGCTGTGGACCTCCGGTGGACAACCCGGCCGGAGGTCGGGAATGAGCGGGTTTCGCGCCGTGATGAGGAAACCGACGAAGGTTGCGTGTTCACAGTGGACGGACCCGTCGAACGGTCGCCGTGACGGTGTGGGAGTCCACTTCGCGAGCCGGTTCGAAGTCGTTTCCGGCCGGTTCGACGGCGGTTCTGGCCGGTTCGAAGGCGAGGAGCCCGCCGTTCGGTGACGGTTGCGAGGCCGAGCTGGGCGGCCGAGTGGACGCCGATCGGTGCGCGCCACCACGCGATCGGGTGGCCGACCCGCCGTGTGTGATGCCCTCCCCTGCGGACGGGACGCGGAGCCGGCCTCGGTCGGGACGTGGACCGGCGCGGCTCACGGGGCCGTTCGGCGCCGCGCCGGTGGTCTGATCCCGTGCGTATCGAGTGCAGAACACGGCCTGCCGAGTGCAGAACACGCGCGGACACGGGCCCCGCGGGCGCACACGGCGCGGCGGCGCAGCCGTGGGGCGTGGGGCGTGGGGCGTGGGTTACTGGCGGGCGCGCTGCTTGATGCGGGAGGTGAGTTCCTGCACCTGGTCGTAGATACGACGGCGCTCGGCCATCTCTTTGCGAATCTTCTTGTCCGCGTGCATGACCGTCGTGTGGTCGCGGCCGCCGAAGGTCTGCCCGATGCGCGGCAGTGACATGTCCGTCAACTCGCGGCACAGGTACATCGCGATCTGCCGTGCCGTCGCGAGTGCCTTCGTCTTGCCGGGGCCGCACAGGTCGTCGACCGTCACGTCGAAGAACTCCGCCGTCACGCCCATGATCGTGGAAGCGCTGATCTCCGGTGCCTGTGAATCGGGAATCAGATCGCGGAGCACGATCTCGGCCAGCCCGACGTCCACCGGCTGCTGATTCAGCGACGCGAACGCGGTGACCCGGATGAGCGCGCCCTCGAGCTCGCGGATGTTCGCCTCGATGCGCGCGGCGATGAACTCGAGGACGTCACCGGGAACGTCGAGCCGGTCCTGAGCCGCCTTCTTGCGAAGGATCGCGATCCGCGTCTCGAGCTCGGGCGGCTGGATGTCGGTGATCAGGCCCCACTCGAACCGCGTCCGCAGCCGGTCCTCCAGCGTTTCGAGGCGCTTCGGCGGCCGGTCGGACGAGACGACGATCTGCTTGTTCGCGTTGTGGAGCGTGTTGAAGGTGTGGAAGAACTCCTCCTGAGTTCCTTCCTTGCCTTCGAGGAACTGGATGTCGTCGACGAGCAGAATGTCGATGTCGCGGTAGCGCCGCTGGAACGCCACCTTGCGGTCGTCCCGCAGCGAGTTGATGAAGTCGTTCGTGAACTCCTCGGTCGACACGTACCGCACACGCATGCCGGGGAAGAGTCGTTGGGCGTAGTGCCCGACGGCGTGCAGCAGGTGCGTCTTGCCGAGCCCGGACTCCCCCCAGATGAACAACGGGTTGTACGCGCGGGACGGCGCCTCGGCGACGGCGACCGCCGCCGCGTGGGCGAACCGGTTGGACGCGCCGATGACGAACGTGTCGAACGTGTACTTCTCGTTGAGCTTGGTCTTCGACGTCTGCGGCTGAGCGGGCGCCGTGTAGGGCTGGCCCGCGGTCGGCTGACCGGTGAACGACGGCCAGATCTCGTTGGCAGCGGCCAACGCCTCGCCTTCCTCGTCCACCTCTTCGTCCGAGTCGGCCAACGCCTCGAGGCGGGACTGGCCCGCCGACTGCGGGGCCGACCTGCCTGCGGACTGCGCCGGACCAACGGAGTTCTGCGCTCCGGCCGACGGCGAGCGTCCGTCCGAGTGTTCCGACGCACCGGAGCTTCCGCCCGCTGTCCGCGAAGCCGATCCGGACGAGGCGTCACCGGCCGCGTACGGCTGCGCCGAACCGGCCTGGCCCCGGGTGTGCTGCCTGGACTGCGGTGCACCGGCGTCGGGTGCGGGCTGCCTGCCGGGACCCGCCTGGTGCTGCCCGGGCGAGTTCGGCGCGCCGCGGTTCTGCCCACCGGGGCGCGGCTGCTGCTGCCCGGCCTGCGACCCCGGTTGCTGGGAGCCGGGCTGCTGCGGTGCGGAGTGCCGCGGTGCGGTGGAGTGCTGCGGATACGGCGTCGGCCTGCGGCCTTGTGGCTGCGCGGAATGCGGAGTCGAGGCGTTGTGGGACGGCGACTGCTCGGCCGTTCCCGAACCGGCCGTGCCCGAAGCGGTGTCGGTCGAACCGCTGGACGGGACGTCGGGTGGCGGTGGGGTGTCGTCGCGGATCGGGGGGATGGCCGGCATGACCATCGTCTCCTCGGCGGGAGAGGTCGGCGGGACGCGCGGCGCGGCCGAGGGCCCGTTCGACGAGGGCCTGTTCGCCGACGGAGCCTGCGGTGACGGGGAGCCGCTCGACGACGCGGAATCGGTGCCTGCCTGCGACGCCGGCGCACCGGCATCGCCGCCGGACGAGGCGAGCGTGCCTTCCATCCGGCCCGTCGACTGGTACGGCGTCGTCGGGGACTGCTGCCCTGCCGAGGAGTACTGGGGCGGGGACGTCGGACCGTTGGGGGCGGGCGCGCTCTCGGCGGAGTCGACCTTCACGGCCAGCGAGACTTCGCGCCCCAGCCTGCGGGACAGGGCGGCGGTGATCGGCTCGCGCAGCGCGCGCTCGATCGCTTCCTTGGCGAAGTCGCTCGGCGCGGCGAGCAGTGCGGTGCCGTCGAGCAGGCCGATCGGGCGGGTCACCCGCATCCAGGCGCGCTGTTGGGGGGAGAGCGTGCCGTCGGACAGCTCCTTGACGACCTGTTCCCACACGGATCCCAGGTTCAGCTGTTGGTCAGACACCCTGCTCTGCTCCCCTCCCCTCGACCTCGTGGCCTTGCGCGTTCAACCCTGTCGACGTTCGGGAGCACGTGCTCGCCGACGCCGGTCCGAGACGGCAGCGGTGCAGGTCGAGCGGCACTTCCGGCGTGATCAGCGCAGGAAGCGTCCCCAAGTTGTCCACAGGTGTGCATTAATGTACGGCTGCCCCACGAGCCCTCCTACCCGTGGGTCCGTGTGTCGCTCGCCCAGTCTCCCACCTACCGGCGGCGCGGCGCGTTCCCCTCATCTTCGCGGTTCGAGAAGAGGGACGCTAACAAGCGCTGGTCTGTGCCACAAGCGGTTCATTCGGGCAAGGATCCCATGGTCGACGGCGTGTCGCCATTCGAACCGCCTGCGTGAGCAGCGAGGCTGCGACAGGGGGCGGTGTGAGGCGCGGGCGGCGGGGTGCGTACCCTTGAAAGGTCTGCCGCCGACACCACGGCGTCACGGCCGTCCGGCCGACGAGGTCTCTCACGGGAGACTATCGCGCCGGTTTCCGTGGCGAACACGAGGACGGTGGCGACCCCAGACCTGTTACGTCGCCAGACCAGGAGAATGACGCCGTGAGCAAGCGCACCTTCCAGCCGAACAACCGTCGACGCGCGCGGACCCACGGATTCCGGCTGCGGATGCGTACGCGGGCAGGCCGCGCCATCGTGGCCGCCCGTCGTCGCAAGGGCCGTCAGAAGCTGTCCGCCTGACCTCGCCTGCGGCCGGGTCCGAGCGCGCGTGCTTCCCGCCGACGCTCGCCTGCGGCGCAGTGAGGAATTCCGTGCCGTCATGCGCGGCGGCGTCCGAGCCGGGCGCCGCCGCCTTGTGCTGCACGCGCTCGTCGAGTCCGGCGAGCGGAAGAAGGCAGGGTTCGTCGTGAGCAAGGCCGTGGGTAATTCCGTGGTGCGGCACCGGGTAAGCCGGCGCCTGCGCCACCTCGTCGCGGACCGCCTCGGAACCCTGCCGGACGGTTGCGCGTTGGTCGTACGAGCGCTTCCGCCGGCCGCGAAGGCGAGCAGTGCGGAGTTGGGCTCGGACCTCGACGCGGCGTTGCGGCGGTTGAAGCTAGCCGGTGCCACGAGCGCTGCACCGGAGGCCTCCCGCGACAGCAATGGACGAACGGTGTGAGTGAGCAGCAGCCGGTCGCCGAGCACCCGGATTGTGCAGGCGACCACGACGAGACGACAGATGCGGCTCCGCGACCGACCCCGGTTGCGTGGATTCTGCTGCTCCCGATCCGCTTCTATCGCAAGGCGATCTCCCCCTTCCTGCCCCCGATGTGCCGGTTCTACCCGAGCTGCAGCGCATACGCGGCCGAGTCGCTGACGAAGCACGGCGCGGCGCGGGGCAGTTATCTCGCCGTTCGCAGACTGCTGCGGTGCGGTCCGTGGACCGACCCGGGACGGGACCCCGTGCCCGAGACGTTCAGCCTCCGGCGTCAACCCCCTGGTATATCTACCGAGGAGTAGCTCAGTGCTCGACTTTATCTACTACCCTGTGTCGTTCATCTTGTGGTGCTGGCACAAGGTGTTCGGCTTCGTCTTCGGGCCGGACAACGCCATCTCCTGGATTCTCGGCATTGTCTTCCTGACCTTCACGGTGCGCGGCATCCTCTTCAAGCCGTTCGTCAAGCAGGTCCGGTCGATGAAGAAGATGCAGGACTTCGCCCCCGAGGTGAAGAAGCTGCAGAAGAAGTACGCCAACGACCGGCAGAAGCAAGCGACCGAGATGCGCAAGCTGCAGCAGGAGCACGGGGTCAACCCGCTCGGCAGCTGCCTCCCGATGCTGCTGCAGATTCCCGTGTTCATCGGTCTGAACTGGGTGCTCCGGAACTTCCAGGAGGGCAGGCCGAGCAACTACTTCTTCGACGCCGCCGAAGTCGATTCGTACGTCAACGCGAAGCTGTTCGGCATCAACATCGGTGACGCCATCAACCACTTCGGCTTCGCGGGCCAGTCGAGCGAGTGGCACTGGGAGGTCGCTCCGCTGGCGATCCCGCTGATGATCATCGCCGCGATCGCCACGCACCTCACGGCCCGTCACTCGGTGGCACGCCAGAACCCGGCGTCGGCCTCGCAGCAGACGGCCATGATGAACAATCTGACGCTGTACATCTTCCCGTTCGGTGTGCTGATCTTCGGTGCCTTCTTCCCGATCGGCCTGCTCATCTACTGGCTCGCGAACAACGGCTGGACCCTCGGCCAGCAACGCTTCGTCTACGGCCGCATCGACCGTGAAGAGGAGCAGAAGAAGCTCGAGGACAAGGAGAAGCGCGACAACCTCGCGCCGAAGCCGGGCCAGAAGCCGAAGAAGCCGCAGCCCGGCCAGAAGCCGGACCCCCAGAAGAAGCAAGCGTCGAAGGGGGCGGCCGGCTCGGCCGACAGCACGGACACCGGCACGGACAACGAGGCCGGCTCGGGTACCGAGTCCGGCTCCGAGTCGGGAAAGGTCTCGGCGCAGTCGTCCACGGGTAGCGCCAACGGCAGTGGCGGCTCGCAGAAGAGTGGCGGCACCAAGGGCGGCAGTAGCGCCAAGGGCGGCGCCTGGGCCAAGAACGGCGGCAACAAGCAGCGGCCCTCCGGTCAGGGCAAGAAGTCCAAGGGCGGCAAGCGCCGCTGACGCGCGCGGCGACCGCCTTCCGCAATCAGACCTCGCCTGAGGGGCTCGAGAGGAGAAGCGACATGTCCGAGACCGCAGAGGTGATCGGCACGGAAGAAGAGAAGGCCGCGGCCGCCGAGGCCGGGGCCGGCGAAGAGAACAAGTCGGCCGACACGCACGCGGACGACACGGCGATTAGCGAGTCCGAGTCGTCGGCCGAAGACGTGCTCGTCCGTGAAGGCGACATCGCGGGCGATTACCTCGAGCGACTGCTCGACCTGCTCGACTACGACGGCGACATCGACCTGGACGTCGAGGCCGGCCGGGCGATCGTGAGCATCGACGGTGGCGACGACCTCGAGAAGCTCGTCGGTCCGCGCGGCACGGTGCTCGAGGCTCTCCAGGAGCTGACGCGGCTCGCCGTTCAGCAGGAAACCGGATCGCGCAGCAGGCTCATGCTCGACGTTGCGGGCTGGCGTGCGGGTCGCCGGGAGGAGCTGCGCCGCATCGGCCGGACCGCCGCCGAGAACGTCGCGAAGTCCGGTGAGAAGGAGAAGCTTCAGCCGATGAGCCCGTTCGAGCGCAAGGTCGTCCACGACGCCGTTGCCGAAGTCGACGGCGTTACGAGCGAGAGCGAGGGCGAGGAGCCCAAGCGTCGCGTGGTGGTCGTGCCCGAGTAGCAGCGGTAGCGTCAGCGGAAGCGGCCCGTCGGATTTCCGGCGGGCCGCTTCTGTGTTCACGCCCGACCACTCCCCTCTCTGTAGCCGGTCCTCCTGCGTTGTTTCACGTGGAACTGGGGTGCGGGTTCCGGTGATGCTTCCGCCCGGCGGCGGGAAGGGGTGCCGGGCCGACGGATCGACTCGCGGCAGCAGCGCTACCGGCGACGGACGCAGGTTGCGTGGCGGCGCACCGGGCGGACGGCCCCGCGGCGAAGTCGACCGGGAAGCGGATGGACGTGTGTCGGATGTGCGGGCACGGGTGGACTGGCGCGGGTGCGCCTCCTCTTGCCGAATGGATGGAGCAGCCGTGGTGGTGCGCGGGCTGTGCTTGGAATGGGTGCCCGTGAGTACGGGTGCGATGGTGGGTGCTCGTGGTGCGGGTCCGGCCCGGATCGGCGGACGATTCCGGATCCGACAACGACAGCACGGCCCACGCGGAACATGGGCGAAGCGACGGACGGCCGGTTGGGAGGGTGCGGGGTGCGTGGCCACCCTCGCGGTTGTCGGCGCAGTAGGCCTGGAGCGAAGCCGGCGCTCCGGCGTGCCGACGACATCCGGCGGGGCGCCGACCCTTCCGTGTCGTTCACAGCTGCCGAGTGGCGGACTTCGGGAGAACGAAGGTGTGACGGCGTGTCAGTGTGGTGGACGCCTGGCGGTGACGGATGCGTGTCGCGGCAGTACGTGGGTCGCGATGCGGCAGGATGACCGTGGCGGTATCAGGACCGGGTAGGTGGAGCGGGAACCGGTTTTCGCACAGGCCGTTTCACGTGAAACCGCTCGCCCAGGTTGGACGGGACCGGACTCGTGACCGGGCGGCGGCACACCAGTCGCCGGCACCCCGGGGAACTGGCGCATCATCGGCCCTCGGCCGGCAAGGCCGTGGGCACGGCTAACCCACTGACCGCCGGCCCACCGACCGCCGACGCACCGACCGGCAACGCACCGACCGGCAACGCACCGACCGGCAACGGGGCGCCTGATAACGGCACCCGGAAGCACGCCCCCGAAGGAAATGAACTGGTGCCGCTGCAACCACCACTAGAACCCGCCACCCCGGCGACTCGATGTGCCGGAGGCCCACCGCGCCCCGGCCGCCCTAGGCGCCAGCACTGCCCTGTCGTGTGGAAAGTAGCTTCTGCCTACCGCGGCCGCGGCACTGCGTCGCTTCTATGATCGACGGCGACAACCGCGGGCCATCGCCCCGACGGTCGTACGAACCCGATAGGCAGTACTACGACCGACTGCCACGCGCGCCTTGTCGTCGTTCCACGTGAAACCGCGCGTGGAGTTCTCCACATCTTCGGACTGTCGACGCTGATTGCGCACAGCTTCATGGACAATCAGACGCGGGCCGTTTCACGTGAAACGCGACGCCTGCTAATCCAGTGAGGAGTTGAGTAGTGGGCCGGGACAGGCTGGAGTCCACCACCCCGACGACGGCGATCGCGGTGTTCGGTGAGCACGTAGATCGGGCCGAACGGTTCGTGGCGATGTTGCGCGAAGAGGGTGTGACGCGGGGCCTCATCGGACCGCGGGAGCTGGACCGCTTATGGGACCGCCACGTGCTCAACTCCGCGGTACTGGGCGACGAGGTTCCACGTGAAACAAGCGTCGTGGATGTGGGATCCGGAGCGGGCCTTCCCGGAGTACCGTTGGCGATCAGTCGCCCCGATCTCGATATCGTTCTCCTCGAACCTATGGCTCGTCGTGTCGAATGGCTCGAGGAAGTCGTGGAGGAATTGGACCTCGACGGCGTCACCGTGGTTCGTGGACGCGCGGAGGAGAAGGCCGTGCGCGCACAGCTCGACCCGGCCGATGTCGTCACAGCTCGCGCGGTCGCACCCCTCGCCCGCCTTGCCGGTTGGTGCCTTCCCTTGGTCGGCGAGTCCGGCACGCTGGTCGCCCTCAAAGGTGCCAGCGCGGCGGAGGAGATCGAGCGCGATCGGGCCGACGTGGCGAAGGTCGGTGGCGGCGAACCGCGCATCGCGGAGTGTGGCGGCGACATTCTCGACACGCCCACGACGGTTGTCGTGATCGAGCGGGTGGCACGGCAGCGGCCGGGGTCGCAGCGGAAGCGGTCGAAGAAGAAGGGTCAGCGGAGCGCATGACGAGCAGTTCCGAGCAAGGCATGTTCCACGTGAAACACGGCGGCGTTGGGTACGCGCCGATGAAGGGAGAGACTCGGTGACCACGCCAGCTGGACAGTCGAAGACCGGCGGATCGATGCCCATCGCCGAGGAGGCGCTCCGTGCGGCGAAGGTCCTCCACCCTGACGAGGGCTTCATGCCGCGTCCGTCGAAGCGCCGGGTGATCACGGTGGCCAATCAGAAGGGCGGCGTCGGCAAGACGACGAGCACGGTGAACCTAGCTGCGGCGCTCGCGCTGCACGGCGTCAAAACGCTCGTCATCGACCTCGACCCGCAGGGGAACGCGAGCACCGCGGTGGACGTGGACCACCGCTCCGGGACGCCGTCGGTGTACGAGCTCCTCATCGGTGAGGTGTCGCTCGTCGAGGCGGCGCAGGCGAGTTCACAGAGCGACAACCTGCTTTGCGTGCCTGCGACGATCGACCTCGCAGGTGCCGAGATCGAGCTGGTGTCGATGCAGTCGCGTGAGTCTCGGTTGAAGGAGGCGTTGACGGACGAGGCACTCGCCCAGCTCGACGTCGACTACGTCTTCATCGACTGCCCGCCCTCGCTCGGCCTTCTCACGGTGAACGCCCTCGTCACCGCCCACGAGGTGCTGATCCCGATTCAGTGCGAGTACTACGCCCTCGAAGGGCTGGGGCAGCTGCTCAGCAACATCGAGCTGGTGCAGAAGCACCTGAACCGCACACTGTCGGTCTCGACGATCCTGCTCACCATGTACGACGGCCGCACGAAGCTGGCCGACCAGGTGACGCAGGAGGTCAAGAACCACTTCGGTGAGGTCGTCCTCAAGACGATCATCCCGCGCAGTGTGAAGGTCTCGGAGGCTCCCGGGTACGGCCAGACGGTGCTGGCCTTCGATCCTGGTTCACGTGGCGCCATGAGCTATCTGGACGCCGCACGCGAAGTCGCCGAACGCGGTGTGGAGGGGAAGCAGTTATGACCGAACGCAGAGGCGGCCTCGGCCGCGGACTGGCAGCGCTGATCCCGACGGGACCGGTCGAGGACGATCCCGAGGCCGAATCGCATGTGCCTGTCCCCGACATGGCCGACGTCAAACCGCCCGCGGGTGACGACAGTGGATGGTTCGCCGCGAACGGCGCCATCGACGACGCACCCGCGGTGGGAGGCGAGGTCGCCGGTGCGGTCTATCGCGAAGTGCCGCTGGAAGCCATCGAGCGGAACCCGAAGCAGCCTCGGCAGGTCTTCGACGAGGAGGCGCTCGCCGAGCTGGAGCACTCCATCCGCGAGTTCGGCCTCATGCAGCCGATCGTGGTGCGGACCCTCCCCGAGGACAAGTTCGAGCTCGTCATGGGCGAGCGCAGGCTGCGGGCGTCCCAGCGGGCCGGTCTCGAGCGCATCCCGGCGATCGTGCGGCAGACCACCGACGACGCGATGTTGCGGGACGCCCTGCTCGAGAACATCCATCGAGTGCAGTTGAACCCGCTCGAGGAGGCGGCCGCGTATCAGCAGCTGCTCGACGAGTTCGACGTGACCCACGACGAACTCGCGTCGCGGATCGGGCGCAGCAGGCCGGTCATCACCAACACGATTCGGCTGCTGCGGCTCCCCCTCCCCGTGCAGCGGCGAGTGGCGGCCGGTGTGCTGTCGGCGGGGCACGCCCGGGCGCTGTTGTCGCTCGAGGATCCCGACGCGCAGGAGGAGTTGGCGGGTCGCATCGTCTCGGAGGGACTGTCGGTCCGCGCGACCGAGGAGGCGGTGACCCTCTACAAGAACGGCCCGCAGAAGAAGGAGAAGAAGCAGGCGCGGAAGCCGACGGAGGCGCCGGGGCTCCAGGAGCTCGCGACGCGCTTGTCGGACAGCTTCGACACGAAGGTCAAGGTCGACCTCGGGCGTCGGAAAGGGCGCATCGTCGTCGAGTTCGGGTCGGTGGACGACCTGGAACGCATCGTCGGGTTGATGGATCCGAACAAGGGCAAATCGGACGACTGATCGCAGGTCCCATCACCCCGGCTCATTACGTCACGGTGACGATTACTCGGGGTGATGCCGGAGCACCGGTCGTGAGAGACGAAGAGGCGCCCGGAGCGAATCCGCTCCGGGCGCCTCTTCGTGGATCCGGACTCGTCAGGCCGTGCCGCGGCCGGCGGCGCGGCCGATCAACTCGTCGAACACCTTCCCCAGCGAGGTGCCCGCCGCTTCGAGCGCCATCGGAACGGTCGACGTCTCGGTGAGCCCCGGCGACGAGTTCACCTCGAGGAAGTGGACCGTGCCGTCTGCGGCGACGATCGCATCGGTGCGGGAGATGTCGCGCAGGCCCAGCGTTCGATGCGCGCCGATCGCCAGCTCCCCCACCGCCTTCTCGGCGTCGGCGTCGAGCCGTGCCGGGGTGAAGAAGTCGGTCAGCCCGGCCGTGTAGCGCGAGGTGTAGTCGTAGACGCCGTTCTCCGGCACGATCTCGACCGCCGGCAGTGCCTCGGGCCCGTCGGCACCTTCCACGACCGTGACGGCGACCTCGGTGCCGTCGATGAACCGTTCGGCGAGGACGGTGTCGCCGTAGGCGAAGCAGCCGACCATCGCGGTGGGCAGTTCGGCGGCGTCACGGACCACCTGGGCGCCGAGCGCGGAACCGCCCTGGTCCGGTTTGAGGATCAGCGGCAGGCCGAGCCGTTCGACCATCGCGTCGAGTACCGACTGCGCGCCGAGTTCGCGGAATGTGCTGTGGGGTAGGACGAACCAGTCGGGCGTGGCGAAGCCGGCGCCGGACACGAGTGCCTTGGCGATCGGCTTGTCCCACGCGCGGCGGCATCCCTGCGAGTGCGTGCCGACGAACGGGATGCCGAACATCTCGAGGACCGTCTGCACGGAGCCGTTCTCGCCCTCGCCGCCGTGCAATGCGACGACGGCCGCGTCGGGACGCTGCTCGCGCAGCCTGCCGATCAGACTCGCGTCGGTGTCCCATTCCTGGACCGTGAGTCCGGCATCGCGTAGTGCGACCGACAATCTCCTGCCGGACCGCAGCGAGACGTCCCGTTCGTGGGAGAGGCCGCCCGCGAGGACGGCGACAGTACGTTCGGCCACCCGTGAAACTCCTTGGGGCTGAAGGGAAAACGTCGATCAGGCCGTGTCCGGCCCGGGCGTCTGCGGCCCGGAGACGGCACGGGTGGTGACGCTACCGAACGTACGCATCAAGTCCATTTCGGACTCGAGGACGCCCGCGAGGCGGCGAACGCCCTCACGGATTCGCTCGGGCGTCGGGTAGCAATAGGACAGTCGCATCTGTCTGCTGCCCAGACCGTCCGTGTAGAAACCCGTCCCCGAGGCGTAGGCGACGCGCGCGGTGACGGCGCGGGCCAGCATCGCCTTCGCATCGACGCCTTCGGGAACGGTCAACCACACGTAGAACCCACCCTCGGGGTGGGTCCAGCTGCAGCCTTCGGGCATGTACTGCTCGAGGGCGCCGATCATCGCGTCGCGGCGTTCGCGGTAGTTCTCGCGGAACGTCTTGATCTGCCCCTTCCAGTCGTGCGTCGCGAGGTACTTCGAGACGACGAGCTGGTTCAGTGTCGGCGGGCACAGCGTCGCCGACTCCGAGGCGAGCACGAGCTTCTCGCGCACAGCATGTGGTGCGAGCACCCAGCCGACGCGCAGCCCCGAGGCGAAGGTCTTCGAGAACGAGCCGAGGTACACGACGTTGTCCGGGTCCATGGACCGCAGGGCCGGGTAGGTCTGCCCGTCGAAGGCGAGCAGGCCGTACGGGTTGTCCTCGATGACCAGAACGTCGTACTGCCTGCAGATCTCCAGGATCTCGGCCCTGCGTTCGGCGGCGAGCGTCACGCCCGCGGGGTTGTGGAAGTTGGGGATCGTGTAGAGGAACTTGACCCGCTTCCCCGCCCTCTCACACTCGGCGAGCGCGGTGCGCAGGTTCTCCGGCACGAGGCCGTCGTCGTCCATCGCGACGTGCACGACCTCGGCCTGATAGGCCGCGAACGAGCCGAGCGCGCCGACGTACGACGGGCCCTCGGCGATCACGACGTCGCCGGGGTCACAGAACAGTCGCGTGACCATGTCCAGCGCCATCTGCGAGCCGACCGTGACGACGACGTCGTCGGGGTGGCCGGTGATGCCTTCCATGGCCATGACTTCGCAGATCTGCTCGCGCAGCGCCGGGACTCCGTGTGCCGAGCCGTACTGGAGGGCCGTGAGTCCGTCCTGCGCGATGAGCTCGCTCATCTGCTGCGACAGCGACTCGAGCGGCAGCGCGGCGAGATTCGGCATGCCGCCCGCCAGTGAGACGACCTCGGGTCGGCTCGCCACAGCGAACAGCGCTCGGATCTCGGATGCCGTCATCCCCGCGGTGCGGGCGGCGTAACGCTCGACGTGGGGGTCGAGGTTCGTACGGCTCCCCGGCTCGGCGCCGGGCTTGGTCTCGGGGAGATTCGGCTCCGCGCTCTGCGAATCCGGGACCTGGGGTTCGCTCATGGCATACTTCCGTCTGCTTTTCGTGGGAAAGCGTTCGGCGGCTGGGCTCTACCTGCGTGCTTCACCTACGGGTAGTTGTTCGAGTGTAACCACAGGTGGTAGAGCACCTCCCGCCGTTGGCGTGCTCGTCACATCGGCATATGCTTGCCGGTGTTACTCGCCCTGCGCGCGTCCGGCGTGCGGGCGGTGTCCGTCGGTGCCGGTGGCTGCGGTTTCACGCGGCTGCGCGGCCGCGTCAGCCCGGGAGGTCTGGTGCCACGTCGCATCGTGGGCGTCACGCTGGACAACCTCGAACAGTTGCCGCGCCAGTGCCGGCGTTGCGTGTACTGGGAGCTCGCCCCGCATCTGAAACAGCAGGCCGAGGAGTTCGGCGAGACGGAGGTCGAGAAGGAGGCCTGGGTCTCCGGCGTACTGCTCGAGTGGGGTTCGTGCGGGCGGATCGTCTACAGCGGCAAGTTGCCCGTCGGATTCGTGCTGTACGCACCGCCCAACGCGGTCCCCCGGTCCGACGCGTTCCCGACGTCGCCTCCCAGTCCCGACGCGGTGCTGTTGACGGCGTTCCACATCCTGCCGGAGTTCCGTGGCGGTGGACTGGGCAGGTTGCTGGTGCAGGCCGTCGCCAAGGACCTCACCCGACGGGGCGTGAAGGCCATCGAGGCGTTCGGCGACGCCGGTCCCGAGGATCCGGACTCCGAGGACGACACCGGCGCGTCCGCGGGTTCCGAAGCCGCCGCGTCCGCCGAATCCGGCACACGGGTTGTTTCCGCCGGGGGTGACGACGACGGGCACTCCTGCGTGGTGCCGGCGGCGTTCCTGCAGAGCGTCGGCTTCAAGACCGTGCGGCCGCATCCCCGCTGGCCCCGGTTGCGCCTGGAGCTGCGGTCATCGATCACGTGGAAGGAAGACGTCGAGGCGGCGTTGGAGAAGCTGCTCGGCGAGGTCACGATGACCACGGCGACCTCGTCCAGCTCGCGCGCCTGAGCGGTCGCGGCGCAGGCCTCGCGCCCGTCGGGTACCGGGCGCTCGGGATACATCGGTGGGAACCGCCAGTGCACGGAGTCGTCCGCAGCACGGAAGTTATCCACAGTTCTGTGCACAACTCACATGGTTATCCACAGATTCGCGGTGTCTTGTGCACACCCGCTCCACCGTTCGCTGCGCTGCGTCGATGTCTCGACACCATGCGTGACGAGGCGATGAGACGCGACGAGACCCGGTGAACAGGCGTCGCTCCGCGCTGGAGCGCCCGGCCTACTCGGCCTTGGCGAGTTCGTGGGCGAGGACGTCGGCGAACGTGAACGTGCCCGTGGGCTGGTCGCCCTCACCGAGCAGGTACAGCCGCTTGACGGAGATGAGCAGGCCCTCGGCGACCACGTCGCGGAACGCCGGATCGGAGAGCCGCAGTCGGTCCTGGCTGTTCGTCAGATAGCCGATCTCGACGCGCACCGCGGGGCACCGCGTCCGCGTGAAGATGTCCCACGTCTTCGGGTGCGTGCGGCAGTCGAGCAGGCCGGTGCGGGCGGCCAGCTCGCGCTGGATGTAGCCGGCGAGCAGTTCGCCCACGGTCGACGTGGTGCCGTTGCCCGTGCCGAAGTGGAAGCTCGCGACGCCCTGGGCTTGCGGCGACGAGTTGCCGTCGCTGTGCAGCGACAGGAACAGGTCGGCGCCCGCCTCGTTGGCGAACTGCGCCCGTTCGGTTTCCGACGGGCTCTGCGCGGGCCCGCGGGAGATCAGTGCCTCCATGCCGGTGGCCTTCATCCGCCCTTCGAGGCGGCGTGCCAGGTCCCAGGCGATGTCGCGTTCGGCGACCCCGCCGACGTCGACGCCCGGGTCGTCCCCGCCGTGGCCGGGGTCGATGACGATGCGCTTGCCGCGAAGCCGCGGCCCCGCCTGCCGCACCTGCTCCTGTTCACGCAGGAACACCGGGCGGCCGCCACGGGCGCGCGGAGAGAGCTGCCGGAGGGCGCGGACGGTGGACGGGCCGCAGATGCCGTCGATGGTCAGGCCGTAGTCGCGCTGGAAGTTCTTCAGCCCGCGTTCGGTCTGCGCCCCGAAGTGGCCGTCGGGCCTGCCCGCGTTGTAGCCGAGCTCGGTGAGACGTTCCTGCAGCGAGAAGACGTCGTCACCGTGCACCGGCGACGAGATGAGATAGGCCAGCGGGCGGCTGCCCAGGTGGTAGCAGGAGCCGCGCAGCGCCCGATACGTCGCGGGACCGACCACGCCGTCGGTGATCAGACCCCTGCGCTGCTGGAACGCGCGAACGGCGTGTTCCGTCCGATCGTCGAAGACGCTGCGCGAATCGTCCGGTGCGCCGTGGGTGTGGTGGTCGGTGCCACCTGCGCCGTTGACACCGTGCGCGCCGTTGGTCCCGGGAAGCAGGTCCAGGCTGACCAGCATGGACCTGATGTCGGCGACGTCCGGTCCGCTGTCGCCGCGGCGGAGTACCCGCATGCACTCCTCGCTCTACCTTGGGCATCGGACCAGCGGGCGAATCACCACCCGATCCGGTGCTTTGATGCTGTGCAAACCAATACAGGGCGCGGGGCCCTGCGCCTGACCATTGTGCCTTGTGTCCACGTGACGAGCGCGCCAGGCCCGTCTCGATGTCCGCTTCACCGACGTGACGGCCCGACGGCGGCTGCGTGACGCAGACCGCGGCCGAAAATGTGAAAGCCCGGGACACGGATGGTCCGGTCCCGGGCTTTCGCCTGCGGATGCGCTCGCGGCGCCTGTGTCAGAGGACTTCCGACAGGTCGTCGAGCAGCGCCGCCTTCGGCTTGGCACCCGTGATCTGCTTCACCGGCTTGCCGCCCTGGAACAGGATCAGCGTCGGGATCGACATGACCTGGTAGTCGCGGGCGGTGTTCGGGTTCTCGTCGATGTCCAGCTTGGCGATCTGGATCTTGTCCTTGTGCTCGGCGGCGATCTCCTCGAGCACCGGGGCGACCATCTTGCACGGGCCGCACCAGGTGGCCCAGAAGTCGACGAGCACGGGCTTGTCGTTGGCGAGCACGTCGTCGCTGAAGCTGGAGTCGGTGACCTTGACTGTGTCGGTCATGGTGCCTCTTTCTTTCCTCGTACGGGCCCGGTCGTCGCGGGCGGAAAACCGGAAAATCGGTCAGTCGGCGGCGCCGGCGGTCGCGTAACCGCCGCCGACCATCTCGGACGTCTCCGCGGCCTCGGCCACGTGCGCGTGTTCGGCGAGCCAGCGCTCGGCGTCGATCGCCGCGGTGCAGCCGCTGCCCGCCGCCGTGATGGCCTGCTGGTAGGTCTGGTCCACCAGGTCACCGGCGGCGAAGACGCCGTCCACGTTCGTGTACGAGCTGCGGCCCTGGGTGAGGACGTAGCCCGACTCGTCGACCTCGATCTGATCGCGGAACAGCTCGTTGCGCGGGTCGTGGCCGATCGCGACGAAGAAGCCCGTCACATCGAGCGTGGACTCCTCGCCCGTCACCGTGTCCTCGACCTTCAGGCCACTGACGGTGCCGTCGCCCAGCACCTCGGTGACCTGCGAGTTCAGCTGCCAGCGGATCTTGGGGTTCTGCTGGGCACGCTCGAGCATGATCTTCGAGGCGCGGAACTCCTCGCGGCGGTGGACGATCGTGACGGTCGTGGCGAACTTCGTCAGGAACGTCGCCTCCTCCATCGCCGAGTCGCCGCCGCCGACCACGGCGATGTCGTGCTCGCGGAAGAAGAAGCCGTCGCAGGTCGCGCAGGACGACACGCCGCGGCCGAGCAGTTCCTGCTCACCGGGCACGCCGAGGTACCGCGGCGCGGCACCGGTCGCGAGGACGACCGCGCGGGCGGCGTAGCGCCTGCCGTTCGCGGTGACGTACTTGACGTCGCCGGTCAGCTCGAGCTGCTCGACGTCCTCGGCACGCAGCTCCGCGCCGAAGGTCTTGGCCTGCTCGCGCATCTCCTCCATCAGGTCCGGGCCCTGGATGCCGGACCGGAAGCCGGGGTAGTTCTCCACCTCGGTCGTCGTCATGAGGGCACCACCGAACTGGGAACCCTCGAACACCAGCGGCTCGAGCTGTGCGCGCGCCGCGTACACGGCCGCGGTGTACCCCGCGGGACCCGACCCGACGATGATCAGGTTCCGAACGTCCTCTGCAGCCACTGGGTTTCCTCCGCTTCGATAACGCCTGACACCGGGTCCAACAGCATCGTAGGGCCGTCTGTTCCCGCCACGGTCCACGCCCGGATGTGACGGGGCTTTCGTCAGGTGTGCTCCCGCGATGTGGACACCGGCAGAGAAAGGCCGGCGGCGTCCGTGTCGGATCGCCGCCGGCCTTCCACCGGATCGTGCCGGTGTCGCTCGGCTCGCCTCGCTCAGCCGCCCGCGCCGACGACCCGGTCGAGCACCGGAGCCGACGTGCAGTCGGGGCTCACCGCGACCATGCGGAACTGGGCGAGCTTGCCCGTGGGGTAAAGCGCCAGGACGGCTTCCCGCCCGTCGATCGTGACCGGCCGCACCCCGACCGGCTCCTTGCTCGGGTCGGCGCCCGCCGCCTGGACGCAGGCGTCGAGACGGCTCTTGGTCTCGAGCGGGCCGTAGTCGCGCATCGTCTGGATGCTGCCGATCGCCGAGGTCAGGTCGCCGTCGTCCTTCGTCAACGCCAGCGGTCCGGAGCCGTTCGAGGGTGCACCCGCGTCGCTGTCGCCGGACTGCTCCGACGGCGCCGGCTGCGCGACGCCCGGCGTCTCGTCGCCGCCACCCAGGTTCGGCACGGCGATCGCGACCGCGGCCACCACGGCGGCCGCCACGGCGACGAAACCGGCCGCCAGGCCCTGTTTCTTCCGCCTGCTGCGAGCCCGGTCGAGGCTGACGACGTTGGTACCTGCGGCCTGCTGTTCACGGGTGCGTTGTTCGTCGGCGATCGCCGCGTCGATCCGCGCCGCCACGTGGGCCGGCATCGGCTCGACCGGCTCGTCCTGCAGGGAACCCAGGTCCGCCTGGGCCGCCTCCAGCGCCTCGATGACGGCTCGCGCCTCCGGGTCGGCGTTGACGCGAGGCCACAGCTCGGCCGCTTGGCTCTCGCTCAGCGCACCGGCGTGCAGGTCGGCGAGCACGTCGACAGACAACGCGGAACCGTCGGCGGCCCCGCCATTCCCCCTGAACTCGTCCGTCATCGTCGTCCCTCCCCGTGTTTGCTTTCGTAAGTTGGGACGCCGCCTTCCTCGGTCGGGTTCCGCAGATGACCGAGAAGTTTCGCCAGTTTGGAGCGACCTCGCGCACACCTGCTCTTAACCGTCCCGTCAGCTATGCCGAGCATCTCCGCGGTCTCGGACACCGAGTACCCCTCGACGTCGACGAGCACGATCGGGGCGCGCTGGTCCTCCGGCAGCTGGTCGAGCGCCTCTTTGATCACCAGGGACGTTTCGCGCTCGGCCATCGAGTCGCGTGGCACGGCCGGTTCCTGGTGGCCCTCCTCGGGGAGCGGCACGGTCGGCTTGGCCTGCCGCCTGCGGATGCGGTCGAGGCAGGCGTTGACGACGATCCGGTGGAGCCACGTCGTGACCTGCGACTCCGCGCGGAAGTTCGACGCCGCGCGGAAAGCCGAGATGAACGCGTCCTGCAGGGCGTCGGCGGCCTCCTCGGGATCGCGGACCGTGCGCAAGGCGACGGCCCACATGCGGTCTCGGTGTCTGCGTACGAGCTCGTTGAAGGCATGCGGATCGCCGGCGGCGTGCGCCTTGATCAGATCCGCATCCGTTGGCTCGGCGGTGGGCGCTGTCACCCGGAAGAGATTACTAAGGAGTGCCCGGGCGTGAGCACGCCCTGCTCGGATCGTCCGGGTGAGATCGTCGTGTCCGGAATGTTCAGTTCGACGCCGCAGGCTCGGCGACGGCCGGTGGGCGGGTCGTCACGCCGACGGCAGGAACTTCACTTCGCCGAACTCCGAGGTGAACTCGGGTTCCTGACCGGACAGCGCCTTGACCCACACGACCACGTGCGTGCTCTCGACGGGTCGGTCGAGCGAGATCATGGTGTTGACGCCGTCGAGCTTGCCCTGGCCGACGACCTCCGTGTCGTCGAGGGCGGCGTCCGGCGAGTCGGCCGTGCGGATCTGCACCTCGGTGCCCGGGCTGTCGGCCACGACCCGCACCTTCGACAGGTCGATGGGCCGGTCGAACGTCGCCAGCAGTCCGACGCCGCGCTTCAGGGCGGGCAGCTGCTGCTTGTACAGGTCCGTGCGCCACACGGTGGAGGGGTCGCCGTCGGTGGCCTTCGGGGCGTCCTCGGGGCTGTCGCCCTCGCCCTCGGGGTTGTAGACGGTGATCTCCGAGGGCTGCACCGGTCGGCCGGTCTGTCCCTGCTGGTTGCCGTTTCCGTCGCTTCCGTCATCGCCGCCGTTCTGGCCACCGTTCTGCCCGGCCTGCTGCTCGGCGGTCGGTTCGGCGAGGTTCACGGGCGGGCCCGAGGTGTCGCCATCGTCCTGGAAGAAGTTGATGGCCATCATGCCGAGCCAGGCGAGCACCGCGACGGCTGCGCACACGAGCGCGGTGACGCCGAGCGCGAGCTTGCGCCTGCGGGCCCTGTCCTTCGACGGCTTCTTCGTCGTCCACACGCTGCCGTCGGGCTCGGCCGGTTCGGCGGGTTGTTTGGCGCGTTCGGCGGCTTCTGCCGCCTGGTCGAGTGCCCGAAGGATCGCCGCACTGGTGCGGATGCCGCCGTGGTCGCCGTCCTCGATGGTGCGCACCGACAGTGCCGACAGCTCCTGCGGCACGCGGGGCTGCAGCGACTTGGCGGGCACGATCCTGCCGGTCGGCGACTTCGGCGCGGGCGGCAGCGCGGGCGGTCCGCCCGGCAGCGCCCAGCGGCCCGTGAGCAGCAGGTACAGCACCGAGCCGAGGGCCTTGACGTCGTCGCGGAGGGTGGCGTCGGGCAGGGGGCCGGGGAAGGCCAGGCGCAGCCTGCCGTCCGGGGTGAGGCGGAGCCGCTGCGGGTGGTCGATGCCGAGCACGAGGCCGGACTGGTGCGCCTGGTCGACCGACTCGGCCAGGGCGCGCACCATGCGCGCGGCCGCGCCGGGTTCGACGGGCCGTTCGGCGACGAGGTCGATCAGGTCGGTGCCCTTCGTCCACTCGGCCACGACGATGCCCAGTAGCCCCTCGGACGAGGAGATACCGCTGCCGAGGGACAGGACGTCGAGCACACGGGCCACGCCGGGGTGCTCGAACGTCGCTGCGTGCGCGGCGCGTTCCAGCGTGCGCCTGCCGAGCAGGGCCGCCTCGGGGTCGGCGGGATCGCCGACGAGCATGGTCAGCGCGACGTCGCGGCGGAGCTGCCCGTCGCGTGCACGCCACAGATGCGCGCCCGCGCGTTCGTCGATGCCGAACTGCGCGAGCAGGCGGTAGCGGCCGTCACCGACGACTCCGCCGGGCGCCAGCGCACCACGCTGCGCTCTCGTGCCCATCCGGCCTGACCCCCTAGGTTCGGTTGTCGCTCCCTGCTGTCTCTAGGAGAGGGTACGTGAACACGCAGTGCAAGGGCGGTGTCTTCCGCCTCTAGCCGCGTTTGAGCAACCGGGTGACCCTCCTGGTCACCGGCGTGAGCTCGTCCACCTTGAGTGCCATCAGTACCCCGAACGAGACACCCAATCCGACGATCCCCTGCAGGACGAGGGTCACCCAGGCGCCGCCGATCGCCCCGAGGAAGTCCGGGACGAGCATTCCCGTGGCGGCAGCGGCGGCCGCACCGAGCACGCTCGCCACGACGGTGAACAGGATGACACCGACGACCCGCTTGCTGCGCAGGTTGCCCAGCTTCACCCACAGCCAGACCTGCCCGAGCACCGCGCCGACGACGAACACCAGCGAGTTGACCATCATCACGCCGAGCACGACGTGGGTGGGCGACAGCAGCGCCTGCGCGAGGTACAGCAGCGGGATCTTCACCGCCGTCATCACGACCATGATCAGCGTCGGTGTGCGCGAGTCCTTCATCGCGTAGAACACGCGCATCTGCAACATGACGAGCGCGTACGGCAGCAGCCCGAACGCCGAGACCGCAAGCGCTTGCCCCAGTCGTTCCGCGTCCTCGACCGAGCCCTTGCCCAGCGCGAACAGGGCGACACCGATCGACGTGCCCGCCACGGCCATGACCGCAGAGACCGGCAGCAGCATCAACGTCGTCAGCCGTGAGCCGTAGGACAGGTCGCCGACGAGCCTGCGGTGGTCGCCGTCGGCCGCGGCCCTGCTCATCTTCGGCATCAGCGCGGTGAGCAGCGACACGCCGATGACGCCGTACGGCAGCTGAAACAGCAGCCACGCGTTCGAGTAGATCGACGCACCGCCCGCCGCGCCCGCGGTGAGCACGCGGGTGTTGATGACCATGCCGATCTGGCTGACGACGACGTACCCGAGGATCCACGCGGCCAGCCCGCCGAACTCCTTCAGTCGCTCGTCGAGGCCGAAGTTCCATTTGAACCGGAATCCCGAACTGCGCAGGGCGGGCACGAGGAACAGCGCCTGCGCGGTCATGGCCGACAGCACGCCGAGGCCCAGCACGAGGACCTGCGGGTCGGTCATGCTCGTCGGCACGATCGTCGGATCGCCGGGCACCAGCGCGAACGCGATGATCGTGACGATGATGACCAGGTTGTTGATCACCGGAGCCCACTGGGCGGGCCCGAATATCTGCTTCGCGTTCAGCACCGCCGACAGCACCGCGAACAGACCGTAAAACAGCAGGCCCGGCAACAGCAGGTACGCGAACCACGTCGCCAGCTGGGGGTTCGCCGCGCCCGAGTCGTCCATCAGCAGCGACGTCAGCCACGGCGCGGCGGCGGTCGAGACGATCGTGCCGATGCCGAGGATCGTGATCGCCATCGTGATCAGCCGCTGGGTGTACGACTCGCCGCCGTCCGGGTCGTCCTGCGATCGCACGAGCAACGGCACGACGACGCTGGTCAGCACACCGCCGAGCAGCAGCTCGTTGATGATCAGCGGCATCGTGTTGGCGACCGTGAACGAGTCGTACAGCACGCCGAGCGTGGCCACCCACGCCAGCAGCACCTTCCACAGGAACCCCGTGATGCGGCTGGTCATGGTCGCGATCGCCATGCGCCCCGTGGCCTTGGCCAGCGACTGCTTCTTCGCCGCGGGTTTCGGCTCGGCCTCCGGTTCGGCGCGGTCGTCGACGCCGACCGGCGGGATCCGTTCGCCGATGTCCGTGTGCCGGGGCCCGTCGAGGATCCGCGGCATCATCTGCGTCGCGAGCTCGTCGTACGGGCCCTGCACGTCCGGGTCTATCCCCGGCCAGCGTGCCGAACGCGGTGGGATGTAGATCGTCGCGTCGAGCTCGCGCGGCGGCGGTGGCGGTGTCGGACGTCCCTGGGGGCCGCGCGGCACCGGCCGGTCCACGGGTGCCACGGGCCGGGTGGGCTCGTGCGACGGCGCGTCGAGCGGCGGGCGCGCGGACTTGCCGTGGGCGGCTGGTTCACCCGATCGATCCGCGGGTGGGCCACCCTGCCACGGGCGCACCGGACCGCGCCGCGACGTCTCGGGAGGCCTACCACGACGTGGTGGCTTTCCGCGCGGGTCGCGCGGGAGCTGTTCGTCCGGTGGCGGCCATCCACCGGGCGGTGTACCCGGGGACACATGGGGCGGCCGGTCGTTGGGTGGCTCGGCCGTCGGGCGGTCCTGGGGCGGCCGGTGCTCCGGCGGAGGTGGGGCCGGGCGGTCACGGCGGGTGCGGTCCGGGGGCGGTGCCTGCCTGCCCGTCGGCTGCTGTCCCGGTGCTTGTGGACCGGGTGCTTGTTGTCCTGGTGCTTGCGGCGGGCCGGGCGGGCCCGCGGGCGGCGCGCCGTGACCCTGCGGGTCGGCGGGCCGCCGACGCCGCGGTGGCTCCTGGCCCGGGCGCGGGTCCGCGGGCGGCCTGCCGGGTGGCGGGCCCTGGGGTGGACCGGCCGGTGGCTGCGCGCTCTGCGCGGGCGGCGGTGTGCTGTGCCGGGGGCGCCGTTCGCCGTCGGGTGGCGGCATACGCCGGTCGCCGGCCTCGGGGGCGCGGCGACCGTTCCGTTGCGGATCGTCGGGTCCGGCTGGCGGCTGTGGCGCCGGGCCCGGCGGCGGTGCGGGGCGCGAGGGTGGCACAGGACGCGACGGGTTCGCCTGCGGTCGCCGTGGCTCGCGGGGGACGCCGTTCGGGCGTTCGGGACCGTGGCGGTCCGCATCCGCGGAGCCTTCCGGGTCCGCCGACCCATCCGACCACGCAGGATCGTCCGGCCACGCGGAGTCACCCGGCCACTGCGTTGCGTCATCCCCCTCGGATGCCGCAGGCCCCCCTGGCCTCGCCGGTCCTCCCGGCCTGCCCCCGGGTTCGGGTGGCCGGCCCGGCTGTCTGTCCAACGCGTGCCCCATCAACTCGGCGTCAAGCTCGGTTCAGGGTAATGCGCTCGCCGGTAAAACTCAGGTCGGGAACGGCTTCGGGTGCGTCGGCGTCCGGCAGCCGGTGCGGGTCAGGGCGACGGTTCGCCCTCGTCGCGGTGCCTGATCCGGCGGACGATCCGCCTGCCGGACAGCAGCACCAGCGCCACACCCGCGACGATCGTGATGACGAGGGTCACGGTCGATAGTTCCGTGGAACTGAGTTCCAGTTCGGCGGGCTCGCCGAGCGCGGTGCCGCCGGGCGTGCTGAGCGACACAGTGATCTTGAACCGTCCCGACCGGAGCGTCTCGGCGGGGACCTGCGGACTGAACGTGCTGTCGGCCGACAACGTCTGCACCGGGATGTGTGCAGGTCGCAGCCCCGCGATGTTCTCGAGCTGTAGTCGTACGCGGATCTGCACCGGCAGGTCGTTGGTGACGCTCACGGGCAGTGGAGCGGACTCGGATCCCCGCAGCACCGGCTGGGCGAGCGTGGCGACGGTGACGTGTCCCGTCAGGTCGGTGAGCTGTTCCTCGGCGTTGCGGGCGGCCGCCGTCGCCGAGGCGGGCCGGGTCGCCCAGGCCGCCGACGTCGCGCGGATGACGGCGTTGTGCAACGGCTGCAGCAGCTCGGCGGGCGGCACCTGCCGGGTGGGGTCGACGCGCATCGCGCGGCTGAGGTCGGCGGTCGTCGACTCGGTCCTCGACAGTGAATCGAGTAGCTCGGCGTCGAGTGCCGCCGAGGCGGAGCCGTCACCGGGCTCCCGTCCCGGCACGGCCTGCTGCGGCGGGGCGGACAGGACCTCGTCGAGCGGGGTCGGCGTGAGCATGTTCGCGCCGTGCAACTGTGCGTAGGCGTCGAGGAACGCGGTCAGCTCGCCGGTCGTCGCGTCGATCCGCCGCGGAGGCGCGATCACCACCGGCCCGCCCGGCTGTTCGCCGAGCCCGCCGCGCAGCGCCAGCGCCGCGATGCCGTTCTGCGTGGCGACCTCGGTGTCGTTCACGGCGGTCAGCCGGTTCCCGCGGGCCTTGCGCCCGGTCAGTGCGGTGGATACGAGCGGGTCGTAGGTGAGCGTCCGAGCCTGTCCAGCAGTCGAGACGCGGCCGATGGTGTCGGCTCCCGCCGACGCGGTCGGCGGGACCAGGAACGTCCGCGCGCCGCCCTCGGTGGCCGCCGACATCGCGTCCTCGTCGGGTGCCCCCGCGGGCCATACGACGCCGGGTCGAGGCTGCACCCCGGTGCGGCGCAGGATCGACGCCCCACCGCTGACGGCCATCCGCATCAGGTCGGTCTCCGAATCGACCTCGGCGAGTGTCTCCAGGTCGGCGTCGGCATACGGCAGCTGGACGACGCAGTGCGAGGCGACGAGTGACCGGAGTTTGTCGAGCCAGTTGCGTGCGTCCTGTGCGCCCTGGCCCTCGACGTCGCCGTCGGTGGTGCGGATCCGATATCCGCCCGCCATGGCCTCGACCGTGCCCAGCAGTTCCGGGTCGATCGCGAAGCACATCGACCCGAACAGCGCCGGGTTCTCCTGTTTGGCCAATGCGGATTCGACCAGTGCGTCGAGTCTGCCGCCAGGGGCGAGTGCCGTGGCGAGGTCGTCGTCGGCGAGGACGATCGAGCCGTCGTGGGGCTGTGACACCACGCGGGGGCGGCTCGCCGTGAGCGGCCACAGCAGCGTGGTCCGCGCGGGTGCGGCCTCGCTCGGCGGATCGATCACGGGCAGCAGCAGATTCATCGACGCCAGCCGGGCAGGCCCGCCGTACTCGGGCGTGCCGTTGACGTTGACCAGCAGCGGATAGACGCCGGGGGCGCCCAGCGGCAGGTCGGCCGCTGGGATGTCGAAGCGCACCGGAGCCGACTCGCCGGGCGCGAGCGTGTCGGCGAGGGTGACCCAGGCGGTCGTGCCCGCGTCGGCGGGCGGCGGTTCGGTGACGGCTCGCTGGAACGCCGCCGTCGACGGCACCGCCTGGCCGACCTGCAGCCGCGCCACCACCTCGGAGATCTCCCGGTCGCCGGTGTTGGTGACCGTTCCGGTGACCTGCACGCGCGTTCGGTCGGCCTCGCCCGCCGTGAGGACACGCGGGGAGAACCTGCCGATGTCGAGGCGGAGCAGGTCGGGGCCGCTGAGGCGCTGTGCGGGGTGCGGCCCGCCCTGGCCGGGCCGCAGAGGGGCGGCCCGATCCGCGGTGGCCGCCGTCGCCGAGGCCGTGGCGGCCGCGGTGGCCGGTGGAGCGGACAGCCCCTGGGTGAGGAGGAAGGCCAACGCCAGCGCGAACGCGCTGAACCTCGTCACTGCTCGCCGCCTCCGTGCCTGTCCGTGCCTGCCCGTGTGCGTGTCCGCTAGCCGAACAACTCGCGTGCCTTGCGCACGAGCTTGCGCTCATCGGTGTAGGCGAGCCGTGAATCCAGTTCGTCGAGCGGGACCCAGGCCACTTCGGTGACCTCCACGTCGTCGTCGGACAGCTCGCCGCCGTGTGCCTCGAGGAGAAAATGATGCACCGTCTTGTGGATCCGTCTGCGCTCGGCCACGAACCAGTAGTCGATCGAGCCCAGCGGACGGACCACACGTGCGACGATGCCGGTTTCCTCCCGAACCTCGCGCACGGCCGTGTCCTCGACGGTCTCACCGTCCTCGATGTGCCCCTTCGGCAGGGACCACAGAAGCCTGCCGTGCCGGTTCAGCCTGCCGATGAGTGCGGCGTGCGTGCGGGCGCGGTCGACCACGAGGCCACCGGCGGAGGTCTCGTCGACAGTCGTCATGCGCCGCCCGCGACGGCGCCGCGGCCGGCGCCGTGGTGTGGCGTCACCGGAGCGACCGGCCGATCCAGGCATGCTGCGATGCTAGATCACATGCCGCCGCCGGTAGGCTGGCTTGCTGTGTCCGTGTTGAACCGAACCCCACGCGGGCCTGCGTGGGGCGCAAACGTCGCGGAGGTCGCGCAGGCGTGAACCAGGCCGCCGTGAACACCACCGAATCCCAGCTCCGGGCGATGAAGGAGGCTCAGCGCAACGCGGTAGCCGAGTTGCTGCGCGTCTCCCCCGTCGCCGACGAGCTGGCCACGCGGTTCGCCGACGCGGGCCACCGGCTGTACCTGGTCGGGGGGAGCGTCCGGGACGCGCTGCTGGGCAGGCTCTCGTCCGACCTCGACTTCACCACCGACGCACGGCCGGAGGTGATCCAGCGACTGGTGTCCGGCTGGGCCGAGGCCGTGTGGGACACGGGCATCGAGTTCGGCACGGTCGGTGCGGCCAAGGGCGGCGTACAGCTGGAGATCACCACCTTCCGGGCGGACGTCTACGACCGGGTGAGCCGCAACCCCGAGGTGTCGTTCGGTGACACGATCGAGGGCGACCTGGTGCGCCGCGACTTCACCGCCAACGCGATGGCGATCGAGCTGTCGACGAAGACGTTCGTCGACCCGCACGGCGGCATGGCGGCGCTCGCCTCCGAGGTGCTCGACACGCCCGCCACACCGGAGGAGTCGTTCGCCGACGACCCGCTGCGGATGCTGCGCGCCGCACGGTTCGTGGCGCAGCTGGACGTCACGCCCGCCGACCGGGTCGTCGCCGCGATGCGGGACATGGCCGGTGAGTTGGAACGGATCACGGCCGAGCGGGTGCAGGCCGAGCTGTCGAAGCTGCTGCTCGGGAAGGCGCCGCGGCGCGGCCTCGAGCTGATGGTCGACACCGGGCTCGCCGACGTCGTACTGCCCGAGGTCCCCGGCATGCGCCTGGCGATGGACGAGCACCACCAGCACAAGGACGTCTACCAGCATTCGCTGACGGTGCTGGAGCAGGCGATCGATCTGGAGACCTCGCACGAACCGACGTCCGAGCCGGACCTGGTGCTGCGGCTGGCGGCGTTGCTGCACGACATCGGCAAGCCGGACACGCGCAAGTTCGAACCCGGTGGCGGCGTGAGCTTCCACCACCACGAGGTCGTCGGCGCCAAGATGGCCCGCAAACGTTTGCGCGCGTTGCGATACTCCAAGGAGATCGTGCAGGACGTGTCGCAGCTCGTGTACCTGCACCTACGGTTCCACGGCTACGGCAACGGCGAGTGGACCGACTCCGCCGTGCGGCGCTACGTCAACGACGCGGACCACCTGCTGACCCGCCTCCACAAGCTGGTGCGTGCCGATTGCACGACGCGGAACCGGCGCAAGGCCGCCCAGCTGCAGCGGACCTACGACGACCTCGAGGCCCGTATCGCACGGATCGCCGAGGAGGAGGACCTCAAGCGGGTCCGCCCCGACCTCGACGGCAACGAGATCATCCGCATCCTCGGCGTGGAGCCGGGGCCGATCGTCGGCAAGGCGTGGAAGCACCTCAAGGAGGTGCGCCTCGACCGCGGCCCGCTCGACCACGACGAGGCCGTCGCCGAGCTCCGCCGCTGGGCCGCCGACCAGGGAATCGACCCGGCGAGCTAGCCGCAGCCCGTCGCCGCGTCACCCCCCCCGCCACCCGTCCGGCCGTGCTGCGAAGTTCTCCAAGGCGCCTTAGTGGTGTTCAGCGCCTCAGTGGCGTTCAACGCCCCCAAGGTGGCCTTGGTGGCATGACGATCACCGGGACGGGCCGGTGCGAGCGGGCCGCGTGACGGCTACGCGCGCTCCAAGGCACCGGACTCGACGTGGGCGCCGACCGGACGCGGCGTCAGGTAGGCGACCGCCCCGCCCGGCAGCGGCCCCCACGGAGCCGTCACGCCCGTCAACACGTGCAGCGGACGCGTGACGACGAACGTGCGCAGGTCACCCTCGCGTTCGATCGGCAGCGACGTCTCCGGGAACGGTGTCCGATCGGGGTGCAGCACGTTGCCCTGCTCGCCTCCGAACCGTCGCAGGCGCGTCCCCGTGGGCAGCGTGACCATGCGCTTGTTGCGGAAGAACGGCAACGGTGGTTCCCCGCGCAGCGGCTGGATCGGCCAGTCCGTCGGGTGCTCCTGCTCGGCCGACGTGCCGCCGCCCATGCGCCCCGGCAGCAGCAGCAACGACCCGAGCAGCGCCTCCGCGGCCTCGTGCACCCGCGCGAAGTGGCGCGGTTCGACGGGTTCGCCGCCCGCGTACCGCGCGACCTCCCAGCCGTCGGCCGTGCGGCGCAGGCACCATGCGTCGTCGGCGCTCTCCCCGATCCGGTACGCCGACTCTGCGATGCCGTACTCGGCCAACCGCAGCCGCAGGGCCGACAACACCTCCGACGCGCGCAGCCGTCGCGGCTCCTCACCGCGCTGCACCCTCGTCAGCGTGCTCGGTTCGGCCACGTCATCCGGAGCGCGCGGTGGCCGGGGCTTGCCCAGCAGGTCGGCCTCGGCCGTGGCGCGCACCGAGCGGCTCGCGTACGGCACGGTGTACTGCTGCGCGCGGATCACGTCGAGCAACTCCGGCTCCGGCGGGACGCCGTACTTACGCAGGTAGTGCGGCACCGCGGCAGGCCAAACCCAGGTGCCGTCGGTGTGGAACGCGTCCGGCACGTCGTGCGCGCCCTGCGGAGCGAACACGTCCCGCAGCCCGCCCTGCCTGGCCAGCACCACCGGGGCGCGGAACAGGTACCCGAGCACGCGCGGAATCTCCTCCTGCGGGAGCGGCGGCCGGTTGACGACAGGCTGCTCGCCGTCGCCGCCACCGCCGTCGAGGACACGCGCGTGACGAAACTCGACGTCGAGCGGCTTGCCCGCCTTGCTCGCCAGCCATGACGGCGGTTCCTTGCGGGGGAACTGCTCCAGCTCGGCGTCGTAGGTGCGCGCGGTGCGCCTGCCCGCGGGCGGCAGCTGCCACTGCGGTTCGCCGGCCGTGTCGAAGTCGAAGTCGAAGTTGCGCTCGGGATCGAGCGCGTAGGTGCCCTGGAACCAGGTGCCGTCCTCGGGCGTGTACATCGCCGACCGCAGTTGCGACAGCAGCTGCCCCAGCTGCGGCGGAGCGGACAGCGAAACCGCTGTGTCCTCGCCGGCGTCGGCCTTGACCTCGAGTTCCGAGTAGTCGCCCACCTGGCGGAACTGCGCGGCCACCCGCTGCCACCCCGACGGCAGGAAGCCCAGCAGCGTGCGCCCGATCGCTTTGAGTAGCGCCTGCACGTCGCCCGTGCCCGGTTCGCTTCGCGGGGCGTGGGCGGCGGCGAAGTCGTGCCGCTCCTGCCACAGCGCGGTGATCGTGTCCGGGTCCTGCACGCGCGTGGTGAGGTCGGTGAGCCCGAGGTCGCGGGCGCGCTGCTCGTCGGTGCCGGTCCACCGCAGGACGAGTTCACCGTCCTCGGACGACGGTTCGACCAGATACGGTTCGTCGTCGTGGAGACAGTAGGTGTGCAGGGCGAACGTCGCCGGTGCCTCCTCGGCGGGCACGACCTTGCCGCGGCTGCCGTGGGCCTCGGTGTCGAACTCCTCGGGCGCGTCCTCGCCGGGCAATGGCGTCAGCAGCACACTGGAATCCGTCGTCGAACGCTGCGCGCGGAACATCCGGCCGTTCCACAGCGCGTACAACGCGTCCGGGCGCTCCGCCACTTCGACTCGGTGTCGCACGCGTCCTCTCCCCCTCGCCTCGGCCTTCGCTCGGATCCCCGCCCGCGGGTCGCGCGGGCTTTACTGTAACCACATTCGCCGCGCTCGCCCGCCGGTGCCGCGGTGCGGGAACGTCCGACGTCCCGGCCGCGTTCGAGCAGGTCGCACCCGCCGCGGGACGCGTCCCCGGCGTCGTCCCGAACGGCCGGCCCCAGGCCCGGCCCGCCTCACCTTAACGGGTTACCGGTGACGGCGAGGTGGGATCCGCTCACTTACAGCAAGTTGCACGCGAGGTCCAGAGGGACGTTGGCGATACCGCAAACATCCCCTCCGTTCCCTTCGTCCACCCACGTGGGTGGGATCATGGCGGGCGTGCAAGCGGACTCCGAGGTGGAACCGGGAACACTGCTGGTCGCCGCCCCCACGATGTTCGACGAGAACTTCCGGCGGACGGTGGTGTTCGTCATCGATCATCGTGACGAGGGAACGCTCGGGGTCGTGCTGAACCGGCCGAGCGAGGTGCCGGTCGGCGAGGTTCTGCCCGGCTGGGGTTCGCACGTCGTCGAGCCGGAGTCGGTGTTCGTCGGCGGCCCGGTGGAGAAGAAGACGGCGCTGTGCCTGGCCGCGTTGCGTACCGGCGAGGACGCCTCCGAACTCGAAGGCCTCATCGCCGTCCGCGGCCCCGTGGCGCTCGTCGACCTCGACGCCGATCCCGACGAGTTGGTGGCCAAGGTGCGCGGCATGCGTGTGTTCGCGGGTTACGCGGGCTGGGACGCGGGACAGCTCGCGGCGGAGATCAACCGCGGTGACTGGCTGATCGTGCCGGCGCTGCCGGGGGACGTCTTGGCCACGCCCCACCGAGACCTGTGGGCTCACGTCCTCCGCAGGCAGGGTCTGCCGACCGCCCTGCTCGCCACCCACCCCGGAGATCTCCAACTGAACTGACCCGCGACCGCCCGTGTTGCGCTTTCCGGGCCCCGTGTTGCAGGTTCCGGGGACCGTGTTGCGGATTCGGGGGACCGTGTTGCAGGTCCCGGACGCGCGCGGCCGTTCCCACCCGTCGCCCGGCTACAACCCTCAGCGACGCAGACGCGCGGCGTGTGTGCTCTCGCCGCCCGGTTCAACACCTGACCGCGCTTCCGAACGCCCGCCTGTCATCCCGGTTCGACCTCGCCGAGGAGTGCCGCGATGTCGGCGCCCGCCGCGACGAGGGCGACCGTGCGCATGCCGATGTCCGTGAGCCTGCCCTGCAGCGCCTCGACGGGGCCGTCGACGTCGCCGAGCGCGCGAACGGTGTCCAGCGTGCTCCGCACCGCGGGTATTCCGTAGCCCGCGGCCCGCAACGCGGCGGTGATGCGTGCCTCGCGAACGGCGCCCTGGGGGTACCGCCGCGCGGCGTACGACGTCACCCGCTCCGGCAGGACCAGTCCTTCGTGTTCCCAGAACCGCAACGTCGAGGTGCGTACACCGAGTGCCTCCGCCAGCTCGCCGATGGACATCGCGTCGGCGGGTGTCTCCGCGTGGTCGGACTCGGTGCTGATCGCGCGGAGGGCGGCGATGGCGTCGAGCGCCTGGGTGCGCAGCCGGGTGAGGTCGACGTGGAGCGCGCTGACAACGGCGGCGGCCTCGTCGAGCGGCAGGGTGCGGATCTCGCGCAGGGTGCGGCGCGCCGCCACGGGGCCGATCGCGGCGGCCAGTCCGCGGTAGGCGCGCAGCGCGACGACGTGCCGGTGGGCGAAGCGGCGGTAGTTGTTCGGGGCGCGGGTCGCGGGCGGGATGACGCCCAGTCGTTCGAGGTCGCGGACCTGCTGTGGGCTGTAGCCCGAGGCCGTGGCGAGTGCCGCAGTGGTCAGCGGGCGGTCGCAGGTCGTGGAACCCTCCATAAGCACTTCAATAACAGACTTGAGGCATGACCATCGACGACATTCTCGGCCACGTCCGCACCTTTCCCGGTTCGCTCGTGCTCTCCCCCGAGCCGGGTGGCGAGTACCCGGAGCTCGCGTGGGGCGACCACTTCGTCTACTACGCATCCGACGGGCGGATTCCGCAGCGCATCCAGCCCTACGCCACGATCGTCACGAAGGACTACCCCGGTGACGAGGAGTCGCGGCTCGACGCCGACGGCCGGTGGCGGATCAACATCCACGTCACGCGCGAGCGGTTCGCGGAGCTGGTCGGGCAGGAGGCCTCGACTGTGGACTTCGCAGGCGTCGACCTCGCCGCGGCCGACACGGTGTTGCCGCACCCGGTGTATGCACGCGCGGGGCTGGTGGCCGTGGTGAACCCGGGTGAGCGCACCGGCGCGCTCCTCGCGGACCTGCTGCGTGAGGCCCACGACCGCGCCATGGCGCGCGCGACACGGGCCTGACCGCCTCGCCCGGTACGACCGGCCCGAGCTACGACGGGCCCGACCGCCGCGACGCACGGCGCGTCTCTGCGGCGGGAACGGCCTTCGCTTCGCTGCGCTGCGGGCGCACACCTCCTACTGTCGGGGGATGCGCCGCCTGTTGCTTGTCGTCCTCGCCGTCCTGGCTGCCGCGTTCGGTGCGTTCGTCGTCGGAATGCGTCGCAAGTCGCCCGCCGTCCAGGACAGGGTGCGGCAGTTCAGCAAACACGTCATGACGCCGGCCGTACTGCCGACCGCCGGCACCGCTGGGCAGGGAAACGGCGTGGTGCACCACCGCGGGCGCACGAGCGGCCGCGAGTACGCCACGCCGGTGACGCCGCTTCCCATCGCGGGTGGCTTCCTTATCGGGCTGCCGTACACCGCGCGGGCCGACTGGGCCCGCAACATCCTCGCTGCGGGCAGAGCGACGGTGGAGTTCGACGGCGAGAGGCACGAGGTCACGGAGCCCGTCGTCGTGTCGTACGACGAGGTGGAGGAGCTGCTGCCGCGCGGCGTTCGGCTCGGGGCGAAGGTCTTCGCGCTGGACGAGTTCCTGCGGGTTCGCACCGTCGCGAAGGCTTGACTCGGCGCCTGTTGTGACAGTGCTTATATAAGCCCTGTTATAGTCTCGGCGTGACCGAAGAAACCCCTGATCACGATCCGACCGACGTCGGGTTCTGGCGTCCGCTGCGACGGCTCCAGGACGCCATGGACGCCGAGATCGTGCGGCTCTACACCGAGCGCGGCGTGGACGTCCGGCCGCGGCACACCATGCCGCTGATCCGACTCGGCAGGCGCGGACCGATGACCATCCGCAAGCTCGCCGAATCGACCGAGGTCACGCATTCGGCGATGAGTCAGACGGTCGCCTCGCTCCGCGGCGACGGCCTCGTGACCACACGTCCCGGCGCCGACGCCCGCACCCGCGTCGTCGAACTCACCGACGCCGGGCGCGAGCTGCTGCCGTTCCTCGAGGCCGAGTGGCGCGCCACCGAGGAGGCGATCACCGAGCTCGACGCCGAACTGCCGTACTCCTTCACGCGGGTTGTCGAGGACATGGCCGCCGCACTCGAACACCGCTCCTTCCGGGATCGCATCGCGGACCGGTTGCCGGACGCCCCGTGAGTCCGCCGGAGCCGCGGGCGGCCGGACGTCACTGCGTCCCGTCCGACGGCGGGGTCGGCTCGTGAGCCTGCTCGGCACGCTCGTCGACGTGCGGCCGCTGCGGACCAGCGCGGACTTTCGCAGGCTGTGGATCAGCACGTCGGCGTCGACGTTCGGGCAGCAGGTCGCGGTGGTGGCGGTGCTCGCACAGGCCTGGGCGTTGACCGGCAGCTCGTTCGCGGTCGGCGCCGTCGGATTGGCGCAGGCGGCCGGCATGGTGGTGTGCGGCCTCGTCGGGGGCTCGCTGGCGGACGCCGTCGACCGGCGACGACTGGTGCTCTTCACCACGGTCGGTCAGACCGCCGCGGCGACATTGCTGGCCGCGCAAGCGTTTGCGGGGTTGCGGTCGTTCGCGCTGATCGTGGTGCTGGTGGGCGTTCAGGGCGCGCTGGTCGGCCTCGGCGCGCCCGCTCGGAGGACTCTTGCGGTGAAGCTCCTGCCGTCCGGGCAGCTCAGCGCGGGGCTGGCGTTGTCGAGTCTGAGCTTCCAGGCGGCGCTACTCGTGGGGCCCGCGCTCGGTGGGGTGGTCACGGCGGCATCGGGGCCGGCCGGTGCGTACGCGCTCGACGCCGCGTTCCTGCTGGTCGCCGCTTACGGCATCGGCGGGTTGCCCGCGATCCGTCCGGAGGGAGGCGAGCGTCCTGGTCTGCGGTCCATCGGTGCGGGACTGCGATTCGTGGTGGGCGACCCGGTGCTCGGCGGGTCCTTCCTGACGGATGTGCTGGCGACCGTGCTGGCCATGCCGGTGGCATTGTTCCCGGCGGTCGCGGCGGAACGGTTCGACGGCGACCCGCGGCTGATCGGCTGGTTCCTGTCGGCCATCGCCGTGGGCGGGCTGCTCGCCGGACTGGGCTCGGGCGTGTTCACGCGGGCGCGGCGGCTCGGGGCGGTGCAGCTCGCCGGGTCGCTGGGCTGGGGTATCGCCCTGGCGTCGTTCGGGCTGATGGAACCGTTGTGGGCCGCACTGGGGTGCCTGGCTGTCGCGGGTGCGTGCGACGTGGTGGCCGTGGTGTCCCGTGGAGCGACGACGCAACTGGCGACGCCGGATTCGCATCGCGGGCGGGTGAGCAGCGTGGAGTTCGTCCTCGGCGCGGCGGGACCCGACGTGGGCAACTTCCGCGCGGGCAGCGTCGCAGGTATGACGTCGGCGCCGGTCGCGGCGGTGTCGGGCGGTCTGCTCTGCGTGGTGGGCCTGGGCGTGTTGACGTTCGCCGACCGCCCGTTGCGAACCTTCGAACGGCCCTGACAGCGCAGTACTGAAAGCCCCCGAGTGCCCTTGGTGCACTCGACGCCCCAAAGTGCCGTTGCGGACGTCGAAACCCGTCGCCTACGCCTCGTCGGATTGCGCGGCTGCCAGGGCGCCGCAGCCGCCTGCGCCGCACGCGCAACCACCGCAGCCGGCCGGCTCGGGCGCCGGTTCGGGCACGGCCTGCGCCGCCCGGTTACCGAGCGCACCACCACCCGCGACCAGCGTGAACATGCCGACGAGGCCGATCACGGCGGCGATCACCGTCCCCCAGACGGTCGGCATCACGAATCCGGCCACGCCGGCCAGTACGCCGACGGTGCCCGCAGCGACGGTCGGCAGCCCGGCGACGCGGTTCGCCACCCGGAACGCCTCGTCGCTGCGCAGCGTCGCCCGCGTGCGCACACCCGCCCCACGGTCGCGAGGCAGCTTCTCGCGCAGGCCGAGGACACCGCCCCAGCCGACGAGGAGACCGAGGACTGCGGGAATCAACGAGGCGACGATCACGACGATCACGGACCCGAGAATACGCAGTCGCGCCGGTCGTCTTGTCGACACCCGAACCGGCTGTGCGCAGCGTCATGCGCCGGGGAAACGCTCCGCCGAACGCCGGTGCGCGGGGTGACGCCGGCGGCACCCGGCGTCACCCCGGGCCGGGCGCACGGCCCCACCAGCACGCCTACGTAAACCGGGTGACATCGGGAGTTACCATGGAGGCGTGAATTCGGCGAGCCTGCTCCTTAGCCGGCCGCGCTGACCCGAGACCAGCGGTCGGCGCGGCGAACCCCTCATGCCACCAGGCTGGGGGGTCGATTGCTTTTCAGGGCGTTCAACCACATGCCTCAGGTGGCAGGCCACGAGTGCGGAAGGGTTCCGGCGAGATGACAGACGGCAGCGACACGACCCCGGCGCAGCGGTACAACGCGGCGCTGGCCGGGCAGATCGAGCGGCGCTGGCAGGACTATTGGTCCGACCACGGCACCTACCACGCGCCCAACCCGGCGGGTCCGCTCTCCGACGAGTCCGCGCCCATGCCGTCCGACAAGCTTTTCGTGCAGGACATGTTCCCGTACCCGTCGGGCTCGGGGCTGCACGTCGGCCACCCGTTGGGCTTCATCGGCACCGACGTGTTCGCCCGGTACAACCGCATGATCGGCCGGAACGTGCTGCACACGATGGGCTTCGATGCCTTCGGCCTGCCGGCGGAGCAGTACGCGGTGCAGACCGGCACGCACCCGCGCACGACGACCGAGCACAACATCGAGCGCTACCTGGATCAGATCCGCAGGCTGGGCTTCGGTCACGACGAGCGCCGCCGTATCGCGACCACCGACATCGAGTTCTACAAGTGGACGCAGTGGATCTTCCTGCAGATCTTCAACTCCTACTACGACGATCGCGAGAACAAGGCGCGCCCGATCGCGGAGCTGGAGAAGCAGTTCGCCGCCGGTGAGCGCGAGACGCCCGACGGCAGGGCCTGGTCGGAGCTGTCGGCCGCCGAGCAGCGGAAGGTCATCGACGATCACCGCCTGGTGTACATCTCTGAGGCGCCCGTCAACTGGGCCCCCGGCCTGGGCACGGTCGTCGCCAACGAGGAGGTCACCGCCGAGGGGCTGACCGAGCGCGGCAACTTCCCCGTCTTCCGCAAGCCGCTGCGGCAGTGGATGATGCGCATCACCGCGTACGCCGACCGACTGGTCGACGACCTGGCGCTGCTGGACTGGCCCGAGAAGGTCAAGTCGATGCAGCGCAACTGGATCGGCCGGTCGCGTGGTGCGAACGTCCGCTTCCCCGTGGGTGACGAGGCCATCGAGGTGTTCACCACCCGCCCGGACACGCTGTTCGGTTCGACGTACATGGTCTTGGCGCCGGAGCATCCGCTGGTCGACAAGCTGACCGCCGACGCCTGGCCGGAGGGTGCGAAGGACGCGTGGACCGGCGGGGCCGCGACGCCGGCCGAGGCCGTCGAGGCGTATCGCAAGGAGACCTCGCGCAAGTCCGACCTGGACCGGCAGGAGACGCGGGAGAAGACCGGCGTCTTCACCGGATCGTTCGCGACCAACCCGGCGAACGGTGAGTTCATCCCCGTGTTCATCGCCGACTACGTGCTGATGGGCTACGGCACGGGTGCGGTCATGGCGGTGCCCGCACACGACGAGCGCGACTTCGAGTTCGCGACGAAGTTCGAGCTGCCGATCCTGCAGACGATCGAGGCGCCCGACGGTCACCCGGCCGACGAGGCCTACACCGGTGACGGCACGGCGATCAACTCGACCAACGAGGACATCAGCCTGAACGGCCTGGGCGTCGACGACGCCAAGAAGGCCATCATCGGCTGGCTGGAGGAGAAGGGCCACGGCGAGGGAACCGTGCAGTACAAGCTGCGCGACTGGCTGTTCGCCCGCCAGCGGTACTGGGGCGAGCCGTTCCCCATCGTGTACGACGAGGACGGCACGCCGATCCCGCTGCCCGAGGACCAGCTGCCGGTCGTGCTGCCGGACGTCGACGAGTACTCGCCCAAGACGTTCGACCCGGACGACGCCGAATCCGAGCCCGAACCGCCGCTCGCGAAGGCGACCGACTGGGTCGAGGTGACGCTGGACCTGGGCGACGGGCCGAAGAAGTACCGCCGCGACACCAACGTGATGCCGCAGTGGGCCGGTTCGTGCTGGTATCAGCTGCGCTACATCGACCCGACCAACGGCGAGAAGTTCGTCGACCCGGAGAACGAGCAGTACTGGATGGGGCCGCGCGCCGCCGAGCACGGCGTGAACGACCCGGGCGGGCTCGACCTGTACGTCGGCGGGGTCGAGCACGCGGTGCTGCACCTGCTGTACTCGCGGTTCTGGCACAAGGTGCTGCACGACCTGGGATTCCTCTCGTCGGCCGAGCCGTACCGGAAGCTGTTCAACCAGGGCTACATCCAGGCCTACGCCTACACCGACTCCCGCGGTGTGTACGTGCCCGCCGAGGAGGTGACCGAGGCCGACGGGAAGTACTTCTACGACGGTGAAGAGGTCACCCAGGAGTACGGGAAGATGGGCAAGAGCCTGAAGAACTCGGTCGCTCCCGACGAGATGGCCGACACCTTCGGTGCCGACACCTTCCGGTTCTACGAGATGTCCATGGGTCCGCTGGCGGATTCGAAGCCGTGGGCGACCAAGGACGTCGTCGGTGCGCATCGCTTCCTGCAGCGGTTGTGGCGGCTGATCGTGGACGAGACCACCGGTGAACTGCGCGTTTCCGACGACGAGCTGTCCGAGTCGGATTTGAAGCTGCTGCACAAGACCATCGCGAGCGTGCGCGAGGACTACGCGGAGCTGCGGTTCAACACGGCGGGCGCGAAACTGATCGAACTGAACAACCACGTCACGAAGACGTACGGCTCCGTCGAGGCGACGCCGCGCGGGCTGGCCGAACCGATGGTGCTGATGCTGGCGCCGATGTGCCCGCACATCGCCGAGGAACTGTGGCACCGGCTGGGCCACCCGGACACGCTGGTGCACGGCCCGTTCCCCGTTCCGGACGAGAAGTACCTGGTCGACGACACCGTCGAGTACCCGATCCAGGTGAACGGCAAGGTGCGTTCGCGGATGACGGTCGCGTCCGACGCCGGCTCCGGAGATGTGCAGGCGGCCGCACTCGCCGACGAGAAGATCGCGGCGGCACTGGACGGCGGCGAGCCGAAGAAGGTCATCGTCGTGCCGGGCAAGCTCGTCAACGTCGTCGTCTGAGGGTCGTGTCGGCGCCCCCAAGGGCACCTCGGGGGCGAGCTCAGGCGACGGGGACGTCGAGGCCGATCTCCCTGGCCAGGTCCCCGAGCAGTGCGTCGAACAGCGCCTCGGGTTTGGCCAGCGGGATCGGATAGTTGCCGAACACCTCGAGTGTGACGTGGCCGTACAGGCGTGCCCAGAACTGCATCATCAGGTATGTCGTGCCCACCGTGAGCCGCTCGCGCGGCACGTCGATGCCGGCCTCGGCGAGCACGGCCAGCAGCGCGTCGCGGTAGCCGGCAAGGTCGTTGCGCAGTTCCGCGGGCACGACGTCGTCGCTGGGCAGTGCCGCTTCGTCGGAGAGCAGCACGTCCCCGGCGGCCAACAGGAACAGCCTGCCGAACGGTTCGGTGAGCTGCTGCAACTTGGCGCTGCTGCTCGTCGTCGCGGTCGCTCCCGAGGCGAACACCAGCGTGAACTCGTTGACGTGTGCCAGGGCCCAGTGTCGGAACCCGCGGCAGATCGCGAACAGTCGGCGCGGCCCGTCGGCTTCGTGCCCGGCGATCTCGTCGGCCAGCGCCTCGCCGAGGTCGGTGACGACGTCCGCGCGGAGGTGTTCGAGCAGGTCGTCGCGGGACCCGTAATAGCGGTACAGCGCAGGCGCGGTGATGCCGAGGTCGCGGGCGATCGCGCGCAGCGTCACCGCCTCGGGGCCCTGTTCGACGAGGAGTGCCCGCGCGGTTCGCCGGATGTCGCGGTCGGTGGCGGCACGTTCCCTGGCCCTGCGCCTGCCTGCCTGGTCCCGTCCGCTTCGGTGGGGCACCGGATTCGACGGCGGTGCGGGTTCCGACGGTGGCACCCGGCTCGACGGCCTGTCCATCCGCAAAGTCTAGGTGGGCCGGTCCTGCCGCGTGCAGCTCGGCCGCGAGACGCGTACCGGACGGTGGAAGCCGGCCACGGGAAGGTCGGGGCGCCGCCGGCACCGATCACTCGGGGGGCTACGTGACCGATGCCGGCGACCCGACGCCCGGTGGCACCGAGAACGGCCCCGCCGGACAACACACCGCGCGAGCGCGGCATGACTGAGAGAGTCCTCGTGGACTCGAACCATGACGCCGACGTTCCTGTGTCACCCGAAAGTGGGAACGCCTGTGCTGGGCGGCTCGCCTGATTGTCGCACTGATCGTCGCCATAGTTACAAAAACTTTCGCATCTGATCCTGCATATCTGCATCTGCAAATGCCGCCCCGGCGTGCATGGCAAGGTGTAGGGGTGACCGAAGCTGTTCTCGTCGTCGGCTCCGCGAACGCCGACCTGGTCGTCGCCGCGGAACGCCGTCCCGCAGGCGGGGAGACCGTCCTCGGCGGTGACACGCAGATCCTCCCCGGAGGCAAGGGCGCGAACACCGCCGTTGCCGCGGCCCGCCTCGGTGCCGACGTCGCGCTGATCGGTGCCGTCGGCGACGACGCACACGGCAGGCTGCTGCTCGACTCGCTCCGCGGTTCCGGCGTCGGCACCGACCGCGTACGGATCGTCGACCGGCCGACCGGGGCCGCGTACATCACCGTGACTCCGGACGGCGAGAACTCGATCCTCGTGTCCCCCGGCGCGAACCACGCGCTCGCACCCGCCGACGTCGCCGAGCCTGCGGGTGCCCGGGTGCTCGTCGCCTCGCTCGAGGTGCCCCTCGACGTCGTCGAGCACGCGATCGCCGAGACCTCGCGCGAGGGCGTCCGCACCGTGCTGAACCTCTCGCCCACCGCCAAGCTCTCCGACGAGACGTTGCAGGCGCTCGACGTGCTCGTGGTCAACGAGCACGAGGCCGCGTGGCTGCTGGGCACGGATTCCTCCGACGGCCAGGACAACGGCGGCACCGGAGCAGGTGCCGACAACGCTGCCGACGGCGCACGGCTGCTCGACCTCGGCCCGGACGCGGTCGTGATCACGCGCGGCCCCGACGGTGCGACCGTGCTCACTCGCGGCGGCGCGGGTGGGGTCGACGAGGTCATGGTTCCGTCACCGCAGGTCACCGCCGTGGACACGACCGGCGCGGGCGATGCCTTCACCGGCGCACTCGTGACGTGGCTGGCTTCGGGTGCCACAGTGTCCGACGCGGCGCGCCGGGCCGTCGACGTCGCCGCGGTGTCGGTGACCAAGCACGGCGCCCAGCCCTCGTATCCGCTGCTCGACGAATTAAGCTGAGTTTCCGATCAGTCTTGGGAGGATCAGGCACATGGCCGAGGCGAAGTTGTCCGGCGTGGGCGTCAGCCCCGGCCGCGCGAGCGGCCCGGTCGTCCGGGTCACCGACACCATCGAGGAGCCGGCGAGCACGCCGGGGCCGGACGATCCGTACGCCGAGTCCGCACTCATCGGGCCTGCCGCCGAGAAGGTCGCCGCCCGCCTCGAGACGATGGCTGCCGCGGCGACCGGGGATGCCGCGGCGATCCTCACGACGACCGCCGCGATGGCCGCCGACCCTTCGCTGGTCAGCCAGGCCGAACAGCTCGTCACCGCGCAGCGCATCCCAGCGGCCCGTGCCGTGTACGAGGCTGCGGGACATTTCGCCCAGGCGCTGTCCAACGCGGGCGGCTACATGGCCGAACGGGTACGCGACGTCCACGACGTGCGCGACCGCATCATCGCCGAGGTCGTCGGCATCGCCCCTCCCGGTGTGCCGGAGCTGACCACGCCGAGCGTGCTCGTCGCCCGCGACCTCGCCCCGGCCGACACGGCGGGCCTCGACCCCGCGAAGGTGCTCGCGCTCGTCACCGAGGAGGGCGGCCCGACCAGCCATACGGCGATCCTGGCGCGCTCGATCGGCATCCCGGCGATCGTCGCGGTGCGGGGTGCGCTGACGTTCGACGCCGAGGCCGTGGTGGTCGACGGCGACCTGGGCACCGTCGAGGCGGCCGACCCCACGGCGCCCGTCGTCACCGCCACCGCAGGCGGAGCCGCCGACTGGAACGGCACCGGCGAGACGGCCGACGGGCATCCGGTGAAGGTGCTGGCGAACGTCGGAGCCCCCACCGACGCCCGTGCCGCGGCCGACGCCGGCGCGGAAGGCGTCGGGCTGTTCCGCACCGAGTTCTGCTACCTCGACGCCGACGACGAACCCGGCGTCGACGGGCAACGCTTGGCCTACGCGGCGGTCCTCGAGCCGTTCCGCGGCAAACCCGTCATCGTGCGCACGCTCGACGCGGGCGCCGACAAGCCGTTGGCGTTCCTCTCGCCCGAGGCGGAGCCCAATCCGGCGCTCGGCGTTCGTGGCGTGCGCGTGGCGTTCGACCGGCCGGGTGTGCTGGACCGTCAGCTCGAGGCCATCGCGGGGGCCACCGCGGATTCGGGCGCCGACGTCGCGGTCATGGCTCCGATGGTCGCGACCGCCGAGGAGGCCGCCTGGTTCGCCGAACGGGCCCGTGCGGCCGGAATCGCGCGGGCAGGCGTGATGATCGAGGTGCCCGCCGCCGCGCTGAACGCCCGTGAGGTGCTGGATGCGGTCGACTTCGTGTCCGTCGGCACCAACGATCTCGCCCAGTACACGTTCGCCGCCGACCGGCAGCTCGGTGCCGTGGCGACGCTCAACGACCCGTGGCAGCCCGCGTTGCTGCGGCTCATCGGCATGGTCGGCGACGCGGCCAAGGCGACGGGCAAACCCGCCGGTGTGTGCGGCGAGGCGGCCGCCGACCCCGGGCTGGCGCGGGTCCTGGCCGGACTCGGTGTGACGAGCCTGTCGATGAACGCCGCCTCGGTGCGCGCCGTCGGCGCCGGGCTGGCAGGCGTGACGCTGGCCGAGTGCGAACGCGCCGCACAGCAGGCGCTGGCCGCCCCGAACGCGCAGGCCGCCCGCACCGCCACGAAGTAGGCGGCCGGTCGGGCTCGGCCGGTCAGGCGAACCAGTTGCGGCGCGGGTAGCGCACCGTCATCGATCCGCCCACGACGCGGCCCGTCACGACGATCCGCGGCGTGCCCGCGGCACGGCTCGAATCGGTCTTGTCGGTGAGGGACGACCACTTCAGCTCGTCGAGGCCGTTCAGGTCCACGGACGCCTGCTCGGGCACGATCAGGTTCACCGAACCCCACTTCGTGTCCAGCTCGACGTGCACGGCACCGCTCGTGAACTCCGCCGACGAGAAGTCGAGCTTCGTCTCGCCGTACTTGTTGCGCACCAGCATCTCGGGCGGCACCTGCCAACGCCCGCGCCGGACCAGCGTGCTGCCGACGCCCTTGAGCTCCACACGCCTGCCCGCTGCGGGCCGGCCCGCCAACGTCTCGAACGCCGGCTCCGCACCCCAGCCCGGGGTCGCCGCCGGCCCGGCCGGAACCGCGTCCTCGTGCCGCAGCCCCGGCAGGTCGACCAGCACCGAGTTCAGCTCGCCCCGCGTGCGCGCGCCGAGCGCCGTGTCGGTGCGCTCGGCGAACTCGTCGAGGTCCAGCATGCCGTGCCCGATCGCGCGCTGGAGCAGCTCCACGACGTGTTCGCGTTCGGCATCGGAGACCCGCAGGTTCCGCAAGCGTTCGCGTTCGGTCGCACCGGGCGTGGTGTCGGCCGCCGCATCCGTTGACGACGCCGCACTCGCTGACGACGCCGCACTCGTTGACGACGCCGTGCCGGCCCAACCCGCCGCACTCTCCGAAGCTGCAGCGCCGATCGTGTCGGTGGCGTCCGTGGTGCCCGGTCGGTCGACGGTCTGCGCGCCTGCGTCCACCTCGCCGCCGGCCGCGTCGCCGGTCCCGTCGCGCGTCCCGTCGCTGGAGTTCTCAGTCACACCGAGAACGGTACGACCGCGGCCGCCGCGCCGGATCCGGGAAACCCCTGAGAACAGCCCGGACTTCCCTGCGTGTCACTCCTGCTCCTGGTCGAGGCCGTGCTCGATGGCGTACCGGGCGAGCTCGACCCGGTTGTGCAGCTGAAGCTTGCGCAGCGTCGACTGCACGTGGTTCTCCACGGTGCGGTGCGAGATGACGAGCCGGTCGGCGATCTGCCGCGCGGTCAGGCCCTTGGCGACGAACCGCAGCACGTCCTGTTCACGCTGGGTCAACTGCGGTGGCGGGTCCCCGCCGCTCGGCGTCTCGGCCATGCGCCGGTATTCGCCGAGCACCATCCCGGCGAGGCCGGCGGTGAACACGGGATCGCCGTCGGCGGTGCGTCGCACGGCGTCGACCAGCTCGGTCACCGACGCGGACTTGACGAGATAGCCCGACGCGCCGGCCTTGACGGCCTCGAGCACGTCGGCGTGCTCCCCGCTGGCCGACAACACGAGCACCCTCGTGCCCTCCAACTGTCCGGTGATCGACCTGATCGCGTCGACCCCCGACTGTTCGCCGAGGTTGAGGTCCATCAGCACGACGTCGGGGGTGACGGTGGTCGTCACTCGCACGGCCGAGTCGACGTCCCCCGCCGTGGCGCGCACGTCGAAGCCGTGTTCACTCAGGTCCCGTGCGACGCCGTCCCGCCACATCGGGTGGTCGTCGACGATCATCACCGACACCGTCATCGGGTGTTCCTCCTCCGGTCGGCCGGTCGTGGCAGATGCATTTCCCACTCCGTTCCCGCACCGGGTGCGGTCTCGAGCCGGGCCGTTCCGCCCAGTTCGGCGAGGCGGCCCCTGATGGACTGGGCGACGCCGATGTGTCCTTCCGCGGCCGCCGCTTCGAGCCGGCCCTCGGGAATGCCGGGGCCGTCGTCCCGGACGGTCAGCACGATCTCGTCGGAGAGCTCCTCGAGCAACACCCACGCCTTCGCACCCTCGCCCGCGTGCTTGTCCACGTTGGACAACGCTTCTTTCACAGCTGTCAGCAGTTCGTCGACGGTGTCAGCGGGCAGTCGCACCTCGGAGGCGGGGCCGGAGATCTGTACGCGCGACGTCGCCAGGACGCCGAGCGAGGCGCGCAGGTCGGCGTCACCGTCGCTGGAGGCCAGCGGTTCGGTCGTCACGAGCGCCCGTAGCGCGATCTCCTGCTCACCCGCCTGCTTGGCGAGTTCCGCGGCCTCGCCGCCGAGTTCCGCGCCGCGCCTGCGCACCCGCGCGAGCACCTGGAGCACGCTGTCGTGGATGGAGCGGGCGAGGCGTTCGCGTTCGGCGGTGGCGGCCTCCGCGCGCATCGCGCGGGAGACGACGGCCTGCGACCGGCGCGCGGTCGTCGCGGCCATGCCGATGATCGTGCCGCTGGCGAAGAGCAACAGCCCGTCGCGGGCCACGTCGAGGTCGAACTTCCAGCGGGCCACGCCGGTGGACACGGCGACGATCAGCCCGCCGATCGCGCCCCCGACCGCACCGAAGCGCGCCCCCGCCGTCAGCGGCGCGACGGACGCCCACACGGTCGTCAGCAGCGGCGCGGTGATGGCGAACTGGTAGTCCGACAGCGCCAGTGGCGAGAGCAGCATGATGCCGCACGTCACCACCACGTCCGCCACGACGAGACCCGCGTAGCGGGTGCGCACGCGTACGAACGCCGTCGTCGTCACGATCGACCACACGACCATGGCCGCCCACGCGGCCCACGCCAGGACCAGGTTGCGGTACTCGTCGAAGTGGACGATCACCGCACCCAGCGCGAACGCCAGGGTCATCCACCGCAGCACGACGGTTCCCCACCACAGTGGGGTGATCGGGTCGAGCAGGTTCGGTTTGGGCGCGGTCGTCATCGGGGCCGCCTGGCTACTCCTCGGATCTGTCTGATTCGCCGGTTGTCACCGTAGTGCCGGAATCGGTGGCACGGGAGGCGGCGTTCGGGTCCTCCTGGTCCTCCTGGTCCGTACCACCGGCATCGGGCTCGGTGCCGCCGTCTCCGGTTCGCGCCGCGCGATCACCGTCACCGTCCGGGTCCTCGTCGTGAACCAGGGATTGGACTCCCGCGTTCACCACCGCCAGCAGCGGGACGGCGAGCAGCGCGCCGGGGATGCCGGCCACGGTCAGTCCGACCGTGATCGCCAGGACGACGGCCAGCGGATGGAGCCGTACCGACCGGCCGAGCAACAGCGGTTGCAGGACGTTGCCCTCCAGCTGCATGACGCCGACGACGATCGCCAGCACGATGACGGAGGCGAGGAAGCCGTTGGTCACGAGTGCGACGAGCACGGCCACGGCACCGGTGACGACGGCGCCGATGATCGGGACGAACGCGCCCAGGAAGATCAGGGTGGACAGCGGCACCACCAGCGGAACGCCCATGATCCACAGGCCGATGCCGATGAGCACCGCGTCCACGACGGCCACGGCGGCGGTCGCGCGCACGTAGTTGATCAGCGACGTGAACGCCCGCCGGCCGGCGAGGTCGACCCGGGCGCGGACGTTGCGGGGCACTCCGCGGGTGAGGTACGTCCAGATCTTGTTTCCGCTGGTCAGGAAGAAGATCAGGATGAAGAGCGTCAGCAGGAAACCGGTGAGGAACGTGCCGATCGTGCCTGCCGTGGTCAGTGCGCTCGAGGTGACCGCGGCCTGGTTCTCCTGGATGAACTGGATGCCGTTGTTGATGGCGTCCTGGATCTGCGTCTGCTGCAGGTGCAGTGGCCCGTTGATGAGCCAGTCCTCGATCTGCTCGAGGCTCTGTGACACCTGTTGCTGCAGCGCGGGCAGTCCGTCGGTGAACTGGATGATGACGAACGTCAGCAGTCCGCCGACGACACCGAGTCCGCCGATCAGCACGATGACCGCGGCCACCGTTTGCGGCAGGCCGACCCGCGCGAGCCGGTGCACCGCCGGGATCAGCAGCGCGGCGAGCAACAGCGCCACCGACAGCGGGATCACGACGACGGGGAGGTAGCCGATGACTTCTCCGACGACGTACAGCGCGGCCACGATCACGAGGAATCGCCACGCCAGTGCAGCACTGACCCGGAACCCCTTCGGTACCGATCGCGCGACGTCGGCGTCGAGGGAGCTGCCAGGAGGCGCGGTGTCGGTGGTGGTGCTCCCGGTCGTCCGGGCCGTCTCGTCGTCCACGGGATAACCGTATCGAGATCGGCGTCGCCGTGTGCGGTGAGTCGATCTACAGGCCGTGGGCGCTACGCCGCGTCACACCCTGATACGCCGCGTGATTTTCACACCTTCGTGCCATCAAGCCGCGTGGGGCGTGATTTCCGGGGTGTGGGTTTGCCACTCTCGTCGGCACGCGGTGAAAACCGCCGGAATTCATTTTCCGATTCCTCTTCACGTTTTGCGGCGCTCCCCGAGACCGGGCGGCCGTGGAACCGAGACGGCAAGGCATTTGCAGCGCGGTCCTCGACGACGAGGTGCGCCAGTTCGACATTCACGAGGAGTGTGCGTGGCAGCGACGACCCCGACACCGGACGCCCGGCGCGTCCGTCGGTGGCTGTCGCGCGTGCTCGCCGTGTCGGGAGGCGCGGCGGCCGCCACCGCGATCGCGTGGGGTGTCGGCGCGACGTCCGCGTCCGCGATGGAGAGCCCTCTCGACGTCGGCCGCGACAACCCGGCGGCGTCCGTCCCGGTCGACGCCGATGCCACGTCGCCGTCCGCGAATGCCGAATCGTCCGAATCCGACTCGTCTCACCGCGATGCGGCGCAGTCCGACGGCCGACAGGCCGGGGAGTCGCGGCCGACCGGTGGTGCAGACCACGACGGCACCGCGCACGAGTCGGCCTCGCCCGAGGACGCGGCGTCGGCGGACGGTGCGCTCGCCGAACAGTCGACTGACGGAGAGCCCGCTTCGGGTGCCGCCACGTGCGGTGAGTCCGCCGACGGCCCGACGGACGTGCGCGGCCTGTTCGACCGCGCACACGGCGACCGTTTCGACCTCGGCCGGTTCCAGGCTTCCGGTCGTGACGTGCCCGGTTCGCAGCTTCCCGCTTCCGACGACGGGGCTTCCGGCGACAAGGGCACCGACGACGACAAGACCACCGACGATGCAGCCGCCGAGGATGCAGCCGCCGACGATGCAGCCGAGGGCCAGACGGATGCCGCGCCGGAGACGTGCGCGCACGGCTCCGAGCGCCCGGGCGAGGTCGACGAGCCGGAAAGCGCCGAACACCACGCCACGTTCGTTGCGGCCGACGGTTCCGACGACGCCCGGAAGCGGGTCGAGCAGGCTTGGCAGCGGCACGTCGCGGAGCCGACGCGCGAGGCGATCCACCGTGTCGGCGACACGGTGCGTGCCGTGGCGAACCTCGACGAGTGGTCCGGCGACCGGTCGCCCTCGTGGTCCGAATTCGACCTGCCGTGGGCGGGATTCACGCCCGACCCCGCCGAGCTGCCGTCGTCGTACGACGTGCCGATGGGCGCCGGCTCGCAGGGGCACGCTCCCGAGACTTCGCCGCAGGACGCTGACGCCCGTGAGTCCGGCGACCAGCGGCATTCGACCGTGACGTCCACTTCGGACGACGGCGCTTCCGAGACGTCCGGTGTCCTCGACACCGGCTTCGACGGCGCGGGCACCGACGGTGCCGCCGTCGACCCCGACTTCGGCGAACCGACGACGCCGTCGCTGCCGGAGTTCGACCCGCAGTACGTGCCGGCCTCCGTGCCGTCGCACTCCTCGATCGCCGGCGGTGCGCACGCAGACGCACCGTCCGGTGCGGTCGTCACCACGGCCGATCCGTTCGCCGTGGCCGCCGTGGGCGCTGTGACGCGCTCCGGCTTGCTGCACAAGTCGATGTCGCCGGGTTCGCAGCCCGGTGTGACGCCCGACTGATCACTTCCGCGGGGTAGCCGGCACGCCCCTGCGGTTTTCGTTTCCGCATTTTCTTTTCTCCGTGCCGGCTTTTCCTTTCCCCGCATTTCCCGCGACGGGCCGTTCGGCGTGTTCGCGATCCGCCTCATGTCCCCGCGCGTCCGGCGGAGCGCACTGATGTCCCCTCAACAGGGAACCTAGGAAAAGGAGAACACCACACAATGCAGACCTGGGCGAAGCGTGGATTGCAGACCGCGCTGGTCACCGGTGGCATGATGATGCTGGGTACCGGCATCGCTTCCGCTGACGAGAACGTCGATCCGGACTCCCCCGCCGGTCCGCTCGATGCAGGCGTCAGCGTTCCCGTTCAGATCGAGGACAACGCGGTCGGCACCCCGATGGGCCAGCACGACCTGCCGGGTGTCGACAGGGAGATCAGCACCAAGCCCGTCACGGACAAGGTCAACGAGGCCTCCGCTCCGGCGATGGAGAAGGCCCAGCCCGTCACGGACCGCGTGAACGAGGCCGCGGCCCCCGTCACCGAACGCGTGCAGTCGGCGGCCGACCGCGGCAACACGGCGATGACCCAGACGGGTCCGCACACCGAGAAGGCCTCGCCGAGCGTGGAATCGCCGGTCACGAAGGCGACCAACGCCGGCGCCGACCGGCTCCCCGGGCCGGTGTCGGAGTCCGCTCCGCAGCCCGAGAAGGTCACGGACACGCTCACCCAGCAGGCCGGTGGCGCCGACGCGCGTCAGGTGCCCGAGCCGGGCGACGACCCGTTCATGGGCAACAAGGTCGACACCAACATCGCGCTGCCGATCCAGATCACGGGCAACGCGGTGGGCATCCTCGGTGACGCCGAGGTGCACTCGGACTCCGAGCAGTCCTACGAGCACAACTCCGACGTCAGCACCGACGGCTCCTCCGGTGGGCTCGCGGGCAACGTCGTGGCCCTCGACTGGGCGGCGCCGGTGCAGATCTCCGGTAACGCCGGCAGCCTGGGCGGTTCGGGCAAGACCACGGGCAGCGCCTCGCAGGACGCCACCACCACGGGCGACGTGGAGACCGACGGCAGCAACGGCGCAGGCGCGGGCAACATCGTCTCGCCGCAGTTCGCCACTCCGGTGCAGGTGTCGGGCAACGCCATCGCGTGGTTCCTCGGCCACTCCGAGACCGACTTCGACCCCAGCAGCTCCGCCGAGAGCGGCGGTTACCTCGCCACCAACGGCGAGGGCGGCTCCATCGCGGGCAACGTGGTGGGCGCGCCGGTCGCGCTGCCGGTGCGGGTCGCCAACAACGCAGCCACGTGGGGCGGGGACGCCGACGCCGCCGGTTCGTCGATGGTCGACGCTGCCGCGGGTGACGACACGTCGCCGGGCATGCACGACATCGAAAGCTTCATCCAGACCGAGGGCGAGAACGGCTTCGCTTCCGGCACGATCGCCCAGCCGCAGGTCGCCTCGCTGGCGTCGGTCACGGGTGTCGCGGGTTCGTGGATCGGCAACGCCGCGACGGGCGCTTCGGACGACCGGCAGGCCGGTGGCACGACGTCCGACGCGACGATGACCGCGGGCGGCGCCTCCAACACGAACGGCAACGAGGCCGCGGGTTCGGGCAACATCGTCGACGCCCCGGTGGCGCTGCCGGTGGAGATCTTCGGTGTCGGTGGCACCTGGATCGGCAACGCGCACGCCGACGACCACGTCAACAGCACCGAGGCGGTCGCGGGCGGCGACACGCTGACGCCGGGCGACGAGTCGGTCCTGTCCTCGAACACGGCGTCGGCCGCGATCGCGTCGGCCGCCGAGGTGTTCGGCGTGGGCGGCGCGTGGATCGGCAACGCCTCGGGCAGCGCCGAGTCCGACAAGCTCGTCGACGCGGGCGGCTACAACGGCACGCTCGCCAACGAGTCCTCCGGTTCGGGCAACCTGGTGCAGGTGCCGCTGGCCACGCCGGTCGAGGTCTTCGGTGTCGGCGGCAGCTGGATCGGCCAGGGCGTCGGCGAGGGCGAGGAGACCAAGGAGGTCATCGCCGGTGGTGGCGGCAGCACCATCGACGACTACGGCTTCGCGAACGCCAACCTGGTTCAGGCGCCGGTGGCGCTGCCCGCGCAGGTCTTCGGTGTCGGCGCCAGCTGGATCGGCAACGGCTTCGGCGAGGGCGAGACCGACACGATCACCGAGGCCGGCGGCGACGCGACCGCCGCGGGCGACAAGGGCACGGTTGCGGGCAACATCGGCTTCGTCCCGGTGTCGCTGCCTGCGCAGGTGCACGGGATCGGCGCCAGCTGGATCGGCAACGGTCACGGCACCAGCGGCAACCTGACCGACTCGATGGCCGGTGGCGACGCCACGACGTCGGGTGAGCACGGCTCCATCGCCGGCAACCTGGTCGAGGTTCCGGCCGGTGGCGCGGCGTCGGTGTTCGGCAACGGCGCGAACTGGATCGGCACCGCGTCGGGCACCGGCGTGAACGACGTCGTGTCCGAGGCGGGCGGCGACTCGGAGACCGTCGGCGACGGCGGTTCGATCGCGGGCAACATCGTCAGCGCCGACGCCATGCCGATCGTGTCGGCCTTCGGCAACGCGGCCAGCCTGACCGGTGTCGCGAACGGTGCGGGCGCGAACTTCGTGGACGTCACCTCCGGTGGCGACAAGGAGACGTCCGGCATGGGCGGCGCGATCTCCGGCTCGATCATCGACGTGCCGCTCACCGCAGTGGCGCAGCTGTTCGGCAACGCCGCCACGGTCGGCGGGGTCGCGAACGCCATCGGCGACAACACGACGGTGGGCGAGTCGAGCGGCACCACCACGACGGCCGGTGACCCGCAGTCGCTGTCCGGTGTGGACGTGCAGCGTCCGATCGGCGTCGTCGCGCAGGTGTACGACGTGCCGCTCGAGCTGCTCGGCCAGGCGACCACCGTGGCCAACAACGACACGGACCTGACGGTCGCTGACGCGCCGATCGACCCGATCGTCGACAAGCAGATCACCGGTTCGGAGCTGCCGGCGACGGGCATGCCGAACACGCCGTACTTCGACGCGCTGGCCAACCGCGCGCCGGAGCTGGCGTCGGCGTCCCCGATGCAGCGTTCGGCCACGCCGGCCGCGATGCCGGCCGCCCCGGGGCTGCCGACCGCGCCGGGTGCGGGCGACCTGCCCGCCGGTGACCTGCCGGTCAGCGGTCTGCTGCCGGAGGTGTCCGGTGCGGAGGCCCCGGAGCTGCCCGCGATGCCGGCGCAGCGTTCGGACGTGCCGCAGCTGCCGGCCGACCCGACGCAGGGTGAGTTCGCCGGTGCGCTGGACGGCGTGGCGCTGAACGGTGCCGAGCTGGGCGGCACGGACATGCGTGCCGCGGAGATGCCCGCCACGCCGGCCCTGCCGGGCGCGGGCGAGCTGCCGGCCGACGCCGACATGGTGAAGGGAGCCGCCGAGCAGGTGTCGCTCAACGGCTACGGCCTGGGCGCGTTCGTCTGAGCCGAACGCCCCCGCTGCCGGCCCGTGTGAGGTCGGCTGAGTGAGATTCGCGGGCCCCGGAAGCGATGGCGCTTCCGGGGCCCGCTTCCGTGTGCGGAGTCCTCGCCGATTCGGTGCGGTCAGCCGAGCTGGACAGAGCGTTTCGCGAGCCCGTGCCAGTAGCCGTCGATGACGGTGTCGGGTCGCAGTCCGTCGCCCGCGCCGAGGGAGACGAACAGTGGCGCGAAATGCTCGGTCCTGGGGTGGGCGATGTCGGCGGCGGGTGCCTTGTGCTGGAAGTCGAGGAGCGCGTCGACGTCGCCGGTGGCGAGCGCGCCGGAGCCCCAGTCGTCGAACTCCACCGACCAGGCAGGCGGTGTCCCCGCGGACCCGTCGGTCTGGCGCATCGCGATGAGGTTGTGGGTGAAGAAACCGCTGCCGACGATCAGCACTCCCCGGTCGCGCAGCGGGGCGAGGCGCCGGCCGAAGTCGTAGAGCGCGTGCGGTTCGAGAGTCGGCAGGGAGACCTGGAGGACGGGGATGTCGGCGCCGGGGTACATCTCGACGAGTGGCACGTAGGCGCCGTGGTCGAGGCCGCGCGTGGGGTCGTCGTGGACGTGGCCGCCGAGCAGTTTCCGCACGTCGGCCGCGAGGTCGGGAGCGCCCGGCGCTGGGTAGGTGACGTCGTAGTAGCGGTCGGGGAAGCCCCAGAAGTCGTACACGAGCGGCTGGGTCGTCGTGGCGCCGATCGTGGCGGGCGCCTCTTCCCAGTGCGCGGAGACGACGAGGATCGACGTCGGTTTCGGCAGGTCGGCGGACCAATCGGCGAGTTCCCGGGTCCAGGTGGCGTCGTCGGCGAGCGGCGGCGCCCCGTGGCTCAGGTACAGCACCGGCATCCGGTCGGTCATGACCCCTCCTCCGGGCGCTGGGAGTGCGACAACCATCGCATTACGTTGAACTTTCAACGACAACCATACGCCGGAGTGGCGGCTCCTGCCAGAGGCGGCTGTCACCGCAGGCCGGTCGACGTCGGCCGCTGCGGCTGTCACGTTTCGTGGACTGTCACGTTTCGCGTGGTCGTTCCGTGCACACGGGGAATACGGGCAGTGCGATCCCGGTGTCGGGCCGGATCCGAGGGTGGGGAGAACCGGTGGGGATGTCGATCCTGGTCACGGGTGGTACGGGCACGCTGGGCAGCGCCGTTGTGGACAGGCTCGCCGACGGCTACGACGTGCGGGTGCTGAGTCGTGCGTCCGCGGATGGCCGGCGAGGTGAGCGGAGGCGGTACGAGCGGATGCGGGGTGACCTGCGGACGGGTGCCGGGATCGCCGCCGCGGTCGCCGGCGTGGACGTCGTGGTCCATTGTGCGACGACCAACGGGCGCGGCGACGTGCCTGCCACGCGGAATCTGCTCGACGCGGCCCGTCGCGCGGGCGGCCCGCACGTCGTGTACGTGTCCATCGCCGGAAGCGACCGGATACCGCTGCCCTACTACCGGGCCAAGCAGGAGTGCGAAGGGCTCGTCGAACGGTCCGGACTGCGGTGGACGATTCTGCGCACCACGCAGTTCCACGATCTGATCGCGACGTTCTTCGCGGTGCAGCGGTGGCTTCCCGTCGTCGCGGTGCCCGCGGGCGTGGACTTCCAGCCGATCGACGTGCGTGACGTGGCCGAACGGCTGGCCGAGCTCGCCGCCGAGCCCGCGGCGGGCCGGGCGGCGGATCTCGGCGGTCCGCGGATCCGCTCCACTCGCGACCTCGCGCGGACGTATCTGCAGGTCACGGGCCGTCGCCGACTGGTGGTGCCACTTCCTCCGGCAGGCGGAACGTTGCGCGGCTACCGCGAAGGGCGGCACCTCGTCCCCGACAATGCCGCCGGGCGCAGGACCTTCGACGACTTCCTGGCCGAGGCGGTCGGAACGGGGTGGGGAGCGTGAACGTCAGGGTGGTGCTGCGCGGCGGGCTGGGCTTCCTCGTGGCCACCGAGCTCCTCATCGGTTGCTGGGCACTGCTGTTCCCGCGGGCGTTCTTCGCGATCCCATGGGTCGGCATGCGCATGGACTACAACGAGCACCTGATGCTCGACTACGGCGCGCTGAGCCTGGCCCTGTCCGTGGTGCTGATCGCGGCCGCCGTCGCGACCACGCGATTCCTGGTGCGGATCGCGCTGGGCAGCTACCTCGTGTTCGCGGTGGCGCACCTGGTCATCCACGCCCGGCTGTTGCACCACCTCACGCAGGCTGAGGGCACAAGCCTGATGATCGCGTTGGGCGCGGCCGTCGCCATCCCCGCTGCCCTGTTCGTCCTGACCTCAAGGATGGAGGACGGGCACGCTGCGTGAGACGCGTCGGCTCATCGTCGGCGGGCGCGGAGGACGACGTCGTGGGTGTGGTGCGTGCCTTCGGGTGGTGCCGTCGTCCGGGCGCGCGTCTCGTGGGACTCGACCGTCCAGCCGTCGTCGAGCAGTTCGGCGACGTGTTCAGGCTGGTAGTAGGCGTACACGTCGTGACTCTCGTCGACCTCGCTCGGATCGTGGCCGACGAACAGCAGCGTCCCGCCTGGTGCGACGGCGTCGAGCAGGCCGCGGACGGCGGCAGGCCCGGCGTCGAGGCGCAGCGGGAAGTAGTGGACGGACACGAGGTCGAACGCACCTGCCGGTGGTGGCATGGTCGTGGGGTCGCCGTGCCCCCAGCTCACGCGCTCGCCGATGCCGTGTGTGTGCGCGGCTTCGGCAGCACGTTCGAGTGCCACGCGGGAGATGTCGATCGCGGTGACGTGCCACCCGTGCCGCGCGAGCCACACCGCGTCGCCGCCCTCGCCGCAGCCGACGTCGAGCGCCTGGCCGGGCGGCAGCTCAGCGGTGTCGGTGACGAGTACGCCGTTGGGGTTTCCGCTGAAGAGCCGGTCCTGTTCGCGGTAGCGCTCGTCCCAGAATTCGGCGCTGCCGGTGTGCTGCTGAGTCATACCGCCACGGTGCGCCCGGTCGCGGGGTTTCGGCAAACTTTCTTGCCGAAACTGCAAGGAAGTCTGCTGGTTGCTGCACGGGAAGCAGCCGGCCGTATTGACAAAGTTCGTTGCCGGAACTGCAATACCGGGGGTGGATGACGACTTCGACACCGTGTTGACGGCCGTGGGTCCGCGGCTGCGGAAGCTGCGCGCGGAGGCCGAGCTGACGCTGACCGCGCTGTCCGAGGCGACGGGCATCTCCGTGAGCACGCTGTCGCGCCTCGAATCGGGCCAGCGTAAACCGGGCCTCGATCTGCTGCTGCCGTTGGCGAGGGCGTACCGGGTGCCGCTGGACGATCTCGTCGGCGCGCCGGAGGTCGCCGACCCGCGGGTGTATCCGCGGCCGATCCAGCACGACGGGTTGACGGTGTTGCCGTTGACGCGCAGGCCCGGTGGGCTGCAGGCGTTCAAGCACATCCTGCCGGGCAGGCCGAACGACCGCGTGCCGGAGCCGCGTTCGCACGAGGGCTATCACTGGCTGTACGTCCTCAATGGACGGTTGCGGGTCATTCTCGGCGATCAGGACCTGGTGCTCACCGCGGGCGAGGTCGCCGAGTTCGACACGCACCTGCCCCACTGGTTCGGCAACGCCGACGACAACCCCGCCGAGTTCCTCAGCATCCTCGGCCCGCAGGGCGAACGGTTCCACGTCCGCGCCAGCTACCGCCCCTGATCGCGTCCTCGGCCGGCGGTCCGCGTGAACCGTGGGTCCGGCCGCGGCGGTGTGCGGCAACAACCGGGCCGTCGCCGCACCCGCGTCCGTTGTGGACGGCTCAGCTGCCCGCGGTCGTCATGGTGCGGCCGGTCTCGAGCAGGGTCTTGAGGCTCGACAGGACCCACGGCCAGCCACCGCCGCCCTCTTCGGCGTTGCCGTTGCCCGCCACGTCCTTCGCCGTCTCCGGGGCGTCGGTGACGTCGTGCGTGAGGGTCACGCGGGTCAGGCCGGACGGGCCCTGGGTGAGCTCGTAGGTGAGGCGCTGCGGCGGTTCGTCGGTGTGCCAGGCGGCCTGCCAGTCCAGGACGAGTCTGCTGGGCGGCTCGACCTCGACGACCGTTGCCGTCAGGGCGTCGTCGCCCATGCCCATTTCCTTCATCGCCGGTGTCGTGTGGTGGACCATCTTCCCGCCCGGCTTCGCCTCGAAGGTGAGGTCGCCGCCGTAGCCGAACTTGTTCGTGTACTCGGAACTGGTGAGTGCCTGCCACACCTTCTCGGCCGGTGCGTCGATGTAGATGGAGTGGATCTGGGTGGTGCGGGTGTCAGTCATCGTGGTGCCCTTCGCGTTCGGCCGGCGTCTCGGTTTCGGCCAGCGTCTTGAGGTCGGTGAGCGCACGGATGTGCGGCTCGGTGTACTTGTCGATCCACCGGTCGTGGATCAGCCGGATGGGGACCGCGTTCAGGTAGTGCAGGCGTTCACGTCCGGATCTGCGGACCGTGACGAGATCCGCTTCGGCGAGAAGTCGCAGATGTTTGGACACCCCGTATCTGGACATCTCGGTGTGCTGGTTGACGACCTCTTCCAGCTCCCCGAGCGAGCGGCCGTCGCGCTCGAAGAGTGTGTCGAGGAGCAGGCGGCGTGTCCGATCCGCCAGAGCCTTGAAGACGAGGTCGTCCTCCATGCGTCCAAGATAGGTGACCAAAAGGTCACATGTCAACGGCTGCGGTGGAATGCTGATCGAAAACTCGCTGGGCACGGAAGCGTCGCGGTAGCGTGAACCGGATTCCGCCGGGGGTGAACACGGGCCCGGAGGCCGCCGACGAGGCCTAGGTTCGGTGTCATGCCGACTGTCACCACGTGCACGGTCACCTACCCGGCCGACGGCCTGACGATGATCGGGCACCTCGCGGTCCCTGCCGGGGACGACCGCAGGCCCGCCGTGCTGATCGGACCCGAAGGTCCGGGGCTGAACGACGTCCAGCGGCGCCGGGCCGACGCACTCGCCGAGCTGGGATACGTGGCTCTGGCCTTCGACCTGCACGGCGGCCACTGGTTCACCGACCCGCAGGAGATGCTGGCGCGCGTGACGCCGCTGCTCGCCGACCCCGACCGGCTACGCGACATCGGCCATGCGGCCCTCGGCGTGCTGCGCGACGAGCCGCGCACCGACCCCGAACGGATCGCCGCCGTCGGCTACGGCACCGGTGGTGCGGTCGCGCTGGAACTCGGCCGCGCAGGCGTCGACCTGCGGGCGATCGGTACGGTCAACGGCCTGGTCACGGGCAGGCCCGGTGAGGCACGGAACATCCGGTGCCCGGTGTGGGCCGGGGTCGGCTCAGAGGACCCGATCATGCCGCCCGAGCAGCGGGACGCGTTCGCCGCCGAGATGCAGGACGCGGGCGTCGACTGGCGTCTCGTGGTCTACGGCGGAGCGCTGCACGCGTTCCACCATCCGACGGTCGATCAGGCCGTGCTCCCCGGAGTCGGCCATCACCCGCTGCACGCCGAGAGGGCGTGGCGCGACGTCGTCGACCTGCTCGCCGAACGCCTGCCAATGACCGGCTGACCCGGCCGTTCGCGCGCAATTCGCTGGGCGGGGCGGTCCCGTGGACGTCGCCGAACCCGCGTGTGCCTATTCCTGGGCGAGGTCGGCGAAGCGGCTGTAGTGCAGCTGGTGCGCGACGGCGATCGTGTTCGTCGGACCGGCACGGTGCTTGGCGAGGATCAGGTCCGCCTCGCCGGCGCGCGGGTCGTCGCGTTCGAACGCGTCGGGCCGGTGGATCAGCATGACGATGTCGGCGTCCTGCTCCAGCGAACCGGATTCACGCAGGTCCGACAGCATCGGGCGCTTGTCGGTCCGTTGCTCCGGGCCACGGTTCAGCTGGCTGATCGCGACCACGGGCACTTCGAGTTCCTTCGCCAGCAGCTTCAACTGCCGGGAGAACTCCGAGACCTCCTGCTGTCGCGATTCGACCCGTTTACCCGACGTCATCAGCTGCATGTAGTCGACGACGACGAGTTGCAGGTCGTTGCGCTGCTTGAGCCGGCGGGCTTTCGCCCGGATCTCCATCATCGTCAGGTTCGGCGAGTCGTCGACGAACAGTGGCGCCTCGCTGATCTCGCTCATCCGCCGCGCCAGCCGAGTCCAGTCGTCGTCGGACATGCGGCCACCGCGCATGTCCGCCAGCCGGATGCGCGCCTCCGCGGACAGCATGCGCATGACGATCTCGGTACGGCTCATCTCCAGCGAGAAGATCGCGCTGGTCATCCCGTGTTTGATCGAGCACGACCTGGCGAAATCCAGCCCCAGCGTGGACTTGCCCACGCCGGGCCGGGCGGCGACGATGATCATCTGGCCGGGGTGCAGGCCGTTGGTCAGCTCGTCGAGGTCGGTGAAGCCGGTGGGAATGCCCTGGGCGTCGCCGCCGCGAGAGGCGATGGCGTCGATCTCGTCCATCGTCGGCTGGAGCAGTTCCTCCAACGCGACGTAGTCCTCGCTGGTACGGCGCTCGGTGACCTCGTAGATCGCCGCCTGCGCGCGGTCGACGACCTCGTTGATGTCGTTGCCGTCGCCGCCGCTGTTGTCGGCGCCGTAGCCGTACTGGACGATCCGTGTGCCCGCCTCGACGAGCCGGCGCAGGACGGCCTTCTCCGAGACGATCTGCGCGTAGTAGCCGGCGTTCGCCGCCGTGGGCACGGTCGCGATGAGGGTGTGCAGGTACGGCGCCCCGCCGACCCGGCTCAGCTCACTGCGGCGCTCCAGCTCAGCCGACACCGTGATCGGGTCGGCGGGCTCGCCGCGGCCGTAGAGGTCGAGGATGCAGTCGTACACCGCCTGGTGCGCGGGCCGGTAGAAGTCGCCGGGGCGCAACACCTCGACGACGTCGGCGATCGCGTCCTTCGACAGCAGCATGCCGCCGAGCACGGACTGCTCGGCGGCGACGTCCTGCGGCGGCTGACGGTCGAACGTTCCGTGCTCGCCGCCGCTCGTCGTGGGACCGCGGTCGTCGGTGATCGCCACCGGTACGCGCACCTCCTTCGTCGTGGTTCGAGTGGCCGTCCCGAAGCCGTGGACACCATCGAACGGAAGTTCGAACTATAGTGCAGTCCGGTCGCAATGTCGTGCCGTCGCCGGCGGTGTCGGGGCGGTGTCTCTCGCGCGCGCCGACGGGCGCGCGAACTGCACGCTAGATCGCTCGGACGGCGCATTGCAATCGGGCATGGGGACCGGTGCGGGCGCTGCTGTGCATTGCCTGTGGATGGATGGCCCGAACCAATCACAAGCGGTTGCCGACCTGTGTACAAGGTGGGGAAGACGTCGCCCGGCCGAGGGAAAACCCCTGGTCAAACCCTGTGGGCAGGTTGTGGATAAGTTTGTGGTCACACTCTCGGCGTGTCGCTGGAAACCGCGTCATCGGCGTGTCGCACCGGAGCGGTTGCGCGTCGGACTGTGGATACCCCGGATGTCGATGTGATCACGGCCGGTGTGGAGCCGAGCGCTGTCCAGCGGCCGATCGGGCGGGCCGCCGTCGCCACGAACCATCACACAATGTCGATCTCGGTGTCCGCAACGCGGACGTGGCCGCCGTCAGTCGGTCAATGTGTTCTGCGCCTCCCGCAACCGGGACCGAAGCAGGTCCGCCGGTGCCGGGGCGGCCACGAGCATCGCCTCGCCCGCGCCGGGTGTCTCCTCGACCAGCCACCGGCCTTCGACGGTGTCCAGGTACGTGACCGGCTTCTCCGCGCGTTGCCGCTGTCCGGACCTGCCACGCGCCGCGACGTACAGTTGTCCACCGCCCGTGCGCTCCAGGCCCATGATCCGTTTGAACTCGGTGAGGTCATGCTCGGCCGCGTCGGGCACCTCGGAGCGCATCACCGACATGTCCTCGTTCGACGTGGTATTCGCCCGGCCCTCGACCTCGGCCTTCGGCACCGACAGCGCATGCGCGTTCGCGGGGAGCTGCTGCGGCACCTGCAGCATGAACGCGTCCAACAGCTCCCGCGCGGGCACGCTCGCCAGCACGACCACGCCCGCGGCCTCGTTGTTGACCAGCGTGAACGCCTCGCCGCGACCGCTGCCCGCGAACAGGGACAGGTCGACGGGCGCGCCGTCGTGCACGCTGCTGAACCAGCCGTAGTACTCCAGGTCGGGGTGGGCGATGGCCTCGACGGTCGCCAGCAGGTCCGGATGCACCCCGTCGTCACTTGCCAGTCCGGCCTGCGCGAGCTCGGCGTGGATCTCGGCGTCCAGCTGCTGCAGCATCTCGCGGCTGTACCACGTGGCGCCCTTTTCCAGGGTCGGGTGGGGCTCGGTGCCGGTTCGCTGCAACAGGCGGACGAGGGTGCGGGTACGGAGTATCTCCTGGTGCTCGAGCACAGCGCTGCCCTTCGGGGTGTACGGCCGTCGGGTCCGCGGGGTGGATCGACCGCGGAAGCGGGCCAGGGGGTCGAGTGGAAACAGGTGGGCCGCGGTCGGGCCACTGCCGAAAGAGCACCTGGCAGCGGCCCGACCGGATGAAGCGTCGTCGGATGTCCGACTCGTACGGGCGTGCTATTCGCCGATGACGGGCGGAGCGGTCTTCTGATCGGTCCCGAACAGCTTGTCGCCGTCCTCGTCGATCATGAACTTGCGCTGATGCTCCTCGTCGTCCTCGCCCTGTTGGCCACGGCCGCCTGCACCCATCGGCATCATGCCGCCGCGGCCTCCGGCCGCACCTGCGGCGCCCGCGGCACCTGGGCTGCCGCCCATGGCGCCACCGCCCATGCCCATCGCACCACCGCGTGTGGCCGCACCCGCGGCTCCGCCCGCGCCGGCACCTCCGGCACCGGCCGCGCCACCGGCACCCGCACCGGGTCCGTAACCCGCACCGGGTCCGTAACCGGCGCCTGTGCCGGGGCCGAAACCGACGCCGACACCGCCGCCGCCCGGGCCGAACGAACTACCGCCGCCACCGCTGCCACCGGGGCCGAAGCCAGGCCCCGCCGTGCCCGGCGTGTTGCCGATCGGGGTGCTCGGGTCGAAGCCCGACGAGTCGGTGCCGTCGTCCGACGGCGGGTTACCAGGGCCCGGCATCCACGGGTAGTCCGGATCGCCGGGACCCGGATGGTCGGGACCGGGCATCCGCGGATAGTCCGGCCCCGGCATCGGCGGGCCGGGGTCCGGGACACCGGGCCCCGGATAGACCGGAGGCGTGCCCGGTCCGGGCGTGCCCGGCGGGTAGTCGGGACCGGGGCTGACCGGTGGGTTGCCGGGACCAGGCGTACCGGGTCCGGGCGTACCGGGTCCGGGGCTGCCGGGCCCGGGAGTGCCCGGACCGGACGTGCCGGGGCCGGGCGCGCCGGGTGGATAGCCGGGACCGGGCTGGATCGGGCCGGGCTGGTACGGACCGCTGCCGCCCCCGTCGTCGTAGCCGCCTCCGTTGTGGACGAAGTCCTTCGCGAGACCGCTCTCGGTGACGCCCGACTCGGCCAGCGATACGTCGCCGAACGAGCCCTGCATCTCGCTGAACTGCGGCATCAGCGCCGCGTTGTGCGTGCTCTGACTGTTGTACGCCTCGAACGCGGCGACGTTGAGCTTCGCGTTCTCGTTGTACTCCTGGATCTTGCGGTCGGTGTCGGTCTCCCAGGGCGCGATGTCGTTCAGGAAGCCGCTCTCCGGCGGATTCTTCGGCAGCGGCTGCACCGTCGCGCGGACCTTCTCGAACGCGCTCGACTGGTTCTCCAGGACGACGCCGCTCTTGTCGAGGTTGACGTTGGAGTCCTCCATCCAGACCTTCAGCGGCTCGGCGCCCATTCGCGCGCTCGACGCGCCCTCGCCGGTCCAGGCGGCGTCCATCTTCTGGTCGAGCTGCTGGATCTGCGCCACGCGCTGCTGGTAGCGGCTCTGCAGCACCCTCGTCGCCGCTTGCCCCTCGTGCAGCGACGCCGAGCCGGGGCCGCCCGTGATGGCCTGGTAGATCTGGTGCGCGTCGATGCAGCCGGACGAGCTGAACTGCTGTTGGCCGTCCTGGCTGTTGGCCACCGAGTCGGCGACGTATCTGCCGGTGGCTCCGGCCGCGATCGGAACGAGAACTGGCAGCACCATCTCAGGCTCCTCTGGTCGATGTGGTTCTGACGTGGGGTCTTCGCGCGCGGTTCCATGCGCGTCACGGGACACCACGAAGGTGGTGGATCATGTCGCCTGCGAGTACTTCGGTGACCTCGCAGCCTTGTGGATGGTCGTCACTACTCGCCGAGATCTGCGCCATCAGCGAGACGACGTACTCGTCGGTGAGGCCGACCTGGAGGTCGCAGTAGCCTTCGTCGCGGTCGTCCTGATGGGTCTGGGTGATCACCGCCGGGTGACCTTCGACCTCGGTTGGTTCGAACACCGCGAGTCCGTCCGCGCGGGCGTAGACGTCGTCCAGACCGTTCGTGAAGTCCTGCACCTGGACGAACCGAACCCGGCTGCCCGACCCGTCGGCGTAGTTGTAGATGCAGGTCGGCGAACCGTCGGACATCGCCTCGGACTCGCCTTGTTCGAGGTTGCGCTCCCGCGTCTGCGCGGTCGACAGTGCCGCACACGGGTCCTGTCGGAGCGGCGCGACGTCGACCGGGTCGCTCACCCGCGGCGCCCGGACCCCGGTGTCTCCGGCAGGCGACGACGGGGGCGCCGCGTCCGCCGACGTTCCGGACCCCGTCGGGTCTTCACCCCCGGTCGCTTCACCCTCGGTCTCGGAACCACAGCTCGCCAGCACGAGGCCCGCGACAGCGGCGGCGAACACCGCACCAGCGGGGTGGCGTTTCATCCAAGGACCCCGTTGCCCGCCTTGCCCGCGTCGTCGGCGGCCTGCGCCTCGGCCTCTTCGGTGACGCCCTTGGCCTTCCGCAACGCGTCGATGTACTGGGTGGTGTGCTCGACCATGCTCTTGGTCTGCTGCAGGAGGGCCATCCCGGCCGGGTTGGCCGAGCCGACGAACGTGCTGCTCGCGGGCTCGTTGCCCGGGGGCTGCACGCTCGCGATCTTGTTGGCTTCGTCGAGGTCGCTGCGCAGGTCGGCACGCAGTTGCTCCCACTGCGCCAACACCGCATCGATCTCTTCGGGGCTGAAGGAGTAGCCACCGCCGGCCGCCGAGCTCGCCGTCGCCTTGGCGAAGGCGCCCAGGCTCGCCGAGCTCTTGGCCATCTGCACCATCGGTGTCGGCATCCGCGACATGCCACCGCCGGCCATTTGCGCTTCCACGTCCTGCCCCTTCCTCTCGCCGGCCAGCGCGGTTCGACACCGCCTGTCCGCAAGCTTCACGCCCCCGCCGAGGGCGTCAACCGTGTCGAAAGTAGGACGATTCTGGCAGCGGAAAGGTTTCCTCCACTTTCGGAGATCTTTCCGAGACCACGGGAAATGGCCCGCAAGCTGGGCATCCGCGAGGGTGGTTCACGCGGTGTTCACCCGGGCGGAGGGCGGGCCGACCAACGACGAGTGGCGGGCCCTCCGTATCGGAGGACCCGCCACTCGTGGGTGTGAGCCGTGCTTACTTGGGCTGCACGTCCAGCTTCACGTCCGCCTTCACGTCGGGGTGGAGACGGGCCGTGACGGCGTGCTTGCCGACGGTCTTGATGTGGCCGTCGACGTGGATGACCCGCTTGTCGAGCAGCGGGCCGCCCGCGGCCTTGATCGCGCCGACGATGTCGGCCGGGGTGACCGAACCGAACAGCTTCTTCGATCCCTCGGACGCCTTGGCCGCGACCGCGATGTGGCCCAGACCCTCGAGCTGCGTCTTCAGCTCCTTGGCGTGGTCCAGGTCGCGGATCCGGCGGGCCTCCTGGGCACGGCGGATGGTGCGGACGTTCTTCTCCGCGCCCTTCGACGACGGGATCGCGTAGCCGCGCGGCAGCAGGTAGTTGCGCGCGTAGCCGTCCTTGACCTCGACGATGTCGCCGGGACCGCCCAGATGGTCGACGTCGGTCGTCAGGATGATCTTCGCCATGACTGACTCCCTTCTCAGCGCGCGGTCGAGGTGTAGGGCAGCAGCGCCATCTCGCGCGAGTTCTTCACCGCGATGGCGACGTCGCGCTGGTGCTGGCTGCAGTTACCGGTGACTCGGCGGGCACGGATCTTGCCGCGGTCGGAGATGTACTTCCGCAGCAGGTTGGTGTCCTTGTAGTCGATGGCCTCGGGCTGACCCTGCTTGATGGCCTTGCAGAAGACGCAGACCTTCTTCTTCGGCTTACGAACCGGTGGCTTGGCCACTGTGTACTCCTGGGGAACTTAGTGCGTGGTTGCTGATGTCGGGACTGGCGAGCGCGGCCTCAGAAGGGCGGCTCGTCGGAGAAGCCGCCACCGCCGCCGGCGGGAGGCGCGCTGCCCCACGGGTCGTCGGCGGGCGCACCGGAGCCGGCGGCCGCGGGCGCCGCAGCACCTCCGCCACCGAAACCGCCGCCGCCACCGCCGCGGCTGACCTTGTTGACCTTGGCCGTCGCGTACCGCAGGGACGGGCCGATCTCGTCGACCTCGAGCTCCACGACGGTGCGCTTCTCGCCTTCCTTGGTCTCGAACGACCGCTGCTTGAGCCGGCCCTGCACGATGACCCGGGCGCCCCGCGTGAGCGTCTCGGCGACGTTCTCCGCGGCCTGGCGCCAGATGTTGCAGCGCAGGAACAGCGCCTCGCCGTCCTTCCACTCACCGCTCTGCCGGTCGAACTGGCGCGGGGTGGAGGCGACGGTGAAGTTCGCAACGGCGGCGCCGGACGGCGTGAACCGGAGTTCCGGGTCCGCGGTCAGGTTGCCGACCACCGTGATGATGGTGTCTCCGGCCATGGCTATCGCCTCAGGCCTTCGCGGCGATCTTCGCGGCGCGCTTGGCTCCGCGCACTTCCTGGCGGCGGACCACCTTGGTGCGCAGCACGGTCTCCTGCAGCGACAGCTGCCGGTCGAGCTCCTTGACGTCGTCCGGCTCGGAGATCAGCTCGAGCACGGCGTAGATGCCCTCGGCGTTCTTGTTGATCTCGTACGAGAGCCTGCGACGACCCCAGATGTCGACGTTCTCCACGCTGCCACCCGCGTTGCGGATGACCTTGAGGAAGTTCTCCAGGGTGGGCGCGACCGTCCGCTCGTCGAGCGACGGGTCGAGGATGACCATTACCTCGTAATGGCGTGACACAACCACTCACCTCCTATGGGCTCGGGCGGCCACGGACGATCCGTGGCAGGAGGGCAATGTCGAACGGCCAGTCTAGCCGGGCGGGCCGACAGAACCGGCTCCGGGTCCGGTCACCGCAGCGGAGCTCCTCCGCAGTGATGTCGCCTGGGGGCGTTGGCGACCCGGCGGGTGTCAGGTGGTCTTGCGGAGGACCCAGGTGCGGACGAGGCCTGCCGTGACACCCGCGAGGGCGACGACGGCGAGCAGCATCGGAAGCTGCACCTGATTCGGCGCCGTGTCGTCGGCGGCGAGCGCGTCGGCGTTGCCCGCGTTGCGCACGTCGCCCGCACCGGACTTGCCGCCTTCGCCGATGCCGCCGTCGCTCAGCACGCCGTACTCGGGTGAGTCGGGTGCGCCGGGGACGCCGTCCTGCGGCGAGTACCGCATGTCCGGGGGCACAGCGCTGCCCTGCGTCGGCACGGACGCCTCAGGGATGTTGCTGTAGTCGCGCGGCGCCGCGTACCCGTCGCCGCTGCCCTGCGGACCGTCCGGGGTCGTGGGCACGCCGCGCTGTCCCTCGACGGGCTGCGACGGCTGCTGGTGTTGCTCACCGGAGCCGCCCTGCTGCGGGGTCGAACCCCGGTTCGGGGACTGCTGCGGCTGCGAGCTCGTGGGCTTCGAGCGGTCGGTCGACTCCACCGACAGGCCGCAGACACCCGCGACCTTGCGGTGGATCGACGCCAGGACGTCGTCCCTCTTGTGCGGCCAGCCGAGTGCCGGGTTCCCTTCCAGCTTCTCGACGACCGCATCGGCGACGTCCGCGCCGCCGATGACCCCCGCGGCCTTGTTCGGCACGGTGCCGACGTCGAGCTTGTGCTTACCGATCTCGTCGGCGAGGTTCTTCGGATAGGTGAACTGCAGGAAGCGGTCGGCCTCACGTGCGCCCTGCTCGACGGGGCCCTTGAGGGAGGCACCGTCGACCAGCACCGTCGCGCCGGACGGGGCGGAGGCCGTCGACGTGCACGAGTCGACGACCGTCTGGGTGGCGGCACCGGCGGCAGGCGCGGACAGCGCGGTCAGGCCTGCGGCGACCGCCGTGGCGGCGGCCGTACCCAGCGCACGGGTCAGAACGGTCTTGGTACGCACTTCGAACGGTATCCCTTTCCGAACGGCATTGCCCGGCCTGGACCTGACGCCATCGGCGTCGGTACGGCGAGGCGTTATCAAGGTAAACGACCGTGTGGGCGGAGGGATACGGGCCGGTAGCCACTCGTCGCCGCGGCGGCGACGTGGTGTGGGCCACGGCCGGCGGCGGTCTCCCCCGCGTCAGGAGGCGGTTGCGCGCTGGAGGACCCAGGTACGCACCAGACCCGCGCTGACGCCCGCCAGCGCGAGCACGGCCAGCAGCAGCGGCACCGAGGGACCGCGCCCGTCCTCGGGCGCGGCCGACGGCAACGACGACGCGTCGCCGGCCGTGCGCAGGTCGGCGTTGCCGTGCGCGGGGCCGGTCGCCTGCCCGTCGGCGTCGGGGTTCCGCGCGGCTCCGTCGGTGCCGTTCGTGCGGTGGCCCGGGCCGTCGGAGTTGCCGAGTACGCCGAACTCCGGGTTGTAACCGGGGATCTGGCCGCCGTAGCGCAGGCCCGGTGCGGCGTCGAACATCGCACCGCGGGCGACGGGGATCCCCGCGTACCGCAGTTCGGGCGACATGGCCGCGGGTGCCGCCAGCGCCGAGGCGCCGCCGTAGCCGTTGCCATTGCCATCGCCGTTGCCGTTGCCGCCGGAACGGGACCCCGGCTGGCCCTGCGCCACGACCGGGCTGTTCGGTTCGCGCATCCCCCGGCCGTCGTCGGTACCGGAGCCGTCGTCGCCGGCGTCGTTGCCGCCTGCTCCGTCGCCGGAACCCGCCCCGGGCTCGTCGCCGGAACCCGAGCCGCCGCCGGGTGCGGGTTCGGACGGTTCGTCGGAGTCCTCACCGGGATCGGGGACGACGACCTCGCGCCCGCCGAGCGTGTCGGTGGCCTTCTTCGCGCTGCGGGTCACGCGGTCGACGGTGTCACCCACGGCGTCGGCCGCCGGGTCGCCTGCGCCGGGAACCGGCCGCACCGCGGTGTCGACCACGTTGACCGTCACCTTGCAGACACCGCTGAGCAGCGAACCGATCGTGTCCGTGACGACGCCCAGGTCGAGCGGCACGCCGAGCGCGGTGATGCCCTGGATCCGGTCGCCGGGTTCGGCCGTGACGGTGCCGCCGCACCGGACCTGCTTGGTCTCGGCCACCGCCGTCGCCGGGGCGGCGAGTCCCGCCGTCGCCGCGAGCACCAGGCCCGCCGTGGCGACCGCGGCCGGTTTCGCGACCGTCGAGGTCAGCGTCCGCTTGGTCGGCTCGGCTGCGCGGTCGGTCCCGTCCTCGTGGGCGCGGTCCTCATGGGCGCGGCCGTCGTGGGCGCGGTCGTCGGCCTCGGTGCCGGATGTGCGCATCGGGGGCCTCCCCAGATCGGTTCACTGGGAACAACGAACCACACGGGAAGGCGTGACGCATGCCCTCCGATCAGGCGTTCTTACGGGCGACCCACGCCCTGCTCAGACCCGCCACGACCAGCAGCAGCGCACCGACCGACAGTGCCAGCGGCAGGCGGTCGGTCTCGGAGGCCTGCGGCAACGCGCGGGCCGTCCCGGACTTGCGCGTGGTGTTCTCCTGCGCACCCGGCCTGCTGCCCTGGTTCGGCACGTCCATGCCCGGGCCGACGGGCGCCTTCGGCACGGTGACGTCCGCGGACGGCGGCAGCTCCACCGGGCTGAGCGGCTGGGCGAGCACGTCCTGGTCGGCCGGCGGCGGCGCCGGAGCATCCGGCACCGGCGGGACGTCCGCACCGGACTCGTCCTCGCCCGGATCGGTGCCGGGACGTTCCGGGTCGGGCTCGGGCTGCGGGTCGGGTTGCGGCTCGCCGGGTTGTTCGGGGTCAGCGGGTTCCTCCGGCGCCGGTTCCTCGGGGGTGAGGCCGTCGGTGAGCCCGTGGGTCGTCGCGCCGAGCGTGTTGACGGTGCGCCGGGTGGTGTCGCACACCTGGCCGAGCGAGTCGACGACGAGGCCGGTCTCGTTCACGCCCAGGGTCGCGAGGGTCTCCTTCAACGGCAGCGACACGAGCGTGTCCTCGGCCTCCGACCCGGTGCCGATGCCGGCGAGTCCCTCGGCGCCCGCCGCGGCCCCGGCGTCCACGGTCAGCGGTTCGCCGTCGTCGCCTTTGAGAGTGGAGTCGCACTCGCCGTCGATGACCTTCGGTGCGGTGTCCTGACGTGCACGGTCCTCACGTGCACGGTCGTCACGCGTGGTGTCGTCGTCGCGTGCGCTGTCCTGGGAGGTGCTGTCCCCGGAGATGGCGTCACGGGGTTCCGACAGTGTGGAGCTCGAGACACGGCCGCCGTCGACACCACCGGTCTCGACACCGGCCTCGACATCGCCCTCCGCCGCCTGAGCCACCCCGCCGAAACCGAACACGGCGACACCGGCCGCCGCCGTCACGACGCCCGTGCGCACGACGCCCCCACGCGCCGTTTTCCGGACGATCCTCACGAGCCCCACCCTCGTTCCACTGCCTTGCCGTTCGCTTGCTGCGGTCGCCGCGGCCGATCACTCTGCGTACCGCGCCCAGCGATCGGTGTCGTCACGGGTGAAGGTACTCGATGGGTGTCGTGGGTGGTCGATACCCTCGGACGATGGAGCTCGCAACGCGTGTCGGGGCGCACGTCCGGGATGACGATCCACTGACCACGGCGGGTGAGGTAGGCGCGGACGCCGTCCAGTTCTTCCTCGCGGATCCGCAGGGGTGGAAGAAGCCGCAGCCGCATCCGCACGCCGAGGACCTGGCCGCGAGCGACGTCGAGGTGTTCATCCACTCGCCGTACGTACTGAACGTGGCGTCGCTGAACAACCGGATCCGCATCCCGTCGCGCAAGGGCGTGACGCAGCACGCGGAGGCGGCCGCGACGGTCGGTGCCCGGGGACTCGTCGTGCACGGCGGGCACGTCCGCAAGGGCGAGGATCCGGCCGAGGGCGTCGCGAACTGGCGGAAGCTGTTCGAGCGCTCGTCGTTCGACGTGCCGATCCTCATCGAGAACACCGCGGGCGGTGACAGCGCCATGACGCGTGACCTGGAGATGCTGGCGCGGCTGTGGGACGCGGTCGGCGAGCTGGGCGCCGGCTTCTGCCTCGACACGTGTCACGCGCATGCGGCGGGCTGGGATCTGACGACCGTCGTGGACGACGTCATGGCGATCACCGGACGGATCGATCTGGTGCACCTGAACAACTCCCGCGACGAGGCGGGTTCGCAGCGTGACCGGCACGCGAACGTCGTCGGCGCGGAGGGCACGATCGACGCCGAGGTGCTGCGTGCCGTGGCGCTCGCCGCGCAGGCGCCGGTGATCGTGGAGACTCCACCGGATGGCCAGCGAGACGACATCGCATACCTCCGCGGATGACGGCCCGCCCGGCGACACCGGGGTCTCGACCACGGGGTTCGGCCCGTCGCCGGCCACGCGAGCCGCGGCCGCGGCGGCCATCCTGCTGTGCGGCATCACCCTGGTGCTGGGGCTGCTGAACAAGCACCGCTGCACCGGTCCGGCGTTCGACGAGAACGGCCGCAGCACGCCGAACTACGCCGAGCGCAACTACCACGACGCGTGCTATTCGGACATCCAGTTCCTCTGGCTGGGCCGGGACGTCGACAAGCACGTCCTCCCCTACGTCCACGGCGACATCACGGCCGAGGGGCAGCTGGTCGGCGGCACGCTCGAGTACCCGGTGCTGACCGGGACGCTCGTCTGGGCGGGCGCCGCCTTCGCCGACACCGACGCCGAGTTCCTGCTGGGGTCGGCCGCGTTGCTCGCCCCGTTCGGCCTGGTCACGGCGTGGATGCTGGGCCGACTCGCCGGATGGCGGGCGTTGCTGTGGGCGCTCGGGCCGCCGCTGGTGCTGTACGCGTTCCACAACTGGGACCTGGCGGTGGTCGCCGCGTCGGTGGCTGCGTTCTTCGTGGTGCAGCGCACTCGCGGTTCACTGCGCAGCCGTGCGGGGTGGGCGGCGGTGCTGCTCGGCGTCGGGACGGCGTTGAAGCTGTATCCGGGGCTGTTCGTGGTGCCCCTGGCGCTGTATGTCTACGTCGAGAGCAGACGCACCGACGGCCCGCGCCGCGGGGTGCGGGAGGCGCTGCGGGTGCCGCTGCGGGTGCCGCTGCTGGCGGGCGGCGTCGTGGCAGCCGTGAACCTGCCGTTCGTACTGGCCGGTTTCGACGGCTGGTGGGCGTCGATCGAGTTCCAGGGACAGCGCGAAGCGGACGGCACGTCGAACTCGATCTGGTACTGGGGCGTGCGGCACCTGTTCTCCGGTGACGTGGCGTTCCAGCAGTTCACCGACGTCGCGTCACCGCTTGCCGTGCTGACCGCGTTGGCGCTCGCCTGCGGTGTCGGCTGGGACCGCGCCCAGCGCGACGGCGAGTTCCCCCTGTTGCAGGTGTGCGCGGCCGCGCTGTGCGGGTTCCTGCTGCTGCACAAGGTGCACTCGCCGCAGTACACGTTGTGGCTGCTGCCGATGTTCGTGTTGCTGCGGGTGCGATGGGGTTGGATCGCGGCCTACCTCGCCGCGGACGTGGCGCTCGGGATCGGCATCTTCCGCTGGTACGGCGACTTCCAACAGTCGATCGCCGACGGGTTCGCGGCACAGGCCGTCGTCATCGGAGTCTGGGGCAGGGCGGCGCTGCTGGCAGGCCTGTTCGTGGCGTTCCTCGGCGCCCGCGCGGTCACCGACCACCGTCCCGCACGGCTTCCGCCGCGGGGCTACCTGCCGTTCGAACCGCCGGGGCCCGGTGGATCGGGGGCCCGCGGGCCCGCGTCCCGCGACTCCGACGACGACCGTGCGGGCCGGCGGCGCACCAGCGTCGACAACCCCGGCAGGACCACGGCGTCCCGCGATCCCGACAGCACACCGCCCAGCGGGTCGTCGTCCCCGGAACCCGGCCCGGACGGGCAGCGCACCTGATCCGCCGACGGCCGGTAGATCTCGCGCACGATCAGCACGCACAGCGCGACGACCATCAGGTCACGCACGACGACCGTGGCCAGGAACCAGTCGTCGGGCAGGCCCTTCTCGGAGACGTCGACGTACGACAGCATTCGCGGTGCCCACACGAGGGCGTCGATGAGCATCCAGCTCAGCAGCAGACGCCAACGCGGGATCGCGAGGACGGCCAGCGGCACCAGCCACAGCGAGTACTGCGGGCTCCACACCTTGTTCGTCAGCAGGAACACCGCCACGACGAGGAAGCACAGTTGTGCCAGCCGCGGCCGTCGCGGTGCCGTCAGCGCCACGTACGCCACCCCGAGGCAGCCCAGTAGGAACAGCGCGCCGCTGACGGTGTTGAGCACGCTCGGTGTCTCGCCCGCTTCGAGCGGCCCGTCGAACCCGACCCAGCCCGTGAAGTGGGAGATCACGTTGTAGATCGAGTCCGGATCCATGGCGCGTTCGGTGTTGAGGCGGAAGAACTCGCGCCAGCCCTCGGTGAACGCGGCCAGGAACGGCAGGTTCACCGCCAGCCAGGTTCCCGCCGTGGCCAGCGTCGCCTTCAACCAGTCGCCGGTTCTGCCCGCCCGGATACACAGCACCAGCAGTGGCCCGAGCAGGAACAGTGGATACAGCTTCGCCGCCGCGCCGAGACCGAGGAGTACGCCCGCCGCCACGGGTCTGTGGCGTGCCCAGGCGAGCAGGCCGCACATGGCCAGCGCCACCGCGACCGTGTCGAAGTTGGTGAACGCGTGCACGATGATCAGCGGCGAGACCGCCACCAGCACCGCGTCCCACGGTCTGCGGCGGGCGATCCGCGCGGTGGCCCAGATCGTCGTCAACCAGGCGGCGGCCAGGAACAGTGCCGTGATGTTGAAGTACACCGCGACCGGCAATGCGCCCGGCAGCAGTCCCTTGTCGGCGACGCCGACCCAGCCGTGCGTGAGCTTCGCGTTGACCCATTGGAACAGGCCGGTCAGCACCGGGTACTCCATGTAGCGGCGCTGGAAGTCGCCTTCGGAGACCTCCTCGCTCCAGTGCGTCACGTAGGGGAACGTGTCGCTCCGGTCGAGCCGTTCCGCCGAGTACAGCGGGACGATGTCCGAATAACACATCGCCACGTATTGACGGTTCGACTGCCAGTCCAGCTGCAGATTGCCCGCGGAGTCCTCGTACTGCTGGATGCACGCCGCCTTGCCGAACCACGACAGCATCAGTGCGAGCACGCCGAGCAGCAGTCCGACTCGCAGCGGCGACCAGAACCAGTGCCTGCCCACGGCGGCGTGCTCGCCGAGCGGCCCGCCCAGCGGCGTCGTGGCCTGCTCGGCCAGCGGATCGGTGTGGCTTGGGATCACCCGCTGCGACGGGTCGAGCGACGCCGTTTCCGGGGTGCCCGCTCGCTCGCCGGTCGGCGTTGCCGCCCGCTCGTGCTCCGCGGGGAAGGCTGTGCCCGCCCGGTCCGCGTCGTCGGAGCCGGCGTCCGGTCGGCCCGCCGAACCGGCGTGCGACGAGGAAGAAGGCAAATCGCTGGGCACGCGTCGGATGTTACAAGCAGTAGCGGTGACGCTCCTGTAATGCGTCCCCCGCGATGCGGCCGTGCGCCCCCGGGCCCTGGTCCGGACGACAACCAGGACCCGGGCGGGCGCGTGGCGGCTCGGTCGGCCCGTGCCGCGGTGGATCAGCCGCCCGGTGGATCAGCCGCCCGGTGGATCAGCCGCCCGGTGGCCCGCCGCCGTTGCCGTTGCCGTTGCCGTTGGCGGTGTCCGGGTCGTCCGCGCCGCCGCCCAGCCAGCCGCCGCCGTCGTCCTCACTCTCGGTGGGCTCCGCCGGGGAACTCGGCTCGGACGGCCGCCCGTGCGACGGCGGCTCCGACGGCTGCGAAGGCCGGGACGGAGTGCTGCTCGACTCCTGGCTGCTGGTCGACTCCTCGCTGGAGGTGGGCTCGGGCGGCTCCTCCTGTGTGGGCGACGAGTCGTCGGTGACCGGCGCCTGCGCGGGCCCGAAGACCTCGTCGGACGTGAGTTCGCTGAACTTCTCCGGATCGAGCGGTTCGAGGTACCGGGTCATGAACTCTTCCCAGATCGACCCCGGTAGGCCGCTGCCGTAGATCGGGCTGCCGTTGGCGTCCTGGATCGGCTCACCCCGGCCCGTACCGACCCACGCGGCCGCCGAGATCTGCGGCGAGTAGCCGACCATCCAGGCCTGCGAGTTCTCGTCGGACTCGACGTCGCCCTGGTCGTACTGGTGCGTACCGGTCTTGCCTGCGCACGCGTGGTCGCCGGGGCACGACAGGTCCGAACCGGGCAGCACGTCGAGCATCGACTCGGTCACGTTGCGTGAGATCTGCCGGTTCTTCTCCGGGTCGGAGTCGAACGCCTGCTCACCCTTCTTCGCGGCAGGCGTGGTCTCGTCGAACAGCACCTCGCCGTCGGATGTCTCCAGCTTCGCCACGAAGTGGGTGTCGCGCTGGATGCCGTCGGCCGCGAACGTCGCGTACGCGCCCGCCATGTCGGTGGGCGTGACCTGGGTCTGCCCACCGCCGATGGCGATGTTGCCGTCGAGGCTGGCCATCGTCGGCTTCTTGCCGTGCTTCTCCGGGATGCCCGCGGCCTTCGCGGCCTCGGCCACCGCACGGGGGCCGACGTCGTTGGTCACCATGTCGTAGAACACGGTGTTGATGGAGCGTTCCATCGCCTCGCGGACGGTGCACGGGTTGCACTGCACGCCACTGGAGTTGCCGACGGTGACCCTGCCGAACTGCCGCGGCGAACTGCCGTCGTAGGTCGAGTAGAGGCCCTTCTCGCCCTGTTGCAGCAACGCGGTGAAGTCGAACGGCTTGAACGACGACCCTGGGTTGCGCTGCACGTTGCCCCAGTCCACCTCGTCGACGCCGGGCTCGTTCGGGCCGCCGTAGTAGGCACGGACCCCGCCGCCCTTCGGGTCGACGGCGACGAGAGCCTTGCGGAGCTCCTTCGGCTCGCCCTTCATCACCTCGTTGACGGACTCCTTGGCAGCCTTCTGGGCCCGCTTGTCGATGGTGGTGTAGATCTTGTAGCCGCCGGTCTGGATCTTCTCCTGGGAGTAGCCCTTCGCAGCCAGCTCGGCCATGACGCGGTTCTTGATGAACGCGTCGGCGCCCGTCAGCGCCTCCGGCCTGGCCTTCTCGTCGGGGATCAACTCCGGCGCCTGCGCCGCGTTCCGCTCCTGCTTGGACACCCAGCCGTTGGCGGCCATCTGGTCCATCACGTAGGACCAGCGCTGCTCGCGGACCTGTTCGTCCTCGACGCGGCCCGGCTGCTGGATCATGCCGGCGAGCAGCGCCGCCTCCGAGGCGTTGAGGTCCTTGGCGCTCTTGCCGTAGTACGACTGCGCCGCCGTCTCGATGCCGTACGCACCGCGTCCGAAGTAGATGGTGTTCAGGTACGCGGTGATGATCTCTTCCTTGGACTGCTCGTTGTTCATCTTGAACGACTTGACGAGCTCGGTCCATTTCCGCGTGTACGAGTATTCGTCGTTGTTGGTCGCGACCTTGACGTACTGCTGGCTGATGGTCGAACCACCGCCGGTCCCGCCCGTGGCCTGGTTCCACACCGCGCGCAGGATGCCGGTGACGTCGAAACCCGAGTTGGTCTCGAACGTTGCGTCCTCGGCCGCATACGCCGCGTGTTTGACCGTGTCGGGGATGTCTTCCGGCTGCAGGATGACGCGCCTGCCCTGGGGAGGCGCCTCCTCGGCCATCTTCTCGCCGCCCGCGTAGTAGTAGTTGACGACCTTGCCCTGCTCGGCGGCGACCTCTTCCGGGGTCGGCACGTCCACCAGGAAATACGTCACGACGAACGCGATGGCCGGAAGCACGACGAACAGGCCGACGCAGGCGTAGGCGCCGCGCCGGATCCTCCGCCAGCGGCGCTTCTTGCGCTGGGCGGGTGTGAGGAGCTTCTTGCCCTTGCGGTCCGTCGGCTCCTCCTCGTCCGGGTCGTCGACGCCGCCCTCGGCGTGGGACGACGCGACCACGGTCTCGTCGGAGAAACCGTCCTGATCGTAGGCACCGGTGAGCGGGTCGGCCCGGTACGCCGTGTGGCCGTACGGGTCCGAGTAGTCGCGCCTTCCGTAGCCCTGGTGCGTGATCAGCCCCGGGTCGGCGTCCTCGGACGCGTGCGCGGCGTAGCCGCCCGCGGCGGCCCCGGCAGCGCCGGCACCGGCCGCACCGGCGCCGGGGCGGCTCTGGGGGCGTTCCCCCGGCCTGCCTTCGAGGCGCCGGTCGTCGGGCCTGCGGCGATCGTCGGGGCGACCTTGCTGGTCCGGACGACGTTGCTGATCTGGGCGGCGCGTACCGGGTGCCTGTTCGCCGTGTTGCTGTTGCTCGTGACGCAGCTCGTCCGGACCACGCTGTTCACGCCGCGGCTGGTCGGGACCACCGGGTGGCGGGCCCTGCCTGCGCCGCGGGTCCTGCTGCGGACCCACCGGACGGCCCGCGGCGTCGCGGTCCGCCTCGGGGTGTTGCCTGCCCTGTCGCTCGGGCGGGCGCTGAGACTGCGAGGGCTGGGGCGGCGGCTGCTGGGGCGGCGGGTGCTGACCGGGGTTACGGGACTGTCCGGGCTGCTGCGGCTGCCGCGGTGGTCTGCCCGCCTGTGGCCGGCCCTGCTGGTCCGGCTGGCCGGGCCTGCGGGGCGGCTGCTGACCATGCTCCTCGGGCGGGCGCTGGCCACGGGGTGGCTGCTGTCCGTCCTGCGGCGGTCGCTGCTGTCGTGGCGGCCGTTGCGGGGGCTGCTGTGGAGGCTGCTGTGGGGGTTGTTGCGGAGGCCGCTGCGGCCTGCGGGGCTGGTCCCCCTGCGGTGCGTTCCGCGGCGGACGCGGAGGTCTCGGCGGTTCGTCCGCTCCGTCACCGGGCCACTGCGGAGCGTCACCGGCTTCGGGGTGCCGGGGCTGCCGTGGGTGGCCCGGTTCTTCGTCCGGCCAGCCGTGATTTCCCTGGTCGTTCACTCAAGACCCTCCCAGATCGGCGCGTCGGGGAACGCCGTTCTGCGGACCCAACCCTCTCGTGTGAGCGGCCGGGGGCACTCGGTCCCCGGCCGCATGGTCGCGGTCGTCACGTCGTCACTGTCCCGCGGTCCTCCGTGTGTTCCGTGTAGTGCGGGGAGCCCGCTCCGGTGTCTCGGCCGTCCCCAGGACGTATGAGAGCACCAGGTGGTTCCACGCACACGCCCGGCAGACCTCTACGACGTAGACGGTGAACTCGGCGAAAAGCGAGGCCATGCGCTCGAGTTCGTCCGGCTTCCTCGCCGAACCCGCTGCGTGCTTGAGCTCGTCGCCGAACACCCAGCTGACCTGCGCCATCGCGTGTTTGCCGCATACGGGACAGGCGTCGTCGACAGGCACGCCGTGGAACTCGGCGGCCTGCCGCAACTGCGGGGTGGCGTCGCACACGTCCATGGTGCTGGCCCGTCCGGTCCGGAACTCGGCCAGCAACGCACGGCGCTGGAGCGCGTAGTCGACGACTTGCCGCTGGTTCTGCACCTCAACAGAGTACGTGGTTCCCGATGATTGGCCACGGGCCGTTCGTCGAACGGATCGGCGGCGGCGAGGCGACACGCCGTTGAATCGGGTAACGGTCGGGTGACGGTTGGCCCCTATGTGGGTAGCCGAGCGGTTAGCTGCGCCACTGCGATGTATCAACGCGATATAGTGAGGCGGTACATTGGGTCGTAGTCATCCGGCCTGTCGATCCGGCACGGCGAAACGCCGGTCGACGTCGATTCGTTCCCGAAGGGGGTGCCCGTGTGCTCGAGTTCGCAATTCTCGGCCTGTTGCACGAGGCGCCCATGCACGGCTATGTGCTGCGGAAACGTCTCCACGAGTCGTTGGGGATGTTCCGCACGTTCAGCTACGGATCGCTGTATCCGACACTGCGCCGGATGCAGCGGGCCGGCTGGATCGCCGAGGACACGGCCGAGGTGGACGCCGCGGCCGGCTCGGCGAGCGGCCCCGCGCAGGCAGCACACGCTTCTGCCACGACGCCGTGGAACCGCAGGGCGAGCAAGTCCAAGCGCGTGTACAAGCTCACGGCGGAGGGCAAGGAGCGGTTCGCCGAACTGCTCGCCGACGCGGGTCCTCAGACATGGGACGACGAGGGATTCGGCGTCCACCTGACGTTCTTCTCACGCACGCCCGCCGATGTCCGCATGCGGATTCTGGAGGGCAGGCGCAGGCGGGTCGAGGAACGTCGCGAAGGTCTTCGGGCAGCGCTGGCCAGGGCCGAGGAAAAGATCGATCGCTATACCCGCGAGCTGCACGAGTTGGGACTCGAGACCAGCGAGCGGGAGGTGCGCTGGCTCAACGAGCTCATCGCGCATGAAAAGGCCGAGCAGGAGACGTCGACACAGGCGACCACTCGGCGTGACCCAGGTAGTACGGAACACGAGTAAGGGAGATACCGGCATGGGCGAGAATCGCCGCGTGAGGGTGGCCATCGCGGGTGTTGGCAACTGTGCGGCCTCGCTGGTTCAGGGTGTGCACTACTACCGCGACGCCGACAAGGGTTCGCGTGTTCCCGGCTTGATGCACGTCCAGTTCGGCGACTATCACATCAGTGACATCGACTTCGTCGCCGCGTTCGACGTGGACGCCAAGAAGGTGGGCCAGGACCTGTCCGAGGCCGTTCTCGCCAGTGAGAACAACACGATCAAGATCTGTGACGTGCCGCCGCTCGGCGTGGCCGTGCAGCGCGGCCACACGCTCGACGGGCTCGGCAAGTACTACCGCGAGACCATCGAGGAGTCCGACGAGGCGCCGGTCGACGTCGTCGCCGCGCTGAAGGCCGCCGAGGTCGACGTGCTGGTGTCGTACCTGCCGGTGGGTTCGACGGAGGCGACCGAGTTCTACGCGCAGGCCGCCATCGACGCGGGTGTCGCGTTCGTCAACGCCATCCCGGTGTTCATCGCCTCCGACCCGGTGTGGGCGGAGAAGTTCGAGAAGGCCGGCGTGCCGATCGTCGGTGACGACATCAAGTCGCAGGTCGGCGCCACGATCACGCACCGCGTGCTGGCGAAGCTGTTCGAGGACCGTGGGGTGCAGCTCGACCGCACCATGCAGCTGAACGTCGGCGGCAACATGGACTTCCTCAACATGAAGGAGAACGAGCGTCTCGAGTCGAAGAAGATCTCGAAGACGCAGGCCGTCACATCGCAGGTCGAGCGCGACATGGGCAAGTCGAACGTGCACGTCGGCCCTTCGGACCACGTCGCGTGGCTGTCGGACCGCAAGTGGGCCTACGTGCGGTTGGAGGGCCGCGCGTTCGGCGACGCTCCGCTGAACATGGAGTACAAGCTCGAGGTGTGGGACTCCCCCAACTCCGCGGGCATCATCATCGACGCGCTGCGGGCGGCGAAGATCGCCAAGGACCGCGGTTTCGGTGGTCCGGTGCTGTCGGCGTCCTCGTACTTCATGAAGTCGCCGCCGGTGCAGTACGACGACTCCACGGCCCGCGATGCGGTGGAGAAGTTCATCGAGGGTACGGGCGACAAGTAGGCACGCAGCGGCTGTTCACGTAGCCACAGGGCGGGGCGGGTGCGGAACCCGCCCCGCCCCGCGTGTTCTGCGCCTGCGTGGATCCGTCAGAGGCCGAGGGCCGCGGGGAGGTCGCCGACGCCGTCGAGGGTGTGGTGTGTCCTGGCGACGACCGTCTCGTCCGGCGGGTAGTGCGGATTGGGGACCGCGTACACGGTCATGCCCGCGGCCAGCGCGGCCTGTAGCCCGCTGGTCGAATCTTCGACGGCGGCGCACTCCTCCGCGGCGACTCCCAGTTGCGAGGCCGCTTCGAGGTACACGTCGGGTGCCGGTTTGCCCTTCGCGACCTGTTCGCTCGAAACTGCGACCGGAACGCGGTCGGCGAGGCCGGTGGCGGTCAGGAACGACTCGATGAGTACCGGCGGTGACGAGCTGGCGATCGCCACCGGGTAGCGCTCCGCGACCTTGCCCAGGGCATCGGGCGCGCCGGGCAGTACGGGTGGCGCGCCCGCGTAGCGGTTGCGCATCTCGTCGATCACCGTACGGGCGACCTCGTCGGGCGTCAGCTGCACGCCGACCTCGGTGACGAGGTACTCGGCCCATTCCGGAGTACTCATCCCCTGCATCGCGCGCGTGGCCTCGTCGTTCCAGGTGCCGCCGTGGGAGGCCGCGACCTGTCGCCGCACCTCGTCCCACAGCTGCTCCGAGTCGACGAGCACTCCGTCCATGTCGAACACAACCGCCTGCATGCCCCGATCGTAGCTGCGGTGGCGCCCGGAAATCGCTCCAGCGCGTGAGCGAACTTACTTCGCAAGCCTAAGCTAATTTGATTAGCATAGCTAATTGGAACGTCGCGTAGTGCGGTTCACCGTCGAGCCACGGACTCCGCCGCCGCGGTCGCACCTCCACCGCGTGCCTGCGGCGGCGCCCCGAACGCCACTGCGCCAGGACGAACCGGCATCACGACCGGCCGCCACGCACCGGTCGTCACACATCGACATCCGTGTCTGGAGGTTCGCGCCGATGAGCGAGCAGCATTCGCTGCTGTCGGCCGTCAAGGGTCAGCCGAAACAGGTCTGGATCACCGCGTTCGCCGCGGTCATCGCGTTCATGGGGATCGGCCTGGTCGATCCGATCCTGCTGTCGATCGCCGAGGGGCTCGACGCGACCCCGCAGCAGACGACACTGCTGTTCTCGTCGTACCTGGCGATCCAGGTGGTCGCGATGTTGTTCACGAGTGCGGCGAGCGCGCGGTTCGGCGCCAAGCGCACCGTCGTCGTGGGGCTGACGCTGATCGTGCTGGCCACCGCGCTGTGCGCCGCCGCGGGTTCGATAGAGCAACTGATCGGGCTGCGTGCGCTCTGGGGACTGGGCAACGCCTTCTTCATCGCGACGGCGCTGTCGGTGATCGTGGGGGCGGCAGCGGGTGGCCAGGCGGGCGCGATCCTGCTGTACGAGGCGGCGCTCGGACTCGGGCTGTCGGTCGGGCCGCTGCTGGGAGCGCTGCTCGGGCACCTGTCGTGGCGCGGCCCGTTCATGGGCACGGCGGTGCTCATGGGCGCGGCACTGGTGCTGTGCACGGTGTTCCTGAAGAGCGACGCGGGGCAGGCGCGGCCGCAGGTGAAGCTCCTCGACCCGCTGCGCGCACTCGGCCACGGCGGCCTGCTGCGCACGTCCATCGGGTCGGCGCTGTACACGGCCGGGTTCTTCGCGGTACTGGCGTGGTCGCCGTTCGTGCTCGAATGGGGCGCGATCGAGATCGGATTGATCTTCTTCGGCTGGGGACTGTGTGTGGCGATCGCGGGTGTCGTGCTCGCGCCGAGGTTGGCCGCGCGGCTGGGCGAACGTCATGCGACGGCACTCGCCGTCGCGGGCTACGCCGCGCTGCTCCTGGTCATGGTGGTGCCGAGCAAGGCGCTGTTGGTGGTGGCGATCCTGGTCAGCGGCCTGATCTCCGGACTGTTGAACACGTTGTTCACCGGGACGGCGATGTCGGTCAGCGAGGCACCCCGTCCCGTCGCCAGTGCCGGGTACAACTTCTGCCGCTGGCTCGGCGGTGCCGTTGCAGCGACGCTCGTGGGCCATGTCGCGGAGTGGTTCGGATTCGACCGCGCGCCGTTCCTGGCCGCGGCCGTGCTGTCGGCGATCGCCGCCGGTTTGCTGCTCGTTCCGCACGGCGGTAAGAACTCCACTCGGGTGCCCGCGGAAGCGGCTCTGGTGGGTGAGGAGGTCTGAACAAGGGAGTCCGCTCGTTCTCCCGTCGTTCACCTCGCGGATGGGAGTCACTCAAGTTCGGCACCTAACGTCGCGACTGTTCCCCTGACCGAGTGACTGGAGGCCGCGTGTCCGCCGAGCCTGGGCGTTTTCTCCCACTGCTGACTACCCACCGAACCGGGCGTTCGCCGGTGACGTGTGAATACCGGTGCGGCAATCAGTGTTCCCACCCCGCCCCGAACACCTCCGACAACGAATACTTCGGCGACGTCGTGCGTAGCGTCGTGTCCCGCCGCGGTGCGCTACGTGCCGGTGGCGTGATGGCCGCGACGGCCGCCGGGTTCGCCGCCCTGTCGGGGACGGCCGCGGCCGAGGTGCCCGCGCTGGCCGCGAACCCCGGTCGCGGCAACGGTCACGGCCGCTCGGGCGGGAGCGCCGTGCCCGGTACGGACTTCGCCCCCGTCGCCCCGAACACGCGCGATGCGGTGACCGTCCCGGACGGCTACGAGCAGCAGGTCGTCATCCGCTGGGGTGACCCGGTGCTGCCGGGCGCTCCCGAGTTCGACGTGAACAACCAGACCGCGGCGGCGCAGGCGAAGCAGTTCGGTTACAACAACGACTTCGTCGGTCTCATCCCGCAGGACGGCTCCGGCAAGCGCAATTTCCTGGTGGTCAACCACGAGTACACCACCGAGACGGAGATGTTCCCGGAAGGCACCTACGACGAGGCGAACCCGACCGAGGAGCAGGTGCGCATCGCGTGGGCCGCACACGGACTGTCGGTGGTCCAGGCCGACCGGGCCCGCGACGGCGGGCTGGAGGTCAAGCCCAGCCGGTACAACCGCCGCATCACGATCGACACCGAGTTCGAGGTACGCGGCCCCGCCGCGGGTTCGGACCTGCTGAAGACGTCGGCCGACCCGACGGGCACGGTCGTCCGCGGCACGCAGAACAACTGCGCGGGCGGCGTCACACCGTGGGGCACGGTGCTGTCCGGCGAGGAGAACTTCCACCAGTACTTCGCTCACGGTGAGCGGGTCACCGACCCGGGTGAGGTCGAGCGTCTGGAGCGGTACGGCCTCGTCAGCGGCGAGACCAGCCGTAAGTGGGAGCGGTTCGACAAGCGCTGGGACGTCTCGCAGGAGCCGAACGAGGTTCACCGTTTCGGCTGGGTCGTGGAGATCGACCCGAACGACCCGAACGCCAAGCCGGTCAAGCACACCGCGCTGGGTCGGTTCAAGCACGAGGCCGCCAACGTGAAGATCGCGCGTGACGGCCGGGTCGTCGTGTACTCGGGTGACGACGAGCGGTTCGACTACATCTACAAGTTCGTCTCCAACGGCCGGTACAAGCCGGGCCGCAGCGCGCACGCGCGCAGGCACAACATGGCGCTGCTCGACGAGGGCACGCTGTACGTCGCCAAGTTCACCGGGAACAGCCCGGCGAGTGAGATCGACGGCAGCGGTCGGCTCCCCTCCGACGGCGAGTTCGACGGTACCGGCGAGTGGTTGCCGCTGGCCAGCGGTGACGAGTCCTTCGTGGACGGATTCACCGCCGAGGAGGTCTACGTCTTCACGCGCCTCGCCGCCGACAAGGTGGGTGCGACCAAGATGGACCGTCCCGAGGACATCGAACCGAACCCGGTCAACGGCCGGATCTACGCCGCGCTGACGAACAACACCGACCGCGGCGCGAGCGGAGAAGCGGGTGCCGACGAGCCGAACCCGCGTAACGGCAACAAGAACGGCCACGTGCTCGAGTGGGACGAGGACGGCACCGAGACGACGTTCGTGTGGCGGCTGCTGCTCGTGTGCGGCGACCCGTCGGCGGCCGACACGTACTTCGGCGGGTTCGACAAGAGCCAGGTCAGCCCGATCTCGTGTCCGGACAACGTGGCTTTCGACGGCTACGGCAACCTGTGGATCTCCACCGACGGCAACGCGCTCGGCTCGAACGACGGGCTGTTCTCCGTGCCGGTCACGGGCCCGAACCGCGGTGAGGTGAAGCAGTTCCTCACCGTTCCGGTGGGCGCCGAGACGTGCGGTCCCGTGGTGCGCGACGACATCGTGCTCGTCGCGGTGCAGCACCCGGGCGAGGGCGGCGAGCCCGGTTCGAGCTGGCCCGACGGCGGCCACGCCCGGCCGGCGATCGTCGCGGTCCGCAAGTCCGACGGCGGCCGCATCGGAGCCTGACCCCTCTCGATCGGGTGACGCGGTTTCGCCCCCAGGGCACGCCCGCCCGTCTCCCACCTCCGCCCATCCGAGGCGGTCGCAACGGCCAACTTGGCATGCGACTACTCGGCATGTTCGACACGAACGTGTGGGTGGTGGGCGACGGGCGGAGTGTCCCAAGGTGCCCTTGGGGCACTCTGCTGCCTGCGCGGCGTTACGCCTCGGCGAGGAAGCGTTCCACGGACGTGGCCAGGGCGACCGGGGTCTCGTCGATGCCGTAGTGGCCCGCGTTCGCGAGCTCTTCGATGTCCGCGTTCGGGTACCACTCGGCGAACGTCGCCTTCATCGTGTCGGGGCCGAGCGCCGGGTCGTGTTCGCCCGCGATCACCTTGATCGCCGCCTCGCTGCCCGCGATGCGGTCGTGGAAGTCGGTGCCGCTCCAGGCTTCGAAGTAGGCGGCGACGGCGTCGCGGTCGGCGGCCTCGAGCGAGTGCCGCACGATCGCGTCGAGCCACGTGCCGGTGAGCCGGCTGCCGGTGGTGAAGTCGACGATCGCCCGCCGGTTGTCGGGCGCATCCGCGGCGCCCGCGAACAGTTTCCTGCTCTGCTCGTCGAGCGGTACGCCGCTCGCGGGAACGGGTGAGATGCCGACCATCGCGCGGACGCGTTCGGGCGCCTCGGCGTAGACGTACTGCATCACGCTGCCACCCATCGAGTGCCCGATCAGCGAGAAGCGCTCCGCGCCGAGCTCGTCGGCCAGTGCCAGCACATCGGCCGCCGCTTCCGCGATGCTGTAGTCACCGGACTCGCCGCGGCGATCGCCGTAGCCGCGGTAGTCGTGGAAGACGTAGGTGAACCGTTCGCGGTCGAGGTGGGGTTCGAACGCCGTCCACGCCCCGCTGGAGCCGAACCATCCGTGCAGTGCGATGACGATGTGCTCGCCGCTGCCGACCTTCCGCATGCCGTGTCCTCCTCGATCGTCGTTGATCTCGTGGCCCAAGCCTGGCACATGCGCACTACCGTGGCCGTCATGACCGATCGCCCGCTCGCACTCGTCACCGGATCCTCCCGCGGCATCGGCGCGGCCGTCGCCCGCGGTCTCGCCGACACCCACCGCGTGCTGCTCGGCGGCAGGGATGCCACCGCACTCTCCGCACTCGCGGCCGAACTGCCCGATGCTCAGCCCTGGCCCGTCGACCTGTCCGACGAGGCGGCCGTCGCCGACGCCGCCGCGCGGATCGACAACCTCGACGTGCTCGTCCACTCCGCGGGTGTCGCCCGGCTCGGTGACGTGGCGGATTCGCCGGCCGAATCGTGGCGCGCCAACTTCGAGGTCAACGTCGTCGCGGTGGCCGAGCTGACCCGGCTGCTGCTGCCCGCGCTGCGCCGCGCCCACGGCCACGTCGTAGTGATCAACTCCGGGCAGGGGCTGTCCGCTCGCGAGGGATGGGGACCGTACGCGGCGAGCAAGTTCGGCGTTCGCGCGTTCGCGGACGTGCTGCGTGCCGAGGAGGAGCCGCACGGCCTGCGGGTGACGTCGGTGTACCCCGGGCGGACGGACACCGAGATGCAGCAGGCCGTCGTCGCGGGTGAGGGCGGCGAGTACCGGCCGGAGAAGTTTCTGCGCCCGGAGTCGGTCGCCGATGCGGTGTCCGCGGCCGTCCTGGCGGGCCCGGACGCCCACCTGACCGACATCACCGTCCGCCCCCGACCCCACCGGTAGGCCCGTGCCCGCACCGGTGGCGTCCGCGTCACGGCCGGGCCGTTCCGTGGCGAGCGGGCCCGGCCCGGCGGCGCGTCACGTGACGTGGTCGCGATCGCGGAGCCGTGTCCACGGCCAGGTCATCAGTGCCCACACCGCGAGCAACAGCGCGGCGACGGGCAGGAGGTACCAGGGCCACGGGCCGAGCACGTCCAGTATCGAGGCCGTGTCCGACTTGCCGTTGAGGAAGCCGTAGTTGGTTCCGGCGACGGCGTTGAAGGTCATGGTCGCGGCCGCCCATCCCACCGTCACGGCGACCGCGAGCCGGTAGCTGCGCCAGTCGACGCGCATCCCCAGTCCCCAGGTGAGGTAGATCGCGGCCAGCACGGCCAGCAGGTGGCTCCCCCAGAACAGCAGGTAGTTGGCGTGCGGGAAGTCCGGCCCGGTCAGGGCCGGTGAGATCAACGCCTGGGTACTCAGCGCCACGCCCCAGTAGTAGGCGAGGGCGTGAGCCCACGCGCGCCGGAAGTACAGGGCGTAGGCGGCGACCAGCGGTACGAGGTCGGACAGGTGCAACGGCACCGAGCGTTCGAGGGTCGGAGGGACCGCCTCGTACAACAGGTCCGCCGCGCTGACGAGGACGATCGTCACGGCGAAGACCCGGCTGAAGCGTTGCGCCCGGCCCGTGGTCCGCTGTTTTCGGCCGAGGTGGACGACCAGCGGTGCGCCGACCGCGAAGATGCCCACGGCCAGCCAGTGCGACGACCCGTCCGGGGAGAACTCCGCCGCGGCTGTGACCACCGGTTCCACAGCACGGACTCTAACGGCGGATGTCGCCTGTGGCCCGGTGTCGACCCGTTCCGCTCCTCATCCCTCTCTCCCCGGGCTCCTTCCGCTCCGCGTCGAGTTGACACCCGACCGCGCTGGTGTCATGGTTACCTACATGACTAATGAACCGATGTGGTTCAGGGGGAGGCGGTCGTGATGGACGACGCGCGGCCGTTGTTCCAGCAGATCGCGGAACAGATCGAGGACTCGATCATCGACGGGTCCCTGCCGGAGGAGAGCAGGGCGCCGTCCACGAACGAGCTCGCCACGTTCCACCGGATCAACCCGGCCACCGCGGCGAACGGCATCAACCAGCTCGTGGCCGATGGCCTGCTCTACAAGAAACGGGGAGTCGGAATGTTCGTGCAGGCAGGAGCAAGGGAAAAGCTGGTCGAACGCAGGCAGGAGGCATTCGGCCGGTCCTACATCGCTCCACTGCTCGCCGAGGCGAAACGACTCGAAATGGACGCCGAGGACGTGAAGAAGATGATCGACGCCTGGAGGGACGAACAATGAGCGTGGTGAGTCTGCAGGGGGTGACGAAACGCTACGGCGACACCAGGGCTGTCGACGACGTCTCCTTCGATCTGCACGAGAACCGCATCCACGGCCTGCTCGGCCGCAACGGAGCGGGCAAGAGCACGGTGATGCGAATGCTCACGGGACAGGAAGTCCCGACGTCGGGCCGGATCCGCGTGTTCGGGGAGAACCCGTACGAGAACGCCGACGTGCTGCACCGGGTGTGCTTCATCAAGGAATCGCAGCGCTATCCGGACATCTTCATCGCCCGGCACGCGCTCGAGGCGGCGGCGTTGGTCTTCCCGAACTGGGACCAGGACTTCGCCGACCGGCTGGTCGACGAGTTCCGGCTGCCGCTCAAGCAGCGGGTGAGGAAACTGTCGCGGGGGCAGCTCTCGGCCGTCGGCGTCATCATCGGCCTCGCGGCGCGTGCGCCGGTGACGTTGTTCGACGAGCCGTACCTCGGACTGGACGCCGTGGCCCGCCAGGCGTTCTACGACCACCTGATCGCCGACTACACCGAACACCCGCGCACGATCGTGCTCTCGACCCACCTGATCGACGAGGTCGCCGACATCATCGAGCACGTCACGGTGATCGACCGCGGCCGGATCGTCATGGACGACTCGTCCGAGAACCTGCGCAGTCAGGCGGTGACCGTCAGCGGTCCGACGAAGGCGGTCGAACAGTTCTCCGACGGCCACGACGTACTGCACCGCGAGGACCTCGGCGGCTTCACCCGCGTGCTGGTCGCCGGCGTTCCCAGCGAACGCGAGACGGCGAGCCTGCAGGTCGAACCGGTGTCGCTGCAGCAGCTCGTCGTCCGGACCACACAGTTCCACGACGCCGCGCTCGCGGGCGCGGGCACCGGTAACGGCCTTGGTAACGGCACTGGCACTGGTACTGGCAAGGGGGACCGGTCATGACACAGCTCGTGAAAGTCGCACGCATCCAGCTGGTGAACGCACGCATGGTGCTCGGTCTGCCGTTGCTGGTGCTCGCCTGCGTTCTGGCGGCGAACATCGTCATCTTCATGGCGATCCAGGCTCCCGAGTCGCCGGGCGAGTCCCCCGTGACGGGCGCGTTGGTCTCGATCTACATCGTCACGCTGGTGACGCACGTCCAGACGATGACGCAGATGTTCCCGTTCGCGCTCGGCCTGAGCATCACGCGGCGCGACTTCGTGGCCTCGGCGGGACTCGTCGTCGTCGGCCAGGCGCTGTTGTACGGCGTGGTCATCTGGGTGATGTCCTTGCTCGAGGGCGCCACCGGTGGCTGGGGACTCGACCTCGCGATGTTCGACCTGCCGTTCCTGGAGCAGAGCAACGTCGTGACGCAGATCCTCGTCTACACGGGGCCGTTCCTGCTGCTGTCCTTCGCGGGGCTGTGGACGGGCATCGTCTACCAGCGTTGGGGACAGCCGGGCGTGTGGGTGCTGGCGCTGTCGATCGGTGCGGCGCTCGTCGGGCTCTTGGCGCTGATCGGCTGGCAGGACTGGTGGCAGCAGGTCTTCGACTTCTTCGCCGAGACGCCGACGCTGTTGCTGTTCGCCGCCTATCCGGCGTTGATCGCCGCGGTGCTGGCGGTGGCGACCTACGCGACCAGCCGTCGCGCGGTTCCGTGACCGGCCCGGTGACTCAGCGGGCCCACGTGCCGTTCCGGTAACGGGGAGAAGAAGGGGGATCTGCGCCGGTTCCGGTCATCGGGGGATGCCGGGACCGGCGCAGACTACCGTCGAGGGCCTTCTCACGTGCTGCGGAGACGCTGTGCCGCGGCGGCGACGTTCGCCTGCGCCCGGCCGCGGTCCACACGGGACGATTCGCCGTCGGCGACGACCTGCTCGCCCGCGACCCACACGTCCTGCACCCGGCGGGACCCCGCGGCCCACACGAGGTTGCCGAGGAGCTGCTGGTCGGGCACGTCGAGGCCCGTGGCGAACGCCGGGTCGTCGATGTCGACGTGCACGACGTCCGCCCAGCGGCCCGGTTCGAGCGCGCCGATGTCGTCGCGGCCGAGGGCCTCGGCTCCGCCGCGGGTGGCCAGCAGCAGCGCCGCCGACGCCGTGAGGGCGGTGGCGTCCCCTTCGGCGAGGCGCGCGAGCATCGCCGACAGCTGGACCTCCTCCCACAGGTCGAGGTCGTCGTTGCTGGAGGGGCCGTCGGTGCCGAGTCCGATGTGGATGTCGGCGGCGCGGAGGTCGGTCAGCCGGGCGATGCCCGAGGCGAGCTTGGCGTTGGAACCGGGACAGTGGGCGACGCCGGTGCCGCGGGACGCGAGCAACGCTATGTCCTCATCGGACAGATGCACGGCGTGTGCCGCGATGAGCCTCCCGCTCAGCAGGCCGACGTCGTCCAGCAGCTTCGGCACCGAACCGTGCTCGGCGCGCTGGGCGGCGTCCTCGTCCGCGGCCTCGGCGACGTGGATCTGCACGAGCGCGTCGCGGGTGGCCGCTTCGTCGGCGATCGCACCGAGCGCCTCCGGCGGCAGCATGTACGCCGAGTGGCCCGCGTAGGACAACTCGATGCGGTCCCCCGGGCCGAAGCGCAGGCCGTCGGCGTCGATCCACTTCGTGGCATCGGCAAGCAGTGAGCGCCAGTCGAGTCCCGGCAGGTCGATGATCGGACCGCCGATGATGCCGCGCGCCCCCGTGGTGAGCACGGCGTCGGCCATCTGCTCGGCGTGGAAGTACATCTCCGCACTGGTCGTGACGCCGCGGCGCAGCATCTCCACCGACCCGAGCACCATGCCCGCGTGGACGTCGGCGGGCCGGAGTTTCGCCTCGGTGGGCCAGATGACCTCGCGGAGCCAGCGCAGCAGAGGCAGGTCCCCGCCCATGCCGCGGAGCAACACCATCGGGCTGTGGGCGTGCGTGTTGACCAGCCCGGGCAGCAGGATCCCCGGCTTCGCGGTCGTGGTCGTGGCGGCTGCCGGTGCTTCGCTCGCGGGCCCGCAGTAGGCGATACGGCCGCGGGCGTCGATGTCGACGGCGCCGTCTCGAACGACGGAACACCCCGGATCGGCGGGCAGCACCACGGGCGCGGTCAGACGGTGGACCATGCGCCCACCCTATCGAGCGACGGTCCCGCCACCCGGGTACGTGTGCCCGGTTATCCGCCCGACGGTCGAGCGCCGGCCGGTCAGCCGGTGACGACGCCGTTGCGCCACGCCCACGCGGCGATCTCGACCCGGTTCCGCGCGCCGATCTTGTTCTGCACCGCGGCGAGGTGGGTCTTCACCGTCGACAGCGACAGGAACAGCTCCTCGCCGATCTCCGTGTTCGTGGACCCGCGTGCCGCCGCGCGCACGACGTCGAGTTCCCGCGTCGTCAACGGCTCGGTGGGCTCCTCCACCGTCGGCGCGTCCTCGGCGGGGGCGTCGGCGAAGTGCTGCAACAGCCGCACCGTGATCTGCGGCGACACCAGCGCGTCGCCGCGCGCGGCCGCGCGGATCGCCTCCAGTAGCAGCGCGGGACCGGCGTCCTTGAGCAGGAACCCCGACGCCCCGCCGGTGAGCGCGCTGTGGACGTACTCGTCGAGGTCGAACGTGGTCACGACGACGACCTTCAGCGGATCGGCGACGTTCGGCCCCGCCAGCTGCCGCGTGACCTCGAGGCCGTCCATGCCGGGCATGCGGATGTCGAGCAGGCACACGTCGGGCCGCAGCTCGCGTGCCTTGCCGACGGCGTCGATCCCGTCGGCGACATCGGCGACGACCTCCATGTCGTCGGACGCGTCCACGATCATGCGGAAGCCGGTGCGCACCATGTCCTGGTCGTCGGCGATCAGTACCCGGATCATTGGGACTCCTCTTCTCCCTGCAACGGCAGCCACGCTTCGACGACCCAGCCGTCGTCGCGTTCGCCGTCCCGGTCGCGGGGCCGGCCTGCGGTGAGCGTGCCTCCGAGCAGTTCGACCCGCTCGCGCATGCCCACGAGACCGTAGCCGCCGACCGCGGCCAGCGGTCCCGGATCGCCGGGTCCGCCGTCGTCGGCCACCCGGATGTGCAGTTGGTCGCGCCCGTCACCGGACTCGGGGTCGCCGTTCCCGCCGCGCACGGTCACCCACGCCGCGGCCGCTCCCGACGCGTGTTTGCTGACGTTGGTGAGCGCCTCCTGCACGATGCGCAGCGCCGAGCGGGCCACCTCCTGCGGCAGTCCCGGCGGCACGTCCACATCGAGCTGCACCGGCACGCCGTGCACCGCCGATGTGGCGAGTTTCCGCAGGTCGGAGTCGAGGTCGGTGGTTGCCTGTTCGCCGGGTCCGGACTGCTCCCCCGTGCCTGCGCCGGCGTCGCCGGCCTCCCCGCGCATGCTGCGCACGAGACGTCGCATCGCCGCCAGCGCCTCGGTGCCCGCGTTCTCGATCTGGCCCAGTGAATCGGCCACGACGTGCGGGTTCTGCTCGGCGACGATCCGCACCGCCTGCGCCTGCACGACGATGCCCGTCACGTGGTGCGCGACGACGTCGTGCAGTTCACGGGCCAGTGCCATCCGTTCGGCGGTCTGTGCCTCGGTGACCGCGGCTTCGACGGTGGTCTTGCGTTCGGAGTCGCGGGCTCGCAGGAACAGGCCGATCGCGATGCTCATGCCCAGCAACAGCGTCGCGGCGATGGCCAGGCTCTGCACCATCCCGAACCGGCGGTCGAACATGCCGACCGGCTGCAGCAGCAACACGACCTGCACGGTCGTTCCGACGGCCACGGTGGCGGTGAGCGTCGCGATCGCGATGACGGCACGTCGTGTCGGTTCGAGCCGGACGAGCAGCGCCGTGACGACCATCCCCGAGGCGGTGACGGCCACGGGCAGACCGCCCAGCGCTACGTACCGCTCGGCGCGGGTCAACAGTGCCAGCACCGTGGTCACCGCGATGACCGCGGCCAGCCCGAACGCGTGGCGGAACGGCCGGTTGACGCCGCGCAACACCAGCAGCACGGCGACCGCCGCGGGCAGGAGCATCACGACGTCACGGCCCGGCCCACTGAGCACGATCGACGCGTCGAGGAACACCGCCAGGGCGAGCACGCCGACGAGCAGCCACTGTTGCCGGAGCAGGGTGCCCAGTGCGCCGTCGCCGATCCCCTGGCGGGCGCGGGCTCCTGGAACGACCGCCACGAGCAGCAGCGCCAACCCGATGCCGGCCAGTTGCAGGATGTGCATACCGGCCTCGCGGACGATCGTGCTCGCCAGCTCGGACGCGACGAGCGCGCCGATCGTCACGGTCGCGGTCGCGGCGGGTGCCGACCGTGCGCAGTAGTACACGAGCAGCAGGCCCGCGACGGACTCGGCGAACGACGTCTCCGGCAGCAACGTCGAGAAGGTGGGTGCGCCGGAGTAGGAGATCAGCAGCGAGTTCGCACCCAGCACGCACGCGCCTGCCCAGCCCGCGAACACTGGTCTGGACTTGCCGTGCACGGCGCATGCCGACAACAACAGGATCCCCGGCAGCGGAATCAGGTCGACCAGCGGCGTACCCCAGCCGTCGACGGCCGCAGGGAGCATGACGGCGAGGTCGCCGAACACCGCGGCCAGCAACACCATGTCTGCCGGGTCGACCCGGCGCAGCAGCCGGGTGACACGGTCGCGGAGCGGGTACGTCTCGGACACGGCACCGACCGTAGTCGAGCCGGTGGTGGGCGCGGCCCGGCCGGACGGCTCGCCGTGGGTCGGCCGATCGGCCGATGCCGCGCCGCCCGGTTCCGGCCTTCCGTCCGAAGTGGCCGACCGCCGGTTGCCGCCAGGCTGCAGGGCCATGACGACACGGATCACAGGACAAGGACCCTCGACGCCGGTTCCGGCGCGGCCCGCGCTGAGCGGCCGAGGCCTCAGCAAGCGGTACGGCACGCAGTACGCGTTGTCCGGAGTGGACATCGACATCACGCCGGGTGAGGCGATGGCGATCGTCGGGCCGTCCGGGTCCGGCAAGTCGACGTTGCTGCACGTGCTGGCGGGAATCCTGCCCGCCGACGACGGCCGGGTGACGCTCGGCGGCAGGCGCATCGACTCGCTCGGCGAGACCAAGCGCAGCGAGTTGCGGCGCACCGAGTTCGGTTTCGTGTTCCAGTCGGGAATGCTCGTCGGTGAGCTGTCGGCGGAGGAGAACGCCGCGCTGCCGACGCTGTTGGCCGGCGAGGGTCGCAGGGAGGCGCTGGCGGGCGCGCGGCGGTGGCTCGAACACCTCGGGCTCAAGGGTAAGGAACGCAACCGGCCGGGTGAGCTGTCCGGCGGGCAGGCGCAGCGGGTGGCGATCGCGCGGGCGCTCGTGCACCGGCCGAGCGTGATCTTCGCCGACGAACCGACAGGGGCGCTCGACACCCGCACCGGTGGCGACACCATGCAGGCACTGCTGGCCGCGGCGGCCGAGTCGGGCGCCGCGGTGGTGGTCGTGACACACGACCGCGACCTGGCCACGTCGCTGCCGCGCACCGTCAGCCTCCGCGACGGCCGGATCGACGCCGACACGCGTGCGACCGCGGGGGTGCCGGCGTGAACGGCTTCCAACTCGCACTCCGGGTGCTGCGCACCGATGGCCGCACCCGTGTCTCGGCGATGCTCATCGCCGTCGGGGTGGCCGTGGCGACCGCGCTGCTGCTGTTGCTCGTGTCGCTGCCGGGGGCCACCGAGGCTCGCGCCGACCGGGCCGCGTGGCAACAGTTCGGTACCCCGTCGGAGGACGGGGCGTCGCTGGAGTTCGTCGCGAGCGAGGACGTCGCACCGGACGGCAGCCAGATCCGGCGGGTTGACGTCGCCGCGCTGGCGGACCCCGCGAACGTCGACCTGCCGCCCGGTATCGACCGGCTGCCCGCCCCCGGCGAGGCACTGCTGTCGCCCGCGCTGGCCGACGCCGTGGACCACACGCCGGGCTCGCAGCTCGGCGAACGGTTCGGCGAGGCTGCGGGTGTGCTCGGCCAGGACGCACTGGAGTATCCGGAACAGCTGGTCGCGTTGGTCGGCCACGCGCCCGGGGACATGCCCGAGGCCGCGTCGCCGCAGGACGGGTTCAACCCCGCGGGGCAGGGCGCCGACGTATTGCTGGGACTGCTCGCGGGCGTCGGCGTGGTGGTGCTGACGGTGCCGAGCATGGTGCTCGTGGCGTCGGCGGCTCGGCTGATCGCGGCGCGCAGGGAACGCAGGCTCGCCGCGTTCCGGCTGGCGGGTGCGACGCCGCGGCAGGTGATCGCGATGGTCACGGCCGAGACGGCGATCGCCGCGGCGGGGGGTGCGCTGCTCGGCTGGGCGGTGAGCCCACTGTTGCGGCAGGCTGCCACCACCGTGCCCTGGGGCGGCGGCACCTGGCAGGCCTCGGACTTCGTGCTCGGCGTGGTGCCGTCCGCGTTGATCGTCGTCGCGACGCCGCTGCTGGTCGTGCTCGCCGCGGCCTTCGGGCTGCGGCGGGTGCTGTCGGCCCCGCTCGGCGCAGCGGGTGGCCACACGCCCAAGCCGCTGCACTGGTGGCGCCTGGTGCCGCTGCCGGTGTCGGGTGTGTTGTTCGCCTACCTCGTGGCGACGGCCGAGAGCCAGCTCGAAGCCACACTTCTGCTGGCCGCGATGATGGCGGTCATCGCGTCGTTGACGCTCGCGGGCCCGTGGTTCACGGCCGTGATCGGCGGGATGTTCGTGCGGCGTTGGCGCAAGCCGTCGGGGCTGCTGGCGGGACGCAGGCTGCGCGACGACCCGCGCGGCGCCTACCGCGCGACCGCAGGCGTGGTGCTGGCCGTGTTCACCGGCACGATGGCGTTGACGGTGCTGTCGAGCGCCGAAGGGCAGGCAGGCGCGCCGCACAGGTACGCCGAAGGCGCGCTGTATGTCGAGGCCGACTACGACTCGCTGCAACGGATCGCCGCCGGCACCAATGACGCGCTGGCGCGCTACGGCCTGGACGAGCGGGCGGTGACCGTCGGCGACGCCTTCCTCGGCGACGGTCACGCGTACACCAGGGTCGTCGACTGCGCGTCCGCCGAGAGCCTGCTGACCGTCGACATGAAGGGTGCGTGTGAGGGCGAGCCGGGCGTGTACACCCCCTATCCGGACGTGTCGCAGGAGAAGCTCACGATCGCGAGCGAGCACGGCGACCCCGGCATCCCGTTGGACGCCGACGTGCCGGTACGGCCGATGACGACGACGTCCGAGTACGCACCCGAAGCGGTCATCGACCCGCGGGTGCTGCCGGACGGCTTCACGCCGAGCGGCGGCTCGGTCGTGGTGCCGTCCACGCCGGAGAACGTCGACGTCGTGCGCACGGCACTGGTGTCCGCGGCCGGCGGCCTGCCGGTGCAGAGCAGGGACGCGCGCCTCGACGGACAGTCGTCACAGATCGCCGACCTGCAACGCATCACGGTGATCGGCCTGCTCGCGGCGGCGCTGCTCGGCGGATGCAGCGCGGCCATCAGCACCGCGGGATCGGTGCTCGACCGGCGGCGCACGTTCGGCGCACTCATGGCGGCCGGCACGCCGGTGCGGGTGCTCGCCAGGGCACTGCGCGCGGAGGCGGCGCTGCCCGCGCTCGTCGCGACCGTCGGCGCAGGTGTCGCCGGAACGCTCGTCGGGATCGGGCTGTTCGCCGTGGTCGACGACGGTTCGGAGGTTCTCACCCCGTGGCTCGCTGCACCGGTGGTGCTGGGAATCGGGGTCGCGCTGATCGCGTCGTCGGTGTGCAGCCCGGCCCTGCGCCGCGTGCAGGCGGAACCCCTGGCCGACGAATAGTCGACCCGGGGCCACAGGCGCCGGCCTCGAGAACGGGGACGGGGAGAACGGGGGAACGAGGGGAACGGGGAACGAGGGGAACGGGGAACGAGGGAACGAGGGAACGGGGAACGAGGGAACGGGGGAACGGGGAACGGGGAAGCAGGGGGAAACACGGCGGGGCGTTCATCGGGGGACGCCCCGCCGTGTTGTGCCCGACCGCTGCCCCGACGACGCGCTACGCCCGGTTGCGCTTCCCGGGGGCCGTGTTGCGCTTTCGGGGGGCCGTGTTGTGGCTGCCGGGGACCGTGTTGTGGCTGCCGGGGGTCGACCCCACGCCGCGGACCGCCCGCCATTGCGGTCCGGGGCCCAAGCCGTCAACGCTTCTCGAAGATCAGGTCGCGGGAGACGCGGCCCTCCTCCTCGGCGCGCTGTTCGAACTTCGTCACAGGACGCCATTCGGGGCGCGGGGCCCAGCCGTCGAACCGGTTGACCAGCGACGTCTCCGCCGAACACACCTCGAGCATCTGGTCGGCGTAGTCCTGCCAGTCCGTCGCGAGGTGCAGCGTGCCCCCTCGGGCCAGCCGGGACGCGACGAGCTCGACGAACGCGGGCTGCACGAGACGCCGCTTGTGGTGGCGCTTCTTCGGCCACGGGTCCGGGAAGAAGATGCGCACGCCCGCCAGCGAGCCCGGTTCGACGTGGTCGCGCAGCAACGGCACCGTGTCGCCGTGCAGCAGGCGCAGGTTCGTCACATCGAGCTTGTCGGCGCGCAGCATCAGCTGGCCCAGGCCGGCCTCGTAGACCTCGATGGCCACGTAGTTGACCTCGGGTGCGGCCGCCGCGAGCTGCGCCGTCGCCTCGCCCATGCCGGAACCGATCTCCAGCACGACGGGTGCGGCCCTGCCGAACCACGCGTCGAAGCCGATCGGCCCGGGTTCGAGTTCGGACACCGCCCGGCCCAGCTCGGGCCACCGGGTGTCCCACGCGCGCTGCTGGCCGACCGTCATCCGCCCGCCGCGCTTGACGTAGCTGACGACGCTGCGCAGGCGGGGTTGTCCTTCGCTCTCCACGGACGCCGACGATAGCCGCGGCTCAGCGGACCGCTTCGATCTCCCCCAGCCGAGCCCGCAGTGCGGCGAGTCCGCCGATCGCCACCGGCTCGGGCGAGACGGACTCGTGCGCGGGGAACATGTCGATCCACCCGGTGTGGCGGGACGTGTTGACGATCGTCGTCGGCATGCGCCGGTGGTCGCCGGTTCCTTCGGACGGCAGGAACTCCCAGAAGCCGGATTCGCCGTCGTCGGCCCACGGCACGAATTCCCATCCGGGGCGGCGGCTGAGCAGCTTGTGCACGCGGTTCTCGATGCGGAACCCGGCGTCGCGCGATTCGAGCTTTCCGTCCGACAGTGCGCGCAGCCACCACGGTGACGGCACGCGCTCGCCCGACCTGCCCGCAGCGCGGTAGAGGGCCAGCACGTGGCTGAGGGGTGCGCGGTGGACCCACGCCACGCGCAGGTCGGCCGGGCTCGCCGCGTCGCCGGTCACGAGGGGCAACTCGATGGCGTGTGACCATTCCAGGCCGGCCATCGGCTCGAGGTTGAGCGAGGGGTCGTCGGCGCTGCTGGACGCACCGTCGCCGACGGCACCGCCGCCCGGCGGGCCGTCACCCGAGGCGTGGCCACCCGAGACGCCGTCTCCGGTACTGCCGCTCATCCGGACGCCGCTCACCCGAACACCCTCGCGTGCGTCACCGTCCGGGTGCGGGGCCTGGAACTCCTGTTGAGTATCGGACACCGTCAAGGATCACCTCCGTAGAGTCCTGACGGGCTGGTGTCCAGCATCCCCCAACAGCCGCCGTCGCGCGTCCTCCGTGGGGGTAGTCACACCGGGTTTCGCAGGCGGGCGGTCCTCAAACTCCGCCGGAAACGAAGTGCGGCCCACTCGAATGTCGCAGTCCAACGTCCACCGGCGTTCCAGGGCCGGACACGCGAACAGGCCCGGGCCGCCCCCGAAACGCGGCCCGGGCCCATTGCTCCCCCTCTGTGGGATTCCGCCCACCCGCGCCCCGCGGTGGTCCCATTCGCGGGCGGGCGGTCCTTCCCGTCGCGGGCGCCCTCCCCCGAGGGCGCCCGCGGGGTCATGCGTCGCGCTTGCGCGCGGTGGCGATCGAGATGGCCAGCAGCACCACGGCGAACGCGGCGAAGTAGGCCAGTGCCCACCACGGGCTCAACGTCGACGTCGACAGCGGCTGCCCGTACGCCGCGCCGTTCGCCGACTCGCCGTTTCCGGTGACGAACTTGTGCAGCACGTTGAACGGCAGCCACTTGAAGATGTCGGCGCCGACCCCCGGGATCAGCGTGACCAGGTTCTCCGCGGCGAGGAAGTAGATCAGCACGAGCGAGATGGCGCCCGCGCTGTGCCGCACGAGGATGCCGACCGCCATCGCGACGACGGCCGCCAGCGCGCATGCGGGCCCGACACCCGCGACGTTGATCCAGTCGGCGGTGCTGTTGAGCGCCAGGTCGGCTTCCGGCTGGATCAGGGTGGCAAGGCCCCACGACAGGAAGGCCATGATCTCGCCGATGACCAGTGCGACCAGTGCGATGACGGTCGCCTTGGCTGCGAGCGCCGCGGCGCGGTTGGGTACCGCCTGGAACGTGGTGCGGATGGTGCCGAACCGGTACTCGGTGGTGACTGCGAGTGTCGCCAGCACCATGATCACGGCCATGCCGAAGCTGTAGGCGTACTGCGTGGCCGACACGGTGGCCGGGAACTGGGCATTGCTCTGGCTCACGACCAGCGCTGTGAAACCGCCGGTGAGCAGCAGCGCCGTGAGGGCGCACCACCACGGTGAGCGGGTACTGAGTAGTTTGATGCGTTCGACTGCGAGAAGAGTCATGTCGGTGTCCCCTGTTGGTTCGTGGCGCGGTCGGTGGGCCGCCGCCGTCAGTTCGTGACGGCCGCGTGACCGGCGGGCTGTTCGGCGGATTCGGTCTCGAGGTCGGCGTGGTACTCGACCGAGTCGCCCGTGATCTGCATGAACGCCTGCTCCAGCGAGCCCTGCTGCGGGGCGAGCTCGTGCAGCGTGGCCTGGTTCTCCATCGCCAGCTCGCCGATCTTCTCGCCCGCGACGCCTGCGACGAGCAGTCCGTCGTCGGTGGGCGTCACGGTCGCGCCGACGCGGTCGAGCGCGGGACGCAGTCGGTCGAGGTGCGGGCTGCGGACCTTGACCGTGCTGTCGGTGGCGCGCGCGACGAACTCCTCGGTGGTGCTCTGCGAGATCAGCTTGCCCTTGCCGATGACGACGAGGTTCGTGGCCGTCAGCGCCATCTCCGAGAGCAGGTGGCTGGAGACGAACACGGTGCGGCCCTCGTCGGCGAGGCGCTGCATGAACTTGCGGATCCAGAGGATGCCTTCGGGGTCGAGGCCGTTGACCGGCTCGTCGAAGAGCAGTACCTCCGGGTCGCCCAGTAGTGCGCCCGCGATGCCGAGCCGCTGCGACATTCCCAGCGAGAACCCGCCCGCGCGTTTGTTCGCGACCTCGGAAAGGCCGACGATGTCGAGCACCTCGTCGACGCGCTTCGGCGAGATCTTGTTCGACTTCGCCATCCACGCCAGGTGTGCGCGGGCGCTGCGGTTGGGGTGCACCCACCGCGCTTCGAGCAGTGCGCCGACCGTCCGCAGTGGATGGTGCAGCTCGGAGTAGCGCTTACCCCCGATGGTGACGACGCCGCCGGTCGGATTGTCGAGTCCGAGCATCATCCGCATCGTCGTCGACTTGCCGGCGCCGTTCGGCCCGAGGAATCCGGTCACGCGTCCGGTTTCGACGGTGAACGACAGGTCGTCGACGGCGAGTTTGTCGCCGTACCTCTTGGTGAGGCTCTGCGCCTCGATCATGGTGTCCTCCTGTGGCGGCGTGCGACGGCCCTCGGTGTGGTCGCTTCGGATTCGAGGGCCCGCCCCGGCAGGTCCCCCGGTCACCGCGGTGGCCGTCGAACGTCGTTGTCGTCCCCGGTGCGGCGATGTCGCCTGGATTCATCGCCTGTGGTGCGCTTCATCTTTCCGGTTACCCGACCGCTCCCGCGTCATCCTGTAGACCGAAATCGCGTTGGCCCGTGGTCGTACGCGGCGGTCGGCAGTCGGGTCGATCCAGGTTCTCGCCGATGCTCACAGCTTCGCGGACGGACGTCCCCGTGCGCGATCGGTGACAACCCTGAGTTCCCCCTGAACCGAGCACCGCTTGCCCCGGGGATGCGGTGTCGCGATGTCGTGGCGGGACTCCGTGAACCAGGGGGCTTGCGGTGGTTATTGAACTATGGTTCATTAATAGGGTGGCGAGACCGCGGACCATCACCGACGAACGGCTCCTGACGGCGACCGCCGCCGTCATCGAACGGGTGGGGCCGGGGTTCACGCTGGCGCAGGTCGCCCGCGAGGCGGGTGTGGCCGTCGGCAGCGTCGCACAGCGGTTCGGGTCGAAGGCGGGACTTCTGCGAGCGCTGACCGAACAGGGGCGGACGCAGGCCGTCGAGCGTATGCGGACGGCCGCCGATGCCGCGGAGTCCGCCGAGTCGGCGGTCCGGGCGGCGTTGCTCGCGGTGTTCGGTGAACTCGGCGCTGCCGGCGACTCCGGGGTGGCCAACCACCTTGCCCAGCTCGGCACCGACCTCGCCGACCCGGATCTGCGTGGCCTGCTCGGCCTGCACTACGCGGCGTTGCGACAGGAGCTGTCCGGGTTGCTGCGGGCGGCCGCCGGGGACGGGTGGTGTGGACCGGCCCCCGACGTCGCCGCACGCGTACTCCTCTCGGCGGTCAACGGCGCGGCGCTGCACTGGTCGTTACGCCCGGGGGACAACGCGGGGTCGAACCGTGCGGGTTCGAACGACACGGGTTCGAAAGATCCCGGATCGAACCACACGGCGGCGAACACAGCGGCGGCGAACACAGCGGCGGCGAACACGGCGGGGGCCAACGCAGCGGCGGCGAACACGGCGGTGGCATCGGACGACACCGCGGCCGGCAAGGGCACGTTGCGGGTGTGCCTCGCCGAAACCATCGACGTGATCATGAAGGGGTGGCTGCCATGACGGGAGCCGGAGCGCTGGCGGGCAAGGTCGCCGTGGTGACGGGTGCGACGCGCGGCTGCGGTCGGGCGATCGCCGTGGAACTGGGACGAGCGGGCGCGACCGTGTTCGCCGCGGGCAGGACCACGCGTGAGCACGCGTCCCCGATGGCCCGGCCGGAGACCATCGAGGGAACGGCCGAACTGGTCGACGAGGCGGGCGGTCGCGGGATCCCGGTTCGGTGCGACTTCTCGGAAGTGACCGATGTGGACGGTCTCGTCGCCAGGGTGGAAGCGGAGGCGGGCGGCAGGATCGACGTGCTCGTCGACGACGTGTGGGGCGGTGATCCGTACGTCGACTTCGACAACCCGTACTGGGAGTCGGCGTTGGACAGTGCGTTGACGGTCGTCCGCGGTGGGCTGGAGACTCACCTGATCGCGCTGCACCGGTTGTTGCCGCTCGTGGTGGGCAATCCCGGTGGGCTGGTCGTCGAGGTGACCGATGGGGAGGACGACGCGTACCTCGGCGCGGGCATCCCGTACTACCTCGTCAAGTGCGGTGTGCGAGCCATCGGACGGGCGTTGGGAGCCGAACTGGCCGCACACGACTGCACCGGGCTGTCGGTCACGCCGGGGTTCCTGCGGTCGGAGGCGATGCTGGATCTGTTCGGCGTAACCGAGGAGAACTGGCGGGACGCGGTGACCGACGAGCGCCCGGAGTTCGCCGTGTCGGAGACGCCCGCGTACCTGGCGCGGTGCGTCGCGGCGCTGGCCGCCGATCCCGAGGTGCGGCGTCTCGCGGGGCGCACGCTCGCGTCGTGGACGCTGGCGCCGATGTACGACGTCACCGACGTCGACGGCAGCCGCCCCGACTTCGGCCGCTACTTCCTCGAGGTCCACCAGGCGGGCCTCGACCCCACAACGGTCGACATGTCGGTGTACCGCTGAGGAGCCTTCCGGAATTCTTCCGTGCCACCCCGTTCCGGTGTTGGCCCGAGGGCACCCTGAGAGGCGTTCGACGCCCCCAAGGGTTCCCTCGGGGCACGGGGGCCACGGCTCGGTTGCGGAAGGTCTCCGGTGCCCGTCAGGATCCGGGACGGGTGAGGCCGGTCTCGTAGGCGAGGACGACGGCCTGGACGCGGTCGCGCAGGTCGAGTTTCGTGAGGATGCGGCCGACGTGGGTCTTGACGGTCGCCTCGGACAGGAACAGCTCCCCCGCGATCTCCGTGTTCGAGAGCCCCTTCGCGACGTGGACCAGCACCTCGCGTTCGCGTTCGGTCAGCGCCTCCAGCGCGCTCTCGTCCCGCGGTGTGATCCGTCCGGTGCCGACGAATCGGTCGAGCAGCCGCCGCGTCACGGCGGGCGAGACGACCGCGTCGCCGCCCGCCACCGACCGCAGCGCCGAGATCAGATCGTCCGGCGGCGTGTCCTTCAGCAGGAAGCCCGCAGCGCCCGCCTGCAACGCCGAGTAGACGTACTCGTCGAGGTCGAACGTCGTCATGACCAGCACACGGGAACTGGCGGCCGCCACGATCCGCCGGGTCGCCTCGACGCCGTCGAGCACGGGCATGCGTACGTCCATCAGCACGACGTCCGGGTTCAGTTCCTCGGCGAGATGCACCGCCTCCTCGCCGTTGCCCGCCTCCCCCACGACCTCGATGCCGTCGGACGCGTCGAGCACCATGCGGAAGCCCACGCGCATCAGTTCCTGATCGTCGACGACGAGCACCCGGATCATGCGCCCAACCTAACGGTGAGTTCGGCGCGGACCCGCCACCCTCCGCCAGGGGCGGGTCCGGCGGTGAGGGTGCCGTCGTGGACGTTCGTGCGTTCCCGCATGCCGATCAGCCCGTTCCCGCCCGACGCCGACGACCCTGCCGACCCCGACGACCCTGCCGACCCCGACCCTGCCGACCCCGACCCTGCCGACCCCGCCGACCCTGCCGACCCCGACCCTGCCGGTCCCGCCGACTCCGCAGATGATCCCGACGCTGTGCGGCCCGCGGTTCCGCCCGCGGCGGAGTCGCCTGTCAGCACCGGGTTCGCGCGGCCCGCGCCGTCGTCCTCGACCTCGATGAGCACCGACCCGGCGTGGCCTCGGTCCCTGCCTCGGCCGCGGTCCCAGCGCACCGTCACCTGCGCGCGCGTGCCGACGCCCGCGTGTTTGAGGCTGTTCGTCAGTGCCTCCTGGACGATCCGGTACACACCGAGTGACACGCCCGCGGGCAGTTCGTCGATGCCGTCGTCGAGGTGGAGCCGCACCGTCAGCCCGGCGGTCTCGATGCGGTCGGTCAGCTCGACGAGGTCGGCCGCTGTCGGCTGTGGGGTCCGCGCCCCTTCCCCGCCGACACCGCTCTGGCCGTCACCGCCGTCGTCGCCGCGGTGGGCGGCGCTGTCGTCGGTCGTGTCGTCGCGCAGGATCGCCAGCAGTCGCCGCAGTTCGCTCAGCGCGCTGCGGCCCGTGTCGGAGATGGTGCCGATCGCACGTTCCGCCAGGTCGGGATCCTTGCGCACGGCGAAGGACGCACCGTCGGCGTGCACCACGATCACGCTGACGGCGTGCGCCACGACGTCGTGCAGCTCGCGGGCGATGCGCTCGCGTTCCTCCGCGACGGCGATGCGCGTGGCCTGGTGGCGTTCGTTCTCCAGCAGGTGCAGCCGCGCCTCGACCTCCGCCTGGTACGCCCGCCGTGCGCCGACGAACTCGCCCAGCACCCAGCACAGCGCCAGCGCCAGCACGACGGTCACCGTGTTGACGATCCAGTCGTCGGGGTATTGGACGAGCTGGTGCACCAGGCTCACGGGCAGCGTCAACGCGGTGTAGATCGCGGCCTGTTTGCGTCCGCTGTAGACGACCACGGTGTACAGCGCGATGCAGCTGACCACGGCCACGCTGAACGCGACGTCGCCGAATCCGGACGCGACGTACGGGACCGTCCAGACGAGCACCCAGTACGCCATGACCAGCGGATACTTGCGCCGCAGCGGGACGACGCCCAGCAGGATCACGATCAGTGGCAGGCCTACGTACCACGGTGGGGTGGCGACACCGGGCACGGGAAAGGCCACGAACAGGCTGTAGATCAGCACGTCGAGTGCCAGCAGCACGATGGCGATGAGGCTGTCGCCCACAGCGGGGTGGGCCCTCATCCAGAGACTGATCCGGCGCACTCGCCCACGGTAGGTGGCAGCGGGGTGCCCGCGCGTCGCCCCGAGGTCGCATGCGGGGTCGTCGCCGGGTATGACACCCGCCCGACGTGACGGGCCTCCTGGGCGTGATGTCCGGTTCGTTCCCGGCGTGTCCCCGCGTCCGCGGTGGTCGGGTCAGGGAGCCGGGTGGGAGGATGTGCCCGCAAGCAGCGGGGCAGGCGCGGCCAGCAGGGGGTTCGATGACGGCGGCAGGTGAAGGCAGACCGGCCGGCCCGCTTTCGGAGTCGGTGGCGGATCTGTGCAACCGGTTGCGCAGTCAGGTCTCCCCGCGGACGGCGGCGGGCTTCACCGAGGTGCTGCGCAGGCTCGGGGCGCCGCTGCAGGTCGCGGTCGCGGGACGGATCAAGTCCGGCAAGTCGACGCTGGTCAACGCGCTGATCGGCAGGCGTGTGGCGCCCACGGCCGTCGGCGAGTGCACGAGGCTGGTCACGCGGTTCCAGTACGGCACGGTCGACCGCATCGAGGTCGTGTTCGCCGACGGCACGAAGCAGGTGCAACCGTTTGCGCCCGACGGCGGGATCCCGGCGGAACTCGGCGTCGACATCGACCGGGTCTCGCACATCGAGGCGTATCTGACGAACGCGGTGCTGCGGGACATGACCGTGATCGACACCCCGGGACTGGGGTCGCTCGACACCTCGTCGGTGGCGCGTACGCAGCGGGCGCTCGGTGCGACCCGGCTCAGCGGCTCACTCACCGACGACGACGTCGATGATGACGACGGCGGCGGCAGCGGCGAGCAGGCGGCATCGCCAGGGAACACCGGGTCGCCCGAGGAGGACGCCGGGTCCTGGGAGGACGCCGACACGCTCGACGAGACGTCCCGCAGCGCGCTGGTCGGCGCCGAGGCCGTGCTGTACGTCGTGACGCAGGGCATCCGAGCCGACGACCAGCAGGCCCTCGCGGCGTTCACGGCGGCGACGGCGAGCCGCGAGGCCGGCCCCGTCAACGCCATCGCGGTGCTGAACAAGGCCGACACGATCCCGCCGGAGTCGGTCGAGGGTGCCGACGGCGATGTGTGGGCGGCCGCGACGAAGCTCGCCGAGAAGCAGGCGAACCTGCTGCGGCCGCGCGTGGCCGACGTGCTGCCGGTGATCGGCCTGCTCGCGGAATCGACGGAGACGGGAGCGTTCACCGGCACCGACGCCGACGCCCTGCGCACCCTCGCGGGTCTGGACGACGGCGACCTGGAGGTCATGCTCGTCTCGGCCGACATCTTCACGTCGTGGGAGTGCGACGTGCCTGCGGGAGTGCGGGCGCGCCTGCTGGAGAAACTGGATCTGTTCGGCATCCGGCGTGCGATCGAGATCATCCGTGAGGACGAGCGGATCACGGTCGGTGCGCTGCACCGGCGGCTGCTCGACGTCTCAGGCCTCGAGGCGGTGCACCGCCGGTTGTCGAGCGTGTTCGCCGCGCGCGCCGACGGCATCAAGGCCGCCGCGGCGCTGGCTTCGATCACGGCATTCGCCCACCACTCCGGTGATCAGGCGGAACGACAGCGGGTGCACGACGCCATCGAGGTGCTGCTCGCCCGTCCCGAGGCGCACCAGCTGCGGCTGCTCGAGGCGTTGACACTGGTCACATCGGGTGCGGTCGACATGCCACAGGATCTGACCGACGAGGTGCTCCGGGTCGGCAGCAGTGCCGAGGCCGACGCTCAGCTCGGCATGCCCGGCGCGTCGGCCGAGGAGCTGTCGTCGTTCGCCCTGGATCGCGCGGGCTGGTGGCGGTCGTTCGCGTCGTTCGGGGCCACGCCTGCGCAGGCCCGGGTGGCGCACGTGGTGCACAGGGCGTACTTCCTGATGTGGCAGCGGCTCAAGACCCAGGCGAGCCAGGCCGCGGGTGCCGCATCCGCGGGAGGTGGCCCGACAACGGCGCCCGGCACGACCGCACCCGGGAACAGTGCTCCGGCAGGGAACGGTGCTGCACCTGGGAACAGAGCCCCGGCCGGCGACGGCTCCCGGCCCGGCCATCCTGGACGCGACGGGGCGCGACCCGGTCGTCCGCATCCCGGCGCCCAGCCACGACCCGCGGCGCAGCCGCAACCGGCTCCCCCGTACACGGCCCGTCCCGGTGCGGCGCCTCCTCACACGGCCGGACCCGGACGGCAGGCCCGGTGACCGGTGGGCGACCGCGCGGCCGACGAGATCGGGGACGAGGGAACCGTACCGGCGCGTAGCGCGTCGGAATGCGATGTGGACCCGGTAGCACTCGCCAGCGGCATCGAGCCGGAGCAGGCGCTGGCCGATCGCCAGGCGCTGATCCAGCTCTGCCTGTACGCCATGGACCGCGCGCACAGCGACGGTGTCGCCGAGCGCATCGAGAAGGGGCTCGCGGCCATCGGCGTGCACGCGTTGCGGCCCGACGGCGTTCGGTTCGACCCGGCGCAACACGAGGCGGGCGGCGCCGTGCGCACCGACGACGCCCGGTTGGAAGGCACGGTAGCCGAGACCGAGGTGCCCGGCTTCGTCGACCACGACCGGCTGCTGCGCGCACCCGTCGTCACCGTGTACACGCGTCGCTGATCCCGGCGTCCGGTCCCCGATAGGCTGCGCGCTGTGACGGCATCCACACGCTCGCTCGGCAAGGCAGGGCTGCCCGCACAGGTCAAGCAGGCCCGGGAGTCGTTGCTCACGCTGCTGCGCGGCGAGTCCCCCGAATCCGCCGCCTGGGTGGAGCAGCAGCGCAAGGCCGCGGCGGCCAAACCGACGGTCGTGGTGGTCGGTGAGACGAACCGTGGCAAGAGTTCGCTGGTCAACGCCGTGTTGGCGGCTCCGGGACTCTCGCCGGTCGACGCCGAGGTCGCGACGTCGACGTACCTGGTCTTCGACCACGCCGACGAGTGGTCCGCCGAGGCGTGTTACCCGGGCCAGCTCGCGCCGGTGGGATTCCCGATGGAGGAATTGCCCGCGTGGTGCTCCGCCTCCCACGAGCTGCCCGCGGGTCAGCTGCCGCCGCGGTACGTGCAGGTCGACGGCCCGGTGCCGCTGCTCGAGCGCATCACCGTGGTCGACACGCCCGGCGTCGGCGGGCTGGACGCGGGCCACGCCGATCTCGCGATGGAGGCGGCGGCCAACGCGACGGCGCTGCTGTTCGTCGTCGACGCGTCCGCGCCGTTCACTTCGAGCGAGCTGCGGTTCCTGTCCGAGATGAGCGACCGTGTCGAGACGGTGCTGTTCGCGCTCGCCAAGACCGACCAGTTCCGGGGCTGGCGGGAGATCCTCGATGCCGACCGCAGACTGCTGGCCGAACACGCGCCGCGGTTCGCCGAAGCGCCCTTCCACCCGGTGTCGGCGCGCATGTTCGAGATGGCGGCGAAGGCGCCGAACGAACAGGCCGCGGTGACGTTGCGGGAGAAGTCGGGGGTCGCCGAGCTACAGGGCGCCCTGCAGGAGACGCTTGTCGGCAGGGCGGCGATGCTGGCCGAGGCGAACACGATGCGCTCACTGGCCACGGCGTTGTCGGAACGGCAGGCGACAGCGGTCGCCGACCAGCGAGCCCTGACGTCCGGTGAGGACGAGGCCACCGCGCTGCGTGCCCGCCGGGACGAGTTGACCGCCGCGCGCCGTTCGTCGACGCGGGGATGGCAGCTCAAGTTGCGCGGGGAGATCCAGCGTGCGCGCAGCGATCTGACGCACGAGTCGGCCCGGCGGATGCGGGAGGCGCAGGCCCGGTTCCGGCAGGAGATCGACGGGGCGCGGCGACAGGACCTGAAGGACCTGCCCGCGCAGGTCGACGCCGTGTTGCAGGCGTCGTCGCAGCACATCTCCGGGATGCTGGCGCACCGGCTCAACCAGGTCGCCGACGCGACGTTGGCGGAGCTGTTCTGCGAGGAGGAGCTGGCCGTCATCCGTTCGCAGTTCCTGCGCGGGGTGACGCCGCCGGTGGAGCTGCGGCCGCCGGACAAGCGTCCGTCGTCGGCGGAGGACAAGCTGCTGGTGTTCATGGGCCTGACCAGCGGTGCCGGTGCGGCGAAACTGGCGGCCGCGCCGTTGGCGGGGTTCGCGCTGTTCAATCCGATCGTGCTGCCCGCGACGGTCGTCGTCGGCCTCGGCGCGGGCTGGTGGGTCGGCAGGACGCGCAGGCACTCGGCCGACAAGCAGCACTCGAAGCAGTGGCTCGTCGAGTCGATCGCCGACGCCCGCTCCACGCTCGACCAGCTCGTGTCCGAGCAGCTCATCGAGGCGGAACAGCAGCTGGCGCTGGCGCTGGACGAGGCGTTGAGCAGGCGGATCGAGTCGATCGAGGCCGAGCTCAAAGAGGTCGACAAGAGCATCAAGATGGACGCGCAGGAGCGCAAACAGAAGCTCGCGGTCGCGACGAAGCGGGTCAAGGATCTGGCGGACGGCCGGGAGCGTGCCGAGACGCTGCTGGCGCGGATCCGGGCGCTGCGGGACCGGCCCCGGGCCGGCGAACAGGAATAACGCTCCGGTGTTCGGGCCCTGTTGTCTGGTCGAGGGAACCGAACCGGCATACCGTGAGTCCCAATGACAAGACCCGCGCAAGGCGGGAGCACCGGGGAGGCCGGTGATCGCCGTGGGAGTCCGCGGCGGCCGGCGGGTGCCGAAAGGATCATCAGCCCTGAGCTAGGGGGAGTTTGCAGTGTGGGTCGACGACGGAAGCGCTGACACCACGGCCACCACCGAAGAGATGACGGTGACGGTCGACGGTGAGGAGTACACGGCCGAGCTGAACCAGGACGTCGACGGCGACGGCGTGTACGACGCCGCGCTCATCGAGCACGAGGACGGTTCGGCCCAGCTGTTCGTCGACACCGACGGCGACGGCGACGCCGACCAGTACGCGGCGGCCGATTCCGACCGCAACGTGACCGTCGAGGCGAAGTACGACGAGTCCAGCGGCCAGTGGGTCGAGATGGGCGGAGGCTCGGCCGATGACGCGCCGCCCGAGACGGACGCGGGCGCCGGCGGCATGATCACCGCCGACCTGGGCGAGGGAGACGTCGAGGTCGGACCGGCGACGATCGACACCAATGAGGACGGCACGAACGACACCGCCATCGTCGAGACCGAGGACGGCAACACCATCGCCTTCACCGACGCGGACGGTGACGGCGAGGCGGACATCGCCGTGGTCATCGACGAGCACGGCAACGAGGTCGTGCTCGAGAGCGACGGCGACGGTGAGTGGACCGAGACGGAGGGCTCCGGCGGCTACGGCGGCACGTCGGGTGCCGCCCGCGCCCCGGAGGCTGCCGACCCGTGGGGTGAGGGCGCTTCGGTCGGTGCAGGCGTCGAGGGCGTCGCGAAGATCGACTCGGCCACCGGCCAGTGGATCAGTCAGAACTGACCGACAGCGGTTCCCACCCGAGAGCGGACGGACGGGAACCGGGCTCGCCGGATCGGCGGCGCAACGATGGATTTGCTCCGATCGGGTGAGGATCGCCGTCGTCCTGCGATGGCATTTCCGCGCGCGTCCACGGTTTTCCCCGGCCCGGTGCCCGATGTGGCGCCGGGCCGGAGTTGTTCGCGGCCCTTTTCGTCCGTGTTCACCGCTACTGCCTGGCGAAAGTCATCCTCCAACTGGGCCGATCGGCTGCAACTGAATCGATTCCCTGATCGTTCTTGTGAGAGAACCGACAGCGCTGACCTGCCTGAGGGCGCAATACGGCCGTTAGTCTCTGGGAATCCCCAAGAAACGCACGCACCGCTTGGCCGCGGTGTGTGAAGCCATTTCGGTCGCCGGCAACGGAGCCCGCACCAGGACGATGTAGTTCGGTGTGGGCTCTTGTCGTCGAAGACAGGAGAAGAGATGACTGCAGTAGCCATCCCAGGGCTGGACGACGCACCGACCACGCACAGTGGCGTGCTGTCTTGGGTGCGCGAGGTCGCGGAGCTGACCACCCCGGACCGGGTGGTGTGGGTCGACGGCTCCGACGAGGAAGCCGAACGCATCAACCAGGAACTGGTCGAGGCTGGCACGTTCGTCAAGCTCGACAAACGGCCGAACTCGTACTGGGCCGCGTCGGACCCGAGCGACGTCGCGCGGGTCGAGGAGCGCACCTTCATCTGCTCCGAGCGCGAAGAGGACGCCGGGCCCACCAACAACTGGATGGCCCCGGGCGAGATGAAGGCCACCATGACCGAGCTCTACCGGGGCTGCATGCGTGGTCGGACGATGTACGTCATTCCCTTCTGCATGGGTCCGCTCGGCGACGATGACCCGAAGCTCGGTATCGAGATCACCGACTTCGCGTACGTCGTGGCCTCGATGCGGGTCATGACCCGGATGGGCAAGAAGGCGCTGGACAAGTTCATCACCGAGGACGGCACCGAGCGCGAGTTCGTGCCGGCGCTGCACTCGGTGGGCAAGCCGCTCGAGCCGGGCGAGCAGGACGTCCCGTGGCCCTGCAACGACACGAAGTACATCACGCACTTCCCCGAGTCGCGCACGATCTGGAGCTACGGCTCCGGGTACGGCGGCAACTCGCTGCTCGGCAAGAAGTGCTACTCGCTGCGCATCGCCTCGGCGATGGCGCGCGACGAGGGCTGGCTCGCCGAGCACATGCTGATCCTCAAGCTGATCTCGCCGGAGAACAAGGCCTACTACGTGGCGGCCGCGTTCCCGAGCGCGTGCGGCAAGACGAACCTCGCGATGCTGCAGCCGACACTGCCCGGCTGGCGCGCCGAGACCATCGGTGACGACATCGCGTGGATGCGCTTCGGCGAGGACGGCAGGCTGTACGCGATCAACCCCGAGTTCGGCTTGTTCGGCGTCGCGCCCGGCACCGGCGAGAAGACGAACCCGGTGGCGATGAAGACCATCGAGAAGGGCAACACCGTCTACACCAACGTCGCGCTCACCGACGACGGCGACGTGTGGTGGGAGGGCATGACCAAGGAGGCGCCCGCCCACCTGACGGACTGGAAGGGCCGCGACTGGACGCCGGATTCGGACGAGCCGGCCGCCCACCCGAACTCGCGGTTCTGCGCGCCCATCTCGCAGATCCCGACGCTGGCGCCGGAGTGGGACGACCCGAAGGGCGTGCCGATCTCGGCCATCCTGTTCGGTGGTCGTCGTAAGACCACGGTTCCGCTGGTCAACGAGTCGCGCGACTGGCAGCAGGGCGTGTTCATGGGCGCCACGATGTCGTCGGAGAAGACGGCGGCCGCGGCGGGCAAGGTCGGCGAGGTCCGCCGCGACCCGATGGCGATGCTGCCGTTCCTCGGCTACCACGCGGGCGACTACTTCCAGCACTGGCTGGACACCGGCAAGAACGCCGACCAGTCGAAGCTGCCGAAGATCTTCTACGTCAACTGGTTCCGGCGCGGCGACGACGGCCGGTTCCTGTGGCCGGGCTTCGGCGAGAACACGCGCGTTCTCAAGTGGATCGTCGAGCGGCTCGAGGGCAAGGCGAACGCCCAGGAGACGCCGATCGGCCTCGTGCCCACGGCCGACGACATCGAGACGTCCGGCCTGTCCGAGCCGATCGAGGACATCCAGGCCTCGCTCGACGTCAACGTCGACGAGTGGAGGCAGGAGATCCCGCTCATCGAGGAGTGGTTCGCCTCGATCGGCGAGGACAAGATCCCGTCCGCGCTGAAGGACGAGCTCGCGGCGCTGAAGCAGCGCCTCGGCTGACGTCGTAACGGGCGGTGGCGACCACCGTCACCCCCTTCAAGCCCCAAGGGCACCTTGGTTGCACTCAGTGCCCCCAAGGTGCCCTTGGGGCTTTTACGGTTCCGGGGCGTCTGCACGTTGTGTGACGAAGACGTACTCCATACCGAGGCGATCGGGTGCGTCGCGGACGTCGGTGACGTCGAACCCCGCGGAGCGCAGGCTCGCGACGATCTCGTCGTGATCGCGGAACCGCAGGGTCGAGTCCGACGACGGTGTGGACCCGTCCGGGAATCGGTACGTGTGCCGGAACGACACCAGCGGCAGGTCGACGTCGGTGACGGTGAGCTGTCCGGTCACGGTGCCGACACCCGGCACGTCGCGGGTCACCGCCGGAGCCCGCGCCCAGCGTTCCCACGCGCGAGCCTCCGGACGGCGCGTCTCGAACGCGAGATGACCGCCCGGCCGGAGCGCGTCGTGGATGGCGCCGAGCGTGGCGTGCCAGTCGTCGTCGGTGAGGAACACCTGTGCGACGTTGCCGGTCATCACGGCGAGGTCGGCGCGGAAGCCGGGCAGGTGTGACGGCACCGCGTCGGCGCTTCCGTCGAGCCATGTGACCTCGGCGCTTTTGCCACGCGCGATGTCGAGGGAAGCCTTCGCCGGGTCGACACCGACGACCTCCCGGCCCGTCGCCGCCAGTGCCACGGCGGGTTCACCGGTGCCGCAGCCGACGTCGAGCACGCGGCGGGCGCCCAGCTGGTCGGCGATGCCCACGTAGAGCGGGATGTCGTCGCGAGGACCATCGAACGTGTCGTAGAGGCGTGCGAGGCGTGGGTCGGCGAAGATCGCGTCGGGCATGCGCGGAGGGTACGAGCGCGCACTCACGACCGGCGAACGGATTTCGCCCGCCGCGGAACCGGCGCTCGGGCGGACTGCTCGGCCCCTGATTTCGGTAGCGTGCCGCCATGGGGTTCCGATTCGGTGTGAACATGCTCGCCTCGGACGAGCGGACGCGGTGGCTCGACAAGTGCCGCAGGGCCGAGGATCTCGGTTTCGACGTCGTCGCCGCGCCCGATCACCTGGGGATGCCCGCGCCGTTCCCCTCGTTGGTCGCCGCTGCCGAGGCGACCGAGCGGGTGCGGCTGGCGACGTTCGTCGTCAACACCGCGTTCTACAACCCGACCATGTTGGCCCGTGACGTCGAGACGACGGATCGGCTGCTCGACGGCAGGCTCGAACTCGGCCTGGGCACCGGGTACGCGAGGGCCGAGTTCGACGCGGCTGGCTTACCGTTCCCCGGCCCCGGCGCACGTCTGGACCACCTCGAACGGTGCCTGGCGGTGCTGCGGGAACACTACGGCGAGCGGCGGTTGCCGCCGGTACTGCTCGGTGGGCAGCGCGACCGGATGTTGCGCATCGCCGCGCGCGAGGCGGACGTCGTCGGGTTCACGGGCGCGCACTTCAACCGCGACGGCGACGGTGCGACGCTCGGCGGTCCGTCCGAACTGGACGAACGTGTGGCGTTCGTGCGCTCCGAGGCTGGCGATCGCGACCCCGAGCTGAACCTGTTGATCCAGCACGTCGAGGTCACCGACGACCGGGCGGCCGCGCTGGAACGTCTCCGCCGGTACGACCCGACGAAGTCCGCGGACGAACTGGGCGAGCTGCCGGTACTGCTGGTCGGCACGGCTACGCAGATCGCGGATCGGCTGCGCGCCCACCGGGAGCGGTTCGGGTTCACCTACATCACGGTGATGGAGAAGGACATGACCGCCTTCGCCGACGTCATCGAGCAGCTGCGCTGACGGCACCACCGGAAGCGATCCGCTCAGAACAGGCCGATGAGCTCGTCCACGGCCAGGTAACCGAACAGCGCCAAGCACATCGTGAGCAGCGTGTTCGACAGCCAGCCCGACCGGCCGACGCGCTCGACCCGGTTGGAGTTGAGCAGGAACAACAGCGTGCCTGCGAGGAACGGCATGAACAGTGCACCGAGCGCGCCGTAGGCGACGGTCAGCTGGAACGGCTGGTCGAGGAACAGCAGCGCCATCGGCGGGAACGTTAACCACGCCGCATACCCACGGAACACGGGACTGCCGATGCCCGCGCGGTGGTCGTAGTCGGACAGTTCCTCGGCTTCGCCCACCGCGTAGCGGGGCAGCCGCCACGTGCGCCACCAGTCGGCGAACAGCAGGCTGACACCGTTCCACACACCGACGAGCGAGCTGAACGACACGGCCCAGAACCCGACGAGGAACGGGATGCGCGCCCACTGGCCGTAGTCGGCGGCGAGCGTGTTGCCGAGCATCAGCAGACCCTCGTCACCGTCGATGACATTGTGCCCGGCCAGCAGCTCCGCACCGACGATGAGCATCGCGACGACGAAGATCGCCGTGGTGACGTAGCCGGTCGTGTTGTCGAGCCGCATCATCGACAGCCAGCCCGACGACCTCCAGCCCTTGGCGAGCGTCCAGTAGCCGTAGGCGGCCATGGTGATGGTTCCGCCGACGCCACCGATCAGGCCCAGGACGTACACGAACGAACCGTCGGGCAGCCGCGGCACGAAACCTTCGAAGGTTTCGACCAGGTTCGGCGTCACGAGGATCGCGGTGCCGACGACGGCGACGAACATGACGCCGACGAGGACCGTCATCACCTTCTCGATCACGGCGTACCGGCCGAACCACACGAGCACGAACCCGGCGACGCCGCAGATCATCGCCCAGTAGCGCACGTCGATCGCGGGGAAGAGCGCGTTCAACGGAAGGCCGCTGGCCGACATGGCCGTGGCACCGTAGACGAAACCCCACACCACCGCGTATGCGCCGAAGTAGACGAGGACCCAGCGGCCGAGGGTGCGCCAGCCCGAGAGCATCGTGCGGCCGGACGTCAGGTGCCACCGGCCGACGGCTTCACCCAGGGCGATCTTGAAGATCGTTCCGACGATCACGGCCCACAGCAGCGCGTAGCCGTAACGCGAGCCGGCGACCATCGTGGCGACGAGGTCGCCTGCGCCGACGCCGGTCGCCGCGGCCATGATGCCGGGGCCGATCTGGCGGACTTTCGCCTTCAGACCGACGGGAACTTCGGGTTCTGCCACCTCGCCGTGGCGGGGATCGGAGGACATGCGCAGCAATCTAACCGGCGTCGGCGCTCCGGGACAGGGCGGTGTCGGCGTCGGCACCCGGGGGTTCGGCCAGCTCATAGCGCAGGTCGTCGAGTGGTAGGCCGACCGCGTCGGCGATCGCCAGAACGGTGAAGAACGCAGGCGTCGGGATGCGCCCGGTCTCGATCTTGCGCAGCGTTTCGACCGAGATACCGGCGTCGGAGGCGACCTCGACCATGCTGCGGTCGCCGCGGGCACCGCGCAGGGCGACGCCGAGTCGCTCGCCACGCAGACGTTCGGCTTCGCTCAACGGCACTCGCACCACGGCGCCAATAGTAATACCGATCGGCCGGACGATGGGTCGGCGACGGTCGACCCCGCACAGGACCCCGCACCCGCGAACACGAGGCGCCGCCACGGCCTGCGAACACAGTTTGTGGACAACTCTGTGGAAAACCTGGGGAGGCTGTGCACAAGGCTGTGTACGTGTGGCTGGCCGAGGTCGTCGGGCCGGTCGGGTTCGGCGGACCTGAGGTGGACCGACCGGGTGCGCACGAGACGAGGCCCGCCTCCCCTGCGTCGAACCGGGAAGGCGGGCCTCGTCGTTGCGGAAAAAGCCCGCGTCACGAGTGCGGGCGGGCGGTCACGACCCGTTCGCGCCGTTCGGCGTGGGCAGTGGCGAGCCGGGGATGCTCTGGTCCTCCGGCACGATGCCGTCGACCAGATAGTCCTCGACGACCTTGTCCACAGCCGGGTTGTCGCCCGCGTAGATGCCGTGATCGCCCTCGTCGGTCACGGTGATCATGCGCGAGCCCGCGAACTTCTCGTGGGCACGGCGGGCGCCCTCGATCGGGGTCGCCGGGTCGTGCTCCGACTGGACGATGAGCGTCGGCGGGACACCCTCGCCGTCCAGCTTCGGCAGGTCGATCGGCTTGCCCTTCCAGAAGATGCACGGCTGGATCAGCCATCCCCAACCCAGCAGCGGCCACTGGCGACCCATCAGTTCGGACTGCCACCTCGCGGTCATCCGGTTGCCGAACCAGCGGCCCTCGTTGCAGGGGATCGTCCAGAAGCTGGCGTCGTAAGCGTCGTCGTACTGCTGCGCGCCGTGACCGTTGTCGACGACGAGCGGCTGCGGACCTCGTGCCTTGGTGTTCTCGAGCAGCTTCCGCACGTCGTCCAACGCCGCGGTCGAGGCGATGCGCCTGTCCTTGCCGGTCAGCTCGCGGAGCGAGACCAGGTACTCGGCCAGTGACGGGAACGCCGACTTGCTGTAGAGCATGCCCGCGATCGCCGAGTCGAGCTCGTTCGGGCCGACCTTCTGTCCGTCCAGCTCGACCGGCTTCTCCGCCAGCGCCGCGCGCACCTGCTCGTACGTCTGCCGGGCGCGCTCACCGGAGTCGCCGAAGCCGTACTGCTCGTCGTAGCGCGCCATCCACGGAAGGAAGTCCTCCCGCCAGCGGCGTTCGAAGCCCAGCGGCTGCCAGTCGAACGAGCGTTGCCACGTCGTCGTGAACTCGGTCGACGAGTCCAGCACGAACCGTCCGGTGTGCTCGGGGAACCGCTGTGCGTAGTGCGCGCCGAGCCACGTACCGGCCGAATAGCCGACCCAGTTGATCTTGTCGCGGCCGAGCAGGGTGCGGAGCAGATCCATGTCGTGCGTGGTCTGGAACGTGTTGATCAACGGCCCCAGGTCGCCGGACTTGACCTGGCAGGAGTCCGCGGCGTACTCGGTCGCGTCGAGGATCAGCTCGAGGTTCTCGCGGCTGCGGTCGCGCGGGTCGAGGGAATCGCCCGTGCCGATCGCGCCACCGCACGTGATGTTGGTGCTGTGGCCGGTCCCGCGCGGGTCGAAGCCGATGACGTCCTGGTGCTGGCGCAGGCGATCCTGCTCGGCCATGCGCAACGGGAAGGCACGGCCGGGAGCGCCGGGGCCGCCCGGGTTGGTGAGCACGCTCGCGGTGGACTCGCCCTTGGCCTTCAGCCTGCTCACGGCGATCGTGATGTCCTCGCCCGCGTCGGCCTCGTTCCAGTCCTTGGGCGTCAGGTAGGTGGCGCACTCCAGGTCGTACTGCTCCGGTGGCGGAGAGCCGAGCTCGTCCTCGGAACACGGGTGCCAGTTCAACCGCTGCTCGGCGTAGCGCTCCGGAACGTCGTGGGCGATCTCCGGCTGTGCGGTCGTCGCCTCCGGGGTCGCTCGCTGCCGTGGCGGCTCCTCGGACGTGGTGTCGGTGGCCCCGGCGGCGGGGGCGATCGTGGCGACCAGTGCGGTCGCCAGCGATCCCGCGACGACGCTGCGCCGCAATGTCGTCATGGTCATGGAGTCCCTCAATCTCGAAATGATCGGGGACATTCAAGCGGGCCGAACCGGTGGTATCAACCTGCCGATCGTCGGGAAAACCGGGACTTGACAGCCGCGTGTGTCCTAATTGGGCATCGGGGAGGAGCCGAGGCCACGGACCGAACCCGTCGTGGCCTGGTTCAACTCGGCGTAGCACGTGATGTTGGTGAACCCGATTCGCCAATTCGTCCTGTCGGGCCAACGCCACGAAGGTGCCACGTCGCGCCGGTCCGCACCGACGAATCGGTGCACTTTCGTGCCACATCGAGCGCCTGCTTTGTCGTTGAACTCCCGTTCGGACGGAATCGCCTCGTCGGCCTTGCCCGCGTTCACGACACCGACCGCCTCGGCGAGGTGCGGCTCGCTGCACGGAACGGTCTCGGGCAGCTCCGTCGACGGACGGGTCGCGGAGCAGACGCGATAGTGGTCGAAGTCGTCGGCCAGCGCGTGGCGGATCGAGCCGGTGCGTTCGACGGGAGCGCCCTCACCGTCGAGCTGGGCGACACCGCAGCGGTACCAGCGATGGCCGGCCTTCCAGTCCTCGGCGTCGGCCCACACCAGCCAGGCGCCGAGCGTGGACGCGTCGTAGGAGGCGCTGCCGAGGTAGTCGGCAGCGGCGTCGCGGCACTGCGGGAAGACGGTGCGGAACACCGTGGCGGCGTTGGGCGGCGTGCCCTCCAATGTCGTCCCCAGGTCGCCGCCGAACGTGCCCTTCTTGGTGACCTCCACGGTGTGTTCGTCGGAGCATTCGACGGGGCCGGGGTTGTCGCCGTCGAGGCATTCGCCGACGTCGGCAACGATCGTGCGCTGGGCCTTGTCGTTGCCCGTGCGGCCGCCGGCGTCACTGTCGGAGGAGGGAACGTCGCCGGGCGCGGCCGTGGGCGTCTCGGCGGAGCGCATGCGGTCGGGTTCGGCCAGGCCGGTCGTCGTCTCCGCGCACGCGGCCAGTACGAGGGCGGCGGCCACCGCCGAGGCGGCCAGCGTGAATCGCCCTGATCTCGACATCGAACTCACTCTATCGAGTGATGTCAGGCGGGCGGTAGGAGCGGGTGGGGCGGCTCGTCAGCGGGGCCGCGCGCGTGATCGTCGCCGGTGACCCGCTTCGTCCATCGTGGACGGCGAAGATCACCGGCCGATCGTCATCCCGGTGCCCGATTCGTCCACTCGAGACGGGGTTGTCCGCGAAAATCGGCCTGGCTACAAGGAAAACCGCAGGTCGGAGGTGGTGCGGCAGCGGGTCTGGACATATGGAAACCCCGCGGTGCTGCCAGGTCGGGGGTCCGCCAGCACCGCGGGGTCATGGGGCATATCGACACCGGTACCGGTGGCGTTACACCTGAAATCCATTGTAATTCAGGTCACACGCGAGGCTTGGATTTCTGATAGCCGTGTGTCTGAGCGAGGGTGATCAGCTCGTCGCGCATCGTCGTGGTGGTGGCGGTGTCGATCGCCTTGCTGACGGCGCGGCGGGTGCGGGTGTGGGCTCGACGGGCGCGGAGGCGTGCGGCGAGGTTCGACATCTGTGGTGTGGCATCTCCTTCGAGAGCTACTCGGTTGTGACTGTCGCGTCGGTTGTGACTGTCGCGCCGTGGTTCGGCGCTTCTCGGTGGTGTCGCCGCGCGGCGTGATCCGCTGCGCGGCATCGGGATCGGATGCGGACCCTTCGACGGCCGGATGCCCGCTCGCGGCCTGTCGGCCGCGGCCCCCATGGCGATTGCCGGCGGTGGCTGATCGATGGGTCGCCGATGCTCGTGCGCCGGCGGAGTGTGAACGGAAGGCCGATCACCTCTCGACTTCGATCCCTACATGTCTTATTATCCGCAACCCTCGCCGTCTTCGCCACTGATCATTCGGTGAGCTGGCTTACTTCCCGAAGGATCGTCGGGAGTGTTACTTATTTCGTGTGGTCCATCCGTGTGATCTCGAAAGCTAGCTTCGTCTTGCTTTGTCTAGCGATCCCTCTATGCAGCCGTAGATACACGTATCGTCGGCTATCCGGTGGTGCCGCCGCTGCGCGTAGGGCGCGGACGTGCCGCCGAACGGACGCGCTCAGTCGGCGCGGGTGAGGAGGTAGTTGCCGAAGTGCGGAACGGTGAAGGCGATGTGGCCGCGCTCGGCGGAGTAGACGAGCCCCTTCTTCATCAGACTGTCGCGCGCGGGTGACAGCGACGACGGCTTGCGGCCCAGGGAGACGGCGATGTCGGAGGTGACGGCGCTTTCGTCCTTGCCCTGCGTCAGCTCGGCCATCGCGCGCAGGTACTCGCGTTCGGCGGGCGTGGCGCGCTCGTAGCGGGAGCCGAAGAAGCCGACGGCGAGTTCGGACTCGGCCTCGGGTGCCGCGACGCGCACGTCCTCCTCGGTGATCGGATTCGTGGGCGCGGCGTCCCATGCGGCCTTGCCGTAGGCCTGAATGAAGTAGGGATAGCCGCCGGACGCCGTGTGCAGCGCGTCGAGCGCGTGGGGTGCGATCTCGGCGTCCTCCCGTTCGATGGGCGCCAGGACGGCGCGGTCGGCGTCCTCCCTGCTCAGGCGGTCGATCCGGGTGTAGCGGAAGAGGCGTTCGGAGTAGGACTTCGACGCCGACAGCACCGCGGGCACGTGCGGCAGCCCCGCCCCCACGACGACGAGCGGCGCCCCGGACTGCGACAGCTCGTGGCACGCCGCGCACAGTGCGGAGACGTCCTCGGGGCTCAGGTCCTGGATCTCGTCGATCAGCAGCGCCACCCCGGAGCCGACGTCGGTGGCCAGTTCGGCGACCTCGGACAGCAGTTCGACGAGGTCGATCTCGATGTCGCCCGAATCCGCCCTGCCGTGCGCGGGCGGGACGTCGATGCCGGGCTGCCAGCGGTCGCGCATCTTCGCGTCGGGCTTGTTGGACTTGAGTGCGAACGCCTTGAGGACGGCGAGCACGTCGTCGACGCGGTCGGGTGCGCGATGCCGGACGGCCAGGTCGCGGACAGCGCGGTGCAGCGCGGCCGACAGTGGTCTGCGGAGTTCGGCGTCGGGTCGCGCTTCGACCTTGCCCGCACCCCAGCGGCGGCGGATCGCCATGGACCGCAGCTCGCCGAGCAGCACCGTCTTGCCGACGCCGCGGAGGCCCGTGAGCATCAGGCTGCGTTCGGGTCTGCCCCGTGCGACGCGTTCGAGTACGACGTCGAACGCGTCCAGTTCGCGTTCACGCCCTGCCAGTTCGGGCGGGCGCTGACCTGCACCGGGGGCGAACGGGTTCCGCACGGGGTCCATCGCTACAACACTATTGGGTCGTCTAGTCGTGGTCCGATATTCCGCGAGAAACCCCTACCCGCGTGTTGCGGACGTGCGGCCGGCCGAAGGGCCCGTATGTCTACATGTCGAGGACACCCTCCCTTCACTCTGTCGTGTCACCGTCGGAGCTCGTGACCACGACAGTGAAGACGGCCTTCGCGCTCGGCGCGGCGGTACTCATGACCGCATTGGGCGCGGCGCCCGCGTCCGCGCATTCCCCCGGCACGGCATCCGCCGGTACGACGCCGGCCGGCAACGCCCACGAAACAGCGCCCCACGAACCTCAGCCCCACGAACCTCAGCCCCACGGAACTCGGCCACACGGCAACCCCCACTTCGACATCCAGGCCCATCGCGGCGGCATCGGCATGACCGTGGAGGGCACACTCAAGGCGTTCGACCGCGCGCTCGAGCTCGGCGTCACGACCCTCGAGCTCGACGTGCAGATCACCCGCGACGGCCGCGAGGTGATCACCCACGACCGGCGGATCGACCCGGACAAGTGTCTCGACACCGAGCCGGCGACGCCGGGCGATCCGCAGTTCCCCTACGCGGGCGAGTACGTCAAGGACCTGACGTTCGCGCAGGTGCGCACCCTCGACTGCGGGTCGCAGCAGGACCCGCGTCACCCGGATCAGGTGCTCTCCCCCGGCGAACCGATGCCCACCCTCGCCGAGCTGTTCGCGCTGGTCCGCGAGCACCGCGCCTACGGTGTGAAGTTCAACATCGAGACGAAGGTCGAGGCCGCTGCGCCCGAGGAGACCGCGCCGCGGCAGCAGTTCGTCGAGCGCGTGGCCTCGGAGGTCGAGCGCAGCGGGCTGGCGCGGAACGTCAGCATCCAGAGCTTCGACTGGGGCGCGCTGATGGCGATGGAGGAGCGGATGCCGAAGCTGCCGCTCGTCGCCCTGACCGAACCGGGCTTTCTCGAGGTCGGCGAGCCGGGTGCGTCGCCGTGGCTGGGCGGTCTCGACATCGACGACTTCGACGGCAGCCCGGTGCGCGCGGCGGCGTCGTTCGGGGCGAGCGCACTGTCGCCCGTGCACGGCAACCCACAGGACGGTGCGGTCGGCGATCCGGACTACGTTCCCTTCACCACGCAGGAACTGGTCGACGAGGCGCACGCCGCGGGTCTCGACGTGATCCCGTGGACGATCAACGACAAGCCGACCATGCGCAAGCTCATCGACGACGGCGTGGACGGCATCATCAGCGACTATCCGAACCGGCTGCGTGAGGTGGCCGCGGAGTACGGCTTCACACTCCCGAAGCGCTACCGCTGAGGCGTTCGGTTGCCCCTCCCTAGCGCTCTCTACCACTTTCTAGCCACAGCGCTAGAAAGTGGTAGAGAGCGGGAGACGGGCGTCGCTGGGTAGGTTTGGAAAAGAGATCTTCGGAAGATCCGTTGGGGAGAGATCTCAGCCGACCAGAAGCTCGCCTACCGCGACTCCCAGTTCGACCGGAGGAACAACGATGATCCTGCGCCGTGTGGCCCGGCCCCTACTCGCTGCCATCTTCATCTCGGGTGGCCTGAACGCTCTCCGCCAGGCGGAGGGACACGCCCAGGCCGCGGAGCCGTTCCTCAGTGAGAACGTGCTGCCGGTGGCCGAGGCGTTGCCCGTGGAGACCGACCCCGTGGCCGTCGTGAAGTTCGACGGTGCGGTGAAGGTCGCGGCGGGCACGATGCTCGCGCTGGGCAAGTTCCGCCGCCTGTCGTCGCTGGCGCTGCTCACCAGCATCACCGCGACCACCGTGGCGGGACACCGGTTCTGGGAGAAGACCGACGAGGGCGAGCGCGCCCAGGAGCAGGTCCAGTTCCTGAAGAACGCGGGCCTGGCGGGCGGTCTGATCCTGGCCATGGCCGACACCGAGGGCAAACCCTCCGTCGGCTGGCGCGCGAAGCGTGCCGCCCGCAAGGCGCGCAACGAGGTCGCCGGCACCACGGACTCGTTGCACCACGCGACCGTCAAGGCGAAGGGCAAGGCCGAAAGCAAGCTCGACAAGGCCGGCAAGGCGCTCACCGCGCACTGATCCGCCTCCGATCCCACGCCCGACCGGTCCTGGACGGGCCCGGCGTCCCGGGAGTAGGACGTTGCCCGTGGGTGCGACGTCGCTCGTGGGCGCGCCGGGGCCGCCCGGAACCTGGTCACGCGGCGGACACCGCAGCGGGTCGAGCCCGTTCCGAGCGGTGCGCCGCCGTGAGACGATCCGTTCGTGTCCGATCCGAACGAGCCGCAGCACGGCGGCCCGACCCCTCCGACCTCTCCGATGTCTCCGCCGCCCGAGTCGCCCGAGCCGCCCCAGCCGCAGCCCTACCCGTACTCCGGCCCGCCGGGTGAGCCGATGCACGCCCAGCCGCACGGGCAGTACCCCGTCGCCCAGCCGTACGGGCCGTACCCGCACGGCAACCCGTACGGGCCGTACCCGCCCGCGGCGTGGGCCTCGCGCCCGACCAACGGTATGGCTGTGGCCTCGATGGTGCTCGGGATCCTGTGGCTGTACTGGCTCGGCAGCATCCTCGCGCTGATCTTCGGCTACATCGCGAAGAAGCAGATCGAGCAGCGACACGAAGGCGGCGGCGGAATGGCCACGGCGGGCATCGTGCTCGGCTGGGTCGGACTGGGCATTCTGACCGCGATACTGGGTATCGCCGCCGTGAGCATCGCCGTCAACTAGCGTTCGAGGATCGCCGTGATGCCCTGACCACCCGCGGCGCAGATGGAGATCAGGCCGCGGCCCGAGCCCTTCTCCGCCAGCAGTTTCGCGAGGGTGCCCACGATGCGACCGCCCGTGGCGGCGAACGGGTGCCCCGCGGCGAGCGACGAACCGTTGACGTTCAGCTTCGCGCGGTCGATCGACCCCACCGGCTCGTCGCGACCCAGCTTCTCCTTGGCGAACGTCGGGTCCTGCCATGCCTTCAGCGTGGCCAGCACCTGCGACGCGAACGCCTCGTGGATCTCGTAGAAGTCGAAGTCGCCGAGCGTCAGGCCTGCGCGGTCGAGCATCCTCGGCACCGCGTAGGCGGGCGCCATGAGCAGGCCCTCGTCGCCGTGCACGTAGTCGACGGCCGCGGTCTGCGAGAACGTCAGGTACGCCAGCACGGGCAGCTTGTGCGCCTTGGCCCACTCCTCGGTGGCCAGCAGCACGGCCGAGGCGCCGTCGGACAACGGCGTCGAGTTGCCCGCCGTCATCGTGCCCTCCGGTCCGCCGAACACGGGCTTGAGCTTGCCGAGCTTCTCCGCCGTCGAGTCCGCGCGCAGGTTCTGGTCGCGCGTCTGGCCGAGGAACGGCGTGAGCAGGTCGTCGAAGAAACCCGCGTCGTAGGCCGCTGCGAGGCGCTGGTGGCTCGTGGCGGCGAGTTCGTCCTGGTCGGCGCGCTGGATGTCCCACGAGTTGGCCGTCAGTGAGGCGTGCTCACCCATCGAGAGGCCGGTGCGCGGCTCGGCGTTCTGCGGGATCTCCGGGACGATGTGGCCGGGCCGGAGCTTGCCGAGCAGCTTGAGCCGCTGCCCCATCGTCTTCGCCGAGTTGAGCTTGACCAGCACGCGGCGCAGGTCGTCGTTGACGGCCAGCGGAGCGTCGCTGGTGGTGTCGACCCCGCCTGCGATCGCCGAGTCGATCTGGCCGAGCGCGATCTTGTTGGCGGTGCCCACGATGGCCTGCAGGCCGGTGCCGCACGCCATCTGCACGTCGGCGGCGGGCGTGGTCGGTGCGAGTCGGCTGCCGAGCACGACCTCGCGGGCCAGGTTGAAGTCGCGGGAGTGCTTGAGCACCGCGCCCGCGGCGACCTCGCCCAGCTCTTCGTCCTGCAGTGCGTAACGGCTGACGAGGCCGTCGACGGTGGCGGTGAGCATGTCCTGGTTGGAGGCGTTCGCGTACGGGCCGTTGGACCGTGCGAACGGGATCCGGTTGGCGCCGACGATCGCGACCCTGCGCGCGGTCGGTGCCTTCGGCTTGCTCGACCGGGCCTTGCCGCCGCTCGGCTTCTCCGCTGAGGTCATGACTTCCTCCTGCTGGCTGGTACTCGGGCTTCGCCGATGCCGTGGGCGCTGGGCGGGTCAGCACTGGTCAGTGCCGGGTTGCGCTCTCGGCCTTGCGACTCCGAGTGTAACTTACTGGCGAGTAGGTTAGGGTGTGAGGCAACAGGCACTCAGACGAAGGCGGTGACGCAGCCGATGGCGGACAAGTATCAAGAGTTCACCACGAGCGCGGTGGGCAAGTTCCTGGTTCCGAAGCTCGGCCTGCCCAACCCGCCGAAACTGCGGCGCTACCGTCCGGGCGAGCCGCCGCTGGCGGGCCCGGCGCTGATCGGCGCGGCGCCCGGCGGCCGGCTCGAGAAGACCCTCACGAAGCAGATCGGCGCGGCGGGCATCGACGTGCTCACCGCGGCGGCGGGCGACGACACCCGCTACGGCGCGCTCGTCTTCGACGCCACCGGCATCAAGGACCCGGAGCAGCTGCGGGAGCTGTACGCCTTCTACCAGCCGGTGGTCCGCAAGGTCGCCCCGTCGGCGCGCGTCGTCGTGCTGGGCACGCCGCCGGAACTGGTCGACGGCCGCGAGCGCATCGCCCAGCGCGCGCTCGAAGGCTTCACCCGTTCGGTGGGCAAGGAGCTCAAGCGCGGCGCGACCGCCCAACTCGTTTACGTGGCCGAGGGTGCCGAGGCGGCCACCGAGTCGACGATCCGATTCCTGCTCTCGGCGAAGTCGGCGTTCGTCGCGGGTCAGGTCATCCGCGTCGGCACCGGCGGCGTGACGACCGCGACCGCGCCGGAGAGCTGGGGCGCGCCCCTCGAAGGCAAGACGGCGCTGGTCACGGGCGCATCCCGCGGCATCGGCGCGGCGATCGCCGAGACGCTCGCCCGCGACGGCGCCCACGTCGTCGTGCTCGACATCCCGGCGCAGGGTGCCGACCTCTCACAGGTCGCCAACAAGATCGGCGGCTCCGCACTGCAGCTCGACATCACGGCGGGTGACGCCCCCGCGAAGCTCGCCGAGTACCTCTCCGAGCGCCACGGCGGCGTCGACATCGTCGTCCACAACGCGGGCATCACGCGCGACAAGACTCTTGGCAACCTCACCGACAAGGCGTGGGACTCGGTGCTGAGCGTCAACCTCGTCTCGCAGCTCGCCGTCAACGACAAGCTCGTAGCCGACAAAGTGCTGAACACGGGCGGGCGCATCATCGGCGTCTCCTCGATGGCCGGCATCGCGGGCAACGTGGGTCAGACCAACTACGCCGCCAGCAAGGCGGGCGTCATCGGCATGGTCGACGACACGGCGCCGCGGCTGGCCGAGTACGGCGCCACGATCAACGCGGTCGCACCCGGCTTCATCGAGACGCAGATGACCGCCGCGGTGCCGGTCATGATCCGCGAGTTCGGCCGCAGGCTGTCCGCGCTGTCGCAGGGCGGCCTGCCGGTCGACGTCGCCGAGACGATCGCCTGGTACGCCAACCCGGCCTCGGCCGCGGTCAACGGCAATGTCGTGCGCGTGTGCGGCCAGGCGTTCCTGGGGGCGTGACATGACGGTCAAGGAGCTCGACAGCGCCCCGAACGTGGCGGCGCTGTACCCGAAGGTCGTGCTCGGCGGGCTGCGCAAGCGCGGTGGCGACCGACTGCCGGACGTGGAGTTCGTGCGCCGCGGCGTCGTCGCCGACCCCGGCGAGCTCGCCGCCTACAACCAGGTGTGCGGCTTCCGGTTGTCCGACGAGCTGCCGATCACCTACCCGCACGTCCAGGCGTTCGGCATGCAGATGGCGCTGATGGCCGAGCCGTCCTTCCCGTTCCCCCTGCTGGGGATGGTGCACGTCGCCAACCGCATCACCCGGTACCGGCCGGTCCGGCTCGACGAGGCGGTGACGTTGCGCGTGCGCGTGGCCGACCTGCGCCCGCACGAGAAGGGCAAGCAGTTCGACGTCATCAGCGAGGCGCTGGCGGGCGACGAGGTCGTCTGGTCGGATGTGAGCACGTACCTGCGGCGGGGCGGCGGTTCCGGTTCCGGTGGCGGCGGGCAGCAGCTCGCGGCGCCGACGCCCGGCGCGATCTGGCGTGTGCCCGGCGACATCGGGCGCCGCTACGCCGACGTGTCCGGCGACCGCAACCCCATCCACCTGCACCCGCTGACGGCCAAGGCGTTCGGGTTCCCCTCGGCGATCGCCCACGGCATGTGGACGAAGGCCCGCGCGCTGGCTGCGTTCGAGGGCAGGCTGCCGGAGGCCTACACGGTGGACGTCAAGTTCAAGCTGCCGGTGCTGCTGCCGGCGAAGGTGGCGTTCACGGCCTGGCGCACCGACGACGGCAACGCCTTCGAGGTGTGGAACGCGCGCAAGCCGAAGCCGCACCTGTCGGGCACGATCACGCACCTGTAGTGCCGGTCCGTGTAGTGCCGGTTCGTGCAGCGCCGGCCCGTGCGGCCCGTGCGGCCCGTGATCCCGTGGCGCCCCGGGAAAGGACGGTCGTCCTCGCACGCCGGTTCACTCCGCTCCGGCGTGGAAGCGCCGCCGGTACTGCGAGGGGGAGATCCTGAACCGGGCCGAGAAGTTCTGACGCATCGTCACGGCGCTCCCGAACCCGCAGTCCACCGCGATCCGGTCGACCGGCTGTTCGCTCGTCTCCAGCAACCGGCGCGCTTCGTCCAGTCTTCGTGCGCGCACCCATGCGGCGGGCGTCGTACCCGTGGCCGAGCGGAACGCGCGCACGAACGTCCGGGTGCTCATGTGGGCCGTCGTCGCCAACCGCTCGACCGGCAGCGGTTCCGCCAGCCGCTGCTCGGCCCACTGCATCGCACGGGAAATCGCATCGTCGGCCGACCGTGGAGGCATCGGCCGTTCGATGTACTGCGCCTGTCCGCCTTCCCGGTGCGGCGCGATCACCAGGCTGCGGGCCACCTGGTTGGCCGCGCTTGCGCCGAGACGTGAGCGGACCAGGTGCAGGCACGCGTCGAGCCCCGAGGCGGTACCCGCCGAGGTGAGGACGTCGCCGTGGTCGATGTACAGCACGGAGTCGTCGAGATCGAGTTCCGGGTGTCGCTGCGCCAGCAGGTCGAAGGCCTGCCAATGCGTGACGGCCGCACGCCCGGTGAGCAGACCGGCATCGACGACGGGGATCGCGCCGAGACAGAGCCCGACGATCGTCGCGCCCGCCTGGTGCGCGGTCGTCAACGTCGTGCGCACGGCCTCGCTCGCCGGTCGGCCGTCGAAGAACCAGGACGGCATGACGACGGCATCGGCCTCTCGGGCCTCGTCGAGGCCGGCCAGGTCTCCGATGCGGTAGCCCTCCGAGGTGCGGATCGCGGGAGGGCCGTCGCTGAACAGGAACGTCTCCCAGGTTCCGAGGCCCTGCCGCGCGACCTCGTCGAAGACCAGCTGCGGCACCGAGAGGTGGAACATCGTGACGTCGTCGAAAGCGTAGATCCCGATCCGCACCCGGCACCCCCGTATTGGCGTGAAGTCATCGTATATCGGCATTCACGCCACTCCCCGGCCGACGGGAACATCGGCACGATCGACTGCGAAGCGTCCTCAGTGGCGCGGTGACACCAGTCAGAGATCGATCCGGTCCAAGGAGGACTTCGTGACTACCCCTCGACGCGCCCTCGTCGTCATCGACGTCCAGCAGGTCTACGTCGACGGTCCGTTGGAGGTGCAGTACCCGCCCCACGCGGACTCCCTGTCCCGCATCGCCGGGGCCATCGACGCCGCCGACGCCGCAGGCGTCCCCGTCGTCGCGGTGCAGCACACCATGGGCGAGGACGCGCCCCTGTTCAACCCGACCCGGCCCGACTTCCAGCTGCATCCCGAGGTCGCACGCCGTCGCAGCGACGGCTGGAAACACGTCGTCAAGCAGAACAGCTCGATCTACTCCGGCACGGACGTCGCCGACTGGCTCCGCGGTCAGGGCGTCGACACGGTCACTCTGGTCGGCTACATGACGAACAACTGCGTGCTGGCCTCCGCGGTCGAGGCCGAGTACCTGGGGTTCGACACCGAGGTGCTCGCGGACGCGACCGGCGCCATCAACCTCGCCAACGACGCGGGGGTCGCGGACGCCGAGACCGTGCACACGACACTGATGACGTTGCTCAATTCGAACTGGGCCGCCGTCGCTTCGACCTCGGACTGGATCCGGGCCCTCGAGGCGCGGCAACCGTTGCCGAAGGGCGATCTGGGCAGCTCGGCCGTCGACGGTGCGCAGCGCGCCGCGCGGGCCACCGCGGTCTGAACCGGCACCCGTCGCCGGGCCGGTGTGGCGGTCGGCTGGGCCGTCGCACCTGCGATCCCGCAGCGCACGTTCCCCTCGCCGGCGGCGCGTTCGAAGCGCGCATCCGGCGAGGTGTGACGCACGTCAGGTCGCGATGTGGTCGATGACCTGCTGGGCGGCGCTGCGGGGCTCGCGGCCGAGCAGATCGCCCAGCAGCGGGGCGGGCTCCGCGTAGTGGCCGCTGCGGGCGGCTTGGAACATGGCGAGCGTCATCTCGGCCAGCGGCTCCGGTGTTCCGGCCGCGACCTGGTCGGCGAGCCACTGCCGGTCGTCCACGACGACGCGTTCGATCGTGCGGCCGGTGGCCACGGTCAGGATCTTGGCGAAGTCGTCGAGGGTGACGGGCGGCGCCGCGAGGGTCACGGGGCCTTCGAACGAGCGGTCCCCTGCGAGGACGACGGCCGCGGCCTCGGCCAGGTCGCCGCGATCGGTCCACGGGATGGGGCCGTCGGCGGGTTGCGCGATGACACCGGTCTGCCGCCATGGCCCGAGCAGCTGATCGACATCGCCGAAGAAGCCGTTCCGCAGCGCGGTCCACGCGACCCCGGAATTGGTGAGGGCGGCCTCGGTGGCGGCGTGTACCGCTGCGGGCGGATACGGGCTGTCCACGGGGTTCTGCTGGCTCGTGTAGAGGATCCGCGTGGCGCCGGCCGCGACGGCGGCCTCGATCGCCGTGCGGTGCTGGCTGAGCACGTCGGCCGACATGTCGTTGGAGCTCACCAGCAGCACCTGCTCCGCGCCCTCGAAGGATTCGCGGAGTGCGACCGGGTCGTCGTAGGAACCCTGGCGGACACGCACGCCGCGTTCGGCGAGGTGCCGCGCCCTGTCGACGTCGCGGACGCTGACACCGATGCGCTCGGCAGGTAGGCGCTCGAGGAGATGCTCGACGGTGGCTCCGTTGAGAGCCCCGGTGGCGCCCGTGACAACGATCATTTTCGCAACCTTTCCCGAGGTCACGCCGATGGACGGCGCACCTCCGATTAAGTTGACCAAGGCGGTCAGTTTGTGGCCGACACCCACGTTAGATAAGCTGACGACCCAGGTCAACTTCGGTGTTCCACCGCCGGGAAGGTGAAGCATGGCCGACGAGCCAGAGCCCGCGGGGTCGCGATTGCGCGCCGACGCCAAGCGCAACGCCGGGCAGATCCGCCGTGCCGCGATCGATGCGTTCCGGGGTCGAGGACTCGCCGTGCCGCTGGAGGACGTGGCCAAGGCGGCGGGCGTGAGCAAGGCGACGGTGTTCAACCGGTTCGGCGGCCGGGTCGGGCTGATCGAGGCCGTCATCGAAGAACTCGTCGCGAGCGAGTTGTACGCCATCGTCGACCGCGCGCGAACGATCGCGAACGTCGGCGAGCGGATCGCGTACTACATCGCCGCGATCCGCGAGCTCCAGTACCACCAACCCGCCGCCAACGACGTGCTGCTGCAGCTGTATCCGGAATCGCAGCAGCTCATGGCGATCTGCCACGTCGCAGGCGAATTCAACGCCGAGCTCATCGCCGCGGGCCACGCGTCAGGAGAGCTCAGGCCGGATTTCCGGGCCGACGATCTGGAAGCCCTCGTGCACGACGGTGCGCTCGCGCTCAAGTACGGCACCCGGCCTCCCGCGGCAGACTACGACCGCCGCACCACGTTCCTCCTCGACGGAATCCGCCGGTCTTGACGCCAGTGGCCGTCAGCTGGGCCGCCAGACCCGCCCCTCGACGAGGTCGTTGAAACCCAGCCAGGTCAGGTTCATCAACCACGACGCGAGTACGCCGGGCGACAGATCCGGGTGGTCCAGCCACCAGTCCGCGAGCGCTTCGGCAGCCCCCACCAGCGCGGCCGCGAGGCCCTCCCCGGAGAACTCAGCCTGCTCCCCGAGGCCCTTCCGGGAGCCCTCGGACACGACGAGCTTCGCCACCATCTCGATCGCATGGGAACGCAACGCGTTGATCTCCGATGCGAAGGTGCCGCCCACGGCCAGTGCCTGCTGGTGCAGCACCGTCCACGACGCGCGGTGCTCGGCGACGAACCCGTAGAACGCTCGCAGTCCCGTCCAAAGCTGCATGTCGGCGGCGGCCTCGACGTCGATGCCCGTCTGCACGGCGTCGATCAACCGGTTCGCCTCGCGGCGGATGCACTGGAGGAACAGGTCCTCCTTCGAGCCCAGGTAGCTGTAGATCATCGGCTTCGACACGCCCGCGACCTCGGACACCTCGTCCATCGATGCGGGGTGGTAGCCGTGGCGGGCGAACACCATGACGGCGGCGTCGAGGATCTGCTTCTCCCGCACCGCCCTGGGCAGGCGCTTCGATTTCTCCGCCTGCGGCCGGCTCTCCGTCACGCTTCCTCCCTGTCGATGTACGCGTCGGCGTCGCGCAGTGCACCTATGGCGGGACCCTGCACCGGTGCTCGGGTGTCCAGCGTCCCTGCGACAGACCGCTGCGTAACCTTACGCGGCGCCTGCCGTCGGTGTCCGTGAGAACCGCGCGCGACTCTCGTCGACGTGTCGAACCGGATTCGCCTCCACCCGTCCCCGGCGAGCCGGCCTGGGGCAAGGATCCGCCGCCCGCGGGTTCGACGGTACCTGCTGCGTACGGTGGTGCGCTTGGCGGAAACTGTTTCCGGGTGAGAATTTACCGGCTGCTAGAAATTGTATGGGTGAAGAACGCCTCGCCGCCTGCTCGTCGTCTGGCTGCTGGAAAATGGGGGTGATCAACCGTTTGAATCTGCCTTCTCGAGCATGTCGGTTCGGACGAGGACGGTGCTGTTGTGCCACCGTTGCGAGAAGGCGTGTCCGTCCACGGTTTCCGGGTGTTTCGGGGTGGGCCGGACCTCGCCCGCTGTGATCGGTTCGCAAGCGATGCCGTCCGCGTTCCGGGCGGGGTCCGAACACGTCGTCGTGACGTCCCGAGCGACAAGGGGTGCGGCGGCCGTGAAATGGGAGGACCCCGCGCGCCCGGTCAGTCGGGAGGGTGGGCGCGCGGGGCTTCTTCCGCCGCATCGCCGGCCCATGGGAGATCCGGGCGGACCGGCGGCGCGACGTTCCGGAAAATCCGGTTCGCTCGAACCTAAGCCGAGTGGCGTTTCGTTGCCATCGGCCATTCGGGGCCTGGCTCGATATGTGCTCGATGCATGTTTCGTGGGAATCCGAGAATGGTCTGTCCCCGCCTGTCGAGTCACAATCCTGGTGTCGGCCAGGAATGCGTTACGATGCGAACCTTTTCGCCGGAAGTGTCTCGCTCGACAGTGATGTGGAGCGTGCCGATGAGGATCTTCTCATCTGGTTTTCATCGGAGGTGCGGGAACGTCTTCGTAGGATTCGTCGTATGCGAACACGGAAGGTCGCCGCGGTTGTCGCCGCGGCTGCAGCGGTCGGGCTCGCGTCGGCGGCGTGCAACGAGGCCGAGCCCGCTAACGACAACGGCGGGAACCAGCAGCAGACCACTCGGCAGGACGCCACCACGGCGCCCACGAATGAGCCAGGGTCCGACGACAGGGACGACAGGGACGACAGGGGCGGCCGGGAAGGCAACGACCGCGACGATAACGGCCGCGACGACCGCGACGACCGCGACGACCGAGATGGCCGGGACGACAACGACGACCGAGACGACCGGAACGACAACGACGACCGGGACGACCGCGACGACCGAGACGACCGCGACGACCGGAACGACAACGACGGCGGTTGACGCGTGAACACCCGGACCGGCGCCGCTCCGCCGAAGCGGTGAGCGGGGCCGGGCCACGTTGCCGGGCTGTATACCCCTGAGTAACCTGTCGCCGTGCCGACGGGAAGTGTGCTCGACGAGTTCGCGCGCAGCATCGACGTGGGGGTGCTGAGTACCGAGCAGTTCCTCCGGGTGCTGGAGACGCTGCACATGCTGGACGCGACCGGGTCGGGCATCGAGCTCAGCTCGTTGTCCACGGAGGTGCTTGCCGAGGTCGTGGCCGGGGCGTCGAAGGAGCAGCTCCGCGGGTTGGCACGGCACCCGCAGCTACGCGCGCTGTTCCTCGAAGAGGTGTTCCGCCGCATGGCCGACCACTTCGACGCCGAACGCGCAGGTGACGCCGACATCGTTGTGACCTGGCGGTTCCCCAACGGTGACGACTTCGACCGTTACCAGACGGTCATCGAGGACGGGCGTTGCGTGTCGACCGCGGACTGCGTGCTCACGCCCGATACGACGATCACGGCGCAGTTCGAGGACTTTCTCCGCGTGGCCACCGGCAACGCCCGCCCGGCGTCCCAGTTCGTGAGGGGGAGGCTCAAGGTCAAGGGCGACTACACGCCCGCCGTGCGCATGCTCGGCTTCTTCGACCTTCCCGGGGCGGCCTGACAGCCGCTCACACGGTCTCGCCGTAGGCGACGATCTCGCCGCGCTGCCCGAACGCGACCCGCTCGTTGTAGGCGATCTCCCAGCGGTTGCCCTCGGGGTCTGCGAAGTAGGCCGACCTGCCGCCCCACTTGCGTTCCTGCGGTTCGGCGACGGCTCCACCGCCCGCCCACAGCGCCGTCTCGTAGGCGGCGTCGACCTTCTCGGGGCTGTCGACGTTCACGGCCAGCGTGAACCCGGCACCGTACATGCCACTGCCCGTCTCCTCGGCGAGTGCGGCGCGCGGATACAGCGCGAGCACGACGCCGCCGAGCAGGAAGCCGGTCCAGTCGTCGCTGCTGCCGGGCACCTCGTCCCAGCCGAGCGCACGATAGAACTCGCGGAGCTCGCCGATGTTCCCGGCGGCCACCGTGACCACGCTCAGCTGCGGCGGCACGATCCGTTCGGCCTCGGTGATGGTGGGTTCGTTCGCTTCGGTCATGGCCACCGATTGTGCCCGCACCGGATGTGCGGTCGACCACCCACACCCGGTGCTGTCGAGCTGGTGCGAAGATGACCGGTTTGGGTGGATGTCGTGGCGCCGGGCTTCACACGGTGATCACGACCAGGATCAAAACGGGCGTCGCGTACGTTGACCCGATATGGCCGTTCTGCTGTTGCTGTACGTGATCGCCGAGGTGGCCGCCGTGTGGACGGTGGCGTCACTCATCGGCTTCCTCCCGACCATCGGACTGCTGATCGCGGGTGCGTTCGTCGGGTCGTGGCTGGCACGCCGCGAGGGAGGCAAGGCGATGCGCGCGTTCAGCGCGACGGCACGTTCCGGGAAGTCGCCGCACGAGGAGATCACCGACGGCATGCTCGTCGGAGTCGGCGGCATGTTGATCCTCCTGCCCGGGTTCGTCAGCGACGTCATCGGGCTGCTGTTCCTGATCCCGCCGACCCGGAAGGTCGTGCGGCGGGGATGGCTGCGTCGCGCCGAGAAGCGGGCACCGGTGGGTGGAGCCGCGCACGGAGGCGGCCCGTTCGGTCCCGGCATGCGCAGCCGGGTGATCGTCGTCGACAGCGAGGTCGTGTCCGACGGCCCCGACGCGGACGGCAAGTCCGGCGAGCGTGGCCGCTCCGGCGACGACGACCGCGACGACGGTCCGCCCCGCATCATCGAAGGCTGACCCCGCCCGCGGCGCCGCGTGGTTCGCGACGCCGCAGGCCGGCGATCCTTACGTCGAACAGCGCCGTCCCCGGAGCGCGCAACACGGGCCCCGGAATCCGCAACACGGCTCCCGGAGCGCGCAACACGGGCCTCGGGGTGGTCGTCAGCTGCGGGCGTGGGCGTCCAGGAAGTGGGCGACGGCCTCGGTGACCCGGGTGGCCTGCGGGATGTGCAACCACTCGTCGGGTACGTGGGCGTTCGAGTCCGGCCCGAGCGCGCCCGTGACGAGGAACTGCGCCTCCGGGTACTTATCGCCGAGCAGGCCCATGAACGGGATCGAACCGCCGAGTCCGCTGGTGCGCCACGGTGCGTCGAACACCGTGGTGCTCACCGACTCCAGGGTCGACGCGAGCCATGGTGCCGCGTCGGGTGCGTTCCACCCGTCGGCGGCTTCGATGCCGGACAGCTCGACCGTCGCGCCGTATGGCACGTCCGTGGTCAGCGCCTTCTTGATGGCGTCGAGCGCAGCGGCGGAATCGGCCGTCGGCGGCAGCCGGAAGCTCAGCGCCAGCGTGGAGGCCGACCGCAGCACGTTGCCCGCGTCGTCGGGCTCGGGGAACCCGGACGCGCCGATGATCGACAGCGTCGGCCGCCACGCGTTGTTCAGCAGCAGCTCGACGTCGTCGCCCGCCACCGGCTGCGTCGATCCGTGCAGTGGGAACGCGCCCGCGACCGAGCCGGGCGGGGTGACCTCGGCCGTCGCGCCCGCCTCGGTGACCCGGTTCTGCGGGATCGACACGGTGCACTCGGGCAGCAGCACCTCACCGGTGGCCGAGTCCTCGATGCGGTCGAGCAGAGTCCGCAGGACGCGGAACGAGTCGGGCACCACCCCGCTGGCCAGGCCGGAGTGTTGCGACGAGTCGAGCACACGCACCGTTACGTCGACCTGTGCGAGACCGCGCAGTGAGGTCGTCAGCCACAGCCGTTCGTAGTCGTTGCCGCCGGAGTCGAGGCAGACCACGAACGTGACGCGGCCGAGCCGGTCCGACAGGTGCTCGAGGTAGGCGGGCAGATCGGGACTGCCGGACTCCTCGCCCGTCTCCAACAGGACGACGGAGCGCGCGTGCATGCCCCCGCCGGCGCGGACGGCTTCGAGCGCAGCGGTCGCGGCGTAGCCCGCGTACCCGTCGTCGGCGGAACCGCGGCCGTACAGCTTGTGCCCGTCGACCACCGGCGTCCACGGTCCGAGGCCCTCGGACCAGCCACCGACCGGCGGCTGCTTGTCCAGGTGGCCGTAGAGCAGAACGGTGCCCGCGTCCTCGGCGCCCGGCGTCGGCGGGACGTCGAGCAGCAGCACCGGACTGCGGCCTTCGAGCCGGACGACGTCGATGGTCGCTCCCGGGATCTGCCGGGCCTCCATCCAGGTGCGTACGTGCGCGATCGCGGCGTCGAGGTGGCCGGAGGTCTCCCATTCGGCATCGAATCCCGGCGACAGTGCGGGGATCTCGACGAGGCCGGACAGGCTGGGCAGGATCTCTTCCGACCACGTCTTCCGGACGGTGTCGGCTACGGTTCGCTGTTCCACGTCACCCATCCTGCCACTGCGTTTTCCCGGCAACCGGCCCGCTGCGGAACGCGATGGACCACGCCGCCGGGCGCGCCTCACGCCCTCGCGTGCGCGTCGAGGATCCGCGCGACGGCCTCGGTGACGCGTTCGGTCTGCTCGAGGTGCAGCCATTCGTCGGGCACGTGCGCGTTGTTGCCGGGGCCGCGAGGTCCGGTGACGACGAACTGCGCGTCGGGGTAGGCGCGGCCGAACATGCCGAGGAACGGAATGGTCCCGCCCAGACCGAGCGCCCGCCACGGCAGGCCGAACACCTCGTCGCCCACCTCGTCCAATGTGGACTCCAGCCACGGCGTGCGGGGACTCGCGTTCCAACCGGACGCCGCGTCGGCCCTGGCGACCTCGACCTGCGCTCCGAACGGCGGATCGGTGGTGAGCACCCGGGTCAGCGCGGCAAGCGCCGTGTCGGCGTCGACCGTGGGTGGCAGGCGGAAACTGAGCTTCACGGTGGTGTACGGCCGCAGCACGTTGCCGCCTCCGGCAGTGGTGGCAGCCCGTCGGCGCCCAGGTCGAACGAGATCATCCCGCGCAGCGACGTCGCGAGCCACAGTCGTTCGTGGTCGGCGCCGGAGGTGTCGAGGCAGACGACGAGGCCGACCTCGCCCAGTCGCGGTCGCAGGTGTTCCAGGTAGGCGCCGCGGTCGCGGCTGCCGGACTCCTCACACGTCTCCAGCAGCACGACCGTGCGCGCGTTGGCGCCGCCGCCGGCGTGCAGCGCCTCGAGTGCGGTCGCGGCCGCGTATGCCGCGTACCCGTCGTCGCCTGCGCCGCGGCCGTACAGCCTGCCCTCCTTGATCACGGGCGTCCACGGCGCGAGGCCTGCCGACCACTCGCCCGCCGCCGGTTGCTTGTCCAGATGGCCGTAGACGACGACGGTCTCGTCGGTGGCGGGTACGTCGAGCAGCAGGACCGGCGTCACCGAGTTGTGACATGGATCGCTCACACTCGCGCGGCGTGCGACCGGCCGGTCACGGGCCGTCGTGGGGCCGCGGCGCCGGTGCTGGCCACGGGCGGGATGGACAACAGACTTTCGGCGGCCTCATCGTCGGTAGTCCGAGTATTTTCCCAGTTCACGGCGGCATTGGCGGCAAAGATTCGGCCACGGGCCCTCCGCAAACCTCCCCCGTTCGTGCCAGGATGACGACGTGAACCGTCACCGCCGACGGACACCGGCGCGGCCACACCACAGGTACGTGCCGGCGGTGCCGGCGGCGAGCCGTCGCGGTCGCCACAAGCGGCCGAGCGGCACGACCTGGAGGAGAAACCATGCCGTCCCCAGAACAGTGGACGCGACCGGACCCGGGCGCCGGCCCCGCCGCGACAGCGGCACAGCCATCCCCGGAGCAGGTGATCGCGGGTTTGCGAGCGACAACCGAAGGCGGTGCCGAGCTGACGCAGCTGCTCACGCCGGAAGGCGAGCGGCTGGCCGACAGCCGGTTCGACCCCTACCTCGCCGACATCGACGCCGAGGCACTGCGCGGGCTCTACCGCGACATGGTGCTCGTGCGCAGGGCCGATCGGGAATCCAACGCCATGCAGCGCCAGGGCCAGCTGGGCATCTGGGTTCCGCTGCTCGGGCAGGAGGCCGCGCAGGTCGGTTCCGGCCGCGCGCTGCGGCCCGCCGACATGGCGTTCCCCAGCTACCGCGAACACGGCGTCGCGTACACCCGCGGCATCGACTTCCGTGAGCTGCTGGGCATTTTCCGCTGCACCGACCACTCGGGCTGGGACCCGGCCGAATACGGCTTCCACCCGTACACGATCGTCATCGGCAACCAGGTGCTCAACGCCGCCGGGTACGCCATGGGCCAGAAATTCGACGGGAAGGTCGGCAACGCCGACGACGCCGAGAACGAGGCCACGATCGTCTATTTCGGCGACGGCGCGACGAGCCAGGGCGACGTGCACGAGGGTTTCGTCTGGGGCGCGGTCTACGACGCGCCGGTCGTCTACTTCTGCCAGAACAACCAGTGGGCGATCTCCGAGCCGACCGAACGTCAGTCGCGGCTGCCGCTGTACCAGCGCGCCCGCGGTTACGGCTTTCCCGGCATCCGGGTCGACGGCAACGACGTGCTGGCCTGCCTGGCCGTGACCAGGTGGGCGCTCGACGAGTGCCGCCACGGCAACGGCCCGGTGCTCATCGAGGCGTTCACCTACCGCATGGACGCCCACACCACGACCGACGACCCGACGCGGTACCGGCTCTCGGACGAGCTCGAGGCGTGGAAGCTGAAGGACCCGATCGAGCGTGTGCGTGCCCACCTCGCGCGGGCGGGCGGCACCGAGCAGGACTTCTTCGACGGTGTCGACGCCGAGGCCGACGAGTTCGCCGCGCAGTTGCGCGACTTCTGCTTCACCATGCCCGATCCGCCACCGGAACGGATCTTCAGCGAGGTGTACGCCGACACCCCGGCCGCACTCGACGCCCAGCGCGAGGAGTACCTGAACTACCTCGCCGGTTTCGCGGGAGGTGAGCACTGATGGCGGCACCCGCGGCATCCCCTGTGGACACCCAGGCGGCGAACACGCAGACCATGACCATCGGCAAGGCGCTCAACAACGGGCTGCGGGCGGCGATGGAGGCCGACCCGAAGGTGCTCGTGATGGGCGAGGACGTCGGCAAGCTCGGCGGCGTCTTCCGCGTCACCGACGGGTTGCAGAAGGACTTCGGCGAACACCGCGTGCTCGACACGCCCCTCGCGGAGTCGGGGATCGTCGGCACGGCGATCGGACTGGCCGTCCGCGGCTTCCGGCCGGTGTGCGAGATCCAGTTCGAGGGCTTCATCTTCCCGGCGTTCGACCAGATCTCCAGCCAGCTGGCCAAGCTGCGCTACCGCACGCAGGGCAAGCTCAAGGCCCCCGTCGTCATCCGCGTGCCCTTCGGCGGCGGCATCGGCGCGGTCGAACACCACTCCGAGTCGCCGGAGTCGTTGTTCTCGCACATCCCGGGGTTGAAGGTCGTCTCGTGTTCGAACCCGGTCGACGCCTACTGGATGATGCGGCAGGCCATCAGCTCGGACGATCCCGTGATGGTGTTCGAGCCGAAGAAGCTGTACCACTCGAGCGCGCTGAAGGCCCCGGTCGACACCACGGCCACGCCCGATCCGCTGCACAGCTCGCGGGTCGTGCGCCACGGTGACGCGGCGACGATCGCCGCCTACGGGCCCTCGCTGCCGGTCGCGCTCGACGCGGCCACGGCCGCGCAGGAGGAGGGTCGCAGCCTCGAGGTGATCGACCTGCGCACGCTGTCGCCGCTCGACCTCGGGCCGGTGTTCGAGTCGGTGCGCCGCACGGGCAGGCTCGTCGTGGTCAGTGAGGCGTCGTCCGAGGTGTCGCTGACCTCGGAGGTCGCGGCGCGGGTGCAGCAGGAGTGCTTCTACTCGCTCGAGGCCCCGGTGCAGCGCGTGACCGGGTTCGACACCCCGTATCCGCCCGCCAAGTTGGAGGAGCACTTCCTGCCCGACCTCGACCGGGTGCTCTACGCCGTCGACAACGCCCTGGAATGGTGAGGAGGATCCATGCCTGAGTACAAGCAGTTTCCCCTCGCCGACACCGCCGAGGGGCTGACCGAGGCCGAGATCCTCGGGTGGAAGGTGCAGCCGGGCGACGAGGTGACGGTCAACCAGATCGTCGTCGAGGTCGAGACGGCGAAGGCGGCCGTCGAGCTGCCCATCCCGTGGGCGGGCGTCGTGACCGAGCTGCTCGTCGAGCCGGGGCAGACGGTGGAGGTCGGCGCGCCGATCCTGACCGTCGACGTCGACCCGCACGGTGCCGCTCCCGCGTCGGACGCCGGATCGACCGGCTCCGTCAACGGAACAGCCGCCGAGTCGGGTGAAGGCGCCGAGTCGGACGAGGGCGCCGAGATGAAACCCCTCGTCGGCTACGGCTCGAAGGCCGCCAGCACGAAGCGTCGTCCCCGCACACCCGCGGCGGGTTCCGGCTCCGGTGGGTCCGGTGCTCCCAGCGCGAACGGCACGGGCACTAGCGGTTCCGGGGCGAACGGGTCCGCACCGGCGGCGCAGGCAGCTCCCGCATCTCCGGCTCCGCAGTCCCCGGCTCCGCAGTCCCCGGCTCCGGCGGCCGCGCAGGCTCCGGAGTCGGACGTGCCGGGGTCGGACGTGTCGGGGTCGGACACCCGCGGCGGGTACGTGCCGCTGGCGAAGCCGCCGGTGCGCAAGCTCGCCAAGGACCACGGCGTGGACCTGCGCACGTTGACCGGCTCCGGCAACGGCGGGGTGATCACCCGCGATGACGTGCAGCGGGCCTGCGAATCGCCAGAACAGCCTGTCGCGGCGACCGCTCCCACCGCCGACGGTGCGCGCGAACACCGCGTCCCGATCAAGGGTGTGCGCAAGGCTACGGCCGAGGCGATGGTGCACAGTGCGTTCACCGCGCCGCACGTCACGGAGTTCCTCACGGTCGACGTCACACCGATGATGGAGCTGCGGCAGAAACTCAAGTCCCACCCGGAGTTCGCGGGCGTCAAGCTGACGCCGCTGGCGTTCGCGGCGAAGGCGGTGTGCCTGGCGGCCAAGCGCACGCCCGAGGTCAACTCGCTGTGGGACGGCGACGCGGGCGAGATCGTGTTCAAGGACTACGTGCACCTGGGGATCGCCGCCGCGACCCCGCGGGGACTCGTGGTGCCGAAGGTCCGCGACGCCGACGGGATGTCACTGCCGAAGTTGGCGGGTGCCATCGAGGAGCTGACGACGACGGCCCGTGACGGCAAGACGCAGCCCGCCGACATGTTGAACGGCACGTTCACGATCACCAACGTCGGCGTGTTCGGCGTCGACACCGGAACGCCGATCATCAACCCCGGTGAGTCGGCGATCCTGGCGGTCGGGGCGATCCGCGACATGCCGTGGGTCGTCGACGGCGAGTTGGCCGTGCGCAAGGTGATGCAGTTGTCGCTGAGCTTCGACCACCGCGTCATCGACGGCCAGCAGGGTTCGCAGTTCCTCGCCGACGTCGGAGCACTGATGTCCGACCCGGCGATGGCGATCACCTTCTAGCGCGGGCAATCCCCAACGAGGTGCGGCCCCCGACGAGGTGAATGCCCCCAAGGCGCCCCAAGGGCACCTTGGGGGCGTTCAACGCTCCGAATCGTCCCCTCGCGCCGGCGTCACCGAGGCCTCGGGGCGCCGTCGGGCACCCCTCGCGTGTTTTGCGTTTGCGGCTGGGATCGGCGCGCGCCTCACGGGCGCGTGCTCGTCCGAGAGCGGGTTCAGCGGTCGCCGGTGCCGCGGGCGGCGAGGGCCTCGCCGAGCTGGTCGGCGTGGCGCAGGGTTCTGACGAGGAACGGCACGACGAACGCTGTCGGGCTGCGGTCGGCGCCGCGCGCCTTCGCCGCGGCCCGCACCTCCCCCGCGATCCCGGACAGCGTGGCGATCGCCTGCACCGTCAGCCCGACGAGCAGGCCGACCATCTCGGGACGCACGCCGAACCGCTGCAGCGGTCGTACCACGCGTTCCACAGTGGACACGACGTCGTCGACGCGCGTCGTCAGCGTGAACAGGCTCGCCGCGGCCAGTGCCGTCACGAGCCGCAAACACACGACCGCCGCGGTCGTCGCACCGAGCAGCCACCACTGCACCGCGAACACCACCACGGACACGATCACCAGCGTCCGCACCAGCGGCCACCACCGTCGCCGCGGCACCCGAGCCACGACGTAACCAGCCAACACCGCGGCCAGCGCTCCGCCGAGCCACCACGGCGAGTCGAGGAGGACCACGGCGGCCGCCAGCGCGACGACTGTGAGGAGTTTCGGCCCGGCCGGTGCGCGGTGCAGCACGCTTCCACCCGGCTCGTACAGCCCGAGCGGCGTCACGCCGTCCACCCCGCGGCCGACCCGAAGGGCACCTTGGGGGCATCGAAGGCAGTCACGCGACAGCGTGCCGATGAGGGGTGGTGGCCGGGCCGGCGGGCGGCAGCTCCGACGGTTCCCTTCATCAGGCGTTGCGTCGGCCTCGTCATGACACCAGGTTCCGGTAGTAGCGGACGGCGGCGGCGGGCTCGTCGTCGGCGACCACGCGGCCATCGTCGAAGACGAGCACGCGGTCGAAGTCGTCGAGCAGGTCGAGGTCGTGGGTCACGAGCACGACCTGTTGACGCAACAGCCCCAGCAGCTCCGTGAAGCGGCGTTTGTTGCGCAGATCCAGCAGCGTCGTCGGCTCGTCGCACACCAGCACGTCGGGATCGAGGACGAGCATGGAACACAGCGCCAGCAGCTGCTTCTGACCGCCGGAGAGCTGGTGCGCGGGGTGCTCCGGGTCGAGACCGTACTCGGCGAGCACCTCCGCGGCCCGCGCAGCTCGCTCCTTTTTGGACAGGCCGCTGCCGCGTAGTGAGAACGCGACGTCCTCACCCGCTGTGGGCATGACGATCTGCGAATCGGGGTTGGTGAACACGAACCCGACGTGTTTGCGAACCTTGCGCCCCTCCGACGCCGTGTCCAGGCCGTTCACCCGGACGTGTCCGCGGGTCGGCACGACGAGGCCGTTGATCATCCTCGCGACCGTCGACTTGCCCGAACCGTTGGCTCCCACGAACGCCACGCGCCGCTGGTCGAGCTTCGTGTCCACATCGGACACGACGGGGTTCGTGTCGTAGGTGTGACCGACACCGTCGAACTCGATCACCGCGCACCCGTTCCCATCACGGCGCCACCGTCCACTTCACCGCGCGAAACCATCCACATCACCGCGTCACCGTCCACCTCGTCGCCACCCCGACCCCGCCGCCCGCGGACAGCGCCGCCACGCCCGTCGCGGCGGTGCCTGTCACGCTCGGGCCCTGGCACACGAGTCGCGAGAACAATCGCACCACGAGCACTGCACCCGACGCGCCCCACGGGTGGCCGAGCGCGATGGCGCCCCCGTCCGGGCTGACCCTGTGCTCGTCGATGCCGACGGCGTCGAGGCAGGCCAGCGTCTGCCCGGCGAACGCCTCGTTGAACTCGACGACGTCCGGCGTGCCGGAGCGGAGCACTTCGCGCATCGCCGGTACCGCGCCCAGGCCGAGGCGCGCCGGGTCGCATGCCCGCGTCGCCGACGCCTCCAGCCGGAGGCCCGGCACACCGAGGCGGGCGCGCAGGCGTTCGCTCACGACGAGGACCGCCGCCGCGCCGTCGTTGACCCCGCAGGAGTTGGCGGCGGTCGCGGTGCCGTCGGCGGTGAAAGCGGGCCGGAACCGGGAGAGGCGTTCGACCGTGAATCCCGGGCGAGGGCGTTCGTCGTCGGCCACGCCCCCGACGGCGACGAGCTCGCGGTCGAACCGGCCTGCGCGTTGGGCCGCGACGGCGCGTTCGTGACTGCGCACGGCGAACGCGTCCTGGCGGGTGCGGGAGATCCCGGCTTCCGCGGCGACGAGGTCGGCGGCGGGCCCCATGTCGGGATCGCCGAACTCCGCGGGCGCGAACGGCGCGCGGGAGTACGGCGTGGGCGGATCGGTGGGCCACGAGCGCCGGGGCGCGGTCGACGCGCTCTCGACGCCGCCGGCGAGGTAGGCCTCGCCCTGGCCCGCGCGCACGTATGCGGCCGCCTGCGCGACGGCCGCGAGCCCGCTGGCGCACTGCCGGTCGACGGTCACCCCGGGAACGTCGACGCCCAGGCCCGCCCGCAGCGCCGCGACCCGTGCCGGGTTGCCGCCGGGACCGAAGACGTTGCCGAGCACGACGTCGTCGATGTGGCCGATCCGTGCCGCGCCCACGTCGTCGAGCACGGCCCGCAGCACGGGCGCGGCGAGTTCGTCGACGGTGTGCGCGCGCAGCCCGCCGCCGTCACGGCCGATCGGGGTACGTCGCGCGGCGATGACCACCGGCTCGGTCATGGCGCCTCCTCCGGCGCGGTCAGCGGCGCGGCGTCGAACGTGCCGTCGCGGAGCTGCTCGGCCGCGACGGCCCTGGCCGGCTTGCCGGACGCGGTGCGCGGCAGCGACGTCGTCCACAACCAGCGCCGCGGCAGGAACGCGGGGCGCAGTTCGGCCCGCACTGCGGCGCGCAGGTCGGCGAGTGCGGGCGGCTGCCGTGCCTGCACGATCGCCGTGACGAGCAGGCCGAGTCGTGGGTGTGGGGTGCCCGTGACCAGCGCGTCGTCCACGCCCGCGACGGTACGCAGCACCGATTCCACGGGTTCGGCGGGCACCTGGGTGCCGCCGCTCGGGATGGTGGCCGAACCGCGTCCGGTGACGACGAGTCCGCCGGTGTCGGTGAACCTGCCGTGGTCGCCGTTGGACAGCCACTCGGGGGCGGGGTCGAGCTCGCTGCCGCGGAGGTAGCCGCTGAACGCCAGCGGCGAGCGCACCCACAGCACGCCGTCGCAGACGTCGACGTCGACACCGTTGACGGGACGCAGCTCGCCGTCACGGCGGATCGCGATGAGCGACAGTTCGGCCGAACCGTAGTACTCGACCAGGCGGGTGTCAGGGAAGGCGCGTGCGAACCGTGCGCGCAGGTCGCCGCCGAGGTGGGCGCCGCCGCAGACGACGGTGCGCAGAACCGACGGGCCCGGGCGGCGCTCGGCGTCTGCGACGAGCTCGGCGAGCATCGCGGGCACGACGTGCACGGTGGCGGCCCGGCGCGCCTCGGCAGGGCGCCAGCGGTCACGCAGCCACAGGTCGGCGCCGCACCACGTGGCGTGCAGCGCGCCGAACAGGAACAGCGACGCGCTGAGCGGGCCCGCCACGAGGACGGGCCCGTCGACGGGACCGAGCGCCTCGAAGCTGCGGATCCACGACGACCGGGTCCGCAGGCCGACCTTCGGTGTGCCGGTGCTGCCCGACGTCGTGGGCAGGTAGAAGGACGGGTCGTGCTCCGAGGCCCGCGCTTCGACGGGGTCGGCGGGCTCCGGACTGCCGTCGACGATCAGCGCCGGGTCGGCGTCGGCGAGCACGGCGGCGCGGTCGGCGGCGGGCCACGCCGGTTCCAGAACGAGCGTCGCCGCACCGAGGAGGTCGGCCCCGAGCAGCCACGACAGCACGTCGCCGGACCCCTCGACGGCGATGCGTGTCCCGGGGCCGACGCCGCGGTCGGCGAGCGTGCGGGCCGCGCCGTGCGCGGTGGCGGGAACGTGGGCGGTGAGGGTCACTCGGTTTGCGCGGTCCTGGGCAGAGTGCCGGGCAGGGCACGGTGGACGACGGCGGCGATGATCGCGGTGGCCGCGACCTTGCAGAGGTCACCGGGGACGAACACGAGCGACTGGACGGCGGCCGCTCCGAGGTCGCCGAGGTAGGCACCGAGGAACGGGATGCCGATGAGGTAGTCGGCGAGCAGTCCCGCGAGCGTGGCGAGCCCGATGACCGGGAGGTTGAGCTTGGGCGCGCGGCTCACGATGAGGCCCGCGACCAGTGCGGAGAGGATCCAGCCGAACAGGAACCCGCCGCTCGGGCCGACGAACGGCGCCAGCCCGCCGCGCCCACCCGACAGCAGGGGCAGGCCGATGGCGGTCAGCGCAAGGAACAGCAGGACGGCCGCGGTGCCGCGCCGCGCACCGAGCAGTACACCCGCGAGCAGCGGCCCCGCGTTCTGGATGACCACGGGTACGCCGGACGCGCCGAAGTAGATGCCGGGGAAGATCCCGAGCACGGCGATGAACGCGGCGAAGACGACGACGCGCGCCAGGTCGGCGGCGGGCAGTGAGACGCGTGGTGCGGGCATGCTCGCAAGGTAACCCCACCTCGACCCCAATGCGGTAGATGTAGGTCACTTCCGTCGGCGCAGCTCCCCGGGGGCGCCGACGGGTCCGGATGCGGAACGTGTGGCAGCGCGCAGTACGCGGGGTTGCGGGGCCGAGCGCAGAACACGCGGGACCGAGTGCGGAACACGCGGGACCGAGTGCGGAACACGCGGGGCTGGGGGTGGGCCACACGGGGTAGCCGGTGCCCGGGTGTCCAGCGCGCAACGAGACCGTGATCGGTATCGAAACCGCTATGTAACGACCCTGATAGTGCCAACTACCCACATGGAGTGGCACTATTCCTTCACCGACCAGTGCCCACTACTAGGAGTGAAGATCGTGGTGCGTAACCCCTGGCGTAAACCCACGCAGCGCAAGCTCCGTTCGCTCGCCGTGCTTCCCGTGCTGGCGCTGACCGCTACCGCGGCCGGCTGCGCCGAGGAGGTCAACACCGCAGGCAACACCCAGGCGGGCGACAAGATTGAGTTGATCAACGATGGCCAGCTGACCGTCTGTACCCACCTGCCGTACGAGCCGTTCCAGTTCCGCAACGAGGGTGGCAAGACCGTCGGCTTCGACGTCGACCTCGTGGACCTGGTCGCCGAGGATCTCGGCGTGAAGCAGAAGCTCGTGAACACGAGCTTCGAAGGTATTCAGACCGGCCAGGTGTTCGAGACGGGCGACTGCGACCTCGCCGCCGCCGCGATCACGATCAACGACGAGCGTGACCGCGTCATGGACTTCTCGAAGGGCTACTTCGACGCCGACCAGGCCCTGGTGGTCAAGGCCGGTTCCGACGTCAGCGGCCTCGACGACCTCGACGGCAAGGTGCTCGGCGTGCAGCAGGGCACCACCGGCGAGGAGTACGCCCAGGAGAACAAGGACAAGCACGGCTATCAGACCCGCCAGTACGAGGACCTGGAGCTGCTGCAGCAGGGCGTGCAGAACGGCGCCGTCGCGGCGGGCATCAACGACAACTCGGTGCTGCTGTACGCCACGAAGTCGAAGGACGCCCTCGAGGTCAGCACCGAGTTCGACACCGGAGAGCAGTACGGCATCGCCGTGGCCGACGGCAACGGCGCGCTCCAGGCGAAGATCGGCGAGGTCATCGACGCCGCCAAGCAGGACGGCCGCTACGACGAGATCTACGAGAAGTGGTTCGGCGAGGCCCCGCCCAAGGAAGACGGCGGAGAGGGCTCGGACGAGAGCGGCAAGTAGGCACAACTATCGTTCCCCGGGGAGCCGGCCTCCGTCGTGAGGTCGGCTCCTTGCGATGGGCAACGTGTGAGGAGTCGGTCCATGCCGATGTCGCCGCGCAAGCGGGCGCAGGCCTTCCGTGGCGTGCAGTACGGGATTCTCGTGCTGGCCGTCGCGGCCGTGGCGTTCTTCGCCGACTGGGAGAAGTTCGGCAACGCGTTCTTCAACTTCGACGCGATGGGCACCCAGTTCCCTGGGATCATCACCACGGCGCTGGTCAACACGATCATCTACACCGGCCTCGGGTTCGCACTCGGGCTGGCCCTGGGCCTCGTACTGGCGCTGATGAAGCTGTCGTCGGTCGCCCCCTACCGGTGGATCGCCACCGTGTACATCGAATTCTTCCGTGGCGTACCGGCGTTGCTGGTGTTCATCGCGCTCGGGTTCGGCGTGCCGCTGGCGTTCCAGATCCAGTTCGACACCTACTCGACCGCGGCGATCGCACTCGGTCTCGTCGGATCGGGCTACATCGCCGAGACGCTGCGCGCCGGCATCCAGGCCGTCCCGAAGGGGCAGGTCGAGGCGGCACGTTCGCTCGGCATGTCGCAGTCGCGCGCCATGGTCACGGTCGTCATCCCACAGGCGTTCCGCATCATCCTGCCGCCGCTGACCAACGAACTGATCCTGCTGACGAAGGACTCGTCGCTGATCTACATCCTCGGCCTGCTCGACACGCAGTACGAACTGGCGAAGTTCGGCCGGGAGGGCATGAACGCGACCAACTCGATGTCGCCGATCCTGCTGGCGGGTGCCTGCTATCTGCTCATCACGGTGCCGCTGGGCTACCTGTCGCGGTACCTCGAACGCCGCGCGGGCCGCAAGCGCGACGAAGGACTGGAGGTGACGGCGTGAGCGCCGACACGGGTGACGCGCAGGCCGCGAGTGGCGGGCCGATCGTCGAGATCACCGGCCTGCACAAGGCGTTCGGCATGCTCGAGGTGCTCAAGGGCATCGACATGCGTGTCGAGCGCGGCGAGGTCGTCTGCATCATCGGCCCGTCCGGTTCGGGTAAGTCGACGCTGCTGCGCTGTGTGAACGTTCTCGAGGAGCCCAACGCCGGCAGCGTCGTGGTGAACGGCTACGAGCTGACCGACCCGGACGTCGACATCGACAGGGCGCGGCGTTCGATCGGCATGGTGTTCCAGGGGTTCAACCTGTTCGGCCACCTGTCGGTGCTGGACAACCTGACGGTCGCGCAGCGCAAGGTGCTCAAGCGCGACGCGACGGAGGCCGAGCGGATCGCGCGGGAGAACCTCGACAAGGTGGGACTGGCGGAGAAGGCCGGTTCGATGCCCGAGCAGCTGTCCGGTGGGCAGCAGCAGCGCGTGGCGATCGCGCGGGCGCTGTCGATGCAGCCCGCGGTGATGTTGTTCGACGAGCCGACGTCGGCGCTCGACCCCGAGCTGGTCGGCGACGTGCTCGGCGTGATGCGCCAGCTCGCCGACGAGGGCATGACGATGCTCGTCGTCACCCACGAGATGCAGTTCGCGCGCGAGGTCGCCGACAAGGTGCTGTTCATGGACGGCGGCGTCATCGTCGAGTCGGGCCCGCCGTCGAAGGTCATCGCCGACCCGGCGGAGGAGCGCACGAAGACGTTCCTCAGCCGCGTCCTCAACCCGGTGCACGCCTCGAAAACCGACTGACAGACACCCACGCGCTGTTCGCGGGTCACCGGGCGGGGTCTGCGGGGTCGCTGAAAACGGTGATGTCGCGGGTGTTCGCGCGGTAGGTTGTCGCTCTGCGCGGTCGTGTCGGTACCGGGTGTCGTCTCCGCCTCCCGGCTGTTCACACCGTGATCGGGGCCGGCTCCGGTCGGCAGGTGACCAGAGAGGGGCGCTGCGCAATGCCGGGCATCCGCCGACGAGGTGACCGCGACGACGGCGACGACGACCCAGCAGGTAGCTCCGGTCGCAGCGACGACTTCCACGGCCCCGGCTCCCCCGGCGGCGCCCACGGCCCCGGCTCCCCCGGCGGCTCCCCCGACGGCCCCGCCGACCTCGAGGTCACACGGTGGGTCACCGCGCCGGGCGCCGATCCGAGCCCGATCCCCTCGCAGGTCGAAGCCGACCACGGCAACGTCCCCCGCGCCCGCAGGCCCGGCTGGATCGCCACCTCGGCAAAGTCGGGGAAAGCTGCGCCCGGCAGGACCGGAAAGGCAGGCGGCGGCAGGCCCGGCGGCGCGGATGGCCCCGCCGCCGACGACGCCGGCCGGTACGACCCGTTCGACGCGGAATCCGAACCCGACCACGTCGTCGACGCCTCCGAGCTGGTCCGGCAGGTCCTCGACAGCGGCCTGGCAGGGATCCTGCGTTGGCGTAAGCAGTCGACGAACGCGCCGATCGTGCAGGTCGAGAACGCCTACATCACGGGCAGACTCGACCTGCGCGGCGCCGACCTGCGGTATCTGTTCCGTTTCGAACGTTGCCGGTTCGAGTACGCCCCCGACGTACGCGAAGCCAAACTGCTCGGCCTGGTGTTCCAGCGCTGCCGGCTGCCGGGGCTGTTGGCGCGCAACCTGCGTACGGGCAACGACCTGCGGTTGATCAAGTGCTACATCGAGGCGGAGGCCGGCGGCGGCGACGGGGAGACGACGATGCGCCGGGCCGACGACGTCGACCGGGGCATGCCCGACGCGGCCGTCAACCTGACCGATGCGGTGATCGAGGGGTCGGCGGTGCTCACGGCGACGCGGATCGTCCACCCGCAGGGCAAGGCGGTCCACGCCGATCGACTCCTCGTCACGGGCGCGCTGTTGGCTTACCGGTTGGACGCCGAGGGCGAGGTGCGCATCCCGGGTCTGCGGACCGGTGGCAACGTCAACTTCTCCGGTGCGTCGCTGCGCAACCCCGACGGGTTCGCGCTGAACGGCAACGGGGCGGTCGTCGGCGGCAGTCTGCTGTGCGAGCTCGACCGGCCCGGCGGCGATGCCGGTCGGCAGCGGTTCGCCACGCGCGGGTTGCTGTACATGCCGAGCATGCGCGTCTCCGGCGATCTCAATCTCCGGGGCGCCGAGCTGAAGGTCAGGCAGGACGGCATCGGCGTCGACACGTGGAAGACCGGCGACTGGTACGTCGATCCGCATCCGGCGTTGATCGCCGACCGGTTGCACGTCGACGGCAACGTCGAGCTGTCCGACGGACTGGACGTCGACGGCACGCTGCGCATGGTCAACTCCCGGATCGGCGGCTCGCTGCGGCTGGCCGACGCGCACATCCGTGTGCTACCGAGCCGGAAACCGCCCTTCCGGGATCGTGCGGTGCACCTCGACGGCAGTGAGATCAGCGGCGACCTCGACAGCAAGGGCGTGCGGGTCAAGGGGCAGTTGCGGATCGCGGACGTGACCATCCGCGGAAACGTCCACCTCACCGACGGCACGTTCAACCACGCGGGACGTGACGTGCTGTCGTTCCGCCGCAGCACGGTCTCGGGCAACCTGCATGTCCGGCGTTGCCGCGCCGAGGGGACGTTGCGGCTCATGGGCATGTCCGTCGGCGGCAGCATCGACCTGCAGGGCACCGAGGTCGGCGAGCCGGAGCGCAAGGACGACGGCGGCCGCGACTGGGCCGTCGACCTGCGGTCGGTGCGAGTCGCGCGCAGCGTGCTGCTCACCGCCGAGGAGAAGCGCCCGTTCACGGCGCGGGGCGGCGTGACCATGGACGGGGCGCAGATCCAGCGGCAGCTCGACATCACGGGTGCGCTGCTGTGCGGTGCGAGCGGCGGCACCGACGACCCCGCCGCGGTCGCGCTCGACGCGGGCGACACCCACGCCGACGAGTTCGTCCTCGCCCCTGGCGGACCGCCGCTCGGGAGGGTGGTGCTGCTCCGGGCGCACTGCGGCACGCTCACCGACGCCGCCGACGCCACGGACACGCGCGCCACCGGCTCCGAGGGAAGTCTGTGGCTGGCGACGGGCGGTCTCGACCTCGAGGATTTTCGGTACGACAGCCTCGGCACGCCCATCGAGATCGGCGACACCGGCGAGGTCCGGCGCAGGCTCCGGCTGCTGCACGACGCGATCGGCGGGTACCGGCCCGGCCCGTACGACCAGTTCGCCGCGATGCTCCGCTCGTCGGGCAACGAGGAGCAGGCCGACTGGGTGCTGGCGAAGAAGCAGCAGTACCGGTACGAGTCGTTGGCGCACGGCAAGCCGGTCGTCGGGCTCGGGGTGCGGCTGTGGAGCCTGCTGCAGCGGTGGATGGTCGGCTACGGCTACCGGCCCGTGCGCGCCGTCGCGCTGCTGTTGTTGTTGCTGGTCGCGGGCAGCGTGTGGTTCGGCGTGCGGGTGGACGACTGCATCGACGACGGGAACCTGCTGGCGGTGGAGGGCAGGCGGTGTGCGGTCAACGCCGACGACACGGGTCTGAACTGGAATCCGGTGCTGTTCACGGTGGACCTGCTCGTGCCGATCGTCGACTTCGGCAACAAGGGCCGATGGCATCTGGGCGAGGCCGACATGTGGGTCGCGACCGGCTTCACGGCGATGGGCTGGGTGCTCGCCACCACGGCCGCGACCGGCATGACGCGCGCCCTTCGCCGCAACGGCGCCGGCTGACCCGCGTGCGGCACGTCGGCCCTGTGGCGGCCGACGTCCTACCGGCGGTAGACACGTCGTCACAGCAGTCGCACCCCCGACGAGAGGAGCAGGCCATGCCCACCCCGAAGGAACCGGACGCATCAGGTTCGATCCACATCGACGCCTCCCCGGAACAGGTGTACTCCCTGATCAGCGACCCCGGAGTGATGGCCGAGCTGGCGGGCGAGTACGAGGGGTTCCGGTGGCTCGACGGGGCGGCCGAAGTGGCGCCGGGCGTCAGGTTCCGCGGCCGCAATCGGCACGGTTTCATCAGGTGGAGCACGACCGCGACGGTGACCGACGCCGCCGAGGGAGAGAAATTCGCGTTCGACGTCGGGGTCGGCCCGATCCGGGTGTCCCGCTGGCAGTACGACATCGAGCCGGACGGCGACGGCTGCCGGGTCGTCGAGAGCACGTGGGACCGGCGGGTCGCTCCGATCCGCGTCATCACCGGGGTCGCGATCGGCACTCCGGACCGTGCAGGGCTCAACAAGCGCAACATCGCGAAGACCCTCGCAGGCCTGAAGCAGCGCGCGGAGGCCGTCACGGCCGACTGACTCGCTGCCCCGGGTAGCGGTGGGCTCGCGTGAACCGCCGTTCGGTGGGCGCTCGATCGGCGCAGCGCTGAGCGGTGGTCAACGCGGGAAAACACCCTGCGCATTCCCGTGGTCGAGGGTGATCGCTCTCGCGGGTGTAATGCGGCACGAGGGGGCTCACTTTGGGCCCTGATGACGTTCACTGGAAAACGTGAGTGCTACCGACCCTGTGCCCGCGAGCAACACCGCGCGGCAGCACGTCCGCGCGCCCGAACTCGCCGGCACCGACTGGCTGAACACGGGTGGCGAGCGGCTGCGTCTCGCAGGTCTGCGCGGAAAGATCGTCCTGCTCGACTTCTGGACCTCGGGTTGCATCAACTGCCAGCACGTGATCGACGAGCTCCGCCCCATCGAGGAGGAGTTCGGGGACGTGCTCGTGACCATCGGCGTGCACTCGCCGAAATTCACGCACGAGGGTGAGCGCGAGGCGATCGCGGCCGCCGTCGAGCGGTACGGCGTGTACCACCCGGTGCTGAACGACCCGGCCATGACGACGTGGCGGCAGTATGCGATCAAGGCGTGGCCGACGCTGGTGATCGTCGACCCCGAGGGCTACATCGTTCACGTCGCAGCAGGTGAGGGGCACGGCGAGGCGCTGCGCCGAGTGGTCGCCGAGCTGGCCGAGCAGCACGAGGCGAAGGGGACGCTGCGCCGCGGCGGCAACCCGTACGTGGCCGACGAGACGGCCGACACCGAATTGCGCTTCCCCGCGAAGGCCGTCGCGACCTCGGGCGGACGTCTGCTCGTCGCCGACACCGCGGGACACGGCATCGCCGAGTTCGCCTCCGACGGTGAGACGGTCGTGCGCCGCTTCGGCAGCGGTGAGCGCGGCGGCCGCGACGGGGCGTTCGATGTGGCGTCGTTCGCCGAGCCGTCGGGCCTGACGCTGCTGCCGGAGGCGATCGCCCAGCGGGTCGGCTACCACCTGGTCGTGGCGGACACGGCCGGTCACACGCTGCGTGGTGTCGACCTCTCGAACGGCGCCGTCACGACCGTGGCCGGCACGGGAGAGCAGTGGCGGGACGGCGACGACGAGGGCAAGGCTCTCGACGTCGACCTGACCAGCCCGTGGGACGTGTGCTGGTGGGACGAGGCCGATGGTGGTCCGGGCGCGGTCGTCGTCGCGATGGCGGGCAACCACACGCTCGGCGTGTTCGACCCGGTCGAGGGCACGATCCGCAGGCTGGCCGGTACGACCACGGAGGGGTTGCGCGACGGCCCCGCCGCCGAGGCGTTCCTGGCGCAGCCGTCCGGACTGGCCGTGGGCCGCAACCGGGTGTGGTTCGTCGACGCCGAGACGTCGGCGCTGCGGTGGATCGAGAGCGACGGCGGCGACGGCCACGCCGTGTACACCGCTGTCGGTACGGACCTGTTCCACTTCGGCCACCGCGACGGCAAGGCAGCCCACGCGCTGCTGCAACACCCGCAGGGCGTGGCCGTGCTGCCCGACGGCACCGTCGGAGTCGCCGACACCTACAACGGTGCGATCCGCAGCTATGCCCCCGCCACGGGTGAGGTCGGCACGATCTCCTCGGGCCTGGCCGAACCCGCGGGCCTGGTAGTGGCCGACGGCGAGGTGTTCGTCGTGGAGACGGGTGCGCACCGGTTGACTCCCCTGGCGACGGCCGACGCCGACCAGGTGGACGGTGAGGCGCTCGAGGTGCGCAGGCCCGCGACGGTGCTGGCCTCGGGTGCGGTGCAGCTGAACGTGGTGTTCACGCCGCCGCCGGGACAGAAACTCGACGAGCGATACGGCCCGTCGACCAGGCTCGAGGTGAGCGCCTCGCCGCCGGAACTGCTCGTCGAGGGCGACGGAGCCGATACCGACCTGTCCCGGCTGATCCGCCTCTCCGACGACGTGACCGAGGGTGTGCTGCAGGTCGTCGCCCAGGCGGCCAGCTGCGACATCGACGCCGAGCACCCCGTCTGCCGGGTCACGCGCCAGGACTGGGGTGTGCCGATCCGGGTCGAACGCGGCGGCGACGGTGCGCTGAGCCTGATGATGTCCGGTAATCCGGGTCCGGCAGGGGCTTAACATGAACGCGTGGTGGAACCCCGTAACAACGCGGATTCGGACGCGAAGCTCGAAATCCAGATGCTGCACGACCGCCTGCTCGTGCGGCAGCCGTCCGACGACGGCGAACGCCGCAGCAGCAGCGGAATCGTCATCCCTGCGACCGCGCAGATGGCCAGCCGGCTCTGCTGGGGTGACGTCCTCGGAGTCGGCAACAACGTGCGCAACATCAAGATCGGCGATCGAGTCCTGTTCAACCCCGAAGACCAGCTCGAGGTGGAAATCCAGGGCGACGTCTATGTGGTGATGCGCGAGCGTGACATCCACGCCATCGCGAGCGAGCGGACCGAACAGGGCACAGGCTTGTACTTGTAAGCGGAGCACTCGGGGAGGGCTGGTGCGCGAGGAGTACGACCGGCCGTGGGAACACCCGGCCCACCCCGAAGGCGGCGCTGCCCGTTCCTCACACGACCGTGGGGAGGCCGGCTACGACGGGTACGAGGGCGGCGAGGACCGGATTCACGAGGGCCGGGTTCACGAGGATGACGGTTCGCTGAATCTGCCGGACAACTGGCTGCTCTCGCACGACCCGGCGTGGCCCTCGGACCACACCGACCCGGAGGCCACGGGAACCGATCTGCCCGCCGCGGCGTTCTCGGCGTACCCGAGCGTGCGGTACCGCGACGAGGCCGCCGCAGGCAGCGGTGACGCCGGACTCGCGGCGGATCTGCTCGGCCCCGCCGAACCCCGCAAACGTCCCGCGCACACCAAGATCCGGCGTGGCATCGGCAAGGCGTTCATGATCTTCGGCGGCACCGTCGTCGGGCTGCTGTTCGTGTACATGGTCGACCTGGTCACGAGTCTCGGCGACGTGCCGCGCGGGGTGACCGTGGCCGGTGTCGAGGTCGGCGGGCTCAGCCGGGCCGAGGCCGAGGAGAAGCTGCGCACCGAACTGGGCCCACAGCTGACGGACCCGCTACCTGTGCACGCCGGGGACGTCACCACTCGACTCGACCCGGCCGACGCGGGCCTCGGCCTCGACTGGGCGGGCACCGTCGAACGTGCGGGGAACCAACCGATCGACCCGTTGTCGCGGCTGACGTCGCTGTTCACCACGCGCGAGATCGGCGTCGTGTCGTCGACCGACGACGGCAAGCTGCGTCAGGCGATCACCGGCATCGCAGGCGACGAGATCAACCACGAGGTGCGCGAGGGCGACGTCGGGTTCCGCACCGTGTCCGGCGACGGCGCGGTCGAACCGTTCCCGATCATGCCGCGGCAGGGGCAGCGCCTCGCCGACGTCGACAGCGCGATGAAGCAGGTCAAGGCCGACTGGCTCGCCGACCAGGGCGTGACCCTCGACGTCGACGTCACGCCCGCCAAGACCACGGACGAGGCCGTGCGGCAGGCCCTCCGGCAGACGAAACCGCTCGTGTCGGGGCCGGTGACGGTGCGCGCCGACAGGACGACGGCGACCCTCACCCCGAAAGACATCAGCGCCGCGATGAAGCACTCTCCCGCCGAAGGCGGCGCGTTGCAGCTGACCCTCGACCGGGCCGATCTGCAGGACGTGCTCGCCCCGCGGCTGAGCGACACCGAACGGAGCGCGTCGAACGCCGAGCTGGTGTTCGTGGGCTCGCGGCCGTCGGTCGAACCGTCGGAGGAAGGCAGGCGGATCGATTGGCAGGAGACGTTCGCCCCGTTCATCACGGTCGCGGGCAAACAGCAGGGCCGCACGCTTGACGTCGTGTACCAGACGCAGGCGCCGGACGTGAGCACCGAGGAACTGCGGAAACTCGGGGTGAAGGAGGTCGTCGGCGAGTTCACCACCGGTGGGCTGAGCGGTGCGACGGCGCAGAACGTCTCGGCGATGGCCGAGGCGGTGACGGGTTCGGTGGTGCGTCCCGGCGATACGTTCAGCCTGGAGGAGGCCACCGGGCCGCGGACCTCGTCGAAGGGCTACGTCGAGGCGCCCCTGTACACCGACGGCACCGGTCCGCGGGTTATCGGAGGCGGCGTGTCCCAACTGACGAGCACGCTGTACAACGCCGCGTACGAGGCCGGGTTGAAGGACGCGGGCCACACGGCGCACCCGACGTACGTCGACCGCTACCCCGCGGGCCGGGACGCCGTGTCGCAGCTGCCCGACGGGTCGACGGTCGACATGTCGCTGACCAACAACCTCGACAGCGGCGTGGCGGTGCAGGCGTGGACCTCGGGCGACAGCGTGACGGTGCGGCTCTGGGGCACGAAGCAGTACCGGGTCAGCGGGTCCACGAGCGAGCGCACCGACGTGACGTCCCCGCCGGTGCAGCGGGAACGCGGCCCAGGGTGTGAGGAGAGCGCCGGCGCGGAGGGCTTCACCGTCACGGACACGCGGGTGGTGAAGGCGCTGCGCGGCGACCGAGTCGTGGACCGGCAATCGACGACGGTGACGTACCGGCCGGTGCCGCGGGTCGTCTGCGAACGGGGCGACAGCGGTGGCGGCAACGGCGGTGGTGGCGACGGCGGGGACACGCGGCGGCCCGGCTGGCCGTTCCTGCCCGGCGACGGACGTTCAGAGCAGGTGGACCGCAGCCGGGGCTGAGCAGGACGCGGCTCGGGTCGGCGGCTTCGGCAGCGTCACGACGAGCGTCGCCTGCTCGCCGCTGCTGTCGCTGTTGCCGCCGACCCGAGCCCGCGAACCGTCAGCGCTCGACCTTCTTGCGATCCTTGCCCGCGATCCCTGCGACGAGGGAAACACCGATGGCGGCGACGACCACCTGGGTGATGAACTCGAGCCAGTCCCAGCCGTCGGTGTCGGCGTAGCCGATGCCGCGGGCGATGGCGGTGCCGACGAACGCGGCGACGACACCGACCAGCAGCGTCAACCAGATGGCGATCTTCTGCTTGCCGGGTGCCACGAGCCTGCCGAGCACGCCGATGACGAGTCCGATGAGGATCGCCGAGATGATGCCCGAAATCTCCATGCCGAGCCTCCGATACGAGGGTGCGTCCCCTTGAAGACGATCATTCCTCACCTGAGCGCACCAGGAAGCCCCGGGGCCACCTTGGTCGCGCTCAATGCAACCAAGGTGCCCCCGGGGACGGTCTCCCAAACTGGCCCGACGTCGCAGGCGGGCACGAAAAGGGCACCCCGGCCGCCAGGGGGAGTGACGGCCGAGGTGCCCTCGTTCGTGGGACGCCGTGCGTCACGGCGATCAGAACGCCGCTTCGTCGACCTCCATCAGGTCGTTGTCGGCGGCCTCGGCGATGGCGCGGCGGGCCGTCAACTCCGGCAGCACCTGCTTGGCGAAGAACGAGGCGACGGCGACCTTGCCCTCGTAGAACGACTTGTCCTTGCCGGTCGCCCCGTCGAGCTTGCCCAGCGCGATCTCGGCCTGCTGCAGCAGCTTCCAGCCGACGATCAGGTCGCCCGCCGACAGCAGGAAACGCACGCTGTGCTGGCCGACCTTGTAGACGTTGTTCACATCCTCCTGCGCCGAGGTCAGGTTGCCGATCATCGAACCGAGCATGCCCTGGACGTCGTCGAGAGCCTGCTTGAGCAGCTCCCGCTCCTTCTTCAGGCGCGAATCGGGCTCCGACGCTCCGCCTTCCACGAAGTTCGAGATCTCGCCCGCGATGTGCGTCAGCGCCTGGCCCTTGTCGCGGACGATCTTCCGGAAGAAGAAGTCCATCGACTGGATGGCCGTGGTGCCCTCGTACAGCGAGTCGATCTTCGAGTCACGGATGTACTGCTCGATCGGGTAGTCCTGCAGGAAGCCCGAACCGCCGAACGTCTGCAGCGACTGCACGAGCTGCTCGGTGGCGCGCTCGGAGCCGACGCCCTTGACGATCGGCAGCAGCAGGTCGTTGACGCGTTCGGCGAGCTTGATCGACTCCTCGTCGCCCTCCTGCGTCCACACCTGGTCCTGGAACGACGCGGTGTAGAGGTAGACGGCGCGCATGCCCTCGGCGTAGGCCTTCTGCAGCATGAGGCTGCGGCGCACGTCCGGGTGGTGCGTGATGGTGACGCGCGGGGCGGTCTTGTCGGTCTGCTTGGTCAGGTCCGGACCCTGCGCGCGCTCCTTGGCGAACTCGAGCGCGTTGAGGTAGCCGGTCGACAGCGTCGCGATGGCCTTGGTGCCGACCATCATGCGCGCGTACTCGATGACCTGGAACATCTGCGCGATGCCGTTGTGCACCTCGCCGAGCAGCCAGCCCTTGGCGGGCGTGCCGTGCTGGCCGAACGTCAGCTCACACGTGGTGGAGACCTTCAGGCCCATCTTGTGCTCGACGTTCGTGACGTAGGCGCCGTTGCGCTCGCCGATCTCACCGGTGTTGGTGTCGAAGTGGTATTTCGGCACGAGGAACAACGACAGGCCCTTGGTGCCGGGGCCGTGGCCCTCGGGGCGGGCCAGCACCAGGTGCATGATGTTCTCGGTCATGTCCTGGTCGGCCGAGGTGATGAAGCGCTTGACGCCCTCGATGTGCCAGGAGCCGTCCTCCTGCTGTACGGCCTTGGTGCGGCCGGCGCCGACGTCCGAACCGGCGTCCGGCTCGGTCAGCACCATCGTGGCGCCCCAGGCGCGGTCGATCATGATCTGCGCCCAGCGCTGCTGCTCTTCGGTGCCGTTCTGGTCGACGACCATCGCGAAGTTCGGACCGGCCATGTACATGTACAGCGCCGGGTTCGCGCCGAGGATCAGCTCGGACGCGGCCCACTGCACGGTCGGGGGCAGACCGAAGCCGCCGAGCTTGTTGGTGAGGCCGAGCCGCCACCACTCGCCGTCCCACAGCTGCTGGTAGCTCTTCTTGAACGACTCCGGCAGCGTCGCGGAGAAGGTCTTCGGGTCGTATACCGGCGGGTTGCGGTCGGCGTCCTCGAAGGACTCTGCCAGCGGGCCCGTCGCGAGGTTGTTGAGCTCGGACAGCACACCGCGGGCGGTCTCTTCGTCGGACTCGGCCAGCACGCCCTTGCCGAGCCGGTCCTGGATGCCGAGGACCTCGAAGAGGTTGAACTCCAGGTCCCGGACGTTGCTCTTGTAGTGGCCCATGTCGTCGCTCCGTACGAAGGTTGTTCGGGTGTGGCGGCTGGGCACTGTTCGTACGTCCATACACAGCCCGTGATGTGGACAGCTCCGGACAACACGGCCCTACTCGCCGGTAACTTGAGGATATTACTCCCAGGTAATCGACGGCAAGTCGCGGCGGTGTTTTCTGGGTCTCGTCTCCGCGTTACCCGCCTTTCGCATGGTCTCCCGTGGGCGGCCCGGGGGTGGGCCGCGCGCGGCAGGTCACGCCGGGGCGGTGGGCGGAGCTGTGGGAGGTGCGGGCTGCGCACTCGCGGCGGGCGTGTGCTGCGGCGGGGTGTGCGGCTTCGGGGTGTGCTGCGGCGGCGGGCCGGGTGTGCCGTCGGCGGACGGGGCCGTGCTCTCCTCCGGGCGCGGGATGAGGATCCCCGTGCGGAACGCCTTCGTGACCGCGTGCGTGCGGTCCCGGGCCGACAGTTTGCGCAGGATGCTCTTGACGTGCGTGCGCACGGTCTCCACCGACAGGAACAGCGTCTTCGCGATCGCCGAGTTCTCCAGACCTTCGGCCACCAGCTGCAGTACCTGGTACTCGCGCCGCGAGAGCGGCATCTGCTGCTTGCCGCTCGCTCCTGTCCCTTCGGACGACGGCTGGCGCTTCGGCCGTGCCGTCAACGCGGCGAGGGCGGGGTCCGTGTAGCGGCGGTCGATGTGGGCCCGCCGGATCGCCTCCGCCAGGCGGCGCGGTTCGGCCGTGCGCGGCACGGTCGCGTGCGCGCCCGCCGCGGCGGCCGTCGACAGGAACTGCGGTGTGCGGTGCGCGTCCCGCACCAGCACCACCACGACGAGCGTCGGGTCGCCGTCGCGGAGCAGTCGCACCAGGTGGCAGTGCGGGTCGAAGCCCGAGTCGAGGATCACGATGTTCGGCCGCAGTTGCTCACACAACTGCAGTGATGCGTGATGGCTCGCTGCGTGGCCCGCCCACTGCAGTCCCGGTGTCTTGCTGACCAGGACATTCAGGCCTTCCCTGAAAACCGGTACCGGATCGAGGGCCGCAACCGTGAGAGTGCGTGTCCCCGATGGTCCGAGACCGCCCGTCGGGCGGCCCCTGTCGATGCTTTGCGCCATAACCACTCCGTCTCCGCACGTCCTCGCGGGACGTGTTCGCCGCCGTGTTGCCACGGTCCCCCGGCGAGATCTGCTCGCTGTCGTTCGCAGCTGTGACTGGCGAGCTTCAACCTCATGACGCGATGAGCCGATGAAATTGTTCGGTTCCTAGGCGGAGTGTGCCCGTTCGGTGGCCTACGCGCTGGTTGCGGCGCGCAAACGGTTGACACATTCCTGGTCACAGCCCTGCTCCGGGCACCCTCCGGAGTGATCCGACGGGCGGGGTGGCGTCGACGGCGGACCATTGCCTATGCTGTGTGATCTGCCACACATACCGGCATCAAGGGAGATGGCGTGTACCTGGCATCGGTCATAGGACTCTTCGTCCTGCTGCTCGCCGTCGCCGCGGTCATCGTGACGTGGGAGGACCGCCGCGCGGACAGGCAACGTGCCCGCACCCGGGACGCACGGCTCGCGGCGCTCGGCGAGGTCGATCCGCTCGCGCCTGCAAGATTCCAGGCCGAGCTGCGGGAACGCTCGTCGTAGGCGGTCCCCGGTGCGCGTCACCGATTGGACGCCGAGCCGGTTGGACGCCGAGCCGGTTGGACGCCGAGCCGATGAGGCGGCCAACCGGCGAGACGCCGAACCGATAAGACGCCGAGCCGATCAGAGGAGTGTGTCGGGATGGCGAACTGGGCGGACGTCGTGGCGTTCGCGACCGGGTTGCCGGAGGTCGAGGAGTCGACCTCGTACGGAACGCCCGCGCTGAAGGTGAACGGCAAGAGTTTCGCGCGGCTGCGCACCGAGGCCGAGGGTGGCTTGGTGGTGCTGTGCGGTATGGACGAGAAAGAGGCGCTGCTGGCGTCCGGTGAGCAGGCGTTCTACACCACGTCGCACTACGACGGCTACGGCGCGATCCTCGTCGACCTCGACAGCGTCGAGGAGACGCAACTGCACGAACTGCTCGAGGAGTCCTGGCATCGTAGGGCGCCCGAACGCGCGAAACGCCGCCGCTGAGGCTCGCCGACGCGGTCCGGGGTTCAGTTCGGGGTGTGGCAGGTGTAGGTGACGCCACCGGGGAACGACTTCATGTCGCGCAACGTCATGTGCGGCAGCGTGACGCCGTCCGGGAACAGTCTGCGCCCACGGCCCTGCACGACGGGGTAGCCGAACAGCCGGTACTCGTCGACGAGACCGGCCTCGATGAGCGTGTGGCAGAGCGTGATGCTGCCCGTGACGACGATGTCCGCACCCGGTCGCCCTTTGAGCTCGCGGATCGCCGCGACGGGATCCTCGGCGCCGATCACGTGCGTTTGTTGCCAGCCGGGGTCGGTGAGCGTGCCGGTGACGACGTACTTGTCGACGCGGTCGAGGTAGTCGGCGACGTCGCCGGTCTGGTTCGGCCAGAAGCCGCGGAAGTCCTCGAACGTTCGCCTGCCGAGCACCACGGCGTCGCACCCCTGCTGCTGGCGGCGGTTCTCGACCGCGAGTTCGGGGTTGTCGGCCGTCGGGTCGAACCACTGGTCGAGCATCTCGACGCAGCCGTCGAGCGTGATGTTCTGGGTGATCGCGAGTGTGCGCATGGCGGGGCCCTTCCGGCGGCGGTGTCGGCGGCGGTGCGTGCGACGGTGCGTAGTGCGCCCAGGATGCCCGATGGGCCGACAGTCAGCCGAGTTCGCGGGCCAGTGTTTCGACGGCCGACGCGACCCGTGCGGGGCTACGGGTCGGGGCGAGGTGGTCGGCGTCCAGTCTGCGGACGGGCATGCCTCGCGTGGCCGCTTCCTCGGCGGCGGCGTCGTAGGGGGCGGACAGTCGTAGGTAGGCGCCCGGAGGTTCGTCGGCGTGCGGCCGTGGCTCGTGGAGGAAGCGCACCGGCACGCGCGGTTCGTCCGGCAGCACGGCCCAGCGGAGGGCGTCGCTGTCGAGCGGGCTCGGGTCGAACCACGTGTGCCACGGCTGCAGCAGGAGTTCGGTGCCGTCGTCGGTAGCGCGGTCGGCCAGCGTGTCGTGGATCCCGGTGGGTACGGTGTCGCGCCAGCTCCGGCCCGGTGTGGGCAGGCCCGCGTCGACGTACAGCAGGCGGCTGCCCGGACGGCGTGCCGCGAGGTGCGGCAGCAGCGGACCCGCACCGCTGTGGCCCGCGATCAGAAGTGGCGCGTCGGGTGTCTGTTCGGCGAAGCGGTCGGCAACGCCGTCGTGGCAGCGCGCGGCGCGGAGTCCGGCGCGGAGGTCGGGCACGACGACGTGATGTCCGCGTGCGGTGAGTTCGTCGGCCAGCGGGAGCAGGCTTCCGGGCCCGAGGAACGGACTGTGTACCAGCGCAACGGTTCGCATGCTCGTGCATCCTCCCGCCGGTCCGGCGGAAGGTCCACGGCTGTCGTCCGGCGGTTACCGGATCCTCGACGTCGCCGAAGCCCGCCGAGGGCCGTTGCTCCGGATGGGCACGAGCGGCGCCGGTCGGTTCGGGGAGGCCGAGCCGGCGCCGCTCGCGTCCGGTCACCGACGGCCTGGCATCGCCTGCGACGTCGCGGACCCGTCACGGTTCGGGATGAAACCGGTGGAGGTTCCGTGTGACGGTCGGGGTGTCCGCGGCGCGCGCCCGGGGTTGGCGGTGCTGGGCCGACGTGGGCGTGGTGCCAGTCGCGGTCGTTACCGCGTGGGGCTCGGTGACAGCACCACGAGCGAGAGCAGCAGCAGGAACACCAGTCCTGCCACCAGGAACACGAGCGCGCCCGTGACCGACCATGCGGCCAGTCCTGCGATTCCGAGCGTGCTCGAGGCAGATGTCCACATGGGCCATCTCCGTCTCGAGTCAGGGGGATGTGTACGGGGTCATCCGGCGTATCGCCGCACTTCCCCTCCCCGTTATCACGCCGTGACATCGAATGGCGTGCGTCACCCGAATGGGGAATGTGGTCGGGTCCTTCTGTGTGCTTTGCCTGCTCTGCCCCGTTTTCGCGTGCGCGATCGGTTGCCGGGCGGATGGTTCGGACGTCGCAGCGACGGCGTGGCACACCGCCGCCGGCCTTCCTCGGCCAGGGCGGCCGGCGCCGGTGTAGGTGTCAACTGCGGGTGGGTTCCGGTTCGAGTGCGTGCAGAGCCTCCTCGACGCAGTCGGCCCACGTGCGGTCGCCGAGCTCGGTGACGCCGGAGTCGCCGGTGAAGGCGCTCGAGATCACCACGTCGGGCTGCAGGGTGGCGAGATCGGCGAGGGTCGCCGTCAGTTGCGACCGGTCGCTCATGCCGGGAATGTAGCCGGCGCGCCAGTGGCCGTTGGTGTCGACGTAGATCGTGTCGCCGGTGAACAGGTACGTCCGCCCCGTCACGGGAACCAGGAAACACGCGCTGCCCGGGGTGTGGCCGGGTGTCGGGATCACGTCGATGCCCGCGGCGGTGACGTGCCTGCCGGCGAAGGCGTCGTCGACAGGCGCCACTTTCGCGACCAGGTCGGCTTCCGTCGCGTGGGCGTGGAGAGTCGAGCCGAAGCGCTCCTTGATCGTGCTCAGCGACGGTGCGATCTCGTCCTGATGGCTCAGGTAGTGATGGGCGACGCCGCCGAGATCGGCCATGCGGTCGAACTCGGTCTCGTGGGTCGTGTTGTAGAACAGGACGTTGCCCTCGGGCGCCAGCCACAGGTAGGCGTGCGTGCTCAGTCCGGGAAACGGATACTCGGGCTCGGTCTCCCACAACTCGTCGTTGATCTTCTTCATCGTTGTCCCCTTCCGTATGACGGGGACGCTAGGACCTCCAGTTAACTTGAAGTTAATGCCGATGTGTGGAAGCCGGAGCACCGAAGATCGCCGTGTCGACGTGACTCCGATTCCGGCGGGAACGCCGGAATCGGGCCCGCCGCGCCCGCGGTCGTCGTAGGATCCGCGGCGTCGCCCGATCTCCGAGGAGTGTCATGACCGACCCCGTTGGTGTTCCGGCCATGCCGCCTGCGCAGCGGCCGGGCGAGATCTACCGCCACGTCGCCGATTCGAGCGCGCAGAACCGCGTGGCGAAGATGTACCTCTACCTGGGCGTGTTCGAGCTGGTTGTCATGGGTGGGGTCGCGTTCTTCCTGGAACCGCCCGTGCGCTGGCTGCTGCTCGCGTTGGGGGTCGCCGGGTGTGCGATGTTCACGCTGTTGATGTATCCGAGGGCGAAGCGGTCCGCGGCGTACACCGGCGACGATCGGATCGAGCTGATCGTCACTACGGCCGGCCCGATCACGCGTGGTGGCCTCCAGCTCTCGTGGCGGGAGCTGTCGCACTTCCGGCTGGAAATCCTGACCAATGTCGGCGGGAAGGGCAAGGTCGGCATGCACGCCCAGCTGGACCTGGTCGAGAGCACGGTGAAGGAGCGGGCGACGACGGAGGCACAGCGGAGCGCGTTCAACGGGAAGCGGATTAAGGCCTACCTGGGTGCACCGGAGAGGGCGGAGGCCGAGCGGGTGCGCGGGCTGCTGGAACAGGCGTGCGCCCGGGGTCGGGTGCCGTTCGAGTACCGCGAGCGCCGCACCGGCTGACGCTCCGGCCGCACGACGGTTGTCCGCGGCGCGCGCTGCCCCGTGCGCCGCGGGCGTGCGGGAACGTACTATCGGCGTGTGCGTACACGAATCGGTATGTGGTGGGCCGCCGACCGGCGGCCCTGATTCTGCGCATGTTCACCACGGCCGCCCGGAGGGCGGCCGTTTTCGTGTTCGGACGACGGTGCGTCCGCCGGTGGCTTCCGAGTCGACCCTGGAGGCACCGATATGTCGAACCCGTCCCGTCCGCGTCTGCTTACCGGAGATCGTCCGACCGGCAGGTTGCACCTCGGTCATTACGTGGGAAGCCTCGCCAACCGTGTCCGGCTGCAGCACGAGTACGAGACGTTTCTGATCCTCGCCGACCTGCATCTGCTCACGACGGCGAATTCGCCCGACGAGATCGCGCGGGTTCCGCAGTACGTCCGGGACCAGGTTCTCGACGCCCTCGCCGTGGGCGTCGATCCGGCCCGGGTGACGTTTTATCTGCAATCGGCGATCGGAGAGGTCGCCGAACTGGGCACGTTGCTGCAGAGCCTCGTGACGGTCCCTCGGCTGCAGCGCATCCCGAGCCTCAAGGAGATGAGCCGCGGTGGCGAGATGAGCTACGCGTTGCTCGGTTATCCGGTGTTGCAGGCCGCGGATATCCTGTGTGTCAAGGCGAACGCCGTTCCGGTGGGTCGCGACAACCACGCCCACGTCGAGGTGACGCGCGAGATCGCCCGGCGGTTCAACGGGCTGTATGGCGAGGTCTTCCCCGTTCCCGAGCTCGTCGCCAGTGATGTGCCGAATCTGATCGGTACCGACGGACAGGCGAAAATGAGCAAGTCGCTCGACAACGCGATCTACCTTTCGGACACGGCAGAGGACGTGAACCGGAAGGTCGCGCGGATGTACACCGACCCGAACCGGGTGCGGGCCGACGTGCCGGGCAACGTCGACGGGAATCCGGTTTTCGAGTACCACCGGGCGTTCAACGACGACCGTGCCCAGGTCGCAGACTTGGAGCGGCGGTACCGCGAAGGGCGTGTCGGCGACGTCGAGGTCAAGGAGGCCCTGGCGGCGGCGCTCAACCGGTTTCTCGATCCGGTGCGGGAACGGCGGGCTTGCTGCACCGAGCGATCCGGCTACGTCGACGAGCTCATCACCGAGGGAACGGAACGGACTCGCGCCGTCGTGCGGGACGTCGTCCTCGAGGTGCGCCGGGCGATGGGTTTGGCCGGCACGTACAACCGGTTGCGGCGCAACGCCGCCCGGTCGGCACGGTGACCCCGCGTGCCGTCGGCGAGACGGTTCAGTCGTTGCTGAATGGTCAGCCAACGCTGTACTGTTCGACGCATGCTGACGAGTGAGACCCGGGAAGCCGCCCTGTCGCGTCTGGGGCGTGCGTTGGCGGACCCGACGCGGTGCCGCATCCTGGTGGCGCTGCTGGACGGGGTGAACTACCCCGGGCAGCTGGCGACGAAGCTCGATCTGACGCGGTCGAACGTGTCGAACCACCTGGCGTGCCTGCGGGGTTGCGGCCTGGTCGTCGCCGCGTACGAGGGCAGGCAGGTCCGGTACGAGCTGGCGGACCCGCACCTCGCCCGTGCCTTGCGCGAGTTCGTGCAGGTGGTGCTCGCCGTCGACACCGGCGAGCCGTGTGACGCCGAGTCGCCGTCCGCGTCGCCGGATGCGGGCGCGCCGTGTGTCGACGAGGCCGCCGGTCGGGAGGGTGTGGCCGGCGGGGCCGTCACGGCCCGGGCCGCGCACGACGAGGTCGCCGCCGATGTCTGACGACTGCTGTGCTCCCGGCGGCGCGCAGGTTGCCGCGTCCACCGACTCCGCCGGTCGTACCGACTCCGCCGGTCCGGCCGGCGCCGACGGGTCCCCCGGGCTCACGACCCGCCAGGCCGACGTCGCGACCTGCGACGACGGCTGCTGCTCGACCGGCACCGGCTCGCCGCGAGGCCCCGCGGCAAGCGCACCTCCCGACGACGCACGGCGTGCGGTGCTGTCCCGCCGGGTCCGGCTGTTCGTGGCGGCGACGATCACCTACAACGTCATCGAGGCGGTCATCGCGATCACGGCGGGTGCCATCGCGTCGTCGGCCGCGCTGATCGGATTCGGACTCGATTCGACCGTCGAGGTGGCCTCGGCGGCGGCCGTCGCGTGGCAGTTCGCGGGACGTGATCCGCAGCGGCGGGAACGGCTCGCGTTGAAGGTCATCGCGGTGTCGTTCTTCGCGCTGGCGGCGTACGTGACGTTCGAGTCGGTCACGGCACTGCTGGGCGGTGAGGAGGCCGACCATTCGACGGTCGGCATCACGCTGGCTGCCGTGTCGCTGGCGATCATGCCGGTGCTGTCGTACGCGCAACGCCGGGCCGGGCGCGAACTCGGGTCGGCGAGCGCGGTGGCGGATTCGAAGCAGACGCTGCTGTGCACGTACCTGTCGGCGGTCGTGCTCGTGGGGCTGCTGTTGAACTCGTTGTTCGGGTGGGCGTGGGCCGACCCCGCGGCGGCGCTGGTGATCGCGGCCCTCGCGGTGAAGGAGGGCCGGGACGCCTGGCGCGGCGACCACTGCTGCTGAGCGGGTCGCCACGCCAGATATCCACAGTGGACAGCTAGGCGTGTGTCAGACGGCGGCGAGCCGCGGCCGGATGTCGCCGACGAGGCTCGTCGCCCACGGCACCGGGTCCTGGTACGCAGGCGGCATGACACAGGCCAGCGAGACGCCGAGTTCCCGGTAGGCCTCCATCTGCCGGAGGAATCCGTCGGGGTCGGTGGTCGTCTCGCCCTGGTACAGGATCGTCTTCTCGATGGCGTCGTAGTCCGTGCCGAGGTTTTCGCAGTGCCCGCGCAGCACGTCCAGTTTGTGCCGCACGGCTGCGACCCCGTCGTCGCCGGGCGCGCCGAACAGGTTGCACGCCTGCCCGTACTGGGCGACGAGCCGTAGCGTCTTGCGTTCGCCGCCGCCGCCGATGAGTACGGGTACCGTGCCGCCGGCCGGTTTCGGCAGGCAGATCGTCTCCGCGAGCCGGTAGTGCCTGCCGTTGTAGGCGCCGTCGTCGTCGGACCACATCTGCCGGCAGATCTGCAATGTCTCCTCGAGCTGTTCGAACCGCTCGGCCGTCGCCGGGAAAGGCACGCCGAGGCCCGCGTGCTCGCGTTCGTACCAGGCCGCGCCGATTCCGAGCACGGCGCGGCCCGGGGCGAGTGAGTCGAGGGTCGTGACCGTCTTGGCGAGAAGTCCGGGGCGCCGGTAGGTCACGCCGGTGACGAGCAGCCCGAGGCGCACGTTGTCGGTGACACCTGCGAGGTAGCCGAGCGTGGTGTACCCCTCGAGCATCGGTTCGTGCGGCCCGCCCGCCTGCTCCATCTGGAACCAGTGGTCCATCACGGTCATCAGGCTCACTCCGCCCTGGTCGGCGACGCGGGCGGTTTCGGTCAGGCGGTCGGCGAGCGTCGTCTCCCACTCCGGGTGAGTGAACGTGTAGTAATGCAGTCCCAGCTCCATGTGACCGAGCCTACGTCCGCAGAGCGACCGTCGCGCGGAGATCGAAGCCGTTCGGGCGGCACCGACGAGTCCTCGGTGCCGGTCACGTCGAATTCGACATCGCCTCGAGTACCGGAACGAGTCGCCGGATGTTCCCGACCGGCACTTCCGGGTTCCGTGCCTTCTCGGCCTTCCCGGACGGCTCCGTCCACAGTGCTTTCGCTCGTCCCCGGGATGGTCCGCCGTTCCAACGGGGACACTGCGTTTCCGCCGAAGTGTCACGTCCTTCCCTGCTCGTGGCGGCACCCTTCCACCTGTCGTATCGACGAGGCCGCGGTGTCGTCGTCGATCCCGAAACTGTCGTGGGGTGGGGGCAGGATCGGTACATGGCTGATTTCGCGAACCACACCCATCACGCACTCGACTACGTGGAGCTGCCCGTCACCGACTTCGACGCGGTGAAGGCGTTCTACGGCGGCGCCTTCGGCTGGGCGTTCACCGATTACGGGCCGGGGCCCGCGTATGTCGGCATCCGCGGCAGTGCCGGCGACGCGGCCGAGGTCGGCGGCTTCCGGAAGGAGGAACGGGTACCGGCCGGTGGCCCACTGGTGCTGCTGTACTCGACGGACCTGGACGCGAGCCTGCAAGCCGTGCGCGACGCGGGCGGCGGGATCACCCAGGAGCCGTTCGACTTTCCCGGGGGTCGGCGTTTCCATTTCCGTGACCCGGCAGGCAACGAACTCGGCGTCTGGACTTCGGCGTGAGGTGAACTCCGGTCGTAGGCGTCGCGAGTGGGTTACCTGTCGGTGATTCGCGGCTGCTGCTGTGGTCGGGGGGATCTACCGGTCGAGCGTCCAGCGCCTGCCGACGCCGTCGAGGAAGGCGTCGAGGGTGAAGCGCATCGCCTCGCGGCCGTTGAAACTCCAGGCGTTCTCGTCGGTGTTGACGGCTGCGAGGCGCGGGTAGTCGCCGCCCTCGGAGGCGCGGATGAGATACGGCTCCTGCGCGGCCCACCACTCGCTCTCGGTCGTGGGCGGTGGGGTGTCGGACGAGTCGCCGATCAGGTGGTCCCGTGCGGCGCCGATCACGATGCTCATGACGCCGGTGATGATCAGGTTCTGTTCGCGGCCCGGGATGTCGAGTCCCTCGAACGCGCGTAGTGCCCAGTCGAATCCGGCCAGCGATCCCGGCCCCATGACGGGACGGCGCTGGTTCACCTCGAGCAGCCACGGGTGGGCGGCGAAACCGTCCCACGTGCCCTCCGCGAGGAGGACGAGATGCTCACGCCACGTAGAGCCCGCCGTCGCGAGGTCCTCGGGTGACGGTTCCGTCGCCCGGTCGACCATGAGGTCCAGCAGCTCGGCCTTGCCCGGTACGTAGCGGTACAGGGTCATCGGGCCGGTGCCGAGCTCGTCGGCCACCGCGCGCATGTTGAGCGCCGTCACGCCGGAACGATCGGCGAGCGCGATCGCGGTGGCGACGACCTGGTCGAGGGTGAACCGCGGTTTGGGTCCCGGCCGCCCCTCCTTCGCGCCGCCCTCGCGCCACAGCAGTTCCAGGCTGCGACGTGGATCGCCTGCACCGGTCTGGGGAGAGCTCATGGAACGGGAATCCTAACCGTCCCGGCACTGGCGAACCGGGTACGTCGTACGCTATAACTGAGTACATCGTACTCGGATATCTTCTGGAGTCCTGATGAGTAGCTCCGTCATCGAGGCTCACGGCCTCACCAGGCGGTTCGGGGAAACCGTTGCCCTGGACGACTTCGACCTCGAGGTGGCGCGTGGCAGTGTCCACGGGCTGCTGGGGCCCAACGGCGCGGGCAAGACGACGGCGGTCCGCATCCTCACCACACTGCAGCGGCTGCACACCGGCACGGCGGTCGTCGCCGGGCACGACGTCGTGCGCGAAGCGCGCCAGGTTCGCCGTCGCATCGGGCTGACGGCCCAGCAGACAGCGGTCGACGACCTGCTCAGTGCGCGGCAGAACCTCGTCTACTTCGGACGCCTGTTCCGGCTCGGAAAGGCGGACGCCCGCAAACGCGCCGACGAACTGCTCGCCCAGTTCGGCCTCACCGATTCCGCCGACCGAGTGCCGAAGAAGTTCTCCGGTGGCATGCGCCGCCGGCTCGACCTCGCGGCCAGCATGATCCTGGCACCGGACGTGCTGTTCCTCGACGAGCCGACAACCGGGCTGGACCCGGCCGGGCGCAGGGAGGTCTGGGAGGCGATCGCGGGGTTGACGGCGGGCGGCACCACGGTGCTGCTCACGACGCACTATCTCGACGAGGCGGACCGGCTCTGCGATCGGATCTCGGTGGTCGACCGCGGCCGCAACGTCGTCGACGACACCCCTGAGGGGCTCAAGCGCCGGATGGGTGCGGAGCGTCTCGAGGTGGTGGCGACGGCGTCCGAGGCGTTGGAGCCGATCACCGAGGTGGTCAAGGCGGTCGGGACGGGTGAACCGTCCGTACGGCCGGAGTCGCTGACGGTCTCGGCGTTCGTCCACGACCCGGTGGACGCGTTGGTGAGCGCGGCGGCCGCGATCCGGGAACAGCGGTTGGAGGTCGCCGATCTCGGGCTCCGGCGGCCCACTCTCGACGAGGCGTTCCTCGAACTGGTGGGGAGGGAGACGGCATGACCCACGGCACGACAACCCCGGGGCCGGCGGCCGACGACACCGTCGGCAACCGGATGCGCTGGACGCTGAGCGATTATCGCGTCGTGGTGGGACAGGAGTTCGCCCATCTGGTGCGGCAGCCGGCCAACTTCGCGTGGCAGCTGGGTTTCCCGGTGGTCATGGTGCTGCTGTTCGTCTACGTGTTCGGCTCGGCGATGGACGTCACCGGGCAGGGCGCGGGTGTCGGGTACATCGGCTACGCGATGCCGGGCCTGTTCGCGATGACGATGGCGTTCGGGTTCATGAACACCGCATTCGCCGTCGCGGACATGAAGGAGAAGGGATTCATCGACCGGGTGCGGTCGATGCCGATGGCGTCGTCGGCGATCGTGGTGGGCCGCAACCTCGCCGACACCATCCAGGCTGCCGTCGACCTGGCGGTGCTCGCCGTGATCGCACTGCTGATCGGCTGGAGCTCGGACGGGTCGCTGGCGGAGACGCTCGCCGCGTTCGCGTTGCTGTTGTGGCTGCGGTTCTCGCTGATCTGGGTGGGGATCTGGATCGGACTTCTCGTCAACGGCACCCAGCAGGCGGGCAACCTGTTCGCGCTGGCGTTCCCGTTCGGGATGATCTCGTCGGTGTTCACGCCGCCAGAGCTGATGCCGAGCTGGCTGCAGCCGGTCGCGGAGTGGAATCCCGTGTCCGCGACCGCCACGTCCATCCGCGAGTTGTTCGGCAACCCGGTTCCGATCGGCGACGCGTGGCCGGAGGTGCACGCGATGACCGCGGCGATCATCTGGCCGTTGGTGATCACCGCGATCTTCCTGCCGCTCGGGGTGCGTCGGTTCCGCAATCTCGGTCGCTGACGTGACCTGGGACCCGAACGTCACGACCGTCCGGATCGCCACGCGGGGCCGTGTCACGGGACGGGAGCACACGGTCACGACGTGGTTCGCGTGCGCGGGAGGTGCGGTGTACGTGGCGGCGCGGGGCGGACTGCGGAGCGACTGGGTGCGGAACGTGCTGGCGGCTCCTGCTGTCGAGCTCCGCAGGCGTCGCCGTTCGTGGACGGCCGCGGGCGCGCTCGTCGACGCCGCCGAGGAGGTGAGGCGCGCAGTGGAGGCGTTCGCGGACAAGTACGCACGACATCCCGAGGTCATCGGTGCCTGGCGCGCCGATCCGCCGACGTTCGTGCGGTTCCGGTGGACCGAGTAGCCCGGTTGCGGCGCGCGCCTCGGCCGCGGGTGGCAACGTCTACGGCATGTCGTCCGGGTCCTCGTCCGACCGTGACCGCCGCGTCTCCTCGAGAGCGTCGGCGATGCGGATCACCTCGACCGGGCAATCGGCGAAGATGTCCTGGTACTGCCCGCCGGGCTCTCGGTCGGACAACGGGTACTCCCCGGGTGTCTTCATACTGTGCCTCCTTCCCTCCTTGTCCGTCCGCAGGCTCGATATGGCCGCGGTGGGACCCTTCCACGGACGTCGCTCGACGCGTGAGGGTCGGACAGCCGACGCGGGTACCTGTCGACTGCCTTCGTCGGCGGACGACCACGAGGCTGTGTATCGGGTGGCCGCCGACGGTGCCGGAAGTGCGGTGACAGCTGTGTACGAGCAGCGCTTGTCCCGGGTGGGCGCGGTGCGAGTGGCGTGGTGCGCGGTCGCCGAGGAGGATGGCCTGCATCCGGTGCGGGCGAGCGAACACTGGGGACTGTCGTTCATTCGGCGGGTGGACGGATCCCTGGACGCGGAGCTGGACGGGCCCCGTCGCGCGGCCCACGTGGTGGCGTCAAACTCCGGAGAGACGTACTGGGGCGTCGAGTTCCGTTCGCACGTCTTCCTGCCCGGCGTCGACAAGCGCGCGCTGAGTGGCGAAACGGTGCGGATCCCGTGTTCCGGTGTGGCGGTGACCTTCGGCGACGTGACCGTGGCGATCCCCGAGTTCGACGCCCTGGACGACTTCGTGGAGACCCTCCTCGCCCGGGGGATCGTCGTGGCCGACGAGGAGGTGCGGCGTGCACTCGAGGGCGATGCGCCGGGCTGGTCGACGCGGACGTGGCAGCGACACGTGCGCACGACGACGGGCCTGACGCGGTCGCAGGTGCAGCAGCTACGTCGCGCACGGCACGCGTACCGGCTGCTGCAGGACGGCATGTCGTGCGCCGAGGTGGCGCAGCGTGCCGGCTACGCCGATCAGTCTCACCTCACCCGTGCCCTGCGGGTGTTCGCCGGCCAGACGCCCGCGCGCATTCTCGCGGGTGAGCGACCTGCGACGTGACGCTCTCGTTCAAGACGGGGCACCACCTTTCGCGATGCGATGAAGACGACCCGTCACCGCATCGAGAGGAGAGTGACCATGCCCGTCGCCCCCGAGGGTTATGCCGCCGTCAACCCGTTCATCATTACCCGCCGCGCCGAGGCACTCCTGGAGTTCCTCATCGACGTGTTCGGCGCCGCTGAGCGGCCGGACGCACGGACGGTCGACACGGACGGGCTGCTGCTGCACGCAGAGGTCGCACTGGGCGGATCGACCATCGCCGTCGCCGACCGGAAGTCAGATTGGCCTTTCATGCCGTCGTTACTGCAGGTCTGGGTCGACAATCTCGACGAGACGCTCACTGCGGCGCGCGGGCGCGGGGCGACGATCGTGACCGAGCCGACGCCGTTCTTCGGCGACACGTTCTCGCGTTTTCGGGACCCGTGGGACAACCTGTGGTGGGTCTACCAGCACGATCCGAGCGCGGTCGTCGACTGGAGATCGGAAGCCGGATCCTCCGAAGTGGAACCGGACGAGACAGCGTGGGCGCCGACGCCGGAGCTCACCTACATCCACGAAACGCTGCTGACCGCGATGGCCGAACTGCGCGATCGCGGTTGAACAGCTGGCCCGACCGGCGCCGACGCGGCTTAGCGCCTCCCGGTCCCTTCCGTCAATGGCCCGCGGGTCGAGTCGATCAAGATACGACAAAGGCCCAGGTCCGAAGTGGATGGCTTCTGACCTGGGCCTTCGTGGTTGGAGCGGATGACGGGAATCGAACCCGCGTTCTCAGCTTGGGAATCAGGCGGACGCGCCTGGAAGGTGGCCCTGACCTGCGGTTGAGGATGCGCGTCGGGTGCCCCTGTTGGCCGTGGTTGACCGCCCTTAATGGCCCGCTAATGGCCCGAGGTGCTGCGCTGAGACGCTCACTCGGTTCCAGCGGATGGGCCTGATACCAGGGGTTACCGACCTGCTACTGCTGGCCCGGACTGCAGCGTCTCTGCTGCGCGTGAAAAGTAGCGGTTTACCAGCTCTTGCGGTGGGGTAAAGCATTTCTTGCGGTATAGTTACGTGTTCTATGGAGCCTGATCCTGGTGAATTCGGAACATAGTTACCACGCTCTAGGTTATTTCTGTCGAGAATGTGGTGCGCCTCAATTTGATTCGGAGGACTTTCCGTCTGGATGGGTTGTGCCCCAGGGGTTTCGAGAGCGTGAGTTATCGCGGCACGTGGGTGCATTTGTGATGTCGATGGCGGAACTAGATGGGATATTGGCAGCGGTTGTAGGGATATTTGCGAGCAGGCCTGGTGGGCCCGAGTTAAAGAAGAGTTGGGGAAAGTCGGGGTGTGAACTCGCCACGGAGCTAGAAAAGTTATCACCGAAAAGTGGGGATATACTAGATATTGCTGCGAAATACCGAGATTTATACAAAGTCAGAAATCAGATGGTGCACGCGATTCAGTATGACCATTCCGGCAAGGCTGGTATTTTAGCTCTATTTAAAGCCAATAAGATCAAAGGGGGTAGTGAAATTACTCCCGGTGAACTGATAGATGAATACCAGATGAGCATTTCCCAGCTGACTGAAGCATGGTGTAGCGCGCAGTCGCTGAAGCGGGCCGCTAAGGCGGTCTTTGTGGCCAACGTATTCACTTAGCTGCACCTTGCTTCCTGCGCAGACTCCCCCGTTCCCCTTCGTCCGTGCTGATGCTGTGCTCCGTGGTGGCCGGGTCAAGGGTGAGCGGTAGCTCATCGCGTAGCGACGCCGTAGGCGCCCTTGAGGCGGTCGGCGCGGTGTCAGATGATCTACCGGGCGTGAAGGGGCCGGCTCGTGGTGAGTGGCGGCTGCCGGGTTGCTCTGGAGGTCAGGTGACGTCTTCGTCGTGCGAGCCGGGGCCGCCGGCCGGAGCGTCAGCGGGAGGCCGGGCGTGCCCCGGCGGCGGCGCGCGGAGCGCGCCGCCCTTGATCTCTTAGAGGTCAATTCGGCAGCAGTCCCACGGTGCCGCGGTGGTTTCCCGTAATGGTTCGCACCGGTGCGGCTGGCTTGTGCACGCCGTCCGGGTAGCCCGAGGGGCCCGTTGGTGGTCGCCACGCATGATCGCGCTGCCATGACTCTCCTGGAACCGACTCCTTGCGGTACGCGTCAGACGCTGCGCGAAGCCGCTGCTGCGTTCGAGCGGATGGTCGACATTGTGGAGAAGTGCAATGCCTCCGCGGAGCCGCACGGACCCAACGAGCTTTCGAAGGTCACGGCGGCGACGCTCTTGTCATCGTGCCGTTTAGCGGCGCAGTTCCTACGCTCCTATTCGGCTTCTGACGGCGTGCCCCGTTGGCGCGCCTGCTCCAGCAGGAAGCAGCCGGAGGTGATAGCCATCGATGTGTTGGATTCCGTTCCGAAGGAGAATTCGCCACCGTAGGAGTCAGAGAAACTGATTTGATGGTTCTGCGGCTTGTCGTGAAACACCTGTTGACTCTCAAATCCGTAGCGTTGAGCGATCTGAGTGACGCGGTCAATCACATCTGGCCAGCGATTTTCGGGGATGGGACCCTTGGACAAGCCCCCGCTGATTTGTCGGGTTCCGCCATCCCCTCCGATGTCGGGGAAGTCGAAACCGCACCTAGCCCCGCTCACAGGAGTGCGGCCCTCTGGGATTTCCCACTCTGGGATGCCAGCGATGTTGACTGTGGCGTCTTGTACTTCTTTGATCATTTGTTTGTAGCGTTCGGTCATGTCTTCGAAGCTTGGCCGTTGCATCAGGGTGTTGAACTGGTCCTGGACTGTGCCGGCGTTCGGGTCGTCGTTGATGTCCTTACCCTCCATTCCACATGCGGAAGCCAGCACGAGGGCCACCAGGCTCGAGGCGACCACCGCGGGCTTCACCAACCGGTGACGAACTTCCATGCTGCTTCTGCTCCCTGTTTGATGTCCGACGCCACGTTGCGGCCGGCCTGGCCTGCGACGTCGCCCATGTCGGTGTTGTTTCCTTGTACGACTCGATCGTCTGGACCATCTGGATTGTCGGGATGGTGTAGCCCTGCCACGACAGCTGCCATATTGTGCTGGCTCGTGCTGTCGGGCGTGAAGTAGCCACTGTGGCCTTCGACGCCTTTGAGGTCTCGGCCGGTCGGCGACTGCTCGGCGGGTACCGCTCCGGTCTCGCCGTGTTGCATCCCGGGCATCGAGGACGGGTCTTCGCCGAGGTGTCCGCTGCGGCCGATGTCGGCGACCGGGTCGTTATCGGCTTCCAACGACATGACATGCCCATCGGGAACATTCAAGTCCGAGGTATTGCCGGTGCCGAGACCGGGAGAACCAAACATGATGGCGTCATCCACACCGGTGCCACCCTGCAATGCGTGGGATGAAGTCAGCGAACCGTAGGAGTGGCCCAACGAGGTAAGATGTGGCGGGTTGTCTCCCCGGCTGGCATCGATGCCGTTCAGGAACGAATTTAGCTCCCTGCCGCCTTCTTTTGCGGCGGTATCGTTGGCCACGCTCCCGCCGGGGCTAAACATGCCTTCGTCTGCTTGTGGGGCTTGGTAGCCGATATAGGTCACCGTGGCGAAACTGTCGCCGCCATTCCCGGCCCGGTCGGCCAGTTGTTCGGACTTTGTCTTAAGGTCAGCCATGTTCTGGTCGTAGTTTTCAAGGCTGCCGTCGACGGTCGAGGTGAATCCGGGAGTGAACACGGCGACGTGGTCGGCGTTGTCGACGTCGCCGTTGGCGACCGCAGCTTCGGCTCGCGTTTTGGACAGGTCGAGTTCGAGAAGGTGTCGGTTGGGAAGGGTAGGGTCGTTGATTAGGCCTTCCACCTTTTCGACCGATGCGATCTTGGCTTCCAGTTCGCCGATGTTGGAGTTCTCGAGGCCAAGAATGTCCTTGTATCCGGGGTTGTCCTCTTTCGCCTGTGCGAGTTGTGTTCGCAGGTCCTGTTTGCTTTGTGCCAGGATGTCCCTGTTGGCGATGTCGCGATATTTGGCCGAAACGCCGTCGCGGTTGCCGACCAGTTTCGGGTAGTCCTTCGTGAAGCGGTCTCGTTGCGCCTTGGACAAGCTCGCCCACCAAGCCGCATTCTGGGCCGGTGTCGCGTCGCCCGATGGCGGCGTGGGGATGCTGAGGGAGCCGAGAGCTGCGCCGGCGTTTCCCGCCGCAGCCAGGGTGACGGAGTCGTTGCTCATCGCGCCGGCGTCGACGGTGTCTGCTGCCAGGACGCGGTCGAGTACGGTGCAGAAATCTTTGTCGACGTCGTTGGCGCTGCGCAGGACTTGCCGCACGCGTTCCTGGATCTCCTTGGCGAGGGATGCGCGTTCGTTGGCGACTGACTCCTTTTGACCTTCCGGGATGTCCGGTGGCGGCCCCTGGTCGATGACGGAACCGTCGTCGCCGATGCGGAAGTGGTTTGCGCTGGCGAGCTGCTCGGCTTCCTTGACGCCGTTCTTGACGCCGCTGATTGCGTCTGCGGTGGCGGCAATGGCACGCCTGGCTGCGGCGATTTCAGCGGTCCACTCTTGGAGGCTATCGATGATCTGGTTCCCGCGCTGAGCGGCTGCGGTGGCGGCTTCACCGGTCCAGCCGTCCGGCGCGTTCACTTTCCCGAGGTCTTCACCAGCGGTAGTCAGCTCGTTGTACTCACGATTCAGCGGACCGACGGCATCGGAGAGAGGTTCGCTGTCCCATCGGGTCACATCGCCCCAGGTGACCATCAGATCGGCTCCTGTCCGCCGGAGTGGCCGGTTCGTGGAGTGAGGTCCTCCTCGGCCACGGCGTCACTGCTCCGGTACTGCTCGGCGGCTGTGGCTAGGTTCTGTGCGTACTGCTCCAGCGCTCCCGCGGTCCTCGCGCCCTTGCCTTTCCAGGACTCCTTGACCCTGGCCAGCTTGGCGGTTGCCTCCGAACCCGGCATCCCTGCGTTGCCGCCGGGCAAAGCTGACGCCGGGTCGACATTGCGCACCGCTTCGGCAACATCACCAGCGGCGTCACCGCTGCTCGCGATCTCGGTGATCTTTGCTTCGAATCCCATGCCGGCCCCCCTGACCGTAGCCGTGCAATCACAGCCTGCCACCGGGCAAGCGACCATTCAACGACAGCGCCCAAGGTCAGGGGTATCACTGTCGGCAATGGGCACGCCTACGTGTACCGAAGGTGAGTAGTCCTGCCTATGCGGCTAGCGCCACCAGGTCGTGCCGGGTGCGCCGTCCATCGTCGATGGGGGAGGCTGTCCAGCCGCCGGCTGCGCGTACGAGGTCGGTGCGCCTCTTTCGCGGACCTCATGGCTCGGATGGGCCACGACGACATGCGGGCGGCTCTGATCTATCAGCGGGCTACCAGCGAGGCCGATCGGATGATCGCTGACCGGCTTTCAGCTCTGGTCGACGAGCACCTAAAAGGGTGTTCGGAGGACGATGCCGAGGAGGCTGAGGACGAGACGTCCGCCGACTGATGTTGCTGGCATGTTGTTGGCGGGCTCGCGCGGTCCCGGCACGACAAAGGCCCAGGTCCGAAGTGGATGGCTTCTGACCTGGGCCTTCGTGGTTGGAGCGGATGACGGGAATCGAACCCGCGTTCTCAGCTTGGGAAGCTGATGTTCTACCATTGAACTACATCCGCCTGCTGCCGACCGATCTTACAACGTCCGCGCGGATCGTCACCCCCACCCCCGGTCCACCCCTCCGCTTGACGTTCGCGGCCTCGAGTGACAACACTTGTTGTCATCACCTGGACGGGTCGTGCGAAGGAGCATGCGATGAGCGTCGACGACGAGCGATTGCCCGAGCCCGATTTCCTGCGCACCGGCGGGTTTCGCCTGGCCACGCGACTGTATGCGCCCGGTGACGTCCGCGGCACTCGGCGTCAACTCGACACGTTCCGCGAGTACGCCCAGACGGCCGACCCGCTCGCCGACGACCTCGTCGCGCTCATCGAACGCCTGCCCGACGGCGAGGGCCGAGCCCTCTTCGAACGCGCGCTCACCGACGGCATCGACGCCATCCCAGATCCGCCCGCTGAACTGACCGCGTTCTTCCGTCACGTGGAAGCCACGCCGTACTGGGTCGACCACGCCCGCATCGACGCCGGTGCCCGCGCCGTCGTCCGCACCGGCCTGCTCGGTCTGTTCCCCCTCGGCGACATGGCCCTCATGGGCGGCTATCTGTCGTCCAGGGCGACGAAGCCCCTGGTCGGCACCGGCGCGCTCATCGAGGACATGGCGCCGAAACGACTCGTCGAAACCACGAACTGGTGGCTCGACGTCACCACGCCCGGCGCACTGCGCACCCACGAACACGGCTACGCCGCCGCGCTGCGCGTCCGCCTCGTGCACGCGCACGTCCGCGCGGCCATGAACCGTCGCCCCGACTGGGACTACGACGCCTGGGACCGGCCCATCAACCAGGTCCAGACCGTCGGCACGCTCCTGCTGTTCTCACTGGTCTACGTGCTGGGCATGCAGCTGCTCGGCGTCCGCTACACCGACGACGAACGCGCCGACATCCACCACCTGTGGCGCTACATCGGCTGGCTCATGGGCATCACCGACGAACTCCTCCCCGCCACCGAGGACGACTCCTGGCGCCTTCTCTGGCTGCTCGCCACCAGCGAATTCATCCCCGACGACGACTCGAAACGCCTCGCCGCCGCGCTGCTCACCGCACACGAAGGCGTCGGCGAGGGACGCGGTGCCCTGGGAAGTGTGCTCGCCCAGCTGTCGGTGCGGTTGCACGGCTCGGTCAGCAGGCTCGTGCTCGGCAAGGACAACTCCGACTTCCTCGGCCTGCCGAACGACCCGGTGGCGCAGGGCGCCGTGCTCGCGGGTGCGGCCGCCAACTTCGCGGCCGAGAGCGTGCGGCGCGTCCTACCCGGCGCAACAGCGGTGCAGGAACGCATCGGCGAGTTCGGGCGCAAGCAGTACCAGCGCAGGCTCGGCTCGGTGTTCCGCATCGACCGCACGTACGCACGTCACATGCGCGCCGCGGCCTGATTCCCGCGGCGATAGGGTGGGCCCGTGTTGCTCAGTGACCGCGACCTCCGCAAGGAGCTCGACGCAGGCCGGCTCGCCGTCGACCCGTACGGGCCGCAGATGCTCCAGCCGTCGAGCATCGACGTGCGCCTCGACCGGTTCTTCCGTGTCTTCGACAACACGAAGTACACGCACATCGACCCGTCGTTGCAGCAGGACGAGCTCACCTCGCTCGTCGAGAAGACCGACGGCGAGGCGTTCGTGCTGCACCCCGGCGAGTTCGTCCTCGGCTCGACGTTCGAGATCTTCAGCCTGCCCGACGACCTCGCGGGCCGCCTCGAAGGCAAATCGTCACTCGGCAGGCTCGGCCTGTTGACGCACTCGACCGCCGGATTCATCGACCCCGGGTTCGACGGGCACATCACCCTCGAACTGTCGAACGTGGCCAACCTGCCGATCACGCTGTGGCCGGGCATGAAGATCGGCCAGCTGTGCCTGTTCCGGCTCACCAGCTCCAGCGAACACCCCTACGGCTCCAGTGAGGCAGGCTCCAAGTATCAGGGCCAGCGTGGGCCGACCCCGAGCCGCGCGTACCGCAACTTCGACCGCGTCGACACCGCCCGATGAAGGTCGAGACCTCACAGGAGGTCAGCGCGCTGCGGCCGTGACGCGTGGCTGATCCGTCTCACAGAACGGTTCGACAAGTCACTCGTTGGTGGTAGCTTGCCCGGTCGTGGCTACCCCGACCCCTCGATACCGCGCCGCGCTGGTGACGCTCAGCGTGCTCGTCGGAGTCGCGAGTGCCGTGGGCGGCCACCTGCTGTGGTCCGAAGCGGACTCTTCGGACACGGCTCAGGTCGCAGGTCCGAGCAGTGGTCTGGAACGGCAACCGCCCGAGCCGTCGCCCACAGCCTCCGCGGGCCATCCGGGTGGACCCGGCGCCGAGACCCCCGCGAGCCCCGCCCCCGCGACGGCGTCGGTCTCGCTACCCGACGAGACGCCCACCACGACGACCGTCGATCCCGCACCGCCCACCCGCACGTCGTCGTCCCAGCCGACGACCACCCCGTCCGAGGACTCCACCACGCCGACCACGAGCGCACCGACCTCCGGTTCCGGCAGCACCTCACCGACGACCGGCCCCACGACGACCACCGGTGACCGCACCGACCAGCCGCTCGAGGACCTCGCCCAGTACGTCAACGAGGAACGCGTCCTCGCGGGTTGCTCCCCTGCCCGCGTCGCCCCGGAGCTCGGCGAATCCGCGGAGGCGCACAGCGACGACATGTCCCGCCAGGGCAGGTTGTCGCACAACTCGTCCGACGGCACGTCCTTCGAGGAACGCGTCGAATCACACGGCTACGACGACCCCGCGGCCGAGAACCTCGCGATGGGCGTGACGTCGGCGCGCGCCGTCGTCGACAACTGGATGGCACAGGACGCCCACAGCGCCAACATCACCGACTGCGACGTCACTGCCCTCGGCGTCGGCCTCAACGAGAACGGCTGGTACTGGACCCTCGACCTCGGCTACTGACCGTCGCCGGGCCCTGGGACCCCAAGGGAACCTCGATGGCCGGGCCCTGTGTCCCCCAAGGTGCCCTGGGGGCGCCCACCGTCGACTAGGGCGGATGTCACTCGGTCGGCGTGATGCGGTTGAGGATGCGGTTCGTGTCGACGCCGGTGGGCAGCGTGCCGAAGGCCGCGCCCCAGTCGCCCGCGAGCCGGGAGGCGCAGAACGCGTCGGCGACCGCCTCGTCGCCGTGCCGTACCAGCAGCGAGCCCTGCAGTACCAGGGCGAGCCGCTCCACCAGCCGCCGCGCCCGGTATTCCACATCGGACAGATCCGCGAGCTCCTTGCGTACACCGGCGACCGCCTCGTCGAGCCGACCGTCCACACCGGACGCCGCGTCGAGCTCGGAGATCAGTGCCTCCACCGAGTCCGGCTGTTTCGCCATGGCACGCAACGTGTCCAGCGCGGCGACGTTGCCCGACCCCTCCCAGATCGACGACAGCGGCGACTCGCGGAACAGCCGCGGCATGCCCGACTCCTCGACATAACCGTTGCCGCCAAGGCATTCCAGAGCCTCGGCCGCGTGCGCCGGCGCCCGCTTGCACACCCAGTACTTCGTCACAGCCAGCGCCAGCCGCCGGAACGCCGCCTCACCGTCGTCGGCCGCCGCACGATCGCTCGCACCGGCCAGGCGCATCGCCACGAGCGTCGCCGCCTCCGACTCGACGGCCAGATCCGCCAGCACGTTCGCCATCGCAGGGTGCTCGGCCAGCCGGGCGCCGAACGTCGACCGGTGCCGCGCGTGGTGCGCCGCCCGCACCGTGCCGTAGCGCATCCCCGCGGCCCCTCCGATGACGCAGTCCAGCCGCGTGTTCGACACCATCTCGATGATCGTGCGGACGCCGCGGCCCTCCTCGCCGACGAGCCACCCGACCGCGCCGTCGTACTCGATCTCGGCCGACGCGTTGGACTTGTTGCCCAGCTTGTCCTTGAGTCGCTGCAGGTGGATGGTATTGCGCGAACCGTCGGGCAGCACGCGCGGCAGCAGGAAACACGACAGGCCGCCCGGGGCCTGCGCGAGCGTCAGGAACACGTCCGACATCGGCGCCGACGTGAACCACTTGTGCCCCGTCAGCGTGTACGTGCCGCCACCTGCCGGGGTCGCGGTCGTCGTGTTGGCGCGCACGTCCGAACCGCCCTGCTTCTCGGTCATCGACATGCCCGCGATGAGGCCGCGTTTGCCCGTCGGCACGCGCAGGCCGTAGTCGTACCGCCGCGCCGCCAACAGCGGCTCGTAGACGTCGGCGAGCTGCGGGCTGTGCCGCAACGTCGGCACTGCCGAGTACGTCATCGAGATCGGGCACGTGTGACCCGCCTCGTTCTGGCTCCACACGTAGAACTTCGCCGCCCGCGCCACGTGCGCGCCGGGGCGCGAGTCCTGCCACGGCGCGGCGTGCAGGCCACGGGAGACCGCCACGTCCATCAGGTCGTGCCAGTGCGTGTGGAAGTCCACCTCGTCGATCCGGTGACCCACACGGTCGTGGGTGCGCAGCACCGGCGGGTTCTCGTTCACCAGCCTGCCCCACTCCTGTACGGGTTCGCTGCCCGCGAGTGCGCCGAGTTCGTGCACCTCGTCGGCCGCCCAGTCCGCGCCCTCGCGTGACAGCGCGGCGAGCAGTGTCGGGTCGTCGGCGACGTCGTGGCCGGTCAGCTGCGGCACCTGGTTCGTCACGTCATGGGTTGCCGGCATCGGGCGCTCCTAGGGCTCGCAGGGTGAACGTGGACAGCTCGTCGACCGCGTCCTCGCCGCCCGAGGTCAGCGGTCCGATCATGACCTCGGCGACGGCGCCGACGATCGCGGCGGCGGTCAGCGGGGCCTGTTGCGGTGGCAGCGTGCCGTCGCGCACGCCCTCGCCGATCCGGGCGGCGACGACGTCGCGGAACGCGCGGCGGAACACGATGCGCTCGGCCTCGACCGGAGCGTCGACCGGTTCCGCGAGCAGTGCGTACGCCAGCCGCGGTGCCTTGAGAGCGCGCGCGGCGAACGTGTCGACGACGGCGACGACGCGCTCGCCTGCCGACCCCGGCTGCTGTGCCGCGCGTTCGACGGCCTCGACCTCGCGCGTCACCAGCTGCCGGAACAGCTCCGCGACCAGCTCCGCCTTGCTGCCGAAGTACCGGTACACGCTGCCCGTGGCGACGCCCGCACCCTCGGCGACCGCGGCCACGGAACAGCCCGCGTAGCCACGTGTGGCCAGCAGTTCGACGGCGGCGTCGAAGATCGCGGCACGCTGGGAATCCATGCGTGCCTGAATCTGCGGGGTGCGGCGGTACACCATGTCAAGTAGTGAACCATCATTCACAACTTGGATCAAGGCCTCCGGTCACGGGCATCGGTATGCGGCGTTCGCGTTGTGTTCAGCCCGACAACACCCGAACGGGCTACAAAGCTCGGGTGCGAAACAGACACCGACTCCTCGCCTGTGCGGCCGCCACGGCGCTGACGGCCACGCTCACCCCGACCGCCGCCGCGAACCCCGCCGCCGCGAACCCCGCCGCGGGGAACCCCGCCCCATCGGAGACTTCGCCCGCGACCGGCGTCCCGTCCCACCCCGGTGAGCACTTCGTGCGCACGGCGACGATGCCCGTCCACGAGAACTCCTCACCCGACGAGGAGACGGCGGCCGAGATCTCGGCCGTCACCCCGGACGGCCGCACGGTGGTGTACACCGATTCGCCCGGCGAGCGCATCGGCTTCGCGAACCTCGCACGGCGCAGCTCCGTCGAACCGGCGGGCACCCTCGACATGCCGGGCGAGCCCACCTCCGTCGACATCGTCGGAGGGTTCGCGCTGGTCGCCGTGAACACGTCCGGCAGCTACACGGAACCGTCCGGCGTGCTCCAGGTCGTCGACATCGGCACCCGGTCCGTCGTCGCGAGCCACGACCTCGGCGGCCAGCCCGACGCCATCGACATCTCCCACGACGGTCGTCACGCCGCCGTCGCCATCGAGAACGAACGGGACGAGGACTCGGGCGACGGCGCGATCCCGCAGCAGCCCGCCGGGTTCCTCGACATCGTCGACCTCGACGGCTCGCCCGCAGACTGGCAGGTGCGCACGACCGACCTGACCGGCCTCGCCGACGTCGCGCCGAGCGACCCCGAGCCCGAGTACGTCTCGATCAACGGGCGCGGTGAGGCCGCCGTGACGCTGCAGGAGAACAACCACATCGCCGTCGTCGACCTCGAGAGCGGCGACGTGCGAAGCGACTTCACCGCGGGCACGGCGACCGTCCGCGGCGTCGACACCACCGAGAACGGCACGATCGAGCGCGACGGCACCGTCACGGCGCCCCGTGAACCCGACTCGGTCGGTTGGCTCGACGACGACACCCTCGCGACCGCCGATGAAGGCGACTACCGGGGCGGTACCCGCACGTGGACCGCGTTCGACGCCCGCACCGGCGACGTCGTGTACAGCTCGGGCGCCGAGCTGGAGGAACTCGCCGTCTCGTACGGCCAGTACCCGGAGCACCGCGCCGAGAACAAGGGTGTCGAACCGGAGGGACTGGCCGTCGCCACGTACGGCAAGCACCGCTACGCCTTCGTCGCGCTCGAACGCGCCAACCTCGTCGCCGTGTACAACGTGGACGATCCGCGCCGGCCGAAGCTGGTGCAGGGACTGCCCACCGGCGTCGCACCCGAGGGCGTGCTGCCCGTGCCGCAGCGCGGCGGCCTCGTCGTCTCCGCCGAGGAGGACGACGCCGAGAACGACGTGCGTTCCTCCCTCAGCCGGTACCAGCTGACGCGCAAGCCCCTCGCCGCGTCGCTCGCACACAACCGGGGCGCCCCGTCGATCGTCTCCGACGGCATCGGATTCGGTGCGCTGTCCGGGCTTTCCGGAATCCCCGGCGAGCCCGGCGAGGTCGTGGCCGTCACCGACGACGCGTACACGCCTAGCCGCGTGCTCACCGTCGACGCCACCTCGCACCCGGCCCGGGTGACCGGCGAGCTGCCGATCACCCGCGACGGCGAGACGGCGGCCTACGACGTGGAGGGCATCGCCGCCCGCGCCGACGGCGGTTACTGGCTCGCCACCGAGGGCACACCGGCCGGCGGTGTGCGCAACCTGCTCGTCGACGTCGGCTCCGGCGGCGACGTGCGCCGCGAGATCGCGCTGCCCGACGCGATCGCCGACGGAGCCGAGAAGCACGGCTTCGAAGGCGTGGCCGTGTCGGGCGACCACGTCTGGGTCGCCGTACAGCGGGAGTGGGCCGACAACGAACCGGGACGGACCACGCTCGCCCGCTACACGCCCGCGACCGGAAAGTGGGCGTTCGCGGCCTACCCGCTCGACGACGCGCCGGAGAACGGCTGGGTCGGCGTGTCCGAGCTGACCGCGCTCGGCGACGGTCGCCTGCTCGTGCTCGAACGCGACAACCAGCGCGGCGAGAACGCACGGACCAAGAAGATCTACGAGATCGACGTCTCGACGGTCGACCCCGCGCCGGCCGGGGAATCGAAACCGGTGCTGCGCAAGCGGCTCTCGCGAGACCTGCTGCCTGCACTCGAAGCGGGCGGCGGCGCCGTGGCCGACAAGCCGGAAGGCCTCGCCGTGACCGCCGACCGCCGCCTCGTCGGCGCCGTCGACAACGACGGGCTCGACGACGCTCCCGGCGAGTCCGTCCTGCTGCGACTGGGCCGCGCCTGAGGACGGAGCCGGCGGATGGGAGACGCCATCGGCTCCGGCGCTCTTCCGGGGCGGGTGCATCGGTCGTGCTGAACGGCTGTGATCGATGCCGAAACGACAGCGGGCGCCGCACCGGAGGTTCGGTGCGGCGCCCGCTGCGTTACTCGCCCGGGTTATGAATCCCCGGCCGAACGGGGGGCGCTGGCCTCGTTCGCGCCTGCGGGACCGGCCGGAGTGTCGGCCTTGCCGTCGGCCTCGGCCTCACCGCCGGCTTCGGTGTCGGATGCGCCCACCGCGACCGGCTCCTTGTCCGAGCCTCGCTTGACGGCCGACAGCAGCAGCTGCGACACGTCGACGACCTCGAGGTCCTCGCTGGCGCTGCCGTCGCTCTGCCGCGAGGTGACGCCGTCGTTGAGCATCACGCGGCAGAACGGGCAGCCCGTCGCGATCTTCGACGGCGCGGTGCCGAGCGCCTCGTCGACCCGCTCGACGTTGATCCGCTTGCCGATCTGCTCTTCCATCCACATACGCGCACCACCGGCACCGCAGCACATCGAGCGGTCGCCGTGCCGCGGCATCTCACGCAGGTTCGCGCCCGCGGCGCCCACGAGTTCACGCGGCGCCTCGTACACCTGGTTGTGGCGGCCGAGGAAGCACGGGTCGTGGTACGTGATGTCCTGCGCGACCGGTGCCATCGGCGTCAGTCGCTTCTCGCGCACGAGACGGTTGAGCAGCTGCGTGTGGTGCACGACCTCGTAGTCGCCGCCGAGGTCCGGGTACTCGTTGGCGAGCGTGTTGAAGCAGTGCGCACACGTCACGACGATCTTGCGCTTCGCGGGCTCCACATCCTCGAACACCGAGTTCAGGACCTCGACGTTCTGCTGCGCGAGCATCTGGAACACGAACTCGTTGCCCGCGCGGCGGGCCGGGTCACCGGTGCAGGTCTCCTCCGGCCCGAGCACCGTGTACTTCACGTCGGCCATGTGCAGCAGCTCCGCCACCGCACGCGTCGTCTTCTTCGCGCGGTCCTCGAACGCACCGGCGCAGCCGACCCAGAACAGGTACTCGGCGTCACCGAACTCGCCGTCGAACACGGGCACCTCGAAGTCGAGGTCCTCGGCCCAGGCCATGCGGTCCTTGGCGTTCTGACCCCACGGGTTGCCCTTGTTCTCCAGGTTCTTGAACAGCGAGTTCAGCTCGGTCGGGAAGTTCGACTCGATCATCACCTGGTAACGGCGCATGTCGACGATGTGGTCGACGTGCTCGATATCCACGGGGCACTGCTCGACGCAGGCGCCGCAGTTGGTGCACGACCACAGCATGTCCGGGTCGATGACGCCGTTCGCCTCGGCGTCGCCCACCAGCGCACGCTCGGACTCGGCCAGCGCCAGGACGTCGATGCCGGCGTGCGGGTCGTCCCCGGTCAGGCCGATCTCGTCGCCCGCCATGTCCTTCTTGCCGCCGGCCATCAGGTACGGCGCCTTGGCGTAGGCGTGGTCGCGGAGCTGCGTGATCAGCATCTTCGGCGACAGCGGCTTGCCCGTGTTCCACGCCGGGCACTGCGACTGGCAGCGGCCGCACTCGGTGCACGTCGAGAAGTCGAGCCAGCCCTTCCAGCTGAAGTCCTCGACCTGACCCGCACCGAAGACGTCCTTCTCCGGGTCGGCCTCCTCGAAGTCGAGCGGCTTGCCGCCCGACATCATCGGCTTGAGCTTGCCCAGCGCGACGCCGCCGTCGTCCTCGCGCTTGAAGTAGATGTTGAAGAACGCGCTGAACCGGTGCCAGGCGACACCCATCGTCAGGTTCCGGCCGACCACGACCAGCCAGATCATGCCCGACAGCAGCTTGATCAGCGCCATGATCGACACGGCGGCGGTGGCGCTCGGCAGGATCTGCGCGAGCGGCTGGGTCACGAAGCTCGACCACAGGGCCGGGTCCTCGATGCCGCTGGAGATCTTGAACGCCTTGACGCCGAGGATGCCGAGACCCTCGATGACCACCACGGCTTCGACGAAATACGCGGCCGCGAAGTCCGATCCCTGGAACCGGGACTGCCGGTCGGCGCGGCGCGGGTGGTTGACCTGGCGGATGATCGCCAGCGCGACACCACCGACCACGGTGCCGATGCCGAGAAGTTCGAGCAGCAGCTGCCACGGTGCCCAGTGGCCGATGATCGGCCAGGCGAAGTGCGGGTCGAAGATCTCGCCGTAGGCCTCGAACAGGGCGAGCGAGCCGAGCAGGAAGCCCCACATCACGAGCCAGTGCCATGGCCCGACGCGGCGGAACTTGTTCATCCGCGTGTGGGCGGCGAACTCCGTGATCAGCGTCTTCAGGCGCGGTACGAACGGTCCGTAGCGTGTGCCGTCCGGCTGCCCGAGTCGGATGATGCGCACCTGCCGGACGACGGCGGCGACGAACACACCCCAAGCGACAATGCTGACGGCAACGCCGATCACGCCGAGCGTGATCTGCAGTGCACCCATGATCGGGCCTTTCGGTTCGGTCTTCGTGGTGGGTGTCGGGAGGGTATCGCTTCTTCGTTCAGGTCCTACTGAGGAGTAACGGATGAGCGATGCCCGAGTCCCGCTGATGTGGCAGAAACCTCGCTAATTATGGGACGAACGTTCAGGTATCTTCACAAGAGTGGGTGCATATCTGTTGATAGCAGGAGCGATCGTCGCCGAGGTCACCGGCACCGTGTCGTTGAAGTTGTCGGAGGGTTTCTCCAAGCTGCTGCCCTCGATCGCCGTGGTCGTCGGGTACGGCACGGCGTTCGTGCTGTTGGGGCAGGCGCTGAAACACGGTATGCCGGTCGGGGTCGCGTACGCGATCTGGGCGGCCGCGGGTGTCGCGCTCGTGGCGCTCATCGGATCGGCGTTCCTCGGAGAGCCAATGAACCTGACCATGGTCGCCGGGCTGGCGCTGGTCATCGGCGGGGTGGTGCTGCTCGAAGCGGGGCGTGTGTCGTGAAACGGCAGGTCGACGGCCGCAAGGCGCGAGGCGAGAAGCGGCGCACGGAGATCATCGAGGCGACCCTGCGCGTGATCGAACGCGACGGCGTCGCCGGGGTCACGCACCGCACGGTGGCGGCGGAGGCCGGCGTGCCGACGACGTCGACCACGTACCACTTCGCCACCCTCGACGACCTGCTCGTGGCCACGCTGATCGACTGCGCCCGGGACATGGCCACCGAGGTGTACTGGATGATCGACCGGGCGCGCTCACACGGTCGTGGGCGCGGCGCCGAGGAGATCGCCAAGCTGTTGGCGGAGGCGCTCGGCCCGAAGCGTGGGCGGACGATGGCCGAGTACGAGCTGTACCTCCTGGCGGCACGCAAACCCGAACTGCGGCCCGCGGCTCGGCGGTGGCTCGACGTGCTCACGTCGATGGTGCGCCACGACGACGAGGTCGCCTTCCGCGTGTTCCTCGCCGGCATCGACGGTCTGCTGATCCAGGGCCTCATCGACGACGAACCGCCCGGCGAGGAGGAACTCCGCCCGGTCGTCGACTACCTGCTCAACCCGAGGTAACCCACCTGCTTGTCCTGCGTTCAGAACGCCGTGTTCTGCATTCGGGGAGCCGTGTTGCACCTTCAGGGGCTCGTGGTGCGGATCGCGGGGAGGGTGTTGCGGATCGCGGGGCTCGTGTTGCGTTTTCCCGGGACGGTGTCGCACCCGGCCGGGCCGCTGGTGTGTTCGTGTGCCCTGTGTATCCGGGTCGCTCGTTGGCCGGGGACGCGGCGGCCGGCTGCACCCCCGGCGCGGCAACCGCGGTCCACGGAAGTGGTCGGCGGGTCGGACGGCGGCGGAACAGTACCCGGAATCGGCAACACGCTCCCCGGGAAGCGCAACACGGCCCCCGGAGAGCGCAACACGAGCCCCGGGAAGCGCGACACGCTCCCCGGAGAGCGCAACACGGCCCCCGGGGAGCGCAACACGGCGTCAGCCCTTGTTCTCGTGGAGGCCCGTCAAGGTTGCGCGGCCCAGCGTGTGGCCGAACATGTTGAACTGCAGGAACGCGGGGCGGGCTTCGTCGGGGATGTCGAGCGACTCGACGTCCAACGCATGCACCACGAAGATGTAGCGGTGCGGGCCGTGCCCGGGAGGCGGCGCGGCGCCGAGGTACTGGCGGACACCGCCGTCGGTGGTGAGCATCTTCGCGCCGTCGGGCAGGTTCGCGCCGTTGGGGTCGCCAGCGCCGGTGGGCAGCTCCGTGACCGAGGCGGGGATGTTGAACACCGCCCAATGCCAGAACCCGCTGACGGTCGGCGCGTCCGGGTCGTAGCAGGTCACGACGAAGCTCTTGGTGCCGTCGGGAAACCCGGACCACGCCAGGTGAGGCGAGGTGTCCTCGCCACCCGCGCCGAACAGGCCGGACAGCTGCGGGGTGGGCAGCGCCTGGCCGTCGGCCATGTCGTCACTGCGCACGTCGAAGCTCGGCACCTGCGGCAGGAAGTCGTAGGGATTGAAGTTGAACGGCGCGTCGGCCATCTCACGCTCCTCGTGGTCGGGTGGCACTGAGTCGGCTGGAGACAGAGCCTCCAAGGGCACTTCGGTGGCGCTGAGTGCGACCACGGTGCCCCTGGGGGAACGTCGGCGGGCGCGCATCGCTGCGGCCCGGCCCCAGCGTAGGCAGCCGGGCACGGCGCGTCAGCTCGGCCCGGGCGGCGTGGCCCCGACGGGTGGACGCCCCGGCGGCCGGCTACTCGGGGTGTCGGATCGGGGAAAACCAGGGGGTTCCCCGATACCCCCGTGGACTGGTCAGGCCTAGCGTCGGCGTGGCAGGCGGGAGCGGAGGGAGCGACGTGGCGCGCAGGTCGGTGCTGGCGGTCGGTGGTGCGGTGTTCGTGGTGGCGGGCATCGGCGTCGGCACGGGGTGGCTGTGGCCGACGTCGGAGGAACGGACCGACACCGTGGACGCCGACGTCGAACGGATCCGGCTCGACCTCGGCTCAGGCGACATCGACATCCGTGTGGACGAGAACGCGCAGCGCACGACCGTGCGACAGTCGGTGCAGCGGCTGCTGGTGGAGCCCGGCGAGACGTACGAGGTCGACGGTTCGACGCTGGAGCTGGGTGACTGCGACTGGTTCTGCTCGGTGAGTTACGAGGTGACGGTGCCGAACCGGGTGGCGGTCGACGGCGAGTTCAACTCGGCCACGCTCGCGGTGGACGGGGTCGGCGACGTACACGTCGAGATGAACAGCGGCGACGTACGTGGCTCGGCCCGCGGCTCGGTCGACGTCGACGGCAACTCCGGTTCCGTCGAGCTGGAGGTGGCGGATCCGCGAAAGGTGACGGCCGATCTCAACAGCGGCGACGTCCGGCTGACGGTGCCCGACGGCGACTACCGGGTTCTTGGCGATTCGAACAGTGGCGACCGCGAGATCGGCGTGACCGTCAGCCCGGACGCCCGCCGGGTGCTCGATCTGTCCACCAACAGCGGCGACGTGGTGGTCGAGCCCCGCTAACGGCTTGCGTCACGGCGGCGCAGGTTCGCGGGCACCCGGAGGTGGACCGGCCGGAGGCGGACGCGCGTCGGCTCGACCTGTCGGCGCGGAGGTGCCGCGGGAACAAACATCGCAGGTCGGACGTTATCCTGACAGGAAGGTTGAGCAGCCGTCACTCAAGTCTGGTTTGACGACACTCGGCCGGTAGCGTTAGAACTTGAGTGAGCCCCACTCAGGTCTCGGTGATCCGCCGAGCCGCCCGGTCCGCCGGGCCGGTGGGGTGTCCACAGGATCAGTAGGAGGGAAGACACATGGCGCGAGCGGTCGGCATCGACCTTGGTACGACGAACTCGGTCGTTTCCGTGCTCGAGGGCGGTGAGCCGACGGTCATCGCCAACTCGGAAGGGGCGCGTACCACCCCGTCCATCGTCGCCTTCGCCAAGAACGGCGAAGTGCTCACGGGTCAGCCCGCCAAGAACCAGGCCGTCACCAACGTCGACAGGACGATCCGGTCGGTCAAGCGGCACATGGGCACCGACTGGAAGACCGAGGTCGACGACAAGGCTTACACCGCCCAGGAGATCAGCGCGCGCGTGCTGATGAAGCTCAAGCGCGACGCCGAGTCCTACCTGGGCGACGAGGTGACCGACGCGGTCATCACCGTCCCGGCGTACTTCGAGGACGCTCAGCGTCAGGCCACGAAGGAGGCCGGCCAGATCGCGGGGCTCAACGTCCTGCGCATCGTCAACGAGCCGACCGCGGCCGCGCTGGCGTACGGCCTCGACAAGGGCGAGAAGGAACAGACCATCCTGGTCTTCGACCTCGGTGGCGGTACGTTCGACGTGTCGCTGCTCGAGATCGGCGAGGGTGTCGTCGAAGTCCGCGCCACCAGCGGTGACAACCACCTCGGTGGTGACGACTGGGACGAGCGCATCGTCGACTGGCTGGTCGACAAGTTCAAGTCGTCCAACGGCATCGACCTGACCAAGGACCGCATGGCGCTCCAGCGCATCAAGGAGGCCGCGGAGAAGGCGAAGATCGAGCTCTCCAGCTCGTCGACCGCCAGCATCAACCTGCCGTACATCACGGTGGACGCGGACAAGAACCCGCTGTTCCTCGACGAGACGCTGTCGCGTGCCGAGTTCCAGCGCATCACCTCCGACCTGCTCGAGCGTGCGCGCAACCCGTTCAACAACGTGGTGCGTGACGCGGGCATCTCGGTCGGCGAGATCGACCACGTCGTGCTCGTCGGTGGTTCCACGCGGATGCCGGCCGTGACGGAGCTGGTCACGGAGCTGACCGGCGGCAAGGAGCCGAACAAGGGCGTCAACCCGGACGAGGTCGTCGCCGTCGGTGCCGGTCTGCAGGCCGGTGTGCTCAAGGGTGAGGTCAAGGACGTCCTGCTGCTGGACGTCACGCCGCTGTCGCTGGGCATCGAGACCAAGGGCGGCGTGTTCACCAAGCTCATCGAGCGCAACACGACGATCCCGACCAAGCGCTCCGAGATCTTCTCGACGGCCGACGACAATCAGCCGTCGGTGCAGATCCAGGTGTTCCAGGGTGAGCGCGAGATCGCCGCACACAACAAGAAGCTCGGCATGTTCGAGCTGACGGGCTTGCCTCCCGCCCCGCGCGGCGTGCCGCAGATCGAGGTCTCCTTCGACATCGACGCCAACGGCATCGTGCACGTCACGGCGAAGGACCTGGGCACCAACAAGGAGCAGTCGATGACCATCACCGGTGGCTCCGCGCTGCCGCAGGAGGACATCGACCAGATGGTCAAGGACGCCGAGGCGCACGCCGAGGACGACCAGCGGCGTCGTGAGGAGGCGGAGACCCGCAACCAGGCGGAGACGCTCTCCTACCAGACCGAGAAGTTCGTGACCGACAACGAGGACAAGTTGCCGGACGAGCTCAAGACGAAGGTCAAGTCGGCCATCGAGGAGACCAACGAGGCGCTGAAGGGCGACGACATCGCCAAGGTCAAGGAGTCCGTCGAGAACCTGAACACGGTCTCGCAGGAGCTGGGCCAGGCGCTGTACGCCAACTCGGGTGCCGAGGGCGCGGCCGGTGCCGATGCCGGTGCCGCGGGCGCCGCGGGTGCCGGTGACGCCGGGTCCGCCAAGGCCGACGACGACGTCGTGGACGCCGAGATCGTCGACGAGGACGACAAGAAGTGACAGAGCGGGACGAGACCGAAGCCCGGGAAGAGCAGGAGCCGGTCGTCGTTCGGGACCGCCGCAAGGTCGACCCGGAGTCGGGCGACCTGCGCGCTCCCGAGGACGGTGAGGCGGTCGAGGTACCGGCGGGCGAACTCGCGGGCACGGAGGTCGGCGGGGCGGCAGGCGAGGCCGGGCAGGCCGCGTCCGGCGCCGAGTCCGAGCTGGCCCAGCAGCTGGAGGAACGCACCGCGGACCTGCAGCGTCTTCAGGCCGAGTACGCCAACTACCGGCGGCGTGCCGACAAGGAACGGGAGCAGCTCGCGGCCTCCGGCAAGGCCTCGCTGGCAGGCGACCTGCTGCCGCTGCTGGACGACGTCGAGCGCGCCGCCCAGCACGGCGACCTGACAGGCCCGTTCAAGTCGGTGGCCGACAAGCTGGTCGAGGCGCTGGAGAAGGCCGGTCTCGAGCCGTTCGGCGCCGAGGGCGACGAGTTCGACCCGAGCGTGCACGAAGCGGTGCAGCACGACACGTCGCCGGACGTGTCCGGCCCGACCGTGACGACCGTGCTGCGGCGCGGTTACCGGTTCGGCGACCGTGTGCTGCGGGAGGCGCTCGTGGCCGTCACCGACCACGAGCCCGGCGAGGCGCCCGCCGACCAGGGCGGGCAGGTAGCTGATGCGGAGAAGCCGATCGACCCGCCGGTCGAAGGTGAACTCCCCATCGACGGCAATGAGCAGCGGAACTGACGACAAGCGGAAAGGAGGAGACGCCCGATGAGCGCTCGGGAGTGGCTCGACAAGGACTTCTACCGTGAGCTGGGCGTCTCCTCCGACGCTTCCACGGACGAGATCAAGAAGGCCTACCGGAAGCTGGCTCGGGAGAATCACCCCGACGCCAACCCCGGCAACGCCGAGGCGGAGAAGAAGTTCAAGGCCGTCTCGGAGGCCTACGGGGTGCTGTCCGATCCCGACAAGCGCAAGGAGTACGACGAGGCTCGCGCACTGTTCGGCTCCGGCCGTACCGGTGGCGGGTTCGGCGGCTTCCCCGGCGGAGGCCCCGGTCCCGGCGGCCCGGGCGGTGCAGGCGGGTTCGACCTCGGCGACATCTTCGGCCAGGGCGGCGGCGGCCAGGCCGGCGGCTTCGGCGGACTGGGCGACATGCTCGGCAACCTGTTCGGCCGCCGAGGCGGCGGTGCGGCCGGCCCGCAACGCGGGCAGCGCGGCAGCGACGTCGAAACCGATGTGCGGATCGACTTCGCCGAGGCGGTGAAGGGTGCGACCCTGCCGCTGCGGCTGTCGAGTCCCGCGACGTGCGGTACGTGCGGCGGCAACGGCGCGCGGCCCGGTACGTCACCGCGGACGTGCCCGACCTGCTCCGGTGCCGGGCTCGTCAACCGCAACCAGGGTGCCTTCGCGTTCTCCGAGCCGTGCCCGGACTGTCGCGGCAGCGGCCAGCAGATCGACGACCCCTGCCCGGAGTGTGCGGGCGACGGCGTCTCCACGCGGACTCGCACGCTCACGGTGCGGATCCCGCCGGGCGTCGACGACGGCCAGAAGATCCGCCTCGCCGGACAGGGCGAACCGGGGAAGGGCGGCGCACCCGCCGGCGACCTGTTCGTGCGCGTGCACGTCAACGCCGACGACGTGTTCGGCCGGTCCGGCAACGATCTGACGATCACGCTCCCCGTGGAGTTCACGGAGCTGGCGCTCGGCACGACGCTGACCGTGCCGACGCTCGATTCGAAGGTGTCGGTGCGCGTGCCCACGGGCACCTCGAACGGGCGCGTGCTGCGGGTGCGTGGCAAGGGGATTGCCAAACGGGATGGCTCGCAGGGCGATCTCCTCGTTACGCTGCAGGTTGTCGTGCCCTCCAAGGTCGACGACGAAGCCAAGGCAGCACTCGAGAAGTACGCCGATGCGGTCGCAAGGCACGATCCGCGACCCGGGATCACTGCGCTGTTGCGCGACAGAGGTGAGTGATGTTCGGTCCAGGTTCGCCGGGTCTGGGGATGCCGCACGGCGCGGACGAGGACACGCCCGTCTTCGTCATCTCCGTCGCGGCCCAGCTTTCGGGGCTGCACGCGCAGACGCTGCGGTCGTACGACCGGATGGGACTCGTCTCGCCCGGCCGTACGACCGGCGGCGGCAGGCGCTACTCCATGCGCGACATCGCCCAGCTGCGTGAGGTGCAGCGGCTGTCGCAGGAGGAGGGCGTCAACCTCGCGGGCATCAAGCGGATCATCGACCTGGAGAACCAGGTCGAGGCGCTGCAGGCCCGCGTGACCGAACTGGCCGAGGAACTGTCGGCGGCTTACGCGGCCGCGGACCAGGCGGCGGCCGCGGTGCACGCTTCGTACCGCAAGGACCTCGTGCCGTTCCGGAAGCAGAACGCGATGGTGGTCTGGAAGCCGGGCAAGCGGAAGCGCTGACGCCCGCACCCCCAACACCGCGTGTCCTGCACCCGGTACCGCGTGTTCTGCATTCGCGGGCTCGTGTTGTGGATTCCCGGGCCGCTCTTTCGTACTGCTCACGCAGCTGGTCGAGTCGATCACCCGAGTGCCGGAGGTAGCCGAACTCGGCACTGTCGGTGCGCCCGTGGAGCTGCCGTCCTGGGCCAACATCACGGTCACCGTCGCGGCGGCGCTGGCCAGTACCGAGCGGGCACTGCGACTGCGCTACAGCCGACTGCTCGACGGTTCGGTCGGCTGACGGTGCGGGCGCCGCACGACGGCACGAGCGCAGCACGCGGACACCGGAATCCGCAACACGGGCCCTGGAATCCGCAACACGACCCCCGGAATCCGCAACACGGGCCCTGTTATTCCTCGATGAACGGGTCGTAGCGGATCTGGTCCAGGGCGGTGCCCGCGACGAGCATGCGGCTGACGGTCGCACGGATCATCGAGGGCGAACCGGAGACGAGCACGTCGTGGTCGGCCCACGCGCCGTACGACGAGACGACGTCGGCGAGGGTGCCGACCTCGAATCCGGACAGACCCTCGTCCCGCTCGACCACCGGGTGGACGGTCAGCCACGGGTTCGTCGCGGACAGCGAGCGCAGCACCTCGAGCGCGTACAAGTCCTCGCGGGCGGCGCCGCCGTAGAAGATCGTCACGTTGGGGTTCTTCCCGTAGCGGCCGAGGTCGTCGAGGATCGACTGCAACGGGGTGATACCCGTGCCGCCCGCGATCATGAGGATGTCCCGACCGGACTCGCGGTCGACGTGAAGTTGCCCCATCGGTGCACCGAAACGCCACACGTCGCCGGGCTGCGTATGGCTGACGATGCCGCGCGAGACCCAACCGCCTTCGATGGCGCGAACGTGGAACTCGATCGAACCGTCGGGCCGCGGAGCGTTGGCGGGTGACAGGTTCCGCCACAGCCGTGGCCGCTGCGGCACCTCGACGCTCAGGTACTGGCCGGGGCGGTAGGGGATGTGGCGGTCGGGCTCGATCCGCACGAGCGCCAGGTCCCAGCTCAACCTGCGATGTTCGGCGACGGTGCCGGTCCATGAAGGGGGGTACTCGTCGGCCTCGGCGGCGTCCTGCATCGAGCGGGCGACGATCGTGAAGGCCTCCGCCCACGCGCGTTCGACGTCGTCGGTCCAGCCGGGGCCGAGCTGTCGTTTCACCGCGGCCAGCAGGGCCGTGCCGATCGCCTCGTAGTGGTGCGACTGCACGCCGAACTTCCGGTGGTCGCGGCCGAGTTGCACCAGGTAGGGCGCGACATCGTCCGGCCGGTCCACCGACTGCAGGATGTTGACGATGGCGCGTACGAGCTTGCCGCTGCGCACGTCCATGTGGATCGGGAAGAAGTCCCGGGCCTCGGGGGCGAGGGTGAACAACATCCCGTAGAAGAACTGGGCGACTTCCGGGGTGTACGGCTCGATCTCGCGCCACGTCTCGCGGACGTGGCGGACCATCGTGGTCACGGCCTCCGGAGCGTTGCTCGAGTCCGCGACCTTCGGAATGGGGTTGAGCGGCTCGGCTGTCATATCGCGGCACCGGGCTCGACATCGCCGCCTGCGCCGGAAACGGGCCGCTTCCCGGCGGTGTGGCGGGGGGACTTGCGGTCGATACGCACTGTGATCGTCAGGGCCTTCCAGAGCTAGGCGCGCGCGGGCGACCCGGCGGCCGGCGCGGTGACGCCGGAGGTGATCGAACCACGGATCGCCCCGGCGAGGGGCCGTGGCGAGTAGCTTCCGGTCAAGCTCACTGTCCAATCCGCCTTTCGGTGCGTACGCACGGGCTCACCCTAAATTCATGTGCAGCTGCACGGTAGGGCGAACAGGCCCGCTCGTCCTGTTGTTGCTCCGGATGGGTGGTGCAGCAGCCTGTTTTGGGGTGTAAGTCACTTTTCCACGGGTGATCGGCCATCCTCGGGTAACGGACAATCCGTCACCTCGCGTGATCTACTACCTCGCCCTTGTGGGTGGTGGTGCCGTGAACATGAAAACGGCCCGGCACCCAGAGTTGGATGCCGGGCCGCTCACGGGCGGAGTGGTGGACGGGAGTCTCAGACCTCCGTCTTCTCCTTCTTCTTGATCTCGCCGCTGTCGATCTTGCCGAGGAAGTCCTTGACCTCCTTCTTGACCACCGGCAGCAGCAGGTACAGGCCGGTGATGTTGAACAGTGCCAGCAGGAACAGCACGGCGTCGGCGAAGTCGATGACCGACTGGAGCGTGAGCACCGCACCCGCAGCCGACATCACGCAGAACAGCACCTGGTAGATGCGGATCGACACCGTCCTGCGGCCGAACAGGTAGCCCCACGCCTTCTCGCCGTAGTAGCCCCACGTGATGAGCGTCGAGATGGCGAACAGCACCACGGCGACCGTCAGGACGTACGGGAACCACGGCATGACCGTCGCGAAGGCGTTCGACGTGACGGTGACACCGTCAGGGGCGTCGGCGCCGTTCTGGTTGACGTCGACGAAGCCCTGGGTCCAGATCGCCGGCTTGGCGATGACGATGGTCAGCGCGGTCATGGTGCAGACGATGACCGTGTCGATGAAGGGTTCGAGGAGGGCGACGAAGCCTTCGGTGGCGGGGTTCTTGGTCTTGACCGCCGAGTGGGCGATCGGGGCGGAACCGAGGCCGGCTTCGTTGGAGAAGGCCGACCGCTGGATACCGACGATCAGTGCGCCGATCATGCCGCCCGCGACGCCCTCACCGGTGAACGCGCCGCTGATGATCTCCCCGATCGCGGCGGGCACCGCGGTGAAGTTGAACAGGATGACCACGAGGCACGCGACGATGTAGAGCACACCCATCGTCGGCACCAGGCGCGACGTGACGTTGGCGATCGACTTGATGCCGCCGATGATCACGACGCCGATGACGATCGCCAGGATGATGCCGAACACCAGGGCGGAGCCGTCGCTGCCGAACAGGCCGTCCTCGCCGCCGGTGACGTCCTTGATCTGGGCGAACGCCTGGTTCGACTGGAACATGTTGCCGCCGATGATCCCGAAGAACAGGATGCCGATGGCGGTCAGCACGGCCAGCACCTTGCCCAGGCCGACGCCGAAGCCGTTCTGGAACCGCTCCGCGATGCCCTTGCTCAGGTAGTACATCGGCCCGCCGGAGACGGTGCCGTCCTCGTGCTCCTCCCGGTACTTCACACCGAGGGTGCACTCGACGAACTTACTGGCCATCGCCAGCAGGCCGGCGCAGATCATCCAGAAGGTCGCGCCTGCGCCGCCGATGGTGACGGCGGCACCGACGCCGGCGATGTTGCCGAGTCCGACGGTTCCGGACAACGCCGAGGCGAGCGCTTGGAAGTGGTTGATCTCGCCGGGCTCGTTCTTGTCCGTGAACTTGCCGCGCACCAGGTCGGTGGCGAGCTTGAACCTACGGACCTGGATGAACCCGAAGTAGATGGTGAAGACGATCGCACCGAGGATCAGCCAGGAAACGATCCACGGGAACGTGACGCCGCCGAGGGTCACCTCGGCGAAGACGAAGTTCGCCAGCCCGTCGGCGATCGGGGTGAAGTTGTCCGCGATCCAGTTCTCGACGCCGGCGAAGATTCCCCCTCCGTCCGCCGCGAGGATGTGGGTGGAGCCCGGCGGATCGGCCGCCGCGGCTGTGCTCTGCAGATACATGGTCAGGTAGTTGACCTGAACGAATGGTTTAGGGCAAGCAAATCAAGCGAACTGTTACGGCGCGTTATCGCAACCGGACGTGTCGGGCGCGCTCCGCTGCGTCACTCGGCGCAGGTGGACGTGCCGAACGGCGGAATCGCCGACATCGGATACCTGATCGAATCTGTTGTGGCGTGGCTCACTTGGATGGGCCGAAAGGGTGTCGCAGATGATCACTGTCGGTACGACCAGCCGACTCGGGCGCCTTGCCGCGGGATCGAACGCCGCCATGAAGAACGCCCTCGGGCGCACCGGGTGTGACCGGTGCACCCGAGGGCGCTCGGGTTGTCGCGGCTGTGGAGGCCCGGTGAACCGAGCCGATCAGCTCTGCGGTTCCTTGTCGGTGCGCTGGATCTCGCCGGACTTGAGCTTGCCGAGGAAGGCCTTGACCTCCTTCTTCACGACCGGCATCAGCAGGTAGAGGCCGATGATGTTGAACAGCGCCAGCGAGAACACGACGGCGTCGGCGAACGACAGCACGCTGCCGAGCGTGAGCACACAGCCCACGACGCCGGTCAGGCAGAACAGCACCTGGTAGATGCGCTCACCGACGCGCGACCTGCCGAACAGGAACGTCCACGCCTTCTGGCCGTAGTAGCCCCACGTGATCATCGTCGACAGCGCGAACAGCACCACGGCGACCGTCAGGACGTACGGGAACCAGGGCAGCACGGTGCCGAACGCCTCGGAAGTGATCGTCACGCCCTGCTCGTTGTCCGGCGCCTCGCCACCCGCGGCCACGGTCGCCTTCGTGTTGAGCCACATCTGCGGGCTGGCGATGACGATGGTCAGCGCGGTCATGGTGCAGACGATGACCGTGTCGATGAAGGGTTCGAGGAGGGCGACGAAGCCTTCGGTGGCGGGGTTCTTGGTCTTGACCGCCGAGTGGGCGATCGGGGCGGAACCGAGGCCGGCTTCGTTGGAGAAGGCCGACCGCTGGAAGCCGACGATCAGTGCGCCGATCATGCCGCCCGCGACACCGTCCCCGGTGAACGCGCCGCTGACGATCTGTCCGATCGCGTCCGGTACGTGACCGATGTTCATGACGATCACGAGCAGGCACGCAGCGATGTAGATGACCGCCATCGCGGGTACGAGCCTGCCGGTGACGGCGCCGACGGACTTGATGCCGCCGATGATCACGACGCCGATGATCAGCGCGAGCACGATGCCGAAGATCAGGGCGGAGCCGTCGCTGCCGAACATGCCGTCGGCACCACCGGTGACGTCGCGGACCTGCTGGAACGTCTGGTTGGCCTGGAACATGCTGCCGCCGGCGATGCCGAAGAACAGGATGCCGATGGCGGTCAGCACGGCCAGCACCTTGCCGAGGCCGACGCCGAACGCGTTGGGGAACCGTTCGGCGAGGCCCTTGCGCAGGTAGTGCATCGGCCCGCCGGAGACGGTGCCGTCCTCGTGTTCCTCGCGGTACTTCACGCCGAGGGTGCATTCGACGAACTTGGTGCACATGCCGAGCAGGCCGGCGAGGATCATCCAGAACGTCGCGCCCGCACCACCGATGGTGACGGCGACACCGACGCCGGCGATGTTGCCGAGTCCGACGGTTCCGGACAACGCCGAGGCCAGTGCTTGGAAGTGGTGGATCTCGCCCGGTTCCGACTTGTCGGTGTACTTGCCGCGCACGATCTGTGTGGCGAGTTTGAACCGGCGGAACTGGATGAAACCGAAGTAGATGGTGAAGATGGCGGCCGCGAGGACCAGCCAGGCCACGATCCAGGGGAACGAGACACCGAACACGCTGATCTCGGCGAACACGAAGGCAGAGAAGCCGTCCGAGATCGGCGTGAAGATGTCGTTGATCCAGGTCTCGATCGAGGAGAGGAATTCGCTCTCGGCGGCCAGGACGTGGGTGTCTCCCGACGTCGGCGGCGAGCTTGTGGAGACTGCGCTCGGTACAGGCATGACGTAAAGGTTGACCCGTACGGTCTGTGTCAAACAAGACTTTGGGCCCGGTTTGTTACGCCGAGTTGCTGCAGCCTGCAGCGTCACTCTGTGGTAATGCGGCAAACCATCCGAACCGGACACCCTCTGTGGCGCGAATGCCACGCTCGGCAATCCAGCCCCGCTGACGCCTCTTCGGTGACGTGTCCGCCCCTGCACGCGCACGGCGTTGTGCCCCGAGAATTGAGCGGAACAGACTCAACTTTTCTGACGTTGAACTACGTGACAGTACTCGAGCTGCGAGGCTGTCGGCGAATACGGACGACAGAGGTGAGGGGATGGACGCTTTCAATCCGACCACGAAGACCCAGCAGGCGATCTCTTCGGCGGCGCAGGCCGCGACCATGGCGGGCAATCCGGAGATCTCCGCTGCGCACCTGCTCGGTGCGTTGCTGTCCCAGTCGGACGGGCTGGCGGGGCCGTTGCTGACGGCGGTGGGGGCCGATCCGCAGACGATCCATTCGGAGCTCGAGCCGATCGTGGCGAAGTTGCCTACGGCGTCGGGTTCCACGGTGTCGTCCCCGAACTTCGACGGTCACGCCGTCAAGTCGCTGACGCATGCTCAGAAGCTGGCGACCGAGCTCGGCGACGAGTACGTCTCGACCGAGCACGTCCTGGTGGGCGTGGCGGCCGAGGGTGGGCCGGTGTCGCAGTTGCTGAGTCGCAACGGCGCGACGGCCGAGGCGCTGCGGGACGCCTTCACGCAGGTCCGCGGCTCGGCGCGGGTCACCAACCCCGACCCGGAGGGCACGTATCAGGCGCTGGAGAAGTACGGCGTCGACCTGACCGAGCGTGCGAAGGCGGGCGAGCTGGACCCGGTCATCGGTCGTGACCCGGAGATCCGTCGGGTGGTGCAGGTGCTGTCGCGCCGGACGAAGAACAACCCGGTGCTGATCGGTGAACCGGGGGTCGGCAAGACGGCGATCGTCGAGGGGCTGGCTCAGCGCATCGTGGCCGGTGACGTGCCGGAGTCACTGCGCGGCAAGCGGGTCGTCTCGCTCGACATGGGCTCGATGGTCGCGGGGTCGAAGTACCGCGGCGAGTTCGAGGAACGACTGAAGGCCGTGCTCAAGGAGATCAAGGACTCCGAGGGGCAGGTCGTGACGTTCATCGACGAGCTGCACACGATCGTCGGTGCGGGAGGCACCGGCGAGGGCGGCAGTGTGGACGCGGGCAACATGATCAAGCCGATGCTCGCGCGGGGTGAACTGCGGATGGTCGGCGCGACGACGCTCGAGGAGTACCGCAAGTACATCGAGTCCGACGCCGCGCTGGAGCGCCGGTTCCAGCAGGTCATGGTCGGCGAACCGTCGGTCGAGGACGCGATCGGCATCCTGCGCGGGCTGAAGGAGCGCTACGAGGTGCACCACGGTGTGCGCATCACCGACTCCGCGCTCGTCGCCGCCGCGACACTGTCCGACCGCTACATCACGGCGCGTTTCCTGCCGGACAAGGCGATCGACCTGGTGGACGAGGCGGCGTCGCGGCTGCGCATGGAGATCGACTCGCGGCCCGTCGAGATCGACGAGGTCGAACGTGCCGTGCGCAGGCTCGAGATCGAGGAGATGGCGCTGTCGAAGGAGAGCGACGCCGCCTCGAAGGAACGTCTCGGTGCACTGCGTGAGGAGCTGGCGGAGAGGCGTGAGCAACTCACCGCCCTCACGGCGCGCTGGCAGAACGAGAAGGGGTCGATCGAACGCGTACGGGAGCTGAAGGAGCAGCTGGAACAGCTCCGCGGCGAGGCCGACCGCGCCGAACGTGACTCCGACCTGGGCAGGGCCGCCGAGCTGCGTTACGGCCGGATTCCGCAGCTGGAGAAGGAGCTCGACCAGGCCACGGAGGCTGCCGAGTCCTCGGAGACCGCCGAGTCCGAACCCGACGTGATGCTCAAGGAGGAGGTCGGCAGCGACGACGTCGCCGACGTCGTCAGCGCGTGGACCGGCATTCCCGCCGGCAGGCTGCTGGAGGGTGAGACCGGCAAGCTGCTGCGCATGGAGGAGGAGCTGACCGAGCGGGTCGTCGGGCAGGCCGACGCGGTGAAGGTCGTCTCCGACGCGGTGCGCCGGGCGCGCGCGGGCGTGGCCGACCCGGACCGGCCGACGGGCTCGTTCCTGTTTCTCGGGCCCACCGGTGTCGGCAAGACCGAGTTGGCGAAGGGCCTGGCCGAGTTCCTGTTCGACGACGAGCGCGCCATGTTGCGCATCGACATGAGCGAGTACTCGGAGAAGCACAGCGTCGCGCGCCTGGTCGGCGCTCCACCCGGGTACGTCGGCTACGACCAGGGCGGCCAGCTCACCGAGACCGTGCGCAGGCGGCCGTACTCGGTGGTGCTGCTCGACGAGGTGGAGAAGGCGCACCCCGACGTGTTCGACGTGCTGCTGCAGGTGCTCGACGACGGCAGGCTCACCGACGGCCAGGGCCGCACCGTCGACTTCCGCAACACGATCCTCGTGCTGACGTCGAATCTCGGCTCGCAGGCGATCGCCGACTCCGCGCTCGACGAGCGGCAGCGGCGGGACGCGGTCATGTCGGTGGTGCAGTCGCACTTCAAGCCGGAGTTCCTCAACCGGCTCGACGACATCGTGGTGTTCCACGCCCTCGGCACCGAGCAGCTCGGTGAGATCGTCGACATCCAGGTCGGGCGGCTCGGCAGGCGGCTCTCGCAGCGCAGGCTGACCCTCGACGTGTCGCCCGCGGCGCGCGAATGGCTGGCCCTGAACGGCTACGACCCGGTGTACGGAGCTCGGCCACTGCGGCGGCTCGTGCAGTCGGCGATCGGCGACCGGCTGGCGAAACAGCTGTTGGCGGGCGACATCAGGGACGGCGACACGGTGCGGGTCGACGCTCCCGAGTTCGAGGCCTCCGAGTCGCTGTCGGTCACCCGGGGTTCGTAACCGGCCGGATGAGTCGGCGTTCCGCCCGGCCTGTCTCTTCGGTGCGGCGGGCCGGGCGGGATACGCTGCGCGCGTGGGTATTCCGGCGTGGATCTGGTTCGTCGTCGCGGCCGTCGCCGCCGTGGCGGGTCTCGCTCTGCTGATGACCGACCGCGCGCGCGAAAGCTCCCGCAACCGGGAACGCGCGCGCTGGGCGGAGCTGCGCGGCTGGCAGTACGTCGACGAGGATGAGGAACTGCCGCGCGAATGGTCGGGCGGCGCGATCGGCTACTTCGGCGCCGAGGCGGCGGTCAATGTGGTTGCGGGCTCGACGTTCACCTCCGACGGCAGACGTCCGGTGTTCGTGTTCGACATCGTCGCCGACGGCGTCATCCCCTCGGTGATCGTGGCCGTGCGCTGCAACCGCGTGCAGCCCGCGCTGTTGGAGCTGTGGCTCGCGAGCGTGCCGTTCCAGCGCACGGAGATGCCGGAACTGCTCGGGCCGGTCGGCCAGCGATACGCGTTCGCCGACGAGGTGGCCGCGGGCCGCGGCCTCGTCACGCAGGAACTGGTCGAGGCCGCGGACGCGCTCGGCGGTGACGTCGGCGTCGCGTGGATCGAGCAGGAGTGGGTGCTGGCGAGCCTCGCGCCCAACGTCGGCCCGTCGCGGCTGGAACGTCTGCTCCGCGACCTCGGCGAGATCGCCGACATCATCGACCCGTCCGAAGAGGCCATGGACGAGCGCTACGTGCCGCCGCAGGCCCCGGTCGTCGAGCCGCCCTCCGATCCGTCGGACAACGAGGTCGACGAGCCCGGCGTGAACTCGCCCGGCGAAGGCGTCAACCGCTGATGCCGACCGCCGTCATCACCGGCGCCACGTCCGGCATCGGTGCCGCGTTCGCGCGGGAGCTCGCCGGCCAGCGGTACGATCTCGTGCTCGTCGCCAGGGACGAGACGCGGCTGCGCACTCGGGCGGACGCGCTCGCCGAGAGCTACGGCGTGTCCGTCGACGTGCTTCCCGCCGACCTGGCCACCGCCGAAGGGCGCGCGGCCGTCGAACAGCGGGTGGCCCGCGGCGTCGACCTGCTCGTCAACAACGCCGGGCTCGGCCTGGGGGGCGAGTTCTGGACGGTCTCGCCCGAGGAGTTGCAGCACCAGCTGGACGTCAACGTCACGGCGGTGCTGCAGCTGACGCGCGCGGCCGTTCCCGCGATGCGCGAGGCGGGTGGTGGCGACGTCATCAACGTCTCCAGCGTCGCGGGCTTTTTCTCCGGCCGCGGGTCGACGTACACGGCCAGCAAGGCGTGGGTGACGTCGTTCTCCGACGGCCTCGCTTCCGCACTGCGCGGTTCGGGCGTGCGGGTCATGGCGCTGTGCCCGGGATTCACCCACACCGAGTTCCACGACCGTGCCGGGCTCGAGAAGTCCGGTCCCAAGGGCATCTGGCTTCAGGCCGACGTCGTGGTCCGCGAAGCACTGTCGGACCTGCGCCGGGGCAAGGCCGTGTCGGTCCCGGGCGCGCAGTACAAGTTCGCGGTCGCCGTCGGGAAACTGTTGCCGCGCGGGCTGATCCGTCGTCTCGGCGGGCTGTTCGCGGGCCGCGACCGCACCTGACGACCGGGAGTCCGGAGGGCTTCCGGGGCGGGCGGCGCGGGTCACGTGTGCCACGGGCCGCGGCCGCGGTCGTGACGCGCGCGTGCCAGACTGCCAGCCGTGGCGACACCCTCGTTGGATCAAGCGGCGAAGAGCGAACTGGCCAGGCTCGTCACCGAGCTGTGCGTGGTGCACGGCACGGTGACCCTCGCGTCCGGCAAGGAGGCCGACTACTACGTCGACCTGCGCCGGGCCACTCTCCACCACGCGGCGGCGCCGCTCATGGGAACGCTGTTGCGGCAGTTGACGGCCGACTGGAACTACGTCGCGGTCGGTGGGCTGACCCTCGGCGCGGATCCGGTCGCGACGTCGATGCTGCACTCGGCGGCGTCCGACGGCATGGTGCTCGACGCGTTCGTCGTGCGGAAGAACCTCAAGGAACACGGCATGCAACGCCGGATCGAGGGCATGGAGGTCGCAGGGCAGCGCGTGCTGGCCGTCGAGGACACGTCGACGACGGGCGGCAGCGTCCTGACCGCGGTCGAGGCGCTGAACGAGGCGGGTGCGACCGTTGTCGGCGTCGCGACCGTCGTCGACCGCGGCACCGGCGCGCGCGAGGCCATCGAGGAGGCGGGGCTCGAGTACCGCTACCTCCTCGACCTCGACGACCTCGGCCTGTCCGGCACCTGAGCTCACCCCACGTGCCTACACCCACGCGGAGACGTTGCTGCAGCCCGTCGGTGGGATGGACGCCATCACGAACGATCAGCGACGACGCCGGCTCGCTCACCTTCACCAGCTAACCCGGCAGGTAGGCGACCGCTATCACGGGTGCCACAGCTCGAGTTCTGCCCATCCTCGTGGCACTCCCATCGAGTCGAGGGACAGCGCGTGCGAGGCCGGGAAGGACTGCAACAACGCGACCACTCGTTGATGCCACTGCTTGCTGTTGTCGATGGCCAGGAGGAGATAGGCGATCACCGCGAGCGCGTTGTATGTGCCGAACACACCCTTGGAGGTCCCCTCCCCGCGGAGATGGTCCAGAAGCGGAACCTGTCCTGACTTGGGGCGTGCCGGGGAGTACTGGAGCTTCCGATTGAACAGGCGAGCGTGGTGCGCTGCCACGTTTCGTACGTAGTTCAAGCTGGCGAGCCAGCTGCTCATGACCGTCTTCGTCGGGACTTCGAAAGCCCAGGCGATCTCTTCGGCCGGCTGGTGCAGTCCTCTATAGAGGCGGGATAGGTGGCCCAGCTCCATCACCTCGGTGAGGGCCCAGATCGGCATGTGGTCGTCGTACTTCTCCCGGAAGTGAGCGATGAACTGCTCGTAGGATTTGGCACGTCGCGCGTTGATTCGCCCCAGCAAGTTCGCATGCTGACTGGGTTCCGGTTCTCCGGTTGCGGGGTCTGTGCCTGCAGCTGTGAATGCGGGCGTGAAGCACGCAGGGTCTTCATGGGCGAAGGCCGAGGTCCGGCCAAGCACGTACCCGATCTGCGTCCGCACCGCGATCTCGATGCGCTCGACCCCGTCCATGACGAGTAACCGCAGCCGGCGGTCAAAGTCGATGACCGCCTTGGCGTGGTGCAGGCCCGTGCCCGGGGTGTAGTCGCTCAATACTCGAGTCTGAGAGCGCCCTGCATCGTCGATGTACTGCTCGGACCTCCGGAACGGGTAGAGGTAGCCGGTGAGGCGGTAGTAGCCGACTGCGCGCAGGATCGCGATCGCGTGCTCGCGATCGCCGACGTCGATCCCACGGCTCGCCAAGCGGTCTACTTGCTGCTCGAGAGAGAGCCACGGCTTCGTGTACTCCACCAGGAAGCGCCCCCAAACAGAAAATCAGCCCGCGCCTTACGGCCACGGGCTGATCATGATGAATCAAGGCTAGCATACGTCGGCGCGGAGAACGCTTGACGCGATAACGTGGCAGGCGCGGGCTGCCGCTGGGGTGAGCACCAGCCCGTCGGTGGCCTCGCTGGCCAAATACACCCGCGTGTCCGGCATCGTGGTCCGGCTCGAGGACGGCGCGGGCGTGCGCGGCGTCGTGGAACGTGTCAGCCGTCGTCGTTATCGGCCAGACGCTTCGCGCGGCGGGCTTCACCACCTGGGCTGCGGTTCCTGAGCGCGGCGATCCCGGCGACCAGCGTCTGCTCGGGGTCCGCGCTGCGCGACCTCGCGTGCAGCCGCGCGTAGGTCGGGGCGACGGCGGGGTCGACAGGCGACGCGGATTCGCTCGCGACCGCGGCCGAGGTGACAGCCGAGCCGATGACGAGATTGGTCAGCGCGTACGCCGTCTCCAACGGGTCCGATGCCCCACCTTCGACGAGGAGCGCCACGAGGCGCTCGGAGAGCCTCAGGCAGTGCGGCCCGCGCGGAGGCCGCATCGCGATCACCTGGCAGGCCCAGGGATGCAGCACGAGATGGCGGTAGTAGGCGACGAGGAGCCCCTCGACCTCCTCTTCCGCGACAGCTCGGGCCATGTCGGCGTCGTCGCCGAGCGCGGCGTCCAGCGCCAGGTCGGCAAGGTCGGAGACGGAGTCGACGCGGGTGTAGAGGCTCGGCGCTGCGATGCCGAGCCGCCTGGCCGCGGCCCTGATCGTCAGGGCCTGCAGCCCGCCCTCGTCGAGGAGGTCGACGCAGTCGCGGGCGATGGATTCCTCGTCGACGGATCGTGCCCGTCTCACCGGTCTGCGGTGGTCCCAGTAGCTCATGCAGGCAATCTACCCTTACGCTGTTAGGTTAGTGGCATGCTCGATTCCTCGCTCCTCCCACTGCACGACGACCGGGCGCGGCTGCGCCCGCTCCGCCACGACGACGCCGCGGCCTTCGCCGAGGGCACCGCCGATCCGGCGGTCCGCGAGCACGGGCACCTCCCCGAGCCGGAGTACACGCCTGAATCGGTGAGAGCGATGATCGACCGCGACGCGGCTCCCGGCCTCGAGCGCGGCGACCTCGCCGTCCTCGCGATCGCCGACGCGGCAACGGACTCCTTCGCCGGCAGCCTCGTCCTCTTCGACGTGAGCGAGGACAGTGCCGAGGTCGGCTTCTGGCTCCACCCGCGGCACCGGGGCTCCGGTCTGACCGGCGCGGCACTGAGCCTGGCAGCGGACCTCGCGCGAGGCAGCGTCCTCGCCGCGCTCACGGCGAGGACGGCCCCGGAGAACATCGCCTCGCAGCGGGCGCTCGCCGCGGCGGGCTTCGAGACGGTCGGGCGGGAGGTCGGCACCGCTCCCTCCGGCGAGAGCGTCGAGCTCCTGCACCTCGTGCGCCATCTGACCGCTGTCAGCCGTCGTCGGTTACGTCCTCCACCGGCAGGGTGACCCTCTCGACGTCGGCCAGGCGCGTCGCGCGCCCGCGCCGGTCGTAGCCGGCCGTCGTCGCCGGGTTCACGTGCCCGAGGATCTTGCTCGCGCTCGACAGGTCAGCGCCCGACTCGAGCAGATTGCCCGTGAAGGTCCGTCGGAGGTCGTGCGGGGCGACGTCCTCGCCGAAGCGACGGGCGACGACCTGGGCGACCGTGCCCGTCGACAGCCGCCGGTCGAAGATCGGCCGTCGCGGCTTGGTCCGCGTGACAGGCGTCAGCAGCGGGCCGGGACCCTCGCCGCGGACTGCGAGCCAGGCGCGCAGCGCCCGGCGAACGGCCGCGGCGAGCGGAACGTCGCGGACCGCCCCGCCCTTGCCGTGGACGGTGACGAACTCGTGGTGGTCGTCGAGGTCGGCCAGGTCGATGGTCACGGCCTCGGCGCGCCTCAGCCCTGCACCGAGCAGGAGTGCGACGAGCGCGGTGTCCCGGCGGGCGGTGAGCGAGCGATCGTGGGCGAGCTCGTGGAAGGCGTCCTTGATCCGCGGGACCGGGAGGTGGCCGCGGGACTGCTTCTCCTCGTCCCGCGGGGCCTTCTCGGGCACCATCGCGGAGAGCATCGGCGTCGCCTGGTCGTGGGTGAGGATCCCGGCCTTGACAGACTCGCGCACGACGGCGCGCACGGAGTCGCGCATCGCATTCCGCGTGGCCGCAGAGCTCTCCCACGTCCGCGCGATACCGGCGTCGATCGCCTCGAACGCCTCGACGGGCATCGCCGACCAGTCCGCGGCCCAGACCTGCGCCGGGTCGGCGATCCGTGAGTCGGTCGCCATGACGACGCGGGCCAGGCGCTCGAGCCTGAGCCTGGCGGTCTTCTCGGAGCCGCGGGCCACCGATCGGGCGACGGTGCGGTGGACAAGCGCCGGGGCCGGCTGCCGGGCGTCGTCGAGCGCGGTGGACACGAGGGCGGCCGGCACGCGGGGCGGCTCGGCCGGCGGTGCGTACAGCTCGATGTCCATGCTTCCAGAGTACCTGAACATATGCGCGATAACGTGCATTATCGCTATACGATGCCAGTGTGATTAATACTTGCGTGTCGCGTTAGTAGTGGAGTACGTTAGTACTTGTGAAGTACAACAGCATGGCGTCATGATCCGATCGTTCGCGAACAAGAACACCGAGAAGATCTGGCGGCGCCGCGACACCCGACTTCCACCCGACGTTCGACGCCGCGCCTGGACGAAGCTCGCGATGCTCGACAAGGCAGGACAGCTCGACGACCTTCGCGTCCCGCCCGGCAACCGACTCGAACAACTACGCGGCGACCGCGCCGGACAACACAGCATCCGCATCAACGACCAGTGGCGCATCTGCTTCACCTGGACCGACAGCGGCCCCGAGAACGTCGAGATCGTCGACTACCACTAGGGAGAGACATGACCAGCACGCCAACCATGCCGCCGGTGCACCCCGGCGAGATCCTCAAGGAAGAGTTCCTCGACCCGATGGATATCACCCCGTACCGGCTCGCGAAGGCGATCGGAGTCGACCAGACACGCCTGTCGCAGATCATCGCCGGACGTCGCGCCATCACCGCCGACACCGGACTACGCCTAGCGCGATTCTTCAACATGAGCGAGGGGTTCTGGACCGGGCTGCAGGAGCTCTACGACCGCGAGACCGCGCGTGACGCGCTCGGCGACAAGCTCGAGCACATCCACCCAATATCGGCATAGCTGAGGCCACTCCTCGTGAAGGACTCGGATCTCCACTGGCTGCCCGATCGTCAGCTGGGAGCTGCTGCGACCCTGGCGCACGCGGACGAACTAGTCGGGCAGGTCTCTGATCTGCTGTTCGCCTATCAGACTCGGCCCGACGGGATCTTCGAGCTCGGGGAGCAGCGCGACTTTTCAAACACGCGGACCGTGGTGAAGCACGTGGTCCCTATACCGCGAAAGGTCCCCTTGCTCGTCGCCGACGTATTGGTCGCACTGCGGGGAGCACTTGAGCACGCGTTGTTCGCCGAGGTCGAGTTCCGAGACGGGCCTCTGGAGGAGACGGCCGCACGCCTGGTGGACATCCCAGCATCGCTCACTATCAAGGACTTCGAATCGTGGGCGAAGAAGCGCGTGAAGAACGGTCCGGCGTCGCTTCAGCCCGGAAGCGAACTCGTCATCCGGATCAAGAATCTGCAGCCGTTCAACCGGCAGGACGCCGAGAACCACCGATTGGCTCGCCTCGTCCTCCACACAAACCACGCAAAGCATCGAACACCAGCGGTGACGGCGGTCCGGATAGCCGCCATGTACAACGAGAACCAGATGCCGCATTCGATCGCCGCTCTCCCGCCTCGCCCCGAGGCGCCACTTGGCGTGGGCGACATTCTCGCGGAGACCCCGATCGGTACGCCCTGCACAAGGCGGCGCAACGCACCGGTGCGGAGGTGATCACGGGCGCTCCGGTCTCCGAACTCCGCAACACCGACGGGGGCGTCGAGGTCGTCTACCGCGGCCCGGGCGGCAAGGACACCCGGATCAGCGGGGACTTCTGCGTGGCGACGCTGCCGCCGAACGTCATGGCGAAGATCCCGACGAACCTCGATTCCCGCGTGACGTCGGCCCTGCGGCTGCCCGAGGCGTTCTCCGCGGGCAAGCTCGGCCTCGAGTACGACCGCCGGTGGTGGGAGCTCGACGAGCGGATCTACGGCGGCATCACCATGACCGACCTGGACGTGCTCAACATCTGGTATCCGTCTCACGGCTTCCACGACGACCGGGGCGTGATCGTCGGCTACTACACCGAGGGTCCGTACTCCGAGGCCTACAGCCGCCTGACCCCAGCCGGACGCGAACGTCGCGCGCTGGCGCAGGGAGCGAAGATCCACGGCGAGAAGTACCGGCAGGGCATGCGGGCGTCGTTCTCCGTGTCGTGGGAGCGCACACCGCACATCGAGGGCGGCTGGATGCACTGGCCCTCGCGTGATTCGGGCGAGTACGACCTGCTGAACAAGCCCGCGGGCAACGTCTACTTCGCGGGCGACTGGCTCAGCCACTTCATCGCGTGGCAAGCCGGTGCGATCGACTCGGCGCGGTACGTCGTGACGGCCTTGCACGACCGGGTGCGGAACTCGTAGGGCGCGCCGGCCGGGTCCGCGAGCCCGGCCGGCCGCACCCACCGGGACGCGCACCGGGTCGCCCGGGAAGCGAATTGGATATCGGAACCGTAACGGCCACCGTTGAACCGCTCTTTTCAGGGTTTTTCCGGACGCGGAATCTCCCCCGTGCGCGCTATGTTGACGACGGCAGGGGTTGGATTCGCAGGGGGTTCGTCGCCGGTCGCCGGGGGCAGGTGGGGTTCGATGTTGTGGCTGTTGACGGTTCTGGTCACCGTCGCGCATTTCGTCGCGCTCGCCTACATCGGCCTCGGCGGTTTTCTGGCGTGGATATGGCCGCGATCGCTGTACGTCCACGTGTTGTTCGCGGCGTGGGGTGTCGCGGTGAACGTGTTCCCGCTCGCGTGTCCGCTCACCGTCGTCGAGGACTTCCTGCGTGAGCAGCGGGGAATCGGGCCATTGCCCGGCGGGTTCAACGAGTACTACATCTACGGCACGCTGATGCCGCATTCGATGCTGCCGTTCGTGGCCGTCGGGGCGTTGTTACTGGTCGCGGTGTCGTACGTGGGCGTGTACGTGCTGTGGCGCCAGCGCGCCGGCGATCCGCGTTCCGGCCACGGCCACTCCCTGCGGCTGGGTTGACCGCGGCGGCTCGGCGGGCGGCGTTCCGACGCGTCTTCGCCGACCCGGGACAATGACCGGGTGACGGCTGACGATCCGGGCACCGGCGAGGCCGGGCCGACCGAGTGGGGCGCGAATCCCGAGGTGGGGGTGGGCCCGTGGGAGGGCCCGTGGCCCAACGACGAGCGCTACGACCCGGAACTGCTCGCCGAGGGCGACCGGCGCAACGTCGTCGACGCCTACCGGTACTGGCGGCGCGAGGCGATCGTCGGGGACATGGACACGCGGCGGCACCCGTTCCACGTGGCGATCGAGAACTGGCAGCACGACCACAACATCGGCACCGTGGTGCGGACGGCCAACGCGTTCGCCGCCGCGGCCGTGCACATCGTCGGTAAACGCCGCTGGAACCGCCGCGGCGCGATGGTGACCGACCGGTACCAGCACCTGCACCACCATCCGACCGTCGACGGGCTCGTCGAGTTCGCCGCCGCGCGGGCACTGCCGATCGTGGCGGTCGACAACACGCCGGGTGCTCAGCCGCTCGAGACGGCGGACGTGCCGCGCGAGTGCGTGCTGCTGTTCGGCCAGGAAGGTCCCGGACTGTCGAAGGCGGCCCAGGACGCGGCGTCGCTCGTCGTGTCGATCGCGCAGTTCGGCACGACCCGCTCCATCAACGCCGGCGTCGCGGCGGGCATCGTCATGCACACGTGGGTTCGCCAGCACGCCGACGTCGCCGACGCCTGGGGCTGACGGCCCGAGTACAGGACACGCGCGGCGAGTCCAGGACACGCGCGGCGGGGTCGCGCGTTCACGGGCCGTCAGCGGGTCGGGTTCTCGGGAGGACAGCCACACGACGTCCGGTGGCGCCATGCCGGTGGGAGCCGCACCGTCTCCGGGTCGCGTTCGGGGTCCTTCAGCCTCGCGAGCAGCAGGCGCATCGCCTCGCGGCCCATGTCGGCGACCGACTGGGTGATCGTCGTCAACGGAGGATCCACGAGGTCGGCCCACTCGGGCTCGTCGAAGCAGGCCAGAGCGAGGTCGGTGCCGATCCGCAGGCCTCGCCGCCGGGCCTCCACGACCACGCCCGCGGCCATCGCGTCATCGGCGGCCAGTACTGCTGTCGGGGGCTCCGGCAGTTCCAGCAGCGACGACAGTGCCGCGGCCCCGCCGTCACGGCTGCGCTCGCCGGTGGCGACCAGTTCCGGGCTCCACGACACGCGGGCACGCCCGAGTCCGAGCCGGTAGCCGAGCACGCGTTCGTCGCTCGTGACCTGCCCTTCCGGCCCGCTGACGAGGCCGATCCGCCGGTGCGCCCGCGCGGCGACGTGCTCGGTGAGGGCCGACATGGCCTGAATGTTCTCGGGCCCGACCTGGTCGATGTCGCTGCGTGTCGTCAGCCGGTCGAGCAGCACCGTCGGTACGTCCGCGGCGAGTAGTTCGTCGACGATGTCGCGGTCGTCCGGTGCGGACACGAGCACGACGCCCTCGATGCGGTGGGCCCGCAGCGCACGCACGACGGACCGTTCGGTGTCGGCGTCGTCGTGGGTGTCCGACAGCAGCACCGTGTAGCCGGCGGACGCGGCTTCTCGCTCGACGGCCTGTACGAGCGTGCCGATGTGCGGGCTGCCGCTCAGGGAGACCGCCAGTCCGATCGTCTGCGTGCCGCCGGTGACCAGCGACCGGGCGATGACGTCACCCGTGTAGCCGGTCCGCTCGACCGCGGCCATGACCGCCTCGTGAGTTGCGGGAGCCACGGCTCTTGTGCCGTTCACGACGTGTGACACGGTGGTGATCGACACTCCGGCCAGTTCGGCGATGTCGCGTTGGGTCGGCCGGCTCGGTCTCTTCGGCACGGGGACGACGGGCTCCTTCTCGATGGCGGCAAGCGTTTGCGTAGTGATTGCGCGGCACCTTACCGCTGCCTACCGTCGATCCTGATCGACACCCGGTGGCGGTGGACGTGGGCCACGGCCGATGCCGGGGTCGCCGAGCCGGCGGCGCGGTGCACGGGTCATGATGGGAGCGAGATGACGACGTTTGATGATCTGCTGGCGCGCGCCGAGGCGCTCGCCGCATCCGGCGGCAGGCGTGTGCTGGGCATCGCGGGATGCCCGGCTTCCGGTAAGACGACGTTGGCGTGGCGCCTGGCAGGAGCGCTCGGCAACCGCGCGAAGGTGGTCGGCATGGACGGCTTCCACCTCGCGCAGGTGGAGCTCGCGCGGCTGGGTAACGCCGACCGCAAGGGTGCGCCGGACACGTTCGACGGCGCCGGGTACGTGCACCTGGTACGCAGGCTGGCCGCGGGCGACGAGCGCGTGTACTCCCCGGAGTTCCGCAGGGAGATCGAGGAGCCGATCGCCGGTGCGGTAGCCGTACCCGAGGACGTGCCGCTCGTGATCACCGAAGGCAACTACCTGCTGCTCGACACCGAGCCGTGGGCGCGACTGCGGCAGCTGCTCGACGAGGCGTGGTTCCTGGAGCCGGCCGAGGACGTGCGCCTGGAACGGCTCGTCTCGCGTCATCGCAAGTACGGCCGGTCGCTCGTCGAGGCGCAGCAGCGCGCGTGGGGATCGGATCAGCGCAACGCCGACCTCGTCGCGCCGAGCGCCGCTCGCGCGGATCTCGTCGTCAAAGACATGGAGCTGCCGACCTTCGCAGTGTGACCTGCGGTTCTCTTGTCTCGAGTCGACGGGGGCGGACTCCGGCCCGATATCGGCCGGGTCGCCCGTCGAGTTGTCCACAGGACTGGGGACAAGTGTGAGTTATCCACAGGCTTGTCCACACGTGGATCGCAGCTTGCGTACGAAGAAATGCGTCGCCGTACGGCCGCTGTCCGAGTAGCATGGACAGCGGCCTGCTGCCGTTCTTGGGAGTCCACAACGTGCTTGGTGACGACTGAGCCGCTCCGCGTCTGATCGCTTCGTCGCTCGGCCCCGTGCTCGAGCGTGCCCACTCGGCTGATCCGCGGAGCCGCCACCGCCTCCGGTGGCCGCCCGTGTCCTCGTCACCAGACTCCCGAGGTGTTCAACCGTGTCTCACGCTTCCTCCGTTCCCGGCTCTCCCGTCACCGGAGAATCGGCGCAGGGTTCGCCCCCGTCCGTCGTCTGCTCCCATCTGTCGTTCGCATGGCCGGACGAGACCCCGGTGTTCAACGACCTGTCACTGACCGTCGGCCCCGGGCGCACCGGTCTCGTCGCCCCGAACGGAGCGGGCAAGAGCACGCTGCTCGCGCTCGTGGCCGGGCTGCAACGGCCTCGCTCCGGCACGGTCACCGTCGACGGCGTGCTCGGTCACCTGCCGCAGACGCTGCCGTACCGCAGCGAGCTGACGGTCGCCGACGTGCTGGGTGTCGCGCCGGTGCTCGCCGCGATCGCCGCCGTCGAGGCCGGTGACGTCGACGAGCGGCACTTCACCACCATCGGCAACGACTGGGACGTCGAACGGCGCTGCCGGGCGCAGCTCGACCGGATCGGCCTTCCCGGCGTCGAACTGACGCGGCCGCTGCACACCCTGTCGGGCGGGCAGATCGTGCAACTCGGTCTCGCCGCGCAGCTGCTCGCCGACCCCGACGTGCTGCTGCTCGACGAACCCACCAACAACCTCGACGCCGACGCTCGGCACACGCTGTACGGCGTGCTCGACGACTGGCCGGGCTGTCTGCTCGTGGTCAGCCACGACCGGACACTGCTCGACCGGATGGACCGGATCGCCGAACTCGACCATGGCGAGATTCGCTTCTTCGGCGGCGGGTTCACCGCCTACGAGGACGCGGTCGAGACCGAACGGCAGGCGGCCGAGCAGCGGATCCGCACCGCGAAACAACAGGTCAAACGCGAGAAGCGGGAGATGCAGCAGGCCCGCGAGCGCGCCGACCGCCGAGCGAGCACCGGGTCTCGCAAGGCTGCTGAAGCGGGGCTGCCGAAGATCGTCGCAGGGGAACTGCAACGCAAGGCGCAGGTCTCGGCGGCGAAGTCCGACGACGTGCACGGGGCCCGCCTCGGCCGGGCCCGTGCGCGGCTCGACGACGCGGAACGTTCCCTGCGCGACGACGACGCGATCGTCGTCGACCTGCCGCAGACCCGCGTGCCCGCCGGGCGGACGGTCTTCCACGGCGAGCGCATCCGGGTGCGCGACCTGTTCGCCCCCGGGCTGGACCTGTCGATCCGTGGGCCCGAGCGGATCGCGCTGACGGGGCCGAACGGCTCCGGGAAGTCGACACTGCTCCGGGTGATCGGTGGTGACCTCGAACCGGACGCCGGTGAGGTGCGAAGAGTCGACGGACGGGTGGCGCAGCTGACGCAGCGACTCGACGTGCTCGACGTCGACCGATCGGTGGCCGAGAACCTGGCCGTGGCCGCGCCGTCGATGTCGCCGGTCGATCGGATGAACCTGCTCGCGCGGTTCCTGTTCCGGGGCGACGGTGCGACGCGAGCGGTGCGGTCACTGTCGGGCGGCGAGCTGTTGCGGGCGACCTTGGTGTGCACGCTGTTCGCCGAGCCCGCGCCGCAGTTGCTGCTGCTCGACGAGCCGACCAACAACCTCGACCTCGTCAGCGTCGGCCGGCTCGTGAGCGCACTGCGGTCGTACGAGGGAGCGCTCGTGGTCGTCAGCCACGACGAGCGATTCCTGTCGTCCCTCCGGCCGACTCGCAGGCTCGAATTACGTGGCGGAGCAGTGCGCGAGCAGTAGGCGGAACTGCGGCGGCTGGGTGCCTCCGGTCAGGCGGGGTTCTCGACGTCGGCTGTCGCGGGTTTGCGCGTCTCCTTGCGGTAGCGGATCAGGCCGTAGGCCGTGCTGATGACGCAGAAGGCGACGCTGACCCAGATCAGGCTCTCGGTCAGCCACGGCATGTGGGAGATCAGCCCGGCGCCGTAGAAGCCGATGAGCACCAGCGTCGGCACCCAGATGATCGCGCCGACCGTGGTGGAGACCATGAACCGCCGCATCTCCATGCGTGCGGCACCGGCCAGCATGGGGGCCACCGTCCGCACGTACGGGATCCACCGCGCCGCGACGATCGCCAGGAAACCCCAGCGGTCGAGGAACGCGTGCGCCCGATCGAGGTTGCGCTGGTTCAGGACCTTGCCGTCCCGGCCCGCCACGAACCGGGTTCCGGTGCGGTCGCCGACGAAGTAGCCGACCCTGTTGCCCACGATCGCGGCCAGGAGTCCCGCCAGCGCCATCGCCCACACCTCGACGTCGCTCGCGTTGTCCTGCGCCATGATGAGGCCCGCGATGAACAGCAGCGAGTCACCGGGCAGGAACAGGCCGAGAATCAGCGCGCACTCGATGAACACGAAGCCGAGCACGACGACCCAGAGCAACAGCGGCCCGACTGTCGCGAGCCAGTCCAGGCCGAATCCGGCACCCATCGCGTACGCACCACTCACAGCGACCCAGCGTACGTGGCCGCAGTGGCGCGTCACCCGCAAGTACCGAAATCAATGGTTTGCGGGGGATGTCACCGACGCGAAGCGTCACATCTCGGGAAGCTGTTCTCCCTGGACGAGCTGCAAGTCGATCTCCACCTTCACCGTGGTGCCGACGGCCGCGACGCCGGCGCGCACCATCGCGTTGTAGTTGATCGCGAAGTCGTCGCGGCGCAGCTGCGTCTCGGCGTGGAACGCGGCGCGCGTGCCGCCCCACGGGTCCGGCCCGTAGCCGCCGTAGGTCATCTCGAGCGTCACCGGCTTGCGTTCGCCGTGCAGGGTCAGCTCGCCCTCCATCGTCCACTCGGCCGAACCGCGTTGGGTAAGGCCGGTGCTGACGAAGTCGATGGTCGGGAAGTCCGCGACGTCGAGGAACTCGGCCGAACGCAGGTGGTCGTCGCGCATCTTGATGCCGGTGTCGATGCTGTCGGCGGTGATCTGGGCGCGCACGACCGACCGTTCGGCGGGCCTGGCGACGTCCACCCGGCCCTGCACCTCCCCGAATCGTCCCCTGATGCTGGAGATGCCCAGGTGCCGCGCGGCGAACTGCACGGACGAGTGCATCGGATCGATCAGCCACGGCCCGGTGGGCGGCAGTTCGACGGCGCCCTCTTCCGGTTCGAGGACGAGCTCGCCGAGTTCCGCGCCGCCGGTGCTGCCGATCTGGGCCGTGCGCGCCACGGGCAGGTAGCCGGCGGCGGTGACGACCGCGGTGTAGACGCCGGGCTGAAGCAGGTCGGTGCCCACCGTGCCCTGGGCGTCGGCGGCGGAGTGCGCGGCCTGCCGTCCGCTGAGGTCGGTGACGGTGAGGACGGCGTGCTCGATTCCCCAGCCGTCGGTCGTGCGGATGGTCGCGGACAGTCCGGGCATCAGAGCGTGGTTCCCTTCGGTCGTGTCGGGCGGGGCCCGTCGCTGCCGACCACCGGGGAGCGCACGTCGCCGTCGACTCCGTTGGGTGATGAGCTTCCGCCCGTTCGTGTGATGCTAGCGGCGATCTTCATGTGTCGGGGTCGCCGGCCACCGAGTGGTCGACCAGGCCCTCCTGGAACTGCTCGATCTCGGCGTTGAGCCGGTCGAGCAGGGAGGCGACGGCGACCCGATCCTCGCGCGGCCACTCCTGCAACATCGAGGCGATCCATCGGGCGCGCAGCTTGCGGTTCTCCTCGAACACGCGCAGCCCTTCGCCGGTGGGTGCGAGCAGGGTCGCCCGGCCGTCCTCGGGGTCGGCGGTACGTTCCACGAGCCCGTGCTGCACGAGCGTGCTGCTCTGCCTGCTCACCGTGGAGATGTCCGAATGCAGGGCGTCCGCGAGGGCCGACGTGCGCTGTGGGCCGTTGTTGACGAGATAGAACAGGATCGCGTACGCGGCGCGTTCGATGCCGTCCGGACCGATCTTGGACAGGTAGGACTTCGTCTTCGCCATCGCCCGGTAGAACCGCACCAGCTGGCCGCCGAGCGCATCCGCGACGTCGAGGTCGTCCTGGGATGGAACTGTCATGAGGTGGTCTTTCGCCGCGGTGTTCGTGCTGCCACGTCGCGTCGGCCGCCGCACCGGTGCCGACCAGGGGTCGGGGAACCCGTTGAGCGCCCGTCAATTATTTGACGTTTGCAACTATCCTAGCTCAGCCGGAGCCGTGCAACACGCTCTCGCGGACACCGGCCGTTGTGAAGGACCGCACGTCCCCACCGGTCCGGACGACGGCGGATTACGGTGCGAACCATGGCCAGTACCTCCCCGGCCGGCACCGCAGCCGGCCTCGCGGATCTGCTCACCGCACGGCTCGGTACCTCCGCGGTCCTCACCGACCCCGACGTCATGGCGAACTACTCGCGCGACCGTCTGCCACTGGCACCGTCGGGAACGCCGCTGGCGGTCGTGCTGCCGTCCTCGACCGAGGAGGTGCAGACCGTCGTGCGGGCGTGCGCGGACGCGGGCGTGCCGGTGGTCCCGCGCGGAGCGGGCAGCGGCCTGTGCGGCGGTGCCAACGCGGTCGACGGCTGCGTCGTACTGGTGCTCACCCGGATGAACCGGATCGTCGAGGTCGACGCAGCCAACCGTGTCGCGGTCGTCGAACCCGGCGTCATCAACGCCGACCTGCGCGAGGCCGTCTCCGCCCGCGACCTGTTCTACCCACCCGACCCCGCCAGCTACGACTTCTGCACCCTCGGCGGCAACCTGGCCACGAACGCGGGCGGGCTCTGCTGCGTGAAGTACGGCGTCACGACCGACTCGGTGCTGGGCCTCGACGTGGTGCTCGCCGACGGATCGCTGCTGCGAACCGGAAGGCGGACCGTCAAGGGCGTCGCGGGCTACGACCTGACCAAACTGTTCGTCGGCAGCGAGGGCACTCTCGGCGTCATCACTCGCGCCACGCTGGCGTTGCGTCCGCTGCCCCAGGCGCCGGGCACCCTGGTCGCCTCGTTCCCCGACACCGCCGACGCGGGCGCGGCCGTCACCAGGATCGTCGCCGAGGGGCTCGTGCCGTCGCTGATGGAAATCATGGACGCCACGACCGTGCGCGCCGTGGAACGCCACCTCGGCACGGATCTCGGCAGCGGCGACGGCGGCGGCACGCTCCTGTTGTGTCAGTCCGACGCCGGCGGCGAGGCGGCGTCCCGCGAACTCGCCGCGCTGGAACGCGTCTGCTCCGAATCCGGCGCCGCACTGGTGCACTCGACCACCGACCCCGCCGAGGGCGGCCTGCTCATGCAGGCCAGGCGTTCGGTGCACCAGGCGATCGAAAGCATGGGTGCCCAGCACATGATCGACGACGTGTGCGTCCCGCGCACCCGCATCGCCGAGCTCATCGACGGGTGCGCCCACATCTCCGAGGACGTCGGCCTGCGCATCGTCGTCAACGGGCATGCGGGCGACGGCAACATGCACCCCACCGTCATCTACGACGGCGACGACGAGTTCGCCCGCGCCCGGCAGGCGTTCGACGCGATCTGCGACCTCGGTCTGTCCCTCGGTGGCACCGTCAGCGGAGAACACGGCATCGGCAAGTTCAAACAGGACCTGCTCGCCCGCGAACTCGGCCCCGTCGGCCTCCGCGTCCACCGCGACATCCGCCGCAGCCTCGACCCGGACGGAGTGTTCAACCCCGGCTCGATGTTCGATCGGTGATCGGCTCGGCGGCGCGTGGCGGCGCGGGCGGGACGCTCGGTGTCAGGCGATGGTGAGCAGGCCGATGACGCAGCCGCAGGCGAGACCGAGGATCGCGGCCAGCAGCACGATCCACGGCAGCGTGACCTGCATGCCACCGGCGTCGGCGCGGTGGTGACGGCCGCCGGACGTCCGCGGGACGGCAGGTGACGTCGCCGACGCGGCTTCGGCGTGCGGCGCCGACGGTGCGGTCTGGGCGTCGAGTGCGGCACGTTCGCGTTCGAGGGAACCTTCACCTGCGCCGGACAACAGCCCGTAGCCGCCGGGCGTCTCGACGACGGGTGCCGGCCCGGCCGACTCGGCGACCGGGGCGGCGTGCCGCGGCTCCGGCTGCTCAGCGGGAGGCGCGTTGCGAGCCTGTGCCCGCAACGCCTCGGCCAGCAGGCGCTCGGGATCGTCGCTCATCGATGCCCAGCGTAATGCCGTCGGGCGTAGCCGGTCAGCCGGTGCTCGAACGGGCTGCACGCGAGTCACTCCATCGTGACCCACTGTCCCACATGCATCACACGCTGTGTTCGACAGTCGTCGTCCAGGACGACGAGGTCGGCGCGCAGCCCTGCCGCGAGGCTGCCGACCTCGTCATCGAGTCCGAGCAGCCGGGCGGGCCGCGTGGCCGTGGCGTGGACCGCGTCGGCGACGCTCATGCCGACCGCGGTGACGACGTTGCGGAAGGCCGCGTCCATTGTCAGCGTGCTGCCCGCCAGCGCTCCGGACCCGGGAATCCGGGCGACGCCGTCGCGCACCTCGACGTCGAGTGCGCCGAGCGTGTAATCGCCGTCGGGGGCGCCGGTGGCGGACATCGCGTCGGTGACCAGCGTGGTCCGGCCCGGCCCCGCGTGGCGGGTGGCGAGCCGCACGACGTCCGGGTGCACGTGGACGAGGTCACAGATCAGCTCGACGGTGACGCGGTCGTCGTCGAGCAGTACTCCCACGGCGCCGGGTTCGCGGTGGTGCAGCGGGCGCATCGCGTTGAACAGGTGCGTCGCGACGGTGGCGCCCGCGTCGACGGCCTCACGCAGCCGTTCGGAGCGGGCGTCGGTGTGGCCGAGCGCCGCGAGCACGCCTCGGTCGGCGATCCTCCGCACCGCGTCGATGCCGCCGGACAGCTCGGGGGCGAGCGTGACCATGCGGACCGGACCCGCGTCGAGCAGCGCGGACACGGCGTCGCCGTCGGGTTCTCGCAGGACCGCCGGGTCGTGTGCGCCGCACCGCGCCTCGGCGAGGAACGGGCCTTCGAGGTGCACACCCGCCAGCAGGCCGTCGGTGACCAGTTCGGCGAGCGCGGCGATCTGGCCGGTCAGCGTCGGGACCGGTTGGCTGACCAGGCTCGCGAGCATCGTCGTCGTGCCGTGTCGCAGATGGGCCGCGACCGCGCGGGCCGCGGCGGCGGGATCGGTCGTCGAGAACGACGCACCCGCGCCGCCGTGACAGTGCGTGTCGACGAAGCCCGGGACGACGAGTCCGCCGCCGACGTCGACGCGCTCGCGAGCCGCGGGGGCGGGCCCACTACCGGACGCGGTGATGCGTTCCCCCGTGATTGCGACCCAGCCGTCGTCGGTCACGCACTCGGGCAGGGCGAACCGGCCTCCGGTGAGGACGAGGTCCGCAGGTACGGACGTGCGGTCGTCGGGAGTGCTCACGAAGCCATCCTATTGGTCCAGACCAGCGCGCGGCCATATCGCGGACACGTGACGTGTTCGTGAGTGGGACTTCCCGGGCGCGCCGGATCCGAACCGGATTCGCCCGTGGTGGGGAAATGCGGGTGGATCGGAAGACCGGGAACACGTCGTGGTTCTCGTCGCGCTGCTCGCAGGCACTGCGCGTGACGGGTAGCGGGCTCACCGACCCGGGCGGGACGTCCGGCGGTTCGGCGACAAAGGTGTCCACCACCCGGGACTCGTCGATCGCCACCGGGCCGACGGTTTCGCCCCCGGCGGGTGAGCCTTCCCGGGGAGCTGCGCGGCGTATCGGGTCAGCGTTTCGAATCGGGCATCGTGCGCTGCAGCGCCTCGAGCGCCCGGCTGGCCGTCGACTTGACCGTGCCCTTCGAGATGCCCGTCGCCTCGGAGATCTCCGCCTCCGACAGGCCGCCGTAGTAGCGCAGCACCAATACCTCACGCTGTCGCGGCGGCAGCTTCGACAACGCCTTGACCACTGCCTGGTGCTCGGTCGACAACATCGCCAGGCTCTCGGCCGACCGCGCGTTCACCGCGTGCGGCGGGACGTACTCGCGCGCCGTCTTGCGCCTCCGCAGCACGCTCCGTGACCCGTTGACGACCGCCGCGCGCAGATACCCGACCGCGGCCGCCGCGTCGCGGAGCTTCGCCCAGTTGCGGTGCAGTCCGGTGAACGCCTCCTGCACGACGTCCTCGGCCGTCGCGGGCTCGTCGACCAGCAGGATCGCCAACCGCACCAGGCGCATCCGGTGCTGCAGGTAGAGGTCCTCGAGCGTCAGCGGACCCTGGGACGGCGCGTCGTCGGCCTCCTCGACGGGCGCGTCGAGCGTGCGCAGGTGCCGGAGGGTCTGCTCGACGGCGTTCGTCGCACCACCGTCACGGGGTGCACCGCCGCCGGGCACGCCGCCGTGACCGGCCGCGTCGCCCTGACCGGCGGCGCCGCCGTCGGCGGCACCGCCGGCTGCGCCGCGCTCGGCATTGCTCATCGAACCGTCCTTCGGTGCCGGGGACCTCACCGCGCGATCAGCGTATCGGGTCCGCGGATGCCCGACCCAGGATTCCCGCCAAGGTGACGGTGCCGACTTCCACCCCCGTATACCGCGCGTCACGCGAGGGGCCCGCGCCCGGCCACCGCTCTGCGCCCGGCCACCGCTTTGCGCCCGGCCATCGCCCCTCACGGCGCGCTCCGCGCCTGTGGCCGGCCCCTCACCCGACCGCCACCCCTCAACGACGTGCTCCGCGCGGCCCTATCTTCGGAGCATGACTTGGTATGTGGTTGAGACGCGGTACGACGGCGACAAGTACGTGGACGTGCGGTCGCGGCACCGGGAGTACCTCGCCGACCTCTCCGAACGCGGCGTCGTGGCGCTGGCGGGGCCGCTGGAGGACAACGTCGGCGGCATGATCGTCATGCAGGCGGCCGACCGGGACGAGCTCCAGGCCCTGCTGGACGCCGACCCGTACCACCTGGAAGGCGCGCTGGCCGAGCGCACGGTCCGCGAGTGGAAGCCCGTCCTCGGTTCCTGGCTGCCGGACTGACGTTCTCGCCCGCGTGAGCCGGCGGCCGCGGGCGAGAACGACACGCGGCCCGCTCCCCGGACGGGAAGCGGGCCGAGACGCGGGCGCGTCGCCTACGTGTCGTGGACGATGACTCCGCGGATGTTCTTGCCGTCGCGCAGGTCCTGGTAGCCCTCGTTGACCTGCTCGAGCGTGTACTTCGTGGTGACGAGCTCGTCGAGCTTGAGGTGTCCCGCGTCGTAGAGGCGTAGGAGCTTGACGATGTCGTACTGCGGGTTGGCCGAGCCGAACAGCGTGCCCTTGATCGTCTTCTCGAACAGCGTCAGGACCCCGCCCGAGACGTGCACCGTGAGTTTCTCGGGGTTCGCCAGCCCGGTGATGACCACGGTGCCGCCCTTGCCGACCGCGTTGAACGCTTCGCTGACCACCTGCTCGTCCACGGTGCCGACGAGGACGAGGGCCTGGTCGGCCATCTGGCCCCAGGTGAGCTCGGTGATCTTCTCGGTGGCCTCCTCGGCGGTCGCGAACGCGTGGGTGGCGCCGAACTTGAGTGCCGTCTCCCGTTTGAACTCGATCGGGTCGACGGCGACGACGTACTTCGCGCCTGCGCCGGCGGCACCCTGTACCGCGTTGATGCCGAGGCCACCGATGCCGAAGACGACGGCCGTGTCGCCTGCGCGCACGCCGCCCGCGTAGTTGGCGGTGCCCCAGCCGCTGGGCACGCCGCAGCCGACCAGCACCGCGGTCTCGAGCGGCAGCCAGTCGTCGACCTTCACCACGGAGTGCTGCGAGATGGTCGCGCGCTCGGAGAACGTGCCGAGCATGCACATGGCGCCGACGTCGTTGCCGCCGCCGTGGAAGCGGAACGAACCGTCGGGCATGTGGCCGTCGAGGATCGTCGCGCCCATGTCGCACAGGTTCTGCCTGCCCGTGGAGCAATAACGGCAGGTGCCGCAGTTGGGGATGAAGCTGCACACGACGTGGTCACCGGGCGCCACCTTCGTCACGCCGGGCCCGACGTCCTCGATGATGCCCGCGCCCTCGTGCCCGCCGACGATGGGGAACCGCGGCACCAGGTCGTTGTCGATGAGGTGCAGATCGGAGTGGCACAGCCCCGCGGCCGAGTACTTGATCAGCACCTCGCCGGGGCCGGGTCCGTCCAGATCGAGCTCCATGATCTCGAACGGCTTACCCGCGTCGAACAGAACCGCTGCCTTCGTCTTCACGGTGACTCCTCAATCCGAATTGCGTCATTGCAATGTGTGCACCTCGGAATTGTCGGCCGGTCCGATGCCGCGCGGGTGTGCAGCTTTTGCACACGCGTGCCTGGTGTCGGCCTCGTCAGCCGGTGGTGATGTGCAGCGTGCGGATGCGGTTGTACAGCGTCGACCGGCTGATTCCCAGGTCGCGGGCCGCCTGCACCTTGTTCCCACCGACGGCGGCGAGCGCGCGGGTGATCGCCTCGTACTCGGCCTGCTGCCAGCCGGACAACGCGGGCGCGGTGGTCGTCACCGGGCACAGCGGCGCAAGGTCACGTGCCGTGATGTCGCCGGCGGACCGGCCTTCGGTGACGTCGGTCAGCACCGTCTCCAGCTCCCGCAGGTTGCCCGGCCACGGCTGCGCGGTGAGCAGCTCCAGCGCGCCGGCCGTGAGCCGCGGCGTACCGGTCGGGCGCACGCCGGCCAGGACCGCCCTGGCCAGGGTCGGAATGTCGCCGCGCCGTGCCCGCAACGGCGGCAGCTCGACCCTCCGGTGCACCCGCGCGAGCAGCGCGCCGTCCACCTCGCCGTCGGACCGCGTACCGCCCGTGTGCGCCGGATCGCCGGTACGTGCAGTGAATGCGAACCACGCCGACGTCTCGTCGAGCAGTCGGGCGAGCCTGCTCACGGGCAACGACGGCAGCAGGTGGACGTCCCGCACCACGACGAGGCCCTGGTGCGAGGCCGCGAGCCGGTCGAGTCGCCGCACCCATTCCGCCTCGCCGAGCAGCGTGATGTCGCCTGCGTCGACGCGAGCGACAGGGTCGGACCCGGCCAGTACGGCCGTCGCCGCGCCGCGGCCGGTGCCGGGCTCGCCAGTGATCAGCACCCGGCGGCGGACCTGGGCGCTGCGGCGCAGCCGGTCCTCGATGTCGGCGGGCACCACGCTCTCCGCCGACCGTCGGCGGGTGGCCGCCGAGTACGCGGGCCGCAGCGGCGCCAGCTCGAACAGCATCCCCGCGTTGACCGACACCGCCTCCATGCGCACCTCGACCTCGGTGCCCGACGACAGCCGGATCCGCCGCACGCCGCGCCGTGTGCGGGACAGGTCGCGCAGCATCGGATGGTCGGCCGGATCCACGAGGTCCACGGCCGCGCTGTTGGCCAGCACCACGTCCTCGCCGAGCGCCAGCACGGCCGCCGATCGGTGTTGCGCCGCCTGGAACGCCGCCAGTAGTCGTTGCTGAGCCAGGTTCGAACCGTCGAGCAGGCGCCGTTCGATGTCGGTCACGGCCTGCAACAGGAACGGCGCCAGCAGCGGGTTCGCGTCCTCGACCAGGCCCGTGATGTCGAGGACTCCTTCGAGCCTGCCGGTCGCCGGGTTGGTGATCGGATGGCCGTAGCAGGTGAACGGCTTCAACGCGTCGAGGAAGTGCTCGTCACCGTGGACGGCCATGCCTCGCCGCACCTCGTACGGCGTGGCCAGCGAATTCGTGCCGCTGACCTCCTCGGAGAAGCGGCAGCCGGGTACGGCGCTGACGGCGTCGAGCGCGCGTTCGAGCGCCCTGTCGCCGTAGCGGCGGGCGACGATGCGGCAGTCACGGTCGGCGAGCAGCACGGACAACCGGGTGTCGTGCAGGTGCCGGGAGACCTCGTCGAGTACCGGGTCGGCGGCGCGCAGCAGCCGACTGCGGGTGTCGATGTCGGCGACATCGACACCCGCGAGCCGGTCGGCCGGACTGTCGGGCCTCAACCCGGACAGCTCGGCACGCCGCCAGGATTGCGCGATCTCGGCTCGTAGCGTCACCGGACACTCCTCGTTGAGTGGTTCCGGCGTTCATCATCGCAGCTCGGAGCTCGCCGATGCAGCCCCGCGAACGGGTCAACCGCCGCGTCAGGACAGCACGGGCGGTACGAACCGGCAGCGGGGCGGCTGGGCGTCGGCGGGATCCAGCGCGTTCAGCACCAGCCGTGCGGCGATCGGGTCGTAGGTGATGCCCAGGTGGTCCGTTCTGTCGGCGGGGCAGAGGTCCTGGAGCAGGATGTTCTCGACGTTCGGGGCAGGCTCGAGGAACGCGTTCGAGTACGGCGTGACCACCTCGTCGTACTTCGTCTGGATCACCGTGTAGTCCACGTCGCCGACCGTGTCGCCGCCGGAGTTGAGGTCGGCGAGGAACTCGGAGTGCTCCTCCTGGTCGTTGAACGCGGGGAACGGTATGCCGACCAGCTCACGCAGCGGCGGCACCCGCTGGACGAGGGTGAGCAGGCCGTAGAGGTCCGTGCCGTAGTTGGAAGGGGCCAGGCCGATCAGCCGGTCGATCTTCGCCGCACCGCCCAGGTACTTGATCCAGTAGCGCGGGTTCATCCCACCCTGCGAGTGGCCGACGACGTCGAGCCGGTCCGCGCCGGTCGCCGCGAGGACCCGGTCGCCGAACTCCGCGAGCTGCGTGGCCGTCTCAGCCACGGGCGCGACGGTCTGGATCGGACTGCCCTCCGCGCCGCCGAGGTTCGCGCTGAACACGCAGTACCCGGCGTCGGCCAGTTCTCCGGACAGTCCCGCCCAGTCGGCGTAGGAGTTGACCAGCGTGCCGTTGGACAACAGGACCGGATTGGGATGTTCGGCGCTCGGTTCACAACCCCAGTCGTTGGTGTGCGGCGGCATCACGGTGGGCCGGGCCATCGAGTACGCCAGCGCGGTGACGATGTTCGGCTGCGCAGGACCGGTCGGCTCCCGCTCCGAAGCCTGCGCCTGCGTGCCCAGTCCGAGTACCAGGCCGATCGCGGCGGCGAGCGCGCCGATCCGTCGCCGTCGTGTGCCGAGGCCCATGCCGTCTCCCCCGTTCGTCACCGTTGACGGACGGGAGCGTATTCGATGACCGGAACGCGGCGTTTCAGTACGCGCCGCCGAGTTTCGTGTGGTCCCAGCTGACGATCTTCGTGGGGGTGAAGCTGAGCCCCACGCGTTTGGGCGCCTGGTACGAGATGCCGGCCTCGAGCTCCTCGGGTGGTTCGCCCTCGAGGCCGGCGTACCGCATCGCGAGGGCGGTGCCGATCTGTGCGGTCTCGCCGGTGTCCTCGACGAACGTCACGTCGCACTCCATCGACACCCCGCGGAGCCGTTCGTAGGTGTCACCGGACTCGATCAGCACCGTCGCCTGCGGGAGCCGCTGCAGGTTCGCGATCTTCTGCGACTTGCGGTACGTCCACGTCACGAGCGCGGGTACGTCCTGGGCGTCGGACTCCCGCGGGAAGTACCACAGCGGCGCCAGGTGCGGCCTGCCGTTCGGGTTCATCGTGGCGACGTTGATGACGCGCTGCTCGGCGAAGTACGCGCGGATCTCGTCGTCGGACATGCGGATCTGATCGCGGCGGGACAACGGTGTCCTCCTGTCGACGGTTGCGACGAATTCTCTCCCGATCACGAGGCGCCGGTGTGCGGCGTACATCACTCACCGTGGTGGCGCGAGGGGACGATTCGGGGCTCCCACCCGTCTCCCACCGCCACCCCACCGGTCACGCTCCACGTGACAGTGCTCGACGCATGCCCCCGAGGTGCACTGGGGGCACTCACCGGCGGTGGCTACTTGATCGCGGCTCGGCCGCCGTGGCCGTTGAGGGCGGCCTCGCGCGAACCGCGCTTGGCGATGTCCTCGAGGGCGGCCTCGTCGGCCTTGGCCACGCCCTGGAACCGCGAGCCGAACTCGATGATCGGCGGGACGATCGCCCGGATCAGTTTCATCGCGCCGACCCACTTGGGCACGTGGATGACCCGCTCGCGCTTGCGGATGCCCGCGGTGAGCTGGTCGAGCGCCAGGTCGAGCGGGTACGTCTTGCCCATCAGGCCGGGCATGCCGGTGCGGAGCTTGCCGAACACCGGGTGCGAGTCGGCGCTGTCGACGAGATCGGTCTTGATCCACGTCGGGTGCGCCACGCCGACGCGCACGCCGAGGTGCTGCAGTTCCGCGCGGAGGCTGTTGCAGAACGCCTCGACGCCGGCCTTGGCGGCCGCGTAGTTCGACAGTCCCGGTGCGTGCGCGATCGCCGCGAACGACGAGATCGCGAGCAGGTAGCCCTTGCGGTCGATGACGTGCGGCATCGTGACGCGGAACGTGCGCCACACGCCGAGCAGGTCCACCTCGAAGACCTTCTCGTAGGCCTCGCGGTCGATCGAGCGGGCGAAACCCGTGCTGGCGATGCCCGCGTTGGCGATCACGATGTCGATGCCGCCGAAGTGCTCGACGACCCCGGCCGTGGCCTTCTCGAGCGCGTCCCAGCTGGTGACGTCGGCCTCCCAGGACCGCGCGTTCGGGCCGATCCGCTCGGCGACCTTGGCCTGCTCGTCGGCCTCGAGTCCGACGAGCGCGACCTTGGCGCCGTCGGCCGCCAGGCGTTCGGCCAGGCCGGCGCCGATGCCCCGGGCCGCGCCCGTGATCAGCACGACCTTGTCTTTCACGTTCTTCAGGTTGTCGCCCTTGCCGCCGGACAGGAACGTCACTGTTGCCTCCTCGGATGCTTGTCACCCGGGACAGTACCGCAACTTACTCCCAGTAGGCTACTGCTCGGTAGGTGAGCTGCGGTGGTGCTGATCGCGCGCAGCTGGCCGGTGGGCGGTTCGAGCCGGGCCGAGGCGAGCAGGTCGAGCTGACGGCGGTTGCGCGTACTGGCGATGGGCGCGGCGAACGTCGGTCGAGCCACCGGTCGGCCGAGCCAGACCGCGGTGACCGACGCGGCGTGAGCCGTCGCCACGTCGGCGGGCACCGCCGGTGCACACCTGCCACGATCGTCCAAGTAGGACGTTTCGGCCGCCGGCGGGCGGACTGTCCACTGTCGCCGCCGTCGCGGTACTCCCCCGTGCGAACGACTCGCGCTCGCTCTCGGTCGCGGTCCAGACGAACGTGTCGCCAGCGAGGTTCGGAGGGACGACATCCCGTTCAGCGACGATGGTCATACCGCGGAACACACGGCCGGGACCGGCGCGTTGCCACGGGCATGGCAGTGAATCTTGGCAAGTACGGAGTCTGGCGCTGGTGGAACGGCGTCGACGCGGAGCTGGCGGGCGAGATCGAGAAGCTCGGCTACGGCGCGATCTGGCTGGGTGGCAACCCGCCGGGCGACCTGGAGCACATCGAGAAGCTGCTCGACGCGACGTCGACGATCACGATCGCGACCGGCATCGTGAACATGTGGACCGACGACGCTCCGACGGTCGGCGCGTCGTACCTGCGGATCGCGGCCAAGCATCCGGACCGGTTCCTGCTCGGAGTGGGCGTCGGCCACCCCGAGGCGCAGCAGGAGTACCAGAAGCCCTACGACAAGATCGTCTCCTATCTCGACCAGCTCGACGAGGCGGGCGTTCCCGCCGAGGGCAGGGCGCTCGCAGCGCTCGGCCCGAAGGTGCTGAAGCTGTCGGCCCAGCGCGCACTCGGTGCACACCCGTACCTGACGACGCCTGAGCACACCCGCGAGGCGCGCGAGCTGCTCGGCCGGGGTGTGCTTCTCGCGCCGGAGCAGAAGGTCGTGTTCGACACCGACGCCGAGCGTGCCCGCGCCGCCGCGCGGCCGCCTATCAACAACCCGTATCTCGGGCTCGTCAACTACCGCAACAACCTCAAGCGCCTCGGCTGGTCCGAATCGGACATCGACGACGGTGGCAGTGACGCACTCATCGACCAGCTCGGTCTGCACGGCGACGCCGCCACGATCGCGGCGGGTCTCACGAAGCACATCGAGGCCGGTGCGGACCACGTCAGCATCCAGAACCTCCCGATGAACGACGACCCGCTGCCCACCTACCGGGAGCTCGCCGAGCACCTGCTGTAACCTCGAACGGTCGACGACGGGAGCGGCTCCGCCGGTGTGCGAAGCCGCTCCCGTCATCACACGTCGTACGGCATGTGGTGCGGGCGCCGCGCCGTACCGGGCCCCGGGCTAGGCGTGTGCCGCGACGGTGGCGGCGCGGCCGTGCCGGGCGTCGGACCTGCGCCCGTGCACGGCGAGGTACAACAGGGCGCTGAGCAGCATCACACCCGCGAGGACGAGGAACATCGCCGAATAGCCCGCCCGCTCGGCGATCAGCCCGAACACGACGGGCCCGAGTCCGACGCCTCCGTCGAGCATCAGGAAGAACGTCGAGATCGCCACTCCGAACTGCTCCTGCGGCACCCGCGAGACGGCGGCCGCCTGGCACGCGGGGTTGATCGTGCCGAAGCCGAATCCGGTCAGCGCGCCCGTCAGCACGATCATCCAGTCCGCGGAGGCCGTTCCCAGCAGCAGCAGCGCGCCCGCGAACACCACGATCGCCGAGTACACGACGACGTTGTCACCGCGCCGGTCCTGCAGTCTGCCCATGACGAACCGGCTCACGAACATCACGGTCGCGTAGGCCACGAAGAACAGGCTCGCTCCGCGCTCGAGGCCTTCCTCGGCGGTGTAGGAGTTCAGATACGTGACGATGGTCGAGTAGACGCAGCCGATGACCAGCATGAACAGTCCGATCGGCAGCACGGCCGGATGAACCATGGACGTCAGCACGCCGCGCACGGTGCGTTCCCTTGCCGGCTGCGACCGTGGCTCGTCCTTCGCGCTGATCAGCAGCGCCAGCAGGCAGGCCGCCGCATGCGTGGCGAAGATCGACCAGAACAACGTGTCGTAGCCCGCCGAGTGCACGACCTCGAGGCTCATGAACGGGCCGATCGCGGTCGAGAGCGTGATGCTCAGCGCGAAGTAGCCCGTGCCCTCGCTGCGTCGCGAGGACGGGATCCGCGCCTGGGCGAGTGTCATCGCGGCGGTGCTCGTCACGGCGAACAGCACGCCGTGCGTGGCGCGCACCGCGAGCAGCAGCGGCAGCGAGCTCGCCACGAGATACAGCGCTGCGACCGCCGCGCACGCGGCCAGCCCCGCCCACAGCACGCGGCGCCTGCCCAGCCGGTCGACGAGCCCACCCGCGAACAGTCGCGCGACCGTGGCGCCCACGACGAAGATGCTCGCCGCCAGGCCGCCGGTCGAATCGGAGACGGCGAACCGCGTGACCGCGTAGACGGCCATGATCGTGACGAGGCCGTAGAAGGCCAACGCCAGGCAGAAGTTGACGACCCACACGACTGCGAGATCGCGGGACCAGATGGGCTCCCGGGAACCGGCCGCGGTGGAGGGCGAATCCGGGGGTGTGGAGTCAGGGGGTGCGGCATCCGTGGGTCCGGCCGGTGAGCCGGTTGTGGTCGTCGAGTCGGATCCCTTCATCCGTGACGTCATGACCTGCCCCTCAATGTTTGCCGTAAGCAATGATAATTCGGCGCAGGGTTGATCGGGTTATGAGAACGACCACCACGATTCCCCGATTCGTTGCAGTCGTCTCGCCGGTCATGTCGGCCGTCGTACCCTGCTGACGGGTCGGCTGCCGCGGTGACCGTGGAGCCGGAGCGGGCGGCGTCTCGACCCCGCGTCGACGTGATCCGGGCGCATGGTTTCCGCCCGCTCCAGCCCTCCCGAAGTGTGGGGAGGCGGTACGGCAGGGCGGGCTCGGCTGTTCTGAATCGAAACCTGAATCGATGTTGCGAAAAAGACCACGTCGGGGCGATACCGGGCTTCACCGTGTCACCGGGTGATGCCAGGCTGTGGCTCGTAGGATCCGGGTCTGCAGAGCCCGGCGCCGAAACCTGAGCGGCGCCGCCCGCGAGAACGAGTCAACCGGAAGACGACCGGGAATGCGGCTGACGACACAGTCGCATGCCACGCCGCCCCGAGGAGGACAACGATGCCCATCGCCACACCTGAGGTCTACGCCGAGATGCTGGACCGCGCGAAGCAGGGTGAGTTCGCGTATCCGGCGATCAACGTGACCTCGTCGGAAACCGTCAACGCCGCGATCCGCGGGTTCGCGGAGGCCGAGAGTGACGGGATCATCCAGTTCTCCACCGGTGGTGCCGAGTTCGCATCGGGCCAGAAGGTGAAGGACATGGTCACCGGCGCGAAGGCGCTGGCCGAGTTCGCGCACGTGGTCGCCGACAAGTACGACGTCAACGTCGCGCTGCACACCGACCACTGCCCGAAGGACAAGCTGGACGGCTTCGTCCGCCCGCTGATCGACATCTCGCAGGAGCGGGTGAACGCGGGCAAGAACCCGCTGTTCCAGTCGCACATGTGGGACGGCTCGGCGATCGACCTCGACGAGAACCTGTCGATCGCCTCCGAGCTGCTCGACAAGTCGGCTGCCGCCAAGATCATCCTCGAGGTCGAGATCGGCGTGGTCGGCGGCGAAGAGGACGGCGTCGCCAACGAGATCAACGAGAAGCTGTACACCGCCGAGGGTGACTTCACCAAGACCGTCGACGCGCTCGGTTCCGGCGAGAAGGGCCGCTACCTGCTGGCGGCGACGTTCGGCAACGTCCACGGCGCGTACAAGCCGGGTGCCGTGCAGCTGCGTCCTGACGTGCTCAAGCGCGGTCAGGCCGTCGCGGCGGAGAAGCTCGGCCTGTCCGCCGGTTCGAAGCCGTTCGAGTTGGTGTTCCACGGCGGTTCGGGTTCGCTGCTCGAGGAGATCCACGAGGCGTTGTCGTACGGCGTCGTGAAGATGAACGTCGACACGGACACGCAGTACGCCTTCACGCGGCCCATCGCCGAGCACATGTTCAAGAACTACGACGGCGTGCTCAAGATCGACGGCGAGGTCGGCAACAAGAAGACCTACGACCCGCGCAGCTACCTCAAGGTCGCCGAGGGCGCGATGGCCCAGCGTGTCGTCGAGTCCGCCGAAGCGCTGAAGTCGGCGGGCAAGAAGCTCTGACCCCGGCGCAGCCCGGTCTCACGCCCCCAAGGGCACTTCGGTGGCATTCAACGTCCCCAAGGTGGCCTTGGGGGCATTCACGTTCGGGGGACGACTGCAGGCACGTTTCGTGGTCGGGCACAGTGGCGGCGTGATGTCGAAACGCCTCATCGCGATCGTCCTGGTCGGCTGTCTCGTGCTGATGGCCGTCGCCTCGTCGCTGTCCCTGCTGCTCTGAAACGGCAGGCTCTGAAACGGCAGGGCTCCTGAACCGGCAAGGGCTGGGGCGGCGGACGCTGGTGCCCTGCGACGGCCCTGGCAGGTGTGACGGTGCTGTTTCGACGAGCCGCGCGCCTGCCGGGGCTGCGGCCGCGATCACTGTGCCCCTGCGGGCGCCCCGCGGCCGCAGGGTCGGTGGTTCAATGGCGGCATGACGCACAACCTGCTCGAACCGGATCCCACCACGCTCCCGGAGCGCCCCGACGCCGAAGCCGCGCTGGACGCGGGCACCGAGCCGAGCGAGGTCGCCGCCGAGCATCCCGACTTCAGCGAAGCCTGGGCCGCCCTCGCCGAGCGCGCCCTCGGTGAGAACGAGGTCGTCGACGCCTACGCCTACGCCCGCACGGGTTATCACCGGGGTCTCGACCAGCTGCGCCGCTCCGGCTGGAAGGGCTTCGGCCCGGTGCCGTGGGAGCACCGGCCGAACCAGGGCTTCCTGCGTTGCGTCGCCGCGCTCGCCAAGGCCGCAGGCCGCGTCGGCGAGACCGACGAGTACGACCGTTGCAAGCAGCTGCTCCTCGATTCCGACCCCGCTTCCGTCGAGGCCACGGGACTCGGCTGAAGTTCCTCGACCGCGCAGCCCCTGCGCGCGCCATGCGCCGCGTGGGAGGCCGACGACGACGGGCCGCCGGGAAAGCTCCCCGGCGGCCCGTTCGTTTCGCCTGGGCCGGTGCTCAGAACTCGCCGCAGTTGGTCGGTGCCGCCTCGCCGCGGACGCGCTGGTCGAGCCAGGCGTACGCCCGCGGGTAGGCGCTCACGTAACCGCCGACGTGCGTCGGGATGGCCAGCGTGTCGAACTGCACCGTCGCGCCCTGCTCGCACCACGACCGCGCCGTGTCACGGCCCTGCGCGTACGGCACGATCTCGTCGAGTCGGCTGTGCGCCACATACACGGGCACCTCGGGCTTCAACGTGCCGATGCGCTGCTCCTCGACGGCGCTGTGGAACGGCTCCTCCGCGAGGTAGTCGCCGATCGGCCTGCCGTCGACCGTCAGTTCCGACGTGCGCGTGAAGGGGTGCCCGAGCAGACCGTCACCGGTGCAGCGCTCCTCGACCTGCTCGTGCACCTCGCGGCCCTTCTCGTTCAGGATGTCCTCGATGCCCAGCTCCGGGTACGCCTCGTGCATGCTCGCGACGGCGAACAGCAGGAACACCGACGCGTAGTGCCCGTCGAGCTGTTCGGCCACCGCGGACAGGTCCGCCGGAGGGGCACCCGCGAACGAACCGATGAGGTCGACGTCCGGGGCGTAGGACGGCTGCAGCTCAGCCGCGGCCGCCGACGCCCCGCCACCCTGGGAGTACCCCGCGGTCAGCACCGGGCCGTCCGACGGTAGATCCGCGTCGGGGAGCTGCCGGGCCGCGCGAACCATGTCGAGCACGGCGTGTGCCGTCGCCTTGCGGTTGACGTAGGTGTGGACACCGGGCGTGCCGAGACCCTCGTAGTCGGTGATGGCGACGGCGTAGCCCTGCGCAAGCATTCCCGCGATGAACACGCCCTCGTACTCCATGCCCGCGGCCATGGCCTTCGACGGCGCACAGTGGTCGCCCATGCCCTGCGTGCCCGCGGCGTACCCGACGATCGGGCGCTCGCCGGGGCCGCTCCACTCCCGGTGCGGCGTGAGCACGGTGCCGGTGACCGCGTTGGCGTCGCCGTGGGTGTCGGTGCTGCGGTACATGACGCGCTGCGCGTCGGCGGGGGCGCGGGTCAGCTTGAGCGGGTCGAGGAAGAACGCGGTCTCCTCGTGCCGGACGACGTCCCCGGGCTCGCCGTCGGGAAGCGGGGACGGCGGTGTGTAGAACTCGTCGCTCGCCGCAGTTGCGGGTGAGGTCGCCCCGGCGGGCGTTGAGGCCCCGGTCGGTGCTGCGGCCGCCGGGGTGGTGACCAGGATCGACGCGGCGACGGCGGATACGGCGACGGTGGCGAGAGACGCGGTGAGGCGTCCCCTGCGGGCTGATCGCATGAGGCTCCCCGGCTGGGATGTGACGACGGTGTCGGCAACTTGTTCTAGCCGCGGGGAGGTGTGAGATCAAGGTTTCCCTACTCGTCAGTAGGGAACTCACTCGTTCGGGGTAGCGAAGTGCGCCCCCGAGGGCACTTTGGTTGCATTCAACGCAGCCAAAGTGCCCTTGGGGGGCGGTGGTCGGGCCGGCGGGCGGGAGCGACCAAGGTGCCCTTGGGGGCGAGAACGTTCGCCGTCAGCAGGTGGCGAGCATGTCCTCGAGGGCGGCGTGCTCGGCGTCGTCGACCGTCAGCTCGTACTTGTGCTTCACGGTGATCCACATCGAGGCGTACGTGCAGTGGTACTCCTCGACCGACGGCTGCCACTCCGCAGGGTCGTCGTCGCTCTTCGACGTGTTGGAGCCGCTCGACACGGCGATGAGCTGCGGCGCGGACAGGTCGTTGGCGAACGCCTCGCGCTCGTCGGTCGTCCACTCCGAGGCCCCGGAAACCCAGGCGTTGCCGAGCGGCACCACGTGGTCGATGTGGAATTCGGCGGGGTCGCTGGACGTCTCGCCGTCGTACTCGCTGTACCAGTCGCCGTCGGTCGGGTAGCAGTCGTTGCCCGTCTCGACGCTGTCGCCGTCGCGTTCGAGCACCAGTTCACGGGTGTTGCAGTTGTCCTCGTGACTGCTCCAGTGGGGGAACAGGTCGCGGTCGTAGCCGTCCATGGAGCCGTCCTCGGCCACGGTCAGCTCGGCGAGCTGTGCCTCGGCCTCGGTGGGAGTGGGGATGCCGGGCGGTTCGGCCACGGCCGTGCCCGTCAGTGACAGCGTGAGCGCGGTCGCGGCACCCACGGCGAGTGCGGAGTTGCGGAACTTGCGGGGAAGGGTCACGACAGGCACCTCTCAGCGGGGAACATGAGGTCGTCCAGCGATGTGAAGGACTTTCCGAATGTCTCCGAGAGAGGTAACGATCTCGTTAACCCCGGGCGGATTCAGACCGAGGTCGGGGGCAGAACCAGACGGAAGTCGTGAGTGTGCCGGTACCAGGTCCACCGCGACATGGTCCGCGGGTACGCCACGCCGTCGGATTCGGGCACGACGTCACCGCCGCCCAACTGGAACGCCCTCCCCGCGAACGTCCGCCGCCGTTTCAGCAGCTTTCCCCTGGTGATCGTGACGCGCAGCCCGCCGGACGCCGTGTCGCTGCCCGCCTCCGGGTCGGGCCGCACCTCGAGCAGGGCGGCCTCGCCGCGCAGCGCCTCGGTGTCGTCGCAGTAGCCGACGCCGCGCGGCTGCCGCACGACGCCGTGTCCCAACAACAGGCCGCCCGCGTCGTCGCGGACCAACGGCACGCCCCGTGGTTCGCCGGACAACGCGACGTCGAACGCCCGCGCCCGGTCGGTCGGCACCCCCCACAGGTTCGCCACCTGCGACGACGGTTCGGTGGGCACGTATCCGACCGACACGTCGTCGAGCCGGTTCTTCCGCAGCAGCCGCAGCGCCACCGCGGACAGGTCGGCGTCGTCCCCGACCACCACGAGTCGCTGCTCGCCCGAGTCCAGGAGCGAGTCCACGTCCGCCTTGCCCGGACGCGGCGGCAGTTTCGCCTCGTCGACCCCCTCCGGAAGGTGAAACCCCAGTTCAACGCCTCCGCAGAGCAGTACCAGTCCCCGCACGGATCACCCCTCGGTTAGGCTCATGTACCGGCATTTCGACAGTCACCGACGGACGTCAGTGTCAAGCAGCATCCACAGCCACCTCACACCTTGGAGTTTCACATGCCGGCCATCGTGCTCATCGGTGCCCAATGGGGCGACGAAGGCAAGGGCAAGGCCACCGACCTGCTCGGCGACAAGGTGGACTGGGTGGTGCGCTACCAGGGTGGCAACAACGCGGGACACACCGTGGTGCTGCCCGACGGACAGGACTTCGCGCTGCACCTCATCCCGTCCGGCATCCTCACGCCGGGCGTCACGAACGTCATCGGCAACGGCGTCGTCGTCGACCCGGGCGTGCTCCTGGACGAGCTCGAAGGCCTCGAAGCGCGCGACATCGACACGAGCAGGCTGCTGCTCTCCGCCGACGCGCACTTGATCATGCCGTACCACGTGGCGATCGATAAGGTCACCGAGCGCTACCTGGGCAGCCGCAAGATCGGCACCACGGGCCGGGGCATCGGACCGTGCTACCAGGACAAGGTCGCGCGCGTCGGCGTGCGCGTGCAGGACCTGCTCGACGAGAAGATCCTGCGGCAGAAGGTCGAGGCGGCACTGGAGTTCAAGAACCAGGTGCTGGTGAAGGTCTACAACCGCAAGGGGCTCGACGCCGCCGAGGTCACCGACACGGTCCTCGAGCAGGCCGAACGGTTCCAGCACCGCATCGCCGACACGCGGCTCGAGCTGAACAAGGCGCTCGAACGCGACGAGACCGTGCTGCTGGAGGGCTCGCAGGGCACGCTGCTCGACGTCGACCACGGCACGTACCCGTACGTCACCTCGTCCAGCCCGACGTCCGGCGGCGCCAGCGCGGGGTCGGGCATCGGGCCGGGGCGGATCACGACCGTGCTCGGCATCCTCAAGGCCTACACGACGCGCGTCGGCTCGGGGCCGTTCCCGACCGAACTCGACGACGAGGCGGGTGAGAACCTGCGCAAGTCCGGCGGCGAGTTCGGTGTCACCACGGGGCGTTCCCGTCGGACCGGCTGGTTCGACGCCGTGATCGGCCGCTACGCCGCCCGCGTCAACGGCATCACCGACTACTTCCTCACGAAGCTCGACGTCCTCTCCGGACTGGAGACCGTGCCGGTGTGCGTGGGCTACGACGTCGACGGCGAGCGCACCGACGACATGCCGATGACGCAGACCGACGTGCACCACGCGAAGCCGGTGTACGAGGAGTTGCCGGGCTGGTGGGAGGACATCAGCGAGTGCCGCACCTTCGCGGACCTGCCGAAGAACGCGCAGGCCTACGTCGAGCGGCTCGAGGAGCTGATGGGCACGCGCATCTCGGCGATCGGCGTCGGTCCCGGCCGCGAGCAGACGATCGTCCGCCACGAGTTCGCCTGACGGCCGTACGCGCCCGCCCGCACGAGCCGGAATCCCGTGGCAACGTGGCCGCCCCCGGCGACGTCCCCTGCGAACACTGAAACGCCCCCACGGGCACCTCGGGGGCGTTGAGTCCCCCGAAGGTGCCCGTGGGGGCAGCCGGATGCCTCGGAGTTACTCCGCCGCCTCGATGACGACGTCCGGGTGGTCGGCGAACAGGCCGTCGATGCCGGTGTCCCAGACCGCCTTGGCCCAGCCGAGGGAGTCGCCCCACTCCGCGGGGTCGTCGGACGAGTCGTAGTCGGCGGGAAGGAACTCGTTCTCGGCGCGGAAGGTCCACGGCACGACGCTCAGCCCGGCGGCGTGGGAATCGTCGACGAGCGACGTCGGCTCCGTGGAGTTGCCCGCGTCGTCCAGCGGGATGATCTGCGAGACCGACGGCCCGAGTCCGTCGGCGTACGTGGCGATCTCGCGGAGGCCCTCCGGTGTGGTCATGTCGTCGTACGTCCGCGGGTCGCCCGAGGCCACGAAGTCGTACGGCGCACCGGAGGCCGAGGTCAGCTGCACCAGCGGCACTCGCAGCTCGTCGTCGAGCTCCTTGAGGTTGCCCACCTCGAACGACTGCACCTGCACCTTCGCGTTGGGGCGGTTGAGGTGGTTGCGGTTCAGCGCCTCCACCAGCTTCGGCTCCAGCGCGAGACCCTGCTCCTGGAAGTACGTCGGGTGCTTGGTCTCGGGGAAGATGCCGATCGGCCGGTGCAGTTCACGGCTCAGCTCCTCGGAGAGGTCGATGACCTCCTGCAGCGTGGGGATCTCGAAGCGGCCGTCGTAGACGGTGTTGTTCGGCCGGATCTCCGGCAGCCGCTCCTTCGCCCGCAGCGTCTTGAGCTCGGCCAGCGTGAAGTCCTCGGCGAACCAACCGGTCATCGGCTCGCCGTCGACCATCTTGGTGGTCTTGCGGTCGGCGAACTCAGGCCGGTCGGCCACGTCGGTGGTTCCGCCGATCTCCGGTTCGTGCCGCGCGACGAGCACGCCGTCGGAGGTCGTGACGAGGTCGGGCTCGATGTAGTCGGCACCCATGCGGGCGGCCAGTTCGTACGAGGCCAGCGTGTGCTCGGGCCGATAGCCGGAAGCGCCGCGGTGGCCGACCACGATCCGGTCGTCGGCGTGCGCTCCGCCGCGGCCGTGGGCGGAGTCGGACCGGGCCGTCTCGGCCCGCGAGGGTCCGGACTGGGCGGCTCCGGGGACCGCGCCGGTGGTGGCGAGTATCGCCAGTGCGCCGAGCGCCGCCACGCCGAGGCGCTTACGGAATCGGGGGATGAATGCCATGAGTCGTCGCTGCCCTCTCTCGATCCGGTGGGGATGTTCGCCCACATTCGCGGCCGCGGTCGACCGCTCGGCGACAGCGTGGCAGCCACGGAGGTACATGCCGATGAACGAGCGGAGATGGGCATGTCTACGCTGAGGAATCGTGCGCTTCCTGGTTATCGGCTCCGGAGCCCGCGAGCACGCCCTCGTTCTCGCCGCGTCCCACGACCCGGCGGTGACGGCGATCGCCTGCGCGCCCGGCAACGCCGGCACCGCGGCTCTCGCCGAGCCGCTCGGTGTCGACCTGACCGACCCGTCGGCCATCGCGGCCCTCGCCGAGCAGTGGCGGGCAGACCTCGTGGTGATCGGCCCAGAGGTGCCGCTCGTCACCGGTGCCGCCGACGCCGTCCGCAAGGCGGGCATCGCGTGCTTCGGCCCGTCGGCGGCTGCGGCGCGGATCGAGGGCTCGAAGGCGTTCGCCAAGGAGGTCATGACCGCCGCGGGGGTGGCGACCGCGCACAGCGAGGTCGTCGACAACCCGGCGCACCTCGACGCGGCGCTCGCCCGGTTCGGCCCGACCTGGGTCGTGAAGGACGACGGTCTCGCGGCGGGCAAGGGGGTCGTCGTCACGACCGACGTCGAGCAGGCGCGCAAGCACGCCCTGATGCTGCTCGACGGCGGCCACCCGGTGGTGCTCGAGTCGTTCCTCGACGGCCCGGAGGCGTCGCTGTTCTGCCTGGTCGACGGACGCACCGTGGTGCCGCTGCTGCCCGCGCAGGACTTCAAGCGCGTCGGCGACGGCGACTCCGGCCCGAACACCGGCGGCATGGGCGCCTACGCCCCGCTGTCGTGGGTTCCGGACGGCTTCGTCGGCGACGTCGTCGAGCGGATCATCCAGCCCGTGGTCGACGAGATGGCCGAGCGTGACTCGGCGTTCACCGGCCTGCTGTACGCGGGGCTGGCGCTCACGAGCGACGGCCCGCAGGTCATCGAGTTCAACTGCCGGTTCGGCGACCCCGAGACACAGGCCGTGCTGGCGTTGCTGCGTACGCCGATCGCCGGGCTGCTGCACGCCGCCGCCACCGGCACGCTCGCCGAACAGCCGTCGCTCGAATGGGCCGACGGCAGCGCGGTGACGGTGGTGGTGGCGGCAGACGGCTACCCGGGCAAGCCGCTGGTCGGAGACGTCATCACCGGCGGGGAGGCCGAGGGCGTGCTCCACGCGGGCACCCGCAGGCGGGAGGACGGTGCGGTCGTCTCCAGTGGCGGCCGAGTGCTGTCGGTGGTCGGCACCGGTCCGGACCTCGAGGCGGCCAGGGCCGAGGCCTACGAGCGGGTTTCCCGGGTGAGCCTCGCCGGTGCACACCACCGCACGGACATCGCCGTACGAGCGGCCCGCGGCGAGGTGTCGGTCCCGGAGGCCTGAACCGCCGAGGCACGGACCGAGGGTCGGGGTGCACCGCCGAGCCGTTCGCCGACCGGCCTGTCCGGCGCGTCTGGGAGACGACGTCCGCCGCCGGTGGAGATCCCGACGATCGGAGGGAACCGTCGGCCGGACGAGCTCGTCACAGTTCGGGTCTCGTCAAAGTTCGGGTCACTGTCACATTCTGGTTGGTAGCCTGCGTGGGATACCGGACGACTACCGGCCGTTACAGGGGGTGCGCATGCCGTCAGAGGTGAGCGAGACGCGTTTCGACGGGCCGACAGGCGCGGAGGCCGCGTTCGCCGCGGGTGACGTCGCGTTCGGAGGCGATGCGGACGGTTCGAACGGCGCGGGCTCCGGCGACGCTCTCCCAGCGGCCAACGGCTCCCCCGACGCGGGTGGTCCGAACATCGCGCCCGGTGCCGGTGTCGTCCCTTCGGTGCCGTCGGCGGCGGACATCGACGTCGCGCCGGATCGGGTCGCCGAGGTGGCGCGGGTCATCGAGGCGCAGGCCGACGCCCTGGAGAAGAAGCTCTCGGAGCACCTGGGTTCGCTGCACATCCCCGCGCCTGCCGAGGACATCGTGTCGAAGAACGCGATCGCGGCGTGGAACGACGTCGTCAGCGCTCCCGAGGACTCCTACGCCGCGCACGCGCGCACCTACGTCGAGGATCTGCGGTCCCTGGCGACCCAGCTGCGCCGGGCGGGCGAGAAGTACGCAGAATCCGACGAGGAGAAGGCCGATGCCCTCGGTGGCGGACGCGGCCTTCCGGGCTGACACCGGTCCGGTCCGATTCCGGCGGTTGCGCCGGGCGGGCGACGCTGTCCAGGTCTTCTCGACCGTGCGGTCGAAGCGGAAGTAGAGGGAAATCGACATGGCGATGGATGTCTCGCAGCGTGCGAACGAGATCCGCAACCACCGGTTCGACGGCTACACCAACAACATGCTGGCGGACGAGGTCGAGGTGTTCCGCAGCGGATCGGGTGCAGGCGGCATCGGTGAGGCCGTGAACGCGCTGAAGGCCGTCGGCAAGGCCCTGAACGAGACCGAGCAGGCGCTGCGTACCGAACTGGGCAAGCTCGGTGTCGAGTGGCGTGGCGATGCGGGCGACCAGGCGTTCCGGTGGATGACCGGGCAGGCCGACTTCTCCCAGGAGGCCCAGTCCAAGGTCGAGGTGTGCGCGAAGAAGGTCTTCGCCCAGGGTGAGGCGTTCAACCGCACGGTGCACAAGCTCCCCGACGCCGAGTCGCTCCGGCAGGGATCCGGCGGCTACGGCCTCATGGACTCGGTCGGCAGTCTCCTCGGTTTCGAGACCGACAACGCCCAGCGTGTCGCCCAGGGGCAGGAGGCGCGGGCGCAGGCGCTCGAGGCGCTCAACGGCTACGCGAGCGCGTCCGGTGAGAACCTCTCGGATCTGCCGCAGCTGAGTGCCCCCAAGTCGCTGTCGGCCGTCGTGTCGGACGTGCCGACCGAGGTCGACGCCGGTGGGCCGCCGCACTCGCCCGACGTGCCCGACGTGCCCGCGGACGCGCCGTCCGACCGCACCGAGTCGGCGGGCGCGGCTCACCCGGTGGCGCCACCCGCGGCGCCGGCCGACCGTCCCGTGGCGCCCGCCCCGATCCACCACTCCCCGCAGCCCGTCCAGTCGCCCGTGCAGCCCGGCGTTCCGCTCGCCCCGCCACCCGGGACCGGCTCGGCCCAGCCGGCTCCGAATCCGAGTACGGCGCCGTCGTCGACGGCGCCGTCCCCGAGCGCCCCCGTGACGTCGTCGCCGAACCCGGGATACGGCTACGTGAACGTGCCGCGTCCCGGATCGGGCTCGGGTTCGCCGCAGTACTCGGGATCTCCCCAGTACCCCGGTTCGACCCAGTACCCCGGCGGCACGGCCCAGCCGGGCGGCCCCGGCGCGGGGCCGGGAAACCCGGGCGCGCCGTCCGCCGGCGGCGCTGCCGGCGCGGTCGGGAAACCGGCCACGCCCGGCAGTCCGGTAGCGCCCGGCACACCCGCGGCGCCCGGCACACCGTCGACCCCGGGAACGCCCGCGAATCCGGGTACACCCGCCACGCCGGGCCAGCCGGGCGGCCAGTCCGGTGTGGGCAAGTTCCCCTCGGCGGGCGGTGCCTCGCCCGTCGCTCCCGCGCCCGGTCCCGTCACCGGTGCACCCGCTCCCGGAAGCGGTGGCGGCGCGGCGGTGCCGCCTCCCGGCATGGTCGGCGGTAAGGCGGGTGCGCCGGTGTCGGGCGACCAGGACCTGCAGAAGGGCAAGTCCTTCGGTGTCGCACCGGTCGTCGGCGGCACGGCGGCGCCCGGCGGAGGCGGTACGACGGCGTCGCCGAAGGCGGCCGGGTTCGGCGCCAACGACGTCGGCGGTGCCGCGGGCGCCGTGGCCGCGGGCGGTATCGCCGGCGCGTTGGCAGGAGACAGCGAACGAGGCGCAGGCCGGGGCGGTGCGCCGCGCTCACCGCACCAGGCGCAGATCGGGGACCTGCCCGAGGAACAGTCCCGTGCACAGCAGAACCAGACGCCGAAGTCCGAGCAGGACCGGCGCAGCATGATGCAGAAGGCCGCACCGCAGGAGGGCGACGGCGACGACACGCACGTGCGCCGGTACGGAGTCGACGACAAGGACCTGTTCTCCGACCAGCGCATGGTCGCTCCCGACACGATCGGCGACCCGAACTCGGAACAGCGGTGAGGCGCCGGTGACGACCGGTCACAGCGTGGTGCTGTCCACGCTCGAGTTCGACATGCTCTGGGAGGCGGAACGGCTGCCGCGCAGGCACCCGGCACTGGACGTGCCGAGCGCGGGCGTGACGCACGGCGAGCGGTCCGACCTGATCGAACAGGCGTGGGACTCGTTGGCCCGGCGCAGGCTCGCCACAGGCCACCAGGCGACGAGTGACCTGGTGGACATGCTGAACCTGTTCGTGCGGCCCGCGGTCGCCATCGACATGTGGGTCTGGACCGATCGGCAGATCTCGGGTCTGGCCGTGAGCACGGGCAGCCAGGCGTCGATGGGAGTCGTGGACGGCGACGAGGTGTGGCTGATCCCGGCGCGCGACTCGTCGCTTCCGGAGTCGGCGGTGGCGGTGGCGGGCGAGACGGCCGCGGGCATCGGCTGGTCGGCGACCCTGCCGCACGACGTGCTGGTCGACGCCGACCGCGAGGCCGGTGGCGACGCGCGGGCACTCGTGGGTGCGCTCGCCGACCGCGGTGTGGCGCTGAGCGAGGCGCAGGAGGTCGCGGCGATGTTGGCGGGTCAGACCGTCCGTGGCCAGTTCGGCGCGCAGGCGTGCGCGCGCGACGGGGGTGTCCGTCGCGCACCGCGTGTGGTGTCGTTCTTCGACAGTGACAAGGGCCGCTACCTGGTGCAGGTCGCGCCCGGCGGTGACGGCAGGCAGTGGGCGACGGTCGCGCCCGCGGACAACACGCTGCTCGCACGCCGGGTGTGGGAGCTGCTCGAGGAGATGTGACCCGCCGCCGCCTGGACGTGCGACGAAAGTGGGCTTGCGGGGGATTGCGGCTCTCGCCGATAGAGTTGAGCGGAACCGCCGGTGCCGGCATGGCGTCATACCGGCGACGAGCGGATCGCTTTCGTGAAGGGGGATGACCACCGTGCCGGTTTACGACGCCGAATCCATGCGGAGCACGGCTGGGAAGGTCGACGGCATCGCCGACCGGATCGCCGAGGACAAGGCGAAGCTTCGCGGCGTCGAGGGGGAGAGCCCGTTCGGAGAGGTCGAGGACACCGACGATCCGGAACGGGTGGACGACGCGCTCGGCTCGTTCACCTCGGGTATGCAGGCCGAATTCGACGCGGCGCACCAGCACATGACCGAGGCCAGTGGAGCCTTGCGCAATGCGATCGCTGCGATGTCCGAGGCGGACGCGCAGGCGGCGAGCAACCTGACGATGCGGGGCGAGGCCTGACATGTCGCTGGGGATGCCGGAGAACTGGAGCCAGGTCGAATCCAGCGCGGCGAAGGTCGACAAGGTCGATCCGGGCAGGATTCAGAACGTTGCGCAGGAGTTCAAAACCGCGTCGGAGAACGCGGGTGACCATTCCGCGGAGTTGAAGAACGCGGCCTCGCCGCTTTCCGAGGGAGGCGTCTGGAACGGCCCTGCTGCGGACGCGTTCTTCTCGTACGTCGCACAGGTCGCGTCGGCGGGGCGGCGCGTCAAGGACAAGCTCGACGAGGCCGCGGTCGAACTGAGCGAGCTGCAGCAGAAGTTGTCCGAGCTGAAGAAGTCGATCAACGAGGCGAAGGCGGCCGCGAAGCGGGAGATCGACGAGCGCAACAAGCAGGCCGAGCAGCGCGCCCAGCAGGCGGCGCAGCAGGCCCAGAACGCGGCGAACGGCGAGGGCGGCGGCCAGGACCCGGAGGCGATCCGCGAAGAGGCGCGGCAGCAGAACCGGCAGACGGCGTCGCAGGCGGACGAGCGGATCAAGGGGCTCCTGAACCAGGCGAACCAGGCCATCAAGAAGGCCCAGCGGCTGATGAAGCAGGAGATCGACGGCGGGGGCGGCTACTCGCAGGTGCCGAAGCCGGGACAGGCGCAGTCGCAGATGGCCGACACCGGCGGTATCGGCAACCCGGGAAGCGCACCGAGCGTCGGCGGCGGCAGCGGCAGCGGCAGTGGTGGCGGTGGCGGTGGTGCCGAAACGGCCGTCGGTGGTGGCGGCGGGCTCGGGTCGAGCGGTGGCCCGCCCGCGGGCCCTCCGCCCGGCAACGTGGAGCAGTGGATCAAGGAAGCCATCAAGATCCTCCGCGAGAACGGCATCCCCGTCAGCGAAGAGAACATCGACCAGATCTGGACGATCATCGAGCACGAGTCCGGTGGCGATCCCCGCGCGATCAACGACTGGGACTCGAACGCCGCGAAGGGCACGCCGTCGAAGGGCCTGATGCAGTGCATCGACCCCACGTTCGACGCCCACACCCTGCCCGGGCACGGCGACATCTGGGACCCGGTCGACAACATCATCGCCGGCGTCCGCTACACCTTCGACCGCTACGGCAGCCTCGAACAGCACCCGGGTCTCGAGTCGATTTCCTCCGGCGGCGGCTATCAGCCGTACTGACCACTACCCCTCCAGGGGAGGGTGCGGCGGCGGGGACATGAAAGTCCCTTCACAGTCGGCTCAGGAGGGTTTCACAGGGCGGCGGCATCGTTGACGTCATGAGCGAAGAGCAGTGGCAACCGGACGAGGCGCAGCTCCACGACCTGTGGGCCGCCGTCGCCGGCGCGAGCGGTGACACCGCCGTGGACAGCCGCGTCACTCACCGCGACGTCCAGCGGGCCTCGACGACCGTGGCCGCGCGGGTGGACGTGGCGCGCGCCGACGGTTCCCGCGGCGCCGACACCTACTGCGCCAGCACGTCGGAGAAGGCGCGCCCGGCGATGCGGATGTCCGACGGCGAGCGCGAGCTCGGCGTGTGGCGGTTCCCGCACGACCCGGCGCTGCCCGGGCTCGCGGGCGCCGTGGACCCCGGCCGGTTGCGCGACCTGCTCGGCGGGTTGGGCCTGCCGGCGGGGGACCTACGGCCGACCGTCCGTTCGTACCGGCCGCTGCGCCGAGCCGTGGTTGAGGTGCGGGCCGGGCGGACGACGGTGTTCGTCAAGGTGCTGCGGCCCGACAAGGTCGAACAGCTGCACCGGCTGCACCGTGCTGCCGAGGGCGGTATCGCCGCCGAGAGTCTCGGCTGGACCGGCGACGGGCTGCTCGTGCTCGCGGGTGTCGCCGGCACGCCGTTGCGGAGGCTGCTGCTCGGTGGCAACACGATGGAGCTCGAACGCGTCGACCCCGCCGAGATCGTGGCCACGCTTCACGGCCTGCCGGAGACGTTCGCCGACCACGCCCGCAGGCGGAGCTGGGTCGACCAGGCCGGGCACTACGCCGACGTCGTCGCCCGCGTGCACCCGAAGGCCGCGGCCACGGCACACGCCGTCGCCGAGGCCGTGGACGTGCAGACCGGCGCCGCTCCCGTGCCCGTCCACGGCGATTTCTACGAGACGCAGCTGCTCGTCTCCGGTGGCCGCCTCGTCGGGCTGCTCGACCTCGACACCGCGGGTGCCGGCGACCCGCACGACGATCCGGCCTGCCTCCTCGGGCATCTGTCCGTGCTGTCGCAGGTCAAACCCGAGCGGGCGCCGGTGATCGACCGGTTCACCGCGCGGTGTCTGCGCGAGTTCGACAGGCACTGGGACCCGGCGGCACTGCGGGCGCACGCCGCCGCAGTGGTGTTGTCGCTGGCACCGGGCGCTCACCGCACCGGACGGCGGGGGTGGCGCGCCGTGCTCGAACAGCGGCTCGACCTGGCGTGGAACTGGTGCCACGCCGACGATCCGCTCGCCGTCTGAGTCGCCACCCGGGTTCTCCGTTCGCCGGCGTTCGAACCCTCCGCGGGCCTCCCACAGGTCCGTAGGTCGTCGAACGGTCCGGTGGCCCCTGGATTCCTCACGCGGATCCGCCGCGTGCAGGTACTCGAGAAATTTCACCCGAACACGTTCTCCGAAAGGAATTCCCCTCATGGCAAGCAACAAGCGTCCCTGGTTCGTCGTCGCCGCAGCGGCCGTCGGTGTCGGTGGTGCGATCGCCGTCGGCGGCACGGCGGTGGCCGACGACGTGAACGACCCGAAACCCGTCTCGCAGGTGCAGCAGGCCGAGGCAGGAAGCGGGGGCGCCGAATCCGCGGACTCGCCGAACGACGCCGACGACGTGAACTCGGCGAACTCGGCGAACTCCCCGAACGGCGCCGACTCGGCCGACTCGCCCAACGACGGTGATAAGGCGGGCGCGGTCGACACCGCGAACTCGCCCGAGGACGGCGACGACGCCGACTCGCCGGCCGACAGGGAAGGCGACCGTGGCGAGGACCGCGCCGACGACGTGAACTCGGCCGACTCGCCCGACGGTCCCGACTCCGTGGCGAGTGCCGACTCGCCGGAGTGAACCGTCGACCGAACGGGAGTTATCGGGCAGAATGCTCGAAAATGACGAGAGGTTGAACAGCGATGTCGACCGAGTACGCCCAGGGGGTTCACCGCGACCCCGCCGACGACGTGGCGACCGTCCATAGTCGACAGTCTCCGCCGGACGGGGCGGTGCGACTGCGCCGCGCGTGGTGGATTCTCCTGGGCGTCTCGGTGCTCCTCAACGGCGTCAGCATGGCGGTTCCGGCGCTGATCGAGCATCCGCTGACGAACGATCGCGGTGAGGTTCAGCTGTACCTCGACGTCTTCGTCGAGGGAAACCTGCCGACGTGGTGGAGTGTCGGTCTGCTCGGCAGTACCGCGGTGTTGTTCGGGTTCGTGGGCTGGCTCGCCCGCGGTGCCGGTGCGCGGGCCGAGTCGTGGGGTTGGTGGTGCGGAGCTGTCCTCATCGGACTGTTGTCGCTCGACGATCACACACAGCTGCACGAACGTCTCGACCGTATCGGGCAGCGGCTGGTCACGTTCGACAGCGGATTCCCGTTCTACTGGCTGATTCCCGGGTTGCTCGCGGGAGCGGTCGTGGCCGGTGGATTGTTGCTTCTCGCCGCCCGGTTGCGAGGCAGGCCGCGTCGGCTGGTCGTCGCGGGCGGTGCGCTGCTGTTGTGGTCCGCGCTCGGCATGGAGGCGATGCAGGGGCTGTGGATCGCGGCGGGAGAGAGCGGGCCGCTGTACGTGTTGACGTATCACGCGGAGGAACTGGGCGAGAACGTCGGCGTGCTGCTGCTCATGGCGGCTGCGGCGTCGGCGGTGTCGTTGCAACGAGTGCCCGCCGATGCGGGGGTCACGGCCCGGTACCGCCGATCCGGGCGGGTGGAGGCCTGATCCGGGCTATGCTCGACGGCGTGGCCACGATGAGCCCCCGTGAGGACCAGAACCGCCGCTTGCTGCGTGCCCGGGACGCGATCGACCGCGACTACGCGAAACCTCTCGACGTGCCCACGCTCGCCCGCGTCGCGTTGATGTCGCCCAGTCACTTCACCCGTTCGTTCCGTGCGACGTTCGGCGAGACGCCCCATCGGTACCTGCAGCGCAGGCGGATCGAACGGGCGATGGCGCGGCTGCGGTCGCCGTCGGCGACGGTCACGCAGGTGGCCGAGGAGGTCGGATTCGACAGTCTCGGCACGTTCAGTCGCACGTTCCGGTCGATCGTCGGATCGTCGCCCGTCGAGTACCGTGCGGCGGCGACGCCGCTGCCCGTGCCGGTGTGCTTCGTCAAGACTTGGTCACGCCCGGCCTGACCGGGACCCCGACGGGGCCGAGGTGAGCAGTTTCGGATAAGCCGGACAGGCCGGTATCGCCGTAGCGTTAGCGGCATGTTCACACGAATCGGAATCACCTCGGTCATGGTCCTCGATCAGGACGAAGCCCTCGACTTCTACTGCGGCACGCTCGGCTTCGAGGTCACCGACGACGTCGACCTCGGGTTCATGCGCTGGCTCACGGTGCATCTGCCCGCCCAGCCGGACACCCACCTGCTGCTGGAGGTGCCGGGCCCGCCGCAGCACAGCGAGGAGGTCGCGGCGCAGGTCCGCGACCTGGTCACGAAGGGCGCGCTCGGCGCGGCGGCGATCCTGAACACCGACGACTGCCGCAAGACGTACGAGACGCTGCGTGCCAAGGGCGTCGAGTTCACGCAGGAGCCCGTCGAACAACCGTACGGCGTCGACTGTGCGCTGCGGGACCCGTTCGGCAACCACATCCGCATCACGCAGCCGGCCGAGGGGCCGGTGGAGATCACCGACGAGGACGTCGAACGTATGCAGTGCGGCTCCTGAACCCCGAACGTGTTCGATAGGCTGCGCGCGGCCCCCGAGATCGCGCGCAGCCTGGAGAACCGCAGTGACGTCAACGCCAGGACGAAACGGCAGCCGCGAGGCGCAGCTGCCGACGGTCATCGACCCGGACGTGCCGAGCATCGCCAGGGCCTACGACGCCACGCTGGGCGGCAAGGACAACTACGAGGTCGACCGTGAAGTCGCTCGCCAGCTGCGCGAGGTGACCCCCGAGGTCACGACCCTCGCGTGGGACAACCGCGACTTCCTGATCCGCGCCACGCGTTTCATCGTCGGCACGGTGGGCATCGACCAGATCGTCGATGTGGGTTCCGGCCTGCCGACGGTCGAGAACACGCACGACGTCGCCGTCCGGTTCAACCCGGACACGTGCGTGGTCTACGTCGACATCGACCCGATCGTCATCGCCCACGGCCGCGCGCTCGTCGAGGACCACGAAACCGTCCACTGCGTCCAGGGTGATCTCACCGCACCGGAGACTCTGCTCCGTGACCCCGAGGTGGCGGGCAGGCTCGACTGGGACCGGCCGATGGCGCTGTACCAGGTCGGCACGCTGCACCACGTCGCCGACGACCGTGACCCCGCGGCGATGATGCGCACCTACGTCGACGCGCTGCCCTCGGGGTCGCACGTCGTGCTGTCCCACTTCTTCAGCCCCGGCGACGAGGACCCCGAGGCCGCTGCGGTGGCCGAGCGGCTCGAGCACGCCTTCCTGCACAGCCCGATGGGAACCGGCCGGTTCCGTACGCGCGAGGAGATCGCCGCCTACTTCGACGGCCTCGAGTTCGTCGACCCGGGTCTCGAGACACTCGCCTACTGGTGGCCCGAGGGCCCGCCGCCGGAGAACCTCGACCCCGCCCGCCGCCTCATGATCGGCGCCGTCGCCCGCAAACCGTAGAGCACGTCCCGGCTCCTGCCGTGTTGCGGATCCCGGGGCCCGTGTTGTGAGTTCCGGGGCTCGTGTTGCGGTTTCGGGGGCCTGCGTGGTGAGTTCGGGGCTCGTGCCGCTCCCGCCCGTCGCCCGTGGCGGCGCCCTCGTCGACGCGTTGCCGTGCGGCCGCTCCCGCCCGTCGCCCGTGGCGGCGCCCTCGCCGTTCGACGTGAGGCGTCCCCTTACAGTGCTGGGCATGACGACGGACTCCGCGACCACCCCGTTCCCGCCCGCCGCGACGCGCGCCGACGTGCCGCCGTTCTACGTGATGGACGTGCTGTCGGCGGCGAAGGCGCGGCAGGCCGAGCGTGGCGACGTGGTGTTCCTGTGCGCGGGCCAGCCGACGGCGGGTGCGCCGGAACCGGTGCTGGCCGCGGCGCAGGACGCGCTCCGCGGCGGCGACCTCGGCTACACGACGCAGCTGGGCATTCCGCCGCTGCGCGAGGCGATCGCCGGGCACTACGACCGCGCCTACGGGCTCGACGTCGACCCGGCGGACGTCATCGTCACGACGGGGTCGTCGGGCGGGTTCCTGCTGGCGTTCCTCTCGGCGTTCGAGGCGGGCGACCGGGTGGCGATGGCGCGGCCCGGCTACCCGGCGTACCGCAATCTGTTGAACGCGTTGGGCTGCGAGGTCGTCGAGTTCGCCACGGACGAGAGCACGCGGTTCCAGCCGACGCCCGACATCCTCGACGGGCTCGGCGACATCAAGGGCCTGATCGTGGCGAGCCCCAGCAACCCGACGGGCACGATCGTCGCGCCGGACGAACTGGCCGCGCTCACCGAGTGGTGCACGGCGCGTGGCGTGCGGCTGATCAGCGACGAGATCTACCACGGCATCTCCTACGAGCGGGATGTCGCGTGCGCCTGGGAGACGTCCCGCGAGGCGCTGGTGCTCGGCTCGTTCTCGAAGTACTTCGCGATGACGGGCTGGCGGCTCGGCTGGATGCTGGCACCGCGGAGCCTGCACCGCAGTGTCGACGTGCTGACCGGCAACTTCAACATCTGCCCGCCCGCGTTGTCGCAGCACGCGGCGGTGGCGGCGCTGTCGCAGGAGTCGTACGCCGAGCTGGACGGGCACGTCGACCACTACCGCGCGAACCGCGATCTCCTCCTCGACGGGCTGCGCGGCATCGGGCTGACCCGTATCGCCCCGATCGACGGCGCCTTCTACGCGTACGTCGACGTCTCCGAGTACACCGACGATTCGCTGTCGTGGTGCCGCACACTGCTCGACGACACCGGAGTGGCGATCACCCCGGGCGTCGACTTCGACCCGGTCGCCGGCGGCTCGTTCGTGCGGCTGTCGTTCGCGGGAGCGCGGGACGACATCGCCACGGCCGTCGACCGCATGGGGGCGTGGCTGCGCGGCTGATCCGGCGGGTCGCGCTCTCGACTCCGGGGAACCCCGAGTTTTCCCTGAACGTTGCAGGGAGGCCGGGACTTCCGGTGTGCGGCGTGCCAACCTGGACGTATCCGGCAGCACACACGAGTGGAGGAAGTACATGTTCTGGAAGATCGTCGGCGGCCTGCTCCTGGCGTGGGTCGCGTTCATGGTGATCGGTTCGGTCATCGGCTTCCTCGTCGAAGCGGTGTTCTGGATCGCGCTGATCGCCGGTGCCGGCTTCCTCGGCGCGGCGGCCTACGGCGCGCTCAAGGGCGGCGACAAGAAGCGGATCGGCTCGTAACAGCGGATCCGACCGATGGCGGCCCGTGACGGCCGGTGACGGTCGACGCGTGAACCGTCACTGTCGGGGTGCGCGCATACCCTCGCCGGGTGGAGCGGACCCCCCTGGAAGCGAGCCGGGTCGACCCGGCTGATTGGCACCTGCTGCTGGGAGCGTTGCGGTGCCGGTTCGAGGCGGGGTCGTTCGCCGACGCAGCCGCGTTCGTTGCGGCCGTCGGCCGGCTCGCCGACGACCACGGCCGTCATCCCGACGTCGACCTGCGCGCCCGGCACGTCCGGCTCGCGCTGCGCAGCCCCGCGGGCGGCGTCACCGACCGGGACGTCCGGCTCGCCGAACGGATCAGCACGCTCGCGGCCGACCACGGACTCACTCCGCACCCGGCGCTGCTGCAGGCCGTGGAACTGGCACTCGACACACCCGCGCCCGGCACGGTCGGCCCGTTCTGGGCGGCCGTTCTCACCGGTGAGACCGAACGTGACACCGCCGTCGACGTCGTCGACCCGCTCCCGGAACTGCCGCCCTTGGGATTCGACAGGCTGTGGTTCCAGCCGACCGACTCGACCGCACCCGATCGGCAGCGTTTCCACCTCGACGTCACCGTGCCGCCGGAGGAGGCCGACCGGAGGGTGGCCGCGGCCGTCGACGCGGGCGGTCGGGTCGTCGACGACAGCCACGCCCCGGCGTTCGTCGTGCTCGCCGACCCGGACGGCAACCGGGTCTGTATCTGCACCGAACTGGGCCGCGACTGAACCGCGGGCATCCGCCGCGAATCCGCCTACAGCAGCAGCGACTTGGCGGCTTCGGCACCCGGCCACAGTTCGGCGCGTAGTCCCGCCGCGCGGGCGGCGTCGACGTTCGCCGTGCGGTCGTCGAAGAACAGGCAGTCACCCGCTGGGCAGCCCAGTCGCTGCACCAGCAGTCGGTAGATCTCCGCGTCCGGCTTCGCCATGCCGACGTCGCCGGAGAAGAGCAGGTGCTCGAAGCTCCGGGTCCACGGCTGCTTCTCGGCGTGCCGCGCGAACGAGGCGGGCGCGTTCGACAACAGCGCGAGGCGCCTGCCCGAGTCGGCCAGGGTTTCCACGAGTGCCTGGGCGTCCGGGTCGAGCTCGGACCAGCCGCGCGCGTCGATCTCGGTCAGTTCGCGGACGGCCCCGTCGTCGACCTCCGTGTCGACGGTGTCGGCCACGGCCTGCCAGTACGCGACGTCGTCGGCACCGCGGTCGTACGGATCGCGGTGCGCCCAGTAGGCGGGTTCGAACGTGGCGGGCGGCACGTCCAGTTTGCCTGCGAGCTCGGGTAGCGCCGTCGTCCTGCGGCACAGCACCTCGCCGTAGTCGAACACCACCCAGCCGGTCATCCGCGTTCCTCCTTGAGGCGCCGCAGCGCCTCCTCGACGTCGTCGTCGCTCACATCGCGGTGCAGGACGAACCGCACCTTCCCCGCCATCGGCAGTGCCAAGATCCCCTTGCTGCGCAGGCGTTCCAGCGCGAGCGCCACATCGGGCACCGCGGCGAGCAGAATGTTGGTCCGCGGCGCCTCGACGTCCCAGCCGAGCTCGCCCAGCCCCGCCGCGAGGGCACGGGCGTTGGCGTGGTCCCGCTCGAGTTCCTCGACCCGGTCCAGTGCCACCAGCCCCGCGGCCGCCAGCACGCCGCCCTGCCGGACGCCGCCGCCGAGCATCTGCCGCATCCGCCGGGCGCGTTCGACGAACTCGGCGTCACCCGCGACGACCGAGCCGACCGGCGCGCCGAGTCCCTTCGACAGGCACGCCGACACCGAGTCGACGCCGACCGTCAGTGCCGCGGGCGGCAGGTCGAGCGCCGCGGCGGCGTTCCACAGCCGCGCGCCGTCGAGGTGGACGTTCAGACCACAGTCGCGCGCGGTCGCGACCAGTTGCGCGTGCTCCTCGGGCGGGGTGATCGCGCCGCCCGCCGCGTTGTGCGTGTTCTCCAGCGACAGCAGCGTGGTGCGCAACGTGTAGTACGGGCCGTTGGGCGGACCCGCCGCGGCGCGAACCGTGGCGGGGGTCGGCCTGCCGGGGCCTGCGTCGTGGTCGAGCGGGTCGGGCATGCCGCCCGCGAGCCAGGCCGCGGAGCCGAGCTCGTTGGTCAGCACGTGCGCCCCGCGCGGCGCGAGGAACCGGTCGCCCCGCTGCAGGTGCAGCGACAGCGCGATGAGGTTCGCCATGGTGCCGCTCGGCGTCCACAGCGCGGCCTCCATGCCGAGCATGTCCGCGGCGCGCTCTTCCAGTGACACGATCGTGGGATCGCTGTCGATGACGTTGTCGCCGACCTCGGCGCCCGACATGGCCGTGCGCATGGCGTCGTCCGGCGTCGTGATCGTGTCGGAACGGAGGTCGATGGGGGCGGGGGGTCCGGAGGTCACGTTTCGATCACATCACACGTGGTTCGGTGGCCCGAAGTAGGGCTCACCGATTCGTGACGAAAAATGTCGCGAGGGCGTGCAACCGTATAGGCGACAGGTGCCGTCTACGAGGCGCGAACAACTGAGGAACGACCGGAGACCTACCGCGTGGACCCCCGCGACGAGCAGGAGTTCGCGGCGTATTTCGCCGCGAAGCGAGACTCCGTGCGCAGAACCGCGTACATGCTCTGCGGCGACTGGCATCGGGCGGACGACCTGGCACAGACCGCGTTCGTGGCGCTGCACCGGCGCTGGCGCAAGGTCCGTGATCGGGAAGCCCTCGACGCCTACGTCCGCAAGACGCTGGTTCGGGCGGCGATCGACGAGTCGCGGCGCCCGTGGCGGCGGGAACGGCAGACCGAGGATGGTTCGGACCTGCCGGAACCGTCGGCGCCCGGATCGTCGGCCGCTGCCGACCCGCTCGGCGACCGGGTGGCCACGAGGGAGGACCTGCTGGCCGGGTTGCGGCAGGTGCCGTCGAGGCAGCGCGCCGTACTCGTCCTGCGGTACTTCGACGGCCTCGACGTCAGCGGTGTGGCGGGCGTCCTCGGTTGCAGCGAGGGCAACGTCAAGAGCCAGACCGCCCGCGGACTGGCTGCGCTGCGCAAGGCGCTCGGTACGGAGGTGGACGCGCATGGATGAACGGGAACTGGGCGAGCTGTTCCGTTCCGTGCCCGGTGAGCCGCCGCCACCGTCGTTCGACGAGTCGGACGTCGCCCACGCGTCGCACCGGGTCACGGTCCGCCGGCGCGCGATCGTGGGCGGCGCCGCGGCCGCTGTCGTCCTTCTCGGGGGCGGCGGCGTGGTCGCGGGCTCGATGCTCGGCGGCGGTGACGACGGTCGCATGGTGGTGGCGGGTTCGGAACCGTCCAGCACTGGGGGGACGCAGCCTCGCATCGCGCAACCCGGCGACGACACGTCGCGTCCTCAAGAAGGTCACCCCGATGTCCAGGGACTCCCGTCCGCCGAGCCGAAGCAGGGCGGTACGACGGACGGGGATCGCACCCGCGGGTGCGATCAGGTCGACCGGGAGCTCGCCACCGCCCTCGCTGGCGAGCTCCCGGTCACCGCCTCCGACGCCTCGCCGGGACGCATCTGTCCCGACGGGACGACGTCGGCTTCGTTCCGCGTCGACGGTTCCGCGCTGACGGCGGTTCTCGTGCCCGAGGGCACGCAGGTGCAGGTGCCGGGTGGCAGGCCGGACGGTGAGGTCGCGGAGCAGCGCACCGCCAGTGGATCGACGTTGGTGCTGGTGAACGAGCCGTTGACGCGGAGCGGCGCGGACGGTCCCGACGTCGACCGGCTGGCCCAACGCGTCGCGGGTGACCTGTAATCACGGCACGCCGCTCGCACCGCACAGGCGTCGCAGGCCGGGCCGAGTGGCCGAATGTCGGCCGTTCGTCCCGTCCCAGGCGGATACGCCCGATCCGGACGACCGCGAACTGGCACACTTGCCCGCTATGACGTCCGCGAGCACACCGAAGGGTGAACGTCGTCGGAACGCCCTGGTCGAGGCCGCAGCCGAGCTGCTGTCCGAGGGTGGGTTCGACGCCGTCCGGCATCGTGCCGTGGCCGAACGCGCAGGGCTGCCGCTCGCCTCGACGACGTACTACTTCGACTCGCTCGACGAACTCGTCGCCGCGGCGACCGAGCACCACGGACGCGCCGAGCTCGCCGCAGGCCGCGCCCGCCTCGCCGACCTGCCGACCGCCGACCGCGGCATCGACACCGTCGTCGGGCTGGTGCTGGACCAGCTGCTCGGTGAGGACCCCGCGTACGAGGCCGTGCTGCTGCGCTACGAACGGCTCGTCGGCACGGGCCGCCGCTCCTACCTGCGGCCGCTGATGCGCACCCTGTCCGGCGAGCTGCGCGAACTGCTCGCCGAGATCCTCGTCAAGTCCGGCATCGAGGCCGACGAACGTCGGATCGAGCGGATGATCGCCGTGGTCGACGGTGCCGTGGTCAACGCACTCATCGCCGTGGACCCCGATCCGCGCGGCGCCGCCGCCCGCATGCTCCGCGACACGCTGGCCTCCGACGCCGGGTGACCCGCCCGTGTGAACGGCGGACACGGCGGCTCCGCAACGCTCGTCGGGACCGTGATGCAGTTGTGACCTGGGACTCCGGCTAGCCTGGCGTGGTGACCGACAAGCCCGCCATCCCGAACGTGCTCGCCGGCCGCTATGCGTCCGGTGAACTCGTCGCACTGTGGTCCCCGGAACAGAAGGTCCGGCTCGAGCGCGAACTCTGGCTCGCCGTCCTCAAAGCCCAGGCACAACTGGGTGTCGACGTGCCCGACGGGGTGATCGCCGACTACGAACGGGTGCTGCCGGACGTCGACCTCGACTCGATCGCCGCGCGGGAACGCGTCACGCGGCACGACGTCAAGGCCCGCATCGAGGAGTTCAACGCCCTCGCCGGACACGAGCACGTGCACAAGGGCATGACCTCGCGCGACCTGACGGAGAACGTCGAGCAGTTGCAGGTTCGCCGTTCGCTCGAACTGCTGCGCACGCGCACGGTCACCGTCCTCGCGCGCCTGGCGGAACTGGCGACGGAGCACTCCGAACTGGTCATGGCGGGCCGATCCCACAACGTCGCGGCGCAGGCCACGACCCTGGGTAAACGGTTCGCCACGGCCGCCGACGAGCTGCTCGTCGCCTTCGGCCGGCTCGACGACCTCGTCGCGCGCTACCCGCTGCGCGGCATCAAGGGCCCGGTCGGCACCGCGCAGGACATGCTCGACCTGCTGGGTGGTGCCGACGAGCTGGCCGATCTCGAGGCGCGCGTCGCCGGTCACCTCGGGTTCGAACGCGTCATGGACAGCGTCGGCCAGGTGTACCCGCGGTCGCTGGACTTCGACGTCGTCTCCGCGCTCACGCAGCTCGCCGCGCCGCCGTCGAGCCTGGCCAAGACGATCCGGCTGATGGCGGGCAACGAACTCGTCACCGAGGGGTTCCAGCAGGGCCAGGTCGGGTCGTCGGCGATGCCGCACAAGATGAACACCCGCTCGTGCGAGCGCGTGAACGGCCTGGCCGTGGTGCTGCGCGGGCACCTGTCGATGGTCGGTGAACTCGCAGGCGACCAGTGGAACGAGGGCGACGTGTCCGACTCGGTGGTGCGCCGCGTCGCGCTGCCGGACGCGTTCTTCGCGCTCGACGGACTGCTGGAGACGCTGCTGACGGTGTTGCGTGAGTTCGGCGCGTTCCCCGCGGTGGTCGACCGGGAGCTGAACCGCTACCTGCCGTTCCTGGCCACGACGAAGGTGCTGATGGCGGCGGTGCGCGGCGGTGTCGGCCGGGAGACCGCGCACGAGGCGATCAAGGAGAACGCGGTCGCGGTGGCGTTGGCGATGCGCGAGGGGCAGGCTGAGAACGACCTGCTCGACCGCCTCGCGGCCGACGACCGGCTACCCCTCGACAGGGCGAGTCTCGACGAGCTGCTCGCCGACCGGCTGTCGTTCACCGGAACGGCGTCGTCGCAGGTGGAGGCCGTCGCGGCCCGCGTGGCCGACGTCGTCAAGCGGTTCCCCGAGGCCGCCGAGTACGAGCCGGCGCCGATCCTGTGATGTGGGAGTGGGTAGACCCGATCGTGACCTTCTGCAACGATCGACCGGGTGAGCAGTCTCGGATGCGCGTGCATACCGCCGGTGGCGCTACGGCCGCTGGTGCAGCGCAGGCACATCGACTTGCTCCGGGTGAGCTCCGCGCTGTGCCGTCACCGCTGACGCCAGTCCCTGTCCCTTCCCCGGGCCGTTCCGTGCCCGTCAACAGTCACGTCTGAGGTCGGCATGCAAGCGCTCCTGTTCTTCGGGATCGCCGGGTTCCTGGCACAACTCGTGTCCGGCACGCTCGGCATGGGCTACGGCATGACGTCCACGACCGTGCTGATCGCCGCGGGCACGGCACCGGCGATCGCGTCGGCGTCGGCGCACTTCGCCCAGGTCGGCACGTCGTTGGCGTCCGGTGTCTCGCACTGGAAGTTCCGCAACATCGACTGGCGCACGGTGAGCATCCTCGCCGTGCCCGGCGCGATCGGGGCGGCGATCGGCGCGTTCGCGCTGGTGGCGATGTCGACCGACGTCGCGAGTGCGTGGATCAGCGCGTTCCTGTTCCTGCTCGGCCTGTACGTGCTGGTGCGGTTCGCCTTCCTCAAGCTCGGCAAGCTCATCACCGACAAGCGCCCCGGCGCGAAGTTCCTGGCTCCGCTCGGGTTCGTCGCGGGCTTCGTCGACGCGAGCGGTGGCGGCGGCTGGGGCCCGGTGGCCACGACCACGCTGCTGTCGTCGGGACGTCTCGAGCCGCGGAAGGTCGTCGGCTCGGTCAGTGCGGCCGAGTTCGTCGTGACCGTCGCCGCCTGCCTGGCGTTCCTGATCGCCCTCAAGCAGGAGGGCATGAACTGGCTCGTGGTGCTGGGGTTGCTCATCGGCGGGGTGATCGCCGCGCCGATCGGTGCGTGGCTGGCGCATCACCTGCCGCCGCGGGTGCTCGGCACCGCGGCCGGCGGGCTCATCATCCTCGCGAACGCGTGGATGCTGCTGAGCAACCTCGGCCTGCCGTACACGGCCATCGTGGTCTGCTACGTCGGACTGGCCGTGTTCATCGTCACCGCGGTGGTCACGTCGATCCGCTCGATGCGTGAGGAGAAGCGCATCAACGCGCTCGCGGGCGAGGATCTGACCGACTCCGAGGAAGAGGACGAGCCCGCGACCGCCCGCAGCCCCCGGGACGAGCCCGCCGCCGACCGTTCGTGACGGCGACCGGCGCCGTAGCGGCGTCACCCGGCCGGGTGGCCCGGGGTCGGCGTTCGTCGGCGGCGTTTCACCGCAGGCTCACTCGCAGGCCCTCGCGTGGTAATCCCCGACCGGTTTCGTGGGAGTCGTGGAAGCCTCGCTGCTGGTCTCCCTGTCCGGGCCGGGTACGCGCACGCTGGAAGGCTGCGCCGCTCTCGCCGACGAACTCGACACGCGCGGCGTGCCGCTGACCCTGCTGCACACGCCGGGCGGGTCACGTCGCGTCGCCGAATGGGTGCGGGCGCGTGTGACCCGCGGTGACGCGGTGGCGCTGCACGGCTACGATCGCCGCGTTCCCGCCGAGTTCGCCTCGCTGCGCGGCCACGAGGCGGGGTTGCGGCTCATCGCCGCCACCGCCGCGCTCGACGCCGAGAGTCTGCGCACCGATGTGTTCGCCCCGCCCCGTTGGCGCATCACCCCCGAGGGGCGCGACGCGCTGCGCAGTCACGGGTTCACGGTGTGCGCGGAGGACGCCGTGGTGCGCGACCTGCGGCGCGGCGTGGTCGTGCGGGGGCGGGTGCACCGGATCGGCGTGAGCCGGCGGCCCGGGATGCGCCGGACGGCGGTGCGCCGCGGCGCGGCGATGCTGCCGTCGTGGGCGTCGCGCTCCGTGGCGACCCCCACGAGCGAGCAGGAGGACGTCACGGCGGTGCTGCGGGCCGCGCGGCGAGGCGGGCTGGTGCGGATCGCCGTCGACGCGCCCGACACCGCGACACCGGACGGCAGGCGGGCAGTCCTGGACGCCGTCGACGCGGCCCTCCAGGCGTGCGCCCGTCCGCGGACCTACGCCACGCTGGGAGCGTCGACGTCGAGCGTGCGCCCGTCGTCCGCAGGCACCTGACCGCAGGTCCGCGTCAGACAGCCTGCGCCCCTGGCCGGCGTGTGGCCGGGCTGGGACCGTCACACCGCGGTCTGCTCGGCCCGCGGCAGCACCTTCACCTCGGTGCCGTCCGGCGCGAGGTTGGTGAACAGCCCGTGGTGCATGGCCGGGTTCGCGAGCACGGCCTCGTGGATGGGCACGGCCAACCGCGGCGCGACGGCACGCAGGTAGTCGACGGCTTCGGCAGCCTTGAGCCACGGCGCCGCGGTCGGCAGGCCGAGGACGTCGACCTCCTGCTCTGGCACGAAGAACGAGTCGCCGGGGTGGTAGAACGCGCCTTCATCGACGAGGAACCCGACGTTCGGGATCACGGGAATGTCGCGGTGGATCGTCGCGTGCTCGCCGCCCACGACGTCGACCGCCGCGCCGCCCGCTTCGAACGAGTCGCCGGGCTGCACCGTGCGCGATTCGAACCCGATGCCGGCGACGGTGTCTCGCGAGCCCGGGTCGGTGACGAGCTGCGCGCCGGGATTGGCCGACAGCAGTGCGGGCAGCCTGTCGGTGTCGATGTGGTCGTGGTGCTGGTGCGTGATCAGCACGGCGTCCAGGTCGGTGAGGCCTTCGAACCCGGAGGAGAACGCACCGGGGTCGACGAGGATCCGCGCTCGGTCGGTCTCGAGCAGGACGCAGGCGTGGCCGTAGTGGGTGACGCGCATCGGTGGCTCCTCGCACGGGTGACTGCTGGTGCGCCCGCCACGATATCCGCACTCCGGTGCCCCCGAGGCGCACTTGCCCCAAGGCGCCCTTCCGGGCCCACGCTCGTCCGGCTCCGCGGCCTAGTTGGCACGTTGCCAGTAAGTGCGGGTGGTCGTATCCTCGTCGGCATGACCACTGTGCTCACTGGCGAGACGTTCGAGTCGTTCGACCCGGCCACCGGCGAGGTCGTCGGTACCTATCCGGTGCACACCGCCGAACAGGTCCAGGCCGCCGTGGCCAAGGCTCGCGACGCCGCCGCCTGGTGGGAATCCCTGGGGTTCGCAGGCCGGGCCGAACGCCTGGCCGCCTGGCGCGCCGCGTTGGCCCAGCGCATGCCGGAGCTGGGCGCCGTCATCACCGAGGAGACCGGCAAGCCCGCCGGTGACGCACAGCTCGAACTCGTCCTCGCCATCGAGCACCTGGCGTGGGCCGCCAAGCACGCGCGTAAGGTTCTCGGCCCGCAGCGTCGCGCGCCCGGTCTGCTGCTGTCGAACCAGGCGGCGACCGTCGAGTACCAGCCCCTCGGCGTCGTCGGCGTGATCGGACCGTGGAACTACCCGGTCTACACGCCGCTCGGTTCCGTCAGCTACGCACTCGCCGCGGGCAACGCCGTGGTGTTCAAACCGTCCGAGTTCACGCCCGGCGTCGGCAAGTGGCTCGTCGAGTCGTTCGCCGAAGCGGTGCCGGAACACCCGGTGCTCCAGCTCGTCACGGGCCTCGGCGAGACGGGGGCGGCGCTGACGAAGGCGGGTGTCGACAAGATCGCGTTCACCGGGTCGGCCGCCACGGGCAAGAAGGTCATGGCGGCGGCCGCCGAGACGCTGACGCCCGTCGTCATCGAGGCGGGTGGCAAGGACCCGCTGCTCGTCGACGCCGATGCGGACCTCGACGCCGCCGCCGACGCCACCGTCTGGGGCGCGTTCTCGAACGCCGGGCAGACGTGCGCGGGCGTCGAGCGCGTCTACGTGCACGAGCGTGTCCACGACGCGTTCGTCGCCAAGGTCGTCGCCAAGGCCGGGGCCGTCGACGCGGGGAAGCAGTACGGCCCGATGACCATGCCCGCGCAGCTCGATGTCGTCCGCAAACACATCGACGACGCGCTGGCCGCGGGTGGCAGGGCGCTGGTCGGCGGCCGTGACGCCGTGGGCGACCGGTACGTCGAGCCGACGGTCCTGGTCGACGTGCCGGAGGACTGCTCGGCGGTCCGTGAGGAGACGTTCGGCCCGACCGTGACCATCGCCAAGGTCGCCGACATGGACGAGGCCGTCGAGAAGGCCAACGACTCCGCCTACGGACTCGGGTCGACCGTGTTCTCCAAGGCACGCGGCATGGAGCTGGCGCGGCGGTTGCGCACCGGTCAGACGGCGATCAACGCGCCGCTGTCGTTCGCGGGCATCGCCTCGCTCCCGTTCGGTGGCAGCGGAGAGTCCGGGTTCGGCCGCATCCACGGCCCGGAGGGGCTGCGCGAGTTCGCCCGCCCCAAGGCCATCGCCCGTCAGCGGTTCACCGCCCCGATCGCGCTCACGTCGTTCGCGCGGTCGAAGAAGACCGAGGCGATCGTCGGCAAACTCATCGCCAAGCTGCACGGCAAGGGCTGACAAGCCGGAGCAGCCGATCGCCCCGCCCGGTTCCGGCCCGCCGGTCCGCCGCCCGCCTGTGGATCGCCACCCGGCTACGGCGGCGGACGTTGCGGACCTCGACGACCGAGCCCTCGAACCGACACGCCCCACGGCGGATCCGTCGCTGTGTGTCACCAAACGACGGTAGTCGTCCTCCGAATCAGTGAGTCCGACATCTCCGACGCAACCGACGGAATAGGCGCACGTCTTCCGACGTAGAAGTCGGTGTCGACCGACGGGCCGAGGGGCGTCGGGGGTCCCTCGGCCCCGAAGGTCGGCGCCGGCTGCCACTGGGTTACGCTGAACGGGCTATCCGACCTGCGGAAACGTTCTGTTGAACGCAGCGCTTTCGAGACGCAAGGAGCAGCCTGTCGTGGCCCGAGTAGTCGTCGACGTCATGCCCAAGCCCGAGATCCTCGACCCGCAGGGGCAGGCCGTCGCAGGCGCCCTCCCTCGGCTCGGGTTCGACGGGGTGGCCGAAGTCCGTCAGGGCAAGCATTTCGAGCTCGAAGTCGACGACTCGGTCGACGACGACACGCTCGCGAAGATCGCCGAGGGTTTCCTCGCCAACCCCGTGATCGAGGACTGGACGATCCGGCGGGTGGACCAGTGACCGCTCGCATCGGCGTCATCACGTTCCCCGGCACGCTCGACGACGGCGACGCCGCCCGCGCGGTGCGGCATTCCGGTGCCGAGGCCGTCTCGCTGTGGCACGCCGACGCCGACCTCCACGGGGTCGACGCGGTCGTCGTGCCCGGCGGGTTCTCCTACGGCGACTACCTGCGCTGCGGCGCGATCGCCCGGTTCGCCCCCGCGATGACCTCGGTGATCGACGCCGCGGGCAAGGGCATGCCGGTGCTGGGCATCTGCAACGGCTTCCAGATCCTGTGCGAGGCGGGTCTGCTGCCGGGTGCGCTCGTGCGCAACGACAAGCTGCACTTCGTGTGCCGCGACCAGTGGTTGCGTGTCGAGAACACCACGACGTCGTGGAGCACGCGCTACGACTCGGGTGCCGAGGTGCTGATCCCGCTCAAGTCCGGTGAGGGCGGCTACATGGCCGACAAGCCCACGCTCGACCGCCTCGAAGGTGACGGGCGCGTGGTGTTCCGGTACGTCGGCGAGAACCCGAACGGCTCGCGGGGCGACATCGCGGGGATCGCGAGCGAGAGTGGCCGCATCGTCGGTCTCATGCCGCACCCGGAGCATGCGATCGATGCGCTCACCGGCCCGTCCGACGACGGCCTCGGCATGTTCTACTCCGCGCTCGACGCGCTGGGCGCGGTCGCGGCCTGAACCGCGGCACCAGGGAGATCCGCCGCGTCACGTCGTCGCGGCGTCCTGAGCGGAGGCGGTTCGAACCAGTCGCGCGTAGGGCCCGTCGGCGTCGAGCAGCTCGGTGTGACTGCCCAGTTCGCTGATACGTCCGTCCTCGACGACGGCGACGCGGTCGGCGGCGGCCGCGGTGTGCAACCGGTGCGCGATCGCGATCACGGTGCGCCCCTCCAGAACCCGCGCGAGGGTGCGTTCGAGATCCCTCGCCGAGGACGTGTCGAGCAGCGACGTGGCCTCGTCCAGCACGAGCGTGTGCGGATCCGCGAGCACCACCCGTGCGAGCGCGAGTTGCTGTGCGACGGCCGCCGGCACCGCGTGGGCGCCCGTTCCGACAGTGGTGTCCAGCCCGTCGGGCAGCGCGGCCGCCCAGCGGTCGCCGCCCACGGCGCGCAACGCATCCCACAGCCGCTCGTCGGTCCACGAGCCGTCGCCGGGAAGCGTCAGATTGTCCCGTAGTGTGCCCGCGAAGACGTGCTGTTCCTGCGTCAGCAACAGGACCTCCCCACGGAGTACGTCGTCGGCGAGTCCCGACACCTCGGAACCGCCGATCGTCACCGAACCGCGCGTCGGCGCGGAGATCCCCGCGAGCAGCCTGCCGAGCGTCGATTTCCCCGCTCCCGACGGTCCGACGATCGCCAGCCGCTGCCCGCGCGGCACCCGCAGGTCCATACCGCGGAGCACCTCCCTGCCGGGGGCGTAGCTGAAATGCACGTCGCGGAGGTCGATGTCCCTGCCGCTGGGCGCGGCCGCGGTGCGTTCGTCGTCGGGGGCCTGCACACCGAGCACCCTGCGCAGGGCCGTTCCGGCGACGGCCACGTCCTCGAACCACCACAGCAGCTCGTCCATCGGCGTGGCGAGCGCCTGGATGTACAGCACCATCGTGGCGATCGTGCCCAGCTCGACGAGCCCTTGCGCGTAGGCCCAGCCGCCGAGGGCCAGTGTCGCCGCGATCGGCAACGTGTGCGACAGCTCGAGGAACGGTGTCCACCGGGTCTGCATCAGCCGCAGCCGTCGTTCTCCCCGGAGTGCGGTCTGCAGGCTGGTCTCACCGGTGCGTTCGCGGTGGCCGGTCAGGCCGAACGCCTCGGTGGTCCGCGCGCCTTCCGCCGTTTCGTGGGTCGTCGAGTGCAGCACCGCCCACGACCGGAGCATGCGCGCGATGACGTCGGGCGCCCGCCGCAGATACCAGCGGGTCGGGAAGTACACCACCGCGGCCGCGACGAGCAGGGCGAGCGCCAACAGTGGTGACGTCGCGATCATCGCGACGGTCGTGATCGACAGCGTCAGTGCCGACGTCGTGATCGTCGGCACCGCGTTGCGGACGGCGTGGTCGATCCGGTCGACGTCGGAGGTCGCCCTGCTGAGCAGGTCGCCCGTGCCCGCGGTCTCGATGTCGCTCAGCGGCAACCGCAGTGCCTGGCCGATGAGGCCTTCGCGTGCTCCGGCGACGATGCGTTCACCGAGCATGCCGATGCGTGCGCGGGCCGCCTTGCTGAGGGCGGCCTGCACGACGAGTGCCGCGACGAACACGAGCGCGAGGACGTCGATCTCCCCGGTGTCGCCGCCCGCGGTGACGTGGTCGACGAGCGTGCCGAGGATCTGCGGCCCCGCGATCCCCGCCACCGTCGCGACGGTGAACAGTCCTGCGGCGACCAGGAACGCTCCGCGGTGCTGCCGCAGCGTGCCGCGCAGCCAGTTCCGCGTGGCGGCACGGGACGCCAGCGGCAGCGTGCTCGGGATCATCGGTTCGACACCTCCGTGGCCGCGTCCGCGTCGCCGAGCGTCAGATCGCCGAGCGTCAGGTCGTCGGCGGTCACGACGCGGTCGGCCACCGCGGCCCACAGCGCACTCTGCGCGAACACGACCGTCGTCCTTCCCCGTCGCAGCGTCGCGACGCGTTCGGTGATGCGGGCCTCGGTGTGGGCGTCGACCGCCGATGTGGGTTCGTCGAGCACGAGGACGTCGGCGTCGGTCACGAGGGCGCGCGCGAGGCTGAGCCGCTGACGCTGGCCACCCGACACCTCACGTCCGCGTTCGCCGATGTACTCCCCGAGCCCCTCCGGAAGGCCGGCCAGGATGTCATCGGCGTCGGCCGCCCAGAGCGCCTTGTCGACATCACCATCACGCCGGCGAGTCGCGTCGAGTTCGTCGGCGAGGATTCCGGAGAACCACACGTCCTGGTTGTGGGCGTAGACGACGCGTTCGCGCAGCTCGGCGAGCCCTACTCGGTCGGTCGGGATACCGGACAGCAGCGCGGGTGCGCCGTCGCCGGTGAATCTGCTCAGCCGCTCCATGATCGCTTCGGCGTGCTCGCCCGTATCGACGACGGTGAGTTCGCCCGCAGCCGCCGTCAGCCCGGTGGTGGGGTCAGCCACGTCGAGCGGCCCGTCGGGCAGCGTGGCGGGGTGCTCGGGCTCGGGAAGTTGCCTGCGCAGGGACAGTAGCCTGCACACCTTCGCCGCCGACACCAACGCCGAGGCCAGGTCGCCGGTGGCCATGGTCGCGGTTGTCACCGGGATCGCGAGAAACGCCGAGGCGCCGTAGAACGCGACGAGCTCGCCCGCCGTGATGTCGCCTGCCACCGCGAGCCGCGCGCCCAGCCAGGTGATCGCCGTGGTGACGAGGCCGGGCAGCACCACCTCTGCGGCCGCGAGCCACGACTGTGCTCGCGCCACGCCCATCCCCGTGTCGCGCACATGGCCGCTCGCGGCGCGGAACCGCTCGCCGAACTGCCGCTCGCCGCCGACGCCGCGCAGGATCCGCAGCCCGGACACCACGTCCGCGCCGACCGCGCTCATCGCCGATCGCCGCTGGCGCTGCGCGTCGACCTTGCGCTGGATCGGCGCGACGAGTGGACCGATCCCGGCCACTGCCAGCGGTACGCCGACCAGTGCCACTCCTGCCAGTAGTGGTGAGTAACTCAGCAGCGCGACCCCCACGGCGAGGAACGCCACGACCGAACCCAACAGTCGCCCCGACACCTCGAACACGTTGCCGACGCGGCTCAGGTCCGACGAGGAGATCGCCAGCACCTCGCCCGAACTGGCCTGCGCCCGCAGGGAGCCGCCGAGCCGCGCGACGTGTGTCGCCACGAGTCGCTGCGTCGTCGACGCGCCGTGCAACCACATGCCGACGACGGCGAACATCAGCGCGCCTCCGAACACCGCCTGGCCCACACCGATCCCGACGATCAGCGCGAGCCTGCCGACGAGCTCGGCGGTATCGGCGCCCGCGATGCCGCGGTCGATCGCATCGCCGACCACGAGCGGCAGGAACGCGCCCGGCACGAGCCACACCGCGCCGAGTACGGCCGCCGACGCCGCGAGCCACGGTCGCGCACCGAGCACGGCCAGCAGGAAACGCAGCGGGGTCGGCCGCTGCGGGAGTGCCACGTCGGGCGCGGGGTACGGCTTGGTGAGCACGTGGCATCACGTTACGAACGACCCGTGCGGATGGCGAGCGAGTTTCCCGGGGAGGGGCGGTCGATCGGCGGAGCGCCCCGCGCGTCGTCGCGCTCGGGGTCTACTCCGCGTTCGACGCGCCGGGGGCCGTCGCGGCCTGAACCGGCACGGGCGGCACCCCGAGTAGCTTCGGCAGGTCCGCCACGCTCGGCAGTAGGTGCGTGTGAGCCACCGCGCCGAGGTCGGTCGCGGTGTACCCGCCGGTCAGTACGCCGATGACCATGCCGGCGCCCGCGTTGTTCCCCGCCTCGAGGTCGCGGCGGGTGTCGCCGGCGACCACGACGTCCGCCATGGCGTGCACACCGGCACGTTCCATGGCACGGAAGATCATGTAGGGCGCCGGCCGTCCCGCGGGCACGTCGTCGACGCACACGACGGTGTCGAGCACGTCCTGGTCCCAGCCCAGGCCGCGGAGGAGGTCGTCCACCACGACGCCGTCGAACCCGGTCGTCAGCGCCACCTTGACCCCGGCGGATCGCAACGCGGCGAGCGCCTCGGGAACGCCGGGCAGCGGTGTGGGCGGCGTCGCGCGGTAGGCCGCGTCGAGCCTGGCCCGGAAATCCGCGAACCCGGAGTCCACAACGGACACCTCGGGAGCGCTTCCGGTGGTTTCCTGCAACAGGCCCGCGATCGCTTCCCGCTTGTCGGCACCCATCCAGCGCCCGACGTCCGCTCGGGACGGTGAACCACCGGCGGCACGGACAGCCTCCTCCAGCGCGGTATAGACGGCGCCGTGTTCCTCGACGGTGGTGCCTGCGATGTCCAGTACGGCGAGTGCGGTCACGACGCCGACCTCCAGTTCCTGGCGAGTGTGGGGTGTGCTCGTTGGGAGTTCTCGATGGCGAAGCCGACGAGTTCGGGGCGGTACCGGTCGTCGGAGTACTCCACGGGCGTGCCGTCGCTGCCGGTCGCCCTGCGGTGCTCCCGTAGCAGCGGCGCGCCACGCGTGATGCCGAGTAGCTCGCTGTCGGTTTCGTCGGCCGCCACGGCGTCCACGAGGTGGCGCGCGAGACTCATGTCGACGCCCGCTTCGCCGAGGTAGGCGTAGATCGAGCCGGAGTCGCAGTCGTAGTCGAACAGCAACCGGCCCACGGGTTCGATGAACGTCGTGCGCTCGATCATCGTCGGTGTCTCGTCGATGAACCGGAGCCGTAGCAGCTCCACGACGGGTTCACCCTCGTCCAGCTGCAGCGCGTCTGCTATCTCCGCCGACGCCGGCCTGCGCGCGACCTCGAGCGTGCGCTGGCCCGGCGTGCGACCCAGGCCGTGCACCCAGCTCGAGAACGACAGGAACGTCTCGAACGGCTGGCTCAGCACCTGCCGGCGGACGACGGGAGGCTTGCCGCGGCCACCGCCGACCATGCCTTCCGTGCGCAGGGTCGCAAGGGCCTGTCGTACCGGTCCTCGCGAAGCTTCCCACTGTGCGCACAACTGTGATTCGGACGGAAGCGGGGCGCCCACGGGCAGTTCTCCCGAGGAGATCAGGCGGCGCAGGTCGGCGGCGATCTTCTCGTGCAGGGGCGTCTCCATGAAGGTGACTATACATGTGGTGCTGTGGTTTAACCGATGGTGAACAGCGAAAATACAACCAACGTAGACGATTGACGTGCTGATTCCCCGTCGAGCACCTTGCTTGTCATGACAAGTGGTTCGGTGCTCGGCACGGCGGACGTCGTCGTGATCGGGGCGGGAGTCGTCGGGCTCGCGCATGCATACGAGGCGGCGGAACGGGGCCTGTCGGTCGCCGTCGTCGAGCGGGACGCACGGGCGATCGGCGCGTCCGTCCGCAACTTCGGACACGGCTGCATCACCGCGCAGGACGGGCAGGCGCTCGACTACGCACTCGCCTCTCGTCCCGTATGGCTGCGGCTGGCCGAGGAGTGCGGGTTCCGCATCTCCGATGCGGGCACGGTCGTCGTCGCCCGCGCGGACGACGAGTACGCACTGCTCGCCGAACTCGCAGAGCGCAGGGACGGTCAGGTCGACCTCCTCGACGCGCGCGGAGTCCGCGATCGCGTCGAGGTGGACGGTGCCGTGGGCGGAGCCCTGTTGCCGCTCGACATCCGCGTCGACCCGCGTGAGGCCGTGCACGCGCTCGCGGCCTCACTCGCCGACCGCGGGGTGACGTTCCACTGGTCCACCACGGCACACACGATCGGCACTGCCGAGGTCGGCACGAGCAGAGGCGTCCTGCGGGCCCGCCACGTCGTTGTCGCTGTCGGACACGACGTCGACCGGCATTTCCCCGCGCTCGCCGAGAAACGCGACGTCGAACGGTGTTCACTGCACATGCTGCGGGTGGCCGATCCGCACGGACGTGACGTCGACAGCGCTGTGCTGACCGGCTTCTCGATGCTGCGATACCGCGCCTTCGCCGCGTGCCCGAGTCACGCGGCCGTGCGCTCCCGGCTGAACCGTGAGCACCCGGGCCTCGTCGACGCAGGGCTGAACCTGATGTTCACCCAGCTCCCGTGCGGTGACCTGACCATCGGTGACACCCACAGCTACCAGGCCACGGTGTCGCCGTACCGCGCGGAAACCCTCGACGAGCTCGTCCTCGCCGAGACCGCGCGGTTGCTGGGTGTGCGGTCGCTGACCGTGCGCGAACGGTGGACCGGCGTGTACGCGTCGGCGCCCGAACCATTCCTGGTCGAGACCCCGTGCGCCGGCGTCCGCGTCGTCGCCGTGACGTCCGGCATCGGCATGACGACCGCGTTCGGATTGGCTCCGGCCGTGCTCGACGACCTTCTCGCATGACGCCCTGTCAGCTCCCCGTCCCCAAGGAGAGAACCCCCATGCGGTCCCGAATGATCGGACGTTCCGGCCGGCTCGCGGTGCTCGCCGCGTCCGCGGCCCTCGTGCTCACGACCGTCGCGGCCTGCGGCAGCACCCGGGACGGTGCCGGCGGCGCCTGCCCGGACACCGGTGTGCGCTTTGGCATCGAGCCCTACGAGGACCCCGCCAAGCTCAAGCCGGCTTACGAGGTCCTCGCCGGTGCGCTGGAGAAAAAACTCGGCTGCAACGTCGAACTCAAGGTCGTCGACGACTATGCGGGCGAGGTTCTCGCCATGCGGAACGACCAACTCGAGATCGCCCAGTTCGGCCCGCTCGGGTACGTGTTCGCCAGCAGCAAGGCGGATGCGGAACCACTGGTGTCGTTCGCCGACGCCGAGGGCGAGCTCACGACCTACACCGGCGGGATCTGGGTGCCGGAGGGCTCGGACATCCGGGAGGTCGCCGACCTGCGCGGCCGCTCGTTGGCCCTCGGCGAGGTCGGTTCGACGTCCGGCGACGCCCTGCCGCGCTACGCGCTGCGTAAGGCCGGTCTCGCCGAGAAGGACGTCGACATCGACTATGCAGGAGGGCACCCGGAGGCCCTGCTCGCTCTGACCAACGGCAAGGTCGACGCGGCCGAGATCAACAGTCAGCAGCTGGCCTCGGCGAAGGCCGAAGGCTCGTTCGACGAGTCGAAGTACCGGCAGCTGTGGAAGTCCGACCCGGTCCCGAACGACCCGATCACGGTACGCGGCAACCTCGCGCCCGAGTTCAAGGAACGGATCCGGAAGGCGCTGCTCGACCTCTCGCCGCAGGACATCGCGAAGGTGGGCAAGTACCTCGACGTCGACCCGCCCGGCCCGCTGGCCGAGGTCGACAAGAAGACGTACCGGGCGCTGTTCGACCTCGCCACGACGCTCGGCCTGAGCGAGGACGACGCCTGACATGCCCGCACTGCGAATCAGCAACCTGAGCAAGTCGTTCGGCGAGAACCGGGTGCTGGACGGCGTCGACCTGAACGTCGAGCCCGGCGAGTTCGTCGCGGTGCTCGGCGCGAACGGATGTGGCAAGTCGACTGCGCTGCGCTGCGTCGTCGGTCTGGAACAGCCGGACTCCGGGGAGGTCGACGTCGACGGACGTCCCGCGATGGTCTTCCAGCGGATCCACCTGGTGCACAGGAGGACCGCGCTCGACAACGTATGCGCGGGGGCGCTGGGCCGACTGCCGCTGAGCCGGTCCATCACGCCGCGTCTGTTTCCCCGAGAGCTGCGGGAGGAAGCGATGTGGTGTCTGGAGCGGGTGGGGCTCGCCGACCACGCGGGCGAGCGCGCCGTCCGGTTGTCGGGCGGACAGCAACAGCGCGTCGCGATCGCACGAGCGCTGTGTCAGCGCACGAACGTGCTGCTCGCCGACGAACCGGTCTCGGCCTTGGACCCGAGCGCGGCCGTGAACATCAGCGAGCTCCTCGGCCGCCTCGCCGAGGAGGGCCTGGCCGTCGTGGCGGTGTTGCATCAGCCGCAGCTGGCCACCCGGTGCGCTCACCGCGTCGTGGGCCTGAGCGGTGGGCGCGTAGCCGTCGACCGGTCGGCCGCGGCGGTGTCGCAGGCCGAGGTCGACGCACTGTACGTTCCGGGAGGAGTGGCCGTATGACCGTCACCTCGCAGGAGCCGGGCCCACCGCGGAGAACGGCGCCCCCACGGCGGTCACGGCCGTCGCCGATCGCGCTCGGCATCGCCGGCCTGATCGTCGCCCTGCACGTCGTCGCGTGGAACGCCACGGGCTTCTCGCCGGCCGCACTGGTGGCGGGTTGGGAAGGCATCGCGGACTTCTTCGACGAGGCGCTACCACCCGACCTCTCGTGGGCCGACGTCGTGAAGCCCAGCATCGACGCCGCTGTCGTGACCCTCGGGATCGGCCTGCTCGGCACCACCTTCTCGGTGCCGTTCGCGCTGGTCCTTGCGCTGCTCGCCGCGCGGGCGACCACCCGCGGCTCGATCACGTACCAGGCGGCGCGCTCGGTGCTCTCGTTCCTGCGGGCGGTGCCCGACGTCGTGTTCGCGCTCGTGTTCGTCACCGCCGTGGGGCTCGGGCCCTTCGCAGGCGTGCTCGCGCTCGTGTTCCACAACACGGGCGTCATGGGCAAGCTGTGGGCCGAAGCGATGGAGGAGTCCGACCTCGGTACGCGCGACGCGCTCCGGGTGGCGGGCGCGACCCGGACCCAGCAGGCCGTGCACGCGGTCCTGCCCACGACCCTGCCGCAGCTGGTCGGCCTCCTGTTGTACCGGTTCGACGTCAACGTGCGGTCCTCACTCGTCCTCGGGCTCGTCGGCGCGGGCGGCATCGGGTTCTTGATCAACCAGTCCATCAAGCTGTTCCGGTTCGACGAGATGGTTACGCATCTGCTCGTCGTGCTCGCGCTGGTGATCGTGGTCGACCAGTTGTCGGCGCTCATCCGCCGGCGACTGGGGGCGTGAGCACCGGCTGTGGTCGTGAGCACCATTCCGAATTGCAGGCGGGTGACCTGCGGCGATGCGTGGTGATCGTCTTCGGTGGACCGCCCGGCCGGCCGTCGGCCGCGCGCGGGGCCCACGTAGGCTTGGGGACGTGGCCACCGAGACGACTCTGATCGACACCACCGCCCACGCCGCGGAGACGCCCGAGACCGCGCAGCCGTACGCCGAGCTGGGCCTCGCCGACGACGAGTACCAGCGCATCCGCGAGATCCTCGGCCGTAGGCCCACCGAGGCCGAGCTGGCGATGTACTCGGTGATGTGGAGCGAGCACTGCTCGTACAAGTCGTCGAAGCGACACCTCGGTTACTTCGGCGACACGACGACGCCCGAGATGCGGGAGAAGATGCTCGCGGGCATCGGCGAGAACGCGGGCGTCGTCGACGTCGGTGACGGCTGGGCCGTGACGTTCAAGGTCGAGAGCCACAACCACCCGTCCTATGTGGAGCCGTACCAGGGCGCGGCGACCGGTGTCGGCGGCATCGTGCGCGACATCCTCGCGATGGGTGCGCGCCCGCTCGCCGTGGCCGACCCGCTGCGGTTCGGGCCCGCCGACGCCGAGGACACGCGCCGCGTGCTGCCCGGGGTGGTCGCGGGCGTCGCGGGCTACGGCAACTGCCTCGGCCTGCCGAACGTCGGCGGCGAGGTCGTGTTCGACAAGACCTACGCGGGCAACCCGCTCGTCAACGCCATGTGTGTCGGTGCGATGCGGGCCGAGGACCTGCACCTGGCGCACGCGTCCGGCGCCGGAAACAAGATCATCCTGTTCGGTGCGCGGACGGGTCTCGACGGCATCGGCGGCGTGTCCGTGCTGGCGAGCGCGACGTTCGACGGCGACGAGAGCGCCGGCGGCCGCAAGAAGTTGCCGAGCGTGCAGGTCGGCGACCCGTTCACCGAGAAGGTGCTCATCGAGTGCTGCCTCGAACTGTTCGCCAAGGACGTCGTCGTCGGCATCCAGGACCTCGGCGGTGCCGGCCTGTCGTGCGCGACGTCCGAACTGGCGGCGGCGGGCGACGGCGGCATGTACGTCGATCTGGACCGTGTTCCGCTGCGTGCCGAGGGCATGACGGCGGCCGAGATCCTGTCGAGTGAGTCCCAGGAACGCATGTGCGCGGTCGTCGCACCGTCCGATGTGGACGCGTTCATGGAGATCTGCCGCAAGTGGGACGTCATCGCCACGGAGATCGGCGAGGTCACCGACGGCGACAACCTCGTGATCAGCTGGCACGGCGAGACCGTCGTGGACGTGCCGCCGCGGACCGTCGCGCACCAGGGCCCGGTCTACGACCGACCGTACGCGCGGCCCGCCTCGCAGGACGCCATCCAGTCGGCCACTCCCGACTCGCTGACTCGTCCGTCCACTCCGGATGAACTCAGGGAGACGTTGCTGCGCCTCGTGTCGTCGCCGGACCTGGCGTCGCGGGAATGGGTCACCCAGCAGTACGACCGCTACGTACGCGGCAACACCGTGCTCGCACAGCCCGCGGATTCCGGCATGATCCGCGTGGACGAGTCGAGCTCGCGCGGGGTTTCGGTGTCGACCGACTGCAACAGCCGCTACGTCTACCTCGACCCGTACCGGGGTGCGCAGTTGGCTCTGGCCGAGGCCTACCGCAACGTCGCCGCGGGTGGGGCCCAGCCGCTCGCCGTGACGAACTGCCTCAACTTCGGCTCCCCCGAGGACCCGGGCGTGATGTGGCAGTTCGAGCGCGCCGTCCACGGCCTGGCCGACGGCTGCGCCGAGCTGGGCGTGCCCGTGACGGGCGGCAACGTCAGCTTCTACAACCAGACCGGTGACACGGCGATCCTGCCGACTCCGGTGGTCGGCGTGCTCGGCGTGATCGACGACGTGCGCCGGCGCATTCCCACCGGCATCGGCAACGAGCCCGGCGAAACGCTGCTGCTGCTCGGCGACACGCGCGACGAGTTCGGCGGCTCGGTGTGGGCCCACGTCGTCCACGGCCACCTGGGCGGAACGCCGCCCGAGGTCGACCTGGAACGTGAGCGCCTGCTGGCCGAGATCCTCGTCGCGGGCTCGCGTGACGGCATGATCTCCGCGGCCCACGATCTGTCCGACGGCGGGCTGGCGCAGGCCGTCGTCGAGATGGCGCTCGTCGGCCAGTGCGGCGCGCGGCTGCTGCTCGACCCCGACGCCGACCCGTTCGTGCAGCTGTTCTCCGAGTCCGCGGGCCGGGTGCTGGTCGCCGTGCCGCGGACCGAGGAACTGCGGTTCACCGAGATGTGCAGCGCGCGCGGCGTGCCGTGGCGCAAGTGCGGTGTCGCCGACGAGCAGTCGAACCAGTTGGAGATCCAGGACGTCGCCACCTTCGGGCTCGACGAGCTGCGCGAAGCCTGGGAGGGCACGCTGCCGAAGCTGTTCGCCTGAGCACGACCGGTACGCGAGCGACGGCTGAGCCGAGAACCGCCCCGTGGTCCGAAGTGGACCGCGGGGCGGTTTTTCGTGGGCGCCCGGTCGACACGCCCGATCGCGGCGTTCGGGGGACGCAGCCGTGCGGTCGGTCGTCGCCGCGAGATCGGCGACGCACCCAGCCGTCGTCGCTCAGCAGGAACGAACCCGCCCGGCGACTCCACGTCACCGGGCGGGTTCGGTCGTGCTGTTTCGACAGCGGCGCAGGTGCCGCGGCGTGGTCTAGCTTCCGGACCCCTCGAGGTCGTTGACGCACCAGCCGCCTTCGTCCTTCAGGACCAGGCTGCCGTTGCTGGTTTTGCTCTGACCCTGGTACTCGAGGTCGAGCTTGAGCGGCACGCGCGCCTCGTCGCCGTTCTCGGTTCCGTCGCCCGTGATCGAGAACGTCATGGTCACGCCCTCCGGGATGTCTTCGAGGTCGCTGACGTCCCCTGCCGAGTCGGGGTTGCACGAGACATCCTTGATCAGGTTGATGTCCCGGTTGTTCAGCCCCTCGACGGCCTTGTCGGCGACGTCCCTCGGGCTGTCGCCGGTGAGGAAGCCGGGCACCCAGAAAGCGGTGATGAGGAAGGCGGCGATGATCGCGACGGCGCCGCCGCTGAGGCCGATGATGAGGCCGGTCTTTTTCTTCTTCGGCGGCTCACCGTAGCCACCCTGCGGCTGGCCGAAGAGCTGCTGACCGTACTGGCCCTGCTGAGCGTACTGGCCCTGCTGAGCGTACGGATCCGGCTGGCCGTACGGCTGCTGGCCGTACTGCCCCGGCTGGCCGTAGGGCTGCTGGTAACCGCCCTGCTGCGGGTATCCGCCCTGCTGGGGGTAACCGCCCTGCTGTGGGAAGCCGCCGGACTGCGGGTTGCCGCCCTGGCCCGGGTTCCCACCCTGCTGCGGAAAACCGCCGGACTGGGGGTTGCCACCGGGCTGCTGGCCGTACTGTCCACCGTACGGATCGGGTTGACCGGGCTGGGGCGGGTAAGTCATGGCGGGCTCCCATTTCGTTGCACATGTGTGCGTGTTCCGACGTCGAACGGCAGTGAAACTACTTCATATTCGTTGGCTTCGACGGATCGGTGTCCCGGCCGGGTTCCCCCGAGCCACGTTTACGGTAGTACATTCTCGCTGCGTACATGGCCGTGCACGGCCCGTGTCGAACGGTAACACCGAGCAGGCGTGTCGTTGCACCGGCTCGACGCCGTGCGTGCGCCATCGGATTCATCCACTGTGGACTCACGTGGCCGCGGCCGGTCTGCGTCAGAACCCGGTGGAGCCGCCGCCGGACGGATTGAAGCCGGAGACGCACCAACCACCCTGGTTCTCGAGGGTCATGTCGGCCTTCATGCTCCCGGACTGTTCGCCGGAGCTGACCTGCATGTCGAGTTTCGCCGTGGCCTTGTCGGCCGACGTCTGTTCCACGTGGGTGACCGACGCCTGGATCTCGAAGCCCTCAGGGGCCTCGCCTTCCGGCGCGGCATCCGTGGCCCCGGCGCAGGCGAGCTGCTTCATGCGAGGGACGTCGAGGTCGGACAGCGCGGAGGCGTACTCCGCGGCGGTGCTCTGCGCGCCCGCGGAACCGCCGTCGAGACCACCGCTGTCGAGACCACCGGAGTCCGTCCCGCCGGAGTCGCCCGAGTCCCCGAAGCCGCCGTCCTGGCCGCCGGTTCCGGCATCGTCGCCGGAACCCCTGCCACCGTCGTCCGAGGCTCCCCCACCCGAGTCGCCGCCCTCGGCGGACGTCTCCGTGTCGTCGCCCACGAAGAAGCCGGGCGCCCAGAACCCGGTGACCAGCACGGCGGCGATCACCAGGGCTGCCGCGGCGATTCCGGCGATGAGACCGGTCTTCTTCCTCGTCGGCTGCTGGTCGACACCGCTCGGGCCCTGCGGGAAACCGGGTGGCTGGCCCTGTGGTGGGTAGCCGCCCTGCTGCATGCCCTGCTGCTGCGGGAAACCCCCGGACTGCGGAACGCCGCCGGGTTGGGGCGCGCCGGGCGGTGGTCCGCCGGGCTGGGGGTAACCGCCCTGCTGTGGCCCGCCCTGTTGCGACCCTCCCTGCTGTGGCCCGCCGGACTGTCCGCCGTAGGGCCCCGGCTGTTGGCCGTACGGTCCGGGCTGCGGTGGATAGGTCACGACTCCCCCTTGTGCTGGTCACGCAACGCGGTCATTGCGCTTTTCGATCGGGTGACCCCGGCGGGGACACTCTGCCACGGCAGTACGGGTGTACGGCGTGGGTTGCGTGCTGTCGGTTCACCGTTCAGCACGTCTTCGGTGGAAACGGCCTTGGAAGGGGCCCGGTTTCAGATCCGGTCGGTCCGCAGGCTCAGTAGTCGTAATCGTCGTCATAGCCGTAATCCTCGGACGGGTACGAGTCGTACTCGCCGTAGTCGCCATATCCCCCGGTCGGGTAGCCCTCGTCGTAGCCGCCGGTGGGGTACGCGGGTTCGCCGGTCGGCGTGTCGCTGCCACCGCTGTCCGCGCCCTCGGTGTCGACCTCGGCCACGCACCAGCCGTCCTCGTCCTCCAGGACGAGGTGGCCCTGGGAGGTGTACGTCTCGCCGCTGAAGGTGACTTCGCTCCTGATCGGCACCCTTGCCCGGTTGCCGGACTCGGTGGCGTCGCCGGTGATCGTGAACGTGGTGGTGTAGCTCCGGTCCTGCGTGCGCAGGTCCGCCTCATCGAGGCTCTTCCGCAGTTCGGACGAGGGGCACACGTACTGCGTCAGCTGCCCGAAGTCCTGCGACGAGACTGCCTGGGCGTAGTTGTCGGCCACCTCCTCGGGCCCGTCGGAGAGCAGGAAACCCGGTGCGGCGAAGGCGGTGACGAAGAACGTGGCGAGCACCGCGACGCCGCCGATCGACAGGCCGACGACGAGGCCGGTCTTCTTCGGCGGCCCGCCGTAGGACCCGCCTTGCGGCGGAGGCACCTGCTGCGGGTACGCGTACTGCTGGTAACCACCATGGGGCGCGCCCTGCCGCGGATGACCCGCTGCCTGCTGCGGGCCCTGCTGACCGCCGTAGGGCCCGGGCTGTCCCGGGCCACCGGGCTGTGGTGGATACGCCATGGCATGCCCCCTCCGCGCATGTCCCCGAACGTGACGCCGTCGTGTTTCGTCCGGACCACTGTGTCACGCGGGCAGCCTTCGGCGGTGCGGTTCGGCGCTATTACTCCCGCATCGTGGGGCCGTGGCACCACGGGCGGCGACCGGCTCCGCCGGCACGGTCAGGTCGATGCCGAGGCGGGCGTGGTGCTCGGGGCGGTCAGACGGGCGCCGTCCGGATCGGACGTGGTACGCCAGCCGTCGGGGAGTTCGAGGGTGCGGCCGGAATCGACGGTGGCGTGGTCGACGGCCACGGCCGCCGCCTCGCGCCAGCGGAGGTCGACGTCCCCGGCGAAACGAGTGTTCCGCAGGTCCAGCTCGCCGAACGTCGCATCGGTGAACCGCGCCGTGCCGTTGAACGCCGAGCCGGAGAACGCGGCGTCGTCGGCGAAGCGGCTGCGGCGGAACGAGGCCAGCGAGTTGAACGTCGCGTCACGGAACATCGCGGGCTGTTCGAAAACCGCGTCGTCGCACCGGAAACGTCCTTCGAGTCGTCCCGTGCCGGTGCGGCCGTGGGAGAACCACACCGGACCGGTGAACACGCACCTACTGAGGTTCGAATCGCTGTGCAGGTAGGCGTACCGCAGTACGACCGTTCCCATGCGCCTGCCGGACAGGTCGAGGTACTCGACGGCCGCGCCTGTGAAGTCGAGGTCGTAGGCGGCGCCCTTCGCCTCGTCCGATTCGGACAGCAGGTCGTGAACGAGTCGTTGTGCCGTCAGGCGAACCTGGAGTTCCCGCTCGGCCTCCTCGCGCTCCTCCACCGTGGCACTGTCCGATCCGGACCATCGCGGGTGGAGGTACGGCCTGCGGAGGTAGGCGCACAGCACGTCGAGGACGGTCTGCGTGTAGTCGGGACGGGCTTTCGCGAGGCCGGCCAGCGCGTGCATGGCTCCCACCCGCACCTGGTCCGCGTCGTGGCCGAGCAGCTCGACCGATCGCGCGAACCGTTCGTCCGAAACCCGGTCGCCCTCGAGTGCGTGCCGGGCTTCCTCGACCCGACGTCTGCGGTCGTTGAGCCACAATGCGTACAGCGCGATGATCGCGCCACCGGCGATGCCCGCCGTGCGCAGTGCGTCGCTGCGCGGCGTGGCGGGGTCGGCGAGTAACCATGTCCCGACGGTCAGCACCACCGCGACAGCCAGCACCAGGGTCGTCGCCAGCGCGACCGACGACCACTGCGGAGAGTCCGGGGACCGGAGGCGTTTCACGACTCAGGACGGTAGTCGATCAGGCGTCACCGGGGATGCCGATCGCGCCGGTCGGCTCACGGCGGTCAGCCCGTCGGGCGTGGGTTCTGGAGTTCGATACCGCGAACGTCGAGCGACTGCCAGCACCACGACCCGTCCCGCAGTTCCAGGCCGGTCTCGACGTCGACGTGGTCGCCACCCATCGTGAGACGGCCGGTTGCGGTCGCCGAGCCGCCACGCAGCTCGATGCGGCCCGTGAGACGCGCTCCGGTGGTCTGGTCGGCCTGCGCGATCGCCGTCGTCACGGGACGTTCCGCGGTGTCACAGATCAGCTGTCGCAACGCGGACTTGTCCTGCTGGGCAAACGCGCTCATGATCCGCTGCGCGACGTGGCGGGCACCTTCACCGGACGCGGCGGCCGAACCGCTGCGCACGAGGAAGCCGGGCGCGACCCACGCAGTGAACGCGAACACGATGACGACGAGCACGGCCCCTCCGCCGGCGATCGCAGCGGTCAGCGTGCCGCGGTTGTGACGCGGAGGCTTGCGGAAGGCCTCTGGCCCGAAACGAGGTCCCGCTCCGCCCGGCTGCGGCCTGCCTGTGGGCCCGTGGCCGCCTGCGCCGCGGGGAGACGTCGCGTGGCCCGCCGTGACCTGCTCGTCCGGCCCTTGGGTGGGCGGCTCCTGCGGTCCGGTTCCGTACCCGGCGGCAGGCCGCGACGTCGGAGGTGGGGACGCCGGGTGTTGGGATGCCGGGTGTTGGGATGCCGCGTCGTGGAACGTCGGATGCTGCGACGGTGAATGCTGGGACGTCGAATGCTGGGACGGCGGAACCTGCGACGGCGGCGGTTGGTGCGGCGGGTAGGTCACGGGTGCACAGTAGGTCTTTCGCGATGGCGCCGTCGCCTGCGCCGATCGGCGACACGAACTCGTTCGCCGGTGACACGTTCGCCGGTGACACGTGAGGCGATGGCGCAGGCGGGCAGGATCACTGGTAGTAGGTGAAGCCCGAGTCGATACACCAGCCGGTGTCGTCGAAGTTCTCGATACTGAATCGAGTGTCCTCGGTCAGCTGTTTACCGCCGACGTTCCCGGACAGGTAGATGTAGGCGTAGTACGTGGCTTCGTCGTCGACCTTGGCCTCCTGCACCTGCGTGGGGCCGTCGATCAGTTCCTGCAGGCCCATGCTGGTGTCCGCATCGCTGCAGAGCACGGACTTGGCGGTCTGCTTGTCGCCGGAGTTGACGGCGGTGAGGAACGTGTCGACCTTCGGTCGCCACGCGCCGCTGCCCGTGGAGTCCGTGCCGCCGGTGTCGGAATCGGGGGCGTCCACGGTGCTCGACTCCGCCGGATCCGGCATCTCGGCGCTGGGGCTCATGTCCCCCGGGCTCATGTCGCCGGCGCCGATGTCGCTCGGATCCAGGCCGCTGACCTCGACCGACTGCCAGCACCACGATCCGCCGTCCTTCTTCAGGCCCGCGGTGACGGGGACATCCTGCCCCTGGATGTTGACCGAGCCGTCGGCGGTCGCGGTGTTGCCGTTCTCCTCCACCGTGCCGAGCTCGGCGCTCTGGACGTGGCTCGCGGCCTGGATGACGCCCTGGACCATCGTCTCGGCGCCGGAGCAGGTGAGTTGTTGCAGTGCGCCGCTGTCCTGGTTGTTGAAGCCCGTCATGATCTTCTCGGCGAGGGCCTGTGCGCCGGAGCCTTCCGACCCGCCGGCCTCGTCGTCGTCGCTGAGGAGGAAACCGGGCGTGACCCAGGCGAGGAGGGCGAAGACGCCGAACAGGAGGGCGGCCGAGCCGAGGGCGATGCCGACGATGAGGCCGGTCTTCTTCTTCGGCGGTTCACCGCCGGGGCCGCCCGGGTACATGCCGTACTGGCCACCGCTCGGGTCGTATCCGGGGTATCCCTGCTGGCCCGTCGGGTCGTAACCGGGGTATCCCTGTTGGCCGGGGTAGCCGTGCTGTCCCGGGTATCCCTGCTGGCCCGGGTAGCCCTGGCCCTGCTGTTCCCAGCCGCCCTGGCCGTACGGCTGTCCTGGTTGTGGTGGATACGTCACCGGGGCCTCCTGCTCGCGTTACGACCGCGCGGATTCTGCCACGCGGAGGTGGTGCGCGGGTGGTTTACCGGTGGTTCGCCGATCACGCCTCGTCCGGGATGGACAGAAACCACCCCGGACACACGAGCAGACCCGACCCCCGCGTGGTGTGGACCACGTGTGGGCCGGGCCTGCCGTCATGCCGGTGTTCAGCCGTTTGCGAGCGCCTGCAACCGGTCGTAGGCGCCGTTGAACGAGTTCTGGTCGAGCGGACTGGACGTGTACTGCCAAATGGTGTGGTAATCCCAGCCGTTGGGTAGCGAGCCGACCGAGTCGGCGTACCGCGCGACCCACAGCGGCACGGTGTCACCGAACGACTGCGCCGAGCCGACGCACATGTTCCACCAGCTCGTCGACGTGTAGATGACGGGCCAGCGGCCGGTACGAGCGTGGTACGTGTCGTGGAAGTCGCGGATCCACGCGCCCATCTGTGCCTGGTTCATGCCGTAGCACGCGTCGTTGCCGTAGGGGTTGTACTCCATGTCCAGGGCGCCGGGCAGGGTCTTGCCGTCGCCCGACCAGCCGCCGCCGTTGTCCACGAAGTAGTTCGCCTGCGCACTTCCGGAGGACGAGTTCGGCACCGCGAAGTGGTACGCACCGCGGATCATGCCGACGTTGTAGGAGCCGTTGTACTGCTGGGCGAAGTACGGATTCGTGTAGCTCGTGGCTTCCGTGGCCTTGACGTACGCGAACCGCTTGCCCTGGTCCCACCAGTGATTCCAGTCCACGTTTCCCTGGTGGCTGGCCACGTCGATGCCGGCCACCGTGGCCTCGGCGCGCATCCCGTCGGAGGTCACGCCCTGTGGCAGCAGAGCCTTGGACTTGCTCGCCGGTGTGGACGACGACTCGCCTTCCACCTTGGCGATCTGAGATCCCATCTCGTGGTTCCCGATCTCGAACGCATCCGCCGGAGCGGCATTCGCCGGGGTCAGTGTGCCGAGCAGGAGCGCACCGACCGAACCGGTCACAACAGCAGCGGTCATCCGCCGCCACATTCTTCGAACAGTGGACATGCGACGTATCCCTTCACAATGTGCCCTCGCGATGAACGGCTTACTGCAGGTAGCCGCTCGGGCGTTGATTGTTATAGGACGTCGCGAACTTTGTCACTAGTTGGCGTGAAAACTCCGCTACGCGTGGGTGATATACGTCCGGGAATTGTCCCCCGGACGGGAAAGCGTCCACTCGCGGTAGGAGTCGGCGCTGTTCGTGTGAAGTTGTCCCGCCGGAAATACTCTGGTCGTAATTCGTTCGGGTGAAAGCGGCTTTTGCGGTTTCGTGCTCCGGGTATATAGCGCCGGCGCGTGATTTCCGCCGATGCGGCGGCGAGGCCCACGGGCGAAACCCACGGGGCGGTGCCCAGGGTGGCCGGCACGCCGGAATCATGGGTACGGAGTCGCCGCCCCGTCGCACTGCACCGGAGTCACCGACCCGGGGTCACCGCACCGGAGTCACTGCTCCTGCGCGAGTGCGTGCCGCAGGTGGCGTGCCGGCACCACGGCCGTCACGAGGTCGTGCGGGTTGATCGCCAGCGGGTGCTCGCCCAGCAGGTCGACGATGTCGCGGCCGAGGACCGCGCGCGCGTGCGGCCATTCGGCGGGAACCAGCGACTTCTGCGTGTACGCGGGCACCAGGATGCGCCCGTCGGCGTTGTGGAACCCGATGACGGTGCGCTGCACGGGAGAGAGGGCGTAGACGAACAGCGTCGCGTCCAGGATCACCGGCGGCAGGTCTTCGGGCGGGTGGTGTTTGGTGTGCACCAGCTGCAGGAGCCGTTCCAGGTCGGACGCGGGTTCCGGGTAGCCGAGCGCCTTCGGGGACGGCCGGTACCGGTCGTTGGGGTGGAAGTCCTCCACGATCTCGCCTTCGTTGTTCACCGGATAGGCACCGACGACCGCCCAGGAGGGCACGCGCCCCGCCGGGTCGAACGCCTCGTCGATCACGTACAGCCAGCTGTTCGGGTTCGCTCGGGCGTTGGCCCGCATCTCCTTGGTGATCTTCGGGTTGCGGCCCGGCCGGTGCTGGGGCTCTCCCGGTACCAGCCGGTTCGCGTCGTCCCGCTGCTCCATGTAGCTCTCCACGTTCAGTGCCCGCGCCGTCGGCGCTTGCTTCCCGTAGGTGCGCCGCCTTGCCACCGCTGTCCGTACCACCGCCGCCGCGCGTCCACCGGGGCGCGGCTCGCCTCCCGCCGTGCCCGCGGCGGAGCCCGCCGCGTTCGGTCGACGCCCACTCTAGTGTGGACACATGCCCGCATCGCGCTCGGTCGATCCCGAAGAGTTACGACAGGCTGTCCGGAGCGTGACAGCCTGGCTGGACGGAACCGACCCGGAGGAACCCGATCGGAAGCAGCTGGCCTCGGCCGTCCGGTTGAGCCTGCGCACCCTCGCGGCGGTCGCCCCGGGACACAGCGTCGAGGTGCGTGTGCCGCCGTTCGGTGCAGTGCAGTGCGTCGAGGGGCCGAAGCACACGCGGGGCACGCCGCCGAACGTCGTCGAGACCGATCCCCGGACCTGGCTGGAGCTCGCCACGGGGCGACTGCCGTGGGCGGACGCGGTCGACCGTGGCTTGGTCGCCGCCTCCGGAGCTCGCGCCGACGTCTCGCACTGGCTGCCTCTCGTCCGGGTGTGACGCCGCGGGCGTCACGGTTTGCGGGCGACGCCTCCGCCGATGCAGTGCTGCGCCTCGTTGAGGGGCGTCAGCCGCGGGCCGTCCTGCCACCAGTCGGCGAGGCGGATGACCCCGGGCTCGACGAGTTCGAGATCGCCGAACAGCGCGCGGATCTCGTCACGGGTGCGGAAGGTTCCCGAGCCCATCGGGCTGTGGCGGAACTTGTCCTCCGCCCGCCGGGCCATCGGCGTGTGCTCGTTCTCGGGATCCATGAAGTGGGCGATCGCGACGAACGAGCCGGAGGGAAGGCGCTCGTAGAAGCGGCGCATGATCTCGGCAGGCCCCTCGGGCGGGCCCTCGTAGTGATGCAGGGTGCCGATGTGCAGCAGCGCGATCGGCTGCGTGAAGTCCAGTCGCTGCTGCACGACCTCGTTGTCGAGCACGTCCTCGGGATCGAAGATGTCGGCGCCGACGAGCGTGGTCTGCTCGTTCTCCTCCAGCAGCGCGCGGCCGTGGGCGAGGACGACCGGATCGTTGTCGACGTAGACGACCTCGGCGTCGGGAATGACGCGCTGGACAACCTGGTGTGTGTTCTCCGCTGTGGGCAGACCGGAACCACAGTCGAGGTACTGCGTGATGCCGGTCTGCTGGGCGAGGAACCGCACCGAGCGGATCAGGAAGTCACGATTCTCGATCGCGAGGTGCTCGGCGTAGGGCGCCTCGGAGAGGACGCCGTCGCGGACCTCGCGGTCGATCTCGTAGTTGTCCTTGCCGCCGAGGAAGGCGTCGTAGACCCGCGCGATACTCGCCCGGGTGGGGTCCACCCCGACGGGAGCGCGGTCGGTCTGCGGAAAGGGGCCGGTGGGCACGGGAGGACAACCTCGCATTCGGCTGGGGACGTCGAGCGCACACAGCGTAGTCGGACAGACGTGGGAGAGTAAACATCGACAGGGGCGTCGTCGGACTTGATAGCCCGGCCGGGGGCGCCTACGTTGAATGTCCGGTTGAATCTGCTGCGTTACGATGATCGTTCCCGCCGGCGACAGGCACGTGTGGGTTACCGACTTGCGGATGAAGGGGACAAACGGCTGATATGACACCCGGATCAGAGGCTTCGTGGCCGACCGGGCCGTCCGCAACCGGAACTCCCTCACCCGTCCAGGCCGCGGTGCGGGACACCACCGACGACAAGGGTCCGACCGCGCGGCGCATGATCCTGGGCTCCCAGCTGCGCAGGCTGCGTGAGGCCGCGGGGTACTCGCGCGCCGACGCCGGTTACCACATCCGCGCGTCGGAATCGAAGATCAGCCGTCTCGAGCTGGGGCGGGTCAAGTTCAAGGGTCGCGACGTCGAGGACCTGCTCACGCTCTACGGCGTGCAGGATCAGACCCAGCGCGCGAACTTCCTCGAGCTGGTGGACCAGTCCTCGCAGCCGGGCTGGTGGCAGAAGTTCAACGACTACATGCCCCGCTGGTTCGACGACTTCGTCGGGCTCGAAGAGGCCGCGGCTCGCATCCAGACCTACGAGCTGCAGTTCTTCCCCGGGCTGCTCCAGACCAGGGAGTACGCCCGGGCGATCATGACCCACGGCCTGCCGGAGCACGCCTCCGAGGCTGCCGACGCGCGGGTGCGGTTGCGCATGCGCAGGCAGCGGCTGCTGTTCCGGCCGGACGCCCCGAAGTTGTGGGCCGTGGTCGACGAGTCGGTGCTGTACCGGCCGATCGGCGGCAGGGAGGTCCACCGTGCGCAGCTGGACCAGGTGCTCGAGCTGACGGCGATGCCGCACATCACCGTGCAGGTCGTGCCGTACGAGCGCAGCGGCTACGCCGCGGAGGGTTCGTTCACGCTGCTGCGGTTCTCCGAACCGGAGTTGCCGAACATCGGCTACGTCGAGCACATCGCGGGCGGCGTCTACCTGGACAAGCCCGACGACGTCGAGCTCATCGGCCGTTCCCTCGACCGCCTGGCGGTCGATGCCGAGACGCCGGATCGCTCCCGGCAGATGATGCTGAAGGCTCGCGCGGACGCCTGAGTCCGCGCGAGCTCATGACGCGGAGCGATGCCGCGACACGCACTGTGATCGTTCGCTGAGCCGGGTGAAACTCGGGCAGGTGTCCGCATTGCGTTCAGCCGCTTGCCGATGAAGATCCACCGCTCGTCGCAGCCGTGATCCCGCTCGTCGCACATTAATTGCCGGTGTCGCAAATAGACCGCCCGTGACCTGCGGTTTCTGCTCTGCGTTGCATTCGGGTGAAGAGGATCACGGGCTTATGCACGTGCATTCACACGAGCAGTAGCGCGTGCTAACTTCTGTGCACACGTCAATGCACGTGCAGATGCATCCTCCACAGGTTGAAAGTCGGGAAGGTGAGGATCATGCAGCGGATCGAGAACGGCATTTCGTCGGAGTTGCTCACCGGCGCGCAGTGGCGCAAGAGCCGGTACAGCGGCGCGATGGGTAACTGCGTCGAGGTGGCACCCCTCACCGGTGGCGACATCGCCATGCGGAACTCCCGTGATCCTCAGGGTCCGGCTCTCGTCTACACCCGCGCGGAGATCGAAGCCTTCGTCGCTGGCGTCAAGGACGGCGAGTTCGATGACATGCTCGTCTGAGCTGGCCCCCAACGACGTCGAGGTGACCCTCGGCAGCCTGATCGCACGCGGCTACCGCTTCGTGCACCCCCGTGACGCCGACGGTGAGCTCGTGACCGTCGTCGGCGTGCGGATGCACGAGACCGTGGTCGACGTCGTCCGGCTCGACGCAGAGGACGACGTCACCGCCACGCGGATGCCCTACGACGAACCGAACATCCTCGAGCCCAAGCAGGTCCTCTGGCGGCGCAGCGGCGACATGGAAACCGTCGTCGACGAGCTGCTCGAACTCCCGGACGACGAGTACGCCGAGCCGGCACCGTCGCACCGGATGGGCAAGGGCTGCTGGGTGCCGAACGGATCGGGCCGCGCGAAGTGGCTGCAGGCCACCGCTTGACCCTCGGACGGAACGACAAATCCATACGACGAACCGACACGGACGCGGAGCACCGCGTGTGATCACGACGAGCCCGCGTCTCGACACGGCGGGTGTCCCGCCGCGTCCCCAGGTCGGCGCTCAGACCGTGGTGGTGCAGTGCACCTCCCCCCTCGTCGCTGCGACGCCCGGTCTGAGCGCCATCTCACCCCGAACGGGCCGCCTCCGCGGACTAGACTGGAGGCGGCCCGTTCTCGTCCTCAGGGGAGTCCCTCGGTGCACAACGACAGGCACGACGACCTGCGCGACCACCACGAACCGTCGTCGGAGTCGGTCACCGACTCCGACTCGGATCTCGAAACCGAACCCCGTGAGGAATGCGGCGTCTTCGGCGTGTGGGCGCCCGGTGAGGACGTCGCGAAGCTGACCTACTACGGGCTCTACGCGTTGCAGCACCGCGGCCAGGAGGCGGCGGGCATGTCCGCGGGCGACGGGCGCCACGTCGTGGTGTTCAAGGACCTCGGCCTCGTCAGCCAGGTGTTCGACGAGAAGTCGTTGTCGTCGCTGCAGGGGCACGTCGGCGTCGGGCACTGCCGCTACTCCACGACGGGAGGCGGCAGCTGGGAGAACGCCCAGCCGACGTTCCGCACCACCGGTGCGGGCACCGGCATCGCGCTCGGCCACAACGGCAACCTCGTCAACACCCACGAGCTGCACGAGCGCGCTCGCGAACTCGGTGTCGTGAGCAAGAACGGCGCCACGACCGACTCCGACCTGATCTGCGGGCTGCTTGCCGCGACCGCCGCGGACAAGGGCATCGAGGTCGCCGCCGCCGAGCTGCTGCCGACGCTGCGCGGCGCGTTCTGCCTGACGTTCTCCGACGAGTCGACGCTGTACGCCGCGCGCGACCCGCAGGGTTTCCGGCCGCTCGTGCTCGGCCGTCTGGAACGCGGCTGGGTCGCCGCCAGCGAGACCGCCGCGCTCGACATCGTCGGCGCGTCGTTCGTCCGCGAGGTCGAGCCCGGCGAGCTCATCGCGATCGACGCCGATGGCATCCGGTCCACGCGCTTCGCCAACCCGGAACCCAAGGGCTGCATCTTCGAGTACGTCTACCTGGCCAGGCCCGACACGACGATCTCGGGCCGCAGCGTCCACGCCACGCGCGTCGACATCGGCCGCAGGCTCGCCGACGAGTACCCCGCCGACGCCGACCTGGTGATTCCCGTTCCCGAATCCGGCACCCCCGCCGCGATCGGCTACGCGCAGGCGTCCGGCATCCCCTACGGGCAGGGCCTGGTCAAGAACAGCTACGTCGGCCGGACGTTCATCCAGCCGTCGCAGACGATCCGCCAACTCGGCATCCGGCTGAAGCTGAACCCGTTGCGCGACGTCATCCGCGGCAAGCGCCTCGTCGTGGTCGACGACTCGATCGTGCGCGGCAACACCCAGCGTGCGTTGGTGCGGATGCTGCGCGAATCCGGCGCCGTCGAGGTCCACGTGCGGATCGCCTCGCCGCCGGTGCGCTGGCCGTGCTTCTACGGCATCGACTTCGCCTCGCGTGCCGAACTGGTCGCCAACGGCGCCGACCTCGACGGGATCCGCCGCGCCATCGGCGCCGACTCGCTCGGGTACGCGTCCGTGGACTCGCTCGTCGCCGCGGCCGAACAGCCGCGCAACCGGGTGTGCGCGGCGTGCTTCGACGGCGAGTACCCCGTGGCACTGCCCGACGAGGCGGTCATCGGCAAGCACATGCTCGAGAACCTCGGCGGGGCATCGCGGGAACTGCCCGTCGTGGATGCGGGGTACGGTGCCGAGGACGCCGTCGGGCGTCCGTAGCGTTCGCCGAGTGAGATGAAGCGCCGGGGCGGGAGCCCCGGGGTGAACCGGTGCCCTGGGGCATCGCGTGCCGCAGTAATGCCGAGTGAGGAGTCCGCGTCCCGATGAGCGAGTCTGGCCACGAGCCGGTCGTTGCCGACCACGGCGTCGAGAAGGCCGGCGTCGAGAAAGCCGGTGCCGAGAAAGCCGGTGCCGACAACGTAGGTGCCGAAGGTGCCGGTGCGACGTATGCCGCGGCGGGCGTCGACATCGACGCGGGCGACGACGCCGTCGAGTTGCTGAAGCCCCATGCCGCGCGGGCTACCCGTCCCGAGGTCGTCGGCGGGGTCGGCGGGTTCGCCGGCCTGTTCTCGTTGAAGCTCGACCGCTGGAAGGAACCGCTGCTCGCGTCGTCGACCGACGGCGTCGGCACGAAGATCGCGGTCGCGCAGGCGCTCGACAAGCACGACACCGTCGGTATCGACCTGGTCGCGATGGTCGTCGACGACCTCGTCGTGACGGGTGCGGAACCGCTGTTCCTGCAGGACTACATCGCGGTCGGCAAGGTCGTTCCCAAGCGGATCGCCGCGCTCGTCGAGGGCATCTCGGAGGGCTGCGTCCAGGCGGGTTGCGCTTTGCTGGGCGGTGAGACCGCCGAGCACCCCGGCATGATGGCCGACCACGAGTACGACATCTCCGCGACCGGTGTCGGCGCGGTCGAGGCGGCCGACGTCCTCGGCCCCGACCGGGTGCGTCCCGGCGACGCGGTCATCGCGATGGGTTCGTCCGGACTGCACTCCAATGGCTACTCGCTGGCCAGGCATGTGCTGCTCGACATCGCGCGACTGCCGCTGGACGGGCACGTCGAGGAGCTCGGCCGCACGCTCGGTGAGGAACTGCTCGAACCGACGCGCATCTACGTGAAGGACTGCCTCGCGCTCGTCGCCGAGGCCGGTGTCCGCACGTTCGCCCACATCACGGGTGGCGGTCTCGAGGCGAACCTCGAGCGCGTGCTGCCACAGGGCCTCGTCGCCCACCTCGACCGCGGGTCGTGGACGCCTGCGCCCGTGTTCGCGGTGATCCAGCAGCGCGGCAAGGTCGACCGGGCGGAGATGGAGAAGACGTTCAACATGGGCGTAGGCATGGTCGCCGTCGTCGCGGCCGAGGACGTCGACCGCGCGCTGGCCGTGCTCACCGCGCGGCATGTGCCCGCGTGGGTACTCGGCGAGGTCAAGACGGCAGACGGCGGCACCGCCGACGGGCCGCGTGCCGTGCTGTCGGGTGAGCACCCGCGGTTCTGATCACCACCGTCGCTGCGTGTGCCGTCGGCCACCCTCGCCGGCGGCCCTGTGGAATCCGGTCGACACATCCCTGCCGGACGCGCCATCGTGGCTGACGTGAACGAGCTGCGCGTGTCATCCCGCTTCGTCGTCCCCGAGGGGGAACTGTCGGAGCGGTTCTCGCGCGCCTCCGGCCCCGGCGGTCAAGGGGTCAACACGACGTCGTCGCGCGTCGAGTTGTCGTTCGATGTGGCGCGGTCGGCGGCGGTGCCGGAGTCGCTGCGGTCACGGGTGCTGGCCCGTCTCGACCGGCGGCTGGCCGACGGGGTGCTCACGGTCGTGGCCGCCGAGCACAGGGAGCAGCTCCGCAACCGGCAGGCCGCCCGGGAGCGGATGGCGAACGTGCTGCGCGACGCGGCCGCGCCGCCGCCGAAGCAGCGCAAGCCGACCACACCGACGCGGGGGTCGAAGGAACGGCGGATCGCCGCGAAGAAACGCCGCTCGGACGTCAAGCGCAATCGGCGCGCCCGCCGCGACGACTGAACGGCGGCCCGCACGCCGCGGCGCCGCTTCGAGGATCCACAGTGCGACCGTGACGCCCGCCGTCGCGCCTGCCGTGTTCACCAGGACGTCGTCGACGGAGGCGACCCGCCCGATGCCGGCGACGTACTGCATCAACTCGATGCCGCAGGACGCGGCCAACGCCGACGCCGTGGTGCGGCGGGTGCTCCGCCACCACGTCCATCGCAGCGGCAGCAGCATCGCCACCGGCAACAGCAGACCGAGGTTCGCGGCGACCTGCCACGCGGCCTCCCTGTCGGCGGCCACGGGCAACAGATCCGTGCCGGGGATGACGTGCACCCGGCTTTCACCCGCCGTCGGCACCGTGACCAGTAGCAGTATCCAGCACGTCACGACTGCGATCGCCGTGTCGAGAGTCGCCGTCGTGAACGCCCGCCACACCGGAAGCCGCCGGCGTCTGCGGGACAGGAGCATCAGCCACGCTGCCGACGCCGGAACCAACATCGTCAGACCGACCGGAATGAGCCGGCCGAAATGGTGCAGCAAGAATTCCACGCGGCGGACCCCCTTGCTTTTCGCGTGCCACGAGAAGAATGGCAAAGCGAGCGCACGGGCGCACAGAGACGATCGTCGTGACGTTTTCGGACTTGCCGGGGACTCGAGTTCGGTGGTACCTGAACCGCGATTTTCCGCAATTCCGGGCCACGTGTTCCAGTGGTGCTTTCCCTGCGTTAACAGGACGTTCCCGGCGGCGAATCCTGGGGCGTCGACCCTCGTCCGTTCGTAGGTGGCCCGTCCGGGCGAATTCTTGTCGCCGTTTCGTGGTCGCCGGGTGGCGGTGTCGCCGGCGCGTTCTCGGCTACGACCGGAATGCCCACGGAAGTGTGATCATGTCCGGCGACGGACGATTTCGGAGGAATTGTCCGAAGTCGTTGCGGCGGCTCGCAGGCAGTCGGTGAGGACACGCTGCAGGTGGACACCGCGGGCAGCGTCGCATTCATGGCTGCGGACACCCGTGGCGATGAGGGCCGCGAAATCGTCGAGCAGCGCCGTGTACGCATCGGCCGCACCGCGGGAGCGCGCAAGCGTCCGCAGCCCGTGTTCGCCGTAGACCGTGAACTCCGCCGCGGTCGGCTGCACCGGGATGCGGGTCGACATACTGACCGTCGACGTCGCCCCTCCGGTGTGTGCGAGCACGATGTGCCACAGGTCGGCATCCGTACGGTGGGCGGCGGCGACCTCGGTCACCGGCCCGAGCGCAGCGTCCATCAGGTCGAGCACGTGCGGCCCGACGTCCACCAGCACGCCATCGGTGGCGCGCCACCCGGAACCCCCGTACGTGTCGCCCAGCAGTGCCCCGGACAGCCACCGCGCGGCGCCGCCCGTCCAGCCACCCACCTCACGGATACCGGCCAGCCACTCGCGGGTGTGCTGGGTGTAGCGCATCGTCAGCATCATCAGCGACGCCACGCCCGCCTCGTCGACCGCGGCGGCGACCCGGTCAGCCGTCTCGAGGTCACCGGCCAGCGGCTTCTCGAGGATGACGTGCTTACCCGCCCGCGCGGCGCGTTCGGCGAACCCGCCCTGCACGGACGGCGGGACCGCGAAGGCGACGGCGTCGACGGCGTCCAGCAGCTCGTCGAACGTGCCGGTCGCCTGCGCGCCGTGTTCGTCGGCGAGCTCGGCCGCCACCTCCGGACGTCGCGTCCAGACGGCTTCGAGTTTGGTCGCCGGATGGTCCGCCAGCCCCGGTGCGTGCACGGTCCGTGCCCACGGCCCGCCGCCGACGAGGCCGACCCGCAGCTGCGTGTCGCTCATGTCCCGCAGCGTAGGACCCGCGGCGCCGACGCGGGCGTCCGGTGATCACGTCCGGTGCCGCACGGAGCAGTCCGGAGCCGCCGCCGGACGCTCAGCTGTAGTCGTAGAACCCGCGGCCGGACTTCTTGCCCAGCATGCCGGCGTCGACCATGCGCATGAGCAGCGGCGGTGCCGCGTACGTCGGCTCCTTGTACTCGTCGTACATCGAGTCGGCGATGGCCTTGATCGTGTCCAGGCCGACCATGTCCGACAGTCGCAGCGGCCCCATCGGGTGGGCCGTGCCCTTCTCCATGCCCTCGTCGATGTCCTCGGCCGAGGCGAACCCGGCCTCGTACATCCGGATCGCCGACAACAGGTACGGCACGAGCAGTGCGTTGACGATGAAGCCGGCGCGGTCCTGGCAGTGGATCGCGGTCTTGCCGAGCGTGCCCGTGACGTGCGCCTCGGCGCGCGCCACGACGTCGTCGGCCGTGCGTACCGACGCTACCAGCTCCACGAGCGGCAGCACCGGGACCGGGTTGAAGAAATGCACGCCCACGACGTGCTCCGGCCGCTGGGTCGCCATGCCCAGCTTCATGATCGGGATGGAGGACGTGTTCGAAGCCAGGATCGCGCTGTCGGCGGTCACGACCTTGTCGAGCCTGCCGAACAGCTCCGTCTTGGCCTGTTCCTGCTCGAGGATGGCCTCGACGACGAAATCACGGTCGGCGAAGGCCTCGATGTCGGTGGTGAAGGTCAGCCGTCCGAGGGTCGCATCGACATCGGCGTCGGCGATCTTGCCCGCCTTCGCCGCACGTTGCAGCGACTTCTCGATCTTGCCCTTCCCGGCGTCCAGCGCCGACTGGCTGACCTCGTTGACCACGACGTCCAACCCTGCCCTCGCGTGTACCTCGGCGATACCCGAGCCCATCAGGCCCGCACCGACAACACCGATCCGCTGGATATCCGGCACGTTCTCTCCCTTGAGGTGTCATTGGGCACGCGGAATGCGGGGGTGGTCACCGATCGCTCGGTGCCACCCCCGCATTCGCCTGCGTCATCGACGGTAGTCGTCGTACCCGTCGTCGTACGGGTCTTCGTACCGCTCCTCGTCCTCATGGCCGTTCTGGTCCGAGGAGTTGCTCGACAGCTCTCGCTGAAGTGCCTCGAGGTCCGTGGTGGGAACGCTGTACTTGAGCTCCCGGGCCACTTTCGTCTGCTTGGCCTTAGCTCGGCCGCGCCCCATGGCTCGACCCCCTTGCGCAGGGGCGGGGCGGCCGGGGGAAATCGGCGGCCCCGCGTCGTCTCGACAACTATTTCCTAGAGGACACCGTACCGTGTCCCCCGGGCCGGACGCGACGTGGCGCGGTGTGCGAGACGCGACACCTATGAAGATCACCCTCGAACGGGCCAGCCGATGCCCGCGCCGGGGCGGCGACGTGCCAGGATTCCGGGGTGCTCCGACCCTTCGTCGCCTATCTGCGGGTTTACGAACCGCTCGTCGCCTTCGGTGAGCCGCCGGACGAGCGGCTGTCCCGTGCGGTCGAGGAGGCTGCGCTGACTCGGCCCGACGCGGGCGAGCGCGAGATGGTTATGTGGCTGAAGTCACAGGCCGGTGAGCGGCCGCGGATGCTGCCCAAGGAGCCCTCGTCCCTACCGGACGTGCTGGTGCTCGACCCCGAGGAGGTGCCGACCGAGGCGAGCGCCGAGGTCGGCCCGGGACCGCTCGTCTGCCCGCTGGAGATCCGCCCGCGTTCGGCGGCGGCGCTCGTGGGCTTCCTGGGCGAGGCGCATCCGGCGCTGAAGGGCGTCGTCGTCGACGCGCTCGGGGCGCCGGAGGACCGGATCAAGTCGCGCGCCAACTCCGCGCTGCGCGACCTCTACGGCACGTCGATGCATGTGCTGTCCACGACGTGGACCGTGCCGCTGCCGTGGTTCTCGCTGGTCGACCCGCGGCAGTTCCGGCTCGAACTCGGCTCCGGCCGAGGCGACCCGAAGCGCGAACTGTCGTGGCGCGCGCCGATGACGGACGCGCTGCGCCGGGTCGGCGAGGCCGAGGAGCTGGTCGGCAACGCGCTCGGCGAGGACGCGGGGCCGGTGCAGATCCTCAGCGAGACGCACCGTTGGCTGGCGAACTTCCACCCGGCGTCGGCCGTCGAGCTCGACTACGGCGGGCTGGTGCAGCTCGTCGACGACCTGACGCTCGAGTCGGACACCTCCGCCGACGAGGTGCACATGCTGCTCGAGGCGCTGCGCAACGGCGACGTCGACGAGGTCGGCGAGATCTTCCAGACACTGCGCGACTACTGGGGCGAACTCGCCGCCCGCGAACGCTTCAACTGAGCGTGACGGCCGTTCGTGCCCCCGAAGTGCCCTGGGGGGGCCGGTGCAGTGGTCAGCGCAGGGCATCCGCCAGCGCGGCGGTGACGCGGAGTGAGCCGACGTCGCGGTCGGCGCCCGTGACGACACCGGCACCGACGGCCATGCGGTCGACGGCCTCGCCGGTTGGTGTCTCGCCGAGCAGTCGCAACGCCTCGACCAGGATCGGCTCGCGGGCGCGCGCGTTGCCGTCGGCGATCTTCAGCGCCACCGCGGTGCCGTCCGCCAGCGTGAACGCGTGGACGCCTTCCGCTCCGCCCTTCATCAACAGTCCGGGCACGGCGTCCATCAGGACCGTGTCCTCCCGGCCCGTGCCCGCAACCAGCCACGGATACGCCCGCATGGCGCCGGCGACCCGCCGCCTGTCCCCGGACTCGGCCGTGACCAGGCGTCCGAAGGCACGGGCCAGGCCGGTCAGCGAGTAGGCCAGCAGTGGGGCGCCGCACCCGTCGACGCCGGTCCACGCGATCGGCTCGCCGGTCACCTCCGACACGGTCTCGGCGATCGTGGACTGCAGCGGGTGCTGGGGGTCGGTGTAGGTCGCGGTCGGCCAGCCCGCCGTGACACACGTCGAGAGCATCCCGGCGTGCTTGCCGGAGCAGTTCATCGCGGCCCTGCGGCGTTCGGCGGCCGGCTTTCCACGTGGTGTGTCGGGTGGGCAGTGCAGGGCGTCCTCGTCGAGGCCCGCCTTCTCCAGGAGTGTGAGCGCGCGCTCGACGTGCTCGGGCTCGCCGTTGTGCGACGCGCACACGAGCGCCAGATCGTCGTCGGCCACGTCCAAACCGGCCTGCAGCATGCCGAGCGCCTGCAACGGTTTGTTCGACGACCGCGGGTACACCGGTTCGGCGACGTCGCCGACGGCGGCGCGCACCGTTCCGTCGGGTGCGGTCACGACGAGACTGCCGTGGTGCACGCTCTCCACGAAGCCGGAGCGCACCACTTCGACGAGGGCCGTCATGCCTCGTCGTCCTCGGTGGTGGGGGCGGAACGCTGGGAGTCGAGCAGTTCGTCGACCGACGCCGTGCCGTGGGCGTACCGGCGGGCGATCTCGGCGTTGAACGTGTCGACGACGGCCTGCACCTCACGGCGCCGCTGCGACACGGACCCCTCCTGCCCGCGGTAGGAGTCGAGCGTCTCGGCGAGTTGGTCGTCGGAGAGCGACACGACGTCCGACAGGTTCGCGTCGCCGACGAGCGCCTCGGCGGCGCGGCGGTACTCGCCCGCCCGCGTCGGTTCGAGCGTCTGATGCCTGCCCGACCCGGTCGCAGGTCCGAGCGCGTTGTCGGACAGGATCGCGGTGAGCTGGGTGACAACGTCCTCGTCGCCGGGGTCGTCGGAGCTCCGCCGCAGCTGTTCCGCCTTGACGATGTCGATGCGCGCGTGCAGCAGTCTGCGCAGGTAGGAGAGGTCCGTCTCCTCCTGGGCGGCCTCGTCGCGCCGCTCCCGCAACGTCGGCAGCGGCAGTGCCTCCGGTTCACTCGCGTAGCCGGGCGCGAGGACGCGGTCGATACGACGTCGCCCGCCGGGCCGGACTTCGATCACGGGTTCATCCTGCTCTACGTCGTCGATCTGGACCAGAGGCCGGACACCTCCGGGAGTCGGGAGATGATGTCACCCTCGGAGGCGCTGCACGGCTTCGCGTCCCGGCGCGGCGCCCTCCTCGGGTACCGAGTCCGGGTCGATCGCCGCCTGCGGCCTCTCGTCGCCCGACCCCGTGATCAGCTCGGCGTCCACCGGCGTGGACCGCTTCACCAGTGCCAACGCGATCGGGCCGAGCTCGTGGTGCTGGGCGACGCTGCCGACCCGGCCGACGGTGCGGTCGCCGCGCAGCACCGGGTCGCCGGTCTCCGGATAGACCTCCATCGATCCGTCCAGGTGCAGCAGCACCATGTTGCGTGGCGGCCTGCCGACGTTGAACACCTTGGCGACCGTCTCCTGGCCGCGGTAGCAGCCCTTCGCGACGTGGGCCGCCGACCCGATCCAGCCGACCTCGTGCGGAATGGTGCGGTCGTCGGTATCGACGCCCACGCGCGCCTGCCGGGACTCCACGCGGAGCGCGTCGAACGCCCACGAGCCGGCGGGACGCGCACCCGCGTCCGTGAGGCGCTTCCAGACGTCGACCAGCTCGGCGCGCGGAACGAGCAGGTCGATCGCGTGCGGGCCCGGCCACGGCATGCGGCGTGCGAACCCGCTGCCCGGCAGCGCGGCGATCGCGAACGGCTCGGCGGGCAGCGCCACGGGTGTGTCGCCGAGGGCGGCGAGCGTCTGCTCGGCGTCCGGCCCGAGCAGCGTCAGCACGGCGTACTCGCCCGTGGCGTCGCGAATGTCGACGTCCGACCAGAACTTCATGGCCTGCAGGTAGTCGATCAGCGTCTCCTTGCCGCCGTTCGGCATGGCGCTCGTGGCGTGCGAGTCCGGGTCGGTGTCGAGGTAGACGACGTCGCCGGTGTAGCCGACGACCATGTGCGCGTCGATGTGGCCCTGGGCGTCGAGCACGAGCGACTCGGTGCCGGTGTCGGCGGGCAGTGCGGAGACGTGCTGCGACAACACGAGGTGCAGCCACGACAGCCGTTCGGAACCGCCGACGGTGATCACGTGCCGGTGCGACCGGTCGACGACCGCCACGCCGCGCGTGGCGGTGCGCTGCTCGGCGAACGGATCACCCCAGTGCCACGGCACACCCGCCTCCGGGTGGTCGTCGGGTGCCGAGACGGCGCCGGGCAGTTCGGACAGGGGCGAGGAGTACGTCATACCGCGATCGTATGTCGGTGGCCGCGCCGATGGTCGGTAGCGTTCGCGGGCCCGCTGGGTACGGTGAAGCCATGCGCGTCCTCGCTTTCCTCGACGGCACCTTCGCCGATCCCGACCAGGCCCACATCCGCGTCGACGACCTCGGTCTGGTGCGTGGTGACGGCATCTTCGAGACGATCCTCGTCACGAACGGCGTGCCGCGAGAGCTGGACGCGCACCTCGACCGCTTCGCCCGGTCGGCGGCGAAGATGGACATGGCGCCGCCGGACCGCGAGGCGTGGGAACGCGTCATCCGCCTGGTGATCGACAACTGGCCGACCGACGTCGAGCTCGCGCTGAAGATCGTGCTCACCCGCGGGATCGACGGCGACCCGGACGAGAGGCCGACGGCGTTCGCGTACGGCACCGAGATCGCGGAGTCGACGAAGACGGCGCGGCGCGACGGCATCGGCGTGGTGACGCTGAACCGCGGGTTCGAGGCGGACCTGATGGAGCGCGCGCCGTGGCTGCTGCTGGGCGCGAAGACGTTGTCGTACTCGGTGAACATGGCGGCGCAGCGGGAGGCGCGCCGCCGCGGCGCCGAGGACGTGATCTTCACCAGCACCGAGGGTTACGTGCTGGAGGGCCCGACGTCGAACGTCGTCGTGGCGCGCGGTGGCACGCTGTACACGCCGCCGCCGACGAACGGCATCCTGCCCGGTACGACGCAGGGCGACGTGTTCCGCGCGGCGGAGCGGGCAGGCTGGAAGACCGAGGTGACGCAGCTCAAGGCCGACGAGCTCGCCGCGGGGGACGCCCTGATGTTGGCCTCGTCGGTGCGGAAGCTGACGCGCGTGCACACGCTCGACGACGTCCGGCTGGCCGACGACCCGGCCGTGGCCATCCACGCCGAGCTGGCGAAGGCCTACGACGCCCAGTACGAGTGAAGCTGCGCCACCTGCGCCACCTGCGCCTCCTCATGGCGCAGGTGGGCGACTGCGATCCCGCTGAGTCATCCGCAGCGCTGAGGCGGAATGCTCCCCAAGGTCACCAAGCTGGCGTTGAGCGCTCCTGAGGTGCCCGGGGAGCGCCTCAGGGCGTGCGAAAGTTGCGCTGAACGGGTGTCGCTCGAAGGTGTGGGCGTCAGCCGACGACGCGTTCGAGCACGAGGGAGACGTGCGGAGTCTTCGGGTGGCCCATCATGGCGCGCTCCTCGACGTAGCCGAGGTTGCCGCTGCCGTCGGGCATGATCCCGTACAGTCGTTCGGCGGCTGTGACCTCCTTGGCCGTCTGTGACCGCACCACGGCGTCGGTGGCGAGTTGCCACGCGGACTGCCCGCGGGTCTGGCCGTAGAACAGCTCGATGATGCCGGAGGAGTGCGACAGCACGAGCTCGATCGTGTCGTCGGCCTGCGGGCGCCAGAAGCCGGTCTCGCGTGCGGCGGGCCGGATGACGTTGCCGTCCGCGTCGAGCAGCCAGGACCGTGCCTCGTGGTACAGGAAAGGACGGCCGTCGTGGGCGATGGTGAGCTGCTGCGCGACGCGCGCGGGCTCGTCCATCGTCGGGTAGTTGACCTCGCCCTCGCCGCGCCACACGCCGATAAGCGGCAGCAGTGCGAGGCACGCGTCGTTGAGGTCGGCGCCCTCCCGCAGGTTGGCCGTGTCGCCGGGGATCGGCATATCGTCCAGCTGCGGGATGTTGCGGTGGGCCGTTTTCTGGGCGCGTTGCGCTGCGGCCTCGATGGCCTCGTCGCCGCTCGACATCGGGGGTAAGCCTTACTCAGCGTTGGTGACGGGTGCTGTGCTGACGAACCGTGTCGCTCAGCTGTCGGTGTACAGCCGGTAGACGACGTAGCCCGCGAACCACGTCGACGCGACGATGGCCAGGATCAGCAGCGTCGTAAACAGAATCTCCACGCGCGGAAGAATAGCGCCCACGTCCCGGTTCGCCCGAGTCCCGGTGCCGCCTCGTGAGCATGGTCACCGGTCCGGGTTTCTGTCCCCGCCGCGTTCGCCAGGGCGGACGTGCCCACGTCTCCGAAACACTTAGCCCTTGCGTTAACTGTTTCGCGGGGTAATACTTAGCCGTATGGCAAAGCTTTCGACTCCTGTGGCCGGTTCGGCTCCGGCGGAGCCCGAGCTCGACGGCGTCTTCCTGGCGCTGGCCGATCCCACGCGGCGTGCGGTGATCCACCGGCTCGGCGTCGGCTCGGCGAGTGTCGGCGATCTGGCGGCCGAGGCCGCGATGACGCTGCCCTCGTTCCTCAAGCACGTGCGGATGCTCGAGCGCAGCGGCCTGATCAGGACACACAAGGACGGCCGGGTGCGTACGTGTGAGCTCGACCGGGACCGACTCGGCGTCGTCGACGGCTGGCTCGCGCAGCAGCGACGGCTCTGGGAGGAGCGCACCGACCGGCTCGAAAGCTTCGTCACCGGAAACCCCGAAACCGGCGGTGACGCCACCGCCGACGAAAGGAACGAATCATGAATCCAGAACTCGACTTCACCCTCGACCGCATCATCCGGGCGCCGCGGAAGGCCGTGTGGCAGGCGTGGGCCGACCCGGACAACCTCGCGCAGTGGTGGATCCCCGAGCCGATGCGCTGCCGGGTCGACCGGCTCGACGTGCGCCCCGGCGGCGCGTTCGTGACGCGCATGAGCGACGACGGCACCACGTTCTCGCCGCACCTGGACGCCTGTTTCCTCGCGGTCGACGAGTTCGAGCGCATCGTGTTCACCAACGCCGTCGACAGCGCGTGGCGGCCGGCCGACCCCGAGCCCGTCACGCTCGTCGCCGAGATCACGATGCGCGACCACCCGGACGGAACCGATTACCGGGTCGTGGTGCGCCATCGCGACCCCGAGGGGCTCGCCCGCCACGTCGAACTGGGCGCCGAGGACGGCTGGGGCACCGTTGCCGACCAGCTCACCCGCTTCGCCGAGAACGGCGTGGACTGACGGCTGCAGAGCGGCCACGCCGGGCGGGAGCAGGCCGGATCGGGATACCGGTCGTCACGGAGGCGTCGGCCGTGACGACGGGTCGAGGCGGTCGAGGATCGCTGCGGTGACCCACGGGGCGAAGTCGTCGTGGGGCCAGCCGCAGACCGTCACCAGGTGGTCGTAGGCCTCGTGTGAGGTGAGCAGGCCGATCGTGTCGGCGAGGCGTTCGCGCGACGTCGCGTCCTGGCTCGGGACGTCCGCGAACGCAGACGTCTCGAGCCAGGCGGTGATCTCCCGCCTGCGCATCGCGGCCAGTTCCGCCCGCGCGGCGGCCACCGTCTCGTCCGACATCGCGGCGGCGGTGAACGCCCGCCAGATGCCCAGCGAGTCGCGCAGTCCGTCGGCCAACCGGGCCGTCGCGGTGGCCAACGCTCCGGCGAGGCCGGCCCCGCCGCTCGGGAAGCCGCCTATGAGCGCGGTGATGTCGACGGTGTCCGAATCGCCCGCGAGTCCGGTGCGGAACGCGGCCAGCAGCAGGTCGGCCTTGCGCCCGGTCTGCGTCACGGTCTCGAGGCCGACCCCCGCCTCGGTGGCGATCCGCCGCATGCTCGTGCCCGCGTAGCCGTGATCGGCGAACAGTCGGCCCGCCGTGGCGATCACGTGTGCGCGGGTGCGTTCGGCCCGCTCCTGCCGTACGCGGGATCGGTAGCGACGACGGGGGCGGCGCGACTCGTCGGATTCGTCGAACTCGGCTACCATCGGAATTCGACGATACAGTGTTTCGGTCAAGTGTCGGCAGTCAGTGCCCCTGGGGGCACACAGCAACCGGTCCGCGGGAGGCCCGTCATGGCTTCAGTACTCGTGTGCGTACAGCCGGCGAGGGGGCACGTCGGACCGACGAAACCCGTCGTCGCCGCGCTGCTCGAGGCGGGGCATGACGTGGCCGTCGTGACCGGCGCCCGTTACGAGCGCGTGTTCGCCGACCTCGGCGCCGACGTGACCGTGCTCGACGACGAGGTGGACTTCGACGAGACCGACCTGAACGGCTCGGTCCCCGGTAGGGCGCGGCTGAGCGGGCTGAAACTGGGCCGGTTCGACCTGGAGAGGTTCGCGGATGCGATGCCGGCGCAGCTCCGGGCGGTCGATCAGGTGCTGGCGCGCGGCGTCGACGTCGTGTTGTGCGATCCCTTGTTCGCCGCAGGCATGGCGCTCGCGTTCCGCCGCGGAGCGCCCAGGGTTCTCGTGCTCGGGTTCGTGCCGTTGACCGCACCGATGCCGTACCGGCCCGCACCCCGCGGCATCGGTGAACGACTGCAGGGCGCGGCGTTGCGGCGATTCATGCGGTGGATGACGGCACCGGCGAGGGAGACCGCGCGGCGGCACGTCCGCGAACTCGTCGGCGCCGACACCGAGCTGTCCTTCATGGACTGGCCGATGCGCAGCGACGGCGTGCTGCAGTTGACGTGCCCCGGCTTCGAATACCCACGGGAGCTGCCCACGTCGGTGCACTTCGTCGGCCCGACGACCACGAGCGCCGCGAGCGAACACCCACTGCCGGAGTGGTGGGGTGAATTGGACGGGTCGCGGCCGGTCGTCCACGTGACGCAGGGGACGGTCGCCAACGACGACCTCGGGCGGCTCGTCGATCCGGCCGTCGAGGCGCTCGCCCCCGACGACGTGCTCGTGGTCGTCACGACCGGCGGCACCGCGCCGAGTGTCGACCCACTGCCCGCCAATGTCCGCGTGGCCGACTTCCTGCCGTACGACGAACTGCTGCCGCGGTGCGATCTGATGATCAGCAACGGCGGGTACGGCGGCGTCAACCACGCGCTGCGCCACGGCGTCCCGCTGGTCGTCGTCGGTGCCAGTGAGGACAAGTCGGAGGTGGCGGCGCGTGTGACGTGGTCGGGCGCAGGCCTGGGCTACGCGCGGGGCTCGCTGCCGGTGCCGAAGCTGCGGTCGGCCGCCCGGCGAGTGCTGGCCGACCCGGCGTACCGGCGCCGCGCGGGCGAGCTGGCGGCCGAGATCGCCGCCGGCCCGACGATCGACGACATGGTCAAACTGATCGTCGACGGTTGAGATGCGGTGGCGGTCGAACGCCCGGCGGAACGTCCGACGGTGCTGTCAGTCGTCGCGGCGGCCGGGCGAGACGAGACCCGTCTCGTAGGCCAGTGCGACGAGCCGGGAGCGGTCGCGGGCGTCGAGCTTGGTGAGCAGCCTTCCGACGTGCGTGCGCGCGGTCGCCGGGCTCATGAACAGCCGCTCGGCGATCTCCCCGTTGGAACGGCCCGCCCCGACCTCGGCCAGTACTTCGCGTTCCCGTTCGGTGAGCCCAGCCAGCCGTTCGGACGCGACGGGTGCGGGACCGTCCGCCGCCGCGCGCATGACGCGCCGGGTCACGGCCGGGGACAGCAGGGCGTCGCCGCGCGCGACGATCCGCACAGCCTCGCGCAACTCGTCCGGGGTCGCGTCCTTGAGGAGGAATCCCGCCGCACCGGCGCGGATCGCCTGGAGGATGTTCTCGTCGGTGTCGAACGTGGTGAGCACGACGACCTGCACCGCGCGCAAGTCCGGGTCGGCGACGATGCGCCGCGTGGCGTCGAGCCCGTCGACTCCGGGCATGCGGATGTCCATGAGCACCACGTCGGGGCGCTCCGCGGTCACGAGCGCGACGCCGCTGTCGGCGTCGTCGGCCTCGCCTGCCACGTCGATGTCGTCGGCGCGCTCGAGCAGCGTGCGCAGGCCTGCGCGGATGAGGTGCTGATCGTCGACGACTGCGACGCGGATCATGCGCCGTCCCGCAGTGGTATCCGTGCCGTCACGTCGAGCCCCTCTCCCGGTTCGGTCCGTATCCGCAGGGTGCCCCCGAGCAGTGTCAGGCGTTCGTGCATGCCGGTGATCCCCCAGCCTCCGGAGGGGGTCGCCGGGGACGCGCCGCGGCCGTCGTCGCTCACCCGCACCGTCACGGCATCGTCGCCGTAGTGCACGTCCACGACTGCTGAGCTGGCGTCGGCGTGCCGCAGCACGTTGCTCAACGCCTCCTGCACGACACGATAGGCCGTCACGTCCGAGACGACCGGCAGCGCGCGCGGGGCGCCGGTGGTGCGGAGGTCGACGTGCAGTCCTCCGACCGTGGCGGTGTCGACGAGTTCGCCGAGGCGGTGCAGACCGGGACGGGCCCCGGCCGTGGTGTCGTGGCTCGCGGTGTCCTCGGAGTCGGTGTCCTCGGAGTCGGCGTCCGGGTTGCGGAGCGCGTCGACGGTCGCGCGCAGTTCCCGGCCCGCGTCGCGGCAAGCCGTGCGCGCCGCGGTGAGCGACCGCTCGGCTGTGGCGGTGTCGTCGTGGAGCGTCTCCCTCGCGACGTCGGTGTGCAGTGAGATCACCGACACGGTGTGTGCCAGCAGGTCGTGCAGGTCGCGGGCGATGCGCACGCGTTCCTGTTCGACCCGACGGGCCGCCTCGGCCTCCTGTTCCAGTGCCGCCGCGGCGGCCTGTCTGTCCAATTCAGCCCGCCAGCCGCGCCGGGACCGCACGCTGTCGCCGAGTGCGATCACCGCGATCATGAGGGTTGCAGAGGTCGGCGTCTCGAGGCCCAGCACATACGACAGGTCGTCGCCCTCGACCACCCGCACGGCAGTGGACACCACGAGCAATGCCAGCGCCGTGCCGCACGCCCAGTAAAGGCGACCGCACTCGGCCGCCGAGTACAGTGCCGCCGCGACGGGAACGGCCAACCCGATGGGCGGGTAGGACAGCATGTAATAACCGAGCAGTGCCACGGCCGTGACGACCAGTACCGCGACGGGAAAGCGGCGGCGCAGGAGCATCAGCGCACCGAACAGCGCGCCGAACGCGTAGGCGGGCGAGCTGACGGTGCCGTCGCCGCCGACGTTCGCCGTGACGGCCGTGCCCACGACGATCAGCACGATCACGCCGAGAACGGTGTCGATCAGGAGCTGTCTGCGGTCGGACGCCGGTGGGGGTTCCCCGTGCGGTTCCATATTGTCCCGTGCGCTGGTGCTGTGGGGTTTGACGTGGATCATCTCCCGGTTTCGCCCGGCGTCACTGCGGCCGGAACCCGGGAACCATTCTGGCCAGCAACCACGCCACGGCGCCCGCCGCCACACCGGTGAGGACGCCGGTCAGCAGGCTGCTGCCGAAGGCGGCGCCGCGAACCACGACAGCTTCGAACGCTGGTGACAGCGCGCCCGCGAGGTTGCCGCCGAGTTCGGGCGGCTCGGCCTGGGCGACGTGCCACAGCGCTTGGTGCACGGCGCCCAGCACCACTCCGTAGCCGGCGCCCACGGCCGCGAGGGTCTGCAGCGGTGACGGGACGCGGCGCCAGAGCACGAACGCCACCCACACGGCCAGTGGCACGAAGACGAGCAGGCCGTTCAGTATCGGGGAGACGGGTCCGAGGTCGTGGGCGATCGCCCGCGGTGCGCCGAGTAGCGCCAGGCCGATGAGCGTCAGCGGTGCGATACCGAGGCGTTCGCGGAGCCGGCCGGTCATGACCGTGCTCCGGCGGTGATGCGCTCCGGGGTCTGCACGGACGCGTATCGGTGCAGCCGCAGCAGGCCGACGAAGGCGAGCGTCGCGGTCACAGTGCTCATGCCGAGCCGGAACCAGTGGCCGACCTCGAACTCGACGGCCGTCTGCGTCAGCAGTTCGGCGGAGTGCACCGCTGTGCCCTCGTCGAACATGGTCTCGTTGCGCGGCCAAAAGTACAGCATGGAGAACAGGAACTCGCCGAGCGAGAGTGAGGTGAAGCTCGCCGTGAACCACCAGTTTGCCGGCTGCACTTTCCGGACCAGCAGCAACGTGACCACGGCGGCGATCAGCGTGGCCGCACCCATCGGTGGGAAGAAGTCGGCGGGACCGGTGACGTCGAAGAAGGAACTCGCCTCGGTCAGCGACCGTGGGACATCGTGGAACACGTTGGGATAGATGACGATGGTCTCGACCGCGATTCCGCCGAAGGCCACCATGGCCAACCAGACGTACGCGGCCGAGACACAGAATCGGAGGCGGCTCACCCACATGACAGGACTCCGTATGGAAGGGGACGGACACCGACACCGGAAACGCTAGGCCGGTCCGACCCGCGGACGCGTCCGTCGCGGCGCGCCCGTCGCCTACGCTTTTCGACGTACGCCGGCCCGGAGTGAGCCGCGGGCACGTGGCGTGGTGTTCGTCGGCCCCACTCAGCCGCTCGTCCTATGTGGATTGGCTGTCGACGTCGAGTCCGATGCTTACGGGAGATTCACGACCCGGTAAGTCCCGCTGGCGAATCAACGCACTGCACGGCCTGCAGGATCTGCACACGCCTGTCCCCGTGGTCGGCGAAGTCTTTCGACCCCGACCTTTCACAGGCTTGCTCACCGGGACTTCTCTCGCCGGCTCGGCCGTCAAACGGGTTTGCGTGCGACACCGCCGACGATGTTGGCCTCGGCCGCGTCGATCGTGTCGGTGCTCTCCGGGCGCCAATCGGGAAGCCACACCAGGCCCGGTTCGACGAACTCGAAATCGCCGACCAACGCGACGATCTCGTCCCGGCTGCGCTGGGTCAATGGCAACGTCGCACGGTTGGTGTACTGCCCGGCGACCGTCCGGAACGCATCCTGTACCTCGTCGTCCTCGGTGTTCAGGCTGACATGGGTCAGCGCCAGCAGACTGCCCGGCGGCAACTGTGCACGGTAGTAGGCCAGGGGGCGTTCCGGATGCCGCTCGTCCGGCATGAAGTGCAGTAACGTCACGATCAGCAGGCAGATGGGCTCGTCCGGGTCTATACCGCCCTCGTCCAGCACCCGCTGCCACAGATCCTCGCCGTCGAAGTAGTCACCGAAGAGCGCGTAGTGCCGTTCCGGATCGGCCGTGTCCTCCAACAGGATCTGCGCATGCGCATGCGATCGGCTCGTTGTCGATGTAGACCACCCGGCATTCACCCGGCGCGACCTCGTCGGCCACCTCGTGCACGTTGCCCTGAGTCGGCAGTCCGCTACCGATATCGACGAACTGCCTGATACCGGACTCGACCGCGAACCGCACCGCTCGGCGCAGGAACTCACGGTTGGTCACCATGCCCACCCGCATCTGCGGCAACTCCCGCAACTGCTGCTCGGCGAACTCGCGGTCGACGGCATAGTTGTGCCGACCTCCGAGCACATAGTCGTAGATCCGGCCGGCGCTCGGGCATGGGCCGAGCGTAACCTCTGCCCCGCCGCACGCACACACATGCACCCATCCGCACACGGCCGCTCGGCGCGACGCCACCGACCGGGGACGCAGTGCGGAGTCGTGACCGTCGAGGCGAACGGTCGCTGGTCGAACCCACGTGTCTCGACGTGGTCGCCGCCGGGAGGCATGCTCGGCCCATGGTGGTGCGCGACGGTGACCGGGATTCGACGCTCTCGGTGTCGGACGTCCTGGAGTTGCTCGACGCGGTCGTCGCGGAGTCCGACGCTCCGGACGTGCCGACGACCGTGGGTACGGGTCTGGCTGCCGACGAGGTCGCCGCAATCGAGGGCAGGGTCAGGGACGTGCGTGCCTCTTTGGCGCGCTGGCGCCGCCGGGGACAGGAGCTGTCGGCGCTGTTCTCGAGTGCGCACGAACTCGCCGAGCTGCGCGACACCGATGCGCTGCTGGATCGCCTGGTGGAGCGGGCCCACGACCTCCTGGGCACCGACGTGACGTACCTGTCCGAGTTTCATGAGGGCAACGACGAGCTGCGGGTCCGGTCGACATCGGGCGCGGTCGACTCGTCGTTCCGTGAACTGCGGGTACCGCCGGGGATGGGCCTGGCGAGCAGAGTCGTGCAGACCCGTAGTCCACAGTGGACCTCGACGTATCAGCAGAACGACGACATCCCGCACGAGCCGGGTATCGATGCGGCCGTCGCTGCGGAAGGACTCGTCGCGCTGCTGGGTGTCCCGATGATCGCGGGCGACCGTGTCCTCGGCGTGCTGTTCGCCGCCAACCGAAGCGGACACAGCTTCGCTCCCGATGAGGTGGCGTTGTTGAGCGCTTTCGCGAACCACGCCGCCGTCGTGCTGCAGACGACGTCGTTGCTGGAGCAGGCGCGGCTCGCGGCTCACGAAGCGGATCGGGCCCGGGCGGTCCTGGCCGAGAACGTGACGGCGATGGAGCGTGCCAGCGCCGTGCACGAGGACCTCACCGCGGTAGTGCTGAAAGGCGGCAGCGCCCAAGGTCTGGCGGACACGTTGAGCGACGCTCTCAACCGGGCCGTGACGATCCTCGACCGGGATCGCGTCCCGGTGGCGCAGGCGCCGGGGTCGGAGGCCGGTCTGCTCCACGGCGGGGACGTGCCGTCCACGCGCGTGCGACGTGCCGTCGAGGAGAGCAGGCCCTCGGGCCGGTGCGTGTTCGTCGAGGGGGCCCCGACGGAACCGGAAGTGGTGGTCGCCGTGGTGGCGGGCGACGTTTTTCTGGGCGCGGTGCTCGTCGGGCACGGCGAGCTGGAACTCGGGGCCGTCGAGCAGCGGACGATCGAGCGGACAGCCCAGATCGCGGCCCTCGTGGCGGTGCAGCAGGACGCGGTCGCGGAGGCAGAGGATCGCGTCAGGGGCGAGCTCGTTTCGGACATCCTGCGGGGTGACGGGATGCAGCGGCGCGATCTCGCTCGCCGTGCGCGCGCCCGGGACGTGTGGCTCGACGAGCTGTGCACGGTCGTCGTCGTGGCGGTGCCCGCAGAGGCCCGGCGGGCCGTCGCGGTGGCGGTGCGCCGTTCGGGTCCGGCCGCTCTCGTGGGCGAGCGCGACGGGGTGCTCGCCGTGTTGTCGCCGGGCTCGGAACCCAACGACGTCGCCCGTGAGGTGTGGGCCGTCGCCCGCCGAGCCGTGGAGTCTCCGGTACTGGCCGTGGCCGGGCCGCCGGCCCCTTCCCCGGCCGAGCTGGGCGCATCGTTCGAGACGGCGCGCCGGTGTGCGCAGTTGCTCCAGCACCGGGCCGTGCCGGAGGGCGCGGTCGACGCTCAGGCCTACGAGCCCTACCTGGCCGTGTTCGGGTCCGGTTCGCGGGACCTGTCGCGGTTCATCGACTCGGTCATCGGCCCGGTGCTGCGATGGGACGCCGAACGCGGTACCGAGCTGTTCGCGACCCTGGCCGCCTTCGCCGACTCCCATGCCAGCCCGACCCGCACGGCACGGGCGCTGCATGTCCACATCAACACCGTCACGCAGCGGCTCGAACGGATCACCGCCCTGCTGGGAGACGACTGGCGCGAACCCGAACCGTTGTTCCGGGTATCGCTGGCGGCCCGGATGCACGCGCTCGTAGGCGGTCGTGCGACCGGCGGTCCCGTCGACGCCGGCTGACCCCACGGCGCCTCGGCCCGTCGTGGGCGGGACTCCCGTACGCCGAACACATACTCGGCGAACGGGTGAAACACACGTCGTGGCGGCAACGAATATGGGTTGTTTACCCGTATGGGTGTCGCCTGTCACGTCCTAGTGTTCCTGGTCGACCGGTACCGGCAGCGCGGCCGACCTCGCCGTCCCGCCTTGCCGCCCGGAGGTGAACGGTCGTCGTGGATCCGCGGCGACGCAGTACGGCGTGGGAGGTTCGTGTGTCCGTGAACAGCAGGTTGTCCGGGTTCCGGGACGAGTCACCGACCGCTCGGCGGGGGTTGCTCGCCGGACAGGGCGGGCACGATCCGGACGCGTTCCGTGCGCTGGATCCGTCCGCAGGCCTCACCGTCGAGCAGGCCGACCACATGATCGAGAACGTCGTGGGCGTGTTCGGCGTGCCGCTCGGCGTGGCCACGAACTTCACGATCAACGACGAGGACGTCCTGATTCCCATGGCGACCGAGGAGCCGTCGGTGGTCGCAGCCGCCAGCAACGCGGCCCGGATCGCGCGGGCGAGCGGCGGGTTCCGCACCTCGAGTTCCCGGCCTGTCATGCAGGCCCAGATTCAGGTCGTGGATGTGGAGGACCCGGAAGGCGCGCGGCTGCGCCTGCTCGACGCCCGCCACGAACTGATGCAGGCGGCCGACGAGCAGGACCCGCAGTTGGTCGAACTCGGCGGCGGCGTCCGCGACATCTCCGTACGGGTCGTCGAGTCCAGGGCGGGGCGGTACGTCGTGCTGCACCTGATGGTCGACGTCCGGGACGCCATGGGCGCGAACGCCGTCAACTCCATGGCCGAGGCCCTCGCGGTGCGGGTCGGCGAGATCGCCCGCGGTCGTGTGTTGCTGCGGATCCTGACCAACAAGGCGGACACCCGGTTGGCACGTGCGAGCGCCGTGTTCGACGCCGAGGAACTGGGCGGGCCGGACGTCGCGGCAGACATCGTCCACGCGGGCGCGCTGGCCGAGGCCGATCCGTACCGAGCGGCGACCCACAACAAAGGCATCATGAACGGGATCACCGCCGTCGTGCTCGCCACGGGAAACGACACGCGTGCCGTGGAGTCGGGGGCGCATTCGCACGCCGTCGGTGCGGACGGCCGGTACACCGCCCTCTCGCACTTCGAGACCGACACCGGCGGCAATCTGGTGGGCACGCTGGAGCTGCCGATGCCGGTCGGGCTGGTCGGCGGCGCCACGAAGGTTCATCCCGCGGCCCGGGCCGCGGTGGGACTGCTCGGTGTCGCCACGGCACAGCAGCTGGCCGAGGTGATCACGGCGGCGGGCTTGGCGCAGAATCTCGCCGCGCTGCGCGCGCTGGCAACGGAGGGCATCCAGCGCGGTCACATGTCGTTGCACGCGCGCAACGTGGCGGTCTCCGCAGGAGCGACGTCGGACGAGCTTCCGCACGTCGTGTCCCGCCTCGTCGCCGACCGTGCCGTACGCGCAGACCACGCCGACAGAGTGCTCGCCGAACTCAGGGCCGGCGGGCGGTGAACCGTGTCGGGCGGCGGCACTCGCAGATCTCGGTCACGACACGGGAGTGAGCAATGAGTGGCAACGAAGAAGCGGCTTACAAGGAATCCACTTCGGACTCGGCAGGCGAGCGACGGCCGGCGTCCGGCGACGCCGAGGCCACGCCTTATCTCGTGTTGTGGGGCGACGCGGTGGCGCCGAAAGAGCTGGGCCGATCGTTGATCCTCGCCGTCCCGGTGGCGTTGGCGGCGTTTCTGCTGGCGCAGCAGGTCTTCTCCGGGACGGGCAATCAGAAGGTCGCGGACGGTTACGCGCTCCTGGTCGGACTCGCGGCATGTGTGGTGACGGGTGCGGTCTGCGCGAAGCTGTTCACACCGAAACGCGTGTTCGTCGAGAGTCACTCCGACGACGTGCGCCCCGACCTCGCCCCGGAGCTCTCCTCCCCTGAGGCCGTGTCGGGCCTGCCCGAACAGTACATCGCGGAGATGCGGGAGATCGGGCTGTACGGATCCGCGCCGTCGGCCGAGGGCCCGGCGCGGTCGGCTGACGGCCCGGTGGACAAGGGAGTTCGGCGATGATCGTTGACCTGCTCTGGGCCCTCGGGATGGGGCTGACGGGTGCCGTCGTGTTCGGCGCCATCGGCTTGGTGTCGGGTACCGACGAGACCGCGACGCTCGGGCCGTTGACCTTGATTGTCGTGTTGGCCGGCGTCCCTCCTGTCGGCGTGTTCACGTTCTTCATCGCCGCGGCCGTGTCGAAGCACATGACGCACGCGATTCCGACCACTCTGCTCGGGATCCCCGGTGACACCATGGCCGTCCCGCTCATGGAGGACGCGGACGGGATGCGGCGGCTCGGGGCGCCACACGTCGCGTTGCGCAAAGCCCTCGCGGGTGCGCTGCTGTCGGCGGTCGTGGCGGTGCCGGTGGCCGTGGGAATCGCGACCGCGTTGGCGCCGCTGTCCGAGACGGTGGAGGCGGTCGCACCGTGGCTGTTCGCGGGCGCCGCGATCTTCGTGGGGTACTTCTCGCCGGGCCGCTGGGCGAGCGTCGTGGGCATCATTCCCTTCACGCTGGCGGTCGCCGCGTTGCACGGGTTCACAGAGCAGCATCTCGGCGACTCGCTGAGCATCTCGTTCTTCCTCGGCATCGCGATCGGGCCGCTGCTGGCGGATCTGGTGAGGGCGACGTCCCGCAGCGGGCGTGCGGGGATGGAACGCAGTGGTGTCCGGGAGTTCCGGCTCGCGCCGGACCTGTCGGGCGGCAAGGGTTCCTTCCCGAATCCGCTACGGGTGCTCACCCGGCAGCAGATCGGCTACACGGCGGGTTCTGCGGTGGTCACGTCGTCCACCTTCGTTTTCAGCCCGGTGGCGACGACCGTCATCGTGGGTGAAGCGGTGGGGGCGCGGCTCAAGCACCCTTACCAGCGGCTCAGCTCGTTGATGGCGGTCAAGAACGGCACGACGGAGTCGACGTACCTGGCGGAGACGATCATTCCGCTGGTGGCGTTCGGCCTGCCGTTGAGTCCGGTCGCGGCCGGCCCGGCCGCCGCATTGTTCAACGCGCCGCCGGTCTACTCGGTGGATTCGGGGCAGAACCTGCATTCGATGCTCTCGTCGTGGCAGTTCCTGCTGTGCGGTCTGCTCGGTGTGCTCGTCGCGGCCGTCGTCGTCTACCCGGTCGCCATGAAGTACGCACGAGTGGCCAGCGCATGGGTGATCACACGCATCAGCCACGAGGCGCTCATCGCCGCGTTCGCCGGGTTGATCGTCGTCGTGTCGTGGTACGAGGGAGGCCTGCTCGGGCTGTTGACGTCGTTGACGGTGGGGCTGCTCGGTGGGTTGTGCAACCGGGCGTTCGGCATGAACGCAGGTGTGCAGTTCATGTGCTACTACACCGCGACGATGTTCGTCCCCATCCTGCTGGCGGCGTGAGCGACCGCTGCGCCGACCGCCACGAACGGCGCAGCGAGTGTTGAGCTCGGGGTTTCCTGGGGAAAACGACAGTAACGCGGCACCAGGATCGCTCCGTGCTGTCCAGCACGTGGACTGAACTCGGAAGTGGTGGGCCGCCCGGGGCTCGAACCCGGAACCCGAGGATTAAAAGTCCACTGCTCTGCCAATTGAGCTAACGGCCCTGCCGCGCGTCAGCTTAGCGGCCGCGTCCCGCGAGGCGGGAAGCGGTCCGGTGCTCGCATACGCTGCCCATGTGGCCTGGTATTGGGAAGTTCTGATCGGCATCGCCGTGGCCCTCGTGGTCGTGTGGGTGGCGCTCGTCGTCGTCCTGGTGGCGGTGCGGCCCCGCGGCGCGCTGCTGCGCGAAGCGTTGCGCCTGTTGCCGGACGTGCTGCGGCTCGTCCGCAGGCTCGCCGCCGACCGCGACATGCCTCGCGGCGTGCGTGTGCGGCTCTGGCTGTTGCTGGCCTACCTCGCGTTGCCGATCGACCTCGTGCCGGACTTCGTCCCCGTACTGGGTTACGCCGACGACGCCATCGTCGTCACCGCCGTGCTGCGCTCCGTCGTGAGACGCGCCGGGCTCGACGCCGCACGTCGCCACTGGCCCGGCAGCGACGACGGGTTCGCCACGCTCCAGCGCGTCACCGGCATCACGCCGGACGCGGGGCGTACATGATCACGGCCACGCCCACCAGGCACAACGCCGCTCCGATGTAGTCCCAGCGGTCCGGCTGGAACTTGTCGACGACCATGCCCCACGCCAGCGAACCCGCCACGAACACACCACCGTAGGCAGCGAGGATCCGTCCGAAGTTCGCATCCGGCTGCAGCGTCGCCACGAAGCCGTACGCGCCCAGCGCGATCACGCCCGCCGCCACCCACAGCAGCCCACGGTGTTCGCGCACGCCCTGCCACACCAGCCACGCCCCGCCGATCTCCGCCAGCGCGGCCAACCCGAACAACAGCACCGAACGCACGATCGTCATGACAAAGCACGGTACGGCCGCGAACCGGGCCGAGCGCGACGGCAGGCCGGACGACGCAACAGGTGCGAACCCGGGCCCCGGAGTCCGCAACACGGGCCCCGGAGTCCGCAACACGGGCCCCGTAGTCCGCAACACGGGCCCCGGAACCAGCAACACGGCGCCCTGAATGCGCAACACGCGGGGGCGGGCAGGTCGGCGTACCGGTCGATCGACTGATGCCGCACCGGGTGTGGCGTTCGTAGCGTCCATGGTCATCGAGATGCACCGATCGACACGAGAGGAACCCTCATGACCAGCGCCAACGCCACCACCGCCAACGCCACCACCGCCGCCGTCGCGGACGCCGCCGACGCCACGACTGCGACCGCCGAGGGCCATGCCGCCACGGAAGCCGGACGGGACGGCACCGGAGCCGGAGGAGACGCACCCTTGCGGCTCGTCGTGATCATCGGCAGCACGCGCAGCGGCCGGTTCGCACCGGTGGCCGCCGCGTGGTTCGCCGACGAGGTGCGCAAGCACCACGGCTTCGACGTCGACGTCGTCGACCTGCAGGGCATGGACCTGCCGGACTCCCTCGAGGGCACGGCCGACACCGAGGCACTCGGGCTGCGGCTCGCCGCCGCCGACGCGTTCGTCGTCGTCACCCCGGAGTACAACCACAGCTACCCCGCACCCCTCAAGGCCGCCATCGACCACTTCCACGGGGAGTGGCTGGCCAAGCCGGTCGGCTTCGTCACCTACGGCGGAATGAGCGGTGGGCTGCGGGCCGTCGAGCACCTGCGCGGGGTGTTCGCCGAGCTGCACGCCGTGACGGTCCGCGACACCATCAGCTTCTACAACTATCCGCACCAGTTCGGCGACGACGGCGTTCCCAACGACGCCGTGTCGGCGGGCGAGGCGGCCAAGGGCATGCTCGGCCAGCTGTTGTGGTGGGGCAGGGCGCTCCGCGACGCCCGCGCCGTGCACCCGTACGGAGGCTGAGTCCCCGAGGATCGTTCTCCCTTGAAGAAGGCGCTGCGGAGGAGGCGCTGCGGAGGATCGCTTGACCTCGACCTCACTCGAAGTTGCAGGCTCATGGCCATGCACTCCGCAGTGATCCACGGTCGAGGCGACGAACTCGCCCGCATCGGCACGCTCGTCGACGAGGTGCGTGCGGGGGCGGGGCAGGCGCTGGTGTTGCGCGGCGAGGCGGGGATCGGCAAGTCGACACTGCTCGCCACCGCCACCACCAACGCCGGAGACACCGCCACCCCCGGAGACACATCCGACCTGCTGGTTCTACGTGGTGCGGGTGTCGAGGCCGAGTCGGCGATCCCGTTCGCAGGGCTGCACCTCCTGCTGCACCCGGTCGCCGGACACGTCGACGAACTGGCCGAACCGCACGCCGGAACGCTGCGCCGGGTCCTGTCGGGCGACGGGTCCGTCGATCGGTTCGCGGCGGGCGTGGCCCTGTTGGAGTTGCTGGGGACGTTCGCGCGGAGCGGACCCGTGCTGGTGCTGGCCGACGACGTCCACTGGTTCGACGCGCCCTCGGCCGACGCGTTGTCGTTCGCCGCGCGCAGGCTGTCGGGAACTCGGGTCGGGGTGCTGCTGGCGGTCCGCGAACCACACGCGCCCGCCACGCCCACACCGGGGCTGCCCGAACTGCGGTTGTCCGGGGTGGACGACGACGCGGCCCGGCGGATTCTCGCCGCGACGGAACTGCCACGGCACCGGTGGGACCGGGTCGTCGCCGACGCCTGCGGGAACCCGTTGGCGCTGCTGGAACTCGGCTCCTCGGATCGGGACAGTCGCGGGGACCCGTTCGCCGATGTGGTCGCGGAACTGCCGCCCGCCACGCGGACGGTGCTGCTGGTCGCGGCCGCCGACGGCACGTGCGACATCGGTACGATCCTCGCCGCCGCAGGCACCCTCGGCGCGTCGATCGACGACCTCCGCGTGGCCGAGGACGCAGAGCTCGTGATGTTCACCGAGGGCTGCTTCGGGTTCCGGCACCCACTCGTCGGCACGTCCGTGTACCGCGCGGCCACACTGGCCCGTCGGCTGGAGGCCCACCGTGCGCTGGCCGAGGTGCTCAGCGAGGACGGCGACGCCGACCGCAGGGCCCGCCACCTCGCAGCCGCTACGACCACGGCCGACGAGTCGGTCGCCGCGGCACTCGAGACCGGCATCGAGCTCGCGCGGGTCCGCGGTGGGATGGCCGCGGTCGCCGACGACTACGAACGGGCCGCCCACCTCAGCCCGAGACCGAGGGACGAGGGTTTCCGCCTGACGTCGGCCGCCCGTGCCGCTGCCGATGCCGGACAACCCGAGCGGGCGCGTGACCTGGCGGAACAGGCGGCGGGGCTGCTGCCGGAGCCAGTGGACGCGACGTGGGCGGCGATCGTCCGCGCCACGCTCGCGGAGGACGACGAACGGACCGCCGAGGCGCATCACCTGCTGGTGACGACCGCCCGACGGATCGCGGCGGAGACCCCGGAGTCGGCGGGCAAGCTGCTGTTCCTGGCGGTCGGCGCCGCGTGGCGGGGCGACGACCCGGCCCGCGCCGTCGAAGCCGCGGCCGTCGCCGACGAGCTGGCGCTGCCCGGAGCCGCGCGCGTACGCGCGTTGGCGACCGCCGCGAGCGCCGATGTCGCCGACGCCGTCGCTGCGGTGCGAGACCTCGTCGCCGCAGGCTGTGCGGAGCTGACGGAGTGCACCGACGTCGCGTTGACGCTGCGCTCCGAGGTGCAGCGCTCGTGGTGGTCGCTGCTGTCCGGCGACCCCGACAGCGCCTACGCGAGGGCGACCGACACCGTGCGTGAGGCCAGGCGGCAGGCCGCCACCGGGGCGCTGCCCGCGGCGCTGGAGGCGCTCGCGCAGGCGGAGCTGCACCTCGGCGAGCTCGACGCCGCGGCGCGGACGGCCGCGGCAGGGCTGGACGTGGCGACCCGCATCGGGCAGCGACGCGGCGTCGCGACGCTGTCGGGGGTGCAGGCCCTCGTGGCCGCCGTGCGGGGTGATGCCGAGGCCACGGCGTCGTACGCCGCCGAGGCGGACCCGGCCTCCGCTGCGCACGCGCTCGCCCTACTCGACCTCGGCGACGGCCGCACCGAGGCTGCGGTCGACCGGCTGGCGGCCGCGCACCGGCCGGGCCTCGCCGGACTGTCGGCCGTGCCGGACCTCGTCGAGGCGGCCTCCCGGACGGACCGCGCCGAGAATCACGAGTTCGCCGCACAAGCGCTTGCGGACTACGTGACCTGGGCAGAGGCCGTCGAACAGCCGCAGGTGCGCGCCGTCGCACTGCGCAGCCGTGGCCTGCTTGGCGAGCCGGACCTGCTGCGACCCGCACTCGGGATGGCCGACCGGGCGGGCCCGTGGCAGCAGGCTCGCACCGAGCTCGCCCACGGCGAATGGCTGCGCCGCGAACGCAACCCCGTCCAGGCCCGGCCCCACCTGCGTGCCGCGCTGACGGCGTTCGACCGGCTCGGCGCGCGCCCCTGGGCAGACCGCGCGCGCACCGAGCTACGCGCCGCGGGTGAGGGTCGCGCGCGCCGCCCCAGCCGCGAGAACACCACCGTCGACACCGGCGGGCTCACGCCCCAGGAACTGCGCATCGCCGCGCTGGCCGCCGACGGCCTCAGCAACCGCGACATCGGCAACCGGCTGTACCTGAGTCCGCGCACGGTCGGCTACCACCTGTACAAGGCGTATCCGAAGCTCGGCGTCTCCGGCAGGGGCGAACTCGCGAAACTGGAGCTGATGGCCTGAGCCGTCGCTCGTCGTGCCACACTGCACGCCGTGGAGTACCAACTGTCGGCAGAGCTCACCGCCCCGGAAGACGGCCCTGACCTGGACCCGCTCCAGCAGGTCGGCGTGGTGGCGCTGCTCGACACGCGGCTGTCCCGCCTGGCGGGGATCGAGGGGCCGGACGGTGTCGAGATCACGCCCGTCGAACACGCCGTGCACGCGCACCTCGGTGGGGCGAACGTCAGCTGGCTGCTCGACGCGCCCGCACTCGTGTTCGCCGAGGACGCCACGCGTGCCGTGCTGGAGCAGCTCCTGGAGGAGACCGAGCTGCTCCGCGGCTGGCAGGTCAAGCACTGCGCCGTCACCGCCACCGACGACCAGCTCGAGACGGCCCTCGCCGCGTCGACCGAACCGGACGCCGACGCCGTCATCGAGATCGACCCGGCCAACCAGCTGGAACTCAGCGAACGCAGGCAGCGGCTGCTCGACGCGTCCGAGTACCTGCGCGCGTTCGGTCTCGACGCGTTCGGATTCACCGAGGGCGGCGATGTCACCGAACACGAGGCCCGCTACGTCGCGGGTGCCGTGATGCACGGCGTCGAAATGGTCACCGACGAGCTGTTCGGTGACATCCAGCTGCTCGAGGACGAGGACGGCACCGCGGTCGACGTCGAGGCGCTCTGGGTGATGGACGAACTGCCCCAGCAGTACGCCGACCAGTACACCGCGCTGTTCGCCAAGCAGCTGCTCGTCACGACCGCGATCCTCGGCTACCGGCTGACGCAGGAGGAGTGGACGGCGCCGCTGTGCCTGGCCGAGGCGCTGGCGCTGCACGTCGTCAAGTCGCGGGCCGAGCTGGAGCTCGACCTCGCCGACGCCATGCCGGAGGAGCGTGCCGCCGAGATCTTCGGCCACTTCGACGACCACGCGTTCGCCGACGGTGCCCACGAGGAGCTTTACGACGTCTCCGACCTCGACGCCTTCGACACCGACGTCATCACGTGGTTCCGCCCCGACCCGCGGTACAACGACACCGCCGGTCTCCACCCCTACCTCACCGACGAGGACTGAGCGTCCCGTTCGCCCCGGGCTCACAGCTTCGTCGGGATGAGGAACCACAGGGTCGAGAACAGGCCGCCGATCAGGACCACGGCCACGGCCATCAGGACCGGGCCGTAGACCACCTTGGCGATCAGCCCGACAGTGAGCGTCACCGCGATCGCCAGGCACACCAGCCCCGCGATGACCAGCCTGTTGCCGACGCGCAGGATGGTCTGCCTCCTCCCCGTGCGGAACAGCATGCGGTGCCAGGCCGCGGGTGCGGTGAGCAGCGCCGTCGCCGCCGCGGCGAACAGCACCGTCACCAGGTGCAGGATCTTCTCGAACCCGCTCGCCTCGCGGAACTGCGCCGTGAACGCCACCGCCAGCAGGAAGCCGAACAGGATCTGCACTCCGGCCTGCGCGACGCGAAGCTCGCCCAGCAGCTCGTTGACGTTCCTCGTCAGCCGCTGATGGTGCGCCTCCGCGTGGGTGTCGTGCGTGGTCGGGTGCGCGGCGGGACCACTCGGTGCCGCCTCCGCACCGGGTGTCGTCGTGCTGTCACCGTGCGGTGGGCCCGTGGCGGGTGCTCCGCCTGAGGTCTGTTCCGGTCCGGTGCCGTTCCCGGTGTCGTGCGTCGCGCCCTCGGTCTGCGCGGCGTCGGACCCGCTGCCGCGCGATTCCGCTTCCGAGCCGCTGCCCATGTCGGTTCCCTTACTCCCGGCCACGTGCCGACGCGGGTTCGGGCGGGACGACCACGGGACGCCGTTTCGCGGTGCGTTCGTGCCAGCCGAGGGCCGTCACCGCGACGATCACGACCACGAGACCCGCCCACTGCGTCACGGTCATCGTCGCGCCCAAAAAGGACACTCCGATGACGACCGCCGTCGCCGGGTAGGCGAGTTCGGCCAGTGTCGCGCGCGCCGCCGGCGTTGCGCGCAGGCCCGTGTAGTAGAGGCTCAGCGCGAACAGCCCCGGGATCAGCGCGAGCAGTCCCAGTCCCACGGCGTTGTCCCAGCTCACCGTGTACGGGTTCCCCTGAGCGGTCACGATAATCGCGGCGACCGGAAGTCCCACGGTGAAGCGCAGAGTGGTCACGTCACGTGACGGCAGGCTGGTCGACACCAGGCGGCCGAGCACGGTGCCCGCTGCCCACAGTGCCGCGGCGCCGACCGCGAGCAACGCCGCGCGCAGTGCGCCGAACTCGATGTCCAGCGGGTCGGCGAACGCCAGCAGCCACGCCCCCGCGATGGCCGGGACGGCGAAGAGCACGTAACCGCTCCGCAGTCGTTCGCCCAGTACGACCCATGCCGCCAGCACCGCGAACAGCGGTTGCATTTTCTGCAACACGAGCGGCGTGATCGCATCACCTGTCTGGAACGCCGCCGTGAACAGGGCCGTGGCCAGCGCGGAAGAGCCGCCGCCGATGATCAGCACAGCCAGCCACACCCGCGGACCGCAGCGCGCCAGTGCCCGTACCGCGCGCGGCACGAACGGCGCCAGCACCGCCACGATGATCAGGTGCTCCCAGAACACGACCGTTCCCGACGGCAGGTCCTCCGCTAGCGGCAGCCGGAGCAGTCCGTCGGTGCCCCACAGGGCAGCCGCCACCGCGACGAGCCAGGTCCGGTCCCGGGGCGCGCCCGCATCAGCCACTCCGGCGGCGCCCGTTCCCGTGGGAGTCGCGGAAGACGGTCCTGCGTCGGAGGGAGTTGCGTCCGGTGAAGTCACGCGTGTCAGGTTACGACCGGTCGTCGATAACAGAGGTGGTCGTGTCACGCAGTGAGATCGCTCGACCGTGTCAACCGGCTTGTGGTCGATCACCTGGTGGCGTTAAGGACGACGCATGAAACGACTCCCCGTTGCCCTTGCCCTGACGTCCGCCGTCGCCCTCGCGAGTGCCGGCACGGCCACCGGCGCCACCACGGCAGCGGACTCGGCGGCCGCCGAGTCCGCCCAGTCCCGCGGAGGGGTGGCGTTCGCGCACGGCACGTTCGCCCCGTACGTCGACGGTGCCACCGCGGCGACGTACGACCTCGAGGGCGTGCCCGCGGGTGCGCGCGCCTCGGTGCTGTCGGTGTCGAGTGATCCGGTCGGCACCGTCACGAAGTTCACCGTCTCCGGCTTGCAGCCGAATCGGCACTACGGCGCGCACGTTCACGAGAACCCGTGCGGCCCGACCGGTGACGACGCCGGACCGCACTTCCAGCACGTGCAGGACCCGAACCCACCGTCGACCGACCCCGAGTACGCCAACCCGGACAACGAGGTCTGGCTCGACTTCACCACCACCGCCCACGGTTCGGGATTCGCGGCGTCGCATGTGGACTGGGCCTACGGCGACCGCAGGCCGGGCTCGGTGGTGATCCACGAGCACCACACCTCGACCGAACCCGGAGAGGCGGGCGAGGCGGGTTCGCGCCTGGCCTGCATCAACGTCGACTTCTGATCCGCCATCCGCCATCCGCCGCGACGCGGCCCGGGGCCCGTGATGCGGCCCCGGGCCCGTGCGGTGTCGGTGAGCGTGTATTCGACCTTCGGCGGCACGGTCGGGTACGCGGTGCGCACGAGCAGGCCGTCGCGTTCGCATGGCGCCAACGTCGTGCCGCGCAGCCGTTGCTGCCACCGCGGCGTTCGTGACGGTCGCGGTGGCGCTGCGTACCCGACGTGCGGTTCGCCGGTGAACCGTGTTGCGGGTTCCGGGGCCCGTGTCGTGGATTCACGTGACGGTGTCGTGCCCGCCGTCCTCGGGGACGCCGACGACCGCGTCCAGCGACAGGTGTTCGGCGAGCAGGTGTTTGAGTTCGCCGCCCTCGATGAGCTGGATCCGGCCGTTCCGGCGTGCGAACGCGCGGGCGGAGGGGCCGAACCAGGACGTCGTGACGAGCACGCCGCGGCTTGCCCGCCTGTCCTCCACGACGCCCGCCAGTGAACGGACCGCCTCGGCGGGCACCGCCGAACGGTAGCGTTTCGCCTGCACGACGCAGAGTCCGCCGACGATCGGATCCTCGTTGACGGCGACCGCGTCGACACCGCCGTCGTGCGAGGCCTGCGTCGTCCAGGCGCCCATCCCCGTCGCCTCGAACAGTTGCCGTACGAGATGTTCGAACTCGGTCGGCGACATGTGCACCAGTACGGGCCTCGCGTCGAGGTCTGCGGCCGCGTCGCGGGCCGTCGCGACGCGGTAACCGGACAGGTCGGGCTCTGCGATCGGACGGACGGCTTCGAGGTCCCACGGGTGGGATGACACGCGGGCGTCCAGATGGCGCAGGCATTCGGTCGGGTCGAGGCGGTCGAGCACCAGGTCGGAGAACTGAGCGCGGGTGGCGGACACGCTGACGAGACAGGGTGTCCGTGTCCGCCCGGTCGCCTTGTCGCGGGTGCGGGCGTGGCCGCTCGCGACGACCTCGTCGACCACGGTGCGCGGATGCGCTTCGAACACGTCCCGCATCGTGCGGAGCACGAGCCGTGCCACGAGCGCCGCGTAGCGGGCCCGGACCTGTTCAGTGGACGACCTCTCCGCCGCGATCTCGTCACGTGCGGGCGTGTACCGGTATTCCGTGACGTCCGGAATCACGTGGATGTCGGGCAGCATGCGCGTGACGAACAGTTTCCGGCGCTCGGCGTCGTAGGCGATTTCGACGGCTCCGGTCAGGTGCGCGGGAACGGGCTGTGCGGTGAGCGCGCGGGTGAAGTAGTCGGCCACCGAGCCGGGATCGAGCGCGCGGACGCGGTGTTCCAGTTCGTCGACGGCGATGTTGTGCTGGGCGATACCGCGCTCACGTTCGTGTTCGGCGGCGTCGTGCGCTGCGCGAGCGGCGGCCAGCCGTCTCTTACGGTGCTGCCGCGCGACCTGTCGTTCCGCCGTGTCGGCCTCGAACCGGGCGCGGGCCCGCCGCAGTGCTCGGCGTCGGCCGTCGGGAAACAATCGATCCAGTGTGGACGGAGGTGGCCGGTAGTCGGCCCACTCGGGCATCGCAGCATGCGCGGTGAGCTGTGGCTCCGGGGTGAATTCGCGGCGCTGGTAGGACCTGCGGAGTCGGGAGAAATCGAACGGCGGCTGGTTGAGGGCGTCGACGAGGACGGTCTCGAGTGTGTGGACCCGCGCGGTGACGGCCTCGGTCAGCGCTGCGGCCTCGGAACGCCTGCGCTCCAGGTGGTAATCCCACGCTTCACGGTCGGCCTGCCGCGGAATGGCCGGTGCGTGAACGTCGTCGGCCGTCCGTCGTCGGGCCTCGGACTCCGGGACGGAGTCCGAGAAGGATTCGCTGCGGCGCTCCATCATTTTCCCCGCGTCGTCGCTTACCGCGTATTTCCCGGTGTGCCGTCTTCCCGGTATTCGGATCCCCGGGCGTGCCGGGTGCTCACAGTGCGGAACCGCAGAATATAATTTAGGCGTCGCGGTCGACGGGGGATAGCTCCGTTCGGTGATTGCTGGTATCACCGAACGAATTCGGAGAGAGTCGGCCGGGTAATGTGCGAATGTCCACGGAACGGCGACCGTCGCCTCGGGGAATGCGCGGACAATGAATTGTGAACACCGACAGTGGGGTGCGTGAGCGCTCCGGCGGCTCCGTGGGCCTCGTTGTATGAACGGAGCCATGTGACGACGTCGAGTGTCTCCTCGGTTCGCCAGAACGACCGCGCGTCGGCGGGTCGGCGTGCGGGTGGCGTGCGGGGTGGCGATGATCGTCGTCGGCGGCGACTAACCTGGAGACATGACCGCCACCTTGACGACGCCTGCGCTGCAGGTCGGCCCTTATCGGGTCGACCCTCCCGTCGTGCTCGCTCCGATGGCGGGCATCACCAACGTCGCGTTCCGCCAGCTGTGCCAGGAGTACGGCGCGGGGCTGTACGTGTGCGAGATGATCACCGCCCGCGCCGTCGTCGAGCGCCATCCGGGCACGATGCACATGATGACCTTCGCCGCGGGCGAGTACCCGCGGTCGATGCAGCTCTACGGCGTCGATCCGGCGACGATGCGGGAGGCCGTGAAGATCATCATCGGGGAGGGTCTGGCCGACCACATCGACCAGAACTACGGCTGCCCCGTGGCCAAGGTGACCCGCAAAGGCGGCGGCTCCGCCCTGCCGTACAAGCGCACGCTGTTCGGCAACATCGTGCGCGCGTCTGTCGAGGCCGCCGAGCCTGCGGGCGTGCCCGTGACTGTCAAGTTCCGCGTCGGCATCGACGACGACCACCACACCTACCTCGACGCGGGCCGGATCGCCGAGGCCGAGGGTGCCGCCGCGGTGTCGCTGCACGCCCGCACCGCCGCGCAGCGCTACTCCGGCAAGGCCGATTGGTCGCACATCGCACGCCTCAAGGAAGCCGTCACGGGCATCCCGGTGCTCGGCAACGGCGACATCTTCACCGCCGACGACGCCCTACGCATGGTCGACGAGACCGGCTGCGACGGCGTCGTCGTCGGTCGCGGGTGCCTCGGCAGGCCGTGGTTGTTCGGCGAGCTGGAGGCCGCGTTCCAGGGCAGGCCGAGGCCGGAGGCGCCGAACCTGGGTGAGGTCGCGCAGGTGCTGCGCAGGCACACCGAGCTGCTCATCGAGCACGACGGCCACGACAAGGCCATGCGCGACATCCGCAAGCACATGGCCTGGTACTTCATGGGCTTCCCCGTGGGCTCGGAGCTGCGGCGGTCGTTCGCGACCGTGTCATCGCTCGAGCAGCTCGACGACCTCATCGGAAAGCTGTCCCACGACGCGCCGTTCCCCGCGGACGCCCTCGGCCCGAGGGGTAGGCAGGGCTCGCCCGGCAAGGTCACGCTGCCGCACGGCTGGCTCGACGACCCCGACGACCCGTGCGTGCCCGAAGGCGCCGACATGATGCATTCCGGGGGCTGAGCAGAACGCTCCCGGGGCGGCACCGGTGAGGGAGGATCCGTGCCTCCTCCTGTCGGCCCGACCACCGCCGCTCACAGGCACTCCGGCGCATGGCTGTGTGCCACGCCTCGGCGGTGCTCGTGGGGCGATCGAGCGCCCACTCGCTGCGGAAAAGCAAGCGGGATTCGGGCGGTGCATGAAGCGGTAGACTCCGAAGAATGGGAAAGCGGCAGTACGGGCAGTTCTGTGGGCTCGTTCGTGCCGTCGAACTGGTCGGGGAACGTTGGGCGCTGCTGATCGTCCGCGATCTGCTCGTCTCGCCGAAGCGCTACACGGATCTGAAACGCGGTCTGCCGCGCATCCCGACCAACGTTCTGTCGGCGCGCCTGAAGGAACTCGAGACCGCGGGCATCGTCGAACGCAGGCTGCGGCCACGGCCCGACGGGTCCGTCGAGTACGCGCTCACCGAGTACGGCGCCGACCTCGAGGACGTCGTCCTCGCCCTCGGCCGCTGGGGCGCCCGCGCACTCGGCGAACCGGGCCCCGACGAGATCATCACGGCCGATTCCCTGGTCATGGCGCTGCGCTCGACGTTCCTGCCCGAAGCTGCCCAGGCGGAGAGCGACGCGACCTACGAGATCCGGGTCGGCGACGTCGTCGTGCACGCCCGTGTCGAGGGTGGGGAACTCGCCGCCGCGCCCGGCGAGGCCGGCGGTGTCGATCTGGTCGTCGACACCGGCCCGGCGTTCCGCGCGCTCCTCGCGGGGGAGCTGACACCGGACGACGCGCTGGCCGACGGCCTCGTCGCGATCACCGGGCCGAAGGAACTGCTGGCCGCGTTCACCCGGTCGTTCCGCATCTGAACGCGCCCGTTTCGTCCGTTCCGAGGTCGGCGGCGGGTTGTGCCCGTGGCCGCCTGTGACATCGCTCGTCCTGTTGAGCGATTCTCACGTTCTACGGGTCCCGTCGGCTCAAGAGGCGCGTCTCTTCTGTCGACATCCCTGTATGGGGTTCGACGCTGTTGGAGGTGACGCGGTGACGCCGGCCGAACCCGTCCACGACACCGCCGCACTGGTCTCCGCCCACGAATCACTGGCCGCCGCCTTCGCCGAGCAGGGTGACTGGCGCAGCGCCTACGAGCACCTGCGCTCGGCGCTCGGTCACGCCAGGAGGCTGCCGGCTGCGACCCCGATCCCCGAGCAGTACCGCCGTGAGGTCGAACAGCTGCGCCACGAGAGCCTGACCGACGCGCTCACCGGCGTGTACAACCGCCGCTACCTCGACCGCACCCTGCCGTGGCTCGACCCGGTCGCCGTCGCACTGGTCGACCTCGACGAGTTCAAGAGCGTCAACGACCGCTTCGGGCACGACGTGGGCGACCGGGTGCTGCGGCAGGTGGCGCGCATTCTCCGGCAGTCGCTCCCGCCGGGCGGGTTCTGCGCCCGTTACGGCGGCGAGGAGTTCGTGCTGGTGGTACCGGTGACGTCGCCGAGAACGGTCGCGGCGATCGTCGAGCGGGCGCGCATGCGCGTCGAACAGTTCCCGTGGCGGACGGTGGAACCGGGGCTGGCGGTCACGATCAGTGCCGGCATTTCGCCTGCCGATGGCGACGCCGACGCGCGCCTCCGCATTGCGGACGAGTTCCTCTACCAGGCAAAACGAGAGGGTCGCAACTCGGTAGCCTTCGAAGAGCCGCGCGAAGCCGACTCGATACGCACTCTCAGTGCGTATTCGGTTCGGCCGCATTCGTGAAGGCGTTCACTCGCAGTTCCCTACGGGGTGACCGTTGACGCCAAACAACGCAACTCTGTGTAAAAAGTTCGGGCCTTGGTGTCGTCACGAAAGAGGGACGTCCGTACGATAGCGCACACTGTCTGAAAGTCGATCACGCCACGGTCGCGGTGATGTCGCGAATGCGGCATGTGACCGGTGTTCTGGGGAAGGAGTGGGCGCGTGTCCGACGAGCACGGCTCGCCTGCCTCGCGCCATGCCCAGGCCGCCGCCGACCAGGTCGCAGAATGGCGTCGTCGCGCCGAGCGCAACCGGGCAGACTCCGAACGGAAACGCCGGCGTTCCCTCGACGGGGACGGCGGCACGAGCGTGTCCGAGTTGCTCGCCAAGACGGGCTACAACCCGCAGGCGGGCAGACTCTCCCGGGCCGCGGAGGAACCCGCAGAGCCACCGTCGTCACCGCGCGGTCGGCGCGCCGAGGCCGAGGTGCGCCACGAGGCGCATCCGGAATCGCGCCCCGAACATCGCCAGGGACCGCGCTCCGAGGCCCGCCCCGAACCGCATCCGGAACCCTGGCCCGAACCTCGGCCCGCCCCACGACCGGAGCCCCGTTCCGAACCGCGACCGGAACCGCGCGCCGATGCCCACGGTGAGCGGGCCGGTGAGCCTCCCGTTCCCCCTCGCCGCGGCGGGCGGCCGCCCGCCGCACCCCCGGCCCGGCCCGGCCCGCCCGCGCCGCCGGAATCGGCTCCCGAACCACGTCCCGAACCCCCGCGTCCCGAACCACCGCGTGCCGCACAGCCTGCACCACCCGAGTCGCCGGAACCGCCCGCTCGCCCGCAGACGTCGCGGCCGCCCGCGCCGCCGTCCGCCCCGCCGCCGGCACGTCCGCCCGAGCCGGAACAGCAGGACCCGGGACGGCAGCATGACCTCGGACGACAGCAGGACCCGGGACGGCAGCAGGACCTGCGACGTTCACCCGGGCCGGGCGAACCGCCTGCGCGCAGGCCACGGCCCGAGCCCGACGCGCGGCAACCGCGGGGCGGTCCCGCCGACCCGCGGCCGCCGAGAGAACAGCCCAGCGGTGGCCCGCAGCGTGAGCCGGGACCGGCCGCACCCCGTCCGGGGCGTCCGGACGGGGCGCCGCAGGGCGGTCCGCGTCCGCCGGTTCCGCCGGGACAGCGCACACCACACCATTCCGGTCCGAACCCGCGGCCGGTCCGGGACGCTCGCCCGCAGGCCGCTCCCGAGCCGCCTGCGGCCTCCTCCGGCCAGCCCGCGGCGTTCGATCGGCCCGCACCGCCGGGCCCGCCTGGTCGACCCGGTGGACAGCGCAGGCCGCCCCGACCCGCCGATCCGGGCGCGCCCGCGGCTCCGGCGGCGTCGGGAATGCCCGCACCGCCCGAGTCCGCGGGGCCGCCGCCCGCGAATCGGGCAGTCGAGCCGCCCCGGCGCGCCCCGGCGCCGCCTGCGGGGCGGCCACGCGGGCACACCGAACCGCACGCCGAGGGTGCGCCGCACCCGAACGGCCGTCCAGCGGGGCCGCCGGTGGACGGTCCCGGTCCGCGTCGCCCGGCGTCGCGTCCCGATCCGGCGCGTGCCGAGCGACGTCCGGGCCCGCCGCGTTCCGAGCCCGAACCCGAGCCGCCGACCGTGTTCGGGGCCGTGGCGTCCGTGCTGGACGCCGGCCCTGACCCCGACCCCGACCCCGACCCCGGCGACGTCGACGGCGACCCCGGCCACGGCGACATCGACGGCGACCCCGGCGTTCGACGGGGCGCCGGGGCTCCGCGGTCCGTGCAGGGTGCAGGGCCGCGCGGCGCCGAACGGCCCGATGCGCCGCGTCCGCGCAGACCGGCGGCGCCGCCTCCCGCCGAACCCGCACCGGCCGAGCCGTCGCCGGCCGAACCCGCACCGGCCGAGCCGTCGCCGGCCGAACCCGCTCCCGATGATCCCGAGCCGGACGGCCCGGAGCCCGAGGAACCCGGTCGCGCGGCTCCCGCGCCGCCGCGTCCGCGCAGGCCGCTCGCTCCCCGTCGGGACCGGGAGCAGGACCGGGTCTCGATGACCGACCAGATGGAGCCGGTCGACGAGCAGACGCAGTACAAGCGCAAGATCGACAACACGCTCGCCCGGTTCTCCGCCGCACACGACGAGCTGGAGGCCGAGGAGAGCGAGCGCCGCGCGCGCAAGGAACGGTTCGCGGCGAGGATCGAGCACACGCGCACGAAATTGCAGGCCGTCGTGACGTCGAGGATCGGGGGCCGCGGTTCGGCGGTGAAGGGCGACCGGGACGCCGCGGGCGAGGCCGGTGAACGTGCCGATGCCGACCAGTCCGGCGAGCAGCACGCCGCGGACCGCGCCGACGACCAGTCCGACGAGCACTCCGACGAGCATTCCGAGGAGGGCGCGCCCGCGCGCACCCGGCTGCAGGAGAAGAAGAAGCGGAAGAACGACAGGGCACGGCTCGCGAGCAAGACGCTGGCGATCGTCGCCGCCGCGCTGGTCTTCCTCGCCACGGGCACCATGTGGGGCGCGAAGACGTGGTTCGACTCGAAGTTCAACCAGATCGCGGCGCTCGACGAGAACTCGGCGCACATCATGCCCGGTCAGCTCGGCGACGAGAACTTCATCATCCTCGGCTCGGACACGCGTGAGGGTGCGGAGGCCGAGGAGAACGTCGGTACCGCCTCCGACGTCGGCGGCGCCCGGTCGGACACGTTGATGGTGGCGCACGTGCCGGAGGACCGTACCCGTGCCGTCGTCGTGTCGTTCCCGCGTGACCTGGAGATCACGCGGCCCGCGTGCGAGCGCTGGGACTCCGAGTCCGGCCGGTACGGCGAGGTGATGCCCGCGGCCGAACAGGTCAAGATCAACACCGCGTTCTCGGTCGGCGGCCCGAAGTGTGTGACGAAGGTGGTCCAGGAACTCACCGGGATGAAGATCAACCACTTCGTCGGCATCGACTTCCACGGCTTCAAGGGCATGGTCGACGCGGTCGGCGGGGTTCGCGTGCAGATCGACGAACCGATCGTCGACCAGACGCTCGGCAAGGTCGTCACCGAGACGGGGAACGTGAAGCTCCAGGGCGACCAGGCGCTGAACTACGTCCGTGCGCGCAAGGTCTACAGCGACCCGACGTTCTCCGACTACGGCCGGATGCAGCGCCAGCAGAAGTTCCTGTCGGCGCTGCTGGACAGGACGTTGTCGGGCGACGTGCTGTTCGACACCGGCAAGCTGAGCAACTTCGTCAACGCGTTCACGCGGTCGACGTTCGGCGAGGGCATCGGCGTCGACCAGATGCTGACGCTCGCGCAGTCGATGCGCGGGTTCGACGCGGGCAAGGTCGAGTTCCTGACCGTGCCGACGGTCGGCGATGCCAACGAACGTGGCAACGAGGTGCTGCTCGAACAGGACTCCCAGGCGCTGTTCGACGCGATCATCGACAACACGCCACTTCCGGGTGAGGAGAAGCCGGCCGACGAGGCGTCCGCCGGTGGGCAGCCCTCCTCCGAGGAACAGCAGGCCGTGGAACAGCCCGCCAGCGCATCGGCACCCTGACGGAGTCACGGACGGCCCAGGAACGGGCCACGGATGCGGCCACAGACCGGCTCGCAGTCCGCGGACCTGCATCGACGCGCCCGGCAGTTCTCACCGAGCCGTCGGTTCGCGTTCACCGATGGTTCAGATCCGGATTCGGCGTTGGGCCATCACGGGCCGTAGAGTCAGCCGTATGCGGGACGCCTACAACCTCGAACTCGACAATCTTCGTGCCCAACTGGGTGACATGGTGCAGCTGGTCGCCGAAGCGATGGAGCTCGCGACGCGATCGCTGCTGCACCAGGACCTCGAAACGGCCGAGCAGGTCATCAGCGACGACGTGAAGGTGGACGACGCCCGGTCGGCGGCCGAGGAGAAGGCCTACGGCCTGCTCGCGCTGCAGGCGCCGGTGGCGACGGACCTGCGCATCGTGGTCGCGGCGCTGCACGCGGCCGAAAGCATCGAGCGGATGGGCGACCTGGCGCTGCACGTCGCGAAGGCCGCCCGCCGCAGACACCCGGAGCCGGTACTGCCGCCGGACGTGCGGCCCGCCTTCGAGCGGCTCGGTGACGTGGATGTGCGCCTGGCTCGCAAGCTCGAACGGGTCGTGCGCGGTGACGACGCGGAGGCCGCCAAGAGCCTCGAGGACGACGACGACGAGGTGGACGAGATCCACCGCAATCTGTTCACCGTGATCATGGACAGCGACTGGCAGCACGGTGTGTCCCCGGCCGTGGACCTGACGCTGCTGAGCCGGTTCTACGAGCGTTACGCCGACCACGCGGTCTCCGTGGCGCGCCGGATGCTGTTCGTCGTCACTGGGCGTATGCCAAATCACAGTTCCAGCGACGTTTGATCGATGGGTCCTAATCCGCTCGGGCTACGCGGTGGCCACGTGCCGTATGACCTGCGCATGCATTGCCGACAGCGGTCGGTCACCCCGCGGTGATGTCGCTGTGACGTCGTCGGCGCGTCGCACCTCGTTCACCTGCCGTTCATTCGCTTCATGAAGCGGTGTCATGTCCCGCCCATAGCGTTCGACGCGGCACACACCCCGAGCGGCGGCAGGCGAACTGCCGCACCAGAACCCCGGAAGAGGTCAACTGTGAAGCGTTCCACCCTGGGCCGCGCCTTTGTTCTGCCGACGACGGCCGCGCTCGCGTTCGGCTTGGTCGCCTGCGGCTCCGCCAACGAGGAAGGGGCGGCGAGTGGCCCCACCGTCAACGGCGCGGGCGCCAGCTCGCAGGAGGCGGCGCAGAACGCGTGGCGTACCGGCTTCCTGGAGAACAACGACGGCACCATCAACTACGACCCGGTGGGCTCGAGCGGCGGTCGTGAGCAGTTCACCAACGGTGGCGTGGACTTCGCGGGCTCGGACGCCTACCTCGACGACAAGGAGGTCAAGGCCGCCCAGGAGCGTTGCGGTGAGGGCGGCTTCGTCGAGGTTCCCGCTTACGTCTCGCCGGTCGCGCTGATCACCAACATCGAAGGTGTCGACAGCCTCAAGCTGAAGCCGGAAACGATCGCCAAGATCTTCAACCAGAAGATCACCAAGTGGAACGACCCGGAGATCGCCGCCACCAACAAGGGCGTCAACCTGCCGGACACCCGGATCGTCCCGGTGAACCGTGCCGACGGCTCCGGCACCACGGAGAACTTCGCCGAGTACCTCAAGGCCGCGGCGCCCGAGCAGTGGCCGCACGAGGTCAGCGACGAGTGGCCGGTCGACGGCGGCGAGGCCGCGCAGGGCACCTCCGGCGTCGTGCAGGCCGTCAAGAACGGCAGTGGCACCATCGGTTACGCCGACGCCAGCCAGGCGGGCGACCTGACGACCGTCGAGGTCGGTGTCGGTGACGAGTTCGTGAAGTACTCCCCGGAGGCCGCGTCGGCCGTGCTCGACGTCTCCGAGCGGGTCGAGGGCCGCGGCGAGCACAGCTTCGCCTTCGACCTGGCCCGCGACACGAAGGAGTCCGGCACCTACCCGATCGTGCTGGTGTCCTACGTGCTGGCCTGCAGCAACTACGACAACGCCGACAAGGCCACCATGGTCAAGAACTACCTGAACTACGTCGTCAGCGCAGAGGGCCAGAAGGCCGCTGCGGAGCAGGCCGGTTCCGCGCCGATCTCCGACGACCTGCGGTCCAAGGTGAAGCCGGCCGTCGAGTCCATCGGCTCGTCGAACTCCGGCAGCTGACAGCCGTCGGTAACCGTCGCACAAGCGACAACGGGCGACCCGAGTGGCGTCCCCGCACTGTCCGGGTGGTCTCCTCGACGACGAGGTGACCACCCGGACACGCGCGTGTCAGGAGACTTGTTCGTGAGCCGGTTTGTGCGCCACCGCGGCGGCCGAACGCAAGAACGGAAGGGATAGAACGTGGCTTCCACTACCGAGGCCCCGCCCCGGAAGAACCGGGTGCCGCGACGTCCGGGTGATCGCATCTTCGCCGGTGTCTCCACCGGATCCGGCGTGTTGATCCTCGTGGCGCTCGCGGGTGTCGCGGTCTTCCTGGTGACGGAGGCGTGGCCGGCGCTCACGGCGCCCGCCGAGGACATCCCAGGCGGCCAGGGACTCGTCTTCTACATCTGGCCACTGCTGTTCGGCACGCTGATCTCGGCGGTGCTGGCGCTGGTCATCGCCGTGCCGCTCGCGGTGGCGATCGCCCTGTTCATCACGTATTACGCACCGCGCAGCATCGCCAAGGCCCTCGGCTACATCATCGACCTGCTCGCCGCGGTGCCCAGCATCATCTTCGGCCTGTGGGGCATGAACGTGCTGGCGCCCGTCACGGTCGATCCCGCGTCCTGGGCGTCCGAGTACCTCGGCTGGATTCCGTTCTTCGCGGGGCCGCCGTCCTCGACGGGCCGCACCATGCTCGTGGCGATCATCGTGCTCGCCGTGATGGTGCTGCCGATCATCACCGCCGTCGTGCGCGAGGCGTTCATGCAGACGCCGCAGCTGCACGAGGAGGCCGCGCTCGCGATCGGCGCGACGCGGTGGGAGATGATCCGCATGGCCGCTCTGCCGTTCGGCCGCTCCAGCATCATCGGCGCCTCGATGCTCGGCCTCGGCCGCGCGCTCGGCGAGACGATGGCCGTCGCGATGGTGCTGTCCGCGTCCGCGGGTGGCATCACGTTCAACCTGATCAGCAGTGACAACCCGCCGACCATCGCCGCGAACATCGCGCTGCAGTTCCCCGAAGCGACCGGTGTCGGGATCCACACGTTGATCGCCTCCGGCCTCGTGCTGTTCGCCATCACTCTGGCCGTGAACATGATCGCCCGCGCGGTGATCAACAGGCGCAAAGACTTCGACGGAGCCAACTGATGTCCACCTCGCTCACGACTCCCCAACAGGACCCGGACCTGAACACGCCGCTCGGCGGGGTGTCGCTCACGGCCGGTCAGCTGCCGCGGGGTGCCGCGCCGACCACGCTCGTGGCCGCGGGCCTGGCGGGCCTGCTGCTCTGGTTCCTGGCCGACTGGGACATCGTGCCGTGTGCACTGCTCGCGGCGGCCGCCTACGTGGTGATCATCTACACCTGGTCGCGCGCCGTGGAAGGGCCGCGTAAGGCCACCGACCGGTTCGTCACGGCTGCCGTCTCCGGTGCGTTCCTGCTGGCCTTGCTGCCTCTCGTCTCGGTGATCTTCACCGTGGTGTCGAGGGGCGTGGTGCGGTTCGATTCCGAGTTCTTCACGTACTCGATGGTCGGCGTCACCAGCGAAGGCGGCGGCATCTACCACGCGATGATGGGCACGCTGATCATCACGGGGCTCGCCACGCTGATCTCCGTGCCGATCGGCATGCTCACCGCGATCTACCTCGTCGAATACGGCCGCGGCAAGCTCGCCAAGGCCATCACGTTCTTCGTCGACGTCATGACCGGTATCCCGTCGATCGTCGCTGGTCTGTTCGCCTACGCACTGTTCGTGATGATGTTCGGACCCGGCGTGCGCATGGGTATGGCCGGCGCCGTCGCACTGAGCGTGCTGATGATCCCCACCGTCGTGCGTTCCACCGAGGAGATGCTCAAGCTCGTACCCAACGAGCTGCGCGAAGCCTCGTACGCGCTCGCTGTGCCCAAGTGGCGGACTATCCTGAAGGTGGTGCTGCCGACAGCGCTGGCCGGTATCGCCACGGGCGTCACGCTCGCGATCGCCCGTGTCATCGGTGAAACCGCGCCACTGCTGGTGACCGCGGGCCTGACCGACGGCGACAACTTCGACCCCTTCGACGGTCGAATGACCACACTGTCGGTCTTCTCGTACTACGAGTACCAGAGCCCCGGCCTGTTCGCGGAGGCGTCGTTCGACCGTGCGTGGGGTGCCGCTCTGGTGCTGATCATCATCGTGATGGTGCTGAACCTCGTCGCTCGGGCCATCTCCAAGCTGTTCGCCCCGAAGACCCGCTGACGGCCCGGAAAGAGTAGGAAGTAACTGTGGCTAAGCGCATCGAGGTCAAAGACCTCGACATCTACTACGACAAGTTTCTCGCGGTGCAGGGCGTGTCGATGACGATCCAGCCGCGGTCGGTCACGGCGCTGATCGGGCCGTCGGGCTGCGGCAAGTCGACGTTCCTGCGCACCCTCAACCGCATGCACGAGCTCGTGCCGAACGCGCGCGTCGAGGGCTCGGTCGTCATGGACGACGACGACCTGTACGGGGCCAACGTCGACCCCGTGAACGTGCGCAGGCAGATCGGCATGGTGTTCCAGCGGGCCAACCCGTTCCCCACGATGTCGATCTACGACAACGTGGCGGCCGGCCTCAAGCTGAACAACAAGCGGCTGAAGAAGTCCGACATGGACGACCTCGTGGAGCGGTCGCTGAAATCGGCCAACCTGTGGGAAGAGGTCAAGGACCGCCTGCACAAGCCGGGTTCGGGGTTGTCGGGTGGACAGCAGCAGCGGCTGTGTATCGCGCGTGCCATCGCCGTGCAGCCCGAGGTGCTGTTGATGGACGAGCCGTGCTCGGCGCTCGACCCGATCTCCACGCAGGCCATCGAGGACCTGATGCTGGAGCTCAAGGAGAACTACACGATCGTCATCGTCACGCACAACATGCAGCAGGCCGCGCGCGTGTCCGACACCACCGGGTTCTTCAATCTGCAGGGCGTCGGCAAGCCCGGTGAGCTCGTGGAGATCGACGAGACGACGAGGATCTTCTCCACGCCGTCGCAGAAGGCCACGGAGGACTACATCTCGGGCCGCTTCGGCTGACGCTGCCCCCGCAGCCCACCACCCCGGGTTGCGGCTTCGGGGTGCCGTGTTGCGGTTTCCGGGGCTCGTGTTGCAGTTCGCGGGGGCGGTGTTGCACCCGCGCGTGCCCCACAATCCCCGTGGACGGGCTCACGGGCGGGCTGCGCCCATCGGGACCGTGGTGCGGTCCGGGCGACGGCCACGCGGGTGCGAAAGCCCGCAGCGTGGCGTCGACGAGCGCGTCGGCGAAGGCCGCGCTCGAGACGATCAGCGGTGACCTATCGATGGAGGTCGAAGCGTTCGGCTCTCCGTGACGACCGTCCGCCCCGGCGGTGACGACACCGACCTGTCCGGTCGTGGGTTGACGACGACCACGCCGAACCCCGCGTATGCGCCGCTGCGCGAACAACTCGGCGCGATGTTCGGTGAGGTTCGAGGATTTCGATCCGGCGCGGGCGGGCCGAGGTTCTGGTCGAGGTCGTAGACCTCGACGAGGCGCCGCGACGCATCGTTCCGGCAGTGCCGCCTACGACATGTCCGTGGACATGTTCCGTGCGACGGCTGCCGAGTTCGCGGAGTGGAAGCGTTGAGCAGGCAGGGCGACTGACGCGGCGCACAACGCAGGACACGCGTTCTCCGAGCGCAGAACACGGGCCCTGGGGCCGCAACACGGGCCCCGGGGAACGCAACACGGGCCCCGGGGGCTGCAACACGGGCCCCGGAAACCACAACACGGGCCCCGGGGAACGCAACACGCGTGTCGGGTCAGGTGCGGAGGAAGCGGACGTGGGGGTGGCCTTCGGGGCTGGTGGTGACCTCGGCCTTGACGTTGTAGACCTGCAGGATCAGCTCCTCGGTGAGCACGTCCGCCGGGTCGCCCGCCGCGACGACGGCGCCGTGGTCGAGCAGCACGATCTCATCGCAGTACATCGCGGCGAGGTTCAGGTCGTGCAGGGCGATCACGGACGTCACGGGCAGCGAGGCCAGCAGATCGAGAAGCTCGAACTGGTGCTGCACGTCGAGGTGGTTCGTCGGTTCGTCGAGAAGCAGTTCCCGCGGACGCTGGGCGAGCGCCCGGGCGATCTGCACCCGTTGGCGTTCGCCGCCCGACAGGGTCTGCCAGCGCTGGGCTGACCTGGCCGTCATGCCGGTCTGCTCCAGCGCCTCCTGGACCGCCGCGTCGTCGTCGGCCGACGCCGACAGCCACGCCCGGCGGTGCGGCACCCGACCGAGTCCGACGACGTCGCGCACCGTCAACGGGATCTGGGTGTCGGAGTGCTGTTCGACGACGGCGACGCGCTTCGCCAGCGTCCGCCTGGGTACGTCGGCCAGCTCCCGGCCGTCCACAGTGACCAGACCCGCCGACGGCTCGAGGACGCCGGCCAGCACCCGTAGCAACGTCGACTTGCCCGATCCGTTCGGTCCGAGCACGCCCACGGTCGACCCGTCGGCGGGTGCCACGCTCACGCCGTCGAGCACGAGCCCGCCGCCGAGCGACCGCGACACCCGATCGGCGGCCAGGCCGGCGTCCACAGCGGACTCCGTCGTTCCTGGCCGCGGGGTCGTTGCTGGCTGCGGGGTCGTTCGGTACCGCGAGGTCATTGCGCACCCCGGGAGCGGTAGAGGATCAGCACGAACGCGGGCACTCCGATCAGCGCCGTGACGACGCCGACGGGCACCTCCTGCGGTTGCAGCACGGTCCGTGCCACCGTGTCGACCCACACGAGCAGCACCGCACCAGCCAGCGCGCTCACGGGCAGCAGGCGTGCGTGCCCGGGGCCGGTGAGCAACCGTGCCGCGTGCGGGAGCACGAGTCCGACGAACCCGATCGCCCCGACGGAGCTGACGAGCACGGCCGTGAGCAGGGCAGTCACCGACATCAGCACGACGCGGGTCCGGCCGACGGCGACGCCCAGTGTGGCGGCAGCGTCCTCGCCGAACGCGAAGGCGTCGAGCGACCGGGCGTACCCGCCGCACACCACCAGCGTGCCCGCCAGCACCACGGCGCAGGCGGTCACCTCGGACCAGCCTGCGTTCGCCAGCGAGCCGAGGAGCCAGAACAGCACGCCCCGTGTGGTCTCCGCGTCGGCGGAGGTCAGCACGATGAACGACGTCAGCGCCGACAGCAGCTGCATGACCGCCACGCCTGACAGCACGACACGGTCGGTGGTCCCGCCGAGCGTGTGGCTGAGGGTCAGCACCAGGGCGAACGACGCCACCGCGCCGAGGAACGCCCCGCCGGACATCGACAGCACGCCACCGCCGACCCCGAGGACCACGACCAGCACCGCGCCGGTCGACGCCCCGGAGGACACGCCGAGCACGAACGGGTCCGCGAGCGGGTTGCGCAGCAATGACTGCATCACCACGCCGCACACCGCGAGTCCCGCACCGCACACGGCGGCCAGCAGCGTGCGCGGCAGCCGCAGGTCCCAGATGATGCCGTCGCGCAGCACCGACAACGTGGGGTCGGCGAGTCCGACGCGGGACAGCAGCGTCGCCCAGACGTCGCTGACGCCGATGTCCGCGGGACCGATCGTGACGGCGACGGCGATCGAGGCGAGCAACACGAGGCAGCCGCCGAGCAGCAGTGCCGGCAGTCGAGACCGCACCGTTCCGGCGGCGGTCGCCGCCGGAGAGCGCGTCGCGCGGCCGGTCGTCACGGTGATCACCGTGCCAGCCCGAACCGGCGGAGTTCGGCCGCGAGTTCCGCGGCACCGTCGACGGTACGGATCGTCGGGTTCAGCGCCTGGCCGGACACCGTCACGTACCGCTTCCGTTTGACGGCCGTCATGTCCTGGGTGACCGGGTGCGACTCGAGGAACTCGATCTTCGTCTCGGCCGATTCCGCGGTCTGCGAACGTCGGGTCAGGTCGCCGAGCACGAGGACGTCGGGGTCGCGTTCGGCGACGTTCTCCCAGCCCGTCTGCGGCCACTCGGCGTGCGTGTCGTCGAAGGCGTTGTCGGCGCCGACGGCGCGGGTCATGATCCCCGGCGCGCCGCAGCAGCCGGCCAGGTACGGCGAGTCGGAGTTCGCGAACCAGTACAGCACCGACGTTCCGGACGCGTCGACGTCGAGCCCGTCGAGCCGCCGCTTCAGGTCGCCGATGAGCTTCTCGCCGCGCTGCTCCACGTCGAAGACCCGTGCCAGATCGCGGATCTCGCCGTACAGCACGTCCATCGCCAGCGGTTCGGACCGACTGCCGTCGCCGGAGCCGCTGTTGTCCTTGGTTCCGCAGTCGGTGGGTGACAGGTACGTCGGCACGCCCAGCTCCTCGAACTGTGTGCGCGTGGCCACCCCGCCCTTGCCGAGTGTCGCGGCGAACGACCCGGTGACGAAGTCCGGCTCGGCGTTGAGCACCGATTCGAACGACGGCATGTTCTCGGCCAGCCGTGGGAGGCCGTCGGCGGCCTGTTTCAGTTCGGGCAGCACCGGATCGGTCCACATCGACGTGCCGACGATGCGGTCCTCGAGTCCGAGCGAGAGCAGGATCTCCGTGCTCGCCTGGTTGAGCGAGACGACACGTTCCGGAGGCCGCTGCACCTCGGTGGTGCGGCCACAGTTGTCGATCGTGCGCGGGAATCCCGGTGCCGCCTGTTCGCGGGGGGCCGCGGGTGCGCCGCAGGCGGCGAGGCCGACGGTGAGGCACGCCGAGAGCAGCAACGCCGCGGACGTGCGGATGGTGCGTGGGCGGGGCGGGAAGATCGGCACAGCGTTCCCTTGGTGTCGAGGGCTCATGCGCGGAGCCCGCAGTCGGACCTGTTGCCGGCTCGCAGGAGCCGGGGCCAGCAGGTCTTCGGACTCGGGATCATCCGACCGGAACGCCTTCCCGCCGCCCGTCCGGGCCGTAGTGGCGCATGTCGGGCCGCAGTGGCGTGTGTTCCGGCCGTCACCCTCACCGCTGCGCGTCAGTTCCGGATTCGCACCGGATTCCCTGACTCACGTCACCCGTGAGTACGACTGGCCTTCCGCGACGCTACCACCGTAGGGGGACTCCGGACGCCGTCACGTGCGCACACTCACCCGGCGTCGGACGTCGCGTACTGAACGTCCACTTCGTACGGTGTGAACCCGAGCCTGCGGTAGACGGCGACGGCGGGCGCGTTGTCGCCCTCGACGTAGAGGATCACCTGGCTCAGACCACGTTCGGCCAGGTGGCGTAGCCCCGCGATCGTGAGCGCGCGGCCGAGGCCGCCGCCCTGGGCGCTCGGGTCGACACCGACGACGTACACCTCGCCGGCAGGTCGGCCGCCGAACTTCGCCGGGTTCGGCGGGTGCACCTTCGTCCAGTGGAAGCCGATCACGGTCCCCGCCTTCTCGGCGAGGAAGAACCCCCGCGGGTCGAACCAGTCCTCGCGTTCGGTCGCGGCCAGGTCGTCGGCCGTCAGCGCGCCCTGCTCGGGGTGCCAGTGGAACGCGCGGGCGTTGACGTCGACGACGGCCTGCTCGTCGGAGCCGGGCGTGAACGTACGCAGCGTGACGCCCTCGGGCAGGTCCGGTTCCGGCCAGTCGGCGTCTGCCGTCTCGACATGCATGACCAACAGTTCGCGGCTGCGCAGCAGGCCGTGGTGCTGGGCGAGCCTGGCCGCGCCTGGCCAATCGCCGTGGGCCCAGACCCGCAGGTTCGACGGGTACTCCTCCAGTAGCGCCTCGGCCAGCGCGGCACCGTGACCGGACCGCCGGTGGTCGGGGTGTACGACGAGCTCGGCGACCCGCCTGCCGAACGCGTCGCCCGAGGCATCGACGTGGACGACACCGACGAGGTCGTCGCCCGTCGTGGCCAGCAGGTACCGGCCACCGGAGAACTCGCCCGGCAGCGGGCCGTCCGGGTCGACCTCGGGTTTGCCGTCGACACCGCGCGCCGCCGTCAGCAGCGCGCGCACCGCCGCGGTGCGTTCGTCGTCCAGGTTCTCGGCCCACTGCAGCTCCACCATGCCCGCCAGGCTATCGGGGTGGGCTGTTCCGGTGCCGTGATCGTCCGGCCCGTGGGACGGCGGCGCGAGGTCGCGTTCGTCGGAGTCCGGAGCATCAGGGCCGGGAGCGAGGCCGCCGTCAGCGTCCCGAGTACTCGCCGAAGCGCGCGGATTCGGGGGCCGCGGGTCCGGCAGCGGGCCCGGGGGCGTTCGCACCCCCGGGGCTACCCCCTTTTACCGGGCCGGTCGACTTCGCGGGCCGTTCGAACTTGTAACCGACGTTCCGGACGGTGCCGATCATCTGCTCGTGTTCGGGGCCCAGCTTCGCGCGCAGCCGCCGCACGTGGACGTCCACGGTGCGGGTGCCGCCGAAGAAGTCGTAACCCCACACCTCCTGCAGCAGCTGGGCGCGCGTGAACACGCGGCCCGCGTGCTGGGCGAGGTACTTGAGCAGCTCGAACTCCTTGTAGGTGAGTTCGAGGGTGCGTTTGCGCAGGCGCGCGGTGTAGGTGGCCTCGTCGATCACGAGGTCGCCGACGCGCAGTTCGGCCTCGACCTGCGGGGTGCCGCCGTCGCGGGTCGTCACCAACCGCAGCCGGGCGTCGACCTCGGCGGGGCCCGCGGTGGGCAGCAGGATGTCGTCGGTTCGCCACTCCGCGTTGACCGCGACGAGCCCGCCTTCGCCGACGACGGCGATCACCGGGGTTGTCACGTCCTCGTCGCCCGCACCCTTGAGCAGGCGGCTCAGGCTCTTGGCCGACGCCAGGTCCGACCGGGCGTCGAGCAGGATTACGTCGCGGTTGCCTGCGTCCAGCAGAGCGGTGACCTCGGGCGCCCGCACGCGTACGGTGTGCGGGAGCAGATCGAGGGCGGGCAGCACCGAGGTGGCGTCGGGTTCCGCAGTGAGTACCAGCAGGTCCAGGCTCATGGCCACCGCCTCACACGTTTTCGAGCGCCTCGAGTCGGGCTCGGGCGAGTCGTCAGTGACAATAGCTCCGGCACCCGCAAGGTGTCTGCAATCGTGAAACGGGCATCACACAACGGCGTGTTTACTGTTTGGTACGGCCCCGATCACGTTGCGTATCCCGGACGGGCCGGTCGCTGTTTCCTCCAGTGTCCGGCGCGACGTCCGGAAGGGCCCGACAGACGCCGATTGAGAGCAACTTGTGAGTGACACCGTGTCCCCGTCGAAGTCGTCGCAGCCGCGTTCGGGGCGGCGCGTGCGCAAGATCGTCACGATCGTGCTCATCGTGGTGGCCGTGCTGGTCGGCGTCGATTTCGCGGGCGCGGCGTTCGCTGAGCACACGGTGTCGCAGAAGGCGCGCGAGCAGCTGAACCTCGACAGCGACCCCGAGGTGGGCATCGGCGGCTTCCCGTTCCTGACACAGGCGATCTCCGGCGAGTACGGCCACATCACCGTCGAGGCGAAGTCGGTGCCGGTGCAGGACGTGCTGCGCGACGTCGACGTCAAAGCCGAGCTGTACGACGTCGACGCGCCGCTGTCGGACCTGACGCAGGGCAACGTCGACAACATCACGATCGGCCGGGTCGAGGGCGGGGTCACGCTCAAGGCCAGTGACATCAACCGGATCAGCCCGCTGGACAATATCCAGGACCTGCAGATCGCCGCGTCCAGCGAGTCCTACGTCCGCCACGGTGAGGGTTCCGGCGAGCAGTCGACCGGCACCGACGACAGCGCCAACACCGGCGGTGACTCCGACAACGCGCCCGGCGCGGGTTCCGGCGGCGATTCCGGTTCCGGCGGGGAGGCCGACCACGGCCCTGACGGTGCCGACAACGACGACAGTTCCGCGGGCATCCGCCTGTCGGGCAAGGTGCAGATCGCGGGCGTGGAGCAGGAGATCTTCGCGTTCGCCATGATCGAGCTCGACGGCACCACCGTGAAGATCACGCCGCACCGGTTGCAGTTCGGGAATGACCAGGAGACGACCGTTGTTCCGCAGGCGGTGCAGCAGCAGCTGCTGCCGAGTTTCGAGGCGGACATCAACACGGGTGATCTGCCCTTCACCGTGACGCCGACCGCCGTGGCCGCCTCGCCCGACGGCATCACGGTGCGTGGCGAGGCGAAGAACGTGACCTTCGCGGGCCAGGACACCTCGGGCTGAGGCGCCGGCCCACGGCACGGGCGGGTGGAACGGTACGACGGGAGGAACCATGACGGGCTTGATCGTCGTCGGGGTGACACTGGTCGCCGCGGTCGTCGTCGGTCTGGTCGTGCGCTCCCGCAACGGGCGGATCCGCCGTTCGGGAGGCAGCCCCTCCGACGACGCGGTGCCCGGCTCGTCGTCCGACGGGACTCCCGGCGGCGACCTCGCGCTGGCCGACCTGCCCGCCGAGGTGCGGGACGCGGTCACCGGCGAGGGCGCCGACGTGACGCTGGTGCAGCTGTCGACGACGTTCTGCGCGCCCTGCAGGCACGCGAGGGCACTGCTCACGCATGTCGCCGAGTGCACCGACGGCCTTCGCCACGTCGACCTCGACGTCACCGACAAGCCGGAAGTCGCCCGCGACCTCGGTGTGCTGCGCACGCCCACGACGATCGCCTACGCCCGATCGGGTGTGGAGTTGCTGCGCGTGTCCGGCGTGCCGAAGCGTGAGGAACTGCTCGCCGCACTGGCGCCCCGCCTGCCGGACGCCGAATCCGCGACCCAGCGCTCCGAATAGACCCAGTGCTCCGAATAGACCCAGCTGCCCCGAACAGACCCGGCTGCCCCGAACAGACCCGGCTGCCCCGAATAACGGCCTCTGCCTCCGGCGTCCCACAGAATGAACACGGTTCCCGCGCTGAGGGAGCCTGAGTAGGCTTGTCGCCGTGGACAGGCCGGGTTCTCACCTCCTCCAGCCGGGCGTCGAGTTGACCCGGCGGCGCGCGGTTGACTTCTGCCGTGTGCGTAGCAGCCTGTGTACACCGGTTCACGCACCGAGCCGGCAGTGCGCGCGCAGCTCGAGTCGCTGACTCCGCAGCAGGAGGCAGCCAGTCCAGGAGGTGTCATGTCCGCCCCGGAAGCGGTCGATCCACGCGGTCCACGATTCGCCGCGGTCGTCACGACGGTTGTGCTGGTGGTCGTGCTCGCGACCGGTTGGTGGCCGCTGCTGGCCGCGCAGACGGTGGTCTTCGCGATCGGCGCGTTCGTCGGACTGAAACCCGCGCCGTACTCGGTGCTGTACCGCCTGGCGGTGGCGCCGCGGCTGCAGCCGACCGACGAACGGGAGGACGTCCGGCCGCTGCGGTTCGCCCAGGCGGTGGGCTTTGCGTTCGCGCTGGTGGGCACGATCGGGTATGCCAGTGGTGTGACCGCGCTCGGCATCGTCGCCACGGCGCTCGCGCTGTTCGCGGCGTTCCTCAACGGCGCGTTCGGCTTCTGCCTCGGTTGCGAGATGTACCTGCTGCTCAAACGCCTCTCGCCGCGCGCGGGGAGCGCCTCGTGACAGGTGCCGCCACCTGCTCGCGCCCGGTTCGCCACACCTCCACCGGCAACACCGATAGTCGCATTCGTACGAAGACGAGTAACAGAAAGTGAGTTCCGCTCCATGAGCCGTGAAGACGTCCTGGTCACCACGCAGTGGGCCGAGGAGAACCTGAACACCCCGGGTGTCGTGTTCGCCGAGGTCGATGAAGACACGACCGCGTACGAAGGCGGTCACATCCCGGGCGCCGTCCGGATCGACTGGAAGACCGAGCTGCAGGACCCGGTCCGCCGGGACTTCGTCGACAAGGAGGGCTTCGAGAAGCTGCTGTCGGCCAAGGGCATCTCCAACGACGACCTGGTGATCCTCTACGGCGGTAACAACAACTGGTTCGCGGCGTACGCGTACTGGTACTTCAAGCTCTACGGCCACGACAAGGTCAAGCTGCTCGACGGCGGCCGCAAGAAGTGGGAGCTCGACGGCCGTGACCTCGTCAAGGAGGTTCCGGACCGGCCCGCCACGAACTACAAGGCGTCCGACCAGGACCTGTCGCTGCGCGCCTTCCGTGACGAGGTCGTCGACGCCATCAACACGAAGAACCTCGTCGACGTGCGTTCGCCCGACGAGTTCTCCGGCAAGCTGGTCGCCCCGGCTCACCTGCCGCAGGAGTCGGCGCAGCGTGGCGGCCACATCCCGTCGGCGCTGAACGTTCCGTGGGCGCAGACCGCCAACGAGGACGGCACGTTCAAGACCGCCGAGGAGCTCAAGGAGCTCTACGAGAATGCGGGTCTGGACACGTCCAAGGCGACGATCGCCTACTGCCGCATCGGCGAGCGCTCCAGCCACACCTGGTTCGCGCTGCACGAGCTGATGGACCTGAAGGACGTCAAGAACTACGACGGCTCGTGGACGGAGTACGGCTCGCTGGTCGGCGTGCCGGTCGAGACGGGTTCGAACGGAGGCAAGTGACGTGAGCGACGGATGCGGAGCTCCCGAGCAGACGGCGGTTGTCACCGGTGAGGACACCGGCGACCAGGTCGTCGTCGCGGGCAAGGTGACCGGCGGTGAGGGCGCGCTCGGCGGTGCGTACGTGCGCCTGCTCAACGCCGACGGCGAGTTCGCGGGCGAGGTGCAGGCCTCCCCCGAGGGCGACTTCCGGTTCTACGCCGCGCCGGGTGAGTGGAAGGTGCGCGCCCTCCACCGCAGCGGTAACGGCGAGGCCACGGTCGACGCCGCAGGCCCCGGTCTCCACCAGGTGACCATCGCGGTCGCCTGAGCCGAACCGGGAACGCCCCACCAGGCACAGCCCTGTGGGCGGGCGAACCCTGAAACCGAGGAGAGCCCCGCGGACCGCCGGTCCGCGGGGCTCTCCCATGCGCGTGTTCTGCACTCGGCACCGCGTGCACTGCGCCCCGTGTCGCAGGTTCGGGTGCCCGTGTTGCAGTTTCGGGGGAAGGGAAGCGCTGCCCCAGGTTGGGGACAACTTCCGAGGCTGGGGACAACCGCGCGCTGTCACTCCTGCGCAGGGCCACCGCGCCCGTCACCTGCCATGTGCCGCGAGTCGTGGCTGGCGACGACCTCGGTGGGCGTCAGTTCCAGGACGACGCGGTGCGGGCTCGACAGCAGCCGCAGGAAACGGTCGACGCCCGTGGGGGCGAGTCGCCGGGCGAGCACCGGCAGGAGCTCGGCGACCGCGGCCGGATCGCGGTGCACGGTGACCCGGCCGCGCACCGACAGCATCCGCCGTCCCGGCAGGTCGGTGCCCGCGTTCGACACGACCACGCACGCGCGCGGGTCACGGTCCACGCCCCGCACCTGGGCGCGACCCTCGACGCTCGTGAACCAGAATCGCCCGTCGTCGTGGGCGAAACTGAGCACGACGGCGGCGGGTGCACCGTCGTCGGCGGTGAACACGAAGGTGCACTCGGTCTGGGCGGTGAGCAGTTCCCCACGGGATTCGGAGGACAGCCGTGCGCCGCGGAGGTCTTCAAGGTCGCGGCTGCCGACGGGCCGCGGCGTTCCGCCGTTGTCGCTGCCGTCCCCGTTGCCTTCGCGCTGCTCGTCGTGGCCGCAGGACGTGGTGCTGCCGTGGTGCGTCGTACTGCCGTCGGGTTCCGTCTCGTCGCCGTGCACCGCGTGACCACCGCCCTCGTCGTCCGGCCTCGACCATCGAGACAGACACGAATATTGATTATCACAATTGATGTCGTGGTGTCACCGTTGATCCCGTGGTGTCACCGTGCGGAACACGGCGGCCCGCCCGGCACGCAGCACTGCCCAGCCCGCGGCCCGCCCGGTACGCAGCGCCGTCCGCTACGCAGCACTGCCCAGCCCGCGGCCCGCCACGCCGGGTGCCGGTCCTCCGTAAGTATCGAATCCGGCGGTCAACGGGCGTGGAGGCGTTAACGTCGTCGTGTGCCCGCTATCCCGGTTGGAGGGAACGATGACTCGTCTGCGGAACCGAGCCGTGCCGGCGCTGTCGGGTGCCGCACTGGTCGCAGGTCTGGTGGCGACGCCGACCACGGCGCTGGCCGCCGACTCCACAGGTGAGCACCGCGCCGACCTCGGCGCGGCCGCGATCGAGTGCGAGACCGCCACGGGCAGCGATCCGTTCTACCCCGGCCCGTCGGCGTCGCAGATCTACGACGACCGGTACAGCCGCGGAGCCGCCGTCCCGTACCTCGACGAGGGTTTCACCCCGCAGGGCCTCGGCCACTGGGAGAACTGGGACGGCAGTGGCAGCGACCTGTTGCTCGTCACCGCCTACAAGAGTGGCGAGCACTCGCGCATCTACGGCATCGAGGCGGGCAGCGGTGACCACATCGGATCGGTGGACATCGACGAGGCGCACGTCGGCGGGATCGCGGTGGTCGGCGGCTGGGCGTTCGTTCCGGGTGACGGTTCGGACCGCATCCGCAAGTACGACCTGGGTGAGCTGGGGACGGCGATGACGGAGGCGGGCATTCCCGACCTCCCGCAGGCGGGCACGTCTCAGGAGGTGCCGGCCGCGTCGTTCCTCGGCACGGACGGCGACACGCTGTACTCCGGCAAGTTCAACGAGACCGGCCGCGGCTACATGCACGGCTACGCGGTCGCGAGCGACGGGACGTTGACGCAGGGCACCAGGTACGAGGTTCCGAAGAAGACCCAGGGCATGACGGTCGCGGGCGGCGAGTTCATCTACAGCACCTCGTACGGCCGCACGAACCGGAGCAACATCTACACCGTCGACGAGGGCGCCACGGACATCGACCCGTCCGCGCGGTGCTACCGCGCACCGAGCATGAGCGAGGGCGTGGTCGACCACGACGGGCGCCTGTACGTGCTGTACGAATCAGGCTCGTCGAAGTTCACCGATCCCGAGCCGCGCAACGAGATCGCGCATCTCCACGAGGCCGACGTCGCCGACGCGATCGACTTCTGACGGATCGAAGTCGTCACGCCTGTTCGAGGAGGCGCTCCGCGGCGCTCGCGTCGGTGACGAGGGTGTCGACCATGCCGGAACGCAGCACGGCGGCGATGGCGTCGGCCTTCTCGGCGCCTCCGCTGAGGGCGATGACTTCGGGGACGCGTTTGAGCTCGGGCACGCTGACGCCGAACACGTGGTGGCCGAGGTCGCCGGTGAGCTCGTTGCCGTCGGCGTCGAAGAGTCGGGCCGCCACCTCGGCAACGGCCCCTCTGCGGGCCAGTTCCTCACGTTGCTGCTCTCCGAGCACGCTGTAGACGGTCGACTGTCCGCTGCGCCACGCGCCGATGCTGACGACCGCCGTGGTGATCCGCGCGAACCGTTCGAAGGCGTCGGCGATGCCCGGTTGTTGCCGCAGCGTCTGCGCGGTGCGCCGGTCGGGCAGGACCAGCGGGCCGAAGATGGGGAAGGCTTCGCCGCCGGACACCTGTGCCACCCTGCGGACCGTTTCGACCGAGCGGTCCGCCGAGTGTTCCCGGGTGTCGATCCGCGACGAGACGCCGCACAGCTGCACCACGGGGCAGCGGGCGAGTCGGCGCAGCGAGTCCGTCATCGCGTTGACGGTCCGCGCCCAGACGACGCCGAGTACGTCGTCCTCCGTGACCAGTTCGGTCAGTAGTTCGGCGGCCATCGCGCCGAGCTGCTTGCGCAATTCGATCTCGGTGCGTTCCGCTCGTTCGAGCACCAGCACGCGGCGGAGTCCGTAGGCGGTGGCGACCTCGTCGGACAGCGTCGGCTCGAGTGGCGCCGGCACGTCGAACTCCACCCTGATGAGGCCGTTGTCCCGTGCCTGATCGAGGATTCTGGCCACCTTGAACCGGCTGATGCCGAATTCCTCGGCGATCTCCAACTTCGACGCGCCCTGGACGTAGAACCGCCTGCCGATCGACGTGGCGAGCAACAACTCGGCCGGTCCAGGCTGCCAACGGCGCCCCTTCCTGCTCATATGAGCAACTTACCACGAACTTCCCCTGGAAGCGTTGACTCGGACTCACGCAAAGGCATTCAATACTCTCGTAAGTCAACGTTCAGGCAGTGGGCTCGTGCGCTCAAGTGAGCGTATTTGGCCCGGCTGGTCCTGATCGGCCGCTCCGATGCCGAAGCGGGTGCCACCGAGGTGACGACCCGGCCCGGACGCGGCGCGGTCCGGTCCGGGCCGGGTCGGGCGCGCACTGCCCGTGTGAGTATCAGGAGGGTGGCGCCTCATGCGGGCCGCGATCATCGATACGCCGGGCTCGGTACGCGTCGGCGAGGTCCCCGACCCCAAACCGGCCGACCACGACGTCGTCGTCGAGGTGGGTGCGTGCGGCATCTGCGGTACCGACCTGCACATCGCCGACGGGCACTTCCCCCCGACGCCGTATCCCATCGTCCCCGGTCACGAATTCGCGGGCCGGATCGTCGAGGTCGGGGCCGACGCCCCGGGCGGGTTCGCCGTCGGCGACCGTGTGGCCGTCGACCCGTCGCTGTTCTGTGGACACTGCGGTCCGTGCCGCGCGGGCCACGGCAACCTGTGCGCCAACTGGGGCGCGACCGGCGACACCGTCGACGGCGCGTTCGCCGAGTACGTCGCCGTTCCCGCAGCCACGTGCTACCGCATGCCCGACGAGATGACGTACCAGCAGGGCGCGCTCGTCGAACCGGTGTCGTGCGCGGTCCACGGCGTGCGGCGCATCGGCGTCGAAGCCGGTGAGCGGTTCCTCGTGCTCGGTGCGGGCACGATGGGCCTGATCATGCAGCAGTTGCTGCAGCGCGCGGGCGCCGTCGTCACGATGGTCGACCGCAACACCGAACGCCTCGGCAGGCCACGTGAACTCGGGGCCGCGGCCGTGGTGTCCGACGTCGCCGAGCTCGACGACGAGAAGTTCGACGCCGCGGTGGACTGCACCGGCGCCGTGCCCGCGATCGAGGCCGCGTTCGACTCGCTGCGCCGCGGCGGGAGGCTCCTCGTGTTCGGGGTCGCGCCCGAGGAGGCGCGCGTGTCGCTGTCGCCGTTCCGTATCTACAACGACGAGATCACGATCGTCGGCTCCATGGCGGTGCTGCACAGCTACGGCGCGGCGCTGAACCTCGTGGCCACCGGCGCGATCGACACGGCGTCGCTGCTCACCGAGAGCCTGCCGTTGGAGCGGTTCACGGACGCGATGCAGCTCATGCGCGGTGGGCGGGGCCTCAAGACCCAGGTGCTGCCGGGTGTCGCCGATGCGTAGGCCGAGGCCACGGCGACGCGGGTTCCTCGCCAGGCTGGGGATCCTGCTCACCGCGGTGCTGCCTGCGGCGGGGTGTGCGGGTGCGGGCGCGCTCGGCGCGGGAGACGAGACGCTCGTCATCGCGATCGTGTCGAACCCGCAGATGGAGGACGCCGTCGCGCTGTCGCACCGGTTCGAGGCCCAGCACCCCGGCGTGCGGTTGAAGTTCGTGCAGCTGCCGGAGAACCAGGCGCGCGCGAAGATCACCGCGTCGGTCGCCAACGAGGGCGGCGAGTTCGACGCCGTGATGATCAGCAACTACGAGACGCCGCAGTGGGCCGAGAACGGCTGGCTGGAGAACCTGCAGCCGCGCATCGACGCCGACCCGAGTTACGACCAGGACGACTTCATCCCGAGCATCAGGGACGCGCTGTCGTACCGCGGCGACATGTACGCGGTCCCGTTCTACGGCGAGTCGTCCTTTGTGGCGTATCGCAAGGACCTGTTCGAGCAGGCGGGCCTGGAGATGCCGCGGCATCCGACGTGGGAGCAGATCCAGGGGTTCGCGAAACGGCTGCACGATCCGGAGCGCGGCATCGCCGGCATCTGCCTGCGTGGCAAGCCGGGATGGGGAGAGAGCCTCGCGCCGTTCAACACGGTCGTGAACACCTTCGGCGGCCGCTGGTACGACGAGAACTGGAACGCGAGGCTCGACTCGCCGGAGTTCCGCAAGGCCTGGAACTTCTACATCGACCTGGTCCGCAAACACGGCGAGGTCGGTGCGTCGTCGGCCGGTTTCCAGGAGTGCGGCAACCGCTACGGCCGTGGTCAGGCGGCGATGTGGTACGACGCGACCGTCATGGCGGGCACCAACGAGGATCCGCAGAGCAGCGAGGTCGTCGGAAAGTCCGGGTACGCACCAGCGCCGCGGCAGCGCACCGAGGCGGGCGGCTGGTTGTACACGTGGTCGCTCGCGATCCCCCAGGTCACGGAGAACAAGGACGCCGCCTGGGACTTCCTCCGCTGGATGACGGGTAAGGAATTCGTGCAGACCGTCGGCAACGAGTTCGGCTGGAACCGCGTCCCCACCGGATCGCGGAACTCCACGTACGACATCCCGGAGTACCGGCAGGCCGCCGAGGCGTACGCGCAGCCCACATTGGACGCCATCAGCGTCGCCGACCAGGAGCACACGATGACGAAACCCGTGCCGTACGACGGACTGCAGTTCCTGAGCATCCCGGAGTTCCAGGACCTCGGCACGCGGGTGTCGCAGCAGCTCTCGGCCGCGATCGCGGGCCAGAAGTCGCCCGACGACGCCCTGACGCAGGCCCAGGAGTACGCCGAGACGGTCGGCAAGTCCTATCAGGAGAGCGGAGAATGACCCCGAAACAGACCGCAGCGACGGGAGGTGTGCGATGACGGCCGTCGTCGAGGCTCCGCCGTCGCCGGAGCCGCCGTCCACGCGGACCCGGGCCCAGCAGCGGTCGGCCGCCTGGAAACGCCGCGCGCCGTTGCTGCCCGCACTGTTGTTCACGATCGCGGTCACCCAGGTTCCGTTCCTGGTGACGGTGTTCTACTCGTTCCAGTCGTGGAACATGGTCCGCCCCGGCTCGCGGCATTTCGTCGGCTTCGACAACTACGTCGACGTGTTCACCGACTCGGTGTTCCTGAGTGCGCTGGGTAACACGGTGACGATCACCGTCGTGTGTGTGCTGGTGGCGATGCTGCTCGGGCTCGGCCTGGCGCTACTGCTCGACCGCCAGTTCCTCGGCCGCGGCATCGTGCGGACGCTGCTGATCACGCCGTTCCTGATCCTGCCCGCGGCAGGCGCGCTGCTGTGGAAGACGACGATGTTCGACCCGACCTACGGCCTGCTGAACTGGGCCTTCGGCATCGAGGTCGAATGGCTGTCGGACTATCCGCTGGCCGCGGTGATGACGCAGATCGTGTGGCAGTGGACGCCGTTCATGATGCTGCTGATCCTCGCGGGCCTGCAGGCGCAGTCGCGCGAGGTGCTCGAGGCGGCCCAGGTCGACGGCGCGGGCCGGTGGCGGACGTTCGTGTCCATCACGCTGCCGCAGCTGTCGCGGTACCTGCAGCTCGCAGTGTTGCTGGGCGCGATCTACATCGTCAACAGCTTCGACGCGATCTTCCTGATGACGCAGGGCGGTCCGGGTACGGCCAGCACCAACCTGCCCTACTACATCTATCAGCGCGCGTTCGAGGGGTTCGACGTCGGCCAGTCCTCGGCGATGGGCGTGGTCGTGGTCGCGATGACCCTGATCGTGGCGACCTTCGCGCTGCGGCTGATGTTCCGCGCCTTCGACGTCTCGCGGGGGGTGAAGTGACATGACCGCGAGGACGAACCGCCTCGGCGGCAGTGCGCTGACGGTGCTCACCTGGATCGTCGCGCTGCTGTTCGTGTTCCCCGTGATCTGGATGGTGGTGACGTCGTTCAAGCACGAGGTCGACGCCGCCACCGATCCGCCGACGTTCGCGTTCACCCCGACGCTGGAACAGTTCACCGCGATCCTCGACCGCGGATTCCTGCCGTACCTGGCGAACTCCGCGTTCGTGACGGTGCTGTCGACACTGTTGGTGCTGCTGCTCGGCGTGCCCGCCGCGTACGCACTGTCGCTCGCACCGGTCAAGCAGACGTCCAACGCGCTCGGCTTCTTCCTCTCGACGAAGATGCTGCCGATCGTCGCGGCGATCATCCCGCTGTATGTGATCTCGCAGAACCTGGGGATGCTCGACAACGTGTGGGCGCTGATCGTGCTGTACGCGGGCATGAACCTGCCCCTCGCGGTGTGGATGATGCGCTCGTTCTTCCTCGAGGTGCCGACGGAGATGATCGAGGCGGCCAGAGTGGACGGTGCGAAACTTCCCACGGTGCTGTACCGCGTCATACTTCCCGTCGTGGCGCCGGGCATCGCGGCGACGGCTCTGATCTGCGTGATCTTCTCGTGGACGGAGTTCTTCTACGCGGTCAACCTGACCGCGGCGCAGGCCGGCACGGTGCCGGTGTTCCTGGTCGGGTTCATCACCAGCGAGGGTCTGTTCTGGGCACAGCTGTCCGCCGCTGCGCTGCTCGCCTCGCTGCCGGTGATGATCGTCGGCTGGATCGCACAGAACCACCTGGTACGCGGCCTGTCCATGGGCGCGGTCAAGTAAAGGAGTCATCGATGGCGCAAGTGGCATATGCCGGTGCATCCCGCGTCTACCCGGGTACGAACTCCGTGCGGGCCGTCGACGGCCTGGATCTGTGCGTCGGAGACGGCGAGTTCCTCGTGCTGGTCGGTCCCTCGGGGTCAGGCAAGTCGACGGCGTTGCGCATGGCCGCGGGGCTGGAGGACGTCGACGAGGGGTCGATCTCCATCGGCGATCGCGACGTGACACACCTGCCTCCGAAGGACAGGGACATCGCGATGGTGTTCCAGTCGTACGCGCTGTACCCGCACATGAGCGTGCGGGAGAACATGGCGTTCTCGCTGAAGCTGCGCGGCATGCCGAAGTCGGAGATCGGCTCCAAGGTCGAGGAGGCCGCGAGCCTGCTCGACTTGACGCAGTACCTCGACAGGAAACCGAAGGCGTTGTCCGGTGGTCAGCGGCAGCGCGTCGCGATGGGCCGGGCGATCGTCCGCGAGCCCAGCGTCTTCCTCATGGACGAACCGTTGTCCAATCTGGATGCCAAGCTCCGGGTGGAGACGCGTGCCAACATCGCGGCGTTGCAACGGCGGCTCGCCACCACGACGATCTACGTGACGCACGACCAGGTCGAAGCCATGACGATGGGCGACAGGGTGGCGGTGCTGCGCGACGGCGTACTGCAGCAGTGCGCCTCGCCTCGCGAGCTGTACGACACGCCGCGGAACGTGTTCGTCGCCGGGTTCATCGGTTCGCCTGCGATGAACCTGTTGACACTGCCCGTCGACGGCGGTGCGGTGAAGCTCGGCGAACTCGAGGTGCGGCTTCCCGTGCCCGCCGGGTCCGGCGAGGTCACGATCGGTGTGCGGCCCGAGTCGCTGTCGCTGGTCGGTGTGGGCGAGGACGGCTTCGACCTGCAGGTGGAACTCGTCGAGGAGCTCGGCGCGGACGCCTACGTGCACGGCACCCTGGCGGGCCACGACGACAAGCTCGTCGTCCGCGCCGACGGTCGCACGCCGCCGCGGCTCGGTGAGGCGGTACGCGTGGCGTTGCGCGACACTGGCGAGGTACATGTCTTCGACCCGGAGTCCGGTCTGCGGATCGACGAGGACTGACAGGTTCCGGGTGGTGACGGCCGCGGGCCCGCGGTGCGGCCCGGTGGTCCGCACCGTGAGCAGGGAGCAAAGGGGCGCCTGACACTGTGAACGAGTTGGTAGCCGGGGTGGACTCGTCGACACAGTCCACCAAGGTCGTCGTCTGCGAGGCCGGGAGCGGAACGGTGGTGCGGACCGGGCAGGCCGCACACCCGGACGCCACCGAGGTCGACCCCGTCGAGTGGTGGCACGCACTGCGCACCGCGGGAGACGGTCTGCTCGACGACGTCGCCGCGATCGCCGTCGCGGGGCAGCAGCACGGCATGGTCACCGTGGACGACGACGGCGACGTGGTGCGGGACGCGCTGCTGTGGAACGACGTCCGTTCCGCGGGTGCCGCCGACGCCCTCGTGGCCGAACTGGGCGGCGGCCAGGCCTGGGCGGACGCCGTCGGGTCGGTGCCGCTGGCCAGCTTCACGGTGACGAAGCTGCGGTGGCTGGCCGAACACGAACCGGACGCCGCGAAGCGGGTCGGCCGCGTGCTACTGCCGCACGACTGGCTGACGTGGCGGCTGCTCGACCGGCGAGACGAGCCGACCACCGACCGCGGTGACGCCTCCGGGACGGGGTACTACTCGCCGATCGACGGTGCGTACCGGACGGACCTGCTGGTCAGGGCGTTCGGCAGGGAGGTCGGGCTGCCCACGGTGCTCGGGCCGGCCGATGCGGCGGGCCGCACCGCCGACGGCGTGCTCGTCGCCCCGGGAACGGGCGACAACATGGCCGCGGGCCTCGCCCTCGAACTCGCAGACGGGGACGTCGCCGTGTCGCTGGGCACGAGCGGGACGGTGTTCGGAGTGTCCGAGAAGCCGGTCGCCGACGGTTCCGGCGTGGTCGCCGGCTTCGCCGACGCCACGGGCCGGTACCTGCCACTGGCGTGCACGCTCAACGCCGCGCGGGTGCTCACGTCGACCGCGGCCATGCTCGGCACCGACCTCGAAGGCCTCGATACGCTCGCGTTGTCGGCACCGCCCGGCGCCGACGGCCTGACCCTGCTGCCCTACCTCGACGGGGAACGCACGCCCAACCTGCCCGACGCCTCCGGATCGCTCGTGGGCCTCCGTCGGGCCAACATGACGCCAGCCAACGTGGCGCGCGCCGCCGTCGAGGGCATGCTGTGCGGACTCGCCGCGGGTCTCGACGCGGTGCGCGACCACGGCGTGGCGGTGCGGCGGGTGCTGCTCACCGGCGGGGCGTCCCGGTCGGCGGCCGTGCAGGCCATCGCCCCCGGTGTGTTCGGCGTGCCCGTCGTCGTCCCGCCGGAGATGGAGCACGTCGCCGTCGGTGCGGCGCGCCAGGCCGCGTGGGCGTTGCACGGAGGTGCCGAACCGCCGAGCTGGCGCATCCACGACGACGGCGTCACCCTCACGCCCGCATCCGCCGATCTCGATGCCGGCACCCGTGTGGCCGAAGCCCATCGAACAGCGAGGCGCCACCTCCACCCCTGATCCGCGTCTCCTGCGCCCAGCACGACGTGATCTCCCATTCGGCGCCGCTGGTCGCAGCCGAGTTGCCGCCCGGTCGCCATTGGTTGACGTCAGCTGTCGCAGCCGATGCCGTCATCGTCGGCGTCGAACCCGTGCGGATCGCCCTCCTGGACCCGGAAGTTGCTTTCGTCGATCTCGCTGCAGTCCTTGTCGGGCGGGTGTGGGTAGCTGACGACGCCCTCCGGCGCCGCGCCCGGTTCGGAGCCGGGGACGGGCTGTTCGAGCTCCTGTCGCGGTTCCGGTGCGGTCGACGGTTCCGGTGCCGGCTCTGGTGCCGGTTGCGGTGTCGGCTCGGGTGTCGTGGACGTCGGCGGCGTGTCCTCCGGCGCGCCGGACGACTCGCATGCCGACCACAACCCGGAGGCGGCCGACTGTGCTCGGCTGCCGGCGTCCCTGATCGTCTTCCAGTGCCTGTCGTTGGGTTCGTACAGCTCCGGCCGCGCGAAGCCCTCGGTCACCATCGCCTTGTTGACGAACACGCCGGCGTGGTTCCACACGTACAGCAGGTACCGCCCGTACCGGTCGCGGAGCTCCTCGTCGCGCTGCACCCAGACCGTGCCACCCGGCGGCGCGAGTTCGCGCAGCTTCTCGGTGGCTTCCTGCCCGTAGCACTGCTCCGGTTCGGAAGGGTGCTTCGTCTCCGGGGCGTCGATCTCCAACAGGCGAACGTCGACCTGAGCCGTTCCGGACAGCACCGTGCCCGAGGAGACCGCGGCGGCTTCGAGGGTGTCACCGTCGACGATCTGTTCCACTCGAACCCGTTGCGCATCGCGTGGAACGCCGTCCGGGGTGGAGGCGTGCTGCTGCGTCGTGCGCTCGGTCGTTCCGGGGACGGTCGTGGGCGCGGTCGGCGACTCGGCCGGTGTCGTGGTCACGGGCGGGGTCGTGGCCTGCGGACGTGGAGCGGGCGTGGCGGAGGTCGACGGCGTGCCTGTCGTCGTGGCCGTGTCCACGGACGGCCCTTTCGGTGCCAGGGCAACGGCGGCGATCAGCCACAACACGAGCGTCACGACGACGGCCCTGCCGGGATGCTGCCGCGAGCCGTACCACCGGCGTACCGGGCTGCGCCGGAACAGCGCCATGACCGCGACCACGATCGACGCGAGCATGAAGAATCCGAACAGTACTTCCATCCCGACCACCCCCGGCATGCCACGTCGGCTGCACCCGTTCCCGTGCACCGACTCGGGGCCCGACCACCATGCCGCGGCGAGGCGCTGCGACGTGGTCGTTCGGCTCATGACAGGGACACGAGGCTCATCCGAACGGCCGAGCGGAGCAGCGACGCCTACAATCCGAGCGTCCGTGATCAGTGTCGGCTATCTGGAGGGTTCCCCGTGACACCGCAGGCGACACGACCGAAGTTGTTGCGGCCTGAGGGGAGGGAACGGTCCGAGGTCGCTCCGATCGAGCTGTTCTTCGACCTGGTGTACGTCTTCACGATCATCCAGGTTTCACACACGCTGCTCGACCACCTCACCTGGTTCGGGTTCGCCGAGGTCGCTGTGCTGTTCGGCGCGGTGTGGTGGGCGTGGAACTACTCCGCGTGGGCGATGAACTGGCTCGATCCGCGCAGCGGGCTCGTGCGTGTCCTCAACGGAGTGTTGATGCTCGCCGCGCTCGGCATGGCGCTCGCCCTGCCGCACGCGTTCGCGGAGGACGGGCTGCTGTTCGCGGGTTGCTACGTGTTCGCTCAGGTCGTCAGGCCCGCGTTCATGGCGGCGGCGATGCGAGGCCACGTGCTCGCCAAGAACTACACGAACCTACTCTCGTGGAGCTCGTCGGCGGGCGTGCTGTTTCTCGTCGGCGCTTTCCTCGACACCGTGCCGAGGCTGATCGTGTGGGCTGTCGCGCTGTTGATCGATGTCGCGGGCCCGCGGTTCGAGTTCCGTTTCCCCGGGCTCGGCTCGGCACCCATGCACACGTGGCCGACCGACGCCGAGCACCTCGCCGAGCGCAACCGGCTGGTGTTCATCATCGCGCTCGGCGAGTCGATCCTGATCATGGGCAACACGTTGTACGGCATGGACCCCATCACCACGCGTGCCGTCGTGGCGTCGTTGTTCGGTTTCGTCGGGCTGTTCGTCATGTGGTGGGCGTACTTCGCGCTGGCGGGCCACGACACGCAAGCCAGTCAGGGGGACGCGAGCACGAGCGCACTGAGGTCGGCGTTCGCCTACGCCCACGCGCTGATGGTCGCGGGCGCCATCGTCGTGGCCGTCTCCATCGAACTGCGGATCAGCCATGAGCACACGGACCCGGCCCTCGTGCTGACGACGGTCGGCGGGCCGCTCATCTACCTCGCGGGCAACATCCTGTTCCTGCGTTCCCGCACCGGCGCGGTCGCCCGCGAGCGGTACATGGCGGCCACGGCCCTGATGGTGATCGGCGTTCTCGGGCTCGTGCTGGGACATTCCGTCCCGCCCATCGCCGTCGGACTCGCCGTCGTCGTTGTCATGACCGCTCTGGCCGTGGCCACCCAGCTGCGCTCGAAACGAACGGCGTGACCACGTCGACAGGGGCTCGGCCCGGAACGACGAAATCGGCATGCCCAGGTGGGCATGCCGATCTTTCGACCCGAAAAGTTTAGGACGGTCCGGTGTTCGACCGCGGCGTGTGAACGCCGGACCGGAAACAAGCGACTGGGACTACCGGGTTGTCAGCGGCCGGCCCGCTCTCCCTTGTACGTGGAGAGGCCACGGCCAACGTCCTGCATCCGGTTCAGCTCGGCGACGTAGCGACGAATCGCGGTGTAGATCACTCGCATCTTTTGACACCTCCTTTCTGGACCGCGCTCGTCGTCCCATGTGGCGAGGACTCCTCCGTCGGCGCACAACGCTGCCGCACTCGCGAGTTCGGTTGCCGGGTGAGTTCCTCGGCGCTGGGGGACGTGGCCCAACGCACCCTCGAATGTGCCACGCACAGGTCGAGGTACGCCACTCTGCAGATGTGCAAAAAGTCGCAGGTCAAAGCTGTAATACGGGGCCGGGCCCGTGCGATTCTCAACCGAGAGTCTTCGCGACCTTCGGCCGGCTCGGTCCGTACCCGGCCGACCCCCGTCTCAAACGTACCGCCGGCAGCCCACTGCCTCGGGGCAGCGTACTGAGGCGTCGATCCGTCGCGTGAAGTCCGAGTGCGAACGGTCCGAGTGCCAGCGCGATGCCGACGTCGGCGCCGGTGTCCGACAGGCCGTCCGAGCCGTCGCCGTCCGTCCCGTGTGGACCGTCTCCGGCATCGACGCCCGGCCCGCTCACGGGTGGGGTCGCGTCACCGGGCAGATGAGGAGCAGCTCGGAGATGCGGCAGTTCTTGTCGACCCACGCGGCGAGCCCGGGGTCGATGTACCCGAGGACGTCGCAGGTGTCCTGATGATGCGCGGCGAGGGGTTTGTCCCAGACGGGTTCGTGGTGGGCGAGCCGGTTCCTGAACTCGTGCAGACTCTTCACCGGGTGCTCGACGGTGTGGCGCGCCTTGTCGGGCGCGTGCGGGAAGCCCCTCGCCAGATCGGGCCAGATGCCGGTGTTGTACTGCTTCGCCAGCAGGAAGCGCCAGAATCCGAAGGTCAGCTCCGCGATCGTCTGGCCGTCGCTGACGGGTTTGTGCTTCTTCCGTACCCGGTTGCGCGCCTTCCGGATGTCGTGCCGGGCCTTCGGGTCGAGCTCCTGGTGACGGTCGTCCAGCCACGACCCCGTGCGCCGCCGGTGCAGGTGCCGGAGCTGCAACCGCGCCGCGATCGCATTGCGCAGGGCGACCTCGACGTGCCCCAGCGTCTCCCAGAAAGCGGCGCTGACCTGCGAGTTCCAGGTGTAGAGTTCGAGTGCCGCGGTCTCGTCACCGTCGCATGCGGCGAGGTAGTTCGACATCCTGGCGCGGCTCATCGCCGCGAAGACGGCCTCGGTCGTTTGGTGGTCCGCCGACACGACGGCTATCCTATGGGGCGAAGACCGCGGAACGGTCCCTGGTGATCCGCAGAGGATGGGCTACACCGCCACGGTTACGGAAAACGTAGAACGGCACCGCTTCCTTCGGGGGCGGTGCCGTTCTTTCGTTCGGCCCGTCCGTGATTCGTGGCCGGGTGAGGTCGACGTGCGGCGACGGGTGCGGGCCGGGGCTGTCAACGACCGTCGTCGTTACCCTGATCGGGTGCATGACGGCTGGTTGATCGATACGAGGCCGCCCGCCGAGGAGATCAGGAGGGCCGCGGCGTGGGCCCTGGCGGCCGTCGGGTTCGGCGCACTCTTCGTCGGAGCAGGACTGTGGCCCACGTTCGAATGGACGATGCTGCGGCTCATCCCGATCGTCGTCGGTCTGCTGACGTTCATGGGCGGAAAACCGTCGATGCGCAGGCTGATGCGCGCGCTGAAACCGCCCAGGCTGGCGCTGACGCCGACGGGCGTCGAATACTCCGGCGGTCCCGGACGGCAGCTGCAGGTCAGTTGGGCCGATGTCCGATCGGCCGAGCTCCGCACCGCGCAGCTCGTGTACAGCCGGCGCGCTCAACGTCGCGAAGGCGCCGTGCTCACGGCCCTCCAACTGAACCTCGCCCCGCATGCGGACCCCGAAGGAGTGGCCGACGCGCAACGTCTGAAGCGCGACGACGGCGTGTACCAGGTGCGGGTAGGCGGGCGGTCCGGGTCGGCTCTGCAGGCCCACGACGCGCTGCTCCGGTACCTCCCCGGCAGGTACTCGGGCTCGCAGCACGTCGGGGACGTCAGCGAACACGCCGAGTACGCGCCGTTCTGACCCGCCGGGCGGTTCCGGACACAGCCGCGAGGCCGGACGTCGGTCGGCGGCCGCTGGTCGGGCGACGGGTGACGCTGGGCGCAGGACACGTGCGAGGGTGCAGCCGCGCGCGTGTCGCGGCGAGGACAGCCGCGGTCAACGCAACACGGGCCCCGGGACTCGCAACACGGGCCCCGGAGAACGCACACGGGCGCGGGATCGCGGGTCAGGGGAGGTCGGCGAGTTTGCGGTGCAGGATGGTGCGTTCGCGGTCGTTGCCGCACAGCGACACGGCGCGCCTCAGTTCGGTGCGTGCCTCGGTGGTGCGGCCGAGGCGCAGCAGCAGTTCTCCGCGTACGCCGGCGACCTGGTGGGAATCGCACAGGTCGTCGGCGACCGCGTCGACCAGAGGCAGCGCCTCGGCCGGGCCGTGCGCCATCGACACCGCCACGGCCCGGTTCAGCTCCACCACCGGTGACGGCGCCAGCGTCGCCAAGGCCTCGTACAGCGCGACGATCCGTTCCCAGTCCGTGTCCGCCACGGACCGCGCGACGGCGTGGCGTTCCGCGATCGCCGCCTGCAGCCCGTAGTAGCCCAGCCCGCGGCCGACCCCTTCTGCGGACCGCAACGTCGCCCTGCCCCGGCGGATCGACGAGTCGTCCCACAGGCGCCGGTCCTGGTCCTCGAGCAGCACCGGTTCGCCGTCGGCGTCGGTCCGCGCCGGGAACCGTGCCGACGTCAGTTCCAGGAGCGCCAGCAGACCGTGCACCTCGTTCTCGCCCGGCATCAGCCGTGCCAGCACCCTGGCGAGCCGCCGGGCCTCGCCCGCCAGGTCGAAGCGGATCAGCGCGTCGCCCGAGCTGGCCGACGACCCCTCGGTGAAGATCACGTAGACGACGCTCAACACGGCCGCGAGCCGCGTACCGAGCTCGTCCGCCTGCGGCGCCCGGAAACCCGCTGCGGCCGCACCGAGCGACTTCTTCGCGCGCGTGATGCGCGCTTGCACGGTGGCCGTCGACACGAGGAACGCCCGCGCGATCTCGTCGCTCGTCAACCCGCCCACGACGCGCAGCGTCAGCGCCACCTGCGCCTCGCGTGACAACACGGGGTGGCACGCGGTGAACATCAGCGTGAGGACGTCGTCATCGGTGTCGTCGGGCCGTTCGGGGGCAGGGCCGGTGTCGAGCTGCGGCAGGCGGTCGTCCAACGCCGACCGCCTGCGGAACGCGTCGATCGCCCGGCGCCTGCCCGTCGTCAGCAGCCACGCCACCGGATCACGCGGGACGCCCTCGCGGGGCCAGTTGACCAGCGCCTCCGCGAGGGCTTCCTGCGCGACGTCCTCGGCCAGCGCGAGCTCGCCGGTGTACCGCGCGAGCCCGGCGACGATCCGCGCCGACTCGATCCGCCACAACGCCTCGATCCGGCGGCGGGCCGCGACGGCGGCGGTCGCGTCACTCAGGCCGTGCCGAGCTGCTCCCGCCAACCCTTCTCCTTCTGGACCCACTCGTTGTCCTGCGGGAACTCGTCGATCTCGGACACCCGGCGGATCTCCATCTTGCTGCCGGGACCCTGCATCGGGGCACGCTTGGCCCATTCGACCGCCTCTTCCTTGGACGTCACCTCGAGCATCCAGAAGCCGTTGAACAGTTCCTTCGTCTCGCCGTACGGGCCGTCGGTGACGACGGGCGTCTCGGAGGAGTAGTCCACGACCACGCCGGGGTCCTGCGGGTCGAGTCCCTCGCCGCCGATCATCACGCCGGCGTTGATCATCTCCTCGTTGAACTTGCCCATGACCGCGATGATCTCGTTGAAGTCGACGTTCTCGTAAGCCGCGAGCGTCTCGTCGGTGGCCCGCATGATCAGCATGAACTTCATCGTCTGCTCCTTTGCCGGTGAAGCCCCCTCGTGGAGCTTCTCACCACTAGGTCGAGTGGGCACCTTTCGAAATCGACACGTCGCCGAATCCTCTCCGAGAAATTTCTGCGGTTTCGTCCGCGGCGCCGCCTCTGCGGGTGTTTCCTCAGTTCAGCGGGGTTATCGGTGGCGTGTGCCCGTGCGGTCGTTCCGTGCCGACGTAGGGTCCGGTGGGTGACCTCGACTCCGCAACCGGCCCCGGAGCCGACCCCGCAACCGCAATCGTCGGCCGCACCGGGAGGATTCGCCACCCCGGACCGGCTCGCTGCGACGGTCTCCGCCTGCCGCGCGCTCATCGAGAACCGCTTCCCCGGCGAGGCTGCCGACGACGTCGAGCGCGGCGCCGCGGCCATGCTCCTCGACGACGGCACGATCCTCACCGGCACGGCTCCCGACGTCGTGAATCCCGGTGTGGAGATCTGCCACGAGACCGAGCCGTTCGCCGCCGCGTTCCGGTTGGGTCGTGCGATCGCCGCGTCGGTGTGCCTGGCGCGCGAGGCGCCGGGCCGGTTCGTCGTCCTCAGCCCCTGCGGGGTGTGCCGGGAACGCCTCGCGGTGCACGGGCCGGACGTCCGCGTCGCCGTGCCGCAGCCCGGCGCCGAGCGTGGCGATCCGGCGTGGGTCGCGCTCGGCGAGGCGCTGCCGTACTACTGGGCGGCGGCCTTCGACGACGTCCCGTGGGACTGAGCGGCAACTCCTCGCCGGATGCTCCCGGAATGTCGGGTCCGCGTGGCAGGCTTACGGGCGTGACCACCACCGACGCGGCCCGCTCCCGTGAATTGGCGCTCCGTGAACTGACGCTGTTGCGCAGGGTGCGGGACCGGATCGACAGGGAGTACGCGCAGCCGCTCGACGTCGAGGCCCTCGCACGGGGCGTGCACATGTCGGCGGGACACCTGAGCAGGCGGTTCCGCGAGGCCTACGGCGAGTCGCCCTACTCGTACCTGATGACCCGGCGGATCGAACGTGCCATGACGTTGCTGCGCCGCGGGGATCTGAGCGTGACGGAGGTGTGCTTCGAGGTCGGCGGCTCGTCGCTGGGTACGTTCAGCACGCGGTTCCGCGAACTCGTCGGCATGTCGCCGAGCCGGTACCGGGCGGAGCAGGCGGGCGCGACCGACGGCATGCCCGCGTGCGTGGCGAAGCAGGTCACCAGACCGATCAGGAATCGAGAAGCGCCCGCGCCGCGTGGGGCCTAGCGTGAAGCCATGACCAGCACAGATCTCACCATTGCCCAGGCCATGCTTCCGCTGTCGGACCCGGACGCCTCGCTCGCCTTCTACCGCGACGTCCTCGGTTTCGAGGTCCGCAACCACGTCGAGTACGGCGACATGCACTGGATCACCGTCGGCCCGCCCGGCCAGCCGGAGACGTCGGTCGTGCTGTATCCGCCGGAGGCCACGCCCGGCCTCACGGACGCCGAGCGCGGCCTCATCGAGGAGATGATGGCCAAGGGCACCTACGCCATGATCAACCTGTCGACCCCCGACGTCGACGCGGCGTTCGCCAAGGTCCAGCAGGGTGACGTCGAAGTCGTCCAGGAGCCGATCGACCAGCCGTACGGCATTCGTGACTGCGCACTCCGCGATCCCGCGGGCAACATGATCCGCATCCAGCAGGTGGGGTGAGCGGCCTTGGTGACGAAGACCGCGGGCCCGAACGCGCTGTCCCGGTGGATCCAGCACCGGGCCAACGCCTCCACGGCGAAACGCATCCGACGCAAGGGCGGCCGGTCGATGGGGATGGACCTGTTGATCCTCCACACCGTCGGCAAGCGCAGTGGTGAGCCACGGGAGACGCCGCTCACCTGGTTCGGCGAGGACGACTCCTGGCTGATCATCGCCTCGGGCGGCGGTGAACGGCATCCGGACTGGTACGTCAACCTGATGGCCCGCCCCGAGCAGGCGACCGCCGAATGGCACGGGCAGGAGCCCGTCGCCGTGACCCCGCACGTCCTTGCCGGTGCCGAGCGCGAGCGGGCGTGGCGGCGCATCGTCGAAGAGCAGCCACGTATCGCGAAGTACCAGCGCAAACACAGCAGGCAGTACCCGGTCGTGCGACTGACGCGCCGTTGACCGGGTCCCGCCGACGAACCGAACCGACCCACTGGAGAACCGATGAGCACGGACACGCCGGCGGTGCCCGCCGCCGACAGTCACGATCTGATCCGCGTCCAAGGCGCGAGGGAGAACAACCTCGCCGACATCAGTATCGAACTGCCGAAGCGGCGGCTGACGGTGTTCACCGGCGTGTCCGGGTCGGGCAAGAGCTCGCTCGTGTTCGCGACGATCGCCGCGGAGTCGCAACGCCTCATCAACGAGACCTACAGCACCTTCGTGCAGGGGTTCATGCCGACGCTGGCGCGGCCCGACGTCGACGTGCTCGACGGTCTGACCACGGCGATCATCGTCGACCAGGAACGCATGGCGGCCGACCCGCGGTCGACCGTGGGCACGGCGACCGACACCGGTGCGATGCTGCGGATCCTGTTCAGCAAGCTGGGTGAGCCGCACATCGGGTCGCCGAAGGCGTTCTCGTTCAACGTCGCGTCCATCAGCGGGGCAGGCGCGGTCACGACGGAACGCGGCGGTAAGAAGGTGAAGGAGCGGCGCAGTTTCAACGTTCTCGGCGGCATGTGCTCGGAGTGCGAGGGCACCGGCCGGGTCACCGACTTCGACCTCTCAGCCATGTACGACGACAGCAAGTCGCTGCGCGACGGCCCGTTCACGATTCCCGGCTGGAGCGCCGACGGCTGGTACGGGCGCATCTACATCGGCTGCGGCTTCTTCGACCCGGACAAGCCGCTGCGCGAGTTCAGCAAGTCCGAACTGGACGACCTGCTGTACAAGGAACCCACCAAGATCAAGGTCGACGGGATCAACCTCACCTACGAGGGCATCATCCCGAAGCTGCAGAAGTCGATGCTGTCGAAGGACCGCGAGGCGATGCAGCCGCACATCCGCGCGTTCGTCGACAAAGCGATCACGTTCACGACCTGTCCCGAATGCGACGGCACGCGGCTGAACGAGACGGCGCGCTCGTCGAAGATCGACGGTGTGAGCATCGCCGACGTGTGTGCGATGCAGATCAGTGACCTCGCCGAATGGGTGCGCGGCATCAGCGTGCCCCAAGTGCGGCCACTGCTCGAGATGCTGCAGTCCACACTGGACTCTTTCGTCGAGATCGGACTCGGCTACCTGTCGCTGGACCGGCCGTCCGGCACGCTGTCGGGCGGCGAGGCGCAACGCACCAAGCTGATCCGGCACCTCGGCTCGTCGCTGACCGACGTCACGTACGTCTTCGACGAGCCCACGATCGGCCTGCACCCGCACGACATCGCGCGCATGAACGACCTGCTGCTTCGGCTGCGGGACAAGGGCAACACGGTGCTGGTCGTCGAGCACAAGCCGGAGACGATCGCGATCGCCGACCATGTCGTCGACCTCGGCCCCGGCGCGGGCACCGACGGTGGGACGGTGTGCTTCGAAGGCACCGTCGACGACCTGCGCGGCAGCGACACGCTGACCGGTAAACACCTCGACGACCGTGCCGCGCTCAAGCCGTCGGTACGCACCGGCGAGGGAGCGTTGGAGATCCGCGGCGCCGACCTGCACAACCTCACCGGTGTCGACGTCGACATCCCACTCGGCGTGCTCACCGTCGTCACAGGAGTCGCGGGGTCCGGAAAGAGCTCACTGATCCACGGTTCACTGGGCGGACGTGACGACGTCGCGATCGTCGACCAGTCCGCGATCAAGGGCTCGCGCCGGTCGAACCCGGCCACGTACACGGGCGCGCTCGACCCGATCCGCAAGGCGTTCGCGAAAGCGGGCGGTGTCAAACCGGGACTGTTCAGCGCGAACTCCGACGGCGCGTGCCCGAACTGCAACGGCGCGGGCGTCATCTACCTCGACCTGGCGATCACGGCGGGAGTGCCGACGCCGTGCGAAGTGTGCGAGGGCAAGCGGTTCCAGGCCGAGGTGCTGGAGTACACGCTGGGCGGCAAAGACATCAGCGAGGTCCTCGCGATGTCGGTGGCCCACGCCGAGGAGTTCTTCTCCGGCGGCGGGGCCAGTCCTTCGGAAGCACGCATCCCCGCCGCACACAAGATCCTCAAGCGCCTCGACGACGTCGGACTCGGCTACCTGACGCTCGGCCAGCCGTTGACCACGCTGTCCGGCGGTGAGCGGCAACGCCTCAAGCTCGCCACCAGGATGACCGAGTCCGCGGGCGTGTACGTGTTGGACGAGCCGACCACCGGCCTGCACCTCGCCGACGTGGACCAGCTCCTGGCCCTGCTCGACAAGCTCGTCGACTCCGGCAAGTCCGTCGTCGTCATCGAGCACCACCAGGCCGTCATGGCCCACGCCGACTGGATCATCGACCTCGGGCCCGGCGCAGGCCACGACGGTGGGCGGATCGTCTACGAAGGCACGCCCGCCGACCTGGTCGCCGCCCGGCCGACCCTGACCGGACAACACCTCGCGGACTACGTCGCCTGACGTCCGCGCCGTGTTGCGCTTTCCAGGGACCGTGTTGCGTATTCCGGAGGCCGTGTTGCGCTTCCCGGGGGCCGTGTTGCGCCCGGCCACTCGACCGACACCCGCGGGGCGCACACGGAACCCGCCCCGGTTCGTCCTTCGGGGGATGACGAACCGGGGCGGTCTCGGCCGGCCTCCAGGCCGGGCCATGTATGCACGGACGACCGATACGGAACGGATCTTCGTCTGTGCATACCCCCAGTGGCCCGCGTGGGACCGGTGGTTGGACCACCACCCCGAGCGGGAGGGCTCCGGAAGCTCGTGCCACCCGCCCGCGCGGCGGAGCAACGATCCCGCGGGCCGAGCGGTTCACACCGCGACGATCGGCCCGCGAGGCGATCACTTACCGCGCTTGTACTGCTCCCACGTGACCTTCTCGACCTTCGGGCCGTCGTCCGGAGCACCGGAGGCCAAGCCGTTCTTGCCGAGGAAGTAGGCGCCTACCTGCTTCTGCGCGGCCGGTGACACGTCGGTGTCACTGATCGCGATCGCGTGGATGTGCGGCGCCCAGTCACCCTGCTCGGCGGTGCGGTGCCACGCCGCGAACCCGACCTGACGCAGTGCCTTGACGGCCTTGCGTGCGTTGATGCCGCGCACCGAGATGTCGATCGCGCCGCCGCCGTCGTGGGTGCCGGCCGAACCCGGGTTCGACCCGGTGTACGAGCCCTGCGTGACGGTCATGTCGATGCCGGAGATCTTCTCCGCCTCTTCGTACATGTTCAGCGTGCGCCGGTTCAGTACGTCGCCCGAACCGAGCCGGACCTTGCCACCCACCTCGATCTTCCGCGTGACGTCGAATCCGGCGTCGCCGCCGAGCTTCGTCAGCGAGCCCTTGCCGGGCAGGCCGCTGGCGGCCAGCCCGGAGTAGCCGAGCGAACGCTGGTACTTCGCGTACGCGTCGACCGTGCTCGTGCCGAAGTGCCCGTCGACGTACTTGCCCGCCAACAACCCCTTCGAGGCGAGCGCCTTCTCGACCTTCGTCACCGACGTGCCCGCTCCGGGGACGATCGACTGGTTCGGCTTGTACGGGTCCCACATGGCGGCCTTGACGACCTTCTCCATGTTCACCGAACCGGCCGTGGCCGCCGGCCCCGTGGCGTTCGGGTCGGCGCCGGCCGATGCGGGTGCGATCCCCGCCGCGGCCACCGCCGTCAGCAGTGCCGTCGCTGCGATCTTGCGCATGAGTTCCTCCTCCGCGTCGAATTCGGCGATCAGGAACCGCAGTGGCCGAACTTGCTGGTGAAGGACTTGTCACCGACCGAGCCGCCCCACTTGACGCACTTGTCCGCGGCCTGCGCCTTCACCGGACCCGCGTAGTAGCTGAACTGACCCTTGTCCGTCTTGCGGTCCTGGCCCTTGACCTCGAGGAACGCCGACGCCGCGCTGGCCTTGCCGATCTTGGTGTTCTTGATCGTGGTGACGCAGTTCTTGCCGGTGCCGGAGTTGTACATCAGGTACACGCGGCCGTTGCCGCTCAGACCCTTCTTGTTGATCACCTTGAAGCCGGAGCCGCACGCCTCGCCCGGCGTGTACGGGTTGGCGCCGCCACCGCCGCAGTTCTTGCTCGTGAAGTTGGTCTTGGTGAAATACGGGACGTTCTTGCCGTCGATGACGATGCGCTTGTCCGCGCCGTTCAGCAGCTGTTCGAAGTGCAGGTGCGGACCGGACGAGCCGCCGGTGTTGCCGACGCGGCCGATCCGGGTACCGGCGTCGACCTTCTGGCCCACGCTGACGCCTTGCGAGTACAGGTGCGCGTACCGGGTTTTCCAGCCGCCGCCGTGGTCGATCTCGATCCACTTGCCGTAGCTGGTGTTGCCCTCGTTGGCCACCCGCGAGACGGTGCCCGGCGCGGACGAGACCACCGGCGTCTTCCAGATGCCGGAGCCCTGGAAGTCGACGGAGTTCTCGGGGCTGTGGCCCTGCCAGGTGGCCGCGGTCGCGGTGTAACCGCACGTGAACGGCATCTTGAACGCGGGCGCCGCGGCCGCTTGGCCGGCGCCGATCGACACCAGCGCCGCGCTCGCTGCGACGGCGACGGCACCGATGGCCGCCGAGATCTTACGGAACTTCATGACTCTCCTCGCTGCAGAAGTTGGTGGGGCGTGAATCGGTGGCAACGGGTTCGAACGAGTAGGTGCCGGTTCCGGTCGGGAGAGACTCGCGCCGGGTCTCACCGGTTCCCACCGTCAGAAGTCGAAATCGATGCGCACTCCCTGTGCGGCCGATGCTGTGGGCGCAGTCGGCGTGGTCACTGCGTTCGTTGGTATCCCTCCCAGGTGCGGATCGGCTTGACCTCGGGCCCGTCGTCGGGCCGGTCGTTGGCGAGGCCGTTCTTGCCGAGGTAGTAGTCCCCGGTCTGTGCGCGGGCGGGTTCGGACTGATCCGGGTCGGCCAGCGCGACCGCGTGGATGTGCGGCCCCCAGTCGCCCTGCGCGGGCGTGCGGTGCCAGGCGGCGAATCCGACCTTCCGCATCGCACGCACGACCTCGGTGCGCTTGCCGGGGCTCATCCCGTCCACGTACAGATCGACCGCCCCGCCGCCGTCGTGGGTGCCTGCCGACGTCGGATCGCCGCCGGGGTTGTACGAACCCTGCTCGACGTCGAACGTGACGTCGGTCAGCCGCTGGGCTTCGAGCAGCATGGCCTTGGTGCGCTGGTTGAACGTCGCACCGTCCAGCTTCACCCGCTTGCCGGGCCGCACGACGTCGGTGACGTCGAAGGCGCCGTCCCCGAGCGCGGTCAGCGACCGCTCCCCGGGTATGCCGTTGGCGGCCAGCCCTTCGTAGCCGAGCGAACGCTGGAACGCGGAGTAGGCGTCCAGCGTCGCCGTGCCGTAGTGGCCGTCGACGTACCGCTGTTCGAGCACGCCGCGCTCGGCCAGTTCCCGCTCGACCTTCCTGACGTGCTTCGCGGCCCCGTCGGTGAGGGTCTGGTCCGGTCGCTGCGGGTCGATCTGCGCAGCCTTCAGCACCGCCGCCATGTTCACTTTCGCCGCAGCTGCGGCGCCGGAGGCCGCGCCGGAACCGACCGTGGTGTCGGCGGCCGCGCACATCGGCAGGGCCGCCACCATGGCCGCTGCGGCGAGGCCCGTCAGCGCCGTCGATGCGGGGCGCTTCGCTGTCATCGCTTCCTCTTCCAGCCGTGGTCTGTTGCTGCCACGAACAGTGGCGAAACCCCGGGGCGTCCGGAACGTGTTCGGCGATCCTTCTGACGCCGTATGACGCCGCTTGACGGTCCGGAAACCCGCCTGTCGAACGGTGAACACGCAGGTCAGCGACGTATGGCGGTCGTCAGGCGGAGAGCGGGAAACGATCACTTTCTGTGACGCGCCGGGTTGTCGGGGTGAACTTCGGCGGGGCATTTTTGACGGATCCGCAACCGCCGCGGCGCAGCCGGCGTCACACTCGCGACGTCCGGAAAGGAGGGCCGAGGCCGTGTCCGACGCCGAAGGTGAACAGAGACCGCCCGCGCTCGAAGAGTTCATGGCGGAGTTGAAACGGCTCAGGAGCGAGGCGGGGAATCCGTCCTTCCGCAAGATGGCCGAGTTGTCGGGCGCGGTGTCGCACGCGACGCTTCATCTGACCGTGACGGGGCGCCGGTTGCAGCCGTGGGAGACGGTGCGGGAGTTCGTGCGCGCCTGCGGTGGCGACGAGGCGGAGTGGTGTTCGCGCTACCGGCGCACCAAGGCCCTGCTGTCGGGCGCACTGCCCGAGCCGGCCGACAGCGCGGGCCGCGCCGACGGCGCAACGGCCGGAGACGAGACCGCTGGTGCCGACGAGGATGCGACGACAGCCGAGTCAGCGACGACAGCGAAGGCAGCGAAGGCAGCTGAATCGGCGGAGTGCACCGACGGCGTCGGCGGTTACGGCGCTGGTGAGGTGAGTGCCGGTGATGCCGCAGGGTCGTCACCGGCGCGTGGCGGTTTCTCCCGGCGCTGGCTGTTGGTGCCGTCGGCCGTGCTTGCGATCGTCGCGGTCGTGATCGGACTGCGGGTGTTCGACGGCGAGGAGCGACAGGCCGAAGCGGGCGGGCAGCAGGCCTCGGGTGGTGCGAGCGGATCCGCCGAGGCGGGCGGGTTGACCGAGGCGATGTATCCCGGTGACGACAGCGCGCTCTCCCGCGACCTCGGGATTCAGGACGGCGACGTCGTCGCACCCGGCCAACAGTTCACCAGGACCTTCGAACTCCTGAACGCGGGCAGCGTGCACTGGAAGGACCGCTACCTCGAGCGCATGGAGAACGCCACGGGACCGCGCTACTGCGAAACGCCGGTGCGCGTCGAGATTCCCGACACCGCGCCCGGCGAGACGGTGCGGGTTCCGGTCACCGCACGGGCGGCGGACGAGCCGACGACCTGCAAGGTGCGATGGAAGATGGTCGACGACGAAGGAAGGCAACTGCTGCCGCAGAAGCGGCCGGTCTACTTCCTCGTGCACGTCCGCACCGGCCCATCGGAGGCCCCGTCCCGGTAGACCGCCGGCGATGCGCCCGACCCGGTCCGCGAACGTGGGTTCGCAGACCCCGGTGTGTCACGGTTTGCGGGCGACCCCGCCGAACATGACGTCGTCGAGCTCGGTCAGTCGCGGCGGTCCGGACGGCCACCACTCGGCGGTACGGACCAGTCCCGGCGGCACCATCTCCATGCCGTCGAAGTACGACAGCACGCGGTCGTAGTCGCGCCAGTAGCCGGAGTCCATGCCGAGCGAGCGGATGCGGCCGCGGATCTCGTCGCAGATCTCGGCGGCGCGGCCCGTCGGGTCGTTCTCGGGGCGCGGGTACGTGATGTGGGTGAGCGCGAGGTAGCTGCCGCTGGGGAACGCGGCCATGTACTCGTCGAGGAGGTCCTTCACCGCGCGGGGCTCGTCCGGGAAGTGGTGCAGCGAGAAGCAGTGGATCATCGCGACCGGCTCGTCGAAGTCGATCAGCTGATGCACCTCCGGCGAGTCCAGCACCTTCTGCGGATCGCGGAAGTCCTCTCCGACGAACGCGGTGTGCTCGTTCTCGGCCAGCAGTGCGCGGCCGTAGGCGAGCACGGTCGGGTCGTTGTCGTTGTAGACGACCCTGGCCTGCGGGTTGTACCGCTGCGCGACCTCGTGCACGTTCTCGGCCTCGGGTAGTCCGGAACCGCAGTCGAGGAACTGGTTGACGCCCTGCGTCGAGCTCAGCCAGCGCACCACTCGGATGAGCCACTGCCGGTTCGTCCGTGCCGCCGCCTGCGGGTCACCGAAGGCGTGCTCGAGCGCGGCGACGATCTTGCGGTCGCTCTCGTAGACGTCCTTGCCGCCGAGCAGCGCGCTGTAGGCTCTGGCCGTACTCGGCACGTCCGGGTCGATGATCGCACTCGCCTGGTCGATGCCGCGGTCGCCGCGCACCCTTCCAGCGGCCGGTGCGGCTCCGGTGTCGGAGTCGGACGACATGGGACCCCCACTGTGATTCCGTACGGTGTTCGGCTTGTCACGCCGGCGTCGGTCACGATACCGAGGCCGTAGGAGCGGTGTCACCGGCCAGGGTGACCACTGCGAGTACCGACTTGGTCGGCTTGCTCCGGCCCCTGTGCTGGAGCAGGCCGACCAGGTTCGTGCCGGTCGGGGTGAGCGGCTTCGGACGTCGTGCTCGCCGAGGCCGTCGAGTTGCCGCAGCAGGCCGTGGCGCGCCCGCTGCAGGTACCGCCGCCGGGTTTTCCCACGACGTATGCGGGAACGCCTATGCGTGCCTGCACGATCCGATGGAAGGAGCGGCCATGGCCTCCTGCGAGGTATGCGGCAACGACTACGAGCTGGCGTTCGAGGTCCGCACCCAGGGCGGCGGCGAGCACGTCTTCGATTCGTTCGAATGCGCGATCCACCGGCTGGCGCCCGTGTGCGAGCACTGTGGGTGCCGGGTGATCGGCCACGGGGTGTCGGTCGACGGCCGGTTCTTCTGCTGTGCCCACTGCGCCCGCACGGCGACCGGTGTCGGAGAGGAACTGCAGGACGCGGTCGGAACCTCGTGAGCAGTACTGGACCCGGGTGAGCCCCGCCGTAGCGGGGAGGGCACCGGCGGGCTCACCCGGCCGCCGGACGCGGCGGCCGGACGGACCCCGGCCGCCGGGCCTTCCCGTGTGTCCGACGTGAACGAGCTTGCGAACGCTGGTCACTCCACGGTGTGATCCCGTACCGTCACGCCCGATTCGGCCGTGCCGCAGTGACGAGGAGGTCGCGTGGGTGTCCCGGAGCAGGGGCTGACCTGGGGTCTGAAACGCAGCTTCGTGGCCTACGTGTCGCGCCTTCGTGACGGTGGGTGCGGCGCCAAGGACGGCGGATCCGTCGTCGACGGCAGCTTCTTCCACTTCGAGCCCGCCGGCCCGGCCGAAGCCTCCGTGCTGCGGTTCCAGGGCGACGTGCGGCTCGTGGGTCACGCCGGGCTGCTGTTCGTGATGCTGAAGGACCCGTGGGTCGAGTTCACCTCCGACGGCGCCGTGCTCTCGGTCGTCGACGTCGAGCACTGGCCGGACACCTCGAAGCGCATGCCACTCGCCACCCTCGAACCCACCGAACCCGTCGCGGCGGAGGGGAGCCGGGTGTGGTCCGACGTCCCCGCGAGGCTCACCCAGCAGGGCGTCGAGCTGTTCAACGAGCAGTACGCGGCGGGCCAGCCGCTCGACCCCGTCACCTTCGCCGTGCCCGTGGAATGAACCGCCCATGACCTGCATCGACACGCCCACCCCCCGATCGTCTCCGCGCCGAACGGGTCACAAGCCGGCCCCGCGGCCGCACGGGGCATGGTTGAATTTCCGGTGGACTCACGGAGAAAGGGTGGACGTGGCGAAGCTGGGTGAACTGGAGCGCGCGGTGATGGAGGTGCTCTGGGCGCGGGCCGAACCCGCCACCGTACGTGCCGTCCACGAGGAACTGGCCGACCGCGGCCTGGCGTACACCACCGTCATGACCGTGCTGACCCGGCTGGCGGCGAAGGGCGTCGTGCGCAGGAAGCGCTCCGGCCGCGCGTGGCTGTACGCGCCGGCGGCGAGCCGCGAGGAGCACGTCGCGGAACTGATGCTCGAGGCGCTGGAGATGACCGGCGACCGGGACTCCGCGCTCGTGCGGTTCGCCCAATCGGTGACCAACGACGAGGCCGACGCGCTGCGCAAGGCGCTAGAACGGGGCGAGTCGCCGTGACTCTCGCCGTGCATCACGTCGCAGCGGGCACCGCGGCCGTGCTCGTGTCGCTCTGGCTGCTGCGCGGACGTTGGACCCACTCGCACCCGCGGGCCGCGCTGGTGTTGTGGCAGCTCAGTTCGCTGGCGCTGATCGTGTCGGTGGTCGGCGCGCTGCTCTCCTTCGGTCTCGAACCGTTCGGCCGTGGGCTGCTGCCCGCGCTGGTCGACCTGCCGTGGCGCTTTCAGGAGCTCGACCTCTGGCATCTCGGCGCGGTCGGCCTCGGCCTGGCCGTCGGCGGTTGGCTGGTCGTCAACCAACTGTTGTGCCTGCGCAGCACGGCTCGCGCGCGGGCGCGGCATCGGCTGTTGCTGCAGCTCGTCGCGACGCAGGAGTCCGAGGAACAGGGCCGGGACGCGCTCGTCGTCGACCACCCCGTCGCCGTGGCGTACTGCCTGCCCGGCCGCACCCCGCACATCGTCGTCAGCGCGGGCGCTCGCCGGCTGCTCACCGACGACGAACTCGACGCCGTGCTCGCCCACGAGCGGGCGCACGCGCGGGAGCGGCATCACCTGGTGGTCGCGCCGTTCCAGGCGTTGCGGCGGCTGCTGCCCGCCAGTTCGTTGCTGACGCGGGTGTGCTCGACGATCGAGCTGCTCGTCGAGATGTGCGCCGACGACCGTGCGGCACGTTCTCGCGGCCGCGAGCCACTGGCGAGCGCGCTGGAGCGATTCCGTGCCAACGGCAGCGGCGGCGGTACTCCCGCGGGCGCCCTGGCCGTGGCCGATGCACCGGTGTCGGCCCGGATCCGCAGGTTGCGCAACCCCGACGGCGGCAGGTTGCCGCTCGCGTGGCCGCTGGCGTGCGCGGTCGCGGTGGCGGCGCTGGCGACGTCGTTGTCCCTGTTCGCCGTCCCCCTCTAGGCCGCCACGGTTCCCCCAGGGCACGTCGGTGGCGTTCAACGCCATCGATCCTCCTTTCGCGGCCCGCCACGTGCGTCCGCTCCGGGGCGGCGGGTGACGGAAGGGAGCGGCGAACCCTTCGTGGCACGGCTTCGTACCCGGCTGTCCGGAGTCTCTTGTCCGTACCCCCGTCATTAATACGACGGGATGTAGTAAGTTCCGCGCATGGACATCGTCTACAACCTTCTCGTCGTGACGCACCTGCTGGGCATGGCGTATCTCGTGAGTGGCATCGTCGTGCGCTGGGTCGGCCCCGCCGAGCGGGCGGGCAAGATCATGTTGTGGGGTGCGAGCGCCCAGGTCGTCACGGGTCTCGTGCTCGCCGGAATCGCCTCGGCGGGCCTCGTGGGCGGCGAGGTCAACCACATGAAGATCGGCGTCAAGCTCGTCGTCGCCGTGGCGGTGCTCGTGCTGGCGCACATCGTCTGGCGTCGCCCCGACATCGGCAAGAACGTCTTCTACGGCCTGACCGCCGCCACGCTGCTCAACGTCGTGATCGCCGCGATGTGGGTGTGAGCCACTCCCGCTGCCGCTAGGCTGCCCTCGATCCTGCGATCACCACGCCGCCCGCGTCCGCCGCGGAGCCGGTGATCACGGGGAACGGACGTGCGGCACGAGGGGTGAACGTGCGACAGCGGGCAGCTGCCCTCGTCGGCCGGTTGCGGCCCGAGCTCACGCCGGCCGACCAGCTGCGGGCCGCCGCCTCGACGACGATTCCGGGCCGTTGGGTCGGCGGTGCCTGCGCGGTGCTGGCGCCGCTGCTGCTGCTCGCCGGCATGGTGCTGCGGGCCCGGTTCGACTTCTTCTACCCAGGGCAGCTGCGTGGTTACGAGCAGCATCCGGTGCTGATGACCTGGTCGTCGAGCCTGCTCACGCTCGGCGTGCTGTTGCTGATCCCGGCGGTGATCGCGGTCGCGAGCGGCATCGGTGTGCACGCTGCGGGGTGGGCGCTGTGGGGCGGGATCCTGACGGTCCTGGGACTCGGCGCCCGGCTGTTCTTCGCCGGTGTCGACCATCTGGCGTTCCAGCTCGTCGAACTGGAGGGATACGGCACGGCCCATGACGTCGTCGACGGCGCGTACCCGGCGTTCTACGTGCTGGCGACCGTGAACCCGGCGAATCTCGCCGGTTGGCTCGTGCTGGCCGTCGGTGCGTGGCGGGCGAGGACGTTCGGTGGTCTGCAGTGCGCAGCGCTGGGCGCGATGGCGTTCCTGGTGGTGGGCATCCTGAAGGGGACGAGCGACACGTCGATCCCGATCGGTGTCGCGCTGTGTGCCGTGCTCGTGCCCTACGGCGTGCAGTTGCTGCGCACGGGGCCGTTCCCGGGCGGCGGACGCATCGCGGTCGGCGTGGGTGCGGTCGGCGCGGCCACGGCGGCGCTGGTGCTGTTGGGCCGGGCGGGCTGAAGGCGGCCACCGGCGCGGCGATGGCCGGGGTCGGGCGGGAACCGACGTGCGGGGCGCGTGTCAGGCGGGCCGGGTCCGGCGCAGCCAGAGCAGGCCGATCACGGGCAGCACCAGTGGGATGAACAGGTAGCCCATGCCGAAGTTCGACCACACCGTGGCGTCGGGGAAAGCGGCGCGGTCGAACACGCTCAGAGTCCCGACGACCAGCACGCCCGTCATCTCCACCGAGCACGAGACGAGCGCCACGCGCCACCACGTCGTGCCGGTGCGGGCGAGCGCGAACGTCGCGAGCACGTAGACCACCGCCGCGAACGCCGACAGCGCGTACGGCACCGGTGCCTCGTCGAACCGGGTGGCGATCTGCACGGCGGCACGGGACGTCGCACCCACGGCGAAGATCGCGTACACGACGATCAGCACGCGGCCGGGGCCGCTGGCGGTCGCGGGCCGGTCGACGCCGGAGGCCTGTGGGCGGGCGGTTTCGTCAGGCACTGGCCCCGCCCCACACCTCGACCATGCGCAGCAGCAACACCGGGACCGTCAGGCACAGCACACCGAGGATCGCGGTGCTCGAACGGGTGCGTTCGGCGAGCGCCCACACCGTGCCCAGTGGCAGCACGAGCAGTGAGCCGACCAGGTACGCCAGGAACGTGAGCATGCTGCCGGGTTGGCCACCGCCGATCAGCATGACGACCGAGATCACGACCTGGACGACGAGCAGCGCCTCGATCGCACCGACGCCCATGAGCAGCGGTTTCTCCGGCTCGCGGTTCAGCATGACGAGAACGAACGCCCAGATCGCGACACCCGCCGCGCAGGCGGACACCGCGATCGCATAGCCAGTGATCACCGGACCTCCACGGTTACTACCGCCCGTAGTCTACGACCCGTGTGCGGACGGCGGTTCCGCGGCCGGTCCGAGGGGACGGGCCTGCCGGAAGGCCCGGACTCCTCGCGGCCCCGTTTCGACGACATGGTCACGGGCCCGTTCCTCCGGTAGCGTCGGTGGCAGACGGCCGGGCACCTTGCCCATGCGACCCCGATAGATCGGAGCCCCCAGCCCGGCGCTCAGCCCGCGATCGCGGGCCTGTCATCGCAGCCGAGTGGGGGTCGGCTCATCGACGCAATGCTCATCGACGTAACCCTGTTCCGCCACGCACGTCCGACCGCGGCCGCCGGCCGCCGGATCGACGCGTCGCCCGCGGGCCGGCACAGCCACGCCACCCGCCGGTCGAAACCAACACGAGGTGTCAATGTCCTCTGCTTCCACGTCGTCCTCTGCTTCCACGTCCCCTACGTCCACGTCCTCCGCCGCCACCGATGCGGAAACCCACGGATCCGCCGGCGGCCGGCGCCCGAAACCGATCACGTCCGGTCGCACGTCCCTGCCCGAGCACGTCACCGTGAAGGTGTTTGTCATCGCCCCGCTGGTGGCGATCGCCGCGGCGGTGCCGTTCGCGTGGGGGTGGGGACTGAGCTGGATCGACATCGCGATCGGCGCGGCGTTCTTCGTCGTCAGCGGGCTCGGCGTGACGGCCGGATACCACCGGTTGTTCACGCACGGTTCCTACAAGGCCGCCCGGCCGCTGCGGATCGCACTGGCGATCGCGGGCAGCATGTCGGCACAGGGTCAGGTGACGACGTGGGTGGCGGACCACCGCAGACACCACGCGTTCTCCGACCGGGCGGGTGACCCGCATTCGCCGTGGCGGTACGGCACGTCGCCCGCCGCGCTGGCGAGGGGCTTCTGGCATGCGCACATGGGCTGGCTGTTCGACCGCGAGATCACGAACGTCGAGCGGTTCGCCCCCGACCTCGCAGGCGACCGTGACATCCGTACCGTCGACCGGCTCTTCCCGGTGTGGGTGCTGGCGAGCTTCCTGTTGCCCGCGCTGCTCGGCGGGCTCATCACGTGGTCGGTGTGGGGCGGCGTGACGGCGCTGTTCTGGGCCGGTCTCGTGCGGATCGGGCTGCTGCACCACGTGACGTGGTCGGTGAACTCGATCTGCCACATGATCGGCGAGCGCCCGTTCGGCAGCAGGGACAAGGCCGCGAACTTCTGGCCGCTGGCGATCTTCTCGTTCGGCGAGTCCTGGCACAACCTGCACCACGCCGACCCGACCTGTGCCCGGCACGGTGTGCTGCGCGGTCAGCTCGACATCTCCGCGCGGGTGATCTGGCTCTTCGAGAAGTTCGGCTGGGCCACGAAGGTCCGCTGGCCGAGCGCGTCCCGCCTCACCCGGCTGGCTCAGTAGCAGCCCCGCCCGTCCGCCTGCCCGTCCCGCCCGTCACGGCCTGATCCTCGTTTCGGGTGGGACGGGTGGGACGTCGTCGCCGCTCGTGATACGACATCTCCACGATCTTCGTTTGTTGCACCGGTCCGTGACCTGCGGGAGGGGCGGCTCGGCTACGGTCGTGCGCGGCAGGCGAACTGGGTGGAGGGACGATGACGAGCACCGTGACGCGTCACGGTCCGGACGGGCGGCAAACGGCGTCCGGACCGGAACCCGCGGGTGAGCCGCGCGGGGGACGCTCCGGGTTCGCGTGGTTGGTGCGGCTCCCGAGCGCGGCGGTGCACGGGCTGCGTCGGTCGGCGGGTACGACACCGGGACGCCTGACCCTGATCGGCGTCGGCCTCGTGCTGCTCGCGCTGCTGGCGGGCACGGTGGCGGGCATCCAACTCGGCGAGCGCAAGTCGACGATCGACGGGCTCGTCGACCACCGAGAGCCGCTGACGGCGGCCGCGCAGGAGGTCTACCGCTCCCTCTCGGACGCCGACGCCACGGCTGCGGGCACGTTGCTCGACGCCGCCTCAGAGGGCATCGCGTTGCGGGACCGCTACGACGTCGACATCGCCCGTGCGGGCGCCGCGCTCGCGAAGGCGGCCAGCGCCTCGGCGGGCAACCCCCAGGCTGTGGCTCAGGTCGACGTGCTGTCCCGGCAGTTGCCGGTTTACACCGGGCTGGTCGAGACCGCGCGCACGAACAGCAGGCAGGGCAACCCCGTCGGAGCGGCGTACCTCGCCGAGGCGTCGCAGCTCATGCGGGCGGAGATCCTGCCCGCGGCGAAGGCGTTGTACGAGATCGAGGTCGAACGCCTCTCGGAGGAGCAGGACGACGCCGCGTCCGTGCCCTGGCTGACGGGGTTGCTGGCGCTGGCGCTGCTGGGGGCGCTGATCGTCACGCAGGTGTATCTCAAGCGCCGCACGAACCGCGTGCTCAACGTCGGCCTGCTCGTGGCGACGATCGCCGTCGGGCTGGCGGTGTTGTGGGCGGCCGTGGCGGTCACGTTCCAGAGCGTGCTCGTCGGCAGCGGCCGGTCGTCCGGTTCCGAGCAGACCGACGTCATAGTGCGGGCTCGGATCGCGGCGTTGCAGGCCCGCGCCGACGAGACGTTGACGCTGCTGGCCCGCGGCAACGGCACGGCCTACGAGCAGGAGTACCAGTCCTCCATCCGGCGGTTGTCCGGTCCGAACGGTGACGGCGGTCTCCTCGGCGAGGCCAGGGACGGCACCGAGGGGCTGCCCGCCGCGGACCATGTCGAGGCGGCCGTGCGGAGCGCAGGGGCGTGGCGCGAGGTCCACGGCCAGGTACGCAACTTCGACAACGGTGGCCGCTACAAGGATGCGGTCGAGCTCGCCATCCAGACCGAGGGCGACGAGGGTGCGACGGCCGCGTTCACCCGGCTCGACGGTGACCTGGCCAGGGGCATCGCCGACAGCAGGCAGCTGTTCCTCGACGACACGACCAACGCCTCACGGGCGCTGACGTTGCTCTCGCCCGGGTTCGCCGTGCTGTCGCTGGTGGCCATGCTGGGCTCGATCCTCGGTATCCGTGAACGTCTCCGGGAGTACCGCTGATGAAACGCTGGACATGGCTCGCCGGGGTGCTGGTGGCGACGTTGCTGGCCGGGTGCGGTTCGGCGGGTACACCGGTCGACCCCGCGCCGGTCGGGTCGGCGGACCGTCCGATGCCCGCGGACACCGACGTGTCGGGGAAGCTCGAGCAGGGCGGGTCGAGTGCACCGAGTTGCAACCCACGCCAGAGTCTGCGACCGAACGGATCGATCCCGCCAGAGTCCACAATGGACGCTATCAAGAAGCGCGGCTATCTCATCGCGGGCGTCGACCAGGCCACGAACCTGTGGGGTTTCCGTAACCCGCACACCGGTGAGCTCGAAGGATTCGACATCGATGTCGTGAAGGCGATCGCCCACGACATCTTCGGCACCTACGATCCCAACACGATCCGCTTCAAGGCGATCAACTCGGCGGAGCGCGAGACCGTACTTGCCGGCGGCGACGTCGACGTGGTCGTGCGGACGTACTCGGTGACGTGCGAGCGGCTGCAGAAGGTCGCGTTCTCGTCGGTGTACTTCGAGGCGGCGCAACGCGTGCTGGTCACGGAGAAGTCCGGGATCGAGAACATCTCCCAGCTGGGCGGCAAGAAGGTGTGCGCGGCGGGCAGTTCGACGTCGGTGAACCGGCTCGCCGAGGCGAAACCGAAGCCGAAGCCCGTGGTGACCAACAACTGGACGGACTGCCTCGTGCTGCTGCAGCAGGGTCAGGTCTCGGCGGTGTCCACCGACGACACCATTCTGGCGGGCATGGCCGAGGAGGACCCGTCGACGCGCGTCGTCGGGCCGCCGCTGTCGGAGGAGCTCTACGGCGTCGGCATCCCGAAGGGGAACGAGGACATGGTCCGCTTCGTCAACGCGACGCTCGAGGACTTCCGGCAGAACGAGTGGCGCGACCGGTTCCGGCATTGGGGGCTGCAGCGGGTGCTCGGCAACCAGAACCCGCCGAAGCCGCAGTACCGGTGACCGCGAACCGAGGAGGCAACCTGTGACCGACGAGCCACGCCGCCCTCGCCATGCGGCGCCGGACGGAGACGACGAGCAGCACACGCAGTACGTCGCGCCGGCGCCGCCGAACGGCGGCACGCCCCGGCACGCCGCTCCCGACGGGAGCGGGTCCGAAGGCCATGACCAGGTGCAACCGGCCGGCCCGCAGGCACAGCAGCCGGCGCAGCTCCAGCAGCCGCAGCCGTCGCCGCAGGCGCAGCAGTCATCCCAGGCGCAGCAGTCACCCCAAACGCAGCAGTCCTCGCAGCCCCCTCGTGTGGTGCCCGGTTCGCAGGCGGCACAGGGACCGCAGGTGGCCCAGGGGCGCGGCGGACCGAACGAGCCGATGCCGACGAGCGTGCTCGACCAGGCACCGGGAACCGAACTCGTCATGCCGCCCGCTCCGCCGTCCGAATCGGACGATCCGAGCGAGGGGATGGGCCCGCCCAGCGGATACACGAGTGGACCCGGCAGTGCGCCCGGCAGCGGCCCCGGGAGCGGCCCGGCCAGTGGCCCGGGGAGTGGCCCGGCCAGCGGTAGCGGTCCCGGCTCGGGTGGCGGTACCGGGCGTGGCAGCGGCAGTGGAACGGGCACCGGCAGTGGAACGGGTAGCGGCAGCGGTCCGTGGACCGGATCGGGTGCGGGCACGGCCGGTGGCGCGTTCCCGCGGACGTCGCGGCGGTCCTCGTCACGCACGTCGACGCGCGGCCGACTGGGCGCCGGCATGGTCGAGGTGCCCCCGGTGCCCTACCGGGACCCGGCGGAGGCGGTGCTGTCCGACCCGATGGTGTCGGAGTCGAAGCGGTTCTGCAGCAGCTGCAACGCCAAGGTCGGACGGGGTTCGGACGGCGAGGTGGGCGTGCCGCAGGGCACGTGCGACAAGTGCGGCACGCGCTTCTCGTTCGTGCCGAAGCTGCAGCCCGGCGAGCTGGTCGGCGGGCAGTACGAGGTGCTCGGCGCGCTCGCCTACGGCGGGCTGGGCTGGATCTACCTCGCGCGCGACCTCAACGTCGACGGCCGCTGGGTCGTCCTCAAAGGACTGATCAACACCGGTGACGCGACCGCCATGGCGGCCGCGGTCAACGAGAAGCGGTTTCTCGCCGAGGTCGAGCACCCGCACATCGTCAAGATCTACAACTTCGTGCAGCATCCCGACCCGGACACCGGCGGGGCCGTCGACTACATCGTGATGGAGTACGTCGGCGGGCAGTCGCTGCGCCAGCTCGCGCTCGACCACCACCGCCAGAGCGGGCGCGCCGAGCCGTTGCCGATCGGCCAGGTCATCGCCTACGGCCTGGAGATCCTGCCTGCGCTGGGATATCTGCACAACCAGGGCCTGCTGTACTGCGATTTGAAGCCCGACAACGTGATCCAGACCGGCGACCAGCTCAAGCTCATCGACCTGGGCGCCGTGCGGCGGATGGACGACTACAGCAGTCCGCTGTTCTTCACGAGCGGGTACAGCGCGCCGGAGCTGGCGAGCGACGGTGCGTCCGTGGCCTCGGACCTGTTCACCGTCGGCCGTACGCTCGCGGTGCTGAGCTTCGAGTTCACCGGCTACACCACGAAGTTCAAGACGACGCTGCCGAGCCAGGACGACGTTCCACTGTTCAAGCTGTTCGGTTCGTACTACCGGTTCCTGCGCCGTGCCACGCACGTCGACCCGGCGCGCCGGTTCGTCTCCGCCGAGGAGATGGCCGACCAGTTGACGGGCGTGCTGCGCGAGATCATGGCGTTGGGGACCGGGAAGCAGCGACCCGGCCAGTCCACCGTGTTCGGTCCGGAGACGAACACGTTCGGCGTGGACATGGTGGTGCCCGACCGTGGGCAGGACGTCCCGCTGCCCGACCCGGTCGAGGTGGTGTCGGGGCTGCCGGTGCCGCAGGTGGACACCGACGACGTCGGCGCGGGTGTGCTCGCCGCGACACTGGGTGCGGATCCGCGGGCGGCGATCGAGGCCCTCGCAGGCGCTCCGCGGGAGTCCATCGAGGTGCGGTTGCGGGTGGTGCGCGCGCGGATCGAACTGGGCGAGCTGGCCGAGGCGAACCGGCAGTTGCAGGCGGCGCAGTACCTCGCCATCAAGGCGGGATTCCCGCACGACTGGCGGATCGACTGGTACCGCGGGCTGATCGAGCTCGCGGGCGGGCGTGCGCGCGTGGCGCACGTCGCGTTCGACACGGTGTACGACGAACTGCCGGGTGAGACGGCGCCGAAGCTGGCGATGGCGTTCAGCGCGGAGGCGACCGGGGAGTACTTCGCCGCGTCGCGGCTGTACGAGCTGGTGTGGCGTACCGACCGGTCGTACGTGAGCGCGGCGTTCGGGCTGGCGCGCGTGTACCTGGCGCAGGGTGCGCGGGCGAGCGCCATCGAGGTGCTCGAATCGGTGCCCTCGTCCTCGACGCACCACGTGCCCGCACAGCTGGCGGCGATCAAGGTGAAGATCACGCCCTTCGCGGGGAAGCAGGTGACCGAGGCCGACCTCGTCGACGCGGGCGGGCGCCTGGAGCGGCTGAACCTGGACGCCGAGCGGCGGACACGGCTGGCCATCGAGGTGCTGTCGGCGGCGCTGGAGTGGCTGCGCGGCAACGCCGAGTCCGAGCACACGCAGGTGCTGGGCTGCGCGCTGCGGGAGCGGGACGTCCGGTTCGGACTCGAAACGCACCACCGGTCGTTGGCACGCCTGGTGTCGACGACCGCCGAACGCATCGAGCTCGTCGACAGGGCGAACGCGCTGCGGCCGCGCACCCTGACGTGAGCGGGTCCGGGTCGTGGCCGTGCGCCGTGCGGGCCGCTACGCCGGGTGCAGCTCGACCAGCGAGATGTCCGGCGGCGCGCCGACCCGCACGGGCGGTCCCCAGAAACCCGCGCCGCGCGTGACGTACATGCGGGTGCCGCCGACGTCGTAGGCGCCCGCGACGGCGCCCTGCTGCAGGCTCACCGCCATCTCGAACGGCGAGAGCTGCCCACCGTGGGTGTGGCCCGCGAGCAGCAGGTCGACCCCGTGCTCGGCGGCGGCGCGGGCGTCGCGCGGCTGGTGCGCCAGCATGACCAGCGCCCGCTCCGGGTCGCGACCGCGGACCGCCGCGGGGATGTCGCCCGGGTCCTGGAACCGGTAGGCCGTGTGGTCGTTGATGCCCGCCAGGTGGAACACGCCGCCGCCGTGGCGGATGTCGACGTGCTCGTTGCGCAGTGGGCGCACGCCGAGCCGCGGCAGGTGATCGAGCCACTCCCGGTATCCCGAGTAGTACTCGTGGTTGCCGGTGACGAAGTAGGTGCCGTGGGTGCTGCGCAGCCCGGCCAGTGGCGCGGCGGCGTCGGCGAGGTGCTCGACGGTGCCGTCGACGAGGTCACCGGCGATGGCCACCAGGTCCGGCTGCTCGGCGTTGACCAGGTCGACGATGCGGCGGGTGTGGTCGCGCCCGAGGATCGGCCCGAGGTGGACGTCGCTGATCAGCGCGATGCGGAAGCCGCCGATGCGCGGGTCGAGGCGCCGCACGCGCAGGGGTACGTGGGTGACCGTCGGCGGTCCGAGCGCGACGGACACGCCGTACCCGGTGACGCCGACCGCGACGGCACCCGCCGCCACTGCAGAGCCGCGGGTGAGCAGGGTGCGGCGGGAGAGGCCGTCGCGGGGCCGGCCCGCGTCGCGGCGCGTCCACGGCCGCAGGGCGAGCCGCGGGATCTCCAGTACCAGCAGGGCCAGCGTCAGGTAGAAGAACACCGCCAGCCACAGGTAGCCGGGCCAGGCGAACCACTGCGCCACCTCCGGGTCGACGCTCGTTCCGGTGGCGAGTGCGGTGATCATCACGAGCAGCAGCGTCAGGAACGCCGCGTTGCCGATCCGTCGCCCGCGCGTGCCGCGGGTGGTGTTGTCGAGGACGATCCGTTTCCACGGGTACAGGTGCAGCGTCCCCACCACGAGGGAGACGACGAGGGCGAACATCAGGGGTTGACGTCCCAGCCCCGCTGTTCGGCGGCCGCGGCCTCGGCCTCGGCGGTCTGCCGGAACTTCTCGATCGCGTCGGGGTCGCCGTGCGTGGTGAAGTGGTCGACGCCGACGGTGACGAACAGTGCGCGGGCGCGCAGCGCGACCGGGCCGTCGTCGGCGTCGAGGCGGCCCTCGGCGCTGACGTATGTCTTCCGGCCGGAGCGGCCGTCGAGCCTGGCGGCGATGTGCAGTGTCGAGCCGACCGGCACGGGCCGGACGAAGTCGGTCTCGAGGCGGGCGGTCACGGTCGGCGTGCGGAGCAGGTTGCCGACCGTCGAGCCGAGCGCTTCGTCGAACGCGCACGCCAGCAGGCCGCCGTGGGCCAGACCGGGAGCTCCCTGGTGGTCCTTCCGCACGGTGAACGTCGACACGACGGACATGTCGTCGGCGACCGCGGACCGCAGGTGCAGGCCCAACTCGACCTCGTGGCCGCAGCCGAAGCACTCGGCGTAGTGCTCGGACAGTTCGGTGCCGGGGGCAGGGGCGTCGGGGTGCGGGCCGACCGGCTCGGCGTCGGCGGGCGGCCAGTTCTCGGTACGTGAGCTCACCGGGTCAAGCTATCCGGCCGGGGCCGACGATCACTCCCGCCGACCCCGATCTGTGGCGAACACCGCCGCTGCGCGGCCGGCCTCGTGCTGGCACGGCGCGAGGCAGGAACGGCCTGACATGCGCAGCGGGCCCTACCAGCCACCGCTGAGGAAGTCGCGTTCGCTGAAGTCCTCGTCCTCTTCGTCTTCGTCCCGAACGCGTCGCCGCGTGGGCTGCTGCTCATGTTCGGGTCCTGCCGCATGCGGACGTGCTGCGTCAGCAGTCTCGCTCTCCTCGTGCTCGGCCTGTTCAAGGCCGTGGACGATCCCAGGGCCGCTCGCCGCGAGTAGCTCACGGACCTCCGGCGCCGTGTGCGACCGCGCGTTCACTACGTCGTCCCAGGTTGCGCGGCCCTCGTCCACTGCGCGGGCCACGGCCTTGAGCTTCTCAGGGGCATCGGGCCGCTGGGCCGCTTGTTCCAACTCCTCAGGGTCGACCGGAGGCGTCTCGGGCACCTCCAGCTGTTCGACACGTAGGCGTTGCGTGCGAAACTCCGCCAACGACGCCTCGAACGTTTTCAGCGCCGCTTGCATCTGCGGCGGAATGTACTCAGCCACCGGGCCTCCTCGGGTTCTCGCCGACGCTGTAGTCCTTGTTCTCAGGCAGGTCCGTGAGGGCGTCCGCGTCCTTCAGCGCTGCGATGTCCTGAGCAATGTTCACGCCCTTCTCGGCCTGCTGCACCTTCTCCTTGATCGGAGCGAGTTGCTCTTCGACCTTGCCCTCGATGAATTCGACCGGGTTCTGCGCAGCGTCGACCACGGTCTGAACCGTGTCGATCACGTTCTTTAGCTGGCGGATTAGTTCGTATGCTTCTTGAATGATGTCTATAGCGGACCGCACCGCGTCGGCGATCCTGTACCAGCCGTAGCCGGGAATCCACGATGACGCCGCTGCCTGCGCGACCTTGTCCACGGCGGTCTTCAACGTACTGACCATGAACTGGGCGACCTTCTCGATCTCGCCCGCCACTGCCTTGTACACCTGCCCGACGAGCCGGTTGATCGGCCCTTCCATCTCGAGCGCCTGCGCGATCTTGCCCGCGTAGTCCTGGAAGGCAATGGCCGCGCCGCCGTTCCAATACGCGTCCAACGTGCCGAGCTGCGAGGTCAGATTGCCCGCCACGAGCTCGGCCCCGTCGCCGACCTGGGTCAGCACATCGCCAGCGCGCGACAGCTCGGTCCAGTTGCCGGACATCGGTTCGACCAGTTCGGTCACCGGGCTCCACGTGGTCAAGGCCGCGATCGCGTCGTCCACACCGTTGATCAGGCCGCCGACCTCGTCGACGAGTGCACGGATGTCGGCCTCCCCGTGTGGCGGCGGCTTCAGCTTGGGTTCGTCGCCCGGCGGATAGCTCGCGGGGTTCGGGAAGTCCTTGTACCCCGTGGCCGTACCCGGCAGTCTCGGGTCGTCGAACTTCTCGTACGCGGACTTGTCGGCGCCGCTGTACATCCAGGCGGCGCGATTGAGTTCCGTGGAGATGCTGGTCAATCGGTCGACTCGGTTGGCGAGCCTTACCCCGGTTGCCTGCGCGTATTGTTCTACCGGCGGTTTCAGTAACTCCATCAACCCGGTGAAGCCCTGGGTGGGCCTGGCTTCGTAGTTGATGTGCCCCATGAGCGAAGCCGCCTGGGTGGAGAGCTCGTCGGCCAGGACCGAGAACCCGGCGAGGTGCGCTTCGTCGACGGTAAAGTTCTCTGACACACATCCCCCTCAGTTGATACGTGATCGACCGCCTGGCAACCTACCTACGGCGAGATCGTCGATAGCGGCGAATGGCGATAACTACTCATTTCGAGGTAAGTACACGGTGACTACCAAGCCATCAGGCCTCGTTCTCATGACGACGGCGATTGCGGCGGCGCTGAGTCTGACGGCATGCGGTTCGGAAAGTGGAAGCCCTGAGTCTTCCCCGGACAGCGGACAGGTGTCGGCGTCCGGTGAGCAGGCCGCGTGGCAGCAGAAGGATCCGTGTTCGCTGCTCTCCGAGCAGGATCTGAGGCCGTACCTCGGTGACGAGGCGGGTTCGGTCTCACCGAAGCGCACGAGCAAGTTCGACAGGCCGACCTGTGAGTGGAGGAGCGGCAAGTACGACGGTGTGCGCCTCGCCCTCTGGCAGCCGCCCGCGCCGGACATCGTGACCGACACCGACAAGACGGTCGAGGTCGGCGAGCGCACCGGCTACATCACCTCGGAGACGTCGACGAATTGCCTCATGGACGTCAAGGCCGAGCCCGCGTATCTGCAGATCGACGTCAATGCCGCCGACGTCGACGGTGGGCGTGAGCACTACTGCGAGGTCGCCGCCGAGACGGCCCGGGCCGCGTTGACGAAGCTCGGCTGGTGAGCCGGGCGCCGCAGGTCGACCGGACGGCGCGGGCCGCGCCGGCCCGTCAGTCCTGGATCGCGGACGTCGACACGCTGCTGCCCCGCACCTCGAACGGATCGTCAATCTGCGCGAGCTTGTAGTACTCGAGGGCGTCGGCGGGCGAGAGGTTGACGCACCCGTGGCTGACGTTCCTGTAGCTCTGACCGCCGCTGCGCGGCCGGCCTCGTGCTGGCACCCTGTTCCGGCCGGAACGTCCGGCAGGCCTCACTCTTTCGGGGGCGCGAACATCGTGACGAGAGCAGTTCGACGTGTCGTGGCGGTGGTGGCAGCGGTGTCAGTGGTCGGGCTCGCCGCGTGTGGCACGGGTGGTGGCGACTCCGCGGCAGGCGCACCGGCGTCGGCGCCGGCCGACCGGGCCGCGTGGCAGCAGGAGGATCCGTGTTCGCTGCTCTCCGAGCAGGATCTGAGGCCGTACCTGGGTGACGAGGCGGGTTCGGTCTCACCGAAGCGCAGCAGCGAGTCCGACAGGCCGACCTGTGAGTGGAAGAGCGGTGACTTCGGCGAAGTCACGCTTGGGCTCTGGCAGCCGCCCGCGCCGGACATCGTGACCGACACCGACAAGACGGTCGAGGTCGGCGAGCGCACCGGCTACATCACCTCGGAAACCGAACTGAGCTGCGCCATGGACGTCAAGGCCGCCCCGGCGTACGTGCAGCTGCACGTACGCAGCGCCGACGTCGACGGCGGGCGTGAGCACTACTGCGAGGTCGCCGCCGAGACGGCCCAGGCCGCGTTGACGAAGCTCGGCTGGTGAGCCGAGCGTCGCAGGTCGACCGGACGGCGCGGGCCACGCCGGCCCGTCAGTCCTGGAGGGCGGACATCGACGTCCATTCGGGCCAGGGGTACGACCAGTCGTGGTAGTTGCCGTCCCGCGGGCCGAGGGGCACGCTGCTGCCCCGCACCTCGAACGGATCGCCGGTCTGCGCCAGCTTGTAGTACTCGAGGGCGTCGGCAGGTGCGAGATTGACGCAGCCGTGGCTGACGTTCGTGTAGCCCTGGCTTCCCACCGACCACGGGGCCGCGTGGGTGAACTCGCCGTTGTTGGAGATCCGCACGGCCCATTCGACCCGGAAGTCCTCGTAGTCGTAGGCGGGATTGTTCATGTAGTACTCGGAGTGCTTGGTCATCACGACGTGTGTGCCGCTGCGGGTGACGCGCCCGGGGTCGGAGTCGAGGCCGAAGCTCGCCGGGTAGTCGGCCGTTTGCTTGCCGTCGACGAACACCTTCATCCGGTGCGTCTGCGTGTTGGCGCGGACGAGCTGCCTGCGGCCGATCGTGAACGTCGACGACAGGTCCTCCTCGGCGTAGGCGCCGTCGCCCAGCGGGAGTCCGTACAGGTCCGCGTCGACCGACACCTCGGTGCCGGGCTTCCAGTACTCCTTGGGACGCCAGTGCACGGCCGTGTCGAGTTCCAGCCAGGCCCACGAACCCTCGGTGGCGTTCGACGTCTCGACCGACAGCGCTCGTTCGACCGCCGCCTTGTTCTTGACGGGCTCGTCGAACGTGATGGAGATCGGCATGGCGACGCCGTAGGTCTCCCCGTCGCCGACGTTCAGCCGCGCACCGTGGATCGCGGCCGGTTTCACGGTGGTGAACGAACCGCCGACCTCGGTCTCCTTGCCGTCCTCGTTCGTGGCGGTGCCTGCCCAGCGGTAGATCTTGTCGTAGCCGAGCCGTTCGGTGGCCTGCCACGAGCGCTCGTCCTCGGCGAGCTCGCCCTCGACCCGCTCGCCCATGCCGTTGGTCAGGGTGACGTCGCTGAGCGTGCCGTTCTCGACGCTCACCGCCACCTCCTCGCGCGGCCGGACGTCCTTGGCGCCGTCACCGGGCCGGAGGTTGACCTCGGCCGCGGGTGCGGGCTCCGGCGTGGCGCCCTGTGCGCCCGCGCTGCCCTGCTGCGGTGCGCCGCCGGTGCATGCCGTCAGCCAGAGCAGGATCGTCAGCACCAACGCGAGGGCCGGCGCGAATCCGCGACCGGGCCCGCTCGATTGTCTCCCCGTCACGTGGATCCGCCCCCTCCGACATCCCCGGCATCCGCGGTCACGCACGCGTCGTCGCCACGAATTCGAGAATAGTGATGGCAATCACAGTCCGCTTGTTGGTTCGAACGTGCAGCTCGCCGCCGGCCGTGACCACGCGGCTACCCAGGTGACATGGCCGGTGTGGACCGCCTCGAAACCGGTTCGGGAGCCGATCCGCCCGGTCGGACCAACATCCGTGCGGGGCTGTCCAAACGGCCGAGGCAGGGTAGGCTGCGAAGTGGCCGTTGTTTTGCGTGTTCGTGGCTTCACACTCGCGGAACTTCTAACGCGGGGCGTGAGACGGACATGCGCTCTTTCGCAGAACCTCGTTGGAACCGTCCGGATCGGCCGGGACCCCACTGCGGTGGGGTCCAGCTCAACAGCAACGAGGAGTAAACGGTGGCGCAAGGCACTGTGAAGTGGTTCAACGCCGAAAAGGGCTTCGGCTTCATCGCCCAGGACGGCGGAGAGGGCGACGTGTTCGTCCACTACTCGGAGATCGAGGGCCGCGGCTTCCGCACCCTCGAGGAGAACCAGCGAGTGGAGTTCGAGGTCGGCCAGGGTCAGAAGGGCCCTCAGGCTCAGAAGGTTCGCGCCCTCTGAGGGCGTGCGTCACCTACTGACTTTCACTGACTGACGAGTAAGCCCCCGGCGACGAGGTCGCCGGGGGCTTACTTGCGTTCGAGAGAAGTCGGCTCGAGTGGGCCGGGCGTGGTCGACCGCTCAGCGGTGCGGCGCGTCCCAGCCCGTGCGGTCGAAGAAGTGCTCGTCGGTGCGGGCCTCCGGCTCGACATGGCCGGGCCCTGCCGCGTGCCGCGGGTTCGACGTCGCACCGATCGGCGGCACGGCGTGCCCGCGTGGGTCCGTGTGCTCGTCGGGATTCGCGACGGGGGCGTCGGGCGGCGCAGGGCGGTCGCCCGGGGGGACCGCCTGCTCGGCGTGCGGGGCCGGGAAGCCGGAGTTCGCGTCCTGTCGGCCGGGGGCGGCCGGTTCGGCGTTGCCGGACGGTACGGAACCCGCCTCCCAGGCGAGGCGTTCGAGTACCCATTCCAGTGCGAGCGCCTGCGGCGAGGTGCCGCGGGCTTCGGCGAGCTCGGTCAGCTGCTCGCCCGCGGCGTGGGTCATGCGCAGCTGGTGGACCTGCGCCTCGCCGAACTTCCTGCCGGAGCCGGTGCTCTCGACGTCGTTGTCCGGGGCGAGGGCTTTGAGGTAACTCGAGAGCTCCTGGTCCTCGCCGGCGTGGTCGTCGGTGTCGTCGCGGCCTGCCGGTGCGGCGGTGCGCGGCGTGGCGGTGTCCGCGTCGTCCCGGCGTCTCGAGCCGGATTTGCCGCGGCCGGACAGCCGTCCGAATGAAGGTTTAGGCACGGCCGCCACGATAACGGTTGTGTCTCAGCGACGCGGGAGGACGTGGGTTCCGACACGTCGTGTAACAGTCGACCACTGCCCGGATTCTTCCGTTCAGAGTAGCGGTGACCCGTCTGTGTGGGCACAACGTCGGCACGTTGTGGATTCTTGTACGGATCGTGATTTCGGGCATCGCGAGGATTGCACATTGCGCCGCTGAAGAATGCCGCCGGTGCTGGTCGGGGCGGGCGTATCGCGCGCCGAATCGTTCGGAAAAAGCGTCGTGACCAGCGACGATGTGTGGTCGACGGTCGGTCTCGGAAATGGAGAAGCCCCCGCGCCAGGGGGAGGAACGCGGGGGCCGGAGGGGATCTCCACAGGCGCTGACCGGGGGTGTGTCAGCACGTCGATTGTTACACGATCCGGCCGCGAGTGGCGAGGTTTGTGGATGAAAAAAGCCCGCGGATCGCCATTCGTGGCTCGCCGCCGGTTGCCGTTCCGCGCGGGTGTACACGAATGATGTCGACATTTTTCCTGTGGCTGGGCGGCGCGCCCGCGAGATCTTGCGTGGATGCGTCGAACATATGGAGATCGCACGACGGGCGCCGTCGCTGCCCATCCGTGCCAACGGTGAGTGCACTCGGTGGGTGATCGGGAGTTCACTCTGCGGGGGGCTGGGGTTGTGTTCGCGGCGTGGCTAGCCTCGGCGCCGAGGCCGGTGTTCTCGATCACCGCCTCGATCCGGCGGAAGCCCGTGCGCGGGTGACCGTCCGCGATCCGGCGCAGCCCCTTTGGAGGAGCAATGAGCGGATCTGTGGAAGTGCGGCAGTTTCTCCTCCGGCAGGAAGGAGGAGGGCAACTTTCCGGTGTCGGCGGGTTGCCGGGGCAGCGCTCGGGGCCTGCGGACGCGCCGCGGGTTTCCGACGACCAGGTGCGCAGGGCGAGAATCGCCGTCGCCTCGGGGGCTCTCGACGCTGAGGACTGTGCCGAGTTGCTCGACATGCTCGGACTGACCGCCGACGACGACGGCACCACGCCGGTCCAGCGTTAGCCCCACCCGGCGGCGGGTCGGTGCTTGTGTGTCCAGGTGCACACCCCCTGGTCGTGCACCTGGACAACACTTGGTCACGCTAATTGCAGGTGGTGGCGGGGGCAAACGGTTGCGGCACGGCCCGCGGGCGCCGTTACCTGGTTGGCAGTTGCTGGTAGATCGCTGTTAACCCGATTGCGCTCGAAGTCGCGTGAATGTCGCGGACAGTGATGGCAGCGTGGCCCGAAGTGAGCGAGCCTGCCTCAGGAATTTCACCCGCACGGGGGTCCGACGTTACGAGCTCGCGGAGCACGTCAGCGCGCCTCCGGGCTGCCGCCGGCGGGGTCGACGGCAGCGCTCTCCGGAAGGCCGGGGCGCCGAGTGTCCCCGAGCGGAAGGTGAGCTCGGCGGGGTGTCGGTGCTTCGACGGGACGGCGGGTCGCAGGGCGAGCACCGCTCGCACGATGCCGAGGCGTTTCCGCAGGTCAGGGTAAAAGTGACCCCCGGTGTTTCGGTGATTCCCTGGGTGCCGTAAAGTAGTCATCGCTCCCGGGGAGACGACCTGGAGAGCGTGGTCGGGTCGGTTATCCGAAACCGGCCGGGCTCCCATCGTCCAGCGGCCTAGGACTCCGCCCTTTCAAGGCGGCAACGCGGGTTCGAATCCCGTTGGGAGTACGCAGTACACTGCAGGTGACGACAATAGAATACCGGCTCGGATGGCCGACATTGCATCCGAAGTCGGAACACAGCAAGGCCCTGTGGCGCAGTTGGTCAGCGCGCCGCCCTGTCACGGCGGAGGTCGCGGGTTCAAGTCCCGTCAGGGTCGCTCCGAGGAAGCGGGCTCGTCGTATGACGAGTCCGCTTCTTTCGTATCGGGCGGGTGTGTGCCTTCGCAGCGGGGTGGCGGCTGCTCGGCGGTGTCACCGGAGTGTCCCTCGTGGCTGTCCGCCCTTGCTGCACGCCGCGCCACGGCCCCTCGGCGCGGCCCCTCGCAACCGGACCCGCCGCGCAGCCCGTTGCGCGTATGCGCTAGTGTGTACAGCCAACGGCCAGGTAGCTCAGTTGGTACGAGCGTCCGCCTGAAAAGCGGAAGGTCGCCGGTTCGACCCCGGCCCTGGCCACAACGCGGAACAGCGAAAACGGCCCCTGCGAGAGTGCTCGCAGGGGCCGTTTTCGCGTGGGGCGGACAGTTCGCACCCTGTGGCAGCCGGCTGAATCATCACGCACGGCGCGTGTGGCCATGGCCGATATCGAACGGAGCGGTTTGGTGGGCCCGGACGGCGGTCGGCCGGTGGGACTCTGATCGCGCTCACGCACAGCAGCGCTGTATTTCGCTGCGCGGTTGGATGCCGAGCGTCCATGCGGCGCGTGCGCGAGTTGCCAACGGCAGCGATGAAGGTCGATGCGCGTTCTCTATAGAGAAACTCGGTTGCATCTAGCGCAACGGCCTCGATTGCATCGAGGTCATGCCGCGCCGGCGAAGGAAGCCGATGTTGTCGTAGACATCCGGAGTGTGCGCAGATAAAGCACCCATTGCGCCGATCGCAGCGGCAGTCACTGCGCGCTCGACAGTTGACAGCGCAACGCAGTCTTGCCTACGTTCACACAACTGATTTGCATAAGGAGCAACACGGCTGCGCGTCACTGTCTTTGATTTCGACTGTGCCCGCCCCGAAGACGGCGCGGTTTCCCGGGACGGACGAGGAGAAGCTCATGATTTTCGGCCGCACCACACGTGGTGAACGGCAGCAGGATCCCGACTATCCGCTCGAAGTGGTTCCGCAGTCAGCGCGGCGGTCGCCTGCAGGCTTGTTCGTGCTGCTCGTGAGCTTCTTCTTCTTCACGCCCACGATGCTCGCCGGTGGTCAGACGTCCGTGGGCTTCCGGTTCTCGGACTATCTCGGTCTCGCGCTGATCGCCGCCGCAGTCCTGGCGGTCTACGCGGCGCTGATGGGTGTGATCAGTTCTCGGTCAGGCTTGAGCACGGTACTGATCACGAAGGTCTGCCTGGGGCGTGCCGGTGGCAAGTGGTCGGCCCTGCTGCTCGGGGGGACGCAGGTGGGCTGGTTCGCCGTCACCCTCGCGACTCTCTCCGACCTGATCGGGCGCGCGCTGTCGCTGGAGTACACCTGGCCGCTCGTGCTCGTCTTCGGCGCCGTGACGGCGATGGCCGCCTACCGGGGGGCAAAGGGACTCGAGATGCTCGGGTGGGTAGCCATTCCACTCCTGCTCGCACTGTGTATCTGGGTGACCCAACGTGCCGTCGGTGACATCGGCGGCTGGGGCGAACTGATGGCGACCGAACCGATCACCGAGATCAGCGCCGGCTCGGCTCTCACCGTCCTCATCGGAACCTTCGTGAGCGGGTCCACACAGGTCGGTAACTGGTCACGGTTCTCCCGGACAGACAGGGGCGCCCTCGTCTCGATCTTCGTCGCGGTGATCGTCGCCCAGTACGCGATGTACTTCTTCGGAGGGCTCGGGTCGGCCGCCTACGGCGAGCCGGACTTCGTGCTCGCGCTCTACGAAATGGGTCTCGTCGCGGCAGGCGCGGGATTGTTGCTCGTGGCGCTGTGGACGACCAACGAGAACACCGCTTACGCCTTCGGTGTCGCCGGTTCCGAACTCTTCTCGGTGAACGACAAGCGACCGTTCGTCGCGGGCGGCGCGGCGTTGGGTGTGGTGTTTGCGCTCACCGGCATCTACGAATCGCTGTCGACGTTCCTGGTACTGCTCGGCACCTTCGTTCCGCCGTTGGGCGGAGCGATCATGGGGCAGTTCTACCTTGTCTGGCGTGGACGGCTGCCGCGCCGGCATCTGACCCGCACCGGCGGCCTTACCGGCCTGCCTGCGGTGCGCGTCAGCTGTTTCGTCGCCTACTTGCTCGGTACCGCGACGGCGAGCGCGGGCTCGGTGTTCGACTTCGGCATACCTGCTGTGCAAGGCATCGTCGTCGCAGCTGTCGCCGCCCCACTGTGCCACGTGTTGTTCGCTCGGCGGTCCGGCCGGACTCCCGACGACGATGCCTCCGGGTCGTTCGCGGACGGCCCGACACCACGCACGACCGAGCAGAAGGCAGGAGATTGATATGCCCGGCGAATTCACCTGGCCCACCGGAATGCGGGCGGCTGCGGCGTTCACCTTCGATCTGGACGCGGAGTCGTGCGCGCTGGCGGCCGACCGGTCGAACCACGATCGCATGTCGCTGATGTCTCACCAGTCCTACGGCCCGCAGGTCGCGGTGCCGCGCCTGTTGGAGATCCTGGCACGCCAAGACGTCACGGCGACCTTCTTCGTGCCCGGGCTCAGCGCCGAGATGTACCCGGACACCGTGCGCCGGATCGTCGATGCCGGACACGAGGTCGCGCACCACGGCTATACCCACGAGCCCATGGGTTCGCTGACTCGCCGCCAAGAGGCGCGGGTGCTCGACCGTGGCCTCGAGGCGCTTGACGCGGTCGCCGGTGTGCGGCCGGTCGGCTATCGCGCACCGTGGTGGGAGTTGAACTGGCACACTCCGGAGCTGTTGCTGGAACGTGGTTTCCGCTACGAATCGAGCCTGCTCGACGGCGACCGTCCATACGTCATGGGATGCCCCGATTCCGATGCGACGGGATCCCTTGTGGAGATTCCGGTCGACTGGGCGCTGGACGACTGGGAACAGTACGCATTCTATCCGGGCTGGACGGGCAGTGGGGTCATCGAGTCGCCCGTCAAGGCGAAGGAGATGTGGTTTCTCGAAGCCCAGGCCATGCATCGCGAGAACGGGTGCTTCGTACTGACGAACCACCCGTTCCTCAGTGGCCGGCCGGGCCGCGCACACCAGCTCGAAGAACTGATCGAACGGACGAAGGCCCTGCCCGGAATGTGGGTCACCACCCTGGAGCGGATCGCCGAACACACCGCGTCCCTCGGCCTCCCGACTTATCGGCATCGCCGGATGTCGGCCGAGCAGGTCCGCGATGCCTTCTCCCACGTCGACGAATGACCGCGCCCGAACCCGAGGCGAGGAACCACCCGGTGGACGACGAGTATCACGAAAGGAAATCTCGATGAGCGCCGACCTCGAACGTCTCAAGATCATCCACAATGGATCGAAGGAGAAGCGGACTTTCTCCGATGCCGAGATGGAGCGCAGGGTCGCGACGCTGCGCAAGATCATGGCCGATGACGGCGTCGACGTCGCGCTGCTGACGTCGTACCACAATGTCAAGTACTACTCCGACTTTCTCTACACCTCCTTCGGCCGCAACTACGCCTATGTCGTCACGGCCGACGACGCCTTCACGGTGTCGGCCAACATCGACGCGGGTATGCCGTGGCGCAGGACCTACGGCGACAACGTCGTCTACACCGACTGGCATCGCGACAACTATGTCCACGTGATCAGGGAGACGTTGCGCTCGCGGGGTGTCGCGGTCAGGCGGATCGGTGTCGAGGACGACACACTCCCGCTGCAGCTGCGTGACAAGTTCCAGGCCGCGTTCTCGGACGCCACCCTCACCGACATCTCACAGGCGACGATGAAACAGCGGATGGTGAAGTCGCCCGAGGAGATCGAGGTCATCAAGCACGGTGCACGCATCGCCGACCTCGGGGGTGAGGCAGTGAGGGGTGCCGTCGCCGCCGGGGTGACCGAGTACGAAGTCGCGCTGGCCGGGACCGAAGCCATGGTGCACGAGATCGCTCGCACGTTCCCGGACAGCGAGATTCGGGACACCTGGGTGTGGTTCCAGTCGGGCATCAACACCGACGGCGCCCACAACTGGCCGACCACGCGAACTCTCCGTGACGGGGACATCCTCAGCCTCAACTGCTTCCCGATGACCTCCGGCTACTACACGGCGCTGGAACGGACGCTTTTCCTGGGCGAACCCGACGCTCGATCCCTGGAGCTGTGGAACGTCAATGTGGAGGCCCACCGCCGTGGACTTGAGCTGATTCGCCCCGGCGTCAGCTGCGGCGAGATCGCGCGCACGCTGAACGAGCTCTACGTTTCCCACGACCTGCTCGCGAACCGCACGTTCGGCTACGGGCACTCGTTCGGCGTGCTCAGCCACTACTACGGCCGCGAGGCCGGTTTGGAGTTGCGCGAGGACATCGAAACGGTGCTGGAGCCGGGAATGGTCGTGTCGATGGAGCCGATGATCATGGTGCCGGAAGGGGAACCGGGCGCGGGCGGTTACCGTGAGCACGACATCCTGGTCGTGACCGAGGACGGTGCGGAGAACATCACGGGGTTCCCGTTCGGACCCGAACACAACATCATCCGCGGATGACTGTAGCGCCTGCCCCGGGCTCTCTCGTCCTGTGGCCCGGGGCAGGCCGCGTCCCTCCACGGCCCGTTCGAGTGGAAGAGATCATGGCACTATGAACGATTTCGCGGACGCGGGCGAGCGGGCCGGTTCCGACGGCCGGGGTATGTCGGTGCTGCTCAACGGCATCGCCGTGTTGGGAGCCTTCAGCAGCGAAGAGCCACAACTGGGTGTCACCGGGATCGCCACCAAGGTGGGGCTTCACAAGAGTACGGTGTCGCGAATCCTGGCGACCTTGGAACAAGCAGGTCTCGTCGAACGAGACGAGCTCTCCCGGCGATTCCGGCTCGGACTCGGTGTACTCGCGCTTGCTGGGCCGTTGCTCGGCGATCTCGACGTCCGGCGCGCCGCCTACCCCGTGCTGGCGGATCTCAGTCTTCGCACCGGCGAGACAGCGGCGTTGATGGTGTGGAACGAGCCCGAAGCCGTCTGTGTGGAGGAGGTTTCCAGTCCACGACAGGTCAAGCACACCACTCCCCTCGGCACGCGGTACAACACGGCTGCCAGTTCGTCCGTCCAGGTCTTCTGTGCGGCCGTGGACGAGAACCGGGTGCGCGGCCTGCTGGCACAGGGCTCGCTGCGTTCCGCGGGTGCCGACGATTGGACCGTGGACCGCTATCTCACTCGACTGAGTGAAGTGCGGGAGCTTGGCTACGCCGTCAACTACGGCGAGACGTCCACGGAGGAAGTCGGGGTCTCGGCAGCGGTCCATGACCATCGTGGCAACCAGGCCGCAGCCGTGTTGCTCTCGGCGCCTCGGTTCCGTGTGTCCCGGGACCAGCTCGATGCCTATGGCGACACGGTGCGGGAGGCCGCTGCCACGATTACGGCTCGCTTGGGCGGCGCATGACGGGGATTCGGCCGGTGACCGATTCGACTCGGGCCGCTGTGTTTCCGGTCACCACTGTTGAGCGCGGGTGTCAGTACGCTCATCGGGGAGGACGAGCAGAAAGGGAGCCCGCCTGGTGAGCACCGGCACCGACCACGTGCCCAGCCGGCACGAGCGCAGCTACTACCAGCGCATCGACGACCGGCGGTACAAGCCGACACCGCACACGGGCGGCGCGTGGGACCCGGACGAACAACACTTCAGCCCTCTCGGCGGCCTCATCACCCACGCCATCGAACGCGACCGCGACGACCGTGGCAGCGCCCTGGCGATCTCCCGGCTCAGTTTCGACATCCTCGGCAAGCTCGCCCTCGACGAATGCGACATCCGAGTCGAGGTGATCCGCCCGGGCCGCACGATCGAACTGGTCGAAGCGGTCGCAGAGATCGGTGGCCGCACAGCGGTGCGCGCGCGGGCGTGGCTGTTGGCACCCGGCGACACGACGTCCGTCGCGGGAGGCGACGCCGCGCCGCTCACCCCACCGGGCGAGCTGGAACGTTGGCGGATGTCCGAGTTGTGGTCCGGCGGCTACATCTCCTCGCTCGACGCTCGCCCCGTGTCGTCGCCGCAACCGGGCCGCGCCGCCGTATGGATCGCGTCGGACTCGGACCTCGTCGTGGGTGAAGCCGTCGGGCCGTGTGCCTCGTTCGTGACTCACGTCGACGCGGCCAACGGCATCGCCGTCCGCAGGCCACCGAACGAGTGGATGTTCCCGAACGTCGACCTGACCATCCACCTCCACCGGACACCCGAGCCGGGGTGGACGGGCCTCGACACCACCGTCACTTTCGGTCCCGACGGCCGCGGCATCACGAGCACCGTGCTGCACGACACCCGCGGCCACGTCGGCCACGCGCAGCAGATCCTCACCGTCCGGCCGCTGTGACGGCGCGTCCCGCCCCGCCCGTGCAACCTTCGGACGCGTTCGGCCCGTCCTGACAGGGAGTCCGCGCACAACGGCGCGGGTAGACATCGCGAGGGGGCTGCGATGAGAACTGTCGGGAACGTTTCGAGGACCGTCGGCATGACGGCGGCCGTGCTGCTGGGTGGAGCACTGGCCACGCCGGGTGCAGCAGCGGCGGGCGACGACCGTGACACTCCTGCTCCGGCGACCCCGGGCACCGCGGCGCCCGCGGATTCGGCCTCGGTGCAGGCCGACATCGACGGCGACGGTGGTCCCGAGCTGATCACCGTGCGCGAACGGGGCGACCACCGGGTGGTTTCGGCCCGATTCGCCGACCATTCGTATGTGGAGTCCGCATTCCCGTCGGACACGGCGGGTCGACTGCACCTCGACCCGCGGGTCGCCGACCTCGGCAGGGACGGCACCCAGGAGCTCGTCGTCACCACTGCCACGGGTGCCAACACGGTGACCTTCGCCGCGTTCACGTACGTCCCCGGGCAGGGCCTCGTACGCGTGACCGACACCGGCGGCGAACCGTTCACCTTCCACGACGGTGGCGGTGCGACGTCCCTGGTCTCGTACGCCTGCCACGAGCCGGATGCGGGCGACGCGACCTTCACCACCGTCCGTGCGCAGCGCACCGGCGAGGGCGAGGGGCTCGACGGGGTACGCACCCGCTACGCCGTCCACCACGACACGATCGTCCCCCGTGGTCGCACCGTGTTCCACGACGTCCCCGACGACGCACGGGTCGTGCAGGCCGATCCGGACAGCTGCGCCCCGGCGTGAGTTGCCACCGCGCTGACGGCCGGGTCAGCCCTCGCGCCTGCGGGAGAGGAACCTGATCGTCAGGCGGGCGACCAGCGCCAACCCGGAGACCGCCACCAGCGCACCGATCGGCGTCGACGGACCGGTGGCGGCCAGCGGGCCCGTTTCGTCGTCCGTGGTCGTCGTGACCGGCTGTGTCACCGGTTGAACGTCCGACGTCGCCGGTGACGGTGCGGTGGGAGCCTGCGTCGTCACCGTGCCGTCGATCGGTGCGCCGGAGGAGGTGATCGCCGCGTCGCCGGCCGCCTCGGATTCCGGTGGCGGGGGCGACATCGCCATGACGGACAGCACGGCCGCGAGCGCGGCGACAACGCGGAATGTTCGCATGGCCTTCGCAATCTGCTCAGGACTCGGTGACGCGATTCGTGCATCGAACCACCGCCCGGAATCGTCCGCCACAGCGAGGACTTCGCGCGTCGCGGTGAAAGGACTGCTCCATTTCGGTCATGTTCCGGACACGCAAGGCATCGATCAGGGCGGGCAGTCGCTAGGGCGAACAGCACAGCCAGGGCGGGCAGGCGCTAGGGCGGGCAGGCACAGTGCGAGCCCTGCGGTGCGAGGACGGCCGCGAGCAGGGAACGGTGGTCGCCGGTCGTGCCGCTGCCACGTCGTTCGGCCGCCGCCGGCTTTACCGTGGCCCTCGCGGTGCCGCGGGAGAGCGCATCCGGCATGGTGAACGCTGGGTCTCGCGCGGTTCGGGGCCTGCGATCGGCTATGGCGAGCAGTGGAGGCGGAATGAGCAATCTCGAGGCCGCACCCGAGGAGCTGACCTGCACGTCGGCGCCGAACGACCGCGGGCGCGTGCTCGAACCGCGCAGCGTGCCCCTCGGCGGACCGCGGGCGATGTCGGTGCGCCGCACGCTGCCGCAGCGTGCGCAGTCGCTCATCGGCGCCTGGTGTTTCGTCGACCACTACGGTCCCGACGACGTGTCGGCCACCGACGGCATGCGCGTCGCGGGCCACCCCCACACCGGGCTGCAGACGGTGTCGTGGCTGTTCCGCGGCGAGATCGAACACCGCGACACGACCGGTGTCCACGCGTACGTCCGCCCCGGCGAGGTCAACTTGATGACCGCGGGCACGGGCATCGCGCACTCCGAGTTCTCCACGCCCGACACGAGCGTGCTGCACGGCGTGCAACTGTGGCTGGCGCTGCCCGAGGCGGCACGGTCCACCGCGCCCGGCTTCGAGCACTACGCGCCGCCCACGGTCGACGTCGACGGCGCGCGCATGCTCGTCTTCCTCGGTTCGCTCGCCGGACAGACCTCACCGGTGCACACGTTCACCCCACTGCTCGGAGCGGAGATCACGCTGAACGCAGGCCAGGAGCTGCGGCTGGACGTCGATCCGACGTTCGAACACGGCGTGCTCGTCGACAGGGGAACGGTTGTCACGGCCGGCGTCACCGCCGAGGCGGGCAGGCTCGTGCACCGGCCCGCAGGTGCGGACACGGTGGCGCTGCGCGCCGAGGCGGACGCCCGCGTGCTGCTGCTCGGCGGCGAACCGCTGGGCGAGCAGATCGTCATGTGGTGGAACTTCGTCGGCCGCTCCCACGACGAGATCGCCGAGTACCGCCGCGAATGGGAACGCGAGCGCACGTCGCGTACGCCGGGCCGATTCGGCAGCATGCCCGCCGAGTGGGAGCAGACCATCCCCGCACCCGAGTTGCCGAACGTGCGCCTGCGCCCGCGGGGTTAGAGCTGGAACCGCCCGTGTTGCGCTTCCCGGGGGCCGTGTTGGGGGTTCGGGGGACGGTGTTGTCGCCTCGTACGGTGCTGCGCGGCCGCGACACTGCGCGTGTCCTGCGCTCGGGCCGCTGGTTGTGGTCAGGTGTCGACGAACCGGGCCAGGACGGTCGCCTCGTAGCGCACGGCGTCGGCGGCGTCCCGTCGCCCGAGCTCGTCGTACTGCGCCGCTGTCACCCGCCGTTCCGCGATGGCCTCGCGCACGATGGTCGCGACGTCGTCGACCGTCAGCTCCCGTCGTGCGACGTCGGCCGTACCGACTCCGGACACGGCCCCCGCGACGTTCTCCGATCCCGCATCAGGAGCAGCGTGCGCCGGTACCGCCTCGGCGTTGTCGATCGCGCCGAGTGCGGAGCGCAACGCGGCGGTCGCACCCTTGTCCTTCGCCTTCATGGCATCCTTCAGCGCCGTTCGCATGGCGGTTCGAAGTGTCGTCGCCTGTTCCGTCACCGGCGCAACGTAACAACGCCGCGTCCCCGCCCGCCTGCCGTTTTCGGTGCAACACGGCCCCCGGAATCCGCAACACGGCCCCCGGAATCCGCAACACGGGCCCCGGGAAGTGCAACACGGCGTTGTCGGGTCAGTCGCGGAGCTGTCGTCGCAGGAGTTTTCCGGTGACGGTCTTGGGCAGCTCGTCGCGGATCTCCACCTGCCGCGGGTACTTGTACGCCGCCATGCGCTCCTTGCAGAAGGCGACGAGCTCGTCGGGTTCGACGGAACGGCCGGGCCGCAGGCTGACGAACGCCTTCACCGTCTCGCCGCGGTACTCGTCCGCTACGCCCACGACCGCGGCCTCGCGGACGGCGTCGTGTTCGTACAGCACGTCCTCGACCTCGCGCGGCCACACTTTGTAGCCGCCGGCGTTGATCTGGTCCTTCTTTCGGTCGACGAGGTAGAACCAGCCGTCGGCGTCCATGTAGCCGACGTCGCCGGTGTGGAGTTCGCCGCCGGGCAGGGCCGTCGCCGTCTCCTCGGGCTTGTTCCAGTAGCCGGGTACGACCTGCGGTCCGGACGTCACGAGTTCGCCGACCTCTCCCGGAGGCAGGTCGCGCCCGTCCTCGCCGACGACGCGCACGACGGTGTCGAACACCGGCACGCCCACGGACAACGCACCGGACGTCGGGTCGACCGGCGCGTCGGCACCTCTCGGCACGCCGTGCGACGGCGACGTGGTCTCGGTGAGGCCGTAGACGTTGTTGATGTAGTGGCCGAAGGTCTTCTGGAACGCCTTGACGGTGCTCGGTGGGATCGGGGCGCCGCCGGAGTACACGTTCGTCAGGCTGGCCAGCGCGTCCTTGTCGGCGTTCGGGGCGTTCATCAAGGCGATGAACACAGTGATCGACCCGGCGGCGAACGTGACCCGTTCGTCCCGGATCGTCTCGATCGTCATCTCCGGGTCGAATCGGTACAGCAGCACCAGCGGAGCCCCGGTGAGCAGGGACAACGCGACGTGACCGATCAGTCCCGTGATGTGGAACAGCGGTGCGACGCCGAGGATGACGTCGCCCGAGTCCATGCCGATCCAGTCGCGGAAGGTCTGCGCGTTGAACACCACGTTCCGGTGGGTGTTCATCGCGCCCTTGGGCGGACCGGTCGTGCCGGAGGTATAGGTCAGGAGGGCGACGTCGTCGGGCTGCAGCCGCACCGCCGGAGGCGCGGTACCCCGGAACCGCTCGAGCATCGTCGACATGTCGATGGTGCCGTCGCAGTCGATGCGTTCGATCCCGCCGAGCACGCGCTGGTCGCCGCGCGTCTGGTACTCGAGCTCCGAGGTCGTGACCACGGTGCGCACGTCGGTGCGTGGCAGCACGGAGCACGCCACGTCGCGGTACAGCCCCTCCAGGCACACCAGCACGCTCGCACCGGAGTCGGACAGGATGAGCTCCAGTTCGCGCTGACGGTTCATCGGGTTGACCGACACCGCGATCCCGCCCGCTTTCCACGTGCCGAGCTGGGCGATGACGAACTGCGGCACGTTCTGCGCGTAGATCGCGACCCGTTCGCCCGCCGTGAATCCCGTGTCGGCGAGGCCCGCGGCGAACGCGTCCGACAGTTCGTCCAGCTCCCGCGCGCTGATACGACCGTCGAAGTAGCGGATCGCGTCGCCGTCGGGATCGCGTGCGACGGCGGTCGCGAACATGTCCACCGTGTTGTCGAACTCGATCGTGAGCCCGCTCGGCAGCCCCTCGGGGTAGAGCCCGAGCCACGGCTTCTCGTCGTAGACACCCATGAGCTCAACGGATGGCGATGGGGTTGACGGGCGAGCCGGTGCCCTGCACGACCTTGAGCGGCGCCGCGGCGTACAGGAAGCTCCACCGGCCGTCGCGGGCACAGGCCTCGGCGAGGTCGTCGAGCCAGATCACTTCGCTCAGTGTCACGCCGAGGTTGCGCATCAGGGCGCAGTGCAGGGGAAGCATCACGCCGCTTTCCGGGTCCTTCGTCACCTCGTTCGCGATCGTGTCGGTGACGAGGCTCGGGATCTCGGTGTCCCGGAACCATTCGACGAGTTCGCGGGAATGCGTCAGGCCCGGTTCGTTGAAGTCGGCGTAGAACTCCTCCGGCGTGGTCTCGTACCAGTACCCGATGAAACCGGTGCGGATGAGCAGCACGTCGTGTTTCTCGATCGTCACGCCCTGGCTATCGGCCGCCGCGAGCAGATCGCGGTGGTCGAACGTCTCACCCTTGTCGAGGTGGTCCTTGCCGCGGTGGCGGGCCATGTCGATCAGCACGCCCCTGCCGACGACGCCCTTCTCCGCGATCGGCAGCACCGACGCCTTGTCGAGTCCGCCCACGGTGGTCTCTGCGTCGTAGCCGTTCCAGATCTTGCCGTCGTACCAGACGTGGCCGAGCGCGTCGTACTGCGACGACCCCTGGAGGAAGATCTTGGCGACGTCGTCGGCGTAGTGCAGACCGCCCGGGAAGTTCGGTGCGTCGTCCTTTCCGGGTCTCCAGCTGGATTCGTCGAGAATGTTCTCCCTGTCGATGCTCTGCCTTCCGGGGAAGACGGGGTCACCCTTCGGGTGGCCCATTTGCGCCTGCAGGGTGAAAACCTCGCCGGATTTCACGTGCCGGATTCCGCGGAGGACTTCACCGGCGTCGAGATAGTTGAGGCAGCCGACCTCGTCGTCGGGGCCCCACTTGCCCCAGTTGGTGGGTGCGTCCTCACCGAGGACGTCTCGCATCGCAGGTGCTTCGGTCATCGGTCAGCTCCTTTGCCGCCGTCGGCCAACGCCGGCCGATGGTGCGGCCGGGCGTGAACAGGTGTCAAGGTTGGACAGTCGGCGCGAACGTCACCGCGCGGCAGCGATTTTCCGCCGTGTGAGGGAGAATCGGCAGGCAGGCCGGGAACCCGTGGTGACCGCTCGTACAGCGATCCGCAGACGAGGTGGTGGCGATGCTGACCGTTCGTACCTATCGACGCGGCGATCGGGTCGCGTTGCGCGAGTTGTTCGCGTCCGCGGGTCGCGGCTCGCCGACCGAATCGCTGTGGGGCGATCCCGCGTCCGAGGCCGCCGTCTACCTCGACCCGTACCTCGACGCCGTGCCGGACTCGGTGTGGCTGGCCGAACGCGACGACCGGCTCATCGGCTACCTCGTCGGCTGTCCGTCACCCGATCTGATGCCGAGTGAGGACGCCAGACTCGCCGCAGCGATCCGGCAACACCGCCTGCTGAGGAACCCCACGGCCCGCCGGTTCTTCGTCCGCAGCGTGCGGGACATGGCCGTCGCCACGTTGCGCCGGAAGCGGACGGCCGGGGAGTTCCACGACGAGCGCTGGCCTGCCCACCTGCATCTCGACGTCGTCGAGTCCGCGCGTGGCAGTGGTGCGGCGGAAGGGCTGGTACGGCACTTCCTGTCGCAGTTGAAGGAGCAGGGCGTGCCGGGATGCCACCTGCAGACGGTCCAGGAGAACGAACGCGCGGTCCGGTTCTTCCGCCGGATGGGCTTCACGCCGCACGGCGAGGTCGCGGTGGTGCCGGGCGTGCGTCACCGGGGCGGGCCGGTGCATCAGCTGACGATGGTGCGCACCATGGAGTGAGCCGGGACGCGTCAGCTCGTCAGGCGTATGTCGAGCGCGCCGAGGTCGGCCTTCGACAGGCCGCCGTCGAGCAGGAAATCGGGCATCCGCAGGTGGGAGACAGTGGCGGCGACGGAGTCCTCGATCGTCGTGCCGTGGTCGGCGAGCAACCCGGTGACGGCGGCGAGCTGGTCGCCTGCGCCCATCGCGTCGAAGCGGGGTTGCAGGCGCCCGTAGCTCAGCAGGTAGTCGGCACAGATCTCGTCGGTCGTCGCACCGGCGAACGTGAGCAGTACGAGCGCCACGAGGCCGGTCCTGTCCTTGCCGCCCGAGCAATGGATCGCCACGCCACCGGGAGCGGCCGTCGCGACCGCGCGCACCGCGGCGACGACGGCGTGCCCGTGCTCGTCGAGCATCGCGGTGTAGTGCAGCGGGGAGGCGAGTCGGTCGATGCGCCGCCAGCGGTCGTGGAACGGAGTGCCGACCGGCTCGACCGGCATGCGGACCGTCGTCATGCCGTCGGGCCGGGGCGCATCGTCGGGCGTGCGCTCGCAGGGGTCGCGCAGATCCACGATCGTGCGAACGCCGTGGTCCCATGCGGCCGTCCACCCCGCGCCGGTGAGCGTCGACGGTTCCTCCATCCGGACGACGGCGCCCGGCGAGACGCGTCCGAGCCCGCCCAGGTCGCGCACGTTCACACAGCCGTCCCAGGTGAGGTTCCTGTCGTAGGCAACGCCGTTGGTCATATGCGGGGGACGCACGGCACCGCGTGCGGGTTGAGTGGGCGGTCGGCTCACAGCGTCGCCTGCAGCAACCGGGGCGACACGGCGAATCCCCGGCGCTGGTAGGCGGTGACGGCACGTTCGCTCGAATGCACCGTCACCCATTCGAGAGCCAGTTCCCGCGCCCGGATCAGGACCGCCTCGATGAGCCGGTCGCCGTGGCCCGCCGACCGGTGTTCCGGCTCGACGTAGACGCACTGCAGATCGCCGGCCGCCCGGCCGGTCGACCGCGGCGACGGCACCCGCGGCTGCAACGCCAGCCATGCCATCCCGATCACCTCGCCGGCAACCTGCACCACCAGCGGGTGATGCGTATCGGGGCGGGCCCGTGCCCACGAGACGAACGCGTCGACGAACTCGTCCCGGGTCGTGGCCGGTTCGTCCCCGCGGTCGATCACCCAGCGCCAGCGCATGTCGGCCAGCAGGGGCAGTTCGTCGTCCCGGGCGGTGCGGATGCTCGATTCGTCCATGGACGGCATTCTCTCGGGCAGTTCTCTCGGGCACCGGGGTTCGCGGCGCCGGGTTGGCGGCACCGGGGTTCCGGCACCGGGGTTCGCGGCGCCGGAATTGTCGGACCCCGCACGTAGCGTCGCCGTCGACATCGATGTCGACGGCGGAGCCGAGGAGGGGCGGTCGTGGTGAACGGCGAAGGTGTGGACGACGGGACATCGCCGGGCAGGCTGCAGGGCGGCAGGCTGCAGCGCGGCGGTCTGCCCGGCGGCGGTCTGCAGGGAAAGGTTGCGTTGGTGGCCGGCGCGACGCGGGGTGCGGGCCGCGGTATCGCCGCGGCACTCGGCGAGGCGGGGGCGACGGTGATCTGCACCGGCCGCAGCTCCCGCGCGGGCAATGCGGCATCGGACTACGACCGTTCCGAGACGATCGAGGAGACCGCGGAACTGGTCACCTCACTGGGTGGCGCGGGTGTGCCCATCCGGGTCGACCACCTCGAACACGACCGGGTGCGCGCGCTCGCCGACCGGGTGCGCGGCGAGTTCGGCCACCTCGACGTGCTGGTGAACGACATCTGGGGCGGCGAGGAACTGGCGGGGGACCCGGCGCAGTGGGATACGCCGATCTGGCGTCTCGACCTCGACGCCGGGTTGCGCATGCTGCGGCTCGCCGTCGAAACACACCTGGTGACGTCGCATTTCCTGCTGCCGCTGCTCATCGAACGTCCGGGTGGCCTGCTCGTCGAGGTCACCGACGGCACCACGGAGATCAACGCCTCGTCCTACCGGATCTCGGTGTTCTACGACCTGGCGAAGGCGTCGGTGAACCGGCTCGCCTTCTCGCAGGGACACGAACTCGCATCGCACGGGGCGACGGCCGTCGCGGTCACGCCGGGTTGGCTGCGGTCGGAGATGATGCTCGAGCACTTCGGCGTCACCGAGGACACCTGGCGCGACGCGCTGAACCCCGAACGCCCCGACGGGCCGGTCGCACCCGCTGACTTCGCCACGTCCGAGACGCCGAGGTTCGTCGGGCGCGGCATCGCAGCCCTGGCCGCCGATCCGGAGCGTGCCCGCTGGAACCAGCGGTCCGTCACGGCGGGCGACCTGGCGCGCGAGTACGGCGTCACCGACCTCGACGGCACGCAGCCCGACGCCTGGGCGCGGTGGTGACATCGACAGAGGCGCGGGTAGGGGGCGGGGCCGGGCGACTCCCGGCCACCACGGGTCACGGCGGCAGGAACCGCTTCGCCAGGCCCGGCGCCAGCCAGGGCTTGCGGCCGTAGGCGAAGACCTTCCCGGTGAGCGCCGCGTGCGCCGGGTTGCCGCGCCCGTAGACCAGCAACAGCCACGTCGCCGGGCGGGCGGAGACGCGCACGTCGGGGCGGCCGCTTTCGCCGATGGTCAACGCGCCGTCGCGGAACGCGTAGATCTGCATGGGGCCGCCGCGGAGGCGCACGTGATACGTCGCCGTGTGACCCGCCGCGGCGTCGTGGTCGATCCAGCCGGGCATGATCTGGTGCATGCCGGTCAGCACCATCGGCACGTGCTCGGGGTCGATCGGCCACGACCTGCCGAGGGCGGAGGCGATGTCGTGGCCGTGCACGATGAACTCGCCGATCAGCGTGCCGAGCGAACGGTCGACGCGGATCTCCTGGTCGCCGTCGAACATCATCCGCGCGTCCGGGCCGAGCTCGTCGATCGTGGCGAGGAAGTCGTCGAGGTCGGCGCGCAGCATGCCCGCGAGGGTGCCGAGGTCGCCGGTGGGCAGCGAGGCGATCTGCTCGTCGTTGAACGCGGGCAGTTCGGCCGCGCGCGACGGCCACGTTCCCCGCCCGCGTGCCAGGTCGCGGTAGCGCCGCGGTTCCATCGCGACGTGGCCGAAGACGTCGGCGATCGTCCACGGCGGAGTCGCCGGCACCGGGACGGCCGGGTCGACGATCGACAGGGCGAGGTCGATGAACTGCCTCGCAACGGTTCGGGCCGCCTCGGCCGTGGGTTCCACGGTCGGTTCGAGCATGGCTGCGGGACTCCCGGTTGCCGGTGGACACGGCGTCGTGAACTGCCCGAACCGTATCGAACGCGCCGGGAGCGGACTAGGGTCGCCGATCACGCCGAGGACGAACGAGGAGATGATTCCGATGTCCGATATGGACACCGTCGACGACCAGGGCCGGACAGAGCCTCCCCTCGACGGCGGGGAGGAGGATCAGTTGCTCGGCTTTCTCGACTACCAACGGCAGACGCTCGAGTGGAAGTGTTCACGGCTCGGAGCCGACGCCCTACGGGTGACGACGTCGGCCTCCGCGGTGACGTTGGGCGGGCTGCTCAAACACATGGCGTTCGTCGAGAACCACTGGTTCTCGCGCAGGCTGCACGGCTTGCCGGCCGAGCCGCCGTGGGACGCGGTCGACTGGGGCCGCGATCCGGACTGGGAGTGGCGTAGTGCCGCGGATGACACACCGGAGCTGCTGCTGGCCCTGTGGAAGGACGCTGTGGACACCTCGCGCAGGCTCACCGCGGAGGCCCTCGCCGAGGACGGCTTCGAACGGCTCGCCGACGCGCCCTGGCCGGACGGCCGCGCGCCCAACCTCCGGTGGATCGTGCTGCACATGATCGAGGAGTACGCCCGCCACAACGGCCACGCCGACCTGCTGCGCGAGTCCATCGACGGCGAGACCGGCGAATGACTCGCACGGGAGCACTGCATCATCTCGAACTGTGGGTCGGGGACCTCGCCGCGGCCGAACAGGAGTGGGGCTGGCTGCTCGGTGAGCTCGGCTACGCGTGTGCGGACCGCTGGCGTGACGGCCAGAGCTGGCATCACCCGACGTCCGGCTACGTCGTGTTGGAGGCGGGCCCGGACCGCGCGGGTGACCACGATCGGCTGCGCGCGGGCATCAACCACGTCGCGTTCTGGGCCGGTGCGCGCTCCGACGTCGACCGGCTCGCCGCCGAAGCGCCCGACCACGGCTGGCGGCTGTTGTTCGCCGACCGCCATCCGTACGCGGGCGGCCCCGACCACTACGCCACGTTCCTCGAGAACGGCGAGGGCTTCGAGGTCGAACTCGTCGCGGAGGCGTGACCCCGGAAGCCGCAACACGGGCCCCGGAAGCCGCAACACGCGCCCCGGGATCCGCAACACGGCGGTGGTGTTCGTCGGACCGGCGGTGGTCAGGGCGGGGTGTGCGGCGACGGACTCACCCGGGCGGGTGAGTTTCGTGGGTGTGCGTCATCGGCGGCCGCGGGGGCGCTCCTTCCCTGTGCGCACCCTCCCCTCCCCCAGAGGGCGCGCCGGCGCCGGCCCTTGGACCCCCAGCAAGGGCCGGCGCCCCCGTTCTCTCCCCGTCCCCGCCGCACCCCCACCGCGCCCCCCCCCAACGACGTCGCTGCCGCCACTGCGCCCACGCTGCGTCCGGTGGCACCCCGGTAGCTTCCCTCCGCCCGGACGATCGCGCTCCGGTGAGGCGCCCGCGGGCGTTTCGCGGGGAAGTGGCGGCAGATGCGGCCGAGGTGCGCACAGCGTGACCGCGTTGTCGCCGCGTGTCCTGCTCACAGTGCTCCGACCGGCACAGAGGTACATGTCACAGTGTGTCACCGGATAGCCCGCGTATCGTTGACAGCCGCCGAAAAGACCTGGTCACCGTGTCAACCCGCAGTAGTCCGCGCTCGGCCGAGACGCCGTCGAGGGGCTAGTGTTCCTGTGCGCGGCCACTATCCTGGCGGCCAGGTGCGCCGGGAAGTCTGGTCGGCAATGGTCTTTACCGCTGCCTTCCCTGGAGTGTGAATGTCGCAATCGTCTTCCCACGACTACGACACGTTCGGTCGCGGATCGTGGTCGGAGACCCGCCGTGTCGGTGACATCCTGCGCAAGGAGACCGTCGGCGGCGCGCTGCTGATCATCGGCGCCGTGCTCGCGCTGATCTGGGCGAACTCGCCCTGGTCCGAGGCGTACCAGTCCATGGTGACGTACAAGATCGGCCCCGAGTCGCTGCACCTGGATCTGACGATCTCCCACTGGGCCGCCGACGGCCTGCTGGCGATCTTCTTCTTCGTCGTCGGCCTCGAGCTCAAACGCGAGTTCGTCGCCGGTGACCTGCGGGACATCCGCAAGGCGATCGTGCCGGTCGTCGCCGCGGTCGGCGGTGTCATCGCTCCGGCCCTGATCTACGTCGCCTTCAACGTCGGCGGCGCGATGGAGGGCTGGGCCATCCCGACGGCCACGGACATCGCGTTCGCGGTGGCCATCCTCGCGGTCGCCGGGCCGTTCCTGCCCGCCGCGCTGCGCATGTTCCTGCTGACGCTCGCGGTCGTCGACGACCTTATCGCGATCATGATCATCGCGATCTTCTTCACCGACGACCTGGCGATCGTTCCGCTGCTGCTCGCGCTCGTCCCGCTGGGCATCTTCACGTTCCTGGTGCAGAAGCGGGTGCGCTCGTGGTACCTGCTGCTGCCACTCGCCATCGTGACCTGGGCGCTCGTCCACGCGTCCGGTGTGCACGCGACCATCGCGGGTGTCGCGCTCGGCATGGTCGTTCCGGTGATCCGCAGCGAGAAGGCGGGAGGCCCGAACGCCGGTCCCGGCCTCGCCGAGCACTTCGAGCACCGCTTCCGCCCGCTGTCGGCGGGTGTCGCCGTGCCGATCTTCGCCTTCATGGCGGCCGGCGTGCCGATCGGCGGGTTCTCGGGCCTGATCGAGTCCTGGCAGGAGCCGGTTTCGCTGGGCGTCATGACCGGTCTCGTGCTCGGTAAGACCATCGGCATCGTCGGCGGTACGTGGCTCGCCACGAAGCTCACCGGGGGCCGCATGGCCGAAGGCCTCAACTGGGTCGACGCCGTCGGACTCGCCCTGCTCGGCGGTATCGGCTTCACGGTGAGTCTGCTCATCGGCGAACTCGCCTTCGGTGCAGGTACACCACAGGACGACCATGTCCGCATCGCGATCCTCTCCGGTTCGATCCTGGCCGCCCTGCTGGGTACGGCCGTGCTCCGGGCACGCAACCGCGTGTACAAGCGGATCCACGAGTTCGAGAACCGCGACGAGGACGCCGACGGCGTGCCGGACGTCTACCAGACCGGACGCGACGACTCGTCGACGTGACCGTAGGCCTCGGCCCCGGGGAATCCGCATTCCCCGGGGCCGAGGTGTGTCTGCGGCCGGGTGTGTCGGGGGCCGGGGTGTGTCGGGGGCCGGGGTGTGTCGGGGGCCGCTCCGCCTCGCACCGCTGCGTCGCCGCAACGTTCGCCGTCGGCGGCCCGGTCCGGCACACTCGCGGGGTGACGACCGACAGCGCGCGTTGGCAGCGGTACTGGGACGAACACGCCGGCGACTACGACCGGCAGATGACCGCCTGGGACCGCAGGCTCGTCGGCGATTCGCGCACCTGGGCGGTGTCGCGGGCGCGGGGCGACGTGCTCGAGGTAGCCGTCGGTACCGGCCTCAACCTGCCGCTGTACCCCGAGGGCACGCGGCTCACCGGCATCGACATCTCCTCTGGCATGCTCGACCGCGCGCGAAGCCGGGCTTCGCAGCTCGGTCGTGACGTGGCCCTCCGGCAGGCGGGCGCCGAGCGGCTGCCGTCACCGGACGCGTCGTTCGACACGGTGGTCTGCACCTTCGGGCTGTGCGCCATCCCCGACCACGACGCCGCGCTCGGCGAGATGGCGCGGGTGCTGCGGCCCGGTGGGCGGCTGATCCTCGTCGACCACGTCGCGGGCAGCTCGCGGGTCGTCCGGTTGCTGCAGCGGCTGTTGGAAACCGTCACCGTCCGGCAGGCGGGCGAACACTTTCTCCGCAGGCCGTTCGAGCTGCTCGCTGGCCACGGCTTCGACGTCGTCGAGCGCGAGCGGTTCAAGGCGGGCCTCGTCGAACGGCTCGTGGCCACGGCGGGCCCCGTCACATCGCCCTGAGTACAGGCAGGAGCTGTTCCTCCTCGTGATCGAGGTGGCGTTCGAGTGCGTCGGCGAGCCGTTCGACCTCGGCGCGCGCGGTGTCCCGGGACTCCTCACGGACTGCCGCCTGAATCGCGGTCGTGAGGTCCGCGACCGCTTCGTGTTCGCGGCGCAACCGTGCGAGGGTGGCGGCCAGTTCCGGATGCCTGGCGCCGATGGCCTCGAACAGGCCCTTGTCCTCGCCGACGTGGTGGTTGTGCAGGCCCTGGCACAGCGTCATGCAGTTGACCCGCAGCTGCACCCCCAGCGACGGCCCCGACCCGGCCAGCTCCTTCTTGATCAGCGCGAGCTCACGTCGGAAGCCGTCATGGATGCCGACCAGCACGTCCGCGAGCGAACCACCGCCGGGCGGGCCGTCGGAGGCGGGCGACAGCGCGACGACGGGCAACACCCGTGAGGTCTTGCGCTGGTAGTCGTCGAAGCCGGGCTCGGCCTCGACGAGGCGGGCGAACACCGTGTCACGCTCCTCGCCGTCGAGTACCTCGGCGTGGGCGTCGTAGGTGAACGTGCCGTCCTCGACGGTCACGCTCGGGTCGGCTCTGATGTTGTGGAACCAGTCGGGGTGCTTGTCCGAGCCCGCGGCGGACGCGACCACCAGCAGGCGCCGGCCGTCCGGGAAATAGCCCAGCGGACTGGTGTGCCGCAGGCCGCTCTTCGCGCCGGTCGTGGTGAGCAGCAACAGCCTGGCGTCGGCGAACATGCCGCCGACGCGGCCCTGGTTGCCGCGGAACTCGTCGATGACGGATTGGTGGAAGTTCATGTACGCACTGCTTTCGGAGTGAGGGTCGAGGATGCGAACCGTCGAAAAGCAGTGCGTCGCGGCGGGGCCCGAGGTGGCGAACAGCTCCGGGCCCGCCACGCGATCACGTGGTGGCCGGGAACCTCTCTGGTGCGTGGCCACGCATGGCCGACCCGGCAGTCACCGGCCCGACGTTAGCGGAAGCGTTCCGCGGCGCGCAACGCTCGCATCCGAGCGGCACAGGTCGTAGGCTCGAGGTCGTGCAGAACGGCGACGGAATGCGAAGGCCGGTGTCCACTGAGGACGGGACGGCCCGCGCATGAGCGGAACGCGCGTCGCACTGTTTCCCACGTGCCTCACCGACACGGCGTTTCCCGAGACAGGCAAGGCCATGGTGCGCCTGCTCGAACGGCTCGGCTGTGACGTCGACTTCCCGCTGGACCAGACGTGCTGCGGGCAGATGCACTTCAACACCGGCTACGCCGAGCAGGCCCGGCCGATGGCACGGGCCTACGCCGACGTGTTCGACGGCTACGACTACGTGGTGGCACCGTCGGGTTCGTGCGCGGGCATGGTGCGGGAGATCCACCCCACGCTGTGCGGCACGTCGCCCGCCGTGGAGCGCACGTACGAGCTGAGCGAGTTCCTGGTGGACGTGCTCGGGGTCGTCGACGTGGGCGCGCACTTCCCGCACCGCGTCACGTACCACCCGACGTGCCACTCGCTGCGCATGCTCGGCGTCGGTGACAAGCCACTGAGCCTGCTGCGCGCCGTTTCCGGACTGGAGCTGATCCCGCTGCCGCAGGCGGAGCAGTGCTGCGGTTTCGGCGGCACGTTCGCTCTCAAGAACGCCGAGACCTCGACCGCCATGCTCGCGGACAAGATGCGGTGCGTGCAGGACACCGGCGCGCAGGTCGTGACCGCGGGCGACAACTCGTGCCTGATGCAGATCGGCGGCGGCCTGTCCCGCCTGCAGGCGGGGGTCCGCCCGGTGCACCTGGCCGAGATTCTGGCGAGTACACAGGAGGAGCCGTGGGTCGCAACCCCGTGACATGGCTGGGAAGCCCGACCTTCCCCGACGCCGCCCGCCGTTCACTGGGCGACACGCAACTGCGCGGCAACCTCCGTAAAGCCACCACGACCATCCGGGGCAAGCGCGAGTCGGCCGTCGCGGAACTCGACGACTGGGAGCAGCTCCGCAGGGCGGGCGAGGCCGTCAAGGACGACGTGCTGGCGAACCTCGACACCTACCTGGAACGGCTCGAATCCGCCGTCACCGAACGCGGCGGCGTCGTGCACTGGGCGCGTGACGCCGAGGAGGCCAACCGCATCGTGCTCGACCTCGTGAAGCAGGAGAACGCCGACGAGGTCGTCAAGGTCAAGTCGATGGCGACCGCGGAGATCGGGCTCAACGAGGCGCTCGCCGACGGCGGGGTCAACGCGATCGAGACCGACCTCGCCGAGGTGATCGTCCAGTTGGGGGACGACAGGCCGTCGCACATCCTCGTCCCGGCGATCCACCGCAACCGTGCGGAGATCAAGGAGATCTTCGCGCAGATGCCCGAACCGCCGGACTCCGACGACCCGCGCGCGCTCGCCGAGGCCGCCCGCACGTACCTGCGTCGCAAGTTCCTGTCCGCCAAAGTCGCCATCTCCGGGGCGAACTTCGGCGTGGCCGACACGGGGTCGATCGTCGTGGTGGAGTCCGAGGGGAACGGCCGGATGTGCCTGACCCTGCCGGAAACGCTGATCACCGTGATGGGCGTCGAGAAGGTGCTGCCACGTTGGCAGGACCTGGAGGTCTTCCTCCAGCTGCTGCCACGATCGTCCACGGCGGAACGGATGAACCCGTACACGTCGATCTGGTCCGGCGTGACGCCCGGCGACGGTCCGCAGAAGTTCCACCTGGTGCTGCTGGACAACGGCCGCACATCGACGTTGGCCGACGAGGTGGGGCGGCAGGCGCTGCGGTGTATCCGGTGTTCGGCGTGCCTGAACGTCTGCCCGGTGTACGAGCGCACGGGTGGGCAGGCGTACGGGTCGGTGTACCCGGGCCCGATCGGCGCGATCCTCGCCCCGCAGCTGGCGGGCGATCTGCACGACGAACAGGCCGCGTCCCTGCCGTACGCGTCGTCGCTGTGCGGAGCCTGCTACGAGGTCTGTCCTGTTCGGATCAACATCCCGGAGGTGCTGACACACCTGCGCGCGGAAGTGGTGGAGGCGAAGGGAAAGCGGACGCCCGAGGCGATGGCGATGTCGGCGGCCGCGTGGGTGTTCGGTAGTCGCAGGCGGTACGAGGCCGCGCAGAAGGCCGGTTCGCTCACGCGGTTGCTGGCGCGCGGAGGCAACCTGTCGTCGCTGCCGTGGCCCGGTTCGAAGTGGACGGACACCCGTGACGCGCCCGTGGTACCGAAGGAATCGCTGCGCTCCTGGTGGAGGCGCAACCGTGGCTAGTGCGCGCGACGAGATCCTCGGCCGCATCCGGGCCGTCGACCGCCCCGTGTCACCGCAGGTGCCCCGGGACTACCAGCGGCAGCGTCACGCCGACGACCCCGTCGCCCTGCTGGCCGAACGCATCGCCGACTACCAGGCGACCGTGCACCGGGCGGCCACGCGGGAACTGCCGTACCGGATCGCGGAACGACTCGACGGCCGCGGAACGATCGTCGCGCCGCCGGACGTCCCGGGGGAATGGCGGGTCCCCGGGGTGTCGTGGCTGTCCGACGATCCGCCGCTCGGAGTGTCCGATCTGGAGGAAGCGGCCGGCGTGCTGAGCGGATGTGCCGTCGCGATCGCCGAGACCGGAACCATCGTGCTCGACGCCGGCCGCGCGCAGGGCAGGCGCGTGCTGACGCTCGTGCCCGACTACCACCTGTGCGTGGTGCACGCCGACCAGATCGTGGTGAGCGTGCCCGAGGCGATCGAACGACTCGACCCCGCCGGCCCGTTGACGTTCATCAGCGGCCCGTCCGCCACCAGCGACATCGAACTCGACCGCGTCGAAGGCGTCCACGGCCCGCGCACGCTGGAAGTCCTCCTGGTCCACTGACCCCCCGCGTGTTCTGCGCACAGGCCCCCGTGTTGCCGATTCCGGGGGCCGTGTTGCGGGTTCCGGGGACCGTGTTGCGGACTTCGGGGACCGTGTTGCGGGTTTCGGGGCGTGGTCAGGTGGCCTGGTGGGGAGCGATCCGGAACACGGGTACGCCCGGCGCGGCCGCGAGCAGGTCGGCGTCCGACGATTTCCCGTCGATTCCGTCGAAGAACGCGCCGACCTCCCAGCCCCATCGTTTGAGGTAGGCACGGAGGATCGACGGCTTCTGCTCGTCGTCGAGTTCGACCGCCTCGAACCACTCGACCCTGCGGCCGACGCGGAGTGTGCCCTCGCCCGCCGACCGCAGGTTCCGCACCCACTGCGTGTGTCCGCGGGCGGCCACGAGGTATCGCTCTCGATCGATGACCAGCAGGTTCACGGGCACCGATCGCCATTCCCCTGTCTTCCGGCCACGTATCGACAGCACCCTGCTGCCCCACAGGCTGACGCCCACGCGCGTCAGGCGTGCCACGACGGCGTTGAACGCCACCGCGGATCGGGTCGGCTCCAGGTAGCGCACGTTCTCGGCCACGAATGCTCCTCAAGATCGGTCGTCTGAATCGAGAGCGCTGCTCTCGTTTACAGGATGCTCCCGAATGCGACGAAAAGCAAGAGCGGTGCTCTCGTTGTGGTCCGGTGTTCGCGGATGTGGCACGATCGCGCCATGCCCGCCCATCGCACAGCACGGGAACGTGCCCGCGCCGAACTGACGGCCGAGATCAAGGACGAGGCCCGCAGGCAGCTCGCCGACAAGGGCGCGAACGGCCTGTCGCTGCGGGCAGTCGCGCGGGAGCTCGGCATGGTTTCGTCCGCGTTGTACCGCTACTTCCCCAGTCGCGACGAGTTGCTCACCGCGCTCATCGTCGACGCCTACAACGTGCTCGGCGACACGCTCGACAAGGCGTCGGCCGGCGGCGGCAGCCCGGCCGAACGGTGGCGCGCGGCGGCCAACGCGCTGCGAACCTGGGCGCACACCCATCCGCACGAGTACGCCCTGCTCTACGGCACGCCCGTGCCCGGCTATCGAGCGCCGCACGACACCATCGCGCCGGGAGGTCGCGTCCCCGGTGCTTTCCTCCGGATCGCCCACGACGCGTGGCATGCGGGTGGGGCCGCCACCGATGACCAGCTGGACGAGACGTTACGCGGTCAGGCACGGACGATCGCCGAGGCGCTCGGCCTGGGCGATCTGCCCGACGCTGTCGTGCTCCGGGCCGTCGATGCGTGGACCCAACTGTTCGGCACCGTGGCGCTCGAGTTCACCGGGCAGTTCGCCAACACACTCGACCCGGCCGATGCCTACTTCGCGCGCGCCGTCGAGTTGCAGCTCCGTACCGCGGGCCTCGGCTGACCCGTTCCGGCAAGGGGGTCAGGAGCCGGGTGCTCCCAGCTGTTTGCTGATCTCGACGGCGGCCTCGCTGACCACGGGCAGGAGTTCGTGGTGGATCTTGTCGACGCTCAGTTCGTCCGCGCGCACCGACATGCTCAGCGACGCCACCGTCGTCGCGCGGGCGTCGCGGACCGGCGCCGAGAACGACCGCACGCCCTCCTCGAATTCCTGGTCGACGAGGGTCCAGCCGCGGGCGCGCGTCGTGCTGAGCGCCGACAGCAGCTCCTCGGCGGTGACCTTCGTGCTCGCCGTCAGGCGGGGGAACGGTGCGCGGGCGAGGAACGCGTCCAGCTCGTGATCGGGCAGGTCGGCGAGGAGTACGCGGCCCATCGACGTCGCGTATGCGGGAAGGCGGGTGCCCGTGGTGAGCGTATGCCGCATGACCTGCCGTGACGGCACGCGCGTGACGAACACGGCGTCGTCGCCGTCGAGCACGGCCATCGAGCACGTGTGCCCGGTGACCTTCGTGACGTTCTCCATGTGCGGCTGGGCGACCTCGGTGAGTTTCAGTGATGACAGGTAGGCGTCACCGAGCGAGAGCACGCGCGGCGTGAGCGCGAACTCGCGGCCGTCGGTGCGGAGGTAGCCGAGCCGTTCGAGTGTCAGCGCGACGCGGCGGACGGTCGGCCGTGACAGGCCGGTGGCCTGGGCGAGCTGCGCCAGGGTGAGGTGCGGCCCGTGATCGGTGAACGCGTGGATGACCGCGAGTCCGCGTTCGAGCGACTGTACGTAGTCCTTGTCCTCCGGTGCTTTCACCACGGCCGACCTCCCTTCGCGGACGCATTGCGTATGAGTTGTTCGCTATCCGACTGCTCGGTACTGTGCGGTGGCCTGCCGGACGTGTCAAGTTCGGTTGCGCTGAGTCGTCCCCGCCGGCGGATCGCGGCCGGCCCGAGCAGGAGGGAACCCGATGCTGTTCCACGTGGAGATGCAGGTGAATCTGCCGCCCGACATGGACCCCGAGAAGGCGGCCAAGCTCAAGGCCGACGAGAAGGCCATGGCGCAGGAGCTGCAGCGCGCCGGCACGTGGCGGCATCTGTGGCGGGTCGTCGGCCAGTACTCGAACGTGTCGATCTTCGACGTCCCGTCCGGCGACGAGCTGCACGACATCCTGTCGAACCTGCCGCTGTTCCCGTACATGGACATCGAGGTCAAGGCGCTGACGCGGCACCCTTCCGCCATCTGACCTCGAAGCCGTGAGCCGGCGCGGCCGAGAGTCGGAACGCGACGGACGGCCGGTCGGCACGCGAGAACGGGCCCGGCTCCCCGAGGGGAGGTCCGGGCCCGTTCCGTGTCCGGTTCAGGCCTTCTGCTGCATGGTGCTGCGTGCCGGGTTGGCCTGCTCGTGGGCCTTCGGGTCCGTCTCGTTCTGCTTCGAGCGCACACCGTCCTCGATGCGTTTGCCGACGGTCGGATCGATGTTCTTCCAGTACTCGAACGCGCGCTCCAGCACGGGTTCGGTGACGCCGTTCAGCAGGTGTCCGACGACGTTGTCGACGAGCCGGTCGCGGGCCGCGTCGTCCATGACCTCACGCACGAGCGTGCCGGGCTGGGTCCAGTCGTCGTCCTCGGCGTGCGACACGTAGGCCGCGCGCGTGATCTCACCGTCGGCGTACCACGTCGGCGGCGAGTGCCGTTCGGAGTCCGCGGCGGCTCCGCCCTTCGAGTTCGGCGCGTACACGGGGTCGGTCACCTTGCGGTACGCCATCGTGCCGTCCTTCGAATACGACTCGAGTGGCACGATCGGCGCGTTCACCGGGATCTGCTGGTAGTTCACGCCGATCCGCGCGCGATGGGCGTCGGCGTAGGAGAACAGCCGCGCCAGCAGCATCCGGTCGGGGCTGGGCCCGATCCCGGGCACGAGGTTGTTGGGCTGGAACGCGGCCTGTTCGATCTCGGCGTGGTTGTCCGTCGGGTTCCGGTCCAGCGTCATGCGGCCGACCTCGATCAGCGGGTAGTCGCCGTGCGGCCACACCTTCGTCAGGTCGAACGGGTTGAACCGGAACGTCTTCGCGTCCTCGTACGGCATGATCTGCACGTACAGTGTCCAACTCGGATGGTCGCCCGCCGCGATGTGCTCGAACAGGTCGCGCGTGTGGTAATCGGTGTCCGCAGCGGCCATCTGGTCGGCCTCGTGCTGGGTGAAGCACTCGATGCCCTGGTCGGTCTTGAAGTGGTACTTGACCCAGAATTCCTGGCCCTTGTCGTTGATCCACATGTACGTGTGGGACGTGTAGCCGTTCATGTGACGCCAGGAGCGCGGGATGCCGCGGTCGCCCATCAGCCAGGTCACCTGGTGCGCCGACTCCGGTGAGAGGGTCCAGAAGTCCCACTGCATGTCGTGGTCGCGCAGGTTGTTGTCGGCGCGGCGCTTCTGCGACCGGATGAAGTGCTGGAACTTCATCGGGTCCTTGACGAAGAAGACCGGCGTGTTGTTGCCGACCATGTCGTAGTTGCCCTGCGAGGTGTAGAACTTCAGCGCGAAACCGCGCGGGTCACGCCACGTGTCCGGGCTGCCGCGTTCGCCCGCGACGGTCGAGAACCGCGCCATCATCTCGGTCTTGGCGCCCGGCTGGAACACGGCGGCCTTCGTGTACTGGCTGACGTCGTTCGTGACCTCGAAGCGCCCGAACGCGCCGCTGCCCTTGGCGTGCGGCTGTCGCTCCGGAATGCGTTCGCGGTTGAACTGCGCCATCTGTTCGATGAGATAGGCGTCCTGAAGCAGGATCGGCCCGCCCGCACCGACGGTGAGCGAGTGTTCGTCGCTCTCGACGGGGATGCCTGCGTCGGTGGTGGTGGCGGGGCGGTTGGTGGGTGCGGCCATGTTCCTCGGTTCCTCCTCGTCGCGTCGCCTGCGCTGCCGTGTCGGTTACGCGGAGCTCCTCGGCCGGCCCCTGGCGTCCGTGTCGCCGCCGGGTCAGCCACCGTGGGGAACGGGAGCCTGTTCGGCCGCGGCGCGTTCGGCCTGTCGTCGCTGCCTGCACGCAGGACACAGACCCCAGAACATGACCTCGGCCTGAGATATGTCGTATCCGCGGTAATCACTCGGGGTGAGGCACGGCGTCGCGCCGACGGCGCAGTCGACGTCTTCCGTCCGCCCACATGACTGGCAGACGAGGTGGTGATGGTTGTCGTGCACGCGGCGTTCGTACCGCGCCGCGTGGCCGGCGGGTTGTATCGAACGAACCAGACCGGCTTCCTCGCAGGCGCGCAGGACGTCGTAGATCGCCTGGCGTGACACCGACGCGGGTTGGCCGCGCACCCCCGCCCACACGGCGTCCGCCGTCGAGTGCGGGTGGTGTTCGAGCCAGCTCAGTACACGTCGGCGCGGGCCGGTGACGCGCAATCCGACCGAGCGCAGGAGCTCGGCGACGTCCGGTTGTGTACCTGCATCCATCACTGGGTGGACTACCCGAACTGGATGCGGTCAAACCGGCGTGTCCGTGACTCGCGGAGAAAGCCTCGGCGTGCCCCGTGAGGGCGTCCGGGCCGACGGGGCGTAACCGGTGCCCCCGTCGGCTGGAAACAAGGGTTACTCGCCGAGGAGTCGGGGTGCTTCGGAGCGGACGAGGTCCTCGAGTTCGGCCATGCCGGGGTTCACGAGCGAGCGCTCGCCGACGTACACGGTGGGCACGGTCTCGTTGCCGCCCGCGGCCGCGCGTACGCGTTCGACGGCACCCTGCTCCTCCCAGATGTTGATCTTGCGGACGGGCAGGTCGGTCGCGTCCAGCTGGGCCTCGAGCATCATGCAGAACGGGCAGCCGGGTCGCCAGTAGAACTCGATCTCGTCAATCGCCACGTCTCCGACGGTACGTCGCTCCTCCGGGAAGTCGGTCGGTGATGTGACGCAGATTGACAGGAAACCGAACGGCTGCCTATCGTAAAAGGGCAGTCGATTGGTTGCGTATTGGGACGGGGGCGGATGGACGAGGTCTTCAAGGCGCTGGCCGATCCGGGGCGGCGCCGACTGCTGGACAGTCTCAACGCCCGCAACGGGCAGCCGTTGCGGGAGCTGTGCGCGCAGCTGGACATGACTCGCCAGTCGGTGAGCAAACACCTCGCCGTGCTGGAGGAGGCGAATCTCGTGACCACGGTTCGCCGGGGCCGGGAGAAGCTGCACTACCTCAACGCCGAGCCCATCCATGCGATCTCGGATCGCTGGATCCACACCTACGACCGCAGGCGGGTCGCAGCGCTCGCCGACCTCAAACAGGCACTGGAGGCACCGATGGGCGAACCCGCGTTCGTGTACACGACCTACATCAGGACCACGCCGGAGAAGCTGTGGCAGGCGCTCACCGACCCCGCGTTCACGCGCAGCTACTGGGGTGTGGAGTTCGAGACGGACTGGCGGCCCGGCTCGCCCATGGTGTGGCTGGAGGGCGGGAACCGTATCGAGGACCCGGAGCAGCGGGTCGTCGAGGCTGAGCCGTACCGGCGACTGTCGTACACCTGGCACACCCCCACCGCGGAGTGGGCCGCTTCCGCAGGGCTCGACGGCGACGTCCTCGACGCGCTGGCCGCCGAGTCGCGGTCGACCGTGACGTTCGAGATCGAGCCGCAGGGCGACGCCGGCGGGAACGGCGAGAAGGTACGGCTCACCGTCACGCACGACGGGTTCCCCGACGGCAGCACGATGCGCCGGATGGTGTCGCAGGGGTGGCCGGAGCTCGTGGCCGACCTGAAGACCGTGCTCGAGACCGGCGCGGTCGTTCCCGCGACGTGACGGCGGGGAGACAGGCCTCCGATCGCGGGTCGCGTGCTCGCGGAACTTCGCCGATGCGCGCGAGTGCGGCACGCTGAACGTATGGACGACGGGGCGCGGACCGGTACGGACGCGGACGGGGGCGCCGAGCTGAACGAGGTCGCGGCCGAGTTGTACGCCCTCGACCGCGACGAGTTCACACAGGCACGCAACGAGCGGGCACGTTCTGCCGGCGACCGCGAACTGGCGGCGCGGATCCGGAAACTCCGCAAGCCCACGGTCGCGGCCGCGCGGGTGAACCGGTTCGCACGGGAGCATCCCGACCAGGTGCGGCAGCTCCGCACGCTCGGCGACGAACTGCGTTCCGCGCACGCCGAACTCGACGGCGATCGCATTCGGGAGTTGTCCCAGCGGCGGCGGGCCCTCGTCGGTGAGTCGGCCGAACTCGAGGCGTCCGGCAGCGGGGACGGGGTGTCCCGCGAGGTCCACGACACCCTCGACGCCGCCGTGACGGACGCCGACGCGGGCGAGGCCGTCGCGCGTGGCTGTCTCGTCTCGGCCCTGCAACCCGGGGACGCGTTCGCGGCAGGCGGGCTCGCGGCCGATGTGGACGGTGGGGGAACGGCTGCACCTGTCACGCACCGCGAGGGGCGCAGTGACGACGAGGTGCCCAATGACGACCGGGCCGGCGGCGCGGAGCGGAGTCGCCGGAAGCGGTCGAGCGGACGCCGGGAACCCGCGGATGGGAGCCGGTCCGGCGGGACGGATCGGAGCGCACAGACCGGTCGGCAGGATCGGGAACACCGCGACAAGAAACAGCAACGCCGGGAACGGAACCGCCATGGCCGGCTCCGCGAACAGGAACGGCAGGACAGCCCGGAAGGCCAGCCGGAGAAGGAACGCCGGGAACAGGAACGGCGGGAACAGGAACGCCGCGAGGAGGAACAGCGGGAACAGCGGGAACGGGAACGCCGGGAACGGGAACGCCGCGAGGAACGACGTCGCGAGCAACGCGAGCGGCGCAGGCAACGCAACGCCGAACTGGCCGAAGCCCGGACGGCGCTCGGTGACGCCGTGACGGAACTCCGGGAGGCCGAGGCCGCCGAGGCGGAGGCGCGCCGTCGGGCCCGCGCCGCGCGCAAGGCGTTCGAAGCCGCCGACCGCCGGGTCCACGAGGCCGAGGTGGCCCTCGCCGAAGTGACCGACGCGCACCCGGACCAGCAGTGACCGGCCCGGCGTTACCCGGGTCGCCGTACAGCGGCCGACACGACGGCCCGACCGCGACGAACGGGCAGTGCCGAACCGAACGGGCAGTGCCGAACCGAACGGGTAGTGCCGAACCGAACGGGTAGTGCCGAACCGAACGGGCAGTGCTGCAACCGGATGGGCGTTCGGGTGCGTCCCAGTGGTCATGTGGCGGATGTGGATACCCGGGCTGCTGACCGTCGTCGCCGTCGGCGGATGCGGTTCGAGCGGGCCGACCTGTACGGCGATCGGTTCACCGCCCGGCATCAGCGTTCACGGCCTGGAATCACCCGCGGGGACCGCGCCGGGCGGCACAGTCCCCACCGCTGGCACGCCCACCGCGACCGGTGACGATCCGGCGTCCGGCGACATGACCGTCGAGGCGTGCTGGGACGGAACCTGCCGGGAGTACGAGGTGAGCCGCCATCGGTCGTCCGACCCCCGGCGAGGGTTCGCCGAGATCCGGGAACTGCCGACGGAACCGGTCCGTGTCACGCTCGTCGCCGACGGGCGACGGCTGGGCCCGGTGACCGTCGTCCCCGAGCCCGTCAGGCCCAACGGCGACGACTGCCCGGCGTTCGGTCCGGCCGCGTCGGTCACGGTCGACCGGCACGGCACCGTGCACCCGGGGTGACCCCCGCCGGGTGGTGTGGCCGGTCCGGCCCCGACACCGGACCGGCCACACCACCGTCGGCGACACCGGCCCCTGCTGTCGCCGACGCGGGCCCCCGACAGGCCCTGCGCGGGTGCGGTCAGCCGATGTCGCGCCTGCGCAACGCCGTCACGCCCATCGCGACGAGGGCCGCGGCCGTCGCCGTCAGCCACAGCAGCGGGGTCGCGGAGAACTCGGCGTGCGGCAGCTGCGGTACGTGCGCGAACGGGGAGACGTTCAGTACCGCCTGGGGCAGTTCGAGGATCGGGCCGAACATGGAGATCAGCACGAACGCCGCGGCCAGGGCCCACGCCGCCACCGTGGCGCGCGGCACGAGCCCGAACAGCAGGACCGCGGCACCGGCCACGACCCACATCGCGGGCAGCTGGGCGAGGGTCGCGCCGAACACGCGCGGCCACTCCCCGCCGACGTCGCCGGAACTCAACCCGTACCCGAGGCCGAGCAGCGCGCCGCACACGGCGAGTACCGCCGCCGTGCCCGCCAGCACGAACAGCAGGTGCCCGCCGAGCCAGCGCAGCCGTCCGACACCGGTCGTGAGCAGCGGTTCGACGCGCAGCGCGGTCTCCTCGTAGCGCATACGCAGGGTCGCCTGCACCGCGTACATCGAACCGATCATGGCGACCATGCCCGTGATCGAGCTCAGGAACGCGTCCTCGATGCCGCGGGCGCCACCCATCTGCTGCAGCATCCGCTTCATCTCGGCGCTGTCGCCGACGATGTCGCCCACGCCGGAGGCGAGCGTGCCGAACAGCATGCCCATGACGCCGAAGCCGACGATCCAGCCGATCAATGCGCCGCGGTGCAACCGCCACGACAACGCCAGCGACGTCCGCAGGCCCGCCCCGGCGGTCGCGCGTCCCGGCCTGCCCGGGATGAGACTCATGCCGACGTCCCGACGCGGCAGCAGCGCGTACGCCGCGGCGCACAACCCGAGCGTCGTCGCGGCAGGCAGTGCCAGCACCCACCACTCGTTCTCGGCGAACGCCCGCACCCGGTGTACCCAGCCCACCGGCGACAGCCACGACAGCCACTCGGCGTCGGAGGTGTCGCCCGCGGCGCGCAGCAGGAACAGCACGCCGAACGTCGACCCCGCCAGCGTGTTGGCCGTACGCGAGTACTCCGCGAGCTGGGCGGTCACGGCCGCGACGCCGGTGAACACGAGCCCGCACAGCGCCACGGCCGCCCCGAACGCCACCGAACCCGTGGCGTCCGCGCCGACCCCAGTGACCATCGCGGCCAGCAGTGCGCCCGTCGTCAGGCTGAACAGGCCTGCCGTGGTCACGCCCGCGGTCAGTGGTGCGTAGCGGCCGACCACCGCGGAGGACAGGAGCTCCTGCCGTCCGGTGTCCTCCTCCTGGCGGGTGTGCCGGGTGACGGTGAACGCCGCGATCAGCGACGTCAGCAGCGCCGCGATCGTGCCGAACCGCCAGGCCGTGAACCCGCCCGCGGTCTCCAGGTCGTAGGCCGGGCCGAACATGATGGCGAACGACGGATTGGCCGCCACGCTCGCGGTCAGTCCCGCGCGTTCGGCCGGGTTCGGGTACAGCGCCTCGAACGCACTCGCGCCCGACGCCGCGAGGAACGCGATCACCAGCGCCCACACGGGCAGCACGATCCGGTCGCGCCGCAGCGCCAGGCGGACCAGGTGCCCCGTGCCCGCGAGCGCGCCCGCCGTGCGTGACGGCTTCTCGTGCGTGGCGGGGACGTGGGTGACGTTCGCGGTCATGGCGCCGTCCTCGTTTTCTCCTCACGTCCCGCCGTTTCGGCACGTTCTGCCTCGGTGGCGGGCAGCTCGTCGGTGTAGTGCCGCAGGAACAGCTCCTCGAGGGTCGGCGGCGTGCTCGTCAGGCTGCGCACGCCGATGTCGGTGAGCCGCCGCAGGGCCTCGTCCAGCGAGTCGGTGTCCACGTCGAAACGGACGGTGTTGCCGTCGACTCGCAGGTCGTGGACGTGCGGCAGGGTCGCCAGGCCGTTCGGGTGGCCCGCCAGCTCGGCGGAGATGGACGTCCGCGTGAGGTGCCGTAGGTCGTCGAGGGTGCCGGTCTCTACGGTGCGGCCCGCGCGGATGATGCTCACGCGGTCGCACAGCGCTTCCACCTCGGCGAGGATGTGGCTGGACAGCAGCACCGTCCTGCCCTCGCCGCGTACCTCCCGGATCGTCTCCTGGAACGCGGCCTCCATCAGCGGGTCGAGCCCGGACGTCGGTTCGTCGAGGATCAGTAGTTCGACGTCCGAGGCCAACCCGGCGACGAGCGCGACCTTCTGCCGGTTGCCCTTCGAGTAGGTGCGGCCCTTCTTCGTCGGGTCCAGTTCGAACCGCTCGATCAGCTCGGCGCGCCTGCGCTTGTCCAGACCGCCGCGCAACCTGCCGAGCAGGTCGATGACCTCGCCGCCCGAGAGATTGGGCCAGAGGTTCACGTCACCGGGCACGTAGGCGAGCCTGCGGTGCAGCGTGGCCGCCTGCCGCCACGGATCGCCGTCGAGGAGCCGGACGTCGCCGCCGTCCGCGCGCAACAGGCCGAGTAAGACGCGGATGGTGGTCGATTTACCGGAGCCGTTGGGACCCAGGAAGCCGTGCACCTCGCCGGTCTCGACGTGCAGGTCGAGCCCGTCGAGGGCCGTGGTGCGGCCGAACGTCTTGCGCAGTCCGGCGACGCCGATCGCCTCGTGGGCGGTCGCGCCGCTCGGGGCGGAGCTCACGGCGTTGTGTGTCATGCGCTCGAAGGTACACTTGTTTCACAAAGTTGTGAATACTGAAAAATTCATGATCGATGTGAAGACCTGGAACGCGCGCCGTGTGGTTCCCCGATCCACGTGAGGGAGGATGTGCCCGTGGTCGACGAGTCAATCGGACAGCAGGACGCCCACGCCCGTGACGAGAACACCCGCGACGAGGTGACCGAACCCGGCGGGACGGGTGCCCGTGACGAGACGCAGCCGGGTGGTCGCGACCCGGGGGTTCGTGATCCGGGGGTTCGTGACGAGGAGGCCGTCGCGAAGTACGTCGAGAGCCTCGGGCTGACGCTCAACAACATCGGCCTTCCCCGCATGCCCGCGCGTGTGTTCGCCGCCCTGACGACGTCCGACAGCGGGGAGATGACGGCGGCCGAGGTCGCGGAGGCGCTGTCGGTCAGCCCCGCCGCGGTCTCGGGCGCCGTCAAGTACCTCGAGCAGACCGGGCTCATCGCCAAGGAGCGGGCACCGGGGGCGCGCCGCGACCACTACCGCGTGTTCGACGACTTCTGGTTCGCCTCGATGCTCAAGCGGGAGCGCATGCTCGAGATGTGGCGCGATGCGACACGCGAGGGCGTACAGGCGGTCGGGCCCGACACCCCGGCGGGCGTGCGGCTGTCCAACATGGCCGACTTCCTCGACTACCTGGTGGTGGAGATCCCGAAGCTGTTCGCGCGCTGGGAGTCCATGAACGCCGACCGGTGAGCGGTGGTGCCGCACCGCGTCGAGCCGCGCAGCGGTCGGCGAAATCGGCTCGTCGTGAGATGGAACCGCAGGGCGGTGCAGTCGGTCGGAGGCAGTGTCGCCCGCCCGCGGTCGCCCGCGCGCGGACACGGCTGGCCGGCTGTCAGGTGACACGTATTGGGGGTGTCGGCCATCCGTTCCGCGGGAATCGGTTCGGACCGGGTGGGCTGGTGGGCTGCTGGTCCGGACCACCGAGCGCGCGAGGCGGGTGCGGTTCGCACAGTGGGGTGGACCGCACCCGCCTCGCGCGTGCAGCCGACGTTCCGTGCCAAGCCGACGTGGGAACGAGTGCTGCGCGCGCCACGTGATCGTCGTGTTGATCATCTCGCCCCTGCGGGCGCTACTCGGGAGCGGCGGTGCCGGGTCAAGATGGTGGGGTGAGCCCGCCCCGTGCCGACCTGCCCGCCCCGCGCTGGCTCGCACACCTGTTGCGGACCAACCCGGCACCGGTTCCGTGGAGCGGGGCCGCACGTGCGGCCGTGGCGTTCTCGGTGCCGATCGCCGTCGGCTATCTGCTCGGCGCGCCCGCCATCGGTGCGCTGGTGTCCGCGGGTGTACTGCCGGTGGTCACCGGCGACGTGGCGGGCCCGTACCGATACCGCGCGACCCGCCTCGGCGGCACCGTGCTGGCCGCGATCGCCGGGTTCGGGATCGGACTCGTCACGGGTGCCGACCCGTGGCTGTCGCACCCGACGGTCGTCGCGGTCGCGGCCGTGTCGGCACTGATCAGCGCGGGCGGCAACAACGCGTCGTTCGCCGCGCTGCAGCTGTTCGTGTTCGTCACGCTCGGCACCGGCCAGGCCGCGGCGGGCACGGACATCCGCGTCGCGATGCTGTGCGTCGTCACCGGCGGGCTCTGGGGACTGCTCGTCGCGCTGTCCGGCTGGCCGGTGCACGGGACGTCGCCGGAACGCAAAGCGGTCGCGCAGGTCTACATCGAGCTGGCGGCGATGCACTCCGCGCCCGACGACGCGACAGCCCTCACCTCGCGCACCCAGCTGACGACCGCGATGAACACCGCCTACGACCGGTTGCTCACCGCGCGGTCGTGGCTGTCCGGCCGTGACGCGACCTACCGCAGGCTGCTGAACCTGCTGTCGGCGACGACCCCGGCCGTCGAGGCGTCCGTCGCGATGGTAAACGCGGGCGAGCGTGCGCCACGCGAGGTCATCGCGCACTTCACCGACCTCGCCACGGCCGTGCTGGCCGACATGCCGCTGCCCGAACCTCCCGAACCGCACGCCCGGCCCGGGGTGGGTGACGACCTCGAACCCGCCGATTCGCCCGCGGCGGCGCTGTACCACGCGCTGACGAGGATCGACACCGAACAGGAACGGCGCCGCCGCGACCGGGTGCCGTGGCGGACGAAGCTGGGCGAGTGGCTGGACTCGCTCACGTCCGGCCCCCTCACGTGGTTCGCGGCGGCCAGGCTGACGCTGTGCGTGGCGCTCGCCGAGCTGGCGCGGCTGATCGTGCCGCTCGACAACTCGTACTGGATCACGCTCACCGTCGGGCTGGTGCTGAAGCCCGACTTCGGATCGGTGTTCGGCCGGGCGGTGCTGCGCGGCGTGGGCACGGTCGTCGGCGTGGGCATCGGGGCCGCGATCCTCGGCTTCGGTGCCGACGAGCACGGCGTCGTGCTCGCCCTGCTCGTGGCGCTCATGGGCGCGGGCGTCGCCATCGGCAAGGTCCGCAACTACGGCATCCTCAGCGCGTTCGTGACGCCGCTGATCATCCTGCAGATGGACCTCACGATCGGCGGCGACTGGGGCGTCGTGGTCGCCCGGCTCGCCGATACCGTCGCGGGTTGCGTGATCGTGCTCGTCTTCGGCTACCTGCTGTGGCCGGGCAGCATGCGTCCCCGCGTCGGAGGTCGGCTCGCGGACGTCGCCGACACCGTCGCCCGGTACGTCGAGGTCAGCCTCGGGCCGCCGGGCGAGGACCGGATGGAGCGCTCCCGCTGCAGACGGCGCGCCTACCGCGGGCTGTCCGACCTGCGGACGGCGTTCCAGCAGCTCGTCGTCGAACCGTCACAGGCAGGAAGGCAGGCCGCGGCGTGGTGGCCCGCGATCGTGGCGTTGGAGCAGGTCACCGATGCCGCCACGGCCGTCGTCGTGACGATCTCGCACGGCGGCGAACGGCCCGCGGAGTCCGACGTCCGCCTCGTGACCGCGGCGCTCGGTGAGCTGGCGTCCGCCGTCCGGCAGGCGCGGGACCCCGGCGACGTCGAGCTGCCCGATACCGACCAGCTCACGGGCGTCACCGACCAGCTCGCCGCGGCCTTCGACGCTGTGCGCGGGCCGGATCCGTCACGGCCGCGGTTCCGGTTCCGGCGGCGGTGACCGGTGCGGGCCCGGCGGTGCTGCACGGCCGGTGGCCGCGGGATGTGCGGGCCGCGAGTCCCGCGGCGTCGTGGCCGCTCCGGTCGGGTGAATCACCGGGGCCACCCGCTTCGCCGCGGTGTCGTCGGCGTTCGGGGCGAATCGCCGGGTTTTCCGGAGTTTCCGCCGGTGAGCGGCGCGGAGTCCGCGGCATTCCGCTGTGACACGCTCGGGTCTTTTCGCGCGACACCCCCGCCAGCATTTGCGCTCGGGCCGTCGATGCTGGTGGATTGGGCACATGGGCATCAACTTCGGCGAGATCAAGAAGAAGGCTCAGGACGCCCTGAGCAAGAACAGTGACAAGGTCGAACAGGGCCTGGACAAGGCGAGCGGTTTTGCCAAGTCCAAGTTCGGCGACAAGGCCGACAAGATCGACAACGCGACCCAGAAGGCCAAGGACGCCCTGCACAAGCAGGCCGGTGACGAGGGCGACCAGGGCGGTGGCCAGGGTGGCCAGCAGCCCGGCCCGTCGGGCCCGTCCGGGCCGAGCGGACCGAGCGGGCACTGAGCCCGCGGCCGGCGGGCCCGGGGCGACCGGGGTCCTGCCGGCGGCGATGAACGCTGTGGTGCCGGCGCGGTGAGCACCGCCTGCCCCGGGCGGGTCGGCGTCGGCCAGGCCGGGCGGCCGCGGTCGGGTCACCGGGTCAGGCGACCTCGCCGGTGAGCACGTCGCCGTCGAGCGACGTCAACCAGCCGCCGCGTTCACCCAGTGAGAGCAGCCCTTCGAGGGCATCGGCGGCACGCAGGTCCAGTGTGACCGGCGTGCGCGGTGCCCCCTGCTGTTGTTCGAGGGCTGCGTGGGCCGCGTGACCCGCGTCGATCGTGGCGGCGAGCCCGCCGGTCGAGGCCAGTGACCCGCGTGCCGCGCCGAGCAGACCCAGCGCCTCGTCGAGTACGGGCAGCAGCGCGCCGCGATTGCCCTCGGTCATGGCTCGCACCAGTTCCGGGCGCGTGCCCGCGACGCGGGTACCGTCCCGCAACGATCCCGCCGCGAGAGCGGCCGTCAGCGGCCCGCCGGCCCCGGCGACGTTCGCCAGTACCGCGGCGAGCAGATGCGGCAGGTGTGACGTCCTGGCGACCGTGCCGTCGTGCGCGAGCGCGGGCAGCGCGATGACCCGAGCACCGGCGTCGAACGCCAGCGCCGCGGCCTCTCGCCATGCCGTGAGGTCCGTGCCGGGCTCGTCGTCGGCCGCGGCCTCCTCGGCGCACACGACCCAGGTCGCGCCGTCGAACAGCGTCGCCGTCGCGGCCTTCCAGCCGGACTCGGCCGTTCCCGCCATCGGATGCCCGCCCGCGTAGCGCGTCTGCGGGGCGAGGCGGGCGACGGCGTCGCGCACCGGGGCCTTGACGCTCGTGACGTCGGTGAGCAGGCAGTGCGGTGCGTGTGAGGCGACCGTGCGGAGGACGTCGTCGACCGCGGTGAGCGGCACGGCGAGTACGACGAGGGCGTCGGCGTCCGCGGCGCGGTCCAGGGCGCTCGCGAGTCCGGTGGTGGCGTCGTACCCGTCGGCGAGGGCGGCGTCGACGTCCGCCTGGGAGTCGGAGACTCCCCAGCAGGTGCGGCCTGCGGCCACGGCGGCCCGCAGCACCGACCCGCCGATGAGTCCCAGTCCGATCACACACACGTCACGCACGGTGCAGATCCTGGCACACACCCGTCAGCCCGCGCCCGTCCCCGAGCGCACCGGGCGTGCCCTGATGGCACCGAGCGTGCCCTCAAGGGCACCTTGCGGGCACAACCACCCCCTGCGCCTATCGCAACGTCGACAGGGCGTAGGCGGCGTGCATGGCTACGCCATGGGCCATGGCGTCCTCGTGATGACGGACGCGGTTCGAATGGTTCGCGGGCGCCTCCGCGGGATCGACGTCCGGCGGGCAGCCGCCGAGCAGGGCGAACGCACCGGGCACGCGCTGCAGCACGTACGAGAAGTCCTCACCGCCCATGATCGGCTCCGGCAGCGGGGCGGCGTTGTCCGGTCCGAGGACGGTCGACGCGAGGTCCAGCACGCGCGCGGCCTCGTCGGGGTCGTTGGCGGTCACCGGATACCCCGGCGTGAGGTCGATCTGCACCCGGCAGCCGTACGCCGCGGCGATGCCCTCGCACACCTTCTCCACCTCGGCGCGCATCGTGGCCCGCGCGCCGTCGGACAGGGTGCGCATCGTGCCCTCGACGAACGCCGTCTCCGGGATGATGTTCGTGGTCGTGCCCGCCTCGAGGTGCGTCACCGACAGCACGGCCGGTTCCGTCGCGGCGAAGCGCCTGCTCGACATCGTGTGCAGCGCGCCGACCAGCGCCGCGGCCGCCGGGATCGGGTCGATCGCCGCCTCCGGCACCGAGCCGTGCCCGCCCTTGCCGAGGACGCGCACGTGGAAGTCGTCCACCGCGGCCATCAGCGGACCGGGCCTGGTGTGCACCGTGCCGCTCGGCAGTGTCGGGTAGATGTGGACGCCGAACGCCCGCTCGACGCGTTCGCCCGCTGCTTCCAGCACGCCTTCGTGGATCATGTGCCGTGCGCCGTGCTGGCCCTCCTCTCCGGGCTGGAACATGAACACGACCGAGCCTGCGAGCTCGTCGACGTGCCGGGACAGCAGGCGCGCCGCCGAGACGAGCATCGCCACATGCGTGTCGTGCCCGCAGGCGTGCATGACGCCGTCGACCTCGGACGGGAACTCGAGACCGGACTCCTCCTGGAGCGGCAGCGCGTCCATGTCGCCACGCAACAGCACCGAGGGGCCGGGCTTCGCGCCGCGCAGCACGGCGGTGACCGACGTCGACGTCTTCCCGGTGGTGATCTCCAGCGGCAGGCCGTCGAGCGCGTCGAGGATCCGCCGCTGGGTGTTCGGCAGCCGGAGGCCGATCTCGGGGCCGGCGTGGAGGCGCCTGCGCAGCGCAACGGTGTCCGGCTGCAGCTGCCGTGCCTCGTCGAGCAGCCGGGGCAACACCAGGTCGGGAAGGGTGGGGAGCTGTTCGGGTCCGGTCATGCGGTCGATCCTGGCACGAGCCGCCCGAGCCCCGTGACCGTCGGTGGCGAACCGCCGCGAAACGGACGGCGAAACAGACGGGCCGCTTTCGAGCCGTCACCTAAGGTCACGCGGGTATACGGTAGGGCCCATGCCGGTGGAGGAGCCGATCACGGGATTCGCGGTGGCCGTCGTGCGCGAGGACGGCCGGTGGCAGTGCAGTGCGCTGGACCAGGCCGCACTCGCCGAACTCGACGCTGCCATCACCGAACTGCGCAAACTGCGTTCGACGGGCGCGGTGTTCGGAATGCTGGCGGTGGACGACGAGTTCTTCGTGATCGTCCGCCCCACGCCGAGCGGCGCCCAGCTGATGATGTCGGACGCCGCGGCGGCGCTGGACTACGACATCGCCGCCGACGTGCTGGACCTGCTGCGTGCCGAACCGCCCGACGAGGACGACGACACGATCTGGCCGGAGGGTGACCTCGAGGTGCTGTCCGATCTGGGTATGCCCGCGCCCGAGCTCGAGGTCATCGCGGGTGAGACGGATCTGTACCCGGACGAGCAGCTGGGCATGATCGCGCAGCGCTGCGGGTTCGGCGACGAGTTCAACAAGGTCCTCGACGAGCTGTGAACCCGTCGCACGCCGACGAGTCCGCGGTGCGCGAGGCACTGCGTTTCGCGAGACACGGCTTCGACGGTGTCCGCGGCGGTGCTGCGGCGGACGCGGACGTGCCGATCGGGGCGGCCGTGTTCGACGCGGGCGGCAGGCTGCTCGCGGGCGCCCGCAACGCGCGTGAGGCGCTGGGCGACCCGACGGCGCACGCCGAGGTGCTGGCACTGCGCGCCGCGGCGGCCGAACACGGCGACGGCTGGCGGCTCACGGGCTGCACCCTGGCCGTGACGGTCGAGCCGTGCACGATGTGCGCGGGTGCACTCGTGCTCGCACGTGTCGACCGCGTCGTGTTCGGGGCGTGGGAACCGCGGACGGGGGCGGCCGGGTCGCTGTGGGACGTCGTGCGTGACCGCAGGTTGAACCACCGGCCCGAAGTGCTCGGTGGCGTGCTCGAAACGGAGTGTTCGGCCCTGCTCGAGGAGTTCTTCGCAGCGCATCGGGGCGACGCCGGTTGAGCGGTGCGGGAGACCCACCCCCGTGTAATCGGTGGTCGGCCGTGTCGTAACCTATTTAGCGGTAGCGTGTCCGAGCGGCCGAAGGAGCGCGACTCGAAATCGCGTGAGGTGAGAGCCTCCGTGGGTTCGAATCCCACCGCTACCGCGCTTGGTCTCTGAGGGAGAGCAGTCTCCGAGGAGATCTGAAACGGGGCAGGTGCTCATGATGAGCGCCTGCCCCGTTTCGTGTGTTCAGGCGCCCGTGATCGGTGCGGCTTCTCGAGGTCGCCGCACCTGCTCAAGATCGGTGCGGCTTCTCGAGACGGGTACTGCGGAGTAGCATCCCGGCCCTCGTGTCCGCGCCGAGAGCCGAGGAGACGTCGATGTCCGATCAGCCCGCCGACGGGCCGGTCGTACTCACCGAACGCACCGACGTGCTCGCCGCCGGACGCCGGCGGGCCGCGTCCTCGGTGTGCGGCACGTTCGAGGTCTCCGGCGGCGAGATCGTGCTGTGGCGGGACTATGTCGACTGGACCACCGTGCTCGCTACGAGCGCGCGGGGCGGGGTCGACGCACCGGTGCAGGTGGTCCGGTCCACGGTGGGACGTTCGGCTCGCCGCTGATCACTGCGCACGTTCGCGCCGATGAACAACCGACGAACGGACCCCTCCGGCTCGGGCATTCTCCTTTCGGCGATAACCCGAATGGGTAAAGATGCGTGCCGTGACCGCACTCTCCAGACGCGCGACGCGGGTCGTCTCGGCACTCTCCGCGACAGCGGTGGCCGGTTCGCTCGTGCTCGCCACCCCAGCGAACGCACACACCGCAGCGAACGACCGGACCCCGGAGGCCGCCTCCGACACCCGCATCCATGACGTCCAGGGCACCGGGCGGATCTCCCCCGTGGACGGCCAGACCGTCACCGTGCCCGGCATCGTGACCGCGAAGCGACAGTTCGGCAGCGTCCGGGGCTTCTGGGTGCAGGACCCCCAGCCGGACGACGATCCGCGGACGAGCGAGGCGCTGTTCGTCTACAACGGTGACGAGACCCCGGACGTGGCCGTCGGTGACGAGGTGTCGGTCACCGGCGAGGTGAGCGAGTACCGGCCGCAGGGGCGGGATTCGGCGTTCCAGACGTCCACACAGCTGGGCGACGCCGAGTGGACCGTCGCCTCGTCGGGCAACGAGCTGCCCGAGGCCCTCGAGCTGACCCCGGACGCCGTACCGGAGACGCTCGCGCCCGAGAGGGGCGACCTGGAGGAGTTCGAGCTCCGGCCCGACAAGTACGCGCTGGACTTCTGGGAGGCCCACGAAGGTGAGCGCGTGTCGGTCGCCGATGCGCCGCTGGTCAGTCGCAGCACGGACTACGACGAGCTGTACGTGACCACGAAGCCGGAACAGAACCGCACCCCGCGGGGCGGTGTCGTCTACGGCGACTACGACGCGCCGAACACCGGGCTGCTGAAGATCGAGTCGCTGATCCCGTTCTCGGAGCGCCCGTTCCCGACGGCGAACGTCGGCGACACGCTCACCGGCACCACGACCGGTCCGCTGGAGTACGACCAGTACGGCGGCTACACGCTGCAAGCCACCGAGCTGGGCGAGGTCGAGAGTGGCGGGCTCGAGCGCGAGACGACACAGGAGCAGCGCCCCGGAGAGTTGTCCGTGGCGACGTACAACGTGGAGAACCTGTCCGCCGTCGACGAGCAGGCCACGTTCGACGACCTCGCCGAGGGGGTCGCGAAGAACCTGCGGTCGCCCGACGTCGTGACGCTCGAGGAGATCCAGGACAACAACGGTGCCGACGGCAACGGCGACGGCGTCGTGGCGGCCGACGAGACGCTCGACAGGTTCGTCGAGGCGATCGAGGCCGCGGGTGGGCCGAAGTACGAGTACCGCCAGATCGACCCGCAGGACCTCACCGACGGCGGCCAGCCGGGCGGCAACATCCGCGTGGGATTCCTCTTCAACCCGAAGCGAGTGTCGTTCGTGGACCGTGAGGGTGGCGACGCGACCACGGCCGTCGAGGTCGAGAAGACGCGCCGCGGCACGGCGAAACTGTCGGCGTCGCCGGGCAGGATCGATCCGCAGCACGAAGCGTGGGACGACAGCCGCAAGCCGCTCGCCGGTGAGTTCGAGTTCCGTGGGCGGACGGTGTTCGTCGTGGCGAACCACTTCGCGTCGAAGGGCGGCGACGAGCCGATCCACGGCCGGTATCAGCCGCCGACGCGTTCGTCCGAGGAACAGCGCCACGAACAGGCCGAGGTCGTGCGGGGCTTCGTCGACGAGCTGCAACAGGTGCAGCCGAACGCCAACGTCGTCGTCGCCGGGGATCTGAACGACTTCCAGTTCTCCGAGACCGTGGCGACGCTGACCGACGGCGGTGCGCTCACGTCGCTGATCGACACGCTGCCCGCGAAGGAACGGTACAGCTACGTCTACGAGGGCAACTCGCAGGTGCTCGACCACATCCTCGTGTCCGACTCGCTGCGCCGGGTCGACTACGACGTCGTGCGCATCAACTCCGAGTTCGCCGAGCAGGCCAGTGACCACGACCCGCAGATCGTCCGTTTCAAGCCGTCCGCGGGCCACAACTTCGACCATTGGGACCGGTTCTGGTCGCACTTCGGAAGGTGACGACGAGGTAGCCGGGCTTGCGGCCGGTCGTCCCTTGCGGACGGCCGGCCGTTGTCGTGCGCGACCGGGTTGTGGATTCCGGGGCCGGTGGCGCGTTCCCCGGGGCCGGTGGCGTGGAGCTGCGCTCGTGCGGGGCCGGCTTCCACCGGGGAAACCGGTTCGACGTCAGCGGGCGCGCCAGCCCAGTTTCAGCACCGCCTGGGCGAGTTCGTGGTAGGCGGGCCGGATGTCGTCGGCATAGCGGGACGCCTGTTCGCCGCGCGCGGTCGGCACCGGCTCCGGGTCGGCGCCCACGTCGAGCCACGACAGCCGCGCCACGTTGTCCCGCGCCATCGACCACCACCGGCGCGCCCGGTCGGCCATCGCCTCCTCGGCCTCGGTCGCCGCGGTCAGGTTCTCCTCCGCGGCCTGGATCTCGGCGTACAGCTGCTGTTCCCGCGCCTGCTCCCACGTGCGCAGCTCCTCGGCCGCCGTGCGCGCCAACCCGATGGTCTCCTTGTACCGCGCCGCCGCCGACGTCGCACCACCGCCCGCCGCCGATGCGCCGTATCCGTCAGTCATCGGAATCCTCCTCACGCCGGAACGGGACGACGATCTCCGGAGCCGACAAGGTCGTCCGGTCGAAGAACAGGGCGCGGTCGGGCCGGGGCGACCAGTGCACGACCTGTCCCGCCGCCAGGGTCGACAGCTCGTTGCCCTGCACGTCGAGTGCCGCCCACGCGCCGATGTCGTCGGTGCCGCCGAATCCGAGCGTGTCCTTGAGCCGCGCCACGCTGCGCCACCAGCCGAGCACGTGCACCCCGCGCGCCGGGCCGTGCTTGAGCAACGCCCGCAGGTGGTCGAGGCCGCTGGACTTGCCGGGCTCCTTGGCCTCCAAGGTCGGCAGCGCCGCGTCGACGCCGTAGGCCACCAGGATCCGCCGCGCGGTCGACTCCTGTCCGGCCCACGCCGTCACCAGATCGGTGAGTGTGTCCGTCGTGACGACCTCCGCCTTGTGCCCGCCGGACGACAACTCGTCGGACAGCGCCGTCACCGCGGGCGTGCACTGCTCGACCAGGCATGCCAACGCGAACTCGACGTCGCCCGGTGCGCACTGCCGCGCCACGGAACGCACCGCCGAGTCCAGGACCGACACCGCGTCGCGCTGGCCCGTGCCGAGCACGGCGAGATTGCGTCCCGGCGCGGCCGACAGTTCGACGGCGTGTGCCGTGTCGGCCACGTCGATGGACTGGCCGACGATCGCCCGTGGACGGTCCGAACGCGACAACGCCGTGTAGGCCGACGACTCGGCGAGCACGGGCGCGTGGGCGCCGTCGAACAGCCGCGGCACGCTCGTCGAGCCGTAGCGTTGCCACAGCTCACGTTGCAGTGCGGGGAATACACCGCCGGAGCTCGCGTCGGGGACGTGCGCCAGGCTGTTGCCGTGCCCGATGCCGGACTCGTGGTTGACGACCGCGTGCCAGCGCGGTGCGGCGACGGCCGCCTGGTTGGCCTCGGCGAGCACGCGGCGGGCCTTCGGCATCGCGATGCGCAGCGTGCACTGCTCGAACACGGCCGGCTTGCCCCAGAACGCCTCGATGCCTGCGATGTCCTGACTCGCCAGGATCAGATGGATGCCCTGCGATCTGCCCCGGCGCGCGACGTCCTCGAGCAGCGACGTCGCCAGCGCCGTCACCGAGTCGCGCTCGCCGAACAGGTACTGGAACTCGTCGACGACGGCGACGATCCGCGGCCAGTGACCGGCCGGATCCTGCTGCCGCAGTTCCGACAGTGTGGTGACCTCGTGCTGCTTGGCGGCGGCCGAACGGCGGCGCAGTTCGTCGGTGAGGAACCGCAGCAGTGCCAGGCCGAACTCGCGGTCGGTGTTGACGTTCACGCCGACCAGCCGCGCGTGCGGCAGCCAGCTCTCCTCCTTGCGGCCGGGCGCCAGGCCTGCGAACGAGACGCCCTCCTTGAAGTCGAGTAGGTACAGCGACAGTTCGTTCGGCGAGTACCGCGCGCACAGCGAACCCAGCAACGCATACAGGAAGTTCGTCTTGCCGGATCCGCTCGGCCCACCGATCAGCGCGTGCGGCGTGGCGTCGCCGATCACGACGTCGACCGGCTCGCCCTCGTGGAACCCCACCGGAGCGCGGAGCTCGACGGCCGACGACTCGGTGCCGAACTCCGTGGGCAGCAGGTCCCCGAACGTCCGCGGACCACCCTGCTTGGCGACGAGCGCCTCGGCGAGCCTGCCCGCGGCGGCCGTCACCTGGCTCGCGGGCAGTGGCGGATCGAGGCGGACCGCCAGGTCGGGGCCCGTCATGCTCGTCACCGCGGTGCGTTCGGCCGTCACGTGGACGTTCTCGACCGCGCCGTCGAGCATCGTGGGCACGTCCACGAGGATCAGCGACATGCCGGCCTCGAGAGCGCCGCTGGCGACACGTTTGATGTCGCGGATCTGCTCCGGTTGCAGGTCCTCGCCGTTGCCGTAGAGCACGCCGACCCGCCAGGGTTCGAGGCGCTTACCCGTCGCGGCGCGCATGGCCCGCAACGACGGGTGCCCCGCCTGCATGGTGTAGCCGTGAATGCGGCGGATGTGCCCGGCGAAGTCGTCGAGCAGGTCGGCCAGGCGCGTCGGGTCGTGCACCGTGACGGCGCTGGTGCGGGTGAGCGCGTAGAAGTGCGGCAGCACGCCGGTGAGCTGGCCGATGTCCCAGAGGTGGACCTTCACCGCTCCGGGTTCGAACGTCGACAGCACGCGCATCAGCAGCGACTCGACGAGCGCGTCCACGGTGACGCGCGTGTTCGGCGCCGACGTGATCGCGAGGTGGGAGGCGTCGAGCAGTGGCACGGCGACGTCGAACGACTGCCCGCCGCCGATGTCCACTGTGGAGTCGCCGATCCGCCACAACTCCGGCGACGACAGGCCGGGGTCGGTGCCGATGCGGCCGAGCCATTCGCCGGGCGGTGCCCCCGCGGGTCCGGGCGCGGACGTGGCGACGAGCTCGCGGAGTCGCCGAGGGCCGTCCGCCCAGTCGGCGTAGAACCGGTCACGGACTGTAGCGAGCCGTTCGACCACACCCGCCATCGCCGGGGTGGTCATCCGCGCGGCGAGTTCCGGGTCGGCGACCGCGCGCTCGAGTCCGGTGCGCACGACCTCCTGTTCGAGTCTGCGCTGTGCGAGTTCGTGCTCGGCGCCCGTGCGCGCGTTGCGGGCGGCACCGAGCGCGAGGCCGATCTGGTGGCGGAGTTGGTCGAGAGCGGTGACGACCCGAGCGCGCTGCTCGCCCTTCTTCCTGCCCATGCGGCTGCTACAACCTTGCTTCGTACTGGTTCAGGGCCGATTCGACGTTGCCGAGCTGGGCGATGTGCTCGTCCAGCTGGTCGAACGCGCGCGCCAGCGGCGGTGGGAGCCACGGCTCACCCGACGCGGCCGTGCCGGTGCCGCTTTGGGCGCTGAGCAGCGCGCGCCGGTAGTCCTCGAGTAGCTCCCTGGCGTGGGCCGCCTGCGCAGCGGTGTCGGTGAGGCCCGACCGGACGACGCCCAGCGAGGTGCGCAATTCGTGTAGTGACATCGCGTGAACACGGATCCGGTGCCGCTCAGAGGCGGGCCGCGTAGCCCTCGGTCGACGAGATGCACGCCTGGATGGTGCTCTGCGTGCCCGTGATGCCCTGGATCGCCTCGGCCATGAGCCCGTGCGCTTGGCTGACGTCCTCCTGCGTGCTGCCCTCGGTCGCCATCGCGAGGGTCTGCTGCGCTTCCTCGAGTGTCTGGGCGGCCTGTTGAAGTGCGGCGATGCTGGCGGAAGCTTTCTCGTTCGCGGCGGCGATCCCCGCGCGGATCTCTTCCACTCCGGCCATGGGGCGGACTCCTAGGACATGTTCGGTACGTGTCGCATCCCAACTTAGCGTGACCACGCCTCGGCAGGAGTGTGGAGGTGCCTCGAATTCTCTGACGCTCCGTGTTCGCCTCCGACTGCGAATCTCCTTCATGTGTCGAGCCGATCAGCGGTGCCGTTCGGGAGCTGGTCCGACCCATTGACGCTGTGGCGAAATCGCTTAGCATGGTTATCCTCGATTGAGGAGGAGAGCTCATGGCTGAGTTCGACGTCGTGGTGCTGGGCACCGGGGCCGCGGGGATGACCGCGGCGCTGTCGGCGGCGGACGCGGGGGCGAGCGTGGGCCTGTTCGAGAAGTCGTCCCTGATCGGTGGTACGACCTGCCTGTCGAGCGGTGTCGCATGGTTGCCGGACAATCGGTACGCGCGGGAGGCAGGCGTCGAGGATTCGCGGGCCGAGGGTGTGCGATACCTCGAGTCGCTCTCCCGCGGCATGATCCGGCCCGGCATGGCCGAGGCGTTCGTCGGCGGGACCTCCGAGGTCACCGACTGGCTCGAAACGCGCACACCGCTGCACCTGAGTCTCGTGCCCGGCTATCCGGACTATCACCCCGAACACCCCGGCGGGAAGCCGCAGGGCGGCCGTTCCGTGGAGCCGGAGCTGTTCGCGTTCGACGAGCTCGGCGCGTGGGCCGACCGCATCGAGGGGCGAACCCGCCGCATGATGGTCCGAGAGACGCCGGTCGGCGGCGGCACGGGCGTCGTGGGCCCCGACGAGGCGAACCGTCGTGAGCGGCAGCACCTCGAGGGGCTCGGCCGCGCGATGATCGGTGCCCTGCTGAAGGGCTGCCTCGACCACGGGGTCGAACCCGTCACCGGCGCGGCCGCCGTCGAGCTGATCCAGGACGGGAACGTGGTACGCGGCGTGCGGTTCGCCGACGGCTCGACGGCCACGGCACGTCACGGCGTCGTGATCGCGACCGGCGGGTTCGAATGGGACTCCGACCTGGTGCGAGACTTCCTCCGCGGCCCGATGTCCTATCCCGCGACCGTGCCGACCAACACCGGCGACGGCCTGCGCATGGCGATGAAGGCCGGTGCGCGGCTCGGCAACATGCGCGAGGCGTGGTGGGTGCCGGTGTGCGTGCTGCCCGGTCAGCGGAACCACGGTGAGCAGGCGGTGCACCTCGTACTGCGGGAACGCACGCTGCCACGGTCGATCATGGTGAACCGGGCGGGTGAGCGGTTCACCAACGAGGCGGCCAACTACAACGCGCTCGGCGGCGCGTTCCACCGGCTCGACCCGTCCGACTTCGACTATCTCAACGACCCGTGCTGGCTGATCTTCGACGCCCGGCACGTCGAGGAGTACGGCGGCTTCACGCTCCCGCCGGGGCAGGCTCCGGACTGGGCACTGCGTGCCGGCACGCTCGGCGAACTGGCACGGGAGATCGACGTCGAACCGGCCACTCTGGAGCGCACCGTCGAGCGGTTCAACGGCATGGCCGCCGACGGCGTCGACGCAGACTTCGCCCGCGGCGCGAGTGCCTACGACGGCTTCGTCGGCGACAAGCGGTACTACCCGGGAGCGGGATCCACCCTCGGACCGCTCGACGAAGGTCCGTACTACGCCGTGCAACTCCACATCAGCACCCTCGGCACCAAGGGCGGTCCACAGACCGATGTGGATGGATCGGTGTTCACTGTGGATGGAGAGCCGATCCCAGGCCTCTTCGCCGCGGGAAACGCCATGGCCGGGCCCACCGGAATGGTGTACGGCGGGGCGGGCGGCACGCTCGGTCCCGCGCTCGTGTTCGGATACCGCGCCGGGCGCGCGGCGGCTTCGGGAGGCAGGCGATGACGGCAACACTCGAGCAGCGCATCCAGCGGATCGAGGACAGGAACGCGATCCAGGACCTGGCCGTGCTCTACGGCTACATCATGGACGAACGCGACGAGGACGGAATTCGCAAGATCTTCTGCGAGGGCGGGACGTTGCGGTCGGCCGACGGTGTCTTCGCCGCGAACGGCATCGACGAGATCGTGACGACCTACCTCGGCCGGTTCAAGGCGCTCGGCCCGACGAACCACTTCACGCACGGTCACGTGGTGCGCTTCGACGACAACGATCCGGACGTCGCCCACGGCCAGCTCGCCAGCCACGCCGAGGTCGTCCGCGACGGCAAGGCCATGGTGGTCGCACTGCGGTACCAGGACGTGTACCGGCGCACGTCGACCGGCTGGCGGTTCGCCGACCGGCTCATGTCGTACATGTACTACACCGAGGTCACCGAGTACGCCGACGTCCTCGGCAAGGACCTGCGCGTGCGCGCCTACGGCGACGAACGCCCCGGCGACTGGCCCGAACTGCTCACCAGGGGCCGCCCGCCGGAGTGGCTGAAGTCCTACCTCCCCTGACGCCGTGTTGCGCTTTCCGGGGCTCGTGTTGCGTTCTCCGGGGCCTGTGTTGCGTCCGGCCGTCGTCGACCGAGGGGGCACGTGCGGGTTGAGGCGCCTCACCACGGCGGCGACCACGTGTCGCGCGGGGCGGCCGGGGTATCCGTACCCGTGACGTGCAGGTGAGGGCGCGGGTCCGGAGGTCGGGCGGTGGGACGACGGCGATTCGAGGAGCTGCCCGCCGGTGCGCGTAGACGCCTCGTCGCCGGTGCGGTACTGCGGACACTGCTCAGCACCGGGCTCGTGATCACCGGTTACTACCTCGTGCCGCTGGACCGACCGTTCGAAGTCGGCCCGTGGCTACGGTTCGGTGTCGCGCTGGTGGCCTTCGGGGTGGCGGTCGCCTGGCAGCTCAGGGCGATCGCCGTGTCCGACACGCCGCGGCTGAAAGCCACGCAGCTGGTCGCCGTCGGGCTGCCGTTGCTGCACGCGCTCTTCGCGTCGGCCTATGCCGGGCTGGACCGGGCGCAACCGGGAAGTTTCAGTGAGGACCTGGGCCGTACCGACGCGCTGTACTTCACCGTCACCGTGTTCGCGACGGTGGGCTTCGGTGACATCGTCCCGCGCACCGAGGCCGCGCGGATCCTGACCATGATCCAGATGGCGATGGGGATCGTCGTCGTGGGCTTCGCGGCGCGGGCCGTCGTCGGCGCGGTGCGGACCGCCCTGCGCCGCGCGGACCAGGGACCGTCTGCCTAGTGGGCCGACGTGTTCTCGCGAGCTGTTCGGCGTCGGTGCCGGACATGAGCGAGACGATGCAGGCCCTGGCGTCGGCGTAGTCCCGCAGGCGCTGCCGACACTCTCCCGCTGGGGCGCAGTCACCCGGTGACGCACCGGCTTCGGAATCCCCAACACGCACCCCGGAACCCGCAACACGGGCCCCGGAATCGGCAACACGGGCCCCGGAACCCGCAACACGGGCGTGTGTGGGTAGGCCCGACGCCCGAGCGACGTACGGGAGCGATGAACGCCGGCCTCGGCCGGCTCATCGGCAAGGGGCCGGCCACGCGGTCGCACCCGCGTATCACCACTGACCGTGGTTTGTGACCCGTCTCGGGCGCGGCTAGCGTCGCAGCCATGGAGACGTATTCCCTCGGCCGGTTCCCCGTGCACCGCATCGGTTTCGGTGCGATGCAGCTTCCCGGCCCCGGAGTCATGGGGCCGCCGCGTGATCACGACGAGGCCGTCGCGGTGTTGCGCCGCGGGGTCGAGCTGGGTGTCGACCACATCGACACCGCGCAGTTCTACGGGCCCGACGTCGCGAACGAGCTGATCCGCGAAGCGTTGCACCCGTACCCGGACGGTCTCGCGCTGGCTTCCAAGGTCGGTGCGGTCCGTGACGAACAGGGCGGGTTCGTGCCCGCCCAGCGGCCGGGACAGTTGCGCGCGGCCGTCGAGGAGAACCTGCGCACGCTGGGTGTCGACCGGCTCGCGGTCGTGAACCTGCGCCGGATGGACGAGCACGAACTGCCCGCCGACCAGCAGATCCCCCTCGAGGACCAGCTCGCGGAGTTGGTCGGGCTGCGCGCCGAGGGCAAGATCGCGGGTATCGGCATCTCCACGGCGACACTCGCCCAGGTCCGGCAGGCGATCGAACAGGCGGGCATCGTGTGCGTGCAGAACGCGTTCAGCCTGGTGGACCGCTCCGGCGCCGACGGGCTGGAGCTGTGCCACGACGAAGGAATCGCCTACGTCCCGTACTTCCCGCTCGGATCGGCGTTCCCCGACATGCCGAAGGTGACCGGCAACGCCACGGTCCGGGCGGTGGCCGAGCGGGTGGGGGCCTCGCCGGCGCAGGTGGGGCTGGCCTGGCTGCTCGCCCGCCGGGACAACGTACTGCTGATCCCCGGCACGTCACGGGTGGCGCATCTCGAGGAGAACATGCGGATCGCCGACGTCCCACTGAGCGAGAGCGACCTGGCCGAACTCGACAACGCTGCGTGAGGAGCCGGAGGCGCCCCGGCGGGTTTGCGGCCGCGGCGCCTCGGGTACGGCCCGCGGAGCGACCGAGCAGAAGGGGGTCGGTGATGAGTACGGACCGCGAATCGGTCAAGGCAGCGCTCTCGTCGGTGGACTTCCCCGCCGACAAGGAGACGTTGGTGACCCACGCGGAGTCCCACGGCTCCGCGGAGGACGTGGCGCAGGCGCTCCGGGCGATGCCACCGGCGGAGTACGAGAACATCGGCGAGGTGATCCAGTCGGTTCCGATGGACATGGGAGCCGAGGAAGGCCGGTCGAGTTCGGACAAGGCGAAGCAGGCTCGCCACAACACCCGGTCGGGGCTCGCGGAACACCAGACCGAAGTGCCCGCAAATCCCATCGTCGAGGAACTCGGCGAGAACCGGGGAAGCTGACCACCACGACCGTTTCACACGTGAGGTGCACGCGATGACTTCCGACAGCGCCCTTCCTCTTCCCGACTACGACGAGCTGCCGATCGCCAAGCTGCAGCACCAGATTCGCGCACTGTCGGCCGACGACATCGAGACCCTGATCGAACACGAGCAGCAGCACGGCAACCGCACGCCCGTGCTGGAGCTGTTGCGAACCCGGAGGCAGCAGCTCGCCGAGGGTGCCGAGCCGTCGGGCGGTGACCAGTGGGACGGGACCGGGAAGCCGGCGGACACGCCGCACGGCTCGCCCGTCTCGCGTGACAGTGCGGCAGGCCCGGGTGCGCCGCTCCGACACGGCGTCGCGGGCCAGACGGCCGATCGCGACAGGCCGTGACGCAGAGCCTTTGACGCAGAGCCTTTGACACAGAGCCTTTGACGCAAAGCCTTTGACGCAGAGCCTCCGCGCTCCAGGGGCGCTCTTTCGCCCGTAGCGGCGCTCCTTCGGGGAACCGCCGACAGCGAAACGCCGGGTGGGTCACGTGACCCACCCGGCGTTTCCGGCTGATCGGAACCGGAACTCAGCGGCCCGGCCCGGCCGCGCCGGCTACCCGGACGTACGGCGCAGCGGCCGTGTTCGCCGGCCCGAGGATCAGTCCTCCGGGTCGTAACCCAGGTTCGCCGACAGCCAGCGCTCGGCCTCGGCCATCGACCAGCCCTTGCGCTGCGCGTAGTCCTCGACCTGGTCGCGGCCCAGCCTGCCGACCACGAAGTACCGCGACTCCGGGTGGCTGAAGTAGAAGCCGGAAACCGCCGCGCCCGGCCACATCGCCATCGACTCGGTGAGTTCGATGCCGGTGGTGTTCTCGACGTCGAGCAGCTTCCACAGCGTCTGCTTCTCGGTGTGCTCCGGGCACGCCGGGTAGCCCGGCGCGGGCCGGATGCCGTCGTACTTCTCCTTGATCAGGCCGACGTTGTCGAGCTCCTCGTCGGGGGCGTAGCCCCAGAACTCCTTACGCACGCGTTCGTGCATCCGCTCGGCGAAAGCCTCGGCGAGCCGGTCCGCCAGCGACTCGAGCAGGATCGCGTTGTAGTCGTCGAGGTTCTCTTTGAACTCGGCGATCTTCTTCTGCGTGCCCAGGCCCGCGGTCACGGCGAAGCCGCCGACCCAGTCCTCGAGACCCGTCTCCTTCGGCGCGACGAAGTCGCCGATGGAGCGGTTCGGAACGCCTTCGCGGTGTTCACCCTGCTGGCGCAGGTTGAACAGCGTCGTCAGGGTCTCGCTGCGCTGCTCGTCGGTGTAGAGCTCGATGTCATCGCCGACCGCGTTGGCCGGGAAGAAGCCGATCACGCCGTTGGCGGTCAGCCACTTCTCCTCGGTCAGCTTGTCGAGCATGGCCTGCGCGTCGTCGTACAGCTTGCGCGCGGTCTCACCGGTCGACGGGTTGTTGAGGATGTCGGGGAACGAGCCCTTCATCTCCCACGCGTTGAAGAACGGCTGCCAGTCGATGTAGTCCCGCAGCTCGGCGAGGTCGTAGTCCTCGAGCACGTGGATGCCCGGCTTGGCGGGCGTCGGCGGGGTGTACGACGACCAGTCGAGCGGGGTGCGGTTCTCCCGCGCCTGCTCGAGGCTGATCAGCGGTTTGCCCTGCTTGTTCGAGTGGCGGGTGCGCAGGGCGTCGTAGTCGGCCTGCACCTCGGCCATCAGCGTCTCGCGCTGTTCGTCGTGCAGCAGCGAGGCCACGACCGGCACCGACCGGGACGCGTCCTTGACCCACACGACGGGGCCGTCGTATTTGCGGTCGACCTTGACGGCTGTGTGGGCACGCGAGGTGGTGGCGCCGCCGACCAGCAGCGGGACGTCGAACTCCTGGCGCTGCATCTCGGAGGCGAAGTTGACCATCTCGTCCAGCGACGGGGTGATCAGACCGGACAGGCCGATCACGTCGGCCTGGTGCTCCTTGGCGGCGTCCAGGATCTTCTGGGCGGGCACCATCACGCCGAGGTCGATGACCTCGAAGTTGTTGCACTGCAGCACGACGCCGACGATGTTCTTGCCGATGTCGTGGACGTCGCCCTTCACGGTGGCGAGCACGACGGTGCCGTTGGTGTCCTTCTCGCCGGTGGTGCCGGCGTCGGCCTTCTGCTGCTCGATGAAGGGAATCAGGTACGCCACGGCCTTCTTCATCACGCGGGCGCTCTTGACCACCTGGGGCAGGAACATCTTGCCCGCGCCGAAGAGGTCGCCGACGACGTTCATGCCATCCATCAGCGGGCCCTCGATGACCTCGATCGGCCGGCCGTCGCGCTGTTCGATCTCGAGGCGCAGCTCCTCGGTGTCGTCCTCGACGTAGGTGTCGATGCCCTTCACGAGCGCGTGCGTGATCCGCTCACCGACCGGCAGCTCGCGCCACTCGTCGGCGGTCTCGTCGGTGGAGGTGCCGTCGCCCCGGTACCGCTCGGCGAGCTCCAGGAGCCGCTCGGTCGCGGCCTGCGAGTCGTCGGTGCGGTTGAGGATGACGTCCTCGATGGCGTCCCGCAGGTCGGGGGCGACCTCGTCGTAGACGGCGAGCGCGCCTGCGTTGACGATTCCCATGTCCAGACCCGCGTCGATCGCGTGGTACAGGAAGACCGCGTGGATCGCCTCACGCACGGTGTTGTTGCCGCGGAACGAGAACGAGACGTTCGAGATGCCGCCGGAGATCTTCGCTTCCGGCAGGTTCTCCTTGATCCAGCGGGCGCCCTCGATGAAGTCCAGACCGTAGGTGGCGTGTTCCTCGATGCCGGTGGCCACGGCGAACACGTTCGGGTCGAAGACGATGTCCTCGCGGGGGAATCCCACCCGGTCGACGAGGATGTCGTAGGCGCGCTTGCAGATCTCCTTGCGGCGCTCGAGGTTGTCGGCCTGCCCGTCCTCGTCGAAGGCCATCACGACGACGGCCGCGCCGTACTTCTTGCAGAGCTGGGCCTGCTGGATGAACTCGTCCTCGCCCGCCTTGAGCGAGATCGAGTTGACGATCGGCTTGCCCTGGATGTTCTTCAGGCCGGCCTCGATGACCTCCCACTTGGAGGAGTCGACCATGATCGGCACGCGGCTGATGTCGGGTTCGGAGGCGATGAGCTTCAGGAAGCGGTCCATCGCGGCGACACCGTCGATCATGCCCTCGTCCATGTTGACGTCGATGACCTGTGCGCCGTTCTCCACCTGCTGCACGGCCACCGACAGGGCGGTGTCGTAGTCGCTGTCCTTGATCAGCTTGCGGAACCGGGCCGAGCCGGTGATGTTGGTCCGCTCGCCGACGTTCACGAACAGCGACGAGTTGTCGATGTTGAACGGCTCGAGGCCGGACAGCCGCGTCGCGGGCGCGGGCTCGGCCGGCACGCGCGGCGCCAGCCCCTCGGAGGCCTTCGCGATGGCGCCGATGTGCTCCGGGGTGGTGCCGCAGCAGCCACCGAGCACGTTGACCAGGCCGGCCTCGGCGAACTCGCGGACCACGGGCGCCATCTGCTCGGGCGACTCGTCGTACTCACCGAACGCGTTGGGCAGGCCCGCGTTCGGGTAGCAGTGCACGAAGCAGTCCGCGATGCGGCTGAGCTCGGCGGCGTACTGGCGCATCTCGGCGGCACCGAGCGCACAGTTCAGGCCGACGAGCAGCGGGTTGATGTGCCGGATCGAGTTCCAGAACGCCTCGGTGGTCTGGCCGGACAGCGTGCGGCCCGAGGCGTCGGTGATGGTGCCGGAGACCATGACCGGCCAGCGCCGGCCCCGCTCCTCGAAGAGTGTCTCGAGCGCGAAGATGCAGGCCTTCGCGTTGAGGGTGTCGAAGATCGTCTCGATCAGCAGCAGGTCGGCGCCACCGTCCACCAGGCCGTTGGCCTGCTGCAGGTACGCGGTGACGAGCTCGTCGTAGGAGACGTTCCGGGCGCCGGGGTCGTTGACGTCCGGGGAGATCGACGCGGTGCGGTTCGTCGGGCCCATCGCGCCCGCCACGAACCGCGGCTTGTCGGCGGTCGAGAACTCGTCGGCTGCCTTGCGGGCGACCTGGGCGCCCTCGTAGTTCAGCTCGTAGACCAACTCCTCCATCTCGAAGTCGGCCTGCGCGATGGTGGTCGCGCTGAAGGTGTTGGTCTCGACGATGTCCGCGCCCGCCTCGAGGAACCGGCGCGTGATACCGCCGATCAGTTCCGGCTGGGTGAGCACCAACAGGTCGCTGTTGCCCTTGACGTCGCAGCCCCAGTCGGCGAAACGCTCGCCGCGGTACTCGGACTCGCCGGGCGACTCCTGCTGGATCATCGTGCCCATCGCACCGTCAATGATCATGATCCGCTCACGCAGGAGCGCGGTGAGCTGGTCGGTGCGGTCTGGCTGAACGTTGCTCATGCCCTGCCTTCCTGGTCGGAAGGCGTCCTTGGAGGTTCTCACCGAGCGTGGCGGACCGCCCCCTGCCACTGGCAGCCCGTTGCAACGCCTCTCGGCACACCCCAGCCTAAGGTGTCCCCGGCCTGTGGTCGCGAGCGTTTTGCGAGGAAGCTCACCGCTCGGTTGACCTCGGCCGCCCGGCGCGCCTCTGAAACGCCCGATCGACTCTGAAACACCCCGTCGACCCGGGGACGTGAAACGACAACGCCGGGCGGCCCGTGATGGGCTTGCCCGGCGTTGTCGACTGGCGGAGGATACGGGATTCGAACCCGTGAGGGCTATTAACCCAACACGATTTCCAATCGTGCGCCTTAGGCCGCTCGGCCAATCCTCCGCGGAAAAGGGTACAGGACTGCGAGTGACCGCTGATAACGGGTCTGAGCTGCGGCGACCGGACCCGCCGTTCGGGCCGCTGCGGCGGCGGTCACGTCGTGGGCGGGCCGTCGGCACCGAGTAGCGGCAGGCACGGCTCCAGGCCGTCGATCGCCACGTCGACGCTCCGGTGGCGTTCCCACGCCTCGCGGGTGAGCACGAAGCGGTGGCCGATGCGGCGGCGGCCGAGGACGGCGTGGCGGGCGGTGCCGTCGTCGGCGTAGCCGAGCCGGCGCGACACGGCCGCCGACGCCGGGTTGTCGTCGAAAGACTCCGAACGGGCGACCTCCGCCCCCAGCCCTGCGAACGCCAGGTGCAGCGCCGCGGCGCGCATCTCCGTGCCGATGCCCTTGCCCTGGTGGTCACGCCCGAGCCACGAGCCGCTGCCGACCTGGCGGGTGACGGCGAACTCCGTGGCCTCGAGGGCCTGCATGCCGGCGACGGTGCCGTTCCACAACACGGTCAGCGGCAGCGCCCACGTGTCCGGGGAGAGCTCGCCCCGCATGCGGTAGTGGTGCTGCACCACGGACCGGGCGACGACGTCGGGCGGTGCCTCGGTGAACGGATGCAGGAACGGCATGGTGCCGGGCTCGTGGATGCCGGCCGCGGCGAGCTCGGCGAGGGCGGCCAGCTGGTCGTCGTCGGGCAGCCGCAGCTCGAGGCGCGGCGTGCGCACCCGCAACCCCAGGAGCGGGAAGTGGTCGGCCAGCATGCCGTCAGTATCGCCCCGCCGTCCACCGATGTCCGTCGGATACGCACCGTGACCGCACGGTCTGCCCGGGTGGGTCCGTCAGGCGCCCCCAGGCACCTCGGGGCGTTCGACGCCGTCAAGGTGCCCCGGGGACATCCCGTCCTCCGCAAGACGGTTACTCAGCGTGGGGGTGTCGACGTCAGGTTGGCGAAGGCCTCCACCTGGCTCCGGCGGCCCGCCACCACGAGGAGGTCGTGGCGCTCGACGGCGCTCTCCTGCGTGGCATACGTGAACTTCTCGCCGGGCCGCTTGATGCCCACGACCGTGACGCCGTACCGCTTGCGGATCGACGTCTGCCCCAGCGGCACGCCCAGCACCGCGTCGGGTGCCGTCGTCTTCACGAGCGCGTAGTCGTCCTCGAACTCGATGTAGTCGAGCATCCGTCCCGTCACGAGGTGAGCCACGCGTTCGCCCATGTCGTGTTCGGGCAGGACGACGTGGTGGGCGCCGACACGTTCGAGGATCCGCCGGTGCCGCTTGCTCGTCGCCTTCGCCCAGATGTGGGGGATGCCGAAGTCGGCGATGACCGACGTCGTCAGGATGCTCGCCTCCATGTCGTTGCCGATGCCGACGACGGCACGTTGGAAGTCGGGCACCCCGAGCTGGACCAGCGCGTCGGGATCCGTCGTGTCCGCAACGGCCGCGTGCGTCAGCTCGTCCGCGAAATGCTGCACGAGCTTGGGGTCACGATCCAGCCCCAGCACCTCGAACCCGCTCGCGATCAGCTCCAGCGCCAGCGAGCCGCCGAACCGACCGAGCCCGATGACCACGACGCGGTTGACGTCGTGGGACGTCCGCGGCGCGTTCCTGCTCGCCCACCTAGCCAACGATCGGCCTCTCTTCCGGAAGTTCGTACCGACGGGAACGGTCCCGCAACGCCAGCGCCGAAGCCAGCGTGATCGGGCCGACGCGTCCCAGGAACATGAGCAGTGACAGCACGAGGTGGCCGGCCGTGCCCACGTCGGCGGTGATGCCGGTGGACAGTCCGACCGTCGCGAACGCCGAGATCACCTCGAACAGCACCTGCTCGAGGCGGAACGGCGTCAACGCCAACAGTGCCAACGTGCTCAGCATGACCGCCGCGACGCTGAGCAGCACCACGGTCAGCGCCTGCCGCTGCACCAGCGCAGGGATCTTGCGGCCGAAGGCGTGCGCCGACGGCTCACCCTTGATCTCCGAGTAGATGACGAACGCCAGCAGCGCGAACGTCGTCACCTTGATGCCGCCCGCCGTGCCCGCACTGCCGCCGCCGATGAACATCAGGATGTCATTGACCAGCAACGTCCCCGATTCCATCTCGCCGACGTCGACGCTGTTGAACCCGGCCGTCCGCGGCATCGCGCCGTGGAACGCACCCGCCAGCAGCTTTCCCGCGAGGCCGAAGCCGCCGAGCGTCTCCGGGTTGTTCCACTCGGCGATCGTGATGACGACGACGCCGATGCCCAGCAGCACGCTCGTCGTCAGCAGCGTCAGCTTGGCGTGCATCGACCACCGGCGCACCTCGTCTCCGCGGCGGCGCGGCCGCCGATGCCGCCACAGCTCCAGCCACACGGGGAATCCCAGCCCGCCCGCCAGCATCGCGAACATGATCGGCAGGCAGATCCACGCGTCGGTCGCGAACCCCATGAGGCTGTCGCTGTACAGGGCGAACCCGGCGTTGTTGAACGCCGAGATCGCGTGAACACGCCGTGGTAGGCCGCCCGCCCGGCCTCGTAGCCGTAGCCGGTGGCGAACCGGACCGCGAGCAGCGTCGCGATGATCAGCTCGAGCAGCAGCGACACCGTGATGACGCCGCGCACCACGCGCCGCACGTCGCCGAGCTCGAGCGCCTTCGTCTCCGCCTGCGCCGTCAGTCGCATCCGCAGTCCGAACCGCCGCGACACGAGCAGTCCCAGCAGGGACGCCGTCGTCATGATGCCGATGCCGCCGAGCTGGATCAGCCCGAGAATGACCACCTCGCCGAACGTGGACCAGTGCTCCGGCGTGTCCACGACGATCAGCCCGGTGACGCACAGCGCCGACACCGAGGTGAACAGTGCTTCGACGAGACCGGTCGGCTCGCCGGACTCGGCCGCTGAGGGCAGTGCGAGCAGCGCCGTCCCGCACGCGACGACGACCGCGAACCCCGCGACGACGACACGCGCGGGCTGGCGCCAGCTCGGCAGCAGACGGGTCAGTAAGCGGCCGAGCACCTCACGCGGGGTGTTCGGGACGGCCGTCGGCGGCCCACTCGGTGTGGAACGCGCCGTCGGCGTCGACACGCCGGTAGGTATGGGCGCCGAAGAAGTCGCGCTGCCCCTGGACGAGCGCAGCGGGAAGCCGGTCGGCGCGCAGCGCGTCGTAGTAGGCCAGCGCGGTCGAGAAACCCGGCGTCGGAATGCCGAGTCGCACCGCGGTTTGGACCACCGACCGCCACGAGTCCTGCGCGTCCTCGACGGCCTTGCGGAAGCCGCCGCTGGTCAGCAGCGTCGGCAGGCCCGGTTCGTCGGCGTAGGCGGCGCGGATGTCGTCGAGGAAGCGTGCCCTGATGATGCAGCCGCCGCGCCAGATCGAGGCGACCTTCCCGAGGTCGATGTCCCAGCCGTACTCGGCCGCGCCCGCGAGGATCTGGTTGAAACCCTGTGCGTAGGCGACCACTTTGGACGCGTACAGCGCCTGCTCGACGTCGTCGGCGAACCGCTCGGCCTCGGAGCCGGACAGTCGGGCGCGGGTCGGACCGGCCAGGCCTCGGGTGGCCGAGCGCAGGTCGGCGTGCCCGGACAGCGACCTGGCGAAGGTTGCCTCGGCGATGCCGGTGATCGGTTCGCCCAGGTCGAGTCCGATCTGGACCGTCCAGCGGCCGGTGCCCTTCTGCTCGGCCTCGTCGGCCACGACGTCGACGAACGGCTTGCCCGTCGCGGCGTCGGTGTGCCCGAGGACCTCGGCGGTGATCTCGATCAGATACGACTCGAGCCGCCCGGTGTTCCAGGTGCGGAAGACGTCCGCGATCTGCGCCGGTTCGTACCCGAGCGCGCCGCGGAGCAGGTCGAACGACTCCGCGATGAGCTGCATGTCCGAGTACTCGATGCCGTTGTGGACCATCTTGACGAAGTGGCCCGCGCCGTCCTCGCCGACGTGGGTGCAGCACGGCTCGCCGTCCACGTGCGCCGAGATGCTCTCCAGGAGCGGACCGAGCGAGGCGTACGACTCGGCGGAACCGCCCGGCATGATGCTCGGCCCGTGCAGCGCCCCCTCCTCGCCGCCGGACACGCCGGTGCCGACGAAGTGCAGACCACGCTCACGCAGCGCGGCCTCGCGACGGCGGGTGTCGGCGAAGTGCGCGTTTCCCGCGTCCACGATGACGTCGCCCTCGTCGAGCAGCGGTGCGAACTCCTCGATCACGGCGTCCGTCGGCCCACCGGCCTTGACCATGACGACCAGTTTTCGCGGGCGCTCCAGCGCGTCGACGAACTCACGCGCCGAATAGGTCGGCACGAAGTCGCCTTCGTCGCCGAACTGGTCGATCAGCTCTTGGGTTCGGGTTTCGGACCGGTTGTGCAGGGCGACGGTGTGTCCGCGCCGGGCGAGGTTGCGCGCCAGATTCCGCCCCATCACGGCGAGTCCGGTCACGCCGATATCGGCCTTCTTCGTCATGGGGCCAACCCTACGCCGACCTCCTGCTTTGGGGCAGCGGCGAGAAAAGGTAACGTTCACCCCGCCATGGCCAGCACCGTGACCTCTCGCCGCAAGCAACTCGGCAACGAGTTGCGGCATGCGCGCACCAATTCGGGGATGACCCAGCAGCAGGTGGCGGCGATCCTCGGCTGCACGCAGGGCAAGGTCAACAAGATCGAATCGGGTGCCGTCGGCGCCAAGCTCGGCGATGTCCGGACCATGATCGATGCCTACGGCGTCTCCGGCGAGGAGGCCGACACGCTGCTGAACCTGGCGCGTGCCGCAGCCGGGCAGCGCGGCCACTGGTCCGGCTACCGCTCGGTGGTGCCGCACTGGTTCCGTACCTTCACCGACCTCGAACCCGCCGCCGCCGAGATCATGACGTGGCACGGCGAGCGCATCCCCGGGCCACTGCAGTCCGAGCACTACATGCTCAAGCAGTTCACGGAGTTCGGTTCCGGCGACATCACTTCGCTCGTGCGAGCGCGCCTCGATCGCAAAGCGGTCTTCGACCAGGAACAGCCGCCGTACTACCGGTTCATCCTGTCGGAATCGGCGTTGCGCAGGGCGCCGGGCGGGCGCTCACCCGGCGTGATGCTCGACCAGATGGAACACCTTCTCGAGCTGGACAAGCGGGGGCGTGTCTACATCCACGTGCTGCCGTTCGACGCGAAGCTCGCGGCCGTACCCAACGACTTCACGATCATGCGCTTCCCGGACCGCACCCGTGACTTCGTCTACGTCGAGCACTCCGCGGGCGGCATCTACCTCGACGACATGAAGGACTTCCAGATCTTCGTCGACTCGTGGGACCGGCTGCGGGGCGCCGCGCTGGAACGGGGCGAGACGCGGGAGTTCGTCCAGGACATGGCCGCGCACTACCGCTCCCAGTTGGTCACCTGAGTCGTCGGTGTGCGGCGGCCGGGCGTGGGCCGCGGGTGGGGAGCGCCGGCGGCGTGCGAGTGACTGCCGGCTGTGAGTGACGGGCGGCGCTGTGAGTGACTGCCGCGCTGTGAGTGACGGGTGGCGGCCCGGGTCGGTGACGGGGTGTCAGAGGCGCGAGACGTATCGCGACGTGAGCCTGCGGTCGTCGGCAGCGCCGTCCTGGGGCCGCGGGCGACGGCTGACGAGTCCGGGCCCGAACCGCCGGGGCTTGCGCGGCGACGGCAGCACGGGGGCGGGGTCGGTGAGGTCGGACAGGTCCGTCTCCGTGACCGGCGTGTTCGCCCGGGTCATCTCCAGTCGTACGGCCATGTGTACTCCACCCCCAAGAGCGCGCGCTGTGTGCGCGTGCGTGCGGACTTGTGGTTCGCCTCTCAGCGGGCGGGCCGGGGTCGACCTGCCGCCAAGCGTTAGGAATAATCCTAGGAGGGGATTAATCACGGTGTCGACCGGTGTTCGTGAAGTTCCCACGGATGGACGCACGCTTCGGTCGGTTTGACGCCTGAACACAGGGAGAAACCGGAGAAGCGGCACGAAATCGGACCAGCTCGACGAGCTGGTCCGGTGTCGCGACCGGTACGGAGGTAGAGATGGCCGACCGCACAGTGGAGACGGATTATTACGACCCGGCAACTGTTGTCAGCCGGTTCGACCCGATCAGGTGGCAGAAGTCGTTCGCGAGCGAGCCTAACGGTGGAAACTGCGTGGAGGTCAATTTCGGGGACACGGGCGGCGACGGCAATGTCGGCGTCCGCGACACCAAGCTCGACGACAGTCCCGTCTTCATGTTCACCCGCGGTGAATGGCAGGCGTTCGTGACCGCCGTCAAGGCAGGTCAATTCGATCCGCCCGCCTGAAACCCGCCTCGCGGCGGTCGGCCCGGCGGTCTTGACGGACCCCGTTCCGGAGGATCGTCGCCAGGCCGTAGACTTGGAACCGGACCCCCGCGGCGTCCACCCTGTGAACCTCCCCAGGGCCGGAAGGCAGCAAGGATAAGCAGGCTCTGACGGGTGCGGGGGTCCCCTTTTTGTGCGGACCCCGTACTCGGCCGCCGCCCTGTCACGTGCCCGAGTGCTGGACATGCGGGGCCGAGCGCAGGACACGGGGCGGGGTGAGTGGGGAGAAGTGCCCGTCGGGGTGTCGGCACCGGCCGGTACGCTCGCTGCCGTGGCTCTCGCGCTGTACCGCAAGTACCGTCCGTCGACCTTTGCCGAGGTCGTGGGGCAGGAACACGTCACCGAGCCGCTCCGTACCGCGCTGGCGGCCGGACGTATCAACCACGCCTATCTGTTCTCCGGGCCTCGCGGCTGCGGCAAGACGTCGAGCGCCCGCATCATGGCGCGCTCGCTCAACTGCGAGAGCGGGCCGACCTCGGACCCGTGCGGCGAGTGCGGCCCGTGCAAGGCGCTTGCGCCGGAAGGCCCCGGCAGCGTCGACGTCACCGAACTCGACGCGGCCAGTCACGGTGGTGTCGACGACGCCCGTGAACTGCGTGACCGCGCCTTCTACGCACCCGCAGAGTCGCGCTATCGCGTGTTCATCATCGACGAGGCCCACATGGTCACCACGCAGGGCTTCAATGCCCTGCTGAAGATCGTCGAGGAACCGCCGGAACACCTGATCTTCATCTTCGCGACCACCGAGCCGGACAAGGTCCTCACGACCATCCGCTCGCGTACGCACCACTACCCGTTCCGGCTCATCCCGCCGACGGCCATGCGCGAACTGCTCGAACGCAACGTCGCGGCCGAGGGCATCAACGTCGAACCGGCCGTGTACCCGCTGGTCGTGCGTGCCGGAGGCGGATCCGCGCGCGACACCCAGTCGGTGCTCGACCAGCTCCTCGCCGGTGCGGGGCCGGAGGGCATCACCTACGACCGGGCCGTCGCGCTGCTCGGTGTCACGGACGCCGCGTTGATCGACTCCATGGTCGACGCGCTCGCCGCCGAGGACCACAAAGAGGTCTACGGAACCATCGATCGTCTGGCCGAGGCGGGTCACGACCCGCGCCGGTTCGCGAGCGACCTGCTCGACCGGTTCCGCGATCTCATCCTGCTGCGTTCCGTGCCGGACGCTGCGTCCAACGGCATGGTCGCCGCTCCGGAGGAGGAGCTCAGCCGCATGTCGGCGCAGGCCGAACGGGTCGCGCCGGGCACGCTCACCCGTTACGCCGAACTGCTGCACAACGGCCTACGAGAGATGCGTGGTGCGACGGCGCCCCGCCTGCTGCTCGAGTTGCTCGCCGCGCGCATGCTGCTGCCCGAGGTCGCCGACGACGAAGGCGCGACGTTGCAGCGGCTCGAACGTCTCGAACGTCGCATGACGGCAGGTGGCGGACCTGCCCCGGCCGGCGCGGCCCCGGCAGGCGCGGCCCCGGTAGGCGAGGCGAAGCCCGAGCGGACGTTCGAACGGCCGTCCCAGCGTGCGCAGCAGCCGGAACCGGCCCCGGCAGTATCCCCGGAACCGGCGGCGTCCCCGGAACCGGCGGCGTCCCCCGAACCGGCGGCGTCCCCGGAACCGGCGAAGTCGGCACCCGCGGCAGCACAGTCCGCGCAGGCACCGTCCTCGTCGACCCCGCCGACGCCCGTGCAGTCCGAGCCGCAGGCCGCCCCGGCGGAACAGGCCGCGCCCGCGCAGCCGGAATCCGCACCCTCGGCACCCGCTGCGCCCTCGGCACCGGCTGCGCAGTCGGCCCCCGCGGCCCAGGATGCGAGGACCGGGCAGCCGGGGCAGATCGACGCGGCGGCGTTGCGCCAGTACTGGCCCCAGCTGCTGTCGACCGTGCGCAAGGCCAGCCGCAGCACCGAGGCGATGCTCACCAACGCGACGGTGCACGGCGTCGAGGCGGGCGCCGTGACGCTCACGCACACGGCCGAGCCGTTGGCGCGGAGGCTCTCCGAACCCCGCAACGCGGACTGCATCGCGGCGGCACTCGGCGAACTGCTGGGTGGACAGTGGCAGGTGCGGTGCCTGCATGCGGGAGCGGCCGGTGCCCCACCCGCACAGTCGGCGGCACCGTCCCAGAGCACGCCCGCCCAGGGCAGCACGTCGGCGCAGGGAGCCTCCTCGAGGCAGTCGGCCCCGCCTGCCGCCGGTACGCGGGCAGAATCCGGGCCGCCCGCGTCGGCTCCGTCCGAGCCCCAGTCCCGGTCCGGCACGTCCGAAACGGCCCAGCCCGCAGGTGGCTCTCCGTCCGGCGGAGACGCCCGGTCGGGGCAGTCCCCGGCCGAGCCGCCACGACCCGAGCCCGGGCAGTCCACATCCGGGCAGCCTGCATCCCGGGAACCCCAGGCCCAGGCCGACGTGTCCTCGGGCGGCGCCGGTCCGAAAGTGACGACGGCCGAGCCCGACATCCCGCTGCCCCCGGAACCGGACGACGACGATTACGGTGCCCCGGAACCGCCCGGTCCGGAACCGCAGCGGTCCGAGCCGCCCCGGTCGGCGCCGTCGTCGGGATCGGGCAACGGTGCTGCGCAGGCCGGTTCCCCGGCCGCGGCCTCCGACGACCCGGAAGACGTGGCCCAGCGTCTCCTGTCGGATCACCTCGGTGCCCGTCCCATCGACTGACGCGACGTCCCGGACGGGCAGGCGTCGACACCCGAGGGGTCAGCGGTCGAGGTAGCGCAGCAGGCCGCGGGTGATGGCGTCGGCGTATCGGCGGCGGCCCTCGGAGGTCGACATCGCCGCCGCCTCCTTGGTGTTGCGCATGTTGCCGCATTCGACGAGTACGGCGGGCACGGTCGACAGATTCAGGCCCGCCAGGTCGTCGCGCGCGTCGATACCTTCCTCCGAGGCGATGTAGTCCGACTTCGCCAGCCCGGCCGCGGACATCCCCGCCACCATGTCGCGTGCCAGCCGCGGCGCGGCCGTCTGCTGGGCGTCGTTCAGCGGCGGGGCCGAGTAGATGACGTGGAATCCGCTCGCGTCGGCGGACGTTCCGTCGGCGTGGATCGACACGACGGCGTCGGCCTCGTTGCGGTTGCCGATGGCGGCGCGTTCGTCGACGCACGGCCCGACGCCGTTGTCATCGGGTCGGGTGAGCACGACGTCGACGCCCCGGCCGACCAGCATGCGCTTCACGTGCTGCGCGACCGCGAAGTTGAACGCGTGCTCGCCGTACCCGTCGGCGGTGCTGGTGCCCGTCGAGTTGCACTGCTTGCGATCGCCGCGACCGTTCGGCACCTCACGGCCGATCCGGTCCGGGTTCGCCGCGTTACGACCGTTGTGCCCGGGGTCGAGCACGACGACGGAGTCGCCGACGTCGGAATCGCTGCCTGAATCGCGCCCCGAACCGGCCGATGCCGAACGCTGGGTGGCGGCCCGCTCGTCGCCCACGTCGCCGTCGGCCGCGGGTTCGGCGGGCGAACAGCCCGTCAGCAGCATGCCGAGACCGGCCGTCACGGCGACGCCGCGGGCCAGCGCGATGGTGAATGTGCCCCCCGAACTCCGCACGGTGTCCACGGTGCCACAGTCGCGGCGACTAGGCTGGCCGGTACAGCCAGCTCAAGCGACGAGATCGGATCGACCACCATGGCGCAGCCCGGCGGCGGAATGCCCGACATGCAGCAGATCATGCAGCAGGCGCAGCAGATGCAGCAGCAGATGCTCGCGGCGCAGGAGGAGATCGCCAAGGCCGAGGTCACCGGCACCGCGGGTGGCGGCAAGGTGACCGCCACGGTCAGCGGCGAGCTCGAGCTCAAGAAGCTCGACATCGACCCGGGGATCGTCGATCCCGAGGACGTCGAGACCCTGTCCGACCTGGTGGTGGCGGCCGTCCGCGACGCGACGAGCAACGCGCAGCAGCTCCAGCAGGAGAAGCTCGGCTCCATCACGGGCGGCCTCGGCGGCGGCGAAGGCCTGCCCGGCATGGGCAACCTCGGCCTTCCCGGAATGTAAGCGTGTACGAAGGTGTCGTTCAGGACCTGATCGACGAGCTCGGCAGACTGCCCGGGGTCGGTCCGAAGAGTGCGCAGCGGATCGCGTTCCATCTGCTCGCCTCGGACCCGCAGGACATCGGGCGGCTGCGCGAGGTGCTCGGCAAGGTCGCCGAGGGCGTGCGATTCTGCGAGATCTGCGGCAATGTCTCCGAGGGCGAGCGGTGCCGTATCTGCAACGACGTGCGCCGTGACGCCACGTCGGTCTGTGTCGTCGAGGAACCGAAGGACGTACTCGCCGTCGAACGGACGCGCGAGTTCCGCGGTCGCTACCACGTGCTCGGGGGCGCGCTCGACCCGTTGTCGGGTGTCGGCCCGGACCAGCTGCGCATCAAGGAACTGCTGATGCGCATCGGGTCGGAGGAGATCACCGAGGTGATCATCGCGACCGACCCGAACACCGAGGGTGAGGCCACCGCGACCTATCTCGTGCGGATGCTGCGCGACTTCCCGGGTCTTACGGTGACGCGGCTCGCCTCAGGGCTGCCGATGGGCGGTGACCTCGAGTTCGCCGACGAGCTCACGCTCGGCCGCGCCCTGTCGGGCCGCCGCGCGCTGTGACCCGCCGTGGACGCGGGTTCCGGCGCGGCGCGTGACCTCTCGGCGCATGACGCCTCGGCGCGTGATGTCGGCGCGCCTGATGTCCCCGGTCGCGGGCACGGATCGGCAGGCGCGGGTCACGTGGCCGAGCCGGCAGGCGACCTCGCTGACCGGGTGCTCGCCGCGCCGCCGCGGCTGGGAGCGGTGCGGCTGTTGACGATCGACGGGCCTTCGGGCGCGGGGAAGTCGCACCTCGCCGCTCTGGTCGTCGACGTCCTGCACCGCCGGGGAGCCCATCCGGCGCTCGTCAGCACCGACGACTTCGCGACGTGGGATGACCCGGTGTCGTGGTGGCCGCGGTTGACGGCGGGGGTGCTCGAACCCCTCGCGGCGGGCGAGCCCGGCCGATACCGGTGTACCGAGTGGACCGCGGCCGGCGAGCCGGTGCCGGGCGGCCTGGTCGACGTTCCGGTTCCCGGGGTGCTGGTGTTGGAAGGCGTGTCCTCCGGACGTCGTTCCGTGCGGGGCGTGACCTCGGTGCTGTGCTGGTTGGACCATGCCGGTGCGGACGCCCGGTTGGCTCGGGCCGTCGCGCGTGACGGCGAGTGGTCCAGACCCCATCTGGAGCGGTGGCAGCGCTTCGAGACCGGCTGGTTCGTCGTGGACGAACCCTGGAATACAGCCGATGTGACCTACTCGTCCGAATGGTCTAATCAATTCGTTGGAAACGACTGACACCCGCGGAATTCAGGCACTATCCGTGTCCGGATCCGTGAATTCCTCGCCGGAAAAGGTCGTCAAGTAGCCCGATCGTAACCTCAAGTCCTTAAGGAACCGGCCATGAGCCGCTAAGGTCTGCCTCCATCTGCGCCCATCTGGGCGTAACCCGACTGACCTTCCTCAAGGGGTGCGAACATGCTCCACTCACGGGTGACTCGCACGCGCAGCCTCGCCCTGATCGGGCTGGCCGGCGCGCTTGCGATGACCGCTTGTGCCTCGGAACGTGGCGAGGACGCCGGCGACGCGAACACGTTGGTGTTCGGCGCCGCAGGTGCGCCGAAGAACTTCGACCCGATCTTCAACGACGACGGCGAGAGCTTCCGCCCGATCCGGCAGATGTACGAGACGCTCGTCGCGTACAAGCCCGGTACCGCCGAACTCGAGCCCGGTCTGGCCACGGAGTGGACGCCGAGCGAAGACGGCAAGACGTGGACGTTCAAGCTCCGAGAAGGAGTGAAGTTCCACGACGGCACGGACTTCAACGCCGAGGCGGTCTGTTTCAACTTCGACCGCTGGTACAACATGTCCGGCGCCGCCGCACAGAGCCAGATGATCTACTACGGCGACGTGTTCGAAGGCTTCGCGGAGAACAAGGGCGACGCCTCGGGCGACCCGGTGTACAAGTCCTGCGAGGCAACCGGCGAGCACACCGCGGTGCTGAACCTCAACGAGGCCAAGGGTGCCTTCCCCGACGCGTTCGGCCTGACGTCGCTGTCGATGTCGAGCCCGGAGGCGCTGAAGGAGTACAACGCCGACGAGGTCACGCAGAGCGGCGAGTCGTTCAGCTATCCGGCCTATGCCAACGAACACCCGACGGGCACCGGCCCGTTCAAGTTCGAATCCTACGACAAGTCCGCGAACACGATCACGTTGACGCGGAACGAGGACTACTGGGGCGACAAGGCGAAGCTGGAGAAGATCGTCTTCCGTGTCATCCCGGACGAGAACGCGCGCAAGCAGGACATGATCTCCGGCCAGATCGACGGGTACGACCTGCCGAACCCGGCCGACTACCAGGCGCTGCGCGATTCGGGCGCCCAGGTGATGGTCCGCCCGACGTTCAACATTCTCTATCTGGGCATCAACCAGAAGAACACGCCGGAATTGAAGGACGTGCGCGTCCGCAAGGCGATCGAGTACGCGATCAACAAGAAGCAGCTGGCGAAGAACCAGCTCCCGGAGGGCGCGTCCGCCCGGTACCAGTTCGTGCCGGAAGAGACCGACGGCTACACCGACGACGTCGAGAAGCACGAGTACGACGTCGACAAGGCGAAGCAGCTGCTGAAGGACGCGGGTGCCGAGGACCTGAAGCTCAAGTTCTTCGTGCCGACCGAGGTGAGCAGGCCGTACATGCCGAACCCGGTGGACATCGCGGGTGCGGTCTCGGACAACCTCGACTCGGCAGGCATCGACGTCGAGATGGTGCAGCGCCCGTGGAACGGCGGCTTCAAGGACGACATCCAGAAGCACGGTAACCACGACATCCACCTGCTCGGCTGGACCGGTGACTATGGCGACGCGGGCAACTTCGTCGGCACGTTCTTCGGCCGCGAGAAGGCGGAGTTCGGCTTCAACGACAAGGAGATCTTCAAGGCGTTGGCCGACGCCGATGCGAAGGTCGACGACCAGGAGCAGAAGCAGGCCTACGAGGAGGCCGCCGTCAAGATCTCCGAGTACGTGCCCGCCGTCCCGCTGACGTCCTCGCCGCCGGCGATCGTCGTGGGCGGTGACGTCCAGGGGCTCGTCCCGAGCCCGCTGACCGACGAGCGGTTCGTCTCGGTATCCAAGGGCCAGAGCTGACGCTCTGCTCGACATCCCACCGGGAGGCAGTGCCCGCGTGCGCGCCGCGTGCGTAAGCGCTGCCTCCCGGCTTCATGGGGCAAAGGCGCCTATTCATGCTCAGGTTCACGGTGCGTCGGCTGCTGCAAGCGGTTCCGACGCTGTTCGTACTGTCCATTCTGGTTTTCGCGTGGCTCCGGTTGCTGCCCGGCGGGCCTGCGACGGCTCTGCTGGGAGACAAGGCGACCCCGGAGCGGGTCGCGGCGATGAACGAAGTGCTGGGCCTGGACGACCCGATCTTCGTCCAGTACTTCCGCTTCCTCGGCCGCATCCTCTCCGGCGACTTCGGAAACTCGTTGATCACCGGTGATCCGGTGATGGAGGAGGTCGGCTGGGCCTTCCCGGCGACGCTGGAACTGTCGGTCGCGGCGATGTTCCTCGCGGTGCTGTTCGGCATCCCGATGGGGTACATCGCGGCGCGGTTCCGCGGCAGGTTCCTCGACAACGCCACGGTCGTCACCACGCTCGTCGGCGTCGCGGTGCCGGTGTTCTTCCTCGGCTTCCTGCTGAAGTACATCTTCACGCAGGAGATGTCGCTGCTGCCGCCGTCCGGCAGGCAGGACGTGCTGATCGACGCCACCCGGGTGACCGGCATCGCCACCTTCGACGGATTGCTGACGGGTGAGTTCGACGCCACGTGGGATGCGATGCTGCATCTGATCCTGCCCGCGGTGGCCCTGGCGAGCATTCCGTTCGCGGTGATCGTCCGCATCACGCGTGCCTCCGTGCTGGACGTGCAGGGTGAGGACTTCGTCAGGACGGCGAACTCGAAGGGACTGACGACGCAGATCGTGCGCAAACGCCACGTGCTGCGCAACGCCCTGCTGCCCGTGTCGACCACGATCGGCCTGCAGACCGGCCTGCTGATGTCGGGAGCCGTGCTGACGGAGAAGGTGTTCGCCTGGGGCGGGCTCGGCACCCTGCTCGAACAGGCGATCCAGCAACGTGACTATCCGAGGTTGCAGGGGCTCATCCTGCTGTTCGCCGTGGTCTTCGTGCTGGTCAACCTGCTGGTCGACATTTCGTACGCAATCATCGACCCGAGGGTGCGTGTGCGATGAGTATTCTTTCCACACGGAAGGCCGACAAGATCGACTCGTTGGCCGAGGGCGGCACGAGCCTCGCCATGGACGCGCTCCGCCGGACGTTCCGCAGCCCGGTCGCGATCCTCGGCCTCGTCATCGTCGGCCTGTTCGTCATCCTGGCGATCATTTCGCCGTTCATCGCGCCGAAGGACCCGTACCGGCCGTATCCGGAGCTGAAGTCCGAGCTGACGCCATCGAACATCCCCGGCCCGATGCCGGGATTCCTGCTCGGCAGTGATCAGAACGGGTACGACTTCTTCTCCCGGCTCCTCGTCGGCGCCCAGCAGACCCTGTTCGTGGGTGTGTTCGCGACACTGATCGGTGTCGCCATCGGCATGATCATCGGCGGGCTCGCCGGCGCGTTCGGCGGCTGGGTCGACAGTGTCCTGATGCGACTGACCGACATCATGCTGTCGATTCCCTCGCTGCTGCTGGCGATCTCGATCGCGGCGCTGCTTCCGGGGAGCCAGTGGACGGTGATCATCGCCGTGGCGATGATCGGTGTTCCGGTGTTCGCTCGATTGCTGCGGGGCGCGATGATGGCGCAACGGTCGAGTGATCACGTGCTGGCGGCGACCGCGCTCGGTGTCAAACGGAAGACGATCGTGTTCCGGCACATGCTGCCCAACTCGATCGGCCCGGTGATCGTGCAGGCGACGCTCACACTCGCGACCGCGATCATCGACGCGGCGGCGCTGTCGTTCCTCGGCCTCGGCGATTCCGACTGGCGGCGCGCGGAGTGGGGGCTGATGCTCGGTAACGCGCAGGAACTGCTCAGCGTGAAACCGTCGCTGGCGTTCTTCCCCGCCATCGCGATCATCATCGTGGCACTCGGCTTCACACTGCTCGGCGAGTCGATGCGGGAATCGCTCGACCCGAAGAACAGGCGGTAACTCACGTGGCACTACTGGACGTACGCGACCTGAGCGTCGTGTTCAAACGCAAGGGGACCCGCCCGTTCACCGCGGTCGACGGTGTCAGCTTCTCGGTCGAACCGGGGCAGACCGTGGGCCTGGTAGGCGAATCGGGCAGCGGGAAGTCCGTGACGTCGCTGGCGATCATGGGCCTGTTGCCCAAGCGGGGTGCGGAGGTCGGCGGTTCGGTGACGTTCTCCGGCACCGAACTGCTGACGCTCTCCGACAAGCAACTGCGCGACCGCCGCGGCCGGGACCTGGGCATGGTGTTCCAGGACCCGTTGTCGTCGCTCAACCCCGTGATCACCATCGGGTTGCAGATCACCGAGGTGCTCGAACGGCACCGCGGGATGTCGCGCAAGGAGGCCCGGGTCGAGGCGGCGGAGCTGCTGGACCGGGTCGGCCTCCCGGATCCGGGGCGGCGCATCGACGAGTACCCGCACCAGCTGTCCGGTGGGATGCGGCAGCGGGTGCTCATCGCGATCGCGCTGGCGTGCAGGCCGAAGCTGCTGATCGCCGATGAGCCGACGACCGCGCTGGACGTGACGATCCAGGCGCAGATCCTGTCGTTGCTGTCGGAGCTGGTGTCCGAAACGGACACGGCGTTGATCATGATCACCCACGACCTCGGTGTCGTGGCTGGGCTGTGCGACGACGTCAACGTCATGTACGGCGGTCGGATCGTCGAACGGGCGCAGCGGCACGACCTGTTCGACCGGTCGCGGCATCCGTACACGCACGGCCTGCTGCAGTCGATCCCGCGGCTCGACGCGCCGCGAGGCGAGCCCTTGACGCCGATCCGCGGGTCGGTGTCGGACAACATCGAGTGGGAACAGGGCTGTGCCTTCGCCCCGCGGTGTCCGAACGCGACCGACGTGTGCTGGAGTGATCCGCCCGAACTGAAGGCCGACGACGGCAGGATGTTGCGTTGTCACAACCCCGTCGCCATCGGCGATGCCGTCACGGAGGGAGCACTGTGACCGACAAGACCGCCACGACGACGGAGGCCACCGACACCGACACGGCCGGCACCGACACGGCCGGTGCGGACACGGTCGGCATCGACGAAGCGCGCAACGATGCGGCGGGCGCCGACGCGGCAGGCGCCGAGACGGCCACCGGGACCGGCGAGGCCGGTCCCGGTGACGGCGCGGTGGGCGGTGACGACGTGCTCGTCACCGTCGAGGACCTCAAGGTGCACTTCCCGATCAAGCGGGGAATCGTGCTGGAGCGCACCGCCGGATACGTCTACGCGGTCGACGGGGTCGACCTGACGATCCGGCGGGGTGAGACCTACGGCTTGGTGGGCGAGTCCGGGTGCGGCAAGACGACGCTCGGCCGCGGCCTGCTGCGGCTCGTCGAACCCACCGGCGGACGGATCGTGTTCGACGACACCGACGTGTCCACGCTCAAAGGCGAGACGCTGCGCAAGTCCCGACGCCGGATGCAGATGATCTTCCAGGACCCGCTGTCTAGTCTGGACCCGCGGCAGTCCGTGGAATCGATCCTCGTCGAAGGGATGCGCGCGCACGGGCTCGACTCCGGGAAGGAAGCGACCCGGGCGCGGCTCGTCGAACTGCTCGACTCCGTCGGCCTGCCGGAGAGCGCGCTGCACAAGTACCCGCACGAGTTCTCGGGCGGACAACGGCAGCGCATCGGCATCGCGCGGGCACTGGCCGTGGAGCCGGACCTGATCGTGGCTGACGAGCCGGTGTCGGCACTGGACGTGTCGGTGCAGGCACAGGTGTTGAACCTGTTGGAGGAGCTGCAGCAACGGCTGGGGCTGACGTATCTGGTCATCGCGCACGACCTCGCGGTGGTGCGGCACATCTCCGACCGGATCGGCGTGATGTACCTCGGGTCGCTCGTCGAAGAGGCGAGTTCCGACGAGATGTACGCCGAGCCGATGCACCCCTACACGAAGGCGTTGCTGTCGGCGGTGCCGGTGCCCGACCCGACGGTCGAGGACGAGCGGGAGCAGATCCTGCTGACCGGCGACCTGCCGTCACCCGCGAACCCACCGACGGGCTGCCGCTTCCACACGCGGTGCCCGTGGAAGCAGGACACGCTCTGCGACACGAACCGCCCCGAGCTGCGCGACGTCGGCGGCGGCCACCGCGTCGCGTGCCACTACGCCGAGGACATTCTCGCGGGCAGGATCAGCAGGCACGAGGTCGAACCCGAACTGGTCCATCCCGACGCGTGACCGGCCGGCGGGCCCGGGGCACCCTGGGCCCGCCCGGCCACCACCCCTCCTTAGGCTTGCTGGCGCGTGACGGTGTTCAACGCCCCGAAGGTGCCCTTGGGGGCAGCTGCGACACGCTCGGTTGCGCCTCGCCGGGCTCGTCGGCAGGGACGAGGGGCTCGTGTGGCCGGCGTCGGCCCCGAATGAGGCGCGCCGTCGTGGAGCCGAGGAAGACGCCGGTCACGACGACGACCGCCGCTCCGATCTCGACCGGTGTCGGTCGTTCGCCCAGCAGCAGGAACGACAGCGTCATCCCGATCACCGGGACGAGCAGTGAGAACGGTGCCACCGAGCTGGCCGGATTGCGGCGCATCAGCGTCGTCCAGATGCCGGAACCGAGGACGGTGCCGAGCAACACGATGTAGCCGAGGCCGGCCACCGCGATCCACCCCTCGTCGATCGTCGCGAGCGAGTGCCACTGCCGCGCCGGGCCCTCGAAGACCAGGGACAGCGCGAACATGGGCAGCGGCGGCACGACGCTCATCCAGAGCGTGAAGTGCAACGGGTTGTCCGGTTTCGCCTGTCGGGAGCACAGGTTGCCCGCCGCCCAGCTCAGTCCTCCCAGCAGCGTCAGGATCACCGGAAGCAGGGCCGCGTACTCGGCGCGTTGCCACGCGATCGCGGCCATGCCGACCACGGCCAGCGCGATCCCCGCCAACTGCCTGCGCGAGAGTCGCTCGCGCAGCAACACGGCGCCGAGCAGCACGGTGAACGGCGCGGACGACTGCAGGACGAGCGACGCGAGTCCCGTCGGCATGCCGCTGTACATGCCGACGAACAGGAACGCGAACTGGAACGTGCCGAAGCCGAGGCCGTAGCCGATCAGCCACCGCGCCTTCACCTTCGGGCGCGGGACGAGCAGGACCGTCGGGACGGCGATGACGAGAAACCGCAGCGCACCGGCGAACAGCGGAGGAAAATGCGTCAGGGTCGCGTGGATCGCGAGGAAGTTGCAGCCCCAGATGACGGCGACGAACGCGGCGAGTAAGCGGTCTCTCGGCGGCATGGCTACCAGAGTGCTGCCCGAGGACTCTGTAGTCCAGCGAGAATATTTGCAGCGAGTATGTAGTTGTGCTTCAATCATCGCGTGGATGTCGGCAAGCTGAGGACGTTGCGGGAGTTCGCGGATCGCGGGAGCGTCTCGGAGGCCGCCAAGGCGCTGAGTTGTACACCGTCAGCGGTGTCGCAACAGCTGCGCGCACTGCAGGCCGAGGTGGGACTCGTCCTCACCGAACCGGACGGGCGCGGCCTGCGCCTCACCGACGCCGGCAGCGCCCTCGTGTCGCGGGCCGACGACGTGCTGGCCGCGATCGACCGCGCGGAGACGGAGCTCGACACGTTCCGCAGCACGCCGCGCGGGTGCGTGCGACTGGCGGTGTTCCCTTCGGCCGCACTGGTGCTGTTGCCGGGGTTGTTACGGCAGGTCGACGCAGTCGACGGCCTCGAACTGGACGTGCGCGATGTCGACATGACGCCACCCGAGGTGCCGGGGCTGATGGCCGACTTCGACGTCGTCGTGATGCACCGGGACGAGTACGCGCAGCCCGTCGCCTCCGAGCGACTCGAGGTGCTGCCGCTACTGCGGGAACCGCTCGACGTGGCGCTGCCTCCCGACCATCCGCTCGCGGGCGCCGACCGCGTGGAGCTGGCCGACCTGGCCGCGGAGCCGTGGATCAGCGTCGACGTCGGATTCCCCGTCGACGACCTGCTGGTGTCGCTGGCCACGCGGACCGGTGTCCGGCCACGGGTCGTCCAGCGGATCAACGACTTCCGAATCATCGAGTCGCTCGTCGCCGCAGGGCACGGGATCGCCCTACTGCCGAGGTACACAGTGGACACCGCGAAGGTGTTGTGCAAACCGCTCGCCGGTGTCAGGGCCGCCCGGAACATCGAGGCGGTGATCCGCCCCGGCGCTCCCGACCGTCGACCGGCGGTGCGTGCCGTGCTGGACGCGATTCGCGACGAGGCGGCCCAGTTCGGCGAACCGGGCGCGTGACGTCGCCGGGGCGCCCCGGAACCCGCGGCACGGGGGTAGGCGGGTCGCCCACCTCCGCGCCGCGGCGGTTCAGGTCCCGTGGCGTATCAGCGGTGCGCGCGGTTGATCGCCGAGACGACGGCGCGCAGCGAGGACGTGACGATCGACGGGTCGATGCCGACGCCCCAATAGATGTTGTCGCCGATACCGCACTCGATGTACGACGCGGCGCGCGAGTCGTCACCCGGGGAGAGGGTGTGCTCGCTGTAGTCCATCAGCCGGACGTCGTAGCCCACGGTGGTCAGGCTGTCGAAGAAGGCGGCGATCGGGCCGTTACCGTGTCCGCTGATCTCCCGTTCCTCGCCGTCGACCAGCACGGTCGCCGTCACCTCGTAGCCCTCCGAGGTGGCGCCCACCTTGGCGTGCTCGAGCTTCAGCGGAGCGGTCGACTCCAGGTACTCGCGGGAGAACGCCGTCCACATCGTGTCCGGGTCGACCTCGCCGCCCTCCGAGTCGGTGTAGTGCTGGACGACCTGCGAGAACTCCACCTGCAGCCTGCGCGGCAGGTCCAGCTGGTGCTCGCTCTTCATGATGTAGGCGATGCCGCCCTTGCCGGACTGCGAGTTCACGCGGATGACGGCCTCGTAGGTGCGGCCGACGTCCTTCGGGTCGATCGGCAGGTACGGCACCTCCCACGGGAACTCGTCGACCGGGGTGCCCGCCTTCTCGGCGGCCGCGTGCAGTGCGTCGAAACCCTTGTTGATCGCGTCCTGATGGCTGCCGGAGAACGCCGTGAACACCAGGTCGCCGCCCCACGGGCTGCGCTCGGGTACGGGCAGCTGGTTGCAGTACTCGACGGTCCGCTTGATCTCGTCCATGTCGGAGAAGTCGATCTGCGGGTCGATGCCCTGGCTGAACAGGTTCATGCCCAGAGCGACGAGGTCGACGTTGCCGGTGCGCTCGCCGTTGCCGAACAGGCAGCCCTCGATGCGGTCGGCGCCGGCCTGATAGCCCAGCTCGGCGGCGGCGATGCCGGTGCCGCGGTCGTTGTGCGGGTGCAGCGACAGGATGATCGAGTCGCGCTTGTCGAGGTTACGGCTCATCCACTCGATCGAGTCGGCGTAGACGTTGGGTGTGGCCATCTCGACGGTGGCGGGCAGGTTCATGATCGCGGGCCGGTCCGGGGTGGGCTGCCAGATGTCGGCGACCGCGTTGCACACCTCGGCGGCGTACGACAGCTCGGTGCCGGTGTACGACTCGGGCGAGTACTGGAACCGGAACTCGGTGTCGGAGTACTTGTTCGCGTACTCGGCGGCCAGCTCCGCGCCCTGCAGCGCGATCTTCTTGATGCCCTCGCGCTCCTCGCGGAACACCACGCGGCGCTGGAGGATCGACGTCGAGTTGTAGACGTGCACGATCGCGCGCGGCGCACCCTCGAGCGCCTGGAAGGTGCGTTCGATCAGCTCGGGGCGGCACTGCGTCAGCACCTGGATGTGGACGTCGTCGGGGATCGCGCCGTCGGTGATGATCTCGCGGACGAAGTCGAAGTCGGCCTGGCTGGCAGCCGGGAAGCCGACCTCGATCTCCTTGTATCCCATCCGCACGAGCAGGTCGAAGAACTTGCGCTTGCGCGCGGGCGACATCGGGTCGATCAGGGCCTGGTTGCCGTCACGCAGGTCGACCGCGCACCACAGCGGGGCCCGTTCGATGCGGTTGTCGGGCCACGTGCGGTCGGGCAGCCGGATGTCCTCGACCAGCCGGTGCCACGGCTCGTAGCGGTGGTACGGCATGGACGAACCGCGCTGGAAGTTCCACACGGCCTGGTCTGCGGGTGCCGGGCGCGACGGCCTGCGGATGCGGCTTGCGGAATTAGAAGGGGCCTCGGAGATTCCGCTCTCGGGCGTACTCATGTCGCTGATGCTCCTGCTCGCTGTTCGAAGGGCTCTCGGTCGTCAGACCGGCACGACGAAACCCCGCGACGGGGAGCCGGTCCGATCAGGCCCCGTCGCGGCAGCGAAGCAGAAGTGCGCGTGCCACGAGTGCGAGGCTAACCCAACGGCGCGCCGACTGGCGAGGGCGGGCCCCGACATCGAAATGTTACGGCGCAACATCGTTGCAGGTTACTGGCCCGTAGCAATTGCCCATGTGACGTGTCAGACTGCCGTCATGGGTGAGCACACGGAGAAGAACGCGCAGGGTGACGCCGGTGGTGGCGCCGACGCGGAGGCCACTCAGGTGCATCAGACGTCGGCCCCCGCGGCGACGTCCGGCGACAGCGGCGCGCAGCAGGCGGCCGCATCGAACGGCACCCCCGGCGCGGCGAACGGCGCGGCGGGTGGGTCGACCGGTGGCTCGCGGCGGGCGCAGCGCGAGGCGAAGGCGTCGTCGGTCGACTGGACCGCGGTTCGCGAACGCGGCGTCGGCCTGCTGGCCGGGATCGTCAGGTGGGTCGGCCTGGCGTTCGCACTGGTCCTGGTGCTCCATGTGATCTTCGTGATCGGCGAGGCCAACCCCGAGAACAGCATCGTGCAGTGGGTGGCCGATTCGTCGGAGAACCTCGCCGTCGGTTTTCACGACCTGTTCCAGCCCTCGGATCCCAACCTCCTGGTCCTGATCAACTACGGCATCGCGGCGATCTTCTGGCTCGTCGTGTCGTCGATCGTGGCGAAGGTGATCCGCAGGGTCGGCGGCGCGGTCGGCTGACCCGCCGCCCTGCGGGCACGGTGCCGCCCTGCGGGCACGGCGCCGTCCCAGGGGCACCTCGGGGCGCTCACGCCGGCCGTGTCACGGCAGCGGTTCGCCCCACGTTCCGGTGTAGGCGACCTCCGACAACGGCAGGCGGGTGCGTGCCGCCCGTTCCCGCTCGACGTCGCGTGGCTCCCCGAGCACCTCGGCGTCGGCGGGAACGCCGACGGCGATCGCCACCAGCGGGTCGACGTCCGAGGGCACGTCGAAGGTGCGGCGCACCCGCTCCGCGTCGAAACCCGCCATCTGGTGTGCCGCGAGGCCCTCGGCGACGGCCTGCAGCGCAAGGTTCTCCGTGGCGAGCCCGACGCCGTACTCCGCGTACGGCACCTCGCCCTTGGCGTTACGCCGCACGGCCAGCCCGATCAGCAGCGCACCCGCACGGTGCGCCCACGATCGGTTCCGCTCCGTCAGCGCTGCCAGCACGCCCGCGTACGTGTCGTCACCGCGCAGTCCGACGAGGAATCGCGCGGGCTGGGTGTTGCCGAACGACGGCGCCCACCGCGCCGCGTCGAGCAGGCTGCGGATCTGCGCCGGTGTGACGTCGATCATTGCATCGAGGGCGCGGAGGCTCCGGCGCCGGGCGATCAGCTCGTGCACCCCGATGGGCGTTTCTTGTTGTCCGCCACTCATTCCGCACCTCCACAGGCCCGGAAACCAGCAGCTAGGCGGCGTGCGAGGGGTCACAGAGCCGGATGGCGTCCGGGTGAACGATCGGTACCCTGGTCACGACGATACGGAGCGTGCGCACCTTTGCGACAAGGCCGCCGAGCGTGCGCCGCTCCATCGAGGAGGTTCGGCCAAAGTGGCGCTCATAGTCCAGAAGTACGGCGGTTCGTCGCTGGAGAGCGCAGACCGGATCAAGCGTGTCGCCGAGCGCATCGTTGCCACGAAGAAGGCAGGCAACGAGGTGGTCGTCGTGTGCTCCGCGATGGGGGACACGACCGACGAACTGCTCGACCTCGCGGAGCAGGTGAATCCCGTCCCGCCGGAGCGCGAGATGGACATGCTGCTGACCGCGGGCGAGCGGATCTCGAACGCGCTTGTCGCGATGGCGATCTCGGCGCAGGGCGCCGAGGCGTGGTCGTTCACCGGCTCGCAGGCGGGCGTCGTGACGACGTCCGTGCACGGAAACGCCCGCATCATCGACGTCACGCCGGGGCGCGTGACAGAAGCGCTCGACCAGGGCTACATAGCACTGGTGGCGGGTTTTCAGGGCGTTGCGCAGGACACCAAGGACATCACCACGCTCGGGCGTGGCGGATCGGACACGACGGCCGTCGCGCTCGCCGCGGCGCTGGAGGCCGACGCGTGCGAGATCTATTCCGATGTGGACGGCGTGTACACCGCGGACCCGCGGATCGTGCCGGACGCCCGCAAGCTCGACACGGTGCCGTACGAGGAGATGCTCGAGCTCGCGGCGAGCGGCTCGAAGATCCTTCACCTGCGCTCGGTCGAGTACGCCAGGCGGTACGGCGTGCCGATCCGGGTTCGCTCGTCCTACAGCGACAAGCCGGGCACGACGGTGGCCGGCTCGATTGAGGAGATCCCCGTGGAACAGGCGTTGATCACCGGTGTGGCGCACGACCGGTCCGAAGCGAAGATCACGGTCACCGGGGTCCCCGACCATGCGGGCGCGGCGGGCAGCATCTTCCGCGCGGTCGCGGACGCCGAGATCGACATCGACATGGTGCTGCAGAACGTGTCCAACACGCAGGGCCGCACCGACATCACGTTCACCCTGTCGAAGGCGAACGGGCCTAGCGCGGTGAGTGAGCTCGAGGCCCTCAAGGACAAGATCGGCTTCTCGGCCGTGCTCTACGACGACCACGTCGGCAAGGTGTCGCTCGTCGGGGCGGGCATGCGCTCGCACCCGGGCGTCACGGCGACGTTCTGCGAGGCGCTCGCCAAAGCGGGTGTCAACATCGAGATCATCAACACCTCCGAGATCCGCATCTCCGTGCTCATCCGTGACGAGCAGGTCGACGACGCGGTGCGCGCGATCCACGAGGCGTTCGAACTCGGCGGCGACGAAGAGGCCGTCGTCTATGCGGGGAGTGGTCGCTGATGGCAGGCGGGTTGCGAGTCGGCGTGGTCGGTGCGACCGGCCAGGTCGGCGGTGTGATGCGGCAGCTGCTGGAGGAGCGGAAGTTCCCCCTGTCCGAGCTGCGACTGTTCGCCTCGGCCCGTTCGGCCGGTTCGACCCTGTCGTGGGGCGGCAAGGACATCGAGGTGGAGGACGCGGCCACGGCTGACCCCTCCGGACTCGACATCGCCCTGTTCTCGGCGGGCGGGTCGACGTCGAAGGCGCAGGCACCGCGGTTCGCGGAGGCGGGCGTGACGGTGATCGACAACTCGTCGGCCTGGCGGCTCGACCCGGATGTGCCGCTCGTCGTCAGCGAGGTCAACCCGGACGCGATCGGCGACGCGCGTAAGGGGATCATCGCCAACCCCAACTGCACGACGATGGCCGCGATGCCGGTGCTGAAGCCACTGCACGACGAGGCCGGCCTCACGCGCCTGATCGCCAGCACGTACCAGGCGGTGTCGGGCAGCGGGCTCGGCGGCGTCGAGGAGCTGGCGAGCCAGGTCGAGGCGGCGGGTGTCGAGGCGAAGGAGCTGACGCACGACGGCTCCGCCGTCGACTTCCCCGCGCCGAACAAGTATGTCGCGCCGATCGCCTTCAACGTCCTGGCCATGGCCGGCTCCATTGTGGATGACGGAACGTTCGAGACGGACGAGGAACAGAAGCTGCGCAACGAGAGCCGCAAGATCCTGGACATCCCGGGGCTCGCGGTGTCGGGAACGTGCGTGCGCGTCCCGGTGTTCACCGGCCACTCGATCTCGGTGAACGCCGAGTTCGCGTCGCCGCTCTCCGTGGCCCGGGCGCAGGAGCTGCTGGCCGGGGCGCCGGGCGTGCAGCTCGCCGATGTGCCGACGCCGCTGGAGGCCGCGGGCAAGGATCCGAGTTTCGTTGGCCGTATCCGCACCGATCAGGGTGTGCCGGACGGTCGAGGGCTGACGCTGTTCCTGTCCAACGACAACCTGCGCAAGGGCGCGGCGCTCAACACGGTGCAGATCGCTGAGCTCGTCGCCGACCGCATCTCGAAGTAGGAGACGCGGAAGGAACGCTGTAACCGGGCGCAGCGGAGTAGGCGCCCATTCGGCGCGATTCCGGCGAATCGTGATCAAAGCGAGAACCGCGAAGGTTTCGACCTTCGCGGTTCTCGCTTTTTTCGGATTCTTTTCCTTGTTGCCGGTGACACACGTCTCCGATAGTTGTAGACGCTAACTAAACGCTGGTATGTCTGGTGGTGAAGTGATCACGTGCAGTGAGAAGAGGTGCGGACATGGTGCATGAGCTGCGCGATTGGGACATCGTTTCGGGTGTGGGAATCACCGCCCTCGGTGTGGCCGCCGCTCGGGCGGTCGAAACCAGCCGGGACGACGCGCTCGTTCGGGACCCTTATGCCGCCGATTTCGTGTGTTCCGCAGAATCGCCCTTTCCCATGCCGACGCGTGCCGAGGACGTCGCCGACGACGATCGCCGCTGGTCGCCGATGTCGGCATTTCTGGGGCTGCGTTCACGATTTCTCGACGAGTATCTGCTCGATTCCTGCAACGGCGCCGGAGAGGCGGGTGTGCGGCAGGTCGTGGTGCTCGCGGCCGGGCTGGACAGCCGCGCCTTCCGTCTACCGTGGCCGCACGGCGTCACGGTCCACGAGGTGGACCAACCGCGGGTGCTGGAGTTCAAGGACGAGGTGCTCGACCGCAGCGGTGCCGAGCCGGGATGCACACGCCGTGTCGTGCCGGTCGACCTGCGGGACGACTGGGCCGGGGCGCTCGTCGGCAGCGGCTTCGACCCCGCAGCGCCCACCTGCTGGCTCGCCGAGGGGCTCATGCCCTACCTCCCCGGTGACGCGGCCGAGCGGCTGCTGACGACCGTGCACGAGCTGTCCGCGCACGGCAGCACGATCGCCGTGGAGTACATGCCGCGGATGGGTTCGATCTTCGCGGACTCGTCCGCCGCGTCGCTGGCGGCCGGATTCGGGATCGATCTCGCCGCGCTGCTGTCGGACGCCGACTACGACCCCAACGCCCGGCTGGCCGAGCTCGGGTGGGCCGTCGACGAGGTGACGGCGGCGCAGCTGGCCGATCGGTACGGCCGCACCTTCGACGACGGTGAGATCGCCGAGCTGGCGGGCAACGGGCGGTACCTGACGGCGCGGAAACGCTGACCGTCCCGCCGCACGACCCCCCGCGCGGGTGAGGGCGGCCGGTAATGTTGTCGCCATGTGGAAACGGACGGCGCCGGTCGCCGCGCTGGGGTTGTTGTTGCTCGCCGGGTGTTCCGAGGTCGCGGAGGTCAGCGAGTCCGTGGGCGGGGCCGCGGACACAGCGAGCGTCTGCGGTCAGGCGCTCGGGATCGTCGACCTCAACCCGAACGTCGATCCTCAGCAGGTCCAGGACGAGGCGGCGGACAAGGCGCAGCGGTTGCGGGATCTCGCGGGCCAGGCGGCCGAGCAGGATCTCAAGCAGAATCTGACCGCGCTCGCGGACGGCTACGTCGAACTCGAACAGCAACGCGCCGACCGCATCGGCGATTTCAACCAGTGGCTGCAGCAGAACCTGAACAAGCTCGACCAACTGCGGAAGGCCTGTACCTGACCTGCCGGAACGGGTGCCGGCCGAGGCGTAAGCCTGCCGGCACCCGTCGTCACGCGGGCTGGGGCGCGATCTCGTCGGAGGTTGTGCGGCGGGAGAGGGCGGCTCCGGCCGCGGCGAACGCCAGTCCGCCGACACCCGCGGCGACGAATCCCATGCCTGGCGACGTGTGATCCATGACGAACCCGACGACCGGGCTGCCGAGTGCGAGCCCGAGGCGGGTCGCCGAGTCCTGCACCCCCATCGCCTCGCCGCGCACGGCGGGCGGGGCGAGTTGCGACACGCGTTCCGTCGTCGCGGCCAGGGTCGGGGCGCACACGAGGTTGGACGGCACGAGCACGAGTGCCAGCAGCCACCACGGCTGTGCCACCAGTGCCGCGGGGACCGTCAGCGCGGCGAGTGTGACCATCAGCGTCAACTGGGACGCGGACCGCCGTGCGACACCGTGCACGATTCCGCCCACCAGCGAGGCCAGGCACATCACGGCGATGACGACGCCGGTCCAGCCCACCTCGCCGGACCCGCGCAGGGTCGCCAGCGCGGCCAGCTCGGCGCCGACCAGCACGAACAGTGCACCCGTCGCGACGAGCAGGGTGGCGATCATCCGCCTGCCGAGCCACGACGTCAGCGGTGGGCGCACCGCGCCGCGCGCGGGCCGGCCGGCTTCGTCCGGGGTGCGCACCGGTGGGTTCACGACGTACAGCGCACCTGCGCACGCACCGAACAGCAGGCCGATACCGGTCAGTGCGGCCGTCGAGGACACCTGCGTGCTGACGAGGATCCCCAGTGCGGGTCCGGTCATGAACGTCAGCTCGACGAGTATCGAGTCGAGCGAGTAGGCGGTTCGGCGCTGGCGCACGGGAACGAGCGCTGCGATCACCTGGCGCGCGATCGGCCCCGCGGGGATGAGCAGCGCGCCCGCGGGCAGTGCCGCGACGAGCAGCACCGTGTACGGCAGGTGCGGCGCGGCGATCCAGAACGTCGTCGAGACCGCGCCGCACGCCACGACGACGGGCCGCAGTCCGTAGCGGTCGATCGTCCGGCCCAGCAGCGGTGCCGCGAGTGCCGTGCCCGCGGTCGTGGCGGTGCCGACGAGACCTGCGGCGCCGTAGCCGTGGCCGAGTGTGCCGACGACGTGGAGCGTCAGGGTGACGCCCGTGGCGGTCATGGGGAGGCGGGCGAGCACGGCGACGAGCGTCGACGTGGCCATGCGCGGAATGCGAAGAATGTGCAGGTAGGGCGTCAGCGGCACACTGCGACGTAACAGCAGCCCGGTACGGTCGTGCAACTTTTTTCGGTCACATCACACGACGGCCGTGGGTGACGCGCCGGAGAGTGAACTCCTCGGGCGGGAAAGCGAAACGGTTACGTCGAGGGATGGCGGTGAGAACTGTGGTGGACGATGCGACCACAGGGTGACTCCCGGATCGCTCGTCTCGGTACTTGCCGTACCGGCAATCGGGTGAGGCGACACCCCCGCACGGCCCAGTAGTCCGGCGGTCGTGGACACGTGCCGTGATGTGGTTACGCCACGGGATCAGGGGATTGCAGGGTGTGCACGGGGGTTCCGGTTGGTACGGCTGGACCTGTTCGTTGCTCTCCCACGCCAGGAGGTTGGCAGTCATGAAGTCCGGATTCGCTCGCACGGTCGCCGCGGTGCTGTCGGGGGCCGCGATCGCGGTCTCCACGTCGGGGATCGCGACGGCCGCGAGCATCAGCGACGACGGCAGCGGCTCGGTCACGACCCAGTCGAGTGCACACCGCCTGCTGGACCTGAGAGACCAGCTCACCGACCGGGCCTATTCCGGTGACGTGCAGGGTACGAAGGCCACGCTCACCGACATCGACCCGGTCCTGGACCGCCTCGCGGCCGCACCGGCCTCGCGGCAGGCCGTCAGCGATGCGAAGAAGGCGCTGTCGCAGAACGCGAAGGTGCAGGACGTCCTCGCGAACCCGCAGGCCGAGCCGCGCGCGTACACGGCGGGTCCCGAGATGCGGCAGTTGCCTGCGCTGCCGGACCCGTTGAGCGCGGTGAACGGTCTGCTGCAGTCGCTGCTCGCGACGGTGCAGGGGCTGCTTTCCGGGCTGCTCGGCCCGGTCCCTGCGCCGGAGGTGCCGTCGGTGCCGGAGACGCCGGAGGTTCCGGAGGTGCCGGACGTCCCGGCGCCGTAACAGGCGGCGAGTGCCACGTCGAGAAGTCGACGTTCCGAGAAAGTCCCCGGGGGCACCTGGTTGCGTTCAGTGCAATCACGGTGCCTCCGGGGACTTCCGTTTCGGCCGGCGAAGCTACCGGGCCTGTCCCGACAGGCCCATGCGGAGAGCGCCCGCGGCCTCGGCGGTCGCCTCGCGGAACCGGGTGCCGATGCCCGTGAAGTTGACGAACCCGTGGATCAGGTCCTCCTGCCTGCTGAGGCCCACGGGTACACCCGCGTCCGCCAGCTTGGCGGCGTACGCCTCACCCTCGTCACGCAGTGGGTCGAATCCCGCGGTGACGATGTAGGCGGGTGGCAGTCCGGTGTGGTCGTCGGCGAGCAGGGGTGAGAGCAACGGGTCGGAACGGTCGACACCGGCAGGCGCGTACTGGTCGACGAACCAGGTCATGTGCTCGTCGGTGAGGAAGAAGCCGTTGCCGAACAGTTCCCGCGAACGGCGCCGGGTCGTCGAGTCCACCGCCGGGTACAGCAGCAGCTGGAAGGCGGGCGCTGCGCCGCCGCGACGCGTGGCGGCCAGTGACGTCACCGCGGCGAGGTTGCCACCCGCGCTGTCCCCGCCGACGGCGATCCGTGCGGCGTCGGCCCCGAGGTCGACGGCCTTCGCGTGGGCGTAGTCGAACGCCGCGAGTGCGTCCCGCTGGGCCGCGGGGAACGGATGCTCCGGGGCGAGGCGGTACTCGACCGAGAGCACCCGCACGCCCGCCTGCTTGGCGAGGAAGCGGGCGGTGTTGTCGTGGCTGTCGCGCGTGCCGATCACGAACCCGCCGCCGTGGTAGAAGACGAGCAACGGCGAACCGTCGGCCAGTCCCTGCGGTGTGTACAGCCGGGCGGGGACCTCGCCGTGGTCGGCGGGAATCATGAGTTCGCGGGTCGCGACCGGTTGGATCGGTGCGCCGCTGACCAGATGCCGGGCGGCGTCGAGGGCGGCGCGCGAGCGGTCGACGTCGAAGTTCGAGTCGACGAGCGACGTTCCGGACAGCTGTTGCATCCGCAGCAGCAACTGTGCGTCGAGTGCGAGTTCCTGCCCGTCCAGCCGGACCGGCTTGCCCGCGATCAGTCGGCGCAGCGGTGCCGGCAGCGCGTAGATCGTCTTCATGGCCACGGCCTGGGCGCGGATCTGAGGTGGAATCGCCATCGGTGGTGCCTTCCCGTCGACTCTGACTGCGCTCGTGAGGTTACTTTCGAGTAGCCGACGCTGCCAGTCTCCGATGTCCGCATTCCGTACCACCGCGGGGTGTTCGGCGGGAAACCGCCCGCTCACGGATCGTCATCCGCGGCGAGGTGTGACGGATGTCGTCTCCGCGTCGCCGTAGTGGACTTCTACCTAGGTCGAGGCCTTAGCCTCGGGGTCGTGACTTCATCAGGCGCGATCAAGGTGCTCGGTATCGGTGGCTCGTTGCGGGACGGCTCGCAGACCGAACGGGCACTGCGGGTCGCACTCGCCGGCGCGGCCGACGCGGGTGCCGAGACGTTCGCCATCTGCGGCCAGGCGCTGAACCTGCCGTTCTACGACGCGGTGTCCGCGGAGCGCACGCCCCGCGCCGGCCAACTCGTCGAGGCCGTCCGCGAGGCCGACGGGGTCGTCGTCGTCTCGCCGGGCTACCACGGCGCGTTGTCAGGGCTCATCAAGAACGCCCTCGACTACATCGAGGACCTGCGCGAGGACCGGCGTCCCTACTTGGACGGCCGCGCGGTCGGGGCGGTCGGCGTGGCCCACGGCTGGCAGGCGGCGGTCACCACGCTCGACCAGCTGCGCACCATCACCCACGCGCTCCGCGGCTGGCCCACGCCGTTGGGCGGCGCCGTCAACACCGCCGAAGTCAAGTTCGACCCGGAAGGCGGCGCCTCGGAGGAGAAGGTCGAGCGGACGCTGCGTCTCATCGGCACCCAGGTCGCCGAGTTCGCCCAGCGCCGCGCATGACGGCCGCCGGGTTTGGGAATCCGGCTACGCGGTAATCCCCCGAACGCGGCGGTGGCACGCGCGCCGCCTGCTGCGCGCAGCACATGACGTTTCGACAGCTTCGAGCGCTTGCAGGGGAGCGCACCGCAGGAGGAAACGATGGCCAAGTCGCCGATCAGCAGCCCGCTCAAGGACAGCGACAAGAAGATCACCGCGAACGTGCTGCAGAGCACGCTGGTGGACCTGATCGACCTGTCATTGATCGCGAAGCAGGCCCACTGGAACGTGGTCGGCACCAACTTCCGCAGTGTTCACCTGCAGCTCGACGAGCTGGTGTCGACCGCTCGCACCTACACCGACTCGGTGGCCGAGCGCGCCAACGCCATCGGGGTCTCGCCGAACGGCAAGGCCTCGACGGTCTCCGAGAGCTCCGGGCTGTCGGACTACCCGGACAACTGGCAGGACACGAAGGCCACCGTCGACGCCATCGTCGAGCTCCTCTCCGAGCTGATCGGGCGCATCCGGAAGAGTATCGACGAGACCGACAAGGCCGACCTCGTCACCCAGGACCTGCTCATCGAGATCGCGGCCGAACTCGAGAAGCAACACTGGATGTGGCAGGCCCAGCAGCAGTAGTCCCGCCCCACCTGCAGCGGCCCACCGGCGGTGTGCCCGGTGGGCCGGATCACGCAGGGCGAACCCCAAGGCTGCAAGACCGAGGGGACATTCGGGGCGTTGAACGCCCCAAGGTGCCCTGGTGCCCTTTCGGTCGCCCGCGCACCGGCCCCACAACACGTGCGGGGCCGGCTGTGCGCGTCCGTGTCAGGCGAGGCCGACGGCCTCCATCGCGAAGTGGACCTCGATCGCGGTCTGCGTGATCGTCTCGGAGATCACCAGGGAGCCGTGACCCGCGTCGTAGCGGTAGAAGGCGTGCGCTGCGCCGCGCTCGGCGAGCCCGTCGAGGTAGTTCTCGATCTGGCGGATCGGGCAACGCGGGTCGTTGTCGCCCGCGAGGACCAGCACCGGAGCTGCCACGGCGTCGAGATACGTCAGCGGGGAGCACTCGCGGTAGACATCGGGCACTTCCTCGGGTGATCCGCCGAACAACGCGCGGTCGAACGAGCGCAGCTGCTCCATCTCGTCCTCGTAGGCTGCGACGTAGTCGGCGACGGGTACGCCCGCGACGCCCGCCGTCCACCGGCCCGGTTGTGTGCCGAGCGCCAGCAGCGTCAAGTAGCCGCCCCACGAGCCACCGCTGACGACGCACCGCTGCGGATCGGTCAGTCCGCTGCTCACGGCCCAGTCGTGCACCGCGGCGACGTCCTCGAGCTCGGTCAGGCCTGGTCTGCCCTCGATGGCGTCGCGCCACGCCGAGCCGTAGCCCGTCGATCCGCGGTAGTTGACCTCGACGACCGCGAACCCGGCGTCCAGCCACACGGCGCGATAGGCGGAGAAGCGGTCCTCGTCGGCGGCGTGCGGACCGCCGTGCAGCAGGAAGACGGTCGGTCGGGGGCCGTCGGTGCCCGCCGGCTTGGCGACGAGCGCGTGGATGCGGCCGCCGGGCCCGTCGACGAACGCGTCCTCGAGCGCCTGCGACCCAGGGGCGGGATCGCCGGGCGGGGTCAGCAGCACCTCGTCGGTCCCGTCGACGCGGCGGACCCGCACGACAGGCGGCTGCGCGGCGTTGGACCACGAGTACTCGACGCTGCCGTCGGGGCGTACGCCACCACCGCCGATGCGGCCCGGCGGAGTGTCCAACGCGGCGAGCTCGGCGGACGCCAAGTCGTAGCGGTACAGCGAGCTGCGGCCCTCGTGGAAGTGGACGATCAGCAGCGCATCGGCGTCCGGGTACCACGTGCCCGCGACCTCGCCGGGCAGGTCGAGCTCGATCTCCTGCTCGGTGTCGGCCTCGACGTCCCAGATGAGCAGCTCCTCCCTGCCACGGCGTTCGTGCAGGAGCAGCAGCCTCGGATCACCTTCGACGGGCGAGAACTCCAGCGCGTCGAGGCCCTTGCCCTCGCCGTCCCACTTGTCGGCGACGGCCTCGAACCCGCCGGTGGCGAGCACGCGGACGGCGGGGTGGCGGGAGTCGCCGTGCTCGGAGTGGGCGATCGCCAGCAGCCGTTCGTCCCTGGACAGCGCCGCGATACCCGCGTCCTCCGAACGGAAGTAGAAGCGCGTCGTCTCCCCACCCGCGTGGGTGTACAGCGCGCTGCCGTCGTCGGTGGACACGCCGACCGCGACGAGCCGGTGGCCGATCTCCAGGCCCGCGGGGTAGCCGTCCGGGACGTCGGCGACGGCCTTGGCGGCCTTGGCGGCCTTGGCGGTCTCGGTGTGCTGCGGCGCGCCGCCCGCGTCGAACGGCTGGCGGACCCAGGAGCCGAACTCGTCGCCGTCCGTGTCGTCGAACCACCAGATCGACTCGCCGTCGGGCGACACCGTCCCGTGCAACGTCCCGTTGGGACGGTCGGTGACCTGCCTGCGTTCGCCCGTGGCGCGGTCCCACGCGTAGATCTCCCAGACACCGCTGGCGTTGGACACGTAGATACTGGCGTCGGGTGCGTCGAGCGCCCAGTCCGGCACCGATACGCGCGGCGCCAGGAACCGGGACCGCCAGCGCCGCTCGGCCGCCTCGTCGGGGAAGAGCCGTTCGGGAACGTGTGGGGCCGGATACTGCTTCTCGCCTGGCTGCTGTGTCGTCACGGCTGTCGATACTGCCAGGCCCGGGTCGTGCGGCCGCCGTGCGCCGCGCCTGTCGGGGCCGGCCCCGGGCTGCTCGCCGGGACGCCTCGTGACACCTGTCATCGGTGGGGTTGCGGGGTCGTGGCACCGCCGGAAGGGGCGGTCGTCATCATGGGCGCGATGTCTGCCGAATCCGTGCGCACCGACAACGGCGCCCGTGACGAACCCGACGAGACACAGCTGCGGCGTTGGGAGCAACGCACCGAATGGCCGATGATCGCGCTGTCCGTGCTGTTCTTCGCGGGTGGTTATGCCTGGATCGTCCTGCAGCCGGACATGGACGGCGACCTGCGCTCGACGCTGGATGTCGCCATGTGGTCGGTGTGGGCGGCGTTCGCGGCCGACTACCTCATCCGGCTGTCGCTGAGCAGGCGGCGAGGGAGGTTCGTGCTGCGGAACCTGTTCGATCTCGTCGTCATTGCGGTGCCGATGCTGCGCCAGCTACGGGTGCTGCGCCTGATCATGGTGCTGGTCCTGATCAACCGCCGCATCCAGGCGCGAGTGCGGGGGCAGGTCGTGGCGTACGTGTCGGGCGCGACGGTGCTGGTCGGTGTGTCCGCCGCGCTCGCCGCCCTCGAGGTCGAACGAGGCCACCCGGACGCCATGATCACGAACTTCGGCGACGCCCTGTGGTGGACGATGACGACCATCACCACCGTCGGTTACGGCGACTACTCGCCGGTGACGGCCAACGGCAAGCTCATCGCGACCGGCCTGATGCTCGCGGGCATCGCGCTGCTCGGTGTGGTCACCGGTTCGATCGCATCGTGGTTCGTCGAGAAGTTCGGCGGTTTGGAGGAATCGGAGCGCGAGACCAGGCGGGCCGATGCGCTGCAGACCGAGGAGCTGCGCGGCGAGGTCGCCGATCTGAAGGCGGAGATCACCGCTCTGCGGCAGGAGTTGTCCGGCTCGCGCACCGACGACTCCCGGGCGTAGCGACTCCTTTCCGTCCGAAATCGTCCGCGATGCGGCCCTTGCGGTTGTGGATCACCGCTCCTATGCTTCGGGAAGCGCTTTCGGAAAGCGCTTACAACACTTAAAGCGCTTACAACGACGAGTCGTACGGCGAGCCAACGGAGGTGATCGCTGAGTTCTTCGCGCATGGCGCCGGCTCGTCGACATGATCGCTCGTCGAGGTGGCGGTGCCGCATGAGTTGCCAAATCGCATCACCGGCGGCCGCAGCACGGTTCGCCGAGCGGGGAGGATCATGCATCGCACGTTCACGCATGCCCGAACGACTTCCAGCGCACGCAATACGGATCCGACATCGCCGCCACGTGCGGCGAAGCCGTGGCGGATCGTCGCCGTCGCAGCCGCCGTCACCCTTTCGCTGGCGGTGGCCCCGACGGCGACCGCGACACCACCTCCTGAGGGAGGTGCGTCACCGGGGCAGCCTCCGGGACCGGCTGTGTCCGGTGTGGGCGGACCGCCAGGACACGGCCGGTTCTCCGTCGTTCGGCCGGAACCGACACCGCGGGACTGGTCGCCGCTCAACCCCGACAAGTGGACGTTCGACGGCCGGCAGGTGATCCAGTCGGAGCGCGGCGACCCACCGGAGGGGCCGCGCAGGCCCTTCGAGTACGCGATCGTCGACGCGGGCCCCGAGCTGGAATCGGTCCGCTATCGCGCCACCGTGCGCATCGACGAACCCGTCGCGCGCGGCGATCGCGACGTCGTTCTGATCTTCAACTACCGATCGCCGACGCGCTTCTACTACGTCCACCTGTCGCAGGACAACACGATCTACCCGCACAACGGCATCTTCAAGGTCGACGACGCCGACCGGGAACGCATCGACGACCAGTGGGACGGCGAGCTGGGTGCGCCACCCGCGATCGACGACCGCGCCTGGCACGACGTGCGCCTCGACTATCACGCGCCCTCGGGTCGCATCGCCGTGCACGTCGACGGTTCGCGCAAGCCGTTGATGACGGCGACCGACAGGAGCTTCTCGGGCGGTCGCATCGGATTCGGTTCCTTCGACAACTACGGCCGCATTCGCGACGTGACCGCGCTGGGCATCCGCGGCTGACGGGCGCAGCTCCACTGTAGACGTCCCCGTCCGGAGGAGTCCCTTTCGGACAGGGCGGGCCGACGCGTGTCCGCATGCGCGTCGACCGGAAACCGATCCAAGCACGTGAAAAACATGAGCACGTGGGATGGAGTCCAATGATGGGCAAGAGAAACTGGTGGGTGCCGGTCGTCACGGCGGCCGTCCTCACGATGTCGCTGACGGCGCCTGCCGGCGGCGCGCAACCGGCCGCAGGTCCGCCTGCGACCGGTGACGAACCGATCACCGATCCGATCCCGGAGGATCCGCGGCCTGCGGAACTGGGGCTGGTGCTCGAGGAGTACGCGCAACTGCCGGAGACCGAGCCGACACCACCGCCGACGGACGAGCGGTTGATGCGGTACAACCGGATCAACTACATCGGCGAGGTGCCGGACGATTCGGGCCGGAAGTACGTGCCCGACCTCAACGGCCCGATGTATCTGCTCGCCGGTGACGGGAAGCAGCACGAATATCTCGACATGCGCGACGAGGACGAGCACTTCTTCTCCGGCCGCGGCATGGGAACGGGATTCGGCTTCGTCACGTTCCACCCGGAGTTCGAGGAGAACGGCAAGTTCTACACCGTGCACTCGGTCGGCGAGGAGGGCATCGCGGAGAACGAGCCGACGTACCCCAACCAGCCGAACGCCGACGTGCAGAGCGTCGTGACCGAGTGGACGGCCGACGATCCGTCGGCGAACACGTTCTCCGGTACGCACCGTGAGATCTTCCGGTTCGGCTTCGCGACGCAGATCCACGCGATCCAGCAGATCGACTTCAACCCGACGGCCGAGCCGGGTGACGAGGACTACGGGCTGCTGTACATGGCGGTCGGCGACGGCGGAGACGGTGTCGGTACCGACGTTCCGCAGGCACTCGACAACCCGGCGGGCAAGATTCTGCGGATCGACCCGGAGGGCACGAACGGCCCGGACGGTGCGTACGGCATCCCGGAGTCGAACCCGTTCGTCGGGGAGCAGGACGCGCTCGGCGAGATCTACGCGCTGGGTATGCGCGATCCGCACCGCTTCACGTGGGATCCCGAGGGCAAGAACGAGATGTACCTCGGCCACATCGGACAGCGGGCGCTCGAGGCCGTGTACAAGGTGGACAAGGGCGACAACCTCGGCTGGAGCGAACGGGAGGGCCGTTTCCGGTTCGACCCGGAGAAGCAGTGCGTGCTGTACCCGCTGCCGCCGGACGACCCCAAGAACGGCTACACCTACCCGGTCGCGGCCTACGACCACGACGCGCCGGAGAACTGGCCGTGCAATTCGGACAGTGGGCACGCGATCTCGGGCGGCCAGGTCTACCGCGGCGACGCACATCCGGAGTTGCAGGGTAAGTACATCTTCGGCGATCTGGTCGACGGCGAGGTGTTCAGCACCGAGGCGGCCGACATGAGCCGCGGCAAGAACCGGGAACCGATCACGGAGGTGCAGCTGTTCGACTCGGACGGCGAGCGTAAGCGGATGAGCGACTTCGTCGACGACGGCCGGGTCGACCTGCGGTTCGGCACCGACGCGGCGGGTGAGCTCTACCTGCTGGCCAAGGCGAACGGCAAGATCTGGAAGGTCACCGACGTGAAGCCGGCGGAGCCGTCGGAGGTCACCGACGCCGTGTCGGACAACCTCGTCGCGCACTACGACTTCGAGCACCCGTTCGCCGTGGACGGCGCGAAGGAGGCCGGGCAGGGCAGCGCGAACACGCTGCTGGACCTGGTCAACGGTGGCGAGGACATGCGCGTCGACGGCGGCGCGTTCCCCGGCAGCAACAACTCGTTGCAGTTGAAACAGGTCAACCCCGGCCAGGTCGGCAACGACGACTGGAAGGCGGGCCTGTGGGACGGCGACGAGAACGGTGTCGAGTCGTTGAACGCGTTCAACGCCGCCGACGGGATCACGGTGATGGGCTGGGTGAAGATGACGGGTGAGAACCCGAGCCCGGACCCGTCGTCGGACGATCCGGACGCGCGGTACAACTCCGTCGGCCTGGCGGGTGTGCTGAGCGGCGATTCGGACGGTCACGACGTGCGTGCGCTGCTGGAGTTGATCGAGGTCGACGGCGAGATGAGGCTGGTGGCCCTGGGAAGGCGGCTGGACGGTGGCGAGTCGCAGACGTTCGCGGCCGAGCAGGACTGGCGTGAGCTCCTGCCGAAGGGCGAGTGGGTGCACCTGGCCGCGACGTTCGACTACACGACCGGCGAGATGGCGTTGTACCGCAACGGCGAGCCGCTGGAGGGGTCGTACGTCAAGGACGGTGACCCGTGGCAGGTGGACGGTTCGCCGACGAGTGCGACGAACCCGCGCGGCATCAAGATCGGCGGTAGCTTCCCGCAGAACACGTCGGAGAAGAACCCGTGCAACTGCAGCATGGATTCGCTGATGTTCCTGGACGAGGCTGCCGACGGTCCGACGATCGCCGAGCAGTACGCCCGCTTCCGGGGCGAGTAACGATGGCGTCGTGGTGGGTCGTGCCGGACGGTGCGGCCCACCACGACCCGTTCCGGATCGGAGTGCCCGCACGGGCGGTCTCCGGTGCTGGCCGGCTCCCCGGACCTGCAACACGGGCCCCGGGATCCGCAACACGGGCCCTGGAACCTGCAACACGGGCTCCGGAACCTGCAACACGGGCACCGGCGCGATGTGCAGTTCTCCCGGGGCACAAAGAAAGAGACCTCTGTCCGCGCTTTCCGCGGACAGAGGTCTCTTTCTCTCGTCGGGGTGGCGGGATTTGAACCCACGACCTCCTCGACCCGAACGAGGCACGCTACCAAGCTGCGCCACACCCCGATGATGTGTTCACCGGTCTCCCGGTGAGCGGGTCGGGAGATAGTCTAGCGGACTTCGCTGCGGGCTTTACGGCGGGTGGTCCTTCGGGCGGTGGTGTCCTTGCGTGTGGTCGTTGAGCTGCGAGGAACGAGGGTCAGGAGGGTTGCCTCCGGTGGGCAGGCGAACCGGGCGGGGGCGTAGGGCGAGGTGCCGAGTCCGGCGGAGACGCCGAGCCACATGTCGGCGCCCCAGCGGGAGATGCCGCGGGCGCGGGAGCGGTCGAGTTCGCAGTTGGTGACGAGGGCGCCGACGCCGGGGATGCGGAGTTGTCCGCCGTGGGTGTGACCTGCGAGGACGAGATCATAGCCCTCGGAGGCGAACGGGTCGAGCACGCGCGGTTCGGGCGAGTGGGTGATGCCGAGTTTGAGCACGACTTCCGCGTCGACGGGGCCTGCGATCTCGTTGAACCGGTCGCGCCGCAGGTGGGGGTCGTCGACGCCCGCGGCGAAGATGCGCTGCCCTGCGACGTCGAAGGTGGTGCGGCGGTGGGTGAGGTCGTGCCAGCCGCGTTCGATCAGGGCGGCGCGCAGGTCGCGCCACGGCAGGTGTTTGCCGTGGATCCGCTTCTTGCGGCCCTTGGGCATGAGGTAGCGGGCGGGGTTCTTGGGTTTGGGCGCGTAGTAGTCGTTGCTGCCGAAGATGAACACGCCTGGACGGTCGAGCAGCGGCCCGAGGGCGCGAAGCACGTCGGGTACGGCGCGGCGATGGGCGAGGTTGTCGCCGGTGTTGACGACGAGGTCGGGTTCGAGTTCGTCGAGAGCGGCGACCCAGCGCTGTTTGGCCTTCTGGCCGGGCAGCATGTGCAGGTCGGAGACGTGCAGGACGCGGACGGGGTAGGCGTCGTCGTCGAGGACCGGCAGTGAGGCGGTGCGCAGTGTCCAGTTCCTGCGTTCGACGCCGACGGCGTAGCCGAGGGTGGCGGCGCCGACGGCGGCCGTCGCGGTGACGAGGCGCTTCATGGGATCTCCCTTGCCCTGCAGGTGCACGCGCCCAGCGTACGCGCGTGCGGCCGGCCGTCAGGGGCGCGTCGAATCGGGGCCGTGGCGCCTGCCGCGTTTCCGGCGCCCCACACGAGAAGGACGTCCACGCCTACGCGCCTGCCGGGGTCGCCTGGTGTCCGGCCGGTCCGAAAGCTCGACCGGACACCAGGTGGACGTTCGGGCCCTCCTCACCGGGGGCTTTCACCCGAGCGGGCGGCTACTTGTAGCGGGGGCTGGCCTTCGGGAGCTGGCGGACCGGCTCGCCTTCCATGATCTTCTTCATGGCGTTGAACCAGGTGCGCGCCGGTGACTTACCGCCGAAGATGTTGCCTTCGCCGCTGACGGAGTAGACGTTGCCGGGGCCGCCGTCCACGATGCCGCCCATCGGGCGTTCCGGCTTGAACACCATCGACGCGGCGGCCAGCTGCGGCGTGCCGCCGATGAACGCGCCGGAGGCGTTGCTCTGCGTGGTGCCGGTCTTGCCGATCATCGGGCGCGACCAGTCGACGGCCTCGGCCGCGGCGGCCGACGTGCCGCCGGGGAGGTCGTCCTTGCTCATGCCGACGGCCAGCGAGTTCGCCAGATCCTCGTTCACGACCTGCTGGCACGGGTTCTCGTCGACCTTCACCGGGTTGCCGTCGCGATCGGTGACCTTGAGGACCGGGGTCGGCGGGCACCAGGTGCCGCCGCTGAGGATGGTCGCGGCAACGTTCGCCATCTCGAGCGGGTTCGTCGGGCTGACGCCCAGCGTGAACGACGGCATACCGCGCGAATTCTCCCGCGGGCCGTAGTACTTCCGCTGCGACATGGCGTACTGCCCGCCGGCCTCCTTGTCGATCGCGCCGCCGTTCCCGGCGTTCGACTGCATCGTCCTGCGCAGGCCGAGCTTGTAGGCCATGTCGACGATCGGCTTCATGCCGACGCGGTCGACGAGATGCACGAACGTGGTGTTCGGTGACTTCGCGAGCGCGTCCTGCAGGGTCAGGTTGGGCGGGTACTCACCCGCGTTGCCCACCGTGTACGGCGCTCCGGCATTGGTGTAACGCGACGATGTGTACGACCCCGGGGACGGCAGTGAGTCGTGGATGCCGACGCCGGCGTGCTGCATCGCCGCGGCCGCGGTGAAGATCTTGTAGCTCGACCCGGCACCGGTGACGTTCCACGTGTCGGACGGCAGGGCGTAGGTCGTCTGGCCTGCTTCCTTGTCCAGGCCGTAGTCGCGGTTGGCCGCGAGCGCCACGACCTCGTGCCGCTTCTTGCCGGGCCGGACCATCGACAACGTGTTGGCCACGTTCTCGGTCATCTTCGGCACCTGCTCCTCGGCGGACTTCTTCGCGAGGTGGTTGATCCGCCGGTCGAGCGTGGTGCGGATCGTGTATCCGCCGTCGTAGAGCTCGTCCTTCGGGATGCCCGAGCGGATCAGGTAGTCCTCGACGTACTGGCAGAAGAACCCGTGTTCGGGGCCGGCGCCGACGCAGTTCGCGGCGGGCTTGTTCGGACCGCCCTTCACGACGCCGAGCGGCTCCTTCTTGAGCCGTTCCGCGTCCTCCTCGGACAGCTTGCGGTTGTCGACCATCGAGTCGAGCACCACGTTACGGCGGTTCTTGGCGCCCTCGGGGTTGTTCCACGGGTCCAGCACCGCCGGGTTGTTCACCATGCCGGCGAGCATCGCCGACTGGTTGACGTCGAGCTTGTCGGGAGTCGTGTTGAAGTAGGCGCGCGCGGCCGCCCCCACGCCGTAGATCTGCCGCGAGAACTCGACGACGTTGAGATACCCGGCGAGGATCTCCGCCTTCGACATCCGCGTCTCGAGCTGGATCGCGATGCGCGCTTCCTTCAGCTTGCGCGCGATGGTCTGCTCCTGCGCGCGTTGCTGGCCGATCTCGTCGTCGCGGTAGGTGACGTTGATCAGGTAGTTCTTCACGTACTGCTGCGTCAGCGTCGAGGCGCCCTGGGTGTCGCCGCCCGAACTGTTGCTGATCGCGGCGCGCAGCGTGCCCTTCCAGTCGACGCCGGTGTGTTCGTAGAAGCGGCGGTCCTCGATCGAGATCAGCGACCACTTCATGGCGTCCGAGATCTGGTCGGGCTTCGTCGGCACGCGGTACTGGTTGTACAGCGTGGCGATCGGCTTGCCGCCCCGGTCCGTGACCGTCGTCAGCTGCGGCGGCGGCTCGTCCGCGAGCTCGGCCGACATCGACTCCACGGTGTCGCTCGCCTGGTTCGACACGACACCGGCGACGCCGACCACGGGGAAGAGGATCCCTGCCACCAGCACTCCGGCCAGCAGGCAGAGCCCCAACATCTTCAGCAGACCGCTTCGCTTACCCACGCAGCCAGGGTACGCACACCGCGCGTCACGTGCGGGTTGGCTACGCCGCGCGGGAGCCGCCGCGAATACCCACTTCAGTGGAAAATGCTCCAACCGGCGAGTCGAAACATTGTAGGGACCTGTACTTGACCGTGCGGCCATTCGCGAAAACAAATACGAACTTCGTCGGTTGGATCGTGGAACCGCGGCTGTCTACAGTTCGTCAACATCTCACGAGGCAACGCTCACAAGGGGAGGCGTTGCGGAGGGACCGTGAGAACACAGGGAGAGAGCGACCCGTCGCAGCGCTGAGACCGAGGAGCCCCGACCGGGCGGAACGAGGGAAGGCGACTGCGCAGGTCACAACAGGTAGGAGCTGGGGGTCGTGATGAGCACCAACCAGTCGAGCTGGCGTATCCAGGCGTACTGCCGGGACACGGACCCGGACGGACTGTTCGTCCGCGGTGCGGAGCAGAATCGCGCGAAAGTCATCTGCATGGGCTGCCCCGTGCGGACCGAATGCCTCGCCGAGGCGCTCGACAACCGGATCGATTTCGGAGTCTGGGGTGGTATGACCGAACGGGAACGGCGTGCCTTGCTGCGCAAGCGCCCCGAGGTGCACAGCTGGTGGGACCTCCTCGAGTCGGCCAAGCGCGAGTACGCGCCCGCGGGCGCGGGTTCGAGCTGACACACCTGACGGGTGGACGCCGGCCCGGCCGGTGTCCACCCCCTCACGTCCGGCGGTCTCCACCACCGGGCGCCTCGGGCACCGCCGCCCCGGGCACCGCCTCCGGGCGCCGACGGCGCGGTTGCTGACGGCGCGGGTGATTACTTTGCGGGCGATTACGCGCCGGCCAAGCGGCCGCCGATGTCGCGCAGGCCGCAGACGTCGTGCACATCGCTCGCCAGCGCGGGCACGCGCCGTACCGGCACGTCGGGGTGCGCCCGGGTGAACCGCTCCAACAGTCGCGACTCGCGTTCGGCCAGTTGCACCCGGTCGGCGTGCAGCCGCAGCACCGCCTCCGCGAGCGGCGCGCTGGTCTCACCGCGTTCCAGCGCCTCGGCCGCCGCGAGCGCATCGACCTCGGACAGGTCGGCCAGCACGGGATGCGTCCGATTCGCCACCAGCCCGGCCAGCGGCATCGACTCCTCCGACAGTCGTTCCACGAAGTAGCTCGCCTCGCGCAGCGCGTCCGGCTCCGGAGCCGCCACGACCAGGAACGATGTTCCCTCCGACCGCAGCAGTTCCTGCGTCTTCGCCGCCCGCTCGCGAAACCCGCCGAACGTCGAGTCGAAGGCCTGCATGAACGCCGAGGCGTCCGCGAGCAGCTGGCCGCCCAGGATGGTCGAGACCGCCTTGGCGAACATCGAGAAGCCCGCGCTCATGACCTTGCGGATACCCCAGCCGCCCGCGCGCGCCGGGCTGGTGAGCAGGCGGATCATCCGCCCGTCCAACGCCGCCGACAGTCGGCTCGGGGCATCGAGGAAGTCCAGTGCCGACCGACTCGGCGGCGTGTCGACCACGATCAGGTCCCAATCGCCCGTCGCCGCGAGCTGGCCCAGCTTCTCCATCGCCATGTACTCCTGCGTTCCGGAGAACGACGTGGAAATGGTCTGGTAGAAGGGGTTGCTCAACAGCTGCTCGGCACGCTCCGGGCCGGCGTGGCGCCGCACCATGTCGTCGAACGTGCGGCGCATGTCCAGCATCATCGCCCACAGTTGGCCGTCGGGTTCGAACCCCTCGACGGTCACCTGCCGCGGATGATTGCCCAGCTCACGAAGGCCCAGCGCCTGGGCGAGCCGTCGCGCCGGGTCGATGGTCAGCACCACCGTGTTCCTGCCGCGTTCGGCGGCCCGCAACGCGAGCGACGCCGCCGTCGTCGTCTTGCCGACCCCACCGGAACCGCAGCACACGATCACGCGGGTGTCCGGGTCGTCGATCAGCGCGTCAACGTCCAGGGCGTCGGTTTCCAGGGCGCCGCGCTCGCCTCGCGGCGTCTCCCGTGGTTCGGCCATCGTCACCGCACCCCCTGGCTGCGGAGCGACTCCGCGAGCTCGTACAGCGCGGCGACGTCGACCCCGCCGGACAGGTCGGTCAGCTCGAGCGTCGGCAGGTCGCTCTCCGACAGCTGCTGCCGCGCGACCGTCTCCGCCGCGACGCGGCCCGCGTGCTCGACGGTCTCGGTCACGAGCGCGTCGAGCGTCTCGTCCGGCAGGTCCAGTCCGGCCGCCGCGAGTCCGCTGCGCACGCGGTCGGCGTCGACGCGGCCGTCCGCGGCGGGCGAGACCGACCGCGCGGGCAGCCGCGGCGGTCGCACCCGGTTGATCAGCACCGCACCCGGCCGCAGGTCCGCGCCGTCCAGCTCGGCGACCGCCTCCAGCGTCTCGCGCACCGGCATCTCCTCGAGCAGCGTCACCAGGTGCACCGCCGTCTGACCCGAGTGCAGCAGGCCCACGACCCCGTCGGCCTGCGAGCGGATCGGCCCGGTCTTGGCCAGGTCCGTCAACGCGCGCGTGACGTCGAGGAACTTCACCACTCGGCCCGTCGGCGGCGCGTCGACGACGACGGCGTCGTAGAAGTGGCGCCCGTCGGAGTCGGTCCGCCCGACGCACTCCTTGATCTTGCCCGTGAGCAGCACGTCCCGAAGCCCCGGCGCGAGGGTCGTGGCGAACTCGATCGCACCCATCCTGCGCAGCGTGCGGCCCGCGAAGCCGAGGTTGTAGAACATCTCGAAGTACTCGAGTAGCGCAGCCTCGACGTCGATGTGCAGCGCACGCACCTCCCCGCCGTTGGGCGCGGCGGCGATGCGCTGCTCGGCGTACGGCAACGGCTCGGTGTCGAAGAGCTGGGCGAAGCCCTGCCTGCCCTCGACCTCGACCAGCAGTACGCGCCTGCCGTGGCCCGCGAGTGCGAGCCCGAGCGACGCGGCGAGGGTCGTCTTGCCGGTGCCGCCCTTGCCGGTCACGAAGTGCAGCCGGGTGCGGGTCAGCTCGTCGGTCCAGCCGGCCAGCGTGGTGGTCACCGGGGCAGCGTAAGACATCAACTTGCCATGGCCAGCACGGCGACGACCACGGCGACGCCGCCCGCCAGCCACCACGAGGCGGCCGGCGACAGCACCGTGAGCGTGAGAATGCAGGTCAGGGCCAGTGCGGTGACGCCGACGAGCCCCGTCACGGCGACCGTCTGCCACCGCCCGGTCTTCTCCCTGGCGCGCGCCATGATCATCAGCACAGCCAGAACGCCCGCCACGCCCAGCAGCGAGGCCGCGAGGATCCGCCACGTTTCCACGGGAACTCACGCTACTGGCAGTGGTTGTCTAGGGTGACGGCCATGAGTGCCACGAAGTGGGAATACGCCACCGTTCCGCTGTTGATCCACGCCACCAAGCAGATCCTCGACCAGTGGGGCGAGGACGGTTGGGAACTGGTGACCGTGCTGCCGAATCCGTCCGGTGAGCAGCACGTCGCCTACCTCAAGCGGGCGAAGGACTGAGGCCCGATGAGCGCCAGCACTGCGTCGGCGAGGCTCGCCGAGCTCGGTATCGAACTGCCCGGCGTGGCGGCCCCGGTCGCCTCGTACATCCCCGCGATCCGCACCGGGTCGCACGTCTACACCTCCGGCCAGCTGCCGTTCGTCGACGGCGCGCTGCCCGCCACCGGCAAGGTCGGCGGTGAGGTCGGCCCGGAGGAGGCCAAGCAGTACGCCAGGACGGCGATGCTGAACGCGCTGGCCGCCGTCCACGACCTCGTGGGCATCGACGCGGTCACCCGCGTGGTCAAGGCGACCGGTTTCGTCGCCTCCGCGGAGGGTTTCAATGCCCAGCCCGCGGTCATCAACGGCGCGTCGGAGCTGCTCGGCGAGGTCTTCGGTGAGGCGGGCGCGCACGCGCGGTCGGCCGTCGGCGTCGCGGAGCTGCCGTTGGGCGCGCCGGTGGAGGTCGAACTGATCGTGGAGGTCTCCTGATGGACCCCGACGTCGAGCAGGCGTGCCACGAGCTGCTGCTGCGCCTCTCCGGCAGGCTGCCCGACAACCTGGTCTGGCGGTTCCGTGACTGGCTGGGCGAGGGTGCGCTGAGCACCCTCGCCCGCGTGCTGCCCAAGACTTTGCTCAAGCACAGGGTTGATCTCGACCAGGAAGAGTACGGCCTCCTGGTCGCCGGCCTCGTGCCGCACGGGGCGGACCGGCATCAGGTCAGTTCCACCCTTGGGGTAGACGCACCGTTAGAGAGCGGGTACACATTCACCGCGAGTACGCCTAACTGGGTGAACTCCGTCGACTCGGTGGCTGCCGTGATCGACGCAACGTTGCGACGGCGTCCCGATGTGGGTGAAGTGCGAGAGGCTTGGCGGCAGGAACGTGGGACCGGCCCGGAGGGGGCGAAGCGGGTCCTGCTCGTCACGGCCACCGCGGGGCTTCCCCGGCTGACGGGCGAACTGCAGCGGGTACTGCGCGTGCTGGGCGACGAAGCTCCGTGCGTGGAGGTGCTGCCCGTCCGGTTCGACCCGCCCGCCTATCACCGGGAGGCGCTCGCGAACTCGCGGTTCGTGTGCGTCGGGGCGGCTGACGCCGGGCGGCAACTGGTATCCGCATAGCGTCCGCGGCCGGCGGGCGGGAGGGAGAGCGGCGACATGGTGGACCACCGGTCCGGCGGTGACCAGGACGGCTTCGGCGTTCCGTTGCGCCTGTACAACGCGTTGCTCGGGGTCGCGGGCAGGCTCGACGACAGTGCGCTCTCCGAAGCGCGCGAACTCGTCGCCCGCTCGAACCTGGACGATGCCGTCGAACTGACCGTGGGTTCGCTCGTCGCAGGCCGCCTTCCCGTCCGCCCGGCCGAACAGCGCGAACTGGCGGCCCTGCTGGAGCTGACCCGCTCCGACGTGACGCTCGCCGACCAGCTCACCGTCGTCGACGACGTCGCGGCCACCGACCACCGGTTCAGCCGCGAGGACGCCCCGGACGCAGGGGTCGGCGAGGCCCTCGACCGTGTGCTGCGCGTGCTGCCCGATCTGCGTTCCGTGCACGCCGTGTGGCGCAACACCGCCGCGGGCGGCGTCCCCGGCCCGCTGCCGCAGCGCGTCGTGCTCGTCGACATCGGCCCGGACGCGCATCCGCCCGCCGTCGCCTTCCGTGTCGGCGACGCGCTGCGCAAGGCCGGTATCCGGGCGGTCGTCGAGGTCACCGGGCCCGGCTCGGAACGCACCGCCTACCACGAGGCGGCGCTGTCCTCCGGCGTTCCCGTGTGGCTCGCCGGCCCGGACACCGTCCGTCACGACTCGGGGAGGGCCGAGTCTGTAAGAGCGGCGCCGGCTCACGCTGAGCCGGCACCCGCCCCCACCGGTCCGGCGAGCGTGCCCCCGCCGCCCGAAGCACCCACCCCGGAACCGTCGCGTGCCGCGCCCGCGGCCCCGGCATCATCCGAGAACCCGCCGGCTGTTGCGGCGGTCCCCGAAACGCAGACGGCCGACGGCTCGCTTCCGGAACCGTCGGCCGAGCACGCCTCGCCGAGCCGCGGCTGGACCGCCGAACCGCCCCGGTCGACGAGGTCGTCCGGGGACTCCACTCGCGGTCGCCGTGCGCGCCAGCCCGCTCGCGGACAGACCGAACCGCCCCGGCATGCGGGCGGTGAACTCCCGCGCAGCGAGGGCGGCCAGGTCGTCGAGTTCCCGCAGCCGTCGCACGACGCCGACCAGGACAACCGGTCGGCACAGACCACCGAGATGTCCCGCGAAGAGGTCGCCCAGCTGCGGGCCGCGATCGCCGAGGACCGCGACAACGGACAGGCGCTCGCGTCGGCCGACCTGGACTCCGACCAGCTCGCCCGGATCCCCGACCTCAACCTCGACGATCCACAGCTCACCGACCGCGACCGCGAACTCCTGCGGGAGCTGCACGCCGAACTCGCCGAACGCGAACGCGCCGAGGCGCAGCGTCAGCGGACCGGCGGCCCCGGTCCCGGCGCCGCCAACGGAACCGACGCCCGTTAGCCGGAGCCACGAGCCAGGCGACGGCGGTATGTTGCGGACGTGTCTGCGAACTTTCACGTGCCGAGGAGCGCGGTGCCCGACCTGATCAGTGACGCGAGCCGGCCCGACGAGCCGGTGCCCGTCCGTGAGGCGGCGACAGTCATGCTGCTGCGTGACACCCCGGGCGGCGTCGAGGTGTTCCTGCAACGCCGGGTCGCGGCGATGAAGTTCGCCGCCGGAATGACCGTGTTCCCCGGGGGCGGTGTCGACGAGCGGGACGCCGACGCGTCGATCGCATGGGCGGGACCGCCCGCCGCGCAGTGGGCGGAGTGGTTCGGCTGCGACGAACGCCTCGCCAGAGCGCTCGTGTGCGCGGCCGTGCGTGAGACGTTCGAGGAGTCCGGTGTGCTGCTGGCCGGACGGGGGTCCGACACGACCGTCGACGACACCTCCGGTTACGCCGACGCCCGGGCTGCGCTCGTGGCCAGGGAACTGTCGCTCGCCGCGTTCCTCGCCGACACCGGGTTGACACTGCGCGGCGATCTGTTGCGGCCGTGGGCGAACTGGGTCACCCCGGAACAGGAGACGCGCCGGTACGACACGAAATTCTTCGTCGCGGCGTTGCCCGCCGGGCAGGACGCCGACGGCGAGACCACCGAGGCGTCCGAATCGGGCTGGCGCACGCCCGCCGACGCCATGGCCGACGGCGAGGCGGGACGCAGCATGCTGATGCCGCCCACCTGGGCGATGCTGTCGGATCTCGCGGCGTGCCGTGATGTGGCCGAGGTGTTGGCGACCGATCGCACGCCCGTCCCGAAGGTCATGCCCACCCTGCGGGTCGACGGCGAGTCCGTGCTCGTCGAACTGTGACCATGACTGGAGGTGCGATGACCGGCGCGAACGTGCACCCGGCGTACGAGACGCCGCGGGAGGTGACGTCGGCGGTGACCGTGGTGCTCGAGGACAACCCGTCGAACATGACGCTCGAGGGCACCAACACCTGGATCCTGCGGGCACCGGGCGCGGCGGCGTCGGTGGTCGTCGACCCCGGCTACCTCGACACGGCCCACCTGGAGCGCGTCGAGGCGGCCGCCGGGCCGGTCGAACTGATCGTCCTGACCCATCATCACCCCGACCACTCCGACGGCGCGCCCTGGCTGGCCGAGCGGACCGGCGCGCCGGTGCGGGCGTTCGACCCGGGACTGTGCCTCGACGGCGATCCGCTGGGCGACGGCGACGTCGTGCGCGCGGGCGGACTGGAACTGACGGTCCTGCACACGCCGGGTCACTGCGCCGACTCCGTGTCGCTGCGCTTCGACCACGACGACGTGGTCCACGTGCTGACGGGTGACACGGTTCTCGGCCGCGGGACGACGGTCGTCGAGCACATCGGCGACTACCTGCGTTCACTCGACCGGCTCGCCGAGCTGCCTGCCGGATCGTTGGGTCTCACCGGTCACGGCCCGGAGCGTGACGATCTGCCTGCGACGGTCGACGAGTACCGCAGGCACCGGCAGCAGCGCCTCGACGAGATTCGGGGTGCCCTGGAGGTGTTGGGCGGGGAGGCGACTCCGCGGCAGATCGTCGAACACGTCTACGCCGACGTCGACCGTGCCCTCTGGCCCGTCGCAGAGAGCAGTGTGACCGCCCAGCTCGAGTACCTGCGCAGCTGACCGCAGGGACTCGGGGATCGGACGGTTCGGCGGATCAGGTGGCGAGCGCCCGGACCGGTTCGGTGGACGGTGTGTGGGGGCGGATCGTCCTGCGCAGGAGTGCCACGACGGCGGCGAGCGTCATCGCGACGGCGCCCGCGGTCAGGAAGGCCGCCGACGGGCTCGCGTGTTCGACGACGTAACCGCTCACGGACTGGCCGCAGGCGATCCCGAGCGTGACGGACGTGAGGACCCACGAGAACGCCTCGGCGGCCGTGTCGCGCGGTGCGGTCAGCTCGATCGTGGTCGAGTGCGTGGTCGACTGCGGCGTGATCATCGCGCCCGCCGCGAACATCGCCAACGCCAGGCCCCACAGGGTCGAGGGCCACGCCATGACCGCCACGAGGGCTCCGAACAGGCCGAGCAGGACGGGCAGTCGCGCCGGCAGTGTCCTCGGCCACGGCCGGAGGCTGTAGGCCACGCCGAACGCCACCGAGCTCACCGACCACAGCGACAGCAACACCCCGCCGAGCGACACACTGCCCGCCTGTTCCGCCGCCGCGGGTACCGCGACCTCGACGAAGCCGATCACGATGCCGAAGCCCAACGCCCCGAGCGCAAGCGTGCGCATGCCCGGGCTCGCCAGCGCACCGAGCAGCGACGTGCCCGCCTGCGGGTTCGGCCCCCACTCCCGCACCGCCGGGCTCAGTGCGAACAACCCCGCGCCCGTCGCCATGCACGCCCCGCCGAGGACCAGGCCGGTGCCGGGCCACGGCAGCGCGATCAGCACCCCCGCCAGCCCGGGCCCGAGGATGAAGAACACCTCCATGCTGATCGCTTCGTAGGAGAACGCCGCGTCACGTGTCGGCCCCTCGGGCAGCAGCCGTGCCCACAGGGCACGCGAGGCGGATCCCGTCGCCGGTTCGAACAGTCCGATCGCGGCGGAGCAGCTGACGAGCACCGGCACGGGAGCGCCGGCCTCGATGACGACGATCAGCGAGGTCAAGGCCGCGACGAACAGTCCGGTGACCACCAGAAGTGGGCGTGTCGGCCCGAGCCGGTCGATGATCCGGCCCTGCACGACCGATCCGCCGGCCACGCCGGCGAGAGCGGCGGCCGACACCAGCCCGGCCGCGGCGAAGGATCCGGTCTCGTGCTGCACGTACAGCAGTGCCGAGATGCCGATCATGGCGATCGGCAGGCGGGCCAGTACGGACGCCACCAGTGGCCTGCGAGAACGCGGGGTGCGCAGCACCGCGCGGTAATCGGCGAGCGAGGTGCGGCCGTGGGACTCGGGTGGCTCGTACGGGGGAGGCTCGGACCGGGACATGCCCACTATTATGGCACGTGCGTACCAATCTATTTTCTGGACCGGATCAACCGGCGACGCTGAGTATCGAGGTGCATACCCCGCCCCTCTTTCGGGTATCCGGGTCTCAGTTGGGTAACAGAACAGCGTTATCGGGCATCTTTCAGCCCGCCTGAGCGTCCTTGAGGGTGAAGACCCTTGAAGAGCAGGGTGGGTGCCGTGCGATTCTGAATAGGTCAGCGAGTCTCGCGTCATCAGACTCGGCAGCACGAGTCCCACCCGTGAACAAGCTGAAGACGAGATCCGTGACCCGGCACTAAGCGCCGTGCTTCACCAAGCGCAGCGCGGCGGCGGTGACGGGGACCGCGGGAGGCACGCACGGCGTGTCGGAGTGGACGTCGGACGCTTCGATCAACTACATAGTCGGTTTCCTCGCTTCGCAGCGGGTACCCCGTAATCGAGAGGCGTTCGGTAACACCGAACATCGGTTACGCGAAGAGCACGCTGCTGGAGGCGAACACAGTCTCCCTCCGGGATTCGGGTCGGGGCCTTTCAACCGGAGGGCGGGGAGCGTGGGCTGTCGGGGGATGGTCCACGCACAGGCAAAGGGCCGGTGCGCCACGTCGGGGGTGGCGCCCGGCCCTTTGTCATGCCGTGATGCGATCGCGTTCGGCGATCCGACGCCGAACGGCGCTGCCGCTGCGGCGGTGGCCTGCCCGGTTCGGCAGACGGAGGTCTGCGCGTCCCGCGGTGCGGCCCCGGAGGGTCCGCACCTGCCCGGGATGCCGGATCCCGGATGTCGCGCCTGTCTCCGCGTGCGCCGTCGGAGTCGCCGACCGGTCATACGGGAATTATGGGACGCCACCCGGGTCGAGGTGTCGAACCCGCAGGTCAGCGGGCGCGTCGCGCGAGTCGCTCAGGGTCGAGGATCAGCACGCTCTTGCCTTCGAGCCGCAGCCAGCCGCGGTGTGCGAAGTCGGCGAGCGCCTTGTTCACGGTCTCGCGGGAGGCGCCGACGAACTGGGCGATCTCCTCCTGCGTCAGGTCGTGCGTGACCCGCAGCAGGCCGGCCTCCTGGCTGCCGAACCGCTGGGCCAGCTGCAGCAGCGCGCGGGCGACACGGCCGGGAACGTCGGTGAAGATCAGTTCCGCGACCATGTTGTTCGTACGCCGCAGTCTGCGGGCGACCACGCGGAGCAGCTGCTCGGCGATCTCGGGACGCGTGGAGATCCACTGCCGCAGGGCGGCACGGTCCATCGTCACGGTGCTGACCTCGGTCACGGTCGTCGCCGTCGAGGTACGCGGTCCCGGATCGAAGATCGACAGCTCGCCGAACATGTCCGACGGGCCCATGATCTGGAAGAGGTTCTCCCGGCCGTCGGCCGACTTGCGGCCGATCTTCACCTTGCCCGACTTGATGATGTAGAGCTTGTCGCCGGGTTCGCCCTCGTTGAAGATCACGTGGCCACGCGGAAAGTCCACGGTCTCCAGGGTCTGCGCGAGCGCTTCGGCCGCAGCCGGCTCCACGCCCTGGAAAATGCCCGCCCTGGCCAGGGTCTCGTCCACCTCGTGCCTCCTTTGAGAAGCGACCATCGCACCCGGGGGCGGGAGCGTGGCGCCGGTCACTACGTGCAGTGTAGGGCGTGCCCTCGAGATCGCTTCCCGGCTCGCCGATCCGCCGTAGCGCCTCCCCCGTCCTGGGTGACGTACACGGCATCACCCGGCGCTGGGCGTTGCCTGACACAGCTCGTCGAGACCGTACGCGGACGATCTCCGACCCGAAAGTTTAACCCTGACGTAACGGTGACGGGCGACCGCCTCCGGTCGGGTGACGACACGTCACCGCGGGTGTCACGTCGACTACCGGCGGGGCACGCTGTGCGCGCCGGTTTGAGCTCTACGGGTGAGCCGCCGATGTCGCTGCGTGAGGGGGCCGGCGTCGCCGGGTGAGGTGGCCTCAGCCGGCGCCGCGCTCACCGGTCGCGTCCTGTGCCTGCGACTCTGCAGGTCGGGTCGTGGGTTCCGGCACCGAGGACGCCGACGATGCCGGCGTCCGGGTCTGTGCCGACTGCGGTTCGGACGCGGGCCGGCGGGGTTTGCCGAAGCGGCCGCCGGAGCGACCGCCGAACCGCCTGCGGCGGAACAGCTCGAGCGCCCTGCCGATGCCGTGTCCGTACAGCGCTCTGACCTCTTCGGGCTTGGCCTGCTCGAGGAATTCCTCGACGTCCTCGCCGCGCACGGACACGTGGCGTAGCCGGGTCTCGACGCGTTCCATGCCGAGTGCGAACAGCATGACCGCCAGTGGGACCGCGATGACGAACCAGACGGTCATTTCTCTCCATATCCGGCGATCTGGGGCACCGCCGCGCTCGAGGGTAGTCACGCGTGTGCCCGTCCTGTCGGAGGTCGCACGTAGGCTAACGATGTGTCGTCAGCGGTTCCTGAGCACCCCCGCGAGGGGACTCCCCGAAAGAGTGTTGTCCGGTCGCGGCCCCTTACCGAGGAGAGCCGGCTGGCCCTGGTGCGGCGGGCGCGACGTATGAAGCGTTGCCTGGACGAGGCGTATCCAAACGCCGAGTGCGAGCTGGACTTCTCCACGCCGCTCGAGCTGCTCGTGGCCGTCATCCTGTCGGCCCAGTGCACCGACGTGCGGGTCAACCAGACCACGCCGGCCCTGTTCGCGCGCTATCGCACGGCCGCCGACTACGCGGGCGCCGACCGGACGGAGCTCGAGGAGTACATCCGGCCCACGGGTTTCTACCGCAACAAGGCGACGTCACTGCTCAAGCTCGGCGCAGTGCTGCTCGAGCGACACGACGGGGACGTGCCGGACACGCTCGACGCGCTCGTGAAACTGCCCGGGGTGGGCCGCAAGACGGCGAACGTCATCCTGGGCGAGGCGTTCGGACTGCCGGGCATCACCGTGGACACGCACTTCGGCCGGCTCGTGCGCCGGTGGGGCTGGACGGCCGAACAGGATCCGGTCAAGGTCGAGTTCGCGGTCGGTGAGCTGTTCCCGCGGAAGGACTGGACGATGCTCTCGCAGCGCGTGATCTGGCACGGCAGGCGGATCTGCCACGCCCGCAAGCCCGCGTGCGGCGCGTGTCCGCTGGCGCGCGACTGCCCGGCGTTCGGTGAGGGCCCGACCGACTTCGACGAGGCCGCGGAGCTGGTCAAGGGAGACGAGCGCGACCACCTGCTGGCCATGGTGTCGCAGCGGTGACGGCCGCGGCGCGCTGGGCGTTGGTGGCGGGTGTGCTGCTGGTCGCCGCGCTGGTGGCGGTCGTGCCGATGGTGAACTCGTCGGACGAGCAGGCCCAGGGTGAGGACGTCGGCCCCGCCCGTGCGGCCGCACAGCTCGAGCCCTGCCGTCCCGGATCCGGCGCGCCCGCCCGCGAACTGCGGGACGTCCAGGTGGAATGCCTGGCCGACGGCTCCCGCGTCGACGCGGGCGAGCTCGTCGCCGCAGGGGACCGGCCGACACTGATCAACGTCTGGGCCACGTGGTGCGAGCCGTGCCGGGAGGAACTGCCGCTGCTCGACGATTACGCGGCCGAACCCGGCGCGGCTCGGGTGGTCACCGTGCAGGTGGAGAGCGGAAGGCGGGACGGCCTCGAACTGCTGGCGGAACTCGGCGTCGACCTGCCGGGCGTGTTCGACGGCGACGGTCCCTCGGGTCCGATCCGGGAGGCGCTGTCGGTGCCGCGTGCGCTGCCCGCGTCGTATCTCGTCACCCCCGGCGGGGACGTCGAACTCGTCCGCCAGCCGCGGCTGTTCACCTCCGCGGAGCAGATTCGGGAGGTCGTGCGTTCGGGAGGTGACCGGTGACGTGCGAGACGACGGGTCCGCTGGTCGACCCCGCGGACGTGCCGGACTGGCTGGCGGGCCTCGTCGAGGCCAGCGACGGAACCGACGCCGCGGCGTTCACGCGCCTGACCGTGCCCGACGGGGAGGATCCGCGGGCTGCCTCGGTACTGGTGCTGTTCGGGGAACAGCCCGTCCACGGGCCGGACGTGTTGTTGTTGCGGCGCGCCGACACCCTCGTATCGCATGCCGGGCAGGTGGCGTTCCCCGGCGGCGGTGCCGAGGACGGCGACGAGGGGCCGATCGGTACGGCGCTGCGTGAGGCCGAGGAGGAGACGGGCGTCGAGGTCTCCGGCATCAGGCCCGTGGCGGTGCTGCCGAGGCTGTACATCCCCGTGTCGCGCTTCGCGGTGACGCCGGTGCTCGCCCACTGGGCCGAACCGTCGCCGGTGCATGCCGTCGATCCCGGCGAGACGGCCGCGGTGGCGCGCGTGCCGCTGTCCGAACTGGCCGATCCCGCGAACCGGTTCATGGTCCGCAGACCCGGTGGCGGTTGGAAAGGGCCGGCCTTCACCGTGGGTGAGCTGTTCGTGTGGGGCTTCACCGCGGGCGTGTTGACCGCGCTGCTGCGTCTCGGCGGCTGGGAACGGCCATGGGATCACACGGACGTGCGAGACCTTGACGTAGCGTGGGCGCGGCACATGGAGCGTGAAACGGGCCGGGAGTGACGGTGAACTGGGTCGACCTGCTGGTGATCGCACTGGCACTGCTCGCGGCCGTGTCCGGTGCGCGCCAGGGCATGCTCGTCGCGCTGCCTGCGTTCATCGGCGTCATGGCGGGCGCACTGCTGGGCATCGAGCTCGCGCCGTGGCTCGTGGACTCGTTCGAGGAGCCGGCCGCGCGCGTGGCGATCGCCGTCGGCGCGGTCGTGTTCCTCGTCGCGCTCGGCGAGACCCTCGGCGTGCTCGCCGGCAGTCAGCTGAAATACCGCATCCGCTCGCCGAAGCTGTCCAGTGTGGACAGCACGCTCGGTGCGATCGTGCAGGGCATCGTCGTGTTCGTCGTGGCGTGGCTGATCGCGCTACCGCTCACGAGCGTGGCTGCGATGCCGGGTCTCGCGCGGGCGCTCAACGAGTCGTCGGTGCTGGGCGGCGTCAACGACGTCATGCCCGACGCGGCTCAGGGGCTGCCCGGAGACCTGCGTGACCTGCTCGACGCCTCGGGGTTCCCGTCCATTATGGATCCGTTCCAGCAGGCGCCGGTGCGGGAGATCTCGCCGCCGGACGAGTCGCTGCCCGCGAACTCCGTCGTGCGCGAGGTTGAGCCGAGCGTGCTGAAGATCCGCGGTGTCGCCACGTCGTGCTCCCGATCGCTGGAGGGCAGCGGTTTCGTCGTCGCCCCGCAGCGCGTGATGACGAACGCGCACGTCGTCGCGGGTACCGACCAGGTGGCCGTCGAGACGCCGCAGGGACGACAGGCCGCGACCGTGGTGCACTTCGACCCGAGCACGGACCTCGCGGTGCTGGCCGTTCCCGGGCTCACGACCCGTCCGCTCGATCTGCGGGACGAGCCCGCGGTGACCGGTGACGCCGCGGTCGCGCTCGGCTATCCGCTCGACGGGCCGTACACGGCCTCCTCGCTGCGGGTCAGGGAGCGGATCAACCTGCGCGGACCGGACATCTACGACGCCAACACCGTCCAGCGCGACGTGTTCACCGTCCGCGGGCAGGTACGTAGTGGCAACTCGGGCGGTCCGATGATCGACCCGGACGGCGACGTCGTCGGCGTCGTGTTCGGCGCGTCGGTCGAGGACCCCGACACCGGGTTCGTGCTCACGGCCGACGAGGTACGCGACGAGTACGAACAGGCGTCGGCGTACGGCTCGGAGGTCGGCACCGGTCCGTGCACGTCCTGAGGACGGCCGGGAGCACACCGAGCACGCACTGGGCCGCGGATCCCGGCGTCCGCGCCGAGGTCATCCCCGCGGCCGTCCCCAGGACCATCAGGCTCGGCCCGGGGTGTGCACTCGCACTCGGCTTCCTCGCCGCCGCGCTGTGACCCCGATGGCGGGGCCCGGCGCGGCGGCTCTGATGCCGACGCGCTGGGGCGGTGCCGGTGCTCGAGCGGTGCCGTACTCAGGCGGTGACGAGGTCGCGACGCCGGAACCCGGTCGCCCCTGCGCCCACCAGCACAGCGCCGAGAACCGTCAGAATCCCCACGGCGACCCAGGAGACCTCCTCGGCCGGGTGCTGGCCGACGTGCTGGAACGGTGAGGTGTCCAGCACCGCTCGGTCGAACTCCAGCATTTCGCCGAACAGGCTCAGCACCGTTCCGTAGACGAACACGATCCACACCACTCCGACGAGGCGCGGCGCGAGTCCGTACAGGGCGACGGCCAGTCCGAGGAAGAGCCAGGCGGCGGCCACGTGCACCGCGTTGCCCAGCACGACCGGGCCGAACAGCCCCCAGTCGCCGGTGCCGAGCACCGCGCCGAAACCCTGGCCGAGCCCGGCGAGCAGCAGCAGCCACAGGGCCCCGGCCGCGGTGACGGCGGTCCACGCGCCCAGCCAGGACGACCGGCTCACGGACGTGGCGAGGACCGGTTCGGCGCGCACGCCCTGTTCCTCGCCCCGCAACGACTGCACGGACAGGATCACGTACACGGCGACGATCAATGCGAAGTAGATGCCCATGAAGCCCAGGTAGCCTTCGAGGAGTCCCTCGGTCCCGCCCATGACGGCGACGATCTCCTCGGGCATGTCCGCCGCGCCCTCCTGCATGGGCTGGGCGAAGGCACCGAAGGTGACGCCGGCGAGCACCATCGCCACGGACCAGCCGATGAGCGACGGACGCTGGAGCCGGTAGGCCAGCGCGAACGGGCTGCGCAGCCACGCGGCCGCACGTGCCGCGCCGAGCCGGTCGGGCAGGACGCCCGCGGCGAGGTCCCGCCGGGTCTGGAGGGCGTAGCCGACCGCGGCGCCGGCGACCGCGAGTGCTACCGACAGCAGCAGCGGCCACCAGCGGTCCAGCGTGAACGGCGCGGTCTGCTGCGACCACCCCAGCGGCGAGAGCCAGGACAACCAGCCGATGCCGCCGTCCTGGGCGGTCGACATGTCGCCGATTCCGCGGACGACGAACGCCGCTCCGAGCACCGCACCGGCGATGCCGGACCCGGCTCGTGAGAAGGCCGAGAGCTGCGTGGTGATCGCTCCGACGCCGGCGAAGGCCAGCCCCGTCGCGCCGATGCCGGCGCCCATGAGCAGCGACGGTCCCGCCTCGGGCGGCGGCTCGATCGCCGAGCCGAGCGTGACCAGGCCGGTCAGCCCGGCGACCAGCAGGTTCATCACCACCGCCAGGAGCAGAGCCGCGGTGAGTTGGGCGTGCCGACCCAGCACGTTCGCGCGGACCAGCTCGGCCCGGCCGGTCTGCTCCTCGACCCGGGTGTGCCGGGACAGGGTCGTGATGGACATCAAGACGGCGCCCAACATCAGGTACAGGGCGTAGAAGCCGGCCACGAGCCGGGCGACGGTGATGTCGTCGAAGCCGTAACCGGGTCCTCCGATCAGCGCCATCACGGGGTTGGCGGCCATCGTTGCCATCCCGGCCAGGCTCTCGGCGTCCATGACGGCACCGATCGCGTTGGCGAAGTAGGCCCACAGTGCCGTCAACCCCAGCACCCAGGTCGGCAGGCGCACGCGGTCGCGGCGGAGCATGAACCGCAACAGGGTCCCGGTGCCGGTGAGCGCGCCGCGCTGGCGGGCGCTGGCCTGCGGCGGCGCAGCACCGCCGGGCCGTTCGGTGGCGGTCGTCATGACGCCACCTCGTTCCCGGTGGAGCGGACCTTTCCACGTGTGCCGGTGCCGTTACTTCCGGCATCGTTGCCGTTGCTGCCGGCGCCGCTGAGTTCGTCGCCGTAATGCCGGAGCAGCAGCTGCTCCAGCGTCGGCGGCGTGGCGGTCAAAGCCTGCACGTCGTGGGCCGCGAGGTCGCGCATGATCGCGGGCAGGTGCTCGGCGTCGACCTCGAACCGGGTCTGCTGGCCCTCGGCGTGCAGGTCGTGTACTCCCTGCCGCCCGGCGAGCTCGGTGAGGGGTTTGTCGGTCGACGCGGTCACCGTCGTGCGGGACAGATGCCGCAGGTCCTGCAACGTGCCGGACTCGACGACCGTACCCTTGCGGATGATGGAGATCCGGTCGGCGAGGATCTCGACCTGGGCCAGGATGTGGCTGGACAGCAGCACCGTGACGCCGGCGTCCTTGGCCTCACGGACGCACTCCTGGAACACGACTTCCATCAGCGGGTCGAGGCCCGCGGTGGGCTCGTCGAGCAGCAGCAGGTCGGCCTCGGAGGCCAGCGCCGAGATCAACGCGACCTTCTGCCTGTTGCCCTTGGAGTAGGTGCGGCCCTTCTTGCGCGGGTCGAGGTCGAAACGCTCGATGAGCTCGTCGCGCTTGGCCGCGTCGACCCCGCCCCGCAGCCGGGCGAACAGGTCGATGGCCTCCCCGCCGGTGAGGTTGGGCCACAGCTCCACGTCGCCGGGTACGTAGGCCAGCCTGCGGTGCAGGGCGACGGCGTCGCTCCACGGATCGCCGCCGAGCATGCGCACCGTCCCGGCGTCATGACGCAGGATCCCCAGCAGGATCCGCATCGTGGTGGACTTTCCGGCGCCGTTCGGCCCCAGGAAGCCGTGGACCTCCCCGCGCGCGACCTCGAGGTCGAGGCCGCGGAGGGCGGTGACCTTCCCGTAGTTCTTGGTGACGCCGGAGATGTCGATGGCCGGGGACTCGTCCCTGGCCGGTCCGGTGGACGACATTGTCGACCTTCTTTCTGACGTGGAGTCTCGTGGTGTTGCGATGTCGTTCGCGTGGTCTGCAGGTGTGTGTGTGCGCAGGCTGTCGGCGGGTCAGGCGGTGTCGGGTCCGGCGGTGTCGGGTGTGGCGCCCGGCCCGGCTGGCGGAGAGGCCGGGGGATCGCTGTCGCTCAGCGGTTCGGTGCGGCCGGACACGTAGGCGTCGAGCAGGGTGCTGTCGGTCAGCAGGCCGTGGGTGTAGAGCTCAAGTGCGGGCGGCATCAGCTCGTGGATCGTCTGCCGCCAAAAGTCCGCGTCGAGCTCGCCGAGATCCTCATCCGCCATCAGAACGGACTGCAGCATCCAGCCGAGCGAGATCGAGAAGGTGAGCTTGACGCGGGCCCGTTCGTCGCGGCTGGGGCGCATGACGCCGGTGCGGACCCCTTCGGCCATCCAGCGTTCCGCCTCGCCGTACATGTCGGTGAGGAGGTTCCGTGCCGCATCGCCGCCGGTCATGAGGCTGCGCACCACGTAGCGGATGAGCGGCTGGAACTCGTCGACCATCGCCATCTGTGTCAGGAACGTGGCGCGCAGATCGGCCGAGCGCATGGCCTCGGTCTTGTACTTCTGGATCACGTCCACGACGTGTTCGTCGCAGGCGCGGCGCAGTTCCTCCTTGGAGTCGAAGTGCTTGAGGATCGCCGGTGCGCTCACTCCGACGTCGGCCGCGATCGCGCGCAGTGAGGCGTCGAATCCGTCCTGCCCGAAGCGGTTGACGGCAGCCTCGAGGATGCGGATTCGGGTGTCCGGAATGTCTGCGGGTGAACGCATGTAAACCACGGTAAACGCGTGTAAACCGTGAAGGCAAGTGGGCGCGTGACGTGACGGATTCGCCCAGGTCACGAGGCTGTGTCGGGGGTCTACCCCTGGGAGTGGGTTCGCCGGACGTCGGGCCGGTCAGTGACTGCGGAGGAAGTCGACGAGCTCGGCCGACGTCCGCTCGGGCGTCTCGAGATGCGGGAAGTGGCCGATGCCGGGCAGGGAGACGAACCGCGACCGCGGACCGCGCCACGGCGTCGAATCGCGTGCCGTGGCGGGCAGGATGCACGGGTCGTCCTCGCCGTGCAGCTGCAGCACCGGCATCGTGACGCGGGTGTCGACCTCGCGCCGGAACCGCCTGCCGTCGCTGCGGAACTGCGAGCGCAGGGCCCAGCGGTAGTACTCGAGCGCACTGTGGGCGACCCCCGGAATGCGCATCGCGTGCCGCAGCGTGGCTGTGGTCTCGGCGAAGTCGTCGGTGCCGCGCCATGCCTCGCCGGCCCACGACGCGAGCAGTTCGCCGGTGTAGGCGGCGTCGTCGGCGACGAGCCGCTTCTCCGGGGCCATCGGTACCTGGAACCGCAGCACGTGTCGGGACGCGCGGGCCTGGGCGCCCCGGCGTCCGACGGGCAGCTTCGCGGCCGCGTGTCGCAGCGCCAACGGATGCGCACCGCCGAGCACGCCGACGGACCGCACGACCCGCGGCCGGATCGCCGCGGCCGACCAGGCGAGCAGCCCGCCCCAGGAATGGCCGACGACGTGTGCCGAGCGGAGGCCGAGCGCGCGGATCAGCCCCGCGACGTCTCCCGCGGCCGTCCACGCGTCGTAGCCGCGCGGCGGCTTGTCGGAGTCGCCGTATCCGCGGAGGTCGACGGCCACCACGCGGAATCCGGCGTCGGCGAGGTCACGCAGCTGGTGATGCCACGTCCACCACAGGCCCGCGAACCCGTGCAGCAGCAACACGGGCTCACCCTCGCCGGCCTCGGCCACGTGCAGCAGGATGCCGTTGGCGGACACGTCGCGATGCGCCCACGGGCCGGGATACCGGACGGTCGACGGGTCGGGTGGGAGCACTTCCGGGCTGCGGTGACGGGAGGGATCAGGACCGCGGCAGCGGCCGGCCCGCGGCAGCGGGCGTCCCGTCGGCGGTGTCGCCGGACTTCTGCTGCGGCTTCAGCGCCGCGGCCGACTCCTTGATGCTGTCGATCGATCGCTGCGGCGCGCGGACCTTCTTGAACTTCCGGTAGCCGACGAACCCGCAGATTCCGGCGAACACCAGCATCAGCAGGAACACGATGCCGAAGGCGGCCCAGCGCTGGAGCCACTCCGACAGCAGTTCGCCGAGGAAGAAAAAGAAGAAGAACGAGCTGTAGAGCGCGACCACCGCGGCGATGATGAAGAAGACGCTGCCCTTGGTGGCCTTCTTGACCTCGCCGACAGTCTCGGTCTTCGCCAGCTCGAGTTCGGCGCGGAACAACGTCGACATGTGCTGTGTCGCGTCCTTGACCAGCGATCCGATCGACGCGCCGTCGGCGGAGTCGGCCGTGCTGTCCTCCGACAACGGGAGGTAGGGCACCCAGCCCCCGGCATCCCGGTTGTCGCCGTCGTTGAGTTCATGCTTCGGGCTGCTCACGCGCCTCATCGTGCCATGCGGACGGGGTCACGGTCGCGAAGGGCGCAGGGCGATGTCGATGTTGTGTGAAGTTGTCGTCCGAACGGGTCGCCCGCAGGTCGGAGCGACGGTGCGCCGAACGGGTGAGAGCGGACGGCGACGACTGTCACGATCGGTAGTGAGTGGGGAGTATTGTTGAGTACTGGCCGGTAATCCGGGACAAAGTCGTCAAAGCACGCAAGATCGGACAGTATTCAACATGTCGGGTAACGCCACTGAAGCCGCCGGCGCGGGATCCGCGGGCGACGGCAACGAGAAGACCTTCTTCGGGCACCCCCGAGGGCTCGCCAACCTCTTCGGCGTCGAGATGTGGGAGCGCTTCTCGTTCTACGGGATGCTCGGCATCCTGCCGCTCTACCTCTACTTCTCGGCCGCCGAGGGCGGTCTGGAAATGGACAGGGGCACCGCACTCGGAATCGTCGGTGCGTACGGCGGCCTTGTCTACTTGTCGACGATCATCGCCGCGTGGATCGCCGACCGTCTCCTCGCCCCTGAACGGACCCTGTTCTACAGCGCCGTCCTCATCATGATCGGCCACCTCGGGCTCGCGGTACTGCCCGGCTACCTCGGTGTCGGCGTCGGCCTCCTCTGCGTGGCACTCGGCAGCGGCGGCGTCAAGGCGAACGCCACCGCCGTGCTGGGCACGCTCTACAGCGAGGGCGACGAACGGCGCGACGCCGGCTTCACGATCTTCTACATGGGCGTCAACCTGGGTGCCTTCGTCGGTACCGCGCTCACTGGCTTCTTCCAGCACACCGTCGGTTTCCACGTCGGGTTCGGCCTGGCCGCCGCGGGTATGGCCATCGGTCTGGTCCAGTACTCGATCGGCCGCTCCAACCTCGGTGCGGCGTCGCGTGTCGTGCCGAACCCGCTGCCCGCATCCCGCCGCCCGCTGGTTGCGCTGGTCTTCGTGGCGATCGTCGTCGTGGCCGTGGCGCTCGTGTTGACGGGTGTGGTGACCGCCGAGAACCTCGGCGACGTCGCGGTGGGGATCGCGGGTGTCGCCGCGGTCGTGCTGTTCGTGATCCTGTTGACCAGCGCGAAGGTGGACGGTGTCGAGCGCAGGCGCGTGCTGTCGTTCATCCCGATGTTCGTGGGCAGTGCGGCGTTCTTCGCGCTGTTCCAGCAGCAGTTCACCGTGCTCGAGGTGTACTCGGACGAACGGCTCAACCGCGACCTGTTCGGCTGGGAGATGCCGATCTCGTGGGTGAACCTGATCAACCCGGCGTTCATCCTGATCCTGGCGCCGATGTTCGCGACGGTGTGGGCCAAGCTCGCCGACCGGCAGCCGTCGACGCCGATGAAGTTCGCGCTCGGCACCGCCGTGATGGGCGGGGCGTTCCTGCTGTTCCTGCCGATGGCCGGCGGACACGGCAACACGAGCCCGCTGCTGGCGGTCGTCGGCATCCTGGCGGTGTTCACGATGGCGGAGATGTTCCTGTCGCCGATCGGTCTGTCCCTGTCGACCAAGCTCTCGCCGAAGGCGTTTCCCGCCCAGATGGTGGCCCTGAACTACCTGTCGGTGTCGCTGGGCACGGCGTTGTCCGGGTCGCTCGCGAAGTACTACTCGCCGGAGGCCGAGGCGTCGTACTTCGGAACGGTCGGTGCCGTCGCTGTCGTGATCGGCGTGCTCATCGCGCTGGCCTCGCCGTTCATCCGCAAGCTGATGTCCGGGGTGCGGTAACCCCGGAACGCTTCGTGGCTCAGCCGGTGGACACGCCGACCGGGGAAACCGGCGCCGTAGGTGGTCGCCGTGCCGTAGTGATCGCTGTGGTGAGCACGCCGACGCCGGCGGGTATCAAGGAGGCATGCGCGAGCGGGAGCACACGTACAGGCTGACTCTGCGGTGGACGGGTGACCGTGGCACCGGCACATCGGGATACCGCGACTTCGGCCGCGAGCACCACGTCGTCGCCGACGGGAAACCGCCGCTGGCGGGGTCGGCCGATCCCTTCTTCCGGGGCGACGCGGACCGGTGGAACCCGGAGGAACTGCTGCTGGCGGCGCTCGCCCAGTGCCACATGTTGTCGTACCTCGCACAGTGCGCGCAGGCGGGCGTGGTGGTCACCGGCTATGCCGACGAGCCGCTCGGCACGATGACCGAAACGCTCGGGGTCGGGGAGTTCACGTCCGTGTCGCTCCGTCCGGTGGTGACCGTCGCCGATACCGACATGGTCGACAAGGCCCGCGAACTCCACGAACCCGCCCACGAGGCGTGCTTCATCGCCCGGTCGGTGAACTTCCCGGTACGCCACGAGGCCCGCATCGACGTCGACGGGGACCGTGGCGGTTCCGAAGGCGACTGATCACCCGCCGGCGCAGCGGATCACTGTTCGAGGTCGGCCAGCTGCTTCTTGGCCTCTTCGAGCTGGGCCTCGAGCTCGGCCACGCGGGCCTGCTGCTGCTCCTTCGCGGCGTTGATGACCTCGTCGATCGGCGTGGACAGCTGCTCGTGCAGTTCCTTGGCCGCGCGCGACACGGCCGAGGCGGTCACGGCCAGTCCGCGAGTGACCCACTTGCTGCCGTGTTTGAGTTCCGCCTGCCATTCGCCGTCCGCGGTGCCCGTGACGGTGAGTGTCAGTTCGACCGTGCGGGTCTTGCGTGCGTTCGACCCCTTCGCGCGGCCGCGCTTGGGCTTCGCGTCCTCGGTGGACTGCCCCTCTTCGCCGGCCCGGGCGAGCTCGTCGGAGCCGGCCGACGTCGCATCGCCATCGGCGGGCTTCCGGTCCGAGCCGGTGCCGCCGTTCTCGGTGTTTTCGCTGGTCTCTGGGCGCTCGGCGGTCGGAGCGGCGACATCGGTGGTCCGGCCGGTGGCGGTGTCGGTGGCTTCCGTGGCTTCGGCGTCGGCGGTGGCTTCGGCATTCATCGCGGGCAGGTCCCCTCGAAACGTCCGGCAGTGGCGTCCGCAGTGTAGAACATTCGTTCGACGTCTTGTCCACCCGGGGGCTCGCGATGGCCGGGAATGGTGTTAACAAAATTCGGTAAAGTGTGCGCCAGGTCTCATACCGTCGGGTAGTCTGCGGGTCCGTTGTGTCCGGATGGCGATGTGGAGTCTTTTCCGTCGCAAGCGCCGCATCGGCCGCCCTGCCTGCGAAGGTGAGGTCTGGACCCCGTGCCCGTAGCTCGATGGAGTGATCCCACGATCAGGCTGTGTCCTGCGGAAACGCCTCGTCTTTGCAGCTCGGAGCGGTGCTGAAAATTGGCAACGCATTTGATCGCGACTCGCAGTGGCGATAACAATGCGAACCGTCGCGTACGCGAACAGTAAAACCCTGTGCACGTAAAACCCGTGTGGCGCGGAACGTTGTGCACGCAGCGGGGTCGTACTGGGGGCTGCGCCGTTGGGTCCGGACTTCGGACGTTCGAGCACGAGGAACGCCCTGGTGCGGGCTTGCGCAAACGGTTGCACATCGCGTGAGCGGCGCACCACTGAACGCTCCACACCTCGCACCTTCGTGTGCCTAGTTGCAGGACGTGATCGATGGAAAGGCGTAGCAACGCCGGCTGTTCCGGTTCCGCCGGACGTCAGGCCGGTGTGTCCGCCGGGTTCGGGGCCGCGTACCGGAAGCGGTCGCGGTCGCTGGCGGCAGCGGCGAGCGCGGCGGTGTTCGCACTCGTCGTGACCGCGTGCGGTGGCGGGGACGACTCCGCTTCCGCCGGCGGGCAGGACACCAAACCGGTCGCCATGACCCAGGAGCAGCTCGCGAAGCTGCCCAAGGCCACTACCTACGGCGACCTCGACCAGGCTCCGGCCGACCCCGCGCAGGGGGACCGGTCGGCGAGTGAGAACGGCACGGGAACGGTGCTGCACCCCGAGAAGACGCTGGCGGTGTACGACGAGCCGGGCGGCGAGCCGTTCGCGAAACTGCCGGCCAAGCAGATCTCGTCGCCGACGTGGGTTCCGGTCATCGCCGAGAAGGGCGACTGGGCGCAGATCCTGCTGCCAACCCGCCCGAACGGTGCGAGCGGCTGGGTCCATGCCACCGACGAGACGGTCGAAGAGGCACGCAACGACTTCGCCGTCACGGTGCATCGCGACGACTTCACCCTCGAGATCACCAAGAAGGGTGAGCAGATCGGGGAATGGACCATCGGGGTCGGGAAGGACGAGCACCCGACGCCGACGGGGCGGCAGTACATCATCGCTTCCATCGAGGAGCAGGTGAACGACTACAGCCCCATCGTGCTTCCGCTGAGTTATCACTCGGAGTCGCACGAGACGTTCGGCGGTGGCCCCGGCACCGTCGGCATCCACACGTGGCCGGACAACAGCTTCGTTGGCAAGGCCAACAGCGACGGCTGCATCAGGGTTACGAAAGAAGCCCTGGACGAGCTCGTCAAGCTGCCGCTGGGAACGATCGTCGAGGTCGTCTGACGCCCCTCCCACGGCAGTGCCCCACAGGTGACGGGCCCCCGCCCGGAAACCCGACCCGAATGCACGACCGGAAATCGAAAGGTACTTCCTTGTCGAAGAAGAAGACTGCCGCGCTCGGCGCGGGCGCACTGTCCGCCGCCCTCGTCGGCGGTGTCATGTTCGCCCCGTCCGCGCTCGCGCAGACCGAGGACTCCGCTTTCGGCATCTCCGCCAGCGGCCTGATCGAGATCGCCAAGACTCCGCACGTCGTGGGTGAGGGGTCTGAGACGGTCGCCGGCACCGAGGTGCCGGGTCTCGCCGGGGCGACGGTGCTCAACGCCGAGGCGTCCCCGAACTACGCGTACGCAGATGTCGCCAACCTCGAGGTCCTGCCCGGCCAGGCTGCCGGCGTCCCGGAACTCCCGGGTGGCTCGCCCCTGGTTGCTGCAACCGGGACCATCAGCGCCGAGTGCGACAACGGTGAGATGAGCTCGGACATCACCACCCTGACCATCGCCGGGCACGAGGTTCCGATCAACAACCTCGAGCCGAACACGACGGTGCTGCCCGAGCAGCTCGGTGGCGTCGCCCAGGTCACCCTGAACCAGCAGACCGACGACACGGTCACGGCGGTCCACATCGAGCTGCTGGAAGGCGTCCCGGGCCTGTCGGACGTCGCCGGCCAGACGATCGACATCGCCTCGGCCACCTGCACCGCGGGTGACGACAACGGTGGCGACGACGGCGACAACGGCGGCGGCGACGGTGACAACGGCGGCGACAACGGCGGCGACGACGGCGGTAACGGCGGCGACGACGGCGACAACGGCGACGACAACGGTGACGGCGGCGACCAGGCCGGCCCGGACGGTGCCGCTCCGGCTCCGACCCCGCAGCCCGGCCACCTGGACGTGACCGGCTGACACATCCCCTAGGGGAACTCCGCACACATAGAAGCGGCCTCCACAGTGGACATCCACTGTGGAGGCCGCTTTCGTGTGCGACCGAGTCGGGTCAGTCGTCCGAACCGGACGAGAGGCCCTTCGAGATCTGGTCCATGACCGTGCTGTCGGCGAGCGTGGTGACGTCGCCGACCTCGCGGTTCTCGGCCACGTCGCGCAGCAGCCTGCGCATGATCTTCCCCGAACGGGTCTTCGGCAGCTCCGGCACGACCATGATCTGTCGCGGCTTGGCGATCGGGCCGATCTCCTTCGCGACGTGGTTGCGCAGATCCTGGATCGCCTCGTCGCCCGCCTGCGCGGCGTCACCGCGCAGGATCACGAACGCCACGATGCCCTGGCCCGTCGTCGCGTCGCTCGCACCGACGACCGCGGCCTCCGCCACCGTCGGGTGCGACACCAGGGCCGACTCGACCTCCGTCGTGGAGATGCGGTGACCGGAGACGTTCATGACGTCGTCGACGCGGCCCAGCAGCCAGATGTCGCCGTCGTTGTCGTACTTGGCGCCGTCGCCCGCGAAGTAGTAGCCCTGGTCGGAGAACCGTGACCAGTAGGTGTCCTTGAACCGCTGGTCGTCACCCCAGATACCGCGCAGCATCGCCGGCCACGGCTTGTCGAGCACGAGGTAGCCACCGCCACCGTTGCCGACGGGGGTGCCCGCGTCGTCGACCACCTTGGCCGAGATGCCCGGCAGCGGCTGCTGCGCGGAACCCGGCTTGGCGTGCGTGACACCGGGCAGCGGCGAGATCATGATCGCGCCGGTCTCGGTCTGCCACCACGTGTCGACGATCGGGCAGTTGCCGCTGCCGATGTGCTCGCGGAACCACATCCACGCCTCGGGGTTGATCGGCTCACCCACCGAACCGAGCAGCCGCAGCGACGACAGATCGTAGCCCGCCGGAATCTCGGCGCCCCACTTCATGAACGTGCGGATCAGCGTCGGCGCCGTGTAGTAGATCGACACCTTGTAGTTCTGGATGATCTCCCAGTGCCGCCCCTCGTGCGGGGTGTTCGGCGTGCCCTCGTACACGACCTGCGTCGCCCGGTTCGCCAGCGGGCCGTACACGATGTACGAGTGGCCGGTGACCCAGCCGATGTCGGCCGTGCACCAGTAGACGTCCTCGCCCGGTTTGTGGTCGAACACGGCGTTGTGGGTGTACGCCGCCTGCGTCAGGTAGCCGCCCGACGTGTGCAGGATGCCCTTCGGCTTACCCGTCGTGCCCGACGTGTACAGGATGTACAGCGGGTGCTCGGAGTCGAACGCCTCCGGCTCGTGGTCGGCCGACTGCGCCTCGACCAGCTCGTCCCACCACACATCGCGGCCCTCGACCCACGGAACGTCGCCTTCGAGGTCGCTGCCGGTGCGACGGACCACGATGAGCTTCTCGACGCTCGCCGCGCCCTCGAGCGCCTCGTCGACGTTCGCCTTCATCGGTGCCGCCTTGCCCCGGCGGTACTGCCCGTCCGAGGTGACGACGACCTTGGCCTCGGCGTCGTCCACCCGCTGCCGGAGCGCGCTCGGTGAGAACCCGCCGAACACCACGTTGTGCAGCGCGCCTATCCGGGCGCAGGCCAGCATCGCGACGATCGCCTCCGGGATCATCTGCAGCTGGATCGCGACGCGGTCACCGGCGGTCACGCCGAGGGACGTCAGCGCGTTCGCGGCCTTCGACACGTCGTCCTTGAGCTGGGCGTACGTGATGTCGCGGGTGTCGCCCGGTTCGCCGACCCAGTGGATGGCCGTCTGGTCGCCGTGGCCGGCTTCGACGTGCCGGTCGACGCAGTTGTAGGCCACGTTCAGCTTGCCGCCGACGAACCACTTCGCGAACGGGGCGTCCGACCAGTCCACGACCTGTGTCCACGTGGTGTCCCAGTGCAGGCGCTCGGCCTGCTTCGCCCAGAACGCCTCGCGATCGGCGTCGGCCTCCGTATACCAGTCCGCGGTCGCGTTGGCGGCCGCCGCGAACTCCGGGCTCGGAGGAAAGCTCCGGCTCTCGGTCAACAGGTTGTCGAGTGCCGGCGACTGCTCTGTCGTCATCTGCAAGGCCTCCTGGTCGTTGCTCAGGCGCATGCGTCGTCGTTGCTGCGCCTGCCTGTGAAGTTAGTACCGCACGAGACAGGTTGCAGCGACGTACGCCCACCCACAAGGCCCCGCGCTCGTTCCGGCGGCCCTGGGCGATGAGCGGCTGACGAACGGTCGGCGCATATGCTCGCCGGAGTGTGCAAGCGACGCGGGAGGATGGCCAGTGGCCGAGAGTGAGCCGGAGCGCGAGGTGCTCACGTGGGATCTGTTCGGGACGGCGAGTCGTGAGCTCGCCGAGACGGTGGCCGACAGCGGGTTCCGGCCCGACCTGATCCTGTCGATCGCCCGCGGTGGACTGTTCGTGGCGGGTGCGCTCGGGTATGCGCTCGACGTGAAGAACCTGTACGTGATGAACGTCGAGTTCTACACGGGCGTCGACGAGCGACTCGACCTGCCGGTGATGCTGCCGCCGGTCCCGAACGCCGTGGATTTGGCGGGTGCGAAGGTGCTGGTGGCCGATGACGTCGCCGACACCGGTGCGACGCTGAAACTGGTGCGGGACTTCTGTGCCGACGAGGTGGCCGAGGTGCGTTGCGCCGTCGTGTACGAGAAGCCTGCGTCGACGGTGGCGTGCGACTACGTGTGGCGGCGCACCGACCGGTGGATCAACTTCCCTTGGTCGACCGAGCCGCCTGTGGTGACAAGGGAGGGCCAGGTGCTGGACGCATGAGTCAGGGTGTTGCCGGGGGTGGCGACCCGCTCGCGCCGCTCGTCGAGCTCGACGGTGTCGCGGAGGCGGCGAAGTCGGCGCAGGACGCGGTGTTCGCCGTGCACCGGTACGGCGTGAACCTGCGCGAGGGTTCGGCGACCGCCGCGGAGGCGTCGGTGCGAGCCGCGCGGGCGTCTGCGGGCGTCGAGGGCGTCGACCCGGAGATCCCCGACGAGGGCGAGGTGCGTGACCCGGTGCTGGCGGGGGCGCTGCGCGTGGCGAAGGCGAGTGAAACGCTGCTGCCGACGTGGCGCCGCGCCCCGATGCAGGCGCTCGCGCGGATCCATGTCCTCGCCGCGGCGGACCTGACCTCGGACTCCGATGCGCTCGGTAGGCCCGACCCGGCGGCCTCACCCCGGCTCGAGCTGCTCGGACAGTTGGTCACCGGCGGAACGAAGGTGCCGGCGGCGGTGCTCTCCGCCGTGGTCCACGGCGAGCTGCTGGCACTGCGGGCGTTCGGCAGCGCTGACGGCGTGGTCGCGCGCGCGGCCGCGCGGCTGACGATGGTGGCGAGCGGGCTCGACCCGAAATCGCTCACCGTGCCGGAGGTCGCCTGTTTCCGCAGGCAGGAGCGGTACGTCGAGACGGCGGCCGCGTTCGCCTCCGGTGAGCCCGACGGCGTGCGGGACTGGTTGTTGTTCAGCTGCGCGGCCTTCGAGGCCGGTGCCCGAGAAGCACAGAGCATCGCCGACTCGGCGGCCTGAGCCGCGGCCACGGGTGAGGCCGCTCGGGTCCACCCGTGGCCGGCGAGCCGGTGAGGTTCAGGACGCGCGGGGCCGGATCTCGTCGAGGGCGTCGCGGACGTGCCCGCCGGTGTGTTCGAGTGCGCCCGCCGCGGTCGTGACGTCGACATCGCCGAGCAGGTGCACGAGCGCCACCTTCAGATCACCGTCGGCCCTGGTCAGCGCCTCGTCGCAGTCCTGTTCGCTCGCGCCGGTCGCCTCGCGGAGGATGCGCAACGTGCGGCCGCGCAGCTTCGCGTTGGTGGCGAGCATGCCGACCATCAGGTTCGAGTACGTGCGCCCGAGTTTGACCATCGTGGCCGTGGAGAAGGCGGTCAGCACCATCTTCTGTGCCGTGCCCGCCTTCATCCGGGTCGATCCGGCCACGGCCTCGGGACCGGTGTCCACGACGATCGACACGTCGACCTCCGGGGGAACCGGCGCGGACGGGTTGTCCGACACCAGACCGGTCCGCGCGCCGAGCCGCTTGGCCTCCTTGAGCGCTCCGAGCACGTACGGCGTCCGGCCCGACGCGGTCAGCCCCAGCACGAAGTCGCCCGGTTCGACCGACGACGCGATCTCGGAGGCGCCCGCCGATTCGTCGTCCTCGGCGTTCTCCACGGGAAGCCGCAGCGCACGTTCGCCGCCGGCGTGGTGCGCGACGAACCAGTCGGCGGGAACGTTGTACGTCGGCACCAACTCGGCGGCATCGAGCACCGCGAGCCTGCCCGACGTGCCCGCGCCGACGTAGTGCACCCGGCCGCCGCCGTGCAGCGCCGCCACCGCGTGGTCGACAGCGACGGTCAGCTCCTCCAGCACCGCCTTCACGGCCCCGGCGACCTGGGCGTCCTCGGCGTTGATCGCCGTGAGGATGCCCTGGGTCGACATGCGATCGAGGTCGGTCGTGCGTGGATTGCGTTGTTCGGTCGGCGACTCGACGTGCGCGATCGTCGTGACCTGCTGCGGGCCCGCGTTCGTCGTGCGGGATGCCATGTTCCTCACCGTTTCGGTTCTCACCGGGCCGCTTGCCGGCCCGGTTCTCATCGGGTGCGTCGCCGCCCGTCGGGGCGGGTCCCGAGCCTGTGTGTGCCGACCGCGTCGCGCGTGGCGTCGAGAGCTTTCACGGCATCGTCCATGTGCTGCTGTGCGACGCCGATGAAGAGGCAGTCGATCACCGTGAGTTGCGCGATCCGGCTTGCGGTGGCGCCGGAGCGGAAGGTCGTCTCGCGCGCCGCGGTGGTGAGCACGTGGTCGGCGATCTCGGCGAGCGGCGAGCGCGGGAAGTTGGTCAGGGCAACCGTCGTCGCCCCGTGTTCCTTGGCGGCGCGCAGCGCCTCGACGGTGTCGGTGGTCGCGCCGGAATGGGAGATACCGACGGCGACGTCACCCTCGCCGAGTACCGCGGCCGAGGTCAGCATGATGTGCGTGTCGGACCAGGAGAAGCTGACGCGGCCGATGCGGTGCAGCTTCTGTTGCAGGTCCGCCGCGACGAACGCGCTCGCGCCGACGCCGTAGACATCGACCCGTCCCGCGCCCGCCATCACGTCGACGACCTGTTGCAGTCGGTCGACGTCGAGCTGCTCGGTGGTCTCCTCGACGGCCCTGGCGTCGGTGAAGCCGATCTTGCCGACGATCGATGCGAGGTCGTCGTCGTAGGAGATGTCGCCGCCGTGGACCTGCGGGGTGCGTGCCGCCGAACGGGCCGTGTCCGCAGCGAGCGCGATGCGCAGCTGCGGGTATCCGCCCACCCCGATCGCCTTGCAGAATCGGGTGACGGTCGTCTCGCTGGTGTTGGCCGCGAGTGCGACCTCGGTGATGCTGCGACGGGACACGGTCGTCGGGTCGTCGAGCACGACCTTGGCGACGCGCTGTTCGGCCTTCGCCAGACCCGGGAGCAGGGAGCGGATGCGGACCAGCGGGCTGCCGTCCGGGTCGCCCGAGGCTGCGGCGGCCGCGCCCGTCGCGTCCCCGGCCATGTCAGTCAAGGATTCATCACCCACTGATTCCGTTGGAAAATTCCTTACTGTTGGCGTCTGCGACAAGGTTACCCACACCCTCCAGTTGATTGCAGCCCACGGTCCGTCCCCCGTCGACCCTGGCCACCCGGACCATCGTTGCTTAGAAAGTCGCCAACCGCCTAGGCAACGTTAGGCACAGGGGCTTAACGACTTGGCAACGTCACCTGCGGCTATGTGCCGGTAGCAGAGAGCGATTTCGCACGGTTTGTACCTTTCGATGAGGCGGCAGCGAGTTCCCGTTCCCGGTCGTGCGTTCGTCCTGCACGCGCGGACGAGGCGGGCCGGTCGGCTTACACCGATGGTTGTGAATCTGCTGGTGAATGGCCAACAATCGCCGCCGTCGGCGCCCCGCGAGAGAGCGCCGAAGTCTTTCGGCTTCGGTCGGATCAGCCGTGGCCGATCCGACCCGTCGACCGTCTCAACACCGGGTATTCCCACATCTCGGGCGCGATACGCGTGGAATGCGTGTAACGCACCTCGCGTTGCCCGCCCCTGCCGCTGCCGACATTGGACGGGCCGCCGTATTCGCACCGCGGTGGCCGGACGGGGTCCCGGACTGCACACAGCACTGCGGCGGCCCCGCGGGCAGTGGGTGGCACTGCCCGCGGGGCCGCCGCAGGTGTAGACGTGGTCCGGGTGGCCGGCGGTTACGAGCCGTGGCGGTGCAGGACCGGCTTCGGGCGGTGGCCGCCGACGGACGTCGAATCCTTCTCGCCGGAACCGGCCGGATTGCCGGCGCCGCCGGCGTTACCGCCGTCGGGCTTGTCACGCTCGGACTCGCCACCGGCGTTGCCGCGCTCGGGCTTGTCGTCCTGCCCAGGGGTGCGGAACCAGGAATCCCCGCCCGCGTTCGGCTTGGCCTTCAGGGCTTGCGACATCGAGGTCGCCCACGCCTCACGCGCGTCGTTGATCGAACCCCACTCGCGGGTCGGGTGCACCCGGTTGGTCAGCAGGATCGCCATCGACTGGGAGCGCGGGTCGATCACGAACGAGGTGCCCGCGTAGCCGGTGTGCCCTGCAGTGACGGGTGAGGACAGCTCGCCCATGTACCAGTCCTGGTCGAGTTCGAAGCCGAGACCGTGGGCGTGGTCGGGGAACTCCTGATTCCGGTCGGTGAGCATGTCCCGGACGCTGCGCTCCTTCAGGATGCGCTCGCCGCCGTAGACGCCACCGTTCAGCAGTGCCTGCCCGAGGACGCCCATGTCGCGCACGGTCGAGAAGATGCCCGCGTGACCGGCCACGCCGTCGAGCGACCAGGCGTTCTCGTCATGCGCGACACCGCGGATCATGCCGCGGTCCGGCTCGGACTGGTACTCGGTGGCCGCGATGCGGTCACGCTTCGAGGCCGGCGGGTTGAACCCGGTGTCGGTCATGCCGAGCGGGGCCGTGATGTTGTCGTGGACGTAGTGGTCGAGCCGCTTGCCGGTGAGCTTGCCGACGAGTTCGCCGAGCGTGATCAGGTTCAGATCGGAGTACTCGTACTCCGTTCCCGGCTCGTTCACCGGCTCGGCGGCGAGAACCGCACCGATGCGGGAGGTGCGGTCCGGGTGGTCCTTCCACAGCGGCATCGTGGCCTCGAGCCCCGAGGTGTGGGTCAGAAGCTGCTCTACGGTGATCGACTCCTTGCCGTTCGCCCCGAAGGCAGGCAGGTACCGGGAGACGGGCGCCGACAGCTCGACGTCGCCGCGTTCGATCAGCTGCATGACGGAGATCGAGGTGAACAGCTTGGTCACCGACGCCATGTCGAAGATGGTGTTCTCGCGTACGGGAACCTGCTGGTTCGGCGGCAATTCGTTGCCGTTGCGGTCGAAGCGCACCGCGCCTCCCGCCGAGAACTTGCCCACGACCTTGCCGTCGTGGGCGAGCAGTCCGGCGGCACCCGAGTACATCGGGTGGCCGTCGATGGCGTCCGACGCCGTCAAGCCGGCCAGCCGCCGCTCCGCCTCGCGAATCGGGCGCGGGTCCACGCCCGCGTCCTTGGGCTTGGACTGAGCGAGCGCGCCCGCCGTGGGCGACAGTGCGGTACGCGGCCCGTCGAACCCGTTGTCACCGGGTGTCGCCGCCGCCGCGGCGGTTGTGCTTGTCAGGACGAAGACAGCCGTCATCGCCACAATTCTGCCTCGCACGCGAGTTATCCCCCTACCGGTAGATCAAATACTGCTCCCGGTTCCGGCGGAATCCGGCGATCTCATCGGACCACGAACCGATGATCTCGTCCGTGCCTGCGCCGGCGTTTACCATCGTGCGGAGGCGATCGGAACCGAAGAGTTTGTCGATGAAGTTGTCCTCGCGCCATCCGAACAGCTCGGGGTGCACTCGTTTCGCCGTAACGATCATGGCGATGCCCGTGCGAATGGGCTCGAACGCGTGCGGATCGGTGATGTTCAGCTGTACGCCACCGCATTGTTCGTCGGTGAATTTGCCGAACGTCGGCACGAAGTACGTTTCCCGGAACGATACACCGGGAAGGCCTTGTTCCTGGAGTGCTTCACGCCACCTCCAGTCGACGCCGGGTGCGCCCATGATCTCGAACGGGGACGTGGTGCCCCGTCCCTCGGAGAACACCGTTCCCTCGAAAAGGCAGGTCCCGGGGTATGCGAGTGCGGTTTCCGGCGTCGGCATGTTCGGGCTCGGCGGGGTCCACACAAGATCGGTTTGCGAGAACAAACGATCGCGTTTCCAGCCGCTGATCTCGATGACGTCCAGACTGTCGAGTTTCCCGCCGTCCTCGGGCAGGAATTCGTTGTTGAACAACCGCGCGAGCTCGCCGGCCGTCATGCCGTGTTGCAGGACGATCGGCTTCAACCCGACGCCGGAACTGAACTTCGGGTCGAGCGTCGGGCCGTACGCCGACCCTCCGATGGGGTTGGGCCGGTCGAGTACGACGAATCCCACTCCGACCCGTGCGGCCGCCGCCATGCCCTCGTACATCGCCCAGATGTAGGTGTAGAAGCGCGATCCCACGTCGTTGATGTCGAAGACGACCGTGTCGACGCCGGACTTGCGATACATACGGGCGAGTTCATCGATCGTGGCGCCGTACGCGTCGTAGACGGGGACCCCGGTGCGAGGATCCTTGTAGTCACCTTCCGAACCGCCTGCCTGGGCACTGCCCCGGAAACCGTGCTCGGGACCGAAGGCGGCGACCGGGCGGATGCCGGCCTCGATCAGCGAATCGACGATGTGGCCGCCGCTCTTGAGGACACCGGTGGGGTTGGACAGGACGCCCACCTTGCGGTCGGCGAGGCGTTTCCAGCCCTCGTCGGCGAGGATGTCGGCCCCGGGCCGGACGGCCCGTCCCGGTTCGGGGCCGGACCGTCCGGAAGCGCCGTCGGACGATGCGCCGGGCCGTGGAGCAGCGGACGCGAGCTGCGAACCCGAGGTCAGCAGCGGGGTCGCGAGCGCGCCCGCGCCCAGGAACGTGCGTCGGTTGAAAGGCATTTCATCACCAGGTCAGACCGTGGCCGAAGGGGTAAAGGGTCGTGTCGGGGTCGTCGCCCGCCGGAATCGTCACCGGCAACTTGCCCTGCGGGGCCTGCTGGCCGAGCAGCACCTTCGCGAGTGAAGTCATGGAGACGTCCCGCCAGTCGTACGTGGCGAGCCAGGTCGGGACATCGACGTAGCCGGGGTCGTAGGGCTCCTGGACCGAGACTGCCACGACGTTCGCGTCCGTCGCCAACAACTCGTGCAGCAGGTCACGTTGCGCGGCATCATCCGCGAGGCCGTTCGTCAGGACGACGACCGTGTCGGCGTCACCCGCTGCGTTCACCGCGCGCCGGATCGTCGCCTCGTCGGGGTCGGCGCCAGTCGGCAGGGCCGTCGCGGAATCACCGAGTTTCGACGCGAGCGACTCGACGGGGCGGGCCGGGTAGCCCGGATAGTCGAGGTTGTTCCAGCCGGTCACGAGGGTCTTGCCCTGCCCGGTCAGCGGCAGGACCTCGTCGTCGTTGCTCAGGAGCGTCGGGGCCTTGTCGGTGGCGGACTGCACCGTGGCGTGGTTGTCCGGCGTTCCGACCTTCTTGTCCACGGCTCCGACGTTCACCATCGGCGCCTCGGGGATCCCGCGCTTCTTCTTCAGCTCGAGAATGCGGAGCACGCTCTCGTTGATGCGTTCCTCGGTGATGCGACCGCTCTTCACCGCATCCAGCACGCCGTCGACGGCGACGTCGAGGTCCGGCGGCATCAGCATCTGGTCGACACCCGCTTCGAGGGCGAGCACCGGAATCTCACGGTCGGAGTGCATCTCGCGCACACCCTGCATCCCCAGTGAGTCGGTGACGACCACGCCGTCGTAACCGAGTTCTTCGCGCAGCAGGCCGGTCATGATCGGCTTCGACAGCGTGGCCGGCTCGCCCGACGGGTCGAGGTTGGGGAAGCGGATGTGCGCGGTCATGATCGAGTCGATGCCCGCGTCGATGGCCGCCTCGAAGGGCGGCAGATCGATCTCACGCCACTCCTGCTCGGTGCGGTCGATCGTGGGCAGGCTGGTGTGGCTGTCGGTCGCGGCGTCGCCGTGGCCGGGGAAGTGCTTGGCCGAGCTCGAGACCGTTTCGGTGCGGCTGCCCGAGTCCTGGTAGCCGTGAATCTGCGCGCTCACGAACTCGCTCGCGACCTGCGGATCCGCGGAGAACGACCGCGAGCCGATGATCGGGTTCGCCGGGTTGGAGTTGACATCCGCGATCGGTGCGAAGTCCTGGCTGATTCCCATGGCGCGCAGTTCGGAGCCGGTCACGGCGGCCGTCGACTTCGCGGCTTCGGAATCGCGGCCTGCTCCGAGTGCCATCGCGCTCGGTTGTTCGGTCGCGGGCTCACCCACGCGGGTCACGCGGCCGCCTTCCTGGTCGACGGACACGATCAGCGGCACACCGGCACCGGTCGAGTGCGCCGCCCGCTGCAGCCCGTTGGACAGCTTCGCAACCTGCTTCGGACGCTCGATGTTGTCCGTGCCGCTGTGGTTGAAGTAGATGACACCGCCCGGCTGGTACTTGCGCACGACGTCGGACGGCGTGTCCACGCCGTACTTCTCCTGGTTGCCGGCGTGCTTCTGGTTCGGCGCCTGTCCCCAGACGTCGGCGACGAACAGCTGCCCCACTCTCTGTTCGAGAGTCATGCCGCGCAGCGTGCGTTCGGCCCAGTCCGCGTTGTCAGCGTCGGACCGTGCCGGCGGGTTCGCGGACACGTCGGCTCCTGCGGCCGATGCACCGACACCGCCGGTCACGACGAGCAGTCCGGTGAGCGTCGCAGCGGCATAGCTGTTCCTCCTGCGCCGGGAAGCAGGTTCTGTCACGAAATTCCTCCAGTGAGCGTGTGGATGTGAGAAATCCACGAATGCGTCAGCACCGGAAAGTTAGGCGAGCGCCGTAGGCCCGTCAATGGACGAACGTCGCGGATCGGTACGAGTGGCCCCTTCGCTCCGAAAACCGACATGAAAGGTCCACTCGCGGGTTCGCACGGGTGAATGGAATGCACCGTTCGCGGATCGATTCGCGCTCACGGAAGTGTGATGGTCGGGGCAGTCGGTGACGTGGGCAGGCGGGGACGAGACAGGGGCCTGGGTGCGGTCGCGGGCCGTTCGAAGGCGACGGATCGGCGTGATCACCTGAGCGGGGCGGATCCGAATCGCGCACTCACACGGTGCTGCGGCCTGGCGCACACACAGGCGGGGCCCGCCGACGATGTCGACGGGCCCCGCCTCGCGCGAGCGCCTGGGCGACCAAGCTGCAACGTGTGTCGCATCTTTTGGGGTACTAGGCGTCCGGCGTCCCGGTGACGCAGTCCCACGGCGACGAAGCCTTACGCGGCGTGCCCAGCGTGGGTACCCGGTACCCGCGCACGGAGATCGATCGGGGTGGATCGGGCTCATCTTCGCCGGATCCCTGGCCGGTTCGACGTCCGCACCTCCAGTTGTACTCAGTGATGCAGCTCACTTCAAGGGGTTGTTCGGGTGCACCGGTACAGATTGTGTCGGCGTGTGCGCGTGACGTGGGTTTCCCTGGTGTGCCGGGAAAGTCAGCCGCCGGATGGGTGTTGACGCGCCTCTTGTCGCGGTCGCCGCACTGTGTCGTCGAGGTGGGGTGTGCGGTCACGCGTCGTGTGCGCTCGGCCGTCGCCACAGCCCGTAGGCGGCGATCCCGACGACGGCGGCGATTCCCAACCCGAAGCCCAGCCCCGTGAGCACGTCGACCCGCGCCGGCATCCTCGAACGGATCGTCACCGGCTTGTCGAAGATGTGGATCTCCCAGGCGCGTTCCGTGGCGATCCGGCGGAGCGTGCGGTCGGGGTTGACGGCGTGCGGGTGCCCGACGGTCTCCAAAAGGGGAACGTCGGTGCTCGAATCACTGTAGGCGTGGCAGTGAGCGAGGTCGTAGCCGCGTTTCGCGGCGAGCCTGCGCGCCGCGGCGGCCTTCTGCTCGCCGTAGCAGTAGAAGTCGATCTCGCCCGAATAATGGCCGTCCACGATGCCCATGCGGGTGCCGACGCTGTGGTCGGCGCCGAGCATGCCGGCGATCGGCGTGACCACCTCCTCGCCGGCGGCGGACAGCACGATCACGTCGTGTCCCTGCGCCTGGTGGGCGGTGATGAGTGCCTCGGCCTCGGCGTAGACGAGCGGTGTCACGACGTCCTGCAATGCCTCGGCCACGACCGCTCGCAGCTGGGCCACGTCCCAGCCCCGGCACAGCGCGGAGATCTCGGCCCGCAGGCGTTCGGTACGACCCTCGTCCGCGCCGGACAACGAGAAGACGAGTTGGGCGTACGCGCTCTTCAAAGCAGTGCGACGACTGATCATTCCTTCGCGCATGAGTGGCCGCCCGAACGCGAGTGCGCTCGACGAGGCGATGATGGTCTTGTCGAGGTCGAAGAACGCCGCGACACCGCGGTTCGGAGAGCTCCCGGAGTCGGCCACGGGCCAACGATAGGTGATCGACACGGGTGCAGGGGCCACCGGACGACCGTTGCCGCCACCTCAGCCGCCCGCACCGCGCTCCGCGACCCTTCTGTTACCGAATTGCCTGTTCAGAACGGGTTTCGGACCGGTAGGTGGAGCTACCCTGAAAGTAGTCCGGTGTCGCTCCCGGATACGGCTCGGCTCACCCCCGGCCGAGCCCGGGCGGTCCCCGTTTCCCTCCCCCTGGCGGGGACCGCCCCCTCGAATTCTCGAGCTGCTCGTACCACGACTACCGCCGAGTTATCCACAACGACCCGGTTGTCCACAGGTTCGTGGTTTTCCCCTTTCCGGCATCGCGGCCGCAGGTGAATCTGGATGCGCAACCGAGAATTCGTGGGGGCGTGATGGAACGGACTGTGGAGCGGCCGTCGGAGCGCGGCGTCGCCGGCAAAGCCGCGGGGAAGCCCGTTACTGGGCAGACCGGCGGGGGTTTCGAACTCACCGAGCGGGTGACCGGCACCGACGGGCGGCCGCTCGTCGTGGCGCGGGAGGGTCGCGTGCTGGACGAGATCCGTCGGCACGCCGCGGCGGTCGACTGCGATGTCGTCAGGGTGGCCGACCTCGACGAGGCGGCACCGTACTGGAACGACGCACCGCTCGTGCTCGTCGACGAGGAGGTCGCACCCGCGAGGCGGGTGCGGCCCCGTCGCGGCGACGTCGTACTGGTGTGCGGCGGCAAGCCCCCGCACAGCGTGTGGCGTCGAGCCGTGGTGCTGGGTGCGCGGGAGGTCGTGACGCTGCCCGACACCGACGGGGTGCTGCTCACCTCGTTGGCCGACGTCGTCGAACAGCCGAGCACGGACCGCGGCCACGTCGTCGCCGTGGTGGGCGGACGCGGCGGAGCCGGTGCATCGCTGCTGGCCGCGGCCGTGTCGGTCGGTGCGGCTCGGGCAGGTGGTCGTTCGGTGCTGCTCGACTGCGATCCCCTCGGCGGTGGTATCGATCTCGTGCTGGGCGCGGAACTGCAGGACGGTGTGCGGTGGCCGGACGTGCAGGTGCAGGGCGGGCGGGTGTCGATCTCCGCGCTAGATGCGGCTCTGCCGGTCGCGGGGCCTCCCGACGGCCCCGTCGCGATGCTCTCGTGCGACCGCGAGGGCTCGGGGCCGGCCCCGGAAACGGTCGAAGCGGTGCTCCGTGCAGGAGTGCGCGCCGGACGAACCGTGGTCTGCGATCTGCCCCGTGAGCCGGGGCCGTGTGGACAGCGCGTGCTGACGGCTGCGGACCTCGTCGTCCTGGTGGTGCCCGCCGAGTTGCGCGCGTGTGTTGCGGCCTCGCGGGTACTCGACCGGCTTGGAGATGCCCGTCCGCGTACGCGGGTGCTGGTCCGTGGCCCGTCGCCGGACGGGCTGAGCGCCCGCGACGTCGCCGCCAGTGTGGGTCTGCCGCTGCTGGGGTGGTTGCCCGCCGACCGTCGCGTCGCGAGGTCCGTCGAGCGCGGCTCGTTCAACCCACGTCGCCGCGGTCCGTTCGGTACTGCGGCGCGCACCGTGCTCGGCGAGTTGGCCGCGTGATCCGCGGCTCCGGGGCCGGTCCACGGGTGTCACGACCGTCCACAGTGAGTGGTATGGCCAATTCCCGTTGTGTTGTCCGATCGGCTTGTTTCAGGGGGAGAATATGAGAACCGCTACTGTCCATTCGGGACGGAACGAGGAAGTGCAGTCCGAGGATGCCCGGCTGGTGGAGCGAGTTCGGCAGCGGCTCGCCAACGCCGGCTCGGCGCCCGACCCGCAGTCGGTGGCCGAAGCCGTCCGCGCAGAAACCTCCGGTGTCGCAGGACATCTGGACGTCCTCGATGCGTTGCGACTGCTGCGGCACGAGTTCGTCGGCGCCGGTCCGCTGGAACCGTTGCTCGACGACCCGACTGTGACCGACGTGCTGGTGACCGCTCCCGACCAGGTGTGGGTCGACGGCTCGGGCGGACTACGTCGCACCGACGTGACTTTCGCCGACGAGGAGGCCGTACGCAGGCTCGCGCAGCGGCTCGCGCTCGCGGCGGGCAGGCGACTCGACGATGCTCAGCCGTTCGTCGACGGCTGGTTGTCCGGAGCCGGGCCGCACGGCCGGGTCCGTATGCATGCGGTCCTGCCGCCCGTGGCGGCCGGCGGCACCTGCTTGTCCCTGCGGGTGCTGCGCCCCGCGGCGCACGATCTGCGCGCACTGCGGAGGCTGGGCACCGTCGACGAATCCGGTTTCGCGTTGCTGGAAGCGGTGGTCACGGCACGGCTGGCGTTTCTGATCAGCGGAGCGACGGGGTCGGGGAAGACGACGATGCTCGCGGCGTTGCTGGGTGCGGTCCCACCGAAGGAACGCATCGTCAGCGTGGAGGACGCCGCGGAGATCCAGCCGTCGCATCCGCAGGTCGTCCAGCTCGTCGCGAGGCCGGCCAACGTCGAGGGTGCGGGTGAAGTGACTCTGCGCGATCTCGTGCGGGAGGCTTTGCGGATGCGGCCGGACCGGCTGGTGGTCGGCGAGGTGCGGGGCCGTGAGGTCTGCGAGCTGCTGAACGCGCTCAACACGGGTCACGACGGTGGTGCCGGCACATTGCACGCCAACTCGCCGAGTGAAGTGCCGGCCCGACTCGAAGCGCTGGCCGCGCTCGGCGGACTGTCCCGTTCCGCGTTGCACAGCCAGCTCGCGGCCGCGGTCCAGGTCGTGTTGCACATGGAGCGTGCCGACGGCAGGCGGCGGCTCACCGAGATCGGAGTCGTCCGGCGCTCGGGTGACGGTGTGGAGGTGCGGCCCGTCTGGACGCCCTCCGGCGTCACCGACGACCACGAACTGCTCGCGTCCCTGCTGCGCGACCGGGGTGTGGAACCGCCATGGTGACCGCGATGCAGGCGGTATCCGTGATGGTGGCAGGCGGCGTGGCACTGCTGCTCTGGCCACAGCGCTGGAGCGGACGGCGGCTGCGGGTCCTCGTCGGCCCGGCGAGAGCCGCAGAACCGAATCGGCGCCCGTGGCAGTCGTCGCGGTGGTGGCGAGCCGGAGTCAGCGCGGGATCGCTTGCGGCGCTGACAGCCGTGATGTGGGTTGGTCCCGGGGCGGTGCTGGCCGCCGGATGCGCCGCCGCGGCGGTACTCGTGCAGGTGCGTGCTCGCCGGCGAGTGCGGCGCGGCGTCGCCGCCCTGGCCGGCCTCGCCGAAGCGTTGCGTGCGATGGCCGGTGACCTCCGGTCCGGCGCACATCCCGCGACGGCCGCGGAATCCGCGGCACAGGACGCCCACACCGACATCGCCTCGGTTTTCCGTGCCATCGCGGTCTCTGTACGACTCGGCGGGAACCCGGACACGAGCCTCACCGGGCTGCCCGCCGGAACGGGGTCACTGCCCGCGGGAGTTCTGGAACGCGTGACGACCGCGTGGTCACTGGCACGCAGGCACGGGCTCGCGCTGGCCGACGTCGTCGACGCCGTTCACCGGGACGTGGCCACGCGCGCCCGGCTGGCGGGAACGCTCGATGCACGCATGGCGGGTCCGCGGGCGAGCGCACTGATCCTCGCGGGACTGCCCGTGCTCGGGGTGTTGCTCGGCGAGGCGATGGGGGCGGCACCGCTTGCCGTGCTGCTCACCACGACCGCGGGGCAGGTGCTGCTCGCCGTGGGCGCCGCGTTGCTGCTCGGCGGGGTGGCCTGGACATCGGCGATCACCGGAAGGGTGCTGCCCCGATGAGCCCGCTCGTGCCTGCACTGTTCGCCGTCGTGCTTTGGCTGCCGTCCGTGCCGTCGGCCGCCCGGCTGCGCGCATTGTTGCCGCCGAGCCGGAACGCGGCGGGACGGTCGTGGCTGCAACGGTGTCTCGGGCCGAAGGGCGGACTGTCCGAACGCGGGCTCGCGGTGATCGCCGGAGGGGCGGCCGGGGCGCTCGTCGCCGCCGCGGGGTCGATGCTCGCGGCGCCGGTGATCGGCGTCGGCACCTGGTGGGTCGTCCGTCGTCTGCGTATGCGTGATCGTGTGGAACCGGACCCCTTGCGCATGGCCGCGACCGGGGACCTCCTCGCGGCCTGCCTGCGATCGGGAATGCCAGTGTCCACAGGCGTACACGCGGTCGCGCCGACGGCCCAACCCGATGCGGCGGCCGCGTTGCAGGCCACCGCGGGCCTGCTGGCGCTGGGTGCCGAACCACGACAGGCGTGGCAGCCGGCTCGGCAGTGCCCCGCGACGGCCGAGCTCGCCCGCGCCGCGTGCCGCACCGCCCGGTCGGGCAGCGCACTTGCCGGTGTCGCCGAAGACATGGCCCACCGGGCACGGGAGGCCGTCGCCGATACCGCCGAGGCACGGGCCCAACGCGCAGGCGTACTGGTTACTGGCCCACTCGGACTGTGTTTCCTGCCCGCGTTCCTGTGCCTCGGCATTGCGCCCGTGGTGATCGGGCTCGCGACCGAATTGCTCATCTGAACCTGCGGAGAAACCAAGGACGCTCGGCGCGTGCCGGTGTCCGGAGAACGACGAAAGGAATCCCATGAACACGGTGATATCGATCGTGCGAACGATCCTCCCGATCAGTCGGCCCGCGGCCACAGCAGCCGCCGCGACACGGAGAGGTGCCGCAGCGGAGTCGGACGGGGTCCGGGGCGCGTCTGCCGGGACCGAGGAAAGGCCCGCCGGGACCCGGGGAACCGGCCTGCCCCAGCGAGAACCGTCCGTGGACGAGCATGCGGTCGACCTGGCCGCGTTGCTCCCGAGACAGGCGGGCCCGGGCCGGGCGTGGGAACCGCCTTCCCGAGGTGTCGACGACGGGGGCCGGGAGAGACGGCCGGCAGTGGACGGATCCGGCGAACTCGCCAACGACCGGGTGGCTGCCGGTGCTGCCGAACCGGACGCTGCGGGTGCCGATTCCGTTAATGCCGCCGGTGACGACTCGAACGGTGCGAACTCCGACACCGCCACCGACACCGATGCCGGTATGTCCACGGCCGAATACGCCATCGGCACCGTGGCCGCGGCGGCGTTGGCCGCAGTCCTGTACATGATCGTCACGGGCGACTCCGTGACCTCAGCACTGACCTCGATCATCGAGCAGGCGTTGTCGGTGGACTTCTGATGCCCGGCGTGATGCCCCAGGCGGAGCCGTGTGCGCGCGACGGCACCGCCGGGCGCGCCGGTCCCGAGAAACACGGCAGCGGCGAACGCGGCAGCGGCGGACACGACGGCGGCGGACACGACGATGCTGCACGTCTCAGTGGTGGGCGTGCGGAGAACGACCGCGGCTCGGTGACCGTCGAAGGCGCGATCACGGTGTGCTCGCTGGTCGTGGCGCTGGGACTCGTCCTCGGCGTCGTCACGGCGGCGCTGACCCAGATGCGGTGCGCCGACGCCGCGGGTGAGGCGGCCCGCCTCCTCGGCAGAGGGGATGACGCCCGCGCCCGCGAAGCCGTCCGGCGGCTCGCCCCGGACGGCGCGACGTCGACGTCCCAGGCCGACGGCACGGGTATCACAGTCACGGTGCGCAGCCCGCTCCTCGACGGAGTACTGCCGGGAATCGAGCTCTCGGCCGAGGCCTACGCGGTTCGCGAACCCGGGACCGGAGAAGAGAGCGCGAACGGGGAATCGGGATGAGACTCGGCACGGCCCGCTCGCGGTCCGGACGGCACCCACCGGGCGAGCGGCACCCGCGGTCCGAACGGAACAGTGGCGGACGAATCGCGGCGCCGGGCTCCGAGGAGGGTACGGAGTCGGGTCGAGCCGGTGAGGGTGTCACGGCCGATTCCGGCATGGCGACGGTGTGGGGCGCGTTCGCGATCGCCGGGCTGATGGTGGTCGCCGGTCTGGTGTGGCTGGTGGGGCATGTGGCCGTGATCCGGCAACAGGTCTCCAACGCGGCGGACCTCGCGGCCCTCGCCGCCGCGGGACGAGTGGATCGCAGCGCGAGCGAGGCGTGCCGGTTCGCGGCGACGGTCACCGACCGCATGCACGTCGAGTTGGCCGACTGCCGGGTCGCGCACCCCGACGCGCTCGTCGTCGTCGAAAAGGCCGGTGGACCGTGGCTCGCGCCGTTCGGCCCGGTGGCCGCCAGGGCACGCGCCGGCCCGACGACGGAGCGCGACGGTGGCGGCACCGGCGAGATGACGCCGACCGACGGTGGCCATGGCGACGAGCAGCGGTCGACTGCGCGCGATGAACGGTGTGCACGGCCCGTGCACCGAACGGACGCTGCGGCGGGATCACCGTTCCGGCAGGGCTCCGCCGGGTGGTGCGCGGGTAGGGGGATTCGCAGGTCATCACCACGATGAACGGTCCGTCGACCGACGTCGCGGTCCGATGACCGGCCACCGACCTTCGGCGCGGCCGTTGTGTCGATGCTCACTCATCGTTTCCGAACGTCCGGTTGTCGAGAGCCTCTGTCGTCGCCCCTGCAACTTGCCGTTAAGTGAAATCAGGCGCCGCGAAGGAGCGGTGCGAACGTTTCAGGAGGCTTGAGCAAGACATGTTGGACATGGAGTGGCCCGACAGCTGGCGCGGCTCGTTCCGGATCGAGCTGCGCGCGGAGGCGATCAGCCTCGCCGAGCGTGGCTGGCCCATCCTGCCGGGCACGGTCTCCGCGGGTGAGGGCGCGGACTGGGAGTACCCGGCGCCCGCACACGAGGACTGGCAGAACCGGCTCGGCGCACACCCGCGTCAGGTCGCCGCGTGGTTCACCGGCACGCCGTGCAGCTTGCTCGTCGCAACCGGCACGATGGTCGACGCGTTCGAGGTCGGTGACGAGCTCGGCCGCCGAGCCGCGTCGCTGCTGCGGGTGACCGGCCATCCGGTGCCGATCGTGGCGATGCCGAACGGCCGTTGGCTGTTCCTCACCGCGTCGACCGAGACCGTGCACCCGGCACTCGGCGAGCACGACGACGTGACGTGGCACGGCCGCGACGGATACGTGCCGCTTCCTCCGACCCCGTACCGGCAGGGCGTGGTGCATTGGCGCGTCAAGCCGGAGATCTGGGGCTGGCGGCTGCCGGCTGCGTCGACCGTCCACGAAGTGCTCGTGCGTGCTCTGCTCGGCGAGCACGACGACGCGGCGGTGGCGGACACGTCCGGCGCGGTACTCCCGACCGACGATCAGTCCGCCGTAGCCCCTTCCGCGGCCTGAACGACCCCGTGACCGTGTTCGCCATCGCGTCCCATCGCCCCGAGCACGATGTCGAGCACGGTCACAGCCCCCGCCTTGTCCAGTGGTTCGTTGCCATTCCCGCACTTGGGCGACTGAACGCAGGACGGGCACCCGGCCGGGCATTCGCAGGAGACGATCGCCTCCCGCGTAGCGGCCAGCCATGGGACCAGCGCGGCAAACCCGCGATCGGCGAAACCGGCACCCCCGGGATGACCATCGTGCACGAACACCGTCGCCTCCCCGGTGTCAACGTGCAGTGCGGTGGACACTCCGCCGATGTCCCAGCGGTCGCACGTAGCGAACAGCGGTAGCAGGCCGATCGCTGCGTGCTCGGCAGCATGCAGGGCGCCGGGAAGGCGCGCCGATTCCAGCCCCGGCGCCTCCCGGCGCCCTGCAGCATCACCGTCCACATCGGATGCGGTACTGGCACCCGCGCATGCCGCGGCCCCGAGCAGGTCGTCGCTGATCGTGTACCAGACGGCCCTGGTGCGTAGTTCTTCCTCGGGAAGGTCGAGCGCCACCTGGTCCAGCACCGCACCCGACGGCAGCCGTCGCAGATAGCCCACAACCCGTGACGTGACGGCCACATCGCCGAGGCACACGGTCACGCCGCCGAAATGCTGCTTCTCGTGCGTGGCCAGCACCTCGATGTCGATCACCTCGCGCGGCGAGGTGTTCCACTCCGGGTCCTCGGCGTGCACGAGTGCCAAGCCGTTCTCCAGGTCGAGCTCGTCGACCACGTACGACGAACCCTGGTGCAGGTACACCGCGCCCGGATGGACCGTCGTGCACGCCGAGCCCGGATCGACCGTCCCCAACAGCCTCGACGTCTCCGCCTCGACGACCGCCACCTGTTCACCGCCCGAGCCGCGGATGTCCACATCGAACTGAGGCCGGTCCCGCGACGTCCAGTACCACCCGCTCGGCCGCCGCCGCAGGACCCCGTCGGCAACGAGCGACTCGAGGACCGCGCGCGCCTCGTCGCCCCCGAACGTGTCCAACTCGCCCGCCTTCAGTGGCGCCTCCGCGGCCGCGCACGCCAGTTGCGGCGCCAGCACGTACGGGTTGACCGGGTCGAGCACGGTCGTCTCAACCGGACGATCCAGCAAGGCCTCGGGATGGTGCACGAGGTACGTGTCCAGCGGATCGTCCCTCGCCACGAACACCACCAGCGCGTCGTCGCCCGCGCGGCCGGCACGCCCCGACTGCTGCCAGAACGACGCCAACGTGCCGGGATAGCCCGCGAGCACCGCCGCGTCGAGGCCGGAGATGTCGACACCAAGTTCGAGTGCGTTGGTGGTCGCCACACCGAGGAGCCGCCGCGTCATCAGGTCCGCCTCGAGGCGGCGCCGCTCCTCGGGCAGGTAGCCGGCGCGGTAGGCCGCGACCGTCTCCTCCAGTGCAGGATCGACCTCGGCCAGGATGCGTTTCGCACCCAGCGACGTCAGTTCCGCACCGTGGCGCGACCGTACGAACGCCAAAGTGCGCGCGCCCTCGATCACCAGCTCGGCCAGGATGCGCGCGGCCTCCGCACCTGCGGAGCGCCGCACGGGTGCGCCGTTCTCTCCGGTCAGTTCGTCGAGCAGCGGCGGCTCCCACAGCGCGACGGTCCGCGGGCCGCGCGGCGACGTGTCGTGGGTGACCGCGGTGGTGGTCCTGCCCGTGAGACGGGCGGCGAACTCCGCGGGTTCGGCGGTCGTCGCGGACGCCAGTACGAACACCGGGTCCGCGCCGTAGTGGCGGGCCACGCGTTGCAGTCGCCGCAGAAGCAACGCCACGTGCGAGCCGAACACGCCGCGATAGCTGTGACACTCGTCGACGACGACATAACGCAGCTTGCGGAACAGCGCCGCCCAGCGTGCGTGCCCGCTGAGGATGCCGCGGTGCAACATGTCGGGGTTCGTGAACACCCAGCGCGCGTGTTTGCGGACCCAGTCGCGTTCCTCGCGCGGGGTGTCGCCGTCGTAGGACGCCGCGCGCACACCGCCGAGGCCCAGCTGCGTCACGGCTCCCAGCTGGTCGGCGCCGAGGGCTTTCGTCGGCGCCAGGTACAGGGCCGTCGCCGAGGTGTCGGAGACCAGGGAGGACAGCACGGGCAGCTGGTAGACCAGCGACTTGCCGGACGCGGTGCCCGTGGCGACGATGACGTCCGAGCCCTCCCACGCGGCCGATGCGCCCGTGGCCTGGTGCGTCCACGGGCGGTCGATACCGCTGTCGCGCAGCGCGGACACCACCTCGTCGGGAGCCCAGGACGGCCAGTCGGTGACCGCTTCGTCGCGGCCCGGCAGGTCGGCGACGTGCGTGACCGGATCGCGGTCGTCGGGGATGCCGGCCGTCGCGCGCTCGAGCAGCCGGCGTGCCCGCGTGGTCGAGGCTTCGTTCATATGTTCGAGAATCGCACAGGGGGACGTCGTGACCATCGTCACCCAAGAGTGACCGGTGCCACACCGATACGCCGGGTATCCGCCCCGAAACAGGTCTCCCGAGATCGACTCCGTTACCAATACACTGCGCCGACAAACCGCAAAAAGTGGTGCACATCCCATGTCAGCGTCGACACAGTGGAGTCCGCGGAGCCTCGCGGCCGACCAGTCGCTGCTGGCGTAGGCGACACGTTTCAGGAGGACGCATGTCCCGGCACTTCCTCGCGGCCGGCTCTCCGGAGCTGGCCGGAGGTGACTACGGCATAGTCGCCGTGGTCGCCGTGATCGCCCTGGCTGCACTGGCACTCGGATACGTCCTGCTCAAGGAGGTCCTGGCGGCTGACCAGGGCACCGAGCGGATGCGCGAGATCGCCACCGCTGTGCAGGAGGGTGCCGCTGCCTATCTCAACAGGCAACGCAGAACGCTGGCCGTATTCGGCGTGGTGGTGTTCCTGCTGCTGTTGGCCCTACCGGCCGAGGACTGGAACGAACGCATCGGTCGTTCGCTGTTCTTCCTCATCGGCGCGGTGTTCTCGTTCTCGATCGGCTATCTCGGCATGTGGCTGGCCACGAGGGCGAACGTCCGGGTGGCGGCGGCCGCCAGGGAGACCGGTGGCCGGGAGAAGGCGATGCGCGTCGCGTTCCGCACCGGCGGCGTCGTCGGCATGATCACGGTCGGTCTCGGCCTGTTCGGTGCCGCCGTCGTGGTGCTGGTCTACGCGGGCCAGGCGCCGAAGGTGCTCGAAGGCTTCGGTTTCGGTGCCGCCCTGATCGCGATGTTCATGCGTGTCGGTGGCGGCATCTTCACCAAGGCCTCCGACGTCGGCGCGGACCTGGTCGGCAAGGTCGAGCAGAACATCCCCGAGGACGACCCGCGCAACGCGGCGACGATCGCCGACAACGTGGGCGACAACGTCGGTGACTGTGCAGGCATGGCCGCCGACCTGTTCGAGTCGTACGCCGTGACGCTCGTGGCGGCGTTGATCCTGGGCAGTGCGGCCTTCGGGGCCAGCGGCGAGGGGCTCGTCTTCCCGCTGATCATCCCGGCGATCGGTGTGATCACGGCGGTGATCGGCATCTACATCACCAAGGCCCGTTCCGGTGAGAGCGCGCTGACGACGATCAACCGCTCCTTCTACATCTCGGCAGCTATCTCGGCGGTGTTGTCGGCGATCGCGGCCTTCGTGTTCCTGCCGAGCTCGTTCGACGGGGCGTCCGGCAACCCTGCCGTCATCGCGACGATCTCCGTGCTGATCGGCATCGTGCTCGCCGGGCTGATCCTGTGGCTGACCGGTTACTACACGGGCACCGAGAACAAGCCCGTGAAGGATGTGGGCAAGACGTCCGAGACGGGTGCGGCGACGGTGATCCTGTCGGGCCTGTCGCTCGGGTTCGAATCGGCGGTGTATACGGCGCTGGTGATCGGTGCCGCGGTGTTCGGTGCCTACCTGCTCGGCGGTGCGGTCGCGCTGTTCGCCGTGGCGTTGGCCGGTACGGGGCTGCTGACAACCGTCGGCGTGATCGTCGCGATGGACACGTTCGGCCCGGTGGCGGACAACGCCCAGGGCATCGCGGAGATGTCGGGCGACCTCGAGGAGGGCGAGGGCGTTCAGATCCTCACCGAGCTCGACGCCGTCGGCAACACCACGAAGGCGATCACGAAGGGCATCGCGATCTCGACGGCCGTGCTGGCGGCGACGGCGTTGTTCGGCTCGTACTCGTCGGCGATCCGCGACGCGCTCACCGATGTCGGCAGGACGGTGGGGGACTCGGTCCCGGACTCGTTCATCGACAGCATCATTTCGCCGAACACGCTGGTCGGCGTCATCATCGGCGCCTCGGTGGTGTTCCTGTTCTCGGGTCTGGCCATCAACGCGGTGTCGCGTGCGGCCGGCGCCGTGGTCTACGAGGTGCGGCGGCAGTTCCGCGACATTCCGGGGATCATGGAGGGCACGACGCGGCCGGAGTACGGCAGGGTCGTCGACATCGTCACGCGCGATTCTCTGCGGGAGCTCGCGACGCCGGGTCTGCTGGCGGTGTTCGCGCCGATCGCCGTCGGGTTCGGACTCGGCACGGGTGCGCTCGCCGGGTATCTCGGCGGCGCGATCGCCTGCGGCACGCTCATGGCGGTCTTCCTCGCCAACTCCGGTGGTGCGTGGGACAACGCGAAGAAGCTGGTCGAGGACGGTCACCACGGTGGCAAGAACTCCGAGGCGCACTCGGCGACGGTCATCGGCGACACGGTGGGTGACCCGTTCAAGGACACCGCGGGTCCGGCGATCAACCCGCTGCTGAAGGTGATGAACCTGGTGTCGCTGCTGATCGCACCCGCGGTCGTGCAGCTCACGGTGGGCGAGGGTGCCTCGCCCGCACTGCGGATCACGTTCGCGGTCGTGTCGGTGGCGATCATCGTCGCCGCGATCGTCGTGTCGAAGCGGCGCGGTTCGGCGATGACCGAAACGCCCGCCGAGACGACGACGAACGCCTGACGCCACGCATTCGTGCCGGCGCCCCCAGGGGCACTTCGGTTGCGTTCAATACAGCCGGAGTGTCCTTGGGGGCGTTTCTGTCATGGCTCCGTCACGGCGTGGGCAAGGGCGGCGTGGGCAAGGGCGGCGTGGGCAAGGGCGATGTGGGCAGGGGAACAGCCTTCGTACCGGCGAACACCGGAACGGTACGGTCCGTGTCAGGCGGAGTACAAACGGTGACCGGAGGGGGCGGCGTTGGGGGCGCGGAGACGCGTGAGGGTCGGCGTGGCCGGCGGGATTCTCGGAGCTGCGCTGCTCGCCGGGTGCGGACAGCCGGAGACGGCGCCGCGGCCGGCGGACCGGCCGTCCGGCTCCGCCGATCCCACCCCGTCCGGCGCCGCCGACCGCGATTCCGCGGCCGGCCACGACGCCGAGCTCGTTGCCTGGGTCGACGAGTACTGCAGTGCGGCGGCCGACGTGGTCGACGCCGCGAGCCGTTTCCCCTCGATCGACGCCAGCACGCCGGAACGCACCTCGGCCACGGCCGACAGACTGCTGACGGTGATGATCGGTGGCCTCGACAACGCGCTCGAACGCCTCCGCGGCGTCGGCGAGACGGGCGTCGACGGTGCTGACCGGATGCGCTCCTCGACGGTCGAGGCCTACGGCCGGGTTCGTGACCAGGCGGCCGGCGCCAAACGCGCGCTCGACCGTCGCGGTGCGGAGGCGGTCGGTGTGGTGCGCGCGACGCTCGACCGGTTCGGCGGGCTGGACCTGCTCGGCGACCTGGACCGAGTGCCGGAGCTTCGTGACGCGGGCACCCGCTCGGACACCTGTGGCCGGCTCACCGCTTGGGGCGACGCGCGCATCGCGGGCAGGTGACGAGACCGGGGCCGCGAGCCCCGTGCATCTGCCCTCGGTGATTCGGGTGGGGAACGCCCGGGAATGTCTGGGCGGGCGGCGACGTCTCAAGGGGCAGGGCGTCACCCCACGACGGACCGGACAGTCGTCCGAGTGAGTCCCACGTCACCCGCGAAACCCACGGGTGGGTGGTCACCGTTGGGGTGGTGAACCCGAGTCGGCGTGGCGGCATGGAAACATCGGGGACGAATCGGCCATACCACTTGACACGCCGCATGTGGCGTGTTGAGCAACCTGGGCAGACACGACGGACGTTCAGCGTGCACACTGGCGGGTCCGACAGGTGATGTGAGGAAGCGGGACAGCGTGGCGGCAACGACGCGGAAGAAGAACGGCGAGAGCTCGGGCGACGGCAACCGGCGGTTGGTGATCGTCGAGTCGCCCACGAAGGCGCGCAAGATCGCGCCGTATCTCGGAGGCGACTACGTCGTCGAGTCCTCCCGCGGCCACATCCGTGACCTGCCACGGGGTGCCGCGGACGTGCCCGCCAAGTACAAGGGGCAGTCGTGGGCCCGCCTCGGCGTGGACGTCGACAACGACTTCGAGCCGCTCTACATCGTTCCCGCCGACAAGAAGTCCACGGTCACCGAGCTCAAAAGCCTGCTCAAGGACGTCGACGAGCTCTACCTCGCCACGGACCCCGACCGTGAGGGCGAAGCGATCGCCTGGCACCTGCTCGAGGCGCTGAAGCCGAAGGTGCCGGTCCGCCGCATGGTTTTCCACGAGGTCACGCCGGAGGCGATCCGCGCAGCGGCCGACAGCACGCGCGAGCTGGACCCGGACCTGGTGGACGCTCAGGAGACGCGCCGGATCCTCGACCGGCTCTACGGCTACGAGGTCTCGCCGGTGCTGTGGAAGAAGGTCATGCCGCGGCTGTCGGCGGGCCGGGTGCAGTCGGTGGCGACGCGCGTGATCGTCGAGCGGGAACGCGAACGCATGCGGTTCACGTCGGCGTCGTACTGGGACATCTCGGCGACGATGGACGCCGGGGCCGACGCCGCGCCGCGGAACTTCCCGGCGCGGCTGACGGCCGTCGACGGCGCCCGCGTCGCCACGGGCCGTGATTTCGGCTGGAACGGGCAGCTCAAGGACGCCTCCGCTGAGGTCCGCGTGCTGGACGAGACCGAGGCGAACCGGTTGTCCGAGGCGCTCGGCGGCCGTGACTTCGCGGTCAGCAGCGTCGAGGAGAAGCCGTACACGCGGAAGCCGTACGCGCCGTTCATGACGTCGACGCTGCAGCAGGAGTCGGGCCGCAAGCTGCGGTTCTCGTCGGAGCGCACGATGCGGATCGCGCAGCGGCTCTACGAGAACGGTTACATCACCTATATGCGTACCGACTCGACGACGCTGTCCGAGGCGGCGTTGTCGGCGGCGCGCAGCCAGGCCACGGATCTCTACGGTTCCGAGTACGTCTCGCAGGGTCCGCGGCAGTACAACCGCAAGGTCAAGAACGCGCAGGAGGCGCACGAGGCGATCCGTCCGGCCGGTGAGGTGTTCCGCACGCCCGGTCAGGCCGCGGCTGAGCTGGAGACCGACGAGTTCCGCCTGTACGAGCTGATCTGGCAGCGCACCATCGCCTCGCAGATGGCCGACGCCAAGGGCACGACGATGTCGGTGAAGATCACCGGCACGGCCACCAGCGGCGAGGAGTGCGTGTTCTCGGCGTCGGGCCGCACGATCACGTTCCCGGGCTTCTTGAAGGCCTACGTCGAATCGGTCGACACCGAGGAGGGCGGCGAGGCCGACGACAAGCAGAAGCGCCTGCCTCAGCTCGCCGAGGGGCAGGGCCTGACCGCGGCCGAGCTCGACCCGGACGGCCATGCGACGTCGCCCCCCGCGCGTTACAGCGAGCCCGCCCTGGTGAGCAAGCTCGAGGAACTGGGCATCGGCCGCCCGTCGACGTACGCGTCGATCATCAAGACGATCCAGGACCGCGGCTACGTGTGGAAGAAGGGTTCCGCGCTGGTCCCGTCGTGGGTGGCGTTCTCGGTGGTCGGGCTGATGGAGCGGCACTTCGAGCGGCTCGTCGACTACGACTTCACCGCCGCGATGGAGGACGAGCTCGACCGCATCGCCAGCGGTGACGACAAGCGCACGAGCTGGTTGTCGCGGTTCTACTTCGGTGGAGAGATGGGCGTCGACGGTTCGGTCGGCCGGATCGGCGGGTTGAAGAAGCTGGTCGGCTCGGGCGTCGAGGACATCGACGCGCGGGAGATCAACTCCATCCCGATGTTCACCGACTCCGAGGGTCGTGACGTCGTCGTGCGCGTCGGCCGGTACGGGCCGTACCTCGAGCGCGAGGTGGACGGTAAGTCGCAGCGGGCGAACCTCTCCGACGACCTGCCGCCGGACGAGCTGACGCTCGAGATCGCAGAGAAGCTGTTCGCGACGCCGCAGGAAGGCCGCGTGCTGGGCACCGACCCGGTGAGCGGGCACGAGATCGTCGTGAAGGAAGGCCGGTTCGGGCCGTACGTCACGGAGATCCTGCCGGAGCCGGAGGAGGAGCCGGCCGAGCAGTCGCACACCGAGGAGGCTGCCGCCGAGGACTCCGGTGAGCAGGGCGGCACCAAGACGGTGACCAAGAAGACCACGGCGAAGAAGACGACGAAGAAGCAGACCAAGCCGAAGCCGCGCACCGCGTCGCTGCTGAAGTCGATGGACATCGCCGAGGTGACGCTCGACGACGCGCTCAAGCTGCTGTCGCTGCCGCGCGTGGTGGGCACCGACCCGGAGTCGGGTGAGGAGATCACCGCGCAGAACGGCCGGTACGGGCCGTACCTGAAGAAGGGCACCGACTCGCGGTCGCTGGCCACCGAGGAACAGATCTTCGACATCACGCTCGAGGAGGCGCTCAAGCTCTACGCCGAGCCGAAGCGCCGCGGCAGGCAGGCCGCGAAGCCGCCGCTGATGGAGCTCAAGGAGGACTCGGTCTCGGGCAAGCCGATCGTCGTCAAGGACGGCCGGTTCGGGCCGTACGTGACCGACGGCGAGTACAACGCGTCGCTGCGCAAGTCCGACAGCGTGGAGGACTTGACGCAGGAACGCGCCGAGGAACTGCTTGCCGAGAAGCGAGCCAAGGGCCCCGCGAAGAAGACGACGAGCAAGAAGTCGACCACGACGGCGAAGAGTTCGGGTACCAAGAGCACCGCGGCGAAGAGCACCACGGCGAAGAGCACCACGGCGAAGAGCACCACGGCGAAGAGCACCACGGCGAAGAGCTCCGGCACCAAGAGCACTGGGGCCGGCAAGTCGACCGGAACCAAGTCGACGGCGACCAAGACCGCGGCGACCAAGACCGCGGCGAAGAAGAGCACGTCGGCCAAGTCCTCGGGTTCCGGCTCGTCGAAGTCGAAGTCGACCGCCTCCACGTCGACGAAGAAGTAGGCGGCTGATCGACGCCGGGTCACCGGTCCGGTGGATGTCGGTGACCGTGCGGTGCAGGCCCGGTGACACGGCCGTAGTCGGTGCGCGCGTGGTCACCGGTGGGATGTCTGCGCAGCGTAGGCGGGCCGTACCGGCCTGGGTGCGGTTCAGGCGCACCCGGTGGGTGGCTCGCCCGCCGTGGTCGGTCACGTGGATACGTGAGCCGGGTCATCGTCCTGTTGGCGGATGCGCGGTGTGATGGGACCGCTACCCTGACAGCCGACGGCATGTCACTGCGGGTTCCCCCCCGCATCGCCCGAGCAGGTACGAGGAGGACGCGTGGGCAGCGGAGACGGTACCCAGGCTCCGGAGTCGGCGCACTACAGCGATTCGCTGGCCGATCCGGAATCCGCCGCGGGCGGGTCCGGTTCGACGGTCCCTCCCGCGCAGTCGACGGTGCCGGACCTCGAGGTCATCCGGAGCAAGGCGGCCGCGGCGTTGGCCGAGGAGGACGCGAAGCAGGCGGAGCAGGCCGGCCCTGGGGACCCGGCGGATCCGGGGGAAGCGGGCGACGCGGAAGCTCCGGAGGGCGCGGAGGACACCGGCGGCACAGCCGCGGCGTCCGGCACCAACGGCGTCAAGGGCAGACTCGGCAAGCTCCCGCGGCCGCGGATGCGGGGCCAGCTGCTGCCCGCGATGCTGCGCCGGGGTGAGAAATCCCAGCAGGCGCAACGGCCCGCGGCGGCCAAGCCCGTGAAGCAGCCGCTCAACCAGCGCGTCACGGTGCGGAAGCCGTCGAACGCCTCGGCGGGCCTGATCGTGGCGGGTGTGCTGCTGATCGTGTTCGTGATCGTGGCGATCCGGTTCGTCGTGAGCTTCGTCGAGAGCGTGGGCGGCATCTTCTCCTGACACCTGGCCTGCTGACGACGCCGTGCCCGCCTGGCCCGGTCCGCTGCTGACGGCGCCTTTCGGGCCGCGCCGCGTGGGCGGGTACCGGAATCCGACGATTCGTCCGGTGTGACGTCACGATCGGTGGGGTACCGCTTACCCGCGGTGTCTTCGCTGGTCCGCCCGCAAGAGCAGGCAGGCCAGCGATACCCTGACCGCACAGGCAGCGCCGGTCATGTGGGGTGGGCACATCAGCGAGGCAGCTCGGGGGACACAGAACGCCGACACGCGCGACGAACGCGCGGCGGCGGCAGACCCCACGGCCCGGGACGCTTCCGGTGACGCCCAGGCCGCGAGACAGGTGAACGCCGGAGCGTCGGCGCACCACGAGATGTCCACGACCCGGCGGGCCCGCAGTGTGCTGGGGATCCGGCCGTTCCGCCGGCTGTGGGCGGTGACGTACCTGTGCAGCGTGGCCGACTGGCTCGCCATGCTCGGCCTCACGGGCCTCGTCACGAAGTACACCGACGACTACCTGCTGCAGAACTTCGCGTTCGTCGGCGTCGTGCTCACGCAGCTGCTACCCGGGTTGCTGTTCGCCCCGTTGGGTGGGCTGCTCGCCGACCGGTTCGACCGTCGCAAGGTGATGATCTGCGCCGACCTGGCGCGGTTCGCGCTGCTGTTCTCGATCCCGATCGTCGGGTCGCCGATCTGGCTGTTCGTAGCCAACTTCATGGCCGGGTCCGCGGCGATGATGTGGATCCCGTCGAAGGACGCAGCGGTGCCGAACCTGCTGCGCAGGCCGGATCAGGTGGAAACGGCCAACCAGCTCGGGCTGTTCATGACCTACGGGCTCGCGGTCGTCAGCGGAGCCGGGCTGTACTCGGTGCTCACCGGTGTGCAGACGACGCTCGGCATCTCGCCCGACGCGTTCGGCGAGTTCGGCATCGCCAACGCCGTCGTGTTCATCAACGCGCTGCTGTACCTCGCCAGTGCGATCCTCATCGCGACCCGCATCCCGGAACTGTCGCTCCGCAACGTTCACCCCGTGCCCGAGAGCACGGCCGCGTCGCGGGACGCCGCGGCGAGCGACGACGAGGCCGCCGAGGACCAGGTCGGCTTCATCGCGATGGTGCGGCAGAGCTTCAGCTACATCCGGCGCACGAAGCTGGTCCGCGGCCTGCTGATCGGCATGATGGGCGCGTTCGCCGCGGGCGGCGCCGTGATCGGTGCGGCCAAGCCGTACTCCTCGAGCCTCGGCGGCGGTGACGCGTCGTTCGGCCTGCTGTTCGTCGCGGTGTTCGTCGGCGCCGCGACGGGCCTGGCGATGGTGCCGAAGCTCGCGCGCAGGCTGCCGCACGACCGGCTCTTCGGTGTCGGCATCGTGCTCGCGGGCATGGCGCTGATCGTCGTCGCGCTGTCGCCGCATCTGGCGGTCTCGCTCGTCGCCGCGGCAGCGGTCGGGGCGTGCGCGGGCGCGGGATTCCTCACCGGTGTCACGATCATCGGCTCGCAGATCGACGACGCGATGCGCGGCCGGATCAACGCGATCTACCAGTCGCTGCTGAAGATCATCATCTTCGGTTCGACCGCGATGGTGCCGGTGCTCATCGGCCTGGTGCAGCCGCACAAGGTCACGGTGTGGGGCAACGAGCTCATCATCGACGGCACGCGGCCGGTGCTGCTCGGCGGTGGCTTGCTGGCGGCGCTGGTCGGTGTCATCGCGTACCGGCAGATGGATTCGCGTCGCACCGAACCGATCCTCGCCGACCTGCGCAACATCATGCGCAGGCGACCGCGGCGCATGAACGGCCTGCTCATCGCGCTCGAAGGAACGGCGGCCACCGACACCGGCACCCAGGCCGGTCGTCTCGCCGACGCGCTGCGCACCGGTGAGCGGGACGTCGTGCTGGCCACGGATCCGGCGCTCGACGACGAGCGGCTGCAGGGCATCGTCTCCGGGGCGTCGCTGTCGAGTGCACGGGCGCAAGCGCTTGCGGCCGCCGCCGTGCGCGCCGACATCGTGGAGCGTGACATCCGGCCCGCGCTCGACTCAGGCGCCATCGTCGTCATGGAACGGTTCGTCGACTCGCCCCTGGCCCACCTGGCCGCCGTCGCGGGACTCGACTCGTCGGAACTGGAGGGTCTCGCCGACTGGGCGACCGCCCGGCTGCGGCCCGACCTGGCGGTGCTGCTCGACACCGACCCGGCGGCCGGTGACGCCGAGGGTGGTGCGAACGGCACGTCGGCCGGTCCGCAGCATTGGCGTGTGCAGCAGCTGCTCACCGAAATGGCGTCGGCGGACCCGCAGCACTACGTCGTCGTGGACGCGGACGGCAGCCCCGACGAGGTCGCCGGCCGCATCCACACCGCGGTCCAGTGCGCCCTCGCGGGCAAGGTCCCCGGGCTCAGCAAGCGCGGGCGCCCGAAGACCGATCGCGACTCCGGCGCCCCCGCCGACGACACGGCCGGACCCCGGGACGGCGAGACCGAGGACACCGGGCCCCGGGACGGCGATACCCGGGAGGCAGGCGAACGCGCGACGCAGGGAACCGCGCCGTGACGTCGGTCTGGTCACAGGTGGTCGGCCAGGAGCCGGCCGTGGAGGCGTTGCGGACCGCCGCGTCGGCTGCCGCCGCGCTCGTCGCGGGCGAGCCCGACCCGCACGGCGGGATGACGCACGCGTGGCTGTTCACCGGTCCGCCGGGCTCGGGCCGTTCCGTGGCGGCGCGGACGTTCGCCGCTGCGCTGCAGTGCTCCACGGGCACCGGTTGCGGCGGCTGCAGCGGCTGCAGGACCGCCGTCGCGGGCACCCACGCCGACGTGCGGCTCGTCGTCCCCGAGGGACTCTCGATCTCGGTCTCGGAGATGCGATCGCTCGTCCAGGCCGCCGCCCGCAGGCCCACGACCGGCGAATGGCAGGTCGTGATCATCGAGGACGCCGACCGGCTGACCGAGGGCGCCTCGAACGCGCTGCTCAAGGCAGTGGAGGAGCCGCCCGACCGCACGGTGTTCCTGCTGTGCGCCCCGTCGGACCATCCCGAGGACGTGTCCGTGACGATCCGGTCGCGATGCAGACTCGTCACGCTGCGGACGCCGCCGCCGGAGGCCATCGCACGCGTGCTCGCCGAGCGGGACGGTGTCGACGAGTCGACGGCGAACTGGGCGGCGTCCGTGTGTGGCGGGCACGTCGGCAGGGCGCGCAGACTCGCCACCGACGAGGCCGCACGCAGCAGGCGCGACGCGGTCCTGCGCATCCCGCTCGGACTGCGCAGGCCCGGCGACGTCTTCACGTGCGCCGACGAGCTGATCAAGACCGCCGAGTCCGACGCCGCCGACGAGAGCAAGGCGCGCGACGAGGCCGAGGCGGAGGAGCTGCGCACCGCCATGGGCTCCGGCGGCACGGGCAAGGGCGTGGCAGCCGCGAAACGATCCGCGGACGCCGCGGTGAAACAGCTGGAGAAGCGGCAGAAGTCACGCGCCACCAGAACCCAGCGCGACACGCTCGATCTCGCGCTCATCGACCTGGCCGGGTTCTACCGCGACGTGCTGGTCACCTCGAGCGGAGCGGGCGCCGCGCTGAATCACCCCGACTTCGCCGAGCAGAGCCGGGAGGCCGCACGCGAGTGGACCCCGGCGTCGACGCTGCGGCGTCTCGAAGCGGTCCTCGAATGCCGCGACGCGATCACCTGGAACGTCAAACCGCGCATCGCCGTCGAGGCCATGGTCACCACCCTCCGCGAAGGCTGAACCGCACCCACCCCGATGTGCCCCAAGGCACTTGGGGTTCAACACAGCCACGCGTCACCGAGCCGGATGCGATCCGTGCAGCCGGTCCCGAAACGACGAGCCGGTCCCGAAACGACGATGCCCCACGGCACCTCAACGGCACCGTGGGGCATCGCTCACACCTGCTCTCGCGGGCGAGGGCTCACTCCCTCGGACGCGGCGACGGCCTCGGCGGGGCGGCTGCTGCTGCCGTCGCGCCTCGACGGCCCGGCGAGACGGCCACCAGGACCACGCCGATCAGCAACATCGCCGTGCCCGTCCAGAAGATCGGCACCGATGCGTACGCACCGCTGGTCTGCGCGAGCTTGTCCGGAGCCGCGGGAGGGGCGGCGCCGCCACCCTCCGGCGGGGTCGCGGGCTTCGGCTTGCTGCAGTCGACGCCGCCGGTCGGCGCGAACGCGCGGGCGATCTGCTCACCCAGCGACACCTGCGCCAACGAGGACGGCAGCTTGGCCGCCGCATCGTCCGGCAGCAACTCCTTCAACTTCTTCGTCGGCAGGATCTGCAGATCGAGCAGCCGCGCCGACGCGCCCTGCTGGTAGCCCTTGAACGGCTTCGCCTGCTCGCTGCCACGCTTGGTCAGCTCGGCGATGCTCAGCCGCAGCACGCCGAGATCGAGGACCCGCTTGGCCGCCGTGTCGTTCAACGCCTTCACGCCGTCGTTCACGGTCTGGGCGAGATCGCCGACCACCGGCGCGTCCTTCACCTGGTCGTAGCCGGGCAGCTGCTTCAGCTCCGGCGTCGGCGCACCGACCGGGATGTCAGCCGTCGGATTCGCCGCGTCGAGCGTGAACAGCTCCTTGCCGTTCCGCTCCACCGTCAGCACCGGCGCCGTGTACTCGACCTTCGACGTCTCCGCCTTGCCCGTCGACAGCACCCGCAACGTCGGCTGGCTCGCGACCTTGACCGTCAGGCCCAGCGGAGTGCCCTTCAGGATGTTGATGTCCGCGACCTGCATGGTCGACGTCGACTCCACGGCCTTGCGGTCCGTGCCCGGCATGTCCACCAGCCGCACCGTGGAGCGGGTGGACAACGTGTTCGGCGCGCTGAGCAGCGAGCCCTTCCCGTCGGCCGCGGGCTTCGCGTCGGTCGTCGGCTGGCCCGACAGCAGGCCACCCAGGTCGGCCAGCGACCCGAGCCCCTTCCGCAGCGACTCCTTCGTCTCCGCGTCGGTGTCGGTCAACTGCCCGATGTCCGGCATCGTCGGAACCACGTTCAGCAGCGACGCGCTCGCCGTCGACGTCGACGCGTCCGCGATCGTGCCCACACACGGCCCCAGCTCCTCGCTCCACCGCGCATGAGCCGTACCGTTCAACGCACTCAGATTGATCAACGGATTGTCCGGTGCGTTGATACCCGTCGACAGCGGCTTCTCGTTGTCCGGCAACGCCGTCTGCGTGACCGAACCCGGCGTCGTCGGCGCATTGCCCCCGATCGCCAACCCCGCAGGAGACGCCGACGCGATCGACCGCTCGTACGTCAGATACGACTCCGAATCCGCCTTCGCGTTCGACAGTCCGAACCCGCCCTCCAACGCCGACTGCTTCGGCAGGTCGTCCTCCGCACCCGGAAGGATCGCGTCGGTCGGTACCGCCTGCGGCAACAGCCGCACCATGCCGAGCGCCGTCCCCGCCTCACCGATGGCCTTCGCCTTCGTCTTCGTCGGACCCGACGCAGGCGGCGCGTCCGGATTGGCCGGTTGGGGAACAGGAGTCGTAGGGATCGTCTGTCCGGCCGCAGGTCCGGCGGCCAGGACGACCAAGGCCGCCGCTAGCGGCAGCGCTGCCGAGCGGGCCAGTCGTCGGCGCATAGTGAGGGTCCTCCAGTGCAGGTGAAGCCGGTCGGGGTGGCTATGCCTGTTCGATCCTCTAACGAACGAGGGGGGCGTTGGTGACGCATCAGTGTCCGGTATAGTGTTCCGTACAAGGACACAACGTCCACGCCGCCTTAGCTCAGACGGCCAGAGCGACGCACTCGTAATGCGTAGGTCAGGGGTTCGATTCCCCTAGGCGGCTCGCCCGAAGGCGCCCCATGCTCGTCGCGTGGGGCGCCTTCGCTGTGTTCGGGCATCGCAGTGTTTTCTGGGGGCGTGGCCCCCGGACCCCCGCCCGGGGAGTCCCCCGGACCCCCATCGTCAATGGTCACCTTGGGTTGCCGGTCGCCGACATCGGGTGCAGGTGCTGGGGGTGTGGTTGCCCGGGTGTGCTCGCTTCGCATCGCCCGTTGCGATGGGTGGTTGCCGTTGCCGTTGTCGGGCCGGTGGGGTTCGGCGAGGTCTGAAACCGAACGTGGGGCCTGCCGCCGAACGGAAGGCCCCACGCTGCGCCGATGATCAGTACGGACAGGTGTCCCGGTACTCCGAGATCGCCCGGTCGTCCGGTGCCGGGCACAGGAACTGCGCGTAGCGCTCGTCGTCGTCGAGGAACAGCTTGAACCACGACAGCGTGTACTTCGCCGTCGTCGTGTCCGGCGAGTTGGGGAAGAAGTGGTTGGCGCGCTCCAGCTCCATGTACGCCTTGTCGGTGCTGTCGGGGATCGACTCGTAGAACGGCTCCGAGTGGCGCCGCACCGGTGCGACCGAGTCGGACTCACCGCCGATGATGAACGTCGGCGTCGACAGTGCCGAGAAGTCCTTCCTGGTGTGCCACGGCGCGAACGGCACCGCCGCGTCGATGTCCGGGTTCTCCACCGTGGCCTCGAGCGAACCGCCGCCACCCATCGAATGCCCGGCCACACCGAGCCGCTCCGGGTCGACCCGATCGGTCACGTCGCTGTCGTCGGTCAGATAGCCCAACGCGGCGTTCAACTGGTCGGCGCGGCTGCCCGGCTGGTCGTACCGGCTGTTGGTGTCGATCGTGAACACGACGAAACCCTGCGACGCCAGCCGCGGCCCGAGCCAGGCGATGCTCGACTGGCTCGCCGTGTAACCCGGGGAGATCGCGATCCCCGCGAACGGGCCCTCGTCGGTCGCCGTCGGGTAGTAGATCGTGCCGCCGCCGAATCCGCGCACCAGACTCGACACGCGTTCCTCCGCCACGGAGAACGGCCCCCGGGGAGCCTCGATGCTGTCCTCCGTCGGATCCGGCCCGTGCTGGTACGTGCCCGCCGCGTGGGCGGCCTGCCCGGCGGGCCCGACCAGGGCGGTCGTGAGCGCGAGCACCGCCGCCGACAGCAGCGTCGTCACTGTCGTTCGTCGCACTGTTCCTCCTCGAATTCCGGTGATCCGGCTTCTGGCCCGATCACTCTCGCCCGGTACCGCGTCATTGCGCATCGGTGTAATCACCGGGTGTGTGAGAAAGTCACCGACGGGTTTTCGACTTCCGGACGCCGAATCGACGGCCTTTCCGAGCGGAGGGCTATGGCCGCAGCGACCGTGGGCAGGGAGGACGTCCAGACACGTCTCGCGGCGCTCCGCGACGACGTGCTGGCGGGACGTGGCGGAGCCCTCGTGCTCGCCGGAGCGCGTGGCATGGGCAGGACCACCCTCCTGGACGCGTTGCCGGCCTGCGGGTCGGTGCGGTTCGCGACGCTCACCGGGGTCGCGGCCGAGTCCGGTCTCCCATGGGCGGGCCTGCAGCGGCTCTGCGCGTCGGCCGGGATCGCCCCCGACACGGTGGCCGACGTCTCGCTGCGGGGCACGGCACTGCACCAACGACTGGCGGAACGCGGACCGGTGCTGTGCCTCGTCGACGACGCCCACCTGCTCGACGCCGAATCCCTCGACGTCCTCGCGTTCGTCGCACGCCGATGCGCGCGGAGCCCCGTCGGGGTGGTGCTGACCACGATGCCTGCGACACCCGCCGTGGACCGGCTCGCCGGCCTGGAGGTCGTGCGGCTCGAACCCTTGACCCACGACGAGTCGTGGCGGCTGGTCGCCGCCCGGGTGGCCGCGCCCGTGGCCGCTGAGCTCGTCGAGACCGCAGGCGGGAACCCGTCCGATCTGCTGGAACTCGCCGACGCGCTCACGGCCGCGCAGGCCGCGGGCAGGCAGCCACCGCCCCGGTCGCTGCCCGCGGACGGACGTGGTCGCGGCGCGGTGATCCGTGCTTGTCGTGGCCTCTCGGATGCGGCGCGGGCGCTGGTGCTGCGTGCCGCGTGCGCCGACCCGGCCGAGACGGCGGGCTCGGCGTGCTTGCTCGCCGCAGACCCGGTGCTCGCGGAAGCGCAGCGCTCGGGGCTGGTGTGCGTGACCTCCGCGGGGATCCGCGCGGCCAGCCCTGCACTCGCGGCGACCGTCTATGCCGCGGCGTCCGACACCGAGCGGCGCGAGGCACACGACACCCTGGCCGCGACGCTCGACCCGCAGCGGCACCGGGCCTCTCGCGAGTGGCACCGCGCCTGCGCCGACGGCCGGACCGACGTCGCCGACCGGATCGCCGCAGCGGCCGACGACAACCCGGAGACGTCCGCGCTCGCGTGGCACCGCGCCGCGCGGCTCACTCCTCCGGGAGCCGTGAGAGCCGAACGGTTGCGCCTGGCCGCACGCCGGTACTGGACGGAGGGACGCGTCGGACCGGCGCGCAGACTGTTGTGGCAGGCCCGGGAACACGCACCGCCCGGGCCGACGGCAGGCCGTGTCCTCGTCGCCGCCGGCGAGATCGAGCTCCGGGACGGCACTCCCGAGGTAGCGGCGCACCAGCTGATGCTCGCCGCCGAGAGCTTGCCCGCCGACGAGGCGGCGGACGCGTTCCTACTGGCCGCAGAGGCTCGCCGCACGGCCGCCGACGGCTGCGGCTACGCCGAGACCGCGAGCAGAGCCGCGGCGACGGACACACTCGTGGCGACGCATCTGTCCGGTATGGCCGCCATGTTCACGCGCGACCACGCGGGCGCGGCCACCGCGTTGCGGCGGGTGCTCGACGAGGCGGGAGGCGACGTCAGCGGTGCGCTGTGCGCAGCGGAGGCGGCGATGACGCTCGGTCGCCCGACGCTGGCGCACGACCGTGCCGCCGCCGCGGTCGCGCGGGCCCGTGTCGGTGACCAGCCGACCCTGCTGCCGACGGCACTGTTCCAGTTCTCGCTCACCTCCGCGCTGCTCGATCGGCCGCACGCCGCGGTGGAGGCGAGCGGGGAGGGCGTCGCACTGGCCGTCGCGAGTGGACAGCGCAACACGGCGGCGGAACTGGACGTGCTGGCAGGCCTGGCACATGTCTCGCTCGGCGACCGTGATGCTGCGCTGGCCCACGTGGCGTCGGCGCAGGAACGCATCGACCGGGCCGGGCTCAGGCGCGCGGCGGCGGTCGCCGACTGGGTGCGCGCGTGCGCCGATTTGCTCGACGACCGGCCCGCCGACGCGTTCCGGAGGCTGGCGGCCCTGTTCGTGCCCGGTGCGGGCCGCTCACCGGTGCAGGTCGCCGCGATCCCGCAACTGGTCGAGTCCGCGATCCGATGCGACGAGTCCGACAGCGCGCGGCGGGCGCTCGAACGGTACGAGACATGGGCGGAGTCGACCGGAACCGGTGTGTGGCTGGCACTCGCGTATCGCTGCCGCGCGCTGCTCGCCGACGACCCGCAGGCGGCGGAGGCGTGGTTCCGCCGTGCGATCGAGCTGCAGCGCTCCGGTGGCATGACGCTCGAGCTGGCGCGCACCGAGTTGGCCTACGCCAGGGCGTTGCGGCGACAGCGCCGGAACCGTGAGGCCCGTGCGGTGCTGCGGGACGCCCTCCGGCTCGCCGACGACGCCGGCGCCGGGTACTGGGCCGCGCAGATCCGCGCCGAACTGCGCGCCGCGGGTGACCGCGCCGAGCAGGCCGCGTCGACCTCGACGGAAAACCTGACACCGCAACAGGAACGCATCGTCCGGTTGGTCGTGGATGGACGGACGAACCGTGAGGTCGCGGAACGGCTCGGGCTCTCCCGTCGCACCGTCGAGCACCACCTGCGCAACATCTTCGTCAGGCTGGGCGTGCGGTCGCGGGTGGAACTCGTCGCGGTGGTCGCCGACCCTCCGCCGCGCGACGTGTGACCGCGCGCGAGGAACGGGTCGGAGGGTCGCCGGAGGGTGCGGAGCCGCCGGCGAGGATCGTGCCCAGGTTGAAGCCGAGCGAGACGCCCGTGTACCGCGTGCTCCCGCCGAACAACTCCGTGAACATGGGGAACGCGGGCACCTGGAGCAGTGCGTTGAGGACCATGAACGCCAGGTAGAGCACGCCGACGAACAACAGACTGTTCGCCGATTCCATGAGCGCCAGCACCGGATAGCGAGTGTGGCCCATGTCTAGTCCTCGCGGCGGCCGGCACATCTACGCTGTGGCCCATGCCGATGTTCGCGTTCGAAGGTAAGCGCCCCTCCGTCCACCCCGAGGCGTGGATCGCGCCGACGGCCACGCTCGTCGGCGACGTCGTCGTCGAGAAGGGCGCGTCGATCTGGTACGGCGTCGTCGTCCGCGCGGACTTCGGGCGCATCGTGATCCGCCAGGGCGCGAACGTGCAGGACAACTCGGTGCTGCACGTCAACGACGGGGTGTGCGAGGTCGGCGCGAACGCCACCGTCGGACACTCCTGCATCGTGCACGACTGCACCGTCGGGGAGCAGGCACTCATCGGCAACGCCGCCACGATCCTCGACAAGGCCGCCGTCGGCGCGCGCACCCTCGTCGCCGCGGGCGCCACCGTCACACCCGGCACCGAGGTGCCCTCCGAGGTCGTCGCGATGGGCAGCCCGGCGAAGAAGTTCGTCCCGCTGACCGACTCCGCCCGCGGCTGGGTCGATCACAACGCCGCGATCTACCAGGAGCTGGCCCGCAGGCACGCCGAGGGCGTCGAGGAGATCGCCGAACCCGACCGCCCGGAGTGACCACGTCACGTCGCATGCCGTTCACCTACGGCAGGTAGACCGGGCACGTGCATCCGAACGCGGCGGACTGGACCGCCTACGTCGACGGCTACTGCGAACGACTCGCCCCGGGGCTCCTCGGCGAACCGCTCAACACCATCAGCAACGTCGGGTTCCTACTCGCCGCCGTCGCGGTCTGGCGGCAGGCCCGGGGCCACGTCGGACCCCGGTTGCTCGCCGCCGGTCTGGCGCTCATCTTCGTCGCGAGCACCGCCTTCCACATGCTCGCCACGCGCTGGGCGGGCACCGCAGACTCCGCGGCGATCGCGCTGTTCGTGCTCGCCTACGCGGTCGTGTTCGCGCGCGTGTTCGTGCGCGCGCCCTGGCGCTGGGCATGGCTCGCCGTCCCGGCGTTCCTCGCACTCGCGGTGCCGGTCGTGGCCGGCGCGGACGCACTCGGACTGCCCGGCTCGTCGTACGCCGCACCGCTCGTCGCGCTGTTCGTGCTCGCCGCGCTGACCGCCCGCGACGCCGCGTGGCCCGTGTTCCTCGCCGCAGGCGGTCTGTTCGGGGTCTCGCTCACGTTCCGCTCCGTCGACCACACCGTGTGCGGCTCGTTCCCACCCGGCACGCACTTCCTGTGGCACCTGCTCAACGCCGTCGTGCTGTACCTCGTCACCCGGACCGCCGTCACCCGCTGGGTAGGATCACCCGAACGGGCGGGCCCGCCGACGGCAGGCCGGTAGCACGAACGAAGTGAGCGACAACAGCATGAGCACCACCGCATGACGGCGCCGAAGACCCTCGTACACAGGGCTTTCCCGCCGACCGCCGTGGCCGCGGGCCTGATCTCGGTGCTCGTCGCCGTCAGCAGCACCGCCGCGATCGTCTTCTCCGCCGCACGTGCCGCGGGCGCATCACAGGCGGAAGTGACGTCCTGGATGCTCGCGGTGTGCGTCGCCATGGGTGTCACGTCCATCGGCCTGTCACTGCGCTACCGCGCCCCGATCGTGACCGCCTGGTCCACACCGGGCGCAGCGCTCCTGGCCGCGAGCCTGCACGGCGTACCCATGGCGCAGGCGATCGGTGCGTTCGTCGTCTCGGCCGCGCTCATCACCCTGACCGGCGTCACCGGCTGGTTCGAACGCGTCATGAACCGGATCCCGGTCGCGCTCGCGTCCGGTCTGCTCGGCGGGGTCCTCGTGCACTTCGGTATCGACCTGTTCGGCGAACTCGAGACGAGCTTCGCCGTCGTGTTCCCCATGCTGCTGGCTTACCTCGTGGCGCGCCGCTGGCTGCCCCGCTACGCCGTACTCGTGGCGCTGGCCGCCGGGGTCGCGGCGACGGCCGTCACCGGGACGTTGCAGCTCGACCGCGTCGACCTCGCGTTCGGCGCACCCGTGCTGACCATGCCGGAGTTCGACTGGCAGGTGATCATCAGCATCGGACTGCCGTTGTACATCGTGACGATGGCGTCGCAGAACCTGCCGGGCGTGGCCGTGCTACGCGGCGACGGCTACACCGACGTGCCGCTCTCGCCGGTCGTCGGCACCACGGGCGTGGCGAACCTGCTGCTCGCACCGTTCGGCTGCTTCGGCCTCAACCTCGCGGCCATCACCGCGGCGATCTGCACCGGGCCACAGGCGCTCGAGGACCGTTCCCGTCGCTACCTCGCCGCGGTGTGGGCCGGCGTGTTCTACCTGGTCATCGGTGTGTTCGCGGGCACCGTCGGATCGCTGCTCGGCGCGCTCCCCGAGGCGCTGATCATCGGCATCAGCGGACTCGGCCTGCTCGCCACGATCACGGGGTCGCTCACCTCGGCACTCGCCGACGAGCGGTGGCGCGAACCCGCCGTCGTGACGTTCCTGGCCACCGCGTCCGGTGTGACGCTGCTCGGCATCGGCTCGGCGTTCTGGGGCCTCCTCGCAGGTGTCCTGACAGCCCTCATCACCCGCAGCCGCCGGTCCTGAGACGAGCGCCCCAAGGGCACCTTCGGGCAACGCACACGGATCAGGCGACGAAAAAAGGGACCCGGGCCGAGTGGCCGGGTCCCTTTCTCCTGCTGCGGCGGCTCAGTGCTTGCCGGCGTCCGCGGCCTCCTTCTCGAGGCGCTCACGCTCACGCTCCAGCGAACGCTCGATCTCGGCTTCGGCCTCCATCCGGCCGACCCAGGAGGAACCCTCGACGCTCTTGGCGGGCTCGAGGTCCTTGTAGACCTGGAAGAAGTGCTCGATCTCGAGTTTGTGGAACTCGTTCAAGTGGTGAATGTCCCGCAAGTGGTCGTTACGCGGGTCGCCGGTCGGAACGGCCAGCACCTTGTCGTCAGGGCCCTTCTCGTCGCGCATGCGGAACATGCCGACGGCGCGGCACTTGACCAGGCAGCCGGGGAAGGTCGGCTGCTGCACGAGGACGAGCACGTCGAGCGGGTCGCCGTCCTGGCCGAGCGTGTTGTCGATGAAGCCGTAGTCGGCCGGGTACTGCGTGGCCGTGAAGAGCGTCCGGTCGAGCTTGATCCGACCCGTCTCGTGGTCCACCTCGTACTTGTTGCGCTCCCCGCGGGGGATCTCGATCGTGACGTCGAAGTCCACGGCGTCCTCGCTTGATCTCGTCGGCGCCGCGTCGCTCGCGGCTGAAAATGTCATGTCCTTGCCCGACCAGTGTGGCCCACCGCTCGGTCCGGTAGCACGAAGGATGGCAGTAGTGTGATGTCTGCCCCGTTCGAGCGGCGGAACGCATTAGCACACAGTGGGCATTTGCTGGAGGGGTACGTGTCACAAGGCGACACCGGCGCGGGCGGCGATGTCGGCGGGGGACCGGCGTGGCCGTCGGACGACGTCGACTCGTCATCCGGGAATTCGGCACCCGGGCATTCGACCGCGGAATCGTCGGAATCGCCGGAATCGCCGGAATCGGTGACATCGGACCCCTCGAACCGGGACTCGCCGGGGCCGGGGCCGGCGACGCAGCAGTCGCAGCATTCTTCGCAGCAGCGCACGGAGCCCCAGCGGCAGCCCGAGATCCGGCAGGCGCAGGAACCCCAGCGGCAGGAACCCCAGCGGCAGGAACCCCACAGCGGGCAGGAGCCCGGGCCCTGGCAGGCAGCCCGGCGTTCGCAGGAACCGCAGCCCCGGCAGCCGCAACAACCGCCCCAAACACACCAGCCGCAACAGCCGCAGCCACACCAGGCGCACCAGCCACACCAGCAACCACAGGCACAGGCACACCAGGGCCAGTCACACGAGCCGCAGGACGCCCGGCAGCAGCAGTGGCAGCCGTTCGGGCAGTCGAACGCTCCGGGGCAGGGACAGCCGGTTCGTCCGGCCCCCCGGCCTCCGCGGCCCGACTCGTCTGAGCCCGGCCCGCGGCAGGCTCAGCCCGACCCGAGGCGACATCCACAGCCGAACGCTCCACAGCCTGCGCGGCCACAGCCGAACGGCCCGCATGCGAACCCGCCGCAGCCGGGCCCGCCGCAGCCGGCCCCCTCGCAGTCGGCCGCCTCGCAGTCGGCGCAGTCGCACCGGCCCACGCCACCGCGCCCCGCGCAGCCGCCGATCTCCACCACCCCGGTTCCGCCCGCGGGCACGTCCGCTCGTCCGATGCGCATCGAGCCGGGACCGCAGGTGCACCCGGCAGACCACGCTCGTGACGATTCCGGCGATCCCGACGCCACCACGCCCGACGCCACCACGCCCGACGCTCCCGGCGCGGCGGCCACGGCCGGAGCGGGCGCCGAGGCAGGCACTCCCACCGAGGCCGAACCCGCTGCCGACCACGGCTCGGACGGCGGTTCCGGCCCTCCACCGGACGGCCCGTCGGACGGGGAGGCCGACCCCGACCCCGACCCCGCGCCGAAACGCCGCCGACGCGGGCGCGCCCTGCTGTTCAGCGGGTTGGCGCTGGTGCTCGTCGTCGCGGTCGGCATCACGCTGGCCCTGCCCGCCGTGTCGAACCGGCTCGGCCTGCCCTGGGCGCCGAATCTGCCGAAGGGAGACGAGCCCGAACCCATCGCCGTCACGCGGCAGCTGCAGGCCGTCGAAGGTCAGGGTGCGGCGCCGACGGCGGGCGGTGTGCAGCAGGCGCTCGCCGGTCCTGCGAGCTCGGGGGCTCTCGGCACACTCAGCGGCACGGTCGTCGACGCTGCCAGTGGCGAGACGCTGTGGGCGCAGGGTGAGAACAAGGCCGTGACGCCCGCGTCGGCGACGAAGATCCTCACCGCGGCGGCTGCACTGCTCGAACTCGGGCCCGACAAGCGACTGTCGACCGAGGCGTACGAGGTCGGGCCCGCGGGCGACAGCACGGCCGTCATCGTGAAGGCGGGTGGTGACGTGACGCTCTCGTCGCTGCCGGAGGGTGAGGAGTCGCTCTACCGCGGCGCGGCCCACCTGGACGAGCTGGCGCAGCAGATCGAGAAGGCCACCGACGGCGGTGTCCGAGCGATCGCCCTCGACCAGAGCGTGTTCACCCCGGACAAGACCGGGAAGGGCTGGGCGTCCGAGGACGCCCCGTCGACGTACGCCGCACCGCTCGCCCCGGTCATGCTCGACGGCGGCCGGAAGGATCCGCTCGACGACACCTCCGAACGGTTCGGCGACCCGGCACATCGGATGGTCGAGCAGCTGGCGGGCGAGTTCGCCGCGGCGGAGGTCGACCCCGAGCTGGTGAAGGACAGCCGGGTCGCCGGACTCGACGAGGCCGAACCCATCGCCGAGGTGAAGTCGGCGCCCATGGAACGCCTCGTCCAGCAGATGCTGCAGCTGTCGGACAACACCCTCGCCGAGGCGATCCAGCACCAGGTCGCCATCTCAACCGGCAACGAACCCTCGTTCGAGGGTGGGGCGAAGGCGACCCTCGACGTGCTGCGCGAACACGGCTTCGACGTCAGCGGCGTGAAGCTGCACGACGGCAGCGGCCTCTCGGTCGACAACCGCATCACGCCGAAACTGCTGTCGGAGATCATCGCCGTCGCGGCGGCCCCGGAAGGCGGCGGGAACGCCGATGCGCGCACGTCGACGCTGCGGCCGCTGCTTGCGGGCCTGCCCGTCGCGGGCGGCACCGGCACGCTCGCCGAGCGCTACACCGACGGCACACAGGCGCAGGGCCGCGGGTGGGTGCGCGCCAAGACCGGCACGATCTCGTCCACCGGCACCAACGCCCTGACCGGCCAGGTCGTCACCGCCGGCGGCCGGGTCCTGGCGTTCTCACTGATCACGTCGAAGGCGGGAAACACCGAGGCGGCCCGCAGCGCGCTCGACGACATCGCCGCGACGCTACGGGAGTGCGGCTGCCGCTAGCGCCGGGCAGGCGGCATCCGGCGACGCGGTGCGTGTCCCCGCCCGGTGGGACGGCGCCGCTCGAACCGGTAGCGTCGGCTGGTGTGAACGCCGAGACGAGAGCAGCGCCCGCGAACCCGCTGGTGGACTGGTCACTGGCGGCGTCGACGGGAGCCATGCTGGCACGCGGCGGACCGTCGGTGTCCCGCGAGGAGGCCGGCCGCGCGGTCGCCGACCTGCGCGACCTGACCGTCGACGCGGAGCGCTACGTCCGCGCGCTGACCGGTCTCGGTGAGGGATTGCCGATACCGCCTGCCACCGTGGTCGACCGGCCCGGCTGGGTGCGTTCGGCGGCGGCCGGTCTCGGTGAGCTGACCGGCCGTGCCCTGCCTCCGGAACGCGCGTCGAAACTGTCGTCGCTGGTCGCAGGTGGTGCGGGCTTGCAGACCGGTGTCGTGCTGGCGTTCCTCGGCTCGCGCGTGCTGGGCCAGTACGACCCGTTCGGCGGGCCGGACACCGAGGGTGAACTGGTGCTCGTGGCCCCGAACGTCGTCACGGCCCAGCAGGCGATGAACGTGTCGGGCCGCGACTTCCGGCTGTGGGTCTGCCTGCACGAGTGCACGCACCGGTTGCAGTTCACCGCGGTCGACTGGCTGCGCGACTACTTCGCGGACGAGGTCGGCAAGCTTGTCGGTGGTTTCGCGGGGTCGGACGAGACGGTCACCGCGACGCTGCAGCGCCTGCCGGAGAACCTGCGCTCGCTGCGCGAATCGGGGTCCCGCGACGTGCTGGGCCTCGCCGAGCTGGTCCAGTCGCCGGGTCAACGCGAGGTGTTCGACCGGCTCATCGCTTTGTCGACACTTCTCGAGGGGCACGCGGACTACGTGATGGACGCCGTCGGCCCGGACGTCGTGCCGAGCGTGGCGACGATCCGCAAGCGGTTCACCGAGCGCCGCAAGGGTGGCGGTCTGCTGGACCGGCTGCTGCGCGCGCTGCTCGGCGTCGACGCCAAGGTCCGCCAGTACGAACAGGGCGCGGCCTTCACCAAGCATGTCGTCTCCGCGGTGGGCATGGCCGGGTTCAACGCCGTGTGGGCCTCGCCGGAGACGTTGCCGACCCGCGCAGAGATCAAGGACCCGCAGGCATGGGTGCGGCGGGTTCACTGACGTCCGTGAGCGGGTTCCACGCCGTCGCGGCGGTGCGCAAGGCCGTCCGGGAGTTCCTGCGCACGGCTCCGGAAGCGGTGGACTCGCTGTGCGTCGCGGTCTCCGGCGGCGCCGATTCGCTCGCCCTCGCCGAAGCGACCGCCTACACGTGCCGCGACCTGCGGGTGACGGCGTTGGTCGTCGATCACGGACTGCAGGACGGTTCCGACGCGGTGGCGGACAAGGCGGCGGCCACGGCGCGTGAACTCGGTGTCCACGATGCCCGGGTGCTGCCGGTGTCGGTGTCCGGTCCCGGTGGTCCGGAGGCTGCGGCGCGCAGGGCCAGGTACGCCGCGCTGCGCGAGGCCTCGGCGGGCGCGCCGGTGCTGCTCGGCCACACCCGCGACGACCAGGCCGAGACGGTTCTGCTCGGACTGGGCCGCGGCTCGGGCCCGCGATCGATCGCGGGTATGCGCCCGCACGACCCGCCGTGGGGCAGGCCACTGCTCGGCCTGCCGCGGACGACGACGAGGGCGGCGTGTGACGAACTCGGCATCACGCCGTGGCAGGACCCGCACAATGCGGACAGCCGGTATCGGCGGGTGCGGATCCGTGACGAGGCGTTGCCGACGCTGGAAGACGTCCTCGGCGGCGGCGTCTCGGGAGCACTGGCGCGCACGGCGGCGCAACTGCGCGAGGACGTCGACGTCCTCGACGACCTGGGCGAGGAGTTACTCGCCGCCGCGCTCACGGAGACACGTGACGCGGCGGAGACCTCGCCGGACGCCGTCCCGGAACCGGCGGTGCCGGTGCTCGCCGCGGCACCCGCGGCGCTGCGCAGACGGGCTCTGCGCAGCTGGCTGCTCGGCGCCGGAGTGCGTGAACTCACGGATGCGCACCTGCGGTCCGTGGACGCGCTGATCGCCGACTGGCGCGGCCAGGGCGGCGTTTGGCTCGCGGGGGATTTTGAGGTGCGCCGGGCACGTGGAAAGCTCAGGGTCGAACCGGCAGCGGCCGGGAGCATTACGACGTCAGACCACCGCTAGAGGGGACAGCTGCCGTGTACGAAGGCGACATCGCCTCCGTCCTCATCACCGAGCAAGAGATCAAGGACAAGATCGCCGAGTTGGCCGAGAAGGTCGCCGCGGACTACACCGGAGGCGACGATCCGGCGGGCGAGTCGGGCGGCACCGACCTCGTGCTGGTCGGCGTACTCAAGGGCGCCGTCATGTTCATGACCGACTTCGCGCGTGCGCTACCCGTGCCCGCGCAGCTGGAGTTCATGGCCGTGTCGTCGTACGGCTCGTCGACGACGTCGTCCGGGGTGGTCCGGATCCTCAAGGACCTCGACCGCGACATTGCGGGCCGGGACGTGCTGGTCGTCGAGGACATCGTTGATTCGGGCCTGACGCTGTCATGGTTGATGAAGAACCTGACGGCGCGCCACCCCCGGTCGCTGAACGTCGTGTCACTGGTGCGTAAACACGAGGCGGTGCAGGTCGACGTGCCGGTGAAGTACATCGGCTTCGATATTCCGAACGAGTTCGTCGTCGGCTATGGTCTGGACTACGCGGAGCGTTATCGTGACCTGCCCTACATCGGGACTCTCGACCCGAAGGTGTACTCCACGTAAGGCGGCCCGCTACTCGAGGTGAGCGCATCGCGGCTGGTTCGGTCCACACGGATGACTGCGGAACCGCGGTTCCTTCGATCGCGTCATACCGAACACGTTGATGCGTTAACCTAAGCGAAGATCGCAGGTCGGCTGCCGAAAGGCCTGCCGTCGGCTCTGAGGGGACGTAGGGAGAGTCTGGAAGATGGGGAACAGCAGTCACGCGGACGCGGCGGCGTTCCGCCAGGCGGCGGTCAACGGCCAGGTCGGCATCGACCCGGACCACGCCGAAACGGTGCTGAACAAGCTCCGCACCGGTAAGGACGCGGTCGAGGCGCTGATCCAGAAGTCCGAGGAGCTGGCCACTCCGCCGCAGATCGGCGCGAACCCGGTCGGCAACGCGATGGCCACCAAGTTCTCCCAGCGCGCGGGCGGGGGTGGCGAGTCCTACACCGACGCGCTCCGGAATCTCTACAACCAGTACGACGAGGCCGAGCAGGCGATCACCACTGCGATGCGCCGCTACCGCGACATCGACGCGGACAACGCCCAGCCGTTCACCGGGCAGCTCTGACACAGGGGGAAGTGAGCAGTGAACATCGACAACGATTCCGGTCTGATCGGTTCCGGCCCGACCGGTGACGGCGGCGCCGGAGACACGTCGCTGGACGCGGGTCCTGCCCCGGTCGAGTCGGGGTTCGAGGCCGGTCCTGCTCCGGTGAGCGCCGGGCTGACGGGCGGTCCCGCGCCGGTGACGGGCCCCGGCGACGCGGTGCGGCTCGGCGGGGCCGGCGAGGTCGCCGACATCGTCAGCCGCGCCCGTAACCGGCAGGACGGCTTCTCCTTCGACAGTGAGCGGGCGATCGCCGACCGGCCGAACTGGGAGGCGCACGAGAGCAAGCAGCTCTACGCCTTCGCGACGGTCAACAACGTGCCGGGCAGCGCCGAGGAGATCGGCAGCTCGTGGGGTCGGCACGGGACGACGTTGCAGCAGGTCTCCGAGGATCTGTACGCCACGATCAGCGAACTCGGCACGGCGTGGGTCGGCCAGGCCTCGGGTGCCGCCCAGGGCGCGCTCGTGGGTATCGCCAACTCCAGCTCGCAGGCGGCGGAGGCCGCCAGGGCGATGGGCAACCGGCTCTCGCAGCAGGCCGCAGCAGCCGCGGAGCTGAAGAAGATGCCGCAGCCGGAGGAGTTCGACCCGGCGTCCGAGACCGCGAACATGCTGGCCATGGGGCCCGCCGCGATGGTCAACGACATGAAGGAGAAGTTCGACCAGGCGCGCGCGGTCAAGGCGCAGCAGGTGCAGTACCTGAACACCTACACCGCCGCGATGTCCGAGGTCGACAACTCCACGCCGAGTTTCGGCCCCGAGTCGCTGGGCCTGAAGCAGTCGACGAACTCGAGTGGCACCCACGTCTCGTCGGTCGGCGGGCCCGGCCCGGTCGGTTCCGTCGGCTCGGCCGGTGTCGCCGGCCCGATGGGCGGTGGCCGCGCCGACGGGCTCTCCCTCCACGGCGGCCCCGCGCACCAGCAGGCGCCGAACGCGCCGCAGCAGCAGCCCGCACCGCAGGCGCCTCAGTCGCCCGCCGCGCAGGCTCCGGCTCAGGGCGTCTCCGCGGCGGCCGGTCAGGCTGCGGCTCCGGCGAACTCCGCGGCCGGTGGTCTCGGTGCGGTCGCGGGCGGTGCCGCGCTCGCCGGTGGTGGCGCCGCCGTCGCGGGTCGCGCGCTGTCCAAGGGGAGCAAGACGAGCGCGTCCGAGAAGGAGCAGAACGCCGAGGGCGCGACCACGGCCCAGGCGCAGCAGGCGGCACAGCCCGCCGCGTCGGTGCAGCAGCCGCAGAACACGGGCATGCCGGGTGCCGGTGGCGTCATCGGCGGCCGTGAGGCCGCGGCGATGAGCCCGGCCGCCACTCCGATGGGTGGAGGTATGGGCGGTATGGGTGCCGCGGGTGCCGCTGCGGGTAATGGTCAGGGAGAAGAGGAACACACGCACGCGTCGTTCCTCATCGAGGCCGACCCGGACGACGTGTTCGGAGCGAACCAGGCGACGGCGCCGCCGGTGCTCGGCGCCTGGGGCCCGGACGACGAGGAGTGATGACCGTTGGCGGAGCGGCTCACGCCACTGGAGTTCGATTTCCTGTGGGAGTCGTTCGGCGCCGGTGAGCTGCCCTATCCGCTCGAGGTCCGATCGCACGGCGAGACGCTGGAGCAGCGAGCGGCACTGCGGGCGCAGATCCTCGCACAGCTGGCGGCTCGGGGGCTCGTCGACGAGTCGGGCAGGTCCTCACCGCTGATCGAGGACTGGTTCGGGTGTCTCGCGACGGCTCAGGTGAGCCTGGACTCCGTGCAGGTCGACGCTCCGGATGACGAGCCGCACCTGGCGGTGGCGGCCGCGCTGGGGCCGCAGGGCGTGCTGCTGATCTCCGACTCCGGCGGCTACGTACTCGACCGGGTCCCGCCGGACGGCCTGGCCAGTGCCGTCGTGGGGCTGCTGCCCGCGGAGCGCCGCGGCGAGGAGAAGTCGATCACGGTGCCGCTCGAACAGCTGCTGTCCGGTTCCGGGGTGGACTTCCTGCAGCGGCGTGGTCCGGCCGGTCCGGACGGCAAGGCGGAACCGGACGACGACCGCAAGGCCCTCGCACGGCTCAACGCGCAGCCGCGGCTGCGGGGCGGGCAGATCGGCGCCAACGCCCGCAACGCGTCGGGCGGCAGGACCCGGATGCCGGTGCTGAGCTGGTTCGATACCGAGTCGGGTCGCTACTTCACACAGGCCAGCCGCGGCCAGGACGGCCGGGACTGGATCACCATCGCCCCCGCGGACGCTCCGACGTTGCGGCACCGCCTGTCCGAGATGCTCGCCGGTGCGGCCGGTGCCGCGACGACGGCATCGCTGTGACGGCGGCATTCGAGAAGCGCTGACGAGGTCGGTTCATGTTCACGCACCAGACGAGCACCATCACCGGTTCGGGATTGGTCGGGAGGATCGTGCCCACCCAGGAGTTCTTCAGCCCCGTCACGTTCGATTTCCTGTGGGAACGGATGGGCGCCGGCGAGTTGCCGTACCCGCTGAAGGTCGTCTCGCACGGCGAGACGGAGAGTCAGCGGCGCAGGCTGCGAGACCGCGCCGAACAGGAGATCGAGGCCCGTGGCGTCGAGGGCTCGCCGGTCGAGGGCTGGCTCGACCTGCTGGGCAGGGCGTCGATGGCGGTCGACGCCCTGTTCATCCCCGAGTTCCAGCACCCGCCGGTAGGGGTGATCGCCGCATCGGACGGCAAGCAGGCCGCGCTCGCGATCCAGGACCGGGAGGGCGTGCGGCTGAGCGCCGCCTACCCCGACGGCCTGGCCTCGGCGGTGGTCGACCTGCTCCCTCAGGCGCAGCGCGGCACGGAAGCGTCGATCACGCTCCCGCTCGACGAGGCGCTGCGGGCGCGACCGGACCGCACCGGGGCCCTGGCCGGCAGGGCGGGCGGTGACGCTGACGGCGGTCGCAAGCGCGGCGGCTTCTCCGAGCGTGCGCGGGACCCGCGGGAGGCGTACTCCCAGTTGATCGCCCAGCCGCGGTTGCGGGGCGGTCAGCTCGCGGCGAACAGCAGGGACGAGCTGGGCTACAAGCAGCGGTCGGCCGTCCTGGCATGGTTCGACACGGCGACGGGTCGGTACCTGAGCACCTCCGCGTCCGGCGGCGACGGCAGTGAATGGGTGACCGTCGCGCCCGCGGACGCGAAGACGCTGCGCAGCAGGCTCGGCGAGCTGCTCAGCGGGGTCTGCCGCTGAGCGCTGTGCCCGCCACGCCCGCCGTTCCCTGCCCGGCTCGGCCCTGGTCGGGGAGCGGATCAGGTGATGCCACGCACGGAACGGGAACATGTGCCGGGTGGTGTCCGTTGACCTATCGATGACGGCTGCGGACGTGGCCGGAGCCGATGCACGGATTTCGATGAGGATGCCCCGATGGCCCCGTTAACCGGGCGGTACCCTGATAGAACGGCATTCGCCGCGGCAGTGCGAACCGTGCACCAGCGGGAGTTGACAAGACCGTGACGGCGGAAGTCACCATCCACCGCCTAACCAGGGAGGGTCGAGGCCTCAACGGCCGGATCTAATGGACCGCAAGCGCCTGCTCAAGAACCCACTGCTGTGGATAGTCGCGGTTCTGCTGCTCTATTTCGCGTTCAGCATGCTTTTCGACAGCGACCGTGGTTACACGGCGGTGCCGACCTCGCAGGCCGTGCAGCAGATCGAATCCGGCAACGTCACCGAGGCGAACCTCGAGGACAAGGAGCAGCAGCTCAAGCTGCACCTTTCCGAGGGCATCAACGTCGACGGCGAGAACGCCAAGCAGATCATCACGAAGTTCCCTGGAGGCGCTTCCGGGCAGCTGTACAACGTGCTGCTCGACGCCCGCACGGGCTCCGGTGACAACGGTCAGAGCATCAAGTTCGACACCACGGTCACGCAGGACTCGTTCTTCACGCAGATGCTCATCTACATGATCCCGCTCGGGATCTTGTTGCTGCTGCTGATGTGGATGATGAACAACGCCCAGGGCGGCGGGAACAAGGTCCTCAACTTCGGTAAGTCCAAGGCCAAGCAGCTCAACAAGGACATGCCGACCACGATGTTCCACGACGTGGCGGGTGCCGACGAGGCCGTCGAGGAACTGCACGAGATCAAGGACTTCCTGAGCAGCCCGGGCCGTTACCAGCAGCTCGGCGCGAAGATCCCGAAGGGCGTGCTGCTCTACGGGCCGCCCGGTACCGGCAAGACGCTGCTCGCGCGGGCCGTCGCCGGTGAGGCGGGCGTGCCGTTCTACACGATCTCCGGTTCGGACTTCGTCGAGATGTTCGTCGGTGTCGGCGCTTCACGTGTGCGTGACCTGTTCGAGCAGGCGAAGCAGAACGCGCCGTGCATCATCTTCGTCGACGAGATCGACGCGGTCGGCAGGCAGCGCGGCGCAGGAATGGGCGGCGGCCACGACGAGCGCGAGCAGACCCTGAACCAGCTGCTCGTCGAGATGGACGGGTTCGACTCGCGTGGGGGCATCATCCTCATCGCCGCGACGAACCGTCCCGACATCCTCGACCCGGCGCTGCTGCGGCCGGGCCGGTTCGACCGGCAGATCCCGGTCGCGGCGCCCGACCTGCGGGGCCGCGAGGCGATCCTCCACGTGCACTCGACGGGTAAGCCGTTGGCCGAGGACGTCGACATGAACGCGCTGGCGAAGCGCACGGTCGGGATGTCCGGTGCCGACCTGGCGAACGTCATCAACGAGGCGGCACTGCTCACGGCCCGGCAGCACGGCACGGTGATCACGGACTCGTACCTGGAGGAGTCCGTCGACCGCGTGGTGGGCGGTCCGGCGCGCAAGAGCCGGATCATCTCCGAACAGGAACGCAAGATCACCGCGTATCACGAGGGCGGGCACGCCCTGGCCGCGTGGGCGATGCCGGACATCGAGCCGGTGTACAAGCTGACGATCCTGCCGCGCGGGCGCACCGGCGGGCACGCGCTGATCGTGCCCGAGGACGACAAGGACTTGATGACCCGGTCCGAGATGATCGGCAGGCTGGTGTTCGCCATGGGCGGGCGCACGGCCGAGGAGCTGGTCTTCCACGAGCCGACGACGGGCGCGTCCTCCGACATCGAGCAGGCCACGAAGATCGCCCGCGCGATGGTGACCGAGTACGGCATGAGCCCGCGCCTCGGCGCGGTCAAGTACGGCCAGGAACAGGGCGACCCCTTCGTGGGCCGCGCGGCGGGCCAGCAGGCGAACTACTCCCTCGAGGTCGCACACGAGATCGACGAGGAAGTGCGCAAGCTGATCGAGACCGCGCACACCGAGGCGTGGGAGGTGCTCAACACCTACCGCGATGTCCTCGACGAGCTCGTGGTCGAGGTCCTCGAGAAGGAGACGCTGCAGCGTCGCGATCTCGAGCGGATCTTCTCGGCCGTCGAGAAGCGGCCGCGGATCACGGTGTTCAACGAGTTCGGTGACCGGCTCCCGTCGGAGAAGCCGCCGATCAAGACGCCGCGCGAGCTGGCCGCCGAGCGCGGCGAGTCGTGGCCCGAGCCCGAACCGGCCAGGCAGCCGGAGCCCGCGCCCGTCGCGGCGCCGGCACCCCAGTCGCCGGTGGCGGGCGAGGAACCGCAGAGCGGCGAGCTGCCGCAGGGTGGCTCGCCCCAGGGGGGACAGCAGGAGCAGCCGAGTCCGGGGTCGTACAACCCGTACGCGCCGCCGTCGGGGCCGAACGGCACTCGCGGTCAGAACGGTGGCCAGAACGGCGGGAGGCCCTGGCCGGGGCAGTCGCCCGGAAACAACCAGCCCGGCAACAACCAGCCCGGCCAGCCGTACGGCCAGTCCGGGTCGCGGCCGTCGGGCCCGCCGAACTACGGCGCGCCTCCCGGGTGGACGCCGGCGACCTCGCCGAACCCGCGGCCGACGAGGCCGTGGGCCCAGCCGAACCCGAACCCTCAGCCGCAACAGCGCCCGCAGGACGAGGGCGGCTCCGACGAGCAGGACGGTCACCATCGCTAGCGAGATCTCCGGGAATGGGTACGTGGTGGTCGACGAGAACAGCATCGACGCACCGCGTGCCACGGGCCGGTCGTTCGATCAGGCGCGCGCGGAGGCGGCCGTGCGGGAGCTGCTGCTCGCGTGCGGTGAGGACCCCGACCGCGACGGCTTGAAGGAGACGCCCGCGCGCGTGGCGCGGGCGTACCGCGAGATGTTCGGTGGGCTGTACAACGACCCGGACCACGTGCTGGACCGGACGTTCGACGAGAGCCACGAAGAGCTCGTGCTGGTGACCGACATCCCGCTGTTCAGCCAGTGCGAACACCACCTGGTGCCGTTCCACGGGGTGGCGCACGTCGGTTACATCCCGAACGCGCAGGGCAAGGTGACGGGGCTGTCGAAGCTGGCCCGGCTGGTGGACCTGTACGCGAAACGGCCGCAGGTGCAGGAGCGGCTGACGACACAGGTCGCCGACGCACTGGACCGCAAGCTCAACCCCCGCGGCGTGATCGTGGTGATCGAGGCCGAGCATTTGTGCATGGCCATGCGGGGTATCCGCAAGCCGGGTGCACGCACCACGACGTCGGCGGTTCGCGGGATCCTGGAACGTTCGGCGACCTCGCGTGCCGAAGCGTTGCAGTTGATCAAGGGGAACCGGTGAACGAGCGCATTCCTACGGCGGACCGCTGTGTGGTGATGGGCGTCCTCAACGTCACGCCCAATTCGTTCTCGGACGGCGGCAAGTACCTGAGCCGCGAGGACGCACTCGCCCACGCGCACGCCATGTGGCGGCGCGGGGCGGACATCATCGACGTCGGTGGTGAGTCGACCCGGCCCGGTTCCGAACGGGTCGACGCGGACACCGAATTGGCACGGGTGGTGCCGGTGGTGCGGCAGCTCGCCGCCGACGGCGTCCCGCTGTCGGTCGACACGACGCGTGCCACGGTCGCCGAGGCTGCCGTCGAAGCAGGCGCGCAGATCATCAACGACGTCTCGGGCGGTTTGGCCGACCGGAACATGGCGAAGGTCGCCGCGCAGACGGGCGCTCCGTTCATCCTGATGCACTGGCGTGGCCACAGCAGGGACATGAACGCCCTCGCCGAGTACACCGACGTAGTGGCTGAGGTGCGCGACGAGCTGCGCGCGCGGATCGACGAGGCGCTGGCGGCGGGCGTGTCCGCCGACTCGATCGTCCTCGACCCGGGGTTGGGATTCGCCAAGCGTGCCGAGCACGACTGGGCGTTGCTGCAGCGGCTCGACGAGTTCATCGGCATGGGCTTTCCCGTGCTCGTGGGCGCATCGCGGAAACGGTTCCTCGGTGCCCTGTTGGCGGACGCCGAAGGTGAGCCGCGGCCCGCGTCGGGCAGGGAGGTCGCGACGGCGTCGATCTCCGTGCTGTCCGCTGCGGCAGGCGCGTGGGGCGTGCGGGTGCACGACGTCGGCGCGTCGCTCGACGCCGTGAAGGTCGCCGCCGCCTGGGCCCGGGGAGGGCACTGAGCCGTGGCGGACACCTCGGTGCCGCGGGCACGCGACCGCATCACGCTGACCGGCCTGCGCGTGTTCGGCCGGCACGGTGTGTTCGACGACGAGAAACGCGACGGTCAGGAGTTCGTCGTCGACATCACGGCGTGGCTGGACCTGACCAGCGCCGCCGCGTCCGACGAGCTGACGGAGACGCTGCACTACGGCGAGTTGGCGCAGCTGGCCGCCGACATCGTGGCCGGCGAGCCCTACGACCTCATCGAGAGCGTCGCGGGCCGGATCGCCGACGAGGTGATGACCGACGAACGACTGTCAGCGGTCGAGGTGACGGTCCACAAACCCGCGGCGCCGATCCCGCTGACGTTCGCCGACGTCGCGGTGACCGTCGGGAGGAACCGTTGACCCGGGCCGTCGCCGGTGGCCATCAGGGAGGGATCCGATGAGCCGGGCCGTGTTGTCGCTGGGGTCGAACCTGGGCGACCGGTCGGCGTACCTGCGACGGGCCGTCGACGGTATGCGTGATGCGCTCGTCGCGGTGTCGAGCGTGTACGAGACCGCGCCGTGGGGCGTGACCGACCAGCCCGACTTCCTCAACGCCGTGTGCATCGTGGACGACCCGGTGCGCGACCACTGGGCGTGGCTGCGCGCCGGACAGGCCCTTGAACGCGAGGCCGAACGCGTCCGTGAGCAGCGGTGGGGACCGCGCACGCTCGACGTCGACGTGGTGGCGGTCGACGACGTGCGCTCGACGGACCCGGAACTGCTGCTCCCGCACCCGGGAACGCCCGAACGGGCCACGGTGCTGATCCCGTGGCTCGAGATCGACCCGGACGCCGACGTCCCGGGAGTGGGACGGGCCGATGCGCTCCTCGCCGCCCTACCGGCGGCCGACCGCGACGGCGTGCGCAAGCGCACCGACCTGTCCCTCTGACCCGGCCGACGGCGACTACGCCGACGCGCGAACCGCCGCGACGACCCACTTCGTGGCCGCGACCCTGCTGGGAATGGGCGGCCAGCCGTTGATGATCGCCAACAGCTGCCAGTAGCGCTCCGCCCTGGCGTCGCCGCCCGCGTCGATCTGCCCGGCCAGCCACGTGCGGTACTCCGGGCCGTCGACCGGCTCGGGAACGCCGGCACCCACGAACCACGTGGACGTGTCGGCCTCCCCGAGGGACGCCCGCACGATCTCGTCGGCGAGCGCCCTGCCCTCGGCCGACTGCGGAGAGACGCCACCGTCGAGCAGGTCCTGGGCCCGCGTATGCCAGTCCTCCCAGCGCTGCTTCTGGGCCCACGAGAACGCGTCGACATCCTGGCCCGCCTCGCGCCGCTGTGCCTGCTGCTCACCCATGCCCCGGATCAGCGCCCGGAATTCGGCGTCGGACACGAGCTCGGCGAACTCGATCCACGCCTCCAGCTGCTGCGGCGACGGATCGTCGGGCAGCTCGGGCTTGGCCGACCGCATCCACGCGTAGAACTCCGTGTCCACGTCAAGGCCCTCGGTGACCTCGTCCCAGAACTCGTCGACGAGGCGCTTGCGCTCCTCGTCCGACATCGATGCCAGTTTGTTCATCAGTCCCACCTCTTCCAACTCGGATTCACGGTTCGCGACCGCCCGCAGTACGGCCCTGCGGTGGCGCAGCTCCCGGAGCCGGTCGTCGAGCGCCGCCACGTGCGCCTTCGCCAGCTCCGCGACCGTCGACGCCCCGCCCAGTACCCGCTCGATGTCGGCCAGGGCGAGACCGAGCTCGCGCAACGTGCGCACGAGTTCGAGCCGCGCCAGCGCGGTGACGTCGTAGAGCCGGTAGCCGGCCGCGGTGCGGTCGGTGGGAGGCACGAGACCCTCGTCGGAGTAGAACCGGATGGTCTTCACCGGCAGGCCGGTGCGACGTGCCAGTTCGCCGATCGTGAATCGTCCCGATGGGGTCATCTCCGCCTCCACGAATCCGAGCCTCGAGGCTCCAGTCGGTGGAGAGTCAACAACAATCCGCGGACGCGTGCCTGCCGGATCCGCGGACCGGCGCCGACCGAGGATCGCCGGGCGACGATCGCGATTGCAGAACACGTGGGTCCGATTGCAGAAGCCGCGGTGCTGACTGCAGAACGCGCCGCGGTCTGCGGGTCGGCGGAGCCCAGTACGGTGGGGACATGCACTTCACGCGCCCTCGCGAGCTGGTCGTCGCCGGGCTGGTCGGGCTCGTCGCGGTGTATCTGCTCTTCGAGTTCGCGTACGGACAGTTGCCGAGCCTGCCGACTCTCGCGGGTACGACGTTGCTCGTGCTGGCCGCGATCGAGACGGTGCTGGCGTTCGTGGTGCGGTCCCGGATCCGCGAGGGACGGGTGATCACGGGACTCGGTATCGCCCGTGCCGTCGCGCTGGCGAAGGCGTCCTCGCTTCTCGGGGCTCTCATGCTCGGCGCGTGGCTCGCGGGTGTGGCCTTCCTCGCGCCTCAAGCGGGCGATATCACGGCCGCTGCCGACGATCTGCCCGCCGCGGTGATCGGAACGGCGTGCGCTGCGATGTTGATCGGCGCCGCCCTGTGGCTCGAACATTGTTGTCGCGCACCGGATACCGGCGACCGCGACGAGTGATCAGCACCGACCGGTCAGCGATCAGAACCTGCCGCTCGAAGTACCGACGAGGTCACGATCAGGCAACCGGAAGGTACGGTATCCGGCATGACTGGCGAGGGTGAGGACGAGCCCGGCCGCAGATCGGGCGGCCGACTGTGGCCGGCCGTGGGCGTGCTGCTCGCGCTCGGCGCCACCGTCGCACTGATCCTGGCGGAGGACATGCGGCTGCTGCGGTTGGGCATTCTGGCCGCGCTCTGGGCCGCACTCATCGGCACCTTCCTCGCGACCCGCTACCGCAAGAAGGCCGCGGAAACCGAGGTGGCCGCATCCAAGGCACAGGAGATCTACGAGCTCGAACTGGAGCGCGAGGTCGCCGCCCGGCACGAGTTCGAGCTCGAGGTGGAGGCCGAGACCAGGGAACGTGTCGAGGACGAGTCGCGCGCCGAGCTCGAGGCGCTGCGCGCCGAGGTCTCCTCCCTCAGGGAGAGCCTCCAATCCCTTTTCGGCGGTGAGGTGATGTGGGAGCGCATCGCACTCACCGCACAGTCGACGCGGATGCGCTCGTTCGGTGACGAGCGCCCTCTCGTCGCCGCCGGTGAGAGCCCGGAGAAACCCCGGCTGACCGCGGGCCGGGCCGAGAATCCCACCGAGTTCATCGGCCGGGTCGTCGACGCCGACGGCAACGATGCAGGCGCCATCGCCAGGGCCATCGGCACGGCAGGCGGCAACGGCGACGTCGCCGACGCGTTCGGGGGCGGCAACGGCTCGTCGCGCAGCGCCGCGGCGAAGGCCGCTGCCGCGCAGAACACGGCGGCCCCTCAGAACACGACCTCTCGCAACGGTTCGTCGGGCAGCGCCGCGTCGAACGGTGCCCGGTCCGCCGCCCCGGCTCGGAACGGCGCCGCCGCCGACGGCACGACCTCGAACGGCGCGGCGTCCAACGGCACGGCGTCCAACGGGGCGGCCTCGAACGGTGCGGCGCCCCACGGCCGGACGTCTCGCGGTTCGGCGGGCGGCGCGATGCGGAACGGTGCGGCCGCGAACGGTGCAGGACCGCACGGTGCGGCGGCGAACGGTGCGGCGTCCAACGGTGCGGATCCGCGGCAACGGTCCGGTCGCCGCGAGGAGCCGGCGGAGTCGACGGCGTGGTTCGCACAACCCGTGGACACCGGCGACACCGACACCGACGACGGCGAGTTCGACGAGTACGGCGACCCCATCGACGAGTCGGACACCGACCGCGCACCTGCTCCAGCACCGTCGGCCGATCCGCGGGCCGCACCTCGCAAGAGTCGCGGCCCCCAGCGGCGGCCCGAGGAGGCAGGTTCGCCTCCGGTGCCGCCGCGGCAACGCCCCGCCGGCCCGCAGCAGCCGCACGACCCGCGGTCCAGCGCCGCACAGTCCGAATCCCCGCAGTCCCAGCCCCCGCAGCCCCAGCCCCCGCAGCCCCAGCCCCCGCAGTACCAGGGCGCACAGTCCCACGGCGCACAGGCCAGTGGCCCGCAGCAGGCCGGGGGACAGCGGCGGGGCACCCCAGGCACCCGGACACAGGTCGCACCGCGGATGTCGAAGGCGTTCGGCGACGTCGCCGGCAACCGTCCCGATGCCGACGCCGATGCCGACGACCAGGCCGACGACGACGGGCGTAGCAGTCCGCCGGACCCCGGCGGTAGCGGCGCCGGGCCCGACGAGGATCCGACCCGCCGGGTGCGTGCCCGTGAGGCCGCCGCCGCGAAGGAACGCTTCCGCCCCGCTCAGCGGGCCGGTGCGCAGCCGCCGCAGTCGGTCAGGCAGGGAGCGAAGCCGCCCCAGCAGGAGGCCGGTCGGGCGGTCCCGCCGCGGGCCACCGATTCGCGGCCCGCGCAGCAGCCCGCAGGTCCGCCGAAGCAGCCGGGTCGGGACCGCGGTGGTGCTGACCGGAATGGTTCCGACCAGCCGGGCGGCGATCCGGTCGGCGCCACGGCCCAGCAGCGCGCGCAACCCGCACATCCCGCCTCGGCGGTGCGCGCCCGGCCTGCGGTGTCACCCTCACGGCCGAACGAACCCGACAACCAGGGTCAAAATCGACGTGATGTTGGCCTCACCCGGACGAGTGAAGCGGACGAGCACGGGCGTCCTGCCTCGCAACCTGGAGCTTCGGTCGGTCAGGGTATGGACGAGACCGCATCACAGACCGCTTACGCTCAGACACCCGAGACAGACTCCGGAGGGGCGCGTGACCCACGCGCCGGCGCTCCGAAGGCCGCCGAGCCGGCACCCGAGGTGGCTCCGGCGGAACAACCGATCGTGAAGGGACCCCTTCCACCCATGTCTTACCCCGAGCAGCCCGCCGGCGCGGCCGACTCGACCGAGGCCTCCGGCGAGGATTCCGTCGTCAACCCGACGCTGCCGCCCGAGGTGCGCGATCTCGCGCGCAAGCCGGGTGGTCGCCGTCGGCGTGCCGAGCCGGAGGACGAGGAGCAGGGCGAGCAGGCGGCCGAATCCGGCGGCGGCCGTCGTCGCGCTCCGGATACAGAGGACGGCGAGCCCACGGGTTCGCACTCCTCCGGTCGTTCGGTGAGCGAGCTCCTCGCCGCCTACGGCACGGGCGACACGACGCCGCGCCGCCGTCGTCGCGCCGAGGACTGAACCTCCCGGTTTCCGCGCCCTCCGGAGCTCCGTGGTCACTTCGAGACGTGACAGCGGGGCTCCGGAGGGCGTTGCCGTCCGGCGAACCCGGGCATTCGTGACATTCCGCCCGTAAGGCTTGCGCCGGTCCGTGTCCCTCGCCCGGGTGTCGAGGTCGGCTACTACCCTGCGCGGCGTGAACGGAGCGGCGACCGTCGTGCGGCACGCCCGGCGGAACATGACACGTCTGGTCACCGTGCTGGTGCCGGTGACCGGCATGGTCGCGGTGGCGATCTGCGGCCTGATCGTGTTCGGGCTCGTCACCGTCCAGGCGGGGGCGCTCCCCGTGATCGTGGGCGTGATCGCAGCCGTGGTGCCGGTCTCGATCGTCACGGCCGCGCTGCTGTGGGTGGACCGGTGGGAACCGGAGCCCGCCAAGTACCTGCTGTTGACCTTCCTGTGGGGCGCGTGCGTGGCGACGCTGCTGGCGCTGTTGGTCAACGACACCGCCAAGAGCGTCGGCGACTATCTCCTCGGCTTCGAGGGCGGCAACAGGATCGCCACCATCATCTCCGCACCGCTCGTGGAGGAGGCGATCAAGGCGGTGCCGCTCGTGGCGGTGCTGTGGCATCGGCGGAGCGAGTTCAACGGCGTCGTCGACGGCATCGTCTACGCGGGATTCAGCGCCGCCGGTTTCGCGTTCACCGAGAACGTCTACTACTTCGCGAGCGCGTTCAACGAGGCCGGTTTCGGCGACGGCATGTCCTCGGGCGTGCTCGCGGCGTTCACGCTGCGCGGCGTGCTGTCACCGTTCGCGCACCCGCTGTTCTCCGTGGTCATCGGTATCGGCGTGGCGCTGATGGTGCAGAAGCGCTACTACGGCGCCGCCCGGTTCATGCTGCCCGTGGTGTCGTACATCGGGGGCGTGTGCCTGCACGCGCTGTGGAATGCCGCGGCGACCCTCGGCGGTGCGCAGACGTTCCTCAACGTCTACTTCTTGATCATGGCGCCGTTGTTCATCGGGGTCGGACTGATCGTGGTGTGGCAGCGGCGCCGCGAACAGCGCGTCGTCGCCGGGGCGCTGCCCGCGATGGCGCGCCGCGGCTGGATCGCGCAGTCGGAGATCGACCTGCTGGCGGACCTGGCCGCGCGGCGGCGCTGGCGCAGGCAGGCGCGCCGCGAGTCGGGTTCCGAGGCCGCGAGAGCCGTGGGCGACTACCAGGCGGCCGTGACCGAGCTGGCGTTCCTGCGTCGCAGAGGCGTCACGACCGACGACGAACGTGCACGGCACGACGATCTGCTCGCCGAGGCCCGGCAGGCCAGGGCCGACGCCGTGACCCTCGCGCGTACCGGGTGAAGCCGGTCACCCGAGCGCGTGACCGGCACCGGGTTGGCGCTACGCTCGCGGCGTCGTCTGGTACCCGCGACGAGGTCGGGACTGGAACGAGTTTTGGGAGTTTTGCGGCCATGAGCCTCCGAAGGGGCGCGCGATGACGCGGCCCGCCCGCCTCGCGGTGGGCGTCGTGTCGGCGGGACGTGTCGGCAGTGTTCTCGGTGCGGCACTGACCCGCGCCGGACATGCCGTGACCGCGGTCAGCGCGGTGTCGGACGCTTCCGTCCGCCGCGCCGAACAGCTGCTGCCGGACGCCGAAATCCTGCCTCCCGACGAGGTCGCCCGTCGCGCCGACCTGGTGCTGCTGGCGCTGCCCGACGACGTCCTCGAACCCATGACCGCGGGTCTGGCCGGTGCCGACGCACTGCGTCCCGGCCAGATCGTCGTCCACACGTCCGGCGCCCACGGGGTCGGTGTGCTCCGCGCCGCCGCCGAGGCGGGTGCGCTGCCGTTGGCGCTGCACCCGGTCATGACCTTCACGGGCCGCGCCGAGGACGTGGAACGGCTGACCACGGCCAGTGTCGGCATCACCGGGACGTCCGGCGACGACGCGGCCTGGCACGTCGGCGAGGCGCTGACCGTCGAAATGGGTGCCGAACCCGTCCGGGTGCCCGAGGCCGCCCGCCCGCTGTACCACGCGGCGCTGGCGCACGGCGCGAATCACCTGGCCACGATCGTTGCCGACAGTGTCGACCTGCTTGCGGACGCCGGCGTCGACCACCCGGACCGGGTCGTGGCGCCGCTGTTGTCGGCCTCGCTCGACAACTCCCTCCGCCACGGCGGCCGTGCGCTCACTGGACCGGTGGCCCGTGGCGACACCGGCACCGTGACCGAGCATCTGCGGGTCCTGGCGGAGCGGGCTCCCGACGTCGAACCGACCTACGCGGCGCTGGCCCGCCGCACGGTGGCACGGGCGAAGCTCGCGGGGCTGCTCGGCGACGACGCGGCAGCCGAACTGGAAAACCTCCTCGACAACCGATCGTGACAGGCAGCGAACCCCATGACTTTCCCGAAGAACACGCCGAAGTTCACCCGCGGCGAGCTGAACGTCTACCGCAGGCCCGCCGAGGTGTCGCAGGTGACGGCCGCACTGCGCGGGGTGGGCCGCAACGTCGCGCTGGTGCCCACGATGGGCGCGCTGCACGAAGGGCACCGTGAGCTGATCCGCAGGGCCAAGCGGTTGCCGAACACGGTCGTCGCCGTGTCGATCTTCGTGAACCCGTTGCAGTTCGGCGAGGGCGAGGATTTCGAGGCCTATCCGCGCAGTCTCGAACAGGACTTCGAGACGCTGCGGGAACTCGGCGTCGAGCTCGCGTTCGTCCCGGAGGTCGAGGACCTGTACGGCGAGTCGGGCGTCGCCGTGACGCTCGATCCCGGTCCGCTGGGCGCCGAACTCGAAGGCGAGATGCGGCCAGGGCACTTCGGCGGCATGCTCACCGTCGTGGCCAAGTTGCTGAACATCGCGCGCCCGCACTACGCCTTCTTCGGGGAGAAGGACTACCAGCAGCTGGTTCTGGTCAAGCGCATGGTCGCGGATCTGAACCTGGAGACGCGCATCGTCGGTGTGCCGACGGTTCGGGAGGACGACGGGCTGGCCCTGTCGTCGCGGAACGCATATCTGTCCGAAGAGGACCGACGCAGTGCCGCCGTCCTGTCGACCGCCTTGGGGATGGGCGTGAACGCGGGAACCGACGGTGCGGAGGCGGTGCTCGAGGCCGCGCACAGGGAGCTGGCGGCGCACCCGGAAATCGAGATCGAATACTTGGAGTTGAGGGGAACCGATCTGGGGCCCGCACCCGTCGATGGTGAGGCGAGGTTGTTGATCGCGGCCAGGCTCGGCCGTACCAGGCTGATCGACAACACGCCGGTACCGCTCGGTGCCGCCGCCGCAGGACTGGGCGACGACCAGGACGAGGCGGACCACGACGACGTGGCAGGCGACGGCCGCAACGCCGCCCCAGCGGGAACAACTCCGTCTCAGCAGGGGTACTAAAGGGAGTCGAAGATGTACCGCACCATGCTCAAGTCGAAGATCCACAGAGCCACGGTGACGCAGGCGGACCTGCACTACGTGGGCTCGGTGACAGTGGACGCGACCTTGATGGAGGCCGCCGACCTGCTGCCCGGCGAGATGGTGGCCATTGTGGACGTCACCAACGGAGCGCGGCTCGAGACGTACGTCATCCCCGGTGAGCGCGACAGCGGGGTGCTGGGCATCAACGGTGCGGCGGCGCACCTGGTGCACCCCGGCGACATCGTCATCCTCATCGCCTACGGCCAGCTGGACGACGCCGAGGCCAGGACGTTCCGTCCCCGCGTGATCTTCGTCGACGCCGACAACCGCATCGCCGACCGCGGCGCCGACGCGGGCCACGCTCCGGAGGGTTCCGGCCTCGTCTCCGGGGCGCTGCCGATCGACGACAGCGGGCACGCGTTCATCGAAGGCGAGCTGCCCGCGTTCCCGCTCGCCGAGACAGCCGACGCCGCCCGCCTCGACGCGCTGCTCCACGCGGAGAGCTGAGACGCGCGTGCTGCTCACCATCGACGTCGGGAACACCAACATCTCGCTCGGTCTGTACCCCGAGGACGGTTCCCGCGTCGAACTGGTGCGTGATTGGCGCATGCGCACCGACGCGCAGATCACCGCCGACGAACTGGCGTTGACCATGCGCGGCCTGCTCGGCGAGTACGCCGACCGCATCACCGCGATCAGCGCGCTGTCGACCGTGCCCGCCGTGCTTCGCGAGCTGCGGGTGATGCTCGGCCGCTACTACGCCGACGTGCCCACCGTGGTGGTCGAGCCGGGCGTGCGCACCGGTGTGCCGCTGCACGTCGACAATCCGAAGGAGGTCGGGGCGGATCGGCTCGTCAACACGTTGGCCGCCTACCACCTGTGCGGCTCCGCGTGCGTGGTCGTCGACTTCGGTACGTCCACGAACGTCGACGCGATCTCGGCGAAGGGTGAATTCCTCGGCGGTGCGTTCGCCCCGGGCATCGAGATCTCGGTCGACGCGCTCGCGTCGCGTGCCGCGGCGCTGCGGAAGGTCGAATTGACCCCGCCCCGTTCGGTGATCGGGAAGACCACCGTCGAATGTCTCCAGTCCGGCATTCTGTTCGGTTTCGCGGGCCAGGTCGACGGCCTCGTCCGCCGGATTTCGAAAGAGCTGGGCGACGGTCCCGTCGAGGTGATCGCCACGGGTGGTCTCGCGCCGCTCGTGCTGGGCGAATCCGAGACCATCACCGAGCACCGGCCCGATCTGACACTGCTGGGCCTCAAGCTCGTCCACGAACGGAATCCCGACCGGGGAACCGGCCGCTGTTCACGGCGGAAATAGCAGCCCGCAGGCGGCTCGGTCGATGGCAGGAGCCGGTTCACGACCTCGCATCGGCCATTCGTACGCTGGTGCGCATGAGCGATACCCCGGAACACTCCCAGAGCGACGACGACCTGCCGGAGCAGCTGCGGGTGCGCCGGGACAAGCGTGATCGCCTGCTGGCCGGCGGCACCGAGCCGTACCCCGTCGAGGTGCCGCGCACACACACGCTCGCGCAGGTGCGCGCCGCTCACCCCGACCTGCCCGCCGACGCGCAGACCGGTGACGTCGTGGGCGTGACCGGCCGCGTCATGTTCATGCGCAACACCGGCAAGCTGTGCTTCGCCACGCTGCGTGAGGGCGACGGCACGGAACTGCAGGCGATGCTGAGCCTGGCCAACGTCGGCGAGGAATCCCTGTCGGCGTGGAAATCGGACGTCGACCTCGGCGACCACGTGTTCGTCCACGGAGAGGTGATCACCTCCAAGCGCGGTGAACTGTCGGTCATGGCCGATGCGTGGCAGCTCACCTCGAAGGCGATGCGCCCGCTGCCCGTCGCGCACAAGGAGATGTCGGAGGAATCGCGGGTCCGGCAGCGTTACGCCGATCTGATCGTGCGCCCGCGGGCCCGTGAGGTCGTGCGCACGCGCGCGAACGTGCTTCGCGCGCTGCGTGATTCTTTCCACGGCCGGGGATTCACCGAGGTCGAGACGCCGATGCTGCAGACGTTGCACGGCGGAGCTTCGGCGAGGCCGTTCACGACTCATTCCAACGCCTTCGACATGGACCTCTACCTCCGCATCGCCCCGGAGCTGTATCTGAAGCGGTGTGTGGTCGGCGGTATCGAGAAGGTCTTCGAGATCAACCGCAACTTCCGGAATGAGGGCAGCGACTCATCCCATTCCCCTGAGTTCGCGATGCTCGAATACTACGAGGCGTATGCGACGTACGACACAATCGCGGACCTGACGAAACAGCTCGTCCAGGAAGCCGCCGAGGCCGCATTCGGTTCACAGATCGTCACGCTCCACGACGGAACGGAGTACGACCTCTCGGGTGAGTGGGCGTCGATCACAATGTACGAGTCGCTCTCCGAAGCACTCGGTGAGGAAGTCACGCCGGAAACGACGGCCGAGAAACTGCACGCCGTCGCCGAGGCACGTGGCATCGAGGTCGATCCGAAGCTCACCCACGGCAAGCTGGTGGAAGAACTGTGGGAGGAGCTGGTCGGCGACCATCTGTATGCGCCGACATTCGTGCGCGACTTCCCCGAGGAAACCTCGCCGCTCACCCGTGCACACCGGACCAAGCCTGGGATCGCCGAAAAGTGGGACCTGTACGTTCGGGGATTCGAGCTGGCCACCGGCTACTCCGAACTGGTCGATCCGGTCATCGAAAGGGAGCGGCTGACCGCCCAGTCCAAGCTGGCGGCGGGTGGCGACGAAGAGGCCATGCAGCTCGACGAGGATTTCCTTCGGGCGCTCGAGTACGGAATGCCGCCGACCGGTGGCGCCGGAATGGGAGTGGACCGGCTGCTCATGGCCCTCACCGGCCTCGGTATCCGGGAAACCATCCTGTTTCCGCTGGTCCGGCCCGAATAGTTTCGATCCACCCGGTGGTGATGGGAGGCGAGGCGAAGTCGTCTCCCATCCATCGGGAAACCCGACAAAACTCGGGCGTCTGATTTGCTTTTATGAGTTCGCGGGGGTATTACTGTCAGCAGTTCCCCGACTTTGCCTCATGGGGACCGCTCGCCCGGCCGGATCGACAAGCCGGTTCGGTTGTACGGTTCGATGAGGTTTCCGACGCCGATGGGGATCGGCGGTCCCATCGGTCTATCGCAGGTTTCACAGGAGGAAAACAAGGATGGCGCAGAAAGTTCTCGTCTCCCTCGTCGACGACCTTGACGGGTCGGAGGCGGAAGAGACCGTCGAGTTCGGTCTGGACGGTGTGACGTACGAGATCGACCTCTCGGCGGAAAACGCCGAGGAATTGCGTGACGCGCTCGCGCAGTACGTCGAGCACGCCCGCCGGGCCGGTGGTCGCAAGCGCACGACCCGCGCCACCGCGTCGAAGCCGCAGGCCGGCCGCAGTGCAGCGGTCGACCGTGAGCAGAACCAGGCCATTCGTGCCTGGGCTCGCAAGAACGGTTACGACGTTTCCGACCGTGGCCGTATCCCGTCCGAGGTTGTCGACGCCTACCACCGCAAGAACTGAGTGGGCATTCCGGACGCTCCCGCAGCAGCTCCGCGTTCGAACGAGCCTTCGAAGGGCCTCCCGGTGTCGCACCCGGGAGGCCCTTCGTATTTGTGACGACGGTTACCCCGCGGCTGAGTCCCGTTCGTGTGGAAGCGGCACCTAACTGACAGGCGAGGCCGGCTGACCTCGTTCCTGGGCGCGGCGACCGCGGGTGAGTCGAGCGGCCGTCGCCTACTCCCTGTGGTGCCGGTCGCCGCCGCCGTGCCGCTCTTCGGCCTCGCCGGCGTGCTCGTCCCCGGCGCGGCGGCGTAGCCGGGGACAGCCCGTGCACTCCTCGCGGCCCGGAAGCAGGTGGGTGAAACAGCAGCTCTGCCGCTGCCTGGCCCAGCCGTCGTCGCCGGTGCGCAAGGTCGACGGCGACGTCAGGGGTGCGAACGCGGCGCCGAGCACCAGCGTGGCGTCGGCGACGCCGCCGCCCTCGTCGCCGCAGTCACGGCCCGCCCACCAGAGGCAGTCGTCGAGCGCGTCGGTGGCGGCCGACCAGAGGGTGCGGCTGCCGAGCGGGCTCGCGCCGCGGTAGGCGCGGACGAAGCGGGCGGCGTGAGCGGTGTAGCGGCCACGCAGCACTCCGGCGAGTTCGCGTTCGTCGGCGGCGACGGAGGCCTGCGGATCGGCGCACGCCGGGTCGAACGGCAGGCAGCCGAAGCCCTTCCCGAGGACGGCGATCGCCTCGGGGCTCGGCCGCCCGTGGTCGGCGAGGCGCACGGCCAGGTCCGCGGGCCGGAGCGAGGGCACGCGGCGTTCGTGGAACAGCAGCGCCGCGCCCGCGTACGCGGGGATGCGCAGGTACCAGGACATGACGTAGGCGAGTGCGGTGCGGCTCGGGGCGTCGCGGTAGGTCTCCCGCAGCCACGCCGCGGTGCGGGCCCACCAGAAGGCGAACCACTGCGGGTCGTCGAGCAGGTCGGAGCAGCGGATCCAGCCGGGGCCGGAGGCCGAGCCGGTGAGGGTGAACCGGTCCTGGGCCGCGTCGACCCGGGCCAGGGACGCGGCGAGCGTGGTGCCCGCGGTGCGGCCACCGATCCGGCGGCTGCTCGCAGGGGCGCCGGTCCCCGCGTCACCGACGGCGTTGTGTGCAGCGTCACGCACGGATCGGTCGACGGTCACGGTTTGCTCCAACGGTGTGACGACACGGCGGCGGGTGCCACCCGTGCCCGAAGTGCCTATAAGGGGAGCCTAACCTAAACCTCTGTCGTGCACTGCGCCGGTCGAGTGACACGATGGTGGAGCACGTGAGAACCCGAACCGGCTGGACACGGGGCGTGACGCACGGTCTCGGGCGTGTTCGCCGGAAGCGGACACGCCCGGACGTGGGGAATCGTGGTCGGCGCGCGCTCGTTGCACCCAGCGGAAACAGCGCCGTAGCCAGCGACAACACTGGAATGGCACGATCCGGCGAGGCCGCCGACGGACCCGCCGGATTCGTGTGAGTGGTAGGCCACCGGACACGCATGGCTACTAGAGTGGTCTCACGGTGCCGAACCCATCACGAGGAACCGATGGGTCGGGCCGCCGGCGCAGCAGTCGAGGGAGTGGGAATGTTCGAGAGGTTCACCGACCGCGCGAGGCGGGTGGTCGTCCTGGCCCAGGAAGAGGCCAGGATGCTCAACCACAACTACATCGGCACCGAGCACATCCTCCTGGGTCTGATCCACGAGGGTGAAGGTGTCGCCGCCAAGGCGCTCGAGTCGTTGGGTATCGCGCTTGAGGGCGTCCGTCAGCAGGTCGAGGAGATCATCGGCCAGGGGCAGCAGGCCCCGAGCGGGCACATCCCCTTCACGCCGCGTGCCAAGAAGGTGCTGGAGCTGTCGCTGCGCGAGGCGCTGCAGCTCGGCCACAACTACATCGGTACGGAGCACATCCTGCTCGGCCTCATCCGCGAGGGTGAGGGCGTCGCGGCCCAGGTGCTGGTCAAGCTCGGCGCGGACCTCAACCGCGTGCGCCAGCAGGTGCTGCAGCTCCTGTCCGGTTACCAGGGCAAGGAGCCGCAGGAGGCCGGCGGTGGCCGTGGCGAGGGCACCCCGTCCTCGTCGCTGGTGCTCGACCAGTTCGGCCGCAACCTGACGCAGGCCGCGCGCGACGGCGGTCTCGACCCGGTGATCGGCCGGAACTCGGAGATCGAGCGCGTCATGCAGGTGCTGTCGCGCCGCACCAAGAACAACCCGGTGCTGATCGGTGAGCCCGGCGTCGGCAAGACGGCCGTCGTCGAGGGGCTCGCGCAGAACATCGTCAAGGGCGAGGTGCCCGAGACGCTCAAGGAGAAGCAGCTCTACACGCTGGACCTCGGCTCGCTGGTCGCGGGCTCGCGGTACCGCGGTGACTTCGAAGAGCGCCTGAAGAAGGTCCTCAAGGAGATCAAGACCCGCGGCGACATCATCCTGTTCATCGACGAGCTGCACACGCTCGTCGGAGCGGGAGCGGCCGAAGGTGCCATAGACGCCGCGAGCATCCTCAAGCCGATGCTGGCCCGCGGTGAGCTGCAGACCATCGGTGCGACCACGCTCGAGGAGTACCGCAAGTACATCGAGAAGGACGCCGCCCTGGAGCGTCGCTTCCAGCCGATCCAGGTGGGCGAGCCGTCGCTCGAGCACACCATCGAGATCCTCAAGGGTCTGCGTGACCGCTACGAGGCGCACCACCGCGTGTCGATCACCGACTCCGCGCTGGTTGCGTCCGCCACGCTGGCCGACCGGTACATCAACGACCGGTACCTGCCGGACAAGGCGATCGACCTCATCGACGAGGCAGGCGCGCGGATGCGCATCCGCCGGATGACCGCCCCGCCGGACCTGCGCGAGTTCGACGAGAAGATCGCCGACGTGCGCCGGGACAAGGAGTCGGCCATCGACGGCCAGGACTTCGAGCGGGCCGCCAACCTGCGCGACGAGGAGAAGCAGCTCCTGTCGCAGAAGTCCGAGCGCGAGAAGCAGTGGAAGGACGGTGACCTGGACGTCGTCGCCGAGGTCGACGACGAGCAGATCGCCGAGGTCCTCGCCCACTGGACCGGCATCCCGGTGTTCAAGCTCACCGAGGAGGAGACCACGCGTCTGCTCCGCATGGAGGACGAGCTGCACAAGCGGATCATCGGCCAGGAGGACGCGGTCAAGGCCGTGTCGCAGGCGATCCGCCGTACCCGCGCCGGCCTGAAGGACCCGAAGCGCCCGTCCGGTTCGTTCATCTTCGCCGGCCCGTCCGGTGTCGGTAAGACCGAGCTGTCCAAGGCGCTGGCGAACTTCCTGTTCGGTGAGGACGACGCGCTCATCCAGATCGACATGGGTGAGTTCCACGACCGCTACACCGCCTCGCGGCTGTTCGGTGCCCCTCCGGGCTACGTCGGCTACGAGGAGGGCGGTCAGCTCACCGAGAAGGTGCGCCGCAAGCCGTTCTCGGTGGTCCTGTTCGACGAGATCGAGAAGGCCCACCAGGAGATCTACAACACGCTGCTGCAGGTCCTCGAGGACGGCCGCCTGACCGACGGTCAGGGCCGCACGGTGGACTTCAAGAACACGGTGCTGATCTTCACCTCGAACCTGGGTACCGCGGACATCTCCAAGTCCGTCAGCCTCGGTTTCTCGTCGGGCAACGACGAGGTGACGCGCTACGAGAAGATGAAGCAGCGTGTCAACGAGGAGATGAAGAAGCACTTCCGGCCCGAGTTCCTCAACCGGATCGACGACATCATCGTCTTCCACCAGCTCACGCGGGACCAGATCATCGAGATGGTCGACTTCATGGTCACCCGCGTCGAGGAGGCCCTGAAGGGCAAGGACATGGCCATCGAGCTCACGGACCGTGCGAAGGCGCTGCTCGCCAAGCGCGGCTTCGACCCGGTGCTCGGTGCCCGTCCGCTCCGCAGGACCATCCAGCGCGAGGTCGAGGACCAGCTGTCCGAGAAGATCCTGTTCGGCGAGGTCGAGCCGGGCCAGATCATCATCGTGGACGTCGAGGGCTGGGAAGTCGGCGACGACAACGACGACCAGGCCACGTTCACCTTCCGCGGTGAGCAGAAGCCGGTCGACGTGCCGGACGCACCGCCGGTCAGCATGGCCGCGGGTGAGGAAGGCTCGGGTTCGGGCTCTGGCGAGACCGAGTCGGAGTGACGATCCCGACCAGCCGGACCGGAACGGCCGAGTAGGCCGTCCGGAACGGCCGAGTAGGCAGAAACGGCGGGCACCGCGTACGCGGTGCCCGCCGTTCTCGTATCCGCGTGCCCCGCACTCAGCCCCGCGTGTTGCGCCTTCCAGAGACTGTGTTGCGCTCTCCAGGGGCCGTGTTGCGCGTTCAGGACGCCGTGTTGCGGGTTCGGGGGACAGTGGTGCGCCGCGAGGTGCCCGGCGTGGGATCGAGCAGTGTGGTCGCGGCGACGGCCGCGATCTCCAACCTGCGCAGGTAGCCGTCGGCCACTTCGAGCTGGTCGGGCAGATCGGCCTTCGTCTGGTTGTCGGTGAGGGCGCGGACGTTCGTGGCGCCGCGTTCGAGCAGGTCGTCGACGGTCTTGCGGCCGATGTTGCCGGTGGCTCCGGTGACCAGGATGATCATGGCGCGGTCTGCCCGGGCGGGCGCGGAGGGCGCGTGCGGACGGTTCTCAGCCGTTCAACCGTGCGTCGATGGCCGTCAGCGCGTCCAATGCGCCGACAGGGAGGGACACGCCGCGGCCATGGCGGACCTCGGGTTCGCGCGGGTTGATGCGGATCAGGGCTCCGTCGGCGGCGCTGGCGAGTTCGGCCTGCCTGCGCACGGTCGGCACGGCGAGTCCGGCGCCGAGTTCGACGACGGCGAGGCGTCCGGCGCTGCGCCGCCATGCCTGGAGCTCGTCGAGCTGCCGCTGGGAACGTTCGCCGAGCCAGTCGGCGTCGCCGAACATGAGGATGTTCGGCCGGGCGAGGGCACCGCAACCCGGACACGACGGCAGCGGTTCCTGCGCGCGCATGGTGGCCTCGTCGACGGTGACGGTCACGTCGTCGGCAGGCCAGATGCCGGCGGAGCAACCGGTGAGGCACTGCAGATGGTGGATCGAACCGTGGACCTCGGCGACACCGGAGAACCCGGCCTCCTGGAACTGGCCGTCCACATTGGAGGTGAAGACGCGTGCGCCGCCCGATTTCCCCGCTGCCCAGCGGCGGAGGACATCGAACCCGGGGTGGGGAGTCGTGCGGCGGTACAGCTCGAGCCGGTGGCCGTAGAAGCCCCACGCGAGTTCGGGGTCGGCGGCGAAGTGCACCGGGTCGGCGACCTCGACGAAGCTGAGTCCCAGCCGTGCATACGGCGGGTAGGCGCGCCAGAAGCCTTCGTCGCCGCGGAAATCGGGCAGCCCCGAGTCGACGCCCATGCCCGCACCGGCGCAGACGAGCAGCGCGTCGGCGGAGCCGATCAGCTCCGCCGCGCGCTCGAGCTCGCCGACGTGGTCGAGCGGGTCGTTCACTCGTCCGCGGAGTCGGGTGACGAGCCGAGGACGACCTCGAACTCCAGCAGGTTGGCCCCGCTGGAGACCGGCTTCTGCTGCTCGCCCGCGTGGGCTTCCTTCGCGCCGCCCTGCGCCCAGGCCTGGTAGTCCTCCTCCGTCTCCCACTTGGTGTAGACGAAGTAGCGGTTCTCGCCGGATACCGGGCGTAGCAGTTCGAAACCGAGGAAACCGGGAGCGTTGTCGACGGATCCCTGTCGCGCAGCGAACCGCTTCTCCAGTTCGGGCCCTGCGCCCTCGGGGACCTCGATTGCGTTGATCTTCACAACAGCCATGACGCCGAGGGTACTGGCGAGCGGGGTGACGCCGCAGTAGCCGAGGTCCGGCCGGTTGCGGGGTGTCGCTCACGCCGCAGTGCCGCGCGCGCTCGCGCCGTCGACGAAGGCCTGTCCCCGTCGCCAGGCCACCCCCGGCACCGACGGTCGGCCACGGCGCCGCGGAAGTCCGTCCACAGTGACCGGACGTGCGCTCAGTTCGACAGCGTCCCCGGGTACAGATACTGCTCGTCGGGCAGTCCGCTGCGGTGGAACCACTCGGCGAAGAACCCGTCGAGGCTGCGCCCGTAGATGCGTTCGACGAACCGCTCGAACTCCGGCCACGACGCGTTCCCTTCACGATGCTCACGCGGCCAGGAACGCATCACACGCCAGAACGCCTCCTCTCCGAGCTGTCGGCGCAGCGCGTGCATCGCCAGGATTCCTTTGCCGTACACGCCCTGGAACTCGTCGCCCGCGCCCATGTCGTAGAGCGGAGGATCCCAGAACTCCTCCGTCACCGCGGCCACGGTTTTGTGGTATTTGACGTCCAGGTCGGCGCCCTCCTTGCCCTCGTCCCACAGCCACTGCGCGTAGCTGGCGAAGCACTCGTTGAGGCAGATGTCGGCCCACGACGACACGGACACCTCGTTGCCGTACCACTGGTGTGCCAGCTCGTGAACGATCGTCGACAGTGTCGCGCCGGCGTCGTAGGTGGGCCTGCCCTGTGTCTCCAGCGCATACCCGATGTCGGCGCCGAGGTAGATGCCGCCCGTGGTCGTTGCGGGATAGTCGCCGAAGCGCGATTCGAGGAACCGCACGATCTCGCCGGTACGCCGCGCCTCCGGCCGCAGGTCCTCCGAGCCCGGTGCGAACGCGTTCACCATCGGGGTGCCGTCGTCGAGTGTGCGGCGGGTGACGTCGAACCGGTCGATCGCGACGGTCGTCAGGTACCCCGCCACCGGTTCGGGTTCGACCCACCGCGACGTCGTCCAGCCGTCACGGGTGGTCGTCTGCTCCTCGCGGCCGATGGACACCGCCGTCCAGCCCTGCGGGACGCGTGCCGTGAGCCGGAACGTCGCCTTGTCGCGGGGGTGGTCGTTCGACGGGTACCAGAACGACGCCGACGGCGGCTCGCCCATCGCGAACGCACCGCCGGACGGGGTGCGGTGCCAGCCGTTGCTGCCGAGGCCGCTCGCGGTCCGCTCGGGTGTGCCGTGGTACTGAACCCGAACCCGGAACCGTTGGTTTCCCGCCTTCGCCCGCTCGGGCGTGATCACCAGTTCGTGCGCACCTTCCCGGTCGAACCGGGTGCGGACGCCGTCGACGTGCACCGACTCGACGGTCATCCCGCGCAGATCCAGATTGAACCGGCTCAGCGGTTTCGTGGCGCGTGCCGTCATCGTGGAGTCGCCGTGGAGCACCCCGGAGTCGGGGTCGTAGCGCACGGACACGTCGTAGTCCTGCGCGTCGTACCCGCCGTTGCCCGCCTCCGGGTAGTACGGATCGCCGATCCCGGGTGCGCCCGGCTCGGCACGTCGTTGCTGCAGCGCACCGGCGCTCTCGCCCGCCGACGTGGCGGGCGTGCGCTGTGGTGCGGTGGACCTCGGCTCGTCACCGCCGGAGGTGCACGCCGCTAGGGTGCACACGAGAGCGAGCACGCAGGATCCGGCCCGGCGAATGGCCATGGGGAGAGCGTAGATGCGGTTGGGTGAGGGCGCCGTGTGGTTCGGCGGCACGGGACAGCCGATCGTGCTGTTGCACGGGCTGATGGGCAGGGCGACGACGTGGTGGCGGGTGGCGCGCTGGCTGGAGCCCTACGGTGACGTCGTGGGCCTCGACGCGCGTGGGCACGGCCGCAACCCGCGTCCGCTGCCCGCTACCACGGAAAACTTCGCCGCCGACGTCGCCGAGTTCGTCGAACGGCTCGACGCGGGACCCGCAGTCGTGATCGGACATTCGATGGGTGGGCTGCACGCGCTCACACTCGCCGCGACGCGGCCGGAACTGGTGCGCGCGATCGTGATCGAGGACTTCGCCCCTGACCTGCGCGGCCGGACCGTCGAGACGTGGCGGGGGCACTTCGAGTCGTGGCCGCGGCCGTTCGCGTCGCTGGCCCACGTCCGGGAGTTCTTCGGCGACACCGGCGAGTACTTCGTCGAATGTTTCGAGGAGCGCGCCGACGGCTACCACCTCATCGCCGACCTCGACGACCTGTACGCGATCGCCGCAGAATGGGGACGCCGCGACTACTGGTCCTATGTGGACAATCTCGGACGTCCGCTGCTCGTCGTCGAGGCGGGCGACACCGTCATGCCGGCGGGGCAACAGGCCGAACTGGCCCGACGGGCGGGCGGACGGCACGTCGTCGTCGAAGGCGCCGGGCACGTGGTGCACGACAGCGCACCGGACGAGTACCGGGGCGCTGTCGAGGCCTTCCTGTCCGACGTGCTGAACCGCTGAGAACACGGTTCCCGGGACCCGCAACAGGGCCCCGGGGGAGCCGCGACACGGTGGGAGTGCCGCGTTATCGCGCCAGGCGCGCCCGCAGTTCCTCCCGTTCGGCTCCCGTCGCCGCGAGCAGGGGCCACACGTCGGCGCCGAGGTAGCCGCTCTCGTCCGCCTTGCGGTGGAGCGACGCGCCGCACGTCAGCTCCTCGACACCGTTGGTGCGCTTGAACTTCGCCACCTCGCGGGCCATGCCTGCCGTGAAAACGCCGTCGGTGGCGACGTTCGCACCACGCTCGCGCAGCAACGTCTGCGCCGTGCGTACCTGCGGGCCCGCGTCGCCCGGCGTCAGCAGCGGCCAGGACTTCGGCTGTGCCGCGCGGGTGCCGAGCTCTGCGGCGACCGCCTCGCGCAGTTCCGGCAGCCTGCCGTAGAGGACCTCACCGGGGCACTGGGTGGAGTTGAAGTCGCGATGTCCCATGATCAGGTCTGTGGTCACGCCGTACTGCGAGGCCATCCACGCGACCAGCTGTACGAGCGAGTCCCACAGCGCCTGCGTGACGTCGACGTCGACGTAGATGCCCTCGTTCTCGATGCCGATGCAGGTCGAGTTGTTGCCGCCGACGTGTGCGCCCTGCACGTGCTGGGTGCCGTCCTGCACGACCTCGAGCGAGTGGTGCCTGCCCTCGGTGATGTGCCCGCCGCGGCTGTTGGTGAACTGCTGGCCCGAATCGCCCCAGCCGTTGTCGATGTGCAGCTGCTGGATGTCCCGTGAGATCTGGAAGGCGTGGTCGACCGAGTAGTCCTCGCTGTTCGCGCCCGCGGTGTGGTGGACGACGATGTACGTCGGCGGGTCGTCGAGGATGACCGGGTCCTGGGTCGGCGCCTGTGCGCCCCAGTCGGCCGTGGTGTAGATCAGCGGCTGATCGGCCCTCGGGGTCACGCCCCGCGGTGCGGCCGCGCCCGCCTGCGCGGTGCCGAGGCCCGCGAGCGCACCTGCGGCGGTGACGGCCAGTCCCCCTTTGAACAGGGTGCGACGGTGGAATTCGGGCTGGTCGGGCATGTCGTTCGAGCTCCCTCCACTGGCTGTGGGTGCGTGGGATGTCGCTGCGTGGGGACATCGGAGCACGAAACATCAACGGTCGCGAATAATTACCGACGAATTGCGGGTCACTGTCGTGAAAACTTTTCGCCGACGGGTGGAGGCGTGACCTGCAGGGATCGCTGCCGTAACGGACAAAAAGTACAGTTCGACTTCACCTGAACGGGCCAGCGGTCCGTCGATACGACGTCGTCGCGTGATCAGTGCTCACCCGGTAGTGCGAACCTGCCGTCGGCCGTCTGCTCGACGAGTCCGTCCGTGAGCAGCGAGTCGAGGCAGCGGTCGCGCTGGCCGGCCCGGTCCCACACGACGTCGAGCCGCGTCTTGGGCACGGGTTCGTCGGTCCCGCGCAGCACGTCGAGCAGCAGGCCGCGCACCTGCCGGTCCGTTCCGGCGAACTTCTGCACCGGCTTGGCGGGACCGTCGTAGGCGGGTTTGCCCGCGCGGACCCAGGCGCAGTCGTCGACGATCGGGCAGTCCGCGCACTGCGGCGCACGTGCGGTGCAGACGAGCGCGCCCAGCTCCATCAGTGCCGCCGACATCGTCGCGGCACGGCGTTCGTCGGCGGGTAGCAGCGCCTCGACGTCGGCCATGTCCTTCGTGTTCGACGCGGGACCGGCATCGCCCGCGCCGTGCACCGCACGTGCCACGACCCGGCGGACGTTCGTGTCGACGACGGGGGTGCGCTTGCCGTAGGCGAACGCCGCGACGGCCCGTGCCGTGTACGCCCCGATGCCGGGCAGTGCGAGCAGGGTGTCGACGTCGTCGGGCACGACGTCGCCGTGCTCGCGGGCGATCACGTCGGCGGCCGTGTGCAGTCGCAGTGCCCGGCGCGGGTAGCCGAGCTTGCCCCACGCGCGCAGGACCTCGGCCTGCGTCGCGGCCGCCAGCGCGGACGGCTTCGGCCAGCGTTCCAGCCACTCGTGCCAGATCGGCTCCACGCGCGCGACGGGTGTCTGCTGCAGCATGATCTCGCTGATCAGCACGCCCCAGCCGTCACAGTCGGGCCTGCGCCACGGCAGGTCGCGCGCGGTCTCGGAGAACCAGTCGAGCAGCGTTTCGGAGGCGATGTCGGCGGTCAGGGTCACGCGGGCATTAAAACACCGCCGCCCCGACCGCCGAGCAGGTCACTCCGCCGCCTGCGGCACCTCGGACAATCGGCCCGTGTGCACGTCGTAGACGAAACCGCGCACCATATCCCGGTGCGGCAGGAACGGACTCTGCTGCAGCCGCCTGCACGATGTGCGCACACTGGCCTCGACGTCGCGGAACGCCTCGACCGCCCACGTCGGGCGCAGTCCCGTGTCCGCTTCGAGCTCGTCCTTGAAACCCTCGTCGGTCACCGAGTTCAGCCCGCAGTCGGTGTGCTGGATGATCATGACCTCGCGGGTGCCGAGCTTGCGCTGACTCAGCGAGAGCGACCGGATCGTGTCGTCGGTGACGACGCCGCCCGCGTTCCGCAGGATGTGCGACTCGCCTTCGATCAGGCCGAGCAGCTGGAACACGCGGATGCGGGCGTCCATGCACGTCAGGATCGCGACGTGCTGGGAGGGCCGGGGGGACGAGCGGTCGCCGGTGACGGCGTCACCGAGTTCGGCGTTGCGCTTGAGGAGCAGGTCGATCGCGGTCATGACGTCTATCTGACTCGCCTGACGTCGCCGGCACAAGTCCGGTTGGTGTTCATCATGGTGCCGGCTCGGATCAGGGGCCGAACCAGTGCTGCTCCGCGGTTCGCGGCGGGGCCGACGTGGTGCCGACGCGCAGCTCGGTCGGCAGGGTGATGACCTTCGACGCGACGCGGTCGCCCGCGCCGAGGAGCAGCTTGCCCGCCGCCTTGCCCTTCTCGAGCACCGGCTGGTGGACGGTCGTCAGGCCGGCGCGCGTCGCCTCACCGATGCCGTCGAAGCCGGTGATCGTCAGGTCCGCGGGCACGCGCAGGCCGCGACGGCCCGCCTCGGCGAGCGCGCCGAGCGCGAGGATGTCGGAGGTGCAGATCAGCGCCGTCACGCGCGGATGTTTGTCCAGCAGCTGCCGCGCGGCCGATGCGCCGTCGTCGACGTGGTGGTCGAAGCGCTCGACCACGGGGACCGACTCCCACGGCACCCCCGCGGCCTCGAACGTGCGCTGCAACGCCGCGAGTCGCGCCCGCTGCACGTGGTAGTGGGCGTCCTGCTGTCGATAGAGGAACGCGAAGTCGTCGTTGCGGTCGCTGGACAGGCGCATGCACAGCACACCGACCTGCCGGTGGCCCAGGCCGACGACGTGGTTGGCGAGGTCGACGGTCGCGGCCTCGTCGTCGGGTCCGACGCGGTCCATGCCGTCGAGCTGCGGCTGGTCGACGATGACCGTCGGCACGGGCCGCTGCAGCGCGGCCTCCAGGTGCGGGTCGTCGTCGGGCACGGAGTAGACGACGAAGCCGTCGACGCCCGCGCGCTGCACGGCGGCGACGTCCTCGTTGCCGGGACTGCCGGGCACGAGCGTGAGGCCGACGCCCGCGTCCTCGCATGCGAGCGCGAGGCCCTCGAGCACGCCGACGGCCGCGGGGTCGCGGAAGGCGTACGAGAGGTTCTCCGTGAGGAGCAGGCCGACGGCACCGGCCTTGCGGGTCCGCAGGGAGCGGGCGACCGGGTCGGGACCCGCGTACCCGAGGCGCTTCGCGGTCTCGAGGACGCGTTTGCGCAACTCGGGCGACAGCTGGTCCGGCCGATTGTAGGCATTGGACACGGTCGTACGCGAGACGCCAAGTTCGGCGGCGAGGGACGCCAGTGTGGCCTGCCGCCTCGATCGCATCGGCCGGTTCATGAACAAACCGTAACGGTTCAGAACACGGTGCAGAACCGGAGGCCCGCGTCGATCACATTTACCCGGCCGCCTGCGCGGTCACGGGCGGTATCCCGCGCAGGCCGTGCTCCGGCCGGTGGGCGCCGATGTGATCACCGGCGATGCAGGGTCGGTGACGCAACGTCGACCGGTCGGTCGCCCCGTCGGGGTTTCGTCACCGATTTCAGTGGCCGCCCAGTTGGGAACGGTTCCCATTATCTATACTGACCGTGACAGGCGGCGCTCCCGGAGCGGGTTCCGGGCACAGGCAGGGTGGTGGACGATGAACAAGGCGCGGGTATTCACGGCGGTGCCCATGGCGGCGGCGCTCGTGGCGGCGACGGCGTGCAGCGGCTCCGACGACGGTTCCGGTGACGACTCCGGGATCACGGTCGTGGCCTCCACCAACGTCTGGGGCTCGGTGGTCGAGGCCGTCGGCGGCGACCGCGTGGAGGTCAACTCCCTCATCGACGACCCGTCGTCGGACCCGCACTCCTACGAGGCCACCGCCGAGGACGCCGCCGACGTCCAGGACGGCGACCTGCTCGTCTACAACGGCGGCGGTTACGACGACTTCTTCACCCAGCTCGTGGAGCAGACCACGAGCAAGCGCTTCGTCGTGGCCGTCCCGGACGACGGCGGCGGCCACTCCCACGACCACGGTGGCGGCAGCGGCGGCAGTGGCGAGACCGGCGCACCGGGCGTCGACCACGGCGAGCACGGCGAGAGCGGCGACGAGCACGAGGGTCACGACCACGGGGACCACGGCAGCGAGGGCCTGCGTGCCCAGCAGGGCGACGGTCACGACGATCACTCCACTGAGGACGCTCACGGCGGCGAGGGGCACGAGGGGCACAGCCACGCCGACGGCGACAACGAGCACGTCTGGTACGACCCCGAGGTCGTCGGTGAGGTGGCCGACAAGGTCGCAGCCGAGTTGGCGAAGATCGCTCCGGAGCAGAAGCAGGCCTTCACCGACAACGCGGCCGAGTTCAAGAAGCGCCTCGACGGGCTCGAGCAGAAGATCGCCGACGTCCCCGACGGCCGGGTGCTGGCGACCGCGCCGGTGGCGCACTACCTGCTCGCCGACGCGGGCCTCGAGGACGTCACGCCGAAGGACTACACGCGGGCCATCGAGAACCAGACCGACGTGCCGGTGGCCGCGCAGCAGCGGGTGACGAAGCTGGTCGACGGCGGCGACATCGACGCGGTGATCAACAACCCGCAGACGGTCACGGCCGTCACCGAGAAGCTCACGGGCGCGGCCGGAAACGCGAACGTGCCGGTGGTCGACATGACCGAGACGCTGCCGGAAGGCCAGGACGACTACATTGCATGGATGACCGGCCAGGTCGAGAAGTTGGCGGGAGCATTGGGTCAGTGAGCACCACGGGCACGGGCGAAGCGGCGAGCGGAACCGGCGCGGTCGAGATGGAGGGCGCGGCGCTGGCGTTCGGCGACCGCACCCTGTGGTCCGGCCTCGACCTGCGCGTCGAGCCGGGGGAGTTCGTCGCCGTGCTCGGGCCCAACGGCTCCGGCAAGACCACCCTGCTCAAGGTCCTGCTCGGGCTGCAGGCGCTCAGCGCGGGCACGGTCCGCGTCGCGGGCACGGCGCCGGGGAAGGGAAACCACCGCGTCGGCTACGTCCCCCAGCAACGGGCCATGGACCAGCAGCTGACGCTGCGCGGCCGCGACCTCGTCGGGCTGGGCCTCGACGGCGACCGCTGGGGCACCGGCCTGCGCGGCATGCGTGCCCGCAGGCGCAAGGTCGACGAGGCGGTCGAATCGGTCGGCGCGACGTCGTACGCCTCGTCGCCGGTCGGTGTCCTCTCCGGTGGTGAACAACAGCGGCTCCGCGTGGCGCAGGCCCTGATCGGCGAACCCGACCTGCTGCTGTGCGACGAACCGCTGGCCTCGCTGGACCTGACGCACCAGCGCACCGTCACCGAGCTCATCGAACGGCGCAGGCGCGAGACCGGCACCGCGGTGCTGTTCGTGACCCACGAGATCAACCCCGTGCTGCCGCACGTGGACCGCGTGCTGTACCTGGTCGGCGGTCGCTTCCTCATCGGCACCCCTTCCGAGGTGATGACGTCGGAGACGCTCACCGAGCTGTACGGCGCCCCGGTGGAGGTGGTGCGGGTCGGCGGGCAGATCCACGTCGCCGGTGCGCAGAGCGCGCTGTGCGAGGACACCGTGCATCATCACGAACACGACCACACTGAGCCCGTGTGACCTGGCGACCCCCACTTCGACCCGTACCGACGATCCCCGGATGAAGGCCCGCTGATGGACAAGCTGTTCGACGTCGAGCTGACCGCGCGCCTGCTGCAGCTCGACTTCGTGCTGATGGCGCTCGGCGCTGCGGCGGTGCTCGGTCTGGTCGCGGGCGCACTCGGACCGTTGATCGTGATGCGCCGGATGTCGTTCGCCGTGCACGGCACCGCCGAGCTGGCGTTCACCGGCGCCGCCGCCGCGTTGCTCCTGGGTATCGGCGTCAGCTACGGGGCGCTGGCGGGGGCGGTCATCGCAGCCCTGTTGCTCGGCCTGCTGGGCGGCCGGGAGTCCGAACGCGACTCGGTGATCGGCGTGATCCTCTCGTTCGGACTTGGTCTCGGCGTGCTGCTGCTCTGGTTCTACGACGGCCGTTCCAGCAACAAGTTCGGCATCCTCGTGGGGCAGATCGTCGCGATCGAGCAGCAGGACCTCGAACTGCTCGTCGGCTCGGCGGTCGTCGTGCTGATCGTGCTCGCGGTGATCTACCGTCCCCTGCTGTTCGCGACCGTCGACCCGGCCGTGGCGGTGGCCCGCGGGGTGCCGGTGCGGTGGCTGTCGCCGTTGTTCGCGGTGCTGGTGGGCGTCGCGACGGCCCTGGGCGTGCAGATCGTCGGGGCGCTGCTGGTCGTGGCGTTGATGGTCACGCCTGCCGCGGCGGCCGCCCGGGTGACGTCGAGTCCCTGGCGCGCGACCGTGCTGGCCGTCGTGTTCGCCGAGGCCGCGGCGCTGGGCGGCATCGTGCTCTCGCTCGCACCGGGCGCGCCCGTGAGCTTCTTCGTCACGGCGATCTCGTTCACGATCTACCTGGTGTGCCGCGTCATCGCCTACCTGCGCGGCAGGCAGCGTTCGCTCCGCGACCTCAGCGGATCGGATTCGCCGCGAGCCGCCGTTCGACCATCGTGAGGAACCCTTCGTCGAGCAGCGGCAGGTCGCCTTCGGCCACGGACCGTTCGACGGTCTGCACCACGACGATCTCGGAGCGGACGAACGTGTCGATCGTCGCGTCCTTGTGCTTACCGAGGTGCGGGTAGCTCAGCAACGTGAGGTCGGCGAACGCGGCGGGCAGATACCGCGACGAGGCGAACGTGAACGAGTCGCCGATCAGCGCCGTCGGCGCGCCGATCGTGCCCTCGATGTCCTTGCCCGCGTCGGCGTCGTAGCGCTCCGGGCCGTCGAACTTGCGCAGCGTGTCCTGTGTGCGGTCGGTCTCGCCGTCGGGCATCAGCTCGTAGCGCACCGACGTCTTCGGCTCGGTGCGGCCCAGCATCGACGCGAGGTCGCCGTTCGCCGTCGACCACCCCACGCCGGGGCTGCGCCACGTGTCGGTGACTCCGGGCTGGAGCTTCTCGGCGACGTCGCGGGTCAGCATCACGGCGCCGTCGTCGGTCCAGTGCGTGTCGTTGGCGAAGTACGGCGGATGACCCAACTGCCGCTCGGCGGCCTCGAGTGAGGGGCGGACGTCGAGGAAACTCCGCTGCTGGGCGGCCAGTTCCCAGAACCGCTCCGTCGTCTTCGCCGAGCACTCCTTGCCCGCGTAGTTGTCGGGAAGGTGCTGCGGCACCATCGTCGTCTTGTCCGGCGCGATGGTGAGCAGGAACCGGCGCCCCGAGGCCTCGACGGCGTGGCGGATCCGGTCGAGCCGCTCGAACGTCTCCGTGAGCGGACGCTGCGGGAAGCACTTCCCCTTGACGTCGTCGCCGTAGTACAGCCAGCCGTCGGAGCCCTCGATGACCTCGGTGTAGCCGGCGCTCTGCTGCTGTTCGTCCCGGGCCCCGCCGCCGTCGCCGTTCCCGTCGCCGTTCCCATTGCCCTCAGGTCCGTCCGGCACACCCGGGATCGGACCGGATCCCTCGGCGGGCCCCATCGGTGCGGGCTCGCCGAAGAGCCCGTGGCTGATGCCGTCGGCGGCTTCGATGGCACCTTCGCGGAAGACGAGGTGATCGGTCGCCCACTGCGACATGCCCGTGAAGAAACCCCACCCGTCGGCGGGACTGGGGAAGCTCGCGAGTTCACGGTTCTCGATCTCGCTCGGCCTGCCACCGAACACCCACCCCAGCGCGGGCGCGGCGAAGAAGACGGCCGCGCACACGAGGGCCGTGACCTGGCGGCTGCCGTGACGTGGCCGGTGCAGCGAGTGCTCACGCGGCAGCCACGCCTCGTGCACGGGCGGCAGCTTCCGGGAGGTGTCGGTCACCCGGACACGGTATCGGCCCGCGTCTCATCCGGTGGCCGATACCGGCGGACAGACCGGCGGTGAGCGGACCTAGTGCAGCATGACCAGGACCTGGAGCTCGCCGACGATGCCGCCGATCAGGCCGCCGACGACGACGAGCTTCCATTCGTCCTGGCGGAAGGCCGGCCGCAGCAGTCCCTCGTACTCCACGGGCGTCAGCTTGTTCATCCGGTCCTCGACGAGCCGTGCGACGGCCATCGCCTCGGTCAGGTAACCCTCGGCGTGCTGGACCGTCTCGGGCACGCGCGCGATCGCCTTGTCGGCCGCCGAGCGCTTCATCTCATCGAGTCGCTTCGTGCCGAGCGTGGCCGTCACCAGCGGCCGCGCGTTGCCCGCCTGTTCGTCGACCGCTTCCGCGACGACCCGGGAGATCATCGCCATCAGCCGGTCGGAGCGCGGGCCGCGCAGGATGGAGTCCATCAGGTTCGGCACCGTCAGCACGTCACGGGCGATGATCTCGCCGTACTGCTGCGCGACCTCTGCCTTCCTGCGCTGGAACTTGCCCTGGAAGTACAGCTTGCGCGTCACGTGGACCGGTTCGCGCGGCACGAAGATCAGCTTGATCGCCAACCAGTCGGTGAACAGGCCGACCGCGGCGCCGAAGACCGGCATGACCAGCGGGTTCTTCGTCACGGCCCACACGACCGCCTGCACGATGCCGAGCGCGAAACCGAAGTAGATGCCCGAGCGCGCGATGAACGCCATCTCGGGACGTGACGTCTCGCGGATCAGCTTCACCAGCAGCTTCTTGTCGCCGGTGAGTCGCCGGACCGTCATTTCCTTGACGTCGAGGAAGTCGTCGACGTTCTCGCGCATCTCCAGCATCAGCTGCCGCACGAGCTGCGGCGTCTGCGCTTGGATCTGCTTGATGACCAGGTCCTGCGCGACGGTGGGAAGCCGCTCCCACACTCGCGGATGGTTCTCGGTGAGCACCTCGCGCGCGACGTCGTCGACGGTGCGCAGCAGCGGTTGCTCGATCTCCTCGGTGATGCGGTCCGGGTCGATCCGCGCGAAGACGTCCTTGATGTCGAGGAGGTTCTTCGTCAGCAGTTCGGTGGCGATCGCGGCCATGCGGCCACCGTGCTGCGGGACGACGCCCTGCCAGCCGAGGAACGTGCCTTTGATGCCCTTCCATTCGATCGGCCGGAACATCATTTCGATCGCCACGCGCTTGGTGACGTAGCCGATCAGTGCCGCGACGAAGGGAATGGCCGTGTACAGCGGCCAGTGCTGCGAGATATCGGCGACGATCGCGTCGATGTCCACGTCGCGGTCTCCTTCCCCCTCAACCGGTCACGCCGCAGAACAGTATCGCGACGGGTTGTGACACGAGGTATGGGCTTCGGACTACCGACTCATTAAAGTTGCCGGATGGCCGAAGCCGACGTCACCCCGAATTCCCCCAGATCCGGCGCCTTCACGACCGTGTTCCGCGGTTACGACCAGGTGCAGGTCGACGACCACATCAAGAAGCTGAACTCCAAGCTGGAACAGACCTCGCGCAGTCGGGACGACGCCACGGCGTCGGTCGCGGACCTGACCAAGGCGCTCGGGCACGCCCAGCAGGAGCTCGTCGAGACCAAGGCAGCGCTCACCCGGATGGCCGAGGAGCCCACGGGGCCCGCAGCCATGAGCGAGCGCGTCAAGACGATGATGACGCTCGCCGAGGAGGAGATCGACGAGCTCCGCAAGAAGGCCGAGGAGGAGGCCGACGCGACCAGGTCGGCCGCCGACTCGTACGCGGAGAAGACCCGCGAGGAGGCACGCGCGGAGGCGCAGCGTCTCGCCGAGGAGGCCGAGCGCGAACGCGGTCGCCTCGACGAACAGGCGACGAAGCGGCGCAGCGATGCCGAGAAGGCCTCGCAGGACAAGATCACCGCGGCGGAGAAGAAGTCGGCCGACGAGATCGCCGCGGCGAAGGCGGCGGCGGAGAAGGCCGCCAAGGAGCTCACCGACGACGCGAAGAGCCGCGCCGACGCCATGATCTCCGAGGCCGAGACCCGGCTCGCCGACGCGACCGACAAGCACGCCCAGGTGCTGGAGCTGCGCCGCACCGTCGCCGACCGCATGACCGCGAGCAACGCCGCGCTCAGCGAGGCGCTCGACAAGCTCGGCTCGGCGCCGGAACCACTCGATCGGGCGACGTCCGGGTCGGACGGTGCCGACGCCGCCCGGCCTGCCGGCGCCGGCAAGTCCGCCGGTTCTCCGGAGGCCGGACCGACGGACTCCGGATCCAAGGATGCCGCGTCCACGGCTGCCGAATCGAAGGACTCGGGAGCGGGCATCTCCGGTTCGAACGCCTCGCAGAAGACACCGAAACCGCAGGTCGGGGCCGCAGCGACGAGTTCGGAGTCGGCGGCAGCGTCCGGGAGTGCCGAACCGGGGGCCGGTTCCGCGGAGGCGGCCACGTCGGCGTCGGACGAGTCCGGCGGTGAGCAGTCGGCACGCGACTCCGCGGGCGCGTCCGGCCCTGCGCAGACGACTCCGAAGCCCGCCTCCGCGAAGGCCGACGGCCATGGCAAAGAGGCATCCTCGGCGTGATGCGTGCGAGACTCACCGGTGACGCCGGTACGTGGCGGCTACAGTACGCCGCGTCGACCGGACGTTGCCGGTCGTCATGCACCGGCGAAGATCACAGCGGTGCTGTCAATACGGACGGAACGGGTTCAAGGTCCACGCCGTGAGTACGAGAACGCCTGACACGTTGCAGACCGCCGCGGACGACGCGACGGCCGGTGCCGACCAGCACGCCGCTCCGGAGGCGGCCGCCGAGGCGGTCGCGACCGGGGCAGGCGAGTCGGCGGCGACCGACACCGTCCACGACGGAGCAGCGTCGGCGGCCGCCGAACCGGCGGCGCAGGCCGATGCGGTGGACGTCGAGGGCGTGTCGGTGGACGTCGAGGTCGCCGACGATGATGCCGACGTCGCCGCCGACGGCCCCGGAGGTCTCGACGGCGCGGCTCGGGAACCACGCCCGGTACCGGTCGACTTCCCGGTGTACGGCCTGCACCCGCGGATACCCGGCCCCCGCTGGGTCGACTTCTTCGAAGGCGGAAGTGGTGGCCCCGCCGCGCCGGATGCCGACGCCGGCGTCGTCGCCGAACTCGGCGAGGCCGGCCAGTCGCCGTGGGCGTTGTGGCTCGGCCAGCGGCTGGCCGACACCGAACGAGGTTTGCGCATCGGCAGTATGCCTCGGCTGCGGTACGAACGCGCCATGTGCCCCAGTGGCGGCGACCCCCTGGCCGAAGTGGCGTTCGGCGCCGCGTTCGGACTGGTCAACCTCACGTTGCCGGACAGCAGCGTGCCGCGGCCGGACGGGCTGATCGAATCGTTGCTCGCCCACGCGGAACAGCACGCGCGGCGGTATGAGAAGTGGAAACGCGTGACCTGGCGCGTCGACGGGATGTCGGTGCGCGCGCGAATCTGGGAGTTCGCGGGCGGCTGGACCGGCTTCACCGGCGACCTCGACGACAGCTACGTCGCGGTGATCGGCATCGGTGTCGCGGCCGAGGGGCTGAGCCTGGCGAGGGTGACCGATCCCAAGGCGTACGGTGTGGACTTCTCCGTGCCCATCAGCCTTGCCGACCTGGGCAAACACCGCGCGACCCGCCCCGAGGCGTGGCTGCCGCCGCCGCGCCGCGACGCCTTCCACGCGGAGCAGTTGGCGTTGCTGCCCGAGGACCGCACCACCGCGCAGTAGCGCCCGTGTTGCGCATCCCGGGGCCCGTGTTGCGTTTCCCAGGGGCCGTGTTGCGCTTTCCGGGGGCCGTGTTGCTCCCACCCGTCGCCCGACCGCCACCCCTCATCGACGCGCTGACGCGCGGCTGCGCTTGATGGGATGGTGTCGCAGGTTGCGGCCGCTGGCGTGTGAATAAGAATGAAACCGGCGGCGCCAAGTCGACGTCGGACAATATTTGCCGTGCATCGCTTGCGCGTTTCCTGAACCCGGGGCGGAAATGTGTCAGGTCAGCGGCCTCCGTGGTGTTGCGGATTTCCTCGCCTCGCCGGTCGAACGCTGCGGTGGCAAGCCCGGGCGCCGTGGCTGTCTTGCGGTGCCACGAGACGGGCGTCGCCGTTGTGTCCGATCTGGACGGTCGCGAGGGCGCACAGGAACCGCGGCGGGAAGAAATCGGTCTTGGTCGTCGCACGGATGCCTGGTCAGCCAGCTCCACAGGATTATGCAGCGTGGCAAGGTAGTCGTCGTCGAGCTCGGAGACCGCGAACCGCGAACCCTCGACCACGAGTTCGCTCGTCGTGGATCGCACGGACGGACTGCGTGCGCCGGTACCGTGAAGTGGCCGGCCTGATTCGATCAGGGCCAGTCGGTCGATTGTCGGAAGGCGCTCGTACGGCTTGGGGTTGTTGACCGACGCCGTTCCAATCGGCCCAGAACACGGAAAGTCGATCAGTCAATTCGTTCGGACAACGCGCCTTGGTCGCGTGTTTGATCTGCTCGATCTCGCCCGGCGAATATGTGGCACCAACGGGCGCGATCAGTGCTACATCGACATCACTGACGAGTGGTGAGAATCCGCGTGGGCAAGGCTGCCGAGGGCGTACGCCGCGGCGAGCCGGTCGCCGAGTACGTGGATCGCAGCGTCTACCGCGGCTCGCAGGACGCCTCGGTGTCCTCGCGTTTCGGACTGCCCCTGACGTGATCATGACATCGTCTCGCTGCGAGCGTTGCCTATTCATGCGCCGCCGGCGTCGGGGGTCGGCTTAGAGTGGCGGTGTGACGTCGACGTGGTACTGCGCGCTGCTGCGGGGAATCACCCCTGGAAATCCGAACATGCGTAACGAGAAGTTGCGTGGGGTGTTCGACGATCTCGGGTTCACCGGCGTGGCTTCGGTGCTGTCGAGTGGAAACATCGTGTTCGCTGCGGAACCGACCGACACGACGGCGCTCGAGAGTCGGATCAGGGGCGCCCTGCGGGACGAGTTGGGCATCGGCGGCGGAACCATCGTGCGCAGCCGCAGCGAACTGGCGGCCCTCGTCGGCACGGAGCCGTTCGGCGAGCTGCAGCACGCTCGCGAGACGTACCTGACGGCGACGTTCCTGAAGGAGCCACTCGAACCGGTGCCCGAGCCGTTGCCCGAACCGGGCGGACTGGCGGTGCGCATGGTCGGTTACGACCCCGACGCGCGTGCGGTCCTGGCCGTCTCGGACAACACCGCCTCGTCGTCGCCGGACTTCATGGCCTGGCTGGAACGGCGGTTCGGCAAGGACATCACGACACGTACGTGGCTGACCGTCCATCGCATTCTGAAACGGATACCGGACCACGTGTAGCCCGCAACACGGGCCCCGGAACTGCCCCCCCCGGAACCTGCAACACGCGCCCTGGAATCCGCAACACGGGCCCCGGAGGCCGCAACACGGGCCCTGGAATCCGCAACATGGGCCCCGGAACCCGCAACACGGGTCCTCGTCCTCAGAACTGGTAGTACAAGAAGGGGCTGAAGGTGCCCGTGGCGACGAGGATCGTCGCGTAGGCGATGCCGACGGTCATGATGCCGACGCGCAGGGCGTTCGCGGGCTTCGTGCGTGCCGATTCGAGCAGCGGCCCCATCACCGGCGTCGCGGGCAGCACGAACACCCCCGCAGCCAGCAGCAGCAAGACCAGGCGCTGGTTCGTCAGCGCGGAGGCGGCGACGTCGGTCAGGCCGTCGAAGTCCGGCGCGAACATGTGTCCGATCATCGAGAGTGCCTGCCCCAGGTCGGGCGCCCGGAAGAACACCCAGCCGATGATCACCAGCACGAGCGTCAGCGCGCGCCGCGCGATCCGCGGGCCTGTCGAGGCGGGCGTGCGCGCCCCGCCCGTCGCGCGTTCCAGAACGAGCAGCGCACCGTGGTACACGCCCCAGATCACGTACGTCCACGCCGCGCCGTGCCAGAACCCCGTCAGCACGAACACGATCCACAGGTTGCGGTACGTCTTGTGCCCGCCCGAACGATTGCCACCGAGGGGGATGTAGACGTAGTCGCGGAACCAGCGCGACAGGGACATGTGCCACCGCCGCCAGAACTCCGTGATCGTCACCGCCGAGTACGGGCGGGCGAAGTTCTCCGGAAGGCGGAAGCCGAGCATCCGGCCCAGTCCGATGGCCATGTCGGAGTAGCCGGAGAAGTCGAAGAACAGCTGCAGCGTGAACGCGATCGCACCGAGCCAGGCGATGGCGAACGTCATCTCGTCGGCCGGGGTGGAGAAGCACGCGGCGACGAACGGGGCCAGCGAGTCGGCGATGACGGCCTTCTTGCACAGGCCCAGCGCGAACCGCGGGAACCCGGCGGCGATGTCGTCGAGCCGATGCTGGCGATGTTGCGGCAGCTGGTCGGCGATCTCGTGGTACCGCACGATCGGCCCGGCCGCGAGCTGCGGGAACATCGCGATGTACGTACCGAACGACACCGGGTTGCGTAGCGCGCGCCGCTCGCCGCGGTAGATGTCGACCACGTACGAGATGTGGTGGAAGGTGAAGAACGAGATGCCGATCGGCAGGGCCAGCTCGGCGACGGGGAAGTCCCCACCGAACAGCTGCGCGAACCATGCGACCTGCTCCGTGGCGAACCCGGCGTACTTCCACACCAGCAGGATCGACAGGTCGAACGCGATGACGCCGATCAGCAGCCTGCGCCGGCGTGAGCTGCCGCCCAGTCCCCAGTCGTCCGGTTCGAGGGCGGGACCGGCCAGGAAGTTCACGATCATGCAGGCGATGAGCAGCAGCGTGAACGCGCCCGCGCCGGTCGCGTAGAAGATGAGGCTGCCGACGGCGATGATGCCGTTGCGCCACGCCCGTGGGCACACCAGCACCGCGACGAGCATCGCGGGCAGGAAGTACCACAGGAACAGTGGCGAAACGAACGACATCCGGTGGGCCCCCTCGGCTGATCCGAAGTGACCCTAGCTCAGCGGGGCGCCGGGCACGGCCGATACCGGCACGTTCCCGAGTCGTCCTTCACAGTCGACGACAGTGCCGGGCCGCCCACCCGGCACGGCGCGTCGGCGCCGGAGGGGCGGGCCCGTCAGACGCGGCCGGCGGTCCGGCGGCGCCGGGCGACCTCGGCCATCAGGACGGCCGCGGCCACCGAGGCGTTGAGTGATTCGACCTCGGGCGACATGGGGATCGACACGGTGACGTCGCAGTTCTCACGCACCAACCGGGACAGTCCCCGTCCCTCGGAGCCGAGGACGATCACCAGCGGCTCGGTGGCGACGTCCAGACCGTCGATGTCGAGCGTGGCGTCCGCGTCGAGCCCGGCGATCATCACGCCTTCCGACGCCCACGCCTGCAGTTGCCGCGTCAGGTTCGTGGCCACCGCCACCGGAAGCTTGGCCGCGGTGCCTGCACTGGTCCGCCACGCCACGGCCGTCATGCCCGCGCTGCGCCGCTGGGGGAGCAGCACGCCGTGTGCACCGAACGCGGCCGCCGAGCGGATCACGGCGCCGAGGTTGCGCGGGTCGGTCACGCCGTCGAGCGCGACGATCAGCGGCGGATCACCCGCGTCGCGGGCGGCGGCGAGCAGGTCGTCGGGGTGCGCGTACTCGAACGGCGGCACCTGCAGGCCGATTCCCTGGTGCACGGCGCCGCCGGTCTTGCGGTCCAGCTCGTCGCGCGGCACCTCGAGAATCGAGATCCCCTTGTCGGCCGCGAGCTGCACGGCCTCCTTGACACGGTCGTCGGCGTCGATGTTCAGCGCGACGTACAGCGCGGTCGCCGGGACGTCGGCGCGCAGCGATTCGACCACCGGATTGCGACCCGCGATGATCTCCGGGCTGTCGGCGGCCTTCTTCTGCGCGCGCTGACGGTTGTCCTCGCGCTTGGCCTGCTGAGCGGCCTTCTTCTGTTTCGGGTGTCCGGGGCGGTTCTCGCCCTTCGGCGTCGGCCCCTTGCCTTCGAGCCCCTTGCGGCGGTTGCCGCCGGAACCGACGACCGGGCCCTTCTTGGTGCCCTCTTTACGGACCGCGCCGCGGCGGCGGGAGTTACCGGCCATGTCCTCAATCCCTCACTGTCCACGATGGACCATTTGGGGTGTCCTCCACCGCGATGCCCGCGGCGGTCAGCTGGTCACGGATGGCGTCCGCGCGCGTGAAGTCCTTCTCGGCCCTGGCCCGCATGCGTTCGGAGAGCAGCGCGTCGACGAGCGTGCTCAGCGCGCGGGCCTCGCCGCTGTGGCTCGCCGCGTCCTGCCACTGCTCCGACAGCGGGTCCAGGCCGAGCACGTGGACCATCGCCCGCACCGACTCGGCGAACTCGCGGGCCTTCGTCTCGTCGCCCGCGTCCAGCGCCGTGTTGCCGTCGCGCACGGTGTTGTGCAGCACCGCGAACGCCTGGGGCGTGCCGAGGTCGTCGTCGAGCGCCGCACCGAACTCCGCCGGGACCTCGCCGAGGCGCACCTCGCCGCCGACGCGGCGCAGGAACTGTTCCACGCGGCGGTACCCCTGCGCCGCCTCGGCCAGCGCCTCGTCGGAGTACTCGATCGTCGAGCGGTAGTGCGGCTGGATCAGGTAGTACCGCAGCTCGACCGGCCTGCACTTCCGCAGCATCTCGGGGATCGCCACGATGTTGCCGAGCGACTTCGACATCTTCTCGCCCGAGAGCGTCACCCATGCGTTGTGCAGCCAGTACCGCGCGAAGCCGTCACCCGCCGCGTGCGATTGGGCGCGCTCGTTCTCGTGGTGCGGGAAGACGAGGTCGACACCGCCGCCGTGGATGTCGAACTCCGAGCCCAGGTAGGTCGTGGCCATGGCAGAGCACTCGAGGTGCCAACCGGGCCTGCCGTCGCCCCACGGGGTCGGCCACGACGGTTCCCCGGGCTTGGCGGCTTTCCACAGCGTGAAATCGCGCGGGTCGCGCTTGCCGTCGGCGGCCGTCTCACCCTGCTGCACCTCGTCGGGGCGCTGGCCGGACAACCTGCCGTAGTCGGGCAGGGACGTCACGGAGAAGTAGACGTCGCCGCCGGAGACGTACGCGGCGTCCCGGTCGATGAGCCGCTGGATGAGCTCGATCATCTGGGTGACGTGGCCGGTGGCGCGCGGCGAGATCGACGGCGGCAGGCAGCCCAGCACGGTGAAGGCGTCCTCGAACGCACGCTCGTGCGTCGCCGCCCACTCCCACCAGGGCCTGCCCGCGTCGGCGGCCTTGGTGAGAATCTTGTCGTCGATGTCGGTGACGTTGCGGACCAGCAGCACGTCCAGTCCGTTGTGGACGAGCCAGCGGCGCAGGACGTCGTAGTTCAGCGCGCCACGGACGTGCCCGATGTGCGGGACGCCCTGCACGGTGGCCCCGCAGACGTACATGGACGCCGTTCCGCTACGCGCGGGATGGAACTCCCGTACGTCCCTGGTCGCGGTGTCGTAGAGATGAAGGGCCACGCCCGAAATGGTACGGGCTACAGCGCGCCGTGCTCGCGGAGGGCGGCGCGTAGCCCGCCGGGACGTTCGACGGTGGGCAGCGGCTCGACCAGCGCGAACTCGCAGCCGATGTCCCGAGCGCCGCCGTCGGCGTCGGTGTGGTCGCCGATCATGAGCGTATTCTCGGCGGGTGCCCCGAGGCGCTCGACCAGTATCCGGAAGATCGCCGGGTCCGGCTTGATCTGACCCACCTCGTACGACAGCACGAACTCGTCGATGTAGGCGTCCAGGCCCCGCGCGGTGAACGCGGGCCGGATGTCGAACGCGATGTTGCTCAGCACCCCGACCTTCGTCCCCGAGCCCGCGAGTTCCTTCAGCACGTCGGCCGTGTCGGGGTACGGCGTCCACTCGGCGGGGTCGACGAGCCGCCGGTACAGCGCCTCGGCCTGCTCGGTGCCTGGGACGCCGCTCTGCCGGAGGATCTCCAGGTACGCCTTGTGGTGCAGCTTCGCGTCGAGGTCGCGGCGCTCCCATGCGTCGCGGTGGTCCTCGTCGAGGTCGACGGTCAGTGTGACCGGCGCCGTCATCCGGCGCATCAGTTCGGCCTGCTCGTCGGCATCGAGGGGCGTTCCGTCGTCGTCGACCAGGTCGGTGAACCAGGACCGCCGGTGTTCGAGCCTGAACAACGTCCCCGAGAAGTCGAACATCACCGCCTGAATCGCCATGTCGACGACACTACCGTTGCGCGGGTTCTGCGGTGGTCACCGAGGCGCCCGTGACGCCAGGGCGGGCGGACTACCGGCCGCGTGGATCACCGGGGGAGGAGCAGCGCGGTGGCGATGGCGGCGACGCCCTCGCCACGTCCGGTCAGGCCGAGGCCGTCGCTGGTGGTGCCCGAGACGCTGACCGGGCCGCCGACGGCGGCCGAGAGCACCTGCTGAGCCTCGTCTCTGCGGATGCCGATCCGCGGACGGTTGCCGATGATCTGCACGACGGCGTTGCCGACGCCGAAACCGGCGGTCTCGACACGGCGGCGCACCTCCGCCAGAAGCTCCGCACCGTGGGCACCCGACCAGCGCGGATCGCCCGTGCCGAACACGGCACCCAGGTCGCCGAGCCCCGCGGCGGACAGCAGCGCGTCGCACAGCGCATGGGAGGCGACGTCGCCGTCGGAGTGGCCCGCGCAGCCGTCGTCGTCGGGCCAGAGCAGCCCGGCCATCCAGCACGGCCTTCCCGCTTCGATCGGATGGACGTCGACGCCTTGGCCGATGCGGGTCATGCGGTGTTCTCCGTGCTCAGCAGTGCTTCGATGACGGCGACGTCGAACGGGGTGCGCACGCACATGCCGTGCGGGTCGCCGGGGACGGTGCGGGCCCGACCGTCGAGTCGGACGAGCAGCTCCACGAGATCGGTGACGCCGGAGTCGCCGGTGAGCAGTTCGCCGAGGACGCCGGCGCGGACCGCGACGGGTGTCTGCGCGTGGCGCAGCAGCGACCGGTCGCGGGTGCCGTGGACGACCCCCTCCGCATCGACGACCTTGACCGTGTCGGCGACGGGTTCGACCGGAACGGCCGCCGGTGCGCCCTCGCGGACCGCGTCGACGACCGCCGAGCCCACGGAGGCCGGGACGAAGGCACGTCTGGCGTCGTGGACCAGCACGACGTCGTCCGGGCCGGGCGCCGAGGCCGTCCACGCCGCTCGCAGTGCGGTGCCGGGCGTGGGTCCCGACACCGGATCAAGCTGCGACACGGCATCAGGCTGGGACACCGGAATGGGCTGCGACACCGGATCAGGCTGGGACACCGCTCCCGGGTCGGCGGCCACCGCGTCGTCGGCGACGAACAGGACACGGTGGTCGTCGAAGGTCGGAAGGGGGTGAGCAGCACGATGCCGTGCCGGTCCTGCCACGACGATCCGGTCCACGCATCCGGATTCGAGCAGGCCGTGCACGGCATGTGACAACAACGGTTCCCCGTGAACGGGGAGCAACGCGCCGGAGCGCGCCGCGTCCCCGTTCCCGAGCGGAACCAGTGCGATGACGTTCAGGGTCGTATGACCTTGTGCAATCGCTGGAGCTAGACGACCGCGGTTTCGAGAACCTCGTCGAGCAGCACCTCGGCCTTGCCTTCGTCGGTACCTTCGGCGAGCGCCAGCTCGCTCACGAGGATCTGCCGCGCCTTGGCCAGCATCCGCTTCTCACCGGCGGACAAGCCGCGGTCCTTCTCCCGCCGCCAGAGGTCGCGCACCACTTCGGCCACCTTGTTCACATCGCCGGAGGCGAGCTTCTCGAGGTTGGCCTTGTACCGACGCGACCAGTTGGTCGGTTCGTCGGTGTGGGGAGCACGCAGCACGTCGAAAACGTGATTGAGGCCGTCTTCTCCCACGACGTCACGAACACCGACGATCTCGGCGTTGTCAGCGGGAACGCGAACGGTCAGATCACCCTGCGCCACCTTGAGGACGAGGTACTGCTTCTCCTCGCCCTTGATCACGCGGGTCTCGATCGCTTCGATGAGTGCGGCACCGTGGTGCGGGTAGACGACGGTCTCTCCGACCTTAAAAACCATGTGTCCTCTGCCCCTTTCGCTGTATCCAGCTTAGCACGTCCGACGTGTGCTCAACCAGACGGCTGCCTTCGTCCTCGCAGGTCAGTGGGCTAATCGGACTGCCTTAGGGGCTTGACAACGACCGAATTCGTATACTCATGCAGGTGGGCCGGGATCCGTTTCCCGCCGTTTTCAAATCCACTATGGACATTTTCGCCGTCCGGTTCCCGGCGAAGTGCCCGGTCACGGGTGTCGACCCCTACGTGGTGTCGTACTCGCCACCACGTGATGTCCGCCCGAGGCGGCCGGGATAGTCTGCCTACCGGCTGCCTCTCCCAGGAGCGGGTGGTGACGCGTTGCAGGCGCAAGGAAGGACACGAGCAGTGAAACGTCGCATGATCGGTGCGGGCATCGCAGGTATCTCGCTCCTCGTCGCGGGATGCAGCGCAGGCCAGATCACGCAGACGGACACCCAGGTCGCGGGCGTCAACGGCGGTTCGTCGGAGGTCGGGACCATCGCCGTGCGCAACGCGGAGCTCGCCTATCCGGAGAACGTGAAGCCGGCCGCCTACCTCGAGGGCTCCGACGCCGACGTGGTCATGAGCATCGTCAACTCCGGCGAGCAGGCCGACGAGCTGCAGTCCGTGACCACCGACGCCGCGGAGAACGTGGCGATCAAGGGCGAGACGAGGCTGCCGGCCGACACCACGCTCGCCGTCAGCCCGGGGAAGCCGGACGCGGCCCAGCTGGACGGCGAGATGACGCTCCAGGGTCTGAAGCGGGAGGTTCGGCCGGGCCAGGAAGTCACCGCGACCCTCTCGTTCCGCGACGCGGGCACCCTCGAGGTCACGCTTCCCGTGAAGGTGTCGGACGAGCCGCGGCCCGACGCGCCCTCCGAGGACGAGGGCCACGGCGGCGGAGGCCACTGAGCGACGCTCCGCCACTCCGCCACTCTCGGACACTCGGCCACTCTCGCCGCCCCGGGATCGCCCTCGGACACGAGTCGACGGGGTTGTGCTGACGGGGCGGTGACAGGACTGCGCCCCCGGACTGTCGGTGGCGGCCGATACGGTCCCGGACGTGGCCAAGAAGACGTCGAGTACCTACCGCTGCGCCGAGTGCGGCTACGAGGTCGCCAAGTGGGTCGGCCGATGCCCGGAGTGTCAGGCGTGGGGGACGATCGAAGAGCGCGGTGACGCGCGTCCGCAGGTCGCCCGCGTGGCCGCGGGGGCGCCGAGTGCTCCCGCGCGCCCGATCGCGCAGGTCGACGTCGAGTCCTCGCGGGCGTCCCCGACCGGGGTGTCGGAACTCGACCGGGTGCTGGGCGGGGGCCTCGTGCCCGGCGTCGTGGTGCTGCTCGCCGGGGAGCCCGGCGTCGGCAAGTCGACCCTGTTGCTGGAGGTCGCGTATCGCTGGGCCGCGGAGAGCGGTTCGGCGGCGCTGTACGTCACGGGCGAGGAGTCCGCGGGCCAGGTACGACTGCGCGCCGAGCGCACCGGCAACGTCGACGACTCCATGTTCCTCGCCGCGGAGAGCGACCTGTCCGCGCTCCTCGGCCACGTCGACGACGTCAAACCGGGCCTGCTGATCGTCGACTCGGTCCAGACGATGTCGTCGCCGCAGGTCGAGAGCTCGCCGGGCGGTGTCACGCAGGTCCGCGCCGTCACGGCTGCGCTCGTCGCGCTGGCCAAGGAGCGCGGGCTTCCCGTAGTGCTCGTCGGGCACGTCACCAAGGAGGGTTCGGTCGCGGGGCCGCGCGTGCTGGAGCATCTCGTCGACGTCGTCCTGCACTTCGAGGGCGACCGGCATTCGACGTTGCGCATGGTCCGCGGCGTGAAGAACCGGTTCGGCGCCGCCGACGAGATCGGATGCTTCGAACTGCGCGATGACGGCATCGTGGGCGTTCCCGATCCGTCGGGATTGTTCGTCAACCGGCATGCCGAAGCGGTGCCGGGGACCGCGGTGACCGTCACGGTGGAGGGAAAACGGCCGTTGCTGGCCGAGGTGCAGGCGCTCGTGGGCAAGTCGTACCTGAACCAGCCGCGGCGCGCGGTCAGCGGACTCGACTCCTCACGAGTGAGCATGGTGCTGGCGGTGCTGGAGAAACGCGGCGGCGCGGCACTCGGCGACAAGGACGTCTACGTGGCCACCGTCGGCGGGATGAAGGTGACCGAGCCCGCGGTGGACCTGGCGGCCGCCCTGGCCGTGTCGTCGGCGTTCGCCGACGAGGCGCTGTCGCCGAAGCTCGTCGCGATCGGCGAGGTCGGCCTCGCGGGTGAGGTGCGGCGCGTGACCGGTGTCGGCAGGCGGTTGACGGAGGCGGCGCGCATGGGGTTCACGCACGCGCTCGTGCCGCCGGACCCGGGCCCGTTGCCCGACGGCATCAAGGCCCTCCAGGTCGCCGACCTGGCGAGCGCCGTACACGCCGTGCAGTACGTCCCGGGTTAGCTCGTCGGGCGGGTGGTGCGGAGCGAAAGGGCGCCGGCCGGGGCGCCCCCGACGCACGCCCCGGCCGGCTACGCGGGAGAGACGTACGAACCGGGACGCGATGCTGCACAGATTCGCGATTTGTGTTTCAAGTCACAAATATAGCGTTCGGTGGCTGACGACTCGTCACGCCGAGCCGCGTTGCGGTCGAATCCGGTGACGGAATCCGACCGCAACGCGGTGGCGGAGCACGGCGGTCGTTGTGCGGAGCCGTCCGCTCGCGAGTCAGCGGCCGAGCAGCCTCGCACAGCGGATCAGCCCGATGTGGGAGTAGGCCTGCGGGTGGTTTCCCAGCGAACGCTCGGCGACCGGGTCGTACTGCTCGGGCAGCAGCCCCGTCGGCCCCGCGGCGTCGACGAGCTGGTCGAACAGCTCCTCGGCCTCGGTGCGCCTGCCGGTCAGCAGGTAGGCCTCGATGAGCCATGCGGCGCACAGGTGGAACCCGCCTTCGCCGCCGGGCAGGCCGTCGTCGCGGTGGTAGCGGTACACGGTCGAACCGCTGCGCAGGTCGGCCTCGATGGCGGTGACCGTCTGCTGGAACCGCTCGTCCTGCGGGTCGAGCAGGCCGGCGAGGCCGACGAACAGCGACGCCGCGTCGAGGTCGGTGCCGTCGTAGGCGGTGGTGTAGGCCTTGACCTCGGAGTTCCAGCCGTTCTCGAGCACGTCGGCGGCGATCTCGTCGCGCAGCTCGGGCCAGCCCGCCGGGATCTCGCGGTTGTAGATCTCGCCGAGCCGGATGGCCAGGGCGAGCGTCTGCCAGCACATCACCCGGGAGTAGACGCGGTGCCGCGGCACGTGGCGCTCCTCCCAGATGCCGTGGTCGGGCTCGTCCCAGCGGCGGCTGACGGCCTCGGCCATGGCGCGCACCATCTGCCAGTCCTCGTCGCGCAGGTCGCCGCGTGCTTCGGCGAGCGTCATGACGAGTTCGACGACCGGGCCGAAGACGTCCAGCTGCACCTGGTGGTTGGCGAGGTTGCCGACACGTACCGGCCGCGAGCCCTTGTATCCGGGCAGCGAGTCGATGACCGCTTCGGCGCCGAGCTGCGTGCCGGCGAGCGTGTACAGCGGGTGCAGCCGTTCCGGACCGGGGAGGGTCGACAGCACGCCGTGCAGCCAGCCCAGGAACGCCTCGGCCTCGTCGAGGGAGCCGAGTGTGACCAGCTCGCGCATGGTCATCGCGCCGTCGCGGATCCAGCAGTAGCGGTAGTCCCAGTTGCGGACACCGCCGATCTCCTCCGGAAGGGACGTCGTCGCCGCGGCCATCACACCGCCGGTGTCGGCGTGGATGAGCCCGCGCAGAGTGAGCGCCGACCGGGCGACGAGCTCGGGTTCGACGTCGGGCAGCTTCAACGCGCCCACCCACGTGCTCCAGTACCGGCCCGCCTCGGCGCGGCGTTCGAGCTCGGGAAGTTCGTGCGCGGCCAGGTCGGTGGTGCCGCAGCGCAGCTCCATCACGACGGGCGCGCCGGGCTCTGGCTGCACCAGCGCGGTCGCTGTGTCGTGCAGGCCGTCGCTGGTGATCGCCCAGCTGACGCCGGGCGAGCGCAGCACGAACGCCTCGGAGGTGCCGAGCACCTGGAGGCCTTCCTCGTGCTGGACGAGCCGCACGGGAACGCCACCGAACTCGGGCCGCGGTGCGAACGTGACCTCCGCCGTCGCCTCGCCGGAGATGACCCGCACGATGTCGGTGCGGTGGGTGGGCGTTTCGGAGTCCATGTAGTCGGTGACCAGCAGCCGCGACCAGCGCGTCTCGACGGTCATCGTGCCCGGGAGGTAGCGCTGCCCCAGTGGGAGGCCGTTGCGGTGCGGGGCGATCGTGAAGTGGCCCGCGCCCTCGCCGCCGAGCAGGTCGGCGAACACGGCCGCCGAGTCCGGCCCGGGGTGGGCCAGCCACGTGAGCTTCGCGTCCGGCGTCAGCAGCGCCACCGACCGCGAGGAGGCGAGCATCGAGAGCCGCTCGATCGGTGCGGCCTGTTCCCCGTACAGCCAGTTGCGGCGTTCCTCGAGCAGGAAAGCCAGGATCGTCGCGACCTGTTCCGTGTCGCCGACCCGGTGGTGCGCGAGCGTGTCGCCGTCGCCGACCTTGATGCCCAGGTCCGGGCCGGTCAGCTGTTCGAAGGCCTTCTCGTCGGTGACGTCGTCGCCGATGAACAGCGCGGCGGTGGCGCCGACCTGGTGGCGTAGCGTGCCGAGCGCGCTGCCCTTGTTCGTCTGCACGACCGACAGCTCGACGACCTCTTTGCCGTCGGTGACCGACACGCCGTCCCACGTACACGGTCCCTTGTGGACGTCCTCGACGATGCGGGCGGCGTCCTCCCGTGAGGCGCGGCGGACGTGCACGGCCACGCCCGCGGGCTTGACCTCGAGCTCGGCTCCCGGAGCGCCGTCGACGACACGGTCCAGTTCGGCCTCGATGCGGTTGCGCAGCCCTCGGGACTCGTCGTCGAGGTCGTGCACGAAGCCGACGTCGAACTCGGAGCCGTGGCTGCCGACCAGGTGGACCTCGGCGGGCAGGCGCGAGAGCGTCGCGAGGTCGCGTAGTGCTCTACCGGAGATCACGGCGGTCGTCGTCTCGTGCTGTGCGGCCAGCGACCGGAGCGCCCCGACCGATTCCGCCAGCGGGCGGGCCTCGTCGGGCTTCTCGGTGATGGGCGCCAGCGTGCCGTCGTAATCACAGGCGACCAGCAGGCGCGGCGTTCGCGCGATCTGCATGATCGCGCGCCGCAGCTCAGCGGGCAGGGCCTCGGCGGTCAACACTCCTCCTTAAGGAGTTTCTCGCGGGTGAGTTCTCCGGCTGGGGCCGTTCCACTCGGTTGTCGCAGCCGCTCTCGCGGCTCGAACCCGGGACGGGTGCTGCCTCAGGCCCCAGTTCGTCGATGCACTCGCGGGAGTGCTCAGGTCGCCGGCCCGGCCCCGAGGGCTTCGAGGAACGAGCGCGCCCACCTGTCGACGTCGTGCGTCAGTACCTGACGACGCAAGGCGCGCATTCGTCGGCGACCTTCCGCGGGGTCGAGCTTAATAGCCTGTTCGAGTGCGTTCTTCACCCCGTCCAGATCGTGCGGGTTGACGAGAAAAGCGCTGCTCAGCTCGGCTGCGGCGCCCGCGAACTCCGAGAGCAGCAGCGCTCCGCCGAGGTCGTGCCGCGCGGCGACGTACTCCTTGCAGACGAGGTTCATGCCGTCGCGCAGCGGCGTCACGACCATGACGTCCGCCGCCAGGAACAGCGCGGCGAGCTCGCTGCGGTCGATGGATTGGTGCAGATAGTGCAGCACCGTGTGGCCCACCCGGCCGAACTCACCGTTGATGCGCCCGACGATCTGCTCGATGTCGACGCGCATCTGCTGGTAGTGCTCGACGCGTTCGCGGCTCGGCGTCGCCAGTTGGATGAACGTGACGTCGCCGGGCTCGACGCGGCCCTCCTGCAGCAGCTCGTGGAACGCCTGCAACCGCAGATCGATGCCCTTGGTGTAGTCGAGCCGGTCGATGCCGAGCAGGATCTTCTTCGGGCTGCCCAGCTCCTCCCGTACCTGGGCGGCGCGTTCGATGACGGATTTGCCGCGGGACAGCTTGTCGAGCCCGGCCGCGTCGATCGAGATGGGGAACGCGCCGACGCGCACGGTGCGGTCGTCGACCTGCACCATGCCGGGCCGTGACCGCACGCCCACGGAGCCGCGGCTCGGTTCGAGGCCGATGAGCTGGCGTGCCAGCCACAGGAAGTTCTGCGCGCCGCCGGGCCGGTGGAAGCCGACGAGGTCGGCGCCGATCAGTCCGCGCACGATCTCTGCACGCCACGGCAGCTGCATGAACAGCTCCACCGGCGGGAACGGAATGTGCAGGAAGAAACCGATGCGCAGGTCGGGCCGCAGTTCGCGCAACATCGTCGGCACGAGCTGCAGCTGGTAGTCCTGCACCCACACCGTGGCGCCGTCGCCCGCCACGGCCGCGGCGGCCTCGGCGAACCGCTGGTTCACGCGCACGTACGCGTCCCACCAGCTGCGGTCGAAGATCGGCCGGGCGACGACGTCGTGGTACAGCGGCCACAGCGTGGCGTTGGAGAAGCCCTCGTAGTAGTCGCGGACCTCGGCCGAGCTCAGCCGGACGGGGTGCAGGACGAGGCCGTCGTCGCTGAACTCGTCGACGTCGACGTCCGGTACGCCCGGCCAGCCGACCCATGCGCCGTTGCGGGAGCGGAGGAACGGTTCCAGCGCGGACACGAGCCCTCCCGGACTCTGTGTCCAGCGCTGGTTCCCGTCCTCGGTGCGTTCCAGGTCGACCGGCAGCCGGTTGGCGACGACCACGAACTCCGCACCCTGCCGCTGCCGGTTCTTCCCCGGATCGGGGGACGCCGCGGGCCGGGACCCGTTCGGCGTCGCAGCGACGGCCTGCGGTCCGGCGCTGTTCGAAGGCTCGGCGTTCGACGACTCGGAGCTATTCGCGGGTTCGGAACTGTTCGACCGCTCTGCGTTCGAGGGCACGGCGTTCGGCGACACTGCTTCGGGCTTCTCCTGCGCGGGGGCCATGGTTGAACACTAGCGCGGCGCGCTTATTCGGGGCTTCCTCCGGGATCGAGCGGGCCTGCCATACGCGGGCCTGCGAGCCTGCGTTCCAGCCTGCCGAGTCCCGTTCGGACGGGCTGGGCGAGGAACTCGCCCAACACCACGCCCGCGGCGAGGGCGATACCGATCGCGACGGCACCCATCAGCGGTGTCAGGTTGCCGAAGTCGGCCAATTCGGACAGTCCGCGGTAGGTGGCGAAACCGGGCAGCAGCGGAGTGATGCCGGAGACCGCCACGACCAGGGGCGTCACCTTCAGCCTGCGGGCCATGACGCCGCCACCGAGGCCGACGAGCGTGGCGGCGATCGCCGACGCGACGATCGGGCCGGCCGTGAAGACCATCAGCGTGCCGTAGGCACAGGCGCCGACCGCTCCCGCGCACGCCGCGACCAGCAGCGGGCGCAGGCTCGCGTACGACGCGAGCGCGAAGCACGCGGCCGCACCCGTACCGGCGAGGACGACGATCGGCAGGTTCAGCGCCTGCAACGGCGGCACCGACGGCACGGGAGTGCTCGCCGCACCGAAGTACTCGGCGAACTGCATGCCACCGGCCACGCCGGTGATCAGTCCCGCCGACATCAGTGCGACCTCCAGACTTCGCCCGGCCGCGGTGACGTAGTAGCCGGTGATCGCGTCCTGCACGGCCGAGACCGTGGACAGTCCCGACAGCAGCACCGTCAACGCGGCCGCAACCACCAAAGTCGGTCTCTCCAGTGGCATCAGGTCCAGGTTGACGACGCCGATCGCCGCAGCCGACGCCAGCGCACCGCCGGTGATCTGCTGGAAGAAGAACGGCATCGACATGCGGTTGAGCAGGCGGCCGACCCGGTCGATCACCGCGCTGATCACGAACGCGACGAGCGCGGTCCAGACGTCACCGCCGAGCAGCAGGGCGATGAAGCCTGCCATGCCGCCCCACGCGAGCGTCGACACCCACCGCGGGTACGGGTGGCCCGCGCCGGTGACGCGGTGCAGTTCGGCGTAGGCCTCCTCGGCGCTGAGCTTGTTCCGGAGCAGCTTCTGCACGAGACGTTCGGTGTCGGACAGCCGCGTGTAGTCCAGGCTGCGGGACCGGACCACGCGCAGGGCCGTCACCGGTGACAGTTCGCTGCCCCGGTGACACGACACGGTGATCGACGTGAAGATCACCTCGACCTCGCAGTGCGGCAGGCCGAGCGCGCGGGTGAGCGAGAGGATCGTCGCCGTGACGTCGGATGCGCCCGCCCCGCTGGCCATCTGGACCTCGCCGATGCGCACGACGAGATCGAGCACCATGTGCACGGTCGGTTCGTCGGGAAGCTGGGGGCCGATCGCCGCGTCGCGTTCGACCGCGGGGTGTTCGCCGGTGGGGGCCTCGAGGATCTGCCAGGCGCGCTGCCGGAGGTTGTTGCGGCCGCGATGCTGGCGAGAACCACGGTTGTTGTCGTTGTCGTGCCTGCGATCCTCGGCCGGCGCTTCGAGGATCTGCCACGCGTGCCGGCGATGTCCCGCCGTCCTGGCGCGCGGCTTCAGTTTCATACGGCCCCACCTCCCTAGCTGCTCACCTGTTCCCCCATGGCATCGCCTCCGGAGGCTGCGCCGTTGCACCCCGGATCATGTGTCGTGTGACACGTTTCGGCGCTGGCTGTTGCGCCGCGTCCAATTTACTCTCGTGTAGGCGTTTTCGCAGGTCGGAATGTGTGTTCGAGGTGTGTTGGGCCGTTGTTTGTTGCGGGTTCCGGGAGGTTCGCCCGCGCCGGGGAGGGCGGTCCTATACTGGACGCGCGAACCCGCTTCGGCGGGGCGCGCCGGCATAGCTCAGTTGGTAGAGCAGCTGTCTTGTAAACAGCAGGTCGCGGGTTCGAATCCTGTTGCCGGCTCCGATGTGATCAGGGGCTTCCGGTTTCCGGAAGCCCCTGATGTCGTTCGGTCTCAGTTCTGGCCTCAGTCCCGGTCCGACCGGTCGGCGGGTGCCGTCAACGGCAGGCGGGTCGCGGTGACGAGTTCGTCGCCTTCGGCCCGTTCGTAGATCGCCCGTGACTCGCGGCCGTCGATCTCGACGGTGGCCACGGCGTTGGGCAGGTGCGGTCCCCACACCCGCTCCCACGTCACGTCGGCGGGTGCGACCCCGGCGCGGCGGGCCCACCGGCGCATGACGGCCGCCAGCGGACGCCACCACGCGATCCGGAAACCCCACGCGATGTAGGCGGGTGCCTCGTTGTGCACCGGGGAGCAGGTGAGCTGGTGCACCCGGGAACGGACCCGCTCGCCGAACGTGGCCTCGGCGGCGTAGTGATGGTGGACGTCGCCGGACAGGACCGTGACCGACGCGGGCGCGTCGTCGCGGCTCGCGACCCGGCGGATGAGGCGCGCGAGCCGGTCGAACGACGTGCGGAACGCCGCCCAGTGCTCCATGTCGACGAGCTGGCGAGCCGTTTCCGCCACCCGGCCGCGCAACCCCGGCCTCTCGCAGGCGCGTTCGTTGATCGACTCGCCGTCGGAGATGGAGTGCGGCAACAGCCACGGCAGCGAGGAGCCGAGCAGCAGATGGTCGAACTCGCCCTCGGTGTTCGCCTCGATCCAGGTGAACTCGTCGTCGTCGACCATCGACCGCCCGCCCGGTTCGAGCATCCGCCCGGCCCTGGTGTCGATCATCAGCAGCCTGATCCGCCCGAAATCGCGCCGGTAGGACCACCGGACGCTGGTGCTGTCCGCGTCGGCGCGCCGGGCGAACTCGCGCAACAGCGGCGCGGCGTCGCCGTCGTGGCGGGTGACCGTCGTGAAGATCTCGTCGTCGGCGAGCTCGTCCGGCCCGAGGTTGCCGAGGTGCTGATACACCCAGTACGACACCAGCGCGTCCTGGATCCGCTCCGGCCACCACGGCTTCGTCGACATCTGTTCGCGCCATGCCCGCGATGTGTTCCAGTCGTCGCGTACGTCGTGGTCGTCGAAGATCATCGACGTCGGCACCGTGGAGAGCAGCCAGCGCAGCAGCGGCTCCGTCCAGCTCTCGTAGTAGAGGTGGGCGTACTCGTGGAAGTCGGTGACCTCGACGCCGGGCGGCTTGCGCAGGTCCCGGCGGCCCGCCAGCCACTCCTTGGTCTCCGCCGTCGGTTCGTCGGCGTAGACCTGATCCCCGAGGAGCAACAGCGCCTGGGGCCACTCGGACTCCGCCAGCTCGGTCATCCTGCGTGCGTAGGCGATGAGCGCGTCGGAGCCGATACCCCGTTCGTGTCCCGGCCTGCGGCACGACCCGAACATCAGTCGGAACGTCCCGGCGGTGCCCAGGGTGCGGATCCGGCCCGGGGGCAGGGCCGAATCCGGTTCGGGCCAGGCCCGTTGCCCGTCGAGTCGCACTTCGTAGGGCGTGCTCGTGCCGGGCCGCAATCCACGGACGACGACCAGGGCGTAGTGATGGCCGTACACCTCGAAGGTGCGGGCCGTGCTGCCCAGCACGTCGACCTCGCAGGCGGAGTCGGTTTCGACCCACACCGTCGCCGTGGTCTCGCCGACGTGTCTCAGCAGGGGCCCGAGGAGAAGTCGTGTCGTCACGCCAGCCTTCTTCAGGAGATCGGGGCGGAGGGTTCGAGGCCAGGGATCTCGCCGCCTCGGAAGGCGTCGACGAACAGCTCCCTGTCGTGCCGCGTCTGTCGAGCGTAGTTCGCGCCGAACGCCACCATGTCGCGTACGAAACCGTCCTCGTCCGAGCCGATCGCCGACAGGATCGCCTCCTCGCTCTGGAACGGGACCAGCGACTGCTCGGAATCGGCGTCGGAGACGCAGTGCATCCCTGCCGTCGCCTGCCCGAGGTAGTCGATCACCGGCTGCATCTCCTTCGGCTCCGTGAGATCGGACCAGTCCAGATCCTGGACGTACGGGGACAGCTCCGACACGACGTATCCCTCGCCGCCGAACTCGGTGTGGCCGAGCCACGGGTCGGCGTGGGCCTGCAGGGCCCGCTGCGACACGGCCGTGCGGTGTCCGTGGTGGACGAAGTAGTCCCGGATGGCCTCGTCGTCGACGATACGGCTCGGCGCCGCCACGTTGCCCTGCTTCATCGACAGGATCACGTCGTTCTCCAACGCCTCGGTGCGGCCCTCCACCAGGATGTTGTAGGCGGGCAGTCCCGCGGAGCCGATGCCGAAGCCCTTGCGGCCGACGATGTCCTTGACGTCGTAGGTGAGGCTCTCGAAGCGTTTGGTCTCCGGGATCGTCTCGAGATACCGGTGATAGGCCCGCTGCACCTGCGCGTACTCGTCGTCGCCGAGCCGCCGTACCCCGCGGCCGGGGCGGAACCTGCGTTCGTGCTCCTCGACGACGGTGGTCTCCCGCAGCAGATCGATCCGCGTCTTCAGCTTGGCGTCGAGGAGCACGTCGTGGACGACACCCTCGGTGTTGCTGAGGTGGAGTTTGAACTCCTCCTCGTCACGGGTGCCGTCGGCGAAGGCTCGCACCATGCGGATGTACGAGCGCACGAACGTGGCCATCAGCGTCTCGATGTCGGCGTCGGAGATCGCCTTGCGCCTGGCCAGCAGGGCCACCGAGGCACAGAACCGCTTGATGTCCCACGTGAACGAACCCAGGTAGGCCTCGTCGAAGTCGTTGACGTCGAAGACGAGCTGGCCGGCGGAGTCCATGTAGGTGCCGAAATTCTCGGCGTGCAGGTCCGCCTGGATCCAGATGCGGCCGGTGCGGGCGTCGGCCCACGGATCGTCGGCGCCCGCCATGTCCCGGTAGAACAGGCACGCGGCTCCGCGGTAGAAGGCGAACGGGTTGTCGGCCATCTTCCGGAACTTCTTGCGGAACGCGTCGGGGTCCGCCTTGATCATGTCGCCGAAGGCGTCGACGAACACGTCGATGATCTCGGCCTTGCGGTCCTGCTCTCCGAGGGTGCTCGTGCCGTCGTGCATGCCCACGTTGCTCTCCCATTGCCGCTTCCGGTGCCGGAGTGTGCGTGGCGGGGCGCCGGCCACGCTCGACGAGCGCCCGCGACCGCCGCCGCCGATCCTGTCAGAGCCACCCGCCGTCTGGGCCGGATCCCGGGCGGGCGATTCCTGGGCGAGACCCCGGGATGCGGTGGGGCGGGACGGGGTGAGCTTCCGGGGGGCAACGCTGGTGCCGGGTGCCCCGAGTGCTCCTCGGGTTCACTGTCCCGAGGTCCGGCCCGGCCGCGGGCCCCGCCGGACCCCGGCCGCCCGGGGCGCCGCTCGGGCTCCGGGTGCGGCCTCGGCTCGGGGCGAGGCTTCCGCGGCGCCGAACCGCTCGCGTGCCGCCTGCGTCGAGCCGGCGACCGCGGCCGGGTCGTCGCCCAGGCCGAGCAGCAGGTTCGTCGCGTGCGGGGCGAGGACGGTCGTGACGCCCCGGCCATCGGCGCCGAAGAAGCCGGACATCTCCAGCAGCACGAACCCGTGGACCATGCTCCAGAACTGCCCCGCGATCGCCACGGCGTCGTCGCCGTGGATCCGCCCGGCGTCGAGGGAGCGCTGCACGGCCCGGCGCAGTTCGTCGAAGGTCGCCGAGGCCTCCGGGAGCGTGCTGGGGGTTCCCTCCTCGGTCACGTCGTTGGCCGCCGCCGCCCCGCTGCCAGGCGCGGTGACGCCGAACATCAGCCGGTACCGCTGCGGGTTGGCCGACGCGAACTCGCGGTACGTCATGCCGAGCGCGAGGAGGTCGGCGACCGGGTCGTCGGTGCGGTCTACCGCGGCGAGGGCGTCGCCGAACTGCACGAAGGCCCGCCGCACGAGTGTCTCGTACAGGCCGGCCATGCCGCCGAAATGCGTGTAGACGGTCATCGTCGACGCGCCGATCTCGCCTGCGAGCTTGCGCGCGTTCAGCGACTCCGGTCCCTCCGCCTCGAGCAGCCGGAGTCCGGCCTCGATCAAACGTTCCTTCGTGCTCATGGTGGCCGAGCTTGGCATAACTATGTTATGACTATCAACATAACAACGTTATCCGCGTCGGAGTCGTACGCCGACGTCGAACAGGGAGGCAGAAATGGGGACACACGGTGACCACGCCGTCGTCATGGGTGCGGGCATGGGCGGACTCCTCGCCGCCCGGGTGCTCGCCGGCCACTACGAATCCGTGACCGTGCTCGACCGCGACCCCCTGCCGGACACCGCCGAGCCGCGGCGCGGGGTCCCGCAGGGGCCGCACGGGCACACGCTGCTGCCGCGGGGCGGGCTGTCGCTGGAGGCCTGGTTCCCCGGGCTGCTCGCCGACCTGAACGGGCGCGGTGTTCCGGTGATCACCGACGACGCGGACGAGATCCACTTCGAACCGCTGGGCCACCACCTCACCGGGACGGCACCGGGCACGGACCACCCGATCCACGTGCCCAGCAGGCCGATGCTGGAACACCGAGTGCGCGCGCATCTGGCCCGCGCGCCGACGGTGCGGATTCTCGAACGGTGCGCTGTGGACGGACCGCGAACCGAGGGCGGGCGCATGACGGGCGTACGCGTGACCGGCCCCGACGGGCCGTTCGAACTCGCCGCCGACCTCGTCGTCGACGCACTGGGCCGCGGCTCGCGCACCCCGGCGTGGCTGGGGGAACTGGGCTTTCCGCGACCTGCCGAGGACACCGTCACCGTCAGGGCCGCCTACTCGAGCCTGCAACTGCGCGTCGACCCCGGCGCGCTGACCGAGAAGATGGTGTTGATCAGTGCTACGGCCGGTCGGTCGTCGGGTGCGGCGATCTTCCGTCACGAGGACGACATGTGGGACGTGTCGGTGTTCGGAGTGCGCGGCCACGCACCGCCGGCCGACGCCGCGGGCATGCTCGACTTCCTCGCCGGATTCGCACCGCCCCACGTGGTCGAGGCTCTGCGCTCCGCCGAGCCGTTGACCGAGCCCGACTCGCGCACGTTCCCGGCCAGCCGCTGGCGGCGGTACGACCGGATGTCCGCGCTTCCCGACGGTCTGCTCGTGCTCGGCGACGGGGTGTGCAGCCTGAATCCGACGTACGGACAGGGCATGACCGTCGCGGCGATGCAAGCCGAGGCGCTGGCCGCGACGCTGCGCGAAGGCACGCGGGACCTGCCCCGCCGGTACTTCCGCGCCGCCGCGAAGCCGATCCGCGACACGTGGCACCTGGCCGCCGTCGCCGACCGGGCCATCCTCGGCGACACCACGGGGCCGTTGCCGTGGCCGATCCGCGCACTCGCGCCACTCGGTGACACCTTCTTCGGCGCGGTCGCCGCCGACCCCGTGCTGCGGGAACGCTTCCTCGAGGTGTTCTCGCTGTTCTCACCGCCGACCCGGCTGCTGACACCGGCCGCAGGACTGCGGATCGCCCGTGGGGCACTGCGTCGCCAACAGGGCCGGGCGGACACGACGCAGCCGGAGCCGAGGTCCGGGGCGAGCCCGGTGCGCTCGCGTCCGCCGATGCGCTGAGCGCAGGACAGCGGGCCTGGGTGCAGGACACGCGAGCGGGTCGCGGTAGCCGGGGCGCGCCGGGGCGGGATGGGCCTACCCTGTCGCCATGCTGGATCTGCTGCTGCGCGACGTGCGCGCCCTGACGTTGAACCCCGCCCACCCGCGTGCCCACACCATCGGGGTGTTGGGAGGACGCATCGTCGGGGTCGACGACGAGGTCGCGGAGCTGCCGGCCCGCCACGTCGTCGACGGCGGCGGCGCGACCGTCACGCCGGGCTTCTCCGACGCCCACAACCACATGGTCTGGTACGGGCTGTCGCTCGCCGAGACGGACCTGTCGACGGTGACGACGCCGGAGGCTCTCTACGACGTCGTCGCGGCCGAGGCGGCCAAGCTGCCTGCGGACGGCTGGGTCATCGGTTCCGGGTACGACGACTTCGCCCTCGGCGGCCACCCGGACCGCGCGGCGCTCGACCGTGCGGGCGGCGGCAGGCCGGTGTGGCTCAAGCACCGCTCGGCACACATGGCGACGGTGAGCACGAAGATCCTCGAGCTCACGGGCGTCCTGGACGGTTCGGCCTCGGTGCCCGAGGGGGGAGTCGTCGAACGCGGGGCCGACGGCGAGCCCACCGGGCTGCTCGCCGAGCAGGCCCAGCAACTGGTGGACCGGTTGGTGAAGCCGTACCCGGTCGGTGAGCTGGCCGACGCGATCACCCGCGCCTCGGCGGTGTACGCGACGGAGGGCCTCACGCACGTGACGGAGGCGGGTATCGGCGGTGGCTGGATCGGCCACAGTCCCGCCGAGGCCGCCGCCTACCAGGTCGCGCGCGCCCGCGGGGACCTGAAACAGCGCGTCGAGCTGATGCCCGCACGGGAGGTGCTGCACGAGGTCGACGAGGCGTACGGCCTCGACCTGGGACTGCGCAGCGGTTTCGGTGACGAGTTCCTCCGCATCGGCCCGATGAAGATCTTCACCGACGGCGCCCTGTCGAGCCGCACCGCCGCCGTGACGGCGCCGTTCTGCGGCCACGGCGGGTCCGACGACCACGGCGTGCTGGGCGACGACCCGGAGGTGCTGCGCAAGGCGATTCTCGCCGCACACCACGGCGGCTGGCGAGTGGCGGCCCACGCGATCGGTGACCGCGCCATCGACCTGACGCTCGACATCTTCGAGCAGGCGCAGCGGGAACTGCCGCGCCCCGGGGTGCGGCACCGCATCGAACACGCCGCCATGACGCGGCCGGAGCACCTCGAGCGGATGGCCGCACTCGACGTGGTGCCCGTGCCGCAGGCCCGGTTCCTCTACGAGATCGGCGACACGATCGCCGACGCCGTCGGACAGGAACGGATGCCGTGGGTGTACCGCAGCAAGTCCTTTGTGGACGCGGGACTTCCCGTCGTGGGCAGTTCCGACCGGCCGTGCGTGTCGGCGGGTGCCCCGCTGCTGGGGATGCAGTCGCTGGTCGAGCGCACCACGAAGAGCGGTGCCGTCGCCTCGCCCGACGAGCGTGTCGACGCCGAACAGGCGCTGCGGGCCTTCACCACCGGCGCCGCCTACGCCGCAGGGCAGGAGAACGTGCGCGGCCGGCTCGAACGGGGCATGTACGCCGACCTCGTGCTGCTCGACGACGACCCCACGGAGGTGCCCTCCTCCAAGATCGGCGACATCGGCGTGGAGGCGACGCTCGTCGCAGGCGAGGCCGCGCACGGGGCCGACCGTTTCTCGTTCCCGGGGTGAGCCGTTCCCAAACCTTTCACCTCACCTGGTGAGACGAAGCCGACACGCTGCGTGGGGTCATGTCACACCGAGCGGCATATGGTGCGAACCTGGCATCGGCGAGCCGATGTGGGAGGTGCACGCGATGAGGGAAACCGTGCGGGAATTGCTCGATGCGGTGGACGAGAGATCCGGAGAGCTGACGCGGGCCGCGACGATGCTGCTCGACTGTGTGGACGGCGGCGGCGTCATTCACACGGCCGGTGCCGGCCATTCGGTGGCGATGGTGTGCGAGACGTTCTACCGGGCAGGCGGTCTCGCCGCGGTGCGGCCGTTGTGGGACCCGGAGGTCGTGCCGCTCGGCGGCGCGCTGCGCAGCACCGCGGCGGAACGGGAGATCGGCCGCGGTCGCGCGCTGATCAAGGAGGCGCAGCCGACGCCACCGGACGTGGTCGTCGTGTTCTCCACGAGCGGGCGAAACCCGTACCCGGTCGAGATCGCGCAGGAGTCCGTGGCGCGCGACGTGCCGGTGATCGCGGTCACGTCGATCGCCGCGTCGGCGGGGTCGACGGACCGTTCGGGAAGGCGGGTCGCCGACCACGCCGACCTCGTACTCGACACGGGTGTGCCGGCCGGTGACGCCGTCCATCCCGCCGAGTCGCCGCGGACGTCGGCCGTGTCGACGATTCTCGGCGCATACACGTGGTCGGCCGTGCTGGCGGAACTGCACCGGCAGGCGGAGGCGCGTGGCAGTGTCCTTCCACTGTGGACGAGCGCCAACGTGGCGGGCGGCGACGAGCGCAACGCCGAACTGTTCGCCCGCTATTCGGAGCGCATCCCGGAGTTGACCGCCGACCTGGGCTGAGGTTGCCCGCGTTGCGAGCGGCGGCGGACGTGGTCGCGACGTGCGCGTCAGGGACGCAGCGTTGCGACCGCGTCGAAGCCGGCGAGTTCGAGGATCCGGCGGGCCGGCGTGCCGGGTGGTGCGACGACGGCCAGTTCGGTCTGCAGTCGTTGCAGCCGCTCGGCGAGCATGAACAGCACCCGCAGCCCCGAACTATCCATATAGGACACATCGGTCAGGTTCACCGAGACGTACATGAGGTCGTTCGCGATAGACCGGTACAGCTCGTCGCGTACCTGATCGGCGTTGGACAGGTCGATCTCCCCAGTGACGGTGAGCTCGGCCGACCGTGGTTCCTCTTCAGTCAGCAGAGCGACGTGTGCGACCGTCATCACCGATTCCCCAGACTTCTGCGCAGATACACGGTCGTGCCACCGTTGTCGTGCTCGATGCGCAGCTCATCGCTCAGTTGCTGCATCAGCTGCGTCCCCCTGCCTCTGTTGGTTCCTCGTGCGGACCGCCAGTTGCCCTGGTCCCGCACCGTTCCTTCCACCTGGGCCTCGGTGGCCGTCAGCCGTAACTCGAACCGGCCGCCGCCGGGGCCGTAAGCGTGTTCGATGACGTTCGCGCCCGCCTCGCCGATGATCACCAGCAGGTCGTCGATGTCGTCGTCGGTCGCCCCGACCGTCGGCAGCCAGCGGCGTAACGCCGCGCGCATGTCCGCGAGCGATTCCGGGACGGCCTCCAGTGTCAGTGTCAGTTCCGGGGCCGCCGCGTCGGGCTCGCGCCGGATCGCCAGCAGGGCGATGTCGTCGTCGGTGGGATCGGTGCCGACCATCCGCAGCATCACGTCGGAGCACAGCGCTTCGGTCGGGCCGGATCGGACAACGTCGCGTAACAGTGCGAGTCCGTCGTCGAGGGGCCGGTTCCTGCGTTCGACCAGTCCGTCGGTGTAGAACAGCACGGCCGTGCCGGGCTCGACGTCGACGGCTGTCGTCCGCCGCGGCCTGGGCACGAGGCCTGCGCCGACGGGTGGGTCGATGGGGATCTCGGGGAGCTCGGCGGGCGCGTTGTCGGGAGCCATCACAGGGGTGAGGTGACCGGCGAGTGAGAGGTGCATGCGGCAGAGTGAGGGTTCCCACATCGCATAGCTCACCGTCGCCATCATCTGCGGCTCGAAGTGGCGGACGTGCCGGTCGAGTTTGGTCAGGACCTCGGCCGGGTCGGCTGAATCGAGCGCATACGAGCGGACGGCCGTGCGCAGGCGTGTCATGACGGTGGCGGCGTCGAGGCCGCGGCCGACGACGTCACCGACCGTGACGCACAGCCAGCCGGAGGGCAGCTTGAAAACGTCGTACCAGTCGCCGCTGACACCACCCGCTTCGCCCGGTGCGTATCGCGCGGCCATGTCGAGACCGGCGACCTCGGGAAGGAGGCCCGGAATCAGCGTACGCTGCAGCGACAGCGCGGCGGCGCGACCCGAGTCGGTTATGCGGTTCCGCGTTGCCATGGCGACGCGATCAGCGGCCACGCGGAGAAAATCGACATCGGTGTCGGTGAATCGGCGATCGCCAACTGTGCCGACGTGCAGTACGCCGAGGAACTCGTCGTTCGCGATGAGGGGGACACCCAGCAGCGACCGAATTCCGCGGTGCCACAGGAGTGGGTTGGCGACCGTCGTCTCGTCGACGCGATCGAGTATGAGCGGTTCGCGGGTCGTGGCGATCCTGCCCGCGAACCGCGAACCGCTGATCCGTACGCGCGCGCCCTGGCGGACGGCCTCCTTCATGCCGGACGACGCGCGGGTGACGAGATGTTGCCCGGAGGAATCCAGCAGTAGCACGGTGGCCGTGTCGGCAGCGAGCAGTTCCCGGATCCGGTCGAGGAGTTCCTCGAGCAGCCGTTCGATCTCCAGGTGCGCGAGCGCGGAATCGGTGACCACGTCGATCCGTTCGAGGCGATCGGTGGCGCTGCCCGCATGGGACTTCGGCATGGGTTTCAGGTTAACCCTTCGGCGCGCTCGCAGCATTCGTTCGCGGCGGTCCGGCACGTGCGCCCGGTGTGAGATGCCGTGGTTTTTCACTCAATGTGGACCGTTTGTTACCCATGGTTGCCCGTGTCTGCGCGGAGCAGGGGGCGGTCTACGCTGAGAAGGGGTTCGAACAGGTCTCCTCGTGACGCTACGCGGTCTTTGCCCTCCGCAGCGGTGAAAGTCAACTCATTCGGATCTCTGCAACTTGCAACTTCTTTCCATGCAAGGGGAATGGACACGGTGGGGCGGGGGCGGGCGCGCAGTGAGTACGGCGCGACGGTCGTCTTCTGAGTATTGTTCTGGCTCCAGTCGATCAGGACTTTGCCCTTGCGAAGCTGTTTCGTCATGCGGGACACGACGAGGTCGGGGCACTCGTGTTCCAGACGTTGCGCAAGTCGTTTGGCGTACTCGCGTGGATGATCCCGATCGTTGGTGCGGATGGGCGAGTAGAGCTGCATCCCTTTGGAGCCGCTGGTTTTGGGGTATGCGGTGAATCCGTCGTCGGTCAACAGGTCCCGCAGCAGTTCCGCTACGCGGCAGCATTCGACGATCGTGGCGGGCTCGCCCGGGTCGAGATCGAACACCAGCAGGTCGGGCTCGCGCACCCCGCCGCGCGGCCCGACGGTCCACTGTGGAACGTGGAGTTCCAGGCTCGCGAGATTCGCCGTCCACACAAGGGTCGAAAGATCCTGCACCAGAGCGAAATCCGCGTACTCGGAGCCTCGAGAGCTCCCGGGTGTGTCGATGCGGACGGTGCGTACCCAGTCGGGCGCATGGCGGGACACGTTCTTCTCGAAGAACGACGAGCCCTCGACCCCGTCGGGGAACCGTTTCAGCGTCAGCGGCCGGTCGCGTACGTGCGGCAGCAGCACCGGCGCCACTGTCGCGTAGAAGTCGATGACCTCGCCCTTCGTGAAGCCCGTCTCCGGATACAACACCTTGTCCAGATTGGACAAACGTAGCGAGCGGCCGTCGATGTCGACGACCGGGTTGTTCGGGTCCGCTGTCACCGTGCCAACTCCTCCGGGGTTCGATCGGGACGGAGACCGCGCCAGGACGGTGCGCGCAGTCTGCCGTCGTCGGTCCACGCCTTGAACTCGACCTCGCCGACGAGCACCGGACGCACCCAGTGCGCGCCGCGGGCACGATCCCGCGGAACCTCCTCCGCGGTGAACGGGCTGTCGGCGGTCTCGAGCTCGCGCAGCCGCGCCGACAGCTCGCCGAGCATGTCGTCGGTGAAACCCGTGCCCACCTGGCCGACGTACCGCAGCGGGCCGTGGGCCGCGCGCTCGGTGTGAGGGGAGTCCCCACGCGGCAGGCCCAGCAGGAGCGAGCCGAACGTGTCCGCACGCCGCCCCTCGCCGGGCCGCCAGCCCCCGACGACGACCTCCATCGTGGCGGTCTCGGTGGCCTTCACCCAGTCCTCGCTGCGCCGCCCCGGCCGGTACGGCGAGTCGGACCGTTTGGCGACCACGCCCTCGAGGCCCCGCCGGGATGCGGTGTCGGCGACGGCGGCACCGTCGTCGAACCACGGCGACACCGCCACGTGCGGACCGCCGAGTCCGAGGGAGTCGAGCAGACCGCGACGCTCGGTGTACGGCGAGGTGAGCAGTCGGCGGCCGTCGTGGTGCAGGACGTCGAACACGACGTAGGTCACCGGGACCTGGCGAGCGAGCTGCGCGGCGCGCGCCTCGCCCGCGTGCATGCGCTTCTGCAACGCGGCGAAACTCGGTACACCGCCCGCCATCGCCACGATCTCGCCGTCGAGCCAGACCGGGGCGGTGAGTTGCGAGGCCAGGCCCGCCAGCTCGGGGTAGGTGGCGGTGATGTCGCCGCCACGCCGCGACAGCAGGACGAGCTCGTCGCCGTCGAACCGAGCGAGCGCGCGCACGCCGTCCCACTTGAACTCGTACGACCAGCCGTCGCCGTCGGGCAGCGTGCCCGGTGTGGCCAGCATCGGCAGCAGGGCGGAGGGGAGCGGCTCCGGCCCAGCGGGTTCGTCGATGTCCGCCGTCATGGGAACGGTCTACCCGATCCGGCCGGCCCGCACCCGCCGAGCCGCCGGCGCGCCCTCGCTGCGCCGCGACCCGGCGAGCTCGGCCAGTATCACCGAGTGGTCCACGCCTGCCTACCTCGCCGGCCGATTCCCCACTTTCGTAGGGGCTCGCTCGTCCGGCGGCAGGCGTGCGAAAGACTGTTCGATGATCTTGCTCCCGACTCTCCCCGGAGGACGACTCCCCGATGATGGGCCGCACGCACGCCCTCACCGGCTGGTGCGCCGGACTCGCCGTCGCACCACTGGCCGGCGTCACCTCGTTCGCGCAGACGCTGGTGTTCGCCGCGACGACCGCGGGTTACGCACTGCTCCCGGATCTCGACCACCCGGGCGCCCGCGCCTCGAAACTGCTCGGCCCGCTGACGCGCCTGATCTCGCGGATGCTGCGCGCGGCGTCGTCGGCCGTGTACTCGGTGACGAAGGGCCCACGCGACGAGGACCACAGCGGTGTGCATCGGCACCTGTCGCACACCGTGCTGTTCGCGGCCGTTCTCGGCTTCGCGGTGGCTGCGGGAACGGATCTGGGCGGTGCGTGGGTCGTCGCGGTCGTGGTCGTATTCGGCCTGCTGCTGGCCGAGGACGCGCTCGGCGACTGGCTGTTGCCCGTGGCGGGTGGGGCCGCGGTCTGGTGGGCGTGGGAGGCGAATCCCCATGCACTGGCCGAACTCGAGGCCATGGGCGGGCTGCTGGGACTGGCCGTGGCCGCCGGTTGTGTCACACACTGCCTCGGCGACGCGCTGACCGAGTCCGGCTGCCCGTTCCTGTTCCCGCTCCCCATCGCGGGTGAGACCTGGTATGAGCTTCGTCCGCCGTCGCTGCTCCGGTTTCGCACCGGCAAGGGTGTCGAGAACAAGCTTCTCTTCCCGCTGTTCTCGGTACTCGCCGTGCTCCTGCTCCCGGGCGTGCTGCCGTGGCTGATCGACGTCGTGTCACCACTGCTGTCCGGCACCCCTGCCGCCGACGGCTGACCCCACACCCGCGTGTCCTGTACTCGGTCCCCCGTGTTCTGTGTTCGTGCAGTCCCGGGCGGGGTTCGCCTCACACGGGTCGAGTCGTCCGTCGGGTGTACCGATTCTGTCGGCGCTCGCCACGGCGGTGCCACGGCGGCCACGGCGACTGCCCCCCGGTGACCCGCCGACCCGGCGATGCCCTGCAACGTCGTCCACGGCCCCGTCCCCACCCATCGGCGTAGCGCGCCGGGAGCATCGGCGGAGTCGGCGACGGCGTCGAGGCGGGGGAACTCACCCCGGCTTTGTCCTGTGGAAGACCGCCGCCTTCCACAGTGGATTCGGGATTCGGACGTAGTGTGGCCGTTCGCCGCGCTGGGTGAACCGGCTCAGCAGATTCGCCTTCGCGGGCAGCTCGGGCATGTCCAGAAGACGGTCAGCCGCTGGGACGTACGCCAGTTCGGTGGCGGCGACCGTCCACAATCGCCGTTCCCCTGTGGACGTGTGCCTGCCGAGTGCGTGGACGACGTGCGCCAGTTGGTTCGTGATCGCGTGGTAACACAGCCGGCGCCACGCCTCCTCGTCGTCGTAGAGGGCGGGGCTGTCGGGCGGCAGCACTTCGGCGTGCCTGCGGCTGATGGCCACTCCCTCCATGTCCCGCACGAGGAAACGAGCCGGCATCCCGTCGTCGTCGAGGTGCAGCAGTGAGTTCTGGACGTGCGCCTCGAACGCGACGCCGTGGCCTGCGAACGCCGACAGCAACGGCACCTGTGCGATCGCGACGTACCGGCGTAGCCATTCCTCGACGTCGCCGGAGCGGTCCGCGCGGCCCGCGAGGACGGCGGGGTCGTCGAGTAGTCCGGCCAGCACCCGGGCACGCCGGTCGGGCGCGACCCGCCGCACGGCGTTGACCTCGGCCGCGAGGTCGTGTCCCACGGCAGCCGGGTCGAGCGTGCACATCCCGGTCTCGGCCACGACCTCGAAACCGTGCATGGCCGGGAGTCTCGTGATCGCGCGGGCGACGTCGGCCGCGCGGCGCAGGTGTTCGACCGGGGTGTTGCGGACGAAGTTCGTGATGCGCACGTGGAGCGGCAGTTTCCATGTGACCTCGGCGGCCGGGTCGCACACGGTGCGCACCGACGACGTGGGGTACACCTCGCCACCGCACGGGCCGAGGTCGACGATCGACTCGTCGCCGACGAGCCGCTGCACGGCGGGGTTGCGCCGCAGATGCCGGGCCTGCCACGGGTGCACAGGGATCGGGACGTAACCGTCCGGAACGACGTCCGCGACGTCCGCGGGGACGGTGACGTCGCCCTCCTCGCGGACGAGCTCCCTGGCGACGGCCAGGTACGGCAGTCCGAACGACACCCCGAGTTCCGGTGCGAACGCGTCGAGGTCGGCGTCGCTGAATCCCTCGGCGCTCTTCGGCGTGGGATGGAACGGGTGCCCGAACAGGACGCTCTGTTCCGACTCGCGCATCGGGTCGATGTCATGAGGCCGGAAGCGGCTCGGTTGTGACAGGTACCGCGCGGTGCGGTCGATGCTGCCGTCGATCTGTGCGCGCAGCACCCGGGATCCTGCGAAACCGGTGCGCCGCTCGAGTTCGTGGAGGATCGTGTCGATCACGTGCGCGGGCGTCTCGGCGTAGTCGTGGTGGCCCGTGGGCGAGGCGTAGGTGACGGTCAGCCGGAGGACGCCGCCGGTGGCGGGCAGCGGCACGGTCAACGGGCCCGCGGTGATGTCGTGGAGCCCGTTCTCCCGCAGATACGCGTTGACGATGCGCCGGATCGTGGCCTGCTGCGCGCGCGGGTACGGCCGTGAGGCGGTCATGGCAGGTGCGGTGTCGGAAACGCGAGCGTGTGGCCGACACGGTCGAGAACGGGGCCGGCTGCGGTTCCGGGACGGAGGGTTCCGGGAAGGGGTGCAGCGATGGGTGCAGCGATGGTCACGGATTGCCTCGATGGGTCGGAGCCGTTGTCAGGCTAGTCTCGCCCTCAGTCCCGGCACCACTGCCGGCCGACCATCCGGCCACGATGTCGCGACCACGGGGAAGCCTCCACCCGGCGGGCTCCCGCCGGAGGAGTTGACCTTCGAGTTGCCTGAAAGCCGAGCATCGTCGCCATGCCTGACACCGAGCTGATCCCCATCGGAACGTTCGCGCGCCGCAGTGGCCTGACCGCCAGCGCACTGCGGTTCTACGACGACTCCGGCGTGCTCCGGCCCGCCGACGTCGACGCGGCCTCCGGCTACCGCTACTACCACGTCGACCAGCTCGAACGCGCCGTCACGGTGCGCCGCCTGCGCGAGCTCGACATGCCGCTGGCCACCGTCGGACAGGTGCTGACCGCCGATCAGACGCGCGCAGCCCGGCTGATCGACGAGCACGTCGCATCCCTCTCGGCGCGTGCGGACGCGGCCCGGCGGCTGGCCGTCGAGGTGAAGGCGGCGCTGACAGGGGAGGACGCGGTGCCGTTGGCGACGGTGAAGGGGCCGGTGCTGGCCGCGGCCGTCGACCAGGTGCTCGCCGCGACGGGTGTCTCGGAGGACCACCCGGCGATCGCGGGCGTGCGGCTCGAGGTGAACGGGGAGGCGCTGACGCTGACCGCCACCGACAGGTACCGCCTGTCCACGCGCACGCTCGTCCCCGAGGAGTCGTCCGGCGCGGAATGGGCGGCGACGTTGAGCGGCGACGACCTGCGTGTGGTGCTCGGCGAGATCCGCCGCCGGCACGTCGTGCGGCTCGAGGCGTTGCCGGACGGTGTGCGATTCCATGAGGTCGCCGGCCCGGGCGTCGGCACCGCGGGCGGCGACCACGGTGGCACGGGACGGTTGTCCGGCGACGTGCGTTGCCGGCTGCTCGACGGCGAGTTCCCCGACCACCACGCCCTGCTGGCCGCGCTCACCGGCCCGTCGACGCGGGTCGTCGTCGCGAAGGACGCGTTGCTGCGGGCGATCGAGAGTCGGGCGGAACCGACCGTCCGGGTGTCCGTCCGTCCCGGCGAGTGCGTCCTCTCCGGGCCCGGCGCGGAGTCGGGAGACCCGGCCGGACACGTGGTGACGGCGGAGGTCGAGGGCGCCGCCGCGGAGATGTGGTTCGGCGCCGTCGTGCTGCATCCCGCTGTGGCGACGGCCGTGGGGCCCGACGTCATGCTCGACATGCGCGGCCCTGCGGAGCCCCTCACGGTGCGGTCGGCCGACAACGGTGACCTCGCCACCCACGCGATGCCGCACACGCCGCCGGTCGAAGCCTGACCCGGGTCCCGGGTCGCGCCGTCCTGCCGTCGGGGCCCCTCGCCCGGCGGCAGGAGGCGCGTCATCCGGGGTGGGCCGTCACTCCGGGTTCGCGCCGTTGACGCTGCGCAGGGTGCGCATCGCCTCGGCGAGCTCCTCCGACGACCGGCTGCCCAGCGGCGTGAGCACGCGCTCGCGCAGGATGTCCGCGCACGCCTTTCGCGCGTTCGACGCAACGTCGCGGCCGTGGTCGGTCAGGCACGCGTACGTGACGCGTCGGTCCTCGGAACTGGGTACCCGTTCGATGAGGTCGGCGGCGACGAGGCGGTCGGCGACCTTGGTGAACCCGCCGCTCGACAGTGCAGCCTCTTTGGCCAGCCGGGTCATCGGCAGTCGGTGATCCGGGGAGCGGACGAGCCGCACCAGGATGTCGAACGAGGCAGGTGGAAGGTCGAAGCGTTCCGCGATCTCGCCCATCAGTCGGTCTTGGGTGGCCAGGTAGCCCTCGATCACGAGGCCCCACCAGGTCACGATCTCGTCGTCGTCCGGCTCTGTCGTCACGGTGGACCACCTTACATGTCGCTTCCCGGCGCAGATTCTCGCCGTGATGACTCTCGTACAGATGAATCTAGCAGGGGTGATTCTCACGATAAAGAGTCTCGTATGGCAAACTCTCGCTAAGAGATGTCTTGCACGCGAGAAGTTTCGGCGCTAACGTCATCCCCAACGAGTTCGGAGGAGATCGCCATGGGCTTCCAGACCAGCGGCCTGCACCACGTCACCGCCATCGGTGGCGACCCGCAGCGCAACGTCGACTTCTATCTGCGCACGCTCGGACTGCGCCTGGTGAAGACGACCGTCAACTTCGACGACCCGGAGACGTACCACCTGTACTACGGCGACGAGGCGGGCCGACCCGGCACGCTGCTGACGTTCTTCCCCTGGCGCGGCGTGCCGAAGGGGAGGATCGGCACCGGCCAGGCGACGACCACCGCCTTCTCCGTGCCGGAGCACTCGCTCGGCTGGTGGAAACAGCACCTGGAGACGTCCGGCACCACGCCGGGAACCGTAGTGACCAGGGACAACGAGGAGGCGCTCACCTTCCGGGACCCGGACGGGCTGCAGATCGCCCTCGTCGCCCACCCGCAGACCGACCCGCGCGCGCCGTGGGACACGCCGTTCGTTCCCGCCGAGCACGCGATCCGTGGACTGCACTCGGTGACCATGTCGGTGACCTCGGAGGACGCGACGGCGACGATGCTCACCGACGGCCTCGGCCTCTCGCTCGCAGGTGAGAGCTCCGGCCGGTTCCGCTTCCAGGCGGGCGAGGGTGGCTCCGGCGCGTTCGTCGACGTCGAGGTCACGCCGGACGCGCCGAAGGGGGTCGTCGCGGGCGGCACGGTGCACCACATCGCGTGGCGGGCCACCGACGACGCCGAGCAGCTCGCTCTGCGGGAGGAACTCGTCGGCACGGGTGTCGGCGTGACGTCGGTGCTCGACCGGCAGTACTTCCGCTCCATCTACTTCCGTGAGCCGGGCGGTGTGCTGCTGGAGGTGGCGACCGACCAGCCCGGATTCGACATCGACGAACCGCTGCTCGAACTGGGTCGTGCGCTGAAGCTGCCTCCGTGGCTCGAGCCGACGCGGGACCAGATCGCAGGTGCGCTGCCGCAGCTGGAGCTGCCCGCCGAGAACAACCCGGTGCAGGCATGACTGGCCTGGCGTTCGATCACCGGTATGTCGAGGGTTCGCAGGCCGAGCCGGTGTTGTTGCTCCTGCACGGCACCGGTGGCAGCCCGGACGACATCCTCGCGCTCGGTAAGGAGCTCAGCCCCTCATCGACGATGATCGCGCCGGCCGGGCCGGTCTCGGAGAACGGTGCGGCGCGCTGGTTCCGCAGGCTCGCCGAGGGCGTGTTCGACGTCGACGACGTCGTCGTGCGTGCGGGCGAGCTGGCCGAGTTCGTCGAGTCGGCCCGCGAGCACTACGGCCTCGCCGGGCGGAGGCTCGTGGCTGCTGGGTTCTCGAACGGCGCCAACATCGCCGCCGCCGTCGCGCTGCTGCGGCCGGACGTGCTCAGCGAGGTGATGTTGTTCTCCTCCATGTCGCCGCTGCCCGAGCCGCCCGCAGGCGACCTCGCGGACGCGCGGGTGTTCCTCGCCAACGGCAGGCACGACCCGATGGCGCCGCTCGACTCGAGTGAGCGACTGGTGCGCACGTTCCGGGAGCGCGGCGCCGAGGTGACCGAGTACTGGCACCCGGGTGGGCACCAGATCACCGTGGACGGCCTCGACGCCGCCAAGGAGTGGCTCCGGTACTAGAGGAGATGTGCGGGCCGCGGGGGCGGTCCGTGGCCCGCCACATCGTCCTGCGGCGCGGGGACATCGCCGAAGTGGCGTGGTGCGCCGGCCGGCCCGGTTCGGGGTGGGAACCGTCGAGCCGGGCCGGCCGTTTCGCCGGGTGGGGGATCGGCGAGGGCGGCCTCCGGCAGGGGTCGCAGGGGGACGTCTGCCGGAGGCCGGCCGTGTCGCGGCCCGCTCGGATCCGGATTACGCCGGCGCGTGGGATTGCGACCCCGCGAAGTCGGCAGGGCCTCGACCACAGCGTCGACGCGTGGGTGACGCGGACTGGAGGGCATGCGGACGGCCGTTCGCCCTGCCGACTCTGGTCCAGCCGGCCGATTCCGTCACTCTCGGTAGGAATCGCACATTGCAGACTGGTCCTGTCGGCGGCTCCGGATTATTCCCATGCGTTCTACAGTGCGTGTCTTCCGAAACCGGACACCGGTGGGAGGTGCACGCGATGCAGGTCGGCGACATGGTCGACTGCCCTCGTTGCCACGGCTCCGGGCTGACCCCCAACCGCAAGGGCCCGTGCCCGAATTGCGGCGGGCTCGGGCAGGTGCCGCAACGACAGGGACGCGGCGAGACGCCCCGATGGGACGGACCGCCGACAGAGGCGGCACGGGTCGCCGGGTGCCGTGGACGTGCCGTGTCGTCGCAGCGACGGGCGGTGATCAACAACTCCGTGACGCCCGCCCAGTAGCATCGGGCGTGTGGAAACCGACGAGTTGATGCAGCGCGCGGGCAAGCTGGCCGGATGGGCGGCACGGACCGGTTACTCGCTGGGTAAACGCCTGCCCGGTGCCGACGGTGCCGAACGCTCGCTGCGCAATCTCGAGCAGAAGGCGCTGACCGAACTCCACAAACGGATGGAGGGCGCCAGCAACCGCAGGCTGCTCGAACTGACGGAGCTGCCCTCCTCGCCCTCGGGCGAGGGCGCCGCCGGCGGACACGGCGAGAACGGGTCCGGGTCGAAGAGCTCGTCGACGGCCGTCGCGGTGCCACTGCCGACCGACCCGCTGCGGGCGGGCATGGCCGCGCTGCTGAACCGGTCCACACATCTGAGCCGGGAGGCTGCGCGCGACTACCTCTACGCGTCGATCCTCCGGCAACTCACGCCCGACGAGGCGCGCATCCTGTCGGTGTTGTCGGACGGCGCCGACTACCCGGTGGTCCAGATCTCCGAACGCAAGACCGGGCGGGTCGTGCTGCGGAACGCTTCGACGATCGGCAAGACGGCGGGAGTGTCGGCCACGACGCACGTGCCCGTGTACGTCTCGCGCCTGGTGGCGTTCGGCCTCGCCGAGATCGACGACGAGCAGACCGAACTGGCGACCCAGTACGAGATCCTGATGACCGACGAGACGGTGCGGAAGGCCGAGGACCTCGTCAAACGTCCGAGGATCACCCGCGGCGCGCTGCGGATCACGCCGCTCGGCGTCAACTTCTGGCTGGCCTGCGCACCGTGACGGCTGCACCCCCTTCCTCCCCTCGGGGCGGGTGTCGCGATCTGGCGGCGAGTCGCCTGGCCGTGTGATCATGCGCGCCTGCGTCGACGACCGGGTCGGCGCAGCTGCCACAGCTGTGGTTCCGACGCGCGGCGGTGATCGATGGGCGAGTACCTGCACGGCATAGTCGACGACTTCGTGCGGTATTGGCCTGTCTACTCGTCGATTCCGGTGGTCGCGGCGTTGATCGGCTGGGTGACCAAGCTGGTCGCGATCCGCATGATGTTCGAACCGATCGAGTTCACCGGCATCCGCCGTCGGGGCAGGCCGTTCCTCGGCTGGCAGGGCATCGTGCCGCGACGGGCGGCGCGGATGGCGGGTATCGCGGTCGACACCATGACCGAGCAGCTGATCTCGCCGCGCGACATCGTGCAGCGGCTGGATCCGGCACGCATCGGCAAGGAGATCGAGGCTCCGCTGCGGGAGGCGATCGAGGAGATCGTCGTCGACGTGGCCGAGCGGTATCAGCCCGGCCTGTGGGAGCGATTGCCCGACCGGGCCAGGCGCATGGTGATCCGCCGCGTGCAGGATCAGGCGCCGCACATGGTCGCGACGGTCATCGACCAGATCAAGGCCGACGTGGACTCGGTGTTCGATCTGAAGGACATGGTCGTCACGCACCTGGTCAAGGACAAGGCGCTGCTGAACCGCATCTTCCAAGAGGCGGGCCACAAGGAGTTCCGGTTCATCGGCCGGTCGGGACTGTTGTTCGGCGCGTTGATCGGCATCGTGCAGATGATCGTGTGGTTGTTGCTGCGCGTACCGCTGATCATGCCGGTGTTCGGCCTGTTCATCGGCTGGTTCACCGACTGGCTGGCGCTGAAGATGATCTTCCGGCCGTTGCGGCCGCGGAAGTACTTCGGCGTGACCTGGCAGGGGCTGTTCCTCAAGCGCCGCGACGAGGTCACCGACGCTTATGCCGACCTGATCGCCACCGAGATCATCACGCCACGCAACGTCATCGACGCCGTACTGCGCGGTCCGACGTCCGACCGTGTGCTGACGATGATCGAACGGCAGGTGGATGCCGAGCTGGAGCGACACACCGGCGTGGCGAAACCGCTGGTACTGCTGGCCATGGGAGGAGGCCGGTACGGGGCTCTCAAGGACCGCATCGCCGAGTCGGTGATGACTCGGCTGCCCGAAACGCTGCGTTATGTCGAGACCTATGCCGCCGACGCCATGGACATCCGCGGCACGCTCGTGACCAAGATGCGTGAACTCGACGACGCCGAGTTCGAAGGCCTCCTGCGCCCGGCGTTCCAACAGGACGAGTGGATCCTCATCCTCACCGGTGCGTTGCTCGGCGGCCTGTGTGGTGAACTGCAGGTCCAGCTCGTTCTCGTGCTGACGGGGTGACTGCGCACAGTGCTCTGAACGCCGGTGTGGGTCGTGCAGCGGTGCTACACGCTGCACAGCCAGTCGAGGACGACGGCGGCGGTCCAGGACTGGTTCGCGCTTCCCAGTGGCGCTGCCGTGAACGGTTCGTAGTACTCGCCGAACGACCCGTCGGAGGCCAGGTGCACGCCTTGCGCGCGGAACTCGCTGGCGTGTCGTTCCCAGCCGCGCCGGCCGAACGCCCAGCCGAACAGCCAGGTCACGACCGGCCATTGTGGACCCCGCCAGTACAGCTTCGGGTCGAAGTCCTCGGATCGCGGCGACACCGACGGGGGCACGGCGGCGAGGAGGTCGGGGTGGGCCGACCACGAGGGCCCGTCGAGTGTGTCGATGAGTCGCTGCTCGGTATCGGCCGGCAGGCCGCCGCACAGTAGAGGGGAGAACGCGGCGATGGACTCCGTGTCGAGCCACGTGCCGGTGCGCACGTCGAAGTCGCGTGCCATGCCGGTGTCGGGGTGGCAACTGCGGGCCGCCGCGGCGCGGGTGCGTTCGGCCCACGTGCGCAGCTCCGCGATCTCGGTGGCCGGTGCGCCGATCTCCTCGCCGAGGTCGGCGAGCGTCTCGCTCGCCAGCGCGAACACGGCGGTGACGAACACGTCGCCGACGAGGAACGCCGACGTCTCGACGATCTCGTCGGGGTTGTAGTCGGCGCGCCGCATCTGCTCGATGAGCCACAGGTACCGGTCGTACTCGTCGTCGCTGGGCCGCTGGCCGGGGTCGTCGACCTTCAGCACGTCGAGGCGAACGTACGGTGGCAGGTCGGGGCCCGGCCGCACGCCCGCGTACGGAACGTCCCACCGCGGCGAGTTGTCCATTCCGGACTCCCAGCCGTGCACGATCGTGACCAGACCGTGGTCGCCGGACATGCGGTGCCGGGCGATCCAGCGGTGCCAGTGGTGCAGTGGTTCCCACACGCGCCGGGCGAAGTCCTCCGCGACGCGGGTGTCGGTGCCGGACGTACGGCGGGCCGTGTCGACGATGCGGCGCAGCGCGATGGCGTGGACCGGCGGCTGGCAGATGCCGGAGGTGCGCACCCCCGCGGGACGCTGTGGTGCGTCGTCGGTGCCCCACCGGTCGGGTCCGGGGAAGTAGTCGTCGTCGCCGGTGAACACGATGTGCGGGATCATCCCGTCGCACCACTGGGCCGACAACAGCGTGTCCAGCTCGGCCGCGGCGCGGCCCACGTCGAGGTGGGCGAGCCCGATCGAGATGAACGCCGCGTCCCAACTCCACATGTGCGGGTACAGGCGCGGCGATGCCGTCACGAGCGTTCCGGTGTCGTTGTCGCGTAACACCATCGCGGCCCGAGCGGCGAGGCTCGCCGCCCGGTGGGTGGTGCGGTTGCCGGCGGCGGTGGTCACCGGGCCTCCCGGGGCAGAGACGTTCGGGCGAACGAGATGTGTCGACAACGTGCCGTGTTACCCACTTTTGTCAGTTCCGTTAACATAAGTAGGAGGGAGGGTGATTGTCAACGTGGTTGCGACCAACGAGCAGCGGAATCCCCCGAGCGCGACGTCACCGGGGCGGGTGCTCGACGTGTTGCGCGCGCACGGTCCGTTGACCCGGCAGGAACTGCAGGACCGGGTCGGGCTCTCGCGCGTGACGCTGGTCGAACGCCTCGACGTGCTGCGCGCGCACGGACTGGTGCGCGCGAGCGGCCACCGGCATTCGAGCGGCGGGCGACGTGCCGAGATGCTGGAGGTCGACCTCGAGACGCCGAGCGCCCTGACCGTCGACCTCGGACAGAGTCACGCGGCACTGGCCGTCACCGACCTGCGCGGCACCGTGCTCGCCCGCGACCACCACCGGTTGCCCGCGCGGCACGATCCCGACGACGTCGTCCCGCTGCTGCTACGCGCGGGCCGTGACCTGCTCGACCGCACCGGTCGCGCCGACGACCTCCGGGCGATGGCGTTGTCCCTGCCGGGGCAGATCGACCACGAACGCGGCGTCACCGTCGCCCCGGCGACCATGCCCTCCTGGAACGCCCGTCCGCTGCGCGAACCTTTCGCCGACGCGTTCGGTGTGCCCGTGCTGCTGGAGAACGATGCCAACGCGCTCGCGTTCGGCGACCACTGCGCGATGGGCAGGCCGGACGCCACGGTCGTCGGCGTGAAGATCGGTACCGGTATCGGTGCCGGTGTCATCGTGTCGGGGCGCATCCATCGTGGCGAGAGCGGCACCGCGGGCGAGATGGGGCACATGCGTATCGAAGGCAACGATCGCCGGTGCTCGTGCGGTCGGCGCGGTTGCGTTGCGGCCAGTGCGGGCGGTAGCGCGCTCGTGCGGGAGCTGCGACCGTCCGGGGTGCGGTCGATGGACGACGTCGTGCGTCGCGTGGGTGACGGTTCCGAGGACGCCGTACGCGTCACCGCCGAGGCGGGGCGGCTCGTGGGAACGGTGCTGGCCACGGTCGTGACGATCGTCAACCCGCGGCACGTCCGTATCGGCGGCGCGATCGGCGTGTTGCCGCCGTTCCTGGACGCGCTGCGCGACACGGTGGAGGCGAACGCTCACGCCAGTGCGCTGCGCGGACTCGATGTCGGTCCGTCCGGCCTCGGCGCCGACGGTGCATTCGTCGGGCTGGCCGGGCTCGTGGCCGACGAGATGCTCGCACCGTCCACTGTGGATGCGCTCATTGATCGGGCAGTGCGGTGAATCGCAGCGTCGGATCGTCGCGGTACGCAGTCAGGTCCCGCAGGTCGGTTCGGCTCGGCTCGCCGTACGGCGCGAACCGGTGCCGGTGCGAGCGCGGCGGGCCGAACAGTTCGTCCGGCATGTCCTCGTCGACGTCCTCGATCGCCACGTCGTGCCCTTGGCCCGCGGCGCTTCCGCCGAGGTCCTCGGAGTACACGCACACGCCCGTCGCCACGTCGAGTCGCACGAGGTATGCGTCGGCGAACACCGTGCCCGGTGGCGGTTCGTGGTCCTCGGCGGCCTCCGATTCCGCCGAGAACAGCAGTGGACAGCAGCCGCAGCGCGGATCGTACCGGCGCGTGGTGCGCAGCCGCGCCTGCCACGCGGCCCTGCCGTGGTGCTCGACGGCGGCGAGGTCGAGGATCTCCGTACCCGCCACCGCGGTGCCGTCGTCGTCGCGGCCGTCGGCGAGCTCGTACGGGTCGAGCATCGCGACCCAGTGGTAGTTCTGGTACATCGGCGGTTCGAAGTCGAACCGGAACGCCGGAGGTTCATCCGGAGCCCGGGCGAGGAGGCCGTCGGCGGCGAGGTCGACCGCGGGTGGCTCGGCCACGTTGAGGTCGGCGGTGCGGTCGAGGACGGCGCCGCTGAGGTCCTCGACACGGAGTCTGCCCGGTTTGCGTACCCGGGCGCGCACGGTGTGGACCGCCCGGTCCTCGCCGACGCGGCGGTTGCCTACGGTGAACCGCAGCGACCGCCACCTCCACGGTGCCGACCGTGCCAGTGCGCGGAACCGTTCCTCCGTCGGATCCATGAATCGTTGGTACCAGGCGAGTCGGCGGCCGGGCGACCACAATGGCGGACATGGGAAGTGTCGAGCTGTTGACCGACGCCTTCGGGCGGGTCCGGGACATCGTCCGCGACGTCGTCGAGGGGCTGGACGCCGACGCGCTGGCCGCACGCCTCGACGCCGACGCCAACTCCATCGGGTGGCTCGTGTGGCACCTGACGCGGGTGCAGGACGACCACGTCGCCGACGTCGCCGGTCGCGAACAGCGGTGGACGGCCGACGGCTGGATGGAACGGTTCGGGCTGCCGTTTCCGTCCGGTGACATCGGCTACGGGCATTCCAGCGCCGACGTCGCCGCCGTGCGGGTGACCGACCCCGACCTGCTCGTCGGCTACCACGAAGCGGTGCACGAGCAGACCGTCGATTACGTCGGCGGGATCACCGACGCCGACCTCGACGTGGTCGTCGACGACTCGTGGGATCCACCGACGACCCTGGGCGTGCGGCTGGTCAGTGTCATCGGCGACACGATGCAGCACGCGGGCCAGGCCGAGTTCGTCCGCGGCATCCTCCTGCGACGTTGAATCCTCGGGCAGCGCCTGCGACGGCCCGAGCCCCCGTGCGACGTCTCTGACACCGACGCACGCGTCCGCACCCGCATGTGGCGAACCGTTCACCGCCGGGGATCCCGGCCTCTAGGCTCGGCCGCGCAGGAGCGCGGAGTGTCGTGGAGGTCGGTCGGGCTCTTCTGACCGTCGCGATCGGGTACGTGCTGAGCCTCAACGGCTGGGTGCTCGCCGACCCGGGCGGCTCGTGGTGCCGCCGCGCGGCCGGCCCGCGTCGAGACGACGCGGGGCCGAGTACGAGGTGCAGTACAGCATGCACAACGGCGGGGACCGGACGCCACGGCGCCACGACTGCGTGCGCGACCCGGACAGCTGTCGCCGCGAATCCTGACCGGTCGCGCGCGGGCGCGGTGTGGTGGCTACTTCTTCGCTGCGGCCTTCTGTGCTTTCTTGAAGTCGCGTACCTCGGCGAGGGTCTCGGAGTCGACGACGTCGGCGATCGAGCGGCGCGCGCCCTCGTCGCCGTAGGCGCCCGCGGCCTCGCGCCAGCCGCCGGGCTGCACACCGCGCTGCTTGCCCAGCAGCGCCAGGAAGATGCGCGCCTTCTGGTCACCGAAACCGGGAAGCGCCTTCAACCGCTTGAGGACCTCCTTGCCGTCGGGGTCGCCGTGTGTCCACAGCTCGGCGGTGTCCCCGTCGTAGTGGTCCGCGATGTAGCGGGCCAGCGCGTGGAGCCGCTTGCCCATCGATGCGCCGTAGCGGTGGATCGCCGGTTTGGCCACGCACAGCTCGACGAAGGCGTCGACGTCCATCTCGGCGATCTTGTGGACGTCGAAGCCGTCCATGCGTTCCTGCAGCTTCCGGGGACCCGCGAAGGCAACTTCCATCGCCACCTGCTGATCGAGGAGCATGCCGCTGAGCAGGGCGAACGGGTCTTCGGAGAGCAGCTTGTCGGCGTCGGCGTCGCCGGTGAGGTGCAGCGTGGACATGTCGCCATTCTCGCACGCAGAACCGACCGCGGGTACGAACCGGCGCCGACGGAGCGCCCGAAGGTCTGGAGTGCCCACGGCGCTCTCTGCCGTCGGATCCGGTCACTGGTTGTGTTCGCTCTGCTCGTACTGTGACGGCGTCACCCGCCGGGTGCGCAGCCGGGCCGATCACCCCGAGTGAATACGTACGGGCGAAAAGTTGCCACCGTTCGGCCTCTCCCGCCGGGAGGCCGGTGCCACTACCGTGCTGTGCGGTGGCTCTCGGACGCCGCATTCCGACGTCGCTGTCCGGTGCGGTGGCCCGTGTCGACGACCGGCGTGCCCGTACGGCCGAGGGTCGAAAGTCCCTGGACACGGCCGCGGGTTAGCACAGCGGTGTCTTGATCGGTAGCTCGCTGTCGCCATCATCACGCACGTTTCTGCGTCGTTGCAGGTTGATCGGGTGATTGAGCGCGTTGCCCGCTGATATCGGAACGCGAACCTGTTAGATTGCTTCAATATGTCCGGAAAGCACACAAAGCGTGCCAACGGCGATAATGATTCGGCGGGCCACGTGGTGATCGAACCACCAGCGGCGGATGACGGCGCGGCCCTCTGGCGAATAGCGCGTGATTCACAAAAGCTGGACTTGAACTCGTCCTACGCCTACTTGCTGTGGTGCCGTGATTTCGCCGACACATCTGTCGTCGCCCGTGCCGACGGGGAACCCGTAGGATTCGTGATGGGCTATCGCAGGCCTGCGACGCCCGATTCGTTGCTGGTCTGGCAGGTCGCCGTCGACGATTCCCAACGAGGCCGAGGCCTTGCCGGAAAGATGCTGGACGCACTGTTCGAGCGTGCGACCTCCACCGGTGTTCGCTACCTCGACACGACCATCACGCCGGACAACGACGCGTCCATCCGACTGTTCACGTCGTTCGCGAAGCGCTGGGACGCGACGCTGGAACGGTCCGAGTTCCTCGCGGCGGCCGAATTCCCGGAGCCGCACGAACCGGAGGACCTGTTCCGCGTCGGCCCGTTGAACGCGTCCGCCGACTGAATCGCCCGGCCCAGAGCCGGCACAAACCAAGATTTGCCTGAAAAGCAGGAGCTGAGAACGTGAGCATCTTCGAAAAGCTCGAATCCCAGGTGCGGAGCTACAGTCGCGGCTGGCCCGTGGTCTTCGACAAGGCCCAGGGCAGCTGGCTCTACTCCGAGGACGGCAAGCCGTACCTGGACTTCTTCGCCGGTGCCGGTGCCCTCAACTACGGGCACAACAACCCGGCACTGAAGCAGGCGCTGCTCGACTACATCTCCCGCGACGGCGTCACGCACTCGCTGGACATGTTCACCACGGCGAAGCGGGACTTCCTGGAGTCGCTGGACGAGCAGATCCTGCAGCCGCGGAACATGGAGTACAAGGTCATCTTCCCCGGCCCCGGCGGCGCCAACGCCGTCGAGGGTGCGCTGAAACTGGCGCGCAAGGTGACCGGGCGCGAGTCGGTCATCAACTTCACCAACGCGTTCCACGGCATGACCCTCGGCGCGCTGTCGGTCACCGGTAACTCGATGAAGCGCGGCGCCGCGGGCATCCCGCTCGTGCACGCCACGCCGATGCCGTTCGACAAGTACTTCGACGGCGAGTACCCCGACTTCTTCTACTTCGAGCGCCTGCTCGAGGACTCCGGCTCGGGACTCAACGAGCCGGCCGCCGTGATCGTCGAGTCGGTGCAGGGTGAGGGCGGCATCAACGCCGCGCGCCTCGACTGGCTCAAGGGCCTGTCCGACCTGTGCAAGAAGCACGGCATCCTGCTGATCCTCGACGACGTGCAGATGGGCTGCGGGCGCACCGGACCGTTCTTCAGCTTCGAAGAGGCCGGCATCGTGCCGGACATGATCTGCCTGTCCAAGTCGATCGGCGGTTACGGCCTGCCGATGGCGATCACGCTGGTGCGCCCGGACCTCGACGTCTGGTCGCCCGGCGAGCACAACGGCACCTTCCGCGGCATCAGCCCGGCGTTCGTCACGGCCGCCGCCGCGCTGCGCACCTACTGGTCCGACGACGAGCTCGAGAAGTCGACCAAGGAGAAGGGCGAGCGCATCGGCGCCCGGTTCCGCAAGTTCGTCGAGGAGTACCCGGACGCCGAGCTCATGGCCAAGGGCCGTGGTCTCGCACGCGGCCTCGAGTTCGGCAGCGGGGAGGCTGCGGGCAAGGTCGCCGCCGCCGCGTTCGACCGCGGCCTGCTGCTCGAGACGTCCGGTCCGAGCGACGAGGTCGTCAAGCTGCTGCCGCCGCTGACCCTCACCGACGAGGAGCTCGACAAGGGCCTGGAGATCATCGCCGAATCCGTCGAATCGGTGCTGTCCCGCTGACGCCACCGTCGCGGTTCTCCCTCCCATGGCGCCGCTCGGCCTGAATTCCACACGAGAACGGTGATTCACCGCCAGGAACGTCCCTCGACGTCACCCTGGCGGTGAATCGCCGTGACCCCGGCGGGCACGAGGCGGCGCTTCGAGCACAATCACCGGTACGACCCGATCAACCCGACCCGAGGAGTCGCCTTGTTCGTCCGCAGCATCGACGACATCACGGACACCGAAGCCGACATCAAGACCGAGAACTGGCGCAGCAAGCGCATCGTCCTCGCCAAGGACAAGCTCGGTTTCTCCGTGCACGAGACCACGCTCTACGCGGGCACCGTGAACGACTTCTGGTACGCCAACCACATCGAAGCCGTGTTCATCACCCAGGGTGAGGGCGAGGTGGAGGACAAGGCGACCGGCGAGATTCACCAGCTCAAGCCGGGCTCCATCTACGTCCTCAACAACGCCGACAAGCACCAGGTGCGGCCGCGGACCGAGATGAAGACCGTCTGCGTGTTCAACCCGCCGGTCACCGGCCGGGAGGTCCACGACGAGAACGGCGTCTACCCGCTGATCGTCGAAGAGGACTGACACACACGCGTCACCGCCGGCCGGTGGCGTAATACGGAAGCTCCGCGGGAACCCGGTCGGTGAGATGTCGTGATGTCACGGCCTTCACCCGGCCGGGTTCTCGCGTTTCACGAGAGGAACAACCAGGAAGAAAACCGAACCACGGATTCGTAGGAGGCGACCTTGACTCTTGCGGACAGAATTTCCGGTATGTCCGACGAAGCCGATGCGTCGTTGCGCGGTGAGCCCGCGAACGGCGGACCGGACGCCTACCCGACGCGCCTGAGCGCCGGCGAACCGCAACTGCTCGACCGGCCCGACCCCACTGTGTGGGGGAGTGAGGCCGACGGCCCGTTCGACGGCGACGGGCTCGCCGTCCACGCCGGCAACGGCTACACGATCCTCGAAGGGCTGATCACACCCGCCGAGGTGCAGGCCTATTGGCAGGAACTGGTGCGGCTCTCCTCGGACCGCAGTCTCAAGTCCGACGAACGTGCCGTCACCGAGAAGTCGTCGGGCGAAGTGCGGTCGATCTTCGAAGTCCACCGCATCAGTGAGCTGATCAACGGGCTGGCGCGCGATCCGCGCATCCTGGACCGCGCGCAGCAGCTCCTCGGCTCCGAGGTCTACCTGCACCAGACCCGCGTCAACTACATGCCCGGCTTCCGCGGGAACGGCTTCTACTGGCACTCGGACTTCGAAACCTGGCACGCCGAGGACGGAATGCCGAGGCCGCGGGCGGTCAGCTGCTCGATCGCGCTGACCGACAACTATCCGTACAACGGCGGCCTCATGGTGATGCCGGGCTCGCACCGGACGTACGTGCAGTGCCTCGGTGAGACGCCCGAGGACCATTACAAGGCGTCGCTGAAGGAACAGGAGATCGGCGTCCCGCGCGAGGACGACATCACGAAGCTCGCCGCCTCCTGCGGCATCGACCAGTTCACCGGACCGGCCGGTTCGGCGTTGTTCTTCGACGCGAACATCATGCACGGGTCGGGCAACAACATCACGCCGTATCCGCGGTCGAACATCTTCCTCGTGTTCAGCAGTGTGGAGAACGCCCCGGTCGAACCGTTCGCCGCGAGCAGTCCGCGGCCGGGATTCATCGGTGCCCGTGACGTCACGCCACTTCGTAGGTGACGCCGACGCGCTGCGCTGCCGGTGATGGTGACGCGGCGTCCGAGCGCTTCCCGTGAGTGTGGGGCGTCCGTGGCTCGGTGCTCCGTCCGGCGTCCGTGCCGCCGGACGGAGCACCCTTCGGATGCGGTCGAACCACGACAGGACTGAACCGGTTGCCGCACCGAAGTCGCGGACAGGGTTTACGCCAGGGGTGGGTGTAGCCGACCTTGCGCAGCCTGTTACCGTGTCGCCACCTCATCGCACAGCGGTGAGCAGTCGCCCCCAGCGGCTTGGTGACTCCTTTTGCTCGGGGTGGGCGCCGTGTGACCGCGGCGGAGGCGGCGAAGAACGAGGAGTACGGCCCCGCGCCATCAGATCGGGACTGATGGCACGGGGCCGTATTCTGTTCCGACCGTGGCGCCGATTCCCGTCCGAGCGTGACTCCGTTCGAGTGGATTCGCGGTTCGAGTGGATTCGCGACCGGGTCCGAATTCCCTGGTTTCTCCGGTTCGAGGCACATCGGCGGCGTTCCGATTCACGTGAATTCGCCCGGATTCTCCGTGCGCCCGACATTCGTACAAGCCGGGAACTCCGCCGCCTCGCGCGTGCTGCGGCCCCGAATCGTCCGATTCCGGTCAGTGCGGCGCACTTCGTGCATACCCGGCGCGGCCGGAGTGGGTCAGTCGAACAGGCTCGTCTCGCCGTGGATGTCGAGCAGCTCGTACACGGGACGTCCCCGGCGGCCGTCGATCGTAGTGGTGCGGACCACCCGCAGGCGCGCCGTGACGGGCCTGTCGAGGTTCACCTTGATCTGGTCGAGCAGGTCCGGCACGACCGCGCCCTGGATCGTGCTACCGGTGTCGCGCTCGAGGTAGAAGATTCGCCTGCGGGTGCGTACGCCGTCGAGCCTGCCGGTCACCGTCTCGTAGCCGACGTCCTCGCGCGACTCCCGCAGGCTGTTGTGCAGCACGCGCGCCTGCTCGGTGGTCATGCTGCGCGTGACCTCCTCGCCCGAGGTCGGCATCAGCGTGAGGCCCAGGCTGGAGGTCTTGGTGACGGCGCTGACGACGTCGCTCACGGCATTGCGGATCGTGTCGCGCTGCAGCAGTACCGCGTCGAGGGCACCGTCGTCGGAGCCGTTGATCGGCAGGAAGTCGCACAGCTCCTTCACGGCACGCTCCGACAGCGTCTCGATGCCGTCGTTGATCAGCGCGTCCGGATCGGACGTTTCCGGGAACCCGAAGAACAGGGCGTTGCCCGCTTGGCCGCGCTGCAGCAGTGGCGCTTTCTCCCGGTCGGCGGGCTGGACGTAGGTGATCTCGCCCTGCGGGTTGCGCACGATGTGGCCGACCTTCGCGGTCGCGTCCTGCAGCGCGCGGCTGATGTCGGAGAACGCGTAGGCGTCCATCCGCGGCGAATCGAGCATCGACACCCGCAGCAGCGCCGACCGGATCGGCCGTTCGAACTTGGCGTGCGCGGCGCGGGCGGATGCGCGCGCCAGGTCGTCCAGCCACGTGCCGCCGGGAATCGCATCGGCGACCTCTTCGAAGCTCACCACGTCACCTCCGCGAATCCCTTGAACGTGCCGTGGACCGGACCGCGCGCCCACGTCGGTTCCCACGCCTCCTCGTCACCCGGCCGGCACAGGAAGCCGTCGAGAAGGCCGCTCATCGGACGGACCCGGTCGAGGTACATCGCGGGCTGCTCCGCGATCACGCCGTTGAGTGTGAGCATGCCGTACAGGGCCTCGCGGGCGGGGGCCGTCAGCCGTTTGAGGCTGCCCCACTCGTCCGGAATGAGCAGCACGTCGATGTCCCGGGGCACGTTCTCGGTGCGCACGGCTATTTCCCCGGAGATCCATGCCCTGCCCGTAGGGATGAGCCCACCGACGACGCCGAGGTAGCCGGACAGTGCGCTGAACAGCACCTCGCGCTCGTTGCGGTGCGGGGCGTCCCACACGAACCTCTCGTAGAGGTCGGACAGGTCGGCGGGGTGTCGCCCCGGAGGCAGAACGTTGTCCGGAGTCCAGTAGGGGAGCGGCATCCACGTTCCTTACATCGCCGACGAAGCGCCGAAGCGGCTCAGCGAACTTATCAGCCGCTACGGAGCGAGAGGTCAGCCGCCTGAACGGGGGATGTCGTGCTCGGTGGCCCACTCGTCGGCTTCGTCCGGCCACTCGTTGCGGGTGTGCCACGCGCGCCGCGGCGGCAACGTTCCCGATGTCCGGCCGGCGCCCGTGGCCTCGTCGAGCGTGCCGATGATGTGGTTGCCTGGGCCGTCTGTGGGGGCGGACCGTGCCTGTTCCACGTCGGGTGTGCGCGGACCGCGCCGCCGCCCGCGGTTGTGACCGGGCGTGGTCGGGTCGTGTACCTGCCGCCCGGAGCCGTGCGGCGCCGCGTCGGACCGCCCCGTACCGGCGTCGGAGCCGGACGTCACCGCGCCGAACGTCGCCGTCCCGGCCGGGCCGGTCCTCGTCGTTCCGGGCGCGGCGAGGGCATCGCCGGTGTGTGTGTCGCCCGCGTGCGTGTCGCCCGTGGCCGTGCCGTCGGCGGAGGTGCCGTCGTCGGTACCGGCCTGCGCGGCACGCCTGCGCTGCGCAGGCCAGGTCAGCAGGGCCCCTGCCAGCGCGCCGAGCGCGAAAGCGACGAGCAGCCAGAGCCAGATCTGTCCGAACAACCACAACATGGGCGTTATCCCTCCTCGTTCCGGTCCCTGTCGCGTGCCGTCAGCGCACGTGGATCTCCACTCGCCGGTTCACCCGGTCGGACTTCGCGTCGTACCCGTCGGCCACCGGCCGGGTGTCGCCGTGGCCTACCGTCGTCAGGCGGTCGCGGGAGATGCCGGCGTCGGCCAGTTGCGTGGCCACGGCGTCGGCACGCTCGCGGGACAGGGCGCGTGCCTCGTCGCCGTCGAGGTTGGGCACCTTCGCGACGTGTCCCGCGACCTCGAACCGCAGCGTGGTGGGTGCCGAGCGCAGGATGTCGGCCACGTGCGTGACGGCACGCCTGCCGGCCCCGGTCAGCTCATCGCCGTAGGGGGCGAACCGGATCGGCGACCGTCGGAGCGCACCGTCGATGGCCTGCTGCGTCCGCACCGCGGCCGGATCGGCCTTCGTCTCCTGCACGTCGACCGCCCGGACGCCCTCGACATCGCCGACGACGCCGCGAACTCGATCGCCGTGCCCTTTCGGGACGTCCGCCACCGTGACGTCGCGTCCGTCGATCGTCACGTCGGGCGCGGCCACCCCGGCGTCGCGTAGCGCGGTCTGCGCCTCGCCCTGCAGGTCGTGTTCGATCCGGTCGGCCGTCGCCCACGTCGCGCCGAACGCCAGAAGCCCCGACACTGCGAACGCGAGCGGAATCAGCCAGAACCGCCCATTCTTCCCGGCCATGCACCGACGATAGGCGCGGACCACTCGCCCCGCGAACGCAGCGACAGGTGTGACGCCTGTGGGTGGCGTGCCGTGTGTGGACGCTCCGGAACCCGCAACGCGGGGCGCGGTCAGTTGTCTGAGGGTTCGACCCGCGTGAAGCTCGCCGTGCTCGCCGACGTGGCCGTGTTGGCCGAGACCGTGGAGACCGCTGTGGAGACCGCTGCGTTCGCCGACACCGTCGACGTCGCCGTGACCGTGGTGCCCGCCGGGGTCGTGGAGACCTGCTGGCACAGCTGGGCCGAGCCGGCCGCCTCGCGCAGCGGGGTCAGGCGGGGGCGCTTCGGCGTGATGCCGTCCCCGAGCGATTCGCCGCGCAGCTGGCGCCGGATCCACGGCAGCAGATGCGTGCGGGTCCACTCCAGGTCGCTGCGCCGGAGGGTGAGCCAGTTCGGGTGGCCGTCGGCCTCGGGCCACGGCTCCCGCGAGTCGTCGGACGTGGGCACGCCCAGCACCTCCGCGGTACGGAGCGCGATCCGCCGGTGGGCCTCGGCCGTGAAGTGCAGCCGGTCGTCACTCCACGCGCGGATGTCGTGCAGCGTGTCCATGGACCACAGGTCGACGATCTTCGCGTCGTGGCGGTCGGCGATCGCGCGCAGGTGCGCGTTGTAGATGGCGACCCTGCCGCGCAGCATGTTGATCACCGACATGCTCTTCGTGTCGGGTCCGGTGAAGATCAGCACCTCGATGCCCTCGGCGCGCAGGGCCGCGACGCCCGCCTCGAACTCGGCGGCCTTCGCGTCGACGTCGACGCCCGGCACGATGATGTCGTTGCCGCCCGCGCACACCGTGACCAGGTCGGGCTTGGTCTCCAGCGCCACCGGCAGCTGCTCGGTCATGATCTCGGTCAGCATCTTGCCGCGGATGGCGAGGTTGGCGTACGCGAAGTCAGGGGAGCCGTCGGCGAGGATCTCGGCGAGCCGGTCGGCCCAGCCGCGGTACGTGCCGTCGGGACGCTCGTCGTTCATCCCCTCGGTGAAGCTGTCCCCGATCGCGACGAAGCTGCGGTATCCGGTCACGACGTCTCCCTCCGCCCTGTGCACGCGTGTCTCCCAGTTGATCAACGGCCGGCGGGAGGCGCGTTCTTCCCCCGAAGGGCCTGCGTCGCGGGCGCCGGTCGGACCAAGGCTGACAGTCTCCTCCTTCGAGGGCGACCTACGCAGCCGTAATGTGGGGACCGCAGTGTTCGGTGTGGTGAAGGTAACGTGCTCCGAGCCGGCGATGCCGGCGCACGGAATCAGGCAAGGTGGGGACCGTGAGTGACACGCCGCCGCACGAGACCCCCGGGGCCGCCCCGGATCGTCGCGAAGCCGCACAGCGCCGGGGTTCGGAGAATCCCGCCGCGCCGCGCCGCGAGTCCCTGGCGAGCCTCCTGGGTGGTCGCAAGGGCGCGATCGACGCGAGCCTGCCGCCCGTCGCGTTCGTCGTCGGCTGGCTCGTGTCGGGCTCGTCGATCGGCTGGGGAGCGGCCGCCGCGATCGCGCTGAGCGTGGCCATCGGCGGTTTCCGCCTCGCCCGCGGCGACAAGGTCCGTGCGGTGCTGATCAGCCTCGCCGCGGTGGTGCTGGCGGCGCTCATCGCCCTGCGTACCGGCCGTGCGCAGGACTTCTTCCTCATTCAGCTGTTGTCCAATGTGGCCAGTGCGCTCGCGTGGGCCGTGAGCATCGTGATCCGGTGGCCGCTGCTCGGCGTGGTCGTCGGCACGGTGCTGGGGCAGAAGACGCGCTGGCGGGCCGACCGTGACCTGTTGCGGGCGTACTCGCGCGCCAGCTGGGTGTGGGTGTTCGGCCAGTACACGTTGCGGGTCGCCGTGTTCGGCGTGCTGTGGTGGGCGGGCGAAGTGGTCGCGCTGGGCGTCGCGCGCACGGTGCTGTCGTGGCCGCTCGTGGCGCTGACAGTCGCCCTCAGCGGTTGGGTGTTGCACCGGTCCTTGCCCGCGGAGCATCCCGGCCTGCGCCATCCGGTGCCGCCGGAGGGGCGGGGCTCGGAGCAGAGCGATACCGCAGCCGGCGAGGACGTGGAGCCGGCGGACGGCGACACGACCGGCGGCGCTGCGACCGATGGCAAGACGTCTGACGGCGATACGACCGAGGGCGGGGCCTCCGGCTCGGCGTCCCCGGATTCGGCGCGCGCCGGTGGCGCGAACGCGGGGTCCGCGCCACCGGCGCGCGACAAGTAGGTGGCCCCCGGCGAGGGGGGAGGTCCGGGGGCCGCCGTCACCCTACTCTGTTCGGGTGAGGAACCTGTCGACCGAACCCCCTTAGTGCGGCCAGCCACGCGGCGCCCAACACGCCGTCCTTACTTTCCCGCACGTCACAGCCACGCATCCGATCGTGGACGCGGATGCGGACCGGACCGCCCTCCCCCAGGACGCTGCCGACGAGCACGATCGGAGTGTTCTCGGCGGCATCGCGGGCGGCGAACGCGATCTCGCTGAGCCGGTCCGCCGCGTCGTCGGCGATGCGCGCGGCGACGGGATCGGACTCGACCGCGGCGCTCACGAGTGGTGCGAACCGGGCCAGCCGGACGGGCGCCTCCCCGTTGACGGCCGTGATGAGCAGGTGGAACGCCTGTGGCTCCGCCGGGTCGACACCGGCCTCGGCCAGTACCGTCGACGCCAGCTCGCCGAGCGCTTCACGCCTGGTCAGCGCGTCGAGCGTGGCACGGACCGCCTCCCTGCCGATCCAGAACCCCGAGCCCTCGTCGCCGAGCAGCCAGCCGTAGCCGCCGGATATCGACACCATGCGCCGGTCGCGGATCCGTCCCGCGATCGAGCCCGTGCCCGCGACGAGCACCGTGCCGTCCGGCGCGTCGGTGGCCGAGGCGAACGCCGTCTCCGCGTCCGAGACCACCTGCGGAGTGACGTCGAAACCCGCGTCCCGCCACGTGCGCTCGAACAGGGTCGCGACGTCCGGATCGGTCAGCTTGCTCGAACCGGCCATCCCCACGACGCACGCGCCCAGGTCGCCGCGGTCGAGGTCGACGGTGGCCGCGGCGACGGCCTCGGCGACGGCGGAGGCGGCCTTCTCCGGCGGGTGCGAGTTCGGATTCGCCCCGCCCGCGCGGCCGGTGCCGAGCACGTGCATGTCGGCGTCCACCGCGCACGCCCTGGTGCTCGTGCCGCCCGCGTCCACTCCGACGACGTACATCAGCGGGTCTTCGTCACTTTGTGCAGGCCACGCGGGTTGTCGGGGTTCCCGCCCCTCGCCAGCGACAGGTGCAGCGCCAGTCGCTGCACCGGCAGTATCTCCAGGATCGGCGCCACCTCCTCGGCCGTTTCCGGGACGTCGATGCGCAGCGCCGCCGGCATCGACGACGCCGCCGATCCGACCGCGAGCACGTCGGCACCGCGCTCACCGACCGCGCGCAGCACGTCGCCCATCGCCTCGCCGCCACGGCCCGCGCTCGTCATGCCCAGCACCGCCGTCTCCTCGTCGACGGCCGCGACCGGCCCGTGCAACAGGTCCGCACCGCTGTAGGCGTGGGTCTGCAGGTAGCTCGTCTCGGCGAGCTTGAGCGACGACTCCAGCGCCGAGGCGTACGAGTAGCCCCGCGCGGCCGCGATGACCCGGTCGGCGAACCGGAACCGGTCGACCGCGTGCGAGACCTGGTCGGCCGAGTCGCGCAGCGTCGTCTCGGCGCGCTCGCCGATGTCGGCCACCGCGCCGCCGTCCCCGCCGCGGATGGCGTCGACCAGCAGATACAGCGTCAGCAGCGTCGCCGTGTAGGTCTTCGTCGCGGCGACGGCGTTCTCCTGGCCCGCGCGGATGTCGACGGCGAGATCGGCCGCCGAGAACAGCTGCGACGACCGTGTGTTGCTGACCGCGACCGTGCGTGCGCCGGCGTCCCTCGCCGCCTGGGTCACTTCGAGCAGGTCGGGTGACCCGCCGCTCTGGCTCACCGAGATGACGAGGACGTCGCGCAGGTCGGGGCGTGCGCCGTAGAGCGTCGTCGTCGAGGGGGAGACCAGTCCGACGGGAAGGCCGAGGAGCACTTCGATCAGGTACTTGGCGTAGATGGCGGCGTGATCGCTGGAACCCCGGGCGGCCAGCAGGGCGAACCGCGGCCGGTGCCGGGCGATGTCGGCGGCCACGGCCGCGATGTCGGCGCGGTGCTCGGCGATCGTGGCCAGCATGCCGGGCTGCTGGTCGATCTCGGCGGTCATCAGCGCGCCGGGTTGCGCATCGGTCACGATGCTCCTCTCGAATCCCCGTTAAGGTCTAGACCAATACTAGACAGGTTGAACATGGGCCGCGAAGGGTAGTTTGGCGGTAAGGCGTTTCGGGGCGCTGGAGTGGAGGAGTCGCCATGTTGGAGGTTTCCGGAGCGAGGGGCGGTACCGCAACCGTCGCACGACCTGGGCGTGAGCCGAAGTACTGGGCTCTCAAGCAGCATCTGCTGGATCAGCTGGACTCGCTACCCCCGGGGGCACCGATCCCCACGGAGCGGGCACTCGCCGGGGAGTTCCACGTCTCCCGCACGACGGTCCGGCAGGCGCTGGCGGACCTGACCGCGGAGGGCAGGCTGCACCGGGTGCAGGGCAAGGGCACGTTCGCCGCCGAGCCGAAGGTGGCGCAGCGGTTGCAGCTCTCGTCCTACACCGAGGACATGCTGGCGCAGGGTCTGGAGCCCTCGTCGCAGTTGCTCGAGGTGGACGAGGTGTTCGCGGAGGGTGATCTGCCGAAACTGCTCGGTATCCGGACCGGTGCGAAGGTCCTGTTGCTGCGCAGGCTGCGGCTCGCCGACGACGAGCCGATGGCACTGGAGACGACCCATCTGCCGCTGGCGCGGTTCCGCGGGCTCAAGCGGCAGATGATCGAGGGCGGGTCGCTGTACGAGGCGCTCGCCGAGCGGTACGGCGTCGAGATGGACCGGGCAGAGGAGACGATCGAGACCTCGCTCGCCGGTCCGGAGGAGGCCGAACTGCTGGGTGCCGACGTCGGTGTTCCGGTGCTGCTGCTGAATCGGCAGACATTCGGTTCCGACGGCAAGCCGGTGGAGTTCGTGCGGTCGATCTACCGCGGTGACCGCTACAAGTTCGTCACCACCCTCACGAGGCCGTAGTCCGCGTCGTCGTCGCCCGCTCGCCACACTGAGGCGTCCTTTGTGGACGGTGGCGTGGTGTCCGCGCTCACTCGAAGAGTTCTCGCTTCTCGCGAAACGGCGGAACCGCCGGATGCGATGTATTCGGCAAGGGGCGAGGGAGCGAGCGCGGACCAGAGGGGCGCATGAACGACGACAAGATCCACAGGGGCGGCCGGCGGTACGTCGAGCAGGACGCTGCGACCGACTACATCGCGGCGAACGGCGCTGCGCCGGACCGCCCGGACTCGGATGTCGACAGGACGGACGGTGTCGGTACCGGTGGTGCCGACGAGGCGAAGGAGAAGACCGGGCTGCGGCCCGCTCCGGTGATCGCGGGCGGCATCGCGGCGACCACCGCGGCGTTCCTGTGCTCGTTCTTCGGCGTGTACGGGACGGTGATCGGTGCCGGCGCGATCAGCGTGCTGAGCACCGTCGGCAGTGAGCTGTACCTGCGCTCGATGCGACGGTCCCGCGAGGCCGCGCGCCGGGCGAAAGCCAAGGCCGCGGCGCTCGCCGAGGCGAAGAGCGGCGGCCGGGCGAAGGGCAGGACGGTCGTCATGCGGCAGTCCGCTGCGACGGACACGGCCCGGTACGGCCAGGCGGCCGAGCCGACGACGCGCAGGATCCTGTCGAACGCCGACCAGCCGACCGACTATCTCGGCGTGCCGTCGCACACCGATGCGACGGGCGCGGCGTCGGATACCACCACCGGGGGCGGTCTGCTCCGGCGGCGGTGGCCCGTGCTGGCGGCGACGAGCGCCGTCGTGTTCGGCATCGGCATGCTGGTGCTCACCGGCTTCGAACTGGCGACCGGCGAGTCGTTGAACGGCCAGGGCCGCAGCACCGTCAGTGCGATCGTCGGTGACCGCGACCACTCCGGGTCCGACTCCGGCGACGTCGACGTCGACGTCGACGATCAGCGCGACGGCGACGCGCCCGCGACGCAGCAGGACGGCGATCCGGCCGATCCTGCCAACCCCACAGGCGAGGCGACGCCCACGCAAGAGGAGCCGCAGCCTTCGGAGGAGCCGGGGTCGGAGCGACCGGACCAGCAGCAGCCCGCCGACGAGCAGGAGCAGGTCGAGGAGCCCGAGCCGACCGAGGTCGAGGAGCCGACGGAGGCCACGCCGGAGCAGCCCACCGCACCCGAGCCGAACGAGGCGACCCCGGCTCCCTGAGCCGGGTGCCGGGATGTCCGGTGCGACGGGCGGGCGCAGAACACGAGCCCCGGAGAACGCAACACGAGCCCCGGGGAACGCAACACGGTCCCCGGAGAACGCAACACGGTCGCCGGAGAACGCAACACGAGCCCTGGAGAACGCAACACGCGGGCCTGAGTGTGGGGCACGCACGGTCGGAGCCGGCGTGCGGGAGTTACAGGAGTGACGCCCGGAGGGTTGCGGCCGCGGTCTGCGGGTCGTCGGCGTCGGTGATGGCACGTACCACGACGGCGCGATCGGCGCCCGCGGCGCGTACCTGCGGCATGCGATCGGCGTCGATGCCGCCGATCGCGAACCACGGCCGCGGCGCGCCGATGGTGTCCGCGACGTCGCGCACGAGGTCGAGGCCGGGGGCGGTGCGGCCCGGCTTCGTCGGCGTCGGCCAACACGGGCCCACGCAGAAGTAGTCGACACCCGGTTCGGACGCCGCGGCGGTGGCCTGGTCGAGCGAGTGGGTGGACCGGCCGATCACCACGTCCTCACCGACGACGCGGCGGGCGTGCGGCACCGGCAGGTCGCCCTGGCCGAGGTGCAGCACGTCGGCCCCCGAGGCCAGAGCGATGTCGGCGCGGTCGTTGACGGCGAGCAGCGCGCCGCGGCGGGCGCACACCTCGGCGAGCTTCTCCAGGGCGGCGAGCTCGTCGGCCGCCTCCATCGCGGGCTTCTCGCGCAGCTGGACGATGTCGACCCCGCCCGCGAGTGCCGCGTCGGCGAACTCCGCGAGGTCGGGGCGCATCGGCGTGCACAGGTACAACCGCGCGTCGGCGAGGCGCGCGCGTATTCGATCACCGCTCAGGCCGGGCATGGCATCACAGTAGCGCGCCGCGGTAGGTTGGTGGTGTCCGCACGGGAGCCCTGCCGGGCTGAGAGGGAGTACCGGGCCGAGTCGTATCGGTGCCGGTCGACTCCGACCGTGGAACCTGATCCGGATCATGCCGGCGCAGGGAGCGTGAGTCGTATGTCCGAGCCTGCCGCTCCGGCTTTCCCGGCCGGTGCGACCGAGGTGGCCGTCGTGGGAGGCGGCGTCATCGGCCTGGCCGTCGCGTGGCGGGCCGCCACCGCGGGACACCGCGTCACCCTGTTCGATCCGGCGCCGGACCGTGCCGCGTCGCGGGTCGCGGGCGGCATGCTGGCGCCCGTCACCGAGGCCTGGCCCGGCGAGGAGGACGTACTGGTGCTCGGCGAGGAGTCGCTGCGGCGCTGGCCCGCGTTCGCCGAGGAGCTGTCGTCCTGCGGACACGATCCCGGGTTGTCGACGTCGGGGACCGTCGTCGCGGCGTTCGACCGCGCCGACGCCGAGACCCTGCACACGCTCGCCGGTTACCTGCACGAGCTGGGCCGCGAGGCGACGTACGTGCCCGCGCGGCGGTTGCGGAGGAGTGAACCGGGGTTCGCGGGCTCGATCACGGGCGGGCTCGTCGTGCCCGGCGACCTCGCCGTCGACACGCGCAGACTGCTGGCCGCTCTCCGCGCAGCCGCCGGCTCCCGTGGTGTGGTGGAGGTCGCCGAGGAGGTCGGGGCCGTCGAACCGGGTGTGGTGCGCACCTCGCGGGGCGAGCACCGTGCCGACGCGATCGTCGTGGCCGCGGGCGCGTGGAGTCGGTCGCTGCTGCCGGACGTCGGCGCGCACGTCCGGCCGCTGAAGGGCGAGGTGCTGCGGCTGCGTTCGCGGCGCACCACGTTGCCACCGCCGACCAGCACGGTGCGCGCGATGGTCGAGGGCGAGCCCGTGTACCTCGTGCCGCGCGCCGATGGCGAATCCGGCGACGGCGACCTCGTGGTCGGCGCGACGCAGTACGAGGCGGGCTTCGACACCGCCGTCACGGCCCGCGGCGTGCGGCGGTTGCTCGACGCCGCCGAGCGCGTGTTCCCCGGGATCGCCGAGTACGAGGTCGTCGAGACCGCCGCGGGCCTGCGTGCGGGCAGCGCCGACAACCTGCCGTTGCTGGGCGAGGTCGCCGACGGGGTGTACGCCGCGACCGGTCACCACCGCGGCGGCCTGCTGCTGGCCCCCGTGACCGCCGACGCGGTCGCCGCGTGGCTGGCGGGTGCCGCACCGCCGCCCGGCGTCGCGGCTGCCCATCCCGACCGTGTGAAGGAGCGGGTCTGATGCACATCCATGTCAACGGAGAGGCGCGCGAACTGCCCGACGACACCACCGTCGCGGGCGTGCTCGCCGCGCTGGAGGTACCGGAACGAGGAGTGGCCGTGGCCGTCGACGGGGTCGTGGTGCGCCGCGCCGAGTGGCCGGCCGCCGTCGTCGGCGACGGGGCACACGTGGAGATCCTCACCGCCGTCCAGGGCGGCTGAGGGGACGGAGGCTGACATGACAGGCGATTTCGCAGGCGAACCGGCCGGGGTGCTGGCGATCGGCGATCACAAGTTCACGTCGAGGCTGGTCATCGGCACCGGCGGGGCGGCGAACCTCGACATCCTCGAACGCGCGCTCACCGCGTCGGGCACGGAGTTGACGACCGTCGCGATGCGGCGCGCCGACCTCGGTTCCGGCTCCGGGGTGCTGGACCTGTTGCGCCGCCTCGGCATCGCGCTGCTGCCCAACACCGCGGGTTGTCGTACCGCGGCGGAGGCGGTGCTGACGGCGCAGTTGGCCCGCGAAGCGCTCGGTACGGACCTGGTCAAGCTCGAGGTCCACGCCGACGACCGCACCCTGTTGCCGGACCCGATCGAAACCGTCGACGCTGCGCAGCAGCTCGCCGACGAGGGGTTCACCGTCCTCGCCTACACCAACGACGACCCGGTGACCGCGCTGCGGCTCGAGGAGGCGGGCTGCGCCGCGGTGATGCCGCTCGGCTCACCCATCGGCACGGGTCTCGGCATCCGCAACCCGCACAACATCGAGTTGATCGTCGCGCGCGCGAGCGTGCCCGTGATCCTCGACGCAGGCATCGGCACGGCCTCGGACGCCACGCTCGCGATGGAACTCGGCTGCGACGCGGTGCTGCTGTCCACCGCCGTCACGCGAGCGCAGGACCCGGAACGGATGGCGGCGGCGATGCGCGCAGGCGTCACCGCGGGCAGGCTCGCCCGCGAGGCGGGGCGGATTCCACAGCGGTTCTGGGCCCAGGCGTCGAGCCCGCCACGCTGAGCCCGCCACACCGAGACGCCGGACCACGCCGAGCCCGCCACACCGAGACGCCGGACCGAGGCACCGGACCACCGGCCGGGACACTTTCCGCGCCTGTTCTCCCCGATCGGGTGGAGGGAACGTATGGTGAACGCTCACTCCGTGCGATCGAAGGAGCGTAGGTGACCACGCCGAACGACGTCCCGCATCGGCTGTTTCTGGCCGTCGGGCGGCTGTCGCGAGCACTGCGGCAGGCCGGCGCGCCCGGGCCGGGCCACGGTGCGATCTCCGCCATGGCAACGCTCGACATCCAGGGCCCGCTCCGCCTCGGCGACCTCGCGTTGAAGGAGGGCGTCGCGGCGGCGACCATGTCGCGCATCGTGGCCACGCTCGTCGAGTCCGGTTTCGTGGCCCGCGAGCCCGACCCGGTCGACCGCCGTGCCTGGCTCGCCGAACTCACCGACGAAGGCAGGCGCACCCTCCACGACCTCCGCTCCGAACGGATCCGGGAGCTGTGCAGCCGCATCGAGCGCCTCTCCGACGACCGCCGGGCCGCCCTCGAGGCCGCGCTCCCCGCGTTGGAGGCGCTCCTCGACGAGGAGTCCGACCCGGCGTAACCCGTGACCCGACGCGCGTTGCGGGTCACGGGCACGCGCGGTGCGCCCGCCCGTCGGCCATGACCGCCCCCTGGGTGGTGCGGGTGCGAACGGGCAGGCGATCACGGCGTGGGCGAACCGTCGTGCTGCGAATTCCGGCTCATGCTGCGGAGTCCGGCCCGTCGCTCCGCGGCATCAGGCCTTGTGCAGGATCCCGGAACGGGCGGTACCCCAAATCGGGATGTCGCGCAGTTCCGCGGGATTCACCTCGTAGGGATCGTCCTCGAGGATGGCGAAGTCGGCGAACTTGCCGGGTTCGAGGCTGCCCGCGGTGCGTTCCATACCCAGAACGTGCGCGGCGTCAACGGTGATCGCGCGGAGTGCGCGGTCGACTCCGATGCGTTCGCCGGGTGCGAGCACCGTCTCACCGTCCGCGCCGAGGCGGTTGACCGCGACCCACGCCGCGGTCAGCGGATGCATCGGAACCGGGACCAGTGAGAAGTCCGAGTGCAATGCGAAGGTCACGCCCTCGCGTTCGAGCGAGCGGAGCCGCCCGACCGCTTCGGAACGGTCCGGCCCGTAACCCTCATGACTGTGCACGTGGCTGCGGTAGTGCACGAAGTAGCAGTTGACGCTGGCCTGCGCACCGAGCGCCTTCACCCTGCGGGCTTGATCGGGCGTGCTGATGCAGTAGTGCTCGAGGGTGAAGCGGTGGTCGAATCGCGGTTTGCTGTCCTGCAGTGCCGCCAATGAGTCGAGAGCGGCGTCGATGCTCTCGTCGCCGTTGGCGTGGCAGTGAATGGGGATTCCTGCTCGCCAGAAGGGTTCCATGCGCTCGTGGAGCTGATCCCACGGGACGTCGTTGCGCACGCCGTTGCTGAGGTCGAGGTAGCCGGGGAACCGCACGCGCAGCGACATGGCCGGGAACGAACCGTCGGCGAGGAACTTGACACCGTGGAAGAACAGCGTCTCGCTGTTGCGGGAGTGCAGCTCCGCCAGCTGCTGCGCTGCCTTGTCGCCGTGCTGGTCGTGCAGCGTCATCTCGTACGACACCAGGCCCATCCGCACCGGTGTGGCCGGATCGTTGAAAGCCGCGTCGTGGATGCGCCACTCGTGTTCCGGGTCCGTCATGCCGAACAGGAGCTCCGCGGTGGTGGTGACCCCCGCTCGCACGGCGAGCTGGGCCATGTCGCGCAGGCCTTGCTCGCCGGTGTCCTCGACCAGATCGGCGGCTGATCGGCCGATCGCGGCCTTGTGTGCGGCGAACTCGACGAACTGGCCGTTCAGGCGTCCGTCGGGGTAGCGGCCGACCCCGTGCACCGCGCTGTCCGCGGAGAGCTCCGTGGTCGCCAGCGCGGCGCTGTTGGCGTAGAGGTAGTGCGGCGCGTAGGAGATGATGAACACCGGCCGTTCCCCCACGACGCCGTCCAGCTCGTCGCGGTGCAGATGTCCACCCTGAACGGCCGGGTCGAAGCCCCATGCGACCAGTGTCTTGCCCGAGGGCAAGCGAGAGTCGAGGTCGCGCAGCTCGGCCATGACGCTGTCGCGCGTCGGGTGTCCTGGATTGGTCCCGCACGGTCCGGGCGAGTCGATCGGCCCCACATACGGCACCCCGAGGTAGCCCGACGACAGCGCGAAATGGGTGTGCGGGTCGATGAAGCCCGGCAGGATCACCTTGTCGCGCAGGCTCTCGTCCACTTCGTATTCGTGGCGGTCGAGCCATGGCTTCATCGATTCGATGCTGCCGGTGGACAGCACCCGTCCGTCCATGACAGCCACAGCCGAGGCACTTGGTCGGCCCGGATCCATGGTCACGACTCGTTTGGCCGGAAAGACCGTGATCTTGGCACTCATGCGATGCTCCGTCCTCTCTCGTGGGATGCGGGCTCGGTGGCGGACAACGGGCGGCGCGAGGTCTCGGGCAGCGCCCACGCGGCGACCAGCGCGAACAGTGAGGCGACCGCGAGGTAGTAGGCGGGAGCCAACGGGTCACCGGTGACCTCGATCAAGAAGGTCGCGAGGAACGGCGCTGTTCCGCCGAACAGCGCGTAGGCGAGGTTGTACGTGAGCGCCGAGGCCGTGTACCGCACGCGCGTCGGGAACAACTCGACGAGCAGGACGGCGGTGACGACGTTGCACGACACGGCGCCCAGAGCCAATACCAGCTGCCCGAGGACCGCAGGCGCCAACCCACTGTTGCCTGCCAGCAGGAACGCCGGCATCACACCGACGACCAACAGACCCGAGGCGGCGAACATGGTCGCGCGCCTGCCGAACCGGTCGGAGAACAGACCGACGAGCGGGCACAACGCGGCCGCGAACATCAGCGCGAGCACGTTGGAAAGCAAGGTCATGGAGGCGCTGTGTCCGGCCGTGACCTTGAGATACGTCGTCATGTACGTGGTGAACATGTAGAACGACAGCGCGGTGGTGCAGATGAACAGGCCGAGCTTCGCCATGGTGAGCCCGTGCGACCGCACAGCCTCCCGCAGCGGCGCGGACGCGACGGTGTCGTTGTCGGTGACCTGCTGGAAGTCCGGCGTTTCGTCGAGCTTCTGCCGGATGTAGAAGCCACAGATGCCCAACGGGGCGGCGATGAGGAACGGGACGCGCCAGCCCCATTCGGTCATGGTGTCCGCGCCGAGCCAGTTGCTGAACGCGAAGGACACGACGGCGGCGGTGCCGAATGCCGTGAAGGTACTCACGGGCAGGAAGCTGGAATACCACGCCCGTCTGCCGCGGTGGCAGTGTTCGAGCACGAAGGCGCAGGCTCCGGCGTACTCGCCGCCGGTCGAGAATCCCTGGACGCAGCGGACGAGCACGAGCAAGATCGGTGCGATGATGCCGATCGCGCTGTAGGTGGGCAAGAGTCCCAGAACGACGGTTGACCCGGCCATGAGAAGGACCGTGATGGCCAGCGTGCGTTTGCGGCCGATGCGGTCACCCAACGCGCCGAAGTACGCGCCGCCGATGGGCCGCAGCGCGAAGGCCACGGCGAAGGCGGCGAAGGTCTGGAGCAGACCGGCGGTGGAGTCACCGCTCGGAAAGAAGTTGGCGGCGATCTCGGTAGCCAGGAAGCCGTAGAGCGCGAAGTCGAACCACTCGACGAAGTTTCCGATCGACGCTGCGCGGATGACCTTGCCGACTGTTCTCGTGTCAGGGACGTCGTTGCTTGTCATGGCACCTTCCAGGTCCGTCGGTGGTGAACCGGCACTCGTCAGCGTTGACGCCGCACCGGTCCTCGTGGACGGGTGCGATGCCGGGTTCACCCGAGGCGTACTGCAGCGCGCCCTCGAACCACGCCTCGAACAGGTAACAGGCCCGGTCGACCGAACGGCTCGAGCCGTCGACGGGCAACAGGGCGGAATGCCGCACCCGCACGCTCAGGGCTCCTCGCGAGGGATCGAGGGTGTCGATCTCGAAACGGCCCCATCCACGACGGCTCAAGCGATCGAGGTAGTGCCGCACGATCGCGGCACCGGAAAGGCCCAGCCGCGCCGACTCGTGAGCGCACCAGTGGAATGCCGATCGCCGACCGGCGTCGCGGAACAGCAGGGCGGATTCGTCCCGGCCGAGCCGTTGCTCGACTGCGTCCATGTTGTTCACGAGCAGGTGCTGAGGAACCAGCACCATGGGCAGTCCGTCGACGCTCCACTTCCCGGTGTAGCGGTCGACCTCGACTGGAACCGGCAGTTCCTCATTTTGCATGCAGAGATAATACAAAGTGACGGCAGTGGGTCAAGGGCACGAAATCGATGTGCCAGGATGGTTACGTGGGACGGCGGCAGCGAACACAAATGGAACGGGCGTACACCGAGATCAAGGCTCGGTACATGACTCTGCGCCTCGCGCCCGGCGAGTGGGTCGACGACGTGCAGCTCAGTCAGGAGCTGGGACTCAGCCGTACCCCGGCTCGCGAAGCGCTGTTCCTACTCGCCTCCGAGGGCCTGATCCAGGCCCACCCCGGCGGTGGATTCATCGTGCGGCCGATGGACATCTCCGGCATCAGCAACTTCTTCGAAGCCAACATCGTCACGGCGAAGGCGATCGCTCAGCTGGTCGCCAACCGGGTGACCTCCGCCGAGATCGCCGAGTTGCGTGAAGCGGACGCCCTCGTCAACGACGCGATCCGGCGAAGGTCCGCGCCGGACATCGCCGAATCCAACGCCGCCCTGCACAACCTCGAAGCGCGCATCGCGCGCAACGAGTACCTCGCCGTGCTCGCCGCGCGCATCCACGACGAGGGGCAACGGCTGGGATACCTGGCGTTCGGAGGTACGGAGGACTGGAATTCTCATCACCTCGACGACCACTTCGCGCGGGTGAGTCATGATCACTCCACGCTCATCGACGCCTACGAGAACCGAGATCCCGGAACCGCCGAGAAGATCGCCGTCGGCCACGTTCGGCTCTTCCGCGAACGTATCCTCGCCTACATCGCCTCCAGCGGCACCGACGAGCTGGACCTTTCCGGCGACCTGATGACCTCGGCCCGGCTCGATGTCGCCGACGAACGAGAGGCGGTCAACGACGCCGGGAACACCGTGTGAGGCGGTGCGTAGCGGAGGCGAACCTCAGCGAACCTTGAGGTGCGGTTGCCCGGCCCGCGTCTGCTGCCGGGTCGCACCGTCAGGCGTCGCCGTCGGACTCCTCGGGTGCGAGTCGCCAGAACGCCGACACCGGGCCGATCTTCGCGCCCATCGGGTAGGAGTGCTCCACGGCTTTGGTGACGAACGCCTTGGCGAACCGGGCCGCGTCGACCATCGACATGCCGCGCGCGAGTCCCGCCGTCAACGCCGACGCCATCGCATCGCCCGCGCCGTGGGTGTGCGGGGTGTCGTGTCGCGGGCCCGGCAGTTCGACGAACTCGGAGCCGTCGTAGAGCAGGTCGACGCATTCGCGGTCGTGCACCAGGTGGCCACTCTTGACCAGCACGTATCGCGGTCCGAGGTCGTGCAGCGCGAGCGCGGCGTCCCGCATCTGGGCCCGCCCGGTGACGTCCATGCCGGTCAGCAGGCGTACCTCGTCGAGGTTCGGCGTGAGCACCGTCGCGCGCGGCAGCAGGCGCTCACGTAGCGCGGTGAGTCCGCCGTCGTCGAACAGCGGGTGGCCGGTCATCGACGCCGCCACGGGGTCGACGACGAACGGTACGCGGGCGTCGCGGCCGATGCCCGCGTCGTCGCAGGCGTCGGCGACCTCGTGGATGATCTCGGCCGACGCCAGCATGCCCGTCTTCGCGGCGTCGACGCCCATGTCCGCGGCCACGGCGGCGATCTGACCCGACACGACGCGTGCCGGGATATCGGCCCGGTCGTGGACGCCGAGCGTGTTCTGCACCGTCACGGCCGTTACGGCGACGAGCCCGTGCACTCCGCAGGTCAGGAACGTGCGCAGGTCGGACTGCAGTCCCGCGGCCCCGCCGGAGTCGGAACCGGCGATCGTCAGCGCGGCAGGAGGTCGGGTGGTCATCCCTCCAGTGTCGCTGCTGCGCCGACGATCGGGCCAGTGGGCGTAGGGATGAACACAGCGTGAACGGCCGGTTCTTGCAGGTGATCGCGGTCGGTGCCGGCTCGTGGTCTGCGAGCACCACGACGATCGCGGAGACGCTGCAGACCCTGCCTGCGTTGCGCGCCGCCGTGGCGGGTTGATCGGCGCGCCGTCGCGGGTTGCGCGCCGCCGTGGCGGGTTGATCGGTGCGGAGGGGCCGCCGGGCGACCCGGCGCCGTGGGCGTCGCCGGACCGTTGGCAGAACTTTTCCGGTTCAGACCTCCGCCGGTCGTGAGCGCGTTCGTTCACCGGTGTTTCAGCGGGCGGTCCGACGACGATCACATGCTCGGTGTCGGGCGCTGCCAGCCTTCGTCGCATGACCTCGACACGTCAGGTATCCCGCTCCCTCGCTTCCGCCTCCGCCGCGTGTGCGGTGCTGCTCGGTGGTGTCGCCGCGCCGCCGGCCGCGACGGCCTCGCCCGCCAACCCCGCCGAGTCGTCCGTGACGCTCGCTCCCGGCGTCACCCACCGGCCGTTCACGGTCGACACCGCCGCGGGCGCCGTCCGGGGCCACGTGCTCACCGTCGATGTGCGGAAGGCGCGGCTCGGCCTGCTGCACCCCGATGTCGTCGCAGAGCGGGCCGAGATTCCCGACATGGCGAACGCACAGGGCGCGCTCGCGGGCGTGAACGGCGACTTCTTCAACATCAGCGACTCGCACGAGGGCGTCGAGCCGACGGGATCGTCGGTCGGGCCCGCCATCGCGGGAGGCGACGCGCTCAAGGGCGCCGTGCCGGACGGGCAACGGTTCGGCCCCGCGTTGCCCGACGGCACGTCGACGCGTGACGTGTTCGGCGTGGGCGTCGACGGCACGGCGCGCGTGTCCACGCTCGACGTGACCGGCACGGTCCGCACCAACGGCGGCGCCTTCGACGTCGACGGCATGAACCAGTACGCGCTGCCGGAGAACGGCGTCGGCGTGTACACCTCCGAATGGGGACCGATGAGCCGGGTGCGGCCGACCTGCGGCACCGACACGAACCGACAGGCACCGTGCAGCGACGAGACCGAGGAGGTGGTGGTGAAGCGCGGTGTCGTCGTGGCCGAACGGGACGAGCCCGGTGAGGGACGGATTCCGGCCGAGGCGACGGTGTTGGTGGGACGCGAGGACGGCGCCGCCGAACTGGAGGCGCTCGACGAGGGCGACCGGGTGCGGGTGCGCTCGGGTTTGGACGCCGACGAGCCCGCGCCGCCGTTCGCCTTCGCCGTCGGCGGGTTCCCGATCCTGCGTGACGGCGCACCCCTGGCCGGTCTCGACACCGGCGTGCTCGCCCCGCGGACGGCCGCCGGAGTCAGCGCCGACGGCCGCACCGCCTACCTGACGGTCGTGGACGGCCGGTCGGCCGAGAGCGCCGGCATGACGGTGGCCGAGCTCGCCGACCTGCTGCGGTCGTTCGGGGCGGTCGACGGCGTCAATCTGGACGGCGGCGGCTCGTCGACGTTCGTCACCCGCGAGCCCGGCGACGAGCGGGCGATCGTCCGCAACGTGCCCTCCGACGGCAAGCCCAGGGCGGTCGCCAACGGCGTGGGCGTGTTCGCCCGCTGACCGGCACGCGCCCAGGAACCGCGACGCGGTCCCCGGGAGCCGCAGCACGGCCCCGGGGATCCGCAACACGGTCGTCAGGCTTCGGTGTCCAGGCGCCAGAACGGGGAGACGGGCCCGATGCCGCCGCCCATGGGGTAGGCGTCGGCGACGCAGCGTTCGATGAAGCGTTTGCCCTCGCGGACGGCCGTGGGCACGTCGGCGCCCTTGGCCAGCGACGCGGTGACGGCCGACGCGAGCGTGTCGCCGCCGCCGTGCGTGTGTGGGGTGTCGTGGCGCGGGCCGTCGAGTTCCACGTGCGTCGTGCCGTCGGAGAGCAGGTCCACGCAGCGTGGCCCGGTGTCGTGCCCGCCCTTGACCAGCACCCACTGCGGGCCGAGTGCCAGCAGCGCGTCGGTGGCGGCACCTCTGCTCGCGGCGTCGGTGACCTCGATGCCGGTGAGCAGGCGGACCTCGTCGAGGTTCGGCGTCACGAGTGTGGCGCGTGGCAGCAGTTCGGTGCGGATCGCCTCCAGCGCTTCCTCGCGCAGCAGCGGATCGCCGTGCATCGAGGCCGCCACCGGGTCGACGACGAAGGGAACGGCCGTGTCGCGGCCGATCCCCACGTCGCCGAGGGTCTTCGCGACGGCCGTGATGATCTCTGCCGTCGCCAGCATGCCCGTCTTGGCGGCACGGGCGCCCATGTCACCGGTCACCGCCCGGATCTGCGCGGTGACGACGTTCGCCGGAATCTCGGCGAAGTCCTCGACACCGAGCGAGTTCTGCACGGTCACGGCCGTCACCGCGGTCATGCCGTGCACGCCGCAGGCGAAGAACGTCCGCAGGTCCGCCTGGATACCCGCGCCGCCGCCGGAGTCCGAGCCCGCGATCGTCAGTGCGGTCGGCGGCGCGTGCGTCGCACCGACCGCGTTCGCGGAGCTTCCGGCGGTCATTCAGCCACCGGAAGATAGACGCGGCCGCCGCTGGAGGTGAACTCCTCCGACTTCTCCTGCATCCCCGCCTCGATCGCTTCCACAGAGGACAGTCCATGTTCTTCCGCGTAGGCACGGATGTCCTGGGTGATGCGCATCGAGCAGAACTTCGGCCCGCACATCGAACAGAAGTGCGCGGTCTTCGCGGGCTCGGCCGGAAGGGTCTCGTCGTGGTAGGCACGCGCGGTGTCGGGGTCGAGTGACAGGTTGAACTGGTCGATCCAGCGGAACTCGAAACGCGCCTTCGACAACGCGTCGTCCCGCTCCTGTGCGCGCGGATGGCCCTTCGCCAGGTCCGCGGAATGTGCCGCGATCTTGTACGTGATGACGCCGGTCTTCACGTCGTCACGGTTGGGCAGGCCGAGGTGCTCCTTCGGCGTGACGTAACACAGCATCGCCGTGCCGTGGCGGGCGATCTCCGCCGCGCCGATCGCCGACGTGATGTGGTCGTAGGCCGGTGCGATGTCCGTCGCGAGTGGGCCGAGCGTGTAGAACGGGGCCTCGCCGCAGAGCTCCTCCTCGAGCTCGACGTTCTCCTTGATCTTGTCCATCGGCACGTGACCGGGACCTTCGATCATCACCTGCACGCCGAGGTCGCGGGCGATGTGGGTCAGTTCGCCGAGCGTCTCGAGTTCCGCGAACTGCGCGCGGTCGTTGGCGTCGGCGATCGATCCCGGGCGCAATCCGTCACCGAGGGAGAACGTGACGTCGTAGGAGCGCAGGATCTCGCACAGCTCGGAGAAGTGCGTGTAGAGGAAGGACTCCCGGTGGTGGGCCAGGCACCACGCGGCCATGATCGAACCGCCGCGGGAGACGATGCCCGTCACCCGCTGGGCCGTCAGCGGGACGTAGCGCAGCAGCACTCCCGCGTGGACGGTCATGTAGTCGACGCCCTGTTCGCACTGCTCGATGATCGTGTCGCGGTACAGCTCCCACGTCAGCTTCTCGGGTTCACCGTCGACCTTCTCGAGGGCCTGGTAGATCGGCACGGTGCCCACCGGAACCGGCGAGTTGCGCAGGATCCATTCCCGCGTCTCGTGGATCCGTTTGCCCGTGGACAGGTCCATGATCGTGTCGGCGCCCCAGCGGGTCGCCCACACCATCTTCTCGACCTCTTCCTCGACCGACGACGTCACGGCCGAGTTGCCCAGGTTCGCGTTGACCTTCACGAGGAAGTTCTTGCCGATGATCATCGGCTCGGACTCCGGATGCCTGCGGCTGACCGGAATCACGGCCCGTCCGGAGGCCACTTCGGACCGGACGAACTCGGCGGAGACTCCTTCGCGGACCGCGATGAATTCCATCTCCGGAGTGGTCACTCCGTCGCGTGCCCACTCGAGCTGCGTCCGGTGTTCGGACGCCCAGCCGCGACGCAGCGGATAAAGTCCACTGTGGACGTCGATGACGGTGTCGGAATCCGTGTAGGGGCCGGACGTGTCGTAGACGTCGAAGTGTTCGCCGTTGGTCAGCGAGATGCGGCGTACGGGCACCTGAAGGCCGGATTCGGTGGGCACGTACGCCTTCGCGGAACCCTCGATCGGCCCGGTGGTGACGGCGGAGTTCGGAACCGTGGAGTTCGTGGCGGAGGCGGCGGGGCCGCCGTTCGACTCGGAGGCCGTGGACACGGCGGAATTGTCGGAAACAGGCGTCGGCAACGACATTCACTCCCTACGCTGGCATTATCCAGTCAGGTTCGTGCGGTCGGCGACACCGGGTCGGCCCCAGTCGCCCTCTCAGCCCGCCAAGGCGCGAGCTCCCGCGTTCGATGTACTTATTCCGTCAGTGACCATGCCAGCATGGGCCGCGACAAGCAACAGGCGGGCGCCCGCGAATTCCGTCGCGAACGCCCGCCCGGATGGGTGTCGACCGGAGAATCCCGCCGTGGAGGGCGGTTCCGGCGGGGAGTGTCCGGGTGTTACGGCTCCCTCGGGGGAAGCCAGCTGTTGCCCGCCGCCGTCCAATCGTTCTTCTTGAGCATCTTCTTCGCCGCGCGGGCGTACCTGCCCGTGAGCCGGTCGAGGTAGATGTAGCCGTCGAGGTGGTCGGTCTCGTGCTGCAGGCAACGGGCGAAGTATCCGGTGCCTTCGACCTCGACGGGCTTGCCGTCGGCGTCGAATCCGGTCACCTTCGCCCATGAAGCCCGTCCGGTCGGGTACGCCTCGCCCGGTACGGACAGGCAGCCTTCCCAGTCGTCGTCCGGGTCGGGCATCGTCTCCGGGATCTCGGAGGTCTCGAGCCTCGGGTTCACCACGACACCCTTGTGTCGCACGCCCTCGTCGTCGGGGCAGTCGTACACGAACAGGCGCAGGTCGAGGCCGATCTGGTTGGCCGCCAGTCCGACGCCCTCGGCCGCGTACATCGTCTCGAACATGTCGTCGACGAGTGCGGCCAGCTTGTCGTCGTACTCCGTCACCTCGCGAGTGGGGTTGTGCAGCACGGGGTCACCGGCGATGACGATGGGATGGATGCTCACCCGACCCATTGAAGCAGCGTCGCGGAGCGACTCATTGGGGGGTGGCGGTCGGGCGACGGGCGGGAAGACGGCGAAGCCGCTGATCGGGGGTGGTGGCCGGGTCGGAACCGGCGACGGTGGGTGATGTCGCTGTGACGGGACGCTGTGACGGGACGCCGTGACGGGACGCGCCGGGGCCGGGTTACACCACTGATGGTGGTCCTGCGTGATCTAATGGCGCCTGCGGAAACCACATCCGTGTTATTCGCCGAGAACGCCTGCGAGGAGCCACATGGACGCCGCGGAGTCGACGGGGGACAACGGTACATCGTCGTCGCCGATGGAGTCCTCACCGGCGGACAGCGCCGGAGCGGGCGACGGGCTCACGGAGCGTGAGCGCGAGGTGCTCGCGTTCGAGCGGCAGTGGTGGAAGTACGCGGGCGCGAAGGAGCAGGGCATCCGTGAGCTCTTCGCGATGTCGCCGACGCGTTACTACCAGATTCTGAATCGACTTATCGACAAACAGGACGCCATGCGGGCCGACCCGATGCTGGTGAAGCGGCTTAGGAAGGCCCGCGCGTCCCGGCAGCGGGTGCGTGCGGCGCGCCGGTTGGGGATTGAGCTGTCATGAGCATTTTCGACGGTCTGTCCAGGCCCGTGCGCGCCGCCGGGCTCGGCCTGCTGGCGGTCGCGGTGATCGCGGCGGTGATCGGCGGAGTCACCCTGGTGACGGGCGGCGACGACCCGAACCCTGCCGCGCAGGAGACGTCGGAGACGAACGCGCCCGGCAACGGCAACGGCAACGGCGGGCAGTCCGGTTCGCCGGACGCTCAGCAGCCGGATTCCGGGGACGGCTCGGGCGACGGCTCCGGTAACGGTGACGGTGACGGTAGCGGTGAGAACGGCAACGGCTCCGATGGCAACGGCTCCGGTAACGGTGACGGCTCCGGTAACGGCGGTGGCGACGGCGGAGACGGCGCCGACGGAGGCGGCGCCGGCGGGTCTGCGGACGGTTCCGGTAACGGTGGTGGCAACGGCGGCGGCAACGGCGGCACCGCTAACGGTGGCGAGAACCAGAAGGTGAACATCAAGTCCGTCCACGTGCGGGTGTACAACAACTCCACGATCCGCGGACTGGCGCGCACGGCCGCCGACGACCTGCGGGCGCAGGGCTGGAACGTCGTCGAGGAGTCGAACTACTCCGACGGCGTCATCCCGGAGAGCACCGCCTACTTCCGCCCCGGCACCGATGAGGAGCACGCGGCCCGTGCGCTCGCCTCGGACCTCGGCATCCAGTCCGCGAAGCGGTTCAACGGCATCCAGGACTCGAGCCCCGGCGTCATCGTGATCGTGACGAAGGACTACGCCCAGAACCGCTGAGCCAGAACCGCTGACCCCCGGAACCCCCGACCCCTGGCACCGCTGACCCCCGGAACTGCGCCGCGACGGATCGCGAGCCGTGTCACCGGTTGCCGGCGTACTCCTCCAGGTCGGCGAGCTGCTGCGGGTCGAGTGACGGGCGGACGACGCTGCGCGCCTTGTCGAGGTGCGCCGCGGTGACCTCCGTGGCCTCGAGTGATTCGCGCATCGCGGTCAGTGCGGCCTCGCGGATCAGGGCCGCGCAGTCGGCCGCCGAGTAACGTTCCAGGGCGGTGGCGAGCTCGTCGAGGTCGACGTCGTCGGCGAGCGGCGTGTTCTTGGCGGCCGAGCGCAGGATGTCCGCGCGGGCCTCCGCCGTCGGCGGCGGCACGTAGATCTGCCGCTCCAGCCTGCCGGGCCGGAGCAGCGCCGGGTCGACGAGCTCGGGCCGGTTCGTGGCGCCGAGGACGACGACGTCGCGCAACGGTTCGACCCCGTCGAGCTCGGTCAGCAGCGCGGCGACGACCCGGTCGGCCACACCGGAGTCGCTGCCCTGGCCGCGGCGCGGCGCGAGTGCGTCGACCTCGTCGAGGAAGATCAGTGACGGTGCGGCCTCGGCGGCCCGGTGGAAGAGCTCACGCACGGAGCGTTCCGATTCGCCAACGAACTTGTCCATCAGCTCGGCACCCTTGACGGCGAACACGTTGAGCGCACCCTCTCCGGCGAGCGCGCGCACGAGGAACGTCTTGCCGTTGCCCGGCGGGCCGTACAGCATCACGCCGCGGGGCGGTGCCACGCCGAGGCGTGCGAACGAGTCCGGGTAGCGCAGCGGCCACAGCACGGCTTCGGTGAGGGACTGTTTGATGTCGTCCATACCGCCGACGTCGTCGAGTGTCAGCCCGCCGGTGGCGAGGGTGTCCGATTCGGACATCGAGATCGGACGGACCGACGAGAGTGCGTCGACCAGGTCCTGCTGGGCGATGGTGGGCTCTGCGCCGCTCGCGATGTCGTCGTCGCGCTGGCGGAGCGCGCCGCGGACGGCCGCGTCGCGGCGTAGGGCCAGCAGGTCGGCGGCCACGAACCCGGGCGTGCGCTCGGCCACCGCCCCGAAATCCACATCGGACTCCACCGGGACGTCACGGAACAGAATGCGCAGCAGTTCGGTGCGCACACCCGCATCCGGCTGGGAGAGGGTGAGTTCCCGGTCGAGCAGGTCGGTGGCCAGCAGGCGCGGGTCGACCGACTCAGGGTGTGCGGTTGTGGCGACGAGGGCGAATCCCGGTTCGCTGAGCGCGTGCCGGATCCGGTCGAGGAGCACGGTCGCGACGGGCGGTTGCTGATGGGCCGGAAGCAGCGCGTCGACGTCGGTGAGCAGCAGTACGCCCGAACCGTCGCCGGATGTGACGGTCTCGACGGCGCGGGCGAGGCGGTTCAGTGCGGCGTCGGGTTCGAGGACCGCGAGCGTCGGAGCGGCAAGGGTCACGACCCGGATCTTCTCGGCGTGGGCGACCGACCGTGCCAGCGTGGCCTTACCGACGCCTTCGGGTCCGGCGAGCAGGACGCCCAGTCGCGACGACGTGCCGAGCTTGGCGAGCAGTTCCGGCCGGTGGAAGGCGAGGTCGAACCACTCGGCGAGGGTGCGGGCTGCGGCGGAGTGGCCCGCGAGTTCGGACACCGGAACCGTGTCGGCGGTGGCGGACGGCTCGGTCACGGCGATCTCGGCGACGTCGGGCCCGGCCGCGGGCTCGGTGGCGGCCGAGGAGGCGGTACCGGCGGGCGCCGACTGCAACGGGGTCGACTGTGCCTGCGCCGCGGCGCCCCGGGTGTCGGTGACCGTCTCCGTGGCGGGTGCGGTGTCGTCGCCGCGCCAGCGCACGACCGTGGACTGGCCGACCACGACGGGACCCGTCGACGGGTCGGTCGCGGTGACGGTGAGCAGTTCCGTCGTCCACGTCGCGCCGACGGTGCGGGACAGCGTGCCGCGGACCGCCGCCACGTCCGTTCCCGGCGGCGGCGACAGGTCCTGGGGGAGCAGCGACACGGCGTCGCCGACGGTCAGCACCTTGCCCGCAAGCGCGTGCCGCAGCGTCGTGGCGGTGACCGACATCGTGGCGAGCCGGGAACCGGACACCGTGACCGTCCGTGCGACGGTCACGGCGCACGGTGCGACGACGACCTCGGAGCCTTCGGTGACGCCCAGGTTCGACATCGTGACGTCGTCGGCCAGCACGACCCCGGGGACGCCGTCGTCGGCAGGCGCGGCGAGTGCGGCGCTCGCGCGCGCGCCGGTGAGCCGCACCGCGTCCCAGGACCGCAGGCCGAGGGCGTCGAGCACCTCCGGGTGCAGGCGGACGACCCCACGACGTGAGTCGAGTGCGGACGGGGTGTGCCGGACGGTGAGCGTGAGCTGAGCGGAGGACGTCACAGCCGCCACTCTAGGAGGTGTGAACACAGCCACGCGCCGGCGTGTCCATGAGGGGTGGTGGTCGGGCCGGCGAGCGGGCGCCCCGAAACTTCCCCTCTCGCGCGACCGGAGCGTGCCGAGCGCGGCCGGAGCGTGGCAGCGGGTGGCCGCCTGCGGTCAGCGTTCGCGTTGGCGGAGGCCGATGCGGCGCCACCCACGCTTGCGGGACGAGGTCCGCGCCGGGTCGGCGGGCGGATACACCCGTGACACGTGCGGGGTGGTGGGTCCGGTCCCGGACCCGTCCGAGCGCTGGACGGCCCGGCGCGCGGCACCGGCCACCTGGCGCAGTCTCGGCCTGCGCAGCCCCAGCCGTCGCTGTCCGCGCAGTCCTCTGCGCATCGCACGGCGCTCGCGTCCCGGCACGTCCCACGCCTCGGGGTGCGCGGCGAGCCAGTGGTATCGCCGCACCGCGTACGGGATGTGGGCCAGGTACAGCACCAGCGCCGCCGCGAGCGCGATCAGCGGGTACTGGATGACCGCGGCCGCGAGCAGTCCGACGCCCACGAGCAGCGGCGCGACCGCCTTGGCGGGTGCGCGCAGCTTCTTCAGCGACAGCGTGGGGATGCGGCTGATCAGCAACGTCGCCGTGGCGACCGTCCACAGCCACACCGCCGGCTGCGACGACCACCAGCCGGTGCCGAACTCGAGCGTGACGATCACCGGCAGCAGCGCCGTCAGCCCGCCCGCCGGAGCCGGCACGCCGACGAAGAACTCGTTCGCGAACGGTGGCTGGTCCTCGTCGAGCAGCGTGTTGAACCGGGCCAGCCGTAACACCATGCAGACGGCGAAGATCAACGCGACGACCCAGCCGAACCGGTCGTCGCCGGGCAGCCACACGTACAGCACCAGTGCGGGGGCGACGCCGAACGAGATCGCATCGGACAACGAGTCGAGCTCGGCGCCCATCTTCGACGACGCGTCGAGCAGGCGGGCGATCCGCCCGTCGAGGCTGTCCAGGATCGCCGCAACGCCGATGGCGCCGATGGACAGCACGTAGTCGCCGGTCAGGGCGAACTGCACGGCGGAAAGGCCCGCGCACAGGGCGAGCACGGTGATGGCGTTCGGCAGCAGCCGGACGCCGGGAGTGGTCCGCGACATCACGGGTCAGTCCCTCGCAGCGGGGGCGGTTTCGGCGATGGCGGTTTCGCCGCCGATGGTGCGCTGGCCCTCGCGGACGAGGACGCGGCTGTCCGGCGGCAGGTAGGTGTCGACCCGGGAACCGAAGCGGATCAGCCCGTAGGTCGTCCCGACGTCGTGGCGCTCGCCCTCGGCGACCTGGCACACGATGCGCCGCGCGACCAGCCCGGCGATCTGCGTGACCACCACCTCCCGGCCCGCGTCGGTGCGCAGCAGCAGCGAGTTGCGCTCGTTGTCCTCGCTGGCCTTGTCCAGGTCGGCGGACAGGAACTTGCCCGGCCGGTAGGCCGCGCGTTCCACGGTGCCGCTGACGGGCATGCGCTGCACGTGGACGTCGAACATCGAGAGGAACACGCTCACGCGGGTGCGCGGCTGGTCGGGCAGGCCGAGCTCGGCGGGCGGCACGGCGTCGGAGACCAGCGACACGGTGCCGTCCGCGGCGGCGACGACGAGGTCCTCGCGTTGCGGCGGCACCCGGTGCGGTTCGCGGAAGAACGCCGCCGTCGCGAGCGTGCCCAGCCCGGCGATGACACCGAGGCCCGCCGACACCTTGCGCAAGGCGAGCGTCGCGGCGAGACCGCCGAGCACGAACGGTCTGCCGGCCGGATGCATCGGCGGCAGCGTTTCCCTGGTGAGCGCCGCGGCGTGGCCCAGTGCTCCGGAGATCTTGGAGGCCCCGGAAGCCTGGTCAGCCGTGGACGCCGGTATGCCGTCGGAAGCCATGTGTGCCGTCGTTCCGTTCGCGTAGGTGAACCTCGAACGCGACCACGCTACTCCGCTCGGGTAGCGCTCCGGTGGCCGCCTCACCTCCGTCAGAGCAGCATCACATCCACCTCGGAGTCCGCGGGCGCCTCGGTGGTGTCCTCGTCGAGCACGATCAGGCAGTTGGCCTGCGACAGCGCTGCGAGCAGGTGCGAGGCCGGGCCGCCGCGCGGGCCGACCACACCCGTCACGTCCCCGTCCGGGTGCGAGTAGAAGCCGCGGCGGAACTGGCGTTTGCCCCGCGGCGAGGTGAGCGTCTCGAGCAGTCGCGCGCGCATCACGGTGCGGTCGGGATCGGCGTGGCCGAGCGAGGAGAGGAGCGCGGGCCGCAGGAACGCCTCGAACGACACCAGCACGCTCACCGGGTTGCCGGGCAGCGTGACGACGGGGACGCCGTCCCACGTGCCGCACCCCTGGGGGCCGCCGGGCTGCATGGCGACCTTCGTGAACGTCACACCCGCCCCGGTCAGCGTGTCCTTGACGACCTCGTAGGCGCCCGCGCTGACACCGCCGGAGGTGACGACGAGGTCGACGTCGGCGAGCCACGGTTCGATGGCCGCGCGGAAGCTGTCGACGTCGTCGGCGACGCTGCGGACCGTGTGCACCTCGCACCCCAGTGCCCGCAGTGCCGCGCCGAGCATGACGCTGTTGGACTCGTAGATCCGGCCGTGGACGAGCGGTTCCGGGGGGAGCACCAGCTCCGTGCCGGTCGACACCACGAGCACCCGCGGCGGCACGAACACCGCGAGGGTGTCCCTGCCGACGGCCGAGGCGAGGCCCAGCTGGGCGGGCCCGCACAGGGTGCCCGCCTCGAGCGCGACGGTCCCCACCGCGACGTCCTCACCGGTGCGGCGCACGTGGGCGCCCGGCGCCGACTCGGCGTGGATCCGTACGCGCGACGTGCCGCCGTCGGTGCGTTCGACCATCACCACGGCGTCGGCGCCCTCGGGCATGGGGGCGCCGGTCATGATGCGGTGGGCGGTACCGGGCGGCAGTGCGGGTACGTCGGTGAGGCCCGCGGGGATGTCGGTCCCGACGCTCAGCTCGACGGGTGCGTCCTCGCTCGCGCCCGCGACCTCGTCGGAGCGCACGGCATAGCCGTCCATCGCGGAGTTGTCGAACGGCGGCAGCGACACGGTCGCCGCGACGTCCTCGGCCAGTATCAGTCCGGCGCACTCGGTGACGGGCCTGCTCACCGCGGGCCTCCTGCCCAGCAGTTCGGTCACGTGTGCGCGGTGTTCGTCGACGGAGATCACGCCGGTCATCCTCCTCGCCGATGGTGGCTGTGTCAGACTCTCCCCGCTCGGAGCCCACAGGGAGGCGGGCTTCGTGTCACCCAGGGGAGGTTTCGTGCAGGTACAGCTGCGGCATCAGCCGTCGTTCGCGGTCGGGCGCATCATGCTCGCCCCGGGCGAGCCCGTCCAGGTCGAAGCGGGCGCGATGGTCGCGACGAGTTACGGCGTGCAGGTGCAGGCGTCCACCCAGGGCGGCGTGATGAAGGGGCTCGGGCGAGCCGTGTTCGGCGGCGAGTCGATGTTCATCAGCACCTACACCGCGCCCCAGAACGGCGGCTGGGTCGACGTCGCGGCGTGCCTGCCCGGTGACCTGCAACTGATCAATCTCGACGGCCGGATGGGCTGGTGCATCACCCGCGGGTCGTGGATCGCCTCGGCCCACACCGTCAACCTGCAGACCCAGTGGGGCGGGTTCAAGAACCTGTTCGGCGGCGAGGGCGGCTTCCTGACGTACGCGGCGGGCCAGGGGCCGGTGCTCGTGTCGTGCTACGGCGCGCTCGAGGTCGTGAACCTGCAGCCGGGCGAGATGGTCACGATCGACTCCGGGCACGTGGTGGCCTACGCGGAGACGGTCCAGTCGCAGCTGCGCAAGATCTCCGGCGGCATGGTGCAGAGTGCCAAGAGCGGTGAGGGCCTGGTGTTCGACTTCGCAGGCCCCGGCCAGATCATGACCCAGACCCGGAACCCGTCGGCCCTCGCGGCGTGGGTCGTGCAGCAGGTGCCCGGACGGTAGGGCATGGAGGTCCACACCCGGCACACGCCGACGTTCGGTGTCGCCCGCATCGTGCTCGCCGAGGGTGAGGCGGTGCAGGCCCCCGCGAAAGCGATCATGGCGAGCAGCTTCGGCGTGTCGGTCTCCCGGCCCGTGCGCGGTGAGCCGACGGTGCTGACCGCGCCGTCCGGCGGCGGCTGGGTCGACCTCGCCCCGGAGACGCCCGGCGACGTCTACCCGCTCGGCTTCGACGGGCGCAGCGGCTGGTGTGTCTCCACCGTGCCGGAGTCGAGAGTGCTGGCGCGGCCGGCGTCGATCCGCCGGGACGCGACGTGGCCCGGGTTGCAGCACCTGTTCGGCGGCGATCACGGGTTCCTCGAGCACTACGGCGGGGCGGGTTCGCTCGTGCTGAGCGCGAAGGGCCCGGTCGACCTGCTCAACCTCGAGGGGGGCGAGATGGTCACGGTGCGGCCCGCGTTCCTGGTCGCTTATCCGGACACGATCCAGGTCCGGTTGCGGGCTGTCGATCCGGCGGGGCCACAGTCCGTGCGCACCGGGCAGGGGCTGGCTCTGGATTTCGCCGGTCCGGGTACGGTTCTGATCCAGGCCAGACGCTGATTTTCCCCGTTTTCCGGGGAGTTCGCCGCGCGGGTTCTTCACTTTTCAACGTTCGTCGTGGTCTATGTGGGTGAACCCGATTCTCGTGGGCGTCACTCACCGCGCACGTCGGGCGACGAGATGTCGGCGAACCCGTTACCGCAAATTGACCATTGCCGAGCCGTGTGATTCCGGTAGCGTGATCGACGCTTGGAGCGCAGACAGGCTGTGCTCGGAGCGTTTTTCGGTTTGCTACAAGGAGGACGCCGTGGCAGTCGGCACGGTCAAATGGTTCAACGCGGAAAAGGGCTACGGCTTCATCGAGTCCCCGGAGGGGCCCGACGTTTTCGTGCATTACTCCGCGATTCAGGCAGAAGGATTCCGCACTCTCGACGAGGGTGACCGGGTGGAGTTCGAGATCACCGCGGGGCGGGACGGCCGCAGTCAGGCTGCCGACGTCAAGAAGGTCTCGTAACTCCCGTTTTTCTTCTCGACCGGGGATCCTCCGGCGCATCGCGCGGCGGTCCGTTCCCGGTTCGCCGGTTCTCGACAGTGGCGAGGCGGTGGCCGGGGCTTTCCGACACTTCGCGTCCGACCAGCGGTCCGACCGCTAGGCTGCGCGCTGTGTCAGGCGATGTGTCGGGGGACCTCACCGGTCGGCAGCTGGGCAACTACCGCATCGACGGTGTGCTCGGCCGCGGCGGCATGAGCGTGCTCTACGAGGCCACGGACGTGCGCCTCGGTCGCCGCGTCGCGTTGAAGATCATCGGCGATGACACGGGCGCGGACCCCGAGTTCCGTGACCGGTTCGTGGACGAGGCCCGCAACACGTCGGCCGTCGACCACGCCAACATCGTGCCGCTGTACGACTTCGGCGAACTCGACGGGCTGCTCTACATCGCCATGCGCTACGTCGACGGCGCCGACCTCGCCGGTCTCGGCGGCGACGGCCCCATGGACCCGGCGCGGGCCGTCGGCCTGCTCGATCAGGTCGCCGACGCCCTTGACACCCTGCACCGGGACGGGCTCGTGCACCTCGACGTCAAGCCCGCGAACGTGCTCGTCACGAGCAGACAGCGGGCGCGTGACCGTCTCGAACACGTCTACCTCGCCGACTTCGGCCTCACAGAACGCGGCGCCGCCACGCGAACGTCCCGCGGCGGCGACTTCCTCGGCTCGCCCACCTACGCAGCGCCGGAACACCTCCGCGGCGAACAGCTCGACGGCCGCACCGACCAGTACGCGCTCGCCTGCATGCTCTACTCCTGCCTGGCGGGCAGGCCGCCGTTCACCGGCGACGTGCAGACCGTCATCGCGGGCCACCTGAACCGCGAACCGCCGGCGCTGTCCCGCGCCGTGCCGAGCCTCGGTGACCGCATCGACAACGTCGTGCGCAGGGGTATGGCGAAGCGGCCCGGAGAGCGCTACACCTGCTGTGTCGAGCTGATCGCCGCCGCGCGCGAGGCACTGGCGGGTGAGACCCCGGGCGCGGGTGCCGGGGCGGGTGGAACTGGGGCGGGCGGTGCCGCAGCTGGTGCCGTCGCCGGTGGAGCCGCGGCGGACGGGATGAACGGACTCCCCGCAGGCAACGGCCGGGCGTCCGGGACTCCGATCACCGAACAGGTCACCGCCCGACAGGCTGCGACCCCGCCGTCCGGAGTCGACCACGGGGCGATTCGGGAACAGGGCGTTCTCGGGGAAGCGGGCGGTCTCCGAGACGGTGGCCACGGAGCCGGAGCGTCCCGGCACGCGGTTGCGTCCCAGAATGCGTCGCCGGGCAGTACGGCGGTACGGCAGAACACGGCTTCGCGACAGGGAGAGGGAGGCCTGGTGCATCCTCAGCAGCCGGGACAGCCCGGTCCGTACGGACCGCAGGGAGGACAGCCGGGCCCCGGTGGGCCGGGACGGCCGGGTCCGTACGGCCCCGGCGGGCCCGGACAGCCGCCCCACGGAACTCCGCCGCCGGGCAACCCGGCGCAGAACCCGCCTCCCGGAATGGGCAGGCCGCCGCAGGGCGGCCGGCCCGGCTTCGGCACCCCGCCGCCCGGAATGCCCGCGGGCGGCCCGCCACCCGGAGGTTTTCCGCCTCCCGGCCCCGGCGGCCCCGGTGGTCCGGGTGGCCCCGGTGGCCCCGGCGGCCCCGGTGGCCCCGGTGGGCAGGGCGGCGGCAGGAGTGGCGGCGGCAAGTGGTGGCTGTGGGCAGGGCTCGCCGTCGTCGTGATCGCCGGCGTCGTGGTGGCGATCGTCCTGCTGACCGGTGGGGACGACGAGAGCGAGGGCGGCGGCTCCGGCGGCGACCCGGGCACGTCGAGTTCGGTGCCGGAGATCCCGGTCGGCCCCGGCGGTTCGCAGACCGCGCCGACCGGCGAGGCCTCGTCGGGGCAAGCTCCGCCGAAGTCCATTCCGGTGGAGCCCGAGAACTGAGTCCGTGGCAGTTCAGGTCGTGTACACGCCCGTCGGTTCCGGGTGGTAGCCCTTGGCGCCGACGGCGCGGGCGGTCGGGCTGCGCGCCGTTCCGGTGGTGCCGGCCAGTTCGACGGCGGCGCGGATGTCGTAGCGAGGCCGCCAGCCGAGCCCCGTGAGCGCGCGTTCGTTCGAGTAGACGCGGTCGAGTGTGGGCAGCATCCGCCAGCCCCACTCCTCGTACCGCTCGGCCACGTCCGGCAGCACGCGGGCGAACACCGCCGGGGCGTCGGTGGCGAGCTCGGCGGTGTCGGCCCGCGTGAACGGCGTCGTGGCGCTGATGATGAACCGGTCGAATCCCAGCTCCGGTGCGCGGTGGGCTGCGAGAAGGTGCGCGTCGACGACGTCCTCGAGGTCGACGCGACGGTAGGCGTACTCGTTGACCTTGAGATTCGTGTCGTCGAAGGCGTTCCGCACGTCGCCTCGGTCGTCACCCTCGGGGAAGAACCGCGACGTGCGCAGTACAACCACGGGCAGGTCCAGCTCGCGGGCCAGCAGTTCGCACAGGTCCTCGGCGGCGATCTTCGTGGCACCGTAGACGTTGCGCACCACGGGACGGACGTCCTCGGTGATCCACGCCGCGGGTTCGCCCGGTGCGGGGGTGAGTGCGCGGCCGAACGCGCTCGTGCTGCTGGTGAACACCACACTCCGGACTCCGGCCGCGGCGGCCTCCTCGAGGACCGTCAGCGTGCCGGTGACGTTGACGTCCACGAAGTCCTGCCGCGTGTGCGACCCGACGTGCGGCTTGTGGAGGGTCGCGGTGTGCAGGACGCGGGTGACCCCGTCGAGGGCTCGGCGCACGACGTCGCGGTCGGTGATCGAGCCGGGGACGCTCGTGAACGGCGAGTCGAGGATGTCGAGGCCGACGACGTCGTCGCCGCGTGCGCGCAGGCTGCGCACGACGGCCTCGCCGAGGTGGCCCGCGCTGCCGGTGACCAGGTATCGCTCCATACGCGGGATCGAAGCGTTTCTGGTACGACCGTGTCAATCTGTTTCGGGGAATGAGGCTCCGGGTCGGCGCGGAGGAGTGTCGGGGGACCCCCTTTCTTGCACTCTCACCCGGAGAGTGCTAAACACGAGATTGGCACTCGGCACCGTCGAGTGCTAGGTAGCCGGTCGCCGACCGGCGCCTGAAGGTCGGGACGGTGAGGCCACGTCCGGGAGATCCCGGGCTGGTCGTCCGTCGCGGGCACCGAGCCTGGCCTGTGACGTGTCCGATTACCGGAGGACCACACCCCAATGGCCAAACTGATTGCGTTCGACGAGGACGCCCGCCGCGGACTCGAGCGCGGGCTCAACACCCTCGCCGAGGCCGTCAAGGTGACTCTCGGCCCGCGTGGCCGCAACGTCGTGCTCGAAAAGAAGTGGGGCGCGCCGACGATCACCAACGACGGTGTCTCGATCGCGAAGGAGATCGAGCTCGAGGACCCGTGGGAGAAGATCGGGGCCGAACTCGTCAAGGAAGTCGCCAAGAAGACCGACGACGTCGCGGGTGACGGCACAACTACCGCCACCGTGCTCGCCCAGGCCCTCGTGAAGGAAGGCCTGCGCAACGTCGCCGCCGGTGCCGACCCGGTCGCCCTCAAGAAGGGCATCGAGCAGGCCGTCGAGGCCGTCACCGAGCAGCTGCACAAGGCCGCTCACGAGGTCGAGACCAAGGAGCAGATCGCTGCCACCGCCTCGATCTCGGCCGCCGACCGCACGATCGGTGACCTGATCGCCGAGGCGCTCGACAAGGTCGGCAAGGAAGGCGTCGTCACCGTCGAGGAGTCCAACACCTTCGGCCTCGAGCTCGAGCTCACCGAGGGTATGCGCTTCGACAAGGGCTACGTCTCGGGCTACATGGCCACCGACGCCGAGCGTCAGGAAGCCGTGCTCGAGGACCCGTACATCCTGCTGTTCGGATCGAAGATCTCGAACATCAAGGACATGGTGCAGCTGCTCGAGAAGGTCATGCAGACCAACAAGCCGCTGCTGATCATCGCCGAGGACGTCGAGGGCGAGGCCCTGGCCACGCTGGTCGTCAACAAGATCCGCGGCACCTTCAAGTCCGTCGCCGTCAAGGCCCCGGGCTTCGGTGACCGCCGCAAGGCGATGCTGCAGGACATGGCCGTCCTCACCGGCGGTCAGGTCATCAGCGAGGACGTCGGCCTCACGCTCGAGAACGCCGACATCTCGCTGCTGGGCCAGGCCCGCAAGGTCGTCGTCACCAAGGACGAGACCACGATCGTCGACGGCGTCGGCGACGCGGAGCAGATCCAGGGCCGGGTCAACCAGATCCGCGCCGAGATCGAGAACAGCGACTCCGACTACGACCGCGAGAAGCTGCAGGAGCGCCTGGCGAAGCTGGCCGGCGGCGTTGCCGTCATCAAGGCCGGCGCCGCCACGGAGGTCGAGCTCAAGGAGCGCAAGCACCGCATCGAGGACGCGGTGCGCAACGCCAAGGCCGCCGTCGAGGAGGGCATCGTCGCCGGTGGTGGCGTCGCTCTGCTGCAGGCGTCCAAGGCTGCCTTCGACGGCCTCAAGCTCGAGGGCGACGAGGCGACCGGTGCGAACATCGTGAAGGTCGCCGTCGAGGGCCCGCTCAAGCAGATCGCCGTCAACAGCGGTCTCGAGGGCGGCGTCGTGGTGGAGAGGGTCAAGGGCCTGCCGCAGGGCCAGGGCCTCAACGCCGCCACGGGCGAGTACGAGGACCTCATCGCCGCCGGCGTGCTCGACCCGGCGAAGGTCACCCGTTCCGCGCTGCAGAACGCTGCTTCGATCGCCGGCCTGTTCCTGACCACGGAAGCCGTGGTCGCGGACAAACCGGAGAAGAACGCTGGCGCCGGTGCCGACCCCACGGGCGGCATGGGCGGCATGGAAGGCATGATGTGATTCAGGCCTGAAGCCACAACGAGCCCCGGGAGCACCCAGTGCCCCGGGGCTCGTTGTATCTGCCCCCGGACGCGCGTGTTGCGCGCTCGCGGGGCCGTGTTGCGCGCTCGCGGGGCCGTGTTGCGCCCGCCCGTCTTCGGACCGCCACCTCATCGACGGGCTGTCCGCGGCTGTGGCGATGGGCCCGGACCGGTTGGGGACTGCACCACTGCTTCCGCTGTTCGGGGGATGGGCGCGCTGCCGGATCGTGATCCCTAGGCATGATCAACGCCACGGGGTTAGTGTCGGTCACATGCCTGGATCTGTGCTCGGAACCGAGGTGCGGCGGGTCGAGGACCCCGAGCTGCTGCGCGGAGAAGCCACCTACGTCGACAATCTGCCGATCCCGGGCGCCGCGCACATCGCGTTCGTGCGCTCGCCGTTCGCCCACGCCGAGATCACGGGTATCGACACCGGCGAAGCCGAACAGGCCGACGGGGTACTGGCGGTCTACACGGCCGCGGACCTCGACCTGTCGCCGGTGCGCCAGCTGATGGTCGTCAACCCCGACTGCGTGCGCATGCCGTTGGCGAGCGAGCGGGTGCGGTTCGTGGGCGACGCCGTCGCCGCCGTGGTGGCGGAGACGGCCGCGGCCGCGGCCGATGCCGTGGAACTGGTGGACGTCGACTACGAGCCACTGCCCGTCGTCGCCGATCCGGAGGACGCGCTCGCCGACGACGCGCCGCTCCAGTTCCCGGATCTGGGGTCGAACATCGCGGCGGGCGAACGGGACGAGGCGGGCGCGGACATCCTCGCGGACGCCGACGTCGTGGCGCGCGCGAGGATCGAGAACCAGCGCGTGGCGGTCGTGCCGATGGAGGGCAACGCGATCGCCGTCGAACCGGGTGGTGGGTATCTCGGTGGTGACTACGACCTGACGATCCACGTGTCGACCCAGATGCCGCACGTGGCGTGGCAGGTCGCGGCCAAGCAGTTCGGCATGGACGCCGACCGGATCCACCTGGTCACCCCGCACGTCGGCGGCGCATTCGGCGGCAAGATCGGCATGATCGCCGAACACCAGGTCGTCATCGCCGCGGTGCTGCGACTGGATAGGCCCGTGAAGTGGGTGGAGACCCGCTCGGAGAACCTGCAGGCGATGCCGCACAGCCGCGCCCAGGTGCAGTACGCCGAGCTGGGCCTGAAATCGGACGGCACGATCACCGGGCTGCACTGCAACGTCATCGGTGACTGCGGCGCCTACGCGGGCTTCGGCGGCGGGTTCGCGCTCGGCCCCACACGCCTGATGTCGCAGGGTGTGTACCGCATCCCGAAGATCAGCTTCGGTTCCATCGCGGCGCTGACCAACACGACGCCGACCGGTGCATTCCGCGGCGCGGGCAGGCCGGAGGCGGCGGCCATGCTGGAGCGGATCATCGACGTGGGCGCCGCGGAGCTCGGGATGGACCCGGTCGAGCTGCGCCGCAAGAACTTCCTGCAGCCCGACCAGTTCCCGTACGAGACGCTCGTCGGGGCCACGTACGACTCGGGCGACTACGACCTGCCGCTGCGCGAGGCGCTGCGGGCCGCCGACTACGACGAGCTGCGCAAGGAACAGCAGCGTCGTGTCGACGCGGGCGAGACGACGCTGCTCGGGATCGGGGTGAGCACGTACGTCGAGATCACCGGCGGGGGCACCAGTGAGTTCGCCGCGGTTGAGATGGCCGACGACGGGCGCGCCACGATCAAGGTCGGCACCTCTGGGCACGGCCAGGGCCACCCGACGTCGTTCTCGATGCTCGCCTCCGACGCGCTCGGTATCCCGTTGGAGCGGATCGACTTCCTCCAATCGGACACGGCACAGGTCCCGCGTGGTGGCGGTACCGGCGGCTCGCGGTCGTTGCAGATCGGTGGCAGCGCCGTCAGGGAGGCCAGCGAACTGCTCGTCGAGAAGGCCAAGGAGCTGGCGGCCACGAAGCTCGAAGCGGCCGTCGAGGACATCGAGGTCACGGGCGACGGCGGACTCGGGGTGCTGGGCGTGCCGAGTGCGACCGTCAGCTGGGCCGAGCTGGCAACCTACGCGGCCGAGAACGGCACCACCCTCGCCGCCGACACCGATTTCACGCCGGACGGTGCCTCCTTCCCCTTCGGGGCGCACGTGTCGGTGGTCGATGTCGACACGGAGACCGGAAAGGTGACGCCGACGCGGCACATCGCCGTCGACGACTGCGGGCGCGTGCTCAACCCGTTGCTGGTGCGCGGGCAGCAGCACGGCGGTGCGGTGCAGGGCATCTCGCAGGCGCTCTGGGAGCACTACACCTACGACGAGGACGGAAACCCGTCCACCGGCACGCTCGCCGACTACCTCGTGCCGTCGGCGATGGAGGTGCCGATGCTCGAGGCGTCGAACACCGAGACCGATTCGCCGCTGAACCCGCTGGGTGCCAAGGGCATCGGTGAATCGGCGACGATCGGCTCCACCCCCGCCGTGCAGAACGCCGTGGTCGATGCCGTCAAGCACCTCGGTGTGCGGCACATCGACATGCCGCTCACACCGCAGCGGGTGTGGCAGGCGATCCGTGAGGCGCAGAACGGCGCGCCCGCCGACCCGTGGCGTGATCCACCCGAGGCGTTCGCGACGCTGCCCGTCCGAGAGGGCCCCGATCCGTACGCCGACGAGGCTGCCGTCTGACGGGAGCGTCCGCCTCCGGAGTGCCCGGTGCCGCCCGCGGTCCTGCGAACCTCCGACTCGCCGGCGCCGGGTTCGGCGGGGCGGCGGATCGGGGGCAGCGGGTCAGCGGATCGCGCCGACCCGGCAGAGGCGGTCCTGCCACCAGCGCGTGGTTTCCGGGTCGGCCGAGTGAGCGGCCAGCAGGTCCGGCTCCGGGGCGGTGCGCGGCACCGGAAGCCGACCGGCCACGGGTGACAGCGGCGAGCTCGTCACGTCAGCGGTGAGCAGACTCGCGGTGCCGAGCCCGCAGGCGAACTCGAGCTCGGGCAACGCACCGGCGAGCGCGAGCCCCGCGGCGAGGCCGATGCTGCTGTCGACCGCCGACGACACCACGCACGGCAGGCCGCACGCCTCGGCCACGTCGAGTGCCCGGCGCACACCTCCCAGCGGGGCGACCTTCACCACCGCCACGTCGGCGGCACCGGCCACGGCCACGCGCAGCGGGTCCTCGGCACGCCGGATCGACTCGTCCGCTGCTATCCGCACGTCCACCTTCCGCCGGACCTCGGCGAGCTCGGGCACCGAGGGACACGGCTGTTCGGCGTACTCCAACCCGCCCGCCGCCCGGTCCAGCTCGCCGAGTGCACGGACTGCTGTGTCGACGTCCCACGCGGCGTTCGCGTCCACGCGCACCGCCCCGCGTGGTCCCAGCGCGTCGCGTACCGCTTCGAGCCGGGCGCAGTCGTCGGCGAGCGTCGACCGCGGGTCGGCGACCTTCACCTTCGCCGTGCGGCAGCCCGACGACGAGACCAGTTCGTGAGCGTGGTCCGGCGCGACCACCGGCACTGTCGTGTTGACCTCGATCGAGTCCCGGACCGGCTCGGGCCAGCCGACCCGGCTCGCCTCGACCGCAGCTGCGAGCCACGAAGCCGATTCGGTGTCGTCGTAGTCGCGGAACGGGCTGAACTCGCCCCATCCCGCAGGTCCGCGCAGCAGCACACCTTCGCGCACCGTGATTCCCCGGAACCGGTTCCGCAGGGGGAGCGCGAACACACCGGACGCGTCGACCCCGTTCCCCTTGTCGCTCACACGAACCATTGTCCGACGGAGTTTCGCGGGTCGGCCGGGCCGGGTACGCGCGGACCGAACCGACACGAGAGGAGTGGTGACCGTGACAGGCAGGCTCAGTGGCCGTCGAGTGGCCTTCCTGGTGGCGCCCGAGGGCGTTGAACAGGTCGAGCTGACCAGGCCGTGGAAGGCGGTGCAGGACGCCGAGGGTCTGCCCGAGCTGATCTCGTTCGAGTACGGCGACGTGCAGGCCTTCAACCACCTGGACAAGGCCGATGTGTTCCGTGCCGACAAGCCGGTCTCGGAGGCCTCGGTGGACGACTACGTCGGCCTCGTGCTGCCGGGCGGCGTGGCGAATCCCGATCTGCTTCGCACCGACCCGGCCTCGGTTCGGTTCGTGGGCTCGTTCTTCGACGCGGACAAACCCGTCGCGGCGATCTGCCACGCGCCCTGGACGCTCGCCGAGGCGGGCGTGATCCGGGGCAGGCGGCTCACGTCGTACCCGAGCCTCCAGACGGACCTGCGCAACGCAGGCGCCGAATGGGTGGACGAAGAGGTTGTGATCGACGGGCGGCTGGTGACCAGCCGCAATCCGGACGATCTTCCCGCGTTCTGCGAGAAGATGGTCGAACAGCTGGCCCAGCAGGCGGACCAGGGTCACACCGCACCGGCGTGACCGCGTGGCGCCCGGGTTCGTGTCGTGTCCCAGTCGTGGGCGTCCGCGGCGTAACCCCGGGCGTTCGCAGAGTCGGCGTTCCGGGCGTCCGGCTCCGAGCCGGCCGCCCGGGAGCCGGCGTTCCAGGAGACCGGATCGCAGGAGGCTGGCTACGAAGACTCGCGTTCGGCGGATGAACCGCCGCCGTCCGCGTTCGGCGGTGTGACCTCGACGCCCGCCCTGCGCGCCAGTCGTATCGCGTCGTCGGGTGCCTTCACCTTCTGGTCGTTGTCGAAGTAGACGAACACGTCGCGGGCCCGTCTCGGTGCGGCGCTCGCGACTGTGCGGTCCGAACGCGGTGACTTCCCGGCCCGCCACGCCAGCACCTTCTCGGCCCAGCCATCGAGTTCCGTGTCGGGGTAGCCGCCTGCGTACAGCTGCTCCCAGCCGTGCAGTCGCACGTAGACGAAGTCCGCCGTGACGTCCTCCAGCTGCGGCCATTCGTCCGCGGCGTCGGCGGCGACGAGGCCGATCTCGTGCTCGCGCAGGAGCTGCACGGCCTCGGCCGTGGCGAAGCTCGGGTGTCGTACCTCGAGGGCGTGGCGGAGCGGTCGATCCGTTTCCACGCTCGTCCGGGGCTCGAAACGCACCGTGTGGTGGTCGCGGGCCAGGCGTGCCGCTGCGCCCGTGCTGCGGGGGAGGTGCCGGAAGAAGTCCGCCAGCAGGTCCGGGTCGAACTGCAGGGTCGGCGGCAGCTGCCACAGCAAGGGGCCCAGCTTGTGTTCGAGGGCGGTCACCCCGGAGGCGAAGAAGTTGGCGAGCGGTTCGGTGACCTCGCGCAGCCGCTTCATGTGCGTGATGAAGCGGCCGCCCTTCACCGCGAACACGAAGTCGTCGGGCACCTGCTCGAACCACGCGCGGTACCGCTCGGGCCGCTGGAGCGAGTAGAACGAGCCGTTGATCTCGACGGACCCCATGCGGTTCGCCAGGTACTCGAGTTCGCGGCGCTGCGGCAGGCCCGGCGGGTAGAACCTTCCCCGCCAGGGCGGATAGACCCAACCCGACGTGCCGATCCGCACGGCCGGCGCGTCGCCCCCGCGCCGGGGACCGTCTCGTACTGCCGTGAGTGGCGGCACCCATGTCCCCAGGCTGCCACCGTGGCCCTCACTCCCACCAGAACGTCCACAGCCGGTCGCCGACCAGGCCGCCCGCCACGCCGCTGAGCGTGTCCGGCTGGGCGGTGAACTGGTCGAGGCAGAACGCGCGGTGCTCGGCCGCGAGTAGCTCCGCGCGGTGGCGGGTCTTCGGTGGTGCCGCGACCGACAGTGTCATCTCGTCGTAGCCGAGGCGGATCAGCGTCGCACCGAACCGGTCCTCCCAGCTGCGCAGCACCGTCGACACCAGCTCCGCGCGGTCGGTGGTGCGGAGCATGCCCTGCCAGCCCAGCGCCGCGGGCACGTCGGCGGGCCGGGCGGCCTCGGTGATGCCGAGCCGGTGGCCGCCGCCCGCGACCAGGCGGGAACCGGTGTTGCCGGCCTCGGCCAGCGGGTCCGACTTGCGCGGGGACCGCCGCGCGAGCCCGGGGAACTCGGCACCGAACGGTTCCAGGCACGTGCCGTCGCAGCAGGGCCCGCGCCACCAGGAGCGGAGCACGTCGCCGGGGTCCTCGCGGCCGACGACGTCATCGCTGGGCGCGTCCCAGGGCCGGTCGTCGATCCAGTCCTGCCCGGCCGCCTCGAACCGCGGGTCGTGGGGGATCAGGACCGGCCAGCGGCCCGTGCGCGGAAACGCCGCCACGCAGGCCAGGTACAGCGCGGGGTCGGTGATCGGATCGTCGGACACCCACAGCGCCTGGTGCATACGCCCCGGCGGCAGGGTGAGGTCGGCTGTGCGGTCATCGGTGCGGGCGTTGCCGTGCGTCTCGGTGCCGTGAGTCTCGGTGCTGTTCGTGGTCGCCGATGTGAACATGACCCGAACGCTAGTTCGACCCACCGACAGTTCCGGCCCGAGTGTCGACCCGAGCGCTTCGGCGTCACTCGAACGGATGATCGAGTGATCCGCCCGCCGTGGGTCGGCGCTCGGGCCGGGTGGAGCGACGCCGACCTACAGCGGGCGCAGCAGGTCGTCGGAGTCGATGATGCGGTAGGCGTAGCCCTGCTCGGCGAGGAACCGCTGCCGGTGCGCGGCGTAGTCGGTGTCGACCGTGTCGCGTGCGACCACCGAGTAGAAGTGGGCCTGCCTGCCGTCCTCCTTCGGGCGCAGCAGCCTGCCGAGGCGCTGGGCCTCCTCCTGGCGGGAACCGAACGTGCCCGACACCTGGATCGCCACCGAGGCCTCCGGCAGGTCGATCGAGAAGTTCGCGACCTTCGACACCACGAGCTTCGTGATCTCGCCGCGCCGGAACCGGTCGAACAGCGCCTCGCGCTCCTTGTTCTTCGTCGACCCCTGGATCACCGGTGCGTCGATGGCCTCGCCCAGCTCCTCGAGCTGGTCCAGGTAGGCGCCGATGACCAGCGTGGGCTGGTCCTCGTGCGCGTCGACGATGTTCTTGATGACGGCCGTCTTCGTGTGTGCCGTCGAGGCGAGCCGGTAGCGCTCCTCGGCGTCGGCGGTCGCGTACGCCAGCCGTTCCCCTTCGGTGAGCGTCACGCGGACCTCGATGCAGTCCGCGGGTGCGATCCACCCCTGTGCCTCGATGTCGCGCCACGGCACGTCGAAGCGCTTCGGCCCGATCAGCGAGAACACGTCACCCTCGCGGCCGTCCTCGCGCACCAGCGTCGCGGTGAGCCCGAGGCGACGGCGGGACTGCAGGTCGGCGGTCATTCGGAACACGGGCGCGGGCAGCAGGTGCACCTCGTCGTAGACGACGAGGCCCCAGTCGCGGGAGTCGAACAGTTCGAGGTGCTTGTACTCGCCCTTCGACTTGCGGGTGATGACCTGGTAGGTAGCGATCGTGACCGGGCGGATCTCCTTCTTCTCGCCCGAGTACTCGCCGATCTCGTCCTCGGTCAGCGACGTCCGCGCGACGAGCTCGCGCTTCCACTGCCTGCCCGCGACCGTGTTGGTGACCAGGATCAGCGTCGTGGCCTGCGCCTGCGCCATCGCGGCCGCCCCGACCAGGGTCTTACCCGCGCCGCACGGCAGTACGACCACGCCGGAGCCGCCCGCCCAGAACGAGTCGGCCGCCTGCTGCTGGTACTCGCGCAGCGACCAGTCGTCCTCCTCGAGGGACATCGGGTGCGCCTCGCCGTCGACGTAGCCTGCGAGGTCCTCGGCGGGCCAGCCCACCTTGAGCAGGGCCTGCTTGAGACGGCCACGTTCCGACGGGTGGACGGCGACCGTGTCCTCGTCGACCTGCATGCCCAGCATCGGCTTGATCTTCTTGCTGCGCTGGACCTCGGCGAGCACGGCGCGGTCCGTCGTGGTCATCACGAGGCCGTGTGCCGGGTGGTTGTGGATCTGCAGCCTGCCGAACCGGCCCATCGTGTCGACGATGTCGATCAACAACGGCTGCGGCACGGGGAAACGGGAGTAGGTGGTGAGCGCGTCGACCACCTGCTCGGCGTCGTGACCCGCGGCGCGTGCGTTCCACAGCGCCAGCGGGGTGATGCGGTAGGTGTGCACGTGTTCGGGGGCGCGTTCCAGTTCGGCGAACGGCGCGATCGCGATCCGCGCGTCACCCGCCTGCTCGTGGTCGATCTCGAGCAGCACGGTCTTGTCCGACTGGACGATCAGGGGGCCATCACTCACGTCTCCCTTTATACGTTCCTCTTCGGCGAGGTTGGGCCGTCCGGTGGGCAGGCCGCCCTCGTACTGGAACCTGACAGGGGGACGCAATACCATCGCCGGGCGTAACGTCGGCCATTGCCGGAGGGGACCGCGGTTCACCCGGTGTGGCTACGATCCGAGTGTCTTTCGCGTTGATATGAAGGAAGTCCGTTGCCCCGTCGCAGCCAGGCCCCCAGGGACGAAGCGGCGGACATCCAACGGTCCGGTGGCCGCTGGCGGTTGCGCAACTGGCGGCTGAGGACACGGCTGCTCGCCGCTCTCCTCGTGCCGATACTGGCGATGTTGGGTTTCGCCGGGCTGCGCGTCGAGTCGAACCTCTCGGAGGCGGGCGATTTCGCGGCGGCGACCGAGCGCGTCCGGGTCGACGACACCGTCGCGAACCTGGTCCACGAACTGCAGCGGGAGCGCGACCTGACCGTCCGGTACGTCGCCGGGGGACGGCAGGGACGGCCCGTAGAGGTGCTCGGCCAGCGGGAACGGGTCGACACCGCCAGGGGCGACTTCGAGAAGACGCTCACCGCGGCCCGGCCCGAGCTGCCGGACGAGGCGGTCGAGGACTTCCGGCAGTGGGAACGCGGGCTCGAGGGGCTCGCCGACGCGCGCTACGCCGGTCAGCACTCGCAGCAGTCGGCTGGGCAGGTGCTGGCGGCTTACAACGAGTTCGTCGCCGGGCTGCTCGACCTCGGCGGTCAGGCGTCGGTCGACACCGCGGACCGCGAACTGGCACGCACGTACCTGGCCGCGGGTGCGGTCGCGCGGGTGAAGGACGCGCTGTCGATCCGCCGGGCGCTCGTGGCCCAGGCGCTCGCCTCGGGAGCGGCGCCGCCGGAGCTGATGCGCGGGCTCGCGGGTGCGGACGTGCAGGTCGCGGACGCGAGGAACAACTACGCCAAGTTCGCGACGCCTGCCCAGCAGCGGTTGCTCGACGACGAACTGAACCCGCGCGTCGAGGCTACGTCCGGAGTCGTCACCGCGGTGCTCAACGGCGACCCGGCGGCGGACCCGGCCGGGTGGGATCGGCAGGCCACGCAGGCGGTCGACGCGGCGAAGCGTGCGGAGGACGCGCTGCGCGACGACGTGCGCGATCGGTCGACGACCCTGGCCTCGGAAGCACGGTCGGACGCACTGATCGACGGTGCCGTGATCCTCGGCGTGCTGCTGCTCGCGGGCCTGCTCGCGGTCGCCATCACGCGGTCCCTGCTGCGTCCGCTGCGCACGCTGCGCAACAGCGCGCTCGACGTCGCCCACTACCGGTTGCCCGAGGCGGTCAAGGGCATCCTGGCCGACCCGGACCCGCGGCCGGAGGACGCGCACCGCCGGTGCGTCGAACCGGTCCGCGTGTACAGCCGGGAGGAGCTCGGCCAGGTCGCACGGGCTTTCGACGCCGTCCACGGCCAGGCCGTCCGGCTGGCGGGTGAGCAGGCGATGCTGCGCGAGAACGTCAACTCGATGTTCGTGAACCTCTCCCGGCGCAGCCAGGACCTCGTCGAGCGGCAGCTGACGGTGCTGGACCGCATGGAGGAACACGAACAGGACCCCGACGTCCTCGGCGGCCTGTTCGAACTCGACCACCTCGCGACGCGCATGCGCCGCAACAGCGAGAACCTGCTCGTGCTGGCCGGCCAGGACGTGGGGAGGCCGTTGCCGGGCGCCGTCGCGGCCGAGGAGATCATCGGCGCGGCACTGTCGGAAGTCGAGCACTACCAGCGCATCAGCGTGGCCGCGACGCCGCAGATCGGGGTCAGGGGCGAGATCGTCGGCGACCTGGTGCACGTGATCTCCGAACTGTTCGAGAACGCCACCGACTACTCGCCGGACGAGTCGCCCGTGTCGGTCGTCAGCGCCGTCACGCAGGACGGCGAGTGGCGGATCGACATCACCGATCGCGGTGCGGGCATGCCCGAGGCGGAGATCCAGCGGGCGAACACGCGGCTGGCCGAGGTACCGGACGTCGACGTCGAAGTGTCCCGGCGCATGGGCCTGTACGTCGTCGCGCGCCTGGCTCGGCAGCACGACATCCGAGTGTGGCTGTCGGCCGCGGATCTGATGGGCCTGACCGCGACCGTTCTCGTGCCCTCCGCGCTCGTGCGGCGGGCGGATGCCTCACCCCAGGAGTCGCCGGTCGCGCTCGAGGAGCCGGCGGAGCAGCACCAGGCGCAGCAGCAGGGCCGGTCGTCGTCGGTGGTGTTCCGGCCGGAGCCGCCGCGCCGTCCCGCGACCGCGCTGCCGTCGGAACCCGAACCGTCCGAGCCGCTCGCACCCGCGGACGAGCCCGCCGACGGCCCGGCGAGCGCGCCCGTGGCCCCGCGGGGTTCCGGACAGCCGCCCCCGCGCGAGTCCGTCGCCGAACTGTTCGCCGATCCGTACGCCGACGCGGACACGTTCGGCAAGCCGGTCGACGTGCCGGATCCGGGGCCGCTCCCCGAACCGGCCGTCACCGCTGAACCGGCCGCCACCGCGGAGCCGGCCGTCACCGGGGACTCCGGCGGCACCGCGGAGCCGGCAGCGCTGCAGGAGCAGGACGCTTCGGGGGCGGAGGAACCCGCGCCCGTGTTGCCACGGCGCAGGCCTGCGGTCTCGGAGATCCTGGGCGACGACCACGCCGGCGCCACCGGCGACAGGAACCGCCCCGACGATGTCGTCGCGCCCGCGGGGCCGGGCGTCGCCGATCGGGCCGGCGAAGCCGGGACCGCACCCGTCGAGGTTGCGGCAGGCGAATACGCGCAGGCACACGGCAACCTGCCGGGAGCCGACCGCGTGGACGGCGCCGCCGGTGCGGTACAGCCCGCGGCGCCGTGGCGGCCGGTGCGGCGTCCCGGTGCGGCGCCCACCGCTGACGATTCGCTCACCGAGGAGATCCCCCGCGTCGCGGGTGGCTCGGAGACCGGGCGTGCCGCGGCGTTCGGTACCCGTGAGGCGGACTGGGACGAGGGCAGCGGTGCCGCCTCGACAGCGGCCCGGCTGCCGGCTCCGGAGTCGGCCGCCGAGGTCACCGACGGACTGACCGCACCCGTGCCCACGGTCGGTGCGGTCCCGGTCGAGGCGGAACCGGACGGCCGACCCGCCGACGCAGTTGACGGCGCCGCGGCGGAACACGCGCCTGCGCCGGGTGCGCACACTCCCGCCGAACGGCCCGCAGGCGACGGTTCGGCGGCGGGGCTGGCGGCGCGGCCGCACCGCGAACCGGAGCTCGAGCCCGCCGAACAGACCGACGTGTCGGCGTTGGGCCCGGGGCCGACCTGGCCGATGCGCGACGGCGACGAACCCGCCGCGGCACCCACACCGCACTCCCTGCCGCAGCCCGAGGCCCCGGCCGGTCCCGACACGTCCGCGGACGACGGGTCCGGCGACGAGCCCACCGATCGGATGGCCGTCTACCGGCGCCTCATGACGCGGTGGTTCGAGCCGGACGGGGATCCACACGACTGGCTCCTCGACTCCACGGGCGAGGACGGTTCCGCGCGTAGCGTCATCGCCGGCCAGGCCGGTGCGACGTCCCACGACTCCGGACCGCACGGTCGCTCCCGCAACGGTGCCGGCGCCGACGGTCCGGGGACACACGGTTCTGGGACGAACGGTGCGGGTCGGGGCGTTCCCGGCCACGCGGGTGCCGCTCCTGGTGGTTCCCACAGCGGACTAGACCACGACGGACTCGACCACAGCGGTGCCGACCACAGTGGCGCCGATCACGGCGGACTCGACCACAGCGGTGCCGTGCCGGCGGGTTCGGCGGCCGCTCGTCCCACCGGCGACGGCGGTGACCGCAACGGGCGCGACGCCGACGGCGTGCAGCGGCGAGCGCCCGCGTTCATCGACAGGTCGCCCGAGGCGATTCGCGAACGGATGTCGGGACTGCAGCGGGCCACGGCACGCGCCAGGCACGCCCGCACCCACCGCTGAGCGGACGCTCCCGCCCACCGGCGCGGGAGCGTCAGGCGCTCAGCTCCGCGCCGTGGCCGTCTCGTCGGACGATTCGGCGGTCCCGTGGGTCTCCGTGAATCGGTCCGAACCCGCACCGGAACCCGCGTCCGTCCGGGCGCCCGCAGCGTCCCCGGACTCGCCCGCTGCATGCGCCGCGTCCGTCGTGTCCGCTTCGCCGGTGCGCTGCACCTGCGGGCTCTGCAACAGCCGGGCCACCTCGCTGCGCAGGGAGACGAACTGCTCGGACTCGCGGGTGGTGATCTGGTCGCGGTCGGCGGGCAGAGCGATGTCCAGGTCCGCCACGATCGCCGCGGGCGACTTCGACAGCACCAGCACGCGGTCGGCGAGGTAGACGCTCTCGTCGATGTCGTGGGTGACCAGCAGGATCGTGCTGCCCAGTTCGCGCTGCACCCGGCGCGTCAGATCCTCCAGCTCACCGCGGGTCTGGGCGTCCACCGACGCGAAGGGTTCGTCCATCAGCAGCAGCGCGGGCCTGCTGACCAGCGCCCGCGCGATGGACACGCGCTGCTGCATGCCACCGGAGAGCTGCCACGGGTATTTCTTACCGACGCCGGACAGGCCCACCGACTCGAGGACCTCCTCGGCGCGGCGCTTCCGATCGGCTTTCGGCACCTTCTGCCAGCGCAGCGGGAACTCGACGTTCTTCGCCACGGTCAGCCAAGGGAACAGCGAACGGCTGTAGTCCTGGAACACCACGGCGAGGTCGTCGGGTACGCCCGACACCTCGTCGCCGTGCAGCCGGACCGAACCACCCGTCGCGGGGATGAGGCCGGAGATGCAGCGCAGCAGGGTCGACTTGCCGCAACCGGACGGGCCGACGATGCACGCCAGCTGTCCGGACTCGATGGTGAACGTCAGGTCCCGCACGGCGACATGCGCGCGCTCACCCTGGCCGTACTGGTGGGTGAGGCCGGAAACCTCGAGCATGGTCGACACGGTCAGCCTCCTACGGGCGCGTCACAGGTCGGTGTCACGGGACGGACGTCGTGGGCGTTCACGCGTCGTCCTCGCGGGCGGGCTGCCAGCCGAGCACGAGCCGCTCGACCGCCAGCAGAGCGCTGTTGAGTGCGTAGCCGAGCGCACCGAGCAGCAGCACCCAGAACCACATCTCGGTGTACTGGACGGTCGACTGCGTCGTGGAGATGCGCAGGCCGATGCCGCTGCCGCCGACGATCTCGGCCACCACCATGAGCAGGATGGCGATCGACAGGCTCAGCCGCAGTCCGGCGAAGATCTTCGGCATCGCCGCGGGTAGCACGATCATGCCGAGCCAGTACCGCCGCGGGGTGCCGAGCGAGCGCGCGGTGTCGATCTTGACCTGGTCGACCGAGCGCACGCCGTCGACCGTGTTCAGCACGATCGGCCACAGCGTCGAGAACACGATCGCCGCGATCTCCATCTGCTTGCCGATGCCGAACATCACCATGAAGGCGGGCATCAGCGTCACGGGCGGGACGGAACGCAGGAACGAGATCAGCGTTCCGCAGTAGTCCATCGCCCAGCGGGATCGCCCGAGTGCGGTGCCGAGCGCGACGCCGAGTGCCGCGGAGAAGGCCCACGCGCCGAGGGCGGTCGCGAGGCTCGGCAGCACGATGTCGAACACGGCGTCGCCCAGCATCAGCCGCCAGGCCGGGCCGGACAGCAGGATGTCGGCACCGGTGCCGAGGATCGCCGTCATCCGCGGGAAGTAGACGGTGTCCGCGCCGAGGGCGATCAGCTCCCAGGCCGACAGCGCCAGGGCGAACACGAGCCAGGTCACCGCGGCCGAGCCGAGGATGCGTCCGCGCTTGGCGGCGACCGTCGGGGCGCTCATCGTGTGGCCCTTTCCTCGGTGTCGGCCCAGCGGAACAGCTTCCTGCCGCCGCCGACGAGCGCGGAGTTGATCGCCCAGCCGGCCAGGCCCGCGAGCACGGTGCCCGCCATGACCTGATCGAGGTGGCCGTTGTTCATACCGCCTTCGAGGATGTACCGGCCGAGCCCGATCTCCGACGCCGCGATGTACTCGACGCTGATGACCGCGATCAGTGCGATGGACGCCGCCACGCGGACACCGGTGAAGATGAACGGCGCGGCGTGGGGCAAAGCCACCCAGGTGAGTGACTGCCTTCGGTTGGCTCCTGCGGCTCTGGCGGAGTCGAGCAGGACGGGGTCGATCTCACCGAAGGCGTAGATCGTGTTGAACAGGATCGGCCACATCGCCGCGTACACGGCGAGCGTGATCTTGGCGTCGGGGCCGCTGCCGATGGTCACCATGACCAGCGGGACCAGGGCGACGGCGGGGATCGGACGGAGGAACTCGATGAGCGCCCGGCTGGCCGACTGCACCGCAGGCACGCTGCCCAGGAGCAGCCCGGCGGGCACGCCGACGGCGATGGCGACGCCGAGCGAGATCAGCCAGGCCAGCAGGGTCGCGATGACGGCGAGCAGGAACTCCTGCTGCCCCAGCAGGGTCACGAAGGTCGTGGCGACCTCGCTGGCGGGAGGAACCCAGTAGTCCGGCAGCACACCGGCCTGCACGGCGATCTCCCAGAGAAGGAAGAACCCGAGCAGGCCGGTGAGACCTTTGGCGAATGTGCGCACGCCGGTTACTTGGCCGAGTCGTCCCCGCCGGTGTCCGGCGGGACGATCATGTCCTTGACGTCGATCTTCTCGTTGATGGCGCCGCGGTCGACCATGAGGTCGGGGACCCGCTGGATGCGTTCGGGGTCGAGGCTGCTCTCGAAGGTCAGCAGCGTCGTCATCGGCGCGATGTCCTCGGGCAGGCCGATGTCCTTGACGAGGATCGGGTCGATGACCTTGGTGCGATCGGCGGTCTCCGCCTCGTTGCTGGCCTTGACCATGGCGCGCTGGAACGCGGCGACCGTCTTCGGGTTCTCCTCGGCGAAGCCGGCGGTGGTGCCGTAGCCGGCCATCGGCAGGTCCTTCAGTGGCCCGGTCATCGGGTCCCACCGCGACTCGGCGCCGATCTGCTGCTGGTTCATGGCGATGAACGGGTCCGGGAAGAAGGCGGCGTCGATGCTCTTGCCGAGGCCCTTCGCCGTGGTGCTGAATCCGGCGGGCTTCCAGTTGACCTTGTCGAGATCGACGTCGTTGGCCTCGGCCCACGCCTTGGTGAGGATGTCGGCCAGGGTGTCGGGCGGGGTCACGCCGACCGTCTTGCCCTCGAGGTCCTTCGGCTCCTCGAGCGGCGAGTTCTTCGGGACCATGATCGCGTTGGACTTCGGCGCCGCGGACGAGGCGTCGGCGATCAGTTTGAGGTCCATGTCGCCGGCGGCCTGGTGCGAGAAGAAGCCGGTGTAACCCGAATAGATGATGTCGACCTCGCCCGAGTTGAGCTTGTTGAAGCCCTTGTCGGCGCTGTCGACCTTGATCGGGTTGACCTTGAGGCCCTCGTCGGCGAAGTAGCCCTCCTTGCGGGCGAGGTGGAACGCGGCGAGGTCGATCGTGCCCTGGATCGAGACGTTGATCTTCGACTTCTCGACCTGGGAGTTGCCGCCGTCCTCGTCATCCGAACCGCCGAGCAGACCGCAGCCACTGATGGAGGCGAACACGGCGAGGCCGGCGGTGAGCGCGGCGAGACGCCGACCGCCCGCGCGGCGTAGTGATGGGCGCAAGGCAACTCCTCGTGGGACTAGATAATGGTGTGGGGTGACCACATGGCGCAGGCCTGCGAGGATCGCTGGTCTGCACCGGGCGCACCGACGATGCGCGTCCACTGTATTAACCCGGCAAAGCGATCACAACGGGTGCTCAATACGAATGACTGGGTGTTGGATATCACCCTCCCGGCACTGAGTTGGATTATGAAAGACTACTGAACGTGTTCCCGGAGTTCGGGTTATAGGGCAGAGAAGTGAACACTGAGTAACCGGATGGTGGGTTTCGCCCTGTTCTAACCTGAGAGGGTTACGTGCTAACAGGTCGTTCGCTACTCTCTGCCTCTGCCCACCCGGGAATCGGGTTGCACGCTCACTGAAATGAGTGTCGGTCGGCGACGAGGGATCGAAGATCCCGCGACGGGGGGAAGGCCGTTGAGGGGTAGACGACGATGCGTCGAGTCGAGCTGCAGCACTCATCCGGTAGGCGTACGTACTGAGCGGGTGCACCCGCGAGGCGTCGGAGCGGGACGCTCCGGCGCGGCGGTCGGTCGCCACCGCCGTCGCTGGTGCACCGGGTCCCCGGGCCGGCAGGTCCTGGTCGGGACGGCAAATCGGCAGGAGCCGTAGGAAATCGGCGGGAGCCGTAGGGCTCGAACTTTGGGAGTGTGCTCGTAGTGCTCGACGAGAAGGCGGAGGGAGGGCAGGCCGGCGGCGACGGCCCGGACGGCCCGACCGCCGAGGCGACTGCCTCCCCGTCGGCCGCCGGCAGCGCCGGCAGCGGCGGTTCCGGACGCGGTCTGCGTAACTGGCGGCTGCGGTCCAAGCTCGCCCTGATCCTGATCATTCCCACGGTCACCGCGCTCGTGCTCGCGGGCCTGCGCGTGTACGAGTCCCTCGACCGGGCGGGTCAGCTCGAGCAGACCGCCGACCAGGTGCAGCTCGCCGACCAGATCAGCGACGTCGTCCACCAGCTCCAGATCGAGCGCGAGCACGCGGTGCTCAAGCTCGGCGCGGGCCCCGGCGACGCCGAACGGACGAACCTGTTCAACGCCCAGGTGCAACAGGTCGACACCGCGGTGGGACGCCTGAACGCTCTGGCGGAGGACCTCGCCGTCGACGACCCTGCGATGCAGGCGCGCTACGAGGCGGGCGTGAACCGGCTCGGCGTGCTCGACTCCATGCGCCAGGCCGTCGCCGAGGGCGCGATGACCCCGCGCACCCTGCTCGACCAGTACACGCTGCTCATCACGGGACTGGTCCAGCTCGACCGAGAGGTCACGACCGCGATCAGCGATCGCGACATGCTCCGCGACAGCAACGCGATCCACGCGCTGTCGGAGACCAAGGAGAACATCTCCCTCGAAGGCGCCATCGTCGCGCTCGCAGCACAGCAGAACGACTTCCCGCGGTACATGCTCGAGGACGCCAAGGACGCCATGGCCAGTGGCGAGTCGGCGTCCGAGGACTTCAACGCCTACGCCTCGCTGCAGCAGCGGCAGTACTTCACCGACACCGTGTCCGCCCCGGAGATCGACCGCAGGCAGATGCAGCGGGACCAGGCCTTCGCGCGCGTCGAGAACGGTGAACCGCCGCAGATCAACCAGCAAGAGTTCGTCAACGACCTCGCCGTCACGCGTGACAACTACCGAGAGGCCGAGTCCGGGCTGCTGAGCGACCTGGAGGAGCAGTCGAGCGCCCTCGCGGGCGACACGACGTTCGCCGCCTGGCGTGACGCCGCCATCGTGGCCGTCGCCCTGATCGCCGCGCTGGCACTGATGCTCTACGTGTCGCGCTCGATGCTGGCGCCGCTGCGGACGCTGCGGGAGAACGCACTGGAGGTGGCGTACGTCCGGCTGCCGGAGACCGTGCGCCGCATCCTCGCCGATCCGAACCCGATGGAGGCGTCCCGCAAGGGCATCAGCCCGGTGCCGGTCGATACCAAGGAGGAGATCGGCGAAGTCGCCCGGTCGTTCGACGTGGTGCACGAACGCGCAGTCCGCATGGCCGCCGAGCAGGCGCTCCTGCGTGAGAACGTCAACGGCATCTTCGTCAACCTCTCGCGCCGCAGTCAGCGGCTCGTGGAACGCCAGCTCGGCGTGATCGACAGCCTCGAATCCGACGAGCAGGACCCGGACCAGCTGTCGCATCTGTTCGAGCTCGACCACCTCGCGACGCGGCTCCGCCGCAACGGCGAGAGCCTGCTGGTGCTCTCGGGTGCGGGCCTGTCGAAGTCCATGGCCAAGCCCGTGCCCGCTGCCGATGTCGTCGGTGCCTCGGTGTCGGAGATCGAGCAGTACGCCCGCGTCGAGGTCGGCAGCGTGCCGGAGGCCGCGGTGCACGGCCGTGCCGTCAACGACCTGGTACACCTGCTGGCCGAACTGCTCGACAACGCGACGTACTTCTCCGAGCCGGACACGAAGATCAGCGTGCGGGCCGCCGTGACGCGCAAGCGTTCGCTCGCCATCCAGATCACCGACCGCGGTGTGGGCATGAGCGAGGAGCAGCTCGCCGAGGCCAACGAGCGGCTCGCCGACCCGCCGGACCTGGACGTGTCCGTGACCCGGCGCATGGGCCTGTACGTGGTCGCGCGCCTGGCCCAGCGACACGGTATCGACGTCCGTCTCCGTGAGAACGAGGACATCGAGGGCGGTGTGGTCGCCCGGGTCGTCGTGCCGCGGGAACTGCTCACGGACGCGCCCGGTGGTCCGCAGGGAATCGCAGCTGCGGTGGGTGGTCAGCACAACGGTTCGTACGCGGGTGTGCCCGCGGCGGCGGAACTGCCGATGCGGCGGCTCGACCACACCGACGAGCCCGTCGCCGGTTCCGCTGCCCGGCCGACCAGCGCGTTCGAACCAGCACAGTCGTTCGACGACCGGTGGCCGAGTGCCGAGGACGTCCCGGAGGACGCCTCCGAACTCGACTACCTGTCCGGGGCCCCGCAGGGCGCCGACTCGGCGACCACCGTCATGCCCGCGGCGAGCCCGTCCACGGGCGGCGAGGACCAGCAGGGGCTGACCCCGCTCGACCAGCCGATCAGCCTCGACGACCTGGTCGGCGGTCCGAACAAGGCTGCCGGTCCGTTCGTCAGTCCGGAGGAACGGGAACCGGACGCGCTGCCGAAGCGCACCCCCGGGGAGACGACCGGCTCCGTCCGGCCCTCCTGGCCACCGCAGCAGCCCGCGGGCGGCAACGGCGATGGCAACGGCAACGGCGATGGCAACGGCAACGGCACCGGCAACGGCAGGCTGGACACGACAGGCGAGGCCGCGCCCGGTGCCGGTACGGTGCCGGAGGACAACCCGCTCGCGCTGCCGCAACGGGAGCCGCGCTACGTGTCTCCGGAAACGGCGGCCGGTCCCGGAACGTCGCAGGGGGCGGCCGGCAACGGGACCACGGGCGCCGCAGATGCCGCAGCCGCGGCAGGTGGGGCACAGTCCGGAACCGAGAGTGCGGCGCTGGAGGAAGAAGCGCCGACGAAGCGGCTGCCGATCTACCAGTCGGTGCTGTCGCGCTGGTTCAGCGAGGAAGACGAGAATGTGCCGGAGGCAGGGGCCGGCGACCAGACCAGCGACGTCGCGGATGCAGACACCGCACGCGCCGGGGATTCCTCCGGTGGCGCCTCCGCCGGAGGAGTACAGGAGGACTGGCGGAGCGTGTCGGACACCGGTTGGGAAGCGGCACAGTCGCTGCTCGAGCCGAAGGGCGAGGAGATCACGACAGCGGGCCTGCCCAAGCGGGTGCCGAACGCGTACCTCGTGCCGGGCTCGGTCACGGAGGCGAGTGACGCGACCCCCGCCCCCAGCGCGGCTGCGGAGACCGCCCCGGCGGCCCCGCCCGTCGCGACGGAGAAGCCCGCCGTGTCGCGGTCGGCCGAGGCCGCCCGAAACCGCATGGCCTCGTTCCAGCGCGGCTTCACCAGCGGCAGGCATGCACTGAAAGAACAACCGGATCAAACAGGCACACAGTCCGAGGCCGAGTCGAACGGTTCGACCGACAACGGCGTTCACGGGGCGAAGGAGTAAGAGTTGACACGCGCTGGTTCGATGCAGCCGGGTACGCCCCGGCAGGGCAATTCCGGCCAGGCCGGGAGCTTCGCCTGGCTCATCACCGACTTCGTGCACCGGGTCCCCGGCGTCGCACATTCCGTGGTCGTGTCCGCGGACGGGCTGCTGCTGGCCTCCTCGAAGGGCCTGCCGAAGGACCGTGCCGACCAACTCGCCGCGGTTGCGTCCGGACTGACGTCCCTGGCACGCGGTGCCGCCCAGGTCTTCGAGGGCGGCCCGGTGGCCCAGACGGTCGTCGAGATGGCCAACGGTTTCCTGTTCCTGATGTCGGTCTCCGACGGCTCCTGCCTCGCCGTGCTCGGTGCGCCGGACAGTGACATCGGCCTGGTCGTGTACGAGATGACGTTGCTGGTCGACCGCGTCGGCCAGCAGATGACCCCGGAACTGCGAGCCCAGCTGCAGGGAAGCACCCGCCGGTGAGCTCACCGTCACCAGGACTTGGCGCGAGGCTGCCGATGATGTATCCACCGACAGTGAGCACACACTGAGGAGACCGCCGTGGATTCCGGGCACTCACGAGGTGATCGACGGTGGGACCGGGGGCAACAACCCCGCCCGCCGGACGAGCAGGACGGTCGCGCCGACGAGGCGTGGCGGCCGATCAGACCAAGCAAGCGGGTGGACCGCGGCAGCGACTGGCTGTACCCCTCCGACGAGGAAGCGGGCGATCCCGCCGACTTCAGCGTGTCCGAGTACCGGGAACGGCTGTTGGGTGGCCCCGGCTCGGAGCTCTACGGCTCGCACGACGTACCGCACCGCGACAGCGGCCCGCCCGAACGCGAGCACCCGGATTTCAGCAGCGGCTACCACGTCCCGTACGCGGAGAACTCTCTGAGCGGACCAAACGAGTTCGCCCGCGACTTCGACCGCTACGATGACGACTTCGGTCGCGGCCCCGCCGACACCGGCGAGTGGCGTACCGGCGACTTCGGCACCGGACGGTTCCCGCCCGTCGACGACGGGTTCCGCCCGTCGCCCGTACCCCGCCAGTCGTCGGGCGACACGTTCGGACCGCAGCGGATCGACCTGGGAGGCTCCGGACCGGTGCCCGAGGAAACACCGTCCGAGAGCTCCGGACTGGTCCGGCCGTACTTCCGGACGAAAGGCCGCACCCGGCCGAGCCAGGACCTCGCCATCGAGACACTGATCTCGACGTCCGAGCGGGGCAGGCGGCTCGACGGGGTGCGCGTGCCGGAACACAAGCACATCTGCGGGCTCTGCCTCGACACCAGGTCGGTCGCCGAGGTGGCCGCCCTGCTGAAGATGCCGCTCGGCGTGGTGCGGGTTCTGGTAGGTGACGTTGCCGGTCTGGGCCTGGTGCTGGTGCACTCCCCGAACACGAACACCATGGTGGGCGACCGGCCCAGTATCGAATTCATGGAAAGGGTTCTCAGTGGCCTTCGGCGAATTTGATTCCGACACAGCTGCGCCTGCCGCTGGGGGACCCACGTCCTCGACGAAGATCGTGGTCGCGGGTGGTTTCGGCGTCGGAAAGACGACCCTGGTCGGTGCGGTGTCGGAGATCGACCCGCTGACGACCGAGGCGTCGATGACCGAGGCGAGCGTGTCGGTGGACGATCTGTCCGCGACGCCGCAGAAGGCGACCACCACGGTCGCCATGGACTTCGGCCGGATCTCGCTGGACTCGGACCTCGTGCTGTACGTCTTCGGCACGCCGGGCCAGCACCGGTTCTGGTTCATGTGGGACGACCTGGCGAAGGGCGCCATCGGCGCGGTCGTCCTCGTCGACACGCGGCGGTTGGCGGACGCGTTCCCGTCGATCGACTTCTTCGAGAACCGCAAGTTGCCGTACATCGTGGCCATCAACTGCTTCGACCGGCTGCTGCACCACTCGATCGAAGACGTCCGGCACGCGCTGACGATCTCGCCGTCCGTGCCGATCATGGCCTGTGACGCGCGGCAGCGGGACTCCGCCAAACAGGTGCTCATCTCCGTCGTGCAGCACGCCATCGCCCACGACTCCGCCCTCCAGGCCGGTTGACGGGAAAAGTCATACGGGCTGTGTGGCGGTGCGGGTAGCAGAACCTCAGGCTCACCCGCCTGGCCGGCCACGCCCCATGGAGCGCTTCGCCGGCTGGGTTCGCGCATCCCGTCGTCGTAGCACCAGGTCGTCGTAGCACCCCGTCGTCGCTGTCCTCGCCCGAGACGCGCGGAGAACCTGCGGCGCTGGACGCTGGCGGCCGATGGGAAGTGACGTGGTCACTGCCGGCTACGCGGTGACGTGCGCTGTTGCGTGCGCCGTGCGGCGCGGTGTGCCGCCGCTCAGGTGAAACCGCGTGTAGCCGGGGCCTCGAGGTCGAACCCCGTGCGGGCGCCTAATAGTCTGAGGCCCGGGCCGATGTGCGCGTGCGAAGGAGGGACAGTGACCGATCCCGGGACCCGCGGCGACGTCGGCGGTCTCCTCACCGACTTCGTGCGCCGGGTCTCCGGTGCCGCCCACACGGTCGTGGTGTCCGCCGACGGGATGCTGCTGTCGGCGTCCGACGGACTGCCGCGGGACCGGGCCGACCAGCTGTCGGCGGTCGCGTCGGGCCTGGTGTCACTGACGCACGGCGCGGCGGAGTCGTTCAACGGCGGCCGCGTCAACCAGACTGTCGTCGAGATGGATCGCGGTTACCTGTTCCTCATGTCGGTCGGCGAAGGCTCGTGCCTGGCGGCACTGGCGGCCCCGTCGGCCGACATCGGCGTGCTCGCCTACGAGATGGCGGTGCTGGCCGATCGGTTGGGCCAGGACGGCGGCGCCGCGCTGCGCAGCGGTGGTGAGGCGCGGTGACTCCGGCGCGCGAGTGGGACCCGTCGGACTGGGACGCGCTGCACGAGGGCGGGGACCGGGAGTACGACGCCCCGGACCGATTCGACCTGGGCAGCCTGCCGCGGCAGCCCGCGCCAGGGCGGCCACCGGCGGGCCAGCACCCGCCCGGCAGGCACTCCGCCGAGCGGTTCCCGCCTCCGCCGCAGCCGGGGCACTCCCGGAACGAGCACCAGTTCCCGCCCGCACCGTCGCCGTACCAGCCGCCGGCGTCGGAGCCGTTTTCGGCGGACCAGCCGCCTTCCGAGGCGTTCCCACCGGAATCACGGCCGCCCGCGCCGCGGCGGAGCTCGTCGTCGCCGTCGTTCCCGCCCGCCTCCCGAGGCGGGGCGCAGAGCGGACACAGCGCATCCGGACAAGGCGCATCCGGACACAGCGCATCCGGATATGGCGGGGCGGCGGAGCCGGCGGAACCGCGACGGATGCACCGGTCGCTGGTGCGGCCGTACGCGCGCACGGGCGGACGCGTCGCGCCCGCGACGGACCTCCAGCTCGAGTCCCTCGTGTCGGCCTACGACGTCGCGGGCGCCACCGCGTCCGGAGCCGTGGCCTCCACCGTGCAGCGGTTCATCTGTGACCTGTGCACGGAGGAGATCAAGTCGATCGCCGAGATCGCCGCGTACGCGCGGCTGCCGTTGGGCGTGGTGAAGGTGATCGTCTCCGACCTGGCCGACGCCGGAGCCGTGTCGATCCAGCGGCCCGGCAGGGTGACCGGTGATCGTTCCTCCCAGGCCTTCATGGAACGCATCCTGGAAGGTCTCAAAGCCCTGTAACCCGCGTGTGCTGCGCCTGCCCGCCGCCCGGCCACGGCCCCAACGACACGCTGACGCGCGGCTGCCCGTTCGCGCGTGTTCTGGCTCAGGCCTCGACGAGGGCCGCTGACGTGATCCGGTGCAGCGGGTAGCGCTCGTTGTCGGACCCTTCGAGGATGCCGCTGCCGACGCGCACCGGGGTGACGATGCGCTGCGTGGCCGTGCCGTGGGAGTCGACGAACCCGATCCATACCTCGCGCTGTTCGCGCGTGGCCTGGGCCAGCAGCGCCATGGTGGCGGAGGTGTCCGCCCCGCCACCCGCGGGCAGCCGGACGGTCGTGCCTCGCCGCGTCGTCGCCGCGCGATCGCCCGCGCGGATGTGCGTGAGCACGGCCGAGACCTGCTCCTCGCTGATCGGCGCCGGCGCGTGGGCGGTGCGCTGGCTGGGCCGGTTCCTGGCCGGAATCCGACGTCCGCTGGGACGCAGATCCAGGATCCGCCCGTCGGGGCCCTCGGCGGCGGGCGTGAACCCGGCGCCGCGCAGCGCGTCGAGCACCTCGGCCAGCGGAAACGGGCTGACGAGCACGGTCGGCGCGATCCGCCGCAGCTCGTGGTCGCGTGCCACGGAGTGCGCCATCACCTCGGCGATGAGCACCTCGTCATCGCAGCGCAGGAACGATGCGGCGGCGCCGCCGCGGAGCCGGCCGTGCCTGCGGGCGACGTCGTCGATCAGGTACGTCAATCCCTGCGGAACGAGTGTCGCCGAGCGGGTGCGGAACAGTTCGTGCAGGTCGTCGGCCGTGCGGCCGGTGTCGAGCGCCCGCCGGACGGAGCCCTCGGTGACGCGGTAGACCGTCGCGTGGCCTGCCGATTCGACGTCGGCGACGGCGTTGATCGCCGTGGCCAGGTCCGCCTCGAGCGGGCCGGGGGCCACGACGGTCAGGTCGGCCTGGACGAGGACCTCGTCGACCGGTCTCGGCATCGCGTCGGCCATGGCGCTCGCCGCGGTGTGCGCGTCGTCGTCGAGCAGGGCCGCCGCGGCGGAGGTGATGGCGCCGAGCGCCACCATGCCGAGCGCGGCGCCCTCGGACATCGTCGCGCGGGCGATCTCGTCGCGCAGCCGTCCGCCCTTGCGCGGTGCGTGCCAGGCGAGGTAGGCGACGAGCTCGTCGACGCTCTTCACACCCGCGCCGCCCGACAACTCCGACAGTGTGCTCAGGACCCGCCTGCGCAGCATCGGCGCGTTCGGCCTGCGCAGTTCCTCGGACAACGCGGCCAGCGCCTTGTCCTTCTCGTCCCGCTGTCCGGCCAGGCCCGGCAGCCGAGGCAGGTCCAGCCATGCCTGGGCGAGCGTCATCCACCGGATCGCTGGCGGCGACGACAACCACGAGTCGGTCAGCGTGGTCGGCACCCATGCGGGCGTGGCGTCGTCGCTCGCCGCGACCAGGCCCGCACCGGCGACGAGCTCGGCGAGCAGCGCCAACCGGGTCTCGTCGACGTCCACCTCGCGTGCCAGCCGCTTGATCTCCCGTACGCCGAGCCCGCCCGACTTCAGTACCGGCGACGGCGTGTCGGACCATGTGCGCAGCAAGGCCTCGGCGTGGCGCAGCAGCTCCATCGCCTCGCCCGCACCCGCCTCATCCACTGTGGACTGGCCGTGCGGATGGACGGGCAGTTCCGGTTCGGCGAGCTCGCCCTCCCGGTGGATCGCCCCGCCGCGCAGGGCCAGCCCGAGCTCGCGGGGCAGTTCGACGGTCGATTCGTCGCGGCGGACCAGCAGGCCGCGCGCGAGCAGCTTCTGCACCGGCGTCTCGGCCCGTGACAGCGGGACGTCGGCCGCGGCGTCACGGGTACGGCCGATCGGCGGGCCCGCGGACAGCTTCCGCAGCAGCGCGCGCTCGTCGTCGCCGAGATCCAGCGTGTCGAACTCGGTATCGGCCAACGAGGGCACCGAATCGCCGAGGCCCGCCGGGAACGGGCCGAACGTCTCCCGTGCGCCGGGCGGGATCTGAATCTCGCCGGTCTCGGGATCGTCCCACGCCAACGCGAGCTCGAACAGGCCTGCCGGCGCGGGCTCGTCGCCCAACAACTCGGCCAGTCGCTCCGGGGTGACCGGTTCGGTGTCGGCGCCGGCGACGACGAGCCCCTCGTAGGTGGCCAGCGTGGCCGAGTCGAGCTGCTCACAGGCCCTCGCTATGGACCCCGGCGTGCCCGCTCGGGTCGCGAGGACGGTGGAATCGGACGGCGGCGGCGTCGCCAGGTCCCGGCGAGCGCGCAGCAACGAGGCCATTCGGTCGTCCGGCAGCGAGCGCAACCAGTCCGCGAGAGCGAGGGCGGGCATCGTGACCAGGATATCTCCCGGGTTCCGGCATCGGGCACACTGTGCTGGAGTCGAAAGGCCTGCGCTGTGCGCACGCGCGGGCACATCCGCGGACCGAGGCGATGGAGGACGACGTGGCGAAGGCCAGCGAGCGGAAGAACGACCGGATCGACCCGGAATGGCCGGAGGTCGACGACGGCCACCCCGTGTCGGAACTCGCCGCCGACCGGCAGGGCGCCCTCTCTCCTTTCGGGGACGTGTCGTTCCCGCTCGAGTCGGTGCCGTACGAGCACCCGCAGACCGAGATCAACAAGCGCGCCTGACCCGGGCGTTCGCACTGCCGGTGAGCAGCGCGAAGTTACTGGTCAGTCACCCGGTCGGGGGCCGGTGACGCCCGCCACGCCGCTAGTGTTGACAGGCGAATCCTGCAGTTCCCTGACCACACGGGGGTAGTGACAATGCCGGTTCCCGGCCCGGGTTATTCGATCACCGTTCGAGTCGACGCGCCGCCGTCGGCCAGCGCGGCCGGGGATCTGACGACCGCGGTGGGAAAGGTCGGCGGCGTGCTGACGGCGTTCGACGTCGTCGGGTCGGACGCCGAAGCCATCGTCGTCGACATCACGGCCAACGTCTCCTCCGCCGACCACGCGGAGGACATCACAACGGCGCTGAACGCGCTGCCGGGCGTCAAGGTGCGCAAGATCTCCGACCGCACGTTCCTCATGCACCTCGGCGGCAAGCTCGAGGTGAGCCCCAAGGTCGCGTTGAAGAACCGTGATGATCTCTCGCGTGCCTACACGCCGGGTGTCGCCCGTGTGTGCCAGGCGATCGCGGCCAACCCCGAGGACGCGCGCAGGCTGACGATCAAGCGCAACACCGTCGCGGTCGTCACCGACGGTTCGGCGGTCCTCGGACTGGGCAACATCGGGCCCGGTGCCGCACTTCCCGTCATGGAGGGAAAGGCGGCGCTGTTCAAGAAGTTCGCCGACGTCGACGCCTGGCCCGTGTGCCTGGACACGCAGGACACCGAGGAGATCATCCGCACGGTGAGCGCGCTGGCGCCGGTCTACGCGGGCATCAACCTCGAGGACATCGCCGCGCCCCGTTGTTTCGAGATCGAGGCCCGGCTGCGTGAGCAGCTCGACATCCCCGTTTTCCACGACGACCAGCACGGCACCGCCATCGTCGTGATGGCCGCGCTGCGCAACGCCCTCCGCGTGGTCGCGAAGAACATCGAGAACTGCCGGGTCGTCGTCAGCGGTGTCGGCGCGGCCGGCTCGGCGATCATCCGGCTCCTGTTGCGCAGGAACCCGGCCGACGTGATCGCGGTCGACATCGACGGCATCGTCCACACCGGACGCGAGAACATGGACCCCAACCTGCAGTGGGTCGCCGAGCACACCAATGCCGACGGCATGACCGGCAGCCTGCACGAGGCTCTCGCGGGCGCCGACGTGTTCATCGGGGTGTCGGCGCCGAACCTGTTCGGCGCCGAACAGGTCGCCACGATGAACGACGACCCGGTCGTGTTCGCGCTCGCCAACCCGGACCCGGAGATCGATCCGATCGAGGCGCAGCAGCACGCCGCCGTAGTCGCCACGGGCCGCAGCGACTACCCGAACCAGATCAACAACGTGCTGGCGTTCCCGGGCGTGTTCCGCGGCCTGCTCGACGCCCACGCGCGCGACATCGACGACGAGATGCTCCTCGCCGCCGCGAACGCCGTCGCCGATGTCGTCGACGACCGGCTCAACGCCTCGTTCATCGTGCCGAGCGTGTTCGACAACGCTGTCGCCCCCGCCGTCGCGGAAGCCGTCAAGTCCGCGGCGGTGCAGGCGACGGGGGGCAAGCAGGCGAAGTAGCCTCGACGGTGTGAGCCAGCCAGCGAGGGAACTCAGCCACGTCGACGAGTCCGGCAACGCCCGAATGGTCGACGTGTCCGCGAAGGACGTCACCGCCCGCACGGCCGTCGCCAGTGGCCGGATGCGTACGACCGCCGAGGTCATCGGATTGATCTCGGGAGGTGGGCTGCCGAAGGGCGACGCGCTGGCCACCGCCCGGATCGCGGGGGTGATGGGAGCCAAGAAGACGCCCGAACTCATCCCGCTGTGCCACCAGATCGCGTTGACGAAGGTGGACGTGAGCTTCGAGCTCGAGGACACCGCGGTGCGCATCGAGGGAATGGCGCGCACGAGCGACCGGACGGGCGTGGAGATGGAGGCGCTGACGGCGGTCACGGTCGCGGGGCTGGCGCTCCACGACATGATCAAGGCCGTCGACCCGGCCGCGACGCTCGACGACGTCCGTCTCGAGACGAAGGACGGTGGCAAGACCGGCACGTGGAGCCGCGACGAGTACCTCCGCGGCGACCGGGCAGCGCAGGGTTCGGACGAGCACGCGGGCGGTGAGCGATGAGCCGGGAGGCCAGGGTCGTCGTCGCGTCGAACCGTGCATCGACGGGCGTGTACGAGGACAGCACCGGTCCGCTGATCACGGCGTGGCTGACCTCCAGGGGGTACGCGGCGCCCGATCCGATCGTCGTCGGCGACGGCGCTCCGGTGGAACAGGCGCTGCGTGAGTGCCTGGCCGCGGGGGTCGATGTCGTCCTCACGACGGGCGGCACCGGCATCTCGCCGACCGACCGCACCCCGGAGGCGACCGCCGCCGTGCTGGACAGGGAGGTGCCGGGGCTCGCCGACGCAGTGCGGGCCGCAGGGGCCGACGCCGTGCCCACGGCGAAGCTGTCACGCGGGCTCGCGGGCGTGGCGGGCAGGACGCTGATCGTGAATCTGCCCGGGTCGACCGGCGGGGTGAAGGACGGGCTCGGCGTGTTGGAGCCGGTGCTGGACCACGCGATCGACCAGCTGCAGGGCGGAGACCATGCGCGGGACGGCGGATCCGGGGCCGGCGACGCCGGTGCTGCGGTGCGGATTCTGCGTGCCGACGTCACCGAGGACCCGTTGTCCGTCGACGAGCACGCCGAGCTGGTGGGCGACGACGCGGCCGGGGCGGTGGTGACGTTCAGCGGCGTGGTGCGCGACCACGACGGCGGACGCACCGTGTCGTCCCTGTACTACGAGGGCCATCCTTCGGCGCCGTCGGTCGTGGCCGAGGTGGTCGCCGACGTGGCGAAGCGCCGTCGCGGAGTACGCGCGGTCGCTGTCAGCCACCGCATCGGATCCTTGGAGATCGGGGACGTGGCTCTGGCGTGTGCCGTCGCCGCGGAGCATCGCGGCGAAGCGTTCGCGACGTGTTCGGACCTCGTCGACGAGGTCAAGGCGCGCCTGCCGGTGTGGAAGCACCAGTGGTTCACCGACGGCACGGACGAGTGGGTCAACAGCCCCTGACGGAACCGGCTGGTGGGCGCTCGGCCGGACAGCCGACCGGACCGACGTGGGCGTGCTCGGCCGAGGTTGCCGTCGGATGCGGTTGCGTCCTGGATTGCTCCGTCCGTGGGAGTGCGCCCGCTGACATTCGCATCAACCGGATTGCTCGATAAGGTTTCCGACATGCGTAGGGCCCCACCGTCCGGGGGACACGGTGGGGCCCTACGTTGCTGGGCGGAGCCGGCGTCCGACGCCGCTCAGCAACCGCGCCTTGCGGGAAGGTCGGAGTCAGTCGATCACTTGGTGGCGATCTTCTGGTCGACCACGATGAAGTCGGGGTTGTTGATGTAGCCCTCGTTCAGCTCGACGAGCTTCTGGAAGCCACCCTCGACGTTCTGCTTCTTGGCGATCTTGCTGAGCGTGTCGCCCTTCTTCACCTTGTAGTCGCCGTCCGGGTTGGACTTGGCGACCGGCGCCGGGGCGGGCTCCGGGGCCGGGGCGGACTCCTCCTGGACCGGGGCCTCGGCGGTTTCCTCCTCGGCCGGCGCCGGGGCGCTGCCCTCGGTGTTGCTGCTCTCGTAGCTGCCGGTGGAGCCGGCCTGAGCGCCGCACACCGGCCACGCGCCGATGCCCTGGCCGTCGAGCACGCGCTCGGCGACCGCGATCTGCTGGGAACGCGAGGCGTTGGCCGGGTTGCCGCTGCCGCCGTAGGCCTCCCAGGTGCTCTGGGAGAACTGCAGGCCGCCGTAGTAGCCGTTGCCGGTGTTGATGCTCCAGTCGCCGCCGCTCTCGCACTCGGCGATGGCGTCCCAGTTCACGCTCTGGGCCTGCGCGGGGGTCGCAGCCAGCGCCAGCGGAGCGCCCACGGCCAGGCCCGCGACAGCGACCCGGGCCATGGTGCGCGAAGCGGTGGAGGACTTACGGTGCTTGCCTCGATAAGCCATTTTCGACTCGGTCTCGCCTTCCGCGCCTTACGTGGAACAGGGCAGGCCACATGAGCCTGGCCGGCTTTCGGGATGCCGGCACGTGCCGCGGGTTCGGCTCCGTTTCCCTCTCGTCCCAGTCCAGAAGTTCTTTCGCTCGGGGTCGGTTCCGGGAATCCGCGGACTGGGTTCGGCGCGTCGGAATCCCGGTCTTGCTCGTGGTCGGTCGGGGCCAACCGAGATGCGACGGTACGTAACGAGAACGCCGATCGGAAATTTTCGAGTATGTGTGCTAAGTCACAGTAACGACGTGCAACCTTCTGCGATGACGCCGTCATTGCAGGTCAGCCTGCCGTTATGGCGCCGTTTCCGTTCCGAGATCTTTTACTCTTCGTGAGGCTTGTGTCACGTGGTTTTGGCGCGAATGGACCGTTCGTGCAGGCCACTTCGCAGTGGTCCGAACCGGCGAATCGGACACTTGAGACGGTCGCGCGGGAGCCGGTTGCAGGACCGTGTTGCCGTAGTCGATCGGCCGCGTGGCGGCCCGGCGAACTCGGCGGTAACTCCAGGACGGTGAAGGTCCGGACCGGCGAGCCTCCGTCACCCGGGGTGATTCCGGACGGCGAGTGCGCCTCGTCCCGGCCGCGGGTCTGGAGTTGTGGCATCACGCTCGGTCCGGACAAACCACCCGAAGGAGTTGATTCGTTCGGTCCAAGCGCAGAGGTCCGGACGACCGGTTCGCCGAACGTGGGTCGGACCATCGACCGCGTCCCGGAGTCGGGGTACGTCGCGGTGAACGGCATGTGTCGACTGTGTGGCGCTGTGAGTGGCGCGCGACCGCGCTCGGTGGGGAAGGGCGCCGGACGGTGGAGTGCCGATCACAGCCCCACTCAGCGACGCTGAGTCCGGCGTTGCCACTGTGGGTCGGCGGTAGGCCCTGCCGCTGGGCCGACCCGGTTGTTCGTGCCGGTCGCCGCGCCCGACCCGTTTCAGCCGCCCGCGAACGGCGGCAGCACGTCGAGTTCCCCATCGGCGGGCAGCGGCCGGTCCGGGTCGCGCACGGCGACGCCGTCGACGAGGAAGCTCGCGGCGTCGAGGATCCGCGGCAGCGAACCGGGGTGGCGGGTGCGCAACGCCGCCATCGCGTCGGCCACCGTGGCACCGTCGGGCAGCTCGAGGGCCTCGGACTCGACTCCTGCGGCCGCGCGTGCGGACGCGAAGTACCGCACGCGCACTCTCGTCCCGGTAACCGGCACGCGCTCAGCCTCCGATCGAGCTCATCGGCCGGAGTGGCTGTGCGAACCCGGCCTCGTTGATCTCGTGTCCGGCGAGTTTGCCCCACATCGTGTCACGCCAGACGTTCGCGATGTCCTCGTCGCTCGCGCCACCGCGGAGCAGCATGCGCAGGTCCGTCTCGTCGTTGCTGAACAGGCAGGAGCGGACCGCGCCGTCCGCGGTCAGGCGGGTGCGCTCGCACGCGGCGCAGAACGGCCGCGTGACCGATGGGATCACGCCCACCTCGGCCGGGCCGCCGTCGACGAGCCAGCGTTCGGCCGGTGCACCGCCTCGTTCCGCCGGGCTGGGGGTGAGTGTGAACTCGGTCGAGAGCAGATCGAGGATCTCGGTCGCGGTGATCATGTTCGCCCGGTCCCAGCCGTGCTGAGCGTCGAGCGGCATCTGTTCGATGAACCGCAGGTGGTAGCCGTTCTCCAGCGCGAACCGCAGCAGCGACGTCGCCTCGTGGTCGTTCTCTCCCCGGATGAGGACGGCGTTGATCTTGACCGGTTCGAGGCCGGCCTCGCGGGCCGCGGCCAGGCCGTCGAGCACGTGGCGCAGCCGGTCGCGGCGGGTGATGCGCTCGAACGTCTCCGGGTTCACGGAGTCGAGCGAGACGTTGATGCGGTTCAGGCCCGCCTCGGCGAACGCTCCGGCGCGCTTGGCGAAGCCGATGCCGTTCGTCGTCATCGACAGCCGCGGCCGTGGTTCGAGCGAGGTGATCCTCGCGACCAGCTCTTCGAGGTTCGGCCGCAGCAGCGGTTCGCCACCGGTGAGTCGGATGTCGGTCACGCCGAGCCTGCCGACGGCGATGTCCATGAGGCGGACGAGCTCGTCGTCGCTGAGGACCTGGTCGCCGGGCATCCACTCGAGACCCTCGGCGGGCATGCAGTAGCTGCACCTCAGATTGCACTTGTCGGTCAGCGAGACGCGCAGGTCGGTGGCGACCCTGCCGAAGGTGTCGATCAACGCCGGGTTGTCCGGCCGTGGCGTCGTCGCGCCAGGGCCGGAGGAGCGCGCGCCGGGCACCGCCGGGGTGCCGAGGTTCACAGCGCTCCCCGTGTCGTTCCCGGTGCCGTTCCCGGTGCCGTGGCCTGTCGCGTGGCCTGCCGCCGATTCCGCTGCCATCACCACTCACCCTAGTGCCGGGGACCGACAGTGTGTGAGATCGCGAACGCACCGAATTGGTACCGGTTCGACGTCAGGCGATGGCCACACCGCAGATGCGGAGATAATCTTCGTTTCATGACGCATTTTCGGTTCTCCGACGCGGCGCGGTTGCTGGGCGTCAGCGACGACACCGTCCGCAGGTGGGTGCGCGCGGGGCAGCTCGAGGCGGGCGAGGACGACGCGGGCCGCAAGGTGGTCGACGGCGCCGAGTTGGCGGCGTTCGCCAGGAGGCAGGCGGTGCGGTCGGCCGAGGAGGACCGGACGGCAGAGTCGGCCGATCCCAGCGAGATCGGCAGGTCGGCACGGAACCGGTTCGTCGGCCTGGTCACCGAGGTCGTCGCGGACGGGGTCATGGCGCAGGTCGAGGTGCAGTGCGGCCCCCACCGCGTGGTGTCGCTGATGAGTGCGGAGGCGGTGCGGGAACTCGGCCTGAAACCGGGCGAGCTCGCGGTGACCGTGGTGAAGGCGACCCAGGTGATCGTCGAGACGCCGCGAGGTGTCCGATGAGGCCGGCCGGGCGACAGGGCGTGCGGCGGGCCCTGCGCAGCAGGCGGGCCGGCGCGGTCGTGCTGGCCGCGGCGGTCGCCGTCGGCACCGTCGCCTGCGGCTCGGAGGGGCGGACGTTGAACGTGTTCGCTGCGGCCTCGCTCACCGAGCCGTTCGGCCTGCTGGAGAAGGCCTTCGAGCAGCGGCACCCGGACGTCGACGTGCGGCTCAACCTCGCGGGCTCGTCGACACTCGGCAGCCAGATCGCCGAGGGCGCGCCCGCGGACGTGTTCGCCTCGGCGGACGAGCAGACGATGGCCGACGTGGCAGCCGACATGGACGGCGAGCCGGAGCCGTTCGCGACCAACCGGCTGACGATCGCCGTGCCGCCCGGCAACCCGGCAGGCATCCAGAACTTCGAGGACCTGGAGCGAGGCGGCGCGACCGTCGTGGTGTGCCAGCCGCAGGTGCCGTGCGGGGCCGCGGCCCGGCAGGTCGCGAAACTGGCCGGGACGTCGCTGAGTCCGGCCAGCGAGGAACAGGACGTCAAGGACGTGCTCAACAAGGTCGTCACCCGCGAGGCCGACGCCGGGCTCGTGTACCGCACGGACGTGCAGGCGGCGGCACGGAAGGTCGAGGAGGTACGCATTCCGCAGGCGTCCCGCGCCGAGAACCGGTACCCGATCGCCGTCTCCGCCCGTGCCGCCGAGCCCGAGCTCGCCGCCGAGTTCCGGGACCTGGTTCTCGGCGACGAGGGGCGCCGGGTGCTCGGGGAGGCCGGTTTTGGCACGCCGTGACGGCAGGCGCCGCGACGCCGTGCCCACCGACGCCGTGCCCACCGACGCCGTGCCCACCGACGCCGTGCCCACCGACGACGTGCCCACGGACGCCGTGCCCACCGAGGACGTGCCCACCGACACCGTGACGTCCGGCGGTGGGCTGCGCTCGCGCAGGACACGCAACCGGAACCCGGGCCTACCGTGGGTGTTGTGGATCCCCGCGGGGCTCGCGCTCGCACTGGTCGTGCTACCGGTCGTCGGCCTGCTCGTGCGGACCGACTACGCACGCCTGCCGGAGCTGCTGACGTCGTCCGCCGCCCTGAGCGCGCTGCGGTTGTCACTGGTCACTGCCTCCCTGTCGACGATCGCGTGCGTCGTGCTGGGCGTGCCGCTGGCCGTCGTGCTGGCGAGGGCGAGGGGCCGCGGCGTGCGGCTCGTGCGTGCCGTGGTGCTGCTGCCGCTGGTGCTGCCGCCCGTCGTGGGTGGCCTGGCGCTGCTGTACCTGCTCGGCCGCAACGGATTCCTCGGTTACCTGCTCGACGTCGTGGCTGGCGTGAGCGTGCCGTTCACGACGACGGCCGTGGTGATCGCACAGACGTTCGTGGCGATGCCGTTCCTCGTCGTCAGCCTCGAAGGGGCGCTGCGCGGGAGCGGGCAGCGCTACGAACTGGTCGCGGCCACCCTCGGCGCCCGCCCCTGGACCGTGTTCCGCCGCGTGACCGTGCCGTTGCTGTTACCCGCGCTCGGCTCCGGTGCCGTGCTGAGCTTCGCGCGGGCGTTGGGCGAGTTCGGTGCGACGATCACGTTCGCGGGCAGTTTGGAAGGAGTGACGCGGACGTTGCCGCTCGAGGTGTACGCGCAGGCGCAGGCCGACGTCGACAGCGCCGTGGCGTTGGCGTTGCTGCTGATCGTCGTCGCTGTCGTGGTGATCGCGGTGGCCAGGCCGAAGGCGTTCGACCGATGAGCCTGCACGTGGACGTGGCCGTGAGGCGCGGGCGGTTCACGCTGGACGTGGCGTTCGAGGTGCCGGCCGGCGGTGTGCTGGCGGTGCTCGGGCCCAACGGGTCCGGCAAGTCGACGCTGCTGCAGTGCCTGGCCGGACTGCTGGTACCCGGGCGCGGAACGGTGACGCTCGGTGGCCGGACCCTGACCAGCGTCCCGGGCGTGCAGGTGCCGGTCCACGACCGCGGTATCGGCCTGCTCGCCCAGGATCCGCTGCTGCTGCCGCACCTGACGGTCGTGGAGAACGTGGCGTTCGGCCCCCGGTCGCAGGGTGTCTCACGCGTGCGCGCACGCGCGCAGGCGCGCGCGTGGTTGAAGGAGGTCGATGCCGCCGGGTTCGCCCGCCGTAGGCCCGCGCAGCTGTCCGGTGGGCAGGCTCAGCGGGTCGCCGTCGCCCGCGCGCTGGCGGGCGGGCCGCGGGCACTGCTGCTCGACGAACCGCTGTCGGCGCTGGACGTCGACGCGTCGCCCGCTGTACGCGGACTGTTGCGGAGAGTCCTGCGGCGCAGTCACTCCCGCGACGGACACTCCGGTGACGAGCTTTCCGGAACCGGGCGCGAGGTGACCGGCGGCGATCGCTGTGCCGTGCTCGTCACCCACGACCCGCTCGACGCGCTGGCCCTCGCCGATGACGTCGTGGTCCTCGACGCCGGGCGGATCGTCGAGCGCGGACCGGTGAAGGAGGTGCTGGCCGCGCCGCGCACGCCGTTCACGGCGCGGATCGCCGGCCTGAACCTCGTCTCCGGGCTGGCCGCCGACGGCGGTTTGCGCGCCACGGACGGACGGTTCGTCGCCGGCGTTCCCTCCGGCGACTGCGTGGCAGGCGAGCCGGCCGTCGCGGTGTTCGCCCCGGGCGCCGTCGCGGTACACCCGGCGGATGCGCCGCACACGGGCAGTCCGCGCAACGTCGTCGACGCGCGGGTGTCCTCACTCGAACCGCACGGCGCCGTGATCAGCCTCCGCACCGCGGGTGAGGCAGGTGCCGAGGCTGGAATCGCCGCCGATCTGACGCCCGCCTCCGTCGCCGAGCTCGGACTGGAACCGGGCTCGCCGGTGCGGCTGGAGGTGAAGGCCGCGGCGGTCGCCGTGCACCCCGCGGTGGAGTCGCCGTCGCCGTTCCCGGCCGCCGAGCCCTAAGGTGGGCGCATGGCCTCGTCGAACACTCCCTGGACGTACCTCACCGACATGGACGGCGTGCTCGTCCACGAGGAGCACCTCGTGCCGGGCGCCGATGACTTCCTCGCCGAGCTGCGCTCCGCAGGCGTGGATTTCCTGGTGCTGACCAACAACTCCATCTACACCCCGCGTGACCTGCGGGCGCGGCTGCTGCACAGTGGTCTGGACGTACCCGAGTCGGCGATCTGGACCTCGGCGCTCGCGACGGCGAAGTTCCTGCAGGAGCAGCGCCCCGGCGGGTCGGCGTTCGTCATCGGCGAGGCCGGTCTGACCACCGCGCTGCACGAGGCCGGTTACATCCTCACCGAGACCGACCCTGACTACGTCGTGCTCGGGGAGACCCGGACCTACAGCTTCACCGCCATCACGCGCGCCATCAGGCTGATCGAGCGCGGTGCCCGCTTCATCGCCACCAATCCCGACCCGACGGGGCCCAGTCGCGAGGGCGTGTTGCCCGCCACCGGGTCGATCGCCGCGCTGATCGAACGCGCCACCGGCAAGTCGCCGTACTACGTGGGCAAACCGAATCCGCTGATGATGCGGTCCGCGCTGCGCTCGCTCGGCGCCCACTCGGAGCACACGATCATGATCGGCGACCGCATGGACACCGACGTGCACTCCGGCATCGAGGCGGGGTTGAAGACCGTGCTGGTGCTGTCCGGGATCTCGACCCGCGAATCCGCCGACCGGTACCCGTTCAAGCCGACCCTGGTCGTCGACACGATCGCCGACCTCGTGGGCCGCACCGCGGACCCGTTCGGAGCGGGCTGACCTCCCGCCGCCGCGCCGTGAGTCCGGAGCCGGTGGAGGCAGTCGTCGTGGCGGGCGGAGGGCGTAAAGTCGAAGAGTGATGGACGGGGACATGTTCGTCGTCGGTGACGTGCACGGACACCGCGACGAACTGGCCGACGCACTGCGTGAGCGCGGCCTCATCGACGATGCCGACGACTGGTCGGGCGGTACCGCGACGCTGTGGTTCCTGGGGGATTTCGTCGACCGCGGGCCCGACGGCATCGGCGCCATCGAACTGGTCAGGGAGTTGCAACGCCAGGCCGCCGACGTGGGCGGGCGCGTCGAGACGCTGCTCGGCAACCACGAGATCCTGCTGCTCGGTGTCCACCGGTTCGGCGACCGGGACGTGCCGTCCGATTTCGGTCCGCGGAGTTTCGCGCGTAGCTGGGAGATCAACGGTGGATGCCAGGCCGACCAGGACGGGCTGACCGACGAGCTCGTCGAATGGCTGGCGACGCGGCCGATGCTCGCGTGCGACGGCGACCACCTGCTGATGCACTCCGACACCCTGGAGTATCTCGAGTGGGGCTCGTCGATCGAGAAGATCAACGAAACGGTCCACGACGTGCTGGCGGGTGACGACCTGTCCCGGTGGTGGGATGTGTGGCGGCGGATGACCACGCGGTACGCGTTCCGCGGGCCGCACGGCCAGGACGCGGCCCGCGCCCTGCTCGACGAACTCGGCGGGGAACGGATCGTGCACGGCCACAGCGTGATCGCCGACCAGCTCGGCATCCACCCGGTCGACATCGAGCAGCCGTACCTGTACGCGGGCGGGCGGGTCCTCGGCATCGACGCCGGCCTGTTCGCGGGCGGCCCCTGCCTCGTCGTCCCGTTGCCGTACGTGCCCGAGGACTGATCACTGGGCCGACCGGGTGTAGGCGGTCGGTGCCCCACGGGCACCTCGGTGCCACTCAACGCCCCCCAGGTGCCCGTGGGGTAATGAAGCCTGTTACGAGGCGTGGTCGGGATATTCACGCGGTCGTGGTTGGCGGGGTGGTCGAGGCCGCATAAGGTCCGGACCGATCGTCGTCGAAGCCCGGGAGTATCCGATGAAGCGGACCGCCACCGTCCTCGCCACCACGCTGTTCGCCGTGGGGCTCGCCGGTCCCGCGGCGTCGGCAGGGCCACCCTCGGGCGGACCGCCACCGGTCGAGATCACCGTCGCGTCGTACAACATCCACGCGGGCATCGGCGCGGACGGGGAGTTCGACATCGACCGCACCGCGAACGCCATCGCGGAAACCGGCGCCGACGTCGTCGCCCTGCAGGAGGTCGACCGACACTGGGGCGACCGCAGCGAATACCGTTCGGTGATCGGCGAACTCGCCCACGAGCTCGGCATGCATGCGCGGTTCGCGCCCATCTACTCGTTCGACCCTCCGCAGGCCGGGGACCCGCGCCGCGAGTACGGCACCGCCGTGCTGTCGCGATTCCCGATCGCGGACTTCACCAACCACGAACTCACGCGGTTGTCCACACAGGGCCCCGAAGCCGGGCCGCAGCCGATGCCGGGCTTCGCCGAGGTCGTCGTCCGGGCTCGCGGCACACTCGTCCACGTCTACTCGACCCACCTCGACTACCGCGGCGACCCGTCGACCCGCGAGACCCAGGTGGCGGAGACGCTCGACATCCTCGCAGCCGACTCCGGCGCGCCGCGCGTGCTCCTGGGCGACTTCAACGCCGAACCCGCCGCACCGGAACTCGATCCACTGTGGACGGAGCTGACCGACGCATACGGCGAGGCGGGTACCGGCGAAGGCCCGACGTACCCCGCGGAGGTTCCGGCGAAGCGCATCGACTACGCGGCCGTGTCCGAGGAGGTCGACGTGCTCGACGCGTACGTGCCCGACACGGACCTCGCCGCCACGGCGTCGGACCACAGGGCCGTCGTGGCCGACGTGGAGGTGCCGCGCTGACGGCGCCGCCGCCACCGTCACGCACGCGAGACGTCACCTACGTCGGCACGATCTCCCTTCCCAGCGGCACGAGCGCCACGGGAACGAGTTTGATGTTGGCGACGCCGAGCGGGATGCCGATGATCGTGACGCACAGCAGCAGGCCCGTGACGAGGTGGCACAGCGCGATCCACCAGCCGGCGAGCAACAGCCACAGCACGTTGCCGATCAGCGACGGCACGCCGGCATCGCGGCGTTCGGTGATCGTGCGCCCGAACGGCCACAGCGCATATCGGGCGATACGCAGGGATGCGAGGCCGAACGGGATCGTCACGACCAGGATGCAGCACACGATGCCCGCGACCAGATAGCCGACCGCCAGCCAGAAGCCGGCGAACACGAGCCAGATCACGTTCAGCAAGAAGGTCACCTCGCCAGTGTTCCGGAACCGGCCCTGCGTCGGCCACCCGCTGAGCGCCGGGTCTCACGCACCTCCCCGCCGGTCGGCCCGCTCCGGTCGGACCACCGGGCGATGCGACGTTCAGGGTGGCGACGGTCAGCGGTGCGATGGCCAGCGGCGACGGTCAGCGGCGACGGTCAGCGGTGTGACGGTCAGCGGTGCGACATCAGGCGACGAGGGTGCCTTCGACGATCGTGACGGCGCTGCCGGAGAGGACGACGTCGTCCCCGTCGAGGCGGGCACCGACGATGCCGCCGCGCGGGGAGGCCTGTTCGCCGGTGAGCTCGCTGCGGCCGAGTCGCTGCGCCCAGTACGGCGCCAGTACGCAGTGCGCCGACCCGGTGACGGGATCCTCCGGAATGCCGATGGCCGGGGCGAACATGCGGCTGACGAAGTCGACGCCGGTTGCGTCGGACGGCGCGGTGACGATCACCGAATGCGCATGCAGGCCGGCCAGCGCGTCGAGGTCCGGTTCGCAGGCGCGCACGGCGGTGGTGTCGTCACTGACGACCAGCAGGAATCCGGCACTACGCCGCACTTCGGTCACCGGCAGCGACGGCAGTGCGCGGGAGACGTCCACGTCGACGGTCTCGGTGGGCGGGTCGGCGGGGAAACGCATGTCGATGCCCGCGTCCGACCGGGTGCATCGCAGCTCACCGGAGGCCGTGGTGAACGTCTGCGAGCCGCCCAGCACGTGCGCCGCCGCCAACGTCGCGTGTCCGCATAGCGACACCTCGGTCGTCGGCGTGAACCAGCGGAGCGGTTTCGGCTCCTGCGTGGTGACGACGAACGCCGTCTCGGCGTGCTTCATCTCCGCGGCCACATGCTGCATCCAGTGCTCGTCGGCGGGCTCGCTGAGCAGCACGATCGCGGCGGGGTTTCCTCGGAAGGCGGTGTCGGTGAAGGCGTCGACGACGTAGAGGCGCATGGCCACACAGTAGAACGCGCGGCCGGCGCCGCGGCCCGTCGTCGACTCCTGCCACTCGACCCCCTTGCGAGTCATGGCCTGCCGGCGCTCAGGTCCCTAGACTGACCGGCGGAAACGTCAATGCTGACGCCCGAGGAGCACACCATGACTTCGCCCGCCACCGCGCCCGCCCTGCCCAGTTACGCGTCCGGAACGTCGGACGTCCCGCTGCTCGGCGACACGATCGGCGACAACTTCGACCGGACGGTGGCGGCCCACGGGGATCGCGACGCGCTGGTCGACCTGCCCTCGGGGCGGCGGTGGACGTATCGCGAGTTGCAGGCCGACGTCGATGCGCTGGCGCTCGGACTGCTCGCGAAGGGCGTGTCGAAGGGCGACCGGGTCGGTATCTGGGCACCGAACTGTCCGGAATGGACGTTGACGCAATACGCGACGGCCAAGATCGGTGCGGTCCTGGTCAACATAAACCCGGCATACCGCGCGCACGAGCTCGAGTACGTGCTCAACCAGTCGGGTATTCGCATGCTCGTCGCGGCGGAGAGCTTCAAGACCTCCGACTACGCCGCGATGATCGACGAGGTGCGCCCGCGTTGCGATGCGCTGTCGGATGTCGTGCTGCTGGGCCGTCCGGAGTGGACGGAACTGTTCGAATCGGGCGGTGACGCGGCGACACTCGCCGCCGTGTCGAAGGGACTGTCCGCCGACGACCCGATCAACATCCAGTACACGTCCGGCACGACGGGATTCCCCAAGGGTGCGACGCTGTCGCACCACAACATCCTCAACAACGGATTCTTCGTCGGCGAACTCTGCAACTACACCGAGCAGGACCGGATCTGCATCCCGGTGCCGTTCTACCACTGCTTCGGCATGGTGATGGGAAACCTCGCCGCGACGAGTCACGGTGCGTGCATGGTGATCCCGGCGCCGGGGTTCGACCCGAAGTCCTCGCTGCAGGCGGTGCAGGCCGAGCGCTGCACCTCCCTCTACGGCGTGCCGACGATGTTCATCGCCGAGCTCGCCGAGGACGATTTCGACGACTACGACCTGTCGACGTTGCGCACCGGCATCATGGCCGGCTCGCCGTGCCCGGTCGAGGTCATGAAACAGGTCATCGAGCGGATGGGCATGGCCGAGGTGTCGATCTGCTACGGCATGACCGAGACGTCACCGGTCTCCACGCAGACGCGGGCCGACGACACCATCGAACGTCGAGTGTCGACCGTGGGCCGGGTCGGTCCGCACCTCGAGGTGAAGGTCGTCGACCCGGCCACCGGCCTGACCGTGCCACGCGGTGAACCCGGCGAGCTGTGCACCCGCGGTTACTCGGTGATGCTCGGCTACTGGAACCAGCCCGACAAGACCGCCGAGGCCATCGATTCGGCGCGGTGGATGCACACCGGCGACCTCGCCGTGATGGACGACGACGGCTACGTCAACATCACCGGCAGGATCAAGGACATGGTCATCCGCGGCGGCGAGAACATCTATCCCCGCGAGATCGAGGAGTTCCTCTACACCCACCCCGACATCCTCGACGCCCAGGTGATCGGCGTGCCCGACGCCAAGTACGGCGAGGAGCTCATGGCGTGGGTGCGGATGCGTGAGGGCGCGGAGCCGCTGACGGCCGAGTCGCTACGGGAGTTCTGCCAGGGCAAGTTGGCGCACTACAAGATTCCGCGCTACGTCCAGGTCGTCGACGACTTCCCCATGACGGTCACCGGGAAGGTGCGCAAGGTCGAGATGCGACAGCAGGCTGTCGAGCTGCTGGGCCTGAAGGACCTGGCCGGGTCCGGCCACGCCTGAGCACCGGGGCCGCCGTGGCTCCGGAACCTGCAACACGGGCCCGGGATCTGCAACACGGGCCCTGGGATCCGCAACACGGGCCCCGGGATCCGCAACACGGGCGATTACCGTGGGTCGGGTGCTGACCTGCGTGGGATTCGACCTGGACATGACGCTGATCGATCCGCGGCCCGGGATGGTCGCGGCGATGAACCGCCTCGGCGAGGACAACGACCTGCCGCTGGACGGGGAACACTTCGCCGCCCATCTCGGGCCGCCGCTCGACCACTCGCTGCGCGGGTTCGGCACACCCGAGGAGAAGATCCCCGACCTGATCACCCAGTTCCGCGCGACCTACCCCGAGATCGTGATCCCGCGCACGGTGGCGCTGCCCGGTGCGGTGGAATCACTGCGGGCCGTCCGTGATCTGGGCGCGACGGCACTCGTGGTCACCGGCAAGTACGGGCCGAACGCCGACCTGCACGTCAAGGCGCTGGACCTGCCGGTGGACCGTCTCGTCGGCGACCTGTGGTCGGCGAGCAAGGCCGAGGCGCTGATCGAACACGGCGCGACGGTCTATGTGGGTGACCACATCGGCGACATGGTGGGCGCCAGGGCAGCCGGCGCGGTCGCCGTGGGCGTGCTGAGCGGGCCGTGTTCGAGGGACGAGCTCGTCGAGGCGGGCGCTGAGGTGGTGCTCGACGCGCTGACCGAGTTCCCGGAGTGGCTGCGGCGCACGTTCCCGTAACCGGCTCGCAGGCCGCCGGCCGCGGCGTGCGGCGCCGGGAACGGCGGTTCGCGATCCCTGTGCGTCAGGAGCCCTTGTGTTCGCGGACGAGGGCGATGAGCCCGAGCCCGAGGCCGAGCGGCGTGATGACGCCCGCCGCGACCGACAGCCACACCGGGAGGTCTTCCATCCCGGCCGCGAACAGGACGAACACGACGATCACGGCGAGCATGCCGATGGCGAACAGTCCGATGCCGAGGCGCATCAGCAGGGGCTTTCGGTTGCCGGTCGCCTGCTCGTCCGAGGTGCTGGTCGTCATGGTGCTCAATAGTAGAGCGTGCAATGTCCTGGAACGCACCGTGTGTGGCGAGATAAGCTTGTCGGTACGCGCGTCCTGGGTACGCAGACCTGGGGCGCGTTCGTCATGCGGGACGGGCACAGCCGCCCGCACCGCGGTCAGAGCAGCGAAGGAACGGTGAGGGAAGTGCCGACCGGCAAGGTCAAGTGGTACGACGCGGATAAGGGGTTCGGCTTCGTCACGCAGGACGGCGGCGAGGACGTCTTTGTTCGGAAGGCCGCGTTGCCGCAGGGTGTGGAGTCCCTCAAGTCCGGTCAGCGACTCGAGTTCGGCGTGGCCGACGGCCGCCGCGGCCCGCAGGCGCTGTCGATCCGGCTGCTCGACGCGCCGCCGTCGGTCGCCGAGGCGCGCCGCCGTCCCGCGGAGGAGCTGCACGGCATGGTCGACGACATGATCAAGCTCCTGGAGGCGACGGTGCAGCCGGAGCTGCGCCGCGGCCGGTACCCGGAGCGGAAGAAGACGAAGAAGATCGCCGAGGTCATGCGGGCCGTCGCCCGCGACCTCGACCCGTAACGACACAGGTCGACCGGTCACGACGCCGCGTCATGGAAGTACGCAGGCCCCGGCGCCCGAACACGGCGCCGGGGCTTTGCTCTTTTCGGAGCCCGTTTCGAGCCCGTTTCGGAGCGGCCGGTCAGGACGCGGAGTTCTGCAGCGACCAGATGCCGCGGGTGACGAGCTGGGGCTGGCCGTTCTCGTCGACGATAGGGTTGCCCTGCTGGTCGACGCCGTAGGCGGCGCCGATCTGCTGCACCTCGATCACGGCGACGCGGTCCTGCGGCGTCGGCGGCGTGGCGGTGTAGGCGTGCTGCGAGCCGTCGGTGAACGCCTGCTGCTCGACCGATTCCTTGCCGGTCTCGGTGTTGAGGTACTGGACGATGATCACCCACGGGGTGTCTGCGACGCTGCCCGGCACCGACACCTGCACGGGCATGCCGGGCCGGACGTCGAGGTTCACGGGACGATGCTCGTCGCCGCACTTCTTCAGGACCTCATCGCAGTAGATCAGGGGAGCGGCGACGGTCGCGTCGCCGTCGCCGTAGAACGTGACCTCCGGGTCGGGTGCCGCCGAGCAGCCCGTCACGAACAATGCCGCGCAGGCCAGCAAGGCTCCTACCGCTCGTCGCATGCGGTTCAGGTTACGGCTCGCGTGCGGGTTCGGCGGCTGTGGGTCCTCCGGCAGACCCTCCTGCGCCTGCGGACGGGCCGTCCGCGCCGCCGGTGCCCGAGCCGCCGCCCGGACCGCTCGCGCCGCCGTGGGACCTGCCGGTCCGGGAGCCTCGTGTGCCGCCCTTCGCCGGCCCGGTCGAGGCCGTTCGCGTGGCCGGTGAGCCGGCCTTGCGGCTCGTCGCGGACCGCAGCTTCCGGCCGACGTTCGCCGCTCCGACCTTCGGCACCAGGGACTTGCCGCCGCGGGCGAACCAGGTCTGCGTCAGGCCCAGTGCCAGCAGCACGGACACCACGAGGAAGCCGATCCAGTACGTGGGCGGCAGCAGCAGGCCGACGGCACCGCCGAACACCCACGCCAGCTGCAGCACGGTCTCCGACCGGCCGAACGCCGACGCTCGAGACTCCTCCGGCATGTCCTGCTGGATCACGGCGTCGAGGGAGTTCTTCGCAAGCGCGCTCGCGGTGGCGCCGGCGAGCCCGACGATCGCCGCGGTGATCAGGCCCGCGGCGACGGCGGCGAGGACCGTCGAGGCCAGCGCCGAGGCCACGCACACCAGGATGACCTGGTCGGGCTTGCCGAAGTGCATGCGCGAGCCGATCGCGTTACCGATGAACCCGCCCGCACCCGCGGCGGCACCGATCACACCGAGCATGATCAGCTGCATGAACGGGCTGTAGTCGCCCGCTTCCGTCTGCTCCTTCACGGCGAACGCCGCGAACATCATCAGGAACCCGGTGAGAAGGCGGATCGACCCGTTGCCCCACAGCGCCACCGTCGTGTGGTGGCTCATGGGCGTGCGTTTCGGTCTCGCCTGCTTGTCGGCTCCGGTGGGGTGGTGGTCGGTCAGCGACGCCGGGACCTCGCCCTCGGTGACCTCGACCCACGACGGGATGCGCATCGCCTGGAACGCCCCGACGCCGCAGATGACGGCCGTGTACCAGAGCGCGGCCGACGAGCCCAGCAACGAGTTCAGCCCTGCCGCCACCGCGCCGAACGCACCGCCCGCGGCCAGGCCGAACACGGTCAGCCGCGCGTTGGTCTTGGACAGAGTTATCTCCGGTGGCAGGACTCTCGGGGTGACCGCCGCCTTGAGCACCATGAACGACTTCGACAGCACCATCTTCCCCAGTGCCGCCGGGTAGAGGATCCAGCTGTCGAAGTTGAGCGCCATCAGCACGCACATCAGCAACTGGCCCGCGCTGGCGATACACATGGCGAGCCTGCGACCGCGCTGGATGCGGTCCAGTGCGGGCCCGATCACGGGCGCGACCAGCGCGAAGGGCGCGATGGTGATGAGCAGGTAGAGCGCGACCTTGCCGCGGCTCTCGCCGCTGCTGGCCGCGAAGAACAGCGTGTTGGCCAGCGCGACGGCCATCGCCGCGTCGCTGGCGTAGTTCAGCATGACCGCGTACGTGAGCGAGGTCAGCCCGGACTTCTCCGCGCCGTCGGCCTTCGCGGCCCGCTGGAACGCGCCGACGGCCTTGCCCGACAGCTCCCTGCTGCGCAGCGCGGCCACGCGGGTGACGGTCAGCTTGCGCGGCGTCTTCTGGCCCGCGTCGAGGCCGTGCTCGGCATCGTCCGGATGCTGCGGACCCTGCGGCCCGCCCGGAGGCTCCGCGGGACCACCGGGACGTTCCGGTGCGGGGCCGTCGGCAGGTGGGTAGCCGCCCGTGTCGTAGTAGTCGCCGAAGTCACCCCGGGCCCCGGGCGGTTGCGGCGCCTGTTCCCACGGTCGCGGCGGGTAGGGCCGCGACCCGCGGGGCGGCGTGGGGATCGCGCCGGTCGGGGCGTTGTCGGCCGTCACGCTCGGCGGCTGGGGTGGTTGTGGAGGCCGGGGCGGCTGCTGCGGGGGCGGCGGTGACTGCGGGTGTTGGTGTTGCTGCGGGTGTTGGCGCGCCTGCGGCTGTTGCGGAGGTGGTTGCGGCCGCCCGCGGCGATCCTGAGGGGCCGGGCCTCGGTCCTGCGGCCTGCGGGCGTCCCGGGTAGGGGTGTTCTCCGCGGGCGGTTGCGGTGCACCCGGTTCGGGTGTCCACCTCCGCTTGCCCCGCTTGTTCGACCCCATGCGCTCAATCCTGCCGTACTCGTCCTCGGCCCGTCCGGGTGATGCGTCACTCGGCCCGCGCGGGCTGTGCTCGGACCCGCTGCGACTGCCCTGCTGTGCCCCGCGCGCGGCGACTGCCCCCGCTGCGACCGGCCCGGGGACCGCTCAGTCCGCCGGAACGAACGCCACCCTGAACATTTTCGGCCACAGCTTGCCCGTGATCAAAAAGCGGTCCGACCCGGGATAGGCGGCGATGCCGTTGAGCACGGCCTCCGGTGACGTGACCTCACCCTCGTCGAGCAGTCCGGAGGCGTCGATGCGTGCGGTGACGCGCCCACTGCCGGGGTCGATCCGCACGATGTCCTCGGTCTGCCACACGTTGGCGTAGACGTCGCCGCCGACGCATTCGAGCTCATTGAGGTTCTCGACCGGCTGCCCGGCCTCGGTGACGTCGATCGACCCCTGCGGCTCGAACGTCCCGGGGTCGCGGAACGTCAGCGTCGCCGAACCGTCGCTCATCACCAGCCGGTCGTCCTGGTCGCAGAGGCCCCAGCCCTCGCCGTCGTAGGACACGCGGCGGCGCTCGGCGAGCGTGTCCGGATCGCGCTCGATGGCGACGCCGCTCGTCCACGTGAGCTGCCACACGCCGGAGTCGGTGACGGTGATGCCCTCGCCGAAGAACTCCTCCGGCAGGGAGACACTGCGCTCCGGCGGTCCGCCTGCGGGGCCGGCCGTCAGTTTCGACTGGCCGTTGCGTCCCGTGCCCTCGTAGAGCGTGTCGCCCGAGAACTCGAGGCCCTGCGTGAACGCGGTCTCGTCGTGCGGCAGCTCCTGCTCGACCTGCACGCGCAGCCGTTCGACTCCCTGTCCCGAGCCCGTCCGCGCGCCCTGGCCGTGCTCGGCGTCGCCGGGAGCGCACGCGGTGACGACCGCGGCGGCCACGAGGAGGGTCGATGCGTGTTTCACGCCGTCGAGCCTCGCACAGGCGGGCTCCCGCCGTCCGTTCGCCGTGGTCGTGGTCGCCGTTTCGGCGGCCGCCCCAGCGAGGGACGGCCCGTGCGGCACAATGGCGACCATGACGTTGCCTCTCACCCTCGACGACGGTGCGAACCGGCAGAAGCTGGTCGACGCGGTGGAGACGGCGCGCGAAGCGGCCGTCCTCGACGCGGGCGAGGAGCGTGTGGGTGCGCACGTGGGCGTCGAGCACGAGGACGCCGTGTCCGTCAGCCACCTGTTCGACGCCCTGCTGCCCGGATACCGGGGCTGGCGCTGGTCGGTGACCGTGGCCGTCGCCGACGCGGATGCCGATGCGCCGGTGACGGTGAGCGAGGTCGTGCTGCGGCCCGGCCCGGACGCGCTCGTCGCGCCGAGCTGGGTGCCGTGGGAGCGGCGGGTGCGGCCTGGCGACCTCGGCGTGGGCGATCTCTTCCCGCCCGAGGCCGGTGACGACCGCCTGGTGCCCGCGTACCTGGACGTCGACGAACCCGAGGTGGCCGACACCGCCCACGAGCTCGGTCTCGGCAGGCAGCGGGTGATGTCGCGCGCGGGTCGCGAGGACTCGGCCAGGCGCTGGAAGGGCGGCGAGTTCGGCCCGCGCGCCGACATGGCCCGCAGCGCCCCCGCGACGTGCGGCACCTGCGGTTTCTACCTGCAGCTCGGCGGTGCGCTGAAGGCGGCGTTCGGTGTGTGTGGCAACGAGTACGCGCCCGCCGACGGGCACGTCGTGCACGCCGAGTACGGCTGCGGTGCGCACTCGGAGATCACGGTCGAGACGGCGCCGTCGGTGCCGGTCGCCGAGCTGGTCTACGACGACTCGCTGCTCGACACGGAGTCCGCGACGGGTGAGCGGCCTGCCTGACGCCTTCGGTCTCGACCGGCTGCGCGCCGCCGTACTGCGCGCGTGGCGGGACTCGCCGACCAGGCTGACCGAGGACACCAACGCCGAACGTGATCTGCGCGCGGGCGGCTACCGCGACCGGCTGCTGGTCGAACTGGCCCAGAACGCCGCCGACGCCGCCGCGCTGGCCGGCCAGCCGGGCCACCTGCGCGTCACGGTGACCGGCGGTGAACTGCGCGTGGCCAACACCGGCGCGCCGCTCGACGAGGCGGGCGTCGCCGCACTGGCGTCGCTGCGGGCGTCGGCCAAACCGGCAGGCACGGTCGGCCGGTTCGGGGTCGGCTTCGCCGCGGTGCTGGCCGTGACGTCGGAGCCGCGCATCGTGTCGCGCACGGGCGGCGTGGTGTTCTCGGAACAGCGCACGAAGGACGAGGCCGGCGCCGCCGACGTGCCGGTGTTGCGGCTGCCGTGGGAGCCCGGTGACGACGAGCCGCCGGTGCCCGACGGTTTCGATACCGAGGTGCGACTTCCGTTGGCCGTGCCCGCGGGCGACGTGCTGGACACGATCGCGGCCGAGGTGCCGGACCTGCTGCTGGCGCTGCCGTGGCTGGCGCGGGTGGACGTCGAGGGCCGCACCTGGTCGCGTGCGGCGGACTCCGGCACCGGCGTCGTCACACTGACCATGCCGGAGGGGACGGCCAGGTGGTCGACCCACGTCGACGACGGCGTGGTGTGGGCGCTGCCGGTCGACGACGGTGGGACGCCGCTGCCGTTGACCGAGGATGTGCTGCACACGCCGACGCCGACGGACGAGCGGTTGTCGCTGCCCGCACGGCTGTTCGCACCCGTTCCCGTCGAACCCTCGCGCAGGCGCGTGCTGACCGGCGAGGCGGCTCGTCCCGTGCTCGCCGCGGCGGCCAGGGCGTATCCGGGCCTGGCGCGGAGCCTCGCGTCCGACGACCGTCGGGTACTCGTACCGTCGGCGCGGTTCCCGTTGTCCGAAGTGGACTCGGAGCTGCGCGATCTCGTGGCCGCCGAACTGTCCGAACAGGACTGGATTCCCGCGGTGGCGGGCGGCGACCTCGCGGGGAACGCGGCCCGGGTGCTGCCGGTGGACGCGCCGGAGCTGGTTCGCCTGCTCGCCGACGTGGTTCCCGGCCTGGCTACCGCGTGCGGACACGGCCCTGCTCGGCTGCTCGAGACCGTGGGTGCGCGCGCGATCGGCGTGGCCGACGTCGTCGAGGCGCTCACCGGGATCGACCGGGAACCGGTGTGGTGGCACGGGCTCTACGACACGCTGCTGGCGGCACTCGATGCGCGGCAGCTCGACGCCGCCGAGCTCGGTGCGCTCCCGGTGCCGCTCGCCGACGGCCGCACCGTGCCCGGTCCGCGGGGAGCGCTGTTACCGGAGTCCGCACCGGAGGAGTCCGGTCTGCTGGAGCTCGCCGGACTCGACGTGGTGGGTCTGCACCTGGTGCACCCCGACGCGGCGCATCCGCTGCTCGAACGGCTCGGCGCGCACCGTGCGGGCCCCGCGGAGTTGCTGAAGGCGCCTGCGCTGCGTGAGGCCGTGGAGCGCAGCGTCGAGGACGCCGTGTCCGGAGTGGACGTCCGACCGCTCGTCGACGCGGTGCTGCGGCTGGCCCGCGACAGCGACGCGAGCGGCCTGAGCGCCCTCGCGCTGCCCGCGCGGTCCGGGTGGCGCAGGGCCGACGAGCTGGTGCTGCCCGGCGCGCCGGTGCTCGACGTGTTCGACCCGGAGGCCGTCGGCGAGGACGGCGCGCTCGACGTGCTCGACGACGCGTTCGCCGAATCCCACGACCCGGCCGTGCTGACCGCACTCGGCGTGCTGGACTCGTTCGCGCTCATCGTCGACGACGAACCCGCCGATGCCGATCACGAGTTGCCCGATGAAACAGCGTGGTGGGAAGCGGCCGCGCCGGCGCGGGTGTATGCGGTGCGTGACCTCGACCTGATCGCCGACGACGCGTGGCCCGCGGCGATCCGGCTGTTGGCGCAGCGGCCGGAGACGTGGCGCGCGCTGATCGAACCCGGCGGCCACACGTCGTGGTGGCTCGCCCGGTTCGCACTCCTCGACGGCCGCGCCCCTGCGGACTGGCGGATGCCCGCCGCCCGTGACCTCGCCGGGCTGTTCGACCCGGTGCCGGACGTCGGACTGTCGCCGGAGCAGCTCACGGCGGTGGGCGTCCGCACCGCGCTGCCGGATGCGGCCACTGTGGACACCGACGACGCCGCGGAACTGTGCGACCGGCTGGCTGATCCCGAGCGGGAGGTGCCGCTCGGTCTGACGCTGCGGGTGCATCGACTGCTGGCCGAGCATCAGCGAGCGGCCACGGGCCACGTCGATCCGCCGGACAGCGTGCGCGCGCTCGACGGGACCGTCGCCGACGCGGGCGACGTCGTCGTGCTCGACGGGCCGTGGCTGCTCGGCGCGCTTCCGTCCGCGCGGTTCGTGGCCTGCGAGGGCACTGCGCCCGATCGCGGGCCGGGAGGGTCCGCGATGCCCGGGTCCGCTGCCGGGGGCGCTGCGACCGGGGGAACAGCCACGGCGGCTGCACTGGCCGAGGCGTTCGACCTGCCGCTCGCCGGTGCCGTGGTCGATGCCGAGGTGAGCAGCGACGGGGAGTTCGCTCCCTGGACGGAGCTGCCCGCGGTCGCCGAGGTGGCCGAACTGCTGGGCGTGGCGCTGCCCGACGGCGGCGTCGTCGTGCACGAGCGGCTGACGGTCGCGGGTGCCGACGTCGGCGGGGCCGACGTCGACGTGCCGTGGTGGTGCAGCGTCGATCCGTACGGCGACGACCGTCACGAGGCAGGTCAGGGAGGTGTCGGGCCGGCCGGGGTCGACGCGGGAGGCGTCGACGTGGGCGGGGTGCTGCACGCATCCGACACGTCCGACGGGCTGGCCAGGGCTTTCGCGTGGGCTGGAGGGCTGTGGGCACGCCGGTGGGAGATCGCCGCGCTGCTCGACGAACCGGACCCGCGCACGCTCCTCGGCTGAGTCCGCTTGCCGCCCGGGATCGGCGCCGGTGCGCCCGCTGCCGGAATCCGGTGACCCGGTGGAGGGGCGGGCCCCGAACGAGGGGGAGGTGTGCGGGGCCCGCCACTCCCAGACTACGGAGTGATCGGCGGTCTGTCCCGTGGTCTAGAGCAGGAGTTGTGGACTCGCGTGTTCCGCCCGGTCGACGGGGCGGATCCGTCGGTCGACCGGCTCACCTCGGACGAGCCGTTGGGGTCTCGGGGTTCGGCGGACGGTGCGTATCCGGCGCGGCGCACGCGCGTCACGCGGGCTGTGGTGGGACGGTCGTCAGAGGTCGCGCTGGGCGCCGCGGGAGCCGTGGCGCGACGCCGTGGTCTGCCATGCAATGATTCCGAAGCCGACGCACCCGAGTCCCCCACCGGCCAGCGCCGTCCAGGTCCACGTGCTGTCGGCGCCGGTGACGAGCAGGACGACCAGGGCGACCAGCCATGCAGTCGTTCCCACGATGGCCGGCGCCCACAGTCCGACGACGGGTTTGGGCAGGGCGGGAACCGGTCGAAACGGTCCTGTAACTCGTCGGGTATTGCCGGGTGTGTCCACGTGGGACAGGCTACCGCTGCCGTGTGTGAAGCGAGGTGGGTGACAGTGGCTCAGGAGAGCACCGAAGAGGGCAGGGGGAGCCCGAAGGGCGGGTTCGACCGCTTCTTCAAGGTCAGCGAGCGAGGCTCGTCGGTCGGCCGCGAGGTGCGTGGCGGGCTCGTCACCTTCGTCGCGATGGCCTACATCATCGTGCTGAACCCGCTGATCCTCGGCAGTTTCTCGCCGGACGATCCGGCGGCGAAGACCGACGCGACGGGCGCGATCCTGGGCGTGCCGCAGGTCGCGGCCGTCACGGCGCTGGTCGCGGGCGTGATGACGATCCTGATGGGGTTGGTGGCGAACTTCCCGTTCGCGCTGGCCGCGGGCCTGGGCATCAACGCCCTCGTCGCCTACACGATCGCCCCGCAGATGAGCTGGGGCGCCGCGATGGGCCTGGTGGTCGTCAACGGCATCATCGTGCTGATCCTGGTGCTCACGGGTGTACGCACGATCATCTTCAAGGCGGTGCCGCCCGCATTGAAGGCGGCGATCGCCGTCGGCATCGGGCTGTTCATCTCGCTGATCGGCCTGGTCGACGCCGGGTTCGTCACCCCGGGCGACGGCACGCCGGTGCAGCTGGGCGTCGGCGGTTCGATCGCGACGTGGCCGACCGCGGTGTTCGTCGCGACGCTGATCGTCATGGCGATCCTCGTCGCGCGGGGGATCAAGGGCGGCATTCTGATCGGTGTCGTGATCGGCACCGTGCTGGCGCTCGTGGTCGAGGCGATCGCCGGTGCGGGCCCGTCCGGGCCGGACAATCCGAACGGCTGGGCGTACGGCTATCCGGCTTTGCCCGACAGCGTGCTCGGCGTGCCCGATCTATCCCTGTTGGGCAGTTTCAACTTCGACGCGTGGGTCCAGATCCCGGCGATCTCGGCGGCGCTGCTGGTGTTCAGCCTCGTGCTGACGGACTTCTTCGACACCATCGGCACGATGACCGGCCTCGGTAGGCAGGCGGGTCTCGAGAAGGACGGCAAGCTGCCGAACACGAGCAGGGCGCTGTTCGTCGACTCGGTCGGCGCCGTCGCCGGTGGTGCGGGTTCGGCCAGCTCGAACACGGTGTACGTCGAGTCGGCGGCCGGTATCGCGGAGGGTGCACGCACGGGCCTGGCGAACATCGTCACGGGCGGGCTGTTCCTCATCGCGATGTTCTTCACCCCGCTCTACGAGATCGTCCCGATCGAGGCGGCGGCGCCCGCGCTGGTCATCGTGGGTGCGCTGATGATCAGGCAGGTCGCCGACATCGACTTCTCGGACCTCACGGTCGCGCTGCCCGCCTTCCTGACGATCGTGGTCATGCCGTTCACGTACTCGATCACCAACGGCATCGGTGCGGGCTTCGTCAGCTACGTCGTGCTGCAGGCCGCCACGGGCAAGGCCCGTAACGTGCACCCGCTCATGTGGGTCGTCGCCGTCGCGTTCGTCATCTACTTCGGGATCGGCCCGATCCAGTCACTGTTCGCCTGATTCGCCGATTCGTCCCCCTCGTGCGCTGTGGGCGTCACCGGTTCGGGTGTCGCCCACAGCACCATCTGTGCAGGTCGCAGAGATCGTGAGCTAAACTAATCAAGTGTCCGAGCCTGTAGACGGCCTGACCGCCTCGGTTCCATCCGAACCCGGCGGCCGGTCCGAGAACCCTTCGCTGGCGAGCCGGTTGCGGCTCTCGGTGGTGCGGCTCAACCGCAGGCTCCGGGCACAACGGACCGACACCGACCTGTCGTTGACTCAGGTGGCCGCGCTGTCGACGCTCCACAAGCACGGCGCGATGACACCGGGGCGGCTCGCCGCGCACGAGGGTGTTCAACCGCCGTCGATGACGCGGGTGATCGCTGCACTCGAACTGGTCGGCTATGTCGAGCGGGCTCCGCATCCGACCGATGGCAGGCAGGCCATCGTGGAGATCACGGAGTCGGGCACGGCTTACGTCCACGAGAGCATCTCGGTTCGTGAGGCGTGGCTGGACGAACGGTTGCAGGAACTGAGCGGCGATGAGCGCGAAGTGCTCTCCAGGGCCGCCACGATCATCGAACGCATGGCGGGACATAGCTGAGTTAGCTGAGGCCCGCCTGCCAGGAGGCGACAACCCGGCGTGGCACTGACGGATAGCGACACCCAGGCTCGACCGACCGCTGACGCTATTCCGGGAACCCGCCGAAAGGGCCCACCTGGCATGTTCGCATCACTGCGCGTGCGCAATTACCGCCTGTTCTTCGCGGGACAGGTCGTGTCCAACATCGGCACGTGGATGCAGCGCACCGCCCAGGACTGGCTGGTGTTCACCCTCAGTGGCAACGATCCTGTGGCGCTCGGTGTCGCCGTGGCACTGCAGTTCCTGCCCACGTTGCTGCTGTCGTTGTGGGCGGGCGTGCTGGCCGACCGGGTCGACAAGCGCAAGCTGCTGTTCGCGATCCAGGTGTGCATACTCGCGCAGGCCGCCGTGCTCGGAGGGCTCGCCGTGAGCGGCGCGGTCGAGTTGTGGCACGTCTACCTGCTGTGTTTCATCCTCGGCACGTTGTCGGCGCTGGAGGTCCCGACGCGGCAGTCGTTCGTCGCCGAGCTGGTCGGCAAGGATCAGGTGGCGAACGCCGTCGCGCTCAACTCGTCGGTCTTCAACATGGCGCGCATCGTCGGGCCCGCGATCGCCGGGTTGGCCATCGTCGCGGTCGGTGAGGGGTGGCTGTTCCTCGGCAACGCCGTGTCGACGCTCGCGGTGCTGGCCGGTCTCGCGGCGATGCGTCCGGGTGAGCTGTACCGGGGGAAGGCCGTCGCACGCGGTAAGGGGCAGTTGCGCGAGGGGCTGCGGTATGTGCGCGGCAGGCCGGATCTGATGGCGATCATGCTGCTGATGTTGTTCGTCAGCACGTTCGCGATCACGTTCTTCACCTCGCTCGCGGTGGTCGCGGGCAACGTGTTCGGCACGGAGGCCGACGGTTACGGCATGCTCTCGACGTTGCTGGCGGTGGGCACGTTCGGGGGCGCGCTGTTGTCGGCGCGGCGGGGGAGTAAGGGCAAGCCGTCGATGCGGTTGCTGCTGGGGGCGGCGATGGCGCTCGGCGTGCTGGAGTTGGCGACGTCGTTCATGCCGACTTACCTGGCGTTCGGCCTGGCGCTCGTGCCGCTGGGGCTGGCGACGATCACGTTCCTCAACACGGCGAACGCGCTGGTGCAGACGTCGGTCAGCCCGCAGATGCGCGGGCGTGTGATGGGGCTGTACGTGCTCATGGTGATGGGTGGCAATCCGATCGGCGGGCTGCTCACCGGATGGATGGCCGAGACGTTCGGCGGGCGGTCGCCGTTCTATATCGGCGGTACCGTGGCGATGCTCGCGGCGGTGATCTGTGCAGCCGCCATGGCGAAGGCGCGCGGCGACCACTTGCGCGACTTGCTGAGGTTAGGCTAACCTCAGAGACGTCGCTTCGTGGTGGGAGCGGCAGTCAGTTCGGGAACGGACGAGGCCCTGGCCGCTGGAACCGGCCAGGGCCTCGTTCCCGTAAGGCCCACACTACCGCCGACGGGTGCGAGCGCCGGGAGTACCTCGAGGAGCCGCCTCGACCCCGTCAGCCTCGCGGGACGTTGGGCTCAGCAGCCTCTACGAGTGAGTTTGCGATTTGGCATGCTTGGTCGGCCGTCTCGGTTCCGCTCACCACTACGTCGACGCGAGAAGCGGTCGTGACGCCGATAGCGATTACGCAGCCACCGGGCCCGGGTGATCGTGCATATTTGCGCCCGTCCTCCTCGGTGTGTTGCACCCCCGAGCCCTTATCGTTCACGTCCTGGACGCCTGCATTCTGCCGGATGGCGACAGATGTGGTCGGTACCAGCGCGGCACTGTCGCCAGCATCCCCCGGCCACGTACACACGGTCGCAGTTCCAACAGTCTTATTTTCTGGAGCGCCTTCCTGGACAGCACCGTGCTTTTCGACTTCGGCCGTGGTCAGGAGGGAGCAGGGATCGATTCCCGCCAGCGGGGACGTGTCATTGGGGGCGCTTACGTCGGTCGACGGGGGCCCCGCCGCGGGTGGAGTCGAACTAGGCGACATGCCGTTGGCTTCGGGTGTTCCACTCTCACGCTCGGAACAGGCCGAGGCTGTGACGACAGCAAGGGTGACGAGCGGTAGCAGGACCGCACGTGCGGAACGCACTAGTAGCTCCTACTGTTTGAAGGTGTTTTTCTGTTGGTCTTCAGCTTCACGATAATTGTCCATGGCGACCTTTAGCGCTTCCTCTGACTGGCTGATGACCTTTCGAAGCTGTTCGAGCATGGGAATTACGCCCTGATCCCCATCGCCGCTCTGGCGTACGTGTTGAGCCACTTGTTGCGCGTAGGGGCCGCTTCCGAGCTTCGGCTCCTCTGACAGCACCCACGCTTCGTCCATGATCGAAGCGAGGTCCTGCTGGGCTTCAGTCAGCGCGTCTCGGATGGGTTGGGCCGCGTTCTCGCTGACGCGGAAGCCGCCGCCTTTCGCCGAGTCGAGCAGTGCGCCGGACTGTGCCTGAGCGTCACCGACCTGTTTGGCGAGCGCGCCGGCCGCGCCGGCGCCGATGCGCATGCCGGCGGCCGAGCCGACACCACCGCCGGTGGGCTCAGGGACTTCACCGAAATCAGGCATGTTGTCTGTACCCCTCGTGCGTTCGTTCGCGTGTGCAGGTAGCCGTTATTCCCCGATGACGGGTGGTGCGGTGCGTTCGTCGGTGCCGAAGAGGCTGTCGGGGTCGGCTTCGACGAGCCAGGAGGGACGCTGGTGTTCTTCCTCGTCGCCACCCTGTTGACCTTTGCCGGCCCCGGCGCCGCCCATCATTCCCGAGCCGCCCCGGGCACCCGACCCGCCGGCTGCGGCGGCCGCGCCGGGCGCCGCACCCGTACCACCGGTCATGCCCTTCGCCGCACCCGAAGCGGCCCCGGCGCCCGCGGCCCCACCCGCGCCCGCCGCGCCCTTCGCAGCACCGGCGGCCGAGCCACCACCGGTCGGACCGAACCCGGCCGACGCGGCCCGGCCACCGAGCTTGCTGTTGTACGGCGTCGCACGGCCCGCCTGGCCACCGCCGCTCATCGGCCCGACCGGCGCCGGACCCATACCGCCGAAGCCCGGACCCGCGCCCGTGGTCGGCACCCGCGGCCCGACCGGACCATTACCCTGCGGACCCGTGCCCGGCACCTGCCCCGCACCCGTCGACGGGCCGCGACCGGCCACCGGCGTCGGCACAGCACCCGGGCTGTTGTTGCCTGACGGGCCGTTGTACCCGCCACCACCGGTCGGGCCACCACCCGTCACCGGAGCACCACCCGTCTGGCCACCGGTGTAACCGGACGCGCTCGTCGCATCCCCACCCGAGATGTCGATGACATCGCTGCTGCGGCCGAGGCCGGCCTTGTCGCCGGAGCCCGCGGTGAACGTGGGCGGCTCGGAGAACGCGGGCTGCTTCGAAGCGGCCTGGTACAGGTTCTGGTCGTAATCGGTCATGACCTGCACGGCCTCTTGGTGCGCGGCGTCGGCCTTCTCCCGCGTCTCCATGGCCTTGTTGAACGCGCCGATCGGGTCCAACGGGTTGTCCTTGACGGCGGACCCGAAGTCCTTCATCAGCCCGCCCGTCTCGACCGGCTCCGGCATCGTGTTCTTCGCCGTCTCGGCCGCGCCCGACTGCGCATACGTCGCTTCCGACGCCAGCTGCGCGTTGGTGGCGTTCGAATCCGCCCACGTCGACATCTGGTTGAAGTAGCCGAAGGCGCTCTCGGCGGCGTCGCCCTCCCACTCGTGACGCGCCTTGCCCACGCTCTCGTTCGTCCGCTGCGACAGCCGGTCCAGAACGCCCTTGATCTTGCTGAACGTCTCGGACATCTGGTTGACCTGGGCGGGGTCCAGGTTCGTGGTCACGAAGCCCTTCATCTCGGCATGCTGCCGGCCCTGGTAATTCTGGTCGGACCCGTTGAGCCCCTCGAGTACCTCCGCATCCTGCGCGAGCTTCTCGATCTGCTTGTCGTTCATGCCCGCGGCGCGTGCCTCCGCGACGAACTGGCCCAACGGCATGCCGAACGGACCGTCCATTCCCGCAGCCTGGGCCTGATACATGGCCTCGCGCTGCTGCGGCGACAGGTCCGCACCATCGCTGCCGGTCATGGTGCCTACCGGGCCGACGGCGTTGCCGTCGCCGTTGCCGGGCTGCGACATAGCTACTTCCCCCACCTGGTCATCGGGTCGTCAACGGGCGCACACTTACGGTGACAGTAGTTGGACGTGTCGAACAGTGTCAGTGGTTCCCACGAAATCACACAACCGACGTCGGCCGTCCACACCTCGGCGCACGTCCTGCTCAGCCGTGGTTCCGCGCCGCTTCCACCGCCACGAAGCTCCGCCCGCGAGGTCCCGTCCACGACAGGGCTCCTCGCACGACAGGGCCCTGCGACACGACGAAGGCCCCGCGCCGGAACGTGTCCGATGCGGGGCCTTCGCGTGGTGCGCCCGAGTCGACCTCGGCGGGCGTGAAACCTCAGGCCTGCAGCAGGCCGTTGCGGCCGGCCTTGGCGTCCTCGAAGCGCTTGCCGATCTCGGCCCAGTCGAAGACGTTCCACAGGGCGTTGATGTAGTCCGGCTTCACGTTCTTGTACTGCAGGTAGAACGCGTGCTCCCACACGTCGACCAGCAGGATCGGAACCGTCGGCAGGACCAGGTTGTTGTGGTGGTCGCGCAGCTGCTGGGTGATCAGCGTCTTGCCGATCGGGTCCCAGGACAGCGCGCCCCAGCCGTTGCCCTGGATCGTGGTGCAGACCGCCGTGAACTGCGCCTTGAACTTGTCGAAGGAGCCGAACGCGTCGTCGATCGCGGCCGCGAGCTCGCCGGTCGGCTTGTCGCCACCGTTCGGGGACAGGATCTTCCACCACACGACGTGGTTCGCGTGGCCGGCGAGGTTGAACGCCAGCGTGGTCTCGAGTCCGACGATCGAGCCGAAGTCGTTCGCGTCCCGCGCGGCGGCGAGCTTCTCCAACGTCTGGTTCGCACCGTTGACGTAGGTCTGGTGGTGCTTGCTGTGGTGGAGCTCGTTGATCTCACCCGAGATGTGCGGCTCGAGCGCGCCGTAGTCGTAGTCGAGGTCGGGAAGCTCGTACGTGGGCATGAGCCCTCCTTCGTCGTTGAGGTCGCTTGCGCAGTTCGTCTCGTGTGCCAACCTAGTCGCCGTCACGGCTGCTTGCTAACCGGGTAGGCGTGAGTTGACCTTGCTCCCTCGACCTCACTGGAGGTCAACGACCTGTCAGATGGGTCACGCCACGGAGTCGTCCCTCGAACCGGTGATCTCGCGGTGGTGCCGGCCGGGACTCACCGGTCCGCACCGCCCGTGCGGACCGGTTGCTCACGCCGCGCGGTGCGTCTCGGCGGCGTCGGCGAGATCGTCGAGCACGGCGATGTTGAGCTCGAACGCGTGCTGAGTCTCGGCCATGATCCGCTCGTGTTCGGCCTCGTCCCACGGCGCCGCGTCGAGCAGCGCCCGATATCGCGTACGGAACGCGGACGGGCTGCCGAGCGCCGCGAAGTCGTAGAACCGCGCGCCAGGACCGGTGACGCCGTACGTCCGCTCCAGCAACTTGCCGACCACCTGGCCGCCCGCGAGATCGCCGAGATAACGCGTGTAGTGGTGTGCGACGAACCCGCCCGCCCAGTCGTAGGCGACCTCGCGCAGCCGCTCGACGTAGGACCGCGTGGCAGGCGTCGGCGTGATGCGGTCGCGCCAGCCCGGCCCCGCGAGCCGCTCGAGATCCACGACGAGGGCCTGCGTGCGGTGCAGCTCCGGAACGACGAACGGTGCGCCGACCTCGTCGGAGGTCATCGCGTCGGCGGCGTCCTCGAGAGTCGAGTAGATGAAGTAGTACTGCTCCGCCAGTTTCGTGTAGCCCTCGAGCGTCAGCCGGCCGTCCAGCAGCGCGTTCATGTAGCGGGAGTGGTGCGCGCGGTCGTGCACCTCGCGTGTCGAGTGCCGGAGTACCTGCGAGAACGGGGTTTGCGGGAGCGGCTGTCCCGGCGCCTGCGACTCGGTCTCGGGCCGTCCGGGGTGCACTGCCTGGTCGGTCACGACGCCTCCCGCGCTTTCTGACAACGTGTCAGAAACGAGCCTAGCCGTGAGCGGGCGCCCCCGGCGATGCTTCGCGCGGAATTACTCCGACCGCGCGCGACACGAACGCCACCGCGAGCTCGATCGCCTGCGGCAGTTCCTCCGGCGGGACATCGACGACCTGGCGGGCACCGAGCGCGGCGCTGACCATCGGCGCGAGCACCGCGACGTCCTGCCGCGGCCAGCGGCCGCGGCTCATGCCCTTCTCGAGGATGTCGGTGAGCATGCGGCCGATCGGGTCGGCGTGCGCGGCGATGCGGCGGTACGACGACGGCGCGAGCGCCGAGGCGAGCGTCGCGCCGGGCGGCAGGTGGTAGTCGGCGAGCGTCTCCAGCTGCAGGCGCGCGAACACGGCGAGCTTGTCGGCCGGGTCGTCGACCGCTTCGACGGCGTCGGTCAGCCGTGTGACGTAACGGGCGACCTCGTCCTCCACGAACTCGACCAGCAGGTGCTCGCGGTCGGGGAAGTGGTTGTAGATCGCGGTGCGGCCCACGCCCGCCTCCGCGGCGACCCCGGACAGCGTGATCGCGTCGAACCCGCGCTCGTACAGCTGGTTCCGGAGGGCGTCGAACACCTTCTCGCGCACCTGCCTGCGGTGCTCGTCCAGCGAGCTTCCGATGATCTTCGGCATCGCCGCGCCTTTCGTCGCCGGGCCGGAGTGGTCGCCGGGCCGGAGTATCAGCCTACCGGCCAGTCGTGCACCGGCCTGCCCTCACGCGCCAGTTCGAGGTAGTCGCCGAGCATCACGGCCAGCGCGGACTCCCGGTTCAGTCCACGGTCCTGCGCGGCGGCGACGGCCTCCCGCTGCCACACGCTGCCGTTGCGCTTGGTGACGCAGCGGCGCTCGATGATCCCGAGGTAGCGGTCGATCACGGTCGCCGACACCCCGGAACTGCGCAGTCCCTCGTGCGCCAGCGGCAACAGCACCCGCAGTGCGAGCTCGTCGGGCGGGATCGAGCCGATGTCGGGCCAGTAGAACTGTGCGTCGAAGCCGTGCCGGGCGCCGGCGTGCAGGTTCTGCTCGGCGGCCTGGAACGACATGCGCGTCCACACGGGCCGTTCCTCCTCGGTCAATGCACGCTGGGCGCCGTAGAACAGGGCCGCGTTGGCCATCATGTCCACGACCGTCGGGCCTGCGGGCAGCACCCGGTTCTCCACCCGCAGGTGCGGCGAGCCGTCCACGACGTCGTACACCGGCCGGTTCCACCGCCACACCGTCCCGTTGTGCAGCCGCAGTTCGGTCAATCGCGGCACTCTGCCGTCGGCGAGGGCGTCCATCGGGTCCTCGTCGTCCGTCTCCGGCAGCAGGCCGGGGAAGTAGCGCAGGTTCTCCTCGAACAGGTCGAAGATCGAGGTGATCCACCGTTCGCCGAACCACACGCGCGGGCGCACGCCCTGGTTCTTGAGCTCGTCCGGGCGGGTGTCGGTGGCCTGCAGGAACAGCGGGATCCGGGTCTCGGCCCACAGCGACTTGCCGAGCAGGAACGGCGAGTTCGCCCCGAGCGCCACCTGCGGACCCGCCAGGCACTGCGCGGCGTTCCAGTGAGGGGCGAAGTCGTCGGGCGCCACCTGCAGGTGCAGCTGCACCGAGGTGCACGCCGCTTCGGGCAGGATCGACTCGGCGTAGGTGTGCAGGTCCTCGGCCTGCCCGCCCGGCAGGCCCGCGCCCTCCAGAGACAGCAGCGGGCATTCGCCGCGGGTGGCGAGGATGCGGTCGTTGAGCAGGGCGTAGCGCGGGTTGTCGGTCAGCCACTTCTGGTCGAAGTGCTCGTTGCCGAGCGTCGGCAGGATGCCGATCATGGCCACCTGTGCGCCGTTGCCGTCCGCCTTGGCCTCCGCGCGGCCGAGGTGCGCGTTCAGGTCGCCTTCGAGCTGCAACGCCGACTCGCCGTCCAGCGGGCGCGGAGGGACGTTCAGTTCGATGTTGTGCTGGGAGAGTTCGGTGGTGAACAGTTCGTCGTCGATCGAGGCCAGCACGGCCGCGTTCGACATCGACGGGCGCATCGCCTGGTCGACGAGATTCAGCTCCACTTCGAGGCCGATGTGTTTGCGGGGGAACGTGAAGTGTTCCCCGGCGAGCATGCGGGCGAACGTGTCGAGGCAGCGTTGCATCTTGTCGCGGTACCGGCCTCGTTCGTGTGGGGGACGGCTTCTCGGAGCGACGTCCTGACCCATCGGCACTTTCCTCCCGAGTAACCGCGACGCCTCCCGCCGCGGTGTTTCCGCGGCAGCAAGCGACGTTGGCACATGCCTCACGTGTCCGACCAGCGGCCAAACCGGTGCACTGCGGGGTGTTCACCTCACACTCTGCGAGGGGCCTTCGTTCGCACGAACGGCGTACCCGGCGTTCGGAGCACCGATGCCCGCGCAACAGGTGCAATGGGACACTCTGCGGGTGGCCTGCCGATTGCAGTTGATCTACACCGAGGACGTCGGGGACCCCCGGCTCGACGAGTTCCGCGACCTCACGACCGCCGACCGCAGGCCGGACCGGCCGGGTGGGCGCGGGCTCGTGATCGCGGAGGGAACCGTCGTGGTGCGCAGGCTCGTCGAGTCGCCGTATCCGGTGCGGGCGCTGCTCGGCGTGGAGCGGCGGATCGAGGAGCTGGAACCCGACCTCGCCGGCCTCGACGTGCCCGCGTACGTCACGTCGGCCGACGTGATGGCGGGGGTCGTGGGCTTCCACCTCAACCGGGGCGTGCTCGCCACCGCGGACAAGGCGCCGCAGCCGTCGGTCGCCGACCTCGTCCGCGACGCGCGGGTGATCGCCGTGCTCGAAGGCGTCGGCGACCACGAGAACCTCGGCGCGCTGTTCCGCAACGCCGCCGCGCTCGGCGTCGACAGTGTGCTGCTCGGCCCGGGCTGTTCCGACCCGCTGTACCGCCGCAGCGTGCGCGTCTCGATGGGGCACGTGCTGCGGGTGCCGTTCGCCGTCGCGAGCGGGCCTGCCGAGTGGAAGGCCGCCCTGGACGTCGTGCGGGAGGCCGGGTTCCGGCTGGCCGCGCTGACGCCGCGGCCCGGTTCCGTGCCGCTGTGGGAGGCCGCGGGGGACGAGAAGGTGGCGCTCATGCTGGGATCGGAGGGACACGGCCTCTCCGACGAGGCGCTCGCCGCGGCCGACGTCGCCGTGTCGGTACCGATGGCCGACGGGGTCGACTCACTCAACGTCGCGACGACCGGCGCGGTGGCGTTCTACGAACTCACCCGGCGCAGAGAAGGGGCCGCGGGCTGGGAAGGAGCGGTCGCGGATGCACGGCGCTGAGCTGCAACTCGACGTACGCGGCGATCGCGCCGTGCTGACGGGCACGGGCGGCCGCGAGGCCGATCCCGCCGCGTTCTCCCTCGGTGACGAGCTGACCGACGCGCTGCACGAGTGGGCGCGCGTGTCCGCAGTGGTGGGCGTGGGCGGTTCCCGCGCCGTCGACCCGGGCGGCGTTGACGCGGGTGCCGTTGAACCGGGCGGCGTTAGACCGGGCGGTGTTGACCCGGACGGTGTCGACCCGGGCGCCGTAGAACCGGGCGGCGTTGACCCGGGCCGCAGGGGTGAGGGTGACGCCGGCGGCGCGGCGGTCGTCGCGCACCGTGGCAGGCAGCTCGCGGGACGTGTCGCGGCGGCTCTCGGGGTGACGGTGAGCTACCGCGACCCGGTCGCGGCCCGGACGTTCGTCGCTGTGCCGCCCGCCGACGAGGGCGAACCCGACTCCGGCGCGGCCGAGGCCGTGGCGGGCTCGGGCCGTGAGCACGGCCGGTTCGACGCGCTCGCCGAGTGGTGGCGGGTGCAGGCGGAGCGGAACCCGGGCCCGGTCCCCTGGGGAACCGGCGTACTGGTCGCGGTGTTCTTCGCCGTCGTGATGATCGCGGCGATGCTCGCGTTGGCCGGTGCGCTGGCCTCGGCGACGCACGGGCTCGTGGCGGTCGTGGCGGCGCTCGTGGTGAGCGCGGGCCTCGCGCCGTCGTTGTGGCTGGGCAGGCACGTCCCCGTGGTGCGCTGGATCGTCGGCGGGGTGGCGACCGGCATCGCGCTCTCGTGGATCGGCGTCCTCGTCAACGTCCTCTGAGAGCGCATCCCCGCTGCCTACTTGAGTGTGAAACCTGTCACGAACATGGCCGGTGAGAACGGACATTCGCGCCAGTGTGGACAGTGCGCAGGCGCAGGTCAGTGGGCCGAGCTCCGGGTCCGCGGCAGCTCACGAGTCGATAACGACCAGGTCGGAGTCTTGCCGAGGGGGTCCGGCGCGGGTATTGGGGCGGTCGGCGCGGGGGACCGTTCGGGGGACCGGTACTTTACGCCCCATGGCTTCGTCGAATCCTCAAGACGTGTGCAACGTCGTCGTCACCGGTGGCAGCGGTTTCATCGGACGCGCGGTCGTCGCGAAGTTCCGCGAACGCGGCGCGCGGGTCACGGTCATCGACAGGGAACCGTCCCCGTACCCCGACGACGAGGGTGTCGTCCACGTCCAGGGTGACCTGAAGGACGCCGCCGTGCGCGAGCGGGCGATCAAGCCCGGTGTCGACGGCATCATCCACCTCGCCGCGATCACGTCGGTGCTCAAGTCGGTCGAGATGCCGGCGGAGACGTACGCCGAGAACGTCGCGATCACCCACGAGCTGCTCGAACTCGCCCGGATCAACGAGGTGCCGAGGTTCATCCTCGCCTCGACGAACGCCGTCGTCGGCGACGTCGGCACGGCCACGATCAACCCGGACCTGCCGCTCGCCCCGCTCACGCCGTACGGCGCGACGAAGGCCGCCTGCGAGATGCTCATGTCGGGCTACGCGGGTGCCTACGGAGTCACGACGACGGCGCTGCGGTTCACCAACGTCTACGGCCCGGGCATGTCGCACAAGGACAGCTTCATCCCGCGCCTGATGCGTGCCGCCCTGGCGGGTGAGGGTGTGAAGGTCTACGGCGACGGTCAGCAGAAGCGTGACCTCGTCTTCCTCGACGACATCGTCTCCGGCATCACGGGTGCGTGGGACACGCAGTACGTCGGACGTGCGATCCTCGGCGGCGGCAGGTCGGTGTCGGTGCTGGACATGATCGACGGCGTGCGGGCGGTGACGGGTGCCGAGCTCCCGGTCGAACACGTGCCGGCACCGGGCGGTGAGATGCCGGCCGTGATCGTCGACATCTCGGGTAGCGCTGACACGATCGGGTACACCCCGTCGTACGACCTCAAGTCCGGGCTCGCCGCGACCTGGGAGTACTTCCAGAAGGCCGCAGCCACGGGCTGAGCCGCCACCCGCCGAGTCGACCGACGAGAGAGACCGCCGAGAGTGTCCACCTTTCTCCGCCGTCACTGGTTGCTGCTGTTGCTACTGGCCGGCGGCGTGGCCCTGCGTGTCGTGACCTGGCTGGCGTACCAGCCGGCACTGCTCTACATCGACACGTTCCGCTACCTGGGCAACCTGGAGGAACTGCGGCCGACGGATCTCAACCCGCTCGGGTACACACTCCTGCTCAAGTTCTTGCTCGAGTTCGGCGGGTTCGCGTGGGTGCAGGCCGCCCAGCACGCCATGGGCATCCTGCTGGCACTGGTGCTGTACCGGTTGGCGATGCGCTACACCGAGCGCGGCTGGCTCGCGGCGATCGTGGCCGCACCGGTGCTGCTGGACGCCTACCAGCTGCAGATCGAAGCGAATCTCATGTCCGAGATCCTCTTCCAGGCGCTGCTGGTGGGCATGCTCTGGGCCCTGCTCTCGCGCGGTGAGCTGACGTGGAAGCGGGCCGCGCTCGCAGGCGCGCTGCTCGCGGGCGCGGTGCTCACCCGCACGATCGGTCTCGTCGTCGCGGTGCCGTTCGGGCTGTTCCTGCTGTTCGCGTTCGGCGGGCTGAAGACGTGGAAGACGCGTGCCGGTCGTAGGCATGTGGCGGGCAGGACGCTAGCGGGCCTGGCCGGGCTGGTGCTCGTGATGTTCGGGTACATGTCCTACTACGCGGTCCACGCCGGCCAGTTCGGGCTCACGGGCGCCACGAACAACGTGTTGTACGGCCGCACGGCCACGTTCGCCGACTGCAGCAAGCTGTCCGACGAGGGCCTGCGGCTGATGTGCCCGGAGGAGCCCCTCGGCGAGCGCAAGTCGGTCGACTACTACACGCACTTCCAGTACGGCTCGTCGGCCTGGCCGGAGGAGCCGCTCCCGGACGAACGCGACAAGGCGACCCTGGCGCGGCAGTTCTCCTACACGGTCATCATGAACCAGCCGCTGGATCTGCTCGGCGAGGTGCTCTACGACTTCGGCAAGAACTTCGTCCCGGTCAAGGAGACGTTCCACAACGACGTCCCCGCGGAACGATGGCATTTCCAGTCGCACTACCCGTACCACGATGTGGGGACGGAGACGCCTCAGGTGTACCAGGCGTGGACGCTCGCTTATGATGACGAGTTGCCGCACGCCGATCGGGCGCTCGCGTCCTTTATGCGTGATTATCAACAGAACGGCGGCTACACCTGGGGCCCGCTTCTCGCGGTGTTCCTGTTGTTGGGCATCCTGGGTGCGGTCGGAGTAGGAAAGGCACGCAGATCGCCGCTGAGATCCGGTGCGTTTCTCGGCACCGGCAGCGCGCTCATCATCCTGGCGGGTTCATCCGCGTTCGAGTTCTCCTGGAGGTATCAGTTGCCTGCGCTCGTCCTGCTGCCGATCGGCGGCGTGTTGGGTCTGGCCGCGATGTTCGGAATGGGGAAGAAGCCCGCCGGAGGCGGCCGTCGTCCCAAGATGGACGACTATCCCGACGACGTCGACACCGCGGCCGTGTCCGAGTTCCGTAGCCGGTACGGCGAAGCACCGCTCAGCCCGCTCGTGGTGGTCATCGCGGCCTACAACGAGGCCAAGGGCATCAAGCCGGTGCTGCAGAACATGCCCACCCACTGCGGTGACATCCCGGTCTCGACGCTGGTGGTCGTCGACGGTGCGACCGACGGCACGGCCGAGATCGCGCGAGAGGCGGGCGCGTACGTCTGCGAGGCCCCGAAGAACCGCGGTCAGGGCGGCGCGCTGCGGCTGGGCTACCACCTCGCCGCCGAGTGCGGGGCCGACTGGGTCGTCACGACCGACGCCGACGGCCAGTACGACAACAACGAGCTGCCGATGCTCATGAAGCCGCTGCTCGACGGCACCGCGGACTTCGTGACGGGCTCGCGCCGCCTCGGCTCCGGCAAGTACGACAGCAGTGTCCGCTGGCTGGGCGTGCGGGTGTTCGCGTGGCTGGCGTCGATCCTGACGATGCAGAAGATCACCGACACGTCGTTCGGCTTCCGCGCGATGCCTGCCGACCTGGGGGCGTCCGTGACGCTGCGCGAGCCGCAGTACCAGGCCTCGGAGCTGCTGCTCGGGGTCATGGCGAAGGGTGCGCGGGTGCTCGAGGTGCCGATGACCATGGAGCTGCGGAACAACGGCGCCAGCAAGAAGGGCGGGAGCATCAAGTACGGCGCGAACTACTCGCGCGTGATGCTTGGGACCTGGCTGCGGGAGTACGTCCTCCGCGGCGGTAAGCGCAGGCCCTACGTGCGCAGGACCGCACCGCAGACCGACGAGCGCAAACCGGCCTGAACGGCCTCTAGAGGCGACGAGAACGACGAGCGGCCCCTGGGACCCGGCGACGGGCCCAGGGGCCGCTCGCTGTCTTCTGGGGCCGCGTTTCCGGTTCGGCGCCGTTCGGGGACACGCAAGATGCCTACTCGGGCGTCGGGTGTCGTCGAGACAGCGGTCGCTGCGGGACCGGCCGTCGCGGACCGGTCGCTGCCGAACGGTCATCGCGGCACCGGTCGTGGCTGCATCGGGCGTCGCCGCAGCGGGCGTTGCGGCGACGCCTGGACCAGCTCGCCGGATTGCGGCCCGTCAGTGAAAATCGGATGAAATGCCGCGGTTCGCATGGCAAAAAAGCGATGTCGATCATCGGTTTCTCTTCCCGGGCGCACGCAAATCGGCCGGTGAATTGTCCACATTTTCCGGTGGGACGGACAGCGCGGGTGAATTACGAAGCGAGTCGTTTTACCGGCGTGCGAAGACAACCCGTCCGGGGGAGGCCTGCCCCAGTAGCCCCACGGAGCGGAGCCGGCGCCGAGGAGGATTCACACAGAGTGAGGGCCCGGCCACCGGGTGCGGTGGCCGGGCCCTCACATGCTGGTCCCTCGAGGTTCTCGTCAGGCGAGTTCCGTCGGTCGGGCCTGCTCCTTGGCCGGTTCCACCGGTTCGGCCGCTTCAGCCTGTTCGACCTGTTCCGCCTGTTCGACCTGTTCGGCCTTCGCGGCCTCCGGGGCGATGAGCTTGCTGAAGACGAAGCGGTCGAGCAGCGCGAACTTGATGAGAAAGACCAGCGCATAGCTGCTCAGGAAGGCCACGTCGAGCACGATGACGCGCACGAAGCCTTCGATCCGGAGCGGCTCGGTGATCCAGCCGGCAATCGTCGTGAGGGTCATCGAGGCGATGCCACCCAGGGCGATCACGAACAGGTAGGGCAGCAGCTCACGCTTGACGTCCGGCTTGCCTCGGCGGTTCCACGCCCAGCGACGGGCGACGAAGTAGTTGGGGACCGCCCCCGCCACGAACGCGATGGCGCTCGCGGACGTGGGGTTCATGTCCATCGTGAGCAGCACGATCAGTGTCACCTGGCTCGTGCAGGTGGCCAGGCCCGAGCTCATCAGCGCGCGGACCAGACGTGCGACGAACTTCGGCTGGCCCGGGCGTTGATCCGGGTCGTCAGTCGAGTCCTGCTGGTCGGCGGTGTTCTGCCCTGCGGAAACAGTCGTCACGCCCCCTATTGTGCCAACCGCCTTTCTCATCCGTGCGGCGACATCCCTATTCTTGCTTCGTGGGTTGAGATCAGCCCGTTACTAAGACAATGTGAACCGGCTGGTTCGGGTGCAGTGCCGGGCCGTGTGGCTCAGGCGACAGGAGGAACGAAAACACATGCGAGTACTGGTTCTTGGCGGCGACGGCTTCTGCGGATGGCCGACCTCCCTGCACCTGTCTGCGCAGGGGCACGAGGTCGCCATTGTCGACAACCTCTCGCGGAGGAAGATCGACATCGAGCTCGAGGCCGAGTCGCTGACGCCGATCCGCCCGATGGGCGAGCGTCTGAAGGCCTGGAAGGAGGCCACGGGCAAGGACATCGCGTTCCACAACCTCGATGTCTCGCAGAACTACCAGCGCTTGCTCGACCTGATCCTCGAGTTCCGCCCGGACGCCATCGTGCACTTCGCCGAGCAGCGTGCCGCGCCGTACTCGATGAAGAGCAGCTGGCACAAGCGCTACACCGTGGACAACAACATGGGTGCCACGAACAACGTGTTGGCCGCGGTGGTCGAGAGCGGGCTCGACATCCACATCGCGCACCTCGGCACGATGGGTGTCTACGGCTACGGCACGGCCGGGATGAAGATCCCGGAGGGCTACCTCAAGGTCAAGATCGACACCGGTAACGGTGAGCTGGTCGACCAGGAGATCCTGTACCCGGCCAACCCGGGCAGCATCTACCACATGACGAAGACGCAGGACCAGCTGCTCTTCTACTTCTACAACAAGAACGACAAGATCCGGGTCACGGACCTGCACCAGGGCATCGTGTGGGGCACGCAGACCAACGACACGCAGCTGGACGAGCGCCTGATCAACCGCTTCGACTACGACGGCGACTACGGCACGGTGCTCAACCGGTTCCTGATGCAGGCGGGCGTCGACTACCCGCTGACCGTGCACGGCACGGGCGGCCAGACGCGCGCGTTCATCCACATCCAGGACACGGTCAAGTGCATCGAGCTGGCGATCTCCAACCCGCCCGAGAAGGGTGAGCGGGTGCAGATCCTGAACCAGATGACCGAGACCCACCGGGTCCGGGACCTGGCTCAGATGATCGCCGACAAGACCGGCGCGAGGGTCGAGAACGTCGAGAACCCGCGTAACGAGGCCGACGAGAACGACCTCCACGTGGTCAACGACCGCTTCCTGCACCTGGGCCTCAACCCGATCACCCTCAACGAGGGCCTGATGACCGAGGTCACCGACATCACGAAGAAGTACGCCGAGCGCTGCGACACCTCGCGCATCCCGTGTGTGTCGACGTGGACCGGCGACAAGTCGGACCGGGTCGGTACGCCGAAGAGCGTCTGACCCGCATCGGCGGAACGCGACACAGTGAGGGCGGCCCACCCGACCAGGTGGGCCGCCCTTCGTGTGTCGACCGGCGGTGCGGTGCCGAGCGTCCGGCGCCCTCGGGGTGGACGCTCAGCCGCGTTGGCTGCGGACGCCCAGCAGGACGTCCTCCCAGGCGGGCACGGGTGTGTGGCCGCCCCGGCGTTTCGGCCTCGGCTTGCCGGGGCCCGAACCCGCGTCGGAACCGGGGGCGGCCTGGCCCGCCGCGGGAGCAGGGCGGGCGTCCTCGTCGTCGGTTCCGCGGCCGTCGATCCCGTTCCTGCCGGTGTCGGACGCCGTGTCGTCCGCCTGCGGTTCGTCGACGGGCAGCGGTGCCTCGATGACATTGCTCGCCGTTTCGCCCTGCCCGTCGGGCTCGTCGAACTCCGGGCAGTCGAACAGCACGGGTTCGAGCTCCTCCGCGGGGACCCCGGGGCGCTCGTGCTCCGTGTGCTCCTCGGCGGCTGCTCGCTCGGTGAGGTCGGTGACGGCACGGGGCGTGCGGAACGACGTCGGGTCGAGGAGCGAGGCGGCAAGGTCGTCGATCGCGGTCACGGTGCCGCCGTGCATGCCGGGGGTGAACGTCCAGTGGGCACGGTTGGACGAACGGCCCGCCGACCAGCGCAGGCAGACGACCCAGTTGCCGTCGTCACCGCGCCAGGCGTCCCATTCGGCCTGGGAGAAGTCGTGGCCGCGCACGCCGAAGGCGTGGGCGACGACCTCGGAGAGGGTCTGCACGTCCGGACCGTCGTCGCGCACGGGGTGCGCCTGTTGGGCCAGGTCGGCGTGCCGGGAGCGTTCGAGCAGCACGGGGTAGGCGAACCGCTCGACGCGGTCGGTCGGGACTCCCGAGGCGGTCGCGACCTGCTCGACCGTCTCGCCCGCGCGGATCCGGGCTTGGATTTCGCGTGGTCGCATCTGGGCCTCCAGCTCGATCTCGATCTGGCCGAGGCGGGTGAGATCCCCGCGGGCGGCCGCGCGCAGCCGCTCGTCCGCGGGCAGGACGAACCGCTCACGGCGCTCGGGGTCCTCGCACACGATGGACTCGCCGTCCTCGTGTAACCCGACCACCCGTAGCGTTCGCATTCCGCCTCCCATGCGCGTTCACGTTCCTTGCCGGCCAACGTTAGAGCGGCGCGTCGACTTGACGACGCAGGCGCGCCGAGTCACGGCGAGATCACGCCCACGTCCGACCCTTGCGCACCGGAAGGCCGGCATGTTCGATGATCACTCGGTCGGACTAGTACAACTCGGAGACGAGGGCCGGCGCCCCATTGGTGCCGGTCGCTGGGGGAAGAAACGGATACGCGAGATGAGCGAGACACGAGTCAGCAGGCGCCGGTTCTTCAGAGGTGCGGGCGTCGCAGGCACCGTCGCTGCGGTTCCCCTGATCAGCGGGTACGTCGGTTACCGGATTCCGGCAGTCGAAGCCCGAGCCGGAGGTGCTGCCTCCGCCCAAGGCGGAGGAGGTGCACACCTTCTACTCGCGGCCCGATCTGCGTCCGCCGAAGATCAAGATGTCGGACGCCGACCCGGACACGGCGCCGCAGGCCAGTCCGCGGCATCTGTTCCTCGGGGTGAAGGACTACCAGGGTGAGGGTGCCGGTCAGGCGGGCATGCTCATCGTCAACCGCCGCGGTGAGCCCGTGTGGTTCGCAGTACGCGACAGGGACGACCAGAAGCCGATGGACTTCCGGATGCAGACCTACCGCGGCCGGCCCGTCCTGACGACCTGGCAGGGCGTGGCACCCATCGGGTTCGGCAAGGGCAAGTGCCTGGTCTTCGACCAGAGCTACCGGCAGATCGCCGAGGTCGACACCGGAGACGGGGTCGCGGACGCGGACCTGCACGAGTTCCTCATCACCGACCGCGACACCGCGTTGATCATGGCCTACAACCCGGTGCAGCGGGACCTGAGCGCCGTCGGCGGACCGTCGGACGGCTGGGTGTCGGACGGCGTGATCCAGGAGATCGACATCGAGACCGGCGAGGTGCTGTTCGACTGGCACAGCCTCGACCACGTCGACCTGGCCGAGTCGCAGCTTCCCGTGGAGGGACAGGGCATGAAGGAGCACCCGTACGACTACATCCACCTGAACTCGATCGGACTGGACGACGACGGCGACCTGCTCGTCTCCGCGCGCAACACGTGGGCGATCTACAAGATCGCGAAATCCGACGGCTCCGTGCGATGGACGCTGGGCGGCAAGAACACCGACTTCCGCCTCGGCAAGGGCGTCGAGTTCGCCTGGCAGCACGACGCGCGCAGGCAGCCCGACGGCACCCTGTCGCTGTTCGACAACGCCTCGTCGCCCCCGCAGGCCAACCGTTCGCGCGGCTTGGTCCTCCAGCTCGACGAGGACGCGATGACCGCGACCGTCGACCGGGAGTACGTGCACCCGGCCGGCCTGCTCTGCGACAACCAGGGCAACCTGCAGCTTCTCGACGACGGGCGCGCGATCGTCGGCTGGGGATGTCAGCCCTACACCTCGGAGTTCGACGCCGACGGCGAGTGGCTCACCGACTGGCGCTCCCCGGAGTTCGTCCAGTCCTACCGGGCCTACCTGGGCGACTGGGTCGGCAGGCCGGACGACAAGCCGGCGCTGGCGGTGCGGAAGAACGCCGCCCGCGGCGTGCTGGTCTACGCGAGCTGGAACGGTGCGACCGAGGTCAAGCGCTGGCGCGTGCTCGCGGGCAAGCGTGCCGACGACCTCTCGGAGGCGGTCACCGTGCCGCGGGGCGGATTCGAGACGGCGATCTCGTGCGACGCGGCGGGCCCGTTCTTCGCCGTCGAGGCCCTGGACAAGCAGGGCAACGAGCTCGGCAGGTCCGAACCGGTCCGCGGCCGCTGAGCTCCTCGGGGCACAGGACGGATCCGGCACACGAACGCTCCGGCACACACGAATGCTCCGGACAGACGGCGGCCCGGCACACCTCGCGTGTGCCGGGCCGCCCGTCGTGTCCGGTGCTCGCCGCGGCCCGGGGGAGTCACCCGCCGGGCAGGCGGTTCACTTGCCGAGCCGCTCCACGACGTACTCGATGCACTTCGTCAGCGCGGTGACGTCGTCCGGCTCGATCGCCGGGAACATGCCGACCCGCAGCTGGTTGCGGCCCAGCTTCCGGTACGGCTCCGTGTCGAGGACGCCGTTGGCGCGCAGCACCTTCGCGATGGCGGCGGCGTCGATGTCGTCGTCGAAGTCGACCGTGCCGACAACCTGCGAACGCAGCGACGGGTCCGTCACGTACGGCCTGGTGTACGAGGTCTGCTCGGCCCACTCGTAGAGGCGGCTCGAGGAGTCCTTCGTCCGAGCGGTCGTCCAGTCGAGGCCACCGCCGGCGTTCATCCAGTCGATCTGGTCGGCCAGCGTCAGCAGCGTCGCGACGGCGGGCGTGTTGTACGTCTGGTCCTTGCGGGAGTTGTCCAGCGCCGTCGGCAGGGACAGGAATTCCGGCACCCACCGGTCGCCCGCGCCGAGCTCCTCGACGCGCTGCACCGCCTTGGGCGACATGAGCGCGATCCACAGGCCGCCGTCGGAGGCGAAACACTTCTGCGGTGCGAAGTAGTAGACGTCGAAGTCCTCGGCCTTCACCGGCAGGCCGCCCGCACCGGAGGTGGCGTCGATCGCCACGAGCGCGTCGTCACTGCCCGCCGGGCGCTGCACGGGCACCGCGACACCGGTCGAGGTCTCGTTGTGTGCCCAGCCCACGAGGTCGCAGCCCGCCTGGTACGAGATCTCGGGGGCGCTGCCCGGCTCGCCCTCGACGATGACGGACTTGTCCAGGAACGGAGCCTTGTCCGTGACCTTCGCGAACTTCGACGAGAACTCGCCGTAGGTGAAGTGCTGCGCCCGCTCGCGTACCAGGCCGAACGCGGCCGCGTCCCAGAACGCCGTCGTACCGCCGTTGCCGAGTACCACCTCGTAGCCGTCGGGCAGGCCGAACAGGTCGGTCAGGCCGGAGCGGACGCGGCCCACGAGGGACTTCACCGGCTTCTGGCGGTGCGACGTGCCGAGCACGTTCGCGCCCTCCCTGGCGAGGTTGGCCAACTGTTCCGGCCGAACCTTGGAGGGGCCGCACCCGAACCGGCCGTCGGAGGGCTTGAGTTCTGCAGGGATCGTCAAGTCAGCGGCTTCGGTCATGTCGGCAGTGTTTCACGCTCGCCAACCCTCGGGGTCCACTCCGCCGGGTACCGGGGCCTTCGGATCGTAGGGAGTGCGGGTGAAAACAAAGGTCGCAAGGTCGAGGTACGCCGGTGTGCCATCGCTCACTCTTCCCACGGTGAGGGTTTCTCCGGCGTAGTAGCCGTCAAGTCCGAGCCACCGGTCGTCGCCGATCGGACGGAAGCGGGAGGCCCGCCCCGCGCCGTCGGCGGGCGTGAGGTTCAACCAGCCGTCCGGCAGCGCGTACAGGTGATACGGCTTCGGGCCCCAGTGCCACAGGCCGGTGAGTTCCAGCAGCCGCGGCTCGACCGGCGACGGCGTCCACTCGGCGGGCAGCGGGGGTTCGTGGTCGTCGGCGATGGAGATCAGATCGGCGGTCAGGCCCGCGATGCCGACGCCCGACGTCGTATTGGCGAACGTGACCGCGCCCGTCTGCGTCGCCGGGTCGATCAGTGTGCAGGCGAGGAACCCCGGCATCGACCCGGTGTGCCCGCACAGGCGCTTGCCGCCGGCCTGGATGAGCTGGAAACCCAGGCCGTAGCCCGCCGTCCACGGGCCGCCGGAGTCGTCGACCGTGGCCGCCTCGCGCATCTCGGCGACGGTTCCCGGGTCGAGTACGTCGCCGGTGCGGCCGCCGGTGAACGCCGTCCACCGCACCAGGTCGTCGAGCGTCGACCACAGCTGACCGGCGGGAGCCATCGCGCCCGCGTTGTGAGCCGGTTCGGGCAGCAGGACGTCGGCGAACGGGTGGACGGCGTAGCCCGTGGCGGCGACGAGGCCGTGCTCGCCGGGCAGGGGCGTGGTGTGACGCATGCCGAGCGGTTCGAGGATCTCGGCGCGCACCACGTCGAGCCAGTCCGTCCCGCGGACGGCGGTGACGAGCCGGCCCAGGACGCCGTAACCGACGTTGGAGTAGTGGAACCGGCGGCCGGGGCGGTGCTTCGTCGCGTCGGCCGTCAGCCTCGCCGACAGGTCGGTCCAGCCGCCGCCGGGACTGCGTTCCCACCACGCGCCCGGCGACTCCGACGTCAGCCCGCTCGTGTGCGACAGCAGCTGAGCGATCGTCGAGCTGCCGAAGGTCGTGCCCGGCACGTGCTTGTCCAGCGGGTCGCCCAGATCGAGCAGACCTTCGTCGCGCAGGCGCAGCACCGCCGCGGCGACGATCGACTTCGTGATGGAGCCGATGCGGTACTGGGTCGTCCGCTCCGGACGGGCACCGTCGACCGTGCCGCGCGATCCCCACCACGTGATCTCGCCGTCGCGCACGACCGCGGCCGCCAGGGACGGCGCACGGCCCTCGGCCTGTTCGGTCGCGACACGGCGGTTCAGCACGAGCTCGGTCGTAGGCAGCATGGCCGAGATCGTAGACAGCTGCGGCCCCGGTGGTGTGCCTACGTCACGAACCGCATCGGCCGGGGTGCCGGCACGGGCTAGGGTGCCGGGCATGGCGACGCAGCGGGTGCGGGTTGACGACGGGGTCGAGCTGGCGGTGCGGATGTTCGAGCCGTCGGGGGACGCGAAGGCCGCCGACGGCCGGATCGACGTACCGGTGCCGACGGTGGTGTGTGTGCACGGCTATCCGGACAACGCCTCGCTGTGGGACGGCGTCGCCGCCGAGCTGGCGGGCCGGTTCCGCGTCGTCACCTACGACGTCCGCGGCGCGGGTGCGTCGACTCGTCCGCGCAGCCGGGACGCCTATCTTCTCGACCGGCTCGCCGCCGACCTGGCCGCCGTCGTCGACGCCGTGAGCCCGGACGGTCCCGTCCACCTGCTCGCCCACGACTGGGGCGCGATCCAGACGTGGCACGCCGTCACCGGTGAGTGGTTGCGCGGCCGGGTCGCCTCGTTCACGTCGATCTCCGGACCCTGTCTGGACCACGCGGGGCACTGGTTCCGCGACAATCTCCGCAGGCCGTCGGCCTGGCGCGATCTCGTCCGGCAGGCCGTGCACTCGGCCTACATCGGCTTCTTCCAGCTCCCGGTCGTGCCCGAACTGGCGATCCGCAGCGGTGTGCTGGCACGCGTGTTGCGCCGCACCGATCCCGACGAACCCGCACCCGTGAAGGCCGACGCCGTCCACGGGCTGAACCTGTACCGCGCGAACATGCTGCGCAGACTCGGCGGACCGGGCGAGCGCCGGGCCGACGTGCCCGTGCAGGTCGTGGCGCCGACCGGGGACGCCTACGTGACGGCTCCGCTGCAGTCGGGCATCGAACGCTGGGTCGACGACCTGCGCGTGCGCCGGATCTCGGGCGGCCACTGGGTCGCGCGCGCCGAACCGCGGCGGATCGCACGCGCTGCGGCCGAACTGATCGACCACGTCGAGGGCGGCGCCGAGGCCCGGTCGCTGCGCCGCAGCCGGGTCCGCCCCCGGCCCGCCGGCAGGTTCGCGGGTCACCTCGTCCTGGTGACGGGCGCGGCGAGCGGCATCGGCAGGGCGACGGCGCTGGCGTTCGCCGACGAGGGCGCCGACGTCGTACTCGCCGACATCGCGCCGCCCGCGGAGGTGGCCGACGAGGTGCGGTCCCGCGGTGGCGAGGCGTTCCCCCGCTCCGTCGACGTCTCGGACGCGGAGGCGATGGCCGAGTTCGCCACGTCGGTGGTGGCCGAGGTCGGCGTGCCGGACGTCGTGGTGAACAACGCGGGCGTGGGCGTCGCGGGGTCGGTGCTGGACACGTCGGTGGCCGACTGGACGCACGTCGTCGACGTCAACCTGTGGGGCGTGATCCACGGCAGCAGGCTGTTCGGCAGGCGGCTCGCGGAGCGGGGCGAGGGCGGCCACGTCGTGAACGTCGCGTCGATGGCGGCGTGGTTGCCGAACGCCGTGCTGCCCGCGTACTCGACGACGAAGGCCGCGGTGCTGCAGCTGACCGAGTGTCTGCGCGCGGAGCTGGCCGCTCACGGTGTCGGGGCGAGTGCGGTGTGTCCCGGGATCGTGCGGACGTCGATCGCCGCCACGACCCGGTTCGCCGGGGTCGACGAGGCCGAACAGGAGGGCCGCAGGACGCGTTCGGACCGGCTGTTCGCGCGCCGGAACTTCGCGCCGGAGAAGGTGGCGGCCGAGATTCTCCGCGCGGTGGAACGGGACCGGCCGGTGGTGGCGCCGACCGCGGAGGCGAAGGTCACGAACGTGCTGTCGAGGTTCACCCCGGGACTGCTGCGGACGGCGGCCAGGCGGCCACCCGTGTGACGCACGGTGACGCGATGCGGACGGCGTAGCGACGTTCCTCTTCGAACCAGAAATATCGGACAAGCTGTCGACGTCCGACGGCAATCTGCCGAAGTTGGCCCCGAGTCCGCGGGCTCATGATTACGATACGTGCATCCGTGTCCGAGACATTGCCCTGTAGGAGTGATCCATGAGCGGGTACGACGTCGACCCGGAGGAGCTGCGGAGCGCGGCACGCTCGATCGACACCGCGGTGGGTAAGGCGGACGACCTGAAACTCGAGGGCCTCGTCGGCAACAAGGAGGCCTTCGGTCACGGCGGCGTCGCGACGGCCCTCACCGAGTTCTGCACGACCTGGCAGCTCGCGGTCGGCCTGCTGCAGGAGAGCGGACGCGGAGCCGGACAGTCACTCGACGGCGCCGCGAGCGGCTACGAACAGGCCGACGAGCAGAACACGATGCGATCGGTACCCGGCCCCGGGCCGCAGGTACCGCCGATGTGACCGGAGCGGGCTGACATGGCTGAACTGGGGTCGACCGAGGACCCGAAGGAACTCATCCCCGGCAACGCGGAGACCGTCAACGGTGCCGCGACCACGCTGCGGGAGCAGGCGAAGAAGTTCTCCGACGTGGCCTCCGACCTGGGCAACGTGCGGATCGACAACTGGTACGGCGCGGCGAGCAGCCGGTTCTGGGACACCTTCTCCGGCGAGAAGCCGAAGTGGCAGAAGGGCGAGGACGCGCTGAACGCGGCCGCGCAGGCGCTGGAGAACCACGCGCGGAGCATCTCGCGGGCCCAGTCCGAGGCGGAACAGGCGATCGCCAAGTACAAGGAGGGCGTGCAGGCCACCTCGACCGCGCAGCAGGGCTACATGGACGAGCACGGTGTCTCGCCCAACGCGCCCGGTGCCACCGCCACGTTCGACGACCCCGGCGAGGCCAAACGGCAGGCGGCCAGGGAGATGCTGGAGCGTGCCAGGGAACAGCTCAGGACCGCGGGCGACGAGAACGCGAAGGCCGTCAAGGAGAAGGGCGGGCACTCGCCGGACGCTCCGGGCTGGCTGACCGGCCCCGCGGACTTCGCCTCGAAGTCGCCGCAGATCAAGGGCAACGTCAACACCGACTCCATGGCGTCGAAGACGCTCATGGACCAGGCGCGTGAGGACGGCGGGCGCTGGAACGACCGCTTCGACCGGTACAACCAGTACGGCCACCAGTTCGACACGCCGGAACGGCGCGGTCCGAACGTCGACGTGACCGTCGCGCAGTCGACGGCGTCCTACGACCTGTGGAAGGCGCAGGCGGCCGGGGCGACCGAGCTCGCGGGTGGCGGCACCGCGTCGGGGTCGGCGAGCGCGAAACTCGGTGCGGACGCGAGCGCGGGCGTCGGCTTCACGCGCGACGGGCTGAAGGGCACGGCCAAGGCCTCGGTCGGTGCGACCGCGGAGGCCAAGGGGCAGGTCAACTACGGCGTCGCCGAGGTCGGCGGTTCCGGTAAGGCGTTCGCCGGCGCGGAGGCGCAGGGCACCGTCGAGGTGGGCGCCGACGGGCTGAAGGCGGGCGCCAACGCGTTCGCCGGCGCCCGGGCCGAAGGCGAGGTCCACGCCGACGTCGGCGGTGTCGGCGCCGGTGTGAAGGGCGAGGCGTGGGCCGGGATCGGCGCCGAGGCCGACGTGCAGGTCGGCATGGACGACGGCAAGTTCGTCGTCGGCGGCGAGGTTGGTGCCGCGCTCGGCGTGGGTGGCAAGCTGGGCGGCGAAATCACCATCGACCCGGGCAAGGTCACCGACACCGTCGGGCAGGCCGGCGACGCCATCGGAGACTTCGCAGGCGGCGTTGGCGGCAAGGCCCGCGACATTGGTGGCGCGCTCAACCCGTTCGACTAGCCCGTACGCCGAAACCCGCGGCCGCGCGCTGCGTGGGAAGGAGAACGAATGGCCACGCAACTTCCGGTGCCGCTGGAGCTCGAGCTCCCGGAAGGGTGGACGTCGGCGCCGCCGGACGAGGTGGACGCACCGGGTGCGGCGTTCGTCGCGCTGCACCTGCCGTCGGCCGACGGTTTCACGGCCAACATCACCGTCTCCGGGAGCATGCGCACCGGTGACAACGTGTTGGAGGAGACGGCCGAGGAATCGCTCGAGCGGCTGGCGAGCGCGACCGCGGGTGCGGCGGAACTGCGGCAGCGGCAGGGGCTCGGTTCGGACGAGGCGCCCGGACTGATGCAGCTGGTCGACCTCACCACGACGGTCGAGAACCAGCCGTTGAAGCTGATCCAGTTCCAGGTCTATCTGCTGCTGCGGGACGTCTCGGACCCGGAGAAGCAGGTCGTCGTCGAGGTCATGCTCACCTGTAAGGAATCGCAGTTCGACACCGTGCTGCCCGACTTCCAGACCTTCGTGTCCAACATCCGCCCGGCCTGACCCCGCGCACACCCGGTGCCGGTGCGGGTCAGGGGACCGTGGGCCTGCCGAGGTCGGCGGGAAGCAGACCGGCCACCTCGGTCAGGTACGCCAGTCCGGCATCCACATCGGACTGTCCGAACGGGCCCTTCTGCTCGTACCACGTCAGCAGCACGTCGCCCTCGAACCGCACGGGCAGCCCCTGGGCGTGGACGGCCGCGCGCAGCGTCGGGTTCAGCACGGTCGCGGCGAAGTCCTCGTCACCGCGCGGCCGGACGTCCTTCTTCGTGGGTGTCACCTGCAGGGTCGGAACCTCGCGTGCGAGCCGCACCACGAACACGCGGTAGTAGCGCGAATACGTCTTTCGCTCGCCGACCGTCAGCGGCGTGGGCGTGTACGCCAGGCACGTGAACTCGCGGCCCGAGGCCACACCGTGGAGCAGGTCTCGGGAGATCCTGTTGCGGGCCGTCTGCGAGAACGGAAAGCCGGTGAACCTGTCGGCGTAGCCGGTTTCCTCCGCCTGGTAGGTCCAGCCGCGCTGCCGGGCCAGTTCGGCCAGTTCGGGGCCGGAGTCGTGGCGGTACGAGTCGTCACGCTTCCGGTTGCGCAGCATCAGGGCGACGACCACCGCGACGATGGCGGCGAGCACGACGACGAACAGGATCGGCGCGAGGACATCCATGCCGGCTCCAACATCTCGGTAGGGGGACACCGCGCACCTTGCCATCCGCCGAGGCCGGTGGATACGGCCCGCGCCGCAGGCGGCACCCTGCGGCGCCCGATCAGGGTGGAATGCCCGGAGGCTCGACTCGGTCCAGGTCCACGTCCAGGTCCAGGTCGACTCCCGGATGCAGCCGAGTGCGTCACGGTGCCCGATCCGATCGTCCAGCAGGCGCCACACACGCCGGGTGACCGGCGGCACGCGGGAGCCCGCAGCTGCTCGCGTGATCGTGTGGCCGTGGCGGTGGTCACCGGTCGGACGGTTTCGCGCGGGTGGCTCCAGGCTCTAACGTCACTTCTCACGGTGCGGTTCGCCCACGTTCGGGGCACCTTCGAAGGACACGGTCTGCGATCGCGGGAGGTTGGCATGGCGGAGCTGGACGACATCGGTGGTGCGGCGGTGCGGTTGCCGGACATGCGGGTCTCGTACGAGGCGGAGACGCTCGACGAGGACTCGCTCGCGCCGACCTGGCACGAACAGCTGCAGCGGTGGCTGGACGTCGCCGTCGACGCGGGACTGCCGGAACCGAACGCGATGGTCCTCGCGACCGCCGACGCCGACGGGATGCCGTCGTCGCGGACGGTGCTGTGCAAGGGTCTGGACGAGCGCGGCATCGTGTTCTACACGAACTACACCTCGGCCAAGAGCCACGACCTGACGTCGACGCGCTTCGCGTCGGTCACCTTCCCCTGGTACCCGCTGCAGCGGCAGGTGACCGTGCGCGGCGAGGTGGAGAAGGTCAGCGCCGAGGAGACGGCGGAGTACTGGCGCGGCAGGCCGCGTGGGTCGCAGCTCGGGGCGTGGGCCTCTCCCCAGTCGACGCGGGTCGAGAGCAGGGAGTCGCTGGACAACCACCTCACGGCGGTGGAGCGGCGGTTCGCCGACGTCGAGGAGATCCCCGTGCCGCCGCACTGGGGTGGCTGGCGGGTACGCCCGGTGAGCGCCGAGTTCTGGCAGGGCCGCAAGGACCGCCTCCACGACCGTCTGCGCTTCGTGCGCACCGACGACGACTGGCGCGTCCAGCGCGTCGCCCCCTGACGCTCCGGCGCCCCTGAGGCGATTCGGCCGCCCGGAGTCGGCGGTTACGGTGCCGAGGGCGTTCGACCGGGAGGGTGATCACTGATGGAGGCGCTGCCCGCGGTCGTCGTGCTGATCCTGAGCGTGCTGGGTTGCGGCGTGGCGATCTACAAATCGACCGACGCGGCTGCGAGTGGTGAACTGCCCAACAACGGAAGCGTGGGCATCCGCACCCGTGCGACGCGGGAATCGCTCGAGGCCTGGCGCGCGGGACACGAGGCGGCACTGCCCGCAGCGAGGAAGGCGTTGCAGGTCGGCTACCTCGGGGCGGGATTCGGCGTGCTCGGGCTGGTGGTGTTGCTCGCCACCGACCTGCCGATCCTGCTCGGGATCATCGCGCCCGGAGTCTGCCAGCTCGTCCAGCTCGGTTACTGCGGCTACGCCGTCTCCTTCGCCAACCGTGCCGCCCGTGCAGTCACGGCCTCGGCGGCTGATGCGGGTACCGATTCCGCGACCGGCGACGCCTGAGCAGTCCGCCGCACCCGCTCGGAGGCTCGTGCCGTGGCGGAGGGAGCATCCGTCTCGACGTGAGCGGCACCATCGGCCACAACCAGTTAGTTGTCGTACGCTAACGAGTTGTGAGTGATCGGACCGACGACAAACCTCCGGCGGCAAGGAAGCGCCTCGGTTCGATCGTCATCGACAGGCGTCCGCTGAAGATCCCGGCGTTCCGCAGGCTGTGGATCTCGTCGCTGGTGACGGCCATCGGCAGTCAGCTGACGGCGGTCGCCGTGCCGAAGCAGGTCTTCGACATCACCGGGTCGTCGGCCTACGTCGGCCTGACCGGCGTGTTCGGCCTCGTCCCGCTGCTGATCTTCGGTATCTGGGGCGGCGCGATTGCCGACACCGTCGACCGCCGCAAACTCCTGGTCGTCACCAACACGGGCATCGCCGTGACGGCGTGCCTGCTGTGGGCGCAGGCCTACTTCGACGTCGGCTCCGTGTGGGTCGTGCTCAGCCTGCTCGCCGTCAACCAGGCGTTCTTCGCCGTCAACATGCCCACCCGCAACGCCGTCGTGGCACGTCTCGTGCCGACGGAGCTGCTGCCGTCCGCGTCGGCGCTCACCGGCACGATGACCACGTTCGGTGCCGTGTTCGGTCCGCTCGCCGCGGGGGCGCTGCTGCCGATCGTCGGGTTGTCCGTCCTGTACCTCGTCGACTCGGTGGCGTTGCTCGTCGTCGTGTGGGCGGTGTGGCGACTGCCGGCGCTGCCGCCGCAGGACGGACGGGTGCGCCGCGCCGGGCTGCGGGACATCAGCGACGGTTTCCGCTACCTGGGGGCGCAGAAGATCCTGCTCGCCTCGTTCGTCGTCGACATCGTCGCGATGGTCGCCGGCATGCCGCGGGCCCTGTTCCCGGAGATGGCGGAGCGCACGTTCGGCGACCCCGCGGGCGGCGGTCTCGCGCTGGGCTGGCTGTATGCGGCGATCCCGCTCGGCGCGATGCTGTTGTCGCTCATGTCCGGCTGGGCGAGCCGGGTGAGCAGGCACGGTGTGGTGGTCGTGGTGGCGATCGCCGTGTGGGGCCTCGCCATCGCCGGATTCGGCCTGTCGCAGGCGTTGTGGCTGTCGATCCTGTTCCTCGTGGTCGCGGGTGCGGCCGACATGGCGAGTGCGATCTTCCGCATGGCGATCCTGCAGACCGCGGCGACCGACGAGATGCGCGGCCGGACACAGGGTGTGTTCACGGTCGTCGTCGCCGGCGGGCCGCGCGTGGCCGACCTGACGCACGGCTGGGCCGCCGCCGGGGTGGGCACCGGGGCGGCGGCGACGGGCGGCGGCCTGCTCGTCCTCGTCGGCCTGCTCGTCGCGGTACTGTTGATCCCGGCGTTCTGGCGTTATCGCGCGCCTGTGACCAGCGGGAACGTATCGGACGATTCGTAACCGAACCGAGACCTGCCGCGTGGGGGTCGGTGGGCGTGCGGCACACTTTCCCGCATGTCGAACGCGGGCGTGACGGACGAGTCCTCGCCGACCGGGCAGCCCCCGCTGAAACGGGTCCTCGGGTCGAAACTGCTGCTTTTCTTCGTGGTCGGCGACATCGTCGGCACCGGCATCTACGCCCTCACGGGGCAGGTCGCCGGACGGGTCGGCGGCGCGCTGTGGCTGCCGTTCCTGTTGGCGTTCACCGTCGCCTTCATGACGGCGTTCTCGTACCTGGAGCTCGTGGGCAAGTATCCGCGGGCGGCGGGCGCGGCGCTGTACACGCACAAGGCGTTCAACGTCCGGATGCTGACGTTCCTCGTGGCGTTCGCGGTGATGTGCTCGGGCATCACGTCGGCGTCCTCGGCGGCCGTGGCCTTCGGCGACACGTACCTGGCCGAGTTCGTCGACCTGCCGATGCCGCTGATGGCCATCGCGTTCGTCGTGGTCCTCGCTCTGATCAACTTCCGCGGCGTGCGCGAATCGGTCACCACGAACGTCGTGCTCACGTGCATCGAGATCGCCGGGCTGCTGATCATCATCGGCGTGGGCGTCTGGGCCGTGCTGGGCGGCAACGGCGACGCGAGCAGGCTCACCGAGTTCAACACGCAGGACCAGACCATGCTCGTGGCGATCACGTCCGCGACCTCGCTCGCGTTCTTCTCCATGGTCGGCTTCGAGGACTCGGTGAACATGGCCGAGGAGACGAAGGATCCGGCGCGGGTGTTCCCGAAGGCGATGCTGTGGGGCATGGTCATCGCCGCGACGATCTACATCCTCGTGTCCGTGACGTCGTCGCTGCTGGTGCCCGCCGAAGGGCTCGAGGCGGCCGAGAGCGGCGCGCTGCTGAAGGTGATCGACATCGGCGCGCCGGGAATGCCGCGCGAGATCTTCTCGGCGATCGGCCTGTTCGCCGTCGTCAATTCGGCGCTGATCAACATGCTCATGGCCAGCAGGCTCGTGTACGGCATGGCGAACGAACGGATCATCCCGAAGGTGTTCGGCGCGGTGCACCCCGCACGCCGCAGCCCGTGGGTGGCGATCGTGTTCACGAGCGCCCTCGCGATCGCGCTGGTGTCCGCTGTGGACATCGACGTGCTCGGTGGCACGACGGCCTTGCTGTTGCTAGTGGTGTTCGCCGTCGTCAACGTGGCCGTGCTGGTGCTGCGGCGGGATCCGGTGCCGCACAAGCATTTCCGCGCGCCGACGGTCGTCCCGGTACTGGCGGCCGTGTTCTGCCTGTACCTGGCGAGTCCGCTGTCCGGCCGTCCGCCGCGGGACTACGTGGTCGCCGCGGTCCTGCTGGCGGTCGGCCTCGTGCTGTGGGCCGTCAACCACTTCGCGATGCGCACGCTCCAGCAGAGGCGGCACACCGGCTCGTCGCGGTAGGCAACCTCGGCGGAGGCTCGCCAGCTCCACCCGATCGTGCACGAGAACACCGTCACCTGACCGGAACGGGCACCCTCGCCGAGTCGGCGCTGGTTGGTGACCCGCGCCGCGCGGTCGGCTTGCAGGGCGCGTTCGAACCACGACAGGCCGGGCGGGCAGTGCGGCTCGGCCGCGAGCTGGCCGTCATGGCTCGGTTCGCGTGGTCATGGCGTTCCTGATCTCGTGCTTGAGTACCTTGCCGATCTTCGAGCGTGGCAGGTCCGACCAGATCTCCACGTGTTTCGGAGCCTTCACGCCACCCAGTCGGTCCTTCACGAACGCGGTCAGTTCGTCGCTCGTCGCCCGCCGCGAAGGGCGCAGCTGAACGACCGCCGTGACTCGTTCGCCCCATTTCTCATCGGGGAGTCCCAGCACGGCACAGTCCTGCACGGCGGCGTGCTCCGTCAGTGCCTGCTCGACCTCGATCGCGTAGACGTTGAAGCCGCCGGTGATGATCATGTCTTTGGCGCGGTCGACGATGAAGAGAAAGTTGTCCTGGTCTAGGTAGCCGATGTCGCCCGTGTGATGCCAACAGTGCTCGCTCACCTTCTCCGTGGCCGCCGGATCTTCGTGGTAGCCGGCCATCACCAGCGGGCCACGTACGACGATCTCTCCGTGTCGGCCTCGGGGAAGGAGCGTGCCCGTCTTGTCCATCACGGCGACCTGGACCAGCGGGGACGGCCGGCCGGCCGAGCCGAGCCGTTCGGTCGCCACCGAGCCGTCGGCGCGGAAATGGTCGGCGGGTGCCATGGTGGAGATCATGTTCGGTGCCTCGGTCTGGCCGAACAGCTGACCCATCACCGGGCCGATCCGGACCAGCGCCTCCTGCAAACGCGTCACCGACATCGGCGCGGCGCCGTACCAGAGGCAGCGCAGTGAGCTCAGTTCCGTCGAGTCGAGGTCCGGATGATCGAGCAAGCCGTAGACGACGGTCGGAGGCAGGAACGCATGCGTGATTTCGTGCCGTTCGATCAAGCGTAGGAACTCGCCGAGATCAGGCTCGGGCATGATCACGATCTCACCTCCGCGACAGAGGATCGGGAACGTGAGCACTCCCGCGGAATGTGTGAGTGGCGCGAGGGCGAGATAGCGCGGCCGGTCGCCGAACGGGTAGCACATGAGCGTCGACGCGGTCGCTGTCGCCATGTTCTCCTCGGTCAGCCTCACGCCCTTCGGTCGCCCCGTGGTTCCGCCCGTCCCGGCGAGCATGCACAACTGATCCCCTGAGGGATGTACCTCCTCAGGTTCACGGTCGCCGAGCGCCAGCCACTGGGCGAAGGTGACCGCGCCCTCAACCTCTCCGTCGAGACACACCAGAGTCGTCAGCTCGGGCAGGTCCTCGCGGATTCTGGCTACCAACGGCGCGAATCGTTCCTGAAAGAACAAGCAGCGGCAGCCGAACAGGTCGAGCAGTTGCCGATTCTCCCCGGCCTCGTTGCGGGGGTTGACCGGACACCACACCGCGCCGGCGCGCGAGATAGCGAAGACACACGTCAGCGCCGTCGGGTCGTTCGCCGAAAGCACAGCTACCCGGTCGCCACGACGGATCCCTGAGTGCTGTAACGCACCGGCGATCCGTCGCGACCGGTCCACCACTTCGGAATATGTGAGTGTTTCGCCCTTCATCGTCAGGCAGGGCGATTCCCCTCCGAGAGAGGCACCTTTGTCCAAATAGTCGACCAGTCGCACTGCTCACCTCCTACGAGAGCTGAAGCCCGCGCCGACCGCCGAAACCGGCGGCCGGCGCGGGAGATCACCGATGGACTTCGAGAATGGGCTCGAGCACGAGTCCGAACGCACGGAGAGTGCCGAGCAGCTCGCGGTGCCCGAACGCCTGGCAGCTCGAGGCGAATCCCGTCCGCCTCGGCCGATCCTGAAGCAGGTGGGAGGTTGCGTGTGCGTTCAGTAACGCTGTCTGCTTGTAATTGCAGTTGCCGTGAATGACACAGTGTGCCCGCCCCAACGGCCCCGAGGCATGCACTGAATCCAGTGAAGTGTTGATCCGCGGGTTCTCGCGCGGTGGCATCTCGCTACGCACGGCTGCCGACTGATCGTCGATGATCTGGTACTTCTCCTCGGTCGACTTGCCTTCCATGAGTTCCAGCGCGCCCGTGACGATCTGGGGCACACCCTGCATCAGGGCCCTGTCGAAGACGCCACCGAGCGCACGCGCATTGGCCACCCGGGGATCGTTCTTGAACCACAGCGGGTGTGAGGTCCCGCCCCACGGCAGCGCAAGGCAGAGCTCGTGGCGCCCGGGCACGACCACTTCGTAGACGCCGGCGTCGGCGGGCCATTCCACGTACTCGTTCTGTTCGAGGTAGTAGGCCTTGGCGAACGCGGCGTTGGTGAGGATGGTGTTCGTCGAGGCAACCGTCGGATAGCCCTTCCAGAACACCTCGATATCCAGGGTGTCCAGACCAGGGTTCTCCAGACAGAGGTTCGCCGCGATCTCGCCGATGGTGTACATCTGCGCGAGTCCCGGTGTGAGCACCAGCTGCTGGGCCGCGAACTCCGTCCCGTAGCGCTCCTCGGCGTCGATCATCCAGTTCTGCTCGCCGTTGGTGTCGGTGTAGTGCGCACCAATTCGCAGGCAGGCCTGCACGACCTCGTGTCCCCACCGAGCGAACGGCCCGACAGTGTTCAGTACGACCTTTGCGCCGCGGAATGCCTCGGTCAGTGCTTCTGTGCTGTGCTCGACTTCGATCACTTCGTGCTCGACCGTGTCGATCCCGGGAACCGCCGAGACCGCCTCGTTCACGCGTTTGAAGTCTCGACCGGCCGCGAGGAACGGGATGCCGTACTCACGCAGGTACTCGCAGATGAGCCGTCCGGTGTAGCCGGAGGCGCCGTAGACTACTACGGGCTTGTCGGTAGCCACGAATTGTTTCCTTTCGTACGAAGAAGAACGGTCACATGCCCATGCCGCCGTCGACCGGCAGTCCCGCGCCGGTGATGAACTTGGCGTCGTCGGAGGCGAGGAACACGACGGCGTCGGCCATGTCGTCGACCTGCCCGAGGCGGCCGCTCGGGGTCTGTTCGATGACGGCCCGAACGGCTTCGTCGGCCGAGCCGAACAACCCGATCTCCGCGCAGTCCATGGCGAGTTGATTGCCCATGGCAGTAGGCGTCAGCCCCGGGTAGACGCAGTTGACCCTGACGCCGTAGCCGAGCTTGCCCGATTCCGCGGCCGCGACTCTGGTGAGGCGGTCGATGGCGGATTTCGTCGCCGAGTATCCCGCGATGCCTGGGAATGCGATCGTCGCCGCGACCGAGGAGATGTTGACCACCGCGCCACCGGAGCCCGCCGTGCCGCCCGGGCGCATCGCGCGAAAGGCGTGTTTCACCCCCAGGGCCGTTCCGAGCACGTTCACATCGAGCATCCGCCGTAGCTCGGCGGCCTCGATGTCGACGAGCAGGCTCGTGACCTCGAGGCCCGCGTTGTTCACGACCAGATCCAGCCCGCCGAGTGTGTTGACGATGTTCGGTATCGCCTCGGTCCACGCGGCGTCGTCGGTCACGTCGAGCTCGACGAACTCGGCCGTAGCACCCTCATCGCGCAGCGACTGGACTGTCTCCTTGGCCGAGTCCGCCAGCACGTCGGCGACGGCGACGGCCGCGCCCGCCCGTGTCAACGCCGCAGCCATTCCGGCTCCCAGTCCCCTCGCGCCGCCCGTGACCAGCGCTTTCCGCCCAGCCAGGCTGTGACTCGTCATGCAAACCTCCTCATTGAGATGCGTCGCAAGTCACAGTAGCAACTATTGGACGGTCGTCAAGATTTTATTGGACAGATGTCAAAGTAGTTCCAGTGGGAGAGCACTAGACTGCGCTGTCGGTACCGTGGGTGTCGGAACCCGAACAGCTGGCGGAGGAGTCGTGACCGAGGTCGCCGAGACGAAGCAGGATCGGATCGCCCGCCGTCAGGTCGACAAGTTCGACGCGCGGCGGACCGAACTCGCCATCGCAACGCTTCACACGCTCGCCGAGTTGGGATATGCCCGCACGACTCTGCGGGAGATCGCGCAGAAGTCGGAGTTCTCGCACGGCGTTCTGCACTACTACTTCGCGGACAAGCGTGACCTGCTCACCGAGGCTGTCCGGCAGTACGAGGCGCTGTGTGTGACGCGCTACGACGACGTTGTGGCACAAGCCGTCACCGCGGAGCAGTTGTGCCGGGAATTCACCGACATGTTTGTAGCGACGCTGCGGGACGACGCTCCGCTGCATCGCCTCTGGTACGACCTGCGGAACCAAAGCCTGTTCGACGAGTCTTTCCGCAAGGACGTGCTCGAGATCGACGAGCGCCGGGAGGAGATGATCTGGCGCGTAATCGCGCGGTACGCAGAGCTGCGGAACCGTGAGCCGGCAATCTCTCGAGCAACGGCCTACTCGGTACTCGACGGCCTTTTTCAGCGAGCTCTACTGGGCGAGTTCGCCGGAGCGGGCGAGCCGGCGAGGGCATTGAAGAGGGAACTACCGCGGGTGCTCGAATTGCTGGTGACCGGTCGGCCGGAGCTCGGCTGAGGTCATCGAGCCGCCGCTCTCCGGGCAGACCCCGGTATCGAGGGCAGCGTCATGACGGTAGCCGGCCGTACCCGACTACGGTGGCGCTCATGGCCAATCCGACCGGGGAACAGTTCGAACTCCTGCGCGGCAACGCGCGCGCCGTCATCACCGAGATCGGTGCGGGACTGCGATCGCTGACGATCGGCGGGGTGCCGTACGTCGAGACGTTCGCCGAGGATGAGCAGCCGCCGAAGGGCGCGGGCCAGGTGCTCGTGCCGTGGCCGAACCGCACCGCCGGTGCGCGGTGGACGTTCGACGGCGTGGAGCAGGAACTCGAGGTCACCGAGCCCGCTCGCGGCAACGCCATCCACGGCCTGGTGCGGCATCAGGAGTGGGAACTGGTCGAGCACGCCGAGTCGTCGATCACGTTCGGCTGCGACATCGGCGCTGCGAAGGGCTGGCCGGTTCCGCTGCGCACCGGCGTCGTCTACGACCTCGCACCGCGCGGGCTGACCGTCACCCACACCGTGAGCAACGAGGGTGACAAACCGGTCGGTTTCGGCGTGGGGACACACCCGTACTTCCGTATCGGCGAGGTGCCCACCGACGAGCTCACCCTGACGCTCTCCGCCACGCGCGTGCGGCCGTTCGACGACTCCGTGAACCCGCCGTTCGCCGAGGAACAGGACGTCGAGGGCACCGCCTACGACCTGCGAGGCGGCCGCATCGTCGGTGGACTGGACCTCGACACGGCGTTCACCGGGCTGGAACGCGGCGAGGACGGGCTGCACCACGTGTGGTTGAGTCACCACGACGGTGTGCTGGACATCTGGTCCGAACCGGACTTCCGCTGGGCGCAGGTCTTCACGCCGCCGGACTTCCCCGGGCGCGGGCGGGCGATCGCGATCGAGCCGATGACGTGTCCCGCGGACGCGCTCAACTCGGGCACGGATCTCATCACGGTCGCACCGGGAGAGACGTGGCGCGGTTCGTGGGGCATCCAGACCACAGATTCGTTAGCCTAACGAACTATGACTACCGCAATCACGAACGGATACGTGGTCCCCGTCGACGGTGACCCGATCGACGGCGGCACGGTGTTGATGGACGGCGGCACGATCGTCGCCGTGGGAACCGACGTCGACGTGCCCGTCGACGCCCAGGTCGTCGACGCCGCGGGCCAGTGGGTGCTGCCCGGGTTCATCGACGCGCACGCCCACCTCGGTGTGCACGAGGACGGCGAAGGCTGGTCCGGCGACGACACCAACGAGATGACCGACCCGAACGGTGCCCGCTTCCGCGCCCTCGACGGGATCGACCCGTACGAACCCGGGTTCGACGACGCGCTGTCGGGCGGTGTCACGAGCGTGGTCATCAAGCCCGGCTCCGGCAACCCGATCGGTGGGCGCACCGTCGGAGTGAAGACGTGGGGCCGCACCGTCCTCGACATGACGTTCGCCGAGGACGTCAGCGTCAAGAGCGCGCTCGGCGAGAACCCGAAGCGCGTGTACGGCGAGAAGGACAGGACGCCGTCGACCAGGCTCGGGGTCGCTGCCACCCTGCGCGAGGCGTTCACCAAGGCGCGCAACTACGTCGCCCAGCGCGACCATGCGGCCGCCGAGGGCAAGCCGTTCGACGTCGACCTGACCATGGAGACGCTGGCCGCGGTGCTCGACGGCGACCTGTACTGGGACCAGCACACCCACCGCGCCGACGACATCGTCACGGCCGTGCGGCTGGCCGAGGAGTTCGGCTACAAGCTCGTGGTCAACCACGGCACCGAAGGCCACCTGATCGCCGACTTCCTCGCCGAACACGAGGTCCCGGTGATTCTCGGGCCGCTGTTCACGTCGAGGGCCAAGGTCGAACTGCGGAACCGGTCGATGCGCGCCGCCGGGATCATGGCCCGCGCGGGTGTGAAGCTGGCGATCACGACCGACCACCCCGTGGTGCCGATCCACTTTCTCGTCTACCAGGCGGCATTGGCGGTGAAGGACGGCCTGGACCGCGAGACGGCGTTGCGCGCGCTCACGGTGCACCCGGCGGAGATGCTCGGCCTCGGCGATCGCATCGGTGCGCTCAAGCCCGGCATGGACGCCGACGTGGCCGTGTGGTCCGGCGATCCGCTCGACGTCATGAACCGCGCGCGGCGCGTGTTCGTCCGCGGTCGCGACGTGTACGAGTTCGACGGGTCCACGGGCGAAGGCGTGGTCGCCGACCGCCGCTATCGCGAATAACGCCGACGCACGCGCCGGCTGCAGCTCCCGCGTGTCCTGCCTTCGTGCCGTCGTGTTGCGTCCTCCGGGGCCCGTGTTGCGGTTTCCGGGGGCCGTGTTGTCGATTCGGGTCGAGAACACGGGCGCGTGGCCACATCGCGTTCCGCTGGCTCGAGGGGCGTCCTTCGGGGACGGCGGGTCCCGCAGGGGCACGGCGGTGCGGCATGGGCATGGCCGCTTTTCCGGTCTTGCTCGAAGGCCTGAGTCCAGGACACGCTCCCGTGAACCTGCAACACGGGCCCCGGAACCTGCAACACGGGCCCCGGAACCTGCAACACGGGCCCCGGAACCTGCAACGCGGGCCCCGGAATCCGCAACACGGGTCCCGGAACCTGCAACACGGCGTTGCCGGGCACGCGGGGGTTACGCCTCCTTCAGGTGGCGGGCGATGACCATGCGCTGGATCTGGTTCGTGCCCTCGAAAATCTGCGGCACCTTGGCCTCGCGCATGTACCGCTCGACGGGGAAGTCCCGGGTGTAGCCCGCCCCGCCCAGGACCTGCACGGCGTCGGTCGTCACCTTCATCGCCGAATCCGTCGCGACGAGCTTGGCCACCGACGCCTGCCGCTGGAACGGCATCCCGCGGTCACGGCGCCGGGCCGCGTCGAGGTACATGGCGCGGGACGTCTCGACGGCGGCCGCCATGTCGGCGAGCAGGAACTCCAGCCCCTGGTTCTCGATGATGGGCTTGCCGAACTGCTGCCGCGCCTTGGAGTATTCGACGGCCTCGTCGAGCGCCGCCTGTGCCAGGCCGACCGAGCACGCTGCGATGCCGAGCCGGCCGGACGCGAGGGAGTCGAGCGCGATCTTCAGCCCCGCGCCTTCGCCGCCGATCAGCCGTGTCGTGGGCACGCGCGCGTCGGAGAAGATCATCTGCGCCGTCGTCGACCCGGTCAGGCCCATCTTGCGTTCGGGTGCGGCCGCTTCGAGCCCGGGCGTCGACGCGTCGACGAGCAGACAGCTGATGCCTTTGGCGCCGTCGTCGGAGGTCCGGACCATCGTCGTGTAGAAATCGGCCTGGCCGCCGGCGGTGATCCACGCCTTGGTGCCGTTGACGACGTAGTCCTCCCCGTCGCGGCGGGCGCGGGTGGACAGTGCCGCGGCGTCGGACCCGGCGTGGGTCTCGGACAGCGCGTAGGCGCCGAGCAGCTCGCCGCCCAGCATCGCGGGCAGCCACTCGTCACGTTGCTCGTCGGTGCCGTAGTGCGCCAGCGAGAAGCAGGACATCGTGTGCACCGACAGTCCGACGCCGACGGACATCCACGCGCTCGCGATCTCCTCGAGCGCCTGCAAGTAGGTCTCGTACGGCACGTCGCCGCCGCCCCAGTGTTCGGAGTACGGCAGTCCGAGCAGGCCGGATTTGCCGAGCAGGCGGAACTGCTCCCTGGGGAAGCGCTCGGCCTCCTCGTACTCGGCGGCGACGGGCGCCAGTTCGTCCCGGGCGATCTCGCGGGCGAGCGCGACCAGGTCGGCGGACTCGGCGTCGGGAAGGAGGCGTTCGGCGGGCATGGGTGGCTCCTCGGCTGGCTGTGTTCGCCCCGAAGGCGCCCTTGGGGCAAAAATTTAGTACTGAGAACAGTACTGGGGTGGCGTTCTCAGTACCATTCTAAGCTCGACGTATGCCTCAGAACCAGACCCGGCGGCGAACTCGCCCGGCCACTGCCCGACAGCAGGCGTTGCTCGCGGAGGTGGAGGAGCTGTTCCTCGCCGACGGGTTCCTCGGTTACACACTCGACGACCTGGCGGGACGCCTCCGCTGTTCGAAGTCGACGCTGTATGCCCTCGCCTCCAGCAAGGAGCAGCTCGCCGTCACGGTCGTCACCCACTTCTTCCGCGGGGCCGCCGAGCGCATCGAGGCGCGCGTGGCCGGGGCCCCGGACGCGCGGGCGAGGATCCAGGAGTACCTGGCGGGTGTCGCCGACGAGCTGGGGCGCGCGTCGGAGGCGTTCATCGCCGACGTCGACACGTTCGAACCCACGCGCGCCACCTACGAGTTCAACTCGCACGCGGCCGCGGAACGCATCCGCGCGTTCATCGCCGAGGGCACGGCCGACGGCCTGTTCCGCGACGTCCACGGCCCGCTGGTCGCCGAGTTCGCGGAGCTGCTGATCGAGCAGATCCAGAGCGGCACCGTCCGTGCACGCACCGGATACTCGGACGCCGACGCCTTCGCCGCACTGTCCGATCTGCTGCTGGGAGGATTGCAGCGTGACGGTCGGCACCCCGGAGACGGCGACTCCGCCGGATCCACGGGTGCCGCCGTGCGGGCTCGGGCGGCCGAGCGGGACGGCGACACCGCAACGGCGGCAGGCGGCCACGGGTGATCAGGCAACGGCCACGGGAAGTCGTGGCGACGAAAGGAGTGCGCCGATGATCGTGTCCGGCGGCGAGGCGCTGGTGGATCTGGTGCCCGCGGAGTCCGATCCGGACCTGCTGGCTCCGAGGCTCGGTGGCGGGCCGTACAACGTCGCGCTGGCTGCGGGCAGGCTGGGTGTGCCGACGGCGTTGTTGTCGCGCCTGTCGACGGATCGCTTCGGCGACGCGCTCGTCGCGAGGCTTGCCGCGTCCGGTGTGGACACGTCGTTGCTCCAACGCGGCCCGGAGCCGACGACGCTCGCCGTCGTCGCACTGGACGAGTCGGGCGCGGCGCGCTACAGCTTCTACACCGAGGGCACGGCCGACCGGCTCGTCGCCGACCCCGGCCTGCTGCCTGCGGGCACCAGGATTCTGTCGCTGGGCACGCTCGGCATGGTGCTGGAGCCGGGCGCGAGCGCGTACGAAGCGGTCCTGCACCGCGAGGCCGCCCGCGGCGTACTCACCGCGCTGGACCCGAACATCCGCGCCGACATGATCCGTGACGGCGACGCGTACCGGCAGCGGTTCGCGTCGTGGTTGCCGAGCGTGCGGCTGCTGAAGGTGTCCGACGACGACGCCGAGTGGCTCGCCGGTGGCGAATCCGCCGTGGCGGCGGAGACTTGGCTCGATGCCGGGGTCGACGCCGTCGTGTTGACGCGCGGCGGCGACGGCCTGTCGGTGTTCACGGTCGACGGTGAGGTCGCGCGTGTTCCGGCGGCCGACGTTCCGGTCGCGGACACGATCGGCGCGGGCGACACAGTGCACGGGGCGCTGCTGGCCTGGCTGGCGGATCGAGGGGTGACGAATCTCGCCGCGATGACGCCGGACGCATGGACGCAAGCGCTTGCGTACGCCTCGCGGGCGGCCGGCGTGACGGTGTCCCGCCACGGCGCCGAACCGCCTACCTCGGACGAGTTAACCGAGGGCCAAAACACCAGCGTGTGAACCTTGTCGCAACGGGTCGCTGTGGGTAACGCCACGGCTGCGAAAAGGCCCTTATCTGGACTAGCGTAAGGGAGCATTCGTACCCCAGCGGGGCGGTGCGACGAGGCTGAAGGGCCTGTCGCGTACACGCGGTGACCAGCAGAACATGCGGTCGCCACCGGCCGGCCCGTGTGACCGTGAGAGGCATGTGCATGTCCGACGCGACTGCGGCGCAGTCCGAGGGCGAGAAGGCCGTGCTCCGCTTGCCCGATGGCGAGCACGACTTCAACGTTGTCCGCCCTGTTGACGGCGCCCCCGGCATCCAGCTCGGGAAGCTGCTGGCCCAGACCGGCTACATCACCTACGACCCGGGTTTCGTCAACACCGGGGCCGCGTCTTCCGCCATCACCTATATCGACGGTGACGCGGGGATCCTGCGCTATCGGGGTTATCCCATTGAACAGCTGGCCGAACGCTCGACGTTCGTCGAGGTGTCCTACCTGCTGATTCACGGCGAACTGCCGAACAAGCAGCAGCTGGAGGACTTCACCTCGAAGATCAACCGGCACACGCTGCTGCACGAGGACCTGAAGCGCTTCTTCGACGGTTTCCCGCGGGACGCGCACCCGATGCCGGTGCTCTCGAGCGCCGTCTCGGCTCTGTCGACCTTCTACCAGGACGCGCTCGACCCGTTCGACAAGTCCAACGTCGACCTGTCGACCGTCCGGCTGCTGGCGAAGGTCCCCACGATCGCGGCCTACGCCTACAAGAAGTCGATCGGCCAGCCGTTCCTGTACCCGGACAACTCGCTGGGTCTCGTGGAGAACTTCCTCCGCATGACGTTCGGCCTGCCCGCCGAGCCGTACGAGATCGACCCGGTGATGGCGAAGGCCCTCGACCAGCTGTTCATCCTGCACGCCGACCACGAGCAGAACTGCTCCACGTCGACCGTGCGTCTCGTGGGCTCGTCCGAGGCCAACCTGTTCGCCAGCATCTCGGCCGGTGTCATGGCCCTGTTCGGCCCGCTCCACGGCGGCGCGAACAGTGCCGTGCTCGACATGCTCGAGGGCATCAAGGCCGACGGCGGCAACGTCGACAGGTTCGTCGAGCGGGTCAAGAACAAGGAGCCCGGCGTCCGCCTGATGGGCTTCGGGCACCGGGTCTACAAGAATTACGACCCGCGCGCGAAGATCATCAAGAAGACGGCCGACGAGATCCTGTCGAAGATCGGCGGCAACGACGAGCTGCTCGACATCGCCAAGCGGCTCGAGGAGCGTGCGCTCTCGGACGACTACTTCGTCGAGCGCAAGCTCTACCCGAACGTCGACTTCTACACGGGCCTGATCTACCGGGCCATGGGCTTCCCGACGCAGTTCTTCACGGTGCTGTTCGCCCTGGGCCGGCTGCCGGGATGGATCGCGCACTGGCGCGAGATGATCGAGGACCCGGAGACGAAGATCGGCCGTCCGCGGCAGATCTACACGGGTGCGAAGGAGCGCGACTACAAGCCGCTCTCCGAGCGCTGAGTACGACAGCGCTGACTCGCGGATCGCACACGAGGGCCGCCGCCGGTGAACCTGGACGGCGGCCTTCGTCGTGTCCGAGGTGGGGGCGCACCGCCCCCACGGGCCCCGCGGGGGCACTCGGGGCACGGTCAGGCGAGGGTGCGGAGGCCCTCGGTGGTGCGGGCGACCAGGTCGGCGACGCGGGGGCGGGCTGCCTCGGCCTCGGCGGGCACGAGGCCGAGGCGGGTTCGCCGGTGCAGCACGTCGTCGGCGTCGAGCGCGCCCTCGTGCCGCGCGGCCCACACGACCTCGGCGCCGGTCACGTCGGTGCCCGCGAGAATCGGTTCGCCGAGCTCCGGGTCGACCTCGCCGAGGGCGGCCACGCGCGGCGCTTCGGTGCCGTACTTGGCGACCAGTCGTGGCGGTGCGTCCACAGCGGACAGCTGTTGCCGGCTCGCCGCACCGAACAGCGGCAGCCTGCTCGTCCTCGACCGGCCGACGGACAGGCCCGCCGCGCGCACGGCCGCGTCGACGGCGTCCTCGGCCATCCTGCGGTACGTCGTCAACTTGCCGCCGACCACGGTCAGCACGCCCGTGTCGGGGTCGGTGAGCACGGCGTGGTTCCGGGACAGATCCGCTGTCGCGCCGCCCGCCTCCAGCAGCGGCCGCAGGCCCGCGAACGCCCCCAGTACGTCGTCGCGCGTGAGGTTCCGTGCCAGCACCGACGACGCGACCCCGAGCAGGAAGTCCACATCGGACTGCGGAACCGTCGGGACGTCCTCGGGTCCACTGTCGAGCGGCTCGTCGGTCAGGCCCAGGTACACGCGCCCGTCGGGCTGGGGGAGCAGGAGTACGAAGCGATTCAGTTCTCCGGGCACCGGCACCATCACAGACGCCTCGCCCAGGCCGGTCCGCTCGGCATCGAGCACCAGGTGAGTGCCGCGCGACGGCCGCAGTCGCACCGAGGGTGCCAGTGAACCGGCCCAGACACCGGTGGCGTTGACGACCTGTTTCGCCCGCAGTTCCACAGTGGATCCGGTGAGCCGGTCGCGTGCGACCGCGCGGTCGGCGTGTAGTTCCGTGGCGGAGATCCGGGTGAGTACGCGCGCGCCGTGCGCGGCCGCCGTGCGGGCGATCGCCACGACGAGGCGCGCGTCGTCGGTGAGTGCTCCGTCGAACGACAGCAGGCCGCCCCGCAGGCCGGCGCTCCGGAGGCCCGGCGCGAGAGCGAGCGTCTCGGCCGACGGCACGGCCCGTGGCCGGGGCAGGAGGGACGACGGCGTGCGGGCGGCCCTGCGCAGCGCGTCGCCCGCGTGCAGCCCGGCTCGGGTGAGCAGATGTCCGGTCGTCGCGCCGTAGTCGGGGAACACCTGTGCCATCGGCCGGGTCAGGTGCGGCGCGGTGCGGGTCATCAGCACGCCGCGTTCGACCGCGCTCTCGTGGGCGAGACCGAACTCGCCGTGGGCCAGGTAGCGCAACCCGCCGTGCACGAGCTTGCTCGACCAGCGTGAGGTGCCGAACGCCAGGTCGTCGGCCTCCACGAGCGCGACCGACAGGCCGCGGGACGCCGCGTCGAGGGCGCAGCCCGCCCCGGTCACGCCGCCGCCGACGACGAGGACGTCCACCTGCCGGCCGGAGGCGAGTTCGTCGAGTTCCCGCGCGCGGCGGCGGGCTGTCAGTGAGGCGGTGATCATGGTTTGAGGGCTCCTTCGAGGAGGTGGGCGAGTTCGGTGAGCAGGGCAGCCGGCGCCACGCCGCCGTCACCCGCGGTCGCAGGGCGGCGGGAGAGCACGAACGACTGCAGTAGCAGCAACAGGGCGCGGGACTGTGCGGCCGCGTCGCCGGGCCGCACGGAGCCGTCGGCGTGGCCCTCGGTGACGAACGTGCGCAGGCCCTCCTCGGCGAGGCGCTGTGTCGCGCCGAGGCGTTCGGTGACGTACGGCAGCAGCAGCTCGGCGTCCAGGTCCAGCACGGTGCGCAGCAGCGGATCGGTGCCGAGTCTGCCGACGCCGGCGACGGCGTGCTCGACGAGGCGTGCCCGCGCGGTGCCGTCCTCCGGAATCTCCCCGGCCACACCCTGCAGCAGTGCGGTGAACTCCCGGGTCATGAGCGCGGCGAGGATGCTGCCGACGTCGGGGTAGCGTCGGTAGACGGTCATGCGCGACACGCCGGCGGCCTGGGCGATACCGGTGAGCGTGGTGCGCCGGACACCGTCGGCGAGCACGCATTCCTTCGCCGCGTCGAGCAGAGTGTCGTCGGAGACACGGCCACCGATACGGGTGTGACATTCCGGCTTCATGTGTCACACTCTAGTCGTGACCGACAGCATTGACCACCGCCTGCGCGGTGCCTGGACGCCCGACGGTGCCGACGCCGCCCATCTCACGGCCAAGGAGCTCCGCTGGCTGCGGAGCCGGATCGGCGACACCACGCCCAGCGACCCGGTGGCCCCCGATTCCGCCATCGCGACGCCCGCGTCGCAGCTGCCGGGGAAGGCCCGGTCGGCGCTCGCCGGCATCGTCGGCGCCGGCAACGTCCTCGAGGAGTCCCGCGAACGGCTGGAACGCAGTGGCGGACTGTCGTATCTGGACCTGCTCCGGCGCAGGCAGCCCACCTCGGGCATCCCGACGCCCGACGCGGTCGTGTTGCCCGGGAGTCCGCAACAGGTGCAGCAGGTGCTGGACGTGTGCGTCGAGAACGACGTCGGTGTCGTTCCGTTCGGTGGCGGCACGTCCGTCGTCGGTGGTGTCACGGCGTTCAAGGGCGACAAGCAGGCCGTGGTCGTGCTGGACCTCGAGCGCCTGAACCGGCTCGTGTCGGTCGACCCGATCTCGCGTACCGCCGTGCTGCAGGCCGGTGTGCGGGCGCCGGACGCCGAACGCATGCTGTCCGCGCACGGGTTCACCCTCGGTCACGTCCCGCAGTCGTTCGAACGCGCCACGATCGGCGGGTTCGCGGCCACGCGTTCGGCCGGGCAGGCCTCGTCCGGATACGGGCGCTTCGAGGACATGGTCACCGGTGTGCGGCTGGCGACGCCGCGCGGCGAGTGGGAACTCGGCGTGGCGCCCGCGTCGGCAGCGGGCCCTGATCTGCGACAGCTCGCGATCGGCAGTGAGGGCGCGCTCGGTGTCATCACCGAGGTCGCGCTTCGTGTGCGGCCGCTGCCCGAGAACGAGCACTTCGAGGCGTTCGCCGTCGACGGCTGGGAACGGGGCAGCGGACTCGTGCGGCAGTTGGCGCAACGGGGGCTGCTGGCCGACATCACGCGGTTGTCCGATGTGGACGAGACACAGGTGCAGCTGCAGATGGCGGGCACGTGGAAGACGAGCGTGCTGCGTCGCTACCTGGGCGCCCGCAGCGTCGACGAACCGTGCCTGTTGGTGCTGAGCTGGCACGGCGACTCGGCGGAGCGTCGCAAGAGCGCGATGCGCCTGTTGCGCTCCGGTGGCGCGGTGTGGCTCACGTCGGCGCCCGCGCGGGCGTGGCTGCGGGGGCGGTTCGGCGGGCCACGGCAGCGGGATGCGTTGTTGGACGCGGGCGTCTGCGTGGAAACGCTCGAAACCGCCACGCACTGGTCCAAGCTCGGCACGCTCTACGACCGGGTCCGCACTGCGCTGCGCAGGGAACTCGGCCACCCGCTGATCATGTGCCACGTGTCGCACGCGTACGAGACGGGTGCCTCGCTGTACTTCAGCGTGCTGACGCCCCGCGATCCGGATGACCCGATCGGTCAGTGGGAGCGGGCGAAAGCCGCGGCCTGCGAGGCGATCTCCGCCGACCGGGTGGGTACGATCTCGCACCACCACGCCGTCGGCATGGACCACGCGCCGTACCTGGCGGGGGAGATCGGCGAACTCGGCCGCGACGTCCTCGCGGCAGCGAAGCGGGCCGTCGACCCGAGCGGGATCCTCAACCCCGGCAAGCTCATCGGCTGAGGGGCATACCCTCCGGGATGACGGTCACGTCGAGTCCGTGCGTCCCGGCCGCCTCGCCGCTCAGCCGGGCGGCCCCGTACTGGTCGAGGTGCGCCGTGCGCACGGGCTCACCGTCGATCAACAACGGCATGTTGCCACCGTCGAGGCCGACGTAGGCGTACACATCGTCCAGCACGGACCCGTCCTCGAGCGTGATCCGTCCACTGTGGATACGCGCGAGCTCGTAGGCCTTGCCCCGCGCCTCGCAGACGTCGAGTGCTTCGACCTGACCCTGCGTCGCGAACCACACGGCGTGCCACTCCGTGACACCCGGTGCGAACGCCAGCGTCGCCGGCCGCTGGTCGTCCCGCGGGCGCAGAGCCGCCGCCCACACGGCGGCCAGGTCGCGACACTCCGCGTGGGCGGCGATCACCGGACCGGACAGCCCCAGCGTCTCCCGCAGCCATGTGATCTTCGAAGGGCACACGTTCGAGCCGTACGCCAGGACCGGGATGCGTTCGGGGTCCGCACGCGCTGCCGCGAGCGCCTCGGACGACAGCGTGTATCCCGCGCCGTCGTGGTGGACGTACGACCGTGACGGCCGGGCACCCGGATACGGGTCCTCCGGGTACGCGTCGTCGTGGAAGATCGGTTCTCCGGAAACCAGCATCGCCTCAGCCCTCGATGATGTACGCGACGCCGCCGCTGCCGCTCGCGACCTCGCCATCGGCGTCGTAACGCTTGGTGCGCTGCCAGATCGTTTCGAACTGCTCCCGATCGTAGACGCGGCGCACCTCGTCGTTGGACTCCGACGCCGGGTCGTTCGCGATCACGTCGCCGTCGCCGGTGAACCCGACGACCACCATGAGGTGCCCCGCCGTGCCGTAGCCCGCACCGTCGAGTTCGGATTCCAGGAACGACTGCGATGTGATCACCGGGACGCCACGCGCGATGTAGCCCTCCAGCTCGGCCAGCGAATGCAGCCGCGTGATGTGCCCCTCGAGCCCGTACTGCGAGGCGTAGGCGGTGTTGAACGGCCAGTTGCCGGTGCCCTCGTACGCGTAGTCGTACGTGTGGCGCGCCGCGTGCGCGACGCTCTTGTCCGGGTAGTCGGCGGGCAGCCACGACAACTGTTCGTCGGTCGGCTTCGCGCCCCAGTACTCGGCGACCATCGTCGTCGACGTCGGGCTGCACCACGCCTGGCCGCCACCGCCGTACTCGGGGTAGTTGCCGCGGTGGACGTTCTGCGCGTACGTGGGTACGTCCAGCTCGATGCCTGCGGCCTCGCCCGGCTCCGTCAGCTGCGGCTCGAATCGGTCCGGCACGTCGGAGGTCATGGCGCCGGCCTGCGCGACGACCGGCGAGGCGCCGGAGCCCTCGGCGCGGTACAGGGTGACGCGCAGTCGGTAGGCGCGGAAGGCCACGCCGTCGGCGGCCGACAACGTGTCCGTGTAGACGGCGGCGTGCTCGTCCGACTGCCCGGTGACGCTGGTGCGTTCGATGTCGCCGTCGCCGTAGGCCCACGTGCCGAGCGTGTACCAGGACGTCTCGGCACCGCCCGCGGTACGCGCCTGCGCCTGCACCTTCAGCCACGTGCCCTGCGGAGTCCGCGCGTTCCAGGACGCGATCAGCTCCGTGGCGTCGAATCCCGGTTCGTACAGCGGCGATGTCCAAGTGCCGTACTCGTAACCGTTCTCGGTGCCCACGGGCTCGCTGATGCGCAGGCCCTCGGCGTCGGGGCGGACACCGCCGCGCTCACCCGCGGCGAAGTCGCGGGCGCCGTTCCAGCGGTGGAAGTCGATGGCTTCGTCCTTGGAGGAAGGGTGCGTGGCCTGCGCCCCGCCGAGCGACAGGGCGGGTGCCGAGGCGGTGGCCGTGGGCTGCAGGATCACCGACGCGGTGAGAGCCGCCATCAGCACCGTGGAGAGTCGTCCGCGCATGGCGCGTCATTGTTATGGGCGGACAGCGGCCTGTAAACCGCGCGTGGGCCGTTCGGCCCACGTCGTGAGTCCTCCCCTCGCCCTCCGTGCGCGGCTCGGTTCCGTGGGGTGCCCCGCCGGGCACCTCAGTGGCGCTCAGTGCCCCCGAGGTGCCCTGCGGGGCATCAAGCCCTGGGTCGGGTGGTGCACGCTCAGAAGTGGGTGATGTCGAGCTTGCCCTCGGCGTGGGCGGCGCGAATGCGCTTCTTGTCGAACTTGCCGACGCTCGTCTTCGGCACCTCGGGCACGAACGTCCAGTGCTCGGGCAGCTGCCACTTCGCCACCTTGCCGCGCAGGAACTCCCGCAGCTCGTCGGCGGTGACGGTGTGGCCCTCCCTGACGACGACAGCCACGAGCGGACGCTCGTCCCACTTCTCGTCCGGCACGCCCACGACCGCGGCCTCGGCGACGGCCTCGTGCGCCATGACGTCGTTCTCCAGGTCGACCGACGAGATCCACTCACCGCCCGACTTGATGACGTCCTTCGACCGGTCGGTCAGTGTCAGGTAGCCGTTCGGGGTGATCTTGCCGACGTCGCCGGTGCGCAGCCAGCCGTCGCGGAACTTCTCGGGGTCGGAGCCCTTGTGGTACGCGCCGGCGATCCACGGGCCCGCCACTTCGAGTTCGCCGACGCTCTCACCGTCCCACGGCACCTCGTTGCCGTCGTCGTCGATGAGCCGAGCCTGCACGGAGGCGGGGAACCGGCCCTGCGTGTAGCGGTAGCGCCATGCCTCCTCACCGGACGTCCCTCGCGGCGGCCGGGCCACGCTGCCCAGCGGCGACGTCTCGGTCATGCCCCAGGCGTGCAGCACCGGCACGTCGTAGCGCTCCTCGAACGCGTGCATCATCGACGGCGGCGCGGCCGACCCGCCCACCACGACCTCGCGCAGGTGGGAGATGTCCTGCGGGTTGGCGTCGAGGTGCTGGAGCAGGCCCTGCCAGATCGTCGGCACGGCCGCGGCCTGCGTCGGCTGCTCGGCCGCCATGATCTCGGCGATCGGCCCGGGCTGGAGGAACCGGTCGGGCATGACCATCGAGGCGCCGACCATGAACGCCGCGTACGGCACGCCCCACGACATCGCGTGGAACTGCGGCACGATGACCAGGGTCTTGTCCGTGTCGGACAGCCGCATGCTGTCCGACATGCACACCTGCATCGAGTGCAGCCAGATCGAGCGGTGCGAATAGACCACGCCCTTGGGCTCACCGGTCGTGCCGGACGTATAGCACATCGCGGCCGCCGAACGCTCGTCGATCTCGGGCCAGTCGAACTCGGTGGGCTGGGCGGCGAGCAGCTGCTCGTAGTCGTGAACCTGAACGCCCTCGGGCGCCTCGACGGCCGCCGTGTCACCGCCCGAGACGACGACGTGACGCACCGTCTTCATCTGGGCGAGGGGCTTGTTCAGCAGCGGAACCAGCGTGCCGTCGACGATGATGACGTGGTCCTCGGCGTGGTCGGCGACGTACACCAACTGCTCGGGGAACAGGCGGATGTTCAGGGTGTGCAGCACCGCGCCCATCGCGGGGATCGCCAGGTAGGCCTCGAGGTGCTCGGCGTTGTTCCACATGAAGGTGCCGACGCGCTGGTCGCCCGTCACGCCGAGGCCGCGGAGGGCGCCCGCCAGCTGCGCGGCACGGTCGCCCACCTCGGCGTAGCTCCGTCGGCGCGTATCCGATCCGGTCCACGTGACCACTTCGCTCGTGCCGTGCAAGGTGCTGCCGTGCTTCAACAGGGTCGCGATCGAAAGGGGGGCGTCCTGCATCGTGCTCAACATTGAGACTCCCGTGGTTCTTGCGGTGAACTCGGATTCAGCGCGAGCCTATCCGTAAGCTGCGAGGTGCAGCAGGTGCTGCGGCATAACAGTTGCGCGTAGCGGTAGACCACGGCCCGGACGTTTCGGCCCGCATGCCTCGGACGGGGGTTCATCGCGTGTCGATTTCGCGGAAGAAGGGGTCTTGGCGTTTACTGGGCCCGTGGTAAGAGACGGCCTGGCCAGCGCTTGCTCGGGCAAGCACCTGGGGATCCGGGTTGTCGCCGCTGCACAAGCGGCACCCGAGAAGAAAGGAAAGGTACGTTGGCTCTGCCTACGTTGACTCCGGAACAGCGGCAGGAAGCCCTGGCCAAGGCGGCCGAGGCTCGCAAGGCGCGCTCGGAGCTGCTTGCGTCGATCAAGGACGGTTCGGAAAGCATCGAGAAGGTGCTGAACCGCGCCAAGGACGACAAGACGGTTGGGAAGACCAAGGTCACCCAGCTGCTGAAGGCTGTTCCCGGGCTCGGCGCCGTGAAGGTCGCCGCGCTCCTGGAGCAGGCGGGCATCGACCCTGACCGCCGGGCCGCAGGCCTCGGCGACCGTCAGCGCGAAGCTCTCATCAGCGCTCTCAAGTGACGCCTCGCGTCCGTGGGTGGCCCGCCGTGACGGTGTGCCGCCCACGGACCGTCGCGGATTTTCGGGTCTGAATTTTCCGAACCGGTTCGTTTCCGGTTCGCACATTCATCGACGGTGTTTTCCGCCTCGATGTTCGCCGCCGTTTCGCGGCGGCCCGATGTCCCTTTCGTGTGTTCGGGACTGCTACCGGAGTCGTCGTGTGCCCGGAGTGGCCGCCTGCCCCTGCCGTGTGCGCGCCGGGGTTCCCCGCTGTTCGCTCACGCCCTGAGGCGTCAGCGCGTGAGCGTGCCGGTGTCGAGTCCCATCGCGCGGGCCAACGTGGCGAACTTCGCCGACGTCTCGTCCAGTTCGGCCTGCGGGTCCGAGTCGGCGACGATCCCGCCTCCCGCGTACATCCGCAGCGACGTCGCGCCCGCGTCCGCGCAGCGGATCGACACGGTCCATTCGCCGTCGCCGTCGGCGTCGACCCAGCCGGTGGCTCCGGCGTAGTAGCGGCGGTCGAACGGCTCCAGTTCGCCGATCAGCCGCCGCGCGGAGTCGACGGGCGTGCCGCAGATCGCCGGCGTCGGATGGAGCGCCGACGCCAGGTGCAGTGCGGTGGTCGCAGGATCGGCCAGCTCTCCGGTGATGCGCGTGCCGAGGTGCCACATCGCTGGGGTGCGTTCCAGTGCGGGTTCGGCGGGCACGTCGAGGTCGCGGCAGAACGGGCGGAGCGCTTCCGCGACGGCCTCGGTGAGGATCGCGTGTTCGAGCCGGTCCTTCTTCGAGGTGAGCAGGGCTTCGGCGTTCGCAGCGTCGGCGACGGCGTCCGCCGAGCGGGGCATGGATCCCGCGTACGGATGCGCCACGACGCGGTTGCCGCGACGGGACACGAGCAGTTCCGGGCTCGCGCCGAGCAGCGTCCGCCCACCGGGCAGACCCGCGCCGAACACGTAGCCGTGCCGGTGGTCGAGTACCAGGTTGCGCACGATCGACGCGACCGGTACCTCGTCGGCGAACTCGACGTCGAGCGCCCGCGCCAGCACTACTTTCCGCAGGTCACGGACGGCCAGTTCGGTGACGGCCGTGCGCACAGCGTCGGCGTGGATCGGCGGTTCCGGCACGGCTCGCACCGCGGTCGGAGCGCCGATGCGCTGCCGGGCGAGTCTGCGGACGTCGGGGTGGGCCGGGCCCGCGGTGTGAGTCGTCCGTGGGACGACGAGCCGCGCAGGTGTGCCGGTTGCGGCGTCGTACGGCAGGACACCGGCCGCGATGCCGCCGCCGCGGTCGGCGAGCGCCGTGGCCACGCGGTCCGCGAGCGCGTCCTCATCGGTTCCGGTGATCTCGTCGTCGGTGCCGCGGGCGAGGATCGTGCGCCGAGCGGTGGCGAACAGGAAGTCGCCGCGCCGGTACTGCTCGACCAGGCGCGCGGCGTCCATACCGTCAGTGTCCCAGCATGGCCGGCCGCGGGCTCCACCAGTGCTCTGTGACCTCAAGCTCGTCGGGGGTGAGGACGGCCACCGCGGCGTCGTATCCGTCGCCGGGCTGTAACGAGGCGAGCCTGGCGGTGGCGGGGTCCAGGGCGGGTGCTTCGGACGACACGAGACGTACCTGCTCACCGGGGGCCGACAGGGTGAGGCTCGTCAGCGGAATACGCAGACCTTTGCCGGTCGCCTTCATCAGGGCTTCCTTGCCGGTCCAATAGCGGAAGAACGCACGCGTGCGGTCGTCGTCGGTCAGCTCGGCCACGGCGGCGCGTTCGGCCTCGGACAGCGCGTAGTCGAGGAGCCCGTCGGCGGCCCGGCGCGTGGTGGACTCGACGTCGAGGCCCAGCTCGGCACCGTCGGCGAGGGCGAGGCCCACGCGGTCGCCGGCATGTGAGATCGACAGCCGGAGTGTGCTGCCGGGGATGCGCGGCGGGCCGTGCTGCTTGTCGCAGTCGTCGCAGGTCGCGTCGAACACGACGTCGGCCGTGGGGATGCCGAGGCGCTGCGCGACCTGGGTCTTCGCGAGAACCCGTCCGGTGAGGAACCGCCGACGGTCTTCGGGTGTGCGGTAGGCCGAATACCGGTCCAGTTCGACGTCGGTCAGCAGCTCCCGGTGGTCGGCGGTGTCGTGCACCGGAACCGCCCACCAGACGGAACACGTGATCATGCCGTAAGACTAGCGGCGCGAAGCGCCTCCGTGGGGGGTTGGTGGTTGGGCGACGGGCGGGCTAGCGGCGCGGAGCGTCTCCGTGGGGGGTTGGTGGTTGGGCGACGGGCGGGCTAGCGGCGCGGAGCGACGCTGCTGTCCGGCGATCCCTGCACACAGTTTGCGGTTCTCGCAAGAATATTTGCCGATTTCGTGAGGTGGGCGCAGTGTGGGAGCCGGAGGTGGTCGGACATGACACAGGAACGGACACAGGCCACGGCGGATACGGGGCGGTACGACGTCGTGGTGGTCGGAGGCGGTGCTGCGGGGCTCAACGCGGCGCTGATGCTGGCCCGTGCGCGGCGCAGCGTGCTCGTGCTGGATGCCGGGGAGCCGCGCAATGCCCCCGCCGACGCGGTGCACGGGCTGCTGGGCAGGGAGGGCACACCACCCGCCGAGCTGCTGGCGCGCGGCCGGGAGGAGGTGCGCGAGTACGGCGGCGAGGTCGTGACGGCGAGGGTCGACGACGTGTCGCGCGCCGGGGCGGGCGGGTTCACCGTCACCACGGCGGAGGGTCGGGTCGTCGAAGCGCGCCGTGTGCTCGTCACGACGGGACTCGTCGACGAACTGCCGGACGTCCCGGGCGTGCGGGAGCAGTGGGGCCACGGTGTCGTCCACTGCCCGTACTGCCACGGGTGGGAGGTGCGCGACCGTGCGATCGGGGTGCTCGCGGGCGGGCCCATGTCGGTACACCAGGCGTTGCTGTTCCGGCAGTGGAGCGACGACGTGGTGTTCTTCGCGCGGGGCACGACGCTGTCCGACGACGACCGGGAACGGCTTCTCGCCCGGGGTATCCGCATCGTCGAGGGCGAGGTCGCCGCGGTGGACGTCGACGGCGCCCGGATCACGGGCGTGCGATCGGCGGACGGGTCGACGACGACGCGGGACGTGGTCGTGGCCGGGCCGCGGATGACCGTGCGTGCGGGATTCCTGGCGGGCGTCGGGCTGTACCCGGGTGAGCACCCGTCGGGCGCCGGAGATCACCTGGCCGTCGACGGGCGCGGGGAGACCGACGTCGCCGGCGTGTGGGCGGCGGGCAATGTCACGGATCCGTCGGCGCAGGTCGGTGGTGCCGCTGCGGCCGGAGCGTTCACGGCCGCGCAGCTCAACGGTGACCTTGTGCAGGAGGAGACCCGGCTCGCGGTCGCGGCCTACCGCGAGTCGGCCGACCGTGACTCCGCTCCCTCCGACTCCGCTCCCTCCGACTCCGCCGTCGCGACGGCCGGCTGACGAGCGGGGCCGGACTCAGTGCGGCAACGCCCCGGGCGCAACGGCCTCCGGGGCGTTGCCGCACTGCGACTCCCTGCAGTGTTGAGGTCCACAGCGTTGATGGTGCGTTCCACGGCGGTTCGGACCTCGCTGACGGGACTGCCGTGGTGATGCGTACGTGCCTGTCGCAGGTTGCTGCCGGCTCCCCTGCGACGTGGAGAGGCCCGGCCTTGGGCCGGGCGCGGCGTCAGCTGCCGGCGGTCAGGATCGGCTGCCCTGCTTGATCGCGAGGGGAACGCCCGCAAGATCCTCCTCGTTGCAGAGGATCTTCAGGTTGTAGTACGGGTATCCGTCGCGATCGTCGTAATCGAGGTGGATGGCGATGACGTCGGCGGGTTCGCCTAGCCACTGCTGCGCCTTGCGGAGCCAGGCCGCGCCGCGCTCCAGAGCGGCGGGAAGATCGTCGTCACGGAACTCGACGGGACGGTAGGGCACATCGTGGATGTGGTCCTGCGGATCGGTGGGCGTGGGAAGCCCGGGGGCGACGCCCTCGTCGTTGAGTTCCAGGTGGATAGTCTGTTCACTCACCCCACGAGCGTCCCCCAGTGGCGGCGTCGGGGCAAGCGCCACCCCCTTCGCGCTGGGCCGATGCCCCCTCATCGGGGTGGTCGAGGCGGTGCTCCGACGAGGCGCCGTGCGAGGTCGGCGTAGTGCTCGGCGAGGTCGTTTCTGCCCAGCTCGCCGCCGGGGGAGAACCACCGGGCGACGCCGTTGCACATGTCGAGCAGGGCCAGTCGAGTCGTCGCGGGGCGGGTGGTGGTGAACACACCGCTGCGCAGCCCGTCGTCGAGGGCGTCCGACCACAGCTTTTCGTAGGCGTCGCGGATGCCGACGACGTCCCGGCGGGACGCGGGCGTGAGCGCGTCGACCTCGTTGTCCACCACGCGCGTGCGCATCGGTTCGCGGGCGTGCCGGGTCACGTGCAGCACCACGAGCCGGTCGAGCCGTTCGACGGGGTCGTCGAGGCCGTCGAGCTCGGCGAGTGCCGCGTCGAGCAGACTCTGCAACGACGAGCGCATGATGTCCGCGAGCAGCCGTTCCTTCGTCGGCATGTAGTGGTACAGGCTCGCCGACGAGAGGTTGGCGGCCTTGGCGAGGTCGCGGATGCCCGTGCCGTGGAATCCTTTCGTGGCGAACAGCCGCACCGCCGCACGGTGCACGCGTTCGCGGGCCGGTGTGCCGCCGGGGCCCGTCACAGCCACGTGCCCGCCTTCCGGTCGTACGCGCCGGTGCGCTGGTCGCCTTCCCGCAGCTTTCCCTTCGCGACGCGCTCCGACGGAGTCATCGGCAGTTCGTCCACAACGGACCAGAACCGCGGCACCTTGAACCGTGCGAGTTTCGTCTCGCAGAACTCCGCCAGTGCCTCGGGATCGGGTTCGTCGGCCCCGGCGTTCCCGGCGAGCACGACGTACGCCTTGACCTCCTCTCCGCGCAGCTCGTCAGGGACGGCGACGACCGCTGCGCCTGCGACGCCGGAATGCAGCAGCAGGGCGCGTTCCACCTCGTCCGCGGCGATGTTCTCGCCGCTGCGGCGGATCATGTCCTTGGTGCGGCCGACGAAGAACACGCGCCCCTCGTCGTCCATGCGAGCGATGTCGCCGGTGTGGAACCAGCCGCCGCGGAACGCCGTCGCGGTCGCCTCGGGGTCGTCGTGGTAGCGGTGCATCAGTCCGGTCCCGCGGATCAGCAGCTCACCCTCGGTCCCACGCGGCACCGGAGCGGCGTCGGAGTCGGCGACGATCACCTCGCGATGCGCCGCGGGACGGCCGATGCATCCGGTGCCGACCAGTTCGTCGTGGTCCCGCGGATACATGCGGATGTCGCCACCGGTCTCGGTCATGCCGAACGCCTCGTACCACGGCACGCCCCAGCGGGCCTCCAACTCGGCGTGCAGTTCCGGTGGGACGGCCGAGGCCGTGATCGCGCGCACGCGGTGGTCGCGGTCCTCCGCCTGCTCGGGCATGCGCAGCAGCAGCGTCGGCATCAGGCCGAGGCAGTAGAACCACGTGACGCCGTGTTCGCGCACCTTCTGCCAGAACGTCGAGGGGTGGAACCGGTCCAGCACCACGAGCGTCGCGCCGGACCGCAGTCCCAACGCGACGTTCCACTGTGGATCGATGTAGTGGAACGGCTGTGCGGTCAGCATGATGTCGTCGGAGGAGATCGCGGGAAACGCCGTCGCCAGGTCGTCGGCGAGCGTCGTCCAGTAGCGGTGCGGCAGGACGCAGCCCTTCGGCGCACCGGTCGTGCCGGACGTGTACTGGATGTTGGTGGGCGTCTCCGGGGTCGGCGTGAAGTCGGGAGCCGGGCCGGTCGTGGTGAGCCGGTCGGTCGTCAAGACCTCGCGGATCCCGGTGCCCGGCGCGACGGTCCGGAGCAGGTCGGCGAACTCGCCGGACGTCACGGCCAGCGTCGCGCCCGAGTGGGCGATCACGTGACCGCCGTCGAGTTCCCGGTACCCGGTGTTGACGGGCACCATCGCCGCGCCGAGGCGGGCCAGCGCCAGCCACAGCAGGGGGAACTCGGGCCGGTTGGGCAGCATCACGGCCACGCGGTCACCCGCCGTCACCCCGCGCTCGGCCAGCGCGGCGGCGAGTCCTCGGGTGCGCTGGTCGACGTCGGCGAACGTGAGCGTCTCGCGGGTGTCGGCCGCGGCGTCGTCGAAGACCCACGCGGGCTTGTCGGGCCAGGTCCTGGCGGCCGTGGTGACGAGTTCGACGAGGTGTGCGCTCATCGCGACCGGAACTCCTCGGCGCTCTTCTCCATCTCGGGGGTGTGTTCGGTGAGCAGGGCGTGGGTGACCTCGAGTTCCAGCACGGTCTCGACCGCGGTGTCGATGCCGTGGTCCAGTGCACGCTTGGCGAGCGTCACCGAGCGGGCCGGTTTGCCCGCCAGCTCCGCGGTCAGTTCGGTGACGTGTGCGTCGAGCTCGTCGCGCGGCACGACGCGGTTGACCAGGCCCAGCTCGGCGGCGGCCGCGGCATCGACACGCTCGCCCAGCAGCATCAGCTCCTTGGCCTTCAGCGGTCCGACCAGCAGCGGCAGCAGCCGGGACGCGGCGCCGGTGACGCTGAGGCCCAGGCCCGCTTCCGGGAACGCGAACACCGCGTCGTCGGCGGCCACCACGAGATCGCAGCCCAGTGCGAACTCGGCGCCCGCCCCGATCGCGTAGCCGTGCACGGCCGCGACGACCGGCTGCGGCAGGCCGCGGAGCCTGCGCGTGACGTCCTGCAGCCGCTCCAGCCGCGGGCGGGAATCACCTTCGGGGAGGGGTTCCTTGAGGTCGTGCCCTGCGCAGAACGCCCGTCCGCCGCCGGTCAGTACGACGACGCGGATGTCGGTACGGGCGGCGACGGCGTCGAGCGCGGCGAGCAGGTCGTCGACGAGCTCAGCGGTCACGGCGTTGAGCCGCTCGGGCCGGTCGAGGCGCACGACGGCCACGCCGTCGGCACCGGATGTGTCGAGCTGGACGGTCGGCATGCCGCAACCCTAGCGGCCCGATCAATCGATCGATAGACCAGAAGGGTGGCATCACGGCCGTGACCTGTGCTGAACTGCACCTCATGCCGGTACGTGACGCGACACCCGAGGACGTCGAGGACATCTGCCTGCTCATCGAGGAGCACGCCCGGTACGAGGGCAAGGACGACCTCGTGCTCGACCGTGGCGACATGGCGAAACACCTCTTCGGCCCCGAACCGAAGGCCTGGGTGGTGATCGCCGAGGCAGAGCCCGACGGTGCGGCCGGCGAACGGGTGACGGCGGGTATGGCACTGTGCGCTTGGACGTTCCCCAGCTGGGACGCCAAGCCCGGCGTGTTCCTCGACGACCTGTTCGTCAAGCCCGAGTTCCGCAGGTACGGGCTCGGCAGGGAGCTCATGGCCGAGCTGGGCAGGCGCACCGGCGGCCGGGTCGAATGGGACATGCAGGTCGGCAACGCCAAGGCCGAGGCCTTCTACGCCTCGCTCGGCGGCAAGCCCGTGGAAGGCTGGGTCAAGTACCGTTGGGTTCCCGACCAGGGGTGAGGCGCGGTAGCCGGTTCCGTCGGGAGGAGGCCGTATCTTGGAAGGCATGGGAGACGGCTCGAATCGGCGTTCGTCCTCGATCGAGGACTACATGCGCGCGATCTACGGCCTCGCCGAGCGTGGTGAGGCCGTGACGAACACGTCCCTGGCGGGCAGGCTCGAGGTGAGCCCGTCGTCGGCGTCGGGCATGGTCACCAAGCTGGCCCAGCAGGGGCTCGTCGAGCACGTGCCGTACCGCGGCATCGAGCTCACCGCCGAGGGGTTGCAGCTCGCCAGGTCGGTGCTGCGCAGGCATCGGCTCATCGAGACCTATCTCGTCTCCGAACTGGGCTACACGTGGGACGAGGTGCACACCGAGGCCGACCTCCTCGAACACGTCATGTCCGAACGTCTCGTCGAGCGCATCGCGGCCAAGCTGGGCGACCCGGTGCGCGACCCGCACGGCGACCCGATCCCCGCGCCGGACGGCAGCGTCGAGGAGATGTCCACGGCGCTGCTCGACGAACTGCCCGCCGGGGCGGTCGGGGAGATCGCCCGCGTGTGGGACACCGACCCCGAGCTGCTGCGCTTCCTCGCGGAGCGGTCGATCACGATCGGCGACCGCGTGGAGGTGGTCGAACGGCAGCCGTTCGGCGGCCCGGTCGTCGTCAAGATCGGCCCGGCCCCCGAGGCCGCCACCCACGCCCTCGGCACCACGATCGCCCAGGCACTCTCGGTCACCGTCCGCTGAGACTCCCCGGCGCGTGTTCTGCTTGCGTGTCCTGCGCTCAGACGCGCGTGTTCTGCGCCCGGGTCGCCCGTAGCGCCCGCGCGTCACGTGAAGTGCCCCACGGCTCCCACGGCGAGCACCAGAAACACGGCCGGGAACGCGATGTTGTGGAGCACCCGTGCGCGGACGTGCACGGCGACGGCGATCACGAAGAACGCGACGAGGCCGATGGCAGCCGCCGTACCGATCAGTGGAACTCCCGCGAACCCGAGCAGCAGCCCCACGACACCGGCACCCTCGACGATCGCGAGATGTGGGACCCACCGGGTGTCGAGGCCCACCTCGGCGCAGTTGTCGAGCACGAACCGCGCACGCATCGCCTTGGCGACCACTTCGACGGTGTTGAGTACCGCGCAGCCGATCGCGGCGGCCAACAGCGTGACGTCGAGCGCTCCGCTCATGGTCGTCTCCCTCGGGGTGTCCGTTGGTTCTCACCCCTTCCGACGCCACCGGTGCACGACGTGTGACAGCCGCGGGCGACACCAGGGTGTGGGGCACCTGCGCGCGAGGTCGGTTACGTGCGCACGCCCGCCGGCGACACGCCCTCCGCGGAGCGGCAGCCTGCGTGACGGCTACGTGCGCCCGCCGACCGTCGCCAGGTCGGCGAACCGGCGGCGGACGTCGCCCTCGGTCAGGCCGAAGTCGGCGAGCGAGTAGCGGTGCGCAGGTCGTGCGGTACCCGTCGTGCTCGCAGTGTGCAGCCGCCGCATCGCCTCGCGCGCCTCGTCGCTGAGCGGCAGGTCGAAGTGTCGGTACACGGTCTGCACCGTGCCGATCGGGTCGGCCACGAAGTCGTCGTAGTCGACGTCGAAGAACCGCCCCTGGTCGTGCCGGTCGCGGGCCTGTGTGAACGTCTCCAGTCCGCGGGCCCACAGTTCGAGTTGGTCGTGGCCGACGCGGTCGCCGGTGAACGTCTCCGACCAGCCCGCGCTCGCCTGCGCGTTGAGGCTGCACACCGACGCGATCGCGGTCTCGGGTGCACGGTGCGTCTGAATCACCAGCGCGTCGGGGTACACGTCCAGCAGCTCGTCGAGCGCGAACAGGTGGCTCGGGTTCTTCAACACCCAGCGTCGGCCGGCGTCGGGCAGTCCGATCAGCTGCAGGTTGCCGCGGTGCCGCCGGTAGGCGGCGGTCCAGTCCTGTTCGGACAGCCACTCCGAGTACGACGGCACGTGCGCCAGGCATTCGTACGACACCGAACGCAGCGACTGCCGCAGCAGCTGCCAGCATTCCTCGACCTGGTCGGCCGACATCGCGTGTACGCCCATGAACTCGGGGTTGTCGACGTGGTACTGCTCGTAGCCGGCCTGGATCCGCTGGAAGACCGGGTTGTCGGGCCACGTGTCCGGGTGCGGGCGCGGCTGTGGCACCTCCGTCAGCCACACTTCGAGGCCCTGGCTGGCGGGGTCGGCGGTCAGCAACCGGTGCAGTGCCGTCGTTCCCGTGCGCGGCAGGCCGGTGACGAAGATCGGCCGCTCGATCGCGACGTCGGCGTGCTCGGGATGCCGTTTCCACGCCGCCTCGCTGAGCAGCCTCGCCATCAATGCGCCGCGAAGGAACGCGCGTTTGACCTTGCGCCCCAACGGGGTCAGCGACGCCTCCCGTTCGTAGGCATCGAGCAGCACGGCGAGTCCGTCGGTGTAGTCGTCGGTGCCGAAGTCGTCGAGCCCGGTGATGCGGCTCGCGGACTCGTGCAGCTCGTCGATGGTGGCGACCATGGCACCGCCTTCCTCAGTGGTGGAACTCGCCAGCGTTGACGTCGAGGCACTGACCGGTGATCGCCCGCGCCATGGGGGAGGCGAGGAACACGACGGCGTCGGCGATCTCGTCGGGTTCGGGCAGCCTGCGCAGGTCCGTGGTCGCGGCGGTGTCGTCGTAGATCTGCTGCGGGTCGACGCCGCGTTCGCCGGCGAGGTGGGCGAAGTACGCCTGCAGCATGTCGGCCCAGATGTAGCCCGGCGCCACCGAGTTCACGCGTACGCCCGCCGGCCCGAGTTCCGAGGCGAGGCTCTGCGACACCGACAGCAGCGCGGACTTCGCCATCTTGTACGCGCCGTAGAGCTGCCGGGAATGCCGCAGCACCGCGGAGTTGATCATCACGACGGAGCCGTCCGGTGCGAGCCGCGGGGCGAAGAGCCGGGTGAGCCGCAGTGCAGCGAACACGTTGACGTCGAGGCCCGCGCGGAGCCTGTCGATCCGCACGTCGGTCAGGTCGGCCATCGGCGGCATCGTGAAGGCGTTGTTGACCAGGGCGTCGACGCGGCCGAATTCGGCGACCGTCGAGTCGACGATCCGGGCACACGCATCGTCGTCGGTGATGTCGGCGGGCACGGTGAGCGCGCGCCCGCCGAGTTCGCGCACCTCGGCCGCCACCTTCGCGAGCCTGTCCTCGTCCCGCGCGACGAGCGCCACGTCGGCGCCCGCGTGCGCGCTCCGCACGGCGATCGCCCTGCCCAGTCCGGGGCCCGCACCGGACACGACGACGACCTTGCCGGCGAGGATCGTCATCCGAGCATCCTCGTTGCGAACTCCGCCTGTCTGCGAGCGATCCGGGCCGACCACTGCTCCGGCGTGACGCTCGCGTGGTCGTGGAACGGCAGCCGTGCGGGCAGCTCGTCGACGTCGACGACCTCGACCGTGGGCCCGTCGGCGGCACCGAGGTCGCGGGAGAGCCGTTGCCAGCGCAGTTGCACGTATCCGCGGTCGTGCCCCAGTCGTTCCAACCAGTTCGCGACGCCGGGATCGCGTTCACTGATGACGAAGCGGAACATCCCATCAGGGTCCACAGTTGCCTGATCGGCGGTGAGGCTCGTCTGGTGATTGACGTAGTCGAGGGAGATGTACCACATGCTCCCGAGTTGAATGCCCTGATACGGCGCGTCCGACCGCGGCACCGTCACGATCATCGCCTTGTCGTCGGGCAGGTCGTAGTGCCCGACGGACGAGAACTGCGTCGCGAGGCCGCCCGGCGTACGACGCGGTTCGGTGAGCGTGTTCACCGGCAGCTTCAGGTAGAACCACTCGGGGAAGGCGAGGAACGTGCGCAGCCTGCCGAGCAACATCTTTCCCGCGACGCCGTAGCGCTTGGCCACCGCGTCGCGGTCGAGTGGCGGTGGCGCGGTGCCCGCCGTGTCGTCGCGGTGGATGCGGATCGTGCCACGGCGCTCGGTCCAGTCGCTGTAGACCTCGCGCACGACGAGCATCGCCGCGCCCTCGGGGAGTGCGAAGTAGCCGCGGCCCTCCCTGTCGCGGCCCGGGCCGAAGCGGATCTCGAACGTACCGTCGGATGCGACGTCGAGCTCACGGTCGTCGAACGCCGTGAGGCTGTCCGGTACCTCGACCGGGGTGTAGTCGCCGGCGAGGACCTGGAAGCTGAGGTCGCTGGTCGTGCCGCGCGTGCCGGTGACGACGTACTCGGCGTCGTCGCGGATGTAGGAGTGGAAGTACAGCGCGTCCGGATTGTCGAGGCCCATCTTCGTGTACGGACCGGTCGACTGGACGAAGAACGGGTGGTCGCGTTGGTAGGCCCTGGCCAGGTGGAGGCAGGCCTGGATGCCGCCCGCGAGGTAGTCGTATCCCTCGGCGAGATCCGCTTCGCCGCGGACGTGCGGTGCGTCGGCGATGACCTTCTCTGCTTCGGCGATGGCGTCGGCCAGCGGCTGCGTGATCACGCCCACACGATAGAACGTGTTCTACATACTGGTCAACGGTGCGACCGGACGCTCACGCCGTCTCGGCCCAGAGGTTGGCCGTCAGCCGCAGGCTCGGCACGTCCTTCGTCGACATCATCATCTCGTAGAGGCGCAGGTATCCGGTGTGGGCGATACGCCACGTGCCGTCGTCGCCGCGCCGGTAGCGGTCCCGGTAGAACGCGGCGCCCTTGATCAGGACGTCGTGTTCCGGTGCGATGACCGTGTCCTCGAACGACCAGGTGCCGGTCGCCGTATCGCCGTCGATGTCTATCTCCGGCTGGCCCGCGGAATGCGTGGTGATGATGGTGCCGCCGAGGTTCGTGCGCAGGAAGTCGAGGATCGCGTCGCGGCCGGTGAAGCTCAGCGCCTCGCCGAGTGCGGGACTGCCGTAGTCGGCCGTGGCGTCGGCGGTCAGCACGTCGGCCAGCTCGTCCCAGCGCTTGAGGTCGACGCACCGCAGGTAGCGGTACTTGGTCTGCTTGATCTCTTCCAGGGTGGCGAGGTCCATGTCGTTCAGCTTCGCGGTTCGTCAGCCACATGGCAAGAACATGTTCTTGTTCCGACCCCGTTGGCGATCACGGCGGCGGGCTTGCTTTGCTGGGTGAATGACCACAGACGCAGAACTCGCCGGGCAGCTGGCGGTCGAAGCCGGGAAACTGCTGCTCGACGTGCGTGCCGGCGGTGCGGACCTGGAGCCGAAGGAGCTGGGCGGGCGCGGCGACGCGCGCTCGAACGCGCTCCTGCTCGAGCGCCTCGCCGCCGCCCGTCCGGGAGACGCCGTGCTGTCCGAGGAGTCGGCCGACAGCAGTGCCCGGTTGTCGGCCGACCGGGTGTGGATCATCGACCCGCTCGACGGCACGCGCGAGTTCTCGCGGCCCGGCCGCGACGACTGGGCCGTGCACGTCGCGTTGTGGCAGCAGGGCAAGGGCATCACCGATGCGGCGGTGGCCCAGCCCGATCGCGACACGGTCTACGTGACCGGGGATGTGACACTGGCGCCGCGCGCGGGTGAGGGCAGGATCCTCGTGAGCGCGAGCAGGCCGCCGGAGTTCGCCGCCGGTGTCGCAGCCGACCTCGGGGCCGAACTGGTTCCGATGGGGTCGGCCGGAGCCAAGGCGATGGCCGTGCTGCGCGGTGAGGCCGACGCCTACCTGCATGCGGGCGGCCAGTGGGAGTGGGACTCGGCCGCGCCCGCAGGCGTCGTCCAGGCGGCCGGGTTGTTCGCGTCCCGTGTGGACGGTTCGCCGCTCGAGTACAACGCACCGCACCCGTACCTGCCGGATCTGGTCGTCTGCAGGCCCGAGCTGGCAGGTGACATCCTCGCCTCGATCGCGAAGCACTCCGCCTGACGAGACCGGCTTTCGGGAACCGGATCAGTCGGCGAGGGCCGCCAGGATCTGTTCCCCGTACTTGTTCAGCTTGTTCTCGCCGACGCCGCCGACCCGGCCCAGTTCATCCAGAGTGGATGGATGGTCGACGGCGATCTGCCGCAACGTCGCGTCGTGGAAGATGATGTAGGCGGGAACACCCTGTTCCTTCGCGGTCGCCCCGCGCCAGTCCCGGAGGCGGTCGAACGCAGGCTTCGCCTCGTCCGGCAGCTCCGCGGGCTGGGCGGCGCGCTTGGTCTTCTCGCGCGTGGCGGTGCGTTTCGGCTCGCGGCGCAGGTGCACCTTCCTGCCCTGGTACAGCACCTCGTCGCTGGCAGGCGTCGCGACGAGTGTGCCGTACTCTCCTTCGACGGCCAGTAGGCCGGTCGCGAGCAGCTGCCGGATCACGCCGCGCCACTCGTTGTCAGCCAGGTCGGAGCCGACGCCGAACACGCTCAGCTCGTCGTGCCGGTGCTGCGTGATCTTCGTGGTGGACTTGCCGCGCAGGATGTCGATGATCTGCCCCGCGCCGAACTTCTGGTTCCGTTCGCGCTTGAGTCGCACGACGGTGGACAGCAGCTTCTGTGCGGCGACCGTGCCGTCCCACGACTCCGGCGGTGTGAGGCAGGTGTCGCAGTTGCCGCACGGCTCGCCCTCCTGACCGAAGTAGGCCAGCAGCTGTACCCGGCGGCACTCGACCGTCTCGCACAGTGCGAGCATCGCGTCGAGGTGCGTGGCCAGTTTCCGCCGGTGCGCCTGGTCGCCCTCGGACGACTCGATCAGCTTGCGCTGCTGCATCACGTCCTGCAGCCCGTAGGCGAGCCACGCGGTCGACGGCAGGCCGTCCCGGCCCGCGCGGCCCGTCTCCTGGTAGTAGCCCTCGACGGACTTCGGCAGGTCGAGGTGCGCGACGAACCGCACGTCGGGCTTGTCGATGCCCATGCCGAACGCGATCGTCGCGACGACGATCAGGCCGTCCTCGCGCAGGAACCGGGCCTGATGGCGTTCGCGGGTCGCCGCGTCGAGTCCCGCGTGGTACGGCACCGCGTCGATGCCGTTGCGGACGAGGAACTCAGCGACCTCCTCGACGGACTTGCGCGAGAGGCAGTACACGATGCCCGCGTCGCCGTCGTGCTCGGTGCGCAGCAGGTCGAGCAGCTGTTTGCGTGGTTCGTTCTTCGGCGCGATGCGGTACTGGATGTTGGGCCGGTCGAAGCTCGCGACATGGTGCAGCGCGTCGTCCAGGCCCAGCCGGGTCGCGATCTCCGCGTGCGTGGCCTGGGTCGCCGTGGCCGTCAGCGCGATGCGGGGCACGTCGGGCCACTGTTCGTGCAGCCCGGACAACGCGAGGTAGTCCGGGCGGAAGTCGTGTCCCCACTGCGACACGCAGTGCGCCTCGTCGATCGCGAACAGCGCCAGCGGCGCCCGGTCGAGCAGCCGGCGCGTCGAGTCGAGGTTCAGCCGTTCCGGAGCGAGGTACAGCAGGTCGAGTTCGCCTGCGAGCAGTTCGGACTCGGTGAGCCGCCGCTCGTCGGGATCCTGCGTCGAGTTGAGGAACCCCGCGCGCACGCCGAGTGCCCGGAGCGCGTCCACCTGGTCCTGCATCAGCGCGATGAGCGGCGAGATCACCACGCCGGTGCCCTCCCTGGCCAGCGCCGGAATCTGGTAGCACAGCGATTTGCCGCCACCGGTCGGCATGAGCACGAGCGCGTCGCCGCCCGCCGTGACGTGGTCGACGATCTTCTGCTGTCCGGGGCGGAACTCGTCATAGCCGAACACCCGGTTCAGCACGTCGAGCGGGTCGCGGGAAGTCACCCGCGCGATCCTACGATGCTGCCCCGGCACGACGTTGCCGGCGGGAGTGCCGTCCCGGGTTCGCCTCAGTCGAACCGGGCGAGCGCGCCGGACTCCTGCGCCACCCAGATCGCGTCGTCCGGGCCGGACGCCAGGCCATGGGGTTCCGTGCCCGGCAGGTCGTGATGGGTGAACCGGCCGTGAGGGTCGACATGCCCGAGCCGGTTCGACGCCCACTCGGTGAACCAGCAGCCACCGTCGTCGGCGGTGATCACGGCGTGGGGGCGTGCCGTGGGGTCGGGGAGGGGGAACTCGGCGATCGCGCCGTCGGTGGTGATCCGGCCGACCGCACCCGCTCCGATCTCGACGAACCACAGCGCATCCGGTGCACCGGCGATACCGACGGGTGCCGCGCCGCGGGTCGGCAGCGCGTGCACGGTGACCTGGCCCGTCGGCGTGACCCGGGCGATCGCGTCGGCCTGGTTGAGCGTGCACCACAGTGCGCCGTCGGGCCCGGTGGTCACGTAACCCGGCATGGCGTTCGGCACGCCCAGCGGGAACTCCGTCACGACGCCGTCGGTGTCGATCCGTGCGAGCGCTCCGACGGTCATCTCCGAGAACCACAGCGCCTCGTCGGGTCCGCGGGTGATGCCGTACGGCATCACCTCACCGAGCGGGAACCGCGTGAGCACACCGCCGGTGGTGATGCGCCCGATCGCGTGCGCCCGCCCGAGGGTGAACCACAGCGCGCCGTCGGGTCCGGTCGTGATGCTGGTCGGCTGGGCGGAATCGTCACCGAGTGGGAACGTGCGCTGTTCGCCCGTGGTCGACATCCGGCCGACCGCGCCCGAGCCGGCCATCGTGAACCACACGGCGCCGTCCGGCCCGGTCGTCACGCCGTACGGCCCCGAACCCGGATCGTCGACGGGGAACTCGGTGATCGACATGCCTCAACGTTAGGGCACTGCCGCAACCGGTTTTTCCCTCACTCCAGCCGTGCGATCGGGGTGCCCTGTTTGACGACGTCGCCCTCGCCGACCAACAGCCGCACGACGCCCGAGGCCGGAGCCGGTACCTCGACGTCCACCTTGTCGACGGCCACCTCGGCCAGCAGGTCACCTTCGGAGACCCGCTGGCCGTCGGACGCGAACCAGGTGGCGAGCACGCCCTCGGCGTCCGGGTCGGACTGCGACACCGTGGGAAACGGCACCTCCTGCCGCGACGTGGTCACCGCTCACCTCCCCATGACGCCGAACACGGCGTTGCGGATCCGTTCGCTCGTCGGCAGCACGGCGTCCTCGAGTCCACGGGCGTACGGGATCGGCACGTCGGGCACGGCCACGCGCACCGGCGGGGCCGCCAGCATGCCGGGGTCGCGTTCGGCCACCCTGGCGATGATCTCGCCGGACACACCGAAAGACCGGTAGTCCTCGTCGACGACGAGCAGCCTGCCCGTGCGGCCGACGGACTCGAGGATCGTGTCGGTGTCGAGCGGCACGAGACTGCGCAGGTCGACGACCTCGCAGTCGATGTCGTCGCCCGCCAGTTCGTCGGCGACGTCGAGCGCGTGGTGTACCGACAGCGACAGCGTGGCGATCGTGACGTCCGTTCCGGGACGGGCGATCGCGGCCTTGCCGATCGGCACCTCGTAGTCCTCCTCGGGAACCGGGCCGACCGAACGTGGGTTCTTCGCCATCCACGGCAGGCCCATGATGCCCTTGTGGAACATGTAGACGACCGGGTTGTCATCGCGGATCGCCGAGGTCATCAGCCCCTTGGCGTCGGCGGGGTTGCTCGGCGCCACGACCTTCATGCCCGGAAGGTGTGCGAACGTCCCCCACAGGCACTGCGAGTGCTGCGCGCCGTCGGAGTAGCCGCCGCCGACCGCGGTCGTCAGCACCATCGGCACGCGCACGTTGCCGCCCGACTCGTAGTGGATCTTCGCCATGTGGTTGTAGATCTGGTCCATGCAGACGCCGAAGAAGTCGACGAACATCAACTCGGCGATCGGACGCATGCCCTCGACGGCGGCCCCGATCGCGGCGCCGATGAATGCGCTCTCGGAGATCGGGGTGTCGACGACCCGCTGCGGGCCGAACCTGTCGACCAGGCCGGTCGTCGAGCTGAAAATCCCGCCGTAGGCGCCGACGTCCTCGCCCATGACGAACACGTCCTGATCGCGGTCCATCTCCGCGGCGACGGCCTCCACCATCGCCTTCGACGTGCTGAGTTTGCGGGTTGTGGCCGGTGCCGAGGTGTGGGAGGCATCGGCGGCATCGGTGAGCGACATTGCTCCTCCTCGAGATCCGATTCGTGGCGAGTGGGTGCGCGCGGTCACGGCCCCGGGCGATGTCGGTGCGAGCTGTGTTCGCCCGGGCGTGCGCCTCAGGCGAACACGAGGCCGAGCGCTTCTTTCGGGTCCGGCAGCGGGCTGCGTCGGGCGAACGCGATCGCGTCCTCGACCCGCTCGCTCGCGTCGGCGGCGACGGACTTCACTGCTGCCTCGTCGAGGACGCCCTCGTCGCGCAGCGTCTGCTCGTAGGTGGGCAGCGGATCGCGACCGGGCACGCCGTCGAGGTCGTGTCGGTAGGCCTGCGGATCACCTTCGAAATGGCCCCAGAGTCGCAGGGTGTGCACCTCGAGCAGGCTCGGTCCGTCGCCCGCGCGTGCCCGCGCCACCGCCTCCGACGCCGCACGATGCACACCCTCGACCGAGTTGTCCTCGACGCGGGTGCCCGGGATGCCGTACCCGGCGGCACGGTCGGCGTTGGAGGTGACGCACGTCGAGGCGCTGCGGGGAACCGAGATGCCCCACTCGTTGTCCTCGATCACGAACACCACCGGCAGTTTCCACAAGGCGGCCAGGTTCAGCGACTCGTGGAACGCGCCCTGGTTGGCGGCACCCTCGCCGGTGACTGCCACGGCCACGGCGTCGGTGCCGCGCCGCTGGAACGCCATCGCCTGGCCCAGTGCGGGCGGGTAGCCCTCGGCGATGATGCCCGAGCACGAGAAGTGCACGTCGGGGTCGAACAGGTGCATGTGGCCGCCGCGACCCTTGCCGAGCCCGTCGACCCGACCGAAGATCTCCGCGGTCATGCGGTGCATGTCCACCCCGTGGGCGATCGCGAAGTGGTGCGGACGGTGCGTGGCCGTGACCGCGTCCGATGACGTCAGGTGGGCGCAGACACCCGCGGCGACGGGTTCCTGTCCGGCCGACAGGTGCATCTCACCGGGGATCGCGCCGGCGCCGATGTCGAACACCGGCTTCTTGTCGGCGTGGTACTCGCGCAGGATCGCTTCTTCGTAGGTGCGGATCAGCACCATCGTGCGGTACAGGTCCAGCCTCGTTGCCGTGTCCATGCCCGTCCTCCGCGGTTTTCTCGTTGGCGCAGTGTCGTCGTCGACGGCGAGTGGGTTCGTCAGCAACTCTTCTCGCCTGCGCGGACCTCGGGCAACGGCGTCGATTTCAGATGCTGATACGGCGGCCGCCTACCGGGTGACGGCGTCGGCGGCCGCGGCACGGCTGACCCGGTGGGCGGCGCGCTGTATCACCCGTGCCGCCGCCCGCGTGGCGCGATATCTACGGGCGGGCAGCGACACGGCCACGGCGCCGAGCATGCCGGGTCCGTGGACGACGCCGCCGAGACATGCCGTGCCGAGGAGATACTCCTGCCGATCGTCGAACACCTCGCCACCGGACGACAGCGTGTGTTCGAGCGTGCGTGCGTCGGTGATCGTGTTCGGCGTGAGGTCGGCCAGCCGGTGTCTGGCGAGGTAGTCGGCACGCTCGTCGGGCGTGAGCGTGGCGAGGATGCACTTGCCGAACGCCGTGGCGTGTCCCGCTTCGTGGGCGCCCACCCACAGGTCGGCGGGCGGCGTGCGCGGGCTGTCGACGATGTCGACCAGTTCGATCTCGCCGTCGTTGTAGAGCGCGAGATAGGCAGCGCCGTGGAGCTCGTCCCGCAATGCTCGCAGGATCGGACGGACGTGGGTGAGCAGCCGCTGCGAGGCGTGTTCCGGTGCCGCGGGGCGGAGCCGCGCGCCGAGAACGTAACCGTCCTCCAGTTTGCGCAGGTAGCCCTCGTGGACGAGGGTCCGCAGCAGGTGGTAAGTGGTAGGCAGCGGAACCCCGACGGCGCGCGCCAGGTGTTTCGCCGTGACGGGTCTGCTGCTCGAGCCGACGGCGTCGAGCAGGTGCAGAGCGCGCTGCACCGAACCGATGAGCGTGGGCCCGTTCGACACGAGTGCCACCTCCGCCACGTCGTCGTAGCCGCCGGCCGTATCGAGCGCCGAGGTGTCCAGGATGTCCCGAGTTCGGTGTGGGCGGCAAGTTCGGCTGTGGGGCAAACCCGCGGCGGATGTCGGTAGCGGTGGCGACGGTGCTCGGTCCAACGATCGCCGACGAGCGACGCCGACGAGCGACGCCGACGAGCGACGATGGGGAGTCGGACATGGGTTCGAACAGCGCGCCCTGCTGGCCGCAGCGGCGGTGACCGGGCCCTCGGGCAGCGGCGAACGCCACCCGAGGGCCCTTGCATCGAATCTATGGACAGGTGTGTCCACGAACTGCTAGCGTGGACCGCACGGCGTTACGGTGCCGGTGAGCGGTTCCATGAGGGGAGGTTCGCCATCCCGGCCGGGTCCGATCCCGGGGCCACACCCAGTTCGTGTGGCCTGGCGCAGCGCGGCAGGACATCGCAGCAGTAGAGCGAAGCAGTAGAAGCGAGACGCAGCAGTAGGAGCATCCGGGAAAGCAGCATGGCTCGACCACGTAAGCCGTTGGATCCGGCGCGCCGCGAGGCGTTGCTGCGGCACGCCCGCCGTCACTTCGCCTCAAATGGTTACGAAGCGGCCTCCGTGAGTAAGATCAACCAGGCGGCCGATTTCCCCCGGAGTTCGTTCTATTACTTCTTCGGCGAGAAGGACGCGTTGTTCGAGGCGGCGTTCTCGGACGGATTGGAGAAGCTGTCGGGCAGGGTCGCGGTTCCTCATCCGTCCACACTGGATGCGGATTCGTTCTGGCCAACCGTTTTCGGCCTGATCGATTCGATCTCGGAGGCGCAGCACGACGAGGACCTCGCGTGCATCCCTGTGCTGTTCCACCTGCCGGATGCGCCGCCGAGTCCATCGCTCGACAAGTTCCGGGACGCCGCGAGGGAGTGGTGTGGCGCGGTCGTTCGCGTGGGACGAGGCCTCGGCCTGCTCGACCAGGAGATCCCGGACGACCTGCATCAGGACTTGGTGTGGAACATCGCCTCCACGGTAGACGGGTGGGTGGCACGGAACCACGAGAACGCGCACCGGGCCGAGGCGCTCACGCGCAAGCTCGTCGTACGCGTGCTCGGTGGCCAGTAAACGGAGCGGCCGGTCATCGGCACGGTTCCTGCGCGCGGAACCACGCTCACTGAACGAACAACGGTATACACAGGAGTGGACTAGACATGGCCAAGACGCTCGTCACCGGTGCCACCGGGTACCTGGGACGCTATCTGGTCGCGGAGCTGCATCGCCGCGGCCACACCGTGCGCGCTGTCGCCCGGGACCGCTCGCGCGCGGAGCAGCCGGGAAGCTGGGGCGCCCCGTCTCTGTCGGGCCTCGTCGACGAGTGGGCGATCGGCGAGGTCACCGACCCCACGTTCGTCGCCGATGTGGCCAAGGGTGTCGACTCCGTTGTGTCGTCGCTGGGGGTGACGACACAGAAGGCCGACCCGTGGGACATCGACTACGACGCCAATCGCGCGATCCTCAAGTCCGCGGAACAGCACGGCGTCGGATCGTTCTGCTTTGTCAACGTCATCGGCGGCGACCGCTGCACCGCGGAACTCACCAAGGCGAAGACGGCGTTCGTCGAAGAGCTGACGAAGTCGTCGGTGCCGAGCCAGGTGATCGACCCGCCCGGCTACTTCTCCGACATGATGCAGATCTTCGCCATGGCTCAACGTGGCCGGGCGTACCTCTTCGACCCGGAACGGAAGATCAACCCGATCCACGGTGCCGACCTCGCCGCCGCCTGCGTCGACCGACTCGAAGCCGGTGAGCAGGGCAGGTGGGAAGTCGGCGGTCCGGACATCTTCACGTGGGAGCAGCTCGCGGAGTGCGCGTTCGACGCTCTAGGCAAGAACCGCCGGATCACGAGGATCCCCCCGGGGGTCCTGCCCCCGGTCCTCGGTATCACTTCGCTGTTCAGTAAGCGGAAGGCCGACACACTGCGGTTCGTCACCTTCGGGATGTTGAACGACAGTGTCGGCACTCCCACCGGCACCCACCACCTGGCGGAGTTCTTCGCTGCCCATGCCGCCACGTCGAGTGCCGGCAGCTCGTGATCGGTCGGTGAGGTGCGGTTGGTAAGGGACCAGACTCACAACAGCAGGTGAGCTGTCGCGATCCGGAATGGACACGCGGCGGAAGAACGAGCGGGAGCGCAGAGTCGATCGGAGGTACAGACCGGCCGGGGGCAACAGGAGCAGTGGTTCTCACTGCGGGTGGGGACGTAACGTCCGGTTCTCCGTGCTCGAGGTCCTTCTCTTCGGGCCTGCCGGATCGTAACCCGACAGTCTGTTGTCGACCCGGTCCTTTGCGTCGGTCAGGATGTCGAAGTACAAATCCCTGACCCGTTGACTCGGCGCCATTCCCATCTCGCGGTCCATCGTGTCGGAAAATCTGTTCAACTCCGCCAATGCCGAAGCCGACTGGCCCAGGTAGTACAGCGCAATCATGCGGAGCTCGCGATAGTTCTCGTTCAACGGACGCTCGACGGTCAATTGTCCGATCTCGTGCGCCGCGCCAGCATAGTCCCGATTCTTGATTCGTTGTATCGCCAGTCGCTCGGACACCTGTCGCCGCAGTTCTTCGAGAAGTGTCGCTTCGCTGAGGCAACGTCCGCCGTCGTTGATTCCCATCAATGCGGGTCCGCTCCACATGTCGAGGACTTCGATACAGCGTTGGATGTCGACATCCGGATCCCGCAGGATTTCTTCAGCCGCACTACGGAAAGCCAGCGCATCGACCTGACCTCGTTCCACGTCGAGCAGGTATCCACCGGGGACGGTCTTCAGATGTTCCGGTGACCAGTCGCTTTGCTTCATGAACGAGCGGCTGCGCGTGACCGCGGCGTGCAGTGCGTTTTTGGGCTCCCGTGGCTGATTGTCTCCCCACAGTTCGCCCATGAGGGTGGAACTACGTACCGGTTTCCCGGCTTCGAGGGCGAGCAAGGCCAGGCAGCCTTGTACGAGCTTGGAGCGAACATGCCGGTTCTCGACGCCGCTGCGCACCGCAATATTTCCAAGCAACTGCAACTTTATTTCGTTTTTCATCGTCCGCTACCCCCAGGTCAGCCTGCATTTCTGCTCGGGTGGTCGCAGTTGCACCGTCGACGGTCGCTGACGACGCTCTGGTCCCGCTGAGCACTGTTGTCACCCTATCGCGTGGCGCCAGCTGGCAGTCCTGAAACCGACTACTCCGCAGTGCAAGGTGGTTCATACCTCACCGGTGCACTACGGACACGATGTCAATAGTCGAAAGTCCTAATTGTTGCAATAAGGTGTTTCGCGGAGAAGAGGTCTCGGGTTCGAGTGGAGCCGGCGAGGCTCAACTGTGTCCCTGTTCCGGTGGTCGTGCGCGGTGTGTGACTACCCAGTGGGGCCGGCTGGCTGTCCTGATTCCGTTCGCCCAGCTCAGTTCGCAGCGGACGTACCAGCGGTGGGTGTCGAGAGCACGGCGAGCGGATCGCGCCGCGGCGCTGATGTTCCGACACGTCCGGGAAGCCGATGGCCGATCCTGGCGGCGAAGAAGGCCCTGCCTGACAGGCCGAGGCGCTGTTCGAGCACCGTTCGCGAATCATCATGTTGAAGCAGGACGGACACGGGGTGCAGTCCCAGGTTCACCCGGCTCGCCGCGAGCCACATGCGGTGCATGTCCGCTCCCGCCCATATCCAGTCCGACGACGAGCGGACCGTGTTCGGAGCCGTCAGCACGAGGAATCCCGGTCCCGTCTCGACCGCCGACGCGAGGCCGCGGGCGAGCTTGTCGGCGAGTCCGGCCCGACCGATGAAGGGCATAAGGGCCGGTGATGTCAGGGCTACGACCAGGTGGTCGATCGGCCAGGGCCGTCGCCCGAAGATCTGGCCGTAACTGAACCCGTCGGACGCGGATGCCGCCACCGCGTCCCGGTGAAGATAGTGGACGGTCTCCTTCCATGCCTTACGGTGCAGGAAATCGCGCGGCGCGAACTGGCGGGTCAATTCGGCGACCTCGGCAAGCTCGTCGCTGCCCGTCAGTAGTTGCACGTTCGGAAGCGGTGTCGCCGGCGCCCATTCCGGCCGTGTCCGTGCCGCATCGGCGAGCGCGTCCCGGATGTCGGAACGGATCGGGGTCTCGGCATACGCTCCGCGATCGGTACGACGCTCGGTGATCAACGCAGCGTCGTTCTTCGAATCCGGGGACACCTCCGCTGGGACCATCCGACCGCGTATGGTCGCCCGGCCGGATGCCGCCGGTTCGGCGTCGCAGTCGAGGGCCCACCCGCGTGCTCGCAGCGCAACCGCGAGACCGTACCAGTACGCACCGAGACTGAGCAGCATCTCGTACCGGTGGCCCGGAAGCGCGGTCAGTTCCCGGTTCCGGTCGATGCCGAGTTCCAGCACCGTGCCGTCGTCGTTGTCGGTGACCTTCAGCTCCCACGCCTGGGAATTATGCGATGAAGGACTGTGAACGGCGACGCTGAGCGCCTCTCGAAGAGCATTGTGTTGCTGCATTCGGACCTCTCCTCGGTTGAGTTCGTGATCACGTCCGATGGCCGCGCATCGGGTTGGCGGCGTTCGGCCCGGCCCCTTCGACCCTGCCGATTCGCTCCGGCCGATCACGACGCCGGGCGGGCCGCAGGCGCCGACAACGGTCGGAGCGAAGACAGCGATGGGGCGAAGACAGCGATCGGGGCGAGGATGTCGGTCAACAGAGCCGAAAGTTCCGCCGGCGGCAGCGCACGGCCGTATCGTACGGACACGCGTTTTGTAGTCTAACGCAGACTTCCGGAAGCTGTTCGTTGTTCGGCAGTTCCCGAACTGTTCGCTTCACCGCCATGCCGAGTGCGGAAACCGTGGCTGTGAGGCGAAATAACTGGTCAGCATGCGTGCACGGGTCGTCGTGGTCGTACCTGTCAGCGTGTTGTCAGGCCGTTTCGCGCGGGTTGTCATGATCATCTGGGTACCGTCCGTCGTGTGCTGACCGACGTCTCAGAGAGTCATTCGCGCCGAAGTGCCGTTACCCCGGAACGGAAGGAGGCGGCAGCGTGAGTTCGATTGAGTCGAGCCTCGTCGAGTATGTCTCGGGCAACCTGTTGGAAGGAAGCGTCGAGGGGCTCGACGCGGACACACCGCTACTCGAGCTGAACATCCTGGACTCCGTCGAAGTCCTGACCATCGTGCAGTTCATGCAGTCCGAGTTCGGGGTCGCGGTTCCGGTGGGGCGAGTCGTTCCCGAGAACTTCGGGTCGGTGCGTGCGATGTGCGGACTCGTGGCCGAACTGAAACAGGAGGCGAACGGCGTATGACCACCCCCGCCGACGAAACTCGGACCAAAACCGTCCTCGGTGTGATTGCGGAACACACCGGCTACTCCCTGGAGGAGCTCGGCGAGGACGCCGTTCTTGAGGACGAACTCGGCATCGACTCGCTGATGCGCGAATGGGTCCTCGCCGACCTGGAGACGAGGTTCCAGCTACCGAAGTCGCTGGACCGCGAGGCCGCCACGGTCGGGGACATCGTGGCCGGTGTCAGTGCATTGGTAGCCACAATGGACGGTATACCACCTGCAACGATGCCGGACCTCCCGGCCGCCGAGGGCCACGCCGTCGGCGCAGCGTCGGGCGTCTGCGCAGCGTCGGGCGACGGTGAGACGACGAGCGACGGTGACACGACGAAGCCGGGCGAAACGATGAAGGACTTCGGCCCGGACGGCGACGCCGACCTCTTCGCGAAGGCGGCACGGTTCGCCGACCACCGTCGGCGCCGGGAGACAGATCAACTCTACTGGTACGGAATGCCGTCCTCGGGACGGTTGACCGGACGCGGCGTCTACCACGACATGCAGGTCGGGCGCAGCGCCGAGTACCTCGTCTTCGCCTCGAACAACTACCTCGGCCTGGCCAACGATCCGCGCGTCGCGGACGCCATTGCGGATGCCGCGCGGTCGTTCGGTGCCACCAACACCGGCAGCCGGATCATCGGCGGCACGACCGAGCTTCATCTCGAGCTCGAACGGCGACTCGCGGAGTTCAAGGGCCGCGACGCCTGCATCGTCTTCCCCGGTGGCTACTCGGCGAACCTGGGCACGATCTCCGCGCTGGCCGGTCCCGCCGATCACGTGCTCAGCGACAGCCTCAATCATATGTCCCTTGTGGATGGAGCACAGCTGGCGGGTGCGCGCCGGTTGTCCTTCGCTCACAACAACATGCAGGCCCTGGAACAGCGGCTCCAGCAGGTCGCCGAGCGGCCTGGCGGAACGCTCGTGGCCGTCGACGGTGTCTTCAGCATGCACGGCGACGTCTGCCCGCTGCCCGAACTCGTGGAACTGACCCGCCGCTACGGCGCGCGGCTGCTCGTCGACGATGCCCATTCGACGGGTGTGCTGGGTAGCACCGGTTCGGGTACGGCCGAGCACTTCGGAATGAAGGGCGAGGTCGACCTCGAGGTCGGCACGATGAGCAAGGCACTCGCGGGCGTGGGCGGCTTCGTGGTCGGCGAGGCCGAAGTCATCAACTACCTGCGCTACTACGCGCACTCCTACGTCTTCGCCGCGACGACACCGGCGCCGATGGTCGCGGGTCTGATCGCCTCGCTGGAGATCCTCCAGAAGGAGCCCGCGCTGCTCGAAGGGCTGTGGCGCAACATCCGCCGGCTCCGCGATCGGCTGCGGGCGGACGGATTCGATCTGGAGAACTCGGAGAGCGCGATCCTGCCGGTCGTGGTCGGTGACGAGGACGTTGCGCTGCGGTTCGGCCGCGAGGTGCGCGCACGTGGGATGTTCTGCCAGACGGTCGTCTATCCCGGTGTCCCGATCGGACAGGCTCGGCTGCGTATCAGCGTCGGGGTGGAACACACCGACGCCGACCTCGACGCGGCCGCGGACATCGTGCGCGACTCGGCGGACGCGATCGGCTTCGACCGCAGCGGCGTGGCGGCATGACCGGGATCGTGAGTGGCCTGCACCGCGAGGTCGTCGAGCTGTCGGCGCCCGAAGCCGGGGTCAGCGGGTCGATCGCGCTGGCGGGCGAGACGCCGTGCTCCTACGGCGAGCTCTGGTCGCGGGTCGAGGCCGTGGCGGGTGCGCTCGCCGACGCCGGCGCCGGCCCTGGCGAACGGGTCGCGATCTGGCTACCGAAGGGTGCCGACTATGTCGCCGCGATCCTCGCGACGCTGCGGCTCGGCGGGTGTTACGTCCCCCTCGACGCGGCCCAGCCCGCGGCCCGTGCCCACGTGGTGCTGAACGACGCGGACCCGGCGGTACTCGTCACGTCGTCCGACCTCGTCGCCGGGTTCGCCGCCGACGAGCTTCCCCGGATCGTCGACCCGGCCGGCCTCCAGGCTCGGAACGTCCCGGCGTCGCCGGGCAACCCCACGCCCGAGGACGATGCGGCGCTGCTCTACACGTCGGGTTCGACGGGCAAGCCCAAGGGCGTGCGGTTGACGCACCGTAACGTCGCCGCGTTCGTTCGCTGGTGCCTCGAGGACTTCCCGACGAGCGACGAAGACCTCGTCGTCAACCACGCTCCGTTCACTTTCGACATCAGCCTGCACGGACTGTTCGTGCCGCTCGCGGTCGGTGCCTCACTGCTGGTGCTGTCCGATGAGGACCGGACCAATCCGAAGGCGATGGCCGCGGCGATCGAACGGGAACGCCCGACCATGTGGTACTCGGTGCCGTTCGCGCTCGACCTCATCGTCAGGGAGGTGCCCGACGCGCTCGGTCCTGACACCTCGCTGCGCACCGTGCTCTACGCCGGGGAGGAATACCCATCCGCACGGCTGGCCGAGCTCTCGCGCCGGCTCCCCGCGGAAACGGTCATCGGCAATCTCTACGGGCCGACGGAAACCAACGTCTGCATCGCGCACGTCGTCGACAGGGACGAGCTGGACGGCACGACGCCGGTGCCGCTCGGCAGTCCGGTCGCGGGCGCCGAGATCTCCCTCATCGATGACGACGGGGCGCGGATCACCGAAGCCGGCGACCTCGGCGAGATCGTCGTCACGGGGTCGTGTGTCTCCCCCGGTTATCGAGGCAGGGACCCGCGTCCCGCGATCGACGACCGGGGAACACGGCAGTACCACACCGGTGACCTCGGCTTCTACGACGAACGGGGCCGGCTGTGTTTCCAGGGGCGCGCCGACCGGCAGGTGAAACTCGGCGGCTATCGCGTGGAACTCGGTGAGGTCGAGGCCGCACTCGCGCAGCTGCCCGGTGTCCACGAGGTCGCGGTCGAACGGGTGGTGACGCAGGAGCGTGCCCAGCTCGTCGCCTTCCTCACCGCCGACGAGCCGGCTCCCGGTCTCATCGACGTCAAACAGCACTGCGCGAGGCTCGTGCCTCGCTACATGATTCCCCACCGTGTAAGGAAATTGGACTCCATGCCACGCAATGCCAACGGCAAGGTCGACCACGGCCGCCTCGCCGAACTGTATGCCGAGACCGAGGGTGAGTGAGGTGGACGTGACCACGGCCAGAAGCGGTTCGCTCGACATCGACACCCGCCTGTCGGGCACGGTCAACCAGCTCCTCGACCTTTTCGCCTCGACGGCTCCCGACGAGCTGGCGGTGCGCTTCTTCGAGTCGGATGCGAGCTACGAGGACGTCACGGCGCAGCAGCTGCGCCATCGCGCCTGGGGAATCGCGGAGCTGCTGCGCCGGCACGCGCCTGAGGGCAGCAGGGTGCTCTTCCTTCTCCCGCCCGGGATCGACTACATCGCCTCCTTCTTCGGGTGCCTCGACGCGGGCATGATCGCCGTGCCCGCGTATCCGCTCGACGCGAAGAACGTCAGGGCGTCGCTCTCCCGGTTGTCGGGAATGGCGCGTGATTGCGAACCGGCCATCGCGCTTACGGCGACGTCGGACGGGGTCGACACCTCGAATCTGCCGCTGGCGGAGACGGGGTTGGCCGACGTGTGCTGGATCGACGTGGAACATGCTATTCCGACGTCGACGCTGACGCTGGAGGCCACGCAGGATCCGGACCGGACGGCGCTGCTGCAGTACACGTCGGGTTCCACGGGTAATCCACGCGGCGTCATGGTGACGCACCGGAACCTGCTGGAGAACCTCACGGCGATGTACGTCGCCTACGGTCACAATCCGGGCGACGCGCTCGCCTCCTGGCTGCCGCCGTACCACGACATGGGTCTGATCGCCGGCATCCTGCTCCCGATCTACGGCACGGCGACCGGTTACCACATGGCGCCGCGTACCTTCGTCCGGAATCCGGAGCTCTGGCTCAAGTCCATTTCGGATGGTGCGGTGACGACGACGTTCGCCCCCAACTTCGCCTTCGACCACATCGTTTCCCGCGTTCCGAGGGAGAACCTCGAAGGCCTGGACCTGTCGAGCTGGCGGCGTGCCATCAACGGTGCCGAACCGGTGCGGCCGGACACCTTGCGCCGCTTCGCGCAGCACCTGGAGCCGACGGGGTTTCGGCCCGAGTGCATGGCGCCGAGCTACGGGCTCGCCGAGTCGACGCTCGTGGCCACGGCCACCCCGCTCGGCCAGGAGCCCCTCATCGCCTCGCTGGATCGGGATCTGCTCGCGATGGGCGAAGCGGTGCACGCTGACGACGACGACCCCGCCGCGGTGCGGATGGTCGGGTGTGGCGTGCCGCTGCAGAAGACCGAGATCCGGATCGTCGACCCCGACACTCGGCGCGAGCTGCCGGACGGCCAGGTCGGTGAGGTGTGGATCGGCAGCCCGGGCGTGGCCGAGGGGTACTGGGGTCAGCGGGACGAGTCGGCGGAGAAGTTCAGGGCCGAGACCGTCGACGGTGGCTCGCCGTCCCTACGGACCGGTGACCTGGGCTTCCTGTTCGACGGCGAGCTCTTCATTTCCGGCCGGCGCAAGGACATCCTCATCGTGGACGGGCGCAACGTGTACCCGCCCGACGTGGAGGCGACGCTCGAGAGCGAGCATCCGGAGCTGCGCCGGGGTGCCGGTGCCGTGATGCCCATCGAGTTCGGGGGCAATGAGCACATCGTGGTCTGCTACGAGCCTGCCGCCGATGACGTGGCTGGTCTGGCCGAGCTGCCGGCGCGGATGCGCGCCACGCTGGGAAGTGCGTTCGACGTGACGCCGCTGGTCGTGGCCGTGGTCGGCCGTGGCAGCACGCCCAGGACGACGAGCGGGAAGATCCAGCGCGCGCAGTACGCGAACCTGTTCGGGCAGCTGCACCTCGACGTGCTGGCGGCCTCCTATTCCCCGGGCGCGATGGCGGCGCGGCCGTCGTCCGACGAGGGGCGGCGCGTCCTCGATGCGATTCCCGCGGACGTCACCGACGAGACCTTGCTGCGCGATGTCGGCGTCACCGTCGCCGACGTGATTCTGGCCGCCGAGGGGCGATCGGACGTCAACGTCGCGGACGTGCTCACCTGTCCGATGGTCGGCATGCTCGGGCTGGAGCGCCCGGCGGCCGGGGCCGCCACTGCCGCCACCGCCACCGAGTCGTCGGCCGGCCGTGAGGAGAACCCCGCCGCGCCGGTGGTTGCGGCGACCGTCGCCGGCGTGCTCGGCGTGAAGGAGGACACGCTGCGGTTCGACGTGCCGTTCCGCGACCTCGGCGTCGACTCGCGCAGCACCACGATGATCTGCGAGCGGCTCTCCGAGCAGTGGGGGACGCCGATCGCGCCCGAGCTCATCTTCGACAACCCGACGATCACCGCGTTGGCCGGTGCCCTCGGCGCCGCTCCGGCGGAGGACAAGCCGTCGGCAGCCGATGAACGGGTGGCGACCTCCGGGGCTCGTTCCGAGGGGTCGGCGACCGCCACGGTCGCGATCACCGGGATGGCCTGCCGGTTGCCGGGTGCCGCCGATCTCGACGGCTACCGGCAGCTGCTCACCGCCGACAGCCCGGTGATCACGCCGTCGACGGATGCCGAGATGCAGGGCCGCTACGCCGGCTGGCTGGACTCGCCCGCGGTGGGCGACGGGAAGGCGTTCGGCATCTCCGCGGTCGAGACGGCGGCGATGGACCCGCAGCAGTGGCTCGTGCTCACCGCCTGCCAGCACGCCATCGAGGACGCCGGGCACAGGCCGGAGGAGCTGGCAGGCCGCGAGGTGGGGGTGTTCATCGGCATCGGCTCGTCCGATCACGCACTGCAGCGGGTCGACGGTCACGCCGAACCGTCCATCTACGAGGCCACCGGTACGAGCCACGCGCTGTGCGCCAACCGCGTGTCCTACGAGCTCGACCTGCGCGGGCCGAGCGTGGGCATCGACACCGCCTGCTCGTCGTCGCTGGTCGCGCTGCACGAGGCGTGGCGGGCGCTGCGGGCGGGCGAGTGTGAAGCGGCGTTGGTCGCGGGGGTCAACCTGCTGGCGGCGCCGCGGCAGTTCGAGGCGCTCGAAGACGGCGGGGTGCTGGCCACCGACGGGCTGGCGCGTGCCTTTGACGACGAGGCGCACGGCTACGTCCGCGGCGAGGGCGTCGGTGCGGTGCTGCTCCGGACCGTGGAGGCGGCCGAGCGGGACAACGACCGGATCTATGCGGTGCTCGCCGGCAGCGCGGTCGGCCATTCCGGTCGCAGCAACGGCATCACGGCGCCGTCGTCTCGCGCACAGGAGGACGTCATTCGGGCGGCGCTGGCCGAGGCGCAACTCGATCCGCGCTCGGTGGCCTTCATCGAGTCGCACGGCACCGGCACGCAGCTCGGGGACCCGGTGGAACTGTCCGCGCTCGCTCGCGTGTACGGCGGTGCGGACCGGGCCGGTGCTCCGTGCCACGTCGGCACCGTGAAGAACACGGTGGGGCACCTCGAAGCGGCCGCCGGCATCGCCGGCGTGCTGAAGGCAGCCTTGGCACTGAGCACGGGCCGCCTGCCCGCGACGCTCGGCATCACCCGGCCGACCAGCAGGTTCGACTGGGCGGCGAGTGGACTTGCCCCGGCCACCGCGCCCGTCGACCTGCCGCCGGACGGCACCGTGCACGCCGGGGTGAGCTCCTTCGGATTCGGGGGTGCGAACGCACACGTCGTCCTGAGCGCGGCCCCGGAACACCGCGCGGGCCACCGACAGCGGCGGAACCATGCGATCACGCTCGCCGGCGAGACCGCGGCGGAGCTGGAACGCGAGGCGGGCAGGCTCCGCGCCGTCGCCGAGAGCACGAGCGACCTCCGTGCGCTCGTCCGTGCGCAGGACGGTGACCCCGCTGCGCCGCAGCGGGCCGTCGTGGTCGGAGCGGACACCGGCCGGATGGCGGAAGCGCTCACGGCCGTTCAGGACGGCGCTCCGCACCCGGCCGGCATCCGCTGGCAGGCCGGAGACGCGCAGTCGCGCGAGGTGGTGTTCGTACTGCCCGGTCAGGGCAGTGTCGGGCCGGGGGCGGTGCACGACCTGTTCGCGGAGAGCGCGCCGTTCGCCCGTGCCCTCGAAGAGAAGGCCGCACGACTCGGTGAGCTCGGCATCCCCGATGCGCTCGAACTGCTGACCGACCGGGCTGCCTTGCCCGAACGGCTGCAGCGGACCGACGTGCAGCAGCCGCTGTTGGTCGCCCTCCAGCTCGCACTGGCGTCGGTGTTGCGGCGGTTCGGCGTCGACGCGGACTCGGTCGTCGGCCACAGCGTCGGCGAGCTCTCCGCTGCGGCGCTGGCCGGGGTCCTCTCCGAGGACGACGCGCTCGAACTGGCCGTGCGGCGGGGCGAGGCGATGGGCCGGGCTCCGGAAGGCGCGATGGTCGCGTGTCTCGGTGATCCCGAGCCGATCAGGGAACTGGTCGGCCGGTACCCGGGCTGGGCGGTCGCCGCTGAGAACGGTCTCCGCCACCTGACGGTCGCCGGCCCCCGCGACCACGTCGAGGACCTGCTGCGCGGGCTCACCGAGATCGGGGCCGTGGGGCGCAGGCTGTCGGTGGACCATGCGTTCCACACCGAGGCGATGGCTTCGGCAGCGGCGGCCGTCGACGAGTGGGCCGCCGGGCTGCGGACCTCGCCGACGTCGCGGCGGTGGATCTCCACGCTCGATGCCGCGCCGATGACCGAGCTGCGTCCCGGCTACTGGGGCGAGCAGATGCTCGCTCCGGTCAGGTTCGCCGATGCGCTGCGTAGTGCCGCGGCCGCCGGGCCGACGGCCGTCATCGAGTTGGGCGCGGTGCCGTCGCTCGTCGGCCGGGATCGTGACCTGCTCCCACCGGAGCACTGTGCGGTGACGGCGACGGCCAAGCGCGACGGCGCGGCTGCCTTCCTGCGGAGCCTGGCCGAACTGGCGGGCAGTGGTGTTCCGGTGGACTTCTCCGCGCAGGAGGCGTTCTTGACGCGCCAGCCCCTTCCTCTGACCGATTTCGACCCGCAGCCGGAGTCCGCGACGACCTCGCGGCACGCAGGCCGGCAACCGGAGAGCGCCATGGCCACGACAAGCAACGGCTCGATGGAAGCCTCAACCGTACTGGAGGAGATCGCCGCGGTCAGCGGATTCCCCGTGGCACGCATTCGGCAGGACGACCGGTTGCACTCCGCGCTGGGGCTCGACTCGCTCATGCTGACGGCGCTGGCACGCAAGCTCGGCGCGGCCGGCGGGCCCGACCCGGATGAGCTGGCTCCTCGCCTCGTGCAGGACCCTGCGGTGTCGGAGGTCGTCGCCCTGATCACGGGCGAGGAACCGACCTCGCCTGCACTGCCGGCGGACCCGGCACCGACCGGTCCCGCACGGACCGACTCGTCCTCGGTCACCGGTCTTCCCGCAGCTCCGAAGCCGGCGGCCCGCGACGACGGGCAGCCAGCCGCGGGCGGCGAGCCGCACGAGGATCCGCGTGATCCGTCGACCTGGAGCGAGGTTCGCGACGCGGTCGGCCGGTTCACCAACGCGATCGGCGGTTCGGACAACCCGTACGCCCGGATCCACCAGGGGTTCAACGGCGCCCGGATCGACGTGCAGGGCCAGGAGCTGGTGAACTTCTCGGCCTTCGACTACCTGGGCCTCTCGCATCACCCGAGGGTGCGCAGGGCCGCCGTCGACGCCGTCGAACGGTTCGGCACGTCGGCGGCCGCGACTCCGTTGCTGTACGGCGAGACCCCGGTGCACAAGGAGCTGGAGGCGGCCATCGCCGACATGCTCGGCACCGAGAGCGCGATCGTCTTCTCCGGTGGTCACGCGACGAACGTGGGCGTGATCTCGGCGCTGCTCGGCGAGAGCGACCTGATCGTCCACGACGAGTGGTCGCACGACAGCAGTGTCAGGGGAGCGCTCCTGTCTCGCGCGACGCGACGGTCGTTCCCGCACAACGACCTGGCCAGTCTGGACCGCATCCTGTCCGGCCTGCGTGACTCGTACCGCCGTTCGCTCGTGTGCGTCGAAGGTGCCTACAGCCAGGACGGTGACCTGCCCGACCTTCCGGGACTGGTCGAGGTCGCGCGGCGGACCGGTTCGCTGCTCATGGTGGATGAGGCGCATTCCATCGGTGTGCTCGGCCGCACCGGTCGTGGCATCGGCGAAGCGCAGGGAGTGCCCGCCAAGGACGTCGATGTGTGGATGGGCACGCTGAGCAAGGCGCTGGCGAGCCTGGGCGGCTACATCGCGGGCTCGAAGGGGCTCATCGAGTTCCTGCGGTACGCGGCTCCGCTGTATCTGTTCAGCACGGGCCCGTCGCCGGCGAATGCGGCGGCGGCGCTGGAGGCCATCCGGGTCATCCGGGACGAGCCGGACCGGGTCCGCGCCCTTCATGAGCGCGCCGACCACTTCCGGCAACGTGCCCGTGCGGCCGGGCTGGACATCGGAGTCTCTCGCGACTCGGCGGTGGTCCCGGTCATCACCGGTGACTGGTCGCGGACCATCGAGATGTCGAACATGCTGCTCGAATCCGGGTTCAACGCCATGCCGATCGGCTACCCGGCCGTGCCGGCCGACGCGTGCCGGATCCGGTTCTTCATCAACGCCGAACACGACGTCGCCGACCTCGATGCGGCGGTCGACCGGCTCGCCACGATCCTCGGCAAGGACCCGCTGCCCCCTCACTCCGCAGGCGCGACGGTGCGCACGCACGCGCCGCGTACCCCGGACGCCGTGGTGACGCCGCCGGTCAACGGCAGCCCCGTTGCGGGCGGTGTCGCGGGCGGCACGTTCGCCGGTGGCACGGCGCCAGCCGAGAGGGTGGCCCAGGGTCCGCGCGCGATCGTGCAAGGCGCCGCTTCCGGCGTGGGACGGGCGTTGGTGGAACGGCTCTCGGCCGAGGGGACTCCGGTCGTGCCGGACGGCGACGAGGTCGCACCGCGGCCCGGTGACATCGTCTTCGAATGCCGGGTGGCCGGCGACGGCGACGCCGTCCGGGAACGGATCCTCACGGCGGCACCGGGAACCCGGGTCGTTCTGGTGACCTACTCCGACCGGCTGCCGGACGACATCCTGCCCGCGGGCGTCCCCTCGGCGGATCCGGGCGACGACGAGGCGCTGCTCGCACTGGCGCAGGGGGCTCGGGTCTCACTCACTATTCTCCACGCCCCGGCCGTGTTCGGGCCGCACTGCCACGGAACCGTTGCGGCGGCGGCCGCGGGGCTGCGGTCGGGACTGATCACCGCGAATCCCGCCTGGGGCAGGGACGCTGAACTCGTCGGCACGGCCAACCTGGCCGCCGCGGCGATCCAGGCCGCACGGAGCGAGCTGACGTCGGGACGCCGGTTCACGGTGGCCGATCCACGGCCGGTGACCTGGGGCCAGTACCTGACCTCCCTCGGCGCCGCGACCGGCACCGCCGCGAACGGCCTCCCGACCCTCTACTCGGTGGTCGGGACCGACGATGTGGCGGCATCACCAGCGGCCGGGCAACGGGCCGGTTCCGAGGCGCTCGCCGTGTTCTGGAGGGATCAACCGCATTCGTTCCCCAGGTCCCTGGTCGACGCCGCTTCCTGGTGGTGGACGTCGTGACGTTCGCCGAGCCCGCGGTGATCCGCCCGCCACGTCGGGTGGCGCCAGCGACCGACGTCAGCTACGTGCTGTTCCACCATGCCGGTGGGGCCAGCAGCGTGTTCCACGAGTGGCACACCCTGCTGGCCGATGCGGGCCGCGTCGTCGCTCCGGACCTGCCGGGGCGGCGTCGCCGGATCCGCGAGACGCCGATCCGCGACGCCGAACGGGCGGTGCGGGACCTGGTGTCGCTGCTCGACCAGCAGCACGTCACACCGCCGTACGTGCTGCTCGGCCACAGCATGGGGGCGGTACTGGCCTACGAGCTCGCGAAGGCGTGGCAGGCATCGGGGCGCCCGGAACCGGAGGCGCTGTACGTGTCGGGCAGCCGCCCGCCGCACCTGTACCGCGGTGAACACTGGTGTGCGGGGCTCGACGACGACGCGCTGCGGGCCGAGACTGCCCGCTGGAGCGGCGGATCCCGGATGTCGGTGCAGTCGTCGAGCCCGCATCAGCTGGCGCTGCTGCGGGCGGATCTCGCCGTGTGTCGCGACTATCGCTGGACGCCGCGCGTGCCGCTGTCGTGCCCCGTTGTGGCCTTCACCGGCACCGACGACCCCATCGCCACGACACAGCAGATGCGTGGGTGGGCCGATTACACGACGGGACCGTTCACTCACCGTGTCGTGACCGGGCACCACTTCTTCCTGTACGAGCCAGAAACGTCGGACCACGTCCGGTCGGCGTTGCGAAGTCATTCCGCCGGCCCGCGTACCGATGATGGAGATTCACAGTGACCAAACTGCGCACACTCGCCGATATGCTCGGGGCCAGTTGGATCCCGAGCCTGAGCATGGTCCAGGCCAGGCTCATGCGGCCGTTCTACCGGATGACGTTCCTCGCCGCCGCGGCTCGTTCGGGGCTGCTGGCCGAACTCCGCGGCGGCAGGCGGCTCGACCGCGCAGGCGTCATCCGGGCGCTCCGGGCCCACGCCCGCCCCGAGCTCATCGGGCCCTGGCTCGACATCGGTGTCGAGGTCGGCGTACTCGCCCGTGACAACAGCGGCGCCTACCGTCTCCGCGGGCTGGACGGCCGGCTGCTCGCCAAGGACCCGTCCGGCGTGGCGGTGGCCGGTCTGCTGGAAGTCGCGCTGTACCACCGGCAGGCGATCATGTCCGCTCCCCGGTTCGCCGTCGAAGGCGGCGGGCTCAACCACGCCGATCAGGACCCGGCCGTCATCGCGCGGTCCACCCGGCTCGTGCAGCCGCTGATCGAGTCCGCAGTGCGGGACACGGTGCGAGACCACGAGCCGCGGACGTGGCTGGAGGTCGGCGCCGGTGACGGGCACTACGCCCAGTACGCGGCCGCCGCGGACCCGGTGCTGGAAGTGACGTGCCTGGAAATGCAGGAAGAGCTCGTCGACACGATGGCACAGCGATTCGCGTCGACCGGGCAGAGAAGCCGGCTGCGGGCCAGGTTCGGCGACATTCGCGACGTCGAGCTCGACGAGCAGTACGACGTCGTGACACTGCACAACCTCCTGTACTACTTCCCGGAGGATCAACAGTGCGACGTCCTGGAACGGTGCCGGAAGCTGCTGCGTCCGAACGGGACACTGCTGCTCACGACGAGCGTGCCCGGCAAGGTGACCTCGGTGTCCGCGCTCGACCTCTGGTTCCGCTGCTCCGACTTCGGCTCTCCGCTGCCCGACGAGCACGGCCTCGAAGAAGCCTTGAACACCAGTGGGTTCCGTGACGTTCGGATGTACCGGCCGCTGTCGGCGTTCTCGCTTGTGGCCGTGACAGCAACCAACCCAGCCTGACAGGGAGTGCGACGATGACTACGGAGATCAACACCCAGGCCCCTGCCGACATCGAAGGCATCGTGCGGCTGGGTGAGGGATCGCGCCTGCCGGATCCGGCGGCGCAGCTCGGCGGCAAAGGGCTGCGGCTGGACGCGCTGGCCGCCCGAGGCTTTCCCGTTCCACCCGGATTCTGCTTGACGAGCGGCCTGCTCGAGGGCGGCAAGCTGACCGACACCGCAGCCGAGGCGCTGGTCCAGGCCTACCGCGAGCTCGGGTCGCCGACGGTCGCGGTCCGTTCGTCGGCCGCCAACGAGGATCAGGGCGCCGCCTCGGCCGCGGGTGTGTACGAAACCGTGCTGGGGGTGAGGGACGAGACCGAGCTCGTCGAAGCGGCCAGGACGTGTCTCGAATCGGCCACATCGGAACGCAGTCGCAGCTACCACGGCGATTCCGGCGAGGTCGGAATGGCGGTCGTGGTGCAGCACCTCGTCGACGCCAACGCGTCCGGCGTACTGTTCACTGTGGACCCCGTCACCGGCGACCGCCGGCACCTGGTCGCCGAGGCGTGCTGGGGAGCGGGTGAAGGCCTCGTCCAGGGACGGGTGCACACCGACGAGTTCCGACTGGACGCGGAAACCGGTGCGGTCGCCGACCGCACCGTGCGGAACAAGTCGCACAAGGTGGTCGTCAGCCCCGGTTCGGGCCCCGAGGTGGTCGACGTCCCCAAGTCCAAACAGGACAAGCCTTGCCTGACCAAGTCGCAGCTCGCCGAACTCGGCCGCATCGCACGGACGATCCGCGACGACGAGCAGGGCGACGTCGACATCGAGTTCTGCTGCACCGCCGACACGGTGTGGGTGCTCCAGTCGCGTCCGGTCACGGCGGTCGGTGGCAGGCAGGAGGAGGCGCTGTCGCCGTATCAGTCCCGGGTCCCGGATACGGTTCGGGACGGCACCATGTGGTCGCGCATGGACATCGGCGAGATCTTCAACGGGATCATGACGCCGATGGGGCTGAGTTTCTCCCGGTACTACCAGGAGAACGTCCACATCGACTGTGTCCGGAGCACGGGTATCGCCGAGCTCGGCCATTCGGACGTGCACATGGGCTATCTCGGTGGGTACGTCTACCTGAACATCTCCTACACCGCGCACATGCTGCAGCAGGCGCCGCCGCAGCGGGACCAGTCGTTGTTCACCGAGCGGTTCCGCAGTGAGCAGACCGCCGAGCAGCCGTACGAGAACCCGTTCGGCCAGTTCCCGGGCGGTATGCCGCTGTGGCGCGGCAGCGCCTACTGGGTGGCATCGACGCTGCGCGAGATGGCGACGATGCACGCGCGGGCCCGATCGCTGACCGCTTCGCGGCACCGCGAGTACGAACGCGCGCGGGGCGAAGACCTCACGGCCCTGTCGCGCGCCGAACTCGGCGACCGGTTGCGCCACGCCCTCGACTACTTCCACCGCACGCACGTCGGCTACATGCCGTACTACTTCAACGCGATCGGCTTCTACCGGATCCTGGACAACCTGTGCGGGTCGTGGTTGAACGGGGCGTCGGCGGCCGAGGTCGTCGACGGGGTCAAGTCGAACATGTCCGCGCTGCGCACCGTCCGCACCGCCGGTGATCTCGCGGAGCTCGCCCGGGTCGCCGCAGGCCTGCCCGAGGTCAAGAACGTGGTGACCACCCTTCCCGGGTCGGAGGCACGGTCGGCGTTGGAAACGACCGCCGAGGGCAAGGCGTTCCTCGAACAGCACGTCGAACCGTTCATGCGCGAGCACGGAACCCGTGGGTCGCAGGAGATGGAGCTCTCGCACCCGCGGTGGGTGGACGACTGGACCTACGTGATGTCCATGCTGTCCAACTACCTCTCCCAGCCCGGGCTCCTCGACACCGTCGAACACCACGTGCAGAACCGCATGGAGCCCGACGACGTCCTGTCCTCGCTGAGTCGGCCTCGTGCGGCCGCGCTCCGGCAGGTGATCAAGGGCTATGCGACGTTCAGCAGGCTGCGGGAAGTCACGCGGATGCCGATGGTGACCGCCATCTGGATGGTGCGTCGGGTCGTGGTCGAGGCCGCGCGGCGTGCCGTCGAATCCGGACTGCTCGCGTCGCAGGACGAGGTCTGGTACCTCGACTTCGACCGGCTGCGGCAGTACCTCGCGGGCGAACTGAGCCAGGAGGAGTTCTTCTCCGCCAAGGACGTGGCCGCGGGCCGCGAACTCCACGAGGCGCGACTGCAGGCGCCCGAACCGCCGCTGACGATCATCGGGACCTGGGACGGACGTGACCAGAGCAAGCGCCGCGACCGGACCGCGGACGTGCTGGAAGGGTTCGGCACGAGCGCGGGTCGGGCCACCGGTACGGCACGCGTGGTGACCGACATGCACGCCCAGTCCGGGGAGTTCCAGGCAGGCGAGATTCTGGTGACGACGTTCACCGACGCGTCGTGGACCCCGTTGTTCGCCATGGCGGCAGGCGTCGTCACCGACACCGGGTCGATGTTGTCGCACTCCTCGATCGTCGCCAGGGAACTGAAGATCCCGTCGGTGGTCAACACCCACTACGGCACCACGGCGATCGCGACCGGCGACGTCGTCCGGATCGACGGCACGACGGGTGTCGTGGAGATCCTCGAGCGCCGTTCAGAGGCCGCGGAATGAGCCCGAGGGCACAGGTCGTCGGCACCGCGGTCGTCCCGGCCGCGGAGGCAGGAGACAAGGCCGAGTTGCTACGGCGCAACCGGATTCCGCCCAACCAGGCGATTTCCGTGGGGCCGCTGCAGCAGCTCGCGCTGCGCGCAGCCGAGGAGTGTCTGGCAGCGGTCGCGCTCACCGACGAGGACCGTGCCCGGACGGCGGTTTTCGTCGGGGTCACGGGAAACCACGTGCTGCAGCGGCGCAACGCACTGCGCATCGCCGCCGGGCAGGCGCCCGCATGGGGCGAACACGGTGCGGAACCCGACGCCGCCGTGGACGCTGCCTGCGAGGTGTTCGGTGCCGGCCCCCACGACAAGATCGGCGAGATGGCGAGCAGTGTGCCGTCGCGGATCGCGATCGCCCACCGGTTGGGCGGGCGGGTGCTGTCACTCGATGCGCACGAGGCGACCGGCGCGGTGGGGCTGTGGCATGCGCGGCATTGTGTGACGGCGGGTGCCGCATCGGCGGTGCTGCTGGTCCTCGTCGACGAGGACGAGACGAACGCCGCGCGTACGGCGTTCTACGCGGATACGGGTCGGCCGGGCGAGTTTCGGCAGGGCAGGGCCGTGGCGATGCTGCTGCGGCCCGAGGGCGCCGACGCCGCGGGCGGGGCGGTGGTCGACGAGATCCGGTTCGACCGCCGCTCCGGCGGCGGCGTCCACGGCTACGCCGCCGCCGAACCGGAGGACCTGGACACCTGGCTGGAGGGAATCGTTCCGGACACGGGCGACTTCGCCCTGCGTGGTGACGACTTCCTGCCGGCAGCCGCTCGCTCGCACACGCTCGCGACGGCCCGGCACCGTCCCTCCGGCAGGACGGCGGCGGGTTCGGTCCGGGTGACGGACACGATGTTGGACCTCGTCGATGCCGCCGAGGACTGCCGTACCGAGCAGGCGGTACTGACGCTGCTCGGTACGGCCTCGACCGCGCTGGCGGCGGTGATGTACCGGCGGGCGGGTTCGGACGACTCGGAGGCGGCCGCGCCGCGGGACCGCCCCGCGGTGGTCGTCGACGGTGCGGGCGCCTGGTTCGGCGACCGGCAGGGCCTCGACGGTTTCCGCGAACTGTCGGTGCGGGGGCAGCCGTGCTTCGACGATCTCGGCCACCGCGTTCCGGCGCACATGCGGAGCGAAGGGCGGATCCGGCTCGGCCGCGCCTACTCGCACAGAGGGGCGAGCACGGAGCTGCCGGACGGGGTGGACCCGGTCCGCCACGCCGCCCTCGAAACCTGCAGGGAAGCGGTCTCGCGGTCGGCGAGTGACCTGTCCGGCCGTGGTCTCGTCCTGGTCGCGACGCCGTTGGGCCCGGCGGCAGGGCGGCTCTGCGACGCCGATTCGGACGAGACGGCGTCGGCGCTGGACGCCGTCGCCGGGCGGATCGGTGCCGGGCCGGAGGCCGCCGCGGAAGCGCGGAAATGGTTGGCCGCGTTCGCCGAGCGGAGCGGCGCCGCGGCGCAGTCGCTGGGCGAACTGCACTCGGCTTCGATCGCCGGTTTCGTCGCGGAGGAACTCGGCCTCGACGCGCTGCCGGTGGCGGTGGAGGCCGCGTGCGCCTCCGCATTGGCGGCCGTGGATGTCGCCGTCGGAGCGTTGCGCGCGGGCGACGTCGACTACGCCGTGGTCTGCGGCGTCGAATTCCCCACGTCGTGCCGGGACCTGGCGTTGTGTTCGGCACTGGGCATGCTCAGCACAACCGCGCTCACCGCGTTCGGCGCCGCGGCCGACGGGTTCCTGCCCGGCGACGGAGCCGGTGCGCTCGTGCTCGTGCGGTCCGACCGGCTCGGCGCAGCCGGTGCGGGTGGGGCGACCACCGGCATCCGGGGAATCGGAGGGTCGTGCGACGCCCACTCGATGCTCGCGCCCTCGGCCGCCGGGCAGACGGCCGCGATGAGCGCGGCGTTGGCTGACGCGGACGTGTCCCCGGCGAGCATGGCCTTCATCGAGACACACGGCACCGGCACGTTGCGTGGCGACGCCATCGAACTCGAATCCATCCGCACGGCATACGGAGCGGGGTCGATCGCTCTCAGCGCCGTCAAGTCGCTGGTCGGGCACACCTTCGCCGCCGCGGGGATCGCCGGACTATTGCGGGCGGTCACCGCGCTGGAGGACGGCGTCGTACCACCGAGCGCGGGGCTGAGCGACGAAGACGCTGCGCGGTTGGCCGACGACGGGTTTCTCGTGTCGCCGGTACCGCAGCCGTTCCGGGCCGAACCGGGTGGGCGCACCACAACCGCTGCCGTCAGCTCGTTCGGCACCGGCGGCATCAACTATCACATCGTGGTCGACAGGAGCGAGACATGATCCACCTGCCGATGGCACCCGTGTCGCCCGAGGTGGCCGGGCTCTGCGACTGGGCTCGGTCCGCCGGGGACATGCTGGCTGCCGGCCCCGGCGACCCGGCACAGGACCTGCGCCGCCGCTTCGCCGAGGCGGGAAAGATCGGGCTGACGGGGCTGACCGTGCCGGAGGAGTACGACGGTGCGGGTCTGTCGGCGACCTCGGCTACAGCGATCACCGAGGCGCTGGGTGAGAGCGTGGCCGACGCGGGATTCGTGTTCTCGCTCGCCGCGCACCTGTACGCCTGTGTCGCTCCGATCGCGGAGTTCGGCACCGCCGAGCAGAAGAGCCGGTGGCTCCCCGGACTCGCCGACGGGTCGCTGATCGGCGCGTTCGCCGTGACCGAGGCCGACGCCGGTTCGGACATCATGTCGATGCGGACCTCGGCCACCCAGCACGACGACGGGTGGCACATCGCGGGAACGAAGTCGATGATCACCAACGCGCCCGTCGCGGACGTGGTCCTCGCGGTCGTCCGCACCGGGGAAGGCCGTTCCTTCTTCAACACGAGTGCCTTCGTGGTGGAGCGTGGAACCGAGGGATTCGATGCCGGAGCGCCGTACGACAAACGAGTACTCGCCACGTCCCTGTTGGGAGACCTCTGGTTCGACGACTGCCGGGTCGCCGAGCGCGACATGCTCGGCTCCCGCGGTTCCGGCGGTGCGGTTTTCTCGACGGGGATGTCGTGGGAACGGGTCTGCCTGTTCGGGCTCTACCTCGGGCAGCTGCGCCGGGTGCTGCGGGAAACCGCCGACTACCTCGAAGGGCGGACGCAGTTCGGCCAGCCCATCGCGCGATTCCAGGCCGTTTCGCACGAAATCGCCGAGTGTGCCGTCGCGTTGGAGTCGGCGCGCAGCCTGCTCTTCCGTGCCGCCGCCGCGATGGACGCCGGTGCCACCGACGCCGGCGTGCTCGGCGACATGGCCAAGGTGACCGTCAGCCGCACGGCGGTCGACATCGGACTGCGGTGCGTCCAGCTGCAAGGCGGCCACGGGGTGACGTCGTCCACCGCCGTCGACGTTCTCCTCGACGCTTTGCCCTCCCGGGTCTTCTCCGGGTCCAACGAAGTCCAGATCGGCAACATCGCGCGTTCCATCGGAGCCGCGAAGCCGACCAGGGCGGCCGGTTGAGCCGCATCGGCGACCGGCTGCACCAATACGGGGTGACAAGAAAGGAAAAACAATTGCAGGCACTGATAATCCACGACATCGAGCTGTTGCCGGAAACGACTTCCGAGCAGTTCGAGAAGTTCGTGACCACGCGCGACTACGTCGAGTGCGCGAACTTCGACTGCATCCGGAGCTTCGTCGTCGTGCGGGCGGACGAGAGCGGCCGTGCCTACCGTGAGCTGATCCAGGTCACGGACATGGACGCGTTCATCACGGCCACGAAGACCGAGCGGTTCGCCGAGCTCGAGAAGGACTTCTCCGCGCTCGCCCGGATCACCGGCGAGGAAACGACGTACAGCACCGTCGGTACGGGCTACGTCGCTGGGGGCGTGGAGTGAGGTTCGAGGAGCTGGACCGGCAGCGGCAGCAAGCCGCGCGACAGAACGGTCTGACCGGCGAGGTGGCCGAGACGGTCCGCAACGCCAGGGAGACCTACGAGCAGGACCCGACACAGGGGACGCTCGCGGTGATCTCTCGCATCCGCGGGTTCATCCGACACATTGTCACCGGTGTCATCGCCAAGCACTTCCCGGACGCCCGGCTCGAACACCGCGCCGACTGGGACGAGGACATCTACCGCGACCTGATGGTCATGGCGGCCCGCCTCGGCGTCGTGCACGTCGACGCCCGCACCGGTGACCTGTGGCTCGAACCGCAGTACCGCGAGCTCGTGCTGACCGGCAAGGACGTGTCCGGCCAGGCGGCCGAGGACGAGGCCGACTACCGGTTCATGCTCGAGGTCGCCGAACTCGGTTCCAGCGAGGAGCCCCCGAAGTGGCTGCTCGGTGCCGACGCCGGCTACTTCCCGATCATGGTGCGGTACTTCCGTGAGATCGAGAAGATGGAGATGACCCACCGCGTTCCGATGTCGCGCGGCACGTCCTTCTGCTCGGACCTGGGTGAAACGGCGTTCCTGAGCTTCACCCACCCGACCTTCGAGCAGCTGATCTCGGACCTGGCGCCCACGAGCTTCCTCGACGTGGGTTGCGGTGAGGGATACCAGGTCGCCGCCGCAGCCAAGGCCGCGTCGGTCGAGCGGGCACTGGGCGTCGAGATGGACCCGGAGGTCGCGGCCTCGGCCAACACGCGGCTCGCCGAGTTGCCCGGGGCCGAGGTGCGCGCGGGGAACGTCAACTCGGTTGCGATCGACGACGAGTTCGACCTGGTCTTCGGCTGCTACATGTTGTTCTACATGGAGCGCGACGACCAGCTCGCGATGCTGCGCAAGGTCAAGGAGCTGCTCGCTCCGGACGGCGTGTTCGTGCTGTGCCAGTATTTCCCGGACTTCACCGACTTCCAGCAAGTCATGATCGAGAACGCTGGCGGCGCGGGGATCCAGCACTACATCGGCGACGTCGTCAACTCCTGCATCGATGCCGAAGTGTTGCTCAACCAGATCCTCGAGCACTTCCGCTCGGGTATCTTCTGGCACGAGTACAAGGCCATGTTGGAGGAGGTCGGTTTCGAAGTGAGTGAGATCCGGCCCGCGGACCCGCTGTTCTACTCGCACTACGTCGTGGCCCGCCGGAGCGAAACGTGACGGGGCGGCACGGAGTGGGCGCGGCAGGGCGCAAGGTCAGGACGGCGTTGGGCGTCTGCTACTTGGTGGCAGGCATCGGCAAGTGTGTGCCGAGCTGGGAAAGCACGGAACAGCGGCTCGGCCAGGCGCTGAAGGCCAACCGGAACACGCCGCTCGAAGGTCCGACCCGATGGCTGCACGAACGGCACGAGGGCACGAACGCGTTCGTCGCGGCCAGCATGGTCGGTGCGGGCGCGGCACTGCTGTCCGACGACGGCCGCGTTGTCGACGCGGCCCTGGTGGGCACGCTGCCGATGCTCGGTTCGTTCGCGACACTGCTGCACCGGGCACTGCCTCCGGTGGTGCCGGTCGATGCGGCGTTCGGAGCGGCTGCGGTGTGGGTGCTGCGGCAGCGCCGGCTGGCGGCCAAGGCGTCCCGTTCGGCGTAGACCGTCCGCGAATTCTGCCCCTGACCGGCGAGCGCTGGTCAGGGGCAGAATTCGCGGACGGGTAGCGGCGCCGTGGCGGGAAACCGGGTCCGGCCGTGGTCGGTGAAGCCGTGGCGCGTCACGCCGTGGCAGTGAAGCCGCGGCAGGTGAAGCCGCGGCAAGTGAAGTTGCGGCAAGTGAAGTTGCAGCGGGTGACGTTGCGGCGGGTCAGGCGGTGGCCTTGGCTGCCAGCGTGGTGATGACCTTGGTGAGCTGCTCGGCGACCTCGGCGTCGGAGTACGGGTGCGTCTCGGCGAAGCGCGTGGCCGAACCGGGGATGTCGAGCTTGACGTCGTCGATCACGGTGCCGCCCGCGACGCCCGCGGCCTTCCTGGCCTCGTCGTGCGCCCACACTCCGCCGAACTGGCCGAGTGCGGTGCCGATGACGGCCACCGGCTTGCCGGTCATCGCGCCGGCCTGCCACGGACGCGACAGCCAGTCGATGGCGTTCTTGAGCACCGCGGGCATGGTGCCGTTGTACTCGGGCGAGATGTAGAGGAACGCGTGCGCGCGCTCGGCCGCGGTGCGCAGGCGGGCGGCGGCGGGAGGCAGCGCCGCGTCGGTGTCGATGTCCTCGTTGTAGAACGGCACGTCGCCGAGGCCGTCGACGACCGTGACCGTGACGTCGGCCGGTGCGAGCTTCGCCGCGGCCTCCGCGAGCTGCCGGTTGTGCGAGCCGGCGCGCAGGCTGCCGACCAGGGTCAGGATCTCGACGGACATGGGTGGGGACCTCCCGACGGCGTGGGGACGTGATGACGGGTACGGATCATGACATCGAACGCTTCGCGTAACCGGACCAGGGTCCACCTGTAGTGGTGTAGGCAACCGGTCATCCGGTCCCGTCCACGCCGCGAAGCGCCGGAGGAGCCGCTATCGTCGGTGGGCGTGCCACAGCGACGCGTGCTTCCGTTGACACCGATCGGCGAGGAACCGCGACTGCGCGCCGACGCCGTGCGGAACCGTGCCCGGCTGCTGGCCGCCGCCGCGCGACTCGCCGACGAACACGGCGTCGAACACCTGACCATGGACGCCGTCGCCAGTGCCGCCGAGGTCGGCAAGGGCACGGTGTTCCGCAGGTTCGGCGACCGCATCGGCCTGTTGCAGGCCCTGCTCGACCACGTCGAGGAGCGATTCCAGTCCGGCTTCCTCGAAGGCGAACCGCCCCTCGGGCCGGGCGCGACCGCGCGTGAACGTCTCGGCGCCTTCGGGCCCGCGGCACTGCGGCACGACGCCGCGCATCGCGAGCTGTACCTCGCCGCGGAGGGAAAACCCGAACGGCGGTACCTCACGCCGTCGCTCCGGGTGCGGCACACGCATCTGGCGATGTTGCTGCGCTCTGCCGGGGTTCAGGCCACGGGCGGCGACCCGGAACTGCTCGCCCACACGCTGCTGAGCTTCGTCGACTCGGCCCTCACGGCGCACCTCACCTCCCAGCGCGGGCTGCCCCTCGAACGGCTCGAAGCGGGGTGGACCGACCTCGTCGACCGCCTCATCGGCTGACCGGGACGCGCCGTGTCGTTGACCGGCAACACGGGCCTTGGAATCCGCAACACGGGCCCTGGAATCCGCAACACGGGCCCTGGAATCGGCAACACGGGCGGTTGTGCGGAAACGTGCGTGTGGGCGTCGATCGATCACTACCGCGGCGCCATCACGCGTTCACGGTGCGGGGGTTTCCTGTCCGGGCTGAGCCAACCCCGGTTCCAGGAGGTTCGATGTTCCCGCCACGCAATCGCCGCAACGGCAACCCCGACAACAACCCGTCCGCCGCAGGTCCGGTGTCGCGCCGCGGCTTCCTCGGTGGCATGGCCGGTGTCGGTGCGGGCGCCGTCCTACTCGGCGCGGGTACCGCCGCCGGGCCCGCGGTCGCCGCGCCGTCCCGTCGTGTGACCGACCCGTTCCAGCTGGGCCTCGCCTCGGGTGACCCGTTGCCCGACGGCGTCGTGCTCTGGACACGGCTGGCGCCGAAGCCGCTCGACTTCGACGGCGGGATGCCCGGCCGCATCGTTCCCGTGCAGTGGGAGATCGCGCTGGACGAGAAGTTCGGCAAGGTCGTCAAGAGCGGCACCGAGCGGGCCCTCCCCGAGGAGGCGCACACGGTGCACGCCGACGTCCGCGGTCTCGAACCGCACCGCGAGTACTTCTACCGTTTCCGTGTCGGCGGGGAGATCTCGGAGGCCGGGCGTACCCGCACCGCGCCCGCACCCGGCACGGCGCCGGAGCTGCACTTCGCGTTCGCGTCGTGCTCCAACTGGGAGCAGGGCTACTTCACGGCGTACCGGCACATGGCCGCCGAGCGCCCGGACATGGTGTTCCACCTCGGCGACTACCTCTACGAGTACGCCGCGGGTGAGAACGGTGACGTGCGCACCCACGCCGGCGACGAGATGAACGAGCTGGGTGAGTACCGCCAGCGGCACGCGCAGTACAAGACCGACGGCGACCTGCAGCTGGCACACGCCATCTCGCCGTTCATCGTCACGTGGGACGACCACGAGACCGACAACAACTACGCCGACCTCGTCCCGGAGAACGACGATCCGGACCAGGGCAACGGCAGCCGCGAGGAGTTCGCCAAGCGGCGTGCCGCGGCGTACCAGGCCTACTGGGAGCACATGCCGCTGCGCCGGTTCCGCAAGCCGGTCGACACGAACCTGCCGCTGTACCGCCGGTTCCGCTACGGCGACACGGCCACGTTCAGCGTGCTCGACTCCCGGCAGTACCGCGACGACCAGCCGTACAACGACAAGTCACAGGTGTCGGGTCCCGACCAGTGGAAGACCGACATGCTCGGCGACGAGCAGCACTCGTGGCTGGAGAAGGGCTTCGACGAGTCGAAGTCGACCTGGAACGTCGTGCCGCAGCAGATCTACTTCGCCAGCATGGACGAGGTCGAGGGCGAGGACCCGGGCGGCTACAACGACGGCTGGGACGGCTACCGCGCCTCGCGTGACCGCATCCTCGGGTACGTCGAGGAGAAGGGCATCGACAACGTCGTGGTCCTCACCGGCGACGTCCACAAGCACTGGGTCAACGATCTGCGCCGCGACTTCGAGAATCCGGAGACGCCGATCGTCGCCAGTGAGTTCGTGACGACGTCGATCACGTCGAACGGTGACGGCACGGGCACCAACGACCCGGGCGCGGTCATCACCGCCGAGAACCCGCACACGAAGTACCACTGCGACCGCCGCGGGTACGTGTCGTGCCACGTGTCCAAGGACAGGTACGTGGCCGATTACCAGGTGGTCGACTACGTCTCGCGGAAGGACGCGCCGTTGCGCACCGACGCGTCGTTCGAGATCGAGGCGGGCACACCGGGCGTGCGGAAGCGCTGATCCACGGGCCGCGCCCGCGGGTGCGGCCCGACGGTGACGACGGCCCGTCGCCGGTGGGGACCTCGAGTCCTCCGCCGACGGCGGGCCGTTTCGCGTGTGGCCGGCCGAGAATCGCAGCGGCGACTCGGCGCGACAGCGTGCCCGGGGCGGGAACCGGCCTCGTGGCAAGAAGTGTGGCCGCTGTCTGCCTCCCCCTGCTCGGCAGACAGCGGCGCAGTAGGCTCACATTAGCGGCGGGCGCGAAATGGGTCAACGTTGATGGGAAGCATTAAAGGATGAGCGAGCTGGGGCCGTTGGTGGGGGAGCCGCTGGCGCTGGATCTGGTCAACACGCGGGCGCGGTCGCCGGATCAGGACTTCGACTTCCTGTCGGATCTGGTCGGGATGCGGCACTGGCTCTCGTGCGAACGGGATCGACTGTCCACACTGTCCGATTCGCAGCTCCGGTCGCCGACGCGTGCGGACCTCGCAGCGGTGCGCGCCCTGCGGGACCACGCCGCGGCCGCGATCGCACGGGCGCGCACGGGCCGGTCACCCGCACCGCGTGACCTGCGTGCGCTCAACGAGGCGATGTGTGCCGCCCCGGTGCGCCACGAACTCGTCCGGGGCGACCGTCGCGCGGGGCTGCGGGCGAGGAGGGACGGCGAGAGCGGTACGCGCATCGCGGCGGCACTCGCCGAGTCAGTGGCGGAGTTGCTGGCCGACGATCGGATCGAGACCGTGCGCGACTGCGAGGCGGACTTCTGCATCCTCCTGTTCCTGCCCACGCATCCGCGGCGCCGGTGGTGCAACCCGGCGATCTGCGGCAACCGCATGCGCGTGGCCCGTTTCCACGAGCGCCGCAAGGCCGGGGCGGGCTGAGCCACCTCGGTCGACTCGCCGAGTGGAGGCGGCCGTCACGTCGTACCGCCCACCCCGGTAGCGAACTCGCGTAGGCGGCCGCCCGGAAGCCGGGACCGCAGCCGTGGCGTGTTCCGGCGGTGGTCGTCGGAACCGTCGCGCAGCCCCTCGAAGAATTCCGACAGGGCTTCGCGTGCGCTCCAGCGCGGCTGCCAACCGAGCTCCTGCTGCGCCCTCGTCACGTCCATGAGCGGCAGCCGGATCACCGTGTCGAACAGCTCCGGCGAGGCCGGGATCGCATGCAGCCGCCACGCCGTCGCCACCGCGGCCCGCACGACGGACGCGGGAACCCGCAGAGTGGTGGCGTCGAGCAGGTCGGCGAGGACGGCGGCGTCGACCGGGGGTTCGGCCGCCACGTTGAACGCTCCCGACACCGGCGTCCGGAGCGCGAGCCGGAACGCCTCCGCGACGTCGTCGGCGTGCACCGCCTGCACCCGCAGTCCGGGCACGTCGGGCACCACGGGGACGAGCCCGGGCCGGACCAGCCGTCCCGGCAGCAGGGGGCCCGCGAAGATCCTCCGTTGCTCGGCGGAGGCGGCGCGTTGGAAGACGAACGCGGGCCTGATGCGCACCACCCGCATCTCGGGATGCCGCCGTTCGAGGTCGTCGAGCACGCGTTCCAGATACGCCTTCTCCCGCGGATAGGAGGCCGACGGCCATCCGTGGGTCGGCCACGACTCGTCGACCGGCTCGTGGGACGGCCCCGGTGAATAGGTGCCGACCGACGAGGCGTGGAGGAGCACGGGAACGCGGCAGCGGGTGACCGACTCGAACACGCGCATCGCCCCCAGCACGTTGGTGCGCCACGTCGTGGCCGGGTCGCGGGTCGGCTGGAACGACCACGCCAGGTGGACGACGGCGTCGGCCCCGGCGAGCACGGTGTCGAGCCGGGCGTCGTCGGCCGTCGCCAGGTCGAGCGGCACGAGGTCGAACTTCGGCACCGTCAGGTCGGCGTCCCGGCGGCCGATCCCGGTGACCGAGCCGATGTCGGGATCGGCCGCGAGCGCGTCGACGACGCTCGTGCCGAGGTTGCCCGTCGCGCCGGTCACGACGACGCGTTTCGCATGGTTCATCGCACTGGGCCCTCCGTGTCGGCGTTCTGCGGCGTCAGCGACGTCCGGCCACTGCGCCACGCGTCCAGCAGCCGCTCGGCGAGCCGGCCTTCGAGGAGGCCCGTCGCCTCGATGCCGAAGGCGACATCGGCCGCGAGTTCCGGCTCGTCACGCAGCAACCCGCCGACGACGTCACGGCGCATGATCTGCTCGTGCACCGCGTCGGCCTCCACGTGCTCGGCGAAGAAGTGCACGCACGCCTCGGGCGCCTCGTGCCGCCGCAGCGCCGTGACCAGGCGTGCCGCGCTCGGAGCCGTGGTGATCTCGGCCGCGGCGAAATGGCCGACGAGCGCACCGCGGAGCCTGCGGTGGAGGCCGAACATCGACATCAGGTTGACGATGGCGAGCTGCGTACCGGCCGCGACGTCGAGGTAGTGCAGGTAGTCCGGCGACAGGTCCGCCGCGTCGAGCAGCTCGGCGAACAGACGCGAGTGCACGCGGTCGCCGCGCCCACCGCCGTACTCGTCGAACTCCACCGCCACGAACGCCGCCTTCGCGTCCCCGTGCAGCCTCGGGACGGCCCAGACGTGCGGATCGGCCTCTTTGAGGTGATAGATCGACCGGTGCACGAAGAACTCACGCAGCTGTTCCCACGTCCCTTCGCGCGCCAGGTGGTGCGAGACGCCGTCCCCGGGGACCTCCTCGACGAGCAGGTCCTCGAGCAGCCCGTCCACGTCGTCGGTGCCGGACGTGCCATCCCTTAGCGCGTCGAGGAACACCGCTTCCAGCTCCGCGCGGAAGGCCAGCAGAGCGGGGTCCCATTCCCAGTCGGGCGAGACACCGCGGAAACCCCGGTAGTGCAGCTCGTAGCAGGTGTGCAGCGCCATGGCGAGGTCGTCACCGAACGGATCGGCCGACCGGGCCGCCCCCGACGGCAGCGCTCGCGGACCCGCACCCGAGAGCGCGTCGACGACGGCGGTCGACAGCGAGCCACGCGGACGCGGCAGGGGCGCGGACAGGGCGGCGGCTGGTTCGGTGACGGTCGGCTGCATACGGGGTCCTTCCGACGGGGCCGCGGACGGTGACACCGGTGGTGGCGGTGGCGGACATCGCAGGGCGGGCGTCCGGCTGCGCTGCGGTGCACCTCGAGGCGATTGCCGTTTCCTCGCCCGCCGAAACGCGATGCGGGCGAAACTCACGCGTCCGCCGCACGGGTCGTTTCGCGGCGCGGCTTCCGGCAACCCCGGTGCCATGCGGGTCTTGAGAGTTCCGGGCGTGTACCGCCCGCAAGGTGATACGTGGCTCCTACGGCGCGCGCTGCGCGATGCCCGGCTCTCGGAGCCCCCGGCGCGCGTGCTCGACATCGGCACCGGAACGGGCGCCCTGGCGGTGGCCGCGGCCGCGGAGGGGGCACGGCAGGTGACGGCCGTGGATGTCTCCCTCCCCGCGCGGCTGAACGCCCGCCTCAACGCGCGCCTGCGAGGACTGCCCGTCCGGGTGGTCGGTGGTGATGCGCTGTCCTGTGCCTACGAGCAGCCGTTCGACCTGGTGCTGGCGAACCCGCCGTACGTGCCCTCGGAATCACGTGAGGTTCCGACCCGGGGTGCCGCGCGTGCGTGGGACGGGGGAGGTGACGGCCGCGCGGTCATCGACCGGCTGTGTGACCGCGCGCCGACCCTGTTGGCGCCACGCGGGACGCTGCTCATGGTGCAGTCCGAGTTGTCCGATGTGGATTCCACAGTGCAGCGGCTGCGCGGGCTCGGGCTGAAGGCCGCCGTCGTCGACAGGGACACGTTGCCGTTCGGCCCGGTGCTCCGTGCCCGTGCCGACATGCTGCACCGGAAGGGTTTCCTCATGCCGGGACAGCGCTACGAGGAGTTGGTGGTCGTCCGTGCCGACAGGACCGAGTGAACATCGAGCGCAGGACCGGCGGGAGGTCACGGCCGTCCGTGACGGGCCGCTGCTCGTGGAGGGCCCGGTGCGGATGACGCTCGAGGACGGCACCGTCGTCGACTCCGACCGGTTCGTGGTGGCGATCTGTGCGTGCCGCCGCAGCCGGACCTACCCGTTCTGCGACACCAGCCACCGCCGCCGCGTGCGGCGCTGAACGCGCTTACACGTTGCGCAGCACCGAGACGACGACCCCGAGGATCACCGCGTCGTCGCCGTCGATGACGTCGTAGTCGTCGTTGCGCGGTTCGAGCAGCACATGCCCGCCCCGGTTGCGGTACACCTTCACGGTCGCCTCGTCGTCGAGCATCGCGGCGACGATCTGACCGGAGTGGGCCTCCTGCTGGCGGCGTACCACAACGATGTCGCCGTCGCAGATCGCCGCGTCGATCATCGACTCGCCGCGTACCCGCAGGCCGAAGACCGTGCCACGGCCGGTCAGTTCCCGAGGGAGGGAGAGCATGTCGTCGGTGTGCTCCTCGGCGAGGATCGGCGTTCCCGCAGCGATGTCGCCGACGACCGGTACCGGCACCGAGTCCTCCGTGGACTCGGAATCGGCGGTTCCGCGCAGGAACGTGCGTACATCGATCGGGCGCGATACGGACGGGCTGCGGCGCAGGAATCCCTTGTCCTCGAGCGCTGCGAGGTGTTTCGAGACCGAGGAGGACGAGCGCAGGCCGACGGCGTCGGCGATCTCCCGGGTGGTGGGCGCGTAGCCGTCGGCGACGACCCGGTCCCGGATGGTCGCCAGGATGTGCTGCTGCCGTTCGGGCAGCGCGGACGGGTCGAGGTCACCGAAGAGGTCGTGGTCGCCGTGCATCGTCACGCGCTGCATCGTAACCGCCGGTGATCGCGTCCGGACGTGGTGCCGCCGGGTCGCGGCTGCTGTGGTGCCGAAGCGTCCGCCATGGGACGTGCCCGACTGGGCACGCAGAGTGGCCGAGGCTGCATTCTATGCATGGCGGCGGAATGTTAAGCCCGGTGCTTGATCGAATCGTGTTCGACTCCGCAGAGGAGTTTCATAATCGAACCCGAGTGGTTTCTTCTCACCGGCTTCCGGTGATCTTTCAACAGTTTGACTCAGTCCACTCTGTAGTTTCTCACCTGGGAAAACTACTCGCTAGGTACGTCCGATCGGGTGATGCACGGTCGGGCGAATCTGACTACTGTGAATGGCGCTGGTCGCGAAGTCGGGTAGGCGGCCGGCGAACGTGAGTGGGCGAACATCGATCCATTGTCGGTCGAATGTTTCGCTTTCCGAAGGTGTTCGTGGATACTCGTTCGCTCGTCACGAGTCGTTCGGTTCCGCGACACTTCATGGCCAGAGGGGGAGAACTACATCTATGAGTCATGAGATCGTGATCGGCTCGGGGCGCGGGAACGCGGAGAACGGGAATTCGGGGAACATCGGGTCGGCGCGGTCCGGCCCGGGGCACGCAGAGCCGAGGCACGTGACGTCGGTACGGGCAGAGCCGGGCCGCACAGGGTCGGGGCACACAGAGCCGGGGCACGGCGGGGCACTGCACGAGAAGCTGCGGGGGCACGACCGAACGGGGAGCGGGAAAACCGGGAACGAGAACGCGCCGACGTACGAAACCGCGGTGAACCACGGCACGGTGCAGCGCGGAACCGCGGGGTCGACGGACGCGAGGGTCGAGTACCGGACGTCCGGGTATGGCGGCGAGGAGCCGGTGGGCCAGCACGTACGGGTGCGCCGGGTCCGGCACGGTCGAGGCGTTCAGATCTGCGAGATCGAAGGGGAACTCGACCTGCTCACGGCCCCGATCGTGCGCCGCGAACTGGACAGTGCGGCCGAACAGGGGCGGCACCGGTTGGTGGTCGACATGTCGGGCGTCGAGTTCTGCAGCGTGGCCGGCGTGGAGTTGCTGTTGCGTGCGGCGCGGCGCGCCGGCAACCGGGGCGGCGGACTCGCCGTGGTCGCGGGCAGGCAGGTGCGGCGCGTGGTGCAGCTGGTCGCGCCGGAAGGCCCGGTCGCGTGGTGCGATTCGGTGTGCGACGCCGTGCACCACGTCGCCGGTGACCGGAACGTGGCCGCCGGCGGGTTGGCGGACGTCGACCTCGACAGCACGCAGCGGGGACTGCGCAGGTACGTGGAGCTCGTCGCGGCGGGACTCGGACTCGAAGCGGCCGCGGCGTGGTCGGACGTCGACGACATCACGGCCACCGCGTACGTCGCACTCGATCGCGAACTGCCCGGCATGGAGGGCCGGGAGGCGGCGCTCGTCTGGGACGGGCGCACCGGCTGGGCACTCGGTGCGGAGACGCATTCGGGCGAGGACCTCGTGATGCGCGCGTGGTACGGCACGGAGCTGCTGCCGGAGCCGGCCGCGGTGGTGCGTTTCGTGAAAGCACTGACGGCCGGTGACCGGGTCGGCCTCCCCGGTCCGCCCGAGCCGAGCGGACATCCGCACGCGGCTCAGATCGTGCGCGCCCGGTTGCAGGCCGCCGCGTGGTCGACCAGGGAAGCGCACGTGCCCGAGGTCGACGTGCCGGTACAGAGCACGACGACGCCACCCGGCACGACGCCACACGGCACGACGCCGCAGGACGCGGTCACGCCGCGGAACGCGGCCGTGCCGCGGCAGGGTAGGGCGACACCGCTGCGCGGCGAAGGGGTCGGCTGAATCCCGCCGACCTCGACGTCTCGGTCGGTTCGCCGCCGTCGGTCACGATGTCTCCCGCCCCGGTGGATTTCCACCGGGGCGGGAGACGTTCGAACGTGAGGCAGGCGGTTCAGGCCCGGGAGCGCAGCCGCGGCAGGACGTCTTCACCGAGCTGTCCGAGGAAGCGTTCCTGGTCGTGTCCGGGGCCGTGGAACACGAGGTGGTTGAAGCCGGCGTCGAGGTACGGCTGGATCTGCTCCATGGCCTGATCGGGATCGGATGCCACGATCCAGCGCTTGGCGACCTGTTCGATCGGCAACTCGTCGGCCAGGCGCTCCATCTCCTCCGACGAGGTGACGCTGTGCTTCTGCTCCGGGGTGAGCGACAGCGGTGCCCAGAACCGGCAGTTCTCCAGCGCCCGGTCCGGGTCGCGGTCGTAGGACATCTTGATCTCGATCATCCGGTCGATGCCCGTCGCGTCGCGTTCGGCGGCCGCCGCGCCGTCGGCGACCGCGGGCTGGAGCTTGTCGGTGTAGAGCTCCATACCCTTGCCGGAGGTGCAGATGAATCCGTCGCCGGCGCGGCCCGCGTACTTGGCCACGACCGGTCCGCCCGCGGCGATGTAGACCGGGGCGGGCGTGTCCGGGCGGTCGTAGATCTTGGCGTCGACGAGCGTGTAGTAGTCGCCCTCGAACGAGACGTTGTCCTTCGTCCACAGCTCTCGGATCAGCCGCACGGACTCGCGCAGCCGGGCGAAGCGCTCCTTGAACTCGGGCCACTCGCGGCCGGACACGGCGATCTCGTTCAGTGCCTCGCCGGTGCCCACGCCGAGGACGACGCGGCCGTTCGACAGCAGCGACATGGTGGCGAACGCCTGCGCGATCACGGCCGGGTTGTAGCGGAACGTCGGGGTCAGCACGCTGGTGCCCAGGTGCACACGGTTCGTGCGCTCGGCGACGGCCGACATCCACGACAGCGCGAACGGGGCGTGACCGCCTTCGTGGCGCCACGGCAGGAAGTGGTCCGACACCCAGGCCGAATCGAGGCCGACTTCTTCGGCGCGTACCGCGAACTCGACCAGGTCCCGCGGTCCGAACTGCTCCGCGGACGCTTTGTAACCGACTTTCAGATCCATCGAGAGCCTTTCCGACCTAGAGAACCGGGTGTGTGCTGGCACGTCCAACGTAATGATCTTCGCGGCGTTCCGCCCGAAACGCATGTCACATCCGGCGCCTCGCGCGGCGCAGCCCGTGGATGCCCGGTCGTCACGGCAGCAACCCTGCTTCCCGGGCGAGTGACACGGCGTGCGTGCGGTTGGCCGCACCGAGTTTGCGGGCGATGCTGCGCAGGTAGGCCTTGACGGTGTTGGGACGCAGGCCCAGCTCCGCGGCGATGTCGCCGTTGGCGGCGCCGGTGGCGACGAGCTGCAGCACGTCGAGTTCGCGCGCCGACAACGTGCCGTCGGCGACCGGCTCAGCCGCGTCGTCGCCCGCGGTCGTGATCCGGTGCAGCCGTTGCGAGACCTGCCGGAGCCGGTCGCGGGTGTGCGGGTCGTCGATCAGCGCGATCGCCTCGTCCAGTTCCCGGCGCGCATCGGCTACCGCACGGTGATCGCGGGCGGCGGCCTCGTCGTGGGCGGCCGTGCGCCTGCGGACCTCGACGGCGACGGCGAGGTCGCGTTCGATACGGCGGGTGTGTTCGACGGCCCGTGCCACGATGCGGTCGCCGATCGCCACGTCGTCACGCTGCGCCAGGTACAGCAGACCGACGACCGTCTCGCCCGCGCGGATCGGTACGGCGAACACGGTCTCGATGCGTTCGGGGGCGACGGCGCGGTCGTAGGCGTGGACGATGTGGCCGGTGTTGAAGTAGTCGCGCACCACCAGTGGTCTGCCCGTCGCGAACACCTTCCCGCCGAGGCCGTAGCCGGCGCGGACCTGCAGATCGCGCAGGGTGTGGCCGAGGTGCCCGTCGAGGTGCCGGATGGTGATCGCGTCCCGGGCCCCCGGCGCGAGGCCGCCACCGAACGTCAGATCCACCGGGCACGCACGGCGCAGGGAACGCACGCTCGGGGCCAGCAGCCGGTCGAGTTCCGTGAGCAGATCGCCGGGGACGGCGGCGGAAGTCCCGCCGCGGGCGCCACCGGGAAGGGCGGGGTGCGTGCCGGGCATGGCCACCACCTTCCTCGCACGGGTCGTCGTCCGGGCACGGGCGCCGGGCCCGTTACCCACGAAAGAACGTAGCCCGAACGGCCCTTCGTGGCGATCGTCTGGTGCGACCGGGATGTCCCGGGAACGCGCGTCCCGTACCGGACGTGCACGGCGCGCGGTGAAACGCAGCGCGACACTGGAAGCGCACGACAAAGGAGTCGAGGAGAACCATGGGCACCACTTCTGCGGCGACCGAGGCCGAGTACAGCCGGCCCGAGTACCGCGCCGACGACGCGTGCGCGGCCGAGCTGCTCTGCGATCGGCATCCGTCCGACGCGGTCGCGTTCCGGGGCGTCGAACAGGACCTGACCACCCGCGACCTCACGTTCGGCGAGTTGACGGAACAGTCGCAGCGGGTCGCGGCGGTGCTGGCGGGCATGGGCATCGGGCGGGGCGACGCCGTCGGCGTGTTGATGAGCAAGTCGGCGGAGTTGCCCGCCGTGCTGCTCGGAATCTGGCGCCTCGGCGCGGTGCACGTGCCGCTGTTCACGGCGTTCGCCAAGCCGGCGATCGACATGCGGCTCGACGGCAGCGGCGCACGTGTGGTCGTCGCCGACGCGGACCAGGCGCCCAAGCTCGCCCCGGAGCCGGGGCAGGATGCCGGGCGGCGGGTCGTCCAGGTCGGCGGCGACGCGCCGACGACACCCGGCTGGGACCGGTTCGCCGACCTCATGGCCGCGGCGCCCACGGAGCCGCGGATCGAGCCGGCCCGCGTGGGCGGCGACGGCACGCTGATCCTGCTGTTCACGAGCGGCACGACCGGTACCCCCAAGGGCGTGCCGGTGCCGGTGCGGGCGCTCGCGTCGATGGAGCGGTACCTGCTCGACGCCCTCGACGTGCGCCCCGACGACGTGTTCTGGAACGCCGCCGATCCGGGCTGGGCGTACGGGTTGTACTACGCGATCCTCGCACCGTTGGCGCTGGGCAGGTCGAGCATCCTGCTGCACGCCGGGTTCTCGCCCGCGCTCACCTGGCGGATCCTCGACCGGTTCGGGGTCACGAACTTCGCCGCGGCGCCGACGATCTACCGCGCGCTGCGGGGCGAACCGTCGACCGACGCCGTGTCGGTACGGCTGCGCTGCGCGTCGTCGGCGGGTGAGCCGTTGACGCCGGAGGTGGTCGGCTGGGCGGCCGACGCGCTCGGCGTCGAGGTGCGCGACCACTACGGCCAGACCGAACTGGGCATGGTCGTCGGCAACGCGTGGCGGCCCGAACTCAAGGCCGACATCACGTCGGGGTCGATGGGGTATCCGCTGCCCGGCTGGGCCTGCGGGGTGCTCGCCGACGAGGTCGACGAGGTCGTGCCGGACGGTACCGTCGGCAGGCTCGCCGTCGACACCCACGCCAGCCCGTTCATGTGGTTCACCGGCTACGCGAACGCGCCGGAACGCACCGCGCAGCGGTTCAGCGCCGACGGCCGCTGGTACATCACCGGCGACACCGCGTACCGGGACGCCGACGGCAGGCTGTACTTCTCGTCCCGCGACGACGACGTGATCATCATGGCCGGTTACCGCATCGGCCCGTTCGACGTCGAGTCCGTGCTGGTCGGACACGAGGCGGTGCTCGAGGCGGCCGTGATCGGCGCACCCGACGAGCTGCGCGGCGAGGTGCTGGAGGCCTACGTCGTGCTCAAGCCGGGCACCGAGGAGTCGCCGGAGCTGGAACAGGAGCTGCAACAGCTGGTCAAGCGCGAGTTCGCCGCGCACGCCTACCCGCGCAAGGTGCACGTCGTCGGAGAACTGCCGAAGACGCCGAGTGGCAAGATCCAGCGGTTCAAGCTGCGGGAGGAGCGCGCCGGGAAGTGACGGAGGAGCCGAGCCCGCCGCGGCGGCGGGCCCGGCCGGTCACGACAGCCGTGGCAGGTGCCCGTCCCACGGCGCGGCGACCTCGAGGGCGCGCGCGAGCCGGAGCAGCAACGCCTCGCTGGACAGCCTGCCGACGAACTGGACGCCGAGTGGCAACCCGTCCGGCGTGAGATGCAGCGGCAGGCTGATCGCCGGGCGGCCGGTCATGTTGGCCAACTGGGTGTACGGAACCCAGCCGAGGTTGCGCCGGACCACCTGGTCGACGATCCCCGTGCGGCGCAGCACGCCGAAGCTCCTCGTGCGCATCATCGCCTCGGCCAGCCACTGCATGGGTGCGGGCATGGCCAGCGAGCCGGTGCGGATGGGCGGTTCGCCCAGTGTCGGCGTGAGCAGCAGGTCGTGGCCGGTGTGGAAGCGGGCGAGCGCGGCGACGTGGTCGCGGCGGCGTTCCTGCGCGGCCTGCAGTTCGACGGCGGAGAACCCGCGGCCCAGTTCGGCCATCATGCGGGTGTCCGGTTCGAAGTCGTCGTCGCCCGCTCCGGTCTCCCGTTTGATGCGTGCGAGCTCGTCGGCCTGGTGGACGAACCAGACGGTGAGAAAGTCCTCCCCGAGCTGCCGGTCGTCGTAAGGCGGCTCGACCTCTTCGACGTGGTGGCCGAGCTCGGTCAGCAGTTGTGCGGCGTGTTCGACGGCTCGCACGGCCTCGGGGTGGACGTCGTCGCGCAGCGAGGAGGCTGCCGTGTAGCCGATCCGCAGCGGCCCGGTCGGTTCGTCCAGCTGCGACAGCAGCGGCCGGTCGGGGACGGCCGGGGTGTACGGGCTCATGTCATCGGGACCCGCCAGCAGGTCGAGCATCGCGGCGCTGTCGCGCACGGTGCGCGAGATGACGCCCTGGGTGGCGAGTCCGCCCAGCGGTTCGCTGTCGTCGGGACCCGAGGGGACCAGACCGCGTCCGGGCTTCAACCCGACCAGACCGGTGCACGCCGCGGGGATGCGGATCGAACCGCCGCCGTCGCTGGCCCCGGCCACGGGCACGATCCCGGCCGCGACGGCGGCCGCCGAACCGCCCGACGAACCACCGGGTGTCCGGTCGAGCGCCCACGGGTTCCGGGTGGGCCCGAACAGTGCGGGTTCGGTGACGCCCTTGGACCCGAACTCCGGGGTGTTGGTCTTGCCGAACACGACGAGGCCCCCGTCGAGCCACCGCTGCACCACTGTGCCGGTCCGCTGCGCCCTCGTGCCCGCGAGCGCGCGGCAGCCGTCCGACGTCGGTTCGCCTGCAAGCTGCTGGTGCAGGTCCTTGAGCAGGAACGGCACCCCGGCGAACGGCCCGTCGAGCCGTTCGGTGACGCGGGCGTCGGCATGCTCGTCGAGGCGGGTGCAGATCGCGTTGATGCGGGGGTTCACCGCGTCGGCACGGCTCCGCGCCGCGGCCAGCAGGTCGCCGGGTTTCGTCTCACCCGAGGCGACCAGTTCCGCGAGCCCCAGCCCGTCGCGCGCGAGGTAGTCCTGCTCGTCCACGGCTTGCTCCTCCTCCGTCGTACCGGTCGAGACGATCATGCACCGGCCCGCGGAACACGCGACGCGGGACTCGTGGTGGCCCTACCGTACGGCCGGAGCCGGGTGGTGCGGTTCCCCGCCGTCGAGAGGGGCAGGCGGAACTCAGTCGTCCAGGTGGCCCTCGCGGCGGGCTTGCTCCACGATGCGGCGGACGTACTCGACGTCCCCGCAGTCCTGGTCCAGGAGTTCGGTACGGCGCGCCGCCCACTTCTCACCGAGGTCGTGACGGGTGCGCTCGGCGACCTCGGTGCGGGCGGCCGCCAGGATGCTGAGCTCCTCCTCCGCGAGGTGGTGCGCGACCAGGTTGCTCAGCTTCTCGACGGCTTCGACGAACGTGGGCGTGTCGGTGCCCTTGAGGTCCAGCACCCGGAGCAGTGCCTCGTTGCCCTCGGCGTGTTCCTCCTCGCCGTGCTCGACCTCGTGTTGCCCGATGTCGTCGGCCTTGCGCCGCAGCACCGGGTAGACGATCTCCTCCTCGGCGATGCTGTGGGCCACGTGCACCGCGGCGAACGCGCGCCGCAACTCGTCCCGGTTCCCGTCGCCCATGCGCAGCTGCCGGAGGAGCTGCTCGAACCGCCGATGGTCGTCGATGATGAGGTCCACGACGTCGCCGTGGCTCGGCCTGCCCAGATCGATCATGCTCACGGCGTCCTTCCTACCGTGTGTGCAGCCGTGGTGCACGTGGTGACCGCGAATGTTCGCGACGGGCACGCCGCCGGCCCACACCGAGATCGCCTCACTCGGTCGCGATGAAACGTCCCGGTTCACGTTGAGGGTGCCTTCGCCACGGATGTCGCTTCGGCGGCCGCTGGTGGCGCACGGCCGCAGGCCCCGACCGCCGGCCGAGGTCGTTCGTACGGTGCGTTTCGCGTCTCGGTAGTACGGGCAGTCCGCGACCCCCACGTGATGAGGGAGTTCGTGGGAAGTGGTCGAGCCAGTCGGTTGGGAGAGCGACCAGCCGGTTCATGGCAACCGACCCCCGACGTCATGCACCACTTTGTGAAGGGAAGGTCTTCCTGTGACCGCACCGAGGCAACGCACCGCTGTCATAACCGGCGCGGCGCGAGGTATCGGACAAGGAATCGCCGAACGTCTCGCGCAGGACGGGTTCGCCGTGGCCCTCGCCGATCTGGAGTCCATGGTCGAGAACCTCGAGGAGGTACGTGGCCGCATCGAGCAAGCGGGCGGACGCGCTGTGGTTGTTCCGACAGATGTCACGGATTCGCAGCAGGTCGATGCGTTGGTCGGGCGAACGGTCGAGGAATTCGGTCAGCTTGACGTATTCGTCGCGAACGCGGGCATCGCACGAGTCGCCCCGCTGCTCGAGATGTCGGTGGACGATCTCGATGCGCTCGTGCGGGTCAACCTGTACGGGGTGTTCAACTCGTACCGTTCTGCGGCGAGGCAGATGATCGACCAGGGCACCGGGGGAAAGATCATAGGCGCCGCCTCGATCGCCGCGCACAAGGGATTCGAGATGCTCGGCGGCTACTCGGTGACCAAGTGGGGTGTACGCGGCCTCACGCAGGTTGCTGCGCAGGAGTGGGCAAAACACGGGATCACGGTGAACGCCTACTGCCCCGGCATCGTGGGGACCGCGATGTGGGACCTGATCGACGAGAAGATGACCGAGCAGTCTGGTGAGGAGCGCGGTGCCGCATTGGAGCGCTTCTCCAACTCGATCTCACTCGGGCGGGTGGAGGAGCCGCGCGATGTCGCCTCCTTTGTTTCGTACCTGGCTTCGCCCGATGCCGACTACATGACCGGCCAGTCGGTGATGATCGACGGTGGGATCGTTTTCAACTGAGGTGCCGCCTCCATCGGCGACAGGCCGCACCGGCTGCGACGGTGTGGCCTGGACAACCTGTTCGGTTCCGAGCGTGATGCTGACGGCAGCGGGGACGGTGTCCTGTTCGGACTAGTTCGAGGTGGTGCCCGACGGTAGAGCGCGGCGCCGTGGTCGTGGGAGTGCTCGACGTACTCGAGATCATGCTCGCCGGCTCGACCGGGTTTGACACGCGGTGCCGTCGAGGAGACTGCCGGCCCGGCGCTGGGGGAGCCGTCCACCATCCGGAAGCCACAAACAAGGGTTGAACGTGGCAGGTCGGGCGTCGTGAGTCGATCACGGCGTCCGACCTGCATGTTTGGCGCCCCCGGCAGGATTCGAACCTGCGACACCCGCTTTAGGAGAGCGGTGCTCTATCCCCTGAGCTACGAGGGCATGGCCGTGCGGCCCGGACACAGCCTAACCGTACCCGGGTGAATGTTGGTAAGTGGACCATACGGAAGCAAACGATCACTTACTCTGGGCCCACTACCGGCAGGTAGCTACCCCTGTCTCCGACGGCGAAGACCTTGTCCATCCCGTTCCCCCCTCCGGGAGGCAACCGTTGATCACAGTCATGTTGGCCGACGACGAGGAGCTCGTGCGCCAGGGCCTGCGCGCGATGTTGTCCGCTGCACCCGACATCGAGGTCGTCGGCGAAGCGGCCGACGGCAGATCGGCCGTCGAAACGGCCCGGCGGCTGCGCCCTCAGGTCGCTCTGCTGGACATCAAGATGCGCCAGCCCGACGACGGCATCCGCGCACTGCGCGCGATGCAGGGCCTGCCCGAAGCTCCCCGGATGGCGATGCTGACGACGTTCGACGTCGACGAGTACGTGAGCCTCGCGCTGCGGTTCGGCGCCAACGGCTTCCTGCTCAAAGACATCGAGCCCGGCGTGCTCGTGCGTGCGGTGCGGGACCTCGCCCGCGGCGGCGCGGTACTGGACCCCAGCGTGGCGGCGCGGATGGTCGACGCCCAACGGGACGAGGCCCGCGCGGCGGCACCGGCTCGGCGGCTGCTGGCGTCGCTGTCGGAACGCGAACGCGAGGTCGTGTGCCTCATCGGGCAGGGCATGTCCAACGCCGAGATCGGCGGCAAACTGCACCTGTCCGAAGCGACCGTCAAGGGGTACGTCTCCGCGGTGCTGTCGAAGATCGGCGCGGCCAACCGGGTGCAGGCGGCCCTGCTCGCCTACCGCGGCGGACTCGTGGACTAGCTCTGCCGACGTCGGCCCGTACGTGACCGGGCCGACACCCGGGCCGGCGCGGCCTTTCAGCCGCGTCTCAGACACGCGCGACACACTGGACCCCATGCGCATACTCGTTGTCGACGACGACCGGGCCGTGCGGGAGTCGCTCCGGCGTTCCCTGGAGTTCAACGGCTACCAGGTCGACGTGGCGAGCGACGGCGCCCAGGCATTGGAGAAGGTGGACAGCGACCGGCCGGACGCGATGGTGCTCGACGTCATGATGCCCCGGTTGGACGGCCTCGAGGTCGCCCGCCGGCTGCGCGGCACCGGCGACGATCTGCCCATCCTCGTGCTCACCGCACGGGACGCCGTGTCCGACCGCGTGTCCGGCCTCGACGCGGGTGCCGACGACTATCTGCCGAAGCCGTTCGCCCTCGAGGAACTGCTCGCCCGGTTGCGGGCCCTGCTGCGGCGCGCGGCGGCCGAGGCCGACCCGCAGGGCGCCGGTGCACTGGTGTTCGGGGACCTGACCCTCGACCCGGACACCCGCGAGGTGCGCCGCGGCGACCGGGAGATCAGCCTCACCCGCACCGAGTTCACGCTGCTCGAGCTGTTCATGACGTACCCGAAGCACGTACTGACCCGTACGCGCATTCTCGAGGAGGTCTGGGGCTTCGACTTCCCCACGTCGGGCAACGCGCTCGAGGTGTACGTGGGATACCTGCGCCGCAAGACCGAGGCCGACGGCGAACCCCGGCTGATCCACACCGTCCGTGGCGTCGGCTACGTGCTGCGGGAGACACCGCCGTGACCGAGCCCCACCGCTCCGGCGTCGCGACGGCCGGTGCCGAACCGGGGCACGATCCGGCACCGCATCGGACGCCGAAACGCATCTCGCTGCGCACCCGCGTCATGCTGCTGGCCACGCTGTGCGTCGGCGGAACCGTCGCCCTGGTGTCACTGGTGACGTACCTGACGGTGCGCGACAACGTCTACGAACAGTTCGACACCTCGTTGAGCCAGCGAGCGCAGGCCGCGGCCCAGAGCGTGCCCGTGGCCTCGCAGTTCCAGAACCTGCCCGCGGCACTGTTCGCCAGCGGCGACATCCAGATCGGTCTGCTCGAGGCCGACGACACGCTCGTCGTACCGCGCGGCGCGGCCGAACCGCCGACCGGCGGGCCGGAACTGGCCGTCGCCCGTGGGGACGCGGAATGGTCGCTGCGCACCGACAAGGCCAGCGGGATCCGGGTCGTCGCGGTCCCCTCGGGCCACGGCCAGGCGCTCGTGCTCGGACAGTCGCTGGCCCAGACCGAACGCACCCTCGGCGACCTCGCCCTCGTACTGATGCTGTTCGGTGGGATCGGCGTCGTCGTCGCGGCCGGGGCGGCAACGGGCGTCGCGCGGACGGCGCTGCGGCCCGTCGAACGGCTGACGTCGGCGACCGAGCGGGTCGCCGACACGATGGACCTGCGTCCGATCCCGGTGACCGGCGACGACGAGCTCTCGCGCATGACCCAGAGCTTCAACACGATGCTGGGCGCGGTCGCCGAGTCGCAGGCACAGCAGAGCAGGCTCGTGGCCGACGCGGGTCACGAGCTGCGCACACCCCTGACGTCGCTGCGTACGAACCTCGAACTGCTGCTGTCGGCGGGCCGCAGCGGTGCGCCACCCCTCGACGAGACGATGCGCAGCGAGATCGAAACCGACATCCGCGGCCAGCTCGACGAATTGACGCAGCTCATCGGCGACCTCGTGGAACTGGCGCGCGACAGCGGGCCGCAGGAGATGGTCGAGCGGGTCGACCTGGTGGAGGTCGTCGAACGGTCTCTCGACCGGGCTCGCAGGCGGGCGGGCGAGACGGAGTTCGACGTCCGCCTGCAGCCGTGGGAGCTCACCGGTGACCCCGGCGTGCTCGAACGTGCCGTGCTGAACCTGCTGGACAACGCCGTGAAGTTCTCGCCCGCGGGCGGGACCGTGTACGTGGGACTGCGGTCGCTCGGCGACGGCACCGCCGTGGTGGAGGTCGCCGACCGCGGCCCCGGGATCTCGCCCGACGACCTGCCTCGCGTGTTCGACCGTTTCTACCGATCGGCCGAGGCCCGGACGCTGCCCGGTTCCGGTTTGGGGCTTGCGATCGTCCGCCAGGCCGCGCAGCGTCACGGTGGTGGCGCGTTCGCCTCCGCGCGGGACGGCGGCGGCACGGTCATGACGATCCGGCTGCCGGGCGTCACCGCCGACCGGTCGGAGTAGCCGCGCGAGCTCCACCGACGCCGCCTCGCGCGCCGGACGCCGTCGGCTCTGACCGATCCCGAACCACCCGGCTGTTGAATGCTGTAGGATTTTGTTCAGTTGGGTTCGGTTTGTGGGCGTCGGCGGTGGCCGGCGCCGGACAGTGGGAGACGGTGTGCTGGCGCGGCAGCGACAAGCGATCATCCTCGAGGAGGCGCGGCGAACCGGTGCGGTCCGCGTGAGCGACCTGGTCGAGCGGCTCGGCGTGTCCGACATGACCGTGCGCCGTGACCTCGACGTGCTCGCGGGTCGCGGCCTCGTGGAGAAGGTGTACGGCGGAGCCACCACCATCGGCGACCGCAGCACCGACGAGCCCGGCTTCGAAGCCAAGTCCGTGCAGCAGCAGGACCACAAGGAGGCCATCGCCGCCCGCGCGGCCGAACTCGTCCAGCCCGGCAGCGCCATCGGCCTGTCCGCGGGCACGACCACGTGGACGTTCGCCCGCGCGCTCGCCGGCATCGCCGACCTGACCGTCGTCACCAACTCGGTACGGATCGCCGACGTGCTGCACGAATCCTCGCAGCCGGGCCGCACGGTCATCCTCACCGGAGGTGTGCGGACACCGTCCGACGCGCTCGTCGGGCCGGTCGCGGTGCAGAGCATCCGCAACCTCCACCTCGACATGGTGTTCCTCGGCGTGCACGGCATGGCCGACGGGCCCGGATTCACCACGCCGAACCTCACCGAAGGAGAGACCGACCGCGCGCTGATGGAATCCGCGCGCAAGCTCGTCGTGCTGGCCGACCACACGAAGTGGGGCACGGTCGGCATCTCCACGATCGCCGACCTGGCCGATGCGAGCGTCGTCGTCAGCGACGGCGACCTGCCAGACGACGCGCGGGCGACCCTGTCCGAACACGTCGGCGAACTCGTCATCGCCGACGTCCCGACGAACCCGGAGGCAGGCGAATGAGCGTGCTGCGGAAGACGTCGCGCCGGCTCGCCGACGGCCGGGAGATCGTCTACTTCGACGACACCCCGGACGCTCCGGAGCGCACCGCGGACGACACGCGGGACCTCCCGGAGGTGACGGCGGCGTCCGAGATCCGCCGCGACCCGTTGACGGACGAGTGGGTGGCGATGGCCGCGCACCGGCAGACCCGCACCTACAAACCGCCGGCCGACCTGTGCCCGCTGTGCCCCAGCTCGCCCGGGACACCGAGCGAAGTTCCGGAGGGTGACTACGACGTGGTCGTGTTCGAGAACCGCTTCCCGTCGTTCGCCGAGCGGGTCGACGGCATGGGTGAGACGACCGTCGACGGGGCAGGGCTCGTCCCCTCCGCTCCGGGCATGGGCCGGTGTGAGGTCGTGTGTTTCACCAGCGATCACGCCGGGTCGTTCGGCGAGCTGAGTCGCGAGCGCGTGCGGACGGTCGTGGACGTCTGGGCCGACCGCACCGCGGAATTGTCCCGGCTCGACGGCGTCCGTCAGGTCTTCCCGTTCGAGAACCGCGGCGAGGAGATCGGGGTGACGCTGTCGCACCCGCACGGCCAGATCTACGGCTACCCGTTCGTCACGCCCCGCACCGAGCGCATGCTGGCGACGGCGGAGGAGTACCGCGAGCGCCACGGCCGCCACGTGCTCGGTGACGTCCTCGCGGCCGAACGCGCCTCGGGTGAACGGATCGTGGCCGAAGGCGAGTACTGGACCGCCTTCGTGCCGCCCGCGGCCCGGTGGCCCGTGCAGGTGCAGGTCGTGCCGCACCGCCAGGTGGCCGACCTGACCGAGTTGACCGATGCGGAGCGGGACGACTTCGCCAGCGTCTACCTGCAGGTCCTCGGCCGGTGCGACGGGCTGTACGGCAAACCGCTGCCGTACGTCGCGGGTTGGTACCAGGCCCCGCGAGGCACCGACCCGGGGCTGTCGTGGCTGCACCTGGAGCTGCTGTCGGTGTTGCGTTCCGCCGACAAGCTCAAGTACCTCGCCGGGTCGGAGTCCGGCATGGCCGTGTGGATCAACGACGCGACCCCGGAGCAGATCGCCCGGCGCCTCCGCGAGGCCGGTGAGGTCGGCGGTGCCGCAGGTGCCGGTGCGGCGACGGGCTGAGCCGGAGCTCCACGAAGCCACGGCGGGTCCACAGCCGGATTTCAGCGAGCTCTCAGGAGCATGACCCATGATGGGGGCATGAGCGAGAACGACCCCACCTTCTCGGAAGACAGCGACTCGGACGACACCGTCACTCCGTCGTCGGGCTTCCCGGCGCAGGGCGGTCCCGCACAGGCCCCGGGGCCACAGTCCCAGGGCGCGGCCGGCGCGACCCCCAGTCCGTGGTCGGCGGAGGGGGCCGGGCACGCCGACGCCGCTTCGCAGGACCGGCAGGCCTCGCAGCAGCAGTCCGGGCAGGCGGGACAGTCGGGGCAGACGGGGCAGTCCTACGGGCAGGACGTTCGGCATCCGCAGGGCGAGCACGCATCGCCTGCCGGGTACGCCGGTGGCTCGCAGTACGCGCAGGCCCCTCCCGAGCAGCAGCCCGGGCAGGCCGGCGGGTACGGCAACCCGTACGCGCCGCCCGGTGCGCAGCCGTATCCCGGCGGTCCGGACACGGCTGACGCAGGGGGTATGCAGGGCTCAGGTGTGCCGGGCATGGCGCCGGTGCAGGCCGGCGGGGGCAAGCCCCGCACACGCGGCGGCAGGACGAAGCTCGTCGTGGGGGTGGCCGTGCTGGCGCTCCTGGTCGGTGGCGGTGCCGGCACGCTCGGCGGCTATCTCGCGGCTGACGGCGCCTCGGGCTCGTCGGTCAGCTCGCTCGACCAGACGAGGCCCGCGAAGCAGACCGGAAACGCTCCGAACGGGTCGGCCTCCGCGGTGGCGCAGAAGGTCAGCCCCAGCGTCGTGCAGCTCAAAACGGTGAGCTCCCAGGGCGCGGGCGAGGGCTCCGGCTTCATCATCAGCGACGACGGCTACGTGCTGACCAACAACCACGTGATCGCGGGTGCCGCCGAGGGCGGTCAGATCCAGGTGGTCTTCAACGACGGGCAGACCACGTCGGCGAAGGTCGTCGGCCGCGACCCGACGACGGACATCGCGGTCGTCAAGGCCGAGGACGTGAGCAACCTGCCGGCCGTCGAACTGGGCCGTTCGGACGACCTGCGGGTGGGACAGCAGGTGGTCGCCATCGGCTCGCCGTACGAGCTCGCGGGCACGGTCACGTCGGGCATCGTCAGTTCGCTGCACCGGCCGGTGTCGGCGGGTAGTCAGGGCGATCAGACGACGGTCATGGACGCGATCCAGACCGACGCCGCGATCAACCCCGGCAACTCGGGCGGCCCGCTGGTGGACATGAACGGCCGCATCATCGGGATCAACTCGGCGATCTACAGCCCGTCCTCGGGTGCGTCGCAGGAGAGCGGCAACGTCGGCATCGGCTTCGCCATCCCGATCGACCAGGCACGGCGTACCGCGGACGACATCATGCAGGACGGCCACGCCACGCAGACGTTCATCGGTGCGATGGTGCGGGACGCCAGGCAGGGCGGCGCCCAGATCGCCGAGGTGCAACCCGACAGCCCCGCGGAGAAGGCGGGCCTGAAGGGTGGCGACGTCGTCGTGAAGATCGGCGAGCGGCGCGTCGACGACTCCGACACGCTCGTGGCCGCGATCCGCACCCGCGCACCCGGCCAGAAGGTCACGCTCACGCTCCAAGGCGGGCGGACGGTCGACGTGACTCTGGGCGGACAACCGGTCGGTACGAACTGACCTCTCGATCGCTCGGCCGCGGCGCGCGGCCGAGACCAACAACCGCAGGCCGCGGCGCACTGCGTCGCGGCCTGCGACCGTCGCACGCGCGGCACACGCGCAGGCCGGCGGACGGACCACTACGGTAGGGATCATGGAACGGAGTGCACAGCGGCTCGGCCGCGCGCTGGTGGTCGTGGTCGACGACCGCACCGCCCAAGGGGAGACCGACGACTCGATCGGCCCGCTCGTCACGGAACTGCTCGAGGAGGCGGGCTTCATCGTCGACGGCTCGGTGGTCGTCCGCGCCGACATCGTCGAGATCCGCAACGCGCTCAACACCGCCGTGATCGGTGGTGTGGACCTGGTGCTCACCGTCGGCGGCACCGGTGTGGCACCCCGCGACGTGACGCCCGACGCGACGTCGGGTGTCCTCGACCGCCCGGTGCCGGGTATCGCCGAGGCGTTGCGTTCCTCCGGGCTTGCGGCGGGTGCGGTCGACGCGGGCGTCTCGCGCGGCCTCGTCGGGCTGTCCGGCAGCACGCTGGTGGTCAACCTCGCCGGTTCGCGCCCCGCGGTGCGCGACGGCATGGCGACGTTGTCGACGCTGCTGCCGTACGTCATCGGCGAACTGTCCGGCCTCAGCGGCGACTGAACGGGGAGAATCCGGCCCCATGACAGATCCGTCCTCGCCGGACCCAGCCGACTCGGCGGAAGCCACCCGGGCCACCCCGGAACAATCCGAGACACCGGAGGCGCCGCAGCGTTCGGAGGCGCCGCAGCGTTCGGAGGCATCGCGACGGTCGGCGCGCAGGCGGATCGCAGAGGTGTTCGGCGAGGTGCTGCCGGAGACGACCTCGGACGAGCGGGACCCGCAGCGGGGTCCCGCCATGTCCGAGGACTGGTACCGGGAGAACCGGCCGCCGCATCACGACCGGTGACTCCGCGGCTCAGCTGCGCGGGTCTCCCTGCCGGTCCCGGAGCAGGTCGCGGATCTCGGTGAGCAGCTCCGTGTCGGTCGGCGGCACGTCCTCGGCCTCCTGACCGCGCTTGCGGCGTTCCTGCAGCTTCTGGAACGGCACGACGACCAGGAAGTAGACGACGGCGGCCACGATGACGAAGTTGATCGCCGCGTTGATCACGGTGCCGAAGTCGAGAAACGTGCTGGGGTTCTCCTCCAGGATCCGCACGCCCAGCCCTTGGGCCCCTTCGCTGCCGCCCATCGCGTTGATCAGCGGTTGGATCAGACTCTCCGTGAACGCCGTGACGATCGCGGTGAACGCCGTACCGATCACGACTGCGACCGCGAGTTCGACGATGTTGCCGCGCATCAGGAATTCCTTGAAGCCCTTCAGCACCACACGCTCCCTTCCACATTGGACATCCTTTGGCTAGCGGAGCGTAACCGTGACGGGTCGATCAGCGGCGGCAGCGGCCAGCCGGGCCGCGGGCTCCGGCCTGGCGGCCACGAGCAGGAGCGGTCCTTCCTCGGACGAGCTCGGTACGGCACCGCCGGCCGTGTCCGGCGCGAGGACCGACAACACCGGGACCTCGCTGGCCAGGACACGTTTCGCGGGCTTGCCGGCGGTGTCCGGGCCCGCGGCGACGATGTCCACACGGGACCCGGAACGCAGCAGCGGAGCGACGTCCGGATCGTCCAGTCTGACCGGAACGGTCACGGTGCCCGCGGGTGTGGGAGCGCGATCCAGCAGGCGCGCATCCGTGACAGGTTCACCCTCACGAGCGACGCCCACCAGGTGCTGTCCGGCGATTTCGTCCGGTTTTCGCAGCGCACCGGACGGCAGGAGCCGTGCCGGGACGTCGGCCACCCGGACATCGCCCGGTCGAAGCGTGCTGCCGAGGGCGAGATCGCGGGCGAACACGAGGGTCGGCCGAGTGTCGTCGTCGCCCGCCGTGGCGGGACGGGCGGCGATCAGTGCCGCGAGCAGAAGGAGCGCAACGGCCAGAACCCGCCGCAGTACCGGCACGGGCCGCGCGCGCACCGCGGTCGTCAGCTGCGCGACCTGGCGCGTGAAGGGAATGGCCACGGATGCCTCCTCGTCGGATCGGTCCGGACGACGCCGGTCTCGGTTCGATCGACGTTAGGAAGGCACGGAGGCGGTGCGGAAGGCCTCGGTCGCCGGCCTGTGGACAACCGGGTCGTTGTGGACAACTTCGCCTGAGCGCCTGCGGAGACGTCCGCAGGCTCCGGAGGCGCCTGCGACTGTGGGGCACTCCTCCGGGCATGAACAAGCCCCCGGGTGCGGCGGACGCATGCCCGGGGGCTCGGAGGTGCCACGGCCTGTCAGGAGCAGGCCCTGCGGCGGAGCCGGTGCGCGGGGCGGGCCCGCGCGTGCTCAGGACGCGGCGGACGCCGACGTGGAGGTCGTCGACGAGCTCGTCGACGAGCCGTTCGACGATGTCGACGAGGAGGAGTCACTGGACGAGGTGGACGAGGACGACGAGCTCGAGTCGGCGCCGGTGCCGGAGCTCGAGTCCGAGCTCGTCGACCCGGAGTCGCTCGACGCGTTCGCGGGCGCCTGCGAGCCGCCCGAGCTGCCGTTGCCGGAGCGCGAATCGTTCCGGTAGAAGCCGCTGCCCTTGAAGATCACGCCGACGGCCCCGTACAGCTTGCGCAGCACGCCCTCGCACTGGGGGCATTCGGTGAGGCTGTCCTCGGAGAACGACTGGACCACCTCGAACTGGTGGTCACACTGCTTGCAGGCGTATTGATAGGTCGGCACAGGTGCTCCTTCAGGCGTTGGCACTCGACTCCTAAGAGTGCTAACGAGATTGTGCTCTACCGCATTCCGGCATGGCAATCAGGCCCAGGTCACACCGCGATCACCGGGTGCCGTGGCTCGCGCGGGCAGCGAGCCGTCCTCACTGCTCTGCAGGCAGGGTGACCAGGCCGTTTCCGGGTGTGAGCACTTCGTTCATGCGCACGTCGTGGGGCTCGGCCGGCAGCCGGTCGACCAGCTCGTCGTCGCGCACCACGGCCACCAGCCGGGCCTCGGTCTCCGCGAACACCAACGACCGGTCGTAGAACCCCGCGCCCTTGCCGAGTCGCGCGCCCTGCCGGTCGACGGCCAGCGCGGGAACGAGCACCACCGCCGCGTCGCCGATCGCCGCCGGGCCGAGCCGAGGCCCGCCCGGTTCGAGGATGCCGCGGTACTGCCCCGGCACCAGACTCGCCGTGCCCGTGTACTCGGCCCACTCCAGCGGGCCGCGCTCGTCGGGCACGATCGGCAACAGCACCCGCGCGCCGGTGTTGCGGACCACATCGAGCACGCCGATCGATCCCGGTTCGGACCCGAACGGCACGTAGCCGCAGACGGTCGGCGACCGCAGTCCGTCGAGTAGCCCGGGGATCGCCGCCGCGAGTGCGTTGGCCTCGGCGACCTGCTGTTGGGCCGACACGGCGGAACGGGCACTGCTGATCGCGCGGCGCCACTCCCGCTTGCCTGCGTGTCCGGTCACGTGTTCCGGCTGGGGCGTGTTCACGGCTTTCCTTTCCGGTGCTGACCCGGGGTCGGTGGGAACGTCGGGCCGGCGAGGTGTGGGCGAAATGCGACGCGTACGGGGTCTTGCGCACATTTCGCCGGTCGCCGACTGTCGCTGTCAGCCTGTCATTGTCGGCTTGAATCGCACGTTCAGGCTAGGCTTCACGCCCATGACCGGTCCCATTACTACGAACACCTTCCGTACGGCCATCGTCCCGGCTGCGGGCCTCGGGACCAGATTCCTGCCGGCCACCAAGGCGGTGCCGAAGGAACTGCTGCCCGTGGTGGACACGCCGGGCATCGAGCTGGTCGCGGGAGAGGCGGCCGAAGCCGGGGCGCGGCGCATGGTCGTGGTGACGTCTCCGGACAAGCAGGCCGTCGTCGACTACTTCGACTCCCGGCCCGACCTCGAGGAAGCTCTCGAGAAGAAGGGCAAGGACGCGCTGCTCGAGAAGGTGCGCAGGGCACCAGGGCTCATCGACGTCGACGTGGCGATCCAGGAGGAGGCACTCGGCCTCGGGCACGCGGTGGCGCAGGCGGGGCCGGTGTTGACCGACGAGGACGACGCGGTGGCCGTACTCCTGCCCGACGACCTGGTGCTGCCGACGGGGGTGCTGTCGAAGATGGCCGAGGCGCGCGCCCGGTACGGCGGCAGCGTGCTGTGCGCGTTCGACATCCCGAAGGAACGGATCTCCCCCTACGGCGTGTTCGATGTCAGCGACACCGATGACGGCGACGTCAAGCAGGTGCACGGCATGGTCGAGAAGCCTGCTCCGGAGGACGCGCCGTCGACGTACGCCGCGGCGGGCCGGTACCTGCTCGACCGTGCGATCTTCGACGCCCTCGACCGGATCGGCCCCGGCAGCGGCGGCGAGCTGCAGCTCACCGACGCCGTGGCGCTGCTGATCGAAGAGGGACACCCGGTGCACGTCGTCGTGCACCGCGGCGGCAGGCACGACCTCGGAAACCCGGGCGGGTTCCTGCGTGCGGCCGTCGACTTCGCACTGGCCGACGACGAGTACGGCCCCGCCCTTCGTGACTGGCTGAAGCAGCGAATCGAGAACGTCGACTGATGAGCGAACCCGAGCCGACCACCACGGTGACCGCCGTTCCGGATCTGCCCGCCGAGGACTTCCGGCCGGTCGCCGAGCAGCTGAACCGTGCCCTCTCGGCGGCGGTGCGCCCGAACCCGGTGCGGGTGGCGATCTCCGAATCGCAGGGGCTGCCGTGTGCCGAGGAGGTCGTCGCCGAGCAGGCGCTGCCCGGGTTCGACCAGGCGGCCGTGGACGGCTACGCGGTGCGCAGTGTCGACGTGCGCACCGCGGGCGAGGAGCCGGTGCAGTTGCCGGTGGTCGGCGAGATCCAGGCCGGGTCGCGGCAGCCGCGGCGGCTGCAGCCCGGCCAGGCGGTGCGGGTGGCCACGGGTGCGCCGTTGCCGACGCTGGCTGACGCGGTCGTGCCCACGGCGTTCACCGACGGCCACCAGGCGAACGTCACCGTGCAGCGGGCCGTGCCGTCGGCGGGCTACGTGCGCAGGACGGGCGAGGACGTGCAGATCGGTGACGTCGCGGTGCGCGCGGGCGACACCATCGGCTCGGCGCAGGTGGGCCTGCTCGCGGCCGTCGGCCGGTCGAAGGTGCTGGTCTACCCGCGGCCCAGGGTGTCGATCATCTCGGTGGGTGACGAGCTCGTCGACGTCGACCGCACGCCGTCGGTGGGGCAGGTCTACGACGTCAACTCCTACGCGCTGGCCGCCGCCGCACGCGATGCGGGCGCCGAGGTCAGCCGCGTCGGGATCGTCCCGCTCGACCCGAAGCGGCTGCGGGAGACGGTCGAGGGCAGGCTGCTCATGTCCGAGGTGGTCGTCGTCGCGGGTGGCGCGGGCGGAACGACGGGCGGCGAGGTGTACGCGGCTCTGTCGGACCTCGGTGACCTGGATGTGCGGCGCATCGCCATGCACCCCGGCTCGGTGCAGGGTTTCGGCAGGCTCGGCCCCGACTCGGTGCCGACGTTCCTGCTGCCCGCGAATCCGATGAGCGCTCTCGTGGTCTTCGAGGTCATGATCCGTCCGCTGATCCGCGCGGCCCGCGGCACCAAGAACCCGCATCGCCGCGCCGTCGACGCGCGGTTGCTGTCGCCGGTGGCCTCGACGGCGGGCCGGAAGGGGTTCCTGCGCGGGCAGCTGCTGCGCGACGAGACCAACGGCGAGTACCTGGTGCAGCCGCTGGGCACCTCCGGGGCGCATCTGCTCGCCTCGCTCGCCGAGGCGAACTGCCTGATCAACGTCGACGAGGAGCTCACCGAACTGCCTGCGGGCGAGCAGGTCAAGGTGACCTTCCTGGCCCAACGGGCCTGAACGGGGAGCGGAACGGGCGATGTCGGAGCGCGAGCCGCTCGGCGAATCGCAGCATCCCGGCTGGCCGGCCCGCCCGCTGCCGCTGATCGTCGACGGCGCCGAGGTGCGGTTGCGGCCCGTGCGCTGGCGCGACGCGAGCGCGTGGAGCAGACTGCGGCTGCGCGACCGCGACTACCTGGAACGCTGGGAGCCCACGGGAACCGGCGCGTGGGAGGAACGCAACTCCGGCTGGGCGTGGCCGCCGCAGTGCACGCAGCTGCGCGCGCTGGCCCGTCGCGGGCAGTGCCTGCCGCTGGCGATCGAGGTCGACGGCGGCTTCGCGGGCCAGATCACCGTGGGCAACATCGTCCGTGCCGCGCTGCGATCGGCCTGGATCGGCTACTGGGTCACGTCGGACCTCGCCGGCAGGGGCATCGCCACGGCGGCGGTGGCGATGATGACGGACCACGCGTTCGGGCCCGGACGCCTGCACCGGCTGGAGGCCACCGTGCGCCCGGAGAATGCGGCGAGCGTTCGGGTCCTCACGAAGGTGGGGTTCCGGAAAGAGGGCCTGTTCGAACGCTATCTCAACGTGACGGGTGAATGGCGCGACCACATCGTCTACGCCATCACGGCGGAGGAAACCGGCCACGGCCTGGTGGAACGCCTCGTAGCCGCTGGCCGCGCGGCACACGTCCATTCGAGTTAATTCCTCGTGGGTCCGCTATCTGATCCGGTGACAGGAATCAAAGATCGCCCCGGCGCGTCTCCGGGTCATCTGTTACTCGTGTGACTAACGTGGTGATTTGTCAGCGTGGAGACAAAGCGCTCTGCGGACAGGGGAGTGGGGCGGCCCGAGGGCTGCGCGGCAACGCGGACGACCGACAGGTCGGGGAGGTGACGGGAGATGCCAAGCTCGTTGATCATTATCGGGCTCGCCGCTGCGTGGCTTGTCGTTCTCGTTCCCATGGTGGCGCGGAAGCGCCAGGAGGTCACACAGACCAGCGATGCGGCGCTGGCCGGCCGGATCGTGCGGAGCGGTACGCGCAACAACGGGCGAAGGGAGTTCGCCATGACCCGGAACGCCGGCGGTCGTGACGACCGTGGCGACGAGTTCGACGACGCCGTCGACTACGACATGGACCACGACACCGAGGACGACGCTGTAGACGACTACGACGTCGACTACGACGACCCCGACGACGAACCCGCCGAGCCGCGCAGGCGCTGGTTCGGACGCCGAGCCGTCGCCGACTCCGGGGACTCCGACGTCGACGTCGACGAAGCCGACCCCGGCGATCTTGCCGCCGAGGAACCCGCCTCGAGGCGTTACCGCCCCGGCCGCGGCGGATTCGACCCCGAGGCCGCCGAGATGAACGCGCGAGCCAAGTACGCGTACCGCCAGCGGGTCGTTCTGTTCCTGCTCATCGCGGCCGTCGCCAGCGCGGTCGTCGCCGCTGCCGTGCTGCCGATGTTGTGGTGGCTGCACGGCGCCGTCGATGTCGCCCTCGTCGGATACCTCGCCTACCTGCGGCGCCAGGTGCGCATCGAGGAGGAGATCCGCGAACGTCGCATGGCCCGTCACGCCGGCGCCTCCCGGCGGCGTGTCCCCGAACCCGAATGGGACGCCGAGGACGACAGGGACCCTCGTGACGCCCGCGGCGCCCGTGACGTGCGCGACGCCCACGCCGTGCGCGACACCGCCGAACTGCGCCGCGGGCGCCCCGACGACCGCCCCGAAGAACCCCGCCGCGACCGGCGCGGCCCCGAACTCGTCGACGTCGAACGCCGCCGCGCCCCGCGCCCTCCGCGGAACGCCGTCGTGGTCGACCTCGACGACGAGGACCCCGCCTTCCACGAACTCGGCGACCCCGGCGAACTGCCCTACCGGCGGGCCGCAGGCGAATAGGGGCCGAGCGGACGGACAACCTCGGTTCGAGGGGTGGCGGTCGTGCCGTCACCCCTCGAACCGTGTCGGTAGGTGTCTCAGTCGCCGCTCGCGTCGTCCCTGCGGGAGAACCCGCGGGCGCCGGCCGCCAGGGCTGCGCAGGCCGGGGCTGCGAAGCAGATGACGGCGGTGGTGGTGAGGACAGCGCCGGTGCCGAACGCGCTCATGGCAGGGGCGATGAGCGCCAGCCCGACAGGGGCCAGGCCGTAGGAGAGCAGGAAGTCCAGTGACGACACTCGGGCGAGCTTGTCGGGTGCGACCTCGCGCTGCGTCGCGGTGAACCACGGGACGTTGAACAGTTCGATCCCGATACCCGCGACCACGTACGCACCGATCACCACCGCTGGGTGCAACGGCATGAGCAGGCTGAGGGGTGCGAAGCCGTAGCAGGCCAGGCCGCCCAGTGCCGCCCAGCCCTGCGCCCTCGGCCGCCACCGCGAGACGATCACGGCACCGACGAGTGCGCCCGCGGTGTAGGCCGTCAACGCTCCTGCCAGCACCGCTTCGGTTCCGTACGTATCCCTGCTGACCAGGGGCAACGCCACGTTCGTCGCAGAGTAGCCCGTGGCGATCACAGCTGTGAGCGCGCCGAGCCCGGCGAGGAACCACGGGTGGCGCCGCGCCTCACGCACACCGTCGGCGAACTCGACGTGCAGAGGTGCGCGGGTGCGCGATGGCTGTGGCTCGGAGGATCCTCGTGGCGGTGCGAGGGCTGCGGCGAGCCACAGTGCCGAGGTGCCGATCAGTAGGGCCGGTGTGCTGACGACGGTGGCCAGCAAGGCTGTCAGGCCCGGCGCGACGAGCGTGGTCACGCGGACCGAGAACGTCGTCGCGGCGTTGGCCTGTTGACGTCGTGGCTCGTCGACGACCTCTGCTGTCAACGCCTGGAAGGCGGGCCGGCACGAGCCCTGTCCTGCGCCGACGATCGCCGCCGCAGTGGCCATGAGCGTGACCGAGCTGCCGAGGCCGGCGGCGATGAGGGGTGTGGCGACGGCGGCGGCCATCGCGGCCCACAGCACGACGGCGCGACGGGAGTAGCGGTCCGCGAGCAGTCCTCCGACGGGTACCGCCACCACGAAGCCGATGGTGCGTGCGGCCAACACGATGCCGAGCCCCGCCGCGCTCAGACCGCGGTCGAGCACGGCGAGGCCGAGGATGAACGGCAGCGCCCACGTGGCGATGCCGGAGGCGGTCGTCCCGCACCACAGTCGGAGGAACCCCGGGTCGAGGAGGACGGAACGCCGGCGCGCGGCGGCGCCGGATGTACTGGGCGATGGAGTGGACACGAGGTGGTGAACTCCCGGGGTCGGCGGGTGCGGCGCTCACGCCGCGGCGGACTGTGGTGCGTGCATGCGATTCCATGCCATGCGGCACCACGGCAGGTCGAGCTCGTCCGTACCGGACACGTCGGTGGGAGCCAACTCGGCCACGTCGACGGCCTCGGCATGGCGCGTGAAGACCGAGTCGACATAGCGGTGTCCGGTATCGGGCGCGACGAACAGCACCGTGCGCCGGGTGTCGCGGAGGCGTTCCCACCGGGCCGCGAGGTACGCGGCGCCACTCGAGAGGCCGGCGAACGTGGCGTGCCGCCGCAGCAGGTCCACCGAGCCCGCCAGCGCGGCGGTGAACCCGACCCAGTGGACGACGTCGTAGAGCTCGTGGTCGACGTTGTCGAACGGGATCGAACTGCCGATTCCGGCGATGATGATGTCCGGATCGGTGACGTGCTCGCTGCCGAACGTGACGCTGCCGAACGGCTGCACGCCGACGAGTGCCGCGCCGTCGTCGCCGCGGCGCAGATAGCGCGCGAGCGCACCGGTCGAAGCCCCGGAGCCGACCCCGCCGACGATCGTCAGCGCCGCGGGATCGAACTCGCGGGCGATCCGCTCGGCGACGGCTCGATAGCCCAGGTAGTGGATGTCGTCGTGGTACTGCCGCATCCAGTGGTAGCGCGGATTCTCCCCGAGGATGCGGTGGATACGTCGCACACGCCGATCCTGGTCGAGCTTCAGGTCCGTGGACGGCTCCATCTGTTCCAGTCGTGCTCCGAGTACGGCCAGCTGTGTGCGCACACTTTCGTCGACAGTGGTGGAGCCGACGATGTGGCATCGCATTCCGTGCCGGTGACACGCCAGCGCGAGGGCGTAGGCGTAGATGCCGCTCGAACTGTCGACGAGGGTGTCGCCGGGTCGTACCGCTCCGGTGTCGAGCAGATGGCGGACGGCGGCGTCGGCCGAGACCACCTTCATACTCTCAAAGCGCAGGCAGACGAGGTTCTCGTGCAGGCGGATGAGGTCCGGGCGTCCAATGGCGTCGGCGACGTGGTCGTCCATGGTCACGCTCCCAACTGGTCGTACCGATGCGGAAGGGACTGGTCACGGGGATACCGCTGCGTTCGAGGCGCCGGGCGGCGCGGTCGAGCCGGTCGTGGACCTCGGGTGCTGCGGCGTCGAAGACGAGGCCGGCGACGTTGCCGCTGTGGGCGACCTGCACCCCGACGGCGCCCTCGCGTTCGGCGACACGCTCGAGTTCGGGGAGCTCCTCCTTCGGCAAGATGCGCTGGTTGTAGCGGGCACTGATCGTGCAGACACGCCCGAGCTGTGTGGCATCGGACTCGGCAACGGCGTTCCGCAGCAGGCGGCGCAGGTGTTCGAATGCGTGGATCTCGTCCTCGGGTTGTGCTGCCTCGTCGAAGGACAGCGTGTCGACGGGTTCGCCGCCGCCGGTGATGCACCCGAGGATGATCACGGCAGGTAGTGCGGCTCCGAGTTCTTCGAGTACCTGGCCCTCGCGTTGGGCGAAGAGTCGCGGACGTTCGTCCAGCATGACCGGATCACACGCACGTTCGGCCTGCACCGCGAGCGCGGCGATCCGCTCCGGGGGAAGTGTGACGTCGAAACTCGTCGCCACTGCATGGATGGTGGCGATGGTGTCGCTTGTGGACGATCCCATGCCGATACCCACCGGAATGTCGCCGTGCAGCCGAAGGTGGCCGCCCGGCGTGGTCCGCGCGTCACCGGAGGTGCAGAACGCGGCGGTCAGCCGCGCGGCGTCGAGTGCTTTCGCACGGTCGCCGGGGGTGACGGTGAACAAGCCGCGTGGGTCGGGCCGGAACTCCGCATGCGTTCGCCGGTGCGTCACGGGCACCGTCACGAGTGCCCGGCGCCTGCGTCCGTGGGTGTCGAGGAAGATCCCCTGGACGAGCTCGCCGTGGTGGCTGCATGCCTGTCCGTGACCGACTTTCATGCGTACGCCCCCGTGCGGTAGCGGTGCAGGACGGTCGGATCGGCGCTGAACTGGGAGAAGGGGAACGGCTCGGCCGACAGGGCGGTGACGCCGCGGCCCAGGAACGCCCTGGCCACCGCCGACCCACTCTGCGCGTACACGGTCAGCGGGATCTCGCGATCGCGACACCGGGCCAGGATCGTGTCGAAACTCCCGTTGCCGAGGGTCATGCCCGTGGCGACCACGGTGTCCGCGACGTCGAGGACATCGGACACCGAGTCGGTGACGGGGTGTCCCCATTGCGTTTCGCGCAGGTTCAGATCGCACGGCAGGCACGTGCCGCCACGGTCCTCGATCGCGGCCACGAGCGGGTTCACGACGCCGATCAGTGCGACCTTCGTACCGCGTTCGACGTCGAGAAGTCCGGCGATGGCCGTGTCGCGCGCCTGTGCACGGACCTCCGGGGTGCCGGACGGCAACGTGACGGTGTCGTCGGCGGCATGGGGCTGTTGGTGACCGAGGTAGGCGTCGAGTGCCGCGATGCGCACAGGGAGCCGCGGGTCGGTCAACAGCTCGCTGAGCGGCCGGCCCGACATCTCGCCTGCGACGTCCGGGTCGAGTTCACCGCTTTCGAACGCGCACGCACCGAAGGCGCCGCCGACCCGCACGAGGACGTACTGGTTGCGGTAGGTGACGCCGCCGCCGGCGAGTCGCGTTCCGTGGTGCAGCCAGAACACGCTGGTGGCCGTGAGCAAAGCCGGGTCGAGACCGTGACGACCGGCTGCGACGTCGGTGAACAGGTCGTCGACGGTCATGCCACTTCACCTCGCGTCAGCCGGAACACGTAGGTCAGCACGCCGTCGTTCCAGTCGTGCCGGTGAAACACCTCCGCCTTGAAACCGGTCGTCACGGCATGGCGGATGATGGCGGGCATGTCGGCCGTGTTCGACACGACGACGAACACCTCACCGCCGGGCGCCAGCAGGTCGCGCTGCGCGAGCTGTTCGAAGAACGTGGCCAGCAGCGGCGCGCCGACACAGACGTTGCGGACGACATCGGGGTCGGTGCTGACGGTCCGACTGACTGCCGGCGGGTTGAACGTCACGACGTCGAGGCGGGTCTCCGACGGCACGCCGTCGAAGACGTTCCCGGCGGCCGCGACGAACCGTGTGCCCTCACGCTCACCGACGAGGCGTTCGTAGTTTCGACGGGCCGTGTCGACACTGCTCGCGTGCACGTCGAGGGCGTAGACCTCGCGTGCGCCGCGCAAGCCGGCGACCGCGGTTTCCACGCCGAGCCCCACGCCCATCGCGGCGTAGGACCGGCCGCGGACGTCGATGATGTCGTCGAGCAGGCGTTCGTGAATCATGCGGCTGGTCGCGCCGGGCATGAACACTCCGGGCGGCACGTCGAACTCCCATCCGTTCCACGCGTAGGTGCGATGGGTGTGCAGGTCGGCCTTCGGCTGGTTGAGGGCGATGATCCGCTCAGCAGGGAGCGGAGGGGGAAGCTGTTCGATCAAGGTCGAGGTCACGGGCGGGCTCCTCCGTATGGACGATCATCGATGTGCGGACGGTGTTGCGGGTGGCTCAGCGTCCGATCCCGCGGAGGTACTCGGCGAGCTTCTCGGCGGCGTCGATGTTTCTCGGCCCGCTGACGGCTTCGCCGTAGTCGAGGACGTGGAAGCGGTTGTTGCGCACCGCGGGTGTGGAGGCGAGTGGCGGATGCGACTTGAGGAACGCGATCTTCTCCTCGACAGGCTGGTCGCCGTAGTCGACGACGGTGATGACCTCCGGGTTGGCCTTGACCACCGGTTCCCAGCCGACCGTCGTCCACCGCTGTTTCAGGTCGTTGAAGATGTTGCTGCCGCCGGCGAGGGAGACGATCGCGTTCGGCGAGGCCTGATTCCCCGAGGTGAACGGTTGGTCGGTCCCCGAGTCGTAGACGAACACCCGGGCCGGGTCGCCCTCCGGCTGGTTGCTGCGCAGCTGCTCCGCGCGTCGCTGGATGTCGGACACGAGCTGCTGTGCGCGGTCCTCGACGTGGAAGATCCGCCCGATCTGACGCAGATCCGTGTAGAGCGCCTCCATCGGCGGCACGGTGACAGGATTCTCGCCGTAGTTGAAGCAGCTCTCGGTGAACTGGTACGAGCGGATGCCGACCTCGTCGAGCCGTTGCGGGGTGATGCCGCGCTCCTCGCTGAACCCGGATCCCCACCCGGCGAGCACCCAGTCGGCCTCGGCGTCGACGACCGTCTCGAAGCCCAGCACGTCGGTCGAGAGCGTCTCCACCGAACGGTAGTCCTCGCGGTACGGCGAGCGTTCCACGGCAGGGTTCGCGGTGCTGGGCATGACGATTCCGCGCATACGGTCGGCGAGGCCGAGGGCGAACATCTTCTCCGTGGCGCTCATGTCGTAGGCGACGGCGTTTTGTGGCGGCGGGTAGGTGATCCGTTTGCCGCAGTTCTCGACCGTCACGGGCCGGGGGCCGTCCTGGGCGTTCCGTTGGACGTCGGCTCCGCAGGCTGTGGCGAGCAGACAGGCGGCCAGCAGGACAGGAACGGACTTGGTCGTCGCTGTCATGGGTGGGTTCCTCCTGGGATGGGGTCGTCGGGACCGAGGTGATAGACGAGCTGGGGAACGCCGGTCACCGGGTGACGGACGATGTCGGGCCGCACTCCGAACGTCCGGCCGACCAGGTCGGGGGTGAGCACATCGGACGGTGGGCCGTCGTCGACGACGGCCCCTTCCCGGAGCACGGCGAGCCGGTCACAGGCGGCGGCCGCAAGATTCAGGTCGTGCAGTGCGACGACGACCGTGAGACCGCACGTGCGGAGGAACGAGAGCAGCTCGACCTGGTGACGAACGTCGAGGTGGTTGGTGGGCTCGTCGAGGACGAGTACGGCCGGCTCCTGCGCGAGGGCCCGTGCGATCAGCACGCGCTGGCGTTCACCGCCGGAGAGTGAGAGCACACCACGGTGGGCGAGATGTGTGACGTCGACGCGGCGCATCGCCTCGACGCAGACGTCACGTTCACGTTCGCCGAGTGCGGCGCCGCCGCGGTGATGCGGATACCGGCCGAGTTCCACGATCTCGGCCACGGTGAAGTCGAGCTCGGGACTGCCGTCCTGGGTGACGGCGGCAACGGAACGTGCGCTGTCCCGGAGGGAAAGGCCGCTGATGTCGGATCCGTCGAGCAGGACCGTCCCCGTGGTGGGTCGCAGGGCGCGGTAGATGCACCGCAGCGCCGTCGACTTGCCGCTGCCGTTCGGCCCGACGAGTCCGACCACTTCACCCGCTCCGACCGCGAGGTTCAGCCGGCGCACGAGGGCGGTGCCTGCGACCTCCACCGTGACGTCGTCCAGTGTCACGTCCATGTCAGCGTCCCCCGAACAGGTAGCTGCGGCGGCGGAGCAGGACGACGAAGACCGGAACGCCGATCAACGCGGTGATGACCCCGAGCGGCAGCTCCCGAGGGGCGAACATCGTCCGAGACGCGAGGTCGACCCATACCAGGAAGACAGCGCCTGCGAGCGGTGCGATCGTCAGCACACGCCGATGACTCGCACCGGTGACGATGCGGACGAGGTGCGGCATGACGAGGCCGACGAAGCCCACCGCGCCGCTCACCGCGACGAGCGCTCCGGTGACGACGGCCGTGAGCAGGAAGAGCATGCGGCGCAGCCGCGTGGTGTCCAGGCCGAGGCCTGCGGCGGACTCGTCACCCATGGCGAGGACGTCGAGCGAGGGCCCGCTCCTGAGCAGCGTCACGACGGCGACCACGACGGCTGCCGCGGCGACGGGCAACGATTGCCATGTCGCGCTGCCGAGACTGCCCAGCATCCAGAACATCACCGACCGGGCCGTTTCCCCGAAGGGGGCGAAGAACACGATGACGCTCATCAGCGCCTGGAAGCCGTAGGCGAGGGCCACGCCGGTGAGCACGAGGCGCAGCGGGGTCAGGCCGGCCCTGGTGTGCGCGGCTGCGTAGACCAGGGCCGAGGCGAGCAGTGCACCGAGGAACGCCGCGGTCGAGAGTGCGTAGACACCCAGGCCGGCGAACAGGCCGAACGACACCACGGCGCTCGCGCCCACGGACGCGCCCGAGGACACGCCGAGGATGAACGGGTCGGCGAGCGGGTTGCGCACCATCGCCTGTACCGCGACGCCGATGACGCTGAGGCCTGCCCCGACGACCGCGGCCAGCACCACCCGGGGAGCGCGGACCTCCCAGACGATCGAGTACTGGGTGACGTCTTCGGCGCCGATCGTGCCTCCGGTCAGTGCTGCACCGAGATAGCGCAGCGTGTCCGAAAGCGGTATGACCGCGGAGCCCAGTGAGATGCCGGCGATCACCGAGCCGAGCAGGGCCACCGTGAGGACCGCCACGGCGGTGGCCGTACCCGACCGGGGTGTGCCCGGTCGGGACGCGGGCGGACGTGTCGTTGCGGCAGGCCCGGTCGGCGTTCTCGTCGTGGTCGTCACGTCCGATCCTTCCGGGTCACGGTCGTTGGCCTCCCGTCGCCGACTGAACGTCCGACGCCGACAGCCGCTGAGGACTCTGGGGCGTCGATGGGCCGCCGACAGTACAAATGAAAATCATTTTCGTCTAGACGTCGGGGGTGGTCGCGGGTGTGATCGCCGTCGGCTTCGGCGGTGCGAGCCCATGGATGGCCCACCGTGGCCTGGGACGACGTTCCGGAAGATGTGTCGCGGTGACCCGGGTCTCACGCGTTCGGCCGCCGACACGTCGCAGGTCGCGCGCGACGGGCGTCGGGGTGCCCCCCCCGGCGTCGAGGGTCGCGCCGGCCTTGCTATGCTGGTCTCGCTTCACCAAGGGGCTGTAGCGCAGTTGGTAGCGCGTCTCGTTCGCATCGAGAAGGTCAGGGGTTCGATTCCCCTCAGCTCCACATCAGAGGTACTACTAGAGCACGTGCCTGAAGGCCCTGGAGTAGTACCGCGACGCCGGAAGGCCAGGACGAGCCACCCGCTTGGCCGCTACCGCAACTGGCTGACCAACAGGACCTCGGGATCGTCGGGCGATTCGGCGCCGACTCCGAACGCGGACGCGCTGCACAAGTGAGGGCCGGATTCGGCATCTCGTCGACCGGATCAGAGATCCCGGTTCGGCCGGTGCACCTGCTGGTGGGATAAGGCGGCATCATCCAGCTCACCCACCACCGCGTGCCGGTGTTTGCCGACGCCACTGAGGTGGTCGAGGAATGTTGTCGGTTTGCCGGAGACGTTGGAGCCGCGGTACCACGGGTCGGTGGTGGCGTAGAAGTTTTGGTTGACGGTCTCCTCGGCGATGGCCACCCAATCGTCCTGGGTCTCGGTGGCGGGTTCGACGACATCGCCGCCTTCGGTCTTGGCGTGGGAGGTCAACCCGGTGATCCGGCGAAGAGTCGGGAGTTACCCGGCTGCAACGGAGGTTCTGCGCCGTAGTCGCCATCACGTTCGGGAACGGCCCGCTCACCGCCGACCGGCGAGTACCGCGTGCCAGCGACCTGCCGGATTCGGCCGTGACCTTTGTCGCAGTAACGTGCTCGGGGCCAGTATGTCCAATGAGGACTCCCATCCGTCCGCGGGCCCGTGTTCGAACCTGGTCTCACGCGGGCGACAGGTCCTGATCGGACTCGGCCTCATCGGCGGCCGTCCAGCCTGTATTGACTGCGAGAGCCTCCGTCGTGCCAACGAAGACTAGGTTCTGCAGCCGAGGCCGAGTCGTACGGGCAGCTGTCCGGCCGCCACTCCTCCATGCGCCGCAAGCGTGCTGCGCCAACCGGTCGACATCCGTCAGCAGGATCAACGGACACGAACCTCGCCTCGCGGCCACACCGGGCCCGAGGCGGGCCGCCGGACCGGCCCGGCTGTGACGGCGGGCCATTGACGCCACCTGGATCCGATCATACAGTTTCAGAAAATCTGTATGATCAACGCGGAGGTCGGTCGATGGTGCTCGGCAATGTGGCGGTGGTCCTCGGAGGCAGTGTCGGCGGCCTGTGCAGCGCGGGGGCGCTCGCGCCGCACTTCGATCACGTGGTGGTGCTGGAACGCGACGAACTGCCCGCAGAGGCCGAGCACCGGCGTGGGGTGCCGCAGAGCAAACATCCGCACTTCCTGCTGAACTCGGGCAGACGGGCGATCGGAGAACTGTTCCCCGGCTTCGAGGAAGAACTCATCGCAGCGGGCGGGCTTCACCTGATGCCCTCGATGGACGCGGCCTACCTCGACGGCGAGGGCTGGTCGGCGCGTAAGCGCAGCGCGATGACGATGATCTACAGCTCGCGCATCCTCATCGAACGCGTGCTGCGCGAAAAGATTCGTGGTTTGTCCAATGTGGAACTGCGCGAGGGCGTCGGCGTCAGTGGTCTCACGGTCCACGACGGAGCGATCACCGGGGTGCAGCTCTCCGCTCCCGACGGTGACGAGCACATCGACGCGGACCTCGTCGTGGACGCGATGGGGCGTGGTTCCTCGGTCGGTGACTGGCTGGTGGCCGCCGGCTGGCCGGAGCCGCCGGTGCAGACGCTCGACGCCAAGGTCACCTACACCTCACGCTGGTACGACCTGCCCCCGGCCGAGCAGCGGCCCTCCTCCTGGTGGTGGCAACACCTCGTGATCATGCCGACCCCCGACAAGGGTCGGCACCCCGCTGAACACGACTTCCTGGTGAACTTCTTCCCGGTCGAGGGCGATCGTGTCATCGCCTGCATGGGTTCATGGGGTCACAAGATGCCCCGCACCACCGAGCAGTTCGTCGAATCGGCCGGGCGGGTGCGGACGCCGTTGTTCGCCTCGGCCATGGAGCGCTCCACCCCTACCTCGCCGGTGCATCTGACCCGCTCGACCGGTAACAAGTGGCGCCGGTTCGACCGCCTGTCGACGCCTCCGAAGGGGCTCGTGTTCGTCGGTGATTCGATCTGCGCGTTCAATCCGTTCTACGCACAGGGCATCAGCTCCGCGGCGAGTTCGGCGCTCCTGCTGCGAGAAGCCCTCTCCCGCGCGGGGAATCTCGACCGGAGCTTCTGTGCGGGATTCCTCGCCGAACAGCGCAAACTGCTCGGTGTGCCGTGGCGTCTCGCGATGGCGCGGGACCAGGGCTACGAATGCGCTGTGGGCACCGAGCGGCTTCCCGAGTGGAAACGTCGGATTCTCGCGGCCGCCTCCGGTCCCGCGTTCAGCCTCATCGTCGGCGCAGCCCGCGAAGACGCCGTCGTCGACGAGCACTTCTCCAAAGTGTTCAACATGGACGAGTCGCTGGGCCGGATGATGACGAACCCGCGGGTGCTCGCCGGTCTCGTGCGTTATCGCATCCGTGCGGCGTTGGGCCGCGAGCGGGTTCCCTACGGATTCGATCCCCAGGCCGAACCACCCGCCACCGACTACTCACCGGCTGCCACCACGAGTACCGCGGAGAGAGCCGGGGCGCACCCATGACCGACGCCGTGTGCGGAGCGCATGCCGAGGAGTCCACACGCGTCCTCGGCTTCGACTGTGCCGACGTGTCCGCGGTGGCCTCGCTGCGGTTTCCCTGGGATCTCACGAACTGGACGATGCCGCTGCTCGAAGTGCTCGTCATCGGTGGTGCCGTGTTCGCGCTGGTGCACGCCGTTCGCCGCTACCGCAACGGCGATCCGGTCAATCTCGCGTTGTGGTGCGCTTCGCTGGTCTATCTGTTCGTGATCGAACCACCGCTGTATTTCCCGGAATGGTTCGGTCTCGACGAGGTGTACGGGTTCATCTTCGCTCACAACCGGTTCACCGTGCAGTTCATGGCGGATCGATTGCCGCTCTACATCGTGGCGTTCTATCCGATGATCAGCCAACTGGCCTACGAGCTCGTGCGGTCACTCGGGATTTTCCGGCGGCGCGGTGCGTTGGCAGGATCGGTGGCCGTGGCCCTGGCCTGTCAGGTCTTCTACGAGATCTTCGACCACGTCGGCCCGCAGCTGAAATGGTGGACGTGGAACGACGACAACCACATCGTCAACCATCCGGCGATGGCGTCGGTGCCGTTGACCAGCATGCTGTTGTTCGCCTCGGTATCGATGGGGGCCATGACCTACCTGGTCGTGCGCTTGACGGGCCGGGCTGCCGCGGACGGCGGGCCGCGGCACGGATGGAGCCTCGTGCGGCGCGTCCTGCTGGCCGGAGTCCTGACCCCGGTGGCGATGGTGATCGCCAACATCCCGTCGAGCCTGTTCGGCGGCGAGACACCCGATGTCACCGCCCAGGCTTGGATCCTCGGTATCGAGCTCGCCCTCATCTGGCTCGCCGGTGGCTGGATCGTCGTCTCGCATGTGAGAGCGCCCGACTGCGGGCCCGGCGAACCACCGTCGGCCTTCGCCCGCTACTACCCGGTGATCTACGTCGGGGCGATGGCGGTGTTCTGGGCCGCGGCCCTGCCGCAGTATCTCGGCGCGCAGGACGGCATCACTCGCGACGGCACCCCGACGGGCAGCGGCCTCTACACGCTTGTCTGCTTCCTCGGCGCCGGCCTGTTCCTCGCCGCCCTCCATCGCACCACGCAGCGAACCCGCCGGACGGATCCTGCCGGTGTCTGACCTTCCCCTTCGGGGAGGATGACACCCATGGGACACCACGGATGGCAGGGAAACCCGCCTGGCGCCGAGGATCAGGCACGCCGCCGCCTCGTCGAGGCGGCCATCGCGTGCATCGGCCGCAGCGACGTTTCCAAGATCAGCTTGTCCGATGTCGCTACCGAGGCCGGCGTGACACGCCAGACCGTCTACCGCTACTTTCCGAGCCTCTCGGAGATACTCAGGGCCGTCGGACAGGCAGGAGCCGACGAGTTCGCCGAGCGGATGCAGCGGCACCTGGCCACCTGCGACAGCCCTGCCGAGGCGGCGGTGGAATCCGTGGTGTTCGCCGTCCGAACCGTGCCCGACGAACCCTATATGGGCCTGCTGCTGCAAGCGGGCGAACCCGACTACTTCACCGCCGGGTCGACCTCTCCTGCGGCCTTCGCCCTCGGCGCCCGCATCCTGCGGAACGTGCCGGTGGACTGGCGCGGCGCCGGAGTCACCACCGACGAGGACCTCGAGGGACTCGCCGAGGTTCTGATGCGGCTGTTCATCTCGTTTCTCCAGTACCCGTCGACCCCGCCGCTCACCGACGATCGCATCCGGTCCCTCGTCCGCCGCTGGATCGGACCGGCCCTCGGCGGACCCGCTTCCTGAAGGATGTGGTGGGCGAACTAGAACGGTGGGTTGTCCTCGTTCCGATGTTTCGGGTCGTCACGTGTCGGGGCTGTGCGGCTCTGGGCCTGACGTGTCGGGCTGTCGCATCGCCGGACGCGGCGTGCCTGGGCATCGCGTGCCTGGGCATCGCGTGTCGGGGCAGTGCGTGTCGGGGTGAGGACGGGTTCGCGGCGTGCGGTGTAAGTGGCCCCGTGTGGCGTCGTCACTTGGGTGATGCCGTGGACCGGGTCGTAGCGGGCGCTCCAGCCGGGCTGGTCTTTCAACCGGTGATGTCGTCGACAGCGCGGCCCACCGTTGGCCACCGACGTCGACCCGCCACCGCCAGGTGCGGCCCACGCATGTTCGTGGTCGTGGTCGCAGTGCCGAGCGGGCCTGTGGCACCAGGGCATGACGCATTCCCGGTCGCGTATCCGCACCAGGTCGCGGATCGTCGCACTCGGTCGTCGTCGGGTGCGTCCCAGGTCGACGGGTTCGCCCGTGCCCGGATCACACAACACCGCCCGCCAAATGCTGCGGCTGTTGGTCATGATCTCCCGCGCAATCGGGGCGGGGATCGGTCCGTAGCCGTCTAGTTCGCACCCGTCGTCGGAGATTCCCAGGGCCGCGTCGGCGGGAACGTGCACCGACACCGTGGCCGCGGCCTCGGGCAGCGCGACCCCCGGGTCGCGGCCCAACAGCAGATCCGCGGTCACGTCCGCCCGCAACTGATCCAGCGTGCGCCGGTCACCACCGCGGCGCAGCGACCGTGCCATCCCATCGACCCGCGTGTAGCAGGCCGCCGCGACTTCCGCGGGCAGCTGCGCCTCGAACGAGGACATCGCGTGCTCGCCCGGGGTGAGTTCGACCCGGCGTTCCGCTCGCGCTCGCCGCGCGCGTGCGGTCTGCCCGTCGGGGTCGATCTTCTCCACGAGCCGACGCGCCCGCTGGGCCAGATTCCCCGGCTGCCACGCCGTCTCCGACGCCTCCACCAACCGTTCCGCCAGCAGCTCGTCGACCTGCTGGGCAGCCCAGTCGTCGAGCGGATCGACCACTGCCAACACCCGCCGCGCGCCGTACGTCTCAACGTCGCCGGCGCGCATCGCCGCGAGTAACTGCGGCATCCGCCCCGTCAATGACTTCGCGTCGTCGATGCGTCGTTCCACCTCACGGGTCGAGACCCGCAGCACCGGCGTCAACTCCTCCGCCAGCCCGCGATCATCACCCACGACAGCAGAGATGCGGGCCAGCAGCGCCACTTCCTGAGCATCGATCTGCGCCCGCCGAACCCGCAGGTCCCGCAGCGACTCGAGCATGTCCCCCATGTCATCCACAACGGCCACACTATCGAACCTATGGTCGAACATGCCATTGCACAATAGAGTGATCGACTTCGGTGGCACGTATGTCGCGAAAGCCGCGGCACGGAAACAACGTGCGACCGGCCTGGCGCGCGGCAACCGCCGGAGAGTTTCCGGTCCTGTCGGCGCCCGGGAGCCGGTCGCCTCATGGCATGACCGACTCCCACACCGACCGACTGCCGGAATGGCCGGTGACGATCAGCACGGTCATGGTCCCGACGGCCACGACGATCACCGCGATGCCGAGGAGCACCGATCCGGCCGTGGCGGCGCGCTCCCGCTGCGCCCGCCGAAGGGCTGTCGCCGCCCACCGGAACCAAGCCCACTGTGCCGTCGCGACCAGGAAGAGGCCGATCGACCAGGGGAGCAGCATTCGCCCGTAGCGTTCGTGCTCCAGCACCGAGGGCACCGGGCCGACGACGCTCGCGAGTGACTGCCCGGCGGCGGTCGTGAAAGGCACGAGGGAGGCGACGATCAACGCTGCAAACGGGGTCGTCAGGCCGAGTCGACCGCGAGCTGCCGGCCAGAACTGCGCGAGCAACAGCGCGAACACGGCCAGCGGAACCAGCACGACCACAGCGTGGACGAGCAACGGATGCAGCGGAAGGCCGAGGAATGTCCCGGTATCGTCCATAGTGGGAGACACGAGGCGCGCAACCGCAACGTTCACTCCGGCGGTGAACCATCGGGTGCTCCGCACCGTGTAGTGGACATGGGCGAGGGCAGCACCGGCGAGGAACAACGGCCGGGTCGGTCGAGAACCGATGCGAGCCGCGTCGAGGTGCTGCGCGACCTGCACGACCGCTACGCGACCGCGCTGTGGCGGTACGTGGTTTCGCTGACGAAAAGACCCGCCGATGCCGACGACGTCGTGCAGGAGACGCTGCTGCGAGCCTGGCGAACGCCGAGAGTGATCCGGGACGACCCGGTTCGGGTCCGTGGGTGGCTGTTCACCGTGGCCCGCAACCTGGTCATCGACCAAGCGCGCAGTGCGAGCCGGCGCCACGAGCACACGACTCCGGAGGCGGCGGAGGAAATCGCCGAGGACCGCGTGGATCGGCTGTTCGACGCGATGCTGGTCACCGATGCTCTCGCTTCCTTGGGCCCGCACCACCGAGAGGTGATCGTGCGGGCGTATTACGGGGGACTGAGCACGGCCGAGCTGGCCGAGGAGCTCGGTATCCCCGAGGGGACGGTGAAGTCGCGGCTGCACTACGGGCTGTGCGCCTTGCGCCTGGCGTTCCAGGAGAGAGGGGTGACCCGATGAATCGGCTGGACCACGAAGGCTTCGCCGAATGGGATGCCGCCTATGTACTCGGCGCACTCACCCCGACGGATCGGCGGGCCTACGAGGAGCACATGGAACAGTGCCCGCTGTGCCGCGATGCGGTGAACGATCTCGCTTCGATGGCCGGCCTGCTCGCGCAGATCCGGCCCGGACCCGACACCGACCTGCCGGATCAGCACCGGGAACCGGTCGATCTGATGGACGCCATGCTGCGCAGGGAGCACCGGCGCGGTGTCCGGCGCCGGCGGCGACTACTCGTATGGGCGACCGCCGCAGCCGCAGTCCTCGTGCTCGTGCTCGCGATACCCGCCGCCCTGGTGCATCGGCCCGCTGCCGATGCCGTGTCGGTGGCCCTGGAGCCGGTCGATTCGGTCTCGTCGTCGATGGACGTCGACGTCACGCTCGCCCCCGAGGCCTGGGGAACCCGGCTGTCCATCGAATGCGAGTACGCCGCGCGGTTGGACTACCAACGGCAGCAGCCGTGGTACGCGCTCGTCGTGACCGACGCCGACGGCACCAGCACCCGAGCGTCGACCTGGCAGGCCGTTCCCGGTGAAACCGTCGTTCTCGGCGGCGCCACGGCCGTGAGTCTCGACGACGTCGCCTCCCTCACCGTGGTCACCGCCGGCGGCGAGGAAGTGCTCACCGCGTCGGTTCCCGCGCAATAGCGACCGAATCCGCATCCGGTGGATGAACCGCACCGGCTCGCGCTTCGTGTTTCACGAGTGCCCCGAACAGTGGGCCCGCACCCGCGAGGACAGGAAGGCGCGAACAATGAAGACCAGAAGCACCCTCAAGGCCGTGGCGGTGCCACTCCTCCTGCTCACGCTGACCGCATGCGGTGCAGGCGACGGCGGATCCTCACGGGACGGCGGCGACAGTGGCAACGGCGGCTACGGAGCACCCCCGGCCACCGGCGAAAATGACTCGGGCGACGGAGACTCGGGCGACGCCCCGGGACTGCGAACCGCCGATACTCGATTCGGCACGATCGTGGTCGACGACGACGGGATGGTTCTCTATCAGTTCGACAGCGACGACCGCGGTTCCGGAACCTCGACGTGCGAGGGGCAGTGCGCGCAGAACTGGCCCGCGGTCCCGGGCGATGAAACGCCCGACGTCAACGGCATCAGCGGCGAGGTCGGCACCATCACCGGCGTCGACGGCCGGTCCCAGCTCACTCTCAACGGATGGCCCCTTTACTACTACGCCGGCGACCAGGCGCCCGGCGACCTGAGCGGCCAAGGCGTCGGAGACGTCTGGTGGGTCCTCACACCGGAGGGTGAACCGGTCCGGAAGTGACCCCGTCGCCAAGTTCCTGATCTCGGTTGACGAGTGGTACCTCGAAGCGGGCCGTTCGCCGTGCACTCCGATCGAGCACGACTGGTCATCGCCGGCACCGGCGGCAGAATCAGGACATTCCGCCTGCCGAGGGGAAGTCCTGCTCTCCCGCTCCGTGACGTCAAGACCACTCGCCCGGTGAGGCTACTCATCCCGTTTGGCTATTTAAGTAAGGCTAGCCTTTGCTAACGTGCCAGGGCATCGACACCGCCCGTTCCGGCCGCTCTAGCAAGGGAGAAACGTGGCTACTGCCGCCGACACTGTTGCCGAGCCCGACGAGTCGATTGCCGAGTCCGTCTTCGACTGCGTCGGCAACACCCCGGTCGTCGCTCTGAACCGGCTGTTCTCGCAGCCGGACGTCGACGTCCTCGCGAAGCTGGAGTTGATGAATCCGGGTGGGAGCATGAAGGACCGCTCGGCGCGCTACATCGTCGACTCCGGTCTGCACGACGGATCGATCACCCCGGGCTGCCGACTGGTCGAGAGCAGTTCCGGCAACTTCGGCATCGCGCTCGCCATGGCCGCCCGGGTACGGGGCCTGCGGTTCACGTGCGTACTCGATCCCAAGACGACAACCGCCAACCTCGCGTTGCTACGCCGGCTCGGCACCGATGTGGAGATGGTCGACGACGTCGACGAAGCGGGAGGCTACCTGCACTCGCGCATCCGGAGGGTGAACGAACTGCTCGCCGCGGACCCCGACGCCGTGTGGATCAACCAGTACGCCAACGACCGGAACTGGCAGGCGCACTATCACGGCACGGGCGCGGAACTGGCCGAGCAGCTCGTCCGTCCGCCGGACTACCTTTTCGCCGCGGTCAGCACGACCGGCAGCATCCTCGGGTGCTCGCGCAGGCTCCGCGAGGATTTCCCTGACATGCGGGTGATCGCGGTCGACTCGGTCGGCTCCGTGATCTTCGGGGGTGCTCCCGGCCCACGGGACATCCCGGGGATCGGGTCCAGCCGTGTGCCCGAGCTGTGCAGGCCGGACGAGATCGACGAGGTGGTCTACGTCGACGACGTCACCGCGGCGACCGGATGCAGGCAACTCCTTGCCACGGAAGGGGTTTTCGCGGGCGGATCCACGGGCGCGGTGGTCGCCGCGATCCAGCGGATGCTGCCACGGCTCGACCATCCCAGCCGGATCGTCGCGGTGTTCCCCGACCGCGGTGACCGGTACCTCGACCTCGTCTACGACGACAACTGGCTCACCGGCGCCCGCCGGCGCAGTACGGAGCCCCCAGCGTGAAGGAGGAACCGGTGGCAGACGACGCCGTCCGGATGCTGTACCTGTCCCGATCCGATGTCGCCGCCGTCGGCGGCGACCACTCCGACCTGTACGTCGACGCCCTGCACGAAGGGCTCGTCGCCCATGCGAAGGGCGACACCGTGCAGCCGCTCAAGCCGTACCTGCGCACCGACGGCCCCGACGGGCACATCGCCGATCGCATCATCGCGATGCCCGCACACGTCGGCGATCCCGGCCTCTCCGGGATCAAGTGGATCGGCAGCAAGCACGACAACCCCACCCGCGCCGGGCGAGAGCGTGCCAGCGCACTGATCGTGCTCAACGACCCGGCGACGAAGTACCCGGTCGCCGTCATGGAGGGCAGCCTCATCAGTGCCTGGCGGACCGCGGGCGTCACCTGCCTGGCCGCACGGCATCTCGCGGTGAGCGGGTTCACCGACGTCGCACTGGTCGGCTGCGGGCTCATCGGCAGCACGCAGGTCACGGCACTACTGCAGCAGTTCGACCACATCTCGACCGTGCACCTCTACGACGTCGACGCGGAGGCGGCCAGCGGGCTGGCCGACCGGATCACACGGGAGAACCCGAGCGTCAAGGCGGTCGTGGCCGACACCGCCGAGGACGCGGTCGGCCAGGGCGATCTCGTGGTGCCGTGCACGGTCACCGACCAGCCCTACATCACGTTCTCCTGGCTCAAACGGGGAGCACTGCTGTGCAATGTGTCCATCATGGACGTCCACAAGGACGTGTTCCTGGGAGCGGACAAGGTTGTCGTGGACGACTGGGAGCAGAGCAACCGCGAGAAGAAGATCATCAACCGGCTGGTGCTCGAGGGCTCGTTCTCGCGCGAGCAGTTGCACGCGGAACTCGGCGAGATACTCGCGGGCGACCGCCAGGGCAGGGACAACGACGACGAGATCATCGTGCTGAACCCGATGGGCATGGCCGTCGAGGACATCGCTTGTGCCGGCGAGGTCTACCGGAGAGCCACCGAGTCGGGCACCGGCACGTGGCTCGACCTGCACTGATCGGTGATGCCGGTGATCTCGGAGGTCGACGGCGGGGCGGCCGAGCTGGTGTTGCGTGATCTCGTGGACGCTCTCATCCAGGAGAACGTGGCGGGTTTCGGCGAGGCCGATGCGCGTGCCGACGGAACCCTGGCCGTCCCGGTCGCGGACGGCGAGGTGACCGTCGCCGTCCGCGACGGCGGCGGTCTGCAGCGGTATCGCCTCGACCGGGGGCCCGCCCGCCTCAACGGCACGCCCGTGAGCCCGCACGAGCTGGTGCGGCTGGTCGCCCCGGACGCGGCCCAGGTCGGCGGCGTGTCCGGGGACGTCGCGACCGCGGTCGAGCACGCGGCGACGGTACTCGCGGCGCGGCGTGACGGTGCGAACGTCGATCTGCTGGCGGGTGAACGCATGGCCGCGACGCGGAACCGCCCGTTCCATCCCACGGCGCGCGCCGCGGCGGGGTGGACGGCTGCCGAGCTCGCGCAGTACGGCACTGTGCGGGAGGCCGCGCTCGGCCTCGACTGGGTCGCGGTGAGCACCCGGTTCGTCCGCGCGGGCGATGACCCACGCTCGGCGGACCTCGCTGCGCTGGTTCTGCAGGGCGACGAGTTGACCCGCCTGCAGGAGACGGTCGCGCTCGCCGGGGTCGACACCGCGCAGTACGCGATCCTGCCGGTGCACCCCTGGCAGTACGAGAACGTGCTCGGCCGCGAGTTCGCCGGCGAACTCGCGGCCGGTGCGATCGTGCCCGTGGCGCGCGACCTGGGGCGCTTCCACCCGACGGCCTCCCTGCGCACCTTGACGACGTCGCCCCCGGGTCTTCGTCACCTCAAGCTCCCGCTGGGTGTGGCCACCCTGGGCGCAGCACGGCTGCTTCCGCCCCGGTATCTCGCCAACGGCGACGCGGCCCAGCGCACCATGCGCGCCGCCGTCGACAGGGACCCGGTACTCACGGCCCGCGTACGGTTGTGCGACGAGGGCGCCTGGTGCGGCTGGTCCGATGGCGACGAGTTCGCCGACCGGCCGGGGCAGCTCGCCGCGCAGGTACGCACGTACCCGGAGCTGGACGGCTCCCTCGCCGTGCCGATGGCGGCACTCGCCGCGCACGAGTGGCTCACGCTGGCACCGGTCCTCGTGCCGGACGGCGACCCGGTGCGGTTCTTCGCTCGGCTCGCGCGCGGGTTCTGCGAGCTCGGAGTGGGTTTCCTGCGCCACGGCGTGCTTCCCGAGCTGCACGGGCAGAACGTGGTGGTCGCCTTCGACGGCGCGGAGGTGCCCGGGTTCGTCCTGCGGGACCACGACACGCTGAGGTACGTGCCGGAACGGATGGCCGCGGCGGGGCTGGCCGAACCGGCCTACGCCATCAAACCCGGTGCGCGGCAGTCGCTGCGGCTCGACACCGCGGAGCAGCTGATCGGCTACTTCCAGACGCTCGGACTCCAGGTGAACCTCTACGGCATCGTCGACGCATTGTGCCGCCACTTCTCGCTCGACGAGCGTGCACTGTGGACACAGCTGCGGGAGGAGATCGTCGCGTGCCTCGACCGGATGGACTTGCCGGACCGGTTCGGTGACACGCTCGCCCACTGCCTGCTCCGTGCCCCCACATGGCCGAGCCGCACGGTACTCGGCCCACTGCTGGAGCGAGGGTCGTCGAGCGGGGTGTCCATGCCGGCCGGCACCGGCGCGGTGCCGAACCCGCTGGCCGGGGTGCGGGAATGACGGTGCAGTGATGACGCAGGCGAAACGAATGTTCGCGGTGCTCTGGCTCGGGCAGTTCGCGGCGACGGCAGGACTGACCGTCGTCGTTCCGCTGTTGCCGTTCTACCTGGCCGACCTCGGTACGCCATCCGGGGACATCGCACTGTGGACCGGGATCTCGCTGGCTGCCCCCGCGGTGACGCAGATGCTCACCGGTCCGCTGTGGGGAGCGGTGGGCGATCGCTACGGGCGCAAGGCCATGGTGGTGCGGGCGCACGCGGGCCTCGCGATCTCACTGGTGCTGATGGCCATGGCCACCACGCCCGCTGCCTTCGTCGCGTTCCGCCTGTTGCAGGGCGCGTGCGGCGGCGTGGTGAGCGCGACCGCCGCCTTCGCCGGAACGCTGGCCACCGGGCACCGGCGGGGCCGCGCTCTCGGCGGCCTGTTCGGCGCGACCGCGGCGGGTGCTCTACTGGGCCCGTTGGCGGGCGGCGTGCTGGCCGGTACGTGGGGATTCGGGCCGATCTTCGTGACCGTCGCGGCGCTACTCGTGTGCTCGAGTGTGGCCGCCGCGTGGCTGCTCATCGAACCCGAGCCGACACCCGAGCCGACACCCGAGAGCGACCCCGAGCGGGAGTCCGGCGCCGGATACACGGCCACGGGCTCGCAGGGCGGCGCCTCGTTGCGCCCGGCCCCGTTGCGCGCGGCCCCGTTGCGCGAGGCCGCCGGGATCCTCGTTGGCCGCGCCGACACGCGCAACGTGCTGCTGGCGGGGCTGGCAGGGCAGGCCGCGATCTATGCCCTCGTGGTCGTGTTCGCCCCGCAGGTGCAGCGCATCACCGGCTCCATGGCCGACGCCGCGGTGTGGGTCGGCATGCTGCAAGCGACGACCTGGGCGGCCTCCTGGGCGGGAGGTCCGTGGTGGGGCCGCTACAACGACCGCGCCTCCGCCCAGCGGGGGTTCGCGATCGCCGCCGCGTGCTGTGCGATCGCGACCGCCCTCCAGGTCGTGGTGACCTCGGTGGAGCTGTTGATCCCATTGCGTTTGGTGCAGGGGTTCTGCTTCGCCGCCTTCCTGCAGTCGGTGCTGCACGTGGCGAGTGGGCGAGTGCGGCAGCGGCTTTCCGGCACGGCGTTCGGCTTCTCCACCGGCGTACTCGATCTCGGTCAGGTCGTCGGACCGCTGTTCGGGGCGGCCATCGCGGTCACGCTCCCGCCGGTGGGCGCGTTCGGCGTCATCGGTGTCGTACTGGGCATCGCCGCCCTGCTGGCGGTGCGCAGTGCCGTGCAGCAGGGCGGCCACGATCCGACCCCCGTCGCCCCCGAACCGAGGAGTGCACATGTCTGATGCCTGCGCGCAGGCGGCGACCCGGCAGCGACTGGTCAACGCCTTCCTCCGTGAGCTCGGCCACGAGGTGGACGGGCCGGTGGTGCGCGTACCACTGCGGTCGATCGACGACACGCTCACGATCGAGCTCGCGCACGTCTCGCCGTTCGGCCACCACGTGCCCACCCCGGCGATAGGCCTCGACGGTCATCCCGGCGTGCTCGGCCACGATCAGCTCGTCGACATCCTGCTCGACGAGCTGGTGGCCCGGTACGGTGGCGCGGAGAACCGGGACGAGCTGGCACGGCAGATCGCCAACAGCACCGGGCACATCGCACGGTTCCTCGCCCGCGAGGAACCGGCCGGTGCGCGCGACGCGCGAGAACGCACGGCCGGGGACGGCCACGCCGAAGATCCCGGCGCGGGAGATCCAGGCGCCGGACGCGCCGGTTCCGGAGACTCCCGCTCACCAGGACTCCGCGCCCGGGAATTCACTCGGCGCGCGGAGCAGGCGCTGCTACGCGGGCATCCGTTCCATCCGACCCCGAAAAGCACGGAAGGCTTCGACGACCAGGACCTGCTCCGCTACGCGCCCGAGCTGGGCGGCGAGTTCCGGCTGCACTACTTCGCGGTCGATCCCGCGGTCGCGTGCTCGGACCACGTCGTCCCGGCCCGGGTGTTGCCGTCCGGAGTGGACGGACCTGACGGCCGACTGCTACTGCCGGCCCACCCGTGGCAGGCCGACTACCTCGTCAAACAGGCCGGTATGCAACGCCTGCTCGACCGCGGTGCCGTAGCGGCGTTGGGACCGCTCGGGCCGACGGTGTATCCGACGTCGTCGGTGCGGACGGTGTGCGATCCCGACTCGACCGTCGTGTGGAAACTGCCGCTGCACGTGCGGATCACGAACTTCGTGCGGAACAACCCTGCCGAGCACGTTCGCAGGGCGGCCGACGCCGGACGGCTGATCGCCGGACTGCGACACCGGTGGCCGGCGGAACTCGGCGTGCTCATCGAGACCGGGTATCGCATGTTGGAACCGGACGTCGCGGGTGAACTCGCGGCCGAGACCGCTGTGCTGTTCAGGGAGAATCCGTTCCCCGGAACGGAGTGGGCACCCAGGGTGGTTGCCGGGCTGCTGGAGCCGGGACGCGACGGGCAGGAGCCTGTGTTGCCGGCCCTGGTGCGGGAGTCGGGAGGCGACCCCGCCGCGTGGCTCCGCCAGTACGCGTCGATCTCGTTGCGACCGCTGCTGCACGCGTTCACCGTCGACGGGGTGAGCTTCGAGGCGCACGTCCAGAACTCGCTGGTGCACACCGACCACGGCTGGCCGACTCGCTTCTGGGTGCGAGACATGGAAGGCACCAGCGCGAGCGCGGACCGGGCCGACGTGGCGCCCGGCTCGCCGCTGCGCTACAGCGACGACGAAGCATGGCTCCGGCTGCGCTACCACCTTGTGACCAACCACTTCGGACATCTCGTCCACGTGCTGGGCATGCACACGGGTGTGGGGGAGGAGGAGCTCTGGGCGCAGCTGGCCGACTTCCTGCGCGATGACTGTCCCGGCCGTTACGCGGCCGATCTGCTGACCTCGCCGACTTTGCCGGCGAAGGCGAATCTGGTGAGTCGATTCCTCGAACGTGGGGAACGGCCGCTCTACGTCGAGGTGGGAAACCCGTTGCACGAGGTGAGGACGTGACCGTGGAGTTCGTCGAGCGCGCATTGACGGGGCCGGGCTTCGGCACCGTCCGGCGCAGGGTGCTGCGCCAGCTGCTGGAATCACTGATCTACGAGCAGGCGATCGAGGTCGAGGAGATCGGGCCCCGCCGCTACCGGGTGGCCGGCGATGAGGTGGCGTACGAGTTCACCGCGTTCCGCAGACACGGCTTCGCCAGGGTGGGCCTGGGGCGCGAGCCCGTGCTGCGCATCGCCGCTGCCACCGAGGAGGCCGAGTCGGCACTGCGATTCCTGCACGAGACACGTGACGCCGTCAAGGCGGATCCCGATTGCCTGGAGCGGTTCGCCCGCGAGCTGGCGCGCACCGAGTTCAACGACGCGCTGGCGCAGTTGGCCCGTGTCGAGCGTGGTGACGTGCTCGCCGAGTCCGGTTACGACCGGCTCGAGTGCGCCGTCACCGACGGCCACCGGTATCACCCGACCTACAAGTCCCGCATGGGTTTCGACAGCGAGGACAACCTGGCGTTCGGGCCGGAGTTCGCGCCTGGGGTGCGCCCGCTGTGGCTGGCGGCCCGACGGGGAATCGCCGAGGTGTCGAGCGTGGCCGACGTGGCCGAGTCGGCGTACCTGCGGGCTCAGCTCGGCGAGACCTACGACGAGTTCGTGCGGCGCGCCGACCCGGCGGAGTACACCTACCTTCCGGTGCACCCGTGGCAGTGGCGCGAAGTGGTCTCGGGTGCTTTCGCCGAGCAGCTCGCGTGCGGCGACATCGTGGTGCTCGGCGACGATCCCGACGAGTTCCTGCCGCAGCAGTCGATCCGCACGCTGTCGTGCGACGGCCGCCCTTACCTCAAGCTGGCACTGTCCATCGTCAACACCTCGACGCGCCGGGAACTCGCGCCGCACACCGTGGCCAACGCACCGCGGATCTCCGGGTGGCTGCGCGAGGTGGTCGACGGCGACCCGTTCCTGCGTGAGGAGTGCCGGCTCATCCTGCTCGGCGAGGTGATGGGGACGGCCGTCAGCACCGAGACCGCATCCGGCGACACCGAGGGCACGCTGTCGTGCATCTGGCGGGAGAACCTGCACGATCAGCTCGAGGCGGGCGAGCAGGCCGTGCCGTTCAACGGGCTGACCGCCTGCGAATCGGACGGCACTCCGTTGATCGATCGGTGGGTCCGGCGGCTCGGCGTGGCCGAGTGGCTCCGGCAGGTCGTGGACGTCAGCGTCCTGCCGGTGATCCATCTGCTGTGCAGGCACGGGATCGCGGTGGAATCACATGCGCAGAACATGGTGCTGGTGCATGCCGGCGGGGTGCCCACTCGGGTGGCACTCAAGGACTTCCACGACGGCGTGCGGTTCTCCCGCGCAGAACTGGCCGACCCGCGGCGGTGCCCGGAGCTGCGCGCGACCCCCGAGCACCACGGCAATCGCAACTCGTTCGTCGAGACCGACGACCTAGGCCTGGTCGCCGACTTCGTGCTCGACGCGTTCTTCTTCATCAACATCGGCGAGCTCGGTATCTTCCTCGCCGACGCCTACGCGTTCGACGAGCGGGAGTTCTGGGCGATCGTGCGCGAGCGTATCGGCGCCTACCGGCGACGTTTCCCCGAACTGGCGGAGCGCTTCGCGACCTTCGACGTGACCAAACCCCGCATCGACGTCGAGAAACTGACGAGCCGCAGGCTGCTTCCCGACACCGAGTTGCGGTTGCAGACCGTGCCGAACCCCCTGGCCGAGGAAGGCTGATGCTGACGACGAACACGCTCAAACGGAAGATCCGCGCCGGCGACGAGGTCTACGGGCTGTTCTGCGCCACACCGGAACCCGCCATGGTGGAGATGATCGGCTGCGCCGGCTACGACTTCGTCATCATCGACACCGAGCACACGCTGGTGGGTCCGCAGCAGGTCGAGAACATGATCCGGGCCGCCGAAGCGGTGGGTCTCACGCCGCTCGTGCGGGTCGCCGAGGGAGACACGGCGGGCATCCTCCGCGTGCTCGACGGCGGTGCGATGGGCGTCGTGGTGGCCCACGTCCGGAGCAGGTCCGATGTGGACGCCGCTGTCCGGGCCGCCAAGTACGCACCCGAGGGAATGCGCAGCCTGAACGGTGGCCGCGTGCCCGGATTCGGCAGCCTGGACCTCGCCGACTACGTCCGCAGGGCCAACGACGAGATCATGGTCGTCGCGATGATCGAGGACGCCGAAGGTGTCGACGACATAGCGCCGGTTCTCGACGGCGGTGGCATCGATCTCGTACTGGAGGGTGCCGCCGATCTGTCCCAGTCGTACGGTGTGCCGTGGCAGACCCGGCACGAGCGGGTGCGCGACGCGGTCCGCGAGGTCCACGGGGCGTGCGCCGAGCGCGGGGTGCCGTTCTGTGCCATTCCGCGCGAGCGCGATGATCACGAGGAGTGGTTGACCGCGGGTGTGCGCACGTTCGTGCTCGGCGAGGAACGCGGCATCGCGGCGCGGGCGCTGCGCGAGCACCTCGACGAGGCCAGGAGGCGGGGATGACCGGCACCGAAAGGAACGGAGCCGGAACGAACGGGGCCGGAATGGGCGAGCCGGGGTTCAGCGAGGCCGGGTTCAGCGAGGTGCTCGCCGGTCTCCTCACCGACCGGGTCGCCGGCGAGGACCCGGTGTGCCTGTACGGCTACGACCTGGACGTGCTCACTCGGCACGTGCGGGCCACCGTCGACGCGTTACCGGAACCGTTCCGCATGTTCTATGCGATGAAGGCCAACAGCGGACCGCAGATCCTGGAGGCGTTGGCACCGCACGTGGCGGGCTTCGAGGTCGCCTCGGGCGGTGAGGTGGCCAAGGCGCGTGCCGCCGACCCGGGTTCGACCGTGATCTTCGGCGGGCCCGCGAAGACGGAACGGGAGATCGCCGACGCGATCGGACACGGGGTCACGCGGTTGCATGCGGAGAGCGTGCTCGAGCTGTACCGGATATCCGAGGTCGCCACCCGGCTGGCCGCGCGTGTCGACGTGCTGCTGCGGGTGAACCTCACCGGGCCGTTCCCCTCGGCGACCCTGGCGATGGCGGGGCGCCCGACCCAGTTCGGCATCGACGAATCGGTGCTCGGCGAGGCCGTGGCCGCCGCGAAGCAGCTCCCGGGAATCCGGCCGGTCGGGTTCCATCTGCACTCGCTGTCGAACAACCTGTCCGCGGCCGCACATCTGGAGATGCTGGAGCTGTATCGCGGCAAGGTGCTCGAGTGGGAGTCGGAGTTCGGCATGCGGTGCGACGTGCTCAACGTCGGTGGCGGCATCGGCGTCAACTACGCCGATCTCGGGGCACAGTTCGAATGGGAGGGCTTCACCCGCGAGCTGAAGGGTTTCGCGGAGCGGTTGCCGCGGCATTGGGCCGAGGTCGACTTCGAATGCGGGCGTTACCTGACGGCGGCGTGCGGCTACTACGCCGTCGAGGTGCTGGACGTGAAGACGAATCACGGCACGCACTACGCGATCGTGCGGGGCGGCACGCACCACTTCCGGCTACCCGTGTCGTGGCAGCACGACCACCCGTTCACCGTGTTCGGCGTCGACGAGTGGAGCTCCCGCGCGCCGAGGCCCGAGGTGCGTGACGCTCCGGTCACCGTCGTCGGTGAACTGTGCACGCCGAAGGACGTCCTCGCACGAGACGTCCGGCTGTCCCGGGTGCGTGCGGGCGACGTGCTGGTGTTCCAGCACGCCGGGGCCTACGGCTGGGACATCTCCCACCACGACTTCCTGTCGCATCCCCATCCGGAGCACGTCTACTTCCGTGGAAGTCGGTAGCCGCGCCGCGATCAGTGTCCACCGCGCCGGGGCAGCGGTCGGCCTCGGCGGCAGCTCGAGGCCGGGCCGCGCCGGACTGTGTCCACACCGGGCCGGGAACACCCGGGGGTCCGCCGCCTGCGGGTGCGGGCCTCCCGGGTGTGTCACGCGAGCGAGTGCAGGGCCGGTCCTCCGGCCGGCCGCGGGCTACAACCCGATGCCCAGGATCCAGCCGCCCAGCGTGTAGACGGCCAACGTGACGAGTACGACGCCGATCACGTTCAACCAGACGCCGCCCTTGATCATCTGGCCGATGGTGACGTGCCCGGAACCGAACACGATCGCGTTCGGCGGGGTGGCGACCGGCAGCATGAATGCGCACGACGCGGCCAGAGCCGCAGGCACGACCAGCAGCATGACGTCCATGCCCAGGCCTGCTGCCACCGCGCCGAGGATCGGCACGAAGATGCTGGCCATCGCGGTGTTGCTCGTCAGCTCCGTCATGAACAGCACGATCACCACAGCGGCGGCGATGAACAGGATCGTCGGCAGCACGTCGAGGTTCGCGACCTGATCACCGAGCCAGCTCGCGAACCCGGTGTCCTCGAACTGTTTCGACAGCGCCAACCCGCCGCCGAACAGCAGGAGAATGCCCCACGGCAGTTGCTTGGCCGTGTCCCAGTCCATCGTTCGCACACCGCGGCGGACGGGCAGGATGAACAGCAACACCGACGCGATCATCGCGATCACGCTGTCGTCGGCGTACTCCAGCCAGGTGAGTGCGGCACCGCCCATGATCTCCTCGTCCGCGAGCAGCGGCAGGATGATCCAGGCGGCGGCCGCGCCGACGAACACGGCGAGGGCGTTCTTCTCGCCGCGCGACATCGGGCCGAGCTCCTCGAGCTGCTCGCGAATCAGGTCCCGGCCACCGGGCAGCTCGCTGAGCTTCGGCCGGAAGACGACCTTGGCGAGGATCAGCCACGCGAGGAACAGGAACACGACGGCGATCGGCAGGCCGAAGAGCATCCACTGGCCGAACCCGATCGAGATGCCCTGCTCGCTGAGATAGCCGACCAGCACGGCGTTCGGCGGTGTGCCGATGATCGTGCTCAGCGAGCCGATCGACGCGGCATAGGCGATGCCGAGCATCAACGCCGTGGCGAAGTTCGTGTCGCCCTTGCCGTTGCCCAACTGCAGCACCAGACCGAGTACGGACACACCCACAGGCAGCATCATCACGGCGGTCGCGGTGTTGCTGACCCACATGCTCAGGAACGCGGTCGCGATCATGAAACCCGCGATGAGCCGTACCGGGCTGGTGCCCACCAGCAGAACGGTGCGCAACGCGAACCGCTTGTGCAGGTCCCAGCGCTGCATGGCGAGCCCGATGATGAACCCGCCCATGAACAGGAAGATGATGTCGCTCGCGTACGGCGCGGTCACGTCGCCGACCTCGGCCACGCCGAACAGCGGGAACAGCACCAGCGGCAACAGGGCCGTCGCCGCGAGTGGGATCGCCTCCGTCACCCACCAGGTGGCCATCACGACAGCGATCGCGGCGGCCGCCTTGCCGTCCGCCGACAACGAGTTCGGCAGCAGGACGTACACCAGCGCCGCGAGCACCGGGCCGAGCGCCAACCCGATCCACCGTCGCGTGTTGCCGGAGCCGGCGTCCGCTTCGCCGACCGCGGTTCCCGATTCACTACCAGTCTGTGACATCGAACACCTTCCGCATCGGTCGGCAATCTACCGTGATCGGCAACCGTTGTGTCCAGTTCGGTGCCGGCGCGTTGTAGTCACCGCGACGAACTCGAGCGCCGCTCGACTCAGACCTCGCCGGCGACCTGGCGGCCAGCGTCGAGGCCGGTGGATAATGCAACCCTACGTAGGGCGTTGACGTGCACCCGGCGTGCGTGTCATGGGTACCGGGAGCCCCTCGCTTCTCGGAGGTCAGCGTCGATGATCGGCGGGTGGAAGTCCCCGCAATGAGACGGCACAGCGTGACGGTCCGCTGTGGACTCAATTGGCACCGGCGGGTGTCGGCACGGTCATTGTTCGTGTGCGCTGTGTAGTCCAAAGTCCTCCTGAATCCTGTCTCTTTGGTTTCTCGAGAGCGGGCGGCTACCTCGTTCCGAACGACGCGGTGGCGCCCGCCAAAGGTCGGGTGGCAACGCCGCCAGATATCCGCCCCTGATCTCGGCCGCCATTGCAGTGCCTTGACTGCCTCCATTTGGAATACCCCCGGGGGTATAGTACGCTGTGGCGAGAGAAGGGAGTTGATCCTCGTGGAGATGAAGCCGGAGATGGTGGGCGACGCTCTGACGCGGTTGCGCCGGGCCAGGGGGCAGTTGAGTGGCGTGATCGAAGCTATTGAGGAGGGGCACGACTGCGCCGAGGTGTTGACGCAGCTGGCAGCTGTTTCCCGTGCTCTGGATCGAGCGGGATTCAAGATCGTCGCCAGTGGTATGCGGCACTGCCAGCAGGCCCGCGATGATGGCGACGAACCGCCGATGACCGAACAGGAACTGGAGCGTTTGTTCCTCGCGCTCGCCTGAGCTGGACATGTCCGGGTGAGCCGGCAGGTCTGCGGCGCTTTGCGCCGGGCGTGATACCCCCCGGGGTTTATTGGGCTGGCCGGCGGGAACTTGGAGGTTGAAGAAGAGGCCTTCACCGCCGGGTGTCGTGGTATCCGAACGACCGGTGCGCGCTGGCTGTGCCAGCTGAGCGTCGGGGTGGATCGAAGCAGGACAAGAGATCGAAGGGGAGAGTGACAGTGACGACGATGAATACGGCGAAGGAGTACGAACCGCAGGCCGGTGGCTTGGCCGTCGAGGTGATCGAGACGTCCTCGCTGGGGGATCGCAGCTACCTCGCCACTGATGGTGAGATAGCCGTGGTCGTCGACCCGCAGCGGGATATCGATCGCGTGATCGCGGTCGCCGGGCGGCTCGGCGTCCAGATCGTGCTGGTGTTGGAAACGCATGTGCACAACGACTACGTGTCCGGTGGCCTCGAACTGGCCCGGCTGACCGGGGCGGACTACGGGCTGGCCGCCGCCGACGAAGTGCCGTTCGACCGGCGACCGCTGTCGGACGGCGAGGTCGTGGAAGTCTCGGCGCGGATGCGGGTGCGGGCGGTCGCTACTCCGGGGCACACGTTCCACCACCTCTCCTATGTACTGGAAGGCGAGTACGGGCCGGTGGGCGTGTTCACCGGTGGATCGCTGTTGTTCGGTACGACCGGGCGCACCGATCTGCTGGGGCAGCAGCACAGTGAGGATCTGGCGCGCCACCAGCACGCTTCGGCGCAGCGGCTTGCGGAGAACCTGCCTGACGGTGCGCAGATCTGGCCGACCCACGGATTCGGCAGCTTCTGCTCGGCCACCCAGGCCTCGGGCGACTCGGCAACCCTGGGTGAGCAGAAGCGCATCAACCCGGCGCTGACACTGTCGGAGGGCGAATTCGTCGAACAGACTCTCTCCGGGCTGGACGCCTATCCGGCGTACTACGCGCACATGGGTGTGCAGAACACCAGCGGACCGGAGCCGCTGGATCTGCGCGAGCCGGTCCGTGCCGAACCGGAGGAGCTGCGGCGTCGCCTGGAGCACGGCGAGTGGGTCGTCGATCTGCGGTCTCGCAAGGCCTACGTCATCTCGCATCTCGCCGGGACCGTCAGTCTCGGACTCGACGGACCGATGGCGACCTGGCTCGGCTGGATGATCGACTGGGGCGCCCCGATCACGCTGCTGGGCGAGTCACGCGAGCAGGTCGGCCAGGCTCAGCGTGAGCTGGCCCGCATCGGCATCGACAAGTTCGCCGCGGCAGCTGTCGGCACTCCGAAGGAGTTGGCAGCCGATGCTGGTCAGTTGCGCAGCACTCCGGCCGCGACCTTCGGTGATCTGGCCGCGGCGCTGGGTGGTAATTCCCAGGGACTTCCGGCGCCGGATGTGGTGTTGGACGTCCGGACCAATAACGAGTTCGGCGCTCGGCACGTCACCGGTGCCGTGCACGTCCCGCTCTACGAGCTCAAGGACCGCCTCGGCGAGGTTCCCGCCGGTGCGGTCTGGGTGCACTGCGGAAGCGGTTACCGCGCCACCGCCGCGGCGTCGCTGCTCGAAACCGCGGGCCGCACGGTCGTACTCATCGACGACATGTTCGACGCCGCCGCCCAGGCCGACGTGCCGTTAACAGACGGAACCTGACAGCACCCATCACCGAAACGATTGCGAAGGTATCTCACGAGTGTCCCAAGCATTGCCGAAGACCGTGGACACCACGCAGGTCCGCGAGTTGCGGAAGGTCGATCCCCAGGTCCGGCTGATCGACGTGCGCGCGCCCGGGGAGTTCGCTTCGTCGCACATCCCGGGCTCCTACAACGTCCCCCTCGACCTGTTGCGGGAACACCGCGAGGAACTCACCGCCCGACACGGTGACCCGGTGGTGCTCGTGTGCGCCTCGGGAGGGCGCGCCGAGCAGGCACGCGGCCTGCTGGAGAACGCCGGGCTGGAGCGGCTCAGCGTACTGCGTGGCGGCATCACCGGCTGGCAGCAGCAGGGAGGTGAGCTCAACCGGGGACGCGGTACCTGGGCCATGGAGCGACAGGTCCGGCTGGTTGCCGGGTTGCTCGTGCTCACGGGCGTGGTGGCGAGCATCGCCTACGAACCTCTCAAGTGGATCGCCGGGTTCGTCGGTGCCGGTTTGACGTTCGCGGCGGTGAGCAACACGTGCGCGATGTCCCGCGTGCTCGGACTGCTGCCGCACAATCGCACGGACCGCACCGAGGACCGGGCGCTGATCGAAGCCCTCACCGGTCGCAACGCCGCTGAAGGTCGAGGCTGAGTACTGGTGTGCCCACGACTTCGCACACCGCGCGGGCGGTTGCCGACCGGCTCGGTGGGCGGCTAGGTGTTCCCGTTGCTGTTGGCCGCGGTGTTCGGTGCCGGCATCGGATTGGCGCTGGGACTGCTCGGTGCCGGTGGTTCGATCCTCGCGGTGCCGGCGTTGGTCTACGGCGTCGGACTGCCCTGGGAGACCGCGGTCCCGACGTCGCTGGTGGTGGTCGCACTGTCCTCACTGGGAGCGGTGCTGCCACGCGAGCGTCGGACTGCGGTGCGGTGGCCGGTCGCGTTGGTCTTCGGTGCGGCCGGTGTCCCAGCCGCGTTCGGGGGCACCGCCCTCGGGAAGCTGCTGCCACAACGCTGGCTGCTGGTGGCCTTCGCCGCGCTCATGATCGTCGTCGCTGTGCGCATGCTGCGTGGCGGTGAGAGCCAGGGTGGTGCCTGCCGCACGGTGCAGGGCGCGATCAACTGGCGCACCTGCCTTCCCAAATCGGTGTTCACGGGTGCGTCCGTCGGGGTGTTGACGGGATTGTTCGGTGTCGGCGGAGGCTTCGTCGTCGTACCGGCGCTCACGCTGTTGCTGGGCCTGGGTGCCCAGCAGGCGATCGCCACGTCGCTCGTGGTGGTTCTGATCAACTCGGTGGCCGGGTTCACCGCGCACGCGGGTACGGCCGGTGACATCGACTACCGGATTCTGCTGCTGTTCGCCGGTGCGGCGCTGGTCGTGTCCGTCGTGGCCGCACGGTGGTCGGCGAAGCTGGACGCCTCCACGGTTCGCCGCTGGTTCGCCGTCGTCGTGCTGGCCGTGGCGGTGTTCGTTGCCACGGCCGCCGTCGTCAACCCGTCGGCCGTGGGATGACGGCAGGCGGCGCCGATGTCACGAGCCCACCACGCCGCGGATCGCCGCACGACGGGCTCGTCGATGTGGTCTGTGTCAGGTGACGGCGGGCGTGACGTGGAACAGGAGGCCTGCCACGGCTCCGCCGAGCAGCGGTCCGGCGATCGGGATCCAGCTGTACGACCGGTCGGCTCCCTCGCGACGTCCCATGGGCAACAGCGCGTACACGATGCGCGATCGGACTCGTCGGACTAGGGCAGATCGGGTTCGCGGTCGCGAAGCGGCTGGCGCCGTTCGGTTTCACCGTGCTGGCCCACGACCCCTACGCTGACGCCGACACGGCCGACGCACACGGTGTCTGACTGTCCGAGTTGGACGAACTGCCCGGTGCGGCCGATGCGGTGTCGTTGCATGCGCCGTTGACCGCCGAGACCAGCAAGCTCCTCGGCGCGGCGGCCTTCGAACGGATGCGCAGGGGAGCGTTCCTGGTGAACACCTCCCGCGGCGGCCTCGTCGACCAGGACGCACTCGCCGACGCGGTTGGCTTCACCGGGTCGACCGGTGGCGGTCGGGCGCTGTACGACCTGGCCGTCGGACGGGAGAACCCGATCCCGTTCTACGGGGAGCTCGGCAGCATCAACCCGGTCGTCGTCACCGAGGCCGTGGTCGCCGCGCGTGGCCGCGAGGTCGCCGAGGGACTGGCCGGTTCGTTCCGGCTCGGCACCGGACAGTTCTGCACGAAGCCCGGCGTGGTTCTCGTGCCCGCCGATTCCGGCTTCGACACGCAGGTCGCCGATGCCGTGCGGCCGTCGGAACCCGCGCCGATGCTCACCGCGCGGATGCGGGACGCCTTCCAGGCCGGTATCGCCGCGCTGTCGGAGGTGCCCGGCGTGCGTGAACTGGTGAAGGCCGAGCCGCGTGGCCGACCGGTGTGGCCGTGACCTGGTCGCAGCATCACGGCGGTCCGTGGCCGGCGACCACCGACGCGCTCCACACGTCCGTGGGAGCCTCGGCGATCCGGAGGTTCCTGCGCCCGGTGACCTACCAGGACGTTCCGGACGAGCTGCTTCCCGAGGAGTTGCGGGACGGCAATCCGCTCGGCATTCCCCGGCGCGTCGACGGCGCCGTGACCTGAGCGTCCTGCCGGGTCCCGCCGCCTCGCGTCGGGACCCGGCAGCTCGAGCCGGCGATACGGCGTCGGACGTCACGCCGGTGCGCGGTCGATCCAGAGCTGCGTCGGGGCCCGGGTGAACACGCCCGCCTCGGCAGGCGCACCGTCGGCGAACCGCACCGTGGGCATGGCGTCGAGCAGCATGTCCACGCCGACCTCGATCTCGGTCTTCGCCAGCATGGCCCCGACACAGAAGTGCCTGCCGAGGCAGAACGCGAGGTGGTCGGCGGCCGCGGAGAAGGCCTTGGTGGTCGACAGGTCGTCGCGGAAGAGGTCGAACGTCTCCGGGTCGGCGTAGTGCTGCTCGTCCCGGCCCGCCGCACCGATCAGACACGTCACCGTGCTGCCCGCGGGCACGACTCCGCCCGACAGTTCGACGTCCTCGCTGGGCTGGCGCATGATCATGTGGACCGGCGGGGAAAACCGCAGCGTCTCCGCGAAGGCGGCGCCGATCAGTGAGCGGTCCGCCCGCACTGCCTCGAGTTGTTCGGGATGCTCGAGCAGGTTCTTCATCAGGCTGGCGATCGCCTTGTCCGTCGTCTCGCCCCCTGCCGTCAGCAGCAGACTGCAGAACGCCTTGATCTCCTCGTCGGACATCCGCTGGCCGTCGATCTCGGCGGCACACAACGTCGACAGCAGGTCGTCGCCCGGATTCTTCCTGCGCTCCCGGATGATCGGGATCATGTACGCGGCGAATTCCTCCTTGGTGCGCATTCCCTCGGCCATCACGTCCGGGTCCTGCGTCAAATTGGACAGAAACGCCATGATCGACGTGTACCACCCGTGGAACTTGCCGTGATCGCTCTTCGGAAGCCCGAGCATGTCGACGATCACGTTGATCGGAAACCGGGTGGCGAACGCCTCGACGAGGTCGACCGGGTTCCTGTCGCGCAGCCCGTCGATCAGTTCCCGGCTGTTGCGTTCGATGACCGGCAGGAACTTCGTTTCCAGTTCGTTGCCGCGGAACGCCGAGGAAACCAGCGCCCGGTGCGTCGCGTGCTCGCGGCCGTTCATCTGCAGAATGGTGCGGCCGTGGACCGGTTCGAGCTGCCAATCGTAGTTGTCACTGGTGAAAACCGGGTCCCGGAAGGCCTTCTCGACGTCGTCGTAGCGCGAGATGATGTAACTCTGCATTCCCTCGTGCCAGATCAGCGGGTGCTCTTTCCGCATGGTTCTGTAGAACGGGTACGGATTCTCGGCGAACGCCGCCGACAGGATGTCCGGCGCCTCGTGCAGAGCAGTCATCGTGAGCGATCTCCTTCGATCCGAACCGGCCGACCAGCAGCGACTGGTCGGACAGGCGATGAACGGCTCGCCCCCGGCGCTGCCGGCACCGGTCAGGGCCCCGCCGTTCGCGTCGTCCTCCGTCCGCGACCACGGAAAACCGCGGCCACGTTGCGTGAACTGCGTCACACGACGAGCAGTATTGGTTCCAGTCGAATTCATGTCAAGGATTCGCATGGAATGGAACCGGCCATGCACACGAATGCGCTTCGGGTTCACCGGCTGGGTCGGGACGGACCGCGTCCACGGCCTGCGGTGGTGTCACCGTGTGGCGACCGGTCACGCGTCCTCTGTCAGCAGGTCGGCCAGCACCTGCGCGTGACTGTGGGCGACATCCTTGGTGGCCGTCAGGAGGGTGAGCCGCCCGGCGTCGGCGCGTTCGCGTAGCCGCCGCGCGGCCTCGGCGGCGTCGCCGGACGTCAGTTCCCGCCGGTAGCGGCGACGGAACTCGGCGAACCTCTCGGGATCGTGCCCGTACCACTTCCTGAGGTCGGTGGACGGCGCGACCGCCTTGGCCCACTCGTCCAGTCCGGTGGACTCCTTCTTCACTCCGCGTGGCCACACGCGGTCGACCAGCACTCGGTCGCCGTCGTCGTCCCGTGGGTCCTCGTAGATCCGTCGTACCTGAACGGCCCTGTCCGCCATGCCTTCGACCTCCTCGAATCGGGGCTTCCCGCGTTCACGGTGCCGCACCTGCCGACTACCCGGCGCGCCGTGCGGTCATGACGTCGGCAGTGACGACACCACCTGCCGCAGAGCCCCGACCAGCGGCGACGTGTCGGCCATCCGGGTGCACAGCGAGATCGGGCAGGGCTCGGCGTCGGAGACCGGCACGAAGACGACGTCGGGATGGCCGTGACTCGCGGGTACGAAGCCGCCGGTGATGCAGACGGCCTGCTCCGCGGCGACCGTTTCGAGCAGCTCGTCCATGGTGCGCACCGACGGGCCGTACCGCACGGGTGCGCCGCTGGGTCGTGGGTCGCAGGCCCACCAGTGCACCCACTCGGGGTCGGCGTCGTCGGTCACGTGGGTCTCGTCGTCGAGGTCGGCGAGGGTGACGGCGTCGCGCGTGGCCAGCCGGTGCGTGGCGGGAAGCGCCACGACGCGGGGTTCGCGGTCCACGACGTCGAGGCGCAGGCCCGTGGTGTCCGAGATCGGTGGCCGCACGAGCGAGGCGTCGACGTGGCCGTCGCGCACCGCCGAGGCCTGTCGGGGCCACGGTAGCTCCACGCGCTCGACCGACATGTCGGGAGCCCGGTGACGCAGCTCCGCGATGATGTCGCGTGCGCGGGGACCCGCCGAGGCGGTCACGAAGCCGAGGCGGAGCGTGGTGGCGAGTTGTCGCCGGTACGCCTCGACCGCGGCCACGGCGCGATCGGCCGCGTCCAGTGACCGCCGTGCCTCGGGCAGAAACCGCTGCCCGGCCGGCGTGGGGCGGATCGGGTGGGCGGTGCGGTCGACGAGCTCGGTTCCGAGGGTGCGTTCGAGCTTGCGTACCTGCTGACTCAACGCCGGCGTGCTGACGTACAGCTTCTCCGCCGCCCGGCCGAAATGTCCCTCGTCGAGGACGGCGACGAGGTAGCGCACCAGATGCAGGTTGATGTCCACGGCTGGCCCTTCCGCAACAACCGACCGGCTTTCCCGAATGCCGCAGGTCGGTTTTCTGACCTGCTGCGTTAATCGGACAGTTTATACACCGGACGGGATTTGTCATGGACGCTCACCGACGGCGATCCAAGGATGGCAACCACCTGGACCGACTCGACGAGGAGTGATGGTGAGCCGCTACGAGCACGATTTCACGCACATGTTCGCGGGCTTGGAGAAGCAGATCGCCGAGACCGACAACCCCCGCCATCGGGCGATCCTGAAGAACTACCGCCTCCACGGCCTGTTGGAGGTCTCCGGGCGGTACGAGGAGTTGCTCTCGCCCACGATGACCGTCGAACACCCGCACTACCGCATTCACGAGGGCGGACAGTCGATCATTCTCGACGGCATGGCCGAGGTCAGGGCGTTCTACCGATCGCTGGTGGAGGCGAACGCCCTGGTGATGTGGGTGGCCGAACAGGACATCGCCGTCAACGACCACGGGTTCTCCGGGGAGGTCGTGTTCAACGAGTTCGTACCTGCGCCGATGCTCGAAGGCAGCGCGTTCGGCAACATCCAGGCCGGCGAGGATCCGAGCGAGATCTACCTGCTCAAGCGCACCCTCGCGTTCGTGTGGCCCTACGACGAACAATGCCGGATGATCGGCGAACACGTCTACGAGGACGCCGCCTCCCGCGAGATCAGCAAGCCGGACCCCGCCGACGTCATCACGGCGGAACGCGCCGCGGAACTGCTCGCCCCCGAGATCGACAAGGAACTTCCCTGACAGGACGGTTCCGTACCGCGGACAGGCCCCACGGGTCGGATCGGTCGCCTTCCACGCGGTGACCACCACGGTGCCACGCGCACCACCGATGCTGCCCGGACCGTCTCCGCATGCGTGTCTTGACGGGTCGGCAAAGATGTGTTGACCCCTGGCATGCGGAGGTGGGTGGGGTGTGGCGACGACGACGTGCGATCAGGTCCGCCGCCGCGGCCGCAGGCCTGGGCAGGGTCCTGCGGATCCACAGGGAGCGTAGGGCGGGCGGCGTCGAGACCGCCCTGTGGACGATCGGCGTCGTGTCCGTCGCTCCCGCGGGAATCGCCGCGACCGTGATGGCCTCGGAGCAGTCGGCGACGCGGCAGTTTCCGCTGTTCGGGTCGTTCCTCGTGCTGCTCGCGGTGTTCGGGTGGACGCACTTCGGGCCCGTGCACGGCGGTCGACATTGGATCGCGGTCGCGGAGCGCGGTCTGGTGGTCTGGTCCGGCTCGGGCGTCGAAACGACCGCCTGGCACGGCGTCGAACCGCGCGATGTGACGGCGATGTCCAGCCCGATCGATCTGGCGGCGACCATCGACCTGCGGGCGCCGGTCGCAGTCTGGACACGTGGCCGGTTCGTCGACCTCTGCCTCGCCTGCCTCGTCGTGTTGGGCGGGATCGGGTTCACGGGTGTGCCGGTACTCCGCTACGCCCTCGGCGCGCAAGTGCCCACCGAGCTGGACCACCTCGCACGGATCTGCGACGGCGGCCCGGCCTTCGACGTGCCCGAGTACACCGGACGCGGTCCTCACCCGGTAGCCGTGTTCGAGGGCGAGTCGCGCGAATACGCGCTGAACGATCGGCGTCCCGAGGCCGTACAGCTCGTCGGGTGTGCGCGCCGCATCGTCGAACCTCGCGTCGACACGGTGCGCAAGTGCGAGTACTCCGGAGGTCACGTCCGGGAACTGCGCGAGGCGCGGTATCGGGTCGACGTCTACACGGCGAGGGGCGGCGACCGGGTGACGTCCGTGGTGGTTCGCGGTGATTCACCGCGAGACTGCGCCGAAATGATCTTCCCGGAGTCGGACGACGAGCCCGGCAGTCGGCCCGAGTATCGGACTCCGAGTTCGGAGCGGTATCGCGCCCGTCTGGCGGCGTTGATCGACAACCCTGCAAGGACGACCATCGGGTGAATTTCCCGCGCAGCCCGCGACGGTGCCACATGGTGGTTCGAGACCTCTCGGTCGATGGTCGTCCCTTTCATTCGTGTTCGCCGGTTGTGCGGAATCCGTTCAGGCTCGTCCGGAATGGTTGCTCTTCGCCGGTCCTCGGGCCGGTCAACGCCCCCGACCATCGGAGTGCAACGCATGTTCAGATCCGCTGCAGGAGAACGTAGAAGGGTTCGCGCGCTGGTCGCGACGTGTTCGGCCGTCGCGGTCGCCGCGACGTCGGCCGCCGTCCTCGCCCCGGCCGCGGGTGCGCAACAGAAGCAGGTCGACGACGGTGTCTATCGCGGCCAGGTCGAGGTGGTGCCCGCGTCGGAAGGATCCGCCGAGCAGCACGTCCTGACGGGCAGGGTCTTCGTCGACGACAACGAGGACTCGAGCGCCGACGACGGTGAGCGTGGCCTGGCGGGTGTCGCCGTGTCGAACGGACGCGACGTCGTCACGACCGACGACCAGGGCCGCTACCGGCTGCCCGCGTTCGACAACATGACGGTCTTCATCACCCAGCCGAACGGCTATCAGGTGCCGGTCGACGAGTACAACGTTCCGCAGTTCCACTACAACCACCTGCCGGAAGGCTCGCCCGACCTGAAGTACGGCGGCATCGAGCCCACCGGCCCGTTGCCGTCGGCGGTCAACTTCCCGGTGGCGGAGAATGCCGCCACCGCGGCCGACGAGCAGAGCTGCATCATGGCCGGCGACCTGCAGACCTACAACAGCACCCAAGTCGACTACGCCCGCAAGGGTGCGATCAACGACATGGCGCAGCGGGACGACTACGCGAGCTGCGGTTCGCTGTTCGTCGGGGACGTCGTCGGTGACGACCTGTCGCTCTACCCCGACGTCAAGGAACTCACCAAGCAGACCAACGGCCCGGCGCGGTTCCTGCCCGGCAACCACGACCTCGACTTCGACGCCGCGACGTCTGCGCACTCGTTCGACACCTTCCGCGCGCAGCTGGCCCCGACCTACTACTCCTACGACGTCGGCAATGTCCATTTCGTCGCGCTCAACACGGTCGAATACCCGTGCAGGCCGAACGAGGACAACCTCGACGGCATCGGCTCCCAGTGCGACGACCCCGAGGGCGACCCGAGCTACAACGGTTCGATGAGCGACCGGCAGCTCGCATGGCTCGAACGCGACCTCGAGCGGGTTCCCAAGGACAAGCTCGTCGTCGTCGCCAGTCACATCGGCCTGGTCAACTACAACGACCAGTCCAGCGCGGTGCATCAGACCGACCAGGCCGGTGAGGTGTACGAACTGCTGAAGGGCCGCAAGGCCGTCGCCGTGTCCGGCCACAGTCACACGATCGAGAACATGAAGAAGGGCGATTCGGCCCAGGGGTGGAAGGACACCCTCGGCCTCGACAAGCTGCCGTTCCCGCACATCACGGCGGGCGCCATCTCCGGCGACTGGTACTCCGGCGAGGTCACCGAGGACGGCTACCCGACGGCGATCGGCAAGGACGGCGGCCGGCCCGGCCTGCTCACACTGGACGTCGACGGCTCGAAGTTCCAGGAGCGCTACACGGTCACGGGCGAGGAAGACACGGTGCAGACACAGCTCGGCATCAACAGCCCGACCTACCGCGAATGGTCCGAGGAACGGGCCGAGTGGAACGAGAACCCGCAGGGCGAGGCGCCGGAGCTCGAGGAGCCGCTCGTCGTCGACTCCGGCGACCTGGCCGGTCGCACCTGGCTGACCACCGATTTCTGGATGGGTGCCAGTGGCTCGTCGGTGACGGTGGCTCTCGACGGTGGCCCGGCGAAGAAGGCCACGCGGACCCAGGAGATGAAGGGCGAGGCGAAGCGCAACGGCCCCGAGTGGTCCGACCCCTACGCCGTCTCCCAGCAGCTCGTGCACGGCGGCAGCATCGCCGACTCGTCGATGCACCTGTGGCGTTATGAGCTGCCCACCGGCCTGGAACCCGGTGAGCACACCGCCGAGGTGACCGCCACCGATTCGTACGGCCGCGAGTTCACCGACTCGCTGACCTTCGAGGTAGCCAAGTAACGCGGCGTCGTCACTCGAGCCCCCGGTCGGCGCTGCACGCGCCGACCGGGGGCTCTGTCGCTTACGCACCGTATTACTTCTGGAAGCCTTCGAAGTATGTCCTTCCGTATGCGGTGAGCCTGCGGTACACCCGCTCGTCGAGCGGGTCAGGTTGTCGTTCGACGGCGTGTGGTGACGCGCGCACATGGGTAGTCGAGAGCCAAGTGGCTGGATTCACGACACGAGCTCGGAAGCCTATTAGAAGCTGAGCGTCACATTTGGCCGACGAGCTGGGCAGGCAGAACAGGTTTCGTCGAAAGGTCGATCATGGACAGGACAGGCGCCCGCTCTGGAATATCAAGCCATCCGGTCCGGCTGGCCGCGACGGCGGTTTCCGGTGTATTCCTACTGGTCGGTATCCTTGGATTCATTCCCGGGGTTACCACGGAGTACGACGGGATGACCTTTGCTGGACACGAATCCACGGCGATGCTGTTGGGTGTATTCCACGTCTCGATACTGCACAACATCGTACACTTGCTCTTCGGGATAGTCGGTTTCGCGCTTGCGCGGTCAGCCGGTGGCGCCAGGGCGTTCCTTGTCGGTGGAGGTGTTATTTATCTGGTCCTGTGGATCTACGGCCTCGTCATCGACATGGACAGTGTCGCCAACTTTGTTCCCTTGAACACGGCTGACAATTGGCTGCACTTCTTCTTGGGTATTGGAATGATTGCGCTCGGTGTTCTGTTGTGGCGCTCGGGCTCCTCTGTCCGTGCGGGTTCACGCAGTGGTCGTGCACACGGTGGGCAGCACGGAGCATAGAGAGCCCGCAGCTCGCCGTGATTTCGACCGAGAACGTTCGGAATACCGTCTGTAAGTGTTGGCTTGAACGAATACAACTATATGTAGGAGAATGAAATGCTGACTATGTTGCGCCAGAAGGGGATCACTTCGGGTCACATGTTCACTGCCGGGATGATCTCAATCGGACTAAGCGTGGCCAGCTGGGCCGCATCTCTGAATGCGGCAGAGTCCACCGCACGCGCGGACCGGTGGGGGATATTTGTCGGCGAGTGGGCGCCCAGCTTTTTCGCCCTGGGGGTGGCGCTGCGCATCGAGGAGACCCAAGAGTCGAAAAGGTCTCGGTAATCCCTCCGTTGGCGCCGTGACTGCTTCTCTCCGGGTGAACGGAGAAGTCGTTCCCGTGGCGGTCGCGTCTTAGTGCAGCTGACTTGAAGGATCAGATGAATCCGTGCTTCATCTCGCCGGCAGGTCAGCGGTGGCCTGCCGGGCGAACATGGCGGCGACCACGTCGAGCTGCCGACCTGGTCGTCATCGCGAGATGTTCGGCAGTCAGCTGCACAGGGACAGCGACATCGCTTGGTCAGCGACCGCGGGGGCGCCGCCTCGTAGCCGGGTCGCCAGGCCGGTCGCTCCTACAGTAAAGGCAGTGAACCCCCATCCTCGTGCTGCCGGTGGCTCCCGGCTGTCGGGTCATGCCTATTCAGTCGCGACGGCGACGTGTAGCCTGGGGAAGTGGCGGGCCCTCCGTGCACAGCCGGCGGCTGTGATCAACGTCGACCGTGTGGACGACACCGGTCAACCGACGCTGTTTCGAACAAACGCTGTGATTGACGCAGAGATACGCGACCTGCCCTGAACCTACTTATTCGAACGGACCTCGCTTTCGCACGGATACCGCTTCCGAACGGACACCGCTTCGAAGCGACGAGTCGAGTTCGCTCATCGGCGTACGCACTCGCGTACACGCCTCAGAACCGGCGACGCCAGCCCGTCGCCCTCAAGGAGTTCCCATGTCCACCGCTCACGTTCACCCACGTGTATCCGGTACCGACGTCGCACCCGTGGTGTTCAGCCACGTGCCGACCCAGCCCCCGACGGCCGCGCCGGTCACGCCCGCGGCGGCCGACCGCGCGCGCTGCATCGCGTTTTCCTCCGCTCCCTCGGCGTTCGGGGGCGAGCTCCTCCGATGACCGATTCCGTCGAAGCTCCCGCGAAGACCGGCGGTGAGTACGCGGCTCTGCTCCACGAGGTGCGGGAGGCGGGCCTCCTGCGCCGCCGGTATGGCTACTACGCACTTCGAATCTCCGCCAACCTGCTGGTGCTCGCCGGCGCCTGGGTGGCGTTCGCCTTCCTCGGCGACAGCTGGTGGCAGCTGGGTATCGCCGCCGTGCTGGCCGTCGTGTTCGCCCAGCTGGCCTTCATCGGTCACGATGCCGGGCACAAACAGATCTTCCGCACCCGCAAGCCGAACGACGTCATCGGCACTGCGCACGGGGGACTCGTCGGGATGAGTTACCGCTGGTGGGTCAGCGGGCACAACCGTCACCACGCGAACCCCAACCACGAGGACCACGATCCGGACCTCGACATCTCCGCGCTGGCGTTCACCAGCAAACAGGCCCGGCTCAAACACGGTTTCCTGCGCTGGATGGCCAAGCACCAGGCATGGCTGTTCTTCCCGCTGCTTTGCCTGGAAGGACTGAACCTGCACTACAACGGGATGAAGGCCGTGTGGCAGGGCAAGACGAAGGGCCGCAAGGTCGAAGGCGTCCTGCTCACCGCGCACCTGGCGGGCTATCTGACCGCCGTGTTCATCGTGTTGTCGCCGGGAATCGCGGTGCTGTTCATCGCGGTGCACCAGATGCTGTGGGGCATCTACATGGGATGCTCGTTCGCCCCCAATCACAAGGGAATGCCGACGATGACCGGCCAGTCGGTCGACTTCCTGCGCAAACAGGTGCTCACGTCCCGGAACGTGCGGGGCGGCTGGTTCACGGACTTCCTGCTCGGCGGGTTGAACTACCAGATCGAGCACCACCTGTTCCCGAACATGCCGCGCCCGCACCTGCGGAGGGCGCAGCCCATCGTGCGCCGCTTCTGCGACGACCACGGCATCCCGTACAGCCAGACCGGGTTGATCCGGTCGTACCGGCACGTGCTGGAACATCTGCACGAGATGGGTGCCCCGCTGCGCGCGGCCGACCGGGCCCGCGCAGCCGCCTAGCGGCGACGGGTTCTCAGTCCGGCGCGTAGTCGGCGAGACGAAGGGCGAGGGCGTGTCGGTCGACCGCCTTCGCCCCCGTCTGCTGTCGGGGCTCCATGGGCAGCGAAGGTCCGGCCAGGATTCCCCTGACCCAGCGGGCGACCGTGCGTGGCGATGGAACCGGTTCGTCGCTCAGCCGCGCGATCACGACCGGGCGTTCGGCGGGGTTCGTCTCGACCGCGACCGACCACCCGGCGCGCTCGTCCCAGATCAGCATCAGATCACGGCCCGGCCACGACGGCCTGCGCGTGGACAAGCCGAGATACGCGGTGGCGGTGTCGCTGATCTCAAAGCTCATGCCCTCGGCCGGGACATCCAGTTCGTCGGCGACCGCACGGATGTAGCCGTCCAGGGCGCGTCGTAATGCCGGGGTGCTGTCGACGTCCAGGTCGGTGTCCATGTGAGCCTCGATCCTCCGGGGCTTCCACTGCGTATCGCTGCTGCGTATCAGTTCCTGGCCGCCAGGGCGTACATCCGAGGGACGCCCGCCCCGGCAGAGACGCCGCCCGGCCTCCGCGATCGCACGGCCGGGAGCACGCGGCACAGGCAGAGGGAAGTCAGAGCCGCGCTGCGCAGTCTCGTGCGGTAACCGTTCTTGACGACATTACGCCATCCGACAAGGAAAAGCAGGCCCACCGTGGAGGCTGCGCGAGCGCGTAAACTGGGAAGTGCCGACGGCATTTCGCACGCGAGTAACCAAGCCCGCGTCGCCGAGGGCGAAACATCACGTCGGCCGCATCGCGGCCGGGACGGAGTATCGACATGACGTCGATCCCGCGCACACTCACCATCGACACACCAACCTCCGTTGCCCCTTCCGCACCACCCGGGAATGCGCGGCTGCGGGTCAAGTCCGAACAGGGCACCACGGGACACGTCGACGGCGCGTGGTGGCCCTGCTCCCGCGACCTCACCGCGGAACTTCCGGAACTGCTCGAGGCGATGGGAACACCGTGGGGCCCGTGGGAGCGGGTGACGTACAACCTGACGACGTGGGAACCCGTCGCGCGCAAGCTCGTCGTCGACGGCGAACGGATCCGGGTCGAGGGATTCCACTCCCAGCCGCCGGAGACCGTGACCGTCATCGGCGGGCAGGGGCGTGGCCGGGTGACGTTGCTCGTGGTGCCGCCCGAGGCCGCTCCCGTATCGGCGCGCGCATCGCTGACCGCGGCGTCGCAGGCCGGCAACACGGACGGTGTCGACAGGCTGCTCGGGTTCGTCGGCACGGCCGACATGGCGGCATCGACGCAGCGCTGGGAGCTGGACGGCGGGACGGTCCGATGAACATCACGCGCGCAACCCGGCGGCCGGACACGGGCCCGGCCGCCGTGGTCGACGAGGAGCTCCGTATGACGGCGCGCGATCGGAACACCGGGCGGCCACGGCCCGTCCTGATCACATCCAGACTGGTGTTGCGCGGCTGGCACGTCGCGGATGCGCCCGACGCGTTGGCGATCTACCAGCACGCGTCGGTCACCCGCTGGCTCAGTCCGGCCATGGCGAGAGTGCCGGATCGAGCGGCCATGCGGCGACTGTTGCAGCAGTGGATCGCTGAGACCGCCTGCCTCGACGTGGCTGCCGGGCACTGGGCCATCGAACGGCGCAGCGACGGCCGCGTCATCGGCGGAGCGTCGATCCTGCCGCTCCCGCCGGGCAACGACGACCTGGAGATCGGCTGGCAGCTGCATCCCGAAGTCTGGGGCCGCGGTTACGCGGGCGAGGCGGGCTACGCGCTCGCGAGCCGGGCGTTCTCCCACGATGTGGATGAGCTGTACGCGGTCGTGCGACCCGACAACACCCGAGCCGCCGCGAGCGTGCGCCGCAACGGCATGCAGTGGGTCGGCGAGACCGACAAGTACTTCGGGATGACCCTGCAGGTGTTCCGCCTGCGCCCGGCCGACCTGGAGCGTACGGCGCCGCTAGGAGACCTGCCCCCCGCCTATCGGGACGACTGACGGCGACACCGCCACCGCGCCCGCGGATCTTCGTCCGGCGCGACGGCCGTCGTTGCCGGACGATGGACGAGGGCAAGCGACGACACACGCAGGAGGACGGCATGAACGACGCCGCGGACTTCAACCGCAGGACCATCGAGGAGTTCCGTGCCAATCACGGCAAGGTCGGCGGCCCGTTCGAAGGAGCACCGCTGCTGTTGCTGCACACCCTCGGTGCCCGCAGCGGCAAACAGCGGGTCAACCCGATGATGTACCTGACCGACGGCGACCGCTATCTCGTGTTCGCGTCCAAGGCGGGCGCCGACTCCCACCCGGACTGGTACTGGAATCTGCGCGCCAACCCCAGTGCGCGGATCGAGGTCGGCGACATCGACCTGGACGTCGAAGCCACCGACCTCGACGAGCCCGAACGGACCGAGAAGTACCGCATCCAGGCCGAGCGTTACCCCGGCTTCGCAGAGTACGAGCAGCGGACCGATCGGGTGATCCCCGTCGTCGCGCTCAGCCCCATCGGCCAGATCCCCTGACCGGCGCGGGCGCAGCCGGCCTGCGCGTCAGCCGTCGCGGCGGACGCGCAGGCCGTCGAACGCCACGGTGGCGACGGCGTCGGCCAGCGTGGCGGCGTCGACGCCACCGCGCGGCCGGTACCACTCGACGAGCGAGTTCACCATGCCGAACAGCAGCCGGGCCGACGTCGCAGGGTCCACGTCGGGCCGCAGGTCGCCGTCGGCCGCCGCCTTGCTGACCAGGTCCGCCACGATCTGATCGAACTCACGCCTGCGCGCCAGTGCCGCCTTCTCCACCTTCGTGTTCCCGCGGATGCGCAGCAGCAGCGTGACGAACGGCAGCTGTTCCACCAGGACACCGACACTGGCCCGCACGAGCCGTTCGAGCTTGTCGATCGCGGGGCCGTCGACCGCTTCCAGCCGGTCCACCTCCGCGAACAGCCCGTCGAGCGCACGGCCCACGGCCAGCTGCAGCAGTTCGTCCTTGCTGCGCACGTGGTGATAGATCGCCGACTTCGTGATCCCGAGCTTGCGCGACAGGTCCTCCATGCTGGTGCCGTCGTAGCCACGCTCGTTGAACAGCTTGACCGCGACCATCAGCAGGGACTCGAGGTCGTAACCGGGCCTGCCGCGCCGGGTACGGGTCGCCGTGGGTGGTTCGGTCATGGCCACATCATCGCAGCTCGGATCACTGCGGCGGCCGCTGGTCGACCACCCGGCGGAGCTTGCCGACCGAGCGTTCGAGCGACTCCGGATCGACGACCTCCACGCCGACGGTCACCCCGACGCCGTCTTTGACCCGCTCGGCCACCTCGCTCGACGCGGCCCGCCTGCGTTCCTGCGGCGCGTCGGGATCCGCTTCGACGAGCACCGTCAGGTGGTCCATGCGGTCCTGCCGGGTGAGTCGGAGCTGGAAGTGCGGCGCGAGGCCGTCGGTGCCGAGGACGATCTCCTCGATCTGCGTGGGGAACACGTTCACGCCGCGCAGGATGATCATGTCGTCGCTGCGGCCCGTCACCTTGTCCATCCGCCGGTACGCGGGTCGCGCGGTGCCGGGGCGCAGCGCCGTGAGGTCACGCGTGCGGTAGCGGATGATCGGCAGCGCCTGCTTGGTGAGCGAGGTGAACACCAGCTCCCCCGTGACGCCGTCGGCGAGCACCGTGTCCTCGAGCGGGTCGACGACCTCGGGATAGAAGTGGTCCTCCCAGATGTGGAGTCCGTCCTTGGTCTCGACGCACTCCTGCGCCACACCGGGTCCCATCACTTCGGACAGTCCGTAGATGTCGACCGCGTGCAGGTTCATGCGCTCCTCGAGCTCGCGGCGCATGTGCTCGGTCCACGGTTCGGCACCGAAGATGCCGACCTGCAGGGACGTCGAGCGCGGATCGATGCCCTGGCGCTCGAACTCGTCGAGCAGCGTGAGCATGTACGACGGCGTCACCATGATGACCTCGGGGCGGAAATCGGTGATGAGCTGCACCTGCCGTGCCGTCATGCCGCCGGAGGCCGGGACGACGGTGCAGCCGAGCTTCTCGGCGCCGTAGTGCGCGCCGAGCCCACCGGTGAACAGGCCGTAGCCGTAGGAGACGTGGACCTTGTGGCCGGGGCGGCCCCCCGCAGCGAAGATGGACCGGGCCATGACGCCCGCCCAGTTGTCGATGTCGGTCGCGGTGTAGCCGACGACCGTCGGCTTGCCCGTGGTGCCGCTCGAGGCGTGGATCCGGCTGACCTCGCTCTCGGGGACGGCGAACATGCCGAACGGGTAGGCGTCACGCAGGTCCTGTTTGGTCGTGTACGGGAACTTCGCAAGGTCGGCCAGCTCCCGGCAGTCGTCCGGGTGCACGCCTGCTTCGTCGAACTTGCGGCGGTAGAGCGGAACGTTCTCGTAAGCGTGCCGCAGTGTCCATTGCAGACGTTCGAGCTGCAGCGCGCGGAGCTCGTCGATGCTCAGCCGCTCCGCCGCCGACAGGTCGTCGAGCGCGGGCGCCGAGCCCCGCCGCCGCGTGTTCGGCACCTCGTTGTGCGTGGTGGTCATGGTCGCGGGCTCCTCAGGACGTGATCTGACCGACTGTTCTGCTGCGGCCGCGGAACTCGGCGACGACCTCGCGCCCCGCGGTCGTCTCGCGGTGCACGGTGACGTCGTAGATCCCGTTGCGGCCGTACCGGGTGCGCTCGACGGCCTCGGCCACGAGCTCGTCGCCGAGTCTCGCGCTGGTGACGAACGAGATCTCGGCGCCCGAGGCGACGGTGACGGGGCCGTGACTGTTGCACGCGGCGGCGAACGTCGTGTCCGCCAACAGGAACAGGTATCCGCCGTGTGCGATGCCGTGGCCGTTCACCATCTGCTCGGTGATCCGCATGGTGGCGACGGCGTTCCCGTCGACGGCGTGGGAGACGTCGATGCCGAGCGCGGCCGAGGCGGTGTCGGATTCCAGCATGGTGCGCGAAGCGTTGCTGACCTGCGCTGCCGAGGCAGCCGTTACCGAGTCGTCCGCCGCTCGACCGGCTGGTGCCGCGCCGCCTGGCAGCGCGTCGTCCGGCACCTGGCCGTCCGTCGTGGGCACGTGTGCCGCCGGATGGGACACGAGGTTTCACCGCCTTGCCTGTTCGCCGGGGCTCGCCGCCCACAGCATGCCGGCCGACGTGCTCGCCGACCGGTTTGCTCTCCGAGCCGGTCGATCGCTGACCGGTGTTGCTAACTGACCGAATGGACGGTAATGAATTCGCTTGACGAGTAAAGGCCAGCGCGAGAACCGATGTCAAGAGGAGAATCCCATGAACGAGGCGTCCGTGCCCACCGGTCCGAAGGTCGTCGGCGTGATCGGCGGTGGCCGGATGGGAGCGGGGATCGCGCAGGTCTTCGCGGCTCTCGGGGCCCGGGTCGTGGTCGTCGAGAGCGGCGAAGAGGCGGCCCTGGACGCGCGGCGGCGAGTCGCGGACGGGCTGGCGAAAGCCGCCGACCGGGGCAAGCTCGCCGATCCGCCCGAGACGGTGTTGGAGCGGGTTGCCGTAGCCGGTGCCGTCGACGACCTGCCCGCTCATGCCGAGCTCGTGGTCGAAGCAGTACCGGAACGGCCCGAGTCGAAGGTCGAGGTGCTCACGCGGGCCGAAGCTGTGGTCGGTGACGAAACGGTGCTCGCCAGCAACACGAGTTCGCTGTCCATAACCGAACTCGGCGCTCCGTTGAACCGGCCGGAGCGCTTTCTCGGCATGCACTTCTTCAACCCCGTGCCCGCGTCCGAGTTGGTCGAGGTGGTCACGCCGTCGGCGGTCGCCGGGGACGCCGTGGAACGGGTGCGCGGCTGGGTTCGGGCCCTCGGAAAGACCGACGTCGTGGTGCGCGACTCGCCGGGATTCGCGACGAGCAGGCTCGGCGTGATGCTCGGGCTCGAGGCCATTCGGATGCTCGAGGAAGGTGTCGCCGACGCCGAGGCCATCGACAACGCGATGGAGCTGGGATACCGCCACCCGATGGGCCCGCTGCGCTCGACCGACCTCGTGGGCCTCGACGTACGGCTCGCGATCGCCGAGCACCTGCATTCGACGCTCGGGGAGCGGTTCGCGCCGCCGCAGCTGTTGCGGGACAAGGTCGCGGCGGGGGAGCTCGGGCGCAAGGTGGGCACGGGGTTCCACGACTGGAGCTGAGGCCCGGCCGATTCGTGGTCTTGTCGCCCGGCGCGGCGCACGCTAGCATTATTTCCCGACCGTTCGGTTAGTAATTACACGAGTGCCGGACCCGCCGGACCGCCGGGCTCGTGGTCGAGAGAGCGAGGATCGATGGGCAACGGAGCCGATTCGCACGAGGACGGGCGTCCCGGCGTTCTGCGCAGCTATGTCGGCGGACGCTGGCAGCGTGGCGGGGGTGACGGCGCGCCGGTGTGCGACGCCGTGACGGGTGCCGAGGTGGCCCGGGTGTCGTCGGACGGCATCGACATGGCCGCCGCGCTCGACCACGGCCGCCGGACGGGCGGTCCCGCGTTGCGTCAGCTGACGTTCCACCAGCGCGCCGCACTGCTCAAAGCACTGGGGTCGCACCTGCGTGAGCACCGCGACGAGCTCTACGCGCTGTCCACCCGCACCGGCGCCACACGTGGTGACTCGAAGTTCGATGTGGACGGTGGGATCGGCGTGCTGCTCGCATACGCGAGCAAGGGCAAACGCGAACTGCCGAACGACACCGTGTACGTCGACGGCGACGTCGAACCGCTCAGCAAGGGCGGCACCTTCGTCGCGCGGCACGTCGCCACGCCGTTGCGGGGCGTGGCCGTGCAGATCAACGCGTTCAACTTCCCGGTCTGGGGGCCGCTGGAGAAGCTTGCGCCCGCCTTCCTCGCCGGAATGCCGAGTCTGATCAAGCCCGCGAGCCAGACCGCTTATCTCACCGAGAAGCTCGTCGAGCTGATCGTCGAATCGGGAATCCTGCCCGAAGGATCCGTCCAGCTCGTCTGCGGCGGTGCGGGTGACCTGCTCGACCACGTCACCGAACAGGACGTCGTGTCGTTCACCGGCTCGGCCGACACGGCGCGAAAGCTCCGCGCCCACCCGGCGATCGTCCGCAACTCGGTGCGATTCAACGCCGAGGCCGACTCGCTGAACTGTTCGATCCTCGGTCCGGACGCCACACCGGGCACCGCCGAGTTCGACCTCTATGTCGACCAGCTCGTCACCGAGATGACTGTCAAGGCTGGGCAGAAGTGCACCGCGATCCGCCGTGCCTTCGTGCCCGCGGCGCTGCTCGACGACGTCGCCGAGGCCGCGCGGCAGCGGCTCGCGAACGTGACCGTCGGCGATCCGGCGAGCGCCGACATGGGTGCGCTGGCCAGCCTGGAACAGCGTGAGGAGGTGCGCCGCAGCCTCAAGGCGCTGCAGGGCGCGGCGACCGTCGTGTTCGGTGACCCCGAGAACGTCGAGGTCACCGGTGCCGACGCCGAGCGCGGCGCGTTCCTCTCGCCCGTACTGCTCTCCGGTGACCCGGAACGGGCCGAACCCCACGAGGTCGAGGCGTTCGGCCCCGTGTCGACGCTGCTGCCCTACACCTCCGCCGAACAGGTCGTCGACTTCGCAGCCCGCGGCAAGGGCAGCCTCGCCGGATCGGTCGTGACCGGTGACAAGGACTTCGCACGCGACGTCGTGCTGGGTGCGGCCCCCTGGCATGGCAGGCTGCTGGTGCTCGACGCCGACGACGCGCGCGAATCGACCGGGCACGGCTCACCGATGCCGCAGCTCGTCCACGGCGGTCCGGGACGCGCCGGCGGCGGCGAGGAGCTGGGCGGCATCCGGGGCGTGTTGCACCACATGCAGCGCACGGCCGTCCAGGGCAGCCCGGCCGTGCTCGCGGCGGTCACCGGCCGCTGGACCCCTGGCGCCCCGCGGACGACGACGGACGTGCACCCGTTCCGCAAGTCCCTCGCCGAACTGCGCGTGGGCGATGCGGTGGTCGCCGGTCCGCGCACCGTCACCGCCGAGGACGTCGCACACTTCGCCGAGTTCACGGGCGACACGTTCTACGCCCACACCGACGAGGCCGCGGCCGCGGAGAACCCGCTGTTCGGCGGCATCGTCGCGCACGGCTACCTCGTCGTGTCGCTGGCCGCGGGACTGTTCGTGTCGCCGGAGCCGGGGCCCGTGCTCGCCAACTACGGCCTGGAGAACCTGCGCTTCCTCACGCCGGTCAAGCCCGGCGACTCGTTGACGGTGACGTTGACCTGCAAGCAGATCACCCCGCGCGAGAACGCCGACTACGGCGAGGTGTGCTGGGACGCCGACGTGACCAACGCCGACGGCGACTCGGTCGCCAAGTACGACGTGCTCACCCTCGTAGCGAAGGAGGCTGCGGCATGACCGCCACGGAACCGGCGCCGTCCGAAGCGGACTCGGAGCGGCACTTCGAGCGGTACTTCGAGGACGTGATCGCCAGGGACCAGCGGATCGAACCACGCGACTGGCTGCCCGAGGCGTACCGCAAGACGATGATCCGGCAGATCGCGCAGCACGCGCACTCGGAGATCATCGGCATGCAGCCGGAGGGAAACTGGATCACGCGGGCCCCGTCGTTGCGGCGCAAGGCGATCCTGCTTGCGAAGGTGCAGGACGAGGCGGGCCACGGGCTGTACCTGTACTCGGCGGCGGAGACGCTCGGCGGTGACCGTGACGACCTCACCGAGAAGCTGATCAGCGGGCGGCAGAAGTACTCGTCGATCTTCAACTACCCGACGCTGTCGTTCGCCGACGTCGGCGTGATCGGCTGGCTGGTGGACGGTGCGGCGATCTGCAACCAGGTGCCGCTGTGCCGCAGCAGTTACGGGCCGTACGCCCGCGCGATGATCCGCATCTGCAAGGAGGAATCGTTCCACCAGCGGCAGGGCTACGAGCTGCTGATGACGATGATGACCGGCACCGAAGCGCAGCGGGAGATGGTGCAGGACGCGGTGAATCGGTACTGGTGGCCGTCGCTGATGATGTTCGGCCCGCCCGACGACGATTCGCCCAACACGGCGCAGTCGATGGCGTGGAAGATCAAGCGCCACACCAACGACGAGCTGCGGCAGCGGTTCGTCGACATGACCGTGCCGCAGGCCGAGGCGCTCGGCGTGACACTGCCCGACCCGGACCTGTCGTGGAACGCCGACCGTGGGCATTACGACTTCGGCGCCATCGACTGGGACGAGCTCAAGCAGGTCATCTCCGGCGGCGGGCCGTGCAACACCGAGCGGGTGGAGCGCCGTCGTGCGGCGCACGAGGACGGCGCGTGGGTGCGCGAGGCCGCGGCCGCGCACGCGCGGAAACAGCAGCAGCGGAAGGAGGTCGCGGCATGACGGGCGAATGGCCGCTGTACGAGGTGTTCGTACGAGGAAAGCGGGGACTCAACCACGTGCACGTCGGGTCGCTACGGGCCGCCGACGACGACATGGCCCTGCACAACGCCCGTGACCTGTATACGAGGCGCAACGAGGGCGTGAGCATCTGGGTCGTCAAGGCCGCGGACATCGCCGCGTCCAGTCCGGACGAGAAGGACCCGTTCTTCGCCCCGTCCGGTGACAAGGTCTACCGGCACCCGACCTTCTACGACATCCCGGAGAACGTCCCGCACATGTAGGTCGCCGGGGCGGAGGTCCGCCTCACGAACGAGGGAACGCACATGGCTTTCGACAACGCCTACGAGGCGCTCGCCGACGCCCACGACGACGCTCGCTGGGCCTTCGGCACCGGTTTCGAGGACCCGTTGTCCGGAGTGGACACGACGGTGCCATCCGGTGTGGACGGAGACGACCTCGCGCGCTACTGCCTCATGCTCGGCGACGACGCGCTCGTGCTGTCGCACCGGCTGCAGCAGTGGTGCACCCGAGCGCCGGAGCTGGAGGACGAGGTCGCGATCGCCAACATCGGCCTCGACCTGCTCGGCCAGGCGCGGCTGTTGCTCGCACGGGCGGGGAAGGCCGACGGCACCGGCCGGGGCGAGGACCACTACGCCTACTTCCGCGGTGAACACGAGTTCCGCAACGTCCGGCTCGCCGAACGCGAACAGACCGACTTCGCCCAGCTCGTCGCGACGATGCTGGTGCTCACGACGTGGCGGCTCGCGGTGTTCCAGCGCCTGCGCGAGTCGGCCGACCCGGTGCTGGCCGCGATCGCGCAGAAGGGCGTCCACGAGCTGACCTACCACCGCGACTACGCGGCGCAGTGGGTCGTGCGGCTCGGTGACGGCACCGAGACCTCCCGCGCCCGGACCGTCGCCGCGTTCGACGACGTGTGGCCGCTGGTGGCGGAGCTGTTCGAGACGCACGACGTCGAGCGGCGCCTTCGCGGCGTCGCGGTCGACCCGGTCGAGGTGCGCGACGAGTTCGACGACGTGCTGACGCAGGTGCTGTCGGCGGCGACCCTGGAGACACCGCAGGTCCGCGCGAAGGCGGGCGTCGCAGGCGGCAAGGGCCGCGACGGCAGGCACACCGAGGCGATGGGCTACCTGTTGGCGGAACTGCAGAGCGTCGCGCGAGCGCACCCGGAGGCGACATGGTGACGGCCAGGACCGACGAGACCACGGGGGCCGGGGTGTCCACGGGCACCACCGTGACCGCGCAGGAGGTCGCCGAGACGGTGACCGACCCGGAACTGCCGATGCTCACGCTGGCCGACCTGGGCGTGCTACGCGAGGTCACCGAGACCGCCGACGGCGTCACGGTGTCGATCACGCCGACCTACACCGGCTGCCCCGCGATGGACACCATGCGCGACGACCTCGTCCACGCGTTGCATCGGGCGGGTTTCGGCCGCGTCGAGGTCCGCACGGTGCTGCATCCGCCGTGGAGCACGGATTGGATCACCGCGCGGGGGCGCAGGCGACTCGCCGAGGCGGGGATCGCGCCGCCGGGAGCCGCGCCGCAGCGGGGGAGCGGCCCGGTGCCGGTGCAGCTGTTCCCGCCGCAGCGCAGGGTCAGCTGCCCCCACTGCGGCGGCGCCGACACCGAGCCGGTGTCCGAGTTCGGTCCGACCGCGTGCAAGGCGCTGCGCCGCTGCCCGGCCTGCTCCGAGCCGTTCGAGCATGTCAAGGAGATCTGACGTGACCGCATCCACCACACCCGTCCGGTCCCGGCTGCGCGGTGAGTTCCACACACTGACCGTCGCGGGCGTCGACCGGTTGTGCGACGACGCCGTCGCGGTCACGTTCGACGTGCCGCCCGAGTTGGCCGACGTCTACGACTTTCGCGCGGGACAGTCGCTCACCCTGCGCCGCAGGACCGAGGGCCGTGAGGAGCGTCGCTCGTACTCGATCTGCGCGGCGGAGGGGAGTGCGCTGCGGATCGGCGTGCGGGAAGTCCCGGGCGGCCTGTTCTCCGGCTGGCTGGTGCGCGAGGTGCGGCCCGGCGACGAGGTCGAGGTCGGCGCGCCGACGGGCACGTTCACCCCTGCCGACACGGCGGGCAGGCACGTGCTGATCGGAGCGGGATCGGGGATCACTCCGCTGCTGTCGATCGCCGCGACCGTACTGCGCGACCCGGCTGCGACCGTGACACTGCTGTACGGCAATCGCCGCAGCGACACCGTCATGTTCGCCGACGACCTGGCCGACCTGAAGGATCGCTACCCGCAGCGGCTCGAACTGGTGCACGTGCTGTCGAGGGAACCCCGGGAAGCGGACCTGTTCACCGGCAGGCTCGACGCGGACAAGCTTCGCGGGCTGTTGGCGCTCGTCGGCGAGCCCGGGGAGATCGCCGAATGGTGGTTGTGCGGCCCGTTCGACATGGTGGCAGGCGCGCGGGAACTGCTCGGTGACGTGGGCGTGCCGGCCGAACGCGTCCACGCGGAACTGTTCTACGCGGGCGATGTGCCCCCGGAACCCGTGCGGCACGTCGAACAGCAGCCGGAGGCCGATGCGTGCGACGTCACGGTCGTGCTGGACGGCAGGCGCACCACGACGGCGCTGCCCGGCGATGTGTCCATTCTCGACGGTGCGCAGCGCGTGCGGCCCGACCTGCCGTTCGCATGCAAGGGCGGGGTGTGCGGCACCTGCCGGGCGAAGGTCACCGGCGGGGAGGTCGCCATGCGCCGCAACTTCGCGCTCGAGCAGGCCGAGGTCGACGCCGGATTCGTGCTGACCTGCCAGACCGTTCCCGTGTCCGGCGAGGTCACGGTGGACTACGACGTGTGATCGCGTGGTTCCCGACTCTTCCACGCGTGTTGCGTTCTGCGGGGGCCGTGTTGCGTTTGGCGGGGGCCCTGTTGTCGATTCCGGGGCCCATGTCGTCGGTGATCTCCTCACGGTCGTCCAGACAACCGGCAGTGACCGATAGTGGTGCAATTCTGTGCCCGAGCCTTGTCGGCCAACCCACGTTCAGCCCTCGGGAGGTCGTCGTCGCGGGCCCACAGGTCACGTGCGGTACACGTCCTGGAACGGTGGGCTGTCATCGTCGTGGTGTTCCGGGTCTGTGGCTCTCCGGCTCGGCTACCGTGGCTTGAGGGCGTGTCGGTGTCCTGCGTGCCGGGGTAGCGCCTCGTGGGCCGTGTCGTGGTGCCGGGAGCGGGCAGGTCGCGGATCACCGTGCTCGGTCGTCGTCGGGTGCGGCCCAGGTCGACCGGTTCGCCGGTCCCGGGCTCACACAGCACGTCGCCGCCGCGGCCGGCGGCGAGACACCCGGGTCGTGGCCCAGCAGCAGCGGACTTGGAATGGCTCCGCCGCGTGGCCGGTCCGCCTCGCCTCCTCGGGTCGCGGTACCCCGAGAGGCCGTAACCCTCGGCGGAACGGCACGACCGCACGCCCGCGCGCAGAACACGCGTGCCCGAAAACGCAACACGGGCCCCCGAAAACGCAACACGGACCCCCGAAAACGCAACACGGGCCCCGGAAAGCGCAACACGGGCCCACTGGGGCGGCAAGCGGCGTCAGCCTGCCGGGGGCAGGTTTTTCAGCACGGAGTTGGCGAGGGCCTTGGCGTTCTCGCACGGTTTGGCCTTGTCGTCGTTCGCCGAATAGGTGACGCTGGCCGTCTCGATCGTCGGCAGCACCTGGTCCGACCCCTCTTCGAAGTCGCGGTGCTTCCAGTCGATGGAGCAGGCCGAACTGCGGCTGTTCTGATACCCGGTGACCCCGTTGAGCTGGACCGGTTCGACGTCGCGGTAGCTGTTCTCCGGGCCGAACGTCGACGCGGGCGTGAGCTCGGCGCGCAGGGTGCCGTTGCCGTTGATGGCGTCGATGCGGCAGGTGCTCAGATCGTCGGCCGTTGTGGACTGGACGACACCGAGCTGTTGTTGCACGGCCTGGTCGTCGATCAGCGAGCACAGATCCGCCCGGGCGAGGCTGTTGTCCGGCAGGTCCTGCTTCGGCGGCTTCGTGCGCAGCTTGTCGACCGCGAGGTCCAGGGCCGCGGTCAGGTGATCGCACATCCCGGAGTCCTCGGAAGCCTCCATCGTGATCGCCTGTTGCGGCGACGACGGTGACGCGACCGCCCGGCTGCAGCCGGAGCTCGTGCTCTCCTGCAGTACGGCCTGGCCTGCGACCCGGTCTCCGGTGGCGCTCATGCGGGAGCGGTCGATCGTCGCCCCGAGTTCGAGATTGATCGAGCCGGAGGAGAACCCGCCCTGGCCGAAGCGGCAGCGGTGCAGGTACGTCGAATAGGCCGACGGCTCCAACGTCGTGTCGCCGAAGGTCTCACCCTTCAGCAGCGCGCACGCGTCGATGTCGCGCAGGCGGTCGACGCCGAGTGCCTGCGCGACCGGCTCGCGCTGGTCGGGTTCGATCACGGTGCCCGCCACCGGTGCGAACCCCTGCACGACGGCGAGAGCCACCACGGCGGCGGCCGCGCCGACCAGCGCGGTCACCTTCGGCCAGCGCGGCTTGCGGGGAGGCGGGGGCGGTTCCGGCGGCGGCAGTGCCAGCACGTGCCGGACCTCCGCCTCCTGGGCGTCGATCAGCTGCTGGACCTCGACCGGCCAGACCGGGCCCTCGTGGTCGATCGGGCCGACCAGGTCGAGCAGCTGGGTCGGAGTCGGCCGGGCTTCGGGATCGTGGGCGAGGCAGGCCTCGATCACCGGCAGGATCTCGGGCGGCACCCCGTCGAGTTGGGGCGGTTCGTGCACCACGTTGTAGAGCGTCTGAGCGGCGGTCGTCCCGGTGAACGGGCCTTGCCCGGTCGCGGCCATCACGAGCAGCGCTCCCAGCGAGAAGATATCGCTCGCCGGCGTGAGGTCTCTGCCCTCGGCCTGTTCGGGCGACATGTACGCGGGCGAACCGACCACCGTGCCGGTGCTGGTGAACTCGGCACCCTCGGCGGCCCTGGCGATACCGAAGTCGATCACCCGAGGGCCGTCCGAGGTGAGCAGTACGTTGCCCGGCTTCAGGTCACGGTGAATCAGCCCGGCGCGGTGCACGTCCGACAACGCGGTCGCCAGGCCGGCGATCAGCCTGCGCATCGACGGCACCGGCAGCGGCCCGGACGCGTCGATCGCGTCCCGCAGCGACGGCCCCGCCACGTACACCGACGCGAGCCACGGCGCCTCGGCCCCGGGGTCGGCTTCCATGACGGCGGCCGTGTAGGCACCGGACACCCGCCGGGAGGCTTCGACCTCCTGCCGGAACCGCACCCGGAAGCCGTCGTCCTTCGAGAAGCTGGGATGGATGCGCTTGACCGCGGCGACCCGGCCGTCCTGGCTCAGGCACAGGAACACCTGGCCCATGGCGCCCTCACCGAGCAGCACCAGCGGGCGGTAGTGGCCGATCGGGTGGGACTGTTCCGGCTGGAGTGGCTTCATGACTCCGGCAGCCCTTCCAGCACGGCTTCGCTGAGCTTGCGGGCACGCTCACACGCGAGCTCGGCGGTCGTGTTCTCGTCGTCGTACCGGCCCCGGTAGGACACTTCGACGACCTGCGCGTAGTAGTCGGAGTCCTCCCCGGACACGGGCGCCTGCGCCCACTCGACGTCGCACGAGGCGGAGCCGGTCGAACTGGGCCGCTGGTAGGCGTCCGTCCCGCCGATCCGGATCTTCTCGGTGCCGTCCGAGGAGGACTCCGCCGGGTCGCCCCCGATACCGATGCGGACGACCGCCTCGCCGCCACCGCTGTAGGTGCATTCGCGGAGGTAATCCGACTCGACCGACGGCGTCTGCCCGAACACGTCCTGTGCCCGCTGCCTGCTGACGAGTAGACACGGATCCGTCTCGGCGAGCGCGCGGTACTGCTCGTCCCACGTGCCGTCGCCCTTCCTGGCCGCCTTCACCGCCGCGCCGAGGTGCTTCCGCCCCGTCTTGCACGGCGTGTAGTTCTTGCCGGGCTCACCGTCGCCGTACCAGCCGACGCGGACCTCGATGCTGTTCGTCGGTGTCTGCGGGAGCACCCCCGCCACGGTGCAGCGGCCCTCCCCGGGGCCCCTGACGAGTGTGGCCAGCCCCGCCGTCTCTCCCTCGGACCTGCTGGAACTCGACAGGACGCGCGCGCCGAGTTCGAGTGTCACCGACACGTTCTCGTTCACGTCGAATCGGCACGAGTCGTACTCGGTACTGCCGTCGGACGTCAGGTTGGGGACGAGCTTGCACGGGTCGAGTTTGCGCAGCGACGCCGGAGCCAGCGGGCCGGTGGGCGCCTCGGTGGTCGGGATCGGATCGGGAGCCTCCGCGGCCACGGTCGTCGCCGTGCCGGTCTCGAGTGTGGTCACGCCGACGAGTCCGGTCACGCCGAGCGCCGCGACCATGATCAGAGCGGCGAGCGCGACCACCAGGCCGCCGCGCGACTTCCGCAGGTCCGACCCGGCGAGCACGGCGTCGACGTCGTCCTCGCAGCGCCGGATCTCCTGCTGGACCCGTTCCGGCCACGGGTTGTTCGTGGGCGGCAGGCTGCCGATCATGCCGCGCAGCTGGTCCGGCGTCGGCCGCTGCGCGGGATCGCGCGCCAGGCACGGGCCGATGATCGACATCAGCTCCGGCGGAACCCTGCTCAGGTCCGGCTCGCCATGGACGACGTTGTACAGCGTTTGCGGGGTCGTGTTGCCCGCGTACGGACTCTTGCCCGTTGCGGCCATGACCAGCAGCGTTCCCAGCGAGAAGATGTCGCTGGCCGTCGTCAGGCTGCGGCCCTCGGCCTGCTCCGGCGACGTGAACCCGGCCGAACCGACGACCGAACCGGTGCTCGTCAGCTCGGAACTGCCTTCGACGGCCCGGGCGATACCGAAGTCGATCACCCGTGGGCCGTCGGCGGCCAACAGGACGTTGCTCGGCTTGAGGTCACGATGCACCAGGCCGGCCCGGTGGATGTCGGCCAGCGCCGACACCAGCCCCGCGGCGAGGTGCCGCACGGCCGTCGACGGCAACGGCCCCGCGGTGTCGATCGCGTCCTGCAGCGACGGCCCCGCCACGTACACCGACGCGAGCCACTGCTGCTCCGCGTCCGTGTCGGCGTCCATGACGGCCGCGGTGAAGGCACCGGAGACCTGCCTGGACGTCTCGACCTCGCGGCGGAACCGCTCCCGGAACCCGTGGTCGTGGGAGAAGGCCGGGTGGATGCGCTTGAGAGCCGCGGGCCTGCCGTCCGGCGCCATCGCCAGGTACACCCGGCCCATGCCGCCTTCGCCGAGCATCGCCAACAGGCGATACCGCCCCGCGTACTCCTTGTCGCCGTCCCCCAGGACCTTCATCAGCGCGCCACGCCTGTCAGCCCGATCGCCTCGCGTACCTGCGACAGCACGCGGCCCGCGCGGTCCCGTGCCTTCTGCGCACCCTCGGCGAGCACCGTGTCGAGCTCACTGCCGGGTTCCATCAGGGCGTCGTACCGCTCCCGCAGCGGGGCGATCTCGGTGTTCAGCACCTCGAACAGGACGTTCTTGAGCTCGCCCCAGCCCATGCCGCCCGCTTCGAGCCGCTTCCGGGTGTCCTCCACGACGTGCGCGTGGTCGGCCGACGCGAACTGCTCGAGGATCCGGAACGGCGCCGAGGTGCTCGGGTCCTTCGGTTCCTCCACCGGCGTGCTGTCGGTGGGGATGCGCCGCACGAGCTTGAGGAGCTTCTTCTCGGGCAGGAACAGCGGGATCGTGTTGTCGTACGACTTGCTCATCTTGCGGCCGTCGAGGCCCGGCAGCGTCTGCCCTCGGCTCTCGTCCGGGACGATCGCCTCGGGCACCTTGAACGTGTAGTTCTTGCCGTACACGTGGTTGAAGCTGCCTGCGATGTCGGCCGCGTACTCGACGTGCTGCAGCTGGTCCCTGCCGACCGGCACGACGTCCGACTCCATGATCAGGATGTCGACGGCCATGAGGATCGGGTAGTTGTACAGGCCCATGTTGACGCCCGCGTCCGGGTCCTCGCCCGCCTCGACGTTCTTGTCGCGCGCCGCCTTGTAGGCGTGGGCCCGGTTCATCAGACCCTTGGCCGTCATGCACGAGAGAGCCCAGTTGAGCTCGAAGATCTCGGGCACGTCCGACTGCACGTAGAACGTGGTGCGCTTCGGGTCCAGGCCCGCGGCCAGCCACGTCGCGGCGACCGAGCGCGTGTACTGCCGCAGCTCCTTCGGGTCCCGCAGGCTGGTGAGTGCGTGGTAGTCCGCGATGAAGTAGACCGAGTCGTATGCCTCGGTGAGCGTCAACGCCGGCCGGATCGCCCCGACGAGGTTGCCGAGGTGCGGCTCACCGGTCGGTTTGATGCCGGTCAACGAGACTTTCGCTCCGCTGGTTACGGCCTGTGACATGGGGGTCATCGTACTGGCCGCCGCTCGCGCGATTGCCGGAAGGCGGCAACTCGCACCGCGGCGACCAGCGGTCAGGCGGGCCGGGGCGTGTCGCGATCGACGGACAGTAGGTCGTCGAGCACGGGCCGCAGTTGCGGGCGCTTCGGCGTGAACCCGTCGCCTGAGCACCGGCCGGTGAGATGGTTCATCACCCGGGTGCGGGCCGTCGGCAGCACCGAGCCCCAGAACCAGCGCGCGTGGGAGAGCGGGCCCGGCGAGTCGGGGGCACCCGGAAGCGGAGCGAGCCAGCTCGGGTCGTAGCGCACGTCGAGGGTGTCGAGCACGTGCCCGGCCACCCGGCGATGGCCGTGCTCGCTCAGATGCAGCCGGTCCCGGCCGAAGTAGCGCAGGTCGTGGACGGACTCGTCCGGCCACAGGTCGACCACGCGCGCGCCGTGGGCGTCGGCGGCGCTGCGCACCGCGTCGTTGAACGCCTCGATGCGCGAGCGCATCCAGCGGACCAGCGGGAGCCGCCCGGACACGTCGGAGAGCGTGAACACCACGACCTCGGGTGCGACGTCGGTGAGCAGTCGCAGCGCGGCGCGCACCCGGTTCGCCACGACCTCGTGGTCGTAGCCGCGGGTCGCCATGAGGTCGTTGGCGCCGCCGCACAGCGCGACCAGGTCGGGTTCGAGGTCGGCCGCCGCGGGAACCTGCTCCACGACGATCTGGTCGAGTCGTTTGCCCCGCACGCCGAGATTGGCGTAGTGCAGTGCCGGTTCGTCGCAGGCCAGGCGCTCGGCGACGAGGTCGGCCCAGCCGCGGTACATCGGCCTGCCGGGGTACGGGTCGTCGAGACCTTCGGTCAGGCTGTCGCCGAGCGCGACGAAACGCTGGTAGGACATCTTCCGCTCACACCCTGTTCGGTTCGGCTTCGCTCCCGGTTCCTGCGGGATGACCGCTGCCCGGGACTGTCGCCACGAATGGGCTAAACGTTACCGGGCTGTGACCGGTGTGGCCGTTTCGGTACGGAATCGGCGGTTTCGCCCGGCCGACGGGGTGACGGATTCCGCGACCGGGACGAGCCGTGACCCCGGACGGACGGCTCGTCCCGCCCCGTATCATGTGTCGGTGCGCAGCACCGGCTGCAGAGCGGTGAGCACCTCCGGATCCTCGATGGTCGAGGGCACCGGCTCGTCGCGGCCGTCGGCGATGCCACGCATGGTCTTGCGCAGGATCTTGCCCGAGCGGGTCTTCGGCAGCGCCTGCACGATCGACACCTCCCGGAACGCGGCGACCGGGCCGATCTCCGCCCGCACCGCCTCGACCAGCTCCTCCCGCAGCCGTTCCTCGGAGATGTCCACACCCGCCTTGAGCACGACGAACCCGCGCGGCAGCTGGCCCTTGAGCTGGTCGGCCACGCCGATCACGGCGCATTCGGCGACCGCGGGGTGGGCGGCCAGCACGGCCTCCATCGAACCGGTCGACAACCGGTGGCCCGCGACGTTGATGACGTCGTCGGTGCGGCCCATGACGAACAGGTATCCGTCGTCGTCGAGGTAGCCGGAGTCGCCGGTGAGGTAGTAGCCGTCGTAGCGGGAGAGGTAGGCCTCCCTGAACCGCTCGTCGTCGCCCCACAGGGTCGGCAGCGCGCCCGGCGGCAGCGGTAGTTCGATCGCGATCGCCCCCTCCTTCCCCGCGGGGAGGGACACGCCGCCCTGGTCGAGGATCCGCACGTGCCAGCCCGGCACCGGCATCGTCGCCGACCCCGGTTTGACCGGCATCGGCTCGAGGCCGCGCAGGTTGGCCGCGATCGGCCAGCCGGTCTCGGTCTGCCACCAGTGGTCGACGACCGGTACGCCGAGCTTGTCGTGCGCCCAGTGGTACGTCTCCGGGTCGAGACGCTCGCCGGCCATGAACAGTGTCGTGAAGCCGCCGAGGTCGTAGCCGCTCAGTTCCCCCGCGTCCGGATCGACCCGCTTGACCGCCCGCAGCGCCGTCGGTGCCGTGAACAGGGCCTTCACCCCGTGCTCGGAGATGACGCGCCAGAACGCGCCGGCGTCCGGCGTGCCGACCGGCTTGCCCTCGTACAGCACCGTCGTGGCGCCGATGAGCAGCGGCGCGTAGACGATGTAGGAGTGGCCGACGACCCAACCGACGTCGGAGGCCGTCCACCAGACGTCTCCCGGGTGGATGTCGTACACCGCGCCCATCGACCACGTCAGCGCCACGGCGTGCCCGCCGTTGTCGCGGACGACGCCCTTCGGCTTGCCCGTGGTGCCGGAGGTGTAGAGCACGTACAGCGGGTCGGTCGCCGCGACCGGCACCGGGTCGGCCGGTGTCGCGCCGGACATCAGCTCCGCCCAGTCGACGTCCCGGCCCGTGAGCTCGGCCCGGCTCGCCTCGCGTTGCAGGACGACCACATGGTCCGGCTGGTGCTCCGTGGCCGCGAGCGCGTCCTCGACGATCGGTTTGTACTCGACGACCCGGCCCGGTTCGATGCCGCAGGAGGCCGCGACGATCGCCTTCGGCTTCGCGTCCTCGACCCGCGCGGCCAGCTCCTTCGGGGCGAACCCGCCGAAGACGACGGAGTGCACCGCGCCGAGCCGAGCACAGGCCAGCATCGCGACGACCGCCTCGGGCACCATCGGCATGTAGATGATCACCCGGTCGCCCTTCCCGACGCCGAGGGAGCGGAGGCCGCCCGCGAACCGGGCCACCTCGTCGCGCAGCTGCGCGTAGGTGTACGTGCGCTGCGACGACGTGACGGGCGAGTCCCAGATCAGCGCGGCCTGCTCGCCGCGACCGGCCTCGACGTGCCGGTCGAGCGCGTTGTGGGCGGTGTTCAGTTCGCCGTCGGGGAACCACCGGTACAGCGGCGCGTGGGAGTCGTCCAGAGCCTTCGTGGGCGCTTTCGTCCAGGTCACTCCGCGGGCGGCGTCGAGCCAGAAACCCTCCGGGTCGTTGATGCTGCGCTCGTAGATGTCGGCGTACGCGCCCATCGCGGCTCTCCTTCGTGCCATCGCGTGCTCTGCGCTGAGTCTTCGACTCTCGACCGTAGGACGTTGCATGTGCGCTGCACCAGAGCGACGCCCGGCGAGGCGGATGCGGCCGCGGCCACGGCGGCCGACATACTGTGTGCACCGGCAGGCACATGGGCCGAGGACGTCATCAGCGACAGGCACGGAGGCGCGAGAGGTGGAATCGATCGCTGGCTCGTTGTTGTCGCTGGCGTACCGGATCTTCCAGCCCGGGTTCTGCCCGGGCGACTGGGTGTGGGCGACCAGCATGGCCGGCCTGCTCATGGGCCTGTGGCCCGTGTTCGGCGCGCTGGTCATCGCGATCGTCCGCAAGTTCACCGGCAATCGCTACACCGGCGCCCCACTGATCGCCATCGGCGCGATCGCCGTCGTCACGGTGCTGGTGATGCCGTGGCTGCTGGCGACGGGCATATCCGGCATCTACCGCGACGTCTTCGCGGGCGGCACCGGCGGCCTGACGCAGACCGACGTCGCGAACATGTCGCGGGAGTACTGCTTCGTCGGCCCGCAGACCGAGTACCTCGGCGGCGGGCAGAACATCTACGAGACACTGTTCTACCCGTCGGGCGACTCGCTGGCCTACGGCTACTACCTCGGAGGTCTCGTCGGCCTGCCGATCCTGACGTTGCTGGCGGTCATGCTGCTCGGCCGGGTCGCGCTGCGCCGCGGGCCGAAGTGGCCGGGCCGGTTCGTGTGGGGCTCGTACGTCGCCTTCGTCCTGCTGTCGGCGGGAGTCGAGGCCAACACCGCCATCCACCTGTGGCTGGGCTTCCTGCCCGCCGTGATCCTCGGGATCATCCCGGTGGCGATCGTGGGTGCCCCCAGCTGGTCGACCATCCAGCGGTCGGACTCCCCACCGGAACCCCGCCCGGCACGGCCCGAACCACAGCGGCGGCCGGAACCGGAACCGCCGCAGCGCCAGTACGCGCCCACCGCCGTCGCGCCGCCCCCACCGGTCGCCGCGGCCGCGGCCGTACCTGCGGCGGCGAACGGTTCGGACGGCCGGTTCGAGCGCATCCGCAAGCTCGGCCAGGGCGGGTTCGGCACCGTGTGGCAGGCGCGGGACACGCAGCTGGGCCGCACGGTCGCGCTCAAGATCGCGCACGTCACGGACCAGGAGACCCAGGAACGCATGCGGCGCGAGGCCCGTGCGCTGGCGATGCTGTCGCACCCGAACTGTGTGCGCGTCTACGACCTCGTCGAGGAACACGACGGCATGGCGCTGGTCATGGAATATCTCGAAGGCCGGTCGCTGGCCGACACGGTCGACACGGGTGGTGCGCTCGACGACATGTCCGCGGGCAAGCTGTGGGCGACGCTCGCGGGCGCCCTGTCGGCGGCGCACGAGAAGGACGTGCTGCACCGCGACATGAAGCCGTCGAACGTCATCCTCGACCCGCAGGGCCTGCCGCACCTGATCGACTTCGGTATCGCGCGCAGCGCCGGCGACGCGAAGCTGACCGCCACCGGCATGATGATCGGCACCCCGGACTACACGGCACCGGAAATCGCGGAGGGCTCGACCGCCACTCCGGCCTCGGACGCCTGGCAGCTGGCCGCGACCGTCAGCTTCGCACTGTCCGGGCACCCGCCGCGCGGCACCCGTGAGACGCCGATGGCCGCGCTGATGGCCGCTGCCCGTGCCGAACCGGCGAGCCAGCTGCCCCGGCAGAGCGTGCACGCCCGGCTGCTGCGAGCATCGCTCGATCCGCAGCCGCGGAACCGGCCGACCCTCGCCGCCGTGGAGCGGGAGATCGGCGGCTGGCTCTCCCGGATCGGTGCGTCCGCCGACGGTCCGGTGACGCAGATCGTGCCGCGCTCGCAGTGAGCAGGGACCCGGCGGGCCCGTCCCGTCGCGTTGCCCCCGGCCGTGGTGCCGGCCGTCGCGTACGCCGTGGTCGGCGTCGTGCACCTGGTCGCTAGGTCACCTCGCGGCCGAGGTCACCGCCAGGACGGAAGCCACAGCTCCGCGTTCCACCGTTCCGGAGTGATCGGCTCACCGACGAGGATCGGCCACAGCCACACGAAGTTCGCCACGACCAGTCCCGTGTACAGCGACACCACGAGCAGTCCCGTGCCGCGGCGTTCGAACCCGGCATTCGCGCGGCCGAGCAGGTGGCCGAGGACGAGTGTGATGCCGAGGATCAGGAACGGCGCCAGCGGCGTGGCGTAGAAGAAGTACATCTGCCTGTCGAGGTTCACGAACCACGGCAGCAGGCCCGCGCCGTAGCCGACGAGCACGGCGGCGTAGCGCCAGTCGGCGCGGAAGACCATCCGCCACAGGCCCCAGCCCAGTACCGGCAGCGCAAGCCACCACATCGCGGGCGTGCCGATGAGCATCGTCGCCTGGACACAGTCGCTCTGCCCGCAGCCGTCGATCTGCCCACCGGACTCGTGGTGATACAGCATCGGCCGCAGGCCCATCGGCCACGTCCACGGCTTCGACTCCCACGGATGCGGATCGCCGTCGGGCGTGGCCAGACTGCTGTGGAAGTCGAGGACGTTGAGGGTGTAGAGCACCAGGTTGCGCAGGGCATCGGGCAGGAACGGCAACGAACCGTCGCCGCTGATCTCGGCGTAGTGCCGGTCCGTCGCGGTCTCGGAGGCGAACCACGCCCACCACGTGGACAGATACACCAACACCGAGATCACGCCGATGCTCCACAGCGCCGGTGCCAGGTCGCGGCGCAGCATGCCCGTCCACGGCCGGGCGACGCCCGCGGTGCGCCGGGCCGCGATGTCGAACGCGATCGTCAGCAGACCGAACGCGACCACCCAGTACATGCCCGACCACTTGATGCCCGTGGCCAGTCCGAGCATCACGCCCGCGCCGAACCGCCACCATCGGAACCCGAGCCGCGGACCGAACGGTGTGTCCCACGCCCAGCCCTCCCGGACGGCCGTCGCGAGGCGTTCCCGCACCTGGTCGCGGTCGACCAGGACGCAGCCGAACGCCGCGACGACGAACAGGGCCTGGAAGATGTCGAGCATCCCCATCCGCGACTGGAGATGCAGCACGCCGTCGCAGATGACCAGGACGCCGGCGATCGCGCCGAGCAGTGTCGACCGCGTCAGCCGCCGGGCGATGCGGACGACCAGCAGGATGATCAGTGTGCCCGCGAGGGCCGCCGTGAGCCGCCAGCCCCAGCCGTTGTAGCCCAGCAGCCACTCGCCGACGGCCATGAGCTGCTTCGCCAGCGGCGGATGGACGACCAGCTCGTAGCCGTAGTTGTCCTCGTAACCGCCGTTGCGCAGCATCTGCCACGCCTGTGGGACGTAGTGCTTCTCGTCGAAGACCGGGGACCCGCCGTCGGTCGGGTGGCCGAGATTCCACAGTCGCAGAACGCCGCCGACGGTGGTGATGACGAGCGTGACCCACAGTGCGCGCATACGGTCGGTCGGCATCGGGGTGCCGAGCAGTGCGGCCTCGCGGTCCGACGGCGGCTGCCCGGCCGGACCGGTTCCGGCGCGGTGCGGTCGCGGCAGTACGGCGGTCACGGAGGCCGATCCTACGGGCGGCGTGTTACACCGTCCCAAGCCCGCGGTCCGTCGCTGGGGGCACGCGGCCCCGGGGCCCGGGGAATGCGCCCGATAGCCTCGCGGTATGCCGTTGATCCTCGCCGGGACGCCGCTCGGTGACCGCAGTGATGCCAGTCCCCGTCTCGCGGAGGCGCTGCGGACCGCGGACGTCATCGCCGCCGAGGACACCCGCCGGCTCCGGTCACTGGCCACGGCACTGGACGTCACGCCGGCGGCGAAGGTCGTCAGCTTCTACGAGGACGTCGAGAGCGCACGGTTGCCGAAACTGCTCGACGCCGTTCGCGAGGGCGAGGTCGTGGTGCTGGTGACGGATGCGGGGATGCCGAGCGTGTCCGATCCCGGCTTCCGTCTCGTTGCGGCGTGCGCCCAGGAGGATCTGCCGGTCAGTTGCGTGCCGGGGCCGTCGGCGGTGACCACGGCGCTGGCGCTGTCCGGCCTCGCGCCGGACCGGTTCTGTTTCGACGGGTTCGCGCCCCGCAAGCCCGGTGAACGTGCACGGTGGTTCGCCGAGTTGGCCGAGGAGAAGCGCACGACCGTGTTCTTCGAATCGCCGCACCGGTTGGCCGCGCTGTTGGCCGACGCGGCGCAGCGGCTGGGGCCGGACCGCCGCGCGGCCGTGTGCCGCGAGCTGACGAAGACGTACGAGCAGGTGCGCCGCGGCACGCTCGGTGAGCTGGCCGAGTGGGCCGCCGACGGCGTGCGCGGGGAGATCACCGTCGTACTGGCGGGTGCCGCGCCGCGGGACGTGAGCGTCGCCGACCTGATCGGCGAGGTGACGCGCCGGGTCGACGCGGGGGAGCGGCTGAAAACCGTCGCCGCTGAGGTCGCGAAGGAGACCGGTGTGTCGAAGAAGGAGCTCTACGACGCCGTCGTGGCGGCGCGGGCGGACTGACGCGGGGCCTGGTCGTCGGCGAGGACGTCGGGTGGCGAGGCGAGCAGCGTTTCCAGCGGAGCGGCCTTGTCGAGACATTCGTTCCATTCGGCGCGAGGGTCGGAGTCGGCCGTGATGCCGCCTCCCACGCCGACGTGCACCTCGCCCCCCGCGATCTCGAAGGTGCGGATCGCCACGTTGAGTTCAGTGCCCGCGACCGGCGACGCGAGGCCGACGGCTCCGGTGTAGAGGCCCCGCGGCACCGGTTCGAGCTCGGCGATCAGGTCCAGCGCGCGGATCTTCGGCGCACCGGTGACCGAGCCGGGCGGGAACGCCGCCCGCAGCAACTCCGTGTCGCCGGTGCCCGTGGGGAGCGTGCCGACCACCGTCGAGTCGAGGTGCCACACGCCCGGCGCGGGCCGGACGGCGAGCAGTTCCGGTACGCGCACACTGCCGGTCTCGCACACGCGGCCCAGGTCGTTGCGCACCAGGTCGGTGATCATCACGTTCTCGGCGACGTCCTTGACCGACTCGCGGAGCAGCCGTGCGCCCGCGTCGTCCTGCGGGCCGCGTCGAGGCCGGGTGCCCTTGATCGGGGTGGACCGGACCGTCGCGGCGTGCCGGGCGACGAACAGCTCCGGTGACATCGACACGGCCGCGCCCCAGTCGCCGGAGAGGTAGGCGGCGCGGGCCGGGTGCAGGCGGCGGGTGCCCTCGGTGAACAGTGCGAGCGGCGAGCCGTCGAACGTGCCGGTGAAACGGGTGCAGATGTTGGCCTGGAACACCTCGCCCGCTCCGATGGCGCGCACACACTCGGTGACCGCGTGTTCGTGGTCGGCGCGGGGCGGCCGGTCGAGCGACGTCGCGCGCCACGTGTGGGCGGGCTCGGTGCCGACCGTCCCGGGCGTGAGCAGATCGCGGAACTCGGCGGCGTCGACGTCACCGCCGGGGGTGCCGTCGAGGGCCTCGAACCACCAGCACCCGTCGGTGTCGAGGCGCAGCACGTGGCCGGCCCAGCCCCAGACTGCAGGCGGAAGTGGTCCGCGGCGCCGCGAGGGATCGGACAGGTCGTAGGAGAGGTAGCCGAACCAGCCGCCGCCGACCGCGTGGGGCGGGACGTCGGCGTCCACGATGATGTCGGAACCGTCGGTACCGGCGGGGAGGTCGGACGGTGCGGCGAGGGCGTCGGCCAGACCGTTGACCGGCTCGATCCGGACGGACGGTGCGACAACGGCGCGGGAGCCGAACCAGTCGCCGGTCAGCGCGGCGGGCCCGGCGAGGCCGCGTTCGCGCGCCCGGTGGGACAGCACCGTGAGGACCTGCTCGGGGGACAGGTCGCAGTCGAGCGCCGTTCGCCGAAGTCGCATGCGGGCATTGTCACCCGATCGATGGCGGATTCGAGATGAAGGTGTCCGACGTGACCGTCGTGTTCGGTTCGCCCTCGGATCTCCACGGCGAAGCGGGCGGAACGGGCCGATCGTGGCTACGTTCGCGGCATGGACATCCGACCCGCGACGACGGAACGGGTCGCCCCGATCACGGGCGCGGACTCACCCAACCGGACCGCCCAACGGTTCGCGATCGCCGCGACGGACCTGGGCATTCTGTGGGACGCCGGCGGCGGCAGGGTGTTCGCGCTGTTCGGCGACACCTTCGGCGACGGGTGGGGCGGCCACGGTGCCGGACCGGGGTCGGCGGACTGGCGCAGCAACGTGCTCGCCTGGTCCACCGCCCGTGACGTCTCCGGCGGGTTGTCGCTGGACGGGGTCGTCGCACGCGGCGACGGTGGGGCCGCGCAGGTCATCCCGTCGGGCAGACGTGAGGTGACGGTCGTGCCGAACGGCGCGATCACCGTCGACGGGATGCACTACGCCCACTACATGTCGGTGCGCGAATGGGGCGAGCCCGGGCACTGGCGCACGAACCATGCCGGCATCGCGGTGTCCCGCGACGACGGGCGCACCTGGAGCAGGCCCCGAGGTGCGCGGTGGAAGAACCCCGGCGGCCGGAGCAGGTTCCAGGTCGGCGCGTTCGCCCGCGACGGCGAGTACGTGCTGCTGTTCGGCACCACCAACGGCAGGCACGGCCTGCCCTACCTCGCCCGGGTGCGGCCCGCGGATCTGTTGCGCGTGCGGGCGTACGAGTACTGGGACGGTTCGGGCTGGCGTGGTCACGAAGACGCGGCGGCACCGGTCTTCGACGGTTCGGTCGGGGAGATGTCCGTCGGCTACCACCGTGGCTGCGGCCGCTGGCTGATGCTGCACCTCGACGAACCGCGCCGCGGCATCGTGCTCCGCACCGCGCCCGCGCCGACCGGCCCGTGGAGCGCGGGCGACGTCGTCGTCTCCGGCGACGAACATCCGGCGATCTACGGCGGATTCCTCCACCCCTGGTCGCTCGACGGGACGCTGGGCGGCACGGCCGGTTCACCCGGCGACCGGCCCGACGGGTTCGACCTCTACTACCTCGTATCCCAGTGGGGCCCGTACAACGTCTTCCTCACCCGAACCCGCCTCGAGGCCGGGTAGCGCTCACAGCAGCACGTCGGCGAGGGTGAACGGGTAGACGAGCGCCGACGTCGCGGCGGGACCGTCGCCGGTGTGCTGGTGCACTCCGAGTCTGCTGTGGAACCAGCCGGGTCTGCCGGGGATGCCGTTGCGGCGCACGAGCCACAGCACCACGCCGGAGTCGGCCCACTTGTCCGGGTGGAACCGGTGCTGCCAGTCCTCGAACTCGGCGTACACCAGCACCTTCCCGATACCGGCCTCGCCGCGGATCGTCTTGATCCATGTCTTGACGAACCGGTCGTCGATCCCGGCCGCGCGGGCGTCGAGTGCGGGCGCGAGCACCCCGGGCGCGAACGCCCCGAGCGGCGCGCCCGTGCGCACGACGTGCCGTGCCTGGTCGACGGCGCCGCCTTCCCTGGCCAGATGGCGGATCCCCGCGTGCACGCCTGCGTCGAGCGCGCGCGTGAGCTGCCGTGCCGAACCCGAGTCGCTCCAGTTGAGGTTCTCGGTGACGGTGATCGACGCGAACGTGACGGCCCTGGCGCGCAGCTCCGCCCAGTCCGGTACGGACTCGCGCGGCTCCAGGCCGACGCCGCTCGCGCCCGCGGGCTCCGTCACGGGTCCCCCTAGCTGCCGGAAGCGATAGTGACGGCCACCCTACGTGCGTTCGCGCACGTCAGGCGGCCATCACCCGCGGCGTGTCAGGCGTTCTCCCTCCGGAACGTCCGCGCGCCCCAGAACACGCACAGCGACATCAGCACGACGAGCACGATCGACCCGGTGAGCAGCGCGTCGACGGAGAAGTCGCCGCGGAATCCGGCACGGCCCGCATCGACGATGTGCGTGAACGGGTTGATCCGCGAGATCGCGTACAGCCAGTCAGGTGCGAGGCCGGTCGTGATCGGCACGAGGATCCCCGACAGCAGCAGCACCGGCATCATCACCGAGTTCACCAGTGCGGGGAACGCCTGCTCGTTGCGCAGCGTCAATGCGACGGCGTACGACGCGGAGGCCAACGTCACCGACAGCATCGCCACGATCAGCAGCGTCAGCAGGATCCCGCCGACCGGGGCCGACAGTCCGAACACGAGGAACGCCAGGATCGTGATGATGATCGCCTGCGCCACGGTGGTCAGGCCGTTCATCAGGACCTTGCCGAGCAGCAGTGCCACCCGGCTGGCGGGCGTGACGCGGAGCCGTTCGACCACGCCGTTGCGCAGGTCGGCCAGCAGCGAGAAGCCCGCCGTCGTCGCGCTGAACAGCGCGAGCTGAATGATCAGCGCAGGAGTGAGGATCGTCCAGCTGCTGCCGGGCGGGAAGCCGGGCGTGCTGGTCACGATCCGCTCCATCAGCGGTCCGAACAGCACCAGGTACAGCACCGGTTGCATCACGCCGATCGCCAGCCACGCGGGATTCCGCAGCAGCAGGGTCGCGTCGCGCCGGAAGATCAGCCAGGTGTCACGCAGCATGGGTCGGCACCTCGTTCCGCTCGCCGTCGTCGGCCGCCGCCTCGTCCGCCGAGTCCGCGTCGCCGCCGCTCCCGGAGTCGCGGAGGCTGCGGCCGGTGAGGGTCAGGAACACGTCGTCCAACGTCGGCCGCTGCACCTGCATCGACTGCATCGTCAGGTTCTCGGCGTCGAAGGCCCGCAGCAGCGCGGGCAGCGCCGTGTCGCCGCGCGGTACGCGGAACCGCACCTCGCCGGGCGCCGTCGTCAGCTCGTGGGCGCCCTCGACCCCGCCGACGATCTCCGCTGCCCTCGTCGTGACGTCGTCGTCGACACCGAGCACGACGCTGTCGCCGGACACCCGCGCCTTGAGCGCGTCCGGCGTGCCTTCGGCGACGATCTCGCCACCGTCGATGACGAGGATGCGGTCGCAGAGCGCGTCGGCCTCCTCCAGGTAGTGCGTCGTGAGGAAGAGGGTCACGCCCTGTTCGGAGCGCAGCGTGCGGATGTGTTCCCACAGGTTCGCCCGGCTCTGCGGGTCGAGTCCGGTCGTCGGTTCGTCGAAGAACACCAGCTTCGGCGAGTGGATCAGCCCGAGCGCGATGTCGAGCCTGCGCCGCTGGCCGCCGGAGAGCGTCTTCGTGAGCCGCTGGTCCAATCCGGACAGGTCGAGCTGTTCGGTCAGCTCCCTGCCCCGCGCGATCGCATCGGCCTTGCCGAGTCCGTAGAGCCTGCCCTGCAGCTCGATCTCCTCGGCGACCTTGCATTCGGGCCCGGTGCCGCCGCCCTGCGCGACGTAGCCGATGCGCCCCCGCACCCCGACCGGATCGGCGCGCAGGTCGCGTCCGGCCACCTGCGCTTCGCCCGCGGTGGGCGTGAGCAGGGTCGTGAGCATGCGCAACGTCGTCGTCTTGCCCGCACCGTTGGGCCCGAGGAAGCCGACGAGTTCGCCTTCGGCGACGTCGATGTCGACGCCTTTCACCGCGTCCACGGTGCGCCCGCGCGACGTGAACCGTCGCTGCAGGCCACGTGCCTTGATCAAGAAAACCCCCATCGAAAGAAAGCGGGTCCGCCGCCGTGTGTGGAGGCGGCGGACTACGTGGGCCGGCCGAGCGGCCGGCGATGCTTCAACTGTCCTCCCGCCTAGTCAAATTTGATTAGCAGGCAGAATCGGAGCTATCATGAGCGTGGCGCCCGGCGATGGGAGATGCGAAGAGTTTTCGCCCGGAGCGATACCGCTGAGAGCGAACGGCCCCCGTGGCCCGGCGTGCGGCGCCGCGGGTTCAGGACGTGGCGCTGGGCGCCGCGGAACCGAAATCGTGGCCGGCGTCGTCGGCCATCACGTACTCGCCCGCACGCAGCCGCGCGACGAGGTCCGAGGTCCAGGAGATGTCGGCGTCGCAGTGGGCGAGCCACAGCCGGTACAGCTCGTTGACGTGCGCAGGCTGTCCCCACTCGATGCCCTTGTCGAGGACGGCCGCGACGTTCCTGCGCTGACCGTCGAGCTGGACGAGGCGGTACTCGAGCAGATCGACCGCCAGCGCGCGCGGCAGTGCCGTGAGGAACACCAGCGCGGCCGAGAACTCGTAGGCGCCCCCGGCGGCTCCGTCGACATCGACGATGCGCTGTTGCAGCTCCTGCTGGAACGCGTCCTCGCCCGCACCGGTCAGCGTGTACGCGAGCCGATCGGGACCCTTCCCCTGCGGAGTCTCCACCTGCTCGAGCAGTCCTTCGAGAGCGAGGCGCTTGAGTGCGTGGTAGATCGACCCCGGCTGGACGTTGGCCCACTTGTCGGCCGACCACGACAGCAGCTCTCGTCGCACCTGGTAGCCGTGCGCGCCGCCCGTGGCGCCGTGCATTCGCACCACACCGAGCACGAGCAACCGCGTCGCCGACACCGCCTCCGGCCTCCGTCCCTGGTCGCGTAGCGAGAGGTGCCATCCTCCCACCCGCAGGAACGCTCACGTCGCCGAAGGTCGCTCCCAGAGGCGCGCTCGCCCCACGGTGTTGGCCCGCCCGCCGGCCCGGCCCCCGCCCCCCGACGTGGCGCTACGCGCCGCAGTGTTCAATTTCAAGTATGAGCACCTCTGTGTTGACCGCGGTGGCCTGGCCTTACGCCAACGGTCCCCGCCACATCGGTCATGTGTCCGGTTTCGGCGTCCCCTCCGACGTCTTCTCGCGTTATCAGCGAATGGCCGGCAACCGGGTGCTCATGGTCTCCGGCACCGACGAACACGGCACGCCCATCCTGGTGCAGTCCGACAAGGAAGGTCTCTCGCCGCAGGAGACCGCCGACAAGTACACCCGCCAGATCAGTCAGGACCTGCGCGGTCTCGGCCTTTCCTACGACCTGTTCACGCGCACCACCACCGGCAACCACGCCGAGGTGGTGCAGCAGATCTTCCTGGCGCTGCACCGCAACGGCTACGTCGTGCCGAGGACGACCACCGGCGCGGTCAGCCCGTCGACGGGCCGCACGCTGCCGGACCGCTACATCGAGGGCACCTGCCCACTCTGCGGCTACGACGGGGCGCGCGGCGACCAGTGCGACAACTGCGGCAACCAGCTCGACGCCGCCGAGCTGAAGAACCCGCGTTCCCGCATCAACGGTGAGAAGCCCGAGTTCGTCGAGACCGAGCACCTGTTCCTCGACCTGCCCGCCTTCACCGAATCGCTCGGCAACTGGCTCTCGACCAAGACCGACTGGCGCCCGAACGTTCTGAACTTCACCAAGAACCTCGTCGACGACATGCGCCCGCGGCCGATCACGCGGGACCTGGACTGGGGAGTGAAGGTACCGCTCGACGGGTGGCGCGACCAGCCGCTCAAGCGGTTCTACGTGTGGTTCGACGCGGTCATCGGCTACTTCTCCGCCAGCGTCGAATGGGCCCGCCGCAGCGGCGACCCGGACGCGTGGCAGCCGTTCTGGACGGACCCCGACGCGCAGTCCTTCTACTTCATGGGCAAGGACAACATCACGTTCCACGCCCAGCTGTGGCCCGCGTTCCTGCTCGGCCACAACGGCCAGGGCGACAAGGGCGGCGAGCCCGGTCCGTACGGCACGCTGAACCTGCCGGGCGAGATCGTCTCGAGCGAGTTCCTCACCATGAGCGGGTCGAAGTTCTCGACCTCGCGCGGCACTGTCATCTACGTCGAGGACTTTCTCCGCGAGTTCGGCCCCGACACGCTGCGCTACTTCATCAGCGTCGCCGGACCGGAAACGCAGGACACCGACTTCACGTGGGACGAGTTCGTCCGGCGCACCAACTTCGAGCTCGCCAACGAGTGGGGCAACCTCGTCAACCGGTCGATCTCGTTGGCACACAAGAACAACGGTGGCGTACCGGCGCCGACCGCGCCCGCGCCCGCCGACGAGGAACTCAAGGCGCTGTCCCGCGGGGCGTTCGAGACCGTGGGCACGCACCTGCGGCGCTCGCGGTTCAAGCAGGCGGCGGGCGAGGCGATGCGCGTCGTGTCCGCGGCCAACAAGTACCTGTCCGACCAGGAGCCGTGGAAACTGAAGGAGGACCCGGACCGGCGGGATGCGGTGTTGCACACGGCGCTGCAGGTCGTGTCCGACGCGAACGCGCTCCTGACGCCGTTCCTGCCGCACGCCGCGCAGAAGGTCCACGAGGCCCTCGGCGGCACGGGTGTGTGGGCGGCGCAGCCCGAGTGTCACGACGTCGAGGATCTCGACATCCCCGGTCGCACGAACCCGATCCTCACCGGGGACTACTCGAACGAGCAGGCGAAGTGGGAGTCGACGCCGGTCGAGGTCGGCCGTCCGCTCGAGAAGCCGTCGCCGCTGTTCGCCAAGCTCGACGCGTCGCTGGGCGAGACCGGTCCCGAGTGGGCGCCCATCCAGAGCTGAACCGACCGTGACGCCCCCAGGGCACCTTTGGGGCAGTCAACGCCCCGGATCTTCCCTTCGTTCGGCAGCGCACGCGAGGGGAGGAATGGGGGCGCTCAACGCCCCCCCATGGTGCCCTTGGGGGGAACCCAGCCGGGAGAAGACGTGAGCCGGAAGAGAGATCGTGACGCGCCGCCGCCGGTGCCGGAACGCCTGCCCTCGCCCGTGGTGGACGCGCACACCCATCTCGACGCCTGCGGCGACGGCACACCCGAGGCCGTGGCGGGGCTGCTCGACCGCGCGGGCCGGGCAGGCGTCGAACGGGTGGTCACCGTGGCCGACGACCTCGCCGCCGCCCGATGGGCCGCCGACGCGGCGACGTGGGACGAGCGTGTGTTCGCCGCCGTGGCGATCCACCCGACCCGCACCGCAGACTTCGGCGACGTCGAACGGGCCGAGATCGAACGTCTCGTGGCGGGAGACCGCGTCGTCGCGGTCGGTGAGACCGGTCTGGACTACTACTGGGACTACTCACCGCCGGACGCCCAGCAGGAGGCGTTCCGGTGGCACATCGACCTCGCCAAGCGGATCGGCAAGCCGCTGATGATCCACGACCGCGAGGCGCACGAGGACATCCTGCGCATCCTCGACGAGGAGGGCGCCCCGGACACCGTGGTGTTCCACTGCTTCTCGGGCGACGGCGACATGGCGCGCCGCTGTGTCGAAGCGGGCTACGTGTTGTCGTTCGCGGGCACCGTCACCTTCCGGAACGCCAAGGGTCTGCACGAGGCGGCGAAGCTCGTGCCCGCAGAGCAGTACCTGGTCGAGACCGATGCGCCGTTCCTCACCCCGCACCCCTACCGGGGACACCCGAACGAGCCGTACTGCGCGGCTTATACCCTTCACGGGCTCGCGGAGCTTCGCGGGGAGTCGGTCGACGTGGTCGCCGACGCCGTTCGGAGCAACGCCGAGCGGGTGTTCGGCCTCCCCTCGTCGCGGAGGGTCACCTCGGCGTGATCGCACTGCGACAACCATGGGGGTGCAACCGTCGATCGGCCCAGGTGACGAAGGTCACGGGATCGCGCGCCGTGTTTGCGCAACCCCTCGGCACCCGTTACGGTCCCGTGACCGTGCCGGTTGAGATCGACTGTCTCGATGCGGCACGCCCACAGTCACGTCGGTGTTCGTCGGGGACGGCATCGCCCGCCGGGGCCATGGCCTCGCGGGAATGTCAGGGGACGACGCTGGCTGCGGGAGTCCTGGCCATGCGTGAAAGGGATTGACCCTGTGACTGGTAGCTACGGGCGCGCAGACGCGAGCTCGTCGTCGGCTCCGGCCGGCTCGACGGCTCTGCTCGACCGACCGAGCGACCCAGAGTTCTCCTCCGACCCGCGGATCACGCGGGACGACATCCTCGCCGTGCTCGGCCCCGACGCCGACACACTCATGACCGAGGCCAATGTCGGAGTGGACGAGCTCATCCGGCTGATCAATGCCGAGACGACGATGCTCCCGCCGATCGTCGACACCCCGCCCGCGCCCGCCGCGGCCGCGGGTACGAGCGTCGAGGAGCCCGAGGACGGCCTCGCGAGCGCGGTCAAGACGTGGAAGAAGCGGTTCCTCAAGGGGTCGGTTCTCGCCATGCTCATCACGCTCACCGGTGGCGGTGCGGCGGCGCTCGCGATGAACAAGAGCGTCACACTCAACGTCGACGGCGAGGAGCAGACGGTCCGCAGCTTCGGCGACACCGTCGGCGAAGTGCTGGACGACGCGGACATCGACGTCGGCAAGCACGACGCGCTGTCCCCCTCGCCGCAGGCCGAGGTGGGTGACGGCGGTGTCATCACACTCGAGCGCGGTCGCCACATGACCGTGTCGGTCGACGGTGAGCAGCGTCAGGTGTGGGTCCGCGCGACCACCGTCGACGAGGCGCTCACCCAGCTCGGGATGCAGGACCTCAAGAACGAGGGCGCGAAGCTGTCCGCGCCGCTCGACAGCGAGGTGCCCCTGAAGGGCATGACGCTCGAGGTGCGGACGCAGAAGAGCGTCATGATCTTCGACGGCGGCAAGGAGCCCCGGGAGGTCACGACCCACGCCATCACCGCGGGCGACCTGATCGACGAGCTCGGCATGAAGCTCGGCCCGCAGGACCGCATCCAGAGCGGTAAGCAGATGAGCCTCGAGGACGGCGCAGAGGTCTACATCAGCCGCACCGGCGTCTCGGTGGTCAAGCAGAAGGAGACCATCGAGCCCGAGGTCCGCACCATCGAGGACCCCGAGCTGGAGCAGGGCAAGAAGGTCGTCGAGAAGCCCGGCAAGGCGGGCGAGGAGCTCGTCACCTACCGGGTCACCAAGGAGAACGGCGAGGAGATCGCCCGCGAGGAGGTCGACTCCAAGGTTCTCAAGGAGGCCAAGGACAAGGTCGTGCGCGTGGGCACCAAGGAGCCCCCGCAGCCGCAGATCACCGGCGGCGCCGTGTGGGACCGACTGGCTCAGTGCGAGTCCGGCGGCGACTGGTCCATCGACACCGGCAACGGCTACTACGGCGGCCTCCAGTTCGACAAGCAGACCTGGGACGCCTACGGCGGCGACCAGTACGCGGCCTACCCAGACGAGGCGAGCCGCGAGCAGCAGATCGCCATCGCCACCAAGGTGCGCGACGCCCGGGGTGGCAGCTACAGCGCCTGGCCTGCCTGCTCGTCGGAGCTCGGCCTCCCGTAACCGGTCGTCGAACGTCCGCACGTTTTCCCGCGGCCCGGTACCCCTTCGCAGGGTGCCGGGCCGCGTTGTGCTGAACTCATCGGTGTGACCGCTGAACCACCGGGGCTGCTCGGGCCCGCCGAGATCCGGCAGCTCGCCGAGGAGCTCGACGTCCGCCCGACCAAGAAGCTCGGCCAGAACTTCGTGCACGACGCCAACACGGTGCGCAGGATCGTCGAGCTGGCCGAGGTCGGTCTCGGCACCGACACCGACCCGCTCGTGCTCGAGGTGGGCCCCGGGCTGGGTTCGCTGACGCTCGGCCTCCTCGGTACCGGCGCGCGCGTGGTGGCGGTGGAGATCGACCCGGCGCTCGCGGGGCGGCTGGAACGCACGGTGGTGGCACACGCTCCCGACGCGGCGTCACGGCTGACGGTCGTCGCCGACGACGCTCTGCGCGTCGACAGCGGTCATGTCGGCGAGCCGGACGCGCTCGTCGCCAACCTGCCCTACAACGTCGCGGTTCCCGTGGTGCTCCACCTGCTCGCCGAACTGCCGTCCCTGCGGCGCGTCCTGGTGATGGTCCAGACCGAGGTGGCCGACCGCATGGCCGCGGGCCCGGGGGGCCGGGTCTACGGCGTGCCGAGCGTGAAGCTCGCCTGGTACGGCACGGTCCGCAAAGTGGCCGCCGTGCCGAGGTCGGTGTTCTGGCCGGTGCCGAACGTCGACTCGTCGCTCATCGCCTTCGACCGCGGTCCCGAGCGCACCGATGTGGACCGTGCCACGGTGTTCGCCGTCGTCGACGCCGCGTTCGCGCAGCGGCGGAAGACGTTGCGCGCGGCTCTCGCGTCGTGGGCGGGCTCGGCCGAGCGGGCGGGGGAGATCCTGACCGCCGCCGGGATCGATCCGCGGTCCAGGGGAGAACAGCTCGACATCGACCAGTACGTGGCTATCGCGAGGGCGGCCGCCACGATGTGATGCCGGCGTCGCCGTTCCTCGTGTCACCGTCGGTGTGATCTACGCCCGTCGGCTTGCCATCACGGCGATGTTTCCGGTCTACTATGTGGGAATTCCATCCCGAGCGACCGAGAGACCTGGCTCGTCGACGTCGCAGCAACCTCCCTCGAGGACGGTGCTACCGCCAGGAGCGATGGAGGAACGCGATGTATTTTTCCGAGCCGCTCACCCGGCGTCTGGTCGTTGATCACAGTCGGCGCACCGTGTCTGCGTGTCGTCGCTCCGCCGCCCTGGTCTGAGCGCTGAGCATCGCCCGCCTCGCGGGTGATCCCGCCCGCGGAACCGCCGAATCCGATTAGCGGGGCCGCGACCGGATCCGACTCGCCCGAGTGGTGAACCGGCCGACGAGCCGGACACCGCAGCGCGAGCTCAGCGCCGCCGTCCGACCCGATCTTCCGCCGTTTCCCTCCCGGCCCCGGTCCGTGACCGCGCGGCCGGTGAGCCACCGAGCTGTCTTGGAGCTGCTGTGATCACCGTCGAGAACGTCAGCAAGTCGTTCCGCACCACCGAATCGGATGCCCCCGTGCAGGCACTGCACGACGTCAACCTGGACGTCGAAGCGGGCGCGCTGTTCGGCGTCGTCGGCGAGGAGGGCGCGGGCAAGTCGACGCTGGCGCGCTGCGTCGCGCTGCGGGAGCGGCCCGACCGCGGCTCCGTCCGCTACGACGGGCTGAACACGACCACCCTCGACGGACGCAAGCTGCGCGAGGCGCAGAGCCAGGTCGCCGTGGTCGACTCGCGGCTGCGGCCGGAACGGACCGTCGCCGGGAACATCGCCGCCCCGCTCGAACGGGTGGGCGTCGACGGCACGCGCAGGAGGCAGCGCGTCGCCACGCTGCTGGATGTCATCGGCCTGAGCCGTGCCGCAGCGCAGGTTCCCGCCGACCTGACGCCGGGGCAGCAGCGCCGGGTGTCGGTGGCGCGAGCACTCGCGGGCGGGCCCGCATTGCTGCTCGCCGACGACCCGACGTCCGGCGTCGACGCCGACGAGAGCGGCGCGGTGCTGTCGGTGCTCGACCGTGCGCGCGCGGAACTGGGCGCCACCGTGCTGTTGACGACGTCGGACGCCGGGGTGGCTGGTCGCGTGTGCGACGACGTGGCGCTGCTCGACCACGGCTCGGTCGTCGAGAGCGGCAACCTGCTGACGCTGGCGGGCACGCGCGGCAGCCGGATCGCCGACGAACTGCTCCCGTCGGTGGAGACGTCCCCGTCCGAGGCGGCGCGGTTCGACGTGGTGGTCGACGTCGTGCTCGTCGGCTTCGCCTCGGTCGGTGCGCTCCTGCCGGAGGCGGGCAGCCGCTTCGGCGTCGAGATCGCGACGATCGGCGGCGGCCTGACGCGGTTCGGGGACACGCCGGTGGCGCGATTCCGCATCGGCCTGCGGGGGCAGCGGGCCGATGCGGCGTTGGCGTGGATGGCCGAGCGCGGCGCCCACGTCACGCACACCCTCTGCGGTCTGCGCACCGTCGCCGCCTGACCCCGGGTCCCGGGGCGCGTGTTCTGCATTCGGTACGCCGTGGTCTGCACTCGGACGAAACGGCGTTCTCATGGCGATACCGCGCCGTCTCGTTCCTGACCGCTGGCGGTGTCGTTCGTGCGTGGGAGCGCCGGGCAGGCCGGCTCGACGCGCTGACACGCGGCTGCGGCTGTGGTCGTGGGGGAGCCAAGTACCCTGGGTATGTGCTTGCCGTCGTACCGACCCCCGTGACCGTCACGGTGCCGTCCAAGATCAACGTGCACCTGGCGGTGGGGCCCGCGCGCGACGACGGGTATCACGAGCTGACGACCGTGTTCCAGGCGTTGTCGTTGACCGACACCGTGACCGTGTCGGCGGCGGAGGAGTCGTCGCTGCACGTGGTCGGCGAGGGCGAGAAGATCGTGCCCCGCGACGAGAGCAACCTGGCGTGGCGCGCGATCGACGTCCTCGCGGAGCACCTGGACACGACCCCGGCGGAGCTGGGCCCGGTGCGGATCGCGCTGGAGAAGGGCATCCCGGTCGCCGGCGGTATGGCGGGCGGGAGCGCCGACGCCGCGGGGACGCTCCTCGCTCTGTCGACACTGTGGAAGCTCGATCTCTCGCGCGACGAGCTCACGCGGCTGGCGGCCAAACTCGGCAGCGACGTACCGTTCTCCCTGCTCGGTGGCACCGCGCTCGGCACGGGCCGCGGCGAGGAGCTGCTGCCGGTTCTGACGCGGCACACGTTCCACTGGGTGCTCGCGTTCGCGCAGCGCGGCCTGTCGACGCCGCGGGTGTACAAGGAGCTGGACCGGCTGCGCGACGTCGGTGAGCCGCCGCCCGCCGTCGACGACCACGACGTCGTCATCGAGGCGCTGGCCTCGGGTGATCCGCATCGCCTGGCCGAACTGATCGGCAACGACCTGCAGATCGCGGCGGTGTCGCTGCGGCCGAACCTGCGGCGGACGCTGCGGGCCGGTGTCGAGGCGGGGGCCCTCGCGGGCTTGGTGTCCGGCTCCGGTCCGACGTGCGCGTTCCTGTGCGAGGACGCCGAGTCCGCGGTGCAGGTGTCGGCGCGGTTGTCCGGTGCGGGGGTGTGCCGCACGGTGCGCGTCGCGAGCGGTCCGGTGCCAGGGGCGCGGGTGGTCGAACCGGACGGCGGCCCGTCGGGCGGCGAGCCGCCGTGGGGCCCGAACCCGCCGCAGGCGCACGCATGACCTACGCCGAGCCTCGGGTCCCGCCGGACCCGCTGGGCTCGGTCCCGCCGAGGTCCTCGGTGAGTTCCCACCCGGGAAACCGCGCGTGGACCTGCGGGAGCACCTGCCGGTGACGGCAGGCCGCACTGTCACCATCGACCACGTGACCCGCGTGGTCGTACAGCGTTTCCGCATCGCGTGAGAGGTTTGTCTGACGCATGGCCAACCTGGTCAATCTCGAATCGGTGAGCAAGTCCTACGGCGTCCGGCCGCTGCTGGACGAGGTGTCCCTCGGCATCGGCGAAGGGCAGCGCATCGGCGTCGTCGGGCTCAACGGCGGCGGCAAGACGACGCTGCTCGAGGTGCTCTCCGGCATCACCGACCCCGACTCCGGGCGGGTGAGCCGCCTGCGTGACCTGCGCTTGGGCGTCGTCACGCAGCGCACCGACCTGCCCGAGGGCAGTACCGTCGGTGACGTCGTGCTGGCGGGCTTCGACGCCGAGCACGAGTGGGCCGCCGACGCGCGGGTGCGGTCCATCGTCGACGGGCTCGGCATCGGGGCCATCGGCCTCGACACGGCGACGGCCAACCTCTCCGGTGGTGAACGCCGCCGGGTCGCACTGGCTGCCACGCTCGTCGGCGAGCTCGACCTGATCGTCCTCGACGAGCCGACCAACCACCTCGACGTCGAAGGTGTCCGCTGGCTCGCCGACCACCTGCTCGCGAGGAAGTCCTCGCTCGTGGTCGTCACGCACGACCGCTGGTTCCTCGACACCGTGTGCGGCCGGACGTGGGAGGTCACGTCGGGCCGGGTCGAGCAGTACGAGGGCGGCTACGCGGACTGGGTGTACGCCCGCGCCGAACGCGCCCGGCTGGCCCAGGCCGCCGAGGAGAAACGGCAGAACCTGGCCCGCAAGGAACTCGCGTGGTTGCAGCGCGGTGCGAAGGCGCGCACCTCGAAGCCGAAGTTCCGAATCGAGGCGGCCGAGGCGCTGATCGCCGATGTCCCGCCGCCGCGCGACACCGTCGAGTTGATGAGCTTCGCCAAGCGGCGACTCGGCAAGACCGTGCTGGAGCTGGAGGACGTGTCGCTGAGTGTCGGCGACCGGACGCTGCTCGACCACGTCACGTGGCGGATCGGCCCCGGCGACCGGATCGGTCTCGTCGGCGTCAACGGTTCCGGCAAGACGAGTCTGCTCAAGCTGCTCGCCGGGGAACGCGAACCCGAGACCGGCAGGCGCATCGAGGGCAAGACCGTCCACCTGGCGCACCTGAAGCAGGAGCTCGACGACCTGCCTGCCGACCTGCGGGTGCTGCAGGCCGTCGAGCGTGTCGCCGCGCGGGTGCAGTTCGGCAAGCACGAGCTGTCCGCGTCGCAGTTGGCCGAGAAGCTGGGTTTCCCGCCGAAACGACAGTGGACACCCGTCGGCGACCTGTCCGGCGGTGAGCGCCGCAGGCTGCAACTGGTGCGGCTACTCATGGCGGAGCCGAACGTGCTGCTGCTCGACGAGCCCACGAACGACCTGGACATCGATACGCTGCAGCAGCTCGAGGACCTGCTCGACGGCTGGCCGGGCACGCTGATCGTCGTCTCGCACGACCGGTATCTGACCGAGCGGGTGTGCGACGACGTCGTCGCGCTCTTCGGCGACGGCGCGATCACCGACCTGCCCGGTGGCATCGACGAGTACCTGCAGCGCAGGCAGACCATCGCGGACCGGCCCGCGGCCGCCGCACCCGCCGCGGACGGTGCGGCGACGCAGGCGAGCACCGGGCAGAGCGCGCCGAAGCTGTCCAACGCGGAGTGGCGGGCCATCACCAAGGAACTCGGCAAACTGGAGCGCAAGCTCGACGCGCTCGGCGAGAAGGAGTCGAAGCTGCACGCGGCGCTCGCGGACGCGGCGACCGAACCGGACCGGCTGATGGAACTGAACAACGAGCTGAAGGCGTTGCAGGCCGAGAAGGACGAGCTCGAACAGCGCTGGCTGGAGGCGTCCGAGGCGGTGGAGTGACGCCGTCGTCCGCCCGATTCGCCGCGTGGCCGATCGCCGCAGCGGTGTGACCCGCGGTTACAGTCATGTGTCATGAGCCGGTTCGTGGACACGATGGTCGCCACCGCACAGGCGGGCGGCACGCAGCGGGGGATGGTCACGGGTGAGCCTTCGGAGCCCGTGCGCAGGACGTGGAGGGACGTGCACGAACGTGCTCGGCACCTCGCGGGTGGTCTGGCAGGGGACGGGTTCGAGCCCGGCGGCGCCGTGGCCGTCCTCGCCGCAGCACCGGAGCTGATCGCACCGACCGTGCAGGGCGTGTGGCTTGCCGGTGGCAGCGTGACGATGCTGCACCAGCCGACGCCCCGGACCGATCTCGCGCACTGGGCGGCCGACACGCTGCAGGTGCTGCGGATGATCGGGTCGGACCTGGTGCTGCTCGGCGAGCCGTTCGGCCAGCTGGCGCCGGTGCTGGAGGAGAACGGTATCCAGTACCGCACCATCGAGACGTTGCTCGACGCCGAGCCGATCGCTGAGCCGGTGCCGACCGCGGAGGACGCCCTGGCGCTGTTGCAGCTCACCAGTGGTTCGACCGCCGAGCCCAAGGCCGTGCGGATCACCCACGGCAATCTCTACAGCAACATCAGCGCCATGGCACGGCGTTCCGAACTGGACCCGGCGAGCGACGTGATGGTGTCGTGGCTGCCGACGTTCCACGACATGGGCATGGTCGGCTTCCTGACCGTTCCCATGACCTTCGGTGTCGAGCTGGTCAAGGTCACGCCGGTCGAGTTCCTGAGCTCGCCGCTGCTGTGGCCGGACCTGATCTCCCGGTACGGCGGGACGATCACCGCCGCGCCGAACTTCGCCTACGCCGTCGTGGGCCGCAGGCTCGCCCGGGTCGACGACGGCGATGCCTACGACCTGTCGAAGCTGCGCATCGCGCTCAACGGCGCCGAGCCGATCGACGAGGCCGCGGTGGCGGCGTTCACCGATGCGGGCGGCCGGTTCGGCATGCCCGCCGAATGCGTGTTCCCCGCGTACGGGCTGGCCGAGGCCACGCTCGCCGTGTCGTTCGCGCCGCTGTCGACGGGGTTGACGGTCGACGTCGTCGAGGCCGGGCCGTTGGAGGCGGAGAACCGTGCCGTAGCGGTGCCGGAGGGCGACGTGCGACGTGGCACCGAGCAGGTCCGCGGGTTCGCCGTGCTGGGCAGGCCGCTCGACGGCATCGAGGCGCAGATCGCCGGTGACGACGAGGTGCTCGGCGAACGCGAGGTCGGCGAGATCCGCCTGCGCGGCGAGGCGATCACGCCGGGATACCTGACGGTCGACGGGCCGGTCGAAACGCAGGACGCCGAGGGCTGGTTCGCCACCGGCGACATCGGATACCTGGTCGACGGGCAGATCGTCATCTGCGGCCGCAGCAAGGACGTCATCATCCTGGGTGGTCGCAACGTCTACCCGACCGACGTCGAGCGGGCGGCGAGCGAGGTGGACGGCGTCCGGGCGGGCAACGCCGTGGCCGTGCGGATCGACGCGGGCACCCGCCGCGAACGGTTCGCCGTCGTGCTGGAGTCCAAGGCCGCCGGTGATGAGGCCGAGGAGTCGCGCATCGTCAAGGAGGTCACGGCGCGCGTGCGCGACGCCGTGGACGCGCGGCCCTACGCGGTGGTCGTGCTGCCGACGGGCAGCCTGCCGAAGACGCCGTCCGGCAAGGTGCAGCGTGGCGCGACCGCGGAGCAGTACCGCGACAGGATGGACGCCGGCGCCTGATCGGCAGCCCGATCAGGCGCCGGGCGGGCCGTGGGGATCAGCCGTCCCGGGAGCGTTCCGGCGTCTGATCGGCTGGGGGAAGGTGCACGACAGGGATGTCGGCCGTGGGAACGTCGGTGACCGTGGGCGACTCGGTGCGGGCGGAGGGCACGTGGTGTGCCCCGGCGGCGCCGGTGCGTGCCAGTAGCGTGTCCTCCACGGCGTCGAGGAACTCGTCGACGCTCTTCTCGTCGTACCCGCGCCTGCCGATCGGCGGCCGTCCGAACTGGATGTGGTGCACCTCGGCCGCCGTCAGGTCGTCCTGGTCGGACAGGGTTGCCGTGATCCGGTCGAGCAGCGCGTCGACCTCGCGCTTGGCGTACCCGCGCCTGCCGAAACCGGAATCGGGGAAGGCGACGGTGCGCGCCTCGTCTGCCGTGATCGCCATGACCTGCACCTCCACGTCGGGTCACTCGCGGCTCTCTGTGATAGCCGCGGTGGTGAGACGTCCGGAAGAGCGCAGCTATGATGCGACTCGTTCAGGGGTACGGGAAGACCCTGTCGGGCTAGCTTGCGTGTCCGATGTGACTCTCCGTGCCTGCGCCGGCCGGGGGTGGCCTGCGGCGCCCGCGCCGGATGCTCGGCTCGGGGGCCGCTCGAGGAGTCCTGTCAGGAACCGTGGAAGGCGTTCTGGGCCGCCGTCAGCCCCCGGGCGAGGAGTTCCTCGACGGCGTCGGCGCAGCGATCCACAGTGAGCGGCAGCTCGCGGCGCTCGGTCGTCGAAAAGTCCTTGAGCACGAAATCCGCGGCGTCCATCCTGCCCGGCGGCCTGCCGACGCCGAACCGCACGCGGAAGTAATCCTTGGTGCCGAAGGACTTCGTGACGGAACGCAGTCCATTGTGTCCGTTGTCGCCGCCGCCGAGCTTCAGGCGCAGCGACCCGTAGTCGACGTCGAGCTCGTCGTGGATCACGACCAGGCCGCTCGCGTCGATCTTGTAGAAACGGGCGGTGCCCACGAGCGGGCCGCCGGAGAGGTTCATGTACGAGCGAGGCTTCGCCAGCACCACTTTGCGCCCGCCGAGACGTCCTTCGAGGACCTCGGCACCACCCTTGTGCGCCTTGAACTTCCCGCCGACGCGGGAGGCCAACTCGTCGAGGACCATGAAGCCCACGTTGTGCCGGTTGCCGGCGTAACGGGGCCCGGGATTACCGAGGCCGGCGAGCAGCACCTGCTCGCCGGCCCCGGGAAGATCGTTCGTCATGTTCGACGACAGGAGTGGGTGTCAGCTCTCCGAGTTGCCGCCCTCGTCGTCGGAGGGCTCCTCGGTCACACCGGCTCCCTCGGCGTCGACGTCGGCTTCCATGGCCTCCTCGGTCGGCGCCTCGTTCACCGCGACGACCAGCGTTTCCGGGTCGGTCACCAGCTCGGCGCCACGGGGCAGCGTGACGTCCGAGGCGTGCACCGTGTGACCCGCCTCGACACCGTCGATGTCGACGTCGAACTGCTCCGGGATGTGCAGCGCCTCGACCTCGATCTGGATGGTGTCGACGTCCTGGTTGACCAGGGTGCCGGGGGCGGCGGTGCCGTTCAGGACGATCGGCACGTCGACCGTGACCTTCTCGCCGCGGCGCACGACGAGGAGGTCGACGTGCTCGATGTAGTTCTTGAGCGGGTGGACCGTGATGGTCTTGGTCAGCGCCAGCTCGGTCTTCTTGTTGTTCGAGCCGTCGACGTCGAGGGTCAGGACGGCGTTCTGGCCGTTCTCACGCACGACGCGGGCGAAGTCGACCGCGGGCAGCGCGAGGTGCCGCGGGTCCTCGCCGTGGCCGTACAGCACCGCGGGGATCTTGCCGGCACGGCGGGTGCGGCGAGCCGCTCCCTTGCCGAACTCGTTACGGGGTTCGACGGTCAGGCGTACCTCGGACACGGTGATGCACTCCTCGCGGTGGGGCCCTGGTGGGTGGGGCTTACTTGCTTGGGCTTACTGGGGCGTTGTCGGCTGCTGGTCGGCACCAGCGGTTGTCGCTTGTGGCTGTCCGGCGGCGAGTACCACGACGTGCGCGCACGGGTGGCCTCTCAAGCCGCCGCGTCGATCACGTCGGGCGCCGGACTCGCATCCGGCCCCGCCTCGCCGAGACAACTCGCCCAGTGTAATCCAGCCGGCACCGGTGCTTGACCCCCGCCCCGCGTTGTGCAAACGGTGACCACCCAGCACGGGTGCGGCTCGGCCCGAAAGAACGGCCGGGCCCGACCCCCGGCGTGCGCCGGCAGGCCGGCACCTGACACGGAACGACCCCGTGGCGGAACCGTTCGGCCGCCACGGGGTCGTCCCGTCACGTCGTTCGCCGCAGCGGATTGCCGGGCGATCGGAACAGGATCAGGCGCTGCCGTCGAACAGGCTCGTCACCGAGCCGTCCTCGAAGACCTCCTGGATGGCCCGCGCCAACAGCGGGGCGATCGACAACACGGTCATCGTCGGGAAGCGCTTCTCCTCCGGGATCGGCAGCGTGTTGGTGACGATCACCTCGCGTGCCTTGGAGTTGGACAGCCGCTCGGTCGCCGGGTCGGACAGGATCCCGTGCGTCGTGGCGATGACGACGTCCGAGGCGCCCTGGTCGAGCAGCGCGTCCACGGCCTTACTGATCGTGCCGCCCGTGTCGATCATGTCATCGATCAGCACACACAGCCGGCCCTTGACGTCACCCACGACGCGGTTGGCCACCGCCTGGTTCGGCTTGTCCGGATCACGCGTCTTGTGGATGAACGCGATCGGCCGGTCGCCCAGCTGCTGCGCCCACTTCTCGGCGAGCCGCACCCGGCCGGAATCGGGCGAGACGACGGTGATGTCGTGATCGCTGTAGTGCTCGTTGATGTAGTCGGCGAGCACGTTCTGCCCGTGCAGGTGGTCGACCGGGCCGTCGAAGAAGCCCTGGATCTGCGCCGTGTGCAGATCGACCGTCAGGATGCGGTCGGCACCGGCCGTCTTGAGCAGGTCCGCCACCAGGCGCGCCGAGATCGGCTCACGACCCTTGTGCTTCTTGTCCTGCCGCGAGTACGGGTAGAACGGCACGATCGCCGTGATGCGCTTCGCGCTACCCCGCTTGAGCGCGTCGATCATGATGAGCTGTTCCATCAGCCACTCGTTGATCGGCGGGGAGAAGCTCTGGATGACGAAGGCGTCGGTGCCGCGCACGGACTCCTGGTACCGCACGTAGATCTCGCCGTTCGCGAACGTGTGCACCGTCTGCGGGGTGACCGTCACGTTGAGGTTCTTCGCGACCTCTTCGGCGAGCTCGACGTGTGAACGCCCCGAGAAGAGCATCAGGTTCTTCTTGGGTGTTCCGGACTTCGGACTCATGCTGGCGACTCCCCGTCGGTGTCGGTTTCCTCCTGGTCGGCGACGGCCTGCTCTGCGGCCTCCGCCGCTGGGGTACCCGGCCTACGCCGCGGCACCCAGCCTTCGATGTTGCGCTGCGGTGCCCCTGATACCGCGAGCGCGCCGGGCGGGACGTCCTCACGGATCACCGTGCCTGCGCCGCTGTAGGCGCCGTCCCCCACGGTGACCGGGGCGACGAACATGGTGTCCGAGCCCGTGCGGACGTGCGAACCGATCGTGGTGTGGTGCTTGGAGATGCCGTCGTAGTTGACGAACACGCTCGACGCCCCGATGTTGCTGTGCTCGCCGATCGTGGCATCACCGACGTACGTCAGGTGCGGCACCTTCGTCCCGGAGCCGATGTCGGCCTTCTTCGTCTCGACGAACGTGCCGATTCTGCCCGCCTCGCCCAGTTTCGTACCGGGGCGCAGATAGGCGAACGGCCCGACCGAGGCGCCGTCGCCGATGACGGACTCGCTGCCGTGGGTGCGCACGACGCTCGCACGCTCGCCGACGCGCACGTCCGTCAACGTCGAGTCCGGGCCGACGGTCGCGGCCGGGCCGACCGTCGTGGCGCCGCGGAGCTGCACGCCGGGCTCGATCACGACGTCGCGGGAGAGCGTGACGTCGAGGTCGATGCGCGTCGAGGCCGGGTCGACGACCGTGACGCCCTCGCGCTGCCAGCGCGTGACGATGCGGCGGTTGAGCTCGGTGCCGAGGGTCGAGAGCTGGACACGGTCGTTGACGCCTTCCGTCAGCCACGGGTCGGCCACCGGGAGGGCGCCGACGCGGCGACCGTCGCCGCGGGCGATGCCGAGGATGTCGGTCAGGTAGAGCTCGCCCTGCGAGTTGTCGGTCGACAGGCGGGACAGGCCGTCGGCGAGGACTGCGGCGTCGAACGCGTACACGCCGGAGTTGATCTCGGTGATGGCGCGGTGGGCGTCGTCGGCGTCCTTGTGCTCCACGATGCCAGTGACGTCCCCTGCGGCGTCACGCACGATGCGGCCGTATCCCGACGGATCGTCGACCACCGAGGTGAGCACGGTGACGGCGTTGCCGTCGCGTTCGTGCGCGGCGAGGAAATCGGTCAGCGTCGGGGTGTCGAGCAGCGGTACGTCCCCGTAGGTGACCAGCACCGTGCCGGTGTCGCCCGCGGGCAGTGCCTCGAGCGCGCAACGCACCGCGTGACCGGTGCCGCGCTGCTCCTCCTGCACCGCCGTCTTGACCGTGCGGCCGATCACGTCGGCGACGACGTCCAGATGAGCGCCCACCTTCTCGCGCCCGTGGCCGACGACGACCACGAGCTCGTCGGGCCCGAGTCCCGCCGCGGCGCGGACGGCATGCTCGACGAGGGGACGCCCCGCGATGGGGTGCAGCACCTTCGGAAGATCCGAACGCATGCGGGTGCCCTCGCCTGCGGCGAGGACGACTGTGCTCAGCGGCCCGGTCACGGTACTCCTTGGGATTCACCGGGGATGGGATTCACCGGGGATTAATCTCGGCCGGTTAACGATCCTACGTCGGTTGGCCCGCGTCGGACGTGGGGCCGCCCTCCGATGCGGTCTCGGTCTCGTCGGCCGCCTCTCCGCACGAGGCGATTTGGTTCCCGCCGCGGCGTTTCGCCTGGTACATGGCGGCGTCGGCGCGGGAGAGGACCTCCTCGCCGCGCTCGCCCGTCCGGAGGGCGACCAGCCCGACCGACAACGTCACACCGTGCGACAGGTGGTGGGGCAGTTCGTCGACCGCCGTCACCGCGCGGTTCATGGCTTGGTGGGCCGCCGATAACGTCGCGCCCGGAAGGAGTGTGATGAATTCGTCGCCGCCGTAGCGCGCGACGATGTCGTCGCCGCGCAGCGAGTCCCTGAGCGTGCTGGCAACCACGCGGAGCACGTCGTCGCCGTCGGCGTGCGAGCGCTGATCGTTGACTCCTTTGAAGCCGTCGAGGTCGATCAGCGCGACGGCGAGCGGGTCGCTCGACGCCGATGTGGCGAACGTGCGGAGCCGGTCGTCGAGTGCGCGGCGGTTGGGCAGACCGGTCAGCGGGTCCTGCAGTGCCTGCTGGGTGATCGCTCCGTGTGCGGCCGACAGCCGCTCGTGTTCGCGGCGGGTATCGAGGGCCGCGCTCTGGGATTCACGCATCGACCAGAGCTCGGCCTCGAGCGCACCTGCGTAGTCGGCGAGCGTGGCGCGAGGGTCCCCGAGGTCGTACCGGTCGGCGAACCGGGCCAGCTCGTGGATGAGGCCGATGCGCATGGACGGTTGTGGATACTCCTCGGGGATGTGGTGGCGATCCTCCATGAGCAGGCGGAACGCTTCCTTGTGCTCACCGATCGACTCCAGGCAGCGGGCGAGCGCGATCGACAGCAGCGGGTTGTCGTACGGGTACAGCGGCGCGGCCCGCAGACTGCGGAGCCGCTCGATGTGCGCGTCGCTCGGCGCGGCGAGGGCCAGTGCGGACGCCAGCGACGCGACCTGGTCGACCGCGGCGACCCCGGCTTTGCGGGGAAACAGCGATTCGGCGAACGGCGCTTCGACGGCGATCGCCATCGACGCGGCCGTCCGGAACCGTTCGCCCGCCTGGTCGCTGCGGCCGATGCGTTCGAGTCGCAGGCCCCAGCCGAGCAGCATCTTCACCCGGTTCATCAACAGCATCGTGATCTCGTGCGGCCCCGCGCTGTCCCGGACGGCCTGGTGGGCGCGGGTGATCACCTCTTCGGCGACCTCGTAGACACCGAGCTGGTTGAGCACGATCCAGCAGTCGTTGAGCGCCGTCGACAACAGGCGGTCCCAGGCACGTCTGCCCAGGCCCAGCTCCTGTGACGGCGGGTCGTCGAGCAGTGCCAGCGCCCTGGCGATCTCGGTCAGGGCCGCGTCCTCGTGACCTGCGAGCACGAGACGGCGCCCGCGCAGCGCGTGCGCGTCCGCGCGCAGGAGAGTGGCGCCGTGCCTGCGCGTGTGCGCGAGCATCTCGTCGAGCTGACGCCCCGCCTCGTCGGGGGCGCTCGCGCTGATGAGTCGTGACAGCGCCGCGGCTCGCAGTATCTGAGCGACCAGCAGCGGTTCGCCGCGTCGCTGGGTCTCGTGGAGCAGCTCGTCCAGTCTGGTGATGATCTCCTGCTGCTCGTGCTTCTCGCTGCGTTGGACGAGGGCGATCAGTTCGCGGGCTCGCCCGAGCAGCCAGGCGTCCGACTTGTCGCCGAGCGGCGGGGCGGCGGGGTCCTGCGCCGTCGCAGAGGTGGGCGCGCCGGGGTCGGCCGTGAACCCGGCGCCTGAGGTCGCAGCGGATGGGCCCGCGCCGCGTTCTGCGGCCGCACCGCCGGGGGCGATGCCGGGCTCGGCCGCGACCTTGGACTCTTCGCCGTCCAGCGGACACACACCCCCTGGGCTACCGGGATTCCGCTCTGCTCCGCCGCCAGGGCTCGAACCTGGACTGTCAGAACCAAAATCTGAAGTGCTGCCAATTACACTACGGCGGATCGCGCCTGGTCAGGATATCCACTGCAGGTTGCACGCTGCGGGCAGGTCCGAAGCGGCCCGTTTTCGCCTCTCCCCCGGGTGGGAAACCTCCTGTACCGTAACTTACGCAATCGTAGGTTAGGTGACCCTTCCGTCGCCGTCCCCGGCCCGTTCGCGGGCGTGGTGGCGGCGGTCCTCGTGGAAAGAAGTGACGTGCATGACGGCAACTCTGGACGCGGACGAGACACCGAAGTCCGGTCGTAAGCCGATCCTGGACGGCCAGCGCGGGCCCGGCGTTCAGTTCGCGGTCTATCTCGGCGTGCTGGCGCCGCTGGTGGCGCTCGTGGCCGCGGTCCCCTTCGCGTGGGGCTGGGGTCTTTCGTGGGTCGATGTCGGCCTCTTCGTTGTGTTCTACGCCTTCTCCGGGCTCGGCATCACCGTCGGATTCCATCGGTACTTCACGCACGGTTCGTTCAAGGCGAAGCCGTGGCTGCGGGCCCTGCTCGCCATCGCCGGCAGCAGCGCGGTGCAGGGGCCGGTGATCACGTGGGTCGCGGATCACCGCAGGCACCACGCGTTCTCCGATCGTGAGGGCGACCCGCATTCGCCGTGGCTGTTCGGTACTACGCCGTTGGCCGTGGCGAAGGGGTTCTGGCACGCGCACATGGGCTGGCTGTTCCAGCGGGACAAGAGCAACCACGAACGGTTCGCGCCCGACCTGGTCAAGGATCCGGCCATCAGCAGGATCGACAGGCTGTTCGGGGTGTGGACGCTGCTCAGCTTCGTGCTCCCGGGCATCATCGGGGGCCTGGTCACCTGGTCCCTGTGGGGCTTCGTGACGGCCTTCTTCTGGGCCGGACTGGTGCGAGTCTGCGTGCTGCACCACGTGACATGGTCGGTGAACTCGATCTGCCACATGATCGGGGAACGGCCGTTCAGCGCGCGTGACCGGTCGGCCAACTTCTGGCCGTTGGCCATCGCCTCGTTCGGCGAGTCGTGGCACAACCTCCACCACGCCGATCCGACGTCGGCCCGGCACGGTGTGCAGCGCGGCCAGATCGACATCTCGGCCCGCGTGATCTGGGCGTTCGAGAAGTTCGGCTGGGCCCACAAGGTGCGCTGGCCCACGGCCAAGCGCCTGGAGAAGCTCTCGACCGCGTGAGCGGGTCGGGGTGCCTGTACGGTTCGGCGAATGGCAGGTCGACGGCGCGCTAAGCGAGACGCGGCCGCCGCGGGGACGCAACCCGATGCCCCTGCGGCGGCCCGCGTGCGCATGACGGGCACCGAGCGTAGGCAGCAGTTGCTCAACGTCGCTCGGGCACTGTTCGCGGAGAAGGGCTACGACGGTACGTCCGTCGAGGAGATCGCGCGACGAGCGAACGTCTCCAAACCGGTGGTGTACGAGCACTTCGGCGGGAAGGAAGGCGTCTACGCGGTCGTGGTGGACCGGGAGGCGCGGGCGATCCTCGACCGCATGGTGTCGAGTCTGCACGCGGATCACCCGCGGGCGATGCTCGAGCAGGCCGCCAACGCCTTGCTCGGCTACGTCGACGAGTCGCACGAGGGTTTCCGCATCCTGGTGCGGGACTCCCCGGTCGCGAGCTCGACGGGCACGTTCTCCACGCTGCTCAACGACATCGCGAGTCAGGTCGAGGACATCTTCGGCGAGGAGTTCTCGGCCAGGGGTTACGACGGCAAGCTCGCGCCCCTGTACGCACAGGCGCTCGTCGGCATGGTCGCGCTCACCGGCCAGTGGTGGCTCGACGCGCACAAGCCGAAGCGGGACGAGGTCGTGGCCCACCTGGTGAACCTCGCGTGGAACGGCCTGTCGAACCTGGAACACAAGCCGAAGCTGCGTGTGACCGACTGAACCGCCCCCTCGGCCATCGGTCGCCGCGCGAGGCGCCGTCGCCGGGTGGCCGCCGCTCAGGACGTAGGCTGGGAGCCATAACCCCATAGTTCGACGATTCGAGTACCTGTGCCCGGTTTTGTCCGGGCACAGGTGTGTCCGCGCGTTCGCACCCGAGGGAGACGCTCCGTGTCCCAGCCGACGTTGGCCGGTTTGCTGTCGGCCGTCCTGCCCGATTCCGCCCTGCGCACGGTTCTCGAGCGTGCGGGTGCACCGATGCTCGACCTCGACGGCGCGCCGGCGACCCGGCAGCTGGTGCTGTCTGCGCTCGCATCCGACGCAGGAGCGGGCAAGCCGGTACTGGCGGTGACCGCCACCGGCAGGGAGGCCGAAGAGCTGACAGCGGCGATCGGAAGCCTGCTCGGCGACGACGTCGTCGCCGACTTCCCATCGTGGGAAACCCTGCCGCACGAGCGGTTGTCGCCGCGGGCGGACACGGTCGGCAAGCGCTTGGCGGTGCTGCACCGGCTCGCTCAGCCCGGACACGGTGGTCTGCGCGTCGTGGTGGCGACGGTGCGGAGCCTCATCCAGCCGATGGCGCCCCGTCTGGGCTCGCTGGCTCCCGTCGAGTTGAAGGTCGGGGAGGAGCTCGACTTCGAAGGAGTGCTCGAGCGGCTCGTCGAGCTCGCCTACACACGCGTCGACATGGTCGAGAAGCGGGGCGAGTTCGCGGTGCGCGGCGGCATCCTCGACGTCTTCGCACCGACCGACGAACATCCGCACCGTGTCGAGTTCTGGGGCGACGAGGTCAGCGAGATCCGCGCCTTCTCGGTCGCGGACCAGCGTTCCCTGCCCGGCGAGATTCCCGAGGTGACCGCATCGCCGTGCCGGGAGCTGCTTCTGACCGGCGACGTCAAGGCGCGGGCCGGCGAACTGGCCGAAGAGCACGCCGCCGATGCGCAGCTCGCAGAGATCCTCACCAAGCTCGCGGACGGCATCCCCTCCGAGGGCATGGAGTCGCTGATCCCCGTCCTGTGCGCGGGTGAGCTCGAACTGCTCACCGACGCGATGCCGGAGGCTACGCACGTCGTGCTCTGTGACCCGGAGAAGGTGCGCGCGCGTGCCGCGGACCTGGTGCGCACCGGGCAGGAGTTCCTGGAGGCGTCGTGGACCTCCGCCGCCGACGGAGGGCGCGCCCCGATCGATCTGGGTGCGTCGGCCTACCGGGGCCTCGGGGAGGTACGCACCCATGCGACCGAGTCGAATCGCGCATGGTGGACGCTGTCGCAGCTGACCAGTGAGGACGACGCGGTGCACGTCCCCGTCGAGCAGGCGCCCTCGTATCACGGCGAACTCGAGAAGGTCGTCGCCGACCTGCGCGCCCACACCGCGGCCGGCGGCGCGGCCGTCGTGGTCGTCGCGGGTTCGGGTACGGCGCAGCGTGCCGTCGAGCAGTTGTCGGCGGGTGAGGTGCCCGCGAGCTACGCCGAGTCGCTCGCCGAGGCGCCGAGGTCCGGCGTCGTCACGGTCACCTGCGGTGCGATCACCGACGGGTTCGTGGCTCCGGAGAGCGCGCTCGTCGTCCTGAGCGAATCGGACATCACCGGCCGTGGTGCGGCCACCGGGCGTTCCGGACGTGATCTCAACACGAAGATGCCGTCGAGGAGGCGCAACGCGGTGGATCCGCTCGCGCTCAAGGCGGGCGACTACGTCGTGCACGACCAGCACGGCATCGGAAAGTTCGTCGAGATGGTCCAGCGCACCATCGGCGGGGCGACGCGGGAGTACCTCGTGCTCGAGTACGCGGCGTCCAAGCGCGGACACCCCGGCGACCGGTTGTTCGTGCCCAGCGACCAGCTCGACGAGGTCTCCCGCTACGTGGGCGGCGAGCTGCCCACGCTGAACAAGCTCGGCGGCTCCGACTGGAAGAACACGAAGGCGAAGGCCCGCAAGGCGGTCAAAGAGATCGCGGCCGAGCTGGTGCAGCTCTACGCCGCGAGACAGGCCGCACCCGGCCATGCGTTCGGACCGGATTCGCCGTGGCAGGGCGAGTTGGAGGACGCCTTCCCGTTCGTCGAGACCAACGATCAGCTCGCTGCCATCGACGAGGTCAAGACCGACATGGAACGCAGCGTCCCCATGGACCGGGTGATCTGCGGTGACGTCGGCTACGGCAAGACCGAGATCGCGGTGCGTGCGGCGTTCAAGGCGGTCCAGGACGGCAAGCAGGTCGTGGTGCTGGTGCCGACGACGCTGCTCGCGCAACAGCACCTCAACACCTTCACCGAGCGGATGGGTTCCTTCCCGGTGACCATCCGCGGCATGTCGCGATTCACCGAACCCGCGGAGGCGGACAAGACGCTCGAGGGGCTCGCCGCAGGCGAGATCGACATCGTCATCGGTACACACCGCCTCCTGCAGAGCGGCGTGCGGTACAAGGATCTCGGACTGGTGATCGTCGACGAGGAACAGCGGTTCGGTGTCGAACACAAGGAGCACATCAAGGCGCTCCGGACGCACGTCGACGTGCTCACCATGTCGGCCACGCCGATCCCTCGCACGCTCGAGATGAGCATGGCGGGGATCCGCGAGATGTCGACCATCCTGACCCCGCCGGAGGATCGCCACCCGATCCTGACCTACGTCGGCTCGTACGACGACAAGCAGGTCGCCGCGGCCATCCGGCGTGAGTTGCTGCGCGATGGTCAGGTGTTCTTCGTGCACAACCGGGTCTCGTCGATCGAGAAGGCCGCGACACGGCTGCGCGAACTCGTCCCGGAGGCGCGGATCGTGACCGCGCACGGACAGATGCCCGAGCACAAACTGGAACAGGTCATCCAGGGCTTCTGGCAGCGCGATTTCGATGTGCTGGTCTGTACCACCATCGTCGAGACCGGCCTGGACATCTCGAACGCCAACACGCTGATCGTCGAGCGCGGTGACATGATGGGCCTGGCTCAGCTGCACCAGCTGCGTGGCCGGGTCGGCCGTGGCAGGGAGCGGGGTTACGCGTACTTCCTGTATCCGCCGGAGAAGCCGCTCACGGAGACGGCCCACGACCGCCTCGCCACCATCGCGCAGAACACCGAGCTCGGTGCCGGCATGGCGGTGGCCATGAAGGACCTCGAGATTCGCGGTGCGGGCAACATTCTCGGCGCCGAGCAGTCCGGTCACGTCGCCGGTGTCGGCTTCGATCTGTACGTCCGGCTGGTGGGCGAGGCGGTCGACGCGTTCCGGCGGAGTGCGGGCGACGAGTCGACCGAGGACGAGGCGCCCGCCGAGGTACGTGTCGACCTGCCGGTCGACGCACATCTGCCGCACGACTACGTGCCCGGCGAGCGGTTGCGGCTCGAGGCCTACCGCAAGATCGCGGCGGCGACCGACCAGTCCGAACTGGACAGCGTGCTGGACGAACTCGTGGACCGCTACGGCCAGCCGCCGGAGCCGGTGCGCAGGTTGCTTGCGGTGGCGGCCTTCCGGCAGGCGTGCCGGAAGGCGGGCGTGACCGAGGTGACCGTGCAGGGCAACACCATCCGTTTCACGCCGTTGCCACTGGGCGATTCGCAGTTGGTGCGGTTGAAGCGGCTCTACCCCAAGGCCGTGTACAAGGCGGTGACGCACACGGTGTCGGTGCCGAAACCGACCGAAGGGCCCGCGGGTGGCCGCATGGGCGCGCCTCCGTTGCGCGACGAGGCGCTGCTCGACTGGTGCAGCAACCTCCTGACGTCGATGACGCAACAGCCCGCGGCGGTGTGAGCGCGGGTGATGCCTGCCGCGGCCTCTCCGCGCGCGGTCGCGGCAGGCTACTCGGGCAGGTAGCGTTTCGAACACGTCGTCGCATGTCGGCTGTTGTGAAACTCGGTGCATGGCTCAACGGTAATCGTTGATTCGATTCGAAAGAACTCCCGGAAATAGTGTTTGTTTCCGGAAAGAATTCGACACTCGTGACACGTCGAATCATGCTGGCTGTTCAGTGCGTGCAGGTGGAATCCGTTGTGTGCCAACAGGTTCAGCGTTGCATTCCATTGTCAAACGCGGCGATCGGGGATGCCGGCGCGCGTCCCATGGGCCGACCGCGTCGTGCTCGCGCCACCCTTGTCGGGTGAACGACGTGTGGCACCGCGCCCGTCGGGTTGTGAATCGCCTCCGGTTCGGGCTTCCGGTGCCCGGGCGTTGTCGCTCGCGCCCGGGCGATGTCCGGTCCGGCACCACCGCGGGCGCACCCGGTCGTCGCCACGATTCGGAACGGAAGTCGGGCGGTGCGGCCGCGGTCGTGGTTGCGTGAGGCGGTGGGGTGTGTGCGAAGCTGCCGCCTGTGATCCGGATCATGCGTCGCCCCATCGCGTTGTTGACCGCCCTGCTCGCAGGTCTCGTGCTGGCCGGTTGCGGCTCGGGGCCGAGCCAGGTGCACTCGGCGGCCATCGTCGGCGACCGGTCGGTGCCGCTGGACGACGTGCAGCACGAGATCGACTGGCTGCTGGACAACGTGCCGCAGGCGCAACAGGCACAGCGGCAGGGCAAGGTGGACATGTTCGCGCGCGAGATCGTTCGCGGGCGCGTGATCCACGAGCTGGCGCAGATCGCGGCGAAGCGCGAAGGTGTGAAGGCCGGTCGCGGCGAGATCGACGAGCTGATCCGCGGCAGCGGCGGGGTCGACGAGGTATCCCGGTCGGCGGGGGTGGAGCCGAGCAGGGTGCGGGACCTCGCCTCGGACCAGATCGTGCTGCAGGAGCTGGCGCGCAAGTACATCGGCAGGCTGTCGGTGAACCTGGTCGGCACCGTCATCAGCGGTGACGAGCCCGGCAACAGTGCCAAGGAGCAGGCGACCGCGCTCGGCAGGCGGATCGCGGACGATCCGGAGCGGGTACGGGCCATCGCGAGGGACGCGGGTCATCAGCTGGTCGACGAGGAGCTCGACTTCGCCGAGGCGCTCCAGAACGATCCGGAGCTGGCGACGAGCGCGGTGTTCGGTTCGCAGGAGGGCACGGTCGTCGTGGTCCAGCCGAGCAGGCAGCAGGCGGGCTGGCTGGTCGGTCTGGTGGACGAGCGCCGGACCGCCGGGCAGGCCGATGCCGCCGAGCCCCAGGTCAATCCCGAGTACCTCTACTTCGCGGGCCTGCGGATGCTGCAGCCGGTCGCCGAGGACGTCGGCGTGCGGCTCAACCCGCGTTACGGGCTGTGGGACGAGGCCGCGTTGTCGCCCGCGCCCAACGAGGACGAGTTGACCGGAAGGCTCCTGCGGTCACGTACCGTGAACTCATGACCTGGCGATCGGCGACCGTGGTGCTGTGCAGTCCGGCCTTGCCCGACCACGTGCCCGCCGCCGCGCTGAGCGTGGTCCGCGGGGCGGAACACGTCTACACGGCAGCGGGCCTGCCCGACCCGCTCCGTGCGGCGTTGGACGCGAAACCCGCTCCGCATCCCGACGAACTCACGCGGCAGAGCGGCGTGGTCCTCCTGGCGTGCGATGCCGGCGAGTCCGGCGCGGCGGAACTCATCGCCGAGGGGGCCACGGTGATCGAGGCCCCGGCACCTCCGCTGGAACGGGCCGTCGAGGTGATGGACCGGCTCCGTTCGCCGGGCGGTTGTCCGTGGGACGGCGCCCAGACGCACGAGTCGCTGCGCCGATACCTCGTCGAGGAGACCTACGAGTTGCTCGAGGCGATCGAGGACGGCGACCGGACAGCGCTCCGCGAGGAACTCGGCGACGTATTGCTGCAGGTGCTGTTCCATGCGCGCGTCGCGGCCGAGCACGACGCCGACGCGTTCGACATCGACGAGGTCGCGACCCAGCTGGTGACGAAGCTGGTCGGCAGACACCCGTACCTGTTCACCGGTGTGGGGCGGGTCGACTCGGCGGAGCAGCAACAGGTTTCCTGGGAAGAGCTGAAACAGCAGGAGAAACAGCGCGAGTCGCTCGTGGACGGGGTCGCGCTCGGCCAGCCCGCCGCCGCACTCGCGGGCAAGCTCGGCCAGCGGACCGGCCGCGCCGGGGTGCCGTTCGACTTGATTCCCGGCGGTGCCGACGACGGATCGCGGCTGTTCCGGATCGCCGCCGCGGCCGCACGTACCGGTACGGACGCCGAGGGCTCGCTGCGCGCTGTCGCGAAGGACTTCGCCGAGCGCGTCCGGGAAGCCGAACGTGCCGCACGGGCCGCGGGCCGCGATCCGGCCGAGCTCGATGCCGACGGATGGCGGGATTTCTGGCCGGTGTCGCCCGCGTAACCTGGCCGGGTGAGCGAACGCCCTTCGTCCTCTACACCCGGTGGCGATGGCGGGCCGTCGTGGCCGCTGCCCGGTCCGGCGCTGTCGCGCATCGCTCTGACCCTCGGACTCGTCGCGACCGGCCTGCTCCTGGTGTTCACCGTCGGTATGGATCGTGGGGAGCAGCCGAACGCCGAAGGCGCCACGCGGTCGCCTCAGCCCCAGTCCCAGCCGCAGTCACGGCCGCGAGCCCAGCCGACCGTGCCCGCGGCCGCGACTGCTGCGCCGGTCGACCGGCCTGCGCAGTCCGACGAGGACGAGCTCGACAAGTGGTCCCGGCAGGTGGGCCGCGCCACCGGGATCCCGGCACGGGCCGCGGCCGCGTACGGACGCGCGGAGATGTGGATGCGGGGTGAGCGCCCCGGCTGTCACCTGTCGTGGAACACGCTCGCGGCGATCGGGCAGGTCGAATCGCAGCACGGAGCGGCGGGCGGCGAACCGGGAATCGGGCCGGACGGAATGCCCGCCGCGCCGATCACCGGCCCGTCGCTGGACGGCTCACAGGGGCGCGCCCAGATTCGTGACACCGACCGTGGCGAGATCGACGGTGATGCGACGTGGGACCGGGCGGTCGGGCCGATGCGATTTTTGCCTGCGCACTGGCAGCGCTGGGAAAAGCGGGCGACCGGCGACGGGCGCGGTCCCAACCCGCAGGACATCGACGACGCCGCGCTCACGGCGGCGCGGTACCTCTGCGCCGACGGACGCGACCTGGCCACGGCCGGGGGTTGGTGGAAGGCGGTCGGCGGGTTCAGGGAGCCCGCGACCCGAGGTGGCCCGGACGAGTACGCACGCCGGATCGCCGACAAGGCCGGCGGCTACGCGGACCGGGCCCCGGGCTGACGACCTCCGGCGCGGCAGGTCAGTTGCCGCCGAGCGCGAGCCTGGCCGACACCTCGCCGATCGCGTCCTGGTACTCGGCCTGCGAATGCATCGCCGAGGCCATCCGCAGCTGTCCCAACGCCTCGGCGAACCGGCCGAGGCGTTGCAACGTCTTGCCGAGCACGAACCGGGCGTAGTGGTCGGACGGGTCGTGCTCGATGACCTTGCTCAGTGCGTGCTCGGCCCGCCGTAGCTGCGCGGAATGGAAGTAGGCCCGGCCGGCGAGCAGCTGGACGCTCGGCTTGTCGGGTTCGGCCTCGAGGACCGGTTCGAGGGCCTTCAGCGCGTCGAGTGGGCGACGCCGTTTGACGAGTGCCTCGGCTTGCCGGAACGCGTGGACGGGCGAATCGCCCGTGTGTGCCGCCGATCGGCCGGACGGCGTCGGTAGGCCCGCCGGAGGTGGATTCGATGGCGTCGAGTCACCCATGGTTCAGCGACGGTACCCGCGTCGCAGGCGCTAATCGAGACCTTGACCGGGCACCCGTCCGATGATCAACCTGGTGGCGGAGTGTGTGCCGGCTCGCGGCGACCGGCCGGGGCCATGACAGGCGGCGATCATCCGTGTGGTGGACTAGCCCGCCATGAGCGACCCCGCGATGAGCAACGAAGACCCGAGGTATCTCGGCATCGCGCCGTACCTCTACTACACGGACGCCACCGAGGCGGTGGAGTGGCTCACCCGCGTGTTCGGGTTCACCGAGAAGGTCCGCTACGTCGATGCGGCCGGCGAGGTGTTCCAGGCGACGCTGAGTGCGGGTGGCTCGGACATCCACCTCGCCGGTGTCGGCGACGAGTACTGGCCCGCGAAGGGCGTCGACGGGCCGGTCGGCCAGCTGAACGTGGTGTACGTCGACGACGTCGACGCCCAGTTCGAGCGGGTGGACGAGGCCGTCGGCGACGGCGTCGAAGTGTCCCGACCGCAGGACCAGCCGTACGGGGCGAGGCTGTTCACGGTGCAGGACGTCGGCGGTAACAGCTGGACGTTCTGGCAGCACATCTCGGACACCGCGGACCTGCCCGCGGGCTGGCGCGAGATCCGGAACGGGGAAGTCGTCTCCGGCAGCGGAGCCGAGGGCAGCGGAGCCGACGGCAGCGGAGCCGACGGCAGCGGAGCCGAGGGCGGCGAGGACGTGGGCGACGGGGAGCCCGGCAACGCCGAAGGTGCTGGAGAGCCCGCCGCAGGCTGACCCGATCGGGCGTTGAGACGTTTGCCACTGCCCGCTCGAGCCGCCATCTGTGCACGTCGACGTGCGCGTGCCTCCAACGGGTGATCTACAACGCCCGATACGCTCCCTTCCAGGCGACTACGTTGAGTGCCGTCAGAACGGCACAACCGGGTGAGGAGCAAGTGTGGCGGTGATCGAGCAGGTAGGCGCGCGGGAGATTCTCGACTCTCGTGGCAACCCGACGGTCGAGGTGGAGGTGGCCCTCGACGACGGAACGCTGGCGAGGGCCGCTGTCCCGTCGGGCGCGTCGACCGGTGAGCACGAAGCCGTGGAACTGCGGGACGGCGACGCGAACCGCTACGGCGGCAAGGGTGTCGAGCGCGCCGTGGCCGCGGTGCTGGACGAGATCGGCCCCGACCTGGCAGGTGTCGACGCGGTCGACCAGCGCATCGTCGACCAGAAGCTGTTGGACCTCGACGGCACGCCCGCCAAGTCGCGGCTGGGTGCCAACGCCATCCTGGGCGTCTCGCTGGCCGTCGCGAAGGCCGCGGCCGACTCGGCCGACCTCGAGCTGTTCCGGTACCTCGGCGGCCCGAACGCGCACGTGCTGCCGGTCCCGATGATGAACATCCTCAACGGCGGAGCCCACGCGGACACCGACGTCGACATCCAGGAGTTCATGATCGCCCCGATCGGCGCCGAGTCCTTCCGTGAGGCCCTGCGCTGGGGCACGGAGACGTACCACGCGCTGAAGTCGGTGCTCAAGTCCCGCGGCCTCGCGACCGGGCTCGGCGACGAGGGCGGGTTCGCCCCGAGCCTGAGCAACAACCGCGAGGCCCTCGACATCATCGTCGAGGCGATCAAGAAGGCCGGTTACCAGCCGGGCCGGGACATCGCGCTGGCGCTGGACGTGGCGGCGACCGAGTTCCACGCCGACGGCGTCTACACCTTCGAGGGTTCGAAGCGCACCGCCGAGGACATGAGCGCCTACTACGCGGAGCTGGCCGAGGCCTACCCGCTGGTCTCGATCGAGGATCCGCTGTCGGAGGACGACTGGGACGGCTGGGTCACGCTGACCTCGCAGCTCGGCGACAAGCTGCAGCTGGTGGGCGACGACCTGTTCGTCACGAACCCGGACCGCCTCGAGGACGGCATCTCCCGCGGCGCGGCGAACGCGCTGCTGGTGAAGGTCAACCAGATCGGCACGCTGTCCGAGACGCTGGATGCCGTGGCCCTGGCTACGTCGTACGGCTACAAGTCGATGATGAGCCACCGTTCCGGCGAGACCGAGGACACGACGATCGCCGATCTGGCGGTGTCCACCGGTGTCGGCCAGATCAAGACCGGTGCGCCCGCGCGCAGCGAGCGCGTGGCGAAGTACAACCAGCTGCTCCGTATCGAGGAGACCCTCGGGGACGCCGCCCGTTACTCGGGTGACCTGGCCTTCCCGCGGTTCACGCCGGAGAGCTGACGCGACCGTGGCCGACCGGGGGAGAACGCGCACCAGGCGCGGTGGGGGCCGAGCAGGCGGCTCGGCCCCCCGCGACCTGCGGTCGTCGCAGCGCACTCGGCGTTCCGGCGACCGCAGGTCGGCCCTGCGCCGCCCGACGGCCTCGAAACGCGCCGCGAGCGCGGCCAGGGTGCTGGGGATGTCCACGACGCGCCGAGCTGCCGTCGTGGCGATCGTGGTGTGCGCGCTGGCGTTCACCATCGCGGTTCCGTTGCGGACGTATCTGTCGCAGCGCGCGGAGGTCGCCGAGCAGGAAGCCCGGCAGGAGCAGCTGCAGCAGCAGGTCGAACGCCTCGAGGAGCGCCGGGCCGAACTGTCCGACCCGGCGCTCCTCGAGGCGGAGGCGAGGCGCAGACTTCGGTACGTGATGCCGGGCGAGACGCCGTACATCGTGCAGCTTCCCGAGGACAAGGCGGCCGACCGCGAGCCTGCGCCGGAGGACGGCGAGCCGAAGCGTCACGGGGCCTGGTACGAGCAACTGTGGAATGGCGTGACCGAAGGTGAATAGGACCGACTTCGAACCGGTGACCGCTGCGGACCGGGAGATCATCGCGGAGCAGCTGGGCAGGCCGCCGCGGGCGCTGCGGGCGGTCGCGGCGCGATGCCCGAGCGGGCATCCCAGCGTCGTCCAGACCAGTCCGCGGCTCGAGGACGGCACTCCGTTCCCGACGCTGTACTACCTGACGTGCCCGAACCTGAACTCGCTCGTCGGCGGGCTCGAGGCGCGCGGTGTGATGCGGGAGATGACCGAGCGGCTCGATTCCGACGAGGAGCTCGCCGCCGCGTATCTCCGTGCCCACGAGGAATACCTGGCCGAACGTGACGCGATCGACCCGCTCGGCCACGAGGTCACCGCGGGCGGAATGCCGAAGCGGGTCAAGTGCCTGCACGTGCACCTCGCGCACACGCTCGCGCGCGGCGAAGGTGTGAACCCGTTCGGGGACGAGACGCTGCAGTTGCTGCACGACCTCGGCTGGCCGAACGGCGACTGCGCGGCCCACGACTGACGCCCCACATCGCGGCGACACCGGTACGGGTAGCCCGACCGGACCAACCTCACGAGTAGCCACTCGTTCGCGTGTGGAAGCCGTTTCCGTTGGGCATTCCTCCGGCGGACACGAGCGTCGCAGGCGCACGCGAGGAGGGGGCGTGAACAGACCGCGAAGAGCCCGGTTCCGGCACAAGTCGGCGGCCATCCTGCTGACGGTATCGCTGGCGGTGGTGCCCGCGGCGTTGCTGAGTGACCGGGCCGAACACGCGTACGGATCGACTGATCCGACCGCTGCGGCCGAACCCGGCGACGGCGCAGGCAGTACCGAGAGCGGTAATCCGGTGGGAGTCGACGGCAGCCTGCCGTCCCCTCCTGCGCTCGACGAACTGATGATCGAGATGCCCACACCGGGGCCGTTGGGAATCCCCGGGAGCATGCTCGAGGCGTACCGCCAGGCGGCGCGCACTCTGGGTGCCGAACTGCCGGACTGCGGTGTGGACTGGGCCCTCCTGGCCAGTGTCGGACGCTCGGAGTCGAACCACGCGCGGGGCGGGTTCGTCGACGCCGACGGCACGACCCGGGAACGCATCACCGGGCCGGTGCTGAACGGTGGCCCCGGGGTCGCCGCCATCCGGGACACCGACGGTGGGGTGCTCGACGGCGACACGACGTGGGACCGGGCCGTCGGCCCGATGCAGTTCGTGCCCGACACGTGGAGGAAGTACGGCGCGGACGGCAACGGCGACGGCCGGGCCGACCCGAACAACATCCATGACGCGACGCTCACCGCAGGGCGGTACCTCTGCGCGGGCGGGACGGACCTCCGGAACGGCGGCGAATTGCGCGCGGCCCTGCACCGCTACAACGACTCGCGCTCGTACGTCGAGACCGTGATCCGCTGGGCCCAGGCTTACCGCGACGGTGTGCTGCCCATCCCGGACAGCGACGTGCCCCTCGGCGTGCCCCCGGACCTCGTTGCCGAGCCCCCCGAGCCGAAACCCGACCGGCCGCCTCCGCCCGACGTCATGGCAGCGCCCGAACCGCAGAACGGCGGTCCGCGGCCCGGCGGTGGCTCCGGTGGCCATGCGGACGGTTCTGCGGAGGGCTCTGCGGGCGACGCCGGCAGACCCGGAAGCGGCAGCGGCGAGGCCACGGCGCCGAAACCGGGACCGCACCGTCCGAACCAGCCCGGCAACGGCGGCAACGGCGGTCACGGAGACAACGGCGGCCACGGTGGTGGCTCCGGTAGCCACGCCCCCGATCACGGCAACGGAGCCGGTAGGCCCGGCCCGGGCGGCGGCCACGGTGACGGTTCCGGCGACGCCGGTCCTGGTACCGGTAACCCTGGGACCGGCAACCCGGGGACTGGCAACCCGGGCACGGGTAACCCTGGGACGGGGAACCCGGGCACCGGTAACCCTGGGACGGGGAACCCAGGGACTGGCAACCCGGAGACCGGCAACCCGGGGACCGGCAACCCTGGGAACGGTGGGGGCCACGGAGACGGCGGTGCCGGGGAGGGCAACGACGGCGGCACCGGCAACGACGGCGGCAATGGCAACGACGCCGGCGACGGTGCCGACGACGGTCCTGACGGTGGCGACGGGGACCACGGTGGTGGGCCCGGCGACGGAGGCGACAGCGGACGACCGCCCGTGCCGGAGTGCCCGCGACCGGACGACTCCGAGGAGTCGACCGACGGTGCCACTGCGGGCCAGGGCAGCGCCGGGGCAGGCTCCGTCCAGGCGCCCACCGGTGACGACTCCGCAGGCAGCTCGGACGGGACGACCACCGGCGAGGAGACCACCGAGCCGCCCTCGTGCGTGTGCCCAGGCCATCCCGACGACGCGGACGACGACGAGGTCATGGCGCCCGAGGATTGCGAGTGGCCGGAGGAGGAGTCGATTCCGCCTCCGTCCTCGAGTGCTCCGCTGTCGTCGACGCCGCCCCGGGAGAACTGACCACGGATGAGCCGATCGTCCTCCGCGGGCGGTACGGCCGGCCGGCCGGCAGCGTTTAGTGTTGGCGCATGCCTCGTGTAGCCGCCATCGACTGTGGGACCAACTCGATCCGTCTGCTTGTCGCGGAGCTGACACACCGCCACGACGGCAGTGTCGACCTGCGTGATCTGCACCGGGAGATGAGGGTGGTGCGGCTCGGCCAGGGCGTGGACGCCACCGGCCGGCTCGCGCCCGAAGCGCTGGAGCGCACGCGGGAGGCGCTGGCCTCCTACACGGTCGCCGCCCGCCGGAAGGGTGCGGAGAAGGTGCGCATGGTCGCCACGTCGGCGACGCGCGACGCGAGCAACCGCGACGAGTTCTTCGCCATGACCCGCGAGGTGCTCGGTGTGGAGGCCGAGGTCATCACCGGGGACGAGGAGGCGCGCCTGTCGTTCACCGGAGCGGTGGGTGAACAGGATCCGGACGACGGGCCGTTCCTGGTGGTGGACGTCGGTGGCGGCTCGACCGAGCTCGTGCTGGGGACGTGGGACGGCGCTCAGGCCGAGATCCTGGCGGCGAAGTCCGTCGACATCGGGTGCGTGCGCCTCACCGAGCGGGCTCTGCCGAACGACCCGCCGACGGCCGAGGACATCGAGACGGCCCGTGGTGTCGCCCGTGAGGTGTTGGCGGAGGCGTTCGACGTCGTCGACGTGGCCAAGGCGCGGACGTGGATCGGTGTGGCGGGCACGATCACCACGTTGTCGGCGCTCGCCCAGGACCTGCCGGAGTACGACTCGCAGGCCACACACCTGTCGCTGCTCTCGCACGGCACGATCGACCGCGTGACCGCCGAGCTACTCGCCGCCGACCACGACGCGCGCGCGGCCAAGAAGGTCATCCACCCGGGAAGGGTCGACGTCATCGGTGCGGGCTCACTCGTGGTGCAGACGCTCGCCGAGGAGCTGCAGACCCGAGGCGGGCCCGACTCCCTGGTGGTCAGCGAGCACGACATCCTCGACGGCATCGCGCTGTCGCTGGCCTGACGACACCCCGCCGGGCACGCTCCACCCGTTGTACCCCTGACGTTGCACCCCTGACGAGGTCCAGCCCGTGGCGCTCCGCCCGGGGCTCGCCGACGGAAGCGTGCCACGGGCGGAGCGCGCCGGTCCGCCTCAGCGGTTGGACGCCGACTTGACGAACGTGGCCAGGTCCTTGCCCTGCTGGACCCGTGACTCGGGGTGGACGTACATCATGTGGCCCGCCGGGTAGTAGGCCGTCTCGACGTTCCCCCGCAGCTCGTCGGGGATCTGCAGCTGAGCGATGACGTGCTCGGCCGCGTAGTAGGGCGTGGCGCCGTCGTAGTGGCCGAGCGCGACGTGCACCTTCAGGTGCGGGTTCTCGCGCATGGCGCCGCTGAGGGAGTCGACGACCGACACGGCGCGTCCCTCGAAGTCCGAATAGGACCAGGCCCGGTTCACGTCGGTGGAGAGGATCTCGTACGGCAGGTCGCTGCTGTACTGCAGTTCGGCGCGCACGTAGTGGTTGAGAGCCGCGGAGTAGGCGCCGATGATCCGCGACACCGACGCGTCGTCGCTCATGTGCTCACGTCCGCCGTCGGGCTCCCACGTGGTGAACCGGCCGTCCATCCGGCCGGTGACGAGCCCTTCGTCGCGCAGCAGCTCGGTGAAGAACCGGACGTGCTCGATGCGCAGGTTGACGCGGTCGACGTAGGCCTCGGACAGGCCGGTCAGCTCGGCGAGCTTCGCCACGGTCTCGGCGCGCTCGTCGGCGTCGAGACGGGCACCGCGCTGCAATGCCCACGGAAGGTCGCGGGAGGCGAACTCCTCCGCCTCGGCCAGCACGTCCTCCAGCTCCCTGTCGCCGTGCTTGCCGTGGTAGTGCGCGATGGCGGCGTAGGTGGGCACGAACAGCGAGTACGGCAGGTCGTTGCCCTCCGTGAACCGGATCGTGCCCATGTCCAGCACGGACGAGATGAGCAGCAGTCCGTTCAAGTACAGGCCGTGGCGGCTCTGCAGGTGCGCGGCGAGCGCGGCAGCGCGCAGGGTGCCGTACGACTCGCCCGCGACGAACTTCGGCGACAGCCACCGCTGGTTGCGCGAGGTCCACAGCCGGATCACCTCGCCGACGGATTCCACGTCGGGTGTGAAGCCGTGGTACTCGGCGGGCTTCTCGCCGTCGACCGTGCGCGAGAAGCCCGTCGACACCGGGTCGATGAACACCAGGTCGCTGTGGGCGAGCAGGGTGTCGGGGTTGTCGGTCAGGCCGTACGGCGGCGGCTCGGGGGCGTTCACGTCGCCGGACACGACGCGCCGCGGACCGAGTACGCCCAGGTGCAGCCAGATGCTCGACGAGCCGGGACCGCCGTTGAACGCGAAGGTCACGGGCCGCGTCGTCGGGTCCGCGCCGTCGAGCGTGTAGGCCGTCACGTAGACCTCGGCCTTCGCCTTGTGCCCGTCGAAGGTCCCGTCGTTGAGGACCTCCTTGCGCAGCACGATCCGTCCGGTCTGCGCCGTGTAGGCGAGCTTGCGGCGCTTCACGGTGATCGAGTGCTGCGTGGTGACCAGGTCGTCGGTCGGCTCGGCCTGCGGCGTGGCCGCCGCGGTCTCGGTCTCGGCTGTGGTCGTCGAAGCGGTGTCAGGCGTTTCTGGCATGCCCCCAACCTATGCGCTCGCGCCGACAGGGTCGGCGGAATTCACGTGGTGCGGAAATTCGTTGTGCCCGTGATCGCCGGTGCTGCGAGGATCCTCGATATGCATCTGGTCATGGTCGGCGTCACCGCGCCGAGTCACGTCTATCCCGGTCTCGGGCTGATCGCCGAGCTGGTGGCCCGGGCGCACCGGGTGACGTACGTCGTCGGCGACCGGCTGGCCGACCTGGTCGCACCGACGGGCGCCGAGGTGGTCACCCACGCATCGATCATGCCTGCGGCCGACGAGCACTGGCCCGAGGACACGGGCGAGGCGATGCAGGTGTTCCTCGACGACGCGATCACGGCGCTTCCCGCTGTGTACGACATCGACCGGCCCGATGCCGTGCTCTACGACATCGGTGGCTTCGCGGGGCGCGTCGCCGCGCACCGGTGGGGTGTACCTGCGGTGCAGCTGTCCACTGCGTACGTCGCGTGGGAGGGCATGGCCGAGGAGATGGCGGAGTTCAACGCGGCGTTGCGGGCGTCGCCGTCGGGCGCGAAGTACTACGCGACACTGCGCGCGTGGCTCGACGAGAACGGCATGGACATCGACGCCGACGAGTTCACCGGAACGCCGCCGTCGTGCGTGGTGCTGATCCCCCGCGTGCTGCAACCGAACGCCGACCGCGTCGCCGATCGCTACGTGTTCGCGGGTCCGTGCGTCGATCCGGCCCGGCGCACCGGGTGGACGCCCGAGCCGGGTGACGACCGACCGCTCGTGTACGTCGCGCTGGGAACGAGCTACACCCAACGGCCCGACATCTACCGCGCCTGCATCGACGGGCTCGCCGGTGACTACCGGGTCGTGCTGGCCACTGGCAAGGTCGACCCGGCCGATCTCGGCGCGCTGCCGCCGGGCGTGACGGCCGACCGAACCCAGCCGCAGCTCGACGTGCTGGAACACGCCTCGGTGTTCGTCAGTCACGCGGGAATGGGCAGTGCGGCGGAATCGCTGTGGTTCGGCGTGCCGACGGTGCTCGTGCCGCAGGCCGTCGACCAGTCGGCCAACGCGGCCATGCTCGCCGCGGTCGGATCCGGAGTGCAGCCGGACGAGCCGTGGGACGCCCCCACCCTGCGCGCCGCGGTCGACGCCGCACTCGGCAAGGCCGACCGGGCGAGGGAACTACGGAGCGAGGTCCGCGCCGGCGGCGGTATCGACAGGGCTGCCGACGCGGTCGAGCGGCTGTGCACGCACGCCGACGGACACGAGCGACGACGGGGTGACAATGGCGCCTGTGGGACGGACGCTGGCTGAACTGGACGCGGACCTGACCGAATGCCGTGCGTGCCCGCGGCTGGTCGAGTGGCGCGAGCACGTCGCGGAGACCAAACGCGCGGCCTATGCCGACGAGACGTACTGGGGCAGGCCGGTGCCGGGGTTCGGGCCGGCCGATGCCGCGCTGGTCATCGTCGGCCTGGCGCCGGCCGCCCACGGCGCCAACCGGACCGGTCGGATGTTCACCGGCGACCGCTCCGGCGACGTGCTGTACCGGGCCATGTACGACGTCGGCCTCGCCTCGCAGCCGACCGCGACCCATGTCGGCGACGGCTTGGAGCTCTACGGCACGCGGATCACCTCACCCGTGCACTGCGCCCCGCCCGCCAACAAACCGACCCCGGCCGAACGTGACACGTGCGGCGGCTGGCTCGCCGAGGAGCTCGACCTGCTCGCGCCCACCGTGCGCGCGATCGTCGTGCTGGGAGCGTTCGGCTGGCAGGCGTTGCTGCCGGTGCTCGCGAGGGCGGGCTGGGGGGTGCCGCGGCCGAGGCCGACGTTCGGCCACGCCGCCCACATCGAACTCGCGGGCCCGGCCCCGCTGCACCTCGTCGGCTGTTACCACGTCAGCCAGCAGAACACCTTCACCGGACGGCTCACCCCGGAGATGCTCCGCGACGTCCTGGGCAGGGCGAAGGAACTCGCCGGCCTCGGCGGGTGACGTGTGCCGGTGCAGCGTCGAACGCCTCGTGCAACGTCGAAGCGCGTCGGCGGTGGGACTCGGCCGGCCGGAACCGGGAGGCAGGGGTCCGAATGACTGTTCCGCGGTGCGAGTTGCGGCCGCTCGACGGCCGCAACCTCGCCGACCTGCTGGCGGTCGCCGTCGCTCACGCCGACCCGCTGGAGGTCATGCCGCCCGTTCCCGGGGAGGCGGGCTGGAACGAGACGGGGAGCCGTGCTCACCGTCGATGGAGATCGGGTCGACGCGGTACTCGACCTCCGGAACGGCCCGTGAGTCGCCGCGGCGGACCTGCTGCGACCCTTGCGGCACCCGCTAGGTCCGTGTAAAGGTCCTGTCAACTGAATCGTTTGGGTTCAGGCGGCGACACCGATCACACCTGGCCAACCCGGTGAGTGGGTACTGGCGGTTAGTGGGAAACTGAGCACATGGCAGTCAAGTCGGAACCGACGAGGATCCTCATCCTCGGCGGCGGATACGTCGGCCTCTACACGGCGCTGGGCCTTCAGAAGAAGCTCCGGGCCAACGAGGCCTCCGTGACGATCGTCGATCCGCAGCCGCACATGACCTACCAGCCCTTCCTGCCGGAAGCGGCCGCCGGGTCGATCGAGCCTCGGCATGTGGTGGTGCCGCTGCGCCGGGTGCTCCGACGCTGCCACGTGCTCACCGCCCGGGTGAACAAGATCGAGCACGAGCGCAAGACCGTGACGGTCGAAGCCGCAGACGGGCACATCGAGCAGCTCGGTTACGACGTCCTCGTCGTGGCGCTCGGCTCCGTGCCGCGGCTGCTGCCGATCCCGGGGCTCGCCGAGCAGGGCATCGGCATCAAGACGGTCGGCGAGGCCATCTACCTGCGCAACCACGTGCTGACCAAGCTCGACGAGGCGTCCAGCACCCTCGACCCCGACCTGCGCAAGCGATTGCTGACCTTCACGGTCGTCGGCGGCGGCTTCGCCGGCATCGAGGCGTTGGCCGAGCTCGAGGACATGACACGCGACGCCTCGACCTACTACGAGAACATCGAGCCCGACGACATCCGCTGGGTGCTCGTCGAGGCGGCGGGCCGGATCCTGCCGGAGGTGCGCGACACCCTCGGCGTGTGGACGGTCGAGCAGCTCGAGAAGCGCGGCATCGAGGTGTACCTGTCCACGGCGGCGAAGTCGTTCGAGAACGGCCACGTCGTGTTGTCCGACGGCACCGAGTTCGACAGCGACACCATCATCTGGACCGCGGGCGTGAAGGCCAACCCGGTGGTCGCCGAGTCCGACCTGCCAACCGACAAGCGCGGCCGTCTCGAGGCGACCGCCGCGCTGAACGTCGTCGGCCACTCGGACGTGTGGACCGCCGGTGACGTCTCCGCCGTGCCGGACCTCTCGCGCACCGAGGAGGACCCGACGGCCACGTGCCCGCCGAACGCGCAGCACGCCGTGCGGCAGGCCCGCCACCTGGCGAAGAACATCATCGCCTCGCTGCGCGGCGGGAAGCCGACGGACTACTACCACAAGAACCTGGGTGCGGTCGCCGGTCTCGGCCTGCACAAGGGTGTGGCCGACGCGATGAAGATGAAGATCAAGGGCTTCCCCGCCTGGCTCTTCCACCGGGCCTACCACGTCCACGCGATGCCGACCTTCAACCGCAAGGTCCGCATCATGCTGGACTGGGCCCTCGGCGGGCTGTTCAAGCGCGAGACGATCTCGCTCGGGCAGATCAACAACCCGAAGGAAGAGTTCAACCGGGCGTCCAAGTCCTGACCGCCCACCGCGACCGTCGACATGCGGCCCCGAGGTGATGACCTCGGGGCCGCATTCGTGTGTGGGTGTCCGAGTCCGACGCGGCCGAGCGCTGCGGCGTGCTCGCGCGTGGACGGCCTCGCTCCGGGCGGGTCATGGGGTTGAGCGACATCAGCGGTGCGCAGGGCTTTAAGCTGCTAGGTGCCCCCGTAGCCCAACCGGCAGAGGCAGTCGGCTTAAAACCGATTCAGTGCGGGTTCGAATCCCGTCGGGGGCACTTCAAGGATGCGAACGGTGCTGCCGGACGACATTCCGAGGCTGATCGACCCTGTCCGATCGGTCGACGTTCGCGGAGCGCTCGTGCTGCGGTGAGGGCGCCCGTGTTGTCAGAACAGGGTCGCTGGTTCGACCGGCTCCGGCTCGGGCAACGGGTCGAGGTCGGGCACCAGGGTTCGGACGTCGTGGTGGAATCGGCGTGCCAGCATGGGCGCGTCGCGGTTGTCGGGAGTGTGCAGGAAGACCGTGGGTGAGCGGCCTTCGCGCAGCCAGTCGGCTACCACCGTGGTCCACGGCTCCCAGCCCGCGATCGTCTCGTCGACCGAGTCCCTGCCGAGGTAGCGCACGATCGGCCGGTCGGTCAGCGCGCGTGTTCGCCGCGGCAGCCGTGGTTTCTGCCTCCATGCTTCCTGTTCGGCGTCACTGGTCGGCGGGTTGCGGAACAGCAGGGTCGTGTCGAAGGGGACCCACTCGGCGTTCGCACCCGTGAGCGTGGCCTCGAGTCGGGAGGCTGCGCCGGCGTCGGTGAAGAACACGGGATCTCGCACTTCGACCGCACGCGGGAGGTCGGGCGGGAGCCTGCGCAGGAACCGGCCGAGCGCGTCGAGCGCAGGCGGGCCGAACGACCGTGGCAGCTGTGTCCACAGCACCGCGCGCTCGCCGAGCGGTTGGATCGCGTCGAGGAACGCGCGCATCTCGGCCTCGACACCGGCGAACCGGCGCTCGTGCGTGGCGATCCTCGGCAGTTTCAGTACGAACCGGAAGTCGGAGTCGGTCTGGGCCGCCCAGCCCGCGACGGCGTCGCGCGTGGGCGTGGCGTAGAAGGTGGTGTTGCCCTCGACCGCGTTGCACCAGCCGGCGTAGGCGCGCAAGCGTCGCGCGGCCGGCAACGACGGTGCCACGAACCGTCCCTGCCAGGCCTGGTGTGTCCACATCGCACAGCCGACATGAAGGCGTGCCATTCGATCAGCTCCCTTCGACCGCCACCCACGTCTCCACCCGTCGGTGGCTACGCGCTGCGCCTGTCGCCCCGCGCTCAGTGCCAGCCGAGTGCCGGCGCCACATGGGTGAGGATGCCGTCGAGGATGTGCGCGTTGTAGTCGACCCCGAGCTGGTTGGGCACGGTGACGAGCAGCGTGTCGGCGGCAGCGATCGCCTCGTCCGCCGCCAGCCGCTCGACGAGCACGTCCGGCTCACCGGCGTACGAGCGCCCGAAGACGGCGCGGGTGTCTGCATCGAGGTAGCCGACCTTGTCCTCGGACTCGCCCGCGTCGCCGAAGTACATGTCGTCGAGGTCGCTGACGATGGGGAAGATGCTGCGGCTGACCGAGACCCGCGGTGTGCGTTCGTGTCCTGCCGCGTGCCACGCCTCGCGGTAGGCCTCGATCTGCTTGCGTTGCTGGACGTGCAGCGGCTCACCGCTCTCGTCGTCCTTGAGCGTCGAGCTCTGCAGGTTCATGCCCAGCCGTGCAGCCCACTCCGCCGTGGCGTTGGAGCCAGAGCCCCACCAGATGCGCTGGCGCAGGCCGTCCGAATGCGGCTCGATGCGCAGCAGGCCGGGCGGGTTGGGGAACATGGGGCGTGGGTGCGGCCGCGCGAAGCCCTGGCCGTCGAGCGTCGAGAGCAGCGTCTCGGTGTGCTCGCGGGCCATGTCCGCGTCACTCGCTCCCTCCCTGGGCTCGAAGTCGAAGTAGCGCCACCCGTCGACGACCTGCTCGGGCGAGCCGCGGCTGATGCCGAGCTGCAGTCGTCCGCCCGCGATGAGGTCGGCGGAGCCGGCGTCCTCCGCTGTGTAGAGCGGGTTCTCGTAGCGCATGTCGATCACGCCGGTGCCGATCTCGATACGGTTCGTGCGCGCGCCGATCGCGGCCAGCAGCGGAAACGGCGACGAGTGCTGCCTCGCGAAGTGGTGGACGCGGAAGTAAGCGCCGTCGGCCCCGAGCTCCTCCGCCGCGACGGCGAGCTCGATCGCCTGAAGCAACGCGTCCGAGGCCGAGCGTGTCTGCGAGTGCGGCGCGTCGGACCAGTGGCCGAAAGACAGGAACCCGATCTTCTTCACTTCCGGTGCAACGCGCTGCGACGGGATTTGTTCCGCGGTGCGGCGGAACGGCCTTACGTCGGCGTTGCCGAAGAACCTCGACACGTTAAGGAAAGACCGCGACGTCGCTGTGAACCGTGGAACGTCGTGTCCAGCGGCGACGCCGCGGGGTCGCCAGGTCACCGGCGCCGGAAATGGCCCGATCGGCCGGTAGGGCTTGCGGTTGACTGTTCGCTTCGCAAACGATTAGCTTTCTTGAAACGTTTCAACGATGAGGCGGGTGGAAATGCTCAATCGCAGGCAGTTCATCTACGGCGGAGCGTTGACGGGGATTGCGGTGGTCAGCGGCGCGGCACTGCCCGCGCAGGCGGCGCCAGGGACGATTCCAGGCGGTGGGTCGGATTCGCTCCGCTGGCCCGCGTTCGATCGCGAAACACGGCCTTGGACCCGTTGGTGGTGGCTGGGCAGTGCAGTCACCGAGGACGGTCTTCGAGAGGAACTCGATCAGCTCGCGGGCAACGGTTTCGGCGGAGTCGAGATTCAACCCATCTACGAGTCCCAGGGCGATGAGGATCGGATCCGGTGGTACCTGAGTCGTGAATGGTTCACTGCTCTGGACACGGCGCTCCGGTCGGCGGCGGAGCGTGACCTGGGCGTCGATCTGACCTCCGGTTCTGGCTGGACTTTCGGCGGGCCGTGGATGGACGTGCGGCACAGCGCCGGTCGTGCTCTCGTCGAATACTGGGAGCTGCGCGGCGGGCAGCGGCTCGACGAGCCGGTGAAAACGATCCACCCGCCACATCCGGAGCTGGTCGACGAGGAGCGACTGTCGCGGCCGGACCTGCGCCCACCGATGTCGCCCATTCCCGAGCCGGACCTTGCCGCGCTCGTGGCTCGCGAGGTCGACACCGGCGACACCGTGGATCTGACCGCGCGTGTGGACGAAGACCGGAAACTGGACTGGACCGCCCCGCCCGGCCACTGGAAGCTCACCGGTGTGTTCAACGGCTGGGTCCTCAAGCGGGTCGAACGAGCCGGCCCCGGTGGCAAGGGCCTGATGGCGGACTACTTCGACGACAGCGCGATCCGGCGCCATCTGGATCACTTCGGCGACGCCGTCGGCGGGCGGAACGGGATCCGCGCGCTGTTCCACGACTCCTTCGAACTGGGCGGAATCGACTGGACACCGACAGCGCTGCGGGACTTCGCACGGCTCCGTGGCTACGACCTCACGCCGCACCTGCCGGAGCTCTTCGATGAGCACGCCGCGCCCGAGAAACGGGCCCGGCTGTTGACGGACGTCCGGGAGACCTTCTCCGATCTGTTCCTCGAGCGTTTCGCGCGGCCGTTCACCGAGTTCAGCGGGAAGCGCGACTGGCTCACCCGGAATCAGGCACACGGCTCGCCCGCGAACCTGCTCGACATCTACGGTGCGGCCGACATTCCGGAGACCGAGTACACCGGCGGCGAGAACATCCCGATTCCGGGTCTGCGGCATGGCGCAGGTCCTCAGGATCCGGTACCGCTGGTGTGGCGCATGGCGTCCTCGGCCGCTCACCTGAACGGCGGCAAGCTCGTCGGCGCCGAGACGGTCACCTGGCGCGACGAGCACCATCACGTGTCGTTGTCCCAGGTGAAGCCTGCTGTCGACATCCTGTTCGCCGCCGGGATCAACCACGTGGTGTTTCACGGCACGACGTACTCACCGCAGGAAGCCCCGTGGCCGGGCGTCAACTTCTACGCGGCCACCCAGTTGCGACCGGAGAACCCCTGGTGGCGGTACGTCTCCGAGCTGACCGGATACATCACGCGCTGCCAGTCGATTCTGCAGCATGGTCGGCACGGCAACGATGTACTCGTGTACTGGCCGCAGCACGATGTGTGGGCCACGCCGAACGGCGGTGGTATGCGGGAGCGGGACGGTGAGCTGACTCCGGATTATCACTGGGACGGCGAAGGCTGGATGTATCCACATCCGAGTGGTGCCGACGAAGTCGCCGGTGGCTTGGAGCGTAGGGGCTGGCAGTTCGACTGGGTCTCCGATCGGCAGCTGGCCGAGTTCGACGGTGGGCGTAGCGGTGTCTCCAATGGACGGTCTGGCTACGCGGCTGTCATCGTCCCCGGCGCCGAGCTGATGCCGGTGGGCACGCTCGCGAAGCTCCACGAGCTCGCTGCCGCCGGAGCGACGGTGATCTTCGTGGGCGCACCTCCCCGTGACGTTCCCGGCTTGGGTGGGCTCGACGAGCGTCGCAACAGGTTGCGGGAATTGACTGCCGCACTGACCGCGGGCACGGACGCTCGTGGGACGCGCCGGGTGGGCGCGGGCCGGGTCGTGATCACCGACCGCGGCGGTGTGGACGATGCGCTCGCCGATGCCGGCGCGGTGCGCGAACCGTTGGCCGATGCGGGTCTGCACGTGCTGCGCCGGTTCCACGACGAGGGCGCTGACTACTTCGTGGCCAACCTGACCGCGGAACCGGTCCACGGCTGGCACAGGCTGGGAACCACGGCGGCGTCGGTAGCCGCGCTCGATCCGCTGCGAGACGAACGTGGCCGCGCCCGGCACCGGCGTGCGGGACGCGGAAGCCAGGTGCAGGTGTCGCTCGACCCCGGGGAGAGCGTCGTCCTCAGGGCATTCGAACGGAGCCGCATCAGCGCACCCGGTTACCGCACGTCGACCCCGACCGAAGAGCGCCGCGACCTTCCCGGCCGATGGTCTCTGGAGTTCCTGGACGGCGGTCCGGACCTGCCACGCCGGCGCACGCTGGACGCACTCGTGTCGTGGACCGAACTGGGTGGACAGGAAGCGGCGTTCTCGGGCACCGCGCTGTACTCGTTGACGTTCACGCTGGCGCCGGCCGACGCGAAACGCGCTTGGGCGCTGGACCTCGGCACCGTGCGGGAGACCGCCCGCGTGACGGTGAACGGCACCGAGGTCGGCGTCGCGTGGTCGATCCCGTTCCGGATTCCGCTCGGTGAGGCGCTCCGGCCCGGCGAAAACGTGCTGGACATCGAGGTGACGAACCTCGCGGCGAACCGCGTGCGGGCGATGGCGCGCGCCGGGACGCTGCCCGACGACCACTTCATGAGCTGGCGGACCACGCCGCCTGGAGAATGGGACGTGGAGCCGTCCGGGCTCCTCGGCCCGGTACGGCTGGTCGAGGTCGAAGGGTGAGGTCACGAACACCCGAACAAACCACGGGTGCGGAGAACCCTTCGCGTCGAGCGGCGGAAGTGAAAACCCTTCGCGCGTGATCGCAGGGCCGGGATACGGTCTTCCCGCCGGTGCCGCCGGATAGTCCGCGGCTGCGGCCGTCCGCTGATCCCAGCGTGAAAGTAGGTTTCATCAATGGCGTGCCGTATGGGTGAGCTCGTGCTCGATTGCCACGACCCCGAGGTGCTGGCGCGGTTCTGGTGCGAGGTCCTCGATTTCGTCGAGCTCGGCCGGGAGCATCCCGAGGGCGTCGACGGCTACGCCATCGAGATCGGCCCGCGCGAAGGATTCGGCGGTCCGCAGCCGACGATCATCCTCCGCACCGGTGAGCCGGCCGAGGCGAAGTCCAACCTGCACATCGACCTCAATCCCACCGATCGCGACTCCGACGCGGAACTCGAACGGTTGCTGAAACTCGGGGCACGTCCGGCCGACATCGGCCAGACCGGCGAGGAACCGTGGAACGTGCTCGAAGACCCCGAGGGCAACTCCTTCTGCCTGCTCAAGGGCCGTCTCGATCCGCTATGAGGCCCGCGGACGTCCCGAACACAGAACACGCGGGGAGTGCGATCGAGCGTTCGTCTCAGCAGCGTTCCTGCAGTCGCGACGGCCACCAGATACGTCCGCCGATGTCGATGGCCAGGGCCGGGACGAGGAGAGACCGCACGATCAACGTGTCCAGCAGAACCCCGAACGCGACGATGAACGCGATCTGCGCGAGGAACAGGATCGGCAGCACGGCCAGTGCGGCGAAGGTCGCGGCGAGTACGACACCCGCCGAGGTGATGACGCCACCCGTGACCGTCAGACCGCGCAGTACACCGGCCCGGGTGCCCTGCCGGATCGTCTCCTCGCGAACCCTGGTCATGAGGAAGATGTTGTAGTCGATACCGAGCGCGACGAGGAACACGAATCCGAACAGCGGCACGACGGGATCAGCGCCGGGAAAGTCCAGCACGTGGTTGAACACGAGAGCGGAAACGCCCATGGTCGCGGCGAACGACAGCACGACCGTCCCGATCAGCAGCAGCGGCGCCAGCAGTGAGCGGAGCAGCAGCGCGAGCACCGCGAAGATCACCACGAGCACGATGGGAACGATCAGATCGCGATCTCGCTCCGAGATGTCCTGCGTGTCGAGCAGGGTCGCGGTGCGGCCGCCGACCTTCGCATCGGAGTCCGGAACCGCGTGCACGGCGCTGCGCAGCCGTTCCACGGTGGCGACGGCCGATTCCGAATCGGCCGGATCGGACAGGACCGCCTCGATGCGGGCCAATCCGTTCGCGGTCCGGGGCTCACCGTTCGGGCCGGTCGTGACCGATACCTCGGAAACGCCGTCGACCTGTGCCGCGGCCGCCACGTCGGCTACCCGGTCCGCGTCGGTGATGATCGTGGCGGGGCTGCCGGAACCAGCGACGAAATGTTCGCTCAGGACCTCCTGGCCGGCGACCGAGTCCACCTCGTTCAGGAAGATGTCGGACTCGGCGGTGCCGGAGGCCCGCAGCTGTGGGAGGAACGCCGCCCCGACGAGCAGCACCACGGTGGTGCCCACCCAGATCAGCCTCGGTGACGAGCCGACGCGGGCCGCGATCCGTCGCCAGACGCCGCTCTCCTCGGGATGCGGTGAGCCCAGTTTCGGCCGGTACGGCCAGAATGCAGATCGGCCGAAGACGGCGAGCGCAGCCGGAAGGAAGGTCGTCGACGCGACCAGCGCGGAGCCGATACCGATCGCGGCCACCGGCCCGAGGCCCTGATTGGAGCGGAGGTCGCTGAAGAGCAGGCAGAGCACGCCGAGGATCACTGTGCCCGCCGATGCAGCGATCGGCTCGATGGTGGCCTTCCACGCGGTCGCCATCGCGGCCAGCCGGTCGTCGGAGTCCCGCAACTGCTCCCGGTAGCGCGACACCAGCAGCAGCGCGTAGTCGGTCGCCGCGCCGAACACCAGGATGAACAGGATGCCCTGGCTCTGCCCGTTGAGGTCGATGAAGCCCTGGTCGGTGAGCAGGTAGACGACAAGACTCGCCAGCCCGAGCGCGAACACGCCCGACAGCAGCACCAGGACCGGAAGGATCGGGCTGCGGTAGACCACGACCAGGATGAGCGCGACGACCGAGCCTGCGACGAGCAGCAGGAGTCCGTCGATGCCGCCGAACGCCTCGCCCAGGTCGGCGCCGAGTGCCGCGGGCCCGGTGACGAGCACCGTCAGGCCGTCGGGCCGGTCGGGGGCCAGGGTCTCGCGGATCTCCTCGACCGCCGTGTCGGGAGCGGCGTCGGCGGCGATCGGCACCACCAGTTGCAGTGCCCGGCCGTCCTCGGAGGGGATGGGCGGCGGCAATGCACCCGGCACGCCGGGTATCGCGGTCAGGTGCGCCGACTTCTCCGAGAGGAACCGTCGGTCTGCCGGCGTCACCTCGGCGGTTCGTTCGGCGACGACGATTGCGGGCACCGATTCGTCCTCGGTGAACATGCGCTCCAGCTCGGCCACATTGGTCGACTCGGCCGTCTCGGGCAGGAACGCGGAGTTGTCGTTCTCGGCGACCTCGCTGAGTTTGCCTGCGAACGGTCCGCCCACGCCGCCCACGACGAGCCAGCCGACGATCAGCAGAGCGGGAAGCAGCCACCGCAGGACGCCACGTCGACGTGCCGTGCCAGTAGGGTTCATCCTCACTCTCCCGGTCACCTCGCCCGCAATATTTCGATTGTCAAACTACACGCGAGGAGTCGAACCGGCACGAAGGAGGTAGTACATGGCAGGCAGCGAGGCCGCGCGTGGCCGGCCGGATTCCGGCGATCCGGACGACGTGTTGATTCGCCTGCTGCGGCAACTGAACGTGGAGACGGACCGGTTCGCCGAGATGTTCGGTGAGGCGCACGGCTTGTATCGGACCGACCTCAACGCGCTCGTCGTGATCATGGATGCGGTTCACCGCGACGATGCGATCTCGCCAGGAGAACTGGCCCAAGCACTGCATCTGAGCCCTTCGGCCACCACAGCGGTCCTCGACCGTTTGGCCAAGGCCGGGCACGTCGAACGGCGCCGGGGCGCGAGCGACGGGCGGCGAACGGAACTCCGCCTTCCGGAGGCGACACTACGGCTCGGCGAAGAACTGTTTCGCCCGCTCGGGGCAGAGCTGGGGCGGGAGTGGTCGTCGTTCGACGCCGACGAGCGCGACACCATCGTCCGATTCCTCACGGTCAGCATCCGGGCGACCACCACCGTCCGAATGCGACTGGCCGACGACGGCAAGTGATCGGGTGCGGGCGAGTAGGCACACGGTAGCCTGCTCGACGGACGCGGACAGGCGACCGGGGCGGCGGACAACTCGTGCCCGCCGCCCCGTGCTCCGGTCTGTCGGGTCACTGCTTCCCGGGCTGCAGGACCTCGTCGATGACGAAAACGGTCGCGTTGGCCGTCGGCACGTTGCCGCACAGCACCTTCGCCCCGTTGACGGTCGGAGCGTCGGCGCTGCCGCCGATCTTCACCTCTCCGCCCTGGACGGTCTCGACCGAGCCTGCGTCGACGAGGCCCGCTGCGTCCATGCGCTCAGGCACGACGTGGAAGGTCAGCGTCTTGGTCAGGTCTTCCTTCATCTCGGGGTCGTTGAGCAGCGCGTCGAGCTGGTCCGCCGGGATCTCGTCGAACGCGGGGTCCGCAGGTGCGAACACGGTGTAGTTGGCGTCCTGCTTGTTCAGGGTGTCGACCAGCCCGGCGGATTTCACCGCGGCGGTGAGCTTCTTCAGCAGCGGGTTGTTGCTGGCAGCGGTCCCGACCGGGTCGTCGACCATGCCCTGTACGGACCCTTCGTCGTTCGGGTCCGTGGGCACCTGCGAACAGCCGGGGCCGAAGACATCGTCGGCGGTGGTCATGCCGTCGTTCATGCCTCCGTCGCCCGACGAGCTCGGCGGAGCCGACGACGGTGCCTGTCCCTGTCCACCGCCCTGGTCGCTCTGGGCAGCGGTGTCGTCCCCGCTACCGCAGGCGCTCAGTCCGAGTGCGAGTGCGGCGACCGCACCCGTTACCGCGGCATGCCGACGAATGGTCCCCATCGGAATCAACTCCTCGTTCATCTGTGTACGTCGGTTCTCTCTCAGGTATTCGGCGCCGCGGTTCGCACCGATTGGTGTCCGAAGTGGAATTATCGAGGAGCCGCGGCTACGTGGCGGTGCAGAAGATCGAGTGCCACCCCGTTGCGCCGTCCGGGACCGGTGGTACCCGGCGAGCCTGCTGCGTGTAGCCGGATTTGTCGGTGGCGCGGCACTCGATGTCGTGGCCGCCCGGTGTGAACTCGAGCTCGGCTCGCCACATTCGCCAGGTCTGCTCGTTGACCTCCGTGGCGAGATCGGCCTGCTGCCACGGGCCGCCGTCCACTCGCACCTCGACCGTATCGATAGCGGTGGGTTGCGCCCAGGCGACGCCGGCGATCGTGAACGCCCCGGCGGGGAACTTCTGGAACGGCTGCGGGCGGTCGATCCGGGACTGGGTCTTGATCGGCGCACGTTCTGCCCAGCCGCGCTCTTCCCAGTAGGTCTGTTTGTCGAAGGTCGTCAGCTCCATGTCGACGAGCCATTTGGTCGCGGACAGGTAGCCGTAGAGTCCGGGCGTCACCATCCGTACCGGGAAACCGTGCTCGACGGGCAGCGCTTCGCCGTTCATGCCGTAGGCGAGGAGTGCGCCGCGGTCGGCCTCGCGCAGCACGTCCAGCGGGGTGCCTGCGGTGTAGCCGTCCACGCTCGTGCTGAACACCTGCTCGGCACCGCTCCGGACGCCGACCTCGTCGAGCAGGTCCCGGATCGGGACGCCGGTGAACGTCGCGGTCGAGACGTAATCACCACCGACCTGATTGGACACACAGGTCAGCGTTACGGTCCGCTGCTCGACCCTTCGGGTGATCAGGTCGTCGAAGCCGAGTATCAACTCCTTGTCGACCATACCGTGGATACGGAGCCGCCAATCGTCCAATCGGATCGTCGGCACGGACAGCGCGGTGTCGACTCGGTAGAAAGCCCTGTTGGGGGTGATGAACGACGGCGTCCCCAGTGAAGCGAAATCGGCGCCGCGCGGGACGGGCGGATTAGGGGGAATGCGCCGCCCGATCTCGGTGCGGGCCGCGTCCACTCCGGACCGGCTCGTGAGAAACCGTCCGCCCACCGCGGCTCCGCCGGCGACCGCCGTGACACCTGCGGCGGCGAGCACGAAGGTGCGCCGTGAGGTCGCCGAGGTTGTGGCCGCCGTCGCGACGTCGTCCCGAGCGTCCTCTCGGGCGTCCTCTCGGGCGTCCTCTCGGGCGTCGTCACGGTCGGCACCTTCCGTGGCCGTGCCGTCGTCGGTGCGGTGTGCGGTCGTCGAGCGCGATGCGAGCCGGTGGAGCCACCCGAACGCCCCGAGGCCGGAGACCAGCGCCGCCACGGCCGGAAGGGCGTCGAGGACTGTCAGATCGCGACGGAGCGACGCCGCGACCACCCCGGCCACACCGAATGCTCCGATGACCGCGAGACCGGGTGTCGCGGTGCGCCGCGAGAGCAGCCCAGCGATGACCGCGAGCAGCAGAATCACCAGACCCATGCCGCCGAGCAGGACGAGCTTGTTCGATTCGCCGAACTGTCGGATGGCGAACTGTTTCACCGGTTCCGGCGTGAGGTCGATCGCGGTGTTGCCGACGGCGAGGTACGGCGAAGCGTTCGGCCGGGTGAGCCCCGAGGCCAGATGCCCGATGCCAAGGGCCAATGCGACCGAGGAAATACTTGCGAACATCGCACGGAGCGCACCGGGCGGGGGAGTGGCCGCTGGAGTTGGCATATCGATGATTCGATGCCGCGGCGGAGACCGATTGGTCCGGGTCAGTCCTTCTTGGATGGCAGAGGGAGGAAGCCGCTCGTGCGCGCGACGTAGTCGGCGTACCCCGGTAGCGGCCCCGCAACCGTGCGATACCGAAGGTGACCACGACGACGAGCAGCGCCACACCGAACGCGAGCGTCGCTGCGGCCGGCAGGGTCATCGGGTCGCCTCCCGGATCGCAGTCGTGGCGCCGACTCCGGCTGTCGCAGTACGCATGTCGAGTATTCCGAGCCGGGGTGTGGTGGATCGGCCGTGCGTGAATGTGTGCGCGTCGCCACACCGGCAATCGTTTCGCGGAGCGGCTCCGAATGACGGTCATGCACATCGGTGAACCGGAGACAGGGGCCGTGCCCGCTGACACGGCGCCACCGCCCGGCGTTGCTGTGTCCCCACCCCACGGCGATCGGTCGTGCGGTCGTGTTCCGTGCCGGACGAGGAACTGGAATGTGGCATGACCGAACCGACCGTGGCGGTGATCGGTGCCGGGGCGTCAGGGCTGACGGCTGCCTATCGACTGAGCCGCCGCCACCGGTCCTCCGACGTCGCGGAGCTCTGCCGCGGCGAAACTCTGCCGCGGATGTGGGAGTTCTATCGGGCATACAGCGAAGCGGGATTCCGCTCCGGTTATCTCGACGTCCGGCAGTTCGGTATGCACAAGCCCACTCGTGACTGAAGAATGTTCGAGCGGCGTGGGAGATGTCGCGACCATGGGAGTTGATCGGTGTGGATGAGGACCCTCAACCCGTTGAGGCGCCGCCGGGCTGGGCGGACGCACCACAGCCGGCTCCGAATGCGCGTGCCCTGTTGGTAGAGGTCGCCAAGGGTGACGAAGCGGCGTTCGAGCAGCTCTACGAGATGATCGCCAGGCCGGTCTTCGGACTGGTGCGGCGCTTGCTCCGGGACGCCGCGCAGTCCGAGGAAGTCACCCAGGAGGTGCTGGTCGAGGTGTGGCGGACCGCGACGCACTATTGGCCCGACAAAGGTAGTGCCATGACCTGGGTACTGACCCTCGCGCATCGTCGGGCGGTGGACCGGGTGCGGGCCGAACAGTCTGCCGCCGACCGTGAGGCGAAGGTGGGTTCCCGATCGGGTGCGCCCGCGTTCGACGAGGTCAGTGAATCCGTGCTCAGTCGCCTGGAACAGCGCCAAGTGCGCCGATGCATGTCGACATTGACCGAACTGCAGCGGGAATCGGTGCTGCTGACCTATTACCGTGGCTACACCTACCGAGAGGCTGCCGAGCTGGTGGGCTCGCCGACGGCCACGGTGAAGACCCGCCTACGGGACGGGCTGATCCGCCTACGCGATTGCCTGGGGGTGGGCTGATGAGCAACGAGATGGCGAGCCTCACCGGTGCCTACGCGGTGGACGCGCTCACAGGGCCGGAACGTGCCGAGTTCGAGCACCATCTCGCCGAATGCGGCGAGTGCGCGCAGGAAGTGCGGGAGTTGCGGGAGACGGCGGGCATGCTCGGCCTCGCCGCTGCCGAGGACCCGCCAGCCGACCTCAAGGGCCGCGTACTGCACGAGATCACACACACCCGGCAGGAGCCGCCGACTGCGGCCGCACCGGTGCCGATCGGCACCCGGAAGTCGCGAGCGACGTCCCGGTGGGCCACGCGCCTGGCGGCTGCCGCGTCCGTCGTCGCGATCGGCCTGGCCGCCGTGTTCGGTGTCGCCGCGTGGCAGTCACAGCAGGAACTCGAGCGGGCACAGCAGCGAATCGAGCAGGCTGGCGAGCGCGGAGCCGAGATGGCCCGCGTGCTGCACGCACCGGACGCCCGGATCATCCACGCGTCCGAGGGACGGGCGGTGGCGACCGCGGTCGTCTCGGTCGACCTCGGCAAGGTCGTCTTCATGGGCGAACACATGCCGGCCGCACCCGAGGACAAGGTGCACCAGCTCTGGGCCATCGATGAGCAGGGAGCGACCTCGATGGGGGTGCTCACCGGTGGTGACGTACCGGTTGCGGCGGACATGCCGAGAGAGACCACGAAACTCGGTGTGACGACCGAACCGGCGGGCGGGTCGCCACAGCCGACCGCCGACCCGTTCATGTTGCTGTCCCTGCGTGCCTGAACCGGAAAGGTCTACGTGTGATGCCGGCCCCGGGCGCGCTGTGCGCCCGAGATCTCCTTGGTCAGCGACAACTCAAGGCTGCACGCGGCTGCACCCGGCACGCTCCGGAACTCGGCGACGAGCCGGCCGTGCATTGTCGACCGAACGGATCGACGACGCGGTGTGACCACGGACGGCGAGCGGCCTACGCTGCACGTCGACCGGGGCCCGGCCCTCGGGGGCCGGGGGCCGTCGAACTCAGCACTTCTCCTTGGGGACGTAGCCCTGTTCGCAGGCGTATTCGAGCTGCGCCTCGCCCGCGGTGTCGTCGCGGCCGCGGCCGCCTGGGTCGAGGTAGCCCTGGTATTCCTTGCAGTCCGCGTTGAACTCGCCCGCCTCGAGCGCGCGTTCACCACAGCCGGGGCCGGTGTCCGCGGCTCCCCGGGGCCCGGCCGACGAACCCGGCGAGCTCGGCGACTGCGGTACCGAACCCGAGGGCGGCTCGGCGGACGCCGACGTGCGCGGCGCGGGGGCGGGGCCCGGCTCCTCGGAGCATGCGGCGCCCCCGGCCAGCACGACGGCAGGCAACAGGAGTGCCGGTACAAGTCGTGCCCACGTCATCATTCACCCATTGTGGGGTCGTGTCGGAGGTGGTCCGGCTGCGGGTACCCGCAACCGGTCGCCCGGCGAGTCGCTCACCTGCAGCGCAGCCCCGCTTTCGAGGGGCGCGATCCCGCCGGACACAGTGTCGTCAGCGGCCGAACGCCGGTTGCGAAACCCCTCGTTCGGGCGATGCCGGTGGCGGGTACGGCAGCTCGGCCCATACGACCTTCCCGTCCTGCCCCGCGGGGCGGCGGGCCCGGTCGACACCCCAGTCGTCGGCCAGTGCCGCGACGAGCAGCAGGCCACGACCGTGGTCGACGTCCGGACCCGGATGCAGCACCTCGGGACGTCGCGGGTCGGCGTCGGACACCTCGATGCGCAGCCGCCCCGCGCCGGTGCGCACCCGCAGCCTGCACGGCGGACGTCCGTGCACGACGGCGTTCGTCGCCAGTTCCGTGACCAGCAGGAGTACGTTCTGCCGGGACGACTCGTCGGTGACACCGAGTGCGGCGTCCACGGTGTGTCGGGCGTCCGTGGGACTGCGCAGGTCGGTGGCCAGCGCGATGTCTACCACGAGGGTGTCGGCCGCGACGCGGCTCTGCTCAATCATCATCGTCGGCCCCGTCGGCTCGGCGGTCCTTGCCGTGGATGAGGCGGAGTCGGTGCGGACGGACGCGAACACCCAGTGCCCGGTGACTCCGCCGATCGGGCGTCGACCGCGGATTGTTCACAACCCCCGTGTGCCCTCTGTGGCGCCTCGGTACACGCACCCGGGCGAACTTCCCACGATGGTCTTCTTGGGTGACACCTCTGTGGGTAGTGCGAGACATCTTCGCTGGCAGCGGGCATAGTGGTAACCCGGCTTCTGGCGGAGGTGAACCCCGGTGAGCGTCGAACGTGGGTTGAGCGGCCCGCTCAGCACGGAACTCGCCAGCGCTGTGCGCGCGGGGCGGTTGCCCCCCGACGGGTGGGCGGTGCTGGCAGACGTGCTCGCGAACCTGGACCCGGCGACGCCCGTGGGCGACGTCGTGGCGTCCTTGACCGATGCCGTGCCGGGCGAGCTGGGTGAAGCGGAGCTGCCCTCGCAGGAGGTGCGCACTCCCGCGCGTGGCAGGCCGGACCGCGACCTGCGGTGGCGGCTGGCCGACAGGCCCGTGACGGGACCGCCGTCACGCGACGACGTCGACCGCACGGCCTTTCTCGACGAGGTCAGCCGCGCATCCGCGACGTCGCTCAACAGCACGGAGATGCTGTCCCAGGTCGCCGCGCTCGTGCAGTCCCACGGGCTTGCCGACAGCACGCGCGTGTGGCGCTCGACCGACGACGGTCTGCGGTGCGCGACCCCGTCGTCGGGGGACGTGCGTCCCGACCTGACCGCCCAGCAGACCCTGATCACGCGGCGCTCCGTCCGCGCCGGGACGAGCAGGCTGAGCGTGCCGCTGCTGGCGGGCCGCCATGCGCTCGGTGTGCTGGATCTGGAACGCAGGCATCGCGGCTTCACGGCCGACGACATCTCGCTCGCACACGCCGTCGCGAGTCGTGCCGCGCTCGGTCTGCGTAATGCCCACGAATACGAGCGGGAGCACGAGCTCGCGCAGCGCCTGCAGCACGCGATGTTGCCGGCACTGGTCGAACTGGACGAGTTCGACATCGCGGCGCGATACCGGTCGTCGACGCGCGGTGTCCACATCGGTGGGGACTGGTACGACGCCTTCAGCCGTTCCGACGGGACGGTCGTGCTCACCGTCGGCGACGTCACCGGCCACGGTCTCGACGCGGCCGTCGTCATGGGACAGCTGCAGAACGCGCTGCGCGCCTACGCGATGGAGGGGCACGGGCCCGCGTCGTCGTTGCGGCTCGTGCACGAACTGCTGCGGGAGAGCCGGGGTTCGCTGTTCGCCACGGCCGTGGTCGTCGAGGTGCAGGTGCGCAGCGGCATGATCCGGTGGGCGAGTGCGGGGCATCCGCCGCCCCTGGTGCAGGACGCCGACGGGGATGTCGGATACCTCGACGCCGACCACGGACCGATGCTCGGCATCGATCTGTCGCCGTCGATCCCCGAACACCGGCGCAGGCTCACCCCGGGCTCGTCCGTCGCCCTGTTCACCGACGGGCTCATCGAACGCCGCAGCAGTGACATCGACGCCGGAATGGCGCGGCTGGCGACGGCGTTCGAACGGTGCTGTGACGGCACGGTCGGGGAACGGACCGACGATGTGCTGCACGAGATGCTCGGCGGCACCGATCACGACGACGACGTCTGCCTGCTGCTGTGCCGTTGGCTGGGGCGCGCCTGACGGGGTCGGGCACGCGCGCGCGGTGGCGGCTGCCGAGGTGCGGCTCCTGCCGCTGCTCTCGACGCCCGACCGGCCGTACGTCACAGGGGCTAGGTTTTTAACTTAGGCTTGCCTATCTTGGTCCGCATGTCTGGAACTCTGCCCGGTCCCTACCGGATGTCCCGCCGGAGCCTGCTCAGTGGTGCCGCCGCTCTTGCCGCCACCGGCTTCCTGTCCGCGTGCGGCCCCAACACCTCGGACGACGACGGCGGAGGTGACGGCTCGGGCGGGTGGTCGTTCACCGACGACCGCGGCGAGAAGGTGACGCTCGAGAGCACCCCGAAGCGCATCGCGGGTCTCAACGACGCCATCGCGTCGCTGTGGAACTACGGCATCGTGCCGGTCGCGTCGTTCGGCTACACCGGCCTCGACGCCGACGTGAACTTCGACGGCAAGGACACCTCGAAGGTCACCGAGGTCGGCGCCACGTACGGCGAGATCAATCTGGTGCGCCTCGAGGCGCAGAAGCCGGATCTGATCATCACGCACGCCTACCCCGAGGACGCCTCCGGCAAGGTCGACCCGAAGAAGCCGCTGTACGGCTTCAAGGACCTCAAGCAGCAGGAGGACGCCGCGAAGATCGCGCCGATCGTCGCGCTGGCGATGACCGGCTCCGCCGACAAGGTCGTCCAGCGCACCACCGAGTTCGCGAAGTCGCTCGGCGCCGACCAGCAGCTGCTCACCGAGAAGAAGCGGGAGTACGACTCCGCGCGCGACCGGCTTCGCGAAGCCGCCTCGTCCGGCCTGACCGTGATGGCGGTCGCGGCCTACGAGACCGACGGCGTCCACATCGCCAAGGCCGAGGACGACCCGGCGCTGCGCAGCTACACCGAACTCGGCCTGAAGTACCCCGACCCGGGCGGCGATGCGTACTACTGGCGCCAGGTGGCGTGGGAGAACATCACCGACTTCCGCACCGACGTGGTGCTCTACTCGCTGCGCGCCATGAGCGGCGACGAGATGCTCAAGCAGCCAACGTTCGCGAACCTGCCCGCCGCCGAGGCGAAGCAGGTCTACCCGTGGGAGTTCAGCGCGATGGACTACGTCGCGCAGGCCGCCACGATCAACCGCCTCGCCGAGAACCTGGAAGGCTCCCGCCGGGTCGTCTGACGTCTCCGCGGTGGGTCCGCCACCCCGGCGGGCCCACCGCGAGCGCGTCGGCGTCGGCGGGCCACGCCGTGGCCCCCGGCGACCCCGCGTCGGCGACCGGCGAGGTCATCGGGAGAGCGTTACTGCGAGGACGTGTCCTTCGGGCCGGGCGACGGCCGCTGCGCAGGAGTGCCGGGGGTCGTCGCCTCGGCGGACGAGTCGCCGTCTCCGGCGACGGAACCCGCCGACGCCGAGTTCCCGCCGTTCGACCGTGCGGTGTTCGACGTCGTGCTGCCCCCGTCGGCCGCCGTGCTGTTCGTGCCGACCTTCACGGGCCGCTGTGCGGGTCGCGTGGCCTCGGGGTCTCCGGATCCGTCTGACGACTCCGACGTCGGATCGGCAGCGGCCCCGTTCCCGGTGGTGTGCGAGAGCTGGACGGCGTTGGCCGTCTTGGCCGCGTCGAACGGCGTGGTCAGCGACTCCGGCAAATCCGAGAGCTCGGTGTCCTCGTCGTCGACCGGATCGAGTGCCGACTCGCCCGCGTGCAGGGCGTCCTCAGCGGCCTTGAGCCGGGCACGCGCCTCGTTGCGGATCTTGGTGAGCCGTTCGACGACCCCGTTCGCCTCGGAGGTCCGGCGCTCGGCGTCCGCGGTCGCGTCGTCAACGAGCTTCTTGGCCTTCGCGGTGGCCTCGTCGACCATGCGCTTGGCCTCGGTCGTCGCCTCGGCGATCCTGCGTTCCGCCGCGTTCTTGCTGGCTTCCTTGGTGTCGGCGACGTGCTTCTCGAGCGCGGCCTTCTCGGCGGTCATCTTCTTGTCGAACTCGCGCTCGATGGTGCGGCGCTTCTCCTCGGCCTCGCGGTCGAGTCGCTCCTGCCGCTCGGCGGCCTCGGTCGTCATCTTCTGCACGTCGGCCTTGGTGGAGGCCAACGCGTCGGTGTGCTCGCGCTGCAGTTCCTCGGCGTGCTGGTCGAGGGTCTCGACCAGTTTCATGTAGCGCTCGTGCAGCTTCTTCGAGACCTCGCCGCTCTCGGCCCACGTATTCGTGGCCGCCTCCTCGGCGCGGTTCACGATCTCCTCGGCCCGCGTGTTGGCGAGGTCGACGGAACGCTGCATGCGCTCGTCGAGATCCTCGGGACGCTCCGGCGGCTTCTTCAGCTCTTCGACACGTTGCTGCAGCCGGGTCACCTCCCGGCGGGCGTTCTCGAGTTCGCGGGACAGCGTCGTGAGCCGGGCGTTCGCGTTGTCGCGATCGGCCACGATGCGCTGCACCTGAGCCTCGAGGTGCTCGACGTACTGCAGGACCTGGGCGCGGTCGAACCCGTGCCACGCCTGGCTGAATTCCCGCCGCAGCGGCAGCAGTCGGTTGTCGTGCTCGGAAGCCATACTCAAGACCGTACCTTTGTGGGCGCCGGCTGTGGTGACAGGACTGTGACCCGGACGGGACCGTGCCCCGAACGTCCCGCGACCCGGTGTGGGCCGCAAGTCGGGGCGGTCAGACGGGTTCGGCGATGACGACCCGGTTCTCCTCGTACCCGGTCGTCCCTCCCTGCCACCTGCCTCCGCAGGTGACCAGCACGGCGCGATGTCTGCCGCTCTGCCCGAACAGTTCGCGTGCGCGCGCGGGCACGTCGTCCTTGTGCAGCGTCAGGATGCGCGAGACCTCGTAACGGAACTTCTCCCCGCCGTCGTCCGAGACGACGACGCGGTCACCGACCCGCACCTGCCACAGCTCCGAGAACGGACCTTCCCTGCCCTGCCAGTTGACGTGCCCCGCGAAGACGCTCGCGCCGCTCGGGGCGCCCAGGCCGGCGCCCCACCACGTGGCCTCGCCGAGATTCTCGGGCACGGGCAGCACCGCGTCGGGACCGAGGTCGTGACGGACCAGTGTGGCCGAGCCGCCGTCCGGCAACCGGACCGTGCCGGGCCGTTGGCCGCTCGGCGCCGGCGTCACCTCCGGTTCGGTACGGCGGTCCGGTTCCCCGTTCGGGACCGGTTCGTCACGGGACGTCTCCTGTTCATCCGGTTCGTCCGATGTGGTCGGCTCCGGTTGCTCCGCTCCGGCGGACTGCCCGCGGACGACCTGCCGTTCGTCCGCCGGCTCCGCGGTACCGGCGACGGCGTCGGTGGGCGGCATCAGCACCGCCGCACCCACCAACGCCTGTGCCACCAGTACCGAGGCCGCGCCCAGCAGATAGGCACCGGCCCGGTCGCGCCTCGCCATGTCAGTTCCCGGACAGCTGCCGGCGACGCGCGAGGAACCCGCCCGCGGCGGCCACCGCGACCGCGAGGCCGCCCAGGCCGATCAGTGCGCCCGTCGGTGTCGCCGTCGTGGTGGGACTCTGTGCCATCGGCTGCCCCTGCTCACCGGCGGGGATCACGGTCGGGACCTGATCCGCCTCGTTGCTGATCGTCAGCTCGAGCGTCCCGCCCGGTTGCACCTTCCCGCACGCTGACGGCGGATCGTCCGGATCGAACGCATCGGTGTAACCGTTCGGCGGGCTGACCTCGATCACGCAGATCCGCTGCGGTGCGCGCAGTCCGTCGACCGTGGCCACGCCGCCGGCGCCTTCGGTGGTGACGACGGCGGGCTTGCCGTCCTCGCCGACCAGCGGTTCGCCGTCGTCGCCCTTGGCGGCCGACTCCTTGTCGCCCGCGGTGACGCGCAACGGCACACCCGCGATGCCCTTCTCCGACTCGGCGTCGATCTTGGTGACCTTCACGCCGCCCGGTGCGTTCCTCGCCGTGCCGGTCGCCGAGGCCGTCAGTTCCTGTTCCCCGCCTGTCGACACCACGCGCTGGGTGTCGGCCGTGACCGGACTCTGGACGTACGGACGGGCGGCGGGGGCCGACATCGTGGCCGTCACCGACGGCTGCTCCGCCGTCGGCGTGACCCGGAACGTGGCGGTGCCGTCGTCACCGGTCGTCACGCTCGCCCGCTCACCGCCGACCCGGGCGCCCTCGGCGGACAGTGTCACCGGCACGCCGGGCACGCCCTTGCCCGCGGCGTTGGTCACCGATACGGACCACTCGCCGTCCTCGCCGATGGTCTGTTCCTGCTCCGGAGCCGTGACGTCGGCCTTCCACGGGCCGCGGTTGGCTTCGGCGTCGGCACGGAGCCGCTCCACCGCGTCCTTCGCGCCCTGCGGCAGCTTCGCGAACTGTCCCTCGACGTTGTAGGCGATCTGGTCGAACGGCAGGTCCCTGTCGAGATCCGCGGGCGTGCGCGGGGCGGCCGTCCACGAGTGCAGCAGGTGGGCCAGTGCGGCCGCCTCGTCGTCGCTCTGCGTGTCGCCGTAGCGCAGCAGCAGGTACGAGATGTTGGCGGCGGTGTCCTCCGGAATCTTCTCGCCCCATTTTGTGAGCAGCTCGTCACCGGGCTGGTACTGCTCGTCGGAGTCGGGTGCCTTCAGTGCGAACTGCACACAGAACACCTGCTTGCCGCCGACGAGGTAGGAGCCGTGCCAGTCGCGCTCGCGGTCCTGGCCGCCGTAGGGCTGGCCCGGCGTGGTTTCGTGTCCGTTGCCCTCCTGCACTTCGGCCGAGGCCGCGGGGGCGACGACGACCAGCGAGAACGTGGCGAGTGCGAGGGCTACGAGGAGTCGCAGGGCGAGGGCGCCGCGCCGGACGAGCCCGGAACGCGGCACGGTCGACGGGCGCGGCACGGTCGACGAGTGCCCGGTGGCGGCGGAGCTCTGCGTGCGGGCAGAGCTCCGGTTGCGGGAAAGGCGCAGGGTAGGCGCCACTGGAGTCCCCCTAAGGTCACGAACTGCGCCCGCGGTGCACCGCGCCCCCAGAGGCGGTGAGGCGTGACAGGCCGGGGAGGGTCGGGGTGACCCCGGCCGACGACGCGACCGGCGCGGCGGGCACGCGTTCGGTAATCGGTCGGATACGGCTCGTGATACTCGCTTCCCGCAGCGCAACCGGCAATCGGCCACTTGAGTGGACCTTCTCCGATCTCGGGCAACGATGTTTCCCACGTCCCTGCCACCCGTGGCGGGGATCGTGGGTAAAGTCGGGTTTACCGACCTACGGGAACCGGCCGGCGTGCCCGGTCGTTGTACCGGTGCAAGGCCAGTAGATCCAGGAGGATCAGTGCGAACCTCAAGCAACCCCGCCTTCCGCAACCTGCCGCAGGGCGCGGCCGGTCAGGCGCCGTACGCGGGTTTCCAGCAGCCGCAGGGCGGCGTCCCCGGCTACGGAACCCCGCAGGCCCCCTCGGGCGAAGCCGACCGCCCGATGACCGTCGACGACGTCGTCATGAAGACCGGCGCCAGCCTCGGTGTGACGCTGGTCATCGGCATCATCACCGCGATCTGGGCCCAGGGGCAGATCATGGCCGGCTCCATGGGTGCCGTCACCGGCGCCATGATCGGCGGCATGATCGTCGGCCTGATCCTGGCCCTGGTGATCATCTTCAAGCAGATGGTCAGTGCGCCGATGACGCTCGCCTACTCGGCGGCCGAGGGCGTGTTCCTCGGTGCGATCAGTGGCGTGTTCGAGATGATCGTCGAGGGTGTCGCGCTGCAGGCCGTCGTCGGCACCGCCGCGGTCTTCGTCGTGATGCTGGTCGTCTACAAGACCGGCGCCGTGAAGGTCACGCCGAAGTTCCGCAAGTGGATGATCGGCGCCATCGGTGGCGTCGCCATCCTGATGCTGTTCAACCTGGTGATGAGCCTGTTCGGCGTCAACGTCGGCCTGCGCGACGGCAGCACCATGGCGATCATCTTCAGCATCGTCTGCATCGGCGTGGCCGCGTTCAGCTTCCTGCTGGACTTCGACATGGCCGACCAGGCGATCCGCCAGGGCGTGCCCGCCAAGTTCGCCTGGTACGTGGCCTTCGGCCTGATGACGACGCTGGTCTGGCTGTACCTGGAGATCCTGCGTCTGCTGACCTACCTGCAGAGCGAGTAGCGCACGCCACGTCTCCCTCCTGCAGCAGTCGCCCGGTCGAATCGGCCGGGCGACTGCTGTCGCTCAGGGGGTAGCGGGGGAGGTCGACACGAGCGACGCCCGGGTGATGCGACCTCGCCCCGGGGCCGCTCGTGGTTCACGTTCCGGCTGCGTCGCTCAGATCATGCGCTTGGCGCCGGAGAACTCGTCGTCGGTGTCCCACTCCTGCCAGTCGACGATCGACACCGACTCGGAGGCGTTGGGCGCGTGGATCATCCGGCCGTCGCCGACGTACATGCCCACGTGGTGCACGCTGCCGACGCCGCCGGGCTCGGCGAAGAACAACAGGTCACCGGGCTGCAGATCCTCGACGGCGACGTCCTGGCCGTACGCGGCCTGCGCCGACGAGTCCCGCGGGATCGACACGCCGTGGGCCCGGTGGACGCTGTAGGTGAAGCCCGAGCAATCGAACCCGTACGCGGACACGCCCGCCCACAGGTAGCGCAGGCCCAGGAACTGCTTCCCGGTGGCGACCAGGTCGTCACCGGCCGGCGCGGCGGGCTGCTCGCCCTGGCCGTACACGTCGACCGCGTCCTGTTCGAGCCACGCGTGCGAGCCGTCCGGCAGGGCGACCCGCACCGCAGTCGGCGTCTCGGCGAGTACCGGCAGCCGTGTGTTGAAGCTGATCTCCGACAGCGGCTGCGCGCCGGTGGGGGTGCCCGTCAGCCATGTCTTGTCGTCGGTCACCTGCGCCCACGGACGGGTGTCGGTCAGGGTGTCGAACCGGTCGCCTGCGACGAGCTGGTCGACGGGCATCCAGCCGGGGTAGCCGCGGTCGTCGCGCGGGGTGTCCTGTCCCTCGACCACGACGTGGGCCCAGTCTCCGTCGACCTCGGTGACCTCGACCTCGGAACCGAGCACGGCCTGCGTCTCGAGCTTGCCGGTGAGCCAGCGCCGTGTCTCGGTGTCGGCCAGGTTCCGGTTCCACTGGTCCAGGTCGACCGGGTTGGTCAGCGACGGTGCGTCGACCGGCCGGTCCAGCCCCGGCTCGACCCACAGGGTCGCGGTGGTCACGTCGACGAAGGCGTGGTCACCCGCTTCGATGCCGTGTCCCTGTGCGGCCTCGTGCGGCGCGGCCGCCGCGGTGCCGGCGCTCGCGCCGACCAGCCCCGCGGCCAGCAGCGCGACCGTCGTTCTGCGGAGGTTCATTCCTGTTCTCCTTTCACCCATGGAGCGAAACCGATTCCCGGACCGGGATGGAGATGCATCTCGCTGCCGCGCAGGGTGTAACCACCGCTGAGGTCGGGGTCGTCGATCCACTCGGCCGAGTCGAGGTCGACGAGGGTGACCGCGGGATGGGCGGCTGCGAGGTGGGCGGCCGCAGCGATGGAGATCCTCGGCTCCATCATCGCGCCGACCATGCATTCGATTCCGGCTGCGCGCGCGATGTCGGCGATGGCGAGTGCCTCGTCCATCCCGCCGCACTTGGCCAGCTTGATGTTGAGCATGTCGGCGGCCCGCCGCTGCACGATCTCCAGCGCGCTGTGCGGCGAGGACACCGATTCGTCCGCCATGACCGGGACGTCGACCGCGGCCGTCACCGCGGCCATGCCCGCCAGGTCGTGGTCGGCGACAGGCTGTTCGACCAGCTCGAGGGGGATCCCGGCATCCTCGATGGCCCTGATCACGCGGATTGCCGCCTTCACGTCCCAGCCCTGGTTGGCGTCGAGGCGGAACCGCACGTCCGGCGCGGCGTCCCGGACCGCGCGGAGCCGCTCCAAGTCGGCGCGCCAGTCGTTGCCGAGCTTGATCTTCAGCACGTCGAAGCCGTCTCCGACCGCTTCGACGGCAGCGTCGGCCATGCGCTGCGGTGTGTCGAGGCTGACCGTCATGTCGGTGCGCAGCACCGTGGCGGTGTCCCCGCCGAGGGCCTCGGCCAGCGGCACGCCGAGCGTCCGGGCCCAGGCGTCGTGCAACGCCATGTCGGCCGCTGCCTTGGCTGCGAAGTTCCCGACGCAGGAGCCGGCGATGCCCGCCGCGACCTCACGCCGTCCGGTGTCGGCCCGTTCGGTCAGGGCCTGTTTCACCGGCCCGTTCAACACCGCCAGTACCGAATCGACGGACTCGCCCGTGACGCCGAAGGACTGCCCCGCCGAGCCGTGGCCGACGGTGCCGTCGGCCAGCTCGAGCTCGACGAGCACTCCCAGCATCGTGTCGACACGTCGACGTGCCGTGATGAACGGGCGCGCCAGCGGCGCCGAATAGCGCCGCGCCCGCAGGTCCGTGACAGCGGGCAGCACCTCAGATCACCCCCAGCACGTTCACCGTCGCCAGGCCGACGAACGTGCCCGAGAACGCGCCGATCAGAGCGAAGAGCACACCCACCGGGACCATCTGCCGGTGGAAGGCACTGGCCACGACCGGCGCGGAGGCCATGCCGCCGAGGTTGGCCGTGCTGGCCACCGCCAGGCTCGCCAGTTCGGACTTCGTCAGCTTGGCGTAGACGACCATGACGGTCGCGTGCACGATCAGTGCGATCACGCCGATCAGCAGGTACAGCGGCGCCTCGGCCAGCGACGAGAAGTCGGACCCGGAGGCGATGATGCCGATGATCACGTACAGCATCACCATCGCGAGCTCGGAGGAGCCGGCCGTCCTGCCGAGCCGGGTCGAGGCGATGACGAGGCCGAGCACGCTGACGATGAGGATCGTCCAGGTGGTGCCGGTGACGACGTCGCCGAGCTCCGGCAGCAGACCGCCGACCCAGGTCGCGAGGGCGGATACGAGCAGGCTGAAGCCGATCAACGTCATCAGCGACGTCAGGTCGATCGACCGTTCCTGCTCGTCGGCCGCGTGCCCGTCGAAGTCGATCGCCTTCGCCTTGGTCCACTGGTTGAACCGGTCGGCGACGCCGACGGAACTGAACATCACCAGCAGCCACAGTGAGTAGAGCACCGTGTCGACGATGAGCACATAGCCGATCAGCGTCTCCGGTGCATCCACAATGGACTGTACGGCGACCAGGTTCGCGGAACCACCGGTCCACGACGCGGCGAGCGCACCGAGCGCCTTGTAGGCCTCACCTTCCAGTGTCGCCTGGAAGATCAGGAACGCGACGACGAAGCCGATGGCGATGCTGAGCGCCGAGACGACGAACGTCAGCAGCAGCCTGGGGCCGAGCTTGATGATCTTGCGGATGTCGCATTTGAACAGCAGGAGCAGGATCATCGCCGGCAGCAGTGCGTCCTTCACCGCGTCGCCGGTCGCGTCCACGGAGTCGGAATCACCGAACACGCCCAGGGTGTTCAGCAGTGCCGCTCCGAGGTAGAGGAGCACGAATCCGGGTACGTACTTGAGGAACCGGTACTGCCGGCGCTGCGTGACGTAGACGATGGCCGCTGCCAGTCCCAGCAGCACACCGAGATAGAGGAATCCGTCGGTAATCATGTTCGCGTCGCCGCCGTCCTTTCTTCCTCACAACGCAAAAAAGTCGGAAACGCGCACCGACCGCTCGGGTCGTGTGCGTGTTTCCGACTGGGTCCGGCCCGGTGAGGGGCCAGGCAATCGCTGGGTGCTACGGAGACGTCAGCCCGCGGCGAGTCCGACCGCGCTGCGATACTTGGTCGCGGCGTGGTGCAGAGCCGCTATCAGGGCCCGCTGTGACGAGCCGTGATAGCGCGCGGCGATGCGCTCCGTGAGCAGATCTTCCTCCGTGATGCACTCTCGAACGAACAAGCCTTTGACGAACCTGTTCGTCAGGGCCAACGTCGCCGAGCACTCGGCATCAAGGATTCGGTGGGTGTCCGGATCGATCTCGAAGGCGATGAAGAACAGCCCGTACTGGCTGGTGATCGGGTTGTTCGAGGGTGCTTTGGCCTCGCCCGTGACGAAGACCGATGTGGACATGGCGAGACAGTAGGACAGGCCCACCTTCTCTCGGTAGTCCTCGTCGTCGCTCACCGGCAGACGTTACTCAACCGTCACCTGCCCCCGCACGCACGCGGCCACGCACAGTGCATTCGGGAGCAGGTTCGGGATGGGCGTTATCGAGGGAGGCCGGTTGTCAGAAGCCGACTCCCGAAGTCAGGGATGCGCCGAGGTTCTGCCACTTGCACCGCTACGCAGGTCCGGTAGAACTCTGCCTCGTTTCAGCTGAGGCGTTCGAGGACCATGGCCATGCCTTGGCCGCCGCCGACGCACATGGTTTCGAGGCCGAACTGCTTGTCGTGGTGCTGCAGCGAGTTGATCAGCGTCGAGGTGATGCGGGCGCCGGTCATGCCGAAGGGGTGGCCGACGGCGATGGCGCCGCCGTTGACGTTGAGTGTGTCGAGGTCGATGCCGAGGTCGCGGTAGGAGGGGATGACCTGGGCGGCGAAGGCCTCGTTGATCTCGACGAGGTCGATGTCGCCGATGGACATGCCTGCGCGGGACAGTGCCTGCTGGGAGGCTTCGACGGGGCCGTATCCCATGATCTCGGGCGAGAGTCCGGACACGCCGGTGGACACGACGCGGGCGAGCGGGGTGAGGCCGAGCTGCTTGGCCTTGGTGTCGCTCATGATCACCAGGGCGGCGGCGCCGTCGTTGAGGGGGCAGGCGTTGGCGGCGGTGACGCGGCCGTCGGGGCGGAACACCGGCTTGAGACCGGACACGCCTTCGAGGGTCACGCCCGCGCGGGGGCCGTCGTCGGCGTCGACGACGGTGCCGTCGGGCAGGGTCACCGGGGTGATGTCCTTGGCCCAGAAGCCGTCGGCGATGGCCTTCTCGGCGAGGTTCTGCGAGCGCACGCCGAACTCGTCCATCTCTTCGCGGGAGATGCCCTTCAGTCGGGCGAGGTTCTCGGCGGTCTGGCCCATGGCGATGTAGACGTCGGGCAGCTGCCCGTCCTCGCGCGGGTCGGTCCAGCCGTCGGTGGCCTGCTCGGCGGTGGCGGCGGTGCGGGCTTCGGCGTCGGCGAACAGCGGGTTGTGGGTGTCGGGCAGCGAGTCGGAGTTGCCCTTGGCGAACCGGGACACCGTCTCGACGCCCGCGGAGATGAACACGTCGCCCTCGCCCGCCTTGATGGCGTGCATGGCCATGCGGGTGGTCTGCAGGCTCGACGAGCAGTAGCGGGTGATGGTGCAGCCGGGCAGGTGGTCGTAGCCGAGCAGGCTCGCCACGACGCGGCCCATGTTGAAACCGGACTCGCCGCCGGGCAGGCCGCAGCCGAGCATCAGGTCGTCGATGTCGGCCGGGTCGAGCTGGGGAACCTTGTCGAGGGCAGCGCGCACCATCTCCGCGGCGAGGTCGTCGGGGCGCTTGTCCACCAGTGATCCCTTACCCGCCCTGCCGATGGGCGAACGGGCTGCGGACACGATCACGGCTTCAGGCATGGTGGACACTCCTTCGGATCGACCTAAGCGGATGCTTACGTATATCCTGCCTTCCGCTGCGCGCCCTGGCCAGTGGTGTTATCGCGCGTCACGTCACTGGCACCATCACGCCGTGTCGACCCACCGGAGCAGGGCGTTGCGCCCGCGGACGATCGGTCTCTGGGCAGGCGGTCTGTTGCTGGTCGCCGCAGCGGCGGCCACCACGATGTTGCTGTTGCTCGGCGGCGGCAGGCCCGACGACCGCGCCAGGTTGGACGCGCGGCGGACCGCGTCGAGCCTCGTCATCGGCACGGGTGGGGAACGGGACGGAACTTCCCGCCCGGGTGGGAGACGCGGCCGGCGGCGGGCGATGATGCGTGTCACGCCCAAGGTGCTCTGCGGCGTGCCGGCTCGGCGCGGCACCGGGGCCACCCCGGTACCGATAACGGGCGCACGGCGGTCCGGTGCGTGCCGGCGGGATGCGCGGTGGCGGCCGGCGGGCTTTCGACGTCGACCTGGGGTTTGGTGATGGCGGAGCGGCGCGGGAGGCCCGCAGGCTCCCCGCGCCACCCCGCGGTGGTCGTCAGCCGGTCGTGGCGATGCGGCCGTTACCGCCCACCGGGTACTGGTCGGCGGTGACGGAACCGTCCAGCCCTTCGATGAGGTAGCCCTCGACGGCCTGCTGATACGTGGCGCCGACCGAGGTGAAGTCCAGGTCGCCGAACGGATAGCCGTCGCCGCCCCGCGCAGAGAAGTCGTTGGTGGCGACCGAGATCGGCGCCCCCTCCACGACCTCGCCGTTCTCGACGACGACCGTGCCGTCGTCGAGCATCACGTTCTGCACGCGTTCGCCCGGCTCCACCACCTCACCGCTGTTCTCGTCCACGACCTGGGCCTTGGCGCTCGGGTCGTAGGTGAACTTCACGCCCGAGACCTGCATGAACGCGCCCGCGGCGTCGGGGGCGGCGGCCACGCCGCGCTCGAGCAGCTGACGGAACGTATCTCGCGGGACCTCGGGCACGACCGCGACGAAGTTCGAGAACGGTGCGACGTCGTAGGTGTCGAGCGCGCTGATGTCGCCCGCGGGCAGCGTCGAGTCGTTGCGGATGCCGCCGCCGTTCTGGATGCCGACCTGCGGCGGCGTCACGCCGTACTCCTCCGCCTTCTGCTCACCCGTCCAGCGCAGGCCGTCGGCGACGAGGTTGCCGAGGTTCGTCTCCCGGCTGCGCACGTCGTTCCGGACGCCGTTGAGCGGCACCTCGCTCGTCGCGACGGTCGTGTCGGCCAGCTCCTCCAGATGCTGCGCGACCGGCTCCTCCACCTCGGAGCGGATCGTCGTGTCCCCACGGACCGCGTCGGGGCCGACCCCGGAGACGCGCACCGGGCCCGACTCGGCCTCGTCGACGTCGATGACCTCACCGCGCCGGTTGAAGTTCAGCACCAGCCTGCCGACGTACTTGTAGTCGCCGGTCGTGGTGACGACGGGAACGCGGTTGCCGTCGGCGTCGTCGGCGTAGAGCGGGAAGTCGCGCTCGGCCTCGTCGCCGGGGACGAGCCGGTCGTCGTCGCCTGCGAGGATCTCGCCGCCGCCCGCGCCGACGACCGCGTCCACGCCCTTCAGCTGCGGCACCAGCTCGAGTTCGTTGTCGATGTCCTGCAGGTGTGAGACGAGCAGCACCTTGTCGATACCGCGGTCGGCGAAGTCAGCGGCGAGCGCGTTGGTCAGCTCGGCCATCTCGGCGTCGACCTCGACGTTCCGGGGGCTCGACAGCGACGGCAGCTCCGGCGTGGTCAGGCCGATCATGCCGATCCGCTGGCCCCGGGAGCGCAGCACCTTGCTCTTGAGGATCGTGCCGTCCTCGGCGTGTGCGTCGAGCGTCGGCTCACCGGAGACGTCGACGTTCGTGCTCACGAACGGCAGTGAACCGTCGAACGCGGAGATGAAGTCGGCGAACGTCTCGGGGCCGAAGTCGAACTCGTGGTTACCGATCGTGGAGGCGTCGAAGTCGATCCCGTCGACCGCGCGGGCGTCGTAGAAGGGCGCGCCCTCCTCCTGGCTGGCGGAGAACTCGGGACCCGCCAGGAAGTTGTCGCCGCCCGAGAGGGTGACCTCGCCGCGCCACGGCGACTGCCCGGGCCTCGGTGGGCCCGTGAGGGCGTCGGAGCGCAGGTCGTCCATCACCGTCGCCATGCGCGACGGGCTGCCGTACGGGTTCTGCCCGCCGTCGACGATCTCGCCCTCGTCGGCACCGTCTCCCGGCACACCGAGCAGCGCGGACTCCATGTCGTTGGCGAACAGGACGTTGAGGGTGAACGTGGGGACGTCGTCGAAGAACCAGCCGAACGGGTTCGGGTTCGGTGCGGCTCCGGCGGCGCCCCCGGACGCGGCCAGCAAGGCGCTCGCGAGCGCGGTGGCGGTGGCGGCTCGTGCCACCCGCTTGTGCCGTCTCGGCAGGGCTTTCACGGCGGGGACTCCTTGTTACGGACGTGACGGTCGAAACCACGTGAGCTAAGCACAGTGGTCCTTTTCGGACAATGAAATCGAAAAGAACCCCGACTAACGATGTGCAACGGTCATCGGCTGATTACTCTGGCGGCATGGAATACGCCGAACACGTCATCGACCTCGTGGGAGACACCCCGTTGGTCAAGCTGAACTCCGTGACCGACGGAGCAGGCCCGCTCGTGCTGGCCAAGGTTGAGTACGTCAACCCCGGTGGCAGCGTGAAGGATCGCATCGCGCTGCGGATGGTCGAGGCCGCCGAGGCGTCCGGGGAGCTGAAACCGGGCGGCACGATCGTCGAACCGACGTCCGGCAACACCGGGATCGGGCTCGCGATGGTTGCGCAGCGCAAGGGTTACCACTGCGTGTTCGTCTGCCCCGACAAGGTCAGCGAGGACAAGCGCAACGTCCTCGAGGCCTACGGCGCGCGGGTCGTCGTCTGTCCGACCGCGGTGCCGCCCGAGCACCCGGAGTCGTACTACAGCGTCTCCGATCGGCTCGTCACCGAGATCGAGGGCGCGTGGAAGCCCAACCAGTACGCCAACACGAGCAACCCCGAGAGCCACTACCACTCGACCGGCCCCGAGCTGTGGCAGCAGACCGACGGCAGGCTCACCCACTTCGTCGCGGGTGTCGGCACCGGCGGCACGATCTCCGGCACCGGCCGCTACCTCAAGGAGGCCTCCGAGGGCAAGGTCAAGATCGTCGGCGCCGACCCGGAGGGTTCGGTGTACTCGGGCGGTACGGGACGGCCGTACCTCGTCGAGGGCGTCGGCGAGGACTTCTGGCCGGAGACCTACGACCGCGACGTCGCCGACGAGATCATCGCGATCTCCGACGCCGACTCGTTCATCATGACGCGCCGTCTCGCCGCCGAGGAGGGCCTGCTCGTCGGCGGGTCGTGCGGCATGGCCGTGGCCGCCGCGGTGGAACTGGCCAAGCGGTGCGACCCCGACGACGTCATCGTGGTGCTGCTACCCGACGGCGGCCGTGGCTACCTGGGCAAGGTCTTCAACGACTCGTGGATGGCCTCCTACGGTTTCCTGCCGCCCGATTCGACGGACGCCACGGTCGGTGACGTGTTGCGCCGCAAGGACGGCACCCTGCCGGACCTCGTGCACACGCATCCTCACGAGACCGTCACGGAGGCCGTGGCGATCATGCGCGAGTTCGGCGTGAGCCAGATGCCGGTCGTCAGCGCCGAGCCGCCCGTGATGGCCGCCGAGGTCGTCGGCGCCGTCAACGAACGGGACCTGCTCGACAAGCTGTTCGGTGGCAAGGTCGCACTCGCCGACATGTTGCAGGACCACATGTCGCCGCCGTTGCCGACGATCGGCGCCGGCATGTCCATCACGGCCGCCATCAACGCGCTGACCTCGGCCGATGGTGCCCTCGTGCTGGAAGGCGGCAAGCCGGCCGGTGTCGTCACCAGGCAGGACCTGCTCGCGTTCATCTCCGGTCGGGAGTGAGCGGCGTTCGGTTTGCCTGGTTCTGCCCGCTGCCCAGCGGGGCGTTCCGGGTCACGATCGGGTGTATCCGCTAGCGTGTGCCCGAGCTAGAGACAGAATGTCCTCGTCAAGGGGGTTCAAGCCCACATGAGTGCTCCGCAGCCACCGAACCAGCCCGGGGGTGGCGAGCAGCAGCCGCCGCAGGGGTCGCCGAGCGGTTCCCAGCCTGCTCAGGACGGTCCGTTCGAGTCGGCCGAACCGACGCAGGTCGTGCAGCCCGGCCAGTCGGGCCAGGGTGGCCAGATGCCGCAGCAGCCCGCCGACCAGGGAAGTGAGGCGGCCCAGGCGCCGCAGCAGCCCGCCGACCAGGGTGGCGAGGCGACCCAGGTCGTCCAGCCTGCGCAGCCCGGTCAGCAGCCACCGCAGGGCGGCCCCGAGTCGACGCAGCTCGTCTCGCCCGACATGCAGCCGCAGGCGTCGATTCCGTACGCCCCGCCACCGAGCGCGGCGGACAACCCCGCTGCGGTGAACCCCCAGGGCTACGGCGCCCCTCAGGGGCAGCAGGGTTTCGACCCCTCGCAGGGACAGCAGGGCTTCGGCGCACCGGCCCAGCCCGGCGGTTTCGACCCGTCGCAGGGGCAGCAGGGCTTCGGTGCTCCCGGCCAGCCGCCGCAAGGCGGTTACGGCCAGCCGCCGCAGGGCTTCGGCCCGCCTCCCGGTCAGCCGGGTGGCTTCGGCGGACCGCCTCCGGGCCAGTTCGGGGGTCAGCCGGGCTACGGAGGCCAGCAGGGCGGCGGCAACGACACGGCGAAGACGCTTTCCATGCTTATCGGAGGCGTCAACTGCGGATTGGGCGCCATTTTCCTGATCTTCGGCCTGATCAGCGCCATCTCGTTGAGCGGCTACTCCTTCGTGTCCACGGGCGCCGTCTTGATGAGCTTCTTGCTGCTGATCCCGTACGCCGGCATGGTCGCCGGTGGTGTGATGGTCTTCCTTCGCAAGCGGATCCAACACTTCCTGCTGGTCGGATCAGGTGGCGCGATCCTTCTACTGGCCATCATCACTGTGGCGATTTACTTCACCGCAACCGCGATGATCGGGATTTTCGTCGGTATCATCGCGGCCGGTTCCGGAATCCTGGGCTTCTTCCCCCAGACCCGCGCGTACCTCGGTATGGACAGCGTCCCGGCCGGTCCCGGTGGCCCGGGCGGCTTCGGTGGTCCCGGTGGCCCGGGCGGCTTCGGGCAGCCGCCGCACGGTCAGCCCGGTGGCTTCGGTCAGCCCGGTCATCCCGGTCAGCCCGGCCAGCCGCCGCAGCAGCCCGGTCAGCCGGGCGGCTACGGCCCGCCGTCCGGTGGCTTCCCCCAGCCCGGCGGCCAGAACCCGCCGTCGGGCGGCTTCGGCCAGCCCGGTGGGCCCAATCCGCAGTCGGGCGGTTTCGGTCAGCCCGGCCAGCCGCCGCAGCAACAGCCGGGGCAGCCCGGCGGGTACGGTCCGCCTCCGCAGGGGCCGCCTCCGGGCCAGCCGCCGCAGTGGTGAGGTCCTGAGCGGACGCGGTGCTGAACAACGTGGCATCGATCCGTGGTGCTGATGCGCCGAGCACAGACCGATCGTTGGCGAAAGGGTTCGTGGACGCATGAGTGCGCCGCAACCGCCGAACCAACCCGGCGCGCCGGGACCGCAGCCCTACGGGGCCGGCGGTTTCGGCGCGCCGCAGGGTTTCGGCGGGCAGCAGGGTTTCGGCGGGCAGCAGCAACCGGGTTTCGGTGTGCCCGGCCACCCGCCTGCCGGTCAGCCGGGTGGCTTCGGCAGTCCTCCTCTGACGCAGTTCGGGCCCGCGGGTCCCGGCGGTCGTTCGAACGTCGGAGCCTGGATCACCGGCAGTGCCATTGCGCTCCTCGGCCTCGTCACGCTGATCCTGTCGATCACGCTGTGGGTCGACATCGGAAGCGCACCGGAGGTGCCGGAGGCCGCGGGCCGAGCAGGCATGACGTACGACCGGTGCGTCCAGCAGCTCGGCGAAGGGCATCAAAGCTGCGAGCAGCTGCGCGCACTCCAGGAGAACGCGGCGGACGCGCGCGAGCAGGCCGAGGACACGATCGCGACCCTCACCTTCCACGTCGTCATGCTGCTGGTGTCCGGTGTCCTCGCCGTCGGCGCCGGTGTGCTGTGGGCGCTCAACGACAAGCTTCCCTCGAAACTGCGCAGGAACCTACCGATCATGGCGGCGGCCGCGGGCCTGCTGATGCTGTTGTTCTCGGTGATGTTCCTCAACGAAGGGGGGAACGTGACGCGGGTCGTGCTCACGCTGATCTTCGGCATCGTGATCCTCGCGGTGGGCATCTTCGGCTCGAGTTTCGCCACCGCCCGAGTGCTGGGCCTCGAGACGAAGTCCGGAGGCCCTGGCAACGAGGGTCCTCCCGGACCTCCGGGCGGCTTCGGCGGCCCGCCGGGTCCGCCCACCGGTTATGGCTATGGCGGTCCGCCGGGCCCGCCCGGCGGTTATGGCGGCCCGCCGCAGGGACCGCCTCCGGGTCAGCAGCCGGGTGGTTTCGGCGACCCTCGTCCGCAGCCGCCTCCGGGGCAGCCCGGTGGTTACGGCGGTCCGCCTCCGGGACCGCCTCCGGGCCAGCCGCCGCAGTGGTGAGGTCCTGAACAGCAATACGTACCGGCGCCCCGGTCGCTGTCGAGCGGCCGGGGCGCCGTCGTTTCCCGTCTCGGGGTGTCCTGCGTCGGAGCCCGCAATAGGGTGGGCACATGTCCCACGAATCCGCCGACACAGGCTTCTCCACCCGCGCCATTCACACCGGTCAGGAACCCGACCCGCGAACCGGGTCGGTCATCGTGCCGATCTACCAGACCTCCACGTACGCCCAGGACGGTGTCGGCGGCACCCGGGAAGGCGACTACGAGTACTCGCGCACCGCCAACCCGACGCGCACCGCCCTCGAGGAGGCGCTCGCCGCGCTGGAGAACGGCCGCCACGCGCTCGCGTTCGGCTCGGGCATGGCCGCGAGCGACGCCGTGCTGCGCACCACGCTGCGGCCCGGCGACCACCTGGTCCTCGGCAACGACGTCTACGGCGGTACGTTCCGCCTCATCGACAAGGTCCTCACCGGCTGGGGAGTCACCTACAGCGTCGCTCACCTGTCCGATGTGGACGAGGTGCGCGCCGCGATGCGCCCGGAGACGAAGCTCATCTGGTGCGAGTCGCCCACGAACCCGTTGCTGGGCATCTCCGACATCACCACCCTCGCTGCGATCGCCCACGAGGGCGGCGCGAAGCTGGTCGTGGACAACACGTTCGCGACGCCGTACCTGCAGACTCCACTCGACCTGGGCGCCGACGTCGTTGTGCACTCGACGACGAAGTACCTCGGGGGGCACTCCGATGTGGTCGGCGGCGCGGTTGTGACCGGCGACGACGACCTGCGGGAGCAGCTGTTCTTCCTGCGTAACTCGGCGGGAGCTGTGCCGGGCGCCTTCGACGCGTGGTTGACGCTGCGTGGCCTCAAGACCCTGTCGGTGCGGATGGAGCGGCACTGCGACAACGCCGAACGCATCGCCGCGATGCTGCAGGACCACCCGAAGGTCGCGCGGGTGTACTACCCGGGGCTGGCAGAGCACCCCGGACACGACGTCGCGGCGAAACAGATGCGGCGGTTCGGCGGGATGGTCGCGTTCGACCACGTCGACGGGGAGCAGGCGGCGCTGAAGGCCGCCGCGGGCACGAACGTGTTCATCCTGGCCGAGTCGCTCGGCGGGGTCGAATCGTTGATCGAACACCCCGGGCGCATGACGCACGCGTCGGCCGAGGGTTCGTTGCTGCAGGTGCCCGCGGAACTGGTGCGGCTGTCCGTGGGCATCGAGGACGGCGCCGACCTCATCGACGACCTGCGGCAGGCCCTGGCCTGACCGCTTCGGCGACGGCTACGGCCGGTAGTTGCGCGGCGCCTCGTCGTCGCCACCGGCCGGGCCGTGCTGGTCGCCGGGGCCGGTGGCGGGCAGGTCCTCGCCGTCCACGCAGCCGCCGATGAAGTGCACGTTGTCGGCGTGCCGTACGTACTGACCGGGATCGCCACACGAGGCGTAGCCGACCGTGAACACGGCCGCGCCCGCGAGGGCCATGGCCGACACGATGCCGGCGAGCATTGGTGTGACACGGCCCTGCGAGCGTGCGTCTCGCGGTACCGACGGCCGTGCCATGCTGTTCCTCCGGTCGTGGATGCGTCCCCTGGGCCGGCTCCAGGGTACCCAATGCTTACGCGCCACATACACGCAAGCTCCGATATCGGAGGGAGAGTCGTCACAGACATGACCGCCACGCGGCTCGTCGACCTTGACCGCATCCGACAAGCGCGGGACCTGCTCAGCGGGGTCGTCCGCGTGACCCCGATGGAGCACGCGCGCGAGTTCGCCGACGCCTTCGGCGGCCCGGTCCACCTCAAATGCGAGAACCTGCAGCGTACGGGCTCGTTCAAGGTGCGGGGCGCGTACACGCGGATCCACGGGCTCTCCGCCGAGGAACGTGCTCGCGGGGTCGTCGCGGCGAGCGCGGGGAACCACGCTCAGGGTGTCGCCCTGGCTGCCTCGCTGGTCGGCACGCAGGCGACCGTGTTCATGTCGCGGAAGGCACCACTGCCGAAGGTTGCCGCCACGCGCGGTTACGGCGCCGACGTCAACCTCGTGGGCACGGCGTTCGAGGAGGCTTTCGCGGAGGCGGCCGAGTTCGCGGAACGTACCGGCGCGGTGTTCATCCACCCGTTCGACCACCCCGATGTCATCGCAGGTCAGGGCACGGTCGGCTTGGAGATCCTGGAGCAGGTGCCGGACGTCGGCACGGTGCTGGTGTCCACCGGCGGCGGCGGGCTCGTATCGGGTGTGGCGAGTGCCATCAAGGCGAGCAGGCCGGAGGTGCAGCTCGTCGGGGTGCAGGCCGACTCCGCGGCCGCGTTTCCGCAGTCCCTGGCCGCGGGCGCACCGGTGGGACTCGAGAGCACGCACACGCTCGCCGACGGTATCGCCGTGGCACGGCCGGGGGACCTGACGTTCGAGCACGTGACGACGCTGGTGGACGACGTCGTGACGGTAGGGGAGGAGACGCTGTCACGGGCGGTCCTGAACTGTCTGGAGCGGCGCAAACTCGTCGTCGAACCCGCGGGGGCGGCGCCGGTGGCGGCCCTGCTCGAGCACGAGGGCGCGTTCGAACCGCCGGTCGTGGCGGTGCTGTCCGGCGGCAACGTCGATCCGCTGCTGCTGATGCAGATCATCCAGCACGGCATGACGGCCGCGGCGCGGTACCTGCACGTGCGGCTGTGGGTGCCGGACCGGCCGGGATCGCTCGCGGGCGTGGTCACGCGGATGAGCGAACTCGGAGCGAACATCGTCGACATCGAGCACTCCCGCATCTCCGGCAGGCTCGGCATCGGCGAGGTCGAGGTGGCGCTGAAACTGGAGACGCGCGGTCCGGAGCACTGCGACGACGTCATCGCCGAGCTTCAGCGGGCCGGCTACACGGTGGCCTCCGCCGACCACTGACCGCGCACGGCGGCGCCCCCGAGGGCACCTTGGTGGCTCCCGCCCGCCAGCCCGACCACCGCCCCTCATCGGGACGCTGACGCGTGGCTGGGGCGGAGGCCCGAAGGTGCCCTCGGGGGCTTCTCACCCCCTCCCCCGGGCTAGAGGTTTCCGCGGCGTTCCTGCTCGCGCTCGATCGCCTCGAAGAGGGCCTTGAAGTTGCCCTTGCCGAAGCCGAGTGAGCCGTGTCGCTCGATGAGCTCGTAGAACACCGTCGGCCGGTCACCGATCGGTTTGGTGAAGATCTGCAGCAGGTAGCCGTCCTCGTCGCGGTCGACGAGGATGCCGTGCTCCTTCAACGTCTCGATGGGTACGCGCACCTCGCCGATCCGCGCTCGCAGCTCCGGATCGTCGTAGTACGAGTCCGGCGTCGACAGGAACTCCACGCCCGCCGCGCGCATGGCCGTCACGGTCGCGATGATGTCGCTGCAGGCGAGGGCGATGTGCTGACATCCCGCTCCGCCGTAGAACTCCAGGTACTCGTCGATCTGCGAACGCTTCTTGCCGACGGCGGGTTCGTTGAGGGGGAACTTGACGCGGTGGTTGCCGTTCGACACGACCTTGCTCATCAACGCCGAGTACTCGGTGGCGATGTCGTCGCCGACGAACTCCGCCATGTTCATGAAGCCCATCACGCGGTGGTACCAGTTCACCCAGTGGTCCATGTCGCCGAGCTCGACGTTGCCGACACAGTGGTCGACCGCCTGGAAAAGTCGCTTCGGCGCGCCCTCCGGGCGGGTCACGGTCGACGTCCTCGCCACGTAGCCCGGCAGATACGGCCCTGTGTAGCGCGAGCGGTCGACGAGCGTGTGCCGCGTGTCGCCGTAGGTCGCGATGGCGGCCATCCGGACGGTGCCGTGGGCGTCCGAGACCTCGTACGGCTCGACGAGCACGGTCGCGCCCTGCTTGCGGGCGTGCGCGACACAACGGTCCACATCGGACACCTCGAGTGACAGGTCCGTGACGCCGTCGCCGTGCTTGCGGTGGTGGTCCAGCAGTGCCGATTCCGGCCGCACGCCGCCGTTGATCACAAACCGTGCGGAGCCGGACTTCAGCACGAACGACTTGCGGTCGGCGTCCCCGGTTTCCGGGCCTGCGTACGCGACGAGCTGCATGCCGAACGCGACCTGGTAGAACCACGCCGTCTGGGTCGCGTTGCCGACCGCGAACACGACGGCGTCCATCGCCTTGACCGGGAACGGGTCGGCCGAGTCGTCGTGGTCGACCAGGCCGACGAGCTGGCGCAGCTGGTTGTAGTCGATGTCGTCGATCGCCTGGTCTGCGGGAGTCATCGCTGATTCCGTCGTCATGGCAGCGAGCATGACCCCGATGTGCAGACTGGGCAATCGCCACCGATTCTTCTGGGCAATCTGTCCAGTAACGTCGCGATGGGTGAGATCATAGTGAACAATCTGTTCAGGAGGCGATGCGATGACGTTCGACGCGCTCGACGCCCGGCTGCTGTTGCTGCTGACCGACGCGCCGAGGCTCGGCGTGCTCGAATGCGCGCGCCGCCTCGGCGTCGCACGCGGCACGGTGCAGGCCCGGCTCGACCGGCTCTCCGCCGACGGCGTGCTCACGGGGTTTCCGCCGGAACTGCGCCTGGACGCGTTGGGCTACGGCCTCACCGCGTTCGCCGTGCTGGAGATCGCCCAGGGCAGGCGCGGGGAGGTCGCGGAGGAGCTGGCCGCGATCGACGAGGTCTGCGAGGTACATGCGACGACGGGCCAGGGCGACCTGTTCGTCCGTATGGTGGCCCGCTCGAACGACGACCTGCAGCGGGTGATCGACGAGGTCGTCGGCGTCTCCGGCGTGCGCAGGACGTCGACCTCGATCGCTCTGTCGACACCGGTCGCGCCGCGGGTGCGTCCGCTGCTGGAACGGATCGCACAGGGCTGATCCACGTCGTACCCCTGCGCCCCCGGTTACTTCGCGGCGATGAGGGCTTGCGGTGCCGCCTGCTTGATCCGGGTCTGCAACCACTGCAGCTGCCGAGTGGTGTCCTGCTCGCACGCGTCCACGAGCTGCAGTAGCTCTCTGTCGCGCAGTCCCTGCGCCGCCTGGCCCACGACCGTCCAGGTCATATCGACGAACGAGCCCAGCATGTACAGGTCCTGCAGGTCGCGCAGCAGTCCCACACCGCCGCTGCGGGTGCTCTCGAGGCCGGTCGCGCGCAGCCGTTCGGGTTCCTGTTCGCGGTTCTCGCCGTAGCGACGAACCACCGGTGTCAGTGCCTCGAGTTGCTCGTCGACCTGGCGGGCGAGGACCTGGCAGAGGTACTCGACGTCAGGTTCCTCGCCATGGCCGTCGCTCACCTGACGGAAGGCGTCCGCCAGAGAGCGGAGCGAGGAATCGAGCAGACCGACGTAGACGGGCAGGTGCACGGTTCAACTCCTTCTTGCGGCGTGCGGCAACACGGGCTGAGGCACGCCGGGCGTGTGTTCCGGACTGGGTACCTGCCCTGGTGGATCGGCGACGCCGGGGTCCTCTCGCGTCTCGGCGCCCTGATCGCCCCGGGTCGCGGGGACGGTCGCCGGGTCGTGCGGCGCGGATGCGGTGGTGGTCGGAGCGGGCGCGCAGCGCTGTCCCGGTGCGAGCTTCGTGACCCGGACGGCCGAGACCTTGAACAGCGGCTGCTTGGAGACGGGGTCCCACTCGGTCTGCGTCAGCTCGTTCGCTGCCGTCGGCTGCCGGTCGGGAGCGCCCGTGTCCCAGTAGCCGTAGTGAAAGGGGAGGAACACGGTGCCGTCGCGGCCACGCCCGATCCTCGCGGGCGCTTCCATCGCGCCACGACGGGACTCGACCCGCACCAGGTCACCCTCGTCGACGCCCAACGCCTCGGCATCCCCCGGCGAGAGTTCCACCCAGGGCTCGGGGGCGGCCTTGCGCAGTTGCCTCCCGCGGCCGGTCTTGGTGCGCGTGTGGAAGTGGTAGACCGTGCGCCCCGTTGTGCAGATGTAGGGGTACTCGTCGCTCGGCGCGTCCGGGGCGGGCGTGTACTCCGCGGTCTTGAGGAAGGCGCGGCCGTCGGGCCTCTCGGCCTGGTAGTTCGTCGGCGGGGTCGCACCGCCGGTGAGCAGGTCGTGCCCGTAGCTCTCGCACACCTCCGGAGCCGTCGGGAACACCCCGTCGGAATAGAGCCGGTCGCTGCCGTCGGGGTTCTCGGCGTTGCACGGCCAGGGCACCCCGCTGCCGCCGCGGAGCTTGTCGTAGGACAGCCCCGTGTAGTCGCACAGCCTCCCTCGGGTGCACTCCTTCCACGCCTCGAACGCGCTTTCCGGATCATGCCACTTGACGAGTGGTTCGCCGTCGCGGTCGCGCAGGTCCATTCGCCGCGCGTAGTCGAGGAAGATGTCCAGGTCGCTGCGAGCCGCACCGGGCGGTTCGACGGCCTGCTCCGACAGGTGGACCGTCCGGTCGGCGTTGGTGAACGTGCCCTGCTTCTCGCCCCACATCGCGGCGGGCAGTACCACGTCGGCGAACTCTGTGGTCTCGGTGGGAAAGCCGTCCTGGACGACGACGAAGAGGTCCTCGCGGCCGAGGATGTTGCGGATACGGGGAAGCTCGGGCATCGAGGCCGCGGGATTGGTGGCCGAGATCCACAGGAAGTCGATGGAGCCCTGTTCCACGTAGCGCCAGATCTGCATGGCGTGCGTCGGCGGGGCCCAGTGGGGGATGACGAGCCGGTCCACGTTCCACAGCTCGGCAAGTTGGTCGATGTGGTTCTGGTTCTGCCAGTTGCGGAACCCGGGCAGGTCGCCGTCGGCACCGCACTCGCGGGTGTTCTGAGCCGTCGGTTGCCCGTTCATCTGGAGCACGCCGCACCCTGGACGGCCGAGCAGCCCGCGGAGCAGATGCAGGTTGTTCACCTGGCACGAGGCGGCGGTGGCCTGGTGGGACTGGTAGAAGCCTTGCAGGACGGTGGAGAGCACTCGCTCCGAGGTCCCGAAGATCTCTGCTGCTCGACGGAGGTCGTCCGGTGACACCCGGCAGATCTCGCTCACCTTCTCCGGGGTGTAGGCCTCGACGGTGCGCGCCAGCTCCTCGAAGCCGAGCGTGTGGGCCGACACGTACTCCTCGTCGACCCACCCCTGTGTGATCAGCTGGTTCACCAGGCCGTTCATCAGGGCGAGGTTCGTGCCCGGCAACGGTGCGAGATGAACGCCGCCGGACTCGACCGCGGCGTCCGCGACCTTGGTGCGCCGCGGGTCGACCGCGACGATCCGAGGCCGGTCGGGGCCGTGCAGCCGGTCGAGCACCCGCATCCACAGAACCGTCTGCGTTTCGGCCATGTTGTGTCCGAACAGGAAGAGCGCGTCGCAGGAGTCGATGTCGGTGTAACTGCCCGGCTGGCCGTCCGAGCCGAAGCTCTCCTTCAACGCGGCTGCGGCGGTGGCCGTGCACAAGCGGGTGTTGCCGTCCATGTGCGGTGTGCCCAGACCTGCCTTGCCGATCACGCCGAGTGTGTAGTACTCCTCGAGAAAGAGCTGACCGCTGGTGTAGAAGCCGTGCGACGACGAACCCACCTCGTCGAGCAGTTGCCGGGACCGCTGCACTATCCGGTCCATGGCGGTGTCCCAGTCGGTCTCCACCAGCTCGCCGTTCTCGCGGATCAACGGACGGGTGAGACGGTCCCGCCCGTTCCACTGCCACGAGCCGTACAGGCCCTTCGGCCCCAGCCTCCCGTGGTTGACGACGTCGTCGGTGCGACCACGGACACCGACCATGCGCCCGTCCTTGACGGCGATGTCGCAGGCACAGCCGTTGCTGCACAGCACGCAGGCCGACTGCACCCAACGTTGCACGTCGGACTCGGCCACCCCCTCCTCCAGGTGTTGATCGAGGCGGACCGGCCACGAGGTGCCCCGGGCATGGGGTGTGCGCTGGCCCCAGATATCGGCAATACGGTCCGTCATGTCCGGCTCCGGATCCTGTCGGCGGTGCAGACCGCGCAGTACCCCGTCGTTCTGCTTCGCCAAACTTGACCGTGCACGGGGAGCGTCGTCGGCGCGCACGGCGCGTGCGCAGGACGTCGACGCGCTCCCACCGTCAGCCCGCGGTCTGCTCCAGGTATCTCGCCACCGACCGGTCGACGATCCGGCTCGCCCCGCCGGAGATCGTCGCGTCCCACCAGGCGCCGTAGACGTCGTCGAACGCGAAACCGGCGAGCATCTCGCCGGCGCGCCGGACGACACTGGGCCGTTCGGGGATGTGGTTCGGGTAGCTGTACATGAACGCCACGAGCTCGCGGTTCGGCACGACCTGCACGATGTCGCCCGAGAACAGGGCGCCCTTCCCGGCGGCGCCGTCGCTCCAGTGCAGCACGGTTCCGCCCGCGAAGTGGATGCCGAGGTTGACGAGCGTCAGGTCGTCGGCGAGGCGGAGTGTGTCGCCCGCCCAGAACCGGATCCGCCCACTCGGCCTGCCGACCCACGGGCGGTCGCGTTCGTGCAGGTGGATGGGCACGTCGAAGGCGTCGGCCCAGTCGACCATCGTTGTGTAGTAGTGCGGGTGGCTGATGGCGATCGCCGTGATCCCGCCGAGCTCGGTGACCCGGCGGATCATCTCGTCGTCAAGGTACGCGACACAGTCCCACAGCACGTTTCCCGACGCGGCCGGCACGACGAGCGCTCGCTGGCCGATCCCGAGCCGCTCGCGGGTGCCGACGCCGTACACGCCGGGCGCCTGCTGTTCGACGGCGACCGTGTAGCCGGCTTCGCGCAGCCGGGCGAGGTTCGTCCACTGCTGGCCGGACGGCGGCACGTACTGGCGTTCGTCCTCGCAGATCGGGCAGTCCGGCCGCGGCTGGGCGTACTGCGTCCCGCACGTGAGGCAGATGGGCAGTTCCGGGCTCATGGGCACCAGCGTGGCAGAGCAGGCCGCCGTCGACTCGCGGAAGCAGGAACCGGCCCGTGGGCCGATACGACGAGCGGCGCGCCCCGGCCGGAGCCGGGACGCGCCGCTCGTGGTCGTGCTGCCGGGCCCGTCAGCTGGCGCTGTAGGGTACCGCCTTGAGCAGCTTGACCTTCTCGGTCTTGCCGTTGGGCAGCGGGTACTCCCGCGTATCGCCCTCCTTGGCACCGAGCAACGCCTGCCCCAGTGGCGAGTCCGGCGAGTAGATCTCGAGTTCGCCCCCGCCGCCTTCTTCACGTGTCGCGAGCAGGAACGTCTCGGAATCGTCATCGCCGTCGTACTGGATGGTCAGCACCATGCCCGGCTCTGCGATTCCGTCGTTGGACGGAGCCTCGCCCACCTTGGCATTGCGCAGGAGCTCCTGCAGGTGACGGATGCGGGCTTCCTGCTGGCCCTGTTCCTCGCGGGCCGCATGGTAGCCACCGTTCTCCTTGAGGTCGCCTTCCTCGCGGCTGTCGTTGATCTTCGCGGCGATGACCGGACGATTCTCGATCAACTCATCGAGCTCGCTCTTGAGCCTGTCGTAGGCATCCTGGGTCAGCCAGGTCACCTTGGTGTCGCTCACGGTCACCATCTCCTCCTAGCCTGCCGAGCCTGGGTGTGCAGGCCGGCCGCCACGCTCGGCGGCGTGGTTCGAAATAAGGAAAGACACGGCCCCGCTAGGACCGTGCCGATAGCCGAGCATAGCACGAAACCACCGCCGGATGCCGCTCAGCGCAATTGCCGCCGGACACTCGGCGCTCGTTTCACTCCGTTGGCCGCTAGGGGCTTGACAGATATCGCGGAACATCGTAGCTGCAGCCGTAGACGTCCGCGGTGACAGGCCGCCCGATGCTCTGGATCACCGTGGAGACGCGTTCCAATCCCGGTGCGACCAGGATCTCTTTCCGCCCGCTCTCCTGGCCGGAGCGGTTACGTGCACGTACAATGCACACGCCCTCCCGGTCGGGTTCGTTGCGCGAGACGTCGATGGTGATCTGCACGGCGTCGCCCGGCCGCTCCTCGTACGTCACACGCTGGGCGTCGATGGGTGCGCCCGCGAGATTCTGATACCCGACATATGCCGCGACACCGCTCACGACCAGCGCGATCGCGGTGAACGTCCACACCTGCCACCGGCTGCGGCGCCGATTCGGCTTGCGCGCGGCCCCGTAACGGTCGGCCATCCGGTCCCGGGCGTGTTGCGGGTCCGGCTGCGGCGCACCGGCCGCCTGAGCGTCGGCCGCGGCGTCGTCGGGTGTCGGCTCCTCGGGCAAAACGGAGGCCTCCCGGTCGGGACTGTCGTGGCTACCAGGAAGATGGATGTCGTCCCCGGCGTTACGAGTATCCGGGGAGGCCCGTCGGGTGCGGGCTCCGGGGTCGGCAGGCCCGTCCGGGGATCGCGCCGGTGGGGCCGCGCGCACCGGGGCGTGGGAGGTGACGCCGGCGGGCACGACCCGGTGTGTCGGCGGGGGCAGTACGCCGGCACACGGCAGTGGACAGCAGCGGATACAGCACAGGTGTGAGAGGGGTCTGGTCGGTCATGACTGGATCGAACGGAACGGGATCGGTCGAAGCCGGGCAGGTCGAGGCGGCGAGCAAGGGCTTGCGGCTGATGGCCGTGCACGCCCATCCCGACGACGAGTCGAGCAAGGGCGCGGCCACCATGGCCCGGTACGTGGCCGAGGGGGCCGACGTCATGGTCGTGACCTGCACCGGAGGCGAGGCCGGCGACGTACTCAACCCGGCGATGGACCGGCCCGAGGTGCACGAGCACATGGACGAGATCCGGCGTGAGGAGATGGCCACCGCCGCGAAGATCCTCGGCGTGCAGCACCGCTGGCTCGGCTTCGTCGACTCGGGGCTGCCGGAGGGCGACCCGCTGCCGCCGCTGCCCGAGGGCTGCTTCGCGAGGGTGCCGCTCGAGGAGCCGACCGAGGCCCTCGTGCGGGTCATGCGGGAGTTCCGGCCGCACGTCGTGATCACCTACGACGAGAACGGCGGCTACCCGCACCCGGACCACATCCGCACGCACGAGGTGTCGATGGCCGCGTTCGACGCCGCCGCCGACCCGGATCGGTTCCCGGACGCGGGCGAGCCGTGGCAGGCGTCGAAGGTCTACTACGTCCACGGCTTCTCCCGTGCCCGCATCACCGCGTTCCACGAGGCGCTGCTCGAGGCCGGGCAGGAATCGCCGTGGGCGGAGTGGCTGGAACGGTGGGACCCGGACAAGCCCGACATCATGGAGCGGGTGACCACCCAGGTGCCGTGCTCCGAGTACTTCGAGCAGCGTGACGACGCACTGCGTGCGCACGCGACCCAGATCGATCCGACCAGCCGGTGGTTCGCCGTCCCGCTCGAGACGCAGCGCAGGCTGTGGCCGACCGAGGAGTACGAACTCGCCCGCTCGCTTGTCGACAGCACCGTTCCGGAGGACGATCTGTTCGCGGGCGTGCGAGAGAAGGTGAACCCCTGATGTTGCCTGCGGCGATGACCGGTCCGGCCATGGCGGCGACCGAGGTGCTGGCCCAGCAGCAGGACACCGGCGGGCAGGGACAGGACTTCGGCAAGTCCTCCCCGGTCGGGCTCCTGCTGATGCTGGTGTTCCTGATCGCGGTCGTCTTCCTGGTTCGGTCGATGACGAAGCACCTCAAGCGCGTTCCGGCGAGCTTCGACGACTCCGGCAGCGGGTCCGGCGAGGACTCGTCCGGAACCGGTGACGGTGATGGCGACGGCGACGCGGCGAGCGGGGCAGAGACGGTGTCGGCTTCACCCGGCGAGCAGGCCAAGCGCGACGAATCCTGACCTCCGCCCGCGGCCGGAACGTCGTCAGGCGAACAGGAACGTGTGCCCGGACGGCAGGTGTACGGGCGCGAACGTCGTCGCAGGCCGGTCCGCGACCTGGATGACGGCCGTCCACCCCGGCGGCTCCCCGGTCCGGGTGCGGAACACGGCGCCGGTCATGGGCAGGCCGAGCCGGTTGCGGTAGAACCCGGCCGCGGCGGTCGGTGTGACCGACGTGTGCACCAGACGGCGCGGGGTTCCCGGGGCCGCCGAATGCGTCCACCCGGCGAACGTGCCGGGCTGCCACAGCGAGACGGCCGCGCCGAACGGGTCGACGATCGTGGCGAGCACGCCCAGGTCTCCGATCGGCGACGGCTCGGCGACCGACGTGGCGCCCGCGGAGACGGCGGTGTCGTGCACGGCGGCCGCGTCCTCGACGGCCACGTAGTAGCTGACGCGCGGCTCGGTCCCCGGCGGACGGGCGTCGCTGTCGACTCTGCTCACGCCCGCCATCCAGTGGCCGTCGAAGCGGGCCTTGCGCGCCGTCGCCGGGTCGCGGTGATCGTCGGGGTCGACGACGCATTCCCAGCCCAGCGCGGCATCCAGTTCCCGCTCCGTCGCGTCGAGGTCGGGTGTCTTCAGGTCCATCCAGCAGAACTCGCCGGCCGGGCGCATACGGAGGATCGTGACCGCCCGGTTGGTCCGATGCAACCGGAATGCCCCGTTGCTGCGCAGCGGGTGGTGGTGCGGTGACGGCCGCGACGGTCGCACCGTGTTGCCGAGGACCGGTGACAAGTCTCGTCTCCGACCGGGCACACGTGCGTGGCGCGCGGCGGCAAGGGAGACTCTCGGTATGGCCAATCGCCTTGCGAACTCGACGAGCCCGTACCTGCTCCAGCACGCGGACAACCCGGTCGACTGGTGGCCCTGGTGCCCGGAGGCCCTGGCCGAGGCGGCCGAACGCGACGTCCCGATCCTGCTGTCGATCGGCTACGCGGCCTGCCACTGGTGTCACGTCATGGCGCACGAGTCCTTCGAGGACGACGACATCGCCGCGCTGATGAACGAGCACTTCGTGAACATCAAGGTCGATCGCGAGGAACGTCCGGACCTCGACGCCGTCTACATGTCCGCCACGCAGGCGATGACCGGCCAGGGCGGCTGGCCGATGACCTGTTTCCTCACGCCGGACGGCAAACCGTTCCACTGCGGCACGTACTTCCCGCCCCGGCCGGTGCACGGCATGCCCGCCTTCCACCAGGTTCTCGACGCCGTCGCGAAAGCGTGGTCGGAGCGACGGGACGAGCTCGTCGAGGGCGCGGGCAAGGTCGTCGATCATGTCGTGGAGCAGTCGGGTCCGTTGCGGCAGCAGACGCTCGACGACGAGGCGCTGACGAGCGCCGTCACCAAGCTGCGGCAGGAGACCGATCCGGGCTACGGCGGTTTCGGTGGGGCACCGAAGTTCCCGCCGTCGATGGTGCTGGAGTTCCTCATGCGGCACTACGAGCGGACCGCCAACCCGGCCGCGTTGTCCATTGTGGAACTGACGGCGGAAGGTATGGCGCGGGGCGGGATCTACGACCAACTCGGCGGCGGGTTCGCGCGGTACTCGGTGGACGGCAGGTGGGTCGTCCCGCACTTCGAGAAGATGTTGTACGACAACGCGTTGCTGCTGCGCGCCTACACGCACATGGCGCGCCGCACAGACCATCCGGGTGCTCGCCGTATCGCGACCGAGACGGCCGAGTTCCTGCTGCGGGACCTGCGCACCGACCAGGGCGGGTTCGCCGCATCGCTCGACGCCGACACCGACGGTGTGGAGGGTTCGACGTACGTGTGGACGCCGCAGCAGCTCGTCGAGGTGCTCGGTGACGACGACGGCGCCTGGGCCGCGGAGACGTTCGCCGTCACCGAGGAGGGCACGTTCGAGCACGGCACGTCGACGTTGCAGCTGCCCGCCGACCCCGACGACACGGAACGCTGGCAGCGCGTACGGGAGAGGTTGCTCGGGGCGCGTAACCGGCGGCCGCAGCCTGCGCGCGACGACAAGGTGATCGCCGGGTGGAACGGGCTGACGATCGCTGCGCTGGCCGAGGCGGGCGTCGCGTTGGGCCGGCCGGAGTGGGTCGACGCCGCGGGCGAGGCGGCCCGGTTGCTGCTCGACGTCCACGACGTCGACGGCCGGCTGCGGCGCAGTTCCCGGGACGGTGAGGTCGGCGACGCGGCAGGCGTGCTCGAGGACTACGCGTGCACCGCGGACGGCCTGCTCGCGCTGCACCAGGCCACCGGCGAGGCGGGCTGGCTGGCCGAGGCGCTGCGACTGCTCGACGAGGCGGTCGACCGGTTCGCCGCGGAGGCTCCGGGCGCGTTCCACGACACGGCCGACGATGCGGAGGAGCTGTTCAGCAGGCCTGCGGACCCGACGGACAACGCGAGCCCGTCGGGTGCGTCGGCGCTCGCGAGTGCGTTGTTGACGGCGTCGGTGCTGGCCGGGCCGGACAGGGCGAGCCGGTACCGGTCGATCTGCGAACAGGCCGTCGCGCGAGCGGGTGCGCTGGTGATGCAGGTGCCGCGGTTCGCGGGCAACTGGGCGGCGGTGGCGGAGTCGCTGCTTGCCGGGCCGGTGCAGGTCGCCGTCGTGGGGGAGACGGAGTCGTCGCGCTCGGAGCTGTTCGAGACGGCGGCGCAGCGGGTGCCGGGCGGTGCGGTCGTCGTGGGCGGGCAACCCGACACGGGCGGCGAGATCGATGCGGGCGGGGTGCCGCTGCTGGCGGACCGGCCGTTGGTCGACGGCGAACCCGCCGCCTATGTGTGCCACGGGTACGTGTGCGACCGGCCGGTGACCGAACGGGACGACCTCGTGCGCGCGCTCGCCCGCTGAGTCGGGGCGCAGGCCGCGTGTGTCCACTGTGGCTCCCGGCGGAGTGAAGACCGCGGGGACCGGTGCGTGTCACAGTGCGCTCGCCCGGATCGTCCGGCACGCTGGCGGCATGAACTCCCTGACAGACGTCCTCGACGGCCGGTGGGCGGGTATCCGCCGTGACGTGCGTGCGCAGGTGGCCGACACAGCCCAGCCCGACGCGTACGGCCTGGGCCGTGAGGAGCACCGCGCGCAGGTGCTCGGGCAGCTGCACGAACTCGCCGCGACGGGCAGGCCGCACCTCGGTTTCCCCGTCGAGTACGGCGGCAAGGGCGACATCGGCGGGACGATCGTCGCGTTCGAGATGCTCGGGTTCGGCGACCTGTCGCTGATGGTCAAGGCCGGTGTGCAGTGGGGACTGTTCGGTGGCGCGGTGGAGTTGCTCGGCACGCGCGAACACCACGAGAAGTACCTACGGCCGATCATGGACCTGGAGTTGCCAGGATGCTTCGCGATGACGGAGTACGGCCACGGCTCGGACGTGCAGAACCTACGCACCACGGCCACGTACGACCCGGCCGCCGAGGAGTTCGTGATCCACACGCCGGACTGGTCGGCGCGCAAGGAGTACATCGGCAACGCCGCGCGTGACGGGCGGATGGCGGCGGTGTTCGCCCAGCTCGTCACCGGCGGCGAGAGTCGCGGTGTGCACGCGTTCCTGGTGCCGGTCCGCGATGACGCGGGTGTCGCGATGCCGGGCGTGACGATCGAGGACTGCGGCCACAAGGCCGGTCTCAACGGGGTCGACAACGGGCGGCTGACGTTCGACGAGGTACGCGTGCCGCGGACTGCGCTGCTGAACCGCTACGGCGACGTCGCCCCGGACGGCACGTATGCGAGTCCGATCGAGAGCGACGGCAAACGGTTCTTCACGATGCTCGGCACGCTCGTGCGCGGCCGGGTCAGCGTGGCGGGAAGCGCGGGCAGCGCGACGAAGCGGGCGCTGACGATCGCGGTGCGATACGGCGACCGGCGCACGCAGTTCGAACGGCCCGGAACCGACGACGAGATGGTCGTGCTCGACTATCTCGGCCACCAGCGGAAACTCCTGCCGGCGCTCGCGACGACGTACGCGCTGCACTTCGCTCAGGAGGAACTGGTGTGCGCGCTGGACGAGTTGCAGCACACCTCCGAACCCGCCGAACGCAGCCGCCGCGAACTGGAATCGCACGCCGCGGGGGTGAAGGCGGCCGCGACGTGGCATGCGACGTCGACGATCCAGGCCGCGCGGGAGGCGTGCGGCGGCGCGGGGTATCTCGCCGAGAACATCCTGCCGCAGCTCAAGGCCGACACGGACGTGTTCACCACGTTCGAGGGCGACAACACGGTGCTGTTGCAGCTCGTGGCGAAGGGGTTGCTGACGAGCTACAAGCAGGAGGTGCAGGACCTCAGCCCACTCGAGACGGCGCGGTTCGTCGCGGAGCAGGTCGTCGACACCGTGATCGAACGGACGTCGGCGCGCAAGGTGATCGAACGGATCATGGATGCGAGCCCGAAGCGGGACGACGAGGACTCGTTGTTCGACCGCGCCTGGCAGATCGCCGCGTTCGAGGACCGCGAGGAGCACGTGCTGGACAGTCTCGTCAAGCGGTTGCGCAAAGCGGGCCGTGACAACGGTTTCGAGGTGTTCAACAGCGCGCAGGACCACGTGCTGCGGGCGGGCCGCGTGCACGTCGACCGGATCGTGCTCGAGGCGTTCGTCGGCGCTATCGACCGGTGCACCGACCCGGACACGAAGGCGCTCCTCGACCGGGTGTGCGATCTCTACGCGCTGGCCAACATCGAGGCCGATCGCGCATGGTTCCTCGAGCACGGCCGGTTCACGGCCCAGCGGGCCAAAGCCGTTGTCGCAGCGGTGAACGAACTGTGCGGCGAGTTGCGCCCGCGGGCCCGCGAACTCGTCGACGCGTTCGCCGTCCCCGAGCAGTTCCTGGCCGCACCGATCATCGCGGACTAGGCGCGTTCGAGGCGGTACGACGCCGCCGCGTCGGGTGCGGTTCCCGTGGCCAGTGCGTCGAGGGCCAGGCGGGTCGCGGGGAACAGCGCGTCCGGCAGGTCGTCGTCGGCGAACCATTCCCAGGTGCGGAACACCTGCGGTTCGAGCACCTGTGGTTCGCCGCGGACGTCTCTCGCGACAGCCACGGCGGTGGCCGTGACGCCCGGTTCGGGCGCCAGCACGAGGTGTGCGACGTCGACGGATCCCGCGGCCAGCCCGGTCTCCTCGGCGAGTTCGCGTGCCGCGGCGCGTTCGAAACTCTCGCCGGGGTCGACCGCGCCACCGGGCAGGCACCACACGGTCGGTTCGTCGGCCTTGTCGCGCAGCCCGAGCAGCACGCGTTCGCGGGCGTCACACACCACGACGCCGACTCCGACCGTGCCGTTGCCGCTCGCCATCAGCGCAGTCCGGTGACGGACTCGGCGCGGGTCATCGGTTCTCCTCGAACGTTCCGGGGTGCTCGTCGGCCGCAGCCTACGCGTCGACGTGCCAGTCCCGTGCCTGTGACGGCGGCCTGCCGTATCGCTTGCGGTAGGCCGCGGCGAACCGGCTGGCACTGGAGAACCCCCACCGCGCCGCGACGTCGCTGACCGTCGGCGCGGCCGGTCCGACGAGGTCGGCGTGCGCGCGGCGCAGTCGCACGTCCGTCAGGTACTCCGTGGGAGTGGTTCCGACCCACCTGCGGAATCCTTCCTGCAGGCGACGTGCCGTCGTGCCCGCGACGGTCGCCATCTCGACCGCCGTCCACGCCCGGCCGGGATCGTCGTGCAGCTCGCCGAGCAGCCTGCGGATCGAGCGCGGTCGGGCGGGCGCGCCCTCGCCCGAATCGGGGCAGCTCGCGAGCAGGAACCCCGCGGCGACCGCACCGGCGAGCTGCTCCCGCACCGGCCCGACGTCGGAGAACAGGTCCGGGTTCTGCAGATGCGCGGCGAGACTGCCCACGACCTGCCGCCAGGCGTGTGCGCGGCCCGCGTCGAGCTGCAGCTGGTCGGGGAGTTCCGCGCGCAGCCCGGACCGATCGGTGCCGATGATCCGTTCCGACTCCCGGTCGAGCCACGCGCTGTCGAACTTGACGCCCAGCACGGTGCAGGTGGCATCCCAGTGGCTGATGAGCGATGGCGTGTCGGCGCGGAAGATCGTGCCCTGCCCGGGTACCGACGACACCGGCCCGCGGGCGCCCCGGCTCTCCAGATGTCCCGTGAGCGGCAGGTTCACCTCGTAGGCACCGGGGTAGTCGCACTCGATGCCGGCGTCGGCGCCCCATCCGACGTGCCCGACCAGCACCGGGCCGAGGTCGAGGGTGCGCAGCGTCAGTCGCGGCTCGCGGCCACCACCCAGCGGCCGGAGCTCGTGGGGAAAGTACGCGTCCGCCACCTGCCGGGACGCCTGGTCCCAGTCGTGCGGTGCGCGACCACGTCGTGCGCGCATAGGCACAAACCGTACCCGAGTCACGGATCACGAACTAGGAACCGTCCGACCGGTGTGTGCAGCGGCTCCCGTCGGCGGCCGGCGGGAACGACGAAAAATCGTTCCGGCCGCGCGATCGGTGTCGTGGGCGCGCGAAGCGTGTCGCCCGGGCGTCCAGACGGCCCTACCGTCCGTGCTCATCCCGGACAACGACGTGGGAGGAGACGCCCTCATGACGACCACCGAACGGCCTGATCTGTCCTGGCTCGACGAGGTGACGATGGCCGATCTGGAACGCAACCCGTACGCCACGTACGAGCGGTTGCGTGCCGAGGCGCCGCTGGCATACGTGCCCGTGCTGGGCTCGTACGTGGCCTCGACCGAGGAGGTCTGCCGCGAGATCGCGACGAGCCCCGACTTCGAAGCTGTCATCACCCCCGCAGGTGGTCGCACCTTCGGACACCCGGCGGTCATCGGTGTCAACGGCGACGTGCACGCCGACCTGCGCACGATGATCGAGCCCGCCCTGCAGCCCGCCGAGGTCGACCGGTGGGTCGACGACCTCGTGCGGCCCATCGCGCGTCGCTACCTGGAGCAGTTCGAAAGCGACGGCCAGGCCGAGCTGGTCGCCCAGTTCTGCGAGCCGGTCAGCGTGCGTTCCCTCGGTGACCTGCTCGGACTGCACGACGTCGAATCGGACAAGCTGCGCGAATGGTTCGCCAAGTTGAACCGTTCGTTCACCAACGCGGCGATGACCTCCGGCGGCGAGTTCGCCAACCCGGAGGGGTTCGTCGAGGGTGACGAGGCCAAGGCCGAGATCCGGTCGATCGTCGACCCGCTGATCGACAAGTGGATCGAACACCCCGACGACAGCGCCATCTCCCACTGGCTGCACGACGGCATGCCGCCCGGCCAGACGCGCGAGCGCGAGTACATCTACCCGACGATCTACGTCTACCTGCTCGGCGCGATGCAGGAACCGGGCCACGGCATGGCGTCCACGCTCGTGGGGCTGTTCGGCAGGCCGGAGCAGCTGGAAGAGGTCGTCGACGACCCGACGCTGATCCCGCGTGCGGTCGCCGAGGGCGTGCGCTGGACGTCGCCGATCTGGTCGGCCACCGCGCGGATCTCCACCAAACCGGTGACGGTGGCGGGCGTCGACCTGCCCGAGGGCACGCCGGTGATGATGTCGTACGGCTCCGCCAACCACGACACGGGCCGGTACGAGGCGCCGACCACGTACGACCTGCACCGTCCGCCACTTCCGCACCTCGCGTTCGGCGCCGGCAACCACGCGTGCGCAGGCATCTACTTCGCCAACCACACCATGCGCATCGCGCTGGAGGAGCTGTTCGAGGCGATCCCCAACCTGGAGCGCGACACTCGCGCAGGCGTCGAGTTCTGGGGCTGGGGGTTCCGCGGACCGACCAGCCTGCACGTGACCTGGGAGGTCTGACATGACGTTCGCGGTCACCGTCGGCGGCAACAGCGTCGAGTGCGGTGAGGACCAGGCGCTGCTGGACGCCTGCCTGCGGGCGGGGGTGTGGATGCCGAACTCGTGCAACCAGGGCACGTGCGGCACGTGCAAGCTGCACGTCGTCGCGGGCGAGGTCGACCACGGCTCGTCGCCGGTGGAAACACTGTCCGACGAGGAACGCTGCGCGGGAATGGCGCTGGCCTGTCAGGCGCGGCCGCGTGGCGACGTCGAACTGCGTCCGCAGGGCACGAGCGCCGCGCGGACGGCGAACCCGTTGCGGGACATGGTCGGCACGGTGCGGGAGGTCTCCGACATCGCCCGCGACACCCGGCGGATCCTGCTCGGGCTGAACGAGCCGTTGACGTTCGACGCGGGCCAGTACGTCGAACTGGTCGTGCCCGGTTCCGGCGAGCGCAGGCAGTACTCGCTGGCCAACACGGCCGACGAGGACAAGGTGCTCGAACTGCACGTCAAGCTCGTGCCCGACGGCGTGGCCACCCACGGCTGGCTGTTCGACGGTCTGGCCGAGGGCGACGAGGTGGACATCTCCGGCCCGCTGGGTGATTTCCACCTGCCTCCGGAGTCCGAGGACGACGGCGGGCCGATGGTCCTCATCGGCGGCGGCACGGGACTGGCGCCGTTGATCGGCATCGTGCGGACGGCCCTGCGCAGGCACCCGGCGCGGGAGGTCGTGCTGTACCACGGGGTTCGCGGTGAGGAGGAGCTCTACGACGGTGACCGGCTCACCGAGCTGGCCGAGCAGCACCCGAACTTCCGGTTCGTCCCGGTGCTGTCGCACGAGCCCGCCGACGGCTATCGCGAGGGCTTCCCGACCGACGCGTTCGTCGAGGACGTCTCCACGGCGCGCGGCTGGACGGGCTGGCTGTGCGGCCCGCCCGCGATGGTCGAGGCCGGGGTGAAGGCGTTCAAGCGCAGGCGCATGGCGCCCCGGAACATCCACCGGGAGAAGTTCACGCCTGCCGACGCCTGAACGGGCGGACATGTGACAGGCCGCCTTCGGGCGGCGGTGCCGGCGCTCGCGGCCCGAGCGCGAGCGTCCGGGTGTGCCGGCGGGTCCACGTGGCCCGCCGGCACACTCCGGTGAACGACGACTGCGATGGCCAGTTCGGTCCGACCAGCAGGCCGACGACGGCCGCCGTGACGATCGCGACGGCACGGTGACCGCGGTGCTGTGGGGCGCGCTGCACGGCCTCGGCATGGTGGAACGCGCAGGCCGGTTGCGCGCGCAGCACCGCGACGAGTGCGTCGCCGAGCTCGCCTGCCCGTGACGGCCCGCGCCCGGTGTCAGTACATCGCGAGCCAGATGGCGATGTAGTGGCAGATCGCGGCCAGCACGGTGCAGAGGTGGAAGAACTCGTGATAGCCGAACGTCTTCGGCCAGTAGTTCGGCCAGTGCGTCGCGTAGAAGACCGAACCGAGGGTGTACAGCGCGCCCCCGACGAGCAGCAGTACCAGCGCGGCGGCGCCGCCGTCGGTGGCGAGCTCGGGCAGCACGAACACGGCCACCCAGCCGAGCGCCACGTAGATCGGCACCCCGAGCCAGCGCGGCGCCGCAGGCCACAGCATCTTCAGTGCCACGCCCGCGATCGCGCCCGTCCACACCACGGTGAGCACGATGTAGCCCGTGGGCTGCGACATCGCCAGCAGCGTGAACGGCGTGTACGTCCCGGCGATGAACAGGAAGATCATCGAGTGGTCGGCGCGCTTCATCCACTGGTACGCGCGGGGGCTCCAGATGTGCCGGTGATACAGCGCGCTGACACCGAACAGGCCGAGGACCGTGGCACCGTAGATCGACGTCGCCAGCGCGGCCAGGCCCGACACCGTCGCCGCGGCCAGAGCGATGAGGGTGGCACCGGCGGCCACGGCGCCGAAGAAACTCCAGAAATGCAGATGGCCGCGCAGTCGTGGCCGGTCGTGGACGGACTTCTCCGGACGCTCGTCCTGTCCCAGGCGCTCGTCGCTCACAGTGCTCACACCACCAGGTTACGAGGCCGTAGGTGCCGGGTGCACCCGTGAGGTGTGCACGTCACGTCCGGAAGTGACGACGAGCTCGCACCACGCCCACACCGGCAGGCGTACGCTGCTTGGACGTGAGTCTTCGGTCGTTCGCCTCCAAGGTCGTGTACCGCCTGTACTCGTGGCGGTTGCAGCAGCAGTCCGGGGGAAGGCACCCCCAGCACATCGGGATCATCCTCGACGGCAACCGCAGGTGGGCCAGAGAAGCGGGCTTCACGGACGTCAACGGCGGCCACCGCGTGGGTGCGAAGCGGATCGCCGACTTCCTCGGCTGGTGCCGTGAGGCGAATGTAGAGGTCGTGACACTGTTCCTGCTCTCCACCGACAACGTGCGCAATCGTGCGAACGAGGAGGTGCAGGCGCTGCTGCAGATCATCCCGGACGTCGTCGACGAGCTGGCCGCGCCGGGGAACCCCTGGCAGCTGTCGATCGTCGGGGCGCAGGACCTGCTGCCCGCCGACGTCGCGACCCGGCTCACCGCCGCGGCGCAGCGCACCGACGGCCGCAAGGGCATGGTCGTCAACGTCGCGGTCGGTTACGGCGGCAGGCAGGAGATCGCCCACGCGGTGCGCAAGCTGCTCCGGCAGCACGCCGACGAAGGTACGTCCATCCGGGAACTGGCCAAGATTCTCGATGTCGACCATATCTCCGAACATTTGTATACTTCGGGGCAGCCGGACCCGGACCTCATCATTCGGACGTCCGGAGAACAGCGCTTGTCCGGTTTTCTGCTGTGGCAATCGGCGCACTCCGAATTCTGGTTTACCGAGGCTTACTGGCCGGCTTTTCGCCGGGTCGACTTTCTGCGCGCGCTGCGTGACTACGCGGTGCGGAATCGGCGGTACGGCGGGTGAGCCCTCCGCGTCTCCCCGGCGACGTCGTCTCGGTGTGAAGGGTGCCCGGTATAGGTATTGACCTGCGGATACGGTGGGTGCTATACGCTTGTCGATCACCGGCTCGGGGTATGGATCTTGCCCGTAGCAGGCGTTTCCTGGTATAGCAGCCCCGTTTTTGTGGCGTGTGGAAACCTTTGGTCTTTCCCGGTGACGAAAACGGTTCCGGCGCTGGGTTCAGTGACTTTCGGTGGCGGCCGCAGGGTGTTCGTGTCCCGTGTCCGGCGGCGACATGACAAATCGGTGAATCACCTGGCTGGATGCCTGCGTTTATCGATCCTCGGCGGTAGTTTCGCGGGTGACGGACCACGAACCGATGTGGTTCGTCGCGGGAGGCCCTGGTCGTGGCAGTGACACAGCGAACGGCGAAGCCGTTCAAGCACACGAGGGGGCCGGCACCGGGCCCTCGTGGCCGTGTGACCTGATGTCGTCAGGTCAGCGACCAGCCAGGGCAGTGCCCGGCCCAGCGAGTGCGGGCGTGGTGCCAACGCCCCTGAGGGAGATGCCGTCGTGACTGCGCAGCGTTCGCCCCAAGATGCCTCCGGCCCCGTTACCACCGGCGCCTCGGGCTTCGATCCCGACGCCGCAGGATCCCCGGGCGAGCCCCGGACTTTCGTGCTCGACACCTCGGTGCTGCTGTCCGACCCGTGGGCGATGACGAGGTTCGCCGAGCACCCGGTGGTTCTGCCGATCGTGGTGATCAACGAACTCGAAGGGAAGCGCCACCACCCCGAGCTGGGCTGGTTCGCGAGGGAGGCCCTCCGGCTGCTCGACGACCTGCGACGCAAGCACGGCAGACTCGACGCCCCCGTGCCGATCGGTGAGGACGGCGGCACCCTGCACGTCGAGCTGAACCACTCCGACCCCACGGTGCTGCCGCCGGGGTTCCGCACCGAGGCCAACGACCACCGCATCCTCGCGTGTTCGCTGAACCTGTCGAAGGAGCGTGCCGGTGGTGTCACCCTGATCACCAAGGACATCCCCCTGCGGGTCAAGGCCGGTTCGGTGGGCCTGGACGCCGACGAGTACCGCGCCGAGGAGGTCACGCCGTCCGGCTGGACGGGCACCGCCGACCTCGACGTGCCGCAGGAGGCCCTCGACCAGATGTTCTCGAAGGGCTCGGCCGAACTCGCCGACTTCGGCGTGCCCGACGCGGCCGAACTGCCCTGCCACACCGGGCTGCGCCTCCTGGCGGGCACGTCCAGTGCGCTCGGCAGGGTCACGCAGGACAAGCAGGTCAAGCTCGTGCGCGGTGACCGCGAGGCATTCGGGTTGCACGGCCGGTCGGCCGAACAGCGGATCGCACTCGACCTGCTGCTCGACCCGGACGTCGGCATCGTGTCGCTCGGCGGCCGCGCCGGCACCGGTAAGTCGGCGCTCGCGCTGTGCGCGGGGCTCGAGGCCGTGCTGGAACGCGGGATGCACCGCAAGGTCGTCGTCTTCCGGCCGGTGTACGCGGTCGGCGGCCAGGACCTCGGCTACCTGCCGGGTTCCGAGAACGAGAAGATGCAGCCCTGGGCTCAGGCGGTGTTCGACACGCTCGGCGCGCTGGTCAGCCAGGAGGTCGTGGACGAGGTGCTCGACCGCGGCATGCTCGAGGTGCTGCCGTTGACCCACATCCGCGGGCGGTCGCTGCACGACTCGTACGTGATCGTCGACGAGGCACAGTCGCTCGAGCGGAACGTGCTGCTCACGGTGCTGTCGCGGCTGGGGTCGGCGTCGCGAGTGGTGCTCACGCACGACGTCGCGCAGCGCGACAACCTGCGGGTCGGCAGGCACGACGGCGTCTCGGCGGTGATCGAGAAGCTGAAGGGCCACCCGCTGTTCGCGCACGTCACGATGACTCGCTCGGAGCGTTCACCCATCGCCGCGCTGGTCACCGAGATGCTCGAATACCACGGCTGACCGACGCCGCCCGTTGTCCCGCCCCCAAGGTGCCGCCAAGGGCACCTTGGGGGCGCTTCACGTCACCAGCCGCCGGGAAGGGGGCGTCCCTCGGCGAAGCCGGCCGCGGACTGGACGCCGACGACGGCGCGCTCATGGAACTGCTCCAGGCTCGTCGCGCCCGCGTAGGTGCACGCCGAACGCACGCCCGCCGTCACCGAGTCGATGAGGTCCTCGACGCCGGGGCGTGTCGGGTCGAGGGCCATCCGCGACGACGAGATGCCTTCCTCGAACAGGCTCTTGCGGGCACGCTCGTAGCCGTTGTCGGTCCGGGTGCGCGCGCTCACGGCCCGCTTCGAGGCCATGCCGAACGATTCCTTGTACGGCCTGCCCTGCTCGTCGTAGCGCAGGTCGCCCGGGGATTCGTACGTGCCCGCGAACCAGGAGCCGACCATGGCCGACGAGGCGCCCGCGGCCAGGGCGAGCGCGACGTCGCGCGGGTGGCGAACGCCGCCGTCGGCCCACACGTGCTTGCCGAGCGCCCGGGCGGCCTCGGCACATTCGCGCACAGCGGAGAACTGCGGCCGTCCGACGCCGGTGGCCATGCGGGTCGTGCACATCGCGCCCGGTCCGACGCCGACCTTGACGACGTCGGCGCCCGCCTCGATGAGGTCACGCGTGCCCTGCGCCGTGACGACGTTGCCCGCGACGACCGGCACCGCCGAGTCGGCGGGCAGCACCGACCGCACGGCCTTCAGCGCCGCGATCATCTTCTCCTGGTGACCGTGTGCCGTGTCGACGACGAGCACGTCGACACCCGCCTTCAGCAAGGCTTCCGCCTTGGCGGAGACGTCGCCGTTCACGCCGATGGCCGCGGCGATGCGCAACTGCCCGGCATCGTCGGTCGCGGGCGTGTAGATACCGGCTCGCAGCGCCGACACCTGGGTGAGCACACCTGCGAGTCTGCCGTCGGCGTCGACGCCGAGCGCGAGGCGCCCACCGTGTTCCTGGACGCGCTCGAACACCTCACGCGGCGGGGTGTCCAGCGGGCAGACCAGCACGTTCTCGTCGATGATCTCGCCGAGCCGCGCGAAGCGGTCGACGCCGGTGCATGCCTGCTCGTCGACGATCCCGACCGGTTTGCCGTCCGAGTCGACGACCGCCACCGCGCCGTGGGCACGTTTGCCGACGAGGTTGAGAGCATCCGCGACGGCGTCACCGGGCGTGAGCACCAGCGGGGTGTCCCACACCGGGTGGCGGCTCTTCACCCACGCCGTGATGTCGGCGACCGCGGCCGGGTCGACGTCCTGCGGCAGCACGACGAGCCCGCCGCGCCGCGCGACCGTCTCGGCCATGCGGCGGCCCGCGACCGCGGTCATGTTCGCGACGACGAGCGGGATCGACGTGCCGGTGCCGTCCGCCGTGGAGAGGTCGACGTCGAAGCGTGACTCCACCGCCGAGCGGCCCGGCGCGAGAAAGACGTCGTCGTAGGTCAGGTCGTGAGAGGGCCCGTGGCCATCGAGAAACTGCACGAGACTTCAGCGTACTGGACGCGAGGGCGGAAAGCGGGTGCGAGCCGTCACGTGTCCGCGCCGGCTGGGGCGGCCATGCCGGTGAGCCTGCGGGCGAGGCGGGCGGCGGCGTCGCGCAGCTCGGGCGGTTCGAGAATCTCGCACTCGAACGGCAGGCGGGCGATGTGCAGGGCGATCCAGTCGAGGTCGTCGCCGCCCGAGACGAGCAGGCAGCGCTCATCGGCCCCAGGCTGCTCATCGACCCCGGACTGCTCCCCGGCCCGGGGCTGCTCACCGGTCTCCGGTTCGATCCGAGCGGCCTGCGGCGGTACGTGCTCGGCGACTCGGTCTGCACTCGCGTGGACGCGCACTCGCGCGGTGTGGCGGTACGGCGAGGCGGTCACCGACTCCTGCACGTAGGCGACCGGGTCCGGGTGTTCGCGCGGGTGGAACCGCCAGGTCGTCGCCGTCACGTCGGTCATGCGGTCGAGGCGGAACGTACGCCAGTCCTCACGGTCGACGTCCCACGCCATGAGGTACCAGCGACGGCTCGTGGCGACCATGCGCACGGGTTCGACCGTGCGGGTGCGGACGTCGCCGCCCAGCGTCGTGTACCCGAATCGGGCACGCACGGTGTCGCGGCACGCCCTGGCCAGGGTCAGCAGAGTGTCCGGATCGACCTCGGCGCCCGGGGCGACGAGCGTGTCCGTGGCGCTGTGCACCGCGCGGACCTCGCCGCGCAACCGGGGAGGCATCACCTGGTCGAGCTTGGCCAGGACCCGCAGCGCCGCCTCGCCCGTGCCGGCGACCGTGCCGCCGGAGGCGATTCGCAGCGACACGGCCGTCGCGATCGCCTCGGCGTCGTCGAGCAGCAGCGGCGGCAGGCGGGTGCCCGCGCCGAGCTGGTATCCGCCGCCGACCCCCGCTGTCGCCTGCACCGGATAGCCGAGCGCCCGCAGCCGCTCGACGTCGCGGCGCACCGACCGGTTCGTCACGTCGAGCTCCGCGGCCAGTTCGCTCGCAGTCCAGACGGGCCTGCGCTGCAGCAGCTCCAGCAGTCGCAGCACCCGCTCGGTGGTCCCCTCGACGGTCATGTCCGAATCCTGGCACACATCGCGGACCGCACCTGTCCGCATTTGGCGCGAGACTGGGTCCATGACCGAATCGACGTTTCTGACCGACTCCACGGCCCGCGACACGGACGGCACGTGGAACGCGGTGCTGCGGGACCAGCTCACGTGGCACTGGGACAACCAGGTCCGGCCGCGCCTCGACGGGCTCACCGACGACGAGTACTTCTGGGAACCCGCACCGGGCGCGTGGAACGTCCGGCCGCGGGGCACGAGCACGGCGCCCATCCAAGGCGGATCCGGCGCGATGACCATCGAATTCGCCGCCCCGCCGCCCGACCCGGAACCGGTGACGACGATCGCCTGGCGGCTCGGGCACGTGATCGTGGGCGTGCTCGCCATGCGCAACGCCGCGCACTTCGGACGCGCCGCCACCGACTACGTCTCCTTCGAGTACGCCGAGACGGCCGATCAGGCGCTAGCCCAGCTCGACGCCGAGTACGCGACGTGGCTCGCCGGAGTCGAGGCGCTGGGCGAGGAGGGCCTCGCGCAGCCGTGCGGGCCTGCGGAGGGGCCGTTCGCCGACAGCTCGATGGCCAGGCTCGTCCTCCACATCCACCGCGAACTCATCCACCACCTCGCCGAGGTCGCGCTCTTGCGGGACCTCTACCTGCACACGGAGCGCTGACCATGGCACGGCACCTGCAGATCACGATCGACGCGGCCGACCCGGAAACCCTCGGCACGTTCTGGGCCGACGTGCTCGACTACCGGCAGATGGACCCACCCGGCGGGCACGCGACCTGGGACGAGGCGCTCGCCGCGATGGGGGTACCGGAGGAGCGGTGGAACGACGCGAACGCGATCGTCGACCCCGACGGCGAGGGTCCGCGGATCTTCCTCCAACGAGTGCCGGAGGCGAAGGCGGGTAAGAACCGGCTGCACATCGACGTACGCGCCGCGCCGGGACTCGAAGGGGAACCACGGATGGCCGCGCTGGAAGAGGAAGCGGAGCGGCTGGTCGCGCTGGGAGCGAAGCGGCTCGAACGGTTCGAGCCGGCTCCACCGCTCGGTGCCGGGTGGATCGTGATGGCCGATCCCGAGGGTAACGAGTTCTGTTTGGACTGACGGGCCACGGCCGGCGATCCGGTCCCGAGACCGAACGGGCCCGCTCGTCGCCGGCGTGGCCCCCGTGTCCCCGCAGTCCAGCTGTCTGGCTGGAACCACGAGGCCGTACTGACCGGAACGGTCTGCCTCGTCGGGGCGGCCGTCGTGCTCGCCCTGTCCCGGAGCGCGTCGGCGCGAACCCCGGGATGAGACCGGCGGGCTTCAGGGCTGTCCCCCGGTCGCTTGCTCGCCCGGGCTCGCGCTGTGGCTGGCCTCGGCGGGTCTCGTGCGTTAGGAAGGGGCATACGCACGCGCCGGGACGGGGCGGCGCGACCGAGGGAGGTCTTGTGGACGTCGTCGACTACACGCCGGGGCCGGAGCAGTACGCCTGGACGTTCGGTGGCGCCCCTCCGACCCATCGGATCAAGCCCGGCACATTGTTGCGCCTGTGGACCGACGACGCTTTTTGCGGCCGGCTGCGCGACGTCACCGACCTGCCGAGCGTCTCGCTCACCATGCCGTACGTGAACCCGCAGACCGGGCCGTTCCACGTGGAGGGTGCCGAGCCGGGGGACACGTTGGCGCTGCACATCGTGGACCTGACGCCGGCCAGGGGGTGGGGCGCCTCCACGACCATCCCGCTCTTCGGCGGGCTGACCGGTACCGACCGCACGGCGCTGCTGCAGGAACCGCTGCCCGAGCAGACGTGGATCTACGAAGTCAACGGCGACCGCGGCACCGTGGAGTTCGCCGCGCAGTCGACGGACCTGAAGCTCGAACTGCCGATCGCACCGATGCTCGGCACCGTCGGCGTCGCGCCGGCCGCGGGGGAGGCGCGGTCGTCGCTGGTGCCGGACGTCTTCGGCGGAAACATGGACACGCCGGAGATGAAGCCGGGGGTGACGTGCTATCTCGGGGTCAATGTGGACGGAGCGCTGTTCTCCGTCGGTGACGGCCACTACCGCCAGGGCGAAGGCGAATCCTGCGGCACGGCCGTGGAAGGTGCCATGAACGTCACGCTGCTGGTGGACCTGATCAAGGGCGGCGGACCGGCGTGGCCGCGCATCGAGTCGGACGAACACCTCACCGTGATCGGATCGAGCAGGCCGCTCGAGGACGCTTGGCGGGCGAGTCAGGTCGACATGATCCGTTGGCTCGGCGAGCTGTACGGCCTCGACGCCATGGACGGCTACCAACTCGTCACGCAGATCAGCGAGTCGCCGCTGGCGAACGTGTGCGACGCCAACTACAGCGCAGCCACGAAGCTCGCGAAGAACCTGCTGCCCGCCGCCGACCCCTACGACGCGATGCACCGCAGCCTGCGGGAGCGGGCCGCGGCGCTGTGAGGCCCGGACACCGCGACGATACGGAGGACGACCCATGGACCTGGGACTCGGCGGGCTGAAGGCGCTCGTCACCGGAGGCACCAAGGGAATCGGTGCCGCGACCGTGCGCACGCTCGCCGACGAGGGTGCGGCCGTGTCGCTGTGCGCACGCACGAAGTCCGATGTGGACGGAATGGTGGCGGAGCTGCGCGAGGCGGGGCACACCGCCACCGGCAGTGCCGTCGACGTCGGTGACGCCGACGGTATCGGTGAGTGGGTCGCCTCCAGCGCGGAGGAGCTCGGCGGCGTGGACATCGTGGTGGCCAACGTCAGCGCACTCGCCATCCCGGACTCGGAGGAGAACTGGAACGCGAGCTTCCAAGTCGACATGATGCACACGGTGCGTACGGTGAACGCCGCGATGCCGCACCTGGAACGCAGCGGTGCGGGCTCGATCGTCACGATCTCGAGCGTGTCCGGGCGCGAGGTGGACTTCGCCGCAGGCCCGTACGGCACGTTCAAGGCCGCCATCGTGCACTACACGCAGGGCTTGGCGCACCAGCTCGCGGACAGGCCGATCCGGGCGAACAGCGTCTCTCCCGGCAACACGTACTTTCCCGGCGGTATCTGGGCGAGCAACGAGGAGAACAACCCCGAGCTGTTCCAGTACGCCCTGTCGCTGAACCCCACGGGCCGCATGGGCACGCCCGAGGAAGTGGCGAAGGCGGTGGCGTTCCTGGCCAGTCCCGCGGCGAGCTTCGTCACCGGCACCAACCTCGTCGTGGACGGCGCGCTCACCCGCGGCGTCCAACTCTGACACCCGCCGCACGGACGTGGAGGGTTGAACGCACCGGACGTACGACCGGTCGGCGACCTGCCGAACGAACTGGGGAAGACCGCGCGACGGGAGTTGCGGTCGGCCGCCGCGGTCGCGGCGTTGCGGCGGCGAAGCCGGCCGTCGACGCCTCGCGGTCAGCCGCGGAGCATCGCCGTGACCGCGTCGATCGTGTCGGCGTCGGCGGCCTCCTTGTCCGGCCGGTAACGCAGCACCCGCGCGAAACGCAACGCCACACCTCCGGGATAGCGCGTGCTCGTCTGCACTCCGTCGAGCTCGATCTCCACGACGAGTTCCGGTCGCAGGTGGACGGTCCAGTCATCGCTGCCGCGTTGTAGCTCGGGGAAACGGCGGGTCTGCCATTCCAGGAGTTCGTCGGTCAGGCCCTTGAACGTCTTGCCGACCATGATCGGCTCGCCGCCGTCCGGGTCGCGTGCGCCGAGGTGCAGATTGGACAGATAGCCGGTGCGCCTGCCGTGCCCCCACTCCGCGGCCAGCACGACCAGATCCAGCGTGTGCGACGGTTTGACCTTGAGCCACGCGCGCCCTCGTCTGCCCGCGGCGTACGGCGTGTCCGGGTCCTTCACCATCACGCCCTCGTGTCCCGCGTCGAGCGAGGACTCCAACAGAGCCGCCGGATCGGACGGCGCGACCTCGCCGGGAATGACGTGCTCACCCGCGACCCGGTGCAGCGCTTCCCGGCGCTCCCGCAGCGATGCGTCCAGCAGGTCGGTTCCGTCGAGGTGCAGGCAGTCGAAGAAGTACGGCCGCAGCAGCAGTGCCTTGACCTGCTCCTCCCGCGTGCTGCCGAAGCGCGACATCGTCTCCTGGAACGGCCGCGGCCTGCCGTCGTCGGTCAGCGCGAGTGTTTCGCCGTCGAGTACCACCGACGCGCAGGGCAGGCCGCGCACGAGGTCGGCGAGTTCGGCGACCTGCCGGGTGACCTCCCGCAACGTGCGGGTGTAGACGTGCACCTCGTCGCCGTCGCGATGCACCTGGATCCGGGCGCCGTCGAGTTTGTACTCCACGATCGGCTCGGCGATGCCCTCGACGGCCTGGTCGAGTGACTCGGCAGGGGAGGCGAGCATGGGCCGGACCGGCCGCCCGAGTTCGAGCCGGAACGCCAGCAAGGCCTCCCGCCCTCCGGAGGCCGCCGCCGCGGCGGTCTCGGCCAGTCCACCCGAGAGCATCACCGCGCGGCGCACCAGGTCGCCGGGTACGCCGGTGGCCGTGGCGATCGCCTCGATCATCACGCCTTCCAGCGCTCCCTGCCGCAGCTCCCCGGTGAGCAGACGCAGCAGGAAGTCCTGCTCAGCGGAGGTGGCACGAGCCAGCAGGTGCGACAGCAGTTCGGAACGGCGGGCCGCCGACCCGCTGCCGCTCGTGGTGGCGACGTCGCCGAGGTGGGTGTCGACCTCGGCGACGGTCAGGGTCGGCGTCTCCGCCGGTCGTCCGAGCAGGCCTCGCAGGGTTCGCCACCCGACACCGATGCGGCCCTGCGTCGGCGCGCCGGTCAGGAACGCGACCGTGGGCGCAAGCTCGCCCACCTGCGCGCGGCCCAGGACGTCCGCCAGGATCGCGGTCTTGGCCTTGCGTGATCGCGTGGCGGCCAGCTCGCCGGAGGCGCGGACGACGTCGTCCAGGTGCAGGCCGGCGGGGCGGGACTCGGTGTCGACGGGTCGGCCGGACTCGGGGTCGCGGTGTTCGAATCCGCCGGGGCCGGGGCCGGGGCCGGGGCCGGGGCCGCGGTGCTGGGAGTCGCGGTGCTGGGAGTCGCGCTGCATGGCTCCATCGTCGCGCGCGAGGCCGACATCTCGCGTGGTGAACGCAGCGCGAGCAGCACGGCACCGAAGCACACGACGAGTCCCGCCAGGCCCTCGAGGGTCACCGGCTCCCCGAACATCAGCAGCGCGGCGAGCATCGTCGTCGGCGGGGTCAGGTACAGCAGGGTCGACACCCGGCGCACCGAGCCACGCCGGGCCACGGCCCAGTAGAACCCGTAGCCGCCGAATGTCGACAAGACGACCAACCAGGTGATCGCGAGCCAGAAGTCGCCCGACGCCGGTGGTGCGACGTCGCCCGTGAGGGCCGCGACCGGCATGAACACGAGGGTGGAGAGTGCGGCCTGGATCAGCAGCGACTCGGCGAGCGGCAGCGAGGAGGGGAGCCTGCGCTGCGCGAACGTGCCCGCCACGAGGCTGAGCATCGCCAGCAGCGGCAGTGTGTACGCGAGGGTGGGTGCGCTGCCCGAGAGGTCGCCCGACACCACGAGCGCGACCCCGCCGAGGCCGAGGATCAGGCCGAACCACTGCGTCGCGGATGTGTGCTCACCGAGGAGCGGACCCGACAGTGCCGCGGCGACGATCGGTTGCAGTGCCGCGATCAGCGCCGACGTGCCCGCCGGAACGCCCAGTTCGGCCGACCACACGACGCCCGACAGGTAACCGACTTGCGTCAGCAGTCCGAGCAACCCGTGCACACCGAGCTCGCGCAGTGGGATGTGCCGCCGTCGGAAGGTCAGCCACCACAGCCCCAGCAGTGCGGTGACCGCCGCGAACCGCCAGGCCAGCAGCGTCGCGCTGCTCGCGAGGGCGGTGCCCATGGTCGCGCCGATGAACCCCGAGCTCCACAGCAGTACGAATCCCACCGCGAGTCCGGCGTCGGTGCGTGACGTCCCCACGAATCCTCCTCTGCCTACCACCTGAGCGATGTATACTGACCGGTATAGCTACTAGTACTATACAGATCTGTTTACCGTCAAGGAGGATCCGGCAGCGTCCGCACGATCGCCCAACCGGACGCGTTCCGCGCGGCCCCTTAGGATCGAGACATGAGCGAACAGCCGGCGATGACACCCGCGGCCGAGCGGGTGCTCGAGGTCGTGGAGAAACTGTTCTACGACAACGGAATCCACGCCGTCGGCGTCGACATGATCGCCGCCGAGGCCGGAGTCACGAAGAAGACGCTCTACGACCGGTTCGGTTCGAAGGACGCGATCGTCCGGCTCTACCTCGAACGCAGGGACGCCCGGTGGCGTGAACACGTGACCGCGGTCGTCGAGCAGCCCGGCAGGTTCGGTCCCCGACGGCGCGTGCTCCTGATGTTCGACGCCCTGGAGTCGTGGATGGCCGCCGAGAATCCGCGTGGCTGCGCGTTCGTCAACGCGCTGGCCGAACTGCCGGATCCGGACCATCCCGCGCGCCCGGCGATCGCGAGCGAGAAGCAGTGGGTGCTGGACTACCTGCGACGGCTCGTGCGCGACACCGGAGCCCGCAACCCGCGCAAGCTCGCGGCGTCCCTGTTCATGCTGTTCGAGGGCGCCGCGGTGGCGGCCTCGGTCGACGTCGTCCCCGGGGCGGTGGCGGGTGCCAGGGACGCGGCCCGGCAGTTGCTCGACGCCGCGCTGTGAGGCGGGCCGGCGTCAGCCCAGGCGCGCCTGCACTCCGTCGAGGATCACTTCGAGGCCGAACGTGAACACGTGCGCCGGGTACGTGGAGCGAACTCCGCGCCCACCGCCGCGCCGAATCGGCGGCGTCGACCCACGTGGGGCCGCCCCGGTGCGAGGCGGCCCCATGTCGTCGTCATTTGCCGCCGCGCGCCATGCCGAGTACGTCGAGGGCCTCGTCGAGCTGGGCCTCGGTGAGCTTGCCCTGCTCGATGTAGCCGCGTTCGACCACGACCTCCCGGATCGTCTTCAGCTCCTTGAGGGCCTGCTTGGCCACGGCCGCGGCCTCCTCGTAGCCGATGTAGGCGTTGAGCGGCGTCACGATCGACGGCGAGCCCTCGGCGTAGGCCTGGGTGCGTTCGGTGTTGACGGTCAGGCCCGCGAACACCTTGTCGGCCAGCAGCCGCGACACGGCCGACAGCAGCCGCGCCGACTCCAGCACGTTGCGCGCGATCACCGGAAGGTTCACGTTCAGCTGGAAGTTGCCCTGCGATCCGGCGAACGCGACGGCCGCGTCGTTGCCGACCACCTGTGCCACCACCTGCAGCGTCGCCTCCGGGATGACCGGGTTGACCTTGCCCGGCATGATCGACGACCCGGGCTGCAGATCCGGCAGTGCCAGTTCGGACAGTCCCGTGCGCGGCCCGGAGCCGAGCCACCGCAGGTCGTTGGCGATCTTGTTCAGCGACACCGCCACCGTGCGCAGATGCCCGGAGGTCTCGACCACGCCGTCCTGCGAGGCCTGCGCCTCGAAGTGGTTGCGCGCCTCGGCGAGCGGCAGGTCGGTCACCTTGGCGAGTTCGTCGGCGACGGCCGAGCCGAATCCGGCGGGCGCGTTGAGCCCGGAGCCGACCGCCGTTCCGCCGATGGGCAGCTCCCCGAGCCGGGGCAGGCCGCTGCGCAGGCGCTCGATGCCGAACCGCACCTGTGACGCCCACGCGCCCGCCTCCTGGCCGAGCGTGATCGGGACTGCGTCCATCAGGTGGGTGCGCCCCGACTTCACGATCTCGGACCACTCGGCGGCCCGCTGCTCGATCGTCGTCGCCAGGTGTTCGAGTGCCGGGACGACGTCGGTGAGCACGGCCTCGGTCGCGGCGACGTGAATGGTGGTCGGGAACGTGTCGTTGGACGACTGCGAGGCGTTGACGTGGTCGTTCGGGTGCACGTCCCGGCCCAGCGCGCGGGAGGCGAGGGTGGCGATGACCTCGTTGGCGTTCATGTTCGACGACGTGCCCGAGCCGGTCTGGAACACGTCGATGGGGAAGTGGTCGTCGTGGCGGCCCTCGGCGACCTCGTCGGCCGCGCTCGCGATGGCCGCGGCCACCTCGGCGTCGAGCACCCCCAGGCGCGCGTTCACCCGGGCGCAGGCCGCCTTGAGCAGCCCGAGTGCGCGGATCTGGGCGCGTTCCAGGCCCGCGCCGGAGATCGGGAAGTTCTCCACCGCCCGCTGTGTCTGTGCGCGGTACAGGGCGTCGGCCGGAACCTTGACCTCGCCCATCGTGTCGTGTTCGATCCGGAATTCCTGCTCTGCCATGTCCCCAGTCTGCTCCCGGGGCCGCCCGATCCGCCGGGTGTCGTGCGGCACGTCGCCGAGACGGGCGGCACGTCGGCGGCCGGGCGCGGGAGACGGGGCGGCGCCGACTGTCGCGGCGGTCACACCATCGGCGTCACGGCATTACGATCAAGAGTGCGCCTACTCATCGACGGCGGAAAGGGCGGTGCGCCCATGGCCGAACCAAGGGAGACCTCCGAGACGACGGGGCTCACGGAAACGACGGGTCCCACCGGGGCGGCTCAGCTCGCCGAGGTCGACGTGCTGATCGTCGGCGCGGGACCGACCGGGCTGTTCGCGGCTTACTACGCGGGGTTCCGCGGGTTGTCGGCGGCGATCGTCGACTCGCTTCCCGAGGCGGGCGGCCAGGTCACGGCCATGTACCCGGAGAAGATGATCTACGACGTGGCCGGATTCCCCGGGGTGCGCGGACGTGACCTCGTGAAAGGTCTCGTCGAACAGGCGAACCAGTGGAATCCGCGGTACCTGCTCGGCCGCAAGGCCCACGCGCTCGACGACGACGGCGAGCGGCTCACGATGACGCTCGACGGCGAGTCCGGCGGGGAGACCGTGCGCGCCAAGGCGGTGCTCATCACCGCGGGTATCGGTGAGTTCACGCCACGGCCGCTGCCCGCGGGCGACGGCTGGCTCGGCCGAGGCATGGTGCACTTCGTGCCCGCGCTCGACGAGCACGCGGGCAAGGATGTCGTGGTCGTCGGCGGCGGCGATTCGGCGTTCGACTGGGTGCTGGCGTTGCACCCGGTCGTCCGCAGCGTGACGCTCGTGCACCGCAGGGCCAAGTTCCGCGCGGCCGAGTCGATCATCCGCGAGGCCCGTGAGGCCGGCATCAGGATCATCACCGACGCCGAGGTCGCCGAACTGCGCGGCGACGCCGACGGCACGCTCGCCGAGGTGGCGCTGGAGATCAAGGACCCGGACACCAAGGAAACCCGACCGGAGGTGCTGCCCGCGCAGACGGTCGTGGCCGCACTGGGCTTCACCGCCGACCTCGGGCCGATCGAGGACTGGGGCCTGGAGATCCACCAGCGTTCGATCACCGTGGACTCGACCATGGCGACGGCACGCCGGAGGATCTACGCCGCGGGCGACGTCGCCGCCTACCCCGGCAAGGTCAAGCTCATCGCGACGGGATTCGGCGAGGCCGCTACCGCGGTCAACAACATCGCCGTCGAACTCGACCCGTCGGCCCGGCTGTTCCCGGGCCACTCCAGCGGCTGAGCGGTCAGCGCGCGACCGTCGCGTCGATCCACGGCGCGTAGGCCGTGGCGGAGGTGTAGATCGACGGGGACGTGCCGCAGACGGGCTTGTTGTTGCCGGACCGGCTCGACATGCCCACGAGGCGCCACCGCTCGCCCGCCCGCACGAGCTGTGGTCCGCCCGAGTCGCCGTAACACGCACCCGCACCGTCGGGATTGCCCGTGCACACCTCGGACGCCGCGTCGAACCCGGCGGCACACCGTTCACCGTCGACGACCTGCGTGTCGACCTGTTGCAGCGTCACCGGGGCCTCGCCGCAGCCGTTCTCCGGGCACGTCTGGCCCCAGCCGAGCAGCCGCGTCGGCGTGCCGGGCTCCGTCGGTGCCGGACCCTCGGGTGCAGCGGCGTCGGAGGGTGCGTCGGCGCCCGCGATCTCGACGGGCTGTGCCGACACGGGAGCGCTCAGCCGGACGAGCGCGAGGTCGCCGGTCGAACCCGGGTACTGGTAGGACGGGTGGACGACGACCTCCGCGGCGTCGGCGACCTCGCCGCCCTTCGTCCGGTCGGTGCTGCCGATCCGGGCCCTCAACACGGCGGGGTCCTGAGCCTCGCCGCCCGCGCCCTGCACGCAGTGTGCCGCGGTGACCAGCCACTCCGGCCGCAGCAGCGCGGCGCCGCACACGTGCTCGCCCCGGTCCTGCAGCGACGCCATGAACGGGTATGTCTCGCCCGCCGGCGTACCGCCGACCAGATCCGGCTGCACCGACGCGGATGCCGTGGGTGCCACGACGGTCGCCAGGCAGGCCGCGACGGCCGAGACGACGGTGGCGAAACGAGTGAACCCGCCTCGCATCAGGGGATCGGCGGGACGGCGGTGCCGATGTCGCCGTCGAAGTCGACCGTCGAGAACGTGCGCAGCTTGTTCAGCCGGTGGTAGCCGTCGATCAGCCGCACGGTGCCGGATTTCGAGCGCATGACGATCGACTCCGTCGTCGCGCCGCCGGCGCGGTAGTGCACGCCGCGCAGCAGGTCGCCGTCGGTGATGCCGGTCGCGCAGAAGAACACGTTGTCGCCGCGCACGAGGTCGTCGGTGGTGAGCACCCGGTCGAGATCGTGGCCTGCGTCGATCGCCTGCTGCCGCTCGTCGTCGTCCTTCGGCCACAGCTTGCCCTGCAGCTCGCCGCCGAGGCACTTGAGCGCCGCCGCGGCGATGATGCCTTCGGGAGTGCCGCCGATGCCGAGCAACATGTCGACACCCGAGTTGGACCGGGCCGTCGCGATCGCGCCCGCGACGTCACCGTCGCTGATGAAGCGGATGCGCGCCCCGGCCTCGCGGACCTCCTTGACCATCGTCTCGTGCCGCGGCCGGTCCAGGATGCACACCGTGACGTCGGAGACGCTGCTCTGCTTCGCCTTCGCGACACGCCGGATGTTCTCCGCGATGGGCGCGTCGATGTCGACCACACCGGCGCCCTCGGGACCGACGGCGATCTTCTCCATGTAGAACACCGCGGACGGGTCGAACATCGCGCCCCGCTCGGCCACGGCCAGCACGGCCAGCGCGTTCGGCATGCCCTTGCTCATCAGGGTCGTGCCGTCGATCGGGTCGACGGCGACGTCGCACTGCGGCCCGTCGCCGTTGCCGACCTCCTCACCGTTGAACAGCATGGGCGCCTCGTCCTTCTCGCCCTCGCCGATCACGACCACGCCGGACATCGACACGGTCCCGATGAGCTGACGCATCGCGTCGACCGCGGCGCCGTCGCCACCGATCTTGTCGCCCTTGCCGACCCAACGGCCCGCCGCCATCGCCGCGGCCTCGGTCACCCGGACGAGCTCCATGGCGAGGTTGCGGTCGGGCGCCTCGCCCCGTCTCGGCGTGCTGGTGGTCATGCTGCCTCCCGAGGTGGGTGTCGCGTCGGTACGCGCTCGACGAAGATCGGCGCGGAAACTGCTTACAGTCTGCGCGATGCTGCGTTCATGGAGTTGTCGCGGACGTCACGGCGGTGTCACTCCCGCGAGCTGCCGTTCGACCCGCCCGCGGTGTCGCCCGCGTCGGCGTCGGAATCGTCCTCAACGGTAGCCAGCGCGGCTTCGATACGCTCGCGGGCGCCTGCGAGGTGCGTCTCGCACAGCCGCGCCAGCTTCTCGCCACGCTCCCACAACGCCAGCGACTGTTCGAGGGACAGGCCGCCCGCCTCGAGCTCCCGTACCACCTCGACGAGCTGGTCGCGGGCCTGCTCGTAGCCCAGGCCGGACAGGTCGTCGGGGTCGTTGTTGTCGGGGTCACTGTTGTCGGGGGCGCTGTCGGGGGTGTCGCCACCGGATTCGCTCACGTCGCGGTTCGCCTCACGTCTCGGATGCGTGCCTGCCGGACACCGCGCCTCCGCCGAGACCGGGTCCGGGCGCACACTATCGCGTGGTCGCCGAGATCGCGCCGTCGGTGACCCGCACTCGCAGCTCCGTGCCCTCGGACACCTCGTCGACGGACCGCAGCACCTTCAGTTCGCCGTCGGCGTCGACGTACTGCACGACGGCGTAGCCGCGTTCGAGTGTCGCCGACGGGCCGAGCGCCGTCAGCCGGGCACGCGCGGCGGCCAGGGCGCTCTGTTCGTGCGTCAGCGTGGTCATGACGGCCCTGCGGGCCCGTTCGACGTGGAGTTGGACGTCGGCCTCCCTGCGCTCGACCGGGCCGAGCGGATCGGCCAGGCAGGGACGGCTGCGCAGCTGATCGAGCTGCCTGCGCTGGCCGTCGACCCAGCCGTGCAGTGCCCGCCGCGCACGGTCGCGCAGCTGGTGCACCCGCGCGGTCTCCTCGCCGACGTCGGGCACGATCGTCTTCGCCGCGCCCGTCGGCGTCGAACAGCGCACGTCCGCCACGTTGTCCAGCAACGGCGAGTCCGGCTCGTGGCCGATGGCGCTGACGACCGGCGTGCCCGCCGCGGCCACCGCCCGGCACAGTGTCTCGTCCGAGAACGGCAGCAGATCCTCGACGCTGCCGCCGCCCCGCGCGATGACGATGACGTCGACCTCGGGGTTCGCGTCGAGGTCCGACAGGGCCTGCACGACCTGCGGTACGGCCTTCGCGCCCTGCACCGCTGTGTTGACGACGTGGAACTTCACGGCGGGCCAGCGGTTCTGCGCGTTGGCCAGCACGTCGTGTTCCGCTGCCGAGGCGCGCCCCGTGATCAGACCGATGCCGCGTGGCAGGAAGGGCAGGGGACGTTTCCGTTCCTGCGCGAACAGGCCCTCGGCGGCGAGGAGCTTGCGGAGCCGTTCGATCCGTGCGAGCAGTTCGCCGATGCCGACCGCGCGGATCTCGCTCGCCCGCAGGCTCAACGTGCCGCGGCCCAGCCAGAACGACGGCCGCGCGTGCACGACCACGCTCGCGCCCTCGCGCAATGGCGGGTCGATCGACCGCAGCATGCGCTGCTGGCAGGTCACCGACATCGACACGTCGGCGGCCGGATCGCGCAGCGTCAGGAACGCCGTCTGCGTGCCGGGACGTGCCGAGATCTGCGTGATCTGCCCGTCGACCCACACCGACCCGAGGCGGTGGATCCAGTCGGCGATCTTCCGCGCGACCGTGCGGACCGGCCACGGGTTGTCGGACGTCGACGGCTGCGCGCCCGCGTTCTGGGAGCCTTCCTGGGTGCCCCGTGCGTCCGTGCTCACGACGTGGTGGTCTCGCCGCTCGTGGTGTCCGCGCCGCCGTCACCGGCCGTGGTGGAGCCGTCTGCGGGGGCATTGTCGGTAGCGTCCGACTCGGCCTGCACGTTGGCGATCCGGCGGCTCAGCATGCCCGTGAACGACGGCCGGTTCTCGTTGTCCCGTTCGTACTCGAGGAGCTGTTCCAGCTCGGCCGAGGAGAACGACCGCAGCCGGGAACGCAGCTCGGGCAGGCTGAGGGCGTCGTAGTCGCTCACGCCCGCGGGCCCCGACGACGTCGACCGTCCGGCGGGCTTCTGTCCGGTAGCCGGGTTGTCGGTAGCCGTGCCGCCGGTGGCCGCCGCGGAGTCTCCGGTGTCGTCGCGACGAGGCGTGGCCGCGGTGGCCGCATCCCGGGTGCCCGTGTCGTCGCCGGCCGGGTTCGTGCCGGCCGTGTCGGTGCCGACCGTGCCGACGGGGCCGCCCGTCGTCGACACGATGTTGGTGTCGGCGGCGTCGAACTCCCCGTCCTCGTGTTCCTCGCCCAGCGCCTGCGACTCGGCGTCCCACGGGTCGTCGAACGCGGCCGCCGACCCCGGGGTGCCGGACTCGGCCCACGCGGCCGCCGCCGCAGGGTCGTCGTCCTCGTCGAACGTCGCCCAGTTGGGCTCGTCCTCCACTCCGCGGAACGCCGCGAGCGCGTCGTCACCCTTGATCGCGAGCTCCGTGACGTGCTGCTGCACCCGCATCGAGGTCTGCAGCACCTGGCTCGCGACCGTCACCGGGAGTTCCGTCAGGTGTTTCGGCAGGTCACGAACCGTGTCGGCGGTCGAAGCGGCGAGGCCGGCCGCGACCCGCACCGGGAACGGGAAATGCTTCATGCGCCAAGACTGCCGCACCGGGCTCCGCCTGCCCAGCCCCACCCCGCTCCCGGACGGCCGACATCGCCGCGGAATGCCGGTGCACCGCGGCCGACGCCACATGCCTCGCGCGGTGACGGCCCTTTCGTGCGGTCCGTACCCTGGTACCCATGAGTGCAGCCAGCCCCAGCGGTGACCAGAACGGCAAGCGTGTGCTGCTCGCGAAGCCGCGCGGGTACTGCGCCGGTGTCGACCGTGCGGTGATCACGGTCGAGAAGGCGCTCGAGATGTACGGCCCGCCCGTCTACGTTCGCAAGGAGATCGTCCACAACCGTCATGTCGTGGACACGCTGCGGGAACGGGGCGTGATCTTCGTCGACGAGACCACCGAGGTGCCCGAGGGCGCTCTCGTCGTGTTCTCGGCGCACGGGGTCTCGCCCGCGGTGCACGAAGAGGCCGAGAAGCGGAACCTGCGCACGATCGACGCGACCTGCCCGCTCGTGACGAAGGTCCACAAGGAGGTCAACCGGTTCGCCCGGGACGATTACGACATCATGCTCATCGGCCACCACGGCCATGAGGAGGTCGAAGGCACTTCCGGTGAGGCTCCCGAGCACGTCCAGCTCGTCGACACGCCGGAGGACGTCGAGCAGGTGAAGATCCGCGACCCGGAGAAGGTCGTGTGGCTCTCGCAGACGACGCTGAGCGTCGACGAGACGATGCAGCGCGTCGACCAACTCCGCGAGCGTTTCCCCGGCATCGCCGACCCGCCGAGCGACGACATCTGTTACGCCACGTCGAACCGTCAGGTGGCGGTCAAGGCGATGGCGGCCGAGTGCGACCTCGTGCTGGTGGTCGGTTCGCGCAACTCGTCGAACTCGCAGCGGCTGGTCGAGGTCGCGCTGCAGGCGGGCGCCAGCGACGCCCACCTGATCGACTACGCCAACGAGGTCGACCCGGCCTGGCTCGACGGCGTCACGACCGTCGGCGTGACCAGCGGCGCGTCGGTGCCCGACGTGCTCGTGATGGAACTGCTCGACGACCTGGCCGAACGCGGCTGGGACGACGTGCAGGAGGTCACGACGGCCAACGAGAAGATCTCGTTCGCACTGCCCCGTGAGCTGCGCTCCGACAAGGAGACGCGCAGCAGCGTGCGCTGAGCCGGCGGGCCCCGCCGGACGACACCGACGATCACGCAGTGAGGCCGCCCTTCCCGCGATCGGGGAGGGCGGCCTCACTACGTGCGTCCGCCGCATCGGCGCACGTGGGCGGATGCGGCGGGTGGGGTCAGTCCTCGGCGTCCCAAGGGCGGCGGCGCTGCTGGTCGCGGCCGGGCGGCGGCTCGGCTCCGCGGGGCCGCTTGGGCCGCTGTGGAGGATCCGGACGCTCGCCGCGTGGCGGCCGCTGCGGTCGCTTGGGTCCGGGGCCAGCGTCGGGCGGAGGCGTTCTCGGGGTGCGAGGCGGGCGCCGATCTGCGGGCGGCGGAGTGCGGGATCCGCGATCCTGATCGACGGGGCGGGGACGGCGCGGCGGCGGTGCGTCCTCCGGCCCGCGCGGGGCCCGTCCGGGCGGACCGTCGGCGGGACGGCCCCGGCGCTGCGGTTCTCCGGGCCCCGGTTCTCCGTGCCCCGGTTCTCCACGAGCCGGTTTGCCGCGTCCTGCCGGGCCGTCGGGGAGGTCCTCCGGCGGACGGGGTTTGCGCTGGCGTCCTGACGTGCCCGAGTCGCCCGCGGGGCGCCTGACTGCCGCCGCACCCGCGTCGGCATCCGCGGCCGGGACACCCGGAGTCTTGTCCTTCGGGCTCTTCGCAGGCCGCTTCTCCTTCGGAGGTGCGGGCCGATCCCCGGCGCCGTCCTCGTCCCGGCTGCGCGTGCGTTTGGAGGTGTCCCTGACGGGCCTGTCGGGGTCGCGCTCCCGGTAGATACGGAACACGCCGAGGGCGACCGTCAGACCGGTCGCGATCGCCATCACCGGGAAGTTGTTGATCAACGGCGTGCTGATGGCCAGCACGTCGGCCAGCATGTCGTTGCTTTCCGGTAGCGACGACCCGGTGAGCACGACCAGGGGCACGGCGACGGCCATGACCAGCGGTGGCTGGACCATCGGCCCGAACAGGTTGCGCCTGCGCACCGCCGCGACGGCGGCGAGCGCGCCCGCGACGTAGATCAACTGGAACGGCAGGCCGAGTCCGTCGGTCACCTGCGTGCTCAGTACCGCACCCGCGATCGCCGTGACCAGGGCGAGCAGGACCGCTCCCCACCAGGGCAGACCGCGCCGGGCACCGAGCACGAGACGTTCGTCCCAGTGGACGGGCTCGTCCTCGTTCGCGGCGTCAGGATCGCTGCGGCGATCTCGTGTGGCGGTCACAGGGCAACACCGTAGCCGGTAGATCGGCCACGATCGCCAAGGATCCTCGACGTTCGTCGCACCGGGTGGTCGAACGTGCCTCTGCTCCGTGACATCCGGCACAACCGTGACCTTTCGTGTGAAGGCCGGATGAGCCCGGGCGCCGGGACTCGGGTGATTCGTCGGGTTGCCGGTTCGGTCACAGTGCCGCGGGCAGGAAACCCGACGTGCGGTCCTCAGTTCGCGGAAGCCTCGTCGCTCTTCCGGATCGCGGGCACGGGCGCCGGGCTGGCCGCGGCCTCCGTCAGCGGCGCGACCGTGCCGCGGAAGTTCTCCAGCGCCTCCAACTCCCGCTTACGGGCGGACAGGAACCGCTGCAGGTGCGTGCTGGACAGGTTCACGGCGTCCACGGCGCCCGCGGCCGCGCGGTGGGCCGACGCAGCGGAGGCCCGTACCTGTTCGACGTCGTCCAGCAGGGTGCGTTCGGTCGCGGCGAACATGGCCGCCGAGGCGATGACGGCGAAGCCCGTCGGGCCGCACAGGAACACGCGCCGGTCGAGCATCCACCGCAGCAGCTCGGGGTCGGTGTCGAGCGCGGCGACGACCGCGGCGTCCGAAGGCACGAACATGACCGTGCCGTAGATCGCGTCGGCCCAGCGCTGGTAGCCCTTTCCCGCCAACTCGGTCGCGCGGGAGCGCAGGTTCCGCACGTGGACGCGCAGGGCGTCGAGGCGTTCGTCGGGATCGTCGGTCTCGACCGCTTCGGCCCAGATCGCCAGACTCGCCTTGGCGTCGACCGGCACGGTGCGGTCGCCACCGACACGCAGGACCATGTCCGGTTTCGCCGCGCCACCGCCTGCGAGGTCGGTCTGCAGCGTGTAGTGCAGGCCTTCGCGCAGGCCGAGTGCGCGGGCGGTCTCGACCAGTACGTGTTCGCCGAGCTCGCCCCTGCCGCTGATCGAGGCGAACGCCACCTCGTACCGCCGGAGCGCCGCCTGCTGCTGGTCGAGCTTCACTCGTTCCGCCTCGACCTGCCTGGCGGCGTCGTCGGCACGGCGCATGCCGTCCTGGTAGAGCCGCCACAGCAGGACGACCGCGCCTGCGAGCAGTACCGCGGCCACCGTCGCGACCGCGGCGAACACCGTCGAAGCCACAGGGCACGCTCCTCGTTCGTCGTCCGGCTTGCCGGCCGGTCCGGCCCGGGGGTCCGGCACGTCCGCACCTCCGCATGTCCGCACATCCGCCGGGGGTCACGTCTCGGCGGTCACGGTCCGGGTGTCGTGCCGCATCATGGCGCACACCCCCGACAGAAAACGGCCGGCGGGAGCCTGCAGCGTAAAGGGAACACACGTTCTAGTGACACGCCGGGTGGGCGTGCGGGGTTCTGTCGGGGCCGGCACCTAGCGTTGATCGCGTGCGAATGCTCCATACCTCCGACTGGCACGTGGGCCGGACCTTCCACGGTGCGGACCTGCTCACCGAGCAGGCGGCCGCTCTCGACCACCTCGCGGGGCTGGTTCGTGACGAGGCGGTCGACGTGGTTCTGGTCGCGGGCGACATCTACGACCGTGCGGTGCCGTCCGCAGAGGCGGTGCGCGTCGCGACGACGGGTATGCGGCGGATCCGGGAGGCCGGCGCGGAGCTCGTGCTGACGTCGGGCAACCACGACTCCGCCGCCCGGCTCGGCGCGTTCGCCGAGTTCGCCGCGGCAGGCGGGTTGCACCTTCGCACGACCGTGGCCGGCATCGCCGAGCCGATCGTGTTCGACGGCGGCGAAGCGTCCGGCGCTCCCGTGGCGGTGTACGGAATCCCGTACCTGGAGCCGGAGACCGCGCGGCACGCGCTCGGCATCGACGACAGGGGCCACACCGCGGTACTGACGGAGGCGATGCGCCGCGTGCGGGAGGACCTCGTGGCCAGGGCGGAGGGGACGCGCTCGATCGTGCTCGCGCACGCGTTCGTCACCGGCGCTGCGGCGTGCGACTCCGAGCGGACGATCGCCGTCGGCGGTGTCGAGCAGGTTCCCGGGTCGGTGTTCGACGGCGTGGACTACGTGGCGCTGGGACACCTGCACGGACCGCAGGTGCTGGACGAGCACGTCCGCTACTCGGGCAGCCCGCTCGCGTACTCCTTCTCCGAGATGTCGCAACGGAAATCGGTCTTCCTGTTCGACGTGGACGAACGCGGCGTCGGGGAGGTGCGACGCCGTGAACTGCCGGTGCCGCGGCCGTTGGCGACGATGCGCGGCGAACTCGAGGAACTGCTCGCGGCGCCCGAGCACGCGCCGCACGTCGACAGTTTCGTGTCGGCGACGTTGACCGATCGGGTCCGGCCCGTCGACGCGATGCGCAGGCTCAGGGAGCGATTCCCGTACGCGGTGCACCTGGACTGGGAGCCGGAGGGCGCGGAGACGACCGTGCTGCGGTACGCGGAGGCGGTGCGCGGCCGGTCGGACACCGAGATCGCGCGGGGTTTCCTCGAGGACTGCCGGAACGCACCGCCGAACGACCGGGAGGAGACGTTGCTCGTGGCGGCCCTGGAGGCGGCGGGCAAACACGACCCGGGCCAGGACGGTGAGCAGCGATGAGACTGCACCGGCTGGAGGTGTCGGCGTTCGGGCCGTACGCGGGCCGTGAGGTCGTCGACTTCGACACCCTCGGCGCCGACGGGCTCTTCCTGCTGCACGGCGACACGGGCGCGGGCAAGACGACGTTGCTGGACGCCGTGGCGTTCGCGCTGTTCGGCAAGGTCCCCGGCGCGCGGGCGGAGGCGAAGCGGTTCCGCTGCGACGTGGCCGACCGCGGAACGCCGACCGAGGTCACGCTGGAGCTGACGGTGCAGGGGCATCGATTCCGGATCGTGCGCAACCCCGAGTACGAACGGCCGAAGCTGCGCGGCGACGGCACGACGAAACAGCAGGCGAAGGCATCGCTGACGTGGCTGGGCGGTCCGCCGAGCGGGCAGCCGCCGGAAGGCGTCACACGTGTCGACGAGGTCGCGCGCACCGTGGAGCGGTTGCTCGGCATGACCGGTGATCAGTTCTTCCAGGTGGTGCTGCTCCCGCAGGGCGAGTTCGCGCGTTTCCTGCGGGCCGAGACGAAGGACCGCGAGGAGCTGCTGGAGAAGCTGTTCGGCACGCAGCGGTTCTTCGACGCCGAGAAGTGGTTCAGCGAGCGCAGGCAGCAGAAGCGGCGGGAACTGAACGAGCACAGGCAGTCCGTGCGAGAGTGGCTGGCGCGGATCGGCCAGGTCGCCCGGGAGGAACCGCCCGAGGACGGCGCCGCCGACTGGGTGGCCGACGTGCGGAACCGCACCTCCGAGGCGGTCGCCGAGGCGAAGGCGGCGGCCGACGCGTCCGCCACGGCACGCGAACGTGCGGCGGCCGAGCTCGACGAGCGGCGCACCGAGGCCGACCGGGTACGCCGGGTGCGCCACGCCCACGAGAGCCTGGCCGAGCTGGCGAAGGAAGCCGACCTGCGAGCCGAGTGGAAGACCGAACTCACCGCTGCGCGGCGGGCGTCGGCGGTGACCGGCCTCGCGGCGGAGGCGGATCGGCAGCGCGAGCGGCTGGACGGGGCGGTCGAAGGGGACCGGAGGGCGTGGGAGACGCTGGTCGCCCGCGGGCGTGCCGACGGCCGCGTGGGCTCGGAGCTCGACGGCGGCGAACTCGGCGGTGAGCCCGACGTGGCGACGCTGCGCACCCGCGCGGGCGAGGTGCGCGAAGAGGCGGGCACGTTGGCCGGGCTCGTCGAGGAGGCCGAGCAGCAGCACCGCGACCGCAACCGGTTGCGGGAGCTGGTGGAGACCTCGGAGCACGCGACCGCGCAGGCGGCGGCGCTGGGCGAGAAGCTGGCCGGGCTGCCGGAACGCACGCGGCAGCTGCGGTCCGAACTGGACGCCGCGGCCGAGGCGACGGTACGCCTCGACGCGGTCCGGACGCGCGAGACCGAACTGGCCCGCGTGCTCGGCGAGGCGGAGCGTGTTCCGACGTTGGAACAGGACGCCGCCCGCGCCCGTGAGGCGGAGCGGGCGGCGGTCGACGCGCACCAGTCGGCGCGCGAGGAGCTGCTCGACCTGCGGGCGCGGCGGCTCGCCGGAATGGCGGGCGAACTCGCGGGCGAGCTGCGGGAGGGCGAAGCCTGCGCCGTGTGCGGTTCCGAGGACCACCCCGCTCCGGCGGCGAACCGCGACGGCGTGGGCGAGGCGGAGGAACGCGCCGCCACCGAGGCCGAACAGGCCGCGGAGCAGCGCAGGAGCCGCGCGGCGGCCGCACGGCACGAGGCCGACACGGCGCTCGCGGCCGTCGTCGAACGTCTCGGGGACCGGACGGCCGACCAGCTGCGCTCCGAAGTGGACGAGGTCCGTGCCGAGCTGGCCACGCTGACCGAGGCGGCGGGCCGCAAGGACCGGCTCGAGCAGCTCGTGCGCGCCGGTGAGGCCGAGTACGAGGACCTCACCGCCCAGCGGACGTCGGCCGAGCGGGAGGCGGCCGCGGCGGAGGAGCAGCGGCGCGCACTCGCCGACCGGGTGGAGCAGCGACAGCGGCGCCTCGAGGAGGCGGCGGGCGGGTTCGCCGACGTCGCGGCGCGACGCGCACACCTGACGGAACTGTCGGGCGCGCTCGACGGGCTGGCCGATGCCAGGGCCGAGCTGCGCGAGGCCCGCGCGCGCGTCGACGAGCACGCGGAGGCCGCCGCGGAGGCCGCCCGGACGGCCGGGTTCGCCGACGTCGACGAGGCGCGCGCCGCGGCCCGTGACCAGGAGCGGATCGCCGAGCTCGAGCAGTCGCTCGCCGACGCCGAGCAGGCCGAGGCCACGGCCCGTGCCGTACTGGCCGAACCGGAGCTGTTCGGCGTCGAGCCCGACCGGGTCGTCGACGTGGAATCGGCCCGGCAAGCGGTCGAGCGGGCGCGACAGCAGGCGGAACAGGACGCGGCGACCCTGCAGGAACACACGCGGCGCGCCCGTGACCTCGACACGCTCGCGGGTGAGCTGGACGCCGTGCTGCGTCGACTCGCGCCCGCCGAGGAGGAGTTCGCCGAGCTGGACGCGCTCACGGAGGTCGTGAACGGCCGTGGGCAGAACGCCCGCCGCATGTCGCTGCGGTCCTATGTGCTCGCGGCGCGGCTCGAAGAGGTGGCGGTCGCGGCCACGGCGCGGCTGCGGTCGATGAGCCACGGCCGGTACTCGTTCGTCCACTCCGACGCGCCCGGAAGCCACGGCAAGAGCGGCGGACTGGGCCTCGACGTGCTCGACGACTACTCCGGGATGGTGCGCTCGGCGAAGACGCTGTCGGGCGGCGAGTCGTTCCTGGCGTCGCTGTCGCTCGCGCTCGGACTGGCGGACGTCGTGGCCGCCGAGACCGGCGGTGCGCTGCTGGACACGTTGTTCGTCGACGAGGGCTTCGGCACGCTGGACGGCGAAACCCTGGACGTGGTCATGGACGTGCTCGACGAGCTCCGCGCGGGCGGACGTGTCGTCGGGCTGGTGTCGCACGTCGAGGAGCTGCGCCAGCGCATCCCGACACGGTTGCGGGTGCGTAAAGCCCGCACCGGTTCGAGCGTGCGGATCGAAGGCGGTCTCGACGGTGACATCGGCGTCGCCTGACGCCCGCCACTTTACTGGGGTATCAGGCCGGAGTGCGTAGCCTTGCGCGCAATGACTTCTGACGGCACCGAACAAGCTACCGGGATCGTCGGCGGCGATCAGGACAAGACGAGGGAGGAGACCCAGCCGCCGGAATCTTCTCCCCACCCCGGCATTCCCATGGAGGGCACGGTTCCCTCAGAGGGCGCTGATCCCGCGGAGGGCACGGTTCCCGCGGAGGACGCGCGCCCGGAGGAGGGCACTATTCCCGCGGAGAGCGCCGCCGCTGTGGGGGCCGGCGCGTCGCGGGCTGGTTCCTCGGGCTCGGGCCTCGGCGTGCTCGGTGGCATCGCCGTGGTGAGTTCCGGGCTCGGGTTGAGCTCGCTCATCGGCAATCCGCTGAGCGACATGTTGCGCGCCCGGCAGGAGATCGTCGGCCAGATCGAGGCCGGCACCGGCGGCGGTGACCAGATCGAGGCGTTCTACGGCGCTCCATGGCACACCACCGCGCTGGTCAACGGGATTATCGCGCTGGTCGCCGTGGTCATCGGGGCCGTCGTGCTCTTCGCGCACGCGCGGCGTGCCGACAAGCAGCCCTGGGTCACGGCCGTGGCGGTGGGCGGTGTCGTCCTCGGACTGCTCGGCGTGTTGCTCGCGGGCGGCATGTATCTGGACCTGTTCGCCGCCCAGCCGGAGCTGCCCGCCGCGCCCCAACTCGGCGCAGGGGGCTGACCCCGTCACGGCACGCCGGAACGCCGTCCGGGTCGTCCCTTCTCCGATCCGAGGGGCCGATCTCGGGTCGGCGGTGGGGTGCCCGCGCGGGGTTGTGAGGGGCCACCAGCGACCGGGGACGTCCGGGCGCACCTACGACAGTTCGGAGGTTCCGATATGCGACCTCACCTGACATTGCTCGCCACTGTCGCCGCAGGCGCGGTCGTTCTCGCCGGTTGTGGCGGCGGGGAGACCGACAACGCCGGTGGCCAGGGCGGTCCGGCGAGCGGTTCGGCGTCGAGCTCGGCGAGCCCCGGCCCGTCGGGGTCGCAGCAGGGCGGTCAGGGCAACGCGCAGGCCAGTCCGGAGGGCGTCCGGTGGATGGACGGGTTCTGCGGGAGCCTGGCCGAGTTCTCGGCGTCGTCGCAGGACACGCCGAGGCCCCAGTCGCAGGACCCGGCCGCGCTGAAGAAGTCGATGACGACGATGCTCGGCGCGATCGACCAGGGTGCCGACAAGTTCCTGTCCGATCTGGACGCGATGGATTCGTCGCCCACGGAGGGCGGCGACCAGTTCCTCGCGACGGCCAAGGACTCGTACCGGAAACTCCGTTCGACGGCAGGCGAGGCGAAGGCGGAGCTCGACAAGGCGCCGAATTCGGACCAGGCCACGAAGCAGGCCGTGCAGTCGGCGAGCAGCAAGCTGCAGCAGGTGGACCTGCAGAAGCCGATCAAACAGTTGCAGTCGAACCCGCAGCTCTCCGGTGAGTTCCAGCAGGCTCCGGAGTGCCGGAAGCTGCTCCAGGCGGCACAACAGCAGCAGGGCGGTGGGCAGCAGCAACCGCCACAGCAGCAACCACAGCAGCAACCACAGCAGCAACCACAGCAGCAACCACAGCAGCAGCCGCAGCCGCAGCAGCCGCAGCCGCAGCAGCCGGGCAACTGAGGCGTAGCCAGCGGAGCCGGGTGCGTCGATTCGGGCGGGGTGACGACGCATGTCGCCCCGCCCGAACCCGTGTCGGGGCCGGCTCTGGGCCGGTCAGGCGGGGTGTTCGTGTGCGAGGAGCCGCCGTTTGACGTCGATGCCCCATCGGAAGCCGCCCATCGCGCCGCCGACGCGCAGCACGCGGTGGCAGGGCACGAACAGGGCGCAGGCGTTGCGCGCGCAGGCCGACGCGGCGGCGCGGACGGCGTCGGGGCGTCCGGCGAGCGCGGCCAGCTCCGTGTAGGTCACGGATTTCCCGGCGGGCACCGTGCGGAGGACGTCCCAGGTGTGACCGAGGAATTCCCCGGAGCGCTGGCGCACGACGATCGGGTCGACGGCGTCGAACTCGCCGCGGTGGTAGCGGTGGACGGCGGCCGTCACGTCGCCCAGGTCGCGTTTCTCGCGTAGGTCGGCGGGCCGCAGCGACAACGAGATCACGGGGATCAGTTCGTCCACATCGGAGGTCCAGCCGGAGGCGAGGACCGCGCCGTCGGCCGCGACGACGGCGGTGAACGGTCCGACCTGGGTGTCCTGTGTGGACCAGTTGGCGGTGGTCATGGGGTTCCTTCCTGAACGTCGGCAAGTGGTGTGCCGGTGCGTGCGGTGAGCCGGTCGGGGTTGCCGTCGTCGTTTCGGTGGCCGGAGTTCGAGGTGGCCGGCTCGTACGTGGCCGCCGCCCAGAGGTGCATGCCCGCGTAGGACCGCCACGGCCTCCAGGCGAGCGCACGATCCGCCAGTGATTCCGGGTTGATACCGATCGCGGCGGCGCCGTTGCGCAGCGCGAGGTCGCCGTTGAGTAGCACGTCCGGCCTGCCGAGTGCGCGCATGACGACGTAGTCGGCTGTCCACGGGCCTATCCCCGGCAGTGCGAGCAGGTCCTCGCGCAGCTCGTCGGGGTCGCGGCCGGTGTGGACGGCGAGGTCGCCGGACGCCAGGGCTTCGGCGGCGGTGCGGATCGCCTCGATGCGACTGCGGGGTCCGCGCAGGACGTCGGCGGCGTGGTCGGCCACGGCGGATGCGGTGGGGAACAGCCGTGCGGGTTGCCGGCCCGCGGCGCCCGGCGGGCCTGCCGACGGGGAGGCGTCGACCGGTTCGGTGCCGGGGAGGGGTTCGCCAAGTTCGGCGACGAGGCGGCTCGTGGTGGTGCGTGCGGCGGCGACCGACACCTGTTGGCCGAGCATCGTGCGCAGTACGAGTTCGGGCCCGTCGACGGCGCCGGGGACGCGGATGCCGGGGCGGGCGGTGACCAGCGGTGTCAGCGTCGCGTCGTGGCGGAGGGCGTCGTCGACGGCGACCGGGTCGGCGTCGAGGTCGAGCAGCCTGCGTACTCGGCTGACGGCTCCGGCGAGGTCGCGGACGTCGGTGAGCCGGAGTTCGCACCGCACGTGCGCGGCGTGGTCGGCCGCCGCCGCGGAGGTGGGCGTCACGCTCATTCGGCCGGGTCCGTGGGGCAGGCGCAGGGTGCGTGTGTATCGCGTGGGGGTTGTCGTCTCGACGCCGGTGAGCGCACGGGCGGTGAGGAATGCCAGCAGCCCGTCGCCGTCGAACGGCGGCCGTAGCGGCAGGCGCAGCGTCAGCCCCGTGCCGGGTACCGGTTCGGACGAGGCCGGGTCGTCGACGCGCCGGGAGGTCGCGCGGGTGCGCAGGTCGGAGGGGGTCATCGCGAACACCGAGCGGATCGTGTCGTTGAACTGCCGCACGCTCGCGAAGCCCGCGGCGAAGGCGACGTCGGTGAGCGGCATCGCGGAGCGTTCGATCAGCAGCCGGGCGGCGTGTGCGCGGTGGGCCCGGGCGAGGGCGAGCGGGCCTGCGCCGAGTTCAGCCGTGAGTACTCGGCCGAGCTGGCGTTCCGAGTAGCCGAGCCGCTGTGCCAGCCCGGGTACGCCGTCGCGTTCGACGGTGCCCTCGGCGATGAGCCGCATGGCGCGGGCGGCGAGGTCGGCGCGGACGTTCCAGTCCGGTGAGCCGGGCACGGCGTCGGGCAGGCAGCGGCGGCAGGCGCGGAAGCCGCGGGCCTGAGCAGCGGCGGCGGTGGGGAAGAAGTCGACGTTGCCGCGTTTGGGGGTGATCGCGGGGCACGAGGGGCGGCAGTAGATGCCGGTGGTGCGCACGCCGGTGATGAACCGGCCGTCGAACCGGGCGTCGCGCGAGCGCACGGCCGCGTAGCAGCGGTCGGTGTCGAGCCAGATGCCGGTGGTGGCCGTCTCGGTCATGCCGTCGATACTGCCACCAGGTCAACGCTGTGACTCGCGGAAATCGGACACCACGGCCGGGATGGCGGCACGGGATCGTGAGGGGCGTGTCGGCGGCACGTACACTTGCGACCCGTGAGTTTGACCCTCGGCATCGTAGGCCTGCCCAACGTCGGCAAGTCGACCCTGTTCAACGCCCTGACGCGCAACGACGTGCTCGCGGCGAACTACCCGTTCGCGACGATCGAGCCCAACGTCGGTGTCGTCCCGCTGCCCGATTCGCGCCTGGACAAGCTGGCCGAGATGTTCAGCTCGGCCAAGACGGTCCCGGCGACGGTGTCGTTCGTCGACATCGCGGGCATCGTCAAGGGCGCCTCCGAGGGTGCGGGTCTCGGCAACAAGTTCCTCGCCAACATCCGCGAGGCCAACGCGATCTGCCAGGTCATCCGTGTGTTCGACGACCCGGACGTCACGCACGTCGACGGTACGATCGACCCGTTGTCGGACATCGAGACGATCAACACCGAGCTCATCCTCGCCGACCTGCAGACGTTGGAGAAGGCGCTGACGCGGATGGAGAAGGAGGCGCGCACCAAGAAGGAGGCGCGCCCGGCCTTCGAGAACGCGAAGAAGGCCAAGGAGATCCTCGACTCCGGTCGCACGCTGTTCGCGGCGCAGAAGGAGGTCGACTTCGAGCTGCTGCGCGAGCTGAGCCTGCTGACGACGAAGCCGTTCCTCTACGTGTTCAACGCCGACGAGGGTGTGCTCGCCGACGAGGCGAAGCGTGCCGAGCTGGCCGAGCTGGTCGCACCCGCCGACGCCGTGTTCCTCGACGCGAAGGTCGAGGCGGAGCTGCTCGAGCTGGACGACGAGGAGGCTGTGCAGGAACTGCTCGAGTCTGTCGGTCAGGAGGAGCCGGGTCTGAACGCGTTGGCCCGCGCCGGGTTCCACACGCTGGGCCTGCAGACCTACCTCACGGCGGGCCCGAAGGAGGCGCGCGCCTGGACCGTCCCGCAGGGCGCCACCGCGCCGCAGGCGGCGGGCGTCATCCACACGGACTTCGAACGCGGCTTCATCAAGGCCGAGATCATCTCCTACGACGACCTGGTGGCCGCAGGTTCGATGGCGGACGCGCGCTCCGCGGGCAAGGTCCGCATGGAGGGCAAGGACTACGTCATGCACGACGGCGACGTGGTCGAATTCCGCTTCAACGTGTAGCGCCGAATCTCGGGGCTGTGCCCCGCTGGTCAGGTGTGTCAAACGTCCAGGTCAAGCCCTGGAAGGTATCTGTGACATGCCCGGGGATGGCAAAGGGTGTTCCCTGCTGTGCACGAACGCGTGCTGATTTGGTGCTGACTATTCAGGCCGATTGGGGGTGCCCTAGACGTTGGGCGGGCCTATGTCCATCTCGTGATATGCCTCGCCTACGGCTGCAGCGGGACGCGTGCTGTTGTGTGATCCGCACCGAAACGGCACCCGAGGAGTCAGCGACCCGTTACGCTAAGCTGCCGCACGGCTGCACTGTGACGGGGGAGTTAAAGGCGCATGGCAGACGACATAGGCAAGGCGGCGACCGGCGACAGTTTCTGGGACCAGGCGGCCTTCGCGGTCAAGGGTGCCAAGGGCACCGCGACCCAAGACGGCTGGGCGATGGGCGCCGTGACCTCCGGTGCGATCGCCGGGGGCTTCACGATGGACCCGGAGACTGCTGAGGGCATGGTTCGTAAGGCGAACTGGATCGCCGACCAGATGCAGCATCAGGCAGAGGCCGCCGAGAAACTAACTGGCGCCAGGCCACCGGCAGAAGACCCGGGAAGCCTGCACTTCCAGGGCGTAGCGAAAGCGATGTTCCAACTCGGCTCTGACAACATAAGGGCCCAGTGGAAGCAATACCGCGACATCGCCGAGAAACTCCAGCGTGCCCTTGATGTGTATAACGAGACCGATGAGCAGGCAGGCAAGGACGTGAAGAAGTCCGGGGGCGACGGAGGAGGACTCTTCAATTGAAGCGTGCACTTGCCACGCTGGCGGTCGGTTCGCTGGCGGTGCTGGCTTCCGCGTGTTCGAGCGAGGACGGACAGGCCGAACCGCAGGACTCCCCTGCTCCTTCGGTGTCGTCGTCGGCACCCGCTAGCAGCCAGGCAACCTCAGACCTGCCGCACAGCGGAGCGCCTGCCGTAGACAACCCGCTACCGGAATCGACCCTTTCCGGCGACCCGTGTAACGCTCTGACGCCGGAGCAGGTCAAGACCGCGCTTGGCGAGGAGGCGTCACAAGGCGAACGTGACGACCGCGAGGAGTTGGGCAAAGCGTGCCGGTGGTCCAACATCTCGGCTCATTCGTCATTCATCGTCGGCTTTCAGACTGAGACCGAGGGCCTTAGCTCGACGTACGCGAATGCAAAACCGCAGGTGGAGGCCTTCACCGAGGTAGCGCCTGTAGAGGGGTACCCGGCCGTGACGTATAAAACAGGCGCCGAGGACCCGATGTGCACAGCCGTGGTGGGTGTTGCGAACGAGTACGCCGTATCGGTCACCGGCACCTTGGGGACGGACGCGGAGCGCGAGGGCAAGGACCCGTGCGGGCCGGTCCAGCAGGTTGCTGGATGGGTTGTGAGCGGTCTGAAGGCGAACTCCTAGGCCGGCGCCGGGGCTGAAAGGCCCCGGCCGCCACAGGTTCCCCCGACGTCGCCTACTTCTTCGGCGCGTAGGCGGGCACGAGGCCCTCAACGCCCTTCGGCGCCCAGAACTCGTAGGCCTCCTGCCCGGTAATAGCCCGGTAGGTCGCGCCGTAATACAAACGGTGGCCGATGTCCTCGGGCGTGTACGGTCCTTTCGTGCGGTACGCCATAGGTTGGCAACGGCGGGATGCCAGGGTGCTGCCGGAATACGCCACGGTTGCCAGCAACGTTCCACGGCCTTCAACGTCTGGACCAGCACCCGACACGGTTGTCGCCGCTACCCCTTCACAGACCGGTGTCGGGTGTCGGTGGTGGGCCGCTGCCGGCTCGTGAGACAAAGCGTGACGGTGGCGCGCCGAATGCGCGTGTGAATGCTGCGGTGAACGCCGCGGGTGAGGCGTAGCCGAGTCGGGCAGCGACGTCGGTGACGGTCGAGGCGGGCAGTTGCCGTAGGCCGGCGAGAAGACGGGCGCGGGCGCGCCACGCGGCGGGACTGCTGCCGGTCCGAGCGCGGAAGTGGCGGTCGAACGTCCGCGGGCTCTGCTTCGCGGCTTGTGCCCAGGTCTCGTTGGTCACGGCCAGGCCGGGGGAAGCGAGGTAGTCGCGGCACAGCGAGCGGAACGGCTCGTCGCGGGGCAATGAGATCGCCAGTGCCGTCGGAGTGAGGCGGCGCAGCTCGTGCAGCGCCAGGTCGATGACGGCGCCGTCCCGGCCTGCGACGTCGTAGTCCGGAGAGAACTCGTTCGCTGCGCGCAGAAGCTCTCGCAGCAGGGGCCCGATCTCGGCGACCATGCATTGGTTCGGCCACCACGGCACGGCATCCGGCTCGATGTACATGCTCCATGTCGTCACCCCGTCCATCAGCACCTCGTGCGCGACGCCCGGTGGGATGAGGACAGCGCGGTCGGTGGGGACCGTCCACGATCCGTCGTCCGTCTCGACCTGCATCACTCCGCTTGCTCCGTACAGCAGCTGTGCCCGGCGATGCGTGTGCCGGGGCAGTCGGTGCGCAGGCGGGTAGTCCGTCCCGATCGGGAGGACGTCGATCGGCAGGTGATCGACATCGTCGAGGCAGATGTTGTGCACGACACCACTCTAGCGGCGAGAACGCGAAACTAGTCGATCAACAATCGATTGCTTGCCTTTATCGGCCCGCGGTCGGATGGGAGCGTGTCAATACTGGTGCTGTTCTTCGTAGGCTCGGCGGTCGGAGTGACGACGGTCCTGTTCGGATTCGGGGGAGGCTTCGTCACCGTCCCGATCATCCTGTTCGTCGACGCAGCGCGGGGGCCGGACGCGTTGCGCATCGCGATCGCGACGTCGGCGCTTGTCATGCTCGTCAACGCGGTCGTCGCGACCTCGGCGACGAGGCGGAGTATCCTCGCCCATCTCCGCCGGCGACGGTCGCTGTTCGCTCTGCTCGCTCTCGGCGGAGCGGTAGGCGGGGTCGGGGCGCTGTTCGTGCCGGACGTCGTCCCGCGCTGGGGGTTCGTGGCCTACATCGGTATCACCGTCGTCGACCTGCTGCTCCGTCCGGGATTCCTGCCCCGGAGTGGGGTGACTCGACGGCCGAAGAAGGCACCCGACGGTCGTCCGCTAACTGACGGCTGGGGCATACCGATCGGCGGAGTCGCGTCGTTCCTCGGTGTCGGCGGGAGCGTGATGACCGTCCCCATGATGCGCCGGTCCGGAATGGACATGAGCCTGGCGACTTCGCTCGCGAACCCGTTGACCGTTGCGATAGCGGTACCGGCGATGCTCGTGGCTTCGGTGTTCGGGAGCTCAGTCGCCTCGTCCCCTGGGCTGGTCGGGACGGTCGACGTCGTCTCAGCGCTTGCCCTGCTCGCCGGCGCGATTCCGGTCATCGTTCTGCTGCGACGGCGGCCGCCGAGGATCCCGGATGCGGTACACAGCTGGGCATACCTCGCGTTGCTCGTAGTAGCCGCGACGGCCGTGGCTGTGACGGGATGAGCTGTAACAGGCCCCGGATACGCAGGACGTGGCCCAGTGTGGAGAGTCCGCTTCAACGTGTGGTTGGGCGCTGCGAGTGCGCAGTGTCCACAATGTACTCGTGGGCCGAGGTCTTCCGTGGTGTCGGCGCGATTCTGTAGTCGAAAGAGGGACTGCGTCGCTCAGCTGGTGCAGCGAATACGTCGCAGGGCTTCGGTCATCGATGATGCCGGTGGTGAGCCGTGCTCGACTCCTTGGACTCCTCCGTTGCGCGGCTGTGCGCGACGAGTGCCTCGTAGTCGATCGCCGCTCCGCGCAGCAGGGTCTCGATCGCGTGCTCCGCCTCGGTGTCGCTGATGTGGCGGTCGGCGAACAGGGCGAGGTAGTGCACGAGCGCGCCGACCATGTCGAGGAATATCTCGCGATCGGTGTCGGCACGCAGATCGCCGCGGGCGATGGCGCGATCGATGGTGTGGCCGACGGCCCGGCGCGCCGGCTCGATCAGCGTGTCCAGGTACTGCGCGCGCAGCTCGGACGTCGTCGCGCACTCGGCGAGTAGTGCACTCAGTACATCCGGCCGGATCAGGCGATACGTGACGAGGAACAACCTGAAGCTCTCGTCGAGATCGCACAGCGTGCACCCGGTGTCGGGCGACGCGGGCGCCTCGAGGCGCGACCTGATCGCGGCCAGGGCGAGGTGCACACGCCCCGGCCAGCGCCGGTAGATCGCCGGGCGTGACGTTCCCGCTCTCCGTGCGACCGCGTCGAGGCTCAGTTCCCGATAGTCGGACTCGTCCAGGAGCTCGAGCGTCGCCGCGAGGATCGCCTGGTCCAGCTGCGGGTCGCGGGGACGTCCCGAAGGCGTCGCATTCGATGAGGGGGTGGACATGGCAGTAGCCTACCTCTAACGTTACGTTACATGATGGAACGCAATGCCGAGCTTGCGGCTCCTCGTGCGACGGCACGCGCGTGGTGGGGTCTCGCTCTGCTGGTCGCCCCGATGCTGACCCTCTCGAGTGATCTCACGGCACTCTTCTTCACCGTCCCGACGCTCGTCGAGGACCTGGGCGCCTCCGCGACGGAGTCGCTCTGGATCGTCCACGCCTACGGGTTTCTGATCGCCGGATTCCTGATCACGATGGGGCGTGTCGCCGACCGCGTCGGCGCCCGTCGGCTGCTTCTGTGCGGAGCCTCGGCGTTCGCCGTACTGTCCGTCTTCGCGGCCTTCGCCTGGACGCCCGGCGTGCTCGTCCTCGTGCGGGCTCTCCTCGGCGTAGCCGGTGCGACCCTCATGCCCTCGCTGTTCTCCCTGCTGCGGGAGATGTTCCGCGACGACGATCAGCGCCGATTCGCCATCGCCATCATGTTCAGCTCCTTCACGATCGGCGGTGCGATCGGACCCTTGCTCGGCGGCGCGCTGGTGGAGGCGTTCTGGTGGGGCGCGATCTTCCTGATCAACGTTCCGCCGATGGCCGTGCTCGTCGTGCTCGGCATGCTCGTGTTGCCGGAACGGCGTGAATCCCGCGCAAGTCGGATCGACGCGAGTAGTGTGGCACTCTCGATCACCGGGATGCTGGCCGTGGTCTACGGACTGCAAGAGATCGCTGCCGGGGCCGAGGGCGAAACCGCGTCACTGCCACCCGGGGTCTCGGTCCTCCTCGTCGTCGCCGGAATGGCGATGCTCGCGCTGTTCGTGCGTCGGCAGCGTCGGCTCGCTGATCCGCTGTTCGATCTGGTGTTGCTGAAGAATCGCCGCGTCGCGGCCTCCCTGTTGACGTTGTTGCTGACCGGGATCGGCTCGGTGGGGGTGTTCTTCCTCTTCACCCAGCATCTGCAGTGGGTGGGAGGGTTCACTCCGCTGGTCGCCGGTGTTCTGACGCTGCCGTACATCGCGGCCGACATTCTGGGTGCGCTCGTCGCCCCCGCACTGGCTCGCCGTTGGCGGTCGTCGAGCATCATCGTCAGCGGCCTGCTGATCGTCGCGCTCGGCTCTGTCCTCACCGCCCTCGCGGTGGTCGACGGGAGGATTCCCCTGCTCGTCCTCGCCGTATCGGTCATCGGACTCGGTCACGGCGCTGCGATGGCGCTCGTGAGCGATGCGATCATCTCGAGTGCGCCGGAACATCGCGTCGGATCCGCCGCCGCGGCACAGGAGGTCGGGGGAGAGCTCGGTTCCGCGCTCGGCATCGCGGTCGGCGGGACGACGGGAGTTCTCGTCTTCCGGGCATCGCTCGACCGGATGCTCCCAGTCGAGACGCCGGCCGACATCGCCGGTGCGCTGCGAGCCAGCGTCCATGAGGCGTTCGACGCGGTGCACGGGAACGCGGGTGACTCCGCGCCGCTCGTCGAGACCGTCCGAGCGGCGACGGGGAACGGGCTCGTGGCGTACGCCCTGCTCGCGGCCGTGCTCGTCGCAGCGTCCGCGGGCATCACGGCCTCCGCGTTCGCCGCGCGGAGAGTGCCGGCCCCGGTAGCGGATTCACGGTAGCGCCTGCGCATCGACGAGTCCGTGACGCGACGTCGGGGTACCGTCCCGCCGCCGGCGTGGCATCCAAAGCATCTCCTCGACAGCGGCCGTGGCTCCGCCGAGGTCGCCGGCCAGGACCTCGACAGTGCAGGCTGTTGCGGGCCGAGTGCCGCACGTCTACGTTCGGCGTGAACCGGTTGCGTCCCGCAATCGGCGGGGGAGGGTGATGACACGTGGGAACACTGAGTTACACCGCGACCGTGTCGCTCGACGGTTATGCCGCAGACGCGAGCGGTGATTTCGACTGGTCGGCTCCGAGCGGCGAGGTTTTCGAGTTCCATGTGGACCGTATGGCCGCGGTGTCCACCGAAGTGCTGGGGCGCAACACGTATCTGTTGATGCGGTACTGGGAGTCTCCGCCGGAGGACGACTCCTGGAGTACGGCCGAGCACGAGTTCGCCCGGCGGTGGCGCGACATCGAGCACGTGGTGGCGTCCTCGACCTTGACCCGCGCCGACCTCGCTTCCGACCGGGTCCGACTCGTGCCCGAGCTGGGTCTCACCGATCTGGAGAAGATCGTGGCCGACGCCGCCGGCGAGGTCGAGATCTTCGGGCCGACAACGGCGAGCGCGGCCATCCGTGCCGGCATGGTGCGGGACTTCCGGTTCTTCGTCGTTCCCCGGGTGGTCGGCGGGGGACTCCGCGCACTACCCGACGACGCCCGACTCGACCTGCACCTGGTCGAGCATCGCATCTTCGGCAACGGCACGGCATATCTGCGGTACCGGCCACGCTGAGTCGAGTGGGCCGCCGCTCGACCAGGGATACGGCGAGCTCCACTCCGCAGCGACATGCTCGCCCGGATTTACCGGCCGAGGCCGAGTTCGTCGACAACCTTGCGCACCGCGGCCCGTTGCGGGTCGGTGAGACCCTGGAGCGGCAGCGGCAGGCATCGATGCGGGGCCAGGCCGAGGTGCTCGGCGATCGCGGCGACCACGCGCAGACTGCCTCCGAACTCCGCGAACAGGTTCCACAGTGGACCGAGCCGCGCGGACTCGGCCACGGCGTCAGCGGCGCGTCCCTCCCGCGCGGCACGGGTGATCGCCAGTGCGGGCGAGGGCAGCGTGCCGCCGACGACCGAATACCACGCGTCGCACCCCGCGTTGAGTCCGGTCGCCGCGAACCCGTCGCCGGAGACGCCGATCGTGACGTGTTCGCCCGTGGCGGCCCGGATCGCTGTGACGTGGTCGCGGGCTTGCGCCGGATCCGCGGGCACTCCGGGAATCTTGATCGACGCGATGCCCGGGAGCTGCGCGATGCGGGCGTAGAGCTCCATGGTGAACGTGAACCGCGTCGTGCCCGGGTTGTCGTAGACGACGACCGGCAGCTCGGTGCGGTCCGTGACCGTGCGGAAGAGCTCGAACACGTCGTCGTCGGTCAGCGGCTGGTACGTCATCGGAGCGAGCAGGACTCCGGCGGCGCCGGCGGCTTCCGCATCGTCGACGTGCGCGAGGACGTGCGACGTCCGCAGACCGCCGACGCCGACGAACACCGGTACGCCCTCCGCGTGCTCGACGGCCAGTCGGGACACCCGGGCACGTTCGGCGCGGCTCAGGTAGGCGTAGGACCCGGTCGAGCCGAGCGCGGTGATCGAATCGACACCGGCGTCGGCGAGCCGCGTAACCAGTCCGGCGAACGCCGCCTGGTCGACGGCGTCGTCCCGCAGGGGCGTGAGAGGGAACGCGCTCAGTCCGGTGAAAGCGTGGGGTCCGGTACGTCGAGGGTCGGTCACACGTTCTCCTTCGTCGTGGCACCGTTCGGCCGGACCAGGTTGGTGTTCGTGATTCCGCCGCAGCCCCAGCCGGTGACGTCGGCGCCGGTCGCCTCGGCGATCGGTTCCTCGTGCGTGCGCACGCGAGCAGGGTGCACGGGCGCGGTGGCGCGTTGCAACACCGTGTCGGCCCGCGCCGGATGCGTCGCGCGTGGACGCGATCGTATCGGGCAGGAAAGATCGGGCGGGCAGTAGCCGAGCGTCGCAAGAATCGGTCGCGAAGGGAGCAGCCGTGATCGACATTCTCAATCGGCTCGTCGCGACCGTGGACGAGAGCCTCGGCGAGGAGCTGGACGTCGCCGCGTTCGCGGGCCGCGCCGGTACTACCGAGTACCACCTGCGCCGCATGTTCTCGTCCCTGGCGGGAATGCCGCTGTCGGAGTACGTCCGGCGGCGGCGCATGACGGTGGCCGCGGCCGACGTGGTCGGCGGTGAGGATCTGCTGACGATCGCCGTCCGCTACGGATACGGGTCGACGGAGGCATTCGGGAGAGCGTTCCGCTCCGTGCACGGCGTCGGACCGGCCGACGTTCGCCGCGACGGCGGCCCCCTTCGCAGTCAATCGCAACTCAGGTTCCGCCTGACCGTCGAAGGGAGTGCGCCCATGGACGCACGCATCGTCGAACACCCCGGTTTCCGTCTCGTCGGACACGCCGCGCGCGTACCGCTGATCCACGAGGGCGTGAATCCGCATATCCAAGCTCACATCGAGGCACTGCCTCCCACCGAGCACGACCGGCTCAAGCAGCTGAGCAACACCGAACCGGCCGGGCTGCTTCAGGTGAGCGCCGACCTCGACCCGGACTACACCGAGGGCAGCGAGCTGACCTATCTGCACGGGGTCGCCGTCGACGGCGGCACGGCGGTCCCGGGCGACCTCGACGCCATGGAGGTGAACGCCGGGCACTGGGCCGTCTTCCGCACGTCGGGGGAGCATCCGAAGGCGCTGCAGGACGGGTTCGCCGCGACCGCGACCGAGTGGTTCCCGGCGAATCCGTGGCGGCTCCGTCCCGGCCCGTCGATCGTGTCGGTGCTCGACCGCGCCGAGGACTTCAGTACCGCCACGTGCGAGATCTGGATGCCCGTCGAACGCGACTGACCCGGTCGACGCTGCTCAGCCGGCGCTGGGCGGCACGCGTCGTGCAGCGTGCTTGCGGTAGGTCCGGACCGCCGACCGAACGTGCGGGTGCTCGTCGTCGTCGAGGGAGTCGGCGACGACGAGCCCCCGCTCGACGTCTGCGGAGGAGCCCTTCTTGACGAACCAGAGCGGTGCGGTGATGGCCGACCGTCGGCGCAGGGGATCGGCCGAGCGCGCGAGTTCGTCGAGAATCGCTCCGTCGACGGCCCCGGTCAGAATCGGCCGGCCCAGGACCCGGGGCGCCGCGCGATCCACCATGTCCCACGCGGTGATGGCGTCGTGGCGGGCGAGGTAGGTCTGCGCGAGGGTGGCGCGTTCCTCGTCGGAGAGCACTCGGCGGCTTCGGAAGTCGAGGATGCAGAACGCCGCCATGCGGGATTCGTAGGCCGCGTGTGTGACCAGCGCGTCGAACTCGACCGCCGGTACATCCGTGGCCGCCTTGGCGATGTCGAACAAGGTGCCCATCCGTACGCCGATCACCGGCTCGTCCCCGGCGACCCGAGCTCGGATCTTCGCCTCTTCGGTGGGATCGGCATTGTCGCGGAGGGCGGCGACCACTTCGGCGGCGGTGGTGAGTGTCGTTCCCACACCGCCGATCGTAGGGAACGCGCGCTCTCGTGGCGACGCTCGATGTCCCAGCGCAGTCCATTGCCGATCGCCTCACCGGCCGCGAGCGTGGCGTGCATGCGGCCCGGTCCGAGCAGGAACCACTCCACGAGCCCGCGTGTACGGGCCACGGCCGGCAGGGCGTGCCCGATGCGCGGCAACCGGGCGCCACGCGCTACTCGCCGCGATAGGTCGTCCAGTGTTCGTTGTCGGGAACGACGTGCCGCAGGGTGAGCGTCGTGCCCTCGTCGGCGGGCGTGAGATCCACCTCGACGGAGCTGACGTCTCCGCCGTACTCCCACGTGATCCGCAGTGCGTGGGGAGGTTCGCATCGTCCGATGGTGCCTTCCGTCCCACTGCCGGTGAGCTTGTAGCGGCCGCCTTCGACGAGGTCGCCCTCGACGGGTTCGAACCAGCGCGCCAGCCGCTCCGGGTCGGTACACGCGTGCCAGAGGTCGTCGGCGGTGGTGGCGAAGGTCTGTTCCAGTGCGACCGTGTGCTCGCCGTCGCCGTGTGCGATGCGGCGGAGTACGGCGTTGATCTGCTGTGCGACGTTCATGTGCTGTCTCCCGGTTGCTCGTCGTCGGGTGCCGCCGAGAGTGTCCGTTTCGGTGACGCCGTCCCGTGACGGGAGTCCTGAGTGATACCCGGTGGTAGTGCACTCGAGGACGCGGAGCCGAGAGCGCGCGGCTCCTTCGGCGCCGCCGGCCACCACGACGGCAACTGGGCGGCGATGGTCCGTGCCGTTCCGTCGAGGTCGTCGCCGTCACCGTCGCCGTGGACGAAGTGGGCGAACGAGGCGGTCACCCCGGCGGCGAGGTAGGCGGCGGCCTCCCCGCCGCGGCCGGGCACGTCGATGCCCGCGTCGCAGAGCGCGTCCACAGCCTGCTGCGCGCGTTCCCGCATCGCCCTCCGCAGCACGGACTCGAAGCCGTGCGGACCGTTCTCGGAGAACAGCGCCCGGTAGACGGCGCGGTGCTCGCGCAGTTCCGCGAGCTGATCCACGAGCGCGGCCGCATACAACCGGGCGAGCCGCTCGGGTGATCCGGCCTCGGCGATGGCGGTGCCGGATACCGCGGCGAGCGAGTCGACGAGTTCGGCGAACGCGTCCGCGACGGCGTCGGACAGTGAACTCCAGTGGCCGTAGAAGGTCACGCGGTGCACCTCGGCCAGGCGGCAGACCGCCGAGACGGTGAGCCGGTCGAGGTCGCTGTCGACCGCGGCCTCGCGGATCGCCGCCAGGATCCGCTCGCGCGTGCGCAGGGCACGCGGTTCGGACAGATCGGCGGCCGCGCGGCCGGACCGGGGCGCGGAGGAGCTCACAGGACCATCCTGTCACCGACGTCCCGCTCGCCTCCGCACCCGAACGGCGTCAGCGGACCGACGCCTGGCCGCCGTCCACGGGCAACAGCTGTCCCGTGATGAACCGCGAGGACTCCGAGGCGAGGAACACCATGACGGGGCCGAGGTCCTTGTCGGGGTCGCCGTACGCGTGGCCGAGCGCGATCGTGGCCTCGTTCTGCCAGTAGTTCGCGGTCCGGCCCGCCTCGTCGAGTCGGGCGAGGGCGGCGTCGTACATCGGTGTGGCGATCGCGGGGAGGATCGCGTTGACCCGAATGCCGTCCCCGCCCCACGCGGCCGCGGCCGTGCGGGTCCACGAGTGCACGGCGCCCTTCGACGCCGAGTACGCGGGCGCGACGGCCTCGGGTCGCAGGCCCGAGATCGAGCCGAAGTTGATGATCGAGCCGCGCCCGGCGTGCGTCATGAGGCGGTGGGCGGCCTGGTTCGTCAGCATCGTGCCGCGCACGTTGACGGCGAACATCGCGTCCCAGTCCTCGGTGGTGACGTTCGTGGCGTCGCCGGAGCGCTGGATCGCGGCGGGGTGGGCGAGCACGTCGAGGCCGCCGAGCTTGCCGGCGGCCCGGTCGAAGGCGGTGTTGACGTTGTCGGCGTCGGAGACGTCGACGTCCAGGAACTCGGCGGTGCCGGGCCCGGCCTCGGCCGCGGCGGCGGCGACCTCGCGCCCTGCCTGCTCGTTGACGTCCATGCTCACGACATGGGCGCCGGCAGCGGTGTAGTTGCGTACGGTCGCGGCGCCCATCCCGCTAGCGCCGCCCGTGACGATGATGCGGTAGCCGGTCAGATCCATGATCTCCCTCGTCGGCGGTCTCGGCGGTGGTGGCGGTACGAACCGCCACCACCGTCAAGACTACACCTGTAAATTAGAGGTGGATCGGAGTTCTGACCTGCAACATCGTGCTCCTGCCATGTCGGTGATCGCAGGCGAGTGGGTCGTGGAGGCGTGCCTACACGGCGGTACCGGCGCGTAGGCACGGTGCTCCACTCAGGGGGTTCCGGCGTGAGCGGCGTCGACCCGCACGGAGCGCAGTACCGCTTCGCGGGCCGACGTGCGCGCGTCCTCGTGGAAGTCAGGGGCGGTGCACAGGTACAGCGTGCGACCGTCGGCGCCTCCGAGCATGCACGCGAACACGCCGGTGCCCGGGTGGATCTCGTCGACGATCTCGCCGCCCTCCCGCACCCTGATGGCACGGTTCCCGGTCGCGTCGGCGACCCACAACGAACCGTCGGCGTCCAGGCAGCACCCGTCCGCCGCGACGACCACCTGCGGGAGCGCCTTCTCGATCTCCGTTTCGGTGGGCAGTTCGCCGAACGACGCCCACGTGCGCCTGCCGGTGAGCTTGCCGTCGGCCGCGATGTCGAACGCCGTGACGCGATTGCCGAACGTCTCGCACACCAGCAACGTGCCGTCGTCGGTGATGACGCTGCCGTTGGGGAACAGCATCTCCTCGGCCACCGTCGTGACCGTGCCGTCGGGATCGACCCGCAGCAGGTTCGTCGGACGTGCCGGGGCGCCGCCCATGAGGTCGAACCCGAAGTCACCGACGAACGCGCGGCCCTGGTCGTCGACCACGAGGTCGTTGAGGTGCCCGCCCACGTACGCGGACAGGTCGGCGTGGCAGACGAGCTCCCCGTTCGGCTCGCGCCGCAGCAGGCGGGCGTCGCGCATCGACACGACGAGCAGCCGTCCGTCCGGCAGCCAGCCGAGGCCGGACGGTTGCTGCGGCACCTCGGCCTCGACACGCAGGTCGCTGCCGTCCTCGGCCGCGGAGTAGACGCGGTGGGTGTAGAAGTCGGACACCCAGACGCGGCCGTCGTGCCAGCGCGGGCCCTCCAAAAACGACAGATCGCTCAGCACGGTCGTGACGTCGTGGTTCATGGTTCCTCCGGTTGCGGGCCCGTGGCCCGGGGTGGTCGCTGTTCGAGGTGTCGTCGTCCGGTGGGGCACGATGTCCGACGGGCGGGCGCCGTCACCCGCGGGCGGCGTCGAGGAAACGTTCCAATTCGGACTCCGGTGCGGGGCCGCACGGCTGAAAGACGATCTCGGTGACACCGCCCGCGTGAAGATCGCCGAGTTTCGCCCGGATCTCGTCGCGGGTACCGCTCAACGTCACGTCGCGGAGGGTGCTGTGGCCGCCCGCGTCCCATGCCGCCCGGTCGGCGGCGTTGAGCTCCACGCAGTGTCCCGAGTGGATGGACAGGTGCCGCTCGGTCTCGGGCGAGGCCGTCACCACGTCCAGCCATTCGTCGCCGCCCGGCAGGGCCCGCACCGCGTCCGGTCCGCCGAACTCGTAGGCGCCGTGCAGCGACAGCGCCCAGCCGGGGCCACCCGCGAGCCGCGCGTGTTCCGAGTCGGGGCGTTCGTCCTCGTCCAGCACTGTTCCCCAGGCCAGGTAGGCGCTGTGGGCGTAGTCGCTCGTGAACTCCGGCACCTGCAGTGTCGCGAACAGCCCGTCGCCCAGCTCGGTGGCGACTTTGTTGCCCTTCGGGCCGAGCGCCCCCACCAGGACCGGAACGTCGACCGGCCGTGCGGGGGCATGCCCGTCAGGATGCAGCATCCGCATCCGCGAGCCCTCCCACTCGACGACCTCGCCGCGGAGCAGTCCGCGATACGCGCGGAGGTAGGCGTCCATGAACGACCAGGGAACGGCCCGGTACCCCATCGCGCGACGGCCGGTGAAGCCCGTGCCGAACGCCACCGTCACTCTGCCGGGTGCGAGGGCCGCCAACGTGGCGGTCGCGGACGCGTTGACCATCGGGTGGCGCAGGCTCGGTACGAGCACGCCCGGGCCGATGCCGATCCGCTCCGTGCGTTCGGCGGCGAGAGCCAGCGTCATCCAGACGTCCGGGCTCTGCTGCGGCGTGTCGTACACCCACGCCCTGTCGTAGCCGAGCCGTTCAGCCAGCGCGATGTGGTCGGGCGAACTGAGCGCGGTCGGAAAAGCGCAGGACACCTCCATCGGTGCCTCCCTCGGCGTCGTTGCCTCCGGATACCGGCCGGTGAATCGGCGCTCGATGCCGAGCAATCGGTACCGACCGGTCGGTGTCGAACATCGGTTGCCGAACGGTCGGTGTCGAGAGGCCTACGGTTACCGGATACTGAGCGCTCATTTACCAGCCGTCCTGATGCTACTGTGAACCACGTCATAGCCGCAAGCTTGCGCCGGATTCCGACCTGACGAGCCCCGTGGGGAATCGGTCCGGTGGGCGCGGTCGGTCCGTGGCTGCAACCCGGTGGAAGGGGGCGACATGGCGCGAAGCGCAGCAGACAGCTCGGCCGGCACGGATGCCGAGTCGGCGCGGTTCTGGGGCCTCGAACGCAGTGAGCAGTCCCGCCGGCTGCTGACGTCGGGCGTGCGCTGCTTCGCCGTGAGCGGTTTCCACGCCACGACGACGCGCGACATCACCTCCGCCGTCGGGCTCTCACCGGGCGGGCTGTACGTCCACTTCGCGTCGAAGGAGCAGCTGCTCTTCGAGATCATCCGCACTGGGCACGTGCGTTCGCTCGACACGTTGCGCAGCGCCGAGGTGGGTGCGGACGCGCAGGCCCGGCTGCGGGAGCTCGTCCGAAGGTTCGTCGTCTGGCACGCCGAGCACCACGTCGTCGGCCGGGTCAGCCAGTACGAACTCGGCGCCCTCTCGCCACAACACCACGAGGAGATCCTCGAACTGCGCCGGTTCACGACCAGCGTGTTCCAGGACGCCGTACGGCGGGGAATCGACGAGGGAACGTTCGCCGACGTCGACGTGCACCGTGTCGTCCGCGCCATCCTGTCGCTGGGGGTCGACCTCGTTCGCTGGTACCGGCCCGACGGTGACGATTCACCGCAGCAGCTCGGCGACTTCTACGCCGGCCTCACTCTGCGCATGGTCACGAGCGCCACCGAGTCGATGCCGCCCGCGGGGCTGGACACGGCGTGAATCGTCGGTGCCTGCGGCTACCGTGAATCGGCAAACCTGGGAACGGAGCGACCATGGCAGTGGCGATCACGGGGACCGACGCGTGCGGCAACTCGCCGAAGAACGTCTTCCTGGCACGGTTCGAGGAGCAGGTGGCGCTCGGCGACGTCGAGGCGCTGGCCGAGGTTCTCGCACCCGACTGCGTGCTCGAGATCGTGGCGGCCGACGGTGTGCGCACCGTCGAGGGGCGCGACGCGGTCGCCGCCGCACTGCCGGGGATCGTGCCGGACGGACTCACGGCCGCGCACGTCGAGGCCGCCGTGACACACGGCAAGGCCGCTGCGGCCTGGGGTTCGTGGACTCACCCCGGAGGGGCCGTGCAGTGGTCGCACGTGCTGTGGTTCCGCACGCTCAAGGCTCAGGATTTCGACCGCATCCGCGTCTTCGGAGCCTGACTCCTCCGACACCGCCCGACTCCTCCGACACCGCTGACTCCTCCGACACCGCTGACTCCTCCGACACCGCCTGTCATCTCCGGCGCCGCCGAAGCAGCCGGCAGTCGAGGCCCCGGCGTCATCCCCGCCCCCATCCTTCGTCGGTAGTAGCAAAGTAGGGACTTTCGGGCTTTCCGGACGTCTGGTCGGCCGATGCACCTAGGTTCGCGATCCACGAGCCCGGGCCGTCACCCTCCCCGGCGGCGCGGGCCGTGAAGACCTCGCTGCCGTTCCCCCGGAGGAAGAATGTCGACCGACCAGAACCCGAACTCCCCTCGTGGCCTTTCCCGTCGGCGCATGCTCGCGGTGACCGGCGGTACCGCCGCGGCCGCCGTCGTGGGTGTGCCCGCTCTCGTCCGCGGCGGGCTTCCCGAGGCCGCCGCGGCCTCCGTGCCGGAGTATCCCGGCGCAGACGACTGGGTCGCCGCCGGTTCGAACGCGTTGGGGGGCACCCGCTCGAGCGTCAGCGCCGTGGTCGTCCACACCACGCAGGGCAGCTACCGCGGCGCGATCAACCACATGGCGGGCGAGAACGGTGTCGCCGCGCACTACGTGGTCCGGTCCTCCGACGGGCACATCACGCAGATGGTGCGGGAGAACCGCATCTCGTGGCACGCCAACCGCGCCAACGACTACTCGGTCGGCATCGAGCACGAAGGCTGGATCCAGGAGCCCGGTCAGTTCTACACGGCGGAGATGTACCGCGAGTCGGCGAAGCTGGTGCAGCACCTGTGCTCGCGCTGGGGCATCCCGACGGACCGTGACCACATCATCGCCCACTCCGAGGCCCCCGGCGCCACGCACACCGACCCGGGCCCGGGCTGGGACTGGGACTACTTCATGAAGCTCGTCCGCGGCCAGGCCGTGCCGTCGCAGCCGCCCGCCGTGTGGACGGTCGCCGACTCCGGGTTCACGACCGTCTCGACGAACCGGACCGCCCCGCCGCAGACCGCCACGACGGTGCAGCACCTGCTCAACCACCACGGCGCGGACCTGCAGGTCGACGGCGTGTTCGGGTCGGTGTCGGCCGCCGCGGTCGAGGACTTCCAGCGGTCGAACGGCCTGGTGGTCGACGGCGTCGCCGGGCCCGAGACGTTCGCCGTCCTCGTCGTCACGAGGAGGAACGGCGACACCGGTGACGCGGCCGAGGCGGCTCAGGCCGGTCTGAACAAGTACGGCGCGCGGCTGCTCGAGGACGGCCAGTTCGGCCCGCTGACCGCCGGTGCCGTCGAGGAGTTCCAGGCGGCCAACGGTCTCGTCGTCGACGGTGTCGTCGGGCCGCGGACGTGGGAGTGGATCGCCTGACCCGTCGCGATCGCCCGGCACTCGAACCGGCGCCGTGCCCGGGGGCGTCCCGGGCACGGCGCCGCAGGCATACGGGCCCAGTGCGTGGCGCGGCGAAGTGTCGGGTCCCGGCGGCACCGTCAGGTGCGCGGCCGCCAGCGTTTCCACACGGCCGAACCCGTGGCGCGGAGCTTGCCGCCGTGGTCGATCTCGCAGACGACGGTCATCTCCGGTTCGTCGACCGCCGTCAGCTCCGCGGTGATCTCCACCGGCTCGTCCAGCGGCGTCGGCCTGCGGAACCGCACGTCGAGCCCCGCGGTGACGTAGGCGAGGTCCTCGCCGGGTGCGGGCTTCCAGCCTCGGCGGTGGGCTTCGAGCATCACGGCCGCCGCGCCGTGGCAGTCGAGCACCGTCGAGATGATCCCGCCGTTGAGATAGCCGCCGCCGTTGTCGTGCTGCGGCCACGGCATGAACGTCGCGCGGACGACTCCGTCGATCTCGTAGCTGCTGAGCCGGAGCCCGTCGGGGTTGGCGGGTCCGCACCCGAAGCACTTCATGTCCGGGAACAGCTGCTGCTGGATGCTCGGCCCTGTGGCGTCGTCGGTGGTCGAGGTCTCGGTGCTCATGGCGCTCATCATCGTCGACGTCTACCGTCGACGGTGAGCCGGTCGTGACCGGCCCGCTGACCACGTGAGTCAGGAACAGTCGAACCAGGAGGGCAGCTGGGTCTGGAGGCAAACCATGCCCGAACCCGACAGGAACCCCGAACCGGAACGGCGCCCCGGTACGCGACCGGGTGTCGACTGGATACCGGATCCGGACCGAAACGCCGGATACGAGCGGCATCCGGGCGAGAAGCGGCACGGAGCCGACTTGCCGCCCGATCACCCGGGCCACCAGGAGCCCTTCCCACGGCGTCGCAAGCCGGACGGCGCCGCCGATCAGTACCCGAACGAGACACCGCGGCGCTACCCCGGTGGCGGCGCCTACATCGAGGGCGTGCCGGACGAGCCACCGCCCCGGCGGCCGTCGGACGAGCGGTGACCGCACCCGGCCGGCTCGCCATGGCCACTCGGGATCGGGTGAGGACTCCGGTCAGGCCCCGGCGGGATCGGGCGCCGGACCGGGTCGGTCGGCCGGGTCGTCGGCGAGTACCGCCAGGACGTGCACGTCGGCCCGGCCGTCACCGATGCTGATCGCCTCGCGGCGGGTGCCCTCGTGGACGAAGCCGGCCGCCTCGTAGGCCTCTCTCGCGCGGACGTGGCACGCCGCGACCTGCGTCTCCACCCGGTGCAGCTCGGCGTCGTCGAGTGCGTGGCCGAGCAGCAGCCGGGTGGCCTCGTCGCGGTGGCCGTCGCCGTAGGGGCCCAGTAGGCCCAGCCGAAGCCGGCACGACGCGTTGTACCGGTCGAGGTCGGCGAGCACCGCCTCGCCGATGAACGACTCCGTCGCCCGGTCCACGACCGCCAGATCGACCCGGTCGTCGCGGTCACCGCACGACTCGTACCACTGCTGGGCCGCTGCGAGGTCAGCGAGCGGGGGAACGGCGGCGCCGCGGCCGGGACACCACGTCAGTGCCTCCTCGCGCAGCAGCGCCACGAGCCCGGGGGCGTCCGCGGGCAGCACCGGACGCAACTGCACGAGCTCGCCCGTGAGGACGGGCTTCCGGACGAAGGTCGGCGCGGTCATGGGATCCCAGCTCGCCGGATCAGTACGGTTGCGTCTGCCTGCGGTGACCCTTGGCCGTGTAGTACAGCACGGCGCCGGCCAGCCCGACGAACATCACGAACGCGGTGCCGCCCACGACGACCGCCTGGGTGAAGGGGTCCCACAGGTCGGCAGCCGCCTGTCGCTTCTCCTCCTGATCCGCCAGCGCGGGCATCGCACCCGCCAGCAGCGAGCCGAGCACGGTGAGCACCGACAGCGTCGCCGCGCCGATCGCGCGACGCGCTCGCCTGCCGGTCCCGGTCGCGGATCCGGTACGGAAATCGTTGGTACGTAAGGCGATTCGGCTCATGCGCACTCCCTCCCTCGGCAGTCGGTTACCCGTGCAACGCAGCGCGACACCCGAAGGTTGCCGGTTGACGCGCACGTCACAGGACATGGGTGAGACGGGGTCAGGAAGCGTCCATGACGGCGTCCACTGCGCCGTCGATCTCGGTCGCCAGTGACACGTCCTTCTCCGTGAGCCCGCCGGCACTGTGTGTGCTCAGGGAGAAACGTAACGTGCGCCAGCGGATGTCGATGTCCGGGTGATGGTCGGCGCTTTCCGCCAGCTCGGCGACCCGGTTCACCACCTCGATCGCACGGGGGAAGCTCGGCAGCTTCGCCTCACGCAGGATCGCGCCGCCGTCGCGGTGCCATTCGGGCAGGTGTTCGAGCGCCGCCTGGATGCGGTCGTCACTGAGTAGCTCCGTCATGTGTCCATGGTGGTGCCGGGAGGGGTAGGCTGCACAGTCGCAGTCGGGCATGTCGGCCGTTTCGCCGGTTCGAGTCCACCGTTCGAGACCACTTCCGGCGGGAGCGGTCCCGGCGGGGCGGTCTTGGCGATCACGGTGGGCGTGCCCGCCGCCACGGGAGTCCGGTGAACCGGCCGGACTGAGAGGTGGGCACGGAGCCCACGACCGTTCGCACCTGATCCGGGTCATGCCGGCGCAGGGAGGCACGCTCCGCTCGACCCGTTCACACGTCGAGCCGCCTGCCCTCCGCATCGTCTGCACCACGGGCCGGGCGCCGCGAACGGTGTCGACGAGGAGAGCCTGATGTTGCCGCGCCGTTTGACCCAGCTGACCGCACTCGCCGTGACCGGCCTGTTCGCGACCGGATGCACCCTCGTCGGGGGCGGTGACGGTGACGAGTCGCAGGCGACGACGGTCACGCTGGCCACGCACGATTCGTTCGCGGTCCCGCAGCGCGTGCTCGACGACTTCGAATCCCGCTCGGGGATCCGCATCAAGGTGCTCAACCAGGGCGATGCGGGGGAGTTGGCGAACAAGCTCGTGCTGACGAAGGCGAACCCGGTGGCCGACGTGGCCTACGGGGTCGACTCGACATTCGCGTCGCGCACCCTCGCCGAAGGCGTTTTCGCACCGTACGCGGCGCCCGCCGCCTCGAAGGGGCCGCAACGCTACGCCCTCGACGGCTCCGGAGAGGGCGGCTCCGGCGGTGACGGTTCGGACGGCGGTTCGCGGAACGGCAGCGACCGGCTCACGGCGGTCGACGTCGGGGACGTGTGCGTCAACATCGACACCGAGTGGTTCGCCTCCCACGATGTTCCCGAGCCGCGCACGTTCGCCGACCTCGCGCGTCCGCGGTACAGCGAGCTGCTGGTGACCCCGAGTCCCGCGACTTCGTCGCCCGGGCTGGCCTTCCTGCTCGCGACCATCGCCGACCAGGGTGAAGACGGCTGGCGGGACTACTGGCGCAAACTCGAGCAGGGCGGTGTCCAGGTCGTGAGCGGCTGGACCGAGGCCTACACCCAGCAGTTCTCCGGGTCGTCGGGCGACGGTCCGCGCCCGATCGCCGTGTCGTACGCCTCCTCGCCCGCCGCGGAGATCGGCGAGGACGGCACGCCGCGCACCAAGGCCCTGCTCGACACGTGCTACCGCCAGGTCGAGTACGCGGGCGTGCTCGCGGGCACCGACCGCTCCGAGGAGGCGCGCAAGGTCGTCGACTTCCTGCTCTCCCCCGAGTTCCAACGCACGGTGGCCGAGAACATGTACGTCTACCCGGCGCGGTCCGGCATCGAGCTGCCCGACTCGTGGCAGCAGGCCGCCCCGCTGCCGGACGCCCCGGCGCAGCTGCCCGCCGACGAGGTCAGCGCCGGCCGGGAGCAGTGGATCGAGCAGTGGCGCACGCTGCACGAGGGCTGAGCCGGCGCGCGCGACCCGGCCCGGGTTCCGGCGGGGTCGGCGTCGTCGCGCTCGCGGTGTTGCCGATCGCGTTCCTGGGTGTGTTGTTCGCCTGGCCGGTCGTGGCGATCCTGCGGCTCGGCGTCACCGACGGGGGCGTCGCCGCCGCGCTGGCGCAGGCACAGACGTGGGACCTCGCCGCATTCACCCTCGGGCAGGCGGCGGCGTCGACGGCCGTGGCGGTGCTCGCGGGTATGCCGGTGGCATTCCTGCTCGCCCGCGTCCGGCTGCGGGTTGCCGGGTGGGTGCGCACGTTCCTGCTGGTGCCCTTCGTGCTGCCGACGGTCGTCGTGGGGCTGGCGTTCAAGGCGCTGTGGCCGGGCGGTGGGGTGGCGGCACTCGTGCTGGCCAACGCGTTCTTCAACGTCGCCGTCGTCGCGCGCACCGTGGGCGGATTGTGGGCCCACCTCGACCGGAGGGCCGAGGACGCGGCCCGGTCGCTGGGCGCTTCGCCGTGGCGGGCGTTCCGCACCGTGACGTTGCCCGCCCTCGCCCCGGCGCTCGCCTCGTCGGCCGCGGTCGTGTTCCTGTTCTGCTCGACGAGCTTCGGCGTCGTGTTGATGCTCGGCGGCGGGCGGTACCGCACGCTCGAGACGGAGATCTACCTGCGCACCGTGCAGCTGCTCGATCTGCCGGGCGCGGCGGCGCTGTCGCTGGTGCAGCTGGCGGCGGTGATCCTCGCGCTGGTCGTCGGCGGGGTGGCGCGGCGCCGCCGGGAGCGCGCCGCACCGCTGCGCGCTCCCGCGACGACGGCTCGGAGGCCCGCGGGCAGGGAACGCTGGGTCGTCGCGGCGGCGCTGACGGTGGTGGCCGCGCTGGTGGTGCCGATCGCGGCGCTCGTCGTCCGTTCACTGTCCGCACGCGACGGATGGGGGCTGGACGGCTATCGCGCGCTGGGCGGGTCGGGCGACGGCGCGCTGAGCGTCACCGGCTGGGAGGCCGCGCTGAACTCGCTCCGGACGGCGTTCGACGCGACGATGCTGGCGATGATCGTCGGGGTGCTCGCCGCCGTGGCACTCGTCGCGGCCGGGCGTGCCCGCGGGCGCGCGGCACGCCTGGCGGGCGAGACGCTCGACGCGGCCCTGATGCTGCCGCTGGGCGTCTCGGCCGTGACCGTCGGCTTCGGCTATCTCGTCACCCTCGACTCGCTGCCCGGGGACCTACGCACGTCGCCGCTGCTCGTGCCGCTGGCCCAGGCGCTCGTCGTCGTGCCGTTGGTGATCCGCATGGTGCTGCCGGTGCTGCGGTCGGTCGACGAGCGGCTGCGGCAGGCGGCGGGGACACTCGGGGCCCGGCCGGCGCGGGTGTGGTGGACGGTCGATGTTCCGCTCGCGGCCCGGTCCCTTGCGGCGGCCGCGGCGTTCGGCTACGTCGTGGCGCTCGGCGAGTTCGGTGCGACGAGCTTTCTCGCCCGGCCCGAGGCGCCGACACTGCCGGTCGCGATCAACGAGCTGATCAGCAGGCCGGGCGAACTGAACACACAGGCGGCCTACGCTGCCTGCACGTTGCTGATGGTCGTCACCGCGGCCGTGGCCGCCGTCATCGACCGCCTGCGGACGCCGAACGTCGGGGAGTTCTGAATGCTGACCGTGGACCGCGTGACCGTCACCTACGACCGCACGCCAGCGGTGCGGGACGCATCGCTGGAGATCGCCGACGGCGAGGTGCTGGCCCTGCTCGGGCCGTCCGGGTCGGGCAAGTCGACGTTGCTGCGCGCCATCGCGGGTCTCGAACCGGCCACCGGCGCGGTCCGCTGGGACGGCGACGACCTCACGGGTGTTCCCGTGCACCGGCGCGGCTTCGGGCTCGTGTTCCAGGACGGCCAACTGTTCCCACACCGCGACGTCGCGGGCAACATCGCGTTCGGCCCCCGGATGCAGGGCATGCCGCCCGCCGACCGCGAGCGCCGCGTCGCCGAGCTGCTCGACCTGGTCGGCCTGACCGGGTACGAGCGACGACCGGTGACCGAACTGTCCGGCGGCGAGGCGCAGCGGGTGGCGCTCGCGCGTGCGCTGGCTCCCCGTCCCCGGCTGCTGCTGCTCGACGAGCCATTGTCCGGTTTGGACGCCGAGCTCCGCGAGTCGCTGGCCCTCGACCTCGTCGGCGTGCTGCGCCGCGCCAAGACCACGACGCTGCTCGTCACCCACGACCAGGAGGAGGCCTTCACGCTGGCCGACCGCCTGGCCGTCCTCGACGAGGGCAGCGTCCGGCAGTCCGGCGACGTCGTCGACGTCTGGCGCGCACCCGCCGACGAACGCGTCGCCCGCTTCCTCGGCGTCACCACCGTGCTGCCCGGCGAGATCATCGACGACCGGGTGCGCTGCGCGTTCGGTTCCGCCGACGTCCCGTGGTGCCCGGCCGTGGCTGCGTCGTCGACGGGCGCCGCTTCGTCGACAGGTGCCGCTTCGTCGACAGGTGCCGCTGGGTCGACGGGCGCCGCCGTGACGGTCGGCCTCCGGCCGCACGCGTTGCGCGTCGCCGCCGACGGTGTGCCGGGCGAGGTCGTGGCGCGTGCGCGACGTCGCGACCACACGCGGGTGACGGTCGACGTGTCGGCGACTGTTCCGGAGGTCTCGACCGTGGAGGCCGTGGCGACGATGTCCGAGGCCGTCCGCCCCGGCGACGAGGTACGTCTGGCGCTCGATCCCGACGGCGTCGCGATCGTCGGTTAGGGGCGGCCACATCGTACGAACGCCCATGCCGGCGGGCCTGCACCGGTGTGCGACGCACGTGCCGGCAACGAGGCGGCCGTGTCAGCGATACCCCCAGAATCAGTCGCGTCACCTCAGTTGTCGAACTGATGTTCGGATCACGAGGCGACGAACTCCCCGACCCGGACACCCCGGAAAGCGAAACCCCTGAAAGCGAAACCCCTGAAGGCGAAGCGCCCCGGAGAACGGGGCGCGCGCTCCGTCAACGGAACGCGCGCCCCGAGAACCACTCGTTCGACAATCCGGTACCGAAAAGCCTCGCCGGCAACCTCCTCCGAGAACATCGGAAACGGGAGGCGCCCGCATCACCCGTCCTTCGACACCAGCCGGGCATACGCGAGAGACCCGCCGATGGCCAGGTAACAGGCGGCCTTCAAGGCCCCGCCGATCAGGTCGGCAGTGGGGATCGGGTCGCGCAGCACGTCGACGATCGACCACCACACCTCGGTGAGCAGGAACGGGTGCAGCCAGGACAGTGCGTCGAGGCTGCCGAGCACGGTGAACACGATGATGCCGCCGAGTACCGAGGCGAGTACGACCATCGGGTGTTCGGTCAGTGCGGAGATGGCGAGCGCGATCGCGCCGACAGCCCACAGCTGGAGCGTCACCCAGGCCACGGCCAGTGCGATGCGGCCGAACGCGTCCGGCAGCGAGATCGTCGTGCCCGACAGCGTGTACAGCGTGTCGGCCCCGTTGATGACGAGTGAGGTGAGGATCCCGGTCACCGCGATCACGGTGGCAGCCACGAGCGTGAACGTCGCCACGCCCAGTGCCTTCACCAGCAGCAGCTTGCCGCGGCCGACCGGCGCGAGTAGCCATCCTCGCAGGGTGCCGGTGGAGCTCTCGCCCGCGAGCGCGTCCGCGCCGGACATCGCGGCGGCCAGGGGGAGCAGCATGCTCAGTGTCATCGCCAGTGCGGCGATCGGCAGGATGAGAACGCTGCCCGCGGCCGTCGCGAGCAGGCCACCGCCGTCGCCGCCCGGGCCGCCACCGGGACCACCTCCGGGGCCGCCGCCCGACGGTGCCGTCGGATCGGACAGCGCCAGTGCGATACCCATGATCACCGGGATCAGGGCGAGCAGTCCGAGCACGGCGAGCGTGCGCGGCCTGCGGAAGATCCAGCGCAGTTCGGCCCGTACCAGTCGCGGCACGGGTGCCGTGCGCCGAGCCGGTGGCGTCATGACGTCCATGTCGGCGCCTCCTCACTGTCCTGGGTCAGCCGGGCGAACAGGTCCTCGAGGCCGGTGCGGCTGCGCCGCGCCTCGTGCACCGGTACGCCCGCGCCGACGAGCGTGGCGATCACGTCGGGTGCGGTGGCCCTGGTCAGTTCGACCCGCACACCGTCCGGCGTCGGCCGGGCGGTCAGGTGGGCGGCACGCAGGGCCTCCACCGCCGCAGTGGCGTCCGGTGTGGACACCTCGAGGCCGGGGGACTCGGATTCGAGCAGTTCGGTCAGGTCGCCCTGTGCGACGAGCGTGCCCTCGTTCAATACCGCCACGTGCGTGCAGGTCGCCTCGACCTCAGCGAGCAGATGCGACGAGACGAGCACGGTGACGCCGTCGTGGTGCAGGTCGGCGATGACCGACCGGATCTCCCGCGTTCCCGCCGGGTCGAGCCCGTTGGTGGGTTCGTCCAGCACGACGAGCCTGCGCGGCACGAGCAGCGCACCTGCCAGTCCGAGCCGCTGCTTCATGCCCAGCGAGTAACCGCGATAGCGGCGGCCGCCCGCGCGGGTCAGTCCCACGCGTTCGAGCGCGTCGTCGACGGCGGCCGGGATCCGTTTCGCCGTCAGCTGTGGTTCGGCGGCCGCGAGGCGCAGGAGGTTCTCCCGTCCCGACAGGAACGGGTGGAACCCGGGCCCCTCCACGAGCGCCCCGACGTCGGGCAGCGCGTCGGCCGCCCTGTCCGGCATCGCGTGACCGAGCGCCTGCACCTCGCCCTCGGTCGGCTGCACCAGGCCGAGCAGCATGCGGATCGTCGTCGTCTTTCCCGAACCGTTCGGACCGAGCATTCCCAGCACCGCGCCATCGGGGACGTCGAGGTCCACGTGGTCGACCGCGACCGTGTGGCCGTAGGTCTTACGCAGTCCTCGGGTGCGGGCCGCGAGGGCGGGCCCCTCCTGCCGGGAGGGACCCGCCACCGCGGGCTCGGCCTGAGCGGTCACCGGTTCTCCAGTGCCTGCTGCAGGACCTGCTGAGGCACGGCGCCCGCCGCGAGGCGGCCGTCGTCGGTGATCAGCGCGGTGCCGATACGGGTCTCGATGACGTGCCCGGAGCCGAACTCGCCCTGCACGGGCTTGCCGAACCGCTCGAGCATGCCGTTGACGTCGACCCCGTCGCTCTCGGCGCGGTCGCGCAGTTCCTGCGGCACGCGTCCGATCACGACCGTGTCCCAGCCGTCACCCGTGACCTCGAGTTCCGGCGTGCCCTCGGCGTCACCGCGGGGTCCGCCCGGCCGGTCGCCCTCGGGCTCGGTGACCTTCGTGCCCTCCGGCGGGGAGAACTCGAACAGCCTGTCCGGCTGCGGACCGAACTCGATCTCGGAGAAGCCCATCTCGAACGCGGGCTCGGTGGTGCCGTGCGTGAGCACGGACAGCCGCAACGGCAGCCGCTCCTCCGCGTCGACCGCCACGCGTACCTCGCGTACCAACGTCCGCTCGTCCGGTTTCGGTGTGAGCACCAGCTCGTACGCGGCGCGGCCTGCCACGCGCGCCGTCCCGTCGACCGACACGTTCGACGATTCCTTCAACTTGTCGACGATCTGCGTCGCGGCCCTGGCGGGATCGGCACCGTTCGCCTTCGGGTTCCGATGCTTCGCGCCGGCCTCGGCAGGAAGCTCGGCCCGCGTCGCCGTGCCCGCCGCGGAGTCGTAGGACCAGAACTCCCGCTCGCCGAGCACGTACGTCACCTCGCTCGACTGCTGCTCCATGGCGACGCGACCCCTGCCGTCGCCGTCGTAGTAGACCCGCGCGGACTGGGCGTCGAGCGCGGGCATGCCCGGCATGGCCGGGAGTCCGAGCTGGTTGTCGACGGTCGCCGTGCCCGACATCGCGGGCGGCTGCGCCTTCAGTACCGAGCCGACGAGCTGCTGCGCTCCGACCTCGGGGAGTTCGGGAGCGCTTTCCGCTCCCGCGGGCATCGACAGCAGTCCCAGACCGAGTGCGCCCACCGCCGTGCCCGCCACCGCCACCGTCGCCGCTTTCCGCTTCGTGTTCACGAGTCCTCCTCGTCACCCGAGTTGCCGCCAGTTTCCCAGGTACCGGCGTTTCCTGACACCGACGAGTCTTCGGGGTCGCCGCTGAGACCTGGCTGAGAACGCTGGCCGCGCTGAGAAGCCGCTGAGAGATCCCGCGCTCGGGCCGGGAAACCGGCATCCTGACAGATGTGGAACCGCGAGTACTGGTCGTCGACGACGAAGTGGGCGTGCGCAAGGCGCTGAGCCGTGGCCTGGGCGCCGAAGGGATGGACGTGACCGTGGCCGCCGACGGTCCGACGGCGCTGAACCTCGCCGGGACCGGGGCGTTCGACGTCGTGCTGCTCGACATCATGCTGCCCGGCCTGTCCGGGTACCGCGTGCTCGAACGGCTGCGCGCCGACGGCGTCACCACGCCGGTGCTGCTGATCTCGGCCAAGGACGGTGAGATCGACCAGGCCGACGGGCTGGACCTCGGTGCCGACGGTTATGTCGTCAAGCCGTTCTCCTTCGTCGTGCTCGTCGCACAGGTACGTGCCACGCTGCGGCGCGCCGCAGCCGAAGGTGCCCACGGACAGTTGCGGATCGGACCGCTCGTGCTCGACCGGGGGAGCCGCGAGGTGTACTGGCGGGACGAGCCGGTGCCGCTCAGCCCCCGCGAGTACGCGTTGCTCGAAGCGCTCGCCGGCAGGGCGGGCACGGTCGTGACCAAGGAGGAGCTGCTGCGGGCCGTGTGGGGAGATCAGCGGGCGGCCACGCGCAACGTCGTCGAGGTGTACGTGGGGTACCTGCGGCGCAAGCTGGACGCGGTGGGCGCGACCGCGTTCGTGCGGACCGTGCGCGGCCACGGGTACGTCGCGGGTGACCCCGAATCGGAACGTGTGACCGGCGCGTGACGAACGCACCCCGCCGCCCGGGAGGCCCGCGTCGCTGGTGGCGCAGGAGGAGTCTGCGCCTGCGCATCACGACGGTGGCCACCGTCGTCGCGGCCGCCGTCCTGGTCGGCCTCGCGCTCCTGGCCGGGCGGCTGGTCGGTCCGTGGCTGCTCGACGGTGTCGACGCGGACCTACGGGCGGCCGTGTCGGCGGGAACGCGTGCCGTCGAATCGGGCGCGGTGCCGTCCACATCGGACGGCCTGCGGGTGCGGGTCCTCGACACCGCGGGCGACCCTGTCGACGGCGGCGCGCCTCCCGCGCTCGGTGACGACCACGTCGGCGACCTCAAGGCGGGCCTCGCCGTGACGGCCGACGGCGCCGGCGATGCGGTGCCCATGCGCTGGGCGGGCACCGTGGCCACCGCACCGGACGGCACACAGCGCCTCGTCGTGGCACAGGCCCCGCTGGCCGGTGCTGCGGCGACGATCGCCGACGGCGGCCGGTTGCTGATCGGGCTCGCCGTCGCGGGTGCGGTGCTGGTGGGCGCCGTCACGTGGCTCGTGACCGGTGCGGCGCTGCGCCCGGTCGGCCGGATGCGCCGGTCGGTACGGGCGCTGCCGAGCGGAGGGCGGCTGCCGGAACCGGGCTCGGCCGACGAACTCGGGGCGCTGGCGGCCGAGTTCAACGGGCTGCTCGCCCGGTACGACGAGGTCGGGCAGCGACTCCGGAGGTTCACCGGCGACGCGGCCCACGAACTGCGTTCGCCGGTGGCGTCGATCCGCGTCCAGGCCGAGGTCGGTGTCGCGGCCGCAGACGGTGACCTCGCGCAGGAGACGCTCGCCGACATCCTGGTCGAGACCGAACGGCTCTCCACGCTCCTCGACGGCCTGCTGACCCTCGCCAGGGCCGACGCGGGTGAGGTGCCCGCCGCCGAACCCGTCGAGCTGGTGACGGAGGTGCGTGCGGCGGTCGAGCGCGTCGGCGCCGAGGAACCCGGCGTGCGGGTCAGTGCTCTGGTGCCGTCCGCGTGGGCGCTGGCGGCTCCGTCGGAGGTCGAGCTGGTGCTGGACAATCTGCTCCGCAACGCCTGCCGGCACGCGACGAGCGGCATCGTCGTGTCGGTGCTCGCCACCCGCGCGTGGGTGCGCGTGGTCGTCGACGACGACGGCCCCGGCATCGACCCGGAACACCGCGGGCGCGTGTTCGACCGGTTCTACCGGGCCTCCGACGACCGCGCGCGCAGTTCCGGCGGCACCGGTCTCGGGCTCGCGCTCGTCGCCGAGGCGGTGCGCAGGCGCGGGGGACGCGTCGTCGTCGGCGAATCGCCCGATGGCGGCGCCCGGTTCGAGGTGAGCTGGCGCAGGCACGACCGCAGACCGTGAGGAGCGACATGGAACGGGTGATCGTCGGCGCGGCGATCGTCGACGAAGGCAGGCTGCTCGCCGCCCAGCGCAGTTACCCCGACGACGTCGCAGGGCTGTGGGAGCTGCCGGGCGGCCGTGTCGAACCGGGCGAGACCGACCGCGCCGCGCTCGTCCGCGAGTGCCGGGAGGAGCTCGGGGTCGACGTCACCGTCGGCGAGCGGATCGGCCCGGACGTCCCGTTGCCGGGCGGCCGGGTGCTGCGGGTCCATGCGGCGGTGGCGCGGGGCGGCGCCGAACCTCGGGCGATGGAGCACAAGGCGTTGCGCTGGGTGACGGCAGACGAGGTGGCGGACGTCGACTGGCTGCCCGCCGACCGCGTGCTCGTGCCGGATCTGGAGGCCCTACTCCGCTGACCGGATCCCGGCCGCCGAACACGCGTGACAGCGCGGCCACGCGCCGACGTTCCGTCGAGGGGTGGCCGGGTGACGGGTGGGCGCAGAACACGCGGGTCCGGGTGCAGGACACGCAGTGTCGAAGGCCGTCGTGTGCTGCGCGGATGTACTGCGCCGGGGCCGTGATCGGCCTACCGTGGAGGTATGTACGTAGTACTGGTCACCTACACGGCTCCGGTGTCGGACGTGGACTACGCCCTTCCGGACCATTCCGAGTGGCTCACCAAGCAGTACGAGCAGGAGAGGTTGATCGCCTCGGGGCGCAGGGATCTGCACCGCGGCGAAGTGATGATCACGCGACCGATGTCGCGGCTGAAGCTCGACGCGATGCTGGCCTCCGATCCGCTTTCGGTCCAGCACCTCGCGTCGTACGAGGTCATCGAGTTCTCCGCGAGCCGCACCTGCCACGAGCTGCATCGGATCAACGAGCTGCTGGCCGGCTGACGCCGAGCACGTGAGCCGGGCGGGCCTCCGAGCCGCCCGGTGGGGACGACACGGCCTCGCGCCGCCGCCGACCTCTACGGCGGTGCCTTGTTCGACACCCCCGCGAGTTCTGAACTAATATGTAACTCATGGCTGGTGTTCTCCCTGAGATGAATTACTCCGACCTGTCCCGGCGCAGCCATGTCGTCGCGGATGCGGTCGAGGCCGCGCCGGGGCGCGCCGTACGGATTCGTCGGCGGGACGCGGCCGACGGGGACCTTGTGCTCAAGACCGAAGAGCGCGAGCGTGAAGAGCACGAGGTCATGTCCGCCACGACGAGCCTCTTCGTGGCCATGATGCGGGACAACGAGCGTGCTCGGAGTCTGCTGGTGGAGGTCGTGCCGACCGCGTTCCCGTGGGTGCGGTTCCTGCCCCGTGAGGATGTCCAGGCTTTCGTCGTGGAGCTGGTCGGGACGCTCGAGTCTGCCGACGGGATCGATCAGAACCCGGCCCCGGTGCTGCAGGTGATCAACGAATGGCGCAACACGGCCAACGTCTGGGCCGACCCTGAGCTCGTGGAGCAGCTGAACGTACCGGCAGATGACTTCGGGCCGGTCCCCGAGCCGCAGGCGTGAGCCCGAAGAGAGGCGACCGGGTCGCGCCGCCCCCGCCCGGATCCGTCACCGCCCCCGCCCGAAGGCTCGGAATGGGAGGTGCGGTTCGCCACCGGTCCGGCGGTCAAGGGTTGGGATGAGTTGCAGCGTCAGGCGCCGGCCAACACCACACGTGCGTGGCAGCAGATGCGGACCAACCCGGGCGGGGACCGATCCCGGCGGCACATGCCACTGAAAGGGTCCCTCGGCACGGTCGAGATCGGCGGAAGATCTCTTCCCCGCTGGCAGTACGAGGTCACCGCCGGTGGCCGGGTCTGGTACGCGATCGATGCCGAACGTCGCACCGTGTGGGTCGTTTTCGCGGGAACGGGACATCCCAAGGCAACGGAGTGACACGCGCACTCCGTCGGTGAATCGGTGACGGCCAGCCGTCGACCTCGACGGCGTCGAGGTCGACGTGACGAACCGAGGTCAGGCGGCCTTCGACACCTTCGACTGCATCGTCTTGGCGGTCTGCAACGCCATGACCGGGCACTTCTTGCACCGCGGCTTCGACTTGCAGCACTTCTTCTTCAGCTGACCCGCCTTGATCATTCCGCGGACGGCGGACTTCGGGTCGTCCTCCTGCGCGAGCGCCACAGCCAACTTGGTGCTGGCCTTGATGTGCTTGCCGGACTTGTGCTTCTTGCCCACGGGCACGCTCCAGGGGCGACGTCGATTTCCCCTGTTAGGTTAGGCCAACCTCAGTTCTTGTGAAGTGTGGTGCTGCGCACACCGTTTCTGTGGCGGAGTTCGGTCGGTCGGAGCGAGAGATTCCCGTCCCGATCGGCGGCCGCGTCCGTCCTGGCGGGGCGGCATGGGCGACGGCGGTCACGAGGTGTGGCGTCGGGCACATCGGCGCCGCCGGTACGCTGGGAAAAGACCTGGTGTCGCTGCGACGGCTCAGGTCACCTCAACCCTCTTCTCGTATCAGGAGTTCTCGCGTGCCTGCACTCACCTCCGAGAAGGTCAGGACAGACCTCCGGAACATCGCGATCGTGGCCCACGTCGACCACGGCAAGACGACGCTCGTCGACGCCATGCTGCGGCAGTCGGGCGCGTTCAACGAGCGCGACGAGCTGGTGGACCGCGTCATGGACTCCGGTGACCTGGAGCGGGAGAAGGGCATCACGATCCTGGCCAAGAACACGGCCATCCGCCGCAACACCCCGGACGGCCCGGTGACGATCAACGTCATCGACACCCCGGGTCACGCCGACTTCGGCGGTGAGGTCGAGCGGGGCATGTCGATGGTCGACGGCGTCGTCCTGCTCGTGGACTCGAGCGAGGGCCCGCTGCCGCAGACGCGGTTCGTGCTGCGCAAGGCCCTCGAGGCGGGCCTGCCGGTCGTACTCGTGGTCAACAAGGTCGACCGTGCCGATGCGCGGATCGCCGAGGTCGTGGAGGAGACTCACGACCTGCTGCTCGAGCTCGCCGGCGACGTCGACGGCATGACCGACGAGGCGATGGACGCCGTGCTGAACATGCCGGTGATCTACGCGGCCGCCCGCGACGGGCGCGCGAGCCTCGAGCGCCCGGTCGACGGGCAGGCGCCCGCCAGCGAGAACCTCGACCCGCTGTTCGACGTGCTGCTCGAGCACATGCCGCCGCCCGCGGCCGACCCGGAGGCGCCGCTGAGCGCGCTGGTGACGAACCTCGACGCGTCCAGCTTCCTCGGCAGGATCGCGTTGGTCCGCGTCTACGCGGGCAAGATCCGCAAGGGGCAGACCGTCGCGTGGATCCGCGAAGGGGGAGAGGTCCAGCAGGTCCGTATCTCGGAACTGCTGGTGACGCAGGCCCTCGAACGGGTGCCCGCCCAGGAGGCGACGGCGGGCGACATCGTCGCGATCGCGGGTATCCCGGACATCACCATCGGCGACTCGCTCGCCGACCCGGAGCACGCCGAGGCACTGCCGCGGATCACCGTCGACGAGCCCGCGATCTCGATGACCATCGGTGTCAACACCTCGCCGCTGGCCGGTCGCGGCGGTGGCGACAAGGTGACCGCGCGGCTCGTGAAGGCGCGGCTCGACCAGGAGCTCATCGGTAACGTCAGCGTGCGCGTGCTGCCCACCGAGCGCCCGGACACCTGGGAGGTGCAGGGCCGCGGCGAGCTGGCGCTGGCAGTGCTCGTCGAGCAGATGCGCCGCGAGGGCTTCGAGCTCACCGTCGGCAAGCCGCAGGTGGTCACCAAGACCGTCGACGGCAAGCTGCACGAGCCGTTCGAGCGGCTCTACATCGACGCGCCCGAGGAGTACATGGGCGCGATCACCCAGCTCCTCGCCGCACGCAAGGGCCGTATGGAGGAGATGGAAGGCACGGGCACGGGCCGTATCAAGCTCGAGTACGTGCTGCCCTCCCGCGGCCTCATCGGCTTCCGCACGGACTTCCTCACCGAGACCCGCGGCGCCGGCATCGCCAACCACGTCTTCGAGGGCTACTTCCCGTGGGCGGGCGAGATCCGTACGCGGAACTCCGGTTCGCTGGTCGCCGACCGCTCCGGCCCGGTGACGACGTACGCGATGCTGCAGCTCGCCGACCGCGGCGAGTTCTTCGTCGAGCCCGGCGCCGAGGTGTACGAGGGCATGGTCGTGGGCGAGAACCCGCGTGCCGAGGACCTCGACATCAACATCACCAAGGAGAAGAAGCTCACCAACATGCGCTCGGCCACGGGTGACGAGCTCGAGCGGCTCGCCCGGCCGCGCAAGCTCGGCCTCGAAGAGGCGCTCGAGTTCTGCTCGAGCGACGAGTGCGTCGAGGTGGCGCCGAAGGTCGTACGCGTGCGCAAGATGACGCTGGACGGTCCGCAGCGGGCCAAGGAGCGCTCGCGCGCCAAGGCCCGCGACCGCGCCTGATCCGGGCGGCCCCGGACCGGTCCGACAAGGGGAGCCAGGGCCCGCCCGCGGGTCGTTCTCGGGTGCGGATATGCGGTGGAAGCCGCCTTCCGGGGGAACCGGGAGGCTCGTTCGCGCGTCGACAGCAGTGGCCTTTCGCCGGCCTTGACATCCCGTCTGGCAGGCTCGGACCGACCCGGTCGGCGAGATCCCGTGCCGGAGTCAGGCGACACGCGAGGGGAGTAACGGCAGGTGCGCGCGATCGTTGGGGGGCGAACAGGCCGGAAGCCGGTTGTGTTCGTGTTCGCGCTGGTGTCCGTACTGGTGACGGCGTGCACCAACATGCCGCCCCCTCCCGTGGTCAGCTCGCCCGCCTCCGCGACGTCGACGGCTGCGCCGGGTGACAGCTCGGACATCTCCGTGGCCGTCGACTCCATCGGCGGCGGGTACAACCCGCACAACCTCGCCGACCAGTCCACGACCACCCAGGCGCTCGCGACGATGCTGCTGCCGTCGGTCTTCCGGCCGGACGAAGAGGGCAATCGGGTGCTCGACGAGCGGCTGATGCGGTCGGCCGAGGTCATCGCCCACGACCCGTTCACGGTCTCGTACCGCATCCGCTCCGACGCGTCCTGGTCGGACGGTGCGCCCATCGCCGTCGAGGACTTCGTCTACCTGCACGAGGCGATGACGTCCCAACCCGGCGTCGTGGGCGCCGCGGGATACCGGTTGATCTCCGAGATCCGCCCCGCCGACGGTGGCAAACGTGTCGACGTCGAGTTCTCCGAGCCGTATCCGGGATGGCGGACGCTGTTCGACCACCTGCTGCCGCAGCACCTGATGAAGGACGTTCCCGGCGGCTGGCAGAACGCCCTCAGTGACAGTTTCCCCGCCTACGGCGGGCCGTTCGCGATCACGACGGTCGACTCGGCGCGCGGTGAGATCGTCCTCGAACGCAACGAGCGGTACTGGGAGGAGCCCGCCGCCGTCGACCGGGTCGTGCTCCGACGCACCGACCCGTCCGCTCTCGCGGGCGCGCTCGGCAGTGGTACCGACCAGCTGGCCGTCGTCGGCACCGACGAGACGGGCAGGCAGCGCCTCGACGGGCTCGGCGACGACGTGTCGGTGTCGCAGGTGCCGCGGCCCTACGTGGTCTCGACGTTGTTGCGGCCTGTGGCCACGCTCGCCGACGGCCAGGTTCGGGAAGCCGTCGAGGCCCTCATCGACCGGGACGAACTCATCCAGGCCGGCGCCGAGGGCGGGCCGTCGGGCCACGACAGGGCAGGCGCACACGTGCGGGCACCGTCGGACACGGACTATCGCGCGACGCTTCCCGCCGGGGCCTCGCCGCGACATCCGCAACCGCGCAAGGCGCGCAGGTTGCTGGAGGCGGCGGGCTACGAGCGGGTCGCGGGTACCTGGACGCGCGACGGGCAGCCGTTGTCGCTCGCGCTGGCGGCACCGGGGCAGCGACAGCCGTTCAAGGCCGTCGCCGACGAGCTGACGCGCCAGTTGGTCGAAGCGGGAATCGAGGTCAGGGACACGACACCCGAATCGGCGCGCGAGCTGTTCAACCGGCTGCTGGCGCCGGAGGAGAACACCGACGGCGGGGTGCAGGTCGACATCGCCGTCGTCGGCCGTCCGGTCAGCGGCGATCCGGCGTCGACGCTCGCCTCGTCCTACGGCTGCACCCCGCTGCTGTCGTCCGGCGAGGACGGCACCGGATCGGACGGTGGCGACGAGGACGGTGTGGACGAGGACGGTGGCGATGGCGGGACCACCGACGGCGGGGCCACCGACGAAAGTACGGAATCGGCCGACGGTGGTTCCGAAGAAGGCGCGTCCGGCGGAACGGGTGACGGTTCTGCGGAAGGCACGGCGGAATCCGGCGAATCCGGCGGCGGAACCGGCGAAGAATCCGATTCCGAGACCGGAACGAACGAAACCGAAAGCGCGCAGAGCGGCGATGAGGAAGGCGGCCCCATGCGGCCCGCGAATCCCGCCGGATACTGCGATCCCGAGCTGCAGCCGGCCGTCGTCGATGCGCTGACCGGCTCGAAACCGCTCGACGAAGTGCTGCGGACGGTCGAACCGGCTCTGTGGGAGGCCGGCGTGACGATCCCGCTGTTCCAGCCGACCGACACGGTGGCCGTCACGTCGGAGGTCGACGGGGTGCGGATCGCGCCGAGATCCGCGGGTCCGTTCGCGTCGGCGGTCGAGTGGAGTCGCGGCGAGAAGTGATTCCGTCCGGTTCGCCGGATACCCGCCGATGGTTTTCGGGGTTTCGATACCCGACGTTCGGTCTCAGGGTTTACATTGCTCCTCACATGCCACTCGGTGGGCGGCAAATGTTTACCGAACGTAAGAAGTGGATGTCCGGACGCTAGGTAGAAGTCACCCTTTGGTCACGATCGCCAGGCAGATGGTGACTCGCAGTGCCTCCGGTTCCTAGCGTTCCTCCGCATATGCGCCAAACGAGTGGCTTGGCGTGTCATATGCTCCGGTCAGACCGGCCGGAGGGTGTGGACTCTGCGGTGCGGACGACCGCAGAGTCTTCAGTGCTAGGAGGGCACACGAATGAGGAGATCCAAAGCAATCTCCGCCATGGCCGTGACGGCTGTGTCGGCTCTGGTGCTGACCGCCTGTGGCGGCGGAGGAGACAACTCCGGCGGCTCGTCTGACGACGTGGCGAGCATGGCCGAGGGCAAGGCGCAGGAGGGCGATGTCTTCAAGCTCGCCGATGTGCCCGAGATGGACCCGGTGACGGTCGCGATCGACGACAAGTTCACGGCCTACAACAACGACACCGCGGACGCGAACAGCTCGTACAACAACTACGTGCTGACCTCGGTGCTCGCCGGTCCGACCCTGCTCGATGGCAACAACAAGGTCCTGACCAACGGCGACCTGATGGAGTCGATCGAGGTCACCTCCGAGGATCCTTACACCGTCGAGTGGAAGATCAAGGACGGCGCCAAGTGGTCCGACGGTGAGGCCTGGGACTGCTCGGACTTCTACCTCTCCTGGCTGGCGCACTCCGGTAAGGCCGAGGGCTTCAACGTCGCCGCCAGCACCGGCTACGAGCTGATCGACCAGCCCGAGTGCAAGGACGCGCAGACCTTCACCGCCGAGTTCTCGCAGCCCTACATCGACTACGAGAACCTGTTCGCGAACGGCGCTGTCCTGCCGGCGCACATCCTCGAGCAGGAGACCGGCATCGACGACATCACGAAGATCAAGCCGGACTCGCCGAAGGTCTCCGACGTGGCCGAGTTCTGGGCAGGTGGCTGGAAGGGCTTCGACGAAGACCTGATGCCGGGCTCCGGGCCGTACAAGATCAAGAGCTTCGACCGTAACTCCGGTCGCGTCGTGCTCGACAAGAACCCGGAGTGGATCGGCGCCAAGGGTGGCCCCAAGGAGGTGACCGTCCGCACGATCCCGGACACCCAGGCCATGGCCACCGCGTTGGAGAACGGCGAGATCAACGTCGCCGCGTCGACCCAGCCGGACGCCACCGCCGCGACGACGATGCAGAACCTGGAGTCCCAGGGCGTCACCTACGGCTCCGCGCCGCAGCTGACCTACGAGCACCTGGACCTGAACTTCAAGCGCATTTTCTCCGACGAGGCCGCTCGCAAGGCGTTCTTCGCGGTCGTGCCGCGGCAGCAGATCGTCGACAAGCTGCTGAAGGGCGTCCAGCCCGACGCCGAGGTGCTGCAGAGCATCGTGTTCTTCCAGGGTGAGGACGGCTACCAGGACGTCTACAGCGACAAGGCCGGCCAGGGCGCCGAAGAGGCCGAGAAGATCCTGCAGGACGGTGGCTGGAAGAAGGGGAGCGACGGCATTTACGCCAAGAACGGTGAGCGCTTCTCGATCGAGATCTCCCACAACGAGAACGCCCGCCGGAAGCAGACCGTCGAGATCATCCAGTCGGCGGCGGCGAAGGCCGGTATCGAGGTCAAGGACGACCAGGACGCCAACTTCCTGGCGGGCCGCGTCGACAAGGGTGACTACGACGTCGCGCTGTTCGGCTGGTCCTCGGAGCCGTTCAAGTCCACGCAGAAGGACATCTACTCCACGGGTGGTGGCCAGAACTGGCAGGGCCTGAGCGACAAGGAGGTCGACAAGGCCTACGACGCCGCGGCCGACTCCACCAAGAAGGACGAGGCCCGGAAGCACTACCAGGAGGCTGACAAGGCACTGGCGAACACGCACGCGACACTCCCGCTCTTCGCCACGCCGTCGATGTGGGGCTTCCGCGGTATCGACCGGGTGTACATGCAGTCCTACAACGGTGCGCTGTGGAATGTCGGTGAATGGGAGGCCGCCGAGTAATCTCGGCAATTCCCCCGCCGGCAGTGCCCTGAGCACTGGACCGCGCTGACGTGGACGTCGGGGGCCGGGCAGATCGTCCGGCCCCCGACGTCCGACGTAAGTACCTGTTTACTCTGCACTGGTAACCACTATCGTGGCGCGAGCAGTAGCGCATGATTCCGGGCGGGGCTCGGACTAGGAGCAAGTCGTTGAACCTGGTTGTCTACATCCTTCGCCGATTGGCGATTTCGATTCCGATCCTTTTTGTCGGAAGTTTCCTGGTTTTCTGCATGGTCGCGGCCGCGGGTGATCCTCTCGGCGAACTGAGAACGCAGCCAGGTGTGAGTCAGGAGTCGATCGACCAGCTGTCGCACCAGCTGGGGCTCGACAAGGGCATCGTGCCGAGATACTTCGACTGGCTCGGTGGCTTCCTCACCGGCGACTGGGGTATCTCCATCGCCCAGGGCTCGAACATGCAGCCCGTGTTCCCGAAGATCATGAGTGCCTTCGAGGTCACGATCCAGCTGATTCTGGCCGCGGAGATCATCGCGCTGCTGCTCGGCGTGGCCGTCGGTGTGCTCGCGGCCGTGAAGCAGTACACGCCGATCGACTACATCGCGACGACGATGGCGTTCATCTTCTTCTCGATGCCGATCTTCTGTGTCGCGATCGTGCTGAAGATGTACGGCATCGACCTGAACGTGATGATCAACGATCTGGGCTGGGATTCCTGGCTCGGCAATCCGTTCCTGAAGACCACGAGCCCCGAGTCGCTCAGTGGGGACGGCTTCTTCGACTCGTTCATCACCTACATCGGCGGGTTGTTGTTGCCGACCCTGTCGATCATGTTCATCAGCTTCGCGGCCTACAGCCGGTTCCAGCGCTCGTCGATGCTCGAGACGATGAACATGGACTACGTCCGTACGGCGCAGGCCAAGGGCATCTCGCAGGGTCGCGTGATCATGCGGCACGCCTTCCGCAACGCGCTGATCCCGGTGACGACGCTGTTCTCGGTGAACTTCGTGACGGTTGTGACCGGCGCGATCATCACCGAGCGGGTGTTCGCGTGGAACGGCATGGGCTCCGTGCTCGTCGAGGCCGTGAACAAGAACGACCCGAACACGCTGATGGGCTGGATCGTGGTCATCGCCATCGCGGTGGTCGTCGCCAACCTCATCGCAGACCTGGTTTACGGCATTCTGGACCCGAGGATTCGCGTTGGCTGACTTGAACTCGATGGAGGCCGGTGCCGAGTCCGGCCGTGACAAGAACCCCGGCGGAAGCGCGGAAGCACTTCCGGAGGCCCGTAGTCAGGGCAGGATGGTGCTGCGGAAGTTCCTGCGGCACAAACTGGCCATGGGCAGCGTGGTCGTACTCGCGCTGATCGTCCTGGCCTCGATCGTCCTGCCGCTGTTCTACCCGCACAGCTACGCCGACGCCTCGTTCTCCTCCTATGTGGAGCCGAGCGTCGAGCATCCGTTGGGCACCACTCAGGTCGGCAAGGACATGATGGCGCAGGTGCTCAGGGGAACGCAGTTCTCCCTGCTCATCGCCATCACCGTGGCGTTGCTGACGACGATCGTCGGCGTCGTGCTCGGTGCGCTCGCCGGCTACCTCCGCGGGTTCGCCGACTCGGCGATCTCGCGGCTGACGGACCTGTTCCTGATCGTGCCGTCGATCGCGGCGGCGGCGATCATGGTGCGGGTGCTCAGCGGCAGCTGGTACGTCGTGGCGCTGGTGCTGGCGATGTTCGCGTGGATGCCGATCGCCAGGATCACGCGCGCCGAGGCGATGTCGTTGTCGCAGCGGGAGTTCATCGAGGCGGCGCGCGCCTCCGGTGCCGGAACCGGCCGCGTGGTGTTCAAGCATCTCGTGCCGAACATGGTCGGCACGATCACGGTGAACGCCACACTGGCAGTGGCGCAGGCCGTGCTCGCCGAGGCGGCGCTGTCGTTCATCGGCCTGGGCGTGCAGATCCCGGACACCTCGCTCGGCCTGGTGATCTCGGAGAACTACGAACAGATGCAGGGCAGGCCGTGGCTGTTCTTCGGTGCCTTCACGGTTCTGGTGCTGATCTCGCTGACGATCAACTTCATCGGCGACGGGCTGCGGGACGCGTTCGACCCCCGGCAGCGCGGCGTCAAGGCCTGACCCACAGAGTCGAAACACGAGAAGGGCGGTTGCCGTTTCCGCAGGGAAACGGCAACCGCCCTTCTCGTGTGGGGTGCCGGCAGGTTCACTCGGCGAGCGTGTACCGGCCCGCTTCCCAGGCCTCACGGCGCTCACGCTGCTTGGTCGGGTCGGCCACCGGGGCGGCGGCCAGCAGCCGCTTGGTGTAGTCGTGCTGCGGGTCGTGCAGCACCTGGTCCCGCTCGCCGACCTCGACCAACTCGCCCTTGCGCATCACGGCGACGCGGTCGGCCAGCAGGTCCACGACGGCGAGGTCGTGGCTGATGAACAGGCACGCGAAGTTGAGGCGCTGCTGCAGGTCGAGGAACAGGTCGAGAACCTTCGCCTGCACCGACACGTCCAGCGCGGACGTCGGCTCGTCGGCGATGAGCAGCTTCGGGTCCAGCGCCAGGGCACGCGCGATCGCGATGCGCTGGCGCTGACCGCCGGAGAGCTCGTGCGGGTAGCGGTTGCGGTAGTGCGCGGACAGCTGCACTTGGTCGAGCAGTTCCGTCACACGCGAGGTGAGCGCGTTGCCCGACAGTACCTTGTGCAGCACCAGCGGTTCCGCGATCGACTCACCGATCGTCATCTTCGGGTCCAGTGTGGACGCCGGATCCTGGAACACGATCGAGAAGTACCGGCGGAAGGGCCGGAGCTTCTTCGTCGACAGCTTCGTGATGTCACGGCCGCCGACGGACACCGTGCCCGACGTCGGGTCGAGCAACCGGATCGCGCACCGGCCGACGGTCGACTTGCCGGAGCCCGATTCGCCGACCAGGCCGAGGATCTCGCCGCGCTCGATACTCAGCGACACGTCGTCGACCGCGCGGACCTTGTTCTTGCGGCCACGGCCGGGGAACTCCAGCACGAGGTTCTTGAGCTCGAGCGCGGGCGCCTCCTCCTGTACCTCACCGGCCAGCTCCTCCTCGACCTCCTTGAGCCGCTCCGCGACCTCGGCGTCGGAGATCTCCGGTTCGGCCGGTACGGCCGGTTCGGACTCGAGGAGCCTGCGGCCCGCGGGGCGGGAACCGAGCACGGGAACCGCAGCGAGGAGGCGCTTCGTGTAGTCCTCCTGCGGGTTCGCGAACAGTTCCGCGACCGGTGCCTGCTCGACGATCTCGCCGTTGTACATGACGAGCACGCGGTCGGCGAGGTCGGCGACGACGCCCATGTCGTGCGTGATGAGCACGATCGCGGTGTTGAGCTCGTCGCGCAGCCGGCGCAGCAGGCCGAGGATCTCGGCCTGCACGGTCACGTCGAGCGCGGTCGTCGGCTCGTCGGCGATGATGATCTTCGGGTCGCACGAGATGGCCATCGCGATGACGACGCGCTGGCGCAGACCGCCGGAAAGCTGGTGCGGGTACTGCGTGATCCGCTTGTCCGGCTCGGGAAAGCCGACCAGTTCGAGGAGCTCGACGGCGCGCTTGTCAGCGGCGGCCTTCGACATGTCCTTGTGGTGCGCCTGCAGGGATTCCCGCAGCTGCCAGCCGATGGTGTACATCGGGTTCAGCGCGGTCATGGGCTCCTGGAAGATCATCGCCACGTCGTTGCCGCGGTGCTTGCGCAGCTCCTTGGGTGAGAGCCCGCCGAGGTCGAGGTTCTCGACCCTGCGCGCCCCCTTGATCGACGACGTCTTCGGCAGCAGGCCGGGGACGGACATCGAGGTCACGGACTTGCCCGACCCGGACTCGCCGACGATCGCGAGGATCTCCCCGGGCTCGACGTCAAAGCTGATGCCCTTGACGGCGTCGACCGGACCGTCCTCGGTCTTGAACGAGATGTGGAGATCCGAAATGGACAGGACTGGCCCGGTTGTGCCGGCGACCTGCGGTGATTGTGTTTCTGTGCTCACCAGATGCCCTTCGAGTGCGGGTTCGGGTGCCACGTTCGGTGGTCGTGGACGTTGGGCGCGAGGATAGTCGACATGGGCCGTTCGGGGGACGGGTCGAAGGAACTAATGTTGAGCTGTGATCTCGGACGATGATGGACACGGCCTCGTGCTGGTGCACGCGCATCCGGACGACGAGAGCATCACGACGGGCGGCACGATCGCCCGCTACGCAGCCGACGGCGTTCCTGTGACCGTCGTCACATGCACACTCGGCGAGGAGGGCGAGATCATTCCGCCCGCGCTGAACGAGCTCGGCGCGTGGGCTGGCGACCAGCTGGGCGGCTACCGCGACGGCGAGCTCGCCGCCGCGGGTCGGGCGCTGGGCTGGACCGGCCACCGGTATCTGGGCGGCACGGGCCGTTGGCGCGACTCGGGAATGGCGGGCACGCCGTCGGCCGAGCATCCGCGGGCCTTCACCGGCGGTGACGTCGACGCACAGGCGGGCCAGCTCGCGGCCGTCCTCGACGAGCTGCGCCCGCAAGTCGTCGTCACCTACGACGCCCACGGCGGATACGGCCACCCCGACCACATCCGCGCCCACGAGATCACCATGGCCGCGGCACCGCAGGTACCGTCGGTGCGCCGGGTGTTCCACACGGTGTCGTCGCGACGGGCGACCACCGAGGGCCTCGCGGCGTTGCGTGCCGCCGGCGACGTCGGATTCCGGATCCCCGACGACGAGGAACTGCCGACGACGCCGGACGCGGACATCACCACCGTGGTCGACATCCGCGCACACCGGTGGCGCAAGTTCGCCGCGCTCGCCGCCCACGAGACGCAGGTCGCGGTCGGACCGGACTGTTTCGCACTGTCCAACGGCATCGCTCAGCCGGTGCCCGCCGCCGAGTACTTCGTACTGGCCCACGGTCCGGCCGAGGGTGCCGACACCGACCTGTTCGGAGGGCTCCGATGAGCGGCGAACGACCCGCACCCGGGCGGACGGCGGCATGGCTCGCCCTGCTCTCGGTCGACGCCGTGCTACTGGCGTTGCTGGAGCTGTTCTTCCTGCCGTTGCGTCTCGACGGCACCCTGCTGCCCCGGGTCGGCGACGTGCCGTTCCCGATCGTCGTGGTGCTCGCCGCCCTGACGACACCGTGGCTGGTGTCGGCGGCCAGCAGGCTCGGCGAGCGCAGGCTGGGCATGGTGCCGCTGGTGGTGTGGGTACTGACGGTGTTGGTGGTGGGCATCGCGGGCCCCGGTGACGACCACGTCCTCATCGCGGACCTGCGCACGCTGCTGCTGCTCGGCTGCGGCGCGGTGCCCGCGGCGCTCGTGCTCGGCGGCGTTCTGGGCCGCGCGGCGCGGGAGTCGCGCGACCGGTCGTCGTCGGCGGCGTCCGCGAAACCCACCCGTCCGAGCCCGACACCGACACGGAGGTAGCCGCCGCCATGGCCGAGCACATCACCGATGCCTACGTGGTCAGCGTGCTGCGTCCCTACGTGCGTGCCACCGGCCCGCTGGTGGACGCCCTGCGGGAGAAGGACCCGTTCTCGGTGCTGGCGCGCGAGGCCGAGGACCCGGTGATCGACGACCCGAGGTTGCGCGACCGGCTGCTCCACGGGCTGAACGCCGTGAAGCTGCCCGGTACCGCCGCGTGGGCGGACATGGACACCGGGGCGCGCACGAAATGGTGGACGGGCAGGGTCGGCCGGTTCACGTCGCTGGTCGCCGCCGTGCCGGGGATCGCGGGCGCGGTGTCGGACCTACTGCCGGTGCAGGACACGATCGGTGCGGCGGGACAGGGGCTGCTGTTGTGCGCCCTCGCGGGCGAACGTGGCCACACGGACGTGGCCACGCGTGTCCGGCTGATCGCCTGGGCGCTGTTCGAACGCGACATCCCGCCGGAACTCGCCGAGGGCAGGAAGGCCGACCGCGGCGCCGAGGACGCCGAGACGGAGCGGCTGACCGAGGAACTCGACGGCGAACGCTCTGCGCGCGGCAGGACGTCACTGAAGACGGTGGCCCGCACGCTGTGGCGCCTCGGCCGGTCGCTGCAGGAGATCCCCGAGGAACTCGAGAAGCGGCCGAGTGGCCGCTTCTACCACAAGGCGCTCGGACTCCTGCCCGGAATCGGGATGGCCGCCGACTACCTGGGCGAGCGGTCCGGGCTCAAACGCGTCGCGAAGCGGGCGGACACATGGCTCGCCGCCCACCCCGCACCGGCCGCCGGAGCCCCGGGCGGGGACTGAATGGGCCCCGCCCACAGCGGGATCAGCGCCAGAACATGAACGCCAGCTGGCCGAGCTGCGCCGCGATGTCGTTGCCGCCGACGGCGCCGAAGATGGCGTTCGTGACGTCCCACAACGCAGCGCTGACGCCGGGCACGGCGATGATGAACGCGAACAGCACCAGCGGCGCCCACGGCCGCGCCTTTGCGCCGAACTCCCGCGCCTGCGGCGACAGGTACGGCTCGATGGCGCCGTAACCGTCCAGTCCCGGCACGGGCAGGATGTTCAGCACGAAGGCGAGGATCTGCACCGACGCCAGGTACGACAGGCCGATCATGAGCCCGGCGGGCAGTGGTGCGAGCACGATCACGAGCGTCAGCACGATGCCGATCGCGAGGTTGGCCAGCGGGCCCGCGAGCGACACCCACGAGGAGACCTTGCGGGAGCGGAGCGCCCACCGGTTGATCCACACCGCCCCGCCGGGCAGCGGGATGCCGCCGATGGCGAGGATGATCAGCGGTAGGACCAGCGACAGCACCGGGTCGGTGTAACGCCGGATGTCCATCGACAGGTAGCCCTTGAGCGCCACCTCCCGGTCGCCGCCGCGATAGGCCACGATCGCGTGACCGAATTCGTGCAGCGTCAGCGACACCGCCCAGCCGCCCAGTACGAGCAGGATGACGCCGAGAGTGCCGACGACGTCGCGGTCGATGCCGCCGAAGTTCACCGACAGCGGCGGGAAGAGGGCGCACAGTGCGCCGCCGACGGCTGTGACGGCGAGCAGGGCGTAGAAGAGCGGGCTGGGCCGGACCACCGAACGTTGCACGGCCCCATCCTCGCGCATCCGGTGCATGGCCGATGTAAGCGGCGGGGGTCGGACGTGGCGGGTGGTCCGGTCCAGGCGTCCGTCGATCGGGGCCGCCGGGTCGACGCACCGCTTACGCCGTGGTGTGATCGAGACGCGAAATGAGTTGTGAGATCGCTGTGTGCCCGCCTCGGCGTGTCCGCTTGCAAAACCGCCGCGATCTATCCCCCATCCTCGCTACTCCGCTTGACCTCGCCGCACTACACAGGTGTAATCACATTGATGTCATTCGCTGCCAAAAGGGGGGCAGTGCAGGGCAGGTTCGCACTGCGAACCGGTCTGACGGGCTCAGGGGACGAACACCGCCAGCCTGGGAGTGCGTGGAAGCGAGGAGGCGGACGTGCGGTTGGACATGACGGGAACCGAGTGGGGACGGCCGGTGGACCGGGCTGCCCAGACTGACGGCGAGTTCGAGGCGCTCGCGGAGCTCCTCGACATCACCGACGAACAGGAGTGGCAGGAACGGGCGCTCTGCGCGCAGACCGACCCGGAGGCGTTCTTCCCGGAGAAGGGCGGCTCGACGCGGGAGGCCAAGCGGATCTGCCAGGGCTGCGAGGTGAAGGACGACTGCCTCGAGTACGCGCTGGCGCACGACGAACGCTTCGGCATCTGGGGCGGACTGTCCGAACGGGAACGTCGGAAGCTCAAGAAGCGCGCCGTCTGACACTGCTCGCCGGGCACGCGCGTCGGCAGGCGTACCGTGCGCACGCGAGTGCGCGAGGGACGATCCGGCACGTGCGTCCGTGACGGTGCTGCACGGTGACGTTTGCTGCACCGCGACGGTGCTGCACGGTCACCGCACCGTGACGTCGGTGCGTCGCCGTTGTGCCGGTGATCCCCGCGCTGGTGATCCTCGAGCTCCGGAGTGACGCAGTGCCCCGAACATCGCAGTCCGGTCCGGCCGAATCCGGTCGCGGGCCGTCCGATCACGACTCGTCCGGCCCTGCCGCCGAACCGGAGACGAACGCCGGGCCCGACGCGCATTCCGATACGGCCGTGGCCCACGGCGGCTGCTCCCCGGACGGGCCCGCCGACTCCGACGACGTCGTGACTCCCGACGAGGCCGACAGCTCCGGCGAGACCGACAGCTCCGCCGAGGCCGACAGCTCCGGCGAGGCAGCGGCATCGGAGCGGGCGCAGTACGGGAGGTCCGCGGTGCGGCGGTTCCTGCTCGCCCCGCCGACCGTGCTCACACTGGCGCTCACCGTCCTGGCACTGCTGCTGCACGGCGTGGCGGCCGACCGTCTCGGCGTGGACCTCGCGGGCGGAGCGCTGCTGCCGGTCGGGGACCTCGGCGACGTCTGGTCCGCCTACCTCGACGCGTGGCACGGCGTCGCGGGCGGCACGACGAGCGCAGGTTCACCCGCACTGGCGGTACTGGGCGGGCTGGGCGCCGTGCTCGGCGGCCCCGCGGTCGCCGTCTCTCTGCTCCTCCTGCTCGACCTGCCCGCCTCGGCACTCGTCGCCTACGCCGCGACCCGGCGGCTCGGCGCAGGCCGGTGGGCCCGAGCGGGCGGGGCCGCCGCCTACGCGCTCGCGCCCGCCGCGACCGACGCGGTCTCATCCGGGCGGATCGGCGTCGTCGTCGTGCACATCGCACTGCCCGCGGTCGTCGCCGGAATCGCGTCACTGCTGCTCGGCGGTGACGTGCGCCGGTTGCCTCTCAGTGCGTCGTGCGCGCTGGGGATGGCGCTGCTCGGCGTGTTCTCCCCGGTCACGTACGGGATGGTCCTGGTCGGCCTGCTCGCCGCGTTCGTGGCGCTGCCCGTTCCGGGCGGGCGGTCGTGGAAGGGGCTGCCCGCCATCGGCATGGTCGTGCTGGTGCCGCTCGCGCTGGCGCTGCCGTGGCTACCGACGCTGGTCACGCATCCCGAACTGCTGCTGCACGGGCTCACCGGACCCGCTGACGCGGCGACGGTCGCGAGCCTGGCGGGCCTGCATCCGTCGGGCGGCGTTCCACTGGGGCTCGTGCTGGTGGTCGTCGCCGTGGCCGCGCTCGTCACGGCGGCGTCCGTGCGGATGGCCACGGGGGCGGTGCTCGTCGTGATCGGCTGCGCGGGCGTGGCCGTCACACAGCTCGTGTGGGCGGAACCGGTCACCGGTGGCGGAGAGCTGCCGGGTTATGCCGGGGCGCCGCTCGTGGTCGTCACCGCGGGACTGGTGGCGATCGTGCTCGGCGTCCGTCGCGGCGCGGGTGACGGCGGATTGCCCGTGGTGGCTGCGGGTTGCGCGGCCGTCACCCTCGTCATGCTGGCGATGGTGGCGTTCCTCGGCGGGTCGGGCGAGGTGCGGGACGGCGGCGGGGTGCGGCTGCCCGCGGCGCTGGCCGACGAACTGGCTGACAGCGGACGCGGCGCCCTCGTACTGGGCCGCGACGGGGTGCCGGTGCCGCCACCGGATCGGCTCGCTGCCGGGCGCACCCCGCAGTTCGGCGATGACGCGTTCGCTCCCGCGGAGGGGATGGCGGAGCGACTCGAAGGCTGGCGTAACGGGCTGTTGGCCGGTTCGCGTGACGCGGTGACGAACGCCGCCGCGGCCGGGGTCGAGTTCGTGGTGTTGCCGCCCGGTGAGAACGGTGGCGCGCTGCGCGCGGAGGCGGGGGACCTCGTGCGCTCGGTCCCGTCGGCCTCCGGCGGCCGTACGGTGCTGCGGCTGACGCCGGAGGCCGGCCAGGTCACGCTCGTGTCCCCGGAACAGGCGCATCGCGCGGTCAGCGGCAGTGCTCCGAGTGACGAGCTCATGCGCGGCTCGGCGATCGCCCCGGTCGACGCGCGCCTGCCCGAGGCGCGCGTGCGCGTGTCGGAGGGCCCGGACGGCAGGCTCCTGGTGCTGGCCGCGGAGTACGAACCCGGGTGGAGCGCGACGGTCGACGGCGAACCGGTGCCGATCACACCGGCGTGGGGACACCAGGTGTCGGTGGCGGTGCCGGAGTCGGAGTCCGAGGTCGTGGTCCGCTACACCGCGCCGTGGCACTCGGTGTTCCTGCTCGTCGGCGTGGCGGCGCTGCTGTTCACGGTGCTCACGGCCGTACCGGGCAGGTTGCGGACCGCCCGCGGCCGGTGAGGGGGCGGGCGGCTCAGTGACCGCCGTCGATGATGTCCGGTTCCACGCCGATGTAGGCCGCGATCTGTTCGACGAGCACGTCGTGCACCAGGTCGGCCAGGTCGGACGGGTCCTGGGCGCGCGCCTCGAGCGGCCTGCGGTAGAGCACGATACGCGCGCGGGTCGGCAGCCCGGACCTGTCGACACCCGCCGGGACCAGCCGCGACAACGGGACGGCACCGTCGTGCAGTACTCCCTCGTCGACCGTGCCCGGCGGGCCGTCCTTGACCTCGGGGACGTCGTCGACCGCGACGTCGAGTTTCGTCAGTTCGCTGCGCCAGCGACCTTCGATGGGTTCGAGCGCGTCCAGCACCAGCGAGTCGAACCGCTCGGCGGGAGTCGACGCGGCGGGCAGACTGGCCGGATACAGCGGACCGCGGAGTCCCCGCCCGTGGCGGTCGCGTCGCATGCGCCGTCGAAACCGTGCACCTCGAGCCGTCGTCACCGGGCCAAGGGTACCCATCCGCCCGCCCCGGCCGCACCAACCTTCCCGGCGATGCACCCGGGGAACGGCAGATGCGGTGGGTGTGCGGTGGCCTACTTCGGGGTGTCGGCGGCGCGTCGAAGGGGCCGCCCGGGTCCGTGTCCGATCGCTGCGCGCGGTCGGCGCCGAGGGACGGGTGGGGCGGGAGACGGGCGGGCGTGTCAGCTACCCCTCCCCCGGGAGGAGGGGCTATCGTGATCAACCGTGCGGAGCGTGCGGAAGTGTTCGCGGACGGGCTGTCATGAGCCCGCCGTCGCCACGCTGACCTACGCCTACAGCGACTCGACCGCGGTGGTGGGGCCGCTCGCCACGTCGTCCGAACCGCACTCCTACGACCTGTGCGAGACGCATGCGATGCGGTTGACGGTGCCGCGTGGCTGGGAGGTCGTGCGGCACGAGGGTGGCTTCTCCCCTCCGGAACCCACCGTCGACGAGCTGACCGCGCTCGCGGAGGCCGTGCGGGAGGCGGGCAGGCCCGAGCCCGTGGAACCGACTGCCGCGGTGTCGCATCGCTCCGGCGAGGCGGGTGCGACGGGCACCGAGCCGGGCAGGCGTGGGCACCTGCGCGTTCTCCCCGGGCACGCGTAGTTCGAGGAGACGGCGAGCCCGCGCCGGACGGCGCACGAGACCGTGACGTTCGGAACACGGTCGGTGCCACGCTCAGTGATCCGGAACCCGTGACGTCACCGCTGCGTTGGCATGATCGGGCGAATGGGTACGCTCCGGGGCGAGGTTTCAGGCTCTGGGGAGTCACCAATCGGATGATCGGGGAGTGAGGCGTGTCAGACCTGTCGGCCATCGTGAAGGCCTACGACATTCGTGGCGTCGTCGGTGACCAGCTGGACGCAGGCCTGGTGCGGGACTTCGGTGCCGCGTTCGCCCTGCTCATCAAGCCCGACTCGCCGTCGGTGGTCATCGGCCACGACATGCGTGACTCGTCGCCGGAACTGGCGTCCGCGTTCGCCGAGGGCGTGACGTCGCAGGGACTCGACGTCGTGTCGATCGGCCTGGCCAGCACCGACGAGCTGTACTTCGCGTCCGGCAAGCTCGCGATGCCCGGTGCCATGTTCACGGCCAGCCACAACCCGGCCGAGTACAACGGCATCAAGCTCTGCCGGTCCGGTGCCGCGCCGGTCGGCCAGGACACCGGGCTGGCGGAGATCCGCGACACCGTCGAGCACGGGGTGCCCGAGTTCGCCGGCCAGGCCGGGGAGATCACCGAGCGCGATGTGCTCTCGGAGTACGCGGACTACCTGCGTTCGCTGGTCGACCTGACCGGGATCCGCCCGTTGACGGTGGTCGTCGACGCGGGCAACGGCATGGGTGGTCACACCGTGCCCACGGTGTTCGAGGGCCTGCCGATCGAGATCGTCCCGATGTACTTCGAGCTCGACGGCACGTTCCCCAACCACGAGGCCAACCCGCTGGACCCGAAGAACCTCGTCGACCTGCAGGCGAAGGTCCGCGAGACCGGGGCGGACGTCGGCCTGGCCTTCGACGGCGACGCCGACCGGTGCTTCGTGATCGACGAGAACGGCGACCCGGTTTCTCCGTCGGCGGTCACCGCGCTGGTGGCGAGCAGGGAACTGGCGAAGGAGCCGGGCGGGGTCGTCATCCACAACCTGATCACGTCGAAGGCGGTGCCGGAGATCGTGACCGAACAGGGCGGCACGGCGATCCGCACCCGCGTGGGCCACTCGTTCATCAAGGCGGAGATGGCGCGCACGGGTGCGGTGTTCGGCGGTGAGCACTCGGCGCACTACTACTTCCGCGACTTCTGGCGTGCCGACACCGGCATGCTCGCCGCGCTGCACGTACTCGCCGCGCTGGGTGAGCAGCCGGGCACGCTGTCGGGGCTGACCGCGCGGTATTCGCGGTACGCCGCCTCCGGTGAGATCAATTCGACGGTCGAGGACCAAGCGGGCAGGCTGGCCGCGGTGAAGGAGACCTACGAGGGCCGCGGCGGTGCGTCGGTGGACGAGCTGGACGGGCTGACGGTCGACTTCGGTGACCGCTGGTTCAATCTCCGCGCGTCGAACACCGAGCCGCTGCTGCGCCTGAACGTCGAGGCGCCGGACGAGGCGGCCGTGACGGCACTGACCGACGAGGTGCTGGCGATCGTCCGTGCGTGAGCGGTCCGCGGCCCGGACCGACCGGCCGCTGACGAACACTTTTCGACTGCCCTCCGAGGGGAGGGCCAACCGTGGTAAATAGGAAAAATGGCCGTCACTCTCGATCCGCAACTGCTCGACATTCTCGCGTGCCCGTCGGCGGACCACGCCCCGCTGACGGCCGGCACGCCGGATGACCCTGCTGCCGACGTGCTGACCTGCACGTCCTGCGGCAGGCGGTACCCCGTGCGGGACGGCATTCCGGTGCTGTTGCTCGACGAGGCCGACGGCGGCCGACCGGCCGCCGACCCCGCGGGCGCGGGTGATCCGGAGACCGATGGCGATTCCGAGGCCGGCAGTGTTTGACGACACGCTCCTCGACGACCCGCGCCGGCTCGACGACGCCGACACGGGCGGTGTGCTGCGTGCGGCCGCGATGGCCGGTGCGCAGGTGCGGTCGACGATCGAGGCCGCGAACGAGCTGGAGCTGGCGGAGCGGCTGGACATCGGGCGGCCCCGGTCGCTCGTGGTCATCGTGCGGCCCGGGGCGGGTCACGGCGCGGCGCAGCTGCTGACGGCCCTGTTGGCGCCCGCCTGCCCGGTGCCGGTCGTGGTGACCGACACGGTGCCGCCGTGGATCGGTGCGCTCGACGTCGTGCTGGCGCACACCGACGATCCGTACGACCGTGACCTGGCGGTGTCGCTGGAGCGGGCCGCGCGCTACGGCGCGACGGTTGTGCTGTCGGCGCCGCCGGAGGGGCCGGTCGCGTCGGCGGTGGCGGGCCGCGGCCTGGTGTTGTCGCCGCGGGTGGTGGGCCCGCCCGAGCTGGCGTTCCCGCGCGCGTTGACTGCGGGGCTGCTCACCGCGGGTGCGCTCGGACTGCTGGTGTCGGATGTCGACGGCCTCGCGGACCGGCTGGACAACGAGGCGGCCCGCGGGCACCTCGAACACGAGTCGTTCGTGAATCCGGCGAAGTCGCTGGCGCTGCGGATCGCAGATCGGACGCCGCTGCTGTGGGGGCTGGATCACGCCGGGGTGGCCGTCGGGCAGCACGCCGCCTACGCGATGGGCGCGCACGCGGCGATCGTGGCGGATGTGGCCGACTATCGGCAGGCGCTCGCCCGCCCGGCGCTGCACGCCATGGCCGCACGTGGCGGTGACGAACGGGACATCTTCGCCGACCCGGATTTCGACGAGGTCGGCGGCTCCGCTCCGCCGCGTGCTCTGCTGTTGGCGGTGCGCAGCGGCCCGGCGACCGACGACGCGCGGTTCCGCGTGGGGGAGACCCTGCCCGCCGCGGACGTGCTCGCACCGGCGGAGGAGCTCACCGACGCCGACGACGCCGCGTGCGCCGCCGTGCTGGCGTTGCGATTCGAGTTCGCCGCGGTGTACCTGGGGCTCGCGGCTGGAACCATCGGGGGAGCCGGCCGCGTCGCGCCGCTGTCACTGTGACGGTGGCACGGCCGGGCGAGGCCGGCGAGGAGTGGAGTTGACCGTGGAGCTGCTGCAGGGCGCGGTGCGGGCGTACGCGTGGGGGTCCCGCACGACGATTCCGGAGCTGCTGGGCCGCCCCGTCCCGTCGCCGCACCCGGAGGCCGAACTGTGGTACGGCGCACATCCCGGGGACCCGGCCCGGCTGCGGCGGGCCGACGGCAGCGAGGTGAGCCTGCTCGACGTCGTGGACGCGGATCCGCAGGGCCAACTGGGTATGCGGTGCGCCGATCGGTGGGACGGCAGGTTGCCGTTCCTGTTGAAGATCCTCGCGGCGGAGGAACCGCTGTCGATGCAGGCGCACCCGTCGGCGGAACAGGCCGCGGAGGGCTACGCCCGCGAGGAGGCCGCGGGAATCCCGCGGGACGCGGCGAACCGCAACTATCCAGACCCGACGCCGAAGCCCGAGCTGGTGTGCGCGCTCACCGAGTTCCACGCGCTCGCGGGGTTCCGCGATCCGCACCGCACCGTGCGGCTGCTGCGTGAGATCGAGACGCCCGGCCTGGCGCACTACGTCGAGCTGCTGGCCGGGCAGCCGGATCCCGACGGCCTGCGCGCGCTGTTCACGACGTGGATCACCCTGCCGCAGTCGACGCTGGCCGAGCTGCTGCCCGAGGTGCTCGAAGCCTGCGTGCGGCATGTCGGGGCGAAGGGTGAGTTCGCCGCCGAGTGCCGCACCGTGCTGCAGCTCGGCGAGGCGCATCCGCGGGACGCGGGCGTGCTGGCGGCGCTGCTGCTCAACCGCGTGACGCTGCACGCGGGCGAGGCGTTGTACCTACCCGCGGGGAATCTGCACCTGTATGTCTACGGCACGGCCATCGAGATCCTCGCCAACTCCGACAACATCCTCCGTTGCGGGTTGACTCCGAAGCACGTCGACGTGCCCGAACTGTTGCGCGTGGTCGACTTCGGGTGCGGTGACATGCCGGTGCTGACCGGCGAACCCGACGGCACGGCCGCGGTCTATCGCACCGAGACGCCGGAGTTCCAGCTCTCACGGGTCGACTGGGACACGGTCGACCGGCGCGAGATCGAACTGGCCGGTGCGGGACCGGAGATCCTGCTCTGCACCGCCGGTGAGCTGTTGCTCTACGACGACGAGGGCACGAAGGTCGAATTGCGGCGGGGCGAGTCGGTGTGGCGGCCCGCGTCGGATCCGCCGGTGCGGGTCCGTGCGGTCGGTGAGGACGCCGCGCAGCTCTTCCGTGCCACCGCGGGCACATCCCTGCACGGGCATTGACGGCGGACCGCGTGCCCGTGTAGCCGCCAGGAGTTGGAGACCGGCCGGGCAACCGTCCATGGCCCGGTGCTGCGGTCGGGTCCGGTCAATCGGCACTTTTGACACGGTCAGGTCGCTGGCGATGACCGAAATGGTCACTTCCGTCGTGATCCACTTCAGTGATGTCACCCATCGGGGCTAGGGTTCGGGCGTTCGTCCGTTATGTAGACGTTTCATTCCCCTTGTCCGATCCCCACGGGAGTCTCCTGATGTCTGTTCGTCCACGTTTCCGGCTGCGAGCGCTCGCCACCTCGGCGATTGTGTTGGGCGTCCTGGCCGCTTCGGTGCCGGCCGCCACGGCGACGGAGCCCGACGAGGAGGATTCCCGAGCCGAGGTCGTCGAGGGCAACGTCGACGAGGGCATGCCAGGCGCCTGCGAGAAGGCCGGTCTCGACGGCGAGTCGATCGACAAAAGCGATGTCGATTTCGAGATCGGAGAATCGGGACAGTTTCTGACCATCACCGCGGTTCCGGCGGATGTCGAGGTCACCGGAATCATCGTGAAGGGCGGCCCCCGCTACAACCGGTACGAGCCGGGTCAGAGGGACCTGCGCTCGGAACCCGTGTGGGAGGAACTGCACTCCCCGCTGAACGACGGCGGGAACATTCCGCAGATCAGTCACTGGTTCCTCTGTGGTACGTCCACCCCGGTGACGACAACGCCGCCGGTGACGACGACGCCGCCCGACACGACGACGCCGCCGGTGACGACGACGCCCGACACGACGACGCCGGTGACAACGACGCCCGGCAGCACCACCACCGGTCCGGACACGACGTCCACAACGGATTCGCGCGGCCCGTCGACATCGGGCTCGTCGGGTGCGTCCACCACGACTTCGCAGGAAGCCGTCGTTCCCGTGAACGACACCGACGACCTCGCTTCCACCGGCTTCGGTGCAGGCTGGATGCTCGGCCTCGGTGCCCTGCTGCTCGCGGGCGGCGGCGCGCTGATGGTGCTCACCAGGAAGCGGCGCACAACCTCCTGACGGGCGTTCTCCCCGGAGGTCCCGGCCGCGGCATCGCCCGGTCGGGACCTCCGCCCGCGTTCCCGTGACCACGGGAATACCCTGAGTTCACCAGATTGGTCGATATGCGGTTGCTGCTTGCCGGAGTGGGCCGGCAGGCAGCACATGATCGATCAGCCTGCGATCCAGGTGAGGCGAGAAGGTGGAGGCATCGTGGCCGGAAACGGGATCTTGCGGACGAAGTCCGTCGAGCGGTCGATCGCGGATACGGACGAGCCGGGGACCCGGCTGCGCCGCAACCTCAGTGCGTGGGATCTGACCGTCTTCGGTGTCACGGTCATGGTCGGTGCGGGTATCTTCACGCTCACCGCCCGTACTGCGGGGGACTTGGCGGGCCCGTCGGTGGCCATCGCGTTCGTGCTCGCAGGCGTCGCGTGTGGACTCGCGGCGCTGTGCTATGCCGAGTTCGCCTCGACGGTCCCCGTCGCCGGTAGCGCCTACACGTTCTCGTACGCCACGTTCGGCGAGTTCCTCGCCTGGATCATCGGCTGGGACCTCGTCCTCGAGTTCTCGGTCGCCGCGGCTGCGGTGTCCAAGGGCTGGTCGATCTACCTCGAGGAACTACTGGTCTCGATCTTCGGCGCGAACGTCTCCACCACGATCGAGTTCGGCGGGATCAGCGCCGACTGGGGCTCGCTGCTGCTCGTGGTCACCCTGGCGGTGCTGCTGACCCTGGGCACGAAGCTGTCGTCGCGGTTCAGCATCGTGGTCACGACCATCAAGGTCCTGATCATCCTGTTCGTCATCGCGTTGGGCATCGCCTACATCACGCCGGACAACTACACCCCGTTCATCCCGCCCGCGGCCGAGGGCGAGGACGCGGGCGGCGGTGTCGAGCAGTCGCTGTTCTCACTGCTGGCAGGCGGTTCGGGCAGTGTGTACGGCGGATTCGGCCTACTGGCGGGCGCGTCGCTGGTGTTCTTCGCGTTCCTCGGCTTCGACATCGTGGCCACGACCGCGGAGGAGACGCGCAACCCGCAGCGCGACGTGCCGCGCGGCATCCTCGGTTCCCTGGCGATCGTCACCGTGCTGTATGTGGCGACGTCGGTCGTCATCGCGGGGATGGTGCCGTACCAGGAGCTGTCGACCGCGGCCGAACCCGAGGGCCGCAAGACCCTCGCGACGGCGTTCTCGTACCACGGTGTCGACTGGGCGGCCCACCTCGTGTCGATCGGTGCCGTCGTCGGCCTGATCACCGTGGTCATGGTGCTGTTGCTCGGGCAGCAGCGCGTGTTGTTCGCGATGTCGCGCGACGGGCTGTTGCCGCGCGGACTGGCCAAGACCGGACGGCGCGGCACGCCGGTGCGGGTGAACGTGCTCGTGACCGTCGTGGTGGGTGTCGCGGCGACGTTCTTCGACGCGAGCCAACTCGAGGAGATGGTCAACGTCGGCACCCTGTTCGCGTTCGTGCTGGTGTCGGCGGGCGTGATCGTGCTGCGGAAGAAGCGGCCCGACCTGCCGCGCGGCTTCCGGGTGCCGTGGGTGCCGGTGATCCCGATCCTCGCGATCGGCGTCTGCCTGTGGTTGATGGTGAACCTGACGGTGCTGACGTGGCTGCGGTTCGTGCTGTGGATGGCGATCGGTGTCGCGATCTACTTCCTCTACGGGATGCGGCGTTCCGTCCTGGCGCGGGAGGCGAAAGAGACCCCGGCCGACGCCGCGGAGTGAGGCGCCCACGCCGCATCACCCGCTGTAGGCACGACGTACGAAAGAAGGTCCCGGGCTCGGGCGTGCGCGCGTAAAGTCCCGGCCGGAATGTCACTGCCCGTCACGACGGGTGGGAGTCGTCTCCCTGTTGCCGGACCGTTCGGAGTGCCCTCATGCGCGTGACCCGTTCGTTCGCCCTGGCTGTGGTGACCGGTGCGATGGTGTTCGGTTCCGCGGGCCTCGCAGGCGCGGACCAGAACGCCGGACCGCCGCCCACCGACCCGCCGGGCGGCGTGCTCGTACCGGGCGACGACCACGGCTCCGACTCCGGCGGGAACGGCCGCGGCGGTGTCGGCAACGGTCCGGACGGCGGTGGCCACGGTCCGGACGGAGGTGGCCACGACGCCGGCGGCCCAGCTGACGGCGGCTCCGGCGAAGGCGCGGACGAGCGCCGCGGCGGTGATGACGACCGACGACCCTGCCAGGACGACCGGCGCTCCCGCGGCGAGCTGGCCGTCGACCCCGACCACGTCGCTAGCGGCCGGGGCACCGGTGGCGACGAGCTCGAGTGGGATCTCGGCGAAGGCGGTTTCGACGGGCCGCCCGGGTGGGTCGGCCGCTGGTCCCAGTGCGAGGATCCGCCACAGGCGCCGACTGATCCCGGCACACCGCCGAGGTCCGAACCCGACCACGACGTGCACGCCGATCCCGACCGTGGCGACACGGGGCCCGGACCGGAGGCCGGACCGACGGGTGCACCGAACCCGCACGCGGCTGACGAGCCCGGGGTCTCCGCGCCCGAGTCGACCGCCGGCTCGACCACGGACTCCACGGCGCAACCCGCGGACGGCAGCCCGCCCGCGCACGGGTCGTCCGCACCGGTGTCGACACCGGTGCTGCAGCGCGCCGAGACGGGTACGGGCGACGGGGACGACGGCGCCGCCGCCGCAGGCGGCGCATCCGACGACGGTGGGATCGGCTTCGGCGGCGGGCTGCTGTTGATCGGTGGCGGTGGCCTGCTGGCCGCCGCGGCCGCAGCGATCCTCGCCGCCCGCACGCGTCGCACCTGACCGCTGCCGTTCGGGGCACTGCTGTTCCGGAGTCGCCGTTCCCGAGAAGTGCGCGTTCCTGGGGTGCTCCCGTTTCCCAAGATGTGCCCCGGTATCGGCACCGCCGGCATCAATCAACATCACACACGTTCCACTGCGATACTTGTGTGACTGTGTTGACTTCTGCGTGATTCACTTTCACAGTGAGGACGATCGAGGAACGGAGTGGTTCACCGATGTCCCTGACCGGGCCGGACAAACAAGTCAACGACGATCAGTCGGCGGACGCCGGCGCTTCCCCCGGGGTCAGCCGCCGTGGGGTCCTGGGTGTGGGTGCCGCGGTGCTCGGCGGTCTGGCGGTGCCGGGCATGTCCGCCGCCTCGCTCCTGCCGTGTGCACCCGCTGCGGCCGCGCAGGAGGACGGCCGCAGCGAGTATCCCGAGTGGAACAACAACCTCGAGCTGTTCGATGTCGGCTCGGAGCCGCCGCACGCGACACTCATGCCGTACGCCGGACTGGACCAGGCGCTCGCGGCCGATCGCACGCAGTCGCCCTTTCGCTTGAACCTCGACGGCGAGTGGCGCTTCCGGCACGCCGACAATCCCGCGTCGCGGGATCCGGAGTTCTACCGCGTAGGCGTCAACGACCGTGGCTGGGACACGATCCCCGTGCCGGCCAACTGGCAGCTGCACGGGTACGACTTCCCCATCTACACCAACATCACGTATCCGTGGTCTGGGGCCAACGGCAAGGGCGAGAATCCGGAACCGCCGTTCGCGCCGACGAAGTTCAACCCCGTGGGTCAGTACCGTCGCAGCTTCACGATGCCGCCGAACTGGCGGGGACGCAGAACATTCTTGCACTTCGAGGGTGTCAAGTCGGCGTTCTACGTCTGGGTCAACGGTGAGCTGGTCGGGTACCGGGAGGACTCGTACACCTCGTCCGAGTTCGACGTGACGCGGCTGGTCAAGCCCGGTCACAACGAAGTCGCCGTCGAGGTGTACCGCTTCTCCGACGGCGACTGGATGGAAGACCAGGACATGATCCGGCTGTCCGGCGTTTTCCGGTCGGTCTACCTGTTCTCGACGCCGACGGTGCACGTGCGGGACTTCCGGATCGACACACCACTGCGTGACGGTTATACGAACGCCGATCTGGCCGTCACCGCGAACGTCCGGGACTACGCCGGGGCGGAGAAGGGCTCGTTCACGGTCGAGACGCAGCTCTACGACGACGGCGGGAATCGCGTGTGGAGGGAGCCGCTGCGGCAGTCGGCCGACTTCGGTGCCACACGGCGGGGTGAGGTCGTCGCGCGTGGCAGTAAGGCGGTGGAGGGGCCGAAACTGTGGTCGGCCGAGCATCCGAACCTCTACACCGCGGTGCTCGTGCTGCGCGACCCCGCGGGCGAGGTCCTCGAGACGTTGTCGACGCGCGTGGGCTTTCGCGAGTTCGCCATGGTCGACGGCCTCATGCGCATCAACGGCGAGCCGATCACGATCAAGGGTGTCAACCGGCACGAGCTGCACCCGGACCGTGGTTCCGCGCTGACGCGCGAGGACATGGTCGCCGACATCCGTGTCATGAAGCGGATGAACGTCAACGCGGTGCGGACCTCGCACTACCCGAACGACCCGCTGTTCTACGAACTCGCCGACGTCTACGGCCTGTACGTCATGGACGAGACGAACCTCGAGACGCACGGTATTCGTGACGAGTACCCGGGTTCGCATCCGGAGTGGACGGACGCGGTCGTGGCACGGGCCAAGAACGTCGTGCACCGCGACAAGAACCACGCCAGCGTCATCATCTGGTCGCTCGGCAACGAGGCCGGCGGCGGCAGCAACTTCGTCGCGATGCACGACTGGATCCGCTCCTACGACGACGTGCGTGTCATCCACTACGAGGGCGACGACAGGCCGGAGATCAGCGACGTGCGGTCGGCGATGTACGAGAGCCCGTCCAGAGTGGAGGAACGGGCGAGTGAGTCGGACACACGCCCGTACGTGATGATCGAGTACGCGCATTCGATGGGGAACTCGACGGGCAACTTCCGCGAGTACTGGGACATCGTGCGGGCACACGACGTGCTCCAGGGCGGTTACATCTGGGATTTCGCGGACCAGTCGCTTCGCTGGCCCGTGCCGAACGGCCGGGGCACGTATCTGGCCTACGGCGGCGACTGGGGTGACGACCCGAACGACGGCAACTTCTGCGCCAACGGCGTCGTCACGGCGGATCGCGGCCGCAACGGTAAGGCCGCCGAGGTCAAGCACGTCTACCAGGACATCCTGTTCTCGTCCGACGATCCGAGCTCGGGCCGGGTGACGATCACCAACGAGCACCTGTTCACCGACGTCGACGCCTACGCGGGCAGGTGGGAGTTGGTCGCCGACGGCGAGGTCGTCGAGAGTGGCGAGCTGACGCGGGAACAACTGTCGGTGCCGCCGTCGTCGAGTGCGACGATCACCGTGCCGTTCACGAAGCCCGAGAACCCCGCTCCCGGGGCGGAGTACTTCCTGTGCCTGTCGTTCAGGACACGGGACGACACGCTGTGGGCCGATGCCGGGTTCGAGGTGGCCAAGCACCAGTTCCCCGTCGACGTGGGTAGCCCGGACGTCGAGCCGGTGCCGCTCGACTCGGTGCCCCCGGTGGCGGTGGACGACTCGGGCGGTTCGGTCACGGTGACCGGCGACGACTTCACGGTCACGATCGCGCGGGACACGGGCGTGATCACGTCGTACGTCGCGAAGGGACGGACGCTCGTCGAGTCCGGTCCGGTGCCGAACTTCTGGCGCGGTTCGACCGACAACGACCTCGGCAACGGCCAGCCCGACCGTAACGGCACCTGGCGTCACGCGGGTGCGCGGCGCACGGTGAGGAACGTGTCGGTCGAGCGGGTGCGGGACAAGGCCGTGGTCATCACGGTGGACGGCACACTCCCGACGTCGACGGAGTCGCGGTACACGACGGTCTACACGGTCTTCGGCAACGCGGAGATCAAGGTCGACAACACGCTGCACCCAGGGTCGGCGTCGCTGCCGTACATCCCGGAGGTCGGCACGATGCTGCGGCTGCCGGCCGGCCTCGACACCATGCGGTTCTACGGTCGCGGTCCGGAGGAGAACCACTGGGACCGCAAGTCGGCCTCCGACGTGGGCGTGTACGACTCGACCGTCGACGAGCAGTGGACGTCGTACATCCGTCCGCAGGAGAACGGCAACAAGACCGACGTACGCTGGCTCGCCATGGTCGGTTCGGACGGGGCAGGCCTGCTGGCGACGGGTGAGGCCCCGCTGGAGATCAACGCCTCGCACTTCACGCCGGAGGACCTCTCCGGCGACGCGCGGCACGACTACCAGCTGACACCGCGGGACGAGGTCGTACTCCGGTTGAACCACCGGCAGACGGGCGTGGGCGGCAACGACTCGTGGGGCCAGCAACCGCTCGACACATACAAGCTGTTCGCCGACACCGACTACGCGTACAGCTACCGGTTGCGACCGCTGGTGAACGTGGCCGAGGCGATGGCCCTGTCGCGCAAGCCGACGGACGCCCCGTGACGGCGGCGCTGTGACGGGGCCGCTGTGACGGGGCCGCTGTGACGGGGTCGCTGTGACGGACGCCCCGTGACGGCGGCCACGCAGTCGTCGGGGACGGCCGGCCCGCACGGTGATGGCGCAGCGGGGCAGGTAGTGAGGCGGCCGGTCAGGGCCGCTGCGGGTCAGGTGGTGCTGCGGGTCAGGTGGTGCTGCGGGTCAGGTGGTGCTGCGGGTCAGGTTGTGCAGCGGGGCTTGCCGAGGACGTCGCCGAACAGCGACACCTGTTCGGCCAGGCCCGCGGACAGGTCGGCGTCCTCCAGTCCCGCGGCCATGACGACGGCGCGGTCCCACTCCGGATCGCCCACGTAGTCGGCGTGCTTGCGAACGCCGGCGGCCCAGCGCCTGCCACTCACCGGTTCCCGCATCGGGTCGGGCAGCCAGTGGTCGCCGCCGAGGACGAGCACGCCCGTCGGACCCTGCACCGCAGGTTCGACCGCGCCGATGGTGCCGTCACCGCAGTAGCCGACGCCGAGCAACATGTCACCCGCCACCTGGTGCCGCCACGTCGTCGCCCCACCGCCGAACGAGTCGGTGCCACGGCACAACCCGCGCCACCGGCCGTCGAGTTCGCCGTTGAGCCGCGCCAGTGACGCCGACGGGAACATCGCGGGAAACGCACGCTGGTACCCCCACTGCAACGGAGCACCCGCCGTCAGGAGGCCGAGCCGTTCCCGGTCCTCGTCCGACAGCTCGTCGGCCAGCCGTGCGGCCGCCAGGACGGTCAGTAACCCGCCCACGTGGTATCCGGCGAGCACCACCCGGGTGTTCGGCTCCTGCAGGTGTGTGCGCGCCCGGTCCGCCAGCTCCGGGACGACCTTCAACGCGTACGACGGCGGCACCACGGGGTGTGCGGCCCGCGGCCAGAAGCACGCCAGGTCCGTGAACGCGCCCAGATGCCTGCTGCGCTGCTCCCCGGTTGCTGCGGTGTAGACCGCGCGGAGCAGTCCCGCCGCCAGTGCGCCCAGCGTAAGCACACCTGCCGCCGACAGCGGCGTCAGCCAGCCCGGCATCGGCCCCATCGTCACCCGCAGAGCCGCGAGCGCCACGGCACCTGCGCCGAGTGTGCAGGCGAAGGTCAGGACGAGGCGGTGCAGATACTTGCGCTCCCAGCCGGCCCGCGCCCACGCGGCCGACGCCTCCGCGTCGTCGTCGGCAGGCGCCTCCTCACCCTGCAGCAGCGTCACGATGTCGGGCACGCCCCGGCGCACGCGGCGCAACGACGAGCCGGCCGCGGCCCACACGGCGAGCAGCGCCGCGACGACGAGCCCGGCGCCCCACAGCATCGTGATGAGGTCGTATCCCTCGGGCAGCAGCAGCCCGTCCGCACCGAGCAGGTGCCGCAACGCGACGGCGAGCCCGGCGCCGAACCCGCCGCCGAGCAGGCCGGCGAGCGCGAGCGCGGGCGCCGCGGCCCAGCCGCCCGCCCACGGGCGGAGCCTGCGCGGCAGGTGCGCCCACTCGCGGCGCGCCAACAACGCCGTCGGCACCAGGACCAGGGCGAACACGACACACGCGCCCAGCAGCGCGGCACCGACGAGCTCCACGGTGGCGTTCGTGCCAGGCAGCGTCGCGGGCAGTGGTGCGGTCACGACCGCGGTCGCCACCGTCACCGCGAACGCCACGCCGTACAGCGCCTTCCGCACCGCGGCCGGCAGCACCCGCCTCGCCGGGGTGATGCTCACCACCAGCACAGACCCCAGCAGCGCCAGCGTGCCGACCCACAGCACCGCCGCGGGCGTGTCCGCCGGCATCGTCAACGGCCCGCCGAGCAGCAGCAACGCCGTCACGCCCAGCGCCGCGACGACGTGCACGCACCGCAGCGCCGCCGTGTCGGCGACGTCCGACAGTCCGCCGCCGAGGTGATCGCGCAGCGGTTCCACCTGGTCGTTCGGCCGCCAGCTCGTGCGCGACACCCCGAACAGCACAGCCGCCACCGCCAGCAACGGCAACAATCCGGCGGCGGTGCGCAGTCCGGGAACCTCACCCAGCCACGACGGCGCCGAGTCCAGGCAGCCCGACCCCGCCGTGAGGCACTGCGCCGCGAACAGGTCCAACGTCACGACCCCGAGCTGCGCCACGAGCAGCATCGTCAGTAGTACCGCCGCGACCCGCAGCATCCCGCGGCACACGCGGTTCAACACCGCCGAGGTGCGGGAGCCCTCCGGGATCGGGGGAAGCATCCAGTGCGCGACGTTGGCCAGCGAGAACGGGAACAGCAGCGCCCACGTCGCCTTCGCCGCGCCGCCCGAGGTCATGCGGCTCCAGAGGTAGCCCTCGAGCGTGCGCGGCATCGAGCGGCCCAGTGCCTGCAGCACGGGGCCCGGTGCAGGCCTGCGCAGCCGATCGGACGGGCGGACGATCCGTCCCGTCCCGTCGCCGTCCACGTCGACGGTGCCGACGGAATCGAGCAGAGACTCGCCGGTCGTGCCGATCAGCCCGGGCACGCGAAGTTCGACGACCCGGGTGTCGGGGCCGGGGAGAGGCACGTGGCACGCCTCCTAGCTGGGTTGACGCTCTTGAGATGGCCGAACTGCCACGGTAAACGCCGAACCCGGCTGCGCGCTGTCGACGCACCAGCGCGTCCTGCGGTTAGCCCACCCGGGTGGTGGGTGAGGCGGCCCGGCCACCGCCCCCCGACGAGACGCTTCGCGTCCCTGTCTACTCTGCAGTCGTGGGTCGATTGGTGGTCATCGAAGGGCTGGACGGCGCGGGTAAGCGCACGCTGACCGATGCGCTGACGGCGGCGTTGCGGGACGCCGGTGCGAGCGTCGCCACCACCGCGTTCCCCCGCTACGGCGTGAGCGTGCACGCCGACCTGGTCCGCGAGGCTCTCCACGGTGACCACGGGGACCTCGCCGAGTCCGTCTACGGCATGGGCCTGCTCTACGCGCTCGACCGCCGCGACGCCGCCGACGACATCCGCGACCTGCTCGCGCGCCACGACGTCGTACTGCTCGACCGGTACGTCGCCTCCAACGCCGCGTACCAGGCCGCACGGCTGCGCGAAGGGGCCGACAGCGACGTCGTGCGCTGGGTTCGCGAACTGGAGATCGACCGGTTCGGACTGCCCGTGCCCAACGCCCACCTGCTGTTGCGCGTGGCCCCCGACGTCGCCGCCTCCCGCGCCCGCGGCAGGGCCGAGGCCGATGCCGCACGTACTCGCGACGCGTTCGAAACCGACGACGGGCTCCAGTCCCGGTGCTCGGCCGTCTACGACGAGCTCGCGGCGGCCGACTGGTTGTCATCGTGGTACGTGATCGATGGTGCCGACCACGTCGACGCCGCCGACCTCGCGAAACGCCTCCTCGCCCGCTAGGGGCCACCGCGGTCCGGTTCGGCCCAGCCCGGCCGATCACCGCGGTGGCCGGAATCGCCGCTTTCCTGTCGTTGCAGGCGTTCCCGTCGCTGTTGTCGCTGTCGTGGTCGCAGTGCCGGGCGGGTGCACCATCGCCGCTGCCTCCGACGGTGCCGCCCCGGGGTTCCGTCCCAACAACAGGCCCGCCGCGACGTCGGCGCGCAACTGGTCCAGGGTGCGTCCGTCGTCGCTGCGGTGTCGCGATCGTGCCATCGCGTCCACTCGGGAGTAGCACGCCGCCGCCACCTCCGTCGGCAGCTGTGCCTCCAGCGACGACATCACGTGCTCACCCGGCGTGAGCTCGATCCGGCGTCCGCCCGCGCTCGCCGGGCCCGTGCGGTTTGTCCACCGGGATCGACCTTCTCCACCAGGCGACGCGCGCGTTGCGCCAGATTCCCCGGCTGCCACGCCGTCTCCGGAGCGTCCATCAGCTTCTCGGCCAACAGGCCGTCCACCTGCCGAGCCGCGTCGTCGTCGGATCGACCACCGCCAACCCCGCCGCACTCCGTACGCCTCGATGTCCCCGGCCCGCATCGCGTCGAGGAGCCGGGGCATCCGCTCTGTCAACGACTGCCCGGCATCGAGGCGGCGTTCGACCTCACGGGTCGAGACCCGCAACACCGGTGTCAACTCCTCGGGCAGCTCAAGCGCAGCACCCCCGACCGGACGCCGAACAAGTGCGAGAACACAGCCGCGCGGCAACGTGCTTATGGGGGCGACGGCCGAGCGACGGAGACCTGCGGAATCCGCGTGCCCAGCGCGGAACACACACGTCTGAACGCGGAACACGCGTGCCTGAATGCAGAACACGCGCCCTCGGAAACGCAACACGGGCCCCGGGGCGGATCACCGAGGAGAGATCGTGTGGTTGGCGGGGATCGTGCCGCGGGGGTCGAGCCGCTGCCGGAGGCGTACCAGGCGGTCCGCGGTCGGAGGGGTGAACGCCGACCGGACGTCGGCGTCGGCCTGCCTGCCGAATGCGAACGACAGGTGCGCGCCCAGCGTGTCCGGGCCGAACGGTGCCAGGACGTCGGCGTGCAGAGCCGCCACCTCCTCGTCGGTGGCCTCCGACGTCGGCGTCACCGGTGAGAGCACCGACATCAGATACGCGGCCTCGCGATGCCCGACGGCCGACGCCACCCGCGGCGGCCGTGCGAACGCACCTCCCAGGTGCCGCAGACCCGCCACACACATCACCGGCGCCGCGGGTCCCACCGTGGCGGGCAACCGGGTCAGCGCGCCCGGGTCCAGGGCCCGGACCATCGCGGTCCGCGAGCGGTAGGCGTGCGGCCGATCGGGCTCGTCGAAGAGGGCACCGGACTCGGCGAACGGCCGCGTGCGCACCGTGTCCCGCACTGCCGGCACCATCTCACGCAGCCGGTCGACCTGGGCCGCGTCGCCCTCCTCGGCCACGCAGAGCTGCAACTGCGCGACCTGCCGCCCCCGCAGTTCGTCCGGTACTCCGGGCACGTCGGGGAACACGAGCATCGCGACCCCGGAGGTCACGGTGTCCGGCACCTCCTCGGTCCACCGGCGCCAGCGGTCGAGGACGTCGCCCGCCTCCGCGACGTCGACGTAGAGACTGCCGCCGTGGACCTCGGAGACCTCCACGAGATCGATCTCCATCGCCGTCACGATGCAGCCGCCCGCACCTCCACCGCGCAGCGCCCGGAATAGCTCGCGTTCCGGCTCGTCCTCCGACGACGCCGTGACCTGGCGCAGCACGCCGTCGGCGGTCACCACCTCCAGCGCGCGGACGTGGTCGGCCGCGTAGCCGTAGCGCCGTCCCAGAAGCCCGATGCCGCCGCCGAGCGTGTACGGCACCGCGCCGACGTGCGGGGAGCTGCCCGACAGCGGCGCCAGGCCGTGCGGGGACGCGGTGTCGAGCACGTGCTGCCACGTCGCACCGCCGCCGATCCGTGCGGTGTGCTGCGCGGGATCGAGGTCGACGCCCGACAGCCAGCGCAGGTCGACGAGGACGCCGCCGTCGAGCGGTGCGGTATGGCCGTGGCCGCTGACGCGGGCGGTGACGGGCAGGCCGCGGGCCGCCGCGTACGTCACGGCCGCGCGCACGTCCTCGGCGGAGGAGGCGGCCACGATGCAGCCGGGCCGGTGCGAGACGGCGAGCTGGTAACCGGTGCACGCAGCGTCGAACCCGTCGTCGCCGGGCAGGAGGAGTGCACCGTCGAGGGCGGGCGGTTCCGTGGGGGAGTCCGTCGTGTTCGTCATGGCGGCGACCGTACGAACCCTCGAGGACACATCTCGTCCTCGAGTGATGGCAGGGTTGTCGGCATGTCCGTTCGTCAGGAGATGCCGGGCCGGTTGCTGCGCCTGTTGGCCCTGCTGCAGACCAGGCGGGAATGGCCGGGCCCGGAGCTCGCCGAGCGCGTCGGCGTGACCGCACGGACGCTGCGCCGTGACATCGACCGGCTGCGGGCGCTCGACTACCCGGTGGAGAGCACGGGCGGCACCGGCGGCGGGTATCGCCTCGGCCGAGGCGGCAGGCTCCCGCCATTGGTACTGGACGACGAGGAGGCCGTCGCCGTCGGCGTCGCCCTGGCGACGGCGGCGTCCGTGAATCCGGCGTTCGGCGAGAGTGCGACGAGGGCGCTGGCGAAACTCGCCCAGGTGCTGCCCGCTCGGCTGCGGCCGCGGCTGGCCGCCGCCGGTTCCGTCGTCGCCGCACCGCCGCGCGGCGTGCCCACCGACGACCTGGCCGCGGCCAAGGACGGTGCCGGCTCCAGGGAGGGGGAGCCGCGGGGTATCGACGCGGACCTGCTCGGCGCCCTCGCGGCCGCGTGCCGGGACGCGGAGGTGGTCTCGTTCCGGTACACGGGCAGGCGGGGCGCGTCCGCACGTCGCGTGGAACCGCAGCGGCTTCTCGTCGCGGAGGGCCGGTGGTATCTGACGGCGCACGACCTCGGACCGGACGCGCCGCGCACCTTCCGGCTCGACCGCATGGGGGACGTGACCGCGACGGGACACCGGTTCGTGCCACGGCCGCAGCCCGACGACCCCGTCGCCCACCTGCGCGAGTCCTTCGCCGCCGCGTCGTACCGCTACACCGCGCACGTGACGGTCGAACTGCCGGAGTCCGAGGTTCGCCGTTGGGTTCCCGCGCTGCCGGGGGAGCTCACCGGCGACGGACCCGGCCGGTGCCGGGCGCGGGTGTCGGCCGACTCGGCCGAGCTCGTCGTGCAGTACGCGGCATCGGTCGCCGCTGTGGCGGCCGCCCGTGGTGCCCGGGTCACCGTCGATGCAGGCCCCGACGTCGCCGAACCGCTGCGCAGTCTGGGCGCGACGCTGGGCGCCACCCCGTGACGCTCGTCGCTCACGGTCACGGCGGCCGTACATGCGCCGACGCCGGGTGAGCGCCGCCTGTGCGGCCGCCCACCCGGCGTCGAATCCCCCTCGGATCGGTTCAGCTCAGCACCGGTCGACCCAACGGCAGGGGCTTGCCGCCCGTCGCGGTGGAGAGCACACCGATGAACAGATAGATCCCGACGCCTGCGAACACGAACGCCACGTAGCCGGCCGTCGTGATCGCGCCGGGCGCCTCGCCCACCGTGCCGTACAACACGAGTGCGAGTGCGACGGTGATCAACCCGAACAGCAGCGTGAAAGCGGCGGGCAGCCGCAGGGTGCCCAGCGTCAGCACGCCGATCGTCACGACCCAGGCGATCAGGAACAGGCCCTGCGTGGCGATCGCGGCGTCGTCGGAGATGCCGAACCAGCCGTGGGTCAGGCCGAGCACGAGTGCCGCATAGCTGAACCAGAATCCGCTGAACACGGCGAACACCGCGGCGACGGCACCCTGGCCCAACGCAACGGCCCACAGTGCGGCCACGAACTGGCCCACGCCGGTGGCGGGCACGATGATCGCCATGGAGGCGCCGACCGCGTCGGCCGGTACGTATCCGGTCTGCACCAGGGCGAGGGCGAGTGCGCCGACGATGAACGTGGGTAGACCGATCAGGGCGGGGTCGCTGTCGGGCACGGCCCGCGCCGGTGCCTCGTTGGCAACGTCAGTGGCCATCGTTACTCCTCTTTGAGCTGCGAATGATCCTCGGATGCGGTCCGTACGGCGGCCTCCGGGCGCGGTCGCGTCGAGTGGGAGACGAGACGGCGTGGCGTGCGTTCCGCGACGAATTCGGTCACCGCGGTCAACGGCCGGACGGGCGCCCGCCTGATGCCGGGTCTGCCGCCCGTCCAGGCGGTTCGGCGGGCGCAGTAATCAGGGGACGCCCCGCGTGGTGATCCGGGGAACGCCCCGGGGTGTCAGGAGATCTTGGGCCAGAGCGGCGACAGTTCCGGGTGGTCGTTGTCGATGACCCGGTGTGCCAGGGCGATCGCCTCTTCGGGCTCGATCTGGTCGCCTGCGGGGTCACTGTGAGCGACACATTCGAAGAGGTAGGCCAGCTCGTCCGCCTCCACAGCGGACAGACCGGTGTCGCGTTGCGCTTCCACGTACCGCATCCGCAGTACGGTTGCGGCCTGCAACAGCAACGAGCAGTACGTGTCGGGTGCGCCGGATCTCTCCTCGAGCCGACCTCGCGATTCTATGCCTTTCACGCCGACTCCTTTGTCTGGTCGCGTTGACCTGGTCACGGCTACTGGACGGCTCACCGCGCCGCCGAACGACGCATCGCCGTCGCCCGGCGGCGGGTGGGTGGCCGATCGTGTTGGGTGTGCCGGGGCACACTGGGGGTTGGGTCAGGCGGTGGCGCGCTTGCGGAGTTCGCGGGCGGCCACGCCCGGGTCCGGAGCGTTGTAGATCGCCCCACCGGCCACCGCCACCGTCGCGCCGGCCTCACGCACCGAACCGATCGTGTCCGGACCCACACCACCGGCAATCGAGAACGGCACCCCGGCCTCACGACCATCAGCCAACAACTGATCGATCGAATACCCCGGCCGAGCCTGCTCGTCCAGCCCCGCATGGATCTCCACGAACGAGACCCCCAACTTGGCCACCTCACGGATCCGAGCCACCCGGCCCTCCACCACCGTGATCATGTCCGCAACCAC
>NZ_JACHWU010000002.1 GCF_014191605.1 Prauserella isguenensis
CTGGATCTGTTGCGGCCGATCTATGCGCAGACGGCGGCCTATGGCCACTTCGGCCGTCCGGATGCGAACCTGCCGTGGGAGAACACCAACCGCGCCGACGACCTGCTCCGCAGCGTCGGCTGACGCACCCCCGGCACCATCGACACGGCGGGCGTGGCCGTCCGGGACCGGGCGGCCACGTTGCTGTGTGTAGTTCCTTTCGGCGTGAATTCAGGACACGCCGCCACCTGCCGCTCGTACGGGTGAGTGCGTGTCTTACGCTACGGAACTTGTGGTGAGCACGCAGGGAGAGCAAAACCCGCCGTCCGGGGCCGGAGTCCCCGAGTCGGCGCCGCAGCCCGCGCGGGGCACCCGGTATCTCAGCTGGGACGCGATCCGCGTCCTCGGTATCGTCGCCGTCCTGGCGTTCCACGCCACGTTCCTCACCCCGCACACGCTGCCCGGCTACGACATGCCGCCCGGGCCGTTCCAGATGGACTTCCCGTTCGGCGCGTCGCTGCTGATCGTCATCTCCGGCTACTTCGCCGCGATGACCGTCGGCAGGAAACCGCCGCTGCGGTGGTGGCTACGACGACTCGCCCGGTTGTTGCCCGCGTTCTTCGTGGCCGTGCTCGTCATCTTCGCGGCGAGCCTGCTGCTGCACCCGGACGGCTTCTACCGCCCGTCCTACACCGACCTCGTCGGCAACCTCGCCCTGCTGCACAACCTGCTGGACGGTGTCGAGTACATCGACCGCGCCCACTGGACGGTGCCGATCCAGGTGTGCGGGTTCACCGCGATCGCGCTGCTGGCGTGGAAGGGTCGGGTACACGGCCGGGCCGCCACGGCGGTCATGTGGGGTGTGCTGCTGGTGCCGCTCGCGCTGCGCTACGTGTTCATGGGGCCCGGCACGATCCCGCCGGGATGGGTCAGCATGCTCATGGACGGCACCGGGCTGAGTCGGGCACACCTGCTGATCGCAGGCGTCGCCATCTTCCGCTGGTCGAAACAGCGGATGACCTTCACCCAACTGCTGCTGATGCTGGTCGCGGTGCTCATCGCGCACACGAAGCATCCGCCGCCCGGCGACTCCGTCGTGGCGTTCGCGGTGTCGCTGGTGCTCATCAGCGTGGCGGCCTACCAGCCGGTGTGGGACGCGCCGCTACTGACGAACCTCGCCCGGCCGATCCGCTGGCTGGGCGGCATCTCGTACGGCGTGTACCTGATGCACTACGTCATGGGCTCGCTCGTCGCGCGGCACCTGGCCGACCTGGGGGTGCCCTGGTTCGGCTGGGTCCCGGCGTACGTCGCGGTCGCGGTGCTGCTCGGCTGGGCGCTGACGCGATGGGTGGAGCAACCCGCGTTCACCCTGCTGAACCGCGGTATCGACGCGCTCCCGTCGCGGACGCCGACGGCGTCGGCCGCAGCGCGCACCGGAGGGTGAGCACCGCTCTGGTAAAGAAGACGGCGTGAGCGGCCCTGAACCGACCCCGTTGTGGGATCTGGACGACCTGCCCGAGCCGAAGCCGGGCGCGTCCCCGTCCGGCGCGTCCGGAGGCACGGCGCGTAGCGGCAAGGGGGCCGACGGCGGTGCGGGGCGGCAGACCGCTCGTGGCAAGGGCACCAGCGGCGGGAAGAGCGGCACCGGCGGGAAGCGCAGCACCAAGGGCCGTAAACGGCCCGCGGAGCGCGACCCGATCGCCCGCGTGGCCGTCGACGTGCCGCTGCCGCATCTGGACCGCACGTTCGACTATCAGGTCCCGGCCGAGCTCGACGAGCGCGCCGTCGCGGGCTGCCGCGTGCGCGTGCGGTTCGCGGGCCAGCTGGTCGACGGCTTCCTCGTCGAACGCGCCGCGACGACCGAGCACCGCGGCAGGCTCGCCTTCCTCGAACGGGCCGTCTCCAGCGAGGTCGTCCTCACCCCGCGGCTGGCCACGCTGTGCCGGGCGGTAGCCGACCGCTACGGCGGCACGTTCATGGACGTCGCCCGGTTGGCGATCCCGCCACGGCACGCCACCGTCGAGGCCGAGGAGACGGCGCCGGGTGGTGGCACGGACACCGGCAGGGGCGGTGAGCCGGACCCGGCGAACTCCGGCACCGAAGCCCCTGACGCAGGGATCTCCGGCACAGGGATCTCCGGCACGGGGGTCTCCGACACCGCAGAGGCCGAATCCGTGGACTCCGACGCGGCGACCCGGCCCGACGCGGCCGCGTGGGAGCGGTACCAATGGGGCCCGTCGTACGTCGGTGCGCTGGCCGCGGGGCGTGTGGCCAACGCGGTCTGGCAGGCGCTGCCGGGGGAGGACTGGCCCCGGCGGCTCGCCGAGCTGGCCGCCACCGTGGCCGCTGCGGGACGGGGCGCCGTGCTCGTCGTGCCCGACCACCGGGACGTGACGCGGCTGGCGGCCGCATGCGCCGAGCTGGCCGGCCCGGACGCGGTGACCGCGCTGTCGGCCGACCTGGGGCCCGCTGAGCGGTACCGCCGCTGGCTGGCGGTGAAACGCGGCGCGGTACGCATCGTCGTCGGCACACGTGCCGGCATGTTCGCCCCGGTGTCCGAGCCCGCGCTGTACGTGGTGTGGGACGACGGCGACGACCTGCACGTCGATCCGCACATGCCGTATCCGCAGGTACGGGACGTGCTGATGCTGCGCGCACATACCGACCGTGCGTCGCTGCTGGTCGCCGGGTTCGCCCGGACCGCCGAGGCGCAGTTGCTGCTGGAATCCGGCTGGGCGCAGCCACTCGTGGCGCCCCGCGAACAGCTGCGTTCGCGGGCCCCACGGGTCACGCCGACCGGTGAGGACTTCGACGTCGCGCGCGACGAGGCCGCGCACGCCGCCCGGTTGCCCGCTGTGGCGTTCGAAGCCGCGCGGGCGGGCCTGAAGGCCGGTGCTCCGGTGCTGGTGCAGGTGCCGCGCCGGGGCTACGTGCCCGGGCTCGCGTGTGCGCACTGCCGCACGCGCGCCCGCTGCCGGCACTGTGCCGGGCCGCTCGCCCTGCCCGGCGGGGGCGAGGCCGGGTCGCCACGGTGCCGGTGGTGCGGGGTGACCGACGCGGCGTTCCGCTGCTCGGCGTGCGGATCGGTGCGGCTGCGTGCGGTCGTCGTCGGGTCGAAACGAACCGCCGAGGAACTGGGCAGGGCCTTCGCCGGCGCTCCGGTGCGGACGTCGGGAGGCGGCGAGGTGCTGGACACGGTGCCCGCCGTGCCCGCGATCGTCGTCGCGACGCCGGGTGCCGAACCGGTCGCCGACGGAGGGTACGGAGCCGCGCTGCTGCTCGACGGCTGGGCGCTGCTGGGCAGACAGGATCTGCGCGCGTCCGAGGAGGCGCTGCGCCGATGGATGGCGGCCGCCGCGCTGGTGCGGCCTGCCACCGAGGGCGGGCGGGTGATCGTCGGCGCGGAGGCGGGCGTGCCCGTGGTGCAGGCGCTGGTCCGATGGGACCCGGGCTGGCTCGCGGCCTCGGAGCTCGCCGAACGCCGGGAGCTCGGCTTCCCACCCGCCGTGCGGATGGCGAGCCTCGACGGTTCGCCGGACGCCCTCGCCGCGGCACTCGACGAGCTCGAACCGCCCGACAGTGCGGAGGTCCTGGGCCCGGTGCCGCTCGGCGAGGTCGACGAGGACGGCAACGCCGAACGCGAACGGGCGCTGGTGCGCGTGCCGCGGGGCGACGGGCGCGCGCTCGCCGCCGCGGTCCACACGCTCAACGCCGTCAGGGGAGCCCGCAAGGAGGACGACCCCGTACGGACCCGCCTCGACCCCCTCGACCTCATCTGACGCGCGGGTGGAGCTCTAGACTGGCGAGGATGATCGCACCGCTGACCCGTGCGGGCGGCCGATGAGGCTCGTCTTCGCCGGCACACCGGAACCCGCCGTCCCCGCGCTCCGCGCACTGCTCGCCTCGCGGCACGACGTCGTCGCCGTCGTCACCCGCCCGGACGCCCCGGCGGGACGCGGCCGCAGGCTCGTGCGCTCACCCGTCGGCGCGCTGGCCGACGAACACGGGATCGAGGTCCTCACCCCGGCCCGCGCGGACGACCCGCAGTTCCTGACGCGGCTCACCGAGCTGGCGCCCGACGCCTGCCCGGTGGTGGCCTACGGCGCGCTGCTGAAACAGCACGCGCTCGACGTCCCCGCGCACGGCTGGGTCAACCTGCACTTCTCGCTGCTGCCCGCGTGGCGTGGTGCGGCTCCGGTGCAGGCGGCCGTCGGCGCGGGCGACGAGTACACGGGCGCGTCGACGTTCCGCATCGTGCCCGAACTCGACGCCGGGCCCGTGTTCGGCGTGGTGACGGAGAAGATCGGCCCCACCGACACCGCGGGGGCGCTGCTGGGCAGGCTCGCCGAGTCGGGCGCCGCGCTCATGGTGTCCACGATGGACGGCATCGAGGACGGCAGCGTCACCGCGGTGCCGCAGCCCGCCGACGGCGTTACCTACGCACCCAAGGTCACCGTCGAGGACGCACGGGTGCGTTTCGATCGGCCCGCGCTCGCCGTCGACCGGCACATCCGTGCGGTGACGCCGGAACCCGGCGCGTGGGCGGAGTTCCGCGGCGCACGGTGCAAACTCGGCCCGATCCGGCCGCTCGGTGCCGACTCCGGCGCGCCCGAGCTGGCTCCCGGGCAGCTCCTGGTGGAGCGCAAGCGTGTACTGGCGGGCACCGTCACCGCACCCGTCGAACTGGGCGAGGTGCAGGCACAGGGCAAGAAACGCATGGCGGCGACCGACTGGGCCCGCGGCACGAGAATCGAGCACGGGGAGCGCCTCACATGAGCGACGACGGAACCGGCCGCGGCGGCAGCGGCGGCACGGGTGGCAACGGCGGTGGTAACGGCGGCCGCGGTGGTCACCGAGGCGGCGGCAGGGGCGGCAACGGCGGCGCGGGCGGCCGCGGGAGGAGCCGCGGCGGCAGGCCCCAGGACGACCGGCAACGCAGGCAGGGCGGCAGGCCGGACCGCGGCAGGCGGCCGGCGCCGCGGAAGGAGGGACCGCGCAAACCACCGGTCGACGACCCGCCGCGGCGGGTGGCGTTCGACGTGCTGCGTGCCGTCAGCGAGCGTGACGCCTACGCGAACCTGATCCTGCCGGAGCTGTTGCGGCAGCGGCGGGTGTCCGGCCGCGACGCCGCGCTGGCGACCGAGCTCACCTACGGCACAGCGCGCGCCGCGGGGCTGCTCGACGAGATCATCGCGTCCTGCGTGGACCGTCCGCTGTCCGAGGTGGACGCTGCGGTGCTCGACGGGCTCCGGCTGGGTGCGTACCAGCTGCTGCGGACCAGGATCCCGCCGCACGCGGCCGTGGACTCGGCGGTCGAGCTCGTCCGCGACGTCGCCGGTTCGCACGTCGCCGGGTTCGTCAACGCGGTGCTGCGCAAGGTGTCCGACCACGACGAACAGACGTGGGTCGAACGCCTCGCCCCCGACGCCGAGACCGACCGGATCGGCAACCTCGCGATGCGCACCGCCCACCCGCGGTGGATCGCGCGCGCGTTCGCCGAAGCGCTCGGCGACACCGGCGACGAGCTGGCGGCGGCCCTCGGCGCCGACGACGCGCGGCCCGAGGTGCATCTGCTCGCGCGGCCGGGGGAGATCAGCGCGGACGAACTCGCCGCCATCACCGGCGGCGACGTCGCGCCGTACTCGCCCTACGGCGTGCACCTGCCCGCCGGCAGCGGCGATCTGGCCGCGTCGGAACCGCTGAAGGAACACCTCGCGGCGGTCCAGGACGAGGGCAGTCAGCTGGTCACGCTCGCCGCCGTGGAGGCGCCCGTCGACGGGACGGACGCGCGCTGGCTCGACCTGTGCGCGGGACCCGGCGGAAAGGCGACCCTCCTCGGTTGTCTGGCGGCGACCGCGGAGCACGAGGTGGCCGTCGACGCCGTCGAGATCGCCGACCACCGCGCACGCCTCATCGAGAAGGCCGTCGACGGCCTGCCCGTGACCGTTCACAGGGCCGACGGCCGCGATCCGGGGCTGGAGGGCGGTTACGACCGGGTACTCGTCGACGCGCCCTGCAGCGGACTCGGCGCCCTGCGACGCCGCCCGGAATCCCGCTGGCGCAGGCAGCAGAGCGACGTCGCCGACCTGACGAAACTGCAGGCCGAACTCCTCGAATCGGCGTTCCGGCTCGTGCGGCCCGGCGGCATCGTGGCCTACGTGGTGTGCTCGCCGCACTTGGCGGAGACGGAGGGATCGTTCACCACCGCTGTCCGGCGCGCCGGGGCCGAGACCGTCGACGCGCGGGAGCTCTTCCCGGGCGTGCCGCACCTCGGCGACGGCCCGACGGTGCAGCTGTGGCCGCACCGGCACGGCACCGACGCCATGTTCTGCGGGCTCGCCCGCGCCACATGACCGGCGTGGCGGCGCCCGGCGGGAGCGCTCCGCCGGGCACGGAACGCGGGTGCCTCGGGCTGGTCGCGTCGGCCTGCAGCGGGGTGCAGACCCGGCTGGCGGCCGAACTGGCCGAACCGGCGGCCGCGCGGGGCTGGCGGCTGGCGATCACGCTGACGCCCACCGCGGCGTCGTGGTTCGACGATCGGGCGCTCGCGCGTCTGCAGGCCACGACCGACCTCGACGTCCGGTGGACCTCGCGCACCCCCGATGTGCCGCGTCCGCATCCGGACCCCGAGGCGTTCGTCTTCGCGCCGGCCGGTGCGGGTTCAGTGGCGAAGCTCGCACTGGGACTGGCCGACAACCAGGCGCTGACCGTGCTCGGCGACGCCGTGGGTGTGGTCCCGATGGCCGTCGGCCACCGGGTACAGCCCACCCGGCCCGCGCATCCCGCCTGGCAGGGCCATCTCGACACGCTGGCGGGTGCCGGCGTGCGCGTCACCGGCCTCGGTGACACTCCGTGGACCGGCGTGCTGGACCGACTGCTCCGGGACGCTCACCGGTGACGGTGCCGGCTGCTCCCCATGACGACTGCGCCGCGTGACGACTGCTCCCCGTGACGACTGCGCCGCGTGAACGCCGTTCCCGCTGACCGCGGCGCCTCGTGGCCGCCTGCGGTGCGGCGAACGTCACGCCGGGTGACGGAAGGCCGCCCCGGGCGGCCACTGCGCGAGCGGCTGCCTAGGATTCGCGGTGTGGCCTCTCAATCGCTTCGCCCGCTGATCGCACCGAGCATCCTGTCCGCCGACTTCGCCCGTCTCGGCGAGGAGGTCGCGGCCGTCGCCCGCGACGGCGAGACCCGCGCCGACTGGGTGCACGTCGACGTCATGGACAACCACTTCGTCCCGAACCTCACGCTCGGGCTCCCGGTCGTCGAGTCGCTGCGGAAGGTCGCCGACGTCCCGCTCGACTGCCACCTCATGATCGAGAACCCGGACAAATGGGCACCGGGCTACGCCGAGGCGGGTGCGTACAACGTGACCGTCCACGCCGAGGCGGCCCACGATCCGGTGATGCTGGCGAAGAACCTGCGCGCCGCCGGGGCAAAGGCGGGTCTTTCGGTCAAACCGGGCACGCCGCTCGAGGGCCACCTCGACACGCTCAAGCACTACGACACGCTGCTGGTCATGTCGGTCGAACCGGGCTTCGGCGGCCAGTCGTTCATCCCCGACGTGCTCGAGAAGGTGCGCACCGCGCGACGCCTCGTCGACACCGGGCATCTGAGGCTCGTCGTCGAGATCGACGGCGGCATCAACGCCGACACGATCGAGCAGGCCGCCGAGGCGGGCGTCGACTGTTTCGTCGCCGGATCCGCGGTCTACGGTGCCGAGGACCCCGGCCGGGCCGTCGCGGCGCTGCGGGACCAGGCGGCCGGCGCGCGCCCGGCGCACTGACGTGCCTGCGGGACCGGCCGGCCGCGACGCCGGGACGGGCGCGGAATCCGTGACAGACGCGGAGGCGATGGCGGCCGCCCTCGCGCTGAGTGAGGACGTGCGGGGCACCACGAGTCCCAACCCGCCGGTCGGCGCGGTGATCGTCGACGGAGGGGGAGCGGTCGTGGGCCGCGGCGCCACCCGACCGCCGGGTGGCCCGCACGCCGAGGTCATGGCGCTGCGCGAGGCGGGGGAGCGGGCGCGGGGCGGCACCGCGTACGTGACGCTCGAACCGTGCGCCCACCGGGGCCGGACGCCGCCGTGTGCGCAGGCACTGCTGGATGTCGGCATCGCCACGGTGCGCTACGCCGTCGCCGACCCCAACCCGCCCGCGGCCGGCGGCGCCGACCTGCTGCGCGCGGCGGGCGTCGACGTGGCTGGCGGGCTGCTGGCCGACGACGTCGCGGGCGGGCCGCTGCGGGCGTGGCTGCACTCGGTGCGCACCGGCAGGCCGCACGTCACGTGGAAGTACGCCGCCACGCTCGACGGCCGCGTCGCCGCCGCCGACGGCACCAGCCGGTGGATCTCCGGCCCCGTCTCCCGCGCCGAGGTGCACCGCATCCGCGCGGCCGCGGACGCGGTCGTCGCCGGCACCGGAACCGTGCTGGCCGACGACGCGTGGCTCACCGTCCGCGACGCCGACGGGGGGCTCGCCGACCGTCGGCCGCTGCGCGTCGTCGTCGGCACGCGGGGCATACCGGAGACCGCCCGAGTGTTGGACGACGCGGCGCCGACGGTCCACCTGCGCACCCGCGACCCGCGGGACGTGCTGACGGACCTCGCCGAGCGTGGCGTGGTCGACGTCCTGCTCGAAGGCGGGCCGACCCTCGCGGGCGCCTTCGCCGAGGCGGGCGTGATCGACCGGATCGTGGGATACGTCGCGCCCGCACTGCTCGGCGCCGGGCCGACGGCGCTCGGTGCGGCCGGCGTGTCGACCATCACCGAAGCCCACCGGTGGCGTGTCGAAGGGGTCACCATGAGTGGGGACGACGTGCGGATCACGGCCGTACCGGCCGCCGGTGAAGGAGGACCCTGACGTGTTCACGGGCATCGTGGAGGAGCTCGGCGAGATCACGGCCGTCGAGGACAGCGGGGACACCGCGCGGCTGCGCGTGCGCGGCCCGGTGGTGACCGGTGACGCGAAGCACGGGGACTCGATCGCGGTCAACGGCGTGTGCCTGACGGTCGTCGAGGTCGACGGCGACGAGTTCACCGTCGACGTCGTGCACGAGACGCTCGAGCGCACCAGCCTCGCCAAGGTCGAGGTGGGACGGGGCGTGAACCTCGAACGGGCGATGGCGGCGAACGGCCGGTTCGGCGGCCACGTCATGCAGGGCCACGTCGACGGCACGGGCGTGTTCCTGCATCGCGACGCCGACGACCTGACCCACTTCGCGTTCCCGCCGCAGCTCGGGCGCTACATCGTGGAGAAGGGGTCCATCGCGATCGACGGCGTGTCGCTGACCGTCGCGAGTGTCTCCCCGGAGGAACTCACCGTCGCGCTCATCCCGACGACGCTGTCGCTGACCACGCTCGGCCGTACCGAACCGGGCGACGTCGTGAACCTCGAGGTCGACGTCCTCGCCAAGTACGTCGAGAAGCAGACCGCCGACCGGGCATCGTCGCTCGCGGTGGACAATGGCGGTGGCAAGGAGGACGGGTGAGCATGACAGAGACGTCAGAGGCGTCGCAGGCGGCCGCGGGTGCACCGGCGGGATTCGACCTCGAGTCGATCGAGGCCGCCATCCGCGACATCGCCGACGGCAAGGCCGTCGTCGTGGTCGACGACGAGGACCGCGAGAACGAGGGCGATCTGATCTTCGCCGCGGAGAAGGTGACGCCGGAGCTGCTGGCGTTCATGGTGCGGTACACGTCCGGCTACGTGTGCGTGTCGCTGACCGGTGAGGACTGCGAACGGCTCGACCTGCCGCCGATGTTCCACACCAACCAGGACGTGCGCGGCACGGCGTACACCGTGACGGTCGACGCCACGGAGGGCATCGGCACCGGGATCTCGGCCACCGACAGGGCGCACACGATCTCGTTGCTCGCCGACCCGTCGACGGGACCGAAGGACTTCAAGCGCCCGGGACACGTCGTCCCGCTGCGCGCCAAGGACGGCGGCGTGCTGCGCAGACCCGGCCACACCGAGGCCGGCGTCGACCTGGCGCGCATGGCGGGACTGGCACCTGCGGGCGTGCTGTGCGAGATCGTGTCGCAGAAGAACGACGGCGACATGGCCAAGCGGGACGAGCTCGAGGTGTTCGCCGCCGACCACGACCTGCGGTTGATCACGATCGCCGACCTGATCGCCTACCGCAGGCGCATGGAGAAGCAGGTCGAGCGCGTGGCCGAGGCGCGCATCCCGCTCGCCCCCGGCACGTTCCGCGCGATCGGCTACGACAGCTTGCTCGACGGCATCGAGCACGTCGCGTTCGTCTACGGCGACATCGGCGACGGTGAGGACGTCCTGGTGCGGGTGCACTCGGAATGCCTCACCGGCGACGTTTTCGGGTCGCTGCGCTGCGACTGCGGCCCGCAGCTGCAGGCGGCGCTCGAGGCGGTCGCCGAGGAGGGACGTGGCGTCGTGCTCTACATCCGCGGGCACGAGGGCCGGGGCATCGGCCTGTTGCACAAGCTGCAGGCGTATCAGCTGCAGGACGACGGTGCCGACACGGTCGATGCGAATCTCCAGCTCGGCGTGCCGGCCGACGCCCGCGACTACGGCACGGGCGCGCAGATCCTCACCGATCTCGGCGTGCGTTCGATGCGCCTGCTGACCAACAATCCGACCAAGCGGGTCGGGCTCGAAGGCTACGGCCTGCGCGTGACGGGCCGGGTGGCACTGCCGGTGTCGCCGAACCCGGAGAACCTGCGGTACCTGCAGACCAAGCGCGACCGCATGGGCCACGAGCTGGCTCAACTGGAGAACGCGGACGACGTCGGCGCGGGCCTGGCCGAGTTCGGCCCCGGCACCGCGGCCGGCACGGGAACGGAAGCCGGTGGTGGAACGCCGTGAGTGGTGAAGGACGGCCCGACGAGGACGCCGAGGCGCTGCGCGAGTGCGAGGGGCTGCGGCTGGCGATCGTCGCGACCCGGTGGCACACGACGATCACCGACAGCCTGGTGGGGAACGCGGTGCAGGCGGCGTCGGAGGCGAAGCTCGCCGAGGAGCCGACCGTGGTGCGCGTCGCCGGTGCGGTGGAACTGCCCGTCGTGGCGCAGGCCCTGGCCCGGGGCCACGACGCCGTCGTGGCGCTCGGCGTCGTGATCCGTGGCGGCACGCCGCACTTCGAGTACGTGTGCGACGCCGTGACCGCCGGCCTGACGCGGGTGGCGCTCGACGAGTCGACGCCGGTGGGCAACGGCGTGCTCACCTGTGACACCGAGCAGCAGGCCCTGGACCGCGCGGGCCTGGCCGACTCGGTCGAGAACAAGGGACGGGAGGCCACCGTGGCTGCGCTGACGACGGCAGGCGTGCTGCGGGGCCTGCGCCAGCCCTGGACCGAACGGGGTTTCGTGTGACCACGGGTGAGCAGATGACCAGGGATTCCGACAACGGTGCTGCGACCGGTGACGACGTGATCGTGGCCCGGCCACAGCGCGCCGCCTGGATGGGCGGTGCCCTCGGGGTGCTGCTGCTGGCGGTGTTCACGGTCGTGGCGGTGCTGCTGCGCGGGTCCGACAGCGGCGCGATCTTCCACCTCAGTGACCAGATCGCCATGGTGGGTGTGGGCCTGCTGCTGGGGTTGGCGTGCGCGTCGTTCGGCACCCCGAAGGTGCGTGCCGATGCGCGCGGCATCGACGTCCGCAACGTCGGCACCACCCGGCACTTCGACTGGGACCAGGTGTTGTCGGTGAGCTTCCCCGACGGCGCCTCGTTCGCCCGGCTGGAACTGCCCGACGACGAGTACTACCCGCTGCTGGCGGTTCAGGCCGTCGACCGGCACCGCGCCGTGACCGCCGTACGCGGTCTGCGCAGGCTGCACAAGCGCGCCTGGGAGGACTGACGCGGACGGTCCCCGGCTCGGTGAACCGCCGGGGACCGCGTCGCCGGTGTGGTGGCCGGGGTGGGTCCTGCGGTCAGCGGTCGAGGTCGACGACGACCGGTGCGTGGTCGGACGGGCTCTTGCCCTTGCGCTCCTCGCGGTCGACGTAGGCGTCCGAGACGGCGCCCGCGAACGCGGCGTCGCCGTAGACCAGGTCGATCCGCATGCCCTTGTTCTTGGGGAACGCGAGCTGGCGGTAGTCCCAGTACGTGTACGGGTGGTCGTACTTCAACGGCCGGGGCACGACGTCGGTCAGGCCGGCGTCGCGCAGCGTGGCGAGTGCCTTGCGCTCGGGCTCGGTGACGTGGGTCGACTCGGCGAACAGGGCGATGTCCCACACGTCGTCGTCGGTGGGGGCGATGTTGAAGTCGCCGAGGACGGCCAGCGGCCGGGACGGCTCCGCCGCGCTGTCGGCCGCGACGGTGTCGTTCAGGGCGGCGAGCCAGTCGAGCTTGTAGTCGTAGTGCGCGTGGCCGGGTTCGCGGCCGTTGGGAACGTACACCGACCAGACACGTACGCCGCCGCACGTGGCGCCGACCGCGCGGGGCTCGAGGGCGCCGTCGTAGGCGGGTTGGCCGGGCAGGTCACGCACGACGTCGTCGAGGCCGACCTTGGACAGGATCGCCACGCCGTTCCAGCGGCCGGTGCCGTGACAGGCGATGTCGTAGCCGAGTTCGCGGACCTGCTCGGCGGGGAAGGCGTCGTCGGCGCACTTGAGTTCCTGCAGGCACAGCACATCCGGCCGGGCCGAGTCGAGCCAGGCGAGCAGCCGGGGGAGCCGGGCGGTGACCGAGTTGACGTTCCAGGTGGCGATCCGCATGCGGGCAGCCTCGCACAACGACATCGATGTATAACGACCTATACGGCGCGGCTCTGTGTGCTCCCGTCGGCACCACGTCGTCGCCGTCCTGCCGGTACCCCTACGGCGTGCACGGACGGCAGAGAGGCGGGAGTCCCGTCGACCGTGGCCGCCGAACGGTGCCGAACGCGCGCTACAGGGCGAGCAGGCCCGCCACCACCTCGTCGACCCGGCTCGCGACCACGTGGGGCCGCTCGACCAGTGGTGTGAGGCCCCCTTCGAGGCGGGTGGCGAATCCCGCGAGAAGTCCCGCCTTGACCGCGCCGTGGGTGTCCCACGAGTGCACGGCCACGAGTGCGGTCCCGGCCGGGTCGGAGCCCACCTGTCCGCACGCCCAGCGGTAGACGTGGGCGGGCGGCTTGAACGAGCGGACGGCCTCGGAGGACAGCACGCCGCGGAGTCGCCCGCTCATCCCGTGTCTGTCGAGAATGGACTCCAGGACGGTCGCGCCGCCGTGGGTGAAGCCGTAGGCAGGCACGGCCGCCTCGGCGAGCAGGGTGAACGCGGTCTCGGCCTCGGGGTGCAGCGGCAGCTCGGTGAAGCCGTCGAGGATGTGGGCGATCGCCTCGTCGCTCAGTGTGTGCCCGGACGTGATCGCCAGCTGCGCCGCGGCGACGGCGCGGAACGGCGGCGCCTCACCCGCGAGGGTGTGGGCCATGCCGTCGCGCAGCGTGCGTGCGAAGAACAGTTCCAGTTCGTGGCCCGGTCTGCCCGCCTCCACGAACCGATCCCGCAGCGGTTCGAGCCGCACGAGCGTCTCGAACACGTCGAACAGGACCATCGACGGCCGCCTCGGCGCAGCACGTGTCATGGCGGTCAGACTACGTTCCCGCCGCGGGCGTCGCGATGCGCGACGTCCCCGGAGCCCACGTCCCCCAGCCAACGCCCCCGAGCCAATGCCCCCGCTGCGGGGCCTCCGACCCGTGGCCCCTGACCAGGGTGTCGGCGGGTCGCCATAGAGTGGAGACCGTGGCTGACCCGTCGACCTACCGGCCCGCCCCGGGGAGCATTCCGGACGAACCCGGCGTGTACAAGTTCCGCGACGACCGTCGCCGCGTCATCTACGTCGGCAAGGCGAAAAGCCTGCGCAGCAGGCTGAACTCGTACTTCGCGGACCTCGCCGGACTGCACCCGCGTACCCGCCAGATGGTCACCACGGCCGCGAGCGTCGAGTGGACGGTCGTGTCCACGGAGGTCGAGGCGCTCCAGCTCGAGTACAACTGGATCAAGGAGTTCGACCCGCGGTTCAACGTCCGCTACCGGGACGACAAGAGCTACCCGGTGCTGGCGGTGACGCTGAACGAGGAGTTCCCGCGGCTGCACGTCTACCGCGGGCCGCGGAAGAAGGGCGTGCGCTACTTCGGGCCGTACGCCCACGCGTGGGCCATCCGGGAGACGCTCGACCTGCTGCTGCGCGTGTTCCCTGCCCGTACCTGTTCGAGCGGTGTGTTCCGCAGGCACTCCCAGATCGGCAGGCCCTGCCTGCTCGGCTACATCGACAAGTGCTCGGCGCCGTGCGTCGGCCGGGTCACCGCCGACGAGCACCGCGCGATCGTCGAGGACTTCTGCGACTTCCTCGCGGGCAGCACCGACAAGATGGTGCGCAGGCTCGAGAAGGCGATGGCGGAGGCCTCGGAGGAGCTGGAGTTCGAACGCGCCGCCCGGCTGCGTGACGACCTCGGGGCGCTGCGGCGGGCGATGGAGAAGCAGGCGGTGGTGCTGGGTGACGGCACGGACGCGGACGTCGTCGCGTTCGCCCACGACGAGCTCGAGGCCGCGGTCCAGATCTTCCACGTGCGGGGCGGCCGTGTCCGTGGGCAGCGCGGCTGGGTGGTCGACAAGGTCGAGGAGATGGACGTCGCGGCGCTGGTCGAGCAGTTCCTCAGCCAGTTCTACGCTGAGCAGCTCGACCTCGCCCGCGAGGCGCCGGGTGGTGGCGGGCCGACGGTGCCGCGCGAGGTCCTCGTGCCGGAACTGCCCGCCGACGCCCCCGCGATGACCGATTGGCTGTCGGAACTGCGCGGCTCCCGCGTCCGCCTGCGGGTGCCGCAGCGCGGCGACAAGCGCGCACTCGCCGATACCGTGGAGCGCAACGCCAAGGAGGCGTTCGCCCAGCACAAACTCCGGAGGGCGGGCGATCTCACCGCGCGGTCGGCGGCCCTGCAGGAACTGCAGGAGCACCTCGCCCTCGACACGGCGCCGCTGCGTATCGAATGCGTGGACATCAGCCACACCCAGGGCACGGACGTGGTCGCGTCGCTGGTCGTGTTCGAGGACGGCGTCCCGCGGAAGAACGAGTACCGCCGATTCGCGCTGCGCGAGGCCGCCGACGAGGGGGACGTCGCGGCCATCGCCGAGGTGGTCAGGCGGCGCTTCGCCCGCTACCTCAAGGAGACCGCCGCCCAGGCCGCGGACGGTGCCGAGACCGCGGACGAGACCGGCGCTGCCGGCGTCGACGCCGAGGTCGGCGCCGGGGCCGCGCCCCCTGTGTCGCCCGCGGCCGACGCCGGTGGACCGACCGGCGGGCAGGACGGCCCGCCGGGGATCGATCCGGAGACAGGAAAGCCGAAGAAGTTCGCGTATCCGCCGAACCTGCTGGTCGTCGACGGCGCGGGTCCGCAGGCGACCGCCGCGGCCGACGTCCTCGCCGAGCTCGGCATCACCGACGTGGCCGTGGTCGGTCTCGCGAAGCGACTCGAAGAGGTCTGGTTGCCGTCCGACGAGGAGCCGGTCATCCTGCCGAGGACCTCCGACGCGCTGTACCTTCTGCAGCGGGTGCGCGACGAGGCGCACCGGTTCGCCATCCGGTACCACCGGGAGAAGCGCGGAAAGCGGGTGCAGGCCTCCGAACTGGACGATGTGCCGGGACTCGGGCAGGCGAGGAAGTCGGCCCTGATCAAGCACTTCGGTTCGGTGAAGAAGCTCAAGCAGGCGGGGGTCGACGAGATCGCGCAGGTGCCTGGCTTCGGGAAGCGGACCGCGGAGGCCGTGCACACGGCACTCGCAGGGGGCCGTGCCGGCGCGGGAGAACGGGCCGGCACAGGGGAACAGACCGGCCCGGAGCAGCAGGACGGCGCACCGCAGGACAGCGCACAGCAACACGGCGCAGGGGGACGAAGCATGGAGCGAGGGGAGTCGAACCAGTGAGCAGTGCCGAAGCCGGCAGAGCCGACGCGGCGGAGGAGGACGGCCGGGGTTCCGGCATGGAGGTCGCGGTCGTCACCGGGCTGTCCGGGGCGGGCCGCAGCACGGCGGCGAAATGCCTGGAGGATCTGGGCTGGTTCGTCGTCGACAACCTGCCGCCGGAACTGATCTCGACCATGGTCGAGCTCGGCGCGCAGTCGCGGGGGGCGATCACGAAGGTCGCGGTCGTGATGGACGTGCGGTCGCGGGCGTTCACCGACGACCTGTCGTCGGTCATCAAGGGTCTGGACATGCGCGGGTACAAACCGCGGGTGCTGTTCCTGGAGGCGACCGACGCGGTGCTGATCCGCCGGTTCGACCAGGTGCGCCGGGGCCACCCGATGCAGGGCGACGGCAGGCTCGTCGACGGTATCGGCGCCGAGCGTGCGCTGCTGGAACCGTTGCGGGCCGAGGCTGACCTGCTGCTGGACACGTCATCGCTGTCGGTGCACGACCTGCGCGCCAAGATCGAGGACGCCTTCGGCAGCGAGTCGTCGGCGCAGACCCGGGTGACGGTGCTCTCGTTCGGCTACAAGTACGGTCTGCCGATGGACTCCGACCTCGTGATGGACGTGCGGTTCCTGCCCAACCCGTTCTGGATCCCCGAGTTGCGTGACCACTCCGGCCTCGACTCCGAGGTGCGCAACTACGTGCTCGGCCAGGAGGGTGCGGAGGAGTTCCTCGACCGGTATCAGGACCTGCTCCGGTTGATCGGCGCCGGGTACAAGCGCGAGGGCAAGCGGTACCTGACGCTCGCGATCGGCTGCACCGGCGGCAAGCACCGCAGTGTCGCGATCTCGGAGGAACTCGCCAACCGGCTGTCCAAAGAGGATGGAACGGCCGTGAAGGTGGTGCACCGGGACCTGGGCCGGGAGTGAACGAGCAGATGCGCGCGGTCGCCCTGGGTGGGGGTCACGGTCTGCACGCCACGCTGACGGCGTTGCGGCGGCTCACCGACGACGTCACGGCGGTGGTCACGGTCGCCGACGACGGCGGGTCCTCGGGCAGGCTGCGACGGGAACTGGGCCTGCTGCCGCCCGGCGACCTGCGGAAGGCGCTGGGCGCGCTCGCCGCGGCGGACGACGGCGCGCGGTGGGCCGAGGTGTTCCAGCACCGGTTCGGCGGCAGCGGCGCGCTGACCGGCCACGCGGTCGGCAACCTGCTCCTGGCGGGTCTGTTCGAGGTGCTCGGCGACCCGGTGGCCGGGCTCGACGAGGCGGCCCGGCTCCTCGGCGTCTCCGGCCGTGTGCTGCCGATGTCGACCGACCCGCTCGACATCGAGGCCGAGGTGACCGGCCTCGAACCCGACGGTGCGGTCAGCCGCATCCGCGGGCAGGTCGCCGTCGCCAGCACCCCGGGGCAGGTCCGGCGGATCACGCTGCACAGCGTGGTGCCCGCCGGTGACACGGGCACCGGCGCCGCCGTGAAGCCGCCGCAGGCGTGTCGAGAGGCCGTCGACGCCGTGCTGTCGGCCGACGTGGTGTTCCTCGGCCCCGGCTCGTGGTTCACGAGCGTGCTGCCGCACCTGCTCGTGCCGGAACTGCACGACGCGCTCGTGAAGACGACGGCGACGAAGATCGTCATACTGAACCTCGTGCCGCAGCCGGGAGAGACGGCGGGCTTCTCACCCGAACAGCACCTGGACGTACTCTTCCAGCACGCTCCTCGGCTCGGGGTGGACGCCGTGATCGCCGACAGCGATTCGGTGCCGACGCCGGCGCGGCTGCGCTCGGCGGCCGCGGAGCTGGGCGGGCGTGCACATCTGGCGTCGATCGCCACCCCGGGTGTGGTGGGGCGGCACGACCCGGATGCGCTGGCTGGTTGTGTGCGAGACGCGCTCGGTGCGACGAGCGCGAAGGAGGGGCTCTCATGGCGATGACCGCTGCGGTCAAGGACGAACTCAGCCGGCTCGAGCTGACGAAGGTGAGCCCACGGCGGTCCGAGGTGGCGGCCATGCTGCGGTTCGCCGGTGGCCTGCACATCGTGGCGGGCCGGGTCGTGGTCGAGGCGGAACTGGACACCGGTTCGGTGGCCCGGCGGCTCCGGAAAGAGGTCCACGAGCTGTACGGCCACCAGGCCGAGGTTCACATGATCACCTCGGGCGGGCTGCGCAAGGGCAACCGCTACGTGGTGCGCGTGGTCAAGGACGGCGAGGGGCTCGCGCGGCAGACCGGCCTGATCGACCAGCGCGGCCGTCCGGTGCGCGGACTGCCCGCGCCCGTGGTGTCCGGCGGGATCGCCGACGCCGAGGCGGCCTGGCGCGGCGCGTTCCTGGCGCACGGATCGCTGACCGAACCGGGGCGGTCGTCGTCACTGGAGGTGACGTGCCCGGGCCCGGAGGCGGCGCTGGCGCTCGTCGGTGCGGCCCGCAGGCTCGGCATCCAGGCCAAGTCGCGCGAGGTGCGGGGAGCCGACCGGGTCGTGGTCCGCGACGGTGACGCCATCGGCGCGCTGCTCACGCGGCTGGGTGCGCACTCGAGCGTGCTGGCGTGGGAGGAGCGGCGCATGCGCCGCGAGGTTCGCGCCACGGCGAACCGGCTCGCCAACTTCGACGACGCCAACCTGCGCCGGTCGGCGCGGGCCGCCGTGGCGGCCGCGGCCAGGGTCGAACGGGCGATGGAGATCCTGGGCGAGGACGCGCCGGACCACCTGCTGACCGCGGGCAGGCTGCGGGTGTCGAACCGGCAGGCCTCGCTCGAGGAGCTCGGGCAGCTCTCCGATCCGCCGATGACGAAGGACGCCGTCGCAGGCCGGATCCGCAGGCTGCTCGCCATGGCGGATAAGAAGGCCGCCGATCTGGGTATGCCCGACACGGAGTCCGCCGTGACCGCGGAGATGCTCGACGAGGAAGTGTGAACGCGCGCCGTTGCCCGTGGGCTGCGGCGGCCGGTATCTCGTAACGTAGCGGTGGCACGGCCGGGTCCCGGCTGGAAACGCAGCACCCTGACGCTCGAGGGCGAACGGTTCGGACCTCGCCTCCGGAGACCGGCCGGCGGCAGGTCACGATCGTTGGACGAAAGGGGGCAGCACGTGCACGCGACCAGGACAGGAACCGACGGCACCGAACTCGCCGTCTCGCCCGAGATCGGAACGTGGCTCGAACACCGGTCGGGCCACGCGGACGCCTGGACCGCCGCGGAGCTCGTGGCCGCCAAACGGGGACGCACCGTGAGCGTCGTGATCCCCGCCAGGGACGAGGCGGAGACGGTCGGCGAGATCGTGCGGACGATCCGCACCACGCTCATGGAGGCCGCCCCGCTCGTCGACGAGCTCCTCGTCGTCGACTCGGACTCGCAGGACACGACCGCCGCGGTCGCCGCCGAGGCCGGCGCCGACGTGGTGGCCCAGGACGACGTACTGCCCGCGCTGCCGCGTCACCGGGGCAAGGGCGAGGCGCTGTGGAAGGGCCTCGCGGCCACGCGCGGCGATCTGGTCGTGTTCGTCGACGGCGACCTCTACGACTTCACCGCCGCCTACGTGACCGGTCTGCTCGGCCCCCTGCTCACCCGGCAGGGCGTCGACTACGTGAAGGGCTTCTACCACCGGCCGCTCGCGGAGGACGGACACCGGGAGGCCGACGGCGGGGGGCGCGTCACCGAACTCGTCGCGCGGCCGTTGCTGAACATGTTCTGGCCCCAGCTGTCCGGGTTCGTCCAGCCCCTGGCGGGCGAGTACGCAGGCAGGCGCGAGGTGCTGGAGGCCATCCCGTTCGTGACGCACTACGGCGTCGAGGTCGGCCACCTCATCGACCTGGTCGAGTGGCGGGGCCTCGACGCGCTCGCCCAGATCGACCTGGGCGAACGCACCCACCGGCACCAGACCACGCAGGCCCTCGGCCGCATGTCCGCGCAGATCATCCTGACGATCCTGGACAGACTGGAACGCTACGACAGGATGTCGCTGTCCGTGCCGCCCGCGACCCTGCTGGCCCAGTTCCAGCGCGCCGTGACCGGGCCCGGCACCGGTGTGGAACGCGACCTGGTGCTGACCGACCTGACCCTCGAGGAACGCGACCCCCTCGCGCGGGTGCCCCGCGACACGGGTCGAAGCCTGCGGCGGACGGCCTGACCCGCGGCGTGCGCGTGTCGCCGGCAGTCGGGGTGCGAGGGCCTACCGATCGGCGGTGACGCGCCGGCACCGGGGGTCTGCGTGGGATACACGGGCGGGGTTGCTAGCTTCCTGGCGTGCCTGCTCCCGCGCAGTTGAAGCGCCGCGCTCTCGACGTCGGCCGCAACCACTGGCTGTTCCTCGTGGTGTTCGTGGCCGGGTTCGGCCTGCGCGCCGCCGCCTGGTTCGCGTACCCGCCCGCGTTGTTGTACGGCGACTCGTTCCGCTATCTCGACAACGTCGGCACCCACAACCCGACGGGCCTGCACCCGATCGGCTACGACCTGTTCGTCCTCGAACCGGTGTTGGCCGTCGGTGGGCTCGGGCTCGTGTCGTTCTTGCAGCACGTCGCCGGGCTGGCGTGCGGTGTCGCGCTCTACGCGCTGGCCCGCAGGCTGGGGGTGCGCCGGAACTGGCTGGCCGCGCTAGCGGCGGCGCCGGTCCTGCTCGACGCCTACGAGGTGCAGATCGAGCAGATGATCATGTCCGACGTCTGGTTCCAGGTCATCCTGGTCGCGCTGCTGTGGCTGCTGCTCGGTACGAAACGCGGGGGGCAGCCGCCGGTGTGGGCGACCGCTGTGGCCGGTGTGCTGTTCGGCGTCGCCGTGATCTTCCGGATGGTCGCGCTGCCACTCGCGCTGCCCGCAGTCGTGTTCCTGCTCATCGCGGGCGGTGTCTGGCGGCGCTGGGGCACGTGGGCCGCCTGGCGCACGATCCTCGTGCGGGTCGCGGCGCTCGCGCTGCCGCTGGCGCTCATGGTCGTCGGGTACGGCGCCTACTACGCGAGCTGGTCGGGTCACTTCGCGCTGAGCCCGTCGACCGGCAACGTTCTCTACGCCCGTGGCGCCGTGGTGGCCGACTGTCAGAACCTGGAGTTGTCGGAGCGGCTGGAACCGGCGTGCCCCGACGAGCCGCTGGGCGAGCGGCTCGGCAGCGACCAGTACGCGCACATGGGCGCGAACGCCGAGTGGCGCGCCCAGTGGCCCGAGGGCACGAACCTCGTCGCGATCCAGCAGGACTTCGGCAAGGAGGTCATCCGGCAGCAGCCGTTCGACGTGGCCGTCGCGATCATGACGGACTTCCTCAAGGGGTTCCGGGGCTGGCGCGTCGACACCCCGGGTGACGTGTCGGTGCAGCGCTGGCACTTCCAGCCGACGTACCAGTTCTACAACCACGAGGAGCTCAGCCGCGAGTACGCGCTCCGCTACAGCGGCGAGGAGCCTGAGTCCCGGCCGACGCTGGGCACGGCGCTGCGCTGGTACCAGCTGTTCGGGGGCTTCACCCCGGGCAACGTGCTCGGCGTGGCGCTGCTGCTGGCGCTGGCCGCAGGTCTGGGAATCACCCGCAAGGCGCGGGCGAGCGGCCTGCGGGCGGCGATGCTCCTGCCGGCGGGAATGGCACTGGTGTCACTCGGTGGTGCCGCGGCCTTCGAGTTCTCGTGGCGCTACCAGCTGCCCGGCATCACGTTGCTGCCCCTCGCGGGGGTCCTCGCCCTGACGGCGCTGTTGTGGCGCCGGAACCAGCGGGACGCGCAGCCCGCCGGGACGCCCGCGCCCACCCCGTACGACGATGCCCCGGGCCACGGTGGTCCCGGGGACGGGCTTCCCACCGGCAACGGCGGCGTCGCCGGGGGCAATGGCGTCCCGGCCAACGGCGTCTCGGGTAACGGCGTCTCGGGCGGGAACGGTTCCGGACCGCACGCGCCGGCCGAGGTGGGCGGTTCTGCGGACCGGATCCGCGAGGACGTGACGACGAACGGCGGTTCCCCGGACTCCGGGGGTGAATCCGTGGCCTCCGGTGGCGACCGCCCGGACCCGCCCGGCCCCGACCGCTCCTCGCCGGTCGGGTAGACGGCGCGGTCTCACCCCGACACAGTGAGTGACCGGCCGCACGGTTCCCCGCCCGGAACCGTGCGGCCCCGCTGCCTTAACCTCACACCGTGCGAGCTGACGAGACGACCGCCGACCCCGACGAGGGGCTCGCGCGCCGGCTGAAGGCGCTCGCGTGTACCGCGCCGCTGCACGATCTCGACGCGCGCAAGTCCAAGCTCGACTGGGCGGACGCGACCGTGTACCAGATGGCCGAGATCGGACTCCACACGATCGACCAGGTCACGATCGCCATGGATTTCGACACGGGCGCCGACCACCACCAGGTCGCGCACCGGTTGTTGCCGTTCGTCGCCGCCCAGGCGCCGGACCGCACCACCGACGAGCACACGCGGGTGGCGCGCTGGGTGCTCGACAACCTGATCAACGTCGGTACCACCGACCGCGGATTCCGCCGGGTCTACGGCGCGGTCGACGCCGACGGGAGGTACCGCAGGCGGGCGTTCGACTTCAAGCTCCTCGTCGAGCTCGCCGCGCCGGACGGCGAGGTGTATCTCCGGGCGACCGACGAGGCGATCAACGTGCTCGTCGGCGCACTGGACACCGACGTCGAGTCGGCGCACATCGCCGCCGAGGTCAAACTCGAGAACCTGATCACGCGCGGCAGGCTGGCCGACGCGAAGCTCGCCGCCGAACAGGCGCGGTACCGGACGGTGCAGTACGGGGAGATCCTGCGCGCCAGGCTCGACGCGACGCGGCGTGACGTGCGGTCGGTCGACTGGGAACGCGAACTGCCCGAGCTGCTCGACTCCGCGCTGACCCACATCGAATCCCGGTTCCGCGCGGAAACGGCCATCCTGAAGAACATCACCGCGGCCAGGGACGAGGCGGAGGACCCCGACCACAAGCGCAGGGCCGCCGAACTGGTCGACATCGTGGGCGACTGCATTCGCAGGCACACGCAGCTCCAGAACCGGTTGCAGGCGGCGGGCGCGGTGTTCCGCGCCGAGCAGGACCGCCAGCAGTTCTCCGGGCCGCCCCAGCGCGCGGCGATCGACGTGTTCGGACAGCTGCTCACGCCGACCCTGGACCTGCCTCTGTCCGGCGCGCTCGCGCCCGTCGAGGCCTACTTCCGCGCCGGCGCCGGCACCAGCGTGCCGAGCGTGCCGGCCCTGCCGTCGCTGGTGTCGCTGCTGCTGCGGCCCGCCCCGGAACGCGAACACGTCGTGGGTGAGGTGCCGGACCCCGAGCTGCAGCCCGCCGAGGACACCGACGCGTTCACCGACGAACAGTGGCGGCAGGCCGACGCGCTGCTGGACCTGCCGGAGGTGCCGCGGCGGCTGTCGGGTCTGCTCGAGGAGGCCCGCGCGGCCGATCCGGCCGTCGCCCGGCTCGTCGCCCTGCGCGCCGTATATGCGTACGGCCCGGAGGTCGGCGGTGCGCTGCGGCAGGCCCAGCGCGCGGTGCTGCTCGCCGTCGACGACGGCACCCGGTTGGACGATCCCGAGATCGGCGGTGCCGACCTGCTGCTGATGTCGGCACTCGTCGACGGCGACGCGGACGACGGCGGCGAACCGGACGGGCCCGGCGACGACAGTCCCGGGGCCGACGGGGCCGACGGAGTCGACGCCGCGCGGGACGGCACGGACGTGGAGCGCGAGCCCGGGTTGTTCGACGACAGCGACGCGATCGAGGAGGCTGCTCTGTGAGCACGGGACATGCGTCGGCCGACGCCGAGGCGGCGGCGCGGCTGCTCGCGTTCGGCATGCGGCCCAAGCTCGTGCCCGGACGGGACGTGGTGTACGCCGACCTCGTGCGCCGCTACGGCGAGGACAGCGCGTTCAAGCAACTCACCCATTCCGTCGCCGCCGGTCTGGGACTGATGGTGCTCGAGGTGAACGCGCAGGCCGGGGCCGTGCTGGCCGCCACGGACGAGTCGGTCTTCGAGATCAAGATGGACAGCTACGCGCGGCAGTCGAAGATCCGAGAACGGCGTGACACCGAGAAGGTGCTGCACGGGCTCATCCACCTGGCCACGGCCGCGCTCGGCTACCCGCGGCCCGACGACCTCGCCAACGACACCTACATCGGCCGGGTGAGCGTCGAACAGGTGGACGGCGTCGTGCGGGAGGCGTGCCGCATCCTCGACGAGCGTGCCGCCACGAACACCGACCCGCTTGCCGACGCGCCCGAACTGGAGCAGGCGTGGCGGGCGTACGCGCGCAGGCCCGCGGCCGCGGCGACCAAGGACGGCAGGCTCGCTCCCGACACCACGCGCGGCATGGTGACCAGGGCGCTACGGTTCCTGGCCGAGCAGGGATTCCTCGTCCCGGTGAGTTCCGAGCAGGGCGGAACGTACCGGACGACGCCGCGTTACCAGGTGCAGGTGCGCGAGCTGGCGGCCGACGCCGCGTTCGACGAGCTGCTCGCGCTCGGCGTCGTCTCGGTGCCGGGTGAGGGGTCGACGCTGCGGGCGTCGGCCACCGACACGCTGTAGGGGAGTGGATGTACGAGCTGTCGCGGGTGCGCCTGCACTCGGTCGGTCCCAGCGGTGCGCGGTACCAGGACGTCGTGCTGGACTTCTCCGGCGTCGGCGATGTCGTGTCCGCGCCGACGCAGGATGCGCTGTTCGGCGCAGGGGTCCACCACGCCGAGAACGGACCGCCGCGTCGTCCGGCGCCCGCGAGCGTGCTGTTCCTCGAGAACGGCGGCGGGAAGTCGGTGTTGATCAAGCTGATCTTCTCGGTGATGCTGCCGGGTCGCAGGCAGGTCGTCGGCACGACCAACACACGTGTGCTGGAGAAGTTCGTCGGTGGGAAGGACGTCGCCCACGTGGTGCTCGAGTGGCAGCACGTCGAGACCGGGCAGCGGCTGATCACCGGCAAGGTCTCCGAATGGCGTGGGCACGTGGCCTCGTCGGATCCCGCGAACCTCGTCGACTCCTGGTACTGCTTCCGCCCCGGCGCGGACGTCGGACTCGAGTCGCTGCCGCTGACCGCCGACGGCAAACTGTTGACGATGTCCGGTTTCCACGACCGGATGACGGCGTTGCACGGTGACGTGCCGGAACTGCAGCTGTTCTGGACCCGCAGGCACCACGAGTGGACCGAGCGCCTCGACGAGCTCGGCCTGGACACGGAGCTGTTCCGCTACCAGCGCGCCATGAACGCGGGCGAGGGCGAGGCGGCGGACGCGTTCGCGTTCAACACCGACGAGGCCTTCGTGGAGTTCCTGCTTCGCGCCGTGATCACCGAGGACGAGCCGAGGGATCTCGCCGACGTCCTGGCCACCTACGCCGACAATCTCGCTCAGCGCGGCGAGTTGATGACCGAACGCGACTTCGTGGCCGGTGCGCTGGACGCGCTCACCCCACTGATCGACGAGGAGAAGCTCGCGGCGGCCGCGCGCAAGCTCGCCGACGCCGCGCGCGCCGAGCTCGAGACCCTCGCCGGCGAGGTGGCGGGCCGTAACGCCGCGGAGTCCGAACGGCTCGAGACGCTGACCGCGCACGTGCAGGAGGTCGCCGACGCGGAGCGTCTCGCCGAGGGCGATCACCGGCGTAAGCAGGCCGTGCTCACCGAACTGCGCAGGCAGGTGGCCGCGATGCTGCGGGACCAGGCGCAGGCCGAGTCTGAACGCATCGACGCCGAGCTGGCGGAGGCGAAGACCCTCGCCGAGGCGTGGCGGGAGACCGGGACCGTCCTGACCCAGCTGGGCGCCACCCGGAAGGCCGCCGACATCCGCGAACTCGTCGGCAGCCGGGAGGAGAAGGCGCGGCCCGCGCTGGAGGCGAAGAACGCCGCCGCGACGGCGCTGGCGCGCGGCCTGCTCGGGCTGGCGCAGGAGGCGCAGGAGCAGGCCGACGAGGCGGACCGGCAGGCGACGGAGCTGCAGGCCGAGGCGGAGGAGGCGCAGCGGGAACGCGACGAGGCGACGTCGGCCGCTGCGAACCGTCGTGCCGAGGCCGACGGGCTCGACGCACGACTGGAGGAGGTGCGGGCGGAGATCACCCGCACCACCGCCGACGGACTGCTGAGCCACGGGGCGGACGTGGCCGAGGCGGCACGGACGGCGGTCGCCGAGGGGGAGGAAGCGACCGCCGAACTCTCCCGCAGAGAGGCCGAGCTGGAGCGGGTCGCCGAGGAACTCGGAGCCGCCCAGACCGCGGCCCACGAGGGTCAGCGCGAGGCGGCAGGCGCACGGGACCGCGCCCAGCGCGCGGCCGAGGAGCTCACGCGTGCACACCGCCGTACCGACGCGCTCGCCGCCGAGCCGCGGCTGGCCGAACTGCTCGGCACCGACACGGTCACGTTGGAGACCGATACGCCCGCGGTGCTGGAGCGGCTCGCCGAGGCTCGTGGGGAGGCGGAACGCGAGCAGACGACCCTGCGGATGGAGGAGTCGCGGGACGAACGTGCGCTGGGGGCGCTCGGTTCGGGTGGTCTGCTGCCCGCGCCCGAGGAGCTGCAGGCCGCGCTGGAGGTGCTCGAGCAGGCGGGCATCACGGCGTGGTCCGGCTGGCGTTACCTGTCGACGTTGGATCCGTCGACGCGGGCCGATGCCGTGCGACGGGCGCCGCAGCTCGTGTCGGGGGTGCTGGTGAACGACCCGGCGCAGCTCGACAGGGCCGAGGAGGTCCTCACCGAGCACCGACTGCTGCCCGGTGCGGCGATCGCCGTCGGCACCACCGCGGCGCTGGCCGACCGTGACCTGGGTGAGGCGCCCGGCGTGGCGTTCCTCGTGCCGCCGAACCCGGCGATGTACGACGAGGACGCCGCCGACGCCGAACGCGAGGCCATCAGCAGGCGCCAGCACGACCGGCAGCGCAGGCTCGCCGAGCTGGAGGAGTCGATCGGCCACGACGCCGCCCTGACGTGGAAGCTCACGGCCTGGCGCGAGGACTACCCGCCCGGCAGCATCGCCGTCCTGGCCGAGCGTGCCCAGGAGGCCGAGACCGCGCGGGAGGCGGCCGAACAGCACGCCGACGAGGCGGAACGCACCGCTGCGCGGCTGACCGAGAAGCGGGACGGGCTGCGGGAGCGGATTCCGGCGCTGCGGGCGGAGGCCCGCCGGGCCGAGGACGTCGCCCGCACGCTCGAGGACCTCGCGGGCAGGGCCGGCCGGATGCCGCAGTGGACCGAGGAGGCGCAGCGCGCCAGGGAGACGGCCGCGCTGGCGGAGCAGCGGTCGGAGGACGCCGCGGCGCGGGCAGCCCGGCTGCGGGACCAGGTGGCCGAACACCGGCGCACGGCCGACGGCCGCCGGCGCACCGCGACCACGGCGCGCGGCGAGCTGGCCGAGGTGCCCGGCGGCGGGGCGGTGTCGGCCGACGAGCCGGTACCCGACGAACCGGTGGACGCGCTGCGGCGGGCGTTCACGTCGGCGTCCGAGGCCTACGCGAGGGTCGAGGTGGGCGGTGACCTGCGGGCCGAGCTGGAGCAGGCCGAGGCGGCCGAGTCGGCGGCCAGGGCGGCGCTGGAGAACCTCGACGAGGACGTGCGGCTGCGCGCGGCCGAACTGCTCGACACCCCCGACGGCTCCGACTCGTCGGCCCGTGCGGCCGCCCAGGCGCGAGCGGTGCGGGCCGTGGAGACCCTCGAGGCGGAACGCACCGAGGTGATCGGCCGGCTCGCCACCCGCACGGCCGAGCTCGAACAACTGCCGTCGCCGTCGGGGCCGGTGGACAGCACGGAACGGCCGCGCGACGTCGACCACGGCCGGGAACTCATCGAGGAGGCCGCCGACCAGGTGTCGGCCGCCGCCCGGGAATGGGAGGAGCTGCGGGAGCGGTACGCGGCCGCACAGGCCTCCCTCGACACGGCGAAGCAGAGCGCCTCGGGGTTCCGGTTGCTGGCCGAGACGCTGGCGGCACATGTGCCGTCCGGCGAACCGCCGCGGACGTTCGACGGTGACGTGGAGGAGGCCCAGGCCAGAGCCACCGAGCTGACCGGACGGCTCACGTCTGCGCAGCAGCAGGTCGACGAGGCGGCGACACGTGTGCGCGCCGCCGCCGACACACTGGCCCAGTACGCCACCGAGAAGCGGTTCGAGCAGCTGGACACGCCGGTGCGGCAGCAGGTCGTGTCGGTCCGCCGCGACCGCCTCCCCGAACACGCCGAGGAGTGGGCCGACGCGCTGCGGCCGCGGCTGCGGACGCTCACCGACGACCTGGCGCAGATCGACCGCCACCGCTCCGGCATCGTCACCCGACTGCAGAGCATGGTCGAAGGCGCGATCCGCACGCTGCGCTCGGCACAGCGCGTCTCTCGGCTGCCGGACGGCCTCGGCGACTGGTCCGGGCAGGATTTCCTCCGCATCCGTTTCACCGAGCTCGACGACACCGACCTGGCCACGGCCCTCGGCGAGGTCGTCGACGAGGCAGCTGTCGGCAAGACCGCCGACGGCCGGGACGTGAAACGCGACGGGTTGTCGCTGCTGCTGCGCGGGGTGCGTGCCGCCGTGCCGAAGGGCTTCCGGGTGGACATGCTCAAACCGGACTCCGTGCTCCGCACCGAGCGTCAGCGCGTGTCGGAGATCCGGGACGTGTTCTCCGGCGGTCAGCAGCTCACCGCGGCGATCATCCTGTACTGCACCCTCGCGGCACTGCGGGCCAACAACCGCGGCCGGATGCGGAACCCACATTCGGGCGTGCTGTTCCTCGACAATCCGATCGGCCGCGCCTCGGCCGGGTATCTGCTCGAACTGCAGCGTGCCGTCGCGAGTGCCCTGGGTGTGCAGCTGGTCTACACGACCGGGCTGTTCGATGCGGGCGCACTGGCGGAGTTCCCGCTGATCGTGCGGCTCCGCAACGACGCCGACCTGCGTGCGGGTCGCAAGTATCTGTCGGTCGACGCCACGATGAAGAAACAACTCGACGAGCTCCCCGAACCGGACGGCACGGCCCGGCTGACGTCCACCCGCGTGTACACGAAATCGGCTGCGGGCTGACGCAGTGCCCCGCGAGACGCCGGTTTCGGTCGGGGTCGCCGCTGGACACGGTGTGTGACCCCCGGCGGACCTGACCGGGCGATGTGACGTGGGCGATCGTGAACGATTTCTGCAAGGTTCAAGGTGCGCCACGTCTCGTGCGGGGTATCCGGGTGGGGACTGGTCGCCGCGCTAGGGTGTGGGCGTCCCAACGATGTGCAAGCCGGCCGTAGGTGCCGGGTCGAGAACACTGTGAGGAGAGAGCAGACGTGACGGTTCGCGTAGGCGTCAACGGCTTCGGCCGGATCGGCCGCAACTTCTTCCGTGCCGCGGCGGCCAGCGGCCATGACATCGAGGTCGTCGCGTTCAACGATCTCGGCGACGTCTCCACGATGGCCCACCTGCTCAAGTACGACAGCGTGCTCGGCCGTTACCCGGAAGAGGTCACCACGTCCGACGAGGGCATCGTCGTCGGCGGCAAGACGATCAAGGCGCTCGCCGAGCGCGACCCGGCGAAGCTGCCGTGGGGCGAGCTGGGTGTCGACGTGGTCGTCGAATCCACCGGCTTCTTCACCAACGCCGACGACGCCAAGGCCCACCTCGCGGGCGGTGCCAAGAAGGTCCTGGTGTCGGCCCCGGCCAAGGGTGAGGACCTGACGGTCGTGCTGGGTGTCAACGACGGCCAGTACGACGGTTCGCAGACCATCATCTCGAACGCGTCCTGCACCACGAACTGCCTCGGCCCGCTCGCCAAGGTGCTGAACGACAGCTTCGGCATCGAGCAGGGCCTGATGACCACGGTCCACGCCTACACGGCCGACCAGAACCTGCAGGACGGCCCGCACAAGGACCTGCGCCGTGCCCGCGCCGCCGCGCTGAACATCGTGCCGACGGGCACGGGCGCCGCGAAGGCCATCGGCCTCGTCCTGCCGGAGCTCAACGGCAAGCTCGACGGCTACGCGCTGCGCGTGCCGGTGCCGACCGGTTCGTCGACGGACCTCACGGTCACGCTGTCGAAGAGCGCCAGCGTCGAGGCCATCAACGAGGCCTACCAGGCGGCGGCCGCGGGCCCGCTGCAGGGCATCCTGCGCTACAGCGACGAGCCGATCGTCTCCTCCGACATCGTCACCGACCCGGCGTCCTGCATCTACGACGCGCCGCTGACGAAGGTGATCGGCAACCAGGTCAAGGTCATCGGCTGGTACGACAACGAGTGGGGCTACTCCAGCCGCCTCGCCGACGCCGTGAACCTCATCGGCTCGAAGCTGTCCTGAGCCATGGCGGTCAAGTCACTCGACGATCTGGTAGCCGACGGGGGAGTCGCGGGGCGGCACGTGTTGGTCCGGTCGGACCTGAACGTGCCGCTCGACGGCGCCACCATCACCGACGACGGCCGGGTTCGTGCCGCCCTGCCGACCATCCGCCGCCTCGCCGAGGCGGGCGCGCGAGTGGTCGTCACCGCGCACCTGGGCAGGCCCAAGGGCGCACCCGACGACACGTACTCGCTCCGTCCCGTCGCCGCGCGCCTCGGTGAACTCCTCGGCAGCGACGTCCCGCTCGCCGGCGACGTCGTGGGGCGCGAGGCACGCGACGTCACGGCGAGCCTGGCCGACGGCCAGGTCGCCATGGTGGAGAACGTCCGGTTCGACCCCCGGGAGACGAGCAAGGACGCCGACGAACGCGCCGCACTGGCCCGCGAGCTGGCCTCGCTGGTCGGCTCCGGCGCCGCCTTCGTGTCCGACGGTTTCGGCGTGGTGCACCGCAAGCAGGCGTCCGTCTACGACGTCGCCCGCGAGCTGCCCGCCTACGCGGGTGGGCTCGTGCTCTCCGAGCTCGAGGTGCTGCGCACCCTGACCGGTGACCCGCAGCGGCCGTACGCCGTGGTGCTGGGCGGTTCGAAGGTCTCCGACAAGCTCGCCGTCATCGAGGCGCTGCTGCCGAAGGTCGACCGGCTGCTGGTCGGCGGCGGCATGTGCTTCACGTTCCTCGCCGCGCAGGGCCAGGGGGTCGGCGGCTCCCTGCTCGAGGCGGACATGGTCGACACGTGCAAGCGGCTGCTGGCCGAGGCGGGCGACAAGCTCATGCTGCCGGTCGACGTCGTCGCCGCGGACGCATTCTCCGCCGACGCCGCCACCCGCACGGTCGCGGCGGGCGAGATCGAGGACGGCTGGATGGGCCTCGACATCGGCCCGGAGTCGGTGCGCCGGTTCGCCGACGCCGTCGGCTCGGCGAAGACCGTGTTCTGGAACGGCCCGATGGGTGTGTTCGAGATGGCACCGTTCGCGGGCGGTACCCGCGGCGTGGCGCAGGCCGTCGCCGACGGCGACGCCTTCAGCGTCGTCGGCGGCGGCGACTCGGCGGCCGCGGTGCGGCAGCTCGGACTGCCCGAGGACGGGTTCTCGCACATCTCCACCGGCGGCGGAGCCTCGTTGGAGTACCTGGAAGGCAAGGACCTGCCCGGCGTGGCGGTCTTGAGCGAGTGACCTGCAGGCTCGGCGCGCCCTGGGGCGTACCGAGGGCACTTGCCGTACGGCACGTGCCCTCGGTACACATCCCCGAGAAGTCCCATTCCCCGTCCGACTCGTGATCCGTGAGGTGCAGGCGTGACCCGCAAGCCGCTCGTAGCCGGCAACTGGAAGATGAATCTGAACCACCTCGAGGCCATCGCCCTGGTGCAGAAGATCGCCTTCTCGCTGCCGGAGAAGTACTACTCGAAGGTGGACGTGGCGGTCATTCCGCCGTTCACCGACATCCGCAGCGTGCAGACGCTCGTCGACGGCGACAAGCTGCTGCTCACCTACGGCGCGCAGGACGTGTCGCAGCACGCGTCCGGCGCCTACACCGGTGAGGTGTCGGCGTCGATGCTCGCCAAGCTCGGCTGCACCTACGCGGTGATCGGCCACTCGGAGCGGCGCGAGCACCACGACGAGAGCGACGAGGTCGTCAACAAGAAGGTGCGAGCCGCGCTCAAGAACGAGCTGACTCCGATCCTGTGCGTCGGTGAGCCGCTCGAGGTCCGGGAGGCCGGTGACCACATCACGCACACCACCACGCAGCTCATCGAAGGCCTGAAGGGGCTGAAGAGCGAGCAGGTGGCCGACATCGTGGTCGCGTACGAGCCGGTGTGGGCGATCGGCACGGGCCGGGTCGCGACGCCCGCGGACGCGGAAGAGGTGTGCGCCGCGCTGCGCAGCGCACTGGCCGAGAAGTACGGTGCCGACCTCGCCGCCGGAGTGCGCGTCCTCTACGGTGGCTCGGTGAAGTCGGGCAACATCGCGGAGCTCATCGGCTGTGAGAACGTGGACGGTGCGCTCGTCGGCGGCGCCAGTCTCGACGGCGATGAATTCACGAAACTCTGCGCGATGGCCGCTGGAGGCCCGCTACCCTGACCGCGTGTGGCACCCGCTACTCTGGGTGCCCTCGCCACCCGCAGTAGACAGAGGATGACATGCAACTGTTCCTGCAAATCTTGTTGGTCGTGACCAGCGTTCTGCTGATCATCGCGGTGCTGCTGCACCGTGGCCGCGGTGGGGGACTGTCGTCCTTGTTCGGTGGCGGGATGCAGGCCAGCCTGGCCGGCTCGAGCCGGGCCGAGTCGAACCTCGACAAGGTCACGATCGGGCTCGCCGCAGTCTGGCTCATCGCGATCATCGGGCTCGGCCTGCTCCTCAAACTCTGATCGGTCGCGTGCCGCGGGGCACGCCGGGTTACTGGTGGGTGAGGTTTGATGGTTGGCGGTAACGCGATCCGGGGGACGCGCATCGGCGCGGCCGGTCCGTCGAGCGAATCCGAGCGCGGGGAGACCGCGCCGCGGAGCGTCGTGTCGTACTGGTGCGCCAACGGGCACGAGTCGCGGCTGTCGTTCGCGCTCGACGCCGAGATCCCGGACGAATGGGACTGTCCGAAATGCGGTCTGCCCGGTGGGCAGGACGTGCAGAACCCGCCGTCGGCGGGGCGGACGGAGCCGTTCAAGTCCCATCTCGAATACGTCAAGGAACGACGTAGCGACGAGGAGGGCGAAGCCCTGCTCGAGGAGGCACTGGAGAAGCTGCGCCAGCGCCGCGGCAGGGCCTGAACGGGCACCGCGCACGCACGTCGCTCCGGTCCTCCGGCAGTGAGTTCGTAACCGGGTTCGCCGGGTGACGGAGTGTTCCGTCACCCGGCGAACGCATGTCTGAGGGGCCGCCGGTCGTCAGGCTGTGGGGGTCTCCATCGGCTCGGCGTCCTCCGCCGTGTCGTCGACTGTGTTGACGGGATAGCGCGCGGTGACGCAGAAGCCACCGTCCGAGGTGGGTGCCGACTCGACCGTGCCGCCGAGCTTCCTGGCGCGCTCGGCCAGGCCCGTGAGGCCGTAGCCGCCCGATGGCAGGGGGCCACTGTCGGCCGCCCGTGCAGGGGGGTCGTTGCGGACCTCCACGTGCAGGGCTTCGTCGTCGGCCGAGACCGTGATCACCGTCGTCGCGCCCGGTGCGTGCTTGCGGACGTTGGTGAGCGACTCCTGCACCGTTCGGTACGCCGCCGCCGATACCTGGTCGGGTACGTGCGCGGGCAGCGTGTCGAGGTGGAGCTTCACCGGCACCTGACAGCCCTGCACGAGGTCGGGGATCTCGCAGACCTTGGGTGAGGGGCCGTCGTCGTCGACGGAGCCGGACCGGAGCAGGCCGACGAGGCCGCGAAGCTCTTCGAGCGTCTGCGTGCTCAGCTCACGGACGGTGCGTGCGGTACGTTCCGCCTCCCCGCCCGGCGCTGCCGCCGTGAGCACGCCTGCCTGCATCGCGATGAGCGTGATGTTGTGCGACACGACGTCGTGCATCTCTCTGGCCAGCCGGGTGCGTTCCTCGGCCCGCACCATCTCGGCGTGCAGTTTGCGTTCGCGGTCGCGGCTCGCGGCCAGTTCGGCCAGCCGGGTGGCCAGTTGCTGCCGCGCGCCGATGAGCAGTCCGATCGCCAGCGGCATCCCCGCCACGACCGTGCTGTAGATGACGTCGAGCGCGTGGAGCTGCCAGCTCAGGGCGACGAACTCGTCGAGGGGCCACAGGATGAAACGGCACATCCAGACCAGCCAGGCGCCGACCCAGACCTGCCAGTGGGTCTGCTTGCGGGTGGCCAGGAATCCGAGCGCCATCATGGCGGCGACCTGCGCCCAACCTGCCATGAACCCGGGCGTGGCGAGCAGCAGCACCGTGAAGGGGAACCAGCGGCGCAGCAGCAGGGCGCCGCAACTGAGGGCCGACAGATACACCGAGTACGTCGGTGCGTCGTCGGGAACTACGAGCCACACGTCCAGAACGGCGATCAGGAACACCGAGGCGTCGATGACGGTGCTCCGGACCCCGGTGCGGCTCCACAAGGTCGTCAGCGAGTTTCGGATGGCGGAGAACGCGAGGCGTACGCGGTGTGCCACGGAGCGCGGGCCCTGAAGCGAGACGTCAGGGAGAAACGTTCCCTCTGTGGTCATGGTCGAGACCTCTCGTCTTGTGGACCTCACCATGAGAGGACATTCTGCCCCGAAGTGTCTCCCTATTCGGGAAAAAGTGTGCGGATGTTAACGCACCGCGCATGAGATTTTCGTGTGATGCCACCTGCATGTGCAGGCGGCATCACACCTGTGGGTAGCGCTCCTACACGTGCTGTGACCAGGAGAGTCCTGCTGCGGCCTCGGTGTCGAGCAGCCACCGTGTCCGCTCGGTGCCGCGGGCACCCGCAACCGGCAGCGCGATCTCACCCGAGCCGCGGTGCGCCGCGGCGACCGCATCCGCCTTCGCAGCCCCCGCGGTCACCAGCCACACCTCGGTGGCCCGCCGGATCGCCGGGAAGGTCAACGACACCCGCGTCGGCGGCGGCTTGGGACAGTCCCGCACCGCGACCACCGACCGCTCGGTCTCGTGGGCCGCGGGCGTGTCGGGGAAGATCGAGGCGGTGTGGCCCTCACCGCCGAGGCCCAGGATCATCACGTCGAACGCCGGGACGTCACCGTCGGTGGCCGTGGCGGCCAGCACCCGGGCGTAGGCCGCCGCCGCGGCGTCGGGGTCGTCGCCGAACTCGCCGTCCGACGGCGCCATGGCGTGGACCCGGGCGCGGTCGACCGGTACGTGGTCGAGCAGCGCCTCCCGCGCCTGTCTCTCGTTGCGCTCCGGGTCGTCGGCCGGGACGAACCGGTCGTCGCCCCAGAACACGTCGAGCCGTGACCAGTCGACCGCGTCCCTGGCAGGGGAGTGGCGCACGTACTCGAGGATCGCGATACCCGTACCGCCACCGGTGAGCACCACCGACGCCGACCCACGGGCCGCCTGCGCATCGGCGAGGGCCGTGATCAGCCGTGCGGCGGTCGCCGCGGCCAGCACGTCGGCATCGGAGTGGACGACGACCTCGCCCGTCTGCGAGGTGGTGGTCATGTGCGGCCCTTCCCGGTCTTCGCGGCGCTCCGCTTCGCGGAGGACGTCTTCGACTTCGATGCCTTCGCCGTGGACGCCGTCGACTTCGACGACGTGGACTTGCCCGACGACCCGGACTTCGTCTTGGATCTCGAACCCGACTTCGAATCCGACGCCGACTTCGAATCCGAGGCCGACCGGGTGTCCGAGGACTTCTGTGCAGCCGACGTCGACGTCTCGGCGGCCGAGGACGAACCGCGGTTGCGGGCACCCGACAGCTTGGCCAGACCGTGCAGTGACGCCTCGTACACCGCGTCCGAATCGAGCCGCCGGAGCTCCTCGACCAGGCAGTCCCGGTTGTCGCGGCGGTGGAGGGCCACCTTCCGCGTCGGCTGGCCCGGCTGCGTGAGCGTGCCCGTACGCCCGTCGGGACGTTCGATCGACACGGGGCCCGACGGACGGTCCAGCGTCACCGACAGGATGCCTTGTGCCTCGGAGGTCCTGACCCGCTTCACCGGAACGTCCAGATACGCGGCCAGCCAGCCCGCGAGCAGCTCCGTCGACGGCGAATCGGCCTCGCCGGTGACCGTCGCGCCCGTCACCTGTTCGTACGGCGGCAGATCCAGCGCCCCGGCCAGCTGTGCCCGCCAGTGCGTCAGCCGGGTCCAGGCCATGTCGGTGTCACCCTCGGCGTAGGCCTTCGACCGGGCCAGCAGTGACCGGATCGGATTCTTCTCGGCCGCCGAATCGGTGATCCGCCGCTGGGCCAGCCTGCCGAGGGGATCCTTCAGCGGCGACTTGGGACCGTTGCTCGGCCACCACGTCACGATGGGCGCGTCGGGCAGCAGCAGCGGCACCACCGCGCTCTGCCCCTGATTCGCCAGCGGACCGTACAGCCGGAGCACGACGACCTCGCTCGCGCCCGCGTCACCGCCGACGCGGATCTGACCGTCGATGCGCGGCGCCGCCGTACGGACACCCTTCGCCACGACGATCACCCGCGACGGATGCTCGCGGCTCGCCTCGTTCGCCGCGTCGATCGCATCCTCGAGCTGCTCGTCGTCCTCCGCGACGATCACCAGCGTCAGGACCCGGCCCAGCGCGACCGCGCCGCCGCGTTCCCGCAGCTCGACCATTTTCTTGTTCAGCTGCGACGTCGTCGTCGACGGCAGATCGATGATCACGGGCGCCTCCAGTGTTGTGCGGGGCACCCGCACCCGGTCGGCCCCCCGCGATCGAGGATTACGCAAGGATGGATCACGGGCGCCTCCAGTGTTGTGCGGGGCACCCGCACCCGGTCGGCCCCCCGCGATCGAGGATTACGCAAGGATGGATCACGGGCGCCTCCAGTGTTCTGCGGGGCACCCGCACCCGGTCGGCCCCCCGCGATCGAGGGCTACGCAAGGATGGATCACGGGCGCCTCCAGTTGCGGCCTGTGCGCTCCAGCATCCGGTCCGCCGACGGCGGACCCCAGCTGCCGGGCGCGTACGGCTCGGGACTGCCCTGTTCGGCCCAGTGCTGCAGGATCGGGTCGAGGATCTTCCAGGACAGCTCGACCTCTTCGTTCACGGGGAACAGCGACGGCTCGCCCAGCAGGACGTCGAGGATCAGCCGCTCGTAGGCCTCCGGCGAGCTCTCGGTGAACGAATGGCCGTAGCCGAAGTCCATCGTGACGTCCCGGACCTCCATGGTCGTGCCCGGAACCTTCGACCCGAACCGCATCGTCACGCCCTCGTCCGGCTGCACCCGGATGACGAGGGCGTTCTCGCCGAGCTCCTCGGTCGCGGTGGAGTCGAACGGCAGGTGCGGTGCCCGCTTGAAGACCACGGCGATCTCCGTCACCCGCCTGCCCAGCCGCTTACCGGTGCGCAGGTAGAACGGCACGCCCGCCCACCGGCGGTTCTGCACCTCGAGCGTCACCGCCGCGTAGGTCTCGGTCGTCGACTCCTTACGGAACCCCGCCTCCTGGGACAGCCCGGGAACCTTCTTGCCGCCCTGCCAGCCGCCGGAGTACTGTCCGGCCGCCGTCGTCTCGTCGAACGGGCCGACCGGCTTCGTCGCGCCCAGCACCTTGACCTTCTCGGCCCGCAGCGCGCCCGGCTCGAACGAGACCGGCTCCTCCATCGCCGTCAGTGCGAGCAGTTGCAGCAGGTGGTTCTGGATCACGTCACGGGCCGCGCCGATGCCGTCGTAGTACGCGGCCCGGCCGCCGAGGCCGATGTCCTCGGCCATCGTGATCTGCACGTGGTCGACGTAGTGAGCGTTCCACAGCGGTTCGAACAACTGGTTCGCGAACCGCAGCGCCATGATGTTCTGCACCGTCTCCTTGCCGAGATAGTGGTCGATGCGGAACACCGACTCCTCGGGGAAGACGTGGTTCACCACGGCGTTGAGCTCCTGGGCACTGGCGAGGTCGTGACCGAACGGTTTCTCGATCACCACGCGGCGCCACGTGTCGGCGTCGCAGTCGGCGAGCCCGCTGCGGGAGAGCTGCTTGGTCACGATGGGGAACGCCCACGGCGGTATCGACAGGTAGAACGCCGTGTTGCCGCCCGTGCCGCGTTCGGCGTCCAGGTCGTGCACGGTCTGGGCCAGCCGGTCGAACGCGTCGTCGTCGTCGAACGTGCCCTGTACGAACCGGATGCCTTCCGCGAGCCGGTTCCAGACCGACTCGCGGAACGGCGTCCGGGCGTACTCGGCGACGGCGTCGTGGACCACCTCGCCGAAGTCCTGGTTCTCCCACTCGCGGCGGGCGAATCCGATGAGTGAGAAGCCCGGGGGCAGCAGCCCGCGGTGGGCCAGGTCGTAGATCGCCGGCATCAGCTTCTTGCGGGACAAGTCGCCCGTGACGCCGAAAATCACCAGGCTGGACGGCCCGGCGATGCGGGGGAGCCGTTTGTCCCTGGCGTCGCGGAGCGGATTGGCCCAGCTACTCGTCATCGATCGAGCTCCTGTACGGCACGCACGACTTCAGCGAGGCCCGCGGCCCGATCGGTCAGGTGCAGCCGCAGCACGGGCCTGCCGTGGTCGGCGAGCACCTGAGCGTCGCCGAGCGCCTGCGCCAGCTGGAGCGTGCCCAACGTGTAGGGACGGTCCGGTACCTGCAGGTCCTCCTCCGACGCGCCGGTGATCTGCAGGAACACGCCGTTCTGGTGGCCGCCCTTGTGGTACTGGCCCGTCGAGTGGAGGAACCGTGGACCCCAGCCGAACGTGGTCTGCATGCCGGTGCGCTTGGCGAGTTCCGGGCGCAACAGCGCCGCGGACGCGTCGTCGAGCCGGTCGAGGTAGGCCTGCACGGCGAGGTAGCCACCGTCGGGGACCGTGTCGGTGAACTCCCGCAGGATGTCGGCCAGCGAGCCTTCGGCGCTCGTGCCCGTGGAGGCGTGCACCTCCACCGCGCCCACCACGGCCGCCGGTGCGGACGTGGCGCCCAGCGTGTCCGGGTCGTCGAGCAGTGACCGGGCGGCCTTCTTGGCGGCCTCGACGTCGGGCTGGTCGAACGGGTCGATCCCGAGCAGCCTGCCCGCCACTGCGACGGCCGACTCCCACACCAGGAACTGCGCCCCGAGCGGGCCCTCCGCCGCGATCCGCGAGCCGCCCGTCGACGGGCCGATCGCCACCGGCGTGGCGTCCTTGCCCGCGTCGCCGAAGCCGGGCGCGTCCGGAGCGTCGACGACGACGGGCAGGAGCCCCGTGCCCTGCTTACCCGTGGACTCGGCGATGAGCTGCTCGGCCCAGTCGCCGAACCCGGTGATGCCCGATCCCGTGTCGGCGAGCACGAGCTTCTCGGCACCGTCGTCGTGGGCGGCGCCGAACGCCGCACCGAGTCGCAGTGCCGGATTGTCGCGCGTGTCCGCGGCCACCGCGTCGGCGACGAGCGTCGCCTGGTCGAGCAGTCGCGCGACGTCCGCGCCTGCCAGGCCCGCAGGCACGAGGCCGAACGCCGTCAGCGCCGAGTACCGGCCGCCCACGTGCGGGTCGGCGAGGAACACCTTCCGGCACTGTTCCAGCTCGGCCAGCGGTGAACCCGGATCGGTGACGACGACGATGCGCCGCGCGGGGTCGATGCCCTCCTCCTCGAAGGCGGCCACGAACACCCGACGGTGGCTGTCGGTCTCGACGGTCGTGCCCGACTTCGACGACACCACCAGCACGGTCCGGTCCAGGTCGCCCGCGAGCGCGTCCGCGACCTGGGCGGGATCGGTGGTGTCGAGGACCGTGAGCGCCACGCCCTCGGTGGCGGTGATGACCTCCGGCGCGAGCGACGACCCGCCCATGCCGGCGAGCACCACACGGTCCACGCCTTCCGAGCGCAGCTCGTTGCGGAGGGCCTCGATCTCACCGATGAGCGGGCGCGACGTGCGGTGCAGCGTCGTCCACGACAGGCGGGTCGAGGCCTCGGCCTCGGCGGCCGGGCCCCACAGCGTGGAGTCCTGGGCGGCGAGCCTGCCCGCCACTCCGTCACTCACCAGCGCGTTGAGCCGCGGCGCTGCGGCGGCTTCGAGTGCGGGATCCAGATTGATCCCGATCTGTTGAGCGCTCATGTCCGCGCCTCAGCCCTTCGCCTTCTGGAGCTGGCCGGACACGGTCTCGAGCAACTCGGACCACGACTTGTCGAATTTGTCCACGCCGTCGTTCTCGAGCGTGACGAACACGTCGGTGATGTCGATGCCCGCAGCGGAGAGCTTGTCGAACACCGCCTGCGCCTGCTCGGCCGTGCCGGACACCGTGTCGCCCGTGACGTTCGCGTGGTCGGCCGCGGCCTCCAGCGTGGATTCCGGCATCGTGTTGACAGTGCCGGAGACGACGAGCCCGTCGACGTAGCGCGTGTCGGAGTAGTCCGGGCTCTTCACGCCGGTCGAGGCCCACAGCGGGCGCTGCGGGTTGGCGCCCTCGGCCTCGAGGGCCCGCCAGCGATCGGAGGCCAGCAGCTCCTCGTAGGCGGCGTAGGCGAGCCGCGCGTTGGCGATGGCGGCCTCACCGCGCAGGCCCAGGGCCTCGTCGGTGCCGATCGCCTCGAGGCGCTTGTCGATCTCGCTGTCGACACGGGACACGAAGAACGAGGCGACCGAGTGGATCGACGACAGGTCGTGACCGTTGGCCTTGGCCTGCTCGAGACCGGCGAAGTAGGCGTCGATCACGGCGCGGTACCGCTCGACCGAGAAGATCAACGTGACGTTGACGCTGATGCCCTGGGCGAGCGTCTTCGTGATCGCGGGCAGGCCCTCCTCGGTGGCGGGGATCTTGACCAGCACGTTCGGCCGGTCCACCGCCTTCCACAGGTCGGCGGCCTCGGCGACGGTCTGGTCGGTGTTGCGCGCCAGGCCGGGGTCGACCTCGATCGACACGCGGCCGTCCACGCCGTCGGTGGCCGTGTACACGTCGCGGAACGCGTCCGCGGCGTTGCGCACGTCGGTGGTGGTCAGCTCGCGCACCGCCGCGTGCACGTCGGCGCCACGGTCCGCGAGCTCGCGGACCTGCTCGTCGTAGGCCTCGCCGTCGGACAGTGCGCCCGCGAAGATCGTCGGGTTCGTGGTGACGCCCACGACGTGCTTGTCGCGGATCAGCTCGGCGAGGTTTCCGGAGGTGATCCGTTCGCGGGACAGGTCGTCGAGCCAGATCGACACGCCGGCCTGGGACAGAGCCGCAAGGTTGGTGCTCATCGAAGAATTCCCCAATCCGGTCAGGAGTTCTTGTCCAGCGCGCGGCGGGCCGCGGCGACCACGGCCTCCGCGGTGAAACCGAACTCACGGAACAGTGTCTTGTAGTCGGCGGAGGCGCCGAAGTGCTCGATCGAGACGACCTCGCCGCCGTCGCCGACGAACCGGTGCCACGGCTGGGCGATGCCCGCCTCGACGGCGACCCGCGCCTTCACGGTCGGCGGGATCACGGCGTCGCGGTAGGCCTGGTCCTGCCGGTCGAACCACTCGACACACGGCATCGACACGACGCTCGCCGCGACGCCGTCGGCCTCGAGGGTCGCCCTGGCCTCGACGGCCAGCTGTACCTCGGAACCGGTCGCGATGAACACGACCTCCGGGTTGCCGTTGGAGGCCTCTGCCAACACGTAACCGCCCTTGGCGACTCCGTCGGCGTTCGTGCCTTCGAGCACCGGGACGTTCTGCCGGGTGAGGGCCAGGCCCGTCGGGTGGTGGATGTCCTCGAGCGCGGCCTTCCACGCGGCGGCCGTCTCGTTGGCGTCGGCAGGCCGTGCCACGCTCAGGCCCGGGATCGCGCGGAGCGCGGACAGGTGCTCGATCGGCTGGTGGGTCGGCCCGTCCTCGCCGAGACCGATCGAATCGTGCGTCCACACGTAGGTGACGGGCGCCTTCATCAGCGCGGCCAAACGCACGGCAGGGCGCATGTAGTCGCTGAAGATGAGGAACGTCGCGCCGTACGGGCGGGTGCCGCCGTGCAGGGCGATGCCGTTGAGGATCGAGCCCATCGCGTGTTCGCGCACGCCGAAGTGCAGGTTCCGGCCGTACGGGTTCATCGTGAACATGTCCGTCGACGCGGACTCCGGGCCGAACGAGTCGGAGTCGTTGATGATCGTGTTGTTGCTCTCGGCCAGGTCGGCCGAGCCGCCCCACAGTTCCGGCAGGACGTCGGCGACCGCGTTGAGGACCTGGCCGGACGCCTTGCGCGTGGCCACGCCCTTCTCGTCGGGCTCCCACGTCGGCAGCTTTTCGGCCCAGCCCTCCGGCAGCGACCGGGTACGCAGCCGGTCGGCGAGCTGCTTGCGCTCCGGGTTCTTCGCGGCCCAGACGTCGAAGCGCTCCTGCCACTGCGCGTGCTCGGTCTTGCCGCGCTCCTGGGCCCGGCGCGTGTGGGCCAGGACCTCGTCCTCGATCACGAAGCTGCGCTCCGGGTCGAAGTCGAGTGCCTTCTTCACGGCGGCGACCTCGTCGGCGCCGAGCGCGGCGCCGTGGGCCTTGCCGGTGTCCATCTTCGTCGGCGCCGGGTAGCCGATCACGGTGCGCAGCAGGATGAACGACGGCTTGTCCGTCTCGGCCTTCGCCGCGGCGATCGCGTCCTCGAACGCCACGACGTCCTCGCCGCCCTCGAGGACCTGCACGTGCCAGCCGTAGGCCTCGTAGCGCTTGGCGGTGTCCTCGGACAGCGCGACGTTCGTGTCGTCCTCGATGGAGATCTTGTTGTCGTCGTAGATCACCACCAGGTTGCCGAGCTCCTGCCTGCCGGCGATCGAGGAGGCTTCGGACGTGACGCCCTCCTCGATGTCACCGTCGGAGGCGATCACGTAGACGTGGTGGTCGAACGGGCTCTCGCCCGCCGGGCTCTCCGGGTCGAGCAGGCCGCGCTCGCGGCGGGCGGCCATGGCCATGCCCACGGCGTTCGCCAGGCCCTGGCCGAGCGGACCGGTCGTCGTCTCGACGCCCGGGGTGTGCCGGTACTCCGGGTGGCCCGGGGTCCTCGACTCCCACTTCCGCAGCTGCTCGAGGTCGGCCATCTCGAGGCCGTAGCCCGCGAGGAACAGCTGGATGTACAGCGTGAGGCTCGAGTGGCCCGCCGACAGCACGAACCGGTCACGCGCGGGCCACTCCGGATCGGCCGGGTCGTGCCGCATGATGCGCTGGAACAGCGAGTAGGCCGCCGGTGCCAGGCTCATCGCCGTGCCGGGGTGGCCGCTGCCGCAATGCTCGACCGCGTCGGCGGCGAGAACGCGGACGGTGTCCACGGCGCGGGTGTCGACATCGGCCCAGTCGGCCGGGTAGTTCCGGCGCAGCAAGGGGTTGTTCTCCGCGGTCGAGGCGTTTTCCGACACTAGAACTCGGCTCCTGATCGTCTTTGGTTGAAGCTGTTTCGACGCACGTCGTGTGCCGACAGTCGCGGTGCTTCCACACCGGCGGCTTTCGCACACCCGCACGTTGTGGTCCGGCGCACACCGCTGGTGCTGCTGTGTGCACGGTGCCGTCCGGACCGTGGTGCTGCCCGGCCGGGTCGCGGCCCGCGCGTCGGCGGTCCGCGTTCCTGTTGTTCCCACGTACACCGTTCCCACGCGCCACCGCGCGCCGGGTCCGGTGCCGGACGGGTACGTGCTGCGACCGCGTGGACATCGTCACTGTGATCTTAATCGATCAGGCGCCGCATGCCCATGGTGCTCGCCGGGTGGATGTCGGCCCCGTCGCCGACGCGATCAGCCTAGTCCGCACGCAGTGGCGCCGCCCTCGGGCGCGCCGGTGTGACACGACCGGTGTCCCGGCCTCGCCGGGGGAGTCGCGGATGTGACGTGCGCTGCGCCCCGGGGTGCCGTCCGCCGGGACCGGCCGGGCCTCTACTACCCTTTGTCACGGAAACGGCCGACCCGCGCCGTGCGGTGTTCGCGCCGTCACGGTCCGACCCGAATCTGACGCAGGGAGCGACATGTCGTTGGTGCACGCTGCGCATCCGCCGCATGGGCGCAGTGGTCACACCAGCGCCGGCAACAGCAACGTCGACGGTGCCGACCCGGCCGGAGGCGCCGCCGGCGCCGACGGTGGGCCGTCCGGCGGCGGGCGTGGCGTGCGCGGTGCGATCGCGGCGTACGCCGCGCTGGCCAAGCCGCGCGTGATCGAGCTGCTGCTCGTCACCACCATCCCCGCGATGTTCCTGGCGGGCCGGGAGATCCCGAACCCGTGGCTGCTGCTCGCGACGCTCGTCGGCGGCACGATGGCGGCAGGCAGTGCCAACGCGCTCAACTGCGTGGTCGACGCCGACATCGACAAGGTCATGAACCGCACGAAGAAGCGGCCGCTCGTGCGGGACACCGTGCCGCGGACCAACGCGCTGATCTTCGGGCTCGCCCTCGGTGTCGCATCGTTCGCGCTGCTCTACGGCACGGTCAACCTGCTGGCGGGATTGCTCGCGATCGCGACGATCCTGTTCTACATCTTCGTCTACACGCTCGGGCTCAAGCGGCGGACTCCGCAGAACGTCGTCTGGGGCGGCGCCGCGGGCTGCATGCCGGTCGTGATCGGCTGGGCCGCGGTGACCGGCACCGTCGAATGGCCCGCGTTCGTCATGTTCGGCGTCATCTTCTTCTGGACGCCCCCGCACACGTGGGCGCTCGGGATGAAGTACCGCGAGGACTACGAGCGCGCCGGGGTGCCGATGCTGCCCGTCGTCGCGAGCCCGCTCCACGTCGCCAAGCAGATCGTCATCTACTCGTGGGTAATGGTCGGCTGGACGCTGCTGCTCGTGCCCGCCACGAGCTGGCTGTACACGGCCTTCGCCGGGCTGGCGGGCGCGTGGTTCCTCTTCTACGCCCACAGTCTGTACGCGGCCGTCAAGCGCGGCCGTGAGACGAAGCCGATGGCGCTGTTCCACCGGTCCAACACGTACCTGATGATCGTGTTCGTCGCGCTCGCCGTCGACGCGGCGATCGGCATGCCGGTGCTCGGCCTGCCGTTCTGACTCCCCTTCCGCCGTGAGGGATCGGGGCGGGTGGGTTACTCACCGCGCCTCCCGGGAATTCATGCGCGGCCGCGGTCGTTGAACCTCGGCCGAACCCTCCCCACGTCCGAAAGGCGCCGCCCTTGTCCGTGTCCGCCGACGATCGGGCCCCCGAAACCGGTAAGACCACCGCGATCGCCGAGGAACAGGAGTACGTCACCGGCCTGTACGCCGCGTTGGACGCCGAGCGCGAACTCGTCGCCCGCAGGCTCGAGGACAGCCTCCGTGCCGTCGACGACGGCGAACCGCAGGCGCAGGCCGAACGCGAGGCCGCGACGGCCACCTACAGCGACCGCATGACACAGCTGAAGTCGGTCGAACAGGGCCTGTGCTTCGGCCGGCTCGACTTCACCGACGAGCGGCTCTCCCGTGGAGACGTCGAATCGCCGCTGTACATCGGCAGGCTGGGGCTGTTCGACGAGTCCGACGACTACCGCCCGTTGTTGATCGACTGGCGTGCTCCGGTGGCGCGCCCGTTCTACCTGGCCACCGCGGCGTCGCCGGACGGCGTGCGCAGGCGCAGGCACCTGCGCACCCTGACCCGGCGTGTCGTGGATGTGGACGACGAGGTGCTCGACCTCGGCGCCGAGGCCGGCAGTGACCACCTCGGCCTGGCGGGCGAGGCGGCGCTGCTGTCGGCTCTGGAGCGCCGCCGCACGGGCGAGATGAGCGACATCGTCGCGACCATCCAGGCCGAGCAGGACCGCATCATCCGCGCCGACATGGGCGGGGTGCTCGTCGTCCAGGGCGGCCCCGGCACCGGCAAGACCGCCGTCGCTCTGCACCGCGCCGCCTACCTGCTCTACACCTACCGCAGGCAGCTCACCACCCGCGGCGTGCTGGTCGTCGGGCCGAACAGCACGTTCCTGCGCTACATCGGGCAGGTGTTGCCGTCGCTGGGCGAGACGGGCGTGCTGCTGGCCACGGTCGGTGAGCTCTTCCCCGGGCTCGAGGCCGTCGGCACCGACACCCCGGAGGTCGCGGAGGTGAAGGGCCGTATCGACATGGCGGACGTGCTCGCGCAGGCCGTGCGGGATCGGCAGACCGTGCCCGACGACGTGATGCGCATCGACGCCGAGGACAACGACGTGCTCACGTTGGACCGGCGCACGGCCGAACGGGCACGGGAGAAGGCGCGGGCCACCCTGAAGCCGCACAACGTGGCACGCCGCGTGTTCGTCGACACCGTGCTGGACGCGCTCGCCGAGCAGGCCGTGTCCCGGCTCGAGTCGAGCGTGCTCGACGACGTCCCCGAGATCCCGCTGACCGAGGACGAGGCCGACGACGGCGTGCTGCTGGACGAGCGCGACTACGCCACGATCCGGCAGGAGCTGACCGAGGACCGCGCGGTACGGACTGCGCTGCACACGCTGTGGCCGAAGCTGACGCCGCAGGAACTGCTGGCCGACCTGCTGACCGACGCCGATCGGCTGGCGTCGGCCGCCGACGGGGCGCTGCCCGCCGCCGACCGGGACACGCTGCTGCGCAGGCCCGGCTCGTGGTGGACCCCCGCCGACGTGCCGCTGCTCGACGAGCTGGCCGAGCTGTTGGGCGAGGACGACACCGAGGCCCGGCAGCGCCGTGAGCGCAGGGAACGCGAGGAACGCGCCTACGCCGAGGGCGTGCTGCACGTGCTCGAACAGGACGACGAGATCCTCGACGAGGACCAGATCCGGGTGCGGGACGTCCTCGACGCCGAAATGATCGCCGAGCGGCAGGAGGCCCGCAGCAACCTGACCGCGGCCCAGCGGGCCGCGCGGGACCGGACGTGGACGTTCGGGCACGTCATCGTCGACGAGGCGCAGGAACTGTCGGCGATGGACTGGCGCACGTTGATGCGGCGTTGCCCGAGCCGGTCGATGACGCTGGTCGGCGACGTGTCGCAGACCGGCTCCCGCGGCGGCACCTCATCGTGGGACGAGGTGCTCTCGCCGTACGTGGGCGACCGCTGGCGGTTGCGCGAGCTGACCGTGAACTACCGGACGCCCACCGAGGTGATGGACGTCGCCGCGGGAGTACTCGCGGCGATCGATCCGCAGCTGCGGGCACCGCAGTCCGTTCGCGACACCGGGGTGCGGCCGTGGCAGTGCTGTGCCGACCGCAGCGACGTGGCCACGACGCTGAAGTCCGTTGTGGACGGCGAGCTGGCCGAAGTGGACGGCGGCACGGTCGCCGTCGTCGTGCCCGAGACGCTGGCGGATGTGACGTTCGACTCGGCGGCGATCGACACCGAGCGCGTGTCGGTGCTGACCGTGGGCCGGGCGAAGGGACTGGAGTTCGACTCGGTCGTCGTCGTGGCACCCGACGAGATCATCGCCGAGTCGCCGCGCGGTCTGAACGACCTGTACGTTGCGCTCACACGTGCCACGCAACGGCTCGGGATCGTGCACACCGGGCCGGTGCCCACCGCGCTCGAGAGCGCGGTGTCAGGTGCGCAAACCGCCCGGTGACGGGGCGGCTAGGGTAGGCGCATGCGCAAAGCTGGCAAGATCCTGATCGCGGCGGCCGCCGCCATGGCGCTCGCGGCGTGTTCGCCGTCCCTGCAGGAACCGACCGACCAGCCGGCGGGCGAGCAGAACACGCACACGCCTGCACCCGTGTCGGTCTCCGAGAGTGCCGCGTCCGAGAGTGCGGGTTCCGAGGGGGCCGGGTCCCACGCCGCCGGCGGCGGGCACACCGGCGGCGGCGACGCCGCCACGTGTGCGGCCGCCGACATCACGGTCGACACCGCAGCGGCCGAGCCGCGGGTCGAGATCCCGCGCGACTGCGCCGCCCCGGCCCAGGTCGTCTCCCGGGACCTCACCTCCGGGTCCGGTCCGGCCGCCACGCCGCAGTCGACGGTGCAGCTGGACTACACCGTGTTCGGCTGGTCCGACGGCAGTGTCGCCGACAGCGGCACCGCGTCGATCGACCTTTCCGATCCCGCGGGTGAGATCGAGGGGTGGCCGCAGGGCCTCGAAGGCGTCCGGCAGGGCGGCGAGCGCGTCGTCGTGCTGCCGCCGGACCTGGGTTACTCCGAGCAGAGCGGCAACCCGCTCGCCGGCGATAACCTCGTCGTGGTCGCCGAGGTCACCGGCATCTCCTGACACGCCCGTCCCCACGCCGCAGCGCCGCCCCCAGCAGCTCGGAAAGGAGCCGCTGGGGGCGGTCGCACGTCCGCGGACCGTCCGCGCCGGTCAGGGGACCAGCAGCACCTTGCCGGTGGTGCGGCGGCCCTCGAGGTCCTCGTGAGCGGTGCGCGCGTCGGCCAACGGATACCGCGCGCCGACACGCACATCGAGGGTGCCCGCCGCCACGGCCGAGAACAGTTCCCCGGTGCGCCAGATGAGCTCGTCACGGCTGGTGACGTAGTCGGCGGCCGTGGGACGCGTGAGGTACAGCGAGCCGCCGGAGTTGAGCACCTGCGGATCGATCGGCGGTACCGGGCCGCTGGAGGCGCCGAACAGCACGAGCATGCCGCGCCTGCGCAGGCACCGCAGGCTCGCCTCGTACGTGCTCGCCCCGACACCGTCGTACACCACATTGACGCCCTCGCCGCCGGTCAGCTCGTCGACCGCCTCGGCGAAATCCCGATCCGTGTAGCGGATCACCTCGTCGGCGCCCGCGCGGCGCGCGAGCGTCTCCTTCTCTGCCGTCGACACGGTGCCGAGCACGCGGGCTCCCTTCGCCGTGGCGAGCTGGGTCAGCAGCAGCCCCACTCCGCCCGCGGCCGCGTGCACCAGGATCGTGTCGCCCTCGGCCACGGGATACGTCGAGTTGACGAGGTAGTGCGCCGTGACGCCCTGCAGCATCACGGCCGCCGCCGTCTCCGCGGGCACCGCGTCGGGCACGGGCACGGCCACGTCGGCGGGGACGACGGCCCGCTGGGCGTACGCACCGGGGTGGCCCTGCCACGCCACCTTGTCGCCGGGCGCGAGGCCGGTGACCCCCGACCCGACCTCGGCGATCGTGCCGGCGCCTTCGAGGCCAGGGGTGTAGGGCAGGGTCATCGAGTAGACGCCCGCGCGCTGATACGTGTCGATGTAGTTGACCCCGGCGGCGGCGACGTCGATGAGCACCTCACCGGGTCCGGGCGAGGGCACCTCGACGTCCGCGGGCGTGAGGACCTCCGGACCTCCGGTGTGTTCGATCCGGATGGCTGTGGGCATGCGGCTTCCTCCTCGGTGAGGTTCGTCGGACGTGACGGCTCCGACCTTAGAGCCCGCCCCATGATCGTGACGTGCAGCGCGTCCCGGCCCGTGGCGCGGAGTCGACCCCTACACTGTCGCCGTGGCTGAGACCGAGAGCACCGAGAAGACCCCGGCCGAGCCGACGAAGGCACAGCTGTCCGCCGCCCGCGCGTTCGTCGCGGAGCACGGCACGCCGACCCGCGCCGTCGTGGAGCGGATCGGGAGCATGGGTGCCCGCGTGGTGCTGGTGGGCGCCGACGGCGCCATGGGCGACGTGGTCGTACCGAGCCCTGAGACCGGCGCCGCGCTCGTCGAGGCGATCGACGACGTCGAGGCCGCCGAGTGGGACGCGGACACTGTGAACGCCACGGCGATCGGCGCCGAGCACCGGCGCAGGATGGCCGGTCCGCGCGCCCGCGCGTGAGCCCGGCCGAGCGTACGGCGCTGCTGGTCGGCTGTGCCGGCGTACCGCAGGGTGACGGCGACGAGCACGCCGTTCCGGCCGCGCTCGCCGACGTCGGCGTCGGCACGCGGTGGGCCGTCTGGGACGACCCTGCCGAGGACTTCGCGGCCGCCGACCTCGTAATCCTGCGGTCGACATGGGACTACACCGAGCGGCGTGAGGAGTTCCTCGGGTGGTGCGCGTCGGTGCCGGGCCTGGCGAACCGGGCGCACGTGGTGCGGTGGAACACCGACAAGGCCTACCTGCTCGACCTCGCCGCGGCCGGGGTCGACGTCGTGCCGACCCAACTCGCCGCGCCGGGGGAGAAGCCGGAGTGGCCCGGCCGCGATGTCGTCGTGAAGCCGTCCGTGGGCGCGGGGTCGCGCGGCGCGGCGCGGTTCACGCCGTCCGGACGGGACGCAGCGGCCCGGCACCTGGACGCGCTGCACGACGACGGCTATACGGCCGTCGTCCAGCCGTACCAGCCCGCGGTCGACAGCGAGGGCGAGACGGCGCTGGTGTTCTTCGGCGGCCAGTACTCGCACGCCTTCACCAAGGGACCCATGCTCAGCGGCGGCGACCTGGACGAATCGGGGCTGTTCGTCACCGAGAAACTGGGCACCGCCACGCCGGACGGCCCGTGGCGCGCGCTCGCGGAGGATGCGCTCGATGCCGCGGCCGCCCGACTCGGTCTGCACCGCAGTGAGCTGCTCTACGCACGCGTCGACCTGGTGCGGACCGAGGCGGGCGAGCCCGCGGTCCTGGAGTTCGAGGTGAGTGAGCCGAGTCTGGGCTTCCGGCAGGCCGACGCCGACGCGCCCGTACGGTTCGCGTCGGCCGTGCGGGCCGCGCTCACCCGACCGCGCTGACGCGATCGCGCCGCGCCGACGTCACCGGGATCGCTCGGGATGGCCGGTGGTACGGGGATGACCGAGCGTGTGGGCGCCATGGCGGGCGCCCACACCGGCCCGTGTCAGGCGGCGACCCGTTTCGCGGCGAGCCGTTCGGGCTTGGGCCAGCGGACACCCCGGACCCAGCCGAGCTTCTCGAAGACCCAGATCAGCCGCGCGGAGATGTCGAGCTGGCCGCGCAGCACGCCGTGGCGGGCGCACGTCGGATCGGCGTGGTGGGAGTTGTGCCAGGACTCGCCCATGGACAGGATCGCCAGTGGCCAGAAGTTGGACGCCTTGTCGCGGCTGGTGAACGGGCGCTCGCCGACCATGTGGCACACCGAGTTGACCGACCAGGTCACGTGGTGCGAGAAGGCGATGCGCACGAGGCCCGCCCAGAAGAACGCGGTCACCGCGCCCCACCACGACCAGGTCACCAGTCCGCCGATGAGCGCGGGCAGGCCGAGGCTGGCCACGATCCACACTGCGAAGAAGCGGTTGACGATCTTCAGGTCGGCGTCGGCGAGCAGGTCCGGGGCGAAGCGTTGGTAGTTGGTGACGTCGCGTTTGAACATCCAGCCCATGTGGGCGTGCCAGAACCCGCGCAGCAGGGCACCGGGAGAGGTGCCGAACAGCCACGGCGAGTGCGGGTCGCCCTCCCGGTCGGCGAACGCGTGGTGCCTGCGGTGGCTGGCGACCCAAAAGATGACCGATCCCTGAACGGCCATGCTGCCGGCGATGGCGAGTGCGATGCGGAGCGGGCGGCCCGTCTTGAACGCACCGTGGGTGAAGTAGCGGTGGTAGCCGACGGTCACGCCGAGCGTCCCCACCGTGTAGAAGGCGGCGGCGAGTCCGAGGTCGAGCCAGCTGAGTCCCCAGCCCCAGGCGAAGGGGATCGCGACGATCAGGGCGGCGAACGGGACGAGCAGGAACGTCTTCAGCACCAGCATCTGGCCGGTGCTGCGGGCTTCACCGAGGAGGGGCTTCGGTCCGGACGCGCCGGATGCGGTTTCCGGTGCCTGTTCGGCGGTGCTCATGGGGAGGTGCGACCTCGTCTCGATGCGGTGGCAGGGGGAGTGGGGCGGTCTCGGGCCCGCGCCGAGGCGGGGCGCTCGGGCCGCCTCGCAGGCGGCGCCGGTCGGAGAATACCGGCAGGCGCCCGCGTCGTGGGTGGTTCCACGGTGACAGGTGACGAAACGTACGCCTCGTCGGTGTCGGCGCGCGCGTGAACGGCACGGCGCCGTGGGGTTGCCCCGTGAGCAGGCGGGCCGTGGGCCTCGACGTGGGCGCGGCGGTAGCTCAGGGGGAGGTCGTCCCCGCGGTGGGAGGGGCCGCCCCCTCGGCGGTGGTGTCGCGCGGGTGGGTGTCCGCGGCATGGTCACCTGCGGGGTGGTGGCTCACGGCCGGGCCGCGGTCACGGGTGGCGCACCACAGTGCGGAGACGGCGACGATGACGGCGGCGGAGCCGAGGACGTGGAAGGACACGAGTTCCTCCGGCACTCCGAGCTGGTACTGCACGCTGCCGAGTACGCCCTGGGCGAGCGACACCACCCAGACAACGGCGTAGCGCCGCCGCAACGCCGCCGACGGCGGCGTCTCCGCTCGCCTGCGCCATACGGCACCGCCGAGGGCGGCGAGGATCGCAAGGAACACGACGAGCAGTCCGCCGTGGATGAACGAGAGCGTCTCGATGGGCACGTCGAACCGCGGGGTGTCCGGGTCGCCGCCGTGCGGGCCCGCACCGGTGACGGTGGTGCCCGCAGCCAGCACTGCGGCGAGGGCGACGACGAGTGCCTGCAGCAGGGGCCGGTGCCGTGCGGGCAGCACCGGGCGCGGCTGGTCGTCTCCTTCGTCGAGGGCGTAGAGGAGCTGGGTGGCGAGCCAGACCAGGACGGCGGAGGCGAGGAAGTGGATCGCGACCGTCCACCACAGCAGGCCCGTGACCACGGTGACGCCGCCGATCACGGCCTGGGCGACGACCCCGCCGGGCATGGTCCACGCCAGCTTGACGAGCCGGGTGCGGCCGGGGTGGTCGAGCTTGATGCGCCAGGCCACGAGTACGCAGAGGGCGGCGACGACGCCGACGATGCCGGTGAGCAGGCGGTTCCCGAATTCGATCCACTGGTTGAACATCTCGTACTCGGGATGCTCGACCGGGAACATGCTTCCGGGGAAGCACTGCGGCCACGTGGGGCAGCCGAGTCCGGAGCCGGTCACCCGCACGACGGAGCCGGTGACGCCGATGCCGCCCTGGGTGATGATCGCGGCGATCGCGATGGTGCGTTGCACCGCGCGTGACGGGTACGGCAGACGGCCGACGAGCGAGGACAACCGCTCCACGAATGCGCTCACACTACAGATTGTAGGGGTGGCGCGGGAGCGCCTCGGTGTGGGCGGTGGTGGGAGAGGGGCCGGCCGTAGGGGTGGCGCGGGAGCGCCTCGGTGTGGGCGGTGGTGCACCGTGGTCAGGTGAGCTTGGTCGTTCTCGTGGCGATCGCGGCGGCGACGGCGGTCCACACGGCGAGTACCGCGCAGGCGCCCGCGGAGAACGTGCCGTCGACGAGCGCGGCGTGCAGGCCCTCGGCGAGCGCGCCGGACGGCAGCAGCGCGACGACCGTCGCGTAGGCGTCGGGCAGGGCGGACGGCACCATGAGGATGCCGCCCGCAAGGAGCAGGACGAACCACACGATGTTGGCGAGTGCCAGTACCGCCTCGGCTTTCAGCGCGCCGCCGAGCAGCACGCCGAGTGCACCGAAACACAGTGTGCCGAGCGCCAGCAGCACCACGCCGAAGGCGATGCCCGCCGCCGACGGCGACCAGCCGAGCAGCGCGGCGACGCCGCCGAGCACGAGCACCTGCAGCGCGACGACGACGAGCGCGGCGACCAGCCTGCCCGCGACGAGCAGCCACCGCGGCAGCGCCGTGGCGGAGAGGCGTTTCAGTACTCCGTAGCGCCGGTCGAACCCGAGCGCGATCGCCTGACCGGTGAACGCCGACGACAGCACGGCCAGCGCGAGGATGCGTGGGGTGATCCAGTCGACCCGTTCCATGCCGGCGAACTCGCCTGCGGGCAGCACATCGAGCAGGCTGAGCCCGAGCAGCAGTGCGAGCGGGATGAGCAGGGTGAGCAGGATCTGCTCGCCGTGCCGGAGCGTCAGGGCGGTCTCGACGCGCGCGTGAGTGGCGAGCATGCGTCCCCGGCGGCCGCGGCCGGGTGCGGGCGTGAAGGTTCCGGGGACGAAGCGGGCCGTGGTCATGTGCGCAGCTCCCGTCCGGTGAGTTCGAGGAAGACCTCTTCGAGGTCGCGTCTGCCGACGTGCAGCTCCTCGGCGAGCACGCCCTGCTGGGCGCACCACGACGTCACGGTGGACACGACCTGCGGGTCGACGTGGCCGATGACGCGGTACGAGCCGGGGGTGGATTCGCGGACGACGTATCCCTCGGGCAGGGCCGCGGCGAGCAGGCGGGTGTCGAGGCCGGGCCGGGCGCGGAAGCGCAGCTGGGCGTCCTCGGCGTGCTCGGCGGTGAGCGCGCTGGGCGATCCCTGGGCGACGACGGCGCCGTCGTCGACGATCACCACGTCGTCGGCCAGTGACTCGGCCTCCTCCATGAGGTGGGTCGTCAGCAGCACACTCACCCCGTCGGTGCGGAGCGCGCCGAGCAGTTCCCACACGAGTCGTCTGGCCTGTGGGTCCATGCCTGCGGTCGGCTCGTCGAGGAACACCAGCTCCGGTCTGCCGATGAGGGCGCACGCGAGGGACAGGCGCTGCTGCTGGCCGCCGGAGAGACGCTTGAACGGGGTCCGCCGGGTGCTTCCGAGGCCGAGCACGTCGAGCAGCCAGGCAGGGTCGAGCGGGTCGGCCGCGCAGGCCGCGACCAGCCGGAGCATCTCCTCGGCGCGGACGCCGGGATAGGCACCTCCGCCCTGGGGCATGACTCCGACCCGTGGGCGCAGGGCGGCGCCGTCCCGTGCCGGATCGAGGCCGAGCACACGCACGGTGCCCGCGTCGGGGGCGCGGAAACCTTCGCAGATCTCGACCGTGGTCGTCTTGCCCGCACCGTTGGGGCCGAGGAGGGCGAGGATCTCGCCTCTCGGCATCTTCAGATCCAGCCCGTCGACGGCGGTGACCGATCCGAAGCGCTTCACCAGACCGGTGATCTCGACGGCCGCAGCATTCACGAACGTCAAGGGTACGGCGTGCGGGCCGCGCGCTCGCGTCGCCCTCGTGCGGGCGGCGCGGTCAGGGCCTGCTCGGCGGCACGTCCTCGCGCGTCGCCGCGCCGCTCGCCTCGGGGGCGGACTCGGTGGGCCGGTACGTGCCGCCGCCGGTGCCGGTGGCATCGGAACGTTCGGCCCGCCGACGGCGGCCCCGGCGGGCCGGTCCCGGCGGGCGGAGCAGGTCGTCGGGGTCGGTGCGGGCGAACAGCACCGCGGGCGCGCGCCACCAGAGCAGGGCCAGCGCCCCGAGCACCACGAGCCCGCCCGCGAAGTACGCCTGCGGCAGGGTGTAGAGCCGGCCGTCGAACGGGCTGCCGTTCGGCGGGATCAGTACGGCCAGTACGACGCTCATGCCGGTGGCGAGTACACGGAAGCGTGACGTACCCGCCGAGGCGGCGAGCGGGATGATCGCCCACAGCAGCCACCACGGTTGCATCGCGACGTGCAGCAGCATGAACGCGCCGACGGAGACGCCGAGGCCGATCATCGGCCGGTACCGCCAGTGGAGGCTGTCCCACAGGAATTTGACGGTGATCGCCCCGGCGGCGAGGTAGCTCAGGATGGCGAGCACGGAGATGATGCCCGCCGTGTGGTTGCCGAGCCCGAGCGTGACTCCCAGTACGCCGCCGAGCTGGCCGATCTCGGCCGTGGGGGCGATCCAGTTCCAGAGCTTCGTCGGCGTGCTCAGGCCGTTGACCCAGCCGTAGTCGAGGCCGACACCGTAGGTCACCGCCGTCATCACCACGGCGCAGATCACGAGCATGCCGGCGGCGGCCCTGAGCAGGTCCTTGACGCTGCCGTACCAGCGGCGGGCGATCATCACGCCGAAGAAGCCGAGCGCGACGATCGCGTGCAGCTTGATCGTCGCGGCGACGGTGATGATCGCGGCGCCTGCGACGATGAACGCGATCTCCCCTTTCGCCCGCGGCGGTGGGGAGTCGCCGCGCACCCGGTAGGGCAGTCGCCGGAGGCCGACCTCGAGGCCGAGCAGCATGAGCCCGATGCCGAGGGCGTCGTTGTGGGCGCCGCCGACGATGTGGAACAGCACGAGCGGGTTGGCCACGCCGAGCCACAGCGCGGTGCTCGGCGGGACGCCGAAGCGATCGGCGAGCCGGGGCAGCACCCACACGATCACGCCGAGGCCGACGAGTGTGAGCAGGCGGAACAGGAGGATGCCGCCGGAGACGTGTTCGCCCGTGATTCCGGTGATCCAACTGCCGATGCGCAGGAACAGCGGGCCGTACGGGGCGGGCGTGTCACGCCAGATGTTGGCGACGCCGACCACCAGTGGATCGCCGTTGCCGAGGGCCTCCGGGCCGACCTCGTACGGGTCCATGCCGCGGGTGAGGACCTCGCTCTGGCCGAGGTAGACGTACGGGTCGCGGGTGAAGATCGGCGGGATGACCACGAGCGGGGCGATCCACAGCAGCAGGGTGCGGTGCAGCTCCCGCCTGCCGACGATGCGTTTGCGGCTGGGCCTGGCGAACCGGCCGAGCAGCAGCCATCCCGCGATCAGCATGATCATGCCGATGAACGCCAGCGCCAGCGACACCGTGGGGATACGCGCGAAGAGCCGCAGGACCGGCAGCGTGTTCACGGGGTTGAGCACCGGTGCGGCGCCGGCTCCGAGCGAGCCGAAGGCCAGCATCAACGAGCCGAAGGTGCCGAAGGTCTGCACGAGGCGGACCGACCGCCGCTCGTCGGCCGTCAGGGGTTCGCGGTCGCCGGGATGGGCGGGCGAGCGCGTGGGTACCCAGACGGTGGCGGCCGCCAGGGACGAGCGCGGCGAGCCGGCGCCGCCGGTCTCCCGGGGCTGCGCCGGGCCGTCCTGGTCGTCCTGTTGTCGCCTGCGTCCCCTGCCGAAGGTCACGGGACCCCTCCCTGATGCCACGCCGAGAGACTAGCGGTGAGCAGCATGTCTGCCCGGGGTGGTGGTCGGACGCCGGCCGAGGGGCCCGCGTGGCCGTGCGCCCGCCGTGCGCCCGCCGTGCGCCCCCAAGGCGCCCATGGAGGGGTTCGACGCGACGGATCCTCCCCTCGCGCCGACGGGTACGACTCCGGGTGTGGGTAGGCGCGCGGCCCGTTTCGGTGAATCCGATCACTGCCGGGGAGGCGCCTTTGCCTGCCGCGCGGAAATAAGACACAATAATGTTGTGAAAAACGACGGCACCACCGAACCGCAGGGCGGCACCACGCCGCCGGCGGCGACGGGTTCCGTCACGGCACCGGTGCCGCCCCCGGGATCGGACGGTGGTACGCGGGGCGAGGTCGCCCGGGTCCTGCTCGAGCAGGGCCCGATGACCGCGGCCGCGGTGGCCGAACAGCTCGGTCTCAGCCCGACGGCGGTGCGCCGGCATCTCGACGCGCTGCTGGCGGACTCCGAGGCCGAGACCAGGGAGGCATCGCGGCGTGGCCGGAGGGGGCGTGGCAGGCCCGCGAAGCTGTTCCTGCTCACCGAGCAGGGCAGGGCGCGGTTCGGGCACGCCTACGACGACCTCGCGGTCTCCGCGATCCGGTTCCTCGCCGAGCACGTGGGCGAGGAGGCGGTTCGCGCGTTCGCCGAGCGGCGCGTGGCGGCGCTCGTCGATCCGTACCGGGAGCAGATCTCGAACGAGGGTGCTCCCGCGGACAAGGCGGAGGCCCTGGCCGCCGTCTTGACCAGGGAGGGTTACGCTGCGTCGACCAGGCAGGTCGGCGCGGGCGGTCCGGACACCGGCGGCTCGGCCCCCTCCGGGAGTGATCTCCCGGAAGTGGCGGGTACCGGAGTCTCCGGCACCGGAGCGCAGCTCTGCCAGCACCACTGCCCGGTGGCCCACGTCGCAGCGGAGTTCCCGCAGCTGTGCGAGGCCGAGACCGAGGCGTTCGCCCAGTTGCTCGGCACACACGTGCAGCGACTGGCCACCATCGCGCGCGGCGACGCCGTGTGTACGACGCACGTGCCCGGCCCGGCGCCGGGTCACGAAGCACGAACTCCGAATGGAGGGACGACCGCATGACTGCCGCTGCCGAGCAGCGCAATCCCACCACCACGCCGTTGAGCCAGGAAGAGACCATCGAGTCTCTCGGCAACTACGCGTTCGGCTGGTCGGACCCGGACACGGCGGGCGCGAGCGCTCGGCGTGGCGTCGACGAGGATGTCGTGTCGGACATCTCGGAGAAGAAGTCCGAGCCGGAGTGGATGCGCGACGCACGCTTGAAGGCCCTGAAGCTCTTCGAGCGCAAGCCGATGCCCAACTGGGGCGCGGACCTGTCGGGGATCGACTTCGACAACATCAAGTACTTCGTGCGTTCGACCGAGAAGCAGGCCACCAGCTGGGAGGACCTGCCGACGGACATCAAGAACACGTACGACAAGCTCGGCATCCCCGAGGCGGAGAAGCAGCGCCTCGTCGCCGGTGTCGCCGCGCAGTACGAGTCCGAGGTCGTCTACCACCAGATCCGTGAGGACCTGGAGGCCCAGGGCGTGCTGTTCCTGGACACCGACACGGCGCTGCGCGACTACCCGGAGCTGTTCAAGGAGCACTTCGGCTCGGTCATCCCGGCCGGTGACAACAAGTTCTCCGCGCTGAACACGGCCGTGTGGTCCGGTGGCTCGTTCATCTACGTGCCGAAGGGTGTGCACGTCGACATCCCGCTGCAGGCCTACTTCCGGATCAACACGGAGAACATGGGCCAGTTCGAGCGGACGCTGATCATCGTCGACGAGGATGCCTACGTGCACTACGTCGAGGGCTGCACGGCGCCGATCTACCAGTCCGACTCGCTGCATTCCGCGGTCGTGGAAATCGTCGTGAAGAAGGGCGGCCGTTGCCGCTACACGACGATCCAGAACTGGTCGAACAACGTCTACAACCTGGTGACCAAGCGGGCCAAGGCCGAAGAGGGCGCCACCATGGAATGGGTCGACGGCAACATCGGCTCCAAGGTGACGATGAAGTACCCGTCGGTCTTCCTCATGGGCGAGCACGCCAAGGGCGAGGTCCTGTCGGTCGCGTTCGCGGGCGAGGGTCAGCACCAGGACGCGGGCGCCAAGATGGAGCACCTCGCGCCGCACACGTCCTCGACGATCGTGTCGAAGTCGGTGGCGCGCGGCGGTGGCCGCACCTCGTACCGGGGCCTGGTGAAGGTCGCCAAGCGGGCGCACCACTCGCGCTCCAGCGTGGTGTGTGACGCCCTGCTGGTGGACACGGTCTCCCGGTCGGACACCTACCCGTACGTGGACATCCGCAACGACGACGTGTCCATGGGCCACGAGGCCACCGTGTCCAAGGTGAGCGAGGACCAGCTGTTCTACCTCATGTCGCGCGGTCTCACCGAGGAAGAGGCCATGGCGATGGTGGTGCGCGGGTTCGTCGAGCCCATCGCGCGGGAGCTGCCGATGGAGTACGCGCTCGAGCTCAACCGCCTGATCGAACTGCAGATGGAAGGAAGCGTCGGCTGACATGACGGTTGCTGACAACACCGCAGCCGCGAACGTCGCGGAGGCCGCCGAGGTGACGATCCCGGCGGCCTCCCGCGCGGAGCGTTTCGCCTCGTTCGACGTCGAGGCGTTCGAGGTTCCCGGCGGCCGGGAGGAGAACTGGCGCTTCACGCCGATGAAGCGCCTGCGCGGGCTGCACGACGGTTCGGCTCCGGCCACCGGCGAGGCCGAGCTGGAGCTCGAACCCGCGCCGGAGGTGCGGGTCGAGACCGTGGGCCGCGACGACGACCGCCTCGGCCAGGCCGGCGTGCCGAGCGACCGGATCTCCGCCCAGGCCTACTCCTCGTTCGAGAAGGCGACGCTGGTGACGGTTCCCGCCGAGACGAAGGCCTCGGCGCGCACGCTGGTGCGGCTGAACGGTCCCGGTGAGGGCAAGACCGCCTACGGTCACGTGCAGATCCGCGCCGAGCAGTTCGGCGAGGCGACGATCGTGCTGGACCACGTCGGTTCCGGCACCTACGCCGACAACGTCGAGTTCGTCCTCGGCGACGGCGCACAGGTGACCGTCGTGTCGGTGCAGGACTGGGCCGACGACGCGGTGCACGTCTCCGAGCAGCACCTGAAGCTGGGCCGGGACTCCCGGCTCAAGCACATCGTCGTCACGCTCGGTGGCGACCTGGTGCGCGTCAGCCCGACGGCCACGTTCGCGGGCCCCGGCGGCGACGTGGAGATGCTGGGTCTGCACTTCGCCGACTCCGGCCAGCATCAGGAGCACCGGCTGTTCGTGGACCACGCCGTGCCGAACTGCAAGTCCAACGTCCTCTACAAGGGCGCGCTGCAGGGCGACGCCGCGCACTCCGTGTGGATCGGCGACGTGCTCATCCGCGCGGCGGCCGAGGCGACCGAGACCTTCGAGCTCAACCGCAACCTCGTGCTGACCGAGGGCGCTCGTGCCGACTCGGTGCCGAACCTCGAGATCGAGACCGGCGAGATCTCCGGCGCCGGGCACGCGAGTGCGACGGGCCGGTTCGACGACGAGCAGCTGTTCTACCTGCAGGCGCGCGGTCTGCCGGAGGACGAGGCCCGCAGGCTCGTCGTGCGCGGCTTCTTCCACGAGATCCTCATGAAGATCGAGGTCCCCGAGGTGCGCGAACGGCTCGAGGCGGCCATCGAGGCCGAACTCGAAGCCATCGGCGTGTAACGCGGCCGGACCATCACAGACGACTTTCGAACGCCGAAGAGAAACGAAGAAGGCATGGCCACACTGGAAATCAAGGATCTGCACGCCGACGTCGTGACCGACGAGGGCAACAAGCCGATCCTCAACGGCGTCAACCTGACGATCCGGTCGGGCGAGACCCACGCGATCATGGGCCCGAACGGCTCCGGCAAGTCGACGCTGTCGTACGCGATCGCCGGTCACCCCAAGTACGAAGTGACCTCGGGCGAGGTGCTGCTGGACGGCGAGAACGTCCTCGAGATGAGCGTGGACGAGCGCGCCCGCGCCGGCCTGTTCCTCGCGATGCAGTACCCGGTCGAGGTGCCGGGGGTGTCGATGTCGAACTTCCTCCGCTCGGCCGCCACCGCGGTGCGCGGTGAGGCCCCGAAGCTGCGGCACTGGGTCAAGGAGGTCAAGGACGAGATGGGCCAGCTGGACATCTCCTCCGAGTTCGCCGAGCGCAGCGTGAACGAGGGCTTCTCCGGCGGTGAGAAGAAGCGCCACGAGATCCTGCAGATGGCGCTGCTGAAGCCGAAGTTCGCCATCCTCGACGAGACCGACTCGGGCCTCGACGTCGACGCGCTGCGCACGGTGTCCGAGGCGGTCAACGACTACAAGGCGAACAACGAGGTCGGCGTCATGCTGATCACGCACTACACGCGGATCCTCAAGCACATCGAGCCCGACTACGTGCACGTGTTCGCCGGCGGCAAGGTCATGCAGTCCGGCGGCAAGGAGCTGGCGGACGAGCTCGAGGCCGACGGTTACGTCAAGTACACGACCGAAGCCGCGGTCTGACACGTCATTCGGGGTCTGCCGGCGGCGGTGCGACCGCCCCGGCAGACCCGGACGAAGGGAGCCGGCGATGACCACCACGGATTCGCTGCCTGTGGACGTCACAGCGCTGCGAGCCGATTTCGCCATCCTGTCGCGCACCGTGCGCGACGGGAAACCGCTGGTGTACCTCGATTCCGGGGCGACGTCCCAGCGCCCCGCGCAGGTGCTCGACGCCGAGCGGCGGTTCGTGGAGACGTCCAACTCCGCGGTTCATCGCGGGGCGCACCAACTGTCCGAGGAAGCGACCGACGCCTACGAGGGCGCCCGCGCGACGATCGCGTCGTTCGTCGGGGTTTCGCCGGGCGAGGTCGTGTTCACGAAGAACGCGACCGAGGGCATCAACCTCGTCGCGTATGCGATGAGCAACGCGGGCACCGCGGGCCCGGAGTCCGAGCGGTTCACCCTCGGGCCCGGTGACGAGGTCGTCGTCACCGAGATGGAGCACCACGCCAACCTGGTGCCGTGGCAGCAGCTGTGCCAACGCACCGGGGCGACGTTGACGTGGTTCCCGGTCACCGACGAGGGCAGGCTCGACCTGTCCGAACTGGACTCGATGATCACGGAACGGACCAGGCTGGTCGCGTTCGCCCACCAGTCCAACGTGCTCGGCACGGTGAATCCGGTCGAGCCGCTGGTACAGCGGGCGCACGAGGTCGGCGCGCTGGTCGTGCTCGACGCGTGCCAGTCCGTCCCGCACGGCGTGTACGGGCAGGGCGCGGTCGACTTCGGCGCCCTGGGTGTCGACTTCGCCGTGTTCTCCGGGCACAAGATGCTCGGCCCGTCGGGCATCGGTGTGCTGTACGGGCGGCGGGAGCTGCTCGAGGCGATGCCGCCGTTCCTGACCGGCGGTTCGATGATCGAACTGGTCCGGATGGAGGGATCGACGTTCGCGCCGCCGCCGCAGCGTTTCGAGGCGGGCGTGCCGATGACCTCACAGGCCGTCGGGCTCGCCGCCGCGGTGGACTACCTGAACGGCGTGGGCATGGACCGCGTCGCCGCCCACGAGCACATGCTCGCCGAGCGGGCGCTCGCCGGTCTGTCCGAGATCCCGGGCGTGCGGATCGTGGGACCGGAGGACACGGTCGATCGCGGCGCGACCGTGGCGTTCGTCGTCGACGGCGTGCACCCGCACGACGTGAGCCAGGTGCTCGACAGTCTGGGTATCGCGGTGCGCGTGGGTCACCACTGCGCGTGGCCGCTGCACCGGGCGTGCGGCGTGCCCGCGACGGTGCGCGCGTCGTTCTACCTGTACAACGAACCGTCCGAAGTGGATGCGCTGGTCGCGGGCGTGCGCGAGGCGCAGCGGTTCTTCGGAGTGGGGGAGTAGAGGCATGCAGCTCGAGAGCATGTACCAGGAGATCATCCTGGATCACTACAAGAACCCGCATGCCCGCGGTCTGCGTGAACCGTTCGACGGCGAGTCGTTCCAGGTCAACCCGACCTGCGGCGACGAGGTGACCTTGCGTGTCAAGGTCACCGAGGACGGCAAGATCGAGGACGTGTCGTACGAGGGCCAGGGCTGTTCCATCAGTCAGGCGTCGACGTCGGTGATGACCGACCTGGTGATCGGCCACAGTGTCGACGAAGCCATGACCACGATGGATGCGTTCACGGAGCTGATGCAGGGACGCGGCCAGGTCGAACCGGACGAGGACGTGCTCGACGACGGCATCGCGTTCGCCGGCGTGGCGAAGTATCCTGCGCGGGTGAAGTGCGCGTTGCTGGGATGGATGGCCTTCAAGGACGCACTGGCCCGCACATCGAACGGCGCGGAGGCCGTGTGAGCGACAATCGCGCTTGCGCAGCACCCGCGCCAAGGGCCGACCGGGTTGGGCCCCCGCTGTGGGAGGCTGTTACGCCACAGCAGGGGAGGGTGTCCCGCGAGATTGAGGTGGAAGCATGACCGAAGCCGGCACGCAGCAGGAGCGAGAGGGCCGTACCGCGGCCGATCTCGACCAGGAGGCGCAGGCAGCCGAGGCATCGTCGGCGGGTGGCGACGTCGCCAAGGTCGAGGACCTCGAGGAGGCCATGCGTGACGTGGTCGACCCCGAGCTCGGCATCAACGTCGTCGACCTGGGCCTGGTGTACGACATTCGGGTGGAGCCGGACAACACGGCGACCATCGACATGACGTTGACGTCGGCGGCCTGCCCGCTGACGGACGTGATCGAGGACCAGACGGCGTCGGTGCTGAAGGGTTCCGGCAAGCTCGTCGACGATTACCGGATCAACTGGGTCTGGATGCCGCCGTGGGGCCCGGAGAAGATCACCGACGACGGTCGCGAGCAGTTGCGCGCCCTCGGGTTCACCGTCTGAGGCGTTCGACGGCCTGATTCGACGTCACGTGCCGGACACCCATTCCCGGGTGTCCGGCACGTGTGTTTCGTGGGGGCCGCCCTGGGCGACGGCGGGCGGCGCGTCTGCCAGGGCGGCGGCTCGGGCGGGCGCGTCGGGAGCGGCGAGGGTCAGAGGGACGCGCTGAGTGCTTCGAGGAGCCGGTCGGCGCGGCCGTCGGCGTTCTCGCTGCGCAGTTCGTTGGTGACGAACGAGAATCCGAGTCGTTCCCGGGGCCACGCGCCGTGGCGCCCGCCGCCGGCCCCGGAGTGGCCGAACGCGCCCGCCGACCGTCCAGTGGGCCCGTAGGTGCCGATCGGATCCTCGAGTTCGTAGCCGAGGCCGAACCGCAGTGGCCGGTCGTTGAGGGCGTCGACGCCCTCGGACCAGGCGCGGGTGGCCCGGGCGAGCGTGTCCGGCGCCACGACGTGGCCGCGGGCGAGCAGATCGTAGAGCCGCGCCATCGACAGGGCCGTGCCGGTGCCGCTTCCGGCGGCCAGTTCGGCGCGGCGGTAGGCGGCCGAATTCATCCGCTCGTCCGAGTCGAGCAGCCCCGCGTACATGCGTTCGACGACCTTCCGGCGTTCCGGGTCGTCGAGGAACGTGCTGATGGCGTACCCGGGTGCGCGCTGCAGCCGTGCCGTGCGGGCGTCGAGGTGCTCGGGCGTGCCGAGGTGCAGGTCGAGCCCGAACGGCTCGGCCACGACCTCCCGCACCAGGGTGCCCACGGAGCGGCCCGTCGCGCGGCGCAGCAGTTCCGCCACGAGATGGCCGAAGGTCAGGGCGTGGTAGGCCACGCGCGTTCCCGGCGTCCACAACGGATCCTGCGCCGCCAGCAGCGCGGCGCAGGATCGGTTGTCGAGCATGTCGTGCTCGCCGTCCACATAGGGCAGACCGGCGGTGTGTGACAGCACCTGGCCGATCGTGGCGTCGGCGGTGAACTCGGGCCACAGGTCCCGGACGGGTGCGGCCGGGTCGAGGACGTCGAGCGCCGCGACGACGGTGGCGACGACGCCCTTCGTCCCGGAGAACAGGACGCACAGGGTGTCCTCGCGCCACGGCACGGCCGATCCCGGGTCGGCGAGGCCGCCCCACAGGTCGACCACCGCCGTGCCGTCGCGTACGACGGAGAACGAGGAACCGCCGCGCGCGTCGGCGAGTACATCGGTGAAGGCGTCCCGCACGGGTTCGAAACCCGGTGCGACCGTCCCGTGGACCGCCATCGTCACATCCTCGGCGTGTTGGCGAGTAGTTCGCGCGTGTACTCGTGTGACGGCGAGTCGAGGACCTCGTCGACCGTGCCGGATTCGACGACCTCTCCGCCGCGCAGTACCGCGATCCGGTCGGCGACGTGCCGTGCCAGCGCGATGTTGTGGGTGACGAACAGCATCGCGGTGCCCAGGTCGCGCCGTAGCTCGCAGAGCAGGTCGACGATCGTGGCCTGCACGGAGACGTCGAGCGCGGAGGTCACCTCGTCGCACAGCAGTACCTCAGGCGTGGTCACCAGCGCACGGGCGATGGCCGCGCGCTGGCGCTGCCCGCCCGAGAGCTCGTCGGGAAGCCGCTGCGCGAGCGCGGGATCGAGACGGACCCGTTCCAGCGTCTCGGCCACGCGTGCGCGTCGTGCGGTGACGTCGAGGTCCGTCAGGGTCCGCAACGGCAACTCCACCGATTGGGCGATGGTCTTGCGGGGGTTGAGGGACGAGTACGGGCTCTGGAACACGTACTGCACCGAGCGCAGCTGCTCCGCGGTGCGCCGCTGCGTCGAGGCGGCCAGCGGCGCACCGGCCAGCGACACCGTGCCGGTGTGCGGTTCACCCAGTCCGGCCACGCATTGCGACAGCGTGGTCTTACCGGAGCCCGATTCGCCGAGCAGCATCAGGCATTCGCCTGCGCGTACGTCCAGAGACACGTCGCGCAACACCCGGTGGTCGCCGTACGAGACGGACAGGCCGGACACCGACAGGGCAGGCGTGTGCTCCGGGATGCCGCTCGAGGCGGGCGTGGAACCGCCTGCCCCTGCGCACGCACCCGCGGCAGGGGCGTCACCGTCCGATGCGGACGCGACGGCGTGCGTGCCGGGTGCGGACGCCGCGGTGACACCCGTGCCGTCGAGGTGCGGCACCGCGGTGACGAGTTCCCGGGTGTAGGCGTGCGAGGGCGCGCGGAGCACCTCCTCGGCGGAGCCGCACTCGACGACCTCGCCGCGGCGCAGCACCGCGACCCGGTGGGCGATCGTGGCGACGACCGCCAGGTCGTGGGTGATGTAGAGCGCGGCGGTGTCGTGTTCGGTGGTCAGCGCCGCGACCGTGCGCAGGACCAGCGTCTGCGTGGTGACGTCGAGTCCGGTCGTCGGCTCGTCGAGCACCACGACGCTCGGCCTGCAGGCGAACGCCATCGCGATGCCGACGCGCTGCTGCTGGCCGCCGGACAGTTCGTGCGGGTACCGGCGCCGGTAGGCCTCGTCGTCGGGGAGGCCGACCTCGGCCAGCACCTCGCCGACGCGTGCGGAGCGTTCGGCCGCGGACGCGCCGTAGCCGTGCGTCTCGAGCACCTCGTCGATCTGCCTGCCGATGCGCAGCGCCGGGTTGAGCGAGGCCGCCGGGTCCTGGGGAATGTAGGCGACGGTGCTGCCGCGCAGCGCCCGGCGTTCCCGCTCGCCTGCGTCCAGCACGGACACCGGCGCCGCGTCACCGGACTGCACCGAGACGTCGCCGCCGGTGTGGACGAGCCCGCGGCGGAAGTGGCCGAGCGCGGCCAGCCCCGCCGTGGTCTTGCCGGAGCCGGATTCGCCGACCAGCGCCAGCACCTCCCCGGGAGCGATCTCGTACGACACGCCTTTCAGCACGGGTTGTCCGGTGACGGTGTCGACGCGCAGGTTCCGGGCGACGAGGGTATGGGTCACCGTGGTGGTTGCGGTCATGCCGAGGCCTCCTTCGCTGAGTGCGACGTGCCTGCGTTCGAGGTGCGCGCGGCCGCCGAGGCGAGCGAGTCGGTGATCAGGTTCGTGCCGACGGTCAGCACGGCGATCGCGAGCACGGGCAGCACCACGCCCCACGGTTCGACGACCAGGGCGATGCGGTTCTCGTTGATCATCAGGCCCCAGTCCGCGGTCGGCGGCTGGATGCCGAGGCCGAGGAACGACAGGGACGCGACGTAGCCGATGGAGTACGTCAGCCGCAGGCCGAGTTCGACCATCAGCGGACCGGTGATGTTGGGCAGCACCTCGCGCAGCAGGATGCGCCTGCGCGGCATGGCGTACATGCGGGCGGCGCGAATGAAGTCCGCGTCCTTGACCGCCACCGTGGACTGTCTGGCCACACGGGCGACCCGGGGCGCGTGGGTGATACCGATGACCAGCACCAGCAGCCAGCCTTCCGGGCCGATCATGGCGATCGCCAGCAGCGCGAACACCAGCTGCGGGAACGACAGCAGCACGTCGCTGCCGCGCATGATCAGCGAGTCGAGCCTGCCTCCGCTGTAGCCGGCGAACATGCCCAAGGCGGCTCCCAGCACCAGGCCGAGCGCCGTGGCCAACACCGCGTAGATCAGCAGCGTCAGGCCACCGGAGAGGAACCGCGTGAACACGTCGCGCCCGAGGCCGTCGGTGCCGGCGATGCCGCCCGACTGGAACGGTTTGCCCGCGAAGCCGGTCGTGTCGTGGCCGGTCAGCCAGGGGCCCACCCACGGGCCGAGTACCGCGACGCCGACGACGACCGTCGTGAGTGCCAGGCCGATCTTCGCCTGGGGCAGGGCCAACGCGCGCCGCAGCAGCGTGGGTTGTGTGGTCGTCGCCGTCATCGGGACACCTCCGCGCGCAGCTTGGGGTTGGTCATGATGCCGACGATGTCGGCGATCAGATTCACCACGATGTAGACGCCGGCGATGAGCAGCGTGATCGCCTGGACGACCGCGACGTCACGGTTGTTGACCGCGTCGATGAGCGCCTGTCCGATGCCGGGGTAGCGGAAGAGGAACTCGACCACCACGACACCGCCCGCGAGCCACGCCAGCTGGATCGCGATCACCTGTGCGACGGGGCCGATCGCATGCGGTACGGCGTGCCGGGTGATGACGACCCGTTCGGGAAGGCCTTTGAGGCGGGCCATCTCGACGTAGCCGCTGTCGAGCACCTCGCTCATCGTCGCGCGCATCATGCGCGTGATGTAGGGGGTGACGACGAGCGTCAGCGTCAGAATCGGCAACACGAGCTGGATCGGCTGCGACCACACCGGCTCACCGGGCGGTGCCAGCGTCACGGAGGGGAACACGGGCAGCACCGTCGTCGACAGCACGACGATCAGCGCGACACCGATGACGAACTCGGGAAGCGCGGCGACGACCAGGCTGATGCCGGACACGGTGTGGTCGACGGCGCGGCCGCGCCGCAACGCCGACCACGTGCCGAGCGCGAGGCCACCGGCCGTGCTGATCACGGCGGCGCCGACGAGCAGCACCAGCGAGGCGCCGATGCGGCCGCCCAGCAGCTCGGTCACCGGGCCCTGGGAGGCAGCCGACGTGCCGAGGTCGCCGGTCAGCACACCACCGAGCCAGTCGAGGTAGCGCTGCCACACGGGCGCGTCGAGGCCGAGTTGCTCGTTCAGCGCGGCGATGCGCTCGGGCGTGGCCTGCTGGCCGAGGATGGCCCGGGCCGGATCACCCGGCAGCAGCAACGTCGCGACGAACACCAGCAGCGACACCAGCCACAACACGGCGACGCTGACCGCGAGCCTGCGCAGAATCAGTCGGAACACGAAATCCTCACCTCCTCAGCCGAGCCAGACGTGGCCGAACGAATAGCCGGACAGGGGCAGGCCGGTGCGGTCCGGGACGAGCCCGGCGACGTAGACCTGATGGGCGTCGACCTGGTTGACGAATCCCCAGACGATCAGGCCGCCGCGTTCGTACTCGATGCGCTGCGCTTGTTTCAGCAGTCGGGCGCGTTTGCCGGTGTCGCTCGTGCGGTTCGCCGTGCGGACGAGCCGCACGAACTCCGGGTCCTGCCAGTGCGTCTCGTTGTAGGGCGAGTCCGGCAGTGAGCCGTTCGCGACCTGCGGCAGGTAGTTGCGCGTGTACCAGAAGTCCTGGGCGAAATCCCACTTCAGGTAGTTGTCGCCGTAGAAGGTGGTGGTGTCGACGCGCCGGAGGCGCACGTTCACGCCGGCGGCCTTCGCCTGCTGCTGGAACACCTGTGCGGCCTCGACGGCCCCGGCCTGGATGGGCGCGGTGACGAGTTCGATGTCGAGGTTCGACTTGCCTGCCTCGGCCAGGAGCCTGCGCGCCTCGGCGATGTCTTGCGTGCGTTGGGGCAGCTCGGAGGCGTAGGCGGGATCGAACGGTGCGTACAGGTCGTTGCCGACGCGGCCCTGACCGGACAGCACCTGGTTGATCATCTGCTCGCGGTCGACGACGAGGCGCAGGGCCTGCCGGACGCGTACGTCGTCGAACGGCGGACGGTCGACGCGCATGGTGAACGGCAGCCACGTGCCGGTCTCCGACGAGAGGATGCGCATCCGTTCGTCGCTGCGCAGGACGTCGACGAGTGCGACGGGCACCTGGTCGATCGCGTCGACCTGGGAGGCGAGCAGCGCGTTGATCCGTGCGTCGTCCTCGGTGAAGTTGATGAGGACGAGCTCGTCGAGGTACGGCCGGTCGGGACGCCAGTAATGCGGGTTGCGCACGAACCGGCTCTGCAGTCCCGCGGTGAACGACTCGGCGCGGAAAGGGCCGGTTCCGACCGGCTTCGCGACGTCGAAGTCGGCGGGCACGATGCCGAGGGAGTACTGGCCGAGGTAGTCGGCGAACACCGCCGACGGTTCGCTCAGGTGGAACTCGACCTGCCGGTCGCCCTTGGCGGTCACACTGTCGAGCATCGAGAGGCTGGCCGCGCCGGACTTCGGGTCGTCGGGGTCCATGATGCGGCGGAACGTGGCGACGACGTCCGCCGGGGTCACCGGCCTGCCGTCGTGGAACCGGATGTCTTTGCGGAGGGTCGCGGTCCAGGTCGCCGCGTCGGCCGAGGGTTCGAGTTTCTCGGCGACGAGGTACGAGACCTCGTAGTCGTGGTCGCGGTAGACCAGCGGTTCGTAGAGGTTGCGCACCCGCGCGATGTCCGGGTTGGTGGTGGGCGAGTGCGGGTCGAGTGAGTCGGAGGCGCCACCGCCGGTGACGCCGACGCGCAGCGTGCCGCCGCGCTTCGGAGGGCCGGTCGGCGCCGCGGCGGCGTCACTGCGCCCGCCGCAGGCCGACAGGAACGGGACGGCGCCGGCCAGCGCGGCGCTACCGAGGAGGAACTTCCTTCGAGAGATACGGGTGTCGTGGTTGTCTAGGGACATGAAGGGCTTTCCGTCGGGGACAGGGGCGGGTCATGAGCGGATCGCTCTTCCCGCGTACTCCGGCGCCGGCTGGAGCAGGCGGCGGAGCTTGTCCGCCACGTGATCCGGGAACGGCGCCGCCCCCTCGTCGGCGACGTGGATCGCCGTCAGCTCTTCGGTCGCCACGAGCTCTCCGCCGACGCGGAGTTCGTGGCACAGCACTGCCTTCTTGGCCGCCACCGAGGTCACGAACGTGGTGACGTGGAGGTCGGCGCCGGCGCCGACCTCCCGCAGGTACCGCACGTGTGCCTCGACGGTGTAGAGCGAACACCCGGTCTCGGCGCGGTACGTCTCGCCGAGACCGACGTGGTCCATCAGGTTCGTCGTGGCGAAGCCGAACACCATGACGTAGAACGGCTCGCTGAGGTGACCGTTGTAGTCGATCCATTCGTCGCGGACCCGGTCGAGGTACTCGAGGACGTCAGTCATCGGTGCGTCCCCGGGATTCGGCGACGGCACGCTGCACCGCGATGACGGCGCGGTCCCGCTCGGCGACGAGCTCGGCGATGCTCCGGCCGTCGGCCTCGGACTCGCAGCCCGCGACCATGTCGTCGCGCAGCCGTGTCGTCAGTTCCGGCGCGGTGAGCCTCGTCCACGGTGCCTCGAGCGACGGTCCGAAGTGGTCGAGCATGTGTGCCATACCGCCCTCGCCGCCCGCGAGGTGGAACGTCAGGCACGGGCCGTGGACCGGCCAGCGCAGGCCGGGGCCGTCGGTGATGGCGGTGTCGATCTGCTCGACGGTCGCCTCGCCCTCGGACACCATGTGGAGCGCCTCCCGCCAGAGCGCCTCCTGCAGGCGATTGGCGATGAAGCCCGGCAGCTCGCGGTCCATGGTGATGACGGACTTGCCGACGTGCCGGTAGAACGCGCTCGCCCGGTCGACCGCCCAGCGTTCGGACTTCTCGCCGCCGACGACCTCGACGAGCGGGATGAGGTACGGCGGATTGAACGGGTGGCCGACGACGAGCCGCGCGGGGTTGGCGGCGGTCGTGGCCATGTCGCTCATCGGAAATCCCGAGGTGGACGAGGCGATGACCACGTCCGGTGCCGTGGCGGCGTCGATGTCGGCGAGGAGCGTGCGCTTGAGGTCGAGGTCCTCGGGCGCGCTCTCCTGCACGAACTCGGCGTTGTCGACGGCCTCCGCCAGGGTCGGCAGCACGGTGAGGTTGTCCTGGGCTGCGCCCTCGGCCAGGCCCAGTTCGGTCAGTGCGGGCCACGCGCCCGCCACGACGCGGCGCAGCTTCGCCTCGGCGTCGGGTGCCGGGTCCCAGGCGCGTACCCGGTAGCCGCGCGCGAGGAAGTGGGCGGCCCAGCCGCCGCCGATGACGCCGGCGCCGATGCAGGCGACGGTGGTGATGCCTGCCGGGTCGATGTCGGAGGGGGTGTCAGGCACGGTCGGCTCCCGTCAGGTTCAACTGGGCACGTGCCTCGTCCGGGGTGGCGACGGTGCCGCCGAGGCCCTCGACGATGCTCACGGCGCGCTCGACCAGCTGGGCGTTGGTCGCCTTGACGCCCTTGGCGAGGTACAGGTTGTCCTCGAGGCCGACGCGCACGTGGCCGCCGAGCAGCGCCGACTGTGCCACCCATGGCAGCTGGTTGCGGCCGATCGCGAACGAGGCCCATTGCGCGTCCTCGGGCAGCATGTTGACCATCGTCTGCAGCAGCTCGGGGTTCGCCGGGGCGCCGTACGGGATGCCCATGCACAGCTGGAACAGCGGCGGCGCGTCGATCAGGCCTTCCTCGATCAGTTTCGTGGCCAGCCACAGTTGTCCGGTGTCGAAGATCTCCAGTTCGGGCTTGACGCCGAGCTCCTGGATCCGCTTCATACCGGTCCGCAGCATGTCCGGGGTCGACACGTAGAGCTGGCTGCCCTCGCCGAAGTTGAGCGAGCCGCAGTCCTGGGTGCAGATGTCGGGCAGCAGCTCCTCGACGTGCGGAAGCCGGTCCGTGGCGTTCACGAGGTCGGTGCCGTCGACGGGCTTGAGCGGGTCGTCCTGGTCGAGGAAGAGATCGCCGCCCATGCCCGCGGTCAGGTTGACGACGACGTCCACACCGGACTCCCGGATGCGACGCACGACCTCGCGGTACAGCGAGACGTCGCGGGATCCCTGGCCTGTCTCGATGTTGCGCACGTGGATGTGGACGACGGCGGCACCCGCGTTGGCGGCGGCGACGGCGTCGGAGGCGATCTGTGCCGGCGTCACCGGCACGTGCTCGCTCTTGCCCACGGTGTCACCCGCGCCGGTCAGCGCGGCGGTGACGATGACTCTGTCTCGCATGGAGGGTTTCACAATCCTTTTCCGGCGATGGTGCGGTCGATGAAGTCCTTGAGGTGCTCACGCATGGCCTCGACCGAACTGCCCGGTTTGCCGGTGAGCACCTGGATGCCGAGCCCGTCCACGAGCGCGCTCAGCTGGGTGGTGATCGCGTCGGGGTCCCGCTCCGCGAAGACGCCCTGCTCCTGTCCACGCCGGATCGTCATCGCGATCGTGTGGAACCACCGGTCGTAGGAGTCCCAGTAGAGACCGCGCATCTCGGGGTTGAGCGCGGACTCGTTCCACACCTGCAGCCAGACCGACCACTCGTCGTGGAGCAGACCGTCGGTGGGCAGTTGCAGCTCGACGAGCCGCAACAGCCGTTCGTAGGCGTTGTCGATCGTGTGCAGCTCGGCGACCTGTCGGTCGAACGCGAGCTTGACGTTCCGCCGCAACGCTTCGGTGAGCACGGCCTTCTTGGTGGGGAAGTGGTAGTGGATGCTCGCCGCGCTCTGGCCGCACGCCTTGGCGATGTCGGCGATACGCACGTGGTGGTAGCCACGCTCGGCGATGAGCTCCCACGCGGTTTCCAGGATTCTCCTGCGGGTCTCCGGTTGTGGACCGTCCTGTGTGGAGCTCGCCGACGGGGCGGGCACCGCGGTGACGGTCACGGCGTCGTCGCTGCCGTTCAGCAGCCAGTTCACCGTGACACCGGAGTGTTCGGCGATCCGGACGAGTTCGTGGGGCGAGAACCTGCGGGTTCCCTTGAGCGATTTGGACAGTTTCGTTTCGTCCAGTCCGATCGCCGTCGCGAACTCACGTTGTGCGCCGGGCTTCGCGGGGAGCAGTCCCCGGATGCGGTCGCGCAGTCCGTCCGTTTCGGCCATGTCGCGGGACCGTAGTAATCCCTTGCGGTGATCGCAAGGGGCTGACTGGTAAATCAGTCAGGCGCAAGTCTGTGAACTGCGTCTATGTGCGCAAGGAGGTGTGGGTCACCGCCATGCGGGTAGCGCGGTGCAGGTGGTCGCCGCGTGGCCGGGAACGTGTGCCGGCCTCGAAGAATCGGCGCACGGCTTCGTCGTGGTCGCATAGTGTGTCGTGCATGGGAACTACGGACACCGCGCGCACGACACGACGGAACGCCGAAGCGGAGGCCGGGGGCTTCGCGGATCTGGTGAGCAGCCCGTTCCGCATCGACAGGGATCGCATCGCCGCGTCGCCGTACTTCGCCCGGTTGTCCGGCGTCACCCAGGTGGTCAGCACCGGTGGGTCGGGGTTGTTGCACAACCGGCTCACCCACAGTCTGAAGGTCGCGCAGGTGGCGCGGGCGATCGCGGAACGGCTCGGCGCCGACGGGGAGGCGAGCGCGGTCGTCGGCAAGCTCGGCGGGTGTGACCCGGATGTCGCGGAGGCGGCGGCGCTCGGCCACGACCTGGGGCACCCGCCGTTCGGGCATCTCGGCGAGCAGGTCCTGGATCGCATCGCGCGGCGGAGGTACGGCCTGTCCGACGGATTCGAGGGCAACGCGCAGACGTTCCGGATCGTGACGACCACAGAGGTGGGCGGCCCGACGCCCGAGGGGCTGAATCTGACGACGGCCACCCGCGCCGCGCTGCTCAAGTACCCGTGGCTGCGGCTGCACCGCCCCGAACCGCACCCGGCGACGATGGACGAACCGCCGCGTGGCGCGGCCGAAGGGGAGGAGGCGGGCACCGGGTCGGCCAAGTTCTCGGCGTACGTCACCGAGCTCGACGACGTCCACCAGGCCCGCGCGCCGTTCTCCGACCTCGTCGAACCGTGGCAGCAGACCGTCGAGGCGTCGGTGATGGATCTCGCCGACGACATCGCCTACGCGATCCACGACCTGCAGGATTTCCATCGGATCGGGGTGTTGCAGCACGCGTCGGTGGCGACGGAGTTGGGCCGGTGGCTCGCCGAGCCGGGTGCATTCGCGGCGCTGTCGGACGAGACGTTGCGCGAGGTGCACGGTCGTCCCGGTCGGTCGCTGGAGTCGTTGCGGCGGCGGTTGCACGCCAAGGACGCGTGGATCGCCGACGACGCGGTGTTCGCCGGAGCGGTGGCCCGGGTTCAGCATCAGCTCGTCGACGGTCTGCTGGCGAGCCCGTTCGACGGCTCGGTCGAGGCCGAACAGGCGATGGCGACGTTCTCCGCGGGGTGGACGGCGCGGCTGGCCGACGGTGTGATCATCACCCCGTCGCCGACGACCCGCAGCGGCCACGTGACGTTGCGGCAGCCGCAGTGGCACGAGGTGCAGGTGCTGAAGTTCGTGCACCGGCAGTTCGTGTTGCAGCGGCCGGACTTCGCGTTGCATCAGCGCGGGCAGGCCGCCCTGCTGACGTCCCTTGTGGACGCACTCGACAGCTGGCTCGGCGACCGCGACGAGGCCGACCGGCTGCCCCGCAAGCTGCACGACCTGGTCGCGCTGGCCAGCAACGAGTACGGCCGGTTGGTGCGCGAGAGCCCGGAGCTGCTGGTCGGCGCGACGGGGGAGAGGATCGAGGGCGCCGACGCCGTACGCGGGCTGGCGCGCGGCCGTGCGGTGGTCGACTTCGTCGCCTCGCTGACCGACGCGCAGGCCGCGACCATGCTCGAGGCCATCACCGGCCGTGGCGGCCAGCCGTGGTCGGATTCGTTCGTCCTGTGACGACCGCCCGGCCGTGTACTGGGCCCCGGCGGCGGCCACCGGCATCACGGGCGCACCGTCGGCGTCACCGACGTCCGACCCGCATCCGCTCAGAATCCCGTCGAACGACACCGGGTGTCCGCCGCCGTCGGCCCTGACGACAGGCGAGCCACGCTGTCGTCCAGCGCACGGGGTTCACACGCGAAGGCGTACTGCGTGATCACGTCTTCACCGACGGAGCCTGGCAGGACGCGGTGCCGCACTCCCTGCTCCTCGACGGGTGGGGCGCTCTCCGGGAATGAACCCGTGGCGTTCGCGGGGCGCCCGCGCGCCCCACACGTGACGCCTCCGCGCGCAACTCCGGGAGGTCCACATACGGTGACGCCCATGGCACGGGTGCGGCAGGTCGGCGGTGGCGGGAAGGCCGTCGAGGTGGAGCCGGAACGGCTCGCCGGCTGGTTCGACCGGTTCGCCGCGCGCAACGGCGGTGCCGCGTCGACTCGCGTGACGTCGACGCGGGTGGTCGTGACCGCGGGCGACGGCACGACGGCCACCGTCGACGTGCCGTTCCCGCCGCTGGAGGCCGGTCGCGGCGACAGTGAGGGCCTCGCCGTCGCCGCGCTCATCGACCACGTGACCGTCCGCAGGCGGATCGGCCTGCTGCTGGTGCGGCTCGGTGCGCACAGTGTGGGCATCGCCGAGGGAGCGGACGTCGTCGTCTCGCGGACCGACCGGCACCTCGTGCACGGGCGCAATGCCGCGGGCGGCTGGTCGCAGCAACGCTTCGCCCGGCGCAGGGACGGTCAGGTCCGGCAGGCGCTGCGTGCGACGGCAGCCGACGCGGCCGACGTCCTCGGTGGGGCGGTGTCCGAACTGGACGGTGTGGTGCTCGGCGGTGATCGCGCGGCCCTCGACGAGTTGCGCGACGACCCGCGCCTGCGGCCGGTCTTCGCTCTGGCCTCGTCCCGCGTCCTCGACGTGGCCGAGCCCCGCCGCGCCGTGCTGGACGAGGCGGCCCGGCGGGCGCGTGCCGTCGAGGTGATCATCCGGTGACCGCGGTCACCGTGGCCGAAACCCCGTTGCGGGCGCCCCGTACACTTGGATCCGTGGTCGTTCTGCTGGAGTAGCCCTCACGCCGTGCCCGTGCGCCTGCGCCCCGTGTGCGCCGCACGCGCGGGCGGCCTGCACGGACGTCTCCACCTTCCGAACCGACGCCACGGAGTTCCCTGTGATCACGGCTACCGGCCTGCAACTGCGCGCGGGCTCGCGCATCCTCCTCGACGACACGACCCTGCGGATCCAGCCGGGTGACCGCATCGGCCTGGTCGGCCGCAACGGTGCGGGCAAGACCACCACGCTCAAGGTCCTCGCGGGCGAAGGGGAGCCGTACGCGGGCGAGGTCACCGTCGGCGGCGAGGTCGGCTACCTGCCGCAGGACCCCCGCGAGGGCGATCTGTCGGTGTTGGCGAAGAACCGCGTGCTGTCGGCCCGCGGGCTCGACAAGATCCTCCGCGACATGGAGAAGGCGCAGACGGCGATGGCCGAGCTCGTCGACGACGGCGAGCGGGACAAGGCCGTGCGCAAGTACGGCAGGCTCGAGGAACGATTCTCCTCGCTCGGCGGCTACGCGGCCGAGAGCGAGGCCGCCCGCATCTGTGCCAACCTGGGTCTCGAGGAACGGATCCTCGACCAGCCGCTGCAGACCCTGTCGGGTGGACAGCGCAGGCGCGTGGAGCTCGCGCGGATCCTGTTCGCCGCCTCCGAGTCCGGCGCGGGCGGCAAGTCCGGCACGATGCTGTTGCTCGACGAGCCGACCAACCACCTCGACGCCGACTCGATCAGCTGGCTGCGAGGCTTCCTCAAGGCCCACGAGGGCGGACTGGTCGTCATCAGCCACGACGTCGATCTGCTCGACGAGGTCGTCAACAAGGTGTGGTTCCTCGACGCCACCCGCGGCGAGCTCGACGCCTACAACATGAACTGGAAGCGCTACCAGGAGGCGCGCGCGACCGACGAGAAGCGTCGCCGTCGCGAACGAGCCAACGCCGAGAAGAAGGCGAGCGCGCTGCAGCAGCAGGCCGCCAAGCTCGGCGCGAAGGCGACCAAGGCCGTGGCCGCGAAGAACATGGCACGCCGCGCCGACGAGATGCTGTCGAACCTCGACGAGGAGCGGCAGGCCGATAAGGTCGCGAAGATCAAGTTCCCGGCGCCGGCCCCCTGCGGCAAGACTCCGCTCACCGCTGAGGAGCTGTCCAAGTCGTACGGTTCGCTCGAGATCTTCACCGGCGTCGACCTGGCCATCGACCGCGGCTCGAAGGTCGTCGTGCTGGGCCTCAACGGCGCGGGAAAGACGACCCTGCTGCGCCTGCTCGGTGGCATGGAGAAACCCGACACCGGCTCCATGGTCCCCGGCCACGGGCTGCGACTCGGCTACTACGCCCAGGAGCACGAAACGCTCGACCACGACGCGTCGGTGTGGGAGAACATCCGGCACCTCGCCCCCGACACGGGTGCGCAGGAGTTGCGCACGCTGCTCGGGTCGTTCCTGTTCTCCGGTGAGCAGCTCGACCAGCCCGCCGGAACGCTGTCCGGCGGGGAGAAGACGCGGCTCGCGTTGGCCGGGCTCGTGTCCAGCGCCGCGAACGTGCTGCTGCTCGACGAGCCGACGAACAACCTGGACCCGGCCAGCCGCGAACAGGTGCTCGACGCGCTGCGCAGCTACACTGGGGCCGTCGTGCTCGTCACCCACGACCCGGGCGCGGTCGAGGCACTGGAACCGGAACGGGTGATCCTCCTGCCGGACGGCACGGAAGATCATTGGTCGGCCGATTATCTGGAACTGGTCCAGCTCGCCTGACGACAACCGCCACCGCGGGGCCGTTTCCGCCCCGTTTTCGTGGTCGGCGTCTCCTCGTTGACGATCAGCCAGGAATCCCGACTGATCATTAGTTGACGTGCACAAATACCGGATCGGCGCAACATTTCCGCGCTTCTACCGCGTTTTGCCGTTCTCGTCTGGCATTCCGGCCGTACGTGTTCGATCATTGCGACCACGGGGGTCGAATGTGGCCCAGAACACGAATAGGCGGAAGGTGGATCGACGTGGTTGACCTCAAGAAGGGCGCGCGTATCACCGGAAACACGCGTGACAAGCTCGCCGCCGACCTGAAGAAGAAGTACGAGAAGGGTGCGAGCATCCGGTCGCTGGCCGAATCGACCGGCCGGTCCTACGGCTTCGTGCACCGCGTGCTGTCCGAGTCGGGCGTGCAGCTTCGGGGGCGCGGCGGCGCCACGCGTGCCAAGAAGAAGTAGCGGCCTCACGACGTGGGCGTAGCAGACCTCCGCGCCTCGTCCCCGTCGCCAGGGTCGTCGTCCTGTGCGGAGCTGCCGGCCGGACTCCCGCCCGGGCCGACACGTTCCGGGAGGCCGGGCTGACGACGGTGCTCGCGGAGGCGGCGGTGCTCGCGGAGGCACAGCATCGCGCCGAGCAGGACGGCCGGATAGAGGAGGTAACCGAATCTCGTCGCCGGAGTGAGCAGCGTGAACGCGCCGAGCCCGACGGCAATGCGCAGCATGGCGTCGGCGCCGTCGAGCGGCGGGCGGACCACCAGCCAACACGTGATCGTCAGCGCCGCGAGGCCGAGTAGCACGAACGCGATCACCTCGCCCGCGGTGCCCGTGGCGGCGATGAGATGACCCGGCAGCGGGCTGGCTGCCGGTGACGAGACCGCGCCGAGCCCGGCCGGAAACCGCAGCACGTGCTCGGCCATGGCCTGTGCGTCGACGAGCACGGCCGGGAGGTGCACCGCGGCGCAGGTCACCGTGAACACACCGCAGAACCGGGCAAGCGCGCCCGCGCCGAGGCGCGCGCACACGAGCGTGCCCCCGACGACCGCGGCGGGCAGTACGATCAGCTTCGCGCTGGTGACCAGCGCCAGTACGAGTGCGGCCCACAGCGGGCGGTCGACCGCGGCGAGCGTCGTTCCGAGGATCAACAGGCCGGCGATCGCCAGGTCCGGACCTGCCGTGGCCCAGGTCAGGGCTGTCAGTGGAAACACCGCGGCGAGCTGCGCTGCGCGGACGGGAATGCGCGGACGGCCGAGCAGTCGCCACGCGCCCCAGACACATGCCACGGCGGCGAGCGCGAACAGCAGCCGGGCATCGGTGAGCAGATCGCCGGCCGGGCTGCCGCCGAACCATGCCCGGGGCAACCCGAACAGCGGCATCACGGGCCCGTAGGGCGTGTAGTCGTCGACCACGGGCGGCCTGCCGAGCGCGGTGACGTCGACGTAGGGCGTGCCTGTCGTGGTCAGCAGCTCGGCCGACCGTTCGATCACCCACACCTCGGGCTGGGCCGACCAACGCCCGGGGTCGGGACTCCAGTCACCGCCGGTGAGGCGCTGGACGAGGAGCGTGCCCAGTGGGGCGAGCATGCCCAGCGCGCCGATGACGCCGACGCCGGTCCAGCGGGAGGCCCACCGGCCGGTTGCGCGAGGGGAGAGGCGCAACCACAGCGTGTGGGCGAGGGCCAGGCCGTAGGCTGCGACGGCGAACCCGGCCCACACACGGAACCCGTAGTGCTTGTCGGTCAGGGCCAGGGCGAGGGCGTAACCGCTGCACAGCGCGTAGAGCACGAGGTCGAGCCGCAGTGGACGACCGGACGGCCCCTCGTCCCAGCTCACGCGTATCCAGTCTCCGGTGAGGCGCCTGCCCATGACGTGTCAGGTTAGGCGACAGGTCACAGCGCCGGGGAGGCAGCCGGGAATCCGTGTCGTCGATCGGGAAGGATCATGTGCCCGACGGTGTTGTGCAGGACATATGCCGGCCGTAGCTCGACCAATGTCGAGGGTTGGTGTGGACGGGAAGGGTGGACGGGAGACGCGGTGATGGACGGCAGCTGGTCACTGATGAGCGGCGCGATGCGCGCGGCGGACGCCCCGAAGGGTCTGCGGACGGGCACGGTACGACGGGTCGCGGCCTTCGCCCGGCCGCACTGGCGGCGACTGGCCGTCTTCCTCGCACTGACGGTCGTTGCCGCGGTCGTCGCCGTCTCGACGCCGCTGCTGGCCGGCCGCGTGGTGGATCAGATCGTCGGCGGGGGCACGACGAGCGCGGTCGTCTGGCTGGCACTCGCGATCGCCGGCCTCGCCATCGCCGACGCCGCCGTCGGACTCGCGGAACGTTGGCAGTCCGCCCACATCGGGGAAGGGCTGATCTTCGACCTCCGCCGCGCGGTGTTCGAACACGTCCAGCGCATGCCGATCGCGTTCTTCACCCGCACTCGCACCGGCGCACTGGTCAGCAGGCTCAACAACGACGTCATCGGCGCCCAGCGGACGTTCACCGCGACCCTGTCCGGCCTGGTGACGAACGTGATCCAGTTGCTGCTGTCGGTCGCCGTGATGGTCACGCTGTCCTGGCAGGTGACCCTGCTGGCGCTCGTGTTGCTGCCAATCTTCGTGATCCCTGCCCGCCGGATCGCCCGGCGGATGGCCGATCTGCAGCGCGAGTCGGCCGAACAGAACGCCTCGATGACGACCCAGATGACCGAACGGTTCTCCGCACCCGGTGCGACCCTGGTCAAACTCTTCGGCAGGCCGCGCGAGGAGGCGGGCGAGTTCGCCGAGCGTGCCGGGCGCGTACGGGATCTCGGCGTGCGGACCGCGATGCTCACCCGCTGGTTCATGACGACCCTGACACTCGTCTCCGCACTCGCGCTCGCCCTCGTGTACGGCCTGGGTGGCTGGCTCGCACTCGACGGGCAGCTGGCCGCGGGCACGGTCGTGTCCCTCGCGCTGCTGCTCACCCGGCTGTACACGCCGCTGACCGCGTTGGCGAACGTGCGCGTCGACGTGATGACTGCGCTCGTGTCGTTCGAGCGGATCTTCGAGGTGCTCGATCTGGACCCGATGATCACCGAGCGGGAGCGGCCGCGGGAGCTGCCCGCCGGACCGGTGTCGGTCGAGTTCGACGCGGTGCGGTTCGCCTACCCGTCGCCGGACTCGTACTCGCTGGCCTCGCTCGAGGACGTCGCCGTGCTCGACCACCGTGGCGGCGAGGAGGTGCTGCACGGCGTGAGCTTCCGCGCCGAGGCGGGGGAGATGGTGGCACTCGTCGGTCCGTCCGGCGCGGGCAAGTCCACGATCGCCGGTCTCGTGCCGCGGCTCTACGACGTCGATGCGGGTGCCGTCCGGTTGTCGGACGTCGACGTTCGCGACCTCGGTTTCGACTCGGTCAAATCGACCGTCGGCGTCGTCACGCAGGACGGGCACCTGTTCCACGACACGATCCGTGCCAATCTGGCGTACGTGAGCCCGGGCGTCGCCGACGCGGACATCTGGCACGCCCTCGACCGCGCACGGCTGACCGACCTGGTGCGCTCGCTGCCCGACGGCCTCGACACCGTGGTCGGGGAACGCGGCTATCGGCTCTCCGGCGGTGAACGGCAGCGGCTCACGATCGCGCGGCTGTTGCTGGCCCAGCCCCGCGTGGTCGTGCTCGACGAGGCGACCGCGCACCTGGATTCCGAATCCGAGGTCGCGGTGTCGGAGGCGCTGGCCGAAGCCCTCGCCGGACGCACCTCGCTCGTGATCGCACACCGGCTCTCCACGATCCGTGCGGCCGACCGCATCTGCGTCGTCGCGGAGGGCCGGGTCGTCGAGCAGGGCACCCACGACGAGTTGCTGGCCGCCGACGGCCGGTACGCCCAGCTGTACCGCACCCAGTTCCGCGACGGATCCGGCACCGACGACGAATCCACCGACGACGACCCCGCAGGCGACGGACCGGTCGAGGCGGCGGGCGACGAAGCGGTCGTGGCGTGACCGGCGCGGGCGGTGAGGACCGCGACGGCGGCGTGGCGGATGCGGCGTATCCGGCGCTGACGGTGCGCCGCGCCCGAGGCACGGTCCGCGGTGTGGCGCTCGTCCTGCACGGCGGGGCCGAACACGGCACCGACCCGGTCCGGCCGTGGCGCAGCGCCTACCTCCGGATGGTGCCGTTCGCGCGTGCGCTGGCGGCGACCTACGGCAGCTGCGGTGTGGACGTGTACCTGCTGCGCAACCGCGTCCGGGGCTGGAACGGGACGGCACAGGACCCCGTGGTGGACGCGCGCCGGGCGCTGGCCCGCATCCGGCGGGAGCGGCCCGGCGTCCCGGTCACCCTGACCGGGCACTCGATGGGAGGCAGGGTCGCACTCCGCACGGCCGACGACGCGGCCGTGCGGGCGGTGTGCGCACTCGCGCCCTGGACACCCGACGACGACCCGGTCGAGCCGGTCCGTGGTCGCCGCGTACTCGTCGCGCACGGTATGGACGACGAGCGCACGGCCCCGGAGGCGTCACGCGCCTACGCCGAGCGCGCCGCGGCCGTGGCCGAGCACGCCGCATGGGTCGGACTCACCGGTGAGCGGCACGCCATGCTGCGAAGGCCGGGCGTGTGGCGACGGCTCGTACTCGACACGACGGCGCGCGGGCTGGACCTGCCGGTCGGGCCACGCGTGGCCGATCTCGACACGGAACGGTGTGAGACTGCTCCCACGTGCCTGTCGATCACGATGTGACGTACTGTGACCTGCGGTCGGACCACCCACGGGCGGCAGCACGCGGGCGCACCGTGCAACCGAATCGGGGACACGTGCGTCTCCGGCAGTGGGTGTGCGGTTTAGTGGTCCCGAGCGCCGCCGGCGCGACGGACGTGCCGCACCAGAGGTGGCAGACGAGCAGTACCGAGATCGAGCGGTACCGAGACGGACCGGGAGACGGCCATGACGCAGGGCGGGCAGTACGGCGGGGGATGGCCGGAAGGCCGACCGCCGCACGGACACCGGCGACCGCCGCGTGGCCCGGCCGGTCCGCCCGGCGGACCCGGCGGTCCGGGAGCACCGGGTGGTCCGGGGCGGCCCGGTGGCGGTCCACCGGGCGCACGTCCGGGGCCGCGTGGGCCGCGTGACCACCAGCGGGCCCAGATGATGCCGTTGCCGGGCAGCGACCAGGCGCGGCGCGTGCCGCCCCAGCAGGACACGCGGATCGCCCCGCCTCCCGAGGAGCCGCCGCCGGAGCGGCCGGCCGGGGCGCAGCGCCCGCAGGGCCGCCCGAAGCGCCGGCGCTCGTTCGGCAAGATCGCCGGATCGTTGGCGATGGTGATCGTCCTGTTGCTGGCCGGGGTATGGCTGTACCTGGAGTTCTCGATCAACCGCATCGACGCCATCCAGGACTACGAGGGCAGGCCCGCCGCCGCTGCGGGCACCAACTGGCTGATCGTCGGCTCGGACTCGAGGGATGGGCTCGACCAGGACCAGAAGGACGCGCTGGCCACCGGCGACGCGGGCGGCAATCGCACCGACACGATGATGATCGCGCACCTGCCGGACAACGACACGAAGCCGACGTTGCTGAGCCTGCCGCGTGACTCGGTCGTCGAGATCCCCGGCCACGGCAGCGGCAAGATCAACTCGGCGTTCGCAATCGGCGGAGCGCCGCTGCTGGCGAAGACCATCGAACAGGCCACCGACCTGCGCATCGACCACTACGCGGAGATCGGGTTCGGCGGGTTCGCCGGCATGGTCGATGCGATGGGCGGCGTCGAGATGAACATCGAGCAGAAGATGCACGACCCGAAGACGGGGATCACCATTCCGGCGGGTGAGCAGGAGCTCGACGGCGCGCAGGCCCTCGGCTTCGTCCGGATGCGCTACAGCGCCGCGACGCCCCGTTCCGACCTGGACCGGGTGGTCAACCAGCGCCGCTTCATCGGCGAGATGGTGAGCCAGATGTCCAGTCCGGCCACGCTGCTGAACCCGTTCGCCGTGGTGCCGTTGCTGGGCGAGGCGCCGGACGCGCTCACGATGGACGACGACGACCACCTGCACCACCTGGTCGCACTGGCCTGGGCCATGCGCGGTATCTCCAGCGGCGGTGTGGTCAGCACGACGATGCCGACGGCGTCGTCGTCGGCCGAACAGTGGGACGAAGCGCGCTCGACCGCGTTGCTCGACGCGCTGCGCAACGACACGCCCGTGCCGGAGAACGCCATCGTGGAGTGACCCATGACCGGTGGCTCGCCGAGCGCGGCGGGTCACCGGGTGGCACGGGGAACGTCGTCGGCCGGCTCGGTGGCCTGGGCGGCGCCCGCTCAGCCCGCGCTGTGCAGGACGGCCAGTGCGCGCTCGGCGTGCACCGCCATACGCAGCTCACTCTTGACGACCCCGAGCACCCGGCGGTCGGTGCCGATGACGAACGTGTGCCGCTTGGTGGCGAGCGGCCCGAAAGCGCGTCGCACACCGAACTGCCGGGCGACCGCGGCGTCGGCGTCCGACAACAGCGGAAAGCCCATGTCGTGGGTGGTGGCGAACTTCTGCTGCTTGTCCACCGGGTCCGGGCTGATGCCGACCCGGTGGGCTCCGATCGCGGCGAACTCGGCCGCGTGGTCGCGGAAGTGGCACGCCTCGGCGGTGCACCCGGGCGTCATCGCGGCGGGGTAGAAGAACAGCACGACCGGGCCGGTCTCGAGGAATCCGGTCAGTGACCGCGGGGTGCCGCACTGGTCGGGCAGGGTGAAATCCGGGGCGTACTCGCCGTTGTTCATGCCGGGGAGTATCGCTGGTCGAGTACGGCCGCGATCTCGGGGCCCGTGGCGCTGCCGCCGTAGTGGTCGCCGCGGCCCGCGAAGATGCCGACGTCCCGGAGTCGCTGGGCGTGTGCGGCGTTGCGGACGCCGTCCGCGCCCACCCGTTTGATGCCCAGCTCCCGAGCGCGTTCGAGCAGCGCGTACAGGTGTGCCCGCGCGTTGTCGGCCTCGGTGGTGCCCTCGGTGGCGAGACCGTCGACCAGTGGGCCGGACAGGATCGCGAATCCCACGGGCAGCCTGTGCGTGTGCACCAGTTCAAGGTCCGAGGCGCCGGAGACGGCGAGGGTGATCTTCACGTCGAGGTCGGACAGAACCGACAGCGTGTCCAGCACTTCGCCGCGCGGGTCGAACAGCGCGAGGCTGTCGGTGCAGATCCGCAATTTGTGATGCGGCAGTCCGGTGCGCTCGAACTCGTCGCGGATGATGCGCACGAGGTTCGGGTCGACGGCCAGCCGCGTCGGCAGCCGCACGCACAGGTCGGGTGCGGTGGGGAAGTCGCGGTACCAGGCCGCGGCGTCCGACATCGACTCGGTCAGCAGCAGGGTGCCGAGCCTCGGGGTCATGCCGGTGGTGTCGGCGAGCGGGAAGAAGTCGGCACCGGTCAACGTGCCGTGCTCGGGATGGTTCCAGCGCAGGACCGCGTTCACCACGGCGATCTCGTCGCTGCCGTCCAGCTTGACCGTGGGCTGGTACTCGACCTCGAACTCGCCGTTCTCCATCCCGCCGCCGATACCGGCCCCGATGCCGTAGCGCTTGCGGCCCCCGAGTCCAGCTCGGGCTCGAACAGCATCCACTGCGCACGGCCGGCCTCCTTGGCGCGGTGCAGCGTGATCTCAGCGGCCCGCTGGACCTCCTCGGTCGTGCCGGTGCCCGCGTCATGGACGACGATGCCCGCGCTGATGCCCACCGCCACGCCCCGGTCACCGATGTAGACCGGTTCGGCCAGCTCGGCCATGGCGGTTTCGACCAGCTCGATCACCGAGGCGGCCGTGACGCCACCGCGCTGGAGCACGCCGAAGCCGTCGCCGGAGAGCCGGGCGACGACGGTGTCCGGCCCGCGGAACACCGTCTCGAGTTTGCCCGCTGCGTAGCGCAGCACCTCGTCGGCCGCACCGGGGCCGAGCCCGTCGTTGACGACCTTGAAGCCGTCGACGTCGAGGAAGACGATCGCGACGCGGTCGGACTCCGGCGAGCCGAGCCACGTTTCGAGCGTCGTGTGGAAGCTGCGCGCGTTCGGCAGGCCGGTCAGCTGGTCGTGGGTGTTCTGCCTGCGCAGCGCCTCGCGCAGCAACTGCAGTTCGTTGATGTTCTCGGCCAGCAGCACCGGGTGCAGCCGCTCGCCCTCACCGCTCGGCAGTGCGGTGACGGTCACGTTCGTCAGCGCGGAACTCTCCTCGGCCCGCCCGAGGTTCACCTGCTCGCGCTTGCGGGGGCGGCCGTCCTCGGCGAGGTCGGCCAGCGCGGTTCGCAGGGCGGCCACGTCACGCTCGTCGGTGCCGAGCCCGGTCAGCGTCACGCCGACGAGCTCGTCGAGCGTCATGTCGAGCAGGTCGAGCATGGCCGGGTTCGCATCGAGGACGGCGCCGTCGGGATCGGCGAGGACGACACCGCACGGTGCGGCGGCGTAGAGGGCGGCGAAGCGCTCCACCGCGGAGTCGTGCCGGGTCCGGCAGTGTGTCGTCGCGGCATCGGCGGCCTCCCGGACCGCGGACGCGACGGCGCGCTCGAGTTCGGCCGTGGGCGCGTCGGACCCGGCCGCGTCGGCGATCTCGGCGGCCCACCGGCGGGCGATGTGGGACAACCCTGGTGCGTCACCAGGCTCGGGCACCGTGCACCTCTCTCGACGGACGGCACAGCCGTGCGGTTCAGCTGCCCCGACTGAGCTGGGGCACGGCCTCGACAGGCCGAAGGCCGGCTCGCCCGTCTGCCAACCTGCGGAACTGTCCACGTAGGGAGCACTGCAGAGTGTGCGTCGGCGGTCGAGTCGGCCGTCGGATATGCAACATCATCATGCCAACCGTGCTCTGTCCACCGACTGTACGGGTGGTTTCTACGGGGAGTAGGCGTCACGCTCCGTAGTTAGACCGGCTGGAGGTGCACCGGGAGGCCGTCGACCGGTACGGGCAGCGAAACGTAGTCCCACCGGACCTCGTAGTCGTCCGGCACGGTGATCCGGTACGAGCGGACCAGCTCGTGCAGCAGCGCCTTCGTCTCGTACATGCCGAAATGCAGTCCGATGCACTTGTGCGCGCCGCCACCGAAGGGCATCCACGCGAACCGGTGCGACTTGTCCTCGCGGCGGTCGGCGGCGAACCGCTCGGGGTCGAACCGGTGCGGATCGGTCCAGCACGCCGGGTCGAAGTGGTTCACGGAGGGCGCGACCCCGACGAGCGTGCCCTCCGGGATGTAATGCCCGAGCACCTCGGTGTCCTTGACGGTGGCGCGGGACAGGCTCGGCACCGGCGCGACGAGCCGCAACGCCTCCTTGATGACCAGCTCCAGCGACGTCAGCGAGTCGAGCGCGGCCATGTCCGGATGGTCGTCGCCGAGGGCGAGCGACTCGTCGCGGACGCGCTCCTGCCACTCGGGGTTCTTGGCGAGGTAGTACGCCGCGGCCGTCGAGGTGATCGTGGTGGTGTCGTGCGCCGCCATCATGAGGAACACCATGTGGTTGACGACGTCGAGGTCGGTGAACCGCTCGCCGTCGGGTGTCGTGGCATGGCAGAGCGCGGAGAAGAGGTCGTCACCGTCGCTCGCGCGCTTGGCGGGCAGGTTCTCGGTGAAGTACCGCTCGAGCCGCTTCCGGCCTTCGAGGCCGGCGCGCCATCGTCCGCCCGGGACCGGATAGCGCAGCAACGCCGTGCCCGCCCGCACGCACGCCACGAAAGCGCGGTTGATCTCGCGGGCCTCGTCGTCGCTGCGCATGTCCATGAAGACGCGGGTCGCGACGTCCAGGGTGAGCTGCTTGAGCGCCCAATACAGCCGCGGCGACGAGGGCCACGCGCCGACCCCCTGCCGCAGGGCCGGCCCCATGCTCGCGACGTAGCCGGCGAGCCGGTGGCGAGTGAAGGCCTCCTGCATGATCCGCCGGTGCATGCGGTGCTCGTCGAAGTCGAGCAGCATGAGTCCGCGGTGGAAGAACTTGTCGATGAAGAAGCGCCAGCCCTCCTGGGAGAACGCCTTGTCGCGGTTGACCAGCGCGGCTTGCGTCGCGTCGGCGCCTGTGAGAGTGACGATCCGTTGGCCGAACGCACCGGTCCACGACACCGGCCCGTAGCGCTCGAACCGGCGGAGTCCGAAGCTGACGCCGAAACGCATCTGGGTGAGGGCGTTGCCCACGAGCGGCGGCCCCGCGTCGCCGAGCACGGGCGCGAGCCCGCTGCCCGCGGGCGGCTCGGCGAGTTCCCGCGCGGGCCAGCGTTGGTGCAGCAGGCGGTCGTCGACGCGTCCGGGCAGCGGCCACGCGGTGAGTGGTGGGATGCGTTCCCGGAGCACCGTGCTGACCCGGTCGATCGCGGCGCTGGTCGCGCCGCGTGCGGCGTTGACTGGCGTGACGGCCATGGCGGCACCATCTCCTCGTCGAGACCCGCATCCACGGTGCCGCACCTGTTGGCAGTACGACAAGGGCGTTCCCCCGGTCGCAGGGAAAGCTTCGGGGTGCGGCGGGTGTCAGTCCCTCGGGGCGGCACGGGCTGTGGCGGAGCCGATGCGGAAGTCGGCGAGTCGCACCCGGCGGGTCCGGGTGCGGTACTCCCGCGTACGCCCCGGCCAGTTCGACACGACGCGGCCGCCCGCGGCCCGGTACCAGCTGCGGCAGCGGGTCCACACCGACCGTGTGAGCCTGCCCTGGACCATGGCGTCCCAAGCGCGCTCGGCCTCCGGCCGTACGTCGAGGTAGCGGCCGGGGCGCGCTCGGAGCTTGCTCACGGCGTCACGGATGTAGCGCGCCTGGCTCTCCAGCATGTGGACGATCGAGCCGCCGCCGAGGTTCGTGTTCGGGCCGTACATGAGGAACATGTTGGGAAACCCGGGCACCGTGATACCGAGGTGCGCGCGGGCGCCGTCGCTCCAGGCGTCGCTGATCGGGCGGTGGCCGAGACCGTGGATCTTCATCGGGGCGAGCAGGTCCTGCGCGGCGAACCCGGTGCCGTAGATGATGACGTCGGCCTCGTGGAGCGTGCCGTCGGCGGTGCGCACGCCCTCGGGAGTGATCTCGGCGACGTCGTCGGTCACGAGGTCGACAGTGGAGTCCGTGAGCGCGGGCAGGTAGTCGTTGCTGAACAGGACGCGTTTACAGCCGAGCGCGTAGTCAGGCGTCAGTCGCTCGCGCAGCCGCGGGTCGGCGACCTTCTCCCGCAGGTGCCTGGTCGCCTGCCGGGCGAACAGCGGGGTGAACACCCGCCACCGCGAGAGGCATTCCTGAGCGAACTCGGCGTAGAGCCAGAACCCGAGCCGGTCGAGCTTCTGCAGCGCGGGGAGGGCCCGCAGCGGCAAGTGGTACCAGCGGTCGTAGGCGTGGTCGCGTTTGGGCAGGATGTACTGCGCCGAACGTTGGAACACGGTCATGCGTCCGACCTGCGGCCGAATCTCCGGCACGAACTGAATCGCACTCGCGCCCGTGCCGATCACGGCGACGCGCTTGCCGGTCAGATCGCAGTCGTGATCCCACTCGGCGGAGTGGAACGCCCTGCCCCGGAAGGTCTCTCTGCCGGGGATGTCCGGGTAGGACGGCCGGGACAGTTGGCCGACGGCCGGGATGAACGCGGTGGTCTCGTACTCCTCGCCGCCGGTGGTGCGCACCAGCCAGCGCGCGCTCGTCTCGTCGAACTCGGCCGACGCGACCTCGCGGCCGAAGCGGATCCGGTCGGTGATGCCGTACTCCCGGGCCACGCGCTGCAGATAGGCCAGGATGTCGGGCTGGCGGGCGTAGCGGCGTGGCCAGCGGGTGACGCCGGCGAACGAGAACGAGTAGAGCGGCGAGGGCACGTCGCAACCCGCGCCCGGGTAGCTGTTCTCCCGCCACACGCCGCCCACGTCGGCCGCTTGCTCCAGGATCACGACGTCGTCGATGCCGTGGCGCCGCAACTCGATCGCCATGGCGATGCCGCCGAAACCGGCTCCGACGATCAGTGCGGTGCTGCGCATGGTCGGGGTGGACGCTGTTCGACTAGGCGCCGTCCGGTCGGGAGTGGTCATGGTTGCAGCGTAGGGAGACGCCCCGGGCCCGCCCACCGCCGCGGCGGACACAATGTTGATACTTTCGGACACGTGGCCGGCTGGGATTTTCCTCGCGGTGTGGCGAGCACTGCGCTGCTGGCCGGGTTCGCGGAGGAACTCGGCCAGTCGATCGACGACGTCCTGGCGGGCACGAACCTGGCCCCGGAGACGCTGCGTGACCCGCAGGCACGCGTCGCGGCGGAGCAGGAACTGGCCGTGGTGCGCAACCTGGTCCGCCGGCACCCCGACCGCGATCCCGGGGTGCTGGGGCTGCAGGCGGGCGCGCGGTATCACGCGACGTCGTACGGCATCTGGGGTTACGCGGTGACGAGCTGTGCGACCGTGCGGGAGGCCGTCGAGCTGGCGCTACGGTACGTCGAGCTGACCTACGTCTTCTGTCTGCCGGAGCTGCACACCACCGGGCCGCTCGCCGAGCTGCGCTGCCGCGACGACGACGTGCCCGCGGACGTGCGCGCGTTCCTGGTGGCGCGCGAGGTGTCCGCCATCCTGACGCTCGTCCGGGAGCAGGCCGGTACGGAGCTGCGCCCGACGACGGTGTCGCTGCACGTGCCGGAGCCCGCGGACAGGGCGCCGTACCGCGTGGCGTTCGGTGTCGAGCCGGAGTTCGGCGACCGCACCCGGGTCACCTTCCCGCATGCGTTACTGGACCGGCCGATGCCGCAGGCCAGCGAACACACCCTGGCGTGGTGCGAACGACAGTGCCGTGAGGCGCTCGACGCGCTGCGGCGCGGCACCGGGATGGCGACCCGGGTGCGCCGCGCGCTCGCCGGCATCGGTCCGGGTGCGGGGATGGCGCGGATCGCCGCCGAGCTGTCGATGACCGAGCGCACGCTGCGCCGCAGGCTCGCCGCGGAAGGTGTGAACTACCGCGACCTGGTCGACGAGGTGCGGCGCGGGTGGGCGGAGGAGCTGCTCGCCGACGAGACGCTGACGGTCGAGCAGATCGCGCACCGGCTCGGCTACAGCGAACCGTCGAGTTTCCTCCACGCGTTCGCGCGGTGGCACGGCATGCCGCCGCGCGAGTTCAGGCGCCGAACCGGATCCGCGCGTCCGACAGCCGCGCGCTGAGCACCGGGGTCCGGCCTGCGAGGTAGCCGAGCGGGCCACGCGGGTTGACGTTCCACGCGGCCGCGGCCGCGCCCGGTTTCGCCGCCGACCGCACGGCGCTGGTCAGTGGGCCGTCGGTGGTTTCCTGGCGGATCGCGAAGGACGCGGGCATGCGGGCGGGCAGGCTCGGCCGCGGGGTGAAGGCGGCCGTGGCGATCCAGTCCCCTCCGCCTGGTGCGTCCTCACCGTTGGTGCTCGCCGTGGCGGTGAAACCGCGGCCGCCGGCGAATTCGAGGTCGGCGAGCTCCTTCGGGATCGCCCACAGCGCACGGCCACCCGCCAGCGACGCGGGGCTGTCGACCCAGATCTCGGTGATGGTCGCGGTCGGGGTGAGGCCGCCGCGGACGACGACGGCGCTGAGCAGCTCGTGGTACGACATCTGCCCGGACGGCAGGTAGTCGAACCAGGCGGTGGCCACCAGCCCCGTGCCGCCGAGCGTCACAGGACGTGCCGTGGTGGGCAGTCGCGGCAGTCGGGCGACCGGGACCGTCCACAGCGACAGGTAGGCGTTCGCGGTGAGATGCCACGGTTCGGGCGGGTACTCCGGCGTGGACACCGGGGTAGGGGAGTGGGACGGCTGCGGTGAGGTCATCAGCGGCTCCAGGGGAGGAAGTCGGGCAGGTCCTGTTCGGGGCCGAGGGTGAACTGCGGCGGGCGTTTCTGCAGGAACGACAGGACACCTTCGACGGCGTCCGGGTTGTCACCGATGCTCGCGATGAGCCGTGAGTCGACCTCGTGCACCGGTTCGGGGGAGTCGAGCGCCGCCATCCGGTACAGCAGTTGCCGGGTCACCGCGACCGACACGGGTGCGGTGTTGGCGACGAGGTCGGCCGCGAGCGCGTACGCGGCGTCGAGCAGCTCGGCGGGTTCGTGGACGCTGTGGACGAGACCGGCGCGCTCGGCCTCGGAGGCGTCGAACAGCCTGCCGCTGATCATCCAGTCCATCGCCCGTCCCATGCCGACCAGCCGCGGCAGGAACCACGCCGAGGCGCCCTCCGGGTAGATGCCCCGGCGGTGAAGACGAAGCCGAAGCGGGTGTCGGTGGCGGCGAGGCGGTAGTCGGCCGACAGCGTGATGGTCAGACCGCCGCCGACGGCGTTGCCGTGCAGCGCGGCGATCACCGGCTTGTCCATCGTGAAGATGCGTTTCGAGCAGCGCCCTGCCGGTTCCTGCCAGGCGGCGTCCGGTCCGGTGTCGGGATCGAAGTCGAACCCGCCCTGGGAGAGGTCGGCGCCGACGGAGAAGTCCTTGCCCTCACCGGTCAGGACGACGACGCGGACGCCGGGGTCGCGGTCGGCGCGGTCCAACGCGGCGGCCAGCTCGTCGGCCATCCGGACCGTGTAGCCGTTGCGTGCCTCGGGGCGATTCAGCGTGACCGTGGCGATCCTGTCCGCCACGCGGTACTCGATCTCGGTGAAGTCGGTCGTCGTGTCACCCACGAGGTGTTCTCCCGGTGTGGTCGTCGAAGCTCCGGCGGGCTGGCGGCGTTCTCCCGCGGCGGTGGGCGGGTGCCGAGGTGTCGAGACCTGCCTACGGGCTTGCTGGCAGTGTGTCAACAAGGTAAAAACAATCACGCGTGCTTGATTCGACGCGTGACACCGGCTTACGGTGCCGTGCGCGACGGCGCGGACGACGAACCCGCAGGTGATGCGGGAACTGGGACAAGGAGGTACCCGGGTGGCCGATCTCGAGGCGATCCTCGACGACCTCGACGCGGAGAGCGCCGAACTCGACGAGCTGGTCGCACGACTGTCCGACGCGGGCTGGCACCGGCCCACGCCTGCCGAAGGTTGGACGATCGCGCATCAGATCGCCCACCTCACCTGGACCGACGACAAGGCGCTGCTCGCCGCGCGCGAGCCCGACGACTTCGGTGCCGAGCTCGTCCGCGCCCTCGACGGTGGCGAAGGGTACGTCGACGCGGGCGCGCGCGAGATCGCGGAGACCGCGCCGCCTGCCGAGCTGCTGCGTCGTTGGCGCGCGGGCCGGGCGGCGCTGCGGGAGGCGCTGGCCGCCGTGCCCGACGGGCAGAAGCTGCCCTGGTACGGCCCGCCGATGAGCACGGCGTCCATGGCGACCGCACGGCTGATGGAGACCTGGGCACACGGCCAGGACGTCGCCGACGCGCTCGAGGTGGTGCGGACCCCGACCGCCCGGCTGTGGCACGTCGCTCGCATCGGCGTCCGCACTCGCGACTTCGCCTTCCTCGCCCGCGACCGGACCCCGCCCGGCGCCCAGTTCCGCGTCGAGCTGACCGCACCCGGCGGCGCGCCGTGGACCTTCGGCCCCGACGACGCCGCCGACCACGTCACCGGCAGCGCCCTCGACTTCTGCCTGCTCGTCACCCAGCGACGCCACCGCGACGACACCGACCTGCAGGCGACCTCCGGTGCCGAGGAGTGGCTCCGGATCGCCCAGGCGTTCGCCGGCCCGCCCGGCGGAGGGCGGGCCCCGGGACAGTTCGCCATCGATCCGCCGCCCGCCACGGAAGGCACGCCCTCCGCAGGGCCGAAGGAGTGACCGTGACCGACCCCCTGCGGACGCCGGAACGCCTCGCGCTGCGCGCCACCGTGCGCGAGTTCATGGACCGCGACGTGCTGCCGCACCTCGACGACTGGGAAGCCGCGGGTGAGCTGCCGCGGTGGCTGCACAAGAAGGCGGGCGACGCCGGGCTGCTCGGTGCCGCACTGCCGGAAGAGGCGGGTGGCGGCGGCGGGGACTTCCTCGACGCGCTCGTCGTGACGGAGGAGATCCACGACGCGGGCGGCTCGGGCGGTCTCGTGGCGTCGCTGCTCACGTGCGGCATCGCGGTGCCGCACATGGCGGCCGTCGGCGACGTGGACCAGCTCGAGAAGTGGGTCAAACCCGCACTCGCGGGCGACAAGGTGTGTTCCCTGGCGATCACCGAGCCCGAGGGCGGCTCCGACGTCGCCGGCATCCGCACCACGGCGCGGCGGGACGGCGACGAGTACGTCATCAACGGCGCCAAGACGTTCATCACCTCGGGCTGCCGTGCCGACTTCGTCACCACCGCCGTGCGCACGGGTGGTGAGGGTGCCCACGGCCTGTCGCTCATCGTCGTGGAGAAGCCCACGCCGGGACTGACGGTCGGCCGCAAACTCGACAAGATGGGCTGGCGCTGCTCGGACACCGCCGAGCTGTTCTACGACGACGTGCGGGTGCCCGCGGCGAACCTGATCGGCCCGGAAGGCAGCGGATTCCTGCAGATCGCCACGCAGTTCGTGAGCGAGCGGCTGTCGCTGGCGATCCAGGCGTACGCGACGGCGCAGCGTGCGCTGAACGTCACCGCCGAGTGGTGCCGCACGCGCGAGACGTTCGGCCGCCCGCTGATCTCCCGTCAGCTGGTGCAGCACAAGCTCACCGACATGGCGCGGAAGGTCGACGTGGCGCGGACCTACACCCGCGAGGTCGCGAAACGGCACGCCGCGGGCGAGGACGTGATCGCCGAGGCGTGCTTCGCCAAGAACACCGCGGTCGAAACCGGTGAATGGGTCGTGGCCGAGGCGGTGCAGCTGCACGGCGGGCTCGGTTACATGAGCGAGTCCGAAGTGGAACGCCACTACCGCGACGTCCGGATCCTCGGCATCGGCGGTGGTACCACCGAGGTCCTCACCGGACTGGCGGCCAAGCGGCTCGGCTACACGAGCTGACCGCCCCGCTCCGCACGCAGCACGTCCCGTCCGGCGAGCCACGTTCGGTACGGACCCCCGTCACGACGCAGGAAGGAAACCGCACATGGTGGGCTTCACCGAGTCCGAGGAACGGCAGGCGCTCCGGCAGGCCGTCTCGGAGCTTGCGCACAAGTACGGCCACGAGTACTACACGGGGAAGGCGCGCGGCGGCGGGAAGACGGACGAGCTGTGGGACGAGGCGGGCGCCCTCGGATACCTCGGCGTGTCCGTCCCCGAGGAGTACGGCGGTGGTGGCGGTGGCATCGGCGACCTCGCAGCGGTGTGCGAGGAGTTCTGCGCCGCGGGCACGCCGATGCTGCTGATGGTCGTGTCACCGGCGATCTGCGCGACCGTGATCGCCCGCTACGGCACCGACGAGCAGCGCGCGCGGTGGCTGCCCGGATTCGCCGACGGCAGTGTGCGCATGGCGTTCGGGATCACCGAGCCGGACGCGGGGTCGAACTCTCACCGCATCACGACCACGGCCGCCCGGGATGGGGAGGATTGGATCCTCAACGGCCGCAAGGTGTTCGTGTCCGGTGTGGACGAAGCCGACGCGGTGCTGATCGTCGGCAGGACCACGGACGCCAGGACCGGCAAGCTCAAACCGGCCCTGTTCGTCGTCCCGACCGACACGCCGGGGTTCGAGTACAAGGAGATCCCGATGGATCTCGTGTCGGCGGACAAGCAGTTCGGGCTGTTCCTCGACGACGTGCGGCTGCCCGCCGACGCGCTCGTCGGCTCGGAGGACGCCGCGCTGGCACAGCTGTTCGCCGGGCTCAATCCGGAACGCATCATGAGCGCGGCGTTCTCCGTCGGCATCGCCCGGTACGCCCTCGACAAGGCCGCGGCGTATGCGAAGGACCGCAACGTGTGGGGCGCGCCGATCGGCTCGCACCAGGGCATCGCGCACCCGCTCGCCGAGGTCAAGATCGAGACCGAGCTGGCCAAGCTGATGGGGCAGAAGGCCGCGGCGTTGTACGACGCGGGCGACGACCACGGCGCGGGCGAGGCGGCGAACATGGCCAAGTACGCCGCCGCCGAGGCCGCGACCCGCACCGTCGACCAGGCGGTCCAGACCCACGGCGGCAACGGTCTGGCCTCCGAGTACGGTCTCGGCACGCTGCTCGGTGCCGTGAGGGTGGGCAGGATCGCGCCGGTCAGCCGTGAGATGGTGCTCAACTTCGTCGCCCAGCACAGTCTGGGCCTGCCGAAGTCGTACTGATGCCGTCGCGCTCCGCGGCGGGACACGAGGAGCGGATGCCGTTGAACGCGCCCACCGGCGACGTGCCCACCGGTGACACCCCACGCGGCGATACTCCCCCCGACCGGCCCTTTCCGTCCGCTCCGGCCGGCGAGGAACCGGCCGGAGCGGGTGGGCGCAGGCCACGGCAGGCGCGCAGCCGCACGACGCGCCGCAAGCTCCTCGGTGCGGCGGTCGAGGCTCTCGCCGAACGCGGCTGGCATGCCACGACGATGCTCGAGGTGGCCGAGCGGGCCGGGGTGTCCCGCGGCGCGGCGCAGCATCACTTCCCGACACGTGAGGCACTCGTCGTGGCCGCCGTGGAACAGCTCGCCGAGGAGCAGATCACCGAACTACGGCAGCGCGCCGACGCGTTGCCGTCCGGCCACGCGCGGACGGCGGCGGTGGCCGAGATGCTGCTCGACCTCTACACCGGCGTGAAGTTTCGTGCCGCGCTGGACCTGTGGGTGGCCGCCTCGCACGACGAGGGCCTGCGGGACGTCCTGGTGCCGCTGCAGGCCCGGGTCGGCCGGGAGGCGCACCGCGTCGCGGTGGAACTGCTCGGCGCCGACGAAACGCGGCCCGGGGTGCGCGAAGCCGTGCAGGCCACGCTCGATCTGGCGCGCGGACTGGGGCTCGCCAACCTGCTCACCGACGACGGGCCGCGCCGCGCACAGATCGTCCGGCAGTGGGCTCACATGCTGGACGCGGCCGTCTGACCCGGCTCACGCGCGCCGAACCTCGAACAGGAAACAGCCGAACTCCACCGCGCGCACCTGGACGAACGCGACGTCGGACATGGCGTCGCGGGCCGGTTCGGGTGCCCGGCTCGGCGGCGTCAGTTCTCGTCGGCCGGTGCGCCGATGTCCTCGAACCACAGGGCGGGCCGTTCGCGGATGAACGTCTCCATGAGGGCGGTGCAGTCCGGGTCGTCGAGGATCGTGACGTCGACGCCGGCCGCGGCGAGCCAGTCGTGACCGCCGGAGAACGTGGCCGCCTCGCCGATGACGAGCCCGCCGATGCCGAACTGGCGGACGAGACCGCTGCAGTACCAGCAGGGCGAGAGCGTGGTGACCATGATCGTGTCGCGGTAGTGGGGCCGCCTGCCCGCGTTCCGGAAGGCCGCCGTCTCGGCGTGCATGATCGGGTCGTCGTCCTGGACCCTGCGGTTGCGGCCGCGGCCGAGCAGCGTGCCGTCGAGGGTGAACAGGGCCGCGCCGATCGGCACGCCGCCCTCGTCTGCGCCCGCGCGGGCCTCGGCCTTCGCCGGGCCGAGCAGTGCGTGCGGGTCGGTGGGCCGGGTCATGAACTTCTCCTCGGTGTCGCGGTTTCTGGGGCGGGTCGGTGGTGACGCGCCGGTGGTGGCGTGCCTGCGGGTCGTGCCCGGGTGTCCATTCGGGACGGCGAGTGCCCGGATCGAGCCGCGCCGGGCCCTGGTGCTTCAGGTGAGCGGTTGCTTAGTATGGGCCCGCGGGGGACAACGTTGTCGCGGAGCCCGGAGGTGAGTCGTCGTGACGTGCGCGCGTGCGGGTGGTCATCGTGGTCAGCGTCCGTCTCCGGTCATGGCGCCCAGCATGCGCAGGGCGAGCTCGCCGTATTCGCGGGCGAGCGCCTCCGGGCCGAGGCGCGTCCGGTCGGTGTACCAGCGCGCGACGTCCACACCCAGCGACAGCACCGCGCGTGCCGCCGTGTGCGCGTCACCGACGGTGAACAGCCCGGCCGCGACACCGCGTTCTACCACGTCGCGGACCAGTCGTTCGATGTCCCGGCGCAGGCTCGCCACGACGCCGTACTCCTGCTCCGGCAGCGCCTCCAGCTCGTACTGCACCACGCGCGCGATCGTGTGCCGCCGCGCGTGCCACGCCGTGAACCGCTCCACGAGATCGCGGATCGCCGCAGCCGGGTCCTCGGCCTCGGCGACGGCCTGCTGTGTCAGCGACAGCACCTGTTCGTGGCCGCTCCGGCTGATCGCGAACAACAGCGCCGCCTTCGACGGGAAGTGCACGTACAGCGCCGCAGGGCTCATCCCCGCCGTCGCCGCGATGTCCCGCGTCGTGGTGGCGTGGTACCCGCGCTGTGCGAACGACTCGACACCGGCGAGCATCAGCCGCCGCGCCGCGTCGGGTTGCACTTCCGGCCACAGGTCGGCCGGCTGCGGGCCGGCGGACGGGATCCCAGACATGTCAGCAGTGTAAGCGAGCGCTCAGCGCGGATTGGAGTACGACGACATGACGAGCACCGCAGGGGCCGGCGATCTCACCGGAACCGTCGCCGTGGTGACGGGTGCGAGCAGGGGCATCGGCCTCGGCATTGCACAGGATCTGGTGAACCGCGGCGCGAAGGTGTGCATCACCGCGCGCAAACCCGATCCGCTGGCCGAGGCGGTGACGCAGCTCGGTGGCGACGACGTCGCGCTCGGCGTGCCGGGCAGGGCCGACGACCCCGAGCACCGCCAGGACGCGGTGGACCGGACCATGCAGAAGTTCGGCCGCATCGACTACCTGGTCAACAACACGGGCATCAACCCGCACTTCGGCTCGTTGCTGGACTGCGACGACGCCGCCGCGGCGAAGATCTTCCAGGTCAACGTCCTCTCCCCGCTGGCGTGGACCCGAGCGGTGCGCGACGCGTGGATGGGCGAGCACGGTGGCTCGATCGTCAACGTCGCCTCGGTGGCGGGCATCCGCAACTCGCCGGGCATCGGTATGTACGGCGTGAGCAAGGCCGCGGTCATCCGCGCGACCTCCGAACTCGCCGGGGAACTGGGCCCGAAGATCCGCGTCAACTGTGTGGCCCCCGCGATCGTGAAGACGCAGTTCGCCACCCAGCTCTACGAGGGCAGGGAGGCCGAGGTGGCCTCGTCCTACCCGCTCAAGCGTCTTGGCGTGCCCTCCGACATCGCCGGCGCGGTGACGTTCCTGCTGTCCGACCAGGCCGCATGGCTGACCGGTCAGACGCTCGTGCTGGACGGCGGCGTGACGCTCGGCGGTGGCCTGTGAGTGTCGTGCTGGACGGTGCGGGTGTCGTGATCACCGGTGCCGGCCGGGGGATCGGTGCCTCGCTTGCCCGGAGTTTCGCCGGGGAGGGCGCACGTCTCGTGCTGGCCGACACCGACGGCCCGGCCGTCGAGGCGGTCGCGCGGGAACTCGGTGCCGCGGCGGTGCCGGGCGACGCGGCCACCGAGGACGGTGTGCGCACCCTGGTCGCGCGCGCTCGCGACGAACTCGGCGAGGTGGACCTGTACTGCGCGAACGCGGGTGTCGCCGAACACGGCGGACCCGAGGCGACGGAGGATGCCTGGGCCCGTTCGTGGGAGGTCAACGTGATGGCCCACGTGCGGGCTGCCAGGGAGCTCGTCCCGCGCTGGCTGGAGCGCGGGAACGGTCACCTGCTCGTGACCGCCTCGGCGGCGGGACTGCTCACGAACCTCGGCTCCGCGCCGTACTCGGTCACCAAGCACGGCGCGGTCGGCTTCGCCGAATGGCTCGCGGCGACCTACCGGCACCGGGGTATCGGGGTGCAGGTCGTGTGCCCGCAGGGTGTGCGCACCGCGCTGCTCGACGACGCGGGCGCGGCAGGGCAGGCGCTGCTCGGCGCCGACGCGATCGAACCGGAGGACGTCGCCGCGGCCGTGCTCGACGGTCTCCGGGACGGCCGGTTCCTCATCCTTCCCCACCCGGAGGTCGCCGGGTTCTACGTCAAACGCGCCACCGAGACCGATCGCTGGCTCGGCGGGATGAACAAGCTGCAGCGACGCCTCGAGGACGCCGTCGGCGGGCCCACGCCGTGACGGTGGGCCCCGTCCGGATCCGGCACGTCCGCCGGGCGGGGCCCACCGGCGGCGCGCGGCAGGGCAGCGGCGAGGGATTCAGGGCCCGGCCTTCTAGGGTGGGCGCATGACCCACGAACACGTCGTCGTCGTGACCACCACCGATTCGGAGGACGCGGCCCGGAGCCTGGCCGCCGCCGCCGTCGAGGAGCGACTCGGCGCCTGCGCACAGATCGTCGGCCCCATCACCAGCGTGTACCGCTGGGAGGGCGCAATCGAGACCGACGCCGAATGGCGGGTCGAGGTCAAGACCGCCCGTGACCGCGCCGACAGCCTCGTCGCACTGCTCAGCGAGCGGCACAGCTACGACGTGCCCGAGGTGATCGTCACGCCTGTCACGGGCGGGCATCGGGACTACCTGTCCTGGCTGGTCGACGAGACTCGCTGACGACCCGCGCCAGCGGGTGGGGACGCCCTCCATGTCTTCGGGACGCCTCCACCCGCTGCGGCGGCTCGGTGATCCGTGCGGGCAATGACCGTGCGGATCACTGACCGAGCGGGCCGTGATTCGGGCGGGGAGCGATCGGCCGGGCACAGTGATCGGGCGGGCACAGTGATCGGCCGGGCAGTGACTCAGGCGGGCAGATTCACGAGCTCACCCAACGCGGCCCGGTGCCTGCCTGGAGCGCCGAACGCGACCTGACTCGCCTTGGCCCGCTTGAGATACAGGTGCGCCGGGTGCTCCCACGTCATGCCGATGCCGCCGTGGAGCTGGATGCACTCCTCGGCCGCGTGGACGGCCGTCTCCGCGCAGTACGACCGGGCCAGCGCCACCGCGACCGGAGCGTCGGCGTCGCCGCGGGCCAGCGTGTCCGCGGCGTACCGCGCGGCCGCCCGCGCGCCCACCAGTTCGAGCCACAGGTCGGCCAGCCGGTGTTTGAGCGCCTGGAACGAGCCGACCGGCCTGCCGAACTGGTACCGGCCCTTGAGGTACTCCACCGTCTCGTCGAGACACCACTGGGCGAGGCCGAGCTGTTCCGACGCGAGCAGGCCGGCGCCGGTCGTCAGGGCGCCGGCCACGGCGTCCGGGGCGCGGTCCGGTCCGGCCAGCCGGGTAGCGGTGGCACCGCGGAGCGACACGTCGGCGATCCGGCGGGTCAGGTCGAACGACACCGGTGCGGCCACGTCGGCGGTGGCCGCGTCGACGGCGTAGAGCCCGGGACCGTCCGGGCTCGTGGCCGGGACCACGAACACGTCCGCGACCGTGCCGTCGGCGACGGACGTGACCGTGCCGTCGAGCGTGCCGTCAGCGGTGGCCGTGACGTCTCCGGGGAACCCGGTGTCGGTCATGGTCGACAGCGGGACGGCGAGCGCACCGACGGCCTCGCCCCCGGCGAGCCTGCGCAGCAGGCCCGCGACCTCGGCCGATGCCGTGTCGCAGCCGAGCAGCGCCGACGTGGCCAGCACGGCACTGCCGAGGAACGGTACCGGCGCGACCGAGCGGCCCAGTTCTTCGAGGACGAGCGCCACCTCGCGGGCCGACGCGCCCTGTCCACCGAGCTCCTCCGGCACCGCGAGTCCGGCCGTGCCGAGGTCGCGGGCGAGGGTGCGCCACAAGCCCAGGTCGTACGGCTCGTCGCTCTCCACCCTCGCGAGCAGGGACTCCGGTGTGCACCGGTCGGTGAGCAGATCGCGCACGCTGGCGCGCAGATCGGTCTCGACGTCCGAGTAGAGCAGGTCCGCGTTGGTCATCGGGGCAGGTCCTTCCAGGCGACGTCCTTGTCCGTGCGCGGTTCCGACGGCAGTCCCAGCACGCGCTCGGCGATGATGTTGCGGAGCACCTCGGAGGTGCCGCCCTCGATCGAATTGCCCTTACTGCGCAGATACCGGTAGCCGGCCTCACGTCCGGTGAAGTCGACGAGCTCCGGCCTGCGCATCGACCAGTCGTCGTAACGCAGCGCGTCCTCGTCGAGGATCTCCAGTTCGAGCGCGGCGAGTCGCTGTGCCACGGTCGCGAACGCCAGCTTCATGCCCGAACCCTCCGGCCCGGGCTGGCCGAGGGCCAGCTGCTGGCGCAGTCTGCTGCCCGCGAGCCGGAACGCCTCCGCCTCCGCCCACAGTGCCAGCAGGCGGTCCCGCAGCTCCGGCGTGCGCAGTTCGGGGTGGTCGCGCCAGGTCGCGGCGACCTTGCCGACCATGCCGCCCTCACGGGGCTGGGCGTTGCCGCCGATCGCGACACGTTCGTTCATCAACGTCGTCTGCGCGACCTGCCAGCCCGCCCCGACCTCGCCGAGCCGCTGCGCGTCCGGGATCCGGGCGTCGGTCAGGAACACCTCGTTGAACTCGGCCTCGCCGGTGATCTGCCGCAGCGGCCGCACCTCGACGCCGGGCTGATTCATGTCCAGCACGAAGTAGGTCATGCCCCGGTGTTTCGGCACGTCCGGATCGGTGCGCGTGACGAGGATGGCCCACTGGGCGGTGTGCGCACTGGAGGTCCACACCTTCTGCCCGTTGACGATCCAGTCTTCCCCGTCCCGCACGGCCCGCGTGGCGAGCGCCGCCAGGTCGGAACCCGCTCCCGGTTCGGAGAACAGCTGGCACCACACCTCCTCGCCGGTCCACAACGGACGGAGTAGGCGCTTCTTCAGCTCCTCGCTGCCGAACTTCAGGATCGTGGGCGCGGCCATGCCGAGTCCGATCCCGATGCGCCGCGGGTTGTTGTCCGGCGCACCGGCGGCGGCGAACTCGGCGTCCACGACGGACTGCAGCTCCCGGGGAGCGTCGAGCCCGCCCAGGCCGGCGGGGAAGTGCACCCAGGCCAGGCCCGCGTCGTACCGGGCACGTAGGAATTCGAGCCGGTCGGTCGTGGCCGGATCGTGGGCGGCGAGGACGTCGGCGACGCGGGCGCGCAGGCCCTCGGCGTCGAGTCCCTTCTGGGACGTCGTCGTCATCACAGGTACCTCTTCAGTTCTCTGCGGGCGAGGGATCGTTTGTGCGCTTCGTCGGGTCCGTCGGCCAGCCGCAGCGTGCGGGCGGAGGCCCACAGCCCGGCGAGCGGGAAGTCCTGGCTCACGCCGCCCGCCCCGTGCAACTGGATCGCCCTGTCCAGAATGGATTCGACGGCCCGTGGTGTGGCGATCTTGATGGCCTGGATCTCCGTGTGAGCGCCCTTGTTGCCCGCCGTGTCCATGAGCCACGCCGTCTTGAGCACCAGCAGGCGCAGCGACTCGATGGTGACGCGCGACTCGGCGATCCACTCCTGCACCACGCCCTGTTTCGCCAGCGGGGCACCGAACGCCTCACGGCCGACCGCGCGGGTGCACATGAGCTCCACGGCGCGCTCGGCCATGCCGAGCAGCCGCATGCAGTGGTGGATACGTCCCGGACCGAGACGGGCCTGGGCGATGGCGAACCCGCCGCCCTCCTCGCCGATGAGGTTCTCCGCGGGCACCCGCACGTCGTCGAACACCACCTCGGCGTGCCCGCCGCCGGCGCTGTCGTCGTAGCCGAAGACCTGCATGCCGCGCTTGACGTGCAGCCCCGGCGTGTCACGGGGGACCAGGATCATGCTTTGCTGGCGGTGCGGCTCGGCGTCCGGGTCGGTCTTGCCCATCACGATGAAGACGCGGCAGTTCGGGTTCATGGCCCCGGAGATGAACCACTTCCGTCCGTTGAGGACGTAGGTGTCGCCGTCCCGCTCGATCCGGGTGGCGATGTTGCGGGCGTCGGAGGAGGCCACGTCCGGTTCGGTCATCGCGAACGCCGACCGGATCGTCCCGTCCAGCAACGGCTCCAGCCACGTGCGCTTCTGCTCGGCGGATCCGAACATGTGCAGCACTTCCATGTTGCCGGTGTCGGGGGCTGCGCAGTTCAGTGCGGCCGGCGCCAGTTCGGGACTGCGGCCGGTGATCTCCGCGAGCGGCGCGTACTGCAGGTTCGTCAGTCCGCCGCCGTCCGAACCGGGGAGGAAGAAGTTCCACAGGCCCCGTGTGCGTGCCTCGGTCTTGAGCTCCTCGACGACGGGCGGAACCGACCACGGATCGCTGCGCTCGGCGAGCTGCTCGTGGAACACCTGCTCGGCCGGGTACACGTGGGAGTCCATGAACTCCCGGAGCCGCCCGCTGAGCTCCTCGGTGGTGCTGTCGACGGCGAAGTCCATCAGTTCCCTTTCAGTGCGGAGTTGCCGAGCGCGACGAGCGGGGCGACGCCGGCCCCGATGCGGTCGAATCCCTCGCCGACGGTCTGCCCGTGGCTGTAGCGGTAGTAGATGCCCTCGAGGATCACCGCGAGCTTGAACAGCGCGAATCCCAGGTACCAGCCCAGGTCGGACACGTCGCGCCCGGACGCACGGGTGTAGGCGTCGGCGATCTCGTCCGGCGACGGGTGTCCCGGTGCCGCGCCGACGTCGCTGACCGTGTCGAGGTCGAGCGTGTGCAGCTGCGAGTACGCCAGCAACAGCGCCAGGTCGGTGAGCGGGTCGCCGAGCGTCGACATCTCCCAGTCGAGCACCGCGTTGATGCGGTCGTCGGTTCCCACCAGCACGTTGTCCAGGCGGTAGTCACCGTGCACGATCGACGGTGCGGGCGAGGGCGGAATGCGTGCCGCGAGCCGTTCGTGGAGCTCGTCGATGCCCGGCACGTCCCGGCTGCGCGATGCGGCCAGTTGTTTCGACCACCGCCGGAGCTGGCGTTCCAGGAACCCGTCGGGTTTGCCGAAGTCGGCGAGGCCGACTGCCGTCGGATCGACGGCGTGCAGCTCCACGAGGGTGTCGACCAGCCGGCCGGTGATCGCCCGCGTGCGCTCCTCGCCCCGTGGCCGCAACTGTTCGGCGGTCCGCAGCGGGGAGCCCTCGACGAAGTCCATGACGTAGAACTGCGCGCCGAGGACGTCGTCGTCGGTACACAGCACGTGGGCGCGGGGGACCGGCACCGGCGTGCCGTGCAGCCCGCTGATGACCCGGTACTCGCGGCTCATGTCGTGCGCGGTCGGCAGCACGTGCCCGAGCGGAGGGCGCCGGAGCACCAGCCGTCGGGAGCCGTCGTCGACGATGTAGGTGAGATTCGACCGGCCGCCCTCGACCAGTCGTGCCGTCAGCGGTCCGGTGACCGTGCCGGGTAGCTCCCGGTCCAGATACGTCCGCAGACGCGCCAGGTCCACGCCGGGGGGATCTGCGTCGCTCAATCCGACCTCCTTGTCCTGAGCGGGCGTCGGTGCGGGGGTGCCCGGCGGACCGGGCACCCCTGCGGGTCACGGCACCAGCACGGTGACCATTTCGGCGATGCAGGCAGGCTTCGCCTCACCGTCGATCTCGAGGGTCCACCGCACGACCGCCTGCGTGCCCTGCTTCCCGGGCGTGGCCTCGGCGAGCTCGGCGCTTCCGCGGATCCGCTGGCCGACCTTCACCGGCTGCGGGAACCGCACCTTGTTCAGGCCGTAGTTGATCCCCATGCTCAGCCCGTCGACCCGGTAGACGTCCTTGGCCAGCCGGGGGATCAGCGACAGCGTGAGGAAGCCGTGGGCGATCGGCGCACCGAACGGGCCCGCCGCGGCGCGTTCGGGGTCGACGTGGATCCACTGGTGGTCGAGTGTCGCGTCGGCGAACAAGTCGATCTGGTCCTGTGTGACGGTGTGCCACTCGCTGTGTCCGAGCTGCTCCCCGACGGCGGCGGTGAAACTGTCCAGGTCGGGGAAGACACGGGCCGGTTCGGGCTCGGCTGTGCTCACGCCTTCGGCCCTCCGGCGACGTAGATGACCTGACCGGACACGAATCCGGCACCGTCGCTGACGAGGAACGACACCGTATGGGCGATGTCCGCCGGCTCGCCGACCCGGCGGACCGGGATCTCCTTCGCCGCCGCGTCCTTGAAATCCTCGAAACCCATGCCCAGCCGTTCGGCGGTCGCCGCGGTCATGTCGGTCGCGATGAAGCCGGGTGCGATGGCGTTGGCGGTGACGCCGAACTTGCCGAGCTCGACGGCCAGCGTCTTGGTGAAGCCCTGCAACCCGGCCTTCGCCGTCGAGTAGTTCGCCTGGCCACGGTTGCCGAGCGCGGAGGTGCTCGACAGGCTGACGATCCGGCCCCAGCCCTGCTCGGTCATGTGCTTCTGCACCGCACGCGACATCAGGAACGCGCCGCGCAGGTGGACACCCATGACCGCATCCCAGTCGGACTCGGACATCTTGAACAGCAGGTTGTCCCGGGTAATGCCGGCGTTGTTCACGAGCACGGTCGGCGGCCCGAGTGCGTCGGCCACTTCGCCGACCACGCGGTCCACCTCCTCGGCGTCGCTGATGTCGGCGGCCAGGCCTACCGCCGTGCCGCCGGCCGCGGTGATCGCGTCCGCGCCCGCCTTGGCTCCGGCCTCGTCGAGATCGATCAGCCCGACGGCGAATCCGTCGTCGGCGAGTCGCCGGGCGACGGCGGCGCCGATACCGCGGCCCGCGCCGGTGACGACGGCGACGCGGGACGGTGACTCCGGAACAGGGTTGTCCACCGACACGAAGGTCCTCCTCATCGAGTAAGCGTGCGCTTAGGAAGCTACCAGCCCGAGCGCCCGCGTGGGAGAGGCCGGAGAACCCGAGGACGCCGGAACCGGGCGTCGGGTCGCGACGTGCGGGTCCGGAGTCGGTCGAGTTCGAACCCGTCGGGGGAGTGGGCCGTCGAAAGGTGCGTCGGAGCGGGCGTCAGCTCACGACGCGGGCGATCACCGTGCGGAAGGCCCGGACGTCCACAGTGGATGGGTCCTCGGCCAGCCACGCCCCGGCGACGCGCACGAACTCCTCCGGCGTCAGCACGGCGACGTCGGTTCCGGCGGGCGTGAACGCGTCGGTGGGGGCGACCGTGATCGTGCCCGCACGACTCGGGTACAGCACGAGGGCCCCGCGGACGTCGACGCCGGGAAGCAGCTCGTCGAACACGTCGAGAGCCTCGGCGAGGCGGCTCCCGCCGCCGCCGAACCGGCGGCCGTTGCGCTGCAACACGTCGTCGGCGCCCGTGCTGTAGTGCCCGGGCAGCCAGCGTTTCGATTCGACGAGCACCAGCCGCCTGCCGCACAGCACGGCGTGGTCGATGTCGGCGAACACCGAACCGGGCCAGGCCAGTCCGTGGAAGATCCGTGCGCCCGGCAGGCGGGTGAGGTACCGGTCGAGCAGGTCCGCGGTACGACGTTCGGCGATCTGGTCGTCGTCGGTGCCGGGCCGGCCGAACACGACATCGCGCACTTCGGCGCGTGCGGCCCGCAGCGCCACATGGCGCCCGCGGACGTGCACGCCGACGGCGGTCACCGCCGCGACGGCCACGGCCAGTCCGGCGACCAGCACCGGCGCCGGTGCACCCGCGAGGACGAGGGTCGCGGCGATCGCGGTGGTGAACGCCGGGACGAGCACCGGAACCGCGTGTCCCGGCGCGCGGCCGGGGGACAGGTGCGTACGCGGTTCGGTGGCCGCGGACTCCCACCAGGGGATCGTCGCGGGATCGAGCCGCACGCGCGGTGGCCGGAACGACGGATCGTCCCCGAAGGCGCGGGCGCGTGGCCTGCGCGGCGGTGGGACCGGATCGGGGTCCGGAACCGGCAGCGGCTCGTCGGCCACGTCGTCGGTGTCGTCCGTGCCGTCGTAGGCTGCGCGCCGTTCGGGATCGGTGAGCGTGTCGTAGGCCTCGCGCAGCAGCGCGAACCGGTGCGCGTCGCCGCCCGTGTCGGGATGCCACGACCGTGCACGGGCGCGGAACGCCGATTTGATCTGCGAGGTCGTCGCGTCGTCGGAAACACCGAGCAGGTCGTAGAAGTCGACCTCGTCGGCCGCGTCGCCGGTCACGGGGCCGGGCAACGGGCCGTGCCGGTCGTCGTCGCGCACGCGCGCTGCACCTCCTCCGGGGCCTCCTCGGGTGCCGTGCTCGACCGCGGTCCGGTCCGCGGGCACGGCAGGGGTCGGCGCCATACTGTAAGCCGTCGGACGCGGTCCGTGACGCCGTCCCCGCGTGCGGTCGCGTCACGGCGGAGTCCCCGGGCGCGGTCACCGTAATCTGGACGGCATGGACGAGACCGGCGCGGGTAACGAGCCCGTCGTGGTGCTGGACGGTGGACTGGCGACGGAACTCGAGGCGCGCGGCAACGACCTGTCGGGTTCGTTGTGGTCGGCGCGGCTGCTGGCCGACGCGCCGGACGAGATCGTCGCCGCGCACGAGGCCTTCTTCCGGGCAGGGGCGGACGTGGCGATCACGGCGAGTTACCAGGCCAGTGCGGCCGGGTTCGCCGAGCACGGACTGTCGGAGGGCCGGACGCGGCGACTGCTGCGGCGCAGTGTGGACCTCGCCAGGGAGGCCGCCGCGCGGGCGGGTGGCGGACGGGTTGCGGCCTCGGTCGGGCCCTACGGCGCGTATCTGGCCGACGGGTCGGAGTACCGCGGCCGGTACGGGCTGACCGTACGCGAGTTGACGGCGTTCCATCGGCCACGGCTGGAAATGCTGGCCGAGGCGGGCCCGGACCTGATCGCACTGGAGACCGTGCCCGACGTCGACGAGGCCGTCGCACTGCTGGCCGCGCTGGACGCGGTGGACGTGCCCGCATGGCTGTCCTACACGGTGGCCGACGGCCGCACGCGGGCCGGGCAGTCGTTCGAGGACGCCTTCGCGGTCGCGGCCGGTGACGATCGCGTGGTGGGCGTCGGGGTGAACTGCTGTGCCCCCGATGAGGTGATATCCGCCGTCGACGCGGTGCGGGAGATCGCCGGAAAACCCGCCGTGGCGTATCCGAACAGTGGTCACAGCTGGGACGCGGTCGCACGTCAATGGACCGGGCGAGCGAGTTTCTCCCCCGCACAGGTGAGCGACTGGATTCGGGCGGGCGCGCGTTTCGTGGGTGGCTGCTGCCGGGTGTGCCCAGCGCAAACGGCGGAGATCGCGAAAACGGTTCGAAATTACGGGTCCTCACCCGATCGGGGTCATTAGTCGATCTCGAAAGGCGCCCCGCTCACGAGCGTGTGAGCCTCATTTTCCGGGTAGTCCGCAACCACCCGGAAAGGATGGTACCGGCGATGAATATTGGTGATTCATTCCGCAACGTCTTGGACACGGTGATCAATTTCCTGCCCAATCTCGCCGTGTTCTTGGTCATTCTCGTCGTCGGCTGGATCGTGGCGAAGGTGCTGCGCAAGGTCGTCGACATGGTGCTCGAGCGGCTGCATTTCGATCGCGCGGTGGAACGTGGTGGTATCAAGCGGGCGCTCGAACGCTCGAAGTACGACGCCAGTGATCTGATCGCAGCGATCGTCTACTACGCCGTCCTGCTGATCACGCTGCAGATGGGCTTCGCGGTCTTCGGTCCGAACCCGGTGAGCACGCTGCTCGCCGACGTGGTGGCCTGGCTGCCGATGGCCGTGGTCGCGATCGTCATCGTCGTGGTGGCGGCCGCGATCGGCAATGCCGTGAAGGACATCGTGGGTGCTGCCCTCGGTGCGTTCAGCTGGGGCAACTTCGTGGCCCGGGTGGCGCAGGTCTTCATCGTGGCGCTCGGTGTGATCGCCGCTCTGAACCAGATGGGCGTGGCCACCACGGTGACGACGCCGGTGCTGGTCACCGTTCTCGCCACGGTCGGCGGCGTGATCGTCGTCGGTGTCGGCGGCGGCATGGTGCGGCCGATGCAGCAGCGGTGGGAACGCTGGCTCGGCCGGGCCGAGTCGGAGCTGCCCGCATCGACCGGTTCGGACGAGGCTTACCAGCGTGGTCGTGAGGACACGATGCGCGCCCAGCCCGGTGCCCCCGCGACCGCTCAGCAGGAGCCCGCGACGGGGCCGATTCCGACGGCACCGGGTGCGTCGGGCATGCAGTCCGAGCAGCCCCGGCCCGACACGGGCGACTACCCCAGGTGACCGTCGACGAGTAGTTCCATCGCCGCGACGGGCACGTCCCCGACAGGATCGGGGGCGTGCCCGCCGTCGTGCGTGCGGTCCGCCGGCACGGCGTTCCCGGCCGATCGGGAGCACATCGGCCGAGTTCAGGAGAACAGGGCCGGGTCCAGCTCCGCACCCACCGCGGCGCCCGCCGTCGCGAGGAGGCACACGGCGGCCAGGCGGAGAATGACCCAGTCGGTGGTCGCACCTTCCGCCGACGGTGGTGTCCAGCCCGCGTCCCGGGCGGCGTCGTGCACCCCGCGGGCGTAGTAGGCGAGCTGGGCCTGGGAGACACCGCCCGCGCCGAGGGTCAGGATGTCGCGGATCGCCGCCGCGTGCTGATCGACGGCCGCAAGCCTGCCCACCGGCAGGAGAGCGGGTGCGGCGCCGATCCGGCCGAGCCGGTCGGTGAGAGCGGTGAGTTCCCGCCCGGCGGCAGACTCCCGCCACGTGTTCATCAACCAACCCATGGCCCCATAGTCTATCCACCCGTTCGGGTGGATCTTCAGGTGCTTCGTGACTCCCGGTTGTCGACGGGGGTGGGCGGGCGGTCGACGCAGCCCGTGCTGTCGCGTGCGGAGTCGTGTGATGTTCGGCCTGCCTGGACGGTTGTGGCGTGCGCGGCGTCACGGGCATCTACGCTGTCCGGACCATGCAGTCCTGTCCGCTCGCCGGAACCCGAGGAGCCGCCGTTGAGTGACGACGAAGGCCGTCTGATCGCGGAGCGTTATCGCCTGCGCTCGCGTATCGGTGCGGGTGCGATGGGCGTGGTCTGGCGTGCGGTCGACGAGGTGCTCGACCGCACGGTGGCGGTCAAACAGCTGCTGCTGCCCCCAGGCCTGAACCAGCGCGAGGCGGAGATCGCGCGGCAGCGTGCGTTCCGCGAGGGACGTATGGCGGCCCGGTTGCAGCACCCGAATGCGATCACCGTCTACAACGTCGCCGAGGACGAGGGCCAGCCCGTGCTGGTGATGGAGTTCCTTCCGTCACGGAGCATGGCCGACCTGCTGGGCGAGGGACGCGTGCTGCCGCCCTCCGAGGTCGCACGGCTCGGTGCGCAGGTCGCCTCGGCGCTGGGGGCGGCCCACGCCGCCGGGGTCGTGCACCGGGACGTCAAGCCGGGCAACGTGCTCATCGCGGAGGACGGAACGGCGAAGATCACCGACTTCGGCATCTCACGGGCCGCCGGTGACGTCACGCTCACCAGTACCGGCCTGCTCGCGGGCACGCCCGCGTACCTGTCGCCGGAGGCGGCGCGCGGGGCCGATCCGGGCCCCGAGTCGGATGTGTTCTCGCTCGGCGCGACGCTGTACTCGATGGTCGAGGGCGGTCCGCCGTTCGGCACGCTCGACAACGAGATCGCGCTGCTGCACAAGGTGGCCACGTCCGCTGCCGCGCCGCCGCGGCAGGCGGGCCCACTCACCGGCCCGTTGCAGGCGATGCTGCACCAGGAGCCCGAGCAGCGGCCGTCGATGGCGCAGGTCGAGGCGGCCTTGCGGGCCGTCGCTGCAGGGGCTACCCCGCAGCTCGAGCCCGCGACCGTCCCCGCGGCCGCTCCGGTCACCGCACCGATGCCCGCCGTGACGGCGGCGCCTGCGGCGGGAGCGGCGTCCCAACAGCGGCCTGCGACCCGGGTGGGACTTCCCGCGGTCGAGGCGCAGCGGCCCGCGGGTCGCCGCAGGCGGATCGCGGTCGTCGCGGCCGCGGTGGTGGCGGCCGTCGCCGCGGGTGTCCTCGCCTCCGAGATCCTGGTGCGCACCGTCGGCGCCTCCGGCTCGGAGGCCGGAGCGGCGCCGGTCAACACCTCGGCCCCAGCCCCGTCGTCGTCGCAGGCACCGGAGCCGACGAGCACGCCGCCGAAGCCGTCGCGCCCGGAGTTGGAGGCGGCGGTGGCCCGCTACTACGCGCTGGTCCCCGACGATGCCGACACGGCGTGGGGCTCGCTCGGCCCGAGCCTGCACGCCCAGGGCAGGGAGCAGTACGAGAAGTTCTGGGACGGTATCGAGAAGGTCCGGATCAGCGGCGGGCCTCGCGCCGTCGACGACGAGACCGTCAAGGTCCGCCTCGACTTCACGACCACCGACGGCGAACGCACCCGCGAGATGCACCGTCTGGGGATGACCGTGTCGGCGTCGGGCGATCCGTTGATCGACTCCGACGAGGTCCTGAACACCCGCGAGCTCGGCGGTGAAGGCGACGGCAAGGGCGAAGGTAACGGGAAGGGCGAAGGTAACGGGAAGGGCGAAGGCGAGAAGAAGGACGACGAGGACGACAGCGACGAGAAGGACGAGAAGAAGGAGGAGGGCAAGGGCAAGAAGGACGAGAAGAAGGACGACGGGGACGACGGTTAGGCGACGACGCGAGTGGGCCCGGTTTCCCGGGGAGCGCCGGCCATCGGCCGGATCGACGTCCCCTCGACACGCCCCTCCCGCCCGGCTTCGTTCGCGGTGAGGTCCCTACCACCGACGCCACGCACTGCGGTAATTTTGTCGTGATTGCCGCAGCTGAACACCTCAAAGGAATACCTTGGCCCAGGACGACGACTCCGCGACGCCCGACCCTGCGACGCCCGGAACCGGTGACGTACCGGATCGGACCCCGGGGACCGCGGCGGCGTCCGGCGGGCCCACCGACACCGACGAGGAATCCGCGCCCGGCTCCACCGCGGAGTCCGGTGATGCTGCCCAGGCCGGTGATGCTGTGGAGTCGGACGACACTCCCGACGTCGACGGAAGCCCCGAGTTCGACGAGTCCCGCTCAGCCGATGGGTCGGCCGCTCCGGACGCCGAGGAGTCCGCCCAGCCGAGCGTCGACGAGCTGGAGTTCGAGCCGGACACGGGCGAGGTGACGCCGGCGGACCCCACCGTCCAGGGTGCGTCCACGCCGGATCCGGTCGGCGACCCGGGGGAGACGGCCGGTGCGGACCAGCCGATGTGGCCGTCGGAGACCGACGCAGCCGCACTCGGCGCGGGTTACGGTGCCGGTGTTGCCACCGATGCGGACGCGCCCACCGATGCTGCCGCGCCCACCGGCTCCGGCCCGGAGTCCGGCCCGGAGGTCTCGGGCGGCACGGACGTCCTCGCTCCCGCCGACAGCACCGGCACCGCTGCCGCAGCATCTCCCGACAGCGAGTCCCCCGACAGCGAATCCGCCGAGACCGAGAGTTCCGCCTCCGGCGGGCTGCTGCCCGCCGACGTGCCGTGGCGCCGGGTCGGCGTGATCGCGGCGGCCGTGGTGGGGGTCCTCGTCGTCCTGTACGGCCTCGACCTGTTGATCAACCAGGGCGACGTGGCCCGCGGCCGCACCGTCGCGGGGGTCGACGTCGCCGGGCAGAGCCGTGAGGAGGCCGAACGCACGCTGCGTCGCGAACTCGACGAATCGTCGCCGGTCACACTCACCGGCGGTGGCGAGCACACGCTCGCACCCGAGTCGGCGGGCCTGGCCGTGGACTGGAGGGCGACGCTCGACGCGGCGACCGACCAGCCGCTGAACCCGTTCGCGCGCGTGGCATCGCTGTTCACGACCGAGGACATCGGACTCGTCTCGACCGCCGACTCGGCACAACTCGACGCCGAACTCGAGCGACTCCGCGACGACATCGACCGGAAGGCCTCGGAAGGAACGATCCGGTTCGACGGTACGACGCCGGTGCCGGTCGATCCGGTGAAGGGCCGCGAGCTCGACGTGGCCGGCGCGAAGTCGGCGATCCTGGCCCGCTGGGCCTCCCCGAACGCGGTGGAACTGCCCGTACGCATCCTGGATGTGCGGTCGTCGCCCGACACCGTCCGCGACGCGGTGGCCGACCTGGCCGAACCGGCCGTCTCCGCGCCGGTGACGATCCGCGGTGAAGGAGCGGACGCCACGGTGCGGCCGCGCGGTATCGCACGGTCACTGACGTTCGACGTCCGCGACGACGGGTCGCTGACGGCCGGGATCGACGAGGAAGTGCTGCGCGAGGTCGCGGCACCCCAGCTCGCCTCGACCGAGGACCCGGGCAGGGACGCGCACTTCACGTTCCAGGACGGCAGCCCGAAGATCCGGCCGTCCACGGACGGCTACGGCGTCGACTGGACCACGGTCGCGAAGGAGCTTCCCGGCGTGCTGACCGGTGACGGCGAGCGCGCCGTGACCGCACCCTACGGTGAACAGCCCGCCGAGCTGACCACGAAGGAAGCGCAGGCCCTCGGCATCAAGGAGGTCGTCGGCGAGTTCACCACCAGCGGCTTCGCCTACGACTCGGGGCTCAACATCAAACAGGTGGCGGAAGAGGTCAACGGTGCCGTCGTCGAACCGGGGGAGACGTTCAGCCTGAACGAACACACCGGGCCGCGGGGCATCGAGCAGGGCTACGTCTCCGCCGGCATCATCTCGGGCGGCCAAGCCTCGCGGGCCGTCGGCGGAGGCATCTCGCAGTTCGCGACGACGCTGTACAACGCGTACTACTTCGCGGGCCTGAAGGACGTCGAGCACAAGGAGCACAGCTACTACATCAGCCGCTACCCGGTGGGCCGCGAGGCCACGGTGTTCCAGAGCTCGGACGGATCGAGTGTCATCGACCTGAGGTTCAAGAACGACTCGCCGAACGGCGTCGTCATCCAAACGATCTGGACCCCGAGCGACATCACTGTGAAGCTGTGGGGCACCAAACGGTACGAGATCGAATCGGTCAACGGCGGCAGGTACAACTACACCGCGCCACCGACCGAGGTCCTGCCTGCGAGCGAGTCCTGCGTGCCGAGCAGCGGTTCCAGCGGCTTCAGCACCAACGACACGCGCATCTTCAAGAACCCGGAGACCGGAGAGGTGATCCGGCGCGAGAAGCGGGACGTCGTCTACCGGGGCCAGACGGCGGTCGTGTGCCTCGAACCGGAGCCCGAGCCCGAGCCGTCGGACGGCGGCGGTGACTCCGGCGGCAATGGCGACGGCGGCGGCAATGGCGACGGCGGCGGCAACGGCGACGGCGGGTCCGGCAACGACGGCGGCGGGGACAACGGCGGCAACGGCGACGGCAACGGCGGCGGCGGGGACAACGGCGACAGCGGCGGCAGCGGCGACAGCGGCGGCAGCGGCGACAGCGGAAGTACCGGCGGCGGCAACGCCGCCGGCGCCCGCGGAGCCGGCGGTGGCGCAGACGGACCGGCCGACAGGCGGTGACTCCCGTGCGTCCCGGCCGCGCTCGGCCAGGACGCACGGGCGGGTCAGCGCACGAGCACGGTCTGCTCGGCCTGCTCCCGGAGCTCGCCGATGACCGGCGCTCCCGGGATCTCGCCCGCGACGACCAGGCCCCCCGAGGTCTGCGCGTCGGCCAGCAGCAACGCCGTGTCGCCGTCCACCCCGGAGACGTCGACGTGCGGGCGGACCCAGTCGAGGTTGCGCGCACTGCCGCCGGGTACGAACCCGTCCGCCAGCGCCTGCCGCGCACCGTCCACGTAGGGCACCGCGGCGGCGTCGATCACCGCGGTGACACCGCTGGCCCGCGCGAGCTTGTGCACATGCCCGAGCAGGCCGAATCCCGTCACGTCCGTGGCACAGGTGACGCCCGCCTCGACGGCGGCACGGGCGGCGGCGTCGTTGAGTGTGGTCATGACGTCGATCGCCGCCTCGTTGCGTTCCCCGGTCGCCTTGTGGCGGGCGTTGAGCACGCCCAGGCCGAGCGGCTTGGTCAGGGACAGTGGCGTGCCGGGCGAGCCCGCGTCGTTGCGGAGCAACCGGTCCGGATGGGCCAGGCCCGTGACGGCGAGACCGTACTTCGGCTCGGGATCGTCGACGCTGTGTCCGCCCGCGAGGTGGCAGCCCGCGGCGGCGCAGACGTCAGCCCCGCCGTGCAGCACCTCGGTCGCCAGGTCCGGCGGCAGTTGTTCCCGGGGCCAGCACAGCAGGTTCAGAGCAAGAAGCGGCGTGGCGCCCATGGCGTAGATGTCGGACAGGGCGTTCGTGGCCGCGATCCGGCCCCAGTCGTAGGCGTCGTCGACGACGGGGGTGAAGAAGTCGGTCGTGGCGACGACGGCCTGGTCACCGGTGATACGTACGGCGGCCGCGTCGTCGCCGGTGTCGAGGCCGACGAGCAGATCACCCGGCGCGCCCGGCGGGGTGACCGCGCCGAGGCCGCGAACCATGTCCTCGAGCTCGCCGGGGGGAATCTTGCAGGCACAGCCACCGCCGTGGGCGTACTGGGTCAGTCGGGAAGTCATATCCCGATCCTGCCTGTGCGGGCCGTGATCGTCCTTGCGATGATGACGGCATGTCGGCGATCGCGGCATTGCTGCAGGGAGGCGCTTCCGGCCTGGTGACCGGCCCGGTCTTCAACACCGTGGAACGGCAGACACTGTCGTTGGCGGGTTCGATTCCCGTTCGCCTCCGCGAGGACCGGTGCGGGGGTGCGTCGTGACCGACCCACGGCGGCGCATCCCCCGCACCGATGCCCTGCTCGCCGAACCACGGCTCGCCAAGGCAGCCGATGAGCTCGGCCGCGACCGGGTGAAGACGGCGATCGTCGCCGCACAGGACCGCGCCCGGGCCGGGGAGATCGTGCCTGACGACGTGGCCGAGCACGCACTGGCCGCGGTCGATTCCCGGCGACCGCACCCGACGAGCCTGTCCCCGGTCGTGAACGCCACCGGCGTCGTCGTGCACACCAATCTGGGCAGGGCTCCGTTGTCGGAGGAGGCCCTCGACGCGGTACGGACCGCGGGCGGGTACACCGACGTCGAGTTCGACCTCGCAGGCGGCAATCGTGCCCGCAGGGGGACGGGAGCGCTCGCGGCGCTCGCCGAGGCGGTGCCCGACGCGGGCGGAGTGCACGTCGTCAACAACAACGCCGCGGCGTTGTTGCTGTGTGCGCTGACGTTGGCGCCCGGCAAGGAGGTCGTGGTGAGCCGCGGCGAGCTGGTCGAGATCGGTGACGGCTTCCGGATCCCCGACCTGCTGACCTCGGCGGGCGCGCGGCTCCGGGAGGTCGGTACGACCAACCGCACCGGCGTCGCCGATTACGCCGCGGCGATCGGACCCGACACGGGATGCGTGCTCAAGGTGCATCCGTCGAACTTCCGTGTCACCGGCTTCACCGCGGAGGCCTCGATCGCCGAACTGACCGGGCTCGGCGTCCCTGTCGTCGTGGACATCGGTTCCGGCCTGCTGCGCCCGCATGCGCTGTTGCCGGAGGAACCGGATGCGACGACGGCCCTGCGGGCGGGTGCCGCCCTGGTCACCGCGAGCGGGGACAAGTTGCTGGGCGGTCCGCAGGCCGGTCTGCTGCTGGGGGAGACGGGGCTGGTCGAACGGCTGCGACGCCACCCGGCCGCCCGGGCGCTGCGGGTGGACAAACTGACGCTGGCCGCGCTGGAGGCGACGCTGCGCGGTGAGAAGCCGCCGGTGGCGGCGGCGCTGGACGCCGACGTCGGCGCGCTGTGGGCGCGAGCGGAGCGGCTCGCGGCGCAGCTGACGGCGTACGGCGTGGCAGCGGCGGCCGTCGACTCGGTCGCTGCGGTCGGCGGCGGCGGCGCCCCGGGGGTGGAACTGCCGAGCGCGGCCGTGAGCGTGCCGGAGCGGTACGCCGAACCCCTGCGCACGGGCAGTCCGGCCGTCGTCGGCAGGCTCGACCGCGGCAGGTGTCTGCTGGACCTGCGGACGGTGCCGGAGGAGGCCGACGCCGAACTGGTCGAGGCGGTGTTGCGATGCACGTCGTAGCCACCGCAGGGCACGTGGACCACGGCAAGTCGACGCTGGTCCGCGCGCTGACCGACATGGAACCCGACCGGCTCGCCGAGGAGCAGTGGCGCGGGCTGACGGTGGACCTCGGGTTCGCCTGGACCAGGCTCCCCACCGCCGACGGCGGGGGCGACGTCGTCGAGGCCGATGGTCTCGCCGACGTCGTGGCGTTCGTCGACGTGCCGGGCCATGAGCGGTTCGTGCCGAACATGCTCGCGGGCGCGGGGCCGGTCACGGCAGCCATGCTCGTCGTGGCGGCCGACGAGGGGTGGCAGGCGCAGTCGGCGGAGCACCTCGCCGCGCTCGACGCCTTCGGCGTGTCGCGCGGCCTGCTGGTGGTCACGAAGGCCGACCGGGCGGACCCGGCCGACGTGATCGCCGACGCCCGGTCCCGGGTCGCGGCCACGACGCTCGGGGACGTTCCCGCGGTCGCGGTGAGCGGACGTACCGGCGCCGGACTCGACGAGCTGCGCAGAGCCCTCGCCGACCTCGTGCGCGGGCTGCCCGAGCCGGATCCGGCCGCCGACGTCCGGCTGTGGGCCGACCGGGTGTTCACGATCCGGGGGGCGGGCACCGTCGTCACGGGGACGCTCGGCGCGGGGCGGGTCGCCGTCGGCGACGAACTCGAGCTGTCGGGTTCGGGCGGACGGGTCACCGTGCGCGGCGTGCAGGCACTGGGACGCGATCGCGGGGAAGTGCCGGCCGTCGCGCGGGTGGCGCTCAACCTGCGGGGTGTCGACCGTTCCGGGGTGCACCGGGGCGAGGCGCTGCTCACGCCGGGGGCGTGGCGACCCACGTCGGAGGTCGACGTGCGGCTGCGCGGCGACAAGGCCGGCGAACTGCACCGCGACCTCGTCCTGCACGTCGGCGCTGCGGCCGTCTCCTGCCGGGTGCGCCCGCTGGGGGACGACACCGTGCGACTGGCCCTGGCGCAGCCGTTGCCGCTGCGGTACGGCGACACGGGGCTCTTGCGCGATCCGGGGGAGCACCGCGTGCCCGCGGGAGTGGAGATCCTCGACCCGGATCCGCCGGCCCTGCGTCGGCGCGGAGCGGCGCGGGAACGGGCGCGGGACCTCGACGGGAGCGATCCGGCGGTGGCCTACGTCCGCCGTTGCCGTGTGGTGGCGCCGGTCGAGTTGCGTGCTCGCGGGTTCCACCCGGACGTGCCGGTGCTGGCCGGGCTGTACGTCGACGCGGACCTGCTGGCCGAGCTTCCCGCGAGGGCGGCCGAGCGCGTGGACGCCCACGCCGCGGCCGAGCCGCTCGCCGCGGGGATGCCCGTCGAGGCGCTGCGCCGCGAACTGGGTGTCCCGTCGGTGCTGGTTTCCCGCATCGTCGACCGTGCGGAATTGGAGCTGCGCGACGGGCTGGTACGCAGGCCGGGCGTTTCGGTGCTGCCGCACGCGGTCGAGCGGGCCGTGCAGCAGCTCGAACGCCGTCTCGCGGCGGGACCCTTCCAGGCCCCGGAGGCCGACGACCTGGCCGAGCTGGGGCTGGGACAGCGCGAACTCGCCGCGGCGGAACGGGCGGGCAGGCTCGTCCGGCTCACCGACACCGTGGTGCTGGCGGCCGGGGCGCCGGGCCTGGCCGCGCAGCGGCTCGCGCGACTCGAGACGCCGTTCACCGTCAGCCAGGCCCGGCGCGTGTGGGACACGACCCGCCGGGTCGCCGTGCCGCTGCTGGAGCGGCTCGACGCCGACGGGGTCACCCGGAAACGCGACGACGGCACCCGCGACCTGAGCTGATCGACGGCCGCGCACCCGTCATCGCACGCCGTGGGGACGGAACTGGATGCTGACGCGCGGCCCGACGGCCTTGGACGTCTTGGGCACGGCGTGCTCCCACGTTCGCTGGCAGGAGCCGCCCATGACGACGAGGTCGCCGTGGCCCAGGCCGTAGCGCCTGGTCGCACCGCCGCCGCGCGGCCGCAGCAGCAGTGGTCGGGCGGCGCCGACCGACAGGATCGCGACCATCGTGTCCTCCGACCGGCCGCGACCGATCGTGTCGCCGTGCCAGGCCACGCTGTCGGAACCGTCGCGGTAGTAGCACAGTCCCGCGGTACGGAACGGTTCGCCGAGTTCGGCGCCGTACTGCGCCGACAGTGCGTCGCGGGCCTGCGCGAGCACAGGGTCGGGCAACGGGTCGTCCTCGTCGTAGAAGCTCAGCAGTCGCGGCACGTCGACGGTCCGGTCGTACATCCGCCTGCGCTCGGCGTGCCACGGAACCCGGGTCGCGAGCGTGCGGAAGAGTGTGTCGGCGCCGGACAGCCACGCGGGGAGGACGTCGATCCACGCGCCCCGCCCGAGTTCCGTACGGCGGAGGGATTCCAGCGAACGGAGCGACGGCGTGGCCGCGGCCACGCACGGTTCACCGCCGGAGTCCGCGTGGGCGACGTCCGCCCCGTCGGCGAGCGTGTCGAAGAGTGATCCCTGAAGTGCCAGGTCCATGCCTCGGACTGTACCGCGACATCGAACGCGTGTTCTACCCGTGGTGGCGTGTCGGGTGGATCAGTTCCGGCTCGGCGGCCCCACCGGCCGGGTCGGACCTCTACAATCGAGCCATGCATCGACCTCGACCGGTTACCGAGGTCCCCGACGTGGTCGGCCTCGGCGCCGAGGACGCGTGTGACATCGTGCGGCGCGCGGGTCTGGTGCCCGTCGGGCCGGACGGTGCCCCCGCACCGGCGACGGGTGTCGTGTCCGCGCAGCGGCCGATCGGCGCGGCCGGGGCCGAGGAGGGCGCGAAGGTGGCCCTGTGGACCCATCCCGGTAAGGATGCGGCCGAGGCGCTCGTGGGTCCGAGTCCGCGGGAGTCCGCGGATCTCGATCCGGTCTGAGCGGGGATCGCGTGCGAATGGGGATCGCGTGCGAATGGGGCCGGTGTGAGTGGGGGCCCGTGTGAGTGAGCGCCGGCGCAGCGCGGGGATTCTGTTGTACCGCCGCGGCCCGGACGCGCCCGAGGTGCTGATCGGTCATATGGGCGGGCCGTTCTGGGCGCGGCGCGAGGAGGGGGCGTGGACCATCCCCAAGGGTGAGTACGCCGAGGACGAGCAGCCGGAGGCCGCCGCGTACCGCGAGTTCGAAGAGGAGCTGGGCGTGCCGGCACCCGAGGGCGGGTTGATCGCCCTCGGTGACGTGCGCCAGTCCGGTGGCAAGGTCGTCACCGCCTGGGCTCTCGAAGGTGATCTCGACCCGGGGCGGGTCACTCCCGGCACGTTCGAACTGGAGTGGCCGCGAGGATCCGGCCGCATGCAAGTGTTTCCGGAGCTCGACCGCGTCGAGTGGTGCGCGCTCGACGCCGCCCGCGCGCGACTGGTGACGGCGCAACGCGTCCTGCTGGACCGGCTCGTCGCCGCACTCGCACGCTGACCTCCCGTGTCCGCTCTGGTCCGGTTCGGACAGTGCAGCGGCCGGTGTCGAAGTGGTTTCGCCGTCGCCTGTTCGGGTAACTGGAAGGCATGACCATGGCGCCGGAAGCGGGTGAAGCGGCGGTCGGTGCGCTCGGGCCGGTCCGGTTGGCCGACGAGGCCGCGGCGCGCACGCTTCACGGACAGGGTTGGCGGATCCGGGTGCTGTCGTCGTACTCGGTGTCGGTGGGGCAGGGGAGCGCGGAGTTGCACAGCCTCGCCGATGTCGCGGAGTTCGTCTGCGCGCAGTGCCGGCAGTGGTGTGAGGCGACGCTCGTGGCGATCCGGCGCCGCTATCTCGTCTGCCCCGGCTGCTTCGGTGCGCAGCCCCACGCCGCGGTGCCCGTGCAGGCCGTGCGGGAACCCGCCGCGTCGTCCTCGGCAGGGCCCGCCGGGGTGCGCCGCGCCCCGTGGAGCGTCCACGCCTCCCGGCCCTGTCGTCGAGAACGCGCGTAGGGCTGCGGGACGGCGGCCGCGCCGTCGCGGTGACTCCTCGGGTCCGACTATGTCGTCCGTATAATGACCTATACGGCGCGGCGATGTGCACGACCTCCATCGCTGCCTCGCCCGCGCCTTCGACGTCACCGAGCCGCACGGACGAGGGGAAAATCGTTGGGCGCTCGGACCGGTCGGTTGCCATGATCGGCACATGTCATCTCCGACCGTGCTGTTCGTCCCCGGGTCGAACAGCAACTCCTTCTCGGCTGCACCGTTGCTGCGCGAGCTGACACTGCTGGGCGTGCGCGCGCTGGCGGTCGATCTGCCCGGACACGGGTTCGGTGCGTCCTGGCCGGAGGCGTATCAGGCCCCGCAGGATCGCGCGGCGCTCGGCGCGGTGCCGTCGAAGGCGGCCGGGGTGACGGTGGCCGACGCCGTCGAACACCTCGCGAGCGTGGCTCGGCGAGCGCGTGAGCACGGGCCGGTCGTCGTGGTGGGGCACAGTCGCGGTGGGCTGCCGCTCACCGGCCTGGCGAGTACCGAGCCGCATCTGGTCGATCGGGCCGTGTACGTGTCCGCGTGGTGCCCGGTCGGCGCCACCGTCGCCGAGTACATGGCCATGGCGGAGTACGCAGACAGTGCGCTGAACAGGCTGCCGAACGTCCTCGCCGCCGACCCCGCACAGCTGGGTGCGCTCCGGATGAACTGGCGGACGGCCGATCGCGACGTGCTCGCGGCGTTGAAGGCGGCGATGCTCGCCGACGCCACCGACGACGAGTTCCTCGCCTACCTGGCGCTGCTGGACCCGGACGAGATGATCGATCCGGGCGAACGCGCCGCCCTCGACCGCTGGGCGGGTGTTCCCCACAGCTACGTCCGGCTCGCGGCGGACACGTCGATGCCGCTCGCGATGCAGGACAGGCTGATCGCCGACGCCGACGCACTGACGCCCGGGAACCCGTTCGAGGTGCACACGCTGCCCGGCAGTCACGCGGGATTCCTTGTGCGCCCCGAGGCGACTGCCGAGGCCGCGCGGCTCCTCGCCCGGGTCGTGGAAGGCGCTGCGTGATGACGCCGCGCTACCCCGCAGGCCGGTTCCACAGTGGACTCGGCAGAACCAGGACGGGCGTGCGACGCCCGTCAGCCCGGGGGCCACTCCATGCCGCGACCGCCGAGGACGTGACAGTGCGCGTGGAACACGGTCTGCTGACCGTCCTTGCCGGTGTTGAACACGAGCCGGTACCCGCCGGTGTCGATCCCGTCGTCGGCCGCGACAGTGCCGGCGACGTCCAGCACCTCACCCGCCAACGCCGGATCGGCGGCCGCCATCGACGCGGCGTCCGAGTGGTGGGCCTTCGGGATGACCAGTACGTGCGTGGGTGCCTGCGGGTTGATGTCGCGGAACGCCAGCACGGAGCCGGTCTCGTGGACGACCGTCGCGGGCACGGACCGTTCGACGATGTTGCAGAACAGGCAGTCGGAACTCACGCGGCACACTGTAGATCGCCCGGCGAGCGGTGCGACAGCACGGGAGGCACGTGGTTAGCCGGCGACCGGGTGGTCGACCGCATCGGCGGGACGCACCGTCCCGCCGGTGACGACCTCGGCGTAGATGCCCATCTCGTTGTGCCCGAACTCCTGGTGGAGGCGCCGTGGAAGGTCGATGTCCCGCTCAGCCGTGTCCGGGTTGACCTCCGTCGCCGCGCAGCGTTTCGTGGCGAGCACACCCCGCAGCCGCAGGTCGCCGACGGTGATCTCCTCGCCGACGAGGTCGCGTTCGCTGAATGCGGGCAGCCCGTCGTAGTAGAGGTTCGCGCGGAACCGGCGGGGGTCGAGTTCCGTGCCGAGACGCTCGCCGAGCGCGCGCACCGAGGCGAGGTTCACCAGCGAGACGGCGTTCATCATCGCGTCCGACACCACCGAGACATCGGTGAACCGTCTGCCGTCGACGCGGGCCAGCACGGGCGGAGTGGACAGGCCGAGTGCCTCGGCGAAGAATGTGGTCACGGCCGCGGCGCCGTCGTCGGTGGTGAGGGTGGCCTCGAGTACGGTGCGGCCGTCCCGCTCCGCACACAGCACACCGGTCTCCGGGTCGAAACGGGTGCGGTACCCGGCGAGGGACGCGTTGCGGGCGAGCATGAAGAACTGCGTCTTCGGCAGCGGCTCGGCCAACCCGGGGGTGTACTTGCCGTCGGGCCGGGCGAGCGCGAACGCCCGGTCGTAGGGCACGCCGCAGCCGGGCTCGAGGGTGACGGACGACAGTTCCTGCGGGCTCAGTCCCTTGACAGGGTGGACGTACAGTCCGCGGATCTCGCCGGCCATGTCGCCTGCCCTTCTCGCGGCGGGTTCGGAATGTTCAGAGGCAATCTAACCGTTCCCCGGACAGCGGTCCGCGCCCGGGAACCGCACGCCGGGGAACGGGCGTCACGGAAGGGGAGGCAGTGACAGCATCCACGGCTCCGGCCATCGAGACGTCCGGCCTGGTCAAGGTGTTCGGCACAACGCGCGCGGTCGACGGCATCGACCTGACCGTGCCGGAGGCGGCCGTGTACGGGATTCTCGGGCCCAACGGTGCGGGTAAGACGACGTTCGTACGCATGCTCGCGACGCTGCTGCGACCGGACGCCGGGAGTGCCACGGTGTTCGGGCGCGACATCGTCGGCGACGCTTCGGTGGTACGCACCCAGGTGAGCCTCACGGGGCAGTACGCGTCCATCGACGAGGACCTGACGGGTACCGAGAACCTGGTGCTCCTCGGCAGATTGCTGGGACACGGCAAGGCCGCGGCGAAGCGGCGCTCGGGGGAGCTGCTCGACGCGTTCGGGCTGACCGACGCCGCCGACCGGCAGGTGAAGAACTACTCCGGCGGCATGCGGCGGCGCATCGACATCGCCGCGAGCATCATCTCCACGCCACGCCTGCTCTTCCTCGACGAGCCGACGACGGGCTTGGACCCGCGCAGCCGCAACCAGGTGTGGGACATCGTGCGGATCGTCGTCGCGCAGGGCACGACCGTGCTGCTCACGACGCAGTACCTCGACGAGGCGGATCATCTCGCGAGCCGCATCGCGGTGATCGACCACGGCACGGTCATCGCGGAGGGCACGCCGGGCGAGCTCAAGTCGTCCGTCGGAGCGGGCTCGGTGCACGTACGGCTGCGCAACGGTGAGCAGCGGGCCCAGGCCGAACGTGTGCTGGCCGCGGAGTTGGGCACCGAGGTTCATTTCGCCGCCGACCCCGTGGCGTTGACGGCGCGGATCGCGGGTGGCGAGTCCGGGCATGGTGCTGCCGAGCACGCGTCGCGCGCGTTGGCGCGGCTGGCGCAGGACGGCATCACCGTCGACGACTTCTCCCTCGGCCAGCCGAGCCTCGACGAGGTGTTCCTGGCCCTGACCGACCGGAAGGAGACGCGGGCATGACGAGCACGTCGAGCGCCGAGCGCGCCGAGACCGACGGCTACACGCCCGTTGCGGACAACCTGGGCGCGGTGCTGGCCACGGGGGAACCGCCGAGACCGCCGAGCGCGTGGTCGGCGTCGGTGACGTTCGCGTGGCGGGCGATGTTGAAGATCAAGCACGTGCCGGAGCAGCTGTTCGACGTCACGGCGTTCCCGGTGATCATGACCCTCATGTTCACCTACCTGTTCGGCGGTGCGCTGGCGGGTTCGCCGGAGGAGTACCTGCAGTACCTGCTGCCGGGCGTACTGGTGATGAGCGTCGCGATGATCACGATGTACACCGGAGTCGGGTTGAACGCCGACATCCAGAAAGGCGTGTTCGACCGGTTCCGCACGCTGCCGATCTGGCGGCCGTCCGCGCTGGTGGGCGCGGTGATCGGCGACGTGTGCCGTTATTCGCTGGCCTCGGTCGTGATCATCGTGCTGGGCCTGGCTCTCGGGTACCGGCCCGGTGGCGGGCTGGTCGGCGTGCTGGCCGGCGTGGGGCTGCTGCTGGTGTTCTCGTTCGCGTTCTCGTGGATCTGGACGTTGCTCGGCCTGCTCCTGCGGTCGGAACGGTCGGTGATGGGGGTCAGCGCCATGGTGCTGTTCCCGCTGTCGTTCCTCAGCAACGTGTTCGTCGACCCGCGGACGATGCCGTCCTGGCTCCAGGGGTTCGTCGACGTCAATCCGATCGCGCACCTGGTCGCGGCGGTGCGTGGCGCGCTGAGCGGGCAGTGGGACGGGTCGGCGACGCTGTGGATGTTCGTCTCGGCCGGGATCATCCTCGCGATCTTCGGCCCGCTGACCATGCGGATGTACAACCGGAAGTGACGCCGGCGGCGGGCCGTCGACCCGCCGTATGAGCGAGGCACGCGCACACCGACACGGCGGAGCAGGACACGCGCGCGGTCAGGCGCTGCGGAAGAACCGGTCGAGTACGCGCGTGCCGAACTTGAGCGCGTCCACGGGGACCCGCTCGTCGACGCCGTGGAACAGCGCCGAGAAATCCAGGTCGGCGGGCAGCTGCAGGGGAGCGAACCCGAAGTTGCGGATGTCGAGCCGCTGAAACGCCTTGGCGTCGGTGCCCGCCGACAGCATGTAGGGCAGGGTGCGCGAGCCGGGGTCCTCGGCCGTGACGGCGGCGCTCATGGCGTCGACGAGCGCGCCGTCGAACGTCGTCTCGACCGGCGGCAACTCCATCCACTCCCGCTCGACGTCGGGGCCGAGCAGCTCGTCGAGCTCCCGGTCGAAGGCATCCAGCCTGCCGGGGAGGATGCGGCAATCGACGGACGCCTCGGCGACCGACGGGATCACGTTGGCCTTGTAACCGGCCGTGAGCATCGTCGGGTTGGCCGTGTCGCGCAGCGTCGCGCCGATCATCCTGGAGATGTTTCCGAGCTTGGCGACGCTGCCCTCGAGGTCGTCCTCCGGGAACTCCCAACCGGTGATCTCCGTGACCCCGTCCAGGAACTCCCGCACCGAGTCGGACACGACGAGCGGGAAGCGGTGGTTGCCGAGCTTCGCGACGGCCTCGGAGAGCTTCGTGACGGCGTTGTCGCGGTGGATCATCGAGCCGTGACCCGCCGTGCCGCGCACGCGCAGGGTCATCCAGCGGATGCCGCGCTGGGCCGTCTCAACCAGGTAGGCCCGCACGTCGTCCTTCAGCGTGACGGAGAATCCCCCGACCTCGCTGATCGCCTCGGTGGCACCTTCGAAGAGCTCGGGCCGGTTCGACACCAACCACTGCGCGCCGTACTTGCCGCCCGCCTCCTCGTCGGCGAGGAAAGCGAAGATCATGTCGCGGGGCGGGACGATGCCCTCACGCTTGTAGTGGCGTGCGAGGGCGAGCGTCATGCCCACCATGTCCTTCATGTCGACCGCGCCGCGGCCCCAGACGTAGCCGTCCTGCACCGCACCCGAGAACGGGTGCACGGACCACTCGGCGGGGTCGGCCGGCACGACGTCCAGGTGGCCGTGCACGAGCAGCGCGCCACGGGTGGGGTCGGCGCCGGGCAGGCGTGCGACGACGTTGTGCCGGTTCGTCCCGCCCGACTCGACGTAGCTGATCTCGTAGCCGACCTCGGTGAGCTTCTCGGCGACGTACTCGGCCGCCGCGCGTTCGCCGACGACCGTGTCCGGGTCGCCCGTGTTGGTGGTGTCGATGCGGATGAGCTCGCTGGTGAGAGTCACGGCCTCGTCGGCGGCCGCCTCGATGAGGTTCTCGGTCACGGGCCCTTCCTATCACTGAGACCGTTGGTGCAGGTGAGACACATGGGGTCGGCAAGGCGGACCCCCTGTGCACGAGGGTCGCCGTGTCCGCTACTCTATTCGCCAGCAAGTCCGAGTGGCGGAATGGCAGACGCGCTAGCTTGAGGTGCTAGTGCCCGTAAAGGGCGTGGGGGTTCAAGTCCCCCCTCGGACACACAGCGTGAGGCGCGACCCAGTATGAGGCGCGCATGCGTACGAGGCGTAGTGCTTCGAGGTGTACGGTCCCGTCGATCCGATCTTCGTCCGGGTTCGTGGTGCGCCCGTGACCGATGGTGCGGCCCGGAGGGCGCAGCGCCGACGAGGGCCGAGTGGGGGTCCGCGCGGTCGTGCTCTCACGGCAATGCGCGGAGGAAACAGCGCAATTCATGGGTCGCGGCTCCGGGTCCGGGCATGCGACTTCTCGCGACGACGAATCCCGTTCCGTGAATGCGATTCGTAAATCGATACCGTCTCGTTCCTGTACCGATTTCGGAATTCGCGCCGCCTCGCTCGGCTCCGATGTGGAAAGTCCCGAACGAGCGCCGCGAGAGAACGCCACCGGGCCACGCACAGGAACGAACGGCTCACCGGCCTCGGACATCGCCGCGCGGGCATCGGTGCGGCCGTCGAGGCGGGCGAGACCCGCGGCGATCGGGCCGGTCGGAGCTCGCCGCGGTCCCCCTGAGCACGGCGCGCGGTGCGTCCGCTACTCTGTCCGTCGGCAAGTCCGAGTGGCGGAATGGCAGACGCGCTAGCTTGAGGTGCTAGTGCCCGTAACGGGCGTGGGGGTTCAAGTCCCCCCTCGGACACGATCGAGCACCATCGACCAACCCATCCGGGGTTTTCCGGATGGGTTGCTTTTTTGCCGTGCCGACGACGTTTCGGGGCCGAAGCGCACCTCCCGCGTTCGCGAGACGGTGCGGGCCTCGTCCGAATCGGGCGGTCACCGTTTTGTCCGCGGGAGTCACGCGGAATAGACTTCGTCCGGTATGAGCGCACCACGCTCCACGGTCGAGACCGAGGAGGACCGATGACCGATAACGCCGGCTCGGGGCCGGGCACACAGACCGAGGAAACCCGGCGTGGTGGGTTCACCAGCCGGCGGGTCTTCATCCTCGCCGCCATCGGGTCCGCGGTCGGGCTCGGGAACATCTGGCGCTTCCCGTACGTCGCGTACGAGAACGGCGGGGGCGCGTTCATCCTGCCGTACATCGTCGCGCTGTTGACCGCGGGAATTCCGTTCCTCCTGCTGGACTACGGACTGGGTCACCGGTTCCGGGGGTCGGCGCCGCTGTCCTTCGCCCGCGCCCGTAAACGCATCGAGGCCCTGGGCTGGTGGCAGGTCCTGATCTGCTTCTTCATCGCCGTCTACTACGCGGCCGTGCTCGCCTGGGCGGTGCGGTACACGTTCTTCTCGGTGAACAAGGCCTGGGGCGATGACCCTGAGGGCTTCTTCTTCGACGACTTCCTGAACCTGGGTGAGCCGGGCGTGGCCTTGGAGTTCACACCCGGTGTGCTGGTGCCGCTGCTCGTGGTGTGGGTGGCGCTGATCGTGATCATGGCCCTGGGTGTGCAGCGGGGTATCGGCACCGTGGCGATGGTCTTCATCCCCGTCCTGGTGCTGGCGTTCCTCGCCCTCGTGGTGCAGGCACTGTTGCTGCCGGGCTCCGGCGGCGGGCTGGCGGCGCTGTTCACGCCCGCGTGGGAGGCCCTGCTGGAGCCGGGCGTCTGGGCGGCTGCCTTCGGGCAGATCTTCTTCTCGCTGTCGATCGGGTTCGGTATCATGATCACTTACGCGTCGTACGTGCGGCGCAAGACCGACATGACCGGGTCGGCGATGGTGGTCGGCTTCTCGAACTCCGGCTTCGAACTGCTGGCCGGTATCGGGGTGTTCGCCGCGCTCGGGTTCATGGCGCAGGCTTCCGGGGTGGCCGTCGGTGAGGTCGCCTCCGACGGCATCGGCCTGGCCTTCGTCGCGTTCCCCGCCATCATCAGTGAGGCACCGGCCGGGGCGCTGCTCGGTGTGCTGTTCTTCGGCTCGCTCGTGATCGCCGGGCTGACGTCGCTCATCAGCGTGCTCGAGGTCGTGATCTCCGGTGTGCGGGACAAGTTCGAGCTGTCCCGCCTGACCGCGACCCTGTCCGTGGTGGTCCCCACCGCGCTGGTGAGCCTGGTGCTGTTCTCGACCACCAGCGGCATGTACGTGCTCGACATCGTGGACCACTTCATCAACCAGTTCGGCATCCTGCTGGTCGCCGTGGTGAGCATGCTGGTGCTGGCGTGGGGTGTGCGCCTGTTGCCGGAGTTGATCCGGCACCTCAACCACCACGGCTCGATCCCGGTGGGCCCGGCGTGGAAGCTGCTCGTCAGTGTGGTGGCCCCGCTGGCCCTGCTGTACGTGCTCGTCCGGCAGCTCGTCACCGACATCAGCACGCCGTACGAGGACTATCCGGCGTGGATGCTGGCCACGTTCGGCTGGGGCGTCGTCGTCGGTGTGATCGTCGTGGCGGCCCTCGCATCGTTGGCGCCGTGGAAGCCGCAGACACGGCTGGACCTGACCGAGGAGGAGGTGCGCTGATGGGCGTCTCGGCCGTCGTGATGATGGTGGTCGCGATCGTGGTGATCTGGGGTGGCCTCGCGTTGTCGATCGTCAATCTGGTCCGGCGGAGTCCGGAGGACGGAGAGGACTAGGCCGCCGCTGGCTCGGGACCGGCGGCACGGCGTGTGCCGCTGCGTAGAAGCTCGACGAGTCCCGTCCGGAGCGGGGCGGCTCCGGACGGGACTCGGGGGTCGGCCGTCGGACGGCCGTCAGCCGGCCGCGTGTGCTGCGGCGTCGTGGCGGCTCGTCGTGACGTCGCGGTTCACTTGGTGGCCGGTTCGGTATCCTCCTCGGCGTTCTCCTGCTGTTCCTCGGCGGCGAGCGCCGCCACGGCAGGCTTGGTGATCAGCACGGCCAACCCGATCGCGAGTACGCCGCCCACCAGCTTGCCGATCAGCAGGGGCAGAATGAGGTTCGGCTGGAAGTTCGCCGTGAAGGCGAGGTGGTCGCCCACCAGGAACGCCGCGCAGACGGCGAACGCGATGCACAGCACCTTGTCCTTGGGCGGCATGTCGCGAATCAGGCGGAACAGTGCCAGCACGTTCGCCACCGCGGCCAGCAGACCGGCCGTGCCCTCGGAACTCATGCCGACCCGGCGCCCCAGCGCGCCCAACGGTCGGGCGAGGCCCTTGCGCAGCACGTACACCATGGGGAAGGCGCCGGCCAGCATGATGCCGATGTTGCCCGCCACCTCGAGGGCGCGGTACTGGTCCTCGGAGTCGGCGATGATCGGGTCGAACCCGAAGCCGCCGAACACGGCGGAGAACACACCCGTGAAGTGCTCGATGATGCTGACCGCCAGCACGAGCTTCAGCGCCGCGTCGAGGATCCGTCCGAACCAGATGAACAGGCGGATCATGAACTTCGGCGCGAACCACAGCGCCGCCGCGAGCGCTACGACGAACACCGCGAGCGGCAACAGGTTCAGCAGTATCGAACCCGTGTCCAAACCGGACAGCGCGGTGTCGGAGGCGCTGTCGGCGGACACCTCGCCCCGTACCGTGGTCGACGACGCCGCCAGGATCGTCGTGGTGACGAGCACGCCGACCGGGATGGCGAGGACACCGGACATCACGCCGAGCGCCATGTATCGGTGGTCCCGCTTGTGCAACATGGCCAGACCGACGGGGATGGTGAAGATGATGGTGGCGCCCGCCATGTAGCCGACGACGGTGGCCATGATCCAGCCACCGGTACTGGCGGCCGTTTCCTGCGCCAACTGGTAGCCGCCCATGTCGACGGCGATCAGGCTCGTCGCGGCGATCGCCGGGTCCGCGCCGATCGCGTCGAACAGCGGCCCGGCGACGGACTCGACGAGTGCGGACAGATACGGGATGGCCGCCATGATCCCGGCGACCGGGATGAAGATGGCGCCGATCGAGTGCAGGCCTTCCTTGAACTCTTTGCCGAGGCCGTGCTCGTCGTCGCGGATCGACGCCATGGCGCCGATCACGACGAACACCATCATGATGTAGATGATCAGGTTCCCGAAGGACTCCACGCGTCCTCCTCCTTCCGGTGGGGAGACGGGGTCAGCGCAGGAGCGGACGCAGATGGTCGTTCAGGTACACGCCGTCCGGGTCGAACTCCCGGCGCACGGCGAGGAACGTGTCGAACTCGGGGAACAGCTGCTCCAGCCGGTCCCGCGTCATGAAGTGGATCTTGCCCCAGTGCGGCCGGGCCTGGTACTGCTGCAACCGCTCGTCGACGGCGCGCAGGAACGGCCAGTAGTCCGTGCCGGGTGCGCCTGACACGGAGATCACCATCGTGTCGCGACGGTAGTTCGGCGACAGGTAGGCCTCGTCGGCGGCGGTCCAGCGCACCTCGATGGGATAGAGCTGGTCGGGGAACTCGTCGAGCATCAGCCGGCGGATCTTGTTGAGCGCCTCCAGCCCGTACTCGGCAGGCACCATGTACTCCATCTCGTGGAAGGGTTCGTCGTACCCGCCGGGGTAGACCCGGTAGGCGCGGTCGGTGCGGTTGCCGACGTCGTCGGAGACGAGGCCGTCCGGTTCGGTGACCTCGACCTCGTCGTAGATCTTGACGTAACAGTGGTTGTGCATCGGCTGGTCGGGAGGCGCAGGCAGCTGATACAGGTCGACCGAGTGGTCGGCCGGGCACCAGAAGAACGAGAAGTGCCGATGGTTCGCGATCAGCTCGTCCCAGGATTCCTCGATCTCCTGCCACGGCCGGTAGCTGATCTCCTCGGCGATGTAATACCTGGGGGAGACCTCGAGTTCCACCTCGAGCATCACGCCGAGCGTGCCGAGCGCGACCTGTGCCGCGCGGAGCTCCCGCATCCGGTCCTCGCCGATCTCGACGACCTCGCCGCGGCCGTCGACCAGGCGTACCCGGCGCATCGCCGCGGACATGTTCGGCAGTTCGATACCGGAGCCGTGCGTGGCCGTCGCGAGCGCACCGGCGATGACCTGTTTGTCGATGTCGCCCTGGTTGGACAGTGAGAGCCCGGCCTCCCACAGCGGCTCGCCGAGCCTGCCGACCGTGGTGCCGGCCAGCGCCGTGGCCCGTAACCGCTGCGGATCGGTCGCCGTCACGCCGCTGAGCTGCGTCAGGTCGAGCATGAGTCCGCCGGTCGGAACGATCGGGGTGAACGAGTGGCCGGTTCCGGCGACGCGCACGTTCATGCCCTGCCGGACCGCGTAGCGGACGGCGTCGACCACTTCGGCTTCGTCCCGCGGCTGGGCGTACATCGACGCGGTGACGGTGTGGTTGCCCGCCCAGTTGGTCCATACCCGGTCGTAGCTGGTGGGTGCGGACAGCGATGGCTCGGTCACGTGAATGCTCCGATCTCGTGCAGCGGATATCGGTCGGCGCCGCGGCCCGCGTCCCCGCGCATGGGGTGCGGGCGGGACAGCGCGAGCCGGCACCGGCACCCGGAGGTCCGGGGCCGGTCAGGACGCGCCGACCAGGGCATGCCGCGTCCGGGAGCGGGCGTGGAGCGGGCGTCCGGGTGCCCTGCCGAGGCTCCGGCGACCGGGCCAGGGACATGTGGGTCGGCCCGGGTGTGCCGGCGGTGGCCCGACGTCGTCGTCATGGACCTGCTCCCGATAACTCGTCGGGTCCGCGCGCCGGGGACGAGGTGTTCGACGCTGAACACGGCCCGGCGGCGGCCCGGGTGGACGGCGGCGCAGGAAACATAAAACAACCAAATTTAAATGACAAGTCCGTGTGAAGTCGGGTGTGACGGCTACGCCGAATCGGTGCCGTACCGTGACAGGCGGGCCGTGCGCCTTCGTCCGCACGTTCGACCGAGCCTGGACCACGTCGTGAACAGAGGAAACGCAACGGTGTCGAGTTTTGCTGCGTATCTGCGGTTGGACGCCACCGAAGGTCCGGGCCTGCCGCAGAACGTGGCGCGGCAGCTGGAGACCGCGGTCGCCGTCGGACTGCTCAGTCACGGCGACAGGCTGCCCCCGGAGTCGGAGCTGGCGGCCGAACTGGGCATCTCGACCGGCACGCTTCGGCAGGCGCTGGAACGGCTGCGCCAGCGCGGTGTGATCGAGACCCGCCGCGGCCGCGGTGGCGGCAGCTTCGTGCGGAGCGCCACGCAGCCGCCGCCCGAGGCCGTGCTGAACCGGCTGCGCGAGCGCAGCGCCGACTCGCTCCGCGACCTCGGTGACGCCTGCGCGGCGGTGATCGGTGGCGCCGCACGGCTGGCAGCCCAGCGCGCCGCGGGTGACGACGTGGAGCACCTGCGGTCACTGGCCGAACACTTCCGCCGCGCCGAGACCGCCGACGAGCGGCGGCGCGCGGACAGTCGTTTCCATATCGAGATCGGTGTGATCGCTCACTCCGCCCGGCTCACGCAGTCGATCGTGCATCTCCACGACGAGTTGGCGTCGTTGTTCTGGATGGTCGGCGGCGAGGCCGATCATCACCCGGTGACGGAGAGCGCGCACGCTGCGCTCATCTCTGCGATCGACGGTGCCGACGCGGACACGGCGCGTGACGTGGTGATGCGGAACGTCGAAGGACGCGTGCAGTACCTGCTCGATCTGCACCTGGACCTGGCGGTGCGCGATGAACCATGATGCCGAAAACGCGCAGGCGAGAAGGTGAAGGTCGTGACCGACGGAGATCCGACGTCGCTGCGCCGCCCTGCGGAACGCATCAGGGAGCGCGTCGACAGTGTGCTGACGGACCTCGGTGCCACGGCCGAGGACGTCGTCCGGACGCTGGCGCCCGCGCCGCGGCCGCTGCACCGAGCCGACCTCCCGCGGGTCCAACCCGCCCTGGCGGAGATGATCGACCGGCACCGCGGGTTCGTCCAGGGCGTCGGTCTGGCGTTGGACGACGGTCATCTCGCCGACGCTCCGCGCTGGATGGAGTGGTGGCGCAGCGAGGACGGTGAGCCAGCCGTGTTCGTCCGCCACAACCTGGATCCGGCGCACAATCACTTCTACGACTACGTCGGCAAGGAGTGGTTCGCCCTGCCCCGGAGCACCGGGCGGCCGACCGTCACCGGCCCGTTCGTCGACTTCGCGGGAACCAACGAGCACACGATCACCCTGGCCGTGCCGGTCGTCCACGACGACGGCTTCGTCGACGTGCTCGGCGCCGACGTCGCGGTCGAAGGAGTGGAGCGGCTGCTGATGGAGTCTTTGCGGTCGCGGTCCCCGGACACCGTGCTGCTCAACGAGCACGAACGCGTCGTGGCCTCCACCAGTGCGCGCTGGTGGAGCGGGACGCTGCTGCGTACCGGCGAGCCGGGTGCGAGCTGGTCGGAGGCCGTCGACCTCGGCGGCGATCTGCGCTGGCGCCTGGTCAAGGCTCGTCGATGACGGTGTGATCCGGCAGCGGCACCCGTCGCCGAGCAGTGCGCGGGCCGGTTGACAGCATTCACGTACTGCTCGGGAAACACGGCGCGGACAGCACCTCGTCACCGACGCTGTCCGACGTCGGTGCCGGGCGGCGACCGCGCCGTAGTCCCCGCTGCGCCGGGGGTCGCATGGCCCGGCGGATGTTATCCGAGAAGGTCTCGCATCTCGGTGATCTCGGCTCGCTGGGCGGCGATGATCTCCCGCGCCAGCGTTGTTGCTTCCGGGTTGATCCCGTCCGTGAGCTGCGCCCCGGCCATCCGTACCGCCCCCTCGTGGTGGGCGATCATCATCTCGAGGAACATGCGGTCGAAGGCCGCGCCGTCAGCCTGCTCGAGCCGCCTCATCTGACCATCGGACATCATGCCGGAGTCGCCGCCGTGATCCCCGCTCTCGTGATCTTCGGCCTCGTGGTCCATTCCGGACTCCGAGGCGTTCCACGACGCGAGGAACCCGCGCATCTTGGCGATTTCCGGGGACTGGGCCTGCTCGATCGTGGTGGCGAGTCGGCGGACGTCGCCGCCGGCGCGCGTGGCGGCGAGTTTCGACATCTCGACCGCCTGTTGGTGGTGCGGGATCATGCCGCGGGCGAAGGCGATGTCGGCGTCGTTGTGCTCGGCCGAAGCCTGCGCCGTCGGGTCCGACGGGCTCGAGACGGCCGGTGTGGAGTTCGGCGCGTTCCCGGAGGCGGCCTCGTCGGAGCAGGCGGTCAGAACGAAGGCAGCGGTCAGTGCCGTGGCGGTAGCCGCCACGCTCGTGATCTTCATGTGCAGTGGGCTCCTGTGTGGATGACGTGTGATCGGTCCGGGTTCGACGCGTGTCGCGCCGGATGCCGATCAGGTCCGCATCACGCAGAGCTGTGCGAGCCGCCGGGAGACCGGCGGCGGTCGTTGCACCGGCCGCCGGCCGCCCGGCCGGGACGGTCGCGCCGCCGGTGTCGGCGGCGGTAGCCGGGTGAGCCACGACTGTGTCGCCAGCGCGGCCAGTCCGGCAACGGACAGCACCGCGAGGCACAGGTGGAGTAGATGTGGCAGGCCATCGTGCTCGGTGTGTGTCCCGCCGCGGGACTGGTGCTGGGTGCCTTCCTGTGCGGCGTGCGGCGCAGTGGCCGGTCCGCTCACGGCGATTCCGGTCTCCGGTCCCACCTGTCCCGGTGGGGCGGGTGGCGCGACCAGCGCGTGCATTCCGAGTACACCGAACAGGACAGGGATGGTCAGCAGCATCAACAGCCGCCACCGCCACTGCCCGCCCACCATGTCGCCCATTTTACCGGGGACGGTATGAACCAGGTCGCGTGCCGGGCGCGGGCACCTCCGTGCCCGCGCGGACGGGAGCCGACGGCGCGTTCTCCGTGGGTGCGACCACCTCTGCGGTGGGGTGGTGGTCGCGGAGCCGTCCGTCGACGACCTCGCACACCCGGTCGGCGCCGCCGAGCTGTGAGCGGTCATGGGTGACGAGGACGGTCGCCGTTCCCCTCCGGTGGGTGATCGTGGTGATGAGATCGATGACCGCGGCGCTGCGCTCCCGGTCGAGGGCGCTCGTCGGTTCGTCGACGAGCAACACGCTCGGATCGTTCATCAGTGCTCGTGCGATGTTGACCCGCTGCTGCTGCCCGCCCGAGAGCTGGCCGGGAAGCCTGCCGGCCTTCCCCGCGAGACCGACGGCGTCGAGCAGCTCGGCCGCCCGCTTTCTCGCTGCCTTCGGTGGCGTGCCGTCGAGATGCGCCATCACCTGCAGCTGCTCGGTGGCGGTGAGCGAGGCCAGGAGGTTGGGCTGCTGGAACACGACGCCCACCGTGGTGCGGCGCAGCGCGGTGCGTGCGTGCCGGTCGAGATCGGCAACGTCGGTGCCGTCGACGACGAGCCGGCCGCTGTCCGGCGTGACGAGCATCGCGGCTACGGCCAGCAGGCTGGACTTTCCCGAACCCGACGGCCCGATGACGGCGGTGAGATGACCGTTGGGCACGTCCAGCTCGACGCCGTCGAGCGCGGTCAGAAAGCTGTCGCCGTCGGGGTAGGTCAGTGTGATGTCGGAGAGTTGAAGGCCCATGGCAGGCTCCTCGTTTCAGTGGTGGGACAGGGCGGTGAGCGGGTCGACCGCGGTGACGCGGCGGACGGCCAGTGCCGCGCCGCCGGCGCCGAGCAGGACCATCACCAGGGCCGGCACCAGGACGGTCGTGCCGTCGAGGACGAACGGCACGGTGTCGGAGACCGCGGCGCCGAGGACCGCGGCGAGGACGCTGCCGATCGCGGTGCCGGTGACGAGCAGCGCGACGGCCTGGCCCAGTGCGTCGCGCAACAGGTACTTCGTGGTCGCGCCGAGCGCTTTCAGTACGGCGATATCGCGGCTGCGTTGGATCGTCCACACGGTGAAGAACGCGCCGATCACCAGCGCCGAGATCGCGAACAGGAACGCGCGCATCAGCTGCAGCGAGCCGTTCTCGGCGGTGTAGGAGCCGATGGCGGACAGCGATTCGCCCGTGCCGACGGTCGTGGTCCCCAGCCGTCGGTCGGCGGCGGGGAGCCCGGATTCCGCACTGGTTCTCAGCGCCACCACCGTGGCGTGAGGGCCGGCCGCCGGCGAGAGGCGTTGCCAGTCGGACAGGCTCAACCACGCGACGGGGGTGTGGTTGAACGAGGCGTCGCCGGCGACGGGGCCGATCGTCAACCGGTGTCCGGACACGGTGAGGGAATCGCCGGGTTGCACGGACAGCTCGTCGGCGGCTCCGGCGGAGAGTACGACCGTGCCCGCGGACACGGGGGCCGGAGCGAGATCGGAATCCGGCCGGACGCCGAACGCGGACACGGCCGTGGTGGCGCCCCCGGCACCGGTGCTGCCTTCGACGGTGGCGATACCGAGCGGACTCGCGCTGGTCACGCCGGGAACCTCGGCAAGCCGGCGCCACTGTTCCGGGTGCACGACGGACCGGGTGAACGACGGGCCCTCGCCGTCGGCGGGTGCGGCGAAGCTGATGTGGTCCGCGTTCAGGCCCGTCACCGCCGAGGTGCTCTGTGCTGCGAGTCCCGCAGTCAGCCCGGACAGCAGTCCGACCAGTAGCGTCATCAGAATGACGACGGACCCCATCAGGGTGAACCGCCCTTTCGCGAATCGCAGATCCCGCCACGCGACGAACACGGTGCTGCCGTCCTTTCCTGGAGACGTCCGGTACGGCATCCACTCTGATCGCCGGCACGGCGCGGATCATCGCGCCGCGGTCGGGTCCGGCAGCGTCGAAAGGGTCATCGCGCGCTCCGACTTTCGGTTGATGCGACGGGTCCGGGCAGCGCCCACACTGGATCGGGGAGGAGGTAGGCGCCGTTGAACCCGCACACCCTGGACCGCCCGCTTCGCGTGTTGCGGGTCTGCCTGCACCTGTTGCTGACCGCCTTGCTCGCGCTCGCGGCCGTTCGCGCGTTCCTCGACGGCCTGCCGCACGCGCCGTCGGTGCTTGCCGTGGCCACCGTGCTGGGCGTGATCTACGGCGCGGGGTCACTGTTGCCCCGGGTCGGACGGTCGCCACGCGTGACGGCCGCGTGGCTCGGCGCGCTCCTCGTGGTCTGGCCGCTGTTGCTCTGGCTGACCCCGGACGGTGTGTGGCTGGCCTTCCCACTGTTCTTCCTGCTGCTGCACCTGTTGCCGACGCGCTGGGGACTGGTCGCCGTGACGGCCACCACGGTCGTGGCGATCGCGGGGTTCCTGTGGCATCAGGGCGAGATCGCGGCGCCCGTCATCATCGGTCCTGCGCTCGGTGCCGCCGTCGCGGTCGCGACCGTGCTCGGCTACCAGGCCCTGTACCAGGAGAGTGAGCAGCGACGCCGGCTCATCGAAGAACTACGGGCGACGCGCAGTGACCTGGCCGCGGCGGAACACTCCGCAGGGGTGTTCGCCGAACGGGAACGGCTGGCCCGGGAGATTCACGACACTCTCGCCCAGGGCCTGTCCAGTATCCAGTTGCTGTTGCGCGCGGCGGAGCGCGCGTTGCCGGAGCGTCCCGACGAAGCCTCTCCGCATGTCACCCGGGCGCGGCAGGCCGCGCAGGACAACCTGACTGAGGCTCGACGACTGGTCGACGCCCTGGCGCCGGTCGAACTGGAAGGGCGTTCGTTGCCGACCGCCTTGCAGCGACTGTGCGCGAGCACCCAGCAGCGATCCGGCCTTGCGGTGCAGTTCCACGTCAGCGGGGAACCGTTCGAGGTGCCGACGCCGCACGAGGTCGCGTTGCTGCGTGTCGCACAGTCCGCGTTGGCCAACACGATCCAGCATGCCGCGGCCACGCGTGCCGAGCTGACACTGAGCTACATGGACACCGCGTTGACCCTGGACGCGGTCGACGACGGGGTCGGGTTCGATCCGGAGACGGCCGCATCGCGTACCGGAACAGGGGAAGGCGGCTTCGGTCTCGCCGCCATGCGGGCCCGAGCCCGTTCCCTCGGCGGGAACTGCACGGTGGAATCCGCGCCCGGTCACGGCACGGCGCTGGCGGTCAGTTTCCCCCACCGATCCGGTGACGGCGCTGTCGATGGCAGCGCCTCCAGTGGCAGCGCCTCCAGTGGCAGCGCCTCCGGTGGCAGCGCCTCCGGTGACGGCGCACCGGCGGGAATGGCCTCACGATGAGCGGACGGATCCGACTGATACTGGCCGACGATCATCCGGTGGTGCGCACCGGGCTGCGCGCGGTGCTCGACACCGAACCCGACTTCCGGGTCGTGGCCGAAGCTTCGTCCGCGGAGGAGGCGGTGCGGGTCGCCGCGGCGACCGCAGCCGACGTGGTGCTGATGGATCTGCAATTCGGAGCTGGTATGACGGGTTCCGAGGCGACGGCGGCGATCACCGAGCGACAGCAGGCCCCGCGAGTGCTGGTGCTCACCACCTACGACACCGACGCCGACATCCTGGCCGCGATCGAAGCGGGCGCAACCGGATATCTGCTCAAAGACGCGCCGCCCGACGAACTGGCTCAGGGAGTGCGCGCGGCCGCGGAGGGGCGGTCGGCGTTGGCGCCTGCCGTCGCCGACCGCCTCATGGCCAGGATGCGCACACCCGCCACGGCGCTGTCCGGTCGAGAGACCGAAGTGCTCGGTCTGGTCGCCGACGGGTTGTCCAACCACGAAATCAGCAAGCGGCTGTTCCTCAGCCAGGCAACGGTCAAATCGCACCTCGTCCACATCTACGACAAGCTCGGCGTGGAATCCCGCACCTCCGCCGTCGCCGCGGCGCAGAGCCGCGGTCTCATTCGCCGATGATCCGAACTGCACGGCCGGGGCCGAGCGGATCTGTGCGGCTGTGCGAGGCGCCTCCGCGACATCGTGCCGGTACGAACCCGTGCCGAAGCCGGCATCCGGCGCCGCGGGTTGCGCCGGATGCCGGCAGTCATGGAGGGCCGGTCCGCAGTCGCCGCCTGTGCCGGGACATGACCGATGTCACCGTAGTCGTGCGATCGGGCCGTGTGGAGCACCACCGCGCTCACGCACGTGGCTGACCAGGCCAGACGTCCTGCGGAGTCGGGGTTCCGCCTGTCCGGGGACACCCGTGGCGTTCGGGCGGGTGCGGAGTCTGCCCGTTAAGCTGGCCGACCGCTTCGATTGGTGTGAGGCGTGTCGTCGCCTGGTTGTGGAGTAGAGGTGAGTGAGCTCGTGCACGAAACGTTGGAGCCTGTCTACGAGCAGGTGGTCAGCCGTAACCCCGGCGAGGTGGAGTTCCACCAAGCGGTGCGGGAGGTGCTCGACAGCGTCGGGCGCGTGGTCGGCAAGCATCCCGAGTACGGCCGGGCGAAGATCATCGAACGAATCTGCGAGCCGGAACGGCAGATCACTTTCCGGGTGTCGTGGATGGACGATCGGGGAGACGTTCACATCAACCGCGGCTTCCGGATCGAGTTCAACAGCGCGCTCGGGCCGTACAAGGGAGGGCTCCGGTTCCATCCGTCGGTTTACCAGGGAATCGTGAAGTTCCTCGGGTTCGAGCAAGTGTTCAAGAACGCGCTGACCGGCCTGCCGATCGGAGGCGGCAAGGGCGGCTCGGACTTCGACCCGAAGGGGCGTTCGGACCGGGAGATCATGGCGTTCTGCCAGAGTTTCATGACCGAGCTCTACCGGCATCTCGGTGAGTACACCGACGTGCCCGCCGGAGACACCGGGGTCGGCAGCCGCGAACTCGGATACTTGTTCGGACAGTACAAGCGGATCACGAACCGCTACGAGTCCGGCGTGCTGACAGGGAAGGCCGAGGCGTTCGGTGGTTCCCACATCCGGACCGAGGCCACGGGCTACGGCGCTGCGTTCTTCGTCAAGGAGATGCTGGCCGCCCGCGGTCAGACGTTCGACGGCAAGCGCGTCGTCGTCTCCGGTTCGGGCAACGTGGCGATCTACACCATGGAGAAGGCACGGGAACTGGGCGGCATCGTGGTGGCCTGTTCGGACTCGGACGGGTACGTGGTCGACGACGCCGGTATCGATGTCGCCCTCGTCCAGCAGATCAAGGAGGTCGAGCGCGGGCGGCTCGCGGAGTACGTGCAGCGGCGACCCAGCGGACGGTACGTGCCGAAGCGACAGGTGTGGGAGGTGCCGTGCGAGGTGGCCATGCCCAGCGCGACACAGAACGAGATCACCGGCAAGGAAGCGGCGCTGCTCGTGCGTAACGGGTGTATCGCGGTCGGCGAGGGTGCCAACATGCCGACCACGCCCGAGGGCGCCCAGGTCTTCCGTGACGCCGGTGTCGCCTTCGGTCCGGGCAAGGCGGCCAACGCCGGTGGGGTGGCGACCTCGGCGCTGGAGATGCAGCAGAACGCCTCTCGCGATTCCTGGTCCCGCGAGTTCACCGAACGACGTCTCGAACAGATCATGGTCGGCATCCACGAGCGTTGCTACGCCACGGCCGAGGAGTACGGCGTGCCCGGTGACTACACCACCGGCGCCAATATCGCCGGGTTCAAGAAGGTCGCCGACGCCATGTTGGCGTTGGGGCTGGTATGAGGCCTGCGTCTCCGGCGGCGCCGCGGGGCCGCCGGAGGCGGCGGGTCCACCGGGACGGCCCCGCCTGTTCCGGCGGTGAACGGTGAGGTCGGCATGATGCGAGCAGGAACGTTCTCGATCGTCGCCTACGACGTGCGGGCCCGGCAGTGCGGCGTAGCGATCAGCACGGCGATGCCCGCCATCGGCGGACTGGCGGTGTTCGCCCGCGCTGGTGCGGGTGCGATCGCCACCCAGGCGCTGATCAATCCGTTGTTGGGCGTCGACGGTCTGGACCTGCTGCGGAGTCGGTCCGCCCACGACACGATGCGGCAGTTGCTCGACGCCGATCCCGGGGCCGACGAGCGGCAGTTGGCGATCGTGGACGCCGAGGGGCGCGCCGCGGCGCACACGGGACCGCAGACCCATCCCTGGAACGGTCACCGGCTGGGCGACGGGTATGCGGTCGCCGGCAATACGCTCGTCGGCGGCGCCACGGTCGATGCGATGGCCGATCGTTTCGAGTCCACCCCGACGGGTCCGCTTTCGCGGCGGCTACTGGAGGCGCTGGAGGCGGGCCAGCAAGCAGGTGGCGACCGGCGCGGCAAACAAAGCGCCGCACTGTACGTCCACGGCGGCCGTCCGTACCCGCAGCTGGACCTGCGGGTGGACGAGCACCACGATCCGGTCGCCGAACTTCGCCGCGTCCACGACATCGCCGAACGGGAACTGCTGCCGTTCATCGATGCGTTGCCCACCCGGGACGAGCCCGAGGGCCGCTTCGAACGACTCATGCCCGGCGACGACGCCTGAGGTCCGGTGCGACGTGCCTCCCGGGTCTGCTGTCCGGGCTCGAGAGGCACGTCGCACGGGGACGTATCCGCCCGCGGCGCCACGCGGCGCTAGGCGCCCGCGGCGGGGGCGAGGACGATGTCGAACCGGGCTTTGGTCCACGTGCGGTCGCCGAGGTCGCGGCCGTCGGGCGTGGGTGTGCCGGGGCTCTGGCGCTCGAAACGTTTCACCAGTGACTCCTTGACGCCGAACACCGAATCGCCGATCTCCAACTGCGGATCGCCCTCGACGAAGATGTGTGTGACGAGGGTGCGGAGGTTCGTCGCGGTCACCATGAAATGCAGGTGGGCCGCCCGGACCGGTGACCGCCCCGCGGCCTCGAGCAGCCGCCCGACCGGGCCGTCGTGAGGGATCGGATACGGCGTCGGCGTCAGGCACCAGAACCGGAAACTCCCGTCCGGCTCGGTGAACAGGTGCCCGCGGCCCGCGACCCGGCCGTCGTCGTACTGGACGTCGTAGAATCCGTCCTCGTCGGCTTCCCACACCTCGACGCGTGCACCGGGAACGGGCGTGCCGTCGGTGTCCCGCACGGTCCCCTCCACCCAGCACGGCTCACCGGGCGCGCCGCCCGCCATGTCGCCGCCGTTGCCGACCACTGGCGCGTCGTCGACGAAGAACGGGCCGAAGACCGTGGCCTCCGTGGCGTCCCGATAGGCCTCGTTATTGACGGCGATCGTCTGCATCGACGCACCGAGCACATCCGACAGCAGGATGAACTCCTGGCGCTTGTCGTCGGTGATGTGGCCCGTGGCGGTCAGGAAGTCGATCGCCTGCTTCCACTCCTGCTCGGTGAGGCGGACGTCGCGGACGAACGCGTGCAGATGGCGGGTCAGCGACTCGAGTACCTCGCGCAGCCGAGCGTCGCCCGCGCCCGCGAACGAGGCGACGACCTGCTCGGTCAGCCGCTCCTCGATCCTGCGCTGCTCTTCGGAGACCTCGCGTCCGCCGGGTGCCGCGGACGATTCCTCGGTCGTGGTCATACGTCGGCTCCTTCTCGGTTCGGGCCCGGCCGGAGTGTTCCGCTCCGGCACCGGACGGTTCAGTCGGTGGCCGGGTCGCCGGTGCGGTCGAGTATGCGGCTCAGCACGGCGACGAGCTCGCGCTCGGGGTCGTCGACGAGCCTGTGACTCCGCCAGCCGACGTGCTTGTCCGGTCGCACGAGCACCGCCCCGTCCTCGGCCACGCCGCACAGCTCGGCCCAGTCGAAGTACAGATCGGTCACCGCGCGGCCCGGTCCGATCACGACCGGCTCGACCGGTACTCCCAGCGCCTCGGCGGCCTTGTGCGCCGCGGCGGCCCACGGCTCGCCCGTGACCCCGGTCAGCAGCGTGAATCCGTCGTAGCCGGCCAGGTCGTGGGTGGACAGTTTCCGCATCCCGTCGCCCACCCACGCGTGGGGCAGGCGCACGCCCGGGTCGGTCGAGGGTTCGTAGTACAGCTCCGGATCACGCGTCGGCGCCCGTCGTGACGTGCCGTCGCCGACGACGGCGGATGACACGGCGGGGTCGTAGTACTGGCCGAGCTCCACGCCGTGTGCGTTGAACTCGTAGTTCTTCAGCGCCATCGCCGCGCGCACGGCCGCGCGTTTCGCCGCACCCTCGGGCGTGTCGTCCTTGCGCTCCTCCAACCGTGCCCGCATCTGCTCGGCGTCGGCGGCCGTGTCGAGTCCGAGTGCGGTGAAGAGGGCACCGAACTCGCGGGCGGAGGTGTTGGCACGCACCACGATCTGCCGCGCCACAGGTGCCCGTTCGGCGGTGTACGTGTCGAGCAGGCCGGGGCCGGCCCGGCCCTGCAACACCGCGGCGATCTTCCACGCGAGGTTGTACGAGTCCTGGACCGACGTGTTGGAGCCGAGCCCGTTGCTCGGCGGATGCTTGTGGACGGCGTCGCCCGCGCAGAACACTCGGCCGTGCTGCAGGTTCGTGGCGTACTGCTCGTTGTTGCCCCACAGCGAGACGCCGGTGATCTCGACGTCCAGCTCCGGGTCGCCGACGAGCTCGCGGACGATCCGCACGGCGTCCTCGTCGGTCACCTCGGGCGGTCCCTGCTCGATGTCGTAGCCCCATACGATGAGCCACTCGTTCCACGGGCGCACCATTCGCACGAGGCCCGCGCCGATCCCGCCGACGTCGGCGCCCGGGCGGATCACCCAGTACAGCACCGAGGGGCGGTGGCCGCAGAGCTGCGAGAGGTCGGCCTTGAACGTGATGTTCATCGACCCCGCGATGTCCATGCGCCCCTCGTACGGCAGGCCGATGTCGGCGGCGACCTGCGAGCGCGCACCGTCGGCGCCGATCAGGTACCGCGCGCGAATCGTGTACTCGGTGCCGCTGAACCGGTCGAGCACCCGGACGTTCACGCCCTCGTCGTCCTGCGTGTGGCCGAGGTACTCGGTACTGAACCGCGTCTGCGTGCCCCGCACGGTGGCGGCGCGCACCAGGGTCGGTTCGAGATACGTCTGTGGGATGTCGCACGGCAGCGACGGTGAGGCGAGTTCGTAGTCGGCGCGGCGCGCGGGATGGGTGCCCCACGTGAGGATGCGGCCGATCTCCTCACCGGCGATCGCGGTGCAGAAGACGGTGTCGCCCATCAGGTGGTGCGGGGTCGCGTCGGCGAGGACGCGGTCCTCGATGCCCAGGTCGCGGAAGATCTCCATGGTCCGCTGGTTGGTGATGTGGGCCCGCGGCGTGTTCGCCGTCCAGCGGTACTTGGTGATCATCGTGTTGCGGACGCCGAGCGTCGACAGGAACAGGGCCGCGGACGCGCCCGCGGGCCCCGAACCGACGATCAGCACGTCGGTCTCGATCACGGTGGTGGTCGGCTGTGCGGTTTCGGAGAGTCCGTCGTCGAAAGTCACCATGGTTCACCGGCCTCCGTCGTCGGCACCCGGCCTTGTCGCCGGAACGTGGCCGACACGGTGCCACCTGCCCTGGGAGGGAAGGGCGGTCGCGGGCCGGGATGGCGGAAACGAGCAAAAAGCCGGGAGCGGTGTCAACGCGCGCAGGCGTCGCGGCGATCGCGGAGCGGCGTCGTGCCGAAACGCGCCCGATAGCTGCGGGAGAAGTGCGCCTGCGAGCCGAACCCGTGGCGTGCGGCGACCTCGGCGAGCGTCTCGGCTCGTGCGGCGGGGTCGGTGACGACGGCGCGTGCGGCGTCGAGGCGGGCGGCGAGCACGGCCTGCGGCACGCTGTGGCCCGTCTCGGCGAACACCCGGGAGAGTTGCCGCTCGGACACGCCGACCGCCCGGGCGATCCGGCCGGCGGACAGCTCGGGGTCGGCCAGGTGGCGGGAGATGACCGCACGCGCCGCGGCGAGGTGACCGGCCGCGGCGGGCTGTGCACCCACGAGTGCCGGGAGCAATGCGAGTACGTCCGCCTCGAGTGCCGCCCGTTCGCCCGTGCCGTGGAGTGCGGTGGCGACGAGCGAGCCGAGGGCGTCGCCGTACGGGGAGCGGGCGCCGATGATCCGCGGTCGCGTGAGTCCTGAGCGGCCGGTCGTCTCGTGCAGCACGTCGCGGGGCGCCTTGACGACGAGCTCGGTCAGCCCGCGTGTGAATCCCCGGCGGAACGGCCGGTCGGCATCGCACACGAGCGCCTGTCCCGGCGACAGCAGCTCGCGGCCGTCGCGGTGCTCGAACCACCCTTGGCCCGCCAACGCGAGGTAGACGACGACCCCGTCCCCGGGACAGGCGGCGATCTGCGCGGGGGCGCGTTCGACGACGTGCGGGGACCCGGTGACCTTTGCCAGTTGCAACCGGGTGAGTGTGAGGTTCAGTTCGGTCCCGACGAACGGCGTGTCGCCCGGCGGGTGGGCGCGGAGTCCGAGGAGCGAGCGCACGTTGTGGTCCTCCCACGCGGCCAGCCTGCGGGCTTCGGGCACGTCGCCGGTGTGGAAGCGGGTCGGGCAGGGCACGGTCACGGGCGTCCTCCGTTCACGGGTGTCCTCCGTTCACGGGTGGCGAGGCGGGGTCGGGCGTGGGGGAGCGGCCACTCGTTCGGTGACGGCGGCGTCCGCCAGCGCGTTCCTGCGGAACTGCGCGGGCGTCAGGCCGGTCTCGCGCTTGAACACCTGTCCGAAGTGCGACGGCCCGCCGAAACCCCAGCGCGCGCCGATCGCCGATGCGGGCACCTGTGCGAGCGCGGGGTCGGCGAGGTCGAGCCGGCAGCGCTCGATGCGCCGCTGCCGGATGTACCGCGCGACCGTGGTGCCGGTTCGTTCGAAGAGCGCGTGCAGCGAACGCGGGGACAGGAAGTGGGCCGCCGCGATCCGCCCCGGGTCCAGGTCGGAGTCGGACAGGTGCGCGTCGATGTGGTCGAGGACGCGTTCGAGCTGCTCCTCCTCCCGCTTGTTCGGGGGAGCGTGGGTGCCGAGTTCGCCCAGCAGCATGGTGCCGACCAGGGTCATCAGCGAGTGCACGGTCGTGTGCCCGTGGACGCCGAGCGATTCGAGGTTGCGGTTGACGCCCAGGATCGTGCTCCACACGGCGTCGTTGAGTCCGGGGTCGCACGCCATCGGCCGTGCGGTGAGCTCGGCGAGGCGGTCGCCGTGGTGCGAGGCGATCGCCGTCTTCGGGAACCGGATACACGTCGACCGGTAGTCCTCACCGACGGTGAGGACTGCGGGCCTGCTGGAGTCGTAGAGGGCGAACAGGCCGGGTTCGAGCGCCGCTGTCCGGTCGTCCTGCTCGATGCGGATCCGCCCTTGCAGCTGCAGGGTGAGCACGTAGAACCCGGTGTCGTCCTCGCTGATAGTGCGGTGGTCGCGGTAGGCGGCGTGTGGGCCCGAGGTCATGTCGATGAAGCTGACCCCGTGCAGGTACCGCTCGCGGACCGTGCCGGTGAACCGTTCGGGCCGGGCGCAGTCGAACTCGAAGCGGAACACGCTGCGCCGGACGGCGTCCTTCCAGGACGGGAACGTGACCGGGCGGGGCGACGGTCCGGTCACGGTGAATCGCTCGGTCAGCGACGTAAGTGACATCGTTGTCATCTCCACAGCTGGCGACTGCACGTCGTTCGGGCGACGGTACCCAGCGGCCGTCCCGCACACCATGACCTGCGGCGGGTGGGCGGTCCGGCGCAGGTGAGAGGTGGTGCGCGGGTTCGACATCGTCGTGCGCTCTCGCGTCACACACCGCTGGGCGGGCGTTCCTACAGTTCGGCTCAGCGGATTTCTCAGTGTGGAGGAGCCATCGATGACATACGTGACAGGGTCGCACCACGTGACGCTCTCCGTGGCCGACGCCCAGGAAGACGTCGATTTTCACGTCAAGGTCCTCGGGATGCGCTTCATCAAGCGCACCGTGCTGTTTGACGGCTCGCTGCCCGTCTACCACCTGTACTACTCGAACGCCGCCGGCGATCCGTCGAGCGTGGTGACGACGTTCCCGTGGGCCCAGGCCGGGTTCTACGGCAAGCGCGGCACCAACCAGGCGCGTGAGGTGCTGCTGTCGGTGCCGGACCACTCGCTGGACTTCTGGTACGACCGGCTCACCGCCCACGACATCGAGGTGGCGAACGTCGAACGGTTCGGCAAGCGCAGGCTCGCCTTCCGGCACCCGTCGGGCATCGAGTACGTGTTCGTCGGCAACAGTGGCGACGAGCGGATCGGCCATCCCGGCTACGGCGTGCCGCAGGAGTACGCGATCCACGGCATCCACGGTGTGGGCGTGCACATGGCCACACCGGACCGCATGGTCGAGTTCGCAGGCGAGTCCTTCTTCGCCACCGGCGGGCTCGCCGAGGAGGGCGCGGTGCTCGGGATGCAGATCGGCGACGCGAAGCACGGCAACCACCTCGAGATCACGGTCAACCGCAGCGACGATCAGGGAACGTGGGGTTACGGTGCCGGCACGTACCACCACTTCGCCTGGAATCTCGACACGCTCGACAACCAGGACGCGGTGAAGTTCGGTATCGAAGGCCGTGGCTACACCGACATCTCCGAGCTCAAGGACCGCAAGTACTTCAAGAGCGTCTACGTCCGGACGCCGAGCGGGGCACTGTTCGAGCTCGCCGTCACCCACTCCGACGGCGGGTGGACCTGCGACGAGTCGCCGCACGAGCTGGGCAGCCGGTTCCAGCTGCCCGAACAGTTCGAACACCGCCGCGACGAGTTGTTGGGCAGGCTCGAGCCGATCGACATCTGACCGTGGCCCCCCGGACAAGCGTGAGGTGACGGACATGACGGCACCGCATGTGGCGGGCGGCCACGAGCTGACCGTCCGCCGCGGACAGTTCTGGATCCCCGGCGAGCGGGTCGCGGCCGAACACGGAACCGTGCAGCGCGCCCCGATGTTCGTGTCGTGGGAGGCGCCGCCGGAGGGCGCGCACGCCGTGCCGCTCGTACTCGTGCACGGCGGCGGCGGACAGGGCACCGACTGGACGGGCACTCCCGACGGCAGGCCGGGGTGGGCCACGCGTTTCGTCGAGGCGGGCTTCGCGGTCTACATCGTCGACCGCTGCGGGCACGGGAGGTCGCCGTACCACCCGGACGTGGTCGGGCCGATGGGCGCGCAGTTCCCGTACGAGGCCGCCACGGCCCTGTTCCTGCCCGACGCGGTGCGGGAGCACCAGACACAGTGGACGTTCGCGAGGGAGATCGGCTCCGACGACGTCGATCAGCTCCTGAGTCCGATGGGTCCGCTGCCCGCGGACCTCGCCGAGTCGCAACGGTTGGACGCGGAGCGGCTCGCCACACTGCTCGACATCATCGGCGAGGCGGTGCTCGTGACGCACTCGGCGGGCGGTCCGGTCGGCTGGCTCGCCGCGGCCGCGCGGCCGGGGAGCACGGCGGCGATCGTCGCCGTCGAACCGGTCGGGCCGCCTTTCGCGGAGATTCCCGGCATGGGCACGCTCATGTGGGGACTCACGAGCGCGGAGATCGCATGCGACCCGCCCGCGACGACTCCGGAGGAGGTGCAGGGACGGCGCATCCCGGGGCTGGCGGACACGCCGGTCGCGGTGGTGACCGGCGGTGCCTCGGCGTTCGCCGACTTCGCGCCGCAGGTCGCGGACTTCCTGGCCGGCGCGGGCGCCGACGCCCGGCGGGTGCACCTGCCCGACCACGGCATCACCGGCAACGGCCACGGACTGATCTTCGAGGCCAACTCGGACGAGACCGTCAAGCCGGTCATCGATTGGATTCTGAGCGCCGTCGAGCCGCATGCGACGGCCGCGGCACCGACCCGAGGACGGACATCATGAACGAGCTGTACGTCAGTGACCACTTCGACGCGCTCATGGAGCGCCTCGACACCATCACACCGGTCCTGGAGGAGAACGCCGACCAGGGTGAGGAACTGGGCCGGTTGTCCGACGAGGCCGCGAAGGCACTGTGGGAGAGCGGGATCTTCAAGGTCGGCATCCCGCGCGAACTCGGCGGCTACGAGTTCTCGCCGCGCCAGGTGATCGACACGATCGCGAAGGTGTCCTACGCCGACGCCTCGGCGGGGTGGGCGTTCATGGCGTTGCAGATGGTGACCGGGACGACGGCCGCCTACCTGGGGCCGGACGCCGTGGCGGACCTGTTCCCCGACACGGCCGAGGACAGGTACGCGCTGATCGCAGGGCAGGGCACGAAACTCGGGACCGCGGTCAAGACCGACGGCGGGTATCGCATCAGCGGGCACTGGCACTTCGCATCGGGGATCTCGATGGCGACCCACATCCACACCGCCGCGCTGTGCGAGGAGACCGGTGAGGCGTTGATCTTCACCCTCCCCAAGGATCAGGCGACGGTCGTCGACAACTGGGATGTCATGGGACTGCGGGGCACGAGCAGCCACGACTACGTGTGCGAGGACCTGTTCGTTCCGGAGAGCCACGTCTACGACATCGCGACGACCACCACACTGCACGGTGGGGCGATCTACCGCATGGGGCTCGCCAACATGTCCGGTATCTGCCACACGGGGTGGGCGCTCGGCGTCGGCAGGCGGATGCTCGACGAGATGAAGGCCCTGGCGGCCAAGAAAACCGGCGCTCCGAACGCGTCGGTGGATACCCGGCAGTTCTACGCCGAGTACGCCGAGGCCGAGGCGAAGCTGCGGTCGGCACGAGCCTGGGCGATGGACGTCTGGGAGGCCAACGAGGCCACATTGGACGCCGGCGAGCCGCTCGACACGGAGCAGGAGACGATCACGCGGCTGATGCTGAACAACACGACGTGGTCGGTGCACGCGGTGGGGCAGACCGTCTACAAGTGGGCTGCCACCGCGGCGCTGCGGCGCGGCGCCCTGCAGCGGTTCTTCCGCGATCTGCACGCGGGCACGCAGCACGTCACGTCCGGTCCGGTGGTGTTGCAGAACTGCGGCAAACTGCTCAGCGGCCTGGCGCCGAACGCACAGTGGGTGTTCCTGGAGCTGCAGGAGGCGCAGTGATGACCGAGTGCGACGACGCCCTGGCCGATCGCTTCGCGGCCGCGTTCCGCACGCATCCGGCCGGGGTGGCCATCATCACGGCCGACGACGGCGCGGGACCCGCCGGGCTGACGGCGACGTCGGTCATCTCCCTCAGCGCACGGCCCGCTCTGCTGGCGTTCTCGTTGTCGGCCCGCTCGTCGGCGGCACCGCGCATCGAGGCGGCGGGCAACGTCGTCGTCCACCTGCTCGATGCCGGGCAGGTCGACCTGGCGAAGCGGTTCGCCACGGGCGGCATCGACCGGTTCGCACCGCCGTGCCGGTGGCACCGGCTGCCCACCGGCGAACCCGTGCTGTCGTCCGTGGGGACGTGGCTGCGGGGGCGGATCGCCGACGGGCTGACGGCGGGCGGCTCGACACTCGTCGTGGTCGAGGTCGAGGAGGTCGGGCCGGGCGCCGCGGCCGACGCGCCGCTCGTGTACCGGGACCGCACCTGGTACGCGCTCGACGAGCGGGCGGTGACCGCATGAGCTCGCCGCTGCAGGAATGGGGCGTGCCGGCCGAACGGGCCGAGTTGGCCGTCCTGACGGTGCACGGTCGCGGCCAGGACCCGGCCTTCATGCGGGCGACCTCGGAGCGGTTCGGACCGGCCCCGGTGCGGTTCTTCGCCCCGGAGGCCGAGGGCAACACCTGGTATCCGCTGTCGTTCCTCGAACCGGCGGATCGGAACGAACCGGCGCTCGGTCGGTCGTTGCAGGTGCTCGAGGACGCGTTCGGGCGGGTCGCGCGGGCCGGGTTCGACGCGCGGCGGATCGTGCTCTGGGGCTTCTCGCAGGGCGCGTGCCTGATGTCGCAGCTGATCCTCACCGCGCCACGCCCGGTGGCGGGCCTCGTGGTGTTCACCGGTGGATACATCGGTACCGAGCCACCGAGGCCGGAGGCGGGCTCGCTGCACGACGTCCCCACCGTGGTCCGGAGCGTCGAGCACGATCCGTGGGTGCCGCGCGAGCGGGTCGAGGCGACGACTGCACTGCTGCGCGGGGCGGGTGCGGACGTCGATCACCGGATCGCCCCGGGCGACGAGCACGTCATCACCGACGAGGCGTGCCGGATGGCCACCGAGCTGCTCACCGCCACGGCCGCGCGTGTGTCGTCGGGATGACCGCCTCGGGACGACGATCGTGACCGTCCCCGGCTGCCGCGGATCCATGGCAGCCGGGGACGTCTCGCGTGTCGTGCCGACGCCGGTCGCGTGGGTCGTTAGCCGCACGATCGGGTGAGGTACTCGAGGACGGGGCGCGGTGTCGGGGGTGCTCCGGTGTCCGCGGGGCGCGGCCGTCGACCGGCTCGCAGCGGTGGAGCCGGTGCGTTTCCCGTGGTGAGCCCGCCGCGGGTTCGCCACGACCACAGGCCGCGGCGCGCCCGGCCGCCCCGTGCACGGGTGGAGATCGCCGGGGGTTACCGTGACCCCGGCCACGTCGTAATCAACTCGTGACAACAACGTCATCGGCGGCCGGAACGGCCGATTCCGTGGCACAGCGCCAAAGGCGGCCATTCGTGCCCAAGACGGTCACCAGTCCCAATACGGCCACATCTCACCGCGCAGGAGGTATCGACACCGTGCTCGAGAAGAAGCGTCACAAGGCGGAGCAGCTGGCCAGGGGCGCCTACCGTGCGGTGCGGGACAGGGGTCGCTCACGCGACGTCGAACGGCTCGAAGGCGAGGTGGCGGCCCTCCGCAAGGACGTGAAGCGGGTGCTGGACCGGGTCGTGGAGTTCGAGATCCGGTCGCGGCGCGACACGGTGTACGCGGGCGATCAGGAAGCGGCGCTGGAAAGCCACCATTTCGCCCGGGAGAACATGATCGGGGCGGAGCATTTCCGCACGCCCGCCGAGACGCTGCGGCACGCGCTGTCGCTCGCGCCGACCGGTGGGCTCGCGCTCGAGTTCGGGGTGGCCACCGGCAACACGCTCCGCCTGATCACGTCGGTCCGTGACGACGAGCAGGTCTTCGGCTTCGACTCGTTCCAGGGCCTGCCCGAACCGTGGCTCGTCGGGATTCAGGCGGGGACCTTCGCGCGCGAGGATCTGCCGGACGTGCCCGGCGCGGAACTGGTCGTCGGCTGGTTCGAGGACACCTTGCCGGAGTTCCTCGATCAGCACCCGGGGCCGGTGGACTTCCTGCACATCGACAGTGACCTCTACAGCTCCGCGAAGACGGTGCTCGATCTCGTCGGTCCTCGGCTGCGCCCCGGCAGCATCGTCGCCTTCGACGAGTACTTCAACTACCCGGGCTGGCAGGAGCACGAGCACAAGGCCTGGCAGGAATACGTGGAGCGCACGGGCACCTCGTTCACGTATGAGGCCTACACCTACGCCAACCGGCAGGTGGTCGTCCGTATCACCGGCTGATCAGCAGGTTCGCGGCCCGGAGTCGGGACTCGTCGTGGCCGGGGGTCTCGACGGCCCGCGCGCGGCGCACCGGTGTGGCCCGCCGCGCCGGGACGGCGTCGTGGGTGGTGCGGACGTCGGCGGCGCTCAGCGCGGTGCCGTCTCGCCGAGGGCTCGCACCTCGGCGAGACTGTCGGCCAGGGTGCGCCCGCCCAGTACTCCGAGGACGGCCTGTTCGGTGTCGGCGTTGAGCCTGCTGAAGAACTCCTCGGTGTTCGCCGTCGCCTCGCAGGACGCGGTGTCGGGGCGGCACGCCCACAACGGCTTGTCTCCGACGGAACACCGGTAGATCTCGGCGAGCGTGATCTCGTGTGCGGGACGGGCGAGTCTGGCGCCGCCGGTGCGTCCCTTCGTCGATTCGACCAGTCCGCCGTGGACGAGCGGCACGAGGAGTTTGCGGACCAGGCTCGGGTTGGTCGCCAGGATGTCCGCGAGCTGCGCCGAGCTCGACGTCGGTGGGTCGGCGGGGTCCTGCTCCGCGGTGGCGGCGAGGTAGAGCATCGCCTTCAGCGCGCTCGAGAATCGGATGTCCAGCACGTGCTCGTTCACCGCCCTTCCGCGTCGCAGCTCCAGGATACCGGCGGCGCGGCATTCCCGGACATCCAATGGTATTCGACACAGTTACAGTTTCGGTGTGGATATGTACGTTTGTCAGGAGCAGTTTTCATCCCGGGTTCGGTACGCGGTGCCCGTGCCGACGGTGCCGCCGGTCCCGACAGTGCAGTATGTCGAAACGTTGTAGGAGCAGCATGTCCACACGCGCCGCACAGGCCCTCGCCCGCCCGTTCACCCTGGGCTCGGCGGAGCTGCCGAACCGGATCGTCATGGCACCGATGACCCGGGCGTTCTCGCCCCACGGCGTTCCCGGTGACGACGTCGCGGCCTACTACGGCAGGCGTGCCGCCGCGGGCACGGGCCTGATCATCACCGAGGGCACGTACGTCGACCACCCGTCCGCGGGTGACATCGGGAAGGCGCCGCGGTTCCACGGTGAGGACTCCCTCGAAGGCTGGCGGCGCGTCGTCGGGGCGGTGCACGCCGAGGGCGGCACGATCATGCCGCAGTTGTGGCACGTGGGCATCCAGCGGGTGGCCGGGAAGCCGCCGTACCCGGAGGCGCCGTCGGTGGGGCCGTCCGGTGTGGCGCTCGACGGCACCGAGGGCGCGGGCGAGGCGCTCACCTCGGCCGACATCGACCGGATCGTCGAGGCGTTCGCCGAAGCCGCGGCGCAGGCAGAGCGGATCGGGTTCGACGGCGTCGAGCTCCACGGCGCCCACGGGTACCTGATCGACCAGTTCCTCTGGGAGCGGACCAACCGCCGCACAGATGCCTACGGCGGTGACGCGGCGTCGCGGACGCGGTTCGCCGCAGACATCGTGCGCGCCGTGCGCGAGCGCGTGTCACCCGACTTCCCGGTGTTGTTCCGCTTCTCGCAGTGGAAGGCCGACAACTATGACGCGAAGCTCGCGACGACGCCGGACGAACTGCAGGAGGTGCTCGGCCCGATCGCGTCGGCCGGCGTGACGGCCTTCCACGCGTCGGGCCGGCGCTACTGGGAGCCGGAGTTCCCCGACCACGACTCGACGTTGAACATCGGCGGCTGGGCCCGCAAGGTCACGGGCAAGCCGGTCGTCACGGTCGGTTCCGTCGGACTCGACGCGGTGTTCGGCCCGGAGACGTTCCAGGGTTCGGGTGCGGGTGTGCAGAGCATCGAGGGACTGCTCGAACGTTTCGAACGCGACGAGTTCGACCTGGTGGCGGTCGGCCGGGCGTTGCTCGCGGACCCGGAGTGGGCACGCAAGGTGCTCACCGGCCGCGAATCCGAGCTCGTCCCCTTCACGAAGGACTCCGTCCGGACCCTGCACTGACTCTGTGCGAACCCTGCACTGACTCCGTCCGGACACTGCACTGATGCCTGCGCACCCGGGCCCGTGACCGCGACTCGTGGTCGCGGGCCGGACGGCCGTCACGACTGCTCGGTCTTCTCCTTCTCGTAGCGCTCCGTCATGGTCGCCACCGCCTGCAGCTGCGCGGCGGCGTAGTCCTCCCGTGTGCTGCGGGCGCGCTGCTTCGCGGCGAGCGTCTGGTCCGCGTGTGAGACGGCCCCGCCCTGGAAGTGCGGCATCACGTGTTGCGCGATGAGCTCGTAGGAGCGCTTCGTCGCGGCGGGGTTGGCCCATTCGTGGGCGAGCAGCAGCATGCAGCCGAACCCGCCGGACTGATCCCACAACCGCTGCACCTGGGCGCGGGCGTCGTCCACGGTGCCAATGGCGCCGACCCCCGCCTCGTTGATGAAGTCGATCATCTCCCGGAGACGGCTGCCTTCGACGGCCATCTGCGGGAACGCGGCCGTCTTCTGGAAGTAGTCGAACCACGCCTCGATGCCGTACTCGACGTCGCGATAGGCCTGCTCACGTGTCTCGGCCACGTGCATCAGGCCGACGAGTCGCCAGTCCCGGCGCGACACCGTCTGACCGTAGTGCGCCGCCCGCTCCTCGACGACGCCCCAGTGGTGGGCGAGCGCGTCGAAGCCGTCCTGCGTCATCGTCGCCCCGATCGACAGCAGCCCGGCGCCGTGGCGGCCGGCCAGCCGCGGTCCCGTCGGAGAGGCCACCGCGGCGATGGCGATGTCGAAACACGGCTCGGTGTACGGCCGCAGGTGCAGCCGCGCGTCGACGAGGTTGTGCGTCCGGGTCTGTTCGGTGACGGCCTCACCCCGCAACAGCCGCATGATGATGTCGAGATCGACCTCCATCAGTTCACGTGTGTCCGTCGGCGTGAGGCCCAGCATCATCGAGTCCGACGGCAGCGAGCCGGGGCCGCAGCCGAGCATCGTCCGCCCGCGCGTCAGGTGGTCGAGCAGCACCATGCGCTCGGCCACCCACAGCGGATTGTGATAGGCGATCGACGTCACGCCGGTGCCCAGTCTGATCCGCCGCGTCCGCTCCGCGGCCGCGGCCATGAAGATCTCCGGTGACGCGATCAACTCGGTGCCCGCCGAGTGGTGCTCACACCGATCCACGCCTCGTCGTACCCGCACGCGTCCAGGTGTTCGACGAGCTCGAGGTCGCGCTGCAGTGCCAGCGTCGGGTTCTCGCCCGCGGGGTGGAACGGGGCGAGAAAGGTGCCGAAACGCAGTCGGTCCATGGGGCTCTCCTTGAGCTCGTGGTGCTCGTGGGGATCCTTCCGAACCTAAGCCGGACCACCTTCCCGTGACTGTCCAGATATTCGACACCCCGGCTCACAGCCCGCCCCGTTCGGGTGATGTACACAAGGCAACCCCTTGTCCAGACGACTTGACAAACTCTACGATTCTGTAAATCAGATCGAGGAGGCATGCGATGAGCGACGCGACGGCAACGGTGCCCGCCGGCTCGACGGAGGAATGGACCGACCGCAAGCGGTACCTGTGGTTGATCGGCCTGGTCGTGCCGTCACTGGTGTTCGTCGCGATCGGCCTGCACGCGGCGACCGGCTGGGGCGTGTGGCTGTGGATCGGACCGATCGTGATCCTGGTAGTCGTCCCGCTGCTCGACCTGGTGGCCGGGCTGGATCGGAGCAACCCGCCGGACGACGCCATCGAACGGCTCGAGAACGACCGGTACTACCGCTGGGTCACGTACGCGTTCCTACCCGTCCAGTACGCGGGATTCGCCGTCGCGCTGTGGCTGATCGCGCGCGGCGATCTGTCCGTGGTGGACAAGGTGGGTCTGGCGATCACCGTCGGGTGCGTGGGCGGTATCGGCATCAACACCGCCCACGAACTGGGCCACAAGAAGGAGAGCCACGAACGGTGGCTGTCGAAGATCGCGCTCGCGCAGAGCTTCTACGGCCACTTCTACATCGAGCACAACCGGGGCCACCACGTGCGCGTGGCCACGCCCGAGGACCCGGCGAGCAGCCGGGTGGGGGAGAGCTTCTACCGATTCTGGCCGCGGACCGTCGTAGGCTCACTGCGGTCGGCGTGGCGGCTCGAGCGCAAGCGGTACGCGCGCCGCGACCGGCACCCGTACCGTATCGGCAACGACGTGCTCAACGCGTGGCTCATGTCCGCCGTGCTGTGGGCGGTGATGGTCGCATGGCTCGGGATCGGCGTGCTGCCGTACCTGCTGATCCAGGCGGTGGTCGGGTTCTCGCTGCTCGAGGTCGTGAACTACATGGAGCACTACGGCATGCTGCGGCAGAAGCGGGGAACCCCGGAGCGCCGTCGCTACGAGCGCGTCGACCCGAGCCACAGCTGGAACTCCAACAACATCGCGACGAACGTCCTGCTGTATCACCTGCAGCGACACAGCGACCACCACGCGAATCCGGTCCGTCGTTACCAGACGTTGCGGGACTACTCGGAATCGCCGGTGCTGCCCACCGGATACGCCGGCATGATCGTGCTCGCGCTGATTCCGCCGCTGTGGCGGCGCGTGATGGACCCGCGCGTGCTCGCCCATTTCGACGGTGACATCACCCGCGCCAACATCCAGCCGAACAAGCGAGCGAAGATCCTCGCACGGTACGGCCGCGCAGGCGAACAGCACACCGCTGAGCCGGACACCGCCACGCACGACACCGCCACCCACGACACCGCCGGGGAGGACACCGGCGGGGAGTCGGCGACCGAGGCCGTGGCCGCCGGCGTTGACGGTAGTGCCACCGAGGGCGGGATGTGCCCGGGCTGCGGCTACGTCTACGACGAGAGGACCGGCGATCCGCGGGAGGGGTTCCCCGCGGGTACTCCCTGGTCGGCGATCCCGGACTCGTGGTGCTGCCCCGATTGCGGCGTGCGCGAGAAGATCGACTTCGTCGCTCCCGGAAGGGTCGGTGCGTGAGCCGACTCGTGGCGCGCCGGGCGCCCCGCGGGGCCGCCTAGAATGGCGATCATGGGTGACACTCTCGCGGCTGCGACGGCGGTCGGTGGTCAGTACCGGCAGCCGATCCTCGTCGCGGCCATCGAGATCACCGCGCGCGAGGGCTGGTCGGCGGTCACGATGGCCCGGCTGGCCGAGCGCATCGGGATCAGTAGGCAGACGGTCTACAACGAGGTCGGGTCGAAGACCGCGTTGGCCGAAGCCATGGTCGCCCACGAGCTCGACCGCTTCCTCGCGCTCGTCGGCGGGGCGTTCGACCGCCACCCTGACGACCTTCCGGGAGCGGTCTACGATGCCGTGCGCGGCGTGCTCGATCTTGCCGCCGACAACGTGCTGCTGCGCGCCGTCGTGTCGGCGACCCACGGCGGGGACGCCGAGCTGCTGCCGCTGTTGACCACCCGCGCCGACACGCTGATCACGGAAGCCACGGCGATCCTCGCCGAGCGGGTGCGCTCCCACCGGCCCGGAGTGAGCGCCGAGCAGATCGACGTGGCGGTCGACGTGCTCGTGCGTGCGGTGCTCAGCCACGTCATGCAGCCCTCCGACACGCCCGCGCGCACCGCGGACCGCCTGGCGTGGCTGGCGGGCAGAGTGCTCGACGACGGTTCGTCGGGCGTCCCGCTGCGCTACGGCGGTCGCTGACGGCCTGTCCGGGACCGGTCAGATCACCCAGTGGTACCGGTGTTCGGGCCGCCCCGCCGAGCCGTAACGCATCCGCAGTTCGGCGCGGCCGTCGGAACACAGGTACTCGAGGTACCGGCGCGCTGTGACGCGCGCGATCCCCGCGCGTTCGGCCACCTCGACGGCCGACAGGTCGGCTCCCGCCGTGCGCAGGGTGTCCGCGACCAACCGGGCCGTCTCGGCGGTCAGGCCTTTCGGCAGCTCCCGCCGGCTGGCGGGTCGGTGGACGCCGAAGACGCTGTCCACGTCGCGCTGGGTGACCTCGTCGACGCCGGTCAGTTTGTCCCACGCGGCCGCGAAGCGTTCCAGTTGGTCCCGCAGCGCGGCGAGGTCGAACGGCTTGATCAGATAGTAGACGGCGCCGCCGTGCATGGCCCTGCGCACGCTGTCGACGTCCCGCAGCGCGCTGACGACCAGCACGTCGACGGGTGCCGAACCGCCCGCGGCGGTGCCGCCGCGCAGTCGCTGCAGCACGTCGATGCCCGACATGTCGGGCAGGTACAGATCCAGCAGGACCAGGTCCGGCCGGCGTGCCGCGACCGCCTCCAGCGCCGCCGCGCCGGTGTGCACGACGCCCGCCACGGCGAAACCACGCATGGCGGCGACGCAGTCCGCGTGGTTGCGGGCCACCCGCGCGTCGTCGTCGACGACGAGTACGGACAGCACTCGGGGCACCTCACCTCTCCGGGATCTCTGCGGCCGGGTTCCGGGGCGGCCGCTCACGCGCATCCTCCCGTACGGGCAAGAACGCGCTGAACACGGTCTCCTCGGTCGAGTCGACGTCCACCCAGCCACCCCAGCGGGCACACGCCTGCCGCACGAGCGCCAGGCCGAGGCCCCGCGGTCCGGAACCGTCCGGCGTGCGGTCCTTCGTGCTCACGCCCGCGGTGAACACGCTGTCGCCGAGTTCGGCGTCGATTCCCGGGCCCGAATCGGTCACGCGCACCTCGAGCAGGCGGTGTTCGTCGTCGTGGAGGCGGACGAGCAGTTCCACCCAGCCGTCGCCGCCGACCGCGTCGAGGGCGTTGTCGACGAGGTTGCCGACGACGAGCAGCACGTCGTCGCGGAGCCGCGGCGGCAGGCTCGCGGGGACGTCGCTGAGTGCCGCGAGCTCGAATTCCACACCCTGTTCGGAGGCCTGCGCCGACTTCGCCAGCACGAGCGCCGCCAGTGCCGTGTCGGCCAGGTGTTCCGAGACCCGGGTCGATGCCTCGGCCGTCGTGGCCGACAGCTCGGCCAGATACCGCCGGGCCTCCGCGGCGGCGCCCAGGTCGAGCATGCCGCTCACCGTGTGGATCCGGTTGGCGAACTCGTGGGTCTGGGCTCGCAGGCCGCCGACCATGGTCCGGACGCCGTCGAGCTCACCGCCCAGTCGCACCAGCTCGGTGTGGTCGCGCAGGGTGACGAGCCTGCCGGTGCCCTGCGCGCCGATCCGCACGGCACGGTGCTCGCACACCAGCAGCCCGTCGCCGACGGGCAGGAAAACCTCGCCGCCGGTGTCCTCCGACCCCTCGAGCATCGCGCGCAGGCGCGGGTGGAGGCCGAGGTCGGCCGGCGTTCGACCGACGCAGTCGCGAGGCAGGTCGAGCATCGCGCGGGCCGAGTCGTTGGCCAGCAGCACGGCTCCGTCGGCATCGGCCGCGAGGACGCCTTCGGAGATCGCGTACAGCAGCGCCTCCCTGCTTTCCAACAACTCGGTGATCTCCCGCGGTTCGAGGCCGTGTGTCTTCGCGCGGATCCTTCGGGAGACGAGCCAGGCCCCGCCCGCACCGACGACGAGCGCGAGCAACAGCCCGGCGCCGACGGTGGGCAGCGTGCCGGCCGCCGCGAGCGAGACCCGCGAGGACAGCACACCGACCGACACGTAGCCGACGACCTCGCCCGAGCGCGACTCCACCGGAACCCGGGTCCGCAGTGTCAGCCCGGCGGGGCCCCACTCGGTGCCCGTCCAGACGTTGCCCGCGAGCACCGGAGCGGGGTCGGTGTGCGGCCTGCCGCCGATCTCGTCCGGATCGGGATGGGAGTGGCGGATGCCGTCGGAGTCGACGATGACGACGTAGCGGACCTCGGCCGCGCGGCGGATCCGCTCGGCGAGCGAGGCGATCTCACCGCGATGCCGGGGATCGGCGAGGTAGTCCCGCACCGTCGGCAGCTCGGCGACGGAGTGGGCCAGCGTCAGCGCGCGTTGCGTGTACTCGTCGCGCACCTCGCGGTACTGGTTGACCGTCCACAGTGCACCTGCGGCGAGGAGAGCGACGACCAGCAGGAGCGTGATCGCGAGGAACAGGTAACCGGTCAGGGACAGGCGGGGACGGCCGCGCCGGGTGCCGGGCGCCCTCACGGCCGCTGCTCCTCGGAGGTCGCCGGCGTCCGCGGAGCCTGTGGCCTCCGGGGACCCGGCGAAGCCGGTGAAGCGGGTGAGACCAATACGACCATTACCGATCCAATGCACACAACGCTCGTGGGCGCGGCCACGCCCGGTTCATGATGTCGCAAATCGCCGTACATCCGGGTGAAACACGCTCCCCGGGATCGCGGCGGGCGAACTCGATGACCAACGGAGGCAGGAGAAGCGCCCATGCTCAGTATCGTCGGTTTCGGGGTGATCGCGGCGATAGCGACGCTGTTGATCCTCGGCCGGATCGCACCGGTGGTGGGAATGACCGTCATTCCGACGGTCGGTGCCTTCCTCGCCGGATTCAACGCCGAGGAGATCGGCGAGTTCTTCGAGTCGGGGCTCGCCTCGGTGCTGAACGTCGCCGTCATGCTGGTGTTCGCCATCCTGTTCTTCGGCATCATGAACGACGTCCGGCTGTTCAACCCGCTCATCAACCTGATGGTGCGGATGAGCCGCGGCAACGTCGTCGGCGTCGCGATGGTCACCGTGATCATCGGCGTCGTGTGCCACCTCGACGGATCAGGTGCCACGTCGTACCTGATCGCGATCCCGGCACTGCTCCCGCTGTACCGGCGGCTCGGAATGAGCCCGTACCTGCTGATGCTGCTGCTCAGCACAAGCATGGCCATTCTGAACATGCTGCCGTGGGGCGGCCCGGTGGGCCGGGCCGCCGCGAGCACCGGGCACGACCCGATCGAGCTGTGGCAGGGACTGATCCCGTTGCAGATCGTGGGCGTGGTGATGCTGCTGGGTATGGCGGCGCTGCTCGGACTGCGTGAGAACCGGCGGATCGCCTGCGCCGCGACGGCGCGTAACCCCGAACCCGAGGTCGCCCTGACGGCGGCCCGGCCGGCAGGCTCCGGTGGCGGCACCGACACCGACGGCCACGGCGGTGCCGGCGACACACCCGCTGACGGGCCCGGCGGCACGGGTGACGCCGCGGGAACAGGCGACGCGGACGCCGGGGACGCGGTGGCCGGGAAGCCGTATCGGCCCTGGTTCAACGGACTGCTCGTCGTGACGTTGTTGGGTGTTCTCGTGGCCGACGTGCTGCCGGCGGGGCTGGTGTTCATGCTGGGTCTCAGCGCGGCCCTCGTCGTGAATTACCCGAAGGTGTCCGACCAGATGGAGCGCATCCGCGCCCACGGCGGCGGCGCGCTCGGTACCGGGGCGATCATCATCGCGGCCGGCTGTTTCCTCGGCGTGCTGGAGGAGTCCGGCATGCTGCGGTCACTGGCGACCGACATGATCGAGCTGCTGCCCGACGCGGTCGTGCCGTTGCTGCACCTCATCGTCGGTGTGCTCGGGATGCCGTTCGAACTGGTGCTGAGCACCGACGCGCACTACTTCGCGCTGCTGCCGCTCGTGCACGACGCGGCCACTCAGCTGGGCGTGGGCTCGGCCACGGTGGTGTACGCGGTGCTGATCGGCAACGTCATCGGGACGTACATCAGCCCGTTCAACGCCTCGGTGTGGCTCGGGATCGGGCTCGCCGGCGTGGACATGGGCAAGCACATCCGCTACTCGTTCCTCCCGATGTGGGGCTTCAGCATCGCGTTGCTCGCCGTCGCGGTGCCGCTCGGGATCATCGCGTTGTAAGGCCTCAGGTCAGCGCCTCGACGGCGTCGCGGACGGCCGCGCCGATCGCGAGATCGACGTCCTGCTGGATTCTGGTGGTGCGTTCCGAGGTGGTGAGCGCGGCGATCGCCACCTTGGACGTGCCGTGTTCCACGACGCCGATCTCGTGGCGCAGCGTCAGGAACGAACCGGTCTTGCCGGCGATCCGGATGTCGTCGGCCTGGAGGTCGGCGCCGATGCGAGGGCTGAGCAGTTGGCGGGACATGGCGTCGCGCACGGCGGCGGTGGCTTCGGGCTCGGAAATATGGCCGCTCCAGATGCGGCACAGGAGGTCGACGAGGCCGGCGGCGGTCCCGACGGTCGCGCGGTGCACGTCGAGCGAGTCGATCACGTGACCGCCGGCCGGGCGTACGCCTTCCACGGCGAGGCGCCGGCCGAGTGTGAAATCGGGTCCCGCGACCCGTGTCGCCGCTTCGTACATCAACTGCATCGGGTGTCGCACGTGGATCGCCTCGACACCCCACTGCCGCAGCCGGGACGTGACCTCCGCCGGTGGGACGAGTTCGAACAACGCGTCCGCGGCGGCGTTGTCGCTGACGGTGATCATCTGGAGCAGCAGATCGTCGATCGCGCACGTCGCGGCATGGCGGAAGGCCGACAGTCCTGTGGGACCGGAACTGCGTCGCTCCGGGTCGAGGGTGACCATCGTGTCGCCCGCCAGCTCGCCCCGTGCGATGCGGTCGGCGACCACGAGGGCCAGCGGCACCTTGGCCACCGACGCGAGGGGCCATGGCCGGTCCGGGTCGACGCAGAGCTGTCTGCCGGTGTCGATGTTGCGGGCCACGAACCCGCCGTGCACACGGACCTCACGCAGGCGGCGCCAGATGCGGTCGGCCAACGCCAGGAGCCCGGCCGAATCGCCCGACATCGGCGGTGTCGTCACGGCAGCTCCCGCGCCGGCGACGACCCACCTGCGGTTGGGTCCCCGGGGCGCGGTTCATGGGTGTCCGGTTCGGACGCCACGACGTCGCCGAGCAGGCGCAGCGCCTGCGTCCGGAGTGGATCCGCTGCGAGCGCGGGCGGCAGCGGATCACGTTCGGCGAGGCGGTAACCGCGGAGCACAGGCGGATCGGCGAGCGGAGTCCACGACAGGCCGTACCGGCTCGCTTCGCCTGCGGTGCAGAGCAGGACCGCCCGCCCTGCCAGCGCTTCCGACATCGCGATGTGGGCAGGCCGGGGGCGGATCAGTGCCGGGGACAGTCCTGCGGCGTCGGCCGTGGCGTGGAGGTGTTCGCCGCGTGGTGGTTCGAGGTCGTGGGGCAGCACGAGGAGAGGCCGTGCGGGCGCACCGCGTCGTGGCCGGAGCTCACTGAGACGGAGGGGCCCGCCACGCAGCGCGCCCTCACACCGCGTCCCCTCACCCCGCGTCCCCTCACACCGCAGGCTCCCGCACGGCGGATCCCCGGGTCCGCAGGCCGTCGACGCGGCGCCGAGCCGCGCGGTCCACCGTGCCGACGCGGGGTCGCAGCTGCGCACCGTCCACGAGCTGTCGGCATGCGGTGCGCCGGCGTCGGCGTCGGCGGAGACGAGCTCGACATCCACTTCCGCCCGGTCGAACAGCGACACCAGGCGGGCGAGTGCCGCCGGATCGGACTCCGGTGGAGTCGACAACGTGACCGTCGTGGTGTCGGCGTCGCGGACGGTACGCACGAGGTGATCGGCCTGGTCCACGAGGTGGCGGGCACGCGGCAGCAGCGCCGCACCGTCCGGCGTCAACGTGATCCGGCGCCGTGATCGGTCGACGAGTTCGACGTCCAGTTCGCGCTCGAGCGTCCGGAGCCTGCGGCTCAACAACGGTTGGTCCAGACCGAGCCGGAACGCCGCCTCCGACACGCTGAGTTCCTCGGCGACGGCGACGAAGCCGCGCAGGTGCAGCACCAGATCCACGACGCCCAGTATCGCGCACCGGCCGAGCGCTGTCGTATGTCGCGGCGACATGAGGGCATGCGTGTTCGTCCTTGGACCGGCGGGGTGCGCCGGTGCCATCGTTCTCGAACCGACAGGGAGGAGACGACGGTGGAACGTGGCGGAACGAGCAGGCGTGCCGTGCTCGCAGGGGCGGCGGCGGGAGCGGTGACCTTCGGAATGCCCGCCGGGGCGGCGGCCGAGGGCCGATCACCCCGGCACGGGTCCGGAGAGTCGACCGTGGACACCGAGTTCCGTGAGCTGGAACGCACGCATGGACGGCGCCTCGGCGTGGTCGCTCTGAACATGCGGACGGGTGCGACGCTGGAACACCGGCCCGACGAGCGGTTCCCGATCTGCTCGGTGTTCAAGGTTCTGCTGGCTGCGTGGATCCTGCGGGACGCCCCGCCACCGGTGTTGGACCGCAGGCTCACCTGGAGCACCGACGACCTGGTGATCAACTCGCCGGTCACCGAAGCGACCGTCCGAAACGGCCTGACGGTGGCGCAACTCGCCGAGGCGGCCGTGACGGTCAGCGACAACACCGCCACGAACGTCCTGATGCGCGAGTTCGGCGGTCCCGCAGGGGTGACCGCGTTCGCGCGGTCGGTCGGCGACCGCGTCACGCGGATCGACCGGTGGGAGCCGGAGATGAGCACCGGGACACCGGGTGACGACCGGGACACGACGACACCGCGGGCGATCGCGCGTACGTTCGGCACGCTCGTGCTGGACCGCGCACTCGCGACGCCCGATCGGGAGCGGCTGACCACGTGGATGCTGGCGAACCGGACCGCCGGACCGGTGTTCGGGTCCGGAGTGCCCGCGGGGTGGCGGCTGGCGGACAAGACCGGATCGGGGTGGTACGGCGTGCGCAACGACGTGGGTGTCACGTGGACGCCCGACGGTGCGCCGCTGGTCGTCGCGGCCTTCACACGGGGCGCACGGTACGGGGACGAGACGCTCGCCGAGCCGCTGGCCGACATCGCCGCCTCGGCCTGTCGCCGGTTGCGCTGACGCTGCGGGGACGGGCGGGTGTGCGGAGCTGCCCGGAGACCCGCCCACGGCACGTGCGCCGTCAGCCGTCCTCGAGCAGATCCTCGGTCCGGATGGGAGGCGGCGCACCCGGATGCCGATGGCGTTGTACACCGCGTTGGCGACGGCCGCCGCCACGCCGACGATCCGCAGCACGCCGAGCAACCCGGTGCCGGGATCGGCACCCGCCGTCCGACGTGGTGTGGCGCGGCATCCGAGTCGACTGAGCCGATCGGCGGCCGTGCGTTCGACGATCACGGGCCCCGTCGTGGTGCTAGCGTGCTTCGGTATGTCCCACCCCGACTCGTCGTCAGCACGCCGGATCTATCTGGTCGCCCCGACCGGGCTGCCCAACTTCGGTGACGAGCTGGTCGCCGCCACATGGCTGCGATACCTGGCGCGCACGGAGCCGGACGCCGAGGTGTGGCTCGACTGTCACACGCCCGGCACCGCCCAGGTGATGCTCGCAGGCCTGCACCCCAACCTCCGGTGCACGAACACACTGTGGCGCCTGACGGGGGAGGCTCCTGATCCCGAGCCCTGGGCGGTCGTGGCCTGGATCCGCCGGGTAATCCACGACCCGGGGTTGGCGCCGCGGTGCGGGCCCGGGGTCGAACTACTCGCCACCGCCGATGTGATCCACCTGCTCGGCGGCGGGTACGTCAACGCCCTGTGGCCACGGCACGCCGGACTGCTCGCCGGTGCCGTTGCGGCGAGCGTGCGGTCGGGCGCGCGGCTCGCGATGACCGGCCAGGGCCTCGTGCCCGCCGCGCCGCACGTCGCGGAACTGCTGTACGCGCTCGCCGCCCGGTTCGACGTCGTGGACGTGCGCGACCGCGACTCCGCCGACCTGCTCGCCGACGGCGCGGCCGCGATGTTCACCTGCGACGACGTGTTCCTCCACGTGCCGGAACCCGAGCACCAGGACTACACGCGCGCGGTCATGGTGTGCGTGCAGTCGGACATCGGTGAGCTCGGCCCACCCGCGCTCGCAGCCCGGGTGCGGGGGATCCTGCGCCGGTGGGACGTCGACCCGGGCGAGGTGACGTTCGTCGAAGCCATCCCCCGAATCGACCGCGCGGTGTACGACCTGCTCGCCGCGGACCTGCCGGGCGCGGCCTTCATGCCCTTCTCGGATCTGTGGCGTGACGGTGTTCCCGCACTGGCCGGGCAGGTGTGGCTCTCCACGCGATTCCACCTGCACCTGACTGCAGCCGCGGCGGGTGCGCGTGGGGTCGCGCTGAGCGTGTCGCCGGACTACTACGACACGAAACACCGCAGCCTGATCGACCTCGGCAGCGGGTGGGCGATGCTCGATGCGGCCGGTGCCGACACCCCGGAACTCCCCGAGAAGGGCGGTTTCCCGGACGGCACGGTCGCGGAACTGCGGGCCCGCAAGACCGAGGTCGCCGACCGGATCTACGGCCGAAGCTGACCGCGCGCCGTGGCCGCGTGCCGATCGCGGCGCCGCGGCTCTCGTTGCGCTCCCGGCACCCCGCCCGGGTGGCGGCCGATTGCGGTTCGCCGAACAGGGGTACGTCACGAGGTAGCCGAACAGGGGTACGTCGCGAGGTAATGGCGCCGGGCGGGATACCGATGTCGCCGCGGCCGGCTCGGCCGTCCGACCCCGAACGGCTCCCACGGGCCGTTCCGGCGCGAACGCGAGCAGACGAGGCGACGCGGCTGCGCGGCGGTTCACTGCCGCGCAGCCGTGAACGGTTGTGAGGACGGGGCCATGACGGCACGGGGGAACCGGCGGCACGCGGAGACGTCCGGCGGGCGGGGGCCGGGCAGGTCGGTCGGACTGCGCCGGACCGGTGTCACCACCGTTCTCGTCACCGTCGTGACGCTGGTGCTCGTCACCGCAGGCAGCCAGGCGTACTTCTCCGACACGGCGGAGGGTTCCGCCGTGTCGTCCGGCAGCAGTCCTTCCCTGACGATCCGGGACCTGACCGTGGGCGGGCGGTCCGAAGGCAGCGGCGTCCTCGCCGACCACGGACAGCCGTACGAGGTGAGCTTCAGGGTCGTCAACGACGGTGAAGCGCCGTGGCGCGGAAACGTCACGCTGTTCGACCACTTCGACACCGACTCCGGCACGGATCTCGGCGAGCGGGGCGTCGTCCTCGCGTGGCCGGGCGCCACTCCTCGGTCGGACATCGCATCGGCGGTCGGGGCGGGCGACTATTCGACCGCAACGGTGATCGGGCCGAACACCGCGGACACCGGCGGCATGCCGGGCGCGAACCCCGCGACCACCGGACAGGCGGTGGAATTGCCGGAGTTCACGCTCGGCGCCGGTCGGCAGCGGTCGTTCACGTTCCGGGTGGTGGTGCTGTCGAACGAGCTCGATGCGGACGCAGCCGGCATGACGCGGATCGCCGGCGGCTCGGACGCCGTGGCGGCGCCGCTGCGGTTCGGGGTGCTGGCCCGGCCCACCGGCCCGGCAGGCACGCGCGGGTCCACACGGTCCGACGGACGCAAGCAGGTCGTCGACGCGCACGCACGGATGCGGGTCAACACCCCGCCGGTGCTGCGGGACGCGAGCGCGAACACCGGGCCGTTCCTCGGTCAGGTGGGCGGCGATCCGGCGACCGACTCGTACCTGCGTGCGCTCGTCAGGGCCACCGACGTCGAGGACGATCCCGACGGCGACGGGGAGAGGCTGACAGGAAGCATCTCCTGGAAGTCGGACTTCGACCCGGACACGGTGGGCGAGTGGTCGGCGAGGTACGACGTGACGGATTCGGCCGGCGCATCCGCCGAACCGGTCACCGTCTCGGGCGAGACGTGGACGTTCGTCAAGATCGTCGGCGGCCGGGACCACACGCTCGCTCTGGACTCGACGGGACGCGTGTGGACCTGGGGACGCGGCGCGGACGGGCGGCTCGGGTCGGGGAAGGCGGGTGACGCGGGAGTCCCCACCCTGCTGCCCACGTTCGACGGTGGTGACGACACGACCCGCGTGGTGGACATCGCCGCCGGATCGCGGAGTTCGTACGCCGTCACCACCGACGGCAGGGTGTGGACGTGGGGCCGCGAGGACCACGGGTTGGGCCACGGCAGCACGCACAGCGATCACCCCGTGGCATTCGATCTGCCGGAACCTGCTGAACAGATCTCGGCGAGTCACCACACGACGGGCGCGGTCACCACCGGCGGCAACGTCTATGCCTGGGGTGAGAACGCCCATGGGCAGGTCGGCGACGGCACGACCACGGACCGGGACACGCCCGTCGCGGTGGATGTGTCGGGGGTCGAGCAGCTGTCGATGGGCCATCGCGCGGGTGCGGCGATCACCGGCGACGGCGGGCTCCACACGTGGGGTTCGGACGGTGACGGACTTCTCGGCGACGGCACGGACTCCCACGGCGACAGCGGGAACCCGCCGACGAGGATCGACGCCCGCGGCACCGGGTACAGCATGGTCTCGATGGGCAGGCTGCACGCTTTGGCCATCACCGGTGAGGGTGTGGTGCACGGCTGGGGTCACGACGGCGCGCACCGCATCGGCGGCACCGGTGACAGCAACGAACCGACCGCGCTGGGCCTGGAGGAGTACGGACCGGCCAAGCACGTGGCGGCCGGATACGACCGGTCGTGGGTGACGTTGAGCGACGGCCGGTTGGTGACGGCGGGCGCGAACGACCACGGGGAGCTGTTCACCGGCACCGGACCGGCGCACGGTTTCGACGCGGCGACCGACGCGCACGCGAACTCGGTCGTGATGGCGGCGGGCGGCCGCGACAGCGCCCATGTGCTGCGTTTGGACGGCCACGTGTACTCGGTCGGCCGGAACGACGACCATCAGCTCGGCGACGGCACCACGACGACGTCGACGACGAAATCCGTGAAATGGGGGTTCGATCCGCCTCCGGTGCCGTGAACCGCGGGCTCCCGCGACGCCGAAGGATGCGCCCACGCCGAGGGGGCGCACCCGGCGGCGGTCCGCGCTGTGGGCCGGTGGACGGGTGACGGCGGGTATTGGCTCACCGCGCGGGCCGGCGTGTTGGACACGGTCGTTTCCGCAGGTAGAGATGCACTTATCGGTGCCGCGAGCCCTTGACGCGCCGTGGGGTGCGGCGCATGCTGAGCGTACGCAGTTTAGTAATTCAGAACTCGTTGCGTATGGCACAACCGGCATCGGTGGCCGGTGTTACTGCGTGAACGGCAACGAGGCGGCGGGCGTTCGCCCATTCTCACGACACACATCGAACGGGCCGGAAAACCGAGGTGGCCCTCATGACGGATGTACTCAACACCGCCCGGCCGGACGTCGCGGGGGACTCACCCGCGACCGTGGACCAGCCCGCGGTGATGCTCTACACACGGCTGCGGAAGTCGCCGTACTTCTGGAAATCGCGTGCCTGCGGTGCCGCGGTCTACAGCGTGTACAACCACACCTATCACCCGCGCCACTACGGCGACCCGGTCGGCGAGTACTGGGCGCTGCTCGACGGCGTCACGATCTGGGACGTCGGCGTCGAACGCCAGCTCGAGATCTCGGGCCCGGACGCGTTCGACTTCACCAACATGCTTGTGCCACGGGACCTGACGAAGTGCGAGGTCGGGCAGTGCAAATACGTGTTCGTCACGGCGCCCGACGGCGGGATCGTCAACGATCCAGTCCTGTTGCGACTCGAGGAGGACCGTTTCTGGCTGTCGCTGGCCGATTCGGATGTCGGACTGTGGGCCATGGGCCTGGCACATGCGGGCGGCTGGAACGTCCACATCGCCGAGGCCGACGTCGCACCGCTCCAGGTGCAGGGGCCGCGGTCGAGGGAAGTGCTGCGCGACCTGTTCGGCGACGCCGTGCTCGACGTGCCGTACTACCGGATGCGCGAATTCACTGTGGATGGCATGCGGGTCGTCGTCAGCCGCACCGGATACTCCGGCGAACTGGGCTACGAGCTGTACCTGCACAACGCCTCCCGTGACGCGGAACGGCTGTGGGACGCGGTGTGGGAGGCGGGCAGGCCGTACGGCATGCGCCCGATCGGACCGTGCCACATGCGCCGCATCGAGGCGGGCATGCTCGCCTACGGCTGCGACATCACGCTCGACACCAATCCACTGGAAGTCGGCTACGACTACCGGTGGATGGTCGACCTCGACCAGGAGGCCGACTTCATCGGCAAGTCGGCGCTCGCGCGGGCTCGCTCCGAGGGGATCTCCCGTCTCATGGTGGGAATGGAGATCTCCGGCGAACCCCTCGGTACCTACAACGACGGGTCGATGATCGAGCCGTTCGCCGTCCACGACGGATCGGGCGCGCCGGTGGGCCGTGTGACGAGTGCCTGCCGCTCGCCGCGGCTGGAACGCAACATCGGGCTCGCGATGGTGCCGATCGAACTCAGCGAGACCGGCACGACGCTGCAGGTGCACACGCCGTCCGGTGTGCGGGAGGGAACCGTCGTCGAGAAGCCGTTCGTCGATCCACGGAAGGAGACCCCGAAGCGATGAAGCGCAGGCGGGAGTCCGGGAAGGCGGCCGTGCCGGCAGCGGCACGGGCCGGAATCCTGGCGCGCCCGCGCTTCGAGGTGCTGCCGCTGAGCGGGGTGCTCGAAGAGACGGGCGCGCTGCCCGAGCAGACGGTCGTCACGGTGACGGCTTCCCCACGCTGCGGCACCGGGGCGACCGTCGAACTGTGCGAGAAGCTGGCGGCGCAGCACCTGCGCCCGGTTCCGCATCTCGCGGCCCGGCAGTTGACCGGCCGTGGCGAGCTGATCGACGTGCTCGACCGGCTCGCCGGTGCCGGAGTGGCCGACGTCTTCGTCGTCGGGGGTGACACGGACGAGTCCGCGGGGCCGTACCCCGACGGCGAGTCGCTGCTGCGGGAGATGGCCGACCTCGGCCGGCTGCCGGCCGAGGTCGGCGTGCCGTCGTATCCCGAGGGACACCCGTCGATCGACGACGCCACGCTGTGGGCGTCGCTGCGGTCCAAACAGGACCTGGCGACCTACACGGTGACGCAACTGTGCTTCGACCTCACCGCGATCCGCACCTTCCTGCGGCGCGCCGGTGAGGAGGGCGTCACGCTGCCGATCGTGATCGGCGTACCGGGCGCCGTCGACGTCGCGACCTTGGCGAAAGTCGGTGCCCGGATCGGGGTCGGCGACTCGCTGCGGTTCGTCACGTCCCACCGGTCGCTCGTCGGGAGGCTGCTACGCCCCCGGCGCGGCCGCGACGCAGTGCTGCGCGGCGTGGCCGATCTCGCCGCACGGTCCGGCGAAACCACGCCGTCGGGAGTGCACTGCTACACGTTCAACAAGGTGCGGGCGACCGCCCGCATGGTCGCCGAGCTGCCTGCCGCTACCCGCGGCACGGGCGGGCCGGCACGGGAACCACGAGGGGAGCGGTGAGCCATGCCGTCGATGCCGTCGGACCTGGAGATCTCCCGCGCGACGCCGCGCAAGCCACTGGCGGACGTGGCAGTCGACATGGGGATCGAATCGCGGTTGTTCGAACCGTACGGACACGCCGCGGGCAAGATCGCACTGGAGGCGATCGACGAGTTCGCGGACCGGCCGCGGGCGAAGTACGTCGTGGTCACGTCGATCACCCCGACCCCGCTGGGGGAGGGGAAGACGACCACGACGGTCGGCCTGGGCCAAGGGTTCGGGCACATCGGCAAACGCGGCGTGATCGCGGTCCGGCAGGCGTCGATGGGGCCCACGTTCGGCATCAAGGGCGGCGCGGCGGGCGGCGGCTACGCACAGGTGGTGCCGATGGAGGCCGTGAACCTGCACCTGACCGGCGACCTGCACGCCGTCACGTCGGCGCACAACCTGCTCGCGGCGATGGTCGACAACCACCTCCACAAGGGCAACGAACTCGACATCGACCCGCTCGCCGTGGCGTGGCGGCGCGTGTTGGACGTCAACGACCGTGACCTGCGGCAGATCGTCACCGGCCTGGGCGGGCGACAGGACGGGTTGCCGCGGCAGACCGGCTTCGACATCACGGCCGCCAGCGAGGTGATGGCTGTGCTGGCGCTGTCGTCGTCGCTGGCGGACCTACGCGCACGGCTCGGCCGCATGGTCGTGGCCTACGACCGGCGGGGCGAGCCGGTGACCGCCGAGGACCTGCGCGCCGCGGGCGCGATGTGCGTGCAGTTGCGCGAGGCGCTGAAACCCAACCTGCTGCAGACGACGGAACAGACGCCCGCCCTCGTCCACTGCGGACCGTTCGGCAACATCGCCCACGGCAACTCGTCGGTCGTGGCCGATCTGATCGGCATCCGCTGCGGCGACTACCTCGTCACCGAGGCCGGATTCGGCGCCGACATGGGCGCGGAGCGGTTCTTCAACATCAAGTGCCGTACGTCCGGACTGACCCCGGACGCGGCGGTGGTGGTGGCGACGGTCCGCGGGCTGAAGGCGCACACCGGGCGTTACCGCGTGATCGCGGGCAGGCCGCTGCCGGAGGAGATGCTCGCCGAGAACCCCGACGACGTGCGGGACGGTGCGGCGAACCTGCGCAAGCAGATCGCGAACGTGCGTGCGCACGGCGTGACCCCCGTCGTGGCCGTCAACGCGTTTCCCGGCGACTACGACAGTGAGAAACAGGCCATTGTGGACGTCGCAGCGGAGGAGGGGGCGCGCGCCGCCGTCACCACGCACGCCTCCCAGGGAGGCAAAGGTGCGGCCGAGCTGGCCGAAGCGGTCGTGGAGGCGTGCGCCGAACCGGCCGCGTTCGCGCATCTGTACCCGGACGGTGCCTCGTTGACCGAGAAGATCGAGACGATCGCGCGGCGGATGTACGGCGCCGACGGTGTCGAGCTCAGCGCCACCGCGCGCAGGCAGCTCGACGACTACGAGCGCCACGGGTTCGGTGAGCTCCCGGTGTGCGTGGCCAAGACGCACCTGTCGCTGTCGGCGGACCCGTCCCGCAAGGGTGCGCCGGCCGGCTGGACGCTGCCGGTGCGCGAGGTACGCCTTTCCGCCGGTGCGGGGTTCATCTACCCGATCTGCGGCGACATGCGCACCATGCCCGGTCTGTCGTCGCAACCAGCGGCGGAGCACATCGACATCGACGAAGCGGGCCAGGTCGTGGGGCTGTCGTAGAGGAAGTGATCGAGATGACCGAGATTCCCGAACGCGCCGACGTCGTCGTCATCGGAGCCGGCATCGTGGGCAATTCGGTGTGCCACCACCTCGCCGAACTGGGGTGGCGCGACATCGTGCTGGTCGAGAAGGGACCGCTGCCGGACCCCGGCGGGTCGACGGGTCACGCGTCGAACTTCATCTTCCCCGTCGACCACTCCCGCGAGATCACCGCGCTGACGACGGACTCCATGCGCCAGTACGAGAAACTGGGAACTCTCGTCACCTCCGGCGGTGTCGAGGTGGCGAGGGAGCCGCAACGGGTCGAGGAGCTGAAACGGCGCATGGCCTCGGCGCGCGCGTGGGGCGTGGAAGCGGAGCTGATCGCACCGCGTCGCGTGGCCGAGCTCGTCCCGTTCGTCGACCCGGACATTCTGCTCGCGGGGTTCTGGACCCCGTCGGTGGCCGTCGTCGACCCGCTGCGGGCGGGGGCGCTGATGCGGGAACAGGCCATCGCCGACGGCGCGCTGACCGTGTCGGCGAACACGGAGGTGACCGGCATTCGCACCGACCGGGGACGGGTACGGGCCGTGTGCACCGACGCCGGGGACGTCGAGACGCCGGTCGTGGTCGTCGCCTGCGGTGTCTGGAGCCCCCGGATCGCGAGCCTGGCGGGTGCGGAGATCCCGCTGACGCCCGCGGTGCACCAGATGATGGACGTCGGGCCGATTCCCGAGTTCGAGGCGACCGGCACGGCCATCGCCTACCCGATCGTGCGGGACATGGACGCGCTCATGTACGAGCGCCAGAGCGGTGCCGATCTCGAGATCGGCTCCTACGCGCACCGGCCCATCCTGCACGAGCCCGACGACATCCCGTCGCTGGAGTCCGCGGCGCTGTCGCCGACCCAGCTGCCGTTCACCTCCGACGACTTCGACCCGCAACTGGAGCAGGCGCTCGAACTGTTCGGCAGTATCCTCGATCGGCCCGACGCCGGCGTGCGACACGCGATCAACGGCCTGCTGTCGTTCACCCCGGACGGCGCGCCGGTGCTGGGACCGTGCCCCGACGTGGACGGGCTGTGGTCCGCGGCCGCCGTGTGGATCAAGGAGGGGCCGGGTGTCGGGCGCATGCTGGCCGAGTGGCTCACGCACGGTGACTGCGAGTACGACATGCACGGCGCCGACATCGCCCGGTTCTACCCGCACCAGCGCACGCGCGAACACGTGCGGGCTCGCGCGAACGAGGGCTTCAACAAGACGTACGGCATCGTGCACCCGCGCGAGCAGTGGGAGTCCTCGCGCGGCCGGAAGCTCTCGCCGTTCCACACCCGTGAACGCGAGGCCGAGGCGGTGTTCTTCGAGGTCGGCGGCTGGGAACGGCCGCACTGGTACGCGTCGAACCGCGGTCTGCTCGACGAGTTCGGCGACCGGGTCACCCACCGCCCGCACGAGTGGGACGCCCGGTGGTGGTCACCGATCGTCGAGGCCGAGCACCTGGCACTGCGCAGCCGCGCCGCGATGATCGACCTCACGGCGTTCGCCCAGTTCGACGTCCGGGGCCCGGGCGCACTCGACTACCTGCAGCGGATGACCGTGGCTCAGCTCGACAGGCCCGTCGGCAGGCTCTGTTACACCCCGGTGCTGACACCGGGCGGCGGATTCCGCAGCGACCTCACCGTCGTGCGGCTCGCCGAGGACCACTTCCGCGTCATCACCGGCGGCGCGGACGGCGCCCGCGACCGGTTCTGGTTCGAGAGCCATCTGCCCGCCGACGGTTCGGCATCCCTGGTGGACGTGACGTCGGCGGTGTGCACGCTCGGGCTGTGGGGGCCGCGTGCCAGGGACGTCCTGGCCGCGACGACCGAGGACGACGTGTCCGGCGACGCGTTGCCCTTCGGCACCGCCCGGTGGATCGATGTCGACGGGATCCCGGTGCTCGCACTGCGGGTGTCCTATGTGGGCGATCTCGGCTGGGAGCTGCACGCGCCGTTCGAACACGGGCAGGCGCTGTGGGATGCGATCGCCGGGGCCGGCGAACCGCACGGGATCGTCCCCGCGGGCATCGGCGTCTACGGCACGACCGGCAGGCTCGAGAAGGGCTACCGGCTCATGGGCGCCGAGCTCGACGGCGAGTACGACCCCGTGGAGGCCGGTCTCGCGCTTCCCAAGGTCAAGGCGGCCGACTTCATCGGCAAGGACGCCTACCTCGCCGCGCGTGAGGGCACGCCCGCGGCGACCCTGTGCACCCTCACGGTCGACGACCACATCGGTGCGGACGGCATCGCGCGGTACCCGCAGAGCGGCGAGCCGATCGTGACGACGGCCGGGGAGCGCATCGTGGACCGCGAGGGCCGCGGGTCGGTCGTCACCAGCGCCGGACCCGCACCGTCGCTGGGCGACTACCTGCTCATGGCGTACCTGCCGCCCGAGTTCGCCGTCGAAGGAACATCGCTGCAGGTGGAGTACATGGCCGAGCGGTATCCGGTCACGGTGGCACGGGCGGGCAGGACGCCGCTGTTCGACCCGGAGGACACGCGCATGAAGGCGTGAACCGGCCGGACGACCGGAGCCGAACCGCCGGAGGGAGGCGGACGTCGTGGACATCGTGGTCTGCATCAAACGGGTGCCCGCGTTCGGAGCGCAGGTACCGCTGACCGACGACGGGAGTGCCGTCGACACGCGGCACCTCGGCTTCACCATCGGTCCGCACGAGGAGTGCGCGGTCGAGGAGGCCGTGCGGCTCGCGTCGGCCCACGGTGGACGCGTCACCGTGCTGTCGGTCGGCCCCGAGGAGGCCGGCGAACAGCTCCGCTACGCGCTCGCGATGGGAGCGCATCAGGGAGTGCTCGTCGACACCGGCACGACCGACCTCGACCCGGAGGCCACCGCGACGGCGGTGCTCGCGGGACTGGCCGACGAGCCGGAACCGGACCTGGTGCTCTTCGGCGACGCCTCGGCCGACGCGGGCCACGGGCAGGTCGGGATCCGGGTGGCGCTGGCACGCGATCTGCCCGTCGTCGGCGGGATCACGGGACTGGAGATCGACACCGGGGGATCGTTGCGTGCGACCCGCGAGAGCCCGAGCGGCACCGAGCTGTTCCGGGTGCCGATGCCCGCGGCCGTGGCGGTCAAGGAGGGCCTGAACCTGCCCCGGTATCCGACCCTGCCGGGACGGTTGAAGGCGAAGAAGGCGGAGCTGCGCACGGTCACGTGCGACCCGGAGCCGGGAGGCCTGCACACCGTCGGGCTGCGCCGGCCCGCCGACGATCGTGCCGGAGCGGTTCCGCTGGGACGCGGTGCGGGCGCGGCGCCCGCGGTCGTCGACGTCCTGGCCGAGCTGGGGAAGGTGTGACGACGATGGAACTGATCGTGGTGACCGACGCGACGGTGTCCGCCGAGCTGCCCGCGGTGGCGCGCTCGTTGGCGGGCAGAGACGAATCGGTGGAGGCGGTGACGTTCGCGGGCGCCGGGGCCGAGGCCGGCGACCTCGCCCGCGACCTTGCTCGCGAACTCGGCGGCCATGGTGTCGGCAGGCTCCACGTCGCGCAGCACGCACTGCTCGACGACTACGCCCCCGAAGCGTGGGGGAGTGCGCTGGCGGCGGTGATCGAACGCCTCGCCCCGTCAGGGGTGTTCGCCCCGGCGGGTCACCGCGGTGCCGAGGTCCTCGCGCACGCGGCCGCGCGCGGAGGCCTGCCGCTGGCCACCGACTGTGTGCGCCTCGCAGGCGGCGACGACGGCACGTGGCACGTGACCCGGACCCGCAGTGGTGGCGTCCTGCTGGAGGACGCCGAGTTGACGGCGCCGGTGAAACTGGCGACGGTCGCCGCGGCCGTCGAGGTCCCGCAGGTACCGCTCCAACCCGCGGGCGAATGCGAGATCGTCGAGTCCGCAGTGGACGTTCCGCCGGAACTCGCGCGTACTCGGGTGGTCGAGCACACCGCGAGCGAGACGGGCCTGTCGCTGGCGACGTCTCCGGTGGTCGTCTCCGGTGGCCGCGGTGTCGGCGGTGCGGACGGGTTCGCCGTACTGGAGGAACTGGCGGAGCGGCTCGGCGGCGTCGTCGGCTGTTCGCGGGTGGCGACGAACAACGGGTGGCGCCCGCACCGTGACCAGGTGGGCCTCACCGGCACGAAGATCGCGGCCGACCTCTACATCGCCTGCGGGATCAGCGGCGCCACCCAGCACTGGGTGGGCTGCATGGACTCGGCCGTGATCCTGGCGATCAACACCGACCCCGAGGCGCCGATGATGCAACGTGCGACGTATGCGGTCGAAGGCGACGTCCACGAGGTTCTGCCCGCGGTCCTCGCCGAGATCCGCAGGCGCGCCGAGGAACCGGCCGCAGCCGAGCCGGCCGAGCAGCAGGTGTGATCCACCGCACCTGCAGCCGCCGGTTCTCGGGCGCCGGCGTGGGGCCGTCGCCCTGGTCTGGCCCGGTCGAGTGGTATTTCGACACGCCGCGTAACCGTCTGTTCGGCAATCGCACCGTCGTGGCTCGCACCTTCGGGTCATGTACGATAGGCCGCACGCCGTAAGATACGAGCCGTATCTTACGGCGGGGTGGTGACCGAGGCGCCCGCCGAGGTCGCCGGCCGGGGGATCGCCGTGGCGCACGCGTGGCCCGAACCGTGGAGTCGTGTTCGGAACCGCGCTGTGGCCGCGGCCCGTTCTGCGGGCGTGCCTTGCCACGCCGCGTGTCCACCCTCCGCGGCCGGTGTCCTCGCCGGTGCGGGTGTGCCGGAACGCCCGCCCCGAACCGACCGCATGCGGCAGCAGCGGGCGGATTCGTGCCGACCGTCCGGCAACGGAGCCGGTGACCGTGCGACACGAGCCCCAGTCCGTCACGTATCCAGGAGCCGAAACCGCGCATGGCCAAACTTCTTTTCCGCCTCGGCAGGACCGCGTACCGCCGGTGGCCGCTCTTCCTGATCGCCTGGCTCGTCGCGCTCGCGGGCGTGGGCACGTTCTCCGTCACACAGTCCCAGCCGATGTCGGATCAGTTCACGATCCCCGGCATCGAGTCGGTCGAGGCCGCGGAGACGCTGCCGGAGATCATGGACGGCCAGTCCTCGCCGATGGACGAGGCGAACGTGCAGATCGTCGTGCAGGCGCCCGAGGGTGAGCAGCTGGCGGCGCCGCAGCACATGCAAGCCGTCGACGAGCTGATCGCCGACCTGCGCGGCGTCGACACGGTGCCGCAGGGCGAGCAGGCGATCGCCGGCCCGGTCCAGGCGGACGCGGGCCTCGAACAGCAGGCGCTCCAGCAGGCCCGGCAGCAGGCCGAGGCGCAGGGGCAGCCGTTCGACCGCGAGGCTGCGCTCCAGCAGGTCGAACCGCAGCTCGCCGCATCCTCGCCGCTGTCCGAGGACGGCCGCACGGGACTGGTCGACTTCGCCCTCGACGTCGAGAAGGTCACCGACGTCGAGCCGGAGACGCAGCAGCAGATCCTCGACGTCGTCGAGGAGCACGCCGACTCCTCGGATCTCGCCATGGAGGTCCGCGGTTCGGGCATGCAGGTGATGGAGATCGGCGGCGCCACGGCCGAGCTCATCGGCATCGTGATGGCGCTGATCATCCTCGCGCTGACGTTCGGTTCGCTCGTGTCGGCGGGCATGCCGGTCGTGACCGCAGGCATCGGCGTCGCGATGGGCTCGATGGGCATCACGGCCATGACCGTGTTCACCGACATCTCGTCGACGACGCCGATCCTCGCCACGATGATCGGACTGGCCGTCGGTATCGACTACGCGCTGTTCATCCTGGCGCGCTACCGCAGCGAGCTCGAACACACCGACGACCGCTCGAGGGCACTCGGCATCGCCGTGGGCACCGCGGGCTCGGCGGTCGTGTTCGCCGGCCTCACGGTGATCATCGCGCTCGCTGCGCTCAGCGTCGTCGGCATTCCGTTCCTCACCACGATGGGACTTGCGGCCGCGGCCACGGTCGCCATCGCTGTGCTCGTCGCGCTCACGCTGCTGCCCGCCGTGGTCGGCATGCTCAAGGGCAGGACATTCGGACTGAAGTTCCGCAAGTACAGCCCGAAGCGCGAGGACTCGGGACTCGTGCTGAACAACGGGGTCCGCTGGTCGCGGTTCATCGGCAAGAAGCCGCTCGTCTGGACCCTGCTGGTCGTCGTCGCGCTCGGCGCGCTGGCGATCCCCTTCAAGGACCTGCGCCTCGGCATGCCGAGCGACTCGACGGCCCCCGGCGACTCGTCGCGCAGGCAAGCCGCCGAGATGATCGGCGACGCCTTCGGGCCCGGCAAGCTCGACCCGCTCATGCTGGTCGTCGACGCGCGGGAGATCTCCGACGACCCGCAGGCCCAGCAGGCCGCCTACCAGGAGGCCCAGCGGTGGGCCGCCGAACAGGACGGCGTGCGCCACATCGTGCCGGCACCGGGCAACGACAAGGGCACGATGGTCATGCTGCAGCCCGAGTTCGGGCCGGACGACCCCCGTACCGCGCAACTGCTGGAGAGCCTTCGCGCCGGTGAGGCCGGGTTCGAGAACCGCACCGGTGTGGACCTCGGCATCACCGGCACCGTTGCGATCATGGAGGACATCTCTCAGCAGCTCAACGACGCGCTCGTGCCGTACCTGGCCACCGTCGTCGGCCTGGCGTTCGTCCTGCTGGTGCTGGTGTTCCGCTCGCTTCTCGTGCCGTTGACCGCGACCCTCGGCTTCCTGCTGTCGGTGCTGGCCACGCTCGGCGTGACCGTGGCGCTGTTCCAGGAGGGCTGGTTCGGCATCTTCGAGGGCGGGCCGATCATCAGCTTCATGCCGATCATCCTGGTCGGCGTGGTGTTCGGGCTGGCGATGGACTACCAGGTGTTCCTGGTGACCCGGATCCGCGAGGCGCACGTGCACGGCGCGTCGTACAAGGACGCCATCGTCGACGGTTTCCGCAACTCGGCCCGCGTCGTGACCGCCGCGGCGCTGATCATGACCTCGGTGTTCGCCGGCTTCATGCTCATGGACGACGTGATCATCAAGTCGATGGGCTTCGCGCTCGCCGTGGCCGTCGTGTTCGACGCGTTCGTGATCCGGATGCTCCTCATTCCATCGCTGATGTACCTCATGAAGGAGAAGGCGTGGGCCATGCCCACGTGGTTCGACAGGATCATCCCGAACGTCGATGTCGAAGGGGAGAGCCTCGAGCGGCCCGGCACGGCCCGGGATCACGCCGAGTCGGGCCGCGAACCCGCGAACGTCTAGCACCGCACAGGGCGGACGGGAGCCCCTCGGGCACTTCGGTGGCCGAGGGGCTCCGCCGTGTCGGGGAGCGCTCGCGTCGGCTCAGACCCGGCGCGTCAGCAGGGGCAGGCAGATGCGGTCGACGATGTCGGCGACGGCGGCCTCGTCGACGTGCCCGATGAACAGCATCTCGTGGTGCCACAGCGCCAGCGGCAACATCGCGATCCGTTCCGGCAGGGGCTCCGGGCCGAGTTCGCCCCGCGCTCGCGCCGCGTCCAGCACCCGCTGCAGGGCTTGTTCAGCAGGGGCGGCGGCGAGCTCGGCGAGCTGCGGCAACAGGTCGTCGTCCACGTCGGCGATGAGCCGCCGCACGGTGGTGATGCCGATCTGCTCGAACCGTCTGCCGAGCGCGAGACCCAGCGCCATCAGATCGGAGCGGAGATCGCCCGCACTGTCCGAGGGCAGATCGGCGGGCGCGTGCCGGATGAGCGCGTCCAGGACCATCTGCGCCCGGGTCGCGTACCGGCGGTAGATCACCGGCTTGCTCGTGTGCGCGCGGTGCGCGACACCGTCGAAGGTGAGGCCGGCGTAGCCGCGGTCGAACAGCTCGCACAGCACGGCGTCGAGAATCGCCTCCCGCAGCTCCTCACCACTGCGGCGGGTCGCGCGCGCCGGATCGTTGTGCTCACTCATGCCGATCCTGCACTGTACCGGGCCGGGCCTTCCGTGCGCGCCCGGAAGGCCCGGCCGGGGCGTCGCAGCCTCCAGCCGGGCCTTCCGGGGCGGCCCGGTGACGCTCACATGCGCGTTTCGCCGTCCCGGATGGCCTCGCGAATGCGCGTGTAGGTGCCGCAGCGGCAGATGTTGCGGATGCCGTCGAGGTCGGCGTCGGTGATCGTCCTGCCCTCGTCGCGGACCTTGCGCACCAGCGCGACCGCGGCCATGATCTGGCCCGGCTGGCAATAGCCGCATTGGACGACGTCCCGTTCGAGCCACGCCTCCTGCATCGGGTGCAGACCGTGGTCCCCGCGCGCCTCCTCGGCGGCCTGCGCGGGCAGGCCCTCGATGGTGGTCACCTCGTCGTCGGCGGACAGGTCGCCGACCGGTACGGCGCACGGGTTGAACGCCTTGCCGTTGATGTGCGACGTGCACGCCTTGCAGACGTTGATGCCGCAGCCGTACTTCGGGCCGGTGACGCCGAGCAGGTCGCGCAGCACCCACAGCACACGCACGTTGTCCTCGACGTCGACCGTCACCCGCTCACCGTTGACGACGAAAGTCTGTTCAGGCATCTGGGGTCTCCGTGTTTCCCATCGGTGCTGGAAAGAAGGTGTGCTCAGTAGGTGTGCTCAGTAGGTGTGCTCGAGGCCGTCGGTCGGTGACTGCGGCACCGGCGGTGTGTACGGCTTCGGCTCGAACGACAGCGTCTGGTGGTTGATCGGGAACTCGGTCGGCATCGTGCCGGTGGCGCGGGCGTAGGCGCACGCCGCCGCCGCGGCCGATGCGGCGACACCCGCCTCGCCGACCCCGCCCGGCGGTTCGGTGGACTCGAGTACGACCACGTCGAGTTCCGGCGGGGTGTTCCACTGCCGGGTGTAGAAGTAGTTGTCCCAGCTGGCTTCCTGGAAGTGCCCGTCGCGCAGGTGGAGGCTGCTGGTGAGCGTCATCGCGATGCCGTCGTTGACGCAGCCCTGCATCTGCGCCTCGACCCCACGCGGGTTGATCGCCCTGCCGCAGTCGATCACCATCGTCGCCTTCGTGACGCGCGGTCCGGTCACGGCGTTGCGGACCTTGCGGTTGACCGTCTCGGGGCGGCAGTCGATCTCCATGATGCAGGCGGTGACGCCCTTGTACTCGACGTGCACCCCGATGCCCTGTGCCACGCCTTCGGGCAGGTCCTTGCCCCACTCGGCCTTCTCGGCCGCCGTCTCGAGCGCGGTCCGGAGCCTGCCGTTGCGCAGGTGCGAGAGCCGGAACTCGAGCGGATCCGTGCCCATGCGCTGCGCGAGCCGGTCGACGATCAGTTCGTTCGCCGTGCGGACGTCGGGGGAGTAGATGTTGCGCATCGAGCTGGTGTTGAACCGCGTGTCGGTCTCGACCAGCGATTGGCCGACGGCGCCGAAGTCGTACGGCAGGATCGTCGTCAGGTGGAAGATCACCTGGGCGAACGGGAGGTTGCCCAGGCCCGCGGGCAGGTCGGCGGCCTTGGCGGTGATGATGTCTCCGAGGCCGTGCCGGAAGTCGGTCTCGACGCTGGTGTGCGCCTGCTGGAACCCGAGCACGGTGTCACCGGAGTAGCTCGCGCGGATTCGGGACGTGGCGAGCGGATGGGTCCGGCCGACGCGGGCGTCGTCGGCGCGGTGCCACATGAGTTTGACCGGAACGCCCATCGTGTGGCTGATCCGCGCCGCTTCGATCGCGGGTTCGTCGAACAGCCGCCTGCCGAACGAGCCACCGCCTTGGACCACGTGGACCGTCACGTTGTTCAGTGGAACGCCGACGGCTTCGGCGATACGGCCCTGGGCGACGTTCGGGTTCTTCAGGCTCGCCCAGATCTCGGCACGTCCGTCACGCACGTCGGCGACCGCACTGTTGGTGTCCATCGCCGAGTTGCTGCGGAACCAGAACGTGAAGTCGCCCGAGACGGTCTCGCCCGCGGGCAGCTCGGGGACGGGCGCCTCGGCGGCGCGGACACCGGCGAGCGCGTCCTCGTCGGACATGCCGGCGACCGGACCGTCCTTCCAGGACACGTCGAGTGCGCGGACGGCGTCGATGCACTGGCCGAACGTCGCGGCCCGCACCGCGACGCCGGTCGGGATCGTCGCCACGTGCGTGACACCCGGCATGTTGCGGACCTCGTCCGCGTTGTTCACCGCGTTCGGCGTGCCGTTGAGCGTCGGGGCCCGGCACACCATCGTCGGCAGTGCGTCGGCGACGTCGAGGTCGGTGGCGAACCGTTTGGTACCGGTCACGGCGTCGAGCGCGTCGATGCGGTTGACGGGCGTGCCGACGACGCCGTGGGAACCCTCGTCCTTGAGCTGGACCTCGACCGCTTCGGGCTCCTCCTTCGCCGCGAGGGCGGAGAGCCTGCCGTAGTCCACGCGGCGGCCGTCGGGCGCCACGATGTGGCCGAGGTGCGAGGTCAGCTTGTTCGCGCTGTCGCCGAGTACCGTCGCGGCGGCCTGCAACAGCGCACCCTTCGCGACCGCGGCGGCCACGCGGATCGGCGTGTACATCGCGTGGATCGTGTTCGACCCGCCGGTGATCTGATTGAACAGCAGCTCGGGCCTGGCGGGAGCCAGCGTGACGTGGACCTTGTCGACCGGCAGGTCGAGCTCTTCGGCGATGAGCATCGCGGCCGCCGTCGTGATGCCCTGGCCGACCTCGGTGCGGGGCAGTTCGAACGAGGCCGTGCCGTCGTCGTTGATCGTCACGGTGATCAGTTGCGACGTCGGCGCGGCGGCGAGGGTGAGCAGGTCGCTGAGATCGGCGATCTCGGCCGGCTGGGGGAGGGTCGGCAGTTCGCCGGCGTCGGCCGTGGCGCCACGGCCGAACAGTCCTAGGTCGGCGGCGGCGACGACGGTCGCACCGCCGAGCAGATAACCGATGAACTTGCGCCGGTTGACCGTGTGCGGGCCGTCCGTGGTGGTCACGAGGCACGCTCCTTTGCGTGGTTTCGTGCGGCGGTGCGGCGGTTTCGGGAACGGACGCGCCGCGGATCGGGCGCCGTCCTTGATCCACCGTTCGTGGTACGCGTGTGTACCGGAGCGGGACGGTACACACGCGTACCATCGAGGGGCAAACGTCGTCATCCGTTAGGGGACATGAACTGTCGTCCAGCAGCGCGACCCCCGGCGACGCGGCCGCAGTGAATGCGCCCGCGCCGAGCTCGGCGGCCACCGGCGCGGTGCACGGAACCCGCGGCGACGGTGAGCCGCGCTCCGGTTCCGCGGCCTTCCGCAGACGGCTGCTCGACGGCCTGGCCGCCGAGCTCGCGGCAGGCAGTTACCGCAGCGCCACCGTGGGCGGGATCGTGCGCCGCGCCCGGACGTCGCGCCGCACCTTCTACCAGTACTTCGCCGACCGCGACGAGTGCTTCGTGGCGCTGATGGCCGAGACCACGGGCGAGATGGTCCGCTACGTCGCCGAGGCCGTCGACGAGACGGAGCCGTGGTCCAAGCAGGTGCGCAGCGCTGTCGAAGCGTGGTTCGCCTACGCCGAGGCCGAGCCGGCGATCGTCGTCAGCTGGATCAGGGACGTGCCTGCGCTCGGCGACAAGGCACGCCAGCTGCAGCGGATGCAGCTCGACGGCTTCGTGACGCTGGCGCAGCGCCTCGGGCAGCGCGCGCAACTCCGCGGCGCGGGCACCCCGGTGCCGCGTGAGAGTGTGATCATCCTGCTCGGCGGGCTGCGCGAACTCGTGGCGACGACCGTCGAGGACGGCGGGAGTCTCGACGTCGTGGTCGAATCGGCCGTCCACGCGGCCGTGTGCTTGCTGACTCCCCGGTGACGCATCGGCGCGCCGACGGCACGATGACGGCCGGGCGGGCGGCACCGTGACGCCCGCCCGGGACGCCCGCCGGAGACGCAGACGACGAGAGGATCGGCATGCCCCGCACACAGACACCGCTCGGCCTGTTCGGCACCGAGGACCTGATCGGCGAGGACGACAGGGCCATCCGCGACACGGTGCGGGCGTTCACCGCGGACCGGATCCGCCCGCACCTGGCGGACTGGTTCGACGAGGCGTCGATCCCGGCGCGCGAGCTGGCCCGGGAACTCGGCGATCTCGGAGTGCTGGGGATGCACCTGCAGGGCTACGGGTGCGCGGGCACCACCGCCACCGCCTACGGCCTGGCGTGCATGGAGCTCGAGGCGGCCGATTCGGGCCTGCGGAGCCTCGTGTCGGTGCAGGGGTCGCTGGCCATGTTCGCGATCTGGCGCTGGGGTTCGGAGGAACAGAAGCAGGAGTGGCTGCCGCGCATGGCCGCGGGCGAGGCGATCGGCTGCTTCGGTCTGACCGAGCCGGACTTCGGATCCAATCCGGGCGACATGCGCACGTACGCGCGGCGCGACGGGGAGGACTGGGTGCTCAACGGCACGAAGATGTGGATCACCAACGGTTCCGTGGCCGACGTCGCCGTCGTGTGGGCCCAGACCGACGACAAGATCCGCGGGTTCGTCGTCCCCACCGACACGCCGGGGTTCTCGGCTCCGGAGATCACGAAGAAGCTGTCACTGCGCGCTTCGGTGACCAGCGAGCTCGTGCTCGACGACGTCCGGCTGCCCGCGTCGGCGATGCTGCCCGAAGCACGGGGGCTGTCCGGCCCGCTGTCGTGCCTGAACGAGGCCCGCTACGGGATCGTGTTCGGCGCGCTCGGCGCGGCCCGCGACTGCCTCGAGACGGCGATCGCCTACACGCAGGAACGCGACATCTTCGGCAAGCCCCTGGCCTCGTACCAGGCCACGCAGCTCAAACTCGCCGACATGAGCCTCGAACTCGGCAAGGGCATGCTGCTGGCGCTGCACCTCGGCAGCCTCAAGGACGCGGGCACGCTCACGTCCGAGCAGGTCAGTACCGGCAAGCTGAACAACGTGCGCGAGGCGATCGCGATCGCGCGCGAATGCCGGACGCTCCTCGGCGCCAACGGCATCAGCCTCGAGTATCCCGTGCTCCGGCACGCCAACAACCTCGAATCGGTCCTGACCTACGAAGGCACGTCGGAGGTGCACCAGCTCGTCATCGGACAGACGCTGACGGGGCAGTCGGCCTTCCGGTGACGAGGCGGGCGCGGCTGTGAGCGAGGTCTCGACCAGTGGCGGCGTCGCAGGCAGGCGCCGGTCCACGGGGCGCGCCGCGGGCCGGGCCGTGCCGCCGGTCCGCGCGGCCGTGGCGCGCACGGGGATAGGGTGGCCGTGCTGGTGGTTCACCCGCGTACGGCCCGACCGGGCCTGCGGGTGAGGCAAGAGGGAACCCGGTGCGAATCCGGGACTGCCCCGCAGCGGTGAGCGGGAACGACCGCCGTCAACGGCACTGGACGCGACGAGTCCGGGAAGCGACGGCCAGTAGGCCCCCGGCCACGGCCGGGATCGCCCGCGAGTCCGAAGACCTGCCACCGGCGCGCGCACCACACCGGTGTGCGCGGGTTCCGAGGTCTCGCGGGTGGACCGGGCGGATGGGCCGGGCGTGTGCCCGGCCGGACTGCGCAGCTCCCTCGAGACCGTCGGCGCCCGTGTCGACGAGCTCGCGAGGAGAGAGCATTGACCGGCAGCATCGGTTCCACCGTCCTGGGATATCCCCGCATCGGCCCCGGCAGGCAGTTGCCGCGGGCACTCGAACGCTACTGGACCCACCGCACCGACGAGTCCGAACTCCGCGCCGTCGCCCGGGAACTGCGGGCCCGCACGTGGCGGGAGTTGTCCGCCGCGGGGCTCGACTCCGTGCCGGGCGGCACGTTCTCGTACTACGACCACGTGCTCGACACCGCCGTGATGGCGGGCGCAGTGCCGGACCGGTTCCGCGCACTGGGACTCGGCCCGCTGGACACCTACTTCGCCATGGCAAGGGGGACCGATGCGGCGGCGCCGTTGGGCACGGCGCCCTGGTTCGGCACGCAGTACCACCACGTCGTGCCGGAGATCGGCCCCGACACCCCGCTCACCGTCGCCGATCTCACGCCGGTGCGGGACTTTCTCGAAGCGCTGCGGCTGGGCGTGACCACCCGGCCGGTGCTGCTCGGGCCTGTGACGTTCCTGCTGTCGTGTGTCCCGGCGCCGGGTTCGCCCGCGGGCTTCCGGCCCCTGGATCGGCTCGGCGACCTGCTCGGCGTGTACGCCGTGCTGCTCCGCGACTTGGACGCCGCGGGAGCCGAGTGGGTGCAGCTCGACGAACCCGCGTTCGCCACCGACCGCACCGGGGCCGAGCGTGACGCGCTGCGCGACGCCTACGACGTTCTGGCCGCGCGGGCACGTAGACCGGCACTGCTGGCGGCCGTGCCGTACGGCGATCCCCGCGAGGCACTCGGCGCACTGGCCGCCACCCCGGTGGAGGGCATCGCGGTCGATCTCGTCTCGGAGACGTCCACGGCGAACACCGTCGTCGGCACGCCGGGACTGCTGGACAAGACCCTCGTGGCGGGCCTGGTCGACGGGCGCAACGTGTGGCGCACCGACCTCGACACGGCGTTGGTCACGGCGGCCACCCTGCTCGGGTCGGCACGGGAGGTGGCGGTGAGCACGTCCTGCTCGCTGCTGCACGTGCCCTACGACGTGGACCGGGAGCCGGCACTGGACCCGCAGATCGTGCCGTCGCTCGCGTTCGCCCGGCAGAAGGTGAGGGAGGTCGTGACCCTCGGTGCGGCCCTGCGCCGCGGTCCGGACGTCGTGGCACGCGAGCTGACCCGCGGGCGCGAGGTGCTCGCCGCGCGCCGGGCGTCACCGCCGACCGATCGCGGCGTGCGGGCCCGGTTGGCGACACTGCGGCCCGCGCATCTGCGGCGGCCCCCGTACGGCACCCGGCGGGCGGCACAGGATCGAACCAGCCGGTCGCCGGAGGAACCGATCGACCCGTTGCTCGGTGCGGTCGACGCGTGGGCGCGCACGGGCATGATCGGCGACGACGAACACTATCGCGAGCGGATGCGCGCGGGTGTGCAGGACGTCGTGCGCCTGCAGGAGGCGCTCGGTCCGCAGGCCGCGGAGCTCGCCGCGCCGTCGGTGGCCGAGCGGCGCCACGACGGACTCGTGCGCTTCGTCGCGGGCCTGCTGGAGGGCATGGCATCGACCCGCCACGGCTGGGTGCAGCACAGCGGCGCCCACTGCGTTCGGCCGCCGATCGTGGTGGGGGACGTGAGCAGGCCCGCCCCGATGACGGTCGAGTGGGTCACCGGCGCCCAGCGGCTCACCACGGCCGCTGTGAAGGCCGTACTGCCCGGGCCTGCGGCGATGCTCGCGTGCGCGTTTGTGCGCGACGACGTCTCGGTGGTCGACACGGCGGCGCAACTGGCGCTCGCCCTGCGCGACGAGGTGCGCGACCTGGAAGCGGCGGGCATCCGCGAGATCCAGGTGGACGAGCGCGCGTGGTGGCGACGACAGCCGCTGCGCGAACGCGCCCGGCGCGATCATCTGGCGTGGGCCGCCGAGGCGTTCCGGGTGGCGACGTCGGGCGTCGCGGTCTCGACGCGCATCCGCACCGACCTCGGCGACGCGGGTCTCGACGAGACGCTCGAGGCGACCGCCGCGCTCGACCCCGACGTGACGACCGGTGCCGGGAGGGCCGGCGTGACCCGCGCCCACGCCGACGTTCTGGCGATGTGGCGCAACGCCGTGTCGGACCCGGAGGCGGCCGACCGGCGGTCGTCGTAGCCCGGGTGGGAGCCTGGTCGCCGAATGCGGGCAGGCGGCCTGACGCCCGTGGCCGTGGCTGTGGCCGCGACGACGATGCCCTGCACGGCAAGGATGTCCACGTCGAACCCGAAGCGTAACCGCGGTGTCGACTCCGTCAGGCAGGGATGTTGCGGGCCTGCCGGCCCGGGGCCGCGTCCGTGGTCGGTGGTCGGAGGGCGAACGCGCCCCGGCATGAACCGGTGGCTCGATCCCGCGCCTGTCGAGCGCGGGACCGAGCCACCGGTGACGGGCTCAGCGCCGCGAACGGGCGGGCGCGCGGGTGAGCGTCAGCACGATCAGGCCCAGTACGATCATCGCCGCGGCGAACACGATCATGCGGGGCATGTCCTGCGCCGCGCCGGTCTCGGCGAGCTCGTCCGGGCCACCGTTCTGCGCGGTCACGTCGCCGCCGGACTTCTGCTGCTGCGGCTGCGGGGACTGCTGCGGAGCCTGCTCGGCGGCCCGCTCCGGCTCCTCGTGGACCGCGAGCCGGTCGGTGCCGTCCGATCCGGACGCGGCCTCGTTCCGGCCGCCGTTCTCGCCCGCGACGGCGTCCGGCTTCTGCGTGTCCGCGCCGTCGTCGCCGGCTCCGGCCTGCGGGTCGGCCGACTCCTCGCGGTCCGCCGCGTCGTCCTCGGCCGGGCCGTCCGGCGTGCCGGCCTGCTGCGATTCGGGCGTGGCCGGATCCGGTTCGGCGCCGGACTCCGGCTGCGGCGAGGGTTCCGGCTCCGGTGACGGCTCCGGCGACGGTTCGGGTTCCGGCTCCGGCGACGGTTCGGGTTCCGGCTTCGGGCTGGGTTTCGGTTCGGGCTCCGGTTTCGGTTCGGGCTCCGGTTTCGGCTCCGGTTCGGGCTCCGGCTTGGGTTTCGGTTCCGGCTTCGGCTCGGGTTCGGGCGTACGGTCCCCGTCCCCGTCACCAGCGGCGAGACGCTTGAGCTGGTCCATCGAGCCGTTGAACGTGTTCTGGTCGCCGGGCATCGGACCGTGGTCGTTGTACTGCCAGATCGTGTAGTGCCCCCACCCGCCGGGCAGCTCGCCGACGCGCTCGTTATAGCGGGCGATGAACAACGGATGATCGCTGCCGAAGCGGGCAGTGTTGCCCGTGCAGGTCTTCCACCAGCTCGTGGTCGTGTAGATCATCGGCCAGCGACCGGTCTTGTCGTGGATCCGCTCGGAGAAGTTCTCGATCCACCGGACCATGCTGTCGTGCGACCGGCCGTAGCAGGGGTCGCTGCCGTACGGGTTGTACTCCATGTCCAACAGCGGCGGCAGCGTCTTGCCGTCGGCCGACCAGCCGCCGCCGTTCGCGATGAAGTAGTCGGCCTGGGGTGCCGCGGGGCCGACGTCCGGGCGCGCGAAGTGATACGCGCCGCGGATCATGCCGACGTCGTAGGCGCCGTTGTACTGCTGACCGAAGTACGAGTTCGTGAACCCGGTTCCTTCGGTGGCCTTGATGTAGGCGAACCGCGCGCCGGTGTTCCACGCGTGCTGCCAGTTCACGTTCCGCTGGTGTCCCGAGACGTCGATCCCGGGCACGCCGTCGGGCGCGGCGGCGGCGCGCGAGCCGCCCAGCAGCGTCAGCGAACCGAGCAGCATCGCCGCCAGCGCGGCCAGGGTCAACGAGATCCGCGAGGCGGTGCGCAGGCCGTTCGCCGGCATCGTGTTCCTCCCACGCCGCGCGCGGGCGGAACCCGGCGCGGTATTCGGTTCGGACCGCACTCGGCATGCGCGCGGCCCTGGTCTGCACAAGCGCCCCCAGGATCGGTTCCCATGGTGCTGGTGTAAACATGTGGGTCGGGTGTGGTGGGTGTGACTTCTGAGGTTTACGCAGGTCAGGTGACCTCCAGAAATGGCGCAGTGCAGCCGAACTCACCTGGGCGGGTGACGCCTACGAGGGGACGGGATGTCGTCTCATCGGAGGTACGGGTCCGGGTCGTCCCGCGGGCCGGGCCGGTTCTGACGGATTCGTGACATCCGGACGGAGTGCGGGCATCGGCCCGCGGGCGCTCCTACGGTGGCGGCATGCGTGTTCTCATCACCGGTGGCGCCGGCTTCGTCGGATCGCACGTGGCGGACGTTCTGACCGAGCGTGGCCACGAGGTGCGGCTGCTCGACGCGCTCGTCGACACGGCCCACGGTGGTGACGAACCGCCCGTCTGGGTGCGGGGGTACGACACGGTGCTGGGCGACGTGCGCTCGGCCGAGGTGCTGGACTCCGTGCTGTCCGATGTGGATGTCGTGTGCCACCAGGCCGCCGTCGTCGGGCACGGACTCGACCCGTCCGACGCGCCCCGCTACACCGGACACAACGACCACGGCACCGCGGTGCTGCTGGCCGCGATGTATCGGGCCGGGGTGCGGAGGCTGGTGCTGGCGTCGTCGATGGTGGTCTACGGCGAGGGCCGGTACACCTGCCCGGAACACGGCCCGACACCGCCGGGGCCGCGGGACGCCGCTGCGGTCGCCGCGGGCCGGTTCGAACCTCCGTGCCCCCGATGCGGCGCCGACCTGGCGCCCGTGCTCGTGCCGGAGGACTCCGTGCTGGACCCGCGCAGCGTCTACGCGGCGTCGAAGGTCGCGCAGGAACACCTCGCGAGTGCGTGGGCACGGCAGACCGGCGGTGACGTGTGGGCGTTGCGGTACCACAACGTGTACGGCCCGAGGATGCCGCGCGACACCCCGTACGCGGGCGTGGCGTCGCTGTTCCGGTCGTGGCTGGAACGGGGCGAGGCTCCGGTGGTGCTGGAGGACGGCGCGCAGCGACGGGACTTCGTCCACGTGCGGGACGTGGCGCTGGCCAACGCACTCGCGGTGGAACGGCCGACCGCGGGCCTCACCCCGGTCAACGTGTGTTCCGGCGAGCCGCACACGGTGGGCGAGCTCGCGGCGGAGCTGACGCGCGTCATGGGCGGTCCGGCGCCGCGGATCGCGGGCGGGGCCCGGCCGGGCGACGTGCGGCACGTCGTCGCGGACCCGGTGCGGGCGAAGGAACTCCTCGGCTTCGCCGCGGCCGTGTCGTTCAGCTCCGGTGTGGCGGCGTTCGCCACCGACCCGCTCCGCTCGTCGGCGGGCCTCGGCTGAGCGGCTTCGCGGCGGTGAGGGAGTGCGGCTCAGGTCGCGAGCGGAAGCCGGATCTCGAACCGGCAGCCCGGCCCGTGGTTGCGCACGTCGATGTGGCCCGAGTGTGCCTCCACCAGCCCCTTCGCGATGGCCAGTCCGAGGCCGGCCCCTGCGGGCTGGTCCCCGGACTCCGGCGTGCGCGCGACCGTGCCGCGGTAGGCCACGTCGAACACCTTCGGCAGCTCGGCCTCGGTGATGCCGCCGCAGGCGTCGTCGACCGCGAGCACACCCTGATCGGCGTCGACACCGGCGTGCACCACGACGGTGCCGTCGTGCGGGGTGTGACGGATCGCGTTGGCCAGCAGGTTGCGCACGACGCGCCCCAGCTCGGGGTCGCTGCCGAGGACAACCGGCCAGACCGGCGCGTCGGTGTGGACCCGGATCCGTTTCCGCCGGGCGGCCGGCCCCTGCGCGGCCAACGCGTCCCCGACGACGTCGCGCAGCGGCACCGCTGCGAACGTGAGGCGGAGCGCGCCGGCCGTGATCCGCGACAGTTCGAACAGGTCGTCGACCATGCCGGACAGCCGCGCGCTCTCGGCGCCGATCCTGCCCGCGTAGTCGGCCACCTCCTCGGGTTTGCTGACGACGCCGTCGGACAGCGCCTCGGCCATCGCGCGAATGCCGGACAGCGGGCTCCGCAGGTCGTGGCTGATCCACGCCACGAGTTCGCGGCGCGACTCCTCCGCGGCGCGTTCCCGGCGGCGGGCCTCGCGTTCCCACACGCTGCGACGGGCGATGAGCCGTCCGAACAGGACGGCGAGGGGCACGGTCACCAGCGCCACCAGCAGGCAGACGAGCCACATCGTGGCGAGGGTGGCGTCGAACATGAAGCCGCTGACGCCGAGCACGCCCGCGAACATGGCCGCGACCGGGATCAGCACCAGCACGGTCATGGTCGTCGCCAGGGTGCGACGGCGTACGGCGCGGAGCACGAGCGCGCCCGCGAGGACCACCGGGACGACCAGTGCGAGCGCCACCGGCAGGATGTGCAGCGCGTGTTCCAGCATCGCCGCGAAGGACTCGTCCGCGGTGATCATGAGCCGAGTCCCGCGTCGTAGCGGTAGCCGACGCCCCAGACGGTGGCGATCCGAGCGGGTTCGGCGGGGACCCGCTCGATCTTCTCCCGCAGCCGTCGCACGTGGACGGTCACGGTGGACTGATCGCCGAAGTCCCAGCCCCACACCCGCTCCAGGAGCTGCTGCCTGCTGAACGCGGTGCCGGGATGGGTGAGGAAGAACCACAACAGGTCGAACTCGCGCGCCGTCAGAGCGAGGCCGGTGCCGCGCAGCGTCGCGGTGCGGGCGGCCGGGTCGAGTGTCAGCGGTCCGTCGGTCACCACGGCCGCGGACCCACCCGCGTCGGCGTGCGGCCCTGCCCGCCTCAGCACCGACGTCACGCGCAGCGCGAGCTCGCGCGGGCTGAACGGTTTCGTCACGTAGTCGTCCGCGCCGAGCTGCAGGCCCGCGATCCGGTTCTCCTCCTCGCCGAGGGCGGTGAGCATCACGACGGGCACGTCGGAGGCCTCGGTTCCCGTGCGGATGCGGCGGCACACCTCGAGCCCGTCGAGGTCCGGGAGCATCAGGTCGAGCACGACGAGGTCGGCGGGCCGCTCCCGGTGGGCCTGCAGCGCCTCGCGCCCGGTGCCGACCGGAGTGACGGTGTAGCCGGCGAGTTCGAGGTACCGGCGGACCACGTCGCGGACCGTTGTGTCGTCGTCGACGACGAGCACCGTGCCCGCGACTCCTGCCGGAGCATCGGCGCCTGAAGAGGAACTCCCGGTCGGGGTCATGGCACTCCTCGGTCGGGTGACGCGCGGCGGCGCGTCACCAGTTCGTCAGGAACAGATGGTTCACCGCGAGTGCGGTAACGGCCTGCAACGTCAACCACCAGCGCGCGCTGCGGGCCGGCAGGAAGGCCGCGGCGGCGAGCAGCCAGACGGCGAAGGGCAGCCAGATGCGTTCGACCTCGGCCTTGGACAGCCCCGACAGGTCGGCCGCGACCACGGTCACGACCGCACCGGCGACCACGGCGACGAGCCGGGGTGCGGTGCGCACGGCGCACCCGGCCCGGCGGAGTGCGGGCCCGATCGCCGGTCCGGTGGCGAGCGCGAGACAGCCCAGGTTGGCCCACACCCAGAACGAGTACGGTCGGTCGGCGGCGATGCCCTCGTAGTACCGGTCGACCACGGCGTGGTAACCGTCCAGCCACCAGAACCCGGTCAGCGCGAACACCCCGACGACGGCGAGCGCGGCGGCCACGGCGAGGCCGAGCGCCCGCCAGGCGCGGGTCGCGACCACGACGGCCAACGCGACGGCCCCCAGCGTGATCAGCCCGTACGAGAGGAAGATGCCGAACCCGAGGATCGCGCCCGCGGGCACGGCCCACGCCACGTGGCGCACCGTGGCGAGCGCCAGCAGTGCGATCCCGGTGGCGGTCGCCCCGGCGAACAGTGCGTCGGCGGAGACGCCGAGCCACACCGCGCCCGGGAACAGCACCAGCAGCGGCAACGCGACGCGGGCACGGTCGGGATGACCGAGCAGCGACACCGTCGCCGGGACGGCCACCGCCACGAGCGCACCCGCCAGCACGCACACGGTCGACGCGGCGACGCCGCCGCCGAGACCGATGCGGTCGAGCCAGACGAACACCAGCGTGGCGCCGGGTGGATGGCCGGCCACGTGCACCGTCCACGAGTCGGGTCGGCCGTGCGCGATGCGGTCGGTGAACCCGGCGAGCATCGCGGGGATGTCGGTGATGCCGGGAACCTCGGCGAGGTACTCGGTGCCGGGGGTGAGCCGGTTCGCGAATCCCCGCTGCCAGCCGTCCACGAGCGCGAGCGAGGTGATCCAGCCAACCGACGCGACATAGCCGAGCAGCAGCGCCCGGCGCCACGGCAGCCGGGCGGCGAGCGAGGGTCCGTAGACGACGGCGAGGAGTGCCAGCACTGCGGCGGGGACCGTGCCCGGCCCGATGTGCCCGTACGGCGCGCCGATGATCGGCCACTCGCCGAAATCGTCCGGCGCCCCCTTGAACGAGTTCGGGCCGAGCTGCCGTGCCGGGTTCCACCAGAGGGTGCCGGCCACCGACACCCCGACCAGTGCGACGACGACCGCGGCGGCGACGAGATCGGCGGGTGGCACGGCCCGGCTCCGGGTGGGGGAGCCGGGCCCCTCGGCACGCGGGTCGGCGGTCATCGCCGTCGAATCTAACGGGGCGGTCACCGGCGGCGCAGCCGACGCGGCGCGACGTCAGGACTTTGTAAGACGTCGGGTCCGGCCGCGGCCACGTCAGCCTTTCGTAAGCCGCCGTGCGGTTTTCGCACCCCGCCCGCGCGGCCTAGCGTCGCAGAGGTGGACGACGACAGAGATGAGAACGGCGAGCGGGTCCCGACCGGCCCGGCGGACGCCGGCGGCGACGACCGACACGGCGGTGAGTCCGCGACCGTGGACGTGGTGCTGCCGTGCCTCAACGAGGCCGCGGCGTTGCCTCGGGTGCTGGCCCGCCTTCCCGCCGGGTACCGCGCGCTCGTGGTGGACAACGGCTCGACCGACGGCTCGGCGTCGGTGGCGCGCGACCACGGCGCGGCCGTCGTCACCGAGGTCCGGCCGGGCTACGGCGCGGCCGTCCACACCGGACTCCTCGCGGCGTCGGCCGACATCGTGTGCGTGATGGACGCCGACGGTTCGCTGGACGCCGCCCTGCTGCCCGACCTGGTCGCGGTCGTGACTCCGGACCGGCTCGTCGTGGGAGCACGGCGGCCCGTGACCGCCGCGGCCTGGCCGTGGCACGCACGCGCGGGAAACCGGATGATCGCGGCGGTGCTCCGGCGGCGCGGCGTGCCCGTGACCGACCTCGGCCCGGTCCGCGCGGCGCACCGGGCGTCCCTGCTGCAGCTGGACGTGCGGGACCGGGCGTTCGGCTACCCGCTCGAAGTGCTGTTGCGGGCGGCGGAAGCGGGCTGGTCGGTGGTGGAACGGCCGGTCGACTACCACGAACGGGCCGCGGGGACGCGCAGCAAGGTGACGGGTTCGGTGCGCGGCACCTGGCGGGCGGTCCGCGACATGGCGAGGGTCCTGTGAGCGACGGGATCGTGCTCGTCGTCGCGAAGGCCCCGGTCGCGGGAGCGGCGAAGACCCGGCTCGCGGCGTCCACCGGTGCCGTCGCCGCGGCACGCGTGGCCGCGGCGTCGTTGCTGGACACCCTCGACGCGGCGTTGCGCACCCCGGCCGCGGCGACCGCCGTCGCGTTCACCGGCGACGTCGACGCCGCGGAGGAGCGCGCCGAGCTGAAAGCGCTGCTGGGCCGGTGCGAGGTGTTCGGCCAGCGGGGCTCCGGGTTCGCCGAGCGGCTCGCCGCGGCCCACTCCGACGTGGCCGCGCGGCACGCTGGCGCACCGGTGGTGCAGATCGGGATGGACAGTCCGCAGGTCACCCCGGCATTGCTCGCGTCGGCGTTGTCCCGGTTGGGCACCGCCGGCGCAGCGCTCGGACCTGCGCCGGACGGTGGCTGGTGGGCGCTCGCGCTGCGGGACCCGCGGCACGCCACGGTCCTGGCCGACGTCCCGATGTCCACGGCGGACACGGCACGTGCGACCCGCACGGCACTGGTCGGCCGCGGCCTCGACGTGGCGTCCCTGCCCATGATGTCCGATGTGGATACCGCCGCCGACGCCCGCGCGGTCGCACGCACGGTGCCGGACGGCCGGTTCGCCCGCGCCGTGGCGGCGGAACTCGGTGTGTCCCCGGGGGAGGGGACACGGTGAACGGATTCGAGACCGGACTGCTGGGCGGACGGGCGTGGTTCGACGTCGCCGACGGCACCCGCATCCCGCTGCCCGCCGAACGCTGGCACGCGACCCCGGCCGCGGCGACGAGCATGGCTCGCGGCCGACGCCGCGACCGAGATCGCGGCGGAGGCGAGCCTGCGGCTGGACTGGGTGGTCGGTCACGCCGGCAGGTGGTTCGCGGAGCTGCGGAAACCCTGCCGGTCCGGCAAATGCCCGCCGGCCCCGGAACGGGCCGGGCTCCCGGTCGCGGCGGAGTAGCCGGTCGCGGGGAACCCGGTCCGCGAGGCGAGCCGCCCGCGCGGCACTGACGGCGGCGGACGTCCGTCCGGCGGAGGCTTGTCGCTCCGGCCGCGGCGGCGCTACCGTCGCCGCGAACCGAGTGTGCCCGCTTCCGTGGGCACCGGCGCGACCTGGAGGGGCAGCGTGGCCCAGAAGGCATTCGCCTCGTCGGCGGACCTCGACGAGAAGGAACGGACGCTCGAGGTGCTGGCCGAGGGCGTGTACGCACTCACCGCGGAGGGCGATCCGAACGTCGGCGCGATCGAGGGCGAGGACTTCGTCGTCTGCTTCGAGGCGCTGGCGACGCCCGTGGTCGCCGGCGAATGGCTGGCGATGTTGCGGGAGCACACCGACAAGCCGGTGCGGTACCTGGTGCTGTCGCACTACCACGCGGTGCGCGTGCTCGGTGCGTCCGCGTTCGACGCCGACGTGGTCGTGGCCCACGACAACACCCGCGCCCTCGTGGCGGAACGCGGCGCCGAGGACTGGGAGAGCGAGTTCGGCCGCATGCCGCGGCTGGCCAAGGGCGCCGACTCGGTGCCGGGGCTGACGTGGCCGACGCTGACCTTCTCCGACCGGCTGACCATCGACCTCGGCGGCGACCGCGGCGACCTGGTGCTCGAGTACTGCGGCCGCGGGCACACCGAGGGCGATCTCGTGGCGTGGCTGCCGCGGCAGCGGATCCTCTTCGCGGGCGACCTCGTCGAGGCCGAGGCCGCGCTCTACACCGGCGACGCGTTCCACCGCGAATGGGCGTCGTCCACCCTGGACCGGGTGGCCGCCTACGGCGCGGAGCAGTTGGTCGGCGGCCGCGGCGGGGTGACCAGGGGCCGCCGTGCCGTCGACGCCGCCATCGCCCAGACCCGCGAGTTCCTCACCGTCATGATCCGCGAGGTGAGCGCGGTGCACGGGGCCGGAGGGACGCTCAAGGAGGCCTTCGACCGAACCCACGCCGCCCTGGCACCGGGCTACGGGCACTGGCCGATCTTCGAACACTGCCTGCCGTTCGACGTCTCCCGGCTCTGGGACGAACTGTCCGGGGTGGACCGCCCGGTGATCTGGACGGCCGAGCGCGACCGCGAGGTGTGGGACCGCCTGCAGGACTGAGCGCGACGGAGGGAGGAGCCGTGGCGGACCTCGACGATGCGGTCGCCACCGGCGGTGTCGCGGTGATCGGCGGAGGCCCGGTCGGACAGACGACGAGCCTCCTGCTGGCCCGCCGGGGCGTGCGCGTCGTGCTGCTCGACGGCAGGCCGGAGCGGGACGCGGTCGGCTCGAAGGCGATCTGCCAACAGCGCGACGTGCTCGACGTGTGGGAGTTCGCCGGCGGCGGACGGCGCATCGCGGCCGAGGGGCTGACGTGGCGCACCGCCAGGACGTTCCACCGTGACCGGGAACTGTTCGCCGACCGGCTGCCCGACGCCGGGGTGTCCGAGTTCCCGCCGTTCGTCAACATCTCGCAGGCGCGGGTCGAGGAGATCCTCGACGAGGAGATCGCGCGGCAACCGCTGATCGAGGTCCGGTGGGACCACGAGGTCACCGGGCTCGACCAGGACGGGTCCGGGGTGACGGTCCGCTGCGCGGGCGGGCGGGACGTGCGCGCCGCGTACGCGGTGGCCTGCGCCGGGGCCCGTGCGGAGGCCGTCCGCCGGGCGCTCGGCGTCACCTTCGGCGGCCGGTCGTTCGACGACCGGTTCCTCATCTGTGACATCCGCGCCGACCTGCCCGGCTGGGCCGACGAGCGCAGGTTCTACTTCGACCCGGCGTGGAACCCGGGCAGGCAGGTGCTGATCCACCCGTGTCCCGGCGGTACGTTCCGCATCGACTGGCAGGTGCCCGAGGACTACGACCCCGACGCGGAGCGGGAGTCGGGCGCGCTGGACGAACGCATCCGGGCGATCGTCGGCGACGTCGACTACGAGGTCGTGTGGACGTCGGTGTACCGGTTCCACTCCCGCGTGGTGGACCGGATGCGGGTCGGCCGGGTGCTGCTGGCCGGCGACTGCGCCCACCTGTACGCTCCGTTCGGCGCGCGGGGCTTGAACTCGGGTGTCGGGGACGCCGACAACGCCGCGTGGAAGCTCGCGTGGGTGTTGCGGGGCTGGGCCGGGGACGAGCTGCTGGAGAGTTATCACGCCGAGCGCCACGCCGCGGCGACCGAGAACCTCGCGGTGACGACGGCGACGATGGATTTCCTCGTGCCGCACGACGACGAGGGACGTCGCAGGCGCGAGGCCGTGCTGATCGGCGCGGCGTCCGATCCCGGGCTGCGGGCGCAGGTCGACTCCGGCAGGCTGGCGGAGCCGTTCTGGTACGTCGCCTCGCCGTTGACCACCGCCGACGGCACGCGTCCGTTCGTGGGCAGGCCGCCGCGCGCGACCGTACCGACGCCCGCGCCCGGCATCCTGGCGCCCGACGTGCCGGTGTCGCTCGCGGGGTGCACCCGCCTGCGGGAACTGGCCCGCACCGGTTTCCTCGTCCTGGCGGCACCGGAGTCCGATGTGGCGGGTGCGCGGACGGTGCTGACCGACGGGGACACGAACGGTGGCGACCCGGACGAGGCGGTCGGGCCGGGCCCGGTACGTGTGCTCGCGGCCGACGAGGTCGACCCGACGGGCTCGGTGGCGGCCGAGCTCGGCATGCGCCGCGGGGACCTGTGGGTGCTGCGTCCGGACGCCTACGTCGCCGCGGTGGTCACCGACCCACGGGAGCTCGGACCGGTGCTGCGCCGGGCCTGCGGCCGCGCCGGTACCGCCGTCCGGTGACGACGAGGGCCGCACGCGGTGATCCGGAGCGGGCGAGATCGTTGTGCCGCGCAGAGGTGGCCGCGGAGGGGTGGCGTAATGCCGTCCGATGTCGCATTCTCGATCGTCGCCGCGCCTCGCCCGCCGGGCGAGGCGCGGCGAAGCCGGCAGGCGACCGCCTCCCCGGCACGGTTCGAACAACGGAGTTCACATGGAACCGCAGTCCCCACTGCAGGGGGCCGCAGCGGCCGACGACCGCCGGCAGGCCCCCCGGAAGTTGACCACCGGCGAACGGAAGGTGCTGGCCAGCACCCTCGCCGGCACATCCATCGAATGGTTCGACTTCTTCATCTACGCCCAGGCCGCCAGCCTGGTGCTCGCGCCGCTGTTCTTCGGCCCGCTCAGCGAGGACTCGCCGGGGCTCGCGGCGGTCGTGTCGCTGGCGACGATCGGGATCAGCTTCCTGTTCCGCCCGCTCGGGGCGATCATCGCCGGGCGCTACGGCGACCGGCTGGGCAGGAAGAAGATGCTGGTGCTCACGCTCGTCACCATGGGCGGCGCGACGTCGCTGATCGGCCTGCTGCCGACGTACTCCGAGATCGGTGTCGCGGCGCCCATCCTGCTGATGCTGCTGCGGATCCTGCAGGGTTTCTCCGCGGGCGGGGAGTGGGGCGGTGCCGCCCTGATGTCGGTCGAGCACGCACCGGTCCACCGGCGCGGGACGTTCGGCGCCTACCCGCAGATCGGTGTGCCCATCGGCCTGATCCTCGCCACCGGAATGCTGTGGGCCATCACCGCCGTGACGACCCCGGAGCAGTTCCAGGCCTGGGGCTGGCGGATTCCGTTCCTGTTCTCGGTGGTGCTGGTCGTCGTCGGCTACGTGATCCGGCGGGCCGTCGAGGAGAGTCCCGTCTTCCAGGAGATGCTGGAACGGCGGAAGGAGTCGTCCGCACCGCTGCGCGATCTGATGCGCCGCAACAAACGCGAGGTGCTGCTCACCGCGCTCATCTTCGTGGGCAACAACGCGGCGGGCTATCTCGTCATCGCGTACTTCCTCAGCTACGGCACGAGCGTGCTCGGGCTGGAACGGTCGGCGATTCTGACGGTGATCGTGATCGCCTCCGTCGCATGGTTGGCGTCCACGCTGTGGGGCGGCATGCTGTCCGACCGCATCGGCCGGGTGCGGACGTTCCAGTTCGGGTACGCGTTCATGTTCCTGTGGATGCTGCCGATGTTCCTGCTGGTCGACACCGGTGAGCTCCTGCTGTTCGGTGCGGGGATCGTGATCCTGGCCCTGGGCCTGGGCTTCTCGTACGGGCCGATGTCCGCGCTGTACGCCGAGATGTTCCCGGTCAGCGTGCGCTACTCGGGCGTGTCGATCGGGTACGCGCTCGGCGCGATCCTCGGCGGAGCGTTCGCACCCACGATCGCCGAGTTGCTCGTGCAGGGGACCGGTTGGGGAGGTTCGGTCGGCCTGTACATCATGCTGCTCGCCGTCATCTCCGGTGGCGCGGTGTCGCTGGTGGCCGAGCCGAAGGGCGTCGACCTCGGCGTGACGGTGAGCGGACCGGAACCCGCCGACCGGGCGGGCACGTGACGGCGGAGCCGGCCACCGGGCGTTCATGCCCAGGGGGATGCAGCAAGACTCACTTGACGCGCACGGGACACCACGGAACGTTCGCAGCGGCTCACGGCAGAGCCGCGGACAGGGCTGGCCGGGTGACTGCGGTGGCTGATCCGTGCCGCGTCCTTCACGGTGGTCCGATACACCGTGGCAGTGGACATGGTGGAACGCTTTCAGAGAGGAAAGGCCCGTGGACAACCTCGTCGTGCTCAGTCTCCTCGCCCTTGCCCCGATCCTCGTCATCGGCGTTCTACTGGTCGGGTTTCGGTGGCCGGCGAAGTACGCCATGCCGTGTGGGTATGTCGTCGTCGTGCTTGTCGCCTTGCTGGTGTGGGACATGGACATTGCCGGGGTGGCGGCCGCCTCTCTCGAGGGGTTGATCACGGCGGCGACCTTGCTCTACATCGTCTTCGGCGCCCTGTTGCTGTTGTCGACGCTGACCGTCGGCGGCGCCATGGCGACCATCCGGGCGGGGTTCATGAAGATCTCGCCGGATCGACGGGTGCAGGCGGTCATCATCGGGTGGCTGTTCGGTAGCTTCATCGAGGGTGCCTCCGGCTTCGGCACGCCGGCGGCGGTGGTGGCTCCGCTGTTGCTGGCGCTGGGCTTTCCGGCCATGGCCGCGGTGATGGTGGGACTGATCATCCAGAGCACGCCGGTCACCTTCGGCGCCGTCGGCACCCCGATCCTGGTCGGGGTCAACGACGGGCTGCGTGGCGGCTCCGGGGTGGCGGAGCGCTCCACCGAAATGGGGTTGACCCACTCCGAGTACGTCGCGGAGATCGGATTCCAGACCGCGGCCATCCACGGTGTCGTCGGCCTGCTGATCCCGCTGATCCTGGCGGTCATGCTCACCGGGTTCTTCGGCCCCGAGCGCAGGTTCGGCGATGGGCTGGCGATCTGGCCGTTCGCGCTGTACGCCTCGTTGGCGATGACCGTCCCCTCGGTGCTGGTGGCCCGGTTCCTCGGCCCGGAGTTCCCGTCGCTGCTGGGCGGGATGATCGGGCTCGCGCTCGTCATGTTCACCTCGAGCCGGGGCTTTTTGATGCCGAAGGACACCTTCGACTTCGGTGCGCGCTCGAGTTGGTCGGAGCGGTGGATGGGCAACATCGAGCCGGGGGCGTTGTCCGAGCCGGCGGCGCGGATGAGCCTGGTTCGGGCGTGGACCCCGTACGTTGTCCTCGTCGGCCTGCTGGTCCTCACCCGCATCGTCGACCCGCTGAACGAGTTCCTCACCGAAGCCCTGTCCATCCCGTTCGACGAGCTACTGGGCACGGAGATCTCGACGTCCGTGGAACCGTTCTACTCACCGGCATTCATGCTCATCCTCGCCTGCGTGGTCGCTTATGGGCTGCAGCGGATGAACGGTCGCCAGATCGGCCAGACATGGAAGATCGCCGGTCGCCAGTTGGCCGGGACGGCTGTGGCGTTGTTGTTCGCCGTGCCGTTGGTGCGGGTTCTGATCCAGTCCGGTCCGGAGCTGAACGACTCGGGCCTCGCGAGCATGCCGGTGACCATGGCCGAGGGGGCAGCCGCGATCTCGGGCGGTGCATGGCCGGCTGTCGCTCCCTGGATCGGCGCGCTCGGTGCGTTCGTAGCCGGATCCAACACCGTGTCGAACCTGACGTTCTCGCAGTTCCAGTTCTCCACCGGCGAGCAGATCGGCGTGCCGCCGGAGAACGTCGTCGCCGCGCAGGCCGCCGGTGGCGCGGGTGGCAACCCGATCGCCGTGCACAACATCGTGGCCGCATCGGCGACCGTGGGGCTGCTGGGCCGTGAAGGCGACCTGATCCGTAAGACCATCCTGGTCACGATCTACTACTGCGTGACAGCCGGTTCGTTGGTCTACATGGCCATCTACGGCATCGGGTTCAATCTGGGCACTCTCATGATGGTCGTGCTCGTCGCCGCGTTGGTCGGGCTGGTCGTGTGGATGCGTCGGCAGGCACCCGGACCGAGTGGGGCCGGTCGAGGTTCGCGCGGTTGAGGTCCGCGCGTGGTAACGCCACGCGCCCGGCAGGTCGCGGTCCGCTGCTCAGGCTCGGGGTTTGAGCAGCGGCCGCGGCCTCGGCACTGTCCCGGCCGCGGACGTCGGCCCGGTACTGCGCAGCGCGTCCCGGAGGGGATTACCGCTGTCGCCGATGTTGGCTCGTCGAGCTGCGAAGAACATTCCACTTCGTGTCCTGAGCCGGTTCAGTGCGGGTCGGTTTCCGGTGCAGCAGGCCCTCAGGCGATGACCAGGCGTTGCAGGTCGGTGCCGACGGTGACGGGGCGGTCGTATCCCTTGGCGGCCATGTGTTCCCACCGTGCTGTGTCGACCGGAGATCCGAGATTCGAGATGTGGGAGAGCACGAGCGCCGCGGCGTCCGCCTTCTGGGCCACGCTTCCCACTTCCTGCACCTCGACGTGGGACTGGAGCATGTGCTCGAGATCGGCCGGGCTCAGGTCGACGTCCCGGACGTTGATCGCCTCGTGGACGAGCATGTCGGTGCCTCGGGCAAGGGTCGTGAGGTTGTCGGTCGTCCGGGTGTCGCCGGAGAACGTGACGGACCCGTGGTCGGTGTCGAATCGAAACGCGAACGAGGGGAAGACCGGCCCGTGCGGCACCAGGGTCGCCGTGACCTTCACCCGGTCGTCCTCCATGACAGGGAACGGCGGAGTGGCAGGTGCGGTGTTCCGAGGTCCCGCGCCGACGGAGGGAAGGGCGATCTCGTGGACATCGGCGAGGGTGCGAATGTCGCGGATGCTCATGTCTCGCAGGAAGATGTTGTCGCTGTAGGCGTACGCCTGGTGTAGTCGCGTGGTCATCTCCGCGGTGCCCGGCGTCGGCGATTTCGGTGCGACGGTGGGCGCGGTGCCGCCGCCGAACTTCGGCGGCAGATCGTCGGCGGGCCCGGGGCCGTACACCGGTACCGGGCCGGCGAGAGTGTCACCCAGGATGTTCTTGATGTGCCCACCGAGCAGGAAGAAGTTGTAGTAGTCGGCGACGTGGTCGGCGTGCAGGTGCGTGAGAAAGATCCCGCGCAACGAGTCCAGCCGGAGTCCGGCCTCGACGTACCGGGTCGTGGCGGCCCTGCCACAGTCGACGACGTAGGTCGCACCGTCGACGACGAGCGCGGTGGCGATACCCGCGCGGCCGGGGTCCACCGGCGGTCCGGCTTGGGTCCCGAGCAGCACGACGGCCAGCTTGTCCTGCTGTCCCGAAGACGCGGGCGTCGATGCGGCGGTCCTGGTCGCGACGGAGCCACCCGAGCAGCCGGCGATACCACCGAGCGCGGCCAGGCCGCCCACCGCGCCCAGCACCGAGCGTCGAGGGAGTCCTTCCCGGACTCCGGGGGACAGATCGTTCGATGCACCACACAGCGTGCACATACGGAAACTCCTCTCACGAGGTCGACGGTGCGGACGGTAAGCCGGTGGTCGGGTGCCGGTCAGGTCCTGTTCGCCATCGCGCAACGGTGATGCCTGGGAGGCGTAACTGTGCTATCGCTGTGGAGGTCCAATGCCGGGCGGACGCGTCGCCCGGCCGGATCTACAGGAGGCTGGTGTGACGACCTCGACACGCGGGTCCGGCGGAGACGTAGCGTCGGTCACCCGCGCCGTGGCCGTTCTCGAGTGTTTCGAGGACGCCGAGCACCTGGGTGTGACGGAGGTGGCGGACCGAATCGGGACGGCCAAGAGCACCGCGGCCCGGCTGCTGGCCACGTTGCGACGTGCCGGACTGGTCGAGCAGGACCCGGAGACCGGCCGCTACATGCTCGGGCTGCGGCTGTACGAATGGGGGCAGCTCACGGCGGCCCGGCATGCGCTGCGCGCAGCGGCCCGTCCGATCCTTCACGGCCTGTCCGCGGAGGTCGGGCTCACGGTCGCGCTCGTGTTCCCCACCGAGCGTGGCGTGGTGCACGTCGATCGCGTCGAGCCGCGTGGCGCCGTCGACTTCTGGAAGCATCGCGGCACGACCTTCTCCAATCGCGGTGCGGGCGGCGTCGTGATCGCCGCGAGCCGCGACGAGCCGGAGCACCGCCGGCCGGGAGCCGGCAGCGACGATCTCGCCACCCGCATCGCCAGGGCGCGGGACGACGGTTACGCCCTCGAGTTCGGCCACGTGATCGACGGAACCGCGTCCCTCGCCGCCCCGGTCCGCAGGCTCGCGGCGACCGAGGCCGCCATCGCCGTGATCGGACCCGAGCGGTCGTTCCGCTCCCGTGCCACGGTCGGTCGGCTCGCCGGGCTCGGCCGTTACGCCGCTCGCACGCTCGAAACCTGCGGACCACCCGAGCTCGGGTAAGGGCATCCGAGGCGGCATCGGGGCGCTACGCGGTTACCGGGCGGTCGAAACCCGGTGAGAGGCAACGCGGACGGGTTGACCGCCGCCGATCAGCAGACGCCGTCGGTGCGCTGCGGAACGCCGAGGCCGAACAGCGGCCGGAGCTTGATGCCGACCCAGGTGCCGAACAGGGCGAAGGCGCCCCACAGCCAGCCGTGGAGGCTTCCGGTCGAGATGCCGCCGAGGTAGGCGCCGATGTTGCAGCCCCCGGCGAGGCGGGCGCCGAGCCCCATCAGGATGCCCCCGAGGACCGCGGCGACGGCGGTGCGCCACGGGATCTCGGAGCGGATCTTCCACGCGCCCGCCGCGGCGGAGGCCACGGCCGCGCCGAGGATGATGCCCACGTTGGTGAGCGTGGTCTTCTCCGTCCACACGGAACCGTCGAGCATCTCGGCGAACCGCGGCTGCTGCCAGAAGTCCCAGGTCTCAGGGTGTAGCCCGATCAACTGCAGCAGCTTGGCTCCCCACAACGCGAACGCCGTCGTCACGCCCCAGATACCGCCGGAGACGAGCATCACCGCGGCGGCGAGGACACCGAGTACGACCGCGCCGACCAACATCGGCCAGGAGCCGCGGAACACCCGGGCGATACCGGTCGCGGTGGGCGGCGCCCCGACCGGCGGCGGGGTGCGTCGGGCCTGGACGATCCGGGTCGCCACGACGATGAGCAGCAGCACGGCGATCGTGATCGCCCAGGAACCGAACCAGCCGACGTGGTCGGCCAGCAGCACACCGGGCACCGCGGGCCAGCCGTCGAGCAGCGGGAAGGCGAACGTGTACAGCACCGAGCCGACGACGAAACCGCCGAGCGTGAGCACGATCGTCGACTGGCCGGAGCCGACGGCGAACAGCGTGCCCGAGGCGCACGCCCCACCCAGTTGCATGCCGATCGCGAACAGGGTGGCGCCCACGAACAGTGCGATACCGATCGGCCCCGCGCTGGCTTCCGGGGTGTTGCCGAACAGGCCGGTGCCGGTACCGATCACGAGCGCGATCAGCGTGGCCGCCGTGCCGAGCAGCAACGTGTGGGCACGCAGCCCCTCGCCGTTGCCGACACCGATCAGCTGCCGCCATGCGGACGTGAAGCCGAATCGGGAGTGGAAGAGCGCGACGCCGAGGAAGAGGCCGATGACGAGCAGCGCGCCGAACTGCGCCCCGTGCACCGCCCAGACGTACCAGGCGAGGGCGACAGCCCCGATCCCGGCTGCGGTGAGCGGCGCCGTGCGCACGGGCTCCTCCGGCTGCCGACGGGGCGCCGTCCCGGAGGTCGGTGACGTGGTGAGGAAGTTGCGCACGCTGGTCGGGTCGGTGTCGGTGGACACGGTCGCTCCTGCTTCGCTGATGTGGCGCGGCCCGCGGCGATCCGCAGTGGATCCCGGGCGGCCGTGGGTGGGTCCGAGCCCGCGACGATGCGGCGGTCGAGCCCGTGGTGGACGATCACGCGGCTTTCCGGCGGACCGACGGTGGGATGCCGCCGCGGCGGGTGCCTGCACGGGCCAGCCTACGTCGGCGCGCCGCCCCGACGAACCGTGTCCACGATCCGGGACGCCCCGGACACGACCGCGGCAGGTGGGCCGCGATCGGCGTCACACCGGCCGGTCGACCTCACCCGGCGGCGGGGTCGCCTCGACGACCTCGGGCGGCTCGAACGCGCGGACGGCGGGTACGTCGGCGCCCGTGGGTTCGATCTCGACGAGGGTCGTGCCGGACGTCGGTCCCTGTGCCAGCCGGGACGTACCGGTGTCGCGCGTGAGCACGTTGGGGTTGCCGTGTCGACAGACACCGTCGTCGTCGGGGTCGTACCAGGCACCCGTCGCCAGCACCGCCACGCCGGGCCGCACCGCGTCGGTGAGCCGTGCGCCGGCGAGGCAGGCCCCGCGGTCGTTGTGGATCCGCACGGTGTCGCCGTCCGCGATCCCACGGGCACGGGCGTCGTCGGGGTGCAGGTCGACGGGTTCGCGGCCGCCGACCTTCGAATCCCGGCTGATGCGGCCGCCGTCGTACTGCGAGTGCAGTCGCGTCTTCGGCTGGTTCGACACCAGGTGCAGGCCGTGGCGCTCGGCGGCCTCGGTGCCGAGCCGCTCGTAGGGTTCGAGCCACACGGGCATGCCGGGGCAGTCCGGATAGCCGAACGCGGCGACCGTGTCGCTGACCAGTTCGATCCTGCCGGACGGGGTCGCGAGGGGAGCGCCCGCGGGATCGGTGCGCAGTGTGGCGAAAGAACCGCCGTCGGGTGTCATGTCCTTCTCGGGCAGAGCCGCCGACCCCGCGCGCCAGAACGCGTCGAAGCCGGGCAGATCGACGCCCTCGGCACGGAGCCGCTCGCGCGTGCGGTCGTACAGCTCGCGCACCCACTGCCGTTCGGAGCGGCCTTCGGTGAAGCGGTCACCGAAGCCGAGCCGCGCGGCGAGTGCGGCGAAGACCGCGTGATCGGTCCGCACGTCCGCGGGTGGCGGCACCGCCCGGTGCATGGCGGTGATGGTGGAGTCGGCGGCGCCCAGCGCGAAATCGTCCCGTTCGAGCGTGGTGGCCACCGGGAAGACGATGTCGGCACGCCTGGCCGTCGCGTTCCACCACGATTCGTGGACGATCACCGTGTCCGGGCGTTGCCACGCCCGCTCCAACCTGCCGAGATCCTGGTGGTGGTGGAACGGGTTGCCGCCCGCCCAGTACACGAGGCGGGTGTCCGGGAAGGTGATGCGCTCGCCGTCGTAGTCGACCGTCCCGCCCGGTTCGAGGAGCATGTCGGCGATACGCGCCACCGGGATGCGGGCCACGGCACCGCCGGCGGGCTGGGGCAATGCGGCGATCCGTCGATGGCCCCGGGTGCCGTGCTCGGCGATCCCCAGGCCGCCCGCGGGGCCGCCGCCGGGCAGGCCGCACGATCCGGACAGTGCCGCCAGCGCGATGCCCGCCCAGTACGGCTGTTCGCCGTGGTCGTGCCGCTGGATCGACCACGCGAGGTTGATCACCGTGCGATGTGCGGCGATCGTGCGCGCCAGCTCACGGATGCCGTCCTCCGGTACTCCGGTGATGCCGGAGGCCCATGCCGGATCCTTCGCCGTGCCGTCGCTCCGGCCGAGCACGTAGTCACGGAACCGGTCGAAGCCGACGCAGCAGCGGGTCGCGAAGTCGGTGTCGGCGAGTCCCTCGGCGAGCAGGACGTGGGTGAGCGCGAGCATCAGCGCCGTGTCCGTCCCCGGCCGCAGCGGCAGCCACCGCGCGCCGAGTTCGGCCGCGGCGTCGTCCCGGACGGGGGAGACGTTGACGAACCGCACCCCGGCCCCGGCCGCGGCGCGTTGCCACGACGTCTGCGTGTGCCTGCTCGGGCCGCCCGGCACCATCTGCGTGTTCTTCGCGGCCAGTCCGCCGAACGAGACGACGAGGCCCGCGTGCTCCGTGATCTCCCGCCATGTCGGGCCCCGCTCGTGCAGGCTCGTCGGCCCGCCTCCGATCACGTGCGGAAGCACGACCTCCATGGCGGCGAAGCTGTAGGTGTTGACCGAGGCGGTGTACCCGCCGGCCATCGCGAGGAACCGGTGGATCTGGCTCTGGGGATGGTGGAACCGCCCGGCACTGCCCCAGCCGTAGGAGCCGCCGTAGATCGCCGCCGGCCCGTGTTCGCCGCGGACCCGGGTGAGCTCACCTGCCGCCAGGTCGAATGCGCGGTCCCAGGTCACGGTGACGAACCGGTCCCGGCCGCGTACCGAGTCGCGGTCGCCGAGGAGCCAGCCTTCGCGCACCATCGGGCGGGTGATCCGGTACGGCGCGTGGTTCACCTCTGGCACGCCCGCCCCGACCGGCGACGGATCCGGATCGCCCGGATGCGGTTCCACCGCGACGACCCGGTCACCGGAGGACACGACGTCGTAGCGGCCCCAGTGGAAGGTCGTCGGGGTGCGGGTGGTCTCACCTGCCGAACTGTCACCACTCACACCGGCGACCGTACTCGCGCGCGGTGCAGGCGGCCGCCACGGTCGCCTGCACCGCGCGGACATCGGCGAGCGCCGGGCGCCGGCGACTGCACTGCCGGGCAGGGTTGTCGCGAGTAATCTCCGATGCTGTGACCTGACGTGACCGTGGTCACGCCGGCCGGGTCGACGGCACACATCGGAGGGGAGTGCAGTTCATGGCAACGATCGTGGCAGGGATCGACGGGTCCGCATCGGCTATGCACGCGGCGGTGTGGGCCGCCCGGGAAGCCGAACGGCGCGGTGACGCGGTACGGCTGGTCTTCGCCTATTTTGTCCCGAGCGGCGCCTACCCGGCGTTCGTGTACTCGGTGGAAAAGGTGCGCGAGGGTGTCGAACAACAGGCCCAGGCCGCGCTGGACGCCGCCCGGACCGAGATCGCGCAGGCGGTGCCGGGGATCGAGGTCGAGGCGCTGCGTGTCGAGGGCCAGCCGGCCCATGTGCTGGCGAACGAGTCGCGCGGTGCGCGGTGTGTGGTGGTCGGATCGCGTGGTCTCGGCGGGTTCACCGGTATGCTCGTCGGCTCTGTGGCCGTGTCGCTGGCCGCACATGCCCACAGCGATGTCGTCGTGGTGCGGGGCGCACGCTACGACGACCCGCCCCCGATGGCCGGACCCGTGGTCGTCGGCGTGGACGGATCGGAGCACGCCGGGCAGGCCGTGTCAGTTGCCTTCGACGCCGCACAGCTACGCGGTGTGCCACTTGTCGCAGCGCATACCTGGAACGATGTGATCGCGACCGAAGGACCTTACGCATATCCGTTCCCGACGGACCTGACCGAGGTGGAGGCCGCAGGGCGCACGCTCCTCGACGAGGCGCTCGCGCCCTGGCGGGAACGCTACCCGGATGTCGAGGTGCGCGAGGTACTCGAAGCAGGGCGACCTGTCCGCGCGCTGTTGCGGCACGCCGAGGGCGCGCAGCTCGTGGTGGTCGGGACGAGGGGCCGCGGCGGGTTCGCCGGCATGCTGCTCGGGTCGACGAGCCAGGCGCTGGTGATCCACGCGCCGTGCCCGGTCGTCGTGACCCGGCCGGAGGGGTCGGGAGCCTGAGCCGATGGGAGCCCGCGACGCGACGACCGGCCCCGCGGACATCGCCGTGCGCGCGGGCATCCGCGCCCCGTCGCAGCACAACACCCAGCCGTGGCGGTTCCGGGTGCTCGGCGACGGCGTCGAGGTGCTGCGGGACGCCGGCCGGGTGCTCGAACACGGTGACGACGGCGGCCGCGGCGCCGACCTGGCGTGCGGCGCGGTGCTGTGCAACATGCGGGTCGCGCTCACCGCGGCCGGGTACGGCTGCGCCGTCGATGTGCTGCCGGACGGCGGGCGCCCCGAACTGGCGGGCGTCGTGCGGTTCACCGGACCGGCGAGACCCGGGCCCGAGGACATCGCGCTCGGCGCCGCCGTCGCGCGCCGGGCCACCAACCGCAGGCCGTTCGCCGACCGGCCCGTCCCGCCGTCGCTGCGGCACCGGCTCGCCGCCGCGGCCGACGGCGAGGGCGCCCGGCTCGTGGTGCTGTCCCCGGCCGAGCTCGACACGTTCGCCGCGTTGTTGCGCCGCGCCGACCACGAGCTCGCCCGCGATGCGGACTACCGCGCCGAGCTGGCCGCGTGGACGCACGACGGGGAGCGGCCGGACGGCGTGCCCGCGTCGGCGGGCGGGCCACGACCCGAGCCCGGGACGCTGCTGGCCATGCGCGACTTCGGTGCGGCTCGCCGCGTCGCCGACGAGCCGCCGACAGCGGCACGGGCGTTCGAACGTGACCCGTGCGTCGCGGTGCTCACCAGTACCGGCGACACCCGCAGACATCGGATCACCGCGGGCATCGCGCTGGAACACGTGCTGCTCGTGGCCACCTCACGCGGGCTGGGCGCATCGTTCCTGCCGCAGCCCCTGGAGGTCGAGTCCACCCGGCTCGAACTCACGACGGCACTGGGGCGCCGGGGGTACCCGCAGACCGCGTTGCGCCTCGGCTACGGATATCCCGGCGCGACGACCCCGCGTCGACCGGTGGAGGACGTGACCAGCTACGCCGGATGACGAGTGCCGTCCGGTGACGTCGGAAGGAGCCTCGAGGTATGGACACCGAAACCCCAGCGCTGCGGGACGGCCCGGTGGTGGTCGGGACCGACGGGTCCGACGGAGCGACGCGCGCACTGGACTGGGCGGCCGACCTGGCCGCGGCGAGCAACCGGCCGCTGCGGATCGTGCACGCGTTCACCTACGTGCAGGGCTTCTACGGCGGGGATCTTCCCGCCAGCCCCGAGGTGTACCGGGCGATGGAGGACGAGGGACGGAAATTCCTCGAGGACGCACGGTCGCGGGTGACCGCGAGGGCGCCCGAGGTCGACGTCGAGACCGACATGCCGTTGCAGGGGTCGGTGCCGATGCTCGTGGACGAGTCCGAGCGGGCGAGTGTGCTGGTGGTCGGCACCTCGGGCCGCGGCGGCTTCACGGGCATGCTGGTCGGGTCGACATCGGTGTCGCTGACCGCGCACGCACAGTGCCCCGTGGTGGTCGTGCGGGGCGCCGGCACCGGGATGGCGCGGGAGGGCCCGGTGGTCGTCGGAGTCGACGGCAGCGGGGTGAGCACGGCCGCCGTGAACGCCGCGTTCTCCGTAACGTCGCTGCTCGGTGCCCCGCTGGTCGCCGTGCACGCCTGGGCGGACGTGGAGTACGAGTGGCGCCTGGCCGAGATGGCCGAGGGGGCGTCGCAGGAGCAGTCCGAGCAGGTCGTGCTGTCCGAGGCACTGGCGGGCATGCCGGAGCGCTATCCGGACGTGCGAGTGGAGCGGGTCGTGGTGCCGGGCAAGCCCCGGCAGCAGCTGCTCGAACGCGCCCAGGGTGCTCGCCTGCTGGTCGCGGGCAGCCGCGGGCGCGGAGGATTCCGCGGAATGCTCCTCGGGTCGACGAGTCAGACGTTGATCCACCACGCCGCCTGCCCGGTCATGATCGTCCGGCCACGCCGGGGCTGACGCCGGGGCCACGCCGGGGCCGAGGGCGGGACCGACCGGGCGAGCGGCGGCGCGGCGCCGGTGTCACACCGGGCGAGGCCGGGGTTCGAGGGACTGCGGCGGGTGCGTGAACTCGACGACGCGGTCGTGGCGCACCCACGTCGGTTCGATGTCGTCGGCGGCGCCGTCCGGGCGAGTGGGCAGCCACACGACGGCGGTGTACGGATCGGGCACGGGCGGTGCGACGACGTGCCCGTGGACGCACTGCCGTGGCGCTGTGGCGGTGCCCGGCAGGTAGGTGACGCGGTCTCCGATGCCGATGTCGTCCGCACGTTCGATCATGGCGACTCCCTTCGCGCGCTTCTCGCGTCCGAGCCGCGGCGCCCGTGGACGGCGCGACCGGACGTGCCGGTCGACACCACCGGCCACCCGGTGCCCCTGCTGCATCCGGGTGCTGATGTCCGTCGTCTGCTCGCCCCGCGCGGGCGGATGCGGCCCTCGGTGTGCACGTTTCCCCGCACGGCAAGCTACACCCGGAAGTCGGCTGTGGCACCGCTCGCGAGCGGCCGGGGTCCGGGGTCGACCCGGCGGCCGGCGGCGGAGTTGCAGGCCACCGAACGGATCGTCGCCGGTGTCCGGTAGTCCACAGTGGACACCGTGACGCCTACCCGGCAGTCAGTGATATACGTCACACGAATAGGGTTTCGCGTGTGACGGCCGCATGAACGGGGTGCTCGAAGGATTCCTGGTCATCGGGTTCGTGGTCGCGGTCGGATACGTCCTCGGCCGCACCGGTGCGCTGGGCGGATCGGCCATGCAGGTGCTCTCGCGCACCGCCTTCTTCGTCGGCAGTCCGGCGCTGCTGTTCGGCACGCTCGCCCGCACCGACGTCGGTTCCGTCTTCTCCACGGCGCTGCTGGTCACCGGCGTCACCAGCACGCTGGCGTGTGCGCTATACCTGCCGTTCGGCCTGATGCGGCGCAGAGAGGCCGGTGAGCTCACCGTTGGCTCGATGGCCAGCGGCTACGTCAACGCGGGCAATCTGGGCATTCCGATCGCGACGTACGTGCTGCACGGCGTGGCCGACGTGGCGCCGGTGCTGCTGTTCCAGCTCGCGGTGCTCACCCCGGTGTTCACCTCGGTGCTCGACGTGTTGTCCGAGCGTGCCGGCGGGGGCAGTCCGAACTGGCTGCGGGCTTTCAGTGCGCCACTGCGCAACCCGCTCGCGCTCGCGAGTGCGGCCGGTATCGCCTGCTCGGCGACGGGCTTCCTGCCGCCGGAAGCGGTGATGGACCCGATCGACCTGCTGGGCGACCTGGCGGTGCCGGCGATGCTGCTGGCGTTCGGCATCTCGCTGCACGCCTCGACCCTGCCCGGCCGGGACCGGGACCTGCGCCCCTCGCTGATCACCGTCGTGGCGCTGAAGAACCTGGCACACCCGCTGCTCGCGTGGGGGCTCGCCACGGCGGTCGGCGCGGACGAGCACGCGTTGCTCGCGGCCGTGGTGTGCGCCGCGCTGCCCACGGCGCAGAACGTCTTCGGCTACGCCGTGCGGTTCGATCAGGGCGTGCAGCTGGCGCGTGACGCAGCGCTGACGACGACGATCGTCTCCCTGCCGATGCTGTTCGGCGTCGTCGCACTCGTCGGTTGACCGGCGCGCCCGTGCGGTGGCCCCCTGCCGGGCGGTACGAAGCGCCGGGACGACGCAGCCGTGGTACAAGTAAGTCTCCGATAGGCACAGGGTTCGGCGACGGAGGGCACATGGAACTGGTGATCACGGTCGACCGAAGCGACGATGGCTTGTTCGTGCGCGCAAAGGGCGAGGTGGACCTGGGGACGGTGGCCCAACTCGACTCGGCGCTCGACGCCGCGTGCCACGAGGTCTCGCCCCCGATGGCCGTGGTGGCCGACCTCAGTGGGGTCACGTTCCTGGCGTCGTCCGGCCTGAGCGCCCTCGTCCGGGCTCACGAACGCTGCACGGCGGCGGGGACCCCGTTGCGCGTGCTCGTCGGAAACCGCGCCGTGCTGCGCGGATTTGAGGTCACCGGTCTGGACAAGGTCCTCGACCTGCGCGAGAGCGAATAGCGTGCGCGACGCATAGGGTGTCGGCCATGGCGATCTACTACGACGTACATCAGGACAATCCCCAGCCGCGGTCGATCGGTAAGGTCGTCGACCTGCTCCGCTCCGGCGGGCTGATCGCCTACCCCACCGATTCGTGCTTCGCGCTCGGCACCTCGCTGGACAACCGCGAGGGGCTCGATCGGATCCGCAGCATCCGCAAGCTCGACGACAAGCACCACTTCACGCTGGTGTGCCAGGATTTCTCCCAGCTGGGGCAGTTCGTCCACGTCGACAACAGCGTCTTCCGTGCGATCAAGTCCGCGACGCCCGGCCAGTACACGTTCATCCTCCCCGCGACGAAGGAAGTGCCGCGGCGACTGCTGCACCCGAAGAAGAAGACCGTCGGTGTGCGCATTCCGGACCACGTGACGACGCAGGCCCTGCTGGAGGGGCTCGGCGAGCCGCTCGTATCCAGCACGCTGTTGCTGCCGGGCGAGGAGGAGCCCATGACCCAGGGCTGGGAGATCAAGGAGGCGCTCGACCACGTGCTGGACGCGGTGATCGACTCCGGTGACTGCGGCGTCGAACCCACGACGGTCGTCGACTTCTCGGGAGACGAGCCGGAGATCGTCCGGGTCGGCGCGGGCGACCCCTCACGGTTCGAGTAGTCCGCACCTGCCGGGGGTGCGGGGCACTCACACGGGAGCGTCGAGCACACACCGGGTGCGGCTGTAGATGCTCGGCATGCACTTGTTGCAGTGGACGCACAGCGGACGGTGCCGTGGTTCGGCCCGCAGCCGGTTCGGCAGGTCCGGTTCGCGGAGCAGTGCCCTCGCCATGGCGACGAACGCGAAGCCGTGGCGCATCGCCAGGTCCATCGTGTCGCGACCGGTGATCCCGCCGAGCAGCACGAGTGGCAGCTCGAGGGCGTCCCGGAACCGGAGCGCGCGGTCGAGCAGGTAGGCGTCCCGGTAGGGGTAGCGGCGCAGGAACGCCGGGCCCGCCAGGCGCAGCCCGGTCCGCAACGGTTGGCCGAAGGCCCCGGCGAACTCCTTGACGGGCGCGTCGCCGGTGAACAGGTACATCGGATTCAGCAGCGAGCTTCCCGCGGTGAGTGTGAGGGCGTCGAGGGTGCCGTCGGCTTCGAGCCGGCGCGCGACGTGCAGGCTGTCGTCCGGCCGGAGTCCGCCGGGTACGCCGTCGTCCATGTTGAGCTTGGCGGTGACGGCGATGCCCCCGCCGACGGCCTCACGTACCGCGGCGGCGGTCTCCCGTGCCAGGCGAGCGCGCCGTTCCGGTGATCCGCCGTAGCCGTCGGAGCGGTGGTTCAACGCCGGGCTGAGGAACGAGCTGATCAGGTAGTTGTGCCCGAAGTGCAGTTCCACGGCATCGAACCCGGCGGCGACGGCCACGCGTGCGGCGTCGGCGTGCGCGGCGACGATGCGCGCCAGGTCGGTCTCGGTCGCCCTGCGCATCATGCGCATGCTGAGCGGGCTCGGCAACGCGTGGGGGGCGAGGGCGGGACGACGGTTGGATGCGCCGTTGGCCACCGGCCCCGCATGTCCGAGTTGGGCGGCGACGGCGGCACCTTCGGCGTGCACCGCGTCGGTGAGCCGTCGCAGCTCCGCCACCGCCTCAGGGCGCATGAGGATCTGGTGACGGTCGGTGCGCCCCTCCGGCGCGACCGCGCAGTAGGCGACGGTGGTCATGCCCACGCCGCCGCGGGCCACCTCGACGTGGAAGTCGACGAGATCGTCGGTGACCGCGCCTTCCGGGGTGCGGCCTTCGAACGTCGCGGCCTTGACGATGCGGTTCCGCAGGGTGGCGGGTCCCAGTCGGGCGGGGTCGAAGACGTCGGGAACGGTGGGCACGGATCCTCCCGGTGGTGCGGTCACGGCGGCGGTGCCGAGAGCCCCGCGACGGCGAACGTCCGCAGGGAGCGGAAGGCGCTGCGGCCGGGAGGCTCGGCCGGTCCGGTTGCGGACAGGGTGTGCAGGATGAGGTCGAACGCGAGCAGCAACCGGCGTGCGGCCTCGGCGCCGCCGAGTCCGGGTACCGCGCCGCGCAGGAGCGCGATCCACGGCCGGAGTCCGAACCAGCCGGAGGCGAAGCCGACCTCGCGGCGTGCCAGCACCACGCGCGCCAGCAGCCGCAGCTGGAGTCGGCCGGTTTCGGTGCGGGTGAGCTCGCCGAGCGGTGTCAGCACGACGTCGACGAGTTCGGCCACGCCGGGGGCGTCGCCCGCGCGGCGGCGTGCGGTGAGCCGGGTGAGGCCGTCGTGCCAGTGGGGCGCGAGGCGGCGTTCGAGGAGCGCGCCGATCAGGGCGTCCTTCGAACCGAAGTGGTAGTGGACCGCGGCCGGGTTCATACCCGCGGCGGCGTTGATGGCCCGGATGGAGACCTCGTCGATGTCGCGGGCGAGTAACAGGGACTCGGCCGCGTCGAGCAGGCGGTCACGGGTGCCCTGCCGCCCTGTGTTCGTGGTCGGCGGGGGAGAGGCCGCGGAGGTCGCCGTCGTTGGCATGCGGCCAGTAGAACGCACCGGAGCCGAGGTCTCAAGAGCCGTTTCAATCAGTGACGGCATCGGCGGTGACACCGGATCGGGACGGCGCGGCGGCGCGGTGCCCGGCGGCGAACGCTCGCCGGGGAGCCGGACGAGGACTACCGTCACGGGCATGTGCCGGAACATCACGACCCTGCGGGGACTCGAACCGTCGGCGACGGCCGAGGAGATCGAGGCGGCGGCGCGGCAGTACGTGCGGAAGGTCAGCGGTGTCCAGAGCGTGTCCGACGCGACTCGCGAACCGTTCGAACAGGCCGTCGCCGAGGTCACCGCCACGACCACGCGGCTGTTGGCGCAGCTGCCCGAACGGCGGCAGCCGCCGCGGACCGTGCCACCCCTTCGTCGTCCCGAGGTCCAGGCCAGGGACGCGGCGAAACGGGCCTGACGGGTGCCGCGGCCGGCACCCGTCGGCCGTCATTCGACCCGGTCGAGGTCGCTTCCGCGGGTCTCCCTGCTCGTCGCGACGGCGATCACGGTGATCAGCATCGTGACGACGAGATAACCGACGACCATGCCGACGCCGAACGAGTCGATGAGCCAGACGGCGATGAACGGCGCCGGTGCGCCCGCGATGATCGACGACCCCTGGAACACCAACGACGATCCGGCATAGCGGCGGCGCGTCGGGAACAGTTCGGTGATCCACGCGGCCTCCGGGCCCGCGAGCATGCCGTGCAGTCCGGCGCCGATGCAGGTGCCGAGCCACAGCAACGGCAGGCTCTCCTGCTGGACGAGCACGAAGAACAGCGGCGCCCACACCACGAGCAGCACGGACGGGACGAGCATCGCGGTCTTCCTGCCCACCTTGTCCGACCAGGCGCCTCCGCCGATCATGCCCGCGAACTGGGCCGCCGACGCGAACGTGACCGCCAGGACGACGTCGCTGCGTTCGTAGCCGAAGTACGTCGTGGCGTAGGCGATGACGAAGACCGTGTAGATGTAGAACGCGATGTTCTCGCCGAGGCGCATGCCGAGGCCGTGCAGCACCGGCCGCGGGTTGCGGAGCGCCTCGAGGACGCTCGACGACCGGTGTGGTCCCACCGTGGTCGGATCCGCCTGCGCCGTCTCGGGCGCCTCGGCGGCACGCAGTTGCGCGGCCTGGAACACGGGTGACTCCTCGACGCTGCGGCGCACCCAGAACCCGATGACCAGCAGGGGCAGCGCGACGAGGAACGCGATCCGCCAACCCCACTGGTCGAACGCGTCGCCCGGGAACACCAGGGCGACGGCGCTGACGACGACCGTGGCGAGCACCGTGCCGAGCGGCGCGCCCGCCTGCGGCCACGACGCCCAGAACCCGCGGCGCTTCGGCTTGCCGTACTCGCTGACCATCAGCACCGCCGCGCCGAACTCGCCGCCGAGCGCGAACCCCTGGGTCAGTCGCAGCAGCACGAGCAACAGGGTCGCCCACACGCCGAGCTGTTCGTAGGTCGGCAGCAGGCCGATCGCGGCCGTGGAGATGCCGAGCAGCAGGAAGGTCGTGACGAGCATGGGCTTGCGGCCGAACTTGTCGCCGAGGTGGCCGAACACGATCCCGCCGAGCGGCCGGGCGACGAACCCGATGCCCTGGGTCGCGAGCGCGAGCAGCAGCTTGATGATGTCGCTGTCGCCGGGGAAGAACAGCGGGCCGAGCACGGTCGCGGCGAGCACGCCGTAGACGGCGAAGTCGTACCACTCGAGCACGGCGCCCGCCATCGATCCGGTGAGCACGCGGCGGAAGCTCGTGCCGCGCCTGCCTGGCAGGCCTTCGACACGCGCGGATGCCGATGACGTCATTGTCGAACGGTCCTTTCGCGGAGGTCGGGAGGGGGGAGGGGAGCGTGAGGTCAGAGGCCGAGCGTCAGTGCGTCGCCGCACGCCCGGGAGCAGCAGGTCATCATCCGGGTTCCTGCGGAACGCTCGGCCCGGGTGAGCACGACGTCGCGGTGGTCGACCTCGCCGTCGAGCACCGCCGCCTCGCATGTGCCGCAGAGACCTTCCTCGCAGTCGCTCGGCACGTCGATGTTGGCGGCGCGGAGGGCGGCGAGCACGGTCTGGTCGGGGGCGACCCGGACAGTGAGCCCGGAGTCGGCGAGGGTGACGTCGAAGGCGTGCTCGGCGGCCGGGTCGAGTTCGTGGCCCGCCGTGGTGAAGTGCTCGACGCGGAGTGCGTCTTCCGGCCAGTGCGCGCTCGCCGTGTCGAGTGCCGACAGCAGCCGCTGCGGGCCGCACGCGTAGATCCGCGTGCCGTCGACGGGCTCGGCGAGGAGTGCGGCGACGTCGAGCCTGGTGCCTGCGTCGGAGGAGTGTTCGTGCAGTCGGGGCCCGTGGTCGCGGCGCACGCGGTCGAGCAGCGCCATCGTGTCGGCGGAGCGGCCGCAGTAGTGCAGCTCGTAGCTGCCGCCCGCGGCTCTGACGGCGTCGGCCATCGCGAGGATCGGCGTGATGCCTATGCCGCCGGCGACGAAGACGTGGTGGCGTGTGTCGGTGTCGAGCCGGAAGTGATTGCGCGGCCCGCGGACGGCCACCGTCGTTCCCGGACACAGCCGGTCGTGGACGTACCGGGAGCCGCCGCGGCTGTCCGGGTCGCGGAGTACGGCGATGCGGTACCGGCCCCGGTCGCCCGGGTCGCCGCACAGGGAGTACTGCCGGGACACCTCCCCGAGTTCCAGTTCGATGTGGGCTCCGGGCGACCACGAGGGCAACGGGGCGCCGTCGGGCGCGGCGAGGGTGATCTCGGCGACGTCGCGCGCCGCCGGGTCGACCCGCTCCACGGTGAGTGTGCGGCTGAGCGAGCGGGTGGTGGGCTCGCCGATGCGTACCGGCTGCCGGGTCTCCAACACGGCCGGGTCGCTGCGCTCGGGGTTGGCGGCCGGATCCCACTGCACCCACAGGTGCTCCGGGCCTCGGAACGACGTGTTCGGGACGTACGTGAACCGCTGCCCGGGTACCAGGCCGAGGTGCGGCAGCCTGCGGGTCAGCTCCTCGAGGAACACCTGCAGTTCCATCCGGGCGAGGTTCTTGCCCATGCACTGGTGGCTGCCGTAGCCGAACGTCAGGTGCTCGGTCGCGTTGTCCCTGCGGACGTCGACGGTGTCGGGGTCCTCGAAGTGCCGTTCGTCGCGGTTGGCCGAGGAGTTCACGATCAGCAGTTTCGACCCCGCGGGGACGGGCACACCGCCGACCGTGGTGTCGGCGGTGACGAGCCTGCGCCACGCGGCCACCGATCCGGAATGCCGCAGGCACTCCTCGGCGGCGTTCGGAATGAGGCCGGGGTCGGCACAGAGCTCCTCCCAGACCGTGCGGTTCTCCAGCAGGAGTTTGATCGCGTTGGCCGCGGCGTTGGCGGTCGTCTCGTGCGCCGCGACGATGCCGGCCATCATCATCGAGTGGAGGTAGGAGTCGGTGATGATGTCGGGGTACTCCTGCTGTTTGCGGATGCTGTAGGGCATCCAGCCGTCGCCGGAGGGATCACGCCGGAGTTTCTCCACCACGGTGCCCGCGAACTGCCAGAACCTGCCGACGTTTTCGGCGACCGTGAGCTGCTCCTCGGGCGAGGGCCTGCCCCAGGTGTTGACGGTGTGGGCGATCGAGTACTTGCGCAGGGTCGCCATGTCCTCCTCGGGCACGCCGAGGAAGTGCAGTGCGACCGTGAGCGGGACCTCCCACAGCATCTCGTCGACGAGGTCGGCCTTGCCCGCATCGACGAACCGGTCGACGTACTCGCGAGTGAGCCTGCGGACCATGGGTTCGTGGTGGGCGAGCCGGTCCGGGGTGAACGGGTCCATGAGTACCCGCCGGCGTGGCATGTGCTCGGGCTCGTCCTCGTTCACGAGGGTGCGGTTCATCGCGTAGTCGTAGCGTTCGAGCGTCGCGATCGCCTCGTCGGAGACGGGCGTGATCTTCTCGAGTGCGATGGAGGGGGAGAACGTGATGTTGTCGCGGAAGATCGCCTTCACGTCGTCGTAGCGCGTCACGACCCAGTAGCCGAGCGAGGGGCTGTAGAACACCGGCTCCCCGTCACGGGACCAGCGCACGGCCTCCGGCGGATCGGCCTGGTACACGTCGCCGAACGGGTCGAACGCCGCCGCGTTCGCGCTGACGGGACAGCCGGTGACGGGGTCGGCCGGGCGGGTGTGGTCGACGGGACACGACTCCGTGTTCATCGGCGCCCTCCACGGCGGCTACGGCCCGATGTGTGGCGATACCGGAACGGGGGTCTGCGCGTGAGCTGCAGTGTTACCAATAACGCACACCGCGGATCGAATAGTGAACATCTGGAAGGTAAGCGGGACCACAGTGGGCGTCAAGTGCGGACCGTCCGGTTCAGGCGGTGAGAAGTTCTTCGAGTCGCCGTGCCGTGCGGACCACGGCTCGGGTGGCGCGGTCGGTGTCGAGGCCTTCGATCGCCACCACGCCGACCGAGCGTTCGGCGTGCCCGACCGCGTGCCTGCCCTCGGGCACGCCGATGCCCGCAGCGACACCGACGGCGCTGCGTTCGAGTTCGCCCCGGGTGAGGCTGTAACCGTCCCGGCGGGCGCGCACCACTGCGTCACCGTCGTCGGGCCGTTCGGGGCGCCGAGCGAGGATCGCGATGCCCGCGGCACCCTTCGACAGCGGGTGCCTGCTGCCGATCCGGTAGCCGACGGTGAGGAGTTGCGCGTCCGGCTCGGCGACCTGGAGTGCGACACAGTCGCCGCCCTCGGCCGCGGACAGGAACGCCGTCGCACGGGTCTCGTTGGCCAGCTCCTGCAGTAGTGGCCGGACGTCGTGGTGCAGCTGCGGTTCGAAGCGGGCGGCCAGCACCGACACTCCGACGGCCAGCCGGAGCTTGCCGTCGTCGGTGCGCGCGATGAGCTGGTGCTCCTCGAGGGTGGACACGATGCGATAGCAGATGGCGCGGTGCACATCGAGCCTGCGCGCGAGTTCGGCGACCGACATCCCGCTCGGTGCCTGGGAGATCACGTCGAGCGCGCGCAGGCCCCGGTCGAGAGTCTGCAGCGTGCTCATCGCGTGTCCCTTCGTGGATGCCGTTGCGGTGTGGTGGTGCCCGAGAGTAACGGTGCCGGGCCTAGGGTGGAGGACACAGCCGGGTGTACCGGATGCCGGTCCTCGGCGTCGTGGCCCCGCCGAGGACCGGCGGCGGGGCCTCGGGGGAGGGGGAATCGGAACCCGGGACATCGGAAGCCGGAGACGTTCGAAGTCGGGGAGCAGTATGACGGTACCGTCCACACCGGACGGCGCATTCCGGGAACGACTGCGGGCGGACTGCGGGCAGTGTTACGGGATCTGTTGCGTGGCACCGGGTTTCGTCGCCTCTGCCGATTTCGCGATCACCAAGCCCGCGGAGACGCCGTGCCCGCACCTGCGGGACGACTCGTGGTGCGGTGTGCACGACACACTGCGCGAGCGCGGGTTCCCCGGCTGCACCGTCTACGACTGCTTCGGGGCGGGTCAGGCCGTCGCACGGAGAGCAGGCGGCGACTGGCGCGGTGACCCCGCAAGGGCGCGGCGGATGTTCGACGCCTATCCCGTGCTGCGCGACCTGTACGAGCTGCTCTACTACCTGCACGAGGCACGGGGCTTCTCCGCGGCGGCGGAGGTCCACGGTGAGCTGGACGTCGCGATCACCGCGACCGAACGTCTTGCCGCGCGTGATCTCGACGAGCTGGCCGGGACGTCCCTCGCCGACCACTGGGCCACGGCGAACGTCGCGCTGACGCGGGCGAGCGAGCTGGTCAGGGCGGGCGAGGCCGGTCGTGGGCTGCGAGGGGCCGATCTGGCGGGGGCGAAGCTCGCGCGGGCGAATCTGCGCGGAGCCAACCTGCGGGGCGCGGCGCTGCTGGGTGCCGATCTGCGGGGCGCGGACCTCACGTTGGCCGATGTGACCGGCGCCGACCTGCGCGGCGCCGAGCTTTCCGGCGCCGACCTGGTCGACACCGTGTTCCTGACGCAGGCACAGTTGGACGCCGCGCGCGGGGACGCCGCCACCCGGGTGCCCGGCTGGGCGAGCACCCCTGCGCACTGGCAGCGCTGAACTCCCGGCGCGGAGTGAGCGTTCGGACGGTCAGAACACGTGCGCGGCCGACGCGGCCTCCTGGGCGGGGACGTCCGCGTCCGCGGCGGCCGCCGCCAGCCTCCGTGGCAGGTCGGGCACCGCGGCGAACTCCGGCGGGGCCGGCTGCCCCGGCATCGCGCCGTCGAGGATGCGGCGGGCGAACCGGGCGACCCGTTCCGGCTCGGGAACCGGGTCGCTGCCACCGAGGTAGGACACCATGAGCAGGTCCTCGCCGGAGTGGGTTTCGATCGCCATGCCCCAGCCGTGGTGTTCGTCCCAGATGAGGGCGACGTCGCGGTCCGGGAAGGTGGGCAGGTGTCCGTCGACCGCGATGTAGGCACCCACGGGCGTGGCCGAGGCGTCGCACGTGTACTGCGCCGGGGAGCCGTCGTCGGGGGAGAGTGCGGCGGCGACCGCGGAGACGTACGCGTGCAGCGCGGGTTCCGTCGAGTACCAACCGTAGATGTCCACTGATGATCACCTCGATTCCTCGTGCCGGCGCGAGGGCGTCGGCGGTTCACACTCCGGGTTCGGTCGTGCGTGGCCGCCCGGTGTGGCGCAGGCGCTGCGCAGCGTGCGGTGCGGGCGAGCCGTGAAGTCGGGCGGCAGGAGGCGGAGTTCACGTATCGGAGGAGGCGCCGTCAGGCGAGTCTTCGACCCGCCTGCGCAGCGCCGCGATCTCCCTGCGGGCCTCGTCGAGTTCGTATTCGAGCGCGAGGATGCGCTGGGCGGCGTTGAGGTTCATGCCCTCGTCGAACAGCGCCCGCATGCGGCTCGCCTGACCGAGCTGGTGCCGGGAGTAGCGCCGGTGTCCGCCGCCGGACCGTTCGGGGGACACGACGCCCGCGGTGTCGAGACTCCGCAGGAACGGCTGCTCGACGCCGAGAATGTCGGCCGCCTGCCCGGTGGTGAACGTGGGCCGGTGTTCGTCGTCCAGCTCGTTCAGGGTCATGCGTACACGCTCCGGAAGCCTGCCTCACCGTGGTCCGGCCGCGCCTGCTCACGGTTCGGCGCGGTGCCGGTCATCCGACTGCTACAAAAAATATCTAGTCGACGGCTGAGATTTCGTCAAGTGGTCGGTACGAGGCAGGCGCGCGTGGCGCGCGCGGTGTCGGCCGGAGCTGCGCCGATGGCGTCGTGATCACGCGGTCGGTAGCGTCGGGCCCGGTCGGGTGACAACGGTGTCGCCCCGATGCCGAGGAGGGCCATGCCCGCCGAACACGTCGACGTCCTCATCGTGGGAGCAGGCCTGACCGGTGTCGGTGCGGCCTGCCGGCTGCGGCAGCGGCACCCGAACCGCACGGTGGCGGTCCTCGAGGCGCGCGGCGCGATCGGCGGCACGTGGGACCTGTTCCGCTATCCCGGGGTGCGCTCCGATTCGGACATGTTCACGCTCGGCTACGGCTTCCGCCCGTGGCGCCGCGCCGAGGCGATCGCCGACGGTCCGTCGATTCGCGAATACATCCGTGACACCGCCGGCGAGTTCGGGGTCGACGAGCTCATCCGGTTCCACCACCGGGTCGACTCCGCGTCCTGGTCGAGCGATCGGGCACTGTGGACAGTTACCGCCCACCGGTCCGACACCGGTGAACAGGTCACGCTGACGTGTGCGTTCCTGCACGTCTGCTCCGGCTACTACCGCTACGACGAGGGGTTCACACCCCACCTGCCGGGAATCGACCGGTTCGAGGGAACGCTCGTCCACCCGCAGCACTGGCCCGAGGACCTGGACCACCGCGGCCGCCGGGTCGTGGTGATCGGCAGCGGCGCCACCGCCGTGACACTCGTTCCCGCCATGGCACGAGACGCCGCTCACGTGACGATGCTGCAGCGCTCGCCCAGCTACGTCATGGCGCTGCCCTCGGTCGATCCGCTCGCCCGGCTGTTGAAGCGCGTGCTGCCCGACCGTGTGACGTTCCCCGTGGTGCGGTGGAAGAACGCGCTGAGCATGGGCCTGTTCTTCCGCCTCAGCCGCCGCGCGCCCGGGCTCGTGCGCACGCTGATCGAACGCGGCGTGCGGTCGGCCCTGCCGGAGGGATTCGATGTCGACCGGCACTTCTCACCCGACTACCGGCCGTGGGACCAGCGGTTGTGTTTCGTCCCGGACGGCGACCTGTTCCGTACGCTGCGCCGCGGCGACGCCTCGGTCGTCACCGACACCATCGACACGTTCACGCCCGACGGCATCCGGCTCACCTCGGGCGGGGAGCTGGCCGCGGACATCGCCGTCACGGCGACAGGTCTGAACCTGCTCGCGATCGGCGGCCTCGCACTGGACGTCGACGGCGATCCGGTCGATGTCGGCAAGGCCGTGACGTACAAGGGCATGATGCTCGACGGCGTGCCGAACTTCGCGATGACGATCGGCTACACGAACGCCTCCTGGACCCTGAAGGCCGATCTCGTCGCCGAGTACGTGTGCAGGCTGCTCACCCACCTCGACGCGCGCGATCTCGACAGCGCCACGCCGGTGCTGCCACCCGGTGACCGGCCCGCGGAACCGCTGATCGACCTGCGCGCAGGCTACGTACTGCGCAGCATCGACCGGATGCCGAAGCAGGGACACGCGACTCCTTGGCGGCTCCACCAGAACTACCTCCGCGACGTGCTGCACCTGCGCCACGGCAGCGTGACCGAGGACATGGACTTCGGTGTCGCGGCGGACCGGCGTCAGTCGTCGTCCAGCCGTGGCTCCGAGAAGGGCAGTGACTCCGAGAAGGGCAGTGACTCCGAGAGAGGCGGAGGCGCGGAGCGGTAGGTCGGCGGCGTCTCCGAGAGGCCGATCGGGTTGCGGGCGAGCCGTACCTCGGTGCCGTCGCCGCGCGGGATCCCGACGACCGGGTCGAGTCCGAGTTCGGCGGCGAGGCGGAATGCACCCGCCACGTCGTTGACCACGCCCGCGGGCACGCGCGCCTCCGTGAGCAGATCCGCCCACGAGCGGGCGTCGCGCGCCTTCAGCAGCTGGACGAGGTGCTCGCGCAGCTCCTCCCTGTGGTCGACGCGCGCGCTGTTCGTGGCGAACCGCATGTCGGTGCCCAGGTCGGGATCGCCCAGCCGGTCGCACAGTGCCCGGAACTGGCGGTCGTTGCCGACGGCCAGGACGAGTTCCCCTTCGCCGCAGGGAAGCACCTCGTACGGTGCGACGCTGGGGTGCGCGTTGCCCATCCGCTGGGGCACGACTCCACCCGAGGTGTAGGCCGAGCTCTGGTTCACCAGCGCCGCGAGCAGTGACGAGAGCAGGTTCACCTCCACGAGCTGTCCCTCACCGGTCGTGTCACGGTGCCGCAGCGCGGCGAGTACGCCGACCGTGGCGAACTGTCCGGACAGGACGTCGACGAGTGCGACGCCGACCTTCTGCGGTTCGCCCTCGGGCTGCCCCGTGACGCTCATCAGCCCGCCGAGAGCCTGGATCAGCAGGTCGTAACCCGGAAGCTGCGCCCCTGCGCCGGATCCGAATCCGGTGATGGAGCAGTAGATCAGGCCCGGGTTCCGGGCCCGGAGGTCGTCGTAGCCGAGACCGAGCTCGGACATCAAACCCGGACGGAAGTTCTCGACCACGACGTCCGCGCCCGCGGCGAGCTCCCGGGCGCGGGTGATGCCCTCCTCGGTGCGCAGATCCAGCGTCACCGAATCCTTGTTCCGGTTCACCGATTGGTAGTAGGTCGCTTCGCCGCGGTCGTCGTACGGCGGGCCCCACGACCGGGTGTCGTCGCCGCTTCCGGGACGTTCGACCTTCACGACGGTGGCGCCGAGGTCGGCCAGCAGCATCGTGGCGAACGGCCCGGCGAGGACCCGGGAGAAGTCGACGATGCGCAGGTCGCCGAGGGAGGACATCGGTGGAGCAACTCCTTCGCGGGGACGGGCCGGTTGGGCGCGTGCGGAGCCGACGGTGACGCGCCGCGGCGAGACCCGGCGGGTGCCGGTCAGGCGCCGGTGCGCTCGTCGGCTGCCGATTCCGGCGTCGACGTGGGCCGCCGCGCCCAGAACGTCGCCAGCACGGCGCCCGAGAGGTTGTGCCACACCGAGAACAGCGCGCCGGGCAGGGCCGCCGCCGCGGTGAAGTGGGTCGTCGCGAGGCTAGAGGCCAGGCCCGAATTCTGCATGCCGACCTCGACGCTGACCGCGCGCCGCGCCGATTCGTCCAGCCCGGCCAGCCGCGCCGCACCGTAGCCGAGCGCCAGTCCCGCGGAGTTGTGGGCGACGACGGCGAGCATGAGCAGCGCTCCGCTCTCGGCGATCGTGCCGGAGTTCGCCCCGACGACCGCCGTCACGACCAACGCGACGCCGAGAACCGACACCAGCGGCAGGTAGGGCAGGACCCGCTGGACGTACCGGTCGGCGAGTGCCCTGACGACCAGACCCGCCACCACGGGCAGCAGTACGACCTGCGCGATGGACACGAACAGATCGCCGAACCCGACGGGCAGATCGGACCGGGCCAGCAGCAGCACGAGCAACGGGGTGAGCAGCGGTGCCAGCAGCGTGGACACCGACGTCAGCGTCACGGAGAGCGCCACGTCGCCCTTGGCGAGGTAGACGACGACGTTCGAGGCGGTGCCGCCGGGCGCGGAGCCGACCAGCACCATGCCGACGAGCAGTGCACCGGACAGGCCGAACAGTTGGCCGATACCCCACGCCGTGAGCGGCATGATCAGGAACTGTGCGATCAGTCCGAACAGGACGGCGAGTGGCCGGCGCGCCACGAGGGCGAAGTCGGCCCCGCGCAGCGTGAGGCCCATGCCGAACATGATCACGCCGAGCAGCAGCGGCACATGGTCGACGAGCGCCGACGCCTGGTCCGGCGCGAGCAGCCCGATCGCGACTCCGAGTACGACGAGAAGCGCGAACCACCGGCTCGCCGCCTCCGCCAGCCTGCGCACTGCACCGTGTCGCTGCGCCATGGTCGCCCTCCCGCTCGTGGTCCGCAGGCACTGTAGGCGACCGTGCCGCGACAGGGGAGGAGGGCGGCGGTGGTGGTGTCGCGCGACACGCGTCACCTGCCGGCGCTCGTGTCCCCGGCAGACGGGCCGGGTGGCGACGACGGCAGGCGGACCCGGCCGAAGGTGCGGTATGCAGAGCATGTGCACATTCCCACCGACACGGTCGACGCCGTCGTCGTCGGAGCAGGCCCGAACGGACTGGTCGCCGCCAATCTGCTGGCCGACGCGGGTTGGGAGGTCCTCGTCCTCGAGGCCACGCCGACTCTCGGCGGCGCCGTGCGCAGCGCCGAGGCGATCGAACCGGGCTTCGTGACCGACCTGTTCAGTGCGTTCTACCCGATGGCGGCGGCCTCACCCGTGCTCGCCGGACTGGGTCTCGAGCGTCACGGACTGCGCTGGAGGCACGCGCCCGCCGCGTTGGCGCACGTGCTGCCGGACGACCGGGTCGCCCTCGTGTCCCGTGATCCTGCGGAGACGGCGGCGTCGTTCGAGGCCTTCGCGCCGGGGGACGGTGAGACCTGGACCGAGGAGGCCGCGTTGTGGCGGCGGATCCGCGACCCGTTGCTGAACGCGCTGTTGTCGCCGTTCCCGCCGGTGCGCGCGGCCGGGCGGCTGGCGCGCGCCGCGGGTACCGCGGACGGGATGCGACTCGCGCGGATGGTGGCGATGCCGGTGACGGCGTGGACGGGGGAGCGGTTCCGCGGTGCGGGCGCCCCCGCGGTGCACGCCGGGAACGCGCTGCACACCGACCTGGGCCCGGCGCAGGCAGGCAGTGCGGTGTTCGGCTGGCTGCTGTCGATGCTCGCCCAGGACGTGGGGTTCCCGGTGCCGGACGGGGGCGCGGGCGCATTGACGGCGGCGCTGGCGCGGCGGTTCACGGCGCGTGGCGGGCGCATCGAATGCGGCAGGCCCGTGAGCAGGGTGCTCACGGGCAGTGGCCGTGCGATGGGGGTGCTGGCCGACACGCCCGTACGTGCGCGGCGGGCGGTGCTGGCGGCCGTGCCCGCACCGCTGCTGTACGGCCGCATGCTCGACGAGCGGATCCTGCCCCCTCGCGTTCGCGGTGACCTCCGTCGGTTCGACTGGGACGCCGCCACGGTCAAGGTGAACTGGACGCTGTCCGGGCCGATCCCGTGGACCGCGCCCGAGGCTGCTCGGGCGGGCACGGTGCACCTCGGCGGGGACGTCGCAGGCCTGGCCCGGTACGGACTCGACGTCGAGCTCGGCACCGTGTCCGACGAACCGATGCTCGTGATCGGCCAGATGGCCGTGGCCGACCCGTCGCGGGCACCGGACGGCTGTGAATCGGCGTGGGCCTACACGCACGTGCCGCGCGGCCTGGACTGGGATGGCGACCGGCTGCGGCGGGTCACCGACCGGATGGAGGCTCTGCTGGAACGGCACGCACCCGGGTTCGGGGCGCGCGTCCGCGGCAGGCTGGTGCAGGGCCCGCGTGAGCTGGAGCGGGCGAACCCGGCGCTGGTCGAGGGTGCCGTGGGCGGCGGCAGCGCGGCGATGCACCAGCAGCTGGTGCTCCGGCCCGTGCCCGGTCTCGGCCGGGCCGACACCCCGGTGGATCGGTTGTTCCTGGCGGGGGCGTCGGCGCATCCCGGTGGAGCCGTGCACGGCGGCCCGGGAGCCAACGCGGCCCGGGCTGCGCTCGCGCGCGCCGGTGTGGGCGGAGTTGCCTACGCCGCCGCGATCGGCGGTCTGCACCGGCTGTTGTACTCCTGAGGCCTCGCTGAGCCTGTACTCCCTGGGGCAGTACTCCTGGGGCCGCGCTGCGGCAGTACTTCTGAGGCCTCACTCGGGCAGGTCGCGGATCGTCTCCTCGGCGACCGTGCGCACGGCGTGGCGGATGCCGTGGGCGGCGGCGCGGCGCTGCCGTTGGGCTCCCGAACCGTCGGCGACCACGTGCCGGGCCAGCGAGTCGACGAGGTCGGCGTCGCCGGAACGCTCCAGCGCGGGCCGCACGTGGTCGAGCAGTTCGTCGACGAGCTCCGCGGCGGGACGCGCGTGCCCTGTCCACGGGTCGACGCCGCGACCGCCGAGGCCGTACCGGGCCGCCGACCACACGGCCGCGGGAAGCACGTCGTCGAGCGGCTCCGCTACGGGTGCCGCGTCCTCGTCCGCGGGGCCGGCGAGCGCCGTGTCGACGAGGGCCCTGCACAACAGTGCCTGCAGCAGCGCCTCGTCGGGAGTGGTTGCCGTGTCGGCGACGCGCACCTCGACGGTCGGCAGCACGGGGGAGGGGCGGGCGAGCCAGAACGTCGTGTACTGGGCTCCCAGTGCCCCCGCTGTGACGAGCCGGTCGACGAGCGCGTCGTGCTCGGCGACATCGGCGAAGCGGGGCGGGATGCCCGCGGTGGGGAACCGGGAGTGCTGGATCGTCCGCCAGCTGGCGTAGCCGGTGTCGTGCCCGCGCTCGTACGGCGAGTTGGCCGACAACGCCAGCAGCGTCGGCAGCCACGGGCGCAGGCCGTTGACGGCGACGACCGCCGCCTCGCGGTCGGGCACGCCGACGTGTACGTGACACCCGCAGCCCTCGTAGTCGCCGATCAGACCGCGGTAGAGGCCGTCGAGTTCGGTGTACTGCGGGTCGGCACCGAGCGGGACGGCCGGGCTCGGAACCGCAGGCGTACCGGACGCGACGAGGGCGAGGCCCTCGGATCGCGCCGCCTCGGCGAGTCCGCGCCTGCCGGTGATCAGTTGCCGGTGCAGCGCGGCGGCCGTGGTGCAGACCCCGGTCGCCGCCTCGACCTGGCTGGCGCGGAGCTCGCCGTGCCACGCCGGGTCGCGGACCTGGTCGTCGGTCAGCCCCGGGCCGTCGGCGTTGCTCGGCGACTCCGGGAGGTGCGTGAGGACGTCGTCGGCAGCGGCGACGGTGTGCCAGGTCTCGGGGTCGACGAGCAGGAATTCCTCTTCGACCCCGACGGTGCGTGCGGCGGACACTCGATGGGGCCTTTCTCCGATCAGCGGCCGGTGAACCGGGCCGGGCGGCGCTCGACGAAGCTTTGCAGGCCTTCGGCGGCATCCTCGCTGGCGAGGACGCCGGGCAGCAGTTCGCGCAGGTGGTCGGCGGCGGCGCGTTCGTTCTCGAGCCGTTGTGCGACGCGGGCGTTGGCCAACGTGCCCTGCACCCCGAGCGGGGCCTGCTCACCGATGAGCCGCGCGATCTCCGTGGCCCGTTCCACCTGGGCACCGGGCGTGACGACCTCCTGAACGAGGCCGATCCGGTGGGCCTCCTCGGCGCCGAACTCCTCCCCGGTGAGCAGGAACCGCATCGCGTTGCCCCAGCCGAGCTGGGTGGTCGCGCGCACCGTAGCGCCGCCGAACGGGATGATGCCCCGGCCGATCTCGAGCTGGCGGAAGCGCACGTCGTCAGCGCCGACGACGATGTCGCAGGCGAGCGCCAGCTCGATCGACAAGGTGAACGAGATGCCCTGGACGGCGAGGACGACCGGCTTGGGGACGGGTGGCTTCCACAGGGCGAACGGGTCGTAGGCTCCGCCGCCGGACAGCGCGCCCGGGCCCTCGTCCTGCACGGACGGCCAGACGTCGGCGAGGTCGAGCCCCGCGCTGAAGTGGTCACCGTGGCCGTACAGCACGCCGACGCGCGCCTCGGGGTCCTCGGCGAGCCGGTCGTAGGCGAGGCCGACCTCCTCGATGGTGCGGCGGTCCCACGCGTTGCGCTTCTCGGGACGATTCACGCCGATGAGCAGTACGTGGCCGTCGCGGTCGACGGTGACGCGGGCAGACATGGAAGTGCTGGTCCTCCTCGGCTCGGGGAAGGCGCTCGATGAGCACCGAGCAGCGTGCCACACCCCTACAGGGTGTATAACGACCTATACGGCGAGGCTTTCGGTGACGGCGGTCGCCGCCGTCACCCCCATCGGCCAAGCCCACCGAAAACGCTCAGGACACGACGGGGTTCTCCGAGTTCGCGGTGTCGTCGACGTACTCGACGACACCCGCCTCGTGCAACATCTCGAGGATCCGGTCGGCGGCGGTTTCCGGCGAGCCGGCGGTCGTGTCGATCCGAAGGTCGGGCGTCTCCGGGTCCTCGTAGACGTCGTCGACGCCGGTGAGTCCCTTGACCTCACCCGCGGCCGCCCGGGCGTACAGCCCCTTGGGATCCCGGCGGGCGCATTCCTGCAGCGGAGTGCTGACGTAGACCTCGAAGAACGCCGAACCGCGTTCGGCGTGGTGCGCGCGCACGGCCGCCCGCGTCTCGGAGTAGGGGGCGATGACCGGCACGAGAGTGAGTACGCGGTGACGCGACAGCAGCTCGGCGATGAATCCCACGCGCTGGCCCTGCTTGTCCCGGTCCTCGCGGCTGAAGCCGAGGTCGCTCGAGATCGTGCGGCGGATCTCGTCGCCGTCGAGCACCTCCACCTCCGCGCCGGTGCTCTCGCCCGCGACGAGCGTGGCGACGGCGCCGGCCACCGTCGACTTGCCCGCGCCGGACAACCCGGTCAACCAGACGGTCGCGCCGCGGGTGAGGCGAAGGGACCGGTCCGCAGTCATATAAAGCTCCTCCAGGAAACCGTTACCGACCTGTGGCGTGCACGAGACATCATCATCCGTGCGGAAGGAAAACTCACCGTGAAGGCCACAGCAAACCATTCGATGTGAGCGAGTACGCTTCCGGGGCCATGACCTCCGCAACACAGCGTGTGTACCTGCACATCGGGTTACCCAAGACCGGAACGACGTCGCTGCAGGAGTTGCTGTGGCACAACCAGGACGCCCTCACCTCGGACGGCGTGTCGTTCCCCGGTTACGACCTCGGCGCGCATCACCGCGCCGTCGCCGACGTGCATCCCGGCCGGTACGGCGGCTGGAAGGAGAAGCGCACGCCCGGGTCGTGGAACTGGCTGGTCGAGCAGGCCAGGGCGTTCGACGGTGCGACGCTGATCTCCTCGGAGCTGCTGGCGCCCGCGAGTCCTGAGGAGGCCGAGCAGGTCGTCTCCTCGCTGTCGTTCGCCGAGGTGCACGTCGTGTGCACCGTGCGCGACCTGGCGCGGCAGATCCCGTCGGTGTGGCAGGAGAACGTGAAGACCCGGCAGAGCACGTCGTACCCCGACCTGCTCGCCTCGCTGCGCAACGGCGAGCTCGACGACACCGCGAGGCTGTTCTGGGACTACCAGGATCTGCCGCGGGTGCTCGAGACGTGGGGCGCCGGGATTCCCGCCGACCGCGTGCACGTGGTGACCGTGCCGCCCCGTGGTGGCCGTCCCGACGTGCTGTGGGAGCGGTTCGCCGGGCTGCTCGGGCTGGACCCCGCGAAGTACGAGACGGACATTCCGCACTACGGCAACTTCTCCCTCGGTTACCCGGAGACGGAGTTCCTCAGGCGGATCAACGCGTCGCTGCCGGATCGGTTCCCGTGGCTCCAGTACGCCCGCAGGGTCAAGGACGACTTCGCTGCGCACACGCTGAGTGCGCGCAGCGGCCGCAGCAGCATCCCGCTGCCGAAGCAGGACCAGGACTGGGTTCGGGAAACCGCGGAACGCTACATCGAGCGGGTCCGCGACACCGGATACCACGTCGTCGGTGAACTGGAGGATCTGCGGCCGGCCGCGCCCCGCGGTGACGAGCCCGCCACGGCCGACGACCTGACGCCCAGCGAGGCGGAGATCGGCGAGATCGCGATGGAATCGGTCACGGACCTGCTCCGCCATCCCGCCGGGTCGCGTCGCATGATGAAGCGCAAGCCGCCGCAGCAGGCCAAGGCGTTGCGGTTGCGGCAGTTCGTGATGCGCATGTCGGATCAGTACCCCCAGGTCATGGCGGCACGTCGGGCGTACTGGCGGGCGCGCGCCAAGCTCGGTCGCTGACCGGGTTCGAATACCCCGACGGTCCGCGGCAGGTGCCGGCGGGCGGGATGGAGCACGTGATGAGCCGAGTGGAACTCACCGGGGCCGACGGCCGGTGGACCCTCACCCTGACCGATCCGGACCGGCGCAACTGTCTGGACGACGTGACGTGCCGCGAACTCGGCGAGGCGATCGACACGGTCGCGGCGGCCGACGACGTGCGCACGCTCGTCGTTGCGGGGGAGGGAAAGGCCTTCTGTGCGGGTGCGGATCTGCCCGCGCTGTTCGGGGACGCCTCCGAACGGGCGGTCGGCGAACTGCGCAGGCATCTGCATTCGGTGTACGACAGCTTCCTGCGGCTGCGGCGGTTGGAGATCCCGACGGTCGCGGCCGTGCAGGGCGCCGCCGTGGGCGCCGGTCTGAACCTGGCGATGGCGTGCGACATCCGCGTCGCGGGCCCGCACGCGTCGTTCGCGGCGACGTTCTCACGGATCGGGCTCCACCCGGGCGGCGGATGCACGTGGTTCCTGGTCGACGCCCTCGGGCCGCAGCGGGCGATGGCGTTGCTGCTGGACGGCGGGTCCTTGGACGGCCGCGCGGCCGTCGAGCAGGGCCTGGCGTTGGAGCTGGCCGAGGATCCGCTCGGAAGGGCCCACGAACTGGCGGACCGTTGGGCCGGGCACGATCAGTCGCTGACGCGGGACATCAAAACGGCGGTGGGCCTCGCCGCGAGCGGCGACTTCGACGCCACGCTGGAGTTCGAGGCGTGGGCCCAGGCCTCGAGTGCGACGGGGCCGAAGATCCGCGAGGTCGTGGAGCGCTTCCGGAAGTGACGCGCCCGGCCTGCGTCGGAATGGTGGCCGGGCGGTGATCCGGTCCGTGGTGGCCCTGTGCCGCGATCAGGCCACGACGCCCTGCGCGGTAAGCAGGTCCCGGGCGCGGCGGCGACGGCGCAGCCACACCTTGCGGGTGCCGTCGGAATAGAGCCGTACGTTGGACAGTTCCCAGCCGGTGAACTCGGCCTGGATGGCCAGCTGCACGGACGCGGTCACGCGGGAGACACCGGGCGGGAGCTGGACCCGGTGATACTCCCAATCGTCGTCGACCACCGCTTCCGCACTCGTCATGGCGTGATCACCTGGATACCTTCCTCGGCTGCCGAACCGATGATGACCTGCGACGTCCGCTCATCGACGGTAACGGAATCGGGCTGGCGAACGGTGGGTAGCCGGAACTTTTCCTCCGGTTGTCCGCCGCGTACGTCGTATCCGACGACCTCGTTGCGTTCGGTGAGCGTGACCCAGGCGACGTGTCGCTTCGCGTCGTAGGCGACGCCGTAGGCCCCGCCGGGCACGGGCTGCCGCTGGCGCAGCAGCAGCGGGTCGGTGTCGAAGGCGAGCAGGGCACCGTTGCGGGCGTCGGTGACGAGCACGCGGCCGTACTCGTCCGTCGTGGCGTCGGCCGCACCCTGGCCGGCGCGCAGCCCCTCGCCGATCGTGTCGTCGGCGAGGTCCAGCGAGAAGACGGCGGTCCGAAGTCGGTCGAGCACGACGGCGCCGCCCCCGGCGACGAGGACGTCGTCAGCGCTGTACAGGTCGTCGCGGACGGTGCCGACGGGGGAGTCGTGAGCGTCGAGGACCTGGACGGCCTTGGCGTCGCGGAGCGCCACGAGGGTCCGTTCGCCGTCGGCGGCCACGCCGGTGGGAGCCCCGTCGACGTCGACGACCTCGGCCTTGCCGGTGGCGACGTCGATCCGAGCGAAGGCCCCCGCGTCCGGCATGGTGGCCACGATCGTGCCGTCGATCGTGCGCAGGCTGTCGGCTTCGCCTGGCAACGGCACCGTGCGGGGGTCGGCTTCGGGCTCGTCGAGGTCGTGGAGTTGCACGGCGTCCTCGCCCGCCAGCGCGGCCGCGAGTGTGCCGTCCGCGGCGGCCAGGTCGGTGACGTCGCTGTCGGCCGGGACGACCCGGCCTGCGGGCTCCTCGGCCGTCGCCGGTGACGGCGCGGCGCTCGCCCGTTCGGGATCCTCGACGACCTGCAGTTGGTCGCCGCCTGCGCCCGTGTCCGAGCACCCGGTCAGCACCAGGGCGGATGTGATCGCGAGGGCGGCCAGTCTGCGGGTCCGCGCCGGTCCGGGGCGCCGGGACGCGCGGGGCGACGACGGGGGGACAGCGGACGGCGCTGACGGCGCGGTCACGGGGATGCCTCGTTCCGGTCGGTGGCGTCGGTCGCTCGTGTCGGAGCGGCGTCGCCGTCGGGCTTGCTGACGTCGTCGAGCGCGGCGCGGATGGCGTCCGGCAGGGTCAGTTCCTCGGCGGCGAGAGAACCGGCGAGCTGGGTGGCGTCGCGGGCGCCGACGACGGGGGCGACGACGCCGGGCCGGTCGCGGACCCAGGCGAGCGCGACCGCCAGCGGCGAGGTGCCGAGGCCTTCGGCCGCCGTGGCGACGGCCTCGACGATGCGGCCCGCCCGGTCGGTGCGGTGGTGGTCGACGTACCCGCCGTAGGCCGGGTCGGCGCCGCGGGAATCGGCGGGGGTGCCCGAGCGGTACTTGCCGGTCAGCACGCCACGTCCGAGCGGTGCCCACGGCAGCAGGCCGACGCCGTGATGGCGGGCGGCGGGCACGATCTCCCGTTCCGGGGTGCGCTCGAGCAGCGAGTACTCGCTCTGGGTGGAGACGATGCGCGTGGTGCGCATCCCGCAGGCCGCCGTGGCCAGGTGCCATCCGGCGTAGTTGGAGACGCCGACGTAGCGAACCTTGCCGCTGGTGACGGCGTGGTCGAGGGCGGAGAGCGTCTCCTCGATCGGCACGGCCGGGTCCCAGGCGTGCACCTGCCACAGGTCGAGGTGGTCGACTCCGAGGCGCCGCAGCGACCCGTCGAGCGCGGCCAGCAGCGAGCCACGGGACGCGCCTCCGCCGAAGGGACCGGACTCACGGCGGGCCGCGGCCTTCGTGGCGAGCACGATGTCTTCCCGGGGCACGAGTTCGGCCAGCAGCGATCCGAGGATCCGTTCGCTCTCGCCGTCGCCGTAGACGTCGGCCGTGTCGACGAGGGTGCCTCCCGCGTCGACGAAGGCCACGAGCTGGTTGGCGGCTTCTTCGGCGTCGGTGCCGGTGCCCCACGACAACGTGCCGAGGCCCATGCGGGACACCTGCGCGCCCGAAGCGCCGAGCGGGCGACATTCCATGACTGCCCAGCGTAGTCATCACCCGTCCGGGAGATTGACCAAGGCACTATCGGCGGCATGTCCCGCCACCGATAGTGTCGCTGCCCGTGCGACTGGGATTGAACCTCGGCTACTGGGGCGCCGGGAACGACGCGAGCAATTTGACCTTGGCCAAACATGCCGACGAGCTCGGCTTCTCCGTCGTGTGGGCGGCGGAGGCGTACGGCTCGGACGCGCCGACCGTGCTGTCGTGGATCGCCGCGCAGACGTCGAACATCGACGTCGGCAGTGCGGTGCTGCAGATCCCCGCGCGGACGCCCGCGACGACGGCGATGACGGCGGCGACGCTCGATTCCCTGTCCGGCGGCCGGTTCCGGCTGGGCCTCGGGGTGTCGGGCCCGCAGGTGTCGGAGGGCTGGCACGGCGTCCGGTTCACGTCGCCGCTGGGCCGCACGCGCGAGTACATGGACATCGTCAGGGCCGCGCTGCGCCGCGAGAAGGTCTCGTACGAGGGTGAGCACTTCCGGCTGCCGCTACCGGACGGTCCCGGTAAGGCGCTGCGGTTGACCGTGCACCCGGTGCGCGAGCACATCCCGATGTATCTCGCCGCGATCGGCCCGAGGAACGTCGAGCTGACCGGTGAGCTCGCCGACGGCTGGCTTCCGGTGTTCTTCTCGCCCGAACACGCCGGTGACCAGCTGGCGCAGCTGCGCACCGGTGCGGCCAAGTCCGGTCGTGACCTGGCGTCGTTCGACGTCGCGCCGACCGTGCCGCTCGTGCCGGGTGACGACTGGCGGGTGTGTGCCGACTCGGTGCGCGCGTACGCGGCGCTGTACCTGGGCGGCATGGGCAGCAAGGACAAGAACTTCTACAACCGGCTCGCGGTGCGAATGGGCTTCGAGGCCGAAGCCGCCGAGGTGCAGGAGAAGTTCCTCGCGAAGGATCACGCGGGGGCGATGGCCGCGGTGCCGGCCGAGTTCCTCGACGCGACGTCGCTGCTGGGACCGAAGGAGCGGATCGCCGAGCGGATGGCCGCGTTCGCCGAGGCCGGTGCGACGACGCTGAGCCTGTCGCCGTTCGTGGCGCCGGAGCAGGGCTTCGACGCGCTGCGCACGGCCGTCGACGCGCTCGAGCTGGCGGGGGTGGCCGGCTGATGGGGTGGTTCGAGGCCCTCGTCCTGGGCATCGTCCAGGGGCTGACGGAGTTCCTGCCGATCTCCTCGAGTGCGCACCTGCGGGTGACGGCGGCGTTCGCGGGCTGGGGCGACCCGGGGGCGGCGTTCACGGCCGTCACGCAGATCGGCACCGAGCTGGCGGTCCTGCTGTTCTTCGGGAAGAAGATCATCAGCATCCTGAGCAACTGGTTCTTCTCGATCTACAAGCCCGAGTACCGGCGTGATCCGGACGCCCGGATGGGTTGGCTGATCATCGTCGGTTCGATCCCGATCGGTGTGCTGGGGTTGCTGTTCGAGGAACAGATCAACCACGTGTTCCGCGACCTGCGGCTCATCGCCACGACGCTGATCGTGTTCGGCATCTTCCTGCTGCTGGCCGACCGGATGGGCAGGCAGGACCGCGATCTGGACCAGCTGACCGTCAAGCACGGTCTGACGTACGGCTTCTTCCAGGCCCTCGCGCTCGTGCCCGGCGTGTCCCGGTCGGGCGGCACGATCACCGGTGGCCGGCTGATGGGGTACAACCGGTCGGCGGCCGCGGAGTACTCGTTCCTGCTCGCGGTGCCCGCGGTGCTCGCGTCCGGTTTCTACAAGCTCACCGACATCGGGGCCGGCGAGGGACCGGCGTGGGGTCCGACGATCCTGGCGACGGTCGTGGCGTTCGCGGTCGGTTACGCGGTCGTCGCGTGGCTGATGTCGTACATCAAGCGGCACTCGTTCCTGCCGTTCGTGATCTACCGGGTTGCGCTGGGCCTGCTGCTGTACGTGCTGGTGTTCACCGGTGTCCTCGACCCGAACGCCGGACCGGTGGAGAGCTGATCGACACACGGGTGTCGGCGTAGGGTGACGGGCGTGGGAACCGTCATTCTGCTGCGGCACGGCCGGTCGACGGCGAACGGCTCGGGCGTGCTCGCCGGACGCATGCCGAAGGTCGGGCTGGACGACACGGGTCGTGGTCAGGCGCAACAACTGGTGGATCGCCTCGCCGACGTGCCGGTGGCGGCACTCGTGTCGTCGCCGTTGCTGCGGTGCAAGCAGACGCTCGAACCGCTCGCCAAGGCACGCGGGCTCACGCGGGTGACCGAGTCGCGGTTATCCGAAGTGGACTACGGCGACTGGACCGGCCGGGAACTGAAGACCCTCGCGAAGGAGCCGCTGTGGCGGGTCGTGCAGGCCCACCCGTCGGCGGCGGTGTTCCCCGGCGGCGAGGGACTCGCGGGGGTGCAGGCGCGCGCCGTGGCGGCCGTGCGGGAGCACGACGCGCGGCTCACCGCCGAGCACGGTGAGCACGTCGTGTGGGCGCTGTGCAGCCACGGCGACGTGATCAAGGCGGTCCTCGCCGACGCGCTCGGCCAGCACCTCGACGGTTTCCAGCGCATCGTCGTCGACCCGGGTTCGCTGTCGGTCGTGCGCTACAGCGAGACGCGGCCGTTCGTGCTGCGCATCAACGACAACGCGGGGGACCTGTCCGGGATCGTGCCCCCGAAACCCGCCAAGCGCGGTCGCAGGCGCCGGAAGGGCGCCGACTCGTCCGACGCCGTGCCCGGCGGGAGCACTGGACGAAAGGACAACGCGTGACCGACAACCCGCTGCTGGCGCCGAGTGACCTGCCGTACGGGCTGCCGCCGTTCGACCGCATCGCCGACGAGCATTTCCTGCCCGCGTTCGAGACGGCGTTCGCCGAGCATCGGGCGGAGATCGCGGCGATCGTGGCCGATCCGGAACCGCCGACGTTCGAGAACACGATCGTCGCACTCGAGTGTTCGGGGCAGCTGCTGCACCGGGTGTCGCAGGTCCTGTTCACCCTGACCGCGGCGGATGCCACCGACGAGCGCAGGACGGTGCAGACCGAGGTCGCTCCGCGGCTGGCGGCGCACTCGGATGCGGTCCATCTCGACGGCGCGCTGTTCGCCCGTGTCGACGCGGTGCACGCGCAGCGGGACGAGCTCGACCTCACGCCCGAACAGGACTGGCTGCTGCACCGCACCCACGTCGCTTTCACGCGCGCCGGTGCGGACCTTCCGGAGGACAAGCAGGTCCGGCTGCGTGAACTCAACGAGGAGCTGTCGCGGCTGGAGACCCGGTTCCAGGACAACCTGCTGGCCGACACCAACGAGCTGGCCGTGCTGGTGTCCACACGCGACGAGCTGGCGGGGCTGTCCGACGACGCGATCACCGCGGCCGCCGACGCGGCCACCGCGCGCGGTGAGGACGGCAAGTATCTGCTCACGCTCGGGCTGCCGTCCGCCCAGCCGGTGCTGGCGTCGTTGGAGAACCGCGAACTGCGCAAACGGGTCTTCACCGCGTCGGTCTCGCGGGCGGCACGCGGCAACGACCACGACAACAAGGCGGTCCTGGCCACGGTCGCCCGGCTGCGGGCCGAGCGTGCCGCGGTGCTCGGATATCCGAACCACGCGGCGTACGCCATCGAGGACCAGACCGCCGGGTCGGCCGAGGCCGCGGTGTCCATGTTGGAGCGGCTGGTTCCGGCCGCCGTCGCCAACGCGAACGCCGAGGCCGCCGAACTGCAGGAGGAGCTGGCCGCCGACGGCGTCGAGGGCGAGCTGCAGCCCTGGGACTGGGCCTACTACGCCGAGCGGGTCCGCAAGCGCAGGTTCGACATCGACGACGCCGCGTTGCGGCCCTACTTCGAGCTGGAGCGGGTGCTCGTCGACGGCGTGTTCCACGCGGCGGGCAAGTTGTACGGGCTCACCTTCACCGAACGGCGGGACCTGGCCGGTTACCACCCGGATGTGCGGGTGTGGGAGGTGTTCGACGCCGACGGCGGGCCGCTGGGGCTGTATCTGGGTGACTTCTTCACGCGCGACTCCAAGCGGGGCGGGGCGTGGATGAACAACCTCGTCGAGCAGTCTCGGCTGCTGGGGCAGCGTCCGGTCGTGGTGAACAACCTGAACATCACCAAGCCCGCCGACGGCGAGTCCGCGCTACTCACCTACGACGAGGTGACGACGCTCTTCCACGAGTTCGGTCACGCCCTGCACGGGTTGGTGTCCGATGTGGAGTATCAGTCGCTGGAGGGCACGAACGTGCCGCGCGACTTCGTCGAGTTCCCGTCGCAGGTCAACGAGATGTGGGCGCTGTGGCCGGAGGTGCTGGCGGGCTACGCCCGGCACCATCGCACCGGTGAGCCGTTGCCGCAGGAGACGGCGGCGAAACTGGAGGAGGCGAGCCGCTACGGCGAGGGTTTCCGCACCACGGAGTACCTTGCGGCGTCGTTGCTGGATCTCGCGTGGCACACCATCGGGCCGGAGGCCGAGGTGGACGACGTCGACCGGTTCGAGGCCGAGGCGCTGCAGCAGGCGGGCGTCGCGCTCGCGACGATCCCGCCGCGGTACCGCAGCACCTACTTCGCGCACGTCTTCAGCAACGCGTACTCGGCCGGGTACTACTCGTACATCTGGTCCGAGGTCCTCGACGCCGAGTCGGTGGAGTGGTTTCGTGAGAACGGTGGACTGGCGCGGGAGAACGGCGACCGGTTCCGCAGGGAGCTGCTCGCCAAGGGCGGCAGCGTCGACGTGATGGAGGCGTTCCGCGCCTTCCGCGGCCGTGATCCGCAGCTGCAGCCGTTGCTCGAACGCCGAGGCCTCACCGCCGCGTGACGCGGCGCGCGAACGACCGACCGGCCCGGACGGGTGCGTGTCCGGGCCGGGGCCGCGTCACCCGATCCGGACTCACTCGGTCCAGACGACCGGGCTCTCCTCGTAGTCGGGCGACTCGGTGAAGTGGACCTCGGTCACGTCGCCGCGTGCCGAACCCTGGATGGTGCAACTCTCGTACGACGCGCCCTGCTCGTTGAACTCCGACGGTGCCGACTCGCTCTCGCACTGGTCCACACCGCCGATCACGGTGAGCACGGCGCCGGTCGACTCGCCGCCCGGAAGCCGGCCGTCGAGGTCGACACGCGAGTACTCGAGTTCCTCACCGCCGACGTTCTCGACGGTGAAGGTGATGTAGTACGGCGTGATCCGCGAGTCGACCGACGATCCGTCGCTCTTCTTCGGCAGGTCGGAGGCCGAGCCCTTCTCGATGCTGGTCACCGTGATGGCGACGGTGCCCTTCTTCTCGTCGGTGTACTCGAACGGCACGACGGCACGGTCGCCGATCTTCAGTTCGGTCCCGGGGGCTGTGACCTCGTCGTCGACCGGCAGGGCGCTCACCTCGCCGCCGTCGCTGTCCGCGGGCTCGGCGGCTGCGGAGGCGTCCGGCTCTGCGCTGCTGGCCGGCGCGGAGGTCTGCTCCTGGGTCTCGGGGGCAGCCTCCTCCTCGCCGCCGCAGGCCGACAGGGCCAGACCTATGGTCGCGACAACTGCCGCCGATGCGGCGATACGTCCGTTGCGCACGGTTACCTCACTCTGCGTCGTCAGTGCTGCCGCCGTGGCAGCCGTTGAAGCAACGACGCACCCGGCATCTCCGGCGTTCCCGACATACCGAAACGTGATGGCCGGCACGTTGCGTGGTCACCGGGCTGTGGCCGGGCCGCGTGAGCGACCGGCCGCGACCGGCCGCGCCGGGACACGGCCCGGTGGCGGGTCGCCCGACAACGACGAGGGGCCGCCGGAACCCGTCACGTCGACGGCTCCGGCGGCCCCTGGGTTACGCGAAGAATCAGATCAGGCCGAGCTGCTTGACCGTGTCGCGCTCGTCGGTGAGCTCCTGGACCGACGCGTCGATCTTGCCGCGGGAGAACTCGTTGATCTCCAGGCCCTCGACGATCTCGTACTTACCGTTCTTCGTGGTGACCGGGAACGACGAGATGATGCCCTCCGGCACGCCGTAGGAGCCGTCGGACGGGATGCCCATCGAGACCCAGTCGCCCTCGGCGGTGCCGTTGACCCAGTCGTAGACGTGGTCGATCGCGGCGTTGGCCGCCGACGCCGCGGAGGAGGCACCGCGCGCCTCGATGATCTCCGCGCCGCGCTTGGCCACACGCGGGATGAACTCGTCCTCGAGCCACTTCTGGTCGCCCACGGCCTCGGCTGCGTTCTTGCCGCCGACCTCGGCGTGGAAGATGTCCGGGTACTGGGTGGCGGAGTGGTTGCCCCAGATCGTCAGCTTCCTGATGTCGGCGACGCCGACGCCGAGCTTCGCGGCCAGCTGCGCCGCCGCACGGTTGTGGTCGAGTCGCGTCATCGCGGTGAACCGCTCCTTCGGTACGTCCGGAGCGTGTGCCTGGGCGATCAGCGCGTTGGTGTTGGCCGGGTTGCCCACCACGAGGACCTTCACGTCGTCGGCCGCACCGGCGTTGATGGCCTCACCCTGCGGCTTGAAGATGCCGCCGTTGGCCTCGAGCAGGTCACCGCGCTCCATGCCCTTGGAGCGGGGACGGGCACCGACGAGCAGGCCGACGTTGACGCCGTCGAAGGCCTTCTTCGCGTCGTCGAAGATGTCGATGCCGGACAGCAGCGGGAACGCGCAGTCCTCGAGCTCCAGCGCGGTGCCCTCGGCCGCCTTCACCGCCTGCGGAATCTCCAGCAGCCGCAGCCTGACCGGCGTGTCCTGGCCGAGCAGCTGACCGGACGCGATGCGGAAGAGCAGCGCGTAACCGATCTGGCCGGCCGCGCCGGTGACGGTGACGTTGACAGGGGCCTGGGTCATAACGTTCTCCTGCTGATGGGTTCATTCAGTGCTTGTACTCGGGATGCTATCCGCCGGTTTCGGCTCTCGGTGGGTGCGTCGCCTCACCTGTACCGATTGAGCCGGGCCCGGGTGCGACGCCGAACGCTTTGCCGAGTGCGCCGACGGCCTCGTCGAGCTTCGCGAAGCTCGCCAGCACGACCCGCGTCGCCGGTTCGTCGTCCGGCCGGACGCCGTCGTCGCCGGGCGGCGGTTCGAGGTGGCCGGCCGAGCCGGGGGAGCGGACCGCCGCCAGCACGGTGTCGATGTTTGCGCCGATCCTGGTCGTGACGGCGTCGAGCCGGTCGTCCAGCGCGAGCAGTCCCGGCTGGGCGCGGGCGGCGATGTGCCGTGCCCGGAACGCGACCGCGTCGAGAGTGTCGACGACGTACCAGCCGTAGTCGCGGCGCGCCGCCCGCAGGCTGATCGGGTGCGTGAGCGGTTCCACGACGGTGCGGACCTGTTCGACGTCCCGGTCGAGCGTGCGCGAGAGCTCGATGACGTTCACGTTGTCCACACCGGCCAGCAGGCCGTGAGTCTGTGTCACGTACTCCCGCAGATCCTCCAGTGCGGTGCCGACGTCGTCGAGCATGACGGCCCTGGTCCGGACCGGCAGGATCACGACCGCCGCCAGCACACCGGCGGCCGCGCCGACGGCCGTCTCCGCGAGGCGGACGCCGAGCACGTCGATGCTGAAGGTCCCGAGCAGGCTGTAGAGCAGGCCGAGCATCGTCGTGATGAAGAACGTCATCGCGATCTGCGAGGTCCTGGCGAAGAACACCATGCCGAACACGCACAGGAGGATCAGCACGATCGTGGCGGGCACGTTCTCGGCCACGACGAGGGCGCACAGCGCTCCGGCGAAGATGCCGACGACCGTGCCGACGACGCGGCGGGCGCTCTTGACCAGCGTCGCGCCCGCGCTCGATGCGCCCAGGAAGACGACGAACACGGTCAGCACGGCCCAGTACCACCGCTCGTGCGAAACCAGGTCGCCACCGACGACGGCCAGGCCGCCGCCGAGTACCGCCTGGATCGCGCTGCGGGTGCGATTGTCGTAGGCCAGCACCGGTGTGCGTTCGGGCTCCTCGTCCTCCGGCGGTTCGGGTTCGGCCGAGAAGTCGCGCTCGGCGATGCGCTGGGCGTTCAGGTCGGCGAGCGCGAGTTCGGCGATGGCGCGGCGCACCTCGTCGCCCGGTTCGGCCCGATCGCCGAGCCTGCTGCCACTGACGAGCAGCTCGCTGAACTCGGCGGTGTCGCTGATGACGGGCAGATCACGCGGATCGCGTTCGATGAGGGAGCGGAAGCGGTGCAGCCGCGCGACCAGGTCACCGCGCACCGCGTCGTCGAGCTGGTCCGCGCACGCCTTGCGGGTGGTGATGGCGAGCCACTGCGCCGCCAGTTCGACTTCCAGCGCCCGCCGCCGCAGCAGTGCCGCGGCCTTCGGATCGTCGAAGACGTCGCCGATCGTGTCCTCGATCAGCAGGACGGCCTCGTGCAACCGGTCGCCCGCGCGGCGGAGAGGTTTGTCGGTGCGCTGCGTGCCGCCCGCGGCGAGGTGGTTGGCGGCGGCCGCCACGCTGGCGCTCAACCGGGTGCGGAACGACCGCCGCACCGCCAGCAGCTCGCGGCCCGCCCTCCGGGGCAGCAGAACGAAGCGCACGACCGCGTTCGCGGCCAGTCCGACGGCGAGCGCCAGCAGCAACATCGGCACCTGTTCGATGTGGGTCTGCAGGAACATCGCGAAGAAGAACAGGAAGAACGGTGCCGACCCGAGCGCGATACCGCGGGGGCCGAATCGCTGCGCGTAGACCGCGACGAAGATCAGCAACACGAACACGACACCGTCGAGCGGCGGCACGGCCTGCCCGAGGCTCGCGGATGTCACTGCGAGCGAACCGACGACGAACACGAGTCCGAGCGACACCGCCTGCCCGGCGGGCTCGGGATCGCTGATCGTGAACGCGGCCATGAGCGCACCGACCGCACCGATGAGCACGACGGGCAACGGCGGTCCGAGTGCGGCGAGGACGGGCACCGCGATGCCGATGCCGAGCACCGCCGACAGTGCGCGGCGGCTACGGCTCCATCCGGGGTCCGAGGCGCGGAGCCGGTCGACGGCGGTCTCCAGGGCGCGGCCGATCATCGCGGCGGTCCCGGTTCCGACCCCGCACCGGGTCCACATCGCCGGCGCGCGCCGCTGCCTCGCGTCCGGCGGGAACGGGTGTGGGCCACGTTCCATACCGTAGTCCGCGGGTCGATCACCTCCCCGCGGACATCGCCGTCACCGGACGGGAACGTCCCCTGATGGAGTACGTCGCCGAGTCGCGGGAACGCCGGGCCGGCCTTACCGTCAGGCATGGTGAGCAGCTACTACGGATCCGACGGGTACGAGTCCCACGGCGGGTACGGCGACCACCGCCACGCCGCGTCGGCGAAACCGCACGTGAACGCCGGCACGCTGTGGGCGGGCGGCGCGGCGACCGCGCTCGTTGCCGCACTGGTCGGAGTGGTCGCGACACTGGTCGTCACCGGCGTGTTCGACATCCCCGTGATCGCCCCGGCGAACGCCGAGGGTGCGGTCGACTACATCGGTGCCGTCTGGCTGGCGGGTTTCGGTGTCGTCGGCTCGGTGCTGGCGACCGCGCTGGCCCACCTGCTGTTGCTGGTCGCGCCGCGGCCGATGGCGTTCCTCGGCTGGATCGTCGGCCTGGTGACGGTCGTGTTCGCCGTCTGGCCGTTCACGATCGCCGTGGAGATCGAGGTGCAGGTCGCCAGCGCGCTGGTGTACGTCGTGATGGGCATCGCCATCGGTTCGCTCGTCACCGGCATGGCGACCAAGGCCCTCGACGACTGACGCCCGCGCGGCGAGGACCGCAATCGGATTCCCGGGATCGGGGCCTCGGCTCCGGCCGTCAGGCCCCGATCCGGCAGTGACTCGGTTGGCGTGGCCGGTCAGCCGTACCTGCCCTGCACCGCGCTGTCGGCGATCGAGGTGACGACCTTGAACGCCTTCATCGCCTCGGTCATCGTCGCCGCCTCGAACGCGATCCGGCGCAGCCCGGTCTCCGCCACGGTCGGCACGACCGCGGCGGCCTGCGCGAGGTGGCTGGCGTCGAACTCGATCTCGATCCGGTGCGGAGCGACCACCGGGTCGACCCTCCCGGCGCGGGCCATCGACCGTTCGGCGGCGTCGGCGATCCGCGCGGCGGTGACCGACGGCGGATCACACACCGCCGCGTACCGGCTCACGCATTCCTTGACCACGACGTGCTCGGCGTCGGGGGCGTACTCGGCCGCGTCGGCGCACGCCTGATCGTCGCCGGTGACCACCAGGACGGGCACGCCGTGCTCGGCCGCCAGCGTGGCGTTGAGCCTGCCTTCGCTCGCGGACGCCTCGTCGAGCCACACGCCCGTGATGTGCGCAGGCAGGTACGTGTGCGACAGCACGCCCTCACACCCGGAGCCGGCGTGATAGCCGAGCAGTACCGCTCCGTCCACTCCGGAGTCGATTCCCTCCATCATGGACAGCGGCTTGTGTCTGCCGGTCAACAGTCGCGCACGGCTGTCGAGATCCTCCAGCAGGAGGTTGCGCTGGGACAGGTGCGCCTCGTTGACGAGGACGCCCGCGGCTGCGCCCGAGCACAGGCCCGCGACGGCCGCGTTCACGTCACCGGTGAAGAGCCTGCGGAACCGCTGCCACTGTTCGGTTCCGGGCACGACGTCGTCGGTCCAGGTGACGCCGGTGACGCCCTCCATGTCGGCGGAGATCAGGATTCTCGGCCCCGAGTCGGGCCGACCGGCTTCGCCGTCTGGCGCAGGGTGTGTCATGGGCCCAGGCTACGACGCCGGGACGCGCGAAAGGATCATGCCGCCGGCGGTGTCGGATTCGACCGGATTCGTCGTACGATGGGATATGGCCGCAGGCGCGCTGGTGCATGCCGCGATCTTCGTGGCTCCGACGATCGCGGTGCTGCTCATCGTGCTGACACCGGATGCCGCACGCCGCGCCGCACTGCGCCGTCGAGCAGCCGAAGGGCCCGTCCCGCGCCACCGCGCCGTCGAAGTGGTGGCCGCCGAGCTGCGCCGCGCGCACCGCGCACTGGAGAACCTGCCCGGTGACGCCTCCAGATTCCACCGGGACGAAGCCTGCGCCCGTTACGACGCGCTACTGGCCGAGGCCTGCGCGATCGCGGACATCCCGTGCGACCGGCTCCACGACGCGATCGGTCTCGACCGTGACATCGCCCGTCTCGAGCTGGAGGAAGCGCTGATCCGGCGCGGTCTCGCGCCGCATTAGACGCCCGGCTCCCCGGTTCGACGCCGCGTCGGCCCCTCCCTCGGCCTCCCGTCGTACGGCTTCCACACCTCCCGACCCGTTCCTACTTCCGTCTGTTTCCGGTGGGCAACCCGTGTGGAAATCGTTGACAGCGCGTTCGCGCGGGTGGTTACTTTTTGCGCTTCGGGTCATCCGTTCACTCGGGAACGCCCGCGACACAGAGCCCGACACCGAGCCCGACGACGACACCGAGACGACGACGCCGAACCCCCGACGAGACCGGCCCCACGACATCGAGGTGCAACCGTGCGAATCGTTCGACCCCGGCGCGGCCGAGCCGTACTCGCCACTGTCCTGACGCCACTGCTGGCTGCGGGGCCACTGGCGCCCGCGGCCGCCGCGCAGGAGTCCGACGACGGCGACAAGTCGGTGCTGCGCGTCGCGTTGGTACAGGAGATCGACCACCTCAACCCGTTCACCGCGAGCTTCTCGTCCAGCGCGATGATCGGTCGGATGACGTGGGAGTTCATGACTCCGCCGTCGGCCGACGACGCCACGCCGACGCAGGGCGTGGCATCCGAGTGGGAGTCGTCCGAGGACGGCCTGACGTGGACCTACACGATCAACCCCGACATGACGTGGTCGGACGGTGAGGACGTCACCTCCGAGGACGTGAAGTTCACTTTCGAGAAGATCATGAACGACCCGGTCGCCGCGGAGGCCAACGGCAGCTACGTCGAGAACTTCGAGAAGGTCACCGCGCCGGACGAGGACACCGTCAAGGTCCGGACCTCCGAGCCGCAGGCCAGCATGACGGCCCTCGACATCCCGATCGTGCCCGAGCACGTCTGGTCCGACGTGGAGGACTTCTCCGACCCGAAGACCGACACGCTCGACTACGTCGGCGTGGGCAGTGGCCCGTTCGTCATCACCGGCCACCAGCCGAACCGGTTCGTCAAGCTCGAGGCGAACGAGCAGTTCTGGCGTGGCGACGTCGCGGTCGACGAACTCCAGTTCATCCGGTTCGAGAACGCCGACGCCGCGGTCTCGGCGTTGCAGAGCGGGGAGGTCGACTTCGTCAACCGGCTCACGCCCGCACAGTTCGAGACGCTGAAAGGCTCCGACGGCATCACCACGAACTCCGCCAACGGACGCCGGTTCAGCGAACTGATGATCAACCCGGGCGCGAGGACCCAGGACGGTGAGCGCATCGGCACCGGCCATCCGGCGTTGCGCGACGACCAGGTCCGCCGTGCCATCGCCTACGCCATCGACCCGAAGACGCTCGTCGACCGCGTGCTCGGCGGGTACGGCCAGCTGCCGGGCGGGCTCGTCCCGCCCATCTACGACACGTTCCACTACGAGCCGTCCGGAAAGGACAAGTACACCCACGACCCCGACCGCGCGAACCGGATGCTCGACGAGGCGGGCTACGAGAAGGGCCCGGACGGCGTCCGCCGCGACGAGAACGGCGACCCTCTCGAACTTCGGCTGACCGGACGGTCGAGCGAGGACTTCGACGTCCGCGCCGCCGACTTCATCGCGGGCTGGCTCGGCGACGTCGGCATCCGCGTCACCAGGAACCTGGTCTCCGACAACCAGGTGGACGAGCAGACCACCGCGGCCGACTACGACCTGGCGCTGTCCGGCTGGGGCACGAACCCCGATCCGGACTACATCCTCGCCAAGCAGACGTGCGACGCCCTGCCCACCTCCGACGGCAACAGCACCAGCAGCGCGTTCTTCTGCGACCCGGCCTACGACAAGCTGTACCGGCAGCAGCTCGCCGAGATGGACATCGATAAGCGGGCGGAGTTCGTCAAGCAGGCCCAGGAGTTGTACTACAAAGCCGCGCCGAGTGTGGTCATCGGCTACGAGCAGGCCCTCGAGGCCTACCGCTCGGACCGGTGGGACGGCTTCCCCCGCCAGCCGAAGGGCGAGGGGGTCATCATGGAGCAGACCGGTTACTGGGGCTTCGCAGGCGCCGAACCGGTCGAGGGCGGCGCAGGCGACGGCATGCCGACCGGCGCGTGGGTGGCCATCGGCGCCGTCGCACTGGTCGTCGTCGCAGGCGGCGGGACGATGCTGGCGCGCCGCAAGGGCTCCGCGGAAGACCGGGAATAGGTAGCGCCCGGTGACCACCAGTCCCACCGATCAGCACGCCACCGACCCCGACGAGCGGCGCGACGGCACCTCCACGGTGCGGTACGTCGCGGGAAAGGTCGGTGGCGCGCTGGTCAGCCTCGTATTCGTCGTCGCGCTGGGGTTCTTCCTGTTCCGGATGATCCCCGGCGATCCGCTCGTCACGATGACGCGGGAGCGCCCCACCGACCCCGAGCAGCTAGCCCACCTGCGCGAGCGGCTGGGACTGGACCGGCCCGTCTGGCAGCAGTTCCTCGACTACACGAACGGCCTGTTGCAAGGCGATTTCGGCACGTCCTACATGTACCGGCGCCCGGTGGGCGACATGATCGCCGAACGAGTCTGGCCCACGCTGCTGCTGGTCGGCACCGCGACGGTGCTGGCGGTGCTGTTGGGCCTGTGGCTCGGGGTTCGCGCGGCCTGGCGCCGCGGCGGGACGTTCGACCGCACCCAGACCGGCATCGCGCTGGCGTTGTGGTCGATGCCCCAGTTCTGGCTGGGTCTACTGTTGCTCATCGCCACGCAGGGAGTGTTCCCCAGCCGGGGCATGACCTCGGTAGACCCGCCCGACGGGTTCGTGCCGCAGGCTCTCGACGTGGCCTGGCACCTGACGCTGCCGTGCCTGACGCTGCTGTTGGTGATCTACGCCCAATACATGCTGGTCATGCGGTCGTCGCTGCTCGAGGAGATGGGTGCCGACTACCTGCGCACGGCGCGCGCCAAGGGCCTGCGGGACGACCTGGTGCGCAGGCGGCACGCCGTTCCCAACGCGCTGCTGCCGACGATGACGCTGATCTTCCTGCAGTTCGGCATGGTCGTGTCCGGCACGGTGACCGTCGAGGCGGTGTTCTCGTGGCCGGGTCTCGGCCTGCTCACCTACGAGTCGTTGCGCGGGCCCGACCTGCCCGTGCTGCAAGGAGTGTTCGTGATCCTGGCCGGTTCGGTGATCGTGATGAACCTGCTCGCCGATCTGCTGTACCGCGTGGTCGACCCGCGGGTGCGTGCCTCGTGAGCGCGCCGGTCTGGCAGCGCAGGCGCGCGGCCGCGGCCGACGTGTGGCGACAGTTCCGTACCAACCGCGGCGCGCTGTTCGGGGCCGCGTTCATCGCGCTGCTCGTACTGTTCTCGCTGATCGCCCCGTTGCTGATCGACCGGGACGGCCTCGAGGTCGTCACCGCCGCGGGCGGGTCGCTGGAGCCGCCGAGCGGGGAGTACTGGCTCGGCACGGACGAGTCCGGCCGCTCGGTGATGCTGCTGACGCTGTGGGGCGCGCGGGTGTCACTGCTGGTCGGGTTCGCCGCGACCCTGCTGTCGGTCGTCGTGGGCACCCTCGTCGGCGTGGTCTCGGCCCACTTCGGGGGGTGGATCTCGGCGGTGCTGATGCGCATCACCGACTTCTTCCTGGTGTTGCCCGCGCTGGTGCTGGCGGCGGTCCTGATGGCCGTGCTGCCCAAGTCGATGTGGACCGTGATCATGGCCATCGGCGTCACGTCGTGGCCGACCACCGCCAGGCTCGTGCGCGCACAGACGTTGTCGGTCGAGAGCAGGCCGTACATCGAACGGTCGAAGGCGCTCGGCGGCGGGCACACGCACGTCATCGGCAAACACGTGCTGCCGTCGGTGCTGCCGCTGGTGTTCGCGAACACCACGCTCGTCGTCGGCGGTTCGATCATCGCCGAGTCGACCCTGGCGTTCCTCGGCATGTCCGGGCCCGAGATCTCGTGGGGGTCCATGCTGGACCGCGCGAACCAGTCGGGCGCGGTCACCGCGGGTGCGTGGTGGTACCTGCTGCCTCCCGGCATCGCGATCGTCCTCGTCGTGCTGTCGTTCACGCTCGTCGGGCGCGGTCTGGAGACCGTGCTCAACCCGCGCCTGAAGGGGGAACGGTGACACCGCTACTCGAACTGCAGGACCTCGGTGTCACCTACCGGACCGCCGACGGCGACCTCGAGGCGGTGCGCGGCGTCGACCTCACCCTGCAACCGGGCGAGACGCTCGGTGTCGCGGGGGAGTCCGGTTCCGGCAAGTCCACCGTTGCGGCGAGCGTGTTGCGACTGCTGCCGAAGTCGGCGAAGGTCACCGGCAACGTACTGCTCGACGGCCAGGACGTCGGAGCGATGCGGTGGGGCACGCTTCGCGCCGCACGCTGGTCCGAGGCGTCGGTCGTGTTCCAGGGCGCGATGCACGCTCTCAACCCGGTGCAGCGCGTAGGGAAGCAGATCGCCGAACCGATCCGGCTGCACACCGCCGCGAGCGAGGCCGAGATCGACTCCCGGGTCCGCGAACTCCTCGACCAGGTCGACCTGCCCGCGGCGAAGGCGCGGGCCTACCCGCACGAGCTGTCCGGCGGGCAGAAGCAGCGCGTCATGATCGCGATGGCGCTGGCCTGCGACCCGCGGCTGGTCATCGCCGACGAGCCGACCACCGCGCTGGACGTCATCGTGCAGGCACAGGTGCTCGACCTCCTGGGCAGGCTGGTCGAGCAGCGCGGCATCGGCCTGGTGTTCATCACCCACGACCTGTCGGTGCTCGCCTCGACCTGCAGCCGCATCGCGGTGATGTACCGGGGACGGATCGTCGAGAGCGGCGACGCGAAGGAGGTCATCACCGCGCCCCGGCACGAGCACACCGCCGCGCTGGCCGCCGCCTTCCCCGAGGTCGGCGACGCGGGGTCGCGCTACGCCCCGGCCACGGCCCGGCCGCTGCCCGACGAAGGGGAGCGGGACCCACAGCAACCCGTCCTGCTGTCGGCGCGCGATCTGCGGGTGCACTTCCGCGACCGCACCGGATCCACCGTCGCCGCGGTGAACGGGGTCGAGCTCGACGTGCGGCGCGACGAGATCGTCGCACTCGTGGGCCAGTCCGGATCGGGCAAGACCACCCTCGCCAGGACCCTGCTGGGCCTGCAGCGGCCGACGTCGGGCGCCGTGTACTACGACGGCGAACCCCTGCCGGTCTCCACCTCCGGACTGCGTGACTACCGGCGCCGCGTCCAGCTCGTGCTGCAGGACCCGAGCAGCGCGCTCAACCCGCGGCACACGGTGTACGAATCGGTGGCGGAAGGCCCGCGCATCCACCGGCTCGACGGCGACGAACGCGACCTCGTCGTGAGCGCGCTCGAGGCCGCCGAACTCAGGCCGGCCGAGCAGTATCTGACACGGTTGCCGCACGAACTCTCCGGCGGCCAACGACAACGTGTCGTGATCGCGGGCGCCCTGGCGCTGAACCCGAGCGTGCTGGTGGCCGACGAGCCGGTCGCGTCACTGGACGCCTCGGTGCGCGGCGAGATCCTCGGCCTGCTGCTGCGGCTGCGCAGGCAGCTCGGCGTGGCCGGACTGGTGATCACCCACGACCTCGGCCTCGCGTGGAACATCGCCGACCGGGTCGCCGTGATGTACCGGGGAGAACTCGTCGAGGTCGGGGCGGTGGAACAGGTATTGCTCGAACCGCGGCACGACTACACCAAGGCCTTGCTCGCGGCGCTGCCGTCGGCCGGCCGGGACGATGCCCGGTACGCGGGTTGAGCAGGCTCGCGGCCTCGTACGATCGAAATCCGCCGATACGCCTAGTGACGTCGGATACGTCGGGTGATATCAGGGCGGCCGACCGTGGTGTGTAACCTCAAAACCTAGTATGGCGACCACCACAGACCCCGTGCCCGGCGCCGGAACCCGGACCGCTGAGGGCCTCGCGGACACGTTCATCCCGGCCGACGCAGAGCGCGGCGCGGGAAGATTTCCGCTGCGCACCACGCTGATGGGCGTGGTCGGCAGCGTGCTCGTGCTCATCGCGTCGTTCGGTGCGGCCGGGGTGCTCGTGCACGACCCGGTGCTCAGCCAGGGACCGTTGTCGTGGATCCGGTACGGGCACGGCAAGGTCCTCATGACCGGGTTGTTGTACGCCGGGTTCGGGCTCGTGGTGTGGGCCTGGATCCGCCTCGGCCGGTATGTGCTGGCAGGCCTGATCGGTGCCCGCCCGGTCGTGATCGCCGCCCTGTCCTGGATGGCGCCGCTGCTCGTCGCACCACCGCTGTTCACGCGGGACGTCTACTCGTACCTCGGCCAGGGCGCACAGCTCCTGCACGGGCTCGACCCGTACGCCTACGGCCCGGCCGCGCTCGACACGCTGCCCGCGGTCGTGGAGAACGTGCACCCGCTGTGGCAGACGACGCCCGCACCGTACGGCCCGCTGTTCCTGTGGATCTCGCAGCACATCGTCGGCGCCACGGGCGAGAACATGATCGCCGGCGTGATCGCCACGCGCCTGGTCCTGCTGGCCGGCCTGGCGGCGGTGCTGTGGGCACTGCCGAAGTTGGTCCGCAAGCTCGGCGGCAACCTCGCCGTGACGATGTGGCTCGCGGTGGCCAGCCCGATGATGGTCATCCACCTCGTCGGCGGCCCTCACAACGACCTGCTGATGCTCGGCTTCCTCGCCATCGGTGTGCTACTGGCGCTGGAACGGAAACACGCGCTCGCCATCGGGCTGGTCACGGTCGGCATGCTGATCAAGCCGACGGCCGCGGTCGCGCTGCCGTTCCTGGTGTGGATCTGGGCGAACCACCTGCCGCACGAGCACAGTCTGTTCCGCCGCTTCGTCACCGCCGTCACGCCGTCGCTGGGTATCTTCGGCGCCGTGTTCGTCGCCGGTACCTGGGCTTCCCTCGGCTCGTTCAACCTCGGCTGGTTCGCGGGCCTTTCCGCACCACAGATCATCGTCAACTGGCTCAACTTCCCGAGCGGCGTCGGCGAAGCGGTGCACACTCTGGTCAAGACGATCGTCGACGTTCCGCCGGGCCCGTTCATCGACGCCGCCCGCGGTCTCGGCTGGCTGGCGCTCGCCGCCATCGCGGTGCGGCAGTGGTGGCTCGCCCGGAACGGCGACGCCAACACGACGATCTTCCGCATGGGCGTCGCCCTGCTGACGGTGGCCATCTTCGCGCCGCCGACGCTGCCGTGGTACCTCACCTGGGGCTTCCTCGTCCTGGCGCTGTTCCGCTGGCAGCGCACCCACCTGGCCGCCGTCGTCGGGATCAGCGTCTTCCTGGTGCTCGTCTACTACCCGACGGGCGAGCAGAGCCTGTACCACTGGTGGTTCGTCGTGGGTGTCGTCGCGGCGAGCCTGTACGCTGCCGCGTCGCTGCTCAAGCCCGACCCGCTCGGGTTGGTGGCCGCCTGGCGGCGGCCCGATGTGCGTCACCCCGAACTGCCGCTCAACTCGCCGACCAGCCGCTCCACGCGCTGACGGCGATCACCACGACCGGTCCGCGTGGCGGCATCTCCTCGTACTGCGGGTAGCGCGCCGTGAGCGAGCGGATCGCCGGCATCCTGTCGGTCCCGTCGTCGTGCACGGTGGCCGTGCCGTCCGCGCGCGCCCACCACAGCCTGCGCCAGTCGTCCTCGTAGTGATCGACCAGCAGCGACACCTGTGGGTTGGCCGCGATGTTGCGCAGGCGCCGCAGGTTGGACGTCGACTTGGGCTTGTCGTCGATCGCGAACACCACGGTGTCGCCCTCGACCGCGAACGTCAGCGGCACGAGGTGGGGCATGCCGTCGGCGTCGGCCGTGGCGAGGGTCGCCACTCGGGCGTCGACGAACCGGGAACGGGCTTCGGCCGGATCGAGCTTCATGCCCCGAGCGTAGGGCGTCGCCGCTCAGGGATTGATCACGAGATGGGCGGCGTCGGCGTCCAGCGTCGCCGGCGTCCCGAGCGGAAGAGTCAGGGCACCCTTGTGGTGGCCGAACCCCAGTTCCCACACCATCGGCACGTCGAGCGGGCCCAGCCGTTCCTTCAGTAGCGCCTCGAGCTCTGCCTGGTCGCCGCAGTCGCTCCACGATCCGAGCGCGATGCCCACGACGTCGTCGAACCAGCCGGACCGCAACAACTGCGTCAGCATCCGGTCGATTCGGTAGAGGTCCTCGCCGACGTCCTCGAGCAGGGCGATCGCACCGGCGGCGTGTTGCTGCTCCGAGGTGCCCGCACTCGCCGCCAGCAGGCTGAGGTTGCCGCCCACCGTGGGACCGGTGGCTGTGCCGCCGACGAGCGGGCGCGCCCGGGGGCCGCGGATCGTGCGCGTGGCCTCGGGGTGGAACAGCGCCTCCCGCAGGCTCTCTGCCGCGACGGCGTCGAAGTGGGTCGAGGCCGGCATCGTGGCGAACACCGTCGGGGCGCCCAGGTGACGGGCGAGTGCGGCGTGCAGGGCCGTGATGTCGCTCGACCCCGCGAACGGCTTCGGTCCCGCCACCCGGACGGCGGCCCAGTCGACCAAGTCGATCATGCGCTGAGCGCCGTACCCGCCGCGCGCCGCCACGACCGCGGCGATGTCCTCACACGTCCACGCGCGGGTGAAGTCGGCCGCACGCTGCTCGTCGGTTCCGGCCAGGTACGGATACCGCGGGTGCCGCGCGCGGACGCTGTCGAACACCTCGACCCGCAGTCCCCACGCGGTGAGCGCGCCGATCGCCTGGTCCACCAGGTCGCCGGAGACGGGCCCGGACGGGGCGACCAGCGCCACCGCGTCGCCCGGTCGCAGAGCGCGCGGGCTCACCGGCGCAGCTCCAGCGCGGGCACCCCCGGGGTGTCGAAGCCGAACACCTGCCCGTAGAAGGCCAGCTCCGCCTCGAGTGCGGTGACGATCGTCGCGGCCTTGCGGAAGCCGTGCTGTTCGCCCTCGAACGGCAGGTAGGCGTGTGGGATGCCGCTGCCCTCCAGCGCCTCGATGAACCGCTCGGCCTGGTCGGGCGGGCAGATCTCGTCGTCGAGTCCCTGCAGCAGCAACACCGGACCGCTGAGGCCGTCGAGGTTGTGCATGGGGGAGCGGGCCCGGAACCGCTCGGCCTTCTCCGGCAGCGGCCCGACGAGCCCGTAGACGTACTGCGACTCGAAATCGTGCACCTCGCCGCCGTCTCCCGTCCACTGCGCCAGGTCGAGGATCGGGAACTTGATCGTCGCGGCCCGGTAGGTGTCGGTCGCCGTCATCGACGCCGCCGCTGTGAACCCGCCCGCGCTGCCGCCCCGGATCGCGATCCGCTCGGGGTCTGCCGTGCCCTCCTCGGCCAGGATGCGGGCGACGGCGGCACAGTCGTCGACGTCGACCACGCCCCACTGCTCGCGCAGCCGTTCCCGGTACCGCCGGCCGTAGCCCACGGACCCGCCGTAGTCGACGGCCACCACGCCGATGCCCCGGCTGGTGAAGTAGGAGAAGTCCAGGTCCAGCGTCGCGTGGTTGCGGCCGGTCGGACCGCCGTGCGCGTGCACCAGGTACGGCGGTCGCTCGCCGTCCGGGCCCACGTGATCCGGGTGCTGGGGCGGGTGGACGTAGGCGGGTATCTCCTGGCCGTCGGCGGTGCGGAACGTGCGCTCCTGGGGCACCGAGAGGTACCCGGCGGGCGGGAGGGCGGGTTGCGGGGTGAGGTGGGTGACCGTCCCGTCTCCGGCCCGGACGCGGACGACCGCGTTCTCCGTACGCGGTCCCGCCGCGATGCCCACGACGTCGTCGCCGTCGACCGCGAGCGTCGGCGACCAGGCCGTCAGCTCCGGGGCGAGCGGGGTGAGCGTTCCCGTCGCCGCATCGAGGACTGCCAGCCTGCCCGCGGCCAGCACCGCGCACCGGCCGCCCCCGAGCGGAGCCAGCCATCGCGCACCGGTCTTCCACGCCGGTCCGCCCAGTTCGGCCGCGACCGGGGCGAGGGGAATCGTGCCTGTGTCGGTTCCGTCGAGCGGCACCCGGTGCACGTTCCACCAGCCCGAAGGGTCGGCCAGCGCGAGCAGGCCGCCGTCGGTGTCCCAGGCGAGCTGGCACACCGACACCCCGTCGCCGCCCGCCACGACGCGAGGCGGCCCCAGCGCGCCGTCGTCGTCGACGTCGGCCACGCACACGGCCGTCTCGTCCCACGGCATCGACGGGTGGTCCCAGCCCAGCCATGCGGCATGAGCGCCGTCGGGCGACAGCTGCGGGCCGGTGAGGAAGTGATGAGTGGCGGCCAGGGACCGGACCTCACCGGCCGGGCCCACGGCGACCAGGTCACGCGCGATGTCGGTGCGGCGGGCGCCGGTGACGGTCTCGCGCACCGCCCACACGGCGCCGCCGGGACCGGGGCGCAGGTCGCCGTACCGGACGCCGTGGGGGACGGCGGGCTCCGGCGTCAGTGGTCGCACGGCGCCGGGCCCGCCGTCGGCACCGCCCGACAGCGGCCGGGCATGGAGTCGCTGGTCGGCCCAGTGGGTGAACACGAGCGTGCCGTCGACGACCGTCCACGGCCGGCCGCCGTACTCGTGGAGCCGGTTGCGGACGTTCCACGGCGACGGCAGGACGTCCTCGACGCGGCCGTCGCCGACGGCGCGCACCAGCGCGACCCGGCCGCCCTCGGCGGGCCGCGCCTCGGCCCACCACACGCCGGGTGCGTGCTCGTCGTGGACCACGTCCAGCCACTGCGGGGTCACACCCGCGGCGGCGACTTCGGACGCGGAGATCGGGGACGGCCAGGTACCGAACGGAGCGATCGCAGGCATGCGCGCCACCTTAGGGGAGTAGGCGGGGCCGGTGGGGTGAAGATCATGCGACGAGTCGCACCCGGACGCGACCCCGCGCGGAAGTTGGCTTAGGGTCGGAGGTGCCATGGCTCGTGTCATCCACGTCTTCCGCCAGCCCGACCGGTTCGTCGCGGGAACCGTCGGGGAACCCGGCGATCGCACCTTCTACCTGCAGGCCGCCGAGGACACGCGCACGATCAGCGTGACCATCGAAAAGCAGCAGGTGTCCGTGCTCGCCGAACGTCTGAGCTCGCTGCTCGAGGAGATCGCCAGCAGATTCGACGCCGAGGTGCCCGACGAGGCCCCGGACGAGCTGGTCGACAACGAGCCGCTGAGCGTGCCCGTCGAGGAGGAGTTCCGCGTCGGCACCATGGGCCTGGGCTGGGACGCCGAGAGTCAGGCCGTGGTCGTCGAGCTGCTCGCCGTGACCGAGGGCGAGGTGGACGAGACCGTCGTCCTCGACGACACCGAGGAGGGGCCCGACGCCGTGCGGGTGTTCCTGACCCCGCCCGCCGCCCGGGCCTTCGCCGCGCGCGCCGACCGCGTCGTCAGCGCGGGACGGAAACCGTGTCCGCTGTGCGGTGAGCCGCTCGACCCCGCAGGCCACATCTGTCCACGGCAGAACGGGTACCGGCGCGACTCGGAACTCACCGACGAGAGCTGAGCCGCGGTGGCAGAGGCGCACAACGAGCCCGGCCGGCCCGTCGACCCGGCGGACCCGGCCGTCGCCGAGCTGATCACCCGCGGCCGGCTCGAGGTGCAGGGCCGGGTCGTCGACGCGTCCAATCTGACGCTGTTCGGCACCGTGGAGCTCGACGGGATCGCCGCCGACGTCGTGTACAAGCCCGTGACCGGCGAGCGGCCGCTCTGGGACTTTCCCGACGGCACCCTGGCGGGCCGCGAGGTCGCCACCGCGCTGATCGCCGAAGCCGCCGAGATCGGCAGGGTGCCGCCGACCGTGCTGCGCGACGGCCCGTTCGGCGAAGGCATGGTGCAGCTCTGGATCGACGTGACCGAACGCGAGCTGGTCGACGTCCTCGCACCCGAGGAGCTGCCCGAGGGATGGCGCGTCGTCCTGCGCGCCGAGGACGAGGAGGGGCAGCCGCTCGTGGTCGCCCACGCCGACGACGAGGAGCTGCGTGAGCTGGCGATCCTCGACGTCGTCGTCAACAACACCGACCGCAAGGGCGGGCACATCCTGCCGGGGCCGGGCGACCGGAGCTACGGCATCGACCACGGCATCTGCCTGCACGCCGATCCGAAGCTGCGCACGGTGCTGTGGGGCTGGGCGGGCGAACCGCTGGGCGACGACGTGCTCGACAAGCTGCGCAAACTCCGCTGGGCGCTGGACCGTGAACTCGGCACCACGCTCGCGCAGCACCTGACCCGCGACGAGGTGGCCGCGCTCGGCACACGGGTGGACAGGCTGGTCGAGGCCGGTTCCTTCCCGGTGCCGAGCGGCCAGTGGCGCGCGATTCCCTGGCCGCTGTTCTGACAACGGCCGCTGCTGCGACCACCTGTGCGCCCGCCGCGGACGCCGCGCCTTCGGCGGCGGGCGTCTCCGGAGACGCGGCGTGTCCGGTGGCACTCGGGTCGTGAGGTGCCGGGGCGTGGCGCTCCCCGGATACCGGAGCCGGGGCCGCTAGGTTTCCGCTTCGTGCGTTCCCATTCCTACGGCGACATCATGTCCGGCGCTCGCAAGCGCAAGATCCCCGAAGTGCCCGCCGAACCGGGACTGGTCGTGGAAGACCCGGCCAGCGGATTCTGCGGTGCGCTCGTCCGGCTCGAACACGGCAACGCGGTCCTCGAGGACCGCAGCGGCAAGCACCGCGTGTTCCCCCTCGGCCCCGCGGCGTTCCTGCTCGAGGGCAAGCCCGTGACGCTCGTGCCCGCGCGCGCCCCGCAGCCCGCCACGCCGCAGCCCGCGCAGTCGGCGTCGGGTTCGGTACACGTCGACGGGCTGCGTGCCCGCGTGGCACGGGACTCGCGGATCTGGGTCGAAGGCAAGCACGACGCCGAGCTCGTCGAACGCATCTGGGGCCACGACCTCCGCGTCGAAGGCGTGGTCGTCGAACCGCTCGACGGCGTCGACGTGCTCTCCGACGCGATCGCCGAGTTCGGCACGGGTCCCGGGCGGCGACTCGGGGTACTCGTCGACCACCTGGTTGCCGGCAGCAAGGAGTCGAGGATCGTCGAGGGCATCACCGACCCGAACGTGATGATCACCGGCCATCCGTACGTCGACATCTGGGAGGCAGTGAAACCCGACGTGCTCGGGATCGAGGCGTGGCCGCGGATCCCGAAGGGCGTCGAGTGGAAGCGTGGCGTGTGCGACGCCCTCGGCTGGGGCGAGACCTACGAGGGATGGCAGCGGGTGCTCGCCGCGGTCGGCAGCTTCCGCGACGTCGAAACGCCCCTCATCGGCGCGGTCGAACGGCTCATCGACTTCGTCACCGAGCCGGCCGACTGAGGCGTGGCGACGCGGGCGCACTACTCGCGAACCGACCGCGATAGACCGAACGGGTGAGCGCTCGGCCGTCGCGAACCTGAGCGAGGTCACACCTCGGTCACGTACTGTGATCCGGTTCATCTCGCCCGAACGGATCTGGGAGCATGTGCGCATGACAGCGGCACTCATCTGGCTCATCATCGGCGTCGTCCTGATCGTGGCCGAAGTGCTGTCGGGCGACTTCGTGCTGCTTATGCTCGGTGCCGGAGCGCTCGCCGCGGCAGGCGCGGAAGCGATCACCGGCAACATCTACATCGACGTCGCGGTGTTCGCGATCGTCTCGACCGGCATGCTGGGCCTCGTCCGGCCCGCCCTGAAACGCCGTTTCCTGGCCGGTCCCGGCATCAAGACCAATGCCGAGGCGCTGGTGGGAAGTCAGGCCGTTGCGATGTCCGACGTGGACTCGCACGGCGGTCAGGTGAAGCTGGCAGGAGAACCCTGGTCCGCGCGCACCCTGACCGAAGGAGACGTCATCGAGGCGGGAGCACACGTGACGGTCGTCGAGATCAAAGGGGCGACCGCCATCGTGTCCGCCGCGATCTGACCAGCGGCCACAGGCCGGCAACGGGCGGGTGAGCCGAGAGCGAGGGACAGCCAGTGAGCGCGAGTGTGGTGACGATCGTCGTGGTGGCGGTCGCGGCACTGTTCGCGGTCCTGGCCGTGCTCCCGGTACGTCCCATGCAGGCGGCCGTCATCGAACGCGGTGGCCGCTTCCACGCCGTGGCCGGGCCCGGGCTCACCCTCCGCGTTCCTTTCCTCGACAAGGTCCGGACCACCGTCGACCTGCGCGAGCAGGTGCTGCACATCCCCGCACAGCCGGTGGTCACCTCGGACAGGACGTCGGTGTCGATCGGCATCACGGCCTACTTCGCGGTGGTCGATGTCCGGGCGTCGGTCTACGACCGGCCCGGCGACCTGTACCGCGAGTCGGAGTCCGGGCGCGAGCGCAGCGTCGGTGAGAGCGTGGAGCGCGTCGTCACGCTCGCCCTGCGCGAGTTCGCGGGCACGGACGGGTCCAACGGGCCTGCACCCGACATCGTCGGAAACCGAGTGCGGGACGAGGCCGACCGGACCGCCATGCGCTGGGGTGTGCGCGTCCGCCGGGTGGAGGTGAGGCCGATGGAACCGTCGCCGTCCTCGCACGGTCCACACCACGGGCAACACCACACGAACATCCACAGAGGATCGAACAAGCCCTGACCGGGAATCCACGCGAGAACACGTGGCCACGCACGGCCCGGTCGCACAGTGAAGGGGAGAGAAATCAGGTGGAGACAACAGGACTGATTGTTGTCGCCGTCATCGCGCTGCTCGTGATCGTCGTGGTCGCGAAGGCGCTGATGGTGGTGCCGCAATCGCAATCGGCCGTGATCGAGCGGCTCGGACGGTTCCGGATGGTGGCCGGTCCCGGCCTGAACTTCCTCGTGCCGTTCCTGGACAAGGTGCGCGCGAAGGTCGACCTGCGTGAACAGGTCGTCTCGTTCCCGCCGCAGCCGGTGATCACGCAGGACAACCTGACGGTCTCGATCGACACGGTCGTGTACTTCCAGGTCACCGATTCCCGCGCCGCCGTGTACGAGATCTCCAACTACATCGTCGGTGTCGAGCAGCTGACCACGACGACGCTGCGCAACCTCGTCGGCGGCATGAGCCTTGAGGACGCGCTGACCTCGCGTGACCAGATCAACCAGCAGCTGCGCGGCGTCCTCGACGAGGCGACCGGCCGCTGGGGCATCCGCGTCGCGCGGGTCGAGTTGAAGGCCATCGACCCGCCACCGTCGATTCAGGACTCGATGGAGAAGCAGATGCGCGCCGACCGCGAGAAGCGCGCCATGGTGCTGACCGCCGAGGGTGAACGCGAATCGGCCATCAAGACGGCCGAGGGGCAGAAGCAGAGCCAGATCCTCGCCGCCGAGGGCTCCAAGCAGGCCTCGATCCTGTCCGCGGAAGCCGAGCGGCAGTCCCGGATCCTGCGGGCCCAGGGTGAACGTGCCGCCCGGTACCTCCAGGCACAGGGGCAGGCCAAGGCCATCGAGAAGGTCTTCGCGGCCATCAAGGCCGGCAAGCCGACTCCGGAGGTGCTGGCCTACCAGTACCTGCAGACCCTGCCGCAGATGGCGCAGGGTGACGCGAACAAGGTCTGGATGATTCCGAGCGAGTACGGCCAGGCCCTCGAAGGCTTCGCCCGCAAGCTCGGCGCTCCGGGCGAGGACGGCGTGTTCCGGTACGAACCGCCGAAGGACGACGACACGGAGATGCCGCCGCTGGAGGACGAGGAGGTCGCGTCCTGGTTCGACACCAAGTCGGACCCGAGCGTGGCCGAAGCGGTGCGGGAGGCCGAGAAGGTCGCGCGCCAGGAGGTCGGCCCGCTGCACGGTACGCCGCAGGCCCCGACGCCGCCGCCCGCGGCGCTGCAGGCGCTCGGCGGAGGTGCTCCCGGGCCGACGCAGCCGGAGACCGCTGCGGAGGAGGAAGAGCAGGGCGAGGCCCCGGAGCTTCCTCCGGGCCCGCCTGCGCAGCCGACGCCTCCGCCCACCCCGCCGCAGCAGGCTCCGCAGCAGCAGCAACCGCCCGCGGGACCGTACGGGGGCAACCAGGGGCAGCAGCCCCCTCAGGGCGGTCCGACCCCGCCGCCGCAGCCCCCTCAGGGCGGTCCGACCCCGCCGCCGCAGCCGCCGCAGGGTGGGCAGTACCCGCCGCAGCAGGGTCCGCCGTTCGGCGGCCCGCCGCGTCAGCAGTAGGCGCAGGCGAGAACGACGAAGGCCGGTTTCCACGTCACCTGTGGGAACCGGCCTTCGTCGTGTTCCGGCCCGGCACCGACGCTCCACGGCACCTGCCACGTGCCGTGTCCGACATCGCCCTCGAGGACGCGCACACGGCCTCGCCGAGGACCATCGCGGACGGCAACGCCCGCCTGTCTCTACTCCTCAGTGCAACGGAAGCAGTGCACCCCGCTCATGTGCTGGCCGGGAACCGAAGATGCGTCGGTCGCCCTCGTTGATGGGCACATCGTTGATGCTGGATTCCCGCCGGTTCATCAGGCCGTCGTCGGTGAACTCCCACAACTCGTTGCCGTAGCTTCGCCACCACTGGCCATGGGTGTCACGGCACTCGTACTGATACCGCACCGCGATGCGGTTGCCGCGGAATCCCCACAGTTCCTTGCGCAGTGCGTAGTCGAGCTCGCGGTCCCACTTGCGCCGCAACAGGTCGATGATCTCGGCGCGGCCGGTGACGAACTCGTCGCGATTGCGCCACACCGAGTCCTCGGTGTAAGCGAGTGCCACGCGTTCGGGATCCCGGGTGTTCCACGCGTCCTCGGCCGCCTGCACCTTCTCCACGGCGGTCTGCTCCGTGAACGGCGGGAACGGGGGTCGTGCCGTCATGGCTCCTCACTCAGGTCGAGAATGATCGTTCTCCGGATGGCTGCTAGCCTAGAGAACGTTCATTCTCCTGTCGAGGGCGAGGTGTCGCGTGGATCGGCAGGAGGCTCACGACCGGATCCTGGACGCGGCCGAGCAGCTGTTCTACGGGCGGGGCATCCAGGCGGTGGGTATGGCCGAGATCCGGCAGGCTTCGGGCGTCTCACTCAAGCGGCTCTACCAGTGCTTCGCGTCCAAAGAGGACCTGGTGGACGCGTATCTGCGCAGGCGGGACCAGCGTTGGCATCAGGCACTGGCCGAGCACATCGATCGCCACCGCAGTCCGGAGCGTCGCCTGCTTGCGGTGTTCGACTTCCTCGCGGCATGGTTCGATACATCGGATTTCCGCGGGTGTGCGTTCATCAACGCCTTCGGTGAACTCGGGGCCGTGTCAACACCTGTGGCCGGCTTGGCCCGGGCGCACAAGTGCGCCTTGCGTGCGCAGCTTCGCGCGCTTGCTGTCGAGGCCGACGCCGAGGACGCCGAGGCGCTGGCCGACCAGCTCCTGCTCCTGGTCGAGGGCGCAATCGTCGCTGCCGCCATGCGGCAAACCCACCACTGTCCCGCCGAACAGGGCAAAGCCGCCGCACGCGGGCTGCTCAACGCGCATCTCAGCACGACGACGCCGGACCTGTCCGCGCCGCCCGGCGAATAGGTCGGGCAGACACGACAGCGCTCGGCCACGGCCGGGACGCGCCACCGCTGCTCGCCCGGCCATGGACATCCCTTCGACCGCCCGGGCTCGCCTCCCTGAGGATCACCGAGGGATCACTGAGGAATCTTTTGACGGAACCGCTGCCCCGGACGGTCTACCCGCCGTCACTGGGGTGGAAGTGATAGGTCTCGCCGTGGTCGAGGTAGTGGAACTCCGCTGCGGTCGACGATGAGGCCGCGGCCTGCTTGATGTCGTCCAGTCCGGATTGAAAGACCGAGTAGTCGTTGTAGTGGATGGGCACCGCAGTGCGCGGATCGACGATTTCCACAGCCCGTACGGCCTGTTCGCCGGTCATGGTGACCACGGTGCCGAGCAGGGTGGTGCCACCGGCGTGCACCAACGCCAGATCGATGTCGGGGTAGCGCTGCGGGATGTCGTACAGCCGGTCGTGCAACAGTGTGTCGCCGCTGATGTAGAGCCGGAAGGACCGGTTCTCGCCGCGGCTGAAGTCCAGAACACTGCCCATGGTCGGCGGCAGCATGCCCGCCACCGGATCGGGGTCGTGCTTGGCCGGCATCGCGGTGACCCGCACTTCGTCCTCGCCCTTGGCCACGGTGTGGGACTGCCAGGTGTCCAGCGCGTGCCCCTGGGTGAAGCCCTGCTCGGACAGCAGCCCCACGGCGTGTTCGGTGGTGATGATGGGTACGTCCTTGTTCAGCTGCTCGGCGGCGACATCGTCGAAATGGTCGCCGTGGTGGTGCGAGAGCACGATGAAGTCCAGCGGTGGCAGGTCGTCAATCTGGCAGGCGGGCTCGACTTCGCGCCGCGCGTACATGCCGTGGCCGAGGTGCACGTGGTCGCCGGCGTGCAGGAACGTGGGGTCAGTCAGGATCGTGAATCCGCCGTAGCGAATGAGCGTTGTGGCATTGCCGATGAAGTAGACACTGCCTGCGGTGAAGTCGCCGGGCTCGGTTGCCGACAATGTCAACGGTGCGCTCATGTCATAACCCCTGTGTGCGGCGCTCGGTCCATGAATGCGGGAACTACCCGGTTCATGTCGCCCGTCAAACACCTCGCCGTGGGCCTGCTGTCCACGGGTGGGCAGCGCGTGACCACGGCTGATGCCGGTCCGGTAACGGGCCCGCGATGCGCTACGGTCGGTCGCGATGAGCGAGCATCCGGTTCCCCTCACGCGGTCGGTGTGGGCCGGGACGGATCCGTGGCCCGGGGCGTCCGACCCGGCCGCGTTGCTGTCGGGGATCGCGGACTGGCTCACCGGGTACGGCAACGTCCAGACCCGCCGGACCTACGCCGAGGGGTTGGGACTGCCCGGCACGAGCGCCGACGTCGAGGAATGGGTCCGGACCATCACCGCCTCCGCGGCCTCACACGTGTCCACACCGGACGGCGAGCCGCAGACCGGGTTCGTCCACGGCGGCCGGTTGCCCGGCACGGACTGGCGCGACGCGGTCGCGGCCTACGCGTCGGCGCTCCAGCTGAGCCCACCGGGCGCGAGTGCCGACGGAGCGGCTCGACGTCCGCCACCGGCACCGCGTGGCCGGTTACGGGCGGTCCACTGGTTCCGCTGGTGCGCCGCACGGGGACTCGACCCGCTGCGGGTCACCAGCCGCGACGTGAAGGCGTGGCTCGAGGCCGTGGCCACCGCAGGTGCCGCACCGTCCACACGCGATCGCCTCCTCGCGACAGTCAAGACCCTGTACGCCTACCTCGCCGAGGAGGGCCTCGTCACGGGGAATCCGGCGGCGCTGAGCAGACGGCGACTCGGCCTCACGACGGCGACGACGAGCACCTCGGCCACGATCACGCTGACCGGGCGGCAGGTACGTGCGCTCCACACCGCGGCCGCGGCGCCGCGCAGGGGAGCGGGTCCGGTGGATACCGCCCGTGCCGCCGCGGTCGTCGCGCTGTTCACCCTCGGCCTGCGCGTGAGCGAGCTGTGCGGGCTCGATGAGTCCGACCTCCACGTCACGCGGGGGCGACGGGCACTGCGGGTGCACGGCAAGGGCGGCAAGGCGCGCATCGTGTACCTCAGCGAGCCCGCCGAGGCCGCGCTGACCGAGTACCGGCTCCGTGTCCGGGATGCCGCGACCTCGCAGAACACGGCCTCGAAAGACCGGACGTCGAAGGGGGCGGCGCTGCAACGCGACCGCACCGGAACCGTCGACGAACGGCCGTTGCTGCGTACCCGCACGGGACGGCGTTTCCAGCGGCAGGCGATCTGGCAACTGCTGCGCCGCGTCGCCGCGTCGGCCGGGCCGGAACTCGCCGAGGTGGCCGACGCGATGCACCCGCACGCGCTGCGGCACTTCTACGTCACCACCGCCGTCGAGGCGGGCGCGGACCTCGCCCACGTGCAAGGCGACGTCGGGCACAGCAGTATCGACACCACCCGCAAGGTCTACGACCACGCCGCGCCGGATCCCGAGCGCAGCGCAGTCGATCTCGTGGCGGGGACGTGGTACGCCGCCGACGAGGAGCCCGAGTAGTGCGCGTCAAGGCCACCGCAGGCACCTCGTAGCCACGCTTGACACTCCCGCGTTCCCGCCTGAGTTGCTCTGCGCGGTGTGAACTGCGGCCACGTCGTGGTCAAACGCGGTGGGACCACCTCGAGGCGGTGAGCCGCCGGTTTCCCGCCGGTGCGGCTGCGGGCAGAGCTACTGGGTGGCGTGGTGCAGCTGTACGCAGCATTCGCCGGTGCGGGGGGCGAGGGTCGCCTCGACGGCGGAGGCGTGCAGCCCGGTGAGGAACCCCTCGAGGAAGGCATGGTTGATGCCGCAAACCAGGTCCGGGGATTGCGCGACCAGTGGGTGGAAGGGGCAGTTGAGCAGCCGCACGCACTCCGGTGACTGACGGGAGGGTTCGAATCCGTACCGGGCCAGCACGGTCTCGGCGTGGGTGAGTGCACGTTCGACGCCGAGTTTGCCGGGACGAAGCCGCTCCCGTTCGGTGGTGCCGAGTCGGTGGCCGCGTTCGCGGGCCGTGCGCAGGGCGGCGTGGTGGGCGGTTTCTCCTTCACCCTCGGTGAGCACAGCCTGAAGCAGGATGTCGGCGAGCAGGTCGTGCTGGCGGGGCGGGATGGTGACGCGGATGTCGACGTCGGCCGGTTCGTAGACCTTCGGGGTCCTCCCGACCTTGCGGATGCCGCCGACCGCTTCGAACCGGGCGGTCAGCAGGCCGGCGTCGACCAGCTTGTCGAGGTGGAAGGCGGCGAGCTTGCGAGAGATTCCGACCGCGGCCGCCGCGTCGTCGCGGGTGACCGGCCGCTGGGCATGGCGGATGAACTCGTACATCCCGCGCCGGAGCTCGTCGTCCAGGGCGGCCACGGTCGCGATGGGAAGTCCGGGGTTGTCGCAGCGTGCGTCCACCCCGCCACCGTAGCGCGGGTTCCGCTAATGCGAGTGCACCGAAACGACTTCGACCGTGCTGTCACCACCGCGTGCTTGCTTCTCGGCTCGAATAAAACTAACGTCCATTGGTGAAAAGGGAGGCGCTGTGGACGGTCCGCGACAACAGGCCAAGCACCCGGTGAGCGCGGCGCTGGCCGGCCCGTACGGGCATCCGTTTCATCCGATCCTGGTCACCGTGCCGATCGGAGCGTGGGTGGCCAGCCTGGTGTTCGACGTGGCCTCGTGGCTCGTGGTCGACCCCGGCTTCCTGGCACAGGGATCGGTCTGGCTGATCGGACTCGGCGTGCTCGGTGCCGTCGCCGCGGCCCTGGTCGGGGTGCTCGATCTGTTCGCCATCCCCACCGGCACCCCGGCGTTTCGACTCGGGTTGCTGCACATGGCGCTGAACCTCACGGTCACCGCCGCCTACGCCGTCAACTTCGTGTGGCGCCAGGCCGACTACGGCCGGCCCGGCCCGGTCCCGGCCGCGATGCTCACGCTCTCGGTGGCGGGCGTGATCGTGCTGGCGGTGGCGGGCTACCTCGGCGGCAAGCTGGCCTACCGCTACGGCGTCCGGGTCGCCGACGAGAAGACCCAGGCCACCGGATACACCACCCGCGACGATCCGTCCGGCCGCTGACCCCGGTGCGACCACCATCGTCACCATCACGACAGGAGACACCTCCCATGGCACTCGCAGCCTTGATCACGTGGTTGATCACCGCCATCGGCGGATTCGTCATGCTCGGCACCTGGGTGGCCAAAGGCGGCCCGAAGAAGAACAGCCACCTGCCCCCTGCGGTGATCGTCGGGCACTTCGCGCTGGCCGCGATCGGCCTGATCGTGTGGATCATCTACGTGTTCACCGACAACCACGCGATCGCCTGGACCGGTTTCGTCCTGCTGCTACCGGTGGCGCTGCTGGGATTCCTGATGCTGTTCCGGTGGATCCCCGTCTACCGCGCCAGGGCGGCCGCCGGCGCCACGGGCGGGCAGGACGTGGCCGAGAAACACTTCCCGGTCGGTGTGGTCGCCGGCCACGGGATCTTCGCCGTGGCGACGGTCGTACTGGCGTTGTTGGCCGCCCTCGGGTTCTGATGCCCACCACCAAGCCACCCACCCCTGCCGCACTGTCGATGGACGAGGACCTGCCCATGACCCCTGGCGCCGCACTGCGCGTCGTGCACGAGCCCGACACCGGCATCGACCTCGAGGCGGCCGAGCGCGCCGCAGGCGAATTGTTACGAGCCTTGGGGATATCCACCGACTCCGAGAGCCTGTCCGGAACCCCCGGCAGGATGGCCCGCGCCTACGCCGAGCTGTTCACCCCACGCCCGTTCGACCTGACGACCTTCCCCAACGAGGAGGGCTACGACGAGCTCGTGTTGGCCAGGGCAATTCCGGTGCGCTCGGTCTGCGAACACCACCTGCTGCCGTTCACGGGAGTGGCCCACGTCGGCTACCTGCCCGGTCAGCGCATCCTGGGGCTTTCCAAACTGGCCCGGATCGTCGAGCACTTCGCCTGCCGGCCCCAGGTTCAGGAACGCCTGACCAAGCAGGTCGCCGACTGGCTGGGAGAACACCTGCAGCCCAAGGGCGTCGGAGTGGTCATCGAAGCCGAACACACCTGCATGACCCTGCGCGGAGTCCAGGCCACCGGTGCCCACACCGTGACCTCCACGCTGCTCGGCACGCTGCGCGCCGACGCCCGTGCGCGCCACGAGTTCTTCGCGCTGACCGGCGTCAACGGCGCCTGAGTGCACGCCGCGTCAGCAACCTCCGTCCCGGGCCAGTGGGGTAGCGGCGGCGCGTGCCGGTCAGTGCTCGGGAGGCGCCGACGTGGTCGGATCCGCGGCTCGCGGGGCGCTGCGGACGCGCGAGGTCAGCATGATCATCGGAAGGAGCATCACGGCGAGCACACCCCCGGCCAGGGACAGCAGGGTGTAGCTGCCGGTGGCCACGATCATTCCGGAGGCCAGTCCGCCGCCGGCTCCTGAGACGGCGATGGCGACGTCGACCAGCCCCTGTGTTCTGGCGCGGGTGGCAGGCGGCGTGTTGTCGATGATGATCGCGGTGCCGCTGACGAGTCCGAAGCTCCATCCCAACCCCAACAGGCCGAGTGCAACGGCCAGTAGTGCGACCGACTGCGGCGGCGCGAAGGCGGCCAGTGTCCCCGCCGCCAGCAGGGTCAGCCCTGATGCGCCCGCGACCGGAATCCGGCCGTAGCGGTCGACGAGGAAACCGCTCAACGGCGACGGCAGATACATCGCGGCGACGTGGACGGCGATGACGACGCCGGCCGCGCCGACCGAGTGACCGTGGTGCTGCATGTGGATCGGGGTCATGGTCATGATCGCGACCATGACGAGTTGAGCCAGGACCATCACCGCGGCGCCGAGCAGAACGCGGCGCCGGTCACCGCGGTGGTCGGTGGCCGCGACGTCCGGTCCCGGGAGGCCGTCGGGGACGGAGTCCGCCAGAGCACGCGCCGTGAGTAGTGGGTCTGGACGCAGCAACGACCACAGCACCGCGCCGGCGGCGCCGTAGGCGATCGCAGCCAGTAGAAAGGGCCCGGCCAACGGTGGGATGTTCCAGGTCTGCGCCAGTGTGCCCAGGGGCGTGACCAGGTTGGGACCGACGACGGCCCCGAGTGTCGTGGCCACCAGCACGGTGCTGAGGGCGCGAGCACGGTGCGCAGGTGTCGCCAGGTCGGCGCCGGAGTAGCGGGCTTGCAGATTGGCGGCGGTGCCCGATCCGTAGAGGAGTAGTGCGACGAAGAGCAGGGCGACACTGTCGACGGTGGCGGCGACCACGACGCCGACGGCTCCGAGTGCCCCGACTACGTAGCCTGCGGCAAGGCCCGTGCGGCGTCCCCGACGTTGGGAAGTCCGTCCGATCAGGGCTGCAGCCAGCGCCGACCCCGCGGTGAACAGGGCAATGGGTAGTCCGGACAGGCCGGTGGTGTCGAGCATGTCTTCGGCCAGCAGCGCCCCGACCGTGATGCCCGCAGCCAGCCCCGCACCGCTGAGGATCTGCGCAGCTACGAGTACGGCGAGGATGCGCCGTTGGGCAGGGTGCAGCGCAGCCGCGGTCGCAGGGGTCATCCCGCTCCCTTCGGAAGAAGTGGTGGATCAGGCGGCGGTGAAGCATGCCGTCCGACCTTGCTGTCCGGCGCGGGTCAGGATTCGGCTCCGTCCGGTGGTGCGTCGTCAGGATGCGTGTTGCGGGAGAGAAGCTCCAGCAACACGCGTTCGCGGAGGCCGGCCGGGTCGTCGGGGGATTCCAGCACCGCGGTGTGCACGCGTCGGAGCACGCCGTCGAGGGCCACGCGGTGCCGGTCGGCTTCGGTCGCCCGGTTCTGCTGGCGTTCCGCGTCGCCGCGGACGTCCCCCAACTCCGCCTGCACGCCGGCCAGTTCGGCTCGCACGGCGGCGAGGCTCTGCTCGGCCTGCTGCCGTGCGGCTACGGCGTCGTCGAATCGCTGCGCGAGGTCCTGTTCTCGCTGCGTGGTCTCACGCAGCGAGGCGCGGGTGTCGTCGAGCTGGGCGGTGGCGGTCGTCAGCCGTTCGGTGAGGCTCTGTTCCAGGTCACGGCTCCGTGCGCGGTGTTCGTCGAGCGTGGCCTGCGCGGTGTCGCGTTCCCCGGTGCGTTCGGCCAGCTGCCGTCGCAACTCATCGAGGCGTTCGGTGAGTTCGTCGACCCGAGCACGGGCGACCTTGTTCTGGTCCTCGGCCGTGCGGGCCCGCTCGGCGGTCGCTTCCGCCGTGGCCTCGGCGCGCGCCTGCGCGAGCGCGGCGGCTTCGGCGGTCGCCGTGGCCTGCTGTGCGGTGTCCTGGGCCGCGTCCGCGTCGGCCGTTGCCCGGTCGGCCTCGGCGATGGCCGCCTCCCGGAGTCGGTCGGATTCGGCCGCCCGTTCCTCCGCGTCGACCTGTGCGCTTCGGGCCCGCTCGGCGGCGGCCTCCGCCTCGTCGGCCCGGGCCGCTGCGGCTGTCAGTTCGTCCTGCATGCGTGCCGTGACGTCGTCGAGTGCGCCGCCGAGTGCTTGCAGTGGTTCGAGGATCCGTCCGGCGGCTTCGGCGAACATGTCGGTCGCGTCGCGCAAGGCCGTCGGGGGATCGGTGTCGCCGAGCGCGGTGCGGAGCGCGTGTTCGGCGGCCGCGAGTTGCTTGCACGTCTTGTCGCCCGGCCACCGGCGGTCCGGGCAGAACTCGTAAGGCCGCCCCCCACGCGGGCCCGGCGGCGGGAGGGGCCGTCTGCAATGCCGGAAGCCGCACTGCGCCGCCTGTGGGTCCGTCACGTGCACCGTCACACTTTCCGCGCTCATGCAGCCACCCTAGTTCAGAGTTATCTATGCCTTAACACGGGTTCTGGTTGCACTAACTATAATCATGGACCGCTACAGAAGATATATTTTGTAGCCGAGGTATCGGAGGGTTCGCGGCGGCTCGATGGAGGGCCTTGCAGGCGGTGATGAGTCGCGTTTATCCCCACGCAGGAGGGCTTCCCGCGGGGCGGGAGAGCGACATCCGCGGACCGAGGCCGTCTGAAGCCGTGCGACACGGGGGCACAGAGCCCGAGTCCTACGGGCGGTCGCCGGAGGTGTCCCGAACGGAGGTGGAGCGGTCCTTCGGCCTCGACATCGCGGGACGCGTGCGGCGTGGTGCCCCGATGTCGGTGGCCGCGCACACGGAGCGCCCGCGGGTCTGGCCGGTGCCCGCGGAGCGTCAGCCGGCGCCGATGAGGTGCGCGCCGGTATCGGGCCGCCACGTGCTCGTGATGTGGCGACCGGACCTGTGGCGACCGGACCGCATCAGGCCATCGCCATCGCAGTGTCCGACTGCGGTGGCGGGCTCGTGGTGAGGGCGAACTCGGAGCGGGAGTGGGCCGCCGGGAGTGCGCTGACGCCGGTCGCTTGCAGCATGGCGTGCAGGTGGGGCGCCGCGTTGACGACGTCGAAGGGAATGTGCCGGTGGGTCGCGTACGTGTGTACGGCGATCAGGAGATCGAGCCCGGCGGTATCGATGGTCGTGGCCGGGGCCAGGTCCACCACGGTTTCCGGTGGCCCGCTCAACACATGCGGCCAGAGCCGCTCGGCCAGCAGGGCGGTGCTCGAACCGGCGAGGTCCCCCTCCACTGTGAACACAGCGGAGGGGGTCGTGATCAGGTTGTAGTCGGCCCGCATCGGGGCTCCTATACGCGTCGAAGGATCCCGTGGCCCGGCGCAACGTCGAGAGTTGCGGCTGCAGGCCACAGGAAAGGAAGTGGCGAGGTTCCGGGAGCCGGCCCGTGGGGGATGCGCTCGGCTCAACCGGAAGAAGGACTGGACGACAGCAGGCTACGGGCGGCCGCTTCTGCGCGCCCGGTGGTGGGCAGCGTGGTCACGGCGGCCGGGGTGCTGTGGGATCGGATCGGTTGGGCCCGTCTCAACCGCACCGCATGGTGGCGAGCGCGGGAGGTGGGCCGGGTGACCGCGGTTCCCGGCCCGCACACGAGGTGCGGGCCGGGAGAAACTCAGCGGAGTCTCAGGCCACGCGCACGACGTCGGCCTGCGGACCCTTAGGGCCCTGGCTGACGTCGTAGGTCACCTGCTGGTTCTCCTCGAGGGTCCGGAACCCGGCCGCGTCGATGGCCGAGTAGTGCACGAACACGTCCGGCCCGCCCTCGTCCGGGGCGATGAAGCCGAAGCCCTTTTCCGAGTTGAACCACTTCACGGTTCCGTTGATCATGACTGTCTCCTTCGGGAGCTGGGATATACGGACGCACCACACCGTGTGGAGGCCCGGGCCGGCGATCTCAGACGGCGGCTTACTCCAGCTACAACCAAAGAAAGAAGCTCGCCCGCATCAACATCCTGCGAGCATGCACAAAACACGAACCCAGAAAACTACGACCACCGCCCACACTACACGCTTCGGATGCCGCCGGCACCCGATGTGCCCCGGCGAACACCCTCGGCCAACGCCGCGGCGTCCGAACCGTCGAGTTGCTCGCGCCGATGCGGCTGGTCAGGCGGCTGCGAACCTGTCGGTGGCGTTGAGCAGAACGTCGAGCATGCCCGGCTCGTCGAAGGCGTGGCCTGCGTCGTGCAACAGCGCGGGGCGCCGGCGCCGAACCGAGCCTGGCGTCAACCTACGTTGACCCGAGGGCAGGGTCAACCTGGGTTGACCCTGCCCTCGGGTCAACGTAGGTTGACTCCATGGATGAGACGTTGACCGCACTCGCCGCAGGCGCCGATGGCCCCGATCCGTTGGCCGCGCTGCGAGCAGCGGCCGAGCTGCGCCGCGAGCTCGATCGGAGGGAAGCGGTGGCTGTTCGGCGAGCCCGCGTTCAGGGCGTGCTCTGGACGGATATCGCAGGGGCCCTCGGGGTGTCCAAACAGGCCGTCCACAAGAAATACGGTGGCAACCGGCTACTGCCCGGGAACCGCTGACACCGAGGTCGTGCTACCGGCGGTATTCGTCGGCTGGTCCTACGGCGGACGACTCGTCCTGCAACACATTGCGGACACGGTCGCAAGCCCGGAGTACGAATAAGAACGAAAGCCTGGGAAGCGTCTACGCGCGGGCGCGCTGACACACCGTCGCCCCACGAACGGACCGGACCTCAGCGGGGCGTCACGCGCTCCGGGATCGGGCGTTTCGGGGTGACGCCGTCGCCGGACGAGGTTCCGGTCAGGCGCCGGTGAATCCAAGGCACGACGTGGGTGCGCAGCCATCGGAGGTTCTCGCTGCGCCGCTGTGCCGGAGCGTCGGCAGGGATGGGCAGGTCGACCGGCCGCAGGGTGTGGCCGGCTCCGAGGGTGTCGAGCACGGCCGTGGCGACCGTCCGATGGCCGTCGGGGCCGAGGTGGATGCGGTCGTCGGACCACATGCGACGGTCCCGCAGGACGCGCATCGCCCACATGTCCACGACGAGAGCACGGTGGCGTGCCGCGATGAGCCGGACGTGCTCGTTGTAGACCGCCGTGCGGCCCCGCATCTTCCGGAACACCGGATCGGCCACGCCGTCGACGCCGGTGAACAGCACGACCGTCGCACCGGTGGCGGCGAGCTTGCCGATCGCCTCGTCGTAGATCTCGGCCAGACCGTCGATGTCGGGCCGGGGCCGCATCAGGTCGTTGCCTCCAGCGTAGAGCGTCACCAGGTCCGGGTGCAGCGCCAGTGCGGGATCGAGCTGTTCGGCGACGACCTGGTGGAGCAACCGGCCGCGCACCGCCAGGTTCGCGTAACCGAGGGCCGGGTTCGCCGCGGCGAGCGACTCGGCGACGAGATCGGCCCACCCGCGGACGCCGTTCGGATAATCGGGGTCGTCGTCACCGACCCCTTCGGTGAACGAATCTCCCAGTGCGACGAACCGCTCGAACATGATCCCGACTCTAGTCAGCGGGCACCTGTGACCGGGCACGCACCGGACGAGAAGCGGCCTACCGCCGCAGGTTCCCGGTGCCCGATGCAACCGTAGTGTCCGCCTCCGCGTCGTAGCCGCGGACGGGTGGGGCCGTCTCGCGCGACGCCCCCACCGCCACAACCGAACAGTGACACGAAGGCCGCGAGACAACCGACGGTCACCTCGTGGCCGAGTAGGAAACCTGGGGGGTTTCGTCATCATGAGACGACGAGTGAAACTCGGCGTCGTGGCGCTGAGTGCGATCTTCGGAGCGACTCTCGCTCCGCCGGCTGCGGCCGCGGTGCCCATCTCGTGGCGCAGCCACCGGTTCACGAAGCTCGCCTCGGGCTACACGCGGACGCACCCGGGCGAAGCGGGTGTCACACCCGCCCGGTTCGTGACGTGGGTCAAGCTGAAACTGCGCGGCACGAACAAGAAGGTCATCGTGGTGACCACGCACCTGATCTCCGGTGCGTGGTCCACACACCCGGAGCGGTGGGAGCGCTGGTACACGCACATGCGCACGCTGCGCGGCAAGGTGCGGGCGCTGCACTCGAACCACCCGAACGCTCGGCTCTTCGTGGTGGGTGATTTCAACCGGCGGAGGGCGCTGCCGATGCCCTCGCCGCTGAAGTACACGCCGATCAAGGGCGTGCCGGGCGTGCGGCTCGACCATATGTACGCGCCGACGAACGTGCAGCACTCCAAGGCGTTGCAGCGCCCGAGGTGGGGTTCGGACCACCACGCCTACACGATGCGGGCCCGGCTGTAACCGCGGTCGAAACACCGCTGTCGCACCGGTGACGCGGCGCAGGGGCCTCAGTGGGGCAGCAGTTCGAAGTCCTCGAAGTCGAAGCCGGGGGAGACGATGCACGACACGAGCACCTCGGTGTCGTCGGCGGGCCGCGCGGTCTGCCACACGCCCGCGGGCACGAGTACCTGGAGGTGCTGGCCGTCCTCGACCGCGGGGCCGAGCGTGGAGGTCTGCGGCGCGGTGTCGGGCTCGCCACCGGAGCCGCCGAGTTGCAGGGTCAGCGGACCGCCGCGGTGCCAGAGCCACAGCTCGTCACTGCGGACGCGGTGCCACGCCGATTCCTCCCCCGGAGCGAGCAGGTAGTGGATGCCGGTCGCCGCGGAGCGGTCGCCGGGATAGCCCTCCGGCCGGAACGTGTGGCCGGCGACCCAGGTCTGCCGGAACCACCCGCCTTCGGGATGTGGTTCGAGGTCGAGGGCCGCGGCGAGCGGCGGCCGTTGCGGGGTCGACATGGCCGCGGAGTCTAGCCCGCACACACGTCGGGGCGGGACGGCCGCGAAAGCCTCCCGCCCCGACGTTCCCCGTCCCGGGCCTCAGCCCTGCGGGGTGTCCGAGTCCTCGGCGGCGCCGTCACCGCGGACCACGGCGCGCCGCGGCCGGAAGCCGCTCGGCGCGGGCGACGGGCCGCCGCTCTCGGTGGAGTAGCCGAGGTCGAAATCCTGCCTGCCCTCTTCGACGCCCACCTGAACGGTCGCCGTGGCGGGTCCGTAGCCGCTGGCGATGACCGTGTAATGACCGTGCTCGACGTCGTCGAACCGGTAGGTGCCGTCGGAGGCGGTCATGGTCACCCCGGCGACGCCGCCGACCTCGTCGAGCAGCACCACGCGGGCCTCGGCGACGGCCGTGCCGCTGAGTTCCGAACGCACGGTGCCTTCGAGGTGCCCGGCCGCGCTGAGCTCGACGTCCTGCGTGACCCGCTCGCCGGTGGCCAGCCGGACAGGCGTGGCCTGCGGCCGGTAGCCCTGCGCCGTGACGGCCAGCGTGTAGGTGCCGCCCGCCACGTCGGGGAACCGGTACCAGCCGTCACCGCCGGTCATACTCGCGTCGAGCACGTCGCCGCCGGTGTCGGTCAGTACGACCGTCGCCCCGCCCACGGGCCGCGACTGCGGTGTCCGGACGCGCCCGCTGATCTGGCCGGAGCCGGTCAGCGCGATGTCGCGGTGCAGCGGACTCGTCCCGAGCTCGACCGACTGTGCCGAGGGCTGCAGGTGTTCGGCGGCGGCGATGAGGATGTACCGGCCCGGTTCCCGCGCGCCGACGCGGAACGTGCCGTCCTCGGCGCTGCGCGTCAGATCGACCTGCGCACCCGACGCGTCGGTCAGTGTGAGCGTGACGCCGGACGCGGGTTCGCCCGCGGCCGTGACGACGCCGTACACCGTGGCGGACCGATCGGCGGTGGCACCGTTGCGTGCAGCGAACGCGGCGGCCGCGAGTCGTGAGGAGGGCACCTCGTACGCCGACCGCGCGGCGGGGACAGGTGCCGTGTCCGCACCGGCCGGACCCGCCGTCGCGGCGGCCGGCAGTTCGGCGTCGGCGGGGGTTTCCGCCTCACCGGCCCCGGCCGTGTCCTCGGCCTCCTCGTCCGCCAGGTCGAGCGTGCTGCGGAGCGGCGTCTCCTTGATGAACACCACCGCGAGGAACGTGACCACGGCGACGGCGGCGCCGATGAGGAACACGTCGCCGATGGCGTCGCCGTAGGCCGACCGCACGATCGCCTGCACGGGTGCGGGCATCGCCTCGACGTCGAGGGTGCTGCCGCCGGACGCGCCGGTGGCGCCGCCACTCATCGGCATGCCCCGTGCGGCGGCCGCTTCGGCGATGTACTCGGAGACGTTGTGCGCGAGCACCGCACCCAGCGCGGACACGCCCGCGGAGCCGCCGAGCGTGCGGAAGAACGTGACCACGGCGGTGCTGGACCCGACGTCCCGCATGCCGACCGTGTTCTGTGCGACCAGCACCAGGTTCTGCATGAGGCAGCCGGTGCCGATGCCCATCAGCGCCAGGTAGACGCCCATCTGGACCAGGTTGATCTCGCTGTCGATCGTGCCGAGCAGGCTCAGGGCGACGACGAGGATGAACGCGCCCGCCACCAGGAACGGCTTCGTCCTGCCGATGCGGGACACGACCTGGCCCGCGATGGTCGAGGACAGGAAGAGGCCGAGCACCATCGGCATGGTCATCAGGCCGGCTTCGGTGGGCGAGTAGCCGCGCGCGATCTGGTAGTACTGCGCCAGGAAGACCGCGCCGCCGAACATGGCCGTGCCGACCGCGAGCGTCCCGATCACGGTGAGCGAGAAGGAGCGGTTGCGGAACAACTTGAGTGGCACGACCGGTTCGGAGACCTTCGACTCGACGAACACGGCCAGCGCCAGTGCGACGGCTGCTCCGCCGAGGAACGCGGCCGTCGTGGGCGACCACCAGTCGAATTCCTTGCCCGCGAGCGACACCCAGATCAGCACCAGGGCCACGCCGCCGACGATGAGTGTCGCGCCCAGCCAGTCGATTTTCACGTGTCGCTTGATCACGGGCAGCTTGAGCGTCTTGCCGAGCACGATCAGCGCGAGCACCGCGACGGGCACGGTGACCCAGAAGCACCAGCGCCACCCGAGCGGGGAGTCGACGATGATGCCACCCAGCAACGGGCCGGACACCGTGGCGACGGCGAAGGTCGCGCCGATGTAGCCCGAGTAGCGGCCGCGGTCACGCGGGGAGATCATCGCGGCGATGACGGCCTGGACCAGTGCCTGCAGGCCGCCCATGCCGATGCCCTGGATGGCGCGGTAGGTGATCAGTTCCGGCATCGACTCGGCGAAGCCGCCGAGGACCGAGCCGACGGTGAAGATCACGATGGCGAGCTGGTACAGCAGCTTCTTGCTGAACAGGTCGGCGAGCTTCCCCCAGATCGGCGTGGTGGCCGTCGAGGTGAGCAGCATCGCGGTGATCACCCAGGTGTACTGGCTCTGGGTGCCGTCGAGGTCGGCGATGATGCGGGGCAGGGCGTTGGAAACGATCGTCGACGAGAGGATCGCGACGAGCAGCGCGAGCAGCAGGCCGATGAAGGCCTGCATGATCTCGCGCTTGGACATCGTGGCGTCGGGATCCTCGACGGTCTGGGCGTGCGCGGACGTGGTGAACCCCCTGAGTAAGGACAGAGTCGTGACGACGACAGTCGTGAGTCGGTTGACTCAACATAACAAATAACTTGATTGCTGCAACTACATATTCCGGCCGAGGTCGCCGCCTAGTCCGATCGAGTGGCCCGGTTTGCGAGGTTCGTGCGCGATTTCCCGGCGCGACGTGGGGCAACTCACCCCTCCGCACCCGGCGACATCGCCACCGGCGCGCCGTGTTGACCTCCACTGTGGTCGAGGTGTGAGGCTGCAGCCATGACAGCGCAACCCACGTCCGCTTCCACCGCGACCGCTTCCACCTCGTCGCCGCCCGCCCAGGCCGCGCCCGCGTCGCCGCCCGCCGATGACTGGGGGATCGGGGCCCTCGACCTCGACGCCTACCTCGCGCGCATCGGCCGCCGCCCGGTATCGCCGTCGCCCGAAGCGCTCACCGCGCTGCACGAGGCACACGTACGGACCATCCCGTTCGAGAACGTCGACCCGTTCTCCGGCAGACCGCCATCGCTCGACCTCGCCGACATCCAGGCGAAACTCGTCGACCGTCACCGCGGCGGCTACTGCTACGAACACGGCCTGCTGTTCGCCGCCGCGCTGGAACGCCTCGGCTACGACGTCACGCGCCTCACGGCCCGGGTGCAACCGCACCGCAACGGCCCGAAGTCCCACATGAACCTCGTCGTCAGCCTCAACGGAGCCCGGTATCTCGCCGATGTCGGTTTCGGAGCGAGCGTGCTACGTCCCATGCCGCTCGAGGACGGAGTCGTCGTGGACCAGGCGGGGTGGCCCACCCGGATCGTGCGCGGCGACGACGGGTGGACGCTCGAGAAGTCGACGGCCGGGGAGTGGGAACCGCAGTACGCCTTCGACGAACGGCCGCAGCGGCCGATCGACTACGAGGTCTTCAACCACTACGTCGCCACGCACCCGAAGTCCCCGTTCACGCGGGGCCTGATCGCGATGCGCCTCGAACCCGGGGCGGTCACCGAGATCCTCGGCGGCAAGCTGGTCGTCGAACGCCCTGACGGCAGTAAAGACGCGACGGACCTGCACCACGACGACGTGCCGGCCCGGTTGCGCGGCCTCGGCATCGAGCTCACGGACGGCGAGACGGCCACCTTGCTGGAGACGATGAAGGCGGCAGGCTGACCGGCCACGCCGGGGTCATTCGGGCAGCAACCGGGTCACGAGCCGGGACAACTGCCGGATCGTGCGGCATTCGAACATCGGCACCTCCCGGGCGTACCGGTGCGCCTCGGAGTCACCGGTGCCCCACGACGACTCGCGTTCCGGGTTGAGCCAGTAGACGTGCCGGGCGCGCCCTGCGATCCCGCGCAGCGCGGCGAGGTTCGGGGGAGCGCCGTTGGTGCGGCCGTCGCCGAGGACGAGCACGCTGGTGCGGGGACCGAGCACATCGCCCCAGCCGTCGGTGAACGTCTGCAGCGCCCCGTCGTAGTCGCTGCTCATGCCGATCGTCGTCAGGTTCGCCTCGGCGACGATGCGCTCGGCCAGGTTCTCGGGCTCGTCCCGGCCCGCCCGCACCAGGTCGGTGATCTCGTCGGTCCGCGAGACGAACGCGAAGCTGCGGACCTTCGAGAACTGATCACTCAGCGCCTGCGTCAGCAGGAGCGTGAACTGGGCGAACCCGGCGACCGAGCCGGACATGTCGCACAGCAGCACCAGCTCGGGTCTACCGGGACGTCTGCGGCGCATGACCGGTCGCATCGGTACACCGCCGGTCGCCAGCGACCGGCGCACGGTACGGCGCAGATCGATCCGTCCCCGTGCCGCGCGCCTGCGTCGGGCCGCCAGCCGCGTGGCCAGTTTGCGGGACAGCGGCTGCACCGCGCGGCGCATCTCGGCGAACTGCTCCGCGGTCGCGCTCGTGAACGACACGAGCTCGGTCTGCGGAGCCACGGCGTGCCGTGCGATGCGGTCGCGCCCGCGGAGCTCGGCCGTGCGCCTGCGCGCCTCGGCCCGCACGTGCTCGGTGAACGACGCGATCCCCGCGGCGGCCTCCCTGTCCGCGAGTGCCTCCGCGGCCTCGCCGTCGAGCCCGTCGGTTCTGGCGTCGCGAATCGCGGTCCGCAACCGCGCCCGTAACGCCTGGGGGCGCACCTCGGACAACGCCTGATACGCCGACCAGCCGCTCAGCCGCGCCGCCGGACTCCCGTTCCCACCGGCCTGTCCCGTACCGCCCTGCGCACCCTCACCACCGTGACCTCCCTGGCCTTGCCCACCGCCCGCGACGGCGCCGTAGCCGCCGAACAGGTCGATCCCCGTGGCGGCCAGCGCACGCACCCGGGCGTCGTCGCCCGCCACGAGCGCGTCGAGGAGCCGATCGCGCAGCTGCGCGGGTGTCTCCGGATCGTCGGAAGCGGTCTCCGAGGTGCCGTGCGCGGCGGGAAAGTAGAGGTCGAAGACGCCGTCGAACACCGGCCGCTGCGCCGAACCCCGCAGCACGCTCGCGGCGAGGGCCTCCCGGAGCCGCTCCCGATCGGCGAACCCGACGGCCTCGGCGGCCGCGGCGGCGTCGACCGTCTCCCCGGTGCCGACCGCGACGCCGTGCTCGCGCAGCGCGTGCGCGAATTCCACGAGCCTGCTGGCCACCGCGTGCGGCGTCATGACACGGAGCTGCCGGACGGTGCCGGGTTCGCGGATCGTGCCGCGGCGGAGCTGCCGGCGGTGTCCGTGGAGGAGAGCATGTGATCGAGTCGCAGCTCGGACAGTGCCTTCCGCTGGTCGGTCTCGTACTTGAGGATCACCCCGAGGGTCGCGCGCACGGTCTCCTCGTCGAGAGTCTCCGCGCCGAGAGCGAGCAGCGTGCGTGCCCAGTCCACCGATTCGGCGATCGACGGCGACTTGCGCAGTTCCAGCTCCCGCAGCGCGCCGACGACCCGCACCAGCGAGGCGGCCAGCTCGTCGTCCAGTTGCGGCACGCGCAGCGTGACGATGTCGCGTTCCAGGTCGGCGGGCGGGAAATCCAGGTGCAGGAACAGGCAGCGGCGTTTCAGCGCCTCCGACAACTCCCGCGTGGCGTTCGAGGTCAGCACGACCAGGGGCCGCCGCGTCGCCGTGATCGTGCCCAGCTCGGGGACCGTGACCTGGAAGTCGCCCAGTACCTCCAACAGCAGGCCTTCGACCTCGACGTCCGCCTTGTCGACCTCGTCGATCAGCAGCACCGTCGGGTCCTCGTTGCGGATCGCCGTCAGCAGCGGGCGCGAGAGCAGGAACTCCTCGCTGAACACGTGCTCGCGGGTGGCATCCCAGCTCTCGTCCTTGGCCGCGGTGATCCGCAGCAGCTGGCTGGCGTGGTTCCACTCGTAGAGCGCGCGGGACTCGTCGATGCCCTCGTAGCACTGCAGCCGGATCAGTTCACTGTCGGTTCCGGCCGCCATGGCCCGGGCGAGTTCGGTCTTTCCGACACCGGCCGGACCTTCGACCAGCAGTGGCTTGCCGAGCCGGTCGGCGAGGAACACCGTGGTCGCCACGGCGTTCGACGCGAGGTAGCCGGCTCCTGCCAGCCGTTCGACGACCTCGTCGACCGATGCGAACTGCGGCGCCTGCTCGGCCGACCCCGACGGGGACGCCTGCGCCGCCTGCGACGTCGATGGCTCTGTCACAACGGACTCCTTGCGGTAAGCGTCCGCTCATTCTCGCGCCCGAACGAGCACTGACGCGAGGCCGGTGGCTCACCTCACGCGAATTGTCAGGGGTAGGTCGGACAACGGTTCCACAGCCGCGGTCGTGTGGGTCGCTTCCCGGAGTTCCCGCGCGAGGTCGAGCTGGGCAGCCGAACAGGACTCGACGGCCAGTCCGTGTACCTCGAACCAGCGGCAGATACCCCCGAGCACTGGACAACGTCACGCTCTACTCGCGGCGGTCCTGGCGACGACGAGGCGGTGAAGGCCGGCCGAGCGCGCGGCCGGATGAGCTGACCGACCGCTACGAGCGCCCGGCGTCCTGCCGGTCGTGCGCGGCCCGGCCGACGACCACGGTGGCGCCGAGCTCCTCGCACCGCTCCACGCGCGGTGCGAGGCCCGCGTCGGCCAGCGCTGCGGATGCGGCCTCGGCCTGCTGCTTACTCGTCTCGCTGAGCAGGTGGCCGCCCGCGGCGAGCCACGACGGCGCCTCACGGGCCAACGTGCGGAGCGTGTCCAGCCCGTCGACGCCGCCGTCCAAGGCGATCGCCGGTTCGTGGTCCCTCGCCTCGGGCGGCATCGACGCGATGGCCCCCGACGGTACGTACGGCACGTTGGCGACGACGACGTCCACGCCGCCGCGCAGCTCCGGCGGCAGTGCGGCGAACAGGTCGCCCTCGTACACCCGCCCTGTCAGGTTGCGACAGGCGCACCGCACCGCGACGGGATCGAGGTCGGCGGCGTGGACCGTCGCATCGGGACGTTCCGCCCCGATCGCCGCACCGAGCGCGCCCGACCCGCAGCACAGGTCGACGACCACGCCACCGTCGGGCAGCACCGCGAGCGCCTGCTGCACGAGGAACCCGGTCCGTTGCCGGGGCACGAACACACCCGGCTCGACCACCACGCGCAGACCACGGAACTCGGCCCAGCCCAGCACGTACTCAAGAGGCTCACCGCCTACCCGGCGTGCGACGAGCCGGTCCAGGTCGGCCCCGTCCGCGGCCGTCTCGATCAGCAGTGCGGCCTCGTCCTCGGCGAACACGCACCCGGCGTTACGGAGGGACGACACGATCGGCGACGGCGGCACCACCCCAGGCTAGCCCCGGGCCGACCGGCCGAAGCGGGCGGTGAACCCGTGACGGCGGATGCGCTCGACGGCCTCGGCACCGACCAGCTCCCGTGCGATGTCGAACTCGCGGCTCAGGCGGGTGTTGCTGACCGACGGGTTGTCCGTGCACAGCGCGACCGGCACGTCCGCGGCGACGAGAGAGGCCAGCTGGTGACGCCTGCGGTCCTGCGCGGCACCGGTCTGGACGTTGCTCGTGACGGCGACCTCGAGGGTGATGCCCCGGGCGACGAGGTGGTCGAGCAGGCGCGGATCCTCGGCAGCCCGCACCCCGTGACCGATCCGTGCCGGGCCCAGGTGCCGGACGGCGTTCCACACGCTGTCCGGACCGGCCGCTTCGCCCGCGTGGACCGTGACGGGCAGGCCTGCGTCGTGAGCCGGCCGGAACGCCGGGGCGAACTGCGCCACGGGGAATCCTGCCTCGTCACCGGCCAGGTCGACGCCCACGAGCCGGTCGGCGCGACGCAGGATCCTGCGCATCTGGCGTTCGGCCGATTCCGGACCCTCGTCGCGCACGACGATGCCGATGAGCCCCACGTCGATGGGCAGGCCGTGGCCTGCGGCCGCGCCGGTCACGGTGTCGATCACGGCGCCGGCGTCGAGACCGGTCCGGGCCGCGATGAACTGGGGACTGAAGCGCAACTCGACGGCGGTGAGCCCGTCGTCGCAGGCGTCGGCGAGGGCTTCGCGGGTGATCCACCACCAGTCGTCGAGGGTGGTGGCCAGCGTCGCGGCATTGTCGATCTTCGCCAGGTAAGGGAGCAGGTCGCCTTCGCACCCGGCCACGAACTCGCTACGCGACGGCCGGGCACCCGCGCGTGCGGCGAGGCGGTACGCCGTGGACGGACGGATCGAGCCCTCGAGGTGCCGGTGCAGGTCGACCATCGGACCGGCGGACAGGGAACGGGAGGAGGACAGGGGAGCGGCGGGCATGTCGAACCTTTCGCGGCGACGGCCACCGGCCGAGCCGGTGGGGAGCTGACAGCTGACGTGCGGGGGTTGCGCGCCGGGCAGCGGGCACACTGCGGACGCGGCACGTGCGTCAGCCGCGAAGGTCCATGCGATAGCTGTGGTCGCCGAAGATCGCGAACACGCGATCGGCGTCGGCGATCCGGTCAACACGCATGATCGGCATGCTAGGTCGACGGACGATCACTGTTCAACGGCCGTCCCGCCGGAGGCGCCTCCTCCGGGAAGCCAGCCGCGGCGGCGGAGTTCGCCGGTGAACCGCCGGTAGGACTCCTCCAGCCGGTCGTGCTGTGCGGGGTCGGGGTCGACCACGGTGCCGCGCACGCCGACCCGGGCGCACACCTCGGACAGCCCTCCCGGCGCCGTCGCCGCGGCGGCCAGCAGTGCCGCACCGTATGCCGTCTCGGCATGCTCGGTCACCTGCACGCTCCTGCCCGTGACGGTCGCGCGGATCGTGGTCCACAGCCTGCTCGCGCTTCCCCCTCCCGCGGCGAGCAGCGGCCCGCGGACGTCCATCCCGAGATCGTGCACGCGTTCGAGCGCGAGACGTTCGAGGAACGCGACGCCTTCGAGGCGTGCCCGGTGGAGCTCGACGTCGTCGGCGGGGTCGCCGACGAGGAACCCCCTGGCCTCCGGTGCTGGGAACGGGAAGCGTTCGCCCGCCCGGGCCAACGGGTAGGCCAACGCGCGGGCCGGGCCCCGTGCCTCGGCCTCGTCGTCCAGGCACGCAAGGTCGCCGGTCACTCCCTCGCCACCTGTGTTGGACGCGCCGCCCACGAGCCACCAGCCGTCCGGATGCCGGTGGCCGTACAGCGCACCCCAGGGGTCGGCGACGAGCCGTTCGGAGACGCCTTTGAGCACGTACGTCGTGCCGAGAATGCCGACGAAGCGCCCCGGTTCCACCGCGCCCGTGGCCAGTTGTGCCGCGCATCCGTCCGTCATGCCGGCCACGACAGGGCAGTGGGCGGGCAGCCCGGCGATGGGCTGCCGGGTCTCGCCGAGTACACACGTCGGCGCCACCACACCGGGAAGCCATGAATCCGGCACGCCGAGTGCCTCGAACACCTCCGAGGCCCATTCGCGCCGCACCGGGTCGTAGCCGCTCTTCAGAGCGTGCGACCAGTCCGTGGGCACCGGGTGTCCCGTCAGTGCCGCGGCGATGATCTCCGGAGTGTGGACGACGCCCGCCGCATCGGGGTACGCCGCGCGCAGCCAGGCGATACGACCGAGCGCCGCGGTCGGCGCGACCGTCGTCCCGAGCGCACCCCAGCGTGGTGCGCCGGCCTCGGCGGCCGTTGCGTTCTCGCCTGCGCCACGTCGGTCGTCGTACATGAGGGCCGGCGACACGGGCTCGCCGCGGTGGTCGACCGCGACGACCGTGCCAGACGTGGCCGACACCGCGACCGCGTCGGCCGGACCGACCTCGGGACGTGCGCACACCTGCCGCAGGACCGACTCCACGGCGGGCCACCAGGTGCGGGCGTCCTGTTCGCTACTCCCGTCGGCCGAGCGCACCGGGCGGGGCAGCGGCGCTGCGGCGCTGGCGAGCACGACGCCGTCGGGCGCGACCGCGAAGGCCCGGACCCCCGCGGTCGCCACGTCGATGCCGACGACCGTCACCGATGCACCACGGGTCCCTGCGTCGCGTCCTGCGTCACTTCTTCGGTGACCTCTTGCAGGTTGGCGTCCTTCGCGAGCGCTTCCTCGGTGGCCTCGGGCAGCTCCAGGAAGCGCACGATCACCGCGGCGACCACGTACAGCGCCGAGAAGATGATCACCACGCCCGCGGCGCCGGTCGGCCCGAGGAACAGGCTCACGATCGCCGGCCCGACGAAGGTCGCGGCGCCCGCGCCGAGGTTCAACAGCGCCATCGCCCCACCCTTGTTCTCGGGGGCCAGTGACGGCAGCAGCGCCGAGATCGGTACGAACCCGGCCAGCGTGGCGCCGTACAACGCACCCACGAGCAGCGCCACCCAGTAGTAGTCGGCGCCGAGTGCGAGCGGAACGAAGTACAACAGCAGGATCGAGACGGCACAGCCGACGGCGCCGAACCAGAAGATCGTGGTGCGCCAGCCGATCCTGTCGGAGACCACGCCGAAGATCAGGTTGAACACGATGTTGGTGCCGTAGATGACGGACACGAGCAGCAGCCAGCGTCCCTCGCCGAATCCGATCTGGTGGGCGAAGATCGTCGGGAAGAACACGAGCATGCCGAACTCGGGTGCGGTGTTGATGACCCGTGCGATCATGCCGAGCCCGACCTGCGGCTTCTGCCAGGCGATCGACACACTCGACACGAGACTCTGGACGGGTTTCACATCGGGCGGTGCGAGCCGCTGGTAGCCCGTGCGTTCCCGCACCCCGAGCAGGCAGACCAGGCCGCCGAGTCCGAGGATGCCGATCGAGAGCCACAGGGTCCCGTAGTGGCCGAAGATCGGGTTGGTCACGCTCGCCACGAGCGAACCCAGGGTCGGCAGTCCTCCGGTGAAGGCGAAGTAGAACCACCCCACGGCGGCTCCGAGGCGTGCTATCGGCGCAACGGCCGTGATCCAGACCAGGAACCCGAACGCGAACATCGGATAGCCGAAGCCACGGATGCCGTAGAACACCATCATGAGTGTGTAGTTCTCATCCGAAACTGCGATCGCGAGGAAAAGTACGTCGAACACCAGCCAGATGGCGAGACCGAGCATCATGACCCGGCGCGGCCCCCACAGTTCCGACAGTGCGCCGGACAACCACGACGCGAGCATGACGGCGACGCCGTACACGGTGATCACGTAGGAGGCGCGGATGTCGGTTCCGGCACCGTGATCGGCCATGAATGGCGCGATGAAGCCGGACTCGACGCCGTCGCCGATCATGAACAGGAGCAGGCCGACGTAGCCCAACACCAACGGCGCGGGCAGGCCCCATTTCTCGAGCAACCCGCGGAAACCTCCGCCGGCTCCGGACAACGTCGGTGTTGTCTGCGCAGTCATCTTCCCTCCATGGGTGCGGCTCGAAGCATCATCACCCATGTGAAGTTCACAGACAAGATGTTATTTAAGGTTCTCCTGGTCGCCGGGGCGGCGCCACCTCCGTCACAGCGGTGCGACGTCCACCTGCGTGCGGTTGCGCAGCTCCTCGACGGTCGCCTCAGGCGTCCCCGAATCCACGATCACCCTGTGGTAGTCGGTGACCGGCGCCAAGCGGTGCAGGGCGGTCCGCGGCATCTTGCTGGAGTCCATCAGCAGCACGCGATTCTGTGCGCTCTGCAGCATGGCCCGCTTGACCATGACGACCTCGGGCTCCTGGTGAAAGGTCAGTTCCGCGGTCATCGCCGACGTGGAGACGAACGTCGTGTCCACGGTGAGCCGTTCGACCGCCTCGAGGCACGGCATGCCGAGGAAAGCGTCGTGCGTGGGGGAGTAGTCGCCGCCGATCGCGATGAGACGCACGTCGTCGATGTCCTTGAGTACGTCGATCGCGCGCAGGTAGTTGGTCGCGACGGTCAGCGGGGTGACCTCGCCGAGCAGCGTGGCCAGTGCCAGCGCGCTCGTGGAGTCGTCGAGCAGGATCGACATCCCCGGTTCCACATGGGCCAGCGCCTGCCGGGCGATGGCGGCCTTGGCTTCGACGTGGGCATTGAGCCGGTACTCGGAGTTGCTCTCGAACACGGTCGAGGGCTGCGCGGACACGCCGCCGCGGAACTTGCGCAGCAGGCCCCGGCGAGCCAGCTCGTCGAGATCCCGGTGGACCGTCATCACGCTGACACCGGTCAGCTCCGCCAGCTCCGCCGCCGAGGCCGAACCGTTGTTCACCACGTAGTCCGTGATGCGCTGTTGCCTGCTCGCGCGCTGCCCTGCACTCTTGTCGGTCTTCTCCGTCACGCGGCACAGCATCTCATTCCACGGGTGCGTTCAACCGGTACAGGCTGGCGTGTCCTGCGTCGATGCCGATCTCGGTGATCGCGACGTTCTCGAGTCTCGGCAGTGCGCGCCGGTAGGCCGGTAGCGGGATGTCGAGCAGGTGACACAGTGCGAGCCGCAGCAGCGTGTTATGCGCGACCACCAGTGCCGGCCCGCCCGCATGTTCGGCGTGTTCGGCGATCCTTCCGATGGCCGCCACGGCGCGCTCGGCGACGGCCACGGGCTTCTCCGCGTCGGGGAACGCACCCGTCACCGGGTCGGCACGGAAGCGTGCGACCACGTCCTCGGGCAGTTCACAGAGTGTCCGCCCTTCGGCGACGCCGAAGTGGGCCTCCCGAAACTCCGGCTCGACGTCGACGGCCAGGCCGAGGGCGGTGGCGACGGGTTCGGCTGTCGCCACCGCCCTGCTGAGCGGGGAGGAGTGGACCGCCACGGGAGGTTCCGCAGCCAGTGTCACGTGCCGTGCGAGTGCCGCGGCCTGGGCGGTGCCGCGGTCGGTGAGCGCGACGTCGCTGCTGCCGGCGTACCGATTCTCGGCGTGCCACGTCGTCTCCCCGTGCCGCACCAGTAGAACTCGACCGCCCATGCACAACCTCCGATGACAAATCTCGACTACGGTGTTAATTTAACACCTGGGACGTGAAAGGGGCTGTGAATGACGTTCGCCGCGGTCGTGTTCGACCTCGACGGAGTACTGGTCGAGAGTGAACACCTCTGGGAAGAGAACTGGATCGCCTACGCCGGCCGACACGGCGTGGAATGGACGGCCGAGGACACCGCCACGGTGCAGGGGATGAGTGCTCCCGAATGGGCTGCCTACCTCGCCGACCGGAGCGGCACGAACGAGACCGTGCAGCAGGTCGAGGACGCGGTCGTCGACGGCATGATCGCCTCGATCGAAAGCGGCGAGGCACCACTGCTGGCCGGCGCGGACGCCATGGTGCGCGGTGTGGGTGCGCAGGCTCCCATCGCGCTCGCCTCCTCGGCGGCGCGCCGCGTGATCGACGCCGTGCTGACGACCCACGGCCTGACCGACGAGTTCAGCGTCACCGTGTCGAGCGCCGAGGTGCCCAGGGGCAAACCGAGCCCCGACGTCTACACCGAGGCCGCCGCACGACTCGGTGTCCCGGGGAGCCGTTGCCTCGGCGTGGAGGACTCGAGCAACGGAATCCGCGCCGCCGTGGCCGCGGGCCTCACCGTCGTCGCGCTACCCAACCCGACCTACCCACCGAAGCCCGACGCACTCGAACTGGCCGCCGACGTCGCGGCCGACAACGACGACGTCCGCCGAACCCTGCTCGCCTACCTCACCGGAGAGTTGGTGCGATCATGACCGTGCTGGGAACCGCCGAGACCTTCAAACGCGACTGGGTCGACGGCTTCGTCACCGCCTACGGGCGCGAGGTCCGCAAAGTCCCGGACGCCTACGGCGTGGTCGGCGCCGAGGTTCCGAGACCCGGCAAGGTCGCCGTGGTGATCGGCGGCGGCTGCGGGCACTACCCGGCGTTCGCGGGCCTGGTCGGTCATGGACTCGCCGACGGCGCCGTCGTCGGCGACGTGTTCACCAGCCCCAGTGCCGAGCAGGTCTACCGCACGGCGCGGGAAGCCTCCGGCGGTGCCGGCGTCCTGTTCGGCTACGGCAACTACCAGGGCGACGTGCTCCACTTCGGACTCGCGGCACGCAGGCTGGCCGCCGAGGGCATCGACAGCCGCACGATCCTCGTCACCGACGACGTGGCCAGCGGCCCCTCCGACGATCCCGCGAGCAGGCGCGGCGTGGCGGGTGACTTCTTCGTCTTCAAGGTTGCGGGCGCCGCGGCCGAGCGCGGCGACGACCTCGACGGCGTGTACGCCGCGGCTGTGAAGGCCAACGACCACACCCGCACATTCGGAGCCGCCTTCGGTGGATGCACGCTCCCCGGGGCCGCCGAGCCGCTGTTCACGGTCGCCGACACCGACATGGAACTCGGCCTCGGCATCCACGGCGAACCGGGCGTACGCACCGTCGGCAGGCTGGCCGCCACCGAGCTGGCCGACGAGCTCGTCGACGGCCTCCTGCCCGAACTGCCGAGCAGTGACGGACGCGTCGCCGTGCTGCTCAACGGGCTCGGCCGCACCAAGTACGAAGAGATGTTCGTGACGTACAAACGTGTCCACGAACGCCTCGTCGACGCAGGTCTGGACCCCGTGCACATCGAGGTCGGCGAGTTCGTCACCTCGCTCGACATGGCGGGCGTGTCCCTGTCGGCGATGGTCCTCGACGACGAGCTGGCCGAGCTGTACGCGGCACCGTGTTCGTCCCCGGGGTACCGCAGCGACGGCCGTCCCGTCGCGCCGGTGCGACCCTCGGTCACGGTCGACGACGCCCTCGCCACCGCCGGTGGCGAGGGGGAGAGCACCGTGGACAGGGCACTCACCGCGGCACTTCGGCGGATCGAGGAGAACGAGGACGAACTCGGCAGGCTCGACGCCGTCGCCGCCGACGGCGACCACGGGCTCGGAATGACTCGCGGCATGCGCGCGGCGGTCGCAGCGGCACGCGACCGCGACGGCCCAGCCGAGCAGCTGCTCGCCGCGGGCACGGCGTTCGCCGACGCGGCAGGTGGTGCCTCCGGCGCGCTGTACGGCGTGCTGCTGGCCGAAACGGGCGCGGGTCTGCGCGGCGAGATCACGGCCGCGACCCTGGCCGATGCCGTCGACGGCGCAGTCCGGGCGTTCACGGCGCTGGGCAAGGCCGAGCCGGGCGACAAGACCATGCTCGACGCGATCGAACCGTTCCGCGCCACACTGCGCACCCACACCGGCTCCGACATCGCCGACGCCTGGCGCAAAGCCGCCCAAGCCGCCACCGTGGCAGCGCAGGAGACCGCGGACCTGGTTCCCGGCAAAGGACGTGCGGCGCGGCTGGCGGAACGCAGCAAAGGCCACGCCGACCCGGGGGCGACGTCGTTCGCGCTCCTCGTCACCGCGGTCGGCGACGTACTGGGAGGGCAGAACTGATGCGACTCGTCGTCGCCGCGGATGACGCGGGCGTGGGACTGAAGAACGAGGTGCGGGACCTGCTGGCCACCGACGAGCGGGTCACCGACGTGATCGACGTCGGCGTGGCCGGGCCGGACGACACCCGCGCCTATCCCGTCCTCGGACTGGCCGCGGCCGAGAAGATCGCCGCGGGCGAGGCCGACCGCGGGGTGCTCGTCTGCGGCACCGGCATCGGCGTGGCCATCGCGGCGAACAAGGTCCCCGGTGTCCGTGCCACCGTGGCCCACGATTCCTACTCCGCCGAACGATCGGTCAAGTCGAACGACTGCCAAGTGATCACGTTCGGAGCACGGGTGATCGGTCCCGAGCTCGCCAAGCGGATCGTCACCGAATGGCTCGGCTACACCTTCGACCCGGCCTCGGCCAGCGCCGCCAAGGTCGCCCACATCACCGACTACGAACAAGCAGGCGCCGGGACCTGACCTCGCCGGCACCCGGAACCGGAGCATCGAGAGGAACAATGACGTTGCGGATACTCGCTGCAGGAGATGAGTTCGTCAGGACCGAGCTGCTCACCGACGCGGTGCGCGCCCGGGTGCCCGACGCCGAGCTGTCGCCGTTGTCGCTGCCTTGGCCGGTCGAACCGTTCGGCCCCGTGGGCGGGGTACAGGAGGCCAGCGGCACCGAGGAGCAGGTGATCGAGGCACTCGGCGACGCCGAGGTGGCGGTCACGCAGATGGCCCCGTTCACCAAGCAGGTGTTCGCCGCCGCCCCGAGCCTGAAACTGGTGTCGGTCTCCCGCGGAGGACCGGTGAACGTCGACCTGGAGGCGGCCACCGAAGCCGGGGTCGCGGTCACGTTCGCGCCCGGCCGCAACGCGGCCGCCGCGGCCGAGTTCGCACTCGGGCTCATCCTCGCCGCCATGCGCCGGATCCCGACGGCGTCCGCGGAGCTGCTCGGTGGACAGTGGCGCGGCGACTACTACGCCTATCCCAACGCGGGCCTCGAACTGGACGGCACGACGGTGGGCCTGGTCGGTTACGGCGCGATCGGCTCGCGAGTCGCGAAGGTCCTCGTGGCGTTCGGCTCCCGCGTGCTCGTCGCGGATCCCTTCGCCCAACCCGCGCAGGTCACGGCCGACGGCGCGGAACTCGTCGACCTCGACGACCTGCTCCGCCGGAGCCCGGTAGTGAGCCTGCACGCACGGCTCACCGACGAGACCACCCACCTGATCGACGCCGAGAAGCTCGCACTCCTGCCCGACGGTGCGGTACTGGTCAACTCCGCGCGCGGCGGCCTACTGGACTACGCACCCCTGTCCGGCCTGTTGCGCAGCGGCAAGCTCGGCGCGCTCGCACTCGACGTGTACGACGAGGAACCACCACCCGCGGACTGGGAGCTGCGGAACCTGCCGAACGTGATCGCCACGCCGCACCTGGCCGGATGCAGCAAGCAGACCGCCGAACGGGCCGCCGAGATCGTCGCGGCGGAGGTGGGCCGTTACGTGCGCGGCGAGGACCTGCTCAACGTCGCCAACCCGGCAGTGCTGCGATGACCCGCATCATCGGCGTCGACATCGGAACGTCGCTCACCAAGGCCGTCGTGTTCGACGACGACGGGTCGGCCGTCGCCGAGGCGTGCACCGCATCCGAACTGCACCAACTGCCCGGTGGCCGCGTCGAACAGGACCTCGACCAGGTCGTCGACACCGTGGCGACGGTGGTCCGCAAGGTCATGGCCGCCCTCGAGGGCCCCGTCGACGCCGTCGCGCTCACCGGGCAGGGCGACGGCGTCTGGCTCCGCGACGAGGACGGCCGGGCGGTGCGACCCGCCGTGTCCTGGTTGGACGGCCGGGCGAACACGTTGCTGGCGGAGTGGCAGGCCGGTGGTGTGTCCACGGAGGTGTTCCGCCGCACCGCCTCCGGCCTGTTCCCCGGCTGCGCAGCACCCGTCCTGTCGTACCTGGACGCTCACGAGCCCGAGACACTCGACCGCGCGGCCGTCGCCGGGTACTGCGTGGACGCGGTGCTGCAGCGGCTCACGGGCGAGATCACCGTCGACGTCTCCGACGCGTCGTTGCCGTTCCTCGACCCCGTGACCCGGCGTTACGACGACAGAGCCGTCGCCGCGTGCGGACTCGCGCACCGGCGGGACCTGCTGGCCGAACCCGCGAAGCCGAGGACCGTCTTCGCGCTCGACGCCCGCGGCGCCGAGTTGCTCGGCCTGCCGACGGGACTGCCGGTGACGGCCGGGCCGTTCGACCTGCCCGCCAGCGCCATCGGCGCGGGTGTGCGCGACCCGGGCGACGGCATCCTCACCGCAGGAACGACACTCGCGTGCCAGGTCCTCACCGGCGACGCCTATTTCGATCCGGACGGCGAACCGGCGGGCATGTTCCTGTCCACGCCGAACGAGGGGGAGTACCTGCGGGCGATGCCGGCAATGGTCGGCACCGCGAGCATCGACTGGGCGTGCCGGATGTTCGGGATCGAGGTCGATCACGTCGGCCGGCTGCTCACGGAGAGCGGCCCCGGAGCGCGAGGAGTCCGCGCGCTGCCGTTCCTGTCGGCGTCGGGGGAGCGGGCCCCGTTCGTCGACGCGGCCGCACGCGCGCAGTTCTCCGGGCTGAGCCTCGAACACGGGCCGGCGGACGTCATGCGTGCGCTGTGCGAGTCGATCGCCTACGCCGCGCGGCACTGCTTCGACGCGGCAGGGCTGTCCGGCACGCTCTACGCCTGCGGAGGCGGCGTCCGCTCCGAGGAGTGGACGCAGCTCTTCGCCGACGTGCTGGGCAGGCCGATCGTCATTCCGAGCGACCCCGGCGTGGGCGCGCGCGGAGCGGTGCTGGTGGCGGCCGAGGCCTTGGGGGAGCCGTACGACGCGGAACGCTGGGCCGCCAGTTCGCGCACGGTGGCGTTCGAGCCCTCTGCGGCCGAGTTCTATCGGGACGGCTACGCCGACTACCAGGCGTCGCTGGCCTCGGCGCGGCAGCTGTGGCGGCTGTGAACGTGCCGACCGTTTGCGCTCCGACCAGGCGCTTTGCGCCAGCCGATCGTCATCGGGTGGCCGCGGCGTTGTGTGACAGCCGACCTACGGGCGAGCACCGGAACCTACGGGTGCGTAGCCTGGAGGCGTGGCAGAGATCGTGTACCCGCCCGTCGTACTGGCGGCCAAGACCATGTTCCGCGTGCTCGACAACCGGCTGCGGGTGACGGGCACCGAACACGTCCCGCGCACCGGCGGGGCGGTGATCGCCTGCAATCACATCGGCTACCTGGACTTCATCTTCTGCGGCCTCGGGGCGCAGCCCGCGAAGCGGCTGGTGCGGTTCATGGCCAAGAAGGAGATCTTCGACAACCGGATCGCGGGCCCGCTGATGCGCGGCATGCACCACATCTCGGTCGACCGCGCAGCGGGCAAGGCCTCCTACGACGAGGCCGTGGACCGGCTGCGTTCGGGCGAGGTCGTCGGGGTGTTCCCGGAGGCGACGATCAGCCGGTCGTTCACGATCAAGCCGATCAAGTCCGGGGCGATCCGCATGGCCGCCGACGCGGGTGTGCCGGTCGTCCCGATGGCGCTGTGGGGCACGCAGCGCCTCTGGACCAAGGGACGTCCGAAGGAACTCACCAAGCGGCACGTCCCGATCCACATTCACGCGGGGGAACCGCTGCGCCCGACGCCGGACGACGACCCGGACGCGCTCAGCGGCGATCTGCGTGCGCGACTGCAGTCGACCCTGGACAAGCTGCAGGCCGACTACCCGGACCACCCTGCCGGCGAGGACGACCGCTGGTGGTTGCCCGCGCACCTCGGCGGAACCGCGCCGACTCCCGAGGAAGCCGCCGAACTCGACGCGAAAGGTTCGAACCGGGACTGACGAATCCGGCGAGTCCGGTCGTGGTGTCGTCAGCGCGAAGTTCGGCCCGCCTGACACTCGCCGGCGCGTTCATCGGCGGCGCAGGGACGCGTCGAGCAGGGCGGGCGGGGTGTCGTTCTTCTCGTGTGCGGCCAGGTCCACGCCCGGGACGGCGATCTCGTCGATCGCGTCCAGCACGTCGGCAGGCAGCACGGTCTCGGCGGCCGCCAACTGCGACGCGAGATGTTCCGGAGTCCGGGGCCCGATCAGAGCGGTGGTCACGCCGGGGTGCGCGGTGACGAACCCCAGTGCGAGCTGGATGAGCGTCAGGCCCGACTCGTCAGCCAGAGCCGCGAGTTTCTCGACAGTGGCCATACGCACCTGGTTGACCGGGTCGGACAGGTCGAAGCGTTGCGGCATGAAGCCGGCACGGTGGGTCGACACCTCGCGGTCGCGCCGGACCGCACCGGACAGCCACCCCGAGGCGAGCGGGCTCCACACCATCACCCCGAGCCCGTACTCCTGCGCGACCGGCAACACGTCGCGCTCGATGCCGCGCTGCAGGATCGAGTAGCTGGGCTGTTCGGTCACGAACCGGCCGGCGCCGGTACGCGCCGCAGCCCACTGGGCCTGCACCATCCGGTAGGCGGGGTAGGTCGAGGTGCCGAAATGGTGGATCTTGCCCGCGCGCTGCAGGTCCGTCAGCGCGGTGAGTGTCTCCTCGTCGCCGGTGGCCGGGTCCCACCGGTGGATCTGGAACAGGTCCACGTGGTCGACTCCGAGCCGGCGCAGGCTGTCGTCCAGAGCCGTGGTCAGCCAACGTCGCGACGCGCCTCTCTTGCCGATGTCCTCTCCCATCGGCAGGCCGGCCTTGGTGGCCAGCACGACCTCGTCCCGACGTCCCGTCAGCGCCTTGCCGACCAGTTCCTCGGACTGGCCCGCGCTGTACGCGTCAGCGGTGTCGACCAGGTTGACCCCGGCATCGAGCGCCGCGCCGACCAACGCGTCGACCTCGGGCTGGCCGGTGTCGCCGATCTTGCCGAAGTTCATGGTGCCCAATGCCAGCGAGCTGACCTGGATCCCTGTGGTTCCGAGCGTGCGGTACTGCATGAGCGTTCTCCCTGTACCTGCGATGCGGCGTGTGTCTGTGGGCTGCGGCGATCGGCCTGCCATGATTGAATCGGAACGTCGTTCCGGAACCGACAATACGGAACGTGGTTCCGCTTCGCAAGGAGGAGCCCGTGCCCGCAGGCGATACCCCGTCGCGCGACACGCAGTCGCGCACCCGCCGCGTCGACGCGCGTCGCAACGAGAAGACGCTGCTGGACGCGGCCGCGCGGGTGTTCGCGAACCAAGGGGTCGACGCGCCCGTGCGGCAGATCGCCGCCGAGGCCGGGGTAGGGGTGGGGACCGTGTACCGCCACTTCCCGCAGCGTTCCGACCTCGTCATCGCGGTCTACCGACACCAGGTCGACGCCTGTGTCGACCTCGGCGAACGCCTCCTCGGCCGTGGATCCTCGCCCTTGGCCGCACTGGAGGAGTGGGTCGACGCGTTCGTCGATTTCCTGGTCACCAAGCACGGCTTGGCCTCCGTGAACGGAGGCCAAGCCGACGAGGGCGGACTTCACGCCTACTTCCTCGACCACCTCGTGCCCGTGTGTGAACGACTCCTCGAAGCGGCACGCGAGGCCGGCGAGACCTCCACCGATATCGGCGCCTACGAGCTCATGCGCGGCATCGGCAACCTCTGCCTGTTCGGCGGCGACGACACGCGCTACGACGCGCGCAAGCTCTCCCACGTCCTGCTCGCGGGCGTGGCATTGCGCCGTGAACCCCGTGCGGACTAGCGCAGGGGATCGGCGAAGGATCTCGGTGCAGAGGAGCGAGAGGTGTGGATGTTCCGGAAGCAGCGCTCAGGCGTGGCCACGTCGGAGGCGTTCGGGTGCCTGCTCCCGCAGTGCAGTCACGGCCGCGGCCGTGGGAGATCCGTGCAATGCTTCCCAGCGCAGATCGTTTGTCGCGACCCAGAGGCCGGCCGCCCATGCGACCTGCTGCTCCTCGGCGGTGAAATCTCGGCCGCGCGCGGCTTGGTAGCCGTTCAGGAATGCCTCGGTGCTACCGACCGGAGGCAGCGTGGCCGCTCCCGTCTTCGGGAAGACCACACTCGCGGCACCGGCCAGAGCCGCTTTCGGCTGCCACGCCAGGCTGTCCCAGTCGTGCACCGTCCACACGCGCCGGCCGTGCCATCGGACGTTCTGCGCCTCGAAGTCCGCATGCCCCAGCACGCAGGGGAGTTCGGCTGCCAGTAGCCGTCGGCGAGCCCTGGCGGCGATGGTGGTAACCCGGGGCGGGACGAGGTTCTGATCCTTCCCGTCGAGAGCGTCGATCGGGGGCCACAGCTGCGCACCCTCGTGGTCCCAACGCACCCAGCGTGGATTCGGCAGCGGCGGTGGAACAGGGACCGAGGCCAACCCGGCCATCAGTTGCGCGAACACGTGGGCGCAACGGGCGGCGACGTCCGCCGAAGCGCAGTGCAGGACGTCGCCGCCCGGCCGGAATTTCTCCGCATGCACAGCGAGTGCGCCAACAGCGCCGACCTCGATGAGCGGCCGGGGACAGGGGAGCGCCATCTCGACCAACCGGTCCTGCGCCGCTACACGCGACACTGCGCGGCCGTCCTGGGCGCGGGCTTCGACGACGAGTTCCGTGCCGTCGGCCAGACGGAGGCCGATGACGTCCGAGAGCGACCGATGACGGAACAGGACAGCGTCAGGTTGGCTGCCGAAGTGCTCGAGACACCACGTCGGCAGCCAACCCGGCAGAGCGTCCGACGACACGGGTAGATCGGACGTCACAGGGAAACTGTGGCACGAGTGAGCGATGGCAGCGTCAGAAGTCGTGTGCCATGAGGGGTCCGCCGAGAGTGCCGGGGAACCGGTTCCACCGGCCCCTCCGGAACACTACTTAACATAATGTGCATTATCGGCACTTGATTTGTCTCCGGTAGGAGTGCTGCGCGACCCGCCGCGACCCCTCCCACAGCGTCTCCACGCGCCGTGAGGAATCGTGGAAGTATGAGCACCACGCACACCGCTGTCGGTTACACCGCCAACCTTCCCGCGACCGACCCTGAATCCCTGGTCACCAGGGACATCGAGACACCACAGCCCGGTCCGCACGATCTGCTCGTGGACGTTCAGGCCGTCTCGGTCAACCCGGTCGACAGGAAGCTCCGTGCCGGCGCTCCCGCCGACGGCTTCCGCGTGTTGGGATTCGACGCCGCCGGCATCGTCCGTGCCGTCGGCGACGAAGTGAGCCTTTTCGCGCCCGGTGACGACGTGTTCTACGCCGGCACCATCGACCGCCCCGGGACGAATCAACGTTTCCACCTGGTCGACGAGCGGATCGTGGGCCCCAAGCCGGCGTCGACGTCGTACGCCGACGCCGCGTCGTTGCCGCTGACGGCGATCACCGCGTGGGAAACGCTGTTCGACCGGTTCCGCCTCACCGAGGCCAGCACGGGGACGTTGCTGGTCGTCGGCGCGACCGGAGGCGTCGGGTCGATTCTGCTCCAGCTCGCCGAGACACTTCTTCCCGGTGTCCGCGTGATCGCCACCGCGTCCGACGCCGAACGGCAGGCCTGGGTCCGCGACCTCGGCGCCGAGGACACGGTCGACCACCACGGCGACCTGTCCGCCGAGGTACTCGAACTGGCCCCCGGTGGCGTCGATTGGCTCTTCACCGCCCATTCCTACGGACAGGTCGAGACCTACGCGAACATCGTGCGACCCTTCGGCGAGATCGTGGCCATCGACGACGGCCCTCGGGACGTCGAACCGCTGAAGCCCCGGAGCATCACGTGGCACTGGGAGCTCATGTTCACCCGCCCCGTGCAGCAGACGGCCGACATGGCCGAGCAGCACCGACTGCTCGCCGAGGTCAGCAGGCTCACGGATGCCGGTAAGCTGCGGCCGACCACGAACGAGACCTTGAGTCCGATCAGTCGCGAAACCTTGCGTCAGGCTCACGAGCGGATCGAGAACAATCGCACCGTCGGCAAGATCGTTCTCCACGACTGGGCATAGCCGCACCCTCCTCGCGGAGGCCTACCGGACGAAGCCGTACCACGGCCTGACATCGGCCTCTCCCCTTGCGATCCGACGTCCCCACACCCCTCCGAGTTTCGTCACGGTGACGAAACTCGGAGGGGTGTGGGCCTGACTCGTGCCGATCAGCGGAGCGCTTCGATGTCGCTGGCGATCCTGCTGACCTCACCCGCGAGTTTCTGGAGTTCGTCACTGCCGGCTCCGTCCACGGCAGCCGTTGCCACGTCCTCGGCGGCGCAGCGCAGTTGGAACAGCCGATCCTGCAACGCCGCGACCTCGTCGCCGGACAGTACGACGGCGTCGTCGGGCAATCCGGTGCGCTGCACGGCCGTGCGGCGTTCGTAGGCACGTTGCCGGCACGAGCGGCCACAGTAGCGACGCCGGCGTCCCGCCGCGGCCGGCTGTTCGACGGCGCGACCGCACCAGCCGCAATGCTGCGGCACGGGCGTACGTAGAGCCTGCAGTTCCTCACGGGACGGCGTCGCACTCACCACACCGACCTTAGACGGCTACGCGTTGTCCATGCCGCGGCCACGCCGGTCCGGCAGACTGGACGGCGTGACGCACATGTGGCATCGCCATTCACACCCCTATCTCGACGGCACCGCCCCCCGTGCGTTCGCACACCGGGGCTGGCACGTCGGCGAGCTCGACGGGCTCGAGAACTCGCTGCCCGCGTTCCGGCGCGCCGCCGAGGAGGGCTACCGGTACGTCGAGACGGACGTGCATGCGACGTCGGACGGCGTCGTCGTGGTGCACCACGACGCGTTGCTCGACCGCACCACCGACGGCCACGGCCCCATCGCCGAACAGTCGTGGGACACGGTGCGACGGGCGAAGGTCGACGGACGCGCGGCGGTGTCACGGCTGGAAGACGTCCTGGAGGAACTCCCGGACGTGCGCTTCAACGTCGACGTCAAGGCCGACGGCGCTGTCGATCCGTTCGTGCGGGTGCTCGAACGGACGGAGGGGTTCGACCGCGTCGCAGCGGCGGCGTTCTCCGACTCCCGGCTGGCACGCCTCCGCGCACTCGGCGGCGATCGTCTGCTCACCGCATGTGGCCCGCGCTCCGCGGCTGTGCTGTGGGCCAACGGCTGGGTGCCGTTCCTGCGGCTGGGCGGGTTGTCGCGCGGCTCCATGGCACAGGTTCCGCGGCGGCAGGGCCGGATGACGATCGTGGACCGCGCGTTCGTGCGGGCGGCGCGCAACGCGGGCGTGGAAGTGCACGTCTGGACCATCGACGACGCCGACGAGATGCGTGCACTTCTGGACCTGGGTGTACACGGGATCGTCACCGATCGCCCCGACATCCTCCGCGGGGTGCTGACCGAGCGCGGCACGTGGCACGCCGAACAGCCGGACGCCGCCCCGGACTCGGCCGGGGCGGGCGACCTCGCCGACGGGTGAGGTCTCACCGCCGACACGGCCGATCGTCAGCGCGGGGCGGTTCCCTCCCACGCGGCCGTCCACGTCTTCGGGCCGAGGCGTCCCGAGTCGCGGATGTCGTTGGCCCGCTGCAGGTCCAGTACGGCTTCCTTCGTCTCGTCGTAGTAGCAGCCGGTGCCCTGGAAGTCGTAGCCGAAATCGTTCATGCGCAGCTGGAACGTGCGCAGCTCTTGCGCGCAATCGCCGTAGGCGTAGACCACGCCCGGCCAATCGGGCATCGCCGGTCGCTGCGGCGCGGGCGCCGGTGCGGGTGCCGCTGGCTGCCTACCCCCGATGTAGGCCGCTTCGGCGCGGCTCGGTACGACCTTGCTGCGGGCGTCGGCGTCGTCGACCAGTCCGACCATCGCCGCACATTCCCACGGCTGCCAGCCGCGCATGCGGTACAGGCGCAGCGCCCGGTAGTCCTGTTCGGCAGGCGTGGCGAGGTCCGGTCGTCCGGCGCCGCCGACACTGCGCCAGGTCGGAAGATCGAATTGGTAGGCACCGTAGTATCCGGTGCCCGTGTTCACGTGGTAGCGCTCGGTCGATTCGCACATCCGCAGCTTGGCCCAGTCGGCGCGACCGGGATCCGCCGCTGTGGATGCAGCGAGCGCGAACTGCACGCCGAGCGCGGCGAGGACGACGAGGAGCAGCTTCGTGAATCCCCGTGTCAAGCCACGGAGCCGGCGTCTGTTCATAACGGCACGGTAAGTAAACCGGACAACCGCCACAACAGTCACACTGGAAACTGCAGCATCTCATACCACATGCGGGGGATACTGCTACGACACCCGGTATCACCCACGACGTCCGTCGCCACCGGATGCGCACGCGGTGGCACCGGAACCGCGCCCCGAACGTCACACGGGCGCGACAGGTGCGGCCGATCATGGGCAGTACCGACGACCACGACAGCACCGAAGGACACCGACGCCGCATGACGAGCACGTTGCCCGGGCCGCAGCCACCCGCCGATCCCGCACAGCGAAAGCGGGAACAACGGGGCTGGTACTTCTACGACTGGGCGAACTCGGCGTTCTACACGTCGGTGATCACCGTCTTCGGTGCGCTGTACATGAGTGCCGTGGCCGCCGACGCCGCGCGCGACGACGTGGCGCGCAACGGTCCCGGGGCGTGCACCGGCCCCGACGGCGGCGAGAACCGGCTCGTCGACTGCGACATCTCCGTGTTCGGGCTCGCCTTCCCCGCCGGGTCGCTGTGGGGCTACCTGCTGGCAGTGGCCACGATCGTGCAGGTCCTGGTCCTGCCGATCGCGGGCGCGATCGCCGACCGGAGTCAGCGCAAGAAGGCGATCCTCGCGGGCTTCGCATTCCTCGGGGCTGCGGCGTCGGCGTTGCTGTTCTTCGTCGACGACGGCCGATGGGAACTGGGCGCGGTCCTCTACATCGTGGCCAACATCGGCTACGGCGCCTCGATCGTCACCTACTACGCGTTCCTGCCCGGCATCGCGACACCCGACGAGCGCGACGACGTCTCGGCGAAGGGATGGGCGTTCGGGTACCTGGGCGGCGGTGTCGCGCTGGCGTTGCAGCTGGCGTTCTATCTCGGTCACGAGACGGTGGGCGTGAGCGAGTCGATGGCCGTGCGGATCTGCTATCTGAGCTCCGGGCTGTGGTGGGCGCTGTTCACGTTGATCCCGCTGCGCAGGCTGCGCGAACACCAGAGCCCGCACGGCGGCGAGAAAGGCCTGCGGGTGCTCACTGCCGGGTTCGTCGAGTTGAAGGACACGGTCAAGGCTGCGAAGGCGCTGCCGCTGACGCTCGGGTTCCTCGGTGCTTATCTGATCTACACCGACGGCATCAACACGGTGGTCAGCGTGTCGGCGCAGTACGGCACGGAGGAGCTCGGGTTCAGCGACCAGGTGCTGATCGCGACGGTGCTGGTGATCCAGTTCGTGGCTTACATCGGCGGCATGGTGCACGGCCTGGCGGCGCGCAGGTTCGGCGCCAAGAAGGTGATCCTGGTGAGCCTGGCCGTCTGGGTGCTGGTGCTGGTGTACGCCTACTTCGTCGAAGAGCGCCAGGCGATGCAGTTCTACGTCCTGGCGGTCGGGATCGGCCTGGTACTCGGCGGCACCAATGCGTTGTCGCGGTCGCTGTACAGCCAGCTGATCCCGGCGGGCAAGGAGGCGCAATTCTACTCGCTGTACGAGGTCGGCGAGCGGGGCACGTCGTGGCTGGGTCCGCTCGTGTTCGCGGCCGTGGGGCAGGCGACGGGCTCGTTCCGGTACGCCATCATCGCGCTGGTGGTCTTCTTCGTCGTCGGTTTCGTGCTCGTGGCGCTGGTGCCTGTGAGAAGGGCCATCGCGGCGGCGGGCAACGAGGAGCCTGCGGTGCTGTAGCGGCGGCGACCGTTAGGGTTCTCCGGCGTGACAGCGCTGGAGAACCCCGGAGTCGACCCGACCGACGCTCTATCCCCGGTCCCCGCCTGGGGTTCGCGGCGCGAGGTGCCGAACGTCGGGAAGATCAAGTTTTCCTACGGTCCGATGGACTGCGGGAAGTCGACGCTGGCGCTGCAGATCGATCACAACCTGGCGCGCCAGGGCAGGCAGGGTCTGCTGTTGGTGAGCAACGACCGTTCCGGTCCCGGGCAGATCACGAGCCGCATCGGGATCACGCGGGAGGCGTTGGAGCTCGATCTCGACACGGACCTGCGCGGCGTGGTGCGGCGGGCGTGGGAACAGGGCACGCACGTCGATTACCTGATCGTGGACGAGGCGCAGTTCCTCTCCCCTGTCCAGGTCGAGCAGCTCGGCGAACTCGCCGACGAGGCGACGATCGACGTGTACTGCTTCGGCATCGCGACCGACTTCCGCAGCATGCTGTTCCCCGGCGCGCGGCGGCTGTTCGAGCTGGCCGACGAGCTGCAGCCGGTGCAGGTCGAAGTGCTGTGCTGGTGCGGACTGCCGGGTCGGTTCAACGCCCGCGTGTGCGGCGACGAGGTGCAGCGCACCGGCGACACCGTGGTCGTGGCGGACACGGCTGACGGCGGGGACGGCGGGGACGGATCCGCGGGTGCCGGCGACGGTGAGTACGCGCCGGATGCTCCCCCGGCCGTGTTACCCGCTGCGGCCCACACCTCGGCCGACGACGGCGACGTGTCCGTCGCGGAGGTGAATCGCGCGACACCACCGACGCAGACGGACAGCACTACGGTGCGTTACCAAGTACTGTGTCGGCGGCATTACCGCCTCGGAGATCTCGGGCCTGCCGGTTCCGGTCACGGTCAGCTGCGGTTGACCTGACGACCTCACCGGAGACGCCGCGCCGCCGACTCCCCTTCATGGGGGATGCGGCCGAGAAACGCACCCCTCGGAGCGTCATACGAGCGCGGCTGCCGTCTCCCATCCGGGAGAAGACCGTTGTCCCGGCGCGATTCGTCGCGGCGGGTGTACCGGGTGCCGTGGGTAACGATCCGGCGTACGGGGAATGAACCCGGCGACGGCGTTCGTTGCACTCGGTGAGCACGACCCGGGCTCCACCGGGAGCCGACTGAAAGGACTCATCATGGCCGACCGTGTTCTCCGTGGCAGCAGGTTGGGAGCGGTTAGCTACGAGACCGACCGCAATCACGACCTCGCTCCGCGGCGTAGCGTGCGCTACGCCTGCCCCAAGGGCCACGAGTTCGAGGTTCCGTTCTCCGACGACGCCGAGATCCCCGCGACGTGGGAATGCCGACTGCACGGCAGTGAGTCGGACATCATCGAGGGTGGCCAGACGGAGCAGAAGGAGGTCAAGCCTCCGCGTACGCACTGGGACATGCTCCTGGAGCGTCGGTCGGTACCGGAACTCGAGGAACTGCTCAACGAGCGCCTCGAAGAGCTGAAGGCCCGCCGCGGCCGCGCGTGACGTCTCGGCGTCGCGCGACAGCGCGGCATCGCCGACGGAACGCCCGTGTCCACGCGGGTCGTCGGCCGGAGGTTTCGCTCCCACCACATGGACGGCGCCCGCACCTCACTCCGAGGTGCGGGCGCCGTCGTCTGTCTGTTCCACCTCGCCCGCCTCGTGCAGCTGCCGCAAGGCTCGATGGATGCTGCCGTAGCTCGCCGCATAGATGTGGGCGAGCCCTGCTTCGAACCGGCCGTGCAGGTCGTGGTGCGACAGAGCCTGTCGCAGCATCAAGCCCAGCATCAGGAACGTCACATGGCTGCGACCCGCCAAACCCGGGCGAGTCAGGCCAGGTCCGACGGGTCGGTGTTGGCACCGCACAGTACGACGGCGACGCGTTCGCCGTCGGCGGGCCGGTAGGCGCGCGAGAGCAAGGCCGCCGGTGCCGCCGCGGTGCCGTGTTCGACGACGAGGCGGAACTTGCGCCACAGCAGCGCCCGGGCGGCGACGATGTCGGCGTCGTCGACCAGCACCGAGGACACGCCGGTGCGCGTGGCGACGCTGTGCGCGATCTCGCCGATGCGAGTGGCACCGAGCGAGTCGGCCGCGACGCCCGAGACATCGACGTCCACGGGGGCGCCCGCCGCGAGCGCCGTGTGCAGTGTCGGGATCGTCGCGGGTTCGACCCCGACGACGCGGGCGTGTCCTTCGGTCGCCGCCGCGATGCCGGCCAGCAACCCGCCGCCGCCCACGGCGACGAGGATCGTGTCGACGCCACCGGTCTGGTCCAGCAACTCCGCGCCGAGCGTGCCCTGTCCGGCGCAGATCTCGGGCTGGTCGTAGGCGTGGCACAGCAGCGCGCCGGTCTCGGCGACGTCGGCCGCCGCGGCGTCGTAGGCGTCGGTGTACTTCGTCCCGGTGGCCACGACGGTGGCGCCGAGTTCGGCGAGCTTGGCCTGTTTCACCGCCGGTGCCGTCTCCGGCACGTACACCCGCGCGGACGCGCCCTGCCGGGCGGCGGCGTGCGCCACGGCCAGGCCCGCGTTACCGCCCGACGCGGCGACGACACCGGCCTCGGTGAGCTGCCCGGCGGCGGCCGCGGTGAGGATGCGGTTGAACGCGCCCCGAGCCTTGAACGAACCGGTGTGTTGCAGCTGCTCGAGTTTGAACCAGACGGACGAGGCGGCGTCGGCGCCGCCCTCCGCCGAATCCCCGGTCAACGAAGCGGGATCGGCCTGGACCAGCGGCGTCGTGCGGATGTGGTCGCGGATACGCTCCCGCGCGGCCGCCACGTCTGCTGCGGTGAGCATGCTCAGCGCCGCGTGACGAGCCGGCGCAGCTGTCCGAACCGGCGTTGCAGGCCCCACTGCGCGACCCGCAGCATCGCCTCGCCGACGATCGAGCCGTTCATCTTCGACGTCCCGATCTCGCGCTCGGTGAACGTGATCGGAACCTCGACGATGTCGAACCCGCCCTCGGCCGTACGCAACGTCAGGTCGATCTGGAAGCAGTAGCCCGCGGAGACGACCTCGCCCAGCGGCATCGCCGCCAGCACGTGGGCGCGGTAGGCGCGGAACCCGGCGGTCATGTCGTTGACCGGCACGCCGAGCGCGATCCGCGAGTAGATGTTGGCGCCGCGGGACAGGGCCTCGCGGTGTTTCGGCCAGTTCACCAACGCGCCGCCCGCGACGTAGCGCGAGCCGATGACGAGGTCCGACTCCTCGAGCGCGGCGAGCAGCCGGGGCAGGTCCTCCGGCGCGTGGGAGCCGTCGGCGTCCATCTCGACGAGCGTGGCGTAGTCGCGTGCGAGTCCCCAGTGGAAGCCCGCGATGTAGGCGGCGCCGAGGCCGGCCTTCTCCGTGCGGTGCAGCACGTGGACGCGGTCGTCGGACGCGGCGATCTTGTCGGCGAGTTCGCCGGTGCCGTCCGGGCTGCCGTCGTCGACGACGAGTGCGTGCACGTCGGGCAGTGCGTCGTGGAGGCGTTGCAGGAGCGGCGTGAGGTTCTCCCGCTCGTTGTAGGTCGGGACGATCACCAGCACGGGTTCGATCGAGCCGGTGTGCGAGCCCTCCGCCATGTCGCTCCCCTGTCTCCCCTGTCGATTGCGGCGTCGCCGGCCTGCGGCGCGCCGTGGTTCACCGGCCACCGCGTCGTGGCCGTTCCGGGCTGCGCCCGGTGCTGCCTCCGTGACGTGTGTACGGTCCGGCCTGCCGCCGTCAGGCGTCGTCGCCGGTGGTTCCGGCCGGACGGCGCCGCAGGGCGACTCCGGCGATCACCGCGCAGACCGCCGCGCCGAGCATGACGCGTTCGGTCCACGGGCCGAACCGGTCCGCCAGCGTAGTCGTCTCCCGCAGCGGCACGTCGGCGACCAGCGAGCCGGCCGTGTACATCTCCGTCTGCCGCGTGACGGTACCGTCCGGCTCGACGACGGCACTCACGCCACTGGTAGCCGCGACGACGACGGCACGGCCGTGCTCGACCGCGCGCAGGCGCGCCATCGCCAGCTGCTGGTAGGTCATCTCCCCGTCGCCGAACCATGCGTTGTTCGTCGGCAGCACGATCATGCGGGCGCCGGCGTCGACCGCATCGCGGGACGGGTAGTCGTAGGCGGCCTCGTAACAGATCGCGGTGCCCACGCGCGTGCCCGCGATGTCGAACACGCCGGGTTCGTCGCCCCAGCGCATGTCCCGCGTGTTGCCGACGAACGGGGTGAACCACGCGGCGATCGCCCGCATCGGCACGTATTCGGAGAACGGCACCAGCTCCTGTTTCGTGTACCGCTCGCCCGGGCCGTCGCCGGGACGCCACGCGACGACGGCGTTGTCGGTCCTGCCGGAGTCGGTCCGGTACAGCGAGCCGACGAGCGTGGGCACTCCCAGGCGGTCGACCGCGGCGCTCACCTCGGCGTCCCTGCCGCCGACGACGTCCACCGTGGTCTCCGGCCATACGACCAGGTCGGGCCTGGGCACGTCGCCGCGGTCGATGCGCGCGGCGAGCCGCTCGCTCTCGGCGAGGGCGCCGTCGCGGATGGTCGCGCGTTGTCCGAGCAGGCCGATGCCCGCGTTGGGCGCGTTGCCCTGGACAACGGCCACGGTGCGGCGGCCCGTCTCGGCGCCGGTGCCGACGGTGGGCCAGAGCGCCAGCCCCGCCAGCAGCGGGACGAGTGCGTACGCCGCGGTGCGGGTGAGGCCCGCCCCATCCCGACGACCGTTGCGCACGTGCACGACGAGCCAGGCGAGGCCGAAGCCCGACGTGAGGACCGCGAAGCCGACCAGCGGTGCACCGCCGATCGACGCGAGCGGGGTGAAGGCACCGTCGGGCTGGCTGAACCCGATGCGGCCCCACGGGAAGCCGTTGGCGGGCCAGCGGGACCGGGCGTACTCCTGCAGCAGGAACACGAGCGCGAGCCACACCGGCGCTCCCGGGATGCACCCCACGAACGACATCAGCCCGGCGGCGACGGCGACGTACAGCGCCATCACCCCGGACAGCGCCAGCCACGGGCCGGGGCCGAACTCCACGCCGAGGAAGTCCTGGATCCACACCAGGTGCAGCAGGTTGAACGCCAGGCCGAACACGAGCCCGTAGCCGGCGGAGGCCCACAACCGCCTGCCGTGCAGCGTGAGGCCGAACCCGGCGAACGCCACGGGCGCCAGCCACCACAGCTCTCGCGGGGCGAAGGCCAGGAACAACATCACGCCGGACACGGCGGCGAGGGCGAGCCTTCCCAGTACCGGCCGCATCCGCTCCCACCGGGTGCGGCCCGCGTCCGACGCGCCGTCGGTGCCGGTTCCGGTGTCGGGACGCGGTGTCTCCTCGGCCACCGGCTCGGCGGCCGCCGCGGTCGCGGGCGCGGCCCGTTGGCTCGACTCAGTCACGGGAGTGGATGACCTCACCGGCGCGGACGGTGCGCAGGCACGTCGGCAGCGGCGCCTCGGGGTCGAGCGGCGGCAGTCCGGGGACCTGGGCTCGTGGATCGGTGGACCACCGCTGCACCCGGCTGTCCGGTGCCGCGACGACGAGCTCCACCGGTTCCCAGATCGCGTAGTGGGCGGGCGCGCCGGGTACGAGCGACCCGGTGACCCCGTCCTGGATGCCCGCGGCGCGGTGGCCGCCCCGCGTGTGGGCGTTGAACGCGGCGCGCGGGGAGATCCCGGATCCCGGGGTGCGGTGGTGCACGGCGGCACGCACGCTCTCCCACGGCGCCAGCGGCGTGACCGGTGCGTCCGAGCCGAACGCGAGCGCCACCCCGGCGGCCGCCAGTGTGGCGAACGGGTTCAGCCCGGCGGCACGGTCGGCGCCGAGCCGGGTCGCGTACATGCCGTCGGTTCCGCCCCAGTTGCCGTCGAACAGTGGCTGCATCGACGCGGCGACGTTGACACCGGCGAGGACGTCGGCCTGCTGCGCGTCGATCATCTCGACGTGTTCGAGCCGGTGCTTGGCTCCGGCGAGGGCCCGCCGGCCGACCTGCTTCTCCGCGAGGCGGAAGCCTTCCACGACCTCGCCGACGCCCGCCTCTCCGATGACGTGGAAGCCGGCCTGGAGTCCCGCATCGGTGCACAGGGCGATGTGGTCGGCGATCTCGTCGGCGTCGAGGTAACGGTTGCCGGTGGTGTCGGCGTCGGCGTAGGGCGTGTGCAGGGCCGCGGTGCGGGACCCCAGCGAGCCGTCGACGAGCAGATCGCCCGCCAGGCCGCGGGCGCCGAGCCTGCGAGCCGTGTCGACGGCGTCCTGTCCGCGTGCGCCCCAGTAGCCGACGACCTCGGGCAGCCCGGGCGTCGACGCCAGGTCCAGCAGCCCGCGCAGATCCTCCTCGCTCGAGATGCCGGGGGCGGCGTTCTCGTGGACGGAGACGATGCCGTGGGCTGCGGCGGCGCGCAGGAAGGTCTCCTGCACGCGACGGCGGTGCTCCGGTCCGAGGGCCGTGCGGGAGGCGGTGATCGCGGCGCTGTGCGCCTCGCGGGTCACCGGGCCGTCGTCGGACCAGCCGGGCAGCTGCCGGATCCCCGGGGCGCGGTCGACCAGCGCACTGGACACGAGCGCCGAGTGGACGTCCACCCTGCTCAGGTACACGGGCGCGCCGCCTGCCGCCTCGTCCAGCTCTGCCCGACTCGGCAGTCGCGGGTCCGCCCAGGCCGTCTCGTCCCAGCCGTGCGCGATCAGCACCTCGCCGGGCGTGGCGGCGCGGCGGACGGCGGCGAGGAGTTCACCCGCGTCGCGGACGCGGGCCAGGTCGACGCCCGCCAGGTGCAGTCCCGCGTTGGTGGCGTGCACGTGGGCGTCGACGAAGCCCGGGGTGACGAACGCGCCGTCGAGTTCGACCACCTCGGCGTCCGGGTGGAGTGCGCGCCCCGGGCCGTCCTGCCCCACCCACACGACCGTGCCGTCGGTGACCGCCATCGCCGTGGCGTCGCTGGATGCCGGCGTGTGGATGTGCCCGCCGAGCAGCAGGGTCGTGCGAGGGCCTGCCGTCGTGCGGCCTGCGGCGGGGGGACCTGCGGATTCAGCGGAAGAACTCGTCACGTCCGGCAGTGTGCCACGACCAACGCGGCGAGAATCTTTGCATCCATTCCGCGATATGACAGGATAATTTCAACGTAACCGCGAGTTGAGGAGCAGATGTGACTGCGACCCAGGAGCCTGCTGCCGGCACACACCCGTCCGCGCACGCCACCGACCAGGCAGGGCAGCGCAGCGTCGAACAGGGACACGGCGTCGAACAGCCCTACGAGTACCGGCGCGCCGAACTGACCGAACCGGACTGGCGCCGCTTCCCCGGCTGGCGCGACGTGACCGAGGCCGAATGGCGCGACGCCCAGTGGCAGCGGGTCCACTGCGTCCGCAACCTCAAACAGCTCCGCACCGTGCTGGGTGACCTGGTCGAGGACCGGTTCTTCGAGGACCTGGCCGCCGACCAGCGCGACATGGCCACCATGTCGATGCTGCTCCCGCCGCAGATGCTCAACACGATGGCGCCGCTCGCGGGCACCGACCCGGAGAAGGTCACCGAGGAGTTCTACGCCGACCCGATCCGGCGCTACATGCTGCCGGTGCGCAGCGACCGCGATCCGCGGTGGCCGAGCCACCCGCACTCGGAACGGGACTCGCTGCACGAGGCCGAGATGTGGGTCGTCGAGGGGCTGACCCACCGCTACCCCACCAAGGTGCTCGCCGAACTGCTCTCGACCTGCCCGCAGTACTGCGGCCACTGCACCCGCATGGACCTCGTCGGCAACTCGACCGAGCAGATCGACAAGCACAAGCTCGAACTCAAACCGGTCGACCGGCAGGACCAGATCGTCGACTACCTCAAGCGCACCCCCGGCGTGCGGGACGTCGTGGTCTCCGGCGGCGACGTGGCGAACGTGCCCTGGCACCAGCTCGAGGCGTTCCTCATGCGGCTGCTGGACATCGAGACGGTGCGGGACATCCGCCTCGCCACCAAAGCCCTCGCCGGCCTTCCCCAGCACTGGTTGCAGCCCAAGGTCGTCGAAGGACTCGAGCGGGTCGCAGGCACGGCACGGCGCCAGGGGGTCAACCTCGCGATCCACACGCACGTCAACCACGCCCAGTCGGTGACCCCGCTCGTCGCCGAGGCGGCACGGACGGCGCTCGAGGTCGGCGTGCGCGACGTGCGCAACCAGGGCGTGCTCATGCGCGGGGTGAACGACACACCGGCGTCGCTGCTCGACCTGTGCTTCGCGCTGCAGGGCGAGGCGAACATCCTGCCGTACTACTTCTACATGTGCGACATGATCCCCAACGCCGAACACTGGCGGCTCTCGGTCGCCGAGGCGCAGCACCTGCAGCACGCGATCATGGGCTACCTGCCGGGTTACGCCACGCCGCGGATCGTGTGCGACGTGCCCTACGTCGGCAAACGGTGGGTGCACCAGCTCGCCGAGTACGACCGTGAACGCGGCATCTCGTACTGGACGAAGAACTACCGCACCGGCATCGAACTGGACGACCCGGAGGCCCTCGAACGGCGCTATCCGTACTACGACCCCATCTCGACCCTGCCCGAGGCGGGCCGGGCCTGGTGGACCGAGCGCGGCTGAGGCGCCCGAGAGGGGCGGGCGGCCCCGCGCTCCGCGCCACCGCCCGCCCCTCGACTCACCTCACGCGTCGACGACGGCTTCCAACTCACGCAGCCGTGGCAGGGCGCGGCCGGTCAGCCGCTCCCGGCGAACGTCACCGGAGATCGACAGGCTGTCCTTCCACAGCGAACGGCCCGCCATGGCGCCGCTCGCACCGCCGTCGACCGCGACCTTCACCTGCCCGATGAACGTCTCGTGGTCCACGCCGGCCGACAACACGGCCCACGGCACGCCCGCAGCCGCGGAGGTCACCTCGGCGCATGCCTCGGCCGAACCGGGATACTGCAGCTTGAGCACCTTCGCGCCGCATGCGACGGCGAGTCGGGCGCCGTCGGCCACCAGCCCCGGGAACTTCGCGGCGTAGTCCTCTTCGGACTCGTTCTCGAGGCGGTAGGTCAGCAACTCGACGATCAGCAGCACGCCCTCGTCGGCACACGCCTGCACCAGCTCGCGGATCTGACCCGCCACGGCCGAGTCCGGCCCCTGCCGGTCCGGCCGGGTGTAGAACAGCATCTTCGCCACGTCCCCACCGAGGTCGCGCACCCGACGTGCCGTCACCCCCGGCACGTACTGCGTGTACCGCAACCCGTCGACCGTCTCGTAGCCCGACGCGTCCATCCCCACGACCAGACCGGTGTCCCTCGCGAGTGTCCCGTCGTCGACCACCCCCGGCAGTGCGACCTCGGCGTCCAACAGGATCGCGGGCGCCTGGTTCGCCAGATGCCGCACGAGATCGCTCTTGGCCGCGGCCAGTTCGCCGGTGTCGATCCCGGACGGCCCGTCGGGGGCGTCGTCCATGGCCTTCTTCATGCCGTTGCGCTGGTCGGCGGCGACGATGAGCATTCGCCCGGCCGGCGTGGAGATCGCGGCGAGACCGCGGCGTTCGGACGTCGTCAGGGTGTTCATTCTTTCCTCCTGTGTTCTGGTGCGGTCTCGGGGTGGAGTTCGGTCTCCGAGGCAGACCTCAGGGCACCGGGGCGGGCAGCAGGCCCGCGGCGACACGCGCGGCGCCGAACGCGGTCTCCTGCGCTCGGTCGGACACCGTCAGCTGCGGCAGCACTTCCGCGCGGGCACGTTGCACGCTGCGCATGCCCGCCCAGCCGCCGGTGAGCGTCGCCGACGTGGCGGGCGGCACTTCCCGGTCGAGCGCTGCGATGAGCGCGCGGATCTCGTCGTTGCTGTGGCGCAGCACGGCGCCGAACACCTCGGCGGGGCCGGCACCGTCGGTCCGCACCGTGACGGCGAGGTCGCCGTCGTCGTTGCGGGCACCGGAGACCTCGAGTCCACCCGCGGGCAGTTCGCCCTCGTAGGGAAGCGCCATCACAGCGTCGTCGAGCCGGTCGCGGCCGTCGCGGTCGGTGATGCCGAACGTCTGCATCGCCCGCCGGAGCAGCAGACCGGTCTTCACCCCGGCGACGAGCACGTGTTTGCCACCCGCGACGTGCCGCACCTCGTTGATCAGGTGCCCGGCGAGCCGGGTGCGCGCCGCGTACCCGAGCGGCTCGTCGATCACCCGCAGCAACACCTCGGCCGTGCCCATCGACACGTGGTAGTGCCCCGGCCCGATCGCGCCGTCCGCCTCGGCGGCGACGAGGTGGTCGTGGCCCGCGACCGCGATCCGCGCACCCGCCACCGACGCAGGGAACTCTCCCGACACGGCACCCAGGTCGGTGCCCGCGGGCTCGATCGGCGCGAGCAGCCCGTCGTCCGCGCCCAGCTCGGCGAGCATGGCGTCCCACGGCTCGCCGGTGTCCTGATCGAGCAGTCCCGTGCGCGAGGTCAGTGACGCCTCCAGCGAGGGGCGACCACCCAGCACGATCGCGGCGAACTCGGGAAGGTTGACCCAGCGGAGCCCGGCCAGGCGCACGCCGCCGTCGCGCAGGTACGCCAGCTTCGCCGCCGACGTCTGCGAGCCCAGCGGCAACCCGGTGCGCCCGGCGAACTCGGTGCGAATCTCGTCGGGGAAAGCCCGAATCTGGTCGGCACCGCGCGGGTCGAACCACGCGAACGCCGGAGCCACGGCCCGCCCCGACGGGTCGAGCAGCACCCCGCTCTCCCCCATGCCCGACACCGCGACGGCGTCGATCCTCCGGTCGGTGCGGGCGGCCAGCCGCTCGGCCGCCCCGTCGACGAGCCGGTGCAGCGCCGCCTCGAGACTGTCGACGGGCAGGTCGGTCGTGCCGCCGGACCCGTGCCGCCACGGCGTCGGGATCTGCTCGAGCGCCAGCTCCGTTCCGTCGTCGTCGACGACCAACATCTTGATGCCGGTGCTCCCGAGGTCGATCCCCGCCACAAGGCCGCCGCTCATCGACCCGCCCCTTCCCGCATTCGCCGTTGACTCCGATGACGTCCGTGCACCCGACGACGCCTCGCTCGGGTGCCGCGCCACCGGTTTATGACTCCGGTGACATAGCGAGTCATGACACCGGTGACGTACCGCGGCTATCATCGGGAGCATGGCGTCGCATTGTCAAACCACCCGGCCGCTCGTGATCGGCGTCTCGGGCCCCGCCGGCAGCGGGAAGACGACCCTCGCTCGCAACCTGGCCACCGAACTCCGGGTTCCCCTACTGGACCTGGACGCGCTCACGACACCGCTGCTGGACCGGCTGCACGGACCCGTGTTCACCGAGCACTGGCTGTGCCCGCCACACGGCGACGCCGTCCGAGCGGCCCGGTACGCGGCCCTGCGCAGCACCGCCGCCGACGTGGTCGCGTCGGCGGGCGCGGCCGTGCTCGTCGCACCGTTCACCGCCGAACTCACGGGCGGACCCGCGTGGCAGGAGCTCACCGCGGCACTCGCCCCCGCCGAACTGCGCATGGTGCATCTGCGCGGAGACCCCGAACTGTTCGCACGCAGGCGCGCCGGCCGCGGCGCGTCCCGCGACACACACCGGGCCGCCGACCCCGCACCCGTGCGGCCCGCCGTCCCCCATATCGGCATCGACGCGGAGTTGACGCCGCCGCAGCAGCACTTCCGGGTGCGGCGCGCCCTCGGGCATCGCACCGCCCTCGACCCCGGCGCACCGGTGTTCGACGGGCCTTTCGACGCGGTCCTGTTCGATGTGGACGGTGTGCTGGCGGACTCGACCGGATCGGTCCTGCGGTGCTGGGAACGGCTGGCCCGAGACTTCGGCATCCCTCCGGCCACGGTGGCGCGGAACCACGGCCGCCCGGCGCGCGCCCTCATCGAGCAGGTGCTGCCCGGGGACCAGGCGGCCGCCGGGATGCGCCACATCGAACGCCTCGAAGTGGACGACGCCCCCGCGGTGAGCGAGATTCCGGGCGCCCGCACGCTCCTCGACTCGCTGCCCGCGGCACGGCACGCCCTGGTGACCTCAGGCACGCCCGCGATCGCCCGCGCCCGGCTCGACGCCGTCGGCATCACACCACCGCCGGTCTTCGTCACGGCCGACGACGTGCACACCGGCAAACCGGATCCGGAGCCCTACCTCCTCGCGGCACGCCGGTTGGGTGTGCCGCCCGAACGGTGTCTGGTCGTGGAGGACGCACCCGCCGGGGTCGCCGCAGCGCGCGCGGCGGGCTGTGCGGTGATCGGTGTACTCGGCACGGTCGCCCCGGGGGAGCTTGCCGCGGCGGACCTGCTCGTGGACGGTCTCGACCGGCTCACCGCCTCCGTCGATGACGCCGGTGTCCACCTGGCGGCGCCGGAGGCCGGCTGACGGCGTGTCACCGAGCCGGCGCGGTCACCTCGCCGCGGCGCACGACTCACGTTCGATCAGGCGCACCCCGAGCACCGTGCGCCTGCGAAATCGGCGCTTGGGGTGCTCCAGGCGTTCGAACACCCGCCTGGCGGCGTGGTCGCCGAGCAACGCGGGGTCCTGGTCGATCACCGTCATCGCGGGCGTGACCATGTCCGCCATCGGGAAATCGCCGAAACCGACGACCGCGAACGCGTGGTCTCGCAGCTCCGGTACGAGAGCCATGCTGCTGCGGGCGTTGGACGAGAAGATCGCCGTCGGCGGCTCCGGCAGAGCGGTCAACCTCGCGACGGCGTCGGCCGCGCTCGCCCTGTCGACGACACCAAAGATCTCGTAGGCCTCGTCGTGGTCGAGGCCGTGGTCGGCCAGCGCCGCGCGGTAGCCGCGGAGTCTGCTCCTGCCGGTGGGGACGTCGGAGATGTCGGCGACGAACGCGATCCGTTCGTGCCCGTGCTCGAGCAGGTGCGCCACGCCCATACGGGCGCCGCCCTCGTCGTCCTCGAGGAACGCGTCGGCGGACACGCCGCCGGGGGCGCGGTCGACGAACACGATGGGAAGCCGGTCGGACCACCGTGAGAGGTACGAGTTGTCCGTCGCGACGGGCGCGATCACCAGGCCGCTCAGCGACTGCGACAGCAGCCGCCCGACGAGCTTGCCCTCCTGCTCGCCGTCCTCGCCGATCGTGGTGACCATGGTGGACATGCCGTGCTCCACGGCGACCAGGTTCACCGCTTCGGCCACGGCCGCGAAGAACGGGTCGAGCAGGTCGGGCACGACGACACCGACGACCGGAGCCCGGCCGTTGCGGAACGTCGTGGCCACCGCGTTGGGGACGTAGCTCAGCTCCCGCATCGCCAGCTCGACACGCGCCCTGGTCTCGGGCAACACGTGCTCGTCGTTGTTGAACACACGCGACACGGTCTTCGCGCTCACTCCGGCGAGCGCAGCGACATCTCGCATCGTGGTCATGAGTTTCGGGCCGGACCTTTCGACGAGGGGACGCGCTGGGCACATCGGCTTCCGGCGCAGTGTATCGATTCCGGGCGCCGGTGTTCGGACCTCCGATCCCCGGGACACGTCCCGCCCGGACCTGGCGACCGCTGCGACGCGGTGACCGCCGCGACGGAACCCGTGTCGTCACCGGCTATGTCACCGGTGACGTTCTGAATCTTGACATCGGTGACATGACGCCGTCTACTGTGCCGGTGCGGCCACCGCGTGGCAGCCGCACCCATCCGGGCGGGTGTATGCGCCCGGCCTCCAGACGTCGCGGATCATCGCGATGCGGGAACGAGACAACGGGAGTCGACAGATGAACGACAGCGCTGTCGTCGGCAGCGCCCGCCCGCGCAGAAGCGCGGGTACGGGCGCCACGGTGATCGCGGCATTCGGTGGCCTACTGTTCGGTTACGACACCGGCATCATCTCCGCGGCCCTGCTCTACATCGGGCCGGAGTTCGGGCTCAGCGACCAGGCGAAGGAGTTCGTCGTCGCGTCCCTGCTGGTCGGCGCGATCATCGGTGTCGCAGCGGGCGGTGCGATCATGGACCGGCTCGGCAGGCGCCGGACGTTGTTCGCGGTCGCCGTGCTGTTCCTCGTCGGTGCGATCGCCTCCGGGCTGGCGGCGTCGACGACGATCCTGCTGGCGGCGCGGATAGTGCTCGGCCTCGCGATCGGCGCGGCCTCGGTCGCGGTTCCCGCCTACATCGCCGAGATCGCACCCGCCCACCTGCGCGGCCGGCTGGTGTCGGTGAACCAGCTGATGATCTCGTCGGGCATCCTCATCTCGTACGTCACCGGCTACGTCCTGTCCGATTCGCAGGCCTGGCGCTGGATGCTCGCGGTCGCGGCCGTACCCGCCGTGATCATGCTGGTGGCGCTGCCGATGCTGCCCGAGAGTCCGCGATGGCTGCTCTCCCAGGGCCGCGAGCAGGAGGCACGCAGGCTGCTGCGGCGAACCCGATCCGCGGACGCCGTCGACGACGAGGTCGCCGAGATCACCGCCGCCATGCAGGCCGAGAGCCGCCACACCTTCCGGGACCTGCTCTCGTCCCGCTTCCGCCCCGGCATCATCCTCGGCGTCGGTGTCGCCGCGACGAACCAGCTGGTCGGTGTCAACGCGGTGACGTACTACACCCCGACACTGCTCACCGGCTCCGGGTTCGGCGACTCCGCCGCGATCCTGTCGTCGGTCGGCCTCGGTGTCGCGAACGTCGGCTTCACGCTCGTCGGCTTGCTGCTCGTCGACCGGATCGGGAGGCGCCCCCTGGTGCTCGGCGGCACGGCCCTCGTGGTGCTGTCGCTCGTGGTGATCGGCGCCGTCTACGCCTTCACCGACCTCGGCGGCGTCTGGGCGGGCGTGCTGCTGACGTTCCTGATGATCTACCAGGCCTCGTTCTCGGCGAGCCTCGGATTGGCGATGTGGTTGGTCAACAGTGAGGTCTTCCCGACCGAGGTGCGCGGCAAGGCCGGCAGTGCGGGCCTGGCGACGCACTGGATCCTGAACCTGCTGATCTCGGTCACGGTGCTGACGACGATCAACGCGCTGTCACCGAGCGGGCTGTTCTGGCTGTACGCGGTCCTGGGTGGACTCGGCCTGCTGTTCCTCCACCGGCGACTGCCCGAAACTCGCGGCCGCACGCTCGAAGAGGTCGACGCCCAGCTCAACGGAACGCCCGCGGAGCGCACCACCGTCGCGAGCTGACACGGGCGGGAACGCCGGCGCGTGTGGGGTACTCACCTCGCGCGCCGGCGTTCCCGCCCGCGAGGTCTGTTCCACGGTGCCGCGCCGAGCGGCATAGCCGTCGAGCGAGACGACGAGGTCGACCATCAGATCGGGCACCGGGTCTCGCTCCGCCTCCGCGTCTCGCTCCGCCTCCGGTAACAATCCGGGCGATTGTCCCGTCTCCCGGGCTGCGACGCACTACAGTTCCCCGCCATGCGGCAGAGACGACGGCCGAGGCGCTCGCGGGTGCCTCTCGCGTGGCGGACGGCCCCGCGGGCCGCGCTGTCGAGTCCGCTGGTCGTGCTCATCACGGCGGCGACCGCACTGCTCACCTGCTTTCTCGCCACGGCCACGTCACTGCATACCTCGGCCGCCGCGGGCGCGGCGATCGCCGACCGTGCCGGCAGCGTCTGCGAGGACCAGTACGGCCCGTTCTTCAACGCCCGTTCGCTGACCCCGTCGGAGGCTGCCCTCGTGGCCGACACGGTGCGCACCCGTGCGCCCGAGCACGGGTTCGGACGTCCCGTCGTCGGGCTGTACACACCGGTGGGAGCCGCCGAGTTCGGCGACGAGACGTACCGGTTCCGGCTCGCCTACCGCGACGGCGGCGTCGACGACCTGGAGTTGCTGCGCGGCACGCGCGACTCCGGGCTCTGGGTCGGCTCCGAACTCGCCGACGCCGAGAACATGCCGCTCGGTACTCGCGCGCACGGCGGCGCATTGCCGCCCACCACCGGTGTCTACCGGGATCTGCGCCTGCCCGCACCCGGCCCGTGGTGTTCGGCCCGCGACATGACGATCACCAACCGGCTCGTGGACCACATCGAGACCGGCGCGATCGTCTTCGCCACCGACCGGGACGCCTTCGACCGGGCCGTCACGCACTTCGACCGCCTCGAGCGCACCGTCGTCAGCTTCCGGGCGCCCCCGCCGTCGACCCTCGACGAGGCGGAGGACCGCGCCGCACGAGCCCGCGCCCTGATCGCCGACGTCGACGCCGACCTGCGGGCGCGCGGGCACGCCGACCTGGTGCACGGCTCGGTCCCCTTCCAACGATCGATCGACCTCGCGGGCCGGGCCGAGTCGAACGTGGGCCTGTCGATCCTTCCGCTGGCGATCCTGGCGGTGCTCGTCGGCTGCGCCGGTGCGGGGATGCTGGGCGTGCAGTGGTACCAGCGCCGCTACGCCGTGATCAGGCTGCTCGCCGCCCGCGGCCACGGCCCCGGTGCGGTCGGACTGTTGGCGCTCGCCGAACTGGGGCTGCCCGTGACACTCGGCGGCGCGGCGGGCATCCTGCTCGCCCGCGTGCTGCTGCCCGCCTACGGGCCACCCGGCACGATCGAGTCGGCGGAAACCTGGGCGGCGGCAGCCGGTGGCGGCGCTGCGCTCGCGCTGTCGCTGCTGCTCCTGGTCTCGATCGTGGCGCTCCGCGCGCACCGCGAGTTCCAGCGCGGCCGCGCCGCGAGCCGCCGGCTCCGCAGCCGACTGCCCGCCTACGTGCCGTGGGAACTCGGCACCGCCGCCGTGGCCTGGGCGGGCTGGCTGCGGCTCGCCGAGTACGGCGGCACGTCACGGCTCGGGGACCCGCTGCCCCAGGTCGATCCGCTGGCCCTGACCTATCCCGTGGCGGTGGTGCTCACGGTCGGGATCGTCACGGCCCGGGTGGCGTTCGTGCTGTTGCGGCTGTCGCATCGGGCACGGCTGTGGTCGCGGCCCCCGCTGCAGCTGGCGATCCGCCGCCTCGCCGGCGCCCGCGCCGCCGTGGTCGGCGTCCTGGTGGTCACGATGCTCGCCGTCGGCACCCTGGCTGTGGGCACCGGCGTGTCGGAAGGACAGCGCGGGGCCCTCGAGAACAAGACGGGCATGTACGTCGGGGCCGAGTCGTCGGTGGACGTCGGACGAAGTGTCGGGACCGGTGAGACGCCACTGCCTGCGGGCGCCCGTACGGGCACCTCGCTCGTCGGCCGGTTCAACTACACCGCGGGCGAGCCCACCGTCGCCGTGGTCGACCCCGAAACCTTCACCGGCGTCGCCTGGACGCGCACGTTCGACGACGCCCGGCTCCGCGCGCTCCTGGAACGCATTTCCGCGCCGGACGGCCGACAGCTCCCCGCGCTCCGCGTCGGGGCGCACCCGGCGGCCCCGCCCGAGGTGGCAGGTCTGCCGCCCCTGGACGTCGCGGCAGACCTCGACACGTTCCCGCTGCTGAGCGGAGAACCCGGCTACGTCGTCTCCCGCGACGCGCTCACCGACGCGCAACTCGCAGAGGTTCCGCAGTGGACGGTGCTCTCGTCCGGACCGCTCCGGGACCTCACCCGCGCCTTCAGCGACGCCGGCATGGTGCACCCGAACGCCGAGAGCCGCGCCGACGTCCTCGACGCCCTGCCCTTCCACGTCGTCGACTGGACGTTCTCGTTCGTCACGCTGCTCGGTCTGGTACTGGCCGTGGTCGCGATCCTGGCTCTGGTGGTGGCCGTCGAAACCCGCCGCAGACAGAACGCCCTCGCGGCCACCCTGCTGGTGCGGATGGGGATGCGCCCGGCCACGCTGTTGCGCAGTCACCTGGCCGAGCTCGGCGCGATCGGCGGACTCGCCACGGTCGCGGGCGTGGCGACCGGCGTGACGGTGGCGGCGATCTCGGTGCGCCGGTTCGACCCCGTCCGCTGGCTCGCGCCCGTACCCGAGTTGCCGGACCTCGCAGGACTGATCGTGAGCGTGGTCGCCGTCAGCACCGTCGTAGTGCTGCTGACGGCCCTGCTCGCGGTGCGTTCCGCCCGCACCACCACCCCCGCGGAGCTGCTCCGTGCCTGAATCCCCGACCGCCACTCCCGCCTACCGCCTCCGGTCGGTGTGCGTCGACTACCCGACCCCCGCCGGGCCCGTGTCCGGCGCGCGGGACATCACCCTCGACATCCCCTCCACCGGCATGACCGTCCTCGCCGGCCCGTCCGGCTCCGGGAAGTCGACGTTGCTGCGGGTTCTCGGGTTGTTCGAACGTCCCGACCGCGGCACCGTGGAGCTCGACGGCACCGACCTCGCCCGGCTCTCCCACCGGCGCCGCCGCGCCCTGCGCCGTGGCCGGATCAGCCTCGTGTTCCAGAACCCGGTCGACAACCTGTTGCCCCAGCTGTCGGTGGCGGGCAATCTCCGCGCCGCCGCCGAGTCGGCGGGCCGGCATCGTTACCCCGACGACGAGCTCGGCGACGTCCTCGAGGACCTGGGGCTCGACGGCACCGGCGAATGGAGCGTCACCGCGCTCTCGGGCGGACAGCAGCAACGACTCGCGTTCGGCTGTGCGCTGGCTCGCCGCACCCCGGTGATCCTCGCCGACGAACCGACCTCGCAGTTGGACGACACGTCCGCCACCCGGGTGCTCGACGTGCTCCGGCGGCTCGCCGACCGCGACCTGACCGTCGTGGTCACCTCCCACGACGGCCGGCTCATCGACCTCGCCACCCGCGTCGTCCGGCTCCGCGACGGTGCGCTCCACGCCGTCGCGGACGAGGCGGAAGCGGAGAAAGGACACGACACGGTATGACGGCCACCGACCTCGCCACCGGCAGCACCGGGACCGCGGGCGAGCACGCGCTCGAGGCCGCGGGCCTCCGGCGCCGGTTCCCGCACCCCGGCGGTGACGTCGACGTGCTCCGCGGCGTCGACCTCACGGTCGCCGCGGGCGAGCTGGTGACGGTCGCGGGCCGTTCCGGCTCCGGCAAGAGCACCCTGCTGGCCGTGCTGTCGGGGTTCGACACGGGCGACGCCGGTTCCGTGCGGATCGTGGGCGAACCCGTCACGGCGGACGTGCCGTGGCAGCGGTGCGCACTCCTGCCCCAGGCGCTCGGTCTCGTGCAGGAACTCACCGCGGGCGAGAACGTGGCCCTGCCGTTGCGGTTGACGGACGTACCCGCCGCGGCCGTCCAGGCGAGGACGACGGAACTGCTGGAGGCGTTGTTCGTCGACGGGCTGGCCGACCGGTACCCGCCCGAGCTGTCGTTCGGCCAGCAGCAGCGCGTCGCACTGGCCAGGGCGCTCGCACCACGTCCGGCGGTTCTCATCGCCGACGAGCCGACCGCCCATCTCGACGCGGGCACCGCCCCGGCCGTGCTGTCCCAGCTGCGGGCCCACGCCGACCAGGGCGGCGCGGTGCTCGTCGCCACCCACGACGACGCCGTGCACGCGCTCGCCGACCGCCGACTCGACCTCGCCCACGGTGTCGTCGCCCGAGCTTCCCTTCCGCGGTGACGGCCGACCGCCCCACCTGATTCGACATACCGCCGTATCCGGATGAAACGGCACCGACCGTAGAATCACGGCGATGGCCAGATCACGTTGGTGGCTCGGTGCATTCGCGCTGGCCGGGGTTGCCCTGCTCGTCGCGGTGTTCGTGCTGATGACCGCCGACCAAGCACCCGACGGCCGCACCGGCCCGCCCGGACGCGGTCCGCTCACCGTCGTGTCCATCGGCGACAGCACGGTCTCGGGCGAAGGCGCGGGCGAATACACCGCCGCCACCGACGGCAAGGACGGCAACTGGTGCCACCGGTCGCCGAACGCGATGGTCAACCACATCGAACTGCGCGGCGTCACCGAACACGTCAACCTGGCCTGTTCGGGCGCGGCGTCGAAACACATCCGACTCGGCGACAAAAAGCAGTGGACCGAGCCCTCCCAGGCACTCCAGCTGAAAGAGCTCGTCAAGGATCACCGCGTCGCCGCCGTCGTCGTCGGGATCGGCGCGAACGACGAACCGAAGTTCTCCCGCCTGATCTCGCAGTGCTTCACCGCGTGGTTCTCCGACGAGGCCGCGCCGTGTAACGAGAACATCCGGTCGGATTGGGACCAGCGCGTCGACACGATGGTGCCGAAGGTCGCGGACGCGCTCAACGACGTGCGCACAGTGCTGCGCGAGGCCGGTTACCGCAAGGAGGACTACCAGCTCGTGCTGCAGTCCTACGCCTCCCCCATCGGGCCGGACATGCCGGAGAGTCTCCGGAACCTCGACGGCTGTCCGTTCCGCAGGGCCGACCTCCGTTGGGTCCGCGACACCGGCGCGATCGACCTGGCTGCGGGCCTGCAGCGCGCCGCGGAGAAGGCCGACGCCCGGTTCCTCGACCTGTCCCGCGCAGCCCTGGGGCACGAGGCGTGCAGTGGCGGCGAGGACAAGAACTCGGAATGGTTCACCCGGTTCACCGTCCGCTGGTCCGACCTGGAACACGCGGACCGCGCCAATCACGCCATCCAGGAGTCGTTCCACCCCAACGCCCGCGGCCACCGGCAGTTCGCCCGCTGCATGAGCGAATTCCTGCCGTCCACAGAGGACTCTGCCGCGTGCCTGGTGGGTGACGACGGCAACCTCCACCCCGCCGCCTCGGTGACGGCCGAACACGGCCGATGACCCGGGCGGCGCGTCACAACGTCGGCGAACGCCCTTCGAACGGCGTGGACAGCACGACCGTCGTCCGGGTCGACACCTTCGCGACCTCGCGAATCCGCCGCAGCAGGTCTTCGAGCCCCAACGGCGAGGGCACCCGGACCAGCAGGATGTACGACTCGTCGCCCGCGACCGAATAGCATGACTCGATCTCGGGGATGTGCTCGAGCCGCTGCGGATAGTCGTCGGGCGCCGCCGGGTCGTTGGGTGTGAGCGAGATCAGCGCCGTCAGTGGGAGGCCGATCTGCTCCCCGTCGAGCTTGGCCGTGTAGCCACGGATGACGCCGCGCTGCTCGAGCCTGCGCACCCGCTGGTGGACCGCCGACACCGACAGGCCCACCCGTTCGGCGAGGTCGGTGAAGCTGCGCCGCCCGTCGGCGGACAGCTCCGCGACGATCGCCTTGTCCAACGGCTCCAGTCCGGTGCCCGGTGTACTCGCCCCGGATGCCGTCATGAGTCGAGCACGACCAGCTCGTGGGGACGGGTGTTCAGCGGTTCGGCACCGTCGGCCGTCACGACGACGATGTCCTCGATTCGCGCGCCCCAGTGCCCGGCCGTGTAGATGCCGGGTTCGATACTGAAGGCCATGCCCTCCTCGAGCGGCAGGTCGTTGCCCGCGACGATGTAGGGCTCCTCGTGGACGTCGAGGCCGATGCCGTGGCCGGTGCGGTGGATGAAGCGGTCGCCGAATCCGGCGCCGGCGATGATGTCGCGGGCGGCCGCGTCCACCGACTCGGCACCCACGCCCGGCCGCACCGCGTCGACGGCGGCGTGCTGGGCGCGCTGCAGCACGGCGTAGGTGTCGGCGACGTCCCGGTCCCGCGGTTCACCGACGGCGTAGGTGCGGGTGCAGTCGGAGTTGTAGCCCTCGGGGATCGGCCCGCCGATGTCGACGACCACGACGTCGCCCTGTTCGATGACCCGGTCCGACACGTCGTGGTGCGGGCTCGCCCCGTTCGGCCCGGAGCCGACGATGACGAACTCGGCCGCCGTGTGGCCCTCCTCGACGATGGCCGCGGTGATATCGGCGCCGACCTCGGCCTCCGTGCGACCCGGGCGCAGCCACTCGCCCATCCGGGCGTGCACGCGGTCGATCGCGGCGCCCGCAGCCCGCAGCGAGGCGATCTCGGCGGCGTCCTTGCGCATCCGCAGTTCGCGCAGCACCTGCCCGGCCAGCACCTGTTCGGCATCCGGCACCGCCCTGCGCACGCCCAGCACGTGCAACGCCGCCATCATGTCGCTCACGGCGACCCGGCCCGCGGCGCCGACCCGGTCGGCCACGAGCCGGTACGGATCGTCACCGTCGACCCAGGTGACGACGTCGATGCCGAGTTCGTCGGTCGGCACGTCGGAGTAGCCGGGCAGTTCGAGCTTCGGGACGACCAGTGCGGGCGGAGCGTCGTCCGCGGGGACGACGAGAGTGGTCAGCCGTTCGAACGAACCGCCGGCCTGACCCACGAGGTAACGCAGGTCCGAACCGGGCGCGATGAGCAGCGCGTCGGTGCCGGCGTCGGCGGCGGCCTTGCCGGCACGGTCGATACGGGACCGCAGCGTGGCGGCGTCGGGCGCGGGAGTGTGCAGCGATCGGCGGGACATGGGCCCGACAATACCGAGCGGGCCCGCGCCGGGTCGTGGTCGGGCGAGCGGGCGCCGGACGGGCTTGCCCGTTTCGGGCGACACCCCTAGGTGTGGCCCGCAGCCCCCGGGCCCGGCCGTGGGAAGCTGTTCGGGTGAGCATCGGTTCCGTGGCGCTGCTGGACGCGGCGAGCCTGTATTTCCGTTCGTACTTCGCCCTGCCCGAGTCGATGACCGCTCCGGACGGCACGCCCGTGAACGCGGTCCGGGGCTTCGCCGACACCGTGGCACGCATCCTCACCGACCGCAGGCCGACCCGGCTCGTGGCATGTCTCGACGCGGACTGGCGGCCGCAGTTCCGCGTCGACGCGCTGCCGAGCTACAAGGCCCACCGCGTCGCCGAGGAGGTCGAAGCGGGCTCGGACGTGGAAGAGGTGCCCGACACGCTGAGCCCGCAGGTGCCGATCATTCTCGACCTGCTCGACGCCGCGGGGCTGGCCGTGGCCGAGGCTCCCGGGTTCGAGGCCGACGACGTCATCGGCACGCTGACCGCCCGCGAGAAGACCGACGCCGTCGAGGTCATCACCGGCGACAGGGACCTGTTCCAGCTCGTGCGGATCGCGCCGACCCCCACCTCGGTGATCTACGTCGGCAAGGGCTGGGCCAAGGCCGACGTGCTCGATCCCGCGGGAGTCGCCGCGCGATACGGCGTTCCCACCGAAAGGGCGGGCGCCGCCTACGCGGACATGGCCATGCTCCGCGGTGACCCGTCCGACGGCCTGCCCGGCGTGGCGGGCATCGGGGAGAAGACCGCCGCCAAGCTCATCACCCAGTTCGGCACGTTCGAAGCCCTGGTCGAGGCGGCCCGCGCGGAAAGCCCGGACCTGCCGGTGAAGACGCGCACCCGCCTCAACGAGGCCGCCGACTACCTCGCGGCCGCACCGACCGTGGTGCGAGTGGCCGAGGACGCGCCGGTCACGCTCTCCGGCGGCGGCGACGTCGTCCCGGCCGGGGCCGCGGACGAACCGCGGGTCCGGGAGCTGGCGGAACGCTGGAATCTGGGCGGCTCGGCGACCCGACTGCTCGACGCGCTCGCGACCTACCGCACCTGACACCGGCCCGGCCGGTACGCCGCACGAGCCGGCTCCGCCGCCGTCAGTCCGGCACGGTCACTCCGGCACGGTCACCCGAGCGCGGTGACGTGGGTGCGGTGACGTGGGTGCGGTCACTCGGGTGCGCCGACGCGGTACCGGCCCTGATCGGTCTCCACGGTGATGGTCACCTTGCGCTCGCCCGCGTCCAGCTGGATGTAGCAGACGAACGACGCCCCGACCTGGACCGGTTCGTTGCGCGGACAGGACACCTCACGCACAGGCTGCAGGCCGTAGCCCTCGGTCACCACGTTCCGCACGTCGGCGTTCATCTTCTCGACGTCGAAGAAACGCACGGTCTCGGTCGGGGTGGGCACCGGTGACGTAACCGCGGTGTCCTTCTCAGCACTCTCCGTGGTGGTGACCGCCGACGTCGGCTCGGCCGCCGACTCCTCGTCGCCCGCAGGCTGTTCGCACGCCGTCAACAGGCCGAGGCACGCGATTCCCGCGAGTGCCGCGAGCGGACGTCTCCTCACGAGCCCCTCATCTCGATGTTGATCTGTTGCGGGCTAGAAGAACGTACCGCACCACGGCGGCGCGGGGGTCGTGAACAGCCGGTCCGCCCGCTCGGCCACGCCGGCTGTGGTCGCACGAACACGCCCCGTGTCGACCAGCTGCGACGGCCGCCACGCGCCCAGGTGGAGCATCGCCAGGGCGTCCACGGACAGCTGCAGGCGAGCCGGTTCGTCGGTGCGTGCCACGCCGTCGGGTCCGACGCGGTAGCGGCCACTGTTACCGGGCAGCACCGGATCGGTCACCTCGAGCACGACGTCCTCGCCGGTGTAGGTGCGGGCGGCCAATGCCGCGGGCACGTCGACCAGTCGTAGCCACAGGTCGTCGAACTGCGCGGTGGTCGAGACCGCGCGCGCGTCGGTGAGCAGCAGCTCCACCGGCTCGTCCACGGGACGTCCGTTCGCGGTGACCTCGTGGATCAAATCGACCGACAGCAGGTAGCGCCACAGTCCTGCGAACGCCTCGGGTCCCCCGGCCTGCAGTTCGAGCAGGTTCAACGTCGCCGAGTCGGGACGGGGCCGGTCCACGGAGTACACCGCGAAACCGTCGACGCCGCCCGTGCCCCGATGGGTGACGGCGGTGACCGGGCCGTCCTGCTTCTCGGCGGTGCGGCGCAGCTGTGACCACCACTCGGCCGGGCGGGCCAGCATGCCCGGCCGAGTCGTCATCGCAGGGTAGGCCGCTGCCCACTGGTCGAAAGCCCGGTCGAAGTCCTCGATGTCCACCCGGCCGCCCACCGGCGCGTCCTGCCGCATCCGTGCCCGGCGCACGTCGACGGTGTAGGCACGCGCCCAGGTGGCCACGCCGTAGCCGAACCGGCCGTAGATCGCCGACTCCGAGGCGTGCAGGCCCGCGGCGACGACTCCGCGGTCGGCGAACTCGCGCAGCTGGGCGTGCATCAGTTCGGTCAGCACACCCCGACGGGTGCGGTCGGCCCGCACCCCCACGCTGGTGACCGCACCGAGCGGCACCTCGCCGCCACCGGGCAGCGTGAGCGCGGAGTCGAACGACCGTGCCGTGCCGATCAGCGCACCGGAGTCGACCTCGTGGACGCCGAGGCTGCGCGCCGACTGCAGCCCCGCGCGCACCTGCGGCCACTCGTCGTCGGTGATCGGTTTGGCGTGCAGCGTGGCGCGAAACAGCTCCTGCGACGCGCGCAGTTCGTCGTCGGCCAGGGTCCGGACGTCGTGATCGGTCATGCCACCGATCATTTCCGACGCCACGACCGGATCGCCACCGGATTCCCGGGCGGGACGGCACGCTGTGACGAAGCCCCTCCGACGAGGGGGACGAAGGGGCTCCGACGAAGGGGCTCCGACGAAGGCGCTGTGGAGAAGCGTCGTGCCGACGCTTCTGCGGTGCCGGGCGGCCCCGGGCGGTGTTACTGCAACCGGCCGACCTGGTACCGGGCGTCCTCGCTCTTCACCGTGATCGTGACCTGCCGGGTCTCACCCTGGACGTTGACGTCGCAGGTGAACGTCTCGTCGACGGTCACCGGCTGGTCCTCGGGGCACGTGACGCTCTGCACGCCTTCGACCCCGTAGTTCTCGGTGAGTACGCGCTGCACGTCCTGATTCATGGCCTCGGCGTCGAAGACCTTCGTCGCGAGGAGCCCGACGGGCCACAGCAGGACCGCGACCGCGGCGATCGCCAGGAGGAGCACGGCGCCCAGTCCGATCCACATGCCCGTGCCTGAGCCGCTCTTCGACTTCTGCGGCGCCGGACCCGCGGCGCCCATGCCGGGCGGCGGGCCGTACGGCTGTCCCGGCGGGGCCTGTCCGGGCTGACCGAACTGGCCCTGTTGCCCGGGCTGGGCGCCCGGCTGCGTGTACGAGGCGGTGCCGTGTGCCCCGGGTTGCGGCGGCTGGCCGGGCTGTGTGAACTGCCCCGGCGGGCCGGGCTGTTGCTGCGGCGGCATGGGCTGCCCGGGCGGCGGAGTGGGCGCAGGCTGTCCCGGCTGCGGGCCCTGCCCCGGCGGGTAGCCCTGCGGCTGGCCGTAGCCCTGCGGCTGGCCGTAGCCCGGCTGCTGCGGCGGTTGGCCGGGCGGTTGCGGGTACCCCGGCTGCGGGGGCTGCTGACCCGGGTACTGCCCGTAGGCCGGTTGCCCGGGGAAACCGCCGGACGGCGGGCCCGGAGGCTGCTGTTGGCCCCACTGCTGCGGGTCATTGCCTCCGTACGGCGTGCTCATCGTGCTGCCTCCGCCAATCGCCACCCGGCCGTCACGCCACCTGCGCGGCCGCCTCGGGCATTCTCGTCCATGCGTCGCGTGTGATCCAACCACAACGGCGCACGGCGGGTGCGTGAAGGTGGCCGGGCATCACTCGGTGCCCGCGTCGCGCGGAGCCTCACACCTCGCCCGCGGCGACAACACCGCGGCGCAGCGCCTTGACGGCCTTGGCCGCCGCACCGCCCACGGGGTGCTCCTTGCCGAGCACGACCCGCAGCTGGTCCAGCAGGTCGATCACCTGCCGCGACCAGCGCACGAAGTCGCCGGCCGTGAGCTCCTGACCGTTGGCCTCCGACGTGGTCAGCACCCGTTCCAGCGACTCGCCCCGCGCCCACCGGTACACCGGCCAGGCGAACCCGGCGTCCGGTTCCCGGGTGCGGTCGAGCCGGTGCCTGCGCTCGTCCTCGGTCAACTCGCTCCAGACCGTCACCGTCTCCTGCCACGCCGTCGACACGGCGCCCTGCGGCAGTTTCGGTTCGGCCATCGCGTCCCGCCTCGCCTCGTAGACCAGCGAGGAGACGACCGCGGCCAGTTCCGGAGCCGACAGGCCGTGCCAGACGTGCCTCCGCACGCACTCGGCTGCGAGCAGGTCGGACTCGCTGTAGATCCGGGCCAGCATCATGCCGTCCTCGGTCACCCGGTCCGCGTCCGTTTCGGCGTCGCCGTCGTCGGTGGCGGCGGATCCGTCCCGCTCGAGGTAGGCCCGTTCGGTCAGCAGCGCGCAGATCCGATCGAACGAGCGGGCAAGCGAATGTGTGGTCGCGGCGACCTTGCGTTCGAGTTGCTGCGTCTCGCCCTGCAGCCGCTGATAACGCTCGACCCACCGCAGGCTGGCCTCCCGGTCGGCCATGCCGTGCACGGGGTGGCTGCGCATCCGCTGCCGCAGCTCCGCCAGTTCCGCGTCGTCGTTCGCTCCGGATCGCTTGCGCTGTCCGGACGGCTTCTCGATGCCGGTGTTGCGCAGCGACGAGGCGATGTCACGCCGCACCTTCGGAGACCGCAGTTCGACGTGCCTGGGCAGCTTCACCCGGCCCAGCGCCTCCACGGCGGACGGGAAATCTGCGGCCGAGAGCGTGCCCGACCACCGGTCCTCGGTGACGACCACGGGTCGGGGCTCGTGCAGCGGGTCCACGCCCGGGTCGATCACGACGGCCAGTCCCGATCTGCGGCCGGACGGCACGAGGATGACGTCGCCCTTGCGCAGCTTCTCCAGCGAGCGTGCGGTCTCGGCCCTCCGGTGCTGGCTGTTCTGCTTGGCCAGGTACTTCTCGCGGTCGGAGACCTTCTTGCGCAGCGCGACGTACTCGAGCAGTTCGTCGAAATCACCGGACACGGCCTCCGCGTAGCCGGCGAGGGCATCCTTGTTGCGCTCGATCCGCTTGGCCGTCCCGACGACGGCGCGGTCCGCCTGGAACTGCGCGAACGACTGTTCCAGCAGTTCGCGGGCGGCCTCGGCGCCGAACTGGCCCACGAGGTTGATGGCCATGTTGTAACCGGGGCGGAACGACGATTTGAGCGGGTAGGTCCGGGTGGAGGCGAGGCCGCCCACGTGGCGCGGATCGACACCGGGCTGCCACAGCACCACGGCATGGCCTTCGACATCGATCCCACGGCGTCCGGCGCGGCCGGTGAGCTGGGTGTACTCGCCGGGCGTGAGGTCGACGTGCGCCTCGCCGTTGTACTTGACCAGCCGTTCCAGCACGACCGTCCGCGCCGGCATGTTGATGCCCAGCGCCAGCGTCTCGGTGGCGAACACGACCTTCACCAGGCCGCGGACGAACAGCTCCTCGACGGTCTCCTTGAACGCGGGCAACAGCCCGGCGTGGTGCGCCGCGACGCCGTGTTCGAGCCCGTCACGCCACTCCCAGTAGCCCAGTACCGCCAGGTCCGACTCGGGCAGGTCGGCGGTGCGCTCGTCGACGATCCTGCGGACCTCGGCGATCTCCTCCGGATTGTTGAGCCGCACCCCGGCGTGGACGCACTGGCCGACGGCTGCGTCGCACCCGGCGCGGGAGAAGATGAACGTGATCGCGGGCAGCAGCGCGGCACGGTCGAGCCGGTCGATGACGTCGACACGCGACGGCGGCCGGAACCGCGGCATGCGCGGTTTGCCCCGGTCACGGCCACGCTTGCCCCGTCCGCCGCCGAATGCGGCCGGCGCGTGCATCCGGGCGAGCTCCTCGACCCGGCGCAGCAGCTGCCGGTTGATCTTCGGTTCGTCGCCGTGCTCCTCGCCGACGAACAGGTCCATGAGCCGGTTGCCCACCATCATGTGCTGCCACAGCGGCACCGGCCGGTGCTCGTCCACCACGACCGCCGTGTCACCGCGGACGGCGACGAGCCACTCGCCGAACTCCTCGGCGTTGCTGACGGTCGCCGACAGCCCGACCACGCGCACGTACTCGGGCAGGTGCAGGATGACCTCTTCCCACACCGCGCCGCGGAACCGGTCGGCGAGGTAGTGCACCTCGTCCATGACGACGTAGCCCAGCTCGTCGAGCGCGGCCGAGCCCGCGTACAGCATGTTGCGCAGGACCTCGGTGGTCATGACGACGACCTGCGCGTTGCCGTTGATCGCCGTGTCGCCGGTCAACAGGCCGACCGCGTCCGCGCCGTGCCGTTCGACCAGGTCGGCGTACTTCTGGTTCGACAACGCCTTGATGGGCGTCGTGTAGAAGCACTTCCGGCCCTCGGAGAGTGCGAGGTGCACCGCGAATTCGCCGACCACGGTCTTGCCGGCACCGGTCGGGGCGCACACCAGCACGCCGTGCCCGTCCTCGAGCGCCTCGCACCCCCGCACCTGGAAGTCGTCGAAGTCGAAGGCCAGCTCGGCCGCGAATCGGGCCAGTTGAGGGTGGTCGCTGCGCCGGCGGGCTGCGGCGTACGCCTCGGCCGGGCTGGGAGAGGCGGATGAGTCCACGGGGCCAGGGTTTCACATCGGCGGTCACGCCCGCATGAGGCACTCCGTGATCGATGCGGTTGTCGACGACTCGCGCTCGCCACAGGCGGCCGCCGCGCCGGTGTCGGTGGGCGGCGCTACCGTCCGATCATGACCCCGGAGCGGCTCAGAACGGCGTGCCTGGCGTTCACCGGCGCAGGTGAGGAGTTCCCGTTCGACGAACACCTGAGCGTGTTCAAGGTCGGCGGGAAGATGTTCGCGTTGTCGGCGCTCGGGCGCAGGCCACTGAGCGTGAACCTCAAGTGCGACCCGGAGCTGGCCTTGCAACTGCGGGCCTCGTATCCCGCGGTCACGCCCGGCTGGCACATGAACAAGCGGCACTGGAACACGGTCGTGCTCGACGACGGCTCGCTTCCCGAACAGTTGATCCTCGACCTCGTCGAGGACTCGTACGACCTGGTCGTCGCCAAGCTGCCGCGGGAGACTCGGGAACGGCTCGGGTGGAAGGCGCTGGCCGAGGAGAACGTCAGGCGAGGACCGTCAGGGCCTGGGGGACGCAGCTGATCGACGTCGGCAGCCCGCCGAACGGGTCGCCGTCGGCGAACACCGGCCAGGCGGCGCCGGCCGTCGTGCCGACGTCGGCGATCTCGACGGCGCGGGCCCGCAGCGTGGTGACCGCCGGGTGCTCCACGTGACGGCCGGTGCGCAGCTGCGGCAGCACGCGCACCAGTTCGCGGTAGCCGACCTTGCCGACGACGGTCACGTCGAGCAGTCCGTCGACCGGATCGGCACCGGGGCAGACCGGGATGCCCGCCCCGTACCAGGGTGTGTTGCCGACGGCGACGAGCATTGCGGGCATGGTCAGCTCTCCGGCGTCCTCGGTGGTGACCCGGATGTCGCGCGCCCGGAAGGAGGCCATCTCGGCGGCGATCGCCACGTCGTACCGGCGCGGGCCGCGGGGCCACGGGAGCCGGTTCGCCCTGTCGTTGACCGCGGCGTCGAAACCCGTGCACAGGACGGTGCCGAACCAGGTCTCGCCGGCCCTGCCCAGGTCGAGCCGACGTCGATCACCACTGCGGAGGGCACCGGTGAGCAGGTCCACCGCCGCGGCCGGGTCCACGGGAACGTCGAGGGCGCGGGCGAGGTCGTTGCCGGTGCCGGAGGGGACGATGCCGAGCGCCACGGACGTACCGGCGCAGAACTGCACCGCCTGGTGGACCGAGCCGTCACCACCGACGACGATCAGCGCGTCGAGTCCGCGCTCCCGCGCCGCGTCGAGTCGCCGCCGCGCCCCGTCGACCGTGTCGGCGTCGATCACGTCGAGCCGAGCGATGTGCGGCCGCAGTCGCGTGGCCACGGCCCCGGCCAAACGCGCCGCCGCTCCCCTGCCGGATCCGGGGTGGAACGCCAGGGCTATACGAGGACCGCCGCTCACGTGACGTCGTCGGTGTCGCGCCGGCCGTCGGTGTCGTTCACCGTGCTCGGCGTGTACTCGAACGGGGCGGGCTCGTCGTCGTCGAGCTCGTCCCAGCCCTCGCTGCCACGCCGGCGGTCGAGCTTGCGGTCGTGGAAGCGCGTGATCTGCAAGGAGATCTCGAACAGGATGCACAACGCACCGGCCAGCCCGATCATCGAGAACGGGTCCGCGGGCGTCACGAACGCCGCGAACACGAACATGATCATGATGATGCCGCGGCGCCACTTCTTGAGCATCTGGTACCGGACGACGCCCACGCGGTTGAGCATGATGATCAGCAGCGGCAGCTCGAAGCTCACGCCGAAGATCAGCAACAGCGACAGCACGAACGAGATGTACTTGTCACCGGTGAACCACGTGGCGAACTCGCCCGCACCGAACGTCGTGAGGATCTCCAGCGCGTGCGGGGCCATGAAGTAGGCCAGCAGCGCACCGCCCGCGAACAGCAGCGACGCGATGCCGACGAACGTCATCGCGTGCTTGCGTTCCTTGGAGTACAGCCCGGGAGCGATGAACGCCCACAGCTGGTAGAGCCAGAGCGGCGAGAACAGGACGGCACCGGCACTGAGGCCGACCTTCATCTGGATCATGAACGCTTCGAAGGGCACCGTCTGCAGCAGCTGGCATTCCCCACCCTTGGGGTAGCGCTGCTCCTGCGGGATGGCGCAGTAGGGCTCGGTGACCAGGTCACCGAGCGTCGGGATCGGCCCGATGCTGTTGCCGAACCAGATGAACCCGATGATCCCGCCCGCGATCAGGGCGAGCAGCGCGTAGCCGAGCCTGCGGCGGAACTCGTAGATGTGCTCGACGAGCGACATCGTGCCGTCGGGGTTGTGCCGACGGCTCCGAGCTTTCCGTTTACCGCCCCGACCTTCGCGCTGTGCGGAGGTGTCTCCCACGAAAGCGTTCCGTTCTCGATCCGTGCGGGTGCGATCAGCCGTTCTTCTGCGCCTGCTCGGCGGACTGCTGCTGCTTCAGCTCGTCCAGCTGGCGCTGCAGCTGCTCCACCTGAACGTCGGCGGACTGGACCGACGTCGCGTCGGTGACCTCGGCGTCGGCCTTGACCGTCGGGGTCGAGATCTGCTTGGCGTCGGGCGTCGTCGTGGAAGTCGTCGTGGTGGAGGTCGTCGCGTCGGACTCACCCGAGTCCTGGTCCGACTGCTCCCCCCGCAGGTCCTTCGTCTCGGCCTTGAAGACCTTCATGGACTTGCCGATCGAACGTGCGGCGTCCGGCAGGCGCTTGGCGCCGAACAGCACCACGACGACCAGCACGAGGATGATCAAGTGCCACGGCTGAAGGGCGTTCATATTGGGTGGCCTCCCTATTCGTTCAGGGCCGATCCTACTGGTTCGGGTGCTGATCCCGAACCAGTTCGGACACGTCGGGTACGAAGGTCGCGAACGGCGACGCCGATCGCGGCCGCGCGGGCGCGGAGCAAGCCCAGGCGGGATTCCACGTCCGACCGCATGTCCCCGGCGGCACGGCCGAATCCTTTCGCCGCACCTGCCATTCGGACCAGCGCGAGGACGAGCACGATCAACCCGACCCCTGCCACGGCGGCACTCAGCACGTAGAACACGTCCTCCAGCCTACTGCCGGCCGGTGATCGACAGGTGACGTGCTCGTGCCAACCCGGCGGCGGCGCGGCGTCGCACGGCCACCGCGAGTTCATCCGGCCGTTCCACCGTTGCCCGGCCGCCGAGCCCCAGGACCAGCCTCACCATCCACGATTCGTCGCCGTAACGCATCCGCACGCGCAGCCTGCCGCCCTCGAGCTCGGCCAGCTCCTGGCACGGGTAGTACTCGGCGACCCACCGTGCGTCCGGCTCGAGCACCAGGTCGGCCTCCGGGTAGCTCTCGTGGGCCGAGAACACGCCGTCGGAGACGTCGGCGTGCCGGGCGTGCGGTGGTGGCGACGACGGCTCGTCGAGCACGGTCAGATCGTCGACGCGGTCGAGCCGGAACAGCCGCACGTCCTCGGCGCGGCGGCACCAGCCCTCCAGGTAGCTGTGGGCCTGCACGATGAGCAACCGCATCGGGTCGACGGTGCGCTGCGTGATCCGGTCCCTGGATGCCGCGTAGTAGCGCATCCGCAGCGCACGCCCACGCTGCAGTGCGTCCCTGACCGTCTCCCTGGTCCGCGCGGTCGTCTCGTGCTCGCGGACGCCGTTGCCGACGACGACGCCCGCGGGTTCGGCGGCGCCCGCCGCGGTCTCGATCTTCGCGATCGCGCGGCCGACGGCGTCGGTGTCCACCACGCCCGGGGTTTCGGCGAGCGCCTTCAGCGCGATGACCAGGGCACTCGCCTCGCCACCGGTGAGGCGCAGCGGCCTGCGCATCCCCGCGTCGAACGTCACCGACACGGTGTCGCCGTCGAAGGACAGGTCGATCAGGTCGCCGGGCCCGTAGCCCGGCAGGCCGCACAGCCACAGCAGCTCGAGGTCCCTGCGCAGTTGTTTCGGCGTGACGTCGAAGTCCTGGGCCGCCTGGTCGATCCGGATGCCCGGCCGGGCCAGCAGGTACGGCACGAGAGCCAACAGCCTCGGCATTCGCTCGGTGGCCGCGCTCATCGCCTCTCCTCCGCCCCCGCGGCGACCCGTTCGAGCCGGTCCATCACGGCCTTGGCCAGCACGTCGGGGGTCAGCACGACCGCGTCCGGACCGTGACCCGCGATCCAATCGGCCGCGCCCTCGGGATGCTGGAGCTCGATCTCGACGACGTCGCCGTCCTCCCCGTCGAGGGAACACCGCTCGACGACACGGGCGTGCCTGCGGATGCCCGCGGCCCTGCCCTCGGCGAGCCACAGCCGGGCCGTCGTGGCGGGCGACCCGTCGTCGCTCACCGTCGTGCCCGCCACGAAGTCGAGGAGGTCGACGTCCTCGGGACGTCGCACGGCGGCCCGCTCCCCCGTCTCCGCGACGTCGCCACTGATGCGCGAGAGGCGGAAGCAGCGGGGCGCGTCACGGTCCCGGTCGTGGCCGACGACGTACCAGCGTCCGCGCCACGACACCACGCCCCAGGGTTCGAGGGTGCGGGTGCGCCGTTCCGGCGAATCGGAGCGGCGGTAGTCGAACCGCACCGTCGCTCCGCGCTGCACCGCCGCCAGCAGCGGAGCGAACGCCGGCTCGGTGTGCACCCGCGGTTCGACCATCGCCTGCGCCTGGTCGTCGACCTCGACACCCGCGGCGCGCAGCTTCACCAGCGCCCCGTGCGCCTGCCCGGTCAGCTCCGGCGAGTCCCACAGCCGCGCCGCGAGCGCCACGGCCGTCGCCTCGTCGGGTGCCAGGTCGACGTCGCCGAGCTCGTAATCACGGCGCGCGATCCGGTACCCCTCGGGGTCGAAAGCGGAATTGCTGCCCGTTTCCAGCGGGATGCCCAGCTCACGCAGCTCGGCCTTGTCGCGTTCGAACATGCGGAAGAACGCTTCGGTGCTCGCCGCGTCGGCATAGCCGGGTACGATCCCGCGGATGCGCTCGGCCGGCAGGTACTGCCGAGTGGACAGCAGCGCCAGCACCAGGTTGACCAGGCGTTCTGCACGTGCGGTGGACACCTCTCCCACCCTAGCCTGCCCCGATCCGGCGTTCCGGGAGGTCCCCAGCGCGCGCCTTCGCCGTTGCCGTCGGTGTTCGGCCGGCCGGACGGCGCCGTGCAGGTCCGGGCCCGCGCTGGTGCCCGCGATGGCCGCGGGCGAGCACACCCGGCTCCGGACCTACCGGCCTACAACGAGTTGATCAGCCGGTCCACCCGCTCGTCGACGGCGCGGAACGGATCCTTGCACAGCACCGTCCGTTGCGCCTGGTCGTTGAGCTTCAGGTGCACCCAGTCGACGGTGAAGTCACGACCGGCCTGCTGCGCCGCCGCGATGAAGTCGCCACGCAACTTCGCCCGCGTCGACTGGGGCGGTGTGTCCTTCGCGGCCTCGATCTCGCCGTCGTCGGTCACCCGCTGCACCAGCCCCTTGCGCTGCAGCAGGTCGAACACACCCCGCCCCCGCCGGATGTCGTGGTACGCCAGATCCAGCTGCGCCACCCGCGGGTCCGACAGGTCGAGGTTGTGCTTCGCCCGGTACCGCTCCACGAACCGGTGCTTGATCGCCCAGTCGATCTCCGTGTCGATCAGCGAGTAGTCCTGCTGCTCGACCGCGTCCAGCGCACGGCCCCACAGGTCCACGACCCGCCGCATCAGCGGGCTCGCGTCGGTCGCCTCCACGTGCTGCACCGCCCGCGCGTAGTACTCCCGCTGGATCTCCAACGCCGAGGCCTCCCGGCCGCCCGCGAGCCGCACCTGCCTCCGGCCCGTCATGTCGTGACTGATCTCCCGGATCGCCCGGATCGGGTTGTCCAGGCTGAAGTCCCGGAACTGCACCCCCTGCTCGATCATCTCCAGCACCAGGTGCGCCGTGCCGACCTTCAGCAGCGTCGTCGGCTCGGACATGTTCGAATCGCCCACGATCACGTGCAGCCTGCGGTACCGCTCGGCGTCGGCGTGCGGCTCGTCGCGCGTGTTGATGATCGGGCGCGACCGCGTCGTCGCGCTCGACACGCCCTCCCAGATGTGCTCGGCCCGCTGCGACAAGCAGTACACCGCACCCCGCGGCGTCTGCAGCACCTTGCCCGCGCCGCAGATCAGCTGCCGCGTGACCAGGAACGGCAGCAGCACATCGGCGATCCGCGAGAACTCGCCCGCCCGCGTGACCAGGTAGTTCTCGTGACAGCCGTACGAGTTGCCCGCCGAGTCGGTGTTGTTCTTGAACAGGAAGATGTCGCCGCCGATGCCCTCGTCGGCGAGCCTGCGCTCGGCGTCGACCAGCAGATCCTCGAGGATCCGCTCGCCCGCCTTGTCGTGCGTGACGAGCTGAGTCAGGTCGTCACACTCGGCCGTCGCGTACTCCGGATGGGAACCCACGTCGAGGTAGAGCCGCGACCCGTTGGACAGGAAGACGTTGGACGACCGGCCCCACGACACGACACGCCGAAACAGATACCGCGCCACCTCGTCGGGCGAGAGCCTGCGCTGCCCGTGGAACGTGCAGGTGACTCCGAACTCGGTTTCGATCCCAAAGATCCGCCGCTGCATTCCTCAAGGGTAGGCGGTGAAAGCCCGGAACTGGGGAACGAAATCGCGCGCGGTCGGACGCCGACACCACCTTCGCACGCCGTACGGCAGCATGTCGGCCATGACCGCGCCCCTGCTTCGACGTGTCGCCGCACTTCAGCGCGTCGGCCGTCCCGACCGCCGGCTGATGGCCCGCAGCGCAGCCCTGCCCCGCACCCGCGCCGACGACGCACTGACCGTGATCACCCGGTCGGCGGACAAGGCGCGCCTGTGGTGGGTCGTGGCAGGCGCGCTCGCCACCCGCCGCGGCGCCCCACGCCGGGCCGCCCTCCGCGGCATCGGCAGCATCGCGTTCGCGAGCCTCAGCGCCAGCTTCGTCGCCAAAGAACTGCTGCCCCGGCGCCGTCCCGCGGCGTCGGCGGTCCCCGTGCACCGCAGGCTCGCCCGCCGCCCCGATTCCTCCTCGTTCCCGTCCGGCCACGCAGCCTCCGCCGCCGCGTTCGTCGCCGGAGCCTTCCAGGAATCGCCCGCGGTGGGACTGGCCCTTACGCCGCTCGCCGCCGCCGTCGCCTACTCACGCGTCCACACCGGCGTGCACTGGCCCAGCGACGTCGGCGCGGGCGCCGCGCTCGGCATTGCCGCCTCGTTCGCCACCCGCCACTGGTGGCCCGTGCACGACGACCGCCCCGGCCGCACCGCCCACCGCGCCGACGCTCCCCTCATGGTCGACGGCGAGAACATGCTCGCCGTGGTCAACCCCGCGTCGGGGGACCCCGCCGACGACCCGACCCCTGAGGTCCGCTTCGCCTGGCCCAAGGCAGACCTGCTGCTGCCCGACCCGGAGGGTGATCTGCGCGGCCAGATCACTGCCGAGATCCGGCGTCGGGCGGGCGGCGACGGAGTCGTCCGCGCACTCGGCGTCGCGGGTGGAGACGGCACCGTAGCCGCCGTGGCCTCCGTCGCCGCCGACACCGGCCTGCCACTCGCCCTCATCCCCGCGGGCACCCTCAACCACTTCGCCCGCGACGTCGGGGTCCGCTCCATGCCCGACGCCGACGTCGCGACCGAACGTGGCGCAGCGGTCGGCATCGACCTCGGCGAGGTGACGGTGGACGGGCTGGGCGGTGCCCACCGGCGGTGGTTCGTCAACACCGCCAGCCTGGGCGGCTACCCGGAAATGGTGCGGCTGCGCGAGAAGATCGAGCAGCGGCATCCGAAATGGCCGTCGGCCGTGCTCGCGATGGTGCGCGTGCTCCGCAGGGCGAAACCGTTCCCGGTGCGACTCAACGGAAAGCGCGCGCTGGTGTGGCTCGTGTTCGTCGGCAACGGCACCTACGCGCCCAAGGGATTCTGGCCCAACCGCAGGCCTGCCCTCGACACCGGCCTGCTCGACGTGCGCTATCTGCGTGCCGACGTGCCCTACTCCCGGGCACGATTCGTGCTCTCGGCCGTCACCAAGACCCTCCACGCCAGCCACGTGTACCGGCAACGGGACCTGCCCGCCCTCGACGTCGAACTGCTCGACGGACACCGCCGACTCGCAAGCGACGGCGAGGTCGGCCCGCTCGGCCGCCAGTTCCGGTTCCGATCCCGCCCCAGCGCGCTGACGATCTACCGCCGATGACCGGTGGGCGTGACCCGACATCTCATCGGGTCACGCCCACCGGACACACGATCGCGCCCGCCGTCGGCCGGACGGATCAGTCGGACTTCTCGTCGCCCTCGGAACCCGAGTCGCTGCTGTCGGCCGCCTCCGTACGGGCGGGAAGCAGCGCATCCAGAGCGGCACCGGTGATGCGGCGGAATTTGCGCCCCGGACGCTCCCGTTCCAGCACCGCGACCTCGAGCTTGCTCGGCTCACCCTCCTGCGCCGAACCCGACGAACTGTTCCCGTTGCCGCCGCTGCCGCTGCCCGACGCCGACGGGCGGAACGCCTCCGCAGCGACCCGCACCGCGTCGGCGAGCTCCATGCCGTCGGCGAAGGTCTCCTTCAACTTCGTGTTGATCGCGTCCGTCTGGCCGCCCATCACCACGAACTGCGGCTCGTCGACGATCGAGCCGTCGTAGGTCAGCCGGTACAGCTCGTCCTCGTCGGCGTTCGCGCCCACCTGGGCCACACAGATCTCGACCTCGAACGGCTTGAGCTGCTCGGTGAAGATCGTGCTCAGCGTCTGGGCGTACACGTTCGCCAACGCACGCGCACTCACGTCACGCCGGTCGTACTGGTAACCCTGCAGGTCCACATGCCGGATACCGCCCCGGCGCAGGCTCTCGAACTCGCTGTAGCGGCCGACCGCGGCGAACCCGATGCGGTCGTAGATCTCCGACACCTTGTGCAGCGTCGGCGACGGATTCTCCGCCACGAACAGGACTCCGCCCCGGTATTTGAGCACCACGACGCTCCGACCGCGGGCAATGCCCTTCCGCGCGAGTTCGGAACGCTCCCGCATCAACTGCTCGGGCGAGGCGTACAGCGGCATCGACACTTGCGTTGGCTCCGCTCTGTTCGGGGATGTGAAGCTGACGACTGTGGGGGAACCGGGCTCGAACCGGCCCGGGTCGCGCGGCCCGCACGCGACCCGGCGACCGGATCAGCCGCGCCAGTCCTGCTGGGCCGCGCGGTCGGCGACCACGGCCTCGGCGATGGTCGACGTCTCCTCCGTGGGCAACTGCACGGCACCGTGCTCGGCCGTGATCGTGACGACGCTCGGGTAGATCTTCCGCGCCACGTCCGGTCCGCCGGTCGCCGTGTCGTCGTCCGCGGCGTCGTAGAGCGACTCGATAGCCGCCCGCACCGCGGCGTCCTGGTCGGCATCGGGGTCGTAGAGTTTCTTCATCGCCGACTTGGCGAACACCGAACCGGAACCGATCGCGTGGAAACCCGCGTTCTCCTCGTACCGGCCACCCGTCACGTCGAAGGACACGATGCGCCCCGCCCGTTTGGGATCGGAGGCCTCGATGTCGTACCCGACGAACAACGGGACGACCGCGAGTCCCGCCATCGCCGCGTCCAGGTTTCCTCGCACCATCGTCGCGAGCTTGTTCGACTTACCGTCGAGCGACAGCGACACACCCTCGATCTTCTCGTAGTGCGCCAGCTCCACGGTGTACAGCCGGACGAGTTCGAGAGCGATGCCCGCCGTGCCCGCGATGCCCACGGCCGAGTAGGCGTCGGTCACGTAGACCTTGTCCATGTCACGGGTCGCGATCAGGTTGCCGCTCGTCGCACGCCGGTCGCCCGCGATCAGTACCCCGCCGTTGAACGTCGCGGCCACGATCGTCGTGCCGTGCGGCGCGTCGAGATCACCACCCGACGTGCCCATGCCCGCGGACCGCTTGCTGGGAAGCAGATCCGGCGCCTCGGTACGCAGGAAATCGGCGAAGGACGACGTCGTCGACGACAAGTAGGCGGAGGGCAGCGCGAAGCCCGAGTTGCGCGGAATCTGTTCCATGCGTGCTCGTAGTTCCCATCGACGAAAGGGACAGTACCGAAATGTTGATCAGCGAGCCTAGGTCACGCCGGAGCCTGCGTCACTCCCCGCCCTTCTGCACGTAGGCCCGCACGAAGTCCTCGGCGTTCTCCTCGAGGACGTCGTCGATCTCGTCGAGGATCGTGTCGACGTCCTCGCCCATCTGCTCACGGCGTTCCTGACCGGCCGGGGCTGCACCTTCGGCCTCGTCCTCGGAGTCGCCGCCGCCGTGCTTCTCGATCTTCTCCTGAGCCATTGCCGCCTCCCGGTGTGACCGATGAGCTTCTGCCGCCCAGCCTACCCAGAGGAAGGGCGATTCGGGACGATCGTTGACGGAGTGGTGATCTTCGCCTACTCCGATCCGGTCAGGGCCTCGACCAGTTCCTCCGCCGTCTCCGTCCGGTCCAACAGTGCTCCGACGTGCGCTTTCGTGCCTCGCAGCGGCTCGAGCGTGGGGATCCGCACCAGGGAGTCCCTGCCCACGTCGAAGATGACCGAATCCCACGACGCCGCGGCGATCGAGCTGGCGTACTTCTCCAGCGTGCGACCGCGGAAGTAGGCCCGCGTGTCCTCCGGCGGCGTCGTGACCGCCCGCTGCACCTCGTCCTCGCCGACCATGCGTTTCATCGAACCGCGCGTGACCAGTCGGTTGTAGAGGCCCTTGTCGAGGCGCACGTCCGAATACTGCAGGTCGACCAGGTGCAGCCGCGGCGCCGCCCAGCCGAGCTGATCACGTTCGCGGTAGGCCTCGACCAGCCGCAGCTTCGCGGGCCAGTCCAGCCGGTCGGCGGCGTCCATGGGGTCCTTCGCGAGCGTGTCGAGCACTTCGCCCCAGACGCGCAGCACCTCCTTGGACTGCTCGTCCCCGCCGGTCCGCTCCACGTGCGCCGACGCGCGTTCGTGGTACGCGAACTGCAGGTCCAGGCCCGTGTACTTACGTCCACCCGCGACGTCGACGGTCGTCTTCAGCGACGGGTCGTGGCTGATCTCGTGCACCGCGCGCACCGGCTCGTCGAGCTTCAGGTCGTCGAACCGCACGCCGGCCTCGATCATGTCGAGCACCAGCGCGGTGGTGCCGACCTTCAGGTACGTCGAGTACTCCGCCAGGTTCGCGTCACCGATGATGACGTGCAACCTGCGGTACTTGTCCGCGTCGGCGTGCGGTTCGTCGCGCGTGTTGATGATGCCGCGCTTGAGCGTCGTCTCCAGTCCGACCTCGACCTCGACGTAGTCCGAGCGCTGGGACAGCTGGAAGCCCGGCTCCTCGCCCTGCGGGCCGATGCCCACGCGGCCCGAGCCGGTCATCACCTGGCGCGACACGAAGAACGGCGTCAGCCCCGTGATGACCGACGTGAACGGGGTCGACCTGTCCATCAGGTAGTTCTCGTGGGTGCCGTAGGAGGCGCCCTTGCCGTCCACGTTGTTCTTGTACAGCTGCAACTGTGGCTGGCCGGGCACGGTTGCGGCGCGTATCGCGGCCTGCTCCATGACCCGCTCACCCGCCTTGTCCCACACGACGGCATCCCGCGGATTGGTCACCTCGGGCGCGGAGTACTCCGGGTGCGCGTGGTCGACGTACAACCGCGCCCCGTTGGTGAGGATCACGTTGGCCGCGCCGAGGTCTTCGACGTCGTTGTCCTGCGTGGGCTGACTGGGGCCGGTGAGGTCGAACCCCCGCGCGTCCCGCAACGGTGACTCGACCTCGTAATCCCAGCGTGCGCGCCTGGCGCGCGGAATATCCGCCGCCGCCGCGTAGGCCAGCACGACCTGGGTGGAAGTCAGCACCGGGTTGGCGGTGGCATCGCCCGGGACCGCGATCCCGTATTCCACCTCTGTTCCCATGATCCGCCGCATGCCACCACCCTACGGGCGCCGCGTGCCACGATCACACCATGGCCGGTGACGAGCTCGTTGCGATCTACGACCCGCACGCACGCGCTGTCGGCGCCGCGACCAGGGCCGACGTGCGCAGTCGCGGGTTGTGGCACGCCGCCGCCGTCGTACTGGTGCGTTCGGGTGACGGCGAGTCCGTGTACGTCCATCGGCGCACCGACACCAAGGACGTGTACCCGTCGGCGCTGGACTGTTGGGCGGGCGGGGTCATCGCCGCGGGCGAATCACCGCACGAGTGCGCGGCCCGTGAGCTGGGTGAGGAACTCGGCATCCGCGGCGTGACACCACGGCCGCTGTTCACGTGGACGTTCACCGCGGGCACTGTGCGCTGCCACAATTTCACGTACGAGGTGCGCTGGGACGGGCCGGTCGTGCACCAGCCCGAGGAGGTCGCCGACGGCTGGTGGACACCGCTGCCGGCGCTACGCAGCCGACTCACGGCCGACGACGGCACGTTCGTCCCCGACGGCCGACTCGGCGCCCTCGAATGGTTCCGCCGCTACGCCTGACCACCACTGCCACGGACCCGGCGCCGAACCGGGATCAGGCGTGCTTGCCGACCGCGACCGGCGCCAGACGGTTGATGGCGTCCCGGGCACTGCCCCGGTCGGCGGCCCGCACCTCGACGGTCGACAACGTGTCGTCGGCCGCGATGACGACCGTGCAGGTGGCCACCTGGCACCACGCCTGCGTCTCGACACCCTCGGGAGCGCCGCTCACGGGGATCTCCTCGCCGCCGCACCCGACCTGCCCGGCCGCCACGTCGGCGGCGGACCTGGCCTCGTAGCGCGTCACGAGGTGGTGCAGCGTCGATCCCGTCGGATACCGCCAGGCCCGCTCGCGGAACTCCGCGGCGCCCGACTGGCCGGCGATCGTCGCCAGGCACGTCGGCGCAGCGGGGTCGGCGCCCACGGTCGACGGGGCGATCGGTTCGACACCCTCGTCGCGCACGTCGTCGCCGGTGAGCAGCACGCTCCGGTCCGCGGGCCGGGCGGGAGCACTGTCGGCGCCACCGCCCTCCTGGCCGGTGGCGGCACCGTCCTGCGTGCCGTCGGTGCCGGGAGTCGCGGCGGTGCCGGTGCGCTCACCCGTGGCGGGCCGGTCGTCGTAGTACGTGTCCAGGTCGTTCTCGCGGTCGGCGCAACCGGCCACGACCGTCAGCAACGTGATCGCCACGGGCAGACCGGCCATGGTGGTCGTTCGTGCGCGTCGCACCTGTGTCTCGTCCTCTCCGGCTCGCTCGCTGGGCGCTCGCGACAGTAGTCAACCCCACACGAGCTGCGACCGGCGGGCCCAGTATTCCCGGGGGTTCTCCCGCAGCTCTGCGAGGCGTTCCAAGTCGTCGTCGCTCAGCCGCAGGTCCGTGGCGGCCAGGTTCGCCTCGAGCTGGGCCACGCCCGCCGGGCCGAGCAACACGACATCGGCCCATTCCTCGGCGTAGGCGGCCGCGAGCACCACCGCGTCCGGCGTCGTGCCGCGGGCACGGGCGATGTCGGCGACGACCTCCGGCGGATCCACGACGAGCCGGCCGTTGGCGAGCGTCTCCTTCAGCTGCACCAGCACGCCGGCCCGATGGGCTTCGGCGAGCGCCAGCCCCGCCGACGACTCGAGAACGTTCCACGTCGACTGCACGGCCGTGAACAGCCTCCTGCCGTCCACGGTCAGCTCGAGCGCCCGGCGGATCGTGTCGGCCTGCGCAGGGCCGGACGTCGAGAAGCCCACGCGCACCCCGGCGTCGACGAGCTCGGCGAGAGCCTTCTGCAGCGCGTCGTCGTCGAACAGCGGACTGTCCGACGTCAGCGAATGCACCTGGTACAGCGCCGGCGCCGCAGGCAGCGTTTCCCGCGTCTCCGCCCACTGCGCGCGGAAGCGCGCCGACGAGTGCTCCTTGACCTCGTGCACGGCGGCGTCCATCCGCCACTCGCCCACGTACGCGTAGCCCCATTTGCTCGACACCGTGACGTCGGCGTGGCCGCGGACCGCGAGCCAGTCGGCGAGGAACTCCTCGGCCCTGCCGTACGACCGCGCGACGTCGACCCGCCGGACGCCGGCCTCGTAGGCGCGGTCCAGCACGGCGAAGGTCGCCTCGCGCATCGCCTCGACGGTGCGATCCGCGGGCAGTTCCGAGTCCCGGCCGAGGTTGATGTACGCGGGCCGCCCCAGCGAGGCGAGGCCCACCGCCGTCCGTGCGATGTTGTCCATGGTGCGCACGGTAGCGGGCGTGGCGAGGGGTAGCCGTTCACTGCCCCGCCGTATAGGTTGTTATACAGTCGGTTCGGTGGCTCGCCGCCGCATCAACTCGAGGAACTGATCGGCCGACAACACCTCCCGGTGGAGCTTCTCCAGTCGCGCCGCCGGCGCCCGGACGTACCCCTTACCGAACACCGGCGCGATCTGCCGCAGACTCGCGCCGGCCTCCCGCGCCGCGAGCAGCGTCCAGTCCGACGCGTTCGCACAGGCCGTCGACGCCTGCCGCAACTCCCCGAGCACTGCGATCAACTCCTCGGCCGTCAACTCACCCGCAGCCACGGCCTCCGCGGTCTCCTCGAGCCAAGCGAGCACCGCCGCAGCCGTCACGGGCGCGGACACGCGCCGCTCCCCCGCTTCCGCGAGCGAGTTCGGCGCGTCGACGGAAGGCATGTCATCAGTCATGCGCCGGATCGTATAGGTCGTTATACAAAACGGAGTGTTGCGACATGCCTACGCACGTGCGAACGGCCCGCCCCGACATCGTCGGGACGGGCCGTTCGCACGTGGCCTCACGACGTCCGGCCGGTCACCCTCCCCGGGTCACCGGACCACGTTCGTCCCAGCACCGCGTTCATCACAGGTACTGGCCGGTGTTGGTCGCCGTGTCGATCACCCTGCCGGAGTCCTGGTTCTTGCCGGTGACGAGCGTGCGGATGTAGACGATCCGCTCGCCCTTCTTGCCGGAGATCCGAGCCCAGTCGTCCGGGTTGGTCGTGTTCGGCAGGTCCTCGTTCTCCGCGAACTCGTCCACGATCGCGTCCAGCAGGTGCTGCACCCGCAGGCCCGCCTGGTCGGTTTCCAGCACCGACTTGATCGCGGCCTTCTTCGCCCGGTCCACGATGTTCTGGATCATCGCGCCCGAGTTGAAGTCACGGAAGTAGAGCACCTCCTTGTCCCCGTTGGCGTAGGTCACCTCCAGGAACCGGTTCTCGTCGGACTCCTCGTACATCCGCTCGACCGTGTGCTGGATCATCGCGTCCAACGTCGCCTGCGAATCGCCGGAGAACTCGAGAAGGTCGTCCGCATGGATCGGCAGGTCCGGCGTCAGGTACTTCGAGAAGATGTCCTTCGCACCCTCGGCGTCGGGCCGCTCGATCTTGATCTTCACGTCGAGCCTGCCGGGACGCAGGATCGCCGGGTCGATCATGTCCTCACGGTTCGAGGCGCCGATCACGATGACGTTCTCGAGCCCTTCGACACCGTCGATCTCCGCCAGCAACTGCGGCACGATCGTCGTCTCGACGTCCGACGACACACCGCTGCCACGGGTGCGGAAGATCGACTCCATCTCGTCGAAGAACACGATGACGGGCGTGCCCTCGGACGCCTTCTCCCTGGCCCGCTGGAAGATCATCCGGATGTGCCGCTCGGTCTCGCCGACGAACTTGTTGAGCAGCTCCGGGCCCTTGACGTTGAGGAAGTACGACTTCGCATCCGCGGCGTCACCCGAGACCTTCTTGGCCAGCGAGTTCGCCACCGCCTTGGCGATCAGCGTCTTACCGCATCCCGGCGGGCCGTACAGCAACACACCCTTCGGCGGCTGCAGCTGGTATTGCCGGAACAGATCGGAGTGCAGGAACGGGAGCTCGACGGCGTCCCGGATCTGCTCGATCTGCCCGAAGAGGCCGCCGATGTCCTCGTACGCGACGTCCGGCACCTCCTCCAGCACCAGGTCCTCGACCTCGGCCTTCGGCACGCGCTCGTAGGCGTACCCGGCCTTCGAATCGACGAGGATCGAGTCCCCGGACTTCAGTTCCTCGGCAGCAAGGGGGTCCGAGAGCCACACGACGCGTTCCTCGTCCGCATGGCCGACGATCAGACCGCGGGCGCTGCCGCCCTCGGTCTCCGGGGAAAGCACCTCACGCAACGTGCACACCTCGCCGGTGCGCTCGAAGCCTCCACTCTCGACGACCGTCAGTGCCTCGTTCAACCGCAGGGACTGCCCGCGCTCCAACGATCCGACCTCGACGTTCGGCGACACGGCGACGCGCATCTTCCTGCCGGACGTGAACACGTCCACCGTGTTGTCCTCGTAGGCCTCGACGAAGACGCCGTACCCGCTCGGCGGCTGCGCGAGCCGGTCGACCTCCTCGCGGAGCGTCAGCAGTTGGCTCCGGGCCTCACGCAATGTCTCGACGAGCTTCTCGTTCCGCTCGGTGAGCTGTTCGACACGCTCGGTCGCCTCCGCGAGACGTTGCTCGAGGACACGGTTCTGCCGCGGCGAGTCGGTCAGCTTCCGGCGAAGAAGTGCGACTTCCTCTTCCAACTGCCGGATCTGGCCGGCCTCGTCGCCGGCGGGGGTTTCCGCGGGAGACCCCGCGCTGGTCGCTCCGTTCGGTTCTGAAGAGTCGGCCTCCTCGTGCCGACCACCGGGAAGGTCGTGTTGCATTTCGGCACCTCCTCGGAATGCATTTGCTTCCACGGTACCGGCGATCACCGACAAGAAAAGGCTTCGGCGCGTTACGGAATCGGTGCGTCGCACGGCCCGACCGACTACCCACAGCTCCGCGCAGGGATGCAGAACTCCGCCGCACTGCGCAATTTCCACCGAACGGCCGCACCGTCCGCGCGCGTCGCGGCCGCGCGCCACGGCCGCCCGTGGACCGGACAACCCGGACACCGCACCACGATGCGGTGAATCATGATCGACATCGGGACCACGTCCGGGTCGCCCAAGGATCTTCGCAGCGCACGTCCCACTCGAGCGGTGCGACGGCGTCGCGCTGTACGTGGGCCTCGCGCGTCACCGTCGCGACTGCGCCAGAGCCCGTCTCCCCTTGTATCCGTCCGCGGTCCGCCGGGATTCTCGCCCCTCCCCCGCACCAGCACGGCTACGTGCGGGTCGCGCTGCTCACGCCCGGGTCGCCGGCCACCCGGTGACCGACGGTGGTACACGGGTGGATGAGTGGTGGGAACCGACGCCGATACGATCACATCGCACCGAGGGGGCCACAGCTCGCGCCGACGTAAGGGGACTCGCATGACCTATCCGCCGCAGCAACCCGGACCGGGTCAACCCGACCCCTACGGTCAGCAGCCGGGACCGTACGGCCAGCCCGGTCCGTACGGTCAGCAGCCGCCCCCGCCCGGCCCGTACGGGCACCAGGATCCTTACGGGCAGCAGCAGTTCGGGCAGAACCCGTACGGCCAGGACCCGTACGGTCAGCAGCCCTACGGTCAGAATCCGTACGGTCAGCAGCCCTACGGTGGCCAGCCCGGCGGCCCGGGCGGCGAGCCGCCGAAGAGCAAGACCGGTCTCATCGTCGGCATCGCCGTCGGCGCCGTCGTGCTCCTCGCCGGCGTGTTCGCGTTCCTCGCCTGGGTCGCGCCCGGATTCCTCCTCGAGGACGACGAGAGCTCGGAAGGCGGCGACAACAACGCCGCGCCAGCAACGAGCCAGTCGAACGAGCCGACGACCTCGGCGCCGGAGACCTCACCGCAGACGGAGACCAGCGAGGGCGCGCCGTCGGACGGACGCGCGCCCGGTGCCAAGGCGACGCCCGAGGCGACCGCGCAGGCCATCGTTGCCGGGTTCAACTCCGGCGATCGCCAGACCGTGTCCGAGACGATCTGCCTGAGCAAGCCGCAGGAGGTGCCGCCGATCCCGGACGGCGTCGAGGTCCAAACGGCCGGCTCCCCCCAGGTCAGCGGCGACACGGCGAAGGTCCCCGCCAAGAACGTCACGCAGAACCGGGACTACTTCATCGTGCTCAAGAACGAGGGCGGCGGCTGGTGCTATCTGGGCGACCAGGTCACGTCCTGACGCAGGACGCGGCCTGACGTCGGGCCCCCGCACGGTCGAGGCGGCCGTGCCGGCACGGTCAGCACCGTCCCGGCACGGCCGCCGTCCCCGGTACGACACCCGACCGGAGGCGTGGGTCGGACCCCGAAGGCGGCGGTGGCCCTCAGCCGCGGCTGGGCCTGCGCTGCTGCCGCGGCGGGGTCACACCGTCGGCCAGCCGTCGGGTGGTGAGCAGGAACGCCGTGTGCGCGACCATCCGATGCTCGGGGCGCACCGCGAGACCGACGACGTGCCACGGCCGCAGCACGGTCTCCCACGCCTGGGGCTCGGTCCAGCACTGTTGTTCGCGCAGCGCCTCGGTGACGGCCGACAGCTGCGTGGTCGTGGCCACGTACACCACCAGTACACCGCCGGGGATCAGGTTCCGGTGGACGGTCGGCAGCACGTCCCATGGCGAGAGCATGTCCAGGATGACGCGGTCGACCTCGCCCTCGTGCTCGGCGAGGTCGCCGCGGTGCAGCTCCCAGTTGTCGGGCCGGTGGCCGAAGAACCGTTCGACGTTGCGCTCGGCGTGCTCGGCGTGGTCGTCCCGGACCTCGTAGGAGGTGACGCTGCCGTCGGCGCCGACCGCGCGCAGCAGTGAGCACGTCAGGGCTCCGGAGCCCGCACCGGCCTCGAGGACGCGGGCGCCGGGGAAGATGTCGCCCCACATCACGATCTGGGCGGCGTCCTTCGGGTAGATCACCTGGGCGCCGCGCGGCATCGACAGGACGTAATCGGACAGCAGCGGCCGCAAGGCCAGGTAGTTGGTGCCGCCCGCGGACGTGATCACCGACGCCTCGGGCTTGCCGATGATGTCGTCGTGGGCGAGGGCGCCGCGGTGGGTGTGGTACTGCTCGCCGTCGGCGAGCACGATCGTGTAATGCCGTCCCTTCGGGTCGGTCAGTTGCACGCGATCCCCGACACGGAACGGTCCTGCGCTCACGAAACTCCCACTCTCACGCCGCTGCGGATACCTTTCGGCAGCGCTCGATCGTTCCAGACCGGCCGGGCGCCGCCCTCAGCGGGTGCGGCGGTTCCCGGAGAGCGCGGCACGCAGGTCGTCGCGGTGCAGCACGCCCGCGGGCCTGCCCTCGTCGTCGACGACGAGGAACTGCCACGCTGCCACCTCCGCGACGCGTTCGATCACCGCATCGCCCGTCTCCGACTCCAGCAGCACCGTCTCCGCGCGGATCGGTTCGGCCGCCAGTTCGGCGGGCGCCCGGGGGGATTCCGCGGCCAGCTGTTCGGCCGCGCTCTCGTCGAGCAGTCCCGCCGCGACCCCGTCGGCACGCACGAGCACCACTCCCCTGCCCGCCGACGCCGACAGCGCCGACTCCACGGGGCTCTCGGCGGGCAGTTGCAGCACCGGTCGCGTCAGGTCGCCGAGCGCCAGTCCGGTCGGCCAGCTGCGCCGCTGTTCGGCGGCCATCTCACCGGTGGCGCCGGTGACCACGAACCACGCCGTCACGACACACACCCCGAGCCGCAGCCAGCGGTCGTCGCTGCCCTCCGCCAGGCCCCACAGTGCCCACACCAGCAGGCCGAGCGCGACCAGGCCGCCACCGAACACGGCCGCGCGTGTGCCCGACGCGCGTCTGCCCGTCAGTGACCACACGCCCGCCCGCAGCATCCGGCCGCCGTCGAGCGGGAGTCCGGGCAGCAGGTTGAACACACCGACCGCGAGGTTGGCCACCGCGCACTGGGCGACCAGCAGCCACACCGCACCGCCGGGCGGTACCGCGACCAGCAGCAGCCCGCAGAACACGGCGAGCAGTACGGACACGAGAGGGCCCGCCGCCGCGACCAGGCCCTCGTGTTTCGGCTTCTCCGGGCTGCGCGCGACCTCGGACAACCCCCCGAGCAGGAACAGCCGCAGCCTGCGCACGGGAATGCCCAGCCGGATCGCGACGAGCACGTGGCCCAATTCGTGGGCGAGCACCGAGAGACCCAGCAGGACCGCGAACGCGGCCGCGAGCGCCCACGACACGCCGGGCCCGGCGCCCGGCAGCAGCCTGCCGACGAGCGGGCTGTACAGCACCACGATGAGCAACGAACCGATCCACCAGGACGGCGCGAGCAGCACGGGTACGCCGCCCACCCGGAACAGCAGCAGGCCGCCGTCGGTCACGGTCCCGCGCCGGGACCGGCTCGTCGTGTTCACCAGGTGAGGGTAGAACGCGCCGTGTGCAACGACCGTTATCGCCGCGCCCGCACCCGCCGGTTCGCAGCCCGGCCCGGCGCCCGTGATCGGGTTCTGTCGGAGCCGCTCGTTAGGGTTCCGGGCATGAGCGAGGGCACGCATGACTGACACGCCGGCCGCCACCACCGCCACGAACTCCACGACCGCCACGGATCCGGCAGGACCCGGGGACGGCGCCGCCGAGGCTCCGCAGCCGCGCAGGCGTCCGGCGCTGTCACCGTCCAGGGCGGGCGATTTCAAGCAGTGCCCGCTGCTCTACCGGTTCCGTGCCATCGACCGGATTCCGGAGCCGCCCACGAAGGCTCAGGTTCGGGGCACGCTGGTGCACTCGGTGCTCGAGCGGCTGTTCGCGCTCCCCCGTGGCGATCGCAGTCCCGACCGTGCGCACGAACTGCTCGCACCGACGTGGGACGAGCTGTCTCGGGAGAGCCCCGAGTGGGCCGAACTGTTCGCCGAGGACGAAACGGGGCCGGACGGCAACGCGGTCGGCTGGCTCGACGGGGCGGGCAAGCTGCTCGACGCGTACTTCGACCTGGAGGATCCGAACCGGCTCGATCCGGAGGCCTGCGAGCTGCACGTCGAGACCGAGCTCGGGTCCGGCGTGCGGCTGCGCGGCTACGTCGACCGCCTGGACGTCGCGCCGACCGGTGAGATCCGCGTCGTCGACTACAAGACGGGTGCGGCACCGCGGGCCATCGGCGAGGCCAAGGCGCTGTTCCAGATGAAGTTCTACGCCGTGGTGCTGTGGCGCACCCGCGGCGTGGTGCCCCGGCAGCTGAAACTGATGTACCTGCGCGACGGTCAGGACCTGGCCTACACCCCCGACGAGGACGAGCTGGCCCGGTTCGAACGCACCCTCGAGGCGATCTGGTCGGCCATCCTCACGGCGGGCAGGACCGGCGACTTCCGGCCGAGCCCGAGCAAGCTGTGCGACTGGTGCGCTCATCAGGCGCTGTGCCCGGCGTTCGGCGGCACGCCACCGGAGTATCCGGGCTGGCCCGAACCCACCGGCGGTGAGGAGACGGTGCTCGACCGCGCGGATTGACCTCCTCGCGGGCCGTGGCAGGATCGACCGGCACGCCGGGCGCGATCAGCGCCGCACGCGAGTGCTGATCGACTACTCTGTTCCCGGCAACCGAGATCCAGGAGCGGCGCACAGTGCAGATCACCTCGGTGGTCAATCAGAAGGGCGGGGTCGGCAAGACCGCGCTGAGTGTCGGCGCCGCCGCCGCACTCGCGGAGCGGGGCCGCCGCGTTCTTCTCATCGACCTGGACCCGCAAGGGCACGCCACCACGGAGATGCTCGGCCTGCCGGAGGTCCCGGCCGACCGGCCCAGCCTCGCCAAGGCGCTCACGAAGACGTGGCGCGGCCCCGTCGAGGAACTCGTCGTGCCGCATCCGCGCAGCAACGTCGGCCGCGGCGGAGCGTTCGACGTCATCCCCACGTCCCCCGGCATGTTCGACCTGGTCCGCAGACTGGACCAGTTCCGCGTGCCGGGCTGGCAGTTGGCGCGGGTCATCCAGTTCGCCAATTACGACCACGTGGTCATCGACTGCCCGCCCGCACTCGACGTGCTGACCAACAACGCGCTCGTGGCCACCAGCGGCCTGCTCGTCCCGGTCCAGCCTGACCGCACCAGCATCCGTGCGCTGCGCCTCATGCAGGAGCAGATCCGCCATCTGGAGACGATGGTCGAGCGGCCGCCGATCGACTACTACGGCCTCGTCCCGGGGCTGTACCGGCGTCCCATCTCCGGGTACGCCGTCACCGCGCTGCGCGAGCTGGAACAGTTCGGCATCCCGGTGCTGCCGCACGTGCCGCTCGGCGTGGTCATGAACGAAGCCGCCGCACGCGGCATGCCGGTCACGACGTTCGCCCCGGAGACCACGCAGGCCACGGCGTTCCGCGAGGTCGCCCGCGCCCTGGACGAATCGCCGGGCACGGCCCCGCAGGCGCCCGCGGCTCCGGAGCAGGACTTCGACTTCGAGGACTTCATCACCGACGTCGCGCACACCCGCAACGCCAACGACAACGGCGCCCGCAAGAAGCTTTACGACCTGCTGCCGAAACGCGGCAAGGACAACTAGCTCGGACGCCGCAGCCGTCATCGGCCCGGCGATCCCTCCCCGCGCGGATCGGCCTCACGACGCGGTAGCCGTGGACTCCCGGTGCCGCAGTGCCGGATTGGCGACCCCGGTGCGCTTCGGCGCTGACACGATCATCGAGGTCTCGATGGAGTCGACATCGTCGATCCACCCGCTGCGGGTGGTGAACTCGTGCAACGACGGGATGTCCGTCGTCACGACGTGCACGAGCAGCTGATACTCGCCCGCGAGCGCCACCGCGTACCGCACCGAGGAGAACTCCCGCAGCGCCAACCCCACAGCGTCGACGTTGCGCGGTGGCACCTTGACCCACAACAGTGCCTCGATCGGCAGGCCCAGCAGTGCCGGATCCACCACCGCGCGCACGAGTAGCCTGCCCCGGCCACGCATCGCCTCGATCCGCCTGCGCACGGTCGGCTCCGACAGTCCGGACAAGGTCGCCAGCTCCTCACCCGGCCTGCGACCGTCGTCGGCAAGCAGCCGCAGCAGCAGGGCCTCGTCCTTGTGGAACGGCTGCGCCGACGGGTTCGGCTGGTCCGGCAGGGACGGCGCCAGTGCCGCAGCCTCGTCGGCGGTGAGCAAGCCCGGCTGCCACTCGTGCACGGCTCGGTAGTAACGCAATGCAGGGTTGGTGGAGCACGAGATCAACCCCGGTGTTCCCGGAAGCTCATCGAGGATGAGCGACTCGAACAGGTGTGGCGGGCAGCTGATCTCGGCGGCGCAGTCGGCAGATCCGGTCAGCAGGTAGGTGAAGGTGGTGTCGTCGCGGCGGGCCATGGCGGTAGCGGCGACGCGGAGCATGCCGGGGTTGCAGCGCAGCCGCAGCACGGCCATGTCACCGCGGCGCGCCAGGCCGTGCACGGCGACCCTCCCGCTGGAAAGCAGCCGCGCGCCGCGGCGCGCGACCGTGCGTTCCGGCTCGTCGAGCACGCGGGCGATCCGGTGCCACGAGGCGCGTCCGTCGAGCTGGAGCGCGGCGACGATGCGCCGGTCCAGGGCGTCCAAGTGCGGTGTTTCGGGTTCCACCAGTCAGATTTTTGGCTGATTCCGTCATTATCGCAATAGGTCTTGTCCGAAAACCGATACCCGCTCACGCTTGTCCTTCAATCGTGCGTCGTGGCACACCGGAAGGAGTCAATGGTGACCGAAGAGCTCTGCCGGCTCACCGCCGTCGAGCAGGCCGCCCTGATACGTGGCCGGGAGATCAGCTCGGTCGAGCTGGTGCGTGCCCACCTGGACCGGATCGAGGCACACAACCCCGCGGTCAACGCGATCGTCACCCTGGCGCCCGAGCGTGCGCTGCACGAGGCACACGACGCGGACCGCAGGCTCGCACGCGGGGAGTCGCCGGGTCCGCTGCACGGGCTGCCGGTCGCGCACAAGGACCTGCACCTAACGGCCGGCCTGCGGACGACATTCGGCTCACCGACGCTCGCCGACCATGTGCCGGACTCCGACGACCTCGTGGTCGAACGGCTGCGCGCAGCCGGCGCGATCACGATCGGCAAGACCAACACGCCCGAGTTCGGCGCAGGCTCTCATACGTTCAACCCGGTCTTCGGCACCACCTGCAATCCCTACGACCTCACGCGGAGTGCGGGCGGCAGCAGCGGCGGCGCGGCTGCCGCGCTCGCCGCGGGATTCCAGCCGATCGCGGACGGCAGCGACATGGGAGGGTCCCTGCGCAACCCGGCGTCGTTCTGCAACGTCGTCGGCATGCGCCCGTCGGCGGGCAGAGTGCCGAGCTGGCCGTCGACGTTCGGCTTCAGCGGACTGAGCGTGCAGGGACCGATGGCGCGGACAGTCTCCGACGTCGCGTTGACGCTGTCCGTGATGGCCGGTCCGGACGACCGCAGCCCGATCGCGCTCACCACACCGGGAGAGACCTTTCGTGCGCCGCTGGAACGGGACCTGACGGGACTGCGTGTCGCCTGGACGCCCGATTTCGGTGGACTCGTACCGGTCGACCCCGACGTGCTGGCGGTGCTGGGACGGCAGGTGACAGCGTTCGAACAGCTCGGCTGCCATGTCGACGACGCGTGCCCGGACTTCACCGGCGCCGACGACGTCTTCCGCACAGTGCGAGCGTGGCAGTTCGCGCAGGCCCACGGCGCGCTCGTGGACCGTTCGACCGAGCAGGTCAAGGAATCGTTGCGGCGCAACGTCGAGCAGGGCAGGGCATTGTCCGGAGAGGACATCAGTCGTGCCGAGGCCCTGCGGACCGAACTGTTCCACCGCATGCGAGGGTTCTTCACCCACTACGACGTGCTGCTGGCGCCCGTATGCCAGGTCGTGCCGTTCGACGCGGCACTCGAATACCCGACCACGGTCGCCGGCACCGTCCAGGACGACTACCTCGGCTGGATGCGCTCGTGCTACGTCGTCTCCGCGGTCGGCAACCCAGCCCTCTCGGTTCCCGGCGGCTTCACCGCCGACGGGTTGCCGGTCGGACTGCAGATCATTGGCCCGCACCGAGCGGACCTCACCGTGCTGCAAGTCGCTCACGCCTTCGAACGGCTGACCGGCCACGGACACCACGCCCCCGCGCTCTGAGGTCCCCCACACGTCCCGCCGGCGCCGCGGGGTCGGTTCACACCCAACCGGAGGTCGCCATGAACACTCCATCCGTCACGAACTCACCCGTGCTGTGGATCGCGGCACTGGGCGTCTTCGCCGTCATCGCCGTGCAGTCCATTGTGTACTTCCGGGCGGCGAAACGTGCCGCGCCCGCCGCAGACATGACCGACAGCGAACTGAAGACGGCTTTTCGCGCCGGTGCGGTGTCGGCGATCGGGCCTTCGCTCGCCGTGGTGCTGGTCGCGATCACCCTGCTCACGGTGTTCGGCACGCCCGTCGTCCTGGTGCGGATAGGGCTGATCGGTTCGGCAGGCTTCGAGACCGTGACAGCGCAGACCGCCGCGCAGTCAGCGGGTGTCGAGCTGGGCAGCACCGGATACGACAACGCGACCTTCGCCCTCGTGTTCTTCACCATGAGCGTCGCAGGCGCGGCCTGGATGGTCAGCACGCTGATCTTCGTGCCGTTGCTGAGCCGGGCGGACCGCAGGATCCGCAAGCTCAACCCGGCCGTGATGACGATCGTGCCCGGAGCGGCCATGATCGCCGGATTCTCGTACCTGGGGCTGACGGAGGTGCGGAAATCGGGTGTGCACCTGGCCGCCTTCCTGACCGGAGCGCTGGTGATGATGCTGTTGCAGGTCGCGGCGGTACGCCTGCGCAGGACCTGGCTCAAGGAATGGTCCGTCGGTATCTCCGTCGCCGCCGCGCTCGGAGCCGCGGCGATCGCCCTGTAGGCCAGGAGAAAGAAGCCCAACCATGACCACACAGTCCGCGTCCGCGTCCACATCCGCACCGCCCACGACGTCGCTGCAGGGCTTCGACCGCACGACGTCGCGCTGGGGCAGAGGCACGATGCTGGCCGGGCTCGCCATCTCGCTGGCAGGTCCGCTCTACCTGATGTTCGGGCTCGACTACTGGCCCGGCTGGTCCCCGGTCGTGCAGGCCTGGGTGTCGGTAGCCGTCGTGTTCGGCGTGTTCTGGGTCGCCGAACCCATCACGTACTTCCCGATGCTCGGGTCGGCGGCGAGCTATCAGGCGTTCATGATCGGCAACATCGCCAACAAACTGTTGCCGTCCGCGATCACCGCCCAGCAGGCCATCGGGGCGAAGCAGGGCACGAAGAAGGCCGAGATCGCCGCCGTCACCGCGATCGTCGGTGCCGCCGCCGTGCATCTGGTCTCGTTACTGGTGTTCGTGGGACTGCTCGGGACATGGCTGGCGTCACTGATTCCCGACTCCGTGGCGGAGGTCTTCGGCTACATCGTGCCCGCCGTGCTGGGGCCCGTACTCGTCCAGGCGTTCATGGCGGCGCGGCAGCACCGGACCAGGGTGATCGCGCTGGCGTGCGGCGCGGCCGGGGTGTTCGTCCTCGTCCGGTTCGTGCCGTCGAGCTCCGTGTACGCCATGGCCGTGTGTGTCACCGCCGCGATCGCGCTGTCGCTGGCGCTGCGCGACAGGACCGGAACCACCGACGACGAGGAGGCCACCGCATGACCGAACCGACCGCAGCCGCTGCCGTACTGACCGGGATGGCCGGTGCCGGCGACGAGCTGCAGAGCCTGTATCGGCGGCTGCATGCCCACCCGGAACTGTCCATGCAGGAACACCGCACGGCCGGACTCATCGAACAGCGGCTGGCTGTCCTGGGCATGACCGTCTTCCGGTGCGGCGGCACCGGGGTCGTCGGAGTACTGGACAACGGTCCCGGGCCGACGATCGCGTTCCGGGCCGACACCGATGCCCTTCCGGTGGAGGAACGAACCGGCCTCACCTACGCGTCCACGGCGGACGGAACGCTGGCGGACGGGACCAGTACCAAGGTCATGCACGCGTGCGGACACGACACGCACGTCGCCTCGTTGCTCACCGCCGCGAGCCTGCTGCACGGCGCGCGTGCGGAATGGTCGGGGACGATCGTGTTCATCTTCCAGCCCGGTGAGGAAATCGCCGCCGGCGCACAAGCCATGATCGACGACGGACTGTGGGAGCGCGCACCGAAACCGGCGGTGATCCTCGGTCAACACGTCTCGCCCGGGCCCGCGGGCGTGGTCGGCCACTGCACCGGGACGGCGGCGTCGATGGCGGATTCCTGGGAGGTACTCGTCCGTGGCCGGGGTGCCCACGGGTCGCAGCCGCACCACTCGGTCGACCCGATCGTGCAGGCGGCACACACGATCACGCGCATCCAAACGGTGGTGTCACGGGAGGTGGATCCGGTCGACGCCGCTGTGGTGACCGTCGGCAAGTTCGCGGGCGGCACCAAGGAGAACATCATTCCGGATTCTGCGGTGTTCACCCTCAACGTACGCACCTTCGACGAGCCGCTACGGGAGCACGTGCTGGAATCACTGCGCCGCATCATCCGGGCCGAAGCCATGGCATCGGGAGCGCCCGAACCGGAGATCACGGAGTTGTCCCGGTTTCCCCGGCTCGTCAACGACGCCGAGGTGACCCGACGAGCGGTCGAGGCGCTCGCCGCGCAGTGGGGCCAGGACGGCGTCACCGAGGCGCAACCACTGATGGGCAGCGAGGACTTCGGGGCACTGGGCGACGCGATCGATGCGCCCTCGTGCTTCTGGTTCATCGGCGGGACCGACCCGGAGCGTCATGCGGCGGCCACGGCTGCGGGCACCGTCTCGACGGACATCCCGTCGAATCACTCGCCCTTCTTCGCTCCGGTCCCCGAGCTCACTCTGCCGCGCATGGTGGAGGCTGCCGTAGTGACGTCCCTGGAGTTCCTCGAACGCCCCTGAGGGCAGCTCCGCGCCGGTGGAGCGGATCACCGCCGCTCGTGACACGTCGCCGAGCGGGGCCCCGTTGCGGGGCCCCGCTCGGCCATGACGCCGGTGTCCTACAGGCGGCAGGAACGGATGTCGGAGGCCAGGATCGCCTTCGCTCCGACGGCGGCGAGCTCGTCCATCACCGCGTTGACCTTCTTGCGCGACACCATCGCCCGCACGGCCACCCAGTCCGGGTCGGCCAGGGGCGCGACCGTGGGCGATTCGAGTCCCGGCGTGATCGACGCGGCCTGTTCCAGCAGCGACCGGGGGCAGTCGTAATCGAGCATCATGTAGTGCTGGGCGAACACCACACCCTGCAACCGGGCGGTGAGCTGCTCGACCGCGGGGGTCTTGCCGTTACCGCTGTGTTCGATGAGCACGGCCTCGGACACGCAGATCGGGTCGCCGAACGCCACGAGCTCATGCTGGCGCAGCGTCCGGCCGGAGCCGACCACGTCGGCGATCGCCTCGGCGACGCCGAGCTGTACGGAGATCTCGACCGCCCCGTCCAGCGGGATGACGTCGGCCTCGACGCCCTGCCGGGCCAGGTCGTCCCGCACCAGCCGGGGGTAGGACGTGGCGAGCCGCTTGCCCTGCAGATCCGCCACGGTCCAGTCGCGGTCGGCCGGTCCCGCGTAGCGGAACGTCGAACCGCCGAACCCGAGGCCGAGCTTCTCCTGCACGTCCGCACCCGAGTCCAGCGCGAGGTCGCGGCCGGTGATGCCCAGGTCGAGTTCCCCGGAGCCGACGTAGATCGGGATGTCCTTCGGCCGAAGGAAGAAGAACTCGACGTCGTTGACCGGGTCGAGCACCGTCAGGTCCCGCTGCTCATGTCGCTTGCGGTAGCCCGCTTCACCGAGCATCTCCGACGAGGGTCCGGCGAGCGCACCCTTGTTCGGCACCGCGACACGCAGCATCTGACGTCCTCTCTCGCTCACAGGTACCGGTAGACGTCGTCCATCGAGACGCCCCGGCCGATCAACAGCACCTGAACCCGATACAGCAGCTGGGACACCTCTTCGGCCAGCCGCTCGTCGGATTCGTGTTCGGCGGCGATCCACACCTCGCCCGCCTCTTCCAGCACCTTCTTGCCCTGCGCATGCACGCCGGCGTCCAGCGCCGCGACGGTGCCCGAGTCCGCTGGACGGGTGCGGGCACGCTCGGTCAGCTCGCCATACAGTTCGTCGAAGGTCTTCACGCGGAGAATCCTGTCATCCGCGGCCGCCGGGCCCTCGAGCGGCCTGGCCCGTGATGCCGCAGGTCACCGGCTCGGGATCAGCCGGGCCAGGTCACCGGCGCCGACTCCCACGAGCGACGGCCGGAACGTCCGCCCCGGACCTCGGTCGACGACCACGTCGGCCTCGACGACCAGGACGGCGCAGCCTGCGGCTTCGGCGGACGCGGCGCCGACGGGTGAGTCCTCGACGGCCACGCAGGTGGCGGGATCCACCCCGAGCAGCCGGGCGGCCCGCAGGTACGGCTCGGGATGCGGCTTGTTCTTGCCGTCGACCTCGTCCCCGCACACCGTGGCGGCGAAGAATTCTCGCCCGATCGTGTTGAGTGCGAGTTCGGTCAGACCGCGCTCGGTGGAGGTCACCAACGCGCACGGAACGCCCGTCGCACGGAGCTCTTCCAGGGCTGCCCTGGCGCCGGGCCGCCAGGGCAGCGCGCCGGAGAACAACTCGGCCGTGCGCCCGCGCATCCAGCTCGCGACGTCGTCGGCGGCCTCGTCGGTCACCGCCCGCCCTGCGATCTCCAGCAGCCGCCGGGACGTGGCCGCCATGTTCGACCCGACGAGCGCCGTCCGCTGCTCGAGGGTCAGCTCCCCGCCCAGCCGCTGGGTGGCCTCCGCGAGCACCACGTCCCAGAGCTTCTCGGAGTCGATCAGGGTGCCGTCCATGTCCCACAACACGGCGGCCGGACCGCCTTCAGCGAGGCCGGAGGACGGATGGATCACGGACTTCTCCTCGGTTCGGCGAGCGCACCGCGGGCAGCGGGCGCCCGTCCAGCCTACGGTGGCGAACCGAGTCGCCGTCGGGACGTACGCTGGGCGGGTGAGCACGCCCTTCAACGACTTCACCGACGGCTCCCCCGACGGCGGCGAGGACCGGCAGCGTCGCGGTCCGGTCATGATCGTCTGTTTCGACGGGTGGAACGACGCGGGCGACGCGGCGAGCACCGCCCTCGAGCATCTCGCGCTGAACTGGGATGCGACGCCGCTGGCCGAGCTCGAACCGGACGACTACTACGACTTCCAGGTCGCCCGGCCCACGGTGCGGATGGTCGACGGCGTGACCCGCCGGGTCGAGTGGCCGACGACGCGGTTGTCGGTGTGCCGCCCCGCGGGCTCCGACCAGGACGTCGTCCTGGTGCAGGGGCCCGAGCCGAGCATGCGGTGGCGCGCGTTCTGCGCCGAGCTGCTCGAGCACGTCGAACAGCTCGGGGTGCAGACCGTGATCACGATCGGCGCGCTCGTCGGTGACACCGCACACACCCGCCCGATCCCGGTGACCGGCACGGCCTACGACGCCGACGCCGCCAAGCGGTTCGGTCTCGAACGTGAGCGGTACCAGGGCCCCACGGGCATCCTCGGAGTGTTCCAGGACCTGTGCGTCAAGGAAGGCGTGCCCGCGGTGTCGCTGTGGGCGGTCGTGCCGCACTACGTGTCGCACCCGCCGTCGCCGAAGGCCACGATCGCACTGCTGAACAAGCTGGAGGACATCCTCGACGTCGGCATCCCGCTGGGTGCGCTGCCGGAGCAGGCCGAGGACTGGCAGAAGACCGTCAGCGAGATGGCCGACGAGGACGAGGAGATCTCCGAGTACGTGCGCTCGCTCGAAGAACGGGGTGACGCGGAGATCGACCTCGAAGGAGCGAGCGGCGACATGATCGCCGCCGAGTTCGAGCGCTACCTGCGGCGGCGCAGGAACGACGGGCCCGGCCCCGCCGGCCGGTGACCGACCCGCGCAACGACGATGCCCCTGCCGCCCGGGTGGGGCTGCAGCTGGGCGCCCTGCTCGGCCCGTTCGGCGGCGGGATCGTCGCGGCCGTCCTTCCGGAGATCGGGACGAGCTTCGACGTCTCCGCCCAGGCGGCGGCGTCCTCGCTGACCGTGTACCTGCTGCCGTTCGCCGCGTTGATGCTCGTGTCGGGCACACTCGGCCAGCGCTGGGGTCCCGCCCGCACGATCCGGCTCGCCTACGTCGCGTACGCCGTGGTCACCCTCGTCGCCGCCGTGGCGCCGTGGTTCTGGCTCTTCCAGTTCGGCCGGGGTCTGATGGGATGCGCCAACGCCTTCACGACGCCGTTGCTGATGGCGCGGCTGGCGGCGATGACACCGCCGGACCGGCTCGGAAAGGCGCTCGGCGTGTTCGGCGCGATGCAGGCGGTGGGCCAGACCTCGGCCCCGCTGGTGGGCGGCCTCGCGGCCGCGGCGTCGTGGCGGTGGGCGTTCGTCGGCATCGCCCTGGTCGGCGCCGTGCTGGCAGCCTGGCCGCTGCCCGCCGACGACGAGGACGACCGCGCAGCCACCACCCGGCTCCGCGATCCCTGGCGCGCGGCCGTCCTGTTGCCGGGGCTGGCGGCGCTGACCGCGTGGGGCTGCCTGGCGGGTCTGTCGTTCCTCGTGGCGTTCCGTCTGCAGGACGCGTTCGGCTTCGGTGCGGGAATGCGAGGCCTGCTGCTGACCGGGTTCGGTGTCGCCGGATTCCTGGGAGCCCGGTTCGCAGGCGCCGCCGCGGACCGCTTCGGCGGCCGCCTCACGGCGCTCGGCGGACTGCTCGCCGGTGCGGCGCTGGTCGTCGTCATCGGCGCGACCGGACTCGCGCCGGTCGCCGTGGCGGCGTGGGCCGCGGCCGGAGTGTGCAGTCAGCTGGTGCTCGTCGCCGTCAACACGACCGTGCTCTCGGGCGACGGGCCCGGGCGGAGCGGTGCGATATCGGTGGTCCAGGCCATGCGGTTCCTGGGCATGGCTGCGGCACCGGCCGTGTTCACCGCGCCATACCACGCCGATGCGCTGCTGGGCTTCGCGCTTCCTGCGGCGGTGCTGCTCGCCACCGTGCCCCTCGCGGCGACGCTCACCCGCGCCCGCACCTGAGCGGCCGGTCCGCGAGCTGCCCGCGGGTCAGTCCGAGGTCAGGATCTTCCGGAAGGCGACCGGGCCACGGGCGCGTCGGCGCCATTCACGCGGATAGCCGAGCGAGACCTCTTCGAAGCGCACCCCGTCCGCGTACGTGGTGCGCGGGATGTGCAGGTGCCCGTACACGGCGAGGCGCGCGCGGAACCGGATATGCCAGTCCTCGGTCCTGGTCGTGCCGCACCACATGGCGAACTCCGGGTAGTACAACGGCGCGGTCGGATGCCGGTGCAGCGGCCAGTGCGACAGCAGCACCGTCTCGTGGTCGTCGGGGATCTCGGCGAGGCGCTTCTCGCTCAGCGTCAAGCGATCCTCGCACCACTGGGCCCGGCCCGCGTACGGTTCGTGCCCGAGCAGGTACTCGTCGGTGCAGACCACACCGGCCTCCCTGGCCTGCCGTAGCGCCTCGTCCAGCGACGCACCCTGTGTCGCCCGCGTGCGCCAGCTGTAGTCGTACAGCACGAACAGCGGCGCGATCGTGAGCGGGCGCTCGGCATACGGCCACACGGGGAACTCGTCCTCGGGGGTGAGTACACCGATCTCCCGGCATCGGCGGACCAGCTCGTCGTAGCGCGGACGACCCGACACCTGGTCGGGATCCTTCGCCGTGGTCCACAACTCGTGGTTGCCCGGCACCCACACGACCGTGGCGAACCGCTCCCGCAGCCGTGCCAGCGTGTCGACGACGGTGCCGAGCCGCTCGCCTACGTCACCGGCGACCAACAGCCAGTCGTCGGGGGTGTCCGGCCGGATCACGTCGACGTGCGACTCGTTGCCGGTGTGGGTGACGTGCAGGTCGCTGGTCGCGTGGAGGGTAGGCACGCGGCCCACGGTATCTCCCCTGCCGGGCTACGGGTCCCGTCTTGTCAGGCCGGCTCCTCCAGGGAAACGCCGAGGAGCGCGTCGACCGCAGTGCCGATCGCCGTGGGCGCGTCCTCGTCGCCACCGGAACCGCTCTGCCCGCCACGGAGCGCCTCGTCGACCCACGCGTCCACGGCGGCGAGCGCGCGCGGCGTGTCGAGGTCGTTCGCCAGGTGTTCCCGCAGGCGGGCGATCGTGTCGGCCGCCGGCGGCCCCGCGGGCAGCCGGACGGCCTCGCGCCAGCGGGCGAGCCGCTGCTGCGCCGTCGCCAGCACCTCGTCGGTCCAGGCCCGGTCGTCGCGGTAGTGGCCCGCGAACAGGCCCAGGCGGATCGCGTCCGGTTCGACGTCGGCGGCCCGGAGCCGGGAGACGAACACCAGGTTGCCCTTCGACTTGGACATCTTGGCGCCGTCGAGCCCGATCATCCCGGCGTGCGCGTAGTGCCGGGCGAACGGGTGGTCGCCCGCGAGAGCCTCGGCGTGCGCTGCGCTGTACTCGTGGTGCGGGAACGCCAGGTCCGAACCGCCGCCCTGCACATCGAACCCGAGACCGAGCTGGTCGAGGGCGATGACGCTGCACTCGATGTGCCAGCCGGGCCGGCCCCTGCCGAGTTCGGACTCCCAGTACGGCTCCCCCGCCCGCTCGGCCCGCCACAGCAGCGCGTCGAGCGGGTCGCGTTTGCCGGGCCGGTCGGGGTCGCCGCCCCGCTCGGCGAAGAACGTGGCCATCGTCTCCGCGTCGTAGCCGGACTCGTAGCCGAACCGGCCCGTGTACGACCGGTCGAAATAGATGTCCGGGTACTCGGGGTCGTCGACCCGGTAGGCGGCACCGGAGGCCAGGAGCTTGCCGATGACCTCGACGATGCGGGGGATCGTCTCGACGGCGCCGATGAAGTCACGGGGCGGCAGCACCCGCAGCGCCTCCATGTCCTCCCGGAACAGCGCGGTCTCGCGCATCGCCAGCACGACCCAGTCGTCCTGGTCCCGCTCGGCACGCTCCAGCAGCGGATCGTCGATGTCGGTGACGTTCTGCACGTAATGCACCTCGTGGCCCGCGTCGAGCCACAGCCGGTGCACGAGGTCGAACGCGAGGTACGTCGCGGCGTGCCCGAGGTGCGTGGCGTCGTACGGCGTGATGCCGCAGACGTACATCCGGGCGATCCGGCCGGGCGAGGTGGGACGGATGTCACCGGATGCCGTGTCGTACAGCCGCAGCGGGCGGGACTCTCCGGGGACACGGGGCACGGCGACCGAGGACCAAGTCTGCATATCTCAACCCTATGTGCGCCCCGGCGAATCGTTCCCGTCCGGTGGGAAGGACGCCGACCACAGTGTCGCGAGACCGGCGAGCAGCTCGTCCGGAGTGGGCACGCCGTCCGGGTCGACCAGCCACTGGACGGCGAGGCCGTCGCAGACGGCGACGACGAACGTGGCGACCGCCCGGCAGCGGGGGTCGTCACCGCGGGTGCCGTCCCCCAGCGACTCGGCGACGAGACCCGCCACCCGCAGCCGGCAGGTGCGGTACAGCTCGGCCAGTTGCCGTCGCAGGTCGGGTGCGCGTTCGGCCTGGGCGAGCGCCTCGATGTAGGACACGAGCAGCCTGCGCTTGCCCGCCAGCCCGGCGAGCCAGGCCGCCCAGGTCACGTGGCCGCGTTCGACCGGAGAGGCCGTCGGGTCGGCCATCGCGAGTTCCGCGAGCTGGTCGGTCCACTCTTCGAACACCGTCCCGATCGCCGCGTTCAGCAGTCCGGACTTGGATCCGAAGTGGTAGCCGATGGACGCCAGGTTGGTGCCGGAGGCCGCGACGAGGTCGCGCGCGGTGATGTGCGCGTAGCCCTTGTCCTCGAGCAGCGTTCGTGCCGCCGCGAGCAGGTCGTCCCGGTGGCCCACGACCGGGAGCCTACTGCCCGCGGGTCGCTGTGGATCCGGTGCCGCGCCGCCGAGCCGGCCCGCGGAACTGGACACCCGATCTATACGGGCGTATAAATCGGCGGCGGGGAGCAGGAACAGGACGGGCCCGTCACCTCGCACCGTCACCGCGCCGTCCGCCACCACTTTCCGCGCAAAGGAGCGCGCTCATGACGACGACCGAGTCCGCCGGATCCGGAACCCGGAACCCGGCTGTTCGCACCGAGGACGTCACCGCCACCGCGACGCCGCCGGGTTCGCGCCTGCCTCAGGCCGTCCAGAGCGTGCTGTTCGGGTCGTACCGCGATCGGTGGATGCCCCGGCTGCGTCGCCGTCACGGCGACGTCTTCCGCCTGCGCATCTTCCCCGAGCGGGACGTCGTGCAGTTGGCGAACGTCGAACACATCCGCGCCGTGTTCGCAGGTCCGGCGGAGGTGTTCCACGCCGGCGAGGGCAACGTGGTGCTCAAACCCGCCATGGGCAGGCATTCGGTGCTGCTCACCGACGAGGACGTCCATCTGCGCGCCCGCAAGCTCCTCATGCCCGCCTTCAACGGCGCCGCGCTGCGGGGCTACCGCGACCTGATCACCGAGCTCGCCCGGACCGAGGTCGACGGCTGGCGGCGGGGAGCGTTGCGCTCGCACCGGCGGATGCAGGCCGTCACGCTGGAGATCATCCTGCGCGTGGTGTTCGGCGTGGCCGAGGGACCGCGACTGGACCGGTTGCGCGCACTGCTCCGCCGCATCGTCGACATCGGACCGGTCGACATCCTCGGCTGGCACCAGCCGAAACTGCAGCGGTTCGGCGTGTGGAAGCGGGACGCCGAGGTGCGCAAGGCCGCCGACGAGCTCATCTACGCCGAGATCGCCGACCGCAGGCGGGCGGGCGACCTCGCCGACCGCCGCGATGTGCTGTCCCGACTGCTGACCGTCGGGGAGGGCGCCGACGGGCTCACCGATGCCGAACTGCGCGACCAGCTCATCACCCTGCTGCTCGCGGGCCACGAGACGACCGCGACGGCCCTCGCCTGGGCGCTGCACGAACTCGCCCGTGACCCCCGTGCGCTGGCCGACGCCGTCCGCGCCGCCGACGACGGGGACGAGAAGCACCTCGAAGCGGTCGTCAAGGAGGCGATGCGGCTGCACCCCGTGATCTCCGAGGTCGCCCGCGTGGTGACCCGTGACGTCGAGATCGGCGGCTACCGCATTCCTGCAGGCCACACCGTCATGCCGTCGATCACGATGGTCCAGCACGACCCGGAGCACCACGACGATCCGCACGCGTTCCGCCCGGAGCGGTTCACCGGCTCCGGACCCACCACCGGCACGTGGTTCCCGTTCGGGGGCGGCGTGCGGCGCTGCCTCGGCGCCGGCTTCTCCCTCCTCGAGTCCGCCGTCGTGCTGGGTGAGGTGCTGCGGCGCTTCGACATCGCCCCCGACCGGCCGCGGCCCGAACACGCCAAGGCCCGCAACATCACGATGGTCCCCGCCCGAGGCTCCCGCCTCGTCGTCACGCCACGCTGAACATCCGGTGTGTCCTGCACGCGGACACGCGTGTCCTGCACCAGCGCCGGCTCTCGACTAGCGGCGGTTCTCGGTGAACTACGGTCGGCTCATGCGCGCCGGCCGCGCAGGTAGTCGCCCACCACGGCGGCACCCAGGCCGTCGAGGTCCGGCGCCAGCACACGGCCGCCCGCCCTGCGGGCGAGCAGGTCCACGAACGCCTCCAACCGCGGGTCATCACCCAGGCGGAAGACCGACAGCGCCGCACCAGTCTTCGCCAGTCTGTCCACTTCGGACAGCGTCTTGACGAGTGTCGTCGGGCTGGGCGGGTAGTCGAACAGCGCGTCGCCGTCCGGTTCGAGGTGAGCGGTCGGCTCGCCGTCGGTGACCATCAGCACGACGGGTTGCGCGCTCGGGTGGCGCCGCAGATGCCGTCCGGCGAGCAACAGCGCGTGGTGGGCGTTCGTGCCCTGTTCCCACGTCCCGTCGAGTGCCACCAGCTCCGACAGCTCCACCTGCCGGGCGTAGCGCCCGAACGTGATGATCTGCAGCGCGTCGGTGCGGAACCGTGTCGAGATCAGCTGGTACAGGGCGAGGGCAGTACGTTTCATCGGCAGCCACCGGTCCTCGGCGACCATCGACCACGACGTGTCGACGCACAACGCGACCGCGGCTCGTGACCGGTGTTCGGTCTCGGCGACCTCCACGTCGGACACGTCGAGGCTCACCGCGCCGCGCCCCGTCGACGCCGTGCGGAGCACCGCGTTCTGCACGGTCTTCGACACCGCCCACGGTTGCGTGTCCCCGAAGGTCCACGGCCGAGTCTGGCCGGTCACGTCGCCGGCCGCGCCCGCCGCCGTGGTGTCGCGCTCACCGCGGCCCGCCCGCATCGCCTTGACCACATCGGACAGTGCGGTCTCGCCGAGTCGGCGCAGCGCCTTCGGCGAGAGCCGCAGCGACCCGTCCGGCGCGCGTTCGAACACGCCCTGCCTGCTCAGCTCCCGTTCCAGTTCGGCGAGTCTGCGCGCGTCGACCCCCGCGTCGTCGCCGAGCTGACGTTCGAGCGACTCGAGGTCGATGTCCTCCAGCCGGGCACCGGGATAGCTTTGGGCCAGCTGCTCCGCGAGCGCATCGAGTTCGGACAGATCCGTCATCGCGCGGGCTCCCTCGGCGAGCCCCAGCGGGTCCTCGCCGCGGAACCGGCCGGACGACGACCAGTCCTCCCCCGGCCTCGCGGCACGCAACTGCTCGTCCAGCCGCGACAACTGGTCGGCGATCCGTGGGTCCCCGAACGCCTGCTGCGAGAGTTCCGCCAGCTCCTGGCGCTGCTCGGGTGTCATCGAGTTCAGAGCCCGCTGTGCCGCCGCCGACCGCGCGGCCAGCGCGTCGATCAGCTCGTCCACGTTCTGCGGGTTCTCCGGGAAGAGCTCACCGTGCCTGCGCATGAACTCGTCGAACCGCTCGTCGACGTCCGCGTCACCGCGGGCGTGCGCGGCGAGCAGGTCGTTGAGGTCGGCGAGCATGGCGCCGATCCGGTCGGCGTCCTCGGACGTCGCCTGCTGCAGCGCCTGCTTCATACCTTCGAAGCGCGACCCGAGCAGTTCCTGCCCCAGCAGTTCGCGGATCCGCTCGTAGTTGTCCCGGCCGGTCTCCGACCGCCACTCGTGGTCGGCCAGCTCCGACACCGCGCTCGCCGTGCCCGGGGGAAGCGCGTCGAGCCGCATCTCCTCGAAGCGGGCGTCGTCCGACGGATCGGTCGCCAGGCTCTGCCGCTCGGCCGTGAGCGCCTCGTCGAGCAGCCGCTGCACCTCCTGCAACGTGCCGTCCAGCCGGTGGCGACGCTGGATCTCCGACCGGCGCTGCCACACCCTGCGGGTCAGCTCGTCCAGTCCGGCCGTGGTGGGCGTGCCCCGGCGCAGCAACTCGTCCAGCGCCGACCGCGGCGACGCGCCCTCCATCACGTCCCTGCCGATCTCGTCGACCGCCTCCCGCAGGTCGACCGGGGGCGCGAGCGGGTCGGGACCGTCGTGATACGGCCCGTACCGGTACCCGTCGCCGCTCATGGCCCGTAGACCGTCCTCGCGTCGCCACCGTCGCCGGGCCCGCGGACGTCCTTGGCGACCTTCCTGCCGAGGTACAGCGATTCGAGCGCCAGCTCGACCGCCGCGGCGATCCGCGCGGGCGGGTCCCCGGGACCCGCGCCGCACCGCTCGGCCACCTCGTGCAACACCGGCAGCTCCGGCAAGGCGCCCAACAGCTCCCGACCGCGAACCCGCTCGCCCGTCTCGACCGGGCTCCCCTCGGTCACCGCCTCCGCCAACGGAGTCAGATCCAGGCCCGCGAACCGCCCGCGCGCCGTCTCGGCCACCGCCACGCGCAGCAGGTGCACCAATTGTTCGAGCTCACGGCCCTCTTCGCCCGGTTCGAACTCCAGCTTGCCGCGCAGCACCTCCGGGACCGACTCGAGGTCCACGGGGCGCGCCACCGCGGGCTCCTCCCCGGTCAGCGCGCCACGTCGCAGCGCCGCCGCCGCGACCGTCTCCGCGGCCGCCACCGCGAACCGCGCCGACACACCGGACCGCTGGTCGATGACCGTCGCCTCGCGCAGCGCGCGCACGAACCGTGCCAGCACCTCCACGAGCGGATCGCCGACCTCTGCGACCAGGTCCGCCTCCTGCCGCACCAGGCCGATCTCGGCGTCGAGCTCGTGCGGGTAGTGCGTGCGCACCTCGGCGCCGAACCGGTCCTTGAGCGGGGTGATGATCCGCCCGCGGTTCGTGTAGTCCTCGGGGTTCGCCGTCGCGACGAGCAGCACGTCGAGCGGCAGGCGCAGCGTGTAACCGCGGACCTGGATGTCGCGCTCCTCCATCACGTTCAGCAGCGCCACCTGGATCCGCTCGGCCAGGTCGGGCAGCTCGTTGAGCGCCACGATCCCGCGGTGCGCGCGCGGCACCAGTCCGAAGTGGATCGTCTCCGGGTCACCCAGCGTCCGACCCTCGGCGACCTTGACGGGGTCGACGTCGCCGATCAGGTCTCCCACGGACGTGTCGGGGGTGGCGAGCTTCTCGGCGTACCGCTCGCCGCGGTGCAGCCACCTGACCGGCAGCTCGTCACCGAGCTCGGCCGCGCGGCGCACCGACGCGGGCGTGATCGGGTTCAGCGGGTGCTCGGCGAGTTCGGAGCCCTCGATCGCCGGGGTCCACTCGTCGAGCAGTCCGGCAAGCGTGCGCAGCAGGCGTGTCTTGCCCTGGCCGCGTTCGCCGAGCAGCGCGACGTCGTGTCGGGCCAGCAGCGCGCGTTCCAACTGCGGCACGACCGTGGCGCCGAACCCGACGATGCCCGGCCAGGGATCGCGGCCCTCGCGCAACGCCGCGAGCAGGTTGTCGGCGATCTCGTCCTTCACACCACGGGGCGTGTGACCGGCGGCGCGCAGCTGTCCCACCGTGCGGGGCAGGTCCGCGGGCACGGTCTCCTCTGGGGCCTTCACCTCGACCAGCCTATCCCCGCTGCGACGGTCGCGTCACGATCGGCGATCGCCCGGGATCGCCCTGTGGCTCCGGGCGGTACCCTCGGGCCCTGTGTGTTGTCCCAGTGCGACTCTGGCCGTGTGGTCCTCGGCATGGCTCCACGGCGCGGCCGCGTCCGACAACGTGCTCGACTCCCTGCTGCCGTGGGGCGAAGCGCACGAGGTCGTCGCCGCCGACGATGCCACCGGTTCCACCCTCGACCTGCCCGTGACGGGCGGTTTCCCGGCTCAGCCCGCCCAACTGCTCGGCACGCTCCGCCGGCTCGGCACACCCGACGCACGGCTGGTCCTGCCCGTGCCGGGCGACCTCCGCGGACTCGGCGGTGGCGGGGAGCTGCCCAAGGCGGCGCTGGCCGCGGGTGAGGCCGTCGTCCTGCCCGGCGCCGGCTACGGCATCGTGCCGCACCACATCGCCGAAGGCCTCGTCCGCTGGACCGTCCACCCCCTCGCGACCCCGGGCCCGGTCACGCCCCAGGACGTCGGTCTCGAGCACATCGGCCTCGCCGAGGCCGAACACGGCCTGACCGACGCGATCCGTGACAGCGCGGGCGCCCTGCAGGCGCTCGACGTGGCCAGCGAACGGCCGAGCGTGCGCGCCGAGCTGTCGGCACGGCTCCGCGCGCGGCCCTCACCCGACTGGCCCGACGGCATGCCCGGTCGCGCCCTGCGGGTGCTGCAGCGCGCCGAAGAGATCGGGGCGATCCTCGACGTCGCCTCCGCCGAGGAACCGGGTGGCGCGCTGTCGGCGTCGGCCGCAGAGCGGCGCGCCGATGCGCTGCGGCCCCTGTCCGAAGCGGTGCGCACCGCGAGGTGCGCGGCGGTCAACGAAGCCGTGCGCGTGTTCGCCGATCAGGCGAACCGGCCGTGACGCGTCACGGCCGGTTCGTATAGGACGTTATACACAACGGAGAGGTCGGCGGCCGTGTGCCGTAGAGGCCCACCACGCCGCCGCCCCGCACGTCACCGCCCCGCACGTCACCGCCCCGCACGTCGGACGTCACCACGTCGGCACGTCCGCGGCTAATCCGCCGCGGACCGCTTCACCGGCGCACAGCACCCCTCCGCGCACGGCGCGCCGTTGCGGGTGCAGCCCGCCACCGGAAACACCTCGGACAGCTTGCGCACTCCCCCGCCTGCGAGGTGTTCCTGCGCCAGTTCCACGACCAGTTCGGCGAACCGCGGATCTCCGTTCGGGGTGGCCGCACGGGCGAAACCCATGCCCAGTTCGGCCGCCCGGTCCGCGGCCTCGTTGTCGAGGTCCCACACCACTTCGAGATGGTCGGAGACGAAACCGATAGGGCTCACCACCACGGCCCCGACACCCTCCTCGTGCAGCGCGTCGATGTGGTCGACGACGTCCGGCTCGAGCCACGGGATGTGCGGCGGACCGGAACGGGACTGCCAGACCACGTCGTGCTCGGCGACGCCGGCCTGCGCGGCGACCAGCCGCGCCGCCTCGAAGACCTGCTTCGAGTACCACTCCCCGCCCGTCTCCGGCGGCCCCGCCGCCGCGTCGGCGGCCGTGGGGATCGAGTGGGCGGTGAACACGGTGCGCGCCGGCCGTCCGAGTTCCGCGTGGGCGGCCCTGACGGCGTCGGCGTTCGCGGCGACGAACAGCGGATGGTCGAAGAATTGGCGGAGCTTGACCAACTCCGGCGCTCCCTCGCCCACGGCCGCGCGGGCACGCACGATGTCCTCGTCGTACTGACGGCACGCCGAGTAGCCGCCGTAGGCGCTCGTCGGGAAGACCAGCGCCTGTCGCACGCCGTCGGCCTGCATCCGCGCGAGGGTGTCCTCGACCATCGGATGCCAGTTCCGATTGCCGAAGTACACCGGCAGATCGATGCCGCGGGAGGCCAGTTCCTTCTCCACCGCGGCCATCGCCTCGCGGTTGAGGCGGTTGATGGGCGAGACCCCGCCGAAGTGGCGGTAGTGCTCCGCCACCTCCTCGAGTCGCTCCCGCGGCACTCCCCTGCCCCGCGTCACGTTCTCCAGGAACGGCATCACGTCGTCCGGGCCCTCCGGTCCGCCGAACGACAACCACAGCAGCGCGTCGTAACTCACGGTGTCCATCTTTCCGCTGTGGCCCACGGCACGCAGCACCGGGTACACCGACGCTGTCCGCCCCGCGACCCGAGGCGTGAACCTTCCTGCTCCGGCGAGGCCGGGAGCGGCCGGAACCGACCCGCCGGGGCAGGCGGTTACTGGCCGGTCGCGTGCACGCCGCCGTCGACCATGATCATCGAGCCGGTCGTGGCGGGCATCCAGTCGGACAGCGCGGCGCAGATGGTCTTCGCCACCGGCGTCGGGTCCGTGGTGTCCCAGCCCAGCGGGGCGCGGTCGCCCCAGCCGTCCTCGAGTTCGCCGAACCCGGGGATCGACTTGGCCGCCATGGTCTTGACCGGTCCCGCCGATACGAGGTTGACGCGCACGCCGTGCGGTCCCAGATCGCGGGCGAGGTACCGGTTGACCGATTCCAGTGCCGCCTTCGCAACACCCATCCAGTTGTAGGCGGGCCACGCGACACGGGCGTCGAAGTCCATGCCCACCAGCGCCGAACCGGGGCTCAGCAGCGGCAGCACGGCCTTGGCGAGCGCCTTGTACGAGTAGGCGGACACGTCGACGGCCTTGCCGACGTCCTCCGACGGCGCGTCCATGAACGGGGCACCCAGGCAGCTCTCCGGCGCGAACGCGATCGAGTGCAGCACGCCGTCGAGCCCGTCGACGTGCTCGGCCACCCGGTCGGCGAGCGTGTCGAGATGTTCCGGGTTCTGCACGTCCAGTTCGATCACGGGCGCAGGCTCGGGCAGCCGCTTGGCGATGCGCTCGATGAGCGACATCCTGCCGAAGCCGGTCAGCACCACCTGCGCGCCCTGTTCCTGTGCCGTCCTCGCGGCGTGGAACGCGATCGACGCGTCCGTGATGACGCCGGTGATCAACAGGCGCTTACCTTCGAGCAGTCCGGACACGGAATTCTTCCCTTCGCTGTGTACCGATGGTCGCGGCGGTGATGCCGGGTGAACGGGATGTACGGGATGTGGATGCACGGGTACCGGGCGACCGTGACCCGGCACACGGTCCACGACACCGGCCGCCGGGCGCGGCGCGAACGGCGGCGTCCGGATGCGGCCCGTGCCGCGTGCCGGGTCAGTGTCCCGCGGCGGCCCCGCGTGACTCGCGGCGGCCCGGCGGGGCCTGCGGCGGCTCAGTGCCCCATGCCGAGGCCGCCGTCCACGGGCAGCACCGCACCGTTGACATAGCCCGCCTCGTCGGAGGCCAGGAACCGCACCATGTCGGCGATGTCCTCGGGCCTGCCGTACCGGCCCGCCGGAATCTGCGCCAACGCGGCCTCCCGCTGCTGTTCGGTCAGCTCGTCGGTCATGTCGGTCTCGATGAAACCGGGCGAGACGACGTTGGCCGTGATGTTGCGGGAACCGAGCTCGCGGGTGATGGAGCGCGCCACTCCGACCAGGCCGGCCTTGCTCGCCGCGTAGTTCACCTGACCCGCACCACCCGAGAGGCCGATGACAGACGAGACGAACACGAGCCTGCCCCACTTCGCCCGCAGCATGCCGCGGCTGGCGCGCTTGGCGACCCGGTAGGCACCGGTGAGGTTCGCATCGACCACGCGGGTGAACGACTCCTCGCTCATCCGCATCAGCAGCGTGTCGTCGGTGATGCCGGCGTTGGACACCAGCACCTCCACGGCTCCCTGGTGCTCCTCGACCTCCTTGAACGCGGCGTCGATCTGCTCGGTGTCGGTGACGTCGGCCTGCACGCCGAACAGCCCCTCCGGCGCGCCCGATCCGCGGTGGGTCACCGCCACCCGATGTCCGGCCTCGGCCAGACCGCGCGCGATCGCCAGTCCGATGCCGCGGTTGCCTCCGGTGACCAGAACCGACCGTCCCACGAGAAACCTCTCCTCACGCCGCATGGCAGTTGTCCGCCGTGAGGCTATCCGGCGCGGGCCGCTCCGTTTCCCGGTACCCGGAGGTAACCCGGCCGCGCCCGGCATGGTCTTCACCACACGGCCTGCCGACGTTCGGGAGGGTGGGATCCGCCCCGGCTCCCGGCCACCACCACGCCCGTCCCGAGTGCCCCGCCCACGCACCCTGTGAGCATCGTTCGACAGGCCGCCCGCGGCCGACTCAGCGCGGTCGGCAGAATCGGTGCGTGGCCGCCGCCCGGCCGCTCGCGCCGCGCGCCGTACGAACGAGGAGAACCACCGACGTGTTCCGGGTCGTCTTCTATCACCCCGAGATCCCGCCCAACACCGGCAACGCGATCCGGCTGTCGGCCAACACCGGCTGCCAACTGCATCTGATCGAGCCGCTCGGGTTCGGCTTCGAGGACAAGCAGCTGCGCCGCGCCGGACTCGACTACCACGACCTGGCCGACGTCCACGTGCATCCGTCCCTGGAGGCGGCGTGGGAGACACTGCTTCCCGCCGACGTCTACGCGTTCACCGCCAAAGGCGACCGGCTGTACACGGACGTCTCCTACACGAGTGACGACGTGTTCCTGTTCGGCCCCGAGTCGACCGGCCTGCCCGACGAGGTCCTCGCCGACCCCGCCGTCACCGAACGTGTGCAGCTACCGATGCTGCCGACCTCGCGGTCGCTCAACCTCACCAACACCGCCTCCATCGCCGTGTACGAGGCCTGGCGCCAGCACGGCTTCCCCGGAGCCCGTCCCGCCGGGGCGTGACTGCCGGAGCGGCGCTCAGTCGGGCAGGCGCCGTCCGATGAGCAGCGAACTGGCCGCCGCACCGAACAGCACGAGCGTGCCCAGCACCACCCAGGGCCTGCTGGCGTCGGTGTCCTTGGTCTCGTACCCGATCTGCTCGCCGAGGCTCTCGTAGACCTCCCCGAGCTCCTCGGCCGTGGCCGCCTTGTAGAAGTCGCCACCGGACAGTCGGGCGATCTCACGCATCGACGCGTCGTCGACCTGGACCGGCACGTCCTTGCCCTCGATCTCGACACTGCCGTGCGAGGTGCCGAAGGAGATGGTGCTGACCGGGATGTCCTTCTCCTTGGCCTTCGTCGCCGCGGTGAACGCGCCCCGCGGGGCGTACTCGTCCTGCGGCACTGTCTGCTTGCCGTCGGTCATCAGCACGATGCGCGCGGGCGGCGGCCCCTGTCTACCACCCACGACCGCGGAGAAGCTCTCCACCGACTGCAGCGCGGCGAAGATGCCCTCACCGGTCGCCGTGGACTGGGCCAGCTTCAGATTCCGGATGGCACTGGTGACACCGTCGCGTTCGGTGGTGGGTGCCACCAGCACGGTCGCCGTGCCCGCGAACGAGATCAGCCCCAGGTTCACGCCCGGGGTGAGTCCCTCGGCGAACTGCGACGCGGCGTCCTGGGCCGCCTTCAGCCGCGTCGGCTCGACGTCGGTCGCCTCCATCGACAGCGACACGTCCATCACGAGCATGACCGTCGCCCGGTTCCTCGGAACCTTCTGCTCCGCCGTCGGCCCTGCCAGAGCGAACGTCAACAGCAGCAGCGACACCATCAGCAGCGCCGACGGCACGTGCCGCGTCCACCGCCTGCCGGCGGGTGCGACCCGTTCCAGCAACGCGAGGTTCGAGAACCGCATCGTGCGTTTGCGCCGCGAGCGCACCGCCAGCACGTAGCCGACCGCGACCGCGGCGACGACGATGAGCAGCAGGAACCACCAGGGCGACGCGAAGCCGGTCAGGTTCATGAGGCCGCCCCGGACCAGCCGCGTTTGCGCGCGACCACGAACCGCACCGTGTCGGCGATCCAGTCGGAGTCGGTGCGCAGCACGAGATGCCCGGCGCCGGCCTGGCGCAGCGCCCGGGCCACCTCACCGCGGTGCTGCTGGGCCGCGGCGGCGAACTCCTTGCGCAGCTGCGCCGACGCGTGCACCTCGCGCTGCCTGCCGGTCTCCGGGTCGGCGAGCACGATGTCGCCGACCTCCGGCAGGTCCACGTCCCGCGGATCGAGGACCTCGACACCGATCAGGTCGTGCCGTCCGGACAGACCGCGCAACGGCCGCTGCCAGGCGATGTCGCCGAGGAAGTCGGAGACGACCACGGCGAGCCCGCGCCGTCGCGGCGGGCGGCGCAACTGGTCGACGAGCTCGGCCAGATTCCCGCGCGTGCCCTCCTCGGCCCGGGGCATCTCGGCGATCGTGCGCACCAGGTTGCGTGCGTGTGCGCGTCCCCCTCGCGCGGGCACGCGCACGGTCTCGGCGCCGTTCGAGACGAGCGCGCCCACGCGGTTCCCGCCACCGAGGGTCAGGTGCGTGACCGCAGCGGCGGCGCACACGACGAGGTCGCGTTTCTCGCACGCGGCGGTGCCGAAGTCGAGGCTCGCCGAGACGTCCGCGACGATCCACGTCTCCAGTTCCCGGTCGGCGATCGTCTCGCGGATGTGCGGCGTCGTGGTGCGGGCCGTCACCGCCCAGTCCATGCGGCGCACGTCGTCACCGGGCTGGTACGGCCGCGCCTCCCCCGGTTCGGAGCCCGGGCCGGGCACCAGGCCGAGGTGGTTGCCCTGCAGAAGGCCGTCGAGCCGACCCCGTACCTCGAGTTCCAGGGTTCGCAGGCCGGCCGCCATACGGTCACCCCGCAGCACGGGCGGAGCCCACGACGGCCGCCCCTCGCGACTGCCCGCGCCGGACGCGCCCACACCGAGCGGGTCTCCGGGGTCGTTCGTGCGCGCCATGTCGACGGACTACCTGCCCGGCACGCCGGCGGCGACGGACGGCTGACCACCCTGCGGACCCTGCGGCCGCGCGGTGACCTGCGGCAGCGGTACGGTCTGCAGAATGCGGCTCACGATGTGGTCGAGCGGTACGCCGTCGGCGAGCGCGTCGTAGGACAGCACCAGCCGGTGGCGCAGCACGTCCCCGGCCACGTCGACGATGTCCTGCGGCAGCACGTAGTCGCGGCCACGGACCAGCGCGAGCGCGCGGGCCGCGGAGATGATGCCGAGGCTGGCGCGCGGCGAGGCGCCGTAGGACACCCAGCCCGCGACGTCGGTCAGCCCGTGCTCACCGGGCGTCCGGGTCGCGAGGACGAGGCGGACCACGTAGTCGACGAGCGCGTGGTGGACGAACACCTGCGAGGCCACGCCCTGCAACCGGACGAGTTCGTCCGGGGTGAGGACCGTCTGCGGTTCGGGCGCGGCGACACCCATCCGGTAGACGATCTCGCGCTCCTCCTCGGCCGTCGGGTACTCGACGATGATCTTGAAGAGGAACCGGTCGCGCTGGGCCTCGGGAAGCGGGTACACGCCCTCGTTCTCGATCGGGTTCTGCGTGGCCAGCACGAGGAACGGGTCGGGCATCGGGAAGGTCTCGCCACCGAGGGAGACATGCCGTTCGGCCATCACCTCGAGCATGGCCGACTGGACCTTCGCCGGGGCGCGGTTGATCTCGTCGGCGAGCACGAAGTTGGCGACCACCGGGCCGAGTTCGACGTCGAACTTCTCGCTGCCCTGGCGGTAGATGCGGGTGCCGAGAATGTCGGCGGGCACCAGGTCGGGGGTGAACTGCACACGCGAGAACGATCCGCCGACGACCTTCGCGAACGTCTCGACCGCCAGGGTCTTCGCGACGCCGGGCACGCCCTCGAGCAGCAGGTGGCCCTTCGCGAGCAGCCCCACGAGCATGCGCTCGACCAACCGGTCCTGGCCGACGATGACGCGCTTGACCTCGAACACGGTGCGTTCGAGCAGCTGGGCGTCGCGTGCCGGTGCGCCGGGTTCCGCCCCGTTCGCGTTGTCGGGGGTGCCGGGCTCGGTCACACCTAACCTCCTTGCGGTGATCTTCCCTCTCGCCGGGACCGTACCGCTCGCGGGCGCGCACCCGGCGGGTGAGGTGGAGGGTTCCATGGAACCCGAGTCCCGGTATGACGCCTGTGAACCACTCCGCCCTCACGGCAGGTCGTCGGCGGTGTCGACGTCGGCGGCCTCGTCGCCGCGCGCGGGCACGTCGACGATCACGAGCCCGCCGAGCACCCGGCGCACCGATGCGCCAGCGGGGTCGGCGGGAAGGGCAGCACGGAGCGACGCCGTCCGCCAGGCTCCGAGCAGCCACTGCCTGCGACCGTCCGCGTCGACGAGGACCGCGCCGTCCGGCGTATCGGCGTGGTCGCCGTCGTCGGGCCCGTCGAGCGCCTCCAGCAGGCGGTCGACGACGGCCGCCGTGACGCCGCGCAGATCCCCGGCCAGTACCACCACGCGCGCCTGTTGCACGAACGCCAGCCCGGCGGCGAGTGCCGCGAGCGGGCCGGCCCCCGGCGGCTGCTCCCGGGTCCAGACCACGCCGTCCACCCCTGGTCGCCGCGGCCCGACCACCACCACCGGATCGGCACCGGACAGGGCTGCCAGTGATCGCGCAAGCAGGGTGCGTCCGCCGACCTCGAGCATCGGCTTGTCCACCCCGCCGAGCCGCTCGGCGGCACCACCGGCGACGACGACACCCGCGTACGAGCTCGGCCCGGTCGCCGGCTCTGCGTGTCCCGTCTCGGCCCGCCGGGGCCCGCGCGCCGCGATCACCCGATGAGGCGAGTGGCGTACGGGAGGATGTCGCCGTACCGCACCGGGACCACGCGGACGTGCCCGCCGGAGTACGGCGCCTCGATCATCTGCCCGTTGCCGAGGTACAGCGCGACGTGGTGGATGCCGCCGTTGCCCCAGAACAACATGTCGCCGCGCCGCATCTGCGACAGCGGCACCTTCCGTCCCGCGTCGTACTGGTACCCGCTGTAGTGCGGCAGTGCCTGCACCCCGGCGAAGGCGTAGATCATCAGGCCGGAACAGTCGAAGCCGATCTTGGCGTAGTCGCCGTGGGCGTCGGCGACGCCGCCGTCCCGGATGCCGTACGTCGGGCCGTGCGCGTTGCCGCCGCCCCAGGCGTACTGCACCCCGAGCTGGGACATCGCGCGCTGGACGACGGTTTCGACGCTCGCGCCCGTCGGGACCGACGCGGCCTGGGGCTGCTGGGCCGGAGCCGACGCGCCCCCGCCGGACGTCCCGCCGCCGGACGCCGCGGCGGCCGCCTGCTGCGCCTGGGCCGCCTCTTCGGCCTCCTTCTCGGCGAGCCAAGCCTCGTACCGGTCACGCTGCCCCTCGAGCCCGCCGACGTGGGAGCGCGCCTCCTGCAACTGCTGCTCGACGGCGCTCTTCTCGGCCCGGACTTCCTCGGCACGGGAGGCCTGGCCGTTGCGCGCCTCGACGGCCGCCTGCTGCGCCTGCTCGGCGGCGGTCTTCGCCCGCGCCGCCGCGGCCCTCTTCTGGCGCGCGTTCTCCAACGCCTGCCGGGCGGCCGCCTCCTTGTTCGACTTGCGCACCTGCGCACGCTTCATGCTGCCCAGCGCGTCCAGCTCGCTGCCGCCGACGGCGCCCAGCAACTGCTCACGGGCGAGCAGGTCCTTCGGCGAATCGGCCCCCAGGTAGGCGCTCAGCGACCCGACCGTGGTCCCCTGTCGGTGGCTCGCGGCCACGAAGCGATCCAGGGACTGCCGCGCGTTGCTGATGGCGCCCGAGGCGGTCCGGACCTCGGCGCGCGCCGACTCCGCTTCGGAGTCGGCCGTGTCCGCCTCCGCCCGCGCCCGCTGCAGGTCCACCCGGGCCTTGTTGGCCTGCTCCAGCTTCCGCTCCACCCGGTTGCGGAGGGTGGTCAGTTTGGCCTCGGCGTCGGCGAGACGGCTGGTGAGTCGTCCGACCTCGCCGGCTTTCTCGGACGCTTCCGCGCGGCTCGCGTCGAGTTCGGCGTCGCTCGGGTTCGGCGGCGGCGGTGGCACCGCGACGGCCGCGGGCGGAGCCGCCAGCAGCACCGCGAGCGCGAACACCCCGGCCGCGAGCCCCTTTCCGGACCTCCGTCCACCCGGTCGCGTCGACGACGACGCCGACGTCCGCGCCGTTCGGTCCACGCTCGTCCGCATCCGATCCCACCTCCTGCTACTCCGAGCAGAACTCTGCCATTACGACCCCGGCATCACCATTCGCCACATGGGAAACATCGGTCTCGCTTGTCACATTTCCCCGAGGTGGGGGATCTCGACCCGGAATGTCTGGCGTACCGCGCAGGATGAGACGTATGCCCAGCACCCGTGCGACGGCGGTCGTGGCGCGCCTCGTCGCGAGCGCACTCACCGGCATCGGCGTCGTCCTCACCGTCGTCGGCACGTTCCTGCCGTGGTTCTTCTCCGGTGCGGTGACCCGCAACAGTTACGAGGCCGCGGGCCTCGTCGAGCGTTTCGACCTCGCGGGCGGTGCCGAACAGGCACTGGCCGGGTGGGCGGCCGTGCCGCTGCTGGCCGCGGTCTGCGCCGCCGCACTGGTCACCCGGTTCGTCCGCACCGCCGCGGCGGCGTGCCTGATTCTCTCCCTCGCCGTGGGAACCGTCGGGGTGCTCGTCGCCGTCCAAGCGGGCGACCACGACGGATTGATCGGGATCGACCGAACCGGCCCCGTGGTGACCGCCCTCGGCGCAGGACTGGCGTTCGTCGCGGCCCTCGCCGCCGTGGCGCTCGCCGGCCGCGCGGCCGGGCCCCGGCCCCCGCGGGCGGCGGCCACCGCGGGGGCCGGCACGCCACCCCGACACCGCTGACCGGCCGGCGAGCCGGAGCACCACCGGTGCACGCGCCCGCGCGCACCGGGATCGACACAGAGCAGGTGGGAATCGTGACCACTCCGCAAGGCCCCGGGAATCCCTGGGCGAACCAGCCGGGCGGACATCCGGGGCGGCAGGGTCCGTACGGACAGGCCGGACCACAGCAGCCCGGACCACCGTACGGCCAGCAGCCGGGCGGGTATGCGCCCCACGGGCAGCCGCCGTACGGCGGGCAGCCGCAGCCGCCCCACGGGCAGCCGCAGTCCCGGCAGGGCTACGGCGGGCCCGGGTATCCGCAGCAGCCCTACGGCCCGCCCGGTCCGTACCAGCCCGGCGGAGCCGTGCCCCCGCCTCCAGCGGGCACCGGGCGGAAGCGCGGTCTGATCATCGGGCTCGTCGTCGCGTTGGTCGTCGCCGCGGGCGCGGTGGGCAGCTATTTCGCGTTTCTCCAGCAGAGCTCCGTGGCAGCCGGCGCCTCGTCGCCGACCGAAGCCGTGCGCACACTCGCCACGTCGTTCGAGGGTGGTGACCTCGCCGGGGCGCTGACGAGCCTCGCCCCGTCCGAGTCCGCACTGCTCACCGACCCGCTCGACGAGGCGGTCGCCGAGTACAAACGCCTGGGCGTGTTCACCGAGGACGCCGACCCGGAACAGCTCAGCGGCCTCAGCGTCACCGCGAGGAACCTGCGGTTCGACGAGCAGGCCGAGGAACGGGTCAACGACCGCGTCGCGATCACCAAGCTCACCGGCGGCACCATCACGATCAAGGGCGATGCCGCCGAGTTGCCGCTGACGCCCGAGTTCAAGGAGCGGATGTTCGACGGCGACACCACCGTCACGGACACCGAGACCGTCGACCTCGCCGAGGACGTCGACGAACCGGTCCGCATCGCCGCCGTCAAGGAGAACGGCGAATGGTACCCGAGCCTCTTCTACACGATCGCCGACAACGCCCTGCAGGACGAAGGCCTCGCCTGGCCCTCGCAGTCGATCCCCGCAGAAGGCGCCGGCTCGCCCGACGAGGCGATCAAGGGCGTCGTCAACGCCGCCCTGGGCGGGGACCTGGAACGCGTCATCGAGTTGCTGCCGCCGGACGAGATGGCGGTGCTGCACGACGCGGGCCCGCTGCTGCTCGAGGAGGCGGGCGACCTGGAAGGCGCGCCCGGAGCCGAGGTCACCGACCTGCAGACCGAGAACACCGAGGTCCAGGGCGGCACGCGGGCCACGATCACGTCGGTCACGGTCTCGGTCCAGGGCGACAGCGTCACGGTCACCAAGTCCGGCGATTGCTACGAGATGCAGGCCCGGGGCCGGAGCGAGCGGCTGTGCGCCGACCAACTCGCCCAGCTGGCCGCGGGCGAGGACGCCGCGGACATGCCGCCCGCCGTGGCCGGAATGGTCTCCAACCTCGTCGGCGGGATCATGGAGCAGGGAGTCGGCGTGGTCACCACCGAGGTCGACGGCAAGCACTACGTCAGCCCGGTGCGCACGCTCACCGAGCTGGGCCTGACGGTCATGCGCAGCATGCAGCCGGGCGACCTCAGGGGGATCATGCTCGGCGGCAACTGAGCCGCCGACCCGAACGCGGGCCCGGTGCCGGGGACGTCGGCGGGCCCGCGTTCGTCGTGCCGCGCGCGTCAGCGCCGGGAGTGGACGCCCCACGCTCCCCAGTGCACGACCTCCTCGACCGGGGCCCGTTTCGGCCGCGCCCACCGGCCGCGCTCCGGGTAGCCCATCGGGATGAGCGCCATGGTCAGGGCGTCCTCCGGCAGTCCGAGGAGCGTGCGGAGCTCGTCCTCGTGTCCGGCGTAGAGCGTGGTCAGCGACGTGCCGATGCCGTGTACCCGGGCGGCCAGGCACAGGTTCTGCACGGCGCCGTAGATCGACGCGCCCGTGCGGGGGTCGGTGGCCGCCGCCGCTCCCCGCAGCACGGGGAACACCCACACCGGCGCCTCTTCGAGATGGTGCGCCAGGTGCTCGGCGCCCCGGAACCCGGCGGGGCTCAGCCCCTCGGCCGTGCCCGCGAGGAACTCCGCCCGCCGGTGACCGTAGGCCCGCTCCCAGTTGGCGCGGTACCAGGGCGCGATCCGACGTTTCACCTCCGGGTCGGTGACCACGACCCAGCCCCAGTCCTGCCGGTTGCCGCCGGAGGGGCCCCTGACCGCGGCGTCCAGGATCTCCCACAGCACCTCGTCCGGAATCGGCTCCGGCGACAGATAGCGGCGGGCCGGCGTCGAATACAGGACGTCAAGTGCCCTCGGCTCCTCGCCGGGCCGCTCCTCGTCGGCGGTTCGGGTGTCGCCGGTGCGGGTGGCGGCGGTCGCGCCGTCGGTCATGATCGGGTCCCTCCCGGGTGATCGGTGGCCCGGCACGGGCCGGATGCCCGTGCCGCCGGCCTGTCCAAGCCTTATCACCGCGACGGCCGCCGTGTGTGCCCGACCGCCCGGGACCCGAGCTGCCGGCCGTCGCCGGGCACATGCCCGACCGGGACGGCGGCGGATATCACACACGTTCCGGCGGCATCCGGCCGCACCCTTGGTTGAATACAAAAAAGGACAAGCGTACTGTTTATGGCGCAGGGATTGTCCGAGCCCACCTCTGCGGGCGCGACGGGGGTGCGCAAGACTCGGCCCTGGGTACCCGAACTAACCGCCGCATGGAGTGAGACGTGACTGCACCCGCCAGCAAAAACAGCTTCGGCGCTCGCGACACAATGAAGGTCGGTGACGCCTCGTACGAGGTGTTCCGCCTGAACAAGGTCGAGGGCTCGCAGCGGCTGCCGTACAGCCTGAAGATCCTCCTCGAGAATCTTCTGCGCACCGAGGACGGCGCCAACATCACCGCGGAGCACATCCGCGCTCTGGGCAACTGGAACCCGCAGGCCGACCCGGCTACCGAGATCCAGTTCACGCCCGCCCGCGTGGTGATGCAGGACTTCACCGGTGTGCCGTGTGTGGTCGACCTCGCCACGATGCGCGAGGCCGTCACCGCTCTCGGCGGCGACCCGGACCAGGTCAACCCGCTCGCGCCCGCCGAGATGGTCATCGACCACTCGGTGGTGATCGACATCTTCGGCCGCGCCGACGCGTTCGAGCGCAACGTCGAGATCGAGTACGAGCGCAACAAGGAGCGCTACCAGTTCCTGCGCTGGGGCCAGAACGCCTTCGAGGAGTTCAAGGTCGTCCCGCCGGGCACCGGCATCGTCCACCAGGTCAACATCGAGCACCTGGCGCGCACGATCATGGCCCGGAACGGCCAGGCCTACCCGGACACCTGCGTCGGCACCGACTCGCACACCACGATGGTCAACGGCCTCGGCGTGCTGGGCTGGGGCGTCGGCGGCATCGAAGCCGAGGCCGCGATGCTCGGCCAGCCGGTGTCGATGCTCATCCCGAAGGTCGTCGGCTTCAAGCTGACCGGCCAGATCCCGCCCGGCGCCACCGCGACGGACGTCGTGCTGACCATCACCGAGATGCTGCGCAAGCACGGCGTGGTCGGCAAGTTCGTCGAGTTCTACGGCGACGGTGTCGGCGCCGTGCCGCTGGCCAACCGCGCCACGATCGGCAACATGAGCCCCGAGTTCGGCTCCACCGCCGCGATCTTCCCGATCGACGAGGAGACGATCCGGTACCTCAAGCTCACGGGTCGCTCCGAGGAGCAGCTCGCGCTCGTCGAGGCCTACTCGAAGGAGCAGGGCCTGTGGCACGACCCGGCCCGCGAGCCGGAGTACTCCGAGTACCTGGAGCTGGACCTGTCAACGGTCGTGCCCTCCATCGCCGGGCCGAAGCGCCCGCAGGACCGCATCGAGCTGACCGACGCGAAGACGTCGTTCCGCAAGTCGGTGCGCGACTACGTGCAGGACGACCAGGCCACGCCGCACACGAAGATCGACGAGAAGGTCGAGGAGAGCTTCCCGGCCAGCGACGCGCCCGCGCTGTCGTTCGCCGACGAGGACTCCGTCGCGGTGCAGTCGGCCGCCAACGGCGCCACCGGCCGTCCGTCGAAGCCGGTCACCGTCACGTCCGAGGAGCGCGGCGAGTTCGTGCTCGACCACGGCGCCGTGGTGATCGCCTCGATCACCTCGTGCACCAACACCTCGAACCCCTCGGTCATGCTCGGCGCCGCGCTGCTCGCCCGCAACGCCGTCGAGAAGGGCCTGTCGGCCAAGCCGTGGGTCAAGACGTCGATGGCCCCGGGCTCGCAGGTCGTCACCGACTACTACGAGAAGGCCGGACTCTGGCCGTACCTGGAGAAGCTGGGCTACCACCTGGTCGGCTACGGCTGCACGACCTGCATCGGCAACTCCGGTCCGCTGCCGGAGGAGATCTCCCAGGCGATCCAGGACAACGACCTCACGGCCGTGTCGGTGCTGTCCGGTAACCGCAACTTCGAGGGCCGGATCAACCCCGACGTCAAGATGAACTACCTGGCCTCGCCGCCGCTGGTCATCGCCTACGCGCTCGCGGGCACGATGGACTTCGACTTCGAGAACCAGCCGCTCGGCCAGGACACCGACGGCAAGGACGTCTTCCTGGCCGACATCTGGCCCTCCCCGCAGGAGATCCAGCAGACGATCGACTCGGCGATCACGCAGGAGATGTTCACCAAGGACTACGCCGACGTGTTCGACGGCGGCGAGCGCTGGAAGTCGCTGCCCACGCCCGAGGGCAAGACGTTCGAGTGGGACTCGCAGTCCACCTACGTCCGCAAGCCCCCGTACTTCGAGGGCATGGGCGCCGAGCCGGAGCCCGTCACCGACATCTCCGGTGCCCGCGTGCTGGCGCTGCTGGGTGACTCGGTCACCACCGACCACATCTCCCCCGCCGGCGCCATCAAGGAGGACTCGCCCGCGGGCCGGTATCTCAAGGAGCACGGCCTCGAGCGCAAGGACTTCAACTCGTACGGCTCGCGCCGCGGCAACCACGAGGTGATGATCCGCGGCACGTTCGCCAACATCCGGCTGCGCAACCTGCTGCTGGACGCTGTCGTCGAGGGCGGGGTCCAGGGCGGCTACACCCGCGACTTCACGCAGGAGGGCGGTCCGCAGGCGTTCATCTACGACGCGGCCCAGAACTACGCCGCCGAGGACACGCCGCTGGTCGTGCTGGGCGGCAAGGAGTACGGCTCCGGGTCGTCGCGTGACTGGGCGGCCAAGGGCACGCGCCTGCTGGGCGTGCGCGCGGTGATCGCCGAGTCGTTCGAGCGCATCCACCGGTCGAACCTGATCGGCATGGGCGTCGTGCCGCTGCAGTTCCCGCAGGGCTCCTCGGCGTCCTCGCTGGGCCTCGACGGCACGGAGACCTACGACATCGCCGGCATCACCGAGCTGAACAACGGTGTGACCCCGTCGACGGTCAAGGTCACGGCCACCAAGGCCGACGGCCAGAAGGTCGAGTTCGACGCCGACGTCCGCATCGACACGCCCGGCGAAGCGGACTACTACCGCAACGGCGGCATCCTGCAGTACGTGCTGCGGAACCTGACGAAGTCCTGATTCCGTTCCATGCGACAGACGGCGCCGCGGGCCCTCCGGCTCGCGGCGCCGTTCGCGTCCCGTGCCCCGTGCGATCGTGTGGTCGGGACCTGTCGGTGCGATACGTCCGTCCCGGCGATAATCGGTCGCGCGCACGCCCCGGTGATGGTTCCGTGTCGGGGTGATCCCCTCCGACGTCTTTCGCGACCTACCGGTGCTGACCGACGACCGGGTGCGCCTCGTGCCGCTCGCCGAAAAGCATTTCGACGGAGTGCGGCGGATGCTGGACGACCCGGTGGGTCGCAGGCTGACCGGGACGCACCACACGTTCAGCGACGAGGAGGTGCGGCGGCACCTCGCCACCCGGGCGGACCATCACGACCGGGCGGACTGGGCCATCACCGACGCAGCCACGGGAGCGTTCCTCGGCGAGGCGGTGCTGCACGAGCTGGACGCACCCAACGCCGCGGCGGGTTACCGCATCTCGCTGCTCGGGCCCGAGGTCTTCAGCCGCGGCTACGGCACGGAGTCGACCCGGCTGGTGCGCGACTACGCCTTCGACGTGGCCGGACTGCACCGGGTGGGACTCGAGGTGTTCGACTTCAACGTACGGGCCCAGCGGGTTTACGAGAAGTGCGGGTTCGTCCGCGAAGGGATCCACCGCAGCGCACTGTTCTGGGACGGCATCTGGCACGACGTGATCGTGATGGGCATCATCGCGAGCGATCCGCGTCCGGGGTGAGCACGAAGATCGGGAAGTCGCGGCCCGCCTCGTCGCGTTCCATCGCGTAACCGGGCCAGAACCCGAGCAGGCGCCGCCACATGGCCTCGCGGTCCAGACCGGTGAGTTCACGGGCACGCACCGGGACGTCACTGCCGCGCACGAGCACCCGCGCGTCCGGGCAGGCGCGCAGGTTCAGCGCCCAGGCCGGCTCGTGGGCGCGCCCCCAGTTCGATCCGGTGACGACGAAGACCTCGTCGCCGTCGCCCACCCCCTCCCCTGTGGCGCATCCACTGTTCCGTGTCCGGCCCGCGCGGTTCGGGGTGTCGCGGTCGGGCATGTAGAGCAGGTTGTTCTCCCGCAACCGGCCGGTCCGCCGCCCCGTCGTGATCAGCCGCAGCGACGGCAGCCCGGCGATGCCGACCAGGCTCGCCCGGCCCCGGGAGGCGCGATGCAGGCGGGTGTCGGCCCACACGATGCCCTCGGCGAGCTTCATCAACGACCGCCGACGGCCGAGCACCCGGGCGACGGTGGGCAAAGGGTTCCGCATACCGGACATTCGACCATTCCGGACCACGGCACTGCACACCGATTCTCCCGACTGCTGCACGACACCGCGCGGCAGTCGCGTCTCAGCGGTCCGAACGCAGGCACGCGGGGCGGAGTGCAGGCACGCGGGTGGGGCTCCCGCGGCCGGTCAGACGGCGCGGGCGAGGGAGACGCCGAACCGGTTCGCCTCGTCGGTCCACCAGTGTTCACGCGTGAAGCCCGCGTCGGCGAGTTCGGCCCGCACGCCGTCGGGTCGGAATTTGGCGGAGACCTCGGTCCGCAGGTGCTCACCCTCACGGAACTCGACGTCCAGTCCGGCACCCGGCACGTGCACGACGAGATCGCGGCGGGCGCGCAGGCGCATCTCGATCCACTCGTGCTCGGCGTCCCAGGCGGCCACGTGCTCGAAATCGGCCGGGTCGGCATCGGCGCCGAGGCGACTGTTCAGCACGGTCAGCACGTTGCGGTTGAACTCGGCCGTCACACCGCGCGCATCGTCGTAGGCGGCCACGAGCGTGGCGGGGTCCTTCACCAGGTCCGTTCCGAGCAGCAGCCACTCCCCCGGCTTCAATACCTCTCTCACCGACCGCAGGAACGTGGCGCGCTCGGCGGGCGGGAAGTTGCCGATCGTGCCGCCCAGGAACGCCACCACTCGCGGCGGCGTGCCGGGCAGCTCGCCGAGGTTCACCGTGAAGTCCCCGACGACGCCGTGCACGACGAGGTCCGGATAGTCCGCGGCGATCGCCTCGGCCGCCTCGGTCAGCGCCGAGGCGGACACGTCCTGCGGCACGAAGCCTGTCAACGTCCCGGCCGACCGCAGCGCGTCGAGCAGCGCCCGCGTCTTCTCGCTCGAGCCGGCGCCCAGCTCCACGAGGGTGCGGGCCCCGGTCGCCGCGGCGATCGCCGGGGCCTCGCGCAACAGCACCTCGCGCTCGGCGCGTGTCGGGTAGTACTCGGGCAGCGCGGTGATCTGTTCGAACAGGTCGCTGCCCCGTGCGTCGTAGAACCACGTCGCGGGCAGCCATTTCTGAGGCGCCGACAGTCCTTCCCGGACGTCGCGGCGCAGCGCCGCGGTCAGATCCTCCCCGGTGCGGTGTCGTTCGATGATCACGTCGTTCACGCGGATCTCCGTTCGTCGAGGGTCATGATCCGGTCGATGGCTGCACCGGTGCCGTCCCGGCGGGCCACGACGAGGTGGCGATCGGGCACGGATCGCCACGCCGGATCGTCGTCGTACGGTTCCGAGGCCACGACCACGCCGCCGGAACGGGCCAGGACCGACAGCGAATGGGTCCATGCCGTCGCGACCAGCAGGTCGCGGCCGGTAAGCAGGAGGTTCAGCCGAGACCCCGGAGCCGCGCGCTCCACATCGGACACCAACTGCGCGACCTCGGTCACCGGGTCGCCACCGGAGGCCAGCCGCTGCCGCAGCAGCGCCCACAGCAACGCCGAATCGGTGCGTGCCTCCATGCCCAGCAGATCCACGACGGGCAGCTTCTCCGCGAGGCCCGCCACCGAGGACGGCCAGCCGGTCACCACGCCGTTGTGGCTGAACATCCACCGGTCGTCGACCATCGGCGCGCAGGCACCCTCCTCGACCGGCATCCCCGGGGTGCCCGATCGCACCGCGCCGACGAACGCCGCCGACCGTAACGTCTCGGCCAGCCGCGGCAGCGTCTCATCGGTCCACACGGGACGCGCGCGCCGGTACCGCACCGGTGGTCCGCCGTCGTCGGCCAGCCAGGCGAGGCCGAAGCCGTCGGCGTTGACGGTGCCGCCACCGCGCATGTCCGCGGGGGCGTGGGCCTGCACGAGCAACGCGTGCGGCGCCCCCACGAGCGGACCTGCGGGAGAGGCCGGTGTTCCGAGGTACGCGAGATGGCGGCACACCGCTCACATCACCTCGTCGCGCGTCAGGTCGCGGGCACAGCGGAAACCGGTGAAGATCTGCCTGCGGATCGGGTAGTCCCAGTTGCGGAACGTGCCGCGGATCGCCACCGGATCGGTGCCGAACGAGCCGCCACGGAGCACCTTGTGGTCGCCGCCGAAGAACACCTCGGAGTACTCGCGGTACGGGAACGCGGTGAACCCCGGGTAGCCGCAGAAGTCCGTGGACGTCCATTCCCACACGTCGCCGATCAGGTGGTGCGCCCCCACCGGCGAAGCACCGTCCGGGTAGGCGCCGACCGGTGCGGGACGCAGGTGACGTTGACCGAGGTTGGCGCGATCGGCCGTCGGGTCGTCGTCCCCCCATGGGTAGCGCAGGGACCGGCCGGAGACCGGATCGTGGCGGGCCGCCTTCTCCCATTCCGCCTCGGTCGGCAGCCGCTTACCCGCCCATGCCGCGTAGGCCTCCGCCTCGTGGAACGACACGTGCAGGACCGGCTCGTCGGCAGGCACCGGCTCGTCCACGCCGAACCGACACCTCCGCCAGCGACCGCCGTCGCGGTACCAGAACCGTGGCGCGGTGATGCCGTGGCCGGACACGTACGCCCAGCCCGCCTCGCTCCACCAACGCGGATCGTCGTACCCGCCGGCCTCGAGGAACGCGGCATAGCGCTCGCACGTCACGGGGACCGTGTCGAGGGCGAACCCGTCGACGTGCACCTCGTGGGCGGGCCGTTCGTTGTCGAGCGCCCACGGCTCCACCGACGTGCCCATGACGAACGAGCCCGCGGGGACGACGACCTCCTCCGGCAGCGGGCCGGCGCGCCTGCCGGGCGGTGCCGGCGCGTCGAGCAGCGGATCACCCCGCCGCAGCTGGTGGGTGGCGAGCATCGTTTCGTCGTGCTGCTGCTCGTGCTGGGCGATCATGCCGAAGGCGAAACCCGACTTCGTGAGCCGGTCGCCCTGCAGCGGGACACGGTCGAGCGCGTCGAGCGCCTTCTCCCGCACCTGGCCGACATAGGCGCGTGCCTCGTCCGGGCCGAGCAGCGGCAGTTCGGGCCGGTCGGCGCGCGGGTGCTGGAACGCGTCGTAGAGATCGTCGATGTCGGGCCGCAGCGGTTCGCGGCCGCCGACGTCGCGCACGAGCCAGATCTCCTCCTGGCTGCCGACGTGCGCGAGGTCCCACACCAGCGGCGACATGAGTTTCGAATGCTGCCGGGTGAGCTCGGCGTCGTCGATGTCGGTGAGCGTCGCCGTGCGCCGGCGCGCCCGATCCAGCGCCGCCGCGGCGTGAGCACGCAGCGCGTCGGCGCCCTCCGCACTCGGGCCCGCGCCTGCGGTGCCGGTCGTGTCGGGAGCGGCGACGACGTCCTGGGCGGACGCCGGGGAACGGTCGAACGCGGCCATGTTTCCTCCTCGAACGGGACTGCCTCGAACGGGACTGCGTGGTGGGCGGGACTGCGTGGTGGCGGGACACGGACGGGATACCCGCGCGGCCTTCCGGGCGATGCCGGCCGGCCGGAGGGTCAGCCGGGCTGCGAGCCGAGCCGGACGTCGACGGCGGCCGTGATCTCGTCGATCAGTGCCGGTGGCAGACCGAGGTCTGCCAGCCCGTCGCAACCGAGCTCGGCGACGGCGCGAGCACCGCGGTGCAGCGCCGGGTCGGCGAGCCCGAAGTGGGCGGCGTCGACCCACCGGCCCTCGGTGGGGGCACAGACCTCACGGACGCGGTCGACCACGGCAGGCCCCCGGAGCAGTGCTGCCACCAGCGCCACGGGATCGACCCACCGGCCTGCGGGCTGCGCGTCGACGTAACGCAGCTCGAGGTGCCCGCGCGGCCGAACCGGCGTGAACAGCGTGGTCAGGTGGTAGTCGAGATCTCCGAAGGTCGGCGGCGGCCAGTGCCGGGCGACGCCGCGGCGGGCGATCCAGTCGGCGAACGTCAGCCGGTCGGGCGCGTCCCACGCTCCGCTCGTGCGCCTGCGAACCATGAGCGGCGTGTCCAGCACGCGGGCGGCCCAGCGCGCGGGCGGATCATCGACCGCGCCTCCGGCTGCAGCCGGGTCGGTACGCGCCGGCTCGGTCTCCATCACGGCACGCCAGCGCGCCGAGGCGTGCCCGGTGTCGCGACCGGTGTGCCTGCGCGAGTTGGCGAACAGGGCGAGCAGGACCGGGCCGAGCGCGTGGACGGCCGCCCACCGGGACTCCAGCGTGCCGGGCTCACCGGCGTCGACGCACACCTGCACCGCCGCGGTACTGCACATCATCGTGGCGCCCGCGGGTCCGATGGCGGCGAACCGCCGTTGCATCGCCGCGTAGCGCGCCGTGTCGAGCAGCAGCCGCGGCGGGCGCAGAGGGTCGATGGCCTGCTCGCCGAGGACCAGCCCCTCACCGGCGAGCAGATCGGTGACGTAAGCCAGGTCGGTGCCCGCGTCGGACACCAAGGCCGGGATCGAGGCGTGCGGACGGGTGGAGATCTCCACCTGACCGCCCGGTTCGAGGGTGAGCGCCGATCCGGACGGCAGTGGAGCCGCGCGGCCGCCGGCGGCGAGCGTGGGCGGGGCATGCCGGCCGAGCGCGCGGCACAGCCGGTCGCGGTCCGGGGCTCTGCGCGGGTCGGCGGCGTCGTGGACGAGGAACTCGAGTTCGGCACCGGTCAGTCGCGGCGGTCCGTGCTTGAAACAGACGGAGGCGACGTACGCCTCCCCTTCGGCACGATCGGCGATCGCGCATGCGGCGACCTCGGCGGCCGTCTCCCGCGCTGCGTCCGGCACCGGGGCGTCGGGACCGTCCGGGCCCGGTGTGCCCGGTGCACGTTCGTGCCGGGTCGTGGCGCCCGAGCCGACCCTGCCGGGGGCTGTGCTGTCCGGGATTGGACTGTCGGGCGCTGTGCTGTCGGGGACTGTGCTGTAGGGCGCTGTGCTGTCCGGGGTCGGGCGTTCCCGTTCCGGGGTTGTGGCGCCCGGGGTTGGTGTGACAGAACCGTGCATCGCCGTCATGCGACCACCGCATCCGCTCGAGGACCGTCGGTGTCGGACGCTACCGGCGCCCACCGACAATCGCAGCCTTCCGCTACCCCCTGCCCCGCAGCCTTCCGCTACCCCGGTGTCCCCGGGGCCGGGCGGGCAGGCCGCGGAGCGGGCACGACACGCCACTCCCAGTACGTACGTACGGTTTGCATCCGGTGCACACGCGGTGTCAAGATCGATGAATGCCACGGGTCAGCCAGGACCACCTCGAGGCGCGCCGGCGCCAGATCCTCGACGGGGCACGTCTGTGTTTCGGACGGTTCGGCTACGAAGGTGCCACCGTCCGCAGGCTCGAAGACGCCACCGGCCTGTCACGCGGCGCCATCTTCCACCACTTCCGGGACAAGGAGTCACTCTTCCTCGCCCTCGCCGAGGACGACGCCGCCCGCATGGCCGACGTCGTCGCGCAGCAGGGACTGGTCCAGGTGATGCGCGATCTGCTGGCGGGCGACTCCGAACATCCCGCCGACTGGCTCGGCACCCGGTTGGAGGTCTCCCGCAGGCTGCGCACGGATCCCGAGTTCCGCGGCCGGTGGGCCGAGCACTCGCAACAGCTCACGACGGCCACCCGCAAGCGACTCGAATGGCAGCGCCGGTCCGGCAACCTGCGCGACGACATCGGCGTCGACGTGCTCGCCGAGTACCTTCAGCTCGTCCTGGAAGGCCTTGTCTCGCACCTCGCCATGGGCCTGCCCGCCGACGACCTGGAACCCGTCCTGGACGTCGTCGAGGACAGCGTCCGCCGGCACCGGGGCGACTGACCGTTCCCCGGTGCGGGCAGCCCGGTCACCCACACCCGCCCGGTTCGGGAACGCCGCCACCGTCACCGCCGTTTGTCCTGGTTAAGATACCCGTATCCCCTGTTGGCCCGTGTTCTCGAGGAGTGACGTCGTTCGTGCGCGATGCGCAGTCACCGGGAGACAGTATTCGGCCGGGTGACAGACCCGGCTCGCTGATGTCTCCCCCTGCCCGCCCCGCCCATCCGGCCCCGGGCGGCGCATTCTGATGGACGTCCTGCTCACCATCGGGGGCCTGCTGGTCGTACTGCTGCTGACCGTCGGCACCGGCCTCGCGGTGGCCGCCGAGTTCTCGCTCACCACGCTCGAACGCAGCACCATCGAGGCCAACGTCCGCCAGGTCGGCGACCGGCGGTCCCGAACCGTGCTCAAGGCGCACCGCACCCTCTCGTTCCAACTCTCCGGAGCCCAGGTCGCGATCACGCTGACGACCCTGCTGACCGGTTACGTCGCCGAACCGCTGCTGGGCCAGGTCATCCGCCCGGTGCTGACCGGAATCGGACTGCCCGACGGCGCCGCCCGGGGCACGTCGCTGGTGCTGTCGATGCTGCTGGCCACGGCGCTCTCGATGGTGATCGGCGAGATGGTGCCGAAGAACCTGGCCGTCTCGCTCCCCCTCAAGACGGCGCGGGCCGTCGCCGGGTACCACTCCCGGTTCTCGGCGCTGTTCCGCTGGCTCATCGCGCTCATGAACAACAGCGCCAACGTCGTCGTCCGCAAGCTCGGCATCGAGCCGCAGGAGGAACTGCGCTCGGCGCGCTCACCCCAGGAGCTCGGCTCGATCGTGCGCACGAGCGCCGCGAGCGGCACGCTCGACATCGCGACCGCCCAGCTGCTCGACCGCTCCCTGCGCTTCGGGGAACGCACCGCGGCGGAACTGATGACCCCGCGCGTCCGTGTCGAATCGCTGCACGTCGAGGACACGGTCGCCGACCTCGTCGACCTGTCGCGCAGCACCGGCGTGTCCCGCTTCCCCGTGTACCGCGAGGACCTCGACGACGTACAGGGCGCGGTGCACGTCAAGCAGGCGTTCACGGTCCATGCGGATGAACGCCGCACCGTGTCGATCGGCTCGGTGATGCGGCCCGTCCCGACCGTGCCGGAGTCGCTGCCGGGCGACGCGCTGCTCGACAGGCTCCGCGCGTCCCGGTTCCAGCTCGCGATCGTGGTCGACGAGTACGGCGGCAGCGCCGGGCTCGTCACGCTCGAGGACGTGGTCGAGGAGATCATCGGCGACGTCCGCGACGAGCACGACGACCGCGAGGAACCCTCCTCCCAGCAGATCGGCGTCGACAGCTGGGCCGTGTCCGGCCAACTGCGCGGTGACGAGGTCGCCGACATCACCGGGTTCGCCATGCCCGACGGCGACTACGAGACGATCGCCGGGCTGATCCTCGAACGGCTGGGCCGGATCCCCGACGTCGACGACGCGGTCGACATCGACGGCTGGCGGCTCACCGTCACCGAGATGGACCGGCACCGCATCGCCGAGATCCGCGTCGAACGACGGGAGGTGCCTGCGTGAACGACTGGGTCGCCATCTCCCTCATCGGGGTCCTGCTGGCGTTGAACGCGTTCTTCGTCGGCGCCGAGTTCGCGCTCATCTCGTCCCGGCGCGACCGTCTCGAAGCACTGCTGGAAGCCGGTAAGGGCCGAGCCAGAATCGTCATCAAGGCGGGCCGGAACGTCTCGCTGATGCTCGCCGGGGCGCAACTGGGCATCACCGTGTGTTCGCTGCTGCTGCTCCAGTTCGGCGAACCTGCCGTGGCGCACCGGCTCGAGGCTGCCGTGCACGCGCTCGGTGTGCCACTGCCCGCGTACGTCGTCCACGCCGTCGCCTTCGTCGTCACGCTCGTCGCCATCACGCTGCTGCACGTGCTGGTCGGCGAGATGGTGCCGAAGAACATCGCGATCGCCGAGCCCGAGCGGATGGCGTTGTGGCTCGTGCCCGTGCACGTCGCGTGGGTCCGGCTGGTGAACCCGTTCCTGTGGCTGCTCAACGGCATCGCCAACGGCGTGCTGCGGCTCATGCGGGTCGAGCCGAGGGACGAGGTCGACACCGGCTACACCTCCGACGAGCTGGCCGCGCTGCTCAGCGAGTCGCGGCGGGAAGGTCTCCTCGAGCACGCCGAACACCGGCGGCTGTCGCAGACCCTCTCGTCGGCCGACAAGACCGTCGCCGACATCATCGTGCCGATGTCCGACCTGAGGACGGTGCCGGACCATCCGACGCTCGGCGACGTGGAGGCCGCCGTGTCCGCCACGGGCTTCTCCCGCTACCCACTGCGGACCGGCGACGGCACGCTCGTCGGGTACCTGCACGTCAAGGACGTGCTCGCCCACCTCGGCGACGACTCCGACGCGCGGGTTCCGGCGAACAAGATCCGCAGACTGACCCAGCTGCCGGTGCACGCCCGGCTGGACACGGCGTTGTCCGCGATGCGCAGGGAAGGCAGCCACCTGGCGACCGCCACCGACGACGACGGCGAGGTCGTCGGGGTGGCGGCGTTGGAGGACCTCGTGGAGGAGTACGTCGGCACGGTGCGGGACGGCACACATGTCACCTGACACGGTGCTCGGCGAACCGGAGTGGCGCGCCCGCGAGGAGACCCACGTCGCCCGCATGCGGCCGTGGACGGGCCCGCACCAGGCCCGCCGGTCCCGGGGCGAGAAACATCCGGTGCTGGACTTCCTGTTCACGTACTACTCCCTGCCGCCCGCTCAGTTGGAGCGCTGGCAGCCCGGCGCCGGCGTGCTGCTGACCGGCGAGCGCGCCCGCCGGTTCCTCGACCGCACGGGATACGTGGAGACGCCCGACGGCGTTCACGCCGATCCGGTGCTGCCGCCGAAGCGCGCCCGCATGGCGGGCCGCGCCGTCTCGCTGTTGGAGGCGACGGCGGCGCGCCCACCTCGTCTGAACTGTTTCGGCCTCCACGAATGGGCGATGGTGTATCGCCACCCGCCGGACGAGGTTCGACACGCTCAGTTACCGCTGAGGTTGGGATCCAGCGGCACCGACGACGTCGTCGAGAGCCTCGACATCCGGTGCGGCCATTTCGACGCCTTCCGGTTCTTCACCGAGCAGGCACGACCGCTCAACATGCTGCAGCCGACCAGGGAGACACAGCGCGACCTGGACCAGCCCGGCTGCCTGCACGTCGGTATGGACCTGTACAAATGGGCCTACAAGCTCGGTCCGCTCGTGCCGTCGGAGCTGCTCGGCGACTGTTTCGAGTTGGCCGCCGACATCCGCGTGCTCGACATGCGGGCCAGTCCGTACGACCTGTCGGCGCTCGGCTACTCGCCCGTGCCGATCGAGACCGCGGCCGGCCGGGCCGAGTACGCCCGGCACCAGGCTGCCTTCGCCCGACGCGCGGCTCCGTTACGCGAACGGTTGATCACCCTCTACCGCGGGTTGCTTTCGGGAACGGAAGTCGGATCCGAATCACAGTGATCCGACGGGCTGGGCTGTTAGGGTGGTTACGTTTTTGTCACGTCGACAGAGTGTGATCGGCACTCCGTGCAGGTGAGAGGACGCGAATGGGGCGGCACTACAGAGCCGACGATCCGGCTCCCGGGCAGCCTGATCCGCTGCGCAAGGCGAGACAGGCCATCGGCGGAGCGAACACGGGCGGCGGCACGCCGGACGACTGGTTCCGCGATACGACGACGCCGCCTGCGGCCTACCGCAGCACGCCCGGCTATGCACCGGCCCCGGACGACGTCCTGTCCACGTCACCCGCGATGCACCCCGTCGCGCCGCGCCGCACGGCCGACGAGAGCGCGACCGAACTGACCACTCGCCTCGATCCCGTCCCACCCGCCGGACCGACCTCGGCCCACGACAGCGCAGGCCACGACACGAGCCCGGCGACGCCCGATCGTTCCACGGCCACGGAGCGGCCCCCGCACCCCCGGCCGCGGCCCGACGGCCGCCCCCGCTTCCACGGCGCCGGTCACGCCGCGGGCGAACACCCGCCCGCGGCGGCGCGCCACGACGCCGCGCCCTCCGACCGGGCTCACGACACCGGTACGGACGACCACGATGCGCACGCCGCGCAGGCCGCCGCGAGCTCTCGCGACACGACGCCCGGCCGAACGACCGACACCGACCGTGACCCGGTCACGTCCACCGGCGGGCGCCGCCGCGTCACCTCGACAGGCAGGCACAGCACCGTCAGCGCCACGGGCGGCCACCGTGCCGTCACGTCCACGGGCCGGCACGGCACGGTCACGTCGACGGGCAGCCACCGCGCAGTGGACAAGAAGCCGAAACGCAGGGTCGCGGCATGGCCCGTGGCCTGCGGAGTGCTGGTCGTACTCGTCGTGGCGGGTTTCTTCGGCTGGAACTGGGCCGACGGGGTCCTGTCGAACCGCGCCGAGGCCCAGGCCGCGGCCTGCCAGGAGGGCCGGTCGACGCTGCGGGTGGCGACCGACCCCGCCGTGGCCGAGCCCGTACAGCAGGCCGCCAAGGCCTGGAACGACGACGACACGGTGGTTCACGGGCACTGCATCACCGTGAAGGTGCAGCCGGGCACCTCGCAGGTGGTGTACGGCGACCTGACCGGCAATCGGACCCGCGGCACTCCCGGCGCCTGGATCATGGCCGACACGAAGTGGGCGGACCGGCTCGGCTCGGAGCAGCCCGACCGCATCGGCGCGTCGCCGGAGAAGATCGCCTCCGGCCCCGACGGCACGTTCACCTACGTCAGCCTCGCAGGCGACGGCGTGGACACCGTGCAGCAGCGGGCTGCCCAGTCCTTCCGCTCGCACCTCACCTCGCCGCAGCAGCAGAAGCGGTTCGAGCAGGCCGGCTTCACCGGCTGACCGGTCGCCTCCCGGCCTGTTCGTGACGAGCTCCCCAGGCTGGGCGCCTCGCGCCGAGGCGAGAACCGGAACGGCCCGCCGTATAGGACGTTATACGAAATGCGGATCACAGACGGCGGCGCCCGGACACTCCATGAGCGTTCGGGCGCCGCGTGCGTCGTAGGTCGAGTGGCCTACTCGTGAACGGATCGCTCAGCCGGTACGGCGGGCGTTGCGTCGCTGCGACAACTCGTCTGCCGCCGCGGGCGTGTCGAGCTCGCCACCGTCGGCCCGTTCGGCCGGGAACTCGTGCAGCGAACCACTGATCTCCTGCATCGCCCCGCTGACAGCGATGCCGAACACACCCTGACCGCCCTGAAGCAGATCGACGATCTCCTCCGGCGACGTACATTCGTAGACGGTCGTCCCGTCGGAGAACAGGGTCACCCGGGCCAGGTCGCGCACTCCCCTGCCGCGCAGGTGGTCGACCGCGACGCGGATGTTCTGCAGCGAGATACCCGTGTCGAGCAGCCGCTTGATGATCTTGAGGACCAACAGGTCCTTGAACGAGTAGAGCCGCTGGGAGCCCGAACCGTGCGCAGTGCGGATACTCGGCGCGATCAACTTGGTGCGCGCCCAGTAGTCCAGCTGGCGGTAGGTGATACCGGCGATCTGACAGGCCGCTGGACCACGGTAGCCAACCAGCTCATCCGGCAGCGAGTCGTCAGGGAACAGCGCTCCCTGCTCGCCACCGTCGATGCCCCTGATCGGACTGTCGTCGACCACGCATGCCTCCTCTCGCCCGGCCGCGCGGCCGACGAAACAAGACCGCCGGCCCGGATGGGCCGACCGGTACGACTACGCCCGTGCGGCCCGGTCGCCGGCCACGGCGCGTTTCGTCGCTCTTCGAACGGTATGCCTGCCCCACGGGGCGGTCAACGCGACGCGCGGACGCCGTGGCGACATCTCGACCGGATTACCCGCTTGCGATGTTTTACCCACCCGAGTAATTTGTTACTCATGCAGGTAACTACTCCACCCGATGACACGTCCGGCGCCGACGGCAGCGACCTCAGCACGTTCGGCGCAGGAGCCGGCCTCACCCCCACCGAAGACGTCCGGCGCAGGCAGATCGTCGACGCCACCATCGCCGTACTCGCCGAACTGGGCTACGCCAAGACGTCCTTCGCCCGCATCGTCGAACGGGCGGGGCTGTCGAGCACGCGGATGGTCTCCTACCACTTCGCCGGCAAGAACGACCTCGTCCAGGCGACCCTCGGCACGATCATCGACCGGCAGGACGCGTTCGTCGCCGAGCGTCTCGGCGACGAGAAGGATCTCCGACGGCTCCTACTGGGCCAACTGGCCGCGGAGGTCGCGTTCGTCGCCACCCACCCGCGGGAATCGACCGCGCTCGTCGAGATCGCCTCCCATGCCGGGACGGCCGACGACGCGGACATCTCGCCGCATGTCGTGTACGCGGTCCGAGTGGGCAGGCTCGAGCGCCAACTCGTCCAGGGCAGGCGCCACGGTGTGTTCCGCGACTGCGATCCGAAGGTGATGGCACTCGCCATGCGGCAGGCGGTCGACGGCGTCACCCTCCGGCTCCGACGGGAACCGGATCTCGACCTCGACGCCTACGGCCGCGAACTCGGCGAGCTGTTCGACCGGGCTGTCCGGGCGGACTGAAGCATCGGGCTCGCGCACCACGTCGGCGGGCCGGCGGCATCGGGCGCCGGCAGCGCCGCAGGTGCGGAGCCCGGCGGTGTTCGCGATCTCCGTTGCGGTGCCGACTACGTGTCAGCGCCGCGGAAGTCCTCCGGCGAGACGGAGTCGAGGAACTCGCGGAACTTCTCGACCTCGTCCTCCTGCTCGTCCGGAATGATCAGGCCCGCTTCGTCGAGCACGCCTTCCTCCGCGTGAATCGGCACGCCCATGCGGAGCGCGAGGGCGACGGAGTCGCTGGGCCGTGCGGAGACCCGGACGTCCCCGTCGAACACGAGCTCGGCGAAGAAGGTGCTCTCCTGCAGGTCGGTGATGACGACCTGTTCGAGTTCACGGCCGAGGCCACCGATGACGTCCTTGAGCAGATCGTGAGTCAGCGGACGGGCCGGCCGCACGCCTTGCTGTTCCAAGGCGATCGCGGTCGCCTCCACCGAGCCGATCCAGATCGGCAGGTACCGCTCGCCTTCCGTCTCCCGCAGCAACAAGATCGGCTGGTTCGCGGGCAGCTCGACCCGGACGCCGACGACGCGCATCTCGCTCATCGGGCTTCGCCTCCCTCTCTGCGCGCGGGCTGCAACGCTTCGCAGTGGATCATCCGTTCGGCCGGCCCACGCGAAAACTCCGCGCGGACACCGCCGACGCTACCCGCCATCGCTGCGCTGTGCTCGCTTCTCACTCTCGCCGGCCCGGTCTCTTCGAGCCCGCCTTCAACCGTACGTCATCCCGGGGGCTCCACCGAAGCTTCGCCGCCCGGCTTCTGAATCCGTGGCCGCCGCACTGCTCCGTCCGAACGTGTCCCGGCCGCCGAACGCCGTCCCCACCGCCGCCGACGGCCTCACCCGTGGGTCATCCCCCGGATACCCGCCTTGACGAGGAGCGTGTGCAACGTGACCGACAGTGCCGCCAGCTCCCGGACGAGCTCGTCGCCGCGTTCGCGGGCGCCGTCGTCGCGATGCCGGTACACCGGCGCCGCGACCTGTTCGAGCAACCCGACCTCACGATCGGCCGAGACCCGCAACGCGCGCAGGTGCCGCGGTTCGATGCCGAACGCACCCATCGCGGTGACCGTCCTCGCGATGGCCACGGCGTCGGCGTCGTAGAACCCGCCCGCACCGGGTTTGATCAGCCCGTACTGGTCCAGTTCCGCGAGCAGCTCCTCGTCGATCTCTGCCTCGGCGAGCAGTCGCTCCCGGGACAGTCGGGACGGGGCCGTGACCGCGAAGTCGTCCGCCGTCGGCGCCGGAGCATCGGTGTCGGGGGTGTCGAGCGGAACCAGCCGTGGCGGCCGGGGCTGTGATGCGGGTCCCGCCTCGCCTCTCGGATCACCGTCCGGCTCCAGAGCCGCGCCGCGGTCCGCGGCGTCCAACTGCTCCTTGATCACCTTCAGAGGCAGGTAGCGATCACGTTGCGCCGTCAGAACGAAGCGGAGCCGTTCCACGTCGGCGGTCGTGAACTGACGGTAGCCGGACGGCGTGCGAGCGGGCCGGACCAGGCCTTCGGATTCGAGGAACCTGATCTTCGAGATCGTCACCCCGGGGAAATCCGTGCGCAGTTGCGCCAGCACGGCCCCGATGCTCAGCCCCTCGCGTGGTTGCCGTCCGGCAGCCGTCACTGCGCCCCCTGGCCTCCGGTCAGGAACACCAGACGGAACTTGCCGATCTGCACTTCGTCACCACCGGCGAGGACGGCCTGGTCGACCGGCTCGCGGTTGACGTACGTGCCGTTGAGGCTGCCGACGTCGATGACCACGAAGGAACCACCTTCGCGGCGGAACTCCGCGTGCCTCCGGGACACGGTGACGTCGTCCAGGAAGATGTCGCTGTCGGGGTGCCGGCCCGCGCTCGTCGTGTCGCGGTCGAGCAGGAATCGCGACCCCGCGTTCGGGCCCCGCTTGACCACCAGCAACGCCGAGCCCGCGGGCAGCGCGTCAACGCCGGCCTCCTGCGGCTCCACCGCCGGCGCCTCCTGCCCCTCCCCTTCCGACAGGAAGTCCGCCCGGAACACGGAGGTCTTCTCCGGAGCTCCCTCCGGGGGAATCTCGGGCCCGTCGTTCGTGCTCACCTGAGCTCTCCTTACGCACTGACAGTGTGTCGCTTGGCTTTCTCACCGCCCGTGGTCGCGAAACCGCAGGCGGCCATGAAACCTGGTGCGCCTCAACGTACCGCGCGGGCGACCGCACGCAATGCCCGGGCTCCCCGATCAACTCCCGGTCAGGCGCTGGTATGCCTCGGCGTCGAGCAGCCCCTCGAGAGTGTCCGGATCAGCGACACGGAGCTCGACGAGCCAGCCCTCGCCGTAGGGGTCGCCGTTGATCAGCTCCGGCGTGGCGGTGACGGCGTCGTTGGCCGCGATGATCTCGCCGTCCAGCGGGGCGTAGATCTCGGACACGCTCTTGGTCGACTCGACCTCGCCGAACGTGTCACCCGCGGCCACCTCGGTGCCGGGCTCCGGGAGATCGACGAACACCACGTCGCCCAGCTGGTCCTGGGCGTACTCGGTGATGCCCACCCGCACGACGCCCTCGCTCCGTTCGGCGACCCATTCGTGGTCCTCGGTGTAGCGCAGTTCCTCGGGTGTGGACTGTGCAGCCAAGGTTCGTTCCCCTTTCACTCCCTACGTGGCCACGAACGAGGGGAATCGTCGCACGGAGCCGCGGCCTCGTCAGGCCGACACCGGGCGCCCGGCTCCGCGCACTCGGTCCTACGGGCCCGCCGCACCGCCACCGCTCGTCTCGCGGCACCGGGCCCGCCGACCCGGGTGCGGCACCTCATCCCCACCGTGTCAGTCCCCACCGGGTCATTCCCTCACGGCGCCGGTCCCGTCACGACCTCGCGTGACGGCCAGCACGGTCTGGGCGACGTACAGCGCGCCCGACCACAGGTAGAGCGCGCCGCCCCAGATCGTGAACGCGTACGCCAGCGGTGCGGCGATCGTGGCCGCGGTCGAATCGCCCTGGACCAGCAGGAGCAGCGGGAAGGCGTACATGAGGACGAAGGTGGCGCCCTTGCCGACGTAGGTCACTTCCGGTGGTTCGAACCGGTAGTGCCGCAGGATCAGCAGGCACACTCCACCGGCGGCCTCGCGCAGCAACAGCGCGGCGACGGCCCACCACGGGATGATGTCGCGCAGCAGGAACGCCACGAGCGTGGCGACGATGTAGAGCCGGTCCGCGGCCGGGTCGAGCACCTGCCCGAGCCGGCTCATCTGGTTCAGCCATCGCGCGAGCTTGCCGTCGAGCCAGTCGGTGAGCCCGCTGAACACGAGAATCGCCAGCGCCCAGCCATCGGCGTGCGGCCCGAGCAGCAGCCACAGGAACACCGGAACGCCTGCGAGTCGCAGTACCGACAGCAGGTTCGGTGCCATCACCGCCTGTCGCAGCAGTGAGGGTTCGCCTGCCCCCGGATCGCCGCCGGACGCCGTCGTCACCCCAGCGCCGCCCGACACCGCGGTACCGCCCGGCACCCCACGGCCGCCCGACACAGCGCGACTCGAAACCCCAGCGCCACTCGCGACTCCAGCGCCACTCGACACCCCCGAGTCCCCCGTGCCTGCCGCCCCGTCTTCGACATCGGCGGACCGGCCCGCCACCTCGTCGCGGCCGTTCCGCCCCGCACGCTGCCCCTCCGCGTCGTTCACGCACTCACCGTATCGAGTCGTCGGACCCGGCGGGTGCGGCCGTGGTCAACCCGTCCGCGACCGGCACGCCGGTACCCGCACGCGAGCTCGGACCGGAGAGCGAGGTCGGGACCGACGTCGGAACCGAGGTCGCGGCCGTGGGCCGCGGTGAGTGGTGCCCTCGGCCCGTCACCGGGCGCGGTGGTAACTCCATCCGCGGCGACGGAGCTCGTCGCCCGTGAGCGCCTGGGGCCTGCCGTGGCGATCCATGCCCATCCACCGCGGGCGGCCCGCCGCGCTCTCCAGCACGTACGGCCTGCCCTGGCTCCACACGACGGTGCACGGCGTGGTCGGCGGCGCAGTCGTGTGCCGCCGAGCCGGTGCCTGCAGCGGCGCGGTGCTCTGCTGCGAGGACGGGAGTTGCCGCGGGGCGGTGTTGTACCGCGCCTCGGTGTTGTACCGCGCCTCGGTGTCCTGCCGCGGCGCGGTGCTCTGCCTCGCGGCGGTGGCGTGCCGCTCCGCATCGGCGGCCCGGGCGGTGGGGTGCTCACTGTCGTTCATCACCGTCGTTATCGGCACGTGACCCGCCGGCGTTAACCGCTCGCCGCACGGTTCACCCGTCCGCGACGCGCCCGCCTTCTGTCCACTGTGGACATCGAGGCGGGCCGGTCGGCGTCCGATCAGCCCTTCAACCCCGGGAAGTCGTCGTCGCGGAACTCCCCCGCCGGACGGTCGGTGGCGTCGTTCTCCCTGCCGCGCAGTTCGACCCGGCGGATCTTGCCGGAGATCGTCTTCGGCAGCTCGGCGAACTCGAGCCTGCGCACCCGCTTGTACGGCGCGAGGTGCTCACGGGTGAACGTGAAGATGCGCTCCGCCGTCGCCTCGTCGGCGGCGTGCCCGGAGGCCAACACCACGTACGCCTTCGGCACCGCCAGGCGGATCGGGTCCGGAGCGGGCACGACGGCCGCCTCGGCGACCGCCTCGTGCTCCAGCAGCACGCTCTCCAGCTCGAACGGCGAGATGCGGTAGTCCGAGGCCTTGAACACGTCGTCGGTGCGGCCGACGTAGGTGATGTAGCCGTCCTCGTCGATCGAGCCGACATCGCCCGTGTGGTAGTAGCCGTTCGCGAACGCCGTGGCCGTGCGATCCTCGTCGCCCGCATACCCGACCATCAACCCGGTCGGCCTGCGCGACAGGTCCAGGCACAACTCGCCCTCGGTGGCCGGCTCGCCGCTCGCCGGGTCGACCAGCACGACGTCGAAGCCCGGCACGGCCCGTCCCATCGACCCCGGCTTGACCTCCTGGCCCGGGGTGTTGGCGATCTGCACCGTGGTCTCGGTCTGGCCGAACCCGTCACGGATCGTCACGCCCCAGGCGTCCCGCACCTGCTCGATGACCTCCGGGTTCAACGGTTCACCCGCGCCGACGACCTTGGTGGGCGGCGTCGGCAGCGTGCTCAGGTCGGCCTGGATGAGCATCCGCCACACCGTCGGCGGGGCGCAGAAACTCGTGACGCCGCACCGCTCCAGCTGGGCCAGCAGGGCGTCGGCGTCGAACCGCGAGTAGTTGTAGAGGAAGACCGTGGCCTCGGCGTTCCACGGTGCGAACACGTTGCTCCAGGCGTGTTTCGCCCAGCCCGGCGAGGCGACGTTCAGGTGCACGTCGCCGGGCTCGAGGCCGATCCAGTACATCGTCGACAGGTGCCCCGCCGGGTACGACACGTGCGTGTGCTGCACCAGCTTCGGCTTCGCCGTCGTGCCGGACGTGAAGTAGAGCAGCAGCGGATCGGCCGCCTGTGTCGGCCCGTCCGGGGTGAACGCGTCGTCGGCGGAATAGGCGTCGCCGTACGACAGCCAGCCACCGGGGCGCTCTCCGACGGCGATGCGCGTGTAGTCGCCCGGCACGTCGGTGAACTTCTCCGCGTCGGCCGACCGCGCCACCACGTGCCGCGCCTCTCCGCGGTCGACACGGTCCCGCAGATCGGCGGGGCCGAGCAGGGTAGTCGCCGGGATGAGCACGGCGCCGAGCTTGATGGCGGCGAGGATCGTCTCCCACAGCTCGACCTGGTTGCCGAGCATGAGGATCATCCGGTCGCCGCGCCGCACGCCCTGGGCGCGCAGCCAGTTCGCCACCTGGTTCGACCGCCGCGACAGCTCGGGGTAGGTCCAGCGGCCCTCGGTGCCGTCCTCCTCGACGATCCACAGCGCGTAGCGCTCGGCGTTGGCCGGGTCCGCCGCCACGCGGTCGAACCAGTCGAGCGCCCAGTTGAACTCGGTCAGCTCGGGCCAACGGAACTCCGCGCGGGCCGTGTCGTAGTCCTCCCGGTGGGCGACCAGGAAGTCCCGGGCCCGACGGAACTCGTCGTGACCCGCGTTCGGGTGGGCGGTGTGGGCCTCGTTGCTCACGTTCGTGCTTCTCCTCGTTCGTGCCGGTTCCGCTGCCGCGCCGCTATTCGCCGGTGAAGTGGGGCGGGCGCTTCTCGAGGAATGCCTGCACCGCCTCACCGAGGTCCTTGCTGGGCAGGAACGCCGCGTTCCACGCGGACACGTACCGCAGCCCGGCGTCGACCTGCTGCTCGGTGCCCATGGACAGTACGTCCTTGATCCCCCGCACCACCAGCGGAGGATTGGCCGCGAGCTCGGCGCCCAGCGCACGGGCGGCGGCGAGCAGCGCGTCGCGGTCGGCGTAGGTGTCGTTGACCAGTCCGATCCTCTCGGCCCGCGCGGCGTCGATGTCCTTGCCCGTGAGGGCGAGCTCCCGCAGGTGGCCCTCCCCGATGACGGCGCCGAGCCGCTGCAGACTGCCGATGTCGGCGACGATGGCGACCTTGACCTCGCGCACGCTGAACCGCGCGTCGGCGCTGGCCAACCGGATGTCGGCGCCGGCGATGAGGTCGACGCCGCCGCCGATGCACCAGCCGGCGACCGCGGCGACGACGGGCGTCCGGCACTTGGCGACGGAGCTGACGGCCTCCTGCATCGTCCGGACCTCGTCGAGGAACCGCGTACGCGGACCCGCCTGTGCGTCACCGGCGAGGAACTCGGACCAACCCGGCAGCATCGCGTTCAGGTCCAGGCCGTACGAGAAGTGCTGGCCGCTTCCGGTCAGCACGATCGCCCGCACGTCGGGGTCGGCGTCCAGGGCACGGAAGACCAGCGGCAGTTCGCGCCAGAAGTCCGGGCCCATCGCGTTGCCCTTGGCGGGACCGAGGAGCGTGACCTCGGCGACGTGACCGTCCCTGCGGACGTCGAAGGCGACCAGGTCGTCGGGCAGTTCTGCGGTGTGCGCGGCGTTCATGGCCGTCATCCTCGCTCACTCCCCCGCCACCACCGACAGGGCCCACCCGGACCGGCCTGCCGCCGTGTCGGCCGGCGTCGGGACGGCGCGGGCCGACGCGGCGGATCGCCACCCGGCCCGCGCTTCACGCCCCGTCGTGATCGGTGGCGACGACCTCGGCGAGTTCGTCCAGGACACGCTCGGCGTCGGGCCCGTCGGCGCGCAGGACGACCTCGTCGCCGTTGCGGGCACCGAGCCCGATCACCGAGAGCACGCTGCGCGCGTCGACCGGATCGGCATCGGCTTTGCCGATCGTCACCGGCACCGGCTGGCTCGCCGCCGCCTTGGCGAACACGGCAGCGGGCCTGGCGTGCAGGCCCACCGCCGAGCCCACGGTCACGTGACGTTCCACCATCAGGTGCTCCTTCCGTTGCGGCTACCCCTGCCGGGCGCCGACGAGTCCGTGTACCGGTGCCCCGGCCGGGTCGTCCCGCCGGGCGGGCCGCTCGCGGCGGCCGAGGAAACTCTTGGCCGCGACGAGGCAGCCGCAGGTGACGACCATGCCGGCGGCGACGGCGACGAGATACAGCAGCGGCGAGCCGACCAGTCCGAGCACCCAGATCCCGCCGTGCGGTGCGGGCGAGGTGGCGCCGAACGCCACGACGAGCGCACCGGTCGTCGCACTGCCCGCCATCAACGACGGGATCACGCGCAGCGGATCGGCCGCGGCGAACGGGATGGCGCCCTCGGTGATGAACGACAGCCCGAGCAGCCAGGCGGCCTTGCCCGCGTCGCGCTCCGCACGCGTGAACAACCGTCCACGAACGACGGTCGCGAGCGCCAGCCCCAGCGGGGGCGTCATCCCGGCCGCCATGACCGCCGCCATGATGACGGTGTCCCCACTGGCCAGTGCCGCGATGCCGAACGTGTAGGCGACCTTGTTCACCGGGCCGCCCGTGTCGAAGGCCATCATGAGGCCGAGCAGACCCCCGAGCAGCCACGCCGTACCGCCGGAGAGCCCGGCGAGCCAGTCCGTCATCCCGCTCTGTGCAGCGGCGATCGGTTCGCCGACGACCACGAGCATCAACAGGCCCACCACGAAGCACGCCACGAGCGGGATGACCACGACCGGCATCACCCCGGCCACACCCCGCGGCACCCTGATCCGCTTCAACCCCATGACGACGAAACCCGCCAGCAGACCGGACACGAGGCCGCCGAGGAACCCGGCGCCGATCGCGCTCGCCAGCAGCCCGCCGACGATGCCCGGCGCGATACCGGGCCGGTCGGCCATGCCGAACGCGATGAACCCGGACAGCACCGGAACGAGCATGTCGAACGCCGTGGAGCCGACCTTGAACAGCACACCCGCGATCCCCGCCTCGCCGAGGAGGTCGGACGGGTCGGAGATGCCGTCGTAGTGCACGCCGCGGAAGTCTCCGCCGTCGACCACGGCCGCGATCTCGGCACCGCCGATCAGGAACGCGATCGCGATGAGAATGCCGCCGGCCGCGACGAACGGGATCATGTAGCTCACGCCGGTCATCAGCCACTGGCGCACCCGCGTGCCCGCCCCGGTGTGCGCTTCGACCGCGCGCTCCGGTTCGGCTGCCGACGGGGCCGATTCCGGCACGCCTGCCGACTCGGCCTCGGTCCCGGCGTGGGTCCCGGCCTCCCTCCCGGCCTCGGCGGGCGCCACACCGGACCGGACGGCGGTCGTGGCCTGCTCGATGAGCGCGGCGGCATCGTTGATCGCGGCCTTCACACCCGCCGTGACCTGTGGCTTGTCCGCGAACCGCTCACGGTCGCGCACGTCGACGTCGGCGGCGAACACGACCGCGTCGGCGGCCGCGATGTCGTCGGCACCCAGCGGGGCCGAGCCGGCCGAGCCCTGCGTCTCGACGGCGATCTCGTGCCCGGCGGCCGTCGCGGCCTGTTCGAGGGCTTCGGCGGCCATGTAGGTGTGCGCGATGCCGGTGGGGCACGCCGTGACGGCGACGAACTTCATTGTCCGAACACCTCCTCGCGGACGAGCCGCACGACGGACTCCGCGTCGGAGGCGTCGAGCAGCGACTGGCGGAACGACTGGTGCATCAGGCGCCGCGCGAGCGCGCCGAGCACGGTGAGGTGCTCATCGCCGCCGCCCTCGGGCGCGGCGATGAGGAAGATCAGGTGTGCCGGGCCGTCCGAGGCGCCGAAGTCCACACCGGACTCGCTACGTCCGAAACCCAGTGTGGGTTCGGTGACGTGCGCCGACCGTGCGTGCGGGATGCCGATGCCACCTTCGATGCCGGTGGGCATCTGCGCCTCACGTTCGCGCAGGTCGGCGAGGAATCCGTCGAGATCGCCGACGCGGCCCGCGCCGGCCAGCCGCTTCGCGAGGTCGGCGGTGACCTCCTCGCGGTCGCTGCCGTGGAGATCGAGGTCGACGAGTTCGGCGGTGATGAGTTCGGCCATGTCAGCGCTCCTGTTCGAGTACGCGGTCGCCGTCGACCGCGGGGTGGATCGTGACGCCGACACGGTCGACGTCGGGCGGCGCCGGCATCCGGCTGCCGGCGAGCCCGGTGGCGGCGGCGCCCCAGGCGAGCGCCGGGCCGAGCGCGTCCCTCCCGCCGCCGGCGGCGAGGAACCCGGCGAGCAACGCGTCCCCTGCGCCCACGCTGCTGCGGGCGGCGTGGACGGGCGCCTCGCCGTGGAGGACGCCGCGGGCGTCGGCGAGCACGGCGCCGTCGGGACCGAGGCTCGCGAGCACGGTCCGCGCCCCGCGGGCCCGCAGCACCTCGGCGGCCCGGGCGGCGTCGCCGAGGGTGCGGACGGGAACGCCCGCGCACGCCGCGAGCTCCTCCCGGTTCGGTTTGACCAGGTCGGGCTCGGCGCCGAGGCACCGCGCGAGTGCGAGACCCGACGAGTCGACGGCCACGCGGGCACCTGCCGCATGCGCCGAGACGACCAGCCGCGCATAACAGTCGTCGGCGGCCTCAGGCGGCAGGCTGCCGCACCCTGCGATCCAGGTCGTGTCGTGACCGCACGCGGCGAGCGTGGCGTCGAGCAGGGCGTTGAGTTCCGTGTCCGTGCACGCCGGCCCCGGCAGGTTGAGCTTGGTGACCGTGCCGTCCGGCTCCGCGAGCGTGATGTTGGTACGGGTCCCCTCGGCAACCGGCACCGCGTGCACTGCAACGCCCTGCTCGTCGAGCAGCTCGGTGAGCCGCGCGCCCTCGGCACCACCCGCGAGCAGCACGGCGGCGGTCTTGCGGCCGTGTGCGGCGAGCGCGCGGGAGACGTTGACTCCCTTGCCGCCGGGGTCCACATGCGACCGCTGCGCCCGTAGCACCTCGCCGCGGCGCAGGGACCCCACTTCGACGGTGTGGTCGATGCTCGGGTTGGGGGTCATGGTGACGATCACGACCGCACCACCTCGGGCCCTGCTGCGGCGAGCTGTTCCTCCAGTTCGGGAGCCAGTCCGCTGTCGGTGACGATCACGTCCGCATCGGAAAGGTCGCCGAAGCGCGCGAGACAGTCGTTGCCTGCCTTCGTGTGATCGGCGAGCACGACCACCCGGCGGGCGGCGTGGATCATCGCCCGTTTCACCGCGGCCTCGCCGGTGTCAGGGGTGGTCAGGCCACGTTCGGCCGACATGCCGTTGGTGCCGAGAAAGGCGACGTCGACGTAGGTGTCGGCGAGTGCGCGCAGCGTCCAGTCCTCGACCGCCGCCATCGTGCGGCCCCGGACCTTCCCTCCCAGCAGCAGGACCGTCAGCTGCGGCCGTACCGCCAGCGACGCGACGAGCGGCACCGCGTTGGTCACGACGGTCAGCTCACGATCGCTGGGCAGGATCTCGGCGAACCGCGCGGTGGTGGTGCCCGCGTCGAGCAGGATCGAGCCCTCGTCGGGCAGTTCGGCGAGGGCGGCCTTCGCGATGCGCTCCTTCTCGGCGGTCAGGACCGCGTCGCGGTCGGCGAGGCCGGGCTCGAACCCGAGCCGTTCGACCGGGATCGCGCCCCCGTGCACGCGGCGGAGCAGGCCCTGCCGTTCGAGGACGGTGAGGTCCCGCCGGACCGTCTCCGTGGTGACGTCGAAGTCGGCGGCGAGCTCGGCCACGTCGGCGCGCCCCTCGGCGCGGGCCCGCTCGGCGATCTTCCGCTGACGCTCCTGTGCGTACATGTGGCTTTCCTTGCCGGTTTGCTTTGGTTTAGTTGGTTATATGTGGGTTACGGGCGCATGTCAACCGTCAACGCAGTACGAACTCCAACACCGGACGCCGTGTTGCTGGTTCGAGAGCGCGCGTGGCAGACACGCGGGCGGGTGATGCGGGTCCGTCGAGAGCACGCGTTGTGGATCCGGGGGCTCGTGATGCGGATCCGGGCGTCATGGACCGGCCACCGACCACAACGACGCGACCACAACGACGCGGGGAGAACGGGGCCGTACAAGGACGGGGCCGTGAAGTGACAAGACGGGCACGGCGAAGAAGTAGGCGCGGCACAGTCGGCCCGGCGCTGGACGGGGGCGGGCGAGCCCGTCCACGGCGACGGGCACCGCGCTCAGGCGGGGATCACGGTGGCGGCGCGTGCATCGACGGGCGTCGCCCGTGAGCCTCCTGCGGGTACGTGCCGGACGCACCGTCGTACCGGCAGGAGACCTCCGGGGTCAGCCTGTCACGCCGTCGACTGCGCCGCGGTCAGGACTCCTGGCCGAACAGGTCGACGACCGGACCGATCACCGTCACCGCAGGCGGGCGCATGCCCTCGCGGGCGGCGTCGGCACCGATCTCCTTCAGCGTCGAGCGGAGCACCTTCTGCCCTGCCATCGTGCCGTCCTGGATCATCGCGACCGGGGTGTCGGCGGGCCTGCCCGCGGTCATCAGCGCATCGGCGAACCGGTCGATCCGCTCGACGCCCATCATCAGCACGATCGTGCCCCGCATGCGGCCGAGCGCGTCCCAGTCGGTCAGCGACGTCTCGTGGTCCGGCGGCACGTGCCCGGAGACGACGACCACCTCGTGGGTCACGCCGCGGTGCGTCACCGGCACGTCGGCCAGCGCCGGGACGGCGAACGCACTGGTGATGCCGGGCACGACCGACACCTTCACGCCGGCCTCCGCGCAGGCGAGTAGTTCTTCGAAACCGCGGCCGAACACGTACGGATCGCCGCCTTTGAGGCGGACCACGAACCGGCCGGCCTTGGCGTTGTCGATCAGCGCGCTGTTGATGACGTCCTGACTGGCCGCGCGGCCGTACGGGATCTTCGCCGCGTCGATCACCTCGACGTGCGGCGGCAGTTCGTCGAGCAGATCACGTGGTGCGAGCCGGTCGGTGACCACCACGTCGGCGCGCGCGAGCAGCCTGCGACCGCGCACGGTGATCAGCTCCGGGTCGCCGGGGCCGCCGCCGACCAGCGCGACCCCGGGTTCCGGTCTGCGGTCGTCCTCCCCCTCGCCCTGGCCGTAGCCGCGCCCCGGGTCCGCGGCGGCTCCGGAGCGGAGCGCGTCCAGGAGACCGTCGCGCACGACGGCGGAACGCTGGGGCTCACCACCGGACAGCACGCCCACGAGCACGCCGTCGTTCTCGCCCGCCGCGGGCGTCACCGCACTGCCGTCGGGCCCGGAATCCGCGCGGACGCAGAACATGCGCCTGCGGTCGGCCTCCGCGCACACGGCGGCGTTGACGTCCGCGTCGTCCGTGCACGCCAGGGCGTACCAGGCGTCGGCGAGATCGCCGTCGGCGTACTCCCGCCGGGTCCAGGTGATCTCGCCCTCGTCCGCCATCGCTCCGACCGACGGGGTGGTGTCCGGGGACACGAGTTCGATGACGGCCCCGGCCTTGACCAGCCGTGGCAACCGTCGCTGAGCGACGGTGCCGCCGCCCACGACGACCACACGCCGCCCGGTGAGGTCGAGTCCGACCAGGTAGTGCTCCTCCTGCGCCATGCCAGTCAGCATGACGGCACCCTTTCAGGTCCGTGCGCTCAGGGCCTACGCAACGTGAGCAGTTCCTCTGCGCCGAACATCCGCGCGGTCTCCACCGCGGTCGGCTGTCCCGCTTCCGGATCGGCACCGCCGCCGAGCAGGGCACGCGCGACCTCCGCCTCGCCCTTGAACACGGCGCCTGCCAGAGGGCTCTGGCCGCGGTCGTTGAGCCGGTTCGGGTCGGCACCGCGGCGCAGCAGTGCGGCGACCGTCCCGGCGTGGCCGTGGTAGGCGGCGAGCATCACGAGGGTGTCGCCACTGTCGTTGGACAGGTTCACCGGAACGCCGGCGTCCACGTATGCGGCCAGTGTGTCGGTGTCGCCGTGACGGGCGAAGTCGAAGACGCGTCCCGCGAGTTCGAGCAGTTCGGGGTCGATCTCGGTACCGGCGGCGTGCGGCCGCTCGGTCGCCTCGGTCCGGCCGGGCGCGGGATCCGGATGCCGCTCCGTCATGGGGCCAGGGTGGCACGTTCCGGGCCGGAACGCTCGGCGCCGGAACGTGCCCGCCTGGCCCGCGGCCACGCCGCGGTCTTCACCGCCTCGACCTGCGCGGGTTCTCAGCCCTTCTTCACCGGATACGGCAGCAGCGCCATCTCACGCGCGTTCTTGATCGCCCTGGCGACGTCCTTCTGCTCCGCCGGGGTCAGGCCCGTGATGCGGCGGGCTCGGATCTTGCCGCGGTCGGACAAGAACTCGCGCAGCAGCGCCGTGTCCTTCCAGTCGACGTGCTCGACGCCTTCGGCGCGCAGCAGGTTCCGCTTGCGGCGCTTCTGTGGTGCCGGCTTCACCGATCTCCTCCTACCAGCTCGACTTGCTCACGCCGGGCAGCTCGCCCCGGTGTGCCATCTCGCGCAACCGGATCCGGGACAGCCCGAAGGCGCCGTAGTAGGCCCGCGGGCGGCCGTCGACGGCGTCGCGGTTGCGGATACGGGTCGGGCTCGCGTCGCGCGGCATCCTCTGCAGCTCCGCGACGGCCACGGCCTTCTCCTCCGGGGTGGACCGGGGCGAACGGATCGCCTCCTTGAGCTGTGCGCGGCGTTCGGCGTGACGCGCGGCGACGACCTTGCGCTGTTCGTTCTTCGCGATCTTCGACTTCTTGGCCATCACGGCTCCTCGGTGCTCTGCGGGACACCCACACCCGGCCGCGCCGACGGGCCGGAGGCTTCGCGAGGGTGGCTCATCAGCGCTCCTCCCTGAACTCGACGTGCCTGCGCGCGACCGGGTCGTACTTGCGCAGCACCATGCGGTCCGGGTCGTTGCGCCGGTTCTTGCGCGTCACGTACGTGTAGCCGGTTCCGGCGGTGGAACGAAGCTTGACGATCGGGCGCACATCGGTGGTGCTCGCCATCAGAGCTTCACCCCTCGCGCGCGCAGGTCGGCCACGACGGCGTCGATCCCGCGCTTGTCGATCGTCTTCATGCCCTTGACCGACACCCGCAGGCGCACCCAACGGCTCTCGGACGGAACCCAGTACCGGCGCGCCTGGATGTTCGGTTCCCAGCGGCGCGAGGTACGCCGGTGTGAATGCGACACCTGCTTGCCGTAGCCCGGCGCGCGACCGGTGACCTGACAGATCGCCGACATCGACCCTCCCTAGTTGGTGTTGATAATCGTTTTCATTTACAGTACACGGCATGGCCGCTCCGCAACGAACGCCCCCTGGGCCGGCCATTCGACAGGAGGAACGATGAAGCCCGACATCCATCCCGACTACCACCCGGTGGTCTTCCAGGACGCCAACACCGGTGACCGGTTCCTGACCCGGTCGACGGCCACCTCGGAACGCACCACCGAATGGGAGGACGGCAACACTTACCCGCTGGTGACCGTGGACATCAGTTCCGCGTCGCACCCCTTCTGGACGGGCACGCAACGGATCATGGACACCGCGGGCCAGGTCGAGAAGTTCCGCCGTCGCTACGGCGACGCATCGGCCGTGCGGGGCCGGTAGAGCGTCCCGAGGAACTCGGCGAGCAGCCGCTCGCGCAGCCGCGGCGACGCGGCCGCCAGCATGGCGTTGATCCCGGCCATCCGGTCCGGCAACCGCATCGGTCGGCCGGGATCCCCGCTCTGTCCGTCACCGTCCTCATCGCGGCCCGCGCCGAGACCCGCCGCGGCGAGCAGACCCGCGAACTGCTCCGGCGTGAGCGCCTCGGGGTCGAGGGCTCCGATCAGTGCCCGCAGGTCGTCGTCGATCGTCACCGGCCCCGCGGCCACGGCCGACATCACGGCCTCGCGCATCGCCGTCAGCAACGCGTCCTCGTGGCCGCGGTTGGCGGCGGTCACCGTCAGGTGCAGGTTCGCGGGCGATGACTCGTACGGGAACTGGGGTTGCACGTACCAGCCGCGGGCGGCCAGCTCGTCGGCCACCGTGAACACGTCGAACCCCGGTTCCCCGTCGAGCGCGACCGCGAGCAGCGTCGAGTCGGGTTCGCCGAGCACACGCAGTCCGTCGATCGCCGTGATCCCGGCCCGGATCGCCTCGGTCGCCGCGCGCGCCGTGCGGGCGAGGGCGGCGTAGCCCTCGTCGCCGACGTGCCGGACGACCGCCCACGCCGCCGCGAGCGGGCCACCCGACCTGGTCGACTGCAGCGTGGGGTTGAGCATCGTGTACCCGGGCCAGTCGGCGCTGGCGAAGTAGTGGCCGCGGCGCAGCTGCGCGTCGGCGTGGAGCAGCACGGACACGCCTTTCGTGCAGTAGGCGTACTTGTGCAGGTCCACCGACAGGCTCGTGACTCCGGGGACGGACAGGTCGAACGCGGGCGCACGGGTGCCTGCCACGTCCCGGTGCAGGTACGGCAACACCCAGCCGCCGATGCACGCGTCGACGTGCAGGCGGACACCCCGTTCGCGGGTCACCGCGGCGATCTCGGGAATCGGATCGACGACCCCGTGGGCGTACGACGGCGCGCTCGCGACGACGAGCACCGTCGTGTCGTCGATCGCCGCGGCCGTCGCGTCCGCGTCCGCCCGGAAGGTCACGGGGTCCACCGGCACGCTCACCACACGGACACCGAACAGGTGGCCCGCCTTGCGGAACGCGGCGTGCACCGTCGACGGGACGACCATCGACGGGTCGGCGACGTCCGGCCGACCCTCGCGCGCCGCCAGCACGGCCAGCAGACACGACTCCGTGCCGCCCGACGTGACCGTGCCGACCGCGGCCTGCCCTCCGCCCAGCAGGTCGATCGCGGCACCGACGAGGTCGTTCTCCATGCGCAGCAGACTGGGAAACGCCGTCGGGTCCAAGCCGTTGGCCGAGGCGGCCGCGGCGTGCGCCCGCGCCGCCAGCGCGTCGAGATCGCCGAGACCGCTGTCGTAGACGTAGGCCAGCGTGCGGCCGCCGTGCGTCGGTGCGTCACCGGCCCGCAGCCGGGTCAGCTCCGCGAGAACCTCGTCGCCGCCGGGGCCCACGCCGGGAATCATGCACCGCCCCCTCCTGCCGTGGCCGCGGCATCGGCGTCACCGCCGGGACGGCGGTCCCCCAGCACGCTGCGCCGCAGCAACGGCAACGCCAGCGCGACGAACACCGCGGGCAGTGCGGAGAAGCCGACGGTGATGGCCGTGATCGCGCTCTCGGGCTGGGTCGCCACCGACTGCCCGCTCGAGACGTACCCGCCGATCGAGAGCACGAGTCCGAACAGGCCGGGGCCGACGGCGAGCCCGAGCGTCTCGGCCGCCGTCCAGACGCCCGCGGTGATCCCGGCGCGGGTGGCACCGGTGCGTTCCTCCTCTGCGGAGATCAGGTCCGGCAGGATCGCCAGCGGGAACACCTGGATCCCCGCGTATCCCACACCCGCGAGCGCGACGAACACGAACACCAACGGCGTCGCCATCGCCGGCGAGAACGCCAGGGCGCCGAGCGCGGCCGCCAGCAGTGCCGACGAGACGCGGAAGCCCGTGAGTTTGCCGCCGCTGCGGCCGATGCGGTCCCACACCGGCATGACGAGCAACGCCGGGCCGACGAACCCCGCGAAGAGCGCCGACTGCAGATCGGGATCACCGAGGACGTACCGCGCGACGTAGTTGACACCGGCCAGCAGCGTGGCGACGCCGAGTGCCTGCAGGAAGTAGACCGCCAGCAGCCACCGGAACGCGCGCCAGGACCGCATGGTGGCGAGCAGTTCGCGCCACCCCGGCGTGGGCTCACGCAGCCTGCCGACGGGCGCCCCGCGTGTACCGGCGTAGACGGCGACCGCGCCGAGCGCGATGAGCACGCCGACGAACACGCCCATGACGCGATAGCCCGCGGCGCCGCCGAGCCCGCTCGCGATGGCCGGTGCGACCGCGCCCGACACCAGGATGGCGAGTGCCAGCACAGCGATCCGCCAGGTCGTCAGCCGCGTCCGCTCGTGGTAGTCCTCGGTCAGTTCCGCGGGCAGCGCGTTGAACGGCACCTGGAAGAAGGCGAACGCTGTGGCGCACACGAAGAACACGACGACGACGTAGGCGGCGTCCGCGGCCGTCGAACCGAGTCCGGGCCCCGCGAACAGCGCGGCGAAACACGCGGCCAGCACCAGGCCGCCGACCACCAGGAACGGCCTGCGGCTGCCGTGTCTGCGCAGCGCGCTGTCCGAGATCCGCCCGGCGACCGGGTTGAACAGCACGTCCCACGCCTTCGGCAGCAGCACGATCGCACCCGCCACGGCGGCGGGCACGGCCATCGTGTCGGTCAGGTACGGCAGGAGCAGCAGCCCCGGCACCGTTCCGAACGCGCCCGTCGCGAACGACCCGAGCGAGTACCCGAGACGAGTCCTGGTCCCCAGCGCCGACATGCTCCTCCTCGGACGGTGCGCGTGGAGGAATCGTGCCACCCCCGCACCGTCACCCGGATGCGACCCCGGCCCACACCGAGGCCACACCGCGTCACCCGAGCACGTCGGCCACCCGGCGCAGCATCGCGGCGTCACCGCGCACGAGCAGCGTGGTCACGACCGTCTCCTCCCACGCCTGCAGTTCGTCCCGGATCTTCGCGGGCGGCCCGATGAGCGAGGTGTCCTCGACCAGCGACGTCGGGATCGCCGCCGTGGCCTCCTCCTTGCGGCCCGCCAGGTACAGGTCCTGCACCGTGTCGGCCACGTCGGCGTAGCCCATGCGCGCGAACACGTCGTGGTGGAAGTTCACGTCCTTCGCACCCATGCCGCCGATGTAGAGCGCCAGCGACGGCTTGATCATCGACGCGGCCCGCTCGACATCGTCGTGCACGATCACCGGCACCGACGCGGCGACCTCGAAGCCCTCCGGCCGCCGCCCGCGCGCGGCGAACCCCTCGTCGAGGGCCGCTCGGTAGAACGCGTCGCTCCTCGGGGAGAAGAACAGCGGCAGCCAGCCGTCGCAGATCTCCGCCGACAACGCCACGTTCTTCGGCCCCTCGGCGGCCAGGTGGATGGGGATGTGGGGCCGCAGCGGGTGCACGGTGGACTTGAGCGGTTTACCCAGGCCGGTGCCGCCCTGCAGCGGCAGTTGGTACTGCCTGCCGTCGTGCACGACCGGCGCCTCGCGCGCCACCACCTGACGCACGATGTCGACGTACTCGCGGGTCCTGGCGAGCGGCCTCGGGTACGGCCGGCCGTACCAGCCTTCGACGACCTGGGGCCCGGACGCGCCGAGTCCGAGGACGAACCGGCCGCCCGATAGATGGTCGAGCGTCATCGCCGCCATCGCCGTGGCCGTCGGCGTACGGGCCGACATCTGGATGATGTTGGTACCGAGCGTGACGCGGGAGGTCGCCGATCCCCACCAGGCGAGCGGGGTCAGGGCGTCGGAGCCGTAACCCTCGGCGGTCCAGACCGAGTCGAACCCGAGTTGTTCGGCCGTCGTGACCGCCTCGAGCGCACCCTCCGGTGGGCCCGACGACCAGTATCCGAGGTGGTAACCCAGCTTCACGTCGCATTCTCCTTCAGCCGCACTGTCGTCGGATGCCGCCTGTCTCCGGTGGTCCTGTCTCCGGTGGTCCTGTCTCCGGTGGTCCTGTCTCCGGTGGCGCTGTTGCCCTTCCGGGCCGGGTCGTCGTCAGCTCGCGGGCCGGTGTTCGGCGGGCACGTAGTGGATGGGCCGCGACCGCTCGGCCACGGGCGGCAGGTTCCGCGGCGGGGTCTCGGCGGTGGGGGTGCCTGCCGGGTCCATGCCGAGCGCGCGCCGCCAGCCCGCCCGGGCCCGCGGATGGTATCGACGCTGCCACGGGACGAACCGGAACGCGACCCCGATCGCTTGTCCCACCAGCCGGTGCAGTCGCTCGTCGCGCGGCGACCACGAGTAGCCGAGACGTGCGCGTACCGGTTCGTCGTACATGCCGACCGTCAGCCACACGAAGCTGCGATGCACGAGCGGCCGGACGAGTGTCCACACGGGACGCGGCAGCCACGTCAGCAGTGGTGGCCTGCCGATCCGGGAGATGTCGAGGACGTCGCGGGTGGCCTTGTTGTCCTCGAGCACCTGGCGGCACATGTGGTCCCAGTACTCCTGGAAGTCCTCCCACGTGTCCGGCACCGGGCGCATCGACATGCCGTACATCCGGTACCAGCGCTTGTGCTCGTCGAACAGTTGCCGGCGCTGCGGTTCGGTGAGCCCGCCCATGAAGTTCTCGGCGATGATGATCGTGCTGACGAAGAACGTCGCGTGCGCCCAGTAGAACGTGCCGGGGTTCAGGGCGTGGTAGCGGCGGCCGAACCGGTCGGTGCCCTTGATCGTGTCGTGGTAACCGCGCACCTCGAGAGCCGTGGCGTGGGCACGCGGCCCGTCGTAGATCACCCCGCCGATCGGGTACAGCGAGCGGAACAGCCGTTCCCAGCGTTCGTCGAAGAATCGGGAGTGCTGCTCGACCCCGGCACCGAGTTCGGGGTGCATGTTCTGCATGCTGCCCGCCCACAGCGCGATGAGCAGTCCCCGCCAGTCGCCGAAGATCCGCCAGGTCAGCGAGTCCGGTCCGAGCGGCTCGGGACCGTGTCCACCGGCGGCGTGCGAGGCGGCCGCGTCCGCTTCGCACGCCGGCGCCGCCGGCTGTACCCCCGCGGAGTCCTGTGCGGACGGTTCTTGCGGGGACGGCACGCCGTCGCGCGACCCGCTCTGCGTCATCGTCGACTCCAAGGTGACTACGACCGTTGTCAGCTTCACCGGTCACGGTACGGTTGACAACGTTCGTGGTCAATCGAGGGAAGCTGACATGACTGCCGAAAGCCGCACCTGGGCGGGCACCACCCTGGCCGACCGCAAGGCCGGCCGGCGACGCCGACTGCTGGACTCCGGGCTGACCTTGCTCGGCGCCGAGGACGGCACCGCCCTCAGCGTGCGCGCCGTCTGCCGTCACAGCAGGCTCACCGAACGCTACTTCTACGAGAACTTCGCCGACCGCGACGAGCTCATCGTCGCGGTCTACGACGAGCTGGTCTCCGAGGCCCACCGCGTGCTCGTCGACGCAGTGGCAGCCGCACCCGCCGACGACCGGCCCGCCCGGGCACGGGCAGCCGTCACCACCTTCGTCGAGCTGATCATCGACGACCCCCGCAAGGGCCGGGTGCTGCTGCTCGCACCGCTCACCCACCCGGCGCTGAGCCGCAGTGGCGTGCAGCGTATCCCGATGTTCGCCGGATTGGTCCGCGACGAGCTCTCCGCCAACGTCGACGAGGAGGACCGCGCGATGACCGCCACCGCGCTGGTCGGCGGGCTCGCGAACCTGTTCACCGCCTACCTCGACGGCACGCTCGACGTCGGCCGCGAGCGGCTCGTCGGCCACTGCGTCAAACTGGTCCTCGGCATCGACGCATTGCACAGCTGAGCGTTGCACAGCTGAGTCCTGCACAGTCGAGCGCTCCACGGCCGAGTCCACCGCTCACGCGCCCGCGACGTTCTTCTTCTCCTCGACCAGTTCGAGCGCGATGTCGATGATCATGTCCTCCTGGCCGCCGACGTAGCGGCGCTCGCCGACACGGTAGAGGATCTCGTGCGCGGGCACGCCGTAGCGCTCGGCCGCGCGCTCGGCGTGGAGCAGGAAGCTCGAGTACACCCCGGCGAAGCCCTGCACGATCGAGGAGCGATCCATCACCGGAAGCCGCGTGATGAACGGCTTGACGACGTTGTCCGCCGCGTCCATCAGCGCATCCTTGTCGACGCCCGTCTCGACGCCGAGTCGTTCGAACGTCGCGGCCAGCACCTCGGTCGGCGAGTTGCCCGCGCCGGCGCCCAGTGCGACGAGCGAGCCGTCGATCTGGCGGGCACCCGCCCGGTGGGCCAGCACCGAGTTGGCCACACCGAAGCTGAGGTTCTGGTGCCCGTGGTAGCCGACCTGCGCGTCGTCGCCGAGTTCGGCCACCAGAGCGGCGACCCGGTCCGAGGCGTCCTCGAGGATCAGCGCACCCGCGGAGTCGACGACGTACACGCACTGGCAACCGGCGTCGGCCATGATCCGGGCCTGCTTCGCCAGCATCTCCGGTTCGGCCATGTGCGAGAGCATGAGGAACCCGACGGTCTCGAGTCCGAGTTCCCGGGCTGCGGTGAAGTGCTGCACCGACACGTCGGCCTCGGTGCAGTGGGTCGCGATGCGCACCGCGCCCGCGCCGAGATCCGCCGCGGCGCGCAGGTCGGTCACCGTGCCGAGCCCGGGCAGGAGCAGCACCGCGATGCGTGCCTGCAGCGCCTCCTCGACGGCCGCGGCGATCAGCGTGCGTTCGTCGACGAGGGAGAAGCCGTAGTTGAACGTCGACCCGCCGAGGCCGTCGCCGTGGGTGACCTCGACGAGCGACACCCCGGCCTCGTCGAGCGCCCGCACGGTGTCGCGCACGTGTTGTTCGGTGAACCGGTGCGCCATGGCGTGGCTGCCGTCGCGCAGGGTCGTGTCGACGATCCGGACCGGGGCCGTCATGCGTGCACCGCCTTCTTCTCGGGGCCGCTGTTCGGGTCGAGGAGCCGCTCCGCCATGAGCTCGCCGACGCGCGCCGCCGCGGCCGTCATGATGTCCAGGTTGCCGGCGTAGGCCGGCAGGTAGTCGCCGCCACCCGCCACTTCGAGGAACACGCCCACCCGGGCGCGGCCGTTCCAGTCGGGCCGCGGGTCGTCGAACTGCGGCTCGGCCTTCAGCGTGTAGCCGGGCACGTACTCCTGCACGCGCCGAACCGTGTCGTGAATGGACTGTGCGACGGCCGCACGGTCGGCGTCCGGGTCGATCGCGCAGAACACCGTGTCCCGCATGATCATCGGAGGTTCCATCGGGTTGATGATGATGACCGCCTTGCCGCGCCTTGCCCCGCCGACGACTTCGATTCCGCGCGCCGTCGTCTCGGTGAACTCGTCGATGTTGGCACGCGTACCGGGGCCGGCCGACCGCGACGACACGGACGCCACGATCTCCGCGTACGGCACGTCGGTGACGCTGCTGACGGCGTGCACGATGGGGATGGTCGCCTGCCCGCCGCAGGTGATCATGTTCACGTTGGGCACCTCGAGGCGTTCCGGCGGGTGCACGACGGGGCATGTGAACGGGCCGGTCGCTGCCGGCGTCAGGTCGATCGCCCGGATGCCGGCCTCGGCGTAGCGCGGAGCGGCGGCCAGGTGCGCCTTCGCCGACGTCGCGTCGAACACCAGGTCCGGCATCTCGTCCCTCTCCAGCAGCCAGTCGACACCGCCCGCCGAGGCCTCCACGCCGAGCGCCTCCGCGCGGGCGAGGCCCTCCGAGGCCGGATCGACGCCCACCATGTACCGCACGTCGACCAGGTCGCTGCGCTGCAGTTTCGCGAGCAGGTCGGTGCCGATGTTGCCGGGGCCGACGATCGCGGCCACCGCTCGAGGTGTGGTCATGGGGATGACGCTGCGGCACCGCATACGCCAGGATCAACGTATGTGTCCCGCTCATCGGAACAACGCGTCACCTTCGGACTCGGGCGGTGCCGGCGCGTCGCCCGCTCCGGAAGGCATGACACCGTCCGGCGCCCCGCCCGCGACCGCCGGCAGCGACGGCGTCGCGTCCACGGCCGCCCGGGTGGCGGCGTTGCTCTCGGCGTTCCGGCCCGGCGACGAGGCGCTGGGCGTGTCCGAACTGGCCCGGCGCACGGGCGTACCGAAGTCGACCACGCACCGGCTCGCCGCGCACCTGACCGACCAGGGACTGCTCGAGCCGGCGGGCAGGGGCAGGCTGCGGCTCGCACTGAAACTGTTCGAGATCGGCCAGCTGGCCGCGGCCCAGCGGGGCCTCGTCGACGCGGCCCGGCCGTACCTCGCCGATCTCCGCGAAGCGACCCGCAACACCGCGCACCTGGCCGTGCTGGAGGGGACCGAGGTCGTCTACCTCGACATCCTCCGCGGACCCGACGCGCCGACGCTGCCCTCCCGCGTGGGCGGCCGGTTTCCCGCGCACGCCACGTCGGTCGGCAAGGCCATCCTGGCGTTCTCCTCGCAGTCCGTTGTGGACGGTGTGGTGACCGCGGGACTGCCGCGGATCAGCCCGCGGACCGTGACCGCGCCCGGGATCTTCCGCACACAGCTGGCGACGATCGCGCGCGACGGAATCGCTTACGACCGCGAGGAATCCGGGGTCGGAGTGGTCTGCGCCGGCGCGCCGCTGCTGGGCTCGGACGGGACCGCCGTCGGCGCGCTGTCGCTGTCCGGCTGGACCAACCGGATGCGACTCGACCGTGTCGCCCCCGCCGTCCGCACGGCTGCGCTGGCCCTCTCCCGCCTACTGCCCTGAGCACGAGTGCCGAGGTACCCGCAACCGCACCGACCGACGCCGCCTCACCGACCGAAGCCCCGCCCCACTTAGGGTGTGCGTATGGCCTCCGACACCGCACCCGACTCCCCCACCGGGGCACTGACCGAGTTCTGGCGCGAGCGTCACATCGCGACGTTGACGACGCCGCGCGCCGACGGCACACCACACGTGGTCCCGGTGGGTGTGACCGTCGACGAGGAGTTCGCCGTCGCCCGGGTGATCTGCTCCGGCGACAGCGTCAAGGCGCGCAACATCCGCCGCGCCGGACCCGAGGGTGCGCCCGTGGCGGTCAGCCAGGTCGACGGCCGCCGGTGGTCGACACTCGAAGGACGCGCCGTCGTCCGTGACGACGCCGATGCGGTGGCCGAGGCCGAGCACCGCTACGCCGAGCGGTACCGCACGCCCCGCGTCAACCCGAAACGCGTCGTCCTCGAGATCACGCTCACTCGCAGGCTGGGCATGCGCTGAGCCCGACCGGACGCCGCGTACCGACGGTCCGGGCTCAGCCGCCGAACATCGCCCGGAACTGCTCCGACGACGAGGCGCGGTAGACGAAGTTGTTCTCGGTGACCTCGGACAGCGGCGCCGACGGCTCGGCCGAGTACAGATGTCCGGGATGCACCACAGGGTCGCCGGAGAGGCGCGCGAGTGCCTGCAGGCTGTGGTACATCGCGTCGACGTCCCCTCCGGGAAAGTCGGTGCGCCCACAACCTTCGAGGAACAGCGTGTCACCCGCGACGAGCTTGTCGCCGACGAGGAAACACTGGCTGCCGGGCGTGTGCCCCGGCGTGTGCAGCAACCGGATGCCGACGGCGCCCACCTCGAGCCGGTCGTCGTGCTCGTGCGCGACGAGATCGCCGGACACGCCCGTCGTGCGGCGCACCCATTCGGCCTCGGCGTCACTGACGTGCACCGGCACCTGCTCGCGTTCCAGCAACTCGGCCAATCCCGGCAGCGAGAACCCCATGAAATCGCCGCCCACGTGGTCCGGGTGGTGGTGCGTGACGAGCACGCCGGTCAGCCGCATGTCGTCGGCGGCGAGCGTGTCGAGCAGGTCGCCCGCCGCGTACGCCGGGTCGACGACCACGGCCTCCCGCGTCTCGGCGTCGCCGATGAGGTAGGCGAAGTTACGCATCTGCGTCGCGACGGGATCGCCCACGGCGAAGTCCCGGCCCGCGAGCAACTGGCGGAAGTAGAGCCGATCGGACATGGCGCGCAGGGTACCGGCCGTCGCTGCCGGATAGGTCGCCGCAGTCCCGGGTACCCGTCCTCCGGGCTCCGAACGGCCACCGCGCGGCGGCCGTTCGGGCGGTATCGGCGGACGCGGTGCGTGGCCGGCCTGTCACGGGTGCGACAATTCCCGGACCTGAATCCGCCGGCGAGGAGGGCCCATGCATCTCGGACGTGCCGCCGCCGGCGTGGTACTCGGCATCGCCATTCTGTTCACCGGGGCGGCCAGCGCGGCGCTCGAACCCACAGCGCTCGAACCCACGGCGCCCGACGCCACGCGGGCGGCCCCGCACACACCGTCGTCGCGCACGCCGTCGCCCTCCGATCCGCACCACTCCCCCGACCCCGCCCCGGACACGGCGGGCCCGCACACCGTGCGCATCCACGTGTCCGGTCCGGACGACACGCTCATGCGCGTTCTCCGCGGCGACCAGGGCACCCAGGTGGCGCTGGGCGGCGAACCCTTCGACCACTCCTTCACCGAACCGGCGGGCAGCGACGGGCACCTCGGTATCCGGGTGGCCGCGGCGAGCAAGCAGGCCGGCCACCCGGCCGTGCGGTGCCGCATCACCGTCGACGGCGACGTCGTGGCGCAGGAGCGGGCGACCGAGCGGGACGAGACCGGGCTGGCGCAGGTCCAGTGCGCGGTGCCCCGCGGGGTCTGACGCGGGTACCACCGGGCAGACTCGACGGCCATGAACGGAACCGTCGTCGTCCTCGGCGGGCGCAGCGAGATCGGCGTCGCCGTCGCCCTGCGTCTGGTCCGCGCGGGCGCCACCGAAGTCGTCCTCGCCGCCCGCCGCAGCCACGATCTCGACGAGCAGGAACAGGTCCTCCGCGACGCAGGCGCCACGTCCGTGGCCCGCGTCGAGTTCGACGCCGACGACACGGCGCGGCACGCCGATGTCCTCGGCGAGATCATGACCGCCCATGGCCCGGTCGGCGTCGTCGTCACCTCGTTCGGGATCCTCGGCGACCAGGCTCGGGCCGAACGCGACGCCGGCCACGCGTTGCAGATCGTCCACACCGACTACACCGCGCACGTCAGCGCGCTGACCCATCTGGCGAACCTGCTGCGGGCCCAGGGCGGTGGCAGCCTCGTCGTGTTCTCCTCGGTCGCGGGCGTGCGCGTGCGACGAGCCAACTACGTCTACGGGTCGGCGAAGGCCGGCCTCGACGGCTTCGCGAGCGGCCTGGGTGACGCCCTCGCGGGCAGTGGCGTGCACCTGCTGCTGGTGCGGCCCGGGTTCGTCGTCGGCCGCATGACGGAGGGCATGTCGCCGGCCCCCTTCTCCAGCACCCCGGACCAGGTCGCCGACGCCACCGTCGCCGCGCTGCGCGCGGGCAGGCACACCGCGTGGGTGCCGCGCGTCCTGCGGCCGGTGTTCTTCGGCATGCGCCTGCTGCCGCGCGTCCTCTGGCGGCGGCTGCCGCGCTGAGACTCGCCGGCCGCTCGGCCGCCGCTGCCGCGGTGATCCGCGCCGCCGAGCCGCCCCGCGATGTCCCCGGCGCACGGGCGTATCGGGAAGCCCCGTGCGGAGTTTCGCCACGCCGTCGCCACCGGTCGTCGCGTACCGTCCCCGTAGGACGGACGTGATCACGAACGGGAGGCGCCGATGACCGAAGCCGGCCGAGGCCAGGGACCCGTCGTCGTCGGAACCGACGGTTCCGAGACCGCACTGCGCGGCGTGCAGTGGGCGGCGCGGGCGGCCGCGATCCGGCGCGCGCCCCTGCAGATCCTGCACGCCTCCGGCTACCCGGAGCGCTACACGGGCGAGTCGATGCTGCCGCCCGAGTCGTTCAAGGCCGAGCTGCGCCGCCAGCGGTGGGACTTCCTGCACGCGGCGCGGCAGTCGGCGATCGACACCGTCGCGGCCGCCGGACTGCCCCGGCTCGACGTGGCGACCGTGCTCGATCCGGAACAGCCCATCCCGGCGCTCGTCCACGCCTCCGACGCCGCACGCCTGCTCGTCCTCGGCACGTCGGCGCACCGCAGCATCACCGGACTCATCGTCGGCTCCACGACCATCGCGCTGGTGGGCCACGCCCACAGTCCCGTCGTGTCCGTCCGCGGCGACGTCGCCGAGAGCGGCGAACCCGACCGCAGGCCGGTCGTGGTCGGCGTCGACGGCAGTCCGCTGAGCGAACGCGCCCTCGGGTGCGCGTTCGACGAGGCCTCGTTCCGGGGCGTCGCGCTCGTCGCGGTGCACACGTGGAGCGATTCGGACACCTCCGCGTTCCGCGACACATACGTCGACTGGGAACCGCTGCGCGACACCGAGGAACGGCGGCTCGCCGAGCGCCTCGCGGGCTGGCGGGAACGCTACCCCGACGTGCCCGTGGAACGCGTCCTGGTCAAGGACAAGCCGCGGCACGAATTGCTCGAATGGAGCAACCGGGCGCAGCTGGTCGTCGTGGGAAGCCGTGGCCGCGGTGGATTCCGTGGACTGCTCCTCGGCTCGACCAGTCACGCCCTGATCCACAACGCCGGCTGTCCCGTGCTGGTCGCCCGCCCCGAGGAAGCGTGACCCCGTGCTGACCCGCTCTCGCGGCTGCCGCGAGAGCGGGTCAGCGTGGAGTGAGCAGCACCCACACCGGGCCTTCGGCGACCGGCACACGCTGTCCGCCGCGAGTGCGGTACGTCGTCGGTTCCTCCGGCGACGGACGTGACCACGTGCCGTCGAACGCCTTCCCGTCGCGCAGGATCGTCGCCTCACCGCGCCCGACCGTCCCCGCGACGGGCGAGAGCTGTCCGCCGGAATCGCGCACCTGCCGGCCCTCGCGAACGGCCACTCGCTGTACGACGACCGTGCCCGCGGTGACCCGGCCCGCCTCGCGGGTCGTCAGCGGCGACCCGTCGAGCGAGATCCGCCAGCGGCCGTCGGCGCCCGACCACGTGAACCGGTAGCGCGCGTCGCGGAAGTCCACCGCGCGGGCGTCGACCGGTGTGCCACCCTCCGGCGCCGCACCCGGTCGGGTCACCGGCTCCGGCTCGCGCTCCCGCTGTTGCCCCGGTAGCCGCTGCGGGCGCACGTACAGGTTGTGCGGGATCGGCCGGTCATCCCCGCGGAAATAGGCCTCGGGCCGCGTCTTGTCCGTGACGAGGGTGATCGGCGCGCGCTTCAACAACGGCTCGATCTCCGGCGCACCACCCGAGTAGGCCAGCACCGGTGTGCCGAACTGCCGGACGAGCGCGATGTCCGTCTCCCGCGCGCTGCGCACCGGCCCGACCGCCTCGGGCAACCTGCTCGCATACACCGCGGCGAGCCGCGTCAGTCCACCTTCGACCGGTTCGACGTACACCACGTCCGCCGCCGACAGCCCGGCCTGCGGACGCGCCTGCTCGACGTTGTCGACCTTCACAACCACGACCGGTCTGCGTGGGGAATCACTCGGCGCGGCACCAGGATCCGAGGGCGCCTCGTCCTCCCCGTCGCCGCCTCCCGGCAGCACCAGCAGTGTCACCGCCAGGGCGGCGATGAGGAACACGACCACCGCGGCGATCAACCGGAACGCGGAACGCGACACCACCATCGCCGTTACCCCGGAGGAGGCGCCACGGCGCGCCCCGTCATGGCACGCCCCGGCAGCACCGCACCGTACGTCGCAGACGCCCGCGTGGGGCCGGGCATCGCGGAACGGGTGGGAGCGGGCGCCGGGGTCATGACATCACTGCCGTGCCCAGTCCTGGGCCGCGCGCTGCCATTCGCGGTCCCACCACGCCTGCCGCGATCGTGCGAGCAGGGCGCGGAAGGCGCCGTACCCGAGCCCGCCCGCGGCGGCGACCAGCAGCCACAGGGCGAGGCCCGCACTCGCACCGTCGACGACGGCGCCCGTCCGCGTCACGGGAGGCGATGCAACGGCCCCGCCGCGGTCGACCCAGATGGTGACCTCCGTGCCACGGGTGGCGCCGCGGTAGGCGGGCACCGAGCCGGTGCGCTCACCGCCTTCCGGCGCCGTCCACCGCGCCGGGGCCCGCACGCCTCGCGCGTAACCCGCCGTCGCCGAGACCGGCGCCTTCGCGGTCAGTACGGCCGTAACCTGGTGTTTCGTCGCCGCATCACGGGCGACGTCGTCCAGTCTGCTCCCGTACACGTCGCCGCCCCAGCCGACCGCAGCGGGCACGGCCGCGATCACGAGCACCACGAGCATCACGAGCAGACGGCCGTCCCAGCGGTCGCCGCTGCGGGCCAACGGATTCTTGCCCGGACGGACCCGCCGCCATGCGCGCGTGAGCCGTCCGTCCGATCCCACGCCTCTCGCCGTCACCGTTCTCCCCTCATCGGCCGCTAGGGGTGTGCGTCCTCGGACCACCGTCCTCGAACCGCCGCCCTCGGACCACGACACGCGGTCGGTACGCATGTCATGTTCCCGCCACGGCGGCGGGCTATTCAACACATCGCCCGTCCGCCCACCGGAAAGTGGTGGCGGACGGGCGACGGCGGGCCGGCACATCGTCGATGTGCCGGCCCGCCGTGACAGCTGCCGAGAGGTGCCCCGCCGGCTCACCGCCGGAGCCGGGATGCCCCTCACCCCGAGAGGACTCCCGTCAGGAGACGCTGGCCAGGTAGTCCGCCGCCTTCTGCGGGTCCATGAACCAGTGCTGGTAGTCCGACGGGTCGGAGAAGCCGTTGGCGAACCGCTTCGCCACGACCGGGTTCTCCTGCGCCGCGCCCAGGATGTCCATGACATGCGGGGGCGGCGGGGTGAGCAGCGCGTTCGTCCAGTTCGTCACGTGCTGGGCGTAACCCCAGTACTTCTCGAACGTCTCGGTCATCCACGCGTCGTCGAACGGCTGGTCGCCGCGCTCGATGATCGAGTGCAGGTACGAGTCCGCGCACTTGGCCGCGTTGTTCGACCCCTGGCCGGTGATCGGGTCGTTGGCGACGACGACGTCGGCCATGCCCAGCACCTTGCCGCCCGACGGCAGCGTGCCGACCGGCTTGCGGATGACCGGGGTGTAGCCGCCGGCCAGCGTGGCGCGGTCGTCGGTCAGCTCGGCGTTCCGGGCACGGTCGTACTCCCACGGCAGGTACTTCTTCATCAGCGCCAGCGTGCGGTCGAGGTGCTCCTGCGGCGACGGACGGTCGGTGAAGCAGTCCAGCGGCCCACCCGGGATGCCCTCGAAGAACAGGATCTCGCAGTTCCCGCTCAACGTGAGTCCCGGGATCATGAACAGCTCGCCCACACCCGGGATCAGGTTGAACCGCACCGCCCGGTTGTTCGGGTGCTCCGGCCGCGGCTCGACTCCGTGCGCGTAGACGACCGACAGCGCACGCTGCGGCTTCGTCCACACCGACCGCTCGTTGTCGCGGTCGAACAACTGCACCAGCTCACCCTTGCCCGCGGCGACGACCGTCAGGTCGTACATCGTGGACAGCGAGTTCAGGTCGGCCGTCGTCACCCCGTGGATGACGAGCTTGCCGCCACGCTGTTCGAACAGCTCCAGCCAGCCGGCCATCTTCACGCGCTGGTCGACCGACTGGCCGTAATTGTCGAGCCAGCCGATCCAGTTCAGGGCGCGGCTGGAGTCCTCACCGGCGATCGACACGCCGAGGCCGTCGACCGTCACGCACTCGGCCTCCCAGAGGTTGAGGCCTTCGTCGCGTTCGGTCTGCAGCGCGTCGTTGAACATGCACTGGGTCGACATCACGCGGCCGCCGCGGATCTCGTCCGGCGTCCGCGCCGACATCACGGTGACGTCGTACCCGTGCTGCTGCAGCGACAGCGCCAGCTGCAGTCCGGACTGGCCGGCTCCGACGACCAGAATCTTACGCATGCGTTCGTGCCCTCCCGGGGTCAGACAGTTCGGCCAGCGCCAGCGTGTAGCTCACGAGCTCACGCAACGTCTCGGCCGTGGATTTCGGCTCCCGCGCGTCGACGGTGACCAGCGGAATCGACTCATCGAGGGCCAGCGCGTCCCTGACGTCCTCGATGTCGTGGTACATCTCGCCGTCGAACCGGTTGACCGCGACGATGAACGGCAGGTCCGAGTCGTTCTCGAAGTAGTTGATGGCCGCGAAGGACTGGTCGATCCGGCGCGTGTCGACGAGCACCACGGCGCCGAGCGCACCACGGGACAGGTCGTCCCACAGGAACCAGAACCGCGCCTGGCCGGGTGTGCCGAACAGGTACAGCAGCAGGTCGTCGTGCAGCGTGATCTTGCCGAAGTCCATCGCCACGGTCGTGGTCGACTTCTGGGCGGTGTCGGGCGCCTCGTCGATGCCCGTGCCCGCCTCGGTCATCCAGGCTTCACTGTTGATCGGCGGCACTTCCGACACGGATCCGACGAACGTGGTCTTCCCGACGCCGAAGCCGCCGGCCACGACGATCTTCGCCGAGACCGCCAGCTGTTCCGGGTCGCCGCCGCCGGCCGCCGCCTGCGCGCCGTCAGACCGGTAGCCGCTTGAGTCCATCGAGGATCCTCTCGAGTACGTTCCGATCGTGCGCGTACGCGTACGCCGTGGGGTGGATGTAGATCGCACCCTGGGCTGCCAGGTCGCTGACCAGCACGCGGATCACGCCCAACGGCAGTCCCAGCGACACCGACAGCTCGGCGATCGACACACGCGTGCGCGCACGCTCGTACAGCCGACGCGACTCCGGCATCAGGGAGTCCGCCAGGCTCGGGTCATAACGCGGCACCGAAATCAGCGTCTCGACGAGCAGGTCGTAACGCGGTTTGGTGCGGCCGCCGGTGAGCGCGTAAGGACGGATCCGCTTGCTGCGCATCCGGTTCGGCTGACCGGCCCCATTTTCTGTGGACACGGTGGTCACTTCCTCACCAGTGGGGTCGTCACGCCTGCGCCCTGCGGGCGGTCAGCACGCGTCGCATGTCGGCACGGATTTCCGGGGTCAGGGCGTGGCCGGCGTTACGGACGAACTGGGTCATCTCGTACGCCACCACCTTCATGTCGCAGTCGGGCCCGGTCAGCACGGCGAGGCCGGCGCCGTTCCCGATGCCCATGAACAGGAAGTAGCCGTGGGTGAGCCGGATGATGATCTGCTCACACCCGCCCTTGTCGAACAGCGTCGCACTGTTGCGCGCGAGGCTGAGCATCCCGCTCGCGATCGCCGCGAGCTGCTCCGATTCCTCCGTCGAGACCTCGTCGGACGCGGTGAGCGGAAACCCGTCGGAGGACATGATCAGCGCGTGCGTGACCCCGTGGACCTTGCGGACGAAGTCGTTGATCAACCACGCGAAGCTCTGTTTGCCTGAGGCCTGCGGGTTCACTCGGCCTCCTCACCGACGTCGTCGAGCCTGCGGTGCTTGGCCCGTGGAGCGTCCTCGCCGTCCTGACCCGCCTCGGCGTTCTCGGCGTTCTCGGCGGCGAGTTGCTCACCGTCGGAGAAGGCGTCCAGGTCGGCCAGCAGCCGATCGTGGCCGTCCTCCATCGACACCGGATCCTCGAGCACGTCCTCCGGAGCCGACGTCGGCTCCTGCGACCCGCCCGTACCCGCGCCGGAACCCGCACCCGCAGCGCTGGTGTCCTTCAGGCTCTGCGACACGCGGCGGGGCAGCCCGCTCGCGGTCGTACCGCCGGTCGCGTTCGACGACGGGCGCGGCCGCGGCGACGGGGGCTCCTCGGCCGGAGCCGTCGTGTCCACCGGGGCCGGAGCGGCCTCGGCCGGGGCGGCCTCGGCCGGAGGCGGCGGGGTCGCCGCCGCGCCGGTCTGCTGCGGCACGCGCTGCGGCAGCTGGCCCGAGATGGCCCCCGTCGAACGTTCCGACGGTTCGGGAGCAGGCTCGACCAGGCCCGGCCCCTGTGAGTAGAAGACCGTCTCGTTGCCCGACCACATCGCGTCGGGCACCTCGGTCACCAGCGCCAACGGCAGCAGGACGGTCGCGGTGGTACCGCTCGGCAGCCGGTTGGCCAGCGACACGGTGAGCTTGTGCCGGTCGGCCAGTCGCCGCACGACGGTCAGGCCCATGCTGCGGACCGCCTCGTCGTCGATGACCTCGTCGATGTCGGTCTCGGACGGCGACAGCCGCCGGTTGAGATCGTCCATCCGGTCCGGCGGCAGGCCGATGCCCTCGTCCTCGATCCGCAGCAGCACACTGCCGCTGTCGGTCAGGTGGGCACTGACCCGCACCGGAGCGTTGGGCGGCGACTGGTTCGCCGCGTTGTCCAGCAGCTCCGCCAGCAGTCGGCTGATGTCCTCCGCCGCGAACCCGGCGACGCCCAGCGACGCGACGCGCCCGATGGTGACGCGGGAGTACTGGTCGATCGACGACATGGCGCCACGCACGACGTCCACGAGCGACAACGCGTCCGTCGAGGGTCCACCGGCGTCCTTGCCCGCGAGCACCCGGAGGTTCTCCGCGTTCCGCCGTAGCCGCGCCGCGAGGTGGTCGAGGCGGTACAGCTGCCCCAGCCGTTCCTCGTCCTCCTCGTCGACCTCCATCTTCTCGAGTTCCTGCAGCAGGGTGTCGACCAGGTTCAGGTCGCGGAGCGCGAGGTTCGCGCACATGTCGACCAGTGCCTGCTGCTCACCGCCCCGTGTCGGCAGGGGTTGCGCCAGGGCGGCGACCGCCGTCCCGTCGGATCCTTCCCCGTCCTGCCGCGGAGGATCCAGCAGCTGAGCCGCCGCCACCCGGGAGCGGTCAAGTAACACACGCGAGCGCTCCAGAATTTCCCGCGCTCTCGCCCGCCTCGCCATTCGGTGTCCACACTTTCTTGAGTCTCGCGTACGGGCCTCGGAATTCGGCCTATGTCCCCCGACCAACGGTGGCATATGCAAGCAGACGCCCTCCCCGATGTCCACTAGCAGTCCCTGCGTTGTCGCGCGCCGTGATGCCTTACTCTCACCACCGCAAAGAAGCGTGGCGTACACCCGTTCGCGGGACAGGAATCACCGTCCGTGTCCCGTGTACTGCCACACAGATCACACCTAGAGTGACCGGATCCTTGCCGGACGGGCGTCCGGACGTGCGATCCTCGCGGGGGCCACCCACCCGACCGTCGGGTAGGCCTGCGCCGTACCCGGACCACCCGGCGAGCCGGACCTGGACACGACAACCGAGCACCGACGACCGCATCGACAGCACCCTGGGGCCGCCGCGCGGCCGGCGGCCCCGCCGACACGCGCCGTGGAAGGATCACGAGTGAGCAGCCACACCGCACAGGTCGACGACATCCGGCTCGTGGCCATGCGCAGCGCACTGAACTGCGCGAGCATGTTCGTCGAGTTCTCGCTGACCGAGTGGCAGCTGCCCATGCTCCGCGACACCACGTCCGAGGCGGCGCGTGCGCTGGTGCAGAACGTGCTCGACCACGCCGACGACAAGAACCCCGGGTTCGTCAACGTGCGGCTCCGACTGAAGGGCGACTGCCTGGTGATCGAGGTCGAGGACGACCAGCTCGCCCGTGCCCACGACGACGCCCCCGTGATCGAGGGCCGCCGCACCGGCGCCGTTCCGGTGCAGGGACGTGGCAAGCTCGTCTGGTGCGAGGTTCCGCTGCCCCCGGGCATCTCCGCCACACAGGTGCGGTTGCCGCACCGCGGGGAGCGCCGCAATCTGCCGCCCGAGGCCGCCCCCGCGCCCGCCGAACAACCGCAGTCCGTCGACCCGGCACTCGCCGACCGGGTGCTCGTCGGCCTCAAAAACCGCGAGTGGTGAGCGCGCCGCGGCACCGGAGCGGCCCGCAGGCCGACGGCTCCGGCGACGACCCCTCCACCCACGACCCCTCCACCCACGACCCCTCCGGCCACGACACACCCGGCCACGACACACCCGGCGAGGTCGCGGACCTGTTCTACGCCCTCTGCGGACGGCGACGGGACGTGCGCGGGCAGTTCACCGGCGCACCGATCGACGACGCGGTGCTGCGCCGCATTCTCGGCGCCGCGCACGCCGCGCCCAGCGTCGGCCTGAGCCAGCCCTGGGACTTCATCCTCGTGCGTGACAGCGGCACCCGCGAGGCGTTCCGCGAACACGTCGCCGCCGAGCGGGACACGTTCGCGCGCGAACTCTCCGGCGAGGAGGCGGCGACGTTCTCGAAGATCAAGATCGAGGGCATCCTCGAATCGACGCTGTCGGTCGTCGTCACCTACGACCCGGACCGCGGCTCCCCCGCCGTACTGGGCAGGCACGCGATCGCCGACGCGGGGCTCTACTCGGTCTGCCTGGCCATCCAGAACCTGTGGCTCGCCGCGACAGCCGAAGGACTCGGCGTCGGCTGGGTCAGCTTCTACCGCGAACCCGTGCTGCGCGAACTGCTGAGCATCCCCGAGCGGGTCCGCCCGGTCGCGTGGCTGTGCCTGGGTCCGGTGACGCACCTGGAGCAGACGCCGGACCTGGAACGGCACGGGTGGCGCTCGCGCCTTCCCCTCGACGCCGTCGTGCACGCGGAGCGCTATCCCAGTTCGTGACGCGAGGCCCGCGACCACTCCCCGGCGGAACCGCCCAGCCGGACGCTGGACACCCACGGCGACTGCGCGCACCCTGGACCGGCGGGGACCTTCCCCGGGAACAGTCCCGCGTACGGAGCATGCGCGCATGGAGTTCATCGACCGTCGCGACGCAGGACGTGAGCTGGCTGCCCGGCTGCACTACCTGGCCGGGCAGCGGCCGCTCGTGCTCGGCCTGCCGCGCGGCGGGGTCGTCGTCGCCGGGCCGGTGGCCGAGGCGCTCGGCGGCGAGCTCGACATCATCGGTGTCCGCAAACTCGGCGTGCCCGGCGATCCGGAGCTGGCGCTGGGGGCCATCGCCGAAGGGGGCACGATCGTCGCCAACCCGGACGTGCTGCGGCACCGCCGGCTCGGCCGGGACGATCTCGACCGGGCCGCGGCCGAGGCGTTCCCCGAACTGGACAGGATCGTCGCGCGGCTGCGCCGCGGCAGGCCGCCCGTACCGCTGGAGGGACGCTGCGTGATCGTCGTCGACGACGGCATCGCCACCGGCGCGACCACCCGCGCGGCGCTGCACTCGGTGGCCGCCCGCGGTGCGCGACTGCTCACCCTCGCCGTCCCCGTGGCGCCCGCCGACGTGCTCGAGGAGCTGTCCTCGGCGGCCGACCGCACCGTGTGCCCCAACCCACGGGTCTGGATGCGCGCGGTCGGCAACTGGTACCGCGACTTCCGGCCGGTCTCCGACGACGAGGTCATGGCGTTGCTGCACCCGCAGCACGCGTGAAGCACGGGCCACGCCTCAGGCGTGCTGCGGAGTCGGTGGCGTGGGCGCGCCGGCGGAGTCACCCCATGGTGCGGGCGCCGTCGAGGGCCTCCCTGATGATGTCCGCGTGCCCCGCGTGCTGCGCGGTCTCGGCGGCCACGTGCTGGAGGACCTGCCGCACCGACCAGCTCTCGCCCGGCGGGAACCATGGCGCCTCGGGTAGCGGGAACCGCGCGTCGAGGTCCGCGGTGGCGAGGAACTCGGCGGTGCGGCGCGCGGTCTCGGCGTAGTCGTCCAACAGTCCCTGCAGCGTCTCGCCGGGCAGCATGCGGAACTCGTCGCCGCGGTCCGCGGCGTGGTCGCCGGAGACGGCGCGACCGTCGCCGCCTGCGAACGCGACCCACGCGCGTTCGGTGGCCGCGACGTGCTTGACGAGCCCGGCGAGTGTCAGCTCGCTGACCGTGGTGCGCCGGCAGGCCTGTTCGTCGTCGAGGTCGCGGGCGGTGAACCGCAGGAACCAACGCTGCCGTTCGAGTAACCAGGCGAGATCGGCGCGTTCGCGTTCCGCGGTCGTGTCGTCGCCCGGCGTGGTGGATTCCCGCGTAGCGCTCGTGGAGGTGGATGTCGTCGTCATGCTGGTTCCTTTCGTTTCCTGATGACGCCGACATTACGGCGGATAGCGGACAGCTTCGGTCCGCTATCCGCTCCCCGATGTCCACGGCCTGCGGCACCGCAGAACGGGCGACCCCGTCCGCGGCGGCCATCACCCTTACCCACGTCCATTTCGAACGTCCGCTGTGGACGGTTCCGTCCGGTGCCCGGTCACGGGCGTGGAATGTTGCGCAGGTTGGAACGGGCCAGTTCCACCATCTTGCCGACGCCACCTCCCAGGACGACCTTGCTCGCTGCCAGCGCGAAGCCCTTCATCTGCTGGGCGGTGATATGCGGCGGCATCGACATGGCGTTGGGATCGGTGACCACGTCGACGAGTGCCGGGCCCGGCCGCGCGAGCGCATCGGCGAGTGCGGTGCGCACCTGCCCCGGTTCGGTGACCCTGGTGGCCGGGATCCCCGCCCCCTGAGCGATCGCCGCGTAGTCCACGCCGGCGTGGTCGGTCTGGTAGTCCGGCAGCCCGTCGACGAGCATCTCGAGCTTGACCATGCCGAGCGACGAGTTGTTGAACAGCACGATCTTCACCGGCAGATCGTGCAGCCGCACCGTGAGCAGTTCGCCGAGCAGCATCGCCAGGCCGCCGTCACCGGACATCGACACGACCTGCCGCTCCGGATACGCCAGCTGCGCTCCGACGGCGTGCGGCAGCGCGTTGGCCATCGTTCCGTGCAGGAAGGACCCGATCACGCGCCTGCGCCCGTTCGGCGTGATGTAGCGCGCCGCCCACACGTTGCACATGCCGGTGTCGACGGTGAACACGGCGTCCTCGGCGGCCAGGTCGTCCAGCACGTCGGCGACGTACTCGGGATGGATCGGTGTGCGGTCGCCCACGTCCTTGGTGTACGCGTCGACCACCGTCTCCAGGGACCGGCAGTGCTCCCGCAGCATGTCGTCCAGGAACCGGCGGTCGGTCTTCTGTTCCACCAGTGGCAGCACCGCCCGCAGGGTCTCTCCCACGTCGCCGTGCACGCCGACCTCGAGCGGGGTACGCCTGCCGAGTCTGCTCGCGTCGTGATCGACCTGCACGGTGTGGTCCAGCGGCAGGAAGCCGTCGTAGGGAAAGTCGGTGCCGAGCAGCACCAGCAGGTCGGCGTCCTGAGTGGCCCGGTAGCACGCCCCGTAGCCGAGCAGTCCGCTCATGCCGACGTCGTAGGGGTTGTCGTACTGCACCCACTCCTTGCCCCGCAGCGAATGCCCCACCGGCGCGTGCACGCGGCCCGCCAGTTCCATGACCTCGGCGTGGGCGTCGACGACCCCGGCACCGCAGAACAGCGTGACCGTTCTGGCCCGGTTGAGCGCGTCGGCCAGCGCGCGGACCTGTGTCTCCGGCGGCACGGCCACGGCGCGTTCGGTGATGAACGTGCTCGTCCCGGTCGCTTCGGTGGCGTCGCGGTGGGCGAGGTCGCCGGGCATCACCAACACCGACACGCCGCCACCGGCGAGCGCGCGCTGCATCGCGATCCGCGGCACGCGCGGGACCTGCTCGGGGGTGCTGATCGTCTCGCAGTAGCCGCTGCAGTCGACGAAGAGCCGCTCCGGGTGCGTCTCCTGGAAGAAGCCCGTGCCGATCTGTCCGGCGGGGATGTGCGAGGCCAACGCGAGGACCGGTGCGCCCGTGCGGTGGGCGTCGTAGAGGCCCTGGACGAGGTGGGTGTTGCCGGGTCCGCAACTGCCCGCGCACACCGCGAGCCTGCCGGTCAACTGTGCCTCCGCGGCCGCGGCGAACGCGCCCGCCTCCTCGTTGCGCACGTGCACCCATTCGATACCGGAGGTGCGCCGGATCGCGTCGACGATCGGGTTGAGGCTGTCACCGACGACGCCGTAGATGCGTGACACGCCGGCCTGTACCAGCACCTCGATGAACTGATCGGCGACCGAGGCTCGGGCCATCTCGTACTCCTTCACGGATCACGGGCGGTGGTTCGGGTGACGCGCTCGATTGTCGATGCGTGAGCGCCACCGCGCGATCCGAGACGCCGCGGCCCGTGCACCCGGAGGGTGTGTGATCGCCGGCGCGACCGGGAGCGCGGTCAGCCGGTCAGTGCGGCGAACACGAGGTGCTTGATCTGGTCGGCGTCGGCGATGCGCCTGCGGCGGATGCACAGATCCCCCGCGATGTTCAGCGCCGCATGCACGGCGAGCCGCGCGTGCGTGGCGCGGGTGTCCCCACGGACGGCCATCACCAGCCGCACCCACTGTTCGACGTGCTCGCGCTGCACCTTCCGCAGGTGCCGCCGGTCGTCGGGCGGCAGGTTGCCGTACTCGGACCGGTACACCGCCGCCAGGTCACTGTCCGAATAGTTGTAGCCGACGTAGGCGTCGACGAGCGCCCGCAGTGCCTCGCCCGGTTCGGTCGCCGATTCGATGGCCGTACTGGTGGCCACGGTCAATCGGTCGGCTGCACGGTAGTAGACGGCGGCGAGTAGCTCGGCCTTGCTCGAGAAGTGCCGGTAGACGCTCGAGCCGCCGATGCCGGCGGCCGCGCCGAGTTCCTCCATCGTGACCGCGTGAAAGCCGCGTTCGCGGATGGGCCGCAGAGCCGCCACGACGAGCCGTTCCCGGCGGGAGACGAACCGGCTCACCGCAGGGGGCTCGGGCCGCTGCTCGGCGAGTTCCCCGGTGGGCCGGGGCGGCAGTCCGGTGGCGAGCACGCCGAGTGCGATGCTCCGCAGCACGCTTTCCGCCGCCCGCGCCGACACGGTGGTGCGGTGGGTCGAGAGGCTGGCGATCGCACTGAGCCCCGCGGTCGCGAGGGTCGCGCGGTCCACTTCGGGAAGCCGCGGGCGCCCCTCGCCGACGAGCCCGGCGACGGTCTCGACCAGTTTCTCCAGGGTCGCGGTGAACCGGACGTGGTCGTCGGGGTCGAGGTGCCGCCGCTCCCACTGGTACAGCTGCGCGCTCGCCCTGCGTTCGATCACCAGCTTCGTCAGTGAACGCACGATCGCGTCGATGCGGTCCCACGGATCGCCGTCGGCCTGCGGGAGCGCGGTCTCCACGGCACCGCTGGTCGCACTCGCCAGATCCTCGGCGGCGTAGGCGAGGATCGCCTGCTTGTTCTTGAAGTGCCGGTAGATCGCGGGCCCGGTGATGCCGGCCTCGGTGGCGATGTCACCGAGGCCCACCGCGTGGTATCCCCGCTGGCAGAACAGCTCGGCGGCGATGCGGGCGAGCTGCGCCCGGCGATCACCGCGGCGTCGCGGCGTGCCCGTCACGGCGGCCGAGCCGGCGTCCGGTTGCTGCAACGGCGTTACCTCCGACTCGCTCCCGCGTCGTCCCGAACAACGGATTCGACCCTATCGCGCGGTCCATGATGACCGCCGAGGTCGAGTTAATCTGCGTTCGCACCGGCGCTGAACTCGCCGAGAACACCCGTTCGACGACATGGCGCGGGACCGTCGCGAAGCGAACCGGAGCATGACAGCCGTCCTGCGGGCCCCGATCCACCCGCAACGCCCCATCCCGGTTCCCGGTTCCTGCCCGCTCCCCTGTGGAACGTCGGCATGGTGTCGACCGTGTACGGCGGAACCAGCGAGATCCAGCGCGACATCATCGGCAGGTCCTACGGCGCCCGTCCGGCCTGTTCACACGTCCCGATCCCGCGGCGCACCGGCGCCGAGCAGCGACAACGGGTGGTCGTAGAGTTGGGTGAGCAGTCCCGTGCACGCCGCCATCGCCTGCACGTTCCGCCCGAACCGCGTCACGGTGATCAGATCGGTGCCCGGCAGCGTCGTCGCGGAGGCGAACTCCTCCCGCACCGTCTCGAGATACGCGGGAGCCTCCGTGATCGCCTGCCCGCCGAGGACGACGAGTTCCGGGTTGACCAGGTCCCGGGTCATGGCGATCGCCCGGCCGAGCGCCCGCGCGCGTTCGGTGAGGATCTCCCGCGCCCGCGGATCGGTGTCCGAGGCGGCGACGAGGTCGCTCAGCTCCGAACCGGTGATGATGCCCGCGGTGCGGGCGCGTTCGACCACGGCCCGTTCCGCGACCGTCGCCTCGAGACAGCCCGTGCGCCCGCACTTGCACCGGACGTCGCTGCCGACGGGAAGGTGGGCGATACTGCCGGACTGGCCCGGACCGCGATGCAGCACACCGTCGACCGCGATCGCCACACCCGCCATCTCCCGCGCGTAGAAGTACAGCGAGCTGGCGGCGCGACGGGACACGCCGAACAGCAGTTCCGCTGTCGCCATCGCGGGTACGTGCCCGTCCAGGTGCACCGGCAGCCCGGTCACCTGCTCGAGGACCGCGCGCGCGGGCACACCCCGCCAGCCCAACGGGCCGTGGTCCAGCAGTCCGCGCTCGGCGTCCACCTGTCCACCGATGGCCAGTCCGGCGCCGATGATGCGCCGCTGCGGCCATTCGGCCAGGAAGGTGCTCACCTCGTCGCCGACGGCCCGCAGCACGTCGGTCGCCGAGCCCTGCGGGGTCGGGATGCGCTCGCTGCCCAGCAGCGTGCCCGACAGGTTGGTCAGGCCGTAGGTCGTGGTCACGATGCCGATGTGAACACCGCAGGCGGCGATCACGTCGTCGTCGAGCCGCACCGGCACGGTCGGCCTGCCGATACCGCCACCGGTCGCCATCTCGGGTGCTTCCCGCAGCAACGCCAGATCGGTCAGCGCGGTCACCTGCCGGCTGACTGTGGGCATGCTCAGCCCCGTCAGCCGCGCGATCTCCGCGCGTGACAACGGCCCGTCGGTACGCGCCGCGGCCAGCACCGCTGCCGCGTTCGACTCCCTCACCCCGCCCGCGCCGGGGATGTCCCGGACCGACTCCGGTAGTCGCCTGCCCACTCGCGTGCCCTCACTTTCGTCTCGCTCGAAACCCTACGTGCCGTCCGCCCATCTCACCGGATTTCCCACACCCCGGAACCACCCGGGTATTTATTTCGCGATGTTCCGAAATTTCTTTTCACCAAGTTAGAAAAACCGTGTTCCCCACCACATTCCCGCGTGACGGGAAACGGTGGACCGGGCGGCGAATTCTGTGCCAGCATCGAATCCGACGACGGACGGGACTGTCCGGCACCGGGTACGCGGCGGAGACACCAGTGGCCGACACCACCGGCGAAGGAAGCCCGGGACCGTCGCACCCGCCAGCTGTTTTCCGAAGGTTCGAAAACCGGGGAAACGGCAACACAGAAGACGTTCGACGCCGACAATTCCGACACCCCTCGGAATTGTCGGCCACTTTCGATACACCGAGGGCGGCATGCACACACTTCTCCTGTTCGGACTGGCCGGATTCCTCGCCCAGTTGGTCGACGGCTCGCTCGGCATGGCGTTCGGCGTCACCGCGACGACCACGCTGCTGGTCGCGGGCACCACACCCGCCGTCGCCTCCGCGGCGGTGCATCTGGCCGAGGTCGGCACCACGCTCGCGTCCGGTCTGTCGCACTGGAAGATGCGCAACGTCGACTGGCGGGTGGTCGGCACGCTCGCCCTGCCGGGGGCCGTCGGCGCCGTGCTGGGTGCCTACGTGCTCACGTCGCTGGCCACGTCGTCGGCCGAGCTGTGGATCACGACGATCCTGTTGCTGCTCGGCCTCTACGTGCTGATCCGGTTCGCGTTCCTGAAGCTGGGTTCGCTGATCACCGCGAAGCGGCCCGGCGCACGCTTCCTCGCCCCACTCGGCGTCGTCGCCGGTTTCGTCGACGCCAGCGGCGGAGGCGGCTGGGGTCCCGTCGCGACCACGACCCTGCTCTCGTCCGGCAGGCTCGAACCGCGCAAGGTCGTCGGGTCGGTCGACACGTCCGAGTTCATCGTGGCGATCGCCGCGAGCGTGGGCTTCCTGTTCGCGCTGTCGCACACCGACGGCATGAACTACACGGTCGTCGCCGGGCTGATGATCGGCGGCATGATCGCCGCACCCTTCGCCGCCTGGCTCGTGCGCAAACTGCCACCGCGGATCCTCGGCGCGGCGGCCGGCGGCCTCATCGTGTTCACCAACAGCCGCTCACTGCTCGCCTCGCTCGACGCCTCGACACCGGTGACCGTGGCGGTGCTGGCGGGCATCGGGATGCTGTGGGCTGCGGGCCTCACCGCCGCGATCCGCTCGATCCGCGCAGAACGCCGCATGAACGTCCGGATCGGCGAGACCGACCCGGACGGCGACGCCGCGTCCGGCGGGCCCGCCGCCGACGTCAGGGCCGACGGCCCGGTGGCGACCGACGCCACGGGGCCCGGCGGTCAGGCTCGGTCGGCCGACCACGCCTGACCGGCGACCGTCACGCGGGCGTGTCCGGGGAATCGCTCCCCGGCCCCGCCCGCGTGCGCACCCGACCGTGTCCGGCCGTCAGGACCGTTCGATCGCGTCGATGATGGCCGGACGCAGCTGCTCGGGCCGGATGACCGCGTCGACCGAGCCCACCTCGACGGCACGGCGGATGCTGTGGATGCCGTCGAATTCCGACGCCACCTCGCCGAGCTTGTCCGCCCGCACCTCGGCGCGCACCTCGGACAGCGAGGCGGCCGCCGCCGCGCGATCGCCGCCCTCGGCCCCCGCGGCCGCCCGCTGCGCCTCCTGCACGCGCGGATCCGCGGCCGTGCGCGCGTCGACCTCCCCGGAGAACACCACCGCCGCGGCGGGCGCCCCGCCGAGCACCGACGCGTACGAGCCTTCGACCGCCAGCACGGTCATGTTCGGGTTGAGCGCCTTGGAGAACACCACGAACGCCCCACCGTGATAACGGGAGATCACACAGAACACGATCGGCCCGTCGAAGTTCACGATCGCCCTACCGATCTCGGCACCGTACTCCAACTGGAGCTTGCGCATCGATTCAGGACTGCCGTCGAACCCGGACAGGTTCGCCAGCACCACGAGCGGCCGGTTGCCGCTGGTCGCGTTGATCGCGCGCGCAGCCTTCTTCGACGACCGAGGGAACAGCGTGCCCGCGGTGTAGGTGTCCGGCCCGTCCGTCGGCGGGAACCCCCGGCGCAGCACCGGCCTGGACTCGATGCCCAGCAGGCACACCGGCCGCCCGCCGAGGTGCACGTCCTGCACGACGGCGGTGTCCGCGTCGGCCATGCCCGCCCAGCGCTCCAGCACCGGATGGTCCTGATCGGACAGCGCCCGCATCACGGTGCGGATGTCGAACGGCTTCTTCCGGTCCGGATTCGACTCGGTGGAGAATATCTCCCCGACGGTGCTGAAGTCGCTTCCCGCGACGTGGTGCGGGAAGCCGGACACGTCACGGTCGGCCGGGTCGGTCGTGCCCGCCGCCCGCGGCGCGGTCTCACCGGACGCGACGTAGGTGTGGTCGTAGTGCCGCATCAGCACGTCGCGCGCGCCCGCGAGATCGGCGGCCCAGTACTGAGCCTGCCCGTTCGGCCCCATCACCCGGTCGTAACCGCCGATACCGAAGTTGTCCTCGGCCGAGACGCCGCCCGAGAAGTCCAGGGACTGCTTGCCTGTGAGCACCATGGCCGAATCCGGCGTCATCACCAGAATGCCCTTGGTGTGCATCAGCATCGTGGCCTCGGCGTTCCAGTACGGCTGGGCGCCGACGTTGATGCCGGCGACGACAATGTTGATCTCACCGCCCGCCTGGGTGAACTCGACGATGCGCTTGAGCGCGGCCGCGACCCAGTCCATGTTCTCGGTGCCCGAGTCCATGGCGATCCGCGCACCCGCCGAGAGGGCGAACCACTCGACCGGCACGCCCATCCGGTCGGCCAGGTCCAGCGCGGCGATCACGCGCGCACACTCCGGTTCGGACAGCGATCCCAGCGACTTCGTCGGATCACCCAGCAGCACCACGCGGGTCATCCCGTCGGGGTGCAGCGCCGTCGGGGTGGTCACGACCCCCGCGACGATGCCGGCCGTGTTGCCGCCCTTCGGCCGGTCGACGGGCGTGAACGCGCCCACCTCGTCGAAGTCGTGTTCGGTGAACACCCCGTCCGCACCGGCGAGCATCGCGGTGAGCTCGTACGGATACACCGCGCCGCGCCGCCGCGCCCGCAGCACCTTCTGGCCGTAGTCGTCGAGCGGCTGGATGTCCTCCGACGGCGGTTCGACGACCTCCACCTTCACGCCGGATCCGACGTCGTAGCCGATGCGAACGGCGGTGTCCCGGAGCTCGCCCTGCTGGTCGTCCGACCGGCGGCCGATGAGCAGCACCTCCTCGAGTCCCGCACCCGTGGTGGTCGGCAGCACGCGGCGCGCGATGGCGTCGACCTCGTCGAGTGTGAGCCTGTTGGGCGGCCAGACGTACAGCAGTACCCGGTTCGTGTCGAGCCGCTTCCTGGCCGGGCGGCCCGCCTGCTCCTGGCGGATCGCCGCCACACACGCGTCGAGCGTGTCCTCGACGTCCGGCAACGCCAGGATCCGGCCGGTGTCCTCGTCCTTCAGCGGTGTCAGGTCGCGGACCTGGGCCATCGCCACGAGCCGCTCATCGGTCTCGTTGCCCTTCGCCACGGCGCGATAGAGGTAGACCTCCTCGTCGGCCGACGGCAGCCGCGTGAGGTCGAAGTTGCGCCACCGCGGCAGCTGCAGCCGCTGCGCGATCATCGGGTGCAGCCCCCGGATCGCCCGGTCCTCGGCCGGTCCGTCGGCACCGGCCGTGAACGTGAAGTGGTGGTGCATGGCCGATCCGGTGCGGCCCGCGACGCTGGCCGTGACCCGCAGGGTCCGGTCCGGCAACGGGGCCGCCGCGAGCTCACCGCGCAACCGCTCGGCCATCGCGTCGGCGTCGTCGGGCTGGTCGGGCCAGGTCACGTAGACGTCCGCCACCAGGTCGGCCGCCTGTCCGCCGTCGGCGATCGACCCCACCGCGCCGAGCGCATCCCCGAGGCTCGTCATGTCGGTCGCGGTGCTGACCAGCCGGTACGCCGCCGGGTCGGTACCACCGGGCCGGTACTCGCCGGTGACGCAGTCGAAGCCGGCGGTGCGCACGGTGTCGAGGCCGTGCAGCCGCCGGGAACCGTAGTAGCGCCGGGCGAGGACCTCGAGCATCGGTCGCTGGTCGGTACCCGGGCGCACCATGCGCTGCGCGAGCACCCTCACGAGCGGTTCCGGCGTGGCGACCATGGCCGCGATCCGTTCCTCGCGGTCGGCCGCGTCCGGGTGGGCGTCGAGATACCGCAGGTGTTTGCGCACCGCCGTGTAGCTCTCGGCCCGGTTGCGGCGGTACATCGGCTGACCGAACCACCGGAACACCAGACTCCGCGCCAGGTCCGTCACGGCGGGGAACCGCAGCTGGGTGGCCACGACGAGGTGTTCCAGCGCCTCCCCGACCGTCAACTGCACGGCCTCGGGCGGAGCGGGCTCGGTCAGCCACTGCTGCAGCACGGTCGTCACGACGGCTGCGTCGGCCGCACCCCGCTGCTGGGCCAGGAAGATACGGAAGACCGCCTCCTCCAGTTCCGGAGTGCGGTCGAGTTCCGTGACGCCGTAGTGCCCGAGCACGCGCGTGAGCTTCGCCAGGAAGCCGTCGGACAACCCGGCACGTTCGGTGTCGAGGCTCTGCAGATACGTGTGGAAGTACTCGCGTTCACTGTGGACACTCGCGCCCGCCTCCTCGTCGGCCTGCCCGCCCGCGACCGGGCGGTTCCGTGTCAGCTCACACAGGTCCGCGAACACGCGCAGCAGTCCGGCCTCCTCGGCCAGCGGACGCGCACCGTCGTCGGCCAACCGGGTACGTGCCTTGGAGTACTCGGTGGGCGCGCCGGGGTCCTCGTCCGGCCCGGTGTCGAAGCCGAGCAACCGCCAGTGCAGCCGGTCCAGACCACGATGCACCTGCTCGGCCGCCGACATCTCCGGCGGCGCGGCGGGCAGTTCCAGATCCACCCGCTCCGCCGTGCCGTCGGCGGCCGCGGTCTCACCGGCGTCGTCGTCGGCGACCGGCTCGAGGCGTAGCAGCGGCGCGCCAGCCTCGACCTGGCTGCCGATCGACACGGGGCGCTGCACCAGCCTGCCGCGGAACGGCGCCCGCAGCACGGTCTCCATCTTCATGCTCTCCAGCACCAGGACCGGAGCGCCGGACTCGACCTCGTCGCCCGGTTCCACGGGAGTGGCGACGACGAGCGCCGGGGCCGGCGACCGGAGCACGCCGCCCTCGTCCCTGCTCACCCGGTGGGTCACGCCGTCGACCTCGACCAGGTGCACCGGCCCGTGGGTGCCGGTCACGAGGCGGTACCGGTGGCCGTGCACCGTGAGCTGGCCGCTGCTGTCGTCGAACCGTTCGAGCGTGACGTCGAACGCCGGCACCGCACCGGCCCCGTCGATCTCGACCCGGAACCGCCGGGGGCCGGTGCGGGCGACGGTCACGCGGTAGCCGGCGCCGCGCAGTTTCAGGTCGATGGCCGTGGCACCGTCGTGCCGGACCTGCGGGCGTCCGCCGTAGGCGGTGGTCAGCAGCCGCTGCCGCTCCGCCTGCTCGCCCTCCTCGTAAGCCTCGATCGCCGCCGCGGCCAGAGCGATCCCCGAGTGACGGTGGGACGCGAGCCTGCCCTCGGCGCGCACACGGTCGATCCAGCCGGTGTCCGCGGTGCCGTCGATCACCTCGGGCGCGTCGAGCAGGTCCAGCAGGAAACTCTTGTTGGTGGCGCCGCCGTCGATCAGCACCGTCGTGTCCCGCACGGCGCGCCGCAGCCGGGCGAGCGCCTCGTCCCGGGTACGGCCATAGGTGATGATCTTGGCGATCATCGAGTCGAAGTCTGCGGGAATGTCGTCGCCCGCGCCCACGCCGGTGTCGACGCGGACCCCGGGGCCGCTCGGCAGCGTCAGCAGGGAGATGTGCCCGGGGGCCGGCGCGAAGTCCCGGTCCGGGTCCTCGGCGTTGAGCCGGGCCTCGACGGCGTGCCCGGACTCCTGCGGTTGCGGTCCGGTCAGAGCGCCGCCCTCGGCCACGTGCAGCTGCGCCTTGACCAGGTCGAACGACGTCGTCGCCTCGGTGATGGGGTGTTCGACCTGCAGGCGGGTGTTCACCTCGAGGAACGCCAGCAGCCGCTCACCGGGGTGGTACAGGAACTCGACGGTCGCCGCGCCGCGGTAGCCCACCGCCACGGCGAGACGTTCGGCGGAGGCCTTCAGCTCGGCCACCTGATCGGCCTCGAGCCGCACCGACGCCGACTCCTCGATCACCTTCTGGTTGCGGCGTTGCACCGAGCAGTCGCGCACCCCGAGGGCCCACGCCGTTCCCCGGCCGTCGGCGATCACCTGCACCTCGACGTGCCGCGCACCGGTGACGAGCCGTTCCAGGAACACCACGCCGCTGCCGAACGCTCGCTCGGCCTCGGCGCTGGTCCGTTCGTAGGCTTCCGCCAGATCATCGGCGGTCTCGACCACTCGGATGCCCCGTCCGCCGCCGCCCGCGGTCGCCTTCAGCATCAGCGGATAGCCGATGCCGCCCGCGGCCTCGAGCGCGCCCTCGAGCCCGTCCACCGGACCGCGGCTCCACGGCGCGACGGGAACGCCGACCTCCTCGGCGAGCAGCTTCGCGCCGATCTTGTCGCCGAGCCTGCGCATGGCCTCCGCGGACGGGCCGACGAACGCCACGCCCAGCTGCTCGCAGAGCTCCGCGAACGCCGGGTCCTCGGCCACGAATCCCCAGCCGACCCAGGCGGCGTCCGCCGCCGACCCGGTCAGCGCACGCTCCAGCGCGGCCATGTCCAGGTAGGGCCGGTCGACGGCGTTGCCCAGTTCCCAGGCGTGATCCGCTTCCCGCACGAACGTGGCGCCGCGATCGACGTCGGTGTGAAAGGCGATCGTCTCCCGACGTCCGCCGTCCTCCGCGTTGAGTTCGCGCACGGCACGGATGAGCCGCATCGCGGCCTCACCTCTGTTGACGATGGCGATGCGGGTGAACAAACTCGGCAAACCTCACAACCTGCTGTCACGCCCGGGCGGTGGCACCGGGTTCTCGCGTTCGGGTGTTTCGCATTCGGACGTGCCGCGTCCGCGGCACGCTGCCGGACCGGACGTCCCGGTTCCCGGCACACGTCCGTCCGTGCTCCCCCAGCCTCCCCGGACGGGCTCCGACTCCGGAATGATCGCAGCCGCCACGTCCCACCGGGGCGGTTTGTAGAAATCCACCAAAAATCGACGCGGTGGGACGCGGCCGGGTCACCGGCCGTTCACCGGGGCAGCGCTTCGGGGCACCGGGGATTCGTCAGCACGGGACGGGTCGGGGCAGGCACGGACGGGCACGACTCCGGGGACGCGGTTCAGGCGAGGATGTCGTGCTTCGTGAGGTGGGCCACGAGCAACTCGCCGATGTGCTCGATGTGCGCGGTCATCGCGGTGCGGGCGGCCTGCGGGTCCCGGGCCCGCAACGCCGTCAGGATCTCGGCGTGGTCGTGGGCCGACGCCGACGGCCAGCCTTCGATCGTGCCGAAGAACCGCAACGGCACGTAGTTGACGGTCAGGTTCAGCAGCGACGCCATCCGCGCGGATCCGGACGCCTTGTTCACCGTCCGGTGGATCTCGTGGTTCAGACTGTCGACCAGGTCCGTCTCGCCCGTCCTCTCGGCCTCGGTCAGCTCGTCCTGGAGCGAGCCGAGGCGGTCGATCTCGGCCTCGGTGAGATGTTCGGCCGCGCGGGCCGCCAGCTCGCCCGCGATGTAGGCCTGCACCTGGAACAGGTCCCGCACGTCACGGCCGGTGAGGGCCACGACGCGATAACCGCGCCGCGGCTCCCACCGCACCGACCCTTCGCTGTGCAGGATCATGAGGGCTTCGCGGACCGGCGTCTGACTCACGCCGAGCTGCGCCGCGAGGTGTTCGGTGCGGACGAACTCCCCCGGAGGGAACTCGCCGACCATGATGCCCTCGCGCACGTACGCGGCGACGCGCTCGCTCAGCTGTTGCTTGTCACCGAAGGGGCCGCGTCGCGCCGCTATCGCCCGGCCGCGGAGCGCGTCGGCTGCGTTCTCGGTCACCGTTCGATTCTAGACTCCGCGTCGCTCAGCGCCCGCCCGCGCCGGAGGAGCCGCCGGAACTCGAGCCACCGGTGCCACCCGTCGGTGCGGCACCACCGTCGCCGGAGCCCGAGCCGGAGCCGAAGCCCGAGCCGGTGCGGGATCTCGCCGCCTCGGCAGCCGCCGCGGTCGCATCCCCGGACGCCGCAGCCCGCTGGGCCAGTTCCCGGTACGTCAGCGGCGCCCGTTCGAAACGACCCTCGTGGGCGGCCACCGCGTCGCGTCGGGTCGACAGCTCCGGGTACTTCTCGGCCAGCCGCTCCCGGTGCTCCAACGTCCGCCGCCACTGGGCCACGTACTCCCTGTCGCCGCGGCCGGTGGCCTCCCAGGACGTCGGCGCCTGGTCCGGACCCGCGGGCGGCCGCGCACCGCCCGCGAGGGAGACCGCAGGCGGCATGCGCGATGTGGATGCCCCGCACGCGGGACAATCCGGATCGGGGCTGCGCCAGCTCGGCTGGAGTTTCTCGAACCGTGCCCCGCAGGAGCAGCGGTAGTCGAACAACGGCATCTCGTCACGCCTCCTTCACAGGCTCCTCGGACCGGATCACGTGTAGTAGTTGCCCGGCCCGGTCCTGAGCTCGGCCATCTGGTCGGCGGCGTGCCCGAACACGATCGTCGCGCCGGTCTTCTCCTCGATCCCGCGGATCTTCTCGACCGACTCGAACCAGGCGACGGTGTCGTAGACGATGCCTGCCGCGATCGGCGGCGGTCCGTAACTCTCACGTAGATACAGCGAGTCCGATGTGAACAGCATCGTTCCGGAGTCGGCGAGATCGACCTGCAGCGACAGCGTGCCCCACGTGTGCCCCGGGGTGCGCACCAGCGTCACACCCGGGAGCAGTTCGGTGTCCTCGTTGATCGTGTCGAGCTCGAGGCCGTCGTAGTCGGACTTGATGTGGGCGCCCTTGTTGTAGCCGTCGAAGCCGAAGGCGCCCTGTTTCTCGGCCTCGTCGACGACGATCTTCGTGCCGGTGTCCTGCCACATCTTCGCGTTGGCCGCGTGGTCCATGTGCAGGTGCGACAGCAACAGGTAGTCGATGTCTCCGGGTTCGAGGTTCAACTGCCCGAGCCGGGCGTCGAGCCACATGTCGTCGGTGACCTCGTCGACGGGGAAGAACTGGTCCAGTCCGGTCGGCCCCCAACGCTGTTCCCAGTCCCGCGGGACGCCCGCGTCCCACAGGAGTTTCGTGCCGTCGGGGTGTTCGATGTAGACCACGTGAGTCGGCACCGGCACCCAGTCCCGCTGTTTGCCCGGATTGCTGCGCGTCGCCATCCGTTGCGGGTCGATGAGCAGCCACGTCAGGTCGGCGTGCATCGTGCCGGTCGGCAGGATGGTCACCTTGATCTTGTCGGCGTCCGTCGCCATCGCTTCCTCCACTGGTATGCGGCTTTCCCGCACCCGGACGACTCGGGGTCGCACGGGAGCAGACACGTCGTCGGGTCGTGCTCGGGTCAGGGAGTTCGGAACCCGTACGGCTCACGCCGCGGGTCGCGCGCACCGCGGGACGGCCCGCGGAGACGTCGGGGCCTCGCCACCACCTCACTTCCGTCGTCGCCGCTCGCACGGATGCGGCGGGTGCCGTACGAGCCGAAGCCCGTCCGTCCTCGGTACCCGGTCGACGGGCCGGAGGGAATCGGGAATCCACCATTTGCCCGCTCCGCCGTCGACCGGTTCCACCCTTCGAGTGACGTGCAACACAACCGCGGAGTGGTGTCGCGAGATTCTATAGAATGCACGAGCGAGGACGGCGGTGCCGGAACGACGGGAACAGCGAGGACGTGGACGTGGGATTGCAGGAACACCTCGACGGCTGGAACCCCGACCCCGCCCGCGACGAGGGGTTCGTCGCGGGCGAACCGGTGACGGCGCTCTCGGCGGTCCTCGACCAGCCGGTCGTGGCACGCACCGGAGACCGGCTCCCCCCGCTCTGGCACTGGTTGCAGCTGCTCGAATGGCCTCCGAACGAGGCCCTCGGCCCGGACGGCCACCCCCGTCACGGCCGGTTCCTGCCACCCGTCCCCGACCGCAGGCGCATGTTCGCGGGCGGCCACGTCCGGTTCGACGGCGCGCTGGAGGTCGGCGCGCCGGTGCACCGCACGTCCGAGGTCACCACGTGCACGGTCAAACACGGCGGCAACGGCGAACTGGCGTTCGTGACCGTCCGCAGCACGTGGAGCCAGCACGGCCACGACCGGATCGTCGAGGACATCGACTACGTCTACCGCTCCGGCGACGAGAGCCCGCGGACGTTCGCCGTTCCGACCGAAGCCCCCACCCCGGACGGACATCCGTGGCTGCTGTCCCCGGACACCTCCCCGGTGACGCTGTTCCGGTTCAGCGCGCTGACGGCCAACTCGCACCGCATCCACTACGACCTGCCCTACGCACGCGACGTCGAGGGCTATCCGGGACTCGTGGTGCACGGACCGCTGCTGGTGCTGCTCATGCTCGAGGCCGTGCGCCGCGACGCCCCGCGGCCGGTGGCCGAGGTGCGGTTCCGGCTGCGGCGGCCCGTGTTCAGTGGCATGCCGGTCCTCGTCCGCGGCGGCCCGGACGACGACGGAGGCGCCGCCCTGGCCGTCGCGAGCGCCGCCGACGACCGCCACGCGACGGCCGACGTGCGATTCCACGACTGACCGGTGCCCGGACGGGCGCCCACACCGAACGGATTCTTCGGACAGGGAGTGAATGGTGACGACGGAAGCCGGCCTGGACGCCGACGAACAGGCCATCGTGGAGACCGTGCGTGAGTTCGTCGACAGGGACGTGCGTCCCGTGGTGCGCGATCTCGAACACGACAACGTCTATCCCGAGGCGCTCATCGAGCAGATGAAGCGGCTCGGGATCTTCGGCCTGGCGGTACCGGAGCCCTACGGCGAGGTACGGGTCTCGGCACCGTGCTACGCGCTGGTGACCGAGGAGCTCGCCCGCGGCTGGATGAGCCTCGCCGGCGCGATGGGCGGGCACACGGTCGTCGCGAAACTGCTGTCCGACTACGGCACCGAGGAGCAGAAACAGAAGTACCTGCCCCGGATGGCGACCGGCGAACTCCGCGCGACGATGGCGCTGACCGAACCCGGCGGCGGCTCGGACCTGCAGGCCATGCGGACCGTCGCCGCACCCGCGGGCGGGGACGGCGACACCTCCGCCGGCTACGTGCTCAACGGTACGAAGACGTGGATCAGCAACGCCCGCCGAGCCGGGCTGGTCGCCGTGCTGTGCAAGACCGATCCCGACGCCGATCCGCCGCACCGCGGCATCAGCGTGCTGCTCGTGGAGAAGGGGCCGGGGTTCACCGTCTCCCGCGACCTTCCGAAGCTCGGCTACAAGGGTGTCGAGAGCTGTGAGCTGTCGTTCGACGACTGCCGCGTGCCCGAGAGCGCCCTGCTCGGCGGTGTCGAAGGACAAGGATTCGCGCAGATGATGCGCGGTCTCGAGATCGGGCGGATCCAGGTGGCCGCGCGGGCCACGGGCGTCGCGCGCGCGGCGTTCGACGACGCGCTGCGTTACGCCCAGGAGCGCGAGTCGTTCGGCGTCCCGATCTGGAAGCACCAGTCGGTGGGCAATCACCTCGCCGAGATGGGCACGAAACTCACCGCCGCGCGGCAACTGTTGTTGCACGCCGCCCGCACCTACGACTCCGGGCAGCGCTCCGACATGGAGGCGGGCATGGCCAAGCTGTTCTGTTCCGAGACGGCGATGGAAGTCGCGCTGACCGCGGTGCGCGTGCACGGCGGTTACGGCTACTCCACCGAGTTCGACGTCGAACGCTACTTCCGTGACGCGCCGTTGATGATCGTCGGCGAGGGCACCAACGAGATCCAGAGGGACGTGGTGGCCCGCCAGCTGATCGCCCGCGGTGGGCTCTGACCGGCCGTCTCCCACCCCGCCGAGGACCCCCGCCGCGCGGTTGTCCCCGACGGCGCGGATTCCCCGGCAGCCGACCGCCGGTGGGGCCACGAGCGGACGGTCGCCGACCGCGCGGCCCCACCGGGTCGGCCGTCAGCGCGGGGCCATGCGGATCGCGCCGTCGAGGCGGATCGTCTCGCCGTTGAGCATCGGGTTCTCCACGATGTGCCGCGCCAGCGAGCCGTACTCGACCGGGTCGCCCAGCCGCGACGGGTGCGGCACCTGCTCCCCGAGGGATTTGACGGCGTCCTCGGGCAGGCCCGCGAACAACGGGGTCTGGAACAGGCCCGGTGCGATTGTGACCACACGGATCTTCAGGCTCGCCAGGTCGCGGGCGATCGGCAGCGTCATGCCGACGATGCCACCCTTCGACGCCGAGTAGGCGGCCTGCCCGATCTGGCCGTCGTAGGCAGCCACCGACGCGGTGTTGACGATGACGCCCCGCTCCTCGCCGACCTCCTCGGTCTGCGACATCCGCTCCGCGGCGAGCCGGATGACGTTGAACGTGCCGATGAGGTTGATGCCCACGACCTTGGTGAAGTCGGCGAGCGGGAAGGCGCCCTTCTTCGACACGGTCTTGACCGCGTTGCCGATCCCCGCGCAGTTGACCGTGATACGCAGCGGACCGAGCTTCGCCGCGGCGTCGACAGCGGCCGTGACGTCGTCCTCACTGGTCACGTCCCCGGCGACGAACACGGCGTTCTCGCCCAACTGCTGGGCCACCGCGTCACCGTCCGACGACGGCAGGTCGAGGATCACGATCTTCGCGCCCTGCCCGTGCAGCTCCCGCACCGTGGCGAGACCGAGCCCCGACGCTCCCCCGGTCACCAGTGCGACCGACCCTGCGATGTCCATGTGTTCTTCTCCTCCGATGTACGGCGTTGTACTGCGTTGCACGACGGTGTAGCGGAACGGCCCCGGGCGAATTCAGCCAGCCAGGCCGGCGAGCCGTCGGTTGATCAGTTCGTCCGCGCCGCCCGCGATCCGCGAGACCAGCTCGGCGACCGTCGGGACGTCCTGGATGAGGCCCTGAACCAGGCCTGCGGACCAGATGCCGCCGTCGGTGTCGCCCTCTTCGAGCACCCGGGTGCGGCCCCGGTTGCCTGCGACGAGCTCGCGCACGTCCTCGAACTCGCCGCCGCCGTCCAGGATCGACACGACCTCGCGGCTGACCGTGTTGCTCGCGACCCGTGCGGTGTTGCGCAGCGGCCGGAAGATCAACTCGGTGTCGCGTTCACTGGCCTCGACCATGGCCAGCTTGACGTTCTCGTGCACGGGCGCCTCCTGCGTGGCGACGAACCGGGTGCCCATGTTGATGCCGTCGGCGCCGAGTGCCAGGGCCGCGACGAGGCCGCGCGCGTCGCCGAAGCCTCCGGAGGCGACCATCGGGATCGAGATCCTGTCGGCGGCCGCGGGGATCAGCACCAGACCCGGGATGTCGTCCTCACCGGGGTGGCCCGCGCATTCGAAGCCGTCGATGGAGATGCCGTCGACACCGAGGTCCTGGGCCTTCACGGCGTGCCGCACGCTGGTGCACTTGTGCAGCACCTTCACACCGCCGCCCTGGAACGTCGGCAGGTGCTCGGCGGGGTTGAACCCGGCGGTCTCGACCACGGGAACGCCGGATTCGACGATCACGTCGCGGTACTCGGCGTACGGCGGCGGGTTGATCGACGGCAGGATCGTCAGGTTGACGCCGAACGGCTTGTCCGTCATCTCACGGCACCGCGCGATCTCCTTGGCCAGGTCCTCCGGCGTGGGCTGCGTCAGCGCCGTCAGGAAGCCGAGCGCGCCGGCGTTGGCCACGGCCGAGACCAGTTCGGCCTTGCCGACCCATTGCATCCCGCCCTGCACGATCGGATGGTCGACGCCGAACACGTCGCAGAACCGGGTGCGAACCATTGCGTTTCCTTTCGCAGGACGTCGGGAGCCGTCGGCTCCGCCGATCACCGTCACGGCACCGCGGATGCCGTCGACGACTAGGAAAGCGTGCGCTTACCGCGCAGCGTAACCGTGGGCGCGACACGTCACCCGTGACCTACGTCTCCCCCGGACGCTTCGGCGGATGCGGAAAGGTGATCCGTGCCTTGTCCGGCTACCGTGACGGAGCCGGGCCCCGGGCAGGATCGCGGGCGGGGCGGAATCCGACGCACCGGCCGAGTACTCCCGGCTTCCCCACGACCCACTCCCCCACGACCCGACTCACGAGCAACGAGGTGAACGACAACGTGCCTGGCCCTCTCAGCGGTCTGAAAGTCGTCGAACTGCCCGCCATCGGCCCGGTGCCGCACGCCGGCATGATCCTGGCCGACCTCGGCGCCGATGTCGTCCGGGTGGAACGGCCGTCCGGCGCGCTCGACATCCACGGCGGCAAGTCGGACCACCTGATGCGCGGGAAGCGCTCCGTGACCGCCGACCTGAAGTCCGCCGCCGGCACACGGTTCGTGCTCGACCTCGCGGGCAAGGCGGACGTGCTGCTCGAAGGGTTCCGGCCCGGCGTGGCCGAGCGACTCGGCGTCGGACCCGACGAGTGCGGCGGCGTCAATCCGCGACTCGTGTACGGCCGCATGACCGGCTGGGGCCAGGACGGGCCGATGGCCACGCAGGCGGGCCACGACATCAACTACATCAGCCTGACCGGATCGCTCCACGCGATCGGCCGGGCCGAGGAGCCGCCCGCGCCGCCGCTCAACCTCGTCGGCGACTACGGCGGCGGATCGATGTTCCTGCTCGCAGGTGTGCTCTCGGCGCTGTGGGAGCGAGAGCGTTCCGGCAGCGGCCAGGTCGTCGACGCGGCGATGGTCGACGGTGCGAGCGTGCTCGCCCAGATGCTCTGGTCCCTGCGCGGCATCGGCGCGTGGTCCTCGGAGCGTGCGGGCAACCTGCTCGACTCGGGCGCGCCGTTCTACGACACCTACGTCTGCTCGGACGGCCGGTACGTCGCGGTGGGCGCGCTCGAGGCGCAGTTCTACGCACAGCTGATCGACGGCCTCGGCCTGGCCGACGAGGAGCTGCCCGATCAGAACGACCGGTCGGGCTGGCCCACGTTGCGGGCACGGTTCACGCAGGTCTTCGCGAGCCGCACCCGGGACGAGTGGGCCGCCGTGTTCGACGGCACCGACGCGTGCGTCACCCCCGTACTGACGTGGGACGAAGTCGCCGACCATCCCCACGTCGCGGCGCGGGGAACGTTCGTCGAGATCGACGGCGTCGTCCAGCCCGCACCCGCGCCGCGGTTCTCGCGCACCGAGCCGGCGGTGCCCGCATCCCCGCACGCGCCGGGGTCCGACAACGACGCCGTCACCGCCGACTGGGGGCTGTGACCCGTCGCGGCCGCGTGCCCACGGACGAGGGCGCGGACCGGCGGCAACCTGGGCCGGCGCGTGTTGGCAGGATGACCCACATGGCCGAAATCGAGATCCCGCGCCGCGTCGTGCACGGCATGATCGCGCTGTCCGTGCTGGCCGTGGCGGCGGTCGCGTTCATGCTGACCGAGACCGAGACGAACCTCGGCATGTGGGTGTTCGCCGTCGTGATGGTGCTGGCGGCCGTCGGCTTCTGGGCCGCGTACTTCTACCAGCGCGCGAAGACCCGCCGGCGCGAGTGATCCGGTTCGGCCGGGGCGAGGGGGTCCCGTCGCCCCGGCCGAACCGGCGTCTCACTCAGCCGACGCGGTCGAGGATCCCGGCCATCCGCTCCCGCACCACCGGCGCCAACGTTTTCATGTACGCCTTCGTGATGTGGTTGTTGTCCAGGTAGACCAGGACGTTCCCGATCATCGGCGGGCATTCGGTCGGCGTGCAGAAGTAGTCGCTGAAGTCGACGAAGCTCACGTTCTGCGGCAGGTTCTCGACCGCTGTCCAGGACGGCTGCGGGTCGTAGACCTTGTCGCGCTCGACCGAGCACGACGGGTGGTCCACACCGCGCTTCTCGGCACACTCGGCCAGGGACCGGTTGAAGCGCGGGTTGTCACGGGCGGCGATGACCGGGATGCCCGCCTCCTCGAGCGTCCGCCACTGCTCGACGTAGCCGGCCGGGGTGACCTCGTCCCGTAGCGGGTGCGCGTCCCGGCTGGCCATCGTGAACACGGCATCCGGCTCGAGCTCCAGGATCTCCTGCATGACCGTCTCGTTCCAGGCAGTGCATTCGGGATTGTTGGGTGCCTCGGTGGTGAGCGGGCACCCGCCGCGGCCCATGGAGATGATCTCCCACCCGGCCTTCTTCGCCGCAGGCCGCAGCGCCGCGTTGAACTGCTGCGAATGCGAGTCGCCCGCCACGACGACGCGCCGCGTCGGATTCGGGTGAAGGCTCTCGTTGCAGATGACGACGATCTCGTTCTTGTCCGAGTGGCGGCACTGCTCCGCGGTGAAGTTGTCGTACTGCTTGGGCAGCGCAGCGAACGGCGGGATCGGATCGGCGTCGCCGTCCGCATGCGGGCCGCCGGGCGACAGGACCTGCGCACCGGGGTGGGCCGGGTCGTCCTCCTTCTGCACGAAGGTGGCCCGCTCCACCGCCGCCAGCTGCCACGTGCCCGCCACGGCGAGCACGACGGCGAGCATCGCCGCGCCGACCCGGTAGGACCCCCACACGGTCCGCGTGTCCACCTTGGCCCGCAGGACCGGCTTCTCGACCAGGTGGTAGGTGAGCATGGCCAGTGCCAGGGACACGGCGATGACGACGGCGCCGCCGCGCAGGCCGACCTCCGGCCGGTCCCGCAACAGCACGTAGAACAGCAGCACCGGCCAGTGCCACAGGTACAGCGAGAAGCTGACGTTGCCCAGGTAGTTCAACGGCCGTGAGGACAGCATGCGGTCGGCGCCGAGCACCGTGCCCGTCTGGCCCGCCACGAGCACCAGCGCGGCCGCCACGACCGGCCACAGCGCGACGTAGCCGGGAAACATGGTGCCGACCTGCAGCACCAGGCCGCACAACACGAGCCCGGCGACACCGAGCCAGCCGAGCAGGATCCGGATCGCGCGCGGCAGGGCGAGCCGGTCGATCGCCAGCGCGACCAGCCCGCCCAGTGCGAACTCCCAGACCCGCGTCGCCGACATGAAGTACGCGAACTGCTGGTCGGCGGCCGTCAGGTACACCGAGTAGGCCAGCGACCCGGCCGTCAGCACGGTCAGCAGGCCGAACAGCCACCGGTGCAGGTTTCCGCCGAAGCGCTTCACGACGAACGCGAACGCGGCGATCAGCAGCGGCCACACGAGGTAGAACTGCCCCTGGATGGACAGCGACCAGAAGTGCTGCACGACGCTGGCCTGGTCGTGCTGGGCGAAGTAGTCGGCGGACTGGGCCGCCAGCTGCCAGTTCTCGAAGAACAGCGCCGAGGCCACGATCTCGCCCGCGGTCTGTTCCCAGCGTGTCTCCGGCAGCAGGAAGTACGCCGCGACGACGGTGCCGACGAGCACGGTCGCCATCGACGGCACGAGCCGCTTGACGAACCGTCCCCAGGTGGCGCGGAACCGGACCCGGTCACGCAGGCTCGCCCGGAAGAGCTGCCCGGTGATCAGGAAGCCGGTGACGAAGAAGAACACGTCCACGCCGCCGGACACGCGGTCCAGCCACACGTGGTAGATGACCACGAGCGCACACGCGAGCGCGCGAAGGCCTTGCAGCTCGGGCCGGTACCGGGTCTTGGCCGGCACCGGGGTGACCGGTGGCGCGGGCGGCGACTGCGTCACGGCGTACCTCACTCTCGTCTGTACCGGCGCTCCATGATGCCAACCACCGTTCGGGTGGTTTCCACCACTTCCGTGCACTGTGACGCAAAAGGCGCCGAGGAGGTTGGCCCGGCCCGGCGATCGATCGAGCTCGGTGGCCGTTCTCGCTGGTCAGGGCAGTGCGGGAGACAGTACGAGGGTGTGGGGCCTTCCGGAACGGCTGACGACTCCGTAGCTGAGACCCGAGTACGGGCCTCGGCCACGGAACGGAGTCAGCCGCTCACGCGGGCGGGTCCGGCGTGGGCAGGATGCGACCGGTGACGTCGCCGAATCCGATCCGGCCACCGCCCGCACCGGGCGCGGTGGCACTGATCGTCACCTCGTCGCCGTCCTCGAGGAACGTGCTCTTCCTCCCCGCCACGTCGACCGGTTCCTGTCCGCCCCAGGTGATCTCGATGAACGCTCCCCGCTCGTGTTTTCCGGGCCCGGAGATCGTGCCGGACGCGTACAGGTCGCCCGTACTCGCGACGGCGCCGTTCACGGTCAGGTGGGCGAGCATCTGGGCGGGCGACCAGTACATCTCCCGGTACACCGGACGGGAGACGACCTGCCCGTTCCAGCTGACGGCCACGTCGATGTCGAGCCCCCAGTCCTGCTCCTCGGCCAGGTAGGGCAACACCTCCGGCTCCTGCACCGGCCCCGGCACACGGGCGGCCTCGAGCGCCTGCAGCGGCACCACCCACGCGGAGATCGACGTGGCGAAACTCTTGCCGAGGTGCGGGCCGAGCGGCTGGTACTCCCACGCCTGGATGTCGCGTGCCGACCAGTCGTTGACCAGCACCGCACCGAACACGTGCTCGGCGAACTCCGCGGTGCTCACCCGCGATCCCAGCGACGAGCCGGTGCCGACGACGAAGCCGAGCTCCGCCTCGATGTCGAGGCGCTGCGACGGGCCGAACACCGGGCCGTCGTCGTTCTTGCGCTGCCCGGACGGGCGGACGACCTCGGTGCCGGTGACCACGACCGTGCTGGAACGGCCGTGGTAGCCGACCGGCAGGTGCTTCCAGTTCGGCAGCAGCGGCTCCGAGTCCGGACGCAGGATGCGGCCGAGGTTCGAGGCATGGTTCTCCGAGGCGTAGAAGTCGACGTAGTCGGCGACGTCGAACGGCCGGTGCATCGTGACCGCCTGCACGGGGTGCACGGCCTCGTCGGGGACCTCCCCCGCCGCCAGGTCGGCGACTTCCCGCCGCACCTCGTCCCACCGGGCGCGGCCCTGCGCCATGAAGTCGTTCAGCGACGGGCGTGCGAACACCGCGTCACCGAGCGTCGCGGCGAGGTCGACGACCGAGTCGGCGACGCGCACGCCGACCCGCGGGTCGGTACCCGGCGTGGAGAACACGCCGTAGGGCAGGTTGTCGAGCCCGAACAGCGAGCCCTCGGGGATGGCGATGGTGGTCATGCGTTCACTCCTTGCCCGCCACGGAGTCGGCGGGGATCAGGTCGAGTTCCACGAGCTCGGCGAGCGGCTCGATGATGCTGCAGGTGCCGAACGAGACGAACGAACGCCGCACGGTGGTGGCCCGCTCGGCGCCCAGTTCGCGGACCGCCGCCGCGATCGCCGCACCGTCCCGCCGGGCCAGCAGTCCCGCGACCACGCTCTCGTCCGAGCCCTGCAGCGCAGCGTCGGTGGCCAGCAGCAGGTTGAGGAAGCCGTGCTGCTCGAAGCCCGTGTCCGGATCGGTGTTGCGGATCGCGTGGTGCAGACCGGCGGTGGCCTTGAACGCGATGTCGGCGCGCGCGACGGCCACGACCGCCGTCGCGAGCTCGGCCTCGTCGGGATGCAGGTCCGCACGGACCCCGCCGGTACGGAACTTCGCGCGCACGCCGCGTTCGGCGAGCCCGGCGAGCACCGCAAACCTGCGTTCGTCGCGTGGTACCTCGACGTGAACGGTCACGCCCGGCAACTCGAGCGCGTCCAGTTCGGCGAAGAACTCGGCCACCTCGCCCGGCACCGCGATCTCGGCGGCGAGCACCCGCACCGGCAGGTCCGCCGCGCCGCCGATCGCGCCGGCCAGCTGGGCCGGACCCTCCGGCGCGGTCACCGCGAGCGCCAGGTCGTCGTCGTGCCGCAGCAGCGGTGCAAGTTCCCCGACTGCGGGCGCGGCCAGGACGAGCGGGCCGACGAGGTCTCGATACGGAGCCGAGACGTGCTCGCGATGCCGGGACACCGCGTCGGGCAGCGGGGCGAGTCCCGGTGGGAACACCGCCGCGTCGTCGCAGAGTCCGTGGGCGAACGCGGGCAGACCGGGCGCCGCGCTCACTGTCCGGGCCCGCGCCCGGACCAGGTCCAGGCGTAGTTCGTGTCCTCGGACGCGAGGGCGCCTTCACCGAGCTCGAGCGGCCGGAACGTGTCGACCATGACGGCCAGTTCGTCGAAGAACTCCGCGCCGAGGCTCTTCTCCACCGCTCCGGGCTGCGGCCCGTGCGAATGACCGCCGGGGTGCCAGGAGATCGAACCCTGTCCGATACCCGATCCCTTCCGAGCTTCGTAGTCGCCGCCGCAGTAGAACATGATCTCATCGGAGTCCACATTGGAGTGGTAGTACGGCACGGGCACCGACAGCGGGTGGTAGTCCACCTTGCGGGGAACGAAGTTGCAGATGACGAAGTTGGTTCCCTCGAAGGCCTGGTGCACGGGCGGCGGCTGGTGCACGCGCCCGGTGATGGGTTCGAAGTCGTGCACGCTGAACGTGAACGGGTACAGGCAGCCGTCCCAGCCGACGACATCGAACGGGTGCTCCGGATAGACGAGGACGCTGCCGCCGATGCCGCCACCGACGCGGTGTTTGACGTGCACCTCCACGTCGGTTCCCTCCCGCAGCAGTGGTTCGGCGGGCCCGTGCAGGTCCCGCTCGCAGTAGGGCGAGTTCTCCAGGAACTGGCCGTAGCGCGACAGGTACCGCTTCGGGGGTGCGATGTGACTGTTCGCCTCGATGGCGTAGGCCCGCAGCGGAGAGTCGCCGTGTGGCAGCCACCGGTGGGTGGTGGACATCGGCAGGAACACGTAGTCGCCGGACGCGGCCTCGAGGCTGCCGAACACCGTCTCCACCGTCGCCTGCCCGGATTCGACGTAGACGATCTCGTCGCCGGTCGCGTTGCGGTACAGCGGCGAGTCCTTCGTGGACACCACGTAGGACAGTCGCACATCGCCGTTGCCGAGGACCAGCCTGCGCCCGGTGACCACGTCCGTCTCGGCCCAGGTCTCCTTGGGGAACAGATCATGAAGCTTCAGGTGCCGCGGCTTGAGCGGATGGTTCGGCGTGGTGGACAGGTCCCCCGGATCCCAGACCCGCGAGTCGACGATCGCCGACGGAATGCCGCGGTGATAGAGCAGCGACGAGTCGGAGGTGAATCCCTCCTCGCCCATGAGCTCCTCGTAGTACAGCCCGCCGTCCGGGGTGCGGTGCTGGGTGTGACGTTTCGGTGGCACGCTGCCGACCCGACGGTAGTACGCCATGACTGCCTCCTTGCTGTCATCTCGGCTGCACACCACGGGGGCGCGCCCGTTCCACGCTAGTTAACGCATGTACTAGTTTCAACACATGCGCAGGTACGACACCGGCTGAATGGAGTCAGTGGCACCGGCGGCGGCGCCTTCACCGGAGCCGGCGCCGGTGCGTGCGGCTCAGTTCCGGCCGCGGACGTCGAACTGGTCGCGGTTGGTGACGAGCTTGTCGAGCAGCATGATCAGGATGCGCTGCTCCTCGGGGGACAGCACACCTGCCCACTCGTCCTCGCGTTCGTTGTGCGCACGGAAGACCTCGACCATCTCCTGATGGCCCGTGTCGGTGAGCGACAGCAGCACCGACCGGCCGTCGCGCGCTCCGGGTTCCCTGCTGAGCAGCCCGTCCGACACCAGCGTCTTGGCCAGATTGGACACCGCCGCGCGGCTCATGCCCGTCAACTCGGCCGCCTTCTTCGCCTCGAGCGGTCCGGCCAGCCACGTCACGAACAACAGGCGGAACCCGGACCACGACAGGCCACGCGGCCGGTGCACCGACGCCTCGAGGTCGTAGGTGACGATGTTGGAGGCGCGGTTGAGGGTCAGCAGCAACTCGGTGGCGAGCTGGTGCCGGAAGCCGTACTCCCGGGAGAGCCTGCGGTTGGCGAGCTCGACGAACGACCAGAAGTCCAGCTCGCCGGAATCACTCGCCGTCATGGGACCAACTCTCACACTCGACCGATTTAGTAAATCTCTAAACTACTACCGGCTCGACGTCCCGTCCACCCCGCCTGCACTCGGCACCGCGTGCCCTGCACTCGGCACCGCGTGCTCTGCGTTCGGCGACGGACGATCCCGCACACGGCGACGCGCGGCGTCGTGTGCGGGACTCGCCGCACGAGACCCGCCGCCGGGCCGTGCCTCACACCAACGGTTTGCCGGTGCGGAGCCGTCGCCGCACGTCCCACAGGCAGGCGTTGTAGGGGAACGCGCGCAGCGGGAGCGGCGACGCACGGATCACCCGGCCGAGCACCCGGTTCATGGCGTCGAACCGCCGCTGCTGCCTCGCCGTCCAGGTCAGTCGCATCTGTTCCCGGAACACCTGCGGCAGGAATCCGGTGGTGACGAACAGGTTGAACCGGCGCAGCAGCAGGTGGAGCGGCTTCGGGAGGAAGGACGCGGTGGCGATGCCGTGGAGGTACTCGCGCACCGTGTCGTCGATGTGGATCTTCGCCAGGTTCCGCTGCCAGTACTCCTCGAACGCCGCCCGACTCTCGGGCCACATGTCCTCACGCACCTGCAGCGTCGTGCCGAGTGGGGCGGCCGAGCGATAGATCTCGTCGAGTTCGTCGGCGGACAACTCCCCCAGGTACGCGAGGTAGATGTCCTCGAATCCCTTGTACAGGCACGCCGCGACCCACAGCTGCAGCTCGGGGTCGAACGCGTTGTACTCGACCGGACTCGACTCGTCGGAGCGCACCTGCATGTGCTGCTTGTTCACGGCCCGGCGGTAAGCCTTGCGCTCCTCGTCGGTGCCGAGCATGGCGACCGCCAGGTACGTCAGTGTCGTGCGTCCGCGTTTGAACGGTCGTTCGTAGACATTGCCGTCGTCGACGGTGCTCTCCACCACGCCGTGACCGACGCCTGGGCGCCCCAGCTGCATGATGATGTTCGCCGCCGCCGCGAGCAGCCCCGCTCCGACGACCACGTCCCGGCGCATGGTGGCCGCGGCCGCCGTGCCGTCGGCTACTGCCGGCTCCCCCGTCTCGGACGTGGACCGTGCGGGCCGGGCCTGCTGTTCGGTACTCATCGGGCCTCCTTGCTGGACGGGATCCGAGAGGATCTCCGCTGCCCCGTGTCGAACGGCCTTCCCCCGTCGATCCGCCTTCGCGGGCGGCCGTGGCGCCGCCGACCGGCATATCTGCGAACGACCGTTGTCAGTTATGAGACCGCGGTCGCGACGGGAATGTCAAGATGGGAGCCATGAGCAGCGCACCGCTCCGCACCTACGGCGGCGTCAGCGGCACCGACCGGCAGGCCGAGCGCCGTGCCCAACTGCTCGAGGCGGGCCTCGACCTGCTCGGGTCCGGCGACGGCCCGCGTGCACTCACGGTCCGCGGCGCGTGCCGCCACGCGGGCCTGGCAGCCCGATATTTCTACGAGAACTTCGCCGACCGCGACGCCCTCGCGGTGGCCGTCTACGACCGCGTCGTCGAGGGCATCGCCGCCGCGACGCTGGACGCCGTGGAGCAGGCGGCGGCCGACGCGGAGGCGAAGGTCCGGGCGGGGCTGTCCAGGTTGGTGCGCGCCGCCGCCGAGGATCCGCGCCGCGGGAGGTTGCTGTTCTCCCCGTCGATGGCCGACACCGCGCTCGCGGAACGCCGGGTGGCTTCGACGCGCATGTTCGTCGAACTGCTCGGCGTGCAAGCCCGCGAGTTCTACGGTGTCGACGGCGGCACGCGACTCGACATTCTGGCGGAGATGCTGGTGGGAGGCCTGGCGCAGACGCTCACGTCGTGGCTCGACGGCAGCTTGGAGGCCACCGAGGACGAGATCGTGGACCACTGCGCGGAGCTGTTCCTCGCCGCGTCCGCCACGTCCTGAATTCCACCACGCGGCCACCGGGTCCGGACTCTCCCCGGCCAACGGTGGCAACGGTCAGTCGCGGCGCCGGCGCCACCAACGACGCCGACGGGCCCCGGCCCGCGGCTCCTCCGAAGGCGGACCCTCCCCCGGTGTCCCCGGTGACGCGTCGACGTCGGCACGCTGCGCCCTGCCGCGGGCTCGGCGCCACTCGTCGAGCACGTCGTCGACGGCGACCGGTTTCAGGCGGATCCGCGGCCCTTCGCCGGAGCGGATCCACGCGGCGATGCGCAGGTTCAGTTCACGGACGAGGTCGCGCACCTCCTCCTCGCTGCGCAGCGCGGCGGCCGCCGACGGCAGGTTCTCGATCTCCTTGCGCAGCCGCAACGGTTCCGGGAGCGCGGCGTCGATCGACAGGCCCTCCCGTTCGATGTAGGTGCTCAGCCAGTCGCGATCCAGCCCCGTCAGCGGTTTGCCCGCGCCCGGCAGCGCGTCGAACTCACCGCGTTCCTGGGCTTCCCGGATCTGCTTCTCGACCCACGATTCGAAGTCGACGCCCGGCGGTTTGCGTTCGGTCATGACCCACCTCACCCGCGATGATCGCGCCGGGCGGAGGGAGCCCGCAACCGACTACCCGGCGCCGTGCCCCGGGGATTCCCGGGACGCGCCGTCTCCGCCGACGGCACACTGCAGGAACAGCCGCGCCGCCGTGCTCAGCAGCGAACCGCGGTTCCACGCGACGACGACGTCGACCGAGTCGGGACGCGGTTCCAGGTCGGCACGCACGACGACGTCCGCCTCGTCGTGGTTCCGGTCGTGGGTCCGCTCGCGACGCGACGGCTGCACGAGCAGGGTCCACCCCAGACCGCGGGCCGCGAACGCCCGTGCGGTGTCGACGTTCTGCGTCCGATACGCCACGTGCGGGGCGAATCCGGCCCGCCGGCAGACCTCGACGGCGTGCTCGGCACTCGGCGACACGTCGACCAGCACCATCGGTTCGGCCGCGAGATCCGCGGGCCGGAGCGGCCCGGCCACCCGGGCCAGTGGGTGGTCCGGCGCCAGTAGTACCGCGGTCTCGCGGGACTCCAGCGCGGCGGCCCGCCAGTCCGGGGACAGGCCGAGGTCGTAGCCGATCGCCAGGTCGAGCTCGCCGTCGTCGAGGCTGCTGCGCAGGCTGTTCCGCGTCGCCTCGTGCAGTTCGACCCGCACGTCGGGGTAACGCCGGGTGAAGCCGCGGAGCAGCTCCGGCAGGACGGTCGACCCGAGCGACGGGTCGCAGCCCAGTGCCAGCGGGCCGGCCACGACGCCGTCCTCGCCCGACGGATCGGCCTGCAGTTCACCCGCCTGTCGCAACAGTGTGCGCGCCCGGCTGAGCACGGCCTCGCCGGTTGGCGTCAGCTGCACGCCGCGGGCGCGTTTGCGCACGGTGAGCCGGACGTTCAGCGCCTTCTCGAGGTCGGTGACGGCCGCTGCGAGCGCGGACTGCGACAGGTGCAGGCGCTCAGCCGCGCCGCTGATCGTTCCCGTGTCCGCCACCGCCACGAACGCGCCCAGCTGGCGGATCGTGTACGTGGGCAGCTTGTCCGCACGCGACATGCACCGACCGTAGCGCCGGGCGGGAGGGTTCGTCGGCCGACGCGATCTCGGGGCCCGTATCGGGGACGTCCCCGATGCCGCACGCGCGCCGCAGGAGCATGGTGGAGGTATGACGACATCGACCACCACGAAACTCACCCGTTCGCGCCACGACCGTATGCTCGGCGGAGTGTGCGCGGGCCTGGCCCACCGGTTCGGCTGGAAGCCACGGACGATGCGCCTCGCGTTCGTCGCGTCGTGCCTGCTGCCCGGACCGCAGTTCGTGCTCTACCTCGCGCTCTGGATCGTCATCCCGGCGGACGACCGCTGAGCCGGTCCGCTCACGGCAGTGTGGCGCTGGCCCCGAGACCCTTCTCGGCCGCGGCGGCGCGCACCGCCTCGATGACCAACCGGAGCGAGGGCCTGGGCGTGCCTTTGGCCCGGTAGGCGATCGACACCCGCCGCATGACGGGTTCGGTCAGCGCGACGATGTCCACGCCGGGCGGCAGAAGTGACAGCCCGAGGTCGGACACGAGCGTGACGCCCAGTCCCGAACCGACCATCGCCAGCGCGGTGGCCTGCTCCTCCACCTCGTGGGCGATCTTCGGTTCGAATCCCCGCTGTTGACACGCGATCCGGACGGCACGGCCGAAATGCGACCGCGGCCCGGCCAGCACCCACGGGTGTTCCGCCAGATCGGTGAGCGACACCGCCGGCTCGGGTACGACCCCTGTCGGCGCCGCCGCGTGCAGCCTCTCCACGGCGACGACCTCGCGCGCCAACGCCGGATCCCACGGCATCGGGTAGTCCGAGTAGTCGATCACGAACGAGAAGTCGAGCGTGCCGTCCCGCACCGCGCCGGCCGTCTCCTCGGGCGCCAGTTCACGCGTGCGCACCTCGATACCGGGGTGGTCGGAGGCCAGCGCGGTGAGCGCGGCCGGCAACAGGCCCGACGCCACCGACGCCCACACGCCCGCCGTCAACCGCGCCGACAGGCCGTCCTGGGCGTTCTCGAGGGCGTGCGTCGCCCTGCCCACCGAGTCGAGGATCTCCTCGGCGTGTTCGGCCAGCAGTGTGCCGAGTTCGGTCAGCTGTACCCGCCGTCCCAGTCGTTCGAACAGCTGCACGCCCACGTCGCGTTCCAGTTGGGCCAGTTGCTGCGAGACGGCCGACGCCGAGTAGTGCAGCGCACCGGCGGCCGCGGTCACGGTCCCCCTCCGGTGCAGTTCGCGCAGCATGCGCAGGCGGTGCAACGACAGTTCCATGGCCGTCAGCGTAGACACCCGCGCCTGTGCAGGAAGCATGAACGTTTCCGTGCGTGATCTTTAACTGGACGCAGAGCTACCCCCGGCCCCAGGCTGGACACAGCGGGCAGGAAGCGGCGATGCGGCACCTCCGCAACCGAGCACCGATCCCTCACCGACGACACGGCGGACCGCCGGGTGGCGGTCGACGCTGCCCTTTTCCCGGCGGCTCAGCGCTCGGTGGCGGAGTTCGGCTCGGTGGCGGCCGGCCCGGTGGGAACGGTCCGGCGGGGACGGCCCGACGGCAGGCGACAACAGGCGACACGATTGGTGGAGGTGGGTTTCAGGTGACCACGATGGAAAACCGTCCGGCGGCCGGCGGCACCGCGGCCGGCACTCGGGCCGCGGGCGCGACCGACATCCGCACCAGCGAGCCCCTGCTGCGGCTGACCTGGACCGACCCGGTCACGGGTGCACAGGGTTTCCTCGTGGTGCACACGCTCGCCTCCGGCCTTGCGACCGGCGGCACACGGATGCGCGCGGGCTGCACGATGAAGGAGGTCGAGGACCTCGCCCGTGGCATGGCGGCCAAGACCGCGACGTTCGACCTGCCCGTGGGCGGGGCCAAGGGCGGCATCGACTTCGACCCGAAGGACGCCCGGGCGGCCGAGGTCCTGGGGCGGTTCTGCCAGGCGATGCGCCCGTGGCTGGACGCCCACTGGGTGACGGCCGAGGATCTCGGCGTGCCCCAGCACCTCATCGACGAGGTCTTCGACCGGCTGGGGTTGGAGCAGAGCTACCACGCGGCGATCCGCCGGGCCCCGCACCCGGAGCGCACGCTGCGGCGCGTGCAGGCCGGGCTGAACGCGCCGGTCCCCGGCGGGCTGTTGCTCGGTGACGTGATCGGCGGCTACGGCGTGGCGCAGGCCTGCCTCGGCGCGGCGGGCGCCTGGGGCTGGGAGCACGAGACGACCACCGTCGCGATCCAGGGCATCGGCACGATGGGCGGCGGCGCCGCGTTCTACCTGCACGAGGCGGGAATGCCGATCGTGGCCGTGGCAGACGCCGCGGGCACGCTGTACCGGCCGGAGGGCCTCGACGTGCCCGCGCTGCTCGAACTGCGGGACGCCTACGGGGAGATCGATCGGAGCCGGCTGCCGGAGGACGTGCAGCAGCTGCCGCGCGACGCCGTGATCGCGACCGACGCCGACATTCTCGTGCCCGCGGCGATCTCGTACGCGGTCACGCCGGACAACGTGCCGGACGTCGCGGCCAGGATGGTCGTCGAGGCCGCCAACTCGGCGACCACGCCGGAGGCCGAGGCGATGCTGGCGGCTCGCGAGATCCCGGTCATCCCGGACTTCGTCGCCAACGCGGGCGCCGCCGCGTGGGCGTGGTGGCTGCTGCTGGGCTACGTCGACGCCGACCCGGCGACGTCGTTCCACCGGCTGCGCACCGAGATGCAGTCGAAGGTCGCGATGCTGCTGGGCTCGTGGGACGTGGACGGAACGCCGCTGCGGGAGACCGCATGGCAGCTCGCGTCGGCCAACCGGGAGGTGCTCGCCGAATCGCCGGACGTGTCGATCCCGTAGTCGGTCGTCCCACGGCCCGTTCCACAGTCGCCTGTCCGGTCGTGGTCGGCCGGGAAGCGGGCTCCGCACACGCGTCACGACGCGATGCGGAGCCCGCTTCGCCGCGGTCGGGCCCGGGAACGGCGGGTGTCCGGGCCGGTCCCGCGGGTGCGGGTCAGCCCTTGAAGTAGACCAGCTGGTGCGTGGTGGCGAGCAGGTCGCCGTCGGCGCCCCACAGGCAGGCGGACTGGTCGAAGTAGCCGTGTCCGAAGCGGTTCGAACGGGCGCGTGCCAACACGGGCCGCGAACCCTGCGCGGCGAGGGCGTCGTCGTCGGCGTGGAAGTAGATCGTGAGCGACACCGTGCCCGCGGGCATCGCCTGGCCGCGGCGCAGGAACACGCGCGGATAGAACACGTCGCACAACGACGTCAGCGCCGGGAAGTCGAGCGGGCGTGTCGGGTTGTCGCGGACCCACAGTGTCGTCGTCGAATCGGGCGACTCCCCGGGTCCCGATTCGGCGGCCCCTTCGAGCTCGGGCACCGCGCCCTCGACGAAGCGCATCTCGTAGTTCTTGGCCCACTCCACGTAGTCCGGCATGGGGGTGACGGGCGCGGCCTCCGGCGCGGGCACGTCCGGCATGGCCGTCTCGGTGTCGGCCCACGTGTCACGCCGGACCGCGTACACGGCGGTGGCGGTGGTGACGACGCGACCGTCCTGGGTCAGGTCGAGTGACCAGTGCTGGGTGGATCGGTTGGTGCGCGCGGGCCGGGCGGAGACGGTGAACTCGCCGTCGGCGACGGGGCCTGCGTAGTTGACGGTCAGCGACACCGGCACGCCGAGTCGTTCGGGGTGGCGCTGCACCGCCTCGAGCAGTGTCGCCGCCGTGATGCCGCCGTACGGGCCCACCATGTTGGCGTAGGCGGGGTGCGTCCGTCCCGTGTACGTCTCGTCCCCCGTATCCGCCGGCTTCAGTGCGATCGCGGCGTCGAACGGGTGGTCGTCCACCTGCTCCGGATTCTCGGCCTCGCCCATTCGTGCCTCCTCGATCACCGGACTGGGAACGTCGACATGCATAGCACGGCGTAGCGACGCCTTCGTTCCGTGGGAGTGGCCGCGAGCGACGGTCCTCACAGTCCCCGGGCGGGCGTGGTGGTCGGTGTCTCCGCGTGGTGGTCGGTGTCTCCGCGTGGCGGTCGGTGTCTCCGTGTGGTCGTGAGGGCACGGTGCGTGGGAGTACGAGCGCGGCGCGCCGGTCCGCGCCTACGGTCGGGGTATGCGTGCGACGACGGTGGCCGCCGCCGCGGTGCTCGCCGTTCTGGGCTGGGGCGAGATCGAGCATTGGCGGTCGTCACGGCGGTGGCTCGGCACGGTCCGCGGCGGCGGCGGTGCCGGGCCGGATGCGGTCGTCGTGCTCGGGTACCGCAACCCTGGCGTGCGGGCGAACGTCGTCAACCGCTGGCGGGTACGCGCGGGCCTGCGGTCGCGCACGCCGGGGGCACGGCTGATCCTGACGGGCGGTGCGGTCGCCGGACCGGTGCCGGAGGCGACCGTGATGGCCACGTACGCACGGCAGGTGTGCGGCTACGCCGGGCCGCTGGCTACCGAGACGACCAGCCGCACCACGTGGGAGAACGTCGTGAACGTCGCCCCGTTGCTGGAGGACGCCGGCCGGATCGCGGTCGTGTCGCACGCGCTGCACGCGGAGAAGGCGAGACTCTGTTTGTGGCGCACGCGTCCCGATCTGGCGGCCCGGTTGGCACGCGGGCGGGAGTACCGCTTCGGCGAGTGGATGTTCGCCAAGCCTGCCCTTGCCGTTCTCGGACGGCGCAGACTGCGAGCACTGTCGACCGGAACGGGGTGACACGCTGTGGTGGCGGCACGGTCGGACGGCACCCGTGCGCGGCCGTCCGCCCCGTCCGTCCTGTGTGCTGTGTCCCGTCAGGACCGTTCCACGGGTCGTCACCCACGGCATCTGCGCAAGCCCTGGCGGGGTCCCGGCGAAGGCCGGCGGGCGCCGATGCACCGTGTAGGCCCGACGAGAACCGATGAGGGCCTATGGCTCCGTATGGCTCCGGGTGTCACGCCACGTGTCACGTCTCGGGCCGCGGCCCGAGACTGCGGGGCCGCGGCCGAGACGTGACGGTCATTCGGCGTGGTTCTCGATCGAGGGGCTCATCTGCGGGTCGCGCCCTCGCTGTCCGGGCACCGGTGCGACGACCGGACCGGCCTGCCGGCCGGAGCGCCGCTCCCCCGCGGCTCGGCCCGGGGAGTCGAGGTGCTCTTCGACGAGGACGGTTTCGTGCATGTTCGCCAGCACGCTCATCGTCACCGCGTGGGCCGCGGCCAGCAGCAGGAGGAACACGCCCAGGTTGCCGACGGTCGCGCGGAGTACGCCGCCGCCGAAGCCGAGGTCGAGCACCGCCAACAGCGCGAGCACGCCGAGCATGAGCAGGTGGAACAGCACGCTGGCGAGGCGCGCCTGCGACCCCGCCCTCGTGTCGTCCACATCGGACAGGTACCGCTTCCCACTGCGGTGCAGGATCTGACCGTCCACCGCGATCATCAGCCCACCCAGTACGAGGAAGGCCACAAAGGCGTCGTCAGGCATGTCGGTCTCCCTTCAGCCTGAGAGAAATGCCCTCACCGGGTAACCGGAAGCACTCCGTACGGAAACGAAGCGGCCGCCGGGTGTGGTCGAGCGCACCGCCGAGGCCGCGCGCGGCCGACCGCGCACCACCTGTTCGGCGTCATCGTCGCCGCTGGCCTCGTGCGACGGGGCGACCACGGGCGACGGCTACGAACACGGAGGACGTCCGCGCTGGTCACGGCGGCGCCAGTACCACGAATCGGCGGTGCGACCGGCGACGTCCCGATCTTGGCGACCCGCTGTGAGGCCGCCGTCGCGGACGCGGTACAGTACCGTCATCGCTTCGACGCGAGGCGATGGCCGGGCTGTGGCGCAGTTTGGTAGCGCACTTGACTGGGGGTCAAGGGGTCGCAGGTTCAAATCCTGTCAGCCCGACCGGCAAGGGGCCGTTTACGCAGGTAGACGGCCCCTTTTTCATTGCTCTGAACGCAGCCGACCCCGGGGCATGTCACATTCATGACACACGCCCCGGGGTCGCCCCTCATGCCGCATCCAGCTCGTCCAACAGCTTCGTCCGGCGCAGGTCGAGCACGTCGGCGACCTCGTCCAGGCGGTCCGGGAACAGGTGCCCGTAGACGTTGAGAGTCATCGCGGCGTCGGTGTGTCCAAGCATCTGCTGCACCACCTTCACGTCGGCCCCGGCCGAGATGGCGAAGGACGCCGCAGTGTGCCGCAGCTTGTGCGGGGTCAGGCCGTCGACGTCGAGCTTGGCGCCCGTCACTGCACGGTTGAACTCGCGAACTCGCCAGTTGTTGCTCCGAAGTGACTCACGCCGTGCCGTCGTGAACACCAGGTCGTCCGCTCCCCTGCCGCTGACCAGTGGCCGCAGCACCGGAACGAGCGAGGCCGGGAACGACACCGTGCGCCGCTTCCCTGTCTTGGGCAAGCCCTCATGCTGAACGCCGTTCAGCTCGTAGAACGTCGAGACCACCCGGATACGGCGCTTGTCCAGGTCCACCTTGCCGACGCGGAGCGCAGCCGCCTCGCCCCACCGGATGCCCGTGTACGCAAGAAGCAGGATCAACGCCTTATTGACCGCCGCACAGGCGGTCGGCCGGTCGTATTTCGTCCTCAGCTCCCCCGCGGCCTGCGCCAGGCGTTCCACCTGCTCATAGGTCAGGTAGACGTGTTCCGCCTCCGGGCGCACCGGCAGCTTCACGCCCCGTGCCGGGTTGACGGTGATCCGGGACGGGGTGCACCACTCGAGCACCATCGCGAGGACCCGGTACGCGTGGCGAACCTGTGACGGCCCGAGGCTGCTTCCGCCGTCGTTCGTCGACCGGAGCAGCTGCGCAACCCAGAGGTCGATGTCCTCGCGGGTGATCTTGTTCAGGGGAAGATCACCCCACCGCACGTTCACGTGATTGTCGAGAAGCCCCCGGTACTTCCACCAAGTCGACTTCTTGAGGTCGTGCCGGGTTTCGAGCCATTTCTCCGCAGTATCCGCGAACGTGACCTTCGCCAGGGACGGATCCACATAGGAACCCGACGCTAACGAGTCCTCCAGACGTGCCCGGCGGTCGTCCGCCTTCACCTTGGTCGGTGCCGCCTCCGAGCGCAGCTTTCCGGCCGGGTCGTAGTAGCGCACCAGCCAACGCGCCGGCGGCTGGCGGCCGTTCTCCTTCGCCCGGCGTACGGCCGCCTTGTACTCGCTCGTCTTCTGCCGGTCGTACACCCACGCGCGTGCCATCAGATTGCCTCCTGGTTGTCGAACCAGGCGTCGACGTCGTCGGCGCGGTAGCGGACGTATTTGCCGACGCGGCGCCCTGTGGGGCCGTAGCCCTTGCTGCGCCATTGGTAGAGGGTGTTTTTGGGGATGCCGAGGTAGTCGGCGACGTCATTGATGCTGAGCAGCTTGTTGTTCACGGTGGTACTCCTCGCTGTACTTGGTTTTGCGGTCTTGGCGGATGCGTTCGGCGATGCCGGCGGCGAGTTCGCGTTCGGCGTCGTCGCGGTAGCCGGTGCCGTCGAAGCGCCAGTCGTTGACCACGGCGACGGTGTCGGCCCGCTCGGTGAGGCCGAGGCGTTCGAGGGTTTGGGCGTGGCGGTAGGCGCGCCGATCGCCACGGATGACGCGGAAGGTGGTCGAGTAGCGCTGTGACTTGGTGAGGAAGTGGCCGCGGAAGCCGAGCATGTGTGCCCAGCGCCGCAGGTTCAGGTCCTCGTAGTCGGCCAGCCCGCCGAGGTCCCAGCAGGTTTGCACCATCCGCCGGTGATGCTCGGAGATCCGCAGATGGTCGATGTCGCGTTGCGAGCGGATGGGCCGGTCGGCGGCCTCGCTCTTACCGGTGCCCTTGGTGGCGTACTTGGCGATATATCCGGCGATGCCCTCATCGGTGACACGGCCACGGTCGGTATCGCCGGAGCCGGATTCGATGTGGCGCACGTCGACCTGATCGCCCCACTCGAGCACCAGCGGCGCCCCATCCGGCCGGGCGATGCTCACCGACACCGCCGCGACCGCGGCCAGCAGGGCGTCTTCCAGCAGGTCCGGGGTGGCCCAGGCCGGCGGAGGGTCGATCGCGCCCTCGGGGCCGTCGATGCGGACGACGGCGTGAAAGTGGATCAGGCCGCGCCGCTGGTACTCGGCGACCTTGCCGTAGGACAGGCGGGCGTGATCGCGCAGGTCACGGACCCGAATCCCGGCCCGTTTCGCGATCTCGCGGCGCAGGCGCATGGTGAAGCGCTGCCACAGCACCCCCGCGTTGGCCTGCCAGAGCACCGCGCCGACGTAGTCGTACTCGTCGGGGTCGATCGCGGTTCCGGCCCGCGGGTCGGCGTCGGGGTGGACCTCGCCGCAGCCGCACGGGATGCGCTTGCCGGAGGCTGTGGTGCGGGCTTGATGCACCCGGCCGAACGACGGAGCGGTCAAGGTGGCGAACACGCGGGCGCGGTCGGCGACGGTCTCGGGCACGCCCTTGGTGCCGCCGCAGAGTCCGGCGCGGACGAGGTGGAAGGCGTCGGCGGCGTAGCGGTCCGAGCAGGACGGGCACACCGAGGAACGCCGATTGCCGCACGGGGCGAAGATGTGCCCGCTGTGGTCGTGCAGCACGTACCCGGTGCGGGTGTCCTGGAGTTGGTGTGCTCCGTAGAGGCGGACCGGTTGGGCGCAGCCGTTGACCGCGCGCACCTTGGCCCGCCATTTCTCATAACCGGTCGAGCGCAGGCGGTGCGCCAGCCGGTCGTCCAGTGTCTCCATCGAGCAGAGGCCCCCTTTTCCGTTGTGCACACGAAAAAGGCGGGGTCACAGCCACCGTGTGGCCATGCCCCGCCCCCGTGTGCGGTGTTGCGTGTCGGTCAGCTCAGGACCGGGTGTCCGTTGCGGGCGGTGAGTTGGTCGGCGATACGCGCGGCCATCTCGCCCGGCACCCGCATGTGCGTCTGGATCTCCTCGGTGGTGAGCTCGCGGCCCTCAGCGCGGGCGGTGTCGACCAGCCCGTCCAGGCGGCTCGCCAGTTCCGGCGGCAGCTTCACCCGCGGCACCGACGACGGCCGGCCCGGCTGCGGAGCAGGTGCGGGATCAGCGGCACCTGTCGGTTCCGAGTCGGCCGAGGCTGGCGCCGGGTCCGGAGGCACGGGTGCCGCGGGCGCCGGTTCGAGTTCCGGACTTGTCTCCGGTTCCGAGGCGGGTGCGGCCCGCATGAGCAGTTTCACCACCACGAGGAACCCGAGGGCGGGCATGGCGGCCACGATCCACCCGGCCACGCTCGGTTCGGCCAGGGCGACCTGTGCGGCCATCTGGATGCCGAAGGCGGCCACCAGCACCACCATCGGGAAGGTGACCTTGCGGGTCTGTCCACGGGCGTGATCGCGCTGGATCTCGAACCCGGCGACCACGGCCATGCCCTCGATCACCACCGCCGTCGCCCAGGCCAACCATCCGGTTTGCCCGTGGTGGACGGCCCACTCGTGGGTATGGGTGAACCCGGCCGCCGCACCGATGCCGCCGAGGACGCTGGCCACGGTGATGCGGACGAGGTTCACCAGCCGCCGATGTTCCGCGGCTCCGGGACCTGGCGGGCTCATGTGTTCCGCCAGTTCGGATCGGTGGCCTGGTCCTCCCACATCTGGACCGCGCGGCGTTTGTGTTCGGCCTCGGCTTCGAGCACGGCCGCCGTACGGCGGTTCCACTCAGCCATGTCGATGCATGCCCTGCGGTGCGTGAAATCGTCGCTGCGTCCGTAGTAGTAGGCGTGCAGTATGTCCGGGTACTCGTTGATCACGCCGTCGAGCTGGTCTCCGTGCTCGAACGGCCACGCGGGGTGCAGTCCTACTATCATCGGCCATCACCCACCGGGCCGAGGGCGGACCATTTCTGCAGCATCCGCCGCCCGCTGATGGTCAGCCGCAGTGGCAGTACCGGGCGGTTCCCGCGGCCCGTGCGGCCGGTGAAGGTGTCCCGGGCGGGGCAGCGCTGGACGTACTTCTGCGTGATCAGGTGGTGCACCAGATCCCCATCGAGGGCGGTCTTCATGTGCCCTTCCGGGTCGATGACCACGACCGTGTCGGTGTCGTCGAGCAGTCCGAACTGGCCGAGTTGCACTTCCGCCAGCACGTCCTTGGCCACCGATGCGGCAGCGGAGGGCGTCTTACGCGTCCGGCCCCGCGTGGGCGGGCACTGGCGCGAGGACTGTGTCACCGGCGCCAGGCCACCACCGGTGGAGTTGCCGAACAGGTCGAGTTGGTCGCGTGCCGATTTGTGTGTCATCGGACCTTGTCCTTTCCGATCTTGCCGAACTCGCGCTCGCGCAGCTCTGCCACGCCGAGCCACAGGCCGAGTCCGACGCAGCCGAAGACCACGGCCGCGCTCCAGAACAGTGGTGAAAATCCCTGCGCGGTGTGAATCATCCAGAGCAGCAGCAGGGCGGGGACGGCGTACTTGCCCACCAGCCACGCCCGCCACACGAAAAATCCCCAACGCCACATGGCGCGTTCCTCCGTTCGTTGTTGGTGAGCTGTGTCAGGCGACAGCGGTGAGGTGCTGGCCGGTGCCCCATCCGGCGCGGACGAACGAGACCAGTTCGTCGATCTCGTGATCGGCCACATAGGCGGCCCGCACCCGCATGGGCACCCGTGTGCGTTGGCGGATGACGTAGCCGATGCCCGCGGTCTCTGGGGCGTTCGGGATCTCGTCGGCCAGCGCCCCGCGCAGGCGGGCGTTCTCGCCGAGGACCATGTCCACCTGCGCGGCCGCGGTGACCCGCAGGCAGATGCGGATGGTGAACAGCTCGCGGACCGGGACGGTGTCCTTGGTCGGTTCCTGCACCAGCGCGGTCACGCTGTGCCCGGTCGCCCGGCCCTGCGAAGTGACGATCGCGAGCTTCTTGCGCAGATTCCGCGCAACGGTGCCGTCGCCGTAGGCGAGCAGCGAGCCGATCTCGTCGATGATCAGCACGTTCAACGGCGTGACCCGCGACAGCTCCAGCTTGCGGGTCCCCTGTTCGGAGAACTCGCGCTGCACCCGCTGCAGGTCGTCCACGAACTCGTCCACCAGCTCGGAGCACTCGCCTTCGTCGGTGGCGTAACGGTGCGCGATCCCTTCGAGCTTGGCGAACTCCATCTGCTTCGGATCGCAGATCCACAGCCGCACCAGCCCGTCCCGGATCAACGGAGCCAGGGCGCGCAGCTCCGACATGGGGATCGAGTTCTTACCCGCGCCGGTGGCACCGGCGATGAAGGTGTGCTGGCCCAGCACCGGGAGGCGCCAGTCCGCGCCGAACTCGGTCTCGCCCACGTACACGTTCTTCAGGTCGACCGCGTCGGGCTCGTCGGGCATGTCCGGGGCGTCGATGGTCTCGGTGAACGGCTCGTCCCGTTCGATCACCAACCCGAGCACACCGGGCTTGACCTTTTCCACCGCCACCCGCCGGGCTCGGAGCGCTTCGGTGAGTTCGTCGAGGTTGGCCTCGAACTTGCGGGCCGACATCCCCTGCGGGATGCGCACCCACACCGTGTCCACCGTGGGCGAGTAGGAGCGGGTCTTGATGATCCGCGGGAACTGCTCCTCGCCCGACTTGCGATGCACCACATACAGATCACAAGCCCGCAGGGCGTTGTGCCAGCGCGGCCCGAGATAGGCCGACCAGCGGCGCCGCCAGGCCCGCATCCGCGGTGCAGCCCAGTGGTCGAACGTGGCCGGATGCGCCCGATACCAGCCACACAGCCCCGCCGCGGTGCCGCCAGCGATCATGCCGGTGGTGGTCCATCCCAGTTGCGTGCCCGCGGCCACCGTGCTCGCCGGGGCGAGGACCGAGCCGGGGTGCCGGGCGGTCCAGAGCGCGGCCTTCATCTCGCGGCCGGTGCGACGCTTCGAATCCGGGGTCTTCATGGTGTTGTTCCGTCCCTTCCGAGCGGAAGGACCGGCCCCACCCCGGGTGCCGCCATGTTCGGCCGGACCCAGAGGGAGCCGGTCCAGCCAAACTGTCGATGTCGTTGTGTCTTGTCGTGGTCGTTGCCGGGATTACTTGTCGATCGCTGACCGGGCGTCGATCAGCTCCGTGGTCAGCTCAGCCATCGCGCGGGCGGCCTTGTTGTGGTGATTGCGGAACCCGTGCTCGTTGATCGGCATCCCCCGAGTGGCCCGCCGCAACTGCCGCAGGGCGGTGTCCACGTCGTCGATGACCCGGTCCAGTTGATGAGACATGTGCTGCTCACACCTTCCACGGCCGAGACATCAACTCGGCCTCGAACTTCTTGGCCGTCATCCGCATCTGGTCCAACTCGCCGAACGCCTTGGCCCGCAGCCCCTTCAACTCGCCCTGCGTCGGCACGGTGAACCCGGACTCGGTCGTGCCCTTGCCCACCCGGGCGATCAACTTGTCCAGCTCGTCGAACTGCTCGGCCACCAAGTCCATCGCCGACACGAACTGCGCATACCGCTGCACAGCCAGCTTGTTCACACCAGGAATCTCCACCTCAGGTCCCCTTCCGGATCACGTCCTGGGCGTGCCGCAGGCCCTCGCAGAACCCGGCCTGCCACGCCCAGTCACTCGCCGGTTCGGCCAACGCGCTCTGCCGGTCGCGCTCCAACCGTGACGCCCACCGGCGCACCATCCGCGCCATCTGAATCGGCCTCGAACTCATCACCCATACCGCCCTTTCTTCTCTTTCTTGCCGGACTTTTCACCAGGTCACATCGGCCACTGCGCGCCGCACACCGTGCACGTCGCCACACCCGCCGGAGACAGCCAGAAATGTGCACTGCACACGTGCTTACCCATGTGCTTTCACCTCCCCGGCCCGTTCGGGTCGAAGGTGCACACACCGTTTCCACCCGCCATGTCCCATCACACCCTTCACATTGTTTCCGCGTGGTAGAACCCCAAGACCCCCGGAGAAAAACGCCGGGAGTCAAGGCGCGCCACCACGAATCAGGCGCGTTTTTTGGCATGGATCGGCCCACTCTGGAATTCTCAAGGAACAATTAAGCGCGCTGGCCCGACTCGAAAACGGGCCGCCAGCCGCAATTCTGGGCAGCGCTCCAAGGTGGTGATTCGCGAGCCGGGGGAACTCGCGGCCGGACACCTACCGGCCGGTGTGCCGGACTACGCGGCGGACGACAGGCCACCCTGCCCGGCAGGCTTCATCCCAGCCGCCTTGAACGACAGACCCGAGTTCACATTCCCCTGCTGGTCCTTCATCGCCCACGGCGAGCCGGTCGCGTCGATCAGCTCCACATACATGCCCTCGTCGAACTCGTCCCCCGGGTCCGTCGCCAGCGTGACCTTGATTTCCTCACCCTTACCCACGCGGCCCCCGTCCGGCCGAGGCTTGCGCTTCGCGAACAGCGACACCACGAACTGCTGCGAGCCGTCCTCGTAGTTCGTCACCGGAACGACGTTGCCGTTCTCGTCCTCGCGCGTCTTCATGACCGGCGCCTCCGACACCATCAGCTTGAACCCGCCCAGGTCCACCGGGATGTTCCTCATGTCGTCCTCCAAGTGCAAATTTGCATGTTCTACAGACAACGTTAGGCAAGGTAGGCAGCCGATGGCAAGTCTGTTCGTGCAAATTTGCACTCATCACCCGTTCGGCCCAATGACGGCCAGTGCAAATTTGCAGGTCACGGGTTTACCCTGGTTCGCATGACTGCCGTACGCGAGGAGCGCATCGCGCGGGAACTCCGCAGGCTGCGCGGGAAGTACACGAGCGCCGACGTCCAACGAGCGCTCGGCATCACCCCGTCGAAGCTCTCCCGCATCGAGAGCTGCAAGGTTCGGCCCAGTTCTCAGGACGTGAGGCGGCTTGCCACCTTCTACGGGGCCGACGCCGACGCCGTCGAACGTCTCGCCGAAGCCGCCGAGGACCTCAAGCGCCCCGTCTGGTGGACGGAGTTCATCGGCCCAGACTGGAGCGAAGCGCTCGCGTATCACTTGGACCTCGAAAGCGAGGCCACGCGGATCGACTCTTGGACCATCGATCTTGTGCCTGGCTTGCTGCAGACCCGGGACTACTCCGCTGCCCTCATGACCTCGCGCGTGGACGTGCCATCTGAACAGCTGGAGCGTCGACTAGCGCTGCGGGAGCGTCGCCAAGAACGCGTGCGGAACGGGACCCTGGAGCTGTGGGCGATCCTCAGTGAGGCTGTCCTCTGCGGGCAGATCGGCGGCCCCGACGTCCTCCGAGGTCAGCTTGAGTACCTAGCCGAGCCACCGGCAAATGTCACGGTACAGATTCTGCCGTTCACAGCGGGTGCACATAGCGGCTTGGGGACCAGCTTTCACCTGCTCGCATTCGCTGACTGGCCCACCGTTGGATATCAAGACACCATCCAGCAGGGCCTTTACTATGACGACCCGGACGTCGTGAACGGCCTCACAAGGACGATTGACGACGTCCGCGCCACGGCATTGAGCCCGAGTGCATCACGCGAGATGCTCGCTCGGCGAGCGACAGAACTGAAAGGTGAGTGACCATGCTCGATCACCAATGGAAGAAGAGTTCGTACTCCGACGGCGGCGGCAACTGCCTCGAAGCACGGCTCACCGAGACCGACGGCGTCGAAGTCCGCAACAGCAAGGCCCCGGAGCTGGGCTCGGTCAAGTTCACAGCAAGTGAGTGGGATGCCTTCATTGCCGGAGCCAAGGATGGCCAGTTCGAGATCCCGAGGTAGACCCGACCCGCTTCGTTCAAAGAGCCCCGAGCCGCGAGGATCGGGGCTCTTTTTCGTCCCGTTCGCGCCCCTTCATCGGCACCGCATCAGACGCACTCTGCACAGGCCCGGACCACTCCCCCCGAGGGAGCGCCACAGCCCACCGTAGAGGCTGTGTTCAGACTTTCTCTTCTTGTTCAAGGCGGCGCCTGACGGCGCCGCGCGGCCTCGCCGCCCCTGCTCCGACCGAGCCTGCGCGCGGGGCATGCGGCCTGGCGGCCGGTCCCCGCGCGCATCGGCCGGAGCCGAGGCAGGCCGCACACACCATCAGCGCACGTTGAAGAAGAAAGAACATGTCCTCGCCGGACGGGCAGGCTCCGGGATGACCGGGGAAACGTAGCCGCGGTGCGGTTGGCAGGGTGGGCGCTTGGTGGTCATCCCGTCGCCTGACCAGATGGCTATCACGCCGCGCAGCGGCCGCAAGCTTGGCAAGCTCAGCCGGCGGATGGCGAGCGAAGGTTGCGGCCCCAACACGGCGTGATCGAGACGCCATCAGGCGACGGGATGACCACCAAGCGTTCTCATACCGACGGGTATCGGCCAGTATGTAGTGATGCCCAAGACCAAACTCCCCGACCACCTATCCCCAGCTCAGGTAATCGATCTCCAAGACGAACTGTTGTCAAACGCCGACCGTCTCATGAATTCTTCCCTGCTACTCCTCAACAAAGGAGACTTCGGACTGGCAAGATCTGTCGCAATACTAGGAATGGAGGAATCCGGTAAAGCGATCGCCATCCACCAACGAAGAGTTTCAATTGCATTTAGCCCCGAGGGTGACCCATTCGTAAACAAACGCCTCCAAGACATCTGGTCTAGCCACCCTGAAAAACTTCGTCTTGTTCATGACTTCCTAGCCGAAGAGCCGTACTGGTACGGGGTTACACCTCCAGACCATGAGCTGAACGAAGAGTACCTGGGCGAGATCGACCAATGGTCCACGAAGTGCAACATGCTAAAACAACGCGGCTTCTACGTAGACTTCAACGAACAGCAGGGACTCCTCAGTCCACGTGACGTCGACCAGGAAATGCTTCGCGATGTAATATCGCATGTCCATCAGATCGGCTGGCAACTCCGTTTAGGTGAGGACATAGAAGCAAGGAAACAAGAGCGGAAGTCCCGCGATGTACCGCCGGCCTCCGAATCCCAGATAAAGCACGTGGAGAAATTTCTCAAAACCAACGGCCGAGAGTCCCAGGTCGAGAAAATAATCGGACAACTGAGGTCCGGACGGCCGGGTATAAAGCTGAATAACGATGCTTACCGTCCCCATGTTCGAACGCCAGAAACACACCCCTTAAAGCACCTTGGGAAGCCTGGCTACGAGGCTTACACGCGAGAGCTTTTGATGCTTGCGGAGGACGCAGGAATGGACGAAGAAGATCTGGTCGACCTCGTTAGGCCACAACACGAGGGGTAATCGGGATAAGCGTGGCGCCAACTAGTGCACTTCCTTCCAAGCTTTACCCTCCACGAACAGCAGCAAATGGCAATATAGAGCCACCCGCGATGCGCGTTCACTTTCGTAATCGACGCAGGTCACACCCCGTTTTTTGACAGAATCACCACAGACGTCGGCAACCGTTTTCGAATAGGACGGGTATCAGGTCGACCCTCCGGCCTCCCGGTGCGGTCGCATGCCACATTCATGTCACATGCGGTCAGCAGACGGCCGCAATCGACGACATACGACCGCAGCGAAACCCCTGGTCAGTTGACGCATACTCGCAGCAGGCGCAGGCCAGCTCAGCCACGAACAAGGTCAAGGGGTCGCAGGTTCAAATCCTGTCAGCCCGACCGGCAAAGGGCCGTTCACCAGCGTGAACGGCCCTTTTTCGTGCCTCCGGACATCCGTCAGCCCCGGAGCGGACAACATTTGCACAACACGCTCCAGGGCTGACCCCCTGCGCCGCATCCTCCTCAGCCAACGCCTGCATCGCCTTCCCGCGATGGATGTCGAGCCACCTCGTCGAGGCGGTCCGGGAAGAGGTGCCCGTAGACGTTCAGCGTCATGGACGCACCAGCATGGCCGAGCATCTGCTGAACGACCTTCACGTCCGCCCCGCATTGATCGCCAGCGAGGCCGCAGTGTGACGGAGCTTGTGCGGCGTCACGCCATCGACTTTCAGCACGCCACGTGCCGGATTCGCCGGAATACGCGACGGGGTGCACCACTCCAGCACGATCGCGAGCACACGGGCAGAACGGCGCAGGCCCGAGCCCGGAAGAATCGACCGGACGCTCGGCCTGTGCCGTTCTGCTGCCAGCCGAAGGACAACCGGCACGCTTTCGACGCATCCGCCCGACCGTCTTCCAGCAGCACCTGCGCCGCCGCCGGTAGCGTGTCGTGTCTCAGGTGATGGTTGACGTCTTGCTCTCACCTGATGCTTGACGTAGAGGGCTAGAAGATGAGACGAGCAGCAAACCGAACACACAGGTGTAGTCGCTGGCCAGCTCGCCTCCTCTCAGGATCGTTAAGCGGGTACAGTTCGCCTGCGATCTGTACCCGGCCGATGAGTTTCGCATGCTCGGCGGGCCTACATGGGTACGGACGCGATCTTTTGCGGGTCGGTGCCGATGCGATTGCTTCGGATGAGAGGCCGCTCCGTTATGACTGTTTCCTACGAAAAGCCTCGTTTAGTGCCAGTCGGGGATGTCGAGCTATGTGTGCAGGAATGTGGCGACCCCGCAGATCCACTGGTCCTGCTGCTGTCCGGAGCGGCAACTCCGATGGACTGGTGGGACGCGGAGCTCTGCCAGGCGATCGCGGCACACGGGCGCCGGGTGGTGCGTTACGACCACCGAGACACGGGCCAGTCAACGACGGGTGAACCGGGCTCCCCGTCATACGACGGCGGAGTACTCGACCGCGACGGCGCGCACTTGATCGAGGCCCTAGGTCAGGGCCCGATGCATCTGGTCGGGGTCTCTATGGGTGGGGCCATCGCTCAGAGCATCGCGTTACACAGGCCCGATCTCGTTCGCAGCTTGACCCTCATCGCGACCACCGCCGTTGGGGGTGTCGATTACGACACACTCCCCGGCCCGACGGCGGCGCTTGCCGAGAGCTTCGAGAACCCGCCGCCGGATCCCGACTGGTCCGATCGGGCGCAGGTCGTGGAGTGGATGGTCGACGGGCAGCGCGGCTTCGCCGGGGCCATTCCGATCGACGAGCAACGCACCCGCACCATCGCGACTGAGATCTTCGACCGCAGCATCGACGTTGCCGCAGCAGGCAACCACTGGCTCGTCGTGGGCGGTGACGACGAGGACCTCGATATCCGCCGGATCACCACGCCGACGCTCGTGGTGCACGGCAGTCACGACCCGCTCTTCCCCCTTCCGCATGGCGAGGCGCTGGCCGCAGCGATACCCGACGCTCGGCTCCTCGTGGTCGACGGGATGGGGCACCAGTTCCCGCCGCCGTCGACGTGGAAGCAGTTTGTCTCGACCCTGCTCGAGCACACCGAAGGCGCCCAGGCTAGGTCCGACAGCCTCACATAGGTGCATGGCTCGAACTGCCGGCAGCTGCCAGCTTCCATCTGCACACCGTCGCCGGTAGAACGCCGCCAATACGCTGCCAGTGCTCCACCAGCTCATCCTTCGGCCGAGCGTCAAGGACACCCCGCAGCGGCGCTTCGGCCTTGTCGAGATGCGAGGCGATCTCGCCGTGGGTATCCGTAGGAAGCTTGCTCCGAAGCTGATCTGGCCAACGCGGGACATCAAGTTGATGACCAGCAAGGACGAGGCCTCGGCTGCACCTGAACCTACGACTTAGGCCGGCTCGACTGGGAAGAGTCGGGGCGCAGCGCGGGCTTGTCGACCTCGCTGATGATCTACGGCGGGCTTCCTGACGTGGGTTTTCCCGGACCGCGCCATCGGTGACACAGCGCCATGTCGAGGTCAGCTGCAGATCACGCAGGTTGCTCGTCCGAGAACACGGGCCATCGCACGCCACATTCATGACACATGCTGCGACGGGCGATGTCCGCAACCGACGACCTACGACGACCGCGAACCGCCCGTAGCGGCCCGACACGTCCGAGTAACGAACGGTTTTCCGGGGAAGACGGTGGTGGAGCGTTCGGATCGGTCAGACGGGAGGGGACGATGACACACTCACGATCGTCGACGGATGACGACTCCGGCGACGCCACCACCGTCAGCCGCACCCGCTCCGGCGGGCTCTGGGTCGGCCTGATCGTCGCCGCGATCGTCCTGGTGCTGCTGCTGGTCTTCATCCTCCAGAACCTGCAACGCGTGCAGATCAACCTCCTCGGATTCAACGGCCACATGCCGTTGGCCGTCGCGATCCTGCTGGGAGTCGCAGCGGGCGCGGTACTCATCGCCGTCCCCGGAACGGTGCGGATCATGCAGCTGCGCCGCAACGTGCGCCGAGGCCCCGGCACGCCCACGACCTGACGACGGCGAGCGTCCCGTAGGGAACGCTGCCGTGCGCGCACAGGCCTCGCTGCGGCGCCGGACCGCGCTCCACACGCTCATACGCCGAGCACGGCGTGGGCGATGAGGAAGTAGATCAGCAGCCCCGTGGCATCGACCAGCGTCGTGACGAGCGGCGCGGAGATCACCGCGGGGTCGATCCCGAGCCGCTTGGCCACCAACGGCATCGTGGCACCGACCGTGGCGGCCCAGCCGCAGATCACCACCAGCGACAGGGCGACCGTCGTGGCCACCGGCACGTCGACCAGCACACTGCCGATCACCAACCCGACCGCGCCGAGCGCCGCGCCGAGCAGCAGGCCCACCCTGCTCTCCCGCCACGCCACCCGCAACAGGTCCCGTGACCGGACCTCGCCGACGGCGAGTGCGCGCACGGTCGCCGTCGCCGCCTGCGAGCCCGCGTTCCCGCCCGCACCCGTCAGCAGTGGGATGAACAGCGCCAGCGCGGTGACCGCGGTGAGGGAGTCCTCGAAGAACTGCAACACGTTGACGGTGAACGTCGCCGCCACGATGAGCAGCAACAGCCACACCACCCGCGACCGGGCCAGCTGCACGACACTCGCCGACATGTAGTGACCGCTCCACGGCGCCGCGGCGGCCTGCCTGGCGATGTCCTCGGTGTCGGCCGCCTCGATGACCTCGAACGCGTCGTCGATCGTGAGCAGTCCCAGAACCCGGTTCTCACTGTCGACCACGGGCAGCGCCAGAACGTTCGCCTCCTGCATGAGGCGGGCGGCGTCCTCGGCCTGGCCGGTGGCCTCGACCACCGGATAGTCCTCTTTGAGCAGTTCGGTCACCGGCCGGCCCGGGTCGCTCAACACCACGTCGCGCAACGACACCACACCCACGAAGCGCCGCTGGTCGTCGGTCACCGGCAGGGTGTAGACGGTCTCGGCGTCGGCACCACGTTCGCGGACCACCTCGAGCGCTTCCCCCGCCGTCCGCCGCTGCCGCAACGCCACGGTCTCCGGGCTCATGTACCGCCCGACCGAACCGTCCGGGTAGCCGAGCAGGGCGGCCGTCATCGACCGTTTCCGCGGGCTGAGCCCGGCGAGTACCTGCCTGGCGAACTTGGCCGGCGCCTCACCGAGCAGTCGCGCGCGGTCGTCGGGGTCCATCTCCTCGACGACGTCCTGGAACGCCTCGCCACGCAGTTCGGCGAGCACCTTGTGCTGGTCCGGCGGGTCGAGCTCCTCGAACACCGTCAACGCACGGTCCTTGTCGAGCAGCCGGAACAGCAGGGCCGCGCGGACCCCGTCGGCGCGGGCGAGTTCGTCGGCGACCTCGTGCGGCGGGTGGTCGGCGACCCACCGTTCCAGCCCCGGCAAGTCGTGTGCTTCGAACAGGTCGTCCAGCGTGTCCGTGTCCGCGGTCATCCCGCTGCTCCTCCGCTGCCTGCAGCCCGAGGCCTCTCGGCGCCTGTCGGGTCCCATCATTCGCGATCTCGTCGCACATGCACGCTCGCGACCGGTGCAAGGTGTGGTGAGCCACAGCCGATCGGGTCACCACGGCCGCTCCGACCCCATCGGCGAGGATGAACCCGTGACCGACCCGCACCGCCGCGACGCGCTCGCCGCCGATTCCGGCGCCGGGTGGCCGGCCGCGGTGCGTGCCGACGTCGGCACGCTCTGGCACTTCCACCGCATCGACGATCCGTTGCAGCCCGTCGACGTCGCGGTGGGACTCGGCAGTCACGACGCGGACGTCGCCGTCCACACCGCTGCGCTGTACCACCGTGGCCTGTTCCCGCTCATCGTGTTCACCGGCGCCACCACGCCCACCACCGCCGGACGGTTCCCGCGCGGCGAAGCCGTCCACTTCCGCGAGATCGCCCTACGCCACGGGGTTCCCACCGACGCGGTGCGCATCGAAACCGAAGCCACCAGCACCGTCGGGAACATCGACAACACCCGCGTCCTGCTCGCGGCCGAGGGCCGCACGCCCCGCAGCGTCCTGCTCGTCTCACGCCCGTACCAACAACGCCGCGCACAGGCCGTCGCGGCCGCCCGCTGGCCGGACGTCCACGTCCGCTGCACCGGTGCCGAGCAGGACCTCGACACCTACCTCGCGTCGGTCGGCGACCCCGACCGCGTGGCGGCCATGCTCGTCGGCGACACCCAGCGACTCGCCCTGCAAGGCCGCTCCGGCGAAATCGCACCCCAGGACATCCCCGGCGACGTCCGCCGCGCCTACGAACGCCTCGTCGCCGCCGGCTACACCGGCCGCCTCATCACACCCGCGACCACGACGGCCCGTCCCGGTGCGACGCGGGGCAGGAGCCCGGAGACCGGCCGTGACCCACCCGCTCCCCTCGCCCGCTGCGAACCGCGTGCCGATGCCGGCCACCGCGTGCGTCCCGCACCCGCACCGGCTTACGGATCCGATTCGTCCGGATCACGAGCGCGAAACGACACAGCAAGCACACTCTCCGTGAGAAGGCGCACCCTAACCGGTGAGTCCTACCTCACCTCGCATGTTCATCAAAACGGTATGTGAGAGCCTCAGCACCCATGCGGACAGCGGAGGTGGCCCTCTGGGTCGCGGTGGGCCTGGCAGCAGTGGCGATCGTTGCCGTGTCGTTCGCCGGCTGGCAGCTCGTCGTGGCCCGCCGGCAGGCGCAGCAGATCCGACGACTGGCCGTCAAGGTCCGCGACCTGTCCAGCGAGACGCAGAGTCATGCCGGGCAGGCGGCCGAGGCCGACGAGAGCGCTCGCGATCAGGCGCGCTGGGCGTGGGAACAGGTCAAACTCGCCAGCACGCAGCTCGAACAAGCCCAACAGGAGAACCAGGCCAGCGCACAGGCGGAACAGTGGGAGTGGGCCTACGCCCTGACCATGGCGGCCCGCGAACTCGTCGACACCAGTACCGAACTCGTCCGCATCGGCCTCGACACCCAGGTCGCGCCGCACTACCGCCAGTCCGCGAACCGGCACTACCGCCAGTCCTGCCAGCGCTGGCAGGACACGATGATCAAGGCGCTGTCCCGGACGTCGCCGAGCCTGGAGGTACAGCACCAGCTCATCGCGTTCGGCTACGTGCACCAACGCCTCCACGGCCACATCGACGTGCTGCTGCGCGCCACCGAAACCGGCACCGTGTCCGACAAGGACCCCGTGGCCCAGAGCGTCCACGCACTGCGCCACGAGCTCGCCACCGTGCACCGGCAGTTCCAGCGCACGGTCAGCGCCAGCCTCGCCACGGTCGGCGAGACCGAGATCCACGAGGGCGGCGTTCCCGACACAGAGACCCGCAGCATCCAGACACACAGCATCCAGGCCGCTCCCGCCGCCGACCCCGCACGCGACGCGACTCCGCAGAACGCCACACCACACAACGCCGCGCCCCAAACGGGGTCTTCGCAGGCCGGTGCCCGGCAGAACGGAAGCCACCGGACCACGGCGTCACCGCACGCGACGTCACAGCCACCGGCACAGGGGACGGCCGCCCCGCGGAACGGCTCCGCCCGGTCCGTGTCCGACCAGACGGCGGCCCACCGGACCGCGGGCGGCCGACCGGTGCCGGGCCAACCGGTGACAGGCGGGGCCGCGTCCGACGGACCCGGAGGCAACGGGACCCCGGGCAGCGGGACCGCGGGCAGCGGGACAAAGGGTGCCGGGGCCGCGGGCAACGGCACAACGGGTGCCGGCACGGCGACCCGCCAGATCACCGCGGGCGAGCCGCAACGAACCCCGGAGGCGGTCCCCGACGCGGGACCGGCGCCCCAGGGTCCGCCCGCGAAGGCACGGACACCGCAGGCACGGACCGCCTAACACCGCTCAGTCGTCGCCGGGCGAGAGCCGCCGCATCCGGTCCCGCAAGTGCCGTTGTTCCGCGAGACCGACCGCACCGGCGACCGCCCGGCGGTAGGCGGCCACCGCCTCCTCGCAACGTCCCGACCGTTCCAGCAGGTGCGCCCGCACCGCCTCGAGCCGCGGCAACCCGGGCCTGCGCTCCTCGAGCTCGTCGAGTGCCGCCAGCCCGACCGTGTCGCCGTGGACCATGGCCTGCGCCACGACACGGTTCAGCGTGATCGTCGGATTCGCATGCCCGGTCACCTCCTCCAGCAGCAGGTACAGCACGAGGATCTCCTCCCAGTCCGTCCGCTCGGTGTCGGGCGCCTCGGCGTGCAGCGCCGCGATACACGCCTGCAGCAGGTACGGGCCTGGCTCGACCCCGGGCACGACACCCTCCACCAACGCCGTGCCCTCGGCGATCAACGCGCGATCCCACAGTGAGCGGTCCTGCTCGTCGAGAGGTCGCAGCATCCCGCCCGGACCGATCCGCGCGGGTTGGCGTGCCTCGGTCAGCAGCATCAACGCCAGCAGCCCGGCCGCCTCGGCCGAATCCGGGACGCTCTCGCGCAACGATCGTGCGAGGCGGATGGCCTCGGCAGCCAGGTCGGCGTCGCGTGGCGGCGCGCCGTCGGTGGTGTGGTGCGCTTCGGTGAACATCACGTACAGCACGTGCAGGACCGACGTGAGGCGCTCCCCCGCGTGCTCGGGCCGCGGCAGTGCCCTGCCCGTCGCGGCCAGCGCGCGTTTGGCGCGCGTGATCCGCTGCGCGATCGTCCGCTCGGGCAGCTGGTACACCCCCGCGATCTGCGCAGTGGTCAGTCCCGCCACGGCACGCAGCGTCAACGCGACCCGGCCCGCCCGCGGCAGATCCGGATGGCAGCACAACTGCAACACCAGCAGCGAATCGTCCTGCTCGGCCGCCTCCGGATGCACCGGTGGATGCAACCGTGCCGCCCGCTCCTCACGGTCCCTGCGGCGGGCGTCGCTGCGGACCCGGTCGACGAACCGCCTGCGCGCGGTCGCCGTCAACCAGCCCAGCGGGTCGTCCGGCGGGCCGGAGGGCCACTGACGGTGCGCGTCGAGCAGTGCCTCCTGCACCGCGTCCTCGCACAGGTCGAACCGCGCACTGCCATAGCCTCGCACCAGGCGGGCGAGGACCCGCGGCGCCGCCTCGCGCCACAGATCCCCCGCCCGGTCCTCGTCGGTCACCCGTCTCCCAGATCCGCGAACAGCACCGGACGCACCTCCAGCGCCAGCCCCGGAATGTTCGCGTCGGGGATCCGCTTCGCCAGCTCCAGTGCACGCGCCTCGTTCTCGACGTCGACCAGGTAGAACCCGCCCAGGTACTCCTTGCTCTCGGCGAAGGGCCCGTCGGTCACCTCCGGGCCGTCCGAACCGCTGCGGACGACGCTGCTGCGGCTCGGATCGGCGAGCGCCTGCGTCGCCACGAACTCGCCGCTCTCCTTGATCTCGGACATGAACGCGCCGTGCCCCTCCCCGATCCGCTGTTGCTGCTCCTCGGTGAGGTTCTCCAGCACCGCCGGGTCGACCTGCATCAGGATCACGTACTTCACTGTTTCCTCCTCGGTCCGTGTGCCGCCACCGCGGCGGCACACCAGGGGGGTCGTCACCGGATCGGCAGACGCGACACCGTGCGGCGAGCGAATTCTCGGAGGATTCTCGTCGAGAACGCGCGTCGGGGTGTCGCGAACCGCCGTCCGGTGACGACCACCCGTGGGCGCGCCGAAGCCGCGCGCTCACCCACGACGACCGACACCCCAGGAGACGACATGGCACGACGAGTCCGAGCACAGCGAGTTCGGGTCCACTGCATCACCGTGACCGCCGACGGCATCGGCGCGGGCGACGACCCGAGTTTCGACCGGCCTTTCGGCGACGTCGACCCCGGCGACCTGTTCGCCTGGGCGGGCGCGACGGCCAGCTGGGTCAATCGCACCGAACCCGGCGGCCACCGCGGGCTCGACGACTGGATCACCCGCGACTTCACCCGCGGCATCGGGGCCGAGATCATGGGCCGCGGCAAGTTCGGCCCGCAGACCGGCCCGTGGCCGGATCACGAGTGGCAGGGCTGGTGGGGCGACGAACCGCCGTTCCACACGCCGGTGTTCGTGCTCACCCACCATCCACGCCCGGCGCTGACGCTCGGCGACACGACGTTCCACTTCGTCGACGCCTCGCCGGAGCAGGCCGTGGAACAGGCGAAGGCGGCCGCAGGGGGCGGCGACGTGCGCATCGGCGGCGGCGTCACCACACTGCGCTCCTTCCTCGACGCCGACCTGATCGACGACATGCACATCGCCGTCACACCGGACGAACTCGGCACGGGCAAACGGCTCTGGGAATCTCCCGACGAGCTGACCGACCGGTTCCACCTGGAACGCGTGCCGAGCGGCAGCGGCGTCGTACACCACTTCTTCTGGCGACGCTGAACCGTCCGCCGCCCGCGCGTCCGCGAACGGGGGCCGCAGTCGCCGGGGCCCGGAGGCCCGCCGCGGGGTTGCCGGGGTGCGCCGTGGGCGATCGGTGATGATGGGCCCATGACCGGGACCCACCGCTGGGACGTGCTGCTCGCCGTGGCCGCGGGCGGCGCGCTCGGCAGCCTCGCACGCTACGGCCTCGGCACGGCCCTGCCGTCCCCCGCGGGTGTCGCGACGCTGCTCGGCAACGTCGTGGGCTGCCTCGCCCTCGGCGCGCTCATGGCCGTCCTGGCACGGCAGGCGCCGCAGCCCCGGCTCCTGCGCCCGTTCCTGGGTGTCGGCGTGCTCGGCGGGTTCACGACGTTCTCGACATACGTGCTCGACGGGCTCTCGGCCGCCTACGACGGACATCTCGTCGCCGCGTTCGCATACGCCGCGGGGTCGGTACTGGCCTCGCTGCTGGCGGTCGTCGCGGGTGTCGCCGGTGCCCGCAGGATGCTCGACCGGCCGGGGCGCACCGCATGACGCCCGCGATGGTGATGCTCGGCGGAGCGGGCGGCGCGGTCCTGCGCTACCTCATCGACCTGCGGGTGCAGCGCGGCCGCACCACCGCGTTCCCATGGGGCACGCTCTCGGTCAACGTGCTCGGCTCGGCGTTGCTCGGGCTGCTCACCTCCTGGGTGCTGGCCGCGGGCACCACAGGTGGCGCGGTGTTCGCGCTGGCGGGCGTCGGGTTGTGCGGCTCGCTGACGACGTTCTCGACGTTCGGCTACGACACCGTGCAACTGATCACCCAGCGGCGGCACCGGCACGCGGCCGCCAACGTCGTGGTGACCGTCCTCGCCGGATTCGCCGCCGCACTCACAGGCCTGCTCGCCGGCGGCGCCCTGTGGAGCTGACCGCAGGCGAACGACGCCGGCACCGCGGTCACGCGGGCGCGAGCGCGCGCACCAGCGCCGCAGGATCGCCGCCCGTGGTCAGCGGCATCAGCACCGGCGTCGTCACCCCGGCCTCGACGTAGGCGCGCACACCGTCGCGGCAGGCCTCGGGCCCACCGTGGACGACCAGCTCGTCGACCACGTCGTCCGGCACCAGTTCGACGGCGCGTTTCCGATCACCCGCCGCCCACGCCTCCTGCATCGGAGTGAGCCGTTCGCCGCGTCCGAGCCAGTCGTGGAACGCGCGGTAGACCGGCACCGTCAGGTAGGCGCAGATGTGCCTGCGCGCCAACGCGCGCGCCTCGTCGGCGTCCTCGGTGGGGCACACGAAGATGCGCGCCACCAGTTCGGGGCCGGCACCGAGTTCGGCACGCACCGCCGGCACGTCGGAGGCCGCGAGCCAGTTGGTGATCGCCCCGTCGGATTCGCGGCCCGCCATCCGCAGCATGCCCGGCCGCAGCGCCGCGACCATCACCGGCGGCGGCGTCTCGGGCGGCCGGCCGAGGCGGAACCCGCGGACCGTGAACGTCGGATACTCCGCGGTGACCTTCTCTCCCGCCAACGCCGCCCGCAGGAACCGCACCGTGTCGCGGGTACGCGCGTACGGCTCGGCGAACTCGGCCGCGTTCCAGTTCTCCACGATCACCTGCGACGACGTGCCCACGCCGAGCACGAACCGGCCCGGCGCGCAGTCGGCGGCACTCGCCGCGCTCATCGCCAGCAGACCGGGTCCACGGGTGTAGACCGGTGCGATCGCGGTGCCGAACCGCAACTCGGGAGCCCACTGCGAGGCCAGAACCAACGGGGTGAACGCGTCCGCGCCGCTGGCTTCCGCCGACCACAGGTCCGTGTAGCCGAGGTCCGGCAGCTGCGCGACGATCTCGCGGTGTTCCGGCAGCGACAGCCCGTCGAGCGGAACCGTCAGCCCCCACCGGCCGGTCATGCGCCCACCTCCACGCCGAGTTGCTCCTTGAGCCACCGCACCTGCGTGAGCATCAGGTTCTCCGCGACCTCCTCGGCCTGCGGTGTCATGTGCGTCGCCCCGGCCAGAGGCAGGAACGTGTGACCGCGGCCCGCGGCGAGCAGCTCCGACGACAGGCGCAGCGCGTGGGCGACGAACACGTTGTCGTCGGCGAGCCCGTGCACGATCAACAGCGAGCGCTCCAGTTTCGGCGCGTCGGTGATCAGCGAGTTGCGCTCGTACACCTCGGGCCGCTCGTCGGGGTGGCCGAGGTAGCGCTCGGTGTAGTGGGTGTCGTACAGGCTCCAGTCGGTCACCGGGGCGCCCGCGACACCCGCGGTGAACACGTCCGGCCTGCGCAGGACCGCCGCGGCCGCCAGGTAGCCCCCGAAGGACCATCCGCGGATGGCGACCCGGTCGAGGTCCAGGTCGGCGAACCGCTCCGCCGCGGCCTGCAGCGCGTCGACCTGATCGGCCAGCGCGACGTCACCGAGGTCGCCCGCCATCGCCCGTTCCCACGCGGGCCCACGGCCGGGAGAACCGCGGCCGTCGACGACGAGCACCGCGAATCCCTGGTCGGCCAGCCACTGCGGGGTGAGCATCGCATTCCGGCTGCGCAGCACGCGCTGTGCGTGCGGCCCGCCGTAGGGGTCGAGCAGGACGGGCAGCGTCCCCTCGCCCGGTGTGTGTCCGGTCGGCAGCACCAGCGCGGCGCGCAGCGCTCGCTGCCCCAGTTCGAGCCAGTACACGTTCGGCTCGACACCCGGATCGGCCGCGACGGAGGCGATGCCTGCCACGCGCTCGCCGCCGCGCAGCACGGACACGCGAATGCCCGCGTAGTCCGGGCTCCACGACGCCAGTACCGCCGCCTCGGCCGTGCCGGCTCCGTTGTGGACACCCACACCCTCCGACAACCGCCGCACCGCACCGCCTTCGGTGCGATAGACGTGGATCTGCGTCGGGTCGTCGTCGGAGGCGCTGAACAGCACCTCGTCACCCACGTCGATGACGGAGCGCACCTGCAGGTCGGTGCCGGTGACCGCGCTGCCGCCGACGAACAGCCGGTACGCCCCGTCGGCGACGCCGACGTGGACGAGCCGCCCGTCGGGGGTCCACGCGGGGACGCCGGTGACGATCTCGACCCAGTCGGGGTCCTGTTCGGTGTGCAGCACCCTCGTCGTGCCGTCGGCGACGTCGAGTGCCCGCACCTCGAGGGTCTTCTGGTCGCGCGACTGCACGGTCAGCAGCGGCGGACCGCCCGTCGACCAGTGCACCGCGACGAGGTACTCCCACTCGCCCGCCGGAACGTCCACCCGCTCCCCGTCGAGCGTGACCACCGCGAGCGACACGGCGACGTTCGTGGTGCCCGCCGCGGGATAGGCGACCGTGTTCACCGGCGACGCCGGGTTGGCGGGATCGGCGATGTGCCAGCGCGGCACGTCCGCACGGTCGGTGCGGGCCGCGAGCAGGCTGCGCCCGTCCGGCGACCACCAGTAGCCGCGCACGCGGCGCATCTCCTCGGCGGCGATGAACTCGGCCAGTCCCCAGCCGACGTCCTCGCCCTCGGTGGGCTCCGGCCCGGCCACGACCCGATCGTCGCCGGTGGCCAGCTCCACGACGTGCAGCCGCCGGTCCGCCACGTAGGCCACGTGCGTGCCCTGCGGGTTCGGCCGCGGATCGATCACCGCGGCGTCCACCAGCATCCGCACCGCGCCGGTCGCCAGGTCGGCGGTGTAGAGCCTGCCGGACAGCGAGAATGCGGCGACCGTGCCGGCGGCGTCGGTCGCGTAGCCGACCACTCCCCCGGACGTCTCCCGGGTGCGTTCGCGCCGGGCACGTTCCTCGGCGGGCAGGTCCTCCTCACCGGGCAACAGCTCGGCCGCGTCGACGACTACCGACTCCGCACCGGTCGCCACGTCCAGCTGCCAGAGACTGTTGCGCCGATCGTGACCGGATTCGGAGCGCAGGAACAGCACGCGCGCACCGTCGTGAGTGATCTGGAACTGCCGGGGCGTGCCGAGCGTGAACCGTTGCGTGCGCGCCTGGGCGCGGAGAAAGGAGAGATCGTCTGTCACGGAACGACACTCTGGCAGACCTCGCCGCCGTCCGGCCACGCCCGCGCCCGGTGCGCGTGGCGCGCACGGCGGGCCGGCCGCAGACCGTCGGGAGCGCTCCCAGCTCCGGCGTGCCCACCGTCCGGCTCGCGTCCGACGATGCGGTTTGCAACGAAACGCCGTTCATACGGCGTCATCACGCAATGATCCTCGCTTCTACGCAATGCATTCCGGCTGATCTCGGCACCTCATCGGCCCTAATCTGAACGCATGACGACGTTCGCCGACCGCACCGCCGCCACGTCCACACCGCCGCCCGCCGCACCGGTGGCCACGGCCGACTTCATCGCGCTAGACGAGCAGTGGAGCACGCACAACTACCACCCGCTGCCGGTCGTGATCGCAGGCGGCGAGGGCGCCACCGTCACCGACGTCGAGGGCGCGACGTACCTGGACTTCCTGTCCGGCTACTCCGCGCTGAACTTCGGTCACCGGCACCCCGAGCTGGTCGCGGCGGCGACCGAGCAGCTGGAGCGGGTCACCTTGACGTCCCGGGCGTTCCACCACGACCGGTTCGGGCCGTTCTGCCGCGAGCTGGCGGAGCTGACCGGCACCGAGATGGTGCTGCCGATGAACTCGGGCGCCGAGGCCGTCGAGTCCGCGATCAAGGTCGCACGCAAGTGGGCCCACCGCGTGAAGGGTGTGCCCGACGGGCAGGCACGCATCGTCGTCGCCTCCGACAACTTCCACGGCCGAACCACGACGATCGTGTCGTTCTCCACCGACGAGGACGCCCGTGCCGACTTCGGGCCGTTCACCCCGGGATTCGACGTCGTGCCCTACGGCGACGCCGACGCGCTCGCCGCCGCGATCACCGACCACACCGCGGCGGTGCTGGTCGAACCCGTGCAGGGCGAGGCAGGCGTCGTCGTCCCGCCGTCCGGGTACCTGGCCGAGGTGCGCAGGCTGTGCGACGAGGCGGGCGCGCTGCTGATCGCCGACGAGATCCAGTCGGGCCTCTGCCGCACGGGCACGATCTTCGCGCTGGAGCACGAGGGAGTACGGGCGGATCTGTACACGCTCGGCAAAGCACTCGGCGGTGGCATCGTGCCGGTCTCGGCCGTCGTCGGCCGCCGTGACGTGCTCGGCGTGCTGCGGCCCGGGGAACACGGCTCGACGTTCGGCGGCAACCCGCTCGCCTGCGCCGTCGGCAGCGCCGTGGTGCGGCTGCTGTCGACCGGCGAATTCGCCGAGCGTGCCACCGCGCTGGGCGAGCACCTGCACACGCGCCTGGCCGGGCTCGTCGGTCACGGTGTGGGCGCGGTCCGCGGTCGTGGCCTGTGGGCGGGCGTCGACATCTCCCCCGGTGGGCCGACGGGACGCCGGGCGTCCGAGGCGCTGCGCGAACGCGGCGTGCTCTGCAAGGAGACCCACGGCTCGACCCTGCGGATCGCACCGCCGTTGGTGATCACCGAAGCCGAACTCGACCGCGGGATCGACGCGATCGAAGCGGTCGCCGGAGGGTAGGACCCTCCGCGAGCGGCCGCGGGGGTGGTGGCGCGTGCCCGTGCGGATTCCCGGGAACGCCGCACGGGCGAGACGGGCCGCCGGGCAGAATGGGCACATGATCGATTTGCGCACGCCGGTGAGCACCGAGGACGTCGTCGCCCGCGGAAAGGCGATGCGGGACGCGACCCCACCCACGTCCCACGACCACGACGCGACGGGCCGGCAGCGCCCCGACGTGCTCGCCTACCTCGAGGCGAGCAACGCCGGACGCCTGCCGCACCTGCTGCCGTTGCGGCACGGCCGGATGGCCGCGTCCCCGTTCGCCTTCTACCGCGGGGCCGCCGGACTGATGGCCACCGACCTCGCGGGGACACCGTCCAGCGGTGTGCACGCCCAGTTGTGCGGGGACGCCCACGCCGCGAACTTCGGGCTCTTCGGCACGCCCGAGGGCGAGATCGTGATGGACATCAACGATTTCGACGAGACCGTGCCGGGCCCGTGGGAATGGGACCTGAAGCGGCTCGCGACGAGCCTCGTGCTCGCGGGCCGCGAAGGGGACGTGTCGGAGAAGAAGTGCCGCAAGGCCGCCGAGGACGTCGTCAAGTCCTACCGCCGCACGGTGCGCGAACTCGCCGAGGTGCCGTTCCTGCGGTCGTGGAACGCGCTGCCGGACTCGTCGGTGGTGGAGAAGGCGAAGGCCGACGAACTGATCGACGATTTCGAGAAGGCCGCGGCGAAGGCGCGGAAGAACACGAGCGCCAAGATCGCGGCGAAGCGCACCGAGGAGTACTCGCACGCCTCCGGCGACAGCGCGTGGCGGTTCACCGAGGAACCGCCCAAGCGCACCCGTGTCGACGACGCCACGGCCGACGCCGTGATCGCGGGCCTGGAGTCCTACGTGGACACACTCAGGGAGTCCCGGCGCAACCTCATCGCGCGTTACTCCGTGTCCGACGTGGCCTTCCGCGTCGTCGGAACCGGCAGCGTCGGCCGCCGCGGCTACATCGCACTGCTGCGCGGAAACGGTGACGAAGCCCTCGTGCTGCAGCTCAAGGAGGCGTGCCCGTCCGCGTTGGCCGACGTCCTCGACCCCGAACCGTGGGACCACGAAGGACACCGCATCGTCCACGGCGCGCGACTGGTGCAGGCCGAGAGCGACATCCTGCTCGGCTGGACGACGATCGAGGGCAGGCCGTTCATCGTCCGCCAGTTCCGCAACATGAAGGGCGACATCGACCCGACCGGCCTCGACGGCGGGCACCTCGACGACTACGGCAGGCTCGCAGGCGCCCTGCTCGCCCGCGCCCACACGCGCTCACTCGACCCGCGGCTGCTGGCGGGTTACTTCTCCGAGGACAGCGACATGGACGAGGCCGTCGGACGCTACGCCGTGCGCTACGCCGACCGGACCGAGGCCGACCACGCCGAACTGGTCGCCGCGATCAAGGCGGGCACGCTCGAGGCCGAGTTCGACGACGACTGATCCGGCCGGGTCCGGGCGCGACGACGGGTGTCGCCGCGCCCGCACCGTGTCTGGCCGCTCAGTGCGCGATGCTGACCGAGCGCGTGTTGAGGTAGGCCTCCATCGCCTCGGGCCCGCCCTCGGAGCCGTAGCCGGAGTCCTTCACACCGCCGAACGGCAGTTCCGCGGACGGCATGGCCGGCATGTTGACCCACAGCATGCCCACCTCCACCTTCCGTGTGAGCGTGTCGGCGGCGGCCAGCGACCGGGTGAAGGCGTAGCCGGCGAGGCCGTACGACAACCGGTTGGCCTCGGTGATCGCCTCGTCGAGGTCGGTGAACCCGCGGATGGCCGCGATCGGCCCGAACGGCTCCTCGTTGAACAGGCGCGCATCGGACGGGACCTCGTCGAGCACGGTCGGCGCCCAGAAGTTGCCCGCGTCGCCGATCCGCTCACCGCCGGCGAGCGCGGCCGCGCCCCGTCCCACGGCGTCGTCATGGAGCGAGGCCATGGCGTCGAGCCGCCGGCTGTTGGCCAGCGGGCCCATCTCGGTGCCCTCGGCCAACCCGTCGCCCACCGTCACGCCGGTGGCCGATTCCGCCAGCGCCTTGGCGAAGTCGGGGCGCACGGACTCGTGCACCAGGAAGCGTGTCGGCGAGATGCACACCTGGCCCGCGTTGCGGAACTTCGCCTTGGCCATGGTCTTGACCGCGAGCTCCACGTCGGCGTCCTCGCACACGATGACCGGCGCGTGCCCGCCCAGTTCCATCGACACGCGCTTCATCTGCCGTCCTGCGAGCTCGGCCAGCTGTTTGCCGACCGCGGTCGAGCCCGTGAAGGTGATCTTGCGGATCGCCGGGTGCGCGATCAGGTACTCGGAGATCTCCGCGGGGTCGCCGTACACGAGCGCGAGCACGCCCGCGGGCAGACCTGCGTCCTGGAACGCGCGTACCAGCGCCGCCGGGCTGGCGGGCGTCTCCTCGGGGGCCTTCACGACCATCGAACAGCCCGTGGCCAGGCAGGCGCCGAGCTTGCGCACCACCTGGTTGATCGGGAAATTCCACGGTGTGAAGGCCGCCACCGGGCCGACCGGGTCCTTCACGACGAGCTGGCGGATCGACGGGTCCGCGCGATGCGGCACCGTGCGGCCGTAGACGCGCAGTCCCTCGTCGGCGAACCAGTCGATGATGTCCATGCCCGCCAGGATCTCGCCCTTGGCCTCGACCAGCGGCTTTCCCTGCTCACGCGTCATCAGGCCCGCGATCTCGTCGACGCGCTCACGCACCAGCGCGGCGGCCCGGTGCATGATCGCGGCGCGCTGCGCGGGCGTGTAGTCGCGCCACACCTCGAAGCCGCGGCGCACCGAGTCGGCGGCGGCGTCGAGGTCACGGCGCGAGGCGTGCGCGACGCCGCCGATCACCTCGCCGGTCGCGGGGTTGTGGACGTCGATCCGGCGACCGTCCTCCGCATCCCTCCAGTCGTCGTCGATGAAGAGCCGGGTGTCCGGATAGGTCATCTCGGGAGCCTCCTTGATCGCGTGCGCTCGGTGTCGGGCGAACGGTCCGTTCTTCGAACGGCACTGCGGCAACGGGTGTCGTTCCCGGCCGCCGGGGCGGCGGCCGGCGGGTCGGCGCGACGGAACGGTTCTGCCGTGGCCGCCGCGGACCGGCCACTGTCGACGGTATCGCGCGGCGGCGGAATCCGGCCCCTATGCACCCGAGAGATCGAGCCCCACCACCTCCATCACGGTGTAGACCGCGAGCAGCGTGATGGCGATGCTGCTGATGACGAACGCGACGGTCAGCCACCCGTTGCGTTTGAACCGCGCGTCGACCTCCGTGCTCCGCAACCGCCAGACCGCGATGAGCACGGCCAGCAGGAAGATCCCGGTGGCGATCGCGCCGATCTGCATCAGCACCAGCGGAGAGCGGACGAACAGGTACATCACCAGCCACAGCGCGGGCAGGCACACCGTCAGGATCCTCAGCACCCGCGCGCGGACCCGGACGTCGTGCCAGTCGATCACGCCCATCAGCCCGAGGGTGTTGGTCCAGAGCCGGGGCACCGCGGCCGCGGAGGCGATGTTGGTGGAGAACAGCACGCAGATCGCGCCCACGAGGAACAGTGCCTCGGCCCACGGGCCCAGCGTGTCGGTGTACATCCGCGAGACGGTGGTGATCACCTGATTGCCCTCGGGCACGAGGCTCTGCGCGTGGAGCACGCTCGCGCCGACGACGTAGAACGAGAGCGTGGTGACCGTGCAGATCAGCCACGAGACGAACACGTCCAGCTGCATCACCCTGATCCAGCCCTCGGCGCGCCGGGCCCGTTCCTCGGTGCCGTCATCGGCACCGGTCCAGCGGGCGTATCCCTTCTCGAGGCACCAGTAGGTGTAGTTCGTCATGTCGTCGGCGCCGACGCCGGTCGAGCCGAACATCGCGACGGCCAGCCCCACCGTCCCCGCAGGGATCGCGAGACTCAGCCCGTCGCCGAAGTCGCCCGCACTGTAGGCGAACGGGGTGAACGGCAGGGCGAGCACGAGCGCCACGGTGATGAGCGTGAACAGTGCCACCGACCACGTCGTGATCGTCTCGACCACGCTGTAGCGGTTGCTGCGCAGCAGCCCGACGGTGAGCGCGGTGACGATGACCGCCCACGTGGTGAGAGAGCTCCCGCTGAGCGGCTCGCCGACGATGGGCCACAGGATCGAGAACGCGGCCGCCGCACCACCGATCACGCCACCGCGTTGGAAGTTCTTCGCGATGTCGAGTCCGATCCACAGCCAGTTGATCCAGCCCATCCGGCCGATCTTCGGCGGAATGGTGGAGTACCCGGCCAGTGCGGTCTTGCCGTTGAGGATGGCCCAGCGGGCCAGCTCCATCTGCACCCACACCTTGACCGCGGCACCGACGATCACCAGCCACAGCAGGACGAAACCCGCGCGGGCGCCCAGCGACGTGGTGACGAGCAGTTCGCCGGAGCCCACCACCGACGCCGTGAGAACGATGCCGGGACCGAGGTGCCGCAGCCTGCCGCGCAGCGTCGTCGGCGGCTCCCTGACGTCCTCGGCACGGAGCAGGTAGGCGTCCTCGAGGGGCGTGTCGGGCACGTCCTTTGTAGACATGACAAGGCTTCCTTTCGGGTCGGCGTCGTTGCCGGGAGGCCTGTGGAACCGTGCGGAGCCGCTACCCCACCGCGTCGACGAGCCGGCGCGCCCCCGCACGCACCGCGTCCGGGTCGCCCGGCGCACCGAGCAGCTGCACCCCGACACCCACGCCCGTGCAGCCCTCGGCCAGGCACGCGCGGGCCAGGTCGGGGCCGACGCCACCGGTGGCCAGCATCGGCACGTCCGGCAGCGGCCCCTTCAGCTGACGGACGTGGTCCGCTCCCACCGGGGAGATCGGGAACACCTTCACCACGTCGGCACCGAGTCTGATCGCGCGCACCACCTCGGTCGGGGTGAACGCCCCGGGCACGGTGCCGATCCCCAGGTCCTGCGCTTTGGCGATCACCGCCTCGTCCACGTGCGGCGAGACGACGAAACGCGCGCCCGCATCGGCGGCCCGTGACACGTCGTCGGCGGTCATCACGGTGCCCGCGCCGAGCGCCAGCTCGTCGCCGTACTCCTCCCGCAGGGCGCGGATCGCCGCGAACGGCTCGTCGGAGTTCAACGTCACCTCGAACAGCCCGAGCCCCTCTTCGCGCAGCAACGCGGTGAGGTCGAGGCACTCGCGCGCGGACTGCCCGCGGTAGATCACCATCGCGCGGTACTGCCGGAGCTGTGCCAGGACGTCGTCGGCCATGGTCTCCTCACCCTCCTCGCGGGTCCGGTGGTTCGTGTGCACTACAGGTGCCTCCGGGGCACGCCGTGTCCCCGCCTGCCCACGAGGAAGTCGAAGTCGGCGCCGGTGTCGGCCTGGCGCACGTGGGTGCGGTACAGCCACTCGTACCCGGAGGCGGTCTCCGACGGTGCCGGAGACTCCGTGGAGGCCGAGGGCTTGGTGGGCGCCGGGGCGCTCCCGGAAACCCTGCGTTGCAGTTCGTCGTCGGGCACGTCCATGTCGATCCGGCGGCCCGGCACGTCGAGCGTCACGCGGTCGCCCGTGCGCAACAGCGACAGCGGCCCGCCGCGTGCGGACTCGGGCGCGACGTGCAGCACCACCGTTCCGTACGAGGTGCCGCTCATCCGGCCGTCGGTGATGCGCACCATGTCCCGTACCCCGGCGTCGAGCAGTTTCTTCGGAATCGCCAGGTTGCCGATCTCGGGCATGCCCGGGTACCCGGCGGGTCCCGCGCCGCGCACGACGAGCACGGTCGAGGCGTCCACCGGCAGATCCGGCGAGTCGGCCTGCTCGTGGTACTCCTCGATCGTGTCGAACACGAGGGCGGGGCCGGTGTGCCGCAACAGGTCCTCGGAGGCCGCCGACACCTTGATCACAGCTCCGTCGGGCGCCAGGCTGCCGCGGAGCACCGCCGTGTGGGCACCGGCCTCGTGCACCGGTTCGGCGCGTGGACGGACGACGTCGGTCCGCCAGTTCGGCGCGTCTGCGCAGTTCTCGCCGAGGCAGCGGCCGGTAACGGTGGCGGCGTCGGTGTGCAGCAACTCGCCGAGTTCGCGGATCACGGCCGGCAGTCCGCCCGCGTAGAAGAACTCCTCCATCAGGAATCGGCCGGACGGCAACAGGTCCACCAACAACGGGACGTCGGCGGCGAGCTTGTCGAAGTCGTCCAGTGACAGATCCACCTCGGCACGCCCTGCGATCGCGAGCAGGTGGACGACGGCGTTGGTCGACCCGCCGATGGCCGCGTTGACACGGACCGCGTTCTCGAACGACCGCCGGTCCACAACGGACGACGGGACGAGGCCCTCCTCCACCATCTCGACGATCCGCCCGCCCGCCTGTTCCGCGACGCGGTTCCGCTGCGCGTCGACGGCGGGGATCGCGGCGCTGCCCGGTAAGGAAAGCCCGAGTGCCTCGGTCAGGCACGCCATCGTCGAGGCGGTGCCCATCGTCGTGCAGTGCCCGGCACTGCGGGACAGACAGGCTTCGGCGGCCGCGAAGTCCTCCCGGCTCATCCGACCCGCACGCACCTCTTCGCTGAACTGCCACACGTGCGTACCGGACCCGGCGTCGCAGCCCTGGAACTTGCCGTTCAGCATCGGGCCGCCGGTGACCATGACCATCGGGAGGTCGGCGCTCAGCGCACCCATCAGCTGCGCGGGTACCGTCTTGTCGCAGCCACCGAGCAGCACGACGCCGTCGAGCGGATTGGCGCGCAGCGTCTCCTCGACGTCCATCGCCATGAGGTTGCGGAACTGCATGGCCGAGGGCCGCATCAACGTCTCGCCGAGAGAGATCGTCGGGAACTCGAACGGCACGCCGCCCGCCATGAGCACGCCGCGTTTCACGGCCTCGGCCACCTGCCGCAGGTGCGCGTTGCACGGCGCGAGGTCCGACGCACTGTTCGCGATGCCGATCACCGGACGCCCGTCGAACATCGAGGCCGAGTAGCCCTGGTTGTACAGCTTCGACCGGTGGACGAACCCGAGTTTGCCGTCGAGTCCGAACCACGCCTGACTGCGGCGAACGGACCCGGGGTCTTCTGGCGCCATCATCACTCCACGGTGAGCGCATCAGTACATGCAACGGATCGTTGCAGCATACGATCTCACCAGATTACATGCAATGTGTGAGGGCGTTCGATGTCGTCGTCACGACGTTCGCTCAGGCTGCGACGTCCACCTCGGACTCCGTGACCGCGGTGAGGGCTGCCTCGTCCATCCGGACTCCGAGACCGGGCAGCGCGGGCACGCCCACCGACCCGTCCCGCGGCGTCGGCGGATCGGCCAGCAGCGGGTCGCGCAGCGGGTTGTCCCTGATGTCGTACTCGACACCGTCCACCGGCTCGGCCATCGCGGCGAGCTGCAGCGTCGCGGCGAACGCGACCGCGCCGCCGTACAGGTGCGGCAGCACCCGCGTGCCGTACGCGTCGGCGAGGTGGCAGATCGCGATCGTCTCCGTGAGACCGCCGGTCTTGGCGAGATCGGGCTGCAGGATCCCGACCGCCGGCGACGCGGCGAACGCGCGGAACTCCTCGACGCCGTACTGGTTCTCTCCCGTCGCAAGGAGCAGTCCGGTGCGCCGGTGGAGTTCCTCCAGTCCGTCGAGGAGGTTTCCGCGCAGCGGCTCCTCGAGCCACGCCACCCCGGCGTCCCGCAGCACCGGCGCCATGGCGACCGCCTCGGGCACGTCCCACGCCTGGTTGGCGTCGGCGTAGAGCTCCACGTCCGGTCCGACCGCCTCCCGCGCGGCGGCCAGGTTGCGTTCGTCGGTCGCCCGGCCGAAGCCGAGCTTGACCTTCACGGCGGTATGCCCGGCCGCCACACACGCACGGGCCGTCTCGCCGACGTCGCCGGGACCGAGACTGCTCGCGTACACGGGAGTCCGGTCGCGAACGCGACCCGCACCCAGCTCGGAGACCGCGCACCCGGCCCGTTGCCCCGCCAGATCCCACAGCGCGAGGTCGGCGCCGCTGATGGCCTGGCGGATCGGCCCCGGCGCACCCCACTGCCTGCCCAAGGGGTCCAGGCGCGTGCACAACGTCCGGTGGAGCGCGGCGATCCGGGTGGCGTCCTCACCCCGCAGCAGCGGGAACACGCCTTCCCTCAGGGTGGCGACGCGTTCCCGCACGGCCCACGGCGGATAGTTGGTCCAGCTCTCGCCCCGCCCGGTCAGCCCGTCGTCGGTGGTCAGTTCCACCAGCACCGCGGAGCGGTGGCGCAACGGCGAGAACGACATCGCGATCCCGTCGCCGACCGGAGCGCGCAGCACCCGCAGCCGCGCGTCGACGATGCGGGTCATGCGCCCGCCTCGGCCTGCTGCTGCAACAGGGTGCGCAACCGGAAGATGTGTGCGCGCGCGGCCTGCTCGGCGGCCGTGGCGTCACCGGCCTCGATCGCGGTCAGGATCGCGCGGTGGTCGTCGAGCGCCTGCCGCGGCCCCGAGGTCACCGTGGTCGTGCGCATGGCGAGCCGGACCCGGGTCTGCACGTCGTCCAGCAGGCGGACCACCTCGGCGTTGCCGCAGGCCTCCCGGATGAGTCGGTGGAAGCGCATGTCGGCCTCGGTGCTCGCCGCGAGGTCCGCCGTCCGCATCGCGGCCTCGTGATCGTCGAGCGCCCCCTGCAGGGCCCGCACCAGCCTGCGGCCCGCGTTCTCGACGGCGAGCCGGGCGGCGAGTCCTTCCAGGACCTCGCGAACCTCGTAGATCGCGGCCAGTTCGGCCGCCCCCACGTGCGCGACGACCGCTCCGCGGCGCGGCTCCTCCCTGGCCAACCGTTCCTGAACGAGCCGCAGCACCGCGTCCCGCACCGGACTGCGGCTGACCTCCAGTTGCTCCGCGAGAGCGGGCACGCTCAGCCGCGCACCGGCGGGAAGCTCGCCCGTGAAGATCATCTCGCGCAGTCGTTCGCAGACCGCGTCGGCGACCCTCGTCCGCGCCGCGGTCGTCTCGTTCACTCCGGCCATACCGCGATATTACATGCAGATCCGAATACCTACATTCCCCGAAGCCATGCGAGCGGCACAGCGGGAGGTGGTGAGCCCGCTTGTCCGGCGGCGTCACCCCGCCGCGTGCGCGGTCTCCACCCGCATCGCGCCTACGATGCCGCCATGCCGGTCGCCCTCGCCTGCACCCTCGTCCTGCTCGGGACGACGTTCGTCGTGACGGGCGCCGTGGTGGCGGGCGGCCACGGCCCGGTCGGCCCCGACCCGGCCGTGGCCGCGTTCGCAGGCCGGTTCGACGAGGACGCGCTCACCGTCTTCGTACTGCCGACCGAACCTCCGGTGTGGCTCACGGCGCTGGCGCTGCTCACCGCCGCATCACTGTGGCGGCGCCGGTGGGACGTCGCCGCGACCGCGGTCGGCGCCCCCACGGCCGCGATCGCGCTGGCCACCTGGGTGGCGAAACCCCTGTTCGACCGTTGGTACGACGACCACCTCGCCTACCCGAGCGGACACACCACGGCACTGGTCTCGACCCTGACCGTGCTGGTGCTGACCTCGCCACCGGCATGGCGCCGCGGACTGACGGTGGCAGCGGCGGCCGTCTCCGTCCTCGCAGGTCTCGGCCTGGTCGGACTCGACTACCACTACGCGACCGACGTCGTGGGCGGCGCAGCCCTCGCCGTCGCCGTGACGCTCGTCGTCGCGCGGCTCGCTAGCCGCGCGAGACCGGCGCCGACGCCTCGGCGTCCCGCGCCAGAGCGGTGAGCCGGCTGACGGCCCGCAGGTACTTCTTGCGGTACCCGCCCGCCAGCATCTCCGAGGTGAACAACGCGTCGAGCGAACCGCCCGACACCAGGACCGGGATGGCACGGTCGTAGAGCCGGTCGGCCAGCGCCACCAGCCGCAGCGCGATGGCCTGGTCGTCGGCCGCCCGGACGCCGCGGACGTGTACCGCTGACACCCCGTCGACGAGCCGGCCGTAGGCCGAGGGATGGAGGTTCGCCAGATGGCCGCACAACGCGTCGAAGTCGTCGAGGGTGGCACCCGGGCGCTGCTCGGCGGAGGTGAGCAGCGCCTCGTCGCTCAGCGCGGCGGGCGGCTCGGGCAACCCGCGGTGCCGGTAGTCCGGGCCGTCGACCCGCACGACCTCGAACTTCGCCGACAACGCCTGAATCTCCCGCAGGAAGTCCTCGGCCGCGAACCGGCCCTCGCCGAGCTTGTCGGGCAGCGTGTTCGACGTGGCGGTGACGAACACGCCCGCGGCCGTCAGCTCCTTGAGTAGCCGGCTGACCAGCATCGTGTCGCCCGGGTCGTCGAGTTCGAACTCGTCGATCGCCAGCAACCGGTGTTCCGACAGTCGCCGCACGGCCTCGCCGAACCCGAGCGCGCCCACCACGTGGGTGAGCTCGACGAACGTGCCGTACGACTTCGGACCCGGAACCGCGTGCCAGATCGACGCCAGCAGGTGCGTCTTGCCGACGCCGAACCCGCCGTCCAGGTACAGGCCCTGCTTGCCGTCGTCGTCGGCCCGGCCGCCTTTGCGGCCGAACAGCCCGCGCAGCCCGGACCGTTTGCCGCCCGCAGCGCCGACGCGCTCGGCGAACGCGCCGCAGGCGGTGACCGCGGCGGCCTGGCTGGGCTCGTCCGGGTTGGGGATGTAGGTCGAGAGCCGCACGTCGTCGAACCGCGGCGGGGGCACGAGCGTCGTGATCAGCTCGTCCGCGCCGATCTCGGGACGACGCTCGGTCAGCTTCTCGACAGACATGCGCCTCAGGTTAGTCGCCGCCCCTTCCGCTCCCGGTCCCGATGTGACCTGGGCCGCCACGGGCGCAGCGGGACTGCGTGAACGGTGGGTGCATGCTGGGATGGCGGGGTGCATCAGCTGTGGCCCGTACCGACCGCCTCCGCGTCCGCCACCCCGGACACCGCCTCGCCGGAACTGTCCGACGACGACCTCGAGGCGATCTACGACTACCCCGCCGACCTCGACCGGCCCTGGGTCCAGGCCAACTTCGTCGCCTCCGCCGACGGCGCCGTCAGCGTCGACGAGCGGTCCGAGGGCCTGTCCAACCCCGCCGACAAGCGCGTGTTCCTGCTGGGCCGCGACCTCGCCGACGTCGTGCTCGTGGGTGCGGGCACCGCGCTGGCGGAGACCTACCGCGGCGCCCGCACCACCGAGGCCCGCATCGAGCGCCGCCGGCGGCACGGCCTGTCGGACGTCCCACCGGTCGCCGTGGTGACGCGCCGCTGTTCGATCCCGCCGGACGCGCCGGTCGTCACCGACACGTCGGTGCCGACGCTGATCATCACCGCCGCCGACGCCCCCGCCGACCGCAGGGCCGCACTCACAGAAGCGGGAGCCGAGGTGCTGGTCGCGGGCGAGGACACCGTGGATCCCGCGGCGGCGATCCGGCTGCTCGGCGAGCGCGGCCTCCGCCGCATCGACTGCGAGGGCGGGCCGCACCTGTTCGCCTCGCTCGTGGCCGCCGACCTGGTCGACCAGCTGTGTCTGACCTACGCGCCGCTGCTGGCCGGCCCGGGGCCGGGCCGCATCGCCGCGGGCCTGCCGTCGACGCCCCGCGACATGACGCTGCGGTCGCTGCTGCACGAGGACGGGTTCCTGCTCGCCCGCTACCGACGGGTCTGACACCGGCCCGCGGAACACCCGCGTCGTGCGGTCCCGCAACCCGGGCGACGCCCCGCCCCGCGCGGCCCTCACGGCGCGCTCACCGCGGCCGTGCGACAGTAACGCCGCGTACCGCCGAGGAGCCCGCCGCAGCCACGACGGGCCCGCCCGCGTGAGGACAGCACCGGCCCACCGGTACCGCCGACCCACGAGTACCGCCGACCGACGAGTGAGGACCTGACCGTTGCCGCGCCGCCATCCGCCCCGTCGCCGCGCCCGGCGGGCCGTGCTGGCCGCCCTGCTGCCCGTCCTGGTCGTGGCCGGGTGCACGGTCGGCCCGTCGACGCGGCCCGCCGTGGTCCAGAACGACGCCCCGGCGCCGGCCGAGCGCGAGCAGGACGAGTCGGGACAGCCGCTGCCGCCACTCGGCGAGCCCGGCCCGTCGACGCTCGACTGGTCCGACTGCGCGAGCGAGACCCGCGACCGGCTCGGCGGCGCCGCGGGCCGCAACCCGAGCTACGAGTGCGCGGACCTCACGACCACGCTCGACCCGCCGGGCATGCCCGGGCAGGGACTCACCCGCATGTCGGTGCTCAAGGCCGGCAACGGCCCCATCCCGCTGGTCGTCGTCAACGACGTCGACGGCGAGCCCGGCACCCTGTACGCCGCGCGACTGGCGGCGACCCTGCCCGACGCGCTGCTGGAACGGTTCTCGCTCATCGGCGTGGACCGCCGCGGCACGGGCAATTCCGACGCCGTGCGCTGCATCCCGTCGAGCGAGCGCGCGACGCTGCTCGACAGCGACCCGTCGGCGGGCATCGACCGGCCGCTGGACGCCGCGCGCACCGCCGGGCAGCAGTGCGCCATCGCGCTCGAGGACGAGCAGGGCGCCATCGACAGCAGGCGCACCACGAGCGACCTCGACACGCTCCGCAAGAGCCTCGGCATGGACCGCCTCCACGCTCTCGGCCACGGTGAGGGCTCCCGAGTCCTGGCGATGTACAGCGCCCGCTTCCCCGGCAAGACGGGACGGATGGTTCTGGACGGCATGCCGGACCCGTCCGACGACCACGCCCGCGTGTTGGGCGGCGTCGCCGGTGGCGCCGAGGCGACTCTCGACGCGGCGGGCAGGGAACTCGGCCGCGACCTGCGGGCCCACGTCACCGCGTTGACCGAACGGCTCGGCCGTGGAGCCCCGCTGACCTCCGACGGCTACCGGCTCACCCCGCAGCTCGCGCTCCGCGCCGTGCTGTCGGGTCTCGCCGAGCGTGAGCGCTGGTCCGAACTCGCCGACGCCGTCGCCACGGCACGGTCCGGCGACCCCGACCCGCTGTTCCGGTTCGTTCGCCCGCACGTCGTCGAGGACCAGGTCTCGGCGGCCCGGCTCGACGGCACGATCGCGACCCGCTGCAACGACACCGCGACGCGGCTGCCCGCCGACCGCCTCGCCTCCACCACCCGTGACCTCGCGCGCGAACACCCCCTCTTCGGCGCCACGGTGGCCCAGGAGCTCGTGTGGTGCAGCCCGTGGCCCACCCGCTCCGGCGAACGCGGTGCGATCGGCTCCGACCAGGCCCCGCCCATGGTGGTCGTCAGCACCGAGACCGACCCGGTCACACCCGGTAAGGGCACGATCCGGGCCGCCGATCAGATGCCGTCGGCCGTGCACGTGGCGTGGAAGGGCGCCGGGCACGGCGCGCTGAGTTCGTCGTGCGTCACCGACGCGGCACAGGGCTTCCTCGTCGACGGGGACGTGCCGCGGGACGGCACCCTGTGCCCGGCGTGACCCGTTCCGTCGTGACGGGCCTGCGACACCGGCGCTGCGCCGGCCCGCTCGCCCGGCGCCGGGCCGGTGCAGGGCCGGTGTCGATCATGCCGCACGCCCGGCCACCCGTCACTTGACGGAGGGCATGGGGAATGTTTCGCTGACGCGCGGTGAATCTTCTGTCGTTGCTCTCCGGTCTGACCAAGCACGACCCACACGCCATCATCGCGATCGACGCCGATCCCGTGCAGCCCGCTCACGTGAGCCGCTCCGAACTGTGGCGGCGCACGTTGCAACTGCGCGCGGACCTGGCGACGGCGGGCGTGGGGCGTGGTGACGTCGTCGCCGTGTGTCTGCCGAACTGGTCCGACCTGCTCGGCTGGCAGCTCGCGACGGCGTCCCTCGGCGCGTGCGCTCTCGGACTGGACCCGGCGGCCCCGGTCGGCGACCTCGCGGACGCCGTGACCGAAGCGCGCCCGCGCGTGCTCGCGCTGGACCGGAACGTGCCCGCGGCACTCACCGACCGGCTCCGCGCCGGCGGCGCCGCGTCGCCGGGCGACCCGCCCCCCGCCGTCTCGGTCGTATCGGGCCCGTGGTCGGAACCGCCCGTCGACCCGTCGCCGTGGGACCTGGGTGGCGGCGCGTGGCAGCCGAGCGCAGCCACGGCAGGCATGCCCATGCCCGCGACCAGCGGCGACGAACCCGCCGTGGCGTTCGCCCCCGGGCTCGCCCGCTACCGCGAGTCGGTCGTCGTGCGCCACGCGACCTCGACGGCCGCCGCACTCGGACTCGGCGACGGCGACCTGGTCGTCTGCACCCGGCCCGCGACCCGGCCGATCGCGTGGTCGTTCGTGCTCGCCGCGCTCGCGGGCGGGGCGACGTACCTGTTCGATCCGCACCTCGACGAGGCCACCCTTCCCGGCGAGCTCGCCCGGTTCGGCGCAACCCACCTCGCCGCCGATGAGGGGACGGCACTGCGGCTCGCCAAGTCCTGTCATGCCCAGGGCCGCGACGCCGCCGCCTCGCTGCCCGCGCTGCGGTGGGTGGGCATCGCGAACGCGACGACCGCCGACGCCGCGCAGAGCCTCGACGAACTCGGTGTGCCCGCCCGGGGCTTCTACGCACCGGCGGGCGTGCTCGCCCCCTTCGCGGTGTGGGAGACCGACCGGTCCACCGCGGACCGCTGGCTCGGCGGCGGACACCCGGTGTGCGCCGACGTCGACATTCGCGTGACCGACCCCGGCACGGGCGAGATCGTCACGACGGGCGAGACCGGCCTGATCGAGCTGCGGGGCGCCTGCGTACCCGAGGCCCGTTCCGACGCGGGCGACACCTCGCATTCCGAGTGGTACGCCACCGGCGACCGGGGTGCCCTCACCTCCGACGGCGACGTGCGCTTCGACGGCCCCGACCACCACGAGACGTGAGCTCGGCACGGGTCCTCTACGGTTGACCCGTGCCGCGCCGGACCAAGCTCGTTGTCGGGATCCTGCTTCTCGCGGCGTTCGTCCCGGTGGCCCTGTGGCTGCCGATCCCGTCCCCGGCGGAGATGCGCGCCTGGGCCGACGAGGCCGGCGCCGCGGGCGCCGCGGTGTTCCTGGTCGCCTACGCCGTGTGCACGGTCGCGCCCATCCCCCGCACCGTCTTCAACCTCGCCGCAGGCCTGCTGCTCGGACACGTCGCGGGCGTACTCGTCGCCATCACCGCCACGCTCCTCTCCGGCCTCTGCGGCTTCCTCCTCGCCCGCCTGCTGGGCAGGGAGTTCGTCACCCGCAATCTGCACCGCATCCCGGTGCACGCGGTCAACGCCCGTCTGACCGGCGGCGGTATGCTTGCCGTCGCCTCGCTGCGGCTGATCCCGGTCGTACCGTTCGCACCGCTGAGCTATTGCTGCGGTGTGTCGTCGATCGCACTTCGGCCGTACCTCGTCGGCACCGCGCTCGGCAGTGTTCCGGGCACGGTGGCCGTCGTCGTGCTCGGTGACGCCCTGACCGGCAGTACGCCGCCTGCGCTGCTGGTCTGTTACGCCCTGTTCGCCGCGCTCGGCGCGGCGGGCCTGGTGCGGGTCGTCCGAACGGCGGCGCCGGCCGACGGCCGGGTGGCCGATGCGGAGTCCCGTCCGGACGGCGCAGCCGACTAGCCGACGGACGGTTCGGTCAGGCGGGCCGGGCCGGGCAGCTACACTCGACACGGGCGCTAGCGGGGTGGCGCACCGGTCCTTCCGAGAACTCGAGCCGTCCCACTCGTAGGCGACGAGCTCGAGCAACAGCCGAGCAGTACCCGAGGAGAAGGCGTCATCGACACCGGTCAGTTGGTCGCAGGCCACTATCGCCTCGTAGAGCACGTCGGCAGCGGCGCCATGGGTATCGTGTGGCGCGCCGTCGATGAACGCCTCGAACGGTCGGTCGCCGTCAAGCAGATCCTGACGCAGCCCGGCCTGTCCGAGACCGAGCGCACGACCGTGCGCCAGCGCGCCATGCGCGAGGCGAAGAACGCCGCCCGGTTCCAGCACCCCAACGCCATCGTCGTGTTCGACATCGCCGAGCACGACGGCGACCCGGTGCTCGTCATGGAGTACCTGCCGTCGCAGAGCCTGTCGGCGATCCTGGGCGAACGAGGCCCACTGCCGGTTCCCGAGGTGGCGCGCATCGGTGAACAGGTCGCGGCCGCGCTGGTCACCGCCCACCGTGCGGGCATCGTGCACCGCGACATCAAGCCGGGCAACCTGCTGATCGACTCCGCGGGCGTCTGCAAGATCACCGACTTCGGCATCTCGCGGGCCAGCGGCGACCTCACCCTCACCCAGACCGGGCTCATCGGCGGAACGCCGGCGTACCTCGCCCCCGAGCTCGCCCGCGGGGCCGACCCGACGCCCGCATCCGACGTGTTCGCCCTCGGCGCGACGCTGTACCACGCGATCGAGGGCCTCCCGCCGTACGGCGACAACACCAACCAGCTCGCGCTGCTCTACTCCGCCGCGAACGGCCAGATCAACCCGCCGCAGCACGCCGGACAGGCGACCGCGTTGTTGATGAGCCTGCTGCGCACCGAACCCACCGAACGCCCGACGATGAGCGAGGCCCAGGAGCAGCTGGGCAGGCTGGCCGGCGGCAGCCCGACGACCGCCGCTCCGCTCGCGGCGACCGCGGTCTCCCCCGCAGTGTCGGATCACGGGGGCCGCAAGCCCGCCGCCGCGCCGTGGCAGCGCGACAGCTCGCCGTCCGCCCCGCACGCGACCGCCGCCGGCGCCCCGGTGGCGACCGCGTCCGCCGGAGCCTCACCCTCGAACGGTCGCGGCGGCCGTCGTAAGCCACTGCTGCTCGCCACGATCGGCGTCGCCGTGCTGGCCCTCGCCGCCGTCCTGGTGTTCGCGCTCAACGGTGACGACGAACCCGCCGCGGGCGGGAGCCCGTCGCAGACACCCCAGCCGACGTCGTCGTCGGCGCCCCCGTCGTCGACCACGCGGTCCGACGCGGGCAAGCCCGTATCCTGGGGCGAGGCGGGCACGCTGGTCGGCGAGTTCTACAACGATCCCGACTGGGACCAGCTCACCCCGACGGCCCAGGCCGCGTACGGGTCGGAGGACAAGTTCGACGACTACTGGGACCAGCACAGCCTGTCGGGCTGGTCCGACGCGTCGGCCCCCAACGGCCAGAACGCCGACGGCTCGGTCGACATCCAGGTCCAGCTCGACTTCGGCAACGGCAAGCAGCCGCACACGGTACGGGTCGTCAACTCCGGCGGCGAGCTCAAGCTCGACGGCGAGACCCGGCCGTCGAACCTCGACAGCCGGAATCAGCCGTCCGCGGGCTCGTCAGGGTGACGACCGGATGACCGTCGACGCGTTGGGCAGGCCACTCAGCATGTCCTACCGTGGGCACCATGCCGGATGACGACACGGCCCGCCGTCGGCGGCTGTTCGACGACGAGCTCGTCGGGCTCGACCCGGACGATCCGGAAGCCCAGGAGTTCGCCGACCACCTGAACCGGATGCAGCGCGCCGAGCCGGCGTTCACCGTCGAAGGGTCGCTGCGCGGCGTCGGCGACTTCGCCGAAGGCAGTACGCGCGCGAGCGGCTTGCGCTGGTGGACCGCAGTGGTGATCGTTCTGCTGCTGCTCCTGGGCGTCGTCGTCGGGGCCTGGGACCAGCTGAGCGCGTTCATCGCGCACCTGGCCGGGTAATCTGGACGATATGGATCCCGCCGCGAACACCACCCCTGCCGAGAACGCTCCCCGCGTCACGAAGTCCGACGACGAGTGGCGCGCCGAACTGGGACCCGAGGCGTACGCGGTACTGCGCAAGTCCGGGACCGAGCGTCCGTTCACCGGCGAGTACACCGACGCCACCGCCGAGGGCGTCTACGAATGCCGGGGCTGCGGCGCCGAGTTGTTCCGGTCGACGACGAAGTTCGAGAGCCACTGCGGCTGGCCCTCGTTCTACGACCCGGCCGACTCGGACGCGGTCATCCTGCGCAGGGACACGTCGCTCGGCATGGTGCGCGTCGAGGTGCTGTGCGCCTCGTGTCACGGCCACCTCGGGCACGTCTTCGAAGGCGAGGGCTACGCAACGCCCACCGACCAGCGCTACTGCATCAACTCGGTCGCCCTGCGCCTCGTTCCCGCGGAGTGAGCGCCGCCGGGTGAGGACGCGCGGGCACTCCGGCATGCCGCCGTGTGGTCCCGCCGTAGAAGCGCACGCGGTCCCGCAGGTCCGCCACAGCGCGGCTTCGCAGCGCTATGGCGGACGTACTCGGGCCGTCTCGCCGGCTCAGGGCAGCGCGCGGACCAGTTCGGCGGGCTCGACGCGCGGGCCCGTGTAGAACGGGATCTCCTCGCGCACGTGACGGCGCGCCTCGGTGCCGCGCAGGTGCCGCATGAGGTCGACGATCCGGTGCAGTTCGTCGGCCTCGAACGCGAGGATCCACTCGTAGTCGCCGAGCGCGAAGGCCGGCACGGTGTTGGCGCGCACGTCCGGATAGTCGCGAGCCTCCTTGCCGTGGTCGGCGAGCATCTTCCGGCGCTCGTCGTCGGGCAGCAGGTACCACTCGTAGGACCGCACGAACGGGTACACACAGACGTACTTCTTCGGGTCCTCACCCGCGAGGAACGCCGGGACGTGGCTCTTGTTGAACTCCGCGGGCCGGTGCAGCGCGACCTGGCTCCACACCGGCGTCGACACTCGGCCGAGCGGCGTCGTGCGCCGGAATCCGGTGTAGGCCGCCTGCAGCTGCTCGAGCTCCTCGGCGTGCCACCAGATCATGAAGTCGGCGTCCGCGCGCACGCCCGCGACGTCGTACACGCCCCGGACCACGACACCCTTGCCGTCGAGGGCGTCCAGATACTCGGCGGTCGCCTGCGCCGCGGCGTCACGATCGTCACCGAGCTTGCCGGGCTCGACCCGGAAGACCGACCACATCGTGTAGCGGATCGTGCTGTTCAGTTCGTCGTAGTTCAACCGAGCCATGGCCCTATGATCCCACCGCCACGCGGGCGGCCACGCGCCGGGCCGCGGCATCGCCCGTGCCGATGCAGGCGGGAATACCCACGCCGTGGAGCGCCGCGCCGGCCACCGCGAGGCCGGGCAGGGCCGACACCGCCTCCTCGATCCGTGCGACCCGGTCGCCGTGCCCGACGCCGTACTGCGGCAGACCGCCGCCCCACCGCTGCACGCGGGCCTCGACCGGTTCGGCGGTGATGCCGGTCAGCTCCGCGAGATCCTCACGGACCCGGCGGACGAGTTCGTCGTCGGTGGCACGCAGCGCGGAGAGATCACCGAACCGGCCCACCGAGCCGCGCAGCAGCACGGGACCGTCCTGATCGGACTGGTGCGGCCACTTGCGGGCGGAGAACGTGAAGGCCTTGGCGGTGAACCGGCCACCGTCACGGGTCCGCTCCCCCGCCCCGATCAGTACCCCGGACGAGTCGGGAAGCGCCGTCCCGGCGGGCAACGCCAGGGCGACCACGGCCATCGACGCGAGCTCGACCTCGCCGTAGGCGGCCGCGGCGGCGGGCGCGACGTCGGCCAGCAGGCGAGCCGCGGCCGGTGCCGGCACGGCGAGCACGACGGCGTCGACGTCGAGGTCCGGTGCGGCGGGAGCGTGCGCGGCCGGGACCGCACCGAAGGTGAGCCGCCAGCCACCGTCCCGGGGGGTCAGCGCGCGGACCGGAACCCCGAGCCGCACGTCCGCCTCCGCACGGGCGGCGAGTTCGGTGGTCAGTGTGGCGAGTCCACCGGACAGCGTGCCGAACACCGGCGCGGGGTTCGGCGGGGCCGCGGGATCCGGCAACTGGGCGGAGATCGCCGAGGTGATCGATGTCGCTCCGCCTTCCAGCGCGTTCGCGAGGACGGGTAGCACGGCACGCAAGCCGAGACCGTCCGCGCCGCCCGCGTACACCCCGCCGAGCAGCGGATCGACGAGCCGGTCCACCACCTCGTCCCCGAGCCGGCTGCGCAGCAACCCCCCGAGCGACACGTCGGTACCGACCGGTTCGACCCGCGGGAGGTACGGCTCCGCGGCGACCGCGCGGACACCCGCCTCGGACAGCACGTCCGCGACCGCGTCGCCGTCGGCGGGTACGCCCATGACGGTGCGCTTCGGCAGGCCCACGGTCGCGCCGCCCGCACGCAGCGTCGACGAGGCACCGGAGGGGTGCCGCAGCCGGCCGGTGAGCCCCAGTTCGTGGACCAGGTCGAGCGCCTCCGGCCTGCGCGCCAGGAACGCCTCCGCCCCGACGTCGCACGCCGCGCCGCCCACCTCCACGGTGCGCAGCTTCCCTCCGAGCTCGCCGGACGCCTCGCACACGGTGATCACGGCGTCCGGACCGAGCAGCGTGCGCAGGCGATAGGCGGCGGTCAGTCCGGAGACGCCTCCCCCGACGACCGCGACCTTCACAGCGCGCTCCTCACAGACTGTGCACCAGCTCGACCACGCGGGTCAGCACCTCCGGATCGGTCTCCGGCAGCACCCCGTGGCCCAGGTTGAAGACGTGCCCGGCGGCCTCGCGGCCCTCGGCGGCGATGCGCCGCACCTCGGCCTCGATCACCGGCCACGACGCCATCAACAGCGCCGGGTCGAGGTTGCCCTGGACCACCGGCTCGGACTCACCCGAGGCCCGCAACCTACGGGCGGCCTCGTCCAGCGGCACCCGCCAGTCGACGCCGACGACGTCCGCGCCGGCCTCGCGCATCGCCGGCAACAGCTCGCCCGTGCCGACACCGAAGTGGATCCGCGGCACGTCGTACTCGGCGACGGCCGACAGCACCCTCGTCGAATGCGGCAGCACGAACTCGCGGTAGTCGCGCTCGGAGAGCGCACCGGCCCACGAGTCGAACAGCTGCACCGCGTCGACGCCCGCCTCGAGCTGGGCCGTCAGGAACGTGGCCGTCACGTCTGCCAGGCGGGACGCCAGCCGGTGCCACAACTCGGGCTCGGCGTGCATCAGCGCCTTGGTGTGTTCGTGGTTGCGGCTCGGCCCGCCTTCGATGAGGTACGAGGCGAGCGTGAACGGTGCTCCCGCGAACCCGATCAGCGGCGTCTGGCCCAGTTCGCGCAGCAACAGCCCGATGCCGTCGGTGATGGGACGGACCTGCTCGGCCTCGAGCTCCGGCACCGCGTCCACGTCGGCCGCGCTCCGTACCGGATGCGCGACGACGGGTCCCGTGCCGGGCACGATGTCAATGGCCAGCCCCGCCGCGTACAGCGGGACGACGATGTCGCTGAACAGAATCGCGGCGTCGACGCCGTGGCGCCGTACCGGCTGCATCGTGATCTCTGCAAGCAGCGCCGGGTCGAAGCAGGACTGCAGCATCGGCACGCCCTCGCGCACCGAGCGGTACTCGGGCAGCGACCGGCCGGCCTGGCGCATGAACCACACGGGCGTCCGGGAGGGCGTCCCGCCGCGAGCGGCGACCAGCAGCGGGGCGTCGGGCAGCGCGCGGCGCGCGGCGACCGGGGATCCGGCCTGCGGAACGGAGGCCGGCGACGCGGGAACCGACGACGCGGAGAACGAGGCTGTCATCACTGTTCATGGTGCCACGCCCCGATAACCGGGCCGTCGTCGGCGCGTCGGACAGCGACCCGCGCCACGCGACGGCTTACAGTCTCGGGGTGACCGTGTTGACCCAGGCGCCGGAGGAATTCCGCCAGGCCGTCGCGGCGCTGCAGGCACTGCAGCCGCGACCCGAGGTGAGTCTCGAACCGATCAAGGCTCCGCAACGACTCGCGCCCTGGGCCTACGCACTCAGCTGCGAGACGACAGGGCCCGCCGAGGTCGAGGCGTCCGGCAGGCTGGTACTGCTGCACGATCCGGACGGCCACGAGACGTGGGACGGCGTGTTCCGCCTCGTGGCCTACGTGCGGGCCGGCATCGACAAGGAACTGGCGACCGACCCGTTCCTGCCGTCGGTCGGCTGGTCCTGGCTCACCGACGCGCTCGAGGCCACCGAGGCCGAGTTCACCGCGCTCGGCGGCACCGTCACCGAGACGTCATCGGCACGGTTCGGCGAGATCTCGGGCCCGTCGCGCACCGACGACCTCGAGCTACGCGCTTCGTGGACCCCGCTGACGCCCGAGCTCGGCCCCCACGGGGACGCCTTCTGCCAGTTGATGGCGAGTTACGCGGGCCTGCCACCCGTCGGCGTCACGATGTTCGGCCAGCGCCGCACGTCCTGACCGCTCCGCACCCGGCACCACCCTTCCCGTCCGGCACCACCCTTCCCGTCCGGTGGCACCCTGCGTCCGGCGGCGCCCTCCGAACGTCGGGCCTTCCGCGCCGGGCGCGGACGCGCCACGGAACCGCTCACCGACCGGCCCCGGCCGCCCGAACGCGCCCCCGTAATCGCTCCGGCATACTGGTCACGGGCAGCTGCACACGGCACATGCACGCCCAGTGTGTGCAGCACAACCCCGTGTTATCGCACACGAATCGGGCCCCGTTACACCTTTCGCAGGGATTAATCCCATCGCGCTACAACGGAGACCCCCAAGTGCAATCCGATCGGGATAGATACCCGTTTGATGCCCCCACTACCCCACTCAGGCGGCTACAGTACCTGTCGACGACACCACTTTCGGTCTAAAGCTGGCGCGGCTGAACGGCCGAAAGTCCCGGTGCCGGTCGGGGGGCACGACCGACTCCAGGGAGGTAGTGACGTGGCTGCCGTCGGCTTTTCTCAGGCCGTTCGATCCACGCCAGCCGGCGCCTTGCCGGCGAGCATGGTTCCGCATCCGCGGGAAGAGTTGTTTTCCGTGATGGTGGTCGATGACCACCCGTTGTTGAGGGAGGCGATCGCCGGACGACTTGCCCAGATGGGCGCAGGCACGGTGCACGAGGCCGCCACGGTGGCCGAGGCCAGGGCGCGCGCGACGGCCACGGGGCCGTGCGATCTCGCCATCCTGGATCTCGGTCTGCCGGACGGCAGCGGCATCGAGCTGGTCACCGAGCTGCGCAGCAACGCCTGGCCACGTGTCGTGGTCCTGGCATCGTCGGACGACCCGTACGCGGTCCGTTCGGCGTTCCAGGCCGGGGCGCAGGCCTACCTGCTCAAGTCCGCGTCGCCGGTGGTCGTCACCGACGGCGTGCGCCGGGTGCTCGACGGCGGCGTGTACGCCGACCCGAGCGTGGCACCGGTGCTGGCCACCGGCACCCGGGTTCCCGGCACGGACAACACCCCGCGCGAGCTCTCGGCACGCGAGGTGGAGGTTCTGCAGCTCGTGGCGGACGGCCAGTCCAACAAGGAGATCGGTGAAGAGCTCAGCCTCTCCGCGCTCACGGTGAAGTCCCACCTGTCGCGGATCGGCCGCAAGCTCGGCACCGGTGACCGGGCCCAGATGGTGGCGCTGGCCATGCGTGCCGGCGTCATCCGCTAGCGCCGACCTCATCCCTACGGGGCGGGCTCGCCGGGGGCAGGCGACCCGTCCCGTAGGGTTAACACCCGTGCACAACGCAGAACACGCTTCCCCCGCGACGGCCGCGACCGATGCGGCGGACGACGGGGAGGCTGCTGCGCCGGAGCTGCTGACCCGGCCCGTCGACGGCACCCCTCCGGTCATCGAGGACGCCGAGGCGCTCCGCGAGGCGTGCGACCGGCTCGCGGCCGGCAGCGGCCCCATCGCCATCGACACCGAGCGCGCATCGGGCTACCGCTACTGGCCCAAGGCCTATCTCGTGCAGATCCGCCGTCAGGGCGCAGGCACCGTGCTCGTCGACCCGATCCCGCTCGCCGACGAGCTGGCGCCGCTGGCGGCCGCGCTCGGCGACGCCGAGTGGGTGCTGCACGCCGCGTCACAAGACCTTCCGTGCCTGGCGGAGCTGGGCCTGCACCCGGCCGCGCTGTTCGACACCGAACTCGCGGGCAGGCTCGCCGGCCACGAACGCGTCGCGCTCGGCACCCTCGTCGAGAAGCTGCTCGGCTTCACCCTGGAGAAGGGCCACAGCGCGGCCGACTGGTCGCGGCGCCCGCTGCCCGACGATTGGCTCGACTACGCCGCACTCGACGTCGAACTCCTCGTGCCGCTCCGCGACACCCTCGAGGCCGAACTGGCCGCCCAGGGCAAGCTCGAGTGGGCCGGGCAGGAGTTCGAGGCCGTGCGCACGGCCCCCGCGGCGCCGCCGCGCGCCGAGCCGTGGCGGCGCACCTCGGGCGTGCACAAGGTCCGGACCCCACGCGGACTCGCCGCGGTCCGGGCGCTCTGGGAGGCGCGTGACGAGATGGCGCGCAAACGCGACCGCGCACCGTCTCGGGTACTGCCCGACAGCGCGATCATCAACGCCGTGCTCGCGGATCCGTCCACGCCGCAGCAGCTGCAGGCGCTGCCGGTCTTCGGTGGCCGTGTGCAGCGCCGCTACAGCGCCCACTGGCTTCGCCAGCTGGAGGCGGCCAGGGAGCTGCCGGCCGAGGAACTTCCCAGCACGTCGACGGGTGGCGACGGACCGCCGCCCGCCAACCGCTGGGGCGACAAGGACCCGGACGCCGCCGCCCGGCTGACCGCCGCCCGCACAGCGCTGACGAAGATCGCCGAGTCGCACACGCTGCCGGTGGAGAACGTTCTCCTGCCCGACCTACTGCGCCGCACCTGCTGGAGCCCGCCCGAGGACCGTTCCCCCGCGGGGGTCGCCGCGGCGCTCGCCGACGGCGGAGCGCGGCCATGGCAGGTCGAACTCGTTGCCGACGCGCTGAGCACCGCGCTGCACGCCACGGCCTGAGCACGGGCCGACCGTGTCGGCGTGTCCACCGACCGGCGGCCACCGGCCCCTCCGCCGCGGAGCCGCACCGGTCCCGAGCCGTACCCGACGTGGCGGCGTTCTCCCGCGCCCCGTGGAGTGACACACGGTGGGCGAGGCCACCCTGCGAAGCCACCGGAACCGCGACTACCATCGCGGTTACCGGCTGGTAACAACGCTGTACGGGCCGGCTTCCGAGTTTCCGACACCGCGAACATCACCTCCGAAGGAGCACCCGTGTCCGCACCCGCGCGCACCGTGGCCTTCGTCGACGGGGTACGCACCCCGTTCGGCAAGGCAGGCGACAAGGGCATCTACGCCAACACACGGGCCGACGATCTCGTCGTCAAGGTCATCCGCGAACTGCTTCGCCGTCATCCGGAGCTGCCGCCCGAGCGGATCGACGACGTCGCCGTCGCCGCTACGACCCAAACCGGTGACCAGGGCCTGACCATCGGCCGGACCGCCGCGCTGCTGGCAGGCCTGCCGAAGTCCGTTCCCGGTTTCGCCATCGACCGCATGTGCGCGGGCGCCATGACGGCCGTGACCTCGGTCGCGGGCGGCATCGCGTTCGGCGCCTACGACGTGGCCTTCGCGGGCGGCGTCGAGCACATGGGCAGGCACCCGATGGGCGAAGGCGTGGACCCGAACCCGCGATTCCTGTCCGACAAGCTGGTCGACCCGTCCGCTTTGGTCATGGGCCAGACGGCGGAGAACGTCCACGACCGCTACCCGGCGATCACCAAGCAGCGCTGCGACGCCTTCGCCGTCCGCAGCCAGGAGCGCTTCGCCGACGCCGTGAAGGCGGGCAAGATCGGCCCGGAGCTGGTACCGGTCGCCACCCGGCACCCGGAGCTGGGCTGGGACCTCGTCACCGAGGACGAACCGCCCCGTCCCGGAACCACGATGGAGAACCTCGCGGGCCTGAAGACGCCGTTCCGCCCGCACGGCCGGGTCACCGCGGGCAACGCGGCGGGCCTCAACGACGGCGCGACCGGCGCACTGCTCGCCGGTGAGGACACCGCGCACGAGCTGGGCCTGCCGGTGGGCATGCGCCTGGTCGGCTACTCGTTCGCCGGTGTCGAGCCGGAGGTCATGGGTGTCGGCCCCGTGCCTGCGACCGAGAAGGCACTCGCCCGCGCCGGACTGTCGATCTCCGACATCGACCTGTTCGAGATCAACGAGGCGTTCGCCGTCCAGGTTCTGGCGTTCCTCGACCACTTCGGCATCGCCGAGGACGACACCCGCGTCAACGCCTGGGGCGGTGCGATCGCCTGCGGCCACCCGCTCGCCTCGTCCGGCGTGCGGCTGATGACCCAGCTCTCGCGCCGGTTCGCCGAGCGTCCCGACGTGCGCTACGGCATGACGACGATGTGCATCGGTATCGGCATGGGCGGCACCGTCATCTGGGAGAACCCCCACTGGGAGGGCAACAAGTGATCACCGCAGAACAGGCGCAGAGCGCATTCCCCGACGAGGTCGTCACCCGTGCGGTGACCCGAGTCGTGAACGTACCCGGCCTCGACAAGCCGGTCGCCCTCATCACGATCGACAACGGCCACGACCACACCCGTCCGTCGACGTTCGGCCCGCAGAGCCTGGTGAGCCTGAACGCGGCGTTCGACGAGGCCGTCGCCGCCGACCCGGCCGCCATCGCCGTCACGGGCAAGCCGTTCGTGTTCGCCGTCGGCGCCGACCTGTCCGGCGTGGAGCAGATCTCGGACCCGGAGTTGGCGCGGCAGATCGCGCAGACCGGGCACGACGTGTTCCGCAGGTTCACCGAGTCGGAGATCCCGACGTTCGCGTTCGTCAACGGCGCCGTGATGGGCGGCGGGCTCGAACTCGCGCTGTCGTGCCACTACCGCACGCTGGCGGACAACGTCGCCGCGATCGCGCTGCCCGAGGTGTTCCTCGGGCTGTTCCCTGGCTGGGGCGGCACGCAGTTGCTGCCGAACCTGATCGGCCCGGACGCCGCGGTGACGGTGATCGTCGAGAACGCGCTGAACCAGAACAAGATGCTCAAGCCGAAGCAGGCCGCGGAGCTGGGCATCACCGACGAGCTGCTTCCGTCGGCGGACTACCTGGAGCAGTCGCTGCTGTGGCTGGCGAAGGTGGTCCGCGGTGAGGTCACACCCGCCCGCAGGGAGATCGACCGCGGCGGCGAGTGGGACGCCGCCATGGGCCGGGCGAAGGCCGTGGTGGCCGGCAAGACCAAGGGCGCCTCGCCGGGTGCGGAGAAGGTGCTCGAGCTTCTGGAACTGGCCCGCACCGCCGACCGGGACGCCGGCTACGCCGCCGAGACCGAGGCGCTGGCCGAGCTGCTGATGTCCGATTCGCTGCGGTCCGGGCTGTACTCGTTCGACCTGGTCAACAAGCGGGCCAAGAAGCCTGCGGGTGCGCCGGACAAGTCGCTCGCCCGGCAGGTCGGCAAGGTCGGCATCGTCGGCGCGGGCCTGATGGCCAGCCAGCTGGCGCTGCTGTTCGTGCGCAGGCTCAAGGTGCCGGTCGTGCTCACCGACGTCGACCAGGAGCGGGTCGACAAGGGTGTGTCCTACGTGCACGGCGAGATCGACAAGCTGCTCGAGAAGAAACGCATCGGTCCCGACGAGGCGAACCGGCTGCGTGCGCTCGTGTCCGGTTCGCTGGACAAGGCGGCGTTCGCCGACGCGGGCTTCGTCATCGAGGCGGTGTTCGAGGACCTGGGCGTCAAGCGGAAGGTCTTCGCCGAGGTCGAGGAGCACGTCGGCCCGGAGTGCGTGCTGGCGACCAACACCTCGTCGCTGTCGATCACCGCGATGGCCGCCGAGCTGCGACACCCGGAGCGGGTCGTGGGATTCCACTTCTTCAACCCGGTCGCCGTGCTGCCGCTGCTGGAGATCGTCCGTGGCGAGCGGACCGACGACGAGACGCTGGCGACGGCGTTCTCGGTGGGCAAGCAGTTGAAGAAATCGAGCGTGCTCGTCAAGGACGCCCCGGCGTTCGTGGTGAACCGGGTGCTGACACGATTCCTCGGCGAGGTGCTGGCCACGGTGGACGAGGGCACGCCGTTCGACGTCGCCGATTCGGCGCTCGACCCACTGGGTCTGCCGATGTCGCCGATGACGCTGCTGCAGCTGGTCGGCCCGCCGGTGGCGCTGCACGTGGCCGAGACGATGCACGAGGCGTTCCCCGAGCGCTACGGCGTGAGCGAGAACCTGAAGCGGTTCGTCGAGGCCGGCAAGTCGGCGGTCTGGCAGTGGGACTCGGCCGGCAACCAGACGGTCGATTCCGAGGTCGCGGAGCTGTGGCAGCAGGGTGATGCGCCGTCGACGGCCGAGCAGGTGCGCGAGCGGGCGCTGGCTGCCCTGGCCGAGGAGATCCGCATCATGCTCGACGAGGGCGTCGTGGCCGAGGCGCAGGACATCGACCTGTGCATGATCCTCGGCGCGGGCTGGCCGTTCTGGCTGGGCGGCATCACGCCGTACCTCGACCGTGCGGGCGTGTCGGAGAAGGTCGCGGGCAAGCCCTTCCTGGCTCCGGGCGTGGCGTCGGTTCCCCCGGCGTGAGGTGACGGCCGTGGTGGGGCCCGGGAGCGGCACGCTCCCGGGCCCCACCGTATAGGTCGTTATACGTCGATCATCCGCCTGAGTTCTGCAGCTGCGCCCATGCACGCTCGGCCTGCTTGCGCCAGCCGTTCCCGTCGCCGGGCGCCGCCTGCTCCATCGCGCGGAAGAACCGTTCCTTCGACAGCTGCGGCACGGGGAGCCCCAGCTTCCCGTGCCGGCCGGCGTACGCACCGTGTTCACGGGGGAAGTCGTCGAGCCCCTCGCGGTAGCAGAAGGCGATGCCGTCGGCGTCGCCTTCGAGGCCGCCGCCGCGGTTCATGCTCTGACTCTCCGGCCGCGCGGTCTCCCCCGGCAGATCGCGCCCCGCGGGCATGCGGATGCCGAACCGCTCACGCGTCTCGTTCTCGACGGCGCCGACCAGCCGGTCGCCCAGTTCCAGACTCGCACCGAGCCGGTCCCCGACGTACCGGGTCAGGTACTGCGCGGCCTCGTCCTCGCGGCCCGCGTCGTAGTGCCGGGCCGCCTTCGCCACGACACCGTCCTGTTCGGACAGCAGACCACGTTCGAATTTCTCGATCTCCGCGGTCACCGGCTTGTAGAACGCCTCGGGGTGTTCACACGTGTGGTACATCAACCGCTTGAACGTCCTGGTGGCGTACTCGGTCGCCTCGAGCGGCGCGTAATCGGCCGCGACGTGCGTCGACGCCGTCCCGCTGGTCAGGTACCGGTGCTGCTTGAACTCCGGCGGCACGTCCTCGGCTCCGATGTAGACGGGCACGTAGGGCGTCGTGACCGCGCCGGTGACGGCGGTCCACAGCGCGTTGAGGTTCTTGTTGTCCACGTCGGACAACTGCGCCACCTGCCCGTAGCCGGAACGATCGTGGGACCACCGCGGATCGCGTACGTAGGCGAGCATGTCCTCCAGCGACACCGGCGCGAGTTCGTCGGCCAGTTCACCTTCCAACTCCCCCTGCACGTTGGCACCCCATGGATGGGTCGGGCTCACTTCGCGCTCGTCGGGCTGCCAACCGCCGTAGACCGCCTGCGGGTCGAAGGTGTCGTGCTCGGCCGGATCGAACCAGCCCTGCTCCACCGCGTAGTCGATGAAGTGGTCGGAGGCGAGGAACTCGTCGGGCCGGTCCTGATAGTCCAGGGGCAGCGGATCGAGGTAGCCGGGGAAGGACACGCGGGTCTCGTCCGGACCGAGCCGCTCGGCGGCCCACAGTCCCTGGCTGCCGCCGTAGTTGACGAGCACCCAACCCTCGTTCTCGTCGGCGAACAGGTGCGAGTTGCCGCCGTAGGTCGAGTAGCCGTACCGGTCGATGAGAGCGCCGACGATCTCCACGGCCTCGCGTGCGCTCGTGGCCCGTTCCATGGCGATACGGGACAGGTCGCTGTAGTTCGGGCCGGTCTGCACCGCGTCGGTCTTCTCCAGCAACCGGTCGCTCGTCGGCGACCAGACATCGCGGGCCGCGACGCCGTGCTCGTTGAGACCGCCGTTGGTCAGCGGGGCCGGGAACCCTTCGAACTCGGAGTAGTTCGACGAGATGTACTTGGCCGTCCGGCGCGCCTGTGGGATCTCGGTCAGCTGCCCCGGGTACCCGGCGCGGTCGGTCACGCCGACCGTCGTGGTCGCACCGTCGGGGAACTCCCGGCTCGGCACGATCTCGAGCCAGTGGCTGGACGGCTCGTGACCGAACCCGCCGAGCAGGGTCGTACCGTCCTCGGTGAGGTTCTTGCCGACGTAGAACGCGATACTCTTCGTCGGCGCGTTCGGGCGCAGCACGCTGTCGCCACTCCCGGCCGCGGCGGCGTCGCCGGCCCGCGCGGGGTCACCGGGGTCGGCGGCGGCGCCGGGGACGACGAGCAGACCTGCGGCGACGAGCAGGCTCAGCGCCGCACCGGAGCCGCGCCGCCACGCCCGGCGATGCCTCGTTCTGGGGATACGCACGGCGTTCCTTCCTCTCGGGATCAACAGAGAGGAAGGTTAGCGACGATAAGGATTAAGACGGAAGTAATGGTACGGACGTGTGATTCTTCGCTGACCGGACACGGAAAGCGGACCGGTCGTCACGTCGCCGCGGGCAGGCGGACGGTGACCGACAGGCCGCCGCCCACGACTGGTTCGGCCGAGACCACGCCCTCGTGCGCCTCCGCGGCCGCACGCACGATCGACAGGCCGAGGCCCGCACCGTGCCGCGCCGTCCTGGCCACGCCCGCGCGGCGGAACGGTTCGAACAGTCCCGCCACCGTCTCCGGATCCAGCAGCTGCCCGGACGAGCGCACCGTCAACGTCGTCCACCGGTCGCCAGCCATCGTGGTGACCTCGATCCACCCGGCGTCGACGTTGTGGCGCACCGCGTTCTCCAACAGGTTTCCCGCCACGCGTTCCAGCAGCGCCGCGTCCCCGATCGTCAGCGCCGGAGCCAGCCGCAGGTCGACGTTCAGCTCACGTCGCCGCGCGTCGGGTTCGACGACGTGCCATGCCCGCCCCGCGACCTCGGCGACGTTGACCCGCTCGGTCAGCGCGATCCCGGCGCCGTCGGTGCGGGCGAGCAGCAGCAGCGACGTCACGAGCCGTTCGGCACGTTCGGTGGCGTCGCGCACGACACCCGCCATGCGGCGCAGTTCGGCCTCGTCGGCGTGCTCGTCGGACAGCGTGACGTCGAGTTCCGTCCGGATGACGGCCAGCGGCGTGCGCAGCTCGTGGCTCGCGTTGGCCACGAACTGCCGCTGCGTGTCGAACGCCGACTGAAGCCGGTCCAGCATCGCGTCGATGGTGCGCGCCAACTCGGCGAGTTCGTCCCGCGTGGACACCTCGCCGATGCGCTCCCCCATCGACTCGCCGGAGAGCCGCTGCGCCGTCCCCGTGATGTCGCGCAGCGGCTGCAGCACGCGCGAGGTGAACGTCCACGCGAGAATGCCCGCCGCGGCGACCACGAAGCAGAACGCGATACCCCCGGCGACGACGACCCGTTCACGCGCCTCGTCACGCAGGTGCTCGGCCAGGTCCTCGGCTTTGACGTGCACGCCGTCGACCTCGACGACCGTTCCCGGGGGCAGCTGCGGCACCCCGCCCACCGCGTCGCCGACGAGCGTCCAGGCCAACCACAGCAGCAGCGCGCTGACGGCCGCGACGAGCGCCGTCGCGAGGACGGTGATGCGGGCGCGCAGACTGCGCGCCGGAATACCCGTGCGCCGGATCACTTACGTCAGGGAACCGGACTCCGAGGATCCGCGCGCACCCGGGGTACCGCCGGCCTCCCCCGCGGCGTCCTCCGTGGACCCCGCGCCGGGCACGCGGTAGCCCGAGCCGACGACGGTCTCGATCACGCCGGGTTCGCCGAGCTTCTTCCGCAGCGTCATCACGGTGACGCGCACCGTCGTGGTGAACGGGTCGGCGTTCTCGTCCCACACGCGTTCGAGCAGGTCCTCGCTGCTGACGACGGCGCCTCCCGCGGACAGCAGCACTTCGAGGACGCCGAACTCCTTGCGGGTCAGGTCCACGGGCTCGCCGCCGCGGTGCACCGTCCGCCGAGACGGGTCCAGCTCGATGTCGCCCGCGGTCAGGACCGGCGGTGCGGCGGGCGTCGCACGCCTGCCCAGCGCCCGGACGCGCGCCACCAGCTCGGGGAACGCGAACGGCTTCGCCACGTAGTCGTCGGCGCCGAGTGAGAGCCCTTCGACCCGCTCGGAGACCGCGGTGCTGGCCGTCAGCATCAGCACCCTGGTCAGCTCGCCGGAACGCACGATCTCGCGACACAGCTCGTCACCCGGCATCCCGGGCAGATCGCGGTCGAGCACCACGACGTCGTACCGCGTCACCGACGCCTTCTCGTGTCCGTCGTCGCCGTCCAGCGCGACGTCCACGGCCATACCTTCGCGACGCAGGCCCCGTGCGATCGCCTCCGCGAGCGGGGCCTCGTCCTCAACTACCAACACGCGCACGTCAACTACCGTGCCACAGTTTTCTGAGAGATTCCTGATGCGCTCCTGAGCCCCGGCCGTGCCCACCGGCCGCACCCGCCCGGTCCACTTGGGACCGGACGAGCACTCGCCCGGTCAGGCACGGGGTGTCGGGTCCGCCTCGGCGTCGTCGCGGGAATCGCCGATGCGACCGGCGGCCCATTCGGTGACGGTGCGGGCCACGTCCTGCGCTGTCAGCCCGACGTCGGCGAGCACCTCGTCGCGCGATCCGTGCGCGTGGAAGGCCTGCGGCACGGCCAGATCGCGCAGCGGCACGTCGCAGTCGGCGTCCCGCAGCGCGGCCGCGAGCGCCGAGCCGACACCGCCGTGCCGCCCGCTGTCCTCGACGGTGACGACCAACCGGTGCCTGCGCGCCAGCGCGGCGAGCTCGCCGGGCACCGGCACGACCCACCGCGGGTCCACGACGGTGACACCGATGCCCTGGTCGGCCAGGCGGTTCGCAGCCTCGAGCCCCAGGCCCGCGAACGCGCCCACCGACACTAGGAGCACATCCTCGCGTTCGCTGTGGCGCAGCACGTCGACGGTGCCGAACCGCTCGGCCGCGGGCACCGACTCGACCACACCGCCCTTGGAGAACCGCAGCGCCGTCGGCCCGTCGGACACGGCGACCGCCTCACGCAGCTCCTCACGCAGCGTTTCCGCGTCGCGCGGCGCGGCGACCCGCATGCCCGGCACCATGCCCAGCAGTGACAGGTCCCACATGCCGTGGTGGCTGGGCCCGTCCGGGCCGGTCACGCCGGCACGATCGAGCACCAGCGTCACGGGCAGCCGGTGCAGCGCGACGTCCATCAAGGTCTGGTCGAACGCCCGGTTCAGGAACGTCGAGTACACCGCCACGACCGGATGCCGTCCGTCCATCGCCAGCCCGGCCGCCGAGGTGACCGCGTGCTGCTCGGCGATACCGACGTCGAACCACCGGTCCGGGTAGGCCTCCGCGAACGTGTGCAGCCCCGTCGAGCGCAGCATCGCCGCCGTGACCGCCACGACGTCCTCACGCTCGCCGCCGAGCCGGGTCAGTTCCTCCCCGAACACCGACGTCCAGCTCGGCCCTTTCGCAGGCGGCAACCCGGTCTCCGGGTCGATCGGGTCGGTCTGGTGCATCTGGTCGGCCTCGTGGTTGACGGCCGGTTCGTAGCCGTGGCCCTTCTCCGTGGCGACGTGCACGATCACGGGGCCGCCGAACGTCTTCGCGCTCTGCAGGGCCTTCTCCAGTGCGACGACGTCGTGGCCGTCCACCGGGCCGAGATACTTGAGCCCGAGGTCGGAGAACATGACCTGCGGGGTGAAGGCGTCCTTGATGCCGGCCTTCGCGGCGTGCAGCGCGGTGTAGATCGGCTTGCCGACCACCGGGGTGTGCTGCAGCAGTTCGCGACCCCCGTCGAGTATCCGCTCGTACGCGGGGCGCAGCCGCAGGGCTGAGAGGTGTTCGGCGATCCCGCCGATGGTGGGCGAGTACGACCGGCCGTTGTCGTTGACGACGATCACCACCGGCAGGTCCGGCTGCGCGGCGATGTTGTTGAGCGCCTCCCAGCACATGCCTCCGGTGAGCGCACCGTCGCCGACGACCGCGACCGCGTGCCGGTCGGTGTCACCGGCCAGCCGGAAGGACTTGGCCAGCCCGTCGGCGTACGACAGCGCCGTGGAGGCGTGGCTGTTCTCGATGTGGTCGTGCTCGCTCTCGTCCCGCGCCGGGTAGCCCGAGATGCCGCCACGCCGCCGCAGGCCCTCGAACTCGCCCGCGCGCCCGGTGACGATCTTGTGCACGTACGACTGGTGACCGACGTCGAACAGCAGCGGGTCGCGCGGCGAGTCGAACACGCGGTGCAACGCGAGCGTCAGCTCGACGACGCCGAGGTTGGGACCCAGGTGCCCGCCGGTGCGGCGAACGTTGTCGACGAGGAACGTCCTGATCTCCTCCGCCAGGGCTCCGACCTGCTCGGGGTCCATCGCCTTGAGATCCGCCGGCCCGTGCACGGACTCCAGCAACGTCACTCTCCACCTCATTCGCCGTCGGTTCCCGGTGCCTGACCGCTCAGTCTAGAGAGGGATCGTCGACCCCGAGCGGTGCCATGGCGTCACGCACCTCGCCGAGCAGGTCGCGCATCGCCTCCTCGGCCTTGCGGTACTGCCCGGAGGAGACCGCCGCAGCGACGTTCTCGTGAGCGTCCAGCGCCTCGGGCACCGGCTGCTGCGGCATCAACCCGAGGCGGGTCCTGCCCCGCAGCACGACGGCGACGACATCGGCCAGCGCGGCGAACATCTCGTTACCGCTGGCCTCGAGCAGCAGCGTGTGGAAGGCGATGTCGGCGTCCAGGAAGTCCGCCAGCAGACCGCGTTCGCCGAGCCCGCGCAGCCGCGCGCCGAGCTCGACGATGCGCGTGCGCTGTTCGGCCGAGGCGTAGTAGGCCGCCGCCCCCGCGGCGAGGGGTTCGACGGCGATGCGGAGTTCGGTGAGCGAGCGCAGTTGGGCGTCGCGTCCGCTGCCGGCGAGCCTCCACCAGATCACCCTGGGATCGAAGACGTTCCACGACGCGGCGTCCTGGACGGTGATGCCGACCCTGCGGCGCGAGGTGACGAGCCCCATGGATTCGAGGATGCGCATCGTCTCCCTGGCAACGGTCCGCGAGACGCCGAACCGCCCCTGCATCCCCTCGAGGGTCAGCGTGTCCCCCGGCGCGAGCTCGCCCTCGGTGATCTCGCGCCCGATGGCCTCCAGTACCGCGCCGTGCCTGCTCTCGAACCCCGCCCTGCTCACGACCGTCCAGGCTAGCCGCGGCCGGCGGGCCGTGGGGGCGACCCGCCGCGACGGCGGTCACCGTCACACCCGCGGCGGCCCGGTTCGGAGGGGGCCACGACACCGGTCCCGCAATGGTGTTACCTTTCGACCCCAAACGTAGTATCTTTCAGCGCGACACGGCGCCTCGTCCGCGGGGCCCACGCCGCGCACGTTCACCGAGGAGCGCCCATGCCAGCCACTTGTCTCGTGGTGATGGGAGTGTCCGGCGCGGGCAAGAGCACGATCGCCGCTCGCCTCGCCGACGAGCTCGGCTGGCCCATGGCCGAAGCCGACGAGTTCCATCCCGAGGCCAACATCGCCAAGATGTCGGCCGGTACTCCCCTTACCGACGCGGACCGCATGCCGTGGCTCGAGGCACTGCGAGCGTGGATCGACCGCCGTGACGAGGCGGGCGAGAGCGTCGTCGTGACGTGCTCGGCGCTCAAACGGACCTACCGCGACGTCCTCCGCGGTTCCGTTGCCCGGGTGCGATTCGTCCACCTGCGCGGCTCGGTCGACACGGTGGGCGGGCGGCTCTCCGGCCGCTCCGGCCACTTCATGCCGCCCGCACTGCTGGAATCCCAGTTCGCCGATCTGGAACCCCTCGACGAGGACGAGGACGGCGTGGCGCTCGACGTGTCCGCCGATCCGGACGCGATCACGAGCGCCGCGCTCGACCGTCTCGGGCTCCGGCCCGACGGTTCCGCCGCCCCGGAGCCGGACCCGCACACGCCACGCTGAACAACGACGACAACGAAGTCGGAACGGAGCCGGTATGAACACCGACGAGTGGACCCAGACCCTGGGAGCAGGGCCGCTACTGGGCATCGCCGGGGCCGCGGTCGCGGTCCTGCTTGTACTGATCATCGGACTGCGCGTGCACGCCTTCCTCGCGCTGGTCGCGGTCAGCATCGCCACGGCTTTCGCGGCGGGCATCCCCGCGGGGTCGGTCATGGACACGCTGACCGACGGGTTCGGCTCCACGCTCGCGAGCGTGGCGCTGCTGGTCGGTCTCGGCGCGATGCTCGGCAGGCTGCTCGAGATCAGCGGCGGTGCCCAGTCGCTGACCGACGCGATGATCCGGCGGTTCGGCGAGAAACGCGCCCCCTTGGCTCTCGGCGTCGCCTCCCTGATCTTCGGGTTCCCGATCTTCTTCGACGCGGGGCTCGTCGTCATGCTGCCGATCGTGTTCTCCGTGGCACGGCGGCTCGGCGGTGGCGTGCTGCGCTACGGCCTGCCCGTGGCCGGTGCGTTCTCGGTCATGCACATCTACGTGCCGCCGCACCCCGGACCGGTCGCCGCGAGCGGACTGCTCGGCGCCGACGTCGGACTCGTGCTCCTGTTCGGCCTGATCATCGCCGTGCCGACCTGGTACATCACCAGCTACCTGTACGGCGTCATGGTCGGCAAGCGGATCGCCCTGCCCGTGCCGGAGATCCTGCGCGGCGGAGCCGACACCGCAGAGCAGGACGAGAACCCGCCCGCGGCCTCCACGGTCATCGGGCTGCTGCTCATCCCACTGGTGATGATCTTCGCCAACACCGGACTCGACACCGCGGGCGAAGCGGGCTGGGTCGACGGCGACGCGAGCTGGGTGCAGGTGGCGTCGGTGCTCGGCTCGACGCCGGTGGCGCTGCTGGTGACCGTGTTCGTCGCGAGCTATGTGCTCGGCACCCGCCGTGGCCGGAGCCGCAGCGTCATCGAACGGCTGCTGGACTCCTCGCTCGGCCCGGTGTGCGCCATCATCCTCATCACCGGCGCGGGCGGCATGTTCGGCGCGGTGCTGCAGGCCAGCGGCATCGGCGACGCACTCGCCGACGCACTGTCGGGCATCGGCATGCCGGTGTTCGTGGCCGCCTACGTCATCGCCGCGGTGCTGCGCATCGCGCAGGGTTCGGCCACGGTCGCCCTCACGACGGCGGCGGGCCTGGTGCAGCCGCTGGTGATGACGGGCTCGTTCTCGAGTGTCGAGGTCGTGGCGATCGTGCTGGCGCTCGCCGCCGGTTCGGTGACGGCGAGCCACGTCAACGACTCGGGCTTCTGGCTGGTCGGCCGGTTCTTCGAGATGGACACCAAGACGACGCTGAAGACGTGGACGGTCATGGAGACCACGATCGGCCTCGTCGGTTTCGGTCTCGCGGGCGTCCTCTTCCTCCTCGGCTAGCGGCGTCGAAGGCTCTGGAAGGGGCTGCTCAAGTTCCCCGGCACAGCGATTCCCGCGCTGTGCCGGGGATGTCCCGTCGGGGCCGGTTGGCTACGCCGGCACAAGCGCGTCGCGCTCGCCGAGCACCTCGACGGCCCGGTGGATCGACGTCGACGGTCACAGCTCCTGCGTCACCCCGTGATGTCGGTGACACGGGGCATCTTCGCGTGGAAGCCTCGGATGTGCATCTCGACCCGTTCGGCGGCCAGGGAGCAGTCCCGGGCACGCAGGGCTTCGTGGATGCCGTGATGGTCGCTGCGCAGGCCGCGGGCGATGCCGTGCCAGTCGGACCCGAGTTCCTGGAAGGCCGCCAGCAGCGGCCGTTTCATCGAGTCGCGAATGGCCGTGGTCATGTCGGCGATCAGCCGATTGCCGCCCGCCTCGGCGATGCCGACGTGGAACTCGGTGTCGAGCTCGTTGAACCGTTCCCGGCTCAGCTGCGGGTCGTCCATCTCGTCGAGCAGGCGCTTGAGCTCGTCCAACTCGTCCGGCCCGGCATGGGTCGCCGCGTTCCAGGCGCTTTCGCGCTCGAGCATGATGCGGGCCTCGACGACGTGCCCGACGGGGAAGTTCGCCAGCGCCACGTGCAGCTTCAGCAGCCGGGTCAGCGCCTCGCTGGGCATGGCCGCGACCGTGGTCCCCGAATCCGGTCCGGTCCCCACGGACATCCGTAGCACGCCCTGCGCCTCCAACGCACGGAATGCCTCCCGGACCGCCGCGCGGCTCACGCTGAGCATGTTCGCCAGATCGCGCTCGGCAGGAAGGCGGTCTCCCACCCGGAGCTGACCCGCCAAGATCTGTTCCTCGACACGCTCGATCACGAGCTCATAGGTGCGGGAGCGGGCGACCGGCCGCCACCCGACGGGGCCGTCCGACTTCTCCTCCACCCCGGGCGTCTCGGACTGGGCCATGTGCATCCCCCAACGGTACTGACAGCGGTCTTTACAGCGGTGTGCGTCACATCTAGGGTACTACAAATCTTTGGTCAGACCATACAAAGGTCATCCGGAAAGGAGGTGGTCGCGGGTGTACCAACCCGACACGGCCCCGGTAGGAGGAAGTCTCGCGCTGTCCGCCCTCGTGGCAGCATTACCACTGGTCACCGTGTTCGTACTGCTGGGCGTCTTCCGCGTGAAAGCACACTGGGCCGGGCTCAGCGCACTGGGGACGGCGCTGGTCGTAGCCGTCGTGGCCTACGGGATGCCCGTGGACCTGGCGGCGCTGGCGGCGACGGAGGGGGCGGCATTCGGCCTGTTCCCGATCCTGTGGATCGTGCTGGCGGCGATCTGGCTCTACCAGTTGACGGTGGTCAGCGGCCGGTTCGAGGATCTGCGGGCCGCTTTCGGGAGGCTGTCCCCCGACCCCAGGGTGCAGGCCATCATCATCGCGTTCTGCTTCGGCGGGCTCCTGGAGGCACTGGCCGGATTCGGGGCACCGGTGGCGATCACGGGAATGATGCTCGTGACGCTCGGGTTCCCGCCACTGCGGGCCGCGATCACCGTCCTGCTGGCCAACACCGCACCGGTCGCCTTCGGCGCAATGGCCATCCCGATCGTCACCGCGGGCGAGCTGACCGGGATCCCGTACGAACAGATCGGGGCCGTCGTGGGGCGGCAGACACCGATACTCGCCCTGGTCGTTCCGCTCCTGCTGGTCGCCGTAGTCGACGGTCGCCGGGGCATTCGCCAGACGTGGCCCGCCGCGGTCGTGACCGGCGCGGTGTTCGCCTTCGCGCAGTTCGTGTGCTCCAACTACGTCTCGGTGGAGCTCACCGACATCGTCTCCTCGCTGGCAGGGGCGGCCGCGCTGGTCGTGCTGCTGCGGTTCTGGCAGCCGAAGGGCAGTGACGACGTACGCGACGCGCTGCAGAACGGAACGCTGCCGAACCCCGGCAGCGGGGACGGTGTCGAGCCGACCGGGAACGCGGACACGGCCACCCGGACCCTCGCAGCACCACGAGACCAGCTCACCCGGTCCAGGACGCTCTGGGCGCTGTTCCCCTACCTGCTCGTGATCGGCGTGTTCTCCGTGGTCAAGCTCTGGAAGCCGCTCGGCGAACTGCTGGCGAGTACGACCGTGGAGATCCCGTGGCCGGGGTTGCACGGAGCGATCCTGACGGCGTCGGGCGAGCCGACGTCGACCACGATCTACAGCCTCGAATGGCTGTCCTCTCCCGGCACTCTGTTGGCGGTGTGCGGAATCGTCGTGGCGGCGGCGTATCGGCTGCCGATGTCGACCGCAACCCGCGAGTTCGTCAGCGCCGCGACGTCGTTGCGGTGGCCCGCTCTCACCGTGGCCGGCGTGCTGGCTCTGGCGTACGTGATGAACCAGTCCGGCCAGACACTGACCATCGCCATGTGGATCGGCGGTGCCGGAGCCGCGTTCTCCTTCCTGTCGCCGGTGCTCGGCTGGCTGGGAGTCGCGGTGACCGGTTCGGACACCAGCGCCAACGCCCTGTTCGCGACCCTGCAGCAGGGGGTGGCGTCGAAGGTAGGCATCGACCCCACGCTGTTGGTCGCGGCGAACTCCTCCGGTGGCGTCATGGGGAAGATGATCAGCCCGCAGAACCTGACGATCGCCACGAGCGCCGTCGGGCTCGTCGGTCGCGAGTCGGACCTCTTCCGCTGCGTGGTCAAGTGGAGCCTCGGGCTGCTGCTCGTGCTGTGCGCACTGACCGCCCTGCAAGCCAGCGTGTTGAGCTGGATGTTGCCGTGACGGCTCGTCGCCGCATTCGTCCACAGTGGTCAACCCGCTCACGCTGATCACCCACGCAAACCGTTCCGAGAACCAGAAAGGTCAACCATGACGCGCCGACAACTCCCCCGATGGTCCGAGCTTCGGCCGCTGTTGCGAGTGAAGTCGCCCACGCTTGACCCGGTCGAGCGGCGACTGTCGCAGGCCCACACCATCGGCGATCTGCGCACCATCGCGCGACGCAGAACACCGCGTGCCGTTTTCGACTACACCGACGGCGCCGCCGAGCAGGAGACCAGCCTGCGAAGGGCGTACCAGAGCTTCAGCAAGGTCGAGTTCCACCCGAACGTCCTGCGTGACGTGTCCGCAGTGGACACATCGCGAAACATGCTGGGCAGCCGCCGCGCGCTGCCGTTCGCCTTCGCGCCGACCGGCTTCACCCGCATGATGCAGCACGAAGGCGAACGCGCCGTCGCCCGCGTTGCGGAACGCTCCGGCATCCCGTTCGGACTCTCCACCATGGGTACGACCTCGATCGAGGACGTCGCCTCGGCCGCACCGAACGCCCGCAAGTGGTTCCAGCTCTATGTCTGGAAGGACCGCGCAGCCGGCAAAGAGCTGGTCCGCCGCGCCCAGGACAGCGGCTACGAGGCACTCGTGCTCACGGTCGACACACCGGTCGCCGGTGCGCGCATGCGCGACGTCCGCAACGGCCTGAGCATCCCGCCGTCGCTGACGCTGCGCACGATCCTCGACGGTGCGACCCATCCCGCGTGGTGGTTCAACCTCCTCACCACCGAGCCCCTCCAGTTCGCCTCGCTGAGTAGCTGGGAAGGCACGGTCGCCGACCTGATCAACAAGATGTTCGACCCGACCGTCACGGTCGAGGACCTGGAATGGCTGCGCGGGCTCTGGAAGGGCCCGTTGATCGTCAAAGGGATTCAGAACGCGGCCGACGCGCGCATGGTCGTGGACCACGGCGCGGACGCGGTGATCCTGTCCAACCACGGTGGTCGGCAGCTCGACCGCGCACCGACCATGCTGGAACTGCTCCCCTCCGTGCTGGACCGAGTGGGCGACGACGCCGAGGTCTACCTCGACACCGGAATTCTCAGCGGCGCCGACATCGTGGCCGCACTGGCTCGCGGCGCACGCGGGTGCCTGGTGGGCCGCGCCTTCCTGTACGGCCTCATGGCCGGTGGGGAACGCGGGGTGCAGCGCACCGTCGAGATCCTCGGCTCCGAGATCACGCGCACGCTTCAGCTGCTCGGTGTGACCGCTGTCGACGATCTGACCGAGGAGCACGCCACGTTGCGGCAGTGACCGATCGGCAGGTGCCGGCGGCCTGCGGCTCGCTCGCCGCGGGCCGCCGGCACCTCGCAGTGCAGATACCGGATCGGATGCACCGGTAAGCACCGTGGACCCGAACTCCCCCGAACTGGCACAACTCCGCCGACACCTCGTCGCCCGACGGCAACAGACACCAGCCTCGCTCCGTTCAGGGCTTCATTCACATCGGTTGTCGGTGCGCGTGTCGCCCTCGCCACCGACGCAGATGACGGAGCCGGAGTCGCCGGCGTGCCCGAAACCCGGTACGGCGAAGCAGTCGACGAACTCCGCCGTGAGACCCCCGAACCCCACCATCACGACCACCTCGTCGTCCTCGATGACCGACGAGGTGTACTCGGTGGTCCGGCCCACCTTCTCCACGACCATGTCCTCCTCCGGCTCGGCCACGGCGGCGTCGCCGGCCACGAGTGCGACGTCGAGCTCCTCGAGGACCGTGAGCATGCGGCAACCGATGATCCGGCCCGAACAGTCGCCCGCGAAGAGCAGGCCGACCGCCGGGTGCTCCGCCGACACCGGGGGCATCTGCTCGTCCATCACCTCTTCGGACACGAGGGCGTCGTCGGTCGGAGCCGCGATCGCGCAATCGACACGGTTGCCGTCCTCGACGACCTCCACCCAGCGCGTGAGCGTCGCAACCCGGTCAGCGGGGTCGGCCCCTCCGTCCGCCGGACCCGGCTGCACCACGGCGTCACCCACCTGAGCGTCGTTCATGTTCGCGAGCACATGGTTGTTCGACAGCACCTGCTGCGCACCGTCGGCGTTGTCACGCACCAGGCAGCCCACGGTGCCGGCGGAGATGTCGACATGACCGATGCTCGCTCCGGTGCGCACCGGACGAACCCGTTCGGTGTGCTCGAGGACGTCGGGCCCCGACTCGTCGGCCCCGACGCCCGGGAAACCCAGCGCGTAGAAGGGGCCCGCCTCGACGACGTCGACGGGCACCTCGATGCCGTCGACCGTGACGCTCGCCGGGAGTAACCGTTCCCTGGCCACGAGCTCGGGCGGTTCTTTGCGGGAGACGTACACGACGACGACCGCCTCGTCGATGCGCTGTCCACCCCGTCGACGATGTCCCAGCGCGAACCCGTTGACGTTGGAGTCGGCACCGTGGGATTGCTTGAGGAGATCGCGTGCGGACCGTCGCCGTTCGCGTTCGGCCGAGTTGTCAGGCGACATGGCGGTCCCCTAAGCACATCGTGTCACGTAGCATCACGGAGTGTAACTCCGGCCGCTCGACCCGTCCAGAGCCTGCGATGGCCGCCTCACCCGGCTCGGGCCGGCCCGCCCCTCTCGCCGACGCCCGCCTCCCGGCGCAGCAGTGCGACGCATTCGACGTGGTGGGTCATGGGGAACGCGTCGAAGGCGCGCAATGCCGTCATCCGGTAGCCGTGACCCGCGAAGGTGGCGACGTCGCGCGCCAGTGCCGCCGGGTCGCACGCGACGTACACCACCCGGTCCGGCGAGGCACCCGCGATCGCGGCGACGACCCCGCCGCCCGCACCTTTGCGCGGCGGGTCGAGAACCACGACGTCGGCCTGTTGTTCCACTGTGGACGCGATCCGTTCGACCGTGCCGCAGTGCCACTCCACCTGGGGTAGATCGGCCAGATTGGACTGTCCGTCACGGACGGCCCGCCTGCCCGACTCGATGGCAAGCACCGTCCCGTCCCGCCCGACCTGGTCGGCCAGCACCGAGGCGAACAGGCCCGCACCCGCGTACAGGTCCCACACCCGGCCCGCCTCGGGCGCCGCGGCCCACTCCCCCACGACCCCGGCCAGTGTCGATGCCGCGTGCGGATGGACCTGCCAGAAGCCGTGGGCCGCCACGCGCCACGTGCGCCCGGCCGCGTGCTCGACGGCGATCCCACCCGACAGCTGCTTCGGCCTGCCGCCTCGGCGGATCTCCGCCAGGTGCACGGTGCCGCGCACGTCCTCGGCGACCTCGAACTCGGTGCCCGGCCGGGCCCGGCGGGCCAGGCCCTCACCGGCGGCGCCCTCGAGCGTGATCGGGCAGTCGTCCAGCGCCACGACGTCATGGCTCCGGTGGGCGCGTAGCCCCGGCCTGCCGTCCCGGCCGGTGACGAACCGCACGCGACTGCGCCAGCGCAGCGGTCCGTCGGCCAGCTCCTCCACCTCGACGGGCCACGTGAGGCCCGCGAGCCGTTCCAGCTGCTCGGCGACCACCCTCGCCTTCAGCGCACGCTGCGGTCCGGGCGCCGCGTGTTGCCAGTCGCAGCCGCCGCACAGGCCGGGCCCCGCGACCGGGCACGGCGGTTCGACGCGGTCCGGCGAGGCCTCGAGCACGGCGATCGCATCGGCCCTGCAGAACGACTTGCCACGGTCCTCCGTCACCCGCACCCGCACGCGCTCGCCCGGGAGCGCGTGGCGGACGAACACCACCCGGCCCTCGGCGCGGGCCACGCAGTGACCGCCGTGGGCCACGTCCCCGACGTCGACGTCGAACTCCCGGCCGGTCCAGTCTGTATCGCTCATCGGGTGTCCTTCCCGTCCGCCGAGGACCCGGTCCGGCCGCTGTCGCCACCGCCGGTCTTGCCGTTGGTGAGTCCGCGCCGCACGTCCCCGGCGACCGGGCGGGGTCCGTCGGAATCGGAGCCGTGCGCCCGTTTCGACGACTCCAGCTGCCAGGGCACGCTGGTCACCATCACGCGCGACTGGAACAACAACCGCGTCTTGAGCCGCAGTGCACTCTGGTTGTGCAGCACCTGCTCCCACCAGCGGCCGACCACGTACTCGGGGATGAAGATCGTCACGACGTTGCGCGGGTTGTCGCCGCGGACCCGTTTGACGTAGTCGAGCACCGGCCGGGTGATCTCCCGATACGGCGACTCGACGACCTTCAGCGGGACCGTGAACTTCCGGCGGTTCCAGTCGTCGGTGAGCCTGCGCGTGTCGCCGTCGTCGACGTTGACCGTCACCGCTTCCAGCACGTCCGGTTTGGTGGCCTTCGCGTACGCCAGGGCACGCAGGGTGGGCCGGTGGATCTGGGAGACCAACACGATGGCGTGGTTGCGCGCCGGCAACGTCACCTCTTCACCCTCGACCTCCTTGATCTCCTCGGCCACGTGGTCGTAGTGCCTGCGGATGCCGCGCATGAGGACGTAGATCAGCGCCATCGCGACGATCGAGATCCACGCGCCCTCCAGGAACTTCGTCACGAGGACGATCACCAGCACGGCCGCGGTCATCGCCAGGCCGAAGGAGTTGATGAGCTGGGCGCGCCGCATCTGCTGCCGCGCACGCTCGTCGGTCTCGACGGCGAGCCTGCGGTTCCAGTGCCGGATCATCGCGCTCTGGCTGAGCACGAACGAGACGAACACTCCCACGATGTAGAGCTGGATCAGATCGGTCACCTGGGCGTCGAACACGGCGACCAGCACGATCGCCAGCAGCGCCAGGAACAGGATGCCGTTGCTGAAGGCGAGCCGGTCGCCGCGCGTGTGGAGCTGGCGGGGCAGGAACCGGTCCTGCGCCAGGATCGAGGCGAGTACCGGAAAACCGTTGAACGCCGTGTTGGCCGCCAGCACGAGGATCAGACCGGTGAAGAAGATGATGTACCAGACGGCGGGCGAGAAACCCCCGAACACGGCTCCGGCCAGCTGCGCGACGAGGGTCTTCTGCTCGTAGCCCTCCGGTGCGCCGATGAGCTGGTTCGCCGGGTCCTCGGCCATGATCACGCCGGTGACGTTCGCCAGGAACAGCAGCCCGAGGAACATCGTCACCGCGAGCACGCCCATCAGCAGCAGCGTCGTGGCCGCGTTCTTGCCCTTGGGTTTGCGGAACGCGGGCACCCCGTTGGCGATCGACTCGACGCCCGTCAGCGCGGCACTGCCGGTCGAGAACGCCCGCAGCACGACGAACACGAAGGCGAGTCCCGCGAGGTGGTGCCCCTCGGTGGACAGCTCGAATCCGGCGCTCTCGGCGCGCACGTCCTCGTCCATGACGACCGTGCGGGCGAAGCCCCACCCGATCATGGCGAGGATGCCCACCACGAAGGCGTACGTCGGGATCGCGAACGCCGTGCCGGACTCGCGCACGCCGCGGAGGTTCCCCGCCGCCAGCACCACGATGGCCCCCACCGCGAACAGCACCTGGTGGTCGGCCACGAACGGGACCACCGAACCGATGTTCGCCGCCGCCGCGGAGATCGACACCGCGACGGTGAGCACGTAGTCGACGAGCAGCGCGCACGCCACCCCGAGGCCCCAGTTCGGCCCGTGGTTGACGGTCGCCACCTCGTAGTCGCCCCCACCCGAGGTGTAGGCGCGGACGTTCTGCCGGTAGGAGGCGACGACCGCCGCCATCACGAGCGCGATGACGAGGCCGACCCACGGGCTGTAGACGTACGCCGAGGCGCCGGCTATCGAGAGGACGAGGAGGATCTCCTCGGGCGCGTAGGCCACACTCGATATCGGGTCGGAGGCGAAGACCGGCAACGCGATGCGTTTCGGGAGCCGGGTGTGCGCCAGGCGGTCGCTCCGGAAGGGGCGGCCCAGCAGCAACCGTTTCGTCGCGGTGGCGAACTTGGACACCCGTGCAGGGTAATCACCGCCCGGGGACCGCCCGTCGCCGCGGCGCGGTAGGTTGCTTCGCAGTCGCCGGTAACGCACAAGGAGGCATCAGGCACCGTGCACGTGGTGATCATGGGATGCGGCCGGGTGGGCGCTTCCCTGGCCGCCGCCCTCGAACGACTCGATCACGAGGTCGCCGTCATCGACCGCGATCAGGAGGCGTTCCGCAGGCTCGGCAGCGACTTCCACGGCCAGCAGGTCGTGGGGATGGGCTTCGACCGCGACGTGCTGCTCGAGGCCGGGATCGAACGTGCGGGCGCGTTCGCGGCGGTCTCCAGCGGCGACAACTCCAACATCATCTCCGCGCGCGTGGCGCGCGAGCTCTTCGGCGTCGAGCACGTCGTGGCGCGCATCTACGACCACAAGCGCGCCGCCGTCTACGAGCGCCTGGGCATCCCGACGATCGCCACCGTGCCGTGGACGACCGACCGGTTCCTGCGCACGCTGCTGCCCGACGGCGTGGCCACGTCGTGGCGCGATCCGACGGGGTCGGTGGCGCTGCTGCAACTGCCGCTGCACGAGGGCTGGATCGGCCGCAACGTGCGCGACATCGAGCGCGCCGCGGGGGTCCGGGTGGCGTTCGTGATGCGTTTCGGCACCGGCGTGCTGCCGACGACCACGACCGTGATCCAGGCCGACGACGAGGTCTACGTCGCCGCACAGTCCGGCACCGTCGGCGACGTCACCGCAGTGGCCGCCCGCGCTCCCGAGGAGGACGACTAGATGCGTGTCGCGATCGCCGGTGCCGGCGCGGTGGGCCGGTCCATCGCCTCCGAGCTCATCGAGGCCGGGCACACCGTGCTGCTCATCGAACGGCTCTCACGCCAGTTCACCCCCGAGGTCGTCGAAGCGGCGGAGTGGGTGCTCGGCGACGCCTGCGAGATGTCGACCCTCGAGGCGTCGGGTATCGAACGCTGCGACGTCGTCATCGCCGCCACGGGCGACGACAAGGTGAACCTCGTGCTGGCGCTGCTGGCCAAGACCGAGTTCGCCGTCCGGCGCGTGGTGGCGCGCGTGAACAACCCGGCCAACGAGTGGCTGTTCAACGAGAGCTGGGGTGTCGACGTCGCGGTGTCCACGCCGCGGATGCTCGCCGCGATGGTCGAAGAGGCGGTCAGCGTCGGCGACCTGGTGCGGCTCATGACCTTCCGCAAGAGCCAGGCCAACCTCGTCGAACTGACCCTGCCCGAGGAGACACCGCTGGCGGGCACGCCCGTGGAACGGCTCAACCTGCCCCGGGACGCCGCACTGGTGGCGATCCTGCGCGGGGAGCGCGTGATCGTGCCGCAGCCGGACGACCCGGTCGAAGGCGGTGACGAGGTGCTGTTCGTGGCGCCGGAGGCGGTCGAACCGGACCTTCGCGCCGCACTCGGCCGCTGAGAAACCTCAGCGGCCGGATCCCCGGGCCGGTGAGACCTCGCAGGACCCGCATCGGCCGGAGGCCTGCCGCGGGGCGACGCGTCAGCGAGTCGAGGCGTCGCCGGGGTCGTCGTCCGTCGGTGCGCCACTCGCCGTCGTGCCGGTGCCGGTCGGCACGGTTCCGGACCGTACGGCGGTTGACGGGACCGTGCCGGCGTCCTGCGGCGGACGATCGTACTTCGCGCGCAGCTCGGCCTCGATCTCGGCGTCGGTGCGCTGCGCACCCTCACGCAGGTGCTTGAGCCTGCGGTCGGAACGGCGCACCGCCCACACGACGACCAGCAGCGCCAGGCCGTACAGCGGGTAACCCATCGCGATCTTCGCGAACGCCAGCCAGCCCGTGTGATCCTCGTCGTAGAGCCACTGCTGGACGACGAACCGCGCGGCGAACACGGCGGCCAGCGCGAGCGTGGCGACGTCGTAACCGCGCCGCGACGGCTTGTCCTGGCGCCAGTCCATGCCGGTGCCGTTGAGCGCGTTCCACACGACCCCGGCGAGCGGCCAGCGGACGAGCACCGACAGCGCCAGCACACCGAAGTACACCGCCGACGTCCAGATGCCGAACAGGAAGAAGCCCTTGGCCTCACCCGTGCGGTAGGCGATGAACGCCGCGATCGCGACGCCCAGGAAGCCGGAGATCGCGGGCTGCACCGGCTCCTTGCGCACGATGCGGAGCACCGTGATGGCCACGGCGCCGCCCAGCGCGATCCAGATGGCTGGCATCAGCCCGAACACCGCGTTCGCCAGCACGAACACCACGACGGGAATGCCCGAGTAGATCAGGCCGGAGACGCCGCCCATCTGTTCGAGCATCGTCGGCGCCCGTTCGGCGCCGGTGTCCTGCTCGCCCGGGCCGCCGCGGCGCCCCGGCCCGGAGCCGTGTGTCTCGTCCGGCGCGGCGGTGCGGTCGGGCTCACGGTCGGGTGCAGTCACGCGGGAATACTCCGGATCCTCTCGTCGAGCCGGCTGCGGCGTCAGGTGGGCTGCAACAGCTCGTAGTACGGGTTGTACAGCACTTTACGGCCTTCACGGTCCGCCATGCGGCCACGGGCCTTGATGGACCGGCCCGGCTCGATCCCGGGAATCCGCCTACGGCCGAGCCACACGAGCGTGACCTCGTCGGTGCCGTCGAACAGCTCGGCCTCCAACGTGGCCGCCTCGCTCGCGGGACACAACTCGACACTCCGCAACCGTCCGAGAACGGTCACTTCGTCGCCGCAGCGGCAGTCGCACGCGCGCTGCGCGCCGCCCGCTTCGGATTTCTCGGAGAGATCGTCGGCGTCGAGGGTCTCGACGTCACTGGTGAGTTTCTTGACCAACCGGCTGAAGTAGCCGCCGTCCTTGGCGGGCATGTGCCTGCTCCTGTACTTCGAGGGCCCCCGACTCGGCATTCCACGGCCCGTACCTGTTCAGCGTAGCTTCCGTACCGGCACAGGGAAGCCGACGGAGGCCGACTCTCGCAAGACACCACGACGTGAGCTGCGTTATGCCCGTTCGTGGGTCGTCACCGGCCCGGGGAGACGGGTCCAGCACGATGTGGGGGTGCCCGCCACACCGCCACCCCGTTCGGCCCAGCCCGCGCACTCCGCCGTCCTGCCCGGGACGGGTTCGGACGAGGTGTTCGCCGGTGCCGTGTTCGCCCCGGCGCTGACCGGGGCCGGCATCGCCGTGACCGCGCCGCGGCCCCGCGCGGGCGCCACGCTCGTCCAGGATTCCCTCGCGGCACTCGATGCCGCCGCCGAGGCCGCCGACGAGCCGATCCTCGTCGGCGGCGTGTCTCTGGGGGCCCAGCTGGCCGTCGAATGGGCGCTGCGCAACGGGACGCGCTGCGCGGGCGTGCTCGCGGTACTGCCGGCATGGACCGGCGCGCCCGGCGAGGCCCCCGGCGCCGTCGCCGCCCAGGCCTCCGCGGAACTGCTCGACCGCGAAGGCCTGGAGCGCGCCCTCGCCCTCTCGACCCGCGGCGCGCCACCGTGGCTGGCCGCCGAGCTGACCCGTTCCTGGCGCCGTCACGGCGACGGCCTCGCCGCGGGACTGCGCGCCGCGGCCGCCCACCCCGCGCCGAGTCTCGCCGCACTCGGCCGGTGCCCCGTGCCGGTCGGGATCAGCGCCTGCACCGACGACCCGGTGCATCCGATCGCCCTCGCGCGCGCGTGGGCGGAGACACTGCCCCGGGCGGGGCTGCGGCAGATGCCGCTCGACGCGTTCGGCGCGGACCCCGCCTCGGCGGGCCACGCCGCGTTGACCGCCTGGCGAGAGGCCGCCGGACACTGCTGAGCCACCCGAACCCACCTCACGGGAAGCGAGCCCCGCGCCGTCGGGGCCGGGTCAGCCTTCGCCGGACTGCTGGGCCGCGATGTGCTGGGCCACCTGGTCGGGCAGCCGCACCGGCAGCGGTGTGCGCACCGGCATCGGGGCGTCCCCGCGCACCACGACCGTGCCGCGCACGATGTCACGGAGCACCTCGGGCGCCTCCGCGGCCTGCGTCTGCGGCCCGGCGATCACCCCGCGCAGCATCCAACGCGGGCCGTCGACGCCGATGAACCGCAGCGCCATCTCACCGATGACGGCCGACAACTCCATCCCCCACTCACCGCGGCCGAGCGACACCTTCGCGCCGTCACCGCGCAGCTGCTCGGCGAGCTCGTCGCTCACCGACCGCCACTGCCCGCCCGAGCGGGGCGCGGCGTAGGCGCTCACCGTCACCTGGCCCTGCGGAACGACGATGTGCACGGCCCGCACGTTGCCGCCCTGCTGGTCCATCTCGACCTGCACCTGCGAGCCGTCCGGCACGGGCACGCGCACCGAGCCGAGGTCCATCCGCGGCAAGCCGTCGTCGGGCGCGTCGTCCTCGTCGTACGGGCCCGACGCGCCGTCGACCCGGTCCGCGGGCGATGCGCCCGCACCGTCGTCGGCGTCACCGGCGCCGTCCGCGGTGGCGGCCCGCTCGTCGCCGGAGCCGGCCTCCGCGCCGGCTTCCTCCGAGTCCTGCGCCTGTCGTCGTTTCCGTCCGAAAATCCCCACTAGTTCTCCGTTCCGAGGGTCGCGTGCCCACCCGTCGAACCGTAGCCGCCCGTCCCCCGCTCGGTCGGCTCGAGTTCGCCGGTCTCGACGAACTCCGCGCGGCTGACGCGCTGCACGATCAGCTGCGCGATCCGGTCACCTCGCGTGAGCTCGACGGTCTCGGCCGGGTCGAGGTTCACGAGGCAGACCTTGATCTCACCGCGATAACCGGCGTCGATGGTGCCCGGCGTGTTCACGATCGAGAGCCCGACGCGCGCGGCCAGTCCCGATCTCGGGTGCACGAAACCCGCATAGCCGGACGGAAGGGCGATCGCCACCCCGGTTCCCACCACGGCGCGCTCCCCCGGGGCGAGCACGAGGTCGCGGGTGGTCACGAGGTCGGCTCCGGCATCGTCGGGCCGGGCGTACGACGGGACGGGGACGTCGGGATCGACGCGGGAGAACAGGACCTGCACGCTGGACACGGCTGGCGAGACTACCCTGAACCCGTGAGCACGAGTGCACGCGCGCGGCCCGACGGCGACGATCCGGCGCCCGACCCCGACAACGCCCAGGGCAACCACGGGAGCGACCGGGACACGAACCCCGCGGCCGACGCCGAGGTCCGATTCAGCGAACGGCTGTACATGGCGTGGTGGTGCTGGCCGCTACCGCTCGTCGGCGCCGCACTGCTCGCCGCCGAGGTCCACATGGGCTATCCCGGCGTGCGTGCCTGGCTGCCGTACGTCGTCCTCCTGCCGCTGGCCGCCCTGCTGCTGCTCGGCTTCGGTCGGCTGAAGATCCTCGTCACCGGCGGCTCCCGGCCCGAGCTGTGGGTCGGCGACGCCCACCTGCCCCTCCGGCACATCGGCGCGGTCGACGTCGTCGGCAAGGACGCGCGGCGCCGGACGCTCGGGCCCGAGCTCGACCCCGCGGCGTTCGTCGTCAACCGCGGGTGGATCGCCACGCTCGTGCGCGTCGAGGTGACCGACCCGGAGGATCCGACCCCGTACTGGCTGTTCAGCACCCGCCACCCCGAGCGCCTCGCCGCGCTGCTGCGGGAGGCCCGACCACCGCTGCAGGCCGACCCGACGGCACCGGACGTCCCGACCGCTGACGACTGACGGAACGTCCCCATCTCCTCCCGCCGGCGGCGGCACCCTCGATACGGCGGGTCCTGATACGAGGCCCGCAATACACGAGGGCCCGCAATACGACAAGAGCGGCCGGGTGATGTTGCCCATCACCCGGCCGCTCTCGCGTCGCCGTGTCGCCCCCTCCGCCGCCGGCCCCGCCGTGGGCGGGCCCGGATCACGCGCAGTCGCGGCAGATCAGCTCGGAACCCGATTCGTCCGCGAGCCTGCTGCGGTGGTGCACCAGGAAGCACACCGAGCAAGTGAACTCGTCGGCCTGCTTCGGCACGACCTTCACGGTCAGATCCTCACCGGACAGCCCCGACAGGTCGGCGCCCGGAAGCTCGAAATTCTCGGCGCTCACGTCCTCGTCGACGTCGACGACGCCGGACTGGTTCTCGTTGCGCCGCGCCTTCAGTTCCTCCAGCGAGTCTTCGGCGAGCTCGTCCGCTTCACTGCGGCGCGGAGCGTCGTAGTCGGTCGCCATTGTCCTTCACCCCTGCGATCAGCAATTCTCTCGATACGCGACCGTCGGAGGCGATCTCCGGCGGTCCTGTCGCTTCCGCTGGTCAACGTTCCAGCGCCTGTGTTTGTGCCCCGGGATAAGGTGAGTGTCGTCTCATCGGTGTTGCCACCTGCGTCACACACCGCCACAGCCCGGGAGCCCGGAGAGGGTAGCCCACCGCGTACCCGACTCCACAGCAGGTCACCCCGACCTTGCGGCATGTCACTCGAGCGGGTCATTTGATTTCGCCAACGGCGGGCTACCCGGGATGTGGTGCCGCGACCCACGAACCCCGGAACACGCCCTCGCCACCGGCCCGACAGCCCCGTCGACACTCCTTCGACGAAGCCGTGACCGGGTCCGACGGGGTGCCCCCGGCGGGTCCCGGCCTACGCCGCCGCTGTAACGCCTAAGCTGATCAGCGGCGACATGGACGGTAGTTGGGCGGGTATCGGCGAAGGGACGCGCAGTGGTGTCGGGGACCGGGGGCTTCCGGAGAAGCCGTGTCAAGCCGTACCGGAAGCGCAAGCCGCTGCCCGCACTGATCGTGGTGGCGGTATTGGGCCTGGCGGCGTCGGCGATCTGGATCAACGTGGTCACCTCCACGGAGGATCTGGACGAGGCGATCCGCTGCAGCCCCGCGGCACGTCCGCCCGAAGGAGTGACCTTCAACCCCCAGCCGTACGACGCGCTCTCCAGCACCCAGCCCGCGCCGCCGCACCGGGTGAACGTGCAGGTGCTCAACGCCAGCGGGTTGCGCGGTGAAGCCGCGATGACCACCACGGCCCTCGAACAGCTCGGGTTCACCCAGCTCGGCGAGCCCGCCAACGACGACGCCTTCCCGAAGGGGGAGGCCTCGTGCCACGGCCAGCTCCGCTACGGCCCCAACGGCGAGGCGGCCGCCCGCACCCTCCGTCTCATCGACCCGTGCCTGCAGCTCGTCGAGGACGGCAGGAAGGACGCCACCGTCGACCTCGCCATCGGCTCGGGGTTCAACGACGTGCGACCCACGAGCGAGGCCCTCGACGTCCTGGATCAGCTGAAGAGCTCGAGCAAGGGCAAGACGTCGGGGAGCGAGCAGTCCGCGGGCGGCGCGTCCGGCACGAGCTCACTCATCGACCGCGAACAGCTCGACAAGACCGAACCCGAGCACTGCTGAAGCCGGTCGCTGCCGACGGCCGCCGCCTGCGGGTGCGGGGCGCCTGAGCGGGGCGACCCCGTGCGCCCGTCCGCCGGGTGTGAGCGGACGGCTCAGATGCCACCCATGCCGCAGTCGATCAGCGCCTCGCGCAGCGGCCCGGCGATCGCGGGCGAGGCCGCCAGCGTGCCGTCGGTTCCGAGGTCGGCGTCCTGACCCGGCAGCGACACGACGGCGCCTGCCTCCTCCGCCAGCAGCGCCGCCGCCGCCCAGTCCCAGCGCGAGAGGCCGTGCTCGGCGTAGCCGTCCAGCCAGCCCGCCGCGACGTGACACAGGTCCAGCGCGGCCGAACCGCCCCTGCGGATGTCCCGCACCCGGCCGAGCAGTTCGGCGATCATGACGGCCTGCCTCTTCCGGCGCTCGGTCACGTAGTTGAAGCCCGTGCCGACCAGCGCCATGTCCAACCCCTCCGGCCGGGACACCGCCAGCCTGCGCCCGTCCAGCCACGCGCCGCCACCGCGCGAGGCCGTCCATCGGCGGCCGCTCACCGGTTCCACGACCGCGCCCGCGACGGACACGCCGTCGACCTGAGCCCCGACGGACACGGCGAACTCGGGCAGGCCGTAGAGAAAGTTCACGGTGCCGTCGATCGGGTCTGCCACCCACGTGACGCCGCCGTCGGCCGCGTCACCGCCGGCCTCCTCCCCGACGACGGGCTCACCCGGCCGCAGCTCGGCGAGCCGGGCGCGGATCAGTTTCTCCGAGGCCACGTCCACGGCCGTGACCACGTCGGTGCGGCTGCTCTTCGTCTGCACGTCCACACCCGCCCCGTCGAGCATCAACTCGCGTTCGGCCACGACGAACGCGGCCGCCTCGACGGCGACCTGCTCGGCGACCGCGAGCAGGTCGGCATACGGCACGGCATCGGCACCTGCGGAGTCGCCCGCGGAGGCGGAGCGGTGCTGTTCGGGAGTTCCGGATTCGGGTTCGATCGCGTTCACGGGACCTATAGGACCACACCCGGGCCCCGGTCCCGCTACAGTCTCCCACCAGGAATCTGAATCGAGCAGGAAGGGGCGACGCCGATGGCGGCGACGCGGGGGTTCGGCATCGACGTCGGCGGGAGCGGGATCAAGGGTGCCCTCGTCGACCTCGACACTGGCGAGTTCATCGGCGACCGATTGCGCATCGAGACGCCGCATCCGGCCACGCCCGACGCCGTGGCGGACGTCGTGGGCGAGATCGTCCGGCACTTCGACTGGGACGGCCCGGTCGGCGTGACGCTGCCCGCTGTGGTCAAGCAGGGGGTGGCCCACACCGCGGCCAACATCGACCCCAGCTGGATCGGCACGGACGCCGACACCCTGTTCGCCGAACGGCTCGGCCGCGTGCGCGAGGACGTCGCCATGCTCAACGACGCCGACGCGGCGGGCCTGGCCGAGATGCGCTTCGGCGACCCGGCGGTGCGCAGCGGTGTCGTGGCCCTGCTGACGTTCGGCACCGGCATCGGCAGCGCCCTGTTCGACGACGGCAAGCTCATGCCCAACACCGAGTTCGGCCACATCGAGGTCGACGGCCACGACGGCGAGACCCGGGCGGCCGCGTCGGTGAAGGACCGCGAGGGTCTCTCGTACCCGGAATGGGCGGCGCGCGTGGATCGTTACCTGACCGTGCTCGAAAACCTGATCTGGCCGGATCGGTTCGTCGTCGGCGGCGGGGTGAGCAAGAAGTCCGACAAATGGGTACCCCTGCTCACGAACCGCACGCCCGTCGTGGCGGCATCGCTGCAGAACAACGCAGGGATCGTCGGCGCGGCGGCGGCGGCCGCGGAGGGCATCGAACCCTGATCACCGGCCAGGCGGCACCACCGTCGGACACCCGGCGGCCGTACGGCACAGGGTTTGCGACGGCGAAAAACATGATCGCGCCCCGACTCCGTGGGGCGACGTCGTTACAATGGAACACGGCCCTCGACTGCGGGATGCGAAACCGCAGGCCGGGGGCATGTCCCCCGAATCCAAGGCAGCCGGGACGCATGCGTACCGGTTCGTCATGATCGACCGCTGCGAAAGGGCGTACGTGGCAGCCGCAAAGACCGCAACCCGAAGCGGGCCGAAGACAACGAGCGCCGCCGAGCAAGCGACAGCCGAGGAGACGGCGGCCGCCGACGGTGCCGAGGCGCCGGAAGCGACAGCGACCAAGCCTGCGCGCAAGACGGCCGCGAAGAAGTCTTCCGCCAAGTCCACCAAGACGGCCAAGTCGGCGGGTTCCGCCAAGACGAAGCCCAAGGCCGACGGCGAGGAACCCGACCTCGACGGCGCCGATGTCGAGGACGTCGACCTGTCCGACCTCGACGTCGACGCGGTCGAGGTGGATGTCGTCGACGCCACGGTGACCGAGGAGGACGCCGAGGAGGCCGAATCCGAGGAGGCGGAGGCTCCGAGCGGCAAGAAGAAGCAGCAGACCGCCGACGGCGACTTCGTCTGGGACGAGGAGGAGTCGGAGGCCCTGCGGCAGGCCCGCAAGGACGCCGAACTCACCGCGTCGGCCGACTCGGTCCGCGCCTACCTGAAGCAGATCGGCAAGGTCGCCCTCCTCAACGCGGAGGAAGAGGTCGAGCTCGCCAAGCGCATCGAGGCCGGCCTGTACGCCTCCGAGCGCATGCGCGTCATCGAGGAAAAGGGCGAGAAGCTCACCACTCAGATGCGCCGCGACCTGAAGTGGATCATCCGCGACGGCGAGCGCGCCAAGAGCCACCTGCTCGAGGCGAACTTGCGACTCGTCGTGTCGCTGGCCAAGCGCTACACCGGCCGTGGCATGGCGTTCCTGGACCTGATCCAGGAGGGCAACCTGGGCCTGATCCGTGCGGTCGAGAAGTTCGACTACACCAAGGGCTTCAAGTTCTCCACCTACGCCACGTGGTGGATCCGCCAGGCGATCACCCGCGCGATGGCCGACCAGGCGCGCACCATCCGTATTCCGGTGCACATGGTCGAGGTCATCAACAAGCTCGGCCGCATCCAGCGTGAGCTGCTGCAGGACCTCGGCCGCGAGCCCACCCCCGAGGAGCTCGCCAAGGAGATGGACATCTCCCCGGAGAAGGTCCTGGAGATCCAGCAGTACGCCCGCGAGCCGATCTCGCTCGACCAGACCATCGGCGACGAGGGCGACTCGCAGCTCGGCGACTTCATCGAGGACTCCGAGGCGGTCGTCGCCGTCGACGCGGTGTCGTTCACGCTGCTGCAGGACCAGCTCCAGTCGGTGCTGCAGACGCTGTCCGAGCGCGAGGCCGGCGTCGTCCGGTTGCGCTTCGGCCTCACCGACGGCCAGCCGAGGACTTTAGACGAGATCGGTCAGGTCTACGGAGTCACGCGCGAGCGGATCCGGCAGATCGAGTCGAAGACGATGTCGAAACTGCGCCACCCGTCGCGCTCGCAGGTCCTGCGGGATTACCTCGACTGACGGCTGAACCGGCGTCACGGCCCGACCATGGCCGCCGATCCGCACAGCGCGGGTCGGCGGCCATGGTCATGTCGGCCCCCCGTGTCATGTGTCCGACATGGACGGCTGAACGCTCCCGTGTGGACGGCCCGATACGGCGACGGCGCGGTTTCTTCCCCACTCCGGGGAGAACCGCGCCGTCCACTGTGTCCTGAATCGTGACCCGGGGCCGGCCGGGCCTCGTCGGTGCCCGATTCGGCAACCGCGCCGGACGCGGCAACCGCGTCCGATTCAGCAGCCGCGTCCGATTCGGCGCCACCCGGATCAGGGAGGCTCGCGCACCGACTCGTCGGAGCCGCGCGACCGCAGCAGCACGCCGCAGACGACGGCGAGAATGCCGACCGCCTCGGTGATCGCGGGCACCTGCCCCAGCACGACCAGGCCGACGACCGTTGCGGTCACGGGCAGCAGCGCCAGCAGCACGGCGAAGCGCGCCTGTCCTACCCGTCGCAGCACCACCTGATCCAGCCCGTACGGCACGACGGTCGACAGCAGGCCGACGCCGATGCCGAGCAGGAGCAGGTCCGGCTCGCCCCACACACCGCCGGTACCGAGCGCGAGCGGGCTCAGCACCACCGTGGCCACCGTGAAGCCGACCGCGAGACTGTCGATGCCGTTGCCGCCGAGGGCCACCTTCTTGCCGAGCACGATGTAGCCGGCCCAGGCCGCTGCGGCGGCCAGCGCGAACGCCACGCCCGCCGGGCTGCCGCTCCACTGCACGTCGGCGATCGCCAGCACGCCCGCCACGACGAGGGTCAGCGCGGCGAAGTCCCGCTTCGTGCGCGAGCCGAGCGCGGCCACCAGGACGGGGCCGACGAACTCGATGGCGGTGGCCGTGCCGAGGGGCAATCGGGCGATCGCCTCGTAGTAAACGACGTTCATCAACGCCGTGACCACGCCGAACGTCCCCGCCAGCAGCAGCGGCCTGCCTCGCCACGCCTCCCGTCCAGGCCTGCGCCATGCGAGAAGGATCACAGCGGCACCGAGACAGCGCAGCCACGCCACCCCTGCCGGGCTCGACGCCTCGAAAAGCCATACGGCGACGGCCGCGCCCACATAGATCGAAATTCCGCTGAGAACGAACAGGGCCGGTGCGGGAACCGTGTCGATTCGCCGTTTCGCAGCCGAGATATCCACCCCACGATGGTGCCCGACCACCGAAAATGCCCTGTTGAGGGGCCTACGTGTGCCGTGTCGGTGACCACGCACGAAACGGCCGTCGACACAAGGCCTGCCGCGACGTGACACACCTCCCACCGACACGGGAACACTTGCGAGCGCCAAAACGTCTGTAAGAGTGGACGGCAGCGAACAACGAAAGCGGCAACCAGAGCCGACTTCGTTCTCGCGGCTGAATTGATGGCATCGGCGCGCCGATGCCGGGACGGAGGGAGACTCCCATGACTTCACCGACGCTCACCCGCCCCGAACTGACCCGCGCGGACCGTTGCGACCGGTGCGGAGCCGCAGCCCAGTTGCGAGCGGTACTCCCCAGCGGCGGCGAACTGCTCTTCTGCGGACACCACGGCCGTGAGTACGAGGCCAAGCTGAAGGAACAGGACGCCGACATTCAGCGCTGAGAAGCCATCACCAGCCGTCGACGCGGCTCGTCCGGCGGCCGGGTCGGGGCGCAACGGAGCGGGACTGAGAGCGCCGTTGTGAGACTCGCACCGACATGACACCAGCAGCCGACACGCAGAAGGGGCGGAACCCGACTCGGGTTCCGCCCCTTCTCGGTTCCACACCCTGTCACCGTTCCACGCCCTTGTTCGGCGGTCACCAGGAGCGCAGGGTCGCGATCCGCTCCTCGAGCTGCTCCACGGTCGCCATCGCCGTCGGCGGGCCGCCGCAGATCCGGCGCAGCTCGTTGTGGATCGCGCCGTGCGGCTTCTTCGTCCGGTGGTGGTAGACGCCCACCAGCGTGTTCAGCTCCTTGCGCAGCGCATGGATCCGCTCCCCGACCGCCTGCGGGCGCGCCGCGGGCTCGGGTGCGGGCTCGGGCTGTTTCGGTTTCCGCCGCTGTTCGTCGGCGAGCTGCTCCTCCTGCCGTTTACGCAGCAGTGCCCGCACCTGGTCGGGTTCGAGCAGGCCCGGCAGCCCCAGATACTCCTGCTCCTCCTCGCTGCCCGAGAACACGGCGGTGCCGAACGAGTCGCCGTCGTAGATCACCTGGTCGAGCTCGGCAGAGGCGCCCAGCGAGGTGAACGCCTTCTCCTCCTCACCGGGCTCGTCCTCGGTCCGGTTGGCCGCGAGCAGCAGCTCGTCGTCCCAGCCGTCGGACTCCCGGTGCGGTGTGCCCAGCACGTGATCGCGTTCGGCCTCCAGCTGGCTCGCCAGCTCGAGCAGCACCGGCACGCTCGGCAGGAAGATGCTCGCCGTCTCCCCCGGCTTGCGCGCACGTACGAAACGGCCGATGGCCTGCGCGAAGAACAGCGGCGTGGACGCGCTCGTGGCGTACACGCCGACCGCCAACCGCGGCACGTCGACGCCTTCGGAGACCATCCGCACCGCCACCAGCCACCGCTCCGTCGAGTCGGCGAACTCACCGATGCGCTGCGTGGCCTTCGGGTCGTCGGAGAGCACGACGACGGGCTGCTCGCCCGCGATGCGCTGGAGGATCTTCGCGTAGGCGCGCGCGGAGTCCTGGTCGCTCGCGATCACCAGACCACCCGCGTCCGGTATGCCGTTCGCCCGCAGTTGGGACAGCCGCGTGTCGGCGGCCTGCAGCACCGACGGCACCCACTCCCCACCCGGGTCGAGCGCGGTGCGCCAGGCCCGTGCGGTCTGTTCGGCCGTCAGCGGTTCGCCCAGGCGGGCGGTGAACTCGTCCCCCGCGCTGGTGCGCCAGGACGCCTCCCCGGAGTAGGCCAGGAACACCACGGGCCGTACGACACCGTCGGCGAGCGCGTCCGAGTAGTTGTAACTGCTGTCGGCCTTGCTGCGGAGGGCCCCGTCGGCGTCCGGCTCGTAGGTGACGAACGGGATCGGCGAGTCGTCGCTGCGGAACGGCGTACCGGTCAGGGCCAGCCTGCGGACCGCAGGGGTGCACGCCTCCTCGATGGCCTCGCCCCACGACTTGGCGTCGCCGGCGTGGTGGATCTCGTCGAGGATGACCAGCGTCTTGCGGTTCTCGGTGCGCACCCGGTGCAGGTTCGGATGCGCGGCGATCTGCGCGTAGGTGACGGCGACGCCCTGGTAGTCCGACGAGGTGACACCGATGGTGTTGCGGAAGTTCGAGTCGATCGCGATGCCCGCAGCCGCGGCGGAGGACGCCCACTGGTGTTTGAGGTGCTCGGTCGGCGTGACGATCGTGATCGCGTCGATCGTGCGGTCCGACAACAGCTCGGCGGCCACCCGCAGGCCGAACACCGTCTTACCGGCACCCGGCGTCGCGACCGCGAGGAAGTCCTTCGGCCGCTGCGTGAGGTACTTGGTCAACGCCCGTCGCTGCCACGCACGCAGCGGCCGGGCCGTCGCGTCGCTGTCGGGCTCCGGTGCGGCCACGGCGCGCTCCTCGCGGCGCGTCCGAGCCGCCTCCTGGTCCGACGTCGCCGACACAGCCGATGCACTCCCCTTTCCCACCAGAACCGACAACGGCCACCGGACGCCCCGGTGACCCGCTCGCGGGCGCCCGCCACACGGCGCGCTCGCACAGCAAAACCCTCCCGCGCCGGCCGGCTCCGGTGGCGGCCGCGTGGTGAGGGCGCGTCGGAAAGAGTACCCGGACCGTCCGACGGGATCGGGCCACGGCGGGCCCCCGAGATCGCCCGGCACGGCCTTTTCGTGCGACACGCCGGGGCCGATCTTCCGGGCGGACGCGCCAACGCCGCGCCGATAGAGCATGCTGGGACCCGTCATGAACGACCAGAACACCGGCCGGCCCACCGGCGAGGACCCGCCCGCTCGGCCGGGCGGGGGCGACACCGGTGGCGACGAGCGTCACCCGGGCCCGCCCCCGAGCGCCGCGGAACGCTCGCCGTCGAAGGGCGGGCACGCGCCGCGCCGCCGCAAGGGCCCGTTTCGCCTGCTCGGCCGCACGATGAACAAGGCCTGGGAAGGCAACATCTTCTCCGAGGCCGCCGAGGCAGCGTTCTGGCAGACGCTGTCGCTGCCACCGCTCCTGTTGGGCCTGCTGGGCAGCATCGGCTACATCGGCGACTGGTTCGGCCAGCAGGTCGTGACGCGCGTCCACGACAACATCATCGGTTTCGCCGAGACCGTCTTCAGCGACAGCGTGGTCCGGCGGATCATCGAGCCGACCGTCAACGACATCCTGACCACCGGCAAGGGCGAGATCGTCTCCGTCGGTTTCCTGATCTCGCTGTGGGCCGGGTCGTCGGCCATGTCCTCGTTCGTGGACGCGATCACGGTCGCCCACGACCAGTACGGCGTCCGCAACGAGGTGTGGCAGCGGATCTTCGCGCTGCTGCTGTACATGGCGAGCCTGGCGTTGTTGATCGTCGGTCTGCCGATCATCGCGATCGGGCCGGACCTGCTGCCCGGCTTCTTCCCCACGGACTGGAGACCGACCGTGTCGGCGTGGGTCGGCACGCTGTACTACCCGACGGCCGGACTGGCCCTCGTGCTCGCTCTCGCGACGCTGTACAAACTGTCGCTGCCGCGCAAGCTGCCGTGGCACCGCGGCCTGCCCGGTGCCGTGCTGGCCATGGTGATCTTCCTGCTGTCCAGTGTCGGCCTGCGGCTCTACATCGGCTGGATCACCACGACCGGCTACACCTACGGCGCACTCGCCACACCGATCGCGTTCCTGTTGTTCGCGTTCTTCATCGGGCTGGCCATCGTCGCGGGCGCCTACTTCAACAGCGCGATCCAGGAACTCTGGCCCGCCAAGCCGACCCGGAGACAGCGCCGCGCCTGGCAGCGGCTCGAACGCGAACGGGCGGCGGAACGGATCGAGGCCGACGAAAGGTCACCCGTGGAGGACCGCACGACGTTGCCGCTCCGCAGGCCACGGCGGGACCGGACACCACCGGACGACACGGCACCGGAGGCCGTGGCAGGGCACGATTCGGCGCCCCACGACCCGGCACAGGACGACCCGCGCACGACCGGCGACCGGGCGACCGACGCCTGAGGCTCCGCACGGCCGGCGGGCTTCCGGCCGGAGCCCGTGTTCGACCCCGGCCGGAAGCCCGCTAGGACCGCGCGGCCGGACGTGTCACCCGGCGGCCGCGCGTGTCACTCGTCGTCGCCGCCGGGGGGCAGGCCCTCGAAGACCTTCTTGCAGTCGGGGCACACCGGCGAGCCCGGCTTCGCGGACTTCGTGACGGGGAAGACCTGGCCGCAGAGCGCCACCACGTGCGTGCCCGTGACCGCGCTCTCCGCGATCTTGTTCTTCTGCACGTAGTGGAACACCTCGGGGGCGTCGTCGTCGGTGCTCTCGGTGCCCTCGGGGCGGGTGTCGACATCAGGCAGCGTTGCAGTGCTCATGTTCACCAGTTTGCCACCCACGGCCACGAGAGTGGATGCCTATGGGCCAGGATTGCGCGCTGTGACCAGTACGCCCCGCCACGCCGCCGCCCGCCATGTTGCCGCCCGCCACGTTGCGGATCCCGCCGCCGCTCCCGTCACGCCGTCGACCGAGGTCGCCGAGGCGCTCGACGCCGGCACAGCGGTCGTCGCGCTCGAGAGCACGATCCTCTCGCACGGTCTGCCGTCCGGCCGGAACCTGGAGGTCGCGGCCCGGCTCGAGGACACGGTCCGCCGCGCGGGCGCGGTTCCCGCCACGATCGCGGTGCTGGACGGCACGCCGCTGGTGGGCCTGACGGCCGCCCAACTCGAACGGGTGTGCGCGCCGGATGCGGAGCTCGACAAGCTCTCCGCGCGGGACCTCGGCCCGGCGCTCGCTTCGGGCGGTTCGGGGGCGACCACGGTCGCGAGCACCTCGGTGCTGGCCCATGCCGCGGGCATCGACGTGTTCGCCACCGGCGGCCTCGGCGGCGTCCACCTGCCCCTGCCGGGCGAGTCGGCGACGTGGGACGTCTCTGCCGACCTCGCGGTGCTCGGCCGCACCCCGATCCTCGTCGTGTGCTCCGGCATGAAGTCGATCCTCGACATCCCCGCCACGCTGGAAGTGCTCGAGACCGGTTCCGTCCCGGTACTCGGCTACGGCGTCGACGAATTCCCCGCTTTCTACCTGCGTTCCTCGGGCCTGCCGGTGCCGCACCGGGTCGACAGCCCGGACCGGGTCGCCCGGGCGATGACCGCGCACAGCGCGTTCTCGTCGGCGGGCATGCTGCTGGCCAACCCGATCCCGGCGGAGGCCGAGATGGATCGGGACCTGCACGACCGGCTGCTCGCGGAGGGCCTGGCGAAGATCGGCGACGCGGCGGTGAGCGGCGCCGACGTCACTCCGGTGCTGCTGGAACATTTCCACACCGCCTCCGGGGGCGCGAGCCTCGACGCCAACGAGGAACTCGTCGTCGCCAACGCCGAGTTGGCCTCGCGAGTCGCCGTGGAGCTCGCCCGATGAGGGTCGTCGTGGTCGGCGACGCCGGCCTGGACGTGGTGGCCCGGCACGAGGGACCGCTGGTCCACGGGGGCGACACCCGCGCGACCGTCGGGCTGACCGGTGGCGGGGCGGGCGCCAACACGGCCCTGTGGCTGCGCGCGGCGGGCGCGGACCCGGTGCTGCTGGCCCGCGTCGGCGACGACCCGGGCGGCAGGCTGCTGCGGACCGAACTGGAAGCAGCGGGCGTGACGTGCGCGTTCGCCGTGGACGCCGACGCTGCGACGTGCTGTGTCGTCGTCCTCGTCGATCCCGACGGTCAGCGCACGATGCTGCCCGACCGGGGCGCCAACAAGCTCTTCTGCCCCGCGGACGTGCACGCGGTGGGCCCCGCGGCACTGGCGGGGGCCGAGCACCTGCACCTGTCCGGGTACGTCCTGCTGGACCCGTCGTCGCGGCCGGCGGGCCTGGCGGCGCTGAAGGCCGCACGCGCGGCGGGAGTGCCGACCTCGGTGGATCCGCAGGCGGCCGCGCTCATCACCGATCCCGAACGGTTCCTGGCCGACGTCCGCGGCGTCGACCTGCTGCTGCCGAACGCCGCGGAGCTGGCCGCGCTCACCGGGTCGGGCGATCCGGGCGCCGCACGCGACCTACTCGGGCACGTGGGTGCCGTCGCCGTGACCACCGGGCTCGACGGCGCGGCCTGGGTCGACCGGGACGGACTGTGGACCGTGCCCGCTCAGCCTGCGTCGTGCGTCGACAGCACGGGTGCCGGCGACGCCTTCAACGCGGGCCTGCTCACGGCACACCTCCGCGGCGAGCCGGTCCGAGACCGCCTGGCGGCGGGGGTGCGGTTCGGCGCGCAGGTCGTGAGCCGGGTGGGCGCACAGCCCGCACCCGGTCCGCAGCCCGCCTGAGCACCAGTCTCCGTCGCCACACCCGCGGGCCCGCGACGCGACCGCGGCCCCCTTGCTCGGCGAGCCGGCTAATCCCCCGGAGCCGCGCCGTCGGCGGTCCGCGGCTGCGGGCCGCCCTGCGGTGTCGTTCCCTGCGGTGTCGTTCCCTGCGGTGTCGTTTCCTGCGGTGTCGTTTCCTGCGCTGCCGTTTCCTCGGCGGGCGCGCCCTGCGGTCCGGCGACGTCGATCACCTGGTGCGGCGTCGCCTCCAGCCGGCGGTGCTGCCGCTGATAGCGGTTGACCTCTTCGGTCTTGCGGGGTGGCCGGTCGTTCGCGACCAGCACGGCGATCCACGGGAGCGGAATCGACAGCACGAGCAGCGCCACCGCGAGCCACCACGTCTGGTAGAAGACGCCCGCCAACACCAGGCAGGGGAAGCGCATCCCCATCGTGAGGACGTATTTGCGTTTGCGGGCAGCGAGCTCGTCGTCGTGGGAGGGCGCCGCCTCGGTGATCAGGACCGGGTCGCCGGACCTGTCGCGTTCCTCCACCGGCCTCACCTCCACCGGTCCATGCTCCCACCGCGGCCCGGGCTACGACAGGCGGGGCGCGAGCGGCGGCGGTGGGATCCCAAGCCCGCCGGTGGCGACCACACGCGGGCTCACGCACGCGAGCCGTGCGACGATGACGCACCGTGAACAGTGGCGAATCCTCCGAGACCGTTCCCGCACTCACGCCCGACGTCTGCGCCCGGCTGCGCGAGGCGCTGCTCCGCTGCCGGTACGACGCCGACGGCGTCACCGGGGCCCTGGGCGCGGCGGCGCACTCCGCACTGGGCCGCGGTGAACCGCTGCCCGCATTGCGGGCGAGCGCCGACGCCGGCCAGCTCGGCACACTGATCCGGCTGTTCCTGCTCGGTCGCAGCGAGCCCGGCGAGGCGGTCTCCGCGGCCTTCGCTCCCCTGCCGGTCGCCGACGCCGTCGCCGCGGGCCTCCTGCGGCCGGACGGCGACGGCTTCCGAGCCGGCCTGGACATCCGGCCCCACAGCGACGGCGAGACCTCGTGGTGGGTGGTCGCGGACCTGGACTCCGACCAGCTGGGCCGCCCGGTCGACAGGGAACACGTGCTCGGCGTCGGGCACGCGTCGCTGAGCCTGGTACGGGCGACGAGCCGCAGGCCGGTCCGGTCGCTGCTCGACCTCGGCACCGGCAACGGGGTGCAGGCGCTGCACGCCAGCACGCACGCCGAGCACGTGACCGCCACGGACGTCTCCGTGCGGGCGCTCGCGCTCGCCCGCGCGACGTTCCTGCTCAACGAGCTCGACGTGGAACTCGTGCAGGGCGAGTGGTTCAGCCCGGTGGCACGCCGCCGGTTCGACCAGATCGTGTGCAACCCACCGTTCGTCGTCGGCCCGCCGCGGGTCGACTACACCTACCGTGACTCCGGCCTGGGCGGCGACGACGCGAGCGCCCTGGTCGTCCGGCAGCTGCCGTCGCTGCTGACCGACGGCGGGGTGGGGCAGCTGCTCGCGTCCTGGCTGCACGTCGGTGACGAGGACTGGTCGGACCGGGTGACCCGGTGGCTGCCGCACGGCACCGACGCATGGTTCGTGCAACGCGACGTGGCCGATCCGGCACTGTACGTCGGCACGTGGCTGCGCGACGAGGGCATCGACCCGAGGTCGCCCGAGGGCCTGGCGAAGGCCGAGGCGTGGCTCGACTGGTTCGCCGCCCACGACGTGCGGGGCATCGGATTCGGGTTCGTCACGCTCCGCAAGACCGCAGGCGAGCCGACGATCGTGTGCGAAGACCTGCGGCAGGCCTACGACGATCCGCTGGGCGCCGAGGCGGCCGTCTGGCTGGACCGCGTGGAATGGCTGCGGTCCCGCGACGACACTGCGTTGCTGGCCACGCCGTTCCGGGTGCCGGACAGCGTCGTGCTCGAACGGATCGACGCGCCGTCGGACGAAGGCTGGGAGCCGTCGGTCCGGCGGCTGCACCGGCTCGACGGTCCCGGCTGGCAGCACGAGGTCGACGAGCTCGTCACGGCGCTGCTCGGCGGCTGCCGGGGGCTGCTGCCGCTGGAGGACCTGCTCGACCTGCTGGCCGCGGCGCACGGGGAGGACGTGACGCAGCTGCGCGAGGCCGCGACCCCGCTGGTCCGCGAACTCGTCCGGCACGGCATGCTCGAACCGGCGGGTGGCGTTCCCGAGACGGCTCCCGCGGGTGTGCAGCCGGCCGGCGCGGCCGGACGCGATAAAGGCGGCGCGATGAAGGCGGCGCGATGAAGGCGGTCGTGACGAGGGTCACCGAGGCGACGGTGACCGTGGGCGACGAGGTCGTCGGAACGCTCGACAAACCGGGTTTGTTGGTATTGCTCGGAATTCACGCCGACGATACGTCCGACAAAGCAGACACGATGGCGCGAAAACTGCACGAAATGCGACTGCTCCGCGACGAGGAGTCGTGTGCGACCGCCGATGCTCCCCTTCTCGTCGTCAGCCAATTCACCCTCTACGGCGACACCCGCAAAGGTCGGCGTCCATCGTGGACGGCCGCGGCCCGCCCGGAACAGGCCGAGCCGCTCGTGGGCGCGGTCGTCGCAGCGCTGCGGGATCGGGGCGCACGCGTGGAAACCGGCCGATTCGGCGCGATGATGCAGGTCCACAGCGTCAACGACGGTCCGTTCACGGTGCTCGTCGAGGTCTGACACCCGCCGCTCCCCACCTCCCTTCGGCAGCGCCCAAACCCGAACGTGAGGCGTTGCACAGCACCGGAAAACCCCGGGAACGATTTCGCGTGGGTTGACGTTGTTCGAGGTAACCGGCCACGAAGCCGGCCGGTGCGTAACGGATCCCCGGGCCTGATCGACTTTTCCGGGGAACACCGCGCGGCAACACACAGGCGGCGGGCGCCCGCCGCATCGCACCGCACGTGAGCCCGCCATCCGGGGAGGCAGAATGACCGTCCAGACTCTCGAACGCGAGGCCCGGGACATCCGCGACCGCGACACTGCGGCCGACGTCCCGACGCCCACGGTCGGTGCGGTCGAACCGGCCACCGTCGGCTCAGGGACCGTCGGCGACGAGACCGCCGACACCGACACCACGGGCGCGGGGAGCGCACTGGCGTCGATACCGGAGCCCGCCGAGCCGACGGCACGCGCCGCGCTGCAACTCGAGGATCTCGACGCCCAGGGCCCCGCGGCCGACCTCGTCCGCGTGTACCTCAACGGCATCGGCAAGACGGCGCTGCTCAGCGCCTCCGAAGAGGTCGCCCTGGCCAAGCGCATCGAGGCGGGCGTGTACGCCCAGCACCTGCTGGACTCCGCCGAGGACCTCGCCGACGAACGCGCATGGGAGCTGCGGCTGGTCGCCCGCGACGGCCGCCGCGCGAAGAACCACCTGCTGCAGGCGAACCTGCGGCTGGTCGTGTCGCTGGCCAAGCGCTACACGGGCCGCGGCATGCCGCTGCTCGACCTCATCCAGGAGGGCAACCTCGGGCTCATCCGTGCGGTCGAGAAGTTCGACTACGCGAAGGGCTTCAAGTTCTCCACCTACGCCACCTGGTGGATCCGCCAGGCCATCACGCGTGGCATGGCCGACCAGGGCCGCACCATCCGGCTGCCCGTCCACCTGGTCGAGCAGGTCAACAAGCTCGCCCGCATCAAGCGGGACCTGCACCAGAAGCACGGCAGGGAGGCCACCAACGAGGAGCTCGCCGAGGAATCGGGCATCCCGGTGGAGAAGGTCTCCACCCTGCTCGACCACGCGCGCGACCCGGTGAGCCTCGACATGCCGGTGGGCAACGAGGAGGACGCCCCGCTGGGCGACTTCGTCGAGGACGCGGAGGCGGCCGACGCCGAGACGAGCGTCATCTCGGGACTGCTGCACGACGACATGCGGCGGGTCCTGGGCACGCTCGACGACCGGGAGCAGAACGTCATCCGCATGCGCTACGGCCTCGACGACGGCCAGCCCCGCACGCTCGACCAGATCGGCCGCCACTTCGGCCTCTCCCGGGAGCGGGTCCGGCAGATCGAGCGCGAGGTCATGACCAAGCTGCGGCAGGGCGAGCGGGCCGACAAACTCCGCGCCTACGCCAGCTGAGGCCTTCCCGTAGGTGCCGCCGGCGCTGTGCGCACCGGGAACGCGTACCTGGAACGCCGCGCTGCCCCGATGTAACCCAGATCACGGCTGGTACGAACAAATTCGGTGGGCGAAAACGCGCAACCTTTCGGCCAACCGGACGTCTACCTAGTGGGGTTAGGGCAACGCGGCACGCGTTCCACGGAGCGTGCCGGCTGTCCGTCGAAGGCCGGGTCCCTCGGGGTGGGGCCCGGCCTTCATCGTGTCCACCCCCGGTACGTGCCCCGTGACCGGTGGTCCGCTCGGCGTGCCGTGATCTGCATCGCCTGCCGCGCCCGGCCGATCCACCCGGACCCGCCGCCGTTGTACTGTCGGCTCGTTTCGTGAACCGTCCCTTACCGACCGCGTGCGAGGCGAGCAGCTACCGTGACCTCTTCCACTCCCCAGTTCGAGTACACCGACGTTCTCCCCAAGGGTAAGGACACCGAGACCGAGTACCGCCTCGTCACGTCCGACGGCGTCGAGGTCGTCGAGGCGGCCGGGCGCAGGTTCCTCGAGGTGTCGCAGGAGGCGCTGACGACACTGGCGCGGACGGCGATCACCGACATCCAGCACCTGCTCCGTACGTCGCACCTGCAGCAGCTGCGGTCCATCGTCGACGACCCGGAGGCCAGCGGCAACGACCGGTTCGTCGCCATGGACCTGCTCCGCAACGCCGCGATCTCCGCCGGCGGTGTCCTGCCGATGTGCCAGGACACGGGCACCGCGATCACGATCGGCAAGCGCACCGAGGGCGTCCTCACCGGCGGCTCCGACGAGGAGGCCATCGCGCGCGGCATCTTCGAGGCCTACCGCGACCTCAACCTGCGGTACTCGCAGATGGCGCCGGTGAACTTCTGGGAGGAGCGCAACACCGGCACGAACCTGCCGGCCCAGATCGAGCTGTACCACAAGGACGGCACCGATCCCGCCGAGGGAACCGACCCGTCGTACGAGTTCCTGTTCATGGCCAAGGGCGGCGGCAGCGCCAACAAGACGTTCCTCTACCAGGAGACGAAGGCCGTCCTGAACCCGAAGCGACTGGCCAAGTTCCTGGACGAGAAGCTGCGCGGGCTCGGCACCGCGGCCTGCCCGCCGTACCACCTCGCGATCGTCGTGGGCGGCATGTCGGCCGAGTACAACCTCAAGGTGGCCAAGCTGGCCTCGGCCCGCGACCTCGACACGCTGCCGACCGAGGGATCGCCGCTCGGCCACGGCTTCCGCGACACCGACCTCGAGGAGCAGGTCCTGGAGATGACGCGGCAGTTCGGCATCGGCGCGCAGTTCGGCGGCAAGTACTTCTGCCACGACGTGCGCGTCATCCGCCTGCCCCGGCACGGCGCGTCGTGCCCGGTGGGCATCGCGGTGTCCTGCTCGGCCGACCGCCAGGCCAAAGCCAAGATCACCGCCGACGGCGTGTTCATCGAACAGCTGGAACGCGATCCGGCACGGTTCCTGCCCGACGTCACCGACGAGGACTTGTCCGACGAGGTCGTGCCGGTGGACCTGAACCGGCCCATGGACGAGATCCGCGAGCAGCTTTCGCAGCTGCCGGTCAAAACGCGGCTGAGCCTGACCGGGCCGCTGGTCGTGGCACGCGACATCGCGCACTCCAAGATCGCCGAACGGCTCGACGCCGGCGAGGAGATGCCGCAGTACCTGCGCGACCACCCGGTGTACTACGCGGGCCCGGCCAAGACGCCGGACGGCTACGCCTCCGGCTCGTTCGGGCCGACCACCGCCGGGCGCATGGACTCGTACGTCAGCCAGTTCCAGGCCGCGGGCGGCTCGATGGTGATGCTGGCGAAGGGCAATCGGTCGAAGCAGGTCGCCGAGTCGTGCCAGCAGCACGGCGGCTTCTACTTGGGCTCGATCGGCGGCCCCGCGGCACGGCTCGCCCAGGACTGCATCACCAGCGTCGAGGTGCTGGAATACCCGGAGCTCGGCATGGAGGCGGTCTGGAAGATCGAGGTCGAGGACTTCCCGGCGTTCATCGTCATGGACGACAAGGGCGGGGACTTCTTCGCCGAGACCTCCGAACCGGTGCTGCAGATCTCGTTTCACTGAGCACGCGCGCGGGGCCACGCCCGAGGCGGGGACGTCCCGTGGCTCCGGTGGTCTCCCGGCCGCGCCCCGATGCGGCCGGGAGACCACCGGAGACTCACCGCTCGAACGTCACCGTTCGCCGAAGTGCGCCGCCAGTCGTTCGAGACTCTTGCGGATGGCGGCCTCGTTCTTACGCGGGACGGGAGACCGGTCGAACACGAACGGGATCCGTGCCGGTGCCCAGTCGAACGTCTCGGTGACGTCGGTGGTGCCGTTGTCACCGGGGACGAGTTCCCACCGCCAGCGGTGTCCGTAGAAGTGTCGCCAGGCGATGAGGCGGTCCTGCTCGAACTCGACGACCTTGTTCGTGATGCGGTACTTCGCGCCCAGTTTCATGTCCATCGCGAACCGGGAGCCGAGTTCGAGCCGTTCCGGGTTGCCGCCGCGCGCGCCGCGCACGGTGCCGGAGCCGTCCAGGATCGTATGCTTGTCCGGGTCCGTGAGCAGCGCGAAGATCTCCGGAGCACTCGCGGGGATCCTGCGGGTGACGCTGACCTGTCGTGTCATGCGGTCACCCTAGCCTGAACCTACTCGCCGGTAGCCTTCACTCCTTGCGTTTCGTGTGCTCGAGCACCAGCGTGCGCTCCCCCAGCGGCTGGTCGAGTTCCACGCTCACCGGCGGGTACCGCATGTCCATCGTGCACATCATCTTGCCCGCCGGTTCGGTTTCGACGAGCAGGACGGCCACGGTGTCGGCGCTCTGGTCGGTCACTTCGGCACTTGCCTCGCCGCAGCCGCCCTCCTGTGCGGTGATGGTCAGTTCGGTGTCACGGGCCGACGCCTCCCGCGGGAAGCCTTCCGGCAGGCCGCGCGCGTTGAGCTGTGGGTCGGGCACCGGGCCGTTCTTCGCCTCGTGCTCGGCGGGCTGTTTCTTGAACTGCTCCGACGCCGATTCCGACGGGCCTCCGCCCGCGTCCTGTTCGGCGGGCGCCTGGCCGCAGGCCGACAACACCAGCACGCCGGCCACCGCGCCGAGGATCGTCTGTTTCCATCTCATGTTCGTCTGGACGTAACCGGGCCCCCGGTAGGTTGCACCCGATGACGGATCGACTCGCGCGCAGACTGGGCACTCCGCAAGCCGTGGTCGTGGGCCTGAGCGCCATGGTCGGCGCGGGCGTGTACACGGCGTTCGCCCCGGCCGCGGCGGCCGCGGGCGGGGCGTTGCCCGTCGCGCTGTTGCTGGCGGCGTTCGTGGCCTACTGCAACGCCACGGCGTCGGCCCGCCTCGCCGCGCGGTACCCGGAGTCCGGCGGAACGTACGTCTACGGCCGGGAGCGCCTCGGCCCGTTCTGGGGGTATCTCGCCGGGTGGGGGTTCGTCGTCGGCAAGACGGCCAGTTGCGCGGCGATGGCGCTGACGGTGGTCGCGTACGCGGCACCCGGGCTCGGCCAGCCGTGGCGCGGGGTGCTGGCCGTGGCGGTGGTCGCGGCGATCACGACGCTCGACTACCGCGGGGTGCACCGGTCCACCCGTGCCGCCGCGGTGCTGGTGACGATCAGTCTGCTGGCCCTCGCCACTGCGGTCGTCGCCGCACTCGCCGCGGGGAATCCGCAGGCGAGCGGACTCGATCCGAGCGTGGGCACCGGGCCGCGGGGCGTGCTGGAGGCGGCCGGGCTGCTGTTCTTCGCCTTCGCCGGGTACGCACGGGTGGCCACGCTCGGCGAGGAGGTCCGGGACCCGTCACGGACGATCCCGCGCGCCGTCGCGTGGGCGCTCGGACTCGTACTCGTGGTGTACGCGGTCGTCGCGTTCGCCCTGCTCGCCACGCTCGGCCCCGACGGGATCGCGGCCGCCGAGGACCCGGTGGCCGAGGCGGTCGCCGCGACCGGGTTGACCGGCCTCGTCCCCGTCGTGCGTATCGGTGCCGTGCTCGCAGCACTGGGCGCGCTGCTCGCGCTGCTGCTCGGCGTGTCGAGGACGGTTCTCGCCATGGCCCGCGACCGGCACCTGCCCCACGGTCTCACCGCGGTGCATCCGCGTTTCGGCGTGCCACACCGGGCCGAGGTCGCCGTCGGCGTCGTCGTGGCGGCCCTGGCGGCGACCGTCGACCTGCGGGAGGCCATCGGGTTCTCGTCGCTGGCCGTGCTCGTCTACTACGCCGTCGCCAACGCGAGTGCGTTCACACTCGGCCGCAGGTTCGTCCCCGTCGCCGGGCTCGCGGGATGCCTGTTGTTGGCCGCGAACCTGCCGACGGCGTCCGTCCTGAGTGGACTCGCCGTGCTGGCGGTGGGAGCGCTCGCCTACGCGGTCAGGCGTCGTCGATCGCGGTGAGCAGCTACCCCTGATCAACCGGCGCCAGGAGCACCGGCGCCGTACCACCCCCACCGACGGGCGCACGCCGGAGCCGGATGTCGTCACCCGGTCGGACCTTTCTGTCAGGTAGACAAAAAGATATGGTTCGAGCCATGTCCGACGAGAACTGGTCTCCTCCACCCGTCCTGCTCGCCGTGGACCTGGTGATCTTCACCTTGCGGCACTCGCAGCTACAGGTCCTGCTCGTCGAACGTGGCATCGACCCGTACCGGGGTCGTGCGGCGTTACCGGGAGGATTCCTCAACAACGACAGTGAGGACCTGCTGGCGGCTGCTCATCGTGAGCTCGACGAGGAAGCAGACCTCGATGCCGCACGACTGCACCTCGAACAGCTGGGCACCTACGGTGCAGCGGACCGGGATCCCCGTGGCCGCGTTGTCTCCGTGGCATATTTGGCGATCGCCCCTCACCTGCCAGAGCCCACGGCCGGTACCGACGCCGCAGGCGCCGCGTGGCGGCCAGTCGACGCGATCACCTCGGGCGAACTCCCCCTCGCCTTCGACCACGACGTCATCATCGCCGACGGAATCGAACGGGCTCGCTCGAAGCTGGAGCACACCCCGCTCGCGACGGCGTTCTGTGAACCGACCTTCACGATCTCCGACCTTCAGCAGGTGTACGAGGCCGTATGGGGAGTCGACCTCGACCCACGCAACTTCTACCGGAAAGTACAGAAGGTTCCGGATTTCATACGGCCCGTCGACGCTGAACGTCGCGTCACGAAGGGACGTCCGGCTCGACTCTTCACCGCCGGACCGGCGACCTCGCTTCATCCACCCATCCCGCGACCTGGCGGTACCGCCGAACCCGAGGGGCAGCGATGACCACTCACACGATCGTCGTACTCACCGCGCTCAATTCCGAATACCGCGCGGTCCGACGCCACCTTTCCCATTTGCGCAAGCACCGTCACGAGAAGGGAACCCGGTTCGAACTGGGGACCATTCCGGACACCCCTCACCAGGTCGCTCTCGGATTGGCCGACAAGGGGAACCATCGGGCGGCCGTCATGGCGGAACGAGCACTCACCGAGTTCGACCCTCTCGCCGTCCTGTTCGTCGGCGTGGCGGGCGGGCTGTTGAACACGCCGCTCGGCGATGTCGTGGTTGCGTCGAAGGTCTACGGCTACCACGGCGGTACCAGCGAGGACGACGGTCTCAAGGCACGCCCGGAGGCATGGCAGCTCGACCACGGGCTCAGTCAGCTGGCTCAGGAGCTGGGCCGCAGCGGCGGTTGGGCGACCGGAATCCAGGAGACGGACCGGACGCCGGCCGTGCACTTCGCGCCGATCGCAGCCGGTGAGGTCGTGCAGAACTCCGGCACATCACGCGAGGCGGTCTGGCTCCGCGAACACTTCAATGATGCGCGTGCCGTCGAGATGGAGGGAGCCGGTGTCGCTCAGGCCGGGCAACTCAACGGCGCACCGGTCGCGGTCATCCGCGGCATCAGCGACCACGCCGACGGCACCAAGACAACAGCAGCCGACGCCGTGTGGCAGCCCCGAGCGGCAGACCACGCTGCGGCGTTCGCCATCCGACTCGCCCGCGAACGGGCCGCAGAAGAGGAGCATTCACCCATGTCCCGACAGCACGATCCCGGGCCCCGGTACGTCCAGAAGGTCGACGGCGGATCGGTCGCCATCCAAGGCAGCACCGTGACGAACTCCGTCGTCGCGGCACAGAACACGGACCGCGACGTCGACGCGCCCACCGACCTTCGCCGCGAGCTGATGGACCTTCGCACCGAGCTCGAGCAACTCAGAGCCCGCAACGAACTCGACGCCGAAACGGCGCATGCCGCCCAGACCGAACTCGACACGGCGAGCGCGACGCTGACCGATCCGGACTCGACGAAGAAGTCCTTCGTGCTTGCCCTCAGGCGACTCTACGGGGTGGTCATGGGTGTCACGGATTTCGCGGCAAAGGTCGCCACACTGATCACCGCCGCGGAGGCGCTGCCATGACCAGCGAGGAGAACGAGGAACCCACGGGTGAACACGTCGCCGAGGTCCGAGAGGGAAGCGCCTCCGTCAACAACAGCGTTCTCATCGACAGCGTCGTCCATACTTCCACTCACTATCACCTCGACGGAGGGGCCTCTTACGAAGACCTACTCCGCGAAGCAATCACCATGCTCGACACGCGGGCACGAACGAAAGCCATCGAGTATCTACACGACGCGAGGGCCAAGCGTGACACGACCGAAGCCAGATTCTACCTGGCAATCGCCCTCCTCAGTAACCGTTCTTTCCGGGACCTCAAAGAGCACGAAGAACAGGAACTCCTCGGCCTTACCAGGTTTCTAAATTGGTACGACGATCAACGATGGAAGCCAGCACTGAGCCTGGTGTGCGAGCTGGCCAGACGACACCGCAACGGCGAAACCGGAGGAGAACACCTCGTTGGACAAATCAACGAGCTGGGCCCTATCCAGAAGAGGCTCATCGACGACCACCTTCGACACGTCTTGGACGGTGAGTCACGAGAACGCCTGTGGGCAGCTCGCCACCAGGACGCCCGCAACCGCCGGATCGAGAACGACCGCCGCAGTCGCGTCTGGGCGTACTTCTGCGCAAAGCCGGCAAACGCCCGAGCTCGAACGCCACGGCCGGACGCCACGACCCTAGATGATCTCGTTCGCGCCCGGGTCTGGCTCGCCGTCTTCACCGTCTCCGCGACCTACATCGGCTGGTTGACTGTATCGACAACCAACCTGCTGATGGCGGCGATCTTTCTCCTCGCCGTCGGCAGCACGTTTGTGGGTGTTCGCTGCGGGGTCGACTGGCACTATCGAAGTCGACGCGTCGCCGGCAAGGATCGGCAGTACACATTCGACCCGTTCAAGCGGCGTTCGGACAGCGGATTCGCCGGAGACGTGACGTTCTACTTCGACAGGTACTTCCGCAGGTATGCACCCGAGGGTGTCGATGAACACGTCTACCTCAAGGAGGTCGCCGGCTTCAAGGCGTTTCTTCGCGACGAGATCGTAGAGATATACAGAGAACAAAAGGTGGGTTGCAGCAATGTGCGCTGGCTCATCCGCGATCTCGCAAAGGAGGTCCAGAGCCGCTACGAAGACCGGAAATTGCATGCTTACCACGAGCGTTACCGAACACCGACAGCCATCAAACGGTGGTGCGTACTCGGCGTTCTCTCGGCGGCAGCAGGATGGATCACGACCGTCGTGCAGCTGTCCTCGCTATCTCCTCTCCGCACAACAATAGCCGTGCTGATCGCCGCGACAGCGGGAGCAGTCAGCATGCTCCGGTGGGACCACATCGTTCTCGAGCGTCGCCGGGCGTTCGATGACCGCGTCGAGTACGACGAGGAGATCGCACAGCGTGAACGATGGCTGGAAGAATGGAAGCAGAAGATCGACGATGCACTTCCAAGCGAAACGGAGATGCAAAGCTGGCTGGAATACGACCTCACCCTATTGCTCGACCAAATCCTCAAGACCTATCGACTGTCGTGGAAAGACGTGATCCGGGACGCCACTCTCCTGTCACCACCCGACAAGCGACACCGAGCTCGTATCAGGAACGGGCCGTGGCGATACACACGCTACGAAGTCCACATCTTTCTGCTGACCAAGGACGGCGTTCGCGAGGTCACCACCGAGCTCGACTTCAAAGGGATCCGATTCGGAGCCCAGTCGAGGCACAATTTCCGCTTCGACGCCGTCTCTTCCATCTATGTCGAACGCGCGACGAATGGGAGCCATCAACTCCAACTGTCACTCATGAACGGTGATCCGAGGCCGATCCGTGTCGCCGATACCGTGGTGGACGACGACCTCCGGGAGGGCGAGGACCCGGACCGGATCGCCGAAATGAACCTCGATGCCTCCGGTTTCGTCCACACCTTGCGACTCCTGGAAGGCATTGCGGCCGAGGGCAAAGAGTGGATCCGGCGCGAACCGGTGCACCGATGATCGGGAGTTACCTCCTCAGGCGTCGTCGATCGCGGTGAGCTTGCCGACGGCGGCGGAGAAGCCGGCCGTCAGCTCCGCGACGATGTCCGCGACCGGGCGCACCTCGTTCATCCGGCCCACGATCTGGCCGACGGGCATCGACACGACCGACGGGTCGGTCGAGGCGTGGATCCGGTTGTGCGCCGGCGCCACGAGCAGGTTCTGCAACGGCATCGGCAGCGGGTGCGGGGCGTCCGGCTGCGACCACGCCTCCGTCCACCGCGTCTTCAGCAGCCGCGCCGGTTTGCCGGTGTAGATCCGCGTCCGCACCGTGTCGGCCGACGTGGCCGCCAGCAGTGCCTGCTGCATCGGCTCCGACGACGGCATCGTCTCGAGATACTCGCGGGTGCCCAGCCAGATCGACCCGGTCCACACCCCGGCCGCACCGAGCGCGAGCGCCGCCGCGGCCTGCCTGCCCGAACCGATACCGCCCGCAGCCAGCACCGGGGCCCGATCGCCCACCGCGTCGACGATCTCCGGCAACAGCACCATCGACGCGATCTCACCGGTGTGCCCACCCGCTTCGTGACCCTGCGCCACGACGAAGTCCACGCCGTTGTCGACGTGGCGCACCGCGTGCTCGGCCTTGCCCGCGAGCGCCGCCACCGGCACACCGCGGGAGTGGGCCTGCGCGATGACGTCCGGCGGCGGCGAACCGAGCGCGTTGGCGATCAGCGCGATCGGATGTTCGAGGGCCACCTCGACGTGCGAACGGGCCACCGAGTGCAGCCAGCCCAGCACGCCGTCGCGGCCCTGGCCCTCGGGCAGTTCCGGCACACCCAGCTGCGCGAGCGTGCGGTCGACGAACTCCCGGTGCTCCTCCGGGATCAGCGTCTCGGGATCGATGCCCTTGACCTCGTCGGGCACCTTCGCCGGCATCACGACGTCGACGCCGTACGGTTTGCCGTCGGTGTTGGCGTCCATCCACCCGAGCACCTTGTCGAGCTCGTCGGCGTCGTTGAATCGCACACAGCCGAGCACTCCGAGCCCGCCCGCACGGCTGATCGCCGCCGCGACGTGCTCGGACGGGGTGAAGCCGATGATCGGCACGTCGATGCCGAGGGTGTCGCACAGGGACGTGCGCATCGATGATCCTCCTACGCTGGGTCCGGCCGGACTTCGGCGCCGACCTGCAGCCGGTTCAGGCGGCCGTCTTCTCGGTGTCGGGCGCGTGGGCGGCGGCGTGTCGCTGGGCCCACGGATAGTCGGGCTTGCCACTCGGGAGCCGCTCGACCTGCGACACGAGCCAGATGCTGCGCGGCACCTTGTACCCCGCGACCGCACCGCGAACGTGCTCCTCGATCGCGGTCAGGTCGAGCTGCGCTCCCGGCCGCGGTTCGACGAGCGCGCCGACACGCTGGCCCATGCGCTCGTCCGGCACGCCGATGACGAGCGCGTCGAACACGTCGGGGTGCGATTTGAGCGCACCCTCGACCTCCTCGGGAAACACCTTCTCCCCGCCGGTGTTGACGCACTGCGACCCGCGGCCGAGCAGCGTGACAGTGCCGTCCTCCTCGTAACGGGCATAGTCGCCGGGCACGACGTAGCGCGCTCCCCCGGCCTCGACGAAGATCGTGTCGCTCTTGGCCCGGTCCTTGTAGTAGCCGAGTGGGACGTGCCCGCGCCTGCCGATCCGGCCGACCGCACCCGGTTCGGCCGCCACGATCCCGCCGTCGTCGTCGAGCAGCACGGCGTCCTTGCCGAAGTTCACCCGAGGGCCCGCCGAGTGGTCGTCGTCGCGGCCCATCATGCCGATGCCGGTGAAGCCGCTCTCCGACGAACCGATCGCGTCGGTCAGCACGAGGTTCGGGAACTCGGCGAGGTACTCCTGCTTGACCGACTGGGAGAACAGCGCCGCGTGACTCGAGACGGCGACGATCGACGAGGCGTCGTACGAGCCGGCCCGGTAGGCGTCGAGCAGCGGCCGTCCCATGGCGTCGCCGACGATCGTGAGCACGTTGACCCGGTGCCGTTCGATGGCGCGCCAGACCTCGTCGGCGTCGAACTGCGGCACGAACACGACCGTGCCGCACTCGAAAAGCGCACCGAAGGCAGCCCACTGCGCCGCGCCGTGGATCAACGGTGCCGCGGGCAGGCGCACCATCGCGCCGTCGCGACCCTGTTCGGCCAGTGCCCACTCGTCGGGTACGTACTCCCCGGTGAGGAAGTCGATCCCGCCGCCCAGCGCGCGGAAGACGTCCTCGTGGCGCCACATGACGCCCTTCGGATACCCGGTGGTGCCGCCGGTGTAGAGGATGTAGAGGTCGTCGCCACTGCGCTCCGGGAAGTCGCGCTCCGGCGAACCGCCCGCCATCGCGTCCTCGTACCGGACGGCGCCGGGCACCGCCTCGGCGTCGCTACCGTCGTCGACGACGAAAACGTGTTTCAGGTCCGGTAGCGACGGCAGCACCGCCGCGACACGGTCGGAATACTGCCGCTCGTACATCAGCGCGACGACGTCGCCGTTGTCGAGCAGGTAGCTCAGCTCGGCCTCGACGTAGCGGTAGTTGACGTTGATCGCGATGGCGCGGAGCTTGTACGCCGCGAACATCGTCTCGATCATTTCCAGGGAGTTTCGGGAGTACACGCCGATGTGATCACCCTTGCCGACCCCGACGGACGCCAGGTGGTGCGCGAGCCGGTTGGCCCGCTCGTCCAGTTCGGTGTAGGTCAGGCTCCGGTCACCACAGACGACCGCGGTGCGATCGCCCGCGACGTCGACGGCGTGCTCCAGCAGGTCTGCGATGTTGAAGGCCACGACGAACAAACTAGAACATGTTATCGTTCACGGCAATGGTGGAGTTCCGCGGAACCGATCCCGGAACCCCGGACGGCCGACGAGTCGGACCGCCGGCGATGCCCGCGACGACCGCGCACCACCGGCAGCACATCCGACGGGCGAAAGGACCCACATGACCGACGCGCACGCTCTGGTGGAACAACGCGGCCACACCCTCGTGGTGACGATGAACCGGCCGGAGGCGCGCAACGCGCTCACGGCCGACATGCTCGCGATCATGACCGAGGCCTGGGACCGGGTCGACGAGGACACCGAGATCCGCAGCTGCGTGCTGACCGGTGCGGGCGAGACGTTCTGCGCGGGCGCGGATCTGAAGGCGATGAACAGCAACCGCCCCTCGGACGCGTTCGACAAGGGCACATTCGACCCGAGCCGCATGGACGGCCTACTCAAAGGCCGCCGGTTGACCAAACCGCTCATCGCCGCAGTCGAAGGTCCCGCGATCGCGGGCGGTACCGAGATCCTTCAGGGAACCGACATCCGGGTCGCGGGCGAGAGCGCGACGTTCGGCGTCTCCGAGGCGCGCTGGGGACTGTTCCCCCTCGGCGGCTCGGCGGTGCGCCTGCCGCGGCAGATCCCCTACACGGTCGCCGCGGAGATCCTGCTGACCGGCAGGCACATCACCGCGGCCGAGGCGCGCGACATCGGCCTGGTGGGCCGCCTCGTCCCCGACGGCAACGCCCTGGACACGGCTCTGGAGATCGCCGAGGTGATCGCCGCGAACGGCCCGCTCGCCGTGCAGGCCATCCTCCGCACGATGCGCGACACTGAGGGGATGCACGAGGAGGAGGCCTTCAAGCTGGAGTCCCAGTACGGCGTCGGCGTGTTCGCCAGCGAGGACGCCAAGGAAGGCCCGCGCGCCTTCGCCGAGAAACGCACCCCGAACTTCCGCGCCCGCTGAGGCCGAAAGGCACGGCACCCCTCGCCTGCGGCGAGGGGTGCCGACGCGGCACGCCGACGTGCCCTTGACGACGACGGCGGTTCTCACAGCCGGGTGTGTCGCAGCATCTCAAGGTGCTGCGTGACAACGGGTTCACCCGCGTCCGCACAGCGGGCACCCGCCGCGGCCACCGAGACAGGAGGACGACATGACCGCCACCACCCCGCTCGGCCGGGTGCTGCGCGACGAACACGGGATACGACTGGAGTTCGTACGTACCTACGACACCGACCCTGCCGACGTGTGGTCGGCGCTCACCGACTCCGAGCGACTGGGCCGCTGGTTCGGCACCTGGAGCGGCGATCCCGCGGCCGGGACGGTGGAGCTGCGCACGGGATTCGAGAACGATGCCGGCCCGCAGACCGTCATCATCGTGGAGTGCGAGGAACCAACACAGCTGGTCGTCGACCTGCCCAGCCCCGAGGACACCTGGCGCCTACAGCTCTCGCTGACCGCGAACACCGACGGATCCACCACCCTGGTCTTCGTCCAACGCCTCGCCGAGCCCTACGACGCCACCGGCGTCGGCCCGGGCTGGCACTACTACCTCGACCGACTCGGCGCCGTCATCGCCCACACCCCCGTCGACCAGGATTGGGGCACCGACTACTACCCCGCCCTCAGCGACGCGTACACGCTGCCCGACTAGAACCACGGTCGGCCGGAAGGCCCAGCGGTCACGCTCACGGCAGCGGACTCCTGCGCGCGGGAGCAACCAGGTGCCCATGACGCACCACTCAGATGGCGCGGTCGCGGCCTTCCCAGTAGGGGTCCCGCAGGCGGCGCTTGTACAGCTTGCCGTTGGGGTCGCGCGGCAGGCTGTCGCGGTAGTCGATGCTCCTGGGCAGCTTGAACTTCGCCAGCCGGCCGCGGGCGTAGTCGAGCAGTTCCTCGGTCAGCTCGGCCGAGCCGTCGACGCCCTCGGCGGGCTGTACGACGGCCTTGATCTCCTCACCCCAGTCGTCGTGCGGCACGCCGAACACGGCGACGTCGGCGACCTTGGGATGCACGGCCAGCTCGCCTTCGATCTCGGCGGGATAGATGTTCACCCCACCGGAAATGATCATGTCGCTCTTGCGGTCGTGCAGGTACAGGTAGCCGTCCTCGTCGAGGTGGCCGATGTCGCCGAGCGTGAACAGTTCGCCCACTTTCGCGCGCTCGGTCTTCTCCCTGTCGTTGTGGTACTCGAACCGCGAACCGCCCATCTGCAGGTACACCGAACCGGTCTCTCCCGCGGGCAGTTCGTTGCCGTCGTCGTCGAGGATCCTCACCGTGGAGTTCGGCCACGGCCTGCCCACCGAGCCGGGTTTGCGCAACCATTCGCCGCCGCTGATGACGGTGCCGCCGCCCTCGGTCGCGGCGTAGTACTCGGTCACGACCGGTCCCCACCAGTCGAGCATCCGCCGTTTGATCTCGTCCGGACACGGGGCGGCGCCGTGGATCATCACGCGCAGCGACGACACGTCGTAGCGCAGCCGGGTCTCGTCCGGCAGGGCCAGCAGCCTGCGGAACTGCGTGGGCACCATGTGGCTGTGCGTCACGCGATGACGCTCGATGAGCCGCAACATCTCCTCCGGATCCCAGCGGTCCATCAGCACCGCCGGATGCCCGAGCTGGATGGAGATCGCGACGAAGTTGAGGACCGCGGTGTGATACAGCGGCGACCCGCACAGGTGGACGTGCCCGTCGAACGGTGCGATGCCGAAGATCGCGAAGAAGCCGCGGTTGGCCGGTGACACCTCGTCCGGGTCGGCGCCGGTCAACGGCCGCCGCACGCCCTTCGGCTTGCCGGTCGTGCCGGAGGTGTAGAGCATCGGCGACCCGGCCGTGCGCCGCGGCGGCCTGCCGTCCCCCTCGCCCGCGCCGAGCTCCTCGATGCGGCGGAATCCGTCGACCGAACCGACGGCGAACCTGCCGCGCGCGTCGAGACCCGCCTCGTCGGCGGCGGCGACCGCGGTGCCGGCGAACCGCTCGTGCACCAGCAACGCCTTCGCCCCGGAGTCGGTGATCAGGTAGGCCACCTCGGGTCCGGTCAGGTGCCAGTTCGCCATCACGACGTACAGCCCGGACTGGATCGCCGCGAAGTAGGCGGCGACGAGCTCGACGCCGTTCGGCTGCAGCACGACGAGGGCGTCCCCGGTCTCCAGGCCGAGCGCCTGCAGTCCCCGCGCGTACGTGTTCGCCTTCGCCGCGAGCTGACCGTAGCTGACCTCGGTGCCGTCGGGGTCGACGGCGGCGGTCAGCTCGGGCCGTTCGGCGGCAATGTTCCACAGTCCGACGGTCTCGGCAGGGCGATCGGTCGCGGGGGGCGCAGCATTCGTCGACGTCATATCCGGGAATCTAGAACTCGTTCCACATTTGGGCAACCCTGTCGGATCCAACTCGGGGCCGGGTTGCCGGATATATCGAGAACATGTTTCACTTTCGTGCGTGACTGCTGTCGAATCCGAACCAGCCGAGATGCCAGAGCAGCCGTTGTCCGCACCGCTCGACATCGGCTTCGACTACACCCGTTCGGTCGGCCCCGTACTGGGACGGTTCATGACCGCGCTCGCGCAGCGCCGCGTGCTCGGCGTCCGCGGCTCAGACGGCCGGGTCCACGTGCCCCCGGTCGAGTACGACCCGGGAACCGCCGAACCGCTCGACGAGCTGGTCGACGTCGCCGCCGAGGGCACGGTCGTGTCCTGGTCGTGGACGGCCGACCCGCTGCCCGGACAGCCGGTGCAACGGCCGTTCGCCTGGGCGCTCATCCGGCTCGACGGCGCCGACACCGCCCTGCTGCACGCCGTCGACACCGGCGGCGAACCCACGTCCGTCCGCTCGGGACAGCGCGTGCGGATCCGCTGGGCCGACGAGCCGGTCGGGCACATCCGCGACATCGCCTACTTCGTCCCGGTGACCGATCCGCCCGCCGACGCGGCACCGACCGCGCCCGCTCCCCCTGCGGCCACGTCCCCGGAGCCCGGAACCGGCGACGACACGGCATCGGTCGACACCGTCATCACCCCGGTGCACCTGAACTACACGCATTCGGCCTCGCTCGAGGAGAGCCGCTACCTCAGGGCCCTCGCCGACGGCCGTCTGCTGGGCCAGCGCTGCCCCGCATGCGGCAAGGTCTACATCCCACCGCGCGGCGCCTGCCCCACCTGCGGGGTGCCGACGACCGACGAGGTCGAGCTGCCCGACACCGGGATCGTGACGACGTTCTGCATCGTCAACGTGCCGTTCCTCGGACAGCGCATCAAGCCCCCGTACGTCGGCGCCTACATCCTGCTCGACGGCGCCGACATCCCGTTTCTGCACCTCGTGCTCGGCTGCGAGGTCTCCGAGGTGCGCATGGGCATGCGCGTGCGCGCCGCCTGGAAACCGCGCGACGAGTGGTCGACGACGCTCGAGAACATCGCGCACTTCGAACCCACGGGCGAGGCCGACGCGCCGTACGCGTCGTACGCCCACCACCTGTAGAGAGGCCGACGATGACGGAAGTCGCGGTGGTCGCGTTCGCGCAGGCACCCAACGTGCGACGGACCCACGGCACCACCAACGGCGTCGAGATGCTCGTGCCGATCTTCGACGAGGTCTACACCCGCACCGGACTGTCCAAGGCCGACATCGGATTCTGGTGTTCCGGCTCCTCGGACTACCTCGCCGGGCGGGCGTTCTCGTTCATCTCGGCGGTCGACGCGATCGGGGCGTTCCCCCCGATCCACGAGTCGCACGTGGAGATGGACGCCGCCTGGGCGCTCTACGAGGCGTGGCTGAAGATCCGCATGGGCGAGGTCGACACCGCGCTCGTGTACGGCTTCGGCAAGTCCTCGGCGGGTGACCTGCGGCGGGTGCTGTCGTTGCAGCTCGACCCCTACACGGTCGCACCGCTGTGGCCGGACTCGGTGAGCATCGCCGCGTTGCAGGCGCGGCTCGGCCTCGAATCCGGGCGGTGGACGGAGAAGGACCTGGCCGAAGTGGCCGCCCGTAGCAGGCGGGACGCCACCGGCAACCCCCGCGCACAGTTCGGCGGCGAGACCGACGTGGCGGCCCTGCTCGACGCCGATCCCGTGGCGGATCCGCTGCGCCGCCACGACATCGCCCCGGTCACCGACGGCGCCGCGGTCATCGTGCTCGCCTCGGCCGAGCGGGCCCGTGACCTTGCCGACCGGCCGGCCGTGATCGGCGGCATCGAGCACCGCATCGACACGCCCTCCCTCGGGGCCCGCGATCTGACCACCTCACCGTCGACGCGACTCGCGGGTGAGGCCGTCGGCACCGACGGCGTCGAGGTGGCCGAGCTCCATGCGCCGTTCACCCACCAGGAGCTCATCGTGCGTGACGAGCTCGGGCTCGGCGACGCGGTGCGGATCAACCCGTCCGGCGGCACCCTCACCGGCAATCCGATGTTCTCGGCCGGCCTCGCCCGGATCGGCGAGGCCGCGCAGCGCATCCTCGACGGCGAGGCCACCCGCACGCTCGGCCACGCCACCAGCGGCCCCGCACTGCAACAGAACCTGGTCACCGTCCTGGAGAGGGGCTGACACATGGCCAAGCAACGCGCCGCGGTCCTGGGCACCGGGCAGACGCACCACCGCAGCAAGCGCACCGACGTGTCGATGCCCGGCCTGCTGCGCGAAGCCGTGGACCGCGCGATGGTGGATGCCGACGTGGGCTGGTCCGACATCGACGCCGTCGTGGTCGGCAAGGCGCCGGACCTGTTCGAAGGCGTCATGATGCCGGAGCTGTTCCTCGCCGACGCTCTCGGCGCCAACGGCAAACCGCTGTTGCGCGTCCACACCGCGGGGTCGGTCGGCGGGTCGACCGCGCTCGTGGCGGCGAGTCTCGTGCAGTCCGGTGTGCACCGCCGCGTGCTGACGGTGGCGTTCGAGAAGCAGTCCGAGTCCAACGCGATGTGGGCACTGTCCATCCGGGTGCCGTTCACGATGCCCGTGGGCGCAGGCGCGGGCGGCTACTTCGCCCCGCACGTGCGGTCCTACCTGCGCCGGTCGGGGGCCCCGGAGCACGTCGGCGCCGTCGTCGCGGCGAAGGACCGGCGCAACGGCGCGCTCAACCCGCACGCCCACTTGCGCCAGTCCGACATCACCGTCGACTCCGTACGCGCCTCGCAGATGCTGTGGGATCCGATCCGCTACGACGAGACGTGCCCGTCGTCGGACGGGGCGTGCGCGATGGTCATCGGCGACGAACGCGCCGGTGACGACTCCCCCGCCCCGGCGTGGATCCACGCGACGGCGATGCGCACCGAACCGACCACGTTCGCAGGCCGGGACCAGGTGAACCCGCAGGCGGGCAAGGACGCCGCCACCGAGCTGTGGCGGCAGGCCGGTATCACCGACCCACTGTCCCAGGTGGACACCGCGGAGATCTACGTGCCGTTCTCCTGGTTCGAGCCCATGTGGCTGGAGAACCTCGGCTTCGCCGCCGACGGAGAGGGCTGGAAGCTCACGGAGGCGGGCGAGACGGCGCTCACCGGACGTCTCCCCGTCAACCCCTCCGGCGGGGTGCTGTCGTCCAACCCGATCGGCGCATCCGGCATGCTCCGCTTCTCCGAGGCGGCCAAACAGGTCATGGGCCGCGCGGGCGACTACCAGGTCGACGGCGCCCGCACAGCGCTCGGTCACGCCTACGGCGGCGGTTCCCAGTACTTCTCCATGTGGCTGGTCGGCGCGGTCAAACCCACCTGATACCACCGGCGTGTGACTCCCGGCCAGGTGTGACGGCCGGGAGCCACACGCACGACGTGGTGGGCCCCTGACCCACACCGGAATCCGCAACACGGTCCCTCGGAGGCGCAACACGGACCCCCGGAGCCGCAACACGGTCCCCGGAATCCGCAACACGACTCGCGCCCCGGGCCCACGCGCACATCGGTGGTTCAGCGCGGGGTCCGGGGCGCGGTTGCGGTCGACTTCCGTGGCTACTCGTAGGCGACCTCGTAGTGCTTGATGCCGTTGAGCCAGCCGGAGCGCAGGCGTTCCGGTGTCGACACCTCGCGGATGTCGGGCATGGCGTCGGCGATCGCGTTGAAGATCAGGTTCATCTCGAGGCGGGCCAGGTTCGCGCCGATGCAGTAGTGCGCCCCGGTACCGCCGAAGCCGACGTGCGGGTTCGGGTCGCGCATGATGTCGAACGTCTCCGGCTCGTCGAACACCTCGGGGTCGAAGTTGGCGGAGCTGTAGAACATCGCCACGCGGTCGCCCTTGCGGATGTGCTGACCACCCAGTTCGGTGTCGGCCGTCGCCGTGCGCTGGAACGCCACGACAGGTGTCGCCCAACGCACGATCTCGTCGGCGGTCGTGTCCGGGCGCTTGCTCTTGTAGAGCTCCCACTGGTCCGGGTGGTCGAGGAACGCCTTCATGCCGTGCGTGATGGCGTTGCGTGTGGTCTCGTTGCCCGCCACGGCCAACAGGATGACGAAGAAGCCGAACTCGTCGGAGGCGAGCGACTCACCGTCCACGTCGGCCTGGACGAGCTTGGTGACGATGTCGTCGGTGGGGTTCTGCCGCCGCTCCTCGGCCATCGCGAAGGCGTAGCTGACCAGTTCGGCCGAAGCGGTCAGCGGATCCACGTCGTACTCGGGGTCGTCGTAACCGATCATCTGGTTGGACCAGTCGAAGATCTTCAGCCGGTCCTCCTGGGGAATGCCGATCAGATCGGCGATCGCCTGCAACGGCAGCTCGCAGGCCACGTCCTGCACGAAGTCGCCGGAGCCCTTCTCCTTCGCGTCGGCGACGATCTGACGTGCACGTTCGCGCAGTCCGGCCTCGAGCTTGTTGATCGCGCGCGGCGTGAAGCCCTTGGACACGATGCGGCGCAGCTTGGTGTGCTGCGGGGCGTCCATGTTGAGCAGCACGAGACGATTGGCGTTGAGCCCGTCCTCGTCCATGTTCTCGTCGAACCGGACGATCGCGGTCTTCTCGCTGGAGGAGAACAGCTCGCTGTCCTTCGACACGGTTTTCACGTCTTCCAGGCGGGTCACCACCCAGAAACCGTCGTCGCCGAAGCCCGCAACGTTGTGCGGCTGGTCGTTCCACCACACGGGGGCGGTGCGGCGCAGCAGCGCCAGTTCGTCGAGCGGCAGCCGCCGCGCGAGCAGATCGGGATCGGTGAAGTCGAAACCTTCGGGCAACAGTGACGTCGTCATGCGCCGGACCTCCGCGAGCAGCGTCATGGAACTCGTTCTACCCGCCGAGTGAAGCATACGGTGTTAACTCGGTGAAGAGTTTGAGTGAACCCCGTTAACTGAATCGATTAGGATCGGGCTGATCACCACCGTCGCCGCCCGACTGCTCCGGGCGAGGCTTTCGTGGTCGCATTGATCTAAACAGGAACATGTTCTATTTTTGAGCGGTACCGACACACGAAGGAGTGCGACGTGGGCGATCCGGTCATCGTGGAAGCCGTCCGAACGCCGATCGGCAAGCGCGGCGGCGCCCTCGCCGGGGTGCATGCCGCCGAACTACTGGGCGCCGCCCAGACCGCGGTCCTCGACCGCGCCGGCATCGACCCGGCCGAGGTCGAACAGGTCATCAGCGGCACGGTCACCCAGGCTGGCGAGCAGGCGGGCAACGTCGCGCGCACCGCCTGGCTGCACGCAGGCCTGCCCGAGACGTGCGGCGCCACGTCGATCGACGCCCAGTGCGGCTCCGCCCAGCAAGCGGCGCACCTCGTTGCGGGGCTCGTCGCCACCGGGGCTATCGACGTGGGCATGGCATGCGGGGTCGAGGCCATGAGTCGCGTCCCCCTCGGAGCGAACGTCGCGGGCACGACACACCGCAGGCCCGAATCGTGGTCGGTCGATCTGCCCGACCAGTACGGCGCCGCCGAGCGCATCGCACGCCGCCGTGGCCTCTCCCGTGACGACGTCGACGGCTTCGGCGTCGCCTCCCAGCGAAAGGCCGCCGCCGCCTGGGCCGAGGGCCGGTTCGACCGCGAGGTCGTCGGTGTCAAGGCACCGGTGCTCGGCGAGGACGGAGCGCCGACGGGCGAGCACCGGCTCGTCACCCGGGACCAGGGTCTGCGTGAGACCAGCAGGGAGGCGCTCGGCCGCCTCAAGCCGGTGCTGGACGACGGACTGCACACCGCGGGGACCTCGTCGCAGATCTCCGACGGCTCCTCGGCCGTACTGATCATGGACTCGGCGCGGGCCCGCGCGCTCGGCCTGCGCCCGCGCGCCCGCATCCGCGCCCAGGCACTCGTCGGCGCCGAGCCGTACTACCACCTCGACGGTCCGATCCAGGCGACCCGACGTGTCCTCGGCCGCGCGGGGATGACGATCGACGATCCGGACCTGTTCGAGGTCAACGAGGCGTTCGCGTCGGTGGTGCTGTCCTGGCAGCAGGTGCACGAGCCGGACCCGGACCGGGTCAACGTCAACGGGGGCGCGATCGCCCTCGGCCACCCGGTCGGCAACACCGGATCGCGCCTGCTCACCACCGCGTTGCACGAACTCGAACGGCGCGACGCCGGAACCGCCCTGGTGACCATGTGCGCGGGCGGCGCGATGTCGACGGCCACGATCCTCGAGCGGCTCTGAGCTCGCCGTCCGGGCGGAGCGCCGTCCCTCCGCCCGGACGGCCGTCACTCCTCGTGCAGCTCACGGCGGAGCGGCTCGGCTGCGGCGTCCGGTCGCAGCCGAGCCGGCCGGACGCCCCGGGCTCAGCCGCGGCCGATGAACGGCATGCCGTTGGCCATGATCGTCAGGAACGGCACGTTCGCCGACAGTGGCAGGTTGACCATCGTCAGCACCGCGTCGGCCACGTGGGCGGCGTCGAACGTCGGCTCCGACTTGAGACTGCCGTCGGCCTGCGGCATCCCGACGTCGGAGAACCCGCTGGTCAGCTCGGTGGCGGCGTTACCGATGTCGATCTGGCCGCACGCGATGTCGTGAGGCCTGCCGTCGAGCGCGATCGACTTGGTCAGTCCCGTCAGCGCGTGCTTCGTGGCGGCGTAGGCGACGGTCTCCGGCCGCGGCGTGTGCGCCGAGATCGAACCGTTGTTGACGATGCGCCCGCCGCGCGGGTCCTGCTCCTTCATCATGCGCACGGCCTGCTGGGCGCACAGGAACATGCCGGTCAGGTTGACGTCGACGATCGCCTTCCAGTCCTCGACCGGCAGCGTGTCCACCGAACCGCGCGTGCCGGTGGTGCCCGCGTTGTTGAACAGCACGTCCAGCCTGCCCCACCGCTCGCGGACCGCGTCGAACAACGCCGCGACCGACTCCGCGTCGGTGACGTCGGTGGGCACGACCAGCGCCCCGGCGGACTCGCCGGCCGCCTCCAGCAGCGGGTCCCGCCTGCGCCCCGCCAGCGCGACGCCGTACCCGTCGTCGAGCAGCGCCCGCGCGACCTGCCTGCCGATCCCTGTTCCTGCACCCGTCACCACGGCAACCTTCGTCATGGCTGCAGGCTATCCCCGGCGATCGGGCCCGGTGCCGGCGTGGTCACGACCGTGGACCGGATGTGGCCGACCTGGTCAGAACCAGTCGTCCGGACGGGGCCCTCCCGGCATCGCGTCCGGTCCGGTCTCGGTGACGGTGTAGCCCCCGCGGTAGAACAGCAGGGGCCGCCTGCCGGAGGTCTCGCCGAGCGCGGTGACCCTGCCGATCACGACGTAGTGGTCGCCGGCCTCGTGGACGGTCTCGACCGCGCAGTCCACCCAGGTGAGCGCTCCGTCCAGCAGCGGGGACCCGCTCGGCGCGCGTGTCCAGGACACCGACGCGAACTTGTCCTCGCCGCGGGAGCCGAACACGGCGCTGACGTCCTGTTGCTCGCCTGCCAGGACGTTGACCGCGAACCGTCCGACACGCTCGATCACCGGCCACGTCCCGGACGTGCGGGCCGGGCAGAACAGCACCAGCGGCGGCTCGAGCGAGAGTGCGGTGAACGACTGGCACGCGAAGCCCACCGGCTCTCCGTTCTCGCACGTGGTCACGATCGCCACCCCGGTGCAGAAGTGGCCGAGCACCGACCGGAACCGTGCCGGCACGTCCGCGTCGGCCACCACCGCACCCGCCTGCCCCACCGCGTCCGCGGCGGAGGTCATGACATGCCCACCGAGAAGTCGTGTCCCCACAGGCTCACCGCGGTGCTCTCGCGGGCGATCCAGGTGTCGTCGTCGACCTGCCTGCCCTCGCACCCGAACTCGACATCGAACCCGCCCGGTGTCTTCATGTAGAACGACAGCATCAGGTCGTTGACGTGGCGGCCGAGCGTGGCCGACATCGGCACCTTCCTGCGCAGCGCCCGGTCGAGACACAGCCCGACGTCGTCGGTGCTCTCGACCTCCACCATGAGGTGGACGATCCCGCTGGGTGTCGGCATCGGCAGGAACGCCAGGCTGTGGTGCCGCGGGTTGCAGCCGAAGAACCGCAGCCACGCCGGGTCACCGTCGGCAGGCCTGCCCACGGCCTCCGGCGGCAGCCGCATCGAATCCCGTAGCCGGAACCCGAGGACGTCGCGGTAGAACTCCAGCGCCGCCGCGTCGTCGTGGGTCGACAGCACCACGTGCCCGAGCCCCTGTTCGCCGGTGACGAACCGGTGCCCGTACGGGCTGACGACCCGGCGGTGCCGCAGCGCGATGCCGTGGAACACCTCGAGTGTGTTGCCCGACGGATCGGTGAACTCGATCAGCTCGTCGACCCCGCGGTCGGCCGTCTGCTCGGCGGTGCCCTCCTTGAACGGCACGCCGTGGGCCGACAGCCGCTGCCGCACCTCCTCCAGACCGGCCGCGTTGGCCGTCTCCCAGCCCGCGGTGGCGAGCCGGTCGGTCTCGCCGGGCACGATCACCAGCCGTGCCGGGAAGTCGTCCATGCGCAGGTACAGCGCATCCGGGTTCCGGCCCTCACCCTCGACCATGCCGAGGACCTTGAGTCCGTACTCGCGCCACGCCGCCATGTCGGTGGCCTCGATGCGCAGATATGCCAGCGAACGAATGCTCATCACGTGTCCTCGAGGAAGTCGGTCGCGATCCGGTTGAACTCGTCGAAACACTCCAGCTGCGCCCAGTGGCCGCACCTGCCGAACACGTGCAGCTGCGCGCGCGGAATCGTCTTCAGTGCCACCAGCGCCCCGTCGAGCGGGTTGACGCGGTCCTCCCTGCCCCAGATCAGCAGGACGCGCTGCCGGAGCCGGTGCGCCTCGCGCCACAGCATGCCGAGCTCGTAGTCGGGCCCGGCGAACGAGGCACCCATCGCCCCCATGGCCGCGAGCGACTCCGGCGTGCTCGCGGCGGCGAACCGCTCCTCGACCAGCTCGTCGGTGATCAGCGACTGGTCGTAGACCATCACCCGGAGGAACTCTTCAAGCTTCTCCTTGCTCGGCCCCGGCGGCGCGGCGAACCGGGCGAGGTTCTTCACGCCCTCGGTCGGGTCGGGCGCGAACAGGTTCACGCTCAACCCGCCCGGCCCCATCAGCACGAGCCTGCCTGCACGGTCGGGGTGGTCCAGTGCCAGCCGTACGGCCGCGCCGCCGCCGAGCGAGTTGCCGATCAGATGGGCCTTCTCGATGCCGAGCGCGTCCATCAGGCCCACGACGGCGCTGGAGCTGTGCACGAAGTACTGGGGATGGCCGGTCGGCTTGTCGGAACGGCCGAACCCCGGCTGGTCGACGGCGATCGTGCGGAACGTCTTGGCCAGTTCCGGGATGTTGCGGGAGAAGTTGCTCCACGCCGACGCGCCCGGCCCACCTCCGTGCAGCAGGATCACCGTGTCGGCGTGCTCGGTGCCGGCCTCGTGGTAGTGCAGCCGCAAGCCGTCGGCCGTCGTGACGTACGAACCCTCGCTCATGTCGCCTCCTCGGCGGTGTCGGACATACGGCCTCTAGACCATCGCGTTCTCGACCGGCAGGCCGAACTCACCGGTGCCGAACATGGTGTACGCGCGCTCGGGGTCGTTGGCGGCGTGCACCCGGCCCGCGTGGGCGTCCCGCCAGAACCGCTGGATCGGCGTACCCGCCCGCAGCGCGCGGCCGCCGGAGTTCTCGAAGAGCCGGTCGATCGCGGCGATGGCGCGCTCGCTGCCGCGCACCTGGTCCCTGCGCACCCGCAGCCGGGTGTCGAACGGCAGCTTCTCACCCCGGCAGGCCAGCTGGTAGAGCTCGTCGATGTTGCGGGTCAGCTGCAGCCAGGCCGCGTCGATCTCGCTGGCGGCCTCGGCGATCCGCACCTTGGCGAACGGGTCCTCCTGCGACTTCTCCCCCGCGTACGCGGCGCGGACCCGCTGTCGCTGGTGCTCGACGTGCGCGTCGTAGGCGCCCTGTGCCATGCCGATGATCGGCGCCGTGATCGTGCTCGGATGCACCGAGCCGTACGGCAGGCGGTAGAGCGGCCCCGGGTTCACCTTCTGACCCGGCGTGTCCAGTTTGGACGTGAGCAGGAAGCTCAGCGTGCGGTGCTTCGGCACGAACACGTCGTCGACGACGATGTCGTTGCTGCCGGTCCCGCGCAGGCCCACGGTGTCCCACACGTCGTCGATCGCGTAGTCGGCGGCGGGCAGCAGGTAGGTGCAGAAGTCGACCGGGTTGCCCTCGGCGTCGAAGGCGGGTGCGCCCAGCAGGACCCACGTCGCGTGCCCGCAACCCGACGAGAAGCTCCACTGGCCGCTGAGCCGGTACCCTCCCTCGACGACGGTCGCCTTCCCCATCGGCGCGTACGACGAGGAGATCAGCGTGTCGGGGCCGGCACTGCCGTCGCTGCCCTCACCGCCACCCCAGACGTCCTCCTGGGCCTGCGCCTCGAACAGACCCAGGTGCCAGGGGTGCACGCCGAGGATCGAGGCGACCCAGCCGGTCGAGCCGCACGCGCTCGCGATGAGTTTCACGGCCGTGTAGAAGGTGACCGGGTCGGCCTCGAACCCGCCGTAGGGCTTCGGCTGCAGCAGCCTGAAGAACCCGGTCTCCTGCAGGGCCTTGATCGACTCGTCCGGAATCCTCCGCGCGTCCTCGGCCTCCTGCGCGCGCTCCCGCAGCACGGGCAGCAACTCCTCGATCCCGGCGATCACCGCGTGCGCGCCCTGCTCGCTCATACCTGCCTCGTTCCTTCTCCGCCGAACCACTGGGGTCCGCCTGCTCGGTGTACCTGCCCAGATTAGAACACGTTCTTGTTTTTGTCACTGGATCCCGGCCTGACCAGGCGAGAAAGCCCGTGGACCCGGCGTCGCCAGGACGAAATCACTCCTCCGCACCCCGGGTGACGCACTGCCCCCTCGGCGAAACCTGTTCCCGATCCCCGGTAGAACTGGAACACGTTCTCATCTATGGTAGGCGTCGTCGACCGTCATTCACTACGACAGGCATGCACCGCGTGCCACCGCCGCGGGCGGGAACGCGGGGCATGAGCCACGGGCAGAGCAGCCCGGAGAGCTGGAGGTTCGTCATGACGCAGGCAGGCTCCGTTCGCACGATCGACGTCGGCGCACCGCCGGAACGGTTCGCCCGCGGGTGGCACTGTCTCGGCCTCGTGGAGCACTTCGCCGACGGCAAGCCGCACGCCGTCCACGCGTTCGGCACCAAACTGGTCGTGTTCCAGGGTTCGGACGGGGAGATCAACGTCCTCGACGGCTACTGCCGCCACATGGGCGGCGATCTGACCCAGGGCGAGGTCAAGGGCAACGAGGTCGCCTGCCCCTTCCACGACTGGCGCTGGGGCGGCGACGGCAAATGCAAGTCGATCCCCTACGCCAAGCGGGTTCCACTGCGGGCCCGGACCCGCGCGTGGCGGACGTTGCAGGAGAACAACCAGCTGTTCGTGTGGCACGACCCCGAAGGCAACCCGCCGCCCGAGGACGTGACGATCCCGCGGATCGACGGCATCTTCACCGACGAGTGGAGCAACTGGACGTGGGACTCGGTCACCATCGAGGGCGCCAACTGCCGCGAGATCGTCGACAACGTCGTCGACATGGCCCACTTCTTCTACATCCACTACGGCATCCCGACGTACTTCAAGAACGTCTTCGAAGGCCACATCGCGTCGCAGTACCTGAACTCCAAGGGCCGCGCCGACATGGGCATGTCGTCCAACTACGGCGGCGAGGACAATCTCCTCGAATCCGAGGCGTCGTACTACGGCCCGGCGTACATGATCAACACACTGCACAACGACTACAAGGGCATCAAGATCGACACGGTGCTGATCAACTGCCACTATCCGGTCAGCCCGACCTCGTTCGTGCTGCAGTGGGGTGTCGCCGTGCGCAAACCGCCGGGTGTCGACGACGCGCAGGCCGACAAGATCGCGCAGAAGTTCGCCGAGGGTGTCGGTGTCGGGTTCCTCCAGGACGTCGAGATCTGGAGGAACAAGACCCGCATCGACAACCCGCTGCTGTGCGAGGAGGACGGGCCGGTCTACCAGCTTCGGCGCTGGTACGAACAGTTCTACGTGGACGTCGACGACATCGACGAGGACATGACGCAGCGGTTCGAGTTCGAAGTGGACGTCACCCGCGCCAACGAGGTGTGGGAACGGGAGGTCGCCGACAACCTCGCCCGGCAGCAGCAGGAGGCGGCCGACCGGGCGGGAGTGTCCTGAGTGGCCGCCGACGTGGCCGCCGCGGGCACCGGCGGCGGCGAGCCCGCGGGAACCGACGCCGTCCGTGCGCAGACGCGGGCCGACCGGGAGGAGTTCCTCACCGCGGGGCTCGTCCCGGTCGCCTGCCACTCCTGCGCGACAACGGTGCTGGTCAAGAAGAACAGCCCCGAGCACACGAGCATCCAGTGGGTGACCGACTCCGCGACGAGTTGCCCCGTGCTGGCCGAGCGCGTCGCGGCGGGCACGCCCGCGGCGCGCGCGGGCACCTGCGAGCGCCTGCGTGAGAGCATCACGACCGCCGAACGGGACGGAGCATTCGGGTATGAGCGGTGACGGCGCCGTGCGGGCGCAGCGGCTGCGGGTGGCCGAGGTGGTGGACGAGACCGCGGCGGCCCGGTCGATCGTGTTCGACGCCGACCTGGCCTACCGTCCCGGCCAGTTCCTCACCGTGCGGGTGCCCGGGGACGACCGCGGGCCGGTCGCGCGGTGCTACTCGCTGTCGAGCTCGCCCTTCACCGGCGAGCGCCCTCAGGTGACGGTCAAGCGCGACGGGTACGCCTCGAATTGGCTGTGCGACCACGTCGCGGCGGGCGACGAGCTCGACGTCCTGCCCGCGAGCGGCGTGTTCACCCCCGCCGATCTCCACGCCGACCTCGCGCTGTTCGCGGGCGGCAGCGGCATCACCCCGGTGCTGTCGATCGTCCGGTCCGTGCTCGCCCACGGGACGGGGTCGATGACGCTGGTGTACGCCAACGCCGACGAGCCGTCGGTGATCTTCGCGGGCGCGCTGCGCGACCTCGAGGAGACGTATCCGGGCAGGCTCACCGTGGTGCACTGGCTGGAAACGTTGCAGGGACTGCCCACGGCCGAGCGGCTCGCACCCTTCGCCCGCATGCTGCAGGGCCGGGAGACGTTCGTCTGCGGTCCGGCGCCGTACATGCGCGCCGTCGTCGAGGCCGCCAAGGCGGCAGGCACGCCGCGGGCACGGATCCACCGGGAAACGTTCGTCTCCCTCGGCGGCGACCCGTTCGCCACCGCCGAACCGGCCACGGGCTCGCCCACCGACGTCGCGGCGGACGCTCCGGAGCAGGCCACCGCTGCTGACGACGACGCCGGCGCCGCCGAGGGCGACGCGCCCGCGCGGGTGACCGTCGACCTCGACGGCACCACGACCGAACACGCCTGGCCACGCGGCGCCAAACTCCTGGACGTCCTGCTGGAGGCGGGCCGCGACGCTCCGTACTCGTGCCGGGAGGGACAGTGCAGCGCCTGCGCGTGCCGGGTCGTCTCCGGCGAGGTGAAGATGCTCGACAACGAGGTGCTCGACTCCGACGACATCGCCGACGGGATCGTGCTGGCCTGTCAGTCCCTGCCGCTCACCGACGACGTGTCGATCAGCTACGAGTAGGAGCCGCCATGCCCATCGACCCGGACCGCGCGATCGGTGCCGACCTCGGCGAGACCGCGTTCACCTGGAGCGCCTCCGACGTCCTGCTGTACCACCTCGCGCTCGGCGCGGGCGCGGCGCCGACCGATTCCCGGGAACTCCGCTACGCCACCGAAGGCGACCTGCGGGTGCTGCCCACGTTCGCCACCGTCGCCGCCACGGTCCGCGCCACCGAGCCGCCCGAGGTGCGTTTCCCCGGCATCGACATCGACCTCGCGAAGGTCGTCCACGGGTCGCAGCAGGTCGTCGCGCACCGCCCGTTGCCCACGTCCGGCAAGGCGACGGCGCGCAGCCGCATCGCCGACGTGCTCGACAAGGGCAAGGCCGCGGTGATCGTCCAGGAGACCGAGGTCACCGACGACACGGGCGAACCGCTGTGGACCGCGCGATCCAGCATCTTCGCCCGCGGCGAGGGCGGATTCGGCGGCCACCGCGGCACATCCGACCGGTCGCCGGCTCCGGACCGCGAGCCGGACCTCGTCGTCGACGTGCCGACGCTGCCCCAGCAGGCGCTGCTCTACCGCTTGTGCGGTGACCGCAACCCGCTCCACTCGGACCCCGAGTTCGCCCGCGCGGCCGGATTCGACGCGCCCATCCTGCATGGCCTGTGCACCTACGGGGTCGTGGCCAAGGCCGTCACGGACGCGGCTCTGGGCGGCGACGCGACCGCGGTCGGCTCGTGGTCGGCCACGTTCGCAGGCATCGTCCTGCCGGGCGAGACGCTGCGGGTGCGGATCTGGCGCGAAGCCGGCCGGCTGCTCGTCACCGCGACGTCGCTCGACCGTGACGAGGCCCCGGTGCTCTCCGACGCCGTCCTCGACCCGGCCTGATCGCCGCCCGCGCCCGATCCCTCGGCCCACCGCCCGAGGGACGCACGGGTGCAGGGGCGCAGGACACGCGTGCCCGGGTGCAGGACACGCGACGGGGTCAGGGCGCCGTGAGGACGAGACCGCTGGTCGGCACGCCGGTTCCAGCGGTGACCAGCACCGTCTCCGCACCCGCCACCTGGTTGGCCGCGGTGCCTCGCAGCTGCCGCACCGCCTCGGCGATGCCGTTCATCCCGTGGATGTACGCCTCACCCAGCTGCCCGCCGTGCGGGTTGAGCGGCAGCTGCCCGTCCAGTTCGAGCCTGCCGTCGGCGACGAAGTCCTTCGCCTCCCCGCGGCCGCAGAAGCCGAGCTCCTCCAGCTGCATCAGCACGTACGGGGTGAAGTGGTCGTACAGCACCGCCACGTCCACATCGGACGTCGTGCGGCCCGACTGCCGCCACAGCTGCCCGCCGACGACGCCCATCTCCGGCAGCGCGGCGAGGTCGTCGCGGTAGTAGCTGGTCATGATGTACTGGTCGGGTCCGCTCCCCTGCGCCGCCCCGGCGATGACGGCGGGCGGCCTGCGCAGGTCGCGGGCCCGCTCGGCGCTCGTGACGACCAGCGCGACCCCGCCGTCGCTCTCCTGACAGCAGTCGAGCAGGTGCAGCGGTTCGGCGACCCACGTGGACGCTTGGTGATCGGCGAGCGTGATGGGCTTGCCGTGGAACCACGCGTGCGGGTTGGTCGCGGCGTGTTTGCGGACCGTGACGGCGATCCTGCCGAAGTCCTCACTGCTCGCGCCGTACTCGTGCAGGTACCGCCGGGCGACCATCGCAACCGTGGCCGCGGGCGTCGCCAGGCCCGCCGGGTAGTGGTACCCGTTGTCCACGCCCGAGGTGTTGACCTGCTGCGCGACCGCCGAGGACACCTGGCCGAACCGGTTTCCGGAACGTTCGTTGAAGGCGCGGTAGGCGACGACGACGTCGGCCGCTCCGGTCGCGACGGCCATCGCGGCCTGCTGCACCGTCGCGGCGGCGGCACCGCCGCCGTAGTGGACCCGGCTGAAGAACGTCAGTTCGGGAATGCCCAGTTCCCGCGCGAGCGCGATCTCCGCGTTGCCGTCCATCGTGAAGGTCACCAGGCCGTCCACATCGGAGGCGGACAGGCCCGCATCGGCCAGGGCCGCCGAGACGCATTCGCTCGCGAGTCGCAGCTCCGTCCGGCCGGAGTCCTTGGAGAACTCGGTCGCACCGATCCCCGCGATCGCCGCCGCTCCCCCGATGCCCGCCCCGTCCCGTCGGGTCCCGCCGGTCATGCCGTCACCTCGATCCGCACCGTCGCCGACACGTGTTCACCCAGACCGTCGGTGCCGGACACCGACACGGTCACCTCGTCACCGTCGACCTCCGCGACGCGGCCGGTGAAGGTCAACGTGTCGCCCGCGTAGCACGGCACGCCCAGGCGCAGGGAGATCGACCGGACGAGTGCGTCGGGGCCCGCCCAGTCGGTGACGAACCGCTGCACCAGGCCCGTGTCGGTCAGGATGTTCAGGAAGACGTCCTGCGATCCGCGGGCGACGGCCGCGTCACGATCGTGGTGGACGTCCTGGAAGTCGCGCGTCGCCAGGGCCGTTGCCACCACGAACGTCGGGGTGGCCTCGACGGTCAGCGGCGGCAGCTCCGCCCCCACGGGGATGGTCATGACCGCACCTTCCAAGCCGGCAGCGTCAGGTCGTCGTCGATCCGGTCGAAGCTCGCCTCCACCGGAAGTCCGATGTGGACCCCGCCGGGGTCCGCGCCGTGCAGTTCGCCGAGCACCCGTACCCCCTCGTCCAGTTCGACGAGCGCGAGGACGAACGGCAGGCGTTTTCCCGGTACGGGCGGGTGATGGTGGACGACGAAGCTGTACACCGTGCCGGTTCCCGCCGCGACGATGTAGTCCGGTTCGGCATCCAGGTCGCCGTCCGGGGCCATCGGACCCGGCGGGTGCCGCAGCGTCCCTCCCCACCGCTGGATCCGCAGTTCGCCTACGCGCAGCCCCTCCCAGAAGAACGCGTTGTCCCGCGTCACGACCGGGCGCAGCACCGTCGCGGCGGCCGCCTCGCCGCGCCCCGCGCCGTCGTCGCCCTTCCCGCCGGTCGTCGCCCGGCCCTCGCTCGCGGCGTTCCCGTCGGGACCGCCCGGGGCGGTCTCCGCCTCGGGCGGGCGGAACTTGAGGATCCGGAACGTCATCTCCGCCACCGGTTCGTCGCCGACGTACCAGGTCGTGCGGGTGGTGACGAACCAACCTTCGCCGAGGGCGGTCCGCTTCGGCCCGACGACGTCGTCCAGCACCGCCGAGGCGGCGACGTGTTCGCCGGGCCGCAGATAGCGGTGGTAGGTCTGCGCCGAGTCGGTCGCGACGACCGACGTGTAGCCGGCCTCGTCGAGCAGGTCGGTCATGCGACGGAGCGGGTCGTCGGCCGGGCGCACCCCGTGCAGACCGCGCATGGTCCACACCTGGGCCATCGCCGGCGGCGCGACGAGCTCGCCGTGCACGGAGGCGGCCGCGGCGTCCGGATCGGTGTACACCGGGTTCGTGTCGCCGATGGCCTCGACCCAGTTGTTGATCATGGCCTGGTTGACCGGATCGCGCGCCGGATCGGCAGCCGACGGACCGGCGGCCGCGATCTCGCGCGCGGCCGCCTCGATGCGCCCACCCTCATCGGTCGCCGCGGCGGGGCCGGTCGCGGTCCGCTCCGTGGCCGTCATCGCGGCACCCTCGGCAGTCCCAGCCCGAACTGGGCGATCAGTTCCCGTTGGATCTCGTTCACTCCGCCTCCGAACGTCAGGACGGTGTTGCGTTTCGTGAGCGTGTCCAGCCGTGCGGCGAGCTCGGCCGTGTCGGGATCGGACGGATCGCCGTGCCTGCCGACCACTTCCTCCAGCAACCTGCTCACCCGCTGATGCCGGTCGGACGAAAGCACCTTCGTGGCCGAGGCATCCGCCACGGACCCGGTCTCGGACACGGCGACCTGCCAGTTCAGCAGCTCGTTGACCCGCACGAGCGCGTACACCTCGCCGAGCGCCCGCCGCACGTCGGGCAGCTCCAGCAGCGGCGTTCCGTCGGGGCTCTTCCGCGCGGCGGCCCAGGTGCGCACGCGGTCGTAGAGGCCGCCGATCCGGCCCGCAGGGCCGAGCATGATCCGCTCGTGGTTGAGCTGGGTCGTGATGAGTTTCCACCCCGCGTTCTCCTCGCCCACCAGCATCGACTGCGGAACGCGCACGTCGGAGTAGTACGTCGCGTTCACGTGGTGCGCGCCGTCGCAGGTGATGATCGGCGTCCACGAGTAGCCGGGGTCGGCGGTGTCGACCACGAGGATCGAGATGCCCCGATGCCGGGCGGCGTCGGGATCGGTGCGGGCGGCGAGCCAGATGTAGTCCGCGTCGTGGCCGCCCGTGGTGAAGATCTTCTGCCCGTTGACGACATAGGACTCGCCGTCGCGGACGGCGGTGGTGCGCAGCGCCGCGAGGTCGGTGCCGGCCTCCGGTTCGCTGTAGCCGATGGCGAAGTGCACCTCGCCCGCCAGGATCGCAGGCAGGAAGCGGCGTTTCTGCTCCTCGGTGCCGAACCGCTGCAGGGTCGGCCCGACGGTCTGCAGCGTCACCGCGGGCAGCTGCACGTCGGCGCGCGCGGCCTCGTCGGCGAAGATGTGTTGTTCGACCGGCCCGAACCCGAGTCCGCCGTGCTCCTGGGGCCAGCCCACACCGAGCCACCCGTCCCGGCCCATCCGGCGCACCACCTCGCGGTACGTCGGCCCGTGCCGCTCGGTCAGCAGCAACGTGCGTTCCTCCGGTGTGACGAGTCGGGCGAAGTAGCGGCGCAGTTCGTCGCGCAACCGTTCCTGCTCCGCGGTCAGTGCGATGTGCATCAGGCGGCACCTCCCGCGAGCGCGCCGACCCGGTCGAGCCGCAGTGACGACCCGCCGATGCCACGGACCAGGTCTTTCAACAGCGACGAGTACCGGTGCAGCGGGTACGTCTCGTCGAGGCCGATCCCGCCGTGCAGGTGGTGGCACGTGGCCAGCGCGAGCGGTGCCTGTTCGGCGAGCCAGTACGCCGCGACCTCCAGATCGGCGTCGGGCTCGTGCTCCTCGGCCAGCCGCCAGGCCGCCGACTCCGCGGCCAGATGCACCGTGCGGGCGGCTACGTAGACGTCCGCGATCTGCTGGGCGACAGCCTGGAACGTGGCCAGTGGGCGGCCGAACTGTTCCCGGGTCGCCAGGTGGGTCGTGGTGAGCGCGAGCGCTCCGGCCAGCAGGCCGTCACCGAACGCCGCGGCACCGGCCAGCGCGTGCCGGTGCAGCACGCGCAGCGCCCGTCCCGGTTCGGCGGGAGCGGCGGGATCGGCCAGCGGGGGTCCGGTGTCGGCGCCGTCGAGCCGCAGGACCGCCTCGGGCACACCCGACGATGTGGGAGCCGGAGTCAGGTGCACCCCGGGCGCCGACGGCTCGAGCAGGAACACACCCGTGCCACCACCGGTGAGCGTGGCCGGCACGAGGATCCCGTCGGCCTCGGCGGCCATCGGCACCGCGGTCTTCACTCCGTCGAGCCGCCACGTCCCGTCGGCCGCGTCTCTCGTCGCCACCCCTGTAGTCGCCGCCCCTGTCACCACTGTGCCGTCGCTCGCCGTCGCGGCGGTCGCGGCGGTCGCGGGCCGGTCGGTCATCGGGGACGACGGTTCGTGCAGTGCGGCGGTCAGCAGTGCGTCCCCGGCCGCCACGGCGCGCAACAGCTCCGGACACCGCTCGGCCCCGCCGAGATGTACGAGCGGGGCCAGGCCGAGCGACAGCGTCGCCCACGCCGGAACCCGCGAACCGGCCCGGCCCGCCTCGCGTACGACGGCGGCCGTCTCCGCGGCGCCGAGCCCGTCCCCGCCGAGCGATTCGGGCAGGGTGAGCGCCAGCAGTCCGGCGTCGGCCAGCGCGCGCCACGGTGCCGTCGCGCTCGGGTCGCCGTCCTCGCCGCCCGCGGGTCTGGCCAGCGCGCCCGCCGCGAGCTCGGCCGCGGCGCGCTGCGTGTCCTCCGGGGTGAAATCCACGCGACTCCTTCGTCCAGCGTCGTCCGGCCCGTCGCCCGCGCGGCTGCGCACCCGCCGCGCCCGTGGCTCCGCCGGATGACGAATACCGGAACAATATTTGTAACATGTTCTAGTTTGCGCGACGAAAGTGCTGTGTGGCAAGAACCGTGCACGGATCCATGGGCGGAACCGGTTCTCGACCGGCCCGACAGCCGGCCCCCGGATACGCTTGCGGCATGCACGCGTTGTTCCGCACACGCCGAGCGCTGCAACTGGCCTTGACGACCAACGCGATCCGGCCGTGGTCCGGACACCGGGTGTCGGTCCCCGCCTTCGCCGCAGGCTGGCTGACCTCCGAGCTCGCGCCGCACCTGCTCGCACTCACCGCCGCCGACGCCGCCGCGCACGTCACCCGACACCGCCGGGCGAGCGACCCCGCGGGCCTGGCCATGGCGGCCGCATCGACGGGTGGCCTCGTGGCCCTGATCGCATCCGCACGGCGCGCCCGCGGTGTCGTCGACGCCGCACTCACCGCCGCGATCGGACCCGACGACCGCGGCGGAACCGAGGGACGCACCCCCGACGACGTGGCTACCCCGTGGGGCAGGCTGGCCTTCCCGTTCCGCATGGACACCGACGGCGTGCGCCGCGACCGCGACATCGCCTACGCGCAGGGCGGCCGCCGATTCCTGCTCGACGTCTACCGACCCGACGAACCCGGCAGCGGCAGGCCCGTACTGCTGCAGGTCCACGGCGGCGCGTGGATGACCGGCAGCAAGAACGAACAGGGCGTACCGCTGATGCTGCACATGGCCCGGCGCGGCTGGGTCTGCGTGGCGATCAACTACCCGCTGTCGCCCACATCGCGCTGGCCCGAGCACATCGTGGCCGCCAAACGGGCCCTCGCGTGGATCCGCGAGCACATCGCCGACTACGGCGGCGACCCGTCGTTCGTCGCCACCACGGGCGGCTCGGCGGGCGGACACCTCGCGTCGCTGCTGGCACTCACACCGAACGATCCCGCGTTCCAGCCGGGATTCACCGGCAGCGACACGAGCGTGCAGGCCTGCGTACCGCACTACGGCGTCTACGACTTCGCCGCGACGAGCGGCTCCCGCGCGAGCGCGGCGCGGATGCGCGGCCTGCTGGCACGGCACGTCATGGGCCCGGACCCGACCCACGAGGACTACGTCGCCGCCTCCCCGCTCGACCGCGTCACCGACGGGGCGCCGCCGTTCTTCGTGATCCACGGCGACCAGGACAGCCTCGTACCCGTCCGCGAGGCACGCCGGTTCGTCGATGCCCTGCGCGCGACCTCGCGCGAGCCGGTGGCCTACGCCGAGATCCCGGGCGCGCAGCACGCCTTCGACATCTTCCCGTCGATCCGCAGCGCCCACGTCGTCGGTGGCGTCGAGCGGTTCCTGGAATGGGCGCACGACCACCACACGCGCCGAGTGGACCGGCCCGCTAGCGGCGAGGCAGGCCCAGCAACCGCTGCGCGACCACGTTGAGCAGCACCTGCGTCGTCCCGCCCGCGATGCTCAGACACCGGGACAGCAAGAACTCGTGCTGCGCGGACCGCGTCGCGTCGTCGGCCACGACACCCCGTGATCCGAGGACGTCGAGCGCCGTCTCGGCGACCTCCTGCCGGTGCCGGACGCCGAGCAGCTTCTGCACGCTCGACTCGGCGCCCGGCTGACCACCGCCGAGCCTGCGCACCGTGTCCCGGACACCGAGCACCGACACCGCCGACCCGCCGACGACGAGACCACCGAGCCGCTCCGCGTCGATGTCCGGTTCCGCGGCCAGGAGCTGCTCCACCGCCTCACCGACCGCCGAACCGCCGCCGAGGGCGACGCGCTCGTTGGCCAACGTCGTGCGCGCGAGCGCCCACCCGCCGTTCACCTCGCCCACGACGTCGGCGTCCGGCACGAACACGCCGTCGAGGAACACCTCGTTGAACCGGACCTCCCCGGTGATCTCACGCAACGGCCGTACCTCGATGCCGGGCGCACGCATGTCGACGAGAAAGTACGTGATGCCTCGGTGCTTCGGGGCGTCCGGCTCCGTGCGAGCCAGGCAGATGGCCCGGTCCGCCTCGTGCGCCAGGGAGGTCCAGACCTTCTGCCCGGTCAGCCGCCATCCGGGGACACCCTCGTGCTCGGCGCGTTCCGCCGAGGTGCGCAGGGACGCGAGATCCGATCCGGCACCGGGCTCGCTGAACAGCTGGCACCACGTCACGTCACCGCGCAACGTCGGCAGCACGAAGCGTTCACGCTGCTCCTCCGAGCCGTGTTCCAGGATCGTCGGCAGCGCCCACGCGCCCACCACCAGATCGGGCCGCGTCACGCCGACGCGGTCGAACTCGCCGTCGATCGCCAACTGCTCGGCGGGCGTGGCGTCGAGACCGTACGGCCGCGGCCAGTGCGGCGCGAGGTGACCGCTCTCGGCCAGCCGCACCCGGGCGGCGCGCTCGTCCAGGCCGGCCACCTCGGCCGCGACCGCAGCCGCCGCGTGGCGCGTCGCCGCCAGGTCTCCACCGGCGTGGGCGTCGACGTCGACCTCGACGCCACGCCGCACGCCGACCCGGGTCAGCTCGCCCGCCCTGCGGCGCCACGGCTCGCTGCCGCCGAGCAGCTGACGCAGCGACACGGCGCGGCGCAGATACCGGTGCGCGTCGTGTTCCCACGTGAAGCCGATTCCGCCGAGCACCTGGATGCAGTCCTTCGCGGTGTCGACCGCGGCGTCGAGCGCACCCGCCGCCGCGACGGCCGCGGCCACGGCGAACTGGTCACCGTCGGCCGTGTCGGCGGCACGCGCGGCGTCCCATGCGAGCGCAGCCGCCGTCTCGGACCGGCACAGCATCTCCGCACACAGGTGCTGCACCGCCTGGAACGCGCCGATCGGCCCGCCGAACTGTTCGCGCACCCGTGCGTACTCGCTCGCGGTCCGCACGCACCACTCCGCGACCCCGGCGGCCTCCGCGGCGGCCAGGGTCGCCGCCAGTTCCGGTACCGCGACGCGGCCCAGCACGTCCGTGGCCGGCACGGCCACCCCGTCGAGCCGCGCCGTCGCGACCCGGCGACTCGGGTCGAAGGCCTCGTGCTCGGTCCGCCGCGTCCGTCCGGCGTCGACCGCGAACCACACCGTGTCCGTGGCGCACGTGCTCGCCGCGGCCCCGTCCACCGGACCGGCGGAGGTCCGTGCCGCGAGCAGCAGCACGTCGGCCTCCGGCCCGTCCGGCAACGCGGACGTGATCCCGTCCACGACGAGTCCGCCGCCGACGTCCGGACGGGCGACCAGCCGGCCGGGTTCGACGGCCACGGCGGCACGCACCGAGCCCGCCGCCACGGCCGGCGCGTACTGCGTGGCCACGACGGTGTCCGGCCGTCGCGCCCACGCCAGCCCGGCCAGGATCGTGCCGAAGCCGACGTCCGCCAGCGCACCCGCTCCGGCCGCGACCCCGGTGACCAGGTCCGTGACGCTGCCGCCCGCACCGCCGAGCACCTCCGGCAGTGCGATCGCAGGCAGCCCGATCCCGGCGATCGCCGGTGCCGGGTCGGCGGAGCGCGCCGCGGCGCTCACGGCGTCGGCCAGTGCTCGTTGCTCGTCCGTCATCGCGATACCCACGACGCCGATTGTAGAACATGTTTCACTTAACCGGGTGTAACCCGAGGATCGCTTTCAGCAAAAGTTGGGTAGACTGCACCTCAGGACTGGAACAGGTTCTTCAACCAGGAGAGATGCCGATGGCAAGCAAGCCCAAGGCGCCGGCCTCGTCGAAGACGGCGTCCCGGAGCTCCACCGCTCTCGGCCCGATGGGCGGGGACGAACCCGGGACGGCGGCCCAGCGCGACCGGCGCAAGCGCATCCTCGACGCGACCCTCGCCCTCGCGGCGAAGGGCGGCTACGACGCCGTGCAGATGCGCACCGTCGCCGAACGCGCCGACGTCGCCCTCGGCACCCTCTACCGCTACTTCCCTTCCAAGATCCATCTGCTCGTGTCCGGCCTCGCGCGTGAGTTCGAACGCGCGCAGGAGAAGCTCGACCGGGGCAGCATCCCGGGCGAGACGTCCACCGAGCGACTGCTCGTGGTCCTGGGCCGCAACACCCGGATGATGCAGCGCGATCCGCACCTCACCGAGGCGATGGTGCGGGCGTTCATGTTCGCCGACACCACCGCCGCGGCCGAGGTCGAACAGGTCGGCGCCATGATGGAGAACATGTTCGCCAAGGCGATGGGCATCGACGAGCCCACCGACCACGACCGCGACGTCTTCCACGTGATCGCCGACGTCTGGATGGCCAACCTCGTCGCCTGGGTCACCCGCCGCGCCTCCGCCGCCGACGTCGCCAAACGGCTCGAGCTCTCCGTCCACCTGCTCCTCGACTGAGCATCCCGGCGACACACCCGCCCGCGCGTGCCCCGGACCCTTCGCAGGGCCCGGGGCACGCGCGTGTCGTGTGCGCGGTGGCGTCAGCCCGCGTAGCGCTCGGCGAACGCGGCGAACTCGTCGAGTTCCCGCAAGGTGTCGGATTCCGGCGCGGTCTCGAGCATGAACGTCACGTGGTCGACCCCGGCCTCGGCCCAGCCCGCGATGGTCTTCTCGTCGGCGGGAGCCCCGAAGATCGCCATCGGCACGTTCGGCTTGCCGTGGTCGGCGAACCACGCCTGCGCCTGCCGGATCTCGTCCGGCGTGGTGTGCGGCCGCGGCAACCAGCCGTCACCGAAGGCGACGGTCCGGCGCAGTGCGGCCGGGCTCTCCCCGCCCACGTAGATCGGCGGGTGCGGCGTCGCGGCGGCCTTCGGCCACGCGTACACGGGGTCGAAGTCCACGAACCTGCCGTGGAACTCGGCCTGCTCCTCCGTCCACAGTCGCCGCAACGCCTCCAGCTGCTCGTTCATCAGCGCGCCGCGCGTCGCCGGGTCCACCCCGTGGTTCCGCATCTCCTCACGGTTCCAGCCGACCCCGACGCCGAGGACGAACCGACCGCCGGACACCAGGTCCAGACTCGCCGACTCGTTCGCGGTGTGGATCAGGTCACGCTGCGGCAGCAACGCGATCCCGGTGCCCACGGTCAACTCCCGCGTCGCCGCGGCGGCAGCGGTCAGCGCCACGAACGGGTCGAGCGTGCGGTAGTACTTGCGTGGCAGGTCACCGCCGTCGGGATACGGCGTCTCCCTGCTGGCCGGGATGTGGGAGTGCTCGGCGAGGAACAACGAGCTCAGGCCCCGCTGCTCCAGCGCCGCACCCAACGGCCCCGGACGGATTCCCTCATCGGTCACGAACGTCGAAACACCGAACTTCATATCCACGACCAACCCGCCGGCACCGGCGTGCATTCCCGGACCGGACAGCCCGTGCCGATCGCGCCTGCCCGATCGCGCCCGCCCGACCGCGGGCGCCCGCCCACGACGATCGCCCTGCGGCCGTCGCGGGCGGGCCTCAGACGTTACGGCGGTACTGGCCGCCCACCTCGAAGAACGCCTCAGTGATCTGGCCGAGCGAGCACACGCGCGCCGCGTCCATGAGCACGGCGAACACGTTCTCACCCCGCGCCGCCGCGTCCCGCAGCCGCGTCAGCTGCACCTGCGCCTCCGCGTGGTTCCTCGCCTGGAACTCCTCGAGCCGCTGCAGTTGCGAACGCTTCTCGTCCTCCGTGGCGCGGGCCAGTTCGACCTCGCCCTCCGCTTCGTCGTCGTCCGGGTTGCGGAACGTGTTCACCCCGACGATCGGCAACTCGCCGTTGTGCTTGAGCCGCTCGTAGGTGATCGACTCGTCCTGGATCTTGCCGCGCTGGTAGCCGGTCTCCATCGCCCCGAGCACGCCCCCGCGTTCCGAGATGCGCTCGAACTCGGTGAGCACGGCCTCCTCCACGAGGTCGGTCAGCTCGTCGATGATGAACGAGCCCTGCAACGGGTTCTCGTTCTTCGACAGGCCCCATTCCTTGTTGATGATCATCTGGATCGCCATCGCGCGGCGCACCGAACTCTCGGACGGCGTCGTGATCGCCTCGTCGTAGGCGTTGGTGTGCAGCGAGTTCGCGTTGTCGTACAGCGCACACAGCGCCTGCAGCGTCGTGCGGATGTCGTTGAAGTTCATCTCCTGCGCGTGCAGCGACCGCCCTGAGGTCTGCACGTGGTACTTGAGCTTCTGCGACCGTTCCCCCGCGCCGTAGCGCTCGCGCATCGCCACCGCCCAGATCCGCCGCGCCACCCGGCCCAGCACCGAGTACTCGGCGTCCATGCCGTTGGAGAAGAAGAACGACAGGCTCGGCGCGAACTCGTCGATGTCCATGCCACGGGCCAGGTAGGACTCGACGTAGGTGAACCCGTTGGCGAGGGTGAAAGCCAGCTGCGAGATCGGATTCGCTCCGGCCTCGGCGATGTGGTAGCCCGAAATGGACACCGAGTAGAAGTTCCGGACTCCGTGCTCGATGAACCACTCCTGGATGTCCGACATCATCCGGAGACTGAACTCCGTGGAGAAGATGCAGGTGTTCTGGCCCTGGTCCTCCTTGAGGATGTCGGCCTGCACCGTGCCGCGTACCTGCCGCAGTGTCCACTCGCGAATCTCGGCGGCCTCGTCGGCGTTCGGCGCACGCCCGTGCTCGGCGCGGAACGCGTCCGTGCGCTGGTCGATCGCCGTGTTGAGGAAGAACGCCAGGATCGTCGGGGCGGGGCCGTTGATGGTCATCGACACCGACGTCGACGGTGCGGTGAGGTCGAAGCCGTCGTAGAGCGCCTTCATGTCGTCCAACGTCGCGATCGAGACGCCCGACGTGCCCACCTTGCCGTAGATGTCCGGCCGCGTGTCCGGGTCGAAGCCGTACAGTGTCACCGAGTCGAACGCCGTCGACAGGCGCTTGGCCTCCGAGTCGGCCGACAGGTATTTGAACCGCCGATTGGTGCGGAACGCGTCACCCTCCCCGGCGAACATGCGGGCCGGATCCTCACCGTCGCGTTTGAACGGGAAGACACCCGCGGTGTACGGGAAGTAGCCGGGCAGGTTCTCGCGTCGCAGGAACGACACGAGCTCGCCCTTGTCCTTGTACCGGGGCAGGGCCACTCGCGGAATCCTGCTGCCGGACAACGTGTCGCGCCACAGCTCGGTGCGGATCTCCTTGTCCCGCACCGTGAACGAGAGCGCCTCGCCGCGGTACGACTCGGACAGTTCCTCCCACCGGCCGAGCAGCTCGACCGTCCTTCCGTCCACGTCGGACTCAGCGCGTTCGAGGAGCCGGTCGAGCGCCGCAGCGTCCCCGCCGTCGGCGGCGAGCGCATCCCTGGCGACGGCGAGGTGCTCGCGGGTACGCACGGCATCGGCCTGCCGTTCGGTCTCGGCGTGATAGCCGCGCACGGTCTCGGCGATCTCCGCCAAGTACCGCACGCGGTGCTGCGGAATGATCGTCGCCGTCTGCGTCGAGACCTTGCCCTCGACCGGCGCGAGCGTCCCCGCCGACACCGACAGCCCGGCGTCGGCCAGCATGTCGCGCAGCCGCTGGTACAGCGCGGTCACGCCGTCGTCGTTGAACGTCGCAGCACTCGTTCCGTAGACCGGCATGTCCTCGGGAACGGAACCGAAGGCCTCACGGTTGCGCACCAGCTGCCGCGCGACGTCACGCCGAGCGTCCTCGGCACCACGACGTTCGAACTTGTTGATCGCCACGACATCGGCGAAGTCGAGCATGTCGATCTTCTCGAGTTGCGAGGCCGCACCGAACTCGGGCGTCATCACGTACAGCGAGTGGTCGACGTGGTCGACGATGCCCGCGTCGCCCTGGCCGATGCCCGGCGTCTCGACGACGACCAGGTCGAACCCGGCAGCCTTGCAGGCGAGCACGGCCTCGTCGAGCCCCTGCGGAATCTCCCCGCTGGTCGTGCGGGTGGCCATCGACCGGAAGAACACGCGGTCGCCGTCGAGGCAGTTCATCCGGATCCGGTCACCGAGCAGGGCACCGCCGCCGCGACGACGTGTCGGGTCGACCGCCACCACCGCGATCCGGAGTTTGTCCTCCTGGTCGTTGCGGAAGCGGCGCACGAGCTCGTCGGTGAGCGACGACTTGCCGGAACCGCCGGTACCGGTGATGCCGAGCACGGGCACCGTCCGAGTGCGAGCGGACTCGCGAACGGCGGTGAGCCACTCATCGGACAGGACTCCCTGCTGCAGTTGCGAGATCGTCCGCGACAGCGTCCGCGTGTCCCCCGCCAGCAGCTGATCCAGATCGCCGGCCTGATCGCGGGCCAGGTCGACGTCACATTCCCGGATCATGTGGTTGATCATGCCGGGCAGCCCGAGCTCCAGCCCGTCCTCCGGGGAGAAGATCCGCGCCACACCCCGTGAGTGCAACAGGTCGATCTCGTCCTGGACGATGACGCCGCCACCGCCGCCGAAGACCTTCACGTGGCCCGCCCCGCGGTCCCGGAGCAGTTCGACCAGGTACGAGAAGTACTCGACGTGCCCGCCCTGGTAGGCACTGATGGCCACGCCCTGCGCGTCCTCGGCGATGGCCGCGGTCACGACCTCGTCGACGGACCGGTTGTGCCCGAGATGGATCACCTCGGCACCCTGCGCCTGCAGGATGCGCCGCATGATGTTGATCGAGGCGTCGTGTCCGTCGAACAGGCTCGCCGCCGTGACGAACCGGACGGGGTGCACAGGCTGGTGCAGCTCGGTGGTCATGCCACCAAAATACTTGGACTTCCTACTAATTCAAAGACGGCCTCCACCGTGACGACGGTCTCTCCCGACAACGCCGGCGAGAAGCTACCGCCGGAGCGGCGACTCGGTCACCCGACGGGCTTCGCGTCCGCGGCGCCGCGGACCGCCAACCACTGCTGCATGGCGTACTCGACCATCGTGATGAGGGTCTGCTTCGTCGACTCCCGTTGACGGGCGTCGCAGCGCACCAGCGGGATGCTCTCGTCGATCGAGAGGGCCTCGCGCACGTCGTTCAGATCGTGCTGCAGCACGCCGTCGAACGTGTTCACGCCGACGATGTAGGGCAGGCCCCTGTCCTCGAAGAAGTCGATGGGGGCGAACGAGTCGGCGAGGCGCCGGGTGTCCGCCAGTACGACCGCGCCGATCGCGCCGCGCACCAGGTCATCCCACATGAACCAGAAACGCTCCTGGCCGGGCGTGCCGAACAGGTACAGGATCAGGTCCTCGTCCAGGGAGACACGGCCGAAGTCCATCGCCACCGTGGTGGTGGACTTGTGAGGTGTCGCCGCGGTGTCGTCGATGCCGGTGCTCGCGTCCGTCATCATCGCTTCGGTCGTCAACGGCACGATCTCGGACACCGAACCGACGAACGTTGTCTTGCCCGCGCCGAAACCGCCTGCCACGACGATCTTCGCCGAGGTCATCGTCTTCGGCGCGGCCTGGCGCGGTGCCTTAAAGCCGACGGAGTCCACTCAACACCCTTTCCATCAACATAAAATGCGCTTCGGCGTTCTCGCTGCCCGCCACGGTGCGGTGCACGGTCACCAACCCCGTGTCCGCCGCGTCGCTGATCAGCACTCGCGCCACCCCGAGCGGCACCTGGAGAACCGCTGCGATCTCGGCCACCGAACGCGGAGTCCGGCATTCTTCCATGATGACCTGATGCTCGACCTGGTCGGGGACCGGGAGGACCGCCGCATCGCGGGTCGAGATCAACGTCTCGAGTTCCAGCGGGTAGTTCGCTTTCGTCCGGCCGCCGGTGATGGCGTAAGGACGGACGAAACCGGTTTCCTCAGCCGCCAGCGGCGGTGCCACCGGCTCGACGGGGATGGGTTCGGCCGACACAAACTGCTCCTCTCCGGTCCATGACCGGTCGTGGTCCTCCTCACCGGGCCACACCACGTCGGTGGGTTCGGCCGGTGAGGACGGCGCTGCTTCCCGGCTCTCCTGCTCGCCGGTTGCTTCCCGACTGTCGCCGTCGTCGGGGTCGTTCCTGCGCTTGCCGCGTTTGCGGCGGCGCAGCCCGGACGTGAGCGCGAAGCCGTTGAGCACGTCAGCGATCGCGCCCTCCTCGTTCCCGCTCCCGAATCCGGAGTTCGTGTTCATCGCTACGGTCATCCCACCGATCCGCCGACCAGCGGGCCGCCCGCACCCTGCAGCTGCGCACGCAGCTCGGGCGTCAGGATCTGCCCGACCCGGTCGACGAGCAGCGTCATCTCGTACGCCACCTGACCGATGTCGCAGTTCGGCGCAGCCAGCACGGCCAGGCACGAACCGTCACTGATGGACATCAGCACCATGATGCCGAGCTCCATCTCGACGACCGTCTCGTTGACGGCTCCCGCCTCGAAGCAGCGGGCGGCACCCTGGGTCAGGCTGATCAACCCGGAGGCGACGGCGGCGAGCTGGTCGGCGCGGTCGAGCGGCAGCCGGTTCGACGCGGTGAGCAGCAGCCCATCCGCCGACACGACGACGGCATGCGCGACGCCCGGCACTCGCTCGGCGAAGTCGTTCACCAGCCATCCGAACTGGTTCTGTTGGGGCTGAGCCCGATCCGGCGCGGTCATTCACCCTCCACTTTCTGTTCACTGCTGTCGCTCGCCTGAGCGGTCCGATGCCGGCCTCGGCGAATTCCCTGCTGGAAACTGCTGAGCCTGCCCTGCACGTCGGCAGGGTCACGCTCGCGCCGCGGCCGGCCGTTCGCCGGTCCCGTCGACGTCGCGCTGCCCGGCATGAGCTGCTCACCGCGCTGGCGGCGCGGCAGCCCGGCCGGGGTGTAACCGGTCGGCGGCGCATCCGACGCCGCTTCCACGGCCTGCCGGCGACCGTCGGTGGCGAACATCCACTCGGACGTGTCGCCCCCCGACTCCTCCGCAGTTGCCGCCTCCGCAGTTGCCGCCTCCGCGACTCCGGACTGCGCGGCTCCGGACTCCGCCGGGCCGGCCGACGCCTGACTGGTCGCGTCGCCGGTCGTCTCCGGCTCCGCGAGCGCGGTGTCGGTGGCGCCGAGCTCGGGGGCGGTGTCGGTGGTCCCTGTGTCGGTGGTGCCGCTGTCGGTGGTCCCGGTGTCGGTGGCGACCGGCTCGGGGGTGGGTGCCTCCGCACCGCTGCGTTCGCCGCTCGGCGACGAGTCGTGTGCGGTCGTCCCGTTCACCCGCGGCTGTGGGCTCGACGCCGGCGCCGGCCGCGGCTTCCGCTGCCGTTGCGGCAGGCCCGCCGCGGTCGTCGGCGTGTCGGCACCGGAACGCCGAGGCTGCGGGCCGCTCCCGCCGGACGTCGTCCGGTCCGTGTCCTGTGCCGACGCTCCCTGGGCCGGGCTGTCCTGTGTCGAAGTTCCCTGGGCCGGGCTGTCCTCCGAGGTCGGCGCCGCCTCTGGCTCCGAGGCACCGGCGGCGGTCGTGGCGTCGGCCTCGTCCTCCGGGTTCTTGCGGCGCCTGCCTCGGCTCACACCGTGCTGGAAGCTACTCAGCCGGCTGCGCACGTCGGAGGCGTCCCGCTGCGGCGGCTTCGCCTGTGCAGCCTTCTCGTGCGACACGCCGTTCACGGCCCCGTTCACGGCGCGGCCCGCGGCACCGTCCGACGCGTTGCCCGGCATCAGCTTCCGGCCGCGCTCCCGCCGCGGCAGGCCCGCCGACGTGTAGTCCGCCGGTTCGTCGCCGCTCGCCGTCCCGGCCGCCGGGCGACGCGGGCTCGCCGACGAACCCCAGCCCTGTTCCTCCTCCGAGTCGGAGGCGCGGAACCAGGCCGACAGCATGTCGTTGAAGATCGGCGTGCCCTCGGAGCCGTCCTGTCGCTGCGGTTTCGGCTCGGGCGCCGGCGGCTCCTTCGCAGACGTCGCCGCGTTCCACCAGTCGGTGACCTCGGTGTCCGGCACGGCGAACAGCGCGGATCCGCCGAGGTCCGAGCTCCGCGAGGGCGCGGCGGCCGAGCCGCCGTCACCGTTCGGTTCTCCGCCGGTGTCCGAAGCGCCAGCCTCGGCGGCACCGTCCGATCGCGAGGCACCGTCCGATCGCGAGGCACCGTCGCGGGACGTGCGGCTCGCGCCCGGCTTGCGCCGCGGGAGTTCCGGCTTCGCGCTCCGGGCATCGGAGCCGGTGTCGCCGTCCTCGGATACGGCGCCGGTGTCGCCGTTCGATGTGCCTGCACCGGGTTCGTCCGCCGGTCCGCCCTGCGGCGGGATCGGCAGTCCGCCGTCGACTCCTGCCGGGCCACCGTTGCGGGCACCACCGGCGCTCGTGGCACCGGTCGTGTCGTCACCGCCGGAGCCCGCCCGGCCGGTGCCGTTCGTGCCGCCGCTCCCCTGGTCGCCCCCGGTGACCGGACTGAACAGCGCCGTACCCGACACCTCGGTCTCCGACGGAGCGTCGCCGCCACGGGTCAGCGGAGCGAACGACCCCGGCGTCGCGGCCCCGGAGGGCCGCCGCTGCGGCAGCCCACTGCTCGTCGTGGCGGATCCACCGCCCGCGCCTTGTGCTCTCCCGGCGGCGCTCCCGTTCGTGGCGGACGTACCGTTCGCGGCCGCCGTACCGTTCACGGCGGTGCCGGAATCGGCGGTGCCGGTCGGGGTGGCGCCCGCCGTTCCCGGTCCTCCCGCAGGCCGCGCGGCGCTCCCCGGCAGGGTTGCCGGGCCGGCCTGCGCGAGCACCTCGGTCGGTGCGTGTTGCTCGGCGATGACGACCTCGGACGGCACCGTGACGACCGCCGTGACGCCGGTCGAGTCCGACCCGGACTGCAGCGCGACGCCGAAGGCGTGCCGCTCGGCGAGCCTGCCCACGACGAACAGGCCCATCCGCCGGGACGTGGCGATGTCCACCGGGCCGACGTCGCGCAGCCGGCCGTTGGCCTCCTCCAGTTCGGCCTCGTTCATCCCGATGCCGCGGTCGGAGATGTCGACCTGCAGCGATCCGTTCTCGAGCAGCCTGCTCGAGAGCGTCACGCGGGTCTCCGGAGCGGAGAACGCGGTCGCGTTGTCGAGCAGCTCTGCCACGAGCCGGACGAGGTCACCCGCGGCGTAGCCGACGACCCGCGCCGACGGCGGGGCGTTCACCACGACCCGCTGGTACTGCTCGATCTCAGACACCGCGGCACGGAGCACGTCCGTCGCCGACACCGGACGGCCCGACCGCCTGCCCGGCTCGTCACCGGAGAGCACCATCAGGTTCTCGTTGTTGCGCCGCATCCGCGTGGCGAGGTGATCGAGCTGGAACAGGGTCGCCAGCTGGTCGGCGTCCTCCTCATCACGCTCGAGCCGCTCGATGAGCTGCAACTGCCGCTGCACGAGGCTCTGGCTCCGGCGGGACAGGTTGACGAACACACCGGCGAACCCGGCCCGCATGCCCGCCTGTTCCACCGCGAGCCGGAGTGCCTGGTTGTGCACGGCGTCGAACGCACGCGCGACCTGGCCGATCTCGTCGTCGGTGGACACGGGGACCGGCCGCACGACCGGGTTCTGCGACTGACCGTCCTGGATCGACTGGACGGCCTCGGGCAGCGCCCGGTCCGCCACGTCGAGCGCCGCGGTGCGCAGCACGTTCAGCGACCGCAACAACTGCCTGGTGATGACGAACACGACCACCGCGGCCAACGCCAGTGCCAGCACGAACAGCACCGCCAGCCACACCACGGCGGCATGGACACCGCCCGCGGCGTCGTCGGCGTCGGTCGTCACCTCGGTGCCGAGCCGGTCCGCGAACTGGCCCATCGAGGTGAACACGCCGCCGGAGGCGTCGCGCCACTGCGCCGGAGGGATGTCGCCGAAGGCGGCGTCACCGTCCTGGCCCGCGAGCAGTCCGCGCATGGTCTGTTCGCGGTTGTCGAACGCCTCGCCGCGCACGGTCTCGTTGAAGGCCGCGCGCTGGTCGACGGTCGCGGTGCTCCGGAACTCGGTCAGCCGGTCGTCCAGCCGCACCGCCGAGGTGCGGAGCTGGTCGAACTCACTCGGCGCGAGTCCGCCTCGGTCGATGCCGTGGGCGACGAGCGCCTGCTGGATCGACGCCTCCTCGCGGGCGACGAGGATGTCGTGCAGCGCGGTGGGGGTGCCGCCGACGGCACGGTCGCCCATGCCGGACACCGCGGCGACGTCCACGGTCAGCAGCGACGAGGTGATCACCGAGTAGGACTGGGTCGCCTGGATCGAGCCCAGCTGCCCGGTGGTCACTCGTTCCCGCAGCGCGGAGAGACGGTCGAGTTGTTCGTTCAGTCCCGCGCGGGGCTCGGCGAGCGCTTCGAGATCGGCGCCTTCGGTGGCGAGCGCGGCCCGCACCGGGCCCACCGCGCGGTCGACCTCCTCGCGCAGCGCGTCCAGCTGGTCCGAATCGACCCCGTTGCCGCGGGTCAGCGCCGCCGCGGTCGCGGTCCGCTCCCGCTGCAGGGCGTCGAGCAGCGTGCGAGAGGCGGAGTTGAGCTGCGCCAGCTCCGCCACCCGGTCGTACCGGTCCGCACGGTCGAGCTGTGTGGCGAGCGTCAGCCCGCCCAGCACCAACGCGATGACGATGGGAATCAGCGTGACGGCTCCGAGCTTGGCGGGCAGTTTCCAGTCCCGCCAGCGCGCCAGAGCCTTCCACGGGGACGGCTTAGGGGCGTCCTCGCCGAGCAGCTGCCCCACAGGCACTCGGCCTTCTCCTGCAACGGTCACGTACGTGACTCCCTCTCCGGCTCACTCTCGGCCACGACGATCTCCGGCCCGGTACCGCGCGGCGCTCCGGCCCGGACCTCGTGGCCGGACGGGACCGCAAGGGCCCGGCCCGTGCACCGCGCGCTGTACCGCATGTCTGGTCGTTCCTCCGTATCCGGCGTCTCCGGGACGGGCGCCGGCACCGTCCGACGTGTGCCGGACACCACCACCGCGGCGCCGCGGTCCGGCCAGTGCGGCCCGGGTACGACAGGCGCCACCGACGCTGTCACCACCCGCCCGACGGGCGGGGTGGCCGCTGTCGCTTCCGTCCGCCCCGGTCATGCCGTCCTCCCCCAGGACACCGGCCGGCGAGTTGCGATCTGCAGGCCGAAACCGCAGATCCGTGCCGTGGCACTCAATTCGCTTGACCGGGGCGCCAGAAATCGTACAGCCAATCGGGTTGTCACCAAATGATCTCGCCTGCCGCAGCATGACCAGCGGAAATCGCCATTCACCCGATTCGGCGGCGCACCACTTCCGCACCACGGGAAACACCCCACCGGAATGCGGTTACCGAAATGGCAAGGGAATCGTGGTCAAGCTTCACCCACATGGCCCAGACACCTCGTCGTGACCGCCCGAATAGACCACCTCGCTGCGACGTTCGACTACGCAACGAGTTCGAAGAGTCCACGATCTTGTGGTACCTCGTCGATGCACCTGACCGCTCGCTGTCCCTCGACCCGGTGGTCCAGTCCCCCTCACCCGCCCAGGGGAGGCGGCCTTCCTCACCCATCCGCCGGACCTCGCCGTCGGCCCGTCCCACACAGCGGCGGGCCCTGTCACCTCGACCCAGGCACTACGGAGCGCGACCAAAATGGGGAAGGCAACCCTCAGATGTGTCACCCGATCCAGTGTGGTTCCGCGTTTGAAATACGACTGAGCGCACAATTCCGCGGCGTTCCATCTCCGGCCCCGTAATGCGGACAGAAATCACCAATCGGCCGCCGGTTTCGTTCGCGGAAATTCACCGACCGCCGCCATTCGGCGCGCTGTACCCACCCCCGCTGCGCCGTACCCACCCGCTGCGAGTGAACAGCACCCGGACGGTGCTCAAGTTGCACGTCGCACACCGGCCCGGCCCGCGGCACGCGTCGAGGTCCGGACCTGCGAACCTCCCCTCGTGAACCACCGTGACCGCACCCCGACACCGCCCCCGGCGCTGCGCCGGTTCCTGGGCGAGCACGACCCGCCGACCCCATGTCTGGTCGTCGACGTGGACACCGCCGTCGCTCGCTACCGGGCTCTCACGGCCGCGTTTCCACAGGCCCGGATCCAGTACGCGGTGAAAGCCAACCCGGCCCCCGCCGTCGTGCGCGCACTGGCCGACTCGGGCGCCTGGTTCGACGTCGCGAGCCCGGCCGAGATCGACCTGTGCCTGGCGGCGGGTGCCGACGGCGAGAAACTGTCCTACGGCAACACGATCAAGAAACCCGCCGACATCGCCCACGCCCATGCCGCCGGTGTCGCCGAGTACGCGTGCGAGGCGGCCGGCGATCTCCAGGCCATCGCCGCGCACGCCCCCGGGGCCCAGGTCTCGGTGCGCCTCCTCGTCGACCCGCCCGACTCGGCCACACCGTTCGGCCGCAAGTTCGGCTGCAGCCCCGCGGTAGCGACCGAGCTTGTCGCCGAGGCCGCCGCTGCGGGTCTGGACCCGGTCGGCGTCAGCCTGCACGTCGGTTCGCAACAGTGCGACCCGGGAGCGTGGGACGGCGCGGTGGCGACGGCGGCGTCGGTGTTCACGGCGGCCGCCGAACGCGGAGTGCACCTGCGCAGGCTCAACGTCGGGGGCGGCCTGGCGACGAGCTACCGGGAGACCGCTCCGGCGACGGCCGACTACGCCACCGGGATCACCGCCGCCCTGCGCGCCCACTTTCCCTCCGCCGAGCCGGAACTGGTCGTCGAACCGGGGCGCGCGGTCGTCGCCGACGCCGGTCTGATCCGCGCCGAGGTGGTGCTGGTCAGCCGCAAGAGCCCCGGCGACGACCACCGCTGGGTCTACCTCGACGTCGGCCGGTACAACGGGCTCGCCGAAACGGAGAACGAGGCGATCGCCTACCCCGTGGAACCCGTCGACGACCGCGGCGGGCCGGACGGCCCGGTGATCCTGGCGGGCCCCACGTGCGACGGCGACGACGTCCTGTATCAGCGCACGCCGTACCGGCTACCCGAGTCCTTGCGCGCCGGGGACCGGGTCGACATCCTTGCCGCCGGCGCGTACACGGCGAGTTACTCGTCGGTGGCGTTCAACGGCATTCCACCGCTCCGTACCTACTGCATTCGCGAAGGGAGGCCAACCGGTGCCGACTGACCGCAGCTACGTCGGTGTGTTCTCGGGAACGCACGTGCTCGCCGAGCTCGACGGTGTCGATCCACGGTTGCTCGACGACGAGACGTTCCTGCGCGCCGCGCTGGCGCACACGCTCACCGAGGCCGGGGCGACCGTCTGCGACGTCATCGCCCACCGGTTCGAGCCGCAGGGCGTGACCGTGCTGGCGATGCTCGCCGAGTCGCACGCCTCAGTGCACACCTATCCGGAGGTCGGGGCCGCGTTCGTGGACGTGTTCACGTGCGGTGACCGCGCCGACCCCGCTCATGCCGTCCGGCTGCTCGGCGACGCCCTGGGCAGCAGGCCGGTGACCATGTCCACCGTCCGGCGCGGCGACCCCGCCCGGCAGACGACCATGACAGGAGGGTGACGCGTGTCCCCCGTCAGCACCGATTCCGCCATCGAGATCGCCGAACCGCTCGCCGACGGCATGACCCGCACCTGGCGGGTCGACGACGTGGTGGTCGACGCGACGACCGCCTTCCAGCACGTCCTGATCGGCCGCACCGCTCACGGCCTCACCCTGTTCTGCGACGACGAACGGCAGAGCGCCGACGCCACCCAGCTTGTCTACCACGAGGCACTCACCGTGCCGCCGCTGCTGCTGGCCGACAGGGTGCGTTCGGTGTTGATCATCGGTTCGAGCGAGGGCGTCGCGAGCGCGATGGCCGTGGCCCACGGCGCGACCCGGGTCGACCACGTCGACATCGACGCCGAGACCGTGCGGCTGTGCGCGCAGCACCTGCCGTACGGCTACACGCCCGACGAACTGGCCGCGGCCGAGGCCCACGAGGGTCCGGTGCGGATGCACTTTCGCGACGGCTTCGACTTCCTCGACACCGCCGAGGCCGACGGCACCCGCTACGACGTCGTGCTGATCGATCTGCCCGACGAGAGCGAGGACACCGAGGCACAGCACAACCGCCTCTACGAGGCCGACTTCCTGCGCCGGTGCAGCAGCCTGCTCGCACCCGGCGGCGTGGTGACCTGCCAGGGCGGTTGCCCCACGATGTGGCGCAACCGCACGCTCGTCACCGCGTGGCGGCGGTTCACCGAGGTGTTCGGCACCGCCGTCTACTACGGCTCCGACGAGCACGAGTGGGCGTTCCTGTCGGGCAGGCTCGACCACCTGGACGATCCGGTGACGACGATGCAGCAGCGGCTCGCGGGCGGCGAGGGCTACCGGCCCGAGTCGATCGACACCGAGGCGCTGCGGGCGGGCACCGTGCCTCCGCACGCGGTGCGGGCGTCGGTCAGAGCTTCTTCCCGGCCGTGACGCGCTGGTGGACCTTGCGCTCGACCCAGAACGACAGCAGCGGTACGCACCCGGCGAGCAGCACGCCGACGGTGCCCTTCACCGACCAGCGGGCCTTGAGCGCAAGGTCGACCGCCAGCACCAGGTAGATCATGTAGATGACGCCGTGGATGGGCGAGTACACCGCCGACGGCGCCGCGTTGTCGAAGCCGTAGCGGATCACCATCACCACCACCAGTCCCAGCAGGCCGATACCGGTGGCGAAGGCGGCGACGCGGAATCGGGCCAGCGGGCCGCGCAACGATGCCGGAGCCCGGTCACCCGCCGCGGTCGTGGCCGCGGTGTTCCCGCCGTCGGCGTCGTGGTCGGTCGTCACCATGTCGTCACTTCACCTCTTGATCACGTGCGTTGAGCTCGGCCAGATACCGGTTGTACGCGGCCAGCTCGGCATCGGCGGGGTCTTCGGAATCGGCGGCGTCCTCGGGTGCACCGCCGGCGGGCCTGATCGGTCGGGGCGAACGCGATCGTGCGGACTCGCGCGCCCTCGTGCCCGGTGCCGCGGCCTGCCCGCCGGTCTCGGCCGCGGCCGTCCCTCCGGACTCGGCACCGGATTCACCGGCGGCCTCCTCGGCCCGGCGGCGGCTGAGTACCCGCCACCGCCACACCATGAACGCCGGGAACAGCCCGAACAGCGGCCATTGCAGGACGTACCCGAGATTCTGGAACGTCCCGCCCGCGGACGAGAACCGATCCCACTGCCACCAGGCCAGGCCGAAGCACACCACCATGGCCGCGACACAGAGCACCGCGATGCCCACGGCGCGACCGGTGATGGAGCGGGGATTCACGTCTTCGACGCTAGCACCCGGGCGGCCGAGGCCGTGGTCACACACCCTGACGTGCGCAGCCTCGGCTCCGTACCCACAGGGCGCGTCAGTCCCGGGCGCCCGCGGCCTGTGCGGCGTAACCGTCGGCGAGGCCGAACACCTTCTGCGCGTACTCCACCGAGTTGTTGTAGGACATGATCCCGGCCCACCAGCCGTCGGCGCCGGCCATGTCGCGTCCGCCCGCACAGAGGTACCGCGCCGCGGTGACGGCGGCGTCGTCGATCTGTTGCGGGTCGGCCTGTCCGTCGCCGTTGCCGTCGCTGGCGTAGCGCATCCAGGTACTGGGAATGAACTGCATCGGGCCGACGGCGCGGTCGTGCCGGGGGTCGCCGTCGAGACGCCCGCCGTCGGTGTCGGTGATGCTGCGCACGCCGGGTGAGCCGTTCAGCGGTACGCCGATGATCGGGGACGAGGGTCTGCCGTCCTGTTGGAGGGTCACGCCGCCGTATCGGCCGTGGTCGGATTCGACCCGGCCGATACCGGCCAGGGTCGCCCAGGAGACACGGCATTCCGGCCGGTGTTCCCGCATCGCGAGTTCGGCGTGGCCGTAGGCCCGCAGCGCACGGGCGGGCACGCCGGTGGCCGTCGCGGTGCGCTCGGCCCAGGCGTCGAGCGAGCCCGGGGGCCGCTGCGCACCGCCGCCGGTGCTCGCGCCCGGATCGGGCGGGGTGTCGCCGCCCGGGTCGGGTGCCGCCGACGGGTCCTCGCCGGGGGCTTCGGAACCGGGCGTCACGTGTGCCGGTTCGATGTCCCGCGCGGGCACGTCCGTCGTCGTGGGGCTCGCCTGCGGAGTGGCGGCGCCCGCCACGAGCCAGATGCCGCCCGCACCGACGGCGAGTACGAGAACGACGATTGCCAGCCTGGCCGCCACGGGCCGGAACGTCGTCAGGAGCCCCGCCACGGCTCTCGGTGCCGAATCCGTGCCACCACGGCTCTGCCCATCGTCCCCGGTTCCCGCTGTGCGCAACGCCTGGCCTTTCCGTGCACCGATCCACCCGTGGGGCTAACGAACGGAGGCACCGTAACGTTACGCCCGTCCGGTGACGGAGCGGCACGCCGCACCGGGCCGTGCCGGTGGTCCGCGCCGGGCCGGAAGGCCGGTGACGCGGAACGCCCGGCGGACCTCAGCTCGCGGCGTCGCGGCGCTGCCGCGTCAGGCGTGCCACGCACCAGGCGGGGGCGCTGCCCCTGCGAAGGTGCTCGAGGACCGTGAGCGGTCCGAGCCACTTGGCGAGGTCGTCGGGAGTCAACCCGGCGGCACGGTAGTCGAGCGCACGCTGGTCCAGCGGACTGATGCCCGCATCCCACCAGGCCTCGGCCTCGCGCACGTTACCGATCATCTGCCACCACCCCGCGGCGGCGACGAGCAACTCGTCGGGGGCGTCCGGGAGCCGCTGCCGCATGGCATCCAGGTAGGTGGTGTCGGCGCTGTCGAGCGCGGCCCACGCGCCGGCGCCCGCCGCTCCCCGCTGCCCCGGGATCCCGGGCGGCTGCGGGGAGGCCTGTGGAGTCTGCGGGGCCTCTGCGAGCCAGGACGTGGCGATGCGGTGCGCCTCGGCCTCCTCGGCGCTCTGCTCACGCTCAGAGGTCCACTGCTGGATGACCGCGTCAACGCCGGGATCGTGCATCCCTGCCTCCTTCTGCAACGCACATCGGAGTCGCTTGCGGAAAGACTGTCGAGAGCAACGTTGTCGTCAGGGCAACGCTGTTCGCTGTCGGACACTGCCGCCGGGCGATGTCGCATCAGCCCGATCACGCAATGTGAGCACCGTAGGAGAGCAACTCGGCTCCACGCCAGACCCTCTCGACGACGGATCCGTTGACCTGCGCTTTAGGCTCCGGAATCCACCCGGATGGTCCAGTCCGCAACCGGAAAACACCACGAATACACGCTGTGTAATCGCATTCTTTCCACGGACACGACGTTTCGCCGGTACCGGGTTTCCGGCACCGGACGACGCGCTGTCCATATGGTCGATACTGCGGTGTAACCGTCAGGAAAAGAGCCGCTCCACGAAGGTCACGAGCGCCTGGGCACCGTCTCCGAGCCAGCTCAGAGCCGTCTGCACGGCTTCGGCCGACTCGGTGGGCTTGCTGATCAACAGAAACAGGACGAGAGCGACGACGCCGAAGATGAGGAATTTCTTGAGTCCCGGTGACATCGCTCCACTCAATTCTTCACATCGGCGGCCGGTCCGGTCCTGTACCGGTTCCGCCGCGCCGGAGACCGTACGCGGTGACGGCCCGATGAACGCCGATGATCCCGCCTGCTCACGCGGGTCATTCAACAGCATCGTCACCGGGCCATGGGCCGCCCGACCGAGTCCCACACGAACGGCGGAATCCGATCACGGAACGTATCCCTGGGCGACACGTCCGGGTGCACCCTAGAAGGGTGAGACGGGGAGTCGCCAGAACGACACGCCGCGCGTCCCGGGCTGTTCCTCCACGCTCCCCATCGCCGACCGTCCCGCGACCCCGCCTCCTGGCAGGCCCGTCTCAGGCGGCGACCCGCCGTCAGGCGAGTGCCGCACCGTCAGGCGATGGCCCCGCTGTCCCGCAATGCGGCGATGGCCGCACCGTCGTATCCGCACGCGGCGAGCACCTCGGCGGTGTCGGCGCCCTGCGGATGCGGAGCCTGCGGCTCGGGCGCGGGCGTGCGGTCGAACTTCGGCCCCGGCGCGGGCTGCACGGTCCCTCCGACGTCGGTGAACGTCCCGCGAGCGACGTTGTGGGGATGCTCGGCGGCCTCCTCCGGCGTGAGCACCGGTGTCAGGCACGCGTCCGTGCCCTCGGCCTTGGCGACCAGCTCGTCGCGCGAGTATTTCCCGATCGCCTCGGTGAGGATCTCGCGGAGCTCGGGCCACCGGGACTGGTCCAGATGCACGGGCAGTGCCTCGGCGTCCAGTTCGAGGACCTCCACCAGTGCGGCCCAGAACCGCATCTCGATCGCGCCGACGGCCACGTACCGCCCGTCGGCGCATGCGTAGGTGTCGTAGAACGGCGCGCCCCCGTCGAGGAGGTTCTCACCACGCTCCCCGCCCCAGGCTCCGGCGGCCTTCATGCCGTGGAGCTGCGTGGTCAGCAGCGCGGACCCGTCCACCATCGACGCGTCGACGACCTGCCCCTTGCCGGAGGACATGCGTTCGTAGAGCGCCGCGAGCACGCCCATCGCCAGGTACTGCCCGCCGCCGCCGAAATCGCCGAGGTAGTTCACCGGCACCACCGGCTTCTCCCCCGCCCTGCCGATCGTCGCCAGGGCCCCGGAGAGTCCGATGTAGTTGATGTCGTGCCCGGCCACCGGCGCGAGCGGGCCGTCCTGACCCCAGCCGGTGACGCGCCCGTACACCAGCCGCGGATTCCGCGCGTGTACCTGCTCCGGGCCCAGGCCCATGCGCTCGGCGACGCCGGGACGGAAACCCTCGATGAGGACGTCGGCCCGTTCCGCCAGTGACAGCACCACCTCGACGCCCTCGGGCGTCTTGGTGTCGACGCCGATGGTCCGCCTGCTGCGCGTGAGCGGGTCGTTCGGAATGCCCAGCACGTCCGCTCCCGGCCGTGCCCGATCGACGCGCACGACGTCGGCACCGAGGTCGGCGAGCACCGTGCCCGCGAACGGGGCCGGCGCCAGGCCCGCCAGTTCGATCACCGTGAGACCGCCGAGAGGTCCGGCGTTCATGGTTGCCACCTTTCCACCCGCTCAGGATCACAGGGTCCGGGAGATGATGTCCTTCATGATCTCGCTGGTACCACCGAAGATCCGCGAGATCCGCATGTCCGCCCAGGCCCGCGCGACGGGGTACTCCATCATGTAGCCGTAGCCGCCGAACAACTGCACGCAGTCGTCGATGACACGGTTGGCCCGCTCGGTGGTCCACAGCTTGGCCATCGCCGCGCCCTGGACGTCGAGTTCGCCCTTCAAGTGCCGCTCGATGCACTGGTCGAGGAACGCGCGGGAGACGGCCACCTCGGTGGCGGCCTCGGCGAGCGTGAACTTGGTGTTCTGGAACTTCGACAGCGGCCTGCCGAACGCCTCGCGCTCGTGGGTGTAGGCAATGGTCTGGTCCACCGCCGCCGCCATGCCCGCGACCGAGGTGACGGCGATCAGCAGCCGCTCCTGCGGCAGCTGCTGCATCAGCTGGAAGAAGCCCAGCCCCTCCTGGTCTCCCAACAGGTTGGCCGCGGGCACCCGGACGTCGTCGAAGAACAGCTCCGCCGTGTCCTGACCCTTCATGCCGATCTTGTCGAGTACACGGCCGCGGCGGAAGCCGGGGGTCGACGTCGGGACGGCGATCAGCGACATCCCCTTGGCGCCCGCATCCGGGTCGGGGTCGGTCTTGCACGCCACGACGACGAAGTCGGCCATGGCACCGTTGGTGATGAACGTCTTGGCGCCGTTGATGACGTACTCGTCGCCGTCGCGTACCGCGCGGGTCTTGATGCCCTGCAGGTCCGATCCGGTGCCCGGTTCGGTCATGGCGATCGCGCCGATCCACTCGCCGCTCGCGAGCTTGGGCAGCCACTCCCGCTTCCTCTCCTCGCTCGCGTACGCGAGCAGGTAGTGGGCCACGATCCCGTTGTGCACCGACACGCCCCACGCGCTGTCGCCGCTGCGGGCCTGCTCCTCGTACAGCACGGCCTCGTGCGCGAACGTGCCGCCACCGCCGCCGTACTCCTCCGGAACGGACAGACACAGCAGACCGACCTCGCCCGCCTTGGTCCAGACCTCGCGGTCGATCTGCTTGTTCTCGATCCACCGGTCCTGGTGCGGCGTGAGTTCCTTCTGGCAGAACGACCGCGCCATCTCGCGAAAGTCGTCGAGCTCCTCGGTCAGCCACGAACTCCTGGGCAGTTGCAGCGGCACGGTGGGCCTCCTCGATCACCTGACACATGGGGGTGGAAAACATTCCGCCCGGAATGTAAGTTCCGATCGGAATGTACAACCGTCGTCCCAACAGGTAAAGGGGTGCAGGTGATGCGCTCATGACCACGACGCCGCCGACACCGCCCACGCCGCCCGCGTCCGGACGCACGCACCGCACCCAGGCCGAGCGCCGGGCGCAGACGCGCACGGCGCTGCTCGACGCGACCGTCGAGTGCCTGGTGGAGCTGGGTTACCCGCGCACGTCGATGCAGGAGATCTGCGCCCGCGCCGGCGTGTCGAAAGGGGCGTTCCAGCACCATTTCTCGTCGAAGTCGGAGCTCATGGCCTCCGCGGTGGAGCACCTGACGACCCGGCTGCAACGCCGACGCGCACCCGAGGCACGGGAACTGCCCGACGGGCCCGACCGCATCGCCGCGGCGATCGACCTGCTGTGGAACTCCTACTCCGGCACGCTCGCCACCGCCGCGATGGAGCTCTGGATCGCCGCTCGCACGGACGCGGAGCTGCGCCGCGCGATCCGCCCGGTCGACCGCGCACTCGGCCGGTCGACCCTGGAGCTGCTGACCGGCCTGTCCGGCGACCTGTCCGAAGAACGTATGCAGACGTTGTTCTGGCTGACGGTGAACCTGACCCGGGGTCTGGCCCTGGACGCCGAACTCGGCGGCGATCCGCGTCGCCGCGAACAGCTCCTCGCCGAGTGGAAACGCATCGCGACGCTGTACTTCGGCGAGGGACGACAGTGCGGCGAGTGAGGACCCTGCGGCCACGCGGCGCTCGGCGGCCGGCGACGTTACGGGCGACCGGCGGCGTTCCGGCCAACGCAGGCACCCGCGGAGAGTGAGCCTGCCGACGATTCCGGCCGGAGGGATGCGGGGGTTGCGACCATCGGTAAGGTATTACTCACGAGTAACAGTTTTGGCTCCCCGGAGGCTCCCGTGACCAGCACCGTGCCGCCCGCGCCCAGCCAGCCCGGCTCCACGGCCGGCCCCGCCGACCCCGTCGGCGGCGTTCCCGGCGCGCCCGCGACAAGGCGCGCCGAGCAGCTCACCCGCCGCGTCGCCACCGGCCTGGACGCGGCTCCGGTGACGATGCCCGCGCCGTTCACCGGACTGCCGATCACCGCGCTGCCGCAGGCGGCCGACGCCGAGGTGCGCCGCGTGTTCACGCGGGCACGCGAGGTGCAGCTGTCGTGGGCGGAATGGCCCGCACGCGAGCGCCAGCGCGTGCTGCTGCGTCTGGCCGACCTCGTGCTCGCCCAGCAGGACGAGGTCCTCGACCTGGTGCAGGTCGAGGCGGGCAAGGCGCGGATCGACGCCTTCGACGAGGTGAGCGCGACCGCACTGGTGGCCTCCTACTACGGCAAGCACAGCGCGCGGCTGCTGGCCGAACGCCGGGCCGCGGGTGCCCTCCCGGTGTTGACGAAGGCCTCCGAGGTTCGGCACCCCAAGGGCGTCGTCGGTGTCGTCTCACCGTGGAACTATCCGCTCGCGCTGACGGCCATGGACGTGCTGCCCGCCCTCGCCGCGGGCAACGCGGTCGTGCAGAAGCCGGACAACCAGACGGCGTTGTCGGCGCTGTGGCTGCACGAACTCGCCGAGCAGGCGGGACTGCCCGCCGACGCGTGGCAGGTCGTGCTGGGCCGCGGCTCGGCCATCGGCGACGCGATCGTCGAGGAGTCCGACTACGTGTGCTTCACCGGCTCCACGCCGACGGGCAAGCGGCTGGCCGGGCAGATCGCGGAGCGGCTCACCGGCTATTCGCTCGAGCTCGGCGGCAAGAACCCGATGGTCGTGCTGCCGGACGCCGACGTGCAGCAGGCGGCCGCCGGAGCCGTCACGGCCTGTTTCTCGTCGGCCGGCCAGTTGTGCGTGTCGGTCGAGCGGATCTACGTGCACGAGAGCATCCACGACGAGTTCGTCCGGGCACTGGCCGAACGCACCGGGGCGCTCACGCTCGGATCGGGGCTCGACTACCACGCCGGCATGGGCTCGTTGACCTCGCAGGACCAGCTGGCCGCGGTGTCGGCCCACGTGGACGACGCACGTGCGGCCGGTGCGACCGTCGTCGCAGGCGGCAGGCCGAGGCCGGACCTGGGCCCACTGTTCTACGAGCCGACCGTGCTCACCGGCGTGACGGAACGGGCGAAGCTGTTCCGGGAGGAGACGTTCGGCCCGGTCGTGGCCGTGTACCGCTACTCGGACGTCGACGAGGCGGTAGCGCGCGCCAACGACACCGAGTTCGGCCTCAACGCGAGTGTGTGGACCCGCGACGCCCGCCGCGGCGAGGAGGTCGCCCGTCGGATCAAGGCGGGCACCGTGAACGTCAACGAGGGCTACGCCGCCACCTTCGGCACGGTCGGCGTGCCGATGGGCGGGATGAAGGAGTCCGGCGTCGGCAGGCGCAACAGCGCCGAGGGGCTGCTCAAGTACACCGAGGCCCAGGCGGTCGCCGTGCAGCGCGGACTGCGGCTGCGCCCGTTCCGTGGCATGCCGCCCCGCCTCTGGGCGAAGGCCATGTCGGCCGGCATCGCGGCACTGCGACGGCTCCCCCGCCGCTGACCCTCACCCGCGGTCCCGCAGCGGTCCTCGGCCGTGCGCGGCGGCCCCGGCCTCGGCGCGGCGGCTCACTCCGAGCTTGGACCGCGGGCATGGGGCGACCACGTCGCAACGCACACGCCGCAGGCCCCTTACCCGCCTCCTCACCCGGACCACAGCGGGCGAGGAGGCGGGTAAGGGGTCAGGGACGGTCGAGTGCGCCGCTGCGCGCGGCCGTCAACAGCACGTCCCACTCGGACGCCGTCATGCGCAGCATGCCGCCGCCGGGGTTCTTCGAATCCCGTACGGCCGTGCCGCCCGGCAGGAACGCCACCTCGACGCAGTCGTTGCCGCCACCGCTGTAGCTGCTCTTGCGCCACGCGAGCTCGCCGGGGCGGACCCGGTTGGAACCACCCGGCACGGAACGGTGGGACGGGGCGTTGGCCATGTGTTCTCCTTGTCGATCCGTTTCAGTTGTCGTGCTTCTCGAACCGCCGCGCGGCGGCCTCGATCATGTCGAGCGAATCATCGGGCTTGGCGGCCGCGGCGCGCAAATGGTCGAACATGAGCGCGTAGCGATGAACCTCGGCGGCGTCCTCGAGATACAGTCCACCATTCGTACTGTCGACGTACACCACGTCCTGATCCGCCTGTTCCGGAAATCCGAGAATGAGAAACGGGCCCTCCATTCCCGGGTGGGCACCGCCGCCGAACGGGACGACCTGAATCGTCGCGTGCGGCAGCGCCGCGACGTCGAGCATGCGCCACAGCTGTTCCGCCATCACCTCCACACCGCCGACGGCGCGATGCAGCACGGCCTCGTCCATCACGGCCCAGTACTCGGGCGGGTGCGCGTCCTGCAGCAACGCCTGCCGTTCCATCCGCGCCTCGACCCGGCGGTCGATCTCGTTCTCGGTGGCGTCGGGCCGCATCGCCCTGATGACCGCACGGGCGTACCGGCGTGTCTGCAGCAGGCCGGGAACGAGCAGCGCCTGGTACGCCCGCAGCGACGAGGCGTCAGCCTCGAGGCCGACGAACGTGCCGGTGAAGACCTCGTTGTAGGCATGCCACCAGCCCCGTTTCCGCGCCTCCCGCGCCAGCTGGACGAGCGCGTCGGCCTCCTCCCCCGTGACGCCGTACACGCCCAGCATGTCCCGCGCGTCCCGCGGCGTCACGCCGACGTTGCCGGTCTCGACCCGGCTCACCTTCGACGCCGAGCATTCCAGCCGCTCGGCCACGTCATCGATCGTCAGGTCCGCGGCCTCCCGCAGTCGGCGCAATTCCCCGGCCAGCCTGCGGCGGCGCACGGTCGGTCCCTGACCACGCGTCATCACTCACCTCCACCTCGTCGCCGCGCCCCATCTAACCACCGAGCGCGCGAAAAAGTAGGGGCCGGGGAATCACATCGGCGACGAAGGATCACGGGATTCGCAGAACTGCAAATTGCATTTCTGCGAATGGCGCCGGGAACGGCGTGCGGCCGTCCCACCGCGCGAACATCGGCCGCGGCCGCCGGGCGCGCAGACACCCGAGCCTGCGCCGCGGACGCCGCAGCGCGACACGGGCCAGGCGCGGGCAAGGCGCGGGCAAGGCGCCACGCGGTGCGGTGCGGTGCGGGAAAGGCGTTCTAGAGGACGCGGACCAGGCCCTCCTGGACGACGGTCGCGATGTGGCTGCCGTCGTGGGCGAAGAAACGGCCCGTCGCCAGCCCGCGCGCGCCGGAGGCGGTGGGCGAGGTGCTGTCGTAGAGGAACCACTCGTCGGCCCGGAACGGCCGGTGGAACCACAGCGCGTGGTCGAGGCTGGCCCCGAGCACCCGGTCGAACTCCCAGTACACGCCGTGTTCGGCGAGCACGGAGTCCAGCAACGTCAGATCCGAGGCGTAGGTCAGCACGCACACGTGCAGCAGCGGATCGTCCGGGAGTCGGCCGTCGGCCTTCATCCACACCCGGTTCCGGCTCTCCCAGCCGCCGGTCTCGCGGGTCACCCACGGCGGCTCGTTGACGTAGCGCATGTCCAGCGGCCGCGGCACCGCACGCGTGGCGAGCGTGTCGGCGTACGGCGCGAGCCGGTCGGCCAAGGTCGGCAACGTCTCCGGATCGGGCACGTCCGGCATCTCGCCCGCGTGCTCCACGCCGTCCTCGGCCAGCTGGAACGACGCCGACAGCGCGAAGATCGCCTTGCCGTGCTGCACCGCCGTGACCCGCCGCGTCGTGAACGACCGGCCGTCCCGGACACGGTCGACCTGGTACACGATCGGCACGGTCGGGTCACCGCCCCGGATGAAGTAGGCGTGCAGCGAATGCACGTGACGATCCGGCGGCACCGTGCGGCCCGCGGCGACGAGCGCCTGGCCGGCGACCTGACCGCCGAAGACGCGTGTCGGCGAGTTCGGCGGACTGACCCCGCGGAAGATGTTCTCCTCGATCTTCTCGAGGTCGAGGAGATTCACCAGCCGATCCAGCACCGGCTGACCACCGTCCGAGTCGTCGCCGGGTTCCGATGCGGCCGCACGCGCCAGTTCCGTCATGGCTCGATTCTGGCAGCGGCGGCCCGCTCCGGCCGGTCAGGCACCGTCAGGCGTGGTCGTCCTCACCGAGCCGGTGGACCCGGATCAGGTTGGTCGACCCGACGGTGCCCGGCGGCGAGCCGGCGACGATGACCACCAGGTCGCCCTGCTGGTACCGGCCCGTCTCGATCATGGCGCGGTCGCACTGCTGGATCATCCGGTCGGTCGAATCGGCCTTCGGCACGAGCTGGGTGTGGGTGCCCCACGTCAGCGCGAGCTGGCTGCGCACGCTCTCCAACGGCGTGAACGCCAGCAGCGGCAACCGGGTGTGCAACCGGGCCAGCCTCCGCATCGTGTCGCCGGACTGGGTGAACGCCACCAGTGCCTTCGCGTTGAGCCGCTCGCCGATGTCGCGCGCCGCGTACGAGATCACGCCCCGCTTGGTGCGCGGCACGTGCGACAGCGGCGGTACCGCGGGCAGATCGGATTCGACGGCCTCGACGATCCGCGACATCGTCTGCACCGTCTCGATCGGGTAGCGGCCCACGCTCGTCTCCCCCGAGAGCATCACCGCGTCCGCGCCGTCAAGCACCGCGTTCGCGACGTCGGACGCCTCGGCGCGGGTCGGCCGGGAGTTGCCGATCATGGAGTCGAGCATCTGCGTGGCGACGATGACCGGCTTGGCGTTCTCCCGCGCGATCTGGATCGCCCGCTTCTGCACCAGCGGAACCTGCTCGAGCGGCAGCTCGACGCCGAGGTCGCCGCGGGCGACCATCAGGCCGTCGAAGGCCAGCACGACGGCTTCGAGGTTGTAGACGGCCTCGGGCTTCTCCAGCTTGGCGATCACCGGCACGCGACCCTTGCCGACACGGTCCATCACCTGGTGGACGACGTCGATGTCGGCGGGCGAACGCACGAACGACAGCGCGACGAAGTCGACGCCGAGTTCCAGCGCGAACTCGAGGTCCTCGACGTCCTTGTCGGACAGCGCGGGCACCGACACGTCCATACCCGGCAGCGACACGCCCTTGTTGTTACTGACCGTGCCGCCTTCGGTGACGGTGCAGACCACGTCCGCCCCGTCGACCTCCTCGACCGTCAGCCCGACCTTGCCGTCGTCGACCAGTAGCCGGTCGCCCTGCTTGGCGTCCTCGGCCAGGCCCTTGTACGTGGTGGACACGCGGTCGTGGGTGCCGACCACGTCCTCCACGGTGATGCGCACCGTGTCCCCGGTGCGCCACTCGACGGGACCGCTGGCGAACGTGCCGAGCCGGATCTTGGGGCCCTGCAGGTCGGCGAGGATGCCGACGGCCCGGCCCGTCTCGGCCGCGGCGGCACGGACGAGGTCGTACACCTGCCTGTGGTCGTCATGGTCGCCGTGACTGAAGTTCATCCGGGCGACGTCCATGCCCGATTCGACGAGGTCGTGGACCTTCTCCTTCGTCGCCGTCGCGGGGCCCATGGTGCATACGATCTTCGCTCGTCGGCTCACACCTGCACAGCGTAGACCGTCGGCGCCGTCTCGTCTTGACCGATCCGGTCTCCGCGTGCCGCGTGGCGTGGTGTACCCGCACCGGCGCCGGTCAGCGCCGTGGCCGTTCGCTCACACCGACGTGGTCGCGGGCCCACTCGTTCAACGGCCGCACCTGCCGCCAGGCGCGGCGCACCCGATCGAGGCACTCCGGCTCGTGCAGCGTGTCGTCGGGCTCCCACGTGTGGATCGCGTACAGCCTGCGGTGACGCAGCAGCTCCACACGGGGATGGTCGGCGGGCACGCCACGCGGCCGGGTCTTGAGCGTCTCCCCCGCGATCTCCCAGCCCGTGCCGCGCAGGTCGTCGAGGATGCGTTCGAGCGCGCGGCCGTGAACGTCGGTGTCGACGGCCTGCCGGAACCGGGCCAGCTGGTCGGTGGCGAGGTGGAAACACCCTCCGCCCGCGCGCAGCCCGGCGGGTCCGACCTCCACGTAGCACGCGCCGCCGCCGCGGCCGGCTTCGATCACCCCGCCGCAGTGGGTCTTGTATGGCGTCTTGTCCTTGGCGAACCGCACGTCACGGTACGGACGGAACACCTTCGGCTCGCCCAGGTCGGAGAACTCGTCGGCCAGCTCGGCCAACAGCGCCTCCATCGGGCCGCGCACGTCGCGACGGTAGGTCTCGACGTTGGCGTTCCAGTACGGTTTCGAGTTGTCCGCCACCAGGCCGTCGTAGAAGTCGATCGCGTACTCGCCGAATCCCGTGAACCCCACGGCCGGAAACGCTAACCGGCCCTGCGGATCAGCCGAAGAGGACCTCCGCCTCGGCGTACCGCTCGGGCGGCACCGTCTTCAGCTCGGCGGTCGCCTCGGCCAGGGGAACGCGGACGATGTCGGTGCCGCGCAGCGCCGTCATCGTCCCGAAGTCGCCGTCGGCGACCGCGGCCACGGCGTGCAGACCGAACCGGGTGGCCAGCACGCGGTCGTAGGCGGTCGGCGTGCCGCCGCGCTGGGTGTGACCGAGGACGACCGCGCGGGACTCGTTGCCGGTGCGCCGGGCGAGCTCGTCGGCCAACCAGTGACCCACACCGCCCAGCCGCACGTGGCCGAACGCGTCCTTCTCGCCGGTCTGCAGTACCTCGTCGCCGTCGTCGGGCTGCGCCCCCTCGGCCACGACGACGATCGGTGCGCGGTCGCGTTCGAACCCTGCCCGCACCCAGCCGACGACCTGCTCGACCGCGAACGGCCGCTCCGGCACGAGAATGACACTCGCCCCGCCCGCCAGGCCGGAGTGGAGCGCGAGCCAGCCGGCGTGCCTGCCCATCACCTCGACGACGAGTGCTCGGTGGTGCGACTCGGCCGTGGTGCGGAGCCGGTCGATCGCCTCGGTGGCGATGTGCACGGCGGTGTCGAAGCCGAAGGTGTAGTCGGTGGCGCCGAGGTCGTTGTCGATCGTCTTCGGGACGCCGACGACGTTCACTCCGTCCCGCCACAGTCGCTCCGCGACGCCGAGCGTGTCCTCGCCGCCGATGGCGACCAGCGCGTCGATCCCTTCCGCCGCCAGGACCTTCGCGACCTGTTCGGCGCCTCCCTCCTCGGCGTACGGGTTGGTGCGTGAGCTGCCGAGGATCGTGCCGCCACGGGTGAGGATCGGCTCGACGTCGCCGGGGCCGAGCCGGCGCAGCGATCCGGTGAGCAGGCCGCGCCAGCCGTCGCGGAACCCGACGACCTCCCAGCCGTACTCCCCGGCGCCCTTCATCGTCACCGCGCGGATCACCGCGTTGAGCCCGGGACAGTCGCCGCCTCCGGTCAGGACCCCCACCCGCATTCGGCTCCACCCTCCGTGGTCATCCATCGCCCTGAGCACCGAGGATAACCGCGCGTCACCGGGTCGGCGCAGCGCGAGACCGTGACCTCCGGCAACCGGTTCGACGTAGACATAGGTCACTGCACCGGTGGAGCGAGGTGAGCCTCTGCTACGGTCCAGGGCATGCAGCGCTATTACTGGTTTACCTGGCCGGCCCGTAGTGGGCCGGTCGGCGTGAACCTGCGCTGACCACATCCACTTCGAGCCGGACGTCAAGCCGGCTCGGTGGTGCCCGGGGCGGCTTGCGGAAAGGAAGTCACCCCGATGACCACTCTGCCGACCACGGCATCCCCCGATCCCGCGGCGACGGGCACTGCCGCGGCCTCGCACACCGGGATCCCGCTGGACGACCACCGCATCACCCACGTCAGCCCGTTGATGTCGCCCGCCCTGCTCCGCCAGGAACATCCCGTCGACGACACCGTCGCCCGCACGGTCACCGCGGGCCGGGACGCCGCCGTCGACATTCTGGCAGGCCGTGACGACCGCCTGCTGGTCGTCGCCGGCCCCTGCTCGGTCCACGACGCCGAGGCCGCGCTCGACTACGCCCGGAAACTGGCCGCCCACGCCGAGAAGGTCCGCGGCGAGCTGCACATCGTGATGCGCGTGTACTTCGAGAAGCCCCGCACCACGCTCGGGTGGAAGGGCCTGATCAACGACCCCGATCTCGACGGCGGCTTCGCGGTCAACAAGGGCCTGCGTCTCGCGCGCCAGTTGCTGCTCGACGTCTCTGCGCTCGGCCTGCCGGTCGGCTGCGAGTTCCTCGACCCGATCATTCCGCAGTACATCGCCGACGTCGTGACGTGGGGCTCCATCGGTGCGCGCACCGCGGCCAGTCAGGTGCACCGCCAGCTGTGCAGCGGCCTGTCGATGCCGGTGGGCATCAAGAACTCCACCGACGGCGACGTGCAGGTCGCCGTCGACGCCACACGCGCGGCTGCGGCGAGCCACGTCTTCCCCGGTATCACCACCGACGGCGTGTCCGCTCTCCTGACCACCGCCGGAAACGAGGACTGCCACGTCATCCTCCGCGGCGGCAGCGCGGGCCCGAACCACGACGCCGACACGGTTGCGGACACGCTCGCACGACTGCGCAAGGCGGGGCTGCCCGAACGTCTCGTCGTCGACGCCAGCCACGGCAACAGCGGTAAGGACCACGTGCGCCAGGCCGGTGTCGTGGCCGAGCTGGCCGAGCGCATCGGCGCGGGCGAGCCCGGCATCTCCGGGCTGATGGTGGAGAGCTTCCTGGCCGACGGCAGGCAGGACCTCACCCTCGGGCGCGCGGCCGACCTCGACTACGGACGCAGCATCACCGACGCGTGCCTGGACTGGACCACGACGGCGTCGCTGCTCGACGACCTCGCCGCGGCCGTCCGCGCCCGCCGGGGCTGAGCGGCCCGCGCTCGCACACCTTTCCGTGGTCCGGCGGGGCGCGGCCGATTCCACCGCGTCCTGCCGGACCGCGGACCCATGCCGTCCACACAGCGGGGCCCGTCCGCGACGCTCGCGTACCGGTCCGAGAGGGCCCGCCCGTCAGCGCGCGAAGCCCTCACGCAGACGTACCTGTTCGATGATCTTCCACCGCTCCAGGTTGTGCCGTGCGTCGGCGAGCGCGTCGTGCGCGTCGGGCGGCTGTTTGGGCAGCACCGGCTTGCCGACGTCCTCCCAACGCTGCCGCAGATCCCGGGTGAACCGGGGAAGTTGGCGCGGCAGTTTCGGCATCGAGCCCCACAGCTGGGCCAGGGCGACATGGTCGTAGGCGGCGTACCAGGCCCACAGCTCGATGCCCTCGGAGGGCTTGCCGAAGAACTCGAGCAGGCCCTCCCGGATGCTCTCGCGGCTGCGCCACGCCTTGTCCGCGGGCGACGGCAGCTTGTCGAGCACGTTCTCCCGCACCCACTTGCCCGCCTTGTCCGGGTTGAACTCGGTGGAGACCGCGTAGAAACTGCGTCCGGATTCGTCCACCACACCGATCGACACCAGGTCGATGGTCACGCCGTCCTCGATGAACTCGGTGTCGTAGAAGAATCGCACCGCAGCACCGTAACGGGCGCCCCGCGGCGCCGGACGAGCCGGTCCGTACCGCCGCGGGCCGCTCGCCGAAGCCCTCATCCCGGCAGGCCGGCAGGGCCGGTGACCTCCGCCGACTCAGCCCGCCCGGCTCTCCGGCACCCGTGACGGCGCGGTGCCCGCCCGGGCCGCGCCGACCTCGCCGGCCCGGCCGTGCAACGGCACCGCCTCGCCGAGCTCCTCCTTGGCCTTCGCGGCGTAGACGTCGACGTACTCCTGGCCGGACAGCTCCATGAGGGCGTACATGATCTCGTCGGCGATCGACCGCTCGACGAACCGATCACCCGCGAGACCTGCGTAACGGGAGAAGTCGAGCGGCTCACCGAACCGGATCTCCAGTCTCCGCGGCCACCACATCTTCGAACCGATGGGGTTGACCCGGTCGGTGCCGATCATCGCGACCGGAATCACCGGCACCTGCGCCTCGAGCGCGATGCGGGCGACGCCGGTCTTGCCCTTGTAGAGCCGCCCGTCGGGCGAGCGGGTCCCCTCCGGATAGATCCCCAGCAGACGCCCCTCCGCCAGCAGCCGGACACCGGTGTCGAGCGCGGCCTGGGCCGCCGAGGCACCAGACCTGTCGATCGGGAACTGGCCGGAAGCGGTGAAGAACCACTTCTGGAGCCGACCCTTGAGGCCGGGCGTGGTGAAGTACTCCTGCTTGGCAGGGAACGTCACGCGCCGCGGCACGTACACCGGCATGAAGAAGGAGTCGGCCACGGCGAGGTGATTGCTCGCGATGATCGCACCGCCCTCGGCGGGGATGTTCTCCGTGCCGGTGACCTTCGTCGGCCACAGCAGCCGCAGCAGCGGCCCCAGCACCACGTATTTGAGCAGCCGATACACCACCGGGCCGCGCCTCCTCGTCTCGTCACCCAACCGAGGCGATCACACTACGAACGTCGTGTTCACCGCCACAACCGCGGGGTCGTAACCACCGTCTATCTCACACCGGCCGCCTCTCCGGAACGGCGCAGGTCCCCACCGGCGGGGAGAGCGGACGCTTCCCGCCCGCGGGTGGGGGCCGCCGTGCGACCATGGCCCCGATCACCCGTGGAGAGGAAGGGACCGACGGCATGCCCGTGCTCGCCGGCGCCGAGCCGTTCCAGCACACCGGGACCAGCGGAACCGGCGTGGTGTTGTGTCACGGGTTCACGGAAACCCCGCCGAGTATGCGTCCGTGGGGACGGCATCTGGCGGCCGAAGGGCACACGGTGTGCCGTCCGCACCTGCCCGGGCACGACACCGCGTGGCGCGAGTGCAACCGCACGACGTGGCAGGAGGACATCGTCGAGCCGGTCGACTCCCGGGCGGTGCTCGACGGCATCGGTACCGATCCGGCATGCGTCACCGAGGTCGTCTTGCACGACAGCGGTCACGTCGCCACCCTCGACAACGACGCGCCGCTTCTTTTCGAACGCAGCAGCGAGTTCGCAGCAGCCGGCAGGCAGGTGGGGACCAAGTGAGCAGACCAGGCTCCGACGGGCCGGAGAACGTCGACGCCGCGTTCGAGGAGATCGTCGCCGACCTGCGCGCGCAGGGATTCGGCGAGCAGGAGTTCGACGAACACGCGCTCGATCAGCAGGCCGCCGACGAACCCGGTGCCGACGATCACGGTGGCGACCGGGGTGGTTCCGGTGGCGACCGGGGCGACGGCGCGTTGCTGGAGCGGCCCGGCCCCGACCCGTCCGACGACCGCGAAGCCGACGCGGGCAGGACCACCGGCGCGCCGGGTTCCCGCGGCGACGGCTGGCGGGACAACCCGATCGCGTGGGACGAGACGATGTTCGGCCCGGCACCCGGCGACGACGACCCCGATGATCCCGACAACCACTTCGTCCCGCCCGAACCGCCCCCGCTGCCGAGACCGCGCAAGGGCGCCGTACTCGTTCTCGCCCTGGTGGTCCTCGGCCTGGTGCTGTTGATGGCGCCGTCGCTCGTCGGACTGTCCGGCGCGGTCGCCACCCCGCTCGGCATGCTCTCGCTCGCGGCGGGGATCGCCCTGCTGCTGTTGCGGGTCAGGCAGGGTCCGCCGGACGGTGCCGATCCGACCAACGGCGCCCAGGTCTGACCCGCCGCGGGTGGCCGCTCACGCGGGTGTGCAGGCGTCGAGCAGCCGCCACAGCACGGCCGGGTCGACAACGGCCGTCGCCTCAGCCTCGACCGCCTCGGCCTCGGCGGGTTGGCTGCGCCGGTCGGCGGCCGTGACCACGACGAGGTGATCGCCGGGCCGTGCCGCGCGCGCCGCACGAACGGCCGCTCCGATCCCGCGGTCTCCCTCCGTCACGGTCTCGATGCCCGCCACGGTCTCGATGGCCGCCGCTGCCTCGGTGCCCGCCACCGGCCCGATCCGCGCTCCGGCCCCCGCGGCCGGGCCGCCCGCGACCAGCACGACGTGCGGCCACCACGTCCAGTGCGCGGCGCCGGCCACACCGTCGAGACCCAGGTCGCCCGCGGAGACTCCCACGCCCGCCAGCACCGCCAGCCGGTCTTGCAGCCACACCACAGCGCCACCCGGTTCGTTCGGCCCGCCACCGGGGCGCGGGCCGAGCACGGACGCGGCGTCGACCAGCAGTACGAGCCTCCGGTCGAGCTGACCACGCAGCTCCGGCCAGGCCGCGGCGAAGCCGCTGTGCAACGGATAGTCAGCGACGTCGGTGGGCGGCACCCAGCGCAGCGCCGTGCTCTCGGCGTTGGTCACGCGGGGCCGTGCCGCGTCGCCGAGCACGGTCGCCAGGACCGTCGTGTATCGCCAGGTCCCGTGCTCGTCGGCGCGCTGGGCCAGCACCCGGAACGCCTCGCCGGGCACCGCCGTCTCCTCCTCGGTCTCCCGGGCGGCCGCCTGGGCCGAGGTCTCGTCGGGCTGCACCGCACCGCCCGGCAACGCCCACGAACCGCCCTCGTGCGTCCAACCCGCGCGGTGCTGCAACAGCACGCCGCGCCGCGGATCACTCAACAGCAGTCCGGCGGCACCGAACAATCCCCAGTGCCGCCGTCCGCAGACGCAGCTGACGAACCCGTCCCCGTTGCCGACCAGCATCGTTCGAATCTAGCGTGTCCGGCCCGCGACACGCCCGTGTTCGCCGGGGATCAGACCACTCGGCGGCCACTCTCGGCCGCGAGCGTGGCGGACCCGACGATCGCGGCCTCGTCACCCAGCTGTGCCGTCCGGATCCGCGCGTGCGGGCGGTGCTTGCCGCCCGTCACAGCGCGCAGATACGTCTCCCGCGCGTCGTCGAGGAACAGCGGGGCCGACGACGACACGCCCCCACCGATGACGACGACCTCGGGGTCGTACACGTCGGCGACGAGCGCCAGCCCCTCGCCGAGCCACCGGGCCAGCTCCGCCATCGCCTTGCGCGCGAGCGGGTCGCCGTCCCGTGCCGCCCCGGCGACGCGGCGGCCGGTGACCGCTCCCGGGTCGCCCGCCGCCTCCCTGGCCAGCACCGTGGAGTGCTGAGGCCGCGTGGCCAGCAGTTCGATCGCCGTCGCGGCCAGTGCCGTACCGCTGCAGTAACGCTCCCAGCAGCCCGACTTTCCACACGGGCACTGCCGCCCTCCCGGCACGAGACACAGGTGTCCCAGCTCCGGCGCCACGCCGTGCGCGCCACGGAACAACTCGCCGCCGAGCAGGAGACCGGCCCCGATGCCGGTGCCGAGGGCGACGAACACGCCGACCGACGTGCCCCGCGCGGCTCCGAACCGGTACTCGGCGAACGTGGCCGCGTTGGCGTCGTGTTCGAGGGTCACGGGCAACCCGAGGCGCTCGCTCATCCGGTCGGCCACCGTCGCGGTCCGCCACGGCAGGTGCGGGGCGAACATCACCGATGTGCGGTCACGTCCGACGAACCCGGCGACCGCGAGCCCGACGGCGGCCACCTCGTGCCTGCTCCGCAGGTCGGCGACCACGCCCGCGATGGCGTCCTCGAGGGCCGCCTCGTCGTGCGGGGTGCCCGTGCGCGCGGTGTCGAGCACGTCGCCGGTCGCGTCGACGACGCCTGCGCGAATGCTCGTGCCGCCGACGTCGATTCCGATCGCGGCCACCGGCTACTCCCCTGGTTCCCAGCGTTCGCGCGGACGCACCGGCACCCGCTGCACCCGTCGCGCCGCGCCGGCCGGTCCGCCTGCCCCGGATCCCCTGCCGGGCCACTCGGCGAACACCGACGCCCCCGACGGGGCCGGACCTGCCGGGGGCGGCCCCGGCCGCGACGACGGGCGATACCCGGGCATGTGCACGCCCTCGTCCGGCTGCCACCGGTCCGCGAGCACGGCCCGCAGCAGCGCGATCAGCGCGGCGGCCTGGTCCAGCACCCGCGCCGCCATCTCCGGCGTGTCACCCCGTACGACTGCGACGACCGCGCACAACGGGCACCACGAGCACGCCGAGGCGCGGCCACCCTGGCCACCCGTGGGACCGTCGCCCGCGGGACCGGACTCCGCGGGCCCGGACTCCATGGGACCGGACGCAGTGGCACCGGACGAAGAGGCACCCGAGCCGTCCGCGGGCGGCGTGTCGTCCTGCGTGCTCCCCTGCCCGGCTCCCGTTCCTCCTCCTTGGCCGGTTCCTCCCGGCCAGGACCCGCCGGGACCGGGCGCGTCGCACGACTCCGGGTCGCCGCGGCCGTGCCCTGCGGCGAACACGCTGCGCAGCCACGGCTCGGCCCGCTCGGTGACGAGGTCGACCAGCAGCCGGATCTCCTCGGCCAGCCGCGCGCTGTCGGCCGCGGGGCCGTCCCCCGCCGCGGGCCCGTCCGCGTGGCCCGCGGAGCCGTCGGTGCCGCTCATACGGTTCCCTCCAGGTACACGAGCACGCCACGGGGATCGGACTCGGCGTCCGTGATCCGACAGGCGCGCAGTGGCTCCGGCAACGCGATCAGCCTCCGAACCCCGTCGACGGTGATCGCGAGGTCGTCGTCGACCCTCGCGAGGTCGACGACGCTGTCCCGGGCGAGCGGCACTGCCACCCGGAGCCGATAGCCGTCGTCGGCCTCGAACATCTGCAACAACGGTTCGCGTCCGCCCGTTCCGGCCCGCTCGGACCGGTCACCCGCCTGCCCGCCGGTGACCTCCGACGTGCCGGCGTCGTCCCGCGCAGCGCCGCCGTCCGCCCGGGCACCGTCGTCCCCCCGGGCACCGTCGTCCAACGGGTGGGTGGTGCCGTACAGCTCCGCGGCGACCTCGCGGAGCGCAGCCACCCCGACCGGTTCGTCGGCCCGGTACTCGACCGAGCGCAGGCGATCGGCCGCATCGCCGACCCCGGAGCGTGCCAGCTCCGCCAGGACCTCCTCCTGCTGCCGGCGCCGCTGCCGCACCCAGGCGGCGGCCGCACCGCGCCACCAGCCCGGCGACGGCATCACGCGGTTCGCGATCATGCCGTCGACCCGGATGCCGCGCAACGCGAGGGAGGTCAGCGTCCGCCGGGTCTCGGCCACGACGACGCGTTCCGGCGTGAACACCAGCCGCACGCTCGTGCGGGCGGGATCGGTCAGCAGGTCCCGCAACGACCGGGTGTACTCGGCCAGCCGCGCCATGGACCGAGCCAGCGCGGACCGTTTCGTGACGGGGCCGGCCATGCGCGTGAGGTACCCCGACACGGCGTCCGGCAACGCCAGCAGCCGCAGCGTCTCCGCCGTCGGACCGCAGTCGACGACGACGGCGTCCCAGCGCCCGGTTCCGGCGAGCCGCTGCACCTCCCCGAGTGCCAGCAGTTCGTCGACGCCGGGAACGACGCTCAGCTCCTCGGCCGCGAGCCCGTCCAGTCCGCCGCCGCGCACCAGCGCGGCCCGCAGCTGCTCGCGCACGCCGTCCCACGCGTCGTCGGCCAGCGCGCGGATGTCGAGCTGTGCGCCGTACAGCCGGTCGGCCACCAGGACGGGGTCGTGTCCGACCGGCATCGCGAGGGCGTCGGCCAGGGAATGCGCCGGGTCGGTCGACACGATCAGCGTCGTGCTGCCCCGGTCCGCCAGCGCGGCACCGGTCGCGGCGGCCAGCGTCGTCTTGCCGACGCCGCCCTTCCCGGTCAGCAGCAGCAGTCGCACGCGCCTTAGCCCTCGGCCTCGACGCGCTTCTTCAGTTCCTTCAGTGCGGTGTCCATGATCATCTTCTCGGCCTTGCGGCGCAGCATCCCGATCATGGGCAGCGCCAGCTCGACGGCCAGCGTGTAGGTCACCTGCGTCCGGCCGCCGCCGAGCGGTTGCAGTTCGTACCGGCCGTTCTGGGCCTTCTGCATCTGACCCTTCACGAGGTGCCAGCTCACCGACAACCCGTCGTCGGACCAGTCGTACTCGAGCGTGTAGACGTCCTTGACCGGGCCCGAGTCGAGCGTGAACCGCACCTGCGTGGCCCGACCCCGTTCGTCGGTACCCAGCACTTCCGTATGCTGCACCGCCTGGGCCCACTCCGGATAGGCGGGCAGATCGGCGATGACGGCCATGATCTGCTCCGGAGGGGCATCGACCTCGATGGACTGCGTGGACTGGTCGGCCATGGCGCTAGAGCGTAGCGGTCCGGTGTCTCACCATCGCAGCACGTAGGGCCGCGGGTCGCGCTGGAAATGCCCGACGTTGCGGCACTCGGTCACACCGACCCGCTTCGCGTGGGACAACGGCTGGTGCACGTGGCCGAACAACGACCACCGGGGCCGTTCCCGCACGATCAGGTCGGCGAGGGCTTCCGAGCCGAGCTCACCCCGACGCGCGACGACGTCGTAGGTCAGCTCCGGCAGCGCGGGCGGGATGTGACTGCCCAGCACGTCGACGCCGGTCAGCCCGGCGACGGCCTTGTCGAACTCCTCCCGCGTGCGCAGGTACGGCCGCCACGCCTGGTCACGCCGCGGTGTCGCACCCTCCGGCAGGACCGCTCCCCCGACGAACCCGAACCGCAGGCCGCCGATGTCGCGGACCTCGCCGTCGACGAAGTGCAGGCCGGGCGCGTCGAACTCGGGCCAGAGCGCGGGCGCGTCGACGTTGCCGGGGATCACGTAGGTCGGCGCGGGCAGTGCGGTGAACAGGCGCGTGTACTGCTCACGTACGGCCTCGTCCACCGCGGCCCGCGGGTCGTCCAAACTGCCCCACAGCCGTTTCGACAGCTCCACCATCTCCGGACGGCGGCCCGCGCGGCGCAGCCGGGCGAACGTCGCGACGTTCTCGGCACCGAACAGCGCGCCGAGGATGCCACCCTCGTGTTCGTGGTAGTCGACGAAGTCGATCAGGTCGCCGAGCACGACCAGCGCGTCCGCGCCGTCACCGGCGCGCGCCAGTGCCTCGGCGTTGCCGTGCACGTCGGAGACCACATGAACCCGCACGTGATCACCCTACCGCCGAGCGGGGCGGCAACCCGGCGGCGCGGCCGTCCTCCAGCGTGACCTTCAGGTTCAGCGCGATCGCCTTGGCCGCGCGTGCCCGGCGGTCGAACTCCCGCCGCAACCGCGCGCCCGACGGCCGGGTGCCGTCGGCCACCACCGGGGTGGCACGGAGGAAGTAGTGCAGCAGGGTGCCGTCGAGCACGGGCTCGAGCCACACCTCCATCGTGCCGACCAGCGCACCGCGCACGGTCCAGCGCAGGCCCCGCTCACCGCGGTCGGTATAGACTTCGAGTACCAGGTCGGGCCAGTACCGCCGCCACGCCGCCGGGTCCGCGAAGACCGCGGCGAGTGTGCTCGGGGGCACGGTCAGAAAGGTCTCGTCGACGATGTCGAGCGCAGGCTGGGATTCGGATCCGCTCACGGTTGCGAGATGGTATGCGCCTCACAACATGCCCGCACCCACCCATGGTGAACGGCACCGACACCGGCTAAGTTGACCGGCGAGTAACAACGTTGTTTGGAATCCCACCGCGGAGGTTGACGTGCGCGAGTACAGCGCCCCAGCACTACGGCCCATCGCCGACGACGAGAACGCCTCCGACGTCGTCTGGGCCAACGCCGAGCGGTTCGGCGACACCGTGAGCTTCCGTCGGCTGATCGACGGTTCGTGGCGCGACGTCACCGCGCGCACCTTCGCCGCCGAGGTGCTCTCCGCCGCCAAGGGCCTCATCGCCGCGGGCATCGAACACGGCGACCGCGTCGGGCTGATGTCGAAGACCCGCTACGAGTGGACCCTGTTCGACTTCGCGATCTGGGCCGCGGGCGGCGTCACCGTGCCGATCTACGAGACGTCGTCGGCCGAGCAGGTCCACTGGATCCTGTCCGACTCGGGGGCCAAGGCCGTCGTCGTCGAGACGGCCGAGCACACCGCCGCCCTGAACGAGGTGCGCGACCGGCTGCCTGAGCTGGCCCACGCCTGGCAGATCGACGGCGACGCCGGCGCCGTCGAGACGCTGACCGCGCTCGGTGCCGACCGCGCCGACGACGACGTCCACACCCGCCGCCGCTCGGTGCGGGCCGACGACGTCGCGACGATCTGCTACACGTCCGGCACGACGGGCAGGCCGAAGGGCGTAACGCTCACCCATCGGAACCTGCTCTCCGAGGTGCGTGCCGACATCGACGCCTTCCCGGACCTGATGGAGTCCGGGAACTCGCTGCTGCTGTTCCTGCCGCTGGCCCACATCCTCGCGCGCGCCATCGCCATCACGGCGTTCTCCTCCCGCGTGACGCTCGGCCACACCGACACCACGGACCTGGTCGCCGACCTGGGCGCCTTCCGGCCGACGTTCGTCGTCGCCGTGCCGCGCGTGTTCGAGAAGGTCTACAACTCGGCCAAGCTCAAGGCCCACGCCGCCGGCAAGGGCAAGATCTTCGACGCGGCCGAGGCCACCGCGATCGCCTACAGCCAAGCCACCGACGCGGGCAAGGTGGGCCTCGGCCTCAAGCTCAAGCACGCCGTGTTCGCCAAGCTCGTCTACAGCAAGCTCCACGCCGCCCTCGGCGGCCGGTGCATCGCCGCCGTCTCCGGTGGAGCGCCGCTCGGCACCCGGCTCGCCCACTTCTTCCGCGGCATCGGCGTTCCGGTGTTCGAGGGCTACGGCCTGACCGAGACCACCGCGGCCGCCTGCGTGAACACGCGTGACGCCTTCAAGGTCGGCACCGTCGGCAGGCCCGTCGCGGGCACGTCGGTGAAGGTCGCCGAGGACGGCGAGCTGATGCTTTCCGGCGGCGTGGTGTTCGGCGAGTACTGGCGCAACGAGCAGGCCACGGCCGAATCGCTCGAGGACGGCTGGTTCCACACCGGCGACCTGGGTGAGGTCGACGACGAAGGTTTCGTCAAGATCACCGGCCGCAAGAAGGAGATCATCGTGACGGCGGGCGGCAAGAACGTCGCCCCGTCGACGCTCGAGGACGCACTCAAGGCGCACCCGCTGATCAGCCAGGCGATGGTCGTCGGCGACCAGCGGCCGTTCATCGGCGCGCTGGTGACGATCGACGAGGAGTTCTTCCCCACCTGGAAGGAACAGAACGGTTTCTCCTCCGACGCCACCGTCGCCGACCTGGCCTCGGAGGAGAAGCTGCGTGCCGACGTGCAGTCCGCCGTGGACGACGCGAACAAGCTCGTCTCGCACGCCGAGGCCATCAAGAAGTTCAGCATCCTGCCGCAGGACTTCACCGAGGCGGGCGGCGAGGTCACACCGAGCATGAAGCTCAAGCGGGGCGTCGTGAGCAAGAACTACGCGGGCGACATCGACTCGCTGTACGCCAAGTAGGCCAGCGACGCGGAGGACCCGAGACGCCGAGAGGGGTGCTCACCCGATGGTGAGCACCCCTCTCGCATGTCCGGGCGGTCGTGGGTGTGCCGTCACTGCCGCCGGATCAGCGGCACGACCGGTGCCTCCTTGTCCGAGAGTGGGATCTCGTAGCGCTGCGCGAGGTACGACGAGATCTGCTTGAACAGCGGCGCCGCCGAACTGCCCTCGGGCAATGTGGTGTCCGGGGCGTCGAGCCGGATGCCGACGACGAACCGCGGATCGTCGGCGGGCAGCATCCCGGCGAAGGTGATGTTGTAGAGCTCGTTGCTGTACGCACCGGTCTCGGGGTCCACCTGCTGACCCGTGCCGGTCTTGCCCGCGATCTGGTAGCCCTCGATCGCCGCCTGCGGAGCGGTGCCGCTCTCGTACATGTCCCCGTCCTGCGTCGTCGCCCGCAGCATGTTGCGCACGGCCTCGGCCGCCTTCGGGCTCACGACCCGCGTGCGATCCGGCTTCGGCTCGGGCACCCGCCTGCCGTCGGGGGTGCGGGTCGCGGCGACGACACGTGGCTCGACGCGCACGCCGTCGTTGGCGATCGCCTGGTACATGCCCGCCATCTGCAGCACCGTCATCGACAGGCCCTGCCCGATCGGCAGGTTGCCGAATGTCGTGCCCGACCACTGGTTGCGCGGCGGGACGAACCCGGGGCTCTCGCCCGGCAGGCCCGCACCGGTCCGCTGCCCGAGTCCGAACTTCTTCAGCAGGTCCATGTACCGGTCGGGGCCGAGCTCCTGGGCGAGCATCAGCGTGCCGACGTTCGACGACTTGGCGAAGATGCCCGTCGTGGTGAACGGCTGCGTGCCGTGCTCCCACGCGTCACGCACGGTGTGGTCCGCGACCTTCATCGAGCCGGGAACCCGGTGGACGTCCTTCGGGTCGGTGATCCCCTCCTCGATCGCGCCCGCGGCGGTGATGACCTTGTTCACCGACCCCGGTTCGAACGGCTGCGTCACGGCCTTCTCCGTCATCAGAGCCGGGTCGAGGTTCTTCGGGTCGAGGGTCTTCTCACTGGTCAGCCCGTAGATCTCGCCCGTTTCCGAATCCAGGACGACCGCGCTGCCACCCTCCGCGCGAGACTTCTCGACGTAGTCGGACAGCATCCGCTGCACGTTGTACTGCACGTCGGAATCGATGGTCAGTTCCAGGTCGGAGCCGGGGACCGCCGGTTGCACCTCCCGCTCCGTACCGGGGATCACGACGTCGGTGCCCTGTGCCGTGTCCACGACCTGCCGTCCCGGCTCACCCGTCAGCACCCCGTTACGGGCGCTCTCCAACCCGGCCAGGCCCTCGATGTTGTGCTTGGACTGGTCCGGCTCCTCCATGCGCCAGTTGGCGAAGCCCACGATGTTCGAACCGACCTTCCCGGCCGGGTACTCCCGGCGGGCACGCTTCTCGTAGCCGATCTCGGGGAACTTCTCCTGGATCTCGTCGGCCACCGACGGCTGCACGTCGTCGACGAGGTAGGTGAAACTCGAATCCTCGTCGTGGAAGGCGTCGAGCAGCTCGGATTCGGACGTCTTCCCCGACACCTTCTGCGCGATGAACTTCGCGATCTCGGCGACCCGCGTGTCGAAGTTCTCGCCGGACTTCGGGTGCTTCTTCTCGTGCTCGTCCCAGTTCTTACGCATCAGCCGCAGATTCGCCCACAGCGTCCGCGTCTCCACACTGAAGGCGAGTTTCGCACCCTTGCGGTCCACAATGGAGCCACGTTGGGCCGGGATGTCGATCGTGGTCGTGCGCTGCTGTTCCGCCCGGGCCGACAGCGCCTCCGCCTGAAAACCCTGCACGTAGCCGAGTTTGAGACCGGTGGCGACGAGCACCACGACGAGCACGATCCGGCCGATGACGAACCGGCTCCGCGTGCCGCGGTCGGCCGGGGTGCCGGAGCGACGAGCCTTGGCCGAGTACGTCCGGCCCACCGGGCCGCGCCCCCGCGACGGCTCCGACCTGTTCGCGCCGCCCGGCCTGCCCGGTCGTTTCGGTCGCATCGGTCCCCTCCGGTTCGTTCACGTTCTCCCTTCCCGCACCGGCGGCAGGCGGGACCGGGAGTCAGTCGGCGGTCTCCCCAGCGCCTGAGTCCGCGGGCCGGTCACCGTCGCCGGTGGTTCCAGTGTCGCCGCCCCGGCCGCCGACGCCGCCGTCCCCGCGGTCACCGCGCGTGTCGTCCCCGGCCTGCCGGTCACGCTGCTGCGCCCGGTCGCCCTGCGCATCGCCCGCCTGTCCGTCACCGGCCTGCCGGTCACGGCTCTGCGTGCCGGCACCGTCACCCTGTGCACCGCCGGAGCGCCCGTCACGGTCGCCCGCGTCGTTCGCGTCCCCGCCGGGACGCCCGGTCGACGGCTGCTGCGGTGCGGGCGGGCTCGCCCGCTCCGACTCACCGACCACGCGCACCGTGCCGTCGTCGCGCACGACGAGCCGGGCCGGATTGCCGCCCGGCACCATGCCCAGGTCCCTCGCACGCTCCGCGAGCCGTGCCGGCGCCTCGGCCGAGGCGACCGCGCGCTGCAGTTCCTCCGACCGCTCGGCCAGCGAGGCGTTGTTCTGCCGGAGCTGTTCGAGGCGGTACGAGTCGGAGATCGCCTGGGTCGAGAGCCACAACGTCGTCGCCACCCCCACGGCCATCAGGGCCATGAGCATCAACACGAACGACGCGCGCGATTTCGGCCAGCTCAGTCGAATGCGCAGCCTGCGTGGCTCCGGCGTCTCCCGGCGTTCGGTCTGCCGCTGCAGCGTCTCGGCGCGCTGGGCCCGCCGGGCGTACGCGCGCTCCGCCGCGGAACTGCGTCGCCGCGGCGATCCGGTTTCGGGAGCGGAGGTCGGCGCCTGCCTCGCGGTGCGGCGCGGGGTCTGCCGCGGCCGCTCGACCGGCTGAGTACGAGGACGTGCGGGTGCAGTCATGAGGCAGCCGCTCCAATCCGCTCGGCCGCGCGCAGCCGTACCGACGCCGCACGCGGGTTGTGCTCGATCTCCTGCTCGCCCGCCTTCTCGGCACCGCGGGTGAGCAGGCGGAACTCGGGTCCGTGCCCGGGAAGCTCGACGGGCAGCCCCTCCGGGGTCCGCGAGGTGGCACGGTCGGCCAGGGCACGTTTGACGATGCGGTCCTCGAGCGAGTGGTAGGCCTCGACGACGATCCGGCCGCCCTCACGCAGTGCGTCGAGCGCGGCCGGCACCGCGGCCCGCAGCACGTCCAGCTCCCGGTTGACCTCGATGCGCAACGCCTGGAACGTCCGCTTCGCAGGATGTCCACCTGTGCGCCTGCTCGCTGCGGGCACGACGTCGTAGAGCAATCGCACGAGACGGTCGCTCCGGTCGAAGGGCTCGGATTCCCGTTCCGCGACGACGGCCTTCGCGATCCTCTGCGCGAACCGCTCCTCGCCGTACTCGCGCAGGATCCGCGTCAGCTCCGCGACCGAGTACGTGTTGAGGACGTCGGCGGCCCGCGGGCCGGTGGTCTGGTCCATCCGCATGTCCAGCGGAGCGTCCTGCGCGTAGGCGAACCCGCGGTCGGCGACGTCGAGCTGCATCGACGAGACACCCAGGTCCATCAGTACGCCGTCCACATGCGACAGCTCGAGCTCGTCCAGGACGTCGGGCAGCTCGTCGTAGACCGCGTGGACGTAGTCGACCCGATCGCCGTGACGAGACAATCGCTGCCGGGCACGGTCGAGGGCGTTCGGATCCCGGTCCAGACCGACCAGCCGCAACCGCGGGTGGTCGGCCAGCAGCGCGTCGGCGTGGCCGCCGAGGCCGAGCGTGGTGTCGACGAGCACCGCGTCCCGGTCCCTCAGCGCGGGAGCCAGCAATGCGGTGACGCGGTCGAGCAGCACGGGCAGGTGCGCGGAATCACTGGTCACTGCGCCCCCTTCCGCCCCGCCCCACCGGGACTTCTCTCCCCGACGCGGGGCGGATGCCTACAGGTTGCGGGCCTGATACCGGGGAAGGTGCATCAGGGCCGCAGCCTGAGGGCATCCGCGCCCACGTCGCCTGTCGTTGCTTCCCGTGTCCCCGACGACCCGGGAAGCACGCCGCGACCGGACGTCGGAGATTCCGTGTCAGAAGACACCGGGCAGGATCTCCTCCTGCGCCTTGGCGTAGTTGTCCTCGTTCTCGTCCAGATAGGACTGCCACGCCTCGGAATCCCAGATCTCCAGCCTGGTGATCGCCCCGATCACCACGCATTCCTTGTTGAGCCCGGCATAGCGCCGCAGCTCGGGTGCGATCGGAATCCGGCCCTGGCTGTCCGGCCGCTGCTCATCGGTGCCCGCGAACAGGTACCGCTGATAGGCCCGCACCGATTCGTTCGTGAACGGGGCCTCCGCGACCTTCCTGGCCATCTGCTCGAACTCCGCTCGCGGGAAGACGTAGAGGCAGTGGTCCTGACCTTTGGTGATCATCAGGCCCCCGGCCAGCGCTTCCCGGAACTTCGAGGGCAACGTGAGCCGCCCTTTGTCGTCCAGCTTCGGGGTGTGAGTGCCGAGGAACATCGGCCTCCACCTCCCCTGCCGAGCCCGCAGTCCTTCCCGTCGGACCTGCCGGCATCGACCACGGAGCTCCCTTCCGCCCCACTGGTCACCACCGTACCCCACTTCTCCCCACAGTCAACGAGAAAACCGCGAGAGCAGCCGGGTTTGCGACGAGTTCACGCAGGTCACAGCAGTGGTTCAACCGTGGGGAGAAGTGGGGGAAGATCGCCGCCCCGGGGGATGTCACCGCCGCGGAGACGAATATCCGGCGCCGGTTTGGTCCGATTCACTGGGCGAATCCGGGGACCGGGACGCCCGGTGGGCGGCGGTGGGCAGCGCCGTGGGGAAGGGTGGCCGGGCCCGTGGGGCACGGTGAGTGGGGCCGTGTGGGGTGAGGGGCAGAGGTGGGGGATGGAGGTGGGGATGGAGGTGGGGTGGAGCCGTCCGAGAAGAGGCTCGACGAGCGAGCCGGTGGGGTGCGCGGCCGGCCCGGGCCGTCAGCGGATGCCGGCGGCCGCCGCGGACCCGGCTCGGGTGGTCTGTTCCGCGACGAGGTCGGCGAGCCGGGTCGCCACCCGTTCGCGGTCGGCAGGCGCGAACGTCAGCCAGGAGTCGTCGTCGGAACGCGGCGCCACGGTGGCGGTGTAGGCGCCGACGTCGGTGAGGAACCAGCTCAGGCCGCCCTGCCGGACGAGCCGGGTGGCCTCGCGCCGGTACACGGAGAACTGCCCCGCGGCGAGTACCGGCCGCGCCTGAACGGCCAGCACCTCCCGCACCTGGTCGTCGCGTGACCGCGAGCCGCTGCCGCCGTCGTACACGGGGTCGGCCGCCGCGTCGAGCGCTGTCGAGGGCAGACTCACGCCCCGTCCGGGACCTGCGTCGACCTCGGGCAGGATGGCGGCCGCCTCGGCGCAGGCCCGGCCGTCGCCCACGGTGTCGAGGCCGATGGTCCGGTTCGGCTGCACGGCCAGCACTCCCCTGCCGCCCGCCGACTCGGCGACAAGGCCGCGCAACGGGTCGGTGTCGGCGGCGTCGAACAGCACTTCGCAGTCGATCAGCACGGAGGCGCGGGCGATCCCGGTCAGCCGGGCCCGCAGGGCCTCGTCCAGCTCGCCGGGATACAGGCCGCGGTCGGCGAGATTGGCGTAGACCTCCTGCCGGATCCGCGCGCGTTCCTCGGCGGTGCTGCCCACGCTCGGCACGGCCAGCACCGCGGGCGGTGGGCCGAGGTCGAGGTCCGACCAGAGGACGTCGAACGCCGACGCCGAGAGGCGGATCATGCCGGCCCGCCCAGCCGCGGCGGCACGGTGAACGACCGCACCCCCGCGGCGTCGCGCAGCGCGAGGTCGCGCGCGTGGAGCACGTCGACGGCCCGGCGCCGGGCCTCCTCCGCCTCGGCGCGGCGCTGCGCCATCGCGTCGGTCAGACCTGCGAGGGCTGTGAGATCGCCGGCGCCCATGGCGTCACGGATCATCCCGCCCGGGTCGTACGACACCGGATCCGGCATGGCCGACCGCGCGTGCGCCGCCGCGCCCGCCTGCGCCGAGACGGCGCCGCCCAGCGCGTCGGCGGTCGCGGCCGCCTGGCCCGCCCACGCCGTGGCCCGGTCCAGCGCGGCCCGCAACGCCCGGCCCGCCTCGCCCTGCCACGCCTCCTCGGAGGCCGCCGACGAGGCCGCCAGCTGCTCGCTCGCCTGCTGCAACGTCCGGCCGAGACTCCGCCAACCCTCTCCGATCTCGCCCGCGGACTCGGGGTCGTTGCCGGCATCGACCAGGGTCTTGAGCCGGTCGTGGCTGTACCACTCGTACCGCACGTCCGGCTGGGGAACCCGGGACTCGCCGGCGTCGCCGCCTCCGCCCGCCGCGGTCCCGTGCGATGGTTCACCGTGTCGGGATTCGTCGTGTCGGGATTCGCTCATCCGGTTCTCCCCGGCAGATCGGGTGCGATCAGCTCCGCCACGGTGGACGCGCGCTCGCAGGACTCACGGGTGCCGCGGAAGTCCGCCGTGGACACATCGATGTGGACCGACGAGGTGGACCCGGCGGCGAGCAGCACCGTGCAGGTGCCGTCGTCGGCGACCGGGTCGGCCACCCGCTGTGCCTCGCGGCCCGCGATCCGCAGCGGCGTAGCCTCCCCGTCCGGCCGGAGGTCGGCCAGTGCGGAGGTCGTGTCGAACGTGACGGTGACCCCGCCGGCGCCCTGTTCGGTGTAGTCGCACGCCGGGACCGAACCGACGGTCCGCCGCTCGCCCGGCACGGCCAACCCTGCGGTCGACCGTTCGGCGGGAGTCAGCCATGCGCACGGATCGGTCTCGGCCGGGGACGCACTCGACGGCTCCGCACTCTCCGACGGCGTGTTCTCCGACGACGCGGCCGGGGACGCACCACCTGGGCCCGCCGCCTCCCCGCCCGCCGCGCCACACGCGGAGGCGCCGAGCAGGCCCGCCGCCGACAGCACCGTCACGAGCGCCACGCGCAGCGGTGATTCGACCCCATGCGATCCGAGCCCGCGCGATCCGAGTCGATGTGCTCCGACCCCATGTGCTCCGACTCGATGTGCGCCGGAACCGCGCGCTCCGGGGCCGGTACCCGCGGAGCCCGTGCCGCGCGACCCCGGGAACCGCCCGTTCACCCGCCCTGACAATCGACGCCCTTCAGTTCGCCCTCGGCCTGTTCGTCCTGCTGTCGGTACTGCTCGAGCGCGCCGTTGATCCGGCTTCGCAGCTCCGCGAGCTCCCTGCCGAACGCCACGAGCGCATCCGACACGGCACCCGAGGACGGTTCACCGCCGCCGGCCGGGTCGATGCCGTAGCGGGCCATGAACTCGCCGATCTCCCCGGCGTAGCCGTCGCCCAGCGGCACCGACCGGCCGAGGACCTTCGCCTCCCTGACGAGCCTGCCGACCACGTCCTGCAGCTCACCGATCCGCTGCAGCGCGTCCTCGGCCAGGTCGGGCGCGACGGCGAAGGCGCCCGCAGGCAGGTCGACCGGGCCCGTCACGGGCGCGGGCGCACCACTCGTCATCGCGTCATGCCTCTCCGTGACCGGACGATTCCAGGCCGCAATCCTAGGCGACCACGCGCCACTGTCCAGCCCTCGTTCGTGCCGTACGGCCCGTGCCCCGTGTGCTCGTTGTCACCGTCTCACCACGCGGGGTGAATCTCCACGTTTCGCCCGTGTTTGACACACTCCGTGGGACCCTGGAGCAGGGCGCATGCACGGAATGTGGAGGTCGCGTGACGTCGAGAGGGCACTCTGCCGCAACCACCGAGGACTTCGGTGAACGCCCCGCGTACCCGACCCCCGCCGGTCCGGGCGTACAGCTCGGGCTCGGAGACCTGCACGACACGGCGCAGCGCATCGCGGCCAACGTGGAACGGGTGCTGGTCGGCAAGCCCGAGGTCGTCCGCATCGCGCTCGTCACGCTGCTGTCCGAGGGACATCTGCTCGTCGAGGACGTTCCCGGCGTCGGCAAGACCTCGCTCGCCAAGGCGTTGGGCCGGTCGATCGACTGCACCGTGAGCCGCATCCAGTTCACACCCGACCTCATGCCCAGCGACGTCACGGGCGTGTCGATCTACAACCGCCAGCAGGCCTCGTTCGAGTTCCGGCCCGGCCCGGTGTTCGCGAACATCGTCGTCGGCGACGAGATCAACCGCGCCTCCCCCAAGACGCAGTCCGCGCTGCTGGAGTGCATGGAGGAACGGCAGGTCACCGTCGACACCACGACGTATCCCCTCGACTCGCCGTTCATGGTGATCGCCACCCAGAATCCGGTGGAGATGGAGGGCACGTACGCCCTGCCGGAGGCCCAGCGCGACCGCTTCACCGCGCGGGTCTCGATCGGCTACCCGGACCCGCAGGCCGAACTCGCGATGGTGGACGAGCACGCGGGAGACAACCCGCTCGACGGCCTCATGCCGGTGTCGGACGGCGAGACCGTGCACCGGCTCGCCCGCGCCGTCCAGCAGCTGCACGTGGCGCACGAGGTACGGCAGTACGCGGTCGACCTGGTGTCGGCCACGCGCCAACTGCCGGAACTGCGACTCGGCGCCTCTCCCCGCGCGACGTTGCAGCTGATCCGCGCCGCCCGCGCCCAGGCCGCACTCTCCGGACGCGAGTTCGTCGTACCCGACGATCTGCACGCGGTCGCCGTGCCGGTGCTCGCGCACCGGCTCGTCCTCACCACCGAGGCACTCGCCGCCCGCCGCTCTGCCTCGGACGTCGTCCACGCCGTCCTGCAGCGGGTTCCGGTTCCGCAGCGCGCCGCTCCCACAGGCAGTGCCGGCGCAGGAGCACCGGCACCCGCGGCAGGCGGCCATCCCGCGCCCCCGCACACGAGCAACGGTCACGGCGGTCACCGGGGGCAGCCCGGCGGCGCAGGCCGTCCCGGCGCCCCGGACGGCCACGGCGGCCCGTACGGCTACTGAGCACGGATCGACCATGACCAGCTACGCGGCCGGTGTCCCGGCACCGCACGCGGCCCCCGAGCAGACCCGCCCTCCGGCGGAGTCACGCCGCCGACCGGCCCTCCTGCGGGCCCTGTCGGGTCTGACCACCCGTGGCCGTTGCCTGCTCGCAGCGGGCGTCGCAGCCGCGGCCTGTGCCGTCGTTCTCGACGAACGCGGCCTGCTGCGGGTCGCGGCCTTCGTCGTGGCACTGCCTCTGCTGGCCGCGGCACTCGCCGCGGTGTCGAAGGTCCGCATCGGCGCTCGCCGCATCATCACACCCGAACGCGTGCCCGCGGGCGGTGACGGCGACGTACGCCTGGACCTGTGGCGCACCGGCCGGCTCCCCGCGGGGGAGATCCTGCTCGAGGACCGGCTGCCGCACCCGCTCGGCCCGCGGCCGCGCTTCGTGGTGGAGCGGCTTCCCCACCACCCCGTCACACTGCGCTACCCGATCCGGCCCGGCATGCGCGGCGTCCACCGCATCGGCACGTTGCGCGCGACCATCACCGACCCGTTCGGGCTCTGCGAGGTCGACCGAGACCTCGTCCCGCCGTCAGGCGTAGTGGTCGTGCCGCGCGTAACCCCGCTGCGCGGCCGTCCCGGCGGCGCGGGCACCGGCGGGGTCGACAGCGGCGACGTCCGTCACCACGCGGGTCAGGGCGATCCGGACGTGATGGTGCGTCAGTACCGAACCGGCGACGACATGCGGAAGGTCCACTGGCGTTCGACGGCGCGACGCGACGAGATCATGGTCCGGGTCGAGGAACGGCCCTGGCGAGGCGGGACGACGGTGCTGCTCGACCGGCGCGCCGCCGCGCACCACGGCGTCGGCCGTCCCGACGGCAGCCTCGAGTGGGCGGTCGAGTTCGCCGCCAGCGCGTGCGTGCACCTGAGCGGTTCCGGCAGCCCGGTGCGACTGGCCGACGAACGCGGCCACGTCCTGGCCGACATCCCCGACGGAGCCGGCCACGCGGGCGGCGGGGTCGTCCTCGACGCGCTCGCCGCTCTGCAGCCCGCGCACGAACGGGATCTGACCGTGTCGTCGGGACCGGCGCACGCCCAGGGCCACGAGCTGATCGCCGTCCTGGGCACGGTCGGCGCCCAGGGGGTTGCGGAGCTGACCCACACCCGCCCCCGCGGCGCACCCAGCCTCGCGGTGCTGCTGGACACCGCGTCGTGGCAGGACGCGTCGTGGCAGGAACCGGCCGCAACGGTCGCCGACACGGCGGCACTGCTCCGGGCCGCGGGCTGGCGGGTCGTCGTCGCGGGCAGGGACGCAGGCGTCGCCGACATCTGGGCGGAGCTGTGCCGCGCCACCACGACCAGCCCGCTGCAGACGGGTGATTTCCGGTGAACGCGCCCGCACCCCCGGCCGCACCGCCGGCCGCCCCCTCGCCGCCGCGACGGCGGCCACGGCTCACGCTGCACGGGATCATCGGCCCGCTCATGGCCGCGCTCGCGACGATCGCCGTCTCCACCGCGCTCACCGGCGTCGTGCAGGGATGGTCCTGGTTCGGTGACGTCGCGGCGGCCGCCCTGCTCATCGCGGGCACCGGCATCGCCGCGCGCGCCGTGCGGCTGCACCCGTTCCTCGTCGGCGCCGCGCAGCTGCTGGCGCTGCTCGTACTCGTCACCGGATCGTTCACCACCGGCGGGGTACTCGGGCTGCTGCCGGGGCCCCAAGCGTTCGGCGAGCTGCATCAGGTGCTCACCGCCGGGTTCTCCGACATCCGCACCGGACTTCCCCCGGTGGGCGCCAGTGACGGCATCCGCTGCCTGATCATGATCAGTGTCGGTCTCGTGGCGCTCGTGGTCGACCTGCTGGCCGTGACCGCCGCCGCGCCGGCCGCGACAGGCCTGCTCCTGCTGTGTGTCCACGCCGTACCGTCCGCGCTCACCTCGGAGCTGCTGCCGTGGTGGACGTTCGCGCTCGGGGTCGTCGCCTACGCCGCGCTGCTCGCCGTGGACGGCAGCCACCGGCACCGCGACCGCGTGTGGCGTACCCGGGCGCCGGCACGCGGATCGGGCGCCGGCGTGAGCGCGATGACCGCCCCGTCGGCACTCGTCGTCACCGCCGTCGTCGCAGGCCTGGTCGCGGGCGCGACGCTGACTGTCGTCGGCACCGAGGGCAGCCTTCCCGGATCGGACTCCGAGGAGCAGGCGGCGCCCGGCGGACTCGGCGTGGAACCGTTCACGTCGCTGCGCGGCATGCTCGGCGACCGCTCCCCCACCCGGATGTTCGAGGTCGACGGCCTCGGCGACAACGCACCCCTGATGCGCGCCTTCACCCTGTCCCGCTACATCCCCGGGCAGGGCTGGGGACTGCCGGACGGCCGCAGGATGCCCGCGGGCCGACCCGCCGACGGCCCCCTGCCGACCGCACCGGGCGACACGGTCGCCGGTGAGTCCCGCACCGTCCGCGTGACACCCGTCAACTGGACCGACGTCTGGCTGCCGACCTACGGCAAGATCCGCAGCATCGACCCGCCCCCGGGCGACTGGTATTACGACCGCACCAGTGGGTCGGTCTACAGCGAGGACCGGCGCAGGCCACGCACCTACACGATGACGACGTCGCTGGCCGAACCGACCCGTGACCGGCTCCGTGCGGCGGGCACCGTCACCGGCCCCGACCCCCGGTACCAGGAGGTCCCTCAGGTCGATCCGCGCGTACGTGCCCTCGCGCGCGACCTCACCGCCGACGAGCCGACGACGTTCGGCAAGGCCAGGGCCATCTGGCGGTACTTCACCGACCCGTCCAACGGATTCGTCTACGACACCGAGACCGCACCGGCCTCGGACCCCGACGCGCTCGCCGACTTCGTCCTACGCGGCAAGCGCGGATTCTGCGAGCAGTACGCCTCCGCCATGGCGGTCATGCTCCGCTCCCTCGACGTGCCGTCCCGAGTGGCCGTCGGCTTCACGCGGGGCACCACCGACGGCCGGGGCACCCGGGTCCTGACGTCGGAGGACGCACACGCATGGGTCGAGGTGTACTTCGGCGACGACCTCGGCTGGGTCACGTTCGACCCGACCCCACTCACCAACGGCCGCGGGTACACACCCGACTACCTGGACACCGGGGAGAACTCGGCACCCGACGAGCCGACCGGGTCGTCGCAGGCCCCGGAGAGCTCGTCGCCCGCGTCCCCGGAGCCGTCGCAGCCCGCCGCCGGGCCCGATCAGCAGGCGCAGAACGACGAGCAGGCCGGGCCACCACCGCAATGGCCCGGCTGGCTGGCAGGCGCCCTGCTGGCGGTGACGACCGCAGGCGTCCTGGCACTCGGCCGACGCCTCACCACCGGCCGCGCCGCTCCCGGCGCGGCGATCGCGGCCGTCGTCGGCAGCTGGCTCGTCGCGGTGGCACTGGCAGCATGGCTCGTGCACTGGGCCGTCGCACTCTGCGTGTTCCTGCTCGTCGCCTGCCTCGTGGGGCCCGCGTGTACCCGCGAGCTGATCCGCGAGCGCAGAATCGCCGAGGTGTCCCGCCTCACCGACGGGTCGCCGGACGCCGCCTGGCGCGAAGTGCTCGCCGAATGCGCCGACCGGGGCCTCGACCTGCCGGCGACGGCGACACTCAGGCAGTCGGCGGAGACCGTCGGCGACCGCCTCGGCCTCGACGACGCGGGCCGCCGCGACCTGCACACGATCGTCACCGTCGTGGAACGGGCGTGGTACAGCCCGGCAGGTGCGGCCGGCGCGTCACTGAGCCGCCCCGAGTCTCCCCAGCCCTCCCAGTCTGGCCAGCCCTCCGAGTCAGCCCAGTCGGAACTGCAACGCGCCCTCGCGGGACTGCGCGAGAGCTTCGCACGCTGCGCACCGTTGTCCTGGCGGCGACGCATCCTGCCGCGGTCACTGCTGCGCCGTCGCGAGCACTGAACCCGCGTCGCGGGCACGCCGAGCGCCCCGCGCACGACCCCGGCACCGCCGCTCGGCGGCATCCACCCCGGCGGCGTCCACCCCAGTGGCGGCCACCCCGTCAACGGGGACCGGACACGGCCGGACACGACTCGAGCAGGGCTCCGCGTACGGGAGCCCTGCTCGAGCAGAATCGTGCGATGACCACTGACGCCGGATCACGCCGCTGCGGAACACCGTGCCGCGGGATCCGGGGTCACGGGGCCCGGTGCCGCGGCGCGGACCGGCCGGGCGTCGTCATCTGTCGTCGAACCTCTGGCGGAGCCGGTCCTCCATCCGCTGGGAGAACGGACTGCGCCGGCGCTGTCCGGCGCCGCCGGACGAGCCGCCGCCGGAATCCCCGGAACCGCTACCGGATTCCTCCTCCGGCTCCCCACCTGCTCGCATGGCAGTGACGACGAGCACCACCCCCAAGAACATCGCCAGGAAGCCGAACACGCTGATCAGCGGGATCTCGGCGACCCGCACCGGCACGACGACGCCGAGCACGAGCAGGCCGATGCCCAGCACGAACAGCGCGGCACCCTGCAGGCGCCTGCCACGCTTCGGGCGACGTACCTTCGCGCCGCGTACCGACGATGCGAACTTGGGGTCCTCGGCATAGAGCTCGCGCTCGATCTGGTCGAGCAGCCGCTGCTCATGCTCGGAGAGTGGCATCTTTCCTCCTCCGGCACAGCGCTTCCCGGCGCCACCTGGCGGCACCGGACCGCATTTCATCGTGGACCCTGACAGCCCCGGTCGGGGTGTCGGACTCCAGGATACGAGCACCGCGCGTCGGCGACTACCCGATCTCCCCTTCCGGCGGCAGTGTTTCCAGCGGCGACGTCCGGCGGTGCGCGAGCGGGCACGGAACGCGACGGACGTCACCTCTCATCGGGTGACAACAACGACGCCGGCCGCACGGCCGCGGCACCGAATCGGGAACGCGCGTCGTCGGCGGCGACCTCCGCGTCCCGCCACCGGGGCTCCGGTGCATCGAAGGTGAGCTGTTCTGCGGCGTCACCGGCCGTCAGACCTTCCACGCGCACGCCCACGAGGCGCACGGCCGCACCGGAGGCGGCCTCGCGGAACAGTTCGGTCGCGGTGGCGTGGACCTCGTGGGCGACGTCGGTGGCGGCGGACAGCGTGCGTGCGCGGGTGATCGTTCGGAAGTCGGAGAACCGCACCTTGATCGACACGGTCCTGCCTTTCAGGGCTTTCCGGCGCAGGGTCGCTGCGACCCGCTGGGCCAGTCGCAGCAGCTCGCGTTCGCACGCGCCGCGGTCCTGGACGTCGGCGTCGAAGGTGTGCTCGGCACCCACCGACTTCTCCTCCGACTCCGGCACGACGTGGCGGTCGTCGTGGCCGTGGGCCAATGCGTGCAGGTGTTCCCCCGCCGCGGCGCCGACACTGCGGCGGAGACGGTCGACCGGGGCCGCGGCGACGTCCGCGATCGTGGCGTAGCCGTGACTGCGGAGCGCGTCCTCGGTGCGCTTGCCCACGCCCCACAGCGCCGACACCGGCAACGGGTGCAGGAACGACAGCGTCTGGGCGGCCGGGACGACGACCATACCGTCCGGCTTGGCCATCCCGGAGGCGAGCTTGGCGACGAACTTCGCCCTGCCGACGCCGACCGAGCAGGTGATGCCGTGATCGGCGGCCACCCGTTCGCGGATCCGCACGCCGATGTCGGCGGGCGTCGCGGACAACCTGCGCAACGCCCCGCTGACGTCCAGGAACGCCTCGTCGAGGCTCAGCGGCTCCACCAGCGGCGTGATGTCGCGGAACAGGGCCATGACCCCGTCGGAGACCTCCCGGTAGGCGTCACGGCTGGGCGGCAGCCACACCGCGTCGGGGCACAGCTTCCGTGCGGTCGCCGCGGGCATCGCCGACCGCACGCCGTAGCGCCGCGCCTCGTACGTCGCCGACAACACCACGGACCGCGGTCCCGCACCCGCCACGACCACCGGCCTGCCGACGAGCTCCGGGCGGGTGCGCAACTCGACGGCCGCGTAGAAGGCGTCCATGTCGACGTGCAGCACACCGCATCCCGAGTCGTCGGGCACCTCCGCCCGCGGGGCACCGGTACGCACCAGGAACCGCTCGTGCCCGCCGGGCAGCTGCGCATTACGTCCCACGGCGCCAGAGTAGCGGCCACCACCGACGATCACGGGGCACCGGCCGGGCGCCCGAGGCCTCAGGCGGGGCGGCGCGCCAGCACGTGCAGCCTGCTCGCGATGTCCCGCAGCGGCGGCGTCACGGCAGCCCGGTCCTCGAACTCGGTGACCTCGCGTTCCCATTCGGCGTCCGCGCCGTCGGCTCCCGCGTCGAGCTGGTGGGCCACGTCCGCGACCACGCCGTCGCCCTGCATCAGCGACACCGCCAGTCCCGCACCACCGAGCAGCAGTTCGAGACCGGAGGTGTCGAACCGGCGCAGCACCGTCTCCGAATCCCCCGACAGCACGCCCTCCGGCGCCGTGAGCAGCGCCGTGGCCTCGGACAACTTGCCCGCCAACGCGCGCTGCAGCACGGCGGCGTGCCGGTTCGCGACGAGCACCGACACCGCGCCGCCGGGCGCGGTCACCGCGGCGAACGCACGCACTGCGGCGGCCGGGTCGTCCACGACCTCGAGCAGTCCGTGGGCGAGCACCAGGTCCGCCGAGCCCTCCGGAACGTGGCGGGCGAGCGCGTCGACGTCGTCGGCCACCACCGTGATCCGCTCGTCCGCACCCACCTCGTGGGCGCGGCGACGGAGCGTGGCGACGGCGTCCGGACTGGGCTCGACGACCGTCACGTCGCACCCCTGTCCCGCCAGCGGGACCGCCCAGCCGCCGGTACCGCCACCGACGTCGATCACCCGTGGCCTGCCGGACCTGCGCTCGCGGGCCTGTGCCAGCTCGTCCGACAGCACTCGCCGTACGGCCGGGGACCCGTGGCCGGCCGCGTACTCCGTTCGCATGGGCGCCCAGCGTAGTCACGCCTCCCCGCGCCCGCGCGCCCGGCGCCCGGACACGCCGACGGCGACGTCGCGGATCACGCCACCACCCGAGTGAGCGATCTCCCCCGTGAACGCGGCACCACCCCGTGACACTCCGCGAGCCGATACGCTGTGCGGCGTGCATACGGTCGCGGTACTGAGTCTCAAGGGAGGCGTGGGCAAGACGACGGTCGCCCTCGGGCTGGCCTCCGCCGCGCTGCGCCGGGGCGCCCGCACGCTGGTCGCCGACCTGGACCCGCAGGGCAACGCCACGGCCACACTCAATCCGCCGATGACGACGTCCTCACTCACCGCCGTACTGGACACCCCTCGCGAGGCGGTCATCGCCGACGCACTCGCCCCCAGCGGCTGGAGCCCCGAACTGGACGTCCTCGTCAGTTCCGAGGACCTGGAACTGCTCAACGAGCCCGGCCCGGACGGCAGACGGCTCGACAACCTCGCACGCGCGCTCGAGGCACTGCGCGCACGCGGACACGGCGCACGAGGACAGGGCGACCGGCCGTACGAGGTGGCGATCCTGGACTGCCCACCGTCACTGGGCAGGCTGACCCGGTCGGCGCTGCTCGCCGCCGACACCGCGTTACTGGTCACCGAACCGACGATGTACGCCGTGTCGGGGGCCGAGCGCGCGTTCGAGGCGATCGAGGCGGTGCGGCAGGGGCCCAATCCGCGGCTGCAGTCGGCCGGCGTGCTGGTCAACCGGATGCGCCCGCGCTCGTACGAGCACCACTACCGGGTCGAGGAGCTGCGCCAGACGTTCGGCAGGGCGGTCATGCCCACGGCCATCCCCGACCGGCTCGCCGTCCAGCAGGCACAGGGCGCGTGCCTGCCCATCCACGAGTGGAAGTCGCCCGGGGCCCACGAGATCGGGTTGACGTTCAACATGGTGCTCGCGAAGATCCTGCGCTCCAGCCGTGCCGGGCGGCATCGGCTGCCGGGTGAGCCCGACGACCCGTCCGCACAGCCCGACTCGGCGTGATCCGTGCCCGAGGGCGACACCGTCTTCCTCACCGGCAGGCTCGTCGACCGGGCGCTGAGCGGGCGGACGCTGACGGCGACGGACTTCCGCGTGCCGTCACTGGCGACCGTCGACCTCACCGGAGCCGAGTTCGCCGGCGTGCGCACGGTGGGCAAGCATCTGTTCTTCCGTTTCCGCGGCGGCCGTGACCGATCGCCTCCCCGCGGCGGGAGCGGCGACCCGGAGCGCGAGCTGAGCCTGCACAGCCACCTGCGGATGGACGGCGCCTGGCGCACGCTGCGGACCGGCGGTCGCCGGGGAGCGCCCGCCCATCAGATACGGGTCGTGCTGACCGCCGGAGACGCCACGGCCGTCGGTGTCCGCGTGCACGACCTGGCACTTCTGTCCACATCGGATGAACACCGGCGAATCGGCCACCTGGGCCCGGATCTGCTCGATCCGGAGTGGACCGATGCACACGCGGCACGCGCCGCCGCCGCACTGGCGGCCGATCCGGGCCGCGAGCTCGGCACCGCGCTGCTCGATCAGACCGCGCTGGCGGGCATCGGGAACCTGTACAAGGTGGAGATCTGTTTCCTCACCGGCGTCACGCCCTGGACCGCGGTGTCCGACGTGGACACAGCGAGTGTGGTCGACCTCGCACGGAGGCTACTGCGCGCCAATGCGCAGCGCTGGGAGCAGAGCACCACGGGCGAACTCGCCCGTGACAGGAGAACCTGGGTGTACGACCGCACCCGGCTCGGCTGCTTCCGCTGCGGCGGGCCGGTGCGCGTGGCCGCGCAAGGACCGGGCGCCGAGAGCAGGCCGACGTGGTTCTGCCCACGATGCCAGCACGGCCCGGCACCGGAACGCTGACCGCGGGCCTCCGGCGGCCCCGCCGCGGCGGCCCGGCATCCACGCATGCTGCGCACGTGCGAGCCGGGACACACCGCGCGGAAAAACACGTTGCCGGGGGCGGCCGGACGCGCCTAGCGTGGCGGGTACACGAGAAAGGAGGTGGTCCAGCAGTGAACAGCTACAGGACTCGTGAGGTGGCCGTCCGCTAGGACGGTATGCGGACCACCGCGTGCCGCCCGGCGAATACCAGGCGGTCACCGACCCCCGATGCTCCCGAGGACCGGTCCACCACGGGCCCGGACGGCTGACGACGTCCGGGAGTCGCATCGGGGGTTTCCCTCATCCAGGCTCCGCTCCGGTCACATCGCTCGAGCGGTTCCCTGCGCTCCCTCGGCTCCGTCGCTCCGGTATGGCCCCGGGGCCGGTACCGGCGGCCGGAGCGCACATACGGCACCATAAGCAGCCGTGCTCTTCGACAGTCTGCTCCGCCCCGCGTTGTACCGACTGCACGGCGGTGACGCCGAGCGGGTCCACGAACGCACCGTCCGCGCGCTCGGATCGCTGAGCGCCGCGCCCGCACCGGCCCGGGCGGCGCTGCGGCGCACCTACGCCGCCGCGGACCCCGTCACCGCGTTCGGAGTCCGGTTCCCCGGCCGGGTGGGCCTGGCCGCAGGCATGGACAAGGACGGCCGCGCCCTGCACGCATGGCCCAGCCTCGGATTCTCGTTCATCGAGGTCGGCACCGTCACCGCCCGTGAACAGCCCGGCAATCCACGTCCCCGGCTGTTCGCCCTGCCCGACAGTGACGCAGTGATCAACCGCATGGGCTTCAACAACGCCGGCGCCGACGCCCTCGCGGCCCGACTCACCCGCGACGGCACGCCGGACGTTCCGCTGGGCATCAGCATCGGCAAGTCGAAGGCCACGCCGATCGACGAGGCCGTCGCCGACTACGAGACGTCCCTGCGCGCCCTGCACCCGTTCGCCGACTACGTCGCGATCAACGTCAGCTCCCCCAACACTCCGGGACTGCGCACCCTGCAGGATCGCGACTCCCTCAGCGAGATCCTCACCGCGCTGCGCGACCTCGCACCCACGACACCGTTGCTGGTGAAGGTCGCGCCCGACCTGACCGACGACGCATTGGGCGAGCTGCTGCAGGTGTGCACCGACCACGACGTCGCCGGGGTCATCGCCACCAACACCACGCTCGCCCGTGACGGCCTGGCGACGTCCGACGCCGCCGCGGCGTCCGAAGCCGGCGGGCTCTCGGGCAGGCCGCTCACCCGCCGCGCCCGGGACGTGGTGCGCTTCGTGCACACCCGCACCGCGGGCGCGCTGCCGATCATCGGCGTCGGTGGGATCGGCGGGCCCGCCGACGCCGAGGCGATGCTCGACGCCGGCGCAGCGCTGGTACAGCTGTACACCGCGTTCGCGCTGCACGGCCCGTCGGTCGTGCGGGACATCAACCGCAGCCTCGCCGCCGAACGGGCACGGTGGCCCGCCGCGTACTGAACGAGCTCAAGACAGCGCCCCACAACAACGACAGCGCCCTCACGACGGTCAGCGCCCTCACGAGGACGCCCGTCTCAGGACAGTTCGCGCAGCGCGACGGCCAGTCCGGCGAGCCGGTCGGTGGCGTCGGTGAGCGCCTCCTTCGCCGGGGTCGCGCCGTCGCTGCTCGCGGCGACCGCGCGGCCCGCCGCAGCGACGAGCGTGCCGTAGCCTTCGAGTCCCTCCTCGAGCTGCTCCCGCAGTGCGGTGACGGCCGAGTCCAGCCCGGCACGCTCGCGCGCGGGCGCAGCGTCCCGGGCCCGCTCGATCGACTCGAGCCGCGCCGCGAGCCCACGCAGGGCCGCCGAGGCGTCCATCGCCGTTGCCCTGGCGTCTTCGACGTCGAACCCGGTCGCCCCCGACGGCGCACCGTGCTGCGGGGTGGCCAGCTGGTCGAGCAGGTCGGTCAGGGTGCGTTCACTGTCGACGAGCTTCTCCATCGGCGCCCGGGCGGCCGAGTTCGCGGGCGGCAACGTCGACGAGGGATCGGGCTTCGGCGGCTCGGCCCGCCCCAGCCGTCGCAGCTTCGTACCGGACGACACGGCCAGCGCACCGAACACGACGGTGCCCGCAGCGCCGGTCAGCGCGCCTTCGACGCCCTCGTACACCCCGATCACACCGAAGTACCCGGCGACGGCCCACAGCACCGCCAGGAGCGTCAGAACTGCCCACAGAGTGAAAGCACGCCGCGTCCAGCGCACCCGGCGCGCGTGTTTCGCCTCGGGCGAGTTCCACGCGGCGAGTTTGTCGCGGACGTCGGTCACGACCGTGAGGTCCACCTTGGGCCGCGGCGCCGGCCGATGACCGGTGCGGGGGCCGTCGGACCCGGCGGTCGTCTCGCCGCCGGGCTCCGACGTCCGGTCCCGGCCGTCGGCCGACCGCTGGTCCTCGGGCGGCAGGTACTTCTGGACCTTCTCCTGGGCCTTCTGCGCGTAGTCGGGCAGACGTTCGACGTGCTTACCGAGTTTCGCCGTCAGCTCGCTGAAATCCCGCCTGCCCGGCTTCCCCGCCATGACCGCCTCCCGGACGTTCGTGAACCGGCCCGACCCGGCCGTGTCAGGCCTGGTTCTTCTGCTGTTCGGCCTGCACGCGCTGCTGGATCTCCTGCTGAATGTCCGGCGAGGCGGCGGGCTGCGTCGCACCCGCCGACGAGGTACCGGACCCGGTCGAACCGTCGGTCACCTCTCCTGCCACGGACCCGCCAGACATCGAGGCGCGGATCTGCTCGAGCCGGTTGTGCCCGGCGAGCTGCGTGGTCGAGTGCTGGACCTCCATCATGCGGCCCTGCACCGAGTTCTGCGCCAGTTCCGCGGACCCCACGGCCGTGGTGTAGCGCTTCTCGATCTTGTCGCGGACCTCTTCCAGCGACGGGGTGTTGCCCGGGGCGGCCAGTTCGGTCATCTGATTCAGGGACGCGGAGACCTGCTCCTGCATCTTGGCCTGCTCCAGCTGCGACATCAGCTTGGTCCGCTCGGCGAGCTTCTGCTGCAGCATGCTCGCGTTGCGCTCCACAGCCTGCTTGGCCTGGTCGGCGGCCTGCAGCGCCTGGTCGTGCAGCGTCTTGAGGTCCTCGATGCTCTGCTCGGCGGTGACGAGCTGGGCGGCGAAACCCTCCGCGGCCGTCTCGTACTCCTGGGCCTTCTGCTCGTCGCCGCGGGCGCGGGCCTCCTCGGCCAGCGTCAGTGCCTGCCGCGTCGACGACTGCAGCTTCTCCACCTCGCCCAGCTGGCGGTTCAGCTTCATCTCCAGCTGCCGCTGATTACCGATCACCGAGGCCGCCTGCTGCGACAGCTGCTGGTGGTTGCGCTGCGCCTCCTCGATGGCCTGCTGGATCTGCACCTTCGGATCGGCGTTCTCGTCGACCTTCGCCGAGAACGCCGCCATCAGGTACTTCCATGCCTTCACGAAAGGGTTGGCCATCTTTCCGCCTGCCTTCTCCACGTCCCACGGGCTTACTGTCCGGTGTTGTCACCGCTGGCCGTCGACCTGGCAACGTGCAACCCCCGGTGTCGGGTTCCATCGTGTCAGGTCGGCAGCGGTCGTTCCACAAGACCCCGAAGGATTTCGGGGGATTTCACCGGGTTTCCCGGACAAGCGGATGATCTCGGCTCGTGGCCGTACTCAGGCCACGAGCGCGGCCTTCGCCTCCGGCTGATGAATCGTCGTGCGCAGCACCGGCGACAGCTGCAGGTCGGTCAGTTCGTCGCCGACCGGGCCCGCCACGAGCGACCCGCCTTCGAAGCCCTCGCGATCGGTCGCGGCGCTCGCGTGTGCCTCGCCGACCTCGACCGCGCGCTCCGCGGTCGTGTCGGCCCCGTCGACGGCGGGCTCGACCGGCCCGTCCACGGCCCCGACGGCGTCCACGCTGTCCAGCGCGGAGACGTCACCGGCGACGCTGACCAGCAGGTCCGACAGGGGAAGATCCAGGGCCTCGCAGATCGAGGCCAGCAGTTCGCTGGAAGCCTCCTTCTGTCCGCGTTCGACTTCGGACAGGTATCCCAGGCTCACCCTCGCGACGCGCGAGATGTCGCGCAGCGTCCGCTGCCTCGTGGTCCGGGCATGGCGGAGCCGGTCACCGATCGCCTCACGTAGCAGCACGGTCATCACGCGCCTCCCTTCAACCACCGCCCACGGTACCGACCGGGACCGACACCGCACAGTGATGAGCGCGGTTCGTCCGCCATCGGCGAACGAACCGGGTCCACCACGGGGCCCGACCGCGATCACCGGCGGTACCCACCCGGAAGGTCCGGGCGGGCTGTATCCCGGTACAACGCCCAGGTCACCCGAGTTGTTCCGCGAGCAGCACGAGCGCGCCCCGGACCGCCCCGGTGCGCACCGCGTCCCGGTCCCCGGAAATCTTCAGTGTCCGGGCGTGGCGGCCGTCCGGACCGCACGCGGCGACGTGCACCGTCCCCGGCGCCACCCCGTCCTGCGGCGCAGGGCCGGCGACGCCGGTCAGGCCGAGTCCCCAGTCGGACCGGCACCGCTCGCGGGCCCCGGCCGCCAGCTGCGCCGCCACCTCCGGGTGCACCGCACCCTCGGCCTCCAGCAGTGCCGGGGAGACGCCCGCCAGTTCGTGCTTCAACTCCGTGGCGTACACGACCAGGCCGCCCCGCAGCACCACGCTCGACCCCGGCACCTCGGCCAGGGTCGCGCACACCAGCCCCGCGGTCAGCGATTCCGCCGCAGCCACCGTCTGCCCGGCGGCGGTCAGCAGTTCGACGACCCGCCGTGGCAACGTGCCCTGCTCGCTCACGCCAGCATTCTGCCGATCACGACGCCGTCGTGCCCGCCGAGGTCGCCCGCAGCCGCAGCGCGCGGACGACGTAGTCGAGCCCGGTCGCCACCGTGAGCACCAGCGCCACCACCATCACGGTCCAGCTCACTATGTCCAGCGCGGCGGGCAGCGGCAACAGGAACAGCCCGATCGCGACGACCTGGGCGAGCGTCTTGGCCTTGCCGCCCCGGCTCGCCGGGATCACACCGTGGCGGATCACCCAGAACCGCAGCAGCGTGATCCCCAGTTCGCGCACGGCGATCACGATCGTCACCCACCACGGCAGTTCGCCGAGCACGCTCAGCCCGACCAGTGCGGCCCCGATGAGGGCCTTGTCGGCGATCGGATCGGCGATCTTGCCGAAGTCGGTGATCAGGTCGTACTTGCGGGCCACCCAGCCGTCGACGTTGTCGGTCAGCGCCGCGATGGCGAACAGCGCCGCCGCGACGTACCGCCACAGGCCGGCCTCACCGCCGCCGTCCACCTCGCCGGTACCGCTCACGAACAGGGCGATCACGAACAGCGGCACCAGCACCAGCCGCGAGATCGTCAGCAGATTCGCGATGTTCAGCGTCGGCACCGACACCACGCTCGGCCGGCCGGCCCCGTCCGCGGAACCGCCTGCACCCCCCGCGGCGCCGTCGCCTCCGGGTGCGCCGGTCACCGCGCGGCGTCCTCACCGGCAGGGTCCTCACCCGTGACGGGCCCCGCCGGGCGCACGATCAGGTCGACGCCCTCGCTGTCGACCACCTCGCAGCGAATCACCGCACCCCGCTCGACCTCTCCCGCGTCGAGCACGACGCATTCGCCGTCGACCTCCGGCGCCTGGTGCGCCGCACGGCCCCTGACCTCGGCGTCCTCGGAATCCTCGGCGTCGGAGTCCTCGGAGTGGGAGCCCGCCTGCTCGACGAGCACGTCGACGACGGTCCCGACGCGCTCCTCCGCCCGCTGCGCCGTCAGCTCCTCGACCAGCGTGGAGATGCGCGCGACCCGCTCGGCGATCACGTCCTCGTCGAGCTTGCCCTCGTACCCCTCGGCCTCGGTGCCGTCCTCGTCGGAGTACCCGAACACGCCGACGGCGTCGAGCCGCGCGCCCGTCAGGAACCGCTCCAGCTCCGCCACGTCGTCCTCGGTCTCCCCGGGGAACCCGACGATCACGTTGGTGCGGATACCCGCCTCGGGCGCGTACTCCCGGATCTGGTCGACGAGGGCGAGGAACGAATCGGTCGACCCGAACCGCCGCATCCGCCGGAGCACCGATTCGCTGGAGTGCTGGAACGACAGGTCGAAGTAGTCGGCCACGCCCGGGGTCGTGGCGATCGCCTTCACCAGGTCGGGACGCGTCTCGGCGGGCTGCAGGTACGACACACGCACCCGTTCGACGCCGTCGACCTCCGCCAGCCGCGGCAGCAGCGCCTCCAGCGCCCGCGTGCCGCCCAGCTCCCGGCCGAGGTCCTTGCCGTAGGACGTCGAGTTCTCGCTGACCAGGAACAGCTCCCGCGCCCCCTGCGTGGCCAGCCACTCCGCCTCGGCCACGATCTCGTCCGGGTGCCGGGAGACGAACGACCCGCGGAACGACGGGATGGCGCAGAACGAGCAGCGGCGGTCGCAGCCGGAGGCGATCTTCAGCGACGCGACCGGCGCGTCGTCGAGTCGCGTGCGCAGCACGCGCGGCCCCCACCCCGCGTGTCCGGGCACCGCGACGTCCTCGGCGGCGTCCTGTCGTTCGACGGGGCTGATCGGCAGCAGCTTCCTGCGGTCCGCGGGCGTGTGCGAGCTGATCCGCCTGCCCGCGGCGACGTCGTCGAGTCGTTCGGCGAGCTGCGCATAGTGATCGAAGCCCAGCACGGCGTCGGCCTCGGGCAGGTTCTCGGCGAGCTGCTCGCCGTAGCGCTCGGCCATGCAGCCGACGGCGACGACCTTCGCACCCGTGTCGGACGCGGCCAGCAGCGTGTCCACCGAGTCCTTCTTCGCCGACTCGACGAACCCGCACGTGTTGACCACCACGACGTCGCTGCCTGCGGGGTCGCTCTCCAGCTCCCAGCCCCCCGCGGCGAGTCGCCCCGCGAGTTCCTCGGAGTCGACCTCGTTACGGGAACAGCCCAGGGTCAGCAGGGACACCCTGCGGCCGGGCGAGGAATCTGCGGAAGACATCCCGACAAGAGTAACGACCAGGCCATCGGTGTGTCCGCGCAACCCGGCCGCTAGCGTTTGAGCGGTGGAGTCACCGATCATTCGCCGCGCCCGCATCGCCGACGTCCGCACCATCAAACGACTCGTCGACGCCAACGCAGGCAGGGTGCTCCTCGAGAAGGACCTGGTCACGCTCTACGAGGCCGTGCAGGAATTCTGGGTCGCCGAACTCGACGGCGAGCTCGTCGGCTGCGGGGCACTGCACGTGTTGTGGGAGGACCTCGCCGAGATCCGCACCGTGGCGGTCGACCGCGCGGCCCGCGGCCACGGCATCGGGCACGCCCTGGTGTCGGCGCTGATCGACCTCGCACGCAGGCTCGGGCTGCCCCGGCTGTTCGTGCTGACGTTCGAGACCGACTTCTTCAGCAGGCACGGCTTCCGCGCCATCGACGGCGCGCCCGTCCCGCAGGAGGTCTACGACGAGATGCGCCGCTCCCCCGACACGGGCGTCGCCGAGTTCCTCGACCTGCCGTTCGTCAAGCCCAACACCCTCGGCAACACACGCATGCTCCTCGAGCTCTGACCCCGCCGGTACGCCGGCTGACGCCTGCCTGGGGGTCTCAGCGCGCTCGGGGGTGCGAGCCGTGGGGCGTCACTGCTCCTCGGGCTGGTCGTCACCGGACGGTGGCGGATCGTCGCCGCGGATGAACGCCAGCGTCGCAGGCAGGTCGTCCGGTTTGACCAGCACGTCGCGGGCCTTCGACCCCTCGGAGGGGCCGACGACTCCCCTGCTCTCGAGCAGGTCCATCAGCCGTCCCGCCTTGGCGAAGCCGACGCGGAGCTTGCGCTGCAGCATCGACGTCGAGCCGAACTGCGAGGTCACCACGAGCTCGGTGGCCTGCAGCAGCACGTCGAGATCGTCGCCGATGTCCTCGTCGATCTGCTTCTTCTCGTCGGCCTTCGCCTGGGTGACGCCCTCGGTGTAATCGGGCTCGGCCTGCTGTTTGGTGAAGTCGACGACCGACTGGATCTCGTCGTCGCCGATGAACGAACCCTGGATTCGGATGGTCTTGCCCGCGCCCATCGGCAGGTACAGCCCGTCACCCATGCCGATCAGCTTCTCGGCACCCGGCTGGTCGAGGATGACCCGTGAGTCGGTCAGCGACGACGTGGCGAAGGCCAGCCGCGAGGGCACGTTCGTCTTGATCAGGCCGGTGACGACGTCGACCGACGGCCGCTGCGTCGCCAGCACCAGGTGGATGCCGGCCGCACGCGCCTTCTGGGTGATGCGGACGATCGCGTCCTCGACGTCGCGCGGCGCGGTCATCATCAGGTCGGCGAGCTCGTCGACGATGGCGAGGATGTACGGGTAGGGCCGGTACTCGCGCTCGCTGCCGGGCGGGGCCGTGATCTCGCCGGAGCGCACCTTCTCGTTGAAGTCGTCGATGTGGCGCACCCGGTTGGCCTGCATGTCCTGGTACCGCTGCTCCATCTCCTCCACCAGCCACGCCAGCGCCGCGGCGGCCTTCTTCGGCTGGGTGATGATGGGGGTGATCAGGTGCGGGATGCCCTCGTACGGCGTCAGCTCGACCATCTTCGGGTCGATGAGGATCATGCGGCACTCGTCGGGCGTCGACCGGGACAGCAGCGAGACGAGCATCGAGTTGACGAAGCTCGACTTACCGGAACCGGTCGAACCGGCCACCAGCAGGTGCGGCATCTTCGTGAGGTTCGCCGTCACGAAGTCGCCCTCGATGTCCTTACCGAGGCCGATCACCATCGGATGCGAGTCCTTGGCGGCCTTCGCCGACCGCAGGACGTCGCCGAGCCGCACCATCTCGCGGTCGGAGTTGGGCACCTCGATGCCGACGGCCGACTTGCCGGGGATCGGCGCCAGCAGCCGGACGTTGTCCGTGGCCACGGCGTAAGCGATGTTCTTCGTCAGTGCGGTGATCTTCTCGACCTTCACGCCGGGGCCGAGTTCGACCTCGTAGCGCGTCACCGTCGGACCACGGACGAACCCGGTGACCTGGGCATCGATGTTGAACTGTTCCAGCACGCCGGTGATCGACTCGATCATGGCGTCGTTGACCTTGCTGCGGGCCTTCGGCGGGTCGCCGAGCGTGAGCAGGTCTGGCGGCGGCAGGGTGTAGTCGCCGTCGACGGTGCGCGTGATCGCCAACGCGGGCTCGGCCTGCGCTGTCTCGGACTTCGCCTCCGCCTTCTCCGCGGCCTTCGCGGCGGGCTTCGCGACGGCCTTCTCGGCGGCTCCTCCGGCGGCCTTGTCGGCGGTCTTCGGCCGAGCCGCGGCCTGCTCCGTCGCACTCGCCGCGGCGTCCTCGCCATCGAGCATCTCGTCCAGCGTCGAGGATCCCGACGCGGATTGCCGCCGCCGCGACGGCTTCCGCAACCGCACCGCGGACGGATCACCCTCGGCCACGCGACCGGCACCGCGGGCCCCGCGCGGCGAATCGTCGTCGGCCTCGACGTCACCGGCGTCGTCGGCGGGCTCGGTGCCCCATTCGCTGAGCCGCCGCGGAATGTCGCGCACCGGCGTTCCGGTGAATACGAGCACCCCGAACCCGAGCGCCAGCACCAGCAGCGGCGCGGCCACCCACACGGTGACCCCGCGGGCGAGCAGGTCACCCGAGAACCAGCCGAGCCCTCCGCCCGCGTACATCAGGCCCTCGTGCCCCTGCGGCCGCGCGTTGATCAGGTGCAGCAGGCCGAGCACAGCCAGGCCCATCAGCAACAGCCCGATGACCCGGCGCGGACGCGTGTCCGAATTCGGCTCCGAGCGCATCAACGCGACGGCAAGTACGAGCAGCACGAGCGGGATCGCCACCGAGCCTGCACCGAACACCGTGCGCATGCCGATCGTGACGATCTCCCCGATCGGTCCGGCGCTCTCCCACAGCACGCCGACGGCCGTGACGAGCGCCAGCGCGATCAGGCCGAGCGCAAGACCGTCCCTGCGATGCTCGGGCTCGAGCTCACGGGTGCGGCCGACCGTACGGGCCAGCCCGCCGACGGCTTTCGCCGCGAGGTTCCAGCCGCCGCGTACGGCCGATCCCGAGCCGCGCGTGGCCCCCGGCTTCGCACCGCCGCCCTTGCCGCCCGTGGCGGGCTTCCTGGCCGGTGTACGCGAGGACGACGCCGTCCGCGTGCGCGCCGACGAGGCCCCCTTGGCCCCGCCGCTGCCCTTCGCCGCGCTGCCCTTCGCCGCGCCGCCCTTCGCCGCGCCGCCCTTCGTGGCGGCGGAGGTGCGCGCACCCGATCCCCGGGCACCGCCCGAGCCACGAGACCCGCCGGACTTGGCGCCGGAACCGCCCGATCCCCGCGCCGCGCCGCCCCGGCCTTTCGTCACCGACCCACTCGCCATGTCCCCACGGTAACCGGATCACCACCTGCGTCCCAGCCGCCACACGCGGCCCGCGCGTCACGAACGACGAGGTCACACCGCGACCCCCGCTTCGCCGCCCGGGAGGCTGCGCTCGTCCGTGCGCGTGACATCCTTCTGGGCATGCTGAGCGGTACCACCGGCAGTTCCACCGACGATCACGCTCCGTCACGAGGTGGCGGGACCCCGGCGATCTGGCGCGCGATGCTCGCCGCGGACCACAATCTCGTCCGCGTCGCGGGCAGGTTGCGGGTCACCGGATCCGTCCCGCGGCGACTGCGCGGAAGGCCGCTGCTCATCGCGGCGAACCACATCGGCAACTTCGACCCGTTCGTGCTGATGGCCGCGTGCCGGTCGATCGGACTGGCTCCGCGGTTCATGCTCGCGGGCGGCCTGCTGGACGCCCCGGTGCTCGGCTCCGCCCTGAAGGCCAGCGGCCACCTGCGGGTCGACCGCGGTTCGGCCTCGGCCGTGCAGCAGTTCGCCGACGCCGTCGACGAACTCAGGTCGACGCGGGTGCCGATCATCGTCTACCCCGAGGGCCGGATCAGCCACGACCGTGGTCTGTGGCCCGAACGCGGCAAGACGGGCCTCGCCCGGCTCGCGCTCGGATCCGGCGTGCCGGTCGTGCCGGTCAGCCAGTGGGGAGCCCACGAGGCCGTCTACTGGGGCACCCCGACCGTCAGCGGGCTCGGCGACCTCGTTCCCCTGGCACGTTCCGGTTTCACCTCGCCGCTGCGCAGGCCGACCTTCCGGGTCCACTTCGGCGAACCGGTCGACCTCGCCGAGTTCGACGCGGGCACACCCGGCCATGCGGTGAAGGCACACGCCAAGATCATGCGGACCATCACCGAAGGGCTCGTCCCGCTGCGCCGCGACGAACCCGACGTCCCGAGGTTCCGGGATCCGACAAGGCCGACGGACACGGTCAGTCCGTGGCACCCGTGACCCCGCCGACCCCGTCCGGTCCACGCGTCGGGAGCGCCGACCCGGTGCGCACCGGGTCGAGGACGAACAGCGTCGTGTAGCGCTTGACGTTGGGGTCCTGCTGGAACAGCCGTTTGGCGACCTCGTTCTCCCGGCGCATCCCCACGCAGGCGAGCACCACGACGTAGTCGTAGTCGCCGGAGACCTCGTAGGCCTGCTGCACCTCCGGCACCTCCAGCAGCCGCTCCCGGTAACGACGTCCCTCCTCGGGGGTGTCGTCCTCGATGGTCACGAGACAGACGGCGAGGATCACCTCGGGCACGTGCCGGGGATCGAGCACCGCGACGTTGTGGCTCAGCAGACCCGCACAGCGGTAGCGCTGCACGCGGCGCAGCACCGCGCTCGGGGACAACCCCACCTCGTCGCCCAGGTCCCGCAGCGTGCGGGAGGCGTCGCGCTGCAGCAGGGCGAGCAGGTCGTGGTCGAGGTCGTCCAGCCGCAGATCGCTCACGCAACAATTTTGCGTCTCACCGGGACGATTTTCAATCGGCCCCACCCCGGTTCCCGCTACCGTCATCGGCGTCCCCCTCCGTTCGACCCTGCGAGGAACACGCCCGCATGACCACGACGCGGCCCGCACAGCAGGCCGGCGGCGACGCCGCCCCCGTTCCACCCACCCCGCTTCGCCCGCACGCCGGCCGTGGCGTGCTGTTGCTGGTGGTGGCGTCGCTCTGCTTCGGCAGTTCCGGCGTGATCGGCAAACCCGCGATGACCGCGGGGCTCGGCCCGGAGCAGGTCGCGGCCGCGCGGATCGGGATCGCCGCGCTGGTCATGCTCACGTGCGTCGCGCTGCTGCGCCCTTCGCTGCTGCGGGTGCGGCGCGCGCAATGGCGGCTGCTGGTCGCCTACGGCCTGCTCGGCGTCGCGGGCGTGCAGCTGCTGTACTTCGTGGCCGCGTCCCGCATCCCCGTCGGCGTGGCGATCCTGCTGGAGTTCACCTCGCCGGTGCTCGTGGCGCTGTGGGTCCGGTTCGTCCGGCGCGTGCGACTGCCGTGGCCGATGTGGCTGGGCATCGCCTGCGCCCTCACCGGGCTGGCCATGGTGGCGCGGATCGGCGGCGGAATCACGCTCGACGCGATCGGCCTGCTCGCCGGCGCCGGCGCGGCCGTGTGCTCGGCGGCGTACTTCCTGCTCGGGGAACGCGGCGTCGCCGAGCAGCACCCGCTCGGCATGGTCACGTGGGGAATGACGGTCGGCGGCGTCGCCATGTGCGTCGTCGCACCGCCGTGGACGTGGCCCGGCGACGTGGTGACGGCGCCGGCCGAACTCGGACCGTGGCAGCCGCCGGTATGGGTGCTGCTGATCGCGGTGGCCCTGCTGTCGACGGTGCTGGCCTACAGCTCGGGCACCGCATCCCTGCGCCATCTTCCCGCGGCCGCGGCGAGCGTGCTCGCGCTCATGGAGCCACTGATCGCCACGGGACTCGCCTGGCTGCTGCTCGGCGAGGCGCTCACCTGGACACAGGTGCTCGGCGCGGCGATCCTGCTGGGCGGCGCCGCGCTGGTCCAGCTGACGTCACCGAAGAAGCAGCCCGTCGGCGAACCCCTCCCGGTGGCCGACTGACTCCGCCACGCTCCACCACGCGTGTCCTGCACCCGTGCGCGTACTCCGCGTTCCCGCCCGTCCCGTTCGGCAGTGCTCGTCGGCGGCGCCCGCGCCCCGGCAGCGCCGCCAGTACCGGCGACCCTGCGGGCCGCGGGCGTCCCGATTCCGGGCGCCCGCGCCTACACCGAGATGACCGTCGGGATGATCATCGGTCGCCGCCGGTAGGTCTCGGCGACCCAACGGCCCACCGCGCGGCGGATCGCCTGCGCGATGCGGTGGGTCTCGGTGATTCCCTCGGCCTCGGTCCGCGAGAGTTCCATCTCGACCAGCGACGCCGCCTCGTCGAGCGCCTTCGGGTCGTCGGAGAAGCCGCGGCCCGACACCGTGGGTTCGCTCATGGCCCGTCCGGTCGCGGAGTCCACGGCGACGGTGATCGCGATGAAACCGCCCTCGCCGAGGATCAAGCGGTCCGACAGCGTCGACTCGCCGACGTCGCCGACCGAGAGCCCGTCGACGTAGACCTCGCCGATCTCGACCCGGCCCGTGGCCTGCGCCTTGCCGTCGACCAGGTCGACGACCACGCCGTTCTCGGCCAGGACCACGTTGTCCGCCGCCACTCCGGTCTGAACCGCCAGTTCGCCGCAGGCCCGCAGATGTCGCCACTCACCGTGCACCGGCATGACGTTGCTCGGGCGGATCGCGTTGTAGAGGAACAACAGTTCCCCCGCCGAGGCGTGCCCGGACACGTGCACCTTGGCGTTGCTCTGGTGCACCACGTCGGCGCCCAGCCGGACGAGCCCGTTGATGACCCCGAACACCGCGTTCTCGTTGCCGGGGATCAGCGAGCTCGCCAGCACCACCGTGTCGCCGGCGCGGATGGAGATCTGGCGGTGCTCACCACGTGCCATGCGCGACAGCGCCGACAGCGGTTCGCCCTGCGACCCGGTCGAGACGAACAGCACGTGCGACTCCGGCAGGTTGACCGCCTCGTCGAGGTCGATCAGCAGGCCCTCGGGCACGTTCAGCAGTCCGAGTTCGGCCGCGATGTTCATGTTCCGCACCATCGACCGGCCCACGAGCGCCACGCGCCTGCCGTGCCGGACGGCCGCGTCCAGCACCTGCTGCACGCGGTGCACGTGGCTGGCGAAGCACGCCACGATGACCCGCTGGCGCACCTTCGCGATCACGTCGTCGAGCACGGGGCCGATCTCGCGTTCCGGCGTCACGAAGCCGGGCACCTCGGCGTTGGTGGAGTCCACGCACAGCAGGTCCACGCCCTCGTCGCCGAGGCGGGAGAATCCGGCCAGGTCCGTGAGCCTGCCGTCGAGCGGCAGCTGGTCGAGCTTGATGTCGCCGGTGTGCAGGACGACCCCGGCAGGCGTGCGGATCGCCACGGCCAGCGCGTCCGGGATCGAGTGGTTGACGGCGAAGAACTCGAGGTCGAACGCACCCACGTTGCGGCGCTCACCCTCGGACACCTCGACCAGCACCGGCTTCTGTTTGTGCTCGCGGCACTTCGCCGCGAGCAGCGCCAGGGTGAAGGTCGAGCCGTACACCGGCAGGTCCGGCCGCAGCCGCAGCAGGAACGGCACCGCCCCGATGTGGTCCTCGTGTCCGTGTGTGAGCACGAGGCCGTCGACCTCGTCGAGCCTGCCCTCGATGGCACGGAAGTCCGGCAGGATCAGGTCGACGCCCGGGTGCGGATCCTCGGGAAACAGCACCCCGCAGTCGACGATCAGCAGCCTGCCGCCGTACTCGAAGACGGTCATGTTCCGGCCGACTTCGCTGATGCCGCCCAGGGCGACCGTGCGCAGCGCGCCGTCCGGCAGTGCGGGTGGTGCGGAGGTCGGTCCGGGCCCGACCGCGAGTTCACTCACTGATGCAGTGTCCCAACGCTGGTGTGGGTTGTGGGCGTGACGTAGGCGGCGGCCTCGTCCGCGCGGCGCGCACGAGAACCGGCCCAGTCCTCCGCTCGGTAGGCGTCGAGCGGCACGCCGGCCTGGGTCAGGTCCGCGGCGATCGCCTCCACCTGATCGTCGGTGGCAGGGACGATCGGCAGCCGAGGGCCACCGACGTCGAAGCCACGCAGGCGCAGAGCGGTCTTCGAGAACACGACACCGCCGACGCGGGAGAACGCACGATACACCGCGAGCATGCCGCGGTGGTTGGTGCGTGCAGTGGACGTGTCGCCGTCCTCGTAGGCCTCGATCATCGCGCGGATCCGGCCCGCGACGACGTGACCGATCACGCTGACCACACCGGCCGCGCCGACCGACAGCCACGGCAGGTTCAGCGCATCGTCACCGGAGTAGTAAGCCAGGTGTGTGTTGGCGATGACCTCGCTACCCGCCAGCAGGTCGCCCTTGGCGTCCTTGACGGCGACGATGCGCGGGTGCTCGGCCAGCCGGCGCAGCGTGTCGACCTCGATGGGCACGATCGACCGCGGTGGGATGTCGTAGAGCATCACCGGCAGTTCGGTCGCGTCGGCGACGGCGGTGAAGTGCGCCTGCACGCCCGCCTGCGTGGGCCGCGAGTAGTACGGCGTCACGACGAGCAGACCGTGGGCGCCCGCCTTCTCGGCCTGCTGAGCCAGCTCGACGCTGTGCCGCGTGTCGTAGGTGCCCGCGCCTGCGACGACGGCGGCCCGGTCCCCCACCGCCTCGACGACGGCGCGCACCAGGCGGGCCTTCTCGTCGTCGGTCGTCGTGGGGCTCTCGCCGGTGGTGCCGTTGACGACGAGGCCGTCGTTGCCCAGGTCCACCAGGTGTTCGGCGATCTCCTGCGCCCGCGTCACGTCCAGTTCGCCCTGGTCGTCGAACGGGGTGATCATGGCGGTCAGCACGCGGCCGAAGGGACGGCCCGGCGCGGCGGTGGGCGCGGTAGGCAAAGCGGTCGACATGCCGCTGACGGTACCTGCCGCGGGGCCGGGTTGGCGCGTCGACCATGCCCCGCGGGCGGGACTCCACACCGGTCCCGCCGCGCGCCGGAGGATCACCGCCGACGCCGCCTCACCACCGGAAGTTCTTGCGCTCTCACTACGGAACCCGCTCTGACTACGGAACCCGCTCTGACGGAACCTCGGTCGGCACCCGGCGCCGAACCGGTGTCAGGCGATGCCCCGCGTGGCCGTCCCCTCGAGCCTGCCGCTGTCGGCGGGAACCAGGAAACACAGCACGCCGCGGACCGGCGAGTCGAAGTCGTCGGCGGGCTCCTGGTTCCACTCGTCCTCGGTCGGCACCAGTGCCAGGAACCGCAGGCCCGGCCGCTCGTCGTCCCGGACCCGGTTGGTGTGGAACGTCGCCGTGCACTTGGCCTCGGCGAAGGCACGCAGCCGGTCCTCGCCCGGGTACGTCGCCGCCGCGACGTCGGAATCGCTCGACTCCGGCACCGCGAGGGCGATCTCGAACAGCTGCGCGTCGTGGGCCTCGTCCTCGCAGTCGACCCAATTGCTCGACGCGAGCGCCCGGCCGCTCGCGAGCGGCGTGTTGACGCAGTAGTTCGACCTGCCGTCGATGTCGTAGGTGGCGATGTCGCCACCGCGGCCGTAGGTCAGGGTCTCGTCCATCGCGTCGTCGACCGCGGGGCCCCACAACGGCTTGCCCGCGAAGAATCCGCCGACCAGCAGCGCCACCGCCGCCACGGCGCCGCCCGCGGTCAGCAGCTTGCGCCGCGTCCGGTTCGCGGGCGCGGGACCCGGGCCCGGCGTCGCGGCGAGTGTCGGCGGACCGCCGTGGTGCATGGCCGTGGCCTGGGCGTCACCACCGGGCGGGGTGTGCGGCCCGGGCTGCGCCGCGGCGGTCAGCAGCCCCCGCGCGTGACCCGCCGGGATCCGCGCCTCGGGCGCCGTGGTCAGCATGCCCATGATCGCCGAAGCCAGCGGACCGTGGGCCCGCGCCAGCGGCGGCATCTCGTGCATGATCGCGTGCAACGTCGCCGCGGTGGTCGACCGTTGGAACGGCAGCGCGCCCTCCGCCGCGAAGTACAGCGCCGCACCGAGCGACCACAGGTCGGAGGCGGCGAGCGCCTCCTGTCCCGCGACGCGCTCGGGAGCCATGAACGCCGGTGAGCCGACGAGCATGCCGCTCGTGGTGATCCGCGGATCGTCGACGGCCTGCGCGATGCCGAAATCGGTCAGCTTCACCCGCCCGTTCGGTGCGACCATGATGTTGCCGGGCTTGACGTCGCGATGGACGATCCCGGCCCGGTGCGCGGCCTCGAGCGCCGACAGGACCTGCTCACCGATCCGCGCCACCTCGTGTGCGGGCAGCGGGCCACGCCGGTCGACCAGCTCGGACAGGGTCGGTGCCTCGACCAGTTCCATGACGATGAACGTCGCGTCGCCGTCGGCGACGACGTCGAACACCGTCACCACGGCCGGATCGTTGAGCCGTCCGCCGGTGCGAACCTCGCGCAGGATGCGCTCGGAGAACACACCCGCGTCCTCGGCGCCGTCCGGCAACCGCAGTTCCTTCACCGCGACGTGCCTGCCGATCACGGTGTCCTCGCCGCGCCAGACGACGCCCATGCCGCCGCGGCCCAATTCCTCCAGCAGGGCGTACCGCCCGGCCACCGTGCGCAACGGCGCGTGCGCCCGGGTACTCGAATCGGTGTGCTGCTCGGGGTTCTCGGTCACACGCCCTCACTTCGTCCTCGCGGTGCGCGCCGCATCCTAGCGGCGCATCACCCGGTCAGACGTCGGCGCGGTGCACCTCGTGCCCTCCGGATCGCAACGCGTCGATCGCCCGGTCCAGATCGCCGCCCGCGACCAGGAAGTGGTCGGTGTCGAAGGTCGAGACCGCGAACAGTGCCACCCCGGCGGCCGCGAGCTCGCTCGACAGCGCGGCGACGATGCCGGTGAGGCTGAACGCGAGCGGGCCGCGCACGGTCAGCAACCGCCACCCCGGCTCCTCACGGTCGGCGGCGATCACCCGCTCGGACGGCCCGACCACCGACAGCTCCTCGGCCGTGCGGACCACGGAGACCAATTCCCCGCCCGGTGGATCGAGCAGCCCCGCAGGCACGGGTGCGGCCGCGTCGTACCGGGCGACCGTGTACTCCCCGGGCTGGACGTCGATGGCGAGCCGGCGCATGGATCCCCTCACCCTTCCGCAACGCGGGGACTGGTCGCGACCTCGGTGCCGTCCGGCAGCTCGGAGATCGTGAAATCGTCGAACACGTTCGGTGCGGCCTTCTGCAGCTCCCGCAGACAGGCCACGGCCAGCTTGCGGATCTCGACGTCCGCGTGCTCGGTGGCGCGGACACCGACGAAGTGCCGCCATGCGCGGTAGTTGCCGGTGACGACGATCCGCGTCTCGGTGGCGTTCGGCAGCACCGCGCGCGCGGCCTGGCGGGCCTGCTTCCGGCGCAGCGTGGCGTTCGGCGCGTCGGCGAATTTCGCCTCGAGGCCGTCCAACAGCTCTCGGTACGCGTCCACACCGGCCTGCGCCGCGACGAGGAACTTCTCGTGGAGCTCCGGATCGTCGGCGATGACGTCCGGCTCGACGACCGCCGCGTCCTTCTCGGGCACGTACCGCTGCGAGAGCTGCGAGTAGGAGAAGTGGCGGTGCCGGATCAGTTCGTGGGTCAGTGAGCGGGAGATGCCCGTGATGTAGAAGGTCACCGAGCCGTGTTCGAGGACCGACAGGTGGCCGACCTCGATGATGTGGTCGAGATAGCCGGCGTTCGTCGCGGTCTTCGGGTTGGGCTTCTGCCACGACTGGTAGCAGGCGCGGCCCGCGAACTCGGCGAGAGCCTGCCCGCCGTCGGCGTCGGTGCTCCACGCCACGTCCTCGGGCGGGAAGAACTCCGTCTTCGCGATCACGCGTACCTGCGGTGAGACCGTTTCGGCCACGTCCGACTCCCTCTGCCGACGACTCCGCAGGCAGCGTACTGCCCGGCCCCGGTGGCGCCCGAGGCCAGCCCGACACCACCGGGCCACGCCACCGCCCGCCGCCACCGGGCACGACCATGGGCGACACCCCCAGAACCGCATGACGCCATACCTGAATTGCGTGACATCACTTGTGGTGTCACAGTGATGTCATGGATCTCACGCCCTACCTCGACCGTCTCCGCGAGGACCTCGCCACGAGCGCCTCGGCCGGCGATCAGGACATGAAACGCACCGCCGCGGTGCTGTCGGCGGCACTCGAGCCGGCCGCGCGCCTGACCCTCATGAACGCGCTCGCCGACATGGCCGCGGAGGTGACCGCCCACCTGCATGACCAGGTGGTGGACGTCCGCCTCGACGGACGGGACGTGCGCGTCGTCGTGACCGGACCGGAGCCACGGTCGGACGCCACGGCATCGGCGTCGGCATCGGCATCCGGCGCGGACGACGCCACACACGGGAGCGACGACATCACCGGCGACACCATCCGCGGTTCAGGACAGGGCCGCGACGGGACCGACGACCGGGGAACCGGCGCGGGCGGGCCGGGCGCGGGCGGCTTCGGCGACATGGCCGGCGCGGGCGGTGACATCAGCCGCATCACGTTGCGCATCGTCGAGCAGATCAAGGCCCAGGCCGAACAGGCGGCGGCCGCCCAGGGTCAGTCGCTGAACGCGTTCGTCGCCCAGGCCGTGCAGCAGGCCGTCCGCGGCGGACTGCAGGGCCACGGGCACAAGGGCGGTCAGCGTGACGCGTCCGAGACGTCCGGCCGCGGCCGCGCAGGCGAGCGGGGTGACTGCGGCCCGGGTGCCCGGTCCGAGGGCACGACCCGGTCGCACCTGCACGGCTGGGTGGAAGGGTGACCATGAGCGAGCAGCAGTCCGAACCGGCCCGCACCGAGGCGTTCGACGCGCCCGGCCCCGTGGACGTCGACGTCGACATCCCGTTCGGGCGCGTGGCCGTGCATCTCGGCGGCGACACGTGCTCGGTGGAGATCCGCCACGACCCCGGTGCACACCTGCCGTGGACCGAGAGCGTCGCGGGCATCCTCAGCTGGGTCGGTGACCGGTTCGGCACCGGTGACCTGGCCGGCTCTCCCGAGGAGGCGATCGCGCAGTGCCGCATCGAACACGAGGTCCGGACGCTGGTCGTCCGCGGTCCGCAGGCACTGCCACTGCACGGCGTGCCACTCGCGGTGACGGTGCGAGCACCCGAAGGATCCGCGGTGCGGGTTCGCGCGGCGGCAGGCGCGGTGACGGTGACCGGCACGGCCCAGCGGTTGGAGGTGACCACCGGTTCCGGCGAGGTGCGGGTGGGTGACGCCGACGGCCCGGCGACGATCCGCGCAGGTGGCGGCGACGTCACCACGGGAGCCCTGCGCGGTGGTGTGCAGCTGCGCGCGAGCCGCGGCGACGTGTCGATCGCCGCCCTTCCCGCGACAGGCAGCGTCACGACGGCCGCGGGCGCCGTGCGGCTCGGCGAGATCGGCGGCGACGTGCTGATCCGCACGAGCAGCGGCGACGTGACGGTCGCCGACGCGGCGGCCGGCTCTCTCGAGGTGACCACCGGCTCCGGCACGATCCGCATCGGCGTCCGTTCCGGCGTGGCCGCGGAGATCGACCTCTCGTCCGGTTCCGGACGAGTCGGCAGTGAGCTCGACGTGGCCGACATGGCGCCGGACCGGGACGTCCCCCTCGCGGTGCGGGCGCGCACGGGCGCAGGCGACGTCGTCGTCGGCAGAGCGCTCGTCGGCTCCACCGGCTGAACGCGGCCGGCCGAGTGCCGCGGCGCGCGTGCCGGGTCAGCCGTGCGCGGCGATCTCACGGCGCAGGGCGTCCGCGAGATCGCCGCGATCGCCGACGTCGACGCCGTCGAGTTCGAGCCAGTCGGCCGTCTCCCGCAACCGGTGGGCGAGTTCGGCAGCGACGCGGACTCGGTCGACGTCCGGTTCGGCGAACGCGCCGGGGACACGCAGCACCGACGTGCGGCGGTCGGCCTTCAGATCGACCCGGCCGACCAGCTCGCCGTCGCAGAGGAACGGGAAGACGTAGTAGCCGTACTCCCGCCGCCGGGCCGGTACGTAGATCTCGATGCGGTAGCGGAACCCGAACAACCGCTCGGTGCGGTCGCGCTCCCAGATGAGCGGGTCGAAGGGGCACAGCAGCGCACTGCCGGTCACCCGCCGCGGGGCCGTGGCCGCGGTGTGGCGGTACGCCTGCTGCCGCCACTCCTCGACCCGCACCGGCTCGAGCGTGCCCGCCTCCACCAGGTCGGCCACGGCCGCGCGCGTCTCCGGCGGGCCGAGGCGGTAGTAGTCGCGCAGGTCCGACTCGGTCGCCACCCCGAGCGCCTCGGCCGAGGAGGCGACGAGTTCGCGCGCCGCCTCCTCGGGATCGACCCGCCGCTGCCGGACGTCGGCGGGCAGTACCCGTTCGGTCAGGTCATAACACCGCTCGAAACCGCGGCGCGTGCCCGTGGTCAGCTCCCCCGTCCCGAACAGCCACTCGCAGATCTTCTTCACGTCCGAGCGCTCCCACCACGCACCAGGAGTGCGGCGCTCGCCGCCGGTCAGTTCCTTCTCGACGGTGCCCGCACCCACCGGTCCGAGCTCCTTGACCACCGCCAGCACGTCGTCGACCAGCCCGGGTGACTCTTCGGCGAGCCGCGCGTAGCCACGCCACCAGCCGGGTCGTTTCGCGCCGGACATCAACAGCGGCCAGTCCGCCACGGGGATGAGGCTCGCCTCGTGCGCCCACGCCTCGACGAGCAGCCTCGGCCGCCGCACCGTGTCACGCCACGCGGCGTCGTCGACGAGCGCGGGGTCGTACGGCCCGAGCCGGGCCAGCAGTGGCGCGTAGTGCGCGCGCATCGCGACGTTGACCGAGTCGAGCTGCAGCAACTTCGTCCGCGACAGCACGCGGCGCAGGTGGCGGCGCGTCGGCGCGGACGAGGGGCGCGGATCGGTGAACCCCTGTGCTGCGAGAGCGGTGCGGCGCGCGACGGGCAGGCTCATGGTCCTCACCCGTCGCATGCTGCCAGCCGCCCCCGACGTTTCCGCCACGACCGGCCAGTAGGGTGCCCGTATGACGGACGCCACGGTTCGCGTCGCCGGACCCGACGACGCCGCCGACATCGCCGCCATCCAGGTACGCACGTGGCGTGTCGCGTACGCGGAGACCCTGGGCCAGGAGACGGTCGACGCGCTCGACGAGGCCGCGCTCGCCGATGAATGGACCCGCGCCGTCGACCACCCGGCGTCGACGGTCTACGTGGCCCGCGAAGGCGCGACGACCGTGGGGTTCTGCGCCGCCGGACCGGCGCCCGCCGACGACACGGCGGCCGCCGACGGTTCCCCTCCGGCCGACGCCGCCGAGGTCGCACTGATCGCCACGGTGCTCGTCGAACCGCGCTGGGGCAGGCGCGGGCACGGCGGCCGGCTGTTCGGCAGCGCCGCCACCGACCTGCGGTCGATGGGCCTCACCCGCGGCGTGACATGGGTCTCGCAATCCGATTCGGCGGCCCTGTCGTTCTTCCGCGGCATAGGCTGGAATCCGGACGGCACCGTGCGCACGCTCGACACGGGGCAGCAAACGGTGCGAGAACTCCGCCTCACCGGCGGCCTCGACGTCCGGTTCGACCACTGACGCCCGATCTCGGCGGCTCCGTGTCTCGAACCCCGCGGCCACGGAGCGCACCACACACGAAAACCGGCGGCCGATCGGTGCGACCCGTCACACGACGAGCGCGATGTCTGTCATAGTCGGACCGTCCGCGCCGCCGATCCGGTGACTCGTTCACCCGCCCGACACACGAAGCCTGCGATGCTGCGACCACCGAGGCGACGATGGTGGTGACGCCCCGGCGTCGCCGTCGCCCGGCCCACGGCCATCGCCGCCCGCCGGCTCCCGTCCACCGCCCCGACCGTTTCGGAGACACTGTGCTGACCTGGTTGTGCGTCGCCTTCGGTGTCGCCGTCGGGTCGGCGCTGCTGCCGGTCGTCAGCATCGAACTCTTCCTCATCACGCTGATGACCAGTGAGAGCGAGACCATCCCGTGGTTGCTCGTGGGTGCGGTCGTCGCGGTCGGCCAAATCATCGGCAAGCTGCCGTACTACCTCGCCGCCCGCGGGTCCATCCACCTGCCGCGTTTCCTGCACGACCGGCTGCACCGGCACCGCCAGGAGCGGCCGCCGACACCCCGCCGGGAACGCTGGCGCCGGCGGACGAAACGCCTCCGCGGCTGGTTGGAGGCGCTGCGCGAGCGGTGTCATCGGCACCCGCACTGGATGGCCAGCACCTACGGCATCAGCTCCGTGCTCGGACTGCCGCCGTACATGGCCACCGTCGTACTGGCCGGTTTCGTCAACATGCACCCGTCCTTGTTCGTGGGGGCGGGACTGGCGGGCCGGTTCGTCCGTTTCAGCCTGCTCGCCGCCTCCCCGGCCGTCGCGGCCGGGTGGTTCGGCATCCCGCTGTAGAGCATGTCGCGGGCCAGGGGGACGCCGGCGAAGTCCGACGCGCCCGCCTGCCTCAGCTCGCGCCCGCCTGCCTCAGCTCGCGCCCGCCTGCCTCAGCTCGCGCCGTCTGCGGCGCCGGCTTCGCGGGCTTCGAGCTCGACAGCCTTGTGCATCGTGGCGCGGGCACGCTTGCGGTCGCCCGCGATGTCGTAGGCGTAGGCCAGTCGGTACCAGCGGCGCCAGTCGTCGGGCTCCTGTTCGAGCTCGGCGCGGCGCTCGTCGAACCATGCATCGGCGGCCTCCCGGTCGACCCGCCCCGACGGCCGGCGCGGCAGGTCCGACACGTCGGGCAGCCCGCCTTCGGCCTCGAGCCGGCGCGCCAGCCGCTGGATCCGGTTCCCGGAGCGCCACGTCGTCCACAGCATCCAGGCGCCCAGCAGGGGCAGCACGAGCACGCCCACCCCGAGGAGCACGGCCACCGGCTTGCCTGTCCTGAGCAACGCGACGGCGCGGCCCGCCAACAGGACGAGGTACAGCGCCACCGCGGCTGTGAGCACGATGGCGACGTTGCGGGCCTTCACAGGTCGAGCACCTTCTCCAGCCCGACGGTCAGGCCGGGGCGCTTCGGCATCTCGCGGATGCCCAGCAGCACGCCGGGCATGAACGACGTCCGGTCCATGGAATCGTGCCGGATGGTCAGCGTCTCCCCCGCCGCGCCGAACATGATCTCCTCGTGGGCCACCAGGCCGGGCAGCCGCACCGAATGCACGCGGACGTCACCCAGGTCGGCACCCCGCGCCCCGTCCACTTCGGACACCGTCGCGTCGCCGCCCGGTTCGATCCCGGCCTCGGCGCGTGCCTGGGAGATCGTCCGTGCGGTGTGCGCCGCCGTGCCCGACGGCGCGTCGGCCTTGCGGTTGTGGTGCAGCTCGATGACCTCGGCCGAGTCGTAGAACCGCGCGGCCTGCTGCGCGAACCGCATCGCGAGCACGGCCCCGAGCGCGAAGTTCGGCGCGATGAGCACGCCCAGCTCGGGCCGGTCGGCCAGCCACGAACGCAGCTGGGCCAGGCGTTCGTCGGTGAATCCGGTCGTGCCGACCACGGCGTGCATGCCGTGCGAGAGCACGAACTCGAGGTTGCCCATCACCGTGTCGGGCCGGGTGAAGTCGACGACCACGTCGGCCTTCGCCTCGACGAGCGCCGCCGGGTCGTCGGAGGAGCCGACGGTCGCAACCAGGTCCATGTCCGGCGCGCCCTCGACCGCCCGCACGGTCTCCGCGCCCATCCGGCCCGTGTGGCCGAGAACGCCGACGCGAATCGGACTGCTGGTCATGCGATCACCTCGTGCAACTCGTCGGGAAGGTCCTCGTCGTGAGCGTACGGCCCGACGACCACGCCGCTCGTCACACCTCCCGGCCTGCGCAGGAGCGTCCGCGCCAGCTCGGCGACGTCCGCTCCGGTGACGGCGTCGATCCGCGCGACGTTGTCGTCGACGCTCAGATACCGGCCGTGGTTCAGTTCGTTCTTGCCCAGCCGGGTCATCCGCGCCGCCGTCTCCTCCATGCCCAGCACCAGCGCGCCGCGCAACTGGCCTTTCGCGCGCGCCAGCTCGGCGTCGCCGAGCCCGTCGGCGGCCACGTCCGCGAGCACGCCGGCCACGACGTCGGTGACCTCGCCGAGCCGGTCGGGCTGGCACCCCGCGTAGACCGACAGATGACCGCTGTCGGCGTAGGCAGCCACCGACGAGTAGACCTGGTACGCCAGCCCGCGGCGCTCGCGCACCTCCTGGAACAGCCGCGAGCTCATGCCACCGCCCAGCGCGGCGTTGAGCACCCCAAGCGCGTACCGGCGCTCGTCGTGCCTGCCCGGCGCCGGCATGCCGAGCATGAGGTGCGCCTGCTCGGTGTCGTCGCTGCACAGCTGCAGACTCCGGGTCCGGCGGGGCCGCGCACGGCCCGCACGCGGCGCCATCGGCGCGGTGTCACCGTCGAGCCTGCCGCCAAGGGCCTTCCGCACCAACCGCAGCACCGCACCGTGCGTGACGTTGCCCGCGACCGCGAGCACCATCCGGTGCGGCACGTACCGCGTGCGGTAGAACCCGCGCAGCGCCCGGCCCGACATGTGCCGGATGGACTGCTGGTTGCCGAGCACCGGCCTGCCGAGCGCGTGTCCGCCCATGACCTGCTCCACGAACGTCTCGTGGAGCAGGTCCTCCGGATCGTCGTCGCGCATGGCGATCTCTTCGAGGACGACGCTGCGCTCGGTCTCGACGTCGGCGTCGGTGCACCGGGCGGCGAACACGACGTCGGTCACCAGGTCGATCGCCACGGGCAGGTCCTCGTCGATGACCTGCGCGTAGTAGCAGGTGTGTTCCTTCGCCGTGAACGCGTTGAGCTCCCCGCCGACGGCGTCGACCTCCTCGGCGATCGTCGTCGCGTCACGGCGGCCGGTGCCTTTGAACAGCAGATGTTCGAGGTAGTGCGCCGCGCCCGCGACCGCGGGCCGTTCGTCGCGGGAACCGACGCCGACCCACAGGCCGACCGTCGCCGATCGCACGCCCGGGACCTGCTCGGTGATCACCCGCAGCCCGCCGGGCAGGACGGTGCGCTTGACCGGTCCGCCCGCGGAGCCCGGATCAAGGGTGCGGGTTGTGCCGACGGGCTGCTCGTGCCCGGGAATCTGCCGTGCCATCAACCTGCTTTTCGCCGATGTCACACGGCGACCCGCCGCGGCAGAATTGCCGTCGGCGGGTCGCCGTGGTGTCCGTTCGTCCGAGAAGAGCCGCAGCCGATCAGGCGTCGGCCGACTCGGCCTCCTCCTCCGACGCGGCACCCTCGTTGTCGCTCTCGCCGTCCTCGTCCACGACGACCAGGCTGATCTTGCCTCGCTGGTCGATGTCGGCGATCTCGACGCGCAGCTTGTCACCGACGTTGACGACGTCCTCGACCTTGCCGATGCGCTTGCCGTTGCCCAGCTTCGAGATGTGGACGAGGCCGTCCTTGCCGGGCAGCAGCGAGACGAACGCACCGAACGCGGCCGTCTTGACGACCGTGCCGAGGAAGCGCTCGCCGACCTTCGGCAGCTGCGGGTTGGCAATGGCGTTGATCTTGTCGATCGCGGCCTCGGCGGACGGGCCGTCGGCGGCACCGACGTAGATCGTGCCGTCGTCCTCGATCGAAATGTCGGCGCCGGTCTCCTCGGTGATCGTGTTGATCATCTTGCCCTTCGGGCCGATGACCTCGCCGATCTTGTCGACCGGGACCTTCACGGTCGTCACGCGCGGCGCGTACGGGCTCATCTCGTCCGGCTCGTCGATCGCCTCGGACATGACGTCCATGATCGTCAACCGCGCGTCCCGCGCCTGGTTCAACGCGGCGCCCAGCACGTCCGACGGGATGCCGTCGAGCTTGGTGTCCAGCTGCAGCGCCGTGATGACGTCCTTGGTGCCCGCGACCTTGAAGTCCATGTCACCGAACGCGTCCTCGGCGCCCAGGATGTCGGTCAGGGCGACGTAGCGCGTCTCGCCGTCGACCTCGTCGGACACGAGGCCCATCGCGATGCCCGCCACCGGCGCCTTCAGCGGCACACCGGCGTTGTACAGGCTCATCGTGGATGCGCAGACCGAGCCCATCGACGTCGAGCCGTTCGAGCCCAGCGCCTCCGAGACCTGGCGGATCGCGTACGGGAACTCGTCCCGCTTCGGCAGCACCGGCACCAGCGCACGCTCGGCGAGCATGCCGTGGCCGATCTCGCGCCGCTTCGGCGTGCCGACGCGGCCGGTCTCACCGGTGGAGAACGGCGGGAAGTTGTAGTGGTGCAGGTAGCGCTTGGACGTCTCCGGGGAGAGAGTGTCCAGCGTCTGCTCCATCCGCAGCATGTTCAGCGTGGTGACACCCAGGATCTGCGTCTCGCCGCGCTCGAACAGGGCCGAACCGTGGGCCCGCGGGATGACCGCGACCTCGGCGGCGAGCTGCCGGATGTCGGTGAGGCCACGACCGTCGATGCGCACCTTGTCACGCAGGATGCGCTGGCGCACCAGGTGCTTGGTCAGCGACTTGAACGCCGCGCCGACCTCCTTCTCACGGCCCTCGAAGGCCTCGCCCTCGCCGATGCCGATCTTCTCGAGCACCGCGGCCTTGACCTCGTCGGTGGCGTCGTCGCGGTCCTGCTTGCCGCCGATCGCAAGCGCCTTGGTGAGTTCGTCGGTCGCGATCGCGGCGACGGCGTCGTAGGCGTCCTGCTGGTAGGCCGGGAACAGCGGGTACTCACCGGTCGGCTTCGCCGCCACCTCGGCGAGCCGCTGCTGCGCCTCGCACAGCGCGCGGATGAACGGCTTGGCGGCGTCGAGGCCCTGCGCGACCGTGGTCTCGGTCGGCGCGGTGGCGCCCTCGGACACCAGGTCGAGCGTGTTCTCGGTGCCCTCGGCCTCGACCATCATGATGGCGACGTCGTCACCGACGACCCGGCCCGCGACGACCATGTTGAACGTCGCCTTCTCCAGCTGCGACCAGGTCGGGAACGCGACCCACTGGTCCTCGATCAGCGCGACGCGCACGCCGCCGATCGGACCGGAGAACGGCAGGCCGCCGATCTGGGTGGACGCCGACGCGGCGTTGATCGCCAGCACGTCGTACGGGTCCTCGGGGCTGAGGCTCTGCACCGTGATGACGACCTGGATCTCGTTGCGCAGGCCGTCGGCGAACGACGGGCGCAGCGGCCGGTCGATCAACCGGCAGGTCAGCACCGCGTCGGTCGACGGACGACCCTCGCGGCGGAAGAACGCGCCGGGGATACGGCCCGCGGCGTACATGCGCTCCTCGACGTCCACCGTCAGCGGGAAGAAGTCGAAGTGCTCCTTGGGCTGCTTCGAGGCCGTGGTGGCCGAGAGCAGCATGGTCTCGTCGTCCAGGTACGCCACGACGGAACCGGCTGCCTGCTTGGCCAGCCTGCCCGTTTCGAAGCGCACCGTGCGCGTGCCGAACCGGCCGTTGTCCAGTACGGCTTCGGTTTCGTGCACGGTGTCTGCGTCTGTCATGAAAGTGATTACTCCTCGTACTGCCGCACGCGACACGCACTTCCCCGCCCTTCGGGGCACGTCCGGGGTACGAGGCCGGCCATCGATCGAAGCCCACGGGAGGAACTCCCGGGAGCCACTACCGAGGACCGGCTGCGGCGTCCCCGCACGCGGCGCGCGTCGCCTGCGAAACTTCTGCCTGCGAAACTCTCTGGGGTTGTCTGCGGACGGCGGGCCGGGCGGTGCCCGTTCGCGCGTCCGTGGTGGAGCCTATTCCGGCTCCGATGGAGCGAAGGGGAGCGACCCGCGGGCCACTCCCCTTCGTCACGATGTCATCGGCGGAGGCCGAGTCGCTGGATCAGCGAACGGTACCGCGCGATGTCGACCCTCATCACGTAGTTGAGCAGCCGACGGCGACGGCCGACCAGCAGCAGCAGACCACGACGCGAGTGGTGGTCGTGCTTGTGGGTCTTGAGGTGCTCGGTGAGCCCGGTGATCCGCTTGGTCAGCAGGGCAACCTGAGCCTCGGGCGAACCGGTGTCCGACTCGTGCAAGCCGTACTCGGTGAGGATCGCCTTCTTCTCGTCGGTGGACAGCGCCACGCGTTCACTCCTTGTGTTCAGTGCCGTGTTCGTCATGTCGGTACCGGCCGCCACGGACTGCAGCCGGACTCGACTGTCCAGCCTATCAGCGGTCGCGGTCACCGCAGCGCACGGCCGAGTCCGAATCGCGACACCGGCGTGTACACGGGACCGGCCTGCCCGCGGTCGCTGCGCAGCAGGACGACGGCGGGTGGCCGCCAGGCGGGCCCGCGGTGGTCCGCCAGTTCCCGGGCCAGGGCGTCGAGCTCCGCAGCGGGGCCGCCGCGGGCCAATGTCACGTGCGCGCGGAACCTGCGGCGCTCACCCGGCGGCCGCACCGCCTCGGCGAGCGGGACGAGTTCGCCGGACTCGACCGTCACCCCCGCCCACAGCACCCCCGGGAAGACCCCGGCACCTGCCAGGCGCAGCACGGGTGCGGACAGGCCGTCGAGACGCCGGGCCAGCCAGTCGGTGCGGGCGTTCGGCTCGTCGTCGCCGTAGAAACCGAGCGTGATGTGCCATCCCCCGGGATCGGTCCAGCGCAGCCTCTCGTCCCGCGCCGCCTCCGACGAGGTCAGCCGCGCACGCAGCGGTGCCGCCGCCTCCTGCGGCACCGGCAGTGCGCTGAACAGCCGCACGCCCACGGCTACCGTCCTCGGCCGCCCGCCGTCATCGCGGATCCTTGCCCGCCCGCCGCAACAGGTCGGCGATCGCGGGGAAATCGGGGTCGAGGCGTTCCGCGGCGGCGATCAGGTTCTCGCCCTCGGCGACCTCGCGCAACGCCGTGAGCACGGGCTGGTCGTCCGTTCCCCCGGCGAGCGGCATGCTGTCGCGGCTCACCGTCGGCCGGGACTCCTTGACGTCCTCGAGCGCCGCCTGGATGGCCTCCTTGCTGCCGCCGGCCACCTCGGGCAGCAGTACCTTGCGCTCCAGCATGATCAGCCGCGCCAGCACGACCGGGTTGCCGATCTTGGCGCGCCTGCCACTCATCACCTGGCTGAGCATCGGCGCACTGATCCCCAGAACCTCGGCCAGGTACGCCTGTGACACGTCGAAGGCCACGACGAGCCTGCGCACGCGGTCGCCGAGCGGTTCCCCGTACCACTCGCGCTGCAACGAGACGTTGCGCTGGACGATCTTGTGGTCCTCCACGTCAGCCCCTGCTCCCCTCGAATGTCCGGCCCCCGGACGGCCCGGCGACCCCTGCCCGGCATCCTGCCAGGTCGCGCCCGGCATCCGGGCCGAAACGGACCGGGCGTTCACTATTGCACCCGCGCGAGCGCGCCCACCACCGCACGGTGTCCCCGCGGGCGCGGCTCCGGGGAGTGGCCGGCTGCGGCGTCAGGCCGTCCCGAGCAATCGCCTGGTCCGCTCGACGTCGTCGGCGATCTGTTCCACGAGGCCGTCCGGGCCGTCGAACGTGATCTGTCCGCGGATCCGCCCGACGAAGTCGAGCGAGACCTGCTGGCCGTAGAAGTCCTCGTCGACGTCGAGCACGAAGGCCTCGACGGTGCGTTCCCTGCCGGAGAACGTCGGGTTCGTACCCACCGACACGGCGGCGGGAAGCCGGGCGCCACCCGTGCGGACGAACCAGCAGGCGTACACCCCGTCGGCCGGGATCGCCGCGAACCGGGGCGGCGACAGGTTCGCCGTCGGGTAGCCGAGGTCGTGGCCCCTCCCGTCGCCGCGCACGACGATGCCGTCGAGCCGGTGCGGCCTGCCGAGGGCGTCCGCCGCGGCCACCACGTCACCCGCGTCGATGCAGGAACGCACGTACGTCGACGAGTAGGTGATCTCCTCGGCCTCACGGGCGCCGCCCGGCAACGCGGTGCCTTGCAACGTGGCGCCCTGGGCGGTGAAGCCGAACCGTTTGCCGAGCCGTTCCAGAGTCTCGACGTCGCCCGCCGCCTTGCGGCCGAACGTGAAGTTCTCCCCCACGATCACCGCCGCGGCGTGCAGCTTGTCGACGAGGATCTCGTGCACGAACTCGTCCGGTTCGAGCCGGGACAGCTCCGAGGTGAAGGGCAACACGCAGAACACGTCGACACCGCGCTGCTCGACCAGGTCGGCCTTGCGCCGCAGCGTCGTGAGCTGTGCGGGGTGCGACCCCGGACGCAGCACCTCCGAGGGGTGCGGGTCGAACGTCAGGACCACCGACGGCACGCCGAGCTCGGCGGCCGTCGCCACCGTCCGGTCGATGAGCACCTGGTGTCCCCGGTGCACCCCGTCGAACACGCCGATCGTGACGACGCACCGTCCCCAACCACCGGGAAGATCTGTCAAACCGCGCCAACGCTGCACAGTGCAGCAGCGTAACGACCGTCCGCGAGGACCGGATCAGCCGGGCGGGAGGGAGCGTCCGATCCGGACGCGCCCGCCCGCGTCCCGTCAGGCGGGCAGCAGGACGACCACGGGCTTGGCGACGCCGCCGCGGTCCTCCGCCAGCGCCAGCACCTCGCCGTCCGGCCCGAAGACGCCGTACGTACCGTCGATACCGGCCGCGGGCAGGCGCTGCCCGTGCCGGACGGCCCGCGCCTCGGCGGCGTCGGCGTCACGACGCGGGAACGCCGCGGCCACGGCCTCGCTCAGGTTCAGCGACAGTCCCGGCTCGGCATCCACGGCCTCGAGCGTGCGCGCGGCGGCCAGCGTGAACGGCCCGACCGTCGTGCGCCGCAGCTGCGTCAGGTGCCCGCCCACGCCGAGCGCGGCGCCGAGGTCGCGGGCGAGCGCGCGCACGTACGTGCCCGACGAGCAGTCGACCATCACGTCCAACGCGATCCGCCCGTCCGCGCGATGGGTTGCGAGCAGGTCGAACCGGTGGACGGTGACCGGCCGCGGCGGCAGGTCGACCTCCTCCCCGTCGCGCACCCGCGCGTAGGCCCGCTTGCCGTCGATCTTCACCGCGCTGACGGCACTCGGGACCTGTTGCAGCTCGCCGGTCAGACCCGCGATTCCCGCGGCGATCGCCCCGTCGGTGATCTCACTCGCATCCGCCTCGGTGAGGACGTCGCCTTCGGCGTCGTCGGTCGTCGTGGCGGCGCCGAGCGTGATCGTGGCGAGGTAGGTCTTGCGGTCGAGCGCGAGGTGGCCGAGCAGTTTCGTGGCACGTTCGACACCGAGCACGAGCACGCCCGTGGCCATCGGGTCGAGCGTGCCCGCGTGGCCGATCTTGCGGGTGCCGAGGAAACGGCGGGCCTTGGCGACGACGTCGTGGGACGTCATGCCTGCGGGCTTGTCGACGATCAGCAGGCCGGGAGGCGGCGCGGGCGGTCTGGACACGGCCGCCGACTGTAACGAGCGCCCGCTACGCGGTGGTGGCCAGGTCCCAGCGGGTGCGGGTGACCGGCACCGGCACGTACTCCCCGCGCTCCTGCGCGGCCAGCACCGCCGCCCGGGCGCGCCGGAACCACACCACCACACGCGACGTGCCGAACAGCAGCACCGCCACGATCGCCAGCAGCGCGATCCGGTAGTCGCCGCCGGTCACCTCCAGCAGCACGCCGACCAGCAACGAGGCCACGGTCGTGGCGCAGAACCCGCCCACGTTGACCGCACCCGTCGCAGTGCCGACGCGGGGCAGCGGGTTGTAGTCGCGCACGAGCGCGAACCCGACGGACGAGACCGGCGCACCCAGCGACATCAGGACGAAGGCCACCACCAGCGCCGCGATCGGCACCTGTCCCGGCCAGGCGAGCAGCGCCGCCCAGGTCACGGCCAGCAGCACGCCGTAGCCGAGCACGGTCGGCATGCGCAGGTCGGGCCTGCGGCTGAAGAAACCGCCCGCGAGCGGGTTGGACAGCATCGCGCCGACGACGAAGACCATCAGCAGCGAACTCGCGGTCGTGTCGGTGTAACCCAGCTCTTCGACCATGTAGGGCACGCCCCACAGCAGGGTCATCACGTTGAGGCTGAACGGCATCGAGAAGTGCGTCCAGAAGCCGAGCCGCGTGCCCGGCACACGCCACGCCTCGCGCAGGTCGCCGCCGACCTCGGAGAGGGGTTTGGCCGCCGCGGAGGCCGTCCGCCGCTCGGGGGTGTCGCGCACCGCGACCACCACCACGACCACGTAGACGAGCGTGACCAGGCCCGCAACGAGGAACGTCGGCGTCCAGCCCGGGCCGGACAGCAACAGCGCCAACGGCAGGGTCGCCGCGAGGTTGCCGACGAAGCCGAGCGACCCGGTGAGGGTCGTGACCAGGACGTACTGCCGTCCCGGGAAGTGGTTGGCCGCGAGCCGCAGCACCGACACGAACGCCAGCGCGTCGCCGACGCCCAGGATGCCGCGGGCCAGCAGGCCGAGCGCGTAGGTGTCGACGAGCGCGAGCAGCACCTGCCCGGAGCCGAGCATGACCGAGGCGGCGATCAGCACGGCCCGCGGGCCGAACCGATCGACGAGCAGGCCGGTCGGGATCTGCATCGCGGCGTAGACACCGACCTGCAGGACGGTGAACGTGCCCAGTGCAGCCGCACCGACGCCGAACCGCTCGGCCGCGTCCAGGCCGGCGACGCCGAACGAGGCCCGGTGGAACAGCGCGAGCAGGTAGACGAACGCCCCGGCGCCCCAGATCACCCACGCCCGGGCGGGCGCGGACGGATTCACCGGTCGGCTGGACTGCACCTGTCCTCCTGGTCACATCGCGTGGTGGACAGACGTCGGCGGCCGTCCGCTGTTCGTTCTCGTGCCGCTGTTCGTTCTAGTGCATCGCCCTCCCTGCCGGTACCCGCACCGGCCCCGGCGCAGCAGTGGAGTTGTTCACAGGCGGCTGGGTCGCCACCCGAGGTGCGGTTCGCGCGCCCGACGGTCGCGGCCGGTCGGGCGGGCCGCAGGAAGCATGGTCAGCCCCGCACCGCGCCGGTCACCGCCCACCGGGCACCGCGCCAGCGCACCACGACGAACACCAGGCGCAGCACCATGAACACCGTGAGGCCGGTCCAGATGCCGGCCAGTCCCCAGCCGAAGCCGAGCGAGGCCCAGATCAGCGGCAGGAAGCCGAGTAGTGCGCTGCCGAGGGTGGCGTTGCGCAGGTAGGCGGCGTCGCCCGCGCCGAGCAGTACGCCGTCGAGTGCGAACACCACCCCGGCCACGGGCTGCAACGCCACGAAGAACCACCAGGCGTGCGGGATCTGGCCGAGCACACCCGCGTCGGCCGTGAACGCCAGCGGCAGCACCTGCGACACGGCCGCGAACACGACGCCGAGACCGCAGCCCAATGTGAGGCCGTAACCGACGATCTGGCCCGCGATCCCCTGGGCCCGCCGTTTCGACTCGGCGCCCAGCGCGGCACCGATCAACGACTGCGCGGCGATCGCGACGGAATCGAGCACGAGCGACAGGAACGTCCACAGCTGCCACACCACCTGGTGAGCGCCGACCGCCTCGGTGGACGTCCGCGCGGCGACCGCCGTCGCCGACAGGAAGCACGCCTGGAAACCGAGGCTGCGCAGGACCAGGTCACGGCCGAGGATGAGCTGAGCCCACATCACACCCGGCCGCGGCCGCAGCCGCGCGTGTTCCGTGGCCAGCGCGCGCAGGAACAGGCCGCCCGCCACGGTCTGCGCGACGACGTTCGCGATCGCCGACCCCTCGAGTCCCCAGCCGAACGGGTAGACGAAGATCGGGCACAGCACGGCCGAGAGTCCGTTCCCGGCCAGCACGTAGCGCAGCGGGCGCACGGCGTCCTGCACCCCGCGCATCCACCCGTTGCCGGCCATCGTCACGAGGATCATGGGCGTGCCGCACAGCGCGATCCGCAACCAGGACACCGTCGCGTCGGTGATCCCGTCGTCGCCCGACATCAGACCCGCCACGGGCCGGGCCAGCAGCTGTCCGAGGCCCACGATGACGAGTCCGACAGCGAGTGCCAGCCAGGTCGCCTGCACGCCCTCCTCGACGGCCTCCCGTCGCCGACCCGCGCCGTGCAGGCGTGCCGTGCGCGCGGTCGTGCCGTAGGACAGGAACGTCAGCTGCGTCGACACGAGCGACAACAACGTGCCGCCCAGCGCCAGCCCCGCGAGTGGCAGTGCCCCCAGATGCCCGACCACCGCGGTGTCGACGAGCACGTACAGCGGCTCCGCCGCGAGCACGCCGAGCGCGGGGACCGCGAGCCCGAAGACCTTGCGCGCCGGGACGCGTTCCTCCATCACCTCGACCACGCACCGAGCCTAAAGGGACCCGCCGACAACCCGGTCACCTGACGGATGCCGTGATCGTCACAGGCGCCCTAGCGTCGCCTGCATGGCTGAGACGAACGAAACGGTGCTGGTGACAGGGGCGACAGGACATGTCGGCAGGCATGTGGTGGCCGGACTGCGGGACGTGGGGGTCCGGGTGCGGGCCCTGACGCGCGACCCGGCGGCGGCCGGCCTGCCGCCGGACGTCGAAGCGGTGCCGGGCAGCCAGCTCGAAGCGCCGGGCCTGCGGCGGCACCTCGATGATGTGTCGGCGGTCTTCTTCATGCTCCCCGGTTTCGACACCGACGCCCTCGCCGAGAGCGTGCGGGTCGTCGGCGACCACGTCGAGCGCGTGGTGCTGCTGTCCTCCGGCGCCGTGCACGACGGCGTGCCCGCTTCCGAACAGCCCGGGACCATCGCGCACGCACACGCGGTGGTCGAGGAGGCGATCCGCGCGACCGGGGTGTCGTGGACGTTCCTGCGGCCCTACGGATTCGCGGTCAACGCGCTGGAGTGGGCGGAGTCGATCCGGTCCCGGCGGCCGGTCGAGCTGGTGCGACCCGAGGTGGCTGCGGCTCCGGTCGACGAACGGGACATCGCCGCCGTCGCCGTCCGCGCGCTCACCGAGGACGGTCACGACCGGGCGCGTTACGAGCTCACCGGTCCCGAGCTCCTCAGCCCGGCGCGGCAGTTGGCGATCGTCGGGGAGGTCACCGGCCGGGACATCGCGTGGCGGGAGCGGTCCGCCGAGGCGTGGGCCCGCACACTCCTCGGACCGGACACTCCGGACGAGGTGGTGGCCGGCATGGTGGCCGGGCTGAACGACCGACCCGGAGCCCGCACCGACACGGTCGCTCGGGTGACCGGCCAGCGCGCACACACGTACCGGGAGTGGGTCGAGGCGCACACCGAAGACCTCACCGGCCCGCTGCCACCGGTCTCGCGGAAGGACACCGGCCACGTCCTCGTCGCGACCTGGCGGGTCGCCGACGCCGGCTCCCAACGCGCGGCCGCGGCGGCCGCGATCGACGATTGGCGCGACCGCCCGTGGCCCTCGGGCCTGCTCGCCCATTCCGTGCTGCTCGGCACCGACGGCCACACACTGGTGCACTATTCACAGTGGACCGACGAGGCGGCACTCGAGGACTTCCGCCGCAGCGGCTGCGGGGCCCGCAACGACGCGCTCGACGAGACGGTGCCCGGCATCGAACGGCTCGACGCCGTCGGCTACCGGTTGTATCGCGAGGCGCTGCCCGAGCGGCCGTTCGAACCGGGCGCCGTCGTGCTCGTGTCGTTCCGCACCGACTCCGCCGCCACGGGCGAACGGTTCGTCGACGAACTGCTGCTCCGGCACCCCGTGACCACCGGCGAGCAGTCGCCCGAGGGGATGGCGGGCAACCACTTCCACATCGCGGTCGACGGGAGCCGGATGCTCAACTGGGCGGAGTTCGCGACCGTCGAGGCGCACGAGCGTGTCGTCGCCGACCGGCTCCAGGCCGACGACGACGTCCCGCAATTGGTGGAACGGACCGAGGGGCTCGAACCGATCGGTTTCCAGCGATTCGTGCCCTATCGCACCGTCTACGGTCCGCCCGCCGACTGAGCCGCCGCCCGCCGGGCTCCGGCGCGCCGCTCGACCGTGTCACTACCGCGGCCGGGCCGGCCCCGCTCGCCCTGCCCGCAGCGTCCGGCGCGGGCAGGGCTCGCCTAGTCTTACGCCGATGTCCGAGTACGCGATTCTGATCCTGCCGTCGGCAAACCGGGTCTACACCGACACCTCGCCCCGCCTGCTGCAGGCCGAACTGACCGCGTTCGGCGACGCGGTGCTGTCCACGGAGGTGCGCGAGCCGGGTACGCGGTCGATCGGCGGCGCGTCCTACGTCACGTTCACCACCCCGGAACCGCTGACCGACGACGACATCGCGCTGTTGTCGAACCTGTCGTCGGCCTACGTGCTGTTCGAACTCACCGGCGAGCTGCTCCGGCCGCTGCCGCTGTCGCCCGCCGACGTGTTCGACTCGGACCTGCTGACGATCCAGAAGTACAGCGGCAAGACCAACGAGCTGTTCACCAAGCTGCTGCTGAACCTCACCGTGCTGGCCTCCGACCGGCCGCGCGGCGTGGTCGAGGGCGGGCTGCACGTGGTCGATCCGTTGTGCGGCAGGGGAACGACGCTCAACCAGGCGATGATGTACGGCTTCGACGCCACCGGACTCGAAACCGACGGCAAGGATTTCGAGGCCTACCAGCAGTTCATCAAGACGTGGCTGCGCACCAAACGTGTCAAACACAAGGCCGAGGCGGGGATGCTGCGCCACCGGAAGGCCCGACTCGGACGCAGGCTGGACATCGAGTACGCCGCGTCGAAGGAGCGATACAAAGCGGGTGAGACGCGGACCCTCTCGTACCTCAACTGCGACACGCTGCACACCGACGAGTTGCTGCGCCCCGGGTCGGCCGACCTCGTGGTCACCGACGCGCCCTACGGGGTGCAGCACGGGAGCCGCACGCCGGACCGCGTGCCCGCGCGGAGCCCGCGAGACCTGCTCGCCGCGGCGGTGCCGGGGTGGACGCGGGCGTTGCGGCGAGGGGGCGCACTCGGGCTGTCGTGGAACACGCACGTCGTGCCGCGGGACGAACTCGTCGACATTCTCGCGGGCGCCGGACTGACCGTCCGCGACGACGGCCCCTACGCGTCGCTGGCGCACCGCGTCGACCAGGCCATCGTGCGGGACGTCCTCGTCGCGACGAAGGACCGCTGACCGCTCCCGCCGAATCGCCTTCGCCGCGAACTCGCCTCTGACACGATGCGGGCGTGCCAGCATCGCGTTCCCGCCTGCGCCGGATCCGGATCCCGGCGGTGCTCACCGTCGTCGCCGTCCTCGTCGCGGCGGCGATCGTCACGTGGGCGCGCGTACCGCGCGACGACCTGGAGGTCCTCGAGCCCGGCGGGTTGCGGGTCTCCCCCGGAACCCCGGCCGCCACCACCGCGGGCGGGGTGACGGTGACGGTCCACTCCGGCGGCCCCTCCGGTGCGGGAGCACGGGTCGTCGTCGAGACCGAGCACGCCGCGGTCTGGAGCAGCGATCCCGGCCACGCGTTCCTCGGCGCGGGCCGCGGCACCCTCGAGTCCGAAGAGGACCGCGGCCATCTCTGGGTCCGCACCGGCCACGACCACCGGTGGACCGGCCAGCGGCTCGACCGCGTGACCACGAACGACCGCGGCGTCGTACTCACCGGGCGACTGGAGGATCTGGCGGGCACGCCGGGCCCGACCTGGCGCGCCGAGTTCACGGCCACCGAGCACGGGGTGAGGCTGGACGCACTGCTCGGCGGTGAGGGCGGCCCCACCTCGCTCGGGTTCTGGAGCGCCCGCGAGGGCCGGAGCGCGGTGCACGGGTTCGGCGAGCAGTTCACCGATTTCGACCTCGACGGGCGCGTCCTGCCGGTCGTCATCCGGGAACAGGGCGTGGGCCGCGGGGAGCAGCCGATCACGGCGCTGGCCGACGTCACCAACCACGGAGCGGGCGGCACGGAGGAGATGACCTATGCGGCCTGGGCGTCCTGGGTGACCGAGGACCTGCGCGGCGTCCGGCTGGACCCGACGCTGCGCACATCGCACGCGCCGGCCGTGGCCGACACGACCGCCGAGGGGCGGGTCGGGCTGGAGATCAGGGCCACGCGGCTGCGCGCCGAGCTGGTCACCGCAGACACGCCACTCGACCTCGTCGCCCGGCAGCACGCAGGGACCGACCGCCCCGCGCTCGCGGACTGGACCTCCGACGGTGCCGTCGTCGGCATCCAGGGCGGCACGGCGTCGGTCCGTCGGACGGTCGATTCGCTCCGGAGTGCCGGGACACGTGTCAGCGGCGTCTGGCTGCAGGACTGGACGGGACAGCGCACCACGTCCTTCGGCGACCGGCTGTGGTGGACCTGGCAGCTCGACCGGAAGCGCTACCCCCGCTGGGAGGAGCTCGTCTCCGACCTCGCCGCCGACGGCATCACCGTGACCACGTACGTCAACCCGTTCCTCGTCGATCCCGCGCGACAGCGCCCGGCGCCCGACCGGAACCTGTACGCCGAGGCAGCGGCCCGGGGATACCTGGTCACGACGGCCGGCGGCCGTCCGTACCCGCTCGACCAGGGCGACTTCGACGCCTACCTGGTCGACCTCACCGACGAGGCGGCCCGCGACTGGTACGCCGAGGTCATCGCCACCGAGGTCCTGACCGACGGCGTCCGCGGTGCCATGGCCGACTTCGGCGAGGGCCTGCCCCTGGACGCGGTGCTCGCCGACGGCGATGCCGTCACGGCCCACAACCGGTGGCCCGCGCTGTGGGCGGAGACCGTCCGGGACGCCTGTGAGCGCGCAGGCAAACCGGACTGCGTCACCTGGTTCCGCGCCGGATCGCTCGGGATGGCCGCGGACGCCCCGATGTTCTGGAACGGCGACCAACTCACCTCGTTCAGCGCTCACGATGGGTTGGCGTCAGTGCTGCGCGGCACGTTCTCCGCGGGCGTGTCCGGCTGGCCACTGGTGCACTCCGACGTCGGCGGGTACACGTCGATCGACGCGGTCGTGAAGGACTACGTGCGCTCACCGGAACTACTCGCCCGCTGGGCGGAGTTGGCCGCGTTCGGGGTCATGATGCGCACCCACGAGGGCAACCGGCCCGCGGCGAATGTGCAGGTCAACGACGCGCGGGTGCGCAAGCACTTCGCCCGGGCGACCCGGATCTACGCGGCGCTGGCCGACTACCGGCGCGAGGTCGTCGCCCATGCCACGGAGACCGGCGTTCCGGCGATCCGGCACGGGTGGCTGAACGTCCCGGGCACGGCGGCCGGCCGGGACGACGACCAGTTCTTCCTCGGATCGTCCGTCCTGGTCGCGCCGGTGATCACCGAGGGCGCCCGCGAGGTCGAGGTGACGTTGCCTCCCGGACGGTGGCGGCACCTGCTGACCGGGAAGGTCTACGACGGCGCCGCGACACGGACCGTCCCGGCGCCGATCGGCACCCCCGCGGCGTTCGTGGAGACCTCGGATCCGTGGGCGGATCGCCTCACCGACGCCGTGGCCTCCCGGTAGCGACCGTCCGGAGTGGACGCCGGCCGCCCGGAAGAGTCACTCCTCGTCGGCGTCCTTGGCAGGCTTGTACGGATCGGGCTCGCCCGCCGGCTCGGCGGTCGTGGCCTGCCGAGCGACCTCGGCGTCGGCCTCACGCGCCTTGGCGAGTAGCTCGTCGATGTTGCGCGCCTCGGACGGGATGTTGTCCGCGACGAACGCGAGCGTGGGCGTGTACCGCACTCCCGTGCCCTGTCCCACCTTGGTCCGCAACACCCCGCGGGCGGATTCGAGTGCTGCGGCGGCACCGGCGAAGTCCGGCGCCGCGTCGAGAGTTTCGCCGAGCACGGTGTAGTACACGGTGGCGTCGCGCAGGTCACCGGTGACGCGGGCGTCCGTGATCGTCACGTTGCCCAGTCGCGGGTCCTTGATCTCGTGTTCGATCGCGGACGCGACGACCTGTGCGATCCGCTTGGCCAGCCTGCGTGCCCGAGCCTTGTCAGCCACGGCCATCCCCTCACTCGTCCGAACGCCGGCACCTCACGACCCGGCGTACCACCCTGTTGTTCCGGCCCGGCCACCCGACGTCGGCGACCCGGCCGCTATTCATCGTCCGTGCCGTGCAGCCGCCGTCCGGCCGACAGCAACTCGACCTCCGGAAGCTCGGCGACGAACCGTTCACAGCCCTCCAGCACGTCACGTACGTGCGCGGCGTCGGCGGCGACCGCCGCGACACCGATGGTGACGCGGCGGTAGAGCTCACGCTGCCCGGCCTCGGCGACCGCGACGTCGAAACGCCTGCGCAGCTCGGCGAGGATCGGCCGCACCACGGAGCGCTTCTGTTTCAGTGAACGGACGTCCCCGAGGAGCACGTCCAGCTCCAGCGAACCCACGAACACCGCCACACCGCCCCACCGGAACGGACCACGCCGGTGGGGCGGAGCCGTGCCCCGCCCCACCGGCCGTGTCCGTCTTACACGCGCGGCTTCTCGCGCTGCTCGTACGTCTCGACGACGTCGCCGACCTTGATGTCGGAGAACTTGCCGAGCGTCAGACCGCATTCGTAGCCGTCGCGGACCTCGGTCGCGTCGTCCTTGAACCGCCGCAGCGACGCCACCGGCAGTTCCTCGCTGACCACGACCCCGTCGCGCAGCAACCGCGCCTTCGAGTTGCGCCGGATGATGCCCGAGGTGACGAGGCAACCGGCGATGGTGCCGAACTTCGAGGACTTGAAGACCTCGCGCACGTCCGCCTTGCCGAGCTCGACCTCTTCGTACACCGGCTTGAGCATGCCCTTCAGAGCCTGCTCGATCTCCTCGATGGCCTGGTAGATCACCGTGTAGTACCGGACGTCCACGCCCTCGCGGCTGGCCCGCTCGGTCGCCTTGCCCTGTGCCCGCACGTTGAACCCGATCACCACGGCGTCGGACGCCGTCGCCAGGTCGATGTCGCTCTCGGTCACACCACCGACACCGCGGTGCACGATGCTGAGCTCGACCTCGTCGCCCACGTCGATCTGGTTGAGCGAGCTCTCGAGCGCCTCGACGGTACCCGAGTTGTCACCCTTGATGATCAGGTTGAGGCTGTTGGTCTCCTTCAGCGCGGAGTCCAGGTCCTCCAGGCTGACGCGCTTGCGCTTGGCCGCGTTCTCGGCGTTGCGGATGCGGGCCTGGCGGCGCTCGGCGATCTGCCGTGCCACCCGGTCCTCCTCCACGACCAGGAACGTGTCACCGGCACGCGGCACCGACGTGAAGCCGATGACCTGCACCGGACGCGACGGGTCGGCCTCGGTGACGTCACGGTTGTGCTCGTCGACCATGCGGCGCACGCGCCCGTAGGCATCGCCCGCCACGACGGAGTCGCCGACCCGGAGCGTGCCGCGCTGCACCAGCACGGTCGCCACGGGACCACGGCCACGGTCGAGGTGCGCCTCGATCGCGACACCCTGCGCCTCCATCCGCGGGTTGGCCCGCAGATCCAGCGCCGCGTCCGCGGTCAGCAGGATCGCCTCGAGCAGCCCGTCGATGTTGACGTTCTCCCGCGCGGAGATGTCGACGAACATCGTGTCGCCGCCGTACTCCTCGGCCACCAGCCCGTACTCGGTGAGCTGCTGGCGGATCTTCTGCGGGTTGGCGCCTTCCTTGTCGATCTTGTTGACCGCGACCACGATCGGCGACTTGGCCGCCTGCGCGTGGTTGATCGCCTCGATCGTCTGCGGCATCACGCCGTCGTCGGCCGCGACCACGATCACCGCGATGTCCGTGGCCTGCGCACCGCGGGCACGCATGGCGGTGAACGCCTCGTGACCCGGGGTGTCGATGAACGTGATGGTCCGCTCGTCGCCTTCGAGTTCGGTCTCGACCTGGTAGGCACCGATGTGCTGCGTGATGCCGCCGGCCTCGCCCTCGGCGACCTTCGACTTCCGGACGGTGTCCAGCAGCCGGGTCTTACCGTGGTCGACGTGACCCATCACGGTCACGACCGGGGGCCGCACCTGCAGGTCCTCGTCGGTGCCCGCGTCCTCGCCGTAGGTGATGTCGAAGGCTTCGAGGAGCTCGCGGTCCTCTTCCTCCGGGCTCACGACCTGGACGTTGTAGTTCATCTCCGTGCCGAGCAGCTCGAGCACGTCCTCGGAGACCGACTGCGTCGCGGTGACCATCTCGCCGAGGTGGAACAGCACCTGCACCAGCGACGCCGGGTTGGCGTCGATCTTCTCGGCGAAGTCGGTCAACGACGAACCGCGGGGCAGACGGATCGTCTCGCCGCCGCCCTTCGGCAGACGCACGCCACCCACGGACGGCGCCTGCATGTTCTCCATGTACTCCTGGCGCTTCTGCCGCTTCGACTTGCGGCCCTTGCGCGAGGGGCCACCGGGACGCCCGAAGGCACCGGCCGTGCCACCGCGGCCACCACCACCGCGGCCGCGGAAACCGCCGCCACCGGGAGGGCCACCGGGACCGCCGCGGCCGCCACCGGGGCCGCCGCCTGCGGGGGGACCGCCGGGTCCACCGCGGCCGCCACCGGGAGGGCCACCGGGTCCACCACGACCGCCGCCGGGGCCACCACGACCGCCGCCGGGTCCACCACGACCACCGCCGGGACCACCACGACCGCCACCGGGACCGCTCGGGCGGGCCGGACGCGACGGCATCATGCCCGGGTTGGGACGGGGCGGCATGTTGCCGGGGCTCGGCCGATTACCGCCACCCTGCTGCTGACCGCCCTGCTGGCCGCCTTGCTGCTGGCCGCCCTGCTGACCGCCCTGCTTCTGGCCGCCCTGCTTCTGACCGCCCTGGCCACCGCCCTGCTGGCCGCCACCGGGACGGGGCTGGGCCGGGCGCGGCGTGGGCGAACCCGCACCGACGCCGAACGGATTGTTGCCGACCCGCGGCTGCTTCGGGCCGGGCTTGGGACCGGGCTTGGGACCCTGCGGCTTCGGCGGAACCACGGAACCGCCGGAGTCGTCCTGCTTGGGCGCCTCCTGCTCGGGGCTCGCCTTCGCGGCCGGCACCTGCTCGGCCGGTTCGGCGGGCTGTGCCGGTTTCGGACCGGGCTTGGGGCCCGGCTTCGGCCCCGGCTTGGGACCGGGCTTCGGCGCGGCCGACTGCGCCGCGTCCTGCTTGTCCGCCTGCTGCGGCGCGGACTGCGCCGGCGCGGCGGGCTGTGCCGGCGATGGCTGCGATTCGGTCGCACCACTGCCGGCGGCGGACTTGCCGCCACCCTTGCCGCCGCTCTTGTCTCCGGCCGCGCCGCCGTAGGCGTCGCGAAGACGCCGGGCGACCGGTGCCTCCACGGTGGACGACGCGGACTTCACGAACTCACCCTGCTCCTTGAGCTTGGCGAGTACTTCCTTGCTCGTGACACCGAGCTCTTTCGCGAGCTCGTGCACGCGGGCCTTGCCTGCCACTGCTCTCCTCAACTGAGGCCAGGCAGGCAGAGTACCCGCTGACCTCGTCTTATCGTCGCGCGTTCATGGCTTCAGCTTCACGGCTGACTCATGACGGGTCGACCTGCTTCCTTGTTTCCGACCAGGGCCCGGGGAGATCCCGGACCCTCATTCCTCGGTGGCGAACCGCTTCACGACACTCCGCACACCGGACGTGTCCAGCGGACCGGACACGCGCAGCGCACGAGGAAACGCTCGTTTCCGTTCGGCCTTGGCCAGGCAGGCCGGGTCGAAGTGCACCCAGGCCCCTCGACCGGAGAGGCGCCGCCGTTCGTCGGCGACGAGTTCTCCACCTGCCACGACCAGCCGAAGCAGCTCGTCGCTGCACGCCCGTCGACGACAACCGACGCACGTACGAACCGGGCCGGTCATCGACGTCGGGCGTTGCACCGATCCCAGTTTAGCCCCTGGTCTGTCACTCGGCGGAACCGGTTACCGCAGTGTGTGGTGAGTCCTCCGGCTGGGGGTCCGGAGAGGCCTCCTGCTGGGGGCCGGCATCGGGGGCGGCGTCGCTGCGGATGTCGATCCGCCACCCGGTCAGCCGGGCCGCGAGCCGGGCGTTCTGCCCCTCCTTGCCGATCGCCAGCGACAGCTGGAAATCCGGCACGACCACGCGCGCCGTCTTCGTCCGCTCGTCGACGACCGTGACCGACACGGCCTTCGCCGGGGACAGTGCGTTGCCCACGAAGTGGGCCGGGTCGTCCGAGTAGTCGATGATGTCGATCTTCTCACCACCGAGCTCGCTCATGACGTTGCGCACCCGTGCGCCCACCGGTCCGATGCAGGCACCCTTGGCGTTCACGCCAGGCACGGTCGAGCGGACGGAGATCTTGGACCGGTGACCGGGTTCCCGGGCGACGGCCGTGATCTCCACCGTGCCGTCGGCGATCTCGGGCACCTCGAGCGAGAACAGCTTGCGCACCAGGTTCGGGTGCGTGCGGGACAGCGTGATCTGCGGTCCACGGGCGCTGCGGGCGACCTGCCACACGTACGCCTTGATCCGCCCGCCGTGCGGGTAGTCCTCCCCCGGCACCTGCTCGGCGGCGGGCAGTACTCCCTCGGTGTCCCCACCGATGTCGACGACGACCATGCCTCGCGCGTTGGCGCGGGCGTCGCGCTGGACCACGCCGGCGACGATCTCGCCCTCCTTCGCGGAGAACTCGCCGTAGGTCTTCTCCTGCTCGGCGTCCCGCAGGCGCTGCAGGATGACCTGGCGCGCGGTCGTCGCGGCGATCCGCCCGAAGCCCTCGGGCGTGTCGTCCCACTCCTCGGCGATCTCGCCGTTCTCGTCGAGCGTGTGCGCCAGTACCCGCACGTAGCCGGTCTTGCGGTCGATGTCGATCTTGGCCCGGGGCTGGTGGCCCTCGGTGTGCTTGTAAGCCGTGAGCAGTGCGGACTCGATCGCCTCGAGCACCGCTTCGAACGGAATGTCCTTGTCCGCCTCGATGGCCCGCAGCGCGGCGATGTCGACGTTCACCTCGGCTCCTCCTCCGGTGCTGCCGCCGCGGCACCCTCGCTGTTGTCGTTGTCGCCCGCGGTGGCCTCACCTGCGTCGTCTTCCAGCAGCTTCAGCTCGCCTGCGGGCGGTTGCTTGAATTCGACCTCGAGCACGGCCTTCGCGACGTCGGCGTAGCGCACGTCGCGGATGGTGCCGGCGACGAGCAGCCGCACCGCGGTCTCGTCGGCCCGGCCCACCCGGCCGGTGAACTCGGCTCCCTCGGTCGGGGTCACCCTCACCTGGCGGAACTTCGCGCGGCGCCAGTGCCGCTGCGTGGTCAGGGGCCGGTCGACGCCCGGCGAGGTGACTTCCAGGGTGTAGGCGCCCGCGATCAGATGCTCGTGCTGGTCGAGTTCCTCGGACAGGACGCGGCTGACCTCGGCGACCTCGTCCAGGCCGACCCCGTCGTCGCTGTCGACGACGACCTTGACGAGCTTGCGCCGTCCGGCCTGCTGCACGTCGAGCGCGTCGAGATCGAAACCCGCGGCCGTGACGGCCTCGGCCACGATGGGCTCCAGCCGACTGGCGAGTTCGTTGGGCACCGTGATGCTCCCGTGAGTTGCTGTTGTCTATGGGTCTTGTCGGTATGAGGTTGTCGGTAGGGGTGTCGTGGATCGGGTACGGGTTGTCGTCGGGGACGGGGTTGTGGTCGGTGTCCTGCGGTGTCCGAGGTGGTGGTCCGTTCTCGAGGTCGTCCGAATGTACGGGTGCCGGCGCCCGTACGCTCGTCCGGACAGGGGTGGTCCAGCTTATCGTGTCGGGGCCGCCGTCCGCCGACCAGCGGGGTACGCGCGAGCCGCCGGGGCGAAGCGCCTGGCAGGATGACGTTCCGTGACCTCCCGTCGACCCGTGACTCCGCCGAACCGTCGTGCCGTGCTCCGTGCGGCCGCACTGGCCGTCCCGGCGGCAGTGGGCCTCGGGACGGTCGCGGGCTGTACGGACTACGACGACAGCCCGGACCCGCTGCTGCCGCTGCTCGACGCCGCGGAGGCCGACGCCCGGGCCGCACGTGACCTGGGCGGTTCCGAGGCCGAGCAGGTCGCCACCGTCCGCTCGGCGCACGCCAGGGCGTTGCGCCGCGAGGTGGACCGGCTCAACCGGCCTCGGCCGACGGCCACGTCGGCGCCACCCGCCACGGTCGCCGGCGCGGAGGCACTCGGGCAGCGACTCGGCGACGCGCGTGCTCAGGCCGCCCGCCTCGTACCCGAGCTGCCCACGCACCGCGCGGGCCTGGTCGGCGCGGTCGCCGCTGGCTGCGCCGCCGCGCAGCAGCTGGACGACGCGTTCGGCAAGGGCCAGCCGGAGCCACTTCGGCGGGTGTCGGCGGGGCCGCTCGACGACCCGGCCGTCGAGGCACTCCAGCAGGCCCTCGCGGCGGAACACGCCGCGGAGTGGGTGTACACGACGGTGACGGCCTTCCTGCCCGGGAGCTACGACAACGGACTGACCGAGGGCGGCGAGGCGCACCGGGACCGCAGGCTGGCGTGCGAGACGCTGCTGCGCAGGGCGGGCGCCACCCCGCGCGACGCCGAGGTCGCCTACCGCAGCCGCGCCGCGGACACGGTCTCCGACCAGGATTCGGCGACGCGGCTCGTGATCACCGCCGAGACGGACGCGGCCCGCGCCTGGCACGGCGTGCTCGAACGGACCGACGTGACCGGACTGCGGGATGTCGCCACGCAGGCTCTCGTCGGCTCGGCGACCCGCTGCACGAGCTGGCGGCTCGACGCGGGTGAGAACCCCGCGGTCGTCCCGCTACCGGGTCGCGGCTGACAGTCGCAGCGCATCATGGGCGATCTCGCCCAGGAGGTCCGGGGACCCGGGCGTGTCCGAGAAGAACTGCGTCTCGACGACCGTCAGGCGATTGCCGACGACCCGGGATGCGTATTCGCCCGTGGCCACGTTCGGCGCACCCGGCAGGTTCGCGGTGCCGTCACGGACGAGGTCGTTGACGTTGCCGGTGCCGTCGGTGTCGGTGGTGACCTTCAACTGCTGAGCGCCGGTTTGCCCCGGCATCGTCACGACGACGACCGACACGAGCGCACGGGCGTCCTGCGAGCGCGTCTCGTACAGCGACCGGTGCACCTGTTCGCAGGGATGCTCCCGGAACCAGCCGACGAGGTCGCCGTAGGAGTTGGCCGCGCAGCCCGCTGAGATCTCCGGTCCCGCCACCCGGGTGTAGTCGAACTCGCCACTCGTCAGCGGGTCCTCCTGCTGCGCCGTGGGCTGCGGGTCGTCGCCCACCGGTTCGTACCGGATCAGCCACCACACGAGCCCCGACACGAGCGCGATCGCGACGAGACCACCGCCGCGCAAAGCGGTCCGCAGCCGCGGCGACATCCCGGAGCCGGCGGAGCCGCCAGGCACCCCTGGCGGCTGTGACCGCGGGGATGGCGCCGGCGGTGCCGCCCCCGGCTGCGGCGCTGTGAATCCCGCCTGCGGCCCTGTGAATCCCGGCTGCGGCCCTGCGCCCCCGGCTGCTGCGGGGCCTCCGCGCACCGCGGGCCGTCCGGGCGCGACCGGCGGTCCGGCTGCTGTGGGCGTTCCGCGCGGAACACCGCCGGAGGGAGCGGCCGGGCCGGACGACCCCGACGGGCCCGCGGGAGCGGCCTGCGGTCCGGACCGCTGTGGATGCGGTCCGTGATGCCCGTAGACCGGTCCAGGCTGTTGTCCACTCGATCCGGGTAACTGCGGCTGCTGTCCTGGCACGGCCCGTGACGGTAGCCGATCCGGCGTCAGCGGAGGGCCGCAACCGCCAGATCGACGTCCTCCCACGTGTTGTACAGGTGGAATCCCAGACGGAACCTGCCCGCACGCATACTCCCGCGCAGGCCCGCGCGGGAGAGCCGCTCCGGCGTGGCACGGACGTCCACGGACACGATCGCACTGCCCGCGGGCGGCAGGCCGAGCTCACCGCGCAACGCGTCGGCGAGCCCGATGCAGTGCGCGTACACGGCGTCCCGGTCGAGCGAGGCGAGGTGGTCGAGCGCCGCTGCGGCGCCGATGAACGCCAGCCACGCCGGTGAGGCGTCGAACCGCCGAGAACCGGCGGCCAGGCGCAGCGGCAGACCGTACACCGTGTCCCACGGGTTCTCCCCCGCGTACCAGTTGGCGCCCACGGGCCTGCCGCGGTCGAGCGCCCGCGGATGCACGGCGAGCCACGCCGCACCGCGCGGGCTCAACAGCCACTTGTAGCCCGCACAGACGACCCAGTCGGCCCAGTCCAGTTCGAGCGGCAACCATCCGGCCGCCTGCGTGACGTCGAGCGCCACGGCGATCCCGGCCTCGGCGGTGGCGGCGCGCAACGCGGCGAGGTCGGCGACAGTACCGTCGGCGGACTGGACCACGGCGACCACCACGAGCTCGTGCCCGTCGACGGCCTCGGCGAGCTCGGCGACCGGCACCGTCTCGACGGTCACGCCGCGATGCTCCTGTGCGGCGAAGGGGAACGTCACGCTGGTGAACTCGCCGGTCGCGGCGAGCACCCGCGCCCCGTCGGGCAGACCCGCCGCCACCGGGGCGAGCAGCCCCGCGACGGTGGCGCCGACGGCGACCCGATCGGCCGGAACGCCCACCAGGTCGGCGAACGACGCGCGCGAGGCGTCGACGGCGGCGGTGAAGTCCGGCGGGTCGTCCGCGCCCGTGCGCCAGCGGTCGACGGCGGCCGCGACGGTGTCGGCCACGGTGGCGGGCGGAATGCCGATGCTCGGCGTGTTGACGTACCCGACGGGGACGTCGAACGCGGCGCCGAACGCGTGACGACGGGTAGCGCTCATGATCGTCACGCTACTCCCGCCGGGCGTCCGGTCCCACCGATGCGAACCGGTCAGGCGTGTTCGAGCAGCGGACCGAGCAGCCCCGGAACGGCCTCGTCCGCGAAAGCGAGGCCCTCGGCGGCGCCCACGTCGTGGACGGAGTATGCGCCGGAACCCGCTGCGGTCGTGGTGGTGATCGTCATCAGCCCGCGGCGACGCTGGAAGAGCGACTGGCGAGCGTTCAGTCCGATCACGCCACGGCGTTGCAGGGCGACGGTGCTGCGGCGCACGCTGCCGTGCCGTGCCACGAGGTAGTCACCGTTCAGGCCGTGGCCGAGGTTGCGATACGCGTCTACGGCGAGCGCGAGGGCTACCGGCACGCCGAGTACCGCACTGATCCACGCCAGGTGCAGCAGGACCGCCGACGACAGCAGTCCGCCGAGCACCGTCAGCGTGAGCACCGGGACCGCCGCACCGGCCAGCGCCCAACGGATGCGCCTGCCGCGTGCGGCCCGCGGATGCGGTGTCAGCGCAGCCGACGTCGGGCCGGTGCGCTCACGCAGCACGGCCGCGGCCACCCGGTCGGCCTCGCCACGGGGCGCGGCGGGGAGCAGGGTCTTACGGTCGGCCTTGTCGTCGTCGCCCCCTGACCGCAGACCGGTCGCGACCGCGTCGACCCGCGCCGCGCCCGCCGTGCGCACCCCGAGCGGTTCGACGAGCTCGACCCCACGGAGGCGTTGCTCCTCGAGGGAGATCGACCGCACCGTCAGCAGGCCGCGGCGGACCCGCAGCGTGCCGCCGGGTTCGCGGTCGAGGCGGAAGTTCCACCACATCTCGACGAACAGCGCGAGCGAGCCGACCACGCCGATCACCACACCGGCGGCGACGACCACGGCCAGGGCGCCGACGAGACCGAGTCCGCCCAGCAGACCCGCCGTCCAGGTGATCACACCCGCCTGCAGATCGAACCATTGCGCGACCTGCAACACGGCCCCGTAGGCGCCGGCACCGAGCGCGGGCGTGAGGACCGACAGCGGCGCGTACCGCACCCAACGGGGAGCGAACGTGGCGAGCCGTCCGTCGGCGGCGGGTTCGCCGTCGCCGCGTCCGCGGTCGAGGAGCTCGGCGCGCAGCCGCTCCCCCTCCTCGCGTCCCACGGCGTAGAGCGACACGGAACCGCCCGCGGATCCGCCCTCGCCGGTGTCGATCTTCACGGTGACGATGCCGAAGATCCGTACCTGTGGTCCCGCGGTGAGGTCCACGGTGCGGATGCGCTCACGGGACACCGACCTGCGGCTGCGCACGACGATGCCCTTGACGAGTTCGACCCGGTCGGCGGACACGCGATAGCGGGTCCTGCGCAGGCGCACGCGCTCGACGACCACCGTGGCGACCAGGGCGGCGGCCGAGGCGGGCAGCACCGTGACGAGTGCCCAGAACACCGACGCCGAGGCGATCCCGAGGCCGGTCGGCACCCCCGCGGCCACGCAGATCCCGGCGACGGTGACCACGCTCGCCCGGACGGTGCGGGCGTCGAGCCGTCGCCACCCGTACCGGGACGCGGGGTCGTCGCGTGCGGGGTCGTCGCGCCCGGTCATGTCGCGTCGCCCGGTGTCGCCTGGGTCGTCTCGGTGAGTTCCTGCACGAGGTCGGCGGCGACGCCGTGGTCCAGACCGGGGATCCGCAGCGCACCTCTCGCCGACGCGGTCGTGACGGTGAGGGTGGCCAGGCCGAAAAGCTGCTCGAGGGGTCCGCGATCGCTGTCGACCGTCTGGATGCGCGACATCGGTGCGACGCGCCACTCCTGCCACAGCGCGCCCGTCCGGGTGTAGACCGCGTCGCCGGTGACCTCCCAGCGGTGCACGCGGTACCACCACGCCGGCATCCCCACGGCCGTCACCACGGTCACGACGGCGAACCCGGCCGCGGGCACCAGCAGCCACGGCCGCACCACTCCGGGAAGCAGCACCGCCGCCACGACAAGCGCCGCGACGACCACCGCACCGGCGAGCAGGATTCGCGCACGCCACCACGTCACGGCGGTTCGATGCACGCGGTGTACCGGCGGCCGCAACCGCAGCTCCCCCGACCTGCTGCCCGATTCCCCCACGATCGCCCGCCTCCACACCCTGGACAGCCTGCCGCGCCGGACGCTAGCAGTATCTCCCCACCCGCGTGTCCTGCACTCGGGCACGCGCCCGCCGCCACGCTCCGGAGGACGGCCTAGCCTCTGCGCATGAGGTTGGGACTCGTGTCGCTCATCGTCGACGACTACGACGAGGCGATCGACTTCTTCGTGCGCGCCGTGGGATTCGACCTCGTCGAGGATTCGCCCGCGACCACGAACGACGGCAGGCCGAAACGCTGGGTGGTCGTGCGCCCGCCGCACGCGGAGACCGGCATCCTGCTCGCGCGCGCCGACGGCACGGAACAACGGGCCGCGGTCGGCGAGCAGTTCGCCGGCCGGGTCGGCCTGTTCCTCGACGTCGACGACGCCGAGGCCTTCGACGCGGCCTACGAGCGCATGCGTGCGGCCGGCGTCGAGTTCGTGCGTCCTCCTCGGACGGAGCCGTACGGCCGGGTGGCGGTGTGGCGTGATGTGTCCGGGAACCTCTGGGACCTCCGCAGCCCCGGGTGACCACGGGACCGGCTCCGGACGCGACGCCGCGGCACGCCGGCCCCGGAAACCACAACACGGTCCCTCGGAACTGCACCACGATCTCCCAGAACTGCAACACGGCTGTCCGGGTGCAGAACACGCGCGGCGGATCAGGCGAGGGGTTCCCACCACGGGTCGAGCTCGGGCGGGGACGCGACGTCGACGCGCTCGCCGGGTTTCGGCACGACGAGTGCGACGCCGCGCGCCACGGCCTCCTTGCGGGCGCGGTCGACGGGTTCGGCCCAGCCGTGCGGAGCGAGCTCGAACGTGCCCCAATGCACGGGCACGAGGAGCCTGCCGCCGACGTCCACGTGCGCGGCCACCGCCTGCTCGGGCGTCATGTGGATGTCCGGCCAGCTCGGCGCGTAGGCGCCCACCTGCACGAGGGTCAGGTCGAACGGGCCGTGGTCCTCGCCGATACGGCCGAAGCCGTCGAAGTAGCCGGTGTCCCCGCTGTAGAACACCCGATGCCGCTCCCCCGCGAGCACCCACGACGCCCACAGTGTGTTGTTGCGGGAGAAGGACCGCCCCGAGAAGTGCACGCCGGGCGTAGCCGTGATCCGCAGGCCCGCGAGGCGCGTCTCGTCGTGCCAATCGAGTTCGGTGACCCGCTGGGCAGGCACGCCCCACCGGCGCAGGTGCGCTCCGACGCCGAGCGGCACGACGAACACCGCGGTGGTCAGTCGCGCGAGATCGCGGACGGTGCGCATGTCGAGGTGGTCGTAGTGGTCGTGGGAGATGAGGACCACGTCGGGCTCGGGCAGCTCGGTCAGTGGCTGGGGCGGTGCGAACAACCTGCGCGGGCCGAGCCACCGCGACGGCGAGGCGCGGTCGCTCCACATAGGATCGACGAGCACGCGCGCGCCGTCGAGTTCGACGAAGGTGGAGGCATGGCCGAACCACGTCACGTACAGCCGGTCCTCCGGAGCGGGCCCGGAGAGGCCCCTGCGCGGCACGGATCCCGCCGGGCGCCGACTCCTGCGGCCGCGGATCATGTCGCCGACCGCCTCACGCACACTGCCCGGCGGCACCCAGTGCACCGGTTCGGGGTTGCGGAACGCACCGTCACGGAACTGCGGTGACCCGGGATAGCGACCGGGCTTGCCACCGAACGCGACGACGAGGTCGGCGGCGACGGCGGTCAGTCCGGCCGCGAATGCGGACACCGTCTGACGAGCGATTCTCGGCACCGGGCGGCTCCTCGAAGGCGGCGGGCGGATGTCGGGCGGCGGGCGCGTTCCCGCACCGGCCGGGACCAGGGTGCCCGGCGGGCCCTCCCGTGCAACGTCGCCGACCGCCCCACAGTTCCCTACGGCCTCGTGCGCGGCGCGAAACGGCCCGGCAACATCGCGGCGTTCGAACGGCGACGTCGACGACGGCGCCCGGGGCTCACACGATGGTGCGGGCGCGGGGCTCCTCCTCGCCGGGGCCGTGGCGCATCAGGTCGCCCCACGCGTCGGCGAGGCGGCGCACGAGCTCGTCGAGCACCTCGGGCTCCTGCATGAACGGCAGCCGCAGATAGTTGTCGTGCGCACCGGTGGGGTCCATCGTCGACCCCGGGATGACCTCGACCCCATGGCGGAGCGCGATCTGGGCGAACACGTCCGCGTCGCGCTCCGGCAGAGCGAGCCACAGCGACGACCCGCCGTCGGGCGTGCGCCACGTCCACCCGGGCAGGTGCTCGGCGAGCAACCGCTCGGCGTGGTCGCACCGCTCGGCGCGTTCGATCGAGCCGGTCTTGACGATCTCGGGCAGCCGCGGAAAGAGGCGTGCCGCGACGGCCTGTTCGATCAGCGGGCCCCCGAGGTCGGCGAGCGCCTTACGGCGGGCGCACCGCTGCAGCAGGCCGCGCGGTCCGCGGATCCAGCCGATCCGCAGGCCGCCCCACACCGCCTTCAGCGACTCCACGACGACCGATTCGGCACCCGCGGGCAGGTACGCCGACAGCGGCGCCGGGATCTCGGGTGGGTTCTCGCGGGCGAGGATGCAGCCTGCGTAGGCGTTGTCCTCGATGACGGCGACGTCGTACCGCGCGGCGAGCTCGGCGACGCGGCGGCGCCTGCGATCCGACATCAGCACACCGGCGGGGTTGTGGAAGGTCGGCATCACGTACAGCACCGACGGCCTGTGCTCGGCCAGCACCGCGGCGAGGCGGCGTTCGTCGATCCCTTCGTCGTCGAGCGGCACCGGCACGACGCCGGCGCCCGCGTCGCGGAACACGTCGAGGCACGGCTGCCAGCTGGGCGCCTCCACCGCGACGGTCGCCGCGCCGCGCAGGTACACCTCCGACAGCAACACGAGCGCCTGGTGAGCGCCGGTCGTGATCATCACTTCGTCCGGCGCGGTGGGCAGGCCCTGGCCGGTGTAGTACTCGGAGACGGCTTCGCGCAGCGCGGGCAGGCCGCGCACCTGGTAGCCCGGGTCGCCGAGCAGCGAGGGCAGGTCGTAACGGGCGACCTCCTCGAGCGCCTCGGCGACCTCGGGCACGCCGGCGTCGGCGGCGCAGGCGAGGGAGATGACCGAGCCGGGACCGTCGATGAGCCGCTGGAACGTCGCCGCCGCCCGGCCGCCGCTCACCCGACCGTCGGCCGGGACCGCACGGGCCGCCGCGCTGATCCGCGTGCCGCTCCCCTGCTTGCGTTCCAGCAGCTCGCGAACTTCGAGCTCCTCGTATGCGGCGACGACCGTGGCCCGGCTGACGGCCAGTAGTTTGGCCAGTTCGCGCTCCGACGGCAGCCGCCGTCCGGCTGCCAGCGCACCCTCGTCAACGGCGTGGGCCACCGCGTCCGCGAGTTTGCGGTACAGCGGCCCGTCGCCGGCAGTCCAGTCACCGAGCACGGCGACCAGCTCGCCCCCGCGAGAAAAACGGTCCAATTCTCGTGCCATTGGTACTTACTCCAGTCCAGTATTCGGAGCATTCTAGTCCATGACACCCCTATCGAGTACGACCCGCGAGGAGACGAGACGCAATGGTGACCACACTCCTGTTCATGCTGGGACTGGTCCTGGTGCTGGCAGGGATCGGGCGGACGGTGCGCTACCCGGGACTGCCGTTCGACGTGGAGCCGGCGTTCGCCCGCCACGTCGTGACCGGCATGGTGATCCTGTGGCACATCGGCCAGGCCAACGCGGACCGAATGGACCGGACGGCCGGAACCGTCGACCGCACCCCGATCGCACACTGACGTCCGGAACGCCTGCAGTGGCAGGCCGGCCCACTGGGATCCGGCCTGCCATCGACGCGGCCACCGTCTCTCCCGGAGGCGTTCACCGGTAGTGGACCGCGAGGCCGGATCGACCCGGGCTGAGTTCGGGCCGGAGCACCAGATCCTCGTCGTAACCACCGCCGTGTTCGCTCCGGTACGGCAGCGGCTCGTCGCAGGCCAGCCCGGCCAGGCGGCGCCGGAGCCGGGTCGCGGCGCGAGCCGCGGCGCCCTCGTCGGCGCGGTCGGCGCCGTGAATCGCCAGCGGCGGCAGAGCCGCCATGCCCGTGTACCAGAACACGCCGTGGTGCAGGGGGAACAGCACGTCCTCGAGATCGCCGTGAATGCCACGGGGACCGAACGAGCTCTCCCTGGCACCGATCGTCGTCACGACGAGACCACGTTTGCCCGCCAGCTCGCCGTCGCCGTAGCGACGGACACGGCCCGTCGCCGGGTCGGCGACCCCGAATCCGAAGCCGTGCACCAGCACGCGGTCCAGCCAGCCCTTGAGGATCGCGGGCGGCCCGAGCCACCACAGCGGGAACTGCAGCACGACCGCGTCCGCCCAGCGGAGCTTCTCCTGTTCGGCCGCGATGTCGGCACTGAGTTCGCCCGCGTCGTAGGCACGCCGGGAAGCCGAGCCCACCCGTAGCCGGCGGGCCGGGTCGTGCCCGAAGTCGGCCGCACCGACCACGGGGTTCCACTGCATCGCGTACAGGTCGGACACGGTCACGGCGTGGCCGGACTCGACGAGCGCATGCCTGCCCTCGGTGGCGAGCATGCCGCCGAGCGACCGCGGTTCGGGATGAGCGTGAATCCACAGTACGTTCATGCCCCCAGCCTCGACCGGTCCACTTTTCCAGTCCAGTGGCTGATCGGTCATCCCTCGAAAGAATCAAGCCATGTCGTCGGGGGCGACACGCCGTCGCGTCGCCTCGCCGTCGACCCGGTCGTGGACCTCGCTGCCGGCCAGCCCGATGCGCCAGAGGACCGCCACACCCGTCACGACGTGGCGGGCGAACGCCGGCTCCACAGCCACCGGAAGCCCAGGATGACGTACTGCCCGCCCGATCCCCGCCAGTACCAGGACCAGGCCCGCCACGAATAGAAGTGTGATCACCGTGTGTCTCCTCAGGAATCGTCGCCAGTAGGTGCGCCGGGCCAGAATGCGCCGGATTCGACGACGGAGTAAGTGACCCGAAGGCCACTATGTGGAAGAATCAGGCCATGTCAGCTGATGCGGAGCTCCGCCGCGATCGGCCGCACCGCGTCGCCGTACTCGTGCGGCCCGGAGTCATGCCGCTCGAACTCGGCCTCGTCCACCAGTTGTTCGGCTCGGCCCGCCGCCAGTCCGGCCCGGGCGCGGGCTCGCTGCTGTACGACGTCGTGACGTGCGCGACCGAGCCCGGCCCGGTTCCGACCAACGCCGATTTCCCCATCCACGTCTCGCACGGGCCCGAGGTGATCGACGCCGCGGGCACGGTGGTGGTGCCCGCGGCGGAACAGCCGGGGCAGCCGGAGACGGGTGGCCCGCTGGGCCCGGCCCTGGCGGCCGCGCTCGCCCGCGTCCGGCCCGGCGCCCGGATCGCCTCGATCTGCACCGGCGCGTTCGTGCTCGCCGCCGCGGGGCTGCTCGATGGCCGCCGCGCCACGACCCATTGGCAGTCCGCCGACGCCTTTCGCAGGCGGTTCCCGCACCTCGAACTGGATCCCCACGTGCTGTTCACCGACGGCGGCGACGTCCTCACGTCCGCGGGCGAGGCCGCCGGCATCGACCTGTGCCTCCACCTGATCCGGCGCGACCACGGCGCGGCGGTGGCGGCCGACGTGGCCCGGCGGACGGTCGTACCGCCGCACCGCGAGGGCGGGCAGGCCCAGTACGTGGCGCAGCCGGTGCCCGAGGCGGCCGGCGCCTCCACCGCCGCGGCGCGGGAGTGGGCGCTGGAACATCTCGACCGGCCCGTGTCGTTACGCGAGCTGGCGGACCGCTCGTCGATGAGCGTGCGCACGTTCACCCGCCGCTTCCGTGCCGAGGCCGGTTGCTCGCCCGGTCGGTGGCTCACCCGGCAACGTGTCGAACGCGCCAGGGTGCTGCTCGAGGAGACGGACCGGCCGGTCGACGTGATCGCCGGGGACGTGGGCTTCGGCACGGGCGCCTCGCTGCGGGCGCACTTCCGTGATGTGGTCGGCGTCTCCCCCGGCGTGTACCGCGCCACGTTCCGGGGCGGAATGCCACACGACTGACAAGCGTTGTCATAACGGAAAGAGGTGACAACGATTGGCAGAAGCCACCAAGACCCCGACCCGCCGCACGCGCGCAACGGGCAGCGGCGAGGCAGACGCCGACCTGGTCCGTGTCTACCTCGACGAGATCGGTAGGACGCCGCTGCTGACCGCCGAGCAGGAGATCGACCTGGCCAAGCGCATCGAGGCAGGCGTCTACGCCGCGGAACTGCTCCGCCGGGCCGACCGTGGTCACGACGACCGCGGCACCGCCGACACCTCGACGAGCCCGGACGGCGCCGCCACCCCGACGGCGCCGTCCGGGTCCACGGAGCTGCCCGCCGACCGTCGTGATCTGGAGCAGATCGTGCGGGACGGCGAGGCGGCGAAGGACCACATGGTGCAGGCGAACCTACGGCTCGTGGTCACGGCTGCGCGTAAGAACCGCAACTCCAACCTCTCCCTCCTCGACGCCGTGCAGGAGGGCAATCTCGGCCTGATCCACGCAGTCGAGAAGTTCGACTACGCCAAGGGCTTCAAGTTCTCCACGTACGCCATGTGGTGGATCCGGCAGGCGATTCAGCGTGGCAACGCGTTCTTCAGCGGCACGATCCGGCTGCCCATGCACACGGCCGAGCAGATCGCCAAGCTCGACCGGTTGCAGCGCACCCTCGAGGCGCAGGGGCGGCACAACCTGTCGGTGGAGGAACTCGCCCAGGCGGCGGACATGTCGGTCGAGCGTGTCCTTGCGCTGCGGCAGGCGGGACAGAGCACGGCCAGCCTCGACGTCCCGGTGGACGACGAGGGTGAGCTGACCCTCGGCGACCTGGTCACGGCGGGCTCGGTGCCCGGCGTCAGCGAGTCACTCGAGCATTCGTCGATGGTCGGCGAGCTCAACGCCGCCCTCGAGGCGCTGCCCGCCCAGGAGGCCACGGTGCTGGCGTTGCGGTACGGCCTCACCGACGGCGATCCGCACACCGTGCCGGACATCGCCCGGAGGCTGGGGCTGACGCGCAAACGGGTCCGCTCGCTCGAGGAGCGCGGCCTGGCGCAGCTCCGCTCGGAACACCACGGGTCGTTACTGGCCTGGGCCGGCTGACGCCCGGTTCGCCACCGGCCGCCTCCGGCGCACACCCACGCGCCGGAGGCGGCGGACCTGCCCCGCACACCGCCCGCCGCTCACCGCGTGCCGGCGGAACACCGTGCCGGACGGGCCCGGCGGTTCTACGATCGGTGCGTGCAGCTGCCCGTGATGCCGCCGGTCCGGCCGATGCTCGCCACGTTGGTGCGTGAGCTCCCCCGCGAACCCGGCCTGTACTACGAACCCAAGTGGGACGGGTTCCGGTGCGTCGTGTTCCGCGACGGCGACGAGATCGAACTCGGCTCCCGCAACGACCGGCCGTTGACGCGGTACTTTCCGGAGCTGGTCACGCTGCTCGGCGAGGCGTTGCCGCCGCGCTGCGTCGTGGACGGCGAGATCGTGATCGTCGGCGAGGGCGGGCTGGACTTCGATGCCCTCCAGCAACGCCTCCACCCTGCGGCCTCCCGGGTGCGCAAACTCGCGGCGGAGACGCCCGCCGGGTTCGTGGCGTTCGACCTGCTGGCGCTCGGTGACGAGGATCTGACCGAGGAGCCGTTCTCCCGACGTCGCGCGCGGCTGGAGGACATCCTCGACACCGCGCAGGCGCGCGTGCATCTGACTCCGCTGACCGGCGATGCCGACGTCGCGGAGGACTGGTTCACCCGCTTCGAGGGAGCCGGCTTCGACGGGGTCATGGTCAAGGCGGGAGACGGTCCGTACCGGCAGGACAAGCGGACCATGCGCAAGGTCAAGCACGAACGCACGGCCGACTGCGTCGTGGCCGGATTCCGCTGGCACAAGGACGGCGAGGGCGTCGGCTCGTTGTTGTTGGGCCTCTACGACGAGGCGGGCACGCTGCACCACGTCGGCGTGGCGAGCAGTTTCACCGCGGCGCGCAGGCGCGAGCTGGCCGACGAGCTGGAGCCGCTGCGGCCTGGCGCGCTGGACGGACATCCGTGGCGTGACTGGGCCGACCCCGCTGCGCAGGCCGCTCACGGTGGTCGGATGCCGGGCGGCCAAAGCCGGTGGAGCGCGGGCAAAGACCTGTCGTGGGAGCCGCTGCGGATCGAACGGGTCGCCGAAGTGCGCTACGAGCACCTGCAGGCAGGGCGGTTCCGCCACGGCGGCAGGCTGGTGCGGTTCCGGCCCGACCGCGACCCCGCCTCGTGCACGTACGCCCAGCTGGAGGAAGTGCCGCCCACCGAGCTGACGGCGCTGTTCGACGAGGCGGCTCCGGCATGAGCCCCGCCGCGAAGGACTCCGTGACCGTCGAGGTCCCGGGCCCGGACGGGCGGACCACGCCGGTCACGATCTCCAGCCCGGGCAAGGAGTTCTTCGCCGAACGCGGCGAGACGAAACTCGACCTGGTGCGCTACTACCAGTCGATCGCGGAGCCGCTGCTGGCGACGCTCGGTGGCAGGCCGCTGCTCATGGAGCGTTACCCGAACGGCGCAGGCGGCAAATCGTGGTTCCAGAAGCGCGTTCCCGCCTCGGTGCCGGACTGGCTCACCACGACGGTCGTGGCCACGCCGAACGGCACGACCAGTGACGCGCTGGTGGCCGCCGACCTCGCCCACGTGCTGTGGGCGGTGAACCTGGGCTGTCTGGGTTTCCACGTCTGGCCGTACCTCGCCGCGGCCCCGGAGGTGGCCGACGAACTGCGGATCGACCTCGACCCCTCCCCCGGTGTCACGTTCGCCCAGGTGCGTGAGGCGGCCGTGCGGGCACGTGCCCTGCTCGGCGAGCTCGGCATCGAACCGGTCATCAAGACGACGGGCTCGCGCGGACTGCACCTGTACGTGCGCCTGGAGCCGCGGTGGGACAGCTACGCCGTGCGCGCCGCCGCCGTGGCCCTCGCGCGTGAACTGGAACGGCGCCATCCCGAGCTGATCACGGCGCAGTGGTGGAAGGAGGAGCGAGGGCAGCGCGTGTTCGTCGACTTCAACCAGAACGCACCGCACAAGACGGTGTTCGGTGCCTGGTGCGTGCGTCCGGCTGCCCACGCCCCGGTGTCGGCGCCGATCACCTGGGACGAGCTGGCGAACGTCGACCCGCGTGAACTCACGATCGCGACGGTGCCCGGCATGGTGGCCGACCGCGGTGATCCGTGGGCCGGTGTCGGCGAGCGGCCGCAGTCTCTCGAACCGCTGATGGAGCTGTCGCGGCGGGACCTGGCCTCGGGTCTGATGGACGCACCGTGGCCCCCGGTGTATCCGAAACAGCCCGGCGAACCGCCCCGAGTGGCGCCGAGCCGAGCGAAGAAGACCTGACCCACCGCATCGCCGGTCACCGGGAGCGGGTGCGGCGTCCACTCTCCTTCTGGAGCGCGTCGACCAGCTCGCTCTTGCTCATGGTCGAACGGCCTTCGACGCCCAGTTCCTTGGCGCGTTCGTAGAGATGCTGCTTACTGGCGTTCGCATCGACGCCGCCCGCGGTCTTGTACTGCCGCTTCCGGCCCGCGCCACCCTTGTCGGCCTGCTTGTCGGACGGACCCTTGCCGCTCTTGGGCTTCCACCGGTCGCCGACCTTCTCGTAGCTGTGCTTGAGCGCGGCGAACGCCGTCTGATGAGCCCGCCTGCCCTCGCCGTACTCCTCGACGGCCGAATCGTGCGCCTTGATCCACGTGCGCTGCGCCTTCTCCGGCGACCGCCGCACCGTGTCGGGAAGTTCCTGACGTCCGGGCATCACCGCACCTCCTTGCCGTGTCCGTCCCGAGTTCTACCCGTGCCACGCCGGAGCAAACGTCCCGATCACACGTCACGGCCGGTCTCGGTATCGGGGGTTGGCCACGGCGAGCCGGTCGGCGACGTCACGGCGGACGACGTCGACCACGGCGTCGTCGAACGGGTCCAGGTCCCCGCGTCGCAGCGCCGCGGCGAACCCGCGGGAGTCGGTCACTCCGAGCGTGGCCAGCCTGCGGTCGTGGCGCTCCTGCTGCGCAGCGCCCAGGGCGAGCTCGCGCTGCACCATGCCGAGGACGTTCGCGGCCACCCGGGCGTGGTAGCCGCCGTCGGCGCCGAGGTACTCGCGCACCGCTTCCAGGAGTTCGGACGCGGTCGGCCTGCCGTGCAGGTCAGGCGCCGCGGACGAGGCCGCCGAACCGGGTTCGGCAGGGTCGGATTCGGCACGGTCGGATTCGGCGGCGCCGACGCCGAGGAGGAGCAGCAAGTCGTGCTCCTGTTCGCACACCCGGCGTCCCACCGCGGCGAGTTCGACCGATCGGGTGCTGCCCGACAGATGCCGCCGGGCCTGCACCCCGCACAGGACCGCCCACTTGGCCGTGCCGTAGACCTCCCACCAGTGGAGGGTCTGCTCGTCCGGCCTGAACCCGGCGACCTCGGCGTAGCCGTCGAGCAGCTCCGCGCGGGAGCCGAAACCGCCGACGGGGTGCGGCGCGCCGAAGCGCCACGCCTTGACGCACAGCCAGCCGAGGTCCTCCATCGGGTCGCCGCGGTGCACCAGTTCCCAGTCCAGTACGGCGCGGAGTCCGTCGGGGCCGACGATGAGATTGCCGTTGCGGAAGTCGCCGTGCACGAGCGTGTCCCCGGTGGGCGCGGGCCGGTGACGGTGCAGCCACCGCAGGGCGATCTCCACGGTCGGCAACGGTTCGTCGAGCGCGTCGCACTGCTCGGTGAGCCAGTCGAGCGGATCCGGCGCGGGCAGCCCGGGAACCTCGCCTGCCGGGACGCGGTGGATCCGCGCCAGCACGCGGCCCAGTTCGGCGGCCAGCCCCGCCCGCGCCCGCGCGTAGTCGTCGCCGCGCAGCAGCCGCCGCGGAATCGTCTCGCCGTCGACGTGGTCGGTGACCAGGTACGGCGTGCCCAGTCCGGTCCCGTCACCGCCGTCGATCCCAACGCCGCCGCTGCCGTGGTCGACCACTGCGGGCACCGGAACGCCCTGCCGCCGGGCCGCGGGCAGTACTGCGGCCTCCCGCGCCATCGTCTCGGGGTCCGGCCGCCCCGGCGGGTCGCGGCGCAGCACCAGCCGCACCGGTCCGGCGCCGGACGTGGTGGCGTCGAACGTCCACGTCTCGCGGCTCGCGCCGGTCGACAGCCGCCGTGGTTCACCGACCTCCACGTCCTCGGCCCAGACGGCCTGGAGCCGGAGCGCGAGCCGAGCGGCGAGGTCCTCCGGAGTCATGCCCGCCTACGCGGGCCCGCGTAGCCGAACAGGTACCCGGCGACCTTGCGCATCTGCACCTCCTCCGAACCCTCGGTGATGCGGTACCGCCGGTGGTGGCGGTAGATGTGCTCGAACGGCGTGTGCCGCGTGTATCCGAGCCCGCCGTGCACCTGCATCGCCCGATCGGCGGCCTCGCACACCAGGCGGTTCGCCCGGTAGTTGCACATCGACACCTTGTCACTGATCTCGGCCGCGGGCATCCGGTCGAGCTCCCACGCGGTCTTGTAGACCAGCGTGCGCACCAGTTCGGCGTCGGTCTGCAGCTCGACGAGCGGCCACTGGATGGCCTGCCGGGAGGCGAGCGGCCTGCCGAACGCCACACGTTCCCGGGCGTAGCCGACGCTGGCGTCGATGCAGTACTGGGCCGCGCCGACCCCGGAGGCCGCCTGCCGGATGCGGTTCTCGTGCACGAAGTGCTGCGCCAGCGCCAGACCCTCGCCGACCTCTCCGAACACCGCGTCGCCGGGCACCCACACGTCCCGGAGCGTCACCTCGGCGTGGTCGGTGGGCATGTTGAACGTCCACCAGTGGAAGTCGACCGAGAAGCCCGGGGTGCCGGTGGGGACGATGAACGCCGTGATGCCGTGGGCCGAACCGTCCTCACCGGACGTGCGGGCGAAGATCACATCGTGGGTGGCGGTGTGCAGTCCGGTGTTGAACCGCTTCTGCCCGTTGAGGATCCACCCACCGTCGCTCGGGACGGCCGTCGTCTCGAGCCACGTGGCGTCGCTGCCGTGTCCCGGTTCGGTCAGGCCGAACGCGATCCGCGCCTCACCGGTGATGCCGGCCTCGAGGAACGCCTCCCGCTGGGCGTCGGTGCCGAACTCGAGCAGCATGTGCACCAGCGGGAAGTTACCCACGACCGACGACTCGTTCTGGAGGTCGTTGTGCAGCCCCAGACCGGTGGCCGCGAGGTGCTCCCTGATCACGGCCATGTCCAGATTGGACCCGCCGCTGCCGCCCGCCTCCTGCGGCAGGCCGTACCGCAGCCACCCCGCCCGGTCGGCGCGGCGGGCCATCTCGGCGAGCAGTTCCTCCCACTCGGGGTTGGGTGTCCCGCCCGCCTCCAGGTCGGTGCGAGCGAACTCGCGGCGGTGGTCGAAAAAGCGTTCGTTGTCGTCGCTGTGCTGCAGGGGTGCGATCTCGTCGGCGACGAACTCGTCGAGTTCGGCCAGGAGCCGGTGCAGCCGCTCCGGCAACGCGAAATCCATGACGCTCCTTCGTGTCTCGGTGGGGTGTCCACAGGGGTGCCGTTGGCGATCGCGCAGGCGGAACGGGGTTGGCACGCACCGCTCGGATCCCACCGCCTGTTCAGGCCGGGTCGGTGAAGGCGGGCGCGCGCTCGGAGAGTTTGGCGCGCACGGCCTCAACCTGGTTGGGACTGCCGATGAGACGCCGGATCGCGGTCTGCTCGGCGGCGAATCCCTCGGCGAGTCTGGTCCGGCCCGCCAGGTTCACCAACCGCTTGGCGTGCCGGACGGCGTCGGGGTTCTTCCCGGCGACGTCCTCGGCCAGTGCCAGTGCCGCGGTGAGTGGATCGTCCTCGGTGCTGGTGACCAGGCCGAGCCTGTCGGCCTCCGCGGCGTCGACGACACGGCCGGTCAGTGTCAGCTCCATCGCGACGTCGCGGCCGACGAGTTCCGGCAGCACCTGGGTGCCGGTCATGTCGGGCACGAGTCCCCAGGCGATCTCCATGACCGACAGCAGCGTGCCCGGGGCGGCCAGCCGGATATCGGCGCCGAGCGCGATCTGCAGTCCGCCGCCGTAGGCGTGGCCGTGCAGCGCGGCGATCACCGGCACGGGCAGCTCCGTCCACACGTGGGCCGCGCGCTGTCCGAGCGCCTGGGCCGGCCCGCCCGCGGGACCCGCGGCCTCGGGCAGGGTGTGCTCACCGGTCGTCATCTCGTCGAACGCCGCGACGTCGAGTCCTGCGCAGAACGAGCGACCGGTGCCGGACAGCACGACCGCGCGCACCGACGAGTCGGCCCGCAGCGTCTCACCCACCCGCACGAGGCCGGTGAACATCGCGGGATCGAGCGCGTTGCGCTTGCCCGGCCGGTCGAGGCGGACGTCGGCGACGCCGCCGCGGACGGTGCACGACACCGGTTCGCCCGGCTCGTGCCCCGCCCCACCGTGGGCCGTCGGGTCGTCACCCATCGTCACGGACCTCCCCACTCGCCGGTGAACTCGGGGTCGGTCTTGTTCCGGAACGCCTCGAACGCCGCGCGCGCGTCGGTCGTCCCGAAGTTGACCGCCTGCGCCCGCGCCTCGCTCTCCAGCGCCTCGCGGAGCGTCGCATCGGCGCCCTCGTTCAACAGCGCCTTCGTCTGTGCGAGCGCGACCGGCGGTCCCGCGGCCAGCGCGGCCGCCGTGTCGTCCACGAACGCGTCGAGTTCGCCCGCCGGCTTGACCCACGTGACCAGCCCGAGCCGCTCGGCCTCCTCCGCTCCGACGAAATCGGCCAGCAGCGCGATGCGTTTCGCCTGCTGCAGCCCGACGAGTTTGGGCAGCAACCAGGAGCCGCCGAAGTCGAGGGAGAGACCGCGCTTGGCGAAGATCTGGCTGAACCGTGCCCGGTCGGAGGCCGCGACCAGGTCGCAGCCGAGGGCGAGGTTCCAGCCCGCGCCGACGGCGACGCCGTCGACCTTCGCGATCGTCGGCGTCTCCAGCTCGTGCAGCGTGACGGCCGTGCGGTTGACCAGGTGCATGCGCCGCAGCGGATGCAGTCCCGACTCCACCGACAGGTCGGCGCCCGCGCAGAAGTCACCGTCGGCACCCGTGAGCACGATGGCCCGGGTGCGCTCGTCGGCGTCGGCCTCCCGGAGCCGTTCGGCCAGCAGCGGCCACGTGCCCGCGTCGATCGCGTTCTTGCGGTGCGGGCGGTTGAGCGTGATCGTCGTGACGGCGTCACTGTGGGACACCAGTACGGTCGGTTCGTCCACGGATTTCCTTCCGGTACTCGGGTCGGGCGATGCGGCCCGGCTGCCGCTCCGCCTGCCCGGCCGCGGCCACGCCGCCGCCGGTCCGTCTCAGAGGGACAATGCGTCCGCCAGGCGCGCGCGGTGGTCGGCAGGGGTGCCCAGCAGCAGTTCGGAGGTCTTGGCGCGCTTGTAGTACAGGTGCGCGTCGTGTTCCCAGGTGTAGCCGATGCCGCCGTGCAGTTGCAGCCCGGAGGCAGCGGTATCGAACGCGGCCGGGCCGAGCACGACCTGCGCCAGGGCTGCAGCCTCCGGCAGCGCGGCCGGGTCGTGGTCCGCCGTCCACGCCGCGTGCCACAGCACCGCCTCGGCCTGCTCACACGACGCGTACAGATCGGCGCAGGCGTGCTTGACGGCCTGCTGGGACCCGATGGGCCTGCCGAACTGCACGCGCACCGTCGCGTACTCGACCGTGTCGTCGAGCACCCGCCGCATGCCGCCGAGCTGTTCCGCGGCGAGCGCCACGGCGGCGCGTTGCCACACCACCTCCAGGACCGCGGCGGGGTCGTTGCACGGCACCTGCCGCGCCGACGTCCCGGCGAACTCGGCCCGCGCCATCCGCCGGGTCGGGTCGAGTGTCCGCGACGGCCGCCACGACACCGCACCTCCGTCGACGACGAACCAGCCGTGGTCGGTGTAGACGAGAACATGGTCGGCGGTGCCGCCGTCGACCACGAACGCCGCCTCACCGGCGAGCCGCCAGTGGCCACCGTCCCGCGCCGCGCGCACGCTCTCGGCCGCCGAGCCCCACCGGCCGCCTGCGTCCGCCGCTGCCACCGCGGCGGTCTGCCGCCCCGCCGCGATCCCCGGGAGCAGCTCCTCGGCCAGGGCATCCTCCCCCAGTGCCAGCACGACGTCCGTCGCCAGTACGGCCGACGACAGGTACGGCACGGGTGCCAGCACGCCGCCCAGTTCGGCCAGCACGACACAGCGTTCGACGTGCCCGGCCTCCGACCCGCCGAACCGGTCGGGTGTGAGCAGCCCGGTCACGCCGAGCTTCGCCAACTGTGTCCATAAGGGACGATCGATGCCCGGACCGTCGTCGGCCATGACCTCACGGACCCGCTGCGGTGGGCAATGATCGGCGAGCAGGGCCCGGACGCTGTCAGCCAGCCTGGTCTGTTCCTCGTCGAGCAGCAGTCGCATCGCCGGATTCACCTCGCCTGCGTGCCGACGCGCAGCTCCCGGAACGGCACGTCGCGGTCGACCTGGGGTTCCTTCGGCATTCCGAGCACGCGGTCGCCGATGATGCCGCGTTGGATCTGATTCGTGCCGCCCGCGATACTGGACGCAGGCGTCGCGTTGATCGCCAGGGCCAGTTCGTCACCCGACGCGTCACCGGGTTCCCAGGCGATCGCGCGAGGGCCGACCACGAGGCCCGCCACCCGCACCGCCTGCCACAGCAGCTGCGCGCCCGCGAGCTTCGCCACCGACCCGCGCGCACCCGGCGCGATGCCGGCGTCGCTCTGCTGCCGCAGGCGGGAGTTGAACAGCGCCAACTTCCGTTCGGCCGCGTACAACTCGGCCAGCTCCGCGCGGACGACCGGATCGTCGGCCACACCCCGTGCACGGGCGGCCCGGCGGAGGTTGTCGAACGTCATGGGGTCGTACCGGCGGCGGACGGCACCGCCGATGGACACGCGCTCGTGCCCCAGCATCGTCACCGCGGCCGACCAGCCCGCGTCGACGTCGCCGATCACCGCGTCGGCCGGGATCCGCACGTCGTCGAAGTACACCTCGTTGAACGGCGCCGAGCCGGTCATGTCCTGCAACGGCCGGACGGTCACGCCGGGGGCACGCATGTCGACGACGAACATCGTCAGCCCCCGGTGCTTGACGGCGTCCGGGTTCGTGCGGGCCAGCAGTGCACCGAAGTCCGCGTACTGCGCACCCGAGGTCCATACCTTCTGGCCGTTGACGACCCAGGAGTCACCGTCGCGAACGGCGCGCGTTTGCAGGCTCGCCACGTCCGAACCGGCGCCGGGCTCGGAGAACAGCTGGCACCAGATCTCGTCGCCACGGAGCAACGGCGGCAGGTACCGCGTCTTCTGCTCGTGGGTTGCCAGATCCACCAGGGTCGGTCCGCACATGCCCATACTGATCAGGAACACGCCGGTCGGCAGGTCGTACCCGGCCGCCTCCTCCTGGAAGATCTGCTGCTCGGCTGCGGTCAGCCCCTGTCCGCCGTACTCGGCGGGCCAGGTGATCCCCGCCAGACCCGCGTCGTACAACGCTGCCTGGAACCGTCTGGCGGCGGCGAGTTGCTCCTCGGTCGGCGCGCTCTCACTCGCCTCCGGGACACGGTCGTCCCCGGAGGGCGCGTGTCCGGCCAGCCAGTCGCGGACACGGTGGCGAAACTCCGTCGTCCGGGAAGTCGTCGCCCGGGAAGCTGTCGTCCGGAACTCCCTCGTCATCGCCCTCCCTCATCCCGCGGCGACGGCGTAGCGTGCCGTGAGCTTGTGCTTGACCAGTTTTCCGGTGGGCGTGCGCGGCAGCTCGTCGATGAAGTCGACCGACTGCGGCGCCTTGTAGTGCGCGATCCGTTCCCGGACGTAGGCGAGCAGCTCGTCGGCGAGCTCCGGGCCCGCGTCCACTGTGGACGCCGGTTGGACGACGGCCTTCACCTGCTGGCCCATCTCGTCGTCCGGGACGCCGATGACCGCGACGTCGTAGACGGCCGGATGCAGCGTGAGCACGTCCTCCACCTCCTGCGGGTAGATGTTGACGCCGCCCGAGATGATCATGAATGCCTTGCGGTCGGTGAGGTACAGGTAACCCTCGGAGTCGACGTACCCGACGTCACCGCTGGTCGCCCAGTTGGGATGTTCGGGGTGTTGGGACTCGCGGGTCTTGTCCGGTTCGTTGTGATAGGTGAACGACACCTCGTCGCGTTCGAAGTAGACGGTGCCGATCTCCCCGGCGGGCAGTTCGGCGCCCTCGTCGTCACAGATGCGGACGACGCCGAGTCCCGCGCGGCCCACCGATCCCGGACGCTCGAGCCACTCCTGCGGCGAGATGAAGGTGATGCCGGCACCCTCGGTGGAAGCGTAGTACTCGTAGAGAATCGGCCCCCACCATTCGATCATCGCCTGCTTCACCTCGACCGGGCACGGCGCCGCCGCGTGGATCGCGACCCGGTGACTGGAGAGGTCGTAACGGCCGCGGGACTCGTCGGGGAGCTTGAGCATCCGCACGAACATCGTCGGCACCCACTGGCTGTGGGTGACGCCGTAGGTCTCGATGGCGCGCAGTGCGGCCTCGGGCTCGAATTTCTCCATCATCACGAGCGTCCCGCCCACCGCGTGCACGCACGCGCCGTACCGCAGCGGCGCCGCGTGGTACACCGGCGCGGGCGAGAGGTACGTGATCGTGTCGTCGAAGCCGTACATCAGCTGCAGCAACGGCAGCAGCGGGTTGCCGGGCTCGTCGATCTGCCGCTCCGGCAGTGTGACCTTGATGCCCTTCGGCCTGCCCGTCGTGCCGGACGAGTACAGCATGTCCGCACCGGCAGGCTGGTCCGCGGGCCGTTCGGGCGACGCGGCCGCCAGCGTGGCGTCGTAGTCGTCGTATCCCGCCGCGGCTCCTCCGTAGGCCAGCCGCAGCGGGACGTCCACCCGCTCGACGACCCGCGTGACGAGCTCCCCCAGCGGGGCGGACACGATCAGCGCCTTCGCGCCGGAGTCGGTGACGATGTAGGCGATCTCGTCGGCGGTGAGATGGCTGTTGACGGCGGTGATGTACAGACCGGAGCGCACGGCGGCCCAGTACACCTCGTAGGCGCGCAGCGAGTTGTCACTGAGCAAGGCGATGGTGTCGCCGCTGCGGAATCCGGCCCCGCGCAAGGCATTCGCCAGCCGGACCGAGCGCTCCTCGAGTTCGGCGTAGGTCAGCCGTTCACCGGAGCCCGCCATGATCACGGCGGGCTTGTCCGGTTGGGTGGCGGCGAAGGTACCCGGATACATGACGGCTCCTCCTTGAACCGAGACGTTGCCGTGAGCCTGCCCTGCCTCACCGCGAACAGTCAATGCCGACTGTTCCCGAACGCCGGCCGGCCTTACGCTGCGGACATGACCGATCGCGCCCGCCCTCCGGATGGAGGAACGCCTCGCGACCCGGCGCCCACCGCGACCCCCGGCCCGGGCACCGGCTCGCTGACAGCCCCGCGCACCTCCAAAACCCCGCGCGCTTCCAAGACACCGCGCACTTCCAAGACGGAGCGCGACCCCGACGGACCGCGCAGCCGTGAGGAACGCAGTGCGGGCAGCCGCGAACTGATCCTCGACGCCGCCGTCGACTGTCTCGTCGACAGCGGCTACGCGGGCGCGTCGACGCTCGCGATCCAGGCCAGGGCGGGCGTGTCCCGGGGCAGACTGCTGCACCACTTCCCCTCACGGGACGGGTTGCTCGTCGCCGCGGTACAGCACCTCGCCGGCCGGCGCCTCAGGGAGACCGAGATCCGCGTGTCCGATGCGCTGTCCGGCCATCCCGACGGTCCCGAACGTGTGGACCGGTGCATCGAACTGCTCTGGGCGACGTTCCACGAGCAGCATTTCTGGGCCGCGGTGGAACTGTGGACGGCCGCGCGCACCAACGAGGCGCTCGCGAACGCGTTGCGCCCGGCCGAACGGCAGCTGCGCGAGTCGATCCGCGCCGTCACCGATCGCATCTGGAGCTCGTCGGTCCGCGACCATCCGCGCTACGACGAGTTGCGCGAACTGCTGTTCACCAGCATGCGCGGCGCGGCGCTGCCGTACTCCTTCGAAACCCGGAACCCGGCCCACGACCGCCACGTCGCCGTCTGGAAATCCACCGCCCGGGCGCTGCTGTACGGCGAATAGCGATTAACCGTCACCTTGACCGTGACCGCCACGCCGGGCGACTATGGCGCCGGTCACAACGTGTCACCGTCACGCACTTCCGCGTCGCCGACGACGGCGACCCACCCAGGATGGCGAGGTCAACGATGTCCGCACCGTCTGCAGTCACCCCGGATTCCCGCCCCGCCCCGGCGATTCCCCGGATGCTGGGGCGGGGCATGACGATGGGCGACCAGCTCGCCCGGCACGCACGCACGATCGGTGACGAACCCGCGTTCGTCTTCGAAGGGACGGTGCGCACCTACCGTGAGCTCGACGCGCGCGTGAGCCGACTGGCCAACGCCCTGCGCGACAGCGGCGTCGGACAGGGCGACCGGATCGCCGTGCTGGGCCTGAACACGCTCGAGGTGATCGAGGCGTTCTTCGCCGCCACACGTCTCGGGGGCATCTGCGTACCCGTCAACTTCCGCCTCGCCGCCGGGGAGATCGCCTACGTACTCGGCGACAGCGGTGCCGCAGCCGCTGTGGTGCACGCGCCCCTGGCCGAGACGTACGCGCAGGCGGCGAGCGACCTCGCCGATCCGCCGGCGGCCCTCGTCTACGGCGACGACGCTGCCGCGGTCGGATCCGTGCCGGACGCGGTGGACTACGAACAGGCACTGGACACCGCATCGCCCGAGTTCGACGAGCTGCGCGTCGACGAGCACGACCCGGCGTTCATCATGTACACCTCCGGCACGACGGGGAAACCGAAAGGCGCGGTGCTGACGCACTTCAACCTCGTCATGCACGCGTTCAGCAATATGGCTACGGTCGGCATCACCGGCGAGGACCGCGTGTGGATGGCCGCCGCTCCCCTGTTCCACATCGCCGGGATGTCCGGCCTGCTGCCGACCCTGCTCATGGGCGGGCGCACCGTGCTGTCCCCGTCGGGACGGTTCGACCCGGTGGCCATGCTGGACACGTTCGAGCGCGAACGCGTGTCGTCGGTGTTCTTGGTGCCCGCGCAGTGGCAGGCGATTGTCTCGGTGCCGGACATCGACCGACGTGACCTGTCGTGCCTGAAGAAGATCTCCTGGGGCGCGGCTCCCGCCTCGACGACCCTGCTGCACACGATCATGGAGAAGTTCCCGCAGGCGGAGCTGTCGACGGCGTTCGGGCAGACCGAGTGCAGCCCGATCACGACGCTGCTGCGCGGCGAGGACTCGCTGCGCAAGATCGGCTCGGTGGGCACGCCGATGCTGGGCGTCGAGGTGCGCGTGGTGGACGACGACATGAACGACGTCCCGCGCGGCGAGGTCGGCGAGATCGTCTACCGCAGCCCTATGGTGATGAAGGAGTACTGGAACAAGCCCGCGGAGACCGCGGAGGTGTTCCGCGGCGGCTGGTTCCACTCCGGTGACCTGGTCCGGCAGGACGAGGACGGCTACTTCTACGTCGTCGACCGTAAGAAGGACATGATCATCTCCGGTGGGGAGAACATCTACTGCGCCGAGGTCGAGGACGTGCTCGCCGGCCACCCGAAGATCGCCGAGGTCGCGTTGATCGGCATGGCCGACGAGAAGTGGGGCGAGACGCCGCTGGCCGTGCTCGCGCCGCGTGAGGAGGGCGACCCGCCGACGGCGGCCGAGCTCGAGGAGTGGTGCACGCAACGGCTGGCCCGGTACAAACGGCCGCGGAAGCTGGCGGTCCTGCCCGCGTTGCCGCGCAATCCCAGCGGCAAGGTGCTCAAGACGACGCTGCGTGCCGACCGCGACTCCGGGGCGCTGCCGATCGAGTCGGTGTGAACGCCGCTCACGTTCTGGAAGACTGGACGATGTGACGCATCTGGCGAACCCCGAAGGCATCCTCTGGCTCGAACTCGACGGCGCGGTCAACATCCGCGACGTCGGCGGCATCCCGACCACCGACGGCACCACGACCGCCCGGAACCGGCTGCTGCGGGCCGACAACCTGCAGGACCTGTCGGCGGCCGACCTCGGCCTGCTCGTGGACACCATCGGCCTCGACACGGTCGTCGACCTGCGCACCGCGCACGAGATCGACTCCGAAGGGCCGGGGCCGCTGCGCGCCTACTCACGCGTGCGACACGTCCACCACTCGCTGCTGCCCGACGGCGGTGACGACGCCCTGCTCGCCCGCGCCGACGGGGACTCCGACTCCGATTCCGGCGACGTGGCCGGGTTCGACCGGGTGGTCGCGCACTACCTCGGGTACGTCGCCCACCGGCCGGACAGCATCGTGGGTGCGCTGCGGACGATCACCGACGCGCCGGGAGCCGCGCTGGTGCACTGCGCGGCCGGCAAGGACCGGACGGGCGTCGTCACGGCGTTCACGCTCGAGATCGCAGGCGTCGACCGGGAGGCGATCGCGGCCGACTACGCCGCCACCGCACACCGGATCGAGGCGATCATCGGCAGGCTGCGCCGTTCCGAGACCTACCGCGAGGACGTCGACCGCAAGACGATCGACGAACACCGGCCGCGCGCCGAGTCGATGGAGCGATTCCTCCGCGAGGTCGACGCCCGGCACGGCGGGGTGCGGCCGTATCTGCACACCCACGGTTTCGGCCGGGACGAGGCCGAGCGCCTGCGCGCCAAGCTGCGCGACTGACCTACCTGAGGCCGACCTACCTGCGGCTGACGGGCCCGCGGCTGACGGAGGCCGCGCCGCACAGTGACACCGGCCGCCCGGCGCACCCGCCGGTGAGTCAGAGGGGTGCGCGGGCGAGCAGCCGTGTCGTCGTGTCGGTCGCCTGTTCGGCCAGCACCGTGAATCCGGCGGGCAGGCGAGCCGACAGGCCCCCGTGCCGGACGCGGTACGGATGTGGCGATCCCGCACCGCCTTGGCCCGGCGGCTGAGCCTGCCGCGCCTGGTCGTGCAGCGGTTCGTCCTGCCGCAGCGCCTCCCAGCCGAGCAGTCCGCCCGGCGCGACAGCGGCCGCAGCCGCGGTGAACGCCGCCTCGTCCCAGAACCGGGTGGCGAGCACGAGCGCCCATCGTCCGGTGTGCGCCTCGCCGGTGAGCGTGGCCGTCGCGTCGGCGCACACGCGGTCGATGCGCGAGCCCAGTCCGCGCCGGGCCGCCTCGTCGCGCAGCTGGGCCAACGCCAGGTCGGAGACGTCGACGACGGTCACCGCGCGGCCCTGCCCGGCCAGCGCGAGCGCGCTTCCGGACCGGCCGCCGGCGAGTTCCAGCACCGGCCCACCGGGCAGCTCCGCGGCGAGTGCGTCCGCGACGAGCGGGTGCGGGGTGAAGGAAGGCCGCCGCGCCGCGTACCGCTCGTTCCACCGGCTCCGGTCCGCCGCGACGGCGTCGGCGTCACTCATGGCCCGCTCCTCGCTCATACCGGCCCCTCACGCCCCCTGACTCCGCGCTCAGCGTGTTCCGAGGACACCGCGGTTGAGGACACCGCGGTTCCGAGGACACCGCGATTCCGAGAGCTCACAGCAGGTCCGAGAAGTAGTCCCAGAAGCGCTGTACGACCAGGAACACGACGAGCGCCAGCCACAGCGCCAGCCCCCACAGGTGATGACGCACCGGCCTCGGAGCGATCCCCGGCAAGTGCCCGGCCGCGACGTTGTGGGCCGTCGTGTACCAGAAGACCGGGATGGTCACCGCCCACACGACGAGGCAGTACGGGCACAGCGCTCCGATCTCGTACAGGCTCTGGGTGATCAGCCAGTGCACGAACCCGACGCCGAACAGGGTGCCGGCCTGCATACCGAGCCAGAACCACCGCGGCAACCGAACCCGCGCGAGCACGGCCACGCCGACGGTGACCACGACAGGGAACGCCACCAGGCCGATCAGCGGATTCGGGAAACCGAACGCCGCAGCCTGGTCGCTCTGCATCACCGATGTACAGGAGACGGTCGCATCCAAGGTGCAGCTCGGCCGGTAGTCGGGATTCTCCAGCAGCGCGAGCTTGTCGAGCGTGAGCGCGAACGCGGCGGCCAGGCCGAGCAGTCCGCCGATCGTCAGCACCCAACCGGTGATGCTCCGCAGCCTGCCGCCCACCGGGCCGTCGGTGTCGCCCGACCCGCCTGCGATGTCGCCGTCCGGTCCGTCGGCCGCCCCGGCGTCACCGGCCGGACCCCCCGGGGTGTCGTCGACACCGACCGCTCCGGCCCGATCTCCGCTGTCGTCGCTGTTACTGCCGGACATGCCCCCGGTTTCCCCTTTCTCGACCCTTCCTGCCCGCACGGTACTCACCGCCGGGTGCGCCGCGCGTGAACGGGACGTGATCAAGCACTCGTTGAGTGGTGCCGACACAGCGGGATACGTTCGACGCGGCACTTGTGGACGACGACCGTCTAGGAAGCCGGTGAGTCAGCGTTGACGGACCCGACCAGCCGAACGAGCCCGCCCGAGGGCGTCACGGTCCTCGGCACCGCCCAGTGGACGGCGTGGCAGCGGCGCACGCTGCCACCGGTCGAGCGGGTGTCCGGCGGAATCTGGTCCGTGCCGGTGCCCATCCCCCACAACCCGCTGCGCTACACGCTCAGTTACGTCATGGAGGGCGACGGCGGGCTGCTCGTCGTCGACCCGGGCTGGGATTCGCAGGAGGGCTGGGACGCGCTGCAGGCCGGGCTCGCCGCGGCGGGCGCGGTGCCCGGCGACGTGGCCGGCATCGTGGCCACGCACATCCACCCCGACCACCACGGCCTGTCGGAACGGCTCCGCGAGCTGTCCGGCGCCTGGATCGCGATGCACCCGGCGGAGCGCGACACACTCCCCCAGCGCATGTCCGGTGTCCTCGGCGCGCACGGCACGCTCACCGCGTGGCTGCGGAACCGGGGTGCGTCCGACGAGGACGCCCACGCGCTCGGCGGGCCGTTCGACGCCCGCGACCCGGAGGCCGCCGCGATGGCCGAGCCGGACGTACTGCTCGAGGACGGGGACCTCGTCCCACTGGCCGGGCGGACGCTGCGGACCGTGTGGACGCCGGGGCACACCCCCGGCCACCTGTGCCTGCAGGCGGTCGACGAGCGATTGCTGCTCACCGGTGACCACGTGCTGCCACGCATCACCCCGAACATCGGGCTGTACCCGGGCGGAACCGGCTCTCCGCTGGCGGACTTCTTCACCTCGCTCGCGCGCACCAAGGACTTCGACGACCACGACGCGCTGCCGGCGCACGAGTACCGCTTCCGCGGACTCGGCGAGCGCACCCGCTTGCTGGCCGAGCACCACGAGCGGCGGTGCCAGGAGATCGTCGACGTGGTGGCCGGGCTGGGCACGCCGACGCCGTGGGAGGTCGCCACGCACCTGACGTGGTCCCGGCCGTGGGCCGAGGTGGGGCACATGCGGATCAGCGCGCTCGCCGAGACCGAATCGCACCTCGACCACCTCGTCACCGAGGGCAGGCTCGCGTGGCACGGCAGTCCCGGAAACGGTCCCGCACCGCCGGCCCGCGTCCGTCTCGCCGCATCCCCCACGCCGACCACCGCAAGGAGTACGACATGACCGCCGCGCCCACCGTCGACGATCTGGACCCCGCCACGCCGGTGCTGGTGGGCGTCGGCCAGGCCGCCGAACGCATCGACGACGCCGACTACCGGCGGCTCTCCGCCGTCGACCTGGCCGCCGAGGCCGCCCGTGCCGCACTGGCCGACACGGGCGCCGACGCCGACGCGGTCGCTGCGGCCGTCGACACCGCGGCGGGGATGCGCCAGTTCGAGCACTCGACACCCGGCGCGTTCCCTCCGCTGGGCAGTTCGGACAACTATCCGCGATCAGTCGCCGGGCGCGTGGGCGCCGACCCGGGCCGCGCGATCCTCGACGTCGTCGGCGGGCAGGGGCCGCAGCACCTGGTGAACGAGACGGCCGCCGCGATCGCCGCGGGCGAGGCCGAGGTGGCGCTGCTGTTCGGCTCCGAGGCGATCTCGACGGCGCAGCATCTCGCGTCGGCTCGGGACAAGCCCGACTTCACCGAGCACGTCGGCGGACAGCTCGAGGACCGCGGCCGCGGCCTGCAGGGCCTGATGACCCAGGAGCTCCTCGCCGCGGGGCTGGCCGATCCGGCGAGTCAGTACGCGCTGTTCGAGAACGCCCGCCGCGGCAGGCTGAAGTCGTCCCGCGAGGAGTACGCCCGCGCGATGGGCGAGCTGTTCGCTCCGTTCACGTCCGTCGCGGCGCGCAATCCGTACGCCGCGGCGCCGGTCGAACGTTCGGCCGCCGACCTGACGACGGTCACCGAGTCGAACCGGATGATCGCCGATCCGTATCCGCGCTACGTCGTCTCGCGCGACAAGGTCAACCAGGGCGCGGCCGTGCTGGTGACGTCGGTCGCGGCGGCCCGGCGGCTCGGGGTGCCGCGGGAGAAGTGGGTGTTCCTGCACGGCCAGGCCGATCTGCGCGAACGCGACCTCGTCGACCGGGCCGATCTGTCCGCCTATCCGGCGGCGGTCGCGGCGGTGCGGCACACGCTCGACGTCGCCGGGATCGGACTCGACGACGTCGCCGCGTTCGACCTCTACAGCTGCTTCCCCGTCGCCGTGTTCGCACTCTGCGACGGCCTCGGGATCGCGCCGGACGACCCGCGCGGGCTGACGCTCACCGGCGGGCTGCCGTTCTTCGGCGGCGCGGGCAACAACTACTCGATGCACGCGATCGCCGAGGCCGTGACGCTGCTGCGCGACCGGCCGGGCGAGTTCGGCCTCGTGGGCGCCAACGGCGGCATGCTCAGCAAGTACTCGGTCGGGGTGTACTCGACGACACCTGCGCCGTGGCGGCCCGACGACAGCGCCCGACTGCAGGCCGAGCTCGACGCCGCCGAGAAGCCGGGCCACGCCCGCTACGCCGACGGCTGGGCGACGATCGAGACGTTCACCGCCGTGTACGGCAGGTCGGGTTCGCCCAAGGGCGTCGTGGTGGGACGGCTGGAGTCCGACGGCACCCGGTTCGTCGCCAACACCCAGCGGGGCGACGACGAGCTACTGGACCTGCTCACGACCGGCGACCCGGTGGGCACCCGCGTGTACGCACGCTCGTTCGGCTACGGCAACCGCGTCACGGTGACCGAGGAGCGGATGAACGAGTTCCATCCGCCCCGCAGGCCTGCACTGCGCGAGTCCTACGAGCACGTGCTCGTCCGGCGCGACGGGCACGTGCTCGAAGTCACGATCAACCGGCCCGAGGCACGCAACAGCCTGCACCCGGACGCGAACGCCGAGCTGGACGAGATCTTCGACGCCTACTTCGCCGACCCCGACCTGTGGGTCGCGATCCTGACGGGCGCGGGCGACAAGGCGTTCTCGGCGGGCAACGACCTGAGCTACACCGCGTCCGGGAATCTGCCGTGGACGCCGAAGAACGGGTTCGCGGGCCTGACGCATCGTGAGCACCTGCCGAAGCCGGTGATCGCGGCCGTCAACGGATACGCCATGGGCGGCGGTCTGGAGATCGCGATGGCGTGCCACGTCATCGTCGCCGACGAGACGGCGCGGTTCGCGCTCAGCGAGGTCCGGGTCGGGCTCATCGCGGCGGCAGGTGGTCTGGTGCGGTTGCCGCGGACGATCCCGCCGAAGCTGGCGAACGAGATGATCCTGACCGGCAAACGCCTCGACGCCGACGAAGCCGCTCGACACGGGCTCGTGAACCGGGTGGTCGAAGCGGGCGGCGCCGTCGACGGTGCCCGTGAGGTGGCGGCCGAGATCCTCGCCGGATCGCCCACCTCGGTGCGCGCGTCGCTGCAGTTCATGGCCGAGACCGCGGGCGTGGCGGACACGGTGGAGGCCGTCAACCGGCCGTCGTCGGTCATGGACCATCTGCTGGTCGCCGAGGACACGATGGAGGGCATCATGGCGTTCACCCAGAAGCGGGAACCGCAGTGGAAGAACCGCTGACACCACGCCGACGACGCTGATCGGAGCCCGACGATGTCGGCACCCTCGCACCACGACCGAGCACACGCGAGCACCGGCAGGCCACGCGACCCGGAGGTCGACCGCCGGATCGCGCTGGCCGCCGTCGCCGTGTTCGGCGAGGCCGGCTGGGCGGGGTTCAGCGTCGAATCGGTGGCCCGGCAAGCGGGTGTCGGCAAGGCGTCGATCTACCTGCGCTGGGAGACGAAGGAACGGCTGCTGCTGGACGGGCTTGCCGCGCACGTGGCGCCCGTGGTCGACGCCGACACCGGCTCACTGCGTGGAGACCTGACGGCGCTGGCGCGACAGCTGGTCGAGCTGTACGCCGGTCCGAGCAGGCAGGCCGCGTTGCGGATGATGCTCGAGGCACCGATGATCCCCGGCCTCGCCGAGCGGTGCGACGAGCTGCGGCAGGCGCAGGTGAAGGCGGCGCGCGCCATGGTGCGCCGCGGCATCCGGCGCGGCGATCTACCCGACGACAGCTCGGTCACCCTGCTGCTCGACACGCTGTGCGGCGGCGTCATCGCGCACATCCTGTCGACTCCGCAGCACCTGGAGGACGCCGTCCAGGCCGGGCTGGACGAGTTCACCGAGAACCTGGTCGGCTTCCTGCTCGGCTCGACCCGCCCGTAGGGACACGGCCGGATCGGCGGCGGGCCGGGCAAACCCGGAGCGGACCTCTTCCTACCAGTGGTGCGCCTATCGGCGCCAGCAGTGACCGTCAGTGTCATCCCTCGGCCCAGTCGTCGGACTTTGCGGTTCCTCCTTGGCGCTGCTTCGCGTTCTTTCGTCCCAGCAGACTTCCACCGATCAGCGCCGCACCTACAGCGGCTGCTCCTATGTGGAGTGTCGTGAGGGCCGCACCGTCTGCGAAGCGGGACAGCAGCCCGAAGTCATCGTTCCACAAACCACCGATTCCGTTGATAACCAGAATTACTCCGACGATTTCTATTGCTGCCCGCATCAGATCTCACCTTTCGTTGATTGATTTTCGTTCCGACCCGGACTGCCGGTTACCTTCGGCCGCGCATTGGGAACACGGGTGATGTGCGCCTGATGTGGCCGCGGGGCCTGACTTCCCGGACATCGGGGTTCGAGGCCTCGTCGTTGGTTGCAATGACATGAGTGGCAACTTCGTTGGCCCTGAGGCTCAGGTTTCGCCGGTGCAGGCGAAGGACGTGGGTCTCTGTCATGGAACTCTCCAGAACTTCGGTGGGATTCAAGAGAAAAGGGAACGGTTCCGGCCGAGGAGCGCGGCGACAGCTGACGGCTGCGTGTTGCCCATCAGCCGATCCACTCCAGCGCGGATATGGCTCGCAGGGCGAGGATCGCGCCCACGATGCCGATGATCCATGCGGTCGTGGAGTGCGCATGCTTGGTGAGCCAGTGATCCAGCCTGCTCAGCGGCCTCGCAAGCACGGAGTGGGCGACGATACGTCCGAACGTCAGCACGAGGGCTGGGATGATCATGACGAGGCAGTACCCCGCCAACAGGACAGCGTCGCCGGGCCAGCCCGGCCCCCGGGTGGTGATGATTCCGATTGCCGCGAGGTAGGGGATCATCGTCGCGACTTCCACCAGAACCGCAGTGACCGCGAGCGCCATCAGGGCCGCTGCCGACCCGATCGAGACTGCGCCGTCACCCATCGCCGTCGCCCGCCACCGAGAGATGCGTCCTTCACCGTTCGCTGCACGCTCAGCAGCCCGCGCCCTCGCGCCCGTGTTGTCCATCCGGATGCTGACGACGAACAGGCCCAGTCCGATCGCGAGTTGGCCGATCAGGAATGCATCCGTCTCCCGGAGACCGTTGAACGTGTCGATCAGGGCGATGGCACCCACGAGCAGAGCCAGCCCGATGAGAAAGTAGGTCGCCGTTACGACGAGCAGGAACAGCAGGACGCGTCCCACTCGCACCCGACCCGGTGCCATCAGCAGCCAGACCGGGATGAGCAACGTGCCAAAACTCATCGAGTCGACCAATGCGAGCACGATCAACGTGCCCAGGCTCATGGTGTCGGGCATGAGCGCATGCCCTCACTTTCTGGTTTTAGTACGAGTGTGCTTCTATCTTTGACAGCAGCGTAGCACGACCGTGCTAGTATGTGTCCATGCCGCGAACGATGGACAGGGACGCACGTAAGGCTCAGCTCGCGGAGGCGGTGTGGCAGGTGATCCTCGACCAGGGCATCTCGGCGGTTTCGGTTCGTACGGTCGCCGAACATGCGGGTGTCGTCGTCGGTTCGCTCAGGCACGTCTTCCCGACGCGCTCGGAACTCGTGCAGTTCTCCGCCGAGCTCATGATGGAGCGCGTTACTGAGCGGCTTCTCACCGCTACGCCCCACGATGACTCACGCGAGTATGTGGTCGCGAAAATCAAGAACGTCCTTCCCCTCGACCCGGACAGCCGAGCCGAATACGAGGTGAATCTCGCACTCCTCGCCGAGCGTGCCGCAGTGCCGGGACTGCTGCAGGTACGCCTCGACGCACATCACCAGCTCGCCAAACTCTGCGTCCGCCTCGTCGAGATCCTGACAGGACAGTCCGGAACGCCGGCTGTGGCCTCACGGGCGCACCGACTTCACGCACTGATCGACGGGCTCGCATTCCACCTGTTTCATCAGCCCGTCGAGGCCGATACCACCTGGGCACTCGACATCGTCTGGAGCGAGGTGTCGGCTATCGCTGCCGACACGAACAGCGGCGAGATCACGCGCTGAGTCGACTATCCACGATTCATACTCCTGCCACGAGTCGCGAGCGGCTGTTACGTCGCGTCGATCTTCGTGACCTACTTGGACCTGTGGTCCGGGTGGCCTTTTTCGCCGGATCTTCTCAGACCTTTTCCCAGTCCATAATCTTCACATGAATATTAGAAGTCCGTAACCCAATGAGTGCGTCATATTCTCGAACACAGGAGAAAACATGTCCGAGACCACAAAGCTCACCCCCCACGCTTCGCTGCCCACGATCCCCGTTTCGCCCGACTGGTCCGCCGAAGGCCGCGCGGTGCGCACAGTCCTCACGACGCACGCCTGGACCGCGCCGCCCCTCGAGCGCGGCGCACCCGCGCACGACCGCGCTTTCGCCGCACTCAGCGACCTCCGGGTCGACTACGCGCGCTTTCTCCCGTGGTTCTCGCACCCACACGTCTCCGTGCCGGCGCTCGAGGAGCCGACGGACACGGCCACCTCGTGGGACTTCAGCCGGCTCGACCCCTACGTCGAGGATTTCGTCGACGCCGCGCAGGGCCGGCCCGTGGTGGCGAACTTCGCCACGATCCCGCATTGGATGTTCGTCGGCAGCGACGAAGTCTCGATCGGTGACGACCCCTATGAGATCCACTGGAATTACGAACAGGGCACGGTCTTCCGCGACGAAACCCTCGCCGAGGTCGCCGACTACTTCTACCGCCTCGCCAGTTGGTTCATCGCCGGCGGCTTCCACGACGAGCACGGCGCTTGGCACGAATCCGGCCACCACTACCGGTTCGCCTACTGGGAGGTGCTCTGCGAGCCTGACCTGAGACCCATGAGCCCCGAGCTGTACACACGCCTGTACGACGCCATCGTCGCGCGGCTCCGTCCCCTCGATCCCGAAATGCGCTTCATCGGGCTCTCCCTCAGCCACGTGCACCACAACCCGGAGTACTTTTGGCACTTCCTTGATCCCGCCAACCACGCGCCGGGCACCCCGCTCGACGCGGTCTCGATCCACTTCTATGGTGCGCCCGACATCGTGAACCCCTTCAGCTCGGAGGGTAACCCGCCGCCACAGACGTGGGCATCGACGTTCTTCGCTCAGGCCGACGGGTTTCTCGACCAGCTGCGGCTGATCTCCTCCATCGCGCGCCGGCTGTCCCCTGAGACGAGACTGCTCGTCAACGAGGTCGGCACCTATCCTCCGGATCTGATGAACCCGGCTCCGGAGATCCCCGAGGATTACTGGGCGCTCAGCGCCACCGTCCAGACCTACCTATGGGCTCGATGCCTGACGGAGGCGGTCGATCTTGTCGGGATCGCGGAGTTCGCCGGGTATCCCGAGATGATTCCAGGAGTCTCCCTTGTCGATTGGGACAGCGGCGAACCAAACGCTCGCTACCACGCGCTCAAGCTCATGGTCGATCACGTCAAGCCCGGCGACCGGCTCGTACCGACCACAGCAGGCTTTCCCGGCTACCCCGACGCACGCGTGCACGCGCAGGCAGTCGAGACCGCAACCGACCGGCGACTACTCGTACTGGTCAACAAGCGCGACCATCCGATCGATCTTCAGATCGCGGGCTGGGACGGAACCTCCACGCTCCATTCCGTCGAAGCATCGAACCCTGAAGGCACGCCGGTCAGTTACGCCGTACACGACGGCTACCTCACATTGCCCGCCCATTCGTCGGCCGTGCTGATCGACTCGTGAGACTTTCCGACGATTCGTGGAACTCCAACGCGGACACCGACCACGCTGACGGCACGGAGATGGCGACGAACGTATGTACTTCACGCTGAACGACGCCAAGATGGCCGCGCGAACACTGCAACACAATCTGACCGCGACCGAAGCAACCATCAGCCATAGCCGCGCACTGGAGATCGTCTCGCAACAACTCGGATTCACCGACTGGAACACGGCATCAGCACGGCTATCCACAGTCAACCCTGGTACGGGGTCACCAGTCCCGGTGCTGCGCATCCTCGACGAGACCCTGGCAAGGGAATTCTATCTGAACTATCTGGGCTTCAATGTCGAGTGGGAACTCCGTCTCGAACCAGGTATGCCTTCGTACCTGCGAATACGACGTGACGAGACGATCCTCGACCTCTCCGAACATCACGGTGACGGTATACCGGGAACCGTAGTCTGGGTGCCCATAGCCAACGCCGCCACCTTCCTTGCCGACATCTCCAGGCGATCGCACCCACGGCTCAACCCCGGCATCGACCACGACGCTCCCGGCGGGGCCACGATCGAAATCACCGACTCTTTCGGGAACGTCCTCCGCTTTTGCGAAACGCACGACTAAACGGAGTTCCACCGACCGGTTTCTCTGCCAGTCTGCCGATCCGCTCCGCGAGTCGAGAACCGCCCACACCACCTCGCACTCAGGGGGCGGCGCGGAGTTGCGCCGCGATGGTGGCGGCCAACTGCCTGCCCGTGGCCTCGTCGACCTCGGCGTGGCCGATCAGGAGCCGGTACCAGAGCACGCCGTAGACCTGGTCGACGGCGAGATCCGCCGCCACGTCGGGCAGCCATCGCTCGATGATCAGGTACAGCTGCTCCCGCCGGTCGGCGGTGAATTCGGCCAGCACCGCCGCGGCGTGCTCGTCCCTCAGCGCCTCGGACACGATCCCTCGTAGGGTGGCGGTGTACTCGGGCGTGCCCGCGGCGGCGAACGTGGCCGCGATGAACGCCTCGAGGTCGCCTTCCAGGTACCCGGTCGACGTCGTCGGAGCGAGACTCCGCGCCCGTTCGGTCATCGCCTCGAGCACGACCGCACCTTTCGACGGCCACCAGCGGTAGATCGTCTGCTTGCCGACCTGCGCCCGACCCGCGATCGCCCCGAGCGTCACGGGCTCGCCCGCGGCCAGCAGATCGGTGGCCGCCGTCAGGATCGCCGCCCTGGCCTCGTCGTTCCGACGGCGTCCGGTGTGTACACGCATGGGTTGACGGTACCAACGGTCTCGCCTACCCGGCGATCGGTGGCCGAGACCGTCGGTGTCGGCAGAAGCGCAGCCCGCGGCCCGTCAGGCCTGTTCGCCGCGGTCGACGCGCCGCCGCTGCGGCACGACGACGTACTTCGGGTCCCGGGTCGATTCGACACCGGCCTCGAAGATCCCGAACCGCTGCAACGCGCTCCCCGCGAGCAACGCCAACCCCGAGACGACCCCCGCCGTACGGCTCCGGCCGGCGAGCAGACTGGCCAGCGCTCCACCCGCGGTCAGATACTCCGACCACTGCCGCAATCGGTGCGCCTTGCCCGTCCGGTAGGCCTCGCTGACGATGCCGAGCCGCTCGTCCAGCTGGCGGGACGTGACCAGTTCGGTGACGGCGCCGACCGCGGCCAGTCTCCGCGCGGGTTCCGCCTCGTCGACGGGTGCGCAGACCATGCCGAACCCGCCGCCTGCCGCCGCGGCCGAGCCGGCGAACACGAAGGGCAGCCGGTCCCGGGCCTCGTTCCAGGCGGGCACCGCCGTGTGCGACAGCAGCACAGCCGTGTACGACGCCACGCCCGGCGCCAGCGCGGCCGACGCCAGACCGGCCGGGCGGGCCAACGCGCCCAGCAGTTTTCCGAGCCACGTCCGCCGCAGCCGGGACGGTAGAACCTCCGCCACCGCCGCGGCGCCGACACCCGGACCGTAGGCCACGAGCAGCCACGTGCCGACGCTCATCGGGGAGCTCGGCTTCGCCACGCGCAGCATGTGATGGAAGCGTTCGGGCCTGCCCAGATCGGCGATCAGCAGGTACGTGCTCGCGCCGAGACCGCCCAGCGCACCGAGGCGCGTGGCCTTGCGCAGCCGCGGCCGCCGCGTCAGGTCGGCCCCCGCGGCGAGCTCGGCGCACGCCGCCGACAATCCACCCGTGAACAGGTACGCGGGCACGAGCCACTCCCATACCGGCTCCTTCAGCACCCGCCTGCCGTAGTAGGAGCGGAAATCCCCGTCGGAGGCTGCATCCGACGCCGCGGCGGGCGCGGTTCGCTGTTGCGCTGCGTCGGCGCTCATGCGGCCCAGCGACCGGCTCATCGGCGGCTCCGTCCGAAGAAGACGGACACGGCCGTCGCGGCGAACGCCGCAGCGGCCACGCCCGCACGCGCCCACATCGACCCGGCGTCCCGCGTCGGCACCACCGGGTCGGGAGGCAGTCCGTACACCTCGGGCTCGTCCAGCAGCAGGAAGAACGCCCCGTCGCCACCGACGCCGTCGTTCGGGTCCTCGCCGTACAGCCGCGCCTCGGTGATGCCGCGATCGTGCAACGTCGCCACCCGCTCGCGCGCCCGCTCCCGCAGTTCGTCCAACGGTCCGAACTGGATCGAGTCGGTCGGACAGGCCTTGGCGCAGGCCGGCTCCAAGCCGTCGCCCAGCCGGTCGTAGCACATGGTGCACTTCCACGCCCTGCCGTCGTCCTCCCGACGGTCGATCACGCCGTAGGGACAGCCCGACACGCAGTACCCGCAGCCGTTGCAGATGTCGTCCTGCACGACGACCGTCCCGAACTCGGTGCGGAACAGCGCGCCGGTCGGGCAGACGTCGAGACAGCCGGCGTGCGTGCAGTGTTTGCACACGTCGGAGCTCATCAGCCACCGGAAGTCGGTTCGCGTCTCCTCGCCCGTCCCGGCTCCGGGCAGGTCGAACGACGGGAGTCCGAGGTCGACCGCGTCCGCCTCGCGCGCCGGGGCCGACTCGCGCGGAGGCGCGGGCTGTTCGATGAAGGCCACGTGCCGCCACGAGTTCGCGCTCAACTCGCCCGTGTTGTCGAAGGACATGCCGAGCAGGTCGAAGCCGTCGTCCGGGAGGAGGTTCCACTCCTTGCACGCCACCTCGCACGCCTTGCAGCCGATGCACACCGACGTGTCGGTGAAGAATCCGACCCGCTCCGGGTGCTCGGTGTACCCGGCATCACCCGAGACGTCGTCCAGCGGCCCGTAGAAGCTCTCCCGCGAGACGGTCATGCGTCCTCCTCCCGATCGGTCGTGCCCTGTGCTGTCGTGTGCGATCCGGTACTCCCCGGCGCCGTCGTGTCCGAAGTCGCCGCAGCATCCGACGCGGTCGTGTGCGCCGTCACCACGTGCGTGCCGGTCTCCACCGTCACCCCGGCACGCCTGCGGTACTCCGCCAGGTACTCCAACAGCTCGCATCCCCGTGGCCGCCTGCCGGGACGGATGTCGCACGTGGCGACCTTGCTCTCCTGGATCATCGTGTTCGGATCCAGGACCACGCCGAGCAGATCGTTGACGACGTCGCCGTCGACCTTGCCGCTCGGCCCCCAGTGGTACGGCATCCACACCTGGTGCACCACCCGGCCGTCGAGCCGCAACGGCCGCATGCGCTCGGTGACGAGCACCCGCGCGTCGACGGCCGCGCGGCTCGTGACCACGTGGGCCCAGTCGAGGTTCTCCAGCCCGCGCTCGGCCGCCAGCTGCGGCGAGACCTCCACGAACAGCGCGGGCTGCAGCTCCGACAGGTACGCCAACTGCCTGCTCATACCGCCGGCCGTGTGGTGTTCGGTCAGCCGGGCCGCGGTGAACACGAACGGGAACACGTCACCGCCGCCCTCCGGAGGCGCCGGGTTCGACGGGTTGTCCTCGCGCCCGTACACCTTGCGCGCCGGACTGCCCTGCTGGCCGTAGAGCAGGTTCGGCATCGGCGACTCGTGCGGTTCGTAATGCGTGGGTAGCGGGCCGTCGACGACGCCGCTCGGCGCGAACAGCCACGCCTTGCCGTCGGCCTGCATGATGAACGGATCGTCCCCGGCGAGCGCACCCGGACCCGCCTCGCCGTACTCGGGTTCGAACTCGGGCGGCGTGGTCTTCGGGAAGTCCGGCACGTCGTGGCCGGTCCACTCGCCGCGCTCGGCGTCCCACCAGACGAGCTTCTTGCGCTCGCTCCACGGCCTGCCCTGCGGGTCGGCGGAGGCGCGGTTGTAGAGCACCCGCCGGTTGGCGGGCCACGCCCAGCCCCATTCGAGCGCCGTCTCGTCCTGCTCGGTCCGCGCGGTGCGGTTGCGGGCGTGGTTGACACCGCCCGCGTAGACGCCGCTGTAGATCCAGCAGCCCGCGGCGGTCGTGCCGTCGGACGTGAGCTGTTGGTAGCTGTCGAGGAGTTCGCCCGTCGTCAGGTCCACCCCGTTGATGCGGCGCAGCACGTCGTCGGCCGAGGGTTCGGGGAACTCGCCGTCGCCCTCGGTGCGGTAGTCCCACGCCAGGTCCAGCAACGGCCGGTCCCGCTCGTCGGTCGAGGTGGCCAGCTTGCGCCGCAGGATCCGACCCAGGTGGTAGATGAACCACAACTCGGAACGCTGATCACCGCGCGGCTCGAGAGCACGGTCGCGCCACTGCAGCATCCGCTGGGTCTGGGTGAACGTGCCCTCCTTCTCCACGTGCGAGGCAGCAGGGAAGAAGAACACCTCGGTGCGGCACTGCTCGGCGGTGATCTCGCCGGTCTCGATCTCCGGCGCGTTGCGCCAGAACTCGGCGCTCTCGATCATCGTCAGGTCACGCACGACGAGCCAGTCGAGGTTGGCCATGCCGAGCCGCTGCAACCGGCCGTGCGCGGAGCCGACCGCGGGATTCTGACCGAGCAGGAAGTAGCCGAACACCTTCCCGTCGATCATGTCCATCACGGTGCGATACGTGCCGTGGTCGCCGTCGATGCGCGGCAGGTAGTCGAACCGGTAGTCGTTCTCCTCCGTGGCCGCCTCGCCCCAGTACTCCTTGAGCAGCGAGACGATGTAGTCGTCGGCGTTGTGCCAGTAGCCCTTCTGGTGCGTGCCGCGGATCGACTCGACGTAGTCCCGCTTGTCGGCGTGCCGCGCGTCGGGCATCGGCAGGTAACCGGGCAGCAGGTTGTAAAGCGTCGGGATGTCGGTCGAGCCCTGGATGCTCGCGTGCCCGCGCAGTGCCAGCACTCCCCCGCCGGGCCTGCCGATGTTGCCGAGCAGCAACTGGATGATCGCGCCCGCGCGGATGTACTGGGCGCCCATCGAGTGCTGCGTCCAGCCGACGCTGTAGACCAGCGCCGCGGTGTGTTCCCGTCCGGACGCGCTCGTCCATGCCCGGCACACTTCGAGGAAGTCCTCGCGGGAGACGCCGCAGATGCGCTCCACCATCTCCGGCGTGTACCGGGAGAAGTGGCGTTTCAGGATCTGGAAGACACAGCGCGGGTGCTCGAGCGTCTGGTCCGTCGCGATGCCGGTGCCGCTCTCGAGCTTCGGCCCGCCCGACCCGTGCTGCTCGCCCGCGGACTGTTCCCGGTGCCGCTCGCTCTCGACCGAGTCCTCGGGGAAGCCGTTCTCGTACTGCCACGTCGACGTGTCGTACGTGCCCGTCTCCGGGTCGTAACCCGAGAACAGTCCGTCGAGGTCCTCCGTGTCGACGAACTCCTCACCGACGAGGAACGACGCGTTCGTGTAGGCGCGCACGTACTCCCGGAAGTCCAGGTCGTTCGACAGGATGTGGTTGATCACCCCGCCGAGGAACGCGATGTCCGAACCCGCCCGCAGCGGGACGTGCTTGTCCGCGAGCGCGCTCGTCCGCGTGAACCGCGGGTCGATGTGCAGCACCTTGGCGCCGCGCGCCTTCGCCTCCATGACCCACTGGAAACCCACCGGATGGGCTTCGGCCATGTTCGAGCCCATGATGACGATGCAGTCGGCGTTGGCCAGGTCCTGCTGATAGTCCGTCGCGCCACCGCGACCGAAGGAGGCTCCCAGACCGGGAACCGTGGCGGAGTGTCAAATACGCGCCTGGTTCTCGATCTGCACCGCGCCGAGCGCCGTGAAGAGCTTCTTGATCAGGTAGTTCTCTTCGTTGTCGAGGGTCGCCCCTCCCAGGCTGGCGATGCCCTGCGTCCGCCGGAGCGGCTTGCCGTCGGCGTCGGTGTCCTGCCAGCCCTTGCGGCGGGCGTCGAGCACGCGGTCGGCGAGCATGTCCAGCGCCGTCGGCAGGTCCAACTCCTGCCACTCCGTGCCGTACGGCGCCCGGTACAGCACTCGCTCCTCACGGTGGTCACCGGTGACGAGCTGCTTGCTGGCCGACCCCTTCGGGCACAACCGCCCCCGTGAGATCGGACTGTCCGGGTTGCCCTCGATCTGCAGGACCCGCTCACCGCCGTCGTCACTGCCGACGTAGACGTTCTGGGAGCAGCCGACCGCGCAGTACGGGCAGACGGACGCCGTCACCCGGTCGGCGTCGGCGGTACGCGGTTCGCGCTCGCGGGACTGCGGCGACGCCGCGGCGTCGCCCCTGCCGAGCCGGTCGGCACCCGTGAGCTGGCGATAGACCGGCCAGGACCGGATCCAATCGCTCACACCCATGGACAATCCTCCACTCGGCCTCGTCGCTTACCCGAAGATCGTACCCCTCGTGCGGGGCTGCGTCAGCTCCGCACGATCACACCAGGCCGCGAATCACGTGAGCGGGTGGCCTCGTCCCCCGGATCACCGACACCATGTCGAGCGCCTGGCACGTCTCGGCCACGTTGTGCGCACGGAACACCGCCGCGCCCTGCCACGCACACACGGCCGTGGCGGCGAGCGTGCCGTACAGGCGCTGATCGACCGGCAGGTCGAGCGACTCACCGACGAAGTCCTTGTTGGACAGCGCCACCAGCACCGGCCACCCGGTGTCGACCAGCCGTCCCAGCTCGCGGGTGAGCGTCAGCGAATGCCATGTGTTCTTGCCGAAGTCGTGCGTGGGGTCGATCAGGAGCCCCTCGGCGGGGACGCCGATCTTGACCAGCGCCTCGGCCCGGTCGGTCACCTCGGTGATCACGTCGGCCACCACGTCGGGGTAGTTCACCCGGTGCGGCCGCGTGCGCGGTACCGCCCCGCCGGTGTGCGAGCAGACGTAACCGGCGCCGTACTCGGCCGCGACCTCCGCGAGGCCGGGGTCGGCGCCCGCCCACGTGTCGTTGAGCAGGTCGGCGCCCTCCTCGCACGCGAGCCTGCCGACCTCCTGACGCCAGGTGTCGACGCTGATCACCGCCTCCGGGAACCGCTCCCTCAGGCGCGCCACGAACGGCACCACGCGCCGCGTCTCCTCGTCGATGTCGACGTCCGCACCCGGCCCCGCTTTCACCCCGCCGACGTCGATGATGTCCGCACCGTCGGCGAGCGCCCGCTCGGCCGCCGCGACGGCCTCGTCGGCCGCGTAGGTCGCACCGCGGTCGTAGAACGAGTCGGGCGTGCGGTTCACGATGGCCATGACCAACGGCCGGTCCCGGCGCATCGCCCTGCCCCGGAAGCGGATCACGGAACCTGCGGAAGTCTCACCGGTCTGCACGCCTCCAACCTATCGCCTCCCGCTGCCCGGAATCGCGCACTCGCTCAGCCGCGGAATCACAGAGCCGCTGAATCACGGAGGCGCGGAAACACGCGGGGGCGGAAACACGCGGGGGCGGAATCACGCGGGGCGAAGTCGCGGACGCTCAGCGCGGCGGGGTGCCCGCGACCGTGCCGGCCCCGTGGGCGCCGTCGACGCCGTACCGGAGCCGGTCCTCCCCGGACAGCGACGCGGTGATGCCCCACTGCGCCTCGGGCGGCAACGTGTGCAGGAGCGACATCACCCGGTCCTTGCGCCGGATCGCCCCTTGCCGTTCCGGTAGGCCGGGTGTGGGCTGCAGCTGTGCGACGACGCCGCGGACGTCGTCGACCGAGCCGTCGTGGTGCCCCGCGGCGGCGTGGGCCTCCTCACGGGCGATCTGGGCCGAGTCCTTCTCCTCGCTCATTCCGATGGGCCCGCGCACGCGGCCGTTGAGGAACTGCTCGACGACCGGTTCGTCGGAGGTCAGCAGGACCTCGCGCGGGCCGAACATGACGAGTTCCTTGCGGAACAGCATGCCGATGTTGTCCGGCACCGTGCGCGCCACGTTGATGTTGTGCGTGACGATCAGGATCGTCGCGTCGATCTGCGCGTTCAGGTCCACCAGCAGCTGCGAGATGTAGGCGGTACGTACCGGGTCGAGGCCGGAGTCGGGTTCGTCGCAGAGGATGATCTCCGGGTCCAGCACGAGCGCCCGCGCGAGACCCGCGCGCTTGCGCATGCCGCCGGAGATCTCGCCGGGCAGCTTGTCCTCGGCGCCGGACAGACCGGTCAGCTCGAGCTTCTCGAGCACGATCCTGCGGACCTCGGTCTCCGACTTCTTCGTGTGCTCGCGCAGCGGGAACGCCACGTTGTCGTAGAGGTTCATCGACCCGAACAGCGCACCGTCCTGGAACAGCACACCGAACAGCTTGCGCGTCTCGTAGAGCTTGCGCTCCGAACAGCGCACGATGTCGGTGCCGTCGACCGTGCAGGACCCCTGGTCCGGTTTCAGCAGTCCGATCATCGACTTCAGGAACACCGACTTGCCGGTGCCGGACGGGCCGAGCAGGACCGACACCTCCCCCGGCGGCAGCGTGAGCGTCACGTCCCGCCAGATCGGCTGCCTGCCGAACGACTTGGACAGGCCTTCGACGACGACTTCGGCACCCACGTTGCCTCCTCGGAACCGCACCCCGATGAGCAGCTCATTGGAACACGTTCCACCCTGACACCGCAGTACAGCCTGGTCAAGCGACGCGAATTCCGATTAACAGCCACTCGGCGTCAGTGCAGCAGCAGCGCCACCGGGGTGGCCAGCAGGATCGTCAGGGCCACGCGCTGGAACCAGATGACGATCATCCGCGGCACGGAGATCGGGATGTCGGTCGCCAGCACGCACGGGACCAGAGCCGAGAAGAACACGATCTCCGAGACACAGACGACGGCCACGACGAACTTGACCACCGCCGTCGACCCGGCGACCACCAGTGCGGGCAGGAACATCTCGGCGATGCCCACGGCGGCCGCCTTGCCGATCAGCAGCGGCTCCGGGGCCTGCGCGATCCACGCGAACGGGTAGAAGAGGTAGCCGAGCCAGTCGAACAGCGGCGTGTACGTCGCGAGGACGAGGCCCAGCAGGCCGATCGAGAGGATCGACGGCAGGATCGCCATCGTCATGCGCATGCCGGAGGCGACGTTGACGGCGATGTTGCGCCCCAGCGACGGTGCCGCGGCCACCGTGGCACCCGCCTCCCGCCAGGCGAGCGCGAACCGGCGGCCGTCGGCGTCCTGTTCCGGCTGCGGGGTCACGCCGTCGGCACAGGTGTCGGGAACCCGTGACAGGGGCGGGATCCGGACGGTCACGGCCGTCACCACGAAGGTGATCACCAACGTGGTCCAGAAGTACGTGTTCCAGCTGCCCATCAGGTCCAGAGTGGACGCCACGACCACCATGAACGTCGCCGACACCGTCGAGAATCCGGTCGCGATGATCGCGGCCTCGCGGCCGGTGTACTTGCCCTGCCGGTACACCCGGTCGGTGATCAGCAGGCCCAGTGAGTAGCTGCCGACGAACGAGGCGACCGCGTCGATCGCCGAACGTCCCGGGGTGCGCCACACCGGCCGCATGACGGGGCGCAGCAGTACGCCGATGAACTCGAGCAGGCCGTAGCCGACGAGCAGTGCGAGGAACACCGCGCCGATCGGTACCAGCAGTCCCACCGGGATCACGAGGCTGTCCATCAGGAACGGCCCCATGTCCTCGTCGAACAGCCAGGCCGGGCCGAGGTGGAACACCAGCATGGCGCCGACGACGAAGCCGGCGACCTTGGCGATGGAGAACACCACCGACATCGCCGACCGGTTCCATGTCCGGGATGCGAAGGGATGTATCGCGCCGGCGAGGATGATGGCCAGCATCAGGTACGGCAGCGCTGCCGGGACCGCGGCCTCGACCGCGGTGACCAGGTGGTCCAGCAGGATCGAGCTCTCGCCACCGATCGACACCGGCACGAAGAACACGAACGCGCCGGCGACGCTGTAGACGAAGAACTTCCACATCGGAACGCGGCCGTGGACGTCGGCGCCGGGGCCCGGAAGGCCGGTACCGCCGCACGCGGTACCGCGGCCTTCCCGGCCGTGGCCGTTCGGATCGTCGCCGTGTCGCTGTTCGGTCGCCATCCGCCACCTCCTTTGGTGGCAGGCAGCGTCGCACCGCGCCGGGCCGGCCTGAACAGGTCAGCCCGACGAACAGTCTCGGATTTCAGACCGCCGGAACCGAGACCCGCCCCTACGCGTTGTTGAGCAGGGCGCTGGGAGCGCGCAGAGCGGACTCCGCGGCGACCGCCCTGCGCCGGGCCGCCGCCAGCCCACCGAAGCTCTCGGCGATCGCGGTCAACCGCGCGGCGTGGTGGGCGACCTCGGCCTCGTAGGTCATGCCGATGCCGCCGTGCAGTTGCACGGCCTCCTCGGCCACCGCCGTCGCGGTGTCACCGACGAACACGAACGCGTCGTCGGCGATCGCGGGGAGGTCGACGTCGGCACCACCGTCGATCGCCTCGACCGTCGCCGTGGCCCACAGCGCCATCGACCGTGCCAGTTCGACACGGGCGTACATGTCGGACGCGCGGTGCACGAGCGCCTGGAACGTCGCCAGCGGGACGCCGAACTGCTTGCGGTTCTTGAGGTATTCGACGGTGTGGCCGAGCGTGGACTCCATCAGCCCGACGGCCTCGGCCAGCACAGCCACACGCGCCCGCGCGACCGCGGCCTGCAGCGCGGCCGTCGCGTCGGTGCCGGTCGCGCCGAGCAGCGTGGCGGGGGTGCCCGCGAACTCGACCTGCGAGGCACGGCTCCAGTCTGCACTGCGCCCGTCGGTACGGGTGATGCCCGCGGCGGCCGCCTCCACCACGTACACGCCTGCGGTGTCCCCGTCCACGGCCGTGACCAGCAGCGTCGAGGCCTGGTCCGCGTGACGCACCGGTGACTTCACGCCGGACAGGACCACCGAACCGTCGCCGGAGTGGGCGGCCGCGACTGACGGCGCGCTTCCCCACGGCCTGCCGGGCTCGGCGTGGGCGACGGCGATCGTCGTGGCGCCCTCGGCGAGGGCGGGCAGCAACTGCTTGGCCTGCTCCCCGGTGCCCAGCGCGGCGATCAGCCACGACGGCAGGAACACGCCGTCCAGCAGCGGTTCGGCCGCGGCGTGCTTGCCCATCGCCTCCAGCGTCGCGTACACCTCGACCGGCCCTGCGCCGACGCCGCCGTGGTCGCCGTCGATCGTCAGCCCGGTCAGCCCCAGCTCGGCCAGTGTGTTCCACACGTCGTCGTTCCAGCCGCGCTCGGTGCTCGTCGCCTCGCCGCGGGCGCCCGCCGGGTAGCCGCGTCCCACGGCCGCGTCGACGGTCTCGAACAGCAGCTTCTGGTCTTCGTTGAACTCCAGGTTCATCGCCTATGCGCCCTTCTCACAGTCCGAGGATGGTCTTGGCGATCACGCCGCGCTGGATCTCGTTGGAACCACCGAAGATCGACAATTTGCGCTGGTTGAGGTACTGCGCCGCGGCGATCGTCGCGGCCTCGTCGGAGTGCAGCGACTCGGCCGCGTCGCCGTCCGGGGGCAGCAGCATGCCGTCGTCACCCGCGGCCCGCATGCGGAGCTTGCTCAACTCCTGCAGCGCCTTCGTGCCCTCCATCTTCAGTAGCGACGACACCGGGCTGGCCTGGCCGTTCTCCGACGCGCCCGTCACGCGCAGCTGCGTGGCCTCGAGGGCCAGCAGCGTCGTTCTCGCGCCGTGCATGGACGTGCGGAACTGCGGGTCGTCGGCGAGCGTGCCGTTCTCGGTCGGGATGCCTGCGGCCGCCTCGGCCAGGTCGGCGAAGACGCGCCGGCTCGTGCCGACCTGCGCGATGCCGTTGCGTTCGTTGCCGAGCAGGAACTTGGCGTAACTCCAGCCCTTGTTCTCCTCGCCGACGAGGTTCTCGACCGGCACGCGCACGTTGTCGAAGAAGAACTCGTTGACCTCTTCGCTGCCGTCGATGAGCGTGATCGGGCGGCGTTCGATACCCGGCGTGGTCATGTCGAGCAGCAGGAACGACAGGCCCTGCTGCTTACGCGGTGCGTCGGGGTCGGTACGGGCGAGCACGAACATCCAGTCGCCGTACTGGCCGAGCGTCGTCCAGGTCTTCTGGCCGTTGAGGACGTAGACGTCGCCCTCGCGGCGCGCGGTCGTGCGCAGCGAGGCCAGGTCGGAACCGGCCTCGGGCTCGGAGAAGCCCTGCGACCACCAGATGTCGAGGTTCGCGGTCGCGGGCAGGAACTGCCGTTTCTGCTCCTCGCTGCCGAACTCGGCGATGATCGGGCCGACCATGCTCACGTTGAACGCCAGCGGCTGCGGAACCGAATTGCGCTGAAGTTCCGAGGCGTAGATGTGCGATTGCGTCGGCGTCCAGCGCTTGCCGCCCCAGTCGACGGGCCAGTGCGGGACCGCGAGGCCGTGGGAGTTGAGGATGCGCTGGCTCGCGACGATGTCGTCGCGGGTCGTGCGGCTCAGCGCGTTCCGCCTCCGGATGTCCTCCGGAATCTCACGCGTGAACACCTCCCGCACACCGTCGCGGAATTCGATGTCCTCGGGGGACAACTCCAGATCCATGCAGTCTCCGTTCTCTCCGTCGTCGGCTCGAGCCCGCCCGCGCTCCGGCACCGCCACACGGCCCCCGCGCACCGGACGACTCCCACCATGATCATCCGGCGGCATCCCGCTGTCGAGCGGTGGGGTTGTCGAGCCACGAGGTTGTCGAACGGTAGGGCTGTCGGCCTGCGTACCTGCCGACCCACGCCGGGTCGACCGGCGTCTTCCGCGACTCTACGACCGATCGCCGGTCACCGGGCAGCGACGGCACCCGGCGAGCATCCGCACGGTGTTCACCCGATACCCGGCCACTGCCCTTCCGCGGCGAGCCGCTCGGTGACCTCGACGACACCGCGGCGCACCGCCACGACCGCCTCCCGCGGTTCGTAGGACTCGGTCGTGGTCCGCACGGCCACGTACCGGCGCAGGCCCGGTTCGACGATGCGGCGGACACCGAGGGCTCCGGCTTCGCGGTGTTCTCCGGCTTCGCGGTGTTCTCCGGCTCTGCCGTGGCCGGCGACCACCGACAACGGCAGGATCGTGCACGCCTGCCCACCCGCCGCGATCCGCAACATCGTGCCGAGCGACTCCACGTCTCCGACAACGGCGGGCCGTAGCCCCGCGGCGGCGAACGTGCGGTCGATCAGCGCGCGCAGGTGACTGTTCGGACCAGGGGTGACGAGCGGCACGGCATGCAGGTCGGCCAGGGCGACCTCGTGGTCCGACGGCGGTCGCGGCTCGGGCTGGCCCACCAGGTAGAGCTCCTCCGAGTACAGCGGCACCTCGCCGGCCCGTGGCGCGTCGTCCTCGCGGAACACCGCGGCCAGGTCGAGCCTGCCCGCCAACAGCAACTCGTGGATGTAGCCGCTCATCGACTCGAACAGCTGCAGGTGGATCCCCGGGTAGTGGTGCTTGACCCAGCCGAACAGGGCCGGGGCCAGCGGCGCGGCGACCGTGGTGGGCAGGCCGACCGCGACCGGCCCGTGCACGTGGTCGCGTTGGTCGGCGACGTCGTGGGCGAGCCGGTCGAACTGCCGCACGAGTTGCTGGGCGTCCCGGTAGAGCGCGGTGCCGGTGGGCGTGGGGCGCACGCCCCGTGGGCCACGAACCAGCAGCTGCACCCCCAACCGGGTCTCCAGCTGCGTCATGCGCTGGCTCAGCGCGGGCTGTGACACGTGCAGGCGGCTCGCGGCCGTGGACAGGCTGCCCGCCTCCACCACGCCGATGAAGTCCCGCAGGTGCGCGATGTCCACGTTCGCCCCGTCGCCGACCGCCTCAGTTACCGTCCCGTCGCCGCCGCCGCGCGATCCGCCGCGCACGTTCGACGACAGGCCGGTCGATCATCTCACCGTCCACCATGACGGCGCCGTCCGACTCGACGGCGAGTACTCGTTCGGCCCACTCCAGCTGGTCGGCCGAGGGTTCGAACGCGGCGTGCACGAGGGGCACCTGCGTGGGGTGGATGCACAGCTTGCCGCCGAATCCCCAGGCGAGTGCCCGCTCGGCGGAGCGGCTCACCGCGCCGGTGTCCCGGATCGCGGTGCTGACGCCGTCCACCGGCTGCGGCAGCCCGTGGGCCGCCGACCATCGGACGAGATCGCTGCGGGCGGTGTCGAGGGCGGCGTCATCGCTCACGCCGAGATCGAGCGCCAGGTCGACGCTGCCGAACAGGAGCCGCACGGTGTCGGCCGCGCCCGTGATGTCGGCGACGGACACCAGGCCGCGTGCGGTCTCGACCAGCGGCAGTACCGGCGCGCCCGATCGCTCCGCCGCCGCACGGACGTCGTCGGCGCTCTCGGTCTTGGGCAGCACCACCGCGTCCGGGCCGAGCCGCCGACAAGCCGCCAGGTCGGCGTCACCGTGCTCGGTGCGAAGATCGTTGACACGCACCACGACGACCCGGTCACCGCCCGGCCAGTGCCGCACCATGTCGTCCCGGGCCGCCTCCTTCTCCCCGGGACCGACGGCGTCCTCGAGGTCGATCACCACCACATCCGCACCGGCCTCCATGGCCTTTCCGAACCGGTCGGGGCGGGAAGCCGGCACGAACAGCCAGCTCACCGCCTCCTCGATCGCCGTCTGCTCGTCAGAGTCGCTCATCATTGTCCTCCACACCGCCTGCCGGTCCCACGACCCGGCGTACAAGCCTCGCCCTACCACAATCCGCTGCACGACAACCCGCCGTACGGCGGTCCGCAGGCGCGGATCCGGTCGTGCCCAGTCCTGTCACCGTGCCCGCGTGCGGTCCCGTCGTCGCGGGCGGGCCGTCACGCCACACCGTCGGCGACCAGGTCGTCGATCTCGTCGCCTGCCATGCCCAGTTCGCCCAGGATCGGCCGCGTGTGCTCACCGAGCGCGGGCACCGGGTCCATCCTCGGCGCGGGATCGGTGAGGCCCGGCGGCGCGGTCGCCCGCACGGGGCCCGCGGGCGTCGTCACCTCGTGCCACCGGCCGCGCGCCTCCAGCTGCGGGTGCTGCCACACCTCATCCACCGTGTTGACCCGGGCGTTGGCGACCGGGATCTCGTCCAACAACGCCATCACGGCGTCGCTCGACAGCTCGGCGAAGCGGCCGGAGACGATCCCGCCCAGCGCGTCCCGGTGCGCGTTGCGGTCGGCGTTGGTGGCGTAGTCCGGGTGGTCGGCCAACTCCGGACGCGCGAGGAACCGTTCGCAGAACGAGCGCCACTCGCGCTCGTTCTGCACGGCCATCATGACGACTTTGCCGTCGCCCGCGGTGAACGGCCCGTAGGGGTAGATCGTCGCGTGCGCCGCGCCCGCCCGCGGCGGCGGCTCGGCACCGTCGTAGGCGTAGTACATCGGAAATCCCATCCACTCCACAGTGGACTCCAACATCGAGACGTCGATGTGCGTGCCGACGCCGGTGCGGCCGCGTTCCAGCAGTGCCGCCAGCACGGAGCTGTAGGCGTACATGCCGGCGGCGATGTCGGACACCGAGATCCCCACCTTCGCCGCTTCCTCCGGCGTACCGGTGACCGAAACCAGGCCCGCCTCGCTCTGCACCAACAGGTCGTAGGCCTTGCTCGTCTCGTACGGCCCCGGCGAGCCGTACCCGGAGACGTCGCACACGATCATCCTGGGGTCACGCTCCCGCAGTGCCTCCGCGCCGAGTCCGGCCCGCTCCGCCGCGCCGGGTGCCAGGTTCTGGATGAACACGTCCGCCCCGTCGAGGAGCCTGCGCAACACCGCCATGCCGCGCGGATCCTTGATGTCGAGGGTGAGCGACTCCTTGTTCCGGTTCACCCACACGAAGTGCGAGCTCAGCCCCCGCACGCGCGAATCGTAGGAACGGGCGAAATCCCCGACACCGGGACGCTCCACTTTGATCACCCGCGCGCCCAGATCCGCCAGTTGCCTGCTCGCGTACGGAGCGGCGATCGCCTGTTCGAGCGATACGACAGTCACACCGCGGAGGGGTTGCATACCTGTGCCTTTCGCTGTTCGCCACCGGCTCCCGGCGGCACCTCAGACGACCACGCTCAGGATCATGACCAGCACCAGCGACAGCACCGACGCCAGCGACGTCACGAACGTCAGTGCCTTGAGCGCACCGCGGGTCGTGACTCCGAGCAGGGTCTGGAACATCCAGAAGAAGTTGCTGTTGAGCTGCAGTGCGAACAGCGCGCCCGAGCCGATCGCCAACGCGAGCACCTCCGCGGGAATGCCGAGGCTGCCCATGATCGGCGCCAGGATGCCGGCCGCGGCGATCCCGGCGACCGCGATGGAACCGATGGCGAGGTGCAGCACCGCGGCGACGAGCCACGCCAGCAGCACCGTCACCAGGGCGGGAATCCCGGCGCCTGCCGAGAACATGCCGGACAGCACGTCGTCGAGGTTGGTCTCACCGATGACGGCGCCGAGCGACCCGCCCACACCGGTCACGAGCAGGATCTGTCCGGTGGAGTTGAAACCCGACGTCATGGTCTCGCCGAGGGTCTCGGCGCCGAGTGCCCGGCGCGCGAGGACATAGGCCCCGACGAGGCCGGCGAACAACGCGAAGACAGGGTCACCGAGGAAGGCGAGCACATCGGACTCGACTCCTGCCGCCTTGGTGATCGCACCGGTCGCGATGAGCAGCAGCGGTACGACGATGGGCAGCAGCGAGACGGTCAGCGGAGGCAGGGCGCGTTCCCGGGCCACCGCGGTGGTGGTCGCACCACCCGCCGGCGCCGCGTCACCCGTCTCGCCACCGGGCTTCGGGGCGGCACCGGGGTCCGGGGCGGCACCGGAGACGTGGTCGGTCGCCCCCGCGTCCTCGGCGCCCGCCCGACCGTCCGGTGCGGACTCGACCTCGTCCTTCTCGGCGTTCCAGAAGCCCCGGGCCAGCATGCGGCCGTAGACGAACACGGTCAGCAGCGCCGTCACCGGGCCGAGGACGAAGCCGTAGAGCAGCATCGTGCCGAGCGGCACGTCGAGCAGGCCGGCGATGGAGATGGTGCCGAGTCCGGGCACGACGAACACGTACCCGACGAGGATGCCCGCGGTCAGCGATCCGGCCATCATCGCGAGGCCGTTGCGGCCGAGATGGGGTGCGGCGGACCGGGCCAGCGGAGCGGCGAGCACGAGCTGAACGTCGACGTAGATCGAGGGGAACACGGAGCTGAGGGCCACGGCGAGCGCGTACGGCAGCCGCCGCGGTCCCAGCGCCCGCAGCAGCTTCTCCACGACCTTCTGCAGCGCGCCCATCGCGTGCAACAACCCGCCCAGCAGCACGCCGAACCCGATGAGCAGCCCGACCTCGGCCATGATGTCGCCGAAGCCCGTGGCCACGGTTGTGATCGTCTTCTCGAAGCCGAGGCCCGACGCCAGGCCGAGGTAGAGCGACCCGACGACGAGCGCGATGACCGGCTCGACCTTGACGATCAGGATCAGAGCGATGACGGCGGCGATCGCCACCGCCGCGTGCAACACGACCATTGTGTTCCCGTTCTTCCCGGCTCAGCACTCGTCTTCTCGGCTCAGCACTCGCAGTCCGGCGCCCCGGAACCCTCGTGAGGTCCGAGCGTCCGGACGTGATCCAAACACGACGGCGCCGGTCCCGGTAGCCGGTGATCGCCGAGGCCCGTATAAGCGAGCCTTATAGCCGGCGGACGCGGTCGTCAGCCGAGCTCGAGTGTCAGCAGGCGGTAGCTCAGGGTCTTGCCGTGCCCGTCGAGGACGGCCGAGCCGGTCACTCCCCCGCCGAGCACGCCGGGCAGGCGGAAGACCAGTGCTGGAAGCCCGGGCACGACGCTCCTGCCCACCTCGCCGGTGACGAGCGGTGCGAAGTGTGCTGCCACCACGTCGGCGGTGAGGCGTCGTTCGAGCACGGTGAAGGCGACGTCGTCGCGGGGCAGCACCGCGAGCATGAGCGTGTCGCCCTTGTCGCCCGCCCGCACGTCGGCAAGCTCGTCCACCGTCATCGTCGCATCGTCCCCCGTCGCGCTGTCCGTCGTCCCTGTTCGCTCCGTCATCCGAGCACCGTCACCCGCGGGCGCACGTGCTCACGCGGCACCACGCACGAACGCACCGCCACGATCTCCGTGGCGCTCCTGCGTGCCCCGCCCCCACCTGCGGGACCGTTGGTGTACAGAGCCTCCACTTCCCAGCCGACGGCCTCGGCCGCCTCTGCGGACGGCACCCGCGCGGACACGCGCAACCGCACCTCCGTCGGATCGGACGCGGGGGCCAGGCCGCGGAACGCGGCGCCCGCACCGATGTACTCGACCTCCACGGCGTCCTCCGGCAGTCCGTGCACCGCGACGAGCCGCTCGCGCACGATGTCGGCTGCCATACGGGCCCGGTCGATGCAGCGCGGCCCGGCGTAGGTCAACTGCCCCTCGCCCAGCCAGCCTCCCCGGAAACCGAGCGTCACCTTGAGTCCGTCCGGGCGCGGCCCGCCCGTCGCGCCGCGCGCCGCGACCCGGTCCGTGCCGGCGTCGGTGAAGGTGACGCCGCTGAAGTCGGCGACCACGTCGGGGGTCACGTAGGCGCCCGGATCGTCCACTTCGTACAGCAATTGCTCACCGCAGGTCCGGCGGTCCAACCTGCCGCCAGAGCCGTCCGGCTTGCCGAACACGGCAGCGCCGTCAGGCCTGACGTCGGCGAACGGGAACCCGAGCCGGGCGGGGTCGGGCACCGGTTTGGTGACCGGGTCGGCGAAATAGCCGCCGGTGAGCTGGCCCGCACATTCGAGCAGATGACCCACGAGCGTCCCCTTGCCGAGCAGGTCGTGGTCTCCGACCCGCCAGCCGAACTCGTGGACGAGCGGGCCGAGATACAGCGCCGGGTCGGCGACCCGGCCGGTCACCACGACGTCCGCACCGGAGCCGACGGCCTCGGCGACCGGTTCGGCACCGAGGTAGGCGTTGGCGGAGAGCAGCTCGTCGCCGACCTCCGACAGCGGCGTGCCGGTCTCCCACACGACCGGGTCGAGCGTGCGTACCAGCTCGAGTACGTCGTCGCCGGTCACGACCGCGATCCGTGATCCGAGGCCCAGCTCGCCCGCCTCGTGCCGTGCGCACTCGCCCGCTGCTTCCGGGTTGGCCGCACCGGAGTTGGTGACGACCGTCGTCCCCGCGCTGTGACAGTGCGGCAGCACCGCCCGCAGTCGGGCCGCCAGCAGCGGATCGAACCCGGCGGCCGGGTCGGCGAGTCTGCGGGCGTGCCCTGCGGCGACGGTGCGCTCGCCGAGACATTCGAACACGAGGTAGTCCGGCCGGGCGCGGCGCGCGAGTTCCACGGCGGGGTCGATCCGATCCCCGGCGAATCCCGCACCCGCGCCGAGCCGCAGCGTCCCCGGCGCCCTCATGACGCCCACACCGGGATCGCACCGGTCGCCAACGCGACGGCCAGCATCACGAGACTGGCCAACCACGCCCAGCCGATGAGCGCGCGGATGTGCTTGCCGATCTCGACGCCTGCGAGACCGACCAACAGGTAGAAGGATCCGGTGAGCGGGCTGATCGGGAAGCCGAGCGTCTCCTGGCCCAGCAACGCGGCCTGTGCGAGCTCGGTTCCGGTGATGCCGAACTGCTCGCCGACGCCCGTCAACACCGGCAGCACGCCGAAGTAGAAGGCGTCGGGCCCGAACAACAGGCTCAACGGGACGCCGAGCACGCCCACGATCAGCGGCAGCGCCGGTGCGGCTCCGGCCGGAATGGCCTCGGCGGCCGCGGTCGCCATCGCCTCGATCATGCCGCTCGCCTCGAGAATGCCGAGGAACACACCCGCGGCCAGCAGCGTCGTGACCATGAGCATGGCGCCCTTGGCGTGCGCCTCGATGCGGTCGGTCTGCGCCTTGAGCCCCGGGTAGTTCACGATCAGTGCGATCACGAGTCCGGCCAGGAACACCGCCTCGGCGGCCGCGACGCCCGCAACGAGCCCGCCGATCACGGCGACCGTGAGCGCGATGTTGAACCAGAACAGCTTCGGCCTGCGCAGCGCCCCGGCATCGGTGTCGTCGCCGGCCGCTCCCGGCGAGACCGTCACGCGGCTCTCGTCCCGGTCCGTCGCGTCCGCGGTGTCGGCCGTGGTGACGTCGCCGCCCACCGCCGGGGTCGCACCGGGCCGATCCGGCCCACCGACGGCCGCGACGGCGACCGGCTCGGCCGCGGTGAGCCGCTTGCTCTCCCGCCTGCCGAGCCACCACGCGATCACCAGCACCGTCACCACACCGGCGATCTGGGCCGGGATCAACGGCACCCAGAGGTCGTTGACCGGCACGTCCGTCGTGCTCGCCGCACGGACCGCGGGACCACCCCACGGCAGCAGGTTCATCACACCCGCGCCCAGGCCGACGCAGGTGGCGAGCAGCAGCCGTCGCATGCCGAGTCCGTCGAACACCGGCAGCATCGCGGGGATCGTGATGAGGAACGTCGTCGCCCCTGCACCGTCCAGGTGCACAGCGCAGGCGAGCGCGGTCGTCGCCAGGCACACGGTGGCGGGCGCGTTGCCTGCGAACCCGACGATGCGATCGATGATCGGGTCGAACATGCCGGCGTCACGCAGCACGCCGAAGAAGGCGATGGCGAACACGAACATCGCGGCGGTGCCCGCGACATCGGCGATGCCGGCACCTGCGAACTCGCCGACCTCGGCGGGGCCGAACCCCGCGACGAAGGCAGCCACGATCGGCACACCGGCCAGCGCCACGACGGCGGCCACCCGGTTGGTCAGCAGCAACGCCAGGATGACACCGACGGTTGCAAAGCCCAGCCAAGACAACATTGTCCCAGGACCTCTCCACGGTTTCGGATCTGCCGAGAGTCTGGTGCCGCAACCGACTGTCGTCCAGCATTGATTCCGCATAGATTGATGCACCATGAGCATAGACATGTCGATCCGGCAGTTGCGTGCGATCGTCGCCGTGGCGGATGCGGGCGGCTACAGCGCCGCGGCGCGCCAGCTCCACATTGCACAGTCCTCTTTGAGCCGGTCGGTGCTGGAGATCGAGCGGCGGGTGGGCGTGTCGCTGTTCGAACGCACCACGCGCAGCGTCGTGCCGACACCGGACGGCGCGGAGTTCCTGACGATCGCGCGTGGGTTGCTGTCCCATGTCGACGCGGCGCTCAACCACTTCGAGGGATACCTGGCGGGCACGCGCGGTTCGGTCACGGTCGCCGCGCTGCCCTCACTCGCAGGCAGTATGCTCCCGGCGGCACTGGCCGATTTCCGCCACGACCGACCCGACGTGGCCGTCTCGGTGCGCGACGGCCTGGCGGACGAGGTGCTGGCACACGTGGTCGACGGCACGGCCGACATGGCGATCACCGTGGCGCCTTCCGTACCCGCCGGACTCAGCGCCCCGCGCATCGCCGTGGACCGGTTCGTCTGTGTCTTCCCTCCGGGCCACCGGTTCGGCGGTCGGCAACGGGTCGCGTGGCGGGACCTGGCGGGCGAGCCGTTCGTCGCATTCGACCGGGACACCAGCATCCGTACCTACGTCGACCGCACCCTCGCCGACGTCGGTGTCGAGGTGGGGCCGATCACCGAGGCGCGCAACATCGGCGCCGTCGCGGGCCTCGCGGCGGCGGGCCTGGGAGTGTCGATGGCCCCGGCGCTCGTCGTGCCCATGATGGGATTCGCCGGACTGGAGCACGCGACGGCGAGCGGGCCCGTGGTGGAGCGCGACATCCGGCTCGTCCACGACCCCGCCCGCCCGTTGTCACGTCCCGCCCGCGCCCTGATGGACACACTGCTCGGCGCCGCGGCACGCGAACTCGAACTGCCGGCCGGAGCACGGTGGACGACCGACGACTGAGGGGCGTCGCGTCAGCTCGCCGTGTAGCCGCCGTCGACGAGGTGGTAGCTGCCCGTGACGAAGCCGGCCGCGTCACCGGCCAGGAACGCGACGAGATGCGCCACCTCCTCCGGTTCGGCCATGCGCCCGAGCGCGTGCCGTCCGGCCAGGTCGCGCTGTGTCGCGTCGTCGAGCGCATTCGCCACGGCAGGGGTGTTGACGAACCCGGGTCCGACGGCGTTGACGCGAATCCCCCGTGCGCCGTACTCGAGCGCGGCGTTCTTCGTCAGGCCCTGCAGGGCGTGTTTGCTCGTCACGTACGCCGAGTTGCCGGGGAACCCGACCGAGCCGAGCATCGACGACATGTTCACGATGCTGCCGCCGCCGTGCGCCAGCATCGCGGGAATCTGCGCCTGCAGTCCGTGGAGGACACCGCCGAGGTTCAGGTCCAGCACGGCGTTCCACGAGTCCAGCGAGTAGTCGGCCAGCTCGGCGGCGCCTCCGCCGATGCCCGCGTTGTTGACCGCGATCCGTAGCGGCGCGAGCTTCTCCGCCTCCCCCACCGCGTCGACGTGGAGGTCCGCAACGGAGGCGTCGCCGACCAGGACGGCCGCCCTGCCGCCCGAATCGGAGATCTCCCCGGCCACGGCCTGCGCGGCGTCGCCGTCGAGGTCGGCCACGACGACCGCCGCCCCGTTGGCCGCCAGCAACCGCGCCACCGCACGTCCGATTCCACTACCTGCGCCGGTCACGATCGCCGACCGGTTCGCCACGTCGTAGGTCGCCATCGGTCCTCCCGTTCCCGGTGCGCGCACCGGATCGTCGGCTGTCACGTCGCGGCCGGCCCGGTGCCGATCACGGCGCCGTTCACCATGCCCGCCCGCGACGCGACGCGCCAGTGCGACCAGACGTCCCCCGGTACAGGCGTGCCGTGACGGAGCCGGCCGCGTCAGGCCGCGGACGTGACGGTCTCCACCGTGCGCGGTGCGGGGGTGACCAGCGCGATCGCACCGGCGAGCGCCGCGGCCCCACCGGCGATCAGGAAGATCACGGTGTACGCAGTGATGCCGGGATAGGTGGCGTCGCCGACCCGGACGACGATGCCCGCCGTCACCGTGGTGACGATGGCGCTGCAGCTGGACGTGCCGATCGACCGGCACAGGGCGTTGAGACTGTTGGCGGCGGCGGTCTCCGACTGCGGCACGGCACGCATGATCAGCGCGGGCACGGCGCCGTAGGCCAGAGCGGCGCCGACCGCCGGGACGGTGACGACCACGATCACGGCAGCGAGCCCGTCGTGGACCGTGACGCGCGCCAGGTTGCCCACCGCGAGCAGCGACGTGCCGAGCACGACCGTCACCTTCGGCCCCCATCGGCGGGAGATGACCGCCGACAACGGCGAGAAGGCCACCATAGCGCCGCCCACCGGCAGCAGCGCCAGCCCGCTGGCCACCAGCGAGAGGCCGAAGCCGTAGCCGGTGGCCGCGGGCGCCTGCAACATCTGCGCGCTGACCATGAACGAGGCGAACATGGCCACACCGATGAGCACGGAGGCGACGTTCGTGAGCAGCACGGCGGGCCGCGCCGACACCCGCAGGTCGACGAGCGGGCCGGTGGGCAGGCGCAGTTCGTACCAGCCCCAGCCGACGAAGATCACCAGAGCCGCGGGCAGCAGGAGCAGCACTTCCGGGCTGTCCCAGCCCCAGGTGCTACCCCGGGAGACGGGAAGCAGCAGGCACAGCAGGCCGGCCGACAGGCCCACCGCACCACCGAGGTCGAACCGGCCGCCGCTGCGCACCGGCGATTCCGGCACGAGCGCCGTCACCAGCACCAGTTGCAACGCCCCGAACACGGCCGCACCGGCGAACAACCAGTGCCAGTCGGCGTACTCGGCGACGAACCCGGTCAGCGGCAGTCCGATGGCGCCGCCGGCACCCAGGGTGGAGCTCATGACGGCGATGCCCGTACCGACCCGTTCGGGCGGCAGTTCGTCGCGCATGATGCTGATGCCGAGGGGGATGACGCCGATCGCCACGCCCTGCAACCCGCGCGCCGCCAACGCGAGGAGGAATTCGCTGCTCACCGCGCCGAGCGCGCTGCCCACGGTCATCGACGTCAACGCCACGAGCAGCATGCGCCGTTTGCCGTACATGTCGCCGAGCCTGCCGAGCACGGGCGCGCAGACGGCTCCGGTCAGCAGGGTGATCGTGATCAGCCACGCGGCGTTGGACGGTGTCGTGTCGAGCAGGCGCGGGAACGCGGGCAGCAGTGGCACGGCCAGCGTCTGCATCAGCGAGACGGCGATACCCGACGCGGAGAGCACGGCGACCACGGACCACGGCGCGGACGTTCGGGCCACGACCGGCGTCCTCCGTTTCACTCGATGGCCGGCGCGCGCACGACACGGTGCGCTCCGGCGAGGTCAGCCGACCGAGTAAACAGGTTCCGGCACGAGCGTGCAAGAAGAGTGGGGTGGACCACAACCCCGACAATGATGCTCATCATCCTGAGAGTTACCGTGGACCGTCTCGTGAAACCGTGGCTTGTAGGTGAACCTGACTGGGAACTCTGGACAGAATCACCTGTCGACCGGGTATCGTTGTGCTAATCTATCATCACCATTCGCATAGAGGAGACGACATGGCCACGGACACCGTCCCCTCCGACGCGCGGCCGCTGGCCGGTGTACGGGTGATCGAACTCGGCTCGATGTACGCGGCGCCGACCACCGGCCGTATGCTCCGCGACTTCGGTGCCGACGTCGTGAAGGTCGAGGACCCGTCCGCCGGCGATTTCGCCCGGCAGTGGCAGCCCGCCCACAACGGCACCGCCATCGGCTTCGCCCGGCTGAATTCGGGGAAGCGCTCCGTCGGGATCGACCTGCGCACGCCCCGTGGCCGTGAGGTCGTCACGCGGCTGATCGACGAGGCCGACGTCCTCATCGAGAACTTCCGTCCCGGACGACTCGAGAGCTGGGGCATGGGCTACGACGACCTGGCCGCCCGCAATCCGCGCCTGGTGATGACGCGGGTCAGCGGGTTCGGTCAGACCGGCCCCTACCGGGAGCGACCCGGTTTCGGCACGGTCGCCGAGACCGCCAGCGGCTACGCGTTCCTCAACGGCTGGCCCGAGACGCCGCCGACCGCTCCCCCGTTCGGATTCGCCGACTCGATCGCCGGCATCTCCGCGGCCTTCGGCACGGCCATGGCGCTGTACCGGCGCGAGCTGTCCGGCCACGGTTCCGAGGTCGACGTCGCACTGTACGAGCCGTTGATGTTCATCCTCGGCGACGCCGTGCTGAACTACACCTCGTCCGGCACGATCATGCAGCGGCACGGCAACGCCTCCGGTGCCGCCTCACCACGGGGCATCTATCAGGCCGGCGACGGCGGCTGGCTCTCGATCGCAGCGTCGAATCAGGCCATCGCGATGCGCCTGTTCGACGCCATGGGCAAGGCTGAGCTGAAGACCGACGAGCGCTACGCCACCAACACGGCACGCATGGCCAACAACGACGCACTCCAGGCGATCGTGCGCGAGTGGATCGGCGCCCGGTCCCGCGACGAGGCGCTGGCGATCCTCGACGAGTACGAGGTCGTGTCCGCGGCCGTCAACGACGCGAGCGACATCGCCGCCGACCCGCACTTCCTGCAGCGCACTCTGGTCGACCTGGCGGGCAGCGCACTCGGACCCGCCCTGATGCCGGGACCGGTACTGCACGTGCGCGACATGGAACGACCCGTGTACCAGGGCGTTCCCGAGGTCGGGGAGCACACGGGCCAGGTGCTGGCCGGCGAGCTGGGACTGCCCGCGGGCGAGCTGACCGCGTTGGCGGCCGACGGGGTGATCGGCGCCGTGGACGGCGACAGCGGCTCGACGGACCCGGCCGGCGCGTCCGTGGCGGGCACCGACGTCGGCACCGGGAGCAGGACCACCGGAGCGGCGTGATGACACAACCACCACTCCGGCCACGCAAGACGGCCATGCTCGTCGCCCAGCGGATCGTCGCCGACATCCACGAACGCGGTAACACGGTCGGCGAACGCCTGCCGCCGGAACGGGTCATGCTCGACGAGTACGCCGTGGGCCGCGGGACGCTCCGCGAGTCGCTGCGCTTCCTCGAGCTGCAGGGAGTGATCTCGCTACGGCCGGGTCCCGGCGGTGGCCCCGTGGTGGAACAGCCGGACGCCTCCAGCCTGGCGACGGCACTCACGCTGTTGCTGCAGTTCGAGAACGCGCCGTTCCGCACGATCGCGGAGGCCCGCACCGGCCTGGAACCGATGATGGCGCAGCTGGCGGCCGAGCGGATCGACGACGAGTCGCTCGGCCAGCTGAAACTCAGCGTCGACACGATGTACGACCAGCTCGACGACCAGCACGTCTTCCTGGCCGAGAACAAGCGGTTCCACGACATCATCGCCCACGGCAGCGGCAACGCGATGTTCGGCTACCTCGTCGACGCCCTGCTGGGGATTCTCGACGGCTCGGCGATCGGCATCGACTACCCGAAGGTGCGGCGCACCGCCGTGCACAAGGCGCACCTGCGCATCTACGAGGCGATCGCGACGCGGGACCCGCAGGCGTCGTCGACGGCGATGGCCCACCACATCGAGGAGTACGTCAAGTACGCCGAGCGGAAGTTCCCCGACATCCTCGCCGCGCCGATCACCTGGACCCATCTGACCTGAGCCCGGCCACGGTCCACGACCGCGCCGTGGTGGCCCCGCGTTCCGTGACGGCACCGGGGCCACCGCCTCCCCGCGCGGACCGCGTCACGGGCCCCGCGCCGGACTCCCCGCCGGTCCCTCAGCGCCAGGGTGAGTCGATGTCCAGCACTCGGGCGAGGGTGCCGCCGAGCACGGATTTGGTCTCGTCGTCGGTGAGGCCGAGGGCGTCGACGGCGGCGATCTCGTCGCCGGGATCGGCCATCGGCCAGTCCGAGCCGAACACGATGCGCTCGGCGCCGTGGTTGCGGATCAGCCGGCGGACCCGTTCCGGGCGCAGCGTGTTCAGCCCCGGTGGCCACGACGTCTCCAGCACCACGTCGGCACCGGAGAGCATCTCCTCGGCGTCGTCGAGAATCTTGTACCCGCCGAAGTGGCAGGCCATCAGCCGCAGGTCGGGGAACTGCGCCGCGATGTCGGCGATCATCCGCGGACTGGAGAGGCTGTTGGTCCGGGCGTCGGAGCTACCGGCGCCGACGTGGGTGATCACGGCGATGTCGGAGCCGAACGCCTCCAGAATCGACCACAGCCGCGGGTCGTCGAGCGCGTAGTTCTGGAACAGCGGATGGATCTTCACGGCACGGATGCCGTGCCTGCGCAGGCTCGCCAGGTTCTCCTCGACGGGCAGGTCCACGTGCACCGTACCGACGGGATAGTGCCGGTCGCTGGCCGTCCCGGCGACGAACCGGTTCACCGAGTCGACATGTCGCGCCTCGGCCGCGATGCCGAGGCAACAACTCATGTCGACGCCGCTGCCGGTCATGGTCGACGTCAGGCCGCCGACGGTGCCGTCGCCGCGGGCCGTCAACCCGGGAAGCCGATTGCCCGCGAGCGCCGCCGCGGCGATCTTGTCGGGCCAGACGTGCGTGTGCGCATCGATGATCATGGCTGTCACAACTTTCCGGATTCGCCGCCGTCGACCACGAAGACCGAGCCCGTGGTGAACGGCGAGCGGGCGGACACGAGCAGGCAGACCAGCGGCATCAGCTCCTCCGCATCGGCCATGCGGCCCGCGGGGATCTTCTTGACCCGCCGGGCCAGCAGATCGGGCGATTCGAGCACAGCGCTCTGGGCGTCCGTCGCGAACGCCCCCGGCGCGATGCAGTTCACCTGCACACCCTTGCCCGCCCACTCGGCGGCCAGGGACTCGGTCATCCGCACGACGGCGCCCTTCGACGTCGAGTAGCCCACCAGGTGCGGTTTGCCGCGCACACCGGTCGTGGAGGCGATGTTGACGATCCGGCCGCTGCCCTGGGCGAGCATGTGCCTGCCCGCCGCCTGAGCCAGCAGCATCGGCGCGATCACGTTGACCGCCATCGTCTCCTTCCACACGCCCGGATCCTGGTCGACGAACGTGCCGGCGGGCGCGATACCCGCGTTGTTGACGAGCGCGTCGATCCGGCCGTGGCGGGCGACCACGGTGTCGACGAGAGCTGTCACCGCGGCCTCGTCACGCATGTCGACGGCTTCCGCCGTGATCCGCCCCTCGCCCCGTGCGGCCACCTCGGCGAGCGCGTCCTTGGTGCGTGCCGCCGCGACGACCGTGGCTCCCTCCGCGGCGAGTGTCGTGGCCATCGCCGCGCCGAGCCCGCGGCTGGCGCCGGTGACGAGCACGACGGTGCCGTCCAGTCCGAAGTCCATTCAGGACACCTTCTTCCCGGCCTGCTTCTTCGCGGCCTCTTTTCCGAGCCTGCGGGCCAGCGAGTCGAGCAGCACCTCGGTCGCTCCCTCGTACACGCGCAACGGGCGCGCGTTGCGGTACAGCCGTTCGATCTTCGACCCGCGCACCAGGCCGAATCTCCCCATGCTCTGCACCGCCCGGTCGGCCGCACGGCCCGCCGCCTCGGTGGCGACGACCTTCGCGATCGACGAGTGGTCCAGATGCGACAGCGGATCGGTCCGGGCGAGCGACGCAGCGCGGTAGGTCATCGCCCGCGCGCTCTCGACGTCGGCCCACGAGGAGGCGATGTTCTGCCCGACCGCGCCCAGTTCCAGAAGCGGCCTGCCGAACTGGGTGCGCGTCGTCGCGTGCGCGGTCGCCTCGTCCACCGCGGCCTGCCCGAGCCCGACGCCCGAGCCCGCGACGGTCACCCGGAACACGGCGAGGGTCTGCAGCATCAGTGAGAACGCCTTGCCGGGTTCCCCGAGCCGGTGGGTCTCCGGCACGACCACGTCGTCGAACGTCAGCTCACCGAGGATGTGCGGCGCGATGATGTCGGCTCCCTGCTCGGCCGTCAGCCCGGCCGACGACGCGGGCACGAGCACCATCGAGTAGCCGTCGTCCTCCTTGCCGAGGACACAGTAGAACGACGCCGCACCGCCGTTGGTGATGAACGATTTGCGGCCGCGGACCACGAGGTCGCCGCCGCGACGTTCGATCGTCGTCGTGATCGCACGCAGGTCGGAACCGACGTCGGGTTCGGTCAGGGCCAGCCCGGCGATCGCCTCCAGCGCCGCCACCTTCGGCAGCCATTCGGCCTTCATCTCATCGGAACCGCCGACCGACAGCGAGTAGCTGCCCACGCCCTGCATACCGAACAGCGAGTCCAGGTGCGCCGAGCTGTACATGAGCGCTTCGCGTACGACGGCGAGCGCCAGCGGGTCGAGCGTCTCGGACTCCCCGCCGTACCCCGCGGGGACGACCTGCCGGGCCAGACCCGACTCCCGGAGCACGGCGGCGGTCCGCTCGTGCACGCCGGAGCTCTCGTCGGCCTCGGCGGCGAACGGTTCGACCGCCGCGGCCACGTCCCGGGCCACCTTCTGGATCGCGCGGTGCCCGTCGGACAGATCGAACAACTGCTCGGAAGCCACTGTCTTTCGCCTTTCTCTAGTGCGCACGTGTTGTGGGCAGTGACGACGTCGCTGTCGCCTGCCCGTCCGCCAGCCCGCACCACCGCAGGTTCTCAGCGTGGCTCTGGCGAGGACAGCGACGTGGTGAATCGGCATTCATGCGGAGGTGATCCCGGAGCCAGAGCCTCGGTGAGGTTCTGTCACCCGCGCCGCTGTGCAAGCCTGGCACGACATTCCGTCAGCGGCGTTGGTCGAAACGGCGGCCGAGCAGCTCGGACACGATGCGGGTGCGCTGCATGGCCGGTGTGCCACCTGCGATGGCCCAGCCGTGGGAGTCGCGGTGCAACCGTTCGAGCCCGTACTCCTCGGTGTAGCCGTTGCCGCCGTGCAGTTGCATGCCCAGATCGGTGACCCGTTTGGCCATCTCGTTGGCGGTGCACTTGGCGAGCGAGACCTTGAACGGGTCGGGCAGTCCGGTGTCCGCGCTGTCCGCGGCCTTCTCGAGCAGCGCCCTGGCGGCTTCCACCTGCAGGACCATGTCGGCCAGGTTCGTCTGCACACTCTGGAACTCCACGAGCGGTTTGCCGAACTGCTCGCGTTCCTGCACGTAGGCCGTCGTGCGGTCGAGCGCCGCCTGTGCGACGGCCAGGCTCATCGTGGTGTTGCCGAGCCGCTCGATGGAGAAGACGCCGAACAGCTTGCCGAATCCGCCCGCAGGCACGACGACGTTGTCGGCGGGCGCCACGACGTCGTCGAAGATGACGTCCGCCGAGGGGATGCCGCGGAAACCCATCAGTTTCTCCTGGGCGCCGAAGCTCAGTCCCGGTGTGCCCTTCTCGACGACGATGCCGCCGATGCCCTTCGACCCGGGCGCGTCGGACAGCCGGGTGTAGGTCAGGTACAGGTCGGCCTCGCCGCCGTTGGAGATCCACCGCTTGGTGCCGTTGATGACGTAGGTGTCGTCGACGGGCTTGGCCGAGGTGCGCATGTCGGTGGCCGCCGACCCGGCGTCCGGTTCGGAGATCGCGACCGCCATCGTCTTCTCACCCGCGACGATGTCCGGCAGCCAGCGCCTGCGCTGCTGTTCGGTGCCCAGATGGTTGATCACCTGGGCGGGGCCGGTGTTGGACTCGAAGACCTGGAAGGCCGCGGGCCGGCACACCTTGCCGAGTTCTTCGATGACGGCCAGCGCGTGACTGATCGGCGCCCCGGAACCGCCGAACTCCTCGGGCAGCGCGATGCCCAGAAAGCCCAGTTCGCCGAGACGCTTGCGTTCCTCGACCGGCAGCGGCCTGCGCTCGGCGTCCAGCTCGTCGGCCATCGGGGCGTAGACGTCCGCAGCCACCTGCGCGGCGAGCCGGCGGATCTCCCGGATGTCATCGGTCATCGTCGACCTCCTTGGTTGTAATCATTATCCTGGTTTATCCACCGCAGTTGTCAACAGGCGACCGGATGACGCCACCGAGACCGCCGAGAAACGGCCTCGACTCCGGCATTCCACCCACGTCCTCGCCGACGGCGAGCATGGACGTAGACATGCATATCATGATAAGTAATTAGTCATGATTCCAGCGCGGGAAGTCAGCGACGTCGTCATCGTCGACGCAGTCCGCACCCCGATGGGCAAAGGCAAACCCGGCGGCGCACTGGCCGGCGTGCACCCCGTCGATCTGCTGGCTCAGACACTCACCGGGCTCCTCGACCGCACCGGCGTCGACCCCGCGACCGTGGACGACGTGCTCATCGGCTGCGTCTCGCAGGTCGGCGAGCAGTCCGCCACCCCCGGTCGCATGGCCTGGCTGGCGGCGGGCCTGCCCGAGCAGGTTCCCGCAACGACCATCGACCGCAAGTGCGGCTCCGGCCAGCAGGCCGTCCACTTCGCCGCCCAGGCCATCATGGCCGGTTCCTACGACATCGCCGTCGCGGGCGGTGTCGAGTCGATGAGCCGCGTGCGTATGGGATCGGCACGCCTCGACGCCGACCCGTACGGCGACCGTGTCGCCGACCGCTACTCCCCCGGTCTCGTCTCCCAGGGCGTGGCCGCCGAACTGGTCGCCGCGACATGGAAGCTCGACCGGGCCGAGCTCGACGAGTACTCGGCACGCTCGCACCACCGGGCGGCGGCCGCACGCGAGGCCGGCGCGTTCACGCGCGAGATCGTCCCGATCGTCACACCCGACGGCACCGTCACCGAGGACGAGACGATCCGCCCCGGCAGCTCGGCCGAGAGACTCGGCGGCCTCGAACCGGCGTTCCGCACCGACGCGACGAGCGCCCGCTTCCCCGACATCGGCTGGCACATCACACCGGGTAACTCCTCACAGATCACCGACGGCGCGAGCGCACTGCTGCTGATGAGCTCCGAGAAGTGCACGCAGTTGGGCCTCACCCCGCGGGCACGCATCCGCGCGATGCACGCCTGCGGCGACGATCCGCTGCTCATGCTCACCGCCCCGATTCCGGCCACCCACCGCATCCTCGAGCGCTCCGGCATCGACCTCGCCGACATCGGCCACGTCGAGCTCAACGAGGCGTTCGCCCCGGTCCCGCTGGCCTGGTTGCGGGAGTTCGCCGGCTCGGGCGCCGACGAGGCACGACTCAACCCGCGTGGCGGGGCGATCGCCCTCGGACACCCGCTCGGAGCCTCGGGCGCCCGCCTCATGACGACGATGCTGTCCGCACTCGACGACGGCGGTCACCGCTACGGCCTGCAACTCATGTGCGAGGCGGGCGGCATGGCCAACGCCACCGTCCTCGAACGACTCTGACCCTCCGCCCGTGGCGTCCCGAGCGCCGCGGCCTCCCGGACAGCGCAGCTTCCCGCACGCGACAAGGAGAATCACCGTGGACCTGACCGACAGCTCCGTCGTCGTCACCGGCGGCGCCTCCGGCCTCGGACTGGCCAGTGCCACCCGGCTCGCAGACCGCGGCGCCCACGTGGTGGTGCTCGATCTGCCCTCCTCCGACGGAGCGGCGGTCGCCGACAAACTCGGCGGCACCTTCGCGCCCGCCGACGTGACCGACGCCGACCAGGTGGAGGCGGCCGTCGACACCGCGGCCGCTGCGGCACCGCTGCGCGCCGTCGTGCACTGCGCCGGGCGCGGCGGCGCGCTGCGGCTCGTCGACCGCGACGGCAACCCGGGGTCGTTGGACATGTTCGACACGGTCGTGAAGACCAACCTCTACGGCACCTTCAACGTCCTCCGGTTCGCCGCCGCACGGATGGCGCGCAACGAGCCGGTCGACGGGGAGCGCGGCGTCTGCGTCCTCACCGCGTCCGTCGCGGCCTACGAGGGCCAGATCGGGCAGCTTCCGTACGCCTCCTCGAAGGCGGGCATCGTCGGCATGACCCTGGTCGCGGCGCGGGACCTGGCGTCGAAGCAGATCCGCGTCACGACGATCGCCCCCGGCCTGTTCGACACGCCGATCCTGGCGCGCCTGCCCGAGGAGGTACGCGACTCCCTCGGCAAGACGATCCCGAATCCCAGCAGGCTCGGGGTCCCCGGTGAGTACGCTCAGCTGGCGGAGCAGATCATCGACAATCCCATGCTGAACGGCGAGACGATCCGCCTCGACGGTGCCCTCCGCATGGCACCGCGGTGACCGACCGAGCGGTGATCGACCTGGCAGTGATCGACCCCGCCGGCCGACCCGGCACCGAACACCTGTGGAGCGTGCAGTGACCGATTCCGTGACCGACGAACCCGAACTGCGGGTGACCGAGCGCGGCCGCGTTCTCGTGCTGACGATGAACCGGCCGAAGGCGAAGAACGCCGTGTCGCTGGCCATGGCCCGGCAGCTCGCCGAAGCCGTCGACGAACTGGACCGCAGGCCGGATCTGTCGGTCGGCGTCATCACCGGCGCGGGCGGCATGTTCTGCGCGGGCATGGACCTCAAGGGCTTCGCCCGCGGGGAGATCCCCGTCGTCGAGGGCCGGGGGTTCGCGGGCCTGGTGCAGCAGCCGCCGAAGAAGCCGCTCATCGCCGCCGTCGAGGGCTACGCCCTGGGCGGCGGGTTCGAGGTCGTGCTCGCGTGCGACCTCGTCGTCGCCTCCGACGAGGCCACCTTCGGCCTGCCCGAGGTCAAGCGCGGCCTCACCGCCGGTGCGGGCGGACTACTGCGCCTGCAGGAGCGGATTCCGTACCACCTCGCCATGGAGCTGGTGTTCACCGGCCGGATGTGGCCGGCCGCGGAAGCCGCCGACGCCCGGCTCGTCAACAAGCTCACCGGCGCGGGCGGGGCCCTCGACGGCGCGTTCGAACTCGCCGACACGATCGCCGAGAACGCGCCGCTGGCGCTGGCGGCGTCCAAACAGGTGCTCGTCCGTTCTGCGGACTGGCCGCTCGACGAGAAGTTCAGCAGGCAGAACGAGTTCCTCGACCCGGTCCGCAGGTCCGCGGACGCCAAGGAGGGGGCGACGGCGTTCGCGGAGAAGCGCAAGCCCGTGTGGAAGGGCGAGTAACGACCCACCACGAGGCCGAGACGACACGTCGTACCCGCGGCGAGCCGCCGATCCCAGCGGATCGGCGGCTCTTCCAGCTGTGGGCCCCCGCCCGCCGGCGTGCGGACCGCGGGCCGGCGGGCGGGGGTCTCAGTAGCTGCGGGGCAGGCCGAGGACGTGTTCGGCGACGTAGTTGAGCACCATTTCCTGGCTGATCGGCGCGATCCGCATCAACCGCGCCTCCCGGAAGTAGCGTTCGACGTGGTACTCCTGGGCGAAGCCGTATCCACCGTGGACGCTGATCGCCACGTCGGCCGCGTGGAACCCCGCCTCGGCGGAGAGGTACTTGGCCTCGTTGGCCTCCTTGCCGCAGGGGATGTCGTTGTCGATCATCCATGCGGCCTGCTTGCACATCAGGTCGGCGGCGTCGAGCTTGATCTTCGCCTCGGCGAGCTGGCCCGAGATGAGCTGGTTCTTGCCGATCGGCCTGCCGAACACGACCCGCTCGCCCGCGTAGTCGCACGCGCGAGCGAGCGCCGCACGGCCGAGGCCGATCGCGGCGTTGGCCGACAGCACGCGCTCGGCGTTCAATCCCGCCAGGATCGCCTTGAACCCTTCGCCGACCTCGCCGATGACGTCCTCGTCGGCGACGAACAGGTCGTCGATGAACAGCTCGTTCGTGTCGACGGCGTTGCGGCCGAGCTTGGGGATCGGCTTGATGTCGACGTGGTCGCGATCGACCTCGGCGAACATCAGCGTCAGCCCACGGGTGCGGCCCGAACCCTCCTCCCGCGGCGAGGTGCGGCAGAGCAGCATCATCCGCTCGGCCTCCTGGGCCTTGGTGATCCACACCTTCTTGCCCGACACACGGAAGCCGCCGTCGACCTTGCGCGCCGTGGTCGACAGGTTCAGCGTGTCCGTACCGGCGTCCGGTTCGGTCACCGCGAACGACGTGTGCAGGTCCCCGTCGACCAGCCGCGGCAGGAAGCGCTTCTTCAGTTCCTCACTGCCGTGCCGGATGAGCGGCTCGAAGCCGAAGATACCGATGTGGACACTGCTGCAGCCGTTCATGCCCGCACCGGAAGCGGAGATCTCCTGCTCGACGATCGCCGCCTCCGTGACGCCGAGCCCGCCGCCGCCGTACTCCTCGGGCACGGTCAACCCGAGCCACCCGCCTGCCACGACGGCCCGGTAGAACTCCCACGGGAACTCGTGCGACCGGTCGCGTGCGGCCCAGTACTCGTCACCGAAGCGGCCGCACATCTGCCGCACCGCCTGCCGGATGTCCTCGTGCGTCTCGTCGTAACCGAATCCCATCATGGCCTCCTGAGCCGGCAGCCGCGATCCCCGTTACCGCGGTCGTGGAAAGTCCGAAATGGACGAGTCACGCCTCCGCCGGGCGTTTCATCATCATGCCGGCGCGTTCGCACAGACAGACGACCTCGTCGCGCTGGTTGATGCCGCGATGCTCGAACCAGACGATGCCCGCGTCCGGCCGCGACTTCGACTCGCGCTTACGCAGGATCGTGCTACTGGCCCGGATCGTGTCGCCGTGGAACACCGGGTTCGGGAACTCGACCTTCTCGTAGCCGAGGTTGCCCAAGGTGGTGCCGTAGGTCAGGTCGTACACGATCATCCCGCCGACCAACGCCATCGTGAACAGGCTGTTCACCAGGCGGTGGCCGTGGATCGTGGTTTTGGCGAACTCCTCGTCCAGGTGCAGCGGCTGCGGGTTCATGGTGAGCGAGGTGAACAGGACGTTGTCCATCTCGGTCACCGTGCGCGTCATCGGATGGTCGTAGACCTCCCCTTCGACGAGCTCCTCGAAGTACAGTCCCGGCATGGTCGCTCCTTGCGCTCGGGTGGATGCTCACGCACGGCCGGTCACGCGGCGGGCGTGGGCGAGCCACTCCCGCGCCGTGTCGGCGTGCGCCTTGTCGATGTGGATGCCGCGATAGCGCACGGCGCCGTCGCCCCGTGCCGCCGCTTCCTCGAACGCGGCGACGAGACCCTCGCGGAACTCGATCTCCTCCGCGGTCGGTGAGAACACCTCGTTGATCGTCGCCACGTGGGAGGGGTGGATCGCGATCTGGCCGCGGAATCCGAGCTGCAGTCCGTAGTCCGCGAAGGCCTTCAGGCCATCCAGATCGGACAGGTCCTCCCACAGTCCGGTCAGCGCGTGCAGACCGTGCTCGCGGCAGGCCAACAACACGCGACTCCGCAGGTACAGCGTCTCGGTACCCTCCCGGCTCCACCGGTAGCCGACGGCGCGGGCGATGTCGGCGTGTTCGGCCGTCGGGCCGATCATCGCGCCCACGCGCGGCGAGGCGCCCGCGATCTCCCGGCAGTTCTGGATCGCCTCGACCATCTCGACCGGCACGATCAGCTCGAGGCCGGAGCCCGGTCCGACACCGGTTCCGGCGCCGGTCCCGGCACTGTTGCGGAGTTCGAACCAGTCGACCAGCGTCTCCCAGCGCAGGATGTCGTCACGGTCGCGCACCTTGGGCACGAACAGTCCGGTCAGCCCGGGGCACACGACGGCCTCGAGGTCCGCACCCGCCAACCCGGTGTCCAGGGCGTTCGGCCGGACGAACAGCCCCACCTCGTGACCCGCCTCCCGCACCCGGCCGACCGTGTCGGCCACGAGGCCGCGGGCCTCGGCCTTGCGGTCAGCGGGCACGGAGTCCTCGAGATCGAGGACGACGGCGTCCGCGCCGCTCGCGATCGCCTTCGTGACCCACTCCGGCTTGTGCGCGGGCACGAACAGCACGGATCGATAGGGATGCATCGGTGGTTCCCTCTTTCCGCTCAGCCCGCCGTCGCGGCGAGCGCGGTACGGTCGACGGTGTCCGCGGTGATACCCAGCTCGCGCAACTTCGCCTTCTGTACCCGCTGACTCGGCGTCTTCGGCAGCTCGTCGACGAACCGCAGGAACCGCGGCACCGCGAAGGCGGGCACCTTGCTGCCGCACCAGTCCCAGATCTCCTCCGCACTCACCGGCTCCTCGGTGATGAGGTACGCCATCACCTCGTCCTCGCCGGCCTCGGCGTCCGCGGGCACGGCGATGACGGCGCATTCCAGCACCGCGGGATGGCTCAGGAACGCCGTCTCCACCTCGTAGGAGCTGATGTTCTCGCCGCGTCGGCGCAGCGCGTCCTTGAACCGGTCGACGAAGTAGAACCACCCGTAGGCGTCCCGCTTGAGCGCGTCACCGGTGTGGAACCACAGGTTCCGCCACGCCTCGACGGTGCGGTCCGGCATGTTGAAGTAGCCCATGCTGCAGATCCACGGCACCCGCGGGCGCACGACCAGCTCGCCGACCGACCCGGCGTCGACCTCCTCGTCGGTGTCGGGATCCACCAGGCGCACGTCGAACCACTCGTCGGCCGCCAGGCCCGCGGCCCCTGCCGGCCGGTCCTCGCCGTAGGGCGAGAGGATCGGGGCCGACGTCTCGGTCAGGCCGAACACCTCGACGAACGCCTCGATGCCGTAGCGGCTCCTGAACTCGTCGACCAGCGACGCGGCGGTCGGCGCGGCGAAGACGCACCGCAGTACGTTGTCGGCGTCGTCCGGTCGCGGCGGTTGCTTCGACAGGAAGTCCATCATCACGCCGATGAAGTTGGTGACCGTGGCGCCGCTCTCGCGGATCTGGTCGATCCAGTTGCTGGCGCTGAACCGCGACCGCACCACCGCCCGCGCACCCGCCACCAGCGCCGGGTACACCGCCATGAACTGGGCGTTCCCGTGGAACAGCGGCGTGACCGTCATCCACGCGTCCTCGGCGGTCAGGCGCGTCAACGACACGCATTCGTCGCCGAAGAAGTACATCTGGCCGTGGGGCATCGCGACGCCCTTCGACGGCCCGGTCGTGCCGGAGGTGAAGAACACCGACGCCAGGTCGCCCGGTGACACCTCGGGCAGGTCGGTGGCTGCGCCCTGTTCGAGGGCCTCCCACGGTTCGGCCTCCCAGCCCGCGCCCCGCAGCGTGGCCACCGCGGCGTCGCGGTAGCCGGTGTCGATGACGTAGAACCGTGTGATGTCGGCGGCGGCGTCGGCCACGGCGGCGAACCGCTCGGCGTGCACGTCGTCGATGACGGCGATGCGCGCCTCGACGGTCCGCACCTGGTGGGCGAGGAAGTCGTGTTCGTAGGCCGTGTTGATCGGCACCTCGACGAGGCCGGCCACCGCGGTGCCGAGCCAGGTCCGGACGAAGCGCGACGAGTTGGCCGCCATGATCACCACGCGGTCTCCCGGCACGGTGCCTGCGGCGAGCAGGGCCCGACCTATCCGCTCGGCGGCCGCGAGCGTGTCGGCGTAGGTCCAGGTTGCCGACTCCTCCGGGGTGTCCAGGAACACCCGGTCGGGGGTGGTCTGCGCCCAGTGCCGCAGCACCGTCGGCAAGGCCCACTGCCCGCGGTCCGCGAACGTCGGCCGCAGCTCCGTGTAGTACCGCCGTGTCATCACGACCTCCGTGTTCCGGTGCCCGGGGGCGGGAACTCCGGGCGCCGCTTCTCGATGAAGGCCCGCGCACCCTCCCGCATGTCGTCGCTGCCGACGGCCTGCGTCAGCATGGCCAGGCCGCTGGACATCGAGTCCTGGCCGGTGTTCCACCACAGGTTCGAGCTGACCTTGCTGATCTCGAGGTACAGCGGACTCAGGGCCTTGAGCTCGTCGATCCACTCGCCGACACGCCGCTCGAGTCCGGCCACGACGTCACCGCCGTCGGCGGGCTCCTCGACGACCTCGTTGATCAGTCCCATCCGCAGGGCCTGCTGCGCGCTGTAGCGGCGGCACAGCAAGGTCAGTTCCTTGGCCTTCTTCTCGCCGATCTGCACCGCCATGTGGTTCGTCGCGCCGAGCACCGGCGCCGACCCCACCCGTGGGCCGGTCTGCCCGAACGTGGCGCGCGGGGTGGCGATCGCGAGATCACAGGCCACGACGAGCTCGTTGCCGCCGCCCGCCGCCGCGCCGTCGACGGCCGCGAACACCGGACGCGGGCAGTCGCGCACGGCCTGGAGCATGCGCGCCGAGGTGTGGAACAGGGTGCGCAGCAGATCCGGGTCGGGATCGTCGAGCTGGTCGAGTGCGCCGCCGGCGCAGAAACTGCCTCCCGAACCGGTGATGACGACGGCGTGGAGTTTCGTCGCCCGCTCGAGCGTCTCGATGATCGTGTGCGCCATGCCGATGTCGTAGGCGTTGCGCCGATCCGGGCGGTTGAGGCGGATCCACAGCGCCCCGTCGTGCTCACGAACCTCGACGTCGGAGGTGTCGTCTGCCATGCGGGCGCTCACTCGTCCGTGACCGACAGGGCGAGCTCCGGGCACGCCTCGGCGCCACGGACCGCGTCGTCCTCCAGGTCCGGCGGCACCTCCGGCGTACGAACGACGACGTGCCCGTCCTCGTCGGACAGGTCGAAGACATCGGGTGCGGTCATGTTGCAGAGACCGTGTCCCTGACACCGGTTCTCGTCAGCTCGGACCTTCATGACTGTCCTCCGTGCGACGCTGCTTCGGGAACGAACCGGAACCGCGCGGGCTCCGGGTGAGCACTCCGGCGTGCTCACGTTGTTCACATATAACCATTATCAGAGAACAGGCGAAAGGTCGAGCCTTGACTGGGGCAGTCATATAACTATTATCAGAGAAAGCCCAAAGGAGGGATGCGCTGTGACCGAGCAGGCTCGTAGTCCGATCGCCGCGTTCGACCACCACTCCCCGGAACACGCGGCGGATCCGGTCGGCACCTACCGCGCACTCCGCGCCGAACATCCGGTCGCCTGGACCGAGGCGCACGGCGGGTACTGGGTCCTCGGCGACTACGCCAGTGTCTTCGAGGCCTCGCGCGACGACGATCTGTTCTCCTCCGCGCGGCACGAATCCGGCGGCGAGGGGCTGGCGATCGTCATCCCGAAGGCCCCGACGGCGTTCCACATCCCCATCGAACTCGATCCCCCGACGTTCCGCGGCTACCGCAAGATCGTGAACAAGGTGACGGCCCCCGCGGCGGTCAAGAAGCTCGACCCCGTGATCGACCGCTTCGTCACCGGGTTCATCGACGAGATCATCGAGAGCGGAGAGGCCGACCTCGCCTTCGTCGCGGGGGTGCCCGCCGCGGTGACCGTCGACTGGCTGGGCCTCGACGCCTCGGAGTACAAGCGCTACGTCGACGCGATGCACACCCTCGTGTCGGCGGCGCCGGGATCCGAGGAGTACAACCACGCGCGCGACGTCGCCGTGCCGTGGGTCGAGAAGACGGTCCGCGCCCACATCGCGACGCGGCGCCGGAACCCGACCGACGACGCCACGAGCGAGTTCATCCGCGCCGAGATCGACGACAGGCCGATGACGGACGACGAGATCTACTCGATCCTCGAACTCCTCATCTCCGGCGGCGTCGGCACGACCGCCTCACTGGTGACACAGTCACTGGTGTGGCTGTACGAGCACCCGGAGCAGCGGCAGCGGCTCATCGACGACCCGAGCCTGCTCGACGTCGCGGTGGAGGAATTCCTCCGGGTCTTCTCCCCGACGCAGGCGCTCGCGCGCACGGTCACGCGCGACGCCGAGTTCCAGGGCGTCCACGTCCACGCGGGGGACCGCGCGTTGCTGAGCTGGGCGTCGGCCAACCGCGATCCCGAGCAGTTCGACGAACCGGACCGGGTCGACATCACGCGCTGGCCCAACCGCCACATGGCGTTCGGCCTCGGCGTGCACCGCTGTGCCGGTTCGCACCTCGGCCGGGCGATGGCGCGCGCGATGATCAGCCAGGTGCTGGAGCGGATGCCGGACTACGAGGTCGACCTCGACGGGCTCGTCACCTATCCGGATCAGGGCACCAACGCCGGGTTCCACTCGATCCCGTGCCGATTCACGCCCGGGCAGCGCCGCGGGGAGCCGTTGTTCGGCCCTGGCCGATGACCCGGATCGTCGTCGCCGGTGCCGGACTGGCGGCCGCCCGTGCCTGCGCGACCCTGCGACGCAAGGGATTCGACGGCGAGCTCGTCGTGCTCGGCGCGGAGCGGCATCCGCCGTACGACCGGCCCCCGCTGTCAAAGGCCGTGCTCAGAGGCGACCGCGACGACGTCCCGCTGCCGTTCGACGTCGACGCGCTCGGCGTACGGTTCCGGGCGGGCGTGACGGCCACCGGCTTGGACACCGCGGAACGCGTCGTGCGCACCGACAGCGGCGACGAGCCGTACGACGGTCTGCTACTGGCCACCGGCGCCGAACCGGTGCGCCTGCCCGGCGACGGTGAGCAGCTGACCGTGCGCACACTCGACGACGCGCTCGCGTTGCGCGCCCGGCTCACCGCGGGAGCACGAGTCGTGGTCATCGGGGCGAGCTGGATCGGTGCCGAGGTGGCCACTGCTGCCCTCTCGGCCGGCTGCCGGGTGACCTGCCTCGAGGCGGGCCCCGCTCCCCTCTCGGCCGCGCTGGGCGGTGAGGTCGGCGCCCTGTTCACCCCGTGGTGGTCCGACGTCGACCTGCGGCTCGACACCAAGGTCGCGTCGGCCGACCGCGGCGGCGTGCTGCTGGCCGACGGGTCGGTCGTGGCCGCCGACGTCGTGGTCACCGGCGTCGGCGTGCGGCCGGCGACCGGCTGGTTGACCGGGTCCGAGCTCGAGATCGGCAACGGAGTGCACGTCGACGAGCATCTCCGTACCTCGGCGCCCGGCGTGGTCGCCGTCGGCGACCTCGCCGCACGCTGGTCACCGCGCACGGGTGCGCGTTTGCGGGTCGAACACTGGGACGAGGCGGGCGCGGCCGCGTCGGTCGCGGCCCAGGTGCTGCTAGCCAGCGCCGCGGGAAGTTCCGATGCGGAGCTGCCCGTCCACGACCCGGTGCCGTACTTCTGGTCCGACCAGTTCGGCCGCAAGGTGCAGTACGTCGGCCACCACGGCCCGGCGGACCGCGCCGAGATCGACCCGGGCGACGACGGGACACCGGCCGTGCACTGGTACTCGCCCGGCGGCAGGCTCACGGCGTGGCTCGGCGTGAACCGGGTGAAGGAACTCGTCCCCGCCCGGAAACGAATCGCCGAGGCGACGCCCCCGATCCCCTGACCGCACCGCATGGCCTGCGCCCGGCCGTCCCCCGGTGTGGTCGTCAGCGTCCGAGGTCGAGGATCGCGTAGCCGAACCCGTCGACCGCCAGCCCGCGGCCGTTGACCCGCACAGCGTGGGCACGAACGGCCAGGTGAGCAGGAACGTCCACCCCGTGGGGAACTCCTCCGGTGTGCGCACACCGTCGTTGATCCGCGTGGCACTGTCGTGGTTGGCGATCGGCATCGTCGTGTACCCGGCGTCGCCGATCGTGTCTTCGCTCACCCGGCAGGCCGCTCCAGGAAGTCGGCGAACGACCGGGATTCGAGACGCCGCAGCGGTTGCACGATCTCTCTACCGACGTGGTCGAGGTAGGCCTCGGTCTGCTCGGCGTCCATCCCGGGCCAGTGCGGGCGCACCAGCAGCGGGCCGACCGGGAGGGCCGCCGCGATGTCGGCGATCTGCTTCCGGCACGCCTCCGCGTCGCCGAGGATCACGTGGTCGCGCACGGTATCGCCGAAGTTGCGCACCTCGTCGTCGCCGAGCAGTGTCATGCCGCGTCCTGCGTAGGCCTCGTACTTGCCCCGGGCGACCGCGGCGAACCGCGACACCGCGTCGTCGAACCCGTCACCGATCATCAGTTCCCGCCGCAGCGGCAGCGGGTTCAGCGGCAGTCCGCGGCTCCTGCGTTCGGCGGCGTAGGTGCGGATGAGCGCGTCGACCTGGTCCATCGTCTGCTGCGGCGTGATCGTCCAGACGTCGCCGTGGCGTGCGGCCCGCCGCACGCCCGTCTCCCGCATCGCCCCCAGCCACACCGGCGGCCGCGGTTGCTGCAGCGGATGCACGTGCGTCGGCAGGTCGTCGATCTGCCAGAACCGGCCCTGATGACTCACGCGGTCGGACGACCACAGTTTCGTCATCACCTCGATCAGCTCCTCCAGCAACCGATAACGCTGATCGAACGGCACGCCCATCGTGGCGTACTCCTGCGGCAGGTAGCCGGTGCCGAGCCCGACGACCAGTCGTCCGCCGGTGACGACGTCCAGTGTGGCCAGTTCCTCGCCGAGCACCACCGGATGGTGCACGGGTCCGATGAGGACGGTCGTACCGATCTTGACGTGCTCGTCGAGCTCGGCGGCAAGGCGCGCCAGCAAGGGCACGGGCTGGAACCAGCGGAACCCGTCGTAGAGGAAGTGCTGGCCGATCGTCAGATACGTGAAACCCGCCCGCTGCGCCGCCTCGGCCTTGCGCAGCATCAGGTCGAGGTGTTCCCGGGCCGACGACGCGACCGGCTGGTCTCCCATCAGGATTCCGAACTCCACGGTTCCTCCTTCGGTTGCCGCTGCTGCGGATTCGCTACTTGGCCGTCATGCCGCCGTCGACGGGGATCGTCACACCGGTCACGAAGCTCGCCATGTCGCTGGCGAGGAACAACGCGACCTGGGCGATCTCCTCCGGCTGGGACGGGCGGCCCATCGGGATCTGGGCGAAGAACGCCTTCTTCCGCTCGGCCAGCTCCTCCTCGGTGCTGGTGCGGAAGAACGCGGGCAGGCCCGGTGTGTCGACCGACCCCGGAGCGATGGCGTTCACACGCACCCCGTCCTGGGCGAACGCGAGCGCCAGCGAGCGCACCAGCGCGATGATGCCGCCCTTGGTGAACGAGTACAGCGGGCTGTACGGCGAGCCGACCAGTCCCGAACTGGAACTGGTGAAGATCACCGACGCGTTGCCCGACGCGCGCAACGCGTCGGTGAGGTAGTTGGTCAGGTAGAAGCTCGCGCGGGCGTTGATCTCGATGAGCGCGTCCCAGTCCTCGACCGACAGGTCCGTGCCCGCGGCGCCGGGTATACCGACGTTGTTGTACAGCACGTCGAGCGACCCGTGGTCGGACTGCACCCGCTCGGCGAGCGACTTCAGCGCATCCAGGTCGCGCACGTCGATGACCTCGGCACGCGCGCTGCCGCCTGCGTTCTCGACGGCGCCCACGACGTCCTTGGCGGCACCTTCGTCGACATCGACGACGATCACGTGCGCGCCCTGAGCGGCGAAGGCCTCCGCCGCGGCACGGCCCATACCCGAGCCGCCCGCGGTGATGAGCGCGGTCCTGTTCTTGAGCAGCATGACGAAAACTCCGATCTACGGCAGATGGTCCACTGTGGAATGTCGGGTCGGCGGCGGTCAGGTCCCCGGCGGGCGCGTCACGCCCGCGAGCGGCCACTGGATGTGTTTGACCTCGAAGAACTCGGCGAAGCCGTCCTCGCCGAGCTCGCGGCCGACGCCACTGCGGCCGGGGCCGCCCCACGGCGCGTCCGGGCGCATGCCGGCCCCGCCGTTGATCGTGACCGTTCCGGAGCGCACTCGTTCGGCCACGGGCATCGCCTCGTCCAGCGGACCGAAGACGTTGGCGGCCAGACCGTACGACGTCGCGTTGGCGATCCGCACCGCCTCGTCCACGTCGGAATACGGCAGTGCGATCGCGATCGGGGCGAACAACTCGGTCTGCGCGATCGGGGCATCGACGTCGACGCCGGTGAGGATCGCCGGGTTGAGGTAATGGCCGGTCGGCAGGTCGGGCCGCCCACCGCCCGCGACCACCGTCGCGCCCGCGGCCACGGCGTCGGACACCAGTCCTTCGACCTTCGCCCGGTGTTCGGCCGAGATCACCGGGCCGACGACCGTGTCGTCCTCCTGCGGGTCGCCGACGGCGATCGTCTTGATGAACGCATCGGCCTTCTCACAGAACTCGTCGAGGCGGTCCCGGGGTACGAGCACCCGGCTCCACGCCGCACAGCCCTGGCCCGCGTTGCGCGCGAACCGCAGGATCGACGGACCGACCGTCGAGTCCAGGTCCGCACCGGGCAGGATGATGTTGGGGCTCTTGCCGCCGAGTTCGAGGACGGCCTTCGACAGCGACCCGAGCGCGGACTGCGACATGACCTGCCCTCCGACCGCGTCCGAACCGGTGAACGACACGAGGTTCACGTCGGGGTGGCCGGTGAGCCGCTTGCCCACGTCCGGACCCCCGACGACGAGGTTCACCACGCCCGGCGGCAGGTCGAGTTCCTCGATCAGCTCGAACACGCGCAGTGTCGTCTGCATGCCCTGCGGCGACGGCAGCACGACGGTGGTGCACCCGCTGGCGAGGGCCCCGCCGAGCTTCCACGCCAGCAGGTTGATCGGATAGTTGTACGCGGGCAGCGCAGCCAGCACACCGGCCGGTTCGTACCGCAGCAGGCTCGTCGACAGCACCGGCTTGTCGTAGAGCGGCAGCGCGTGCGAGTACCCGCCGCGCGGGCCCCGTTCGGCCATCTCTGCGTACCACCGCAACGCCTCGACCGGGCCACCGACCTGCATGCCGCGGGCCGCTCCGATGGGTGTGCCGACCTCGTCGGCGATCAGTCGGGCCAGCGGCTCCGTGTTCTTCTCGAGCAGGTCGGCCAGCCGATTGACCACGCGCGCGCGGTCCTTCGGCCCGTACGCGCGCCAGGCGTCTCCCTCGAACGCCGCCCGCGCGCTCGCGACCGCGGCGTCCACCTGCTCCGGCGAACTCAGCTGCGCGGTGCCGACCGCCTGCTCGGTCGACGGGCTCCACGAGGTGTAGGTCTCGCTGGACTCCCCGTCGCGCCACGCGCCGTCGATGTAGGTGCTCTTACTTCGCGTGTCCAGGCCACTCATGCCGGCTCCTTCGTCCTCGTTGACAGCCGCTGACCGCCGGATGGATCGTAGGCACCCCGCGCGGCCGCGCGATAGTTGTTGTGTTGCTGGAAGAGCTCGGGTATGTGCGCATCACCTGCCTCGCGTTGCCCGGAACGTCCGCACCGCTGCCCTGTGGTCGTCGGTGTCGAACAGCAGGGCGGTCGCCTCCACCGACTCGGCGAAACCACCTGCCGTGTCGCGGTTGACGAACGCCTTGCCGACGCGCACCGCCAGCGGCGGATGCGCCGCCATGTCGCAGGCCAGCTCCACTGCCCGGTCGCAGAGCTCGCCGTCGGGGTGCACCTCCTGCACCAGGCCGATCCGCTCGGCCGTTGCGGCGTCGACGTCCCGGCCGCTGAGCGCCAGGTAACGCGTCCAGTGTCTGCCGATGACATCGGGACCGCGCACGATGCCGAAGCCCGGCATCAGCCCGACGGTGGGCTCCTTGAACGCGAACCGCGCCGACTCGCCCGCGAGTACGACGTCGCTCGCGAGTGCCAGTTCGGTGCCGCCGCCGTAGGCGACGCCGTTCACCGCGGCGATCACCGGCACCGCGCACCGTTCCACGGCGTGGAACGCGTCGTAGACGAGCCGCAGGTGGGGCCGCACCCGCGCGACGTCCCCGTCCAGGCCGGCGAACATGTCGATGTCGCCGCCCGCGGAGAACGCCCGACCCGACCCCGTCAGCACGACCGCCCGCACGTGGTCCTCGTCGCCGTGGCCGAACGTGTCCATCACGTCCCGCAGCTGCCGGAACCACGACTGGTCCATCGCGTTCAGTTTCGCCGGCCACGACATCGTCAGCACGACGACGCCGGGCCGCGGTTCGGTGCGCTCGAAGCGGGTGAGCTCAACGGCCATCGGGTCCCGCCTCCCGGTCGAACGTTCCCGGGGTCACGCCGTCGGCCCGTAGCTTGTACTTCTCCACCCGTTGACTCGGCGTGAGTGGCAGGCCCTCGACCACCCGCACGTACCGCGGGATCGCGAACGACGTCAGCCGCCCTGCGCAGTGCCGGAGCAGCGCGACCGGGTCCACGGTCGCGCCGTCGGCGGGCACCACGGCCACCATCACGTCCTCTTCGGACAGTTGTGACGGCACGCCGTACGCCGCGACGCCCGCCACCGACGGGTGCTCGGCCACGACGCGTTCCACCTCCCACGACGAGATGTTCTCCCCGCGCCGCCGCACCGTGTCCTTGAGCCGGTCGAGGAACGTCAGGTACCCGTCCTCGTCGAGGTAGCCGCGGTCCCCGGTGTGGAACCACAGGTTGCGCCAGCTGCGCGCCGTTTCGGCGGGCATGCCGTGGTAGCCGTCGAACATCCAGCCGGGCCTGCGTGGCCGCGCGACGATCTCCCCTGCCCGGCCGGGCGGCAGCGGCTCGTCACGCTCGTCCACGACGGCCACCTCGTAGTTGGCCGACGCCCGGCCGGAGGTGCCGATCCGGCGCCGCTGCGGTGGCATGTCGGTGACGATCGAGACCTCGGTGCTGCCGAAGATCTCGGTCAGCCGGACGTCGAACCGTTCCTCGAAGGCCGCGAAGATCTCCTGCGGGCACGGAGCGCCGAACGCCGCCCGGACGGGGTTGTCGGCGTCGTCGGGCCGCGACGGCTGTTTGAACAGGATGCTCATCATCGCGCCCTGGTAGTTGAACGCGGTGATGCCCTGTTCCCGGCAGACGTCCCAGAACCGACTCGCCGAGAACCGGCGGTGCATCACCAGCTCCGCGCCCGCCTCGAGCGCGGCCATGACGCTGCAGTACCGGGCGTTGCTGTGGAACAGCGGGAACACGCTGTAGAGCCGGTCGGCGGGGCTGTATCCCATGAGCGCGACCGTGTGCCGGGCGAGGTTCACGTTGGCCTGATGGCTGAGCACCACGCCTTTCGGCGGCCCGGTCGTGCCGGACGTGTACAGGATCACCGCGGGATCGCCCGGCGACACCGCACCCGGCGGCGGCGCGGCCGTCGTGCCTGCTTCCTCCAGATCGGACAACCGGTGCCGCGTCACCCGGCCCGGCATCGCTGCCGCGTCGTCGCCGGTGGTGCCGCCGTCGGTGGTGCCGTCGGTGGTGCCGTCGCCGGTGGTGCCGCCGTCGACCACGACGACGTGGCGCACCGATTCGGGCAGGCAGGCCCGCACGGCGGTCTCGTGGCGCTCGCCGCAGACCACGGCGGCGGCGCCGGAGTCGGCCAGGTAGTAGCCCAGTAGGTACCGGCCCGCCTCCGGGTTCAACGGCACCTCCACGATGCCGCGTCGGGCCAGGCCGAACCACACCGTGAGGAACTCGGGACAGGCGTCCAGTACGACACACACCCGCTCACCACGGCCGATGCCGAGTTCCGCGAACCCGGCCGCGACCCGGTCGGCGCGCGCGTCCAGCTCGCGGTACCCGATCCGGTCACCTTCGATCAGCACGCCGGCTCCCTCGGGCGCCGCGGCGGCGGCCTCCCCGAGCCACTCGCCCAGCGTGCGCGCGGCGGTCCGAGGGCGAGCGGCGACGTCGGCGGATCCGGAGCGTCGGGCGGGCCGGGCGGAGGCCGTCATGCCGTGCCCTCCTCGGCGAGTGCAGCATCCCCGAGCAGTGCGTGCACCACCGAGGCGTCCTGCCGCAACTCCTCCGCATCACCGCTGCGCACGACCTCGCCGCGCGCCACGATCGACACCGTGTCGGCAACGGCCAGGCCCGCGTCGACGTTCTGCTCGACCATCAGCACACCGATGCCGGAGTCGGCGATGGCGCGGACACGGTCCAGCACCGTGTCGACCATGCCCGGTGCCAGGCCCATCGACGGCTCGTCGAGCAGCATCACCCGCGGCTGCGCCATCAGCGCCCTGCCGAACGCGAGCATCTGCTGCTCACCACCCGACAGCAGGCCCGCGGGCATGTCCCGGCGCTGCGCGAGGATCGGGAACCGGTCGTACACCCCGTCGGCGAGGGCAGCGACCCTCGACCGCCCCGCCGTGTACCCCCCGATGCGGAGGTTCTCGGCCACCGACAGCGGCGCGAAGATGCGTCTGCCCTCCGGGACCAGACTGACGCCTTCCCGCACGATCCGGTGGGGCCGCTTCCCGAGCAGCTCCGCACCGTCCAGGCGCACCGAGCCACCGCCCGCGGGCTGCAGACCGCAGATCGCACGCAGGCTCGTCGACTTGCCCGCACCGTTGGCGCCGAGCACCAGTGTGATCCGCCCGGCTTCGGCCAGCAGCGACACGCCGCGGACCGCGTGCACCGGCCCGTAGCTGACATGCAGTTCGGAGACGTCAAGCATGTGCCCTCCCCTGCTTTCCCAGGTAGGCCTCCTGCACGGCCGGATGCCGCACGACCGCCTCCGGCTCGCCGTCGGCGATCAGCTCGCCGAAGTTCATGGCGAACAGGTGATCGCAGGCATCGACCATCATCTGCACGTCGTGCTCGATGAGCAGTTGGGTCAGCCCCTCGCCGCGCAGGTCGCCGAGCAGGCCGGTGATGTCGTCGCGCTCCTGCCGGTTCATGCCGGCCGTCGGCTCGTCCAGCAGCAACAGCGTCGGTTCGCTCGCGATCGCGCGTGCGATCTCCACGCGCCGCTGGTAGCCGTACGACAGTTCGTCCGGGCGGTGACGCTCCTTGCCCGCCAGCCCCGTGCGCTCGATCGCCGTCCGTGCCCGCTGTCGGGCACGACCGCGTTCCGCCTTGCCCGCCGAGCCGGCCGACTCGGCGCCGAGTGCGACGTTGTCGAACACCGTGCGACCGGGCAGGATCCGCACCGTCTGGAACGTCCGCGCGACACCGCGCGCGGCGATCGTGTGCGGCCGCACCGTGTCGTAGCGCCTGCCTTCGAACTCGAGGCTGCCCCGCGTCAGCGGGACGAGCCGGGTCAGCGCCGCCAGCAGCGTGCTCTTGCCCGAGCCGTTCGGACCGAGGACGCCGAAGATCCGTCCCGGGGTCAGTTCGATCGACACACCGTCGACCGCCTTCACACCTCCGAAGTGGACCGCGACGTCGTCGGCGCGCAGCACGCTCTCCGTCGCAGCGGTGTCGGCGGCACCGTCGACGTCCTCGATCGTGCCGGATGCCATCACGAATCACCTCCCACGCCGGCCGCCACAGGCTGCGGTGGCGGCCCGTCCGGCGGCGCGTCGGCCGCCTCCCGCCGTTTCCTGCGGTACGTCCGATAGCCGGCGACGGCGGCACCGGTGACGCCGCCGGGCAGGTACACGGCCGCCGCGGCCACGAGCACGCCGTACACGACGTCCTCCCATTCGCCCACGAACGCCAGCACCTCGGGCATCCACACGAAGATCACCGTGCCGACGAGCGCGCCGAGCCACGAGCGTGACCCGCCGACGATGATGATCGTCAGTGCCAGGACGACGAGATGGAAGTTGATGTCGTCCGGGGTGACCGTCGACCGCAACAGGACGGTCATCGATCCGGCCAGTCCGCCGAGCACCCCGCTGACGGCGAACGTGGCGCGCCGGTACCGGGCGACGTTGATGCCCATCGCCGAGGCCAGTTCCGGATCCTCGCGGACCGCCTCGACGCGCCGGCCCAGCGGGCCGATCTCGGTGAACGTCAGCGCGGCGACGACCACGACTGCGACGGCGAGCAGGTGCCCGGTGTCGAGCATCCCGAGCGCACCGAACAATCCCGCCGCGCCACCGGTGAGGTCGCCGCCGTTGACCACGAGAACCGAGATGATCAACGTGAACGCCACGGTCGCCATCGCGAGGTACAACCCGGTGAGCCGCTGGATCAGCAGGCCCAGCGCGTACGCCACGACCCCGCCGACCACGGCGGACAGCAGGATCGCCGTGGCGGTCGACAGTCCGTAGTGGACCATTCCGATCGCCGCGATGTAGCCACCGATGCCGTAGCATCCGACCCCGGCGAACGAGAACACCCCGGCACGCAACGGGACCTGCACGCTCAGAGCCAGTAGCAACGTCGTCAACGTGCTCTGGACGAGCACGATGTGGGAGAAATACCAGTCGATCATGTTCGCCGCACCTCCTTCCTGCCGAACAGGCCCTGCGGCCGCAGCAGGAGAACGACGAAGATCAGTCCGAAGGAGACGGCGTCGACCCAGGTGCCCTGGTTCATCGCCAGCACGAACGTCTCCGCTCCCGCCAGTACGAACGCTCCGACGATGACGCCGCCCATACTGCCGAGACCGCCGAGCACGACGATCGCGAACGCCTTGATGAGCAGTTGGTCGCCGCTCGCGGGCGAGATCGCGCCGAGCTGGAACGTCAGCAGTGCACCGGCGAGTCCCGCGAGTGCGCCCGACGTCGCCATCGTTCCGAGCGCGAGCGTCGACCGGTCGACACCCATCAACGAGGCCGTCTCGGAGTCGACACCGATCGCCCGCAGGGCAAGCCCCTGCCGCGACGTCGCCAGCCAGCGCCACACGCCGACTCCGATACCGATGCCGGCGACGACGATCACCAGCACGGTCGTCGTCATCCGCAGGCCGAAGACCTCGAACACCTGCGCCTGGTAGGTGCTGCCGCGGAACCCGAAGGGAGCGCTCGCCGTCACCCGCTCGGCGATCGCCAGTGGGATGGCGGCGACGCCGATCCCGCCGATGAGGATGCGCAGTTCCGCGGACCGGTGGTCGGTGGCTCTGCGCATGATCGGCCCGAACGCGAGCAGCTGGGTCAACGTCGCGATCAGCGCGCCCGCCGCGACCGCGATCAGCACCACGGCCGGCATCGGCAACGCGGCATGCTGGGTCACCACGTGGGCGGTGAACGCCGAGAACATGAACGTCGCACCGTGGGCGAAGTTCAGGATCCCGATCGTGCTCCACGACAGCGCCATGCCGAGCGCGAACACGAGGTACACCGACCCCAGGGCAACGGCGTTCAGGATGTGCTGTGCCACGGCCGGCACCTCCCTCCGGCGTGCGCGTGGTGTCCGATGCGGCCGGTCATGACGCACCGCCGTCCGACACGAGTTCCTCGCTCCTGCCGTTCCAGCGCACGAGTACGCCCGGCACGCGCATGTCGTTGCCCTCGAAGGTGAGCTCACCCATCACACCGTCGAAGCCTTCCTTCGCGACCTGCTGCAGCCCGCGCTTGATGCCCTCGCGGCTCGCCGATCCGGACGCCTTGATCGCCCGCGCCAGCCACCACATGCCGTCGTAACCCTCGGCGGCGTAGACGTCCGGTTTCTGCCCGAACCGCTCCCGGAAGGCCGCCACGAAGTCGCGGGCCTTCTCGCTCCTCAGCGCCGGGGAGAAGTCGGTCGGGTAGATCACGCCTTCGCCGTGTCTGCCCGCCTCCGTCAGGTTGCCGCCGCCCTGCACCGAGGTGCCCATGACCTGGCCGTCGTAGCCGGCCTGGCGCAGCTGTGTCAGCGCGGTGACGGACTGCGGTTCGGTCAGCAGCATCACCACCGCCTCCGGGTTCTCGCCCGCGATCGACCGCACCGGGGTCGTGAAGTCCTGGGTGGTCGACTGGACCGGCGTGCTGGAGACGATGTTCAGCCCGTGCCGGTCGGCCTGTTTCGGGAACGCTCCCTCGCCGATCTCCGCGAACGTCGGGTACGTCGCGTTGTAGAGCACGCTGACGTCGCGGAGTCCCTTCGCGGCGAGGTACTCGGTCGCCAGGTGGTAGTAGGAGGCCATCGGGGCCGTCGCCCGGAACGTGTAGTCGTTGATGACGACGCCGTCGGAACCGGCCTGTGTGAAGATCGTCGGCACCTGGGCGCGCTCCACCATCGGCGCGACCGTAGCGGCCTGCTGACCCTGGGTCGGCCCCATGATCGCGTGCACGGTCCGGTCGGCGGTCGCCTGCGCCATCTCGGCCGACGCCGTCTCGATCGATCCGGCGGTGTCGATCTCCTCGATGGTGAGCTTCACGCCGTCGCCGAGGAAACCGGAGCGGTTGATCTCGGTGATCGCGAGCTTGCCGCCGCGGGCACCGCCGATGCCGGCGTAGGCGACCGGTCCGGTCTGGTCACGCACGCCGAGGAGTTTGATCTCCTGCGGAATGCCTTCCTGGGTGGCGATGCCGCCCTCCGCCGCGTCGCAGCCGCTCATCACGACCGCGGCCACGGCCACGAGGGCACATGCGGTGGCGCGCCGCAGCCGGCGCCACCGGTGGGGAACCCGCATGCTCGTCCTCCTGCCTGTGTCGGTGGGGATGTCCGTGCCGAGGAACTACGGGACCGGGTGGCCGCTCAGTTCGCCTGCGACGAGGTAGGCCAGGGTCACGCCGCGGCCGAGGGCGAACCCGCTGTTGTAGCCGGTCCCGGTCGTGGTCAGCGCGGCGCACGAGCCCACCGCGTAGAGCCCGTCGATCACGGCGCCGTCGGGGTCGAGAACCCGCCCGTCGCCGTCGATGCGCACGCCGCTGGACCCGATTCCCGTGCCCACGAACTTCAGCCGCAGCCCGTGGAACGGCGCCTCGGTCAGCTGCCCGAGGACCGGACTCGGCGTGTTCTCCGGGTCGCCGGCGAACTTGTTGACGTAGGTGACGGTGCCGCGGCCGAAATCGGGGTCCTCGCCCCGGGCGGCGTAGTGGTTGAACCGCTCGGCCGTCCGGGTCAGCTGAGCCCCGTCGATGCCGAGCCGCTGGCCGAGCTCGGCGAGCGTCGGGGCGGACGTGACCCAGCCTTCGGGGTACTCGCCGCCCGGCGGGGTGGCGGCGAGGCCGTACTTCTGCCGATGCTGGTCGTCCCACACGAGGAAGAACGGCAGGTGCCGATCGCCGGGCGCGAGCGTCTTGGCGACGATGTCGACCCAGTAGGAGTCGTTGCAGAAGCGGTTGCCCGCCGCGTCGACGATCATCGTGTGCGGCATGGCGTACTCGGGGCCGTAGCCGTACCCGGTGCCGACCTGGGATCGCCATCCCGGCAGCATCGGCACGCTCGTGGCCGGGATCTTCGCGATGTCCGCGCCCACCCCACGCGCGAGTGTGATCCCGTCCCCGCGCAGCGACTCCGGCGCGACGCTGCCGAAGTCCTCCGGTTCGAGGTCGACCATCTCGCGGACGAGGTCGGAGTCCCAGTCGTAGGTGCTCGTCGCCAGCACGACGGGGCCGCGCACCTCGACCGGACCGCCGGGGCCGTCGGCGCGCACGCCCACGACCCGATCGCCTTCGGCGAGCAGGTCGGTCACTCGGTGGGAGGGGCGGATCTCGATCCGGTCCTCCTCCAGCACGCGGCGCAGGAAGCTCGCCACGACGCCGGTCCCGAACGTCAGCGGGTCGGTGCCCTCGGCCGCGTCGAACTCACGACCGTCGGCGATACCGAACGCGGGCACTCCCGCGTGGTCCGCCTTCTCCGGCCTCGACTCCTCGGAGTCCACATAGGTCGCCCGGCGGCCCTTCTCCATGAGTTCGTCGTAGGTCGTGCCGACCGGGAAGTACGGGCTGACGCGGAGCTTGTCGCGCCACGGGCCGAGCACGCTGCCGTCGATCACCTCGTTGGTGAGGTACCTCCCGACGGGCAGCGCACCGTCGGCCTCGTTGTGGTAATCGGCGAGACCGGGAATGACCTTCCAACGGATCGCCCCGAGTTCCTCCCAGTAGCGGATCGCGTCCGGACCGGTCCGGATCCAGCGCAGCATCGCCTTCTCGTCGAGCACTTCGGGTGCGTCGTGGGCGATGGCGCGGACGTAGGTCTCGGTGAGCTCCAGCGAGTCCTCGATGCCTTCCCGTGCGGCGACCGGGTTGGCGCCGATCCACACCTGGCCGCCCGAGTAAGCGGCCGCACCACCCACCTGGTCGGCCGCCTCGAACACGATCACGTCCCGGCCGCGAACCGCGACCCCGAGCGCCGTGGCCAACCCGGACAGTCCAGCACCGACGACGATCACCGGTTCGTTCGCATCAACCATCGGTCGTCCTTCCTTTCACGAGGTGTGGCCGCGGCGCGTCGGTACCGAGGTCGCAGCACGGGCGGCCGATCGGGCTTCCGGTCGGCGGTCGGTCAGGGACGCTGGATCAACTTCGTTTCGAGGTAGGCACCGAGACCTTCGACGTTGCCTTCACGACCGAGGCCCGACTGCTTGTAGCCGCCGAACGGCTGCACCACGCACATGTCCCAGCCGTTGACCGACACCTGGCCGCTGCGGATGCGACGGGCCATCCGCTCCCCCTCGGCGGCGTCGCGGGCGTACACCGCACCGGAGAGGCCGTAGTCCGAGTCGTTGGCGAGCGCGACGGCCTCGTCGACGTCGTCGAACGGGATGACGCAGATGACGGGGCCGAAGATCTCCTCCTGCGCGATGCGCATGTCGTTGCGCACGTCGGCGAACACTGTCGGCTCCACGAACCAGCCCCGGTCACGGCCGTCGGGCCTGCCACCCCCGGTGACGAGCCGCGCGCCCTCGTCGATACCGAGCTTGATGTAGCTCTCCACCCGGTCCCGCTGTCGCTCGGCGGCCAGCGGTCCCAGCACGGTGTCGCCGTCGGTCGGATCGCCGACCTTCAGGCCTTCGAACATCGGCACGAGGGCCGAGAGCAACTCCTCCTGGCGGCGGCGCGGCACGAGGATGCGGGTCAGCGCCGCGCACACCTGGCCGGAGTGGCCGATCCCGGCGAACGCCAGCGTCGGCAGCACCTCGTCGAGCGGCACGTCGTCGGCGATGATCGCGGCCGACTTCCCGCCGAGTTCGAGCGTCACACGTGTGATCCGCTCGCCGCACAGGCTCATGATCCGCCTGCCCGCGGCGGTACTTCCGGTGAACGCGACCTTGTCGACACCCGGGTGGGTCACCAGGTGCTCGCCGACCTCGCGGCCGCCGGGCAGCACACTGATCACGCCCTCGGGCAGGCCCGCGGCCTCCAGCGCCTCGGCGAGCAGGTACAGGCTCACCGGCCCTTCCGGGGCGGGCTTGAGCACGACCGTACAACCCGCCGCGAGCGCGGGGCCGATCTTCAGCGACGCCGTCGCCACCGGCCCGTTCCAGGGGATGATGGTGGCGACGACGCCGACCGGTTCACGGACCAGCACCCCGTGGCCGCCCTCCCAGGAACGCTCCTCCTCGAACGCGAACCGCTCGTGGAGGGTCGACGCGTCGGCCCACATCTTGAGCGCGTTCTGGTGGAAAGCCTCGCTCACCGCGGACGGGGCGCCGATCTCCGCGGTGAACGAGGCAGCCATGTCGCCGAAGCGCTTCTCGACCTCGGCGCCGACCCTGCGGAGCACCTCGGCGCGTTCCGCGGGCGTCATGCGGGGCCACGGCCCGTCGTCGAACGCCTTCCGCGCCGCGGCCACCGCGGCGTCGACATCGGCCGCCGTCGGGTCCGGCACCGTCGCGAGTCGCTCTTCGGTCACCGGCGACACGACGTCGATGACGCCCTCGCCCGCCGGATCGACCCATCGGCCGCCGATGAACAGCTTCGAAAAGCTCCGCACGGTCTCGGGTGCGTGCATCGTCGAGGTCATGGACGCGCTCCTTTGCGGTACCGAACCTGGCCGTCACCGGCGTCCGCGCGCGGTGACGTCGCTAACAACCTTGACCCGCGACCATGTCCAAGTCAATGCCTTTCATAGGATTTATTGTCATGAATTGCCGACCATGTCGAGCAGCGGTCCGAACCCGCCGGCACCGTGGCCCGCACACGAAAACGCCGCCGCGGTGGGGAGTTTCTCCCCACCGCGGCGGCGTGGTCCCGGCCCGGTTTCCGGCCGTCCCGTCACGACTCCGGGACGTCGAACCTCGGTGACGGCAACGTCCGCAGGACGCCGGCGAGCCGATCCGGCACGGGCGCCTTCGTGAACGACGAGTCCCGGCAGGCGTACGTCATGAACCCCCTCGTGACGAGCTCGTCGTCGCACGTGAACTCGTAGCCGACCGTGTACGACGAGGTGCCGATCCGGTCGAGCACCGCCTGGCAGACGAGCTCGTCGAACACCTCCGCCGTGCGGTGGTAGGTCGCGCCCGAGCTCACGCCGACCGTCACGATCCCCAGGTCGGGTTCGAGATCCCCGCTGCGCAGGCCGTGCGAGTACAGCCACGAGGTGTACGTGCGTTCCATCCACCGGTAGTAGATGGCGAAGTACGCGATGCCCACCGCGTCGCAGTCCCCGTAACTGAGCTGGAACACCAGCCGGTCCCGGTCACTCATCGTCGCTCCCCTCCTCCGGCAGCGCCACGGTCGCGGTGCCCGTCAGCACCGTGTCGCCGTCCACTACGGACAGCTCGATGTCGCAGTCGCACAGGGTCTCCCCGCTTGAGCCGTGCTGACGCGTGCGCACGCCGGTGACGACGCCGCCCGCCCGCAGCCGATCCCCCGCGCGCACGTTGCCGCGAAAGCGCACGCGCAATCTGCGCACCCGGTCGTGCCCGCCCGCGAACCCGGCCAGCATGTTCATCACGTACGCCATGTTCAGCGGCCCCTGGTTGATCGCACGATCGCCCATGCCGAGCGCCCGCAAAGCCGCGGTGTCCCAGTGGATCGGCGTGGGATCACGCAGCAGCGCCGCCGTAGTCTTCATCTTCTCGGCGTCGACCTCGGGCACCTCCCACTCGGGCAGCCGCATGCCCGCGGCGAGGGGCCCACCGCGATGAGCCACGGCAACGCCGTCTCCCGGATGCACCCCCACGCCGTCGTCACCCCGACCGCTCACGAGGACCTCCTCGGCAGGATCAGCGAGTTCCAGCAGTCGGCCACGTGGGCGCCGTTGTCCTCGTCGTGCAGCCGAAACGCATAGCCGATCACGTCGAACACCCCGCTACGGCCGGACTTGCGGTCGGCCGAAGTGATCTCACCGGACACGAGATAGGTGCGGCCCACGCGCATCGGCGCATGCCACACCGTCTCGTGCTCACCGAACATCGGCCCGTCGTCGGCGCTGGAACCGAACCACGCGAACAGCTCGTCCCACGTGACACCCATCGCCTGGGTCGCCGCCGTCCACGCCAGCAGCGGATGGGCGAGCTCGTCGCCCGCTCCGTCCGGCGCCGACGCGTGCGGCTGCTCCAGCGCCGCGTCGGCCAGCAGCCACGCGAACCACCGCTCGACGGTGAACCGCCCGCCGGGCAGCGCCCGGCCGACCTGCGCGGCGACGTCGTCGGCCGTCGTTGCGGCCGCCCCGCCCACCGGCTCAGACATCCCGCTCCCTGCCTGCCCAGTACGGCTCACGCAGCTCCCGTTTGAGGATCTTGCCCGTCGGCGCCTTCGGCAGCTCGGTCACGAAGTCGACCGACTTCGGCTTCTGGTACCCGGCCAGATGTGCCCGCGCCTGTTCGATGATCTCCTCCTCGGTCACCCGTTGCCCCGATTTGAGCACGACGACGGCCTTCACCGACTCGCCCCACTCGTCGTCGGGCACGCCGATCACGGCGCACTCCAGCACCGCCGGATGCCGCGCGATGGCCTCCTCGACCTGCACGCTGAAGATGTTCTCGCCACCGGAGATGATCATGTCCTTCGAGCGGTCGACGATGTAGACATAGCGATCCTCGTCCCACGTGGCGATGTCGCCGGTCCACATCCACCCGCCCCCGGCGGCGACGCCCCTGCTGTCGGGGGTACCCGCGCCCCGCAGCGTCTCGGCGGTCAGGTCGGGCCGGTTCCAGTAACCGAGCATGTTCGCCTCGGACCGGACGATGATCTGGCCCGGCGTGCGCCCGTCCTGCGGCACGTCCCGGCCGGTCTCGTCGACCACCCGCACCTGCGTGCCGAAGCCCTCCCGGCCACAGGACTGCAGCCGCTCCGGGCGGACACCCGCGACAGCGGACGCGTGATCCTCCTGCGACAGGAAGCACATCGTCGATCCCTCGGTCTGCCCGTAGCCCTGGATGAGGGTGCAGGGGAACGCCTCGAGTGCCTGGCGCACGATCGCCGAGGGCATCGGCCCACCGCCGTACTGGATGTTGCGCAGGCTCGAGAGGTCGTACCGCTCGAACCCCTCGACGGCCATCATCCAGTTCAGCATCGTGGTGATGCCGAGCAGTGCCGACACCCGTTCGGCCTCGATCACCTCCAGCGCCCGCTTCGCCTCGAAGTTCATCATCACGAGCGGGCAGCCGTGCTTGAGGTAGTTCATCGCGAGCACGACGGGAATGTGGAACAACTGCCCGGTCAGCAGGTACACGTCGGACGGCACGATGCGCTCGGCCACGGTCTGGTTCAACATCCCCGCGGCCGCGCTCCGGTGCGAGTGCAGGGCGCCCTTCGCCTGCCCCGTCGTGCCGCCGGTGTAGAGGATGAAGAACGGATCGGTGTCGCCGATCTTCGCCGAGAAGGCGGGTTCCTCGTCCGAGGCGGCCTCGACCAGCTCCTCCAGCCCGCCGTCGCCGTCCGGCCCGAACCGCAGCACGTGCGGCACGTCCACCGTCCGGCACAGTTCGTCGACCACGCCCGACCACTCGGCCTCGGCGACGAGCGCCCGCGGTGCGGCGTCGGCCACGATCGCGGCCAGCTCCGGCGCGGCGAGCCGCCAGTTCAGCGGCTGCAGCACCAGCCCGGCTCGGCCCGCGGCGAAGTACAGCGCCTGGTACTCCACGCAGTTGCGCGACAGCACGGCCACCCGGTCCCCCGGCGCCAGCCCACGGGCGAGCAGGCCGTTGGCCAACCGCCGCACGAGGTCGTCGAACTGCCGCCAGGTGAGCCTCCGCTCGGCGGTGACGTCGTAGATCGCCTGCCCGCCGGGCGTCAACGCCGCCCACTTGGCGGGGATCAAACCCTGATTGGCCACGGTTCCTCCGATCCGTCCCTGGACGCGGCCACGTCAGTACGGCAGGTCGAGCTGGACGTGCCGCCGGGCGAACCGCCAGGCACCGTTCTCACGGGCGAGCTCGTCCTCGTACCGCGCCGTCGACAGCACGGTCAGCGTCTGGCCTGCGATGGAGATCAGCGTCAGGTACGAGGTCACCGTGGCGGTGTCGTCGGTGAGATCACGTACGACGACGTTGGACACCAGGTGCCGCCGCTGGTCGTCCTGCGACGCGAGCGACTTCTCCATCAGGCCGACGATCTGGTCCCGGCCCTCGAACGGGCCGACCAGGTCGCCGTCGGCGACCCGCATCGACATGACGGCGTCGGCCGTGAAACAGCCGGCCATCGCAGTCATGTCGTTCTCGTCGTAGGCGAAGGTGTACACGCCGAGCAGGTTCTCGATCTCGGTACGTTCGTCGGCGATTCCCATGTCTTCGGGCCTCCTGGTTCTGGTGGGGACACGGAGTTCTCGAGCGGATGCGGGCGCGGACCGGACCGCGCACCTGCGTCAGAGCCCGGCCGGAGTGACCGAGCCCCCGAGCGCGACGACGAGCGGAATCGGGTCGAAGAACTCCGCGAAGCGGGCGATCCGATCGCCGCGCACCGTCACCCTGGCGATGTAGGCGTTGCGATACGGCAGCCCCGTGGTCCGCACCGAGGCGTCCGATGTGTACTCGGCGACGAACTCGCCCGGCACGTCGAGCTCGTTGATCCGGTACGACGCGAAGTTCATGGGCGTCACCAGGTCCGGCAGGCCCGAGTAGAACTCCGCGATCGCCGCGCGGCCCTGCAACGTCGTCGGGATGCCCTCCGGGGCGTACGGGATGTCGAGCACGCCGTCCTCGTGGAACAGGTCCGGAATCGCCGCGACGTCCAGGCTCCCCACCGCGTCGAGATACGACGTGATGAGCCTGCGCCCGATGTCGGTGTCGGCCGCCTGCGGTCCTGCCTCGAATCCCTCCAGCTCCGGCGGGGTGAGTGCGGAGATCACCCGGGAGGAGATCCGCCACCCGGCCGCGGTGCGGACATAGGTGTCCTCGTTGAGCGCGGCGGCCCGGAACTTCGCGCCCGAGGCCGAATGTCCCTCCGAGAACACGTAGTTCGTGCCGTGGGCGGTGTCCGGCCCGTCGAACTCGACGATGTGGTTGGTGATGATGTGGAATTGGTCGGCCACCGAGGCGGCGTCCCGTTCGAAGAAGCCGCGGATCGCCTCCCTGCCCTCGAACCGCTCGAGCCCCACCGGGGTCGCGTCCCACACGGCGTCGTCACTGAAGGCCGACAACGCCTCCGCCGGGTCGAAGCGGTCGAGACCGCGGGCGTACCGGTGGGACAGTTCCATGATCTCGTGCCGCGCGGCGGCCTGCTCGTTCATCGTCGGCCCGGCTCAGTCGTAGACGATGACGCCGCGGATGTTCTTGCCCTCGCGCAGGTCCTGGAAGGCGGTGTTGATGTCCTCCAGGGCGTAGGTGCGCGTGACCAACTCGTCGAGCTTCATCTCGTCGCGCCGATACAGGTCGGCGATCAGCGGGATGTCGTTGCGCGCGTTGGTGGAGCCGTAGAGCGTGCCCTGCAACCGCTTGCCCGACATCGCGAACGTGAACATGTCGAACTGCACGTCGCGCTGCAGGACGGGTGCGGCCGCGGTGAGCACCAACACTCCGCCGCGCCGCGTCATCGCCTGTGCGGGCTCGAGGATGGAGCCGTACGCGACGCCGACGGTGACGATCACCCGGTCGGCGCCCTGGCCGTTCGTCATGTTCTCGACGAGCTGCGCGGCCTCCGCCGCCGTGGCGGCGGTGTGCGTGGCACCGAACTCCGGCGCGCGATCCCGCTTGTAGTCCACCGGGTCGACCGCGATGATGGCCTTCGCGCCGCGGTGCCGGGCGCCCTGGACCGCGTTCATGCCGACGCCGCCGACACCGAAGATCACCACGACGTCGCCGAGCTGCAGGTCGGCCGCGTACATGGTCGATCCCCATCCCGTCGGCACGCCGCATCCGATGAGCGCTGCCTTGTCGAGCGGAATGTCTTTGTCGATCTTCACGAGTGCGTCCGTGGGCACCGTGACGTACGGCGCGAACGTGCCGAGGTACGACATCGCGCCGACGCCCTGGCCGCGGGCGTGGATCCGATGCGTACCGTCGGGCGAGGTGCCGGCGAGCACACCGGCGCCGAGCGCGCACATGTTGGCCTTGCCCGCGACGCACATCGAGCATTTGCCGCACGAGGGCAGGAACGAGCAGACGACGTGGTCGCCGACCTGCAGGTCGGCCACGTGGTCCCCGACCTCGGTGACCACCCCGGCACCCTCGTGGCCGCCGAGGATCGGCGCCCAGTCGAGCGGGATGTCGCCCGTGTCGAGGTGGTCGTCACTGTGGCAGATGCCCGACGCGGCGAGTTTCACCGTCGCCTCGCTCCTCTTCGGCGGGTCGAGTTCGATCTCCTCGACCGACCAGCCCGATTGTGTTCCCGGCTCCCACAGGAGCGCACCCTTGGTTTTCATCGATATCCTTTCGGTCCGGTGTGGAGAGTCGCCGACGACGGCGGCACGGGCCGCCCACGGGTCAGCTCGCGGGGTCCGCGACGGGGACGGCGCGGTGGATGTCGGTCTCGCGCTTGGCGATGCGCCAGCGGCCGTCGACCCGGCGCAGCAGGTCGCGGTAGGTCGCCGCGGTCTGCGCCCAGCCGTCGGCGGTGCCCGCCATCGCCAGCACATCGGTCACGGACGTGGCCGTGCCGCCGACCACGTCGACGTCGATCACCGAGTTGACCGACCAGTGGTGGGATGCGGGCACGGCCTCCCACAGACCGGTGACACCGGTGCGGATCCCGTCGCGACCCTCGAACACCGCATCGGGCCCGGGCGACCACGTCGCATTCTCGGCCCACAGCGAGAGGAACCACGGCAGGTCCCGCTTGTCGAACGCGTGCCCGTAGCCGTGCAGCACCCGCCGGATCTCTTCGAGCGCCTCCACGCGGTCCAGCCGGACGGCGAGGTCGTCGTCGATCGCGGTGCCCATGTCAGGCCCTCCCCGTCGGCTGGACGTCGACGACCTCGTGGAAGTTGACGTCGACGCCCGCTCCGGCGAAGTTGGCCATGTCCGCCTGGGCCGCCTGCCCCTCGGGCGAGGCGAACGCAGCGGCGCAGTCGTCTCGGCCGTCCCACTCCATGACGGCGACGAGAAAGTGCTCCGGCTTCGAACCGTCGAAGGTCGTCGCCGCGCCCCAGCCGTAGGAGCGCAGCCCCGGCAGCTTCGCAGCCAGCACGGCGTGCGTGGACCGGTAGTGCTCGAGGAACTTCTCCGGATCATCCGGGTGGTTGTAGTGCACGGTGATGCGGAACATCGATGTCTCCTCCCGGAGGTCACGCACTCAGTGCGAAGCCCTCGTAGTCGTTGGCCGCGACCTCCTGGCACTTCTGCCAGTACGGGCCGACCCCGCCGAGATAAGCCATGAGCAAACGGGGCTTACCGGGCACGTTCGCCCCCATGTACCAGGAATCGGTCTTCGGATAGAGCGTCATGTCGCCGACCTCGCGCACGTGGTCGGTCCACTCCTTCTCCGCCGTCTCGGTCGCCTCGACGGTCCGCAGCTCGCTGCTCCGCATGTGGTCGACCAGGTCGGTGATCCATTCGACGTGCTGCTCGATGGAGACGATCATGTTCGAGAGCACCGACGGGCTGCCGGGGCCGGTGATCGTGAACAGGTTCGGAAAGCCCGCCGGGTTCAGGCCCAGGTACAGCGCGGGCCCGTCCTGCCACTTCTCCCGGAGCGTCTGGCCGCCCCGGCCGCGGACGTCGATGTTCAGCAGCGCACCCGTCATGGCATCGAAACCGGTGGCCAGCACCAGACTGTCGACCTCGTACTCCCGGTCGCTGGTGCGCACGCCGCTGCCGGTGATCTCGACCAGCGGGGTTTCCTTGAGGTCGACCAGCTGGACGTGGTCGGAGTTGAACGTCTCGTAGTAGCCGGTGTCCAGGCACGGCCGCTTGGTGCCGAAGGCGTAGGTCTTCGGGCACAGCTTCTCGGCCGTCTCCGGGTCGTCGACGATCTCGCGGATCTTCCCGCGCACGAACTCGGCGGCCGTCTCGTTGGCCTCCTCGTCCGCGAGCAGGTCGGTGTAGGCCTGGAGCACACCGGTGAGGTTGCCGCGCCGCCAGCGCTCCTCGTAGTTGTGGTGCCGCTCGTCGGGGTCGACCTCGAGCGCCGACCGGGTGGGCGGTTCGATCGCGACGCCGAACCCGGACTGCCTGCTCTCCTCCCGGATCTCGCGGTATCGCGACTTGATGTCGGCGACCATCCCCTGGTCGATGGGCCCGTTGAACGTCGGCAGGCTGAAGTTCGGCGTCCGCTGGAACACCGTCAGTTCGGTCGCCTGCTTCGCGATGATCGGGATCGCCTGGATACCGGACGAGCCGGTCCCGATGACGGCGACCCGCTTGCCCGTGAAGTCCACACCGGACTCCGGCCAGTCGCACGTGTGGTACCAGTCGCCGCGGAACCGTTCGAGTCCGGGAACCTCCGGCTTCTTCGGCACGGACAGACAACCGACGGCCATGATGCAGTACCGCGCGCCGACCTCGTCACCGGACTCCGTGCGCACGGTCCACAGTGCACTGTCCTCGTCGTAGTGCGCTGCGGTGACCTTCGTGTCGAGCACGACGTCCTTGCGCAGGTCGTGCCGGTCGGCCACGTGGTGGATGTAGGACAGGATCTCGGGCTGGCTCGGGTACTTCTCCGTCCACTCCCACTCCTGTTCGAGCTCGGGGTCGAACGAGTAGGAGTAGTGCATGCTCTCGACGTCGCAACGGGCACCGGGGTACCGGTTCCAGTACCACGTGCCGCCGATGTCGGAGCCCGCTTCGACGACCTTCACGCGCATGCCCAGGTTCCGCAGCTTGTACAGCTGATACAGGCCGGAGAACCCGGCACCCACGATGACGGCGTCCAGCTCGGTCGGCAGTTTCCTGGTAGCAGACATGGAGCGATGTCCTCACATTCGACGGGAAGGCGGACGGAAGAGCAGCGGACAGGCGCCCGCGGGGGCGCTTCGAACCGGATCGGGGAAGTCGCAGGAACGGTCGCGGCGTCAGGCCGCGGCGGACAGGTGGCGGTCGATCTCCGAGGCGATGTAGTCGATCGCCTCCGCACTGCCCGGCAGCACGTTGACCATCGTGAAGAAACCGTGCATCTGGCCGGGGAACCGCCGGTGCCGGACCGGGACGCCCGCCGCCTCGAGCGCCTTCGCGTAGGCCTCGCCCTCGTCCCGCAGGACGTCGTGCTCGGCGGTCACCACGACCGCGGGGGCCTGGCCCGAGAGGTCACCGGCCCTCGCCGGGCAGGCGTCGGGGTTCGCGCGCTGGTCGGCGTCGGCGTAGTGGTCCCAGAACCAGATCATGGCGTCCCGGCTGACCATGAGCTGGTTCTCGGGATCGGCGTAGGAGGAGTTGTCGAAGTCGCAGTCGGTGACCGGGTAGACGAGTACCTGCTGGGAGATCTCCGGTCCGCCGGAGCGGGCCTTCTGGGCGACGATCGCGGCGAGGTTGCCGCCCGCACTGTCGCCCGCAGCGATCAACGGCACCCGTTTGCCCGCGATCTCCTCGAGGTGGGAGTCGACCCAGCGGAGCGAGTCCCACGCGTCGTCGGCCGCCGCCGGATAACGGTGCTCGGGTGCGAGCCGGTAGTCGACGAGCACCACGGCACACCCGGTCTTGTCGGCGAGCTGCCTGCCGAGGGTCTCGAACTCCTCGATCCTGCCGATCACCCAGCCGCCGCCGTGGTAGTAGACGATGACACCGCGCGGCGAGGCGTTCGGTACCAGGATCTGCACGGGAACCGAGCGGCCGGGAAGGTCGATCGAGCGAGTCTCGGCCCGCGCCATGTCCGGCCCGGGGCCGTACATCTCCCGCAGGGCCGCGGTGATGCCGCGGGCCTGCTCCGGATCCATCTCGTGGATCGGCGGCTGCCCGGATTCGGCGAGCTGGGCGAGCAGTGAACTGGTGGCCTCGTCTAGAGCCATGGGGCACCTCTTTGTGCTGCTGGCGAACGTTGGGACCGGCGGACGCGAGGCGAACCTCGTTCGAGGTGAGAGACCTGCGTCACATGCTCAGCAAGTATGCGGTGCCCCCATAATTCATGTCAAGGATTAGCATGGTCTCGGACGCAAAGCGGACAACGCGGAAGTCTGCGACCCAGGGCAGCGTCCCGTCGACCGACACGGAGGACCACCCCGCGGGCGCCAACCGAACGCGAATCATGCTCAGGAAATGACCGGCTGTCGACACGACACCCGGCGCTCGAGCAGGTCCTGCGCAGGGATTCAGGATCATCATCGGTATCGTCACCCCATGGACCAAGACGCGCTGGAACCTCGCCAGCGGCCGTACAAGCGGGGCGACAAGGTCGCGCAGGCCGTGGCACGGAGCATCATGCGGAAGATCCGCGCCGAGGGGCTCGAACCGGGCGCCCACCTGCCCTCGGAAGCGCACATGCTCAAGGAGTACGGCATCGGGCGCGGATCGCTGCGCGAGGCGCTGCGCATCCTCGAGGTCAACGGCCTGATCTGGCTCAAACCCGGGCCGGGCGGTGGGCCGATCGTCAGCGGCGCCCAGCCCGACCACTTCGGACAGATGGCGACGCTGTACCTGCAGGCACAGGGCACCACGTTCCGCGAGCTGATCGAGGCGCGACTCGCGGTCGAACCACTCATGGCACGGCTGGCCGCACAGCGCCAGGACCCGGCGTACATGGACGAGCTACGACGCGTCAGCGGATCGCTCAAGGTCGACGACGATGCCGCCTACCTCGAGTACACGGGCGATTTCCACCGGCTCGTCGCCGAGATGTCCGGCAACGGCATCCTCAGCCTGCTCGGCCAGTCGCTGTCGGACATCTTCCGCGACCGGGTCAGCGGCATCGTGTTCCCCAAGTCGCGACGCAAGGAGGTCTCCGACGCACACGTGGCGATCGCCAAGGCCATCGAGGACGGCGAGCCCGACGCGGCGCACGACCTGATGTACGAGCACATGGCCAAGTACGTCAACTACGTCAAGCGGGGACACCCGACGCTGATCAACGAGGTCGTCGACTGGCGCTGACGGGCACGCCCGCCTCCCGTCGCCGTCCGGCTCGCCGCGCGGCGCCGCTCCGCGCGGGCCGCCCGGCCGTGGTGGGGCCGCCCTCACCGGCGGCACCACCTACGATCACCTCCGTGCCTTACGCCCACGCGGCCGACGGGGTCGCCCTGTACTACGAGGTCCACGGCCCCGACGAGCGCCCACCCGACGCCGGCGGTCCCGAGTCGGAGCACGCCGGCCCGCCCGCGTTACTGCTCATCGCCGGGCAGTCCAACAGCAGGCGCTGGTGGGATCCGGTGCGTGGCGACTTCGAAGGCGCGTTCCGGGTGATCACGATGGACCATCGCGGTATCGGCCACAGCGACAAGCCGGACGACGACTCGTACAGCACTCGCGGATTCGCTGCGGACGCGGTCGCCGTACTCGACGCGGCCGGGGTGCGGCGCGCCCACGTCTACGGCACGTCGATGGGCGGGCGGGTCGCGCAGTGGCTCGCCGTCGACCATCCCGCGCGGGTCGACAGGCTGGTGCTGGGCTGCACCTCGCCCGGCGGGCCGCACGCGGCCGAACGGAGCGCCGGGGTGACCCGCAGCCTCGCCCAGCACGACGCCGCCGCGGTCCGGCGGGCACTGCTCGAGCTGATGTACACCCCGGAGTGGCTCGCCGCGCATCCCGGGCCGTACCGGACCATCGGCGAGCGCGGCACACCGCCGCACGTGCTGCGGCGGCACCGGCTCGCCAGCCACCGGCACGACGCGTGGGACGCGCTGCCGGCCATCACCGCGCCGACCCTCGTCGTGCACGGCGAGGACGACGTGTTCAACCCGGCGGCCAACGCTCCCCTGCTCGCCCACCGCATCCCCGGCGCGGCGCTGCAGCTGATTCCGGGTGCACGGCACGCCTACTTCGAGGAGCGCCGCGACGTCGCGAGTCCGCTCGTGCTCGGCTTCCTCACCGGGGCGACATAGAGCTCCGCGGGGCGCCTCGCACGCCGTCGGTCCGTCGAGGCCTGTCCGACCGCGCGGTCGGCGAGGGCGGTTCCGACCGGGAACTCGGCCGGCGTGCGACACCACCGCCCGGGGTACTCGCCGTTTAGCGCGGTGGCGGGGCGGGAAGGCCGGACAGGCGCGAGGCGCGCAGCCGCCCCGGCGCCGACCAGGGCCGTCACCGGAAAGGAAGACACCCGTGATCCCGTTCGAGTACCGGCGTGCCGACGACGTGTCGGCCGCGGTCGACACCGTGGCGCGGAACCCGACCGCGTCGTTCCTCGGCGGCGGGACGAACCTCGTGGACCATCTCAAGCTCGGCGTGGCCACCCCGGAGCACCTCGTCGACGTGTCTCGCCTGCCACTCGACGACATCGAGCCGGGCCCCGACGGGGGCCTGCGGATCGGCGCCACGGCGCGCAACAGCGACACCGCGGCCGACCCCGACGTCCGCTCGCGTTACCCGGTGCTGGCCGAGGCCCTGCTCTCGGGCGCCTCCGGCCAACTCCGCAATCTCGCCACGGTCGGCGGCAACCTGCTCCAGCGGACACGCTGCGCCTACTTTCAGGACGTGACCACCCCGTGCAACAAGAGGGAACCGGGCACCGGCTGCTCCGCACTCGAGGGATACCAGCGCTACCACGCGATTCTCGGCGCGTCCCGCCACTGCGTGGCCACGCACCCGTCCGACATGGCCGTGGCGATGGTGGCGCTGGACGCGACCGTCCACGTGCAGGGGCCGAACGGATCGCGGAGTCTGCCTGCCGAGGAGCTCCACCGGCTCCCCGGGGACGAGCCGGAACGTGACACGGTGCTCGAGCACGGCGAACTCATCACCGCCGTCGAGCTGCCACCGCTGCCGTTCGCGGCGAATTCGGCCTACCGCAAGGTGCGTGACCGCGCCTCGTACGCCTTCGCTCTGGTGTCGGTCGCCGCCGCGCTCGACGTCGACGACGCCGGCACGGTCCGCGACGTCCGGATCGCGTTCGGCGGCCTCGCGCACAAGCCCTGGCGTGCGCACCGCGCGGAGGCCGCGCTCCGGGGCGGACCCGCCACCGACGACCGCGCCGCCCGCGCCGCCGAGGCCGAGCTCGAGAATGCGGAACCGTTGGCCGGCAACGCCTTCAAGATCCCGATGGCCCGCGGCGCCCTCACCGCGACGCTGCGCAGGCTGAGCCCGCTGCCGACGACGCGGTGACGGCCGACTACGCGGTGAGGAACCGGTCGGCCGTGACCGGCAGTTCCCGCACGCGGACGCCGGTTGCGTGATAGGCGGCGTTGGCGACGGCAGCGGCCGTGCCGACGATCCCGATCTCGCCGATCCCCTTCGTACCCATGGGGTTGACGTGCGGGTCGTGCTCGTCGATCCACTCGGCCTCCACCGACGGGACGTCGGCGTTCGTCGCGACGTGATACTCGGCGAGGTCGTGGTTGACCACCATGCCGAGACGCTCGTCCATCACCCCCTCCTCGTGCAGAGCCATCGACAACCCCATGGTCATCCCGCCGAGGAACTGCGAGCGCGCGAGCCGCGGGTTGACGATCCGGCCCGCCGCGAACACGCCGAGCAGCCGGGGCACCCGAATCTCTCCGGTGTCCGCGCTGACGTGCACCTCGGCGAACTGCGCGCCGAACGCGTGCATGGCGAACCGTTCGGTGTCGGGATTCTCCGGGGCGCTCTCGGTGTGCTCGGAGCCCGCGGGCGGGTCGTCGTCGCCGAACCGCGCGCGGAAACCGTGCGCTGCGGCCACGATCGCCGACCCCCAGTTGGTCGTGCCCGACGATCCTCCCGCCACCGAGGCGAAGGGCAGAGCGGTGTCGCCGACCGTCACGACGACGTCCTCGCGGTCCACACCCAAGGCGTCCGCCGCGATCTGGCCGAGCACCGTCCACGCGCCCGTGCCGATGTCGACAGCGCCGACGCCGACGTGGTACCGCCCGTCCGCCCGCCGTTCGATCCGCGCAGCGGACCCGGGCGCATGGTGCACCGGGTACGTCGACGACGCCACCCCGGTGCCGATCCACCACTCCCCCTGCCGTGTCTGCCGGGGCGCAGCGGGCCTGGCATCCCACCCGAACCGGCGCGCGCCCCCACGCAGGCACTCCGCAAGGTTGCGCGTGGAGTAGGGCTTCCCGGTCTCGGGGTCACGGTCCGGCTCGTTGCGTAGGCGAAGCTCGATCGGGTCCAGACCACACCGCTCGGCCAGCTCGTCCATCGCGACCTCGGGGCCGAACATGCCGGGACACACTCCCGGGGCCCGCATCCACGAGGTCACCGGCACGTCCAACGCGGCCATCCGGTGGGTCGTGCGGCGGTGGGGAGCGGCGTACATCGTGCGCGAGGGAAGGGCGGTCTGCTCGGCGAACGCCTTGACACGGGAGGTCTGCTCCACCACGTCCACCGCGAGTGCATCGATCCGGCCGTCGGTGTCGGCACCCAGTGCGACCCGCTGCACGGTGGGCGTGCGATACCCGGCGAGCGTGAACGTCTGCTGGCGGGTCAGGGCGAGTTTCACCGGCCTGCCCGACATGCGTTTGGCCGCGAGCGCGGCCAGCACGACGTGAGCGTGGGCCGTGCCCTTTGACCCGAACCCACCGCCGACGTACGGCGCGAGGACGCGGATCCGCGACTCGTCCAGGTCGAAGACCTCGGCCACGGCGCTGCGCAACGAATGCACGCCCTGCGTGGAGTCGTAGAGCGTGAGCCCGTCGGCGTCCCACACGGCGACGGTCGTGTGCGGTTCGAGTGGATTGTTGTGATTCCGCGCGGTGCGGTACTCGGCCTCGACCCGCGCGGCGGCCCCGGCCAGCGCGGCGTCGACGTCCCCGTCCTCGGTGTCGGCCTCGTGACTCACCTCTCCCGGCCGGTACAGGTCGGGCCGGTCGCTCGCCAGGGTCACGTCGTGGTCGCGGCGCTCGTAGTCGACGGCCACGAGGTCGGCCGCGTGCCGCGCGGCCTCCGGGGTGTCGGCGACGACGCATCCGATGATCTGGCCGCGGAACGCCACGTCCGGGGCCTGCAGGATCTCGAGCTCGGCGTCCTGGCCCCGGCGCAGCGGCGGAGCGTTGTCCGGGGTCAGCACGGTGTGCACCCCGTCGACCGCGAGCGCTCGTGCGGTGTCGATCCCGCGGACCCTGCCCGCGGCGATCGTGGCCTGGATCGGGTGTGCGTAGGCGGGCCGTTCGACCGGATGTTCGTAAGCGTACGGGGCTTTCCCGGCGACCTTGGCCCTGCCGTCGACGCGTTCCGGAGCCGTGCCGACCGCGGCGACACGTTCGATCGACCGGGTCATCGGTTCGCCACCTCACCGCCGGCACGGCTGCCGTCGTGCTCGGCGACCTCGCGGACGGCCTCCACGATGCCGGCATAGGCGCCGCAGCGGCACAGGTTCCCGCTCATCCGTTCCCGGATCTCCGCCTCGTCGAGCTCCGGCTCGGCGCGGACGTCCTCGGTGACGGCGCTGGCCCAGCCGGCACCGGCCTCGTCGAGCATGCCGGCGGCCGAGCAGATCTGACCGGGGGTGCAGTAGCCGCACTGGAACCCGTCGTGATCGAGGAAAGCCTGGTGCAGCGCCTGGCCACGCTCGTCGGCCGCCAGTCCTGCGCTGGTGGTGACGTGGGCACCGTCGTGGGCGACGGCGAGTGCGAGGCAGGTCGTGGCTCTCCGCCCGTCCAGCAGCACCGTGCACGTCCCGCACTGGCCGTGGTCGCAGCCCTTTTTGGGCGAGAACACGCCGAGTCGGTCCCGCAGGGCGTCCAGCAGTGTCGTGCGCGTGTCCGTGACGAGCCGGTGCTGCTCACCGTCGACGGTGATCGTGATGTCGGCCTCCATGCTCGGAGCACGTACCCGTGTCCCGACCGCCGGAAACGTCCGTGCCCCCGTACGCGCGTGCCCCCGTACGCGGCGGCGACCCCGGGACGAAACACCGCGACGAAGTCCACTTCGGACACCCGTGGGTTTGTCGACGGTGGGGGTGCGGGTACGGCGGGCAACGAAGCCGACCGGACTCGAGGAGGAAGAACCGCGATGACACCCGAGACTCGCACCACGAAGGACCACGACGAGATCCGGCAGTGGGTCGAGTCCAACGACGGTGTGCCCGCATCCGTGCGCGGCACCGAAGACTCCGACGCGGCGGGCGTCCTCCGCTTCGACTTCCCGGGCGGCGCCGGCGAGGACGAACTCGAGCACATCACGTGGGACTCCTGGTTCGACAAGTTCGACAAGGAGGGCCTGGCGCTCGTCTACCAGAAGACCCGTGCCGACGGCGGCGGCAGCACGTTCTTCAAGGTCGTTGCCGACGACTGACATGCCGCCGCCCGCCACCCTGGAGAACCGCGCCGTACAGGATGTGATCGGCCGCGAAGGCGACCCGCTGTCCGACGCTTCCGCCGTGCCGGAAGCGGAGGCCGCTGAGTGGCACGACGAGGAACTCGAACCCGAGCCACAACACCACACCGTAGGCCGGCCCCGCCCCGGGGCGACTCCGCACGCGTTCCGGGATTCTGTCGAACACCACGCCGCCGGTGGCGCCGTAGGCCCAGTGGGCGACCACCACCAGCACGTCCCGGCCGCGGCGTGGCAAGCGCCGCACGGCGGCCGGAGCGTGCTCGTCGGTGATCATCTCCGGGGGTGTCGCCTCCACCAGGCCCGCCCGGACGGTGAGTTCACGCATGCCGCTCATGCACATCGCGGCGACGGCCCCGCGTACCGCCGCGACCATCGGCTGTCCGTCTCCGTGTCGATCCCGCATGTCCCGCGGGCTTGCCCCGACCGGCACCACCGAAACCGGGTCGGGGCCCGGCACCACGGGCACCGGCACCTGCCTTGTCCAAGACCCTGTCCGAAGGGAGCACCGTCATGACCGCGACCGACAGCGCCGCAGTGCTGGAGAACTGGCCCGACGAGTCGAGGGAAGCCGCGGAACTCGTCATCGACACGTACGGCCGACCCCACGAGAGCACACCGACCCTGCTGCGATGGTTCGACGTCGGGCCGTGGAAGCGGACCGAGGCGTCCAAGGAGTTCCACCGGCACCGGTTTCCCGTTCCGCACATCGACTCCGTGGAGTCGTTCCTCGACTACGACGTTCCGGTCGAGAAAGTGGAGACGCTCGCGCGGTTCGACGGAAGCGTCGTCGTCGACCGCACGATCGGGGAACTATCCGCGCGCTGCCACGACGAACAGGCGAACTTCCTGGCACTGAACCTCGCCCACGATCTCGTCACCGGACAGCGCACGGTCGACGGCGCGCGCGAACACTACGCCCGCGAGTTCCTCGACGTTCGGCGAGACAACCCGACTCCGTACATGGACGGGTTGGCGTTCGGGCCGAGCAGCTCCCGTGGCGACCCCGACACCCGCGTACTGTCCGATGAGGACCTCGAACGGGCCCAGCGGGAAGGTGAGGCCGGCGGCTCGTGACGGCCGCACCGCACCGGTGGACCATCCACCCGTGTGCCGCCGCATCCGGGGCGCGGCACCCGGGTGAGCGCCCGGCCGACGAGCCCTGCGCAGTGCTACGCGCCATCGCCGGGGTTCGGGGCCGCTCGGCGACGAGGAGACGTCCTGGCGAGCGAACCTGCGCATCACTCATGAAAACGAAACGCCCAGGCCTATGACCTGGGCGGATGCTCCCCCAGTTGGATTCGAACCAACAACCCTCCGGTTAACAGCCGAATGCTCTGCCGATTGAGCTATGGGGGAATGTTCTGTTGTCGCCGGATCTCTGCCCTCCGACGGATACCAACTATAGACCATGTCGGCGAGGCCGTGACACGGGGGTCCTGACCCCTGGGACCGCACCGAGTTCGCCCAGGTAGCGGACGCTGCACCCGGGTATCGCCCCGCCGATTGTCCGGACGGTGGACAATGGCCTCTTCAGTGAAACAGCCACGAGGAGGCTCACCCGCCATGAACAAGTTCCTGCTGGGCGCCGCCGTCGGCTATGTTCTGGGCGCTCGCGCCGGGCACGCCCGGTACGAGCAGATCGTGCGGACCTACCGCAAGGTCGCCGATCATCCCGCCGTGCAGGGCGCCGCGGGCGTCGCGCGTGCCAAGCTCGGCGAGAAGATGGGCGAGCGCGTGCCGTTCGGACGGTCGGCGCAGCGCTGAGCCGATGCCGGTCCGCCGTCGGCGCCGACGGCGGACCGATCCGGTCACGGCGTTCGCGCGACGACGAACACGCGCCGGAACGGGAACCACGTCGTCCCGTCCGCGCGCTGTGGGTAGGCCTCCGCGAGCAGCTCGGCGAGCTCACCGCGGAACGTCTCCCAGTCCGCGTCGGCGAGCGCCGCCCGGATCGGCCGCAAGGCCGTGCCCGAGATCCATTCCAGGACCGCGTCGTCACCCTCGAGTCGCTGGACGTACGTCGTCTCCCAGGCGTCGACCGTGCAGCCGGCGTCGGCGAGCAGGTCGGCGTAGTCCTCGGGGGCGCCGACCGCGTCCGCGCCGCGCAACGAAACGTCTGCCAACCTCGTGCGCCAGCGCTCGCTCGCGGCGAGCCTGCGCGTCAACACGTGGGAGGGCGCATCGAAGTTGCCGGGCACCTGCATCGCCAGCCACGCCCCCGACGGCAGTAGGCCGGCCCAGCGCCGCAACAGGTCCGCGTGGCCGGTGATCCACTGCAACGTCGCGTTGCTGACCAGCACGTCGGTGTCGGGCTCCGGCGTCCAGTCGACGACATCGGCGACCGTCGCGGCGATCCCCTGGGCCCGCGCCGCCTCCACCATCTCCGGCGAGCTGTCGAACGCCTCGACCCGCGCCGACGGCCACCTTCGCGCCAGCGTCACGGTGAGGTTGCCGGGCCCGCATCCCGCGTCGACCACCCGCCGAGGCCGCTCTGCCGGGATCCGCGCGACCAGTTCGTGGAACGGTCTTCCGCGCAGGTCGCCGTAGGTCAAGTACGCCGCAGGGTCCCACATACGGTACGACCGTACTGCTACAAGGGTGCGCTCACAACAGGCCCCCATCTCGACGGCCCGTCCTCTCGACGGCCCTGTCTGGACGGCCCTGTCTCGACGGCTCGTCTTCCCGACGACGCCGGACTCAGGAACCGCCGGACAGCTGTTCGGCGGCCTCCCGGGCCATGGCGCGCACCGCCTCGACGTCCGTGCCGGGGTCGGGTCGCGCCTGCAACATCACGCCGTCGGCTCCGGGCACCTTGCGCAGCACGAACCACGCTCCCCCGCCGTCGGCGAGGTCGGTGCGGTGGCGAGCACGGATCGATCCTTCGACCCGCCTCCGCACGAGCTCGGGGAGCCGCCCGGCACGCGGGACCGCCACTCGCACCGGCGGCAGGTCGCGCAGCAGCACCGCACCGCCCGCCTCCTCGGTCTCGACGGCCTCGACCACCGTGAGCGTGTCCGCGTCCCACGCGGCCTTGCTGACGAGGTGCCAGTCCACCCGTCGCGGACCGGTCTCGCCGGGCAGCCACAGCCCGAGTCGGGTCACGACGACGTGACCGTGGTCGGCCTCCGCGGCCGCGACGACGTCCTCGTCCGGATCCAGCGCCCCGCGCACGTCGTCCGGCACCGCCGGGCCGGAGATCCGGCGCCACCACCGCGACAGCGTCATTCGAATCCGCCCGCGGCCTGGCCCTTGAGCGCCTTCCGGTACTCCTCGAGTGCCACGAGGTCCCCGAACAGGTCTCGATACTCGTCCGGGGAGTCCACAGGCGACAGTCGCTGGAGTTTCGACTTCAGCTCGCCGACCTGCCGTCCGACGAGGTTCTCCTGCACGGCCGAGAACATCGACTGCACGTACCGCGCGTCGGCCTCCCCGACCGACTGGGGCGGTTCGACGGCCAGCTCCGACAGCAGCGACGTCACGCCCGGGTTCTCCGCGTGCTGCGCCGCCGCCTCGAGCAGCGCAGAGCCGGACAGGCCCGCGCTCGTCCCGCCCGCGGCCAGCACCGCACGGTGCACCGCCACGTAGGCGGGGTGGGTGAAGGCGTCCTCGGGCAACGTGTCGTACTGCGGGCCCGCGAGGGCGGGCTCCTGCAACGCGGCCTTCAGCACCTCACGCTGGGCCGTCCGCTCCGGGTCACGCGGGTCGGGCCGGGCGAACGCGGGAGCCTGCCCGTTCTCGGAGCCGGTCTCGCGCGACGGCGGCTTGCGCCCGGCCGCCTTCACCGGGGCGCCCGCGCTCTCGCGCACCCGCCGCACGACCATCGCCTCGTCCTGCCAGCCGGTCCACCAGGCGAGCTTCGTCGCGTAGCCGTCCCGTTTGGCCCGGTCCTTGATCTGCGCGACCAACGGGACGGTGCGCTGCAGCGCGGCGACCTGCCCGTCGACCGAGTCGAGGTCGTACTCGGCCAGCAGGCTGCGGATGGCGAACTCGAACAGCGGGATCCGCCGCGAGACCAGGTCGCGCACGGCCGTGTCGCCCTTGTTCAGCCGCAGCTCGCACGGATCCATGCCCTCGGGCGCGATCGCGATGTAGGTCTGGCCCGCGAACGTCTGGTCGCCCTCGAACGCCTTCAGCGCCGCCTTCTGCCCCGCCTCGTCACCGTCGAACGTGAAGATGACCTCGCCGCGGAACGCGTCGTCGTCCATCATCAGCTGGCGCAGCACCCGCATGTGCTCCTCGCCGAACGCGGTGCCCGACGACGCGACGGCGGTGGGCACGCCCGCCTCGTGCATCGCCATCACGTCGGTGTAGCCCTCGACGACGACCACCTGGTGCCGTTTCGCGATCTCCCGTTTGGCCAGGTCGAGGCCGAACAGCACCTGCGACTTCTTGTAGATCGGGCTCTCGCTCGTGTTCAGGTACTTGGCCTGGATCGGGTCGTCGTCGAACAGCCGGCGCGCGCCGAACCCGACGACGTCGCCCCCGCGGTCCTTGATCGGCCACACCAACCGCCGGTGGAACCGGTCGATCGGCCCGCTTCGGCCCTCCTTGGAGATCTGCGCCTTGTACAGTTCCGCCAGCTCGAAGCCCTGGTTCAGCAGATGCTTGGTGAGCTTGTCCCAGCCACCGGGGGCGAACCCGCAACCGAACCGGGCGGCCGCCGGCTGGTCGAAGCCGCGCTCCTTGAGGAACGTCCGCGCCGTCTCCGCCTCCGGCGTGGCGAGCTGCTCGGCGTAGAACGCCTGCGCCGCCTTGTGGACCTCGACGAGCCGCAACCGCGTCCCGCGGTTCTCCCTGCGCACGTCGCGGCCGCCGCCCTCGTAGGTCAGCTGCAGCCCGATGCGGTCGGCCAGCCGCTCGACCGCCTCGACGAACGGCAGGTGCTCGATCTGCATGATGAACTTGATGGCGTCGCCGCCCTCACCGCAGCCGAAGCAGTGGAAGGTGCCGTGCGTCGGGCGCACGTTCATCGACGGTGTCTTCTCCTCGTGGAAGGGGCACAGGCCCTTCAGGGCACCGCCGCCCGCACGCCGGAGCGCCACGTACTCGCCGACGACATCGTCGATCCGATTGCGTTCGCGTACCTGCGCGATGTCGCTGTCCCGGATCCGTCCCGCCACGCCCCCACTTTAGGCCAGGACCGCAGCGCCTCCGATCGGGCATACTCTGCGCATGTCCGACACTCCGGCGGAGGCGCCCGACGAGGCCGCCCGGTTCACCGAAGCACGCACCCACCTCATCGGCGTGGGATACCGGCTGACCGGCTCACTCGCCGACGCCGAGGACGCCGTGCAGGACGCGTGGCTGCGGCTGACCTCCCTCGACGAGGAACGGCGCGCGGAGATCCGCGACCTGACGGCGTGGCTGACGACCGTCGTCGCCCGGCTGTGCCTCGACCGCCTCCGGTCCGCGGTCTCCCGCCGCGAACGCTACGTGGGCCCGTGGCTTCCCGAACCGGTCGTCACCGCCACCGACGGCAGGCCCGATCCGCTCGACGCCGTCGTGGCCGACGACGGCGCCCGAATGGCCGCGATGGTCGTGCTCGACACACTGCCGCCCGAGCAACGGGTGGCGTTCGTGCTGCACGACGCGTTCGGCGTACCGTTCGCCGAGATCGCCGGGATCCTCGGCTGCGGCTCCGACGCCGCCCGGCAGTACGCCTCCCGGGGCAGGCGCGCGGCGCGCGAGGCGGATGCACCTGCCCGCGCGGGCGACGAACAACGACGGGTCGTCGAGGAGTTGCTGGCCGCCATGGCGACCGGCGACGTCGGGGCGGTCGCCCGGGTGCTGCACCCCGACGTGGTGCTCATCGGGGACTCCGACGGCAAGGCCCGCACCGCGCGGCGCGTCATGTCCGGTGCCGACCGGATCGCCCGGTTCTTCGCGGGCCTGCTCACCGTCTACCGGCCGGGGGCCTTCGCGGCCGCCCGGCCGGTGCTGGTCAACGGCGACCTCGGCATGCACCTGCCGCCCTCCCCGGGCGGCGACGGTTACCGCGACCTCGACGCCCACGTGCAGACCGTCGCCGTCTCCGGCGGCCGGGTCGTGGCGATCTACGACCAGGCCAACCCGGACAAGCTCACGCGCCTGCCGTTCCCTCCGGCCTGACCTCGCCGAGTTCTACCCGGCAGGCGTCGCCGGAGGTGAACCCCTGGTCGACGATCCCGAGCGCGGCGTTCGACCGACCGCGCATGTTCTCCAGGCCGATCTGCAGCGACAGTTCGACCACGCCCGCCCGGCCGAACTCGCGTTCCAGCTCGGCGACCTGCTCGTCGGTCACCGCGATCGGGGTGTCGGTCATCGCGTCGGCGTAGGCCAGGGCCAGCCGTTCGGGCCGCGTGTACAGCGGCGACTCGGCGTAGTCGTCGATGGCTTTCAGCCGGTCGATGTCGAGCCCGTCGTGCTGCTGCAGCATCGTGCCGAAGTCGATGCACCACGAGCAGCCCAGCCGCACGGCGACCCGGTAGACGGCGAGTTCGCGCACACTGGTCGGCAACACGGTGGAAGCGCGTTCGGCGAGCACCTCGAACACGCCGTAGGCACGCATCAGTTTCGGGTGATGGGCGGTGACGGCGAACGGTTCCGGCACGGCGCCGTACCGGCGTGCGACGACGCGGTACAGCACGCGGGTGACCGGACCCGCCTGGTCGGCGGTGACGACGGGAATGCGCGGCATGACGAATCCTCCTCGGAGTGCGATCGGTTCTCACCCGGAGGACGAGACCGCGCGCGGCGGTGTGACAGGACCCGCTTCCCGCTCCGCGGGTCAGGCGGACGTCAGTGACCGCACGTCCCAGATCCACATGTCGCCGCGGAGCCGTCCGGGGGTGCCGATCAGCCCCTCGACCGTGGTGCGCAGCGCCTCCACGTCGGGGTGGCCGGTGTTGAGCACGACGAGGTCGGTCCGCCACTGCCGCAGGTCGGCCACGGCCTGGCTGCGCTCGGCCCGCCCGACACCGACGGGGCGGCCCGTCTCGTCCACTTCGTCGAGGATCGACGACAGCAGCGTGCGCTGCGCCCCGTAGATGCCGGAACGGTCGTCGCCGGGGCCGACGAAGTAGCCCTCCGCGAGGGGGAAGCCCAGTCCTTGGCTGACCTGCCAATGCAGCGGGTCGGCGTAGCCGGTGTCGGGCAGCGGCACGACAGCCACGGATCGGCCCTCCCGCACGTGGTCGGCCCACTGGCCGGATGCGAGGAACTCGGGCACCGGATCGCGCTCACCCGTGGGCAGCTCGGTGGGCATGATCGGCACAAGGGCGACCAGCAGCGCGCCGAACCAGCCCACCCGCGCGAGGTAGGCCCATTCCCGCAGCCACGGCAGGCGCAGCACACGGTCGGTGGCCAGCGCGAGCAGGATCCCGCCCAGTGGTGCGCACGCCATCGCCAGCCGGGATTCCAGCACGGACGACACGAGCGGGGCGTCGACGAGAAGCATCCACGGGCCGGGAACCGACGTCGCCACACCGTTCACGACGAGCAGGACGCCCATCGACAGCCACGCCATCACCAGCATCGACACGGCGACGGCGCGCGCGGCCGCGACCCGCCACAGCGCGACCGTCACCGCCAGCAGCACCAGCACGAGTGGCCAGCCGAAGAACGCGTTCTCCTCGGTGCGGTTGAGCGACAGGTCCGCGGCGGAGGAGTCGCTGCCGGCCAGCGACGCCGTCGCGTACCCGGTGAACGCGGCGAGGTCGTTGCCCTGGAAGCCGTGCTCGATGCCCGTGTAGCTCTGCGGGCCCGCGAACTGCCACCACAGCGGTACCGCGACGAGCACGCCCGCGACGAGCGCTCCGACGCCGATGCCGGTGCCGAGCGGGCGCACCATGGGGCCGATCTCCGCCGGCCGCGACAGGGCGTACACGAGGGCGAACACCGTCAGCGCCAGCGCCGCGATCAGCAGCGGCTCCTCCCCCAGCAGCACCTGGTACGCCGCCAGCAGGCCGAGGATCACGCCGTTCACCACCGGCCGTTCACCCCGGGCCAGCAGGAGCAGGCGGTGCACCAGCAGCGGCACCAGCAGCAGTACGACGAAGTTGGGATGCGCGTTGGCGTGCGAGATGATCGGCGGGGCGAACCCCGCGAGTGCCGCACCGATCGCTGCGGCGCCACGGGAGGCGACGACATGCCGCGACAACAGCCAGTACCAGGCCACAGCCGTCCCCGCGAGCCCGCCGGTGAGCGTCAGCGCCCACGTCACGGTCGGTCCGAACAGGACGGTCACGGGAGTCAGCGGGATGCCCACTCCGAGCATCACCGTGTTGGCCATGAGATTGACGCCGAGCGGATGGTTCTGCAGGTCGGTGTGCAGCGGATTCGACAGCGTGAGCACGTTCTTCGCGGTGACGGCGAAGAACCACTCCCACATGTTCTGGTCCTGGCCGCTGTCGAGCAGGTAGCCGGAGTCGAGGTTCTGCCACAGGCCGCGGTAGATCAACAGCGCCGCGGCGAGACAGCCCAGCACGACGAGGACGTCGGCGATCCGGCCGCGGGCACGCGTGTCGAGCCGCACCCCGGCAGGGGCGGCGGAGGACGCGCGTGTCACGGCGTGACCACCCGCGCGGCGAAGTAGACGGCGCCCGTCGCGGCGTGACGCACCAGCAGCAGGAAGGGCCGGTTGACGTCGACCACGACGGGGTCACCGGTGGGCATCGCCACGAGGCGCATCGTGGCGGCCGTCGCCGCGGCACCCTCCAGGCCGTGCTCGTCGAGCCGCAGCACCGCCTGGTGCAGCACGTCGGACACGTGCAACCGCGCATCGCCGGAGAGGCCGCCGAAATCGGCCTGCGGGGTGAACATCCGCCGCACCCCCAGGCCGCGCAGCGCATCGCCCAATGGCACCGGCACGTCGAGCGACACCCGCGGCATCGTCAGCCGCACCTGCTCCGGGGCCAGCGACGCGAGCAGCTCCGCCAGCGCCGCGGCGTCCAGGGTCGCCTCCGCGTCGGCGAGCCTGCGGTCCGGCAGCAGGACGACCGCTTCGACCCCGCCGACCGCCGGCACCGCGACCGCCCGCCAGCCCGACGCCTCGCCGTAGCGCAGCCGCGCCGTCTGCCGCATCATCGGCACCGGCAGCGGGCCGTCCGGACCGTGGAAGTCGCCGTCGGCCGTCGCCTCCGCCGGGAACGGGTGGCGCCAGGCGCTGCGCAGATAGAGCGCGTTGACCAGGGCGGCGACCGTGTCCGGTCCGACCGCGCCCGGCGGCAGCAACTCGGGGATCAGGTTCCGGGTCGTGGCCGCCACGTCGGCGTTGATCTCGGTCCGGGCCGCCTCGGGGTCGTCAACGAACGGCGCCGCGGCGACACGTCCCGACGCCCGGCGTTCGAGGTCGGCGGCGTAGCCGTCGTCGACGGCCAGCCCGTCCCACGCCCACAACGTGTTCGACACCGCGAGAACCGGTTCGTCCTGCCCGGCGCGGGTGTCCAGTGCCGCGGAGGCCTCCAGCAGCCGGCGCTGTTCGGCGAGCGTCGACTCCGGCCCGGCCAGCACTGCAGCGATCTCGTCGGCGGTCTCACCGCGCGCGCCGTCGGCCACAAGGCCGAGCGCACCCGCCGCCGAGTATGGGGACACGCAGGCGTCGTCGGTTCCGGCGCCGGACGCGGTCGCACGATGCACGGCGAGCACGAACGTCAGATGTGCAGTTTCCGCCGGGTCCGTCGTGACCTGCATTCCGTGACCGTATCGTCATCCGGGGCGGTTACGCGTGCCGGCCCGTGTGCCAGGCGTGCCACGCGTGCGCCTGGGCGTCGGTCAGGGTCGCCACCTGGTCGATCACCGCACGCAGTCGCTCCGCGTCCCCCGCGGCGTCCGACCAGGCCTGCCGGAACACGGGTTCGAGCGCCTCCGGGGACCGCGCGAGCAGCACCTCGATCAGCTCGGCGAGCAGCTGTCGCTGACCCTCCTGCAGCGCCAGCCTGCGCCGGTCGCTCATGACGTAGCGCAGCGCCATCGCCTTCAGCAGCGCCACTTCCGCTGCTACCCGGGCGGGCACCCGCAGGTCGGCCTCGTAGCGGCGCACCGGGCCGTCGCCGTACTCGGCTTGCGTGGCGGTCACGGCCGCGGACGCGAACCGCCCGACGAGCTCGCTGGTGAGCCGTTTCAGCGCGACCTGCGCCCCGAGGGTCGAGTCGTAGCCGCGCGCGGCGAGCTCGGCCACGACCGGCAGGGTGAGCAGCTCGGCCGCCGCGTCCTCGACGGCCGACACGGGCTCGGCCGTGAAGTGCTTCGCCGCGAGTGCCGCGACGGCGACGCGTTCGTCCGGGTCGGCGAGCACCCCGAACGAGACGCGGCCCGCCCTCACCGCGTCCTCGACGTCGTGCACCGAGTAGGCGACGTCGTCGGCCCAGTCCATGATCTGCGCCTCCAGGCATCGCCGGTCGCCGTGTCCGGCGGTCCCGCCGTCGGTCCGGGTGCTGTTCGGGTGAGCGACTCCGGGGTGAGCGCCGCCGGGGTGAGCACTGTCGGGGTGAGCGCCGCCGGGGTGAGCACTGCCGCGGTGGGCACTGTCGGGGTGGGCACCGTCCACATCGGAGTCGCCGCCCCTGAGCCAGGTGAACACCGCCAGGTCGTCGGCGTAGACGCCGAACTTGGCCGTGCCGGGGCGCCGCGGCCACGGGTACTTGGTCGCCGCGTCGAGGCTGGCGCGCGTGAGGTTGAGCCCGCCGGTGATCTCGGCGGGCTCCGGGTCGCCGAACGGCCCCGTTCCCAGGATCTTCGGTTCGAGCCGGGTGAGGATGCGCAGCGTCTGGGCGTTGCCTTCGAACCCGCCGCACGGCTGCGCGGCGTCGTCGAGGGCGTGCTCGCCGTTGTGACCGAACGGCGGGTGGCCGATGTCGTGGGCCAGCCCCGCGGTGTCGACGATGTCGGGATCCGCGCCCAGATCCTCGGCGATGCCCCTGCCGATCTGCGCGACTTCGAGCGAGTGGGTCAGCCGCGTCCGCGGCACACCGCTGACCTCGGCTCCCTCCCCCGGCCCGACGACCTGGGTCTTGCCCGCCAGCCGCCGCAGCGCCGCCGAGTGCAGCACGCGGGCCCGGTCACGAGCGAACGGGGAGCGCGTGTCCGGCCGCGCGCCGCTCAGCGCACCGCCCTTGGCCGGTTCGGGATGCAACCGCGCGCGATCCTGCTCCGTGTACGACACCCGCGTCAGTCTACGAACCCGGCGGGCCCCGTCACGGGGGCTGTGACCCGACAGGCGGTCGCGCACCGGCTCGGGGCGGGGTCGCCGGTCAGGGCGACATGCTCTCCGCTGCGAACAGGTTGTGGTACAGCAGCGCGGCCGTCTCCCGCGCGATGTACCAGGCCTGCGTCTCCCGTGTCTGCACGATCGGCCCCGAGTGCGTCGGCGAGGTCCACGCCTCCAGGCCCGCGTCCTCGGCCATCGTGCGCGCCCGCAGCGAGTGCCACGGGTCGCTGACGACCACCGTCGTCGTCCACCCCCGGTCCCGCATCTCCTGCGACACCGCCCGCATCGAGTGCAGGGTGTCCGCGCCCTTCGGCACGACGAGGGTGTGCGACTCGGGGACGCCGTTCTCGGTCAGCCACTTGGCACCCGATTCGGCCTCGCTGTAGGTATCGCCGTCGGCACGGCCGCCCGTCGTGACGATGCGCGGCGCGACCCCCTGGTCGTAGAGCTCCTTGGCCTGCCCGAGCCGGTGCGCGAACACCTCCGACGGCCTGCCGTTGTACTGCGCGGCACCGAGCACCACGATCGCGTCGACGTTCGGCCGTTCGTCGGCCCGAGCCACGTACCAGACCCGCAGTGCCGTACCGCCGACCAGCACGAGCGCCATGATCACGGCACCGGCGACGGCGCGGCGGATCCACCGCGTCACCCCCACGGCAACGCCCCTCAGCAGCCGATGAGGCGGGCGGCCAGATAGGACTCCAGCTTGTCGATGGCGATGCGCTCCTGGTTCATCGTGTCGCGCTCGCGCACCGTCACGGCGTGGTCGTCGAGGGTGTCGAAGTCGACCGTGATGCAGAACGGCGTCCCGATCTCCTCCTGACGCCGGTAGCGCTTGCCGATGGACTGCGCGTCGTCGAAGTCGACGTTCCAGTGCTTACGCAGCGTCGCGGCGATGTCCTTGGCCTTGGGCGTCAGGTCCGAGTTACGCGACAGCGGCAGCACCGCGACCTTGTACGGCGCCAGTCGCGGGTCGATCTTCAGCACGGTGCGCTTGTCGACACCGCCCTTGGCGTTCGGCACCTCGTCCTCGGTGTAGGCGTCGAGCAGGAACGCCATCATCGGACGGCCGACACCCGCCGCGGGCTCGATCACGAACGGGCGGTACCGCTCGCCGCCCGCCTGGTCGAAGTACGACAGGTCGACCCCCGAGTGGTTCGAGTGCGTCGTGAGGTCGAAGTCAGTGCGGTTGGCGACGCCTTCGAGCTCGCCCCACTCCTGGCCCGCGGAGAACCGGAACCGGTACTCGACGTCGACGGTCCGCTTCGAGTAGTGGGAGAGCTTCTCCTGCGGGTGTTCGTACAGCCGCAGGTTCTCCTCACGGATGCCCAGGTCGACGTACCAGGCCTTCCGCTGCTCGATCCAGTACTCGTGCCACGACTCGTCCTCGCCCGGCTCGACGAAGAACTCCATCTCCATCTGCTCGAACTCGCGTGTGCGGAAGATGAAGTTGCCCGGCGTGATCTCGTTGCGGAACGACTTGCCGATCTGGCCGATGCCGAACGGCGGCTTCTTCCTGGCCGTGGTCTGCACGTTGAGGAAGTTCACGAAGATGCCCTGCGCGGTCTCCGGACGCAGGTAGTGCAGCCCTTCCTCGGACTCGACCGGGCCCAGGTGCGTCTTGAGCATCATGTTGAACTCGCGCGGCTCGGTGTACCGGCCGCGGTTGCCGCAGTTGGGGCACGGCACGTCGGAGAGATCGTTCTCGTCGATCTCGCCGCCGGTGCGCTCGGCGTAGTCCTCGGCGAGTTGGTCGGAACGGAACCGGCGGTGACACTCCAGGCATTCGACCAGCGGGTCGTGGAACGCGTTCACGTGCCCCGAGGCCTCCCAGATCTGGCGCGGGAGGATGACCGACGAGTCGATCCCGACGACGTCCTCACGGCCCTGCACCACGGTCTTCCACCACTGGCGCTTGATGTTGTCCTTCAGCTCCACGCCGAGCGGTCCGTAGTCCCACGCCGACCGGGTACCGCCGTAGATCTCCCCCGAAGGGAAGACGAAGCCACGACGTTTGCAGAGGTTGACGACGGTCTCGATGTTGTTCGCGGGCACTCCACGCTCCGTGGGAACTATCGCAGTGGTGGTTCGAAATGATGTGAGGCACCAGCCTAGCCTCACGCCGCGGGCGTCCCGCGAGGGGCGTCCGCGGCGCACCTCGACCGCCGCGCCGGGCGACCCGCAGGTGTCCGCGTGGGCCGGTACGCCCCGGCGGCGCACTAGGATGGAACGGCGGACGACAACCGGATCCGACCGCACGAGGAGATCATCAACGGCCGTGTGCCCGCACACGGCGGACGCAGGCTGGAGCATGCGACATGCCGACGGCGAGCTCGGACGCGGCGCACGCGGGCCCACCCGGCCCCGAGGAGGCGGGCGGGGACGGCCACGTCGACACCGGCCACGACCCGGCGGTGCACGACCACCCCGACGGCGCGGTGCCTCCCGCGCCGCCTCCCTCGCAGACCGCGCTGACCGACGCGGGTGAGCTGCTGCGGGCACTGGCCGCGCCGGTGCGCATCGCCATCGTGCTGCAGCTGCGCGACGGCGACCGGTGCGTGCACGACCTGGTCGATGCGCTGGACGTGGCCCAGCCGCTGATCAGTCAGCACCTGCGGGTACTCAAGGCCGCCGGCGTTGTACACGGTCAGCGACGCGGCCGTGAGGTCGCCTACCGGCTGGTCGACGATCACCTTGCCCATATCGTGGTTGACGCCGTCGCACACGTGCAGGAGGAGGCGAAACGATGAGCACTTCGACGAGCAGCTCGTCGGCCGACAGCACCTCGGCGGGCTCCACGGGGACCAGGGCGCCCGGCACGCCCAAGGCTCCCCTGCCGGGCCGGAGGGCGACCCGGCAGCGGGCCGCGGTCGTGGAGTTGCTGGCCGAGGTGGACGATTTCCGGTCGGCGCAGGAGCTGCACGACGAACTGCGCAACCGCGGCGAGGGCATCGGGCTCACGACCGTCTACCGCACGCTGCAGTCGCTGAGCGAGGCCGACGAGATCGACGTGCTGCGCACCGACTCCGGCGAAGCCCTGTACCGGCGCTGCTCGGAGCACCACCACCATCATCTGGTGTGCCGCAGCTGCGGTTACACCGTCGAGGTCGAGGGGCCGGCCGTCGAACGCTGGGCCGAGTCGATCGCCTCCGGCAACGGGTTCTCCGACATCAGCCACATGATCGAGATCATGGGCACCTGCTCCACCTGCGCCGCACAGCAGGCGAGCTGACACTCACGTCTCGTACGGCTCGTCGGGCCGGGGGATCTCCCGCAGGGTGCGCACGGCGAGGTCCGGTACGTAATCGCGTGCGCGCGTGTCGTCGGCGGGCACCAGCCTGCCGGTGACCTCGACCCAGGTGTCCGACGGCACCAGGTCGGCCCGCCCGCCGGTGAGTCCGGTGCGGACGGCGAACGCGTCGGCCGCGCAGCAACTGATGGTCAGCCTGGCCAACTGCGGACCACCGGTGGTCTGCACGACGAATCCGGTGAGCCGCACGATGCGCCCGTCGAGCGACTGCCGCTCGTCCCAGCCGGCGCGGTCGACGAAGTCGCTCATCGACAGCGACACGACGTCGCCGGGCGGGAGCGGGCCGAACTCGGTGTTGCCGGGTTCGGTGTTCTTCCTGGTCCGCAGCACCGAGTCGGCCCCGAGCGCCGGGGGCGCGACGAGCAGCACGGCGAGCACGGGCACGACGATCAGCCACGCCGAGCGCGCGGTGTGTCCGTGGTCGCCCTCCCCCGCGCACGCGTCGGCCGGGCCGGAGCGGTCGCGCCCGGTGTCGCCGGCCGCGGCACGCGCGCCCGCCCGGACGTCCCGCACGATCGCCACGCCCGCGAGCACGAGCACGACGAGGCCCGCACCGAACAGCCACGGCAGGTGGGAGGCCTTGACATAGCGCAGGTAGTCGCCGGTCACGGCGATCTTCAGCAGCGCCCCGCCGAGCAGGAGCAGGAGGATGTTCTGGGTCTCGCGCTTCATCGGACACCTCCCAGGAAGAGCAGCCCCGCCGCCACGCCGCATCCGATCGCCACGACGAACGTGACCGGCGCGAACCGCAGCGCGAACGCTCGCCCGAAGGTGCCCGCCTGCAGGGCGAACAGTTTCGCGTCGATGGCCGGTCCCACGACGAGGAACACCAGCCGCGGCAGCAGCGGCAACGCCGACAGCGACGCGGCGACGAACGCGTCGGCCTCGCTGCACAGCGACAGCACCACGGCCAGCACCGCCATGACCAGGATGCCGAGCACGATCTGCTCCCCGAGCGAGGAGAACCAGTCGCCGGGGATCACCACACCGAAGACCGCGGCGACCAGGGCACCCAGTACGAGGAAGCCGGCCGCGTCGACGAGGTCGGCCCTGGCGGTCTCGGCGAACACGCGCCACCGGTCGCGGCCCTCGGTGTCGGGCAGCCGCCGCAACGCCCGTTCGGCGATCCACTCGAGTTTGCCCCATCGCAGCCACAGCCAGCCCATGATCAGCGCCGTGGCGAGCGACCCTGCGAACCGGGCGGCGACCATGGCGGGCTCACCGGGGAACGCCACGGCCGTCGACACGAGCACGATCGGGTTCACGGCGGGGGCGGCCAGCAGGAACGCGAGCGCCGCGGCCGGAGCGACGCCCTGTCCGATCAACCGGCGTGCCACCGGCACCGAGGCGCATTCGCACCCGGCCAGCACCACGCCCGACATGCCGGCGACGCCGACGGCCGCCGAGTCGCGCCGTGGCAGCACGCGGCGCAACGCCCGCGCGGGCACGAAGGCGGCGATCGCACCGCTCAGCAGCACGCCGAGCACGAGGAACGGCAGGGCCTGGACGCAGATCGCCACGAACACCGTCGCCGCCGTCTGCAGCACCGGGGCGTCGAAGGCCTCGCGCAGCAGGTCCTGCCCGAGGATCGCCAGCACCAGCAACGCGCACAGCACCTGCATCGAGGTGATGCGCCACCGCCGGCCCGACCGACCGGCCCGGCCCGTGCCGTCGACAACGGTTTCCATTAGTGCGCCATCATGCCAGGCGCCGGCGCGGGTCCTTCCTCAGGCGTCGACGAGTTCCGAGCGCACCTGTGAGGCCGTCGAGACCACGAGCATCAGCAGCGTGCCGAGCGGTCCCGGGTCGAGCCCCTGCGCGGGGAACGCGTACCGCAGCGTGACGTCCATGCCGCTCTCGTTGTGCACGATGCCGAGCGTGCCGAACAGGCCCTGTCCGGCGCGCTCGGCGACGACCGCGGCCAGTTTCGGGTCGTCGGGCAGGTCCCACGCCACGACGCACGTCAGGCTCAGCACCAGCAGGCCGTCGGCCAACTGCATCGCCTGCACCACGCAGGGCACCTCGGAGTGCCGGAACGTGAGCGTGCCGTCGTCGTCGACCTGCACGTCGAGGTAGTTCTCGAGCGCTTCCTTGGCGGCGGCGAGCAGTTCGGCGGTGTCGGCGGCCTCGGAGGTCATGCGGTGTCCTTCCCGGGTTCGGCGGTGGTGTCGCTGGCGTCGGTGCCGTCGCTCTGGTCGACGGCGGCGCCGAACCGGCGGTCGCGCTTGGCGTACTCGAGACACGCGTCCCACAACTGGGTGCGGTCGAAGTCGGGGAACAGGGTGTCCTGGAAGACGAACTCGGCGTAGGCCGATTCCCACAGCAGGAAGTTCGACGTCCGTAGTTCGCCGGAGGGCCGCAGGAACAGGTCCACGTCCGGCATCTCCGGCTGGTACAGGTACTTGGCGACGGTGCGCTCGTCGACCTTCTCGGGGTTGATCCTGCCCTCGGCGGCCAGTCGCGCGATCCGCCGCGCCGCGTCGCCGATCTCGGCGCGGCCGCCGTAGTTGACGCACATGGTCATGTTCATGCGCGTGTTGTGCTTGGTCTTCTCCTCGGCCGCCTCGAGTTCCTTGATGACGCTCCGCCACAGCTTGGGCCTGCGGCCCGCCCAACGGATGCGCACGCCGATGGAGCCGAGATAGTCCACCTGACGGCGGATCGTGTCGCGGTTGAAGCCCATCAGGAAGCGCACCTCGTCGGGGCTGCGCTTCCAGTTCTCCGTCGAGAACGCGTACACCGACAGCCACTTGACGCCGAGTTCGACCGCGCCGCTGGCGACGTCGATCATCACCGACTCGCCGCGCTTGTGCCCTTCGATGCGCGGCATGCCGCGCTGATTGGCCCACCGGCCGTTGCCGTCCATCACCAGGGCGACGTGGTTCGGCACCAGCTCCTGCGGGATCCGGGGCGGCCGGGCGCCCGACGGGTGCGGGTCAGGGGCCCGCACCTCCTGGATGCGTTCCGCTTCGCGAGCCTTCCGCCGCACCTGTCACCTCCGCCTCACCGGGCGCACTGGCCCGTGCCGTGTCCGTCCACGCTCGTCGCAGCCGTCCCGGGCGTCGCTCCGCCGGTCGCGGATGGCTCGCCGCCGGCGTCCGTGTCCCCGGCGTCCTCGCCGCTGTCCACGCCGCTGTCCACGTCGCTGTCCACGTCGCTGTCCACGTCGCCGATGTCCGGTTCGCCGCCGTCGGGATGCGGGTCCGACCCTAACGCGGCGGTCAGCGGTGCCTCGCGGGCACGGCGTTCCACGAACGGCAGGGACCGCAGTCGCCGTTCCAGATGCCACTGCAGGTGGGCGGCGACCAGGCCGCTGACGTCGCGGCGCACGGTGTGGCTGCTGTCCTCGGCCAGGGGCCAGTCACCGTGCAGCAGCGCGGCCATCACGGCGAGCACCTCCGGGGCGGGATGCACCGAGCCAGGGATGCGGCAGCGCGGGCACAGCAGGCCGCCCGCCTGCACGTTGAACGCCGCGTGCGGACCGCGTTCGCCGCAGCGGGCGCACTCGGTGAGCGCGGGTTCCCAGCCGGCGAACGCCATGGCGCGCAGCAGGAACGCGTCGAGCACGAGCGACGGGTCACGCTGCCCACCCGCGAGCGCGCGCAACGCACCGACGACGAGGAGGTACAGCTTGAGCGCGGGCTCTTCCTCCTCGGCGGCCAGCCGGTCGGCGGTCTCCACGATGGCGGCGGCCGCCGTGTAGGCCTGGTAGTCGCCGACGATCGGTAGCGCGAAGGCGTCGACCGTCTGTACCTGGGTGACGACGTCGAGTGTGCGGCCCGTGTAGAACTGCACGTCGACGTGCCCGAACGGTTCGAGCCGGGCGCCGAACCGCGAGGTCGTCCGGCGCACGCCCTTCGCCACCGCGCGCACCTTGCCGTTGCGGCGCGTGAGCAGCGTGATGATGCGGTCGGCCTCGCCGAGCTTGTGCACGCGCAGCACCACGCCGGTGTCCCGATACAAGCTCACCGGTACATGATCCCACGCCGCGCCGACACGCCGTCACCAACGGCGCCGAGGCGTGGCCCCCGTCGCCGCGCGAGGCGCCGTGACCGCCGCTGCAGCCGGCACTCCGCACCCGGGTCAGCACGTCGGCTCGATGGAGATCACGTAGGTCTTCGCGTGTGCACCGTGCCGGCCACGGGCGTCAGGAACGCACGACGGTGGCCTGACCCGCCAGGAGCCCCGGTCGTGCACGTGGCCGGGCAACGACACGCGAAGGAGGCGCGTGCGGGGATGCGCGCGAGGGAATGCGCGCATCGGGAAACTGCCCTACTCCCCTCGATTCCACACCGGACTCGTCCACATCGGAGCCTGGCGTGACGGCGCCGTTCGGCGGGCGGACCCTACGGCCCGAATCGGAACACCGTCGACGCGGGCCGCTCGGACCCGGATCGACGGTGAGCCGTGTGATCAGTAGCCGTACGTGCCGACGTACGAGTCCACCGTGACGATGGAGATGATGACCATGATGATCGTGATGGCCCAGCCGATGGCACCGATGATCGTGGCGATCATGCACATCGTCTTGGTGCTGTTCGAGGCCTCCTGCGCGGCCGGGAGGTTGCCCATCCGCACGTTCGACTTGACCTCGTTCGACTTGATGATCGCGAAGATCGCGAGCGGCCAGAACAGGAAGATGCAGCCGATCGCCCAGCCGAAGTAGTCCTTGATCTCCTGGCCCATACCCGGCTGGCCCATGCCCGGCTGGCCGTAGGGCTGGCCGAACTGGCCGGGCTGCTGACCGAACTGGCCGTATGGCTGCTGACCGTATGGCTGCCCGTACGGCTGTTGCCCGTACGGCTGGGGTTGGCCCTGCGGCGGCTGGCCGAACTGGCCGGGCTGCTGAGCGGGCATACCGCCGGACGGCGGCTGGCCGTACCCCTGTTGATGTCCGTACGGATTGGTCATGGCGTGAGTCCTCCCCCGAACCGGGAACGTTGTCGCGCCGGGACTGTACCGCGCGGACCCGGCGTACGACGGCCGGACCCGAGAACCGCTAGACCGCCAGCGCGGAAAACGGACTTACCGGAATGTTCCGAACGACGAACCACGCGGCTACCACCGCGCCGGCGGCGACCGGCGCGAAGCGCAGGTCCTGCCAACTCCGCACCCGCCTGCCACGCCAGCGACCAGCGGTCCACGCGACCAGGCTCCACAGCAGCAGACCCGAGGCGACGAGCGCGACGGCGTTGTACCGCACCGCGGCACCGACATCCCCCTGCAGCAGGGTGTAGAGCATGCGCAGCGCGCCGCACCCCGGGCACACGACACCGAACAGGGCCTTCGTCGGGCACACCGGGATCGGACCGCCCGGCGTCGTCGGCTCGGCCCACAGCACCACGCACGACGCACCGACGACCAGGGCCGCGACGGCGGCGGGCGGACCCAACCGTCGCAGCAGGCCCGGCCGAGCCGGGGTCGCCGAGCCCGCGCGGGGCGGAATCACGTGGGTGTGACCTCGTCCAGGGACAGCCCGATGATCAGCAGGGCCACGACGACGAACAGGATGTAGAGGGCGAAGAAGATGCCCATGCTGATCGCCGACCACATCGCCCATTTCTTGGCCTGGTCGGCGGACTCCTGCGCCTCGGCGTACATGCCCTGGGCCCAGAGCGTCGTGACCTGGTTCGCCTTGACGATCGACACGATCCCGAGCGGCAGACAGCACAGGATGGTCGTGAGAATGCCCCACACCAGGTGGTTCTCGGGCGGGGGCGGCGGATACCCGTACCCGGGCGGCTGGCCGTACGCCGGCGGATACCCGTACTGCGGGTACTGCGGATGCGGCTGCTGCGGGTAGTCACCCGGATACGGCGGATACGGCCCCGACACTGTCCCCTCCTCGACACGGCGCCATCCTCGCGCTCCCCGCAGGATGACGGCGGGCCGAGGCTACCCGACATCCGTCGCCGCGCGTCGGCGAATGCCCGCGGTCGGTCCCCGGACGGACTAAAAGCCCAGGCGGCCCAGTTGTTTCGGGTCGCGCTGCCACTCCTTGGCCACCTTGACGTGCAGGTCGAGGTAGACCTTCGACCCGAGCAGCGCCTCGATGTGCTTGCGGGCAGTGGCGCCGACCTGTTTGAGCCTGCTCCCCTTGTGGCCCAGCACGATGGCCTTCTGGCTCGGCCGTTCGACGAACAGGTGCGCGTAGATGTCGACCATGTCGTCGCGGCCCTCGCGCGGGATCATCTCCTCGACCGTGACGGCGATCGAATGCGGCAGTTCGTCCCGCACGTCCTCCAGCGCGGCCTCGCGGATGAGCTCGGCGACGAGCCGCTGTTCCGGTTCGTCGGTCAGGTCGCCGTCCGGGTACAGCTGCGGCCCCTCGGGCAACTGACTCACCAGCACGTCGGCGACCGTGTCGACCTGGTAGTCGCCGGTGGCCGACACCGGCACGAGGTCTGTCAGCTCCATGACCTGCTGCAGCTCGAGGAGCTGCTCGGCGACGACCTCCGGCTTGACGAGGTCGGTCTTCGTGACGATCCCGACGACGGGTGTGCGCCGCGCGACCTTGGCCAGTTCCGCCGCGATGTACTTGTCACCGGGACCGATCTTCTCGCCCGCGGGCACGCAGAACCCGATCACGTCCACTTCGGACCACGTAGCGCGCACGACGTCGTTGAGGCGCTCCCCCAGCAGCGTGCGCGGCCGGTGCAGGCCCGGAGTGTCCACAATGATCAGCTGGGCGTCGTCACGGTGCACGATCCCGCGCACGGCGTGCCGCGTGGTCTGCGGCTTGTTCGACGTGATCGCGATCTTCGTGCCGACGAGCGCGTTCGTCAGCGTCGACTTGCCCGCGTTGGGCCGCCCCACGAAACAGGCGAATCCCGACCGGTGGTCGGCGGGAGTCTCCCGCCAGCCCGTGTCCTCGATCCCGGCCGCCCGCAGCTTCGCGGCGAGGTCGTCGCCCTCCGCCTCGTCCGTGCCGCCGTCGCTGCGACCGTGGTCGCCGGACTCGGTCACCGGAGGATCTCCTGCACGTCCCCGGCGAGGTCGGCGCGCAGCACCGGAGCCTCGGCCGTCAAGTCGCGCACAGCGTGCATCGACGCCTCCACCACGAGCGGTTCCGCCGTCACCACGGCCGCCGCCTCGAGTCCCTCGGCCCCACTCGACACCGCGGCCGCGACCGCGGCCTGCATCGCCGTGAGTTTCAGTGACGGCAGGTCGACGGTCGCCGCCGCGTAGGTCCGCCCGTCGGTGTCCCGCACCGCGGCGCCCTCGGCGGCCTGGATCCGCGCCCTCGTCGAGCGGGCCAGGATGACGATCTTCTCGTCCTCCGGGTCGAGGTCAGGCATGTTCGACGCTCCTATCGCTGTCGCTCTCGTCGCTTCCGTTGGTCCGCTGCGGCCGGTCGGCGTTCTCGTCGGTGGACCGCACGACGACCGTGGTGATCCGCATCCGGCCGCGGCGGTCCTTGCCGCCCTCGGCGCGCAGTCGCAGCTCGCCGATCTCCGCTTCGGCGCCGGGCAGCGGCACACGGCCCAGGCGCTGCGCCATCAGCCCGCCGACCGTTTCGACGTCGTGGTCGGACAGGTCGACGTCGAACAGTTCGCTCAGGTCGTCGACGCCCAGCCGCGCCGACACCCGCACCGCGCCGTCGTCCAGCTCCTCCACGTCGGGGCGTTCCTCGGTGTCGGACTCGTCGGTGATGTCCCCGACGATCTCCTCGAGGACATCCTCGATCGTCAGCAGCCCGGCCGTGCCACCGTACTCGTCGACCGCGATCACCAGGTGGTGCCGGGAGACCTGCATCTCCTTGAGGAGGCTGTCGAGCCGCTTCGAATCGGGCACGAACGCGGCCGGGCTCATGACGGCCGAGACCGGCCGGGCGTTGCCGCCTTCGGACATCGCGGCCTGCACCAGGTCCTTCAGGTTCACCACGCCGACGACGTCGTCTGCCGTGTCGCCGATGACCGGCAGCCGCGTGAACCCCGTCCGCATGGACAACGCCAGTGCCTGGCGCACGGTCTTGCCCTGCTCGATCCACACGATCTCGGTGCGCGGCACCATCACCCCACGGGCGACGGTGTCACCGAGCTCGAACACCGAGTGGATCATCTCCCGCTCGTCGGTGCCCACGACGCCGCGTTCGCCTGCGAGGTCGACGAGCTCACGCAGCTCGGCCTCGGTGGTGAACGGGCCTTCGCGGAACCCCTTGCCGGGAGTGATCGCGTTACCCAGCACGATGAGCAGCCTGCTGAGTGGCCCGAGGACCTTCCCCAGCACGCGCACCGGACCGGCCACGACCAGTCCCACACGATAGGGATGCTGCCTGCCGATGGTGCGCGGACCGACCCCGACCAGCACGTAGCTGACGACCACCATGATCACGCCCGCCCCGGCGACGGCGAACCAGTCCTGCTGGAACCAGCGGATACCGACGACCGTGACGAGCACGGTGGCCGTCAGTTCGCAGGCCAGCCGGAGCAGCATGAGCAGGTTGATGTGCCTACTGCGTTCGCCGATGACGGCCACGAGCTGGCGTGCGCCGGTACGGCCCGCGCGGACCATGCCTTCGGCCCGGGCCTGCGACACCGCACTCACCGCGGAGTCGGCCGCGGCGAACACCCCGCCCAGCAGTACCAGCACGACGGCCAGCAACAGGGCCGCGGTACTGCTCACGGCGTCTCCTGGTTCGTCCCTCCGTCGAGCCCGGCCGCGCCGAGCAGACGGTCGTCGACGCTCCGCTGCGCTTCCCGGCGGGACTCCTCCAACTGCGCCGCCTGGAAGTCGGCGAGGATGCGGTTCTGCAGGCCGAACATCTCGCGTTCCTCGGCGGGCTCGGCGTGGTCGTAGCCGAGCAGGTGGAGCGTGCCGTGAACGGTCAGCAGGTGCAGCTCGTCCATCAGCGAGTGGCCCGCCTTCTTGGCCTGGTCACGCGCGAAGGCCGGGCACAGCACGATGTCGCCGAGCAGCGCGGACGTGTCGTCCGGCGCGTCGGGCCTGCGGGTGCCCTCCATCTCGTCCATGGGGAAGGCCATGACGTCGGTCGGCCCCGGCAGATCCATCCACCGCTCGTGGAGGTCCTCCATCACGTCGAGGTTCACCAGCAGTACCGACAGCTCGGCGAGCGGGCTCACCTCCATCCGGTCCAGTGCGAACCGGGCCGCCGACACGATCGACTCCTCGTCGACGCCGACCCCGGACTCGTTGGCGATTTCGATGCTCACGCGCGATCCTCGCTGTGCTTGCCGTTGCCCGCGGCCCCGTCACGGCCGCGCCCCTCGCGACCGCCGTCACCGCGCCTGCCCGCGGCGCCGGAACCGGACGTCTCGCCCGCCTCGGCGTCCTGCGTGGCCTGCCACTTCTCGTAGGCGTCCACGATGTCGCCGACGAGCTTGTGCCGGACGACATCGGTGCTGGTCAGTGTCGAGAAATGCAGGTCGTCGACGCCGTCGAGGATCTCGCGCACGATCCGCAGTCCGCTGCGCTGCCCTCCCGGCAGGTCGACCTGTGTGATGTCGCCGGTCACGACGACCTTCGACCCGAACCCGAGCCGGGTCAGGAACATCTTCATCTGCTCGGGCGTGGTGTTCTGGGCCTCGTCGAGGATCACGAACGCGTCGTTGAGCGACCGGCCGCGCATGTAGGCCAGCGGGGCGATCTCGATCGTGCCCGCCTGCGTCAGCCGGGGGATCGACTCCGGGTCCACCATGTCGTGCAGCGCGTCGTACAGCGGCCGCAGGTACGGGTCGATCTTCTCGTTGAGGGTGCCGGGCAGGTAGCCGAGCCGCTCGCCCGCTTCGACGGCCGGGCGCGTGAGGATGATGCGGTTGACCTGCTTGGCCTGCAGCGCCTGGACGGCCTTCGCCATCGCCAGGTACGTCTTGCCGGTACCGGCGGGGCCGATACCGAACACGATCGTGTGCTGGTCGATGGCCTCGACGTAGCGCTTCTGGTTCAGCGTCTTCGGACGGATCGTGCGCCCGCGCCGCGACACGATGTCCATGCTCAGGACCTCGGCCGGCGACTCCGCGTTGCCCGCCGACAACATGCCGACGGTGCGGCGCACCGCGTCCGGGCCGAGCTGCTGGCCCTTCGAGGCGAGCGTGACGAGTTCACTCAGCGCACGCTCGGCGAACGCGATCTCGGCGGGCTCGCCGGTCAGCGTGACCTCGTTGCCCCTGACGTGCACATCGGCGTCGAGCAGCTCCTCGATGACGCGCAGGTTCTCGTCGCTCGACCCGAGCAGCGCCAGGGTGGCGGCGTCAGGAATCGGGAACTTCGAGCGCGCCTGGTTGCCGCCGGTCTCGGGGGTCTGCTGCGGAACGGTTCCGGCCACGTGGCCTCTGGCCTGCCTTCTGCACTCGTCGTGCCGGTCGATAACGGATGTCTACCTGTCATGCTAACGGCCGCACCGGCTCGAAGGCTCCCGGATTCCGGGCGCCCCACGGCCGGCGGGTCAGCCCGCGTCGGGCCCGTCCCCGTAACGCCCGAAGAAGCCGAGCTGTTCCCCGCCCAGCACGTGGGCGTGCACGTGGAACACGGTCTGCCCGGCGTCGGCGCCGGTGTTGAACACGACGCGGTAGCCGCTGTCGGTGAGGCCGTCGAGTTCGGCGACCCGGTGCGCGGTCGCGATCACGTCGGCCAGCAGCGCCGGGTCGGCGGCCGCGAGCTCGCCGACGTTGCGGTAGCGCGTCTTCGGCACGACCAGCACGTGGGTGGTCGCCTGCGGGGAGATGTCACGGAACGCCAGCGTGGTGTCGGTTTCGTGGACGATCTCGGCCGGGATCTCGCGCGCGATGATCCGTTCGAACAGGGTTTCCGAGGGGTCGGGCTCAGTCATGCGGGAACTGTAGCGGGCCGGGCGCGAGGGCCGGGGCCGTCCGGAGGGCGGGAGAACGAACGCCGGGGCGGTCGGAGGGCGCGAGCACGCCCGAAACGGAACCGCGATGAGCGGCTCGTCCGAGCGGGACCTGCCCCGTGGCGTGATCCGGGTGGAGTGATCCGGTGACCGAAACACCGCGGCGCAGGTGGAACGTGGGGGACGCGCGCCACCCGCGCCGCGGCTCCGCCGGGCCGAGGGGGAGGTGCCCGGCGTGGTCTCGGCAGATCGACCGCATGCAGGCGATCCGATCGATCGTTAACCAGCGTAACTGTTTCCGCGCAAACGAGCGACCGCCGCAACCGCTCGTCGAGTGAGCGTATCGGTGAGCGGTCACCAGCGTGCGGTCAGCGCGCCGAGTGTGCCGAGTGCCACCGCGCCCGCGGTCGACGTCCGCAGCACGGTAGGGCCGAGGCGCACGCCGACGGCACCCGCGGCCGTGAGTGCCGCCAGCTCCTCGCCGGTGACGCCGCCCTCGGGGCCGACGATCAGATACAGCTCGCCGCGTTCCGGCAGCGACACCTCCTTCAGCCCCGTCTCGGCGGTGGCTTCCAGCAGGTAGGCACCGTCGGCCTCGGCCACGCGCGCGGCCAGCCCGGCCGTGTCGACCGGCTCGGGCACGTCGGGCACGCGGCCGCGCCGGGCCTGTTTCGCCGCGGACCGCGCCGCCGTGCGCCAGCGGGCGAGCGCCTTCGCACCCCGCGGGCCGTCCTCCCAACGGGCGACGCTGCGGGCGGCGCGCCACGGCAGCACCGCGTCGGCACCGGCCTCGGTCGCCAGTTCGACGGCGAGCTCGCCCCGGTCCCCTTTCGCCAGCGCCTGCACGATCGTGACCCGCAGTCGCGGCGGCGGATCCTCGCGCCTGCCGCACACCGTCACCTCGAGCGAGGGATGCCTGCCCGGAGTGACAGCGTCGACGACGCAGTCGGCGAGCCCGCCCGCGCCGTCGGACAGCATCAGCCGCTCCCCCGCACGCGTGCGGCGCACGGTCACGGCGTGCCGCGCCTCCTCGCCGTCGAGCACGGCGCGGTCCCCCGGCGGGAGCGCGTCGACCAGGAACACCGGCGGTGTCGACCCCGGCGCCGGCTCCTGCCGTCCGGTGTCACCGCCGGCGTCGCCACCGCCGGCCACGGTCACTTCTTGGCGCGCAGCTTGGAGAACAGCCCACCGCGGTGGGCGCTGCTGCCCGCGAGCTCGGGCGCCTCCTCGCCGCGCAGCTTCGCCAGCTGCCGCAGCAGGTCCGCCTGCTCCTCGTCCACCTTCGACGGGACGACGACGTCGACGTGGACGTGCAGGTCACCGCGCCCGTCGACGCGGCCGGACGAACGCAGCCGCGGCATGCCCTTGCCGGTGAGCACCAGCTCCGTCTCGGGCTGCGTGCCCGGTTCGATCTCGACGTCGACCTCGCCGTCGATGAGTGTCTCCAGCGGCACGGAAGCACCGAGGGCGGCGCTGGTCACCGGGATCCGCAGGCGGCAGTGCAGTTCGTTGCCCTGACGTTCGAAGACCTCGTTCGGCTCCTCGTCGACCTCGACGTACAGGTCACCCGCGGGGCCACCGCCCGGTCCGACCTCACCCTGACCGGACAGCCGGATTCGCATACCGTCGCCGACACCGGCCGGGATCTTCGCCGTGACGTTGCGGCGGGCGCGGACGCGACCGTCGCCGCTGCACTTGCGGCACGGGTCGGTGATCGTCTCACCGAGTCCCTGGCACGCGGGGCACGGCCGGGCCGTGACGACCTGGCCCAGGAACGAGCGCTGCACCGACTGCACCTCGCCCTGACCGCCGCACGTGTCACACGTGGCGACCGAGCCGTTCTCGCCCATGCCGGCACCGCGGCACTCGTCGCACAGCACGGCCGTGTCGACGGCGATCTCCTTGTCGATACCCGTCGCGCACTCTTCGAGCGTCAACCGCAGCCGGATCAGCGCGTCGGAACCGGGCTGGACCCGGCTGCGCGGCCCCCGTCCGCGGCCACCGCCCGCGGCCGCCCCGAAGAAGGCGTCCATGATGTCGCCGAGCCCGCCGAAGCCGCCGAACGGGTCACCGCCGCCACGGGCACCACCCGCACCGGCGCCGCCGTCCATCGGGTCACCGCCCAGGTCGACGACCTTGCGCTTCTGGGGGTCGGACAGCACCTCGTAGGCCGTCGTGACCTCGCCGAACTTCTGTTGCGCGTCCTCGGACGGGTTGACGTCGGGGTGCAACTCACGCGCGAGCTTGCGGTAGGCCCGCTTGATCTCCTGGTCGCTCGCGTCTTTCGACACGCCCAGAGTTCCGTAGTAGTCCCTCGCCACCGTTTCGACGTCCTCCTAGTACCGCACCTGTCACCCGGACGGCTGCCATTGCGGATCAGCCGCCGGCCAGGATCCGGCCCACGTAATTGGCCACCGCGCGTACCGCGGCGATCGTCCCGGGGTAGTCCATCCGTGTCGGACCGACCACGCCCATGCCACCCAGCAACAGATCGTCGGACCCGTACCCGATCGACACGACCGACGTGCTCCGCATCTGCGCGTCCTCATTCTCCTCACCGATGCGCACCGTGACCGAACCGGGGTTGCGGGCGGCCGCGAGCAGCTTCAGCACGACGACCTGTTCCTCGAGCGCTTCGAGCACCTCGCGCAGCGAGTCGGGAAAGTCCGCGACACTGTTGGTCAGGTTCGCCGTCCCACCGAGCACGAGGCGGTCTTCGGGGTCCTCGACCAGGGATTCCACCAGCGTCGTCGCCACCCTGGTCATCACGTCGCGCAGCTCCGCCGGGCCCTGCTCGGGCAGGTCCGACACCTTCGCCGCCGCGTCCGCCAGTTTACGTCCCGCCAGTGCGTTGTTGAGCTGGTCACGCAGCATGGCCACGGATTCCTCGCCGAGGACATCGCCGAGGTCGACGTTGCGCTGGTCGACCCGCCCGGTGTCGGTGATCAGCACGAGCATCAGCCGCGCCGACGTGAGCGGCACGACCTCGACGTGCCGCACGGTCGAGTTGGTCAACGTCGGGTACTGGACGACGGCGACCTGCCGCGTGAGCTGGGCCAGCAGCCGCACCGACCGGCGCAGCACGTCGTCCAGGTCACTCGCGCCGTCCAGGAACCGGTGGATGGCCCTGCGCTCGGCGGTGGAGAGCGGTTTGATCTCCGAGAGCCGGTCCACGAACAGCCGGTACCCCTTGTCGGTGGGGATCCGGCCCGCACTCGTGTGCGGCTGGGTGATGTACCCGTCTTCCTCCAGCGCGGCCATGTCGTTGCGCACCGTGGCGCTGGACACGCTGAGATTGTGCCGGTCGACCAGAGCTTTGGAACCGACCGGCTCCTGCTCGGAGACGTAGTCGGCGACGATCGCGCGCAACACCTCGAACCGCCGCTCGTCCGCGCTGGCCACCGAGCACCTCCTCGCCCGTCGGGGAACCGGTTCGCTCCGGTGTCGCCGGCGGTTCACCCGCCGACGACACCGGAGCCTCTCATCCCTCCGAGTTTACGGTGCCCGAGCCGCCGAGCGGATCACGTGTTGCCGGGGAATCGCAGGTTGACACCGCCCGCCGCGGCGGTCGACGGGGACGGCCAGCGTGTGGTGACGACCTTACGGCGGGTGAAGAAGTGGAAGCCCTCGGGGCCGTAGGCGTGGCTGTCGCCGAACAGCGAGTCCTTCCAGCCGCCGAAGCTGTAGTAGCCGACCGGCACCGGGATGGGCACGTTGACGCCGACCATGCCGACCTCGACATCGCGTGTGAACCGCCGGGCGGCCGCGCCGTCGCCGGTGAACACGGCGGTGCCGTTGCCGTAGTGACCGGCGTTGATCAACTCCAGGGCCGCGTCGAGCGACTCCACCCGCACCACCGACAGCACCGGCCCGAAGATCTCGTCGGTGTAGATCGACATCTCCGGCCGGACGTGGTCGAACAGGGTCGGCCCGAGCCAGAACCCGTCGCCGTCGATGCCGGGCTCGCGTCCGTCGACGGCCAGCGTGGCGCCCGCCTCGGCGCCCGCATCGATATAGGACGCGACCCGTTCCCGGTGCGCGGCGGTGACCAGCGGCCCCATCTCCGAGTCCGGCTCCCTGCCGTCCCCGACCCGCAGGCTGCGCATCCGATCGGTGATCTTCGCCACGAGCTCGTCGCCGATCGGGTCGACCGCGACGAGCACCGAAACGGCCATGCACCGCTCCCCCGCCGAGCCGAAGCCCGCCGACACCGCCGCGTCGGCCGCGCCGTCGAGATCGGCGTCGGGCAACACGGCCATGTGGTTCTTCGCACCACCGAGAGCCTGGCACCGTTTGCCCGCGGCGGTCGCCGTCTCGTAGACGTACCGCGCGATGGGCGTGGAGCCGACGAACGAGACGGCTTCCACGTCGGGGTGTTCGAGCACCGCGTCGACCGCGACCTTGTCGCCGTGGACGACGTTCAGCACGCCGTCGGGCAGCCCCGCCTCGGCGAGCAGTTCCGCGATGAGCAGCGACGCCGACGGGTCCTTCTCGCTGGGCTTGAGGACGACGGTGTTGCCGCAGGCGATCGCGCCCGGCACGAACCACAGCGGCACCATCGCCGGGAAGTTGAACGGCGAGATCACACCCACGACCCCGAGCGGCTGGGGTGTCGAATGCACGTCGACACCCGTCGAGGCGTTCTCGCTGAACTCGCCCTTCAGCAACTGCGGCGCGCTGCAGGCGTACTCGACGTTCTCCAGGCCGCGGGCGACCTCGCCCGCGGCGTCCGAGACGACCTTGCCGTGCTCGGCGGTGATCAGCCGGGCGAGGTCGTCCTGCCGCTGCGCGAGCAACTCACGGAACCGGAACAGCACCCGCGACCGGCCCGCGAGCGAGGTGTCCCGCCACGCCGGGAAGGCCGCGGCGGCGGCGCGCACGGCCTCGTCGACCTCAGCGGGTCCCGCGAAGTCCACGTGGGCCTGCACCGTGCCGGTCGCCGGGTCGAACACCTCCCCGGTGCGCTCGGCGGTTCCGGTCCACGGCTTGCCCGCGATCCGGTGGGTGATGTGCTCGGTCACGGTGTACTCCTCGGCGTTCGTCGAGTGCGGTGTTTTCGTGTCGAGTGCGGTCACGCGGCGGCGATCGATTCGCCGAGGATGCCGAGCGCCTCGGTGGTCTCCTCGTCGGTGAGCGTCATGGGCGGGGCGAGGCGCAGCACGTTGCCGTGCAGGCCGCCCTTGCCGATGAGCAGGCCGCGCGCCTTGGTCTCCTCCAGGACTCGGCCCGCCGCGGCGGGGTCGGGCTCCTCGCCGCCGGGCCGCACCAGTTCGACCCCGATCATGAGGCCCTTGCCCCGGACGTCGCCGACCAGGTCGTGACGGCCCTGGATCTCCCGGAGGCCCGCCATGAGCGTGGCGCCCTGTTTGGCGGCGTTGCCCTGCAGGTCGTGGTCGAGCACGTAGTCGAGGGTCGCCTGCGCGCCGGCGGTGGCCACGGGGTTGCCGCCGAACGTCGAGATGGAGTTCGCACCGAGGCAGTCCATGATGTCGCCCCGTGCGACGACGCCGCCGATGGCGAGGCCGTTGCCCAGGCCCTTGGCGAAGGTCATGACGTCGGGCGTGACGCCGTGCGCGTCGATACCCCAGAAGTGTTCGCCCGTACGGCCCCAGCCGGTCTGCACCTCGTCGGAGATCAGCAGGATGCCGTGCTCGTCGAGCACGTCCTTGAACGCGCCGAACATCCCGTCGGGCGGCGTGGAGAACCCGCCGACGCCCTGGATGGGCTCGGCGATGAGTGCGGCCACGTCACCGGAGGTGGTGGTGCGCAGTACGTCGCGCAGGTCGTCGGTGCAGGCACGGATGTAGCCGGCGTCGTCGAGGCCGGCGAACGGGCCGCGATACCGGTATCCGCCGTGCACGTAGCTGACCTTCACCGGGGACAGCGAGCTGGCCGACCAGCCGCGGTTTCCGGTGATGCCGACCGTGCCGAACGCCCTGCCGTGGTACGAGTTCCGCAGCGCCAGGATCTGGTTGCTGCGGCGGTACTGCGTGGCGAGCATGAGCGCGGTCTCGTTGGCCTCGGTCCCCGAATTGGTGAAGAACACCTTCGCGTCCGGGATGCCGGAGAGCTCGGCGATCCGCTCGGCGAGCTCGACCTGCTTGCGGATCAGGTACAGGGTCGAGGTGTGCAGCACGCCCGTGTCGAGCTGCCGCCGCACCGCATCGGAGATCTCGGCGACGTCGTAGCCGATCGCGTTGGTGAGAATGCCGGCGAAGAAGTCGAGGTAGGTCCGGCCGTCGCCGTCGGTGACCCGCCTGCCGTCCGCGCTCGCGATCTCGATCGGCTCGTCGTAGTAGAGGGACATCCAGCTCGGCAGCACGGCGCGGTGTCGTTCCAGCAGGGGGCGCTCGGGCTGGTGGCTCTGCGGCACGTCCGGTTCCGTCATGGCTTCGAGTTTCGGGGCGCCACGGGCACCGGGGCCACACACAATCTGTACGGACTCCCCGCGCGGCCCGTACAGTCTGCCGTTCCGGCAGGTCCCTCGTGGAGGTGCCATGTATCCGACGGTCGGCGACGTACTCGCACTGCCCGTGATGCGACAGGGCGGTCCCCACGTCGTGGCGGGCGCCGACGGTCTCGACGCTCCGGTGCGGTGGGTCCACGTCGCCGAGATCGCCGAGATCGCTCCGCTGCTGAAGGGCGGCGAACTGGTGCTCACCACCGGGGTCGCGCTGCCGGACGACGACGCCGCGCTGGCCCGCTACGTCGACGACCTGGCCGCCGTGGGCGTGGTGGGTGTGGTCGTCGAACTCGTGCGGCACTGGCACGACCGGCTGCCCCAGGCACTGGTCACCGCGGCGGACAAGCATCGGTTGCCGCTGGTGACGCTCTCGCGGGAGACCCGGTACGTGACGGTGACCGAGGCGGTCAACGGGCTCATCGTCGACGCCCAGGTGGACGAACTGCGCGCGGCGGCACAGGTGCACGAGACGTTCACGGAGCTGACCGTCGCAGGTGCGGAACCGCACGTGGTGCTGCGCGAGGTGGCGCGGCTGACCGGGCACGCCGTCGTGCTGGAGACACTCGCCTACGAGGTGCTGGCCTACGACGCCGCGGGCACCGACCCGGCCGAACTGCTGGCCGACTGGCAGGCCCGGTCCCGGCGGGTGCGGACCGGCGAGCGCACGGGCTACGACCGCGCCTCGGGCAGGCTGGTGGCCGTCGTCGGGGCGCGGGGACGCGACTGGGGACGGCTGGTGCTGCTGTGCGGGCAGCAGCCGCCGCACCGGCACGTCGTGGTGGCCGAACGTGCGGCGTCGGCGCTCGCGGTCCATCACCTGCTGGCGGCCGGAGGCGACAGCCTGGAGCGGCAGGCCCATCGCGACGTGCTCCGGCAGCTGCTCGCCGCACCGTCGACGGTCACGCCGCTGGCCGAGCTGGTCGCACGCGCCGAGGCGTTGCACGTACCGCTGGCGGGCCACCGGCTGATCGGCGCCGCGATCCGGCCCCGGCTGTCGGACCTTCCCGGCCCGCCGACGGCCGCCTCCACGGGGCCACTGCTGCGGGATCTCGCCGAGGCCACGGCCCTCGCGACCCGCCGTGCCCGGGCCGCCGCGCTGGTCGCCGACCTCGACGGCGTCGGCGTGCACGTGCTGCTGGCCCTGTCGCCACGGGCGGACACCGACGCGGTGCTGCGCCGCCTCGCCGCTGAGGTACGGCAGGCGAAGCAGGCGGTACCGCTCGTGTTGGCCGTCGGCACCGCGGTGGAGACGCCCGCCGACGCGGGCCGCAGTCTCGCCGAGGCGGGGCACGTCGCCTCGGCCGCACTGCACCGTGACGAGCGGCCGCCCGCCGGCTACCACCGGCTCGACGACGTGCGGCTGCACGGCCTGCTGCACCTGCTGTCGGACGACGACCGGCTCGCCGCGTTCGCCCGGCGCGAGCTCGGTCCCCTGTTGACCAAGGACGCCGCGTCCGGGAGCCGCCTCGTGGAGGCACTGCGTCGGTTCTGCGACCACGGCGGCAACAAGTCGGCGGCCGCCGCGGCGTCCCACACCTCACGCACGGCGTACTACCAGCAGCTGGCGCGGATCGAGCAGGCGCTCGACGTCTCGCTCGAGGACCCGGGGTCACTCGTCTCGTTGCACGTGGCCCTCCTGATCCACGACGTACTGGCCCTATCGGGGGACAACGACCACTCGACGGGGTAACACAGTCGGGCAGGCGGACCTGCCGATAGTCAGGACATGCGTACGTTCAGCGCCCGCTTGTCCCGGACCGTCACGGCCGCCGCGTGCACGCTCGCCGTGCTCGTCCTGGGCGGTCAGGCGGCCGCCGCGCCGCCGGAATCGTCCCTGGCCCTGTCATTGCGGCACAGCGACGGCACGGTCGCCTTGACACAGCTGCTGTGCGACCCGGCAGGCGGCTCGCACCCCACGAGCGCCCAGGCCTGCGCGGCACTGGCCGACGCGGGCGGCGAGCCCGCGGCCCTCGACTCCACCCGGCCCGGCACCGCCTGCCCCATGATCCACGCACCCGTGCGCGCGTCGGCACACGGACACTGGAAGGGCAAGCCGGTGCACTTCACGACGACGTACAACAACGGTTGCCTCGCCGACGTCGAATCCGGCGGCGTGTTCGGGTTCTGATCGCGGCGGTGCCCACCCACCGCCAGCCGTGACGATCGGACCCGATATTCTGTTTCAGTACGGTTTCGTACGTGGTATCGGGCGCGTTTCCGCGCATCGCGCAATCGACATTCTGTTGCCGCGATCACACATCTTTGAACACTCTGCCAATCCCGGCGGCTGCGCCGCGGCGCGCACGATGCGCCAATGGCGTCGACGACCGCACAACTCCGCCACCCTGACGGCCGGGTGGAACTACGCGATCCGTCGTCACTTCACGGAAGCCGGTTCTTCAACGACGAACTAGCCCCGGTACCCGTCGAGCGACGAACCTGGACCACGTACAACTACTTCGCACTGTGGAACGGAATGGCCTTCAACCTTCCGTCCTATCTGCTCGCGTCCGGCCTGATCGCCATCGGCATGAACTGGGTGCAGGCCTTCATGACGATCGCGATCGGTAACGTGATCGTTCTCCTGCCGATGCTGCTCAACAGCCACGCGGGAACCAAGTACGGCATTCCGTTCCCCGTTTTCGCTCGCGCGTTTTTCGGTGTCCGCGGTGCCAATCTGGCCGCGCTGCTGCGCGGGCTCGTGGCCTGTGGCTGGTTCGGCATTCAGACCTGGGTCGGCGGCCAGGCCGTCTTCGTCATCCTCGGGAAACTGCTCGGCGACAGCTGGACGGGCGCGGCCGAGTTCTACGACCAGCCGTGGACCCTGTGGCTGTGCTTCGCGGCGTTCTGGGCGCTGCAGATGGCCATCATCTGGCGCGGCATGGAGGCCATCAAGCGGCTCGAGAGCTGGGCCGCACCGCTGGTCACCGTGGGTTTCGTGATCCTGCTGATCTGGATCCTCGTCAAGGCCGGCGGCTTCGGCCCGATCTTCTCGCAGGAGTCGCGACTGGGTTGGGGCACGGAGTTCTGGTCGGTGTTCGCACCGTCGCTGACCGGCATGATCGCGTTCTGGGCGACCCTGTCGCTGAACATGCCGGACTTCACGCGGTTCGGTCAGGGACAGCGCAAACAGGCCTGGGGCCAGGTGCTCGGACTGCCGACGACCATGTCGTTCATCGCGATCATGTCGATCATGATCACCTCCGGCGGCATGGTGGTCTACGGCGAGGCCATCTGGGACCCGGTCGAGCTGGCCGGCCGCTTCGACTCGCCCGTCGTCGTGATCACCGCGCTGCTCGGCATCGTGCTCGCCACCATCACCACCAACCTCGCGGCGAACACGGTCAGCCCGTCCTACGATTTCTCCAACGCGTTCCCGCGCCGCATCAGCTTCCGCGTGGGCGGGCTGATCACCGGCGTTATCGGCATCGTGATCCAGCCGTGGCGGCTCATCTCCGATCCGAGTATCTACATCTACGCGTGGCTGGGTTTCTACGGCGGTGTGCTCGCGACCATCGCCGGTGTGCTTGCCGCGGGGTACTGGGTCCAGGCCCGCCGAACGCTCTCGCTGACCGACCTGTTCGCCGACGGGACCGGGCGCTACTGGTTCACGCGTGGCTGGAACTGGCGTGCACTCGTGGCCACGATCGTCGGTGCGGTGTTCGCCGTCGGCGGTGCGTACTCCGCCCCGGGCGAGGGCCCGTTCCCCGCCGACGGCCTCATCCCGATTCTGCAACCCCTGTACGACTACAGCTGGGTCGTCGGCCTCGTCGCCGCGTTCCTGGCATTCCTCGCCCTCTCGCTGCCCGGTCGCAGCGGGTCGGAAAACCCCAAGTCGCACAACCCGATTCCGGAGGAGGAGACAGGTGAACGAAGTGGTGAGGGCCGCCCTGGTCCAGCAGCGGTGGACCGGTGACAAGGATTCGATGATCCAGACGTCCGTCGACGCCATCGCCTCGGCGGCCTCGCAGGGCGCGCAGGTCGTGTGTCTGCAGGAGCTGTTCTACGGTCCCTATTTCTGTCAGGTGCAGGACACCGAGTACTACTCCTACACCGAGGCCGTTCCGGACGGCCCGACGACCCGGCTCATGCAGGAGGTCGCCGAGCGGCACGGCATCGTCGTCGTCGCACCGCTGTACGAGCAGGAACAGCCGGGCCTGCTGTACAACACGGCCGCGGTGATCGACGCCGACGGCACCTATCTGGGCAAGTACCGCAAGAACCACATCCCGCAGGTGAAGGGATTCTGGGAGAAGTTCTACTTCCGGCCCGGCAACACCGGCTACCCCGTCTTCGACACGGCGGTCGGCCGGATCGGCGTCTACATCTGCTACGACCGGCACTTCCCCGAGGGCTGGCGGGCACTGGGCCTGGCCGGCGCGAAGATCGTGTTCAACCCGTCGGCCACGAGCCGCGGCCTGTCGCAGTACCTCTGGCACCTCGAACAGCCCGCCGCGGCCGTGGCCAACGAGTACTACGTCGGCGCGATCAACCGGGTCGGCGTGGAACCACTGGGCGACAACGACTTCTACGGCCAGACCTACTTCGCCGACCCGCGGGGGCAGCTGGTCGGGGACGCGGCGTCGGACACCGACGACGAGGTCGTCGTGCGGGACCTGGACATGGGCAAGCTCGCCGAGGTGCGGGATCTGTGGGCGTTCTACCGCGACCGCAGGCCCGACTCGTACGACTCGCTGGTGAAACCCTGAGGAGGCCGATCCGATGCGCACTCTGATCAAGAACGGCACCGTGCTCAGCACCACCGGGGCCGTGACCGCCGACGTGCTCGTCGACGGCGAGACGATCGCCGCCGTGACCGCCCCCGGCATGCTGGCCGAGCAGAACGTCGTGTTCGACACCGAGTTCGACGTCACGGGCAAGTACGTCATGCCCGGCGGGATCGACGCCCACACGCACATGGAGATGCCGTTCGGCGGCACGTTCTCGGCCGACACGTTCGAAACGGGAACCCGGGCCGCTGCCTGGGGCGGCACCACGACGATCATCGACTTCGCCGTACAGCCCAAGGGGAACTCGCTCTTGTCCACGCTGGACACCTGGCATGAGAAGGCCGACGGCGACTGCGCCGTCGACTACGGCTTCCACATGATCGTCTCCGACGTCAACGACGCCACGCTCAAGGAGATGGAGTCTTGCGTGGCCGCGGGCGTGAGCAGCTTCAAGATGTTCATGGCCTATCCCGGCGTCTTCTACTCCACCGACGGGGAGATCCTGCGCGCGATGAACAAGGCCGCCGACATCGGCGGCACCATCGCGATGCACGCCGAGAACGGCATCGCGATCGACGAGCTCGTCGCACAGGCGCTGGCCCAGGGCCGGAGCGAGCCGTACCAGCACGGTGTCACCCGCCCGCCGGAGCTGGAGGGGGAGGCGACGTCACGCGCGATCACCCTGGCCGGGGTCACCGGTGCGCCGCTCTACATCGTGCACCTCTCGGCCGCACAGGCGTTGTCGGCCGTGGCCGAGGCACGCGACGAAGGACAGAACGTCTTCGCCGAGACGTGCCCGCAGTACCTGTATCTGTCCATCGAGGACCTCGGCAAGCCGGACTTCGAGGGCTCGAAGTACGTGGCCTCTCCACCGTTGCGCGAGAAGCACCACCAGCCCGATCTGTGGCGGGGCCTGCGCACCAACGACCTCTCGGTGGTCTCCACCGACCACTGCCCGTTCTGCTTCAAGGACCAGAAAGAACTCGGCCGCGGCGACTTCACCAAGATCCCCAACGGCATGCCCGGCGTGGAACACCGGATCGACCTGCTGCACCAGGGCGTGGTGGCCGGCGAGATCTCCCTCGCCCGCTGGGTCGAGGCCTGCTCGACGACGCCTGCGCGCATGTTCGGGTTGTACCCCCGCAAGGGTGTGATCGCCCCGGGTGCCGACGCCGACATCGTCATCTACGACCCCGCGGCCGAGCACACGATCTCAGCCGAGACGCATCACATGAACGTCGACTACTCCGCGTACGAGGGCATGACGGTCACCGGCCGGTGCGAGACCGTGCTCTCCCGCGGCAGCGTCGTCGTCGATCGCGGCACCTACCACGGCCGCGCCGGTCACGGCCGGTTCCTCGAACGTGACCTGTGCCAGTACCTGAACTGAGAGGAGCCGGGTGTGGAGTTCGGAGTGGTACTGCAGACCGACCCGCCCGCGCGGGACATCGTGCGGCTGGCGAGCCTGGCCGAGGACGAGGGCTTCCGTTACGGGTGGACGTTCGACTCGGTGGTGCTGTGGCAGGAACCGTTCGTCATCTATTCGCAGATCCTGGCCGCGACGTCGTCGATGACGGTGGGGCCGATGGTGACCAGCCCGGGCACGCGGGACTGGTCGGTCATGGCCTCGCTCTTCGCGACACTCAACGAGATGTACGGCAACCGGACGGTGTGCGGCATCGGACGTGGGGATTCGGCCCACCGCGTCATCGGCAAACCTCCGTCCACATTGGCCACGCTGCGGGACTGCATGGCCACCGTGAAGGATCTGGCCGAGGGCCGGGAGACGACCCTGCACGACACCGCGGTGCGCATGCCGTGGGTGTCGGGCGGCAGGCTCGAGATGTGGATGGCCGGGTACGGGCCGAAGGCGCTGCAGACCGTCGGGCAGCACGCCGACGGCTTCATCCTGCAATGCGCCGACCCGGCCATCGCGCGGTGGACGATCGGCGCCGTACGCGACGCGGCGAGCGCCGCGGGCCGTGACCCGGAGGGCATCACGATCTGTGTCGCGGCCCCCGCGTACGTCGGCGACAACGTGGCGCATCAGCGGGAGCAGCTGCGTTGGTTCGGCGGCATGGTCGGCAACCACGTCGCCGACCTCGTCGCCCGCTACGGCGACTCCGGTCCCGTTCCGCACGAGCTGACCGACTACATCGCGGCGCGGGAGGGTTACGACTACGCCCACCACGGCCGCGCGGGCAACCCGTCGACGGATTTCGTCCCCGACGAGATCGTCGACCGGTTCTGCCTGACCGGCCCCGCCGAGGCCCACGTGCAGCGGCTGGAGGAACTCGCCGAGCTGGGCGTCGACCAGTTCGCCGTCTACCTCATGCACGACCGGAGGGAGGAGACGCTGCGGTCCTACGGCCGCGACGTCATCGCCAAGCTCGCGTCGTGATCCCCGGGAGGGTGCCGGGTCGTTCCGGTGGCGGATGTGCCGCCGCCGGAACGACGACCCCGGTCCGACGGCCTCTCCCGCACGTCAGCCGGCGGCGGCCTCCTCGGCCGCGCGTTCGGCGGCCTTCTCCGCGCGCCACGTCTCGTCGTCGGCCCCGCGGCGCCAGTATCCGGAGATCGACGCCCGCTCGCGATCGACGCCGCGCTCGCCCAGCAGGTATCGGCGCAGATCACGGACGAAGCCCGCCTCGCCGTGCACGAAGGCATGGACGTCGCCCGCGGGGAACTCGAGCTCGCGCACCGCGGCGACGAGGTCGTCGGAGCGGGAGCGGTGCAGCCAGCGCACCTGCGCATCAGCCTTGGTGACGAGCGGGAGGTGTTCGTTCTCGTCCTCGACCAGCACGAACACCCGGGCGTCGGCGCCGTCCGGCATCGCCTCCAGTGCGTTACCGATGGCCGGCAGCGCGCTTTCGTCGCCGACGAGCAGGTGCCAGTCGGCGTCGGCCGACGGCGCGTAACCACCGCCGGGGCCGACCAGCAACACCTCGTCGCCCTCGGTCAGCCGCGCCGCCCACGGGCCCGCCAGCCCGCGGTCTCCGTGGTGGACGAAGTCGAGGACGAGTTCGCGTGCCTCCGGGTCGAACCCGCGCACGGTGTAGGTCCGCATCCGGGGCCGTTGCTCCGCGGCCAGATCCGCCAGGTCGAGCGGGTGCGGGTAGGTCACGCCGTCGGGAGCGAACAGCACCTTGACGTAGCTGTCGGTGCACGTGTTCGGTTCGAACGCGGCCAGTCCCTCGCCGCCACAGACCACCCGGATCAGATGGGGCGTGAGACGTTCGGTGCGGCGCACCTCCGCCCGCATCACCGGCCTGCTGCGACCTCGCTTGTCGGCCATCCGTGCGCTCCTCACCTACGTCGTTCCCCCGAAAGTAAGGCTACCCTTAGGCTGCTCCGGACGCACACGCGCGTACCACCGGCCGGGACAGCGCTCGTCCCACGGCCCCACGACCCCGCGACCCGCCGCGCACGCCGCACCTCGACCGTGCGAACACTCTTGACACCTTGCCAACAAGCGGCGAACCTGTCCGCCATGACGCGGTTCGACTATGATGTCCTGGTCATCGGCTCCGGCTTCGGCGGCAGTGTGAGTGCGCTCAGGCTGACCGAGAAGGGCTACTCGGTCGGTGTCCTCGAGAGGGGCCGCCGGTTCGCCGATCACGAGCTCCCCAGGACGTCGTGGCGACTCCGGGACTACGTGTTCGCTCCCGCGCTGGGCTGTACGGGCATCCTGCGCGTCACCCCGCTCAAGGAGGCGATGATCCTCTCCGGTGCGGGCGTCGGCGGCGGATCACTGGTCTACGCCAACACGCTCTACCAACCGCCGGACGCCTTCTACGCCGACCCGCAGTGGGCCCACATCACCGACTGGAAGGCCGAACTCGAGCCGTACTACGACCAGGCCAAGCGCATGCTCGGCGTCGCGAGCTACCCGTGCACGACCCCCGCAGACGAGGTGATGCGTTCGGTCGCCGAGGACATGGGCATCGGCGACACCTACGGCCCGACCCCGGTCGGCGTGTTCTTCGGCGACGAGACCACGAAACCCGGCGTGACCGTGCCCGATCCGTACTTCGGCGGCGCGGGACCGCAGCGCCGCACCTGCACCCACTGCGGCGAGTGCATGACCGGCTGCCGCCACAACGCCAAGAACACCACCGTCAAGAACTACCTGTATCTGGCCGAACAGGCAGGCGCGCAGGTGCACCCACTCACCACCGTCACCGGAGTGCGCCCCCTGCCCGAAGGCGGCTACGCCGTCGACACGACCACCACCGGGAAACCGTGGCGGAAGCGGACGCTGCATGCCGAGCAGGTCGTCTTCTCGGCCGCCGCCCTCGGCACCCAGCGGCTGCTGCACGCGATGCGCGACCGCGGCGTCCTGCCACGGCTGTCGGACAGGCTGGGCGTGCTGGCGCGCACGAACTCCGAGGCGATCCTCGCCGCCCGGTCGGTGCGGCCTGACACGGAGTACCACCGCGGCGTCGCGATCACCTCGTCGATCCACCCCGACGAGGTCACGCACGTCGAGCCGGTGCGCTACGGCAAGGGCAGCAACCTGCTGGCCCTGCTCGGCGCCGTGCTCGTCGATCCGAAACCCGGCAGGCCGCGCTGGCTGCTGGGCCTCAAGGAGATGTGGCGCAGGCGGCGCGAGCTGCCGAAGCTGCACAACCCGAAACGCTGGTCGGAACAGACGATCGCGCTGCTGGTGATGCAGACGCTCGACAACTCGGTCACCACCTACACCAAGCGGGGCAGGCTCAAGACGAAACAGGGCATCGGCGAGCCCAACCCGACGTGGATCCCGGCGGGACACGAGGTCACCCGGCGCGTCGCCGACAAGATCGACGGGCTGGCCGGCGGTGGCTGGAACGACCTCGCCAACGTGCCGTTGACCGGCCACTTCATCGGCGGCTGCGCCATCGGCGAATCCCCCGAGACCGGCGTCATCGATCCCTACCAGCGTCTGTACGGCCACGAGGGACTGCACGTCGTCGACGGCTCGGCCATCTCGGCGAACCTCGGCGTCAACCCGTCGCTGACCATCACCGCGCAGGCCGAACGGGCGATGGCGCTGTGGCCCAACAAGGGCGACGCCGATCCGCGGCCCGCGCTGAGCTCCGCGTACCGGCGGGTCCGCGCGGTGCCACCGAAGAACCCGGTCGTGCCCGAGGCCGCCCCCGGCGCGCTGCGACTCCCCCTGTCACCGGCATGATTCCGGAGCTCGTGCGAGACTGCCCCGCATGACAGCCGGATCCGCGCCGAAGTGGCGCAGGCTCGAGCCCGACGAGCGCAGGGAACAGATCTTCACCTGTGCCGCCGAGCTGTTCGGCGAACGCCCGTACGCAGCCGTGTCCACGGCCGACATCGCGGCACGCGCCGGCGTCGCCCGCGGGCTGATCAACCACTACTTCGGCACGAAACGCGCGCTGTACCTCGCCGTCGTCCGGCGGGCGCTGACCCTGCCGCCGGACGCGGTGACCACGCTGCCCGACGGTCCACTGGCCGAGCGCACCGATGCGGCCGTCGACTGGTTCCTCGACATGGTGAGCAAACAGCAGAAGACGTGGCTCGCCGCGATCACCCCGGAGGGCATCGGCCGGGACGAGGAGGTCGAGCGCATCCTCGACGAGGCCGACCGCGACGCCGCGGGCCTCGTACTGGAGGCCATGGGATTCTCCCGGGACGACGATCGCTGGGAACAGCTGATCGCCGTCGTCCGCACCTACGCGGGCATGGTCAAGGCCGCCAGCCGCGAATGGCTCGACCGCGAGACGCTCAACCGCAGCCAGGTACACACCGTGCTCTCGCGCGTGCTCCACACCCTCGTCGCCGACGTCATTCCCCGCGCGCGCAACCAGTCCTCGTGAGTGCCGCCGGACGCGGCGTGCCGGGCGGAAGGACTCAGCGGTAGGTCAGGTAACCGGCAGCCGGACCGTCGAAATGGCCGTGTTCGTTGAACGACACGAGCGTCAGGCCCGAGCGGCCGGTGGCGAGCTTGCTGATGCCGGCGTTCACCGCGACGCGGCTGAGCGTCACCAGGTGCGTCTCCGGTGCGCCGAGCAGCAGCCCGCACAACGTCGCGATCACGCCGCCGGAGGTGAACACGACCGCCTGCTCACCCTTGCCGAGCGCGCCGGCCGCGTCGGCGGCCGCCGCCTCCACCCGGTCGCGGAACGCCGGCCACTGCTCCGCCGCGTCGCTGCGCTCCCCCGCGGCCGCCCACGCCGCGAGCGCCGACTCCAGCACGCGCTGGAACCCACGCGGGTCGCCCGCGTCCTGCGGCCTGCCACCTCCGTGCGCGCCGACGACGTCGGTGTCGGCGTACTCGTTCCACCGCGGGTCCTCTTTGGCCGTGACGCCCGGCGCGCACTCGGCCAGAGCCAGTTCCGCGGTCGCGCGTTGTCGGGACAGCGACCCGCACCACGCGTGGTCGACCCGCACCTGCCTGCGCGCCAGCTCGGCACCCACCAGCCGCGCCTGCTCCCGGCCCAGCTCGGACAACCGGTCGTAGTCGGCGGCGCCGAACGACGCCTGGCCGTGCCGCACCAGGTGGATCGCACCCATCAGACGAGCTTCCGGAAGACACCGACGGGCAGCGCCTTCAACAGCACCGACAGCGGCGTCCACGGCCACGGGGGCACGTATGCGGTTCCGCGTTCGGATTCGATGGCCTTGACCAGCGAGTCCGCACCGCGGTCCGCGCCGGCGACCAACGGGGTGCGGCCGCCGGAGCGCGACGTCATCTCGGATTCGATGAAGCCCGGCAACACGGTGCTGACGCGGATCGGCGTGCCGTGCACGTCGGCACGGATGCCGTCGGCGAGGGCCGCCGCCCCCGCCTTCGACGCACCGTAGGCCGTCATGTTCCGCGGCATGCCACGGATCGCGCTGAACGACGACACGACGACGAGGTGTCCCGCGTTCTGCTCCCGGAACAGCTCCATCGCCGCCTCGCACTGCGCGAGCGCAGCGACCAGGTTGGTCTCGACCGTCTGCCGGTTCGCGGCGAAGTACCCGGTACCGATCGGCTGCCCCTTGCCGAGACCGGCGTTGACGATGACGCGGTCCAGCCCACCGAGTTCGTCGGCGAACGACCGGAAGACGGTGAACACGTCGTCGTGGGCGTTGACGTCGAGACAGGCCGTGGCCACGCGGATACCGGGGTGCCGTTCGGTCAGCTCGGCGGCCAGCGTGTCGAGCCGGTCGGTGCGGCGCGCGCACAGCGCGAGGTCACGGCCCGCGGCGGCGAACCGCCGCGCCATCCCCTCGCCGAGTCCCGAACTGGCACCGGTGATCAGGATCCTCTTCCGGGTGGTCATGGCCCGACTCTGCCACGTCCACGGCGGTGCGCGGAGTGTCGGTCGCACCACACCGCAGCGGCCTGCCCCGCCCGACGCCCGACGACCGGTGGCCCGGCGCCGTCGGGCGCCGGGCCACCGGTCGAACCACCCGCTCGGCGCGGGTGCGAATCAGCGGTCGATCACTGCTGGCCCGTGTTCAGCAGCAGGTTCGGCGTGGCGCCGGTCGGGTCGGTGATGACGTCCGGGGTCGCCGACGTCGTCAGCGCCTCGGACACCTCCGCCGGGGTGGCCTCCGGGTTGTCCGCCAGGTACAGCGCCGCGGCACCGGCCACGTGCGGAGCGGCCATCGACGTGCCGGACAGCGCGGTCTCACCGCCGCCCATCTGGGCCGACACGATGTCCACACCCGGGGCGTAGATGTCGACGACCTCGCCGTAGTTGGAGAAGTCGGCCTGCTCGTCCTGCTCGCCCGAGGCCGCCACGGTGATGGCGTCCTGGACCCGCGCCGGGGAGCTGCCACTCGCATCGGAGCTCTCGTTGCCCGCGGCGACGGAGAACGTCACGCCGGCGTCGATGGCACCCTGCACCGCGGTGTCGAGGGCCTGGTCGGCGGTGCCACCGAGGCTCATGTTCGCCACCGCCGGGCCGGAGGCGTTCTCGGCGACCCATTCGACACCGGAGATCACGCCGTCGGTCGTGCCCGAGCCGTTCTCGTCGAGCACGCGCACCGGCACGATGTCAGCGCCCTTGGCGACGCCGTAGTCGGTGCCCGCCACCGTGCCGGCGACGTGCGTGCCGTGCCCCTGTTCGTCGTCGGCGTCGGTGTCACCGTCGATGAAGTCCTGCCCGGGCTGCACACGGCTGCCGAAGTCGGGGTGCGACGAGTCGACACCGGTGTCGATGATGTACGCGGTGACGTTGTCGGCCTGCGTGTTGTAGGTGTAGGAGTCGTCCAGCGGCAGCGCCGTCTGGTCGATCCGGTCCAGCCCCCAGGACGGTGTCGGCGACTGCGTCTCGGTCGCCCGCACCCGCTGGTTCTGCACGACGTAGTCGACCGACGGGTCGGCCGCCAGCCGCTTCGCCTCCGCCTCGTCGGCCTTCACGGTGAAGCCGTCCAGCACCGTGTCGTAGGTCGTCGACACGTTCGCGCCGTACTCACCGGCCAGCTCCGTCGCCGCCGTCGAGACCGACGCCGTCCCCATGTCGTCGTTCAGGACGACGATGTAGCTGCCGTCGACCGCGTTGGGCGTGTTCGCCGAGAGGATCTTCCCCTCCGGCGCCGCAGCAGCGGACCCCAGGCCGGCCGCGACCAGTCCGGTCACACCGGCGGCCACGACGCCCACGTTCAGGCTCCGCCTCAGCTTGCGAGAGTTACCCATTCGGATTCCTTCCGTTATCCCGGCAGGTTCGGGACTCATGCAAGCGGCGCGGGAAGCCGTGTGGCAATGATTCACAGTTACCAGTTGTGGCCCGCTAACCGTAATGAGCGATGCTCCGAATGGTCTAAATGTCACTGTGTGCAGCCATGCCCTCACGCGTTACAGGATCCTGCTAGCGTTGTCCATATCGTTATGGGCTCGGCATGGGGAGGCGATTCGGCACGTGGGTAGCACCGCGTTCTCGGCGGCACTGCGCTCCGCCATCGCCGCCAGCGGACTCGGTCTGGACCGCATACAGGCCCGCCTCCAGGACCACGGCATCACGATCAGCGTCACCGCGTTGAGCTACTGGCAGTCCGGGAAGCGCCAGCCCGAACGCCAGAGTTCGATCTCGGCGCTACGCGCACTCGAGGAGATCCTCGATGTCCCGGCGGGAACCCTGCTCGGCCTGCTGCCCCCGCCTCGCCCGCGCGGCAGCACGTCCCGGCGCAGACTCGAGGACCGGTCCGCCCGCCCGCTCAGCCTCGACGACGCGCCCGAGGTCACCCTGGTCGGCCTCTACGACCACTGCATGGTCGCCACCGAGCCGGCCGCCGTCACACCCGGCGGTGACAACCACGGTCGTCCGGCCCCGGACGTGGTCACCACCAGCACCGTGACGGCCAAGGCGATCTTCCGTGCCCGCGCCGACGGCCAGGACCGCTGGCTGCTGGCCTACCGGCAGGACGGCGCGGGTGGCGAGACCGGCCCACCGGAGCTCACGGCACTGCGGAACTGCACCGTGGGCCGGGTCGAGGTGGACCCGGCCGCGAACCTCACCCTCGCGGAACTGATCTTCAGTCGCGCGATCGACACCGGCGAGACCCACCTCGTCGAGTACTCGCTGTCCTATCGCCACAACCCTCGGGACGACACCAGGAAGGCACATTTCCGCGAGTTCCGGGACCCGATTCCCGAGTATCTGCTCGAGGTCGATTTCGACCCGGCGTGTCCGCCCGGCCAATGCTGGCGGTATTCCTACCGCAGCCACGGCGGCACGGCCGATTCCGAGGACGTCATGCTCGACGACCAGGGGCGCGCACATGCCGTCGCCGTCGACTTCGGACCCGGCGTCTTCGGCATCGGCTGGCTGTAGCGACTTTCGTCGGTGTCGTCACGGCGCGTGACCGCCGGGGTGTGATCGCCGCACCCGAGTTTCGTCTCCGCCGCTGTGCCGGTTATGACCGCACATATCCGATTCTTCCGGCCTCGCCCGATTTCGAGGGGAACTTCCGTCGGTACGTGCGCCGACAGCCACAGGGCCGCAATGGCGCACGGGGCCGGACCGCGCGCACGAGAACGGTGCCGGAACCACGCGGTTCCGGCACCGTTGTCGATGAAAGGCGCTTCGATTCGGCTCGTCAGCTCGTCAGCTCGTCACGCAACAGCTTGCCGGTGGCGTTTCGCGGCAGCGCCTCGACGAACTCGACGTCGCGCGGCACCTTGTACCGGGCGAGGTTCTCCTTGACGAACGACCGGACTTCGTCGGCGTCCAGTGTGGACCCGCTCGCGCGTGCCACGACGGCCTTGAGACGCTGACCGAACTCGTCGTCGGGCACGCCCACGACGCCTGCCTCGAGGATGTCGGGATGTTCGACGAGCAGGTTCTCCACCTCGATCGGATACACGTTCTCGCCGCCGGAGACGATCATCTCGTCGTCCCGGCCGTCGATGAACAGCAGCCCGTCCTCGTCGAAGTGGCCGACGTCGCCGCTGGCGAGCAGCCCGTCGATGATCTCCTTGTTCCGGCCGTCGGTGTACCCCTCGAACGCCAGCCCGCTGCCGACGAAGACGCGGCCGGTGACGTGTGGTGCGGTGATCCGCGCGCCCCGCTCGTCGTAGAGCGCCACCCGGCAGCCGACCGGCGGCCTGCCGACCGTGCCCGGCGCCTTGCCCCAGTCCTCGGGTGTGGCGACCGCCGCGACGGCTACCTCGGTGGAGCCGTACAGATTGTGGATCACGGGACCGAAGATCTCCGTGGCGCGATTGCCGATGTCCGGCGGCAGCGCGGAGCCTGCGAGGAAGATGATGCGCAGGCTGGAGGTGTCGTACTTGCCGATGATCTCGGGGCCGAGATCGATGATCCGCTGGAGCATCGTCGGCACGAGCACCAGCGCGGTGCAGCCGTACTGCTCGACCCCGCGCAGTGCCTCTTCCGGATCGAACCTGCGCCGCACCACGACCGTGTTCCCCAGCGCGAGCGACAGGATGAACTGGGAGATCCCGGTGCCGTGGAACAGGGGCGCGCCCATGTAGGTCGCCTCGCCGACGCGCAGCGGGATGCGGTCGAGAAACTGTGCCGAGTCGAGTCCGGAGATCTTCGGCCGCGGTGCGCCCTTCGGGGTCCCCGTGGTCCCACTGGTGAGCAGCACGAGACCGCCCGGCTTCGGCGGCGCCTCGGGGGCCGTGTCGTCGGACCCGTCGATCAGCTCGTCGAGGGTCGTGACGCCGCCGGTCGCCGCAGGATCGTCGACCCAGCCGAGGTAGCGGTCCACACCCTCGATACCGCTCAGCAGGTCGGTGAACTCCTCGTCGTAGACGAGCACTCGCACCTTCTCCCGTGCGGCGACGTCGGTCAGCTGGGGGCGGGCGAAACCGGTGTTCATCAGCAACAGCGCCGCACCGAGCTTGTTGGCCGCCAGCATGGTCAGCACGAGGCCCCTGTGGTCGCGGCAGAGCGCGGCGATGCTGGACCCGGGACCGACGCCGCGGCCGGCCCACGCCCGCGCCAGCGCGTTCGACTTCCGCTCCAGCTCGTCGAAGGTCAGCGGGCCGCGCTCATCCACCAGGCCGGTGTCCATCGGATTCCGGCGCGCGGCGATGCGCACCGCACCGGCGATCGGGCCGTACGTGCTCGTCAGAACCAGCGAACGCACGCCCTCGTCCAGCCGGGGAAACGGCAGCAGGCCCGCCCGCCACATGACCCCGACACTGCGCGCCTTCTCCGTCACGCGCGTGACCAACTCTGATACCACCGGCGGCGTCTTCATCCGGGCACCTCCTCGGGCTCGTGCGCCACAACCTACCGGTTAGTAGGGCAATCGGAGCAACCCTCGTACCGGTGAACGCGGCCGTGGAGTAACGGACGTCTCATCACCGTCCCGGACGCCACCGCGGGCGCGACGGCGTCGGTGGCGCGGAGCAGAATCGGCCGCGTGCATGTGATCGTCACCCGGGATCCCACCGGCCGCTTCTCGGTACGCATCCCGGACGGCGAGCGGGACGCGGACGTGGCCGCCATGACCGACGACCTGCCCGCGACGCTGTCGGCCGACCAGCTGGCCGCCGTCGCCACGCGGTGGGAATCCCGGCGTCCACGGTGGGTGCTGCCGTCGGTGGAGCGCGACTATCCGGCACTGGTCGACCGCGGCGTCCGGCTGCGGCGGTGTCACGATCTGTCGCTCGTCGAAGGGCTGCTACTGGCGTTCGCGGGCGAGCACGACCGCTCGCGCACCCTCGCCGCGGCGTACGCGCGCGTGCGCGGCCTCGCACCTCCGGTCGAGTCGGTGCACGTGGCCGCACCGGACGAACAGCCCGCCCTGTTCGACCCGCAGAGCTCGGGACTGCCCGCCGACGTCGACGCGACCGAGGCCGCCGAGGTGGTGCTGGCCGACCAGCGGACACGGCTGGACCGGCTCGACACGTCGGGGCGGCTCCGGCTGCTGGTGGCGGCCGAGTCGGCGAGCGCACTCGCGGCCGTGGAGATGTCGGCCGACGGGCTGCCGTGGCGCAGCGACCGCCACGAGGCGTTGTTGACCGAGGTGCTCGGACCGCGGGTGCCCGCCGGTGCGCGGCCCGCCGCCCTCGCCGCGCTGACGCAGCGGATCGACGAGGCGTTCGGCAGGCCGGTGAACCCCGACCACCCGGAGAGCATCGTGCGTGCGTTCGGCAGGGCCGGGATCTCGGTGCCGTCGGCGCGGGCGCACGTGCTGCGGCGGATCGACCACCCCGCGGTCGCCCCGCTGCTGGAGTACAAGGAGCTGGCGCGGCTCCACGCCGCGCACGGGTGGGCGTGGTTGGACCAGTGGGTCCGGGGTGACCGGTTCCGCCCGGTGTACGTCGTCGGCGGCGTCGTGTCGGGTCGCTGGGCGAGCCGCGGCGGTGCGGCGCTGCAGATTCCGCGGGTGCTCCGCGGATGCGTGACCGCCGATCACGGCTGGAAGCTGGTCGTCGCGGACGCCGCGCAGCTGGAACCGCGGATCCTCGCGGCGTTGTCCGGGGACCGCCGGCTGGCCGAGGTCTCCCGATCGGAGGACCTGTACTCGAGCCTGGCCGCCGAGCTGCATCCCGGCGCTGTGGAGCGGCACCGGCCCGACGCGAAGATCGCGATGCTGTCGGCGATGTACGGCGGCACCGCGGGCGAGGCGGCGGCCACGCTCGCCCTGCTGCGGCGCCGCTTCCCCGACGCGGTGTCCTATGTGGAGCACGCCGCCACGGTGGGCGAACGCGGGGAGGCTGTCCGTTCCCGGCTGGGCCGCACGTCTCCTCCTCCGTCCGAGGCGTGGCGCGAGCTCACCGGTGGCGACGGAGCCGAGGACGCGGCACGACGTGCCGCGCGCGACTGGGGCCGGTTCACGCGCAACTTCGCCGTGCAGGCCAGCGCGGCCGATTGGACGGCGGTGCTGCTCGCGACGCTCCGCACGCGGCTGCCGGAGCCTGCCCGGCTGGTGTTCTTCGTGCACGACGAGGTGCTCGTGCACACCCCCGCCGGCCTCGCCGACGCCGTGGTCGCATGCCTCGAGGAGTCGGTCGCCGATACGACCCGTCTGGTGTTCGGCGCCGCGTGCCCGGTGCGATTCCCCATGCCCGCCGGTGTCGTCGACTCCTACGCCGACGCCAAGTGAGGGTCGTACCGACCGGGGAGGTCGCCGTCCCACGCCACCGCCGTGTCGGCGCACGCTCTCAGATCAGCGCCGTGACGTCGGGTTCCGAACCGGTCGAGATGGTGCCGGTCGTCTCGAACGTCTCGAGGTCGAGGATCGCGACCGTGTCGATGTCCAACAGGGTCACGAACGCCGTCGGCTCCGTGGGGTGGAACGAGATGCCCGCGGGAGTGCCGTCGAACGTGACGGACCGTTCCTCCCGCAGCTCGGCGTCGTACCGGGTGACGGTGCGGTTCTCGATGTCGGTGGTCAGCAACCTGTCCTGGCCCGGGACGACGTAGACGCGCAGCGGGTCGCCGGGCACGTCCTGCCGCTGGTGTTCCTTCAACGTCCGCGCGTCGAGCGTGACGAGTTGTTTGTCCCGGCGGGCGCCGACGTACAGCCACTGCTCGTCGCGGCTGAGCGCACAGCTCTCCGGCAGCCGTCCCGGCGATGCGATCACGGGCGGCTGGGCGGCGTCGTGCGGGTCGACCCGGCTCACGGTGTGCGACAGCAGGCCGGTGACGTACGCCAGGGACCCGTCGTGGTTGGTCACCACCATGTGGGTCTTGATCCCGCCGGTGGGTACGGCGGCAGACGGGGCCTCCGCGTGCGCCGGATCGTCGACACGCAGCAGAACCGCCTTCTCCTCACTCAGGACGTAGAGCCGGTCCTGATCGTCGATCGCGATGCCGTGCAGGCGGTTGAACGGGCTGAGGTCGATGGTCCGGACGAGTCGCCGCGCCGCGAGGTCGACGACGAACACGCTCGAGCCGCCGGTGCCCACGTCGCCGGACATCCGCACGCCGTAGTGTCCGATGTAGGCCAGCCGCCGCGCGCCGTCGACGACCATCTCGTGCGGATACTCGCCGAGCTCGATCCGCTCGAGCAGGGTGCCGCCGGCAACGTCGTGGAAGGACACGGCGTGGCCGCTCTTCTCCACCACGACCAGCGTCCCCTCGACCCGGCTTCCCCGGTCAACCGTCTCGTCCGTCGCCTGTCGCCCCACGTCGATCCGCCTCTCCCTCGTCACCCGGGTGTTCCCGGCGCCAGGCTATGGGAGGGAGCGGCCCGGGTTCAGGCGGGTGGGGTGAAGCGGCCGTCGACGGCGGTCCAGCCGCCGTCGACCATGACGGTGGAGCCGGTGACGTAGCTGGCCGCGTCGGAGGCCAGGAACACCACGGCGCCGGCGAGTTCCGACGGTTTCGACCAGCGGCCCATCGCGCTCTTGGTGGCGTAGGCGCGGTACCAGTCGGGATGGGCCTTGATCTGGTCGGTCAGCGGAGTCTCGACCACGCCCGGAGCGATCGCGTTGACCCGCACGCCCGCCTCCCCGAACTCGGAGGCGGCGGTCTTCACCACCTGGATGGCGCCGGCCTTGGTGGCCGCGTAGACGGACTGACCCGGTTCGACGACCTGGGCGCGCACCGAGGAGAACACGATGATGCTGCCGGAGCCCCGGTCCACCATCCACCGGCCGAACGCCTGCAGCACGGTGAAGGTGGCTTTGAGGTTCAGTGCCACGACCCGGTCGAACTCCTCCGACGTGTAGTCGAGGATGCGTTTGCGCACGTTCATCGCCGCGGTGAGCACGAGAACGTCGACCGTGCCGAGGTCGGCGGCCGCCCGGTGCACGGCGTCGACATCGGTGACGTCCAGTTCCAGCGCGTCGCCGCCGATCTCGTCCGCGGTGGTCTTGGCCGTGGCCGCGTCCTTGTCGGCGCAGATCACCCGGGCGCCCTGGGCGGCGAGGGCCAATCCGGCCTCGCGGCCGATGCCACCGGCGCCGACGAGCAGCGCGCGCTTGCCGTCCAGGCGGAACAGGTCGGTGTACGGGTTCGCTGTCATGGGATCGCTCATTCCGGCCGGATGACGGCCATGCGGGTGACGGTGAGCTCTTCGATGGCGAACCGGGGGCCTTCGCGCCCGATCCCGGAGTCCTTGACACCGCCGTACGGCATGATGTCGGAACGGAAGCCCGGCACCTCGTTGATGACCACTCCCCCGACGTCGAGTTCCTCGATCGCCCGAACGGCCGTCGCGAGCGAGGCGGTGAACACGCTGGCGTGCAGGCCGTAACGGGAGCGGTTGACCAGCTCGATCGCCGCGGGCAGATCCGGAACCGATCGGACTGCCACGACCGGGGCGAAGATCTCCTCACACCAGGCGTTCTCGGACTCGGGAACGTCGAGCAGAACGGTCGGCTCCACGGTGCGTCCGCAGGTCCCCCCGCCGTGCAGGATCGTCGCGCCCGCGGCCTCCGCCGAGGCGATCCAGTCGAGCACGCGCCGTGTGGCCGACTCGTCGATGAGGGGTGCGACTCGGGTCCCGGGATCGCGCGGATCGCCGACGGTCAGCTCGTCGATGCGTGCCGACAGGCGGGCCGCGAACTCGTCGCGCACCGCCTCACAGACGATCACGCGTTGCACCGCGATACACGCCTGCCCGTTGAAGTAGAAACCGCCGCGCAGCACGGCGTCGACGGCCTTGTCGAGGTGGGCATCGACGTCGACGACGAGAGCCGCGTTGGAACCGAGTTCCAACAGCACCTTCCGGGGTGCCGCCTCCCGCGCGATCCGGTGTCCCACGTCGGCCGAACCGGTGAACGACACCGCGGCGACTCGCGGATCCGTCACCAACGTGCGGCCCACGTCGGCATCGCCGGTCACGACCTGCACGATCTCGGGCGGAGCACCGTGCCGTGCCGCGACGGTCCGCACGATGTCGGCCAACTGCAGGGTCGCCAGCGGGGTCGCGGGCGCGGGCTTGCAGACGACCGGGCAGCCCGCGGCGATGGTCGGTGCGATCTTGTGGCTGGCCAGCAGCAGCGGCGCGTTGAACCCGGCGATGCCCACGACGAGCCCGATCGGCTTGCGGGTCCAGAAGCCGATCATGCCCGCACCCGATGCCTGGGCGTCGAGCGGAACCGTCTCCCCGTGGATGTGGGCGACCTCCTCCGCGGTCGCCGACCAGGTGAAGAGGGTGCGTGCGAACTCGACCTCGCAGTCGCCCCGGGTCTTGCCCGTCTCGGCGATGAGCAGTTCGACGAACTCCTCCGACCGTGCCCGCAGCTCGCGTTCGACGTCGAGCAACAACTCCCGACGGGCCGCCGACGTCAGCTTCCCGACCGGCCGGACCGCTGCGGCCCCTGCCTCCAACGCCGCCTCGGCGTGCTCGACGGATCCGACGGCCGCGTGTCCCACCACCGATCCGTCGTAGGGGAACACGACCGGCGCGGTGTCCGCGCCGGTGAGCAGACCGGACCCGATCGGCAACCCGGATCTGATCTCGGGCAGTGCGAAGCCCGCGTTCGAACCCATCAGCGACTCTCCTCATGACCGCGTCGTCACAGGTGTGCCGCCAGCACGACCGGGGCACCTTCGGGAACCGGTTACTGGTCGGACCAGCACGCGACGGCACGAGCCTGCCGAATTCCCGGAATGCGGTCAAGGAGCCCACGGAACATCGCAGCTCGACCCGGCTCGCCTGCCACGGATCATCCGGTGAGCGCTTCGGAACTTGACGTAGGCCGCTGGGTGCGCGACTCTGCGCATCGCAGTATCGCATCGCTGTATCCAATCGCTGTCCATCCAGAGCACGACAGCCGGGCTCGACGTCCGGAACTCGGACATCCGATGGCTCGACCGAGAGGCGGCGGCGTGGGCCGAGGTACACATACGGACAGGGCGGCGCGCATTCCGCTGGCCGACGAGGTCGCGGACTCGCCGCGCGCCTGGCAGCCGAGCGGTCGTCCGCGGAGTGGGTACGCGGCCTCCGCAGAACGATCGACGTCCAGCGCGCGGCCGTCGATCCGTGGTCGGCACGGGACTACACCCAGTCCAATGTGGACTTCCACGAAGAGATCATCCATCTCGCCGGCAACGAGTTCGTCCTGAATCAGCTCACCCTCCTGCGCATGACGGCCCAGGTGTTCGCGCCGGTCGCGTTGATCCGGCCGGACAGCGCGCGCTGCGTGCCATCGCCGAGCACGCCGCGATCACCGACGCCGTCGAGGCGGGCGACGGTCCGGAAGCGGAACGCCTCGCCAGGGCGCACATCGAAACGACCATCCGCCAGCTCAAGGGGCACCGGGCGGCATCGACCGCGACCGCGGAGTCCGCCGCCGTCTCCTGAACACCGTCCGGCTCTGCGCACCGTCGTCGACAAGGAGACCCCCGCATGCGTACCCACCACGTGGCCGTCCGTGCTGGCCGAGCTGCCTGCCCTTTCCGGGCCGGAGATGGGCGGGCGACACCGCCGGAATCGGCCGCCGGATCGCCGACCCCGACATGTCGCTGATGAACGCGCTCGCCGCGCTCACCCCGGCCCCGCGGACACGACTGACGTCCGGTGAACACCGCCGGACGACGCCCTCGCCCGGGTGCCCTCCAGCGCGCCGGACGGACGCGTCACGTGCCGTGGTCGTTATCCTCGGCGGATCATCTCCGAGCGGCCCGCCGTGAGACCGGGAAAGGCAGCGCATGTGACCGGCACAGCCGACTCCCCCGACGACCGCGTCTTCCAGCGGGTCATCGACTGGGTGCAGCACGGCATCGCCGTCGGTGAACTCAACCCCGGCGACCGCCTGCCGAGCGAACGGGAACTCGTCGACAAGTTCGGCATCGGAAGGGCCTCGATCCGCGAGGCTTTGCGGGTGCTGGAGAACATGGAGCTCATCCGGTCACAGCCCCGCGACCCGCGCGGTCCCTTGGTTCTGCCCGTCTCGGTCGGCCCGATGCGGCGCTCGATCGCCATGCTCACCTCGACGGGCGGACTCGGACTCGCCGACCTGGTGCAGTTCCGGATGATCGCCGACGCCTCGGCCAATCTGCTCGCCGCAGCGCGGCGCAGCGACGAACAGCTCCTCGGTCTCGAACGGAACACGGCCCGCATGCGCGAATGCATGAACCTGGGCTACGCCGAGTTCAGCCAGGCCGACATGGAGTTCCACGAACTCGTCGCCGAAGCGGGCGGCAACAAGCTCGTCCAGGTCTACGGCGACGTCACACGCGAGGCGGTCCTTCGGTTGATCCGTCGGACGATTCTCGACGCCGCCGACCAGACGGCGTTGATGCTGCAGTCCGTCCGCCACCACCGCGCCGTCTTCGCCGCCATCGCCGACCAGGACGGGCTGCGCGCGTCACGCCTCGCCCGCGAGAGTCTCTACTCCTACTACGCGGACCACGTCTCCCCGGCGGACCGGGCGATCATGGCCGACCTGGTTCGCGAATGCGGGGGCACGGTCTCCTCCTGAGACTCCGGCAGCAGCCGGCCGCCGCCCCGGCCCGTCAGAGGACGCGTTCCAGACCGGCCGCGCGGAGGCGCTCCAGGGTCGGATAACCGTCGATCGCCATCAGCAGGTCAGCCTCGGCCAGGAACGAACGCAGGTGGTGCACCACGCCGTCCTCTCCGCCGACCGCGAGCGCGTGCACGTAGGGCCGTCCGGTGCCGACGAGCGTTGCCCCCATTGCCAGCGCCTTCACCATGTCCGAACCACTCCGCACGCCCGAGTCGAACAGCACGGGGATCTCGTCGTCGGCCGCTTCGACCACCCTGGGCAGGGTCTGCAGTGCGGGTAGCCCTCCGTTGGCCTGCCGACCACCGTGATTGGAGCAGTAGACACCGTCCACCCCGAGGTCCTTGGCTTTGCGCACGTCATCGGGATGGCTGATGCCCTTGAGCACGATCGGCAGCGACGTCGCCTCCCGGATCCAGTCGAGGTCGGACCAGGACGTCGCGTAGCCGAACACACTGGCCCACAACGCCGCCGTGGCCATCGGATCGGCCTCCGGGTCGCCACCGAGGCGGGACCGGAAGTGTTCGTCGGTCACGTAGTTGGCCAGGCAGTACCCGCGCAACTGCGGGAAGTTCGCCGTGTTCAGGTCGCGGGGACGCCAGCCGGTGACCCAGGTGTCCAAGGTGACCACCAGAGCCGAGTATCCCGCCTGCTCGGCCCGCCGGATCAGGCTCAGTGCCAGGTCCCGGTCGTTGGGCGGGTACAGCTGGAAGAAGCCCGGTGTGTCACCGAGTTCGGCGGCGATGTCCTCCAACGGGTCCTGCGACAACGTCGAAGCGACCATCGGAACCCCGGTGCGCGCGGCGGCACGGGCGGTGGCCAGGTCGCCGTGGAAGTCCTGCGAGCAGATCCCCAACACGCCGATCGGGCAGAGGAACAACGGGTGCTCGAGCTCGATGCCGAACAGGCTCGTCGACAGGTCCCGCTCGTAGGCGCCTTCCATCATCCGCGGGACCAGCCCCCACCTGGAGAACGCCTCGACGTTGGCCCGCTGCGTGCCCTCGTCCCCGGCACCCGACTTCACGTACGACAGCACCCACGGTGGCAGCGCCTCGGCCGCGCGGTGCTCCATCGTCGCCGCATCCGCCGGGAACCGAGGCTGCACACCCCGCATCCCGTTCAGGTAGATCTCCAGCTGGTAGTCGCCGTAACGCGGGGACATGACCCGACCTCCCGAGCACACAGCCCACGAACGCGGGCGAACGAACCGTCGTACCCACGGCCGTGCGGGCCGCGGTGCCCACCAAGATCGCCGGTGACATGCCGCCCGTCAACCGGGTCCATGCCGGCAACGACGCAGCCGTGTCGGCCAGTCCGCATCCGCACTGCGCCACGCGAGGCCGTTCACCGCCGGGCCGGGGTTTCGATCACGGCTTGTAGCCGACGGCGGCGAGGACGCCGGACAGTGCGGGTTCGTCGCCCACGTCCCCCGGGGAGTCGGGGTGCCATTGCGGGGTGAACACGACACCGGGGTCGACGAGCTCGAACCCGGCCATCAGCTCGCGGACGTCGTCGCGGCTGCGCAGGTGGATGGGTTCGGTCGTGTCCTTGCTCAGCTCGACCGCCCGGAACATCTCCTCGTCCTGCTGATCGCCGGTGAAGCTCGACAGTGCCAGGTAGCTGCCGGAGGCCAGCGCGCCGCGGTAGCGGGCGATCATCGCGGCGGCGTCCCGCTCCTCCGGGGAGAAGTAGTGCACGAGCGCCGACATCAGCACCATCACCGGCTGGTCGAAATCGAGCAGTCGCCGCGTCGTCGGGTGACCGAGGACCTCGTCGACCCGCTCGGCATCGGCACCGATCATCTCGGCGCGATCGTCGCCTTCCAGCACGATCTCGCTGTGCGCCACGGCGATGCGCTCGTTGTCGACGTAGACCACCCTCGAGTCCGGATCGACCTCCTGGGCGATCTCGTGTACCTGCCCCACGGTCGGCATACCCGATCCCAGGTCGAGGAACTGCCGGATCCCCTGCTGCGCCCCGTAACGCACCACACGACGCAGCCAGTAGCGATTCAGCAGAGCGGTGTCGCGGGCGCGGGGCATGGCCGTCATGAGCTCGTCCACGAGCTGCCGGTCCATCGCGTAGTTGAGGTCGCCGCCGAGCACATAGTCGTACATCCGGGCAGGATTCGGCTTGTCCAGGTGGAGATCCTTACCCGCGAGCTTCCCGACCTCGCTGTCACCCGCAGTCATCGCACACCCCAGCCCTTCGAATCCGGCACTTCGTCGCCGTACATCGTAGGGATATCACCCGGACGCGTCGGCACCCCGCGGGCCGGGGCTCCGTAGCCGTCCCGGCGGGCTCGGCGCACCGCGGGACGGTTACGGAGGCGTGCTGTCCGGACCCGTCAGCCCTGGCGCGCCTTGAAGCGCGGATTGCTCTTGTTGATGACGTACAACTTGCCTCGGCGGCGCACCACCTGCGAGCCGGGCTTGTTCTTCACCGACCGCAACGACTTCCTGACCTTCATGTCTACGACTCCTTCGTTCGGATGTGGCCGCGGCGAACGGCGTTGGCGAACTTCCGAGGCACCGTGATCTTCCGCCCGTCGGGGGCCGTCACCTCGACGAGATCGGGCGCTGTCGGCTTCGCCACCCACCGCGCGCGGCGACTGCGCGTGCGGGAGCGGGAGGTACGGCGCTTGGGGACCGCCATCAGTGACCAGCCTCCCCCGCGCCGAACGCCGCCGGCGGCACCATGCCGCCGGTGCCGAACTCCGCCGCGGGCCCGGCGTCGGACCCGGCCTGCCGGTGGCCCGTTCGTTCTTCCGTTGTCATGCCTGGTCCTTTCGACTGTCCGCCGTCGTCGTGTCGGTCGATTCGAAGTCGTCGCAGGGGTCTGTGTGCCACGCCCCGAACGGGTCGGCGTAGCCGCGCCAGGCGTCCTCCCCCTCTGCCAGTTCGGCATCGGTGAGCAACGCCCCGCGCAGCGCGTCGGTGATCGCCTCGGGCGAGACCTGATGGGTGAGGATCAGCAGTTCCTGCGTGCGATCGCCGAACCGGGGGTGCCAGTCCAGTGCCGCTTTCGCCCGACGTTGTGCATCGACCCGGTCCCACTCGGCGTCGTCGGCGCCCGCGAGCCAGCCGCCCGCGTGCCCGATCCGCAGCGAACCACCGGCGGATTCCACCCACAGCGCGACGTCCGGCTGACTCGCGACCCACGCCCGGCCACGGGTGTGGACGACGCCGTCGAACAGCACGTCCATCGCATCGTGCAGGCGCTCCGGATGGAACGGGCGCGGATCCGCGAACAGCGTGAGTGCGACGCCGGCATCGGCCCCCAGCGGCGGGGTTCCCCTGAGGAGCGGGGCGTGCGGATCGTCGATCACGCCGCGGCGCGCCGATACCGGCACAGCCTGGAGCACGGACGGCAGGTCGTCGCCGAACGTGGCGCGCGGCGCGCCGGGAGCGAGCCGGTCGAGCACGGCCGCGAGACGGACGGCATCCCAGCCGTCGTCCGCCCGGCCGGTGATCACCAGCGCGTCGGCGAAGGCGACCTGCCCCACCGCGACCTGCGCCAGTGTCCGGTCCTCGTCGGGAGTGACGGCGAAGTCCCTGCCATGGCACTCGGACAGGTCACCGTCGCCCGTGGCGTCGGCGAGCCAGGTTCCCTCGTCGACCACGGCCGTCACCGCCTCGACGTCCAGTACGTCGGTAACGGTCCCCTCGCCGACCACCACGTTGGCGAGGGCCCAGCACACCGGCTCCGGCTCCAGTACCGGATCGAGATGCAGCACGATCCGCCGCACCTCCCCCCGGCCCGCCAGGCGCCGCAACAGCGGCAGCACGTCCTCGCGGAGCGTGCAGGAGACGCAACCGTGGGCGAGTTCCAACACCGTCGACGACTCGGCCGGCGCCGACGACTCCGCCGTCGCCCACCGCACGTCCCGGCGCACGATCCCTTCGGTGAGTCCCCGCAGATCGTGGTGCACGACGATCGCGTCGGGGTCGTCCGCCAACAGCCTGTCGCAGACGCCTCGCGTCGACGTCCTGTCCAGACCCGTGACCACCACGAGACGCGTGCGCTCGTCCTCTTGCACGTAGCAACCTCTAGCTTATTGACAATGATTTCCAACTAGAGGCTAGACTAACTGAAAACGACTTTCAACAAGGCACCGGGTCGTGCCACGTACCGGCCGACGAGGAAGTGGACCGAGATGCAACAGACACCGAGCACCGGACAGCACACCGATTCCGCCTTCACCGTCGTGCTGTGCGACGACTGCGGGGGCGACGAACCCGCGGCGGCACTCGACGCCTTGCGCGACGTCGTCCGTCGCAGTCCGCACGCTGTGCTCGTCCGCGCGCACTGCCCCCTGGGGCGCCTGTGGTGCCGAGCGAGGACGAAGGCCCACACCGCAGGGCGCGTCGTACTCGTGCAGCCGTGCACCACGGACCGGACCCCGACGGGCGCCACCGTGATCGTCGGCCCTGTGCGCACGGCCGGCGACGTGGCGGCGTTGACGCATTGGCTCGAGTCGACACCACTCACGCCCGGTGCCCTTCCAGCACGGCTACGGCAAGTGGAGAACCGCCGACGACGCACCGGGCTCAACTGACGCCGACTTCGAGGTTCACACAAGGCGGTTCCGCCGGCCCGTCCACCGTGGACAGACTCGTGGTGCTCACTCCGCCGGCGACACGGGTCATCCGCGGCGGAGCGCGAACGTGGTCAGCTCGGGACTGCCCACGGCGGTGAGCGCGAGGTCGTGCTCGGCGGTCTCGCCGCGCAGAACCGATTCGGTGACCAGGTGCCAGCCGTAGGACACACGGCGCTCGTCGACCAGGCCCTCCCCCGCGTAGGTGCGATACGTCATGTGCCAGGTGACGGCCTCGTCACCAGCCGGCTCGGCGCGGGCCAGGCCTTCGTAGTACAGGCGACCGACACGCGCCGTGGACGCGACCGCCTCGGGCACGTGGACCGGCTCCGACGGCGGCTGCAGGTTCACCACCGCGACACCCCCGGACACGAGACGTCCGGACAGCAGCGACCACAACGCGGCGCGCTGCGCACTGTCGAAATGCCCGAGCACGTTCATCGCGACGAGGCCGCCGATCCGCTCCGGCAGGTCGACCCCGGGGAATGCAGCGGGCAGGACCGTGACACGTTCCCGCAGTCCGCGGTCGGCGTTGACCTTCGCCAGCAACGCGGCTCGCAGACCGGGCGAGGGCTCGACGGCGAGGATCTCCGCGTCGGGCAGGGCCTCGGCGAGTAGCACCGTGCCCTGCCCGCTGCCCGCCCCGAGGTCGACGACGGTTCCCGTCACCCCGGTCAGCGCGCCGGTGACCACGGGGCCCAACGCCGTCCAGAACGGACCGATGAGCAGGTCGACGAACTCGGCGGACTCGGCGTATTCGTCGTTCATGCGTGCCTTTCGATGGTGAGAACGTCCACGAGCGGGTCGTCGCCGAGCACGACGCCGACGGAGTTCGGAGGGCTGGAGGGCTGCACCCCCAACCCGAACACATGATAACGACAATCGATGTCAATTATCAGCGGCGAACCGGTGATGTCGAGACGGTCAAGGGCGGCCACCGCTATGAGCCGGTTCGCCCGCGACCGCGAGGCCGAGGTTGCTCGTTGTTGCCGGCAGGGGCGACGAACCTCGACGTGTACAGCGCGCGACCAGGGGAAGCCGAGGGGCATGACCGACGATCGCAACGAGTTGACGACGTTCGTCCGAACCCGCCTGGACGAGGACGAGCAACGACACGCCCGGCACCTGCTCCCGTACCTGGACGAGGCCGAACGCCGCGGCCGGATCCGCATCATGCGCACCGACGACGGGCAGGGGCTGCACCTGGCGGCCGGCCCGTTGGCAGCACAGGAGGAACGCGTCCCCGTTCCGTTTTCCCGAGAAGGTGACCTACCTGCGCCGCGAGATCACCGAGCGCGAGGACTCCGACACGCTGAAACTGATCGCGTCGGTGTACGCCGGGCACGCCGACTGGCGTCCCGAATGGCAGCTGTGAGCAGGGAGGCACCCGACGCGTGTGGCGGGGCGGCGTCCCGTTGAGGTCGCCGCCCCGCCACACAGCGTTATGTCACACGAAACAACGTTCTCGCACCACGAAATCGGGCCCGGCGGGCACCAGAGTCCTCAGTGGACCGGTCAGACTATTCGTCACCGGGCCATGTCCCGCTCGCGTGCTCATAACCCGAGGCACCGGCACGATCCACAGCCGCCTTGACGGCGCCGAAAACGGCGCCCTGGAGCGCGGCGGCGAGTACCACCTGCCATGCGGGGTACCGTCGATCCGTGGCCTGCGGCGCGGTGTCCTGCCCGCTGACGCGCTTCCACACCTTCCCGAACAGTGTCGTCGCCAGCATGCCACCGGCGGCACCGATCGGAATGCTGAGTGCCTTGTACAGCAGTTTCATCGCCTAGTCCTCCAGACGATCATGCCTCCGCCCACGAGCACGACGAGCGCCCCGACGACGACCGGCCCGCGTGCGTGCGTCGCCGACGCCCACAGCCGATCGGCGGTGCCTTTCGCCTGCGCCGCAGCGGCGAGCGCCACAGCCGTCAGCCGACTGCGCGCCGACGCGGTGTGCTCGGCGGCGAGCCCCTTGGCGCGGTTCGGTACGTCCAACTTGTACGCGAGCGCCCGCGCCGTCTGCCCGAGTTCCTTGCGGGTGAGCTCGATGTCCATTCGAGCCTGATGGGGGTCCTTGGGAAAGGACGACTCCTCACGTTCGTTCATCGGCGCAACGACTCCTTCGCACTCGCCACATCGGCACGCACGCTCTCGGCGGCTTCGGTCGGCACCGGCGGCCCCGCCTTCGCCACCGATTTCCGTCCGGCCAGCGCGAGCGCACCCGCCGTGAGCAGCAAGCCGCCGCCGACCACGAGAGCAGCGGTCCATCCGGGCACGATCAACGCCAGCGCGAGGATCGCGGCGGCGACGAGCGCTCCGCCTCCGAACAACGCCGCCACGGCGGCCGCGCCACCGAGACCGGCGCCGACGCCATAACGCATCCCCTTGCTGCGCATCTCGGCGACCGCAAGGGTCAGTTCGTCCCGGACGAGCCGCTTCACCTCGGCGGAGAGCTCCTCGATCAGCTCCGCCACCGACCGGTCGTCCGTGCTCGGTTCGCGGTGATCGTCGTAGACCATGACAACCTCAATCCCCCTTCGCCGGGCCGACTCGCGGACACCTGCGCCATGGCTAGCACGGCCGGGCGCCGGCGAAACGTTCGCCGGCGCGGCCAGGGCGGGGGCTGCCGAGGCAGGCACCCGCTGCGTTCCCACGCACGGCGGGCGAGACGTCGCTCGCGTCCGCCCTGAGAAACCGCCTGACCCGCTCCGGGTGGGAAGTGCGCCGCCTGCTCGGCGGCCTGCACTCGGGTTGCCCGCGCTCAGCAGCCGTCGAGTTCGTCGACCAGCGTGAAGCCGTCGTCGATCCACGCCAGCTCGGTGCGCGCACGGGCGATCAGCCCGTCGTAGGCGTAGATCTTGTAGCGGACCGCGAGTTCGGCCTCGCGCTGGTTCAGCTTCTCGATTCGTGCCGCCAGGGTGGGGTGGCTGCGGTCGACGAGGCTCGCCCGGGTGCGTTCGAGCATCGCGAGGTGTTCTTCCCAGTAGGACCGCTGCTGGCGCAGTTGCTCACGCACGGCCGCCGGGTCGGCGAAGTCGAAATACGCGGCCTTCAGGTAGGCCGGGTCCCGCTGCCGCTGCGGCACCAGGGGCGACTCCATCCATGCCCGGAACGCGGCCAGCCCCTCGTCGGTGACGTGGTACTCCTTCTTCGTCCCCTTCTTCCCCCACGGGACTTCGACCGAGGTGAGCAGCCCTTCTCGCTCCATCCGGTTGAGCTCGGGGTAGATCTGGGAGTCCGGAGCGTGCCAGACGTGCGCGACGGACGTACTGAAGCTCTTCGAGATGTCGTACCCGGTCATCGGACGCCCCGTCAGCAGCGCGATCAGCGCCCATCGCAGCGACACGTTCCCCTCCTCTCCGAACCGGTCACGCTATCGACCCTTGCCAACTCACTATATCGATAGCTAGTTTGTGGCTCGAACCGCACATACCTCTCTCCATAGGGAGTTGGCCAATGACGCTCACCTCTCCTCCGACGGCCGCACCCGCGACGCCCACCGGGTCCGCGGCGCCCACCACGGCCGCGGCCAAGATCTTCAACCACCCGCGCAACGCCTGGTACGTCGCGGCCTGGAACCACGAGGTCACCGGCAAACAGCCGCTGGCACGTACCGTCGCGGGCGTTCCGCTCGCCCTGTGGCGCAACACCGAGGGACGCGCCGTCGCGCTCGCCGACGCCTGCTGGCACCGGCTCGCGCCGCTGTCGAAAGGCAAGATCCTCGGCGACGAACTGCAGTGCCCGTACCACGGCCTGCGCTACAACTCGACCGGCCGCTGCACCGCCATGCCCGCCCAGGAGACGCTCAATCCGAGTGCGGTCGTGCCCTCGTACCCCGTCGTCGAGCGCTACCGGTACGTGTGGGTCTGGGTGGGCGATCCCGACCTGGCCGATCCGACGACCGTGCCCGACATGCACCAGATGGACGACCCGTCATGGGCCGGTGACGGCGAGACCATCCATGCCGACTGCAACTATCAGCTCGTCCTCGACAACCTGATGGATCTCACCCACGAGGAGTTCGTGCACTCCTCGAGCATCGGCCAGGACGAGCTCTCCGAGGCCGAATTCGACGTGACGCACGACGGCGACACCGTCACCGTCACGCGCTGGATGCGCGACATCGACGCTCCGCCGTTCTGGCTGAAGAACATGCGCGACAAGTTCCCCGGTTTCGAGGGCAGGGTCGACCGCTGGCAGATCATCACGTTCCAGGCGCCGGGCACGATCTGCATCGATGTCGGCGTCGCCAAGGCAGGCACCGGTGCGCCCGAGGGCGACCGCAGCCAGGGTGTCAACGGCTTCGTGATGAACACGATCACGCCCGAGACCGACCGCAGCTGCCACTACTTCTGGGCGTTCATGCGCAACTACTGCCTGGACAGCCAGACCATCACCACCCAGCTCCGCCAGGCCGTGCACGGCGTCTTCGGCGAGGACGAGGACATGCTGCGCGCCCAGCAGAGTGCGATCGACGCCAACCCCGGGCACGAGTTCTACAGCCTCAACATCGACGCGGGCGGGATGTGGGTACGCCGGATCCTCGAGCGGATGCTGGCAGCCGAGGGACGGCCGTCGGCGGTCTCCGCAGCGGGGCGGGATGCCTGATGGTGGTTCAGGCCCAGTCCCGCCGGCAGCAGGCACGGGTCGTCGAGGCCGGTGACGTCGCGGACGGCGTCCGCCGGATCGTGCTGGAGGTCGCCCACCCCGAACACGCGGCGCCCGGTACGCACCTCGACGTCGAGCTGTCCACACGCGACGGATGGTTCAATCGGTCCTACTCCATCGTCCACTCCGAGAACGGCGGCCGCCTGCTCACCCTGAGCGTGCAGCTCTCGCCCAGCTCTCGTGGTGGTTCGAAGGCGATGCACGCGCTGACCGTCGGTGACGAACTCACCGTCACCGGCCCGCTGCAGAACTTCCCACTCGCGGTCGGCGCCGGTCGTTACGTGCTGGTCGCCGGTGGAATCGGCGTCACCGCACTGGTCGCCATGGCCACCGCACTGCGCCGCCGCGGCGCCGACTACGAACTCGTGCTCGTCGGCCGCAGTCGCCGGTACATGGCGTATCTGGACGAGCTGTGCGCCGAGCACGGCGACCGCGTCCGTGTTCACGTCGACGACGAGGGCACGCCGTTGTCGGTTCCCGAGCTCGTCGGCGACGTCGCCGCAGGTCCGACCGGCAGCGAGGTGTACATGTGCGGCCCGATCGGACTGATGGACGCGATCAGGGCGAGCTGGACCGAGCACGCGCTGCCGGAGGCCAACCTGCGGTTCGAGACCTTCGGCTCCAGTGGCCGGTTCGGCGCCGAGGAGTTCCGAGTGCGCATTCCCCAGGCCGACCGCGAGGTCGTCGTGGCGCCCGACACCTCCATCCTGGACGCCCTGGACGCGGCCGGAATCGACACGCTCTCGGACTGCCGTAAGGGCGAATGCGGGCTCTGCCTGGCCAAGGTCGTCGAGGTCGACGGAACGATCGACCACCGCGACGTCTTTCTCAGCGAGACGCAGAAGGAGCGCTGTGCCAACCTGTGCCTCTGCGTCTCCCGCGCGGTGGCCGGCGACGGCGACCGCGCCACCGTCACCCTCCGGGTCCCCTGAACGGGCCTCCCGGTCCCCTCACCTTTGGACACCTGAATGAACATCACTGAACGCATCGGCGCGGCACCGATGTCCGGCTATCAATGGCTGATCGTCGCGCTCTGCACCTTCATGAACTGTCTCGACGGCTTCGACGTCATGGCGGTCGCTTTCACAGGTCCGTCCGTCACGGACGAGTTCGGACTGAACGGTTCCGAGTTCGGACTGCTGGTCTCCGTCGGACTGATCGGCATGGCGCTGGGTTCCATGCTGCTGGCACCCTTCGCCGACCTCATCGGACGTCGCCCACTGATCCTCATCAGCCTCGCTCTCGGCACGATCGGCATGTTCGGCGCCGCGATGGCCCCTTCCGCGACGGTGATGGGCGTGTTCCGCCTCGTCACCGGCATCGGTGTGGGTGGCATTCTCGCGAGCTCCAACGTGATGACCAGCGAGTTCTCCAACGCCAAGAATCGCGGGCTCGCCATCGGTGTGTTCACCGCCGGGTACGGCGTCGGCGCCACGGTCGCGAGCATGGTCGCGAAAACCGCGGTGGGCGGTGATTGGCGGATCGTCTTCTACGCGGGCGGGTTCGCCACGCTGCTCGCACTCGTCGTGATCGCGCTGCTTCTCCCCGAATCCACCGCTTACCTCGAGAAGCGTCGCCCACAGGGCGCCCTGGACCGCATCAACCGGACGCTCGCACGAATGGGGATGGATTCGGTCAGCTGGGCCGACCTCGACGAGGCCGCCTCCGCTCGGGCAGGGGCGGGAAAGACGAACTCGGGTTGGCTCAAGCAGCTACTCACCCCCACGCTACTGCTGTGGGCCACCTTCATCACCATCATGTTCGGCTTCTACTTCGTCAACAGCTGGACTCCCACCCTGCTGGTCGAGGACGGGCTCTCGGAGAGTGCCGCGGTCACCGCCGGGATGGCGATCTCGATCGGCGGCACCGTCGGCTCGGTGCTCTACGGCGTCGCCGCCCGGATTCGTACGCCCCGAGTCGTGCTGATCGGCTTCTCGCTGCTCGCCGCCGCGATGATGATCGCCTTCATCGTGAGCACCTCGGTGCTGTGGCTCGGGTTCGGGATCGGCGTGCTCGTCGGTGCGCTGATCAACGGCTGCATCGCCGGTGCCTACACGGTCGGGCCACCGCTGTATCCGGCTCAGCTCCGCAGCGTCGGCATGGGCTGGGCGCTCGGCATGGGCCGGATCGGTGCCATCCTGTCCCCGACCATCGCGGGGATGCTCAAGGACGCGGGCGCCTCGGCCACCCAGCTCTACGTGGGCGCCGCCGCAGTGGTCGCGATCTGCGCGATCGTCCTGGTCGGGCTGCGCCGCCACGACCCGGAGTCGACACCCGCGGTGGAGGAGCCCAAGGCGGCCTGAGCGCCGGAGACCGCCTCCTGCGACCGGCCCGGGTGAGGGCCGGTCGCAGGAGCGCGGGATGATGACGGGATGCAGGACGTTGCTGTCAGTACCGATTCCATCCGACTCGGCCAGTTCCTGAAGCTCGCGGGCGTGGTCGACGCCGGTTCCGACGTGCGGTCGCTGTTGGAGGACGGTCGCGTCGACGTCAACGGCGAGGCCGAGCACCGCCGGGGCAGGCAGCTCGTGCGCGGCGACGTCGTCGCCGTGGACGACACCGAGCTGCGCGTCGGCTGACTGTCGAGCGCGGGCTGCGCGTCCCGACCCTCGACGCCGACACAACCGTCCGGCGCCGGTCCTCGAAGCCCGCGCAGTTCGCTACCGCACCACCTTCCCCTGGATCTACGGGTTCGCCGAAGCCGACGGCGTGACGCGGACACGGATGTTCTTCATCAGCGGCTGATCGCTTTGCACGCTGTAGTCGGCGGCGCCGATGAGTTCGTTCATCTCGGGCATGTAGCCCGCGGCGCTACCGCGAGGCAGGTTGTACGAGATGGCGCGGTACTCGCGCAGCGAGCGCCGCGATCCGTCCTTGGACGTGGCGACGATGTCGACCGGCGTCCCCTCCTCGAGGCCTCGCTCACGCATGTCGTCGGCGTTCATGAAAATCAGCTCGCGCAGGTTGCGCACGCCGCGGTATCGGTCGTTGTTCGAGTAGATGGTGGTGTTCCACTGATCGTGCGAGCGCATCGTCTGCAGCACGAGAACGTCGGCGGAGTCCGGGATGACGTCCGGCAACGCCGCGTGGCAGAACTCGGCCCTGCCGGAACGGGTGTGGAAGCTGCGGTCGCGCGCCGGCTGCGGAATCCGGAACCCCGAGGGTTGCCGGACCCGCGTGTTGAAGTCCTCGAAGCCGGGCAGGACGCGCGCCATCACGTCGCGGACCCGGTCGTAATCCTCGACGTACCACTCCCACGGTGTTGTGCTGTCCGGCAACGTCGCCCGTGCCATGCCGGCGATGATGGCCGGTTCGGACAACAACTGCGGCGAGGCAGGCCGCTTTCTCCCGGTGGACAGGTGGACCATGCTCATCGCGTCCTCGACGCTCGTGCTCTGCAGGCCGCCGCGTTGCTCGTCCAGTTCGGTACGGCCCAGGCACGGCAGGATCAAGGCCTGCTTGCCGTGGACCAGGTGACTGCGGTTCAGCTTGGTGCTGATCTGCACGGTCAGCTCGCACCGTCGCAACCCTTCGGCGGTGTACTCGGTGTCCGGAGCTGCGCGCACGAAGTTGCCGCCCATGCCCACGAACACCTTCAGCTCGCCCGCATGCATCGCTTCGATCGAACGAACGGTGTCGAGGCCGTGCTCGCGGGGCGGATCGATCCGGCACACCTCGGCCAGCCGGTCCAGGAACTCGGCACCCGGCTTGTGGTCGACACCGCAGGTGCGGTTGCCCTGCACGTTGCTGTGCCCACGTATCGGCGACGGGCCTGCGCCCTCGCGTCCGATGTTTCCGCGGAGCAACAGGAGGTTCACGATCTCCCTGACGGTGTCCACGCCGTGTTCGTGCTGGCTGACGCCGAGGCACCAGCTGATCAACGCGCGTTCGGAGCGCAGGTAGATGTCGGCGGCGCGCCGGATGTCGCTCTCCTCGAGCCCGGACTGGACCGCGAGGTCGTCCCAGCTCGTGGCCTCGACCAGCTCCCGGTAGTCCTCGAACCCGTGGGTGGAGGATTCGAGGAAATCGCGGTCGAGGATGTCGGGGCTCTCGCGTGCCCGTTCGAGCACCACCTTGGCGATGCCGCGGATGAGGGCCAGGTCTCCGCCAGGACGGACCTGCAGGTTCAGGGTGCTGGTCGGGGTCGACTTGAACCGCGCCATGTCGGCGAACTCGTGGGGCACGATCGTGCGGGTGGCACCGGCCTCGACGAGCGGGTTGACGTGAACGATCTCGGCGCCACGCGCGTACGCCTCGGCCAGCGCCGTCAGCATGCGCGGCGCGTTCGACGCAGCATTGACCCCGAGCACGAACAGCGCGTCGCACTGCTCCCAGTCGTGCAGATCGACGGTGCCCTTGCCCGTCCCGAGCGAGGCCCGCAACGCCCGACCGGAGGCCTCGTGGCACATGTTGGAACAGTCCGGCAGGTTGTTGGTGCCGTACTCGCGAACCATCAACTGGTAGAGGAAGGTCGCCTCGTTGCCGAGCCTTCCGGAGGTGTAGAACGTCGCCTGATCAGGACTGTCGAGGGTGCGCAACTGCCCGCCGACGAGCTCGAACGCCTCGGACCAGCTGATCGGCACGTAGTGGTCGGTCGCGGCGTCGTAGACCATCGGCTCGGTGAGCCGTCCCTGATTCTCGAGGTCGAAGTCGGTCCACTCGGCCAGTTCGGAGACCGAGTGGGCGGCGAAGAACTCCCGGTCGACCCGCTTACGCGTCATCTCCCACGTGACGTGCTTGATGCCGTTCTCGCAGATGTCGAGCTTGAGGCCCTTGGCGTCATCGGGCCAAGCGCACCCAGGGCAGTCGTAACTCCGCCCCTCGTGGTTCATGTCGAACATCGCGCGGGTGCCCCGCACCGGTGCACGCTCGCGACCCAGTACCCGCATCACCGACGCCGCCGCGCCCCATCCGGCAGCGGGGTGGTGGTACGGCCGTTGCGACCAGCGTCCGTCGGTCAGCGGCCCGGTTCCACCCTGCCGCCGTGTGTCCGACATGAGGCCCGGGACGGTCGATTCCTCCGATGCCGCGGCGCTCTGCGCGGACTCCGCCTCGGTACCGGGCCCGCCTTCGGCGGTCGTCTCGACGCCTTCAGCCGTGTCGTCGCTGCCCATGCCGGCTCCTGTTTCGTCGATGTCATCAGCGTGCCGAGTCCGTGTTCGACCGCTCCGTGCCGGCCGGCGCCCGACGTCGGTGGGATCGGGCCGCGGGGACGGACGGGACGCGGGGACCGGGTCGACGGTACTGTTGCCGCGGTTGTCGATGCAGACAAAGCTCGTTGTGACGCGGGACCTCGATGCGACCCATCGGATACGACCCCCGTCCGATACGACAACCGTCCGATACGACAACCGCTTCTGACGCCGGGCCGGAACGAAACGATGATCGATGAACAACGGTGAGGGCTCACTCGCGGAGCTGGCCGACCTGGCCGACGCGCGGCTGGCGGAGCTGGCCGGCGGCGTCGTCGCCGACTGCGTCGACCGGATGGACGTCTACCGCACGGTCGTGCCGCGCGAGGACCTACGCCGTTCGATCGAGCACAACCTGCGTTACATCGTCGCCGCACTTCGCGACCCCGGCGGCTCCCGCGACCTCAGCGCACCCCGGGAGACCGGACGGCGCCGCGCGCACCAGGGCGCGCCGCTGCCCGAGGTGCTGCGCGCCTACCGACTGGCCTTCACCGCCGTGTGGGACATGCTCATCCGGCACGCAGGCGAACGCCACGAATCGTCCCGCACCACGCTCCTCGGCGCCGCCACTCTCCTCTGGCAGCTCGCGGACGAACACGCCATCGAACTCACCGAGGCCTATCGGGCCGCCACCGCAGAACTACTCGACGAACAACACCAGCGCCGTGCGGCCCTGCTCGAAGCGCTGTTCACCGGGCAGGTGGGTCCGGACGCCAGCCCGTGGGAGATCGCCAAACTCCTCGATCTGCAGCCGAACGCGGACCTGGTCGTGGTCGCCGCCGAGAACGGCGCGCTGGCCGACGCCGGCCTTCCCCGGGTCGAACGACGGCTCGCCGAACGGGGCATCGTCTCGGCCTGGCGCCTCACTCCGACACTGCACACCGGGCTCGTCTCGTTACGTCCCGGACAGCGGGACGAGCTGTTCGTCGTCCTGCGCGAGGTGGTGACCACCCGTACCGGTGTCAGCCCTCCGTACCAAGCACTCCGGGACACGCCGAGGGCGCTGCATCTCGCCGGCGTCGCGCTCGCGGGGATCCCCGCGGGCCGGCCCGACGTCCGCGCGTTCGGCACGAGCCCGCTCGCCGCGCTGGTCGCCTGCGAGCCCGAGGAGAGCGAACGCGTCGCCTACCAGGTCCTGGGCGCGGTGCTCGAGCTCCCCGCCGAGGACCGCACCAGCCTGTTGGACACCCTGCACGCCTGGTTCGACCACGGTGGTTCCGCCGAGCAGACCGCAGAGCAGCTCTACTGCCACCCGAACACCGTTCGCTACAGACTGCGCCGCATCAATCAGCTCACGGGCCGGTCGCTGACCCAGCCGTTCGATGTCGCCGAACTCGCCACCGCGCTCCACTCCCTCGACCTCGGCAGGAACCCGGTTCAGACCGCACCGAGCACGTCCGGGGCCGACTGACCTGCACGAAGCTGACACGCACGTCCACTCGGGCGGCGCGCCGCAGGTCCGGCACGGAGTGTGCGATCCGACACCCGCAGCCGGACGCCCGAGAGTCACACACCCGTTCGGTCACCACGACCACGGGACAATTCCCGTGTCACATCACGGACGGATTCGAAAAACGAATGCCGCGGCGAATCCCGCCAGGCCGCCCACCTCGTACGACGACGCCCCGGCCGGCATACGCCCCTGCCCGTGCGTGCGAACCCGGCCGAGCTCTCGACGTGTTCGCAGGTCACGACCGGGAACCGGGACGGTGACACCCAGCACACATCGGTACCGCAATGGAAATCTGCTATACTAGTCGAGTATCAGAATTTCGAGGAGATTCGGGGATTGGCGATGCAGTCGGGGGCACGATGAGCGCTACTACCGAGGATCAACCGATTTCCATGGCCGAGAAGGCCTACCAATCGATCCGCGATCGGCTGATCATGCTGGACATCCCGCCGATGGAGCCGATCGACGACGCGGCACTCGCGCAGTCGCTCGACATCGGCAGGACTCCGGTGAGGGAAGCACTCAAGCGCCTCGAGATCGACCGCTTGGTCGTGTCCTACCCGCGCCGGGGAACCTTCGCCACGGCCGTGGACATCACCGACCTGGCCTACATCTCCGACCTGCGCGTGCACCTCGAACCGCTCGCAGCGCGCCGCGCGGCCGAGACCCTCGGCGACCCGGAGGCCGGAGAGTTCACCGAACTCGCCGACTTCCTCGACGACATGGACTTCCGCTCCCTCACCCGCGACGAGGTGATGCGGTGGGACCTGCATGTCCACCGCGCGATCTACCACGCCGCGGGGAATCCGCATCTGGAAGACACGCTGATCCGCTACGACAACCTCGCGACGCGAATCTTCTGCGTCTTCCTCGACCGCATGGCGGATTTCGACAGTCACGTCATGGAGCACTCAGGGCTGCTGCGGGCGATCAGCTCCCGCCAGCCGGACAAGGCTGAACGACTCGCACGCGAGCACGTGCTGAACTTCGACAAGGCCATGCGCTCGTTGGTCTGAACCGTTGGTCTGAACCCCTTTCCGGCCGGACCCTGTCGGATCCGGCCGACCCGCGCGGCTGGCCGGACGACGGCCCGCCGATCACCGGCTCCTGGCCAGTTTTCTCCGCCATTGCCCGAACGGACGGGCTCGGTCGATCGCCAGGACACCCACCGGACGCTCCTCGGAATCGAGGTAGAGGGCGAGGAAATCACCGGAGTCCGGATCGCCCTCCTCGATCTGAACCGTGCAGTCGGCCGTGCGGTGACCCGCGAACTGGATCTTGTGGCCGTACTGGTCGGACCAGAAGTAGGGAACCGAGTGATGCGCCGGGGCGGAATGCTCCCGACCGAGCAGCGCGGCGACCGCGGCCGCCGGTTGCTGCAACGCGTTGGTCCAGTGTTCGAGGCGCAGCCAGCCTGCCGTGTAGTCACGGTAGGAATGGGCACAGTCGCCGACTGCGAGAACCTCGGGGACGGCCGTACGTCCCTGCTCGTCGGTGCGAACGCCGCCGTCGAGGTCCAGACCCGATCCGGCGAGCCACTCGGTGTTCGGCTGTGCGCCGATACCGACCACGACGACATCGGCAGGCAGTTCGCGCCCGTCGGTGAGCCGCACCGCCTTCACCCGGGTCTCCCCGACCAACTCCGCGAGACCGGTGCCCGCGTGCAGTCGTGCCCCGTTGCGCGCGTGCAGCCGGCCGCACACCGCGCCCATCTCCGCGCCCAGCGGTCGCTGCAAGGGGACGTCCGCGGCCTCGACGATGTCCACCTCGCAGCCGAGCCCCGCTGCGGTGGAGGCGATCTCCGCTCCGATGAAGCCCGCTCCGATGACGACCAGCCGCGCACCGGGAACCAGCTCGGTGCGCAGCGCCCTGGCGTCGTCGAGGGTGCGGAGGGTGTGCACACCCTCCGGGCAGTCTCCGGGGAGTTCACGCGCTCGGGCACCGGTGGCGACCACGACGGCATCGGTCTCGATCCGAAAGCCTCCGGCGAGCTCGACGGATTTCCCCGCGGTGTCGAGCGAACTGGCCGGCTGGCCGATGACCCACTCCACGTCGAGCTCGGCGTCGTCGGAATGAGTCAGCCCGATGTCGTCCTCGCTGACGGTTCCGGCGAGGTACTCCTTCGACAGTGGGGGACGATCGTAGGGCTCGTGCCGCTCGTCGCCGATCAAGGTGATCCGACCTTCGAACTCCTGCGCGCGCAGCGCACGGACGGTCGCCAGCCCCGCAAGCGAAGCACCGACGACAGTGACGCGTTCCATCAACCGACCTCCTCGGCAACCGCGCCACCGACGGTGACCCGGGTCGACTCGTGCACGTAGATCACACCGTCTTCGATCGAAACCGCGTGCGTGCGCACCGGCTTCTTCGCAGGCGGCCCGCTGGGCTGACCGGTCCGGAGGTCGAAGCAGGCGGCGTGCAGCGGGCACTCCACCGCGCAGCCCTCGAGCCATCCGTCTGACAACGACGCGTCCTGATGCGAGCAGGTGTCGTCGATCGCGTAGAGCTCACCGTCCACATTGAACACAGCGATCGCCACCTCGCCCTGAACCCGTACCGACTCCCCGGGCGGCAGGCCTGCCAACTCACCAACCAAGATCATTACGGCCCCTGTTGCTCATAGAGGAACGAGTAGTGCATTACGCAACTCACAGGATGGGGTTCGACACCCCACGAGTCAACGGTCAAATTCGGTCGAAACACGCGCATTTCATGCGGCACGACCAGCGAAAACGATCGTGGACACGCCGTGATCGCGGAGCCGCACCGAGCGATGTGGCGGCCCCGCGGGCGTCCGCGAAGAGGGATGGATTCTTGCTTCGAAGAGCACTGAACGGCTACGTTGTAGCCAATAGATATATCAGTATTCGAACGCGGTCCACAACCGTTATGCTGCCCCGGCGTCGCGCCAACGCCGCTCGCCACCTCACATCGCACCTCCGGGGAGCTCCATGACCGACAAGTTCAGGCGACCGCGCCGGGGCCTGACGCCACCCGTGGTGCAGGAGGAACGCACGGTCCACCGCGCCACCGCCGCCGCCGCGGTCGGCAACGTCGCCGAGTGGTACGACTTCGGCATTTACTCGTACCTGGCGGCGGTCGTGCTGGACCAGGTCTTCTTCCCGCAACTCGGGGAATGGGCGGCGGTCTACACACTCGGCGCGTTCGCCGCCGCGTTCGTCATGCGGCCGTTGGGCGGGCTGATCTTCGGCAGGCTCGGCGACCGCTACGGCCGCACCAAGGTCCTGTCGGCCACCATCCTCCTGATGGCCGTGGCCACGGTGCTGCTCGGCCTGGTGCCCAGCTACGGCGCCGTCGGGATGCTGGCCCCGGTACTCGTGCTGATCATCCGGATGTTGCAGGGCTTCTCCGCGGGCGGGGAGTACGTCGGGGCGCTGACCCTCATGGCGGAGTACGCCCCGGACCGCAGGCGCGGATTCTTCGGCAGTTGGCTGGAGTTCAGCACGATCACCGGCTACACCCTCGGCGCGAGCACGTGCGGTGCGGTGATCGCGTTGTTGCCCGACGAGGAGCTGTTCACCTGGGGCTGGCGCGTGCCGTTCATGCTCGCCCTGCCGCTGGGTATGGCCGGGCTGTACCTGCGCATGCGACTGGAGGACACACCGGCGTTCCGGCAGCAGATGGAACGCTCCCCCGCGCTGGCCACGATGTCGACCAAGCGCGCCGTGCAGATCGTGCGGCGTCACTACCGCACCGCGGCGCTCGTGGCCGCAGGCGTGATCGTCACATGGAACGTGACCAACTACGTGCTGACCAACTACGTCCCGACCTACCTGACCGGCACGCTCCCCCGTTACGGCGAGAGCGGGACGAGCAGTGGCGTGGCCACCGGGATGCAGGTGGCCGTCATGCTCGTGATGCTGTGCGCGATCGTCAGTGTCGGGAGACTCAGCGACCGCATCGGCCGAAAACCGGTGTTGATGACCGGAAGCGTGGCGCTGGTGCTGCTCGGGTTGCCGGCCGTGTGGCTGCTGCGCGCCGGGACGGCAGGCCAGATCACCGGGCTGCTGATCATCGGGCTGTGCCTGATGTGCTTCGCGGCGGTCTCACCGTCGACGCTGCCCGCACTGTTTCCGACCATGATCCGGTACAGCAGCCTCGCGGTGATCTTCAACCTGTCGGTCTCGCTGTTCGCCGGGACCGCGCCGACGATCATCGAGGCCGCCGTCACCGCCACCGGCAACCTGGACTGGCCGGGCTACTATCTCATCGGCGCGGGCGTCATAGGCATGATCGCGACGCGACATCTACGAGAGCACGCCGGTAAACCGCTCGACGGCGCCGCTCCGCTGACCTCCAGCGCCGAGCTCCCGCCTCCCCCGCTGTCCGAGGACGGCGTCCCCCTGGAACCGCCTCGCTAGTTCCGGCGTGCCCGGAGCGCTCGTGCCGGCGTGTCCGGAACCGGCCCGGGTGTGGTGACAGAACCTCGATGTCCGGAGTGTCCGGCCCGCAGAAACCGCAGCGGTGACAGCAACCGGAGACGCGGGCGCTGCCGGCCGAGGACGGCGGTGGCACGGGCGTAGGGACTCGCCACGGGTATGCGAAGGGGCCTCGCGCCGTACCGACGCGAGGCCCCTGTCGAGACCGGATCAGCCGATGCGCTCGCGGACCCAGTCGTGGAACTCGGAGATGTGGTGCTCGCTGGGCACCAGGACGCCGCCGTCTGCGTAGGCGCGGGAGTCCATGGCCAGCTGACAGCGCTCGCAGGCGTCGAAGTCCTGCTGGTTGACCCGGTGGAACAGCTCCACGGACCGGTCGATGTCGGCGCCGGAGTCCACCACGTCCGGAAGATACAGCCAGTCGCACCGCACCAGCGTGCGCTCGGCGGTCAGCGGGAACATCCGGTGGAACACCACGTGGTCGGGCACCAGGTTGATGAACACCTGCGGCCGCACGGTGATGGCGTAGTAGCGACGGTCCTGCTCCTCGCTCACCCCGGGAAGCTTCTCCACACCGGCCGAACCGTCCACCGTGAAGCCCTGGACGTCCTCGCCGAACTCGGCGCCGTGTCCCACGAAGTACTGCGCGGCGAGTCCGTCGGCGAACTCCGGGAGCACTTCGGTGAGCTCGGGGTGGATCGTGGCGCAGTGGTAGCACTCCATGAAGTTCTCGACGATCTGCTTCCAGTTCGCCTTCACGTCGTACTCGATGCGCCTGCCCAGCTTGAGGTCGGCGACCTGGTAGCCGACGATCGCGTCGGGAGTTCCCAGCCGCGCGTTGACGTCGCCGACGACGGTGTCCTCGAACGACGGTGGCTCCTCGGCCAGGCACAGCCACACGTACCCGAGCCACTCGCGTATGTGCACGTCGTGCAGCCCGTATTGGGTGCGGTCGATGTCCTCCATCGCACCGAGGTTCGGCGCGGCGATCAGCGCGCCGTCGAACGAGTACGTCCAGGCGTGGTACGGGCACTGGAAGGACCGACGGACCTCGCCCTTCTCCTCGGTGCACAGCCGCGCGCCGCGGTGCCGGCAGACGTTGAGGAAGGCCTTGATCGCACCGTCGCGGCCCCGCGTGACGAGCACGCTCTCGCGTCCGACCTGGATAGTCTCGAACTGGCCGGGCTTGGCCAGATCCGCACTGAGCACGGCGCAGAACCAGCCTGCTTCGAAGATGTGCTCCTGTTCCAGGCGGAAGATCTCGGGGTCGGTGTAGTAGTGCCCGGCCAAGGTCTCACGCAGGCTTTCGGGGAGGTCGCCTGCCTGCTCCTGTGCGGTGGGAAGCTCACCGGTCGTCATGGGTAACGCTCCTCGTCAGTGAGGTGGCGTCTCGCTGCGGCGCGAACGCAGCGGGCGCCGGCTCTGATTCGATCGTGATGTGGCAAAGGGGGGGGGTCAGTGGTCCTGATGTGATCGCTGGGGGGGCGGAATCACTCGGGTGTGCGGCCACCGGCGGTGGTCCTCGGCCGCGGAACCACCGAGCGATACGCGCGTGGCGACGATGCGGTGTGCTCCCGGGAGTGCCGGGAGGAACGCAGTGCGCCGACCAAAGTACTCGCACTTCTGGCCTCGCGGCTAGCCGAACACCACGGTGCTGTTGCCGTTGAGCAGCACGCGGTTCTCGCAGTACCACCGCACGGCACGGGACAGCGCCAGTGCCTCGGCGTCCCGGCCCACGGTCTGCAGCGCCCGCGGGTCGTAGGTGTGATCGATACGGATCACCTCCTGCTCGATGATCGGGCCCTCGTCGAGGTCCGGGGTGACGAAGTGGGCGGTGGCGCCGACCAGCTTCACTCCCCGGTCGTAGGCCTGGTGGTAAGGCTTGGCGCCCTTAAACCCGGGTAGGAACGAATGGTGAATGTTGATCGCCCTGCCGTGCAGCGCCTTGCAGGTCTGGTCGGAGAGCACCTGCATGTACCGGGCGAGCACCACCAGATCGGCCTCGTAGTCGTCGACCAGCTGCAGCAGCTGCGACTCGGCCTCGGGCTTGGTCTCCGGACTCACCGGGATGTGGTGGAACGGCAGGCCTGCGGCGTCGGCCATCGGGCGCAGATCCTCGTGGTTGGACACCACGGCCACGATCTCGGCGCCCAGAGCCCCGGCCCGCCATCGGTAGATCAGGTCGTTGAGGCAGTGGCCCAGCTTGGAGACCATCACGACGACCCTGGCGTCACGGTCCTGGTGCAGTGCGAAGTCCATCTCGAAGTCGGTGGCCACCGGAGCGAAGTCGTCGGCCATCGTGTCGAGGTCGACCTCGACGTTCGCGGCCGCCTGCACCCGCAGGAACAGGCGCCCGCGAACCGGGTCGTCGAACTGCCGGTACTCGACGATGTCGCAACCGTGCTCCACGAGATAGGAACTGACGGCCTGGACGATCCCCGTGCGGTTCGGGCAGCTCAAGGTGAGCGTGAACGACCGGGCTTGTACGCTGAAACTCCTGGTCAAGGGATTCTCCTCAGCATTCCACGATGTTGAGCGCGAGGCCGCCGCGAGCGGTCTCCTTGTACTTGTCCTTCATGTCGGCCCCGGTCTCGCGCATCGTCTTGATCGCCTTGTCCAGGGACACGTGGTGCCGGCCGTCGCCGCGCAGCGCCATCCGGGCTGCGGTGATCGCCGTGATCGCGGCCACCGCGTTGCGCTCGATGCACGGGATCTGCACCAGTCCGCCCACCGGGTCGCAGGTCAGCCCGAGGTTGTGTTCGATACCGATCTCCGCGGCGTTCTCCACCTGCTCGGGGGTTCCGCCGAGCACCTCGGCGAGCCCGGCTGCGGCCATCGAACAGGCCGATCCGACCTCGCCCTGGCAGCCGACCTCGGCACCGGAGATGGAGGCGTTCTCCTTGAACAGCACGCCGATCGCCCCGGCGGTGAGCAGGAAACGCACCGCGGCGTCGTCGTCGAAATGTGGCAGGTAGCGGTGCGCGTAGTGCAGCACGGCAGGCACGATCCCGGCTGCGCCGTTGGTCGGTGCGGTCACCACCCGGCCGCCCGCCGCGTTCTGCTCGTTGACAGCCAGGGCGAACAGCGTCACCCACTCCATGGCCTGCGCCGCGTCCCCCTCCCCTGCGCTGTCCTCGAGGCTGGCTCGCAGTTCGCGAGCGCGGCGGCGAACCTTGAGCCCGCCTGGCAGCGTCCCGCCGGTGCGGGTGCCCTGCTCGACGCACTCCTGCATCACCGCCCAGATGTGCAGCAGTCCGGCACGTGTCTCGACCTCGGTGCGCCAGCTGCGCTCGTTGGCCAGGACCACGTCGCTGATCCGCGACCCGGCGGCGGTGGTGTGCGCCAGCAGCTGCTCGGCGGTGCTGAACGGGTGGCGCACCGGGGTGTCGTCCTCGACGAGCACCGGCCGCCCCGCCTCGTCCTCGTCGACGACGAAGCCGCCGCCGACCGAGTAGTACTCGCGGCGATCGAGCCGAACCCCCGCCTCGTCGAAGGCCTCGAACATCATGCCGTTGCTGTGGAAGTCGAGCCGGGTGTTGCGGTGCAGCACCACGTCCCCGTCCACGTCGAAGGCGATCTTGTGGGCACCGCCGAGACTCAGCCGGGCTTCCTCTCGAGCGGCCTGCACCAACGGTTCGGCCGCCACCGGGTCGACCAGGTGCGGCTGCTCCCCTGCCAGCCCCAGGACCACGGCCTTGACGCTGCCGTGCCCGTGCCCGGTGGCGCCGAGCGAACCGAACAGCTCACAGCGCACCTGCGTGACGCGCTGCAGCAACCCGCTCTCACGCAGATGCTGAACGAACAGGTAGGCGGCTCGCATCGGGCCGACGGTGTGCGAACTCGACGGCCCGATGCCGACCTTGAACAAGTCGAATACGGAAAGGCTCATCAGTGCTCCGAACTGGTTCGCAGCTGGGACTCGGCGGCGTGCCGGGGCCGGCGGGCGCTGCGGACCGCCGACCGCACGGTGTGCTGCAGTAGCAGCGCGGTGGTCACCGGGCCCACGCCCCCTGGCACCGGGGTGAGGCCGGCGACATGCACGGACGGATCGACGTCGCCGACGAGCCCGCCGTCGGTGGTCGGGTTGGTGCCGACGTCGACGACGATCGCGCCATCCCTGACGTGTTTGTCGGTGATCAGGTCGGGCTTGCCGACCGCGACCACCAGCACGTCGGCGTCCGGGGTGAACGCGGTCAGTTCCGGGGTGTGCCGGTGGCAGATCGTGACGGTCGCGTCGCGCTGCAACAGCAGCCGCGCGACCGGCTTGCCGACCACGTTCGAACGCCCCACCACGACGCAGTTGCGCCCGGCGAGCTCGACCTCGTGGTGATCGAGCAGTTCCAGGACCGCAGCGGCGGTCGCCGGCGGGTACGCGGGCAGGCCCGCGGCCAGGTTGCCGAGCGAGACCGGGTTGGCCCCGTCGACGTCCTTGCGGGGATCGATCGCCGAAGCCAGGTCTTCGAAGTGCGCGCCGGCAGGCAGCGGAGTCTGCAGGATGATGCCGTGCACCGACCCGTCGGCGCTGAGTTGCTCCAGCGTGGCGCGGATCAGCTGGGGGTCCGCGCCCGCACCGAGATCGACCGTCCGGCAGTCGATTCCGGCCTTGCCCGCGGCGCGGGCGATCGATCGCACGTACCAGGCACTGGACTCGTCGTCGGTGGCCACCACCACCGCCAGCCCCGGGGTGGTCCCGGACTCGGTGAGCTCCGCGGCGTCGACCGCGGCCCGCGTGCGGATCTCGCGGGCCAGTCCGGTGCCACCGAGTTCTCGGACGGCGTCGTCGGATCGGATTTCGGTGGGCTGCATCGTGGTCATCGCAGGATCTGCTCCCGAACGGCGGAGGTGACGGAGTCGGCGCGCAGCAGGGTGTCGTCGGTCTTGACGATCGCCTCGTCGAGTTCGGCGTGGACGTCGGGATCGGTGATTCCGGCGAGGTTGATCTCGACGTTGACCCGGGCGGTCGAGATGGCCGCCCGTGCCGCGACCGCGGCTGCCGCCACGTCGCTGATCACGTTGGGGTTTCCGATCGGCCGCAACAGCTCGGCGAGCTCGACGAGCTGGGCGGCCAGAGCGGCCACCCTGGCCGGGACCCGCCCAGCCTCGGCGAGTGCAGCCGCGATGGCCGAGGAACGCTGCTGCTTCTCCTCGGCGGTCTGCTTGGGCAGTGCATAGGCTGCGGCGACCGCGCCGAAGGCCTCCGCATCCTGCTCCGCCAGATCGAGGCAGAGCCCGCGCAGCTCATCGGCGGCCTCACACGCCTCCTGCAGGGTCTCGGCCTGCTCGGCGTACTTCTCGCCGTCGCTGTAGCGGGCGACCATGGACAGCAGCGCCGCGGCCTGCGCGGCGTGCAGCGCTGCGGCCGCCCCGCCACCGGGCGCCGGCACCCTGGCGCCCAGCTCGTGTAGGTAGTGTTCGATCGTCTCGGTGCGCATGGACGTCCTTCGCGGTCGTGCGCCCGCGGGCGCAGTGCTGGTCACCGGCGGATCCGGTGCATGTCCGGGTCGACAAGGGGCTCGGCCGCGACGGTCGCGGCCACCATGCGGTCGAAGTACTGGATGCGCACCTGCGTGCCCTCGACGGCCTCGGCGGGCAGCCAGGCGTAGGCGATCGGGGTGCCGAGGGTGTGGGAGAAGGCCGCCGAGGTGACGTATCCGGAGGCCACACCGTCGACGAACACCGGCTCGGAGCCCAGCACCACGCTGCGCTCGTCGTCGATGGTCAGGCAGCGCAGCTTCCGGGTGACCGACTCGGGGTCGATCGCCTCGAGGGCCTCCCGGCCGACGAAATCGCCCTTCTGCATCCGCACCGCGAAGCCGAGCCCGGCTTCGAACGGGTTGTGCTCGGTGGTCATGTCCGCGCCCCAGGCGCGGTAGCCCTTCTCCAGCCGCAGGCTGTTGAACGCCGCTCGCCCGGCCGCCACGACACCGTGCTCGCGGCCGGCCGCGTAGAGCACGTCCCAGAGCCGCTGGCCGTACTGGGCGCTGGTGTAGAGCTCCCAGCCGAGCTCACCGACGTAGGACACCCGCATCGCGGTGACCGGGATACCGGCGATGCGAATCTGCTTGCAGCGGAAGAACTTCAGGGCCTCGTGCGAGAGGTCCTCCCGGCTCAGCGGCTGCACCAGGTCGCGGGCCCGCGGGCCCCAGACTCCGATGCAGCAGGTGCCGCCGGTGATGTCGCGCAGGTGCACGCTGCCGTCCTCGGGCAGCTCGCGGCGCATCCGATCGAAGTCGAGGTTGCCGTTGGCACCGACCTGGAACAGCTGCTCCTCCAGCCGCGCCACGGTGAGGTCGCTGCGCACGCCGCCCGCCTCGTCGAGCATCAACGTGTAGGTCACCGACCCGACGGACTTGTCGAGCTTGTTCGTGGTGAGCCGGTCCAGGAACGCCAGCGCGCCCGGGCCGCTGACCTCGAGGCGCTTGAGCGAGGTCATGTCGAACATGGCGACGTCGGTGCGCGTCTTCCACGCCTCGACCGCGGCGATCGGGCTGTGGTACATCGCCGCCCACGCGTCCCTGGCCGGTGGCTGCCACTCCATCGGCAGTTCCTTGACCAGCGGCGCGTTCGCCTCGTACCAGTGGGGCCGCTCCCAACCGTGGGCCTCGAGGAACACCGCGCCCAGTTCCTTCTGCCGTGCGTGGAACGGGCTCACCCGCAGGTCACGCGGTGAGAACTTGGGCTGCAGCGGGTGCTTGACGTCGTAGACCTCCACGAAGCCCTGCGAAGCCGTCTCCTCGACGTACTCAGGGGTCGTCTCGATCTCGTCGAAGCGGTGCACGTCGCAGCCGTGCAGCTCGATCTCGCTGCGCCCGTCCACGAGCAGCTGCGCCACCGACCGAGCCACGCCCGCGGAGTGGGTCACCCACACAGCCTCGGCGATCCAGAAACCCGCCACGTCCGGCGACTCACCGACCAGCGGACCGCCGTCGGGAGTGAACGACATGACCCCGTTGAAGCCGGTCTCGACGGACGCCGACTCCAATGCGGGCAGCAACCGCTGGGTGTGCTCCCAGGAAGGCGCGAAGTCCGCGTCGGTGAACGGCAGCACCGAGGGCATGGCCGACTCGGAGGGATCGTCCACTTCGGGCAGATCGCTCAGGCGCACCGGCATCGGGCGGTGCGCGTAGGTGCCGATGCCCAACCGGTCCACGTGCTCGCGGTAGTAGAGGTCGCGATCCTGATGGCGCAGAATCGGCAGTTTGGCCTCGGTGAGTTCGTCGTTGCGACCCGCGAGTTCGGGAAGCTGGTCGGTCTTGGCGTACTGGTGCGCCATGGGCAGCAGCGGGACGTTCATGCCGGCCATCTCACCGAGTTGCGGACCCCAGAACCCGGCGCAGGACACCACGATGTCGGCGGGCACCTCGCCCTGGTCCGTTTCCACCCCGGTCACGCGGCCACCCCGCTGGTTGATCCCCAGCACCCGGGTCTCGCCGCGGAACCGGGCCCCGCGAGCGGCCGCCCGCCGCGTCAGCGCCAGCACCGCGCGGGGCGCCTTGGCCAGACCGTCGGTGGGTGTGTGGAACCCGCCGAGGATGCGATCGGCCTCGAGCAGCGGATGCAGCTTGACGCATTCCTCGGGCGAGATGACTTCTCCGGGGACGCCCCAGGAGGTGGCCAAGCCCTGCTTGCGGTGCAGATCGGCCAGCCGCTCCGGGGTGGTCGCCACTTCCAGCCCGCCGACCTGGTTGAAGCACCAGCCTTCGTCGGCGTGCAGGCTCTTGAACTTCTCGACGGTGTAGGTGGCGAACTCGGTCATCGTCTTCGACGCGCCGGTCTGGTACACGAGGCCGGGCGCGTGCGAGGTCGAGCCGCCGGTCAGCGGCAACGGCCCCTGATCGAGGACGGTGACCTCGTTCCACCCGCGGCTGGTGAGCTCGTCGGCCAGGTTCGCACCGACGATCCCGGCTCCGACGATGACGACGCGAGGGGTCGTGCTCATGCAGGTCTCCTTACGGGACGGCGAGATTTCGAACTGAGGAGCGATACCGCCTTCGGCAGGCGGTTCTCGTTGCGGAGAAGGGCTTCGGAATGTGCGGCGCCGCCGGGCCGCGCCGGAAGGGTGGATGCTCACCCCTCTGACCGAGGACTGATATATCAACTACACAACACGGTAGGACGGCGGGTGTGATCCGGTCAACACGTAGCCGAAAATCGCTGGTAAGCCGACTGCCTGAACGCTCCCGATGAGGCGTTCGACCGCTTTGTCCGGGCGCGCGGAGCCGCGGTGCGCGGGTTTCAGACCGAACTCCGGAATCCCTTGACCGCGCAGCACGCGGTGTTACTGTGACCTACATCTGATATTTCAGTTGACTTTCAGGCGAGCCGAGCGTTCGGCCTTGCCAACCCTCGATCCCCTGCTGCGTGCCAGCGCGGAAGGAGTCCCATGAATTCGTCCACCGATGATCTGTTCGACCATCCACTCTCGGCGGTGGACCCGGAGGTGGCGACGGCGGTCGGCGCCGAGTTGGGCCGCCAGCGGAACACGCTGGAGATGATCGCGTCGGAGAACTTCGCTCCCCAGGCGGTGCTCGAGGCCCAGGGCTCGGTGCTGACCAACAAGTACGCCGAGGGCTACCCCCGTAAGCGCTACTACGGCGGCTGCGAACACGTCGACGTCGTCGAACAGCTGGCGATCGACCGCGTCAAGGACCTCTTCGGCGCCGACTACGCCAACGTCCAGCCCCACTCCGGCGCCCAGGCCAACGCCGCGGCCATGTTCGCCCTACTGAAGCCCGGCGACACCATCATGGGCCTCGACCTGGCCCACGGCGGGCACCTGACCCACGGCATGCGGATCAACTTCTCCGGCAAGCTCTACAACGTCGCGGCTTACACCGTCAGCGACGACACCCACCGCGTCGACATGGACGAGGTGGCGCGACTGGCCCGCGAGCACAAGCCGCAGCTGATCATCGCAGGCTGGTCGGCCTACCCCCGCCGGCTCGACTTCGCCCGCTTCCGCGCCATCGCCGACGAGGTCGGCGCCTACCTCATGGTCGACATGGCCCACTTCGCCGGGCTCGTGGCCGCCGGACTCCACCCCAACCCGCTGCCGCACGCCCACGTCGTCACCACCACCACGCACAAGACTCTCGGCGGCCCGCGCGGCGGCGTCATCCTGTCCAACGACACCGAGTTCGCCAAGAAACTCAACTCCGCGGTCTTTCCCGGCCAGCAGGGCGGCCCCCTCGAACACGTCATCGCGGGCAAGGCCGTGGCCTTCAAGATCGCCGCAGGCGAGGCGTTCGCGGAGCGCCAGCGCCGCACCGTCGAAGGCGCCCGCATCCTGGCCGAACGCCTCCGGGCCGACGACGCCCGCGAGGTGGGTGTGCGGTTGGTCTCCGGGGGTACCGACGTGCACCTCGTGCTGGTCGACCTGCGCGACGCGGAACTCAACGGCCAGCAGGCCGAGGACCGCCTCCACGAGATCGGCATCACCGTCAACCGCAACGCGGTGCCGAACGACCCTCGACCGCCCATGGTCACCAGCGGGCTGCGCATCGGCACCCCTGCGTTGGCCACCCGCGGCTTCGGTGCCGCCGAATTCACCGAGATCGCCGACGTCATCGCCGAAGCGCTCCAGCCCGGGTTCGACGGGGCCACCAGCGCCGAACTCCGCGCCCGCGTCGAAGCGCTCGCCACCAAGCACCCCCTCTACCCGAACCTGATCGGAGGGTTCTGATGCCGCGTACGCCCGGTGCCGATCTGCCGGACCACCCGGACTGGCTCTGGAACTCCCCTGAACCGAAACACTCCTACGACGTCGTGATCGTGGGCGGTGGTGGTCACGGCCTGGCCACCGCCTACTACCTGGCGGTCAACCACGGCATCACCAATATGGCGGTGCTGGAGAGCGGGTGGCTTGCCGGCGGGAACATGGCGCGCAACACCACGATCATCCGCTCGAACTACCTCTGGGACGAGAGCGCGGGGCTGTACGAGCACGCGATGAAGCTCTGGGAAGGCCTGGAGGACGAGCTCGACTACCCGCTGCTGTTCTCCCAGCGCGGCGTGCTCAACCTCGCCCACTCCCTGCAGGACGTGCGCGACAGCAAGCGGCGGGTCGGTGCCAACCGGCTCAACGGCATCGACGCCGAATGGCTCGACGCAGACCAGGTCGCCGAGATCTGCCCGATCCTGAACACCTCGGAGGACCTGCGTTACCCGGTGATGGGTGCGACCTGGCAGCCGCGGGCGGGCATCGCCAAGCACGACCACGTCGCCTGGGGCTTCGCCCGCGCGCTGGACCGCATGGGCGTGGACCTGGTGCAGAACTGTCAGGTCACCGGTTTCGACCGGATCGGCGACCGGATCACCGGCGTGCGCACCACCCGCGGTGACATCGCCGCAGGCAAGGTCGCCCTCGCGGCTGCCGGCTCCACCTCGGTGTTGACCGACGAACTCGGGTTGGCGCTGCCCATCCAGAGTCACCCGCTGCAGGCGCTGGTCTCCGAACTCCTCGAACCGGTGCATCCCACCGTGGTCATGTCCAACGCGGTGCACGTGTACGTGTCCCAGGCACACAAGGGCGAACTCGTGCTCGGTGCGGGCATCGACGCCTACAACTCCTACGGCCAGCGCGGCGCGTTCCACACCATCGAACGGGAGCTGACCGCCGCGGTGGAACTGTTCCCGATGTTCTCCCGCGCCCACGTGCTGCGTACCTGGGCCGGCGTCGTGGACGTCACTCCCGACGCCTCGGCGATCATGGGCCTGACGCCGTTCGAGAACCTCTACGTCAACTGCGGCTGGGGAACCGGCGGTTTCAAGGCCACGCCAGGGGTCGGCTGGTGCTACGCGCACACGATCGCCCATGACGAACCCCACCCGCTGAACGCACCCTTCAACCTCGACCGCTTCGCGACCGGCGCCCTGGTCGACGAACACGGCGCCGCCGGCGTCGCCCACTAGGAGAACCGCCATGATGCTGATTCCGTGCCCGTGGTGCGGGCCACGCAACGAGACCGAGTTCCACTACGGCGGCCAGGCCGACGTGCCGTACCCGGCCGAACCACAAGAACTGTCCGATGTGGAGTGGGCGCGCTTTCTGTTCTACCGCGCCAACCCCAAGGGCCTCTTCTCCGAGCGGTGGAACCACCAGGCAGGCTGCCGCCGCTGGTTCACCGTCCGCCGCGACACGACCACCAACGAGATCTTCCAGGACGACTCCCACGAGGCGGTGACGAGGTGACTGGCGAGTACAGGCTTGCCGAAGGCGGCCGGATCAACCGCGACCGCCCGGTCCGGTTCCGGTTCGACGGCCACGAGTACGAAGGGTTCGACGGCGACACGCTCGCCTCGGCGCTGCTGGCGAACGGCGTGCATCAGGTCGGCACCAGCATCCGCTACGGACGGCCGCGTGGCATCGCCTCGGCGGGCCCGGAGGAGCCCAACGCGCTGGTGCAGATCGAGGAGCCCTTTCCCGAGCCGATGCTGACCGCGACCACGGTAGCGCTGCACGACGGTCTGGTCGCGTCCTCGCTGCCCGGGCAGGGGCGGCTGGCGACCGACCCCGACCCGGCTCGCTACGACGCGATCAACGCGCACTGCGACGTGCTGGTCGTCGGCGCGGGCCCGGCGGGGTTGGCCGCCGCGCTGAGCGCGGCCCGCAGCGGAGCCCGGGTGATCATCGCCGACTCCGACACCGAGTTCGGCGGCAGCCTGCTCGGCAGCGACGAGGAGCTCGATCACGCTCCCGCGGGGCGCTGGATCGACCGCGTCACCGCCGAGCTGCGGGCGACCCCGGAGGTCACGGTGTTGCCCCGCACCACCGTGTTCGGCTGCTACGACGACAACTATCTGGTGGCCGTCGAACACCGGGGCGAGGACACATTCACCCGGCAGCGCACCTGGCACGTCCGCGCCCGCGAGGTCGTACTCGCCACCGGCTCCCACGAGCGGCCCTTGGTCTTCCCCGGCAACGACCGTCCCGGCACCATGCTCGCAGGCTCGGCCCGCACCTACGTGCACCGCTACGGCGTGCTGCCCGGTCACCGCGCCGTCGCGTTCACCACCAACGACAGTGCCTACGCCGCCGCCGTCGACCTGCACGACGCCGGGGTGGAGATCGCGGCCGTGGTCGACGTACGTCCCGTGGCCACGACCTTGTGGACCGCACGGTGTGTCGAGCGGGGCATCCAGATCCTGACCAACTGCGCGGTCACCGGCACCTCGGGCACCGACCGCGTCAGCGGCGCTCAGATCTCCCCCGTGCCCTCCGGCGATTCGGCTCCGACCGTTGCCTCCGAACTCGACTGCGATCTGCTGCTCGTATCGGGCGGCTGGAACCCTGCGGTGCACCTGCACAGCCAGGCACGCGGAACCGTGCGGTACTCCGAGGAGATCTGCGCGCTCGTCCCCGACCGCGCCACCCGCGGTGTGCGCACGGTGGGCGCTGCCGCAGGCACCTTCACCACCGGCGAGTGTCTGCGTACCGGGTCCGAAGCGGGCAGCGCCGCGGCGCGCGCGACCGGGTTCGACGCCGACCCCGCCGAGGTTCCCAGCTCCCCGTCCGGCCCCGTCACACCGCCGCAGCCGACCTGGCTGCTGCCGGGCCTTTCCGCGGACTCCGACCACGATCAGTTCGTCGATCTGGCACGGGACGCGACGGTCGCCGACGTGCGCAAGGCCGTCGGGGCCGGGATGTCGTCCGTGGAACACATCAAACGGTTCACCACCATCGGCACCGCCCACGACCAGGGCAAGACCTCCGGCCTGCTGTCCTCCGGCGTGATCGCCGAGCTCCTCGGCGTCGAGGTCGCGCAGGTCGGCGCCACCACGTTCCGCCCGCCCTACGCACCGGTGGCGTTCGCCGCGCTGGCCGGTCGCGACCGCGGCGACCTCTACGACCCCATCCGGGTCACCGCGATGCACGACTGGCACCTCGCGCAGCAGTGCCCGTTCGAGAACGTCGGCCAGTGGAAGCGGCCTTGGTACTACCCGCGGCCCGGGGAGGACATGGATTCCGCCGTACTGCGCGAATGCCACGCGGTGCGCACCGGCGTGGGGATGCAGGACGTCTCGACGCTCGGCAAGATCGACGTGCAGGGCCCGGACGCGGCCGAGTTCCTCGATCTCGTCTACACGAACAAGATGAGCACGCTCAAGGTCGGCCGCATCCGTTACGGCCTGATGTGCCACGCCGACGGCATGGTCTTCGATGACGGCACCGTGATGCGTACCGACGAGCACCGCTACCTCATCTCCACCACCTCGGGCGGTGCGGCCGGCGTACTCGAATGGCTCGAGGACTGGTTGCAGACCGAATGGCCGCACCTGCGGGTTCACTTGACCTCGGTCACCGAGCACTGGGCCACCATCGCCCTTGCCGGTCCCCGCTCTCGCGACGTGCTCGCCCGCGTGACCTCGGACATCGACCTCGCGGCCGACGCCTTCCCGTTCATGTCCTGGACCGACGGCACCGTCGCGGGCCGGGCCGCGCGGGTGTGCCGGATCAGCTTCTCCGGCGAACTCGCCTTCGAGATCAACGTCCCCTGGTGGCACGGCCGCGAGGTCTGGGATGCGCTGTACGAGGCCGGTTCCGATCTGGACATCACGCCCTACGGCACCGAGACCATGCACGTGCTGCGGGCCGAGAAGGGTTTCCCCATCGTCGGGCAGGACACCGACGGCACGGTCACCCCGCACGATCTCGGGATGAGCTGGGCGGTGTCGAAGAAGAAGGACGACTTCCTCGGCATGCGCTCGTTCAGCCGCGCAGACACCGTCCGCTCGGACCGCAAACACCTCGTCGGGTTGTTGCCACCGGCCGACTCCGCCGTCGTGCCGGAAGGCACCCAGTTGGTGGAGCTGTCCGAGCTGCCCGAACCGCCGGTTCCCATGCTCGGGCACATCACCTCCAGTTACCGCAGCGCCGCCCTCGACCGCCCCTTCGCCCTCGCCTTGGTGAAGAGCGGCCGAGACCGCATCGGGCAGACCGTCTACGGCCACGTCGGCGACCGGCTCGTGCCCGTCGAGATCACCGAACCGGTCTTCTACGACAAGGAAGGAAACCGTCGCGATGGCTGAGCTCCACGGCGAGTCCCCGCTGGCCGCCCGCGCCGAGACACTGGCCGGCTCCTCGGTGCCCGGTGCCGTGCAACTGTCCGAAGTGGCCTTCACCGCCCAGATCACGCTGCGCGTCGACCCGAAGAGCCCGGCAGCCGAGCGCATCGGCACGGCCGTGGGCACGATGCTGCCCAATCAGCCCGGTCAGGTCGCCCGCACCGAACAGCTGCAGATCCTCTGGATGGGTCCGGACGAATGGCTGCTGGTCGGCCCGGAGGGCAGCGCCGGGCGGATTCAGGCAACACTCGCCGAGGCCCTCGGCGAGGACCACGGCTCGGTGGTCGACGTGTCCGGCAACCGCACGATCGTCGAGGTCACCGGCCCGAGATCCCGGGAGCTGCTGGCCAAGGGCTGCGCGCTCGACCTGCATCGGCGCAGCTTCACCTCCGACCAGTGCGCACAGACGCTGCTGGCACGCGCCGGAGTGGTCGTGCTGTGCCGGGACGCCGACGAGCCGAGCTTCTGGATTCTCGTCCGCGCATCCTTCGCGCGCTATCTCGCCGACTGGCTTGCCGACGCGGCCGCGGAGTACCGGGACCGAACCCGACAAGCAGCATCCGTCCGTACGCTGGCGAATGGGAGCGACCGGTGACCGAAGTGCGCGCCGTGGTGGCCATGGGCGAGGGTAAGCCCGTGGAGGTCACCACGATCCATGTCCCGGATCCCGGCCCGGGTGAGGCCGTGGTCGACGTGCAGGCCTGCGGTGTCTGCCACACCGATCTGCACTACCGGGAAGGCGGCATCAACGACGAGTTCCCGTTCCTGCTCGGTCACGAGGTGGCCGGCAGGGTGGCTGCCGTCGGCGAAGGTGTGCACAACGTCGAGCCGGGCGACTTCGTCGTGCTCAACTGGCGCGCGGTGTGTGGCAGCTGCCGGGCCTGCAGGCGCGGCCGCCCCCAGTACTGCTTCGACACCCACAACGCCGACCAGCCGATGACCCTGGCCGACGGTACCCCGCTGTCACCCGCACTGGGGATCGGCGGGTTCGCCGAGAAGACTCTGGTGCACTCGACGCAATGCACCAAGGTGGGGCGATCGGGGCGTCCGGCGGTGGCCGGCCTGTTGGGTTGCGGCGTGATGGCCGGTATCGGCGCCGCGGTGAACACCGGTCAGACCGGGCCTGGCGATTCCGTGGCGGTGATCGGCTGCGGCGGCGTCGGCGACGGGGCCGTGGCCGGGGCGGCGATGACAGGGGCGCGGCGGATCATCGCGGTCGACACCGACCCGAAGAAACTCGACTGGGCGTGCCAGTTCGGCGCCACGCACACCGTCAACGCATCCGAGGCCGACACGGTCGAGGCGATCCGTGAGCTCACCGGCGGCAACGGTGCGGACGTGGTGATCGACGCGGTCGGGGTGCCCAAGACCTACGAGCAGGCGTTCTACGCCAGGGACCTGGCGGGAACCGTCGTACTGGTCGGCGTTCCGGACCCGACGATGCGGCTGGACCTGCCGTTGCTGGACGTGTTCGCCCGCGGCGGCGCCTTGAAGTCCAGCTGGTACGGCGATTGCTTGCCGGAGCGGGACTTCCCGATGCTCACCGAGCTCTATCTGCAGGGCCGGTTGCCGCTGGAGAAGTTCGTGACCGAGGAGATCGCGCTGGACGGGGTCGAGGCTGCGTTCGAGAAGATGCACCGCGGTGACGTGCTGCGTTCGGTGGTGACCTTCTGATGGCGACCCGAGCAGGCCACGCCGTCGTCCCACTGACGTTCTCTGTGGACGGCGAGGCGATCTCGCAGGTCGCCGAGTGGGTCGAACGGGGCCACTAGCCAGTCCGCCGGAAGCCACGCCTCCAACCGGAGGGGCTTTCAGCACGCGTCTCATCACCCGCAACAGGGAGTCCGCGATGTTCTCTCAACCTTCCGCGCATCACCGGGTCGTGCTGGCCGGAGCTCTGCGGCACGCATCCTACGAGGTTCTGCCGTTCCGCAGCACCGAGGACAAGGTGCTCGCCCACGTCCCGCTGGACGTGCCGCTGACGGTCACCGCCACCGAAGCCAAGGGCATCGAGGCAACCGTCGAGCTCGCCGTCCGGTTGAGCAAGAACGGATACCACGCCGCACCGCACCTGCCCGCCCGGCTGATTCGTGACCGCGCGGAGCTCGACGACGTCGCCGCACGACTGGTGGAGTCCGGAATCGAGCGGATCTTCGCTATCGGCGGGGACGCAGCCGAACCCGCCGGGGAGTTCGCTGACGCGGAGAGCCTGCTGCTCGCCCTCAGCGAGGCCGGGCACTCTTTCCGCAGCGTGGGCATCGCGGGATACCCCGAGGGACACGGCAAGCTGCCCGACACGGTGATCGACGACGCGCTGCACGCCAAGGCCGGCCGCGCGCACGAGATCATCACCCAGCTGTGCTTCAATCCCGATAGCACGATCGGCTGGGCCCGCAGACTGCGCGCCGAAGGTATCCACACGCCGATCCGGGTGGGCGTGCCGGGTTCGATAAACCGCCAGAAGCTGATCCGCGTGTCGGCCGGCCTCGGACTCGGGCAGTCCGCCCGCTTCCTGGCCAAGCAGTCCACCATGCTCTGGCGGTTCTTCCTGCCCAGTGGTTACCGTCCGGACAAGCTGATCACCGCGTTGGCCGACCAGATGGGCCGTCCCGACAACGAGCTCGCCGGCTTCCATCTGTTCACCTTCAACGACCTCGCCGGCACCGAGCGCTGGCGGCAGCAGTGGCTCGCCCGACTGTCGTGACACAGGATCGTCCGATACATCCGGCCGGCGCACGCCGGCCGCAATCCCGCCCTTGCTCGGAGCTCGGAGCCGGGGCGTTCGAACAGGAGTTGTTGTCGTGGCTTCGGAGGTAGAAGCGGAATCGGGTGCGGCGGATGGGTCGCGTGGGGTTCCGCGGGCGCGGTTGTCCAGGCCGGTGTTCGTGCCGGCTGTGGTGGTGATCGTTGCTGCGTTGGGGTTCGCGACGTGGTACGGCGCGCGCTATGGCGATGGTGCGGCCGAGGCGTTCACCGAGTTGCGTGATGTCATCGGCACGCATGTGGGCTGGTGGTACATCATCGTGGTCACCGCGATGTTGGTGTTCTGCCTGTGGGCGGCACTGTCGAAAGTGGGCACCATCCGGCTCGGCAGGGACGACGAGCGGCCGGAGTTCTCGCTGTACTCGTGGTTCGCGATGCTCTTCTCCGCGGGAAAGGGCATCGGCCTGGTCTTTTCCGGGGTGTCCGAGCCGCTGAACCACATGGTCAACCCGCCGGAGATGGCCGGGGTGCAGGCCGGCAGTGACGAGG
>NZ_JACHWU010000003.1 GCF_014191605.1 Prauserella isguenensis
TCTCCGGATAGATGTTGATCTTCTTGGTCGTTGATCCATCTACCGGAGACCTCCCCACATCCCCACACCAGGGCCCGTTCTTAAACAGCTCCTAGCCCACGTGGCCGACCAGGCGCAGCGCGAACGTGCTGTACTGCCAGACCACCGCGTCCTCGGCGAGCTCGCCGTCCTCGCGGTACCACGCCGACACGCCCATGCCGAGGTCGAGCACGGCGTAGGAGGCGAGCCGCACGGAGTCGACGTGGAACACCCCGGCCGCCACTCCGTCGGCGACCAGGCACCGGAAAGCGTGTTCGTACTCGGCGCGCAACGCGAGCACGCGGGCGCGATGGGGGTCGACGAGGCTACGGATCTCGCGGTTGCCGACGAACGCCTCGAGCCGGTGCCTCGCGTGGTAGCGCACGTGCGCCTCGGTCGCCCGGCGCAACCGTTCCACCGGGTCGTCGGAACTCGCCACCGCGGTGCGGTATCCCGCCAGCAGCGCCTCCATCGTCGTGGTCATGATGCGCGCCAGCAGGTCCTGTTTGGACTCGACGTGCTTGTACAGGCTGGGCCCGCGCATGCCGACGGCGGCGCCGATGTCGGCCATCGTGGTGGCACGGAAGCCCCGGTCGGTGAACAGCTCGAGGGCGGCCGCGCGGATGTCGTCGAACCGGTCCACGACCCCTCCTCGATCCGATCCGGTCTGTGTGGCTAACCAATCGTAGCCGTACCGGCAAGTGTGTATCGCCAGCACCGACGTTGCTTGCACCCGATCCGGTAGGACGTCTACAGTTCGGCTAACGTCTATTAGCCGAACCGGGAGTCGCCCATGGCCGTCGACCTCAGCCCCACTCCCGACGTCGCCGAACTCGTCGAACGCACGACGACGTTCGTGCGCGACGTCGTGATCCCGCTGGAGGAGCGGCACGGCGGGGTCGCCCGCACCGAGGATGTCCGCACCGAACTGCAGCGGGCCGCCAAGGACGCCGGGGTGTTCGCCCCGCACGTGTCCCACCGGTACGGCGGCCACGGCCTGGACATGCGCGGCCGCGCCGCCGTGTTCGAGGCGGCCGGCTACTCGCTGTTCGGTCCGCTCGCGCTCAACATCGCGGCGCCCGACGAGGGCAACATGCACATGCTCGAGGCGATCGCCACGGAGGAGCAGCAGGAGCGCTACCTGCGCCCGCTGGCCACCGGCGAGGTGCGGTCGTGCTTCGCGATGACCGAGCCCGCGCCGGGCGCGGGGTCCGATCCGAACGCGCTCGCCACGGTCGCCGAACGCGAGGAGGGCGGCTGGCGCATCAACGGGCACAAGTGGTTCATCACCGGCGCCGACGGCGCGGCCTACGCGATCTGCATGGCGCGGACGTCCGGCACCGGCGGCGGAGCGGGCGCCACGATGTTCCTCGTCGACGCGGACAACCCCGGCATGCGGCTCGTGCGCCACATCGACACGCTCGACGAAAGCCTCTACGGCGGGCACCTGGAGGTGCTGTTCGAGGACTGCCGGGTGCCCGACGACGCGGTACTCGGCGAGGTCGACGAAGGGTTCCGGTACGCACAGGTGCGCCTCGGCCCCGCCCGCATGACGCACTGCATGCGCTGGCTCGGCATCGCCCGGCGGTCGCAGGACATCGCGGTGGCCCGCGCGGCCGAGCGCGAGGCGTTCGGTTCCCGGCTCGGCGAGCTCGGCATGGTGCAGCAGATGATCGCCGACAACGAGATCGACATCGCCGCCTCGCGAGGGCTCATCACCCAGGCGTGCTGGGAACTCGACCAGGGGCGGTCGGCAGCGCAGTCGACCGCGATGGCGAAGACGTTCTGCGCCGAGGCGATCTGGCGGGTCGTGGACCGGTCACTGCAGATCTGCGGATCGCTCGGTGTGTCCGGCGACGTCCTGTTGAGCCGGTTCCTGCGCGAGGTGCGGCCGTTCCGCATCTACGACGGCCCCTCGGAGACGCATCGATGGTCCATCGCGCGGCGGGTGCTGCGCCGTCACGACACGGAGGCGCGCCGATGACCACGACGCCGGCCACCGGGCCGGGATCGTCGCCCGACGGTCTCGACCTGCACGCACTCACCGGGTTCTTCGCCGCTCACGTCCCCGGCTTCGGCGGCACGCTGGAGGCCGAGCTGATCGCGGGCGGCAAGTCGAACCTCACGTTCCTGCTGACCGACGGCACGCACCGCTGGGTGCTGCGCAGGCCACCGCTCGGCAACCTCACCCCCTCCGCGCACGACATGCTGCGCGAGTACCGCGTCGTCGCGGCCCTGTCCGGGACCGACGTGCCCGTCGCACCGGCGGTGGCCTACGACGACACGGTGCTGGACGTGCCGTTCGCACTCGTCGAGTACGTCGACGGGCCCGTGTTGCGCACCGAACGGCAGCTGCACGAACTACCGGACGCCGACATCGAACGCTGCGGGTACGCACTCGTCGACGTGCTGGCCTCACTGCACTCCGTCGATCCGGAGACGGTGGGACTCGGAGACTTCGGCAAACCCGCGGGCTATCTCCAGCGGCAGGTGCGCCGGTGGTACGACCAGTGGCAGCGGGTGCGGACCCGCGACCTGCCGGACATCGATGCGCTGCACGCCCGACTGGCGGAGCTGTGCCCGCCCGAGAGCGGGGCATCGATCGTGCACGGCGACTACCGCATCGACAACACGATTCTCGACCCCGACGATCCCGGGCGCGTGCGCGCCGTCGTGGACTGGGAGATGGCGACCCTCGGCGATCCCCTCGCCGACCTCGGCCTCTACCTCGTCTACGCGGACCCGTCGTTCGCCCCGGTGCTGTCCGGCTCCGCGGCCTCGACCAGTGCGAAACTGCCGTCGGCGGGCGCCGTGGCGCAGCGCTACGCCGACGCGAGCGGACGCGACCTGAGCCGGTTCGAGTTCTACCTCGGCCTCGGTTACTTCAAGATCGCCGTGGTGGCCGAGGGCATTCACGCGCGGTACCGGCAGGGCATGACACGTGGCGAGGGTTTCGACCACGTCGGGGAGGCCGTCGCGCCGCTCGCCGCGGGCGGGCTGCGCGCGCTGAAGGGAGACATCGCATGAGCGGCGTACTGGATCTGTTCCGACTGGACGACAGGGTCGCCGTGGTGACGGGAGCGAGCTCCGGCCTCGGCGCGGGGTTCGCCGTCGCACTCGCGGAGGCGGGCGCCGACGTCGTCCTCGCCGCCCGGCGCACCGACCGCCTCGCGGAGACGGCCGAACGGGTACGGAAGACCGGCAGGCGCGCGCTCACCGTGGCCACCGACGTCGCCGACGCCTCCAGTGTCGACGCGATGGCGGCCGCGGCGGTCGACGAGTTCGGCCGTATCGACGTGCTGATCAACAACGCGGGCGTCGGCACCGCCGTCCCGGCGCTCAAGGAGGACCCCGACGAGTTCCGCAGGGTCGTCGACATCAATCTGAACGGCGCGTACCTGGCCGCACAGGCCTGCGCGAAGCGGATGGAGGCCGGCTCGAGCATCGTCAACATCGCGAGCGTGCTCGGCCTGATCAAGTCGTTCGCCCCACAGGCCTCCTACGCCGCCAGCAAAGCGGGCGTCCTCGGGCTGACCCGCGACCTGTCCCAGCAGTGGTCCGGCCGCAAGGGCATCCGCGTCAACGCCATCGCACCGGGCTACTTCGCCAGCGAGATGACCGCCGAGATCCCCGAGGACAAACTGCTGCCCTTCGTGCAGCAGACCTCCACGCTCGGCAGGCTCGGCGTGCAGCGGGAGCTCGACACGGCCGTCGTCTTCCTCGCGGGCCCGGCCTCGTCGTACATCACCGGCTCCACCCTCGCTGTCGACGGCGGCATGTCGGGCCACTGACGGCCCCGCGGCACCGACGTGGTCAGGACACCGCGTGGTGCGCGTTGTCCGCGGCCGGGTCGGCCGCGGGCGGCAGGTCGCGGTCGATGTGGTCGGCGTGGAACAACGCCTGCGCGAGCAGCCCGCGCACGTGGTTGTTGGCGGCGGAGTAGTAGACGAACGTGCCTTCCCTCCGCCCCGTGACCAGGCCGGCGAGCCGCAGCTTCGCGAGGTGCTGACTCACCGCCGTCGGCGCGGCACCGGCGAGTTCGGCCAGGCACGCGACCGACGATTCGCCCTGGAGCAACGCCCACAGCACCTTGATCCGCGTCGGGTCGGCGAGCAGCCGGAACGTCTCCGCGGCCAGGTCGACCTGCTCGTCGTTCGGCATGTCGAAGTCGGGCACGGAACTGTGCATGCGGCACACGCTACGGCATGTCTTCTGTCTGCGCACTTGCTTATCTGCGTGAGTACGCAGATAGTGAGTTCGTGACACATCAGCACGTACACGACGACGGTCCCGGGGCCGACGACCACGACCGGCCGGCCGGACACGGACAGCACGGGCACGGGCACGGGCACGGGCACGGGCACGGGCACGGGCACGGGCACGGCGGAAGTGTCGCCGCCCGGCTGCGTCATGTCGTGACCCCACACAGCCACGACTCCGCCGACCGGGTCGACACCGCTCTCGAAACGAGCGCGAAAGGCCTGCGCGCACTCGCGTGGTCGTTCGCGGGGCTGCTGCTCACCGCCGTGGTGCAGCTCGGCCTCGTGCTGATCACCGGGTCGGTGGCGCTGCTGAGCGACACCATCCACAACTTCGCCGACGCCCTCACCTCGATCCCCCTGGCGATCGCGTTCGTCCTGGGCAGGCGCGCGGCCTCACGCAGGTACACGTACGGCTTCGGCCGCGCCGAGGATCTCGCGGGCGTGGTCGTGGTCGTCCTTATCGCCGCATCGGCGGCGCTGGCCGGCTACGAGTCCGTCAGTAGGTTGTTCGACCCACAGCCGATGTCCCACGCATGGGTGGCGATGATCGCGGGCGTGGCCGGGTTCGCGGGCAACGAGCTGGTCGCGCGCTACCGGATCCGCATCGGCAGGGAGATCGGTTCCGCCGCCCTCGTGGCAGACGGGCTGCACGCGAGGACCGACGGTTTCACCTCACTGGCCGTCGTCGCGGGCGCCTTCGGCAGCATGGTCGGGTTCCCACTCGCCGACCCGATCATCGGCCTGCTCATCACGGTCGCGATCCTCGCCGTCCTCCGCGGCGCCGCGCGCGAAGTGTTGGGCAGGCTCATGGACGCCGTCGAACCCGACGTCACCGAGCGTGTGGAACGCACCGCAGCCGCGGTCGCCGGAGTCGAGGCGGTCCGACAGGTGCGCGTGCGCTGGCTGGGCCACAGTCTCCGCGCGGAGCTCGACGTGGCCGTGGACGGCACGCTCGACGTGGCCTCCGCGCACGCGATCTCCCACGACGTCGAACGCGCGCTCACCGGCGCCGTGCCCCGGCTGACGGCGGCGACGGTACACACCGAACCCGTGACCGGCGCGGCCGACGCACACCTCCGCTGAACCGGCACCCGGCCACGCATCTCGCCCATCCGGGTGATACGACTGTGTGCGATCGAGGCCGGTCCGTGATCGAACCGTTGTGGCGTTTCTCAAAGCCGCTGGACCGCGTGCCGCCGGGTGCGCATCCTCGGTCCTCTCCCCGACCCGAGTGACGCGTCGCCCCCACGCGCGTCCGACCGACACAATTGGAGACCCCGCATGAGTGCGCCCCACGCGCTCAGCCGGGCGGCGGCCGTGGCGCTGGCAACACTGGCGCTCGTCGTCGCCCCGACCACCCCGGTCCACGGCCAGGAATCCCCCGGCGACCTGGAGGCCGCGCGCAGCCAGCTGAGCGAGGCCCAGGCCGCACTGGCACAGACCTACCAGCGCTACGGCGACGCGCAGCGCAAGCACGACCGCACGCAGCGGGCCGCCCAGCAGGCCCGCACCCGCGCCGAGCAGACCCGCGGCGCCGCCGAAGCCGCCGCCGCCCGCGTGCGCGGCATGCGCGGCGACGTCGACCGGTTCGCCTCCGCGAGTTTCCGGCAAGGCAGCACGATCGGCTCGATCTCGGCCTATCTGGGCGCCGAGAGCACGACCGAGATGCTCGAGCGTTCGTCCCTGCTGAACGCGATCAGTGACGACCAGCTCAGCATCCTGGACCGGATGCGCACCGCGCTCGAGAAACGGCGTTCCTCCCAGCGACAGGCCACCGCCGCGCTGCGCGAGGCGTCGCAGAACGAGCGGGCCGCCGAGACCGCGAAGGCCGAGGCGCAGCGGGCGTTTCGCGCCGCGAAGGCGAAGAAGCAGGAGGCGCAGTCCGAGATCGACCGGCTGTCGGCCGCCACCGCGCAGGTGAGCGCCGCACCGGGAGGTGCGGCCAAGCCCGCCGAGGGCGAACTGACCTCCACCTACGGCGCCCGGTGGGGCACGGTCCACTACGGGATCGACATCGCTAACAGCATCGGCACGCCGATCCACTCGACGCTGCCGGGCGAGGTGATCGACGCCGGGACCGCGAGCGGCTTCGGCATGTGGGTGCGCGTGCAGCACTCCGACGGCCTCGTCTCGGTGTACGGCCACATCGACCAGGCGACCGTGTCGGTGGGCCAGCAGGTCGGAGCGGGTGAGCAGATCGCCACGATGGGCAACCGCGGCCAGTCCACCGGTCCGCACCTGCACTTCGAGATCCACGAGAACGGCAACAAGATCGATCCGCTGCCGTGGCTGCGCAGCCGGGGCGTGGACATCTGACGTCGGCGAGAGCCGCACCGGCGACACGGACGAGGCCGCCCACCGAGCTCGGTGGGCGGCCTCGTCCGTGTCGCTCGCTCAGCTCACGAGTGCGCGTTCGATCGCCGCGACGATCTCGGGCGCCTCGGGGTCGGTGCGCGGACGGAACCGCGCCAACGGTGTCCCGTCCCCGCGGACGAGGAACTTCTCGAAGTTCCACTGGACGTCACCGGCCTCGCCGTCGCCGTCGGCGAGTGTGACCAGCTCACGGTACAGCGGGTGGCGCCGCTCGCCGTTGACGTCGATCTTGGCGAACATCGGGAACGTGACGCCGTAGATGGCCGAGCAGAACTCGGCGATTTCCTCCGGGGAGCCGGGCTCCTGACCCATGAACTGGTTGCATGGGAAGCCTGCCACCGAGAATCCCCGGCCGGCGTACTGTTCGTACAGCCGCTCCAGGCCTTTGTACTGCGGGGTCAGACCGCATTTCGAGGCGACGTTGACGACCAGCAGCAGGCGCGCACCGAGCCCGCCCAGTGTGGCCGGTTCACCGGCGAGGGTTCGGAGTTCGAGGTCGGTGACGGTCATCGGCACAGGCTCCAGCAGGCTCGGCGCGGGGTGGACACGGACCGCCCACGGCAAAGGAGCACCGGCGGGCGGCGCGGGCACTCTACCCGCCCTGTCACCAACTGAGCAGTTCGCGCGGTATGCCGTGCTCGACCGCGCCGGGCCGGCCGACGACGGGTACCGAGGAGACGGCCGCGAGCACCGCGCCGAGGCTGGGCAGCCAGCGCCGGCTCGCGTCCGGGGCAACGAGCCACCGTGCCGCGCATGCGTCCCTGCCGTCCGGCAGCGGCACGACCGAGCCGGCGGGCAGCACGCGGACCCCACCGGGCAGAGGCCGGTGTGCCGTGCCGAAGTCGTCGGCCTCGGCGAGCAGGACCGTGACGCGTTCCCTCCGGGTCGGCAACGCGAGGGCGGGACCGGCGCAGTCGAGTTTCCGAAGGTCCGCGAGGACGGTGTCGGACAGCGCGCGCGGCACGACGACGGCGGCGACCCCGGAACCGGTGATCAGGCGCTGGCCACCGGCGTGCTGTTCGACGGGCCAGCCGTACGTGCCGCGGTAGTCGGGACGGGTGCCCTGGGACTCGTCCAGTTCTAGGGTCATCGCGGTCCTCCTGCGGTGCCTCGTCGCTCCACGTGCACGCCCACGCTAGTGGCACTGAGTGCCGTTAGCAAGAGGTTTTCTGCTACCTTCCTGCCATGCCCGCGACCACGTCCTCGCCGTCGCCCGGATCCGCGTCCCAGTCCGGTACCGCTCCCGCCGGGTCGCCGCCGGCCGGAGCGGTACCGGCAGGAGCGTCGGAGTCGGAGTCCCCTCGCCCCCGTGCCGGCCGCACCGCCGCGGGCAGGCGCAAGCTCCGGCGGACACTCACCCACGCCGCGATCGACCTGTTCCTGGCACACGGCTACGACACGACGACCGTCGACGACATCGCGGCGGCCGCCGGGGTCGGCAGACGCACCTTCTTCCGCTACTTCCGGTCGAAGGAAGATTCGATCTTCCCCAACCACGACGAGCTGCTGACCGACATCGAACACACCCTCGCCGAGTCGGACCCGGCGGCCGAGGCGCCGGTCGACGCGGTGTGCCGGGCCGTCCGGCTCGTGCTCGACTCGTACCTGGCAGACCCGGACGTCTCACTGAAGCGCTACCAGCTCACCCGGACCGTGACGTCGTTGCGCGACAAGGAGGTCGCGAGCGTCGACCGGTACCAGCGCGTGTTCACCCGGTTCCTGCGCGAGCGGCTGAACGCGGCCGGCGATCCGGCCGCCGACATGCGCGCCCCCATCATCGCCGCGGCCGTGGCGGCGGCGCACAACCACGTGCTTCGCCAGTGGCTGCACAGCGGAGGTGAGGTCGACGCGCACCGGCTGGCCGACCGGGCGTTCGCGATGGTCCGGCAGGCGAATCCGCCCTACACGATCACGACCACCGACACCTCTGCTCATGCCACTGCCGACACCGACGCCACGGCACCGCAGGAGTCGCCCGCCTCGGCGCGCACTCGGGCGACGGCCACGACCGGCTCCGCGACACCGGAGCAGTCCGGTACCGCGGAGCCGGTCGTGGCGGTACTCCACACATCGGTGCCCGCCGACGAGCTGGTCCGGCGGATCAACGCCGCTCTCACCGACGACACGTGGCCGACACCGTGAGCGCACGTGCTGCGACACTGTTCGGGGCTAACGGCACCGCGTGCCGTTAGCCCCGAACAGTGTTCGAGCCGACCCCGGCGCGTACCGGGGCCGGCCCCGTGCTCAGCTGCCGGTCAGCGCCCTCCGCGCCACGGGGAAGTCGAAGTAGGTGTCCGGGTACGGCTCATCGTCGAGCGTGAAGTGCCACCACTCGAGCGGATAGTTCGAGAAGCCGCCGCCGGCCATCAGTTCCCGCAGCAGGTACCGGTTCTCGCGGACGTGTTCGTCGACTTCCGGCGCCTCGGTCGCGGCCAGCTCGTCGAAGCAGTCGTACCCGGTGCCCATGTCGACCGAGTTGTCGGGGAACCGCTCCCCTTCCGGCGCGAAGCACGCGGTGAGCGGTTCGCCCGGCCGGTACGGGCGCTGGGGCGGCGCGGGCAGGTCGACCAGCGTCAGGTCGACGGTGCTACCCCTGCTGTGCCCGGACCGTTCGGCGATGTAGCCCTCCGGGAACAGTCGTGACTTGTCGATGCGCGGGTAGAACTCCTCGCGCATCCGGTCGTTGCCGTCCTGCTGGGCCCAGCGGACGAAGTCGTCGACCGAACGCTGCGGCCGGAAACAGTCGTAGACCTTGAGGGTGTATCCGCGAGCCAGCGCCGCGCGCTGCACCTCGCGCAGCGCCTCCGCGGTCTCACGGGTCAGCAGGCACAGCGGCTCCTGGTAGCCGCGGACGGGCCTGCCGACGAAGTTGTGCGCCGTCACGTACCGGATGTCGTGCCGGATCGTGGGGTCGACGTCACTCAGCGCCACGAACGACTCCGGTGCGCGATCGGGGCCGCGCGTGTCGGCCGCGCCGGCGGGCACGCCGCTCAGCATCGCGCCGCCCAGCAGGGCACCGACCATCACGCCGACGACACCGCGTGTTGCCCGTCGACTTTCTCGCCATCGAGTCAGCTTCATGCGCGTTTCCTAGCAGCGCACGGCGGGCCGGACAAGGTCCGTCCGGGCGAGATCGCGTCCACTGTGGACCTTCTCGGACGCGGCGGCGCGGTGATCGCCGCTGAGACACACGTCACCGGCCGCAAGTGCCGTCGAAACCCGTTCGCGACCGGTTCCGTCGGTGTGCCAATCTAGACTCGGGATCAACGTCCGGCGAGCCGTGTCGGCCGTTCGGAGGTGCGTCGTCCGCACGGGCCGGCCGGTACACCACCGCGAGCGGTCCGCGACGGCGGCCGGCGGCACACCGCCGCAGCACACACGGCCGCAGCACATCGCCGCAGCACATCGCCGCAGCCGAGCCGCTCGCCGGACGTTCGGGGTGACGACACCCGCCACACCGTGGCGGGTCGCCGCGCTCCGGCGCACCGAGCACGCCAGTTCACTAGGGGGACGTATGACCGACACTGCCCAGACCGGCACCCAGGCGGAGGGGCCCGGGCAGCAGGATCGGGAGACGGATCCCAAGGCGCTGTTGCTGATCGGCATGCTCGTGGCGTCCGCGTTCGTCATGATCCTCAACGAGACGATCCTGAGCGTGGCGCTGCGACAGCTGAGCCAGGAACTCGGTGTCGCGACGACGACCGCGCAGTGGGTGACCAGTGGCTTCCTGCTGACGATGGCGGTGGTCATCCCGACGACGGGATTCCTGCTCGAACGCTTCACCCCGCGACAGGTGTTCCTCGCCTCGCTCACCGCGTTCAGCACGGGCACGTTGGTGTCCGCACTCGCGCCCGGTTTTCCCGTGCTGCTCGCAGGCCGGGTCGTGCAGGCTTGCGGCACGGCCGTGATGATCCCGCTGCTGATGACGTCGGTCATGCGGCTCATCCCGGAGCACCGCCGCGGTTCGATGATGGGCACGATCGGCATCGTGATCGCGGTCGCGCCCGCGCTCGGGCCGTCGATCGGCGGCGCGATCCTGTCCGGTCTCGGCTGGCGCTGGATGTTCTGGCTGGTGCTGCCCCTGGCGATCGCGGCACTGCTGATCGGCGCGCGCTGGCTCAAGCTAGGCAGTGAGACGCGGAACGTGCCACTGGACGTGCTGTCGGTGATCCTGTCCGCGCTCGGTTTCGGCGGCCTTCTCTACGGCCTGTCGTCGATCGGCGAGGGCGGCGGCCACGGCCCGCCGCCGTGGCTGCCGATCATCGTCGGCCTCGCGGTGCTGTCGGCGTTCGTGTGGCGGCAGCTGAGGCTGCAGCGCCGCGACCGCGCGCTTCTCGACCTGCGGCCGTTCGAGTCGCGGAACTTCGTCGTCTCGCTCACGCTGACCGGCCTGTTGTTCATGTGCCTGCTGGGTGTCGCGTCGATCCTCCTGCCGCTGTACCTGCAGACGGTGCTCGACGCCTCGGCGTTCGAGAGCGGACTGGCGGTGCTTCCCGGCGGCCTTGCGCTCGGCCTGCTGGGCAGGCCCGTCGGTTCGCTCTACGACCGCGTCGGTCCGCGCCCGCTGGTCATCCCCGGCACCGTCGCGATGGCGGCGGGACTGTGGCTGTTCACGACGTTGGGCCCGGGTTCTGCGATCGAGACCGTCGTCATCTACCACGTGATCATGATGATCGGCCTGGCGCTGATGATGACGCCGCTCATGACCCAGGCACTCGGCTCCCTGAGCGAGCAGCTGAGCTCGCACGGCAGCGCCATCCTGGCCACGTTGCAGCAGGTGGCGGGCGCGCTCGGCACCGCGGTGTTCGTGACCGTCGCCGCGGTCGCCAGCACCACCGGGTCGGCCGGTCCGGACGCCGACGGCCTGCGCGTGGCGTTCATGGTCGCCGGCACCATCGGGCTGATCGCGATGGCGACCTCGCTGCTGCTCAGCAAGCACAAGTCGAGCTCGGCGGCGGCCGCAGGCCACGGCCACTGAGCGCGGGCGGAGTGGTGTCCGCCGCGCACCGCCGCGGCGGACACCACTGCCCCCGTCAAGCCATCTCGAACCCGTGATACCCGGCGACGGCCACGCCGTCGCCGATCTGCTTGTATGTGCCCACCCCTCCGACGAACGGCATGAACACCCGCTGTTTGCCGGGGATGTTGGCGCCCGTGTACCACGACGCGGCACGCGGCATCAGAGTCAGATCACCGACGTCGTTGGTGGTGTTCACCCAGTTGTCCTCGGCCGCCACGTCCGGTTCCATACGGTGCTTACCGCGGGCCCGCAGATGCTCGATCGCTCGCGTGACCCAGTCGACGTGATACTCGATGGACGTCATCATGTTCGACAGCACAGAGGGGCTCTGCGGCCCGGTGATCATGAACAGGTTCGGGAAGCCCGCCGTCATCAGGCCCAGATACGTGCGCGGTCCCGCAGCCCACTTCTCCGCGAGCGGGCCGTCGGTGCCGCGGACGTCCATCGCCGTGAGCGCGCCGGTCATCGCGTCGAACCCGGTCGCCAGGATGATCACGTCGAACTCTCGCTCGACGTCGCCGGCGACGACGCCACGTTCGGTCAATCGCGCGATCGGCTGCTCCCCGAGGTCCACGAGCGACACGTTGTCCTGGTTGTAGACCTCGAAGTACCCGGTATCGACGCACATCCGTTTCGAGCCGATCGGGTACGACCGCGGTGTCAGCTTCTCGGCCGTCTCCGGGTCGTGCACCTTCCCCCGGATGCGCTCCCGCACGTACTCGGCGAGCGCCTCGTTGGCCTCGACGTCGAACAGCACGTCGCGGAACGACTGGGTGAAACACAGGCCGCCGTCGGACCACCGGGCGTCGAGCTCCCGGCGGACGTCTGCAGCGGACGTCTCGGTGTAGTACCCCGTCTCACCCTCGCGGCAGTGGAAGCCGAGCCGGGAGAGCCTGCTCTCGTCACGGAAGGCCGGGTAGCCGGATTTGACGTCGTCGAGGCGCTGCCCGATCGGGCCGTTGTGCGCGGGAACGGCATAGGACGGGGTGCGCTGGAACACCGTGAGCGAGCCGACCACCGGGGCGATCGCCGTGATGGTCTGCAATCCCGACGAACCGGTGCCCACCACCGCGACCCGTTTCCCCGCCAGGTCGACGCCCTCGTGCGGCCAGTGGGAGGTCCAGTACAGCTCACCCGCGAAGTCCCCCAGACCGTCGAAATCCGGGCGCGACGGCACCGACAGACACCCCGTCGCGGCGATCACGAACCGCGCGGTGCGGGAACGGCCGTCGTCGGTGCGCACCGTCCACCGCTCCGAGCCGTCGTCCCACCGCATCGCCTCGACACGGGTGTCGAACGTGATGTCGCGCCGCAGGTCGTAGCGGTCCGCGACGTACCGGATGTAGTCGAGGATCTCCGGCTGCGAGGCGTACCGCTCGCTCCAGTTCCACTCCTGTTCGAGGGCACGGTCGAACGAGTAGGAGTATTCGATCGACTCGATGTCGCACCGCGCCCCCGGATACCGGTTCCAGTACCACGTGCCGCCGACGTCGCCGCCCGCTTCGAGCACGCGCACGTCGTAACCGGCGTCGCGGAGGCGGATCAGCTGGTACAGGCCTGCGAATCCGGCGCCGACGACGATCACGTCGTGGCCGCCTCGGTGCTCGGTCATGACGTGGCTCCCACCTTTCCCCGCTCGGTCCGCCGCTGGGCGACGAACTCGTTGATGTGGTGTGAGACGAGCCCGATCCCCTCCTCGTAACCGGGGAGGATGTCGGCCATCTGGAAGAACGCGTGCATCTGGTCGGGCGCCTCCTCCAACGCGACCGGCACGCCGGCGGCGGCGAGGGCACGGGCGTAGGCCACGCCCTCGTCGTGCAACGGGTCGTACCGCGCGACGTACACCAGCGCGGGCGGCAGTCCGCCGTGGTCGGCCGCGCGCAACGGTGAGGCGTCCGGGTTCGTGCGTGCGGCCTCGTCGGGCAGGTAGTGGTCCCAGAACCACCGCATCGTCTCCCGGTTGAGCAACAACTGGTTCTCCGGGTCCACATAGGATGGTACGTCGACGTCGCAGTCGGTCACCGGGTAGACGAGCACCTGGTAGTCGATCGACGGCCCCGACCGGTCGCGCGCCCACAGCGTCATGACCGCGGCGATGTTGCCGCCCGCGCTGTCGCCGGCGACGATCAGCGGGGCACTCTCGGCGGCCAGTTCGGCCGCGTGCTCGGCGGCCCACGTCAGGCCGGCGTAGCTGTCGTCGATCGCTGCCGGGAAGCGGTGTTCCGGGGCCTTGCGGTAGTTGACCAGCACGACGGTCGACGACGTCAGGTTCGCCAGCCTGCGCCCGACGTGGTCGTACTGCAGGTCGATGTCGCCGATCACCCAGCCGCCGCCGTGGAAGTACACGATGATCGACTGCGGCGTGCCCGCGGGCCGCAGCACCCGCATCCGGAACCGGCCGCCGTCACCGTCGGGGAGCTTGAGGTCGGTCACCTCGGCCACCGCGGGGCCGGGGCCGCTCATCCCGGCGAAGATCGGCCCGCTCATGCGCGCGATCGCGGGCGTGGACTCGTGGATCGGTGGTGTTCCGGACTCGGCGAGCTGTGCCAGCAGCGCCTGTGACGGGCCGTCCAACGGCATGTCGAACCTCCTGGGAGAGCGTGGTCACGGACTGTCCACAGTGATGCACCGCGGTACGGATCAGTGGTCGTCGTGGGGAAACACGACGAGGCCGCGCAGGTTCTTGCCGTCGGCCAGGTCCTGGTACCCCTGGTTGATGTCCTCGAGGCGGTAGGTCGCCGTGACGAGCTCGTCGAGCTTGAGGCGGCCCGCCCGGTACAGGTGGAGCAACCGCGGAATCTGGGTCCTCGGGCCGGTGCCGCCGAAGATCGCGCCCTGTACCCGCTTCTGCAGCAGGGTCAACTCGAAGAGGTTCAGTGAGACGTCGGTCTCGCGGAAGTCCCCCATGCCGGTCACGACGACCCGGCCCGCCTTGCCCGTCATGTCGAGCGCCTGCTGGATGTGCTCGCCGTGGATCTCGCCGACCGTGACGATGACGACCTCGGCGTTGCGGCCCCACGTCAGATCCGGAAGCTCCGCCATGACCTCGTCGACGGACGCGTAGGCGTGGGTCGCTCCGAAGTCGAGCGCCGTCTTCCGCTTGTACTCCACGGGATCGATCGCCAGCACCTGCCGCGCACCCGCGAACACCGCACCCTGCACGGAGTTGATACCGACGCCGCCCACCCCCATCACGACCACCGTGTCGCCGGGTCGGACGTCGCCGACCTCCGTGGCCGACCCCCAGCCCGTCGACACGCCACAGCCGAGCAGCGCCGCCTTGTCGAGGGGGATGTCCTTCTCGATGCGCACCACGGACGACTCGTTCACCGTCACGTACGGCGAGAACGTACCCAGCAGGCACATCTGCACCGCGGGCCTGCCGCCGACATGCGCGCGGAACGACCCGTCGGCGATCGCCTTACCCGTGAGCAGGCCCGCGCCCTCGTCGCACAGATTCTGCATTCCGGACGCGCACGCCGGACACGTTCCGCACGCCGGGATGAACGCCAGCACGACGTGATCACCCTCCTCGACGCCGCGCACGCCGGGTCCCACCTTCGTGACCACGCCTGCACCCTCGTGCCCGCCGACCACCGGCAGGAACGCCACCGGACTCGCACCCGACACCACGTGCGCGTCCGAATGACACAGTCCCGACGCGGCCAGGCGCACCTGCACCTCGCCCGCCACCGGGTCGCCGAGTTCCACGTCCGAGATCTGCCAGGGTGCGCCGATCTCCTCGAGGACTGCCGCTTTCACCTTCATGCGCTGCTCCCGTACATCGATGGACAGGTGCGACTCGTGCGGACCGATCACCGCCGAACGCCGACTTGTGACACGGGTCACGATGCACGGATCAAGGTACGATCGTCCGAGGTCGCGGCCATAGCGCCATCGCGGCCACAACCGCACCGTTCCGGCCACACCGATGCCGCCCGTGACACTCCGACCCGAGCGGACCCTTGGCACTGACCAGGGATTCGACGGCGTTGACGCCGTGATACGGGCTCGGCGAAACTGGCCGGATGGACCCCGGCAGCGTTGCCGACGACGTTCCACCGATCGCAGGACCCGACCCCCTCCGGCGGCACGGCGCGCGTCGGCACGCAGCCGTCGACTCCAACCGGCTGATCGCGGCGATCACCGACTCGTGGGACCACCCGCGCACGATGGTGGGGGTGTCGATCCTGCTCGACTGGGCCGCCGACCACGGTCTCGACCGGCAGGCGCTGCTCGAGGGTTCGCGCATCGAGCCCACGCTGCTGCCCGATCCGATCGCGTTGATCGAGGCGCACCAGGAGCTCACCGTCATCCGCAACCTCGTCGTCGCGTGCGGCTGCCGGCCGGGGCTGGGCGTCGAACTCGGCGCCCGTTACCACCTGACGGCGTACGGGCATTTCGGCTATCTCCTCGCGACCTGCGGCTCGGTGCGCGAAACCGCCGAGAAGGGCCTGCGCTACGCACTGCTCACGTTCGCGTTCTCCACCATGACGGCACGTCTCGGCGATCACGACGACTACGTGCTGGCCTTCGAGGCCGACGACGTGCCCGCCGACGTGCGGCGGTTCGCGGTCGAACGTGATGCGGCCGCCACGATGCAGATCCAGCGCGAACTGTTCCCCGGCGTGGGCCGCGTGCCGCTGCGCGAGGTGCGGTTCGCGTTCTCACCGGACCGGCCGGACGACGCCGCGGCGTACCACGCACACTTCCGCGTACCGGTGTCGTTCGGCAGACCGCGGACCGAACTGGTCTTCGACGCCGCCTACCTGGACCGCATCCCGCCGATGGCCAACCGCCACACGGCCAAGCTGACGACCGCCGAGTGCGAGCGCATCCGCGCCGAACGCCTCCACCACACGGGGGTCGCCGCGCGAGTGAGGGCGTTCCTGCTCGATCAGACGTCGCTGGACCTCACGCTGGAGACGGTCGCCGAACGGCTGCACTACGCACCGCGGACCCTGCGCCGACACCTGGAGAGCGAGGGCACGACGTTCCGCGCGGTCCTCGACGAGGTGCGGCGGGTCGTGGCCGAGCGGCTGCTGCAGGATCCGTCGGTCCCCCGCTACGAGATCGCCCGCCGCCTCGGGTACCAGGACTGGTCCAGCGTCACCCGCGCACGCCGTCGCTGGGACATCCGGACGGCCACCTGACGGGTCACTCCGTCACCGCTCGGCACGCCGGGCGGGAGCAGCACCCCCTCTTGCGGCCACCTCTCCTAACGGCCATCCCCTCCTGCGGCCGCCACGCGACGTCCCGAACGTGCCGTACGGGCCCCCCGAATCCACAACACGGGCCCCGGAGACGACAACACGGGCCCCGGAACCTGCAACACGGGCCCTTGAATGCGAAACACGCGACCCTGGCGGCCGGGGTTCCCTCGGACGGCGTAGTGTGCGACCTTGTCCGTACAACTTATGCGTACAAGTTTTCGGCGCGAGTGCTCGCGCCGATGCCGACAAGGAGGCCGGCGTGAGCAACCAGGAAACTTCGCGCGTCCCGCTGTTCGCCACGATGCAGCGGATCCCCGGCGGGCTGATGCTGATTCCCCTGATCCTCGGGGCGATCATCGGCACGTTCGCGTCCGGCGCGCTCGAGATCGGCAGCTTCACGACCGCGCTGTTCGCCGACAGCGCGCTGCCGCTGATCGCGCTGCTCATCTTCGCCACCGGCACCCAGGTGAGCGCGCGCACCGGTGGACCGATCCTCGCGACCGCCGGCACGCTGCTGCTCACCAAGAGCCTCATCCCGGCGGGCCTGGCCGTGCTGCTGGGCCTGTTCGTGGGCATCGACGGCGTCTTCGGCATCTCGCTGCTGGCGCTGCTCGCGGCGGTCGACAACAGCAACGGCGGCCTGTGGCTGGCGTTCACCGGCCAGTACGGCGACGAGCGCGACCGCGGTGCCTACCTCGCGAGCGCGGTCAACGACGGCCCCTTCCTGACGCTGCTGTTCCTCGGCGCGTCAGGCCTCGGCGACATCCCGCTGTTGGCGCTGATCGGCGCGATCGTGCCGTTCCTGCTCGGCGTGCTCGTCGGCAACATCGACGCCCAGTGGCGCAAGGTCGTGGCACCGGTGCCCAACATCGTCATCCCGTTCTTCGCGTTCGCGCTCGGCACCGGTATCGACCTCGGTGACATCGTCACCGGTGGCGTCAGCGGCCTGGTGCTCGGTGTCATCGTCGCGCCGGTGACGGGCTTGTTCGTCTACCTCGGCTACCGGTTCCTGCTGCGCCGCGGCAAGATGTCCGGCATCGGCTTCGCCGCGGGCACGACGGCGGGCAACGCGATCGCCACACCTGCGGTCGTCGCCGCGGCCGACCCGACGTTCCAGCAGTACGTGGGCACGGCCACCGCCCAGATCGCGGCGTCGGCCCTCGTCACCGCGATCCTGGCACCGTCGATCGCCGCGTTCATGCTCAAGCGCTCCGGGGCGCTCCGGAAGCAGGATCCGGCGGCGGAACCGGCCGGTCCGGTGGAATCGGTATGACGGCAACGGGCGGTACAGGGGTCGACAGCGCACCGGCCGGCGACCCCGCGATCGGCGACACAGGAGGCGACGGCGTGGCGATCGGCGGCGCATCGCGCGGACACGACGTCGTGATCGTCGCCGACGACGTCACCGGAGCCGGCGATACCGCGGTGCAGTTCGCGGAGGCGGGTTGGACGGCCGAGCTGCGGTTGCAGCCGGGCGGCGGCGACGTCCAGGTCGTCGCCGTGAGCAGCGACTCGCGGGCGTGCCCGGACGCCGAGGCCGCCGAGCGCGCCCTGCAGGCGGCCGCGGGCACGCAGGCCGACCGGATGTTCAAGAAGATCGATTCGACGGTGCGCGGCCCGATCCGTGCCGAGCTCGACGCGCTGCTGGGACAGCTCGGCCCGGACGCGGTGGCTGTCGTGTGCCCGGCGTTCCCCGGGGTGGGCCGGACGATCGTCGACGGCACCGTGCTGGTCGACGGCGTGCCCGTCGGCGACACCCCGGTGGGCCGCGACCCGGTCACGCCGGTGACGGAGAGCCACCTGCCGACCCTGCTCGGTGCGACGCAGGTACGCCTCGACCCCGCGGGCGACCCAGCGGGGTGGGCAGCCCGGCTCCGCGAGGCCGGACCAGTGGTCGTGGTCGACGCCGCCACCGACGACGACCTCGACCGGATCGCACGGGCCATCGACGCGCTCGGCGAACGTGGTCTGCCGGTCGGCGCGGCGGGGCTGGCCGGTGCGCTCGCCCGCCGGTGGCGCCCGACCAACCCCGCCGCCGCACCGGAGTCCGCACCCGCGCCCACCGGCCCCGGCGGCGCGGTGCTGGTCGTCGTGACGAGCCTGCACGCCGCGGCGCGCGCCCAGGTGCAGGCGCTCGTCGACGCGGGCGCCACCCACCACCGGCCCACGCCCGACCAGCTGCTCGACGACGGCGCCTGGCACGCCCTGCTGGAACGGCTCTCCCGCCCACCGGCGGCCGGCGCGGACACGCCCGGGCCGGCCGCCGTGGTACTCAGCGCCCCCGAACGCGGCGACACCGACGTGCCGCCGGCCCTCGTCGCGCGCCGCCTCGCCGACGCCGCGGCCGAACTGGTCCGGACCACCGAACCAGCGGGTCTCGTCGTCACCGGCGGCGACGGCGCCCGCGCCCTGCTGGCGGGTCTCGGCAGCAGTGGCATCAGGCTCGACGCGACCGGCACCGATGCGGGAGCCGGTGTCGCGACGGGCACCGTCGTCGGCGGCCGGGCCGAGGGCCTGCCGATCGCGACCAAAGCCGGTGGTTTCGGCGAATCGAACGTGTTGATCACGGCCGCGCACGCGGTCCGCAGGAGAAGGAGTGACCGTTGACGGCAACAACGCAGGCCGGGGTGCCGACCCTCGCCCTCACGCTCGGCGATGTCGCGGGCATCGGGCCCGAGATCACGGCGCGGACACTGCTGGAGCACGACGAGCTCCGCACGATCTGCCGTCCCGTCGTCATCGGGGACGCCGAGGCACTGCGCCGCGCGGTCACCGGGGTGCTCGGCCGCGACGCCGGACTCGTCCGCGTCGTCGACCGTCCCGCCGACGCGACGAACGACCCCGGCACGATCGAGGTCGTCCAGGACGGGCCGCCGCTCGGCCACGTGCCGTACGGCGAGCTCAGCCCCGACGCCGGTGACGCCGCGGCGCGCTTCGTGATGCGGGCGTGCGACCTCGCGAGGGCGGGCGAGGTCGACGGCATCGTGACGGCACCACTCAACAAGGCGGCGATGCACGCGGGCGGGCACCACTGGCCGGGCCACACCGAACTGCTCGCGCACGAGTTCGGCGTCGACAACTTCAGCCTCGTACTCTCGGCGGGCGAGCTGTACTTCTTCCACCTCACGACGCACGTCTCGCTGCGGGACGCGATCACGGGCGTGAGCGCCGAGCGGACCGACAACGTGCTCCGGCTCGTCGGTTCGTTCGCCGGTGCGCTGGGCACCCCCGACGAGGCGATCGGTGTCGCGGGGCTGAACCCGCATGCAGGCGAGAACCGGCTGTTCGGCGACGAGGACGCCGACGTGCTGGAGCCGGCCGTCCGGCGTGCCACGGCCGCCGGAATCAATGCCGTCGGACCGCTGCCCGCCGATGCGCTGATTCCCCAGGCCGTCAACGGAAAGTGGCGCTTCGTCGTCGTCTGCTACCACGACCAGGGGCACGCCCCGTTCAAAGCGGTCTACGGCGACGACGGGGTGAACATCACGGTCGGCCTGCCGGTCGTGCGGGTGTCGGTCGACCACGGCACGGCGTTCGACATCGCGGGCACGGGCGTCGCACGCGAGGCCAGCCTGGTACTCGCTGCGCGACGCGCCGCCGAGCTCGCACCCGGCTGGCACCAGGTGTGGGAGACCGCCCGGTCGGCCGCGGCCTCGTGACCGGCCCGGCGGCACCGGCCTGCCGTCCCCGAAACCGGCCGACTTCGTAGACTCCAGCATCATGGGCGTCGATCGCAGCACTCGCGCACCGTTGCACCAGCAGGTCGCGGACACGTTGCGCCAGGAGATCCTCGGCCACGACCTCCCGCCGGGTGAGGCGCTGCCGAGCGAGGCAGCGCTGTGCGAACGGTTCGGCGTCGCCCGGAGCGTCGTCCGCCAGGCCGTCGCCGGACTCGCCGGCGACGGCCTGGTGATCCGCAGGCAGGGCAGGCCGACGATCGTCGCACCACCCGCCGAGTACCGCCGCCTGGTGCAGCGCGCGACCGGCATGTTCGACCAGTTCGCCCGCCGCGGCCACCAGCTGCGCACGACGATCCTCGACCTCTCCCCCGCCGCGCCGCCGCCGGGTGGGCGCGGCTTCCTCGGCACCGACGACGCGCTCCGTCTCGAACGACTGCGCCTCGTCGACGGCGACCCACTGTCCTATGTGCGCACCTGGCTGCCGGTCGACCGCGTGCCCGGCCTGCACGCCGAACACCTCACCGACGCATCGCTGCACCGGCTGCTGACCCGGGACTACGGCCTGCGCCCGATGCGCGGCAGGCGGCAGGTGCACGCCGTGGCCGCGGACGACCGTCTCGCCGACGCACTCGACACCGCCATCGGCGATCCGCTGCTGCTGCTCGAAGGCGGCACGACCGATCAGCACGACCGTCCCCTCGAATGGTTCAGCGCCTGGCATCGGGCCGACCGCGTCGTGTTCGACATCGACGTCTCCGAGTCCATGGAGACGCTGCGCCTCGACGCGGCCGACACGACCGCCACCGACCACTTCGCCGACGCCGCGGCCCGGGACGGCGACGAAGACCCGGGCGACCGCGAGCCCACGGGTGACCGAGACCGCGACGACGTCGACCTCGAGCGCGCCCGCAGGCTCCTCGCCGAACTGACCCGTATTCTCGGCTGACCGCGGCGACAAACTTTCCGCCTAGCGGAACAGTCGTTTGTTGTCACCCGTTAGTGGTCCTGCTTGACCGTCGATTTCGCCTGGTGAGACACTCGATAACACCATTCCTGCAACAGAAACGAAGTCGTGGCCGAAAGTACTGTGCCCCCTCACAGCACGCCCCCTCACAGCACGCCCCCTCACAGCACGCCCTCCCCTACGACGGCCCAGGGCGGTACCGGGACGGAGGCCGCCGCGAGGGTGGCGGACGTGCTCCTGCTGTTCACCGGCGGCCCCGAGTATCTCGGCGTGAGCACCATCAGCCGCAAACTCGGCATCTCCAAGGCCGTCGTGTACCGCATCCTGCAGTCGCTGGTGTCGCGGGACGTGCTCGCCACGACGCCCGGCGTGACCGGTTACCGGCTCGGACCCGCCGCTGTGGCGCTGGGCGCGAGCGCCCTTCGCCGCTTCGACGCGAGGACGGCGGCCGCCCCCGTCCTCCGGAGGCTGCGCGACCAGACCGGCGAGACGACGACGCTGTCCGGGCTGGTCGGCGACGAACGCGTGTACCTCGAACAGTTCGAGAGCCGCGCCGAGATCAAGATGACCGTCGACATCGGCACCCGATTCCCCCTGCACGCCGGCTCGTCGGGCAAGGCGATCCTCGCGCAGCTGCCGGACTGGCGTCGAGACGACATCCTCGCAGGCGACCTCGGCGCGTTGACCGAGCGCACCGTGACCGACCGGGAGACGCTGGCCGACCAGCTCGACGCCATCGCGGGCGACGGCGTCGCCGTGTCCCTCGGGGAACGGCAGAGCGGCGCGGGGTCCGTCGCCGCCGCGCTCGTGACGCCGGACGGCGAGGTGCACGGTGCGATCAGTGTGTGCGGGCCCGAGTACCGGTTCACCGGGGAGAAGATCGAGCGCTACCGCGAGCTGGTGCGCGACGCCACCGCCGAGATCATCCGGAACTGGGCGAACGGGCCCGCCGCGGGTGGGCGCCGGGACTGACCCCGGCACTCACCCGCGGCGGGCGGTTCAGCGGCCGCGGGGCAGGTAACGACCCTGCGGGTCACCCTGGACCTTGCCGTCGGCGAACACGTGGTTGCCGCGCACGAAGGTGTCGGTGACCTTGGCCGTCATGTCGAAGCCTTCGAACGGCGTGTACTCCTGGGTGGACTCGGAGTCGGCCGCGCGCACCGTCCACGACGCCGTCGGGTCGACGAGCGCGATGTCGGCGTCGTAGCCCTCGGCGATCGCTCCCTTGTTGACGAGACCGTACCGCCGCGCCGGGTTCCACGACGTCAGCTTCGCGACCCGCTGGGGCGACAGGCCGCGCTTGGCGCCCTCGCCGACCAGACCCGGCAGCAGGTACTCGGCTCCGCCGAACCCCGACTTGGCGACGAACACGTCGTCGCGATCCTCGCCGAACTTCAGCTCGTCCTTGCAGCAGGCGTGGTCGCTGACGACCCAGTCGACCTCGTCGGCCAGCACGTGGCGCCACAGCGCTTCGACGTCCTCCCGCTCGCGCAGCGGCGGGTTGACCTTGCCGCCGATGCCGCTCGCGGTGTCCACATCGGCCAGCAGATGGCCGACCGTGATCTCCCGCCGGAAATCCACGTGCGGGAACGTCTTCGCCATCCGCAGCGCCGCGTCCAACGCCTTCTCCGACGACAGGTGCAGCAGGTTGATGTTCCGCAGGCCGGTCTCGTGGGCCAGGTACGATGCGATCGTCACGGCCAGCCCCTCCGAGTGCGGCGGGCGAGACCGGCTGTAGGCGCGCAGTCCGGACAGCGACGGGTCCTGCTCGACGAGTCTGGTGTAGGCGGTCATGATCTCCGCCGTCTCGCAGTGCAGCGACAGCGAGAGGTGATCGGCGTAGTCGGGCAGCGCCTCGCGCGCTGCCTGGATGCCGCGCATGACGAACTCGAAGTGCGCCAGGTCGTAGCGCTCGTCCGGCGGCGTCATGAGGAAGTCGCTCTGGCTGGCCGACCGTCCGTGCAGACCGTGGCTGCCGTAGAACATGAAGATCTTGAACGACGTCACGCCGTGCTCCTCGACCAGATACGGGATCTCGTCGATGTGCTGCGACATCATCGGTGCCAGGTGGAAGGCGTAGTCTACGTACGCGTTGCCCGATGCGGCAGAGAGCACCTCGGGGAAGAACTCACGGTACGGCCCGCCCTTGTTGAGGTAGTACTGGCCGGTGCGCATGTACGTCAGCGCCGTCGTCACGCCGCCCTGCGCGCTCGCACGACTCTCGGTGCGCGTGTCCGTGGGCAGCTCGTTGTAGATGCCCCAGTGCTGGTGCGCGTCCACCACGCCGGGGAACGCCAGCAGGCCGCGGCCGTCGACGACGTTCGCGGCGTCCTCGCGCGACAGTCCACTCGCGACTCGAGCGATCGTTCCGTCGTTGACCGCGATGTCGGTCGTCTCCGGCGTCGCGTTGTCGGGATCGTCCGGGCGCACCACCCGGACATCAGTGATGAGCAGTTCCGTCGTCGCCATCCGTCGTTCTCCTTACTGCGTGTTCGAATACCGGCGGGCCACGTCGTCGGCGGCCAGCCAGGACAGGCCGAACGCCGGCAACAAGCCGTTGCCCGGCAGATAACCGGCGGCGCCGTGCCCGGAGATCCCGGCCGCGGCACCCCCTGCGGCGTACAGGCCGGTGATCGGCCGGTCGTCGGCGTCGACGACCGCCGCGTGCTCGTCGACCAGCAGGCCTCCTTGCGTGTGGAACAGGGCCGGCACGACGCGGACGGCGGCGAGCCTTCCCGCCAGCGGGCGCTCCCAGTTCGTCCTGCCGAACCGGTCGGCGCGCTCCCCCCGCGCGGCCGCGGCGCTGTCGGCGAGCTCGGCGGCGAGCGCCTCGGACGGCAGGCCGGTCATTTCGGCGAGCTCGGCGACGTCGGCACCCCACACGATCGCGCCCGCGTCGACGTTGTCCTGGAAGTCGCGGAACGGCAGACACTGCTCGTAGATCGTCTCGTCGATGACGATCCATCCCGTCGAGCCGCGGCGGGCGGCGAGTTCCGCGGCGTACTCCGAGTAGCCGCGCGTCTCGTCCCCGAAGCGCCTGCCGTCGAGGTCGACGAGGACGCCGCCGTGGATGACGGTCGCCCATCCGACGAGCGTGCCGGACTTCGCGCCGACCGCGCCGTGTCCCTGGTAGGCGTCGAGGAACCCGGATGCGGCACCGATGCCGTCGCCGATCCGCAGCGCGTCGCCGAGCGAGTACTCGCCGCCCTGGTACAGCGCGCCGGCGATCTCGGGCAGGTGTTCGGCGACGAGACCACGGTCGGCGCCGAAGCCGTTCGTGGCGAGCAGCACCGCGCGGGTCGGGATCTGCTCCTCCGTACCGTCGGGGTAGCGCACGATCACCCCGCGGACGGCGCCGTCGTCGTCGAGGCGCACGTCGACGAGCCGCGCGGGCGCCAGCAACTCGATGTCCGGATGCTCGCCGGCGCGGCGGGCGAGGTGGTCGATCACAACGGATCCGTGCCTGCCGGGAATGGTGTGGCAGCGCGGCACGGCGTGACCGGGATAGTTGAAGTCGGTCACGAGTGAGAGCGGCAGCCCGGCCGAATCGGCCAGCCATTCCACGAGCGGTGCGCTGATCCCGGCCAGCGTCCGCGCCAGTCGCGCGTCCGCGGTGCCGTGGGTCTTGGCCATGATGTCGGCGACGAAGCGTTCCGGCCCGTCGTCGATCCCCGCTTCGGCCTGCCAGCGTGAGCCGGCACCGGGGAACATCGCCGTGGACATCGACGTGTTGTTGCCCCTGCGGAAATGTTCGCCGGCCTCGACCACGAGCACGCTCAGCCCGTGTTCGGCCGCGCGCAACGCACCGGCCAGGCCGCCGCCGGCGCCGGCGACGACGAGGTCGGGTCCCTCGGGCTCTGTCGGGTCGGCACCGGTCATGCTGTCGGCGCTCCTTCCACGGTCAGCAACCGCAGCGCGAGCGCGGTCGGGTCGACGATGCGTGCCGCCAGGTCGGCGGGTTCGACGTCCACCGCGGAGCAGCCGTTGAGCACCGCGGTGGCTCCGCGCTCGGCGAGCCGGGTCACCGCCTGGCCGAGCGCGGCGTTCCAGGCCGCGGTGTCGGCGATGGCGTCGAACGGCAGGTCCAGCACTTCGACCCCCGCCGAGTACGCCACCAGACCGTACGCCGCGAGCCGCCGGGTGAACTCCGCGCCGATCGCCTCGTTGCGGACGACGGCACCGAACCGCTCACCACGGGCCGCGAGGAAGCCGGCCGAGAGTTTCAGCAGCCCGTGCACCGCCGGTCCCGGTGCGGTCGTTCCACAGGGGCCGGCCCCATCGGGCACGGCCGGGTCGAGCACACAGTCGGGAAACGCCAGGTCCCAGCCCGCCGCGCCGTCGGTCAGCGCCGTGTCGAGCGCCGACCTGACAGCCCGTTCCGACGTGCGTACGGCCGCGTCGGTGTCCAGCGCGGGCGGCGCTTCGGGGCCGACGTCGCGCAGCACGATCTCGAGGTCCGGAGGAGCCAGCCGGTCGTATCGGTCCTGCCGCCTGCGGATCTCCTCGTCCGGCAGGTGGATGGGCGTCACCGCCAGCGCGCGCGCCACCTTCATTCCTCCTCCTTCGGGGCCGTGTTCTCCGCGACCGTGCTGTCCGCCGCCGTGCTTTCCGGAGTCGCGCTTTCCGTAGTCGCCGTCGCCGGGAGGTGGGCCAGCCCGCGCAGCGCCTCACCCACCCGCGGCGACGCGGCGAAGCGCGTGCTGAACGCCACCAGCCGGTCGAGCACGGTGTCGTCGCCGAGCAGACCGCGGAGAAGCCCGATGACGGCGTCGCGGTCGAAAGGACGGTGGTCGGCGTCTCCCACCGGGTTGGGCACCTCGGCGGTGCGGGTGTCGCCGTCGGTGTAGCGCACGGTCACACGCGTGGCGCGTTGGCCGGGCAGTCGGGCGGTGAGGTCGTCGGCGGCCACGACGGTCACGCGACGGGCCAGGTCCCGCAGCCGCGGATCGTCCAGCCTGCCGTCCGCGTAGGTCCGTGGCTCTACGGCGCCGTCCAGGGCGACCGCCGCGACCACGAACGGCGTCGAGAACATGGCAGACAGCCGGTTGTCCCAGTCCGTCCGGGACAGACCGGCGCCCAGGGCGTGGGTCTCGACGCGCACGTCGGCGACGGTCCTGCCGTCGGCGAGTGCGAGCATCGCGTCCGCGGCCGGATGGGTGAACGAGCACGACGCGTGCCGCTTGAAGTAGCCGGCGGTGATGTCCCAACGGGTACCGAGCTCCGCCGTGAGCTCGCCCGGGTCGAACTCGCCCAGCAGGGAGCCGAGCGACAACGCCGCGGTACCGGTGTTGCGGGCGACGCCCGCCGCCGCCATCCGCGCCGCGGCGAGGCCGGAGGCGTTGGCGGCGCCGAGCCAGGCGTCGCGCACGGGATTGCCGGTCGTCGCCGAGTCGAAGTGTCCCGCCACGGGCATCCCGGCTCCGGCGTCGATCGCGGCGGCGCACGCGCCGGCGCCGAGACCGAGCAACCGGGCGCACCCGGCGGCGGCACCGGCCACACCCCAGTTGCCGTGCGGATGTACGCCCGCACGCAGCCGCGTCGCCCTGCCGAACCGGGCCGCCACCTCGTAGGCCGCCAGCAGCGCCGCGACGGTGTCGGCACCCGTGGCGTCCCGTTCCGCGGCCAGCGCCAGCACCGCGGGGAACCCGTGCACGGCGGGATGTCCCTTGGCGTACTTGTTGCCCTCGTCGAGCTCCAGACACGCCATCGCGGAGGCATTCAGCCACGCCGCGGTGTCCACCGGTGCCGTCTCCCCCGCCCCGAACAGCGGTGCCGGTCCCCCGGCCACCGCCCACGCACGCCGCAGCGCGGTCTGGTCGTCGGTCCGGGCGCCGACCGCCGCCACCCCGACGACGTCGAGCACCACGAGACCGAGGCGGTCGACGACCGCGGCCGGTGCGGCGGCGGGGTCCAGCCGCGACACCCATGCGCCGAGCTCGGCCGTGGCCGCCACGGCAGCATCCGTCGACGACGTCGTCGTGTGGCCGTCCATCACAGTCCCAGGTAGGCCTTCCGCACGCGTTCGTCGTCGGCGAGTTCTCCGCCGCCACCGGACAGCACGATCGAACCGCTCTCCATGACGTACGCCCTGTCGGCGATGGCGAGCGCCTGTTTCGCGTTCTGTTCGACGAGCAGCACCGACACGCCCGTGTCACGGATCTCGCGAACCGCGTCCAGCATCGTCCACGTCAACTTGGGCGCCAGGCCCGTCGACGGTTCGTCGAGCAGCAGCATCCGCGGGCCCGCCATCAGCGCACGGCCGATCGCGAGCATCTGCTGCTGGCCGCCGCTGAAGGTCTGCGCCACCTGGCCGCGGCGTTCGGCGAGGATCGGGAACAGGTCGTACACCTGCTCCAGCCGGGTCGTCGTGTCCTCCGCCGACGCGGTCCACGCCCCCATCCGGAGGTTCTCCTCGACGGTGAGCGTGCCGAACAGTGCCCGGTCCTCGGGCACGTGCACCAGGCCGTCCCGGACGAGCACGTCGGGCCTGCGTCCCGCGGTGTCACCGCCGTCGAACACGATCCGCCCCGCCTGCGGCGGGAGCTGCCCGCAGATGCTGCGCAACGTCGTGGTCTTGCCCGCACCGTTGGCCCCGACCAGCGCGACCAGCTCCCCCGCACCGACATGCAGGTCCACCTCGTGCAGGATGCGCATGCGGCCGTATCCGGCGCTCAGCTTCTCAAGCGTCAGCATCGGTCGTCGGCTCCTCCCCGAGGTAGGCGTCGATCACGCGCGGGTCGGCCGTGACCTCGTCGGGTGTACCGGTGGCGAGCACCGCACCCTGGTCCAGCACCAGCACGCGATCGGACAGCCGCATCACCGCGGCCATGATGTGCTCGATGAACACCAGCGTCGTGCCGTCCTGCTCCCGTAGTTCGGCCAACAGGTCGAGCACGGGTTCGCGCTCGGCGGGCAGCAGGCCGGCGAGCACCTCGTCGAGCAGCAGTACCCGCGGTCGCGCGGCGAGTGCCCTCGCGAGTTCGAGCCGTTTCAGGCCGGCCGTGGGCAACTCGGTCGCGGGCCGGTGCGCCCACTCCTCCAGGCCGACCCGTGCGACGACCTCCGTCGCGTGGTCGCGCAGCCGCGCCGCCCCACGCGTGTGGTGCTGCGCGGCCAGGCTCACGTTCTCGGCGACCGTCATGCTCGCGAACGGTCGCATCAGCTGGAAGGTCCGCACCATGCCCCGCCGCGCGATCGTCTCCGGTTTGCGGCCGGTCACGTCCGTGCCGGAGAACCGCACCGACCCCGAGTCGGGTTTCAGCGCGCCGCAGATGACGTTGAACAGGGTGGTCTTGCCCGCGCCGTTCGGTCCGATCACACCGACGATCTCGCCCTCCGACACGGACATCTCCACATCGGACAGCGCGTGCAGCCCGCGGAACTTCTTGTCCACACCGGACAGTTCGAGCAGGCTCATCGGCGCCGCCTTTCCGAGATCTTGTCGGCGAGGGTCCCGAAGATGCCCTTCGGCATCAACCGCACGATGAGGATCAGCATCACCGCGTACAGGATGACGTCGAGGCCGCTGCGCCCTTGCAGGAAGCTCAGGAACTCGGGCGGGGTCGCCAGCAACGTCGCGGTCACGTCCGAGAGCGAACCCACGATGACCGCTCCCACGACCGGACCCCAGATCGTGCCGATCCCGCCGATCACGGCGGTGACGATCGCTTCGATGGACACCGAGGACCCGAACGCCAACTGCGGATCGATGAACAGGTAGTACTGGGTGTAGAACGCGCCCGCCACCGCGGTGATCGCACCGGAGAGCGCCACGGTGAGCAGCTTGTGCCGCATGACCGGCGCGCCGACCGAGGCGGCAGCCAGCTCGTCGTCCCGGATCGCCACGACGTACCGTCCCGCGGGCGAGTGCCGGAACAGGATGCTCAACGCCACGGCCCCGCCCGCCAGCACGAGCGCGATCCAGAAGTACGCGGGCGACCCGGCCGGGAACTGCATCTGCCACACCGAAGAACCCTGGATCAGCGGCACCTGATAGCCGACGGCACCGTTGACGACATCACTGCTCGTGGTGACCAGCCGCAGCATCTCGGCGAACGCGAACGTCGCCAGCGCGAAGTAGGCGCCCTTGAGGTCGTACCGGAACGAGAAGTAGCCGATCACCATGGCGACCGCGGCCGCCACGACCATGCCCGCTGCCATGCCGACCCACGGCGACACGCCGTGCTCGACCAGCAGGTACGCGCTCGTGTAGGCACCGAGCCCGAAGTAGGCCGCGTGGCCGAAGCTGAACATCCCGCCGAAACCGCTCATGATGTTCCAGCCCACGGCCATGATCAGGAAGATCAGGATCCGCACGGCCACCGCACCCTGCGCGGACGGCAGGATCAACGGCAGCGGGATCGCCAGCAGCACCAGGACCGCGAGCACCGCGAACTGCCGGTTCTGGGGACGCAACGGCGGCGCCGCCGGCGCCCCGGGCCGCGTCTGTCGCCGCGACTCGACTGCGGTGTCGGTCATGTTCGCCTCCCGAACAATCCTTGCGGACGCAGGAACAGCACCAGCACGAACACCACGAACACGCCGAGCAGCGAGCTCTGGCCGTCGAGATAGATCGTGGTGAGCTGCTCGACCAGTCCGATCAGCAGCCCGCCGACGAGCGCGCCGACGACATTGCCCATACCGCCGAGGACCACCACGACGAACGCGGTGATGTTGAACTGCTCGCCCAACGTGGGCGTGACCGACAGCAGCGGCACGGCCAGCGCCGCGGCCGCACCGGCACAGGCGGCGCCGATGGCGAAGGTCAGCGTGTGGATGCGGCGCACGTTGATGCCGACCAGTTCGGCACCGGGGCCGTTCGACGCCACCGCGCGAATCGCCGTGCCGAGCCCGGTGTGCTGCAACATCCAGTACAGCGCGAGGCCGAGCGCCACGGCGCCGGCGAATGCGTACAACCGTGAACCCGCCACTACGGCGCCGAACACGTCGAGGTGCGTCTCACCGGGCAGCCCCACGTTCTTCGGCTCGGCGCCGAAGAACAGCAACAGCCCGTTCTCCAGCAACAGCGACAGCCCGAGTGTGATGAGCAGCTGGTTCTCCAGCGTCGCTCCGCCCGAACCGGACAGCAGCCCGCGGTGTACGAGCACACCCACGAGGAACAGGGCGGGCACGGTGACCAGCATCGTCAGGTACGGGTGCAGACCGGTCGCCTGCACCACGCCGAACGAGATGAACATGGCCACGGCCAGCAACGCGCCGTGCGCGAAGTTCACGATGTCGAGCACGCCGAAGATCAGCGTGAGGCCCATCGCGATCAGCCCGTACAGCCCGCCGGTCAGCAGACCGGTCACCACCGACTGCCAGACCACGATGCCGCTTCCCGACTGGACCAGCGCGACGGCGATGGCCACCGCCACCAGGGCGCCCACGACGCCCGCACGTTTCAGCACCGCCAGGGTGGCCGACGGCGCCCGGGTCTCCGGGGCGTCGGTGTCGATCGTCGCCGTCATCGTCACCACGCCACCGAGTAGTCGGGATCGGATTCGGCCTTCTCCGGGGGATACACCTGTTTCACCCGTCCGTTCTGGATCTGCATGAGCACCGCGGCCGAGTTCACGTTCTCGCCGTCACGGCCGAACCGCACCGGGCCGTTGCCGACGGTGAGCGGGGCGATCCGCGCCCGGGCGATCCCGTCCCGCACGGCTGCCGGATCGGTGCTGCCCGCCTCCTCGACGCCTGCGGCGATCGCCTGCACGGCGTCGTAGGACAGGACCGCGCCGGTGCGCATCGGTGCTCCGAACCGCTGTTGGTACTCCGCGCGCAGCCGCCGGGTTTCGGGGTTCTGCGCGTCGAAGTGGTAGTTGGTGCTGAAGTACCGGTCGCCGAGTTCCCCGGCGTCGGACACGAACTTCGGCTGGTCGTAGGCGCCGTTCGAGACGCCCCACACCGCGTCGAGATCGGGCTTGACCGCGTCGACGGCCTTGGCGATGAGCAGGCTGTCGCCGTAGTAGCCCGCCACGACGAGCACGTCCGCACCGGAGGCCTTCACCTGCGTGATCTGGGACGTGAAGTCGGCGGCCGTCGTCGCGTCGTAGCTGATGCGCGGGCCGACCTCCATGCCCAGCTTTCCGGCCGCCACCTCGAAGGCGTCGGCCGCTCCGGTGCCGAAGTCGGTCTGCTCGTGGAGCACGGCGACCCGCTCGGCCGGCTTGCCGGCCTTCTCGGAGACCTGCTCGAGATACTCCGCGGCGGACTCGGAGATCTTCGCGCTGCCCGGCTGCACCCGGAACGAGTACCGGTAGCCGTGCTGGAAGATCTCGTCGGAAGCGGTCACGTCCATGACGAACGGCACCTCGTTGCGCTCGGCCACGACGGAGACGTTGCTGCTGACCGAGCTCTGATACGTGCCGATCAGGCCGACCGCGCCGCCCGAGATGAGGCGCTGCGCCTCACTCTGCCCGATCTCGGGCTTTCCCTGGGTGTCCGCGGTCGCCAACCGAACCTCACGGCCGCCGAGCGAGGCGATTCCGCCGGATTCGTTGATCTGTTCGACCGCGAGCTGCGCACCGCGGCGCATCTGCAGTCCGTCGACCGCCATCGACCCGCTGACCGGGTGCAGTGCCCCGATCCTGACCGGACCGTCACCGCTACCGGCAGCGTCCCCCGCGGCGCCGGACGGCGCGGAACCACCGCAGCCCGCAGCTGCGAGCAGGGAGCCCGCGCCGAGGACGGCGATCAGTCTGCGAACGATCATCTCTGATCCCTGTTCTCTGATGTGTTCCGCTGGAGCGCATGTTTCGCTAAGAGAAACATGATTTCGAAGTTGGGCTATCGTGACACCGTCAGCTGCCGTTGGTCAACAACCGTCGACAGCTTGACTACACGCGATCAGCAGTGCGAACTTGACGAGCAGGGGCACGCGGCAGCCACGAGACATGGGCGTTATCGTTGTTCCCCTAAACGAAACGGCTGACGAAAGGCAGGTACCGCCCCATGACGGGCGCATTGTCGGGAATCCGCGTCCTCGACGTGGCCACGCTGTTCGCCGGCCCCCTGGCCGCGACCACGCTCGCCGATTACGGGGCCGAGGTCATCAAGATCGAGCACCCCAACGGCGATCCGGTCCGCCACCACGGCGCCCAGCGCGACGGTGTCGGCCTGTGGTGGAAGCTGCTGGGGCGCAACAAGAAGGCCGTCACGCTCTACCTGGGCTCACCCGAGGGCCAGGAGATCTTCCGTGAGATGGTCGCCGACGCCGACGTGGTGATCGAGAACTTCCGCCCGGGCACGCTCGAACGGTGGGGCCTCGGCTACGACGAGCTCCGGAAGATCAACCCCGGGATCGTGCTCACCCGCGTCACCGGGTTCGGTCAGGTCGGGCCCTACGCCAAACGTCCCGGGTTCGGCACGCTGGCCGAGGCCATGAGCGGCTTCGCCGCCATCACCGGCGAACCGGACGGGCCGCCGACGCTGCCACCGTTCGGGCTCGCCGACGGCATCGCGGCGCTGGCGACGGCCTTCGCCGTCACGACCGCGCTCCGCGCCAGGGAACAGACCGGCGAGGGTCAGGTCGTCGACATGGCCATCATCGAACCGATCCTGACGCTGCTCGGGCCGCAGATCATCGCCTACGATCAGCTCGGCGTGCTGCAGGAGCGCACGGGCAACCGCTCCAGCAACAACGCGCCGCGCAACACTTACCGCACCCGGGACGGCAACTGGGTCGCCATCTCCACCAGCGCGCAGTCGATCGCCGAACGCGTCATGCGCCTCGTGGGCAGGCCCGAGTTCATCGACGAGCCCTGGTTCGCCAGCGGAGCCGAGCGAGCCCAGCACGCCGACGAGCTCGACGAGGCGGTCGGCTCGTGGATCGCCGCACGTGACCGCGACGAGGTCATCACGGCGTTCGAGGAGGCCGAGGCCGCGATCGCGCCGATCTACACGGCGGCCGACATCGTGGAGGACCCGCAGTTCCAGGCGCTCGGCACCATCGCCACGCTGTCCGACGACGAGCTCGGACCGGTGCGCATGCAGAACGTGCTGTTCCGGATGTCGGAGACTCCCGGTTCGATCAACTGGACGGGCGCGCCGGTCGGCGCGCACACGGAGGAGGTCCTCGGCGAGTACGGGGTGACGCCGCAGCAGCTGGCCCGACTCCGCGAGCAGGGGGTCGTCCGGTGAGCGCACCGGTGCGGACGTGGCTCTACGTTCCCGCCGACCGCCCCGACCGGATCGCCAAGGCACTCGGCTCCGACGCCGACGCCGTGATCCTCGACCTCGAGGACGCCGTAGCACCGGAGGACAAGGAGCGGGCGCGACGTAACGTCGTCGCGACGCTGGCCGACGGCCACCGTGTCCACGTGCGCGTCAACGAACCCGGCACTCCACACGGGACGGCCGATGTGGACGCGCTTGCGGCGTCCTCCCACACTCCCGCCGGGGTCCGCGTGCCGAAGTGCGTGGACCCGGTGCGGCTGGGCCACACGGCCGACCGACTCGGCGTGCCCGTGTACCCGATCCTCGAGTCGGCGCTCGGGGTGGAACACGCCTACGCCCTCGCCACGGCGCATCCCCTGGTGTCCGGCATCTCCCTCGGCGAGGCCGACCTCGCCGCGGATCTGCGCGTCAGCGACCGCGGCGCGCTCGCGTGGCCGAGGTCCCGGGTGGTCGTCGCGGCCCGCGCGGCGGGACTGCCCAGCCCCGCGCAGAGCGTGTGGACGGCGGTGCGCGATCTGGAGGGTCTGCACGCCGACACCGACGAGGGACGACGGGCCGGCTTCTTCGGCAGGTCGGTCATCCATCCGGCACAGATTCCCGTGGTGCACGAAGCATGCCGCCCCGACGCCGACGACGTGGCGTGGGCGCGGTCGCTCGTGGACACCGTGCGTGATTCCGGCGAGGCGGCGTGGATCGACTCCGCGGGCCGCTTCGTCGACAAAGCGGTCGTCGAGCGCGCGCTGTGGCTGCTCGCGATCGCCGACGAGGACCCGAACGTCAAGGAAGGCCAGACGTCATGACACGTTCCCAGGACCCGCTGCTCGCCGCCGTTTCCGGCGGGGTCCGGCTCTACGAGCTCGGGCAGCCCTTCTTCACCGGTATGCCGTGTTCGCCGAACCACCCCGGATTCCGGATGACGCTCATCCGCAGGCACGGTGACATGGAGCGTCCGGACGGCGGTTCGGCCGCCAACGAGATCATCGTCACCGGCGGCCACGTCGGCACCCACATCGACGCGCTCTCGCACGTCAGCCACTGCGGTGAGCTCCACGGCGGGGTCGACGCGGCCGAGGCGCAGCAGGGCGGCACGTTCAGCACACACGGCGCGGAGAACCTGCCGGGGCTGCTGCGGCGCGCCGTGCTGCTCGACGTCGCGGCCGTCCACGGCGTCGACACGCTGCCCGCCGGGTACGGCGTCACGGCCGACGACCTCGCCGCGGCCGCCGAGCTGGCGGGTGCCGAACCGGGACAGGGCGACGTCGCACTCGTACGCACCGGCTGGGCGCGCAACTTCGAGGACTCGGCCACGTACATGGGCAAGACGACGGGCGTGCCGGGGCCGACCGTCGAGGCCGGACGGTGGCTCGCCGACCGCGGCATCGTCGCGACCGGCGCCGACACCACGGCCTACGAGCAGATCCCCGCGGGAGCGGGACACGCCGTGCTTCCGGTGCACCGGGTACTGCTGGTCGAGTCCGGCATCTTCATCATGGAACACCTCGATCTCGAGAAGGTCGCCGAGGCGGGCGTCCGCGAGTTCACCTTCCTGCTCGCTCCCCTGCGTATCACCGGCGGCACCGGTTCGCCGATCCGTCCGCTCGCGGCGGTGAGCGCATGACGACGCTGGTCCAACACCTCGCGCGGCTGGCCGCGACCACGCGCGACGAGGGGCTCGCGCCCGATCTGCGCGACGACGTCGCACGCCGGGTTCTCGACGTGCTCGGCAACAGCCTCGCCGCGACCGCCGAACCACCCGCCGAAGCGGTCGGCAGGCTCGTCCGGGAATGGGGCGGCGAGGGCCGGTCGACCGCCATCGGCGCACAGGCGATGCCGGAACCGAGCGCCGCGCTGCTGAACGGCACGCTCGCCCACTCGCTCGACTTCGACGACACGCATCTGCCGTCGGTGCTCCACCCGTCGGCGTCCGTGGTGCCCGCGGCGATGGCGGTGGCCGAGTCCCGGGAAGCGAGCGGCGCGCAGCTGCTCGACGCGATCGGCGTGGGCATCGAGGTCGCCGTGCGGCTCGGGATGGCAGGCTACGACTCCGACCTCGGCAATTCGGTGTTCTTCGAGAACGGCCTGCACGCCACCGCGATCTGCGGCGCGGTCGGCGGCGCGGTGTCGGCGGCGATGCTGTCCGGTGTGGACACCGACGGCATCGCCGACACCGTGGGCATCGCGGCGAGCATGGGGTCCGGCCTGCTCGAGGCGAACCGCACCGGCGGCACGGTCAAGCGAATCCACTGCGGCTGGGCCGCGCACGCTGCCGTCACGGCCGCCGGACTCGCGCGCACCGGCATCACCGGTCCGCCGACGGTGCTGGAAGGCCGGTTCGGCATGTTGCAGGCGTTCTGCGGCGACCGGGTCGACCCCGCCGCCATCACGGCCGGGCTCGGCGAGCGGTGGGAGCTGCCGGGGATCTTCTTCAAGCCCTACCCGTGCAACCACTTCACCCACGCCGGCATCGACGCGGCGCTCCGGCTGCGGGCCCGCGGGATCGATCCCTCGGCGATCGAGAGCATCGAGCTCGGCGCTCCCACAGCCGTGTTGCGGACCATCGGCCAGCCTCCCGAGGAAAAGGCCATCCCCAAGTCGGGGTACCACGCGGCGTTCTCCGGCCCGTACACCGTGGCGGCGGCCCTGCTCGGCGGTGGCGGGCTGGGCGTGTTCCACGAGGACTTCACCGACGCGGCGGCCGCCGATCCGGACCGACTGGCCCTCGCCGCCAAGGTGACGTGCGTTCCCGACGCGGAATGCGACCGGATCTTCCCGCACCAGTTCCCCGCGGTGCTGCGCGTCCGGCTGGCCGACGGCACGGCCTTCACCGAGCGCGTCGACGCCAACCGGGGTGGCCACGGCAACCCGCTGTCGGCCGGCGAGCTCGCGACCAAGTTCCGGCTCAATGCCGCGCGTGCCGTGACCGCCGAGCGCGCCGAGCGGATCACCGAGCTCACCTACGACCTGGCCGGCCTGCGCGAGGTCACCACGTTGACCCGGGAGCTCGTCGGCGACGCCTGACCCCGCCGGTCCGCCCGTCCGTTCCCGGCCGGGAACGGACGGGCAGCCACACCCCGGGAACCACTCGCCACCCACCCGTCCGGATGTCACACGTAAAGGCGACTCCACGGGCCTCGGGAACTGCGCCCCACTAGATTCGGCGCCACTCGCAGGCCTCGAGGTCCGTGTTGCGGTTCCCGGGGTCCGTGTTGCGTTGTCCAGGGGCCGTGTTGCGGTTCCCGGGGGCCGTGTTGCGCCCGCCCGTTGCCCGGTCTCCGTCTCGCATCGGCGCGCTGTCGTGCGGCTGCACTTCCGGGGCCCGTGTTGCAGAAGCCCGTTCCCCGACCGCGTCCCGGGAGTCACCGTGCGCCGATGCGGCATCGCCCTCAGCGCCCTCACCGTCCTGCTCGCACCCGTGGCGGGCTGCGCCGCCACCGGATCCACGGAACCCTCCGCCGGTCGGGCCGCTCCGATCACCGTCGACGCGGCTCCCGTCGACACCGAACCGCCCGCCGACACCGAACCGGCCGGCGTCCCGTTACGGAACGGCACACCACACGCCCCGTTCCCCCTCGCTGACTCGGCCGACTACCTGGCGACGTTGACGAACGCGGGCGTCCGGCCGCGGACCTGGACCGCGGCGGAACAGGCCGCGGCACGCACAGCAGGCACGGCAGGTCAGGGGACCCGCGGCTGGAGCCCGGAGACGTGGGTCGACCTCGGACTGGCGGCCTGCGACCGGCTGTACGACGCCGACGGCGACGTCGCCGCGGTGATCCGGGCGGTCCGCGGGTCCCTGCCCACCGCCGGCGGCTACGGGTGGGCGGACATGACCGCGGCCGAACGGTCCACCCTGATCGTCACGACCGCGGCCGAAGAACTGTGCCCCGACGCCGCGGCACAGTGACCGCCGCGCCGTCACCCGCGGGAGAGTCCCGCGGGTCAGGCGTCGACATCCACCGCCTGGAACGTCGAGTAGTGGTCCGGCGTGTAGACGATCTCGCCGCCCTCTCCGGAGATCACCCGATCCTGGGCGCCGACCTCGAACAACCGGTAGTAACCGGCCTCGCAGTCCGGAAGGACACCCTCGCGGTTCTCGTAGGTCGTGCCCGTGGCACCGCCCTTGGCGTCGGCGACGACAGCCTGCGCGTCCTGCGACAGCGACGACAGTGCGACCGTGTCCAAGGCGGACGTGTCACCGCATTCGGGTTCCTGGGGCGGCGGCGTCCCGCCGTCGCCGGTGTCGATGAGGACGAAGCTCGCGTAGTGGTCGTCGGTGTAGAAGTACTCGCCATCGCTGCCCGCGACGATGCGCCGGGCGCCGCGGTGGTCGAGACCGGGCGTCTCGACGGTGTACTCGCGGTAGTAGCCCTCGTCGCAATCGGGCAGCAGGCCCTCGCGGTTCTGGAAGACCGTGTCGTCCTCCGGGTACGGGTACGGCCCGTCGCTCCGGATCAGCTCGTAGGTGTCGGTGGCCTCCGGCGGCAGGCTCCCGAGCGGGGTCGTCTCGAACCCGGAGGTGTCGCCGCATGCCGCCTGCGCCGCGACGGGGGCAGCCTGCTCGGCGCCCACGGCCGGAGCCGCCGAGCCGAGCCCGCCCACGAGCGCCAGGAGCAGACCGAGAAGCATCGTCACGAGTCGTGACCGGTGTAAGCGCGATCGGTGAGTGCCCATGAGCGGACGGTAGCCCGCCGGTATGACGTCCGCCTAGCCGAAAAATGAACGATTAACCGAATGATCGCAGACGTCGTCAGGGGTTGACCATCGGAGGCCACCCTCACACACCCGACATTCCGCCGGACCGCCGCCGCCCGGACGCACGCCGCTCCGATCGGCCGACCGCCGGTCAGCCCGGGTCGGCGGCCGGGGACGTCAACGCCGGGATCTCCGGGTGATCGCACAGCGCGGTCACGACCGCGTCGACGGCGGCCCGTGGGGCGGTGCCGCCACGAACGACGATCGTGACGTTGCGATGCACCGGCGTGGTCAGCTCGCACGTCGCCACCGCGCGGTCGGCGGGCACGGCGAGTGCGGGCAACAGCGTCACGGCCCGGCCCGCCTCGACCTCACCGAGCTGCAGGAGGTAGTTGCTGAAGCGGCTCACCGTCCGGGGTTCGAACCCCGCCTGCCGGCACAGCCGGAGCGTCAGCTCGGCCATGTACGACCCCGTGCGGTCGCCGGTCCACGTCTCGTCCGCACAGGCCGCGAGGTCGACGGCGCGCCTGCGTGCGAGCGGATGTGCCCGGGGCAGCACGAGAACGACCGGGTCGGTGCCGAGCGGCACGATCTCCAGGTCGCGGCCCCAGGGGAACTCGACGTAGTCGGTGGTCGTGATGATCACGTCCAGGTCGCCGGTGCGGAGGGCGGGTCCGCTCTCGTGTGGTTCCGATTCCACGAGCTCGACCTGCAGGTGCGGATGAGAAGCGGCCAGCCTCGCCACGGCGGGCACGGCAAGCGGGTGGATCGCGCTCTGGAACGCACCGACCCGCACGGTGCCGATCGGCTCGTCACCGAGCATGCGCAACTCGACCTCCGCCTCGGCCATGCTGTCGAGGATCTCCCTGCCCCGCCGCGCCAGCAGGCTGCCCTGCCGGGTGAGCTGCACCCGCCTCCCGTTCCGCTCCAGCAGCGTCGCCCTGGTCTCCGATTCCAGCACCGCCAGCTGCTGCGACACCGTCGACGCGCTCAGGTGCAGCGTCTCGGCCACCGCGCGGACGGTGCCGAGGCTCTCCAGCAGGGACAGCAGCCGTAGTCGCCACGGGTTGAGCATGCTCCCATTGTGCGCTGGATTGTTCGGCGGAACCGAACAGCTGCGTCGACATCGTGTGATGGACACGATGCAACGCGCGTTCGTAGCGTCGAATGCATGACCGACAACGGCACGACCGGCACCGCGCACCTCATCCGCTATCTGGGCCGCGGCGGGTTCAGCCCCTCCGTCATCGACCGCGCCGCAGGCACCTCGGTGTTCACCGAGGACGGTCGCGAACTGCTGGACTTCACGTCCGGGCAGATGAGCGCCATCCTCGGCCACTCCCACCCCGAGATCGTCGCCACGATCGGCGACCAGGTGGGCCGGCTCGACCACCTCTACAGCGGGATGCTGAGCCGTCCCGTGCTCGAGCTCTGCCGAAGGCTCGCCGAATCGCTGCCCGCCCCGCTCGAGAAGACCATGCTGCTCAGCACCGGCGGCGAGGCGAACGAGGCGGCACTGCGCATGGCCAAGCTCGTCACCGGCGGCCACGAGGTCGTGTCGTTCGCGCGGTCGTGGCACGGAATGACGCAGGCCGCGGCGAGCGCCACGTACAGCGCGGGCCGTGGCGGCTACGGCCCGGCGGCGCCCGGCAACTTCGCACTTCCCGTGCCGGACCGGTTCCGGCCCGACATCGTCGACGCCGACGGCGAGCTCGACTGGCGCCGCCAACTGGACCTGGCGTTCGACCTCATCGACGCGCAGTCGACCGGCAGCCTCGCCGCGTGCCTCGTCGAGCCGATCCTGAGCTCGGGCGGCATCATCGACCTGCCGCCCGGCTACCTCGGCGCGCTGCGCGACAAATGCCACGAGCGCGGCATGCTCCTGATCCTCGACGAGGCCCAGACCGGGCTGTGCCGCACCGGCGACTGGTACGCCTTCGAACGCGACGGCGTCGTGCCGGACATCATCACGCTGTCCAAGACGCTCGGCGCCGGACTGCCGCTGTCGGCCGTGGTGACCAGCGCGGAGATCGAGCAGCGTGCCCACGATCTCGGTTTCCTGTTCCTGACGACGCACGTCAACGACCCGCTTCCCGCGGCCGTCGGCAACACCGTGCTCGACGTGCTGACCCGCGACCGCCTGGACGTGCGCGCCGCGGAGCTCGGCGCGCGGCTGCGCGAGGGGCTCAACGAGCTCGCCGCGCGGCACCCGGCCATCGGCGACGTGCGCGGACGTGGCCTGCTGATCGGGCTGGAGCTTGTCACCGCAGTCGGCGGCACCGCGGACACCGACCGGCTCGGCGCGGCCGTCACCGCGCGGGCGAGCGAGCTCGGCCTGCACATGAACATCGTGCAGCTGCCCGGCATGGGCGGGACGTTCCGTATCGCCCCGGCGCTGACCGCCACCGAGGCGGAGATCGACCGCGGCGTCGAGATCCTGGACAAGGCACTGGGCGACGTCACCTGACGGCACCGGCCCGGGTGGCGCCGCCGCAGACGCCGCCCGGGCCACCCGAGCGCAGGGCCGTCAGCCGGCCGCGCGCCCATGCTGTACGGCGGTCACCCCGCCGTCGACAAGCAGGTCCGTGCCGGAGATGAAGCCGGCCGACGACCCCGTCAGGAACGCGACGGCCTCTGCGACGTCGGCCGCGGTTCCGACACGTTTGGCATTGGACGCCGCGACCGCGTCACGCATCCTCCCACCGTGCTCGCTGCCGAGTTCGGACTTCCCCATCGGCGTGGCGATGACGCCGGGGCTGACCGAGTTGATGCGGGCGCCGCGCAGGCCCCACACCTCGCTGGCCGCCTGCACCTGCATGAGGTTGACGCGTTTGGCGAACGCGTACGCGACCCCCGGCCCCGCGAAGTTGCCCTCCGCCAACAACGGCGAGTCCGCGAGGTCGGCGGCGGGCGTCGTGGCCAGCCCGCGCACGTCCGCGGTGGGCGACCCCGGGGCGGAATGCCCCGCCATGCTGGCGATCACGATTCCCGAACCGCCCGGTGCGATCACCGCACCGAACGCGTCGAGCACGTACGCCACTCCCAGCAGGTCGACGTCGAGAATCGCGCGGACCGGCGCCTGCACGGGAGACAGTCCCGCGGTGTGCACGACGGTCCGGACGTCGCCGAGCGCCGCGGCCCGTTCGGCCAGCGCACCGACCGATGCCTGTGACGACACGTCGACCTCCACAGGCGTCGCGTCGTAGCCCTCGTCGAGAAGCCGATCGGTCGCCGATTCCGCCGCGGCCGCGTCGACGTCGGCCAGCAGGACGCGGCTGCCCGATCCGAGCCGCCGTGCCACGGCGATCCCCATACCACCGACGCCGATCACGACGAGCACGTCGTCCGACATGGTTCCCACCTCCCATTCCGTGGGTAAACTTAGTTTACATTCGATCGTCCGTCGACCCGCCCGGAGGCAGCCTTGAGCACGACACCCCGCGTCCTGACCGCCGCCAGCACGGTCGGCGCCTGGCTCGAACATCCCGAGGGCGGCGCCGCGATCCGCGAACTGCTCGAGGAGGCGGGTGTCGGTGCCGACGCGCTCGCGCCCGTGTCGAACCTGCCACTGCAGGAACTCGTGACCGTCAGCCAGGGCAGGCTGTCGCAGGACGTCGTCGACACGCTGGTGCAGCGGGTCGGCGGTGGATCCGCCGACGCGGACGAGACCGCGTGGCGGGAACGCATCACGCCGGGCCGGTTCGACGGCCGCACCGTCGTCGTCACCGGTGCGGCCTCCGGCATCGGCCGCGCCACCGCGTCCCGCATCGCCCGCGAGGGCGGCACCGTCGTGGCGACCGACATCACCCAGTCCGGCCTCGAGGCACTGGCGTCCGAATCGGACACCGACCGCATCGTTCCGGTCACGGGCGACATCACCGGCGACGGCGACATCGAGCGCATCGTCGCGGCCGCAGGTGGACGGATCGACGGGCTGGCCAACGTCGCGGGGATCGTCGACGACTTCTCCCCCGCCCACGAGACGTCCGACGAGCTGTGGCGCCGGGTGTTCGCGGTCAACGTCGACGGCGTCTTCCGGCTCACCCGCGCCGTGCTGCCCGCCATGCTCGAGCGCCGGTCCGGATCCATCGTCAACGTCGCCTCGGAAGCCGCGCTGCGCGGCAACGCCGCGGGCGTCGCCTACACCGCGGCGAAACACGCGGTCGTCGGCATCACGAGGAACACGGCGTTCATGTACGGCCCGCACGGGATCCGCGTCAACGCCGTCGCCCCCGGCGGGGTCGCCACCGGCATCGCCCACGGCGGCGCACCGGACTCGGCCTGGGGCAACGAGCGCACCCGCGAGTTCCTGCGCCTGATCCCGCCGATCGCAACGGCGCAGCACCTCGCCGCCTCGATCACGTTCCTGCTCAGCGACGACGGCGTGAACATCTCCGGCGCGATCGTGCCCTCGGACGGCGGGTGGTCGGTGCAGTGAGGCAGCCGCGACGCGTCAGGCCTGCGGGGTGACGAGCCGCTGCACGATCGATCCGTAGCGCGCGACGAGTTCCTCGCGGTCGGCAGCGAGGTCCTCGTCCCCCACCACCCACAGCGAGTACAGCAACCCGCCCACCGCGGCGGCCGCCATCCGGGCACGGAGATCCGCGTCCACGCCGGACAGCCGGGCGCGCAGCGGAGCGACGAGCGCCGTCTCGTGGACCTCGCGCAACCGCTCGGCGATCCGCCGCTCACCGCTCCCGCGCACGAGCGCGAGGTAGACGCCGCGAATGTCCCCTGTGGACAACACGACCTCGACGAACCTCCTGCCGAAGGATTCCATCGGCACGTCCAGCAGGGGCTCGTCGTCGATGTTCAGGCGCATCGTCTCGAGGAACAGTTCCTCCTTGCTGCCGAAGTAACGGATGACGAGCGCGGCGTTCACGCCCGCGGCGGCCGCGATGTCACGTACCGGCGTGCGCGTGTATCCGCGTTCGAGAAACAGCCGCGCGGCCGCCTCCCGGATCGCCTCCCGGGTGGCGCGCCCCGATCCCCGCTCCGACATGGGTGCCAGCGTAGGTGACGACGGCGTGTACCCGGCGTTTACTCCCCCGTCGAGGGCATGGTGAGCCGCAGCACCGTGCCCTCAGCGGCGGCCGCGACGTACAGCGCCCCGTCGGCACCGACGTCGATCCCGGCGAACGGTACGGCCACACCCGGGAGTCCGTGGTTGAACAGCGCCGGTTGGGCGCGCGCACGTCCCGCCGGAGCCGCGAGCGGCAGCTCGGCGGCCACGATCGCCCGTTCACCGGTGTCCGGGTCGACGCTGAGCACCCGCCGGCGGCCGGTCTCGACGACGAACAGCAGACCGTCGGCAGCGGTGATGCCGTGCGGTGCGTCGAGGCCGCCGGTCACGATCTCGACGCCCGCCCCCGTGATCAGCCCGATGGTCCCGGCGTGCTGCTCGGTGACGTAACACCGGCCCCGGACGTCGACCGCGACATCCACCGGCTCGTCGAGACCGTCGGCGAGCACCGCGAGGTCACTCCCCTCGCTCACCCCGGTCACCGCGTCGGCGGAGTCGAGCGTCACGACCCGGCCCGCGCCGGTCTCCGCCACGACGAGTCCACCCTGCGGCAACTCGGCTATCCCCGTCGGACGCGACAATCCCTCGGCCCGCGTGAGCACGCGGCGGCCGTCCGGGTCGTACGTCCGGACGGTGCCGAACTGGGACGTCAGGTGCAGACCACGCGACCCGGCCGCGACGCCGTGGGTGAGCAGCAGGAGTTCGCGGGTGTGTGCCCGGCCGTCAGCAACGGCGGCGAGACGGTAGTTGTCCGCTGCGAACACGGTTCCCGAGAAGTGCACGGCCACGCCGTACGGACCCGCCAGCCCCGGGGCGACGACCTCGCGGGCACGGCCGTCGGCTGTGACTTCGGCGATACCCCCGGCCGCGAACCGGGAGACGTACATCCGGTTCTCGGCGTCGAACGCCGCGTTGTCCATTCCGGACAGTTCGCCGGGTGTCGTGCGGTGACGCCCGTCCCCGTCCGGGTCGATCCCTTCCGGGCCGCGCGAGAGCACCGTGAGCGTCCCCGCACGGTCGAAGCGCGCCGCGACCGGCGCGTCGACGCCCGTCGCCACGACCTCCGGATCCCCTCCGTCGGGTGAGACCCGGTGGATCTCGCCGGTCAGCATGTGCGGGTAGTACAGCATTCCGTCCGGGCCGAGCTGCATCGCGTTGCCCAGCATCACCCCGTCGGCGAGGACCGTGTGGCCGCCGTCGGCCGTCAGCTCGAGAAACCTACCTCCGGGGCACATCTCGTTGACGAACAGCCGCTCACCGGCGCACGCGATCCCGTTGGGAGCCGCGAGGCCGTCGGAGACGAGGGTGAACGACCCCGAGGGATCGCGCCGCCACACGCGCCCGGGTGTGAGGTCGGTGATGTACATCGACCCGTCGGCGGCAAACGCGAGGTCGTCGGGTGCCTGTACCGGCCCGTCCGGGGCGACGACCCGCTCGACGTCCCCCGACGCCAGGTCGACCGCGCTGATCCGGCCCGCGATGAACTCCGCGACGTACAGCCGGCCGTCCGGTCCGAACGCGACACCGTTCGACCCACGCAGCGGCTCCGGCCGGTTCATCCGCTCGACCCGGGCGGTCCGCGGCGACGAGGACGGCAGCGGCGGGCGGGACTGCGGCGGACAGAAAGCCGGCGAGCGAGACCCCGGCGGACGGCCCGCGCACTCAGCCACCGCCGAGCACCTCCTCGATGCCGTTCCCGGAACGCCACTCACGCAGCAGCCGCTGGAAGGGGCCCGGGCCGGGGCCGTAGGTCTGCCGTGGGCCGCGGGAACGACCCTCGTTGTTGTAGTAGCCGGGCGTGCATTCGGCGTCGAACCGTTCGCGGTCCGGGGACGTGCGGCGGAGCGTCTCGGCCCACTCGCTCTCGGCCTCGGCGGTCGGTTCGATGAGCTTCACGCCGCGACGGCGGGCCTCCGCGACCAGCTCTGCGACGCACCGCCCAGGACTGCAACAGGTTCGTGCCGTCGCGGCCGTACACGGGCAGCCGGCCGGTCAGGACGTCCGACATGCCGACCTCGAACCCGGTGGCGAAGATGATGCAGTCCACCGGGTACTCGACACCGCCGACGACGGCGCGCTCGGTCATCCGTTCCACGCCACCGTGGTCCGCGGTGTCGACGAGCGTGACGTTCGGCCGGTTGAACGCCTGCAGGTACTCGTCGCTGAAGGTCGGCCGTTTGCAGGCGTAGCGGTACCACGGCTTGAGCAACTCGGCCGTGGCGGGATCGTCGACGACGTGGTCCACGCGCGCCCGGATCGCCGTCATCTTCTCCAGATCGAGGTACTCCTCGATCTCCTCCCACTCACCGGGGTCGACGTCGTCGTGGGCGTCCGTGCTGATGATCTTGCCGAGGACGTGCCCGCTCGCGGTCCAGGCGTCGGCGACGAGATCCTCGGCCGCGACGTGCCCGGTGACGACCGCCTGGAAGTTCTCCCGCCGCCGCGTGTGCCACCCGGGCTCCAGCGAGGCCGCCCACTCGGGATCCGTCGGACGGTTCTCCCGAACGTCCACGGTGGACGGTGTGCGCTGGAACACGTAGAGGTGCTCGGCGTCCCGGGCGAGCGCGGGTACGACCTGGATGCCCGTGGCACCGGTGCCGACGACGGCGACGCGCTTGTCGGCGAGTCCGTGCAGCCCGCCGTCCGGGCCACCTCCGGTGTAGCCGTAATCCCAGCGGCTCGTGTGGAACGTGTGCCCTGTGAAGTCCTCGATGCCGGGGATGCGGGGCAGCTTGGCGTGGTCGAGGTGCCGTTCGACACGACGACGTACGACGCGCGCACCTCGTCGTCACGGTCGGTGCGGACGATCCATTCGCCGTCGTCCCACCGAAGCTCGCGCACGCCGGTCCGGAACAGCGCGTCGTCGTAGAGGCCGAAGGTGCGGCCGATCGCCATAGCATGTTGCCGGATCTCCTCGCCCGGTGCGTACTTCCACCGCGGCACGTAGCCAGTAGTGGGAGATACACATAGGACTCGATGTCGCAGTGAATCCCGGGGTAGCGGTTCCAGTACCAGGTGCCGCCGAAGTCGCCCGCCTTCTCGATGACGCGGATCCGCTCCAACCCCGCCTGCCGTAGGCGCGCACCGGCGAGCAGTCCGCCGAACCCGCCGCCGACGACCACGGCGTCGACCCGGTCGGCGAACGGTTCCCGCGTGAAACCGGGTTCGACGTACGGGTCCTCGGCATAATAGCCCCATTCGCCTTCGGCACGCCGATACCGCGCACCGGGGTCGCCGGGTACACGGCGTTCGCGTTCCACGCGGTATCGCTCGCGCACGTGGTCGAGGTGCGCGCCGTGCCGCACGCGCAGCTCAGACAACCGGGGAATCGACATGCCGCCCCTTTCGTGCCCGCCCTCCGGGCGACAGCGGCGGGCCGTGCACATTTTCAGTCAAGTGCCTTATCTCGGTGGCAGACTACCGGGACCGCTCAGCGTCGTGACGGTGGGGGACGTGGCCAGCGACGCGGTCACTCGCGCCGGAACGACCGCATCCGCCGCAGATACCGGGCCAGACCATGCAACGACACGGGCCGCGGCCACTCCTCGGCTCGGAAGTAGGCGTCGGTTCCGCCGTCCACGAACACGACACTGCCCGCCATGAAGTCGGCGGCGTCGGACAACAGGAACACGATCCACTCGGCGAGTCGCCCCGGATCACCGAAGCCGCCCACCGGGACGGGGAACGACGTCACCGCCCTCGCCGACGACGGATCGGCGAGCTGGCGTTCCAGCAGCGGTGTCAGGATCGCCCCCGGCGCCAGCGCGTTGAGCCGGATGCCGGCGCCCGCCCACTCCGGCTTCACGGCCTCGCGCCGCACCCAGTGACTCACCGCCAGCTTGGAACCGCCGTAACTCGTCACCGCACGCGCCGGGCCGTGAAACCGCAGGGCCTGCCCCGCCCGGCGAACGTCGCCCGCGAGCAGCGCCCGCACCATGCGCCGCGGCACCAGCGGGGTCGTCGTCGTCGCGTTGCTGGACAGGACCACCGCTTTGCCGCCGCCGCCTGCCGCCAACGCGGGCCGCCACGAACGCAGCAACTCGGTCACGCCGAAGTAGTTGACCTCCACGATCTCGCGTTCCTTACCCCGCAGAGGGCCGAGTCCGGCTGCCAGGACGGCACCGTCGAGCCGGCCGGCACAGGCCTCGAGCACCGCCGCCGCGGCGCTGCGCCGACCCGCCGTGGTGGCCAGGTCGGCGACGACTTCTGCGTCGCGCAGATCCACCCCGATCACGGTGTGCCCGGCGTCCTCCAGCTTGCCCGCCGCCGCCCGGCCCATTCCGGAGCCCGCTCCGGTGACCACGTACACACCCATGTCGCACACCTCTCACCGCCTGCGCTGGAACGTAGCAGCGGGCCACGGCCGCGCCGCAGTGTCGTTTCAATCAGTGCTGTCCGGGTCGTTTCAATCAGCGCTGTCCGACGGCGCCGGCGTGTCAGCGGTCTCCGCCGGTGTCCCGCCCGCCTGCACCGTGCTCGTCGGCGGCCACAACCGGCTGCCGGAGGATCGTCCGCCGCCTGTCGGCGGGCGTGCGACGGGGGTCGCTGAAGTAGATCTCGTGGTGCGTCCCGGTCATCCGGAGGCCGCGGGCAGGGATGACGTCGTCGTGCATCGTGGCGAGCACGGGTGCCTCGTCGTCGAACGAGCCGACGTACAGCGTCTGGACACAGGTGCCCTCGGAGAGCACGTCACACCGGACGTCGTCGATGCGCGCGGGGCGCTTCTTCACCGCCACGGCCGAGATCGCGGCGTCGACCATGCCGTCACCGACCCAGTCCGGCACCATGATCAGCATCGTCCACGACCACTGCGTCTTGTCGCGCCCCGTGGTGAAGGCGGCCATGTCCTCGGCCCACCACAGGCCTTCCAAGGGCGGCACGACGTAGTCCCTGCCGAGGTCGCGTTTGCTGGCGAACTTCAGCGTGTAGGCCACCGGGTACAGCGCGCCGAGCGCGTCGGCGAACGCCGCGGACGTGTTCGGGTCGCCGCGACCGTCGACCATGAGGAACCGCAGATCCGGCACGTCCACGACGTCGAACCGGCCCTTCCTGGCGCGATAACAGTCGAGCGTCTTCGTGACGTCGACCTTCCCGGTGGCGGCCATGGTGTGATCGTCCCGCACTCGTACCCGGTTGTCGCGGGGATCGATTGCCGGCGGGAACGTCCGACCCCGGTCCGGCGACGCCGCGGGTCGTACGGTGGTCGATATGACCTCGATGCGCAGCCTGCCCGCCCTCGGTGCCGTGACGCTCGTGCTGCTCACCGGGTGCTCGGCCGGCTCGTCCGGCGGTCCCGCGGAACGCACCGACGCCCGCGGCACCACCGAGACGGTGGTCACGGGACTCGACGCGCCGTGGTCGATCGCGTTCGTCGGGGACACGCCGTTGGTGAGTACTCGGGACGACGGCGAGATCCTCGAGGTCACCGGCGACGGCACGCGGGTGGCCGGGACGATCGACGACGTCGAGCCCAGCGGGGAGACCGGACTGATGGGACTGGCGACCGACGGCCGGGACCGCCTGTACGTGCACTCGACCGGGGCCGGCGGCAACCGTGTCCAGCGCTACACCGTCGAGGGGCGACCCGGCGGACTGTCGCTCGGCGACGCGGCGACGATCGTCGACGGGCTGCCGTCCGCGACGTTCCACTCCGGGGGCCGGATCGCGTTCGGGCCCGACGGCATGCTGTACGTGACGGTGGGCGATGCCGGGGTCTCCGACGCCGCGCAGGACCGCGGCGACCTCGCCGGATCGATCCTGCGCCTGACGCCGGACGGCGACGTTCCCGCCGACAACCCGTTCGACGGATCGCCGGTGTACAGCTACGGCCACCGCAACCCGCAGGGTCTCGCCTGGGCCTCCGACGGCACCATGTTCGCGTCCGAGTTCGGCGAGGACACCTGGGACGAGCTCAACGTGATCGAACCGGGCGGCAACTACGGCTGGCCGATCGTCGAAGGGAAGGGCGGCGACGACCGGTTCGTCGACCCGGTTCAGCAGTGGCAGCCCGACGAGGCCAGCCCGAGCGGCATCGAGATCCACGACGGCACGATCCACATCGCGAACCTGCGCGGCGAGGTGCTGCGCACAGTCCCCGTGGCCGACCCGTCGTCGTCGACGGAGCTGCTGGCGGGCGAGCACGGACGGCTCCGCGACGTCGTCACGGCGCCCGGCGGCGAGCTGTGGATTCTCACCAACAACACCGACGGCCGGGGCGAGCCCACCGCCGGCGACGACCGCATCCTCCGCCTGACCGGGCGGTGAACGGCGTCAGTGGGCCCGGCCGACGACCGCCACGTCCGCGGCGCCGGCACCGGACTCGCCGTCGACGTCCGCGGCGTCGGTGCTCGGTTCGGACGGGTCGCGGTCCACCGCCCCGGCGGCGACGGCGATCCCGAGGCCGACGACGGCGAGCACCGCACCGATGATCGCCGGTGAGGCGTATCCCAGCCCGGCACTGATCCCGACCCCGCCGAGCCACGCTCCGCCGGCGTTGGCGAGGTTGAACGCCGAGTGGTTGGACGCCGCGGCCAGGGTCGGGGCCTTCCCCGCTTTCTGCATGATCAGCACCTGCAGCGGTGCGGTGACGCCGAATCCGACGGCGCCGAGTACGACGGTCATGACCACCGCCGACCACGGGGAGTCGATCGCGAACCAGAAGGTCACCAGCGCGACGGCGAGCGCCGCCAGCGAGCCGTAGATCGTCGGCCGGAGCGCACGATCGGCCAACGGTCCGACGATCAGCGACCCCGCGGTCATCCCGGCACCGAACAGGGCCAACACCACAGGCACCGCGCCGTCCGACAGACCGGCCAGCTGCGTCAGCATCGGCGAGATGTAACTGTAGACGGCGAACACGCCCGCGAATCCGAACACCGCGGTGGTCAGTCCGAGCACGACCTGCTTCCTGCCGAGCGCGACGACCTCCGTCCGTAGTCCGACGCCCTCCGGCTTCGGCAGCGACGGCACGAAGCGCGCCACACCCGCCGCGGCGAGCACCCCGAGCACGCCGACGACCAGGAACGCGGCGCGCCAGCCGAAGATCTGACCGAGGAACGTTCCCGCGGGCACACCGACGATGTTGGCGACCGTCAGGCCCATCAGGACCCGCGCGACCGCCGTCGCCTGCCGCGCCGGCCCGACGAGCTGGGCCGCGACGAGGCTGGCAGCGCCGAGGTACGCACCGTGCGGCAGGCCCGCGATCACACGGGACGCGAACACACCCGCGTACCCCGGCACGAGCACGGTCGCCACATTGCCCAGTACGAACAGCGCCAGAAACGCCACCAGCGCCGGTTTGCGGCCGAGCCTCGTGGCCACGGCCGTCAGCAACGGCGCACCGACCACGACACCCAGCGCGTAGGCCGAGATGAGGTTGCCCGCGGTGGCCACGGACACGTCGAGACCCCCTGCCACCTGCGGCAACAGGCCCATGATCACGAACTCGGTGGTACCGATGGCGAACGCTCCGAGCGCCAGAGCGCACAACGCCAGGGCCATGAGGGCACACCTTTCCTGCACAGCGATCGAAGGAGGGACGGCGACGATCGGGCCCGCAGCTCCGGAGACCCATTTGGCACGTGCCAAATCCACGGTCTCAAGAGGCCTCGGGATCGTTCAAGTCGAAGGCCTGTGATCTGCCTCGCGGCCGGCGGTGGCAGTCACCCCGGCCCGGGTGGCCGGTACGATTCCGGGCACATCTCGCGGGCGACCGGACGGTGGCGGGCCGGTCGGGTGGCAGCGTTCAGGAGGCAGCGATGCCGCGGTCGGAGGACTGCGAACCCAGCCGACGTCCCACGATGGCCGACGTCGCGGCACGTGCCGGGGTGTCCCGCCAGACGGTGTCGCTCGTGCTCGGCGACAAGCCGGGCCCGAACCCGCACACGCGCGAACACGTCCTGCGCGCCGCCGAGGACCTGGGGTTCCACGCGGACACGGCGGCCCGGCTGTTGCGGCGGGCCCGCAGCCGTCAGCTCGGCGTACTGTTCACGATGGAACACTCCCTCGATCCACTGGTCATCGAGGGCCTGTACACCGCGGCGGCCGACCTCGACTACAGCATCGTGCTCAGCGCGATCCTCCCCACGCGCGGGGTGCGCCGGGCCGTGGACGAACTGCTCGGCCTGCGCTGCGAGGCGATCATCCTCATCGGACTGTCGATCGAGTCGCCCGCACACCTGACGAACATCGCGCGGCAGTTGCCGGTCGTCGAGATCGGCCAGCACACGGACGGAGCCGGTGTCGACAGCGTGCGGACCGCCGACGAGGAGGGCGCGCGGATCGCGGTCGACCACCTCGTCGAGCTCGGCCACCGCCGGATCGTGCACGTCGACGGCGGCCACCTGCCGGGCGCCGCCGACCGGCGACGGGGCTACGGCGACCGGATGCACGAGCACGGACTCGGCGAGCACGTCGAGGTCCTACCGGGCGACTACACCGAGGAGTCCGGCGTCCGTGCCGCCGCCGAACTGCTGTCACGGACGGAGCGGCCGACCGCGGTGTTCGCGGCCAACGACAGCTGCGCGGAGGGCCTGCTGCACACGCTCGCCCGCGCGGGCGTGCACGTGCCGCGGGACGTGTCGGTCGTGGGCTACGACGACACCCGCGCGGCCGGCATGTCCTACGTGGACCTGACGACGGTGAGGCAGGACGCGACGGCGATGGCCGAGTTCGCCGTACAGGCGTGTTCCGAACGCCTCGACGAGCAACGCGGCTCGGCGAAGGACGTGGTCCTCACGCCGACGCTGACCGTCCGCGGCAGCACCGCCGCACGGTGACCGGCTGCTCGTCCGCCCGAGAGGTCCGCTACCGCCAGTCCTCGTTCTTGTTGTTCTCCCAGTCACCGATGACCGGCGGCGCGATCGCCTGTTCGGGCGCGAAGACATCCTCGTCGTCCTCGAGGTAGCCCGCGACGCGGTGCTCCTTGTCGTCCTCGCCCTTCCGGCCCGCGGCACCACCCATTCCGGGTGCCATTCCGCCGGCCGCACCGCTGCCAGCCGTGCCACCCCCGCTCGCACCGCCACTCACGTACTGGGCCCCGGCACCACCGGCGGAGCCGCCCGCACTCCACGACCCGCTCCCGGTGGCCGGACCGCGTCCGCCTGCACCTGCGCCACCGGAACCGCCTGCCAGCACGCCGCCGATGCCGCCGCCCGGGCTCGCTCCGGTAGCACCACCGAGCCTGCTGCCGATGTCACCGTTCACCGACCCGGACCAGCCGGGCGGGTTGCCGCCCGAGGGACGCAGATCCGGCGAGTCGAACGTCGCGGGTGCGTACGACGACGTGCCCGTGCCACTGCGGTCGACATCCGGGACGTCCACGGGGCCCGGCGCGAAGGACCCACCGCCCTGCGGCACATTCGGAACGTCCGCTACCCCGGACCCGTACGACACATCACGCGGAACACCCTGGGACGGAAACGACTCCCCACCACCCTCCGCCAGGTGCGGAGCCGTCGCCGAGAACGGCGACCCACCCTCACCGGGCCCGGCCGGCGAGTTGGGTACGAAGGACTCAGCACCGCGCTGCCGCACATCGGGTCCGTCCGGCGCCGCAGGCGGAAACGACACGTCACCCGGCGCATCCCACGACGAGAACGACTCGCCACCACCGACCCTCGCCGACAACGGCAGCCCACCGACACCGGACCCGGCCGGGCCGGCCCCACCGTCCCCCACCGCGCCGGTCCCGGCGGCACCGTCGCCCGCGAACGCCCCATCGGCCGGTGGCACCGTCCCGGCGACCGGCGGGAACTCCTGACCGCCTGCGGTGAGTGAGTCCGCGTCTGCCACACCCGACGGCTCGGCGGGTGTGGCCGGTGCCGCTCCTGCGGCCGCCGCACCGGGGGACGCGGCCGCCCGCGGATCGGCGAGGGCGGGCGGCGGCGAGAACAGCGGCATGTCCACGGCGCCCCCGACGGTGTCGTCGAACTGCGACATGATCCGGGCTGCCTGTCCCCGCCTGGCCTCGCTCTCCCCCATCGCCTGCATCTCCTGTTGCGCCGCCATCGCGTACGCCGTCGGATCGTCGATGCCGGCCAGTCGCCGGTTCGCCTCCGCCGCGGAGAACGGCATCGGCGGGTTGGCGTCCAGCTGCTTCTGGGTCTCGTTGAGCGTCTGTGAGTGGACCTGTTGCTGCCGTCCGGTGAGGACCGCCCCCTGTGCGGTCTCGCCCAGCCACTTGGCGACACCGGCCAGATGCTCCCTCGCAGCATCACCGCCCTCGCCCCGCCAGTCGCCCATGCTGTCGTTGATCGCGTCGGCGACGGCCTGCTGGTGCAGCGTCAGCTCGTTGCCCGCCCGCACCCATTCCTCCGAGGTCTCGGCCACCGCCGCCGAATCGGCGCCGGTGCCGAGCGTCTCGACCATCTGCTCGTGCGAGGCGTTGTCCCACACGGTTCTGGGAATCTCGCCCGTCTGCCGGATCTCCAGGCCTTCGTCCATACCGGCCCGGTCGCGGGTCAGGAAACCCTCGTAGAGACCCTGGGTGAACGCGTCACCGAGAGCGCTGAACGGGAAGATCTCCGACACGGCCTCCGCCACGTCGCGGAACTCGTGGCCCGACTCGGCCTTGTCGGTGATCTCGCCGACGTAGAACGGCGACGACGAGTCCATCGTCACGTCGTAGTGGGGGCTGTCGGGGTCGTAGGTCTCACTCTGCGGGTCCGAAACAGACCGCGTCTTCTCTTCCGGAGTGGACGTGGACACGATCGTGGCACCTTTCTCGGCCGGCGCGGAAACGGTCAGAAGCGTTCGTGGAAAGCGTCGAGTTCGCCGCGGGTTCCCGACTCCGTGTCGGCGTACCGGCGCTTGGCCTCGCGGATCGCCTCGATGTACTGCGGCAGCTCTTCCCGTGCGCGGCGCAGCTGGGTGAGCAGCCCTCGTTCGTCGGAGGCCGTCCTGACCGTGTGTTGCGCCACCCATTTCGCGGTCGGCGTCGAACTCAGCTGCGGCGACGTCTCGAGCTTCGACAACGCCGCCCAGCGGTTGTCGAGGGATTCGAGGATGTCCTGGAGTGCACTGATCATCCGGTTGCCCGTGGTCTCGTCCACGGCGAAACCACCCTCGGCGGCCAGCCGTTTCAGCTCGCGCCCGCTCAACATCGAGGTCGGTCGCTCCGCACCACCCATCGCCGAAGCCGTTGCCACAACCGCGGGCCGGGCTTCGCGAATATCGCCCTCACTCATCACACACTCCAGACTCAGTAGGCTGCGGCGATCAGACCGTGGACGGCCCGGGACACCTCGGTACGGCCGGCGGGCTCGTAGCGGGCGACGAACTCGTTGTCGCTCTCGTCCACGTGCACCAGATACCGGCCCTCGCCGGTATCGACCCAGCCCACCGACGGCGGCACGGATCCGTCACCGCGGGACGTCGACACGACGATCTGCCCGCCACCGCGTCGCTCACCGGCGAGCGCACGGCGCAGTCGCTCTTCCCCGGACTCGCCGGTGTTCCGTGATCGCCGCCGTGTGGTCGTCTTCCCCACGACGCGAATGTTCCCGAACGCGCTCGTCTCTTCCTCGTCGTGGGCCCGTTCGGCGGCCTTCCGAGCGTCGAACGCCGAGCGGTGCTCCGGCAGCCTCCGGCGAACCGTCGTCTCCGGGCCGGCGGCCGCGGGAACGGCGGGCAGCGCGTCGGTGAGGGTGTCGACCAGATCGTCGTCGGAGAACAGCCCGAACACCAGGTCGTCCTCCCCGTGGTGCTGCGCGACGCCCAGCGCCTCGGCACCGTCGGTGAACACCAACCGCACGATATCGCCACACCGATCGTCGATTCCACTGATCGCTACCGACACCCGGTGACGACCGAACAGCTCGAACGCCCTTCTCAGAATCGGGTGGGGGTCCTTGCCGACGAGGAGCCCCCGTTCCGCAAGCGTGCCGCTGACGATCCCGGCGAGTGTGCGCAACCGCCCAGGATCGGTTGTCGTGTTGCGGACACGGAGCGGGAAACGCCGGATGTCGGTCCCGAAGGCTTGGGCGACGACACTCGCCTCGACGCTTCCCAGCACGAACTCGTCACGACCGAACACCTTGCTGCAGGCCACCTTTCCGGGAGAACGCCGGGTGATCGTTGCGGCGCGAACGCTAGCAGTACCCCGGACGGGAACCCACGGTTGTGTGCCGAGTTCGACTCACGTGCGCTCATATGAGCAGTCGCGAGGTGGATTGACGAGGGCGGCCTGGACCACGGCTGCGCGTGACGATAGGTTGCCCCGCGGCATCGTCGCCTCCTCCTCATTGGACCGAGCCCGACACCGCGCGCGGTCCTCGCCCGCCGTCTCCCCGTCACACGCCGGACGTCGTGCCGCACTCGACACGGCCGGGTCCATCGCCACCGCACGAGGTAGCGCGTCGGTGGCGTTCCAACGTATCGAAGGAAATGGGTGTGGAACCGAATCCGAACCTGAGACCAGGCGAAGACCTCGAGCACTACGTCGAACGGCAGGCCCGCGAGATGCAGCATCGGGCCTCCGAGCTGCAGGACGCGTTCGCGGCAGCGGCGGCCACGGTGAGCTCGCGCGACGGCGCGGTCACGGTCTCGCTGGCACCGAACGGGGCGCTCCGCGACATCCAGCTCGGCAAACGTGCGTGCGAGCTGGGCGAGGCGCGGCTGACTGCGGCCATCATGGACACCGTGCGGGAGGCGCAGCGGCAGACCGCGCAAGCCATCGCCGGTTCCGTTGAGTCGATCATGGGCGGCGGCGAGGTCCTCGAGATGATGCAGGGCTTCCTACCCACGGACTCCGGGACAGGTTCTGGTATGGACCACTCCGCGTTCACCGGCGAATCCGAACCCGACACGGAGAGCCGGCCGCCGACGAGCTCGGCATCGACACCGCCACCGTCGTCGCGCCCCGCGCCCCGGCGCAGGCCCGAACGGGACGACGCGGATGACGACGAGGTGAATCCCTGGTGAGCGGTGGATACGAAGTAGACGACCCGGAGGCGTTCGAGGTGTTCGGCAAGCATCTCGACGACCTCGCCGACAACCTCCGTGGGACGGCCGAGATGATCGGCGGGTGTGTCGCCGACCCGGGCCTTTTCGGCGTGGTCGGCCAGCTCTTCGGCCTGGGCGCGACCATCCACTGCGGCAAGGCACAGTCCCAGCTCGGCAGCTACGCGGACTCGATCGGCACGTTCCGCGAGAAGCTCGACAAGGCGAGGCAGACCTACCGCCAGCAGGAGGACGACGTGGCCGGTTCGATCTCGGAGCACACCGTATGAGCGAGGACTACCGGCCCGGCGACTTCTGGCACAACCCACAGGAGACCCTGGGCAAGGAGGACATGCTCGCCGGCGCGGGCATCATGGACTCTGCCAACACGCTGGCCGTCGGGGTCGACAAGAAGAACGATGTGGCGATAGGCCTCGGCTCCGTGGGGCTGGCGCTCGACACTCTGGGGCTGGCGATCGACCCGGTCGGAAGCCTCGTGTCGGCGGCCATCGGCTGGTTGATCGAGCACCTCACCCCGTTCCGCGTTCCCCTCGACATGCTGATGGGCGACCCCATCGGGATCAATTCCGCCAAGGACGCCATCGACGCCGAGCGGAAGAAGCTGACCGACTGGGCCGAGGATCACAAGAAGGCGTTGGAGGAACTGCGCAAATCGTGGCGGGGCGCGGCCGCCGATGCCTTCTCCAGGGACATGGAAGGCTTGGCGGCCCATCTGGACTCGCTCGGCAAGTACGTCGATTCAGCATCGCAGCAGATGGGCATCGCCGGTGGCCTCGTGGGTGCCTTCCGCGGCGTCATCCGGGACATCATCGCGGGTGTTCTCGGCGGCATCATCGCCGGCGCTTTCGCCGCCGCGGCAGCGATGCCCTTCACGTTCGGCGCCTCCATTCCCATCTTCATCGGTACGGTCGCCGCGACCGTCGGCATCACGATGACGAAGATCGGCGTCCAGATCACCAAGCTCACACAGAAGCTCACCGCGGCCCGGACCAACATCGACGAGACAGGAAAACTCGGTGACGACGCCGCCAGGGCGTTCGCCGACGGTGCCGGGGGCGGGCCGAAACCCACACCGGGCGGCGGCAACGGGAGCGGTAGCAGCGGTGACGCGGGCGGGCCGGGCGGCAACACGCCTGGCAGCAGTGCCGACACGTCGGGCGGCGGTGCCGGAGGCCCCGGCGCCGCGGTGGGCGATGCCGGTGCCGACGCATCGCCGAAACCGGATCTCACCATCGACACCGATGTGCCGAAGCCCGCCACGGGAGGCAGCCCGTCGAGCGGAGCCACCGAGTACTTCACGCCCGACACCTCTCCCCGGCCCGGCGGTGAATCGCCGGCGGGCTCCGGTTCGGAGGCGCCGAGCCCCGTTTCGAACGGCGACAACGGGTCGGTCTCGTCCGTACTGGACGGTGGCGGCAGACCCGGTGACAACGGCGGGAACGCGAACGCCGGGCCCGGTGGTAACGGCGGGGAGCCCCACGGAAACGGGGACACCCCCGGTGGCGAGAAGTCCGTGGGGCCACGGCACGAACCCCTCTCGGACAAGATGGTGCGTTATGCCAAGGAGAACCTGGACTCCGAGATCGCCGAGAAGCTTCCCCACATCAGGCCGGCCGAACACCGCATCATCCACGAGAAGTTCGACAGCTACGTGAACATGGGAAAGCCGGACCTGACGCGGGTGTTCGGCGAACACGGTGCGGCGCGCTTCGAGTCCATCGTGAAGACCCTGACCGACCCTGGGTACGGCGCCCGCGGATCCCTCTCCAAGAGTGGAATCGAGTTCATCAAGGCGATGGGCAGCGTCCACGAGGAAGTGAACATGAACGACGAGAAATGATCGGCCCCTGTCCCACGGCGCGGCGTCGGAGGCGCCGTGGGACACGTGTGCGCGGTTCTCGCTCGACGTCCCTCGCGTGCGGGGCCTCGTCCGGCGGGAGTGAACCCGGCGTGCGCCCCGTCCACCAGGGCCCGTCGTGCGTGGAGACCCGCGGCCGGAGCCTGGAAGAGATCGGCACAGTGTCGGCGCGGCAGCGAGATCAAAACGATTCAAGTGGGTTATGGTCCGATCATGAACCGATCCACCGGCACGCACCGTCGCGAACGCGGCACTGCAGGCGGGAGTCGGGGTGTCGGACCGACCCGATAGCCGCTCCCGTGGGGTCAGCATCAAGGATGTCGCTCGGGCCGCCGACGTGTCGGTCGCGACGGTGTCCAACGCCCTGAACCATCCGGAACTGCTCTCCGCCGACACGCACGCGCGGGTGATGCGGGCCGTCGAGAAGCTCGGCTACGTGCGGAGCGAATCGGCCCGCCAGCTGCGCGCGGGCCAGAGTCGCATGCTCGGCCTGCTCGTGCTGGACATGCGCAATCCGTTCTTCGTCGGCATGGCGCACGGCGCCGAGCAGGCCGCCCGCGCCGACGGACTCGGCGTCATGCTGTGCGACAGCTCCCAGGAGCTCGCCGCGGAGGAGTTCTACCTGGGCCTGTTCGCCGAGCAGCGGGTTCGCGGCGCGCTCGTGACGCCCACCGACAGCTCGACGACGTCACTGTCCGTGCTGCGCAGGCACGGGATCCCGTACGTCTTCCTCGACCGCGTCGCCTCGGGCGACGAGGCCTGCTCCGTCTCGGTCGACGACGTCACCGGCGGCAGACTCGCGGTCGGCCACCTGCTCGAACAGGGCCACCGTGACATCGCCTACCTGAGCGGGCCGATGTCGCTGCCCCAGTGCCGTGACCGGCGCACCGGCGCTCTGCAGGCCTGCGACGAGGCGGGCGTCGACCACGACGCCGTCACCGTCGTCGAGACCGAATGCCTGGACGTCGACGCAGGCCGGGACGCCGGTTCCCGCCTGCTCGGACGGAGCCCGCGCCCCACGGGCGTGTTCTGCGCCAACGACCTCATCGCCCTCGGCGTGCTCCAGACCCTCGTCGCGGCGGGCGTCGCCGTGCCCGACGACATCGCGCTCGTCGGCTACGACGACATCGACTTCGCCGCGGCCGCCGCCGTGCCGCTCACGTCCGTCCGCCAACCCGCCGCCCAGATGGGCGCCACCGCGACGGAACTGCTGGTGCGCGAGATCGCGGGCGACGAGCAGCACGTCCACGAGAACGTGGAGTTCGCCCCCGAGCTGGTCGTGCGGCGCTCCAGCATCACCCGCCACTGAGCGGAGTCCCCACGCGCCGGTTGGCGGAGCCTCACCCGCCAGCGGCCGGTGCACCCCTCCCCCGGGTCCGGGCCTTGTTCACACGGTCGTGGTCCCCTACAGTGCCTTGAAACGATTCAACGAACGGCGGCTGAAGCGGGAGGACCAATGACGGTCCGCGTGGGAGCACGACGCACGACAGGCTGGCGAGCGACGATCGCCGTGGCCATGTCCAACTACATCGAGGCGGGCTCGATCATCGCGATCGCGACGAGCCTGAGCTTCTGGCAGGAGCACTTCGGACTCGACGACCTGGCCGTCGGCCTGCTCGCCTCGCTCAGCGCCAACGCCTTCGGCGCGGCGGCGGGCGCCGCCATCGGCGGTCCGCTGTGCGACCGCTACGGCAGGAAGTTCATCTACACCTACGACCTGCTGCTGTTCATGTTCGGCTCGCTGCTGGCCGTCTTCGCCTCGTCGTTCGCGATGCTGCTCGTCGCGTTCGTCCTGACCGGCATCGCGGTCGGCGCCGGCGTCACGGCCTCCTGGACCTACATCGCCGAGGAGGCACCCGCCGATCGCAGAGCGGCGCACGTCGGCACCGCGCAACTGGCGTGGTCGCTCGGCCCCATGGTCGGCTATCTGCTGGCCGCGGCCCTCGTCCCGCTCGGACTACTCGGCAGCAGGCTGATCTTCGCGCACCTGTTCGTCGTCGCCGCGATCACCTGGTGGGTGCGCCGGGGCCTGGCCGAATCCACGATCTGGACGAACCGCACCACCTCCGGCAAACAGGTCACGTTCCTGTCCAGTCTGCGCGGACTGCTGACCACCCGCGTCAACGTCACCGCGCTGTTGTTCCTGTTCGGCGTCTACGCACTGTGGAACGCGGTCGCGGGCCAGGCGGGCATCTTCCAGCCGCGCGTGTACGACGCCGCGGGCTTCACCGAGGTCACCCAGCAGTACCTGCTGCAGGTCGTGGTCTGGGGCTGTACGAGCCTGACGACCTACCTCGGGTTCATGCTCCTCGCCGACCGCGTGAGCAGGCGGTGGCTGTACTTCTCCGGGGCAGCGCTCGGCATCGTCGCGTGGGCCGCCCTCATCTACGCCCCGCCGGGCACGGCCACGCTGCTGTTCTTCGCGATCGGCTGGGGCGTCTCCTCCGGTATCGGCGCGCAGGCGTTCTACGGACTGTGGACCAGCGAACTGTTCGCCACGCGGTACCGCGCGAGCGCCCAGGGAGTGCTGTTCCTGTCCGCGCGCATCGTCGTCGGCCTGCTGAGTGTGTGGTTCCCGATGATGCTCACGGGGATCGGACTCAAGGGCGTCGGCGTGATCATCCTGGGACTGTTGGCCGTCGCACTGCTCGTGGGCACGATCGGCGCACCGAACACCCAGGGCAGGACGCTGCAGGACATCGAGCGGGAACGGTACGGCCCGTCCTCCGACGACGACCTGGCGGTGCGCTCGTGATCAGGGTCTGTTTCCAGCTGCAGGTCGCACCGGACCGGATCGACGAGTACCGCCGCAGGCACGCCGCCGTGTGGCCCGAGATGCTCAGGGAGATCGAGGCGTCCGGCAGGCGTAACTACTCGCTCTTCCTCCGCGAGGACGGCCTGCTCATCGGCTACTACGAGACCGAGTCGGTGGAACGCTCGGACGCCTATCTCGCGAGTTCGGAGGTCGCCGCCCGGTGGGAGGCGGAGATGAGCGAGTTCTTCGTCGGCGACGGTCGTCCCGACCGGACCGCGGTGCCGCTCGACGAGGTCTTCCACCTCGAGGACCAGCTGTCCGAGATCGCTCCCCTACAGGAAGGGAATGGCGCGTAATGCCCCGTTTCGCCGACATCACCGACACGCTCGCCCGGCAGGCCATCGAACTGCCCAGCTGGGCGTTCGGCAACTCCGGCACCCGGTTCAAGGTCTTCTCCACCCCGGGAACCCCTCGCACCCCCGAGGAGAAGATCGCCGACGCCGCCAAGGTCCACGAGCTGACCGGCCTCGCGCCGACCGTCGCGCTGCACATCCCGTGGGACACCGTCGACGACTACGCCGCGCTGGGCCGCCACGCCCGGGAACTCGGAGTCGAGCTCGGCACGATCAACTCGAACACGTTCCAGGACGAGGACTACAAGTTCGGCAGCCTGACCCACTCCGACGCGCGGATCCGGCAGAAGGCGATCGACGCGCACTTCCGGTGTCTCGACATCATGCACGCCACCGGGTCGACGGACCTGAAGATCTGGCTGGCCGACGGCACCAACTATCCGGGCCAGGATTCGTTGCGTGCCAGGCAGGATCGCCTCGCCGAGTCGCTGGCCACGATCTACGAGCGGCTCGCACCGCACCAACGGCTGGTGCTCGAGTACAAGTTCTTCGAGCCGGCCTTCTACCACACCGACGTGCCGGACTGGGGCACGTCGCTCGCCCAGGTCAGCGCACTCGGTGACCGCGCACTGGTGTGTTTGGACACCGGCCACCACGCCCCCGGAACGAACGTCGAGTTCATCGTCATGCAGCTGCTGCGGCTCGGCAGGCTGGGGTCGTTCGACTTCAACTCCCGGTTCTACGCCGACGACGACCTGATCGTCGGCGCCGCCGACCCGTTCCAGCTCTTCCGCATCCTGCACGAAGTCGTCGCGGGCGGCGGGCTGGCCGAGGACTCGGCGGTGCGGTTCATGCTCGACCAGTGCCACAACATCGAGGACAAGATTCCCGGCCAGATCCGTTCGGTCCTCAACGTGCAGGAGATGACGGCGCGGGCGCTGCTCGTCGACCACGCCGCGCTGGAGAAGGCGCAGGCATCCCACGACGTGCTAGCCGCCAACGAGGTACTGATGGACGCGTTCCAGACCGACGTGCGCGGGGAACTGGCCGCGTGGCGGGAATCCCGGGGACTGCCCGCCGACCCGATGCGCGCGTACGCCGAGTCGGGACACCAGCGGCGACTCGCCGAGCAGCGGGTCGGTGGCACGCAGGCGGGCTGGGGCGCATGAGCGACGGTCGTACAGCGAAGGAGAACACCGTGACCACAGCCGATTCCGTCGTCGCCGACCTGCTGGCTCGCAGCAACCGCCTCGGGTCCGATCCGAAGAACACCAACTTCGCGGGCGGCAACGCCTCCGCGAAAGGCACGGATGTCGACCCGGTCACCGGCGAGCCCGTGGACCTGTTGTGGGTCAAGGGCTCGGGCGGCGATCTCGGCACGCTCACCGAGCAGGGCCTCGCGGTGCTACGGCTGGACCGGCTGCAGGCGCTGCGCGCCGTCTACCCCGGACTCGACCGCGAGGACGAGATGGTCGCGGCGTTCGACTACACGCTGCACGGCAGGGGCGGCGCGGCCCCGTCGATCGACACGGCGATGCACGGACTCGTCGACGCCTGCCACGTCGACCACCTCCACCCCGACAGCGGCATCGCGATCGCCACCGCCGTCGACGGTCCCGCGCTGACGGAGAAGATCTTCGGCGGCGCGGTGGTGTGGGTGCCGTGGCGCCGTCCCGGTTGGCAGCTCGGTCAGGACATCGCCGACATCAAGCGGGACCATCCGGACGCGGTCGGCGTGGTGCTCGGCGGTCACGGCATCACGGCGTGGGGTGACACGAGCGACGAGTGCGAGCGGAACTCGCTGTGGATGATCGACACCGCCGCGGCGTACATCGCCGAGCACGGCGAACCCGAACCGTTCGGCCCCGTGCTCGACGGTTACGAGCCGCTACCGGTGGAGCAGCGCCACGCGAAGGCCGCCGCACTCGCACCGATCATTCGCGGCCTGGCGAGCACGGACCGGCGGCAGGTCGGCCATTTCACGGACAGTCCCGAGGTGCTGGAGTTCCTGTCGCGTGCCGAACACCCGCGTCTCGTCGAGCTCGGCACCAGCTGTCCGGACCACTTCCTGCGCACGAAGGTCAAGCCGCTCGTGCTGGACCTGCCCGCGACCGCCACGGTCGAGGAGTCGGCACAGCGACTGCGTGAACTGCACGCCCGGTATCGCGAGGACTACGCCGGCTACTACCACCGGCACGCCACCGCGGACTCGCCGCCGATGCGCGGGGCCGACCCGGCGATCGTGCTCGTGCCCGGTGTCGGCATGTTCAGCTACGGCGGCGACAAGCAGACCGCGCGGGTGGCGGGCGAGTTCTACGTGAATGCCGTCAACGTGATGCGCGGTGCCGAGGCGATCTCCAGTTATCGGCCCATCGACGAGTCCGAGAAGTTCCGCATCGAGTACTGGGAACTCGAAGAGGCCAAGCTGCGCAGGCGTCCCGCGCCGAAACCGCTGGCGACCCGCGTCGCGCTCGTCACCGGCGCGGCGTCGGGCATCGGCAAGGCCACGGCGCAGCGGCTCGCCGCGGAGGGCGCCATGGTGGTGATCGCCGACCTCGACGCCGACGAGGCCGCGGCGGCCGCAGCGGAACTCGGATCGGCCGACGTCGCCATCGGCGTGCGGGCCGACGTCACCGACGAGGCCGGTGTCGCCGGCGCCGTGCGGGAGGCCGTACTGGCGTTCGGCGGGCTGGACCTGGTGGTCAACAACGCCGGGATGTCGCTGTCGAAGCCGCTGCTGGAGACCACGTCGGAGGACTGGGACCGCCAGCACGACGTCATGGCGAAGGGCTCGTTCCTGGTCAGCCGCGCCGCTGCCGAGGTGTTCATCGCACAGGACCTGGGCGGCGACATCGTCTACGTCGTGTCGAAGAACAGCGTGTTCGCAGGGCCGAACAACATCGCTTACTCGGCGACGAAGGCCGACCAGGCGCATCAGGTGCGGCTCCTCGCCGCCGAACTGGGCGAGCACGGTATCCGGGTCAACGGCGTCAACCCCGACGGAGTGGTGCGCGGCTCCGGCATCTTCGCAGGCGGGTGGGGCGCCGAGCGCGCGAAGGTCTACGGCGTGCCGGAGTCCGAGCTCGGCGCGTTCTACGCCCAGCGCACGCTACTCAAACGGGAGGTGCTGCCCGAGCACGTCGCCAACGCGGTGTTCGCACTGACCGGCGGGGACCTGAGCCACACGACGGGGTTGCACGTGCCTGTGGACGCCGGCGTCGCCGCAGCGTTCCTGCGATGAGGAGGGGCCGGTGAGCACTGCCCACGGGAGCGTCGCCGCGGTCGACCTGGGCGCATCGGGCGGACGGGTCATGCTCGGCCACGTCGGCGAGAACGAGCTCCGGCTGGAGACCGTCGGCCGGTTCGACAACGAGCCGGTGCGCACGCCCGACGGGCTGCACTGGAACATTCTCGAGCTGTACCGGCGGTTGCGGGAGGGCGTGGCCGAGGCCGCGATCCGCGCGCCCGGCCTGCTGAGTGTCGGCATCGACTCGTGGGCCGTCGACTACGGGCTCCTGCGCGCGGGCACGCTGCTCGGTGTTCCGTACCACTACCGCGACACCCGGACCGGCGACGCTGTCCGGGACATCCACGCGATCGCCGGTCCCGAGGAGCTGTACCGGCACAACGGCCTTCAGCACCTGCCGTTCAACACGCTGTTCCAGCTGGCCGCCGACCGGCGTACGGGGCTGCTCGACGTCGCGGAGCGGATGCTGCTGCTCCCGGATCTGCTGGCGTACTGGCTGACGGGCGTGCAGGGGGCCGAACGCACCAACGCGTCGACCACCGGGCTGCTGGCCCCCGGCGGCGGGGCGTGGAACGAAGCCTTGCTGGGACGGCTCGGCCTCGACCGTTCACTGTTTCCTTCCCTCGTCTCCCCCGGAGACACGATCGGCGAGACCGAGGTGCGGGACGGGCACCGGATCCGCGTCACGGCGGTCGGTTCGCACGACACCGCGTCGGCGGTGGCGGCCGTACCCGCCGCCGAGGAGTCGTTCGCCTACATCTCGTGCGGCACGTGGTCGCTGGTGGGTGTCGAACTCGACGAACCGGTGCTGTCGGAGGAGTCGCGTGCGGCCGGGTTCACCAACGAGCTGGGCGTCGACGGTCGGATCCGGTATCTGCACAACGTCACGGGACTGTGGCTGCTGAGCGAGTCCGTGGCGCACTGGCGCCGCAGCGACCCCGCCGTCGAACTGTCCACAGTGCTCGCCCAGGCCGCGGACGTGCCACCGGGGCACGTGCCGGTTTTCGACACCGATGACGAGCGATTCCTGCCTCCGGGGGACATGCCCGCGAGGATCGCGGCGTGGTTGGCCGAACGCGACCTGCCCGTTCCCGCGACCCGCGCCGAGTTCGTGCGATGCATCCTGGAGAGCCTCGCCGAGGCCTACGCCCGGACGATCACCACGGCGGAGAAGCTCACGGGCCGTTCGGTGCCGGTCGTGCACATGGTCGGCGGTGGCTGCCGCAACACGCTGCTGTGCCGGCTCACCGCCGAGCGCACGGGCCGTCCCGTCGTCGCGGGCCCGGTCGAGGCGACGGCCACGGGCAACGTGCTCGTTCAGGCACGAGCCGCGGGGCTGATCCGCGGAGGCCTCGACGACCTCCGCGCCCTCGTCGCCCGCACCCACCACCTGGAGACCTACCTGCCGTCATGAGCGGCTCGCCGAGCCGGCCCGTACCGGTCTCCGCCGCCGGCCGTCCGGGGCCGACGACGGAGACCGGCCGTCGCGGCAGCAGCTCACCCGATCATGCGGGGACCGACTGCTCGGCCGGTGCCCGCGGGGTGGTCAGCAGGCTGCCGACGACGAGCGCCAGTACGGCCAGTGGCAGGGCGACGAGCACACTGTTCCAGTCGAAGGGCTTGTCGAGGCCGAACTCCCATCCGACGGTCGCCACGATGCCGGTGATCATCGACGCGATACATCCGACGGCGGTCGCGCGCCGCCACAGGAACGTCGCGAGCAGCGACGGCGTCACCACCGCGCCGTACATCGTGTACGCGAACACCTGGATCTCCAGCACCCCGGGGAAGAACTCGCCGATCACGAACGCCGCCGCGCCGAGCAGGACGATCGTCATCCTCGTCAGCAACAGCTCCCTGCGGGAACCGCGTTCCTTCTTCGACAGCGAACCGTAGATGTCACGGACCAGGTTTCCGGCCGACGACAACAAGTACGAGTTGGCGGTCGTGATGATGAACGCGGTCGCGGCCATGAGCATGATCGCCCCGAGCGCCACCGGCAACGAGTCGGTCGAGAGCCGCAGCACCGCGGTGTCCGGCTGGATCGCGGGCAGCAGCACCGCGGCGCCCGAGGAGATGACGATGACCGCCCCGTAGAACAGCAGGTCCCCCGCCAGGAAGCCGACGGTCGAGCGTTTCGCCACCTCCGGGCTCTGTGCGGCGCTGAACCGCTGGTACATGTTCTGGTCGCCCAGGATCAGCAACAGCGTCGGCAGTATGTACCCCAGCATCTGGATCGGGGTCAGTCCGCCGCTCCACGTCATGTGGTCCTCGGGGAGCCGCTCGGCCAGTCCGCCGAAACCGCCGAGCGTCACGAGCACGAAGACGAACGCCCCGACCAGGCCGATGGTGATCAGCAGCGCGCTCAGCGCGTCGGTGTAGGCCACCGAGATCAGACCGCCGCTGAAGGCGAGGAACACGACCACGACCAGTCCCACGATCTTCGCGACGCCCTCGGGAAAGCCCGTCGTGAGGTGCAGGATGTAGCCGAGGCCGCGTACCTGTTCGGAGACGATCGCGCTGTAGGCGATGACGATCGCCACGGCGGTGACGATCCGGACGGACGGCCCGTAGCGTTGCTGCATCAACTCGGGAACCGTGTACTTGCTGTGCTCGCGGACGCGCTTGGCGAGGAACAGGTACATGATCAGGATGCCGAGCGGAGCGCCGATGCTGTAGAAGATGCTCGCGAGCGGCCCGTAGGTGTACGAGAACGACGCGCGCCCCATGATCGTGCCCGCGCCCGTCCAGGTGGCCAGCAGTGTGCCCATCAGCACGAGCCTGCCGAGCCGCTGTCCGGCCAGCATGAAGTCGTGATTGTTCTTGATCTTCCTCGCCGCCCAGACGCCGATCGCGACCATCGCGGCGACGTAGGCACAGATCGAGCCGAGAATCAGCGCGTCCCTCATGGCTCACTCCTGACCACGCGAGCGCCCTGCACGACCGTGCGGATGTTGCCGGGGTCGGCCAGCACGGTGACATCGGCGAGCGGGTCCTCGTCGAGGACCACCAGGTCGGCGTGCGCCCCCGGCGCGAGTGTGCCGAGCTCTCCCCGCATACCGACGAGCGCCGCAGCGTTGGTCGTCGCCGCCCGGATGACGTCGAGCGGGCGCTGCACCTGCGCCCTGATGCGGAACTCCTCGTTCTGCCTCCGCTGCATTCCGCCGAGCAGGTCGGAGCCGTAGGCCAGCCGCACACCCGCCCGTGAGGCCGTCTCCAGCGCGCCGAGGCCGTTGTCGAGCACCTCGCCGACCTTCTCCCAGCTGGCCTGCGGCAACCCGTGATCCCGGCCCTCCTCGCGCAGCGCGAAGTAGGTCACGAGCGTGGGGACGAGGAACGCATCCCGTTCGAGCAGCAGCTCCACCGTGCGGTCGTCGAGGAGGTTGCCGTGTTCGACGCAGTGGACACCGGCCTCGAGGGCACGGTTGATGGCGTACGGCGGATAGGCGTGCACCGTGACGTAGCGGCCCGCCGCCTCGACCTCGTCGACGGCCGCACGCAGCTCGTCCATCGAGTACTGCGTCGAGCCGATCCGGTCCCCCAGTGACGACACCCCGCCCGAGGCGTGCAGCTTCACGTGGTGGGCACCGCGCCGCAGCTCCTCCCGGACGGCCTTACGCACCTCGTCCGCACCGTCGACGACCCGGCCGGTTCCGGAGCAGCACGGGTGCCCGTCGACGTGGTTCTGCTCGACGGTCCGCTTGTCACCGTGCCCGCCCGTCTGGCTCAGGGCCTTGCCGCCGTAGAACAGCCGTGGGCCGCGGATGAGTCCCTCTTCCCGAGCCCGTGCCAGGCCGAAGTCCGCGCCGCCGGTGTCGCGGACGGTCGTGAAGCCGCGGTCGAGCATCGCACCCATGTTGCGGACGGCTCCGGCCGTGACGTAGGTCGGCGGCGCGTCGGCGACGACGGTGAGGTTGCCGCTGAAGGCGAGGACGTGCACGTGACAGTCGATCAGTCCCGGCAGCACGTATCCGCCGTGGACGTCGAGCACCGGGATGTCGGACGCCGGGCGAATGCGGTCGTCGACCTCGACCACCCGGCCGTTCTCGCACCGTAGGTCGGCTCGCCGATACTCCCCCTGCTCGGGATCGAGCACGTGGGCGTCACGGACGAGGAGCGTTGCGGTCATCGGACAAACCTCCGATCAACAGAACAATATGACCGCATACCTTCAACCGATGACATGAATCTGTCAATATAGATCTGTACATGGCTCTGATCGTTCACTCAGGGCGCTCGTGCTAGAAACAGGACATGCTGGCGGACACCCTCGATCCCGAAGACCTCGACCTCGTCGCGGCGCTGCAGCTGGCGCCACGGGTGAGCTTGCAGGTGCTCGCGACGACGCTCGGGATCTCGACGGGCACCGTGAGCAGGCGGTTGACGAGACTGCGGGAGCACTACGGGCTCCGCATCGTCGGCCAGATCCCCTGGTGGCTCGACGGGGCCACCCCGCACCACGTGTGGGTCTCCACTGCGCCGGGGCACGCACGCGAGGTCGCCACGGCGGTCGCGGACCTGTCCGAGGCACAGTTCGTCGCGTCGACCACGGGCCGCGCCGACGTCTACTGCATCCTGCACCCGCGGCGGCGTGACGAGGCGGCCGAGCTGCTGACCGTGACACTGCCGTCGATCCCGGGCATCGCCACGACGCATTCGGAACTCGGTCTGCACCGGTACGTCTCCGGCTCGACCTGGCGGCTGCACCGACTGACGGCCGACCAGGAACAGGCGCTCGTCCAGCACCGCCACGGTGCCCCGCCCGACACGCCCGTGCCGATGGACGACGACGAACGCGCCGTGGCCACGGTGCTGCACCGCAACGGCAGGGCCAGCGCCGCCGAGATCGCCCGCGAACTGGGCAGGAGCGCGTCCACCGCGTATCGCACGACCCAGTCGGTACTGGACCGCGGGCTCGTGCAGCCACGGGTCGAGATCGAACCGGCGATCCTGGGCTATCCGCTCGAGGCCGTCGTCTCACTGTCCACGTCGCCGGCGTCGATGCGCGCCATCGCCACCGCACTGGCGGGCCACGAATCGGCCCGCTACGTGACGACCGTGGCGGGCACCTCGTCCGTCCTGCACCACGGCTTGTTCCACCACGAGGACGACCTCGCGACGTTCCTCTCCGACGATCTCGGCAAACACGCCGGCGTCACCGCATTCGAGGTGTCGACCGTGCTGTCGGTGCTGACCCGCTACTGGTCACCGAGGCGCTAGTGGCACATCAGGGACACCGGCGTCACCACTTCGCCACTCTCTGTCCATTGCGGACCGACGACGGGACTGGGCCCGACCGGGCCCGCAACCACTCACGGCAGGCTGCGGCCGATGCCCCGGGCAGCGACCTGCAGCGCGGCCAGCAGCCGGGTGCGCTCCCGTTTGAGGGTGGGCACGACGATGCCCAGCGCGGCCGCGACCTCGGGGACACCATCTGCCGAAGCTCTGCGCAGGATCGGCACCGCGATGGAGCAGGCCCCGAGGGTCATCTCGTCCTCGGTCGTCGCGTAGCCCTCGCGCCGGACCGCGGCGAGCTGCCGTCGCAACCGTTCCGGGTGGATGATCGTGTGCACGGTGGGTCGGCGCAGCTCCGCAGCGAGGTAGTCGTCCCGCAGCTCCGCGGGCGCGTGCGCGAGCAGCACCTTCCCGACCCCCGTGGCGTGCAACGGCAGCCGGGAACCGGCACGGCTGACCACCGGGACCGAGGCGCGTCCCGACAACCGGTCGAGATACAGCACCTCCCGCCCATCGCGAACCGCGAGGTGGACGGTCGCACGAGTGGCCGCGTGGATGTCGCTCAGGAACGGCGACGCGACCTGCTGGAGCTCGGTCTGCTCGGGCGCGAGCATGCCCACGTCCCACAACCGCCGCCCGATCGCGTACCGGCCCTCCGCATCCCGCGTGAGCGCCTCCCCCGCGACGAGTTCACGCAGCAGACGGTGCACGGTCGGCACGGGCAGGTCCGCCCGCCGCGCCAGGTCGGTGACGCCGAGTCGGCGATGCCCGTTGTCGAACGCGTACAGCACGGCCAGCACCCGGGACACCACACTCGCACCCGGGGTCGACACATTGCCGGACATACAGCTCGCCTTTCACTCAGTGAAAGGACACTCTAGCCCTGGCAGCCACCTCCGCGCACGATGTGGCCCATGACGCCCGCAACGCAGCGGTCCATCTCCGACGAGATCGCACAGCTCCACGCCGCGGCCGAGCCCGGCGAGACCCGCACCCGCCTGGACTTCGCGCCGTACCGCAGCTCCACCCTCCGGCACCCGACGAAACAACCCCTCGCCGTCGACCCGGAGGAGGTGGAGTTGGCCGCCCCGGTCTTCGGCCAGTCCGATGTGGACCCGATCGAGGCGGATCTGACGCTGCACCCTCAGGGTGAGCCGATCGGGGAACGCATGGTCGTGACCGGACGGGTACTCGACGCCGACGGACGCCCCGTGCGCGGCCAGCTCGTCGAGATCTGGCAGGCCAACGCCGCCGGCCGCTACGTGCACAAACGCGACCAGCACCCCGCTCCCCTCGACCCGCACTTCCACGGCGCGGGCCGGTGCCTGACCGACGACGAGGGCCGCTACCGGTTCACGACAGTCAAGCCCGGCCCGTATCCCTGGCGCAACCACGACAACGCCTGGCGTCCCGCCCACATCCACTTCTCGCTCTTCGGCCGGGAGTTCACGCAACGTCTCGTCACGCAGATGTACTTCCCCGGGGACCCGCTGTTCCCACTGGACCCGATCTTCCAGTCCATCACCGACGAACAGGCACGCCGGCGCCTGATCGCGACCTACGACCACGACGTCACCACCCACGAATGGGCCACCGGATACAGCTGGGACATCGTGCTGACCGGCTCGCACGCCACCCCGATGGAGGAGGACGACCATGCGTGAGCAGGGACGGAGCACCCCGACCCCCGGCCAGACCGTCGGCCCGTTCTTCCACTACGCCCTGCCCTACGACGACGGCCCACGCCTGGCACCGCCCGGCGCGGCAGGCACGATCCGGCTGCACGGCACCGTCTACGACGGCGCAGGCGCCCCGGTTCCCGACGCGCTCCTGGAGATCCGGCAGGCCGACGCCGCGGGCCGCATCCCCCGCACCGAGGGGTCGCTGCGCCGCGACGGCCGGTTCACCGGCTGGGGCCGGGCCGCCACGGACGCGGCCGGCCGCTACGCGTTCACGACCGTCGAACCGGCGCCCACCCGGGACGGCGCGGCCGCGTACTTCGCGGTGACCGTGTTCGCCCGCGGCCTGCTCGACCGGGTGTTCACCCGCATCTACATCCCCGGCCCGGCCCTCGACGGCGACCCGTTGCTCACCGCGCTGCCGGAGGAGCGCAGGGGCACACTGGTCGCCATGCGCGACTCCAACGGCGGCCTGCGCCACGACATCCGTCTCCAGGGTGACGGCGAAACGGTGTTCCTGACGTTCCCGGGTCACGACGGATGAGCGGACTGCTCGAACCCGGCGCGCACCGGGCGGCCGACCTGACCGGCGACGCCGCGGTGGCGGAGGCACTGCGTACGGTCGAGATCGCCTGGCTGCACTCGCTCGCCAAGACCGGCGCGATGGAGGCCGCCGACGCCGGCCGCGCGGCCGAGGCTCTCGCCCGCGTGCGCCTCGACGTCGACGAGCTCGCGCGGAAGACCGAAGACGCGGGCAACCCGGTGGTTCCACTCGTCACCGCGCTGCGGGGCGCCCTCGGCGACGACCGTCTCGCCGCACGCGTCCACCGCGGGCTGACCAGCCAGGACACACTGGACACCGCGCTCGTGCTGCTGGCGAGGGACGCATTCGACCGGATCGGCGCGGAACTCCGCACCACCGCGGACCACCTCGCGGCGCTGGCCGAACGCCACCGCGACGACGTCATGCCGGGCCGTACCCTCACGCAGTACGCCGTCCCGGTCACCTTCGGACTGACGGCGGCGCAGTGGCTCGCCGGTGTCCTCGACGCCGGTGGCGCCGTCCGGGACCGCAGAGACCGCCTGCCGGTGCAGTGCGGCGGCGCCGCCGGCACGCTCTCACTCGTTGCCGAGCTCGGACCCGACCCCGTGTCGACGGGCCGCACGTTCGCGGCCGAACTCGGGTTGCGATGGCCCGGCCTGCCGTGGCACACCCGTCGACGTCCGATCACCGACATCGGCGACGCTCTCGTCGGCGTGTGCGATGCGCTCGGGGTCGTCGCCACCGACGTCGGGGTGTTGGGCAGGCCCGAGATCGGCGAGGTCCACGAGGGCTCCTCCCCCGGCCGCGGTGGTTCGTCGACCATGCCGCACAAACGGAATCCGGTGCTGTCCGTCCTGATCCGCGGGGCGGCACTGCAGGCCCCTCAGCTCGGCGCGCAGCTGCATCTCGCGGCCGCACAGGCCGTGGACCAACGACCGGACGGTCCGTGGCACGCCGAGTGGCCCGCGCTCCGCCGCCTCCTCGAACTCGTGATCACGGCCACGTCGCAGGCCACCGAGCTGGTCCAGGGGCTCGAGGTCGACACCGCCACCATGCGCGCCCACGCCGACAGCGCCGCCGACCGGCTCCTCGCCGAGCGGGGCACCTCCGGCGACCCGGCCGGCTATCTCGGTGCCGCGGGACGATTCGTCGACACCGTCCTCGACCGTCACCGCCGCTGACATCCGACCGACCCACGACGGGAGATGGCCATGCCCGACACGTACGACGACGGCATGCGGGTGCGCCGCGAGGTCCTCGGCGACGCGCACGTCGACCGCGCCGAAGCGCGCAAGAACGGTTTCACCGAGGACTTCCAGGACCTGATCACCCGCTACGCGTGGGGAAGCGTGTGGACACGCCCCGCCCTCGACCGGCGTATGCGCAGCGTCGCGGTGCTCACGGCACTGCTCGCCCACGGCCACTGGGACGAGTTCGCCATGCACGTGCGCGCGGCGCTCACCAACGGCCTCACCACCGACGAGATCCGCGAGGTGATCCTCCAGAGCGCCGTCTACTGTGGAGTTCCGGCCGCCAATCACGGATTCGCCGTGGCACAACAGGTTCTCGAAGAGCAGCAGGTGCTGGATGAGCAGCGGGGTCGCGGGGAAGAACCGGCTGCCGGTCAGGACGGCGGCCGGCGGGCGGGTGGGGCATGAGTGCGCGCGAGGTCACCACCACGCGCGTGGGGATCGTCGGCGGTGGCCCGGCGGGACTCATGCTCTCCCACCTCCTCGCGCGGCGTGGGATCGACTCGGTCGTCGTCGATCACCGCACCCGCGACGAGATCGAACGGACCGTGCGGGCGGGCATCCTCGAAGCCGACAGCGTGCGACTGCTCAGTGAGACCGGCGTGTCCGACCGTGTCCTGTCCGACGGCGACCGCCACGGCGGCACGTACCTCGCCTTCGGCGGCCGGCTGCACCACATCGACTTTCAGGAGCTCGCCGGGGCGTCGGTGTGGCTGTACCCGCAGACCGAGGTGTTCGTCGACCTCGCCGACACCCGCGCCGCCGCGGGTGGGGATGTACGGTTCGGCGTCAGCGACACGTCGGTACACGACATCACCGGCGAGCGACCATCGATCCGGTTCACCGGGGCCGACGGCAACGCCCATGAGGTGCGGTGCCGCTACCTCGTCGGCGCCGACGGCTCCCACAGCCTGTGCCGGCACGCGATCCCTCCCACCGCGATCCGGCAGTACCGCAAGGAGTATCCCTTCGCGTGGTTCGGCATCCTCTGCGAGGCACCGAGAAGTGCGCCGGAGCTGATCTACAACCACTCCGACCGCGGGTTCGCGCTGATCAGTCAGCGGACCGAGACGACGCAGCGGATGTACTTCCAGTGCGATCCCGACGAAGACGTCGACGCCTGGTCGGACGACGCGATCTGGTCGGAGCTGCAGGCCCGAGTGGGAGCCAACGGCCACGAACTCCCGGAGGGCCCGATCACCGGGAAATCGGTGCTCCGGTTCCGGAGCAACGTCGTCGAGCCGATGCGGTACGGGAGCATGGTGCTGGCGGGCGATGCCGCCCACACTGTTCCGCCGACCGGTGCGAAAGGTCTCAACCTCGCGCTGGCCGACGTGCGCGTCCTCACCGACGCTCTCGGACAGGCGCTGGCGGGCGACGACGACGCGCTGGACGAGTACTCCCGCCGCGCGCTCGACCGGGTCTGGCGGTCACAGCATTTCTCGTACTGGATGACCTCGATGCTGCACCGTCACGACGGAGCCGACGCGTTCGACCTGCGGCGCCAGGTCGCGGAACTGCGTTCGGTGGTGGGATCCACAGCGGGCGCGACGTATCTCGCGGAGGCCTACACGGGCTGGCCCTCCGGATGACCGCCCGGACCCGCACTCGCAATCGGACTTGAGCTCGACGCCCCGTACTGACAGGCTTCCCACCGCGGCACCGACCGAGGCGGGCGGTGTCATGACCAGGAGGTGCACACGTGGCGAAACCGGCTCGCGCGCTCGCCGGCGCGCTCGAACCCGTCACCGGTCAGGTCTACTTCGCGCAGGAATGTCACGACGCCTACGAGGCGCTCGGGTTCGACGGCAGCCCCGGCTCCCGCGACGGCGTGGCCAACCCGGACGGCGCCGCCTACTTCACCAGTCGCGGGTCGATCCTGGGCCAGGTGCCCGGCGAGGTGATCGCGGCGACCTTCGCCGTGTTCAACCCCGAGGTCGTCGTCCCCGCCGTCGCCCACGGTTGGTCGCTCACCGACGCCGCGACGATCTGCCGCGCACGGACCGACGGCGCGACGCGCCAACTCGCCGGTGTCCTCGGTGAGCGCCCCGACCGCCTCGACGAGGCGCGGTCGCTGTTGGAGCGGGCCGTCGAGCCGCTGCGCCCCGAGGGCAAGCCGCTGTTCGCGGGCCTGCGGTCACTCGGCCTACCCGGTGATCCCGTCGGTGACGTGTGGCGCCTCGGCGACATGCTCCGCGAGTACCGCGGCGACGCCCACATCGCCGCCTGGACCGACGCCGGATTCGACGCCACGGAGATCGGACTGCTCACCGAGCTGTACTGGGGCCTGCCCATGCGCACCTACATCCGCTCGCGCGCGTGGCGTGCCGAGCAGCTCGACGCCGCCGAGCAGCGGCTCGTCGCCCGCGGCCTGGTCGCCGACGGTGCTCTGACCGACCGGGGCAGGACGGAACGCGAGGCCGTGGAGACCGCGACGGACCGCCAGTGCCGGCCGATCGTCGACGCGCTCGGCGACGAGCTGCAGACCCTGATCGAGATCGTGCGCCCGTGGGGCCGCGCCGTGTGTGAGGCGGGCGGGTACCCGTCGGCCGGCCCGATGGTCGAGGCCGCCCGGCGCTGATTCCGCGCCTCGCCGCGGCGTCGGCGACCCGCCTACGTCGGTCGTTCCGTCTCCCGACGTGACCGACCGAGGACGGCGCCGGTTAGATTCGATGCGATGGATTTCAACAGTGATGCCGAGGCGCCGTCGTGGTTCCGCACCGCGCTGGCCCAACGGCCCGAACACCATGACACGACCGTCGACGACGGCAAGGTTCACCTGCGCTGCTGGGGAACCGAGGCCGGGCCCGGGGTGGTGCTCGTGCACGGTGGTTCGGCCCATTCCGGATGGTGGGATCACATCGCGCCGCTGCTCGCCCAGGATCGGCGGGTCGTGGCCGTGGACCTGTCGGGTCACGGCGACAGTGCCGCCCGGGAGGCCTACGACATCACGCTCTGGGCACGGGAGGTCGTCGCCGCCGCCGAGGCCGGTGGCATCGACGGGCCGTTCCACGTCGTCGGGCACAGCATGGGCGGCTGGGTGACCGCCCAGACCGGCGCCGAGTTCGGCGACCGGCTCACGGGCCTGACGATCGTCGATTCCCCGCTCAACGACCAGCCCCCGGAGGACCGCCAGGCCAGGCCCGTCCGCGTGTACCCGGACCGGGAGACGATCCTCGGCCGATTCCGCACGCTGCCGCCCCAGGATGTGCTGCTGCCCTACATCCGCAGGCACATCGCCGAGGAATCCGTGCGGGAGGTCGACGACGGCTGGACGTGGAAGTTCGACCCGACCCTGAAGGTCCCGCACACGCCGTTGCGCGGCATCCTGCCCCGGATCGACCGGCCGACGTCGTTCATCCGTACCGAGCACGGCCTCGTCCCGCCGGAGATGGCCCGCGAGATCCGGTCCCTGTTGCGGCCGGACAGTGTGCTGGTCGACCTGCCCGACGCGGGACACCACCCGATGCTGGACCGGCCGTTGTCCCTCGTCACGGCCCTGCGCACGATCCTCGCCGCAGCCGGGAGCTGACGCCCGCACCGGCGAACCGGGCCGCCGCCCGTGCCGGTCCGGCCCGGCGGCGGGCGGAGCGATTCGTCAGCCGATGCGCGGTCGGCCCTGCCAGACCTGTTCCCGCAGCACGTACTTGCGGATCTTGCCCGTGGAGGTCTTGGGCAGATCCGTGAACACGACGCGGCGGGGCGCCTTGAACCGCGCGAGCCGTGTCCGGACGTGTTCCACGATCTCGTCGGCGGTGACGTCGGCGCCCTCGTGCACGGTCACGTAGGCCGCGGGCACCTCGCCCCACTTCTCGTCGGGCACGGCGATCACCGCGACCTCGAGGACGGCCGGATGGTCGGCGATGACCTGCTCCACCTCGACCGAAGCGATGTTCTCGCCGCCGGAGATGATCACGTCCTTGCTGCGGTCCCGCAGTTCCACGTAGCCGTCCGGGTGCATCACACCGATATCGCCGGTGCGGAACCATCCGTCCGGCGCAGCCGCCCGCGTGGCGTCCGGGTCCCGGTAGTAGCCGAGCATCACGTTGTTGCCGCGCAGCGCGATCTGCCCGGTCGTCTCACCGTCGGCGGGCACGTCGCCGCCGTCGTCGGCGACGACCCGCACCCGGCAGGCGATCAGGTTGCCGACGCCCTGACGGGCCTTCAACCGTGCCTGTTCGCCGGGTTCCAGCGCGGACCACTCGGGCCGCCAGTCGCAGATCATCGCCGGGCCGAACGTCTCGGTCAGCCCGTACAGGTGCGTGACCTCGAATCCCAGTTCGGCCATCCGCCGCAGGATCGCAGGCGACGGCGGCGCACCCCCGGTGGCGATCCGCACCGTCCTCGGCAGCGGCTGCGCCTCGGCCGCGTAGGCCACCATCGCCAGCACGGTCGGCGCCCCGTTCAGATGGGTGACGCCCTCCTCGGAGAGCAGTCGCCACACCTCGGCCGGGTCCACCGCTGGCAGGCACACGTGCGTCGCCGCGGCCGCAGTGACCGCCCACGGGAAGCACCAGCCGTTGCAGTGGAACATCGGCAACGTCCACAGGTGCACCGCCGACGGCGACAGCCCCGTGTGCCCCACCATCGCAAGCGCTTGCAGGTACGCGCCCCGGTGGTGGTACATCACGCCTTTCGGCTTGCCCGTCGTGCCCGACGTGTAGTTGATCGACAACAGCGATCGCTCGTCGACCGGAGCGACGGCCTGCGGCGTCGCCGTGTCCAGCAGCCGCTCGTACTCCTCACCGGCACGGATTGTGATCGGCGGCTCGTCAAGTCCGGCCAAGGTCTCGCCGACCGTGGCGTCGAAGGCCGGGTCGTGGACCAGGACCCCGGCACCGGAATGTTCCAGGATGTAACCGACCTCCGCCGCCGACAACCGCGTGTTGACGGCCACCAGCGGCACCCCGGCCCACGGCACCCCGAAGTGCGCCTCCAGCAGCACGTGCGTGTTCGGAGCCAGTACCGCCACCGGACGTCCGTCCGCCAGGGCGGCCAGCCCACCCGCGAGTCGGCGGCACCGCTCGCGCAACTCCGTGTACGACCACCGCCGCGTGCCGTCGACCACGGCGATGCGGTCACCGTGTGCAGCGGCCGCGCGGTCGAGGAACGACACCGGCGACAACGGCTCCCACGACAAGCCCGACAACTCCGTAGGCACCGACTCGTGCAGGACCGACTCGGGCAGCGCCGACTCGTCCATGGGCCACTCCTTCCCGGCCGGCGGACACCCGCCGCCGGCCGGCCGCAGGTACGAGGAAAGTAACCGCGTCAGGCGGGCGCGATCAAACCTTCCCGTCAGCCGACCAGGCCGGCCAGCCGGGCCGTCACCACCGGCCAGGCCGCGCTCAGCGGGTCGATCACCTCGAAATGCGCGGCGCCGGGCACCACGACCAGCTCCGCCGCCGGGTTGCTGTCCACATACGACTCACTGACCGAGACGGGAAGCCGGTCCTCGGCCCCGTGCACGATCGTCACCGGGCTCTGCGGCGGCGGCAGCCGCACCGGGTCGAGGTCGGCCCGCTCGTCCGGACGGCAGCCGAGGAAGGCCTCCACCGCCCCGTCGCCGAGGCCGAGCCTGTGGGCCAGCATCAGGTCGGCCACCGGCGCGAGCGGCAGCGTCCCGAGCAGCCCCGCGGGCGGGCACGCCGACGCCGCCCACAACGCGAGGTGCCCGCCGGCCGAATGCCCGGCCAGCACCACCTCGCGGGCGCCCACCTGCGCCGGCACCTCGGCCAGCGCGGCGCCGACGTCGCCGACCAAGTCGTCCGGCTCTCCCGGCACCTTGCGGTACTCGACGGACACCACCGGCCAGCCCTCGTCGCGGAGCGCCGCCGCGAGCGGGCGTGTGTGGGTCCGGTCGTAGGTGGGCGTCCAGTATCCACCGTGGACGAACACCAACAACGGGTACCGCGCCGTCACGGGGAACCAGGCATCCGCGACGTGGTCGGGTTCGTCGCCGTAGCGCAGAGTCCGATCGGGTTCGGGCGCCGGTCGCGTCAACACCGCACGGTCCATCACAACCTCCTCCTGCCGAACATCCCTACCCGCCCTCACCGCACGGGCTCGTGGTCACCGACGGCGGGTCGCCGGCTCGAGCGCGGGCAACACCCTGCTGCCTATGAGTTCGATCCCCCGCAACGTATCGAGCCCCTGCGGGGTGCCGAACGGGCCTTGATGTCGGCCAGCAGTTCCGCCGGCGCCTCGACGGTCGGGTCGATCATGGTCGGCGACCGCGACCTCGACGACGAGGGCGTCGTGACGTTCCTCCAGCACTGCGCCCACGTCGGCGCGCCGGTGTTCGTCCACCCGTGGGACATGCCCGAGGGGCCGCGGCTGGACCGGTGGATGGCCAGGTGGCTCACGGGCATGCCCGCGGAGACGCACCCTGTCGGTCCTGGCGATGATCCTCGGCGGGTCTTCGACCGGGTTCCCGACACGCTGCGGATCTGTTTCGCCCACGGTGGCGGCAGCTTCCCCTTCTGGCTCGGCCGCGCCGACAACGCCTGGCACCGCAGGGGCGACCGCGTGCGCGGCAAGCTGTTGTCGGACAACGCGTCCCGGTTCCTCGGCCGGTGACCGATGCGGTTCAGCCGCGCACCTGTTCGGGCAGGAGCCTCACCGTCTCCCGTGCGAGATACAGCCGCGTGAGGTCACCGGGATTGCGCGGGTCTCGACCGGTCAACTGGGCGAGCTTGTTGAGCCGGTAACGGACCGTGTTCTGGTGGCAGTGAAGCCTGCACCCGGCCTCCGCCGCCGACCCCTCCGCGTCGAACCACGCCTGCAGCGTGTCCAAAAGCACGCTCTGTTCGTCGGCAGGCAGGTCGAGCAGCTTGTCGAGCGTGTCCCGGGCGAGCCCGGTGCTCAGTTCGGGAGCGGCGGTGACGAGCGCGGCGACCCGGGCCTCGTCGAACCGCATGACGACGTTGGTGCCGGGGGTCGCGGCGTCGCGGGCCATGAGTGCCTCGGTGACCGCGTGCGGCGTCGCCACGATCGACTCGAACACATCGCTCATCCCGGCACGGCCCGTCGTGATCGTGGCCAGGTAGCGGTTGAGGCGGTCTGCCCGGTACGTCTTGGTCAAGGCGACCAGTCCGAGTTCACTGTCGGCCTCCGAACGCCACACCGACCGCACGCCGAGTGAACTGAGCGCGCGCTCGACGGACACGGCGGATCCGTCGCGTTCCATCGACCTCGGGTCGGAGGCCACGACGACGAACCGCCCGACCTTCGGCAGCCGCAACGCGTCGGCGACCTCGGCCGGCCCCTGCCCGGTGGTCGTGACGCCGCTGAAGAGCGCGGCGAGCGCCGCCTCCCGCAACCGGGAGTCGTTGAAGAGCCGCTCGGTCTCGACATCCTGGTACGCGGTGGTCAGCGCCTGCGCGGACAGGTCGAGCGAGTTCCACAGCACCGAGGCCGACCCGAGGAGTGCCTGACTGGCCTCGGGGTCGGGACGACAGCGGTGGACGAGTTCGTGCCACATGTGCCGGGTGCCGATCCGGTAGGCGTGCAGGACGGCGGCGAGCGGGACGCCGTGCTCGGCCCGTTGCCTGCCGGTGCGGCGCGAGACGCTCGGCTGGTTCGCCTCGTTCTGGATCACGTTCTGCAGGCCGACGATGACGTTCGGGTGGACGGCATCGGCGAGTTGCTGCGTGGACATGTAATCGACGTAATAGGGCTCGTCGACACGGATCAGCCGGGCGATCTCCAGCGTGAGCGTGTCCAGGTCGTCGAGGAGCAGTTCACAGGCGGTCACAACGCGCGCATCCGCGGTGGTGCTGTCACTGGTCACGGGACCTCCTTGTCGCCGAGCACAAACATCCGGTTCGGACGTGAGTCCGGTCACTATGGCTGAACCGGGCGAGCTGGACAAACCTTGGTCGTCACGACATCCCGCACGCCTGAGGACCGGAGCTGCGATGAATCTGGCCGCGAACCTGGAGCGCACCTCCCGGTTCCATGCGCGCGGAGCGGCCCTGGTCCTCGGTTCCGAGGTCGTGAGTTACCGGGAACTCGACCGGCAGAGCAGGTGCGTCGCCGGATTCCTCGCTGCGAAGGGGCTGCGCGCGGGCGATCGCGTGGCGCTCATGCTGCCCAACGTGCTGGAGTTCGCCCCGCTGTACTACGGCATCCTCCGGGCCGGTGCGATCGCGGTGCCGTTGAGCCCCGACCTCACCGGCCCCGACGTGGACTTCTACCTCACCGACTCCGGGGCCCGTGTGCTGTTCACCTGGCAGCCGGACACCGCGGGCGGCGCACCGCTGCCCTGCCGCGACGATGTCCAGACCGTCGCCGTGGCACCGGGCGCACTCGATTCGCTGTTCGGCTGCCGTCGTCCGCTCGAGGGCGTTGCGGCACGCGAACCCGCCGACACTGCGGTGATCCTCTACACCTCGGGTGCGACGGCCCGCCCGAAGGGAGTGGCACTCAGTCACGAGAACCTCGTGCACAACACCGACGTCGTGGCGCGGGAACTCGTGGAGCTGGGCCCCGACGACGTCGTGTTCGGAGCACTGCCGCTGTTCCACTGTTTCGGTCAGACCACGGCGCTCAACGCCGCGGTGCGCGCGGGCGCCTGCCTCGCGCTCCTCCCCCGGTTCGACGCGGGCGAGGCCCTCGAGACGGTGCAGCGCACCGGCGTCACCGTCATGCCCGCGGTTCCCACGATGTACGTCGGTCTGCTGAACCACCCGGCACGCGACGACGTCGACGCGAGCACGCTGCGGTTGTGCACCTCGGGCGGCTCCGCGCTGCCGGTGGAGGTCCTGCTCGAGTTCGAGCGCACGTTCGGCTGCGTGGTACTGGAAGGCTACGGGCTCTCCGAAACCTCGCCGGTGGCGACGTTCAACCGCACCGAGCGGCGGCGGGTCGGCTCCGTCGGCACCCCGCTGCCCGATGTCGAACTGCGCATCGTCGACGAGGCCGGCCGCGCCGTGGCCGACGGCGAGTCCGGCGAGATCACGGTCCGCGGCCACAACGTCATGACGGGCTACTGGAACCGCCCGGACGCGACCGCCGCGGCGATGCCCGACGGGTGGCTGCGCACCGGAGACATCGGGCGCCGGGACGAGGACGGATTCTTCTACCTCGTCGACCGGAAACAGGAACTGATCGTCCACGCGGGCCACACCGTGTACCCGCGCGAGATCGAGGAAGCACTGTACGAACACCCCGCCGTCCTCGAAGCGGCCGTCGTCGGAGTCCCGGACCCGAGGACGGGCCACGAGGTCGTCGCCCTGGTGACCCTGTGCCCGGGACGTTCCGTCGGAGGCGAGGAAATCCGCACGTACGTCAAGGGCAGGGTCGCGGCCGCGGGCTTTCCGCGGCACGTCGAGATCGTTTCCGAACTCCCCAAGTCCTCGACCGGAAAGATCCTCAAACGCGAGATCACGTTCGAGGTCGCGATGCGAGATTGACAACCGGATCCGCCCCATTTCAAAGGAGAAATGACATGGCACCGACACGAGCGATTCGACCGGCCACGACCGTCGCCGCGGCACTATGCACGGGTGTGCTGCTGGCGACCAGCGCCTGCGGCGGTGCCGGCGGTAGCGACTCCGACACCATCGTCATCGGCTATTCGGGGCCGTTGAGCGGTGGCGCGGCCGCGTACGGCAAGAACATCCAGAGCGGTCTGCAACTGGCGATCGGCGACCTCAACGAGGCGGGCGTCACCGTCGACGGCCAGGAGTACCAGGTGCAATTGCAGTCGCTCGACGACCAGTACGCCCCCGACGCCGCCGCGACCAACGCCCAGCGGCTGGCCGAACAGGACGACGCGGCCGTCGTATTCATCCCGCACGCCGGGGGAATCCAGGCGGCGCAGGAACTCAACTCCAGCCGCACCGAATTCCTGTTGGGCGCCTACAGTTCCGATCCGAAGATCGTCGAACAGGGCAACGAGCTGACGATGATGATCCCGCCGAGCTTCACGAGCTACGCGAAACCGTTCGTCGACAAGCTCACCGAGGACGGCCAGAGCAGGCTCGGACTGCTGGGCACGTCCAGCGAGTACGGCCAGGAGTGGACGAAGCTCGTGTCCGACGAGTGGAACAGCCGCGGTGGCCGGGTGCTCACCGACAACAGCATCGACTACGCCACCGTCTCCGACTTCGCCGGTCCGGTGTCCCGAACCCTCGCCGAGAACCCCGACGTCATCTTCCTGGGCGGACCGTCCCAGCCGACCGCGGTGATCATCGAGGAGGCGCGCAGGCAGGGCTACGAGGGTTCGTTCCTCATCATGGACCAGGCGAAGTTCGAGGAAATGGAGAAGTTCACCGATCCGGCGAACCTCAACGACTCCATCGGTGTCAAGCCCGTGCGCGACTACGACGACCCGGGAACCGACGACCTGATCGACAACTACGCCGACGAGGTCACCAAGGAACGGCCGGTGACCAGTGAGGTGGCGCTGAACTACCAGGCGGCCGCCATCGTCGTCACCGCCATGCAGCAGGCGGGCAGCATCGACGACCCCACCGCGATTCGCGAAGCCCTTCCCGACGCGCTCGGCCGGGTCGACGAGCGCTTCCACGTTTCCGGGTTCCCGACGGAGATCACCGACGCGGGCCACCTGCGCAACGCCGACCTCGAGGCCGCCTACCGCACGCCGGAGGGCGAGTACGAGTACCTCTCCATCGACCAGCCCGACGAGTGATCGCCGCGACGGTACCCGTGGCCTGCCGACGACCCTCCAAGGACGGCATATGACCCTGTTCATCCAACAGCTGTTCGACGGCCTGGCACTCGGCGGTGTGTACTGCCTGGCCGCCATCGGGCTGACCCTGATATTCGGCGTCCTGCGGATCCCGAACCTCGCCCACGGCGCGCTGTACATGCTGGGCGCCTACGTCACCTACTTCTTCCTCGTGACGGTGGGTGTGCCCTACGTAGCCGCGATCGGCCTCGCCGCCGTTGTACTCGCCCTCATCGGCGTACTGCTGGAACGGCTCGTGTTCCACCCGCTGCGCAACGCCCCGCACACCCATCACATGATCGCCGCGGTCGGCGCGATGTTCTTCTTCCAGGCCGTCGCGCAAGCCCTCTGGGGAGCCGATTTCCGGCGCATGGACTCGCCGATCAGCGGCAGTGTGACGATCTTCGGTGCCCAGATCTCGTGGCAGCGGATCGTCATCGTCGGCACCGCGGTGATCGTGCTGGCACTGCTGACGTGGTTCATCAAACGGTCGATCCACGGGCAGACCATCGAGGCGATCGAGCAGGACCGCACCGGTTCCTCGCTCGTGGGGATCAGTCCCAGCCGGGTCTCGATGCTCACCTTCGGTCTCGCCGCGGCTCTCGCCACGGTCGCGGCGGGACTCGTGGCGCCCATCAACCTGCTGTCACCCACGATGGGCGACGCGCTCAGCCTCAAGGTGTTCGCGATCATCATCCTGGGCGGCCTCGGTTCGCTGCCCGGAGCGGTCGTGGGCGGGTTCGCCCTCGCCCTGGCCGAAGTGATGACGTCCACCTATGTCTCGGCCGCAGCCGGCGAGGGCATCGCGTTCGTCGTCATCGTGCTCGTACTGGCGATCCGGCCGACCGGACTCTTCGCAAGGGCGGTGCAACGATGACCACCACGTTCTCCCCGCAACGGTTCGGCACCCTCCTCGTGGCGCTCGCGTTGCTCCTGGCACCGCTGACACTGGGCGGCGAGGAGTACGTGCTGCGCGTGCTGACCGTCGGCGCGACCTATGCGATCGCCGTCTACGGCATGAACCTCATCCTCGGCCTCACTGGGCAGTTGTCCCTGGCGCACGGCGGTTTCTTCGGCATCGGCGTGTACGTCGTGGGCCTGTTGACCACCGACTACGACTGGGCGTTCTGGCCGTCGCTCGCGGTCGCGGTGACCGCCACGGCCGTCGGCGGCTACGTGGCCGGCGTCGTGGCGCTGCGCACCCACGAGGAGTACTTCGCCATCTTCACCATGGCGATGGGCTTCATCATCTTCCTCGTGATCAGCCGTTGGGAGTCGGTGACGCACGCCCACTCCGGTGTCAGCGGCGTGAAGTTCCCCGAGGGCTTCGGCGCCTTCGACTTCTCCGAGCCGACCGTGATGTACTACCTGGTCCTGTTGTTCCTGCTCGGCGCCGCGTACGTGACGTACGCCGTCCGCCGGTCGGGCATCGGCCGCACGCTCGTCGCGATCCGGACCTCGGAGGACCTGGCGCGCTCGATCGGCGTCAACGTCGGGTTGAACAAGCAGCTCGCCTTCGCCGCATCGACCACGTTGGCCGGGCTGGGCGGAGGCCTGTTCGCCGCGGTTCAGGGATTCGTCGGGCCGAGCGCCGCCGGGATCGACCTCACCTTCGAGATGCTCATGTTCATCCTCGTCGGCGGTCTGGGCACGGTGCTGGGGCCGGTGGTCGGCACGTTCCTCGTGCTGTTCCTGTTCGAGTTCTTCCAGGATTTCGAGGCCTACCGTTTCCTCGTCCTGGGGCCGATCATCGTCGTGCTGGTGATCTTCGCCCCGCGCGGCATCGTCGGCTATCTCAACCAGTTCGTCGGCAGGGTGCGTTCCCGCGGTGCGAACGGTTCCCGGAACCCCGGCGGACCGCGGGGCGACCGGCAGGCGGAGACCACCACCGACGTGAAGGAGGCGTTGTGACCCTGCTCGAAGTGCGCGGTCTCGGCAAGCATTTCTCCGGGCTGCACGCCGTCGACGACGTCGACCTCGACATCGCCGAGGGCCGGATCACCGCCATCATCGGCCCGAACGGCGCCGGCAAGTCGACGGTGTTCAATCTGCTCGCGGGGTTCTACCGGCCGACGTCGGGCACGGTGCGGTTCCGCGACCGCGACATCACCGGGATGAGCCCGCACCGCACCGTGGCCCACGGCATCGCCCGCACGTTCCAGACCACGAAGCTGTTCGAGGACGCGACGGTTCTGGACAACGTGCTGTCGGGCCGGATCGTGCGCTCCCGGTCGACGGCGTTCGACGCTGTCCTCCGGACGCCACGGCACCGCCGGGAGGAGCGACTCAACCTCGAGAAGGCCATGGCCGCCCTCGAATTCGCCGGCATAGCCGGGTATCGCGACGAGATCGCCGCGAGTGTGCCGCAGGAGGTGCAGAAGCGCGTGTCCATCGCGTTGGCATTGGCCACCGAACCGGAGTTGCTGCTCCTGGACGAGCCCGCCGCGGGCCTCACCGAGGAGGAGACCGTCGGGTTCGCCCAGTTGATCCGGGACATCGTCGCCGACGGCGTCACCGTCGGGCTGGTCGAGCACCGGATGTCGATGGTGATGAGCCTGGCCGACCACATCCTGGTGCTCGACCACGGCAAGGAGATCGCCTCGGGGGCTCCGGCGGCGATCCGGACCGATCCGCAGGTGATCGAGGCGTACCTGGGCGCCGACCACACGGATCAGGAAGGTGCTGGCTGATGTTGACCGTGCGCGGGTTGTCCGCGGGATACGACGCCGTCGACGTGCTGCACGCGGTCGACATCACCGCCCGGGGCGGTGAGCTCACCGTCGTGCTCGGGGCCAACGGGTCCGGCAAGACGACGATGTTCCGCGCCATCAGCGGGATCGTACGGCCCAGTGCGGGCGACATCGAGTTCGACGGCAGACGGCTGCCCGGGTTGGCGGCCGACCGTATCGTCAAAGCGGGTGTGGCGCACTGTCCCGAGGGGCGGCACCTGTTCGCCAAGATGCCGGTGGAGAAGAACCTCCTGCTCGGCGGTTACGTCCGCAGGCATGACCAGCGCCGGGTGCGGCAGCTGCTCGGGCGCGTCTACGAACTGTTCCCCGTGCTGTACGACAAGCGGCGGAATCCGGCCGGCACGTTGTCCGGCGGCCAGCAGCAGATGGTCGCGATCGGCAGGGCGCTGATGTCGGATCCGAGTCTGCTGATCCTCGACGAACCGTCCATGGGGTTGGCTCCGCTGGTCACCGCGCAGGTGCTGGACGTGGTCGCGCAGATCAACCGCGACGGCATCGGCGTGCTGCTCGCCGAGCAGAACGCCCAGGCCGCGCTGCGTATCGCGCACCACGGGTTCGTACTCGCCGAGGGACGCGTCGTGCTGTCGGGCACGGCCGCCGACCTGCTCGACGACCCGGACGTGCGCGAGGCCTACCTCGGCCTGTAGCACCGCAGGTCCGTCGTGCGGGTCGAGGACAGGGCCTGCGACGGTCACGGCAGGTAGAGGTCGCGCGGGCCGGCGTCGACGGCCTCGATCCCACCACCGGAGTGTTCGGCGAGCCACTCCTCGAACCGTGCCGGGTCGGTGACCGCGACCGTGAAGGTGACGTCCGAGCCGTAGTCGGTGTCGCGCAGCAGGTACGGCGAGTTGCGCAGGTCGTGTTCGATCCGTCCGGCACGGTCGTGCGGCACGGACACCAGCAGTTCGTGGTGGCGGACCCGGCGCAGCGTGCCGACGTGATCGAGCGTCTCGGCCAGCACACCGGAGTAGGCGCGGATCAGACCTCCCGCGCCGAGTTTCGTCCCGCCGAACCATCGGGAGACGACGGCGACGACGTCGGTCAGGCCACGCCGGGTCAGGACCTCCAACATGGGTGCGCCGGCGGTGCCACCGGGTTCGCCGTCGTCGTTGCTGCGTGCGACCAGATTGCCGGTGTCCGGGTCCCCGATCCGGAGCGCCGTACAGTGATGGGTGGCGTCCGGGCCGTCCTTGCGGACGCGGGCGATCACCGCCGTGGCCGCGTCGACGTCGCCGACCCGCGCGACGACACAGCGGAACCGGGATCGCTGTATGTCGACCTCGTGTTCGCCGTCCCGCGCAATGACACCCATCCCGGCGAGTGTAGGCGACCCCGGTCGGACGGCTCGTCCGTCAGCCGCGCTCGTCGCGGCGGCCCGGCGGGGCCGGTGCCTGCAGACCGAAGTGGACACCGGCCATGCGGACCGTGAAGCACACGCCGACGGCCGCCAGCGCCGCCCACACGCCGTAGACGTCCGCCCGGATCGTGACGACCGTGACCGCGGCGCCGAGGAGGGCAGGGATGGCGTACAGATCGCTCTGCAACACCGACGGCACCCGGCGGACCCAGCGTGTCACGGATGGTGCCGCCTCCCACCGCCGTGACGCCGCCCAGCAGGATCGCCGGGGTGACGTCGAGTCCGGCCTCGAGCGCGGTGCTGGCGCCGATGACGGCGAACGTACTCAGCCCGACGGCGTCCAGCACGTTGATGGGCGTCTCCAACCGGTCCAGCCACTGGCTCAGCGCGAACGCCGCCAACCCGCCACCGCCCGCGGTTGCCAGGTACGGCCACTCCCGGAACGCCGTGGGCGGCACGGCCCCGATCAGCACGTCGCGCATGATCCCGCCGCCGAGGGCCGTGATCACCCCGAGGGTGACGACGCCCACGATGTCCAGTCGGGCCGCGCGTACCGCCGTCAGCGCGCCGTTGAGCGCGAACGCGAACGTGCCGGTGAAATCCAGCGCCAACAACAACGGTGGTGCGGTCGCCATACCGGGAATCCTTCGTCCGAGCGCTCACCGGCCCGCCGCCGGCTCCCGACGACCGTAGGCCATGCGCCGACGACCGGCAGCCGCGCCGCCCCCGTCTCCACCAGGCATTCGAGGTGTCGTTGATGGCCGCCGTCGTTCCGACCGTCGTCGCCGTGTCCATCGGCATCGAACCGGGGCACCTGCCCGGCTCGGACCCGGTCTGCTCGTACGCGGCCGGGAACGTTGCTGGATCGACCTTCGACGCAGGCACGGACTCGGATTCCCGCAACGGGCTCAGAGTCGGCGCGGAATCGGTGGGCGGCCCCTGCCGCACACCCGAACGGAGCTTGGCCGGTGAGCCGGCCAGGCGGTACGTGCCGGCCGCCTGCGCTCAGCGGCGCAGGGTCGCCGACGGGCTGACGCCGAACTCCCGGCGGTACGCCGCCGCGAAACGGCCCAGGTGCATGAAACCCCACCGGGTGGCCCCGTCCGCCACGGTATCCACGCGGTCGTGCAACAAGTCCTCATGCACCCGCCGCAACCGGATCCGGCGGAGCGCCTCGGTGGGCGTCTCGCCCCGGTAGCGTTGGAAACTCTGCTGCACCCGCCGGATGCCCACGCCGGCACAACGCGCGATGTCGGCCGAGCCCCACTCGCGCGCCGGATCGGCATCCATCGCTTCGACCACCCGCGACACGATCCGCGGGCAGACGTCCCCGGTTTCCGGTTCCGCCGGAAAGCACGCGGTGACGAACGCCGCGGTGAGCGTGGCGGCCAGGCGCTCCCGCACCGCCCGGCGCGCGACCAGCTCAGGAGACCGCAGGCTCTGCGCGCCGATCGAGGTGAGCAGCGCCAGCCAGGCCTGCGCGCCCTCGGTGCGCAGGTCCAGTTGGGCCGGCATGTGCTGAGCGCCGAGCCCGACGAGCGCGGTGACCTCGTCGGCGAGGTAGTCGGCGTCGATCCGCATGCCGAGAATGGAACAGTCGGCCGACCAGCGGCTCATGACGGTCTGCGTGTCGGGCGGGCAGACCGTGGCCTGCCCTTCGAGCGACAGCACGGACCGGCCACTGACCCGGGCGTCGAGCAGTCCGCTCCGCGGCACGTTCACGGCCCAGCCACCGGGGTGGTCCGAGCGCACCCTCACCTCGGCGCCCCACCCGATGCGGGTCAGCCGCACGGGCCCCAGCTCGACCATGCGCAGTTCCGCGAAGCCGGCGCCGTCGCGGAGCACGGTGAGCTCGTGGGGGAAGTAGGCGTCGGCCACATCCGCGGAGAAGTCCGGCAGTTCCTCCGCTGACGTCGCCATGCGACCAGCGTCCATGACACCTCCCACGACGTCGTGATCCAAGCCACGATACATGGCGCTTCGGGTAGCGGACAGCGGCTGCGTCGAGCGGATCGTCGCAGCGCACGAACCCGCCTACCGTTAGCGGCCCACGACACGACAACCACCGCACGAGGGCGTCACACGCCCGGACCCGCCGCTGGAGGCCCGATGGACCCGAAGACGCTGAGGACGACCTTCGGCCGCTTCGCCACCGGCGTCACCGTGATCACCTGCCGGTCGAGCGACGGCGAACCGCACGGCGCGACTGTCACGGCGTTCATGCCGGTCTCGCTCGACCCGCCGCTCATCACGGTCGCCCTGACCCGCACCTCACGGGCCTGCACGTACCTCGACGACGCCCCGTTCGCCGTCAACGTGCTCGCCGCCGATCAGATCGACGTCGCCATGAACTTCGCCGGCAGACCGTCCACCGCCCCGATCCGGTGGGCGCCCGGCCCCACGGCGCCGATACTGGCCGGCACTGCCGCGACGCTGTCCTGCAGGCCCTATCGCACCGACGACGGCGGTGACCACCTGCTGTTCCTGGGCGAGGTCGTCAGCGCGGAGACCACGGCCCACCCGCCGCTGCTGTTCGCCGACAGCACCTTCGTCGAAGTCGGCCGTCCCGCCGCCGAAGCCGTCTGGGCCGGCTCGTTCGACGATCCGCACTCCGGCTGGTTCGACGCCGCCTGCGACTTCACGCCGATATCCGCCCGTCCGGCACCACACGTCGCCGGAGTCGGCCCGGCCGACGTCCGTCCGTAACCGCCTACACCCGAGTCTCGAAGGAGAGATCGATGACCGACACCACCATCCCGGAGCAGTCCCTCGCCGCCGACCCGCCGACGGTCAACCCGGCCGCGAACTCCGAGGCCAACAACCGCGCCAATTTCGCGGCCAGGCCGATGACCGGCGACGAGTACATCGAAAGCCTCCGCGACGGCCGGGAGATCTACCTCCACGGCGAGCGCGTCGACGACGTCACCACGCACCCGGCGTTCCGCAACCCGGTACGGATGACGGCCCGTCTCTACGACGCGCTGCACACCGGCCCGTACGTCGACGAGCTGACCGCACCGACCGACACCGGCAACGGCGGCGTGACCATGCCGTTCTTCAAGACGCCGACCTCGGCCGCCGACCTGCTCAAGGAGCGGGACGCCATCGCCCGGTGGGCCCGGCTGAGCTACGGCTGGATGGGCCGCTCCCCGGATTACAAGGCCAGCTTCCTCGGCACACTGCACGCCAACCAGGAGCTCTACACGCCCTTCCAGGCCAACGCCGAGCGTTGGTACCGCGAATCGCAGGAGAAGGTCCTCTACTGGAACCACGCCATCATCAACCCACCGGTCGACCGCGACCTGCCGCCGGACGAGGTCGGCGACGTGTACATGAAGGTGGAGGAGGAGACCGACGCCGGGCTGGTCGTCTCGGGCGCCAAGGTCGTCGCCACGGGCTCGGCCATCACCAACTACAACTTCATCGCCCACTACGGCCTGCCGATCAAGAAGAAGCAGTTCGCACTGATCTGCACCGTGCCGATGGACGCCCCCGGCATCAAGCTGATCTGCCGCCCGTCGTACACGGAACAGGCGGCCCGCAACGGCACCCCGTTCGACTACCCGCTTTCGAGCCGGATGGACGAGAACGACACGATCTTCGTGTTCGACCGGGTGCTCGTGCCGTGGGAGAACGTCTTCATGTACGGCGACGTCGACCGCATCAACGCGTTCTTCCCGCAGTCCGGTTTCCTGCCCCGCTTCACCTTCCAAGGCGTCACGCGGCTCGCGGTCAAGCTCGACTTCATCGCCGGCCTGCTGCTCAAAGCGCTCGACGCCACCGGCTCGGGCGGTTTCCGCGGCGTGCAGACCCGCGTCGGCGAGGTCATCGGCTGGCGCAACCTCTTCTGGTCGCTGAGTGAATCCATGGCCCGCGATCCCGAGCCGTGGATCGGCGACGCCGTCATCCCCAAACTCGAGTACGGCCTCACCTACCGCATGTTCATGATGCAGGGCTATCCGCGCGTCAAGGAGATCATCGAACAGGACGTCGCGTCGGGACTGATCTACCTGCCGTCCGGAGCAGCGGATTTCAAGAGCGACGCAGTGCGGCCCTACCTGGACAAGTACGTTCGCGGTTCGAACGGCATCACCGCCGTCGACCGGGTCAAGGTGATGAAGGCGCTCTGGGATTCGATCGGCAGCGAGTTCGGCGGCAGGCACGAACTGTACGAGCGCAACTACTCGGGCAACCACGAGAACGTGAAGGCCGAGCTGCTGTTCGCCGCGCAGAACCGGGGCGGCGTGGCGCAGATGCGCGGCCTGGCCGAGGAGTTCCTCGACGAGTACGACCTCGACGGCTGGACGGTGCCGGACCTGTTCTGACCCGGACACCTCCCGGTCGACACGCGGGATGCCGACCGGGAGGCCCTGCCGCGGGCGGGTCCCGACGTCGGTGACCCGCCCGTGGCACCGGCCGTGGACGTGATCCGGTGCCGGCCTCAGGACGTCGAGCGTGCCCGGTTGATCGCCTCCCACACGCGCCGCGGGGTGGCGGGCATGTCGATGTGGTCCACGCCGAACGGCTGCAGCGCGTCGATGACGGCGTTCACCACCGCGGGAGTCGAGGCGATGGACCCGGATTCGCCCGCTCCCTTGGCGCCGAGCGCGTTCGTCGGCGACGGCGTCACCGTGTGGTCGAGGGTGAAGTCGGGAAGCTCCGGAGCGCCGGGGACGAGATAGTCGGCGAGCGAGGCGCTCATGAGGTTCCCGTCGTCGTCGTACACGGCGTCCTCGTACAGCGCCTGGCCGATCCCCTGCGCGATACCACCGTGCATCTGTCCGTCCACAATGGCTGGGTTGATGACGGTGCCGCAGTCGTCCACGGCGAAGTACTCCGGGATCGTGACCTTGCCCGTGTCGGTGTCGACCTCGACGACGCACACGTGCGTGCCGAAGGGGTAGGTGAAGTTCGGCGGGTCGAAGAACTGCTCCTCCGAGAGGCCCGGCTCCATCCCCTCCGGCAGGTCCGCGGCCAGGTATGCGGCCCCTGCGACCTCCTGAATCGTCACACTGCTGCCCGACACGCCCGCGACCGAGAAAGCCCCGCCGGAGAACTCCAGATCCTGCTCGGCGGCCTCGAGCATGTGGGCGGCCAGGGTGCGCGCCTTGGACAACACCTTCTCGCACGCCAGATACACCGCCGTGCCGCCGACAGCGGCGCTTCGCGAGCCGTAGGTGTCCAGGCCGTACGGCGCCGACTGGGTGTCGCCGTGCACGACCTCCACGCTGTCCAGGGGAACACCGAGGCCGTCGGCCACGATCTGCGCCCACGTGGTCTCGTGCCCTTGTCCGTGCGGCGAGGTGCCCGTCACCACCTGCACCGCGCCCGTGGACAACATGCGCACGCTCGCCATCTCCCAACCGGGCGCGCCGAGCCGCAGCGCCGCGGTCATCTTCGACGGCGACAGCCCGCCGTTCTCGGTGTAACTGCACAGTCCGATCCCGAGCTGGACCCGGTCACCCGCCTCGCGCCGGCGCCGCTGCTCGGTACGCAACCGCTCGTAGCCCGCCAACTCGAGGACCTTATCGAGCGCGACCTCGTAGTTGCCGGAGTCCATCTCCAGCCCCGCGGGCGTGGTGGCGCCGTCGTCGAACGGCGGATGGTAGTTCCGCCTCCGCACCTCGGCCGGGTCCATCCCGAGCGTGCGCGCGAGGGCGTCCATCGCTCGCTCCACGCCGTAGATTCCCTCGGTGCGCCCGGCACCACGGTAGGAATCGGTCGGGGTCTTGTTCGTGAACACGCCCTTGCACTCGATCGCGAACGAACCGAACGAGTACACGCCGGGGAAGATGAATGCGCTGAGCAGAGGGATTCCCGGGGTGAGCAGCTGCAGGTAGGCGCCCATGTCGGCGAGGATGCGCACGCGCATGCCCAGCAACGTGCCGTCCTCCCGCGCGGCGAGTTCGACGTACTGGACCTGCCCGCGCCCGTGGGTCATCGTCTGACTGTCCTCGGACCGCGCCGCGACCCATTTGACCGGCACGGACAGCCGCCGCGCCAGAGCGATGGCGATGCACTCCTCGGGATACACGTTGAGCTTGCCGCCGAAGCCGCCGCCGACGTCGGGGGCGACCACGCGCAGATCCTGTTCCGGTACCGAACACACCCCTGCCAGCACACTGCGGAGGATGTGCGGGATCTGCGTCGAGGAGTGCAGCGTGAAACCCCGCCCCGTGGGCTCCGGGGTGACCACGACCGCCCGATCCTCGAGCGGTGTCGGCTGCAGACGCTGCTGCACGTACCGCTCGGACACGGTCACGTCGGCGTCGGCGAACGCCCTGTCCACGTCTCCGGTTCCCAGCGACCAGGTGTAGCTTTCGTTGCTTCCGAATCCGTCGTGCACGATCGGCCCGCCCGCGAGACTCTCCTCCACGTCGAGCGTCGGGTCGGCGGGCTCGTAGTCGATGTCGATGTGCTGCAGCGCGTCCTGCGCCGACGCGGCGTCGGTCGCGGCGACCACGGCCACCGCCTCACCCGCGAACCGCACCTGGTCGACGGCGACGGGAAGATGGTCGGGGATCCTGATGTCCTCGGTCACCGGCCAGGCGCACGGGATGCTCGACCACTCGCCCGCAAGGTCTTCGCCGGTGAACACACCGACCACGCCCGGGCACTCCGCCGCTTCGGAGACGTCGATCGACTCGATGCGGGCGCTCGCGAACGGGCTGCGGAGCACCGCGATGTGCACGGTGCCGGGCGGGGCGATGTTGCCGGTCCATCTCCCCTTCCCCGTCAGCAGCTGAGGATCCTCCTTGCGGGGGACCGCGGTTCCCACACTGGGGCGGAGCGTCTCGGTCATGGTTCACCCTCCTGCTACAGCGACGACACCTCGGTTCGAGCGGGGACCGGAGAACCGTTGCGACGGTGTCCACGATGGACACGCGGGAACCGACGCGGCTACGTCGGATCCGGCAACAGTTCCTCCAACCAGCGGGTGTGCACCGCCCCTGCGCGGAGGTCGGGCTCGTCGAGCAACCGCCGGTGCATGGACACGGTCGTGGGCACGCCCTCCACCCGCAGTTCGGTGAGCGCCTGCCTGCCCCGCGCGAGGGCGGTGTCCCGATCCGGTCCGGAGCAGATCAGCTTGGCGATCATCGAGTCGTAGAACGGGCTGATCCGGTCGCCCGCGACGAAACCGGTGTCCACCCGGACCCCCGGGCCACCCGGCAGGTCCAATCTGGACAGGTCGCCCGGGGTCGGTCGGAATCCGTTGTCCGGGTCCTCGGCGTTGATACGCAACTCCACGGCCGCACCGCGGATCCGCACGTCGTCCTGGGAGAAGGAGATCGGCTGTCCTGCCGCGATGCGGAGCTGCTCACTCACCAGGTCCACCCCTGTGACGGCCTCGCTGATGGGATGTTCGACCTGGATCCGGGTGTTCATCTCGATGAAGAAGAACTCCCCCGACGGCGTCAGCAGGAACTCCACCGTTCCCGCGCCCACATAACCGACCTGGCGTGCCAGCCGCACGGCGGCCTCGTTGATGTCGGCCCGTGTCTCGGCCGACAAGCCAGGAGCCGGCGCCTCCTCGATGAGCTTCTGCCGCCGTCGCTGGACCGAACAGTCCCGTTCGTACGTGTGCACCACGTTGCCCGCGTGGTCGGCGAGGATCTGCACCTCGATGTGGCGGGCACCGTCGATGGCACGCTCCAGGTAGACGGTGTCGTCGCTGAACGCCGCCCGAGCCTCGGCCTGCGCGGCGGGCAGGGCGTCGACCAGCTCCTCCCGTGAGGCCACCGGCCGGATGCCCCGACCTCCGCCACCGGCCGCAGCCTTGAGCAGCACCGGGTAACCGACGTCATCGGCCGCCACCAACGCCTCGTCGACGTCGCCGACCGGCCCACTACCGGGGACGATCGGCACGTCGGCCCGCCTCGCCGCCTCGCGTGCGGCGGCCTTGTCACCCATCGTCTCGATGGTCGACACCGACGGGCCGACGAACGTCAGCCCCGCATCGGTGAACTCCTTGACGGCGCCGGGGCGTTCGGACAGGAACCCGTACCCCGGATGCACCGCGTCGGCTCCCGTCTCGCGGGCCGCCTCCACCAGTGCCGCCGAGTTCAGGTACGACTTCGCCGCCGCCGACTTGCCGATGTGCACGGCGCTGCCGGCGAGCTGCACCCACCGGCCCTCCGCATCCGCATCGGAGTACACGGCGACGGTCTCCAGCCCCGCGGCGTGCGCGGCCCGAATGACCCGGACCGCGATCTCGCCCCGGTTGGCCACCAGGACGCGCCTCATGCCTCACCCAGCCGCACGATGTCCTGGCCCACGTCGACCTCGTCGCCGTCCTCCACGAGGAACTCGGCGACCGTCCCCGACGCGTCGGCCTTGACCTCGTTGAACGTCTTCATCACCTCGATCAGGGCGATGGTCTGGCCCTCGCTGATCGACTCTCCGTCGTCGACGTAGGCGGGTTTCTCCGGCGCGGGCCGGCGGTAGAACACCCCCGGCATCTGAGCCTTGATCGTCGTCATGGTTCGCTGCTGCCTCCCTACCGTGCGATCCGACTGCGGACCCGTTCGATCCGCTCGCGGCGGTCCCGCCGGGCCGCCAACGCCGTGTCCAGGTCCACCGAGTTGAATCGCACCGCGTCCCCGGTCTTCGTCTGCGCGATGCGGTCGCGGTCCACGGAGATCACGGTGCCGATCGTCGCGTAGCCGCCGCCGGTCACCGCGTCGTTGAGCAGGACGATCGGCTCGTCCCCGCCCGGAACCTGGATCGAGCCGACCGGGTATCCCAGGTCGACGACGTTGGCCGGGTCGCTGCCCGCTCCGAACGGCTGCTCGCGTTCGGTGAAGTCGAGTTTGCCGCCCCTCAGCCGGTACCCGACCCGGTCGGCGTCCTTGGTGACCTTCCAGTCGGTGCCGAGGAACGAGGCCAGCCCTCCCTCGGTGAGCCGGTAGGAGCACAGGCCGACGACGGTGCGCAGCTCCGCCGTGCCGGTCAGGTCCGGGCGCAGGTCCTCGGGTACCACGGCGCCGTCGCGGCCCGGCCCTTCGGCCGCCCCCAGTGGGAGCGACTCGTCGTCGACGAGCTTGCGGCCCTCGTGCCCGCCGATCCCCGTCAGCGTGTACGTCGACCGCGAGCCGAGGTACACCGGCACGTCGATACCGCCGCTCACCGCGACGTAGGCCCGGCAACCGGCACGGATCATGGCGAATCCCAGCACGTCACCGGAGCGGACGCGGATCGCCGTCCAGGGCTCGACGGGTTCGTCGTTGAGCGTCACCGGAACGTCGGCACCCGTGACGGCGACCAATCGGTCGTCGGTGAACTCCAGCGTCGGGCCGACGTAGGTGCCTTCCAGCACCCCGGCCCCGTCGGGATTGCCCACCAGCATGTTGGCCACCACCGCCGAGTAGGTGTCCATCGCGCCGGACGGCGGCATCCCCATGTGATAGTGACCGAACCGTCCCGTGTCCTGCACGGTCGTGTACAGGCCACCGGCTCGCACCCGCAGCTCGCTCATCGGTACAGCACCTCCAGCAGCTCACGGTTGACCGCGTCGGGGTCGGCCAGCAGCGTCGCCGGCTCGAACTCGACCTCGCGGATCCGGTACCGGAACGTGCCCTTCTCCACTTCGGACCGGGTCGCCTCGAACTCGGCCATGTCGATCGCCCGGTACCGCAGCACGTCGTTCGCCTTGGGGAAGCAGATGTCGTCGGCGAAGTCGGGAAGGCTCTGCGACAGGTCGAACACCGGCGCGGGCGCCATCCCGAACATCTGGTATCCCCCGGCGCCGCGCACCGGATAGACCACCGCGAACGCACCGCCGAACCCGAACGTCCGCTCGGGGGTGTCGGTGCGCGGGCGCACGTACTTGGGTACCTGGATCTGCCGTTCACGGGGAACGAGCTGGTAGCAGAACGGCAGTCCCGGCACGAATCCCAGCATCGTGACGATCCAGGGCGCGCTGGTCATCGCGTCCACCACGCCCTGCACACTGTCGAACCCGTTGATGCGCGCCGCGTACTCGAGGTCGGTCGCGTCGGGGTCCTGGTGACGGTCCCGGAACCGCATGAGCGTCTCGTGGGTCCACGGGTCGTCGAACAACACCGGAACGTCCACCACTCGGGTCTTGAGCACGTAGTCCTCGGGCAGCGTGCCGACAGTGGACTCGAGGCGACGCAGTTCCTCGACCAGTTCCCGCGGGTCGAGCCGGTCGGGGTCGATCTGCACCATGTAGGAGGCGTTGGACGGGCAGATGTCCACGACCCCCTCGATGGCCTCCTGGCGGAGGGCGTTGGTCACGGCCATTCCTGCGAAGTTCGCCTCCAGGCTCATCGCCTGGTCCAGCTCGACGAAGACGAACTCGTCCCCGCCGTACTCGTAGCGCGCAGGTGGCAGTTGGATCTTCTCGGTGGTCATCACCACGCCTCCCAATGTGTCGGCGATCACAACACTGTGCCCGCTGTCGACCCCCGCCGCCAGTGAAACTCTGTACAAATCGGCACCGCGGGACTGGACAGAATGTGGAAAACTGCTGGTATGCCGACGGCGAGCGATCTGACCGGCGACCGCAAACTCGGCCTCACGCTCCGCGCTGGACGTGCCGGTGCCGATCGCCCGATCTCGTGGGTACACGCCAGCGAGCTCGCCGATCCCACGGAGTTCCTCGCCGGTGGCGAGCTGCTGCTGACCACCGGATTCGGACTGCCGGACAGCAGGGAGGGGCAGGCCGCCTACGTCGGCAGGCTCGCCGCAGCCGGGCTGTCCGGACTCGGTTTCGGCATCGAACTCGGCCACGACGAGATCCCTGACCCCCTGCTCGACGCCGCCGACGAGGCCCACCTGCCAGTACTGGAGGTTCCGCACCGGACGCCGTTCATCGAGATCGGCAAGACCGTCTCGCAAGCGCTGGCGGACACCCGCAGTGCCGAGGCCCAGCGATTCGAGGCGACCCGCAACGCCCTCACCACCGCCGCCGTCCACGGCGAGGACCTGGGCGGGCTGATCGGCAGACTCGCCGCCGGCCTCGGCTGCTGGGCCGTACTCCTCGAACCCGACGGGGCCGCGGTCCACGCCGAACCGGCGCACGCGGTCGAGTACGTCCGCGCCTTCGACGCCGATCTCGACCGCCTCCGCGCCGTGCGCCCGCCCTCGAGCATCGGCTCGTCGTCCCGCGACGGGCACGTCGCGGCGCATTCACTGGGCGGCGGGCACAAATTGGCGGGATTCCTCGTCGTCGGCCGGGACCGCGCCTTCACCTCGACCGACCACCACATCACGCACGCCGCGTCGTCGTTGTTGTCGATCGCGTTGACGCGCACCCGGTCCGCAGCCGACGCGCGACTGCGGACCACCGCGCTGAAGCTCCTCCTGACGGGTCACCGCACCGCGTTCGACGAGCTCGCCGGGCCGCTCGGGCTGCGACTTCCCGACGAGCCGGTCGTCGTGCTCGCCGGATCGGGTCACTCGCCCACACTGGTGGACGGCGGCGCCGCGTCGGACCTGCTGGCGGGCGACATCGACGGCGAACTGGTCGCGGTGGCCTCCGCTTCGCAGCACCTGCCCTCCGCCCGTCATCTGGGCGTGTCCCCGGCGACCGGGCTGGACGGACTACCCGGCGCGCACCGGCAGGCCCGGCAGGCGCTCGCCGAGGCCATGCGCCGTGGCGCGGCGGTCGTCCGGTTCGACGACCTCGGCGTCGGACTGCTGCACGACGTCACCGACACGGGTGTCCTCACCCGCGCCGAGGCGATGCTCGGCCCGTTGTACGACCACGACACCCGGCAACGCGGCGAGCTGGTGCGGTCCCTGCGATCCTGGCTCGCCCACCACGGGCACTGGGACCCGGCGGCCGTGGAACTGGGCGTGCACCGGCACACGCTGCGGCACCGCATGACGAAAGTGGCCGCGATCCTCGACTGCGACCTGGACTCACCCGACGTCCGCGCGCAACTCTGGCTGGCGCTGCGGCTGGTCTCCTGAGTAGCCCGTCTCCTGAGTAGCCCGTCTCCTGAGTGGCCCGTCTCCTGAGTGGCCCGTCTCCTGGTGGTTGTCCCGCGACAGCGGACCGCACACCGCGCATTGTCGTGTTCGCGCGGTCAGAATTGGCCAGACCGTCCATTCCCACCCGCCCCTGGCGGGGCCTACCGTTGCCGTTCCCGACGACGTGAAAGGACAGGCCATGAAGACAGTCATCGACCTCAACGCGGATGCGGGCGAGAGCTTCGGCCGCTGGAAGCTCGGGGACGACGCCGCGCTGCTGCCGCAGGTCAGTTCCGTCAACGTCGCCTGTGGCTGGCATGCGGGTGATCCCGGAACCATGCGCCGATCGGTGGAGCTTGCCGTGTCCAACGGTGTCGCGCTCGGTGCGCACCCCGGATTCCCGGACCTGGCAGGCTTCGGCCGCCGCGCCATGGCGATGAGCCCGGCCGAGGCCGCCGACGCCTGTCTCTACCAGTACGGCGCGCTGCGCGCTTTCGCAGCGGAGGCGGGCACGCACGTCGCCCACGTCAAACCGCACGGCGCGCTCTACGGGCTGACGCTGCGCGACCCGGACGTGGCCGCCGCCGTCGCCGGGTCCGTCGCCACGGCCGATCCCGACGTGTTGCTGGTGCTGCTGGCCGGGCCCACCGCGCAGGGTGTGATCGACGCAGGGCACCGCGTCGCGCGGGAGGCGTTCGCCGACCTCGACTACGACGACAACGGCCACATCATCATCGAACCGGTCCCGGAGGCGAAGGATCCGGAGGTGTGCGCCCAGCAGGCCATCGACGTCCTCAACGGCGGGGTGACCTCCGTCAACGGCAAGGCGATCGACGTCGACGCGGACACGATCTGCCTGCACGGCGACCGCCCGAACTCCCCCGACATCGCCAGGGCGATCCGGGCCCGCTTCGACGAGCACGGGGTGCGCACGGCCGCGATGCACGACGTCGTCGCCTCCCGATACTGAGGCCTCCCGATCCCGCCGAGGCCTCCCGATCCCGCTGGCGGCGCACCGCGGCCGGTGACCGCCCGGCGGGCGCCGGCTGTGCGCCGGGGCCGGCCGGCGCACGGGGCGCTCGCACGGGCTCGACCCTTGTGCCGCGGGCGTATCATCGACCGACAGGGGTTCACCACCAGGGAGCCGCCATGTTGGTCGAGATCCTGATCGCGGTAGGAATCGTCGGCGCCGCCGGAATCGCGGCGAGCGTGCGGATCGTGCGGCAGTACGAACGCGGTCTCGTGTTCCGGTTCGGCCGAGTGCGCCGCGCACCCAGCGAGCCCGGCCTCAGACTGCTCGTACCCGGCATCGATCGCATGACCAAGGTCAACATGCAGATCGTGACGCTGCCCGTACCCGGCCAGGACGGCATCACCCGCGACAACGTGACCGTGCGCGTCGACGCCGTCGTCTACTTCAAGGTCGTCGATCCGGTGCAGGCGATCGTCGGCGTGGAGAACTACCGCTTCGCGATGCTGCAGGTCGCGCAGGCGAGTCTGCGCAGGATCATCGGTGAGAGCAGCCTCGATGACCTGTTGTCCAACCGGCAACGGCTCAACGAGGGCCTCGAGCTGATGATCGACAGCCCGGCTCTGGGCTGGGGCATCCACATCGATCGTGTGGAGATCAAGGATGTCGCCCTGCCCGAGACGATGAAACGGGCGATGTCCCGGCAGGCCGAGGCCGAACGCGAACGCCGCGGCCGGGTCATCGCCGCCGAGGGCGAACTGCAGGCGTCGGAGAAACTGTCCCAGGCAGCCGAGCGCATGGCCGACACGCCCACGGCCCTGCAGCTGCGCCTGCTGGAGACCGTGGTGGAGGTCGCCGCGGAGAAGAACTCCACGCTCGTGCTGCCGTTCCCGGTCGAGCTGCTGCAGTTCCTGGACCGCACATCGGCCGGCGACGGGCGGCGCAGCGCAGACGTCCCGGAGCAGGCCCGCACCGAACGTGACGTGAGCACCCGGGCCGAGGCAGGCGGGGAGCGTCGCGACGCGCCCGTCGACCGGCCGTCCGAACGCGCGACGTAGTCCTGCGACCGGCCCCTGACATCTGTCACGGGGTATCGATGACGCCGGCCCTAGGAGCGGCGCCTCGCGGCGGAGAAGACTGCGGGGCATGGTTTCCGAATCCGTCATCTCCGCCCGCGACGTGCGGATGTCGTTCCCCGACGGTGCGGGCGGGCACGTCCACGCCGTCGACGGGGTCGACCTCGAGGTCGCCCGCGGCGAGGTCCTCGCCCTGCTGGGTCCCAACGGGGCAGGCAAGACCACCCTGCTTGACGTCCTGCTGGGGTTGACCACGCCGCACTCCGGCGACGTGAGTGTCGGCGGGCTGAACCCGCGGGCCGCGGTGCAGTCGGGCATGCTCTCGGCGTTGCTCCAGACGGGAGGGCTGCTTCCCGATCTGACGGCCGGCGAGACGGTGCGGATGATCGCCGCGCTGCACGCTGACCCGGCCGGTGTCGACGAGGTCATCGACACCGCGGGGGTGCGGCCGTTCGCGTCTCGCCCGGTGGGCAAGTGCTCGGGCGGCCAGCAGCAACGGCTGCGCTTCGCACTGGCGCTGCTGCCACGTCCGGAGATCATCGTCCTCGACGAACCCACGGCCGGCATGGACGTCTCCGCCCGGCACGAGTTCTGGGACCGCATGCGCGCCCAGGCGGACGAGGGCGTCACCGTCGTGTTCGCCACCCACTACCTGGAGGAGGCGGAGCAGTTCGCACGCCGGACCGTCCTGATGGACCGCGGCCGCGTACTCGCCGACGGTCCCACCGACGAGGTGCGCGCCCGCGCCGGGGCCGCGTACGTGACGGTCAGCTGGGACCCGACGGCCGCCGAGCTGGCGCGGGTACCGCACGTCGTCCGGGCGGATCGGGAGGGCGCCCGGACCACGTTCCGCACGGAGGACTCCGACGGGCTCGCGCGGTATCTGCTCACGGCCACGGACGCACGGGGCCTCACCGTGCGTCCCGCAAGCCTCGAGGAGGCGTTCCGCCTTCTGACGGAAGACTCACCCGCCACGGGCGAGACCGAACATCCGGTGCTCGTCGCCGACTCCGAGGAGGTCTCGGCATGACCGTCGCGACGAACCCGCGCGCCCACGTCCGGGGAGGCTACGACCTCGGCCGGTACATCGCCATGGACTTCCGGCGGAACCTGCGCAACGTCGGCAACAGCTTCTTCGTGATCGTGCTGCCCACCGCCCTGTTCCTGTTCTTCGGCGCCTCGATGGATTGGTCGGGCGAGCCGGTCGGTGTGGGCAACGTCAGCGCCTGGACCATGATCGCCATCGCCTCGTACGGCGCGGCCATGGCCACGACGTCGATGGCGGGTTCCGCCGCACTGGAGATTCAGCAGGGTTGGGGCAGGCAGCTGGCGCTGACGGCCATGCCGCACGGGGCGTTCATCGTCGCCAAGGCGGCGATCGCCGTCGCGATGGCGGCGCTGCCGGTGCTGGTGCTCAACCTCGCCGGCGTGTTCACGGTCGCCGACATGCCGCCGGGCGTCTGGCTGGCGACCGTGGCATTGACGATCGCCGGATCGCTGCCGTTCGCCTTCTACGGGCTCGCGATCGGGTTGAGCTTCCGGTCCGACGCCGCGGTGGGAGCGGCGACCGGGCTGCTGGTGATCCTGAGTTTCCTCGGCAACGCGTTCATGCCGCTGGACGGGGTGCTGCTCGACATCGGCCGGTTCACCCCGATGTACGGCATCGTGGCGCTGGCCCGGTATCCGCTCACCGACGGCGACCTCGTCTCCATGGGAGGGGCAGCCGGCAGCGATCCACTGTGGATGGTGCTGACGAACGTCGCCGCGTGGACGGTCGTGTTCGCCGTCGCCTGCCTGCTGCTGCAGCGCAGGCGAACCACCCGGCGCTGACCGGGAACCGCGGGCGCCGGGCCGGCGGTACTCGAGCCGGCGGTACTCGAGCCGGTGGTACTCGAGCCGGTGGTACTCGGGCGCAGCCACGCGCGGCCATCGGGGACAGTGGTTATCGGCACGGCGGGCATCGGGCAGGATCAGGTCATGGGGATACGCATCTATCGGCTGCTGTACGCCGGGGTATGGCTGGTGTTCCTCGCCGTCCCCGTGACGTCCGCCGTCACCGCGGACGTCCCAGGCGGCCTGCAGGTGCTCGCCGTCGCCGCCACGGCGTGCTTCGCGGTGCTCTACCTGGAGCTGTTCTGGCAGGACGTCGAGGGCGACGAGGCTCCGCACGGGGGGCACCGGTTCGCGGGCCGCATGGCCGTCCTCGTGGTGCTGGCCGGCCTGGCCGTGCCCGCCGCCGGCTACACGGCCGTCACGTACGCCTGTTTCCTCACCGCGGCGTTGGTGTTCACCCTGCCGCTGCGCTCGGGACTGGTCGGCGGTGTCGCGGTGTGGGTGGCGGCCTGCTTGCTCGCGCTGCCGTTCGCGGAGACGCCCTGGCCACTGTTCGGCACGGGTCTCGGCGTGCTGTTCATCGTGGTGATCCGGCTTGCGGATCACTTCGAACACCGGCAGCTCGACGCTCGGGAGGAACTGCGCCATGCCGCCCAGCGCGACGCCATCGCCCGCGACGTGCACGACGTGCTGGGACATTCGTTGACGGTGCTGTCCATCCGGGCGCAGCTGGCGCGGAAGATGATCGACCTGGATCCGGAGCGGGCGCGGGAGGAGATCGATCGCATCGACTCGCTGGCACGCGAATCACTCGGCCAGGTGCGCTCCACGGTGGCGAGGTTGCGCACGCCGCTGCTCGCCTCGGAGCTGGAGACGGCGCGGGAGGCGCTGGCGGCCGCCGGGATCACCGCCGACGTGGACGTGCACACCGTCGAGGACGGCGAGGCGGAACTGTTCGCCTGGGCGCTGCGGGAGGCGGTGACGAACGTGGTGCGTCATTCCGGGGCGTCGACCTGCCGGGTCAGTGTCCGGCCGGGCATGCTCCGGGTCGAGGACGACGGCGTGGGCACGTGCGACGGGACCGCGTTCGCCGCCGGGTCGGGGCTGCGCGGCCTGCGCGAACGGGCGGCCACGGCCGGCGCGCGATTGACCGTGTCGGCTCGCAGCGACGACCACGAGCGTCCCGGAACGGTACTGGAGGTGGGGCGCGCGTGATTCGACTACTTCTCGCCGATGATCAGGATCTGGTCCGTGGAGGGCTGGCCGCGCTGCTGTCGCTGGAGCGGGACCTCGAGGTGGTCGCGGAGATCGGGCGCGGCGACGAGGTGCTGCCCGCGGTCACCGAGCACCGGCCCGACGTCGCGCTGATCGACATCGAGATGGCGGGTGGTGACGGCATCGAGGCGACGGCGGCGGTGACCGCGTCCGGAGCGCAGTGCCGGTGCCTGATCGTGACCACCTTCGGCAGGCCGGGATACCTGCGGCGGGCCATGGAGGCCGGCGCGGCCGGGTTCGTCGTCAAGGACACGCCCGCGGACCGGCTCGCCGAGGTGGTGCGCCGGGTGGCGGGCGGGGAACGGGTCGTCGATCCGACCCTGGCCGCGGATTCGCTGGCCGGTGGCATCGATCCGCTGACCGACCGGGAACGGGAGGTGCTGCGCGCCGCCGCCGACGGAGCGTCGGTGCGCACCGTCGCCACGCAGCTGCACCTCTCCCCCGGCACCGTGCGCAATCACCTGTCGTCGGCCATCGGGAAGACCGAGGCGGAGAACCGTTACGCCGCGGCGCGGCTGGCCCGCGACCGGGGGTGGATCTGAGGTGACCGTGCGAGCGGCGAGCAAGGGGGCGGCCGCTCGCACGGTCACGTCGCGCGGAGTGCGTACAGCGCGATCCCGGCCGCGACGCTCACGTTGAGCGAGGTCTTCTGCCCGTGCATGGGGATTTCCAGCAACAGGTCGCAACGGGAACGGAGTTCCGGATCGATGCCGCGGACCTCGTCGCCCAGCACCAGCGCGACCTTCGAGGAGGGCTCGTAATCGCCGAGCGACACCGCTGCCGGGTCGATCTCCAGGCCGACGACCGTGTATCCCTCGTCGCGCAGCGAGTCGAGCAGGGCGTGGACGTCGTCGTGCCGCCGCAGCGGCATGGTGTGTTCGGCGCCCGCGGCGGCTTTGGCCAGTCTGCGGGTCTGCCTGGCCGCCACGATCGGGTCCCGCTCGTCGTCCGGGTGCTGCGGATACGGAGTGAACCCGGTGACGTGGACCGTGCCCACGGCGAAGACGTCCCCGGTGCGCAGCAGCGAACCCACGTTGTGGGCCGAACGCAGGTTGTGTGCGACGACCACGATGCTGCGGCGGCCGACCGAGCTGTGCTGCCCGGTGTCGCCGGCGTGTGTGACCAGGGCGTGGTCGCCGACCGTGTCGGCCTGCTCGGGGGTGCTGGGGTGTCCGGGAGTGCTCACGGCGCAGAAACACTAGCAGGCGGCGTTCCCAGCCCTGCCGCTCCGCGTCGTCGAGAGGGGCCGAGCAGGGCGTGGTGACCCTGCGCCAGTTGCGGCCGGGGTCGACCGCGACCCTTGCCCTCAAGCCGAGTAAGTGATTTAGTCACTTAATGCCTCAACGTGAACCGACGCTGTCCGAGCGCCTCGCCGACGACATCGTCGACATCATCCGCACCGACCGGCTGGTTCCGGGCGACGCGCTGGCGTCGTCGCGCGAGCTGGCGCGCCGCTTCGCCGTCACCACGCCGACGGTGCGGGAGGCGTTGCGCCGCCTCGAAGCCACGGGCGCCGTCGAGTTTCGGCACGGTTCGGGCACGTACGTCGGCTCGGGCATCGACCGCAGGTTGCTGGCCAACCCGCACCGCCCGGGAATCGATCGGGACGCCGTGCTGGAACTCGTTGAGGCACGCCTCGTCGTGGAACCCTCGATCGCCGCCGCGGCCGCCGACGCCCGCGAGTCCGACGGCCTCGCCCAGCTCGACCGCGCCGTGACCAACGCGCTCGAACCACAGCAGGGCAGCGAGCGGCCGGCCGTGCACTTCCACGTGGCACTCGCGGCGACGGCGGGCAACACACTCCTGCGGGAGACCGTCGAAGCCCTGCTGCACGTCCGGGTACGGGAGCAGATCGAGATCCGTCACAGCTACGACGACCGCGGGCGCGACCATGCCGAGCACCAGCAGATCCTCGCCGCCGTTCGCGCGGGCGACGCCGAGCAGGCACGGGCATTGACCCACGAGCACCTGGTGTCCATTCGCGACGTCGTCCGGTCCGCCGATCTGCCGGAGCGTGACCGATGAACACCCTACGACTCGCGGAGTTGACGACCGAGGACGCCGAGCGTGCCGTCACCGCGAGCCCACTCGTGCTCCTGCCCGCGGGTGCCTTCGAACAGCACGGCCCCGGCCTGCCGCTGTCCACCGACCTGGTCCGCGCGGACCGGATCGCCGAGCTCGTCGCCGCGGAACTCGACGGCCGCGCGCTGCTCGGGCCGTCGCTTCCGGTCGGTGTGTCGCCGCACCACCTCGCGTTCGCGGGCACCGTCTCGCTCACCACCACGACCTTCGCCGCCGTCGTGCGGGAGTACGTGGAAAGCCTGCACCGGCACGGCTGGCGCAAGATCCTCGTCGTCAACGGCCACGGCGGCAACAACGCGTCGCTGAGCACGGTCGCCCAGGACCTGCTGGTCACCCATCCCGACCTCGGGTTCGCCTGGACGCCGCTGACCCCGCTCGCCTCGGACGTCGTCGCGGATATGGACGTCAGCGAGGTGCACGGGCACAGCGGCGAAGCCGAAACCGCCCAGCTGCGCAGACTGGCACCCGAGCTCGTACACGAGAAGCGACTGGTGCCGGGGACCACCCGGCGCGCCGAGCTGGACTCGCTCGGCACCTTGTCGCGGCAGGCCGCGATCACGTTCCCCGTGACCTACGACCGGCTCAGCCGCAACGGCGTCCTGGGAGATCCCCGTCGCGCCGCGGCCGGGCACGGAAAGTCCCTTGTGGACGCGATCGTCGCCCGCATCGCCGGCTTCGCCGAGGAGTGGCTGGCGAGCTGATCCGCATCACCCTCCGACGACGGCACGCGAGGAGTGTCGCCGCTACCCCCGCATGTCCTGGCACGGGCACGCACATCGGCCGTCGACGACGCCGACCGACCGAAAGGGAACCCGCCATGAGAGTCCGGCTCTCCGGTCTCGCGACGGCACTCGCCGCCGCCTGCACCGTTACCGTCCTCGTCACGCCTGCCGCCGGGGCGGGCGAACCCGACCGCAGGCAGGCATCGGCGGGTTGCGGGAACGCCGCGCCGCAACGCCCCGGCACGAGTCGGGACCACACCATCGGCAGCGGCGGCCTCGACCGCACGTACCGACTGCACCTTCCGGACGGGTACGACGCCGCCCGCCCCTGGCCGGTCGTCCTCGCCTTCCACGGCAGAGGCAACGATGCCGTGCGCACCGAGGCGTTCTCCAAGCTGTCCGCGCTGCCGGCCGTGGTCGTCTACCCCAACGGTGCCGTGGGACTCGGCGACGGTGAGCGACAGGCTTGGCAGGGTGCACCCTACTCGGCGCCCGGCGTGGACGACGTCGCCTTCACCGCAGACCTGCTGGATCGCCTGGAGCGGGACCTGTGCGTCGACACGGGCCGCGTGTACGCGACCGGCAAGTCCAACGGGGGTGGCTTCACCGGCCTGCTCGCCTGCCGGATGTCCGACCGCATCGCTGCAGTCGCGCCCGTCGCCGGCGCGTTCTATCCGGGCACCCGCGAAGCCTGTGCCCCGGACAGGGCCGTGCCCGTGATCGAGTTCCACGGCACCGGCGACTCGACGATCCCGTACGCCGGTGACTCCGACCGCGAACTGCCGCCGGTCCCCGACTGGGTCGCGGGCTGGGCCGCACGGGACGACTGTCGTGCGAGGCCCGCCACCCGGCGGATCGAGCCCGACATCACGATCACCCGCCACGCCGGGTGCGACGAGGGTGCGCAGGTGCATCACGTCGCCGTGACCGGCGGCGGGCACACCTGGCCCGGCGCCGACTCCTACAGCGGCGGGGGACGCACGACCCAGACCATCGAGGCGCACGAGGTGCTGTGGCGCTTCGTGAGCCGACACCGGCTCGCCCCGTGAGGAGCACGTGATGACAGCGAAGGACACCGACACCATCGACGCCGGGCAACGACTTCCCCGCATCGTGCGTGCGATGGGGGTCATCGAGCGCGCGGGCAACGCGCTACCCCACCCGTTCTGGCTGTTCTGGGTACTGGCGGCGATTCTCGCTGTCGCCAGTGCCGTGCTCGCCGGTCTCGACGTATCCGTGGTCTCCCCGGACAACGGCAGGACCGTGGCCGTACAGAACCTGCTCTCGGGCGACGGGCTCGCCATGGCCACGTCGACGATGATCGACAACTTCGCCGCGTTCCCTCCCATGGCCACGATCGTCGTCGTGATCATGGGTGTGGCCGTGGCCGAACGCAGCGGCTTCCTCGCCGCCCTGATGCGGGTCAGCGTTTCGCGGGTGCCCGCATCGTGGGTGGTGTTCGCCGTCGCATTCGCGGGAACCGCGTCGCACGTCGCCTCCGCAGCGGCCTACATCATCCTCGTGCCGCTCGGCGGACTCGCCTTCCGCGCAGTCGGGCGGTCACCGATCCTCGGCGTCGTCGTCGCCTACACCTCCATCGCCTCCGGTTACGACGCCAGCCCGATCCCCACGCCCAACGACGCGATCTTCGCCGGCATCACCACCGCCGCTGCACGTATCGTCAGCCCGGATGCCTACGTGTCTCCCGTGAGCAACTGGTTCTTCAACATCGCCTCGTCGCTCGTGCTGGCGATCGTCATCACGCTCGTCACGCGATTCCTGCTGAGCAAGCGCCCCGATCTCGATCCGGACCCGGACGCAGAACTCGAGGACATCGCCACGCTCCAGCTGTCGGCCAGGGAGCGATCGGCCATGCGGCTCGCCGGTGCCGCGCTGCTGGTCGCCGTCATCGCGCTCACCGCACTCGTGCTTCCCGAGTCATCGCCACTGCGGGGCGAGGGCGGCAGCATCGTGGAGTCACCGTTGCTCGACGGTATCGCCGCCGTCGTCGCGTTCCTGTTCGGCATCGTCGGCATCGTCTACGGCACGCGCACGGGCACCATCACCAAACCCGCCGACGTCCCCGCACTGATGGTCGAGGGCCTGAAACAGATGGCGCCCGTGCTCGTACTGTTCTTCGCCATCGCCCAGTTCCTCGCCTACTTCGACTGGACACACGTCGGAGACGTGCTGTCGGTGAAGGCCGCCGAACTGCTCGAGACGTCGGGCCTGCCGATCGTCGTCGTGTTCCTACTGGTGCTCGCGCTGTTGACGGTCGTCAACATCCTCGTCACCAGCGGGTCGGCGATGTGGTCGATCGCGGCACCGGTGCTCGTACCGATGCTGCTGCTCGTGGACGTACCCGCCGAGACCACGCAGGCCCTGTTCCGCATCGCTGACTCGGGGTCCACAGCGATCACGCCGATGAGCCCGTATTTCGTCATGGCGCTCGGTTTCCTCCAGCGCTACCGCAAGAACGCGGGCATCGGCACTCTGGCGTCGTACACATTGCCGCTCGCCGTGACGATGACGTGCGCGTGGACGCTGCTGTTCCTCCTGTGGTGGGCGTTGGGGATCCCGCTCGGGCCCGGAGCGCCCGTGCGGTGACGGTGCCCCCTCCGCGCCGGTGCGAGGACCCGCGGCCGGGCGCGGCCACAACACCGCGGCGGCCATAACACCGCGACGGCCACAGGGGAGCGGCCACAGCGGAGCGGCCGCTACAGCGGAGCCTTGTCGAGAGCCTTGACGATGCGCTTGACCGACACCGGATACGCGGTCTTGAGCGTCTGGGCGAAGAAGCTGATCCGCAGCTCCTCGATCATCCAGCGGATCTCGGCGAGTTCCGGGCTCGGCTCGGTACGCGGCGGCACCTCGTCGAGCACGGCCCGGTACTCGTCGTGCAGCCAGGCGATCTCGCGCAGCCGTTCCATGTCCCGCGCCGGGTCGCCGGGCAGCTTCTCCAGCCTGCGTCCGATGCCCCGCACGTACCGCACCAGGTCAGGCAGCCGGTCGTAGCCGGTCGCGGTCACGAAACCGTCGTACACCAGCGAGTCCAGATGTGCGCGGGCGTCGGCCAGGGACTCCGCGATCGCCGGTCCGGCCATGTCGGAGAGGGTGGCTTCGACCTCGTGCACTTCGGCGAGGATCTTCTCCACCTCTCCCAGCACGGTGAGCACGGTCGGGTTGAGTCGCTGCCCCACCGCCTTCACCAGTGTCGGGAACTCCGCCTCGTCCCGTACGGGACCGCCCGCCTCGGCGATCAGCTTGTCCACCGCACAGTCGACGCAGTCCTCGAGCAGTCCCTGCACCCCGCCGTGAGGGTTGCGGGCAAGCACGAGCTTGGCCCGGTTTCCGAGGTTACGGTTGATGTACTTCATCGGCGACGGCAGATTGAGCCGCACGAGCTTGCGCGTTCCGGTCCGCATCGCCGAGACCTGCTGGCCAGGGGTGTCGAGCATCCGCACCGCGACCGTGTCGCCCTCGTCCACCAAGGCGGGGTAGGCCTTGACCGCGTGCCCGCGGCGTTCCGCCTCGAACACCTCCGGCAGCGTGCCGAACGCCGCCGTGGTCAGGCCACCCTGTTCGACGTCGTCGGCCGCCGCGGAGATCGTCTCCCGGACCCGGTCGCCCAGCCGGTCGCGCAGCGCCTCGAGGTCCTTGCCCTCGGCCACCGTCGCACGTTTCTCGTCGACGATGCGAAACGTCATCCGCAGGTGTTCCGGCACCGCGTCCGGCGCCCACTCCCCGGTCGGCACCGGGACGCCGCGCAGTCGTTCCAACTCGGAACTCAGCACCTCGAGCAGCGGCCCCTGAGACGGGTCCACATGCGACAGCACGTCCCGCGCGGTGTCGGGAGCTGGAACGAAATTACGCCGGGTCGCCTTCGGCAGCGATTTGATCAGTGCCGTCACGAGCCCCTCCCGAAGTCCGGGGACCTGCCAGTCGAATCCCTCGGCGGTCACCTGGTTCAGCACCGGGAGTGGAATGTGGACGGTGACGCCGTCGGCGTCGGCTCCCGGTTCGAACTGGTACGTCAACGGAAGCCGCAGCTCGCCCTGCTGCCAAGTGTCCGGATAGTCGGTGGCGCGCACCTCGTCGGAGGTGGCGTTGATGAGCATCGCCTTCTCGAAGTTCAGCAGATCCGGATCGCTGCGCGAGGCCTTCTTCCACCACGCGTCGAAGTGCCGGCCCGACACCACGTCGGCGGGGATCCGCTCGTCGTAGAACGCGAACAGCGTCTCGTCGTCGACGAGGATGTCCCGCCGGCGCGCACGATTCTCCAGCTCCTCGACCTCGTCGAGAAGTGCTCGGTTCTGGTGGAAGAACCGGTGCCGCGTGTCCCAGTCACCGTCGACGAGCGCGCGGCGGATGAACAGCTCCCGCGAGACCTCCGGGTCGATCCGGCCGTAGTTCACCTTGCGGCCCGCGACGAGCGGAACGCCGTACAGCGTCACGCGCTCGGAGGCCATCACCGCCGCCTGTTTGCGCTCCCAGTGCGGTTCCGAATACGTGCGTTTGACCAGATGCTGCGCCAGCGGCTCGATCCACTCGGGCTCCACCCTCGCATTGACCCGTGCCCACAACCGGGACGTCTCGACCAGCTCGGCCGAGGCGATCCAGCGCGGCTGCTTCTTGAACAGCGCAGACCCGGGGAACACCGAGAACCGCGTACCCCGCGCGCCCAGGTAGTCGCCCTTCTCGGGGTCCTTCAGCCCGATGTGCGACAGCAGCCCCGCGAGCAGCGAGGTGTGGATGCGCTGGGGGTCGCCGGGGACGCTGTTGAGCGTGATGTCGAGCGGCTTGAGCAACTGCCGCAGCTGGCTGTAGACGTCCTGCCACTCGCGCACGCGCAGGTGGTTCAGATACTCCGCGCGGCACAGTTTGCGGAACTGGTTGCCCGACAGTTCCTTCTGCTTCTCGCGCAGGTAGTTCCATAGGTTCAGGTACGCCAGGAAGTCCGAGTCCTTGTCGCGGAAGCGCGCGTGCTGCTGCCCGGCGGCCTCCTTGTGCTCCGCGGGCCGCTCTCGCGGATCCTGAATGGACAGACCGGCCGCGATGATCATCACCTCGCGCACGCAGCCGTTCTGGGCGCCTTCGAGGATCATCCGGCCGAGCCGGGGGTCGACGGGCAACTGCGCCAGCCGTGTACCGACCGGCGTCAGTCTCCCCTTCTGCGTGTCGAGCGCGCCGAGCTCCTGCAACAGCTGCACGCCCGCGGTGACCTGCCTGCGGTCCGGCGGTTCCACGAACGGGAACGCCGCCACGTCACCCAGGCCCAGCGAGGTCATCTGCAGAATCACCGACGCCAGGTTGGTGCGCAGGATCTCCGGGTCGGTGAATTCCGGCCGGGCATCGAAGTCGTCCTCGGAGTACAGCCGGATGCAGATACCGTCCGAGGTGCGGCCGCATCGGCCCTTGCGCTGGTTCGCCGACGCCTGTGACACCGGTTCGATCGGCAGCCGCTGCACCTTCGTGCGGTGGCTGTAGCGGGAGATGCGTGCCGTTCCGGGGTCGACGACGTACTTGATGCCGGGCACGGTCAGCGACGTCTCCGCGACGTTGGTGGCGACGACGATGCGCCTGCCCGTGTGCCGCTGGAACACCCGGTGCTGGTCCGCAGCCGACAGTCGGGCGTACAGCGGCACCACCTCGGTGTTCGGCAGCTCCATCGCCTCCAGCGCGTCGCCGGCGTCGCGGATCTCGCGCTCCCCCGAGGCGAACACCAGGATGTCCCCCGGACCCTCGGCGACCAGCTCCCGCACGGCGTCGGTGATCGCCTGCGTCTGGTCGCGCTCCGAATCGGCGTCGGGGTCGTCCGGGTCGACCACCGGTCGGTACCGCACCTCGACCGGGTACGTCCGCCCCGAGACCTCCAGCACCGGCGCGGGCTCACCGTCCGCGCCCGCGAAGTGCCGGGCGAACCGGTCCGGGTCGATCGTGGCCGAGGTGATGATCACCTTGAGGTCCGGCCGCTTCGGCAGCAGCTGCTTGAGGTAGCCGAGCAGGAAGTCGATGTTGAGGCTGCGTTCGTGCGCCTCGTCGATGATCAGGACCTCGTACTGCCGCAGCATCCGGTCGCGTGCGATCTCCGCCAGCAGGATGCCGTCGGTCATCACCTTGAGGAGCGTCTCGTCGCTCGAGCTGTCGGTGAACCGCACCTTGTACCCGACGGCCGCGCCGAGCTCGGTCTTCACCTCACTCGCCACCCGCTCCGCAACGGTGCGCGCCGCGAGCCGCCGCGGCTGGGTGTGCCCGATCTGCCCACGTACGCCCAGCCCGAGGTCGAGACAGATCTTCGGCAGCTGCGTCGTCTTCCCCGAACCGGTCTCGCCCGCCACGATCACGACCTGGTTGTCGCGGATCGCCTCGGCGATGTCCTCCGCTCGCCCGCTGACCGGCAGCTGCTCGGGGTAGGCGATGTGCGGCACCGCCGCACGGCGCCTGCGCACCCGCTCCTCTCCCCTGTCGATGTCGGCGGAGATCTCCGCGGCGACCGAGGCGAGCTTGTCCGGCGTCGCCTTTCGGGACTTGCGGGCGCCGTCGATCCGGCGCCGCACCCGGTGGGCGTCGCCGATGGTCAGACCGGACAGCCGCGGGCGCAGCTCTTCGAGGGGGGAACGTGCACACATACCGTCGGCCAGCTTACCGGGCGCGCTCACACCGATCCTCCCGATTATCCGGACTCCGGCGGCGGGCCCCCACGACGAGTCCGCACGGCCCCTCTAGGCTGCGCGTATCCCCACACACGCACACTCGGCGCGTGTCCGAGGCCCGTGCCGGGCCCGGCACGGGCGAAGGCGAACGGAAGGCAGCGGGACGTGAGGAAGTTCCTCCCGGGAGTCGTCGTGGTCGTCGCGGCGCTGGCGGGACTCGGCGGGTGCACCGGCACGTCGGAGCCCCGCCTGGCAGCGCACGCGCAGCCGGTCACGACGACCGAGCAGATCACCGTGGACCCCTTCACCGATGCGGGCGAACCCGACCCCGGCCTGGACGTCGTCGAGAAGGGCCAGGGCAACTGCTGGCAGTCCTGGGTCAGCATCACCACGGCCGACGCCCGCCGCTGCGCACCCCTGCTCAAGGGCGCCGAACACACGTCGCAGGAGGTGCACGACCCGTGCTACCTGCACGTGCGGTCGGGGCCGGACCGGGCGATCTGCATCCAGAATCCGACCACCGGCGAGGCGACGGGCTTCGAGGTCGTCGAGGACACCGGTCCCGCGCCGGAGGAGACGCAACGCCACCGGCCGTGGTTCCTCGAACTCGCCGACGGCCGCCACTGCGTGCTGTTCCCCGGTGCCGACGATCCCGACTCCACCGAGGAAGACCCCACCTACGGGTGCGGTCGGAACGATTACCTGTACGGCATGCCGGACACCGCGAACCGCGTGTGGACGATCGCCAACCGCCACGGCGAGGCCGAGGAGCGCACCGAACCCGGCCCTCGGCTCGACGAGGTGCCCATCCGGACGGCGTGGTTCTGACCGTGACGACCCTCGACTCCCGGCGTGTCCGGCCGGCCTCGCTCGCCCTGGTGACGGCACTCCTGGCCCTCGCGGGCTGTACCGACACGGGCGCCCGCGCGGTCGGGTCCGGCGTCCACCCCGCTCCGGTGACGGCGACCCGCGCGACGCACGTGGAGCCCTTCACGCCGGAGGGCGGGCCCGCACCCGGATTCACGGTCGTCGACCACGCCGCGGCGAAGTGCTCCGCGTCCGGGGTGAACCTGTCCGACCCGGACGCGCGGCGGTGCATGACCACCGAGGGCTACTTCCTGTACGACCCGTGCTTCGTCCGGCACCACCCGCGGCCTGACGTGGCTCTGTGCGTGCAGAACCCGACCAAGTCGCAGGCCGTGCGGATCCGGATCGTCGAGGACACGCCCGGATCGGCCGACCGCAGGCAACCCGACAGGCCGTGGTTCCTCGAACTCGCCGACGGCCGACACTGTGTGCCCGCGCCCAGCCCCTCCGAGGACGATCCGCCGCGCAGGCCGACCTACACGTGCGGCAGCGACGACCACCTCTACGGACTGCCCGACACCACGCAGCCGGTGTGGACGATCACCAACCGCCCCGGTGACGCCGACATCCCGGGCCCGCCGCAGCGGGTCCGCATCCGCACCGCCTGGCTCTGACTCCACGCCCGGCGGATACCCCACCGGGTTCATCCGGTGCTCCGACCCGACCGGTACACCCGTCTCAGATCACCCTCCGTCGAGGGAATAGTTAGCCATGCTCGCTACTTGTTCCAGGAGGACGTCAGCACTCACGAGCACCGGGAGGAACCGTGACCGCAGCCACCACCGTGGCCCCAGACGCCGATGCAGGAGCTCGGCTCAGCCGCACCGGCCGGTTGCGTTTCGCACTCATTCTCGGCGGCCTGACCGCGTTCGGCCCGCTCTCGATCGACATGTACCTGCCCGCACTTCCCGGCATGGCCGGCGACCTCTCCGCCGCCAACTCACTGGTGCAGCTCACCCTCGCGGCATTCGTGATCGGCCTCGGCGCGGGCCAGCTGGTGGCCGGGCCGCTGTCGGACGCCTTCGGCAGGCGGAAGCCGCTGCTGGTGGGTGTCGCGCTGTACATCACGGCGAGTGTGCTGTGCGCGTTCAGCCCGTCGATCGAGATGTTGATCGGTGCACGGGCGTTGCAGGCGTTCGGCGCGGCCGCAGGCATCGTGGTCGCACGCGCGACGGTCCGCGACCTCTTCTCCGGCATCGCCATGTCCCGGTTCTTCTCGGCTTTGATGCTGGTCACGGGCGTGGCACCGATCCTGGCGCCGATCATCGGCGGTCAGCTGCTCACGGTGACCTCGTGGCGCGGCATCTTCGCCGCCCTCGCCGCGTTCGGCGGGGTGTTGCTCCTCGTCTCGGCGCTGGCTCTGCCGGAGACGCTGCCGCAGACGTCCCGCAGGCCCGCGCGGATCGGCGGCGTCCTGCGCACCTACCTCAGCCTGCTGCGCCACCGCGCGTTCCTCGGGTCCGCACTCACCATCGGGCTCGGGTTCGCCGGCATGTTCACCTACATCTCGGCGTCCAGCTTCGTGCTCCAGGACATCTACGGCCTCGACCCGCAGGCCTACAGCTTCGCCTTCGGCGGCGGCGCGATCGGCCTGGTCATCATGACCCAGGTCAACGGGCGACTGGTCGGCCGGTTCAGCCAACGGGGCCTGCTCCGCACCGGCCTGCTGGCGGGTACGACGGCAGGCGTCGTCGCCACCGTCGCCGCGGTCGCAGAGCTCGGGCTGCCGGTCCTGCTGCCCGCGGTCTATCTGGTGGTGTGTTCCAACGGCATGGTGATGCCCAACGCAATGGCGCTGGCGATGTCCGATCACCCGGACAAGGCGGGCTCGGCGTCGGCGCTGCTGGGCGTCCTGCAGTTCCTCATCGCCGGCGCGTCCTCCCCACTGATCGCCCTGTTCGGCGAGAGCTCGGCCGTGCCGATGGTGGCGCTCATGGCCGCGTTCTTCGCGCTGGCGCTGACGAGCTTCCTGACCATGGTCCGCCCCCGCTCCGCAGGCGCCTGACCTGCGGCCCCACCCGCGCGGTGGCACCGTGATCACATGGCCGACGACGACCGTGGACCGCTGCACTTCCGGATCGGTGACGAAGAGCTCCTCATCCGCCGCCGCTACGAGGTGGCGAGCATCGTCAACGACCTGTTGATCGCGCTCTGGTTCGTGATCGGCAGCGTGCTGTTCTTCTCCCCCAGCACCGAGTACGCCGGGACGTGGCTGTTTCTCATCGGAAGTATCCAGCTGATGATCCGTCCCGCCATCCGGCTCCGGCGGCGCGTTCACCTGCGACGACTCCGCTCCGGCGAACCCACCGAAGCCTCGCACGACTTCTGAGACGCCGGATTCGTGACATTCCGTGCGTCGGTCGCGTCATGGCGTAGCCGTGGCCGCGTCCCACCTGTGCTCAGCCCGATGAAGCACGGAGGAAGGCGGTCGGCATGTCGGATCAGAACGAGTGGGTGGTTCCCTGCCGCGACCTGGCGGGACGCAAGCGCAAACTCACCGTGTTCTCCAGTGAGGAGCAGGTGGTCGTGGTCGCCCCTCCCGGGGAGACGGCGGTACTCGGACCGCTCGAGGTGGGCCGGTTCCGGGCCGCGCTGCGCGACGCCGTCGTGCACCTGGCCCAGCACGACCAGGACGAGGCGGGTGAGACGGTGTGATCACCCGCGGGCCTGTGACGCGGCCGGAGGTGACGTGGGGACGGCGGCCGCCGGACGTCGGTGTTGGTCACCGTGGAGGTAGACGCGACAGGCGTCCGGATCCGGCAGCTCGGGACGGTCGTCGCCGCGCCCGAGACACGGCGGGGATTCCCGAGCACGATGCGGGACGAGCGCCTAACCTCCGGGGCATGGATCCTCGGACATGGGCCACGGTGGACGACTACCTGACCGACAACCTGCTCGGTTCCGACGAAGCACTCGACGACGCGGCCCGCGCCGCAGCGGACGCGGGCCTCCCCGACATCGCCGTCAGCCCACCGCAGGGCCGGTTCCTCACACTGCTGGCCACCATGATCCGCGCGCGGTCGATCCTCGAGGTCGGCACGCTCGGCGGCTACAGCGCCATCTGCCTCGCCCGCGCGCTACCGCCGGACGGAACCCTGGTCACGCTCGAGGCCGACCCGCGGTTCGCCGACGTCGCGCGCGGCAACGTCGACCGTGCCGGCGTGGGCGACCGGGTCGACATCCACGTCGGCGCAGCACTCGACACGCTGCCCACCCTGCGCGACGACGCCCCGTTCGACCTCGTCTTCCTCGATGCGGACAAGGCCAACAACCCCGCCTACTTCCGCTGGGCACTCGAACTGGGCCTGCCGGGGACGGTGATCGTCGTGGACAACGTCGTCCGCCACGGCGCTGTCGCCGACGCCGCCTCCGACGACCCAGGAGTGCGCGGCACCCGGGAGATGTTCGAGCTGATGGCCGCCGAGCCGCGCGTCGACGCCACGGCGCTGCAGACCGTCGCCGGCAAGGGCTACGACGGTTTCGCGCTGGCCCTCGTCACCGACTGAGCCCACTCACCAGCCGCCGCGGCACCCTCACAACCCGGGCGAGCCGCCACGTGCTCGATCGAGCGAACCCGGCTGACGTCGAGCACGGCCGGAAGGACCTTCCGCGCACACGGCAACGGCCCGCCGCGCCGAAGCGCGAGCGGGCCGTCGCCGATCCGGGTACTGCCGACGTCAGGACAGTTCCGGGTACAGCGGGTGCTTCTTGGCGAGCAGCTCCACGCGGCCCCGCAGCTCACCGAGCACGGCGTCGTCGGCGTTCGGCTGCAGCGCACGCGCGATGATGTCGGCGACCTCGGTGAAGTCCTCAGCGCCGAAACCACGCGTGGCCAGCGCGGGCGCACCCACCCGCAGACCCGAGGTCACCATCGGCGGACGGGGATCGAACGGCACCGCGTTGCGGTTCACGGTGATGCCGATCTCGTGCAGCCGGTCCTCGGCCTGCTGACCATCCAACGTGGAGTTGACCAGGTCGACCAGCACCAGGTGCACGTCCGTACCGCCGGTCAGCACCCGCACGCCCGCATCGGCGGCGTCGGACTCGGAGAGCCGGTTCGCGAGGATCTTGGCGCCCTCGAGCACGCGCTGCTGGCGCTCCTTGAACTCGTCGCTCGCCGCGATCTTCAGCGCCACCGCCTTACCGGCGATCACGTGCTCGAGCGGGCCGCCCTGCTGGCCGGGGAACACCGCCGAGTTGATCTTCTTGGCGTACTCCTGCTTCGACAGCACGATGCCGCCGCGCGGGCCGCCGAGCGTCTTGTGCGTCGTGGTCGTGACGACGTCGGCGTACGGCACCGGGTTCGGGTGCAGGCCCGCGGCGACGAGGCCCGCGAAGTGGGCCATGTCGACCATGAGCTTGGCGCCCACGGAGTCGGCGATCCGGCGGAACTCGGCGAAGTCGAGCTGCCGCGGGTACGCCGACCAGCCCGCGATGATCAGCTGCGGCTTGTGCTCGTTGGCCAGCCGCTCGACCTCGGCCATGTCGACCAGACCGGTCTCCTTGTCGACGTGGTAGGCCGCGACGTTGTAGAGCTTGCCGGAGAAGTTGAGCTTCATGCCGTGCGTCAGGTGACCGCCGTGCGCGAGGTCGAGCCCGAGGATCGTGTCGCCCGGGTTGAGCAGCGACACCATCGCCGCCGCGTTGGCCTGCGCACCCGAGTGGGGCTGCACGTTGGCGTGCTCGGCACCGAACAGCGACTTGGCCCGCTCGATCGCCAGGTTCTCGACGACGTCGACGTGCTCGCAGCCGCCGTAGTAACGCTTGCCCGGGTAACCCTCGGCGTACTTGTTCGTCAGCACCGAGCCCTGCGCTTCGAGAACGGACACGGGCGCGAAGTTCTCGGAGGCGATCATCTCCAGCGTCGACTGCTGGCGGCGCAGCTCGTCGGCGACCGCCGCGGCGACGTCAGGGTCTACAGTGGACAGATCGGCTTCGAACGAACTCATGGTCAGCCCTCCTGGGTGAGCGCGGTATAAGCGGCGGCGTCCATCAGTTCCGGCATGCTCTCGACGCGGACCTTGAACAGCCACCCTTGTTCATACGGATCGGAGTTCACGGACTCCGGGTTGTCGATGACGGCCTGGTTGACCTCCGTGATCTCGCCGTCGACCGGGGCGTAGATCTCGCTGACCGACTTGGTCGACTCGATCTCGCCGCACGGCGTGCCCGCGCTCACCTCCGAACCGGCCTCCGGCAGTTCGACGAAGACGACGTCGCCGAGGGCCTCGGCCGCGAACGCGGTGATACCCACGGTGACGACGTCACCGTCGACGGAGATCCACTCGTGTTCCTTGGTGTAGCGCAGGTTCTGGGGAATCGTCATGTCAGGCCTTTCAGCGACGCTGGTAGAACGGCAGGGCGACCACCTCGACGGGTTCGAGGCGACCGCGGATGTCGGCGGACAGGGTCGTGCCGGGCTCCGAGCACCGGACGGGCACGTACGCCATGGCGATCGGGTGTCCGAGAGTCGGCGAGAGCGCACCACTGGTGATCTCCCCGACCTCGTCGTCGCCCTGCAGGACACGGTAGCCGTGCCGTGGCGCGCGCCTGCCACCGCCGGTGAGGCCCACCAGGACCGTCTCCGGTTCGGGCTGGTTCTCGAGGGCCGCGCGGCCGACGAAATCACCCTCCTTGTCGAACCGGACCACCCGGCCGAGGTTCGCCGCGAAGGGTGACCCGTCGGCGGAGAGCTCGTTGCCGTACAGCGGCATACCCGCCTCGAGGCGCAACGTGTCCCGGCAGGCCAGTCCGCACGGCACGAGACCGTGACCCTCGCCGGCCTCGGTCAGCACCTGCCACACGGCCGCCGCATCGGCATTGGCAACGAACAGTTCGAACCCGTCCTCGCCCGTGTAGCCGGTGCGCGCGAGCAGCACCTCCCGGCCTCCGACGGTCGTCGGTACGCTCGCGAAGTACTTCAGCGCGGCGAGATCGGCGTCGCTGACGGCGCCGACGATGGCCGCCGACGTCGGCCCCTGCACGGCGATCAGAGCGGTCTCGGCGGACCGGTCATCGACGATCGTGTCGAAGCCCTCGGCGCGGCGCACCAGTTCGGCCGATACCTCGGCGGCGTTGCCCGCGTTGGCGACCACCAAGTAGCGCTCCTCGCCGAGGCGGTAGACCACGAGGTCGTCGACCACACCGCCCCGCTCGTTGCACATCATGCTGTACCGCGCGCGGCCGACGGCCACGGCCGACAGCTTTCCGCTCAGCGCGTAGTCGAGCGCGTCGGCGGCCTGCGGGCCGGTCAGTTCGATCTCGCCCATGTGCGAGAGGTCGAACAGCCCGGAGGCCTCGCGAACCGCGCGATGTTCGGCGAGATCACTGGAGTACCGCACCGGCATGTCCCAGCCGGCGAAGTCGGTGAACGACGCACCGAGTCCACTGTGGACGTCGTGTAGCGGAGTCTTCATCGTCTCAGCTTTCGAAGTCGGTGACGGGCGGGCAGGAGCACACGAGGTTGCGGTCACCGTAGGCGCCTTCGATCCGGCGCACGGGCGAGAAGTACTTGCCCTTGGCCCGCGTCTTGCCCGGGTACACCGCGAGCATGCGGTCGTACGGCCGGTCCCACTCCCCCGCGATCTGCTCCGCGGTGTGCGGCGCGCCCCGCAGCGGGCTCTGCTCGACGTCCCACGTACCCGAGGCGACCTCGGCGATCTCCCTGCGGATCGAGATCATCGCCTCGCAGAAGCGGTCCAGTTCGCCCAGGTCCTCGCTCTCGGTCGGCTCGACCATGAACGTACCCGCCACCGGGAACGACATCGTGGGCGCGTGGAAGCCGTAGTCGATGAGCCGCTTGGCGACGTCGTCGACGGTCACGCCGGTCTGCTTGGTCAGCTGGCGCAGGTCGATGATGCACTCGTGCGCCACCAGGCCGTGCTGGCCGGTGTAGAGCACCGGGTAGTGCGGGCTCAGCCGCGCGGCCACGTAGTTGGCCGCCAGCACGGCGACCTGCGTCGCCCTCGTCAGTCCGACCGAGCCCATCATCCGCACGTAGGCCCACGAGATCGGCAGGATCGACGCCGACCCGAACGGGGCGCCCGAGATCGGGCCGACCCCGGTCGCGGGCCCGGCCTCGTCGAACTGCGGGTGGTTGGGCAGGTACGGCGCGAGGTGCTCGCGCACGGCCACCGGCCCCACGCCGGGGCCGCCACCACCGTGCGGGATGCAGAACGTCTTGTGCAGATTCAGGTGCGAGACGTCGCCACCGAACTCGCCGGGCTTGGCCAGTCCCAACAGCGCGTTGAGGTTCGCACCGTCCACATAGACCTGCCCGCCGGCTTCGTGGACGATGTCGGCGAGCTCGGAGATGCCGGTCTCGTACACGCCGTGCGTCGACGGGTAGGTGACCATGATCGCGGCGAGCGTGTCACGGTGCTGGTCCGCCTTGGCCCGCAGGTCGTCGAGGTCGATGTCGCCGTCGTCGGTGCAGGCCACCACGACCACGCGCATACCCGCCAGCACCGCCGAGGCGGCGTTCGTGCCGTGGGCGGACGACGGGATCAGGCAGACGTCACGCTCGGGCTCGCCGTTCGCGCGGTGGTAGGCGCGAATCGCCAGCAGGCCTGCGAGCTCGCCCTGGCTGCCCGCGTTCGGCTGCAACGACACCGAGTGATAACCGGTGACCTCGGCCAGCCACGTGCTGAGCTGCTCGGTCAGTTCCCGGTAGCCCGCCGCATCGTCGGCCGGCGCGAACGGGTGGATCCCCGCGAATTCGGGCCAGGTGACCGCCTCCATCTCCGTGGTGGCGTTCAGCTTCATCGTGCACGAACCCAGCGGGATCATGCCCCGGTCCAGCGCGTAGTCCAGGTCGGCCAGCCTGCGCAGATAGCGCAGCATCGCCGTCTCGGACCGGTGGGTGTGGAACACCTCGTGCGTCAGGTACTCCGTGGTGCGCTCGAGCCCGGCTGGGATCGCGGGGCCACCGTCGGCCTTCGCGCCGACCCCGAACGCCGCGAGCACCGCGGCGACGGTGTCGGCGGACGTGCCCTCGTCGCAGGCGATCCGGACGTGGTCCGCGCCGTCCCGGCCGAGGTTGATGCCTGCCTCGCGTGCGGCCGCGACGACAGCCTCCGCCTTGCCCGGGACCCGGGCGAGCACCGTGTCGAAGAAGCGCTCGTGGACGACCTCGACGCCGCCGTCGCGCAGGCCCGCGGCCAGCGTCGCTGCGTGGCCGTGCACACGCTCGGCGATCCCGCGCAGCCCCTCCGGACCGTGGTAGACCGCGTACATCGACGCCATCACCGCCAGCAGCACCTGCGCCGTGCAGATGTTGCTCGTCGCCTTCTCCCGGCGAATGTGCTGTTCGCGGGTTTGCAACGCGAGCCGGTAGGCGGGCGCGCCCCCCTCGTCGACGGACACGCCGACCAGCCGGCCCGGCAGCGACCGCTCGAGACCCTGCCGCACGGCCAGGTAGCCGGCGTGCGGACCGCCGTACCCCATGGGCACGCCGAACCGCTGACTGCTGCCCGCAGCCACGTCGGCGCCGAACTCGCCGGGCGCCTGCACCATGGTCAGCGCCAGCAGGTCGCCCGCCACGCAGTAAAGCGCCTTGGCCTCCTTGGCCGCCTCGCCGATGCGCGAGTAGAACTCCGGCTCGCGCAGCACACCGGACACACCGGGGTACTGGACGACCACGCCGAAGAACTCGTCCGGCAGCCCCTGCGACAGCTCACGGACGTCGAGGTCGATGCCGATGACCTCGGCCCGCGTGCGCAGCACCGAAACGGTCTGCGGCAGGCATTCGGCGTCGACGACCAGTGTCGAGGACTTGGCCTTCGACGCGCGGCGCATGAGCATCATCGCCTCGGCGACGGCGGTCGGCTCGTCGAGCATCGAGGCGTTGGCGGTGTCCAGGCCGGTCAGGTCGGACACCATCGTCTGGAAGTTGAGCAGCGCTTCGAGCCGGCCCTGCGAGATCTCCGGCTGGTACGGCGTGTACGCCGTGTACCAGGCCGGGTTCTCCAGCACGTTCCGTCGGATGACGGCCGGCGTCACTGTGTCGTGATAGCCGAGCCCGATCATCTGGATCATCGGACGGTTCTTCTCCGCGAGTGCGCGCAGCTCGCCGATGGCCTCCTCCTCGGAGGCCGCTTCGGGCAGCGACAGCGCGCCCGACGTCCGAATGGCCGACGGCACCGCGGCGGCGACGAGCGCGTCGAGGCTGCCGTAACCGCATTCGGCCAGCATTTTTGCCTGCTCCGACTCGGCCGGGCCGATGTGCCGGGGCATGAACGTCGAAGGCAGTGCGGGCACTGTCATCGAGGAGCTCCTTTCAAGCGCATGACAGGGATACCCGCCACGCTGGGAACTCCCCCTCTGTCATGACACCTGAGAGTTTCACCGTGCGTACACGGCTTTCACCTTGGGTGAGGCTCACCTGAGCCCACTTTCCAGAGTGGCCTCACCATGGCGGTAACGGTACCTGAGAGATTGTGGGGTCTTTGCTCCTTCGGCGCCTCGCGCTACCAACGCACGAGGTCTCTCCCGCTCATGGTTCGAGCAGCCTCGATCTTCGGTTATCAGGGGGTTAAACCTACGCGTCGGGCCGGAGCCAGTCCACCCTGCCCGCCTCCGCAGTGACGTATACCGCGACGCCGTCGACCCGCCGGAGCACCTCCGGCTACTCTGGGTGTACAGACCTCCCTCGGTGACCCCCGGCCGTGGGGAACGATCGCGCACCCTCGGCACACGCGACCCCCATCCACGCTGGTCACAACGCCAAAGCGCTTCGCAGACCGCGGACCGCGGAGCGTCCCGCCCGGGAGGCACCGACCGTGCTCGCGGACGGACCGTAGCCGACAAGGTGGACGCGCGGCTCGGCCACGACCTCGGTGCCGTTCATCCGGATACCGCCCCCGCGCTCCCGCAGGCCCAACGGAGCCAGGTGGTCGAGGGCCGCCCGGAACCCGGTGGCCCACAGAATGACGTCGGCAGGTTCTTCGGTGCCGTCGGACCAGGCCACCCCACTGGGCGTGATGCGCTCGAACATCGGCCTGCGGTCGAGCACTCCCGCCTCTCGCGCAGCGCGGACCTCGGGGGTGAGCATCAGGCCGGTCACGCTGACGACGCTGCGTGGCGGTTTGCCTTCGCGGACGCGTTCGTCCACCTCGGCGACGACCTCGCGGCCGTACTCGGGCGTGAACTCCTCGTCGCGGAACACCGGCGGCGTGCGCGTGACCCACGTCGTGGCCGCGGCGACCGGGGCGATCTCCAACAGCTGCTGCACGGCGGAACTACCCCCTCCGACGACCACGACACGCCGGTCCCGGAACTCGGCGGCCCCGGTGAAGTCGGCGGTGTGCAACTGCCTGCCGGCGAACGTGCCGCGGCCCGGGTACCACGGCTGGAAGGGGCGGTCCCACGTACCGGTCGCGTTGACGATCCCGCGGGCGAGCCACGTCTCGGTGAGCGTGTCGACGAGGAATCCGCTCCGCTCGCCGTCGGCGTACCGCACCGAGCGCACGTCGGCAGGCCGGTGAACCGGCAGATCGAAGGTGCGTTCGTAGCGGGCGAAGTACTCGCTGACGACCTCCGAGGCGGGCCTGTCTGCGTCGGCGTCCTCGAGCGGGAGCCCCGGCAGGTCGTGCAACCCGTGCACCCTGCCGAGCCGCAGCGACGGCCACCGGTACTGCCACGCTCCGCCGGCCCGTTTGGCGTGGTCGAGGACAACGAAACCGGCCTCCGGCGCGAGCCCGGCCCGCCGGAGGAAATAGGCGGCGGACAGCCCCGCCTGCCCCGCGCCGATGACGGCGACGTCCACGGTGTAATCGGCCCACATACCGGGTGCAACCCCGCGGGCGCGCCACTCATTCCGGGCACGCCGCGTGCCGCATGGCCCGCCCCGCCTTCGTCCCGACCGGGGGGAATCACTGCGGCCCCTGGCGGCGATCCGCCGCACCGCCACGGTCAGGTGTCGGCGCCGCCCTGCTTCTTCCCGCACAGCAGGCGGATGATGGCGATCACGCCGACCAGGGCGACGAGACCGCCGATCATCGGCGCGGCACGTTTGGCGACCGACGCGCCCGCGTAGTCGAACAGGTCGATGGCCTCGGCCTCCCGGCCGCCACCGGGTTTGACCGACTCGAGCTGCGGTTTCTCCGGCTCCGGCGGCGGAGACGCCGCGGCCGCACCGCTCGCGATGGCCGACCCACCTCCGGCACCCGGGGTCGTGTCCCGGCCCGACGATGCCGCGGGGCCCGCCGAACCGCCGTCCGTACCCGACGTACCCGCCGCGCTCGACGTTCCTGCCGACTCCGACGAGCTCGACGCAGCCGAGGAGTCCGATCCCAGTTCGGCCGACAGGTTCTCGGCGAAACTGTCGAGGATCTTGCCGCCCACCTCGGAGATCATGCCGCGGCCGAACTGGGCCGGTTTACCGGTCACGTTCAGGTCCGTGGCGACCGCACCCTTCGTGCTGCCGCCCTCGGCCGTCAGGGTCACGGTGACCGTCGCCGCCGCCGTGCCCGCGCCCCGGGAGTCCTTGCCGGACGCCTTGATCGTGATCTCCCGCGACGTCTCGTTCTTCTCGAGAAACTCGCCGTTGCCCTTGTAGAGCAGGGAGACCGGGCCCAGCTTGACCTTCACCGTGCCCTTGAACGTGTCGCCCTCGACGGACGTCAGCGTGGCCCCGGGCATGCACGGCGCCACGCGCTCCGGGTCGATGATCGCCTGCCACACCTCGTCGATGGGTGCCGGGACGGTGAATTCGTGGTCCAGCCGCACGGGCCGACCTCCTTCCTCGATACCTGCGCTCGATGCCTGCGCTCGATGCGCCTTGCTCCCTCGGTGCGCCGCGGTCCCGCCTCGATGACTCGATCGCTCGGTACCTCGGTGCGCCGTCGTCTTCGTTGCCCACGTCCGTGAACCGCGAGGGCACCGCGGACCGTTGGCGGCCCGCGGTGCCCTGCCGGTCACGGCGGTCAGCCGGCCATCGCCGCCTCGACGGCACGTCCCGTCAACACCCTGGCCAGGTGCTGCCGATACTCGACGTCGGCGTTGCCGTCGACGGTCGGGCTCGTGCCTTCCGCGGCGTGTTCGGCGGCCGCCCGGATCGTCTCGGCGTCGGCCGACCTGCCCACGAGGGCCTGTTCCACCGCGGTCGCCCGCACCGGAATGGAGGCCATGTTGGTCAGTCCGATCCGGGCCTCGGTGATCGTGCCGCCCTCGGCGCGGACCGTGGCCGCCACCGCGACCATCGACCACGCCTGTGCGACGCGGTTGAACTTCTCGTAGTGCGCCGACCAGCCCGTGTGCTTCGGTATCCGCACCTCGACGAGGATGTCCTCCGGCGCCAGCGACGTCGTGAAGAAGTCCTGGAAGAACTCCGCGGCCGACGCGGTGCGGCGGCCTCCGGTGCCCTGGATGACCATCTCCGCATCCAGCGCCAGCGCCGGCGCGAGGAGGTCACCCGCAGGGTCGGCGTGCGCCAGCGAACCACCGAACGTGCCCCGATGCCGCACCTGCGGGTCGGCGACCGTGTCCGTGGCCCTGGCCAGCAACAACGCGTGGTCGTGCACGAGCGGGTCACGCTGCACGTCGTAGTGCGTGCTCATCGCACCGATCACGACGGCATCGCCCTCGTCGCGCACCCCCTTCAGCTCACCGATCTTGCCGAGATCCACGACCGTGGTCGGTGCGGCGAGGCGCATCCGCAGTACGGGCAGCAGGCTCTGCCCGCCGGCCAGCACCTTGGCGTCCTCGCCCGCGTCGGCGAGCGCACGCACCGCCTCGTCCACAGTGGACGGTGCTACGTAGTCGAACGGAGCGGGGATCACTGCGCACCTCCGTGTGCTGAGTCGATCGAGCCGAGTCCGCCACCGGCCTCGGCTCCGGGGCCGCCTGCGGCGGCGTCGCCCTCGTGGACGGCGCGCCACACGCGCATCGGACTGAGGGGCATCTCGATGTCGTTGACGCCGTGGTGTCGCACCGCGTCCACGACCGAGTTGACCACGGCCGGGGTCGAGGCGATGGTGCCCGCCTCGCCGACGCCCTTGACCCCGAGCGGGTTCGACGTCGCGGCCGTCTCGGTGCGGTCGGTGGTGAACGACGGCAGGTCCATCGCCGACGGCAACAGGTAGTCGGCGAACGTGCCCGAGGTGAGCGTGCCGAACTCGTCGTACACCGCTTCCTCGAACAGCGCCTGGGCGATGCCCTGCGCCAGCCCGCCGTGCATCTGCCCTTCGACGATCAGAGGGTTGATGACCTTGCCGATGTCGTCGACGCAGACGTACGAGCGCAGCCGCACCCGACCGGTCTCGGTGTCGACCTCCGTCGCGCACAGGTGCGTGCCGTGGGGGAACGAGAAGTTCTCCGGGTCGAACACGGCCTCGGAGTCCAATGTGGGCTCCACGCCCTCCGGCAGGTCGTGCGCCGCGAACACCGCGAGCGCCACGTCCTGGATGGCCGTCGAGGTGTCCGTGCCGCGGACGGTGAACTTGCCGTCGGCGAACTCGAGGTCGTCCTCGGAGGCCTCCATCAGGTGCGCGGCGACCTTCCGGGCCTTGGCGATCACCTTCTCCGCGGCCTTGACCACGGCGATACCGCCGACGGTCAGCGACCGCGAACCGTAGGTGTCGAGGCCCTTGTGCGAGGACTGCGTGTCGCCGTGCAGGATCTCGATGTCGTCGAATCCCACCCCGAGCTGGTCGGCGACGATCTGGCTCCACGCCGTCTCGTGCCCCTGTCCGTGCGGTGAGGCACCCGTGACCACCTCGACCTTGCCGGTCGGCAGCATGCGAATCGCCGCGTGTTCCCAGCCGCCCGCGCCGTAGTCGAGCGAGCCGAGCACCCGGGACGGTGCGAGACCGCACATCTCGGTGAACGTCGAGATGCCGATGCCGAGCTGGACCCGGTCTCCGCGCTCCCGGCGTTCGCGTTGTTCGCGGCGCAGTCCGTCGTAGTCGAACAGCTGCATCGCCTTGGCCGTCGCGGCCTCGTAGTTGCCCGAGTCGTAGGTCAGCGTGGAGACCGTGGTGTACGGGAACTCGTCATGCTTGATCCAGTTCTTCTCTCGCAGCTCCATCGGGTCCATGCCGAGCTCGGCCGCGAGCTCGTCCATGATCCGCTCGATGGCGAACGTCGCCTCCGGCCTGCCCGCCCCGCGATAGGCGTCGGTGAGCGTGGTGTTGGTGAACACCGTGGTGCAGGAGAAGCGGTAGGCCGGGACCTTGTAGATCGCGTTGAACATGAACGCGCCGAGCACCGGGACACCGCCACCGACGATGCCGAGGTAGGCGCCCATGTCGGCGAGCAGGTCGACCTTCAGGCCCGTGATGGTGCCGTCCCGGGATGCCGAGATCGTGATGTCCTGCATCTGGTCACGGCCGTGGTGGGCGGACACCATCGTCTCGGAGCGCGACTCGGTCCACTTCACGGGTTTGCCGAGCTTCTGCGCCACCACCACCGCGGCGCACTCCTCGGGAGTCACCGCGAGCTTGCCGCCGAAGCCACCGCCCACGTCGGGGGCGATCACCCGCACCTGGTGTTCCGGCAGACCGAGCGTCATCGCCACCATCGTCTTGAGGATGTGCGGCACCTGCGTGGCCGACCACATCGTCAGCTGGGGTGCCGTGGGGTCCACGACGACCGACCGCGGCTCCATGAACGCGGGCACCAGCCGCTGCTGGCGGAACCGGCGGGTGACCACGACTTCGGAGCTGCTGATGGCCTGCTGCACGTCACCACCGGAGCCGGCCTCCGCGGAGTCGAAGATCCACTCGGCGCTCTTGTTCGTGCCCATGTCCTCGTGCACCAGCGGGGCGCCATCGGCGACGGCGTCGTCGACGCCCAGCACCACGGGCAGGTCGTCGTAGTCGACGTCGATCTCGGCGAGCGCGTCCTCGGCCTCGGCGGCACTGCGCGCGATCACCACGGCGACCGCTTCACCCGCGAAGTTCACTGTGCCCTGCGCGAGCATCGGCCTGCGCGGGGTCTTCTGGTCGGGGGTGATCGGCCATGCATTGGGCATACCGACCTCCCCGCCCGGATCGAGGTCGTCGCCCGTGTACACCGCGATCACGCCCGGCATCTCCTTGGCCGCCGACGTGTCCATGGCGGTGATCCGCGCGTGAGCCGTCGGACTGCGCAGGAAGGCCATGTGGACCAGGCCCGGCAGCGCGATGTTGTCGGTCCAGCGGGTACGGCCGGTGATGAGGCGCTCGTCCTCCTTCCGGACGCGCGCCCGGCCGACCTCCGGTTCGGCCATGGCGGTCATGCGTCACCTCCGACACCTGTCGTGGTGCGCTCGCCGTCGGCGACCTGTTCGGCCTCCGGGCCCGCACCCGGCCGCATGTGCCCTGCCGCGTCGCGCACGGCGCGGACGATGTTCTGATAACCGGTACAGCGGCAGAGGTTTCCTTCGAGTCCTTCGCGGACGGCCTCCTCGTCAGGGTTGGGATTGTCAGCCAGCAGGTCGATCGACTGCATGATCATGCCGGGGGTGCAGAACCCGCACTGCAACGCGTGGTTGTCGCGGAAGGCCTGCTGCACCGGGTGGAGCTGCCCGTCACGGGCGAGCCCCTCCACCGTGGTGACCTCGCCGCCGTCCGCCTGAACGGCCAGTACCGAACAGGACTTCACGCTCTGCCCGTTGAGATGCACGGTGCAGGCGCCGCAGTTACTCGTGTCGCAGCCGACGACGGTTCCGGTCTTGCCGAGCTTCTCCCGCAAGTGGTGCACGAGCAGGGTCCGCGGTTCGACTTCGTCCGTGTAGCCGGTCCCGTCGACGGTGACGGTGATGCGCATGGGGCCTCCTGTGGTGGCTCGGTCCGCCGGGTGTGGACGGGCCGCGTGGAACGGCCGGAGCCGACCGCCTCCTACGGTGATCGGCTTCACACTCGAGCCTGCTACGTCTGCCCTCGCTCGACAACCCCGATCTTGGGTGCGCGTCCGGGTGATTTCCGCATTCGGCGGAGTTCGGCCTGGAAGACCGCATTGCGGTCGCAGCAACTATCCCCCGATCGGCGGTACGAAGGGTCCGTTCGCGCCGTTGCCGGTAGCCCACTCCCCGCAGTCGGGCGTGTGCCGTCCGCCGTCCCTCGGCGTGACCCGTGGCCCCTCGGCGTCGTCCGTCGGCGTCGGGGTCTCTCCGCGTCGGGGTCTCTGGGCGTCGTCAGCGTTGCTGTTCGGTGTGGATCCGGCCGTCGACGTCGGTCAGCCTGCGACCACCGCCGCCCCACTTCAACGCGATGATCTCCGCCGCGATCGACACCGCGGTCTCCTCGGGGGTCCGCGCGCCGAGGTCCAGGCCGATCGGGGAGGCGAGCCGTTTGAACTCGGCGTCGGTCAGGCCCGCCTCACGCAGCCGGGCCAGCCGGTCGTCGTGTGTGCGCCGCGAGCCCATCGCCCCGACGTACCCGACGTCGAGCCGCAGCGCGACCTCCAGCACGGGCACGTCGAACTTCGGGTCGTGCGTGAGCACGGCGATCACGGTGCGCCGGTCGATCCGCCCGGCGTCGGCCTCGGCCTTCAGGTACCGGTGCGGCCAGTCGACGATGACCTCGTCGGCATCGGGGAACCGCGTCGTCGTCGCGAACACCGGGCGCGCGTCGCAGACCGTCACCTCGTAGCCGAGGTAGGCGCCCATGCGCGCCATCGCCGCGGCGAAGTCGATCGCACCGAACACGAGCATCCGTGGCGGCGGCTCGAAGGTGTTGACGAACACCGACATCCCCTCGCCGCGCCGCTGTCCGTCCGGCCCGTAGTGCAGCGTGCCGGAGCGGCCCCCCGCGAGCATGCCGCGGGCGTCGTCCAGCACCGCGTCGTCGATGCGGTCCGACCCCAGACCGCCCCGGGCCTCCTCCGGCCACACCAGCATCCGCCTGCCCTGCAACTCGGCGTCGGGATGCTCGATCGTGGTCACCAGCGCCACCGGGTTGCCTTCCCGCACCGAGGCGACGAGTTCGGGCAGGTCGGGCATCGAGTCGCGGTCGATGCGCTCGACGAAGATGTCGATGATGCCGCCGCAGGTCAGGCCCACGGCGAACGCGTCGTCGTCGCTGACGCCGTAGCGCTGCAGCACAGGCTCACCGTCGGCGATCACCTGTTGTGCGAGTTCGTAGACCGCCCCTTCGACGCAACCGCCGGACACACTGCCGACCGCTTCGCCGTCACCGCCCACGAGCATCGCCGCCCCGGGCGCCCGGGGAGCCGACGAGAAGGTCGCGACCACGGTGCCGATGCCGACCGTCGCCCCCGCTTCCCACCGGCGGTACACCTCGTCCAGCACGTCATGCATCTCGGACCTCCCGCAACAGTCGTTCCAACGTGGCCAGGCTGTGCCCCGCCAGTAACCGATCCACGTGCGGCAGCGCTGCGGCGATGCCGGACTGCACCGGCTCGTACCCGTCCCGTCCCGCGTGCGGGTTCACCCACAACACGCTGTGCGCCAACCGCCGCAGCCGTGCCATCTGCTCGCCGAGCAGCGCCGTGTCGCCGCGTTCCCAGCCGTCGGAGAACACGACGACGACGGCCCGCCGGGCCAGGCCCCGCTGGCCCCACCGGTCGAGGAACACGCGCAGCGTCTCGCCGAGCCGGGTGCCGCCCGCGAAGTCGGCGACGGCCTCCCCCGCGGCGAGCATCGCCCGCTCCGGGTCGCGCTGCCGCAACGCCCTCGACACCCGGGTCAGCCGCGTACCGAGCGTGAACGCCTCCACATCGGCGGGAGCGCTGCGGACGACGACGTGCGCGAACCGCAACAGTGAGTCCGCGTAGGGCTTCATCGAACCGGACACGTCCACGAGCAGCACGACCCGCCGCGGCCGCGTGCGCCTGCGCGCGTACGCCAGCCGCGCGGGTTCGCCCCCGGCGGCGATCATCGCCCGGAACGTGCGACGCGGGTCGAGCCTGCCCCGGTGCGCGGACCGCAGCCGTGAGGACCGCCGGCGCGGCGACACCGGCCGCAACGTCCGGAACAGCTCGCGCAGGTGTCGGCGTTCGGCATCGGACAGCTCCCCGAGGTCCCGGTCGCGCAGCAGCTCGACATCGCTGGCGGCGACGCTGAGCTGTTCGCCCGCCTCGGTGTCGCCCTCGCCGTCGCCCTCGTCGGACATCGGTGCGATGCGGGCGCGCTGCTCCCTACGCACCGGCATGCCACCCGGGTCCTGGTCGGCACCGCCGAACCAGCTCGCGAAGGCCTGGTCGTACCGCGGCAGGTCGTCGGGGTCGGCACACAGCGTCAACCTGCCGGCCCAGTACAACTGGGCGGCATCGCCGACGTCGACCCGCTCGACGGCGTCGAGATACGTGCGCACGCGGTGCCGGTCGCAGGGCAGGCCCGCCTCGCGCAACGCCGTCGTGAAGCCGACCAGGCCCGGCAGCGGATCGGTCACGTCCGTTTCGGCCATGCTTCCATCATGCACCGCCGGCGCCCGTCCTCCGAGTGCCGAGACCCGGCGTCACCTCAACCGAGGACCGCGTCGAGCCTGGTGCGGACGCGGTCGAGGTCCTCGCTGAACTTCAGCACCGCGCCGAGTGTGGTGGCCGCGGACGCCGCGTCGAGTTCGTCGCGCCCCAGCGCGCGCAGCGCGTTGGCCCAGTCGAGCGCCTCCGCGACACCGGGTGGCTTGAGCAGTTCCATGGTGCGCAGCCGCTGCAGCGTCTCCGCGATCTGCTCGGCGAGCCGCTGGCCGATGCCGGGCACTCGTGCCCGCAGGATCGCGATCTCCCGCGACAGGTCCGGGTGTTCGAGCCAGTGGTACAGGCAGCGGCGTTTGAGCGCGTCGTGCACCTCGCGGGTGCGGTTGGACGTGAGCACGACGAGGGGCGGCTGCGCGGCGCGTACCTCGCCGTACTCGGGGATCGTCACCGTGTTCTCGTCGAGCAGCTGCAGCAGGAACGCCTCGAACTCGTCGTCGGCGCGGTCGATCTCGTCGACGAGGAGCACGCACGGCGACGAGCGCAACGCCGTGAGCAGCGGCCGGGCGAGCAGGAACCGCTCGGTGTAGAGCGACTGCTCGGCGGCGTCGACGTCGAGCCTCCCACCCTCGGCGGCCTCGAGCGCGCGCAGATGCAACAGCTGCCGAGGGAAGTCCCATTCGTACAGTGCCTGGGCCGCGTCGATCCCCTCGTGGCACTGCAACCGAACCAGCGGCAGCTCCAGGCTCTCCGACAACGCCACGGCGAGCGACGTCTTACCCGTGCCGGGTTCGCCTTCGCAGAACAGTGGCTTGCCCATGCGCAGGGACAGGAACGCGGCGGTGGCGACACCGTCGTCGGCGAGATACCCGATGCCGGCGAGCAGCGCCGACAGCTTGGCAGGCGACGACACGGAGGACAGGTCGGGCCCTGCGGAGGAGGCGGTGCGGGCTGTTCCGGCGGCAGTGCCGCCCGCGGCGGGTTCGCTTGTCACGTACTCACCCTAGGCATCCCCCTGCCGATGACGGCAACCTTCTTACGGGTCAAGCAGCTCGGGCGTGTCGGCGTCACGCCCGCCGCCGATGTCGCCGCAGTCGACGAGCCGCACGTCGTCGCGGGCGCGGAGCCAGTCGCGGGCGCCCCGGTCGCCGGCAGCCTGCGCGGCGACCTCGGCCCACCAGCGGCGGCCGAACAGCACGGGGTGCCCGGGAGCGCCCGCGTACGCGGCACGGGCGACGACACCGGTGCTCGCATGGGCACGCATCCGCGTGACGACGTCCGCGCCGACGTCGGGCAGGTCGACCAGGTGCACGAGCGCCGCGTCCGGAGGTGGGGCGACGTCGGCGAGCGCGCGCAGTCCCGCACGCAGCGATGCCCCCATGCCCTCGGCCCAGTCGTCGGCGACGACCGCCCGCGCCCCGTCCGGCACCAGCGGCCGCGCCTCCTCGGCGCGTGCGCCGAGGACGACGACGACCGGATCGCAGCCGCCGTCGAGCAGCACGTCGGCCGCGCGCGTCACGAGGGCCGCGCCCCGGTGTGTCGCAAGGGCCTTGGGCATGCCGAAGCGGCTCCCCTGTCCCGCCGCGAGCAGCAGTCCGGCGGTCATGGGCGGGCCGATCCTGTGCGAGGTGGCGCGGCGGCGAGCAAGTCCGCCTCGATGCCGCGCGCGGCCTCCCGCAGCGGCGGCAACAGCTCGGCCCGCATCGCCTCCGGGCTGCGGCGGGACGCGTGGGTCGACAGGTTCACGGCGGCGGAGACCGTCCCGTCGGCGCCGTGTACGGGCACGGCGATCGACCTCAGACCGTCCTCCAGTTCCTGGTCGACGAGTGCGTATCCCGCCTCTCGTACGCCGGCGAGCTCGGCGCGCAGCGCATCGGCCGAGTCGGTGGTGCGGTCGGTGAACCGGTCGAACGTGGCCGAGGCCGCGTAGGCCTCCAGCGCCTCGTCGGACAGCCCGGCGAGCAGCACGTGCCCCATCGACGTGGCATGGGCCGGGAATCGCGTGCCGACACTGATCGTGACCGCCATGATCCGTGACACGGCCACGCGCGCGACGTACACGATGTCGGAGCCCTCGAGCACCGACATCGAACTCGACTCGCTCACCTCGGCCGACAACCGCTCCAGGTGGGGCTGCGCCAGTCCCGGCAGCGACAGCCCGGACAGGAACGAGTACCCGAGTTCGAGCACCTTGGCGGTGAGCGAGAACTGCCTGCCGTCGCTGCGCACGTAGCCGAGGTCGACGAGCGTGAGCAGGAAACGGCGGGCGGCTGCGCGGGTCAGCCCCGTGGCTTTCGCGACCTCGCTCAGCGTCAGATGAGGCGCCGCCGGGCCGAACGCGGTGATGACGGCCAGCCCGCGTTCCAGCGACTGCACGTGGTGGGTGCCCCTGCCCCGCTCGGCACCGTCCGGCGGGGTCTCGGCACCCGCCGTGTCCTCGCCGTCGGCCGTGCGGTCACCTTCCGCCTCGGCGGCTGCTGCTCCATCCATAGGAGACCCAACCTAGCCGGAGCGGCTCACGCCTTCGCGAGGTGCGTGGTGATCAGCTCGGTGAACCGTTCCGGCTGTTCGACGTTGCCGAGATGCGCTGCGCCGGGCACGACCTCGAGCCGCGCGTGCGGCACGGCGTCGGCGATGACGTCGCCGTGGCCCTCGGGCGGCGTCGCCGAGTCGTCGGCGCCGGCGATCACCAGGGTCGGCACCGGGATCGACGGCAGCCCGTCGAGGAGGTCCATCGTCGCGATGGCGTGGCAGCACGCGGCGTACCCGGCCGCGGGGGTCGCCGCCGTCATGTGGTGGTACTCGCGTCGCTCCTGCGGGTGGGCGGCCAGCCAGTCCGGAGTGAACCAGCGCTCGATGCTGCCGTCGGCGATCACCGTCATACCCTGCTCCCGCGCCGTGCGGCCACGTTCGAGCCACGACTCGGGCGTGCCCAGCTTCGCCGACGTGCAGCACAGCACGAGACTGCGCAGCCGCTCGGGCGCGTGGCTGCCGAGCCACATCCCCGTCATGCCGCCGAGCGACAGACCCACGAAGTGCGCCCGGTCCACGCCGAGGCCGTCGAGCAGCTCGAGCACGTCGCCACCGAGGTCGGCCATGGTCACGTCACTGTCCGGGACGGCAGTACGGCCGTGTCCGCGCTGGTCGTACCGCACGACGCGGTAACCCTCGCGGACCAGCGGCTCGACCTGCGGCTCCCACATCGTCAGGTTGGACCCGATCGACCCGGACAGGACGACGACGTCGCCGTCGGCGGGTCCGTCGACCACGCTGTGCACCTGCATGCGTTCTCCCTCGTGTCTACTCCGGGTACCCGGAACCGGTCCGGGCACGTCGGTGTCAGGCCTCGAGCACAACCGCCAGGCCCTGCCCGACGCCGATGCAGATCGCGGCCAGACCGTACCCGCCACCGCGGCGCCGCAGCTCGTGGGCGAGCGTGCCGAGGATCCGGCCCCCGGACGCACCGAGCGGGTGGCCGATCGCGATGGCGCCACCGTTGACGTTGACGATGTCCGGGTCGAGCTCGGGCCAGTCGGCCAGGCACGCCAGCGATTGTGCGGCGAAGGCCTCGTTGAGTTCCACCGCGGCCAGGTCGCCCCAGCCGATGCCGGCGCGCTGCAACGCGATCTCGGCGGCACGCACCGGGCCGATACCGAACACGTCCGGGTCCACGCCCGCCGCGCCGCGACCTGCGATGCGGGCCAGCGGCGTGGCGCCCACTCGGCCGGCTCCCGCCCTGTCCCCGAGCAGCAGCGCGGACGCACCGTCGTTGAGCGGTGAGGCGTTGCCTGCGGTGATGGTGCCGTCCGCGCGGAACGCGGCCTTGAGCTTCGCCAGCTTGTCCACAGTGGAGTCCGGACGGATGCCCTCGTCCCGTGTCAGCTCGGTGCCGGGCACCGGGACGACGTGTGTGTCGTAGAAGCCCTCGTCCCACGCCCTCGCCGCGTTCACGTGACTCCGGACGGCGAACTCGTCCTGTGCCCGTCGCGAGATCGTGTACTGCTCGGCGACGCGTTCGGTCGACTCGCCGAGCGACACCGTCCACTGCTCCGGCATCCGCGGATTCACCATCCGCCAGCCGAGCGTGGTCGAGTGCAGTTGCTGGTTCCCCGCGGGGAACGCCTTCTCGGGCTTCTGCACGACCCACGGCGCCCGGCTCATGGACTCCACGCCGCCCGCCACGATCAGCGACGCGTCGCCGACGGCGATGGTCCGGCTCGCCTGCATCGCGGCGTCCAGACCGGACCCGCACAAGCGGTTGATCGTGCTGCCGGGAACCGACGTCGGCCAGCCGGCGAGCAGCGAGGCCATGCGAGCGACGTTGCGGTTGTCCTCACCCGCCTGGTTGGCATCGCCGAGAAGCACTTCGTCCACTGCGGCCAGATCGACGTCGCTACGCTCCCGCAGTGCCGACAATACGTGTGCGGCCAGATCGTCGGGCCGCACGCCCGACAACGAGCCGGTGTACTTGCCGAACGGGGTGCGGACGGCATCGAGCACGAAAACGTCGGTCACCGCGAGGCCTCCTTGAGCGTGCGCAACGTGGACAGTTCGGCCGCGGTCGGCGCATCGGTACGAGCCAGCTCGGGGGAGATCTTCAGGTCCCATCCCGTCGCGGCGCGGACGTCCTCGACCTCCACGCCGGGGTGCAGCTGGGTGAGGACGAGCTCGGAAGTCTCCGGGTCCGGCCGCAGCACGCCGAGATCCGTGATCACCAGTGTCGGGCCTGCCCCAGGCAGGCCGAGCCGCTCCCGATCGCCCTTACCCGAGCCGTGACCGACCGAGGTCACGAAGTCGACCTTCTCGACGAAACTGCGCGCGCTCTGGCGCACGACGACGAAGACCTCGTGGCACGACGCCGCGATCTCCGGCGCACCGCCCGCACCGGGCAGCCGCACCTTCGGGTCGGTGTAGTCGTCACCGATGACCGTCGTGTTGATGTTGCCGAACCTGTCCAGCTGCGCAGCACCCAGGAACCCGACGTCGATACGTCCCGGCTGCAGCCAGTAGTTGAACACCTCGGGCACACCGATCACGGCGTCGGCCGTCTCGGCCAGTACCCCGTCACCGATCGACGACGGCAGCACGTCCGGTTTGGACCCGAGCGTGCCGGACTCGTAGATCAGCACGAGGTCCGGCGCGTGGGTGCGCCGTGCGACGTTCGCCGCCGTCGACGGCAGACCGATGCCGACGAAGCACCGCTTGCCGTTCTCCAGCGCGCGGGCTGCGGCGACGGACATCATCTCGTCGGACGTGTAGTCCTGCTGCGCGCCGGACGCAGCGGTCGTGGATGCGGCCCCGCTCATCGCACACCCTCCTTGTCGCCTGCGGCATCGGCCGAGTCCCTTCCGGCGAGCACCTCGTCACGAACCCAGGTCCGGAAGGTGTCGCGGTCACGCCCGATCGAGTCCCAGTACTTGTAGTAGGCGTTGTCGCGTTCGTAGTAGCCCTGCGCGTACGACGGGTGCGCTCCGCGGGGCGCCTCGGCCACGGCGGTGACGGCCCAGTGCGGCAGTACGACCTGACCGGCGACCGGTTCGAGTTCGTCGACGACCTCCTCGACCGTCACGAGACTGCGCCCGGCTGCCAGCACGGCTTCCTTCTGCACGCCGACCAGGCCCCACATCTGCACGTTGCCCGCACGGTCGGCGCGCTGCGCGTGGATGATCGACACGTCGGGGTTGATCGCGGGCACCGCCGCGAGCTCCTCCCCGGTGAACGGGCACGTGATCCACTTGATCGTGGCCGTGTGCTCCGGCAGATCCGTGCCGCGGTAGCCGCGCAACACGGCGAACGGCAGGCCGGACGCACCGGCGACGTACCGGTTGGCCATACCGGCGTGGCTGTGTTCCTCGATCTCCAGCGGCACCGGCCATGCGTGCTGCACCGCGTCGCGGAACCGATGCAGCGAGCCCACGCCGGGGTTGCCGCCCCACGAGAAGATCAGCTTCCGCGCGCAGCCCGCGCCGATGAGCTGGTCGTACACGATGTCCGGCGTCATACGGACCAGAGTCAGGTCCTGACGCCCCTGCCGGATGATCTCCTGCCCCGCCGCATGCGGGATCAGATGCGTGAATCCTTCGAGTGCCACGACGTCTCCGTCGTGCACCAGTTCGCCGACGCCGTCGGCCAGCGACACGATGTCCGCCACGTTCTGCCACCTCGTTCACCGGATACCGGCGGCTCCACCGCCGACGTTCGTATAGCGCACGTGTGTTCTTCATATGAACATACGTGTCGGCGGGACGCACCGTCAACATGCGGCGACGGCGGTCACGTCGCAGCCGACCCCGGAAACGACAACGCCCCCGCGTGCCGCATCTCGGGCTCGCGGGGGCGTTGTCGGACTCGGTGTGCCGACGGGGTTGCCGTCGGGGGTGTCGCGTCGCGGGGCGGACCCTCAGGTCGCGTTGCCGGGCTTGTCGGACGACTCCCCGACACCGGTGTCGCCCGCACCGGACGCCGGCTCGGCGGTCGCCTCCGGCCGCGCGGCCGTCTCGGTCGCGGGACCACCGTCGTCGGTGTCGACATCGGACGGTGCCGATCCCGGTTGCGTGCCAGGCCCCCCGGCCGCAGGCTCCGCGTCGGCGGACGTCGTCGCGCCACCGGACCCGGATTCCGGGGCGTCGCCCTCGTCCGGGTTGTCCGGATCATCCGGGCTGCGAAGGGTTTCCGGGTCCTCCCGCGGCCCCTTCGCCCGGGCCAGGACGAAGTAGGCGACCGCGCCGAGGAACACGACCGCCGACACCCAGACGTTGACGCGCTGGCCGAAAATCTCGTTCGCCGGATCGGTGCGCATGAGCTCGATCCAGAACCGGCCTGCGGTGTACCCCGCGACGTACAGGGCGAACACCCGGCCGTGCCCGAGCCGCAGCCTGCGGTCGAGCCAGATGATCAGCAGCGCGACGCCGAGGTTCCACAGCAGCTCGTACAGGAACGTCGGGTGCACGACCTCGACCGGCACGTCGTTGAGGGCCACACCGCCGAGCGGGTCCTCGACGGCCGGGTTGTCGGGCGACACGCGCCGGTAGATCTCCAGCCCCCACGGCAGGTCGGTGGGCCCGCCGTAGAGCTCCTGGTTGAAGTAGTTGCCGAGACGGCCGACGGCCTGCGCGATGACGATGCCGGGCGCGACGGCGTCCGCGACGGCGGGCAGCGGGATTCCCCTGCGACGGCAGGCGATCCAGGCACCGACCGCACCCAACGCGATCGCGCCCCAGATACCGAGGCCGCCCTCCCAGATGTACAGCGCGCGGATCGGGTCGCGGCCCTCACCGAAGTAGAGCTGATTGTCGGTGATGACGTGGTAGAGCCTGCCACCGATGAGCCCCATCGGCGCGGCCCACACCGCGATGTCGATGATCGTGCCCTTGGTACCGCCGCGCGCCTGCCAGCGGCGCTCGCCGAGCCAGATCGCGACGACGATGCCGAGGATGATGCAGAGCGCGTACGCCCGCAGGGAGAAGGGGCCGATCTCCCAGACACCACGGTCCGGACTGGGAATGGTGGCGAGGAAGACAGAGGAGGCGGTACTCACAGGGTCACCGTAACGTGACGCACGCGGCCGGGCTCGGCCGCGTCACGCACGGGGGCGGCGGACTCCCTCGGCCAGCTCCTTCGTCAGCGCGGCCACCGCGTCGGTGCCCTCACTCGCCTTCGTCACGAGTGCGGACCCGACGATGACACCGTCCGCGAACGCCGACACCTCGGCGGCCTGATCGCCGGATCGCACTCCGAGTCCGACGCCGACCGGCAGGTCCGTGTGCACCCGGGTGCGCTGCACGAGGCCCTGCGCCGCGCTGCCGACCGTCTCGCGGGCACCGGTCACGCCCATCACGGCCGTGGCGTAGACGAACCCACTCGCGGCCGCTGTGGTCAGCGCGATGCGCTCGTCCGACGACGACGGCGCCACGAGGAAGATGCGGTCCAGCCCGTGGGCGTCCGACGCGGTGATCCACTCGGATCCCTCGTCGGGCGTGAGGTCCGGCGTGATGAGCCCGAGGCCACCCGCGGCCGCGAGGTCACGGGCGAACGCGTCGACGCCGTAGTGGAACACCGGGTTCCAGTACGTCATCACGACCGCGCGGCCGCCACGGTTCGCGACCGACTCGACGACGTCGAACAGGTCCTTGAGGCGGAAACCGTTCCGCAGCGCCGTGTCGGCGGCCGCCTGGATGGTCGGCCCGTCCATGACGGGGTCCGAGTACGGAAACCCGACCTCGACCAGATCCGCGCCCGCGTCGACCGTCGCGGCGAACAACTCCTTGGACTCGGCAACCGTGGGGTACCCCGCGGGCAGATAGCCGATCAGCGCGCCGCGGCCTTCGCCACGGGTCTGCGCGAACAGCTCGTCGATGCGGCTCACACGCCCTCCACGAGGTTGAAGTACCGGGCGGCGGTGTCGACGTCCTTGTCACCGCGGCCGGACAGGCTGACCAGGATCACGCCGTCCGGGCCGAGTTCGCGGCCGAGCTGCAGTGCTCCGGCCAGCGCGTGCGCGGACTCCACCGCGGGGATGATGCCTTCGGTCTTCGACAGCAGCTGGAACGCGTCCATCGCCTCGTCGTCGGTCACGGCGCGGTACTCGGCGCGGCCCATGTCCTTCAGGTGCGAGTGCTCCGGGCCGACGCCCGGGTAGTCCAGGCCCGCCGAGATCGAGTACGCCTCGATGGTCTGCCCGTCCTCGTCCTGCAGTAGGTAGGACAGAGCGCCGTGCAGCGTGCCCGGCGTGCCCTGGGTGAGGGTCGCCCCGTGCTCGCCCGAGTCGAGCCCCTTGCCACCGGGCTCGAGACCGACCAGCCGGACGTCGGTGTCGTCGAGGAACCCGTGGAAGATGCCGATCGCGTTCGATCCGCCGCCGACGCACGCGGCGACGGCGTCCGGGAGACGGCCCACCTGCGCGAGCATCTGCTCGCGGGCCTCCTCGCCGATGATCTTGTGGAAGTTGCGCACCATCACCGGGAACGGGTGCGCCCCGGCGGCGGTGCCGAGCAGGTAGTGCGTGGTGTCGACGTTGGTGACCCAGTCGCGAAGCGCCTCGTTGATGGCGTCCTTGAGTGTGCGCGACCCGGTCCCCACGGGAATCACCTCGGCACCGAGCAGGCGCATCCGCGCGACGTTGAGCGCCTGCCGTTCGGTGTCGACCTCGCCCATGTACACGACGCAGTCGAGGTCGAGCAGTGCGCACGCGGTGGCGGTGGCGACGCCGTGCTGCCCCGCACCCGTCTCGGCGATGACGCGCGTCTTGCCCATCCGCTTGGTGAGCAGCGCCTGACCGAGGACGTTGTTGATCTTGTGGGAACCGGTGTGGTTGAGGTCCTCCCGCTTGAGGAAGATCCGCGCACCGCCGGCGTGTTCGGCGAACCGCGGCGCCTCGGTGAGCAGCGACGGCCTGCCCGCGTATCCGGACAGCAGCCGCTGGAACTCCGCGGTGAACTCGGGGTCCTGCTGGGCCTTGTCGTACTCGGAGGCCAGTTCGTCCAGCGCGCCCATCAACGCTTCCGGCAGGAAGCGGCCGCCGTAGTCACCGAAGTGACCGCGGGCGTCCGGATCGTGGCGCGACTGCGGGGTCGTGTCGGTCATGCGGATCACCGGCTCGGACGCGGACAGGCCGGGTGCGACCCGGCGGTGACGAGCTGCACGAGCGCGGCCTTCGGGTCGTCGGTGCCGACGAGCCCCTCGCCGACGAGCACGGCATCGGCTCCGTGGCCCGCGTACGCCATCAGGTCACCGGGACCCCTGACGCCGGACTCGGCGATCTTGAACGTGCCCATCGGCAGGCCCGGTGCGAGCCGGCCGAACACGTCCCGGTCGACCTCCAGGGTGTGCAGGTCGCGGGCGTTGATGCCGATGACGGACGCGCCCGCCTCCAACGCGCGGTCGCACTCCTCGGCGTTGTGCACCTCGACCAGCGCGGTCATCCCCAGGGACTCGACACGGTCGAGCAACGCGGCGAGCGCGTTCTGCTCGAGCGCGGCCACGATGAGCAGCACCATGTCGGCGCCGTGCAGCCGGGCCTCGTGCACCTGGTACGGGCTGACGATGAAGTCCTTGCGCAGGATCGGCACGTCCACGGCGGCACGGACGGCGTCGAGATCGGCCAGCGATCCGCCGAACCGGCGCTCCTCCGTGAGCACACTGATCACGCGTGCTCCCGCATCCTCGTAGTCCTTGGCCAGCACGGCCGGGTCGTGGATCGCGGCGAGATCGCCCTTCGACGGGCTCTTCCGCTTGACCTCGGCGATCACACCGATGCCCGATTCCTGCAACGAGCCCATGACGTCCCGTGGCGCGGGAGCCTCCGCGGCACGCTTCTTCAACTCGTCGAACGGCAGCGCCGACTCACGCTCGGCCAGGTCGGCCCGCACGCCCGCAACGATGTCCTCGAGAACGCTCACCGGTCGACCTCACCGGGTGTCGGGGCCGTTGATTCACTCGCAAGGTGGCTCACAAAAACCTTCCCCTTCCCGCTCAACCGATGCTAACCCGCGGGCTCGTCCAGACCGGGCGCGGGTCGACGACAGCCTCGCCCACCACGGGTTTCACTCCGGGCGGCCGTCACGCGGCCGGTCGCTCCCCGTCGAATCGGTCGGGTCGGCGCCCTCCGACAGCGCGTCCCACAGCTCGGCGTCCGGGTCACGCGGCGCGCGGCGATCGCCGGGAGCGGAGTACTTCGCGCCCATCCGTGCCATGCGGTGCCCGCGCCAGGCCAGCACCACGCCGGCCAGCGCGACGAGCACTCCGCCCGCGACGGCGGCCGCGGGGCCCAGAAATGTCCACGACGGCTCGCCCGCGGCGCCCTCGTATCCGGGGGCCCAGCCGGACCAGGCGATCTCCCGAGTGTCCCCGGCGACGGCCAGATACACCGTCCAGCCGCCCACGACGGCCAGCAGCACACCCAGCAGCCGCCGCGCCACGCCGCGGAGCGCGAGCGCCGCCGCGACGGCCGCCAGCGCCAGCAGCGCGATCGGCACGGGCCACTGGACCAGCTCGCCGCCGGTGAAGTCGTCGGCCAGCCTGCCGTCGACCGTCCGCCCCTGCGGCACCTCGATCCACACCAGACCAGACGCGCCCCAGAGCGCACCCGCGCCGAGCAGCAGCGCGACCACGACCGCCCACAGCGCGCGTTTGTCCCCTCCCGCGGGCGGGCCGCCGGACGCCCCTTCCGCGGCCGCGGGAGCGGCGCGCCCGTCGCCGGACTCGCGCGGATCGGCGTCGCGGTCAGACACCGTCGCCGCCCGTCACGTCCACGGGTGCCTGCGTCTCTCCGGGTGCCTGCGTCTCTCCGGGTGACGGCGTCTCCCCGGGTGACGGCGTCTCAGCGGGTGCCGGGGCGCCCGCGGGTCGCAGCGTGCCCGCCGCCGCGACGGCCGACAGCACGGTGCGGGCCTTGTTCAGGGCTTCGTTGTCCTCGTAGTCGGGTTCGGAGTCGGCGACGACCCCGCCGCCCGCCTGGACGTAGGCCACGCCGTCGCGTACCAGCGCCGTGCGGATCGCGATCGCGGTGTCGGCGTCACCGGCGAAGTCGAGGTACCCCACCACGCCGCCGTACAGCCCGCGCCGCGTCGGTTCGAGCCGCTCGATGAGCTCCATCGCCCGCACCTTCGGCGCGCCGGACAACGTGCCCGCCGGGAAGCACGCGGCCACCGCGTCGATCGCCGCGGCGTCGTCGGCGAGCTCACCGGTCACGGTCGAGACGATGTGCATGACGTGGCTGTAGCGCTCGATCGCGAAGAAGTCGACGACCTGCACCGAGCCCGGCTTGCACACCTTGCCGAGGTCGTTACGGCCGAGATCGACCAGCATCAGGTGCTCGGCGCGCTCCTTCTCGTCGGCGAGCAGCCCCTTGGCCAGCTGCGCGTCCTCCTCCGCATCGGCACCGCGCCAGCGGGTGCCCGCGATCGGATGCGTCGTGGCCTTGCCGTCCCGCACAGTGACGAGCGACTCCGGACTCGACCCGACGATGTCGAACCCGTCGAGCCGCAACAGGTACATGTACGGGCTCGGGTTGGACGTGCGCAGGACGCGGTAGATGTCGAGCGCGTCGGCACCGGTGCGCAGCTCGAACCGCTGCGACGGCACGATCTGGAACGCCTCGCCCGCGTGGATGGCCTCCTTCGCCGCCTCGACGGCCGCATGGAAGTCGTCCTTGGTGCGCGCCCGGTCGAACTCGGGAAGCGGGCGGTCGAACACCGCGTTCGTGGCGGGCGCGGGCGCGGCGAGCCGGGCCGTCATGGCGTCGAGCCTGCGGACCGCGTCCTCGTAGGCCGCGTCCACCCGTTCCGGACTGTCGTCCCAGTTCACCGCGTTGGCGATGAGCGTGACCGTGCCCTCGTGGTGGTCGAACGCCGCCAGGTCGGTCGCGAGCAGCATCGTGAGCTCGGGGATGTCGAGGTCCTTCTCGGCGATCTCCGGCAACCGTTCGAGCCAGCGCACCGCGTCGTAACCGATGTAGCCGACCATGCCGCCCGTCAACGGCGGCATGCCGGGCAACGGCTCGGTGTGCAGCGTTTCGAGCGTCTCACGCAGCACGGCCAGCGGATCGCCGCCGGAGGGCAGGCCCGCGACCGGGGTCCCCGTCCACACCGCCTCGCCGCCGCGCACGGTCAGCGCGGACGGGCTGTGCACGCCGATGAACGACCATCGCGACCACGACTCGCCGTTCTCCGCCGATTCGAGCAGGAACGTGCCGGGACGGTCCTCGGCGAGTTTGCGGTACAGGGCGACGGGCGTGTCGGCGTCCGCGAGCACGCGGCGGACGACCGGGATCACGCGCCGGTCCTCCGCGAGTGCGCGGAACTCCGCGGCCGACGGCGTGACGGCGCCCAGGCCGACACGAGCGGCCTCGACGGAATGGGCTGTGACCATGGCTTCATTGTGCCGTCGGCGCGCGGCAGCCCCGGCGGTGGGATCGGCGCGGGCCGATCGGCGATGATGACGGGGTGACCAGTACCCCCCATCGCACCGCCGACGACGGATCACGGCGCCGCGGCCGCAGGCCCGCCGGTGAGGACACCCGCACCGCACTGCTGGAGGCCGCACGTGCCGAGTTCGCCGACGGCGGCTACACCGGCGCCACCGTCCGCGCGATCGCCACGCGCGCCGGCGTCGACGCGGCGATGGTCAACCACTGGTTCGGCAGCAAGGACCAGCTGTTCGCCGAGGCGGTCCTGCAGCTGCCGTTCGATCTCTCCGACGTGGTCGCCACGGTCACCTCGTACGGCCGCGACCGGCTCGGCGAGGGCATCGTCCGCACGTTCGTCGGACTCTGGGACGGCGCGGGCGGCGACCGCTTCACCGCAGTGATACGCAGCGTCACCAGCAGTTCCGACGCCCTGGACACGCTGCGCGGCGTCCTGGTCGCCAAGGTGATCGGACCGGTCGTGGCGACGGCGGCGGCCGACCGTCCCGAGCTGCGCGCGTCGCTGTGCGCGAGTCAGGTGGTCGGCCTCGGCATGGCGCGCTACGTCGCCCGTTTCGAACCGCTCAGTTCGGCGGACCCGGACACCGTCGTCGCCGCGGTCGCCCCGACGCTCCAGCGTTACCTCACCGGCGACCTCGAACACCCCTGACCCGCGGCCGCGCGGGTAGCGTGTGCGACGTCAGCTCGCCTGCACGTCCTCGTCGGCCAGGAGGAGATCGGCGTCGAAGCACGTCCGCGCGCCGGTGTGACAGGCCGGGCCGGTCTGGTCGACGCGCACGAGAAGGGTGTCGGCGTCGCAGTCCAGCCGGACCTCCCGTACGTGCTGCACGTTGCCGGAGGTCTCGCCCTTCACCCACAGCTGCTGCCTGCTGCGCGAGAAGTAGGTCGCGCGCCGCGTCGCGAGCGTGCGCGCCAGCGCCTCGTCGTCCATCCACGCCACCATGAGCACGTCGGACGTCGTGTGGTCGACGACCACGGCGCAGACGAGCCCGTCGGCGCCCCGCTTCAGCCTGGCGGCGACGGCCGGGTCGAGGCTCGTCTGCCCCTCGCGTTCGTCCCGGCTCATCGGACCTCCACGTTCCCGGCCTTGAGCGCCTGTTTGACGTCACCGATCGTGAACTCCCCGAAATGGAAGACGCTCGCCGCCAGTACCGCGTCCGCGCCCGCCTCGACCGCGGGCAGGAAGTGGTCGACCGAACCCGCGCCGCCGCTGGCGATCACGGGCACGCGCACCGCCTCGCGCACGAGCCCCAGAAGTTCGAGGTCGAATCCGGCCTTCGTGCCGTCGGCGTCCATCGAGTTCAGCAGGATCTCACCGACACCGAGACTCTCGCCACGTGCGGCCCACTCCACCGCGTCGGTTCCGGTGCCCCGCCTGCCGCCGTGAGTGGTCACCTCGAAGCCCGAGGGGGTCGGTTCCCCGCCTTCGGGAACCCGGCGGGCGTCGACGGACAGCACGACGCACTGCGCGCCGAACCGTTCGGACGCCTCTCGCAGCAGTTCCGGCCGGGCGATGGCCGCGGTGTTGATGCTGACCTTGTCGGCACCCGCGCGCAGCAGCCGGTCGACGTCGTCGGTGCTGCGCACGCCGCCGCCGACGGTGAGGGGGATGAACACCTGCTCGGCGGTGCGCCGCACCACGTCGTACGTCGTTTCCCGGTCGCCCGAGGATGCGGTCACGTCGAGGAACGTCAACTCGTCGGCGCCCGCGGCATCGTAGGCGCGCGCCAGCTCCACCGGGTCGCCGGCATCACGCAGGTCGACGAAGTTGACGCCTTTGACGACACGTCCCGCGTCGACGTCGAGACACGGGATAACCCTCACCGCAACGGACATGCCACAAGCCTAAGGAGGCCGCGCGAAGCGCGTCCGCTTGGGCGGCGGTGGGAGACGGGCGGGCCTCAGGAGGCCGCGCGAAGCGCGTCCGATCGGGCGGTTTGCACGCCCGGGCGGACATCGTCGTGCGTGGACGGGGAAACCCGTGCCGGCAGGCGGGATCCGCACTGTCCGAAAGGATGTCGACACGCGTGGCGTCGTCGGGCCGGGGCAGGCGGACCTACGTACGATCACGTGATTGTGACGGCAGACGGAGCAATGGTCGCGACCCATTCGGCGGAGGACACCGCGCGCAGGCAGGAGACGCCGGTCTCGTCGGAGACCGCTGCGCGGGACCGGTGGCGCTCCCGGGCCGCGGCCGCCGCGTCGGTGGCCGCGGGCACGGCGATGATCGGCGCGCACGGCGCCTACTACGGCAACTGGATCGTCGACGACGCCGCGATCACGTTCTCCTACGCGCGCAGTTTCGCGGAAGGGCTCGGACCGGTCGTGCAGCCCGGAGCGGAGCCGGTCGAAGGGTTCTCCAACGTCACGTGGACGTTGCTGCTGGCACTGGCCCGCCTCGTGGGACTGTTCGACCACGGCACGATCTTCGGCGTTCCGGATTACGTGCTGTTGCCGAAGGTGCTGGCACTGGTGCTGTGCGGGGGAATCCTGGCGGCGTGCCACGCCGCGTTCGCCCGCGTGCTCGTGCGGCCGTGGCCCGGCACGCTGGCCGTCGGCGGGCTCCTGGCGATGACACCGTCGTTCGTGATCTGGGTGGTGTCCGGGCTGGAGAACGCACTGTACGGGCTGCTGATCACGACGCTCGCGGTGCTGGTGTTCCGGGCGGTGCTCGACGACGCGGTGCTGCGGTGGCGGCTGGCGGTCGCCACGGGGCTGCTCGCGGCGCTGGCCGCGCTCACCCGGCCCGAGGGGCTGATCTACGGCGCTGTCTATCCGCTGGTCGTGCTGGGCATGCTGCGCCGCTCGTCGGGCGCGCCGGTGGCGGCCAGCCTGCGCCATGCGGCGTTGTCGGTGGTGGCGTTCGTCGGGGGCACCGGTGCGTACTTCCTGTGGCGCCGGTTCACGTTCGGCGAGTGGCTGTCGGCGCCGTCGATCGCGAAGTCGCAGGGCCTGCCGTATCCGACGGACCTGTCGAAGGCCGGCCAGCTCGTGAGCTACGCGGGAGCGCCCGCGATCCTGCTCTGCTGCGTGTTCGTCGGAATGCTGTTCGCGCGGCCGCCGTGGTGGCGGCGCGGGCTGCTCGCGCTGCTGGTGCCGCTGGGCCTGGCGCTCGTCGCGTTCACGGTGCTCGAGGACGACTGGATGGGCCACCTGCGGTTCGCCACCCCGATCTGGATCCTCGGTGCGCTCACGGCCGTGCTCGCCACGGCGGAGGTCGTGCGGCGGACGCGGGGGCGGGCGCGCGCCGTCACGGTCGTCGGCCTGGTCGTGGCGCTGTTCGCGAGCGGGTCGTCGTTCGCGGTGGCGGCTTACGACTTTCGGCGCGCGCCCACACTGTCGGCGTGTCACGTGGCCGACCGCTACGGCCGCGCATTCAACGGCTACGCCGACGTGCTGGGGCTGGACCGCGCCTCGCTGCTGCTGCCCGACCTCGGCGGCACGTCCATGACCAGCAGGCTCCGCCTCGTCGACATGGCCGGGCTGACCGACATCCGCATGGCGCACCTGATCCGTGACAACGACCGCGCAGGTGCGAAACGCTACGTCTTCGACGAGGTCCGGCCCACGTTCATCCACACCCGCTTGCCGTGGACGCGCGGTGACGACCTCACCGAGGATCCCCGGTTCACCCGCGACTACGTGCGCATCTTCGCCGAACCCGGGTTTCCGTGGCCGGACGGCGACTGGGTCCGCCGCGACGTCGTGCCCGACGAGGCGACGCTGGAGCGATTGCGGGCGTACGCCGGGGCGACGGCGGGGCGGGTCGCCGACGCCTCGGTGGCTCCGACGGCCAGGTGCGGAGACACCCTGGGCGTCGGCTCGACCCTGCGACCCGTGCCGCCCGGAGACGCCGGTGGTCGCCCTGCGGAATAGCCTCCCCGACGCTGCCCGTCAGACCGCGGCGACGGCCTCGAGCGCTTCCTTCAGGGTGAACGCCTGCGCATACAGCGCCTTGCCGACGATCGCACCCTCGACGCCGTCGCACTCGAGCGCGGCCAGCGACCGCAGGTCGTCCACACTGGACACACCACCGGAGGCGATGATGGCGGCGTCGGTGCGGGCCGCTACCTCGCGCAGCAGGCCCACGTTCGGCCCCTGCAACGTGCCGTCCTTGCTGACGTCGGTGACGACGTAGCGCTGGGCGCCGTCCCTGTCGAGGCGCTCCATGACCTGCCAGAGGTCACCGCCGTCCTCCGTCCAGCCGCGGGCGGCGAGCCGGTAGCCGTCCTCGCCGATCCGCACGTCCAGACCGATCGCGACCCGGTCGCCGTACTCCGACACGACCTTCGCGCACCAGTCCGGCGATTCCAGCGCCGCGGTGCCGAGGTTCACGCGCCGCGCGCCCGTGTCGAGCGCGGCCTTCAGCGACGCGTCGTCGCGGATGCCGCCGGACAGCTCCACCTGCACGTCGAGCTCGGCCACGACGTGGGCCAGCAGTTCGCGGTTCGAGCCCTTGCCGAACGCGGCGTCGAGGTCGACCAGATGCACCCACTCGGCACCGCCGCGCTGCCAGGCCAGCGCGGCGTCGAGCGGGGAGCCGTAGGAGGTCTCGGTACCGGCCTCGCCCTGCACCAGGCGCACGGCCTGGCCGTCGGCCACGTCAACGGCGGGAAGGAGTGTCAGCGTCACGTCGCCAACTCTAAGACCCGGCTGCGCCGATCGGCCTACAGGGGCATGCCCCTGTGATCAGAGCGTGCCGAGCCAGTTGCGCAGCAGCTGTGCGCCCGCGTCGCCGGACTTCTCGGGGTGGAACTGGGTGGCGCTCAGTGCGCCGTTCTCGGCGGCGGCGACGAAGTCCTCGCCGTGGCGTGCCCAGGTCACCTGCGGCGCGGTGCCGCCGAGCTCGGACTGCAACGTCCACTCGCGCACCGCGTAGGAGTGCACGAAGTAGAACCGCTCGTCGGGGTCGATGCCGTCGAACAGCCGGGAGCCCTCGGGCGCGCGAACCGTGTTCCAGCCCATGTGGGGGAGGATGTCGGCGTGCAGCCGTTCGACCGTGCCCGGCCACTCCCCCGTGCCGTCGGTCTCGACGCCGTGCTCGACGCCGCGGTCGAACAGGATCTGCATTCCGACGCAGATGCCCAGCACCGGCCTGCCGCCCGCGAGGCGCTTGCCGACGATGCGGTCCCCCTGCACCGACCGCAACCCCTCTGCGCAGGCGGCGAAGGCGCCGACTCCGGGCACGACCAGGCCGTCGGCCTCCAGCGCGGCATGCGGATCGGCGGTCACCTCGACGTCGGCGCCCGCGCGCTCGACGGCGCGTTCGGCACTGCGGAGGTTGCCTGATCCGTAGTCGAGAATCACAACTGAGGGCACGGTTCCAGGTTAACCGGTTCGCCGGGGCGCCACCGCCACCGGCAACAGTGCCAGCGACCACACCGCGAGCAGACCGAACGCCACGCCGTAGGACGTGCCGGACGCGATCGCGCCCACGGCCACCGCGCCCAGCCCCTGCCCCGCGTCGAACGCCACGTTCCACGAGATGCTCGCCCGCCCCGCCGTGGTGCGCTGGAACATCGACACGAGGGAGTCGTTCTGCACGGCACCGAACCCGATGCCGAACACGACCATCGACGCCACGGTGAGCCACACCGGGCCGCCCACGCTGAACACCGCGTACCCGGCGAGCCCCAGACCGGACAGGGCCCTTCCCGGTGTCAGCAGCCTGCCGGTCCACCGCGCACCGAACCGGCCTGCGGCCCAGCGCGACACGGTCGTGGCGAGCGGCATGAGCAGCAGCGCGATCGACGACTCCGGGGCGAGCAGCAGGATCGGGGTGAAGGTCGCCAGTGCTCCGAGCCCGGTCGAGGCGGCGAGCATCGGCAGCCACGGCCGCCAGGTCTCCCGCGCGGTGGCGAGGAAGGCGCCCCCGCGGTCCGGCTCGGCGGTGACCCGGGCGGGAGGCAACAGGGCGGCCGGCACCAGCGCGAGCGCGGGCAGCGCGGTCGCCACCAGGAAGACCGCCACGAACCCCCAGTGTTCGGCCAGCCACGGGCCCGCGGGCAACCCGACGAGCTGTGGCAGGCCGGTCGCGAGGCCGTAGAGGCCGGATCCGCGCGGCACCGCGGCCGGTGGCAGCAGCTCGGCGATGAGCGCACTGCCGCACACGGTGAGCAGGCCGAACCCGACACCACGCAGCAGCGACAGGGTGAGAATGCCCTCGGGCGAGGTCCACCCGATCAGCAACGGGGTGGGCACGCCGAGGAACGCGATGCCCGCGAGGATCGCGGTGCGGTAGCCGTAGCGCCGCACGAGCACCCCGGTGCCGAGCTGCGTGGCGACGGTGCTGGCCATGAACACGCCGGTCGCGGCGCCCGCCGCGAACGTGCCCGCGCCCTGCCGGACCGCCCACATCGGCACGACGGGGAGCAACAGCGAGAAGCCGCACAGCGCGAGGGCCACCGCGGCGAGTGACAGCCGGAACGGCCCGTGCCGCCACGGTGACTGGTCACGGGCCGTGGCCCCGGGTTCATCCGCCATGACGACAGTTCTAGTACGTGCGTACAGCTCCCGTCGGGGCGGGGCGTCACTGCCGTACGCGCGGATTTCAGTGCCGGGCGGCCCACGCGGTCAGTTCGTCGGCGGTCCACGTGTTGACGACGCGGTCGGCGGTCACGCCGCACTCGCTCGCCCGTTCACAGCCGAACGGCAGCCAGGACAGCTGCCCCGGCGCGTGCGCGTCGGTATCGACGGCGAAGCGGCAGCCCGCCTCCTGCGCGAGCCGCAGCAACCGCCTCGGCGGATCGAGCCGCTCAGGCCGCGAGTTGATCTCCACGGCGACGTCGTGGTCCCGGCACGCCGCGAACACCCGCTCCGCGTCGAACTCGGATTCGGGCCTGCCGCGCCCGCTCACGAGCCTGCCGGTGCAGTGGCCGAGCACGTTGACCCGCGGATTCGCCACGGCCGTCAGCATCCGCTCGGTCATCTCCACCGCGGGCATCCGCAGTTTCGAATGCACGCTCGCGACGACCACGTCGAGCCGTTCCAGCAGGTCCGGATCCTGGTCGAGCGAACCGTCGTCGAGGATGTCGACCTCGATACCGGTGAGGACGCGCAGCGGCGCGAACCGTTCGCGGCACTCGGCGACGACGTCGAGCTGACGGCGGAGCCGATCGGCAGACAAACCGTTCGCGACCGTCAGCCGCGGCGAGTGGTCGGTGACCACGAGGTACTCGTGACCGAGATCTCGGGCGGCCTCGGCCATCTCCTCGACCGAACTGCCGCCGTCGGACCAGTCCGTGTGGGTGTGACAGTCGCCGCGCAGGGCCGCGTGCAGCGGTCCGCCGTCCGGAATGCCGGGCGCGCCGCGTGACTCCAGGTCGGTCAGGTAGGCGGGCTCCCTGCCCTGCACGGCCTCGGCGATGACGCCCGCGGTCGTCTTGCCGATCCCGGCGAGCTCGGTCAGCGTGCCCTGCGCGGCCCGGCGGGCGAGCTCGCCGTCGGGTAGGTCGGCGGCCACCGCGGCGGCGTTGCGGAAGGCCCGCACCCGGTAGGTCGGCTCCCCGGACCGTTCCAGGTGCAGGGCGATCTGACGCAGCACGTTCACGGGATCCATCGCTCACCTCACCGGTCCGGCAGCCCGCCGACCCCGATTCTCCCCGTCCCGGTGCTCACCGGCCACGATCTCGCCGGCGAGACACGGTCGCTTGCAGACCGGTGTGCTCATCGACACGACCGGCCCCGGCCGACGTCGCACGATCCGGTGACGTCGCTATCGTGGAGGCTGACGGTGTCGACACGGCGTCCCGGTCACCGGATCCGGGCCGCGCCCACACGTGGCGTGACGACCCCGTCAGCCATCCGGCCCAGTGCACCCTACGACCGTCGTAACCCATCGCGGCCTGCGAGGACGACGACCGGGACTCCGATGGGGGTCGCGTACGACCCCCTCGCACACAGGCCGTATCTTGACCCGGTAGTCGGGGTCCGTTATTGCACGCACAGTGCGTGGAGGGGTTGTTTTGCCGCAGGAACCTCGGTGGCCAGGGCCTTCGGAATCTCAGCCGAACGAATGGCCCGAATCCCACACCGAGCAGACCGACATTCTGCCTGCCGTCCCACCGTCGGACGCGGAGAGCACCGGGTCGGCCACGGAGAGCACACAGCTGAGCCCGGAGGTCGGCGCCTCCGATGAGGCCGACACCTCCGGGACCGGGGACACGGCCGAGGGACCGACGGGCGAGGTGACCGGCGAGGCTGCAGGCCAGCCCACCGGCGCCGCCCCCGAACCGACCGAGGCGGAGACCACGCAGCACATCGCGTGGCCCGAGACCGACGCGGAGACCACCCGGCAGGTCCCCGGCCCCGCCGCCGGCGCCGGGGACGACACGGTCGTCACCGGCGCAGCGGACGCGCCGACCTCGCCCGCATCGCCGCCGCCGGACACCTCGGGTGAGACCACGCAGTACATCCCGGCCGTGACTGCCGACGACCCGGCTCCCCGGCACCTGACCGCGGCGATGCCCGCGCAGGGCGCAGGCACGACAACCACCGCGGCCGGGGCGGCCCCGGGGCCGGGCAGCAACGGCGGCGACGGCAGCGACGGCGGCGACGGCGCTGACGGCGGCTCCCGCGACCGTTTCGCCGCACTGGGCAAGGCCCGCAAGCCGCTGCTGATCGCCGCCGCCGTCTTCGGCGTGCTGGCGCTGGTGTACGTGGTGGACGTGTTCGCCACCTCGGGCGACGTGCCGCGAGGAACCGTCGTGGCGGGCGTCGAGGTGGGTGGCATGAGCCGCTCGGACGCCGAGAACAAGCTCCGCTCCGAACTCGAGCCGCGCATGACGCAACCCGTGCAGTACCGCGCCGGTGACGTCGACAGCGAGTTCGACCCCCGGCAGGCCGGGCTCCGGCTGAACTGGAAGGAGACGCTCGACCGCGCGGGCGACCAGCCGCTGAACCCGTTCAGTCGGATCGCATCGCTGTTCTCCGAACGCGAGGTCGACGTCGTCACCGAGGCCGAGCCCAACCAACTCGAGAACGCGCTCGTGTCGGTGCAGGAGACCGTCGACCGCGAGCCGGTCGAGGGCACGATCCGGTTCGAGGGCGCCACCCCGGAGGCCGTCGAGCCGAAGAACGGCCAGAAGCTCGACGTCGCCGGTGCCGAGAACGTCATCACACGCGACTGGGCCGACGGCAAGCGGATCTCGCTCCCGGTCGACAGCACCCCGGTGTCGGTCAGTTCGGAGGACGTGCAGGCGATGCTGCGCGACGTCGCCGAGCCCGCGGTGTCGGCACCGGTGGTGGTCCGCGGCGAGGGCGCCGACGGCACCCTCGAACCGGAGGAGATCGCCGCGGCGCTGAGCTTCACCCCGGAGAACGGCAAGCTGACGCCGAAGATCGACCGGAAGAAGATGGCCGAGGGCGTCCAGGAGGAGCTGTCGGACACGGTCCAGAAGGGCCGGGACGCCGAGATCGTGTTCGAAGACGGCAAGCCCACGGTCAAACCCTCCAAGGACGGCAAGCGCATCAAGTGGAAGGAAACCTTCCAGCCGCTGATGGACGTGCTGCAGCGGGACGAGCAGCGCGAGATCGAGGCCGCCTACGAGAAGAAGGAACCCGAGACCACGACGAAGGAAGCCAAGCAGCTCGGCGTCAAGGAGGTCATCGGCGAGTTCTCGACCGACGGTTTCGCCCCCGACTCCGGGGTCAACATCCGCCGGGTCGCCGAGGAGGTCGACGGCACCATCGTCAAGCCCGGCGAGACCTTCAGCCTCAACCAGCACACCGGCCCGCGCACGAAGGCGCAGGGCTACGTCGAGGCGGGCATCATCGAGGACGGCGCACCGGGCAAGGCCGTCGGCGGCGGCATCTCGCAGTTCGCGACCACGCTGTACAACGCGTCGTACTTCGCGGGCATGACCGACGCGGGTCACCAGGAGCACAGCTACTACATCAGCCGCTACCCCGAAGGCCGGGAGGCGACGGTGTTCCAGACCCCCGACGGCGCGAGCGTCATCGACCTGGCTTTCACCAACAACCTGCCGAACGGTGTCGCGATCCAAACCGTGTGGACGCCGAACGACATCACGATCAAGCTGTGGGGCACGAAGAAGTACGACGTGCAGTCCCGCACCGGCAAGCGCACCGACGTCGTCAAGCCGAAGGAGAAGCAGGGCCCCGAGGGTGACCAGTGCTCCCCGAGCAACGGCGCGCCCGGCTTCACCGTGACGGACACGCGGGTCCTGCGTGACCTCGAGTCCGGTGCGGTCGACGAGGAGACCCGAACGGTGCGCTACAACCCGCAGCCCAAGATCGTCTGCGGGAACAAGCGGCCCTGACAGCAGGCACACGACCGTCACCGGAGCGGGCGGTCCACGGCGAACGTGACGAGCGGGCGGCCCTCGACGGGGCCGCCCGCTCGTCACATCTCGGCCGGTGTCAGCGCACGGTGAGGATCGACCGCAGGTGCGAAACCTCCGACATCCGTCGCTCTGCCAACCGGTCGGCTGCGGTCACCGCGGGCACGCCCTCCTCGTCGGCGAGCGCGAACACGGCCTTCGCGGTGTCGTACAGCGACGTGGCCTTGAGTCTTGCCCGGTCGGCGTCGTAACCGCGCAGCTCGTCACTGACCTGGATCGTGCCGCCGGCGTTGACGAGGTAGTCGGGGGCGAACAGGATTCCGCGGTCCTGCAACAGTTTCTCGACACCGGGATGTGCCAGCTGGTTGTTGGCGGCGCCGCAGACGATCGCTGCGCGCAGCGTGGGCACCGTGTCGTCGTCGAGGACCCCGCCGAGCGCACACGGAGCGAAGACGTCCACATCGGACGCGATCAGCGCGGCGGTGTCGTCGACGACGTCGACCGACGGGTGCACCGCGCGGACCTGGTCGACAGCCCGTTCGTCGACGTCGGTGATCACGATCTCCGCACCCGCCTGCGCCAGGTGACCGACGAGCAGTTTGCCGACCTTGCCGACGCCTTCGACGCCGACCCGCTTGCCCTGCAGCTCGGGGCTGCCCCAGAGGTGCTCCGCCGAGGCGCGCATGCCCTGGTAGACGCCGAAGGCCGTGAGTTCCGAGGAGTCCCCCGCACCGCCCTCCTCACGCGAGCGGCCGGTGACGAAGTCCGTTTCGCGCGCGATGACGTCCATGTCGCGCACATAGGTGCCGATGTCGCACGCCGTGATGTACCTGCCGCTCAGCGACTGGACGAACCGGCCGTAGGCGCGCAACAGCGCCTCCGATTTGAGCGAGGCGGGGTCACCGATGATGACCGCCTTGCCGCCGCCGAGGTCGAGGCCGGCGAGCGCGTTCTTGTAGGCCATCCCCTTCGACAGGGCCAGCACGTCGTCGAGTGCGGCGTCCTCGTCCGGGTAGGGGTAGAAGCGGGTGCCGCCGAGAGCGGGGCCCAGCGCGGTCGAGTACACCGCGATGATGGCCTTCAGTCCGGTGGCGCGGTCATGACAGTAGACGACCTGCTCGTGGCCGCTCTTGCGGCCGAATACACCGTCGGTCACGGGTGGTGACTCCTTTGTCGGTTCCGGCCCGGCGCCGGTCGGCGCCTGCCGGGATCGGTTGTGGTCCACGGCGACGGCTGCGGGGTTGCCGCAGCGCACACCGCGCGGACTCACGATAGACCCGGCTCGAGGCGGCGGGAAAGCGACGGAGGTCGCGGGTGGCCCACCGGCGGCCCGGCTCCCTCGCCGGTGCGACGCGCCTTCCCGGTGTCACGGCCGGTGACGGGCGACCGCGGGAACCGCCCGCGTCGCCGCGGGTGCGGCCCGGTCCACGGGCTTCCCGTCACCCGCCTGGGCCGGGCCCGCCGGTGTGCGCGCGGGTGCGGAGCTGCGGACGCGTGCGGGCGCACCTGCCACGGTCACCGTGCCGAGCGCCGAGGCCACCGCCGCTTGGGCGAGCGCCGCGAGTTCCCGCCGATCCGCGGCACGTCCGGGCGCGATCTCGGGACACACGGTCAGTTCGAGCGTCAGGTCCGGGACGGCGACGGCCCGTCGCAGCGATGCGATGAGCGATTCGGGGCCGATGAACGCGGGTCGCGTCGTCTCCCGTCCGCCCGCCAGGTATCGGATGGCCACCGGACGCACGGGCACACCCGCGTCGATGGCGGCCTGGAACAGCGCCGGGCGGAACTGCCCGGAGGCCGCGCCGCACCACGTCGTCCCCTCGGGGTTCACGGTGACCAGCGCCCCCGAACGCAGTGTCGTGGCCAGTTCGGCCACGGCGTCGGGCAGTGCGGACAACCGTTCGCGGTCCAGGAAGACGGTGCCCGCCCGTGAGACCAGGGGCCCCAGCACCGGCCAGGAGGCGATCTCGCGCTTGGCGAGCGCTCGCATGGGGCGCATCGCGTTCAGCCCCATGATGTCGGCGAACGAGATGTGATTACTGACGACGAGCGCGCCCCGTCCGCTGCCGTCGAGCTCGCCGCGGACGACCAACCGGACGCCGAGCGCGGCCAGCAGACCGCGGAACACCGCGCGCACGATCCGGTCGCGGCCGGGCAGCACCGCCAGGAGCGGGACGAGCACCAGCCCGGCGGCGACGATCAGAACCGCCCCGGTGAGCCGCAACGCCCGTCGCACCGGGCCGACACGCCCCTCCTCCGGGGTGAGACAGCCGTCCCCGCACGGCGAGGCCGGCATCCACAGGTGGCTCATGCCGCTGCCCCCAGGAAGTATTTGAGGTACCGCTCGTCGACCTGCTGCAGGTCGAGCAAGACGAAGAAGTCGGCGACGTCGAAGTCCGGGTCGTGTGCGGGCGGCCCGCAGACCCGCGCGCCGAGGCGGACGTATCCGCGCAGCAGCGGCGGTAGCACCGGGCGGGCGGGACGGACGATCTCGTCGCACCGCCACGGGTGCAACGGCCTCACGCGGTGGGACTCGTCGGCGAAGTGCTTGGTGAACGCGATGTCCCAGACACCGGCGGCCTGTGCGCCGCCGTCGGAGAGTGGCACCGAGGCGCAGCCCGCGAGATACCGGTGCCCGGACAGCAGCATGTACCGCGCGATGCCCGCCCACACCAGGCTGACGACGGCTCCGGTGCGGTGATCGGCGTCCACACAGGACCGCCCGGTTTCGACGAGCGAACCGCGCAGCGGGTTCAGTGCCGACAGGTCGAATTCGGTGTCGGAGTAGAGCTGCCCGGCCTCGCGCGCCCGGCCCGGCGGCAGCATCCGGTAGGTGCCGACGATCGCGCCGGTCTCGTCGTCGGTGACCAGGAGGTGGTCGCAGAAGGCGTCGAACGGGTCGACGTCCAGGCCGTCTGGCCCGGGTGCGAGCCGGGCGCCCATCTCCTCGGCGAAGACCCGGTGCCGTAGCCGCTGCGCGGCGAGCACCTCGTCCTCCCCGGAGGCGACGCGCAGCGAGTACCGCGCACCGCCCGTCGTCCGGTCCGTACTGAGCAGGGGCTGTGACCGCGTCATACCAGGGATGCTCGCGCCGGCAGGGAAACCCCGGCGGGCACCGGCCGTGGCCGACGGCTGCACACCCGGTGAACGCTCCGTTCACGCGGGCCTCACACGCGCTCACGGCCGCCTCCCCGCGGGTGCGGGAAGGCGGCCGTGGGCGGTACTGCGCAGGCGCGAGCGGTCAGCCCTTGCGCTTGGCGACCTCGTCGGTCAGCTGCGGAGCGACGTCGAACAGGTCGCCGACGACACCGAAGTCGGCGATCTCGAAGATCGGCGCCTCGGCGTCCTTGTTCACGGCGACGATGGTCTTCGACGTCTGCATGCCGGCACGGTGCTGGATGGCACCGGAGATGCCGAGCGCGACGTACAGCTGCGGCGAGACCGTCTTACCGGTCTGGCCGACCTGGAACTGCGCCGGGTAGTAGCCGGAGTCGACGGCGGCACGCGAGGCACCGACGGCGGCGCCGAGCGAGTCGGCCAGCTTCTCGACGACGTCGAACTTCTCGGCCGAGCCGACACCGCGGCCACCGGAGACGACGATCGACGCCTCCGTCAGCTCGGGCCGGTCACCGCCGACGACCGGCTCGACACCGGTCACCTTGGCCGACTTGGCGGGGTCGGCCGCGGGCAGCGCGACCGTCTCCTCGGCGGCGCCGCCGTCGGCCTGCTCGGCCTCGACGGCACCCGGGCGCACCGACACGACCGGCGTGCCCTTGGCGGCCTTCGACTTGACCGAGAACGCTCCACCGAAGATGGACTGGTCGACCGAGCCGTCGGCGTTCACGCCGACGGCGTCGACGAGCACGGCACCGCCGAGGCGGATCGCGAGCCGGCCCGCGATCTCCTTGCCCTCGGCCGTCGCCGACACCAGCACGGCGGCGGGCGAAGCCTGCCCCGCGACCGTGGCGAGCGCGTCGACCTTCGGCGTCACCAGGTAGCCGGCGGCGTCGTCCGACTCCGCGGCGTACACCTTCGCCGCGCCGTACGACGCCAGCGCGTCCTTGACCTTGCCTGCGGTGCCGGGCGTACCGACGACGACCGCGGACGCCTCGCCCAGCGAGCGAGCGGCGGTGAGCAGCTCGAACGTGGACTTCTTGACCTCACCGTCGACCTGGTCGACGAGCACGAGTACTTCAGCCATGGTTCGTCTCCTTGAGTGGGATGAGGTCTGTCTCAGATGAGCTTCTGGCCGGCCAGGTACTCGACGACCTTCGTGCCGCCGTCACCGTCGTCCTCGACCCGCTCACCGGCCGCGCGCGGCGGCTTCGGTGCGGCCTCGAGCACGGTCGCGGCGGCGCCCGACAGGCCCAGCTCCCCGGCGTCGACGCCGAGGTCGGCGACCGTGAGGGTCTCCACCGGCTTCTTCTTGGCGGCCATGATGCCCTTGAAGGACGGGTAGCGCGGCTCGTTGATCTTCTCGGTGACGCTCACGACGGCGGGCAGGTTCGCCTCGAGGTGGGTGACGCCGTCCTCGGTCTCGCGGTCGACCTTGAGGGTCGTGCCCTCGAGGGACAGCTCGCGGGCGTGGGTCAGCTGCGGCACACCGAGGATCTCGGCGAGCATCGCGGGGATGGCACCGCCACGGCCGTCGGAGGCCTCGTTACCGGCGATGACCAGGTCGTAGCCGTCGACCTTGCCGAGCGCACCGGCGATGACCTTCGCGGTGGCGACCATGTCCGAACCCTGCAGGGCCTCGTCGGAAACGTGGACGGCCTTGTCGGCGCCCATCGACAGAGCCTTGCGGATGGCGTCGGTGGCGCGGTCGGGACCGACGCACAGCACGGTCACCTCGCCCTCGCCTGCTTCCTTGATCTTGAGCGCCTCCTCGACGGCGCGCTCGTTGATCTCGTCGATCACCGCGTCGGCGGACTCTCGGTCGAGGGTGTGGTCACTCTCGTTGAGCTTGCGCTCCGAGTACGTGTCCGGCACCTGCTTGACCAGTACAACGATGTTGGTCATGGAACTCCTTTAGGCGCAATGCAGGGCGTTACTGGGCGGTAGATTAGGCGCAAAACCACTGGTACGCGCGCCGAGGTGACCACGTTCACCCGGAATCGCGTTTTAGTGGGACGATCGTTCAGATAACTGCTCGATCCACTGGCCATTACACCACGTACATGGCTCGCGAGCGGAGGTCGCATGACACTCCCCCTAATGGGTGCAAACTTTCGTGTACCGCGGGGTAGCCTCGGTGAGTGCCTGTCGCAGTGATCACCGACTCCACGGCGAGCCTGCCGGAGCGGACCGCCAAGCAATGGGACATCTCCGTCGTCCCCGTCCAGGTCGTCGTCGGCGATCGCGTCGACGACGAGAACCGCTACGACCGCGAGGACCTCCTCCACAAGTTGCGGGCCCACGAACCGGTCACCACACAGCCACCCGACCCCGGTGCGTTCTTCTGGAACTTCCAGGACGCCGTGAGCGCGGGGGCCACCGCGATCGTCTGCCTCCACATCTCCAGCAAGCTCTCCGCGACGGCGGACGCGGCTCGCGAGGCGGCACAGCAGGTCGGCGTGCCGGTCTACGTGCTCGACAGCGGCACCACCAACATGAGCCTCGGCTTCGCCGCCGTGTCGGCCGCGCGCGCCGCAGCGGCGGGCGCCCCGGTCGAGCGCGTCATGAGCGCCGCGGACGATCGCATCCGCGGCAGCAAGGAGCTCATCTACGTCGACACGCTCGACTACCTGCGCCGGGGCGGGCGCATCGGCGGCGCCGCCGCGGCGATCGGGTCGGCGCTGTCGATCCGCCCGATCCTGACGATCAGCGGCGGCGAAGTGGCACCGCTCGCGCGGGTGCCGGGCACCAAACGCGCCCTGGGCAAACTGGTCGACCTCGCCGTCCAGCACGCCGGCGACATCACGGTCGACGTCGCCGTCGCCTCCGCGGAAATCGGCGACCGCGAGCACCGACTCGCGGGCGAGCTCCGACGGCGCATCCCCTCCCTCGGCGACCTCGCGCTCGTCCAGGGCAGCACCGTCATCGGGGCGCACGTCGGGCCCGGCGCGCTCGGCATCACCGTCGCCCCGTCCCAGTGACACCGCTCGGTCCCGCCGACACCGCTCAGCCCCACCGTCCGCCCGGTCCCGCCGACACTGCGCCCCGCCGACACCGGTTTCGAGTGACGCCGGTGCGCATTCGGGCCGATCGCGCCGCGGGCGGAACTCGCGTCGGTATCCTGAACGGCGCCGGCGTCGGCCGAGGCGTGTCGCCCCGGCCATCGACCCGACGAATGGCCTGACGGCCGACGGAAAGGACCACACATGGCATCGCTGTTCCACAAGGTGGCCCGGTTCGCGAAGAGCCCGGCGGGCAGGCGCGCGATCTCCGAGGCGAAACGGATGGCCCGCGACCCTCACAAACGCCGGCAGGCCAAGGAGGCCTTCGACAAGATCCGCAAGGGCGCGGGCGGCTCGGGTGGTTCGCGCGGCGGTGGGCAGCCGCCGTCGTCCCACTGACGCGGGGTGGCCGTGGCCGCGCCGACCGCCTGCTGCGACTCTCGTTACCGGCGGGTAGGGCGGCGCGGGCACGGCGGCTAGTCTCTCCGCGTGGACACGACTCGCGCCGAAGCCCTGCACCTGACCGGTGAGCGCACCGTGCCGGGAGTGCCGGAGGAGAACTACTGGTACCGCCGACACGAAGCCGCCTATCACGCGTTACTGCCGTACTGCACGGGCGCCGTCGTCCTGGAGGCCGGTTGCGGTGAGGGGTACGGCGCGGGCCTGCTCTCCGACCACGCGGCGCAGGTACTCGCACTCGACTACGACAGTGCCGCGATCGGCCACGTCGCCCGCAGCTACCCGGCCGTGGCCGCACTGCACGGCAACCTCGCGACGTTGCCGCTGGCCGACGCCCGACTGGACGTCGTCGCCAACCTCCAGGTGCTCGAACACCTCTGGGACCAGTGCGGGTTCCTCGCCGAATGCCGCCGCGTACTCCGGCCCGGTGGGCGGTTGCTGGTGACCACCCCGAATCGGCTCACCTTCACGCCCGATAGTGACACGCCGCTGAATCCGTATCACACCCGCGAACTCTCACCGTCCGAACTGGACGAGATGCTCCGCGAAGCCGGATTCGCGGTCGAGCTACTCGCCGGTCTGCACCACGGTGCGGGTGTCCGGGCGCTCGACGAGCGCTACGGCGGGTCGATCATCGACGCCCAGCTCGACGTCGTCATGGGCTCGTTGCCCGGGCAGGCGGAGTGGCCGGAGGATCTGCTCGCCGACGTCGCCGCGATCCGGGCCGAGGACTTCGACGTCCACGACCGCGACCTGGACGCCAGCCTCGACCTCGTCGCCGTGGCGGTGCGACCGTGACGCGCGATCCGGGCGGCGATACCGAGGGCACGTTCTGCCTCGTCCTCCACAGCCATCTGCCGTGGCTGCCGCACCACGGCGCCTGGCCGGTCGGCGAGGAATGGCTCTACCAGGCGTGGGCGCATTCGTATCTGCCTGTGATGGACCTGCTGCGGCGGTTCGCCGACGAGGGCAGGCGTGACGTCCTGACGCTCGGCGTCACCCCGGTGCTGGCGGCCCAACTCGACGATCCGTACGCGCTGCGCGCGATGCACGACTGGCTCGGTACGTGGCGGCTGCGCGCCGAGCACGCCGCCGGCCTGTGGAGGGGAGACGGGCTGCTGTCCGACCTCGCCGCCGCGGAACACCGCACCGCCACCCATGCGATCGACGAGCTCGAGACGACGTGGCGGCATGGTTTCTCACCCGTTCTGCGGTCGCTTGTGGACAGTGAAACTGTGGAACTCCTCGGCGGGCCGTTGGCGCATCCGTTCCAGCCGTTGCTCGACGAACGGGTCCGCGGTTTCGCACTCTCCGAGGGCCTCGCCGACACGGCGCTGCGCCTGGGCCACCGGCCCGCGGGTATCTGGGCGCCGGAGTGCGGCTACGCACCCGGCATGGAGAACGCGTACGCGGCGGCGGGAGTGCAGCGTTTCCTCGTCGACGGCCCCGCCCTGCACGGCGACACGGCGACGGCACGCACGGTCGGCGAGTCCGATGTGGTCTGCTTCGGCCGCGACCTGGAGGTCACCTACCGGGTCTGGTCACCGAAGGCCGGCTATCCCGGCCACGCGACGTACCGCGACTTCCACACGTGGGCGCACGAGGTGGGCATCAAACCGTCACGCGTGACCGGCAAACAGGTACCGCCGCAGGACAAGGCGCCCTACGATCCCGCCCGCGCGGCCGACACCGTGGACACCCACGTCAAGGATTTCGTCGACACCGTGGTCACGCGGCTGCGCTCGCTGCGCGAGCGTGACGGTCGTGAGGCGCTCGTGGTCGCCGCCTACGACACGGAGCTGTTCGGACACTGGTGGCACGAGGGCCCGCAGTGGCTGGAGGGCGTCCTGCGCGCACTTCCGGAGGCCGGGGTGCGGGTCACGACGCTGCGCGGCGCCGTGGAGGCCGGGCACGTCGGCGCCCCTGTGGACCTGCCCGCCTCGTCGTGGGGATCGGGCAAGGACTGGCGCGTGTGGGACGGCGAGCAGGTGGCCGACATGGTCGACGCGAACGCGCGGCTGCAGCAGAGGTTGCTGGCCCTCGACGTGCCACGCGATCACCGCGACCCGGTGGCCGATCAGGCCGTCCGCGAGGCGCTGCTCGGCCTGTCCAGTGACTGGGCGTTCATGGTCACCAAGGATTCGGCGGCCGATTACGCGCGCAGGCGTGCCGGCGAACACACCGACCGCTTCGACGAGCTGGCGGCACTGCACCGTGCCGGCGACCCGCGGGCCGTACGGCTGGCGGCCGAGCGGCGCCGGACGAGCCCGTTCGGCCGTCTCGACGCCCGGACGCTCTAGCTGCGCCGACGACGAAGCGCCGCCGTGGAAGCACCGCCGTGGGAGCGCCGCCGTGGGAGCGGGTCGCCCCTACCGCGACGGCGAGGCGCTACCAGCGCCGGGTCGGCGACACCACGGCCGCGGAACCACCGCCGTGCCGTTCCGGCTCGGCAACCGCTTGCGCCCTGCCACCGGGCAGGAGCTCGATCGCGGCCACCACACCGATCGACGACGTCTCGGACAGCTCGTGGCCGAATGACGTGAGCTCGTCACCGTAGGCGTCGACGAAGCCCGGCTCGGCAGTGACCTCGGCCGAGTTGTGCTGGTAGGCCCGCGGCGCGGCCACCGCCGACGGCAGATCCATACCGAGATCCATGCGGTTCAACATCGTCTGCGTGACCGTTGTGATGATCGTCGAACCGCCCGGCGAACCCACCGCCAGCCACGGCTCACCGTCCTCGAACACGATCGTCGGCGTCATCGACGACCGAGGCCGCTTCCCGCCCTCGATGCGGTTCGGATCGGTCTCGTCGTAAACGTGGCTGAAATCGGTCAGCTCGTTGTTCAGGATGAAACCCCGATCCGGAACGGTGATGCCGCTGCCACCGGTCTGCTCGATCGTGAGCGTGTACGACACCACGTTGCCCCAGCGGTCGGTGACGCTCAGATGCGTCGTCGACGGCCCCTCCGAATTCGGCCGATCGGCACGCGGGCCCGTCGCCCCGTCACACGGCGTCGAATAGTCGCCGTCCGCGTCCCCGGACGCCACCGGCTTGTCCGCAGCCCGGTTCGGATCCACCTCGCACGCCCGCTCGGCCGCGAACTCGTCCGACAACAACTCATCCAACGGCATGTCCACGAAATCGGTGTCGCCGCTGTAGGCCGCCCGATCGGCATAGGCCAACGCGGACGCCTCGAGATAATGGTGCATCGCGTCCGCCTCGGACATCGACGGCACATCGAACTGCTCGAGAATGTTCAACGTCTCGGCCGATGTGTGCCCACCGCTGGACGGCGGCGCCATCCCGTAGATCTCGTAACCCCGATACTCGTGGCTCGTCGGCTCGGGCGTGTTCACCGCATACTCGGCGATGTCCTCGGTCGTCATCTCACCGGGCGGCACCGGCAGATCGGTGCCCTCCACAGCCGGCGGGTTCTGCACGGTGTCGGCGATCTCCTCCGCCAATGCACCCTGGTAGAACCCGTCCATCCCCTCACGCGCCATCAAGCGATACGTGTCCGCGAGGGCAGGGTTGCGGAACGTCGAACCGACCGCGGGCGGCTCCCCGCCGGGCAGGAACAGCTCGGCCGTCGACGAGATCGCGGCGAAACGCTCCTGATTGTTCGCCGTCATGCGACGGAACGTCTCGTCGACCTCGAAACCGTCCTCCGCCAACGTCGCCGCCGGCTCCAACGTGTCCGCCAACGAACGGCTGCCCCACGAATCCAGCGCGGCCTGCCACGTGGCGGGCGTACCGGGCACACCGACCGAGGCACCGCTGGTGACCATGTCGGGGAAGAACGTGTACGTCTCCCCCGTCTCCGGATCGATGAACGCGTCCTGCGGCATCGCCGCAGGCGCGGTCTCCCGGCCGTCGATCGTCTCGACCTTGCCGCTCGCCGCGTCGTAGTGCACGAAGAACCCACCGCCACCGATACCGGCGCTGTACGGCTCGGTGACCCCCAGCGCGGCGGCCGTCGCGACCGCCGCGTCCGTGGCGTTGCCGCCGTTACGGAGAACCTCGATTCCGACGGCCGTGGCGTCGGAATCGACCGAGCTCACCGCACCGCCGCGACCCTCGGCGACCCATTGCTCGTCCTGCTTTCCCCGCTCCGGCGGGCCGACCCCGGCCGACGGGTCCGTAGGGCCCGCCGCGCTGGCGGAACTCGCAACGACCACACCGGCCCCCACGGCCACAGCGGACAGAACGGCCAGCGCTCGGGTGCGCGGACGGCGTGCGGACATCGACGCTCCTTCGGTTCCTTCGTCGCGGAATTGTCACTCTCCACGTGAATCGGGCACAAGGAACTTTCGAAGGCCGTCAGGACTGTTCCGACGTCAATCCGAACCGGCCTCGATGACCGCGCGGTTGCCCGCGGCCGCAGCCTCGATATCCACTTTGGCCACCCGGCGGTCGTAGGTCAGCAGGCCGTTGACCTCGTTCTCGACGTCGGTGGTCTGGGTGTAGACCGCCGCCGACAACCCGAGGTGCCGCACCACGGTGCGCAGCTCGCGGGCCACCTCGACGTAGCGCCGCGTCAGCTCCTCCGCGGAACCGGTCAGCTCGTAGGCCACGGGTTCGCCGGGCCACAGGTGCCCGTCGAGGGCGAGGCCCAGCCCTCCGTACTCGCCGTCGGCCGTGGCCCGGTGATCCGTCGCGAGCGGCCTGCCCGGGCCGACGTAGGTGTGGTCGTCGTAGATGTGTCCCGCGCCGGAGTCGGGGTGCGAATGGCAGCAGTTGACGCCGCTGTCGGCGACGACGAGCCGTTCGGGGTCGGCCGCCATCAGCTCCTCGGTGATCCGCGCGGTGTCGTACTCGCCCCAGCCCTCGTTGAACGGTGTCCACACGACGAGCGACGTCACCGAACGCAGCGCCGCGACGATGTCGGCCAGGTCGGCCTCGAACCGGGCGCACGCCCGGTCCACGGGCCGGGCCTGCGGGCCGGGCGGGTTGTCGAGCACGATCGGCAGCGACGGGATGTCCTGCCAGACGAGCAGCCCGAGCCGGTCCGCCCAGTGGTACCAGCGGGCGGGCTCGACCTTGACGTGTTTGCGCACCGTGTTGAAGCCGTAGGCCTTGGTCTGCTCGAGGTCGTAGCGCAACGCCTCGTCGGTGGGTGCGGTGTAGATCCCGTCGGGCCAGTACCCCTGGTCGAGCGGGCCGTGGAGAAACGTGATCCGCCCGTTGAGGGCGATCCGGGGACGGCCCTCGGCGTCGCGGACCAGGCCGACCGTGCGCAGGCCGACGTGACTGCGAACCTCGTCGAGCAGCGTGCCCGCCTCGGTGCGCAGCCGGACGGTGAGGCCGTACAGGTACGGATCGTCCGGGCTCCACGGTCGCGGCGACGGAACCTCCACCCGCACCGGACGTTCCGGCGTGCCCGTCACCGTCACCCCGCCCGCCTCGACCTCGACCTCGACGACGGCGCCGGCCCCTTCGGCTCCGGACACGGCAGCCGTGACGGCGAATCCGGTGAGGTCGGAGGTCACGTCGAGCCGGTCGACACGGGTGTGCGGCACGGCCTCGAGCCACACGGTCTGCCAGATACCGGACGCTCCCGTGTAGAGGATCCCGCCGGGCCGGTTGGCCTGTTTGCCGACCGGGAAGGTGCCGCTGTTGCCCGCGTCCTCGGCACGCACGACGATCTCCTGCTCCCCGCTTCCCTGGCCGTCCGGAGCGCCGCCCGCCGGGTCCTCGGCCCGCAGCACGTCGGTGATGTCGACGCTGAACGGCGTGTAGCCGCCCTCGTGACGAGCGACGAGCTGGTGGTTGATCCACACCGTGGCGACCTGGTCGACCGCCCCGAAGTGCAGCAGTGTCCGGTCACCGCGCCAGTCCGCGGGCACGTCGAACGTGCGCCGGTACCACATCCGCTCGACCCGACGGCCGATTCCGGAGAGTGCGGCTTCGGGTGGGAACGGGACGACGATCTCCTCCCTGCTGTGCGGCTCGCCACCGTGGGCCGCCGCGGTGAACTCCCATCTGCCGTTGAGGGTGCGCCAGCGATCCCCGCGGGTGAGTTGCGGGCGCGGGTGTTCCGGTAGCGGGTCGTCGGGGTCGACGTCGGCGGTCCAGGGCGTGCTCAGCGGCGCGACCGGCGAACCGTCGGGACCGGTGGGCGCCGTCCGAGCGGTGTCCGGCGCGTCCGCCGTCGGTGACACGACCGGCGATGTCGGCGCCGAGGCCGCTGCCAACGCGGTCGCGTCGAGGCCCGCGGGATCCGGCGCCGGGTCGGCACTGCCGGCGCCGGTGACACGGGCATCACCGGAGTCGGGCGCGCCGGTGTCCAGGTGGGTGGCACCGTCCTGGGGGGCACCGGCGTGGGTGGGGTCGTCATCCGTGGCGTCGGCGTTCATCACCGTCGATGCTTCCAGAGACCGGAAGGCCCGCCACCGGGGTACGAGAGGCTGCGGACAGGGCGGAGGAGGCTCACACCATCCCCTACACCACATCGCGCCGTGGGGCCGCCCTGCTCCCCGCGTGCGAAGGCCGCTCCGTCACCGGCGGACGGAGGCGGAGCGGGCGCACTCGCCCGACCGTCTCCGACGGGTGTCGCTGGCCGGTGCCCGTACCGATGAGTAACCTCCAACCATGCGCGTGTTGATGCTCTCGTGGGAGTACCCGCCGGTCGTGGTCGGCGGACTCGCCCGGCATGTCCACGCCCTGGCCCGGCACCTCGTCGCCGACGGCCACGACGTGACGGTGCTGTGCCGGCACGTGGCGGGCAGCGATGCCGAGACGCATCCGACGTCCGACGAGGTCTCCGAGGGCGTGCGGATCATCCGCGTGGCCGAGGACCCGTTGCACGTGACGTTCGAACGCGACCTGGTCGCCTGGACGCTGTCGATGGGCCACGCGATGATCCGCGCCGGGGCGCGGTTGGTTCGCGAATGGCCTCCGGACGTGGTGCACGCGCACGACTGGCTGGTCACCAATCCGGCCGTCGCGCTCGCGGACACCGCGGAGGTCCCGCTGGTCGGCACGATCCACGCCACCGAGGCCGGCAGGCACTCGGGATGGCTGTCGCACCCTCTGAACCAGCAGGTGCACTCGGCGGAGTGGTGGCTCGCCAACCGGTCCGACGCACTCATCACGTGCTCACAGGCGATGCGCCGCGAGGTGGCGCAGCTTTTCGACCTCGACACGGAGTCGATCAGCGTGATCCACAACGGCATCGAGGAACGGGGCTGGCAGGTACCCGCCACCGAGATCACCACCGCACGGCGGCGCCACAGCCCGGACGACGCTCCCCTGTTGCTCTACTTCGGCAGACTCGAGTGGGAGAAGGGCGTGCAGGACCTGCTCGAAGCCCTTCCCGCGGTGCGGGACCGGCATCCGGGCACCCGACTGGTCGTGGCAGGTGTCGGCCGGCATCACGACGAGCTCGTCGAGCAGGCCCGGACTCTCGGCCTGGCCGAGGCGATCGACTTCGTCGGCCACCTGCCCGACCTACGGCTGCGGGCGGTGCTCGCAGCCGCCGACGCCGTGGTGCTGCCCAGCCGCTACGAGCCCTTCGGCATCGTCGCGCTCGAGGCGGCCGCGGCCCGGCGCCCGCTCGTGGCCTCCACCGCCGGAGGGCTCGGCGAGGTCGTGATCGACGGTGAGACCGGCTTGGCGTTCGATCCGGGCGACGTGCGGGCCATCTCGGGCGCGGTCGACACCGTGCTGGCCGACACCGGCGCCGCGGAGCGGCGTGCCCGCGCCGCGCAGTCCCGACTGGCGGCCGATTTCGACTGGGCGCGGATCGCGGCCAGCACCGCGGACGTCTACCGCCGCACGCGGCCCGGCGGTCCTCAGGACCTGGCCCGGCCGAAAATCCCGACCGGCAACGTCTTCGACCGCGACACCGGCGACACGTAACCGTCGACTGAAGCACCGCCCGGCGCGCCGCCCCGGCCCGGCCGGGTGGGGGACGCCTGCGAGCGGCGTCCCCCACCGGCCTCACGCCCGGCCGGAGGCCAGCTGCCCGGCGATGTCGTCGGCGTAGGTGCCGACCCGCGCGTACACACCCGGATAGTTCGGACGGGCGCAGCCGTTGCCCCACGACACGACACCGGCCAGCCTTCCGTCGACGACCAGCGGGCCGCCCGAGTCGCCCTGGCAGGCGTCGACGCCGCCGTCGGGAAGACCGGCACAGACCATGCCCTGGGCGTCGTACTCGGAGCCGTACGCGGTGGAGCAGTCCTCGTCCGACCTGACCGGCACAGTGCCCTGCAGCAACGTGTCCGACGACGAGCCGCCCTCCGACGTGGTCCCCCAGCCGGCGACCGTCGCGTCGGCGCCCGGCGTGTAGCTGGGCCCGTCCGGGGCGGAGGCGAGTTCGATCGGTTCGCCGTCGGACACCGGCGAGGCGAGTGTGAGCACCGCGACGTCGGCGCCGGTGGTGACGCTGCTGTAGTCGGGGTGCACCCAGATGTCGCTGACGGGTGTCTCGCTACCGTCGTTGGTGGTCAGATCCGTGCGGCCGGTGACGGCGACGACGTCGGCGGGGTCCTGACCTTCGGCGCAGTGCGCGGCCGTGAGGACCTTGTCCTCAGCGATCAGTGAACCGCCGCAGAACTGGAAACCCGACGCATCGGTGAGCGCGACGGCGTAGGGGAAGTCGGCGATGTCCGCGGGCGATCCGCCGACGACGTCGGGCTTCACGCCGGCGTTCTCGTCGGCGTGGGCGACCGTGAGCGATCCGAATGCGACCGCGAGCACCGCCACGCTCACCCCCGCGGCGCGGGCGAAGGTGCGTGCGTTTCGAACCATGGGAGCTGCCTCCAGTGTGGGAAAGTCACTGACCGTCCACCTATGGCAGCGCACCACACCCCGTCCCGACAAGCGACGGAAGTACTGGTAAAACCGGACCTTGCCTCGCAGCGCGATCTCTGTTTTTCCTGCTCGAAGCACGTCTACCGCAGGTCCGAACCGGTGTGAACGGCTGGTCGCCGTGCCCCGAACCGTCGCCGCGGCTTCCTCACATCGCCACGAACGGTCCACTCGTGCACCACACGACCACGCGAGCGGCCCGTTCGCGTCACCGCGGCAACGGCCCGTGGCGATCGGTCACCCATCCCACCCGGTGAGCACCTCCGCGGCTCTCACGATCGGTAGATCGCCTTGTAGGTCTCCCAGTCCTCGGCGCCTGCGGCGTTCTCCCGCTCCCGACGGATGGCGCGCGCCTGGCCGTACTCGTAGCCGTGCTTGGCGACGCGCAGCTCGACACTCTCGTCGCCGTAGGCCTGGGAGTAGAACACGCCCACCAGCATCGCCATCAGCGACAGCGACAGTCGCAAGCCCAGCGGGCCGGGCAGCAGAAGCCACACCGACGTGAGCGGGACCAGGTACACGAGGTTGCGGGCGGCGAGCCGCCAGCGCCACGCCCGGCTCGTCGCGTCCTTCAGCACCCAGGGCGCCAGTTCCTCCGGCAGCCGGCCGCCCACCGAGTAGCGGAGCCATCCGATCGGGCCGGGACGCACCTTCTCCTCGCCTGCAGCCATAATCGACAGGCTAACAGTTAGTGCACTAACCGACGGAGTGACGGCGATGACGGACATCGATCTGGGAGAGAACCCGCTCGCACTGGAACGACAGGTGTGCTTCGCCTTGTCGATCGCGTCCCGGAGCGTCATCGGTATCTACCGGCCGCTGCTCGAACCACACGGGCTCACCCACCCGCAGTACCTCGTACTGCTCGCACTGTGGGAACAATCCCCTCGTTCCGTGCGCGACCTCGGCGAGACGTTGTGTTCCGAGCCCGCCACGCTCTCGCCGTTGCTCAAACGTCTGGAGACGTTGGGGTATGTCGCGCGCAGGCGGCGCACAGGCGACGAGCGCACCCTCGAGGTGTCGCTGACCGATGCGGGACAGCGGCTCCGCACCGAGGCCGAGCGCATCCCGTACCGCGTCGTCGAACGCCTGGGCCTCGACGTCGAGGAACTCGAGCAGCTCAACGCCGCACTGCACCGCGTGATCGAGGCTGCGCGTCACTGAGCGGCCGGCCGGCGATGCCCGCCGCCCACCTCTCCCCTGCCTCGCGCGCGAAGGGCACCGCCTGCCGCAAGGCGGGGATGCGGCAGGCGGTGCCCGGGTTCGCGCTGTCAGACCGTGGCGTTGGTCAGGTAGCGCGCGTACGCACCCGTGGTGACGAAGCCCGGCAGCTTCTCCCCGAGCGCTGTCTCGACGAAGAGCTCACGCGCGTCGGAAAGCCGGGTCTCATCCCCAAGATCGGCACGCATCGCGGCGAGTTCCTCGTCGAGCCATTCGGTGACCAGCTCACGGCTGACGACGGTGCCGTCGGTGAGCTTGGTGTCGTGGCGGATCCACTGCCACACCTGGCAGCGGGCGATCTCCGCCGTGGCGGCGTCCTCCATCAGCCCGTGGATGGCGGCGGCGCCGGTGCCGCGCAGCCACGCGTCGAGGTACCGGAGCGCGACGTTGATGTTGCCGCGCACACCCTCCTCGGTGACCTCGCCGCCCGCGCTGGCGACGTCGAGCAGGTCGGCCGCGGTGACGTCGACGTCGTCGCGCAGCACCGCGAGCTGGTTCGGCTCGTCGCCCAGGACGGTGTCGAACGCCTCCCGGCACGTGCCGACCAAGCCCGGGTGGGCGACCCAGGAGCCGTCGAACCCGTCGGCCGCCTCACGCTGCTTGTCCTGCCGCACCTTCTCGAACGCGGCGGCGTTGGCCTCCTCGTCCCGGCTCGGGATGGCCGCGGCCATGCCGCCGATCGCGTGTGCCCCGCGCCGGTGGCAGGTCTGCACCAACCGCTCGGTGTAGGCCCGCATGAACGGGACGGTCATCGTGACGTCACCGCGGTCGGGAAGCACGAAGTCCGCGCCGGCCTCGCCGAAGGTCTTGATCATCGAGAAGATGTAGTCCCAGCGGCCCGCGTTGAGACCCGCCGCGTGTTCGCGCAGTTCGTAGAGGATCTCGTCCATCTCGAAGGCCGCCGTGATGGTCTCGATCAGCACGGTCGCGCGGATCGTGCCCTGCGGCAGGCCGATCTCCCGCTGGGCCGTGCGGAACACGTCGTTCCACAGCCGCGCCTCGTGGTGGCTTTCGAGCTTCGGCAGGTAGAAGTACGGGCCGAGTCCCTTCGCCACGAGCCGCTTGGCGTTGTGGAAGAAGTAGAGGCCGAAGTCGAACAGGCTGGCCGACACCGGGCGTCCGTCGATCCGGACGTGCTTCTCCACGAGGTGCCAGCCGCGCGGGCGGACGACGGGGGTGGCCGGGTCCTCGCCGATCGTGTAGTGCTTGCCGCCCGATTCGAAGTCGATGTTCCGCCGGACCGCGTCGTAGAGGTTCAGCTGACCGCCGACGACGTTCTCCCAGGTCGGCGATGTGGCGTCCTCGAAGTCGGCCAGCCACACCTTCGCACCCGAGTTGAGGGCGTTGACGGTCATCCTGCGATCGACCGGTCCGGTGATCTCCACCCGCCGGTCCTCCAGGCCCGGAGCGGGCGACGCCACCTGCCAGGAGGCGTCGTCGCGAATCGCCGCGGTCTCGGGCAGGAAGTCGAGCTGCTCCTCACCGGCTGCGATCCGCTCGCGGCGGTGACGCCGCACGTCGAGCAGTTCGCGGCGGCGCTCGGCGAAGGCGTTGTCCAGCTTCGCCACGAACGCGAGCGCGGCGGGGGTGAGGATCTCGTCGTAGCGGCTTGCGATCTCGCCGGTGACGGTCAGCCTGTGGTCGAACCTGTCAGCCATGATCGGACCCCTCTCGGGCGGGCACTCCGGGCGACGATCGCTGCGGAGTGGGGTGGAAAAACGGGTGGGCCGGTCCGGTGGAAGTGACCGGCCCACCCGCTATGGGGTGTCACGGGGAGCGCTACGCAACGGCCGTGACACGCTGTTTTCTCAGAACTGCGCTTCCTCGGTGGAACCGGTCAGCGCCGTGGTGGAGCTCTCCGGGTTCAGCGCGGTGGACACCAGGTCGAACCAGCCGGTGCCGACCTCGCGCTGGTGCTTCGTGGCGGTGTAGCCACGCTCCTCCGAGGCGAACTCGCGCTCCTGCAGGTCGACGTAGGCCGTCATGCCCTCACGGGCGTAGCCGTGAGCCAGGTCGAACATCGAGTAGTTCAGCGCGTGGAAGCCGGCCAGCGTGATGAACTGGAACTTGAAGCCCATCGCGCCGAGCTCACGCTGGAAGCGCGCGATCGTGTCGGCGTCGAGGTGCTTGCTCCAGTTGAACGACGGCGAGCAGTTGTAGGCGAGCATCTGGTCCGGGTACTCGGCCTTGACCGCCTCGGCGAACTTGCGGGCCACCTCGAGGTCCGGCGTGCCGGTCTCCATCCAGATGAGGTCGGAGTACGGCGCGTAGGCCTTGGCACGCTCGATGCAGGGCTCGATGCCGTTGCGGACCTTGTAGAAGCCCTCGGAGGTGCGCTCGCCGGTCAGGAACTGCTGGTCGCGCTCGTCGACGTCGCTGGTCATGAGCGTCGCGGCCTCGGCGTCGGTGCGGGCGATGATGAGCGACGGAACGTCCATCACGTCGGAGGCGAGCCGGGCGGCGTTCAGCGTCCGCTCGTGCTGCTTCGTCGGGATGAGGACCTTGCCGCCCAGGTGGCCGCACTTCTTCTCGGAGGCCAGCTGGTCCTCCCAGTGCACACCCGCGGCACCGGCGCTGATCATGCCCTTCATCAGCTCGAACGCGTTGAGCGGGCCACCGAAGCCCGCCTCGGCGTCGGCGACGATCGGCGCGTACCAGTCGATGTCGGTGTTGCCCTCGGACCAGGCGATCTGGTCGGCGCGGCCGAGCGCGTTGTTGATGCGGCGCACGACGGCCGGAACCGAGTTGGCCGGGTACAGGCTCTGGTCCGGGTAGGTCTGGCCGGACAGGTTGGCGTCGGCCGCGACCTGCCAGCCGGACAGGTAGATCGCCTTGAGGCCGGCACGCACCTGCTGGACGGCCTGGTTACCGGTCAGCGCACCGAGGGCGTGGACGTAGTCCTCGGTGTGCAGCAGGTCCCACAGCTTCTCGGCACCACGGCGCGCGAGCGTGTTCTCCTCGACGACGCTGCCGCGCAGCTTGGCGACGTCCTCCGCGGTGTAGGCGCGCTCGACACCCTTCCAGCGGGGGTCGTTGTCCCACTTCTTCTTCAGCTCCGCGGCCGTCTGCTCCAGGTTCTGTGCCATCGAACTCTCCACCTTTGCGAACTTTGCGATTGACTCGCTGTGTAGATCGACCATGACATGCGCTGCGAAAACTCGGCCACATCTCCAATTTGCAAATTTCTGCAAAATTTCCGTAGGATGTTGCGAAGGTTGCGAACAGGGCATTCGCACGAACGGGAAAACACGAACACTGAACCGGTTACTTGACCGTTTCGGTACGAAAGATCTACGGGATGTGAGGCTGCGATGGACAAGACTTTCGCCGGGGGCAAGCTCCGCCATTTGAGGGAGAGCCGCTCGATGAGCCAGGCGGACATGGCCCGACTCCTCGACATCTCGCCCAGCTACCTCAATCAGATCGAGCACAACTCCCGTCCGCTGACCGTTCCGGTGCTGTTGCGGATCACCGAGGCGTTCGGTGTCGACACCGAGTTCTTCTCCAACACCGACACCGCGCGCCTGGTCGCGGACGTCAAGGAGGCGCTGCTCGACGAGGCGGTCGGCATCGAGGCCACGACCGGCGAACTCAACGAGCTCGCGTCCAACCTGCCCAACGTGGCGTCCGCCCTGGTCAAACTGCATCGCAGCTACCGCAACGCCGTCGAGACCACCGCAGCGCTGGTGACCGAGAACGGCATGGGCCAGCACGGCAGCGCCGCCGCTCCCCTCCCCCACGAGGAGGTGCGCGACTTCTTCTACGAACGCGAGAACTACGTCGGCGAACTCGACGAGCGCGCCGAACGCATGGCCGCCGACATGGGCCTGCGCCGCGGCGAGACGGTGCACCGCACGCTGCTGGACCGGCTGACCGACCACTACGGTGTGCAGGTCACGAGCGACGGCCTCGACGAGTCGGCGGGTCAGCAGCACCGGTACGAGCCCGATGCGAAGATCCTGCGACTGGCCCCGAGCCTGCGGATCGGGCAGCGCGCGTTCCGCATGGCCTCGCAGATCGCGCTGCTCGAGTACGACGACCTGATCACCGACCTCGCCGACTCGTGGGCCTTCTCCGGCCCGGCGGCGCGGTCGCTCGCCCGCGTGGGCCTGGCGAATTACTTCGCGGGTGCGCTGATCCTGCCGTACGGGCCGTTCCTGTCGATGGCGGAGAAGTACCGCTACGACATCGAGCGGCTGTGCGACGAGTTCGGCGTCGGGTTCGAGACGGTCTGCCACCGCCTGTCCACGCTGCAACGGCCGAAGGCGCGCGGCGTGCCGTTCTCGTTCGTGCGCGTGGACCGGGCCGGCAACATGTCGAAGCGCCAGTCGGCGGCGGGGTTCCACTTCTCCCGGGTGGGCGGCGCGTGCCCGCTGTGGAACATCTACGAGGCGTTCACCTCGCCGGGCAAGGTCATCACGCAGGTGGCGACACTGCCGGACGGCAAGAGCTACTTCTGGATCGCACGCACGATCTCCCGCAATGTCGGTGGCTACGCGAGCCCCGGCAAGACGTTCTCCGTCGGCCTCGGTTGCGAGCTGCGGCACGCCCGGCGACTGGTGTACTCGGCGGGCCTCGACCTCGACGATCGGACCGCGGCCACCCCGATCGGCATGGGCTGCAAGGTGTGTGAACGCCCCGCTTGCCCGCAGCGGGCGTTCCCGCACATCGGCAAGCAACTCACGGTTGACGAGAACACCAGCACGTTCGTCCCGTACCCGGCGGTGCCGAAACCGGAGGAGTGATCAGCCCCGCTCGGCCGACCCGGTCGCGGCGAAGGCGCGACGGTAGGCGGTCGGGGTGAGGCCGGTGTGCTCGGCAAGCCGGGTGCGGAGGTTGGCGGCCGTGCCCAGGCCGCTGTCGCGTGCGATGCGGTCGACGGCGAGCTCGGTCCGTTCGAGCAGCCGGCGGGCGTGCTCGACCCGTACCGCGGTCAGCCACTGGATCGGGGTGCAGCCGAGTTCGGCACGGAAGCGCCGGTGCAGGGTCGCCGGGCTCATCACCGCCCTGGCGGCGAGGTCGGCGACCGTGAGCGGCCCGGTCGCGTGGTGTTCGGCCCAGTTCAGCGCTCCGGCGAGCGGGCTTTCCGCCTCCTTGGGGATGGGCCGTTCGACGAACTGCCGTTGCCCACCGGGACGGTGTCCCGGGAAGACGAGGCGGCGCGCGACGGCGGCGGCGATCTCGGCGCCGTGGTCGCGGCGGACGACGTGGAGCGCCAGGTCGAGGGCCGCGGCGCTGCCTGCCGCGGTGAGGATGTCGCCGTCGTCGACGAACAGGACGGCGTCGTCGACGACCACGCGCGGGAAACGGTCGCGGAACTCGTCGGCCCACTGCCAGTGCATCGTGGCGCGGCGCCCGTCCAGTACCCCCGCGTCGGCGAGGGTGAACGCCCCGCTGCACATCCCGACCATCCGGGCGCCGCGCTCGTGGGCCCGGAGGACCGCCTGCAGCACCTCGGGGTGGTGCGGCGTGTCGGTGTCGGGCCGGTTCGGGACGATCACCGTGTCCGCGTCGTCCAGCGCCGACAGTCCCGCGATGCCGGTCATGGCGAAGAAGCCCTGCCGCATCGGCACTGTCGACCCCCGTGCGCACAGCCGCACGTCATAGAGCAGCCCACCGACCTCGGGACGGTCGATGCCGAGAACCTCGGTCACGCAGGCCAGTTCGAAGGGGTTGGAGCCCTCGTCGACGAGCGCGACGACCCGGTGCAAGCGCGAGGATTGTTGCGGCATGCGTCATTCCTTGCACTGGTCGGGACGAAGCGCAAGACGCAGGATCTCCGGACATGACGAACCCGAGCGCGAACATCGACGCCGTCCTGGCGTCCTTCGAGGAGCGTTGGAGCCCCCGGATCCTCACCCGGGTCAACGACTACGACGTCCGACTGGCGAAGGTGGAGGGCACGTTCGTGTGGCACTCCCATCCGGACACCGACGAGTTGTTCGTCGTGCTCGACGGCAGCCTCGACATCCGTCTCCGGCAGCCGGGCACCGAAAGCGCCGACCCCGGTACCGGCACGACCGAGACCGTCGTACACCTCGGCCGCCACGACGTCTTCGTCGTGCCACGCGGCGTCGAACACTGCCCCGCATCGGCCGACGGCGCGGCGGTGATGCTGCTCGAACCGACCGGAACCCTCAGCACCGGCGACTACGCGGGAGATGTCCCCGACCACATCACCTCGACGACCGGCCTCCCCTGGTAGCCGTCGCGGGAAACGACGGGGGGCCGGTTGGGTCGGCGCCGGCCGATGCGCGCCCGTCGGTCGGCGCCGAGTCGCCGGGTCACGAGGACACGCCGAGGACGGTCCGGCGCACCGGCACCGGACCGTCCTCGGCGACGTCGAGCAGCCGGCTTACGGCTCGGCGACCGTGCGCGCCCGGTCCCCGATGCTCGGGCCGCGCGGCGGGATCGCGTCGTAGACGGCCGGGTCGAGGTTGTCCACCTGACCGCTCGCCACCGACGACAGTATTCCGTCGAGTCCCGTGTAGACGGTGCGCACGAGTTGTTCACGGTACTTCTGGCCGAGCGTCTGGGTCTGTCCCCGCACCTCGAACAGCACCGCCCCGCTCCCGTTCAACGCGAACGAGCCCAGCCCGGTGCCCGGCAGGTTGATGTCCTGCGGGTAGAGGGTGATGTTGCCGAACAGCGGGTTCTTGTTCGCCTTCCCCTGCAACGCGTTGTACGCCGCCACGTTGAGCTGCTTCGCGTAGTCGAGGTCGTACTCGTCGGCGTACTCCTCGTACCCCGGCGTCTGCGCCGGGTCGTCGACGAACTTCCCGGAGATCGACATCGTCACGAACCGGTCCGGGTCGTCCGGCATCACGTAGCACGCGCCTTGGTGGTGAAGGTCGACGTACGTGTCGACGGTGCCGAACTCCTCCTCCAGCCCGATGTAGACGTCACGAACGGCCCGTGTCTCCGGCGAGAGGTACCAGCCGGTGTCGGCGGACGTCCCGGGGAAGTCCGCGGCCTTCGGTTCGTACGACAGGTCGGGGTTGTAGTCGCGGTTGATGTCGAAGCCGGGCCGCTGCGAGTAGTCGTCGCCCTGGAGCTCACCGGTGTAGTAGTTCCACGCCGGCTCGGCGTCGGCGAGCTGCGGATACCGCTGGACCACGTCGTCCCACGTCATATCGTTGCCGCGACGGTCGAGTTCGGCGGCGTCCGGGTTCATCTTCGGGATCGCCACGATGGTCAGCTCGTCGCGCCAGCGCTCGGCCTTCGGGCTGTCGCTGGTGCCGACGAAGCGCAGCAGCCGCAGCAGTGCATCGGTACCGGTCTTCTCGTTGCCGTGGATCTCGCTGGTCAGGAGGACGGCCTTCGGGCCACTGCCTGCGCGGGCCGACCATATCTCGCGGCCCCGGTTGCTCCGGCCGATCTCGTCGACGTCGACCACGCCGCCGGACACCCGCTCGATGCGCTCCAGTTCGCCTCCGAGTTCCCGGTGGTCGGTGAACTCGTGGACGGGCAGATCCTGCGGCTCGTCACTGCATTTCTGGGCGGCGGGCGCACCCGTAGCGGACTGAGCCGTGGCGGGCACGGCGGTGACGAGCGACAACACGGCTACACCGGCGACGACGGCCGCCAGCGAACGCTTCGGTCTGGACACGGCACTCCTCCTGTGTCGGCAGGTCCCGTAGGACTCCGCGGGTTCGGCACGGAAATGTCGTGGTGGCGCCACCGGGAAAGTTAGTTATAACAGCTAACCACTGCGGTGGGTGGTACCGAACCACCGAACGGGTGGATATGTCGTGGATGGTCCACCGGCTGACGACGACAACCGCCGGGCCGTGTGCGACGTGGCCGCACGAGCGCTGCGCACCCGTCTGCGGGCGACGTGTCCTGAGGAGAGCGCCGCCCTTCCGCAGGTCTTCCGGGCGGACTCAGGATTCGTCGAGGGTCTGCCGCAGGGCTTCGTCGGCCTTGCGCGCCATGTCCTTGACGGCTTCACGGCGCTCGGCGTCGGCCTCGTAGTCGGCCCTGCGGTCGCGCACGACCCGTGCGGGTGCGCCGACGGCGATGCCGAAGTCCTGGATGTCGCCGCGGACCACGGCGTGGGCGCCGAGCACGCAGCCGCGGCCGACGCGGGTGCCCTTGAGCACGGACACCTTGGTGCCGATCCAGGTGTCGGGCCCGATCCGCACCGGCGCCTTGACGATGCCCTGGTCTTTGATGGGCAGGTTGATGTCGGTGGTCACGTGGTCGAAATCGGTGACGTACACCCAGTCGGCGATGATCGAGGATCCGCCGATCTCGATGTCCAGGTAGCCGTTGAGCACGTTCTGCTTGCCGAAGACCGTTTTGTCACCGATGCGCAGCGAGCCCTCGTGGCACCGGATCGCGTTGCCGTCGCCGATGTGCACCCACCGGCCGATCTCCATGCGCCCGTATCCCGGACGGGCATGGATCTCGACGTTCTTGCCGAGGAACACCATGCCGCGCAGCACGATGTGCGGATTCGCGATGCGGAACTTCAGCAGTCGCCAGTACCGGACGAGATACCAGGGTGCGTAGGCCCGGTTGCGCAGCACCCAGCGCAGCGATTCCTTCGTCAGAAACCGGGCCTGATCGGGATCGTTGCGCGTCCGTCGCCAGGCCTGGACGCGGTGCAGCACGGGCGAACCCCACATCGACGTCATGCCCGGAGAGTAGCTGTGCCCCGCAACGTCACCGGCCGGCAGGTGGCGGGGAGGTGACAGGCCCGGCTCGGCGCCCCTACGTTTCCGACTTCTTCTGCGCGGCGACCGCCGCCCCGATGAGCACTCCCGCACCCGCCAGTAGCACGGCAGCGCCGACGATCATCGTGATCTCCGCCGGCGCCGGCAGATCGAGTGCCGCAGCCAGTCCGCCCAGCAGCGCCGCGAGGCCGCCGAGGCAGGCGGCGAGCGGACCGAACGCCTTGGGGTTCATACCGGGACCGTACCGAGCGTCCGTCCGGCGACCGCGGCCCGGTGGGCACGGTCCGGTGGGACCGGTCCGGTGGGCACGGTCCGGTGGGCACCGACAGCACCTCCTCCGCACAGCCTGCATCGACGACTGGCCGCCGCGCCCGGGTCAGAACGGCGGCGGGTCGCTGTCACCCTCGCGCCCCGGATCGTTGCGCGGGACCGGATGTTCCGGATGGTCCCGCTGCCGTGAATGGTCACGCTGCCGTGAACCGGCGCGCCGGCGGGAGTCGGTGCGATCGCCACGACCGGAACGGGGTTCGCCTCCGCCACCGTTCGTCCGCTCAGCATCGGCGGTGTAGCGCTCCCGCGGAGCCAGCACGGGCTCCCGATGGCCGGTGTAGGTGGTGCCGTTCGGCGTGGTCACCGTACCGGTGCCCTGCACCGGGTCGTAGCGGAAGCCCCACCGCGGGTCGTTCTTCAGCCGGTGGTGACGTCGGCACCGCGGCCCGCCGTTGGCGACCGATGTCGCCCCACCGTCCTTGGCCCACTCCCGTTCGTGGTCGTGATCGCAGTGCCGGGCAGGCCGATGACACCACGGAACGACACACTCCCGGTCCCGTGCTCGCACCAGTTGCCGGATCGTCTCGCTGGGCCGCCTCCAGCACCGCGGTCGTCGCGAGAACCCGGTGCACGGCGTACGACTCGAGATGCCCGGCCCGCATCGATGCGACGAGCAGTGGCATCCGCCGCACCAGGTCGACCGCGCGCCGAATCCGCTCCCGCACGGTCGTCGGCGACGCCCGCAGTTCCGGAGCGAGTTCCTCGGCGAGACTCCACCAGTCGTCGTCCCCGGCCGCCAGCTCGGCCAGGAACGTCACCTCCTCGGCGTCGACCTGCGCACGGCGCTCCCGCAGGGCCCGCGCGCGCTCCGCACGTCCCGTCTCCATCCGATCCGCCACGACTCGACCTCCGCCGCAGTCGCATCGACACTCCCCCGCGGTCGTAACCTGGCGGTGAACAACCGAACGGTGAGGAGTGGGCGTGGCACAGAAGCTGATCATCGACACCGATCCCGGCGTGGACGACGCCTTCGCCATCGCGCTGGCGGCCCTCGGCAGCGATGTCGAACTTCTCGGCGTGACCAGCGTGTACGGCAACGTTCCGCTGTCGGCGACGACGATCAACGCCCGCCGTCTCCTGGCGCTGTGCAAACGACCCGACGTGCCCGTCGCGGCGGGCGCCGCACGGCCGCTGGTCCACCGCCACCCCAACGAGGCGGGGCAGGTCCACGGCGCCGACGGCTTGTCCGGCAGGTCCGCGGCACTGCCCGAACCGTCCCGCCCGCTCGACGAGCGCGACGCGGTCACCCTGATGGCAGATCTGCTCGAGGCCTCCGACGAGCCGGTGACGATCGCACCTATCGGGCCGCTCACCAACATCGCGGCACTGTTGGCCGCACATCCGGCCACGGCCGAGAAGATCGAGCGGATCGTGATCATGGGCGGCGCGCTCGGCCACGGCAACTCGACGGCCGCCGCCGAGTTCAACGTCTGGAGCGACCCGGAAGCGGCGCACCGCGTGCTGACCGGCGGTGAGGCCCCGTGCGTGCTCGTGCCGATGGACCTGACCTATCGCTGCGCGGTGGATGCCGCGTGGCTCGGCAAGCTGGACTCGTCCGGACCGATCGGTGCGGCGCTGCACGCCCTCACCCCGGACTACCGCGAGCACTACCGCGGCGCACTCGGCTGGGACGGCATGGTGATCCACGACGCGGTCGCCGTCGCCGAGGCGATCCTGCCCGGAACACTCCGCACCGAACGCGTCCCGGTACAGGTCGAGTGCTCGTTCGGACCGGGGCGAGGCGCAACGCACGCGGACCGCCGGCTGCCCGCGCTACGCGCGTCGACCGACGATTCCGACCCGGCGGCCGAGGTCGAGGTCGCCGTCGACACCGATCTCGACGCGCTGCGCGGACTGCTGCTCGACCGATTGCGGTGACCTCGACCGTGCCCCGCATCGCGGCCCTCCGTATCCTCTGAGCCATGACTTCGGGGGAGACCGAGACAGAGTCGTCCACGGCACCCGGGCCCGGCTCGACGGCGCCCGCGACGCCCCCGCGCGCCCGGGGCCGGTTCGCCGCGCTGCTCGCCCTCGCCACCGCGGTCGTGCTCGCGGCCGGCGTGATCACCGTCGTCCAGTTGTCCCCCGCACCTGCCGATGACACGGGTGCCGCGGCAGCGGCGGCCGACGGTGCCGCCGTGGGCGGACAGGCACCCGGACCCGGCAGTACTCCGGCATCCCAGCAGACCCCGCAGCCGGAATCGACACCGGCGCCGACGAGTTCCCGGCCCGCCCGGGACGTGCCGCAGGAGCAGGGCACCCGGTTCGAGGCATGGGTCGACGAGGTCGCGGGCTGGCTCGACATCCCGCGCCGCGCCATGCACGCCTACGCCACGGCGACCGTCCGCATGGAGAAGGAGAAGCCGGGCTGCAACCTGTCGTGGGTCACGCTCGCCGGCATCGGGCGTACCGCCAGCGACCACGGCCGAGAAGGCGACCGCACGCTCACGCGGGACGGCACGCCCACCTCCCCCATCGGCACCATCGAGCTGCGTAATTTCGCGGGCGACGTCATCTCCCAAGCGGGTGCCGAAGGGCCGCTGCAGCTCTCCCCCGCCGTCTGGCAACAGTGGGCGGCGACCTCGGCGGGCGATGTGCCGAGCATCCAGGACATCGACGACGCGGCACTCACCGCCGGCCGCGCCCTGTGTGACGGCGGGCGCGATCTGGACCAGGGACAGCAGTGGCTCGCGGGGGTATCCGCGCTCCACGACGAACCGCTGTTCCTGCATCGGGTGCTGGCCACGGCCAACGTCTACGGCACGGTCGGCATGCAGGACGAGCCGCCCAACGAGAAGGTGCTGCGGGCGGTCACGTTCGCCATCGAGAAGATCGGCCTGCCGTACGTGTGGGGCGGCAACGGCACGGAACAGGGCGACGCCGGTTTCGACTGCTCCGGCCTGACGACCGCGGCGTACGCCTCGGCGGGCGTGTCGCTCGAACGCACCGCCCACTGGCAGTACTCGTCGCTCCCGATCACCGGCCCGGACGAGCAACCCCGGCTGGGCGATCTGGTGTTCTTCGGCGACCCGAACACGAAGATCCACCACGTCGGCATGTACATCGGCAACCAGCAGATGATCGACGCGCCGACGTTCGGCCAGGCCGTGCAGGTGCACAACTACCGTAAGCCCGGCGATTCCTACGCCGGCGCCGGACGGCCGGTGGCCTGACCGTGCGGGCCCCGGTACGCCCCCGGTCACGCAGTTCGACCACCACCACTGCGCCAGGAGGCTGACCATGGAGATGCCGACCGAGTCGTTCCGCACCTCCACCGGGGTCGACCTCGGGATCGAACACTTCGGTGATCCGGCTGCACCGCTCGTCCTGCTCGCCGGTGGCCCGACCATGCTGTCGTGGCCTGACGAACTCTGTGAGGCGCTGGCTCGCCGGGGACGCCACGTGGTGCGCTACGACCTGCGCGATGCAGGTGCGTCGACCACCGGCGACCCCGACGCACCGAAGTACACCCTGCGCGATCTCGCCCGCGACGCCGCCGTGCTCGCCCGCGACCTCGACGACCTGCCGGCACACCTGGCCGGCATCGGGATCGGCGGCATGGTGGCCCAGGTGGCGGCGCTCGATCACCCCGACGCGTTCTCGGCACTGACTCTCGCCGGTACGAGGCCGGTCGCCCCGGGCCCCGTCGACGCCGACCTGCCCGACCACGACGCCGGCACCCTGGAGCGGGCGTTCGCCCTCCCGATGCCGGACTGGTCCGACCGCGACGCCGTGGCGGACTTCGCCGCCGCCCACGCCGAGATCCTCGGCAACGACCCGGTGGCCGCACGCGCCACCGCGGCCCGTGTGTTCGACCGCACGCCCTCGACTGAACCCGCGGTCCACCGCGCCAACCAGCTGGGCATGGTCTTCGCCGCGCTGGACTGCACACCGCGCTGGCGGGAGCGGCTCTCCGAGTTGGCCGTGCCGACACTCGTCGTCCACGGCCGGCGCGACCCGTTCTTCCCCGTGGGCAACGGCGAAGCCCTCGCCACGGAGATCCCCGACGCCCGGCTGCACGTGCTCGACGAGGCGGCGACCGCGATCCCCCTCCGTCTCGCCGAGGAGGTCGCGGCCGCCATGGTCGCGCGGTAGACCGCCGCGGTCCGTGGGCGTGCTCGCACTCAGCCGCAGGTTCTCGGCGCCGGTGAGCGGTCCGTCCACGCGGTCACGAACACAGGTGTCGCAGTCGCGCGGCCCGCCGGGTCAGGTGGTCGCGCTCGGGAACGCTCATGGCCGTGTGGGCCGCTTCGGCGTAGAGGTCCGCTGCGCGGGCGTGCTCGCCGGCGCGCTCGTGCAGGTAGGCCGACGCGGCGGCATACCGCGGCAGGCCCGGGTCCACGTCCTCGAGCGCCGCCAAGCCCGCTCTGGCCCCGTCGGCCTCGCCGACCGCGACCGCGCGGTTCAACCGCACGACGGGGCTCTCGGTGAGCCGGAGCAGCTCGTCGTACCACTCCACGATCTGCGGCCAGTCCGTCTCGGCCGCAGTCGGAGCGTCGGCGTGCAGCGCGGCGATCGCCGCCTGAGCCTGGTACTCGCCGAGCCGATCCCGTGCGAGCGCTGTCTGCAGGATCTCCACTCCCTCCGCGATCAGACCGGTGTCCCAACGGCCACGGTCCTGCTCGGCGAGGGGAATCAGCCGTCCGTCGGCGTCCGTGCGGGCCGCGCGGCGGGCGTGGTGCAGCAGCATCAGCGCCAAGAGGCCTGCCACCTCGGGGTCGTCGGTCAGCGCGACGAGCTGGCGGGTCAGTCGGATGGCCTCCGCCGCCAGGTCTACGTCGCCGCCGTAACCCTCGTTGAACACGAGGTACAGCACCCGCAACACCGTCGCCGGATCACCGGACCTGTCGAACGACTCGCCCGCGATCCGCCGCTTGGCCCTGCTGATCCGCTGCGCCATCGTCGCCTCGGGCACCAGGTACGCGGCGGCGATCTGCCGCGTGGTGAGCCCACCGACGGCACGCAGTGTCAGCGCGACCGCCGACGCGGGAGCCAGCGACGGATGTGCGCACAGGAAGTACAGCCGCAGCGTGTCGTCCGCGGCGGGAGCGGGGCCCGGCGGAGGCTCGGCCGCCACCTCGACCTCACGCCCCCGCCTCGACTCCTCCGCACGCTTGCCGTCGACGAACCGGCGCCACGACGCCGCGATCAGCCAGCCCTTCGGGTCCCTCACGGGATCCGCGCCGCTCGAGCGCGAGGAGGAATCGTCGGGCCAGGTCTCCAACGCACGGATCACGGCCTCCTGCACCGCGTCCTCCGCCGACGCGAAATCCGCCCCGCGCCGGACGAGCACCCCGATCACGGCGGGCACCAGCTCCCGCAGCAGCGTCGGATTCACTCGACGCTCTCGGCCCGCCCGGACATGAACGGGCGCAGTTCGAGCCATTCGTGGATCGGCTCGCCGTTCGGACCGGGAGCCGCCGACAGTTCGCCCGCCAGTTCGAGCGCCCGGTCGTAGGAATCCACGTCGATGACCATCCAGCCCGCGACGAGATCCTTGGTCTCGGCGAACGGCCCGTCCGTCACCGGCGGACGCCCCTCGCCGTCGTAGCGCACGAACGTTCCCTCGGGCGAGAGCGCCTGGGCGTCGACGAACTCACCCGTGGACTGCAGCTTCTCCGCGAAGTCGCTCATGTACCGCATGTGGGCATCGACCTCGTCGGGGCTCCAGCTGTCGATCGTTCCGTAGTCGACGACCGGCTCCGGCCCGCCCCGGTAGTGCTTCAGCAGCAGGTACTTCATGGTGCTCCTCCTTCACCGTGGCGGCCCTCGTGGCCGCTCGCATGCCCCTGGGACGGAGCCGACTCCTCATTCTCGACACGATGCGAGCACTTTCTCCGAACTTTTTCCCGGGCCGTGCCGAAGACCGTCGTACGGCGTTCAGAGACTCAGGACGGTCTCGTGGGTGACATGGGACAGCTTCTCGGGGTTGCGCACTCCGTAGAGGCCGCTGATCAGGCCGTCGTCGATCCGCACCGCCACCACGGTGTCGACCTCGTCGCCGCGCCACAGCACGAGAGCCGGGTGCCCGTTGACGCTCGCCGGGGCGAGCGTGCCGATCTCGGGGACACGCCATGCGCCGGTCGCCAGGACCCTGCCCACCTTATCCGCGCCCACGATCGGGTTCGGCACCGCCTGCGCCAGGCCGCCGCCGTCACCGATGAGCACCGCGTCGGGAGCGAGGATGTCCAGCAGGCCCTGCAGGTCACCCGTGTCGACAGCGCGGCGGAACGCGTCCAGCGCCCGCCGCGCCTCGTCCGGCGACGCCGGGCCGCGCGGCCTGCGGGCGGCGACGTGGCCGCGTGCCCGGTGGGCGATCTGCCGGACCGCGGCGGCGTTCTTGCCGACCGCCGCGGCGATCTCCTCGTACTCGACAGCGAACACGTCCCGCAACACGAACACGGCGCGTTCGGTCGGCGACAGCGTCTCCAACACCAGCAGCATCGCCATCGACACGCTCTCGGCCAGCTCGACGTCGTCGGCCACGTCGGCCGCCGTGGCCAGCGGTTCGGGCAGCCACGCGCCGACGTAGGTCTCCTTACGCCTGCCGAGAGTGCGCATTCGCGTGAGCGCCTGCCGTGTCGTGATGCGCACCAGGTATGCCCGCCGGTCACGCACCCGCGCCAGTTCGACGCCCGTCCACTTCAGCCACGTCTCCTGCAGTACGTCCTCCGCGTCGGTGGCCGAGCCCAACATCTCGTAGGCGACCGTGAACAGCAGGTTCCGGTGCGCGACGAACACCTCGGTGGCGGCGTCGACGTCCGGCGCGGGCCGGTGCGGCATGGCGGTCATGGGTCTCCCTTCGGACGTGACACCCCTACGACGCCGACGAGCGCCGCGCTGTGACACCCGCGGCCGGCACGGACCGGTGGCAACCACGGATGTCACACGCTTCGCACCGCCGGCGTCTTCTGGTCGCCCCACGTCGACGTCGTCGCGCGACAACGCGTCATCCGGCGACGTCGCCGCCGCAGCAACGAGGAGGACCACAGCCATGGAAACCCGATTCGACATGTTCGGCAACGAACTGGCGCTCAAGTTCGCCAAACGCTTCGCGAACGCCGGCGCCGTCATCACCGACTCACCGCTGCCCGCGTCGATCCAGGAACTCGTGTCGCTGCGGGCCAGCCAGATCAACGGCTGCGGCTGGTGCGTCGACATGCACACCAAGGAGGCCGCCGCCCACGGGGAGAGCGCAGAGCGGCTCAACCTCGTCGCCGTCTGGCGGGAGACCACCGTCTTCGACGCCGCCGAGCGCGCCGCACTCGCCTTCGCCGAGGAGGGCACCCGGCTCGCCGACGCCCACCAGGGCGTGTCCGACGAGACGTGGGCAGCGGTCCGCAAGCACTACGACGATGACCGGATCGCAGCGCTTGTGGCACTGGTGAGCTTGATCAACGCGGCCAACCGCATGGCCGTGATCGTCCACCAGAAGGGCGGTTCGTACCGGCCCGGCATGTTCGATGCCGCCCTCGCGGGACAGTCGTGACCTGACCGCCGTCACGGGACGTGCGCGGGTGCGCCCGGTTCGGGCGCACCCGCGCATCCGTCACGCCCACTGCGACCGCATCACCGGACCCCGCGCGCCGTCAGGCGGGCACGCGTTCGGCTCTGCAGAGCAGCGCCGTCGGCCTCCGCCCGATCCGGGTGAGCACGACACTCGCCTCGCCCGAGCCGGACGGCTTGAGCCTGCGGCGCAGCGTGTTCGGGTCGACATCCAGGCCGCGCACGAGGATCTCCACCCTGCCGACGTCGTGGCGCCGCAGCATCGCCCGCAGTTCCTTCTCGCTGTAGTGACCGAACTCCAGCACACGGAACGCACGCACCCCGGGTGGCGGCTCGTCACCGGTGAGGTAGGCAATGCGCTCGTCGAGCTGCCACAGGCCGTGCCGAGCCCCGTAGTGCCGCACCAGACCGGCCCGGACGACGGCGCCGTCGGGGTCGACGAGCCACTCCCCCGGCTCCCCGACGCCGGCGTCGTCCGGCTCGTCGTCGGTGATCGTCCACTGTGCAGCGCCTGCCCCCGCCTCGCCGGTTCGCAGTACCGTGGCACGCCTGCGCGTCGTGGCGAGGCCGCCGGACCACAGACAGGATTCCCGCACCTGCCCGTCGAGTGAGACCAGCTCGACCTCGCGCGCCCACGGCGCGATCGACGTGTCGAGTCCCGGTGCGCACTTCACGACCAGGTCGCGTCCGTCGTACGCGGCGGCCAGCTCGTCGAGCGCGGGCACGAAGTCACCGGGTTTCCACGTGCGGCGCCCCGACGAGTCCCGCCTGGCGGGATCGGCCACCACCACGGCATCGCGGGTGACCGGCGCGAGCGCGTCCGCGCGCACCACCGTGGGAGACACCCCGGCCACGGCGGCGTTGTGCCGTGCCATCGCGAGCCGGGTCGGATCGAGGTCCGAGCCCACGCACCGAGCCGCGGTCCGGGCCAACTCGACGAGGTCGGCCCCGATGGAACATGTCACGTCGTGCACGTCACGCCCCGCGAGCCGTGCCGCCCGGTGGCGTGCCACCGGCGAGGCGCTCGCCTGTTGCAGCGCCTCCGAGGTCAACAGCCACGAAGCCGGATCGTCCAGTTTGGACGACGCTTTCCGGCGCAGCAGTACGGTTTCCAGCACCGCGGCGTACCGGTCACCCACCAGACGACGGGCGCTGGTCACGTCGGAGAGCCAGCTCGCGTCGGTGAGCCCCAGCCCGTCGCAGGCCGCGATCGCCTTCTCACCCTCGGCCGAGGCCAGGAAGGCGACGTCGTCGGGTGAGAAGGCGTACGGCAACGGTTCCGGTGCTCCTACTCCGACGAGCCGGTCAGGGCTCGACGGGCTCTGGCGGCTTGGTGCCCGTGATCATCACGTTGTAGAACAGTTCCCGCGGCAACACCCTGGACAACAGCTTCTTGTCCACGGCCGAGAGCCGCAGCCACAGCTTGTAGGCGAACAACCGCCACTTGAGCGTGAGCTTCTCGTCCGGAACGGCGGCCTCGAACGTCCGGATCGGCCAGCCCGCCAGCGCCGCGCTGAACTCGTCGGTGACCGCCCGGACATCGGCCGCACCCGCCGACAGCGCCGTGCGCTCCAGATCGGACGGATCGAACGTGTGCAGGTCGACCACGGCCTCCAGCGCCGCGGCACGCGAGGACTCGTCCAGCTCGGCCTGCGGCCGCCGCCAGCCGCTCAGCGCGGGCAGCTTGGTGACGGTCGTCGTCAGCCACCATGTCAGCTGGCCCAGTCTGCGGGCGTAGAAGTCACCGACCTTGGTCGGCTCGCCCGCGAACACGAACCGCCCGCCCGGCTTGAGCACCCGCAGCACCTCGCGCAGCGACGCCTCGACGTCCGGGATGTGATGCAGCACGGCGTGCCCGATCACGAGGTCGAAACTGTCGTCCTCGTAGGGGATCCGTTCGGCGTCCGCCACCCGGCCGTCGACGTCGAGTCCCAGCTGCTCGGCATTGCGCAGCGCGACCTCGACCATCCCGGGCGACAGGTCCGTCACCGAACCCTTCTTGATCACCCCGCCCTGCATCAGGTTCAACAGGAAGAAGCCCGTGCCGCTGCCCAGTTCCATGGCGGTGGGGTACGGCCGATCGCTCTCCCCCGCCACCGCGGTGAACACGTCGGTCGCGTAGTCGATGCAACGCTCGTCGTACGAGATCGACCACTTCTCGTCGTACGTGCCGGCTTCCCAGTCGTGGTAGAGCACGTTGGCGAGCTTCGGGTCGGCATAGGCGGCCTGCACCTCGTCGGCGCTCGCGTGCGGGTTCGGAGCGGGGTCGAGGCCGCGTACGTCGTCGGACACGGTCACTTCCCCTTGAACCGGGCCTTGCCGGGGCCGTTCTCGATGAACGACTCCATCCCCGCGGCCTGGTCCTCGGTGGCCCACAGCGCCGTGAACAGCTGCGTCTCGAGCTTCAGCGCGTTGCGCAGGTCCATGTCCTGACCGCCGTCGATGGCGGCCTTGGCGGCCTTCAGTGCGACAGCAGGGCCGTCGGCGAACTGCGCCGCCCACGTGTGCGCCGCGGTGTACACGTCGTCCGGGGCGACGACCTGGTCGACCAGGCCCATCGCGAGCGCCTCCTCAGCCTTCACGAACCGTCCCGTGTAGACGATGTCCTTGGCCTTGCTCGGGCCCACGAGCCGGGTCAGGCGCTGCGTACCGCCCGCACCCGGGATGATGCCGAGCTGGATCTCCGGCTGGCCGACCTTCACGTTGTCACCGACGATCCGGCGGTCGGCGGTCATCGCCAGCTCGAGACCCCCGCCCAGCGCGTAGCCGGTCACGGCCGCGACGGTCGGCTTCGGCAACTCGGCGATCGACGCCAACGACGCCTGTAGCTCGGCGCCGAACTCGTTGATCTCGACGTAGGACTTGGCCGCCATCTCCTTGATGTCGGCACCGCCCGCGAACGTCTTCTCCCCGCCGTAGAGGATCACGGCGCGGACGTCGTCGCGGCCCGCGGCCTCCTTCGCGGCCTCGGCGAGCTCACGCTGCACCTGGTTGTTCAGCGCGTTGACCGGGGGCCGGTCCAGCCTGATGGTGCCGACGCCTGCCTCGACCTCGAGTCGTACGAACTCGCCCACGCCTTCCTCCTTGAACGCTTGCTCGACATGCCTGCGACCGGAAGCTACCGGCCGGTAATGAGCTTACCTGCGCCGTGCGAAGAAGCGATCACCCGAGCGCTCCAGCACGAGGTCCTGGCCGAACGTAGCCGACAGGTTCTCCGCCGTCAGCACGTCGTCGAGCAGCCCCGCGGCGACCGTGCGCCCCTCGGCGAGCAACAGTGCGTGGGTGAACCCGGGCGGGATCTCCTCGACGTGGTGGGTGACCAGTGCCATCGCGGGCGCGTCCGGGTCGAGCGCCAGCTCCGAGAGCCGCGCCACGAGGTCCTCGCGGCCGCCGAGGTCGAGTCCCGCGGCCGGCTCGTCGAGCAGCAGCAGTTCGGGGTCGGTCATCTGCGCACGGGCGATGAGGGTGCGCTTGCGTTCACCCTCCGAGAGCGTGCCGTACTCCCGCGTGCCCAGGTGAGCGATGCCGAGCGCGGCCAGCAGCTCGTCGGCCCGCTCCGTGTCGAGCTCGTCGTAGCGCTCACGCCACCGTCCCATGACGGCGTAACCGGCGCTGACGACGACGTCGCGCACCTTCTCGTCACCCGGGACCCGCGAGTTGACGGCCGCCGACGTGAACCCGATCCGCGTGCGCAGCTCGAACACGTCGGTACGGCCGATCTTCTCCCCCAGCACGTGCACGGTGCCCGTCGTCGGGTGCAACTCCGCCGCCGCCAGCTTGAGCAGCGTGGTCTTGCCCGCGCCGTTCGGGCCGAGGATCACCCAGCGTTCGTCGAGTTCCACCGACCAGTCGAGATCGGCGAGCAACTTGTTGCCGCCCCGCCGGACCCCGACCCCCGAGGCGTGGACCACCAGGTCCTCGAGGTTCTCCGGCTGCCCGGTGCTTGCGTCGTCCCGTGGAGTGTCGTGCGCCGCGTTCACGAGTGCCATTCTCACCGACCGGTCGCGCGCGCCCGCGTGTGGGCCCACGACAGGCCGACTGGACTCACGCCGCCGTGCCCCACCCGTGGACTCACGCCACGATGCTCGATCGATGGACTCACGCCACCGTGCCCCATCCGTGGACTCACGCCACGATGACCTTGCCGAGCTCGGCCGGGCTCGCCAGCAGCCGGTGCCGCGGCAGCACCCGCACCGTGTAGCCCAGCGCGCCCGCGTGCGGCAGCCGCAACCGTGCCTCGAACACGCCACGTTCCACCGGTTCCATCGCCACGTGCACGCCGTCGGCGAGCTCGTCCGTGTCGCCGACCCGGCCGACCACGGCCTGCACCTCGACGTCGGCCGCATCCAGGCCCGCCATGTCGACCTGTGCGCGCACCCGCACGTCCGCACCGACCACGAGCGTCTCCGCCCCGTCTGCCAACAGCTCCGTGTCGGCGACACGCACCTGCGGCCACGCCTCGTCCAGGCGCGTGCGGTAGTCGTGGAACGCGCGCGACCCGGCGTAGGAGTCCGCCGTGGCCTCCGCGACCGTCTCGGCCGCCGGCAGGTAATACGACTCGACGTACTCGCGCACCATCCGCGAGGCCTGCACGCTCGGGCCCAGCGTGCGCAGCGTGTGCCACACGCGGGAGAGCCAGCCCTTCGGCACACCACGCTCGTCCCGGTCGTAGAACAGCGGCGCGATCTGCTGGCCCAGCAGGTCGTACAACGCGGCGGCCTCCAGATCGTCCCGCTGCAGCGGGTCGGCGACGCCGTCGGCCGTCGGGATCGCCCAGCCGTTGCTGCCGTCGTAGAACTCGTCCCACCAGCCGTCGCTCGTGGACAGGTTCAGGCAGCCGTTGAGCGCCGCCTTCATCCCGGAGGTGCCGCAAGCCTCGAGGGGGCGGGTCGGGTTGTTCAACCACACGTCACAACCGCGATACAGGTAGCGGGCCATCTGCATGCCGTAGTCCGGCAGGAACACGATGCGCCTGCGCACCTCGGGGTCGTCGTCGATGAACCGCACGATCTGCTGGATGAGCGCCTTGCCGCCCTCGTCGGCCGGGTGCGACTTGCCCGCGACGACGATCTGGATCGGCCGGTGCTCGTCGAGCAACAGGGCGCGCAACCGCTCCGGATCCCGCAGCATCAGCGTCAGCCGCTTGTAGGTGGGCACCCGCCGGGCGAAGCCCACGGTGAGCACGTCCGGGTCGAAGATCCGGTCCGTCCACCCCAGTTCGAGCGCCGAGGCGCCTCGCTGCAGCCACGCCTCCCGCGCGCGCCTGCGCACCTCGCCGACCAGGTTGGACCGCAGTTCCCTGCGCAGTTCCCACAGCTGCTCGTCGGTGACGTCGGCGGCGATGCGCGTACCGTTCCCGTCTCCCTCGTGGCCCCACTCCTCGTCGTTGCCGCCGAGCAGCGCGGTCATCTCCCGCGCCACCCAGGTCGGGCCGTGCACACCATTGGTGACCGAGCGGACCGGCACTTCGTCGACGTCGAAACCCGGCCACAGCCCGGCGAACATCCGCCGCGACACGCGGCCGTGCAGTTCGGAGACGCCGTTGGCGCGCTGCGCCAACCGCAGCCCCATGTGCGCCATGTTGAACATGCCCGGGTTGTCCTCCGCGCCGAGCGCCAGCACGCGCCGCGGATCGACGTGCGGCAACAGCGCGCCGTCGCCGAAGTAGTGCTGCACCAGGTCTACGGGGAACCGGTCGATCCCGGCGGGCACGGGCGTGTGCGTCGTGAACACCGTGCCCGCGCGGACGGCCGACAGTGCCTCGTCGAACCCGAGATCGCCGCCTTCGAGGATCTCGTCGGCACGCTCCAGGCCGAGGAAACCCGCGTGGCCCTCGTTGGTGTGGAACACCTCGGGCTGCGGATGACCCGTGAGTTCGCAGTACCGCCGCACCGCGCGCATGCCGCCGATCCCGGCGAGGATCTCCTGGCGGATGCGATGGTCTGCGTCCCCGCCGTAGAGCCGGTCGGTGATCCGCCGCAAGTCGTCGTCGTTGCCGTCGACGTCGGTGTCGAGCAGTAGCAGCACCGCCCGGCCGACGCTCGCCTTCCACAACTGCGCGCGCAGCTCGCGGCCGCCGGGCATCGCGACACTCACCATCGCGGGCTGACCCGAGTCCTCGGTGACGAGTTCGAGGGGCAGCCCGTCGGGGTCGATCACCGGGTAGTGCTCGACCTGCCAGCCGTCGAGCGACAGCGACTGCCGGAAGTACCCGGCCCGATACAGCGGCCCGACACCGATGATCGGCACCCCCAGGTCGGAGGCGGCCTTGAGGTGGTCGCCCGCCAGCACGCCCAGCCCACCGGAGTAGTTCGGCAGCGCCTCGTGCACACCGAACTCCATCGAGAAGTACGCGACCGCCGACGGCACGCGCTCGTGGTCATCGGCCAGTCGTTGGTACCAGCGCGGTTCGGTCAGGTACCGGTGCAGACCGTCCACGGCCGCGCGGGTGCGTTCCAGGAACGCCTCGTCGTCGGCCAGTTCCTCGAGCCGGTCGGCGGGCATCTCGGTGAGCATGCGCAACGGGTCGCGGATCCGCCGGAACAACGCGTCGTCCATCGACGCGAACAGGTCGCGCGTCGGCGGGTGCCACGTCCAGCGCAGGTTCGTGGCCAGCGCGGTGAGCCCGGCCAACCGGTCGGGGATGCGCGCGTGCACGGTGAATCGGCGGACTGCTCTCATGCTGCGATTGAACCTACTGGATCACTCGCGCGCCGCACGGGGGCCGTGATCGGCGACATTCCGAGCGCCCGATGTCCGGATCACCGCGTGCCGCACACCGACACTCAGTAAGGTGCACCCCCATGAGGACAGGGGGGCGCCCGGGACGCGTCAACGCAGTGCGGGTCATCGCCGGACTGGCCGTCGTGGCCCTGACCGCGACCGCCTGCGCGGGCGAACAGGTCACGGGCGAGCTGCAGACGGTGGGGGAGGTCGCCGGGCTGCCGGTGACGCACTTCGAGAGCGGGCTCAAGGACGACGCGGCGAAGCCGGACGTCCGGGCCGAAGGCGCCACCGACGCCGTCGAGGACCGGCTGGCGCTGGCGTCGATCGCCGACGTGACCGACTACTGGGACGAGCAGATGCCGGAGCACTTCGGCGAGAAGTTCGAACACGTCGACAAGCTCATGTCCTACGACCCCGAGGGCGAGGCGCAGGAGGTCTGCGGCACCAGCACCCGGGACATGGCGCTCAACGCCTTCTACTGCCCACCGGAGGACCTGGTCGCCTGGGACCGTGGCGTCCTGCTTCCGCTGCTGCGCGAGAAGTTCGGCGATATGGCCGTCGCGGCGGTGCTGGCCCACGAGTTCGGGCACGCGGTCCAGACCCGGCTCGGCGAGAAGGCCGGCATCGACGGCGGCACGTCGACGATCGTGAAGGAGCAGCAGGCCGACTGCTTCACCGGCTCGTACATGCGGTGGATCGCCGAGGACAAGAGCAAATACTTCGAGCTGTCGACGTCCGACGGCGTGAACGAGGTGCTCGGTGCCCTGTTCCTGATCCGCGATGCTCCGGGCTCGCACGCCAACGAACAGGGAGCCCACGGGTCCGGGTTCGACCGCACCTACGCCGTGCAACTCGGCTTCGAGGAGGGCGCGAAACGCTGCGCGGAGATCGACAAGACCGAGGTCGACGAGCGCATCACCGAGGTGCCGTTCAAGAACGCCACCGACCAGGCGCAGCAGGGCCAGGCACCCATCACGGGCGGCACCATGGTCCACGTGCAGCGGAGCCTCGACCAGGCGTTCTCCGCCACCGGTGTCGACCCGCCGCAGATCGTCGAGGGCGACGGCACCTGTCAGCAGGGCCGCTCCACCCCGCCGGTGTCGTACTGCGAGCAGAACAACGAGGTCCACATCGACCTGACGACGCTCGAGAAGATCGGCCAACCCGCCGACCAGGTGGGTGAGCTGACCGGGAAGAATTCACCCGACGCGGGCCTCGGCGACTTCGCGGTGTTCTCCGAGGTGGCGTCCCGGTACGTGCAGGGGATCCAGAAGGGCGTCGGGGCGCCCACCGAGGGCGGGCAGGCGGGGCTGCGCACGGCCTGCCTCGTGGGCGCGTGGGCCAAGTTCGCCAACAACCCCGACAGCGGCTCGACGCTGTACCTGTCCCCCGGCGACCTCGACGAGGCGATCGCCGAGCTGCTGCAGCCGCGCAGCCTGCTGGCCGCCGACATCAACGGGCACCGGGTCGCCAACGGTTTCGCCCGCATCGAGGCCCTGCGCAACGGCTACCTGGAAGGCTCCTCGGTCTGCACGGAGACCTACAAGTAGCGCCGATGTTCGCGGGCGCGCTGGGCTGAGGGCGCTCGTGCCGGATCGTTCCCGGCCGGGACACGACGTCGGGCCGGGACGACCGGAGCCGCCCCGGCCCGACGCGCGGTGTGTTCGGCGGTCGGTTCAGAACAGGGCGCCGGCGAGGTCGCGGCGCGCCTTGACGACCCGTTCGTCAGCCGGGTCGAACAGCTCGAACAGTCCGACCAGGTGCTCGCGGACGCGGTCGCGGTCCGGCCCCGCGGTGCGGCGGATCGCGTCGATGAGCCGGGCGAACGCTGCCTCGACCTGCTGCTGGGCGACTTCCTGGTCGGCCGCGGCGAGCTGGACGTCGAGGTCGGACGGATCAGCGTCGGCCTTGGCGATCGCCGAGGAGTCCGACTCCGCCGCCCGTGCGGCGAACCGCACCTGGTTCAACGCGGCCTTCGCCTGCTCGTTGGCGGGCTCGGTGTCGAGGATCCGCTGGTAGGCCGCTTCGGCGGCAGCGAGGTCGCCGCGCGCGAACGCGTCCTCGGCCTCGGTGAACCGCTCGTCCTCCGGCTCTTCCACCGGCTCCGCGGCGGCGCCTTCCTCTGCGGCACGGATGCCGGGCAGCTTGTCGCGCAGTGCGTCGAGCAGCTTGTTCAGCCACTGCTTGATCTCGGGCTCCGGCAGCGCACCGGAGAAGGCGTCAACGGGCTGTCCGCCCGCGATCGCCACGATCGTCGGGATCGACTGCACACCGAACAGCTGTGAGATGCGCGGGTTGGCCTCGACGTCGACCTTCGCCAGCACCCACGCGCCGTTCGCCTCACCGGCGAGCTTCTCGAGCACCGGGCTGAGCTGCTTGCACGGCCCGCACCAGTCGGCCCACAGGTCGACGACGACGAGCGTGTTCATCGACCGCTCGACGATCTCGGCCTGGAACGACGACTCGGTCACGTCGATCACCGCGCCGCCGGTGGCTCCGGAACCGCCACCGGCACCTGCGGGCTGCGGCGCGGCCTCCCCACTCGACGCGGACGGGCCGGCCTGCTGTTTCGAGGCCTCGGCGCGCTGCTTCAAACCGGACAGATCGACCGCTCCGGAGAGGGCCGCCGGTACCCCTGGAGTGTTGCGTGGCTGTGTCACGGTTCCATCCTGGCACGGACTACTGGGAGCTGGGTCACTGGTGGAATCCTAGCGAATCCGCAGCTCGGCGCCCCACTGCGGGCGGGGCGGGTGCGGGCCGTCATGCGTCGCGCAGGTGCGCCTCGACGCGGTCGAGCTTGGCGTCGAGCTGGCCGGTGTAGCCGGGTCGGATGTCGGCCTTGATCACCAGGCCGACCCTCCCGGCGCCCTCGCCTGCGGCGTCCGTCGCGCGCTTGACCACGTCCATCACCTCGTCCCACTCGCCTTCGATCTCGGTGAACATGGACCCGGTGCGGTGCGGCAGGCCGGACTCGCGCACGACCCGCACGGCGCGCGCGACGGCCTCGCTCACGCCTCCGTCGGACTCGGCGGCGGCCGGGCTGACGCTGAACGCGACGATCATGGTGGGACTCCCTGGGATCTCGTACCGGTTCTCGTGCCGGTGGCCTCGTCTCGTGCCTCCCGACCGGCTCGTGGCCCCTGCTGTTCTACCGCGATCCCGCCCCACCCGGCATCACCGGCGGCGAACCGTGGAGCGGTGAGGCGGCGGCCGGCTCGGGGCGAGTGCCCGGCGATCCGGTCCGCGCTGCTAACTTCGGGCGCCATGAACCGTCCGTTGCCGTTCGACCCGATCGCCCGCGCGGCGCAACTGTGGGAGGACCGCATCGGGCCTTCCGACACCATGGCGGCCGTCACCGGTGTCATGCGGGTGCAGCAGATCGTCCAGTCGGCGGTCGACGGCGCACTCAAACCGCACGGGCTGACGTTCGCCCGTTACGAGGCGCTGGTCCTGCTCACCTTCTCCCGCCAGGGCTCACTGCCGATGCGGGTCATGGGTGAACGACTGCAGCTGCACCCGACGAGCGTCACCAATATCGTCGACCGGCTGGAGTCCGGCGGACTCGTCGCACGAACTCCGCATCCGACCGACCGGCGCACGACCCTCGTCGAGATCACCGATGACGGGCGCGCCCGCTACGAGGTGGCGACGAAGGCCGTCACCGACATCGACTTCGGGCTCAGCGGCCTGACCGGGCGACAGACGCAGCAGCTCACCGAACTACTGACCAAGGTGCGCAAAGCGGCAGGCGACTTCACCGAGTGAGCTGCCTGCCGCTTGCGACGCGGGGGTGGGTGGCGCTCAGGCGCCGACCGGCTCACGGAACAGCGCCGTGCCGCCCTGCCGGGAACGCTGCGGGCCGTCGAGCTTGCCGCGGCGCAGCGCCCACGTCTCGAACCACCACGTGAACAGCGGCGGGATGCTCGCGAGGAGCGCGGTGACGGTCGTACCGGCCGTCCAGCCCAGCGGCTTCGCAACGCCCAGCGTCACGACCAGGTACACCACGAACATGGCGCCGTGCACGGCACCGAGGACGGGAACGCCGCCCTCACCGAGCTCGACGACGTACTTCAGGAACATGCCGATCAGCAGGCCGGCCCACGACAGCGCCTCGGCCACGGCGACCACGCGGAACAAGACGGCGGCCTTGTTCGACAACGGTTCCTCCTCCGCTCGGATTGGACCGCCTCGGACGGCGGCCACGTCACTTGCTGTATACGTCAACGCCGCCCGCGACGCGCAACATGCCCGTACGTTCCGTGACGGCACTCACGAACGTAGGTGTGACCTGGTGGGACCGTGACCACACGTAACCGCGCCGTGCGCATTGTCACCACTTCGGGCTCTCCGCCGCCGCGGCCCTCCGACGATCCGGACGGCCGCGGCATCGGCACCATTGATGGGCCCCGATGACTGTGTGACGATGCGATCATGGCTCAGCGTCAGACACCGCCGTTCCGCGCAGACCACGTCGGCAGCCTGTTGCGCCCCGCCGAACTCCACAGGGCGCGGGAGCAGGCGGCGCAGGGCGCCATCACCGCCGAGCAGCTCGCTTCCGTCGAGGACGAGGCGATCCGCTCCGTCGTCGCCATGCAGCGCCGGGTCGGCCTGCAGTCGGCCACCGACGGCGAGTTCCGCCGTTCGTCGTGGCACATGGACTTCATCTACCAGCTCGACGGCGTCTCGAAGAGCGACGAGAAACTGCAGGTGAGTTTCCGCAACGCCGACGGCGAACTCGAGTTCAGCTCGTCCGGACTGAAGGTCGAGGGCAAGGTCGGCATCGGCCATGCGATCTTCGGCGACCACTTCGACTTCCTCAAGTCCACTGTGGACCCGGAGGTCACGCCGAAGCTCACGATCCCGTCGCCGAGCATGGTCTACTACCGCGGCGGCAGGGCGGCAGTCGACAGCACGGTCTACCCGGAACTCGACGACTTCTTCGCCGACCTGGGCTCCGCCTACGCCGAACAGGTCGCGGCGATGGGCCGGCGCGGCTGCCGGTACCTGCAGCTGGACGACACGAGCCTGGCCTACCTCAACGACCCGAACCAGCGCGAGCTCGTCGCCGACATGGGCTTCGATCCCGAAACGCTCCATCTGCGCAACATCCGGACGATGAACGCCGCGATCGCTGCCAAGCCCGACGACATGGCGATCACCACGCACCTGTGCCGCGGCAACTACCGCTCGTCCTGGGCCGCCGAGGGCGGTTACGACTTCGTCGCCGAGGCGCTGTTCAACGAGCTCGACGTGAACGGCTACTTCCTCGAGTTCGACGACGAGCGCTCGGGCGGCTTCGAACCACTGCGCTTCGTGCCGAAGGGCAAGTACGTCGTACTCGGCCTGGTCACAACGAAGCGCGGGGAGCTGGAGACGGTCGACGGGCTGCGGCGACGCATCGAGCAGGCATCGCAGTACATCGACCTCGATCAACTCTGCCTCTCCCCGCAGTGCGGCTTCTCCTCCACCGAGGAGGGCAACGACATCACCGAGGACGAGCAGATCCGCAAACTCGAGCTGATCGTCGAGACGGCCGAGAAGGTCTGGGGCTGACGCCTGGACGGGACCGGCGACACGCGAAACCCCGGGCACCCGCACGTGGCCTACAGTGCTGTGCCGTGCCGGAATCACTCGAACCGATCTTCCTGCCCGCCAACCAGCCGCCGCAGTTCTACCGCGGCGGAGCCGCCATCGCCGCGCTCCGCGGGGACGAGGCCCGTGAATACGGACCTGAGGACTGGGTCGCCTCGACGACGACGCGGTTCACGGGCGGTCCTGACGGGCTGACCCGCCTGCCCGACGGCCGGTGGCTGGCCGACGCCGTCACCGCCGATCCGCGCGGCTGGCTCGGCGACGCGCACCTGCGCCGGTTCGGCGATTCGACGGCACTGCTGGTGAAACTGCTCGACGCGGGCCAGCGACTGCCGGTCCACTTCCACCCCGACGACCGGTTCGCCCGCTCGCATTTCGACTCGCACTTCGGCAAGACCGAGGCGTGGGTCGTTCTCGGCACCACCGGTGACGACGCGACCGTCTACACCGGATTCCGGGAGACGACGTCCGCCGCGACGGTGCGGGACTGGGTGCGGGACCAGGACGCACCGTCGATGCTCGAGGCGCTCAACGCCGTCCCGGTCACACCCGGCGACACGGTCGTGATCCCGGCGGGCCTGCCGCACGCGATCGGCGCGGGCGTGTTCGTCGTCGAACTGCAGCAACCCACCGACTTCTCGCTCACCATGGAGTGGCGGGGCTTCCTCGACTCCCCCGAGCAGGGCCACCTGGGCATCGGCTTCGACACCGCGTTGCAGGTCCTGGACACCTCCGGGTGGGACGCCGAACGCCTGGCCTCGCTGATCCGCCGCGGCCACAACCCCGACCCCGACGCGGCCGGTGGAACGACCGAACTGCTCGCACCGCTCGCCGACGGGTTCTTCCGCGCCGACCGTCTGCGCCCCTCCGAGGCGCCGTCCGACGCCGTCACGCTCACGCCGGGATTCGCCGTCCTGGTGGCGATCGACGGCGCGGGCACCCTCACGTCCGACCGCGGCGGCAGCGCGATCGCACGAGGCGACACCGTCGTCGTTCCGTACGGAGCAGGACCACTGCGACTGTCCGGCGGCGTCACCGTCCTCCGCTGCCGCCCACCGGCCTGATCCGCCCTCGGCGATCCGCGGTCACCGCCCGGTGCGGACGCGGCGACGCCCGGCCGAACGCGTGCGCGGGCGCAGGAACGCAGGACCGCGACCCGGATGCGCCCGGACGGCCCGGCCGCGGCGCTCCCGCACCCCGGCCGCGGCGGCCCGGCCGGCACCGCCGTCGCTGCGACGACCGCCCGGCCACCACACCCGCACGCGGTGGAGCGGGTACGCGGGACGCTGGAACGCGACCACCGCCGCGGCGACGAACGGTACCGACGCGGCGGCGGCCGCCGTGGCCCAGGTCGTCGCGACGGCGAGCGGATGAGCCAACGTGATCAGACCGACCACCACCGCGGGCGCGCCGGAGCCGAGGTAGAACGCCACGTGCAGCGCTCCGGTGATCGCGCCCTTGCGCGCGACGGGTGTGACGGCGTCGACCGCCGCCGACGCCCCGCCGTACGCCAGCCCGTGCCCGGCACCCGCGATCACGGCGGCCACGAGGGTCACCGTGGTGGACGCGCCCGCGGTCTGCGCCAGTAACGCCAGGCTCGTCAGCAGTGCGCCGAGGCCCACGACCTGTGCCCGACGGTCGCGCAGCCTGCCGACGAGCGGCTGGGTCACCACCGAGCACACCAGCACCAGGCCGAGAATCGCGCCCGTCACCGCCGGGTTCGTCTGCCCCGCCCGGTCGAGCAGCGTGGGGATGATCGCCAGGAACAGGCCCGCCACCGTCCACGCGAGGAACCCCGCGGCGGCCGCCGAGACGAACACCCTGCGCATGCCACGCGGAATCTCCGGCTTCGTGGGGCGCCACCGCGTGAGGCCCGACGTCACCGTCATCCCGGGCGCACCGGCCCCGAGGCGGGACACGAGACGCCATCCGATCGCCAACAGGCCGAGATGGAGCGCGAACGGCAGCATCTCCGGGGCGGGCGCGTACCGTGCCAGCAGTCCGCCGACGACCGGTCCCGCCGCGGTGCCGCCCACGAAGGCGATACCGGCCAGTGCTGCCGGAGCGATCCGCCTGCCGCCGTGCAGCGAGGTCAGCGCACTCGCGGCCGCCGTCGCCGCGCCGAGCGCGAGACCCTGCGCCGCACGGCCCACCAGCAGCCATCCGGTGCCGGTGGCGATCACGAAACACGCCGAACCTGCCGCCGCGACCAGCAGCGCCCCACGCAGCACCGGCCGCGCACCCACCGCATCGGTGGCCTGCCCGAACAACAGCAACGCCGGTGCGCTCACCAGGGCGAACGTCGCGTAGACGACCGTCATCGTCAGATCGTCGATCCCGAACGCCCGTTGGTACGCGGGATACAGCGTGCTCGGCAGATACGCGCCGAGCGTCAACACGACGAGCACGTAGGCACCGGTACCGGCCGGCGATGTGAGAACGGGGCGACGGGGGACAGCGAGGCGTTCCATCAGCAGCACACGACCAGGATGCCGCCGGTGATCCATGAGGAGAATCAAACAATTTTCGTCATGACCGTGCAAAATGACTGCATGATCGATCCGAAGCTGCGCGTGCTCCAGCTGGTGGCCCGGCACGGCACGGTCACCGCGGCCGCGGCGGCCTCGCACTACACGCCGTCGGCGGTCTCCTACCAGCTGCGCCAGCTGTCCGAGGAACTGGGCGTCCCGCTGCTGGAGACGCAGGGCCGCGGGGTCCGGCTGACCACCGCGGCACGCACAGTGTTGCGGCACGCCGACGTGCTGGCGGCACAGACCGAGCGTGCCTACGCCGAACTCGCCGCCCTCTCCGACGAGCCCAGTGGCCCGTTCACGGTGTGCGGCTTCTCGACGGCCGCCACCCACCTGCTGCCTCCGGTGGCGGCGACCCTGCGCGACCGGCATCCCCACGTCCGTATGCGCGTGATCGAGGCCGAACCGGGCCGGTGCTTCGACCTTCTCCTGGCGGGCGACGCGGACCTGGCGCTGGTGATCAACACGGAGCACACACCGCCGACCGGCGACGAACGGTTCCACCAGCAGCCGCTGCTGGACGACCCGCTCGACCTGGTCGTACCCGAGGACCACCCGTTCACCACGCGGCGCCGCGTCACACTGGCGGACGCAGCCGACCAGGACTGGATCGTCGGCCGGCCCGGCACCGCGTACCACGACCTGGTGCGCACGGCGTGCACCGCGGCAGGCTTCTCCCCCAACATCGCGCACTACGCGGACGAGTGGGACACCGGAGCGGCGCTGGTCGCGCGCCGGTTCGGCGTGATCCTCGTGCCCCGGCTCGCGCGGTTGCACGACGACCGGCCGGTCGCGCGCGTCCCGCTCTCCGGTGACCCCGCACCCGCGCGCAGGGTGCTCGCCGCGACCCGGAGCGGCCACGCAGGCCATCCGCTCGTCACCGAGTCCCTCGAGGCGATCAACGAGGTCGCGGCACAGCTGCTGCCCACCGAGGCGCCGCAACCGCGGTGACCACCTACGGCCCCCGACGCGCGCCGGCGCCGGGAGCCTCGGTGCTCACCGGCGCCGGCGACGTACGGGACCCTGGCCGCCGCTTCTCGGGCGGCCGCTGACGGCTACTTCGGCACGTTCAGCAACAGCGCGTCGCCCTGACCACCGCCGCCGCACAGGGACGCGGCACCGAGACCGCCGCCGCGGCGGCGCAGCTCGTGCACCAGGTGCACGGCCAGCCGGGCGCCGGAGGCGCCGATCGGGTGGCCCAGCGCGATCGCGCCGCCGTTGACGTTCACGATCTCCGGGTCGAGGCCGAGCTTGTCGGTCGAGACCAGGCCGACCGCGGCGAACGCCTCGTTGATCTCCACCAGGTCGAGCGCCGAGGCTTCCATTCCGGCCTTGCGCAGCGCCGCGCCCACCGCGTTGGAGGGCTGCTCGTGCAGGCTTGCGTCCGGCCCGGCCACGACACCGTGCGCGCCGATCTCGGCGAGCGGGGTCAGACCCAGCTTCTCGGCCATCACCGGGCTCGCGACGACGACCGCCGCGGCCCCGTCGGAGATCTGCGACGCCGAACCGGCCGTGATCGTGCCGTCCGCGGCGAACGACGGGCGCAACTTGCCCAACGACTCGGCCGTGGTGTCACCGCGCACGCCTTCGTCGGTCTCGAACAGGACCGGATCGCCCTTGCGCTGCGGCACCTCGACGGGCGCCAGCTCGGCGGAGAACACGCCGTCGGCGATGGCCTTGGCCGCGCGCTGGTGCGACCGTGCGGCGAACTCGTCCTGCTGCTCGCGGGTCAGGCCGTAGCGCTCGTTGTACTTCTCCGTCGACACGCCCATCGCGACCTGGTCGAACGCGCAGTGCAGACCGTCGAAGGCCATGTGGTCGACCAGCGTCGCGTCGCCGTACTTGAACCCGGAACGCGACTTCGGCAGCAGGTGCGGCGCCTGGGTCATCGACTCCTGGCCGCCCGCCACGACGAGCTCGAACTCACCGGCGCGCACCAGCTGGTCGGCAAGGGCGATGGCGTCCAGGCCGGACAGGCACACCTTGTTGATCGACAAGGCGGGCACGTCCATCGGAATGCCCGCGTCGACGGCGGCCTGCCGGGCGGGCATCTGCCCCGCGCCGGCGGTCAGCACCTGGCCCATGATCGTGTACTGCACCTTCTCGGGTGCCACACCTGCCTGTTCGAGAGCGGCCTTGATGGCGACGCCTCCGAGCTGGGCGCCCGAGAAGTCCTTCAACGAACCGAGCAACCGGCCGATCGGCGTGCGGGCCGCCCCCAGGATCACGGAACCGGACACGTGTCTTCCTCCAAGCGTTGACGATGCTGTCGGCGCTGACCCGGCACGCCTCGCGTGCCCTGTGCACCAGCGGCGCTTCGCCCGGAAACGATACCGGTCGTCGCGGTCGTACCGGCCTCCGCGGCGGCACAACCCACGGTGTGAACAAGCGCACGCCTGCCACCGCACCGGCGGGCCTATCCTGCGCGTATGCAGCAGCAGGCAACCGCGGCGCTGGCGCCGTTCATCACGACGATCGACCATGTGGGCGTCGCCGTCGCCGACCTGGACGAGGCGATCTCCTTCTACGGCGACAGCTTCGGTCTCGAGGCCACGCACGTCGAGGTCAACGAGGAGCAAGGCGTGCGCGAGGCGATGCTGCACGCGCCGGGTGACGAGGGCGGCCCCGCGGTGCAGCTGCTCGCGCCGTTGCGGGAGGACTCGACGATCGCGAAGTTCCTCGACACCAAGGGCCCGGGACTGCAGCAGCTCGCCTACCGGGTCACCGACGTCGAGGCGGCTGCGCAGGTGTTGCGCGACAAGGGGTTGCGGATGCTGTACGCGGAGGCCAAACGCGGCACCGCCGACAGCAGGGTCAATTTCGTGCACCCGAAGGACGCCGGCGGCGTACTCGTGGAACTGGTGCAGCCGGCTTGATCGAGAAGGCCGGTACCGCTCACGGCGCCGTCACCGAACGCCGTGAGCGACAGTGCGCCGGCCGCTAGTGCTGGCCCGCCATCCGATGTGCGGCACTGGCCACCGGTACCGCCGCCGCGCCCACGAGCACGGTCAGCCCACCGATGATCCAGGACGTCCACGCCGCGCCGGTGAGGGCCGTGTAGCCCATCACCCACGGGGACACGAACGCCAGCACACCGAGTACCACCTGGATGCCCTCGCCGACGATCATGCCGGGCATGGCCAGGGACACCAGCCCGTCGATCGCGATGAGCGCGCCGAGCAGCGACATGGTCCACGCCGCTCCGGTACCGGTGCTCAGCCACAGCGGGGACAGAGCGAGTACCGCACCGAGAACGACCTCGGCCCAGTCGTGCGGCCGGGTCCACGGACGTGCCGGATGAGTCGATGATCCGGACATCGTGATCACCTCCTGGGGTCGACCCACGACGGACACCGCTGTGCCCGCCGTCGGGGTCGACCGCCGGACCACGCGCCGGCAGGTGTGCTGGTGCCCGCCTGCGGATCGAAGTGGTGCCGACGGCGGCCCCTAGTGTCAGGATGCGCCTCGCTCCCACCTCTGGTCAATGCCGCCGACGATGGTCCGAACGTCGGTGTTTTCCCAGCGCATCACGGAACCGATGGCGCGCCGACGCGCCCCGCGGGGCCCGGTTGTGAACCTCGCGTGAAGCACTGCGACGCCACGACCACATTCGGCGGCGTGGCGATCACACGTGCGGTTAGGGTGGGGACATGAGCCTTGGCGACGAACGGGATCTCGTGCCGCTGGGGGCCGGCTTCGACTTCGAGAAGCGCGGCTACAGCCGGGCACAGGTCGATGAGCACCTGGAACGGCTGGACGCCGATCTGCGGATGCTCACCTCCGACCGCGACGCGGCGATCTCCCAGGCCGGCGACCTCGCGAAACAGCTGGAGTCGGCCCGCGTCGAGATCGACGACCTGCGCGGGCAGGTCGACCGGCTCGCGCAACCGCCGACGACGATCGAGGGACTCTCCGAACGCCTCCAGCGCATGCTCCGGCTCGCCCAGGAGGAGGCCGCCGACACCCAGGCTCGCGCGGAGGCCGAGGCCGGGCACATTCGCGCCAAGGCCGAGGCCGATGCGAGCGCTATGCGTGCCCGCTACGAGCAGCTCCTGACCGAACTGGCCGAGCGGCGCCGCGAGATGGAGGCCGAACACCGCAAGGTGATCGCCGACGCGCGGGCCGAGGCCGATTCGATCCTCACCAAGGCCAAGGAGGAGCGCGACCGTCTCGACACCGAGGCCGAGCAGCACCGCACCAAGGTCGAGGAGGACTTCGAGATCGCGATGGCCACGCGTCGCACCGAGGCGATGCGTGAGCTGGCCGTGCAGGAGGCCGCGAGCAAGGCCGAGGCCGAGCGCCGGGTCCGTGAGGCCACCGAGGAGGCCACCGCGATCCGCACGGAGGTCGCCGAGGAGGAGTCCAAGGCGAAGGCCGACATCGAGCGGCGGCAGCGCGAGTCCGTCGAGGACGCCAACCGGCGTAAGCAGAACTCGATCAGCGAGGCCAACGCGCGCGTCGCCGAGGCGACCGACGAGGCGAACCGCCGGGTCCGCGAGGCGACCGAGGAGTCCAACCGCCGCGTGCACGAGGCCACCGAGATCGCCAAGCGGCGCGTCGCCGACGCCAAGGCCAAGGTCGAAGCGCTGCGTACGTTGCGGCACAAGGTCGCGGACCAGGTCGTGTCCGCGAAGGCCATGCTCGCCGAGGTCGACTCCGCCATCGATGGCAAACACTCCGGCGCGGACCCGGCGGCGAAGCGCAACGGGCAGAAGGCCCACGCGGGTGCGTCGGCAGGAACGCCGGGAGCGGAAGCGACTCGCGAGTAGGTACGGTGTAGCCCCCGGTACGGCGACCGGCTACTGTTCGGCCAGCAGTACCGCCGAGGTTCACCGAGCCCGCTGGAGGATGCGAGAAGCATGGCCGCTTACCAGACCGTCGTCGTGGGCACGGACGGTTCCGACTCGTCCTTTGCCGCCGTGGACCGTGCCGCCGCCGTCGCGGCGGATTCCGGCGCCACGGTCGTGATCGTGTGCGCCTATTTCCCCGCAGGCAAGGACGAAGTGCTGCGGGCGCAGGACGAACTCGGGGACGAGGCGTACCAGGTCGTCGGGTCCGCGCCCGCCGAGGACACATTGCAGTCGGCACGGGATCGCGCCGTGAAGGCCGGTGCCCGCGACATCGAGACGGTCGCCGTCAAGGGCGAGGCCGTGGACGCGTTGCGCAGCACGGCCCAGGAGCGTCGCGCCGACCTGCTCGTCGTCGGCAACCGTGGGCTCAACACGCTCGCGGGTCGTATCCTCGGCTCGGTGCCGTCCGAGGTGGCACGCAAGTCCGGCGTCGACGTGCTGATCGTGCACACCACCTAGGCCGCCCGTGGACGACGCGCTCGCGCGCCGGCTGGAGCGGATTCTCCTCGACGGCAAGCGCAAGTACACGCGACTGCAGGTCGCGGAGAAGGCCGGCGTCCCACCCGAGCGGACGAAACGGTTGTGGCGTGCACTCGGCCTGGCGACCGCCGCCGACGACGAGGTCGTGTTCACCGAGGCCGACGTCGAGGCGGTGCGCATCGTCGACCGGCTCGTGACGGCCGGACTGCTCGACGAGGACCTCGAGACGTCCGTGGCCCGCGCCGTGGGCCTGCACCTGTCCCGGCTGGCCGAATGGCAGGCGGACCTGCTGTGGTCGCTGGTCGCCGACAATCCGAAGCTGGCGGGCGACGAGCGCCGCATCGGCAAGCTCGTCGAGAGCGTGCTGCCGGAGCTCGAACGGGTGCAGAACTTCGTGTGGCGCCGTCACCTGGCGGCCTACTCGGCCCGGCTGCTCACCGCCGCCGACGAGGAACCGGAATCGCGCACCGAGGTGGTCGGATTCGCCGACATGGTCGGCTACACGCGCATGACGCGGCGGGTCGACGAGGACGAACTGAGCGCCGTGCTGGAACGGTTCGAAGCACTCGCTTCGGACATCATCGCCGAACGCCACGGGCGCATCGTGAAGATGATCGGCGACGAGGTGCTGTTCGTCTGCGACGAGCCCGCCGCGGCCGCCGAGATCGCCCTGACCCTGGCCGAACGGGCGGGCGACGACGAGGAGCTGCCGCACGTGCGCGTCGGTATGGCGGCGGGCCGGGTGCTGGGCCGCTTCGGCGACGTCTACGGCTCTGTGGTGAACCTGGCCAGCAGGCTGACCTCGCTCGCCCGGCCCGGCACGGTCCTCGTGGACCGCGAACTCGGCCGCGAATTGGCCGACCTCGACGACTACGACGTGCGGTCCCGCCGCGCGACCTCGGTCCGCGGCTACAGCCGTCTCCGGCCCGGCGTGCTGCGGCGTGCGGGCACGTCCCGGCGGGTCCCGAGCGGCCAGCAACTCGCGGCCGAACTGCTCGGCCTCAGCAGGCCGGACCACGACACCCGGGAACGCGACGCGAGCGAACGCGACGACTGACGCCGCTGACACTGCACGGAACTGCTCCCCAGGAACCCTGTGGTCCTCGAACGCAGCCCCGCGGCAGCGTGGCCTGAAGGCGGGTGGCCGGGCCGGCGGAGAAGCGCGACCACAGTGCCCGTCGGGCTGTTGGCCTCACCGGCGCAGCAGCCTGCCGGGCCTCGTTACTTCTTCTGGTACCGCTCGCGGCGCACCGTGGCCTTGCGGCCCTTGATACTCGTGCCCTTCAGTGCCGTGATCACGTCGTCGGCGGCGCCGGAGGGGACGTCGACGAGCGAGAACCGATCGGCGATGTCGATGGCGCCGATGTCCCGGCCCCGCAGCCGCGACTCGCCCGCGATCGCGCCGACGAGGTCCTGCGGCCGGACCCCCGACGTACGGCCGACACCCACGAACAGTCGGGTCATCCCGGGTCCGACGGCACGGCCGCCCTTCTGCTTGCCACCGCCGGGCCCGCCCTGGACGCCGTCGCGCTTGCCGCCGCGCTTGCCGTCCGCGGGCGGCCACGCCTTCACCTCGGGAATCTCTTCCTCTTCGGTGATCGTGCCGCCCGCCTCATGCGCCAGTTTGACCGCCGCGAGCGCGATCTCGACCACGTCGTACTCGTCGGCCAGCGGCTCGACGACCGAGCGGAACCTGTCGAGGTCCGCGGTGTCCTGGAGCGCCTCGGTCAGCGAGGACCGGGTCTGCTCGAGCCGCTGGGCGCGCAGGTCGGCGATCGTCGGCAGCTTCTTCACGGCGATCTTGTGCCCGGTGACGCGTTCGATCGTCTTGAGCATGCGGTGCTCGCGCGGCTCGGCGAGCGTGATGGCCGTGCCCTCGCGGCCGGCACGGCCCACTCGGCCGATGCGGTGCGTGTACGACTCCGGTGCGCTCGGCACGTTGTAGTTGACGACGTGCGTCAGCTGATCGATGTCCAGTCCCCGCGCGGCGACATCGGTGGCGACCACCAGGTCGGCACTCGACCCGCGGAGACGTTCCACGACCCGGTCGCGCTGCAACTGGTTCATCCCGCCGTGCAACGGTTCGGCCCGGTACCCGCGGCCGTTGAGCGTCTCGGTGAGCGTGTCCACTTCGTCGCGGGTACGGCAGAACACGATCGCCGCGGCGGGCGATTCGACGTCCAGCACCCGGCCCAGCGCCGCGGGCTTGTGCCCGCGCGGCACGACGTAGGCGGTCTGCGTGATCGGCGACTCGGCACCACCCGCGGTGCGTTCCCTGCCGACGCTGATGTGCGCCGGCTCGGTGAGGAACCGCTTGACGAGGCCGTTGATGCGTGGCGGCATCGTCGCCGAGAACAGCATCGTCTGCCGCTGCGTGGGCATCTCCGCGAAGATCGCATCGATGTCCTCGGCGAATCCCATGTCGAGCATCTCGTCGGCCTCGTCGAGCACGGCCATGCTCAGTTCGCCGAGCGACAGCGTGCCCCGCGACAGGTGGTCCAGCGCCCGCCCCGGGGTCGCGATCACCACGTCGACCCCGCGTTCGAGCGCCTTCAGCTGCCTGCCGATGGGCTGACCGCCGTAGATGGGCAGCACGCGCGTGCCGAGTTCGCCGCCGTAGCGGTGCAACGCCTCCGACACCTGCACGGCGAGTTCGCGCGTCGGCGTGAGCACGAGCGCCTTCGGGCCGGCACCCTTTCCGTGGCCGGTGATGCGCTGCAGGATCGGCAACGCGAACGCCGCCGTCTTGCCCGTACCGGTGGCGGCCTGCCCGACGAGGTCGCGGCCGGCCAGCATCGGAGGGATCGCCTCCCGCTGAATCGGGGTCGGCTCCTCGTAGCCAAGCGCCGACAGCGTGCTGAGCAGCTCCGGACGCAGGTCCAGGTCAGCGAACGTCACGCCCGCCTCGCCCCCGGTCTCGCCGAGGTCGCCGATCGCATCGTCGCTCTCGGCGGGCGTATCGACACTGTCGCTCTCGGCGGGCGTGTCGGCGGTGTCGGTATCGGCAGGCGTGTCGACGTCGTCCGCCTCGGCGGGAGTGTCGACGTCGGTCGTGTGAACCTCGGTGGTGTCGGTGTCGGTGTCGGCGGTCGCCGCGTCGGCGACGTCGGTGTGGTCCGGGACCGCCGCGGCGCCGGTGGCGCTATCGATGCTGTCGCCGGAAGCGCTGTCGTTCACTGTGGTGGACCTTCCTGATCCGGGGAGTGTGCGGCGACGCCACAGCCGTGACATCCCCGACAGAGGTGACCACCTGCCGCCGCAGCGGCGGTGGGAGTGCGTTCACCGCGACGCCGGCAGAACGGCGTACTGGCGGACGTACAGGTCGGTGTAGGTGACCGGACCACGAGGGCCGGGCACGCGGTCCAGGTTGATGCCGGTCTCCGGCACGCCGAGCAGCTTGAAGCCGTCCAGCAGCCGGGTCGGGGCGTTCCAGAACACGCCGGTGCCCTGATAAGCGTCGAAGAAGGCCTCGGCCGCGGCGGAGTCCTCGGTCGCGATTCCCGCGGCGAGGCCGGAGGTCTGCTCGTTGGCGATCGTCACGGCTTCGGTGAGCCCGTCGACCGAAGCGACGGTCACCGTGGCCTCGCGGTCCGAGTCCAGTGACCACTCGTAGCCGATCGCGTGGTCGTGCGGGGGCAGCGACGGGGTCACGTCGCGACCGGCGAGGGCCTCGGAGACGACCGGCCACAGCCGCTCGTAGACGGCGGAGTGGATCAGCAGCAGGTTGAGCCGGTTGCAGACACCGAGCCGGTCCAGACTGCCACTGACGAGGCCGGCGACCGTATCGGCGTCGGCCGCCTCGTCCACGTACAGCACGCCACCGCCGTCGGCGTGCGCGAGCGTGCGCACCCCGTGCGTCGCGCCCTCGGCGGCAAGGGCCCGCGTGGTCTCGCCGCTACCCCGCAGGATGACCAACGGCACCAGGTCCGGCAGTCGGACGAGCGCCGCCGCCGCGTCCCGCTCGGTGCGCGGCACGAGCTGGACGACACCGGCGTCGATACCGGCCGCGGTGAGGGCGGGCGCGACGACGACCTCGATCAGCCGCTGCGCCGAGCCGAGCGCGGCCGAGCCGGTGCGCAGCACGCCCGCGTTGCGGGATTTCACGAGCTGCGACGCCACGTCGACCGTGACGTTCGGCCGCGCCTCGTAGTTCGCGCCGATGACGCCGACGGGCCTGCGCCGCTCGACGAGCGTCAGCCCGCCGTCGAGCGCGGACACGTCGACCGAGCGCTCCTGGTGCGGGGCGCCGGCGAGCAGCCGGAGCTGGTCGGCCATCCCGGTCAGGCGATCGCCGGTGACTGTGAGGCGGTCGAGCAGACCTGCGCTCATCCCCTCGGCACGGGACCGGGCGACGTCCTCCTCGTTGGCGGCGAGGATGTCGGCCCGGTGTTCGACCAGCCTGTCGGCCATTGCGGTCAGGGCGACGTCGATCGCCTCGTCCGACGCGGTCGCCAGCGACGGCGCCGCGTGCTTGGCCACACGCGCGCACTCCTCGACAGCCTTGGCGACCTCGTCCGTCACAGCCAGTGCCCTTCCCCGCTCACGCGGGCGCCGAGCCCGCAGTCGTCCGCACCGCCATCGTTACGGTGTCGACTCCTCAGTGTGCCTCACGGCGGGTGCGCGCCCACGGCCGGTCCCCGGTCGGTCACCTGCTCAGGGGGCTACAGGGGACCACCGAGGGCCGGCTCCACGAGCAGCATGCCGCCCACGACGGCGCATCCTCCGATCAGGACGCCCAGTACGAGCAACCACAGCGCGGCGGGCAGGCCGGTCAGCCGGGCGAGCTGATCGATGTCCGAGTCGCGGGCGGCCCCGCGACGGCGTTTGCGCTGCAGTTCGAACAGGGGCCGCACCGCGCCGAGGATCAGGAACCACGTCACGACGTACACGAACACGGCCTGAACGCCCGGCGGGGCGAACCACGCCACGGCACCGAGCACGACGGCGGATGCCAGAACCGAGAAGACCCCGTAGGCGTTGCGCACGAGGACCAGCACGCCGAGTAACAGCACCGCGGTCACGCCGAGCACCGCCGAGAGCTGCTCGGCCCACACCAGCCACGAGTACAGCAGGCCCAGCAATGCGGGCGCCGGGTACCCGGCCAGCGACGTCAGCACCATGCCCGGACCTTCGGACCGTCCGCGCGACACGGTGACGCCCGAGGTGTCCGAATGCAGCCGAATCCCCTGCAGTCGCCTGCCCACCACGAGCGCCGCGAGCGCGTGACCCGCCTCGTGGACGATCGTCAGTACGTTGCGCGCGAGTCGCCACGGCGTCCCGGAGAGCACCACGATCAGCGTGGCGACACCGCTGATGAGGATGATGGTGCCCGCCGTGGTGGCATCCAGGTCGAACGCGCGGGTGATGTCGTCGATACGGTCCTGCACCGCGCCAGCTCACCACAGCCACCGTCGGATCACCGTGACACCCCGGGGCGAACACCGCGTAGCAGCGCGGCGAGCCTGATCACGAAGCTCGCCCAGCTCCGGTACGGCCGCCAACGCTCGACCACGTCGACGAGCGGCTCGTCGTAGAGCTCCTCCGTCGCCGCGGCCAGCACACGGTCGTGCGCCGGGAACACGTCGGGATGCCCGGCGCCGCGGGCCACGACGAGCTCCGCGGACAACGGCCCGATCCCTGGCAGCTGTCCCACCAGGTCTACCGCCTCGTCCGGCTCCATCGCCCGCAGTGCGGCCCCGTCGAGCAGGCCGGATTCGGCCGCCTCGGCGACGACCGCCAGCCGTTCGCGCTTGCGGGCCGACAGTCGTGTCGTGGGCGACACGGCCCGCAACTCCGAGGGCGGAGCAACCACCGCCCGGCTGCTGCCGCCCACGGGGACCACGCGGCCGTACCGGGTGACCAGCCGCGCATACATGGCGACCGCCTGCTCGGTCCGCAGCCCCTGGCACACCACGGCCCAGCACGCGGCTTCGTACGGTGATCCGAACAGGATCGGCCGGGTGCCGGGACTCGCCCGCCGGAGCCCGTCGAGGACCGGATCGCGGCCCGCGACGGCCGCGAACGCCGCACCGTCGCAGTCGAGCGACAACACACGGCGGGTCTGCGCCACCGCCCGCTCCACCTCGGGCTGCGACAACTGGGCAGCCGGCGGCGGTGCGTCCCGTGCCCGCGGATCGATGTCCGCGCCGGCGGGACCGCGAGGTGCCGCTCCGACTCGGAACTCCACCATCGCGGGTGATCGCCGCCGCACGTGAACCCCGACCGCACGCCAATCCGGGACCGGACGCGAATCCCCGACCGCACGCCGACCTCCGTCCAACAGGAACGCCAATCGCAACTCGCTCCCGCTCCACAGGTCGCGGCCCACCGCAGGCACCACCGCGTGTGCGACGCTCCCCGACGTGCGGAGGTCGATCTCGTCGCAGGTCGCCGGTTCGAGTCTCGTCGTCACGGCCTGCACCCGCGTCGCCTCCGCCGTTGCCCGTCTCGCCTCGCCGGTCGTCATGCGTCCCCACTTCCCGCCCGGTGTTCCGGGCTACCTCGCTCCCACAGCGATTCGAACACTAGAGCGACTATCGATACCCCCGAAACCGGTGATCACGCGAAAATCGCGTTCATGCGGGGAAAGTGACACGAGTGTCGAATTCTTTTCGCTCGAGCCACCGCGAAGGGCCCACTCGTGCCACCGGACGACGACTCGTGACACACGGCGTCGGGGCGGCGCGTTAGTGTGACCGGGTGACCGACCGTCTAGTCTGGATCGACTGCGAAATGACGGGACTCGATCTCGCGACCGACGCGCTGATCGAGATCGCCGTACTCATCACCGACGCCGACCTCAACGTGCTCGACGACGGCCTCGACCTCGTCATCCACGCCGACGACGAGGCGCTGGCCAACATGCCGGACGTCGTGGCCGAAATGCACGAGAAGTCGGGACTGACCGACGAGGTGCGCCGCTCGACGATCACGCTCGCCGAGGCCGAGCAGCAGGTACTCGACCACATCAAGCGCTACGTGCCCGACGCCCAGGCCGCCCCCCTGGCCGGCAATTCGATCGGTACCGACCGTGGCTACATCGCGCGGGATATGCCGGCGCTCGACGCCCATCTGCACTACCGCATGGTGGACGTCTCATCGGTCAAGGAGCTGGTGCGCCGGTGGTATCCGCGGGTGTACTACGCCAAGCCGGAGAAGGGTCTCGCCCACCGAGCACTGGCCGACATCAAGGAATCGATCGCCGAACTGCGGTACTACCGCGCGACGGCGTTCGTGCCCCACCCCGGCCCGACCAGCGACGAAGCACGCGCCGCCGCCGAGAAGACCACCGCCACGTCGTGACCGCCCGGCGTCCGGCCCACCCGTGGCGGACCTCCCCGAAACCCGATGGGGACGGTGCGCTACGATGTGTCAGCCGAGGCGCTCAGCGGCTCGCATGGTGGATGTAGCTCAGCTGGTAGAGCACCTGGTTGTGGTCCAGGAGGTCGCGGGTTCGAGCCCCGTCATTCACCCCACACAACTGCAGTCCATGCGGTTACAACCCCGGAGGCATCCCCTCCGGGGTTTCTTTTTTCCCGCGCACCCCGCGGGACAGCTAGGCAACGCCCACGCCCCACGCGAACCGGCCGCAGCGGGTCACAGTCGAGCCACGTCACCCGAGCCATGCGCGCACACGGATTGCGGCCAGCATTCCGTAAGTCTAGACTTACCGTTCGTGGAGACTTACGGAATGGACGCGTGGGACGCGATCGGCGACCCCACCAGGCGGGCGATCATGGCGTGCCTCGCCGGGAAGGAACTGGCCGTCGGGGAACTCGCCGACGAACTGCCGGTCAGCAGGCCGGCCGTCTCCCAGCACCTGAAGGTGTTGAAGAACGCCGACCTGGTCGCGGAACGGACCGTGGGCACGAGACGGATCTACCGGCTCAACCCGGCCGGGGTGGCCGCACTACGGGACCAGCTGGAGACGTTCTGGAGCCGGGCCCTCACCGGCTACCAGGACGTCGCCGAAGACCGGGCCGGCCAGACCACGAACAGCAGAGCAGATCGACTCGAGGAGGAAGAATGACGCAGGCGCAGACCTCGGTGGTGCGGCAGCAGATCGTCGTCGAGGCACCCCGCGACACGGCTTTCACCACCTTCACCGAGCGGTTCGGCGACTTCAAGCCGAAGGAGCACAACCTGCTCGACTCGCCGATCACCGAGACGGTGTTCGAGCCTCGCGTGGGTGGGCACATTTACGACCGCGCCGAGGACGGCAGCGAATGCCGGTGGGCACGGATTCTCGCGTACGAGCCGCCGAGCCGGGTGGTGTTCAGCTGGGACATCGGCCCGACCTGGCAGCTGGAGGCGGACCCGGAGAACGCCAGCGAGGTGGAGATCCGGTTCGTGGCCGAGACGCCGGAGCGAACTCGGCTCGAACTGGAGCACCGTCACATCGACCGGCACGGCCCGGGCTGGCAGGCCGTCGCGGACGGCGTCGGCGGTGACGGCGGCTGGCCGCTGTATCTGCGGCGGTACGCGGCACTGCTCGGCTGAGCCCGCGGCCCGGATGGATCCGGGCGAACGGCGACGCGGAATCGGGAGCACTCCGCGTCACGGTGGGAACGGGCGCCAGGAGGGCCCCGGCGCCCGTTCCCATCCCCGCAGGGCGACAGACCCTCGGTGCGGCGCGCCGTCGGAGCGTCAGGCTTCCTCCGAGGTCCACTCGTCCCACGACAGCTGCCACACGCTCCAGCCGTCGGTCCAGTCAAGAGGTTGCCCGCCGGAGTTACGCACCGTGATGACGTCTCCCGGCTTCGAGTTCTTCATCAACCACGCGGCGTCGTCGGTGGCCAGGTTGATGCAGCCGTGACTGGTGTGGGTGTTGCCCTGGTAGCCCACCGACCACGGTGCCGAGTGGTAGAAGATTCCCGAGTACGACATCCGCGAGGCGTAATCGACCGTCAACCGGTAGCCGTCGCTGCTGTCGGTCGGCACCCCGTAGGTGCTGGAGTCCATCGTGTAGCCGTGGTGCTCGCTCATCACCGTGTACGCGCCGTTCGGTGTGGGTGACGAGGGCTTACCCATCGAGATCGGCATCCGCCTGACGCGCTCGTCGTCCACGAACACGGACATGTGGTGCGACTCGCCGTCCACGATCGCCGTGACCTTCCGTCCGATCTCCAGCGATACCTTCCGGTCCTGGGCTCCGTACAGCCCGCCGCCGAGCGGCTTGCCGTAGATGGACGCGTCCACGGTGATCTTCGTGCCGGGTTCCCAGTAGTCCTTCGGCCGCCACAGGACCTCGGAGTCGCTGCGCCAGCGGAACGCACCCTCGGTGTCGTTGTCGGTGCGCACGCGCAACGCCTTCTCCGCCAGCTCGCGGTCGGGTACGTCGGTGCTGAACGTGAACATCAGCGGCATGCCCACGCCGACCTTCTGCCCGTCCTGCACGTTGAGCCACACCTCGGCCTGTCCCTGCGGAACGACCGTCGTGAAGGTCGCCTTCTCCGTGACGGTCCGGCCGTCCTCGCTCTCGGCGGTCGCCTTCAACGTGTAGGTCTTGCCGTATCCCAGCGCCTCGGACGCCCGCCACGCGGTGTCCTTCAACGTCGTCCCGCCGTCGACGACGGTGCCGTCTTCGCCCACCAGCGACGCCTCGGTGATCGTGCCGTGCTGCACCGTCGCCGTGAACGCACCCCCGGGCGCGACGTCGCTCGCACCCGGTTCCACGGACAGATCCAGCTGGGCGGGCTGCGGCGGCCGGGTCGTGTCCGCGGAACCTGCGCCTTCCTCACCCTGCTCCTGCGCCGACGAGCTACACCCTGCAACGAGCGCGCCCCCTACGACCATGATCGTTGCCAGTCGAGCCCACCCACCGGGTCCTGCCATCCCCCAACGCCCCATCGACAACCTTCCAGTCGACGTTGTCAGTCCTCGCGCGGTCAGTGCTCGCACGAACGCCGCCAGTCTGCCGGAGCAGTCCCCCGATCGGGGCGGCTTTAATACGAGCGAGACGCGCGAGTACCCCGATTCGTTGTCTCCGACTCCCCTCGTGCGCGCCTGCCGCGACGTGCGGTGACGCGAAACGGGAGGGGGGCCGTTAGGGACCCTCACGCACCGTGCTAATCTTTTTCTCGTCGCAAGGGAGACCGAGGACGCCGGGCCGGACAGGCCAGGGCGACCGGGTTTTCATTCGAGTGACGCGCCGTTAGCTCAATAGGCAGAGCAGCTGGCTCTTAACCAGCGGGTTCGGGGTTCGAGTCCCTGACGGCGCACCACAGCCCCAGGTCATCGATCTGGGGCTCTTCTTATGTCGGCTCGTGTTGTTCTTGCTGCTCCAGCCGTCCCGCTGGCCGAAGCGGCGTGCGGGTCGGTAGCCCCACGGCCGAGCAGGTGGTATGGACCATTCGCCGCCCAGCCGCGTGCGCGGCGCCCGCGATCACCACGGTGACACCATGGCGATCGCGGGCGCGGCGCTCGGTATCCACACCGACCGGCGTGGAGTACCGGCCCTCGGATCGCGGCTCGTGAGGAACGTCTCGTCAGACCGCCGCGGTCGCCTTGGCTCCGTCGTCGCTCGCCTGGGCTCCCGTGTCGGTCAGCAGCGGCGGAGCACTCGGTGTGCGCAGCACGTCGTCGTCGAGCAGTCCCTCCGTGCGCGCCACCACGGTCGGGACCACGATCTGGCCCGCGACGTTGGTCGCCGTACGCATCATGTCCATGATCGGGTTGACCGAGTAGATCAGCGCGATGCCCGTGGCGACCTGCGCGGGATCGAGGCCGATGACCGTGCCCGTGAGCGTCAGGGCGGTGAGCCAGCCGGTGGTGCCCGCCGTCGCGAGTGCACCGAACACGGCCACGACGACGATGCCGAGATACTGCCCGACGCTCAGCGACACCCCTGAGATATTGGCGATGAAGATCGCGCCGATGGCCGGGAACACCGCCGCGCAACCGTCCATTTTGGTCGCACTCGCGAGTGGTGTGGCGAACGCCGCGTACCCGGGATCCACGCCGAGGTTCACCGTCGTCTGCCGCGTCAGTGGCAGGGTCGCGCCCGACGACTGGGACACGAACGCGAACTGGATCGCGGTCCACGCCTTGCCGAAGAACCGTCCGGGGCTCACCCTCGCCACGAGCCGCAGCAACGTCGGGTAGACGACGAACATGACCAGCCCGCTACCGACGTAGACCGCGGCCGTGATCGACAGCAACGGCCGGAACAGCGAGTCGCCGTACTCGGCCACAGCGGAACCGATGAGACCCAGGATGCCCAGTGGGGCCAGCCGGACGATCCAGCCCAGGTACCGCTGGATGATCTCGAACACGCTCGTCACGACGTCGACGAACGGCGCGGCGCGCTCCCCCAGGCTGTAGGCCGCGGCACCGATCACCAGCGCCAGAAACAGCACCTGCAGCGTCTGCCCCTCGGCGAACGCGGCGACGAAGTTGTCCGGCACGATTCCGTCGAGGAACGCCGTCCACGAACCCCACTCGCCGACGCTTCCCGCGGCCTTCTCGGCGTTCTCGGCCGTCGCCTGCGCCCCGCCGAGCCCACCGCTGCCGGGGTCGAACAGCAGGCCGACGCCGATCCCGATGAGCACGGCGATCAGCGACGTCGTCGCGAACCACGCGACGGTCTTCCCGCCGAGCCGCGCCGCGGTGCGCCCGCCGCCCAGACCACGCAGGCTGTTGATGCCGACGATGATGGCGGTGAACACCAGCGGCACGACCGCGATCTGCAGCAGCGTGGTGAACACCGAACCGACCTGGTCCAGAACCTCGGCGAGCCAGGTCGTGTCGGTGACACGGGCCAGCGCGCCGAGTCCGGCACCAAGGAGAAGAGAACCGATGACCGCGGACGCGAAGACCGCGGGTTTCGTATACACGCGCAGCAAGGACACGAAGTCGCTCCGAAGACGGGGTTGCCGATAGATCCGGTATCGACAACGCGATGCGACCGCCGCGTCTTCCGTGTCCCAGATCGTGGAATCCGGTCACGGCCCGCCCGCTCGACCCGTCCTGGGAGCGTGTCGACCGTGACGACGTCCGACCATGGGCCGGCCCTGACCACAGGCTCGGCGCCGGCTCGCCGCCGTCAGCCGCGGCGGGCGCGCATCACCAGCTGGAGTTCCAGCAAGAGCCGGTCGGACGGGTCGCGCAGATCGAGGCCCGTCACCTGTTCGACACGGCGCAGGCGGTAGCGCAACGTGTTCGGATGCACCCGCACGCGCTCGGCCGCGCTGCGGACGTCGCCGTGGCCGGCCAGGAACGCCGCAGCGCTGGCGCGCAGTTCGGTGCCGTGCCGCTCGTCGTACGTCCGCAGCGCCTCGACCCGCGGGTCGTGCAGCTCCTCCCGCGCACTGACCAGGTCGAGGATCTCGCCCAGCAGTACCGCCGTCCGCGATTCGGCGAGCGTCGTCACCCGGCCCTCCGGCGGGTTGTCCGCTGTGCCGTCCAGCACCCGGTCGACCTCGGCGCGCGCGGCCGCGACGTCGCCGAGGTGCGCCACACCCGCCGCGATGGCCGCGCGCAGCACCACAGCCCGGCTCTCCTCGAGGGCACCGACCAGCTGCCGCGCCCACGCGGCGACCGCCTGCTCCGAGGTGTACCCCGGTAGCAGCACGTAGGCGCGGTCGCCGAACATCGTCGTCACCGAGTCACGTCGGAACGCGCTCGCGTGCAGGCGCAGCACGCTGCTCGCCCGCCCGAGCCTGCCGTGCCCGGACGCCGCGAACCCGAGCACCGCGACCGGCCCGGCCGACGGCAGGTTCAACGCGCCCGCGAGCGACGGCACGTCCACTCCCTCGCCGTGCAGCCCGAACAGCCTCCGGATCAGCAGCTCCTCCGTGGAGGGCGCATTGTGGGTGCGCACGATGATCCGCGCCGCGATCGCCGCGGCACCGCGCAGCACGTCGGCGGCGTCCGCGGCGAACGGCTGCTCCCCCTGCTGCAGCCAGATGGAGCCCAGTGTCCGCCCCGTCTCGCTGCCGTCGGCCGGTTCGCGGATGCCGACGACGAGGCGTCGTTTCGTGCCGAGCTCGGCGTGTTCGGGCACGTCGACGACCTCGTCCCCGGTGCGCAACCGGTCGTAGACGCCCCACCGATGCAGCACCCGCAGGTAGTCGCGCGGGCCTTCCCTGCCCAGGATCGACAGTGTGCGGAGTTCGTCGGCGGTCTCGTCGGACGGCGAATGCGCCAGTACGCGGGAGGTGGCGTCCTCGATCGACACCATGCCACCTGCATTGCGGGCGACGCTCTGTGCCAGGTCGAACAGGTCCGTGTCGACGGCGAGCAGGTCGGGGTCGGCGGGCGCGGTGTGCCGGTGGCTGCGGTCGAGCATCCGCTGCACCCGCGGCAGGACGTGGTCCCAGCGCGCCCGCGGATGCATCTCGACGAGTGCCACGTCGGCGCCGCGCGCCGCCGCACGCACCTCCGGGGACGTGGTCTTCGACAACACCGCGCGCGGACGCAGGCTCGGCGGACGGCCCGTGAGCGAGGCGAAGTACGCCAGCGCCTCCTCGTCGCGCACGCCGACGTGCAGGCACACATCGGGCGCCGCGGACGCCGCGTCGCCCGGTTCGCCGGTGGGCCCGGCGTCGGCGGCCAGTTCCGCACCGTCGACCAGCGCCACCGAGGAGACCACCGCGGACGGATCGCCCACGACCGTGCCCACGACCGCGGTGTCGAGCGCGTCGACGAGTTCGCGCAGCGTGGTCGTCCGGCCGTCGATCGGCATCCGCGCCACCCTCCCTGTCGTCGTTGTCCGACCGAACAAGCAGATCCCTGGTTCTTTGTTCGATCAGCTCAGTTTACGGGCGCTCACACCCTGCTTCACTTCCCGCGTGCGGCGAACCCGCTCGCATCGCCCCGAAGGAGGTCACGAGGTCCATGGACGGCATCACGAACGTTCCGCAGCCCGCGAACGAACCGGTCAACTCGTACGCGCCCGGCACGCCGGAACGTGTCCGGCTGGAGGCGAAGCTGGCCGAACTGGACGCGAACCCCACCGAGGTGCACCACGTCATCGACGGGCAGCACCGGCGGAGCGCGACGACCGTGCAGAACGTCGTCCAGCCGCACAAGCACGCCTCCGTGCTCGGCACGTTCACCCACGCCACGCGACAGGACGTCGGCGACGCCGTGGAGGCCGCGAACGCGGCGGCTCCGGCGTGGGCCGCCATGCCGTTCGACGAGCGCGCCGCGGTCTTCCTGCGCGCAGCCGACCTACTGTCCGGCCCGTGGCGCGAGACCATCGCCGCCGCGACGATGCTCGGCCAGTCGAAGACCGCCCACCAGGCCGAGATCGACGCCCCGTGCGAACTGATCGACTTCTGGCGCTTCAACGTCCACTTCGCCCGCCAGCTGATGACCGAGCAGCCGCTGTCGGTGCCCGGCGTGTGGAACCGCGTCGAGTACCGCCCGCTCGAAGGCTTCGTCTACGCGGTCACGCCGTTCAACTTCACCGCCATCGCCGGCAACCTGCCGACCGCGCCCGCGCTCATGGGCAACACGGTCGTGTGGAAGCCCTCGGACACCCAGGCCGTGTCGGCGTACCTGACGATGCAGCTGCTCGAGGCGGCGGGCCTGCCCAAGGGCGTCATCAACCTCGTCACCGGGCCGGGCCCCGACATCTCCGACGTCGTGCTGGCCGACCCGCGCCTGTCCGGCATCCACTTCACCGGCTCCACACAGACGTTCCAGACGCTCTGGGCCGAGGTCGGCACGAACATCTCGCGCTACGACTCCTACCCGCGCCTGGTCGGTGAGACCGGCGGCAAGGACTTCGTCGTCGCGCACAGCTCGGCCGACCCGGAGGTGCTCACCACGGCCCTGATCCGCGGCGCGTTCGACTACCAGGGCCAGAAGTGCTCGGCGGCCTCGCGCGCGTTCATCCCGCAGTCCGTGTGGGCGCAGATGGGCGAGGACCTCATCGCCAAGACCAACGCCCTCGCGTACGGCGACGTGGCGGACCTGTCGAACTACGGCGGCGCCGTCATCGACAAGCGCTCGTTCGACCGCAACGCCGCAGCGCTGGAACGTGCCAAGTCGACACCCAGCCTGACGATCGCCGCGGGCGGTGGCGCGGACGACGGCGTCGGCTACTTCGTCGAGCCCACGATCCTGCTCGGCGACGACCCGACCGACGAGGCGTTCCACAAGGAGTATTTCGGCCCGATTCTGGCGATCCACGTCTACGACGACTCGAAGCCGGGCGCGTTCGATGAGATCCTGGACACGGTGGACTCCGGCTCCGCGTACGCCTTGACCGGCGCGGTGATCGCGGACGACCGCGACGCCGTGGCCAGGGCGTCCGAGAAGCTCCGGTTCGCCGCGGGCAACTTCTACATCAACGACAAACCGACCGGTTCGATCGTGGGTCAGCAGCCGTTCGGCGGGGCCCGCGCCTCGGGCACCAACGACAAGGCGGGGTCACCGCAGAACCTGCTGCGGTGGGCCTCGGCACGCTCCATCAAGGAGACGTTCGTGGCCCCGACCGATCACCGCTACCCGCACCAGGGGGTGTGATCACCATGCCGTCTCCGCTGCGCACGAGCCTGCTGGCCGCGGCGAGGTCGAAGCGGCTCGAACGGACGGCCTCGCGGGTCCCGCTCACGCGCAAGGTCGTGGACCGGTTCGTGGCGGGCGAGACCGAGCAGCAGGCGCTCGACACGTCCCGGACCATCCTCTCCTCGGGCCGGTTCATCACGATCGACCACCTCGGCGAGGACACCACGGACGTCTCACAGGCGACGGCGACCGTATCGGCGTACCTGTCGTTGCTGTCGGCCCTCGCCCCGCTGGCGGGAAGGCAGGTCACCGCAGACGGCCCGCGCCCGGTGGAGGTGTCGTTGAAACTGTCGGCACTCGGGCAGTTCGTGGGCGCAGACGGTGACCGGATCGCCTTGGAGAACGCGCACAAGATCGCCGCCGCGGCCGAGGAGGCCGGGGTGTGGGTCACGGTGGACGCCGAGGACCACACGACGACCGATTCGACGTTGTCGATCGTGCGCGAACTCCGCACCGACTTCCCGCACCTGGGAACGGTGCTGCAGGCCTACCTCAAGCGGACCGAGGCCGACTGCGCCGACCTGTCCGGGCCGGGATCTCGCATCCGGTTGTGCAAGGGCGCCTACGCCGAACCGCCGACCGTGGCCCATCAGGGCGACGCGGTCGACGAGGCATACGTCCGGTGTCTGCGCGTGCTGATGAACGGCCGGGGTTATCCGATGGTGGCCACGCACGACCCGGCGATGGTCGAGGCAAGCTTGCGGCTGGCGGCCGAGGCGGGGCGAAGCGCCGACGAGTATGAGCTGCAGATGCTCTACGGCATCCGCGACACCGAGCAGTTGCGGCTCGTCGGCCAGGGGCGTCACCTGCGCGTGTACCTGCCGTACGGCACCGAGTGGTACGGCTACTTCATGCGCAGGCTGGCCGAGAAACCCGCCAATCTGGCCCTGTTCCTCCGCGCGTTGACGTCGAAGAAGTAGTCCCCGCCGTCGCGTGCTCCAAGGACACCATCGGGCACTCGGGCACAGCCACGCGTCGGCGTGTCCTCGAGGGGTGGTCGTCGCCACCGAGGTGTCCTTGGGCGGCACCTCGGTGTGCTGCGGGCACTCGGGCGGGGCTGTCCCGTGGCAGATCGCGGCCATAGACTCGCCCACGGTCCATGATCAACGGCGAAAGGCGCGCACAAGGATGTACGCAGCGACGGTCACCCGCACCGACGGCCCGGCGGCCCTCGAGGTCACCGAGACACCCGCGCCGACACCCGGCGACGGCCAGGTACTGATCGACGTCAAGGCGGCCGGGGTCAACTTCCCCGACCTGCTGCTGACGAAGAACATGTACCAGTACAAGCCCGAGCCGCCGTTCACGCTCGGCGGCGAGCTGGCGGGCGTCGTCCGCGAGGCCCCGGCCGGATCCGGTTTCTCCGCCGGTGACCGCGTCGCCGCGAGCACGACGACGGGCGCCTTCGCCGAACAGGTCCTCGCACCGGTCACGAACGTGTTCCCCCTGCCGGACGCGATGAGTTTCGCCGCGGGCGCCTGCCTGCCGATGAACTACCTGACCATGACGTTCGCCCTCCTCAAGCGCGGGCAACTGCAGCGGGGCGAGACCGTGCTCGTGCACGGCGCCGCGGGCGGGATCGGCACCGCCACCATCCAGCTCGCGGCCGCGATGGGCGCACACGTCGTGTCCGTGGTGTCCACAGAGGACAAGGCCCGGTTCGTCTCGTCGGTCGGTTCCCACGACGTCGTCCTGGCCGACGGATTCAAGGACTCGGTCTCCGAACTCACCGGTGGCCGCGGCGTCGACGTGGTGGTCGACCCGGTCGGCGGCGACCGCTTCACCGACTCGCTGCGCAGTCTCGCGCCGTTGGGGCGACTGCTGGTCATCGGTTTCACGGCGGGTGACATCCCGACCGTCAAGGTCAACCGCCTGCTGCTGAACAACATCGACGTCCGCGGAGTCGCGTGGGGCGCCTACGTCATGGCCGACCCGAGCCGCCTCCGCACCGAGTGGGACGTGCTGCTGCCGTACCTCGAGTCCGGTGTGGTCGACCCGCCGATCGCGGCGACCTACCCGCTGTCCCGGGCGGGCGAAGCGGTCGCACAGCTGGAGGACCGCGCGGTGCTCGGCAAGGTGGTGGTCGACCCGACGGCGTGACCACCCCGCGCTCGGGCGGGGTCGGCCAGGCGGCGATACAGCTCTCGGTGCCGTTCGGCGGCACCCGCCCAGCTGTATCGCCGCGCCAGCGCCCGCCCACGCTCCCGGTGACGGTCCGGCTCGGACAAAGCGCCGGCCAGCGCGTCGGCGAAGCCGCGGCGGTCGCGTGCGAACCGGACGGCGGAGCCGAACACCTCGCGCAGCACCGGCAGGTCCCTCGTGACGACCGGAACCCCCGCCGCCAGCGCCTCCATCGCCGCGAGCCCGAATCCCTCCTTCGTGGACGGAAAGCCGAAGACCTCCGCCGCGGCGACGACGAGCGGCAACTCGTCGTGCTCGACCGCGCCGAGCACAACCGGTTCCACGCCCAGTTCGGCGGCACGGGCGTCGAAGCGCGCGCGGTAGTCGCGGTAGTCGAACAACGTCTCCCCGCCGACGATCACCAGCCGCAGTTCCGGATCCCGCTCCCGCAACGCGAACCCCTCGAGCAGGTCGATCGTTCCTTTCCGCGGTTCGATACCTCCCACCGTGACGACGTAGCGGCCGAGTTCGTCGCGCCACCGGCCCGTGCCGTCGACGTCCGCCGCCGCACGCTCGAACCGGTCCGCCTCGACGCCGTTCGGGATCACGGTGGCGTCGATCCCCCAGCCGTCACGCAGTTCCTCCGCGACGGCTCCGGACACGCACACGTGCGCGTAGGGCGCTGTGATCGCGTGTTCGTGGCATGCCGCCAGTTCCGGGGTGGTGAACCGGTCGATGTGGTGCACGGTACGCACGCATTCGCCCGCCGCGTTGGCGCTGATGCAGTCCTGGGCGTGCACGATGTCGTACGCGCGGCCGTCGAAGGCCTCACGCAACGTCTCGATCGACCGCAGTATGCGCGGGCCGACGCCTTCGCCCTCGCGCGCCCCGAAGGGCACGACCCGGACCGTGACCCGTGGGTCGACGCGGCGGAAGAACCCTGTGTCGCCGTCGCGTCCGAGGGTCCACACCGTGACGTCCTCCCCCGCATCCGCAAGCGCCTCGGCGAGCGCCAGCGTGTGGACCACACCGCCACGGGGTTTCGTGGAGTAGCTCAGCAACGCGATCCTCACGATGTCCCTCCGTACGCCTCGGGTTTTCGCTCGCCGAGGTGGTGCAGCACCCGCCGGGCGTTGGCCAGCTCGCCCGCCACGTCCACCTCGGCCACGGCGATTCCCGCCTTGCTCCACGTGCGCGCCAGGATGTCCCCGCCGGGGCCGACGACCTTGGCCTGACCGAGGAAACGCATGCCGCCCAGCGCACCGGTCTGGTTGGCCGAGGCGAGCACCACCTGGTTCTCGGCGGCGCGCGCCTGGTCGTAGAGGTCGAACAGCCGTGCCTGGCGGTCCTGCGACATGCGGGGTGCGCGGTTGGTGATGCTGGTCGGCCACGCGGACAGGCACGCGATGATCTCCGCCCCGTCGACGGCGAGACTGCGCGCCGATTCGGGGAACGTCTTGTCGTAGTCGATCAGCATGCCAACCCTGCCCGCCGGCGTGTCGAATGCCGCGAACCGGTCGCCCGCGGCGTAGACGGCCCGCTCGCCGGGCGGCTGGTGCACCTTGCGATGCCTGCCGAGCACACCGTCACCGGTGACGGCCAGCGCCGTGTTGAAGCGGACGTCGCCGTCGGCCTCGCAGTAGCCGACGCACACGACCATGTCCCGTGCCAGCGAGCCGATCCGCGCCAGGTGAGGGTCGTCGGGCGGCAGCGCGGGAGGCAGATTCCCGTCGTCGGGTTCGCGCAGGTCCGGCAGATATCCGCCGACGGCTGCGTCCGGCAGCACCAGCAACTGTGCGCCGGAATCGCGTGCGTGCTCGATCAGGGTGGCGATGCGGTCGAGGTCGAAATCGAGATCGCGGCCGAAGTGGGCGGCGACCGCGGCGATGCCGGTCAGAGCCATGTCGTGATCATCCCGCAGGTGCGCCGGCGGGGGCATACGCCTCGGGCCTGCGGTCGCGCAGGTGCGCCATCGAGCGACGTGCCGTCGCCAGCGCCTCGGCCACGTCGACCTCGGCGACCGCCAGCCCGTCACTCACACCCGTGTCCGCGACCACCTCACCACCAGGGTCCACGATCTTCGCGCTCGCCACGAACCGCAGGTCACCGAACGTGCCCGACTGGTTGGCCGACACCCACACGATCTGGTTCTCCAGTGCCCGCGCACGATCGAACAGATCGAAACGATGTTTCCACCGGTCCTGGGCGAGGTCGGCCGCCGCGTGGGTGCGACTGCCGGGCCATGCCGACATGCACACCCCGATCTCTGCTCCGTCGAGTGCCAGGGTCCGCGCCGACTCGGGAAATGCCTTGTCGTAGCAGATCATCATGCCGAGCCGGCCGACCGGAGTGTCGAACGCGGTGAACCCGTTGCCCGCGCGGTACGTGGCGTCCTCCGACAGCGGCTGGTGCACCTTGCGATGGCTGCCGAGCACGACACCGTCGGAGACGCACACGGCGCTGTTGTAGAGCACACCCCCGTCGGATTCGCAGTAGCCGGCCGTGACGACCAACTCGCCCGCGAGCTCGGCGAGTCTGCGGATCTCCGGGCCGTCGGCGTCCAGGGCGGGCGGCCCGTCGGCGCCGCCGTCGAGGTTCGCCAGATACCCGCCCAGACACGCCTCGGGCAGTGCCAGGAGCCGGACGCCGTCGGCGCGGGCACGGTCGATCAACGCGGCGATGCGCGCGAAGTCCTCGTCGAGGTCACGGCCGAACGGGGCGGCCGCCGCCGCGATACGCACCCCGGTCATGCCACCGTGCCCAGCCCGGTCACCGCCGTGTCGAGCACGGGGATCTCCTCTCCGTCGGGCCACCGCAGCCGGACACCGCCGGTCGCGGTCAACTCGCCGCATTCGGCCGACACGGCGGGCCCGGCCGCCGGTTCCCGGTCGCCCACGGTGACCATCGCGAAGCCCGGGAAGCACGTCAGCCAGTCGCCCATCGTCGCGTTCGACGGCCGTGGCACGTCCGCGACGTCCAGTACGGCGCCGCACCCGCTCGCCTCCGCCAGCATGCCGAGGGTTCCGGCGATTCCCGCCATGGACACGTCCTTGGCGGCCCGCGGGCGCACCGCGGCCACCGAGCTCTGCATCGTGCGGAGCTCGGTGGTCCGCCGAGTGGACGTCGAGTCCCACTGCGCACCGGTGTAGCCGGGCCGCCACGACCCACCGAGGTCGGCGGTGAGCCGCACCCGTTGTCCCGGCGCGCCGCCACCTCCCGGCACCGGGTCGGGAGTCCTACCGAGCGCCGTCACCGCCAACGACGCCGGTACGCCGAGCTGCGTGTGCCCGCCGAGCACGGGAACGTCCCAGGCCCGGCTCGCGGCCCGCAGCCCGGACAGCACCCGCGAGGCGAACGACGCGTCCCGCGCGCCCAGCGCGTCGAGCAGCCCGACCGGGCTCGCACCCATCGCGGTCAGGTCGTTGACGTTGACCAGCACCGAACACCAGCCCGCCCACTCCGGGTCGCGTTCGACCATGGACGGCAGGATCGCGTCGCACGCGGCGACCGTGTCGCCACCCGGAACGGGTACACCGTCGTCGCCGACGAACCCGGACACGCCCGTCATGCCCTGCAGCAGGGAGCCGAGGGCGGTCTTGGTCGACCGCACCAGCGCCGCCACCCGGCCGATCGGGTGCCGCATCAGCACATGCGGTCTGCCGGACACGTCCACCTCCCGGACACGCTGCCAGCCGAGGCGGCGGAACATCCGTTCGTTGGCCGGCTGCACCCTCGCCTCGAACCGCAACACGCCCGCGTTCTCCGCGTACGCCTGCGCCGCCCTGACGAGCGCGGCGCCGACGCGGGTGCCCTCGCGGCGGTGTGCCGGAGCCACCACGAGCCTGCTGCCGTACCACCACCCGATGTCTGCCCCGTCTGTCGCCGAATGCAGGCGCACACCTCCGAGCACGGCCCCGGACTGGTCCCTGGCGAGAAGCACCACTGTGCGCGGATCACCGTCGTGGCCGTCCGTGTCGTCGTTGTCGAAGATCCGTTGCTCGTCGACGAACACCGTGCGCCGCAACGCGCGGTACTCCGCGCGTGCGGCATCGTCGTCCGCGGGGCCGATACGAAACCGCGGTTGCCGCGCCACGCTGACCGGATCGCCGAGACCCGCCAGTACGTCGGGATACATGCTCACGCTCCCGCCGCACTCAGCGCACCGCAGGCGCCACAGGCGGCGCAGCCCGCCTGTTGATCGGCGCCGGTCATACCCGCGGCACGCAGGAGGGCCGCGACGCGTTCGGTCACGTCACGGACCAACGGCGCCGGGGGCGGCTGCACGCCGTCGGCACGCGCCAGCGTGCCCGCCATCGGACGCATCGGGACGACGAACGGATAGACACCGTGGTCGACGAGCTCGGCGGCGCCCGCCACCAGCTCGTCCGGGTCCTCGCCGAGGCCGACGAGCAGGTACGTCGAGACCCGGTTGCGGCCGAACACCCGCACCGACTCGTCCCACGCCTCCCAGTACTCGCTCAGCGGCACGGTCGACTTGCCCGGCATCCAGCGGGCCCGCACGGCGTCGTCGAGCGATTCGACATGGATGCCGATCGACGTCGCACCCGCCTGGCGCAACTCCGTCAGCACGCCGAGGTCGCCGGGTGGTTCGATCTGCACCTGGATCGGCAGTCCCGGCACGGCCCGGAGAACGGCCCGGACGCAGCGTACGAGGTGGCGCGCTCCCCTGTCCGGTCCCGCCGTCGTCCCGGTGGTGAGCACCAGCTGCCGCACCCCGTCGAGGCGTACGGCCGCCTCGGCTACCTCGGCCAGCTGGGCGGGTGTCTTCGCGGCGACCGTCGACCCCGCCCGCAGCGATTCCTCGATGGTGCAGAACCGGCACCGCTGGTCCTCGACGTAGCGGATGCACGTCTGCACCACTGTGGAAGCGAGCACGTCCCTGCCGTGCAGCAGGGCGATCCGGTGATACGGCACGCCATCCTCAGTGGACAGTTCGTAGAACCTCGGCCTGGCGACGGGTTCCACCGACAGGCCGAGGTCCCGGGTCCCGTCGAAAACCCTGCCGTCGCGCACGGTGTAGGGACTCTCCGGGTTCAGCGGCAGGGTCGCGGCGGCACCACCCACCACGAGATGGCCGTCGTCGCTCGGCCCGGCACCCTTGGTGCGCCGCACCGGTGTCTCCGTCCGGACTCCCTGCACCGCCAGATCGACACGCGTCGACACGACCGTGCTTTCGGCATCAGTTGTCACGACGTACCTCCGAACTCACCGACGGGCCCGATCACGGTCACCACATGTAGGTCGAATTGATGATCGCGCCCTTGCGCGCGTAGTGGATGAGCGCGTCCTGCACATCGAGCGGATGCGTGGGGATCACACCCTCGATGAGGTCCTCCTCGCGCAGCCCGTGCAACGACAGTCCGAACCGGCAGCAGTACACCTTGCCGCCTTCGGCTATGAACGTCTTGAGCTGTTCGTTGATGTTGTGCTCGCCGGGAAACGCCGAACTGCCCGTCGTCGGGAACCCGCGCGTGGCCATGCAGTTCATCGAACCGGGTCCGTAGAAGTAGATGGCGGCCTCGAAACCCTTCCGCAGCGCGCGGGTCGCCTGCAGGATCGCGACGAAGCTCACCGACGACTCGTGTGCGATGCCGTGCACCAGCGTGAAGTAGGACTGCCCGGGTTCTGCCTGGTAGTCGGGGAAGACCTTGGTGCCGCCGTAGATGTTGGAGCCGTCGGGAAGCGACGGGTGCGGGATCTCGTTCAGGCTCTGCTGTTCGGTCTCGGTCAGTTCGGGCACTGTTGCTCCTTCGTCGGTGTCGCGGATTTCCTGACTACGGCCGGCCGGATGTCAGCCGTAGAGCTTGTCGAAGTTCTCGCGGAACGCGAGGCGTGCGAGTTCCCCGTCGCCCGCGGCACCCCTGAGGGCCGCGAGTTCGGCGCCGTGGTCTCCCCAGGGCTCGTCGCTGGCGAACAGCACACGGTCGGCGCCGATGCCTCGCCGGGAGATCTCCTCGGCGAGCCAACGCGGCGCGAAGCCGATCGCCCACGACAGGTCGGTGTAGACGTGTTTGCCCGCCTCGATCCAGGAGAAGAAGCGGGAGCCGATCAGCTTGATGTGGCCGCTCATTCCACCGCCGAAGTGCACCAGGTGGATCTTCACGCGGTGGCCGTAGTCGTCGACGAGCGCGCCGACGTTGTCGATGTCCGAAGCGGCGCCCGGCGACGTGTGCACGTGAACGACGAGGTCGAGCGCCTCGGCGGTCGCGAAGATCTCGTCCAGCAACGGGCGGCAGTGCGGGTCCGTGGGATCGCCGCCGAGCAGGAAACTGAGCTTGAGTGCACGCACCCCCGGCTCGCCGGCGAGTGCCAGCGCCGCGCGGGTGCGCTGCTCGTCACGCGGCAACGGGGAGACCCACAGTGCGGCACGGATCCGATCGTCCGAGGCTGCAGCCTCCACGCAGAGTTCGTTGAACGAGAACGACACGGCCGGGTCGGGCACGCCGTAGTTCGGGATCACCAACGCGCGCTCGGTTCCCTCGGCGTCCAGGTCCGCGATCAGCTCGGCGATCGTCGCCCGTGCCCGGGAGTCGGGCTTCACCGCAGGCCCGCCGTAGAACGGGAACGCCAGCATCGAACCGAGGTGCCGGTGCGCATCACAGAAGTCGAACCGTGTCACTGATATCCTCCCACATCGCTGTGTCGCCGCGGCCGCACCACGGCGGCGGTGGCCGCGCCGCCGTTCTCGTGGCCGGTCATGCGACCGTGCTCGGTGACGTCCGGAACACACCGGCCGGGCAGGTGTCCCTGCGGGTTCCAGCGATCCACGGCACGTCGAGTTCTGCGCCCCGGGCTGTGTCGACGATCCGGCGCGCGAGGTATTCCGCGTCGCGGCCGACCCCGCTGAATCGCCCCGATCCCCACGTGCGCTGCCACGGCAGCCCCAGGAAGTACAGACCCGGACACCCCGTGGCACCTCGCTGATGTGCCGGATATCCGCGCCCGTCGAAGACCGGAACGTCGATCCAGCAGTGGTCCATGTCGAAGCCGGTGGCCCACACCACAGACGTGATTCCCGTGCTGTCCAGCACGAGCTCCCCGGTCTCGTCCGCCGGCTCCCACACCGGGACGTAGCGCCGCTCGGCGGGCGCGTCGAACCCGTGCAGTTCCACATACGCGTCGATCGAGTCCTTGATCCCCTCGGACACGGCGTCGGCGGCGTCGAGGTTCTCGCGCAGATCCGGGAGGAACCGCACGACCCCGGATTCCGCATCGGACAACCGCCCGTACAGCCGCATCCCCTCGAGGGCGAAGGCCCGCAGGTCGATGTCGCGACCGCCGCCCCGTCCGGTGACGTAGTGATTGGCCCGGAATCGGAGGGCATCGACGTCGGAGAACTCGTCGATGCCGCGGCGGTAATGGCCCATGTCCTCGAGCCAGTCGACGACGTCCCTGCCGCGGTACCGGCGTGCGACCCTCGGCGCGCCGCCCACGGACAGGTGTACCACGCGCCCGGCCAGATGCAGGTCCTCGGCGATCTGGCATCCGGACTGTCCCGATCCGACCACGAGCACCTCGCCGCCGGGGAGCTGCCGCGGATTCCGGTACGCCGACGAGTGCAGCTGGGTCAGTCCCGAAGGGAGGCGCTCCGCCAGTCGCGGGATCCGCGGGACTTGATACGGCCCGGTGGCCACCACGACCTGGTCGGCGGTCATCGTTCCGTGCGATGTGGACAGTACGAAGATCGTGCCGTCGTGGCACAGCCGTGTCACGTCCACTCCCGTGACGAGCGGACACGGGAAGGATCGTGCGTAGTCCTCGACGTAGGCCGCGACCTCGTCCCGGGACATGAATCCGCCGGGATCGCTTCCCTCGTAGGGAAAACCGGGGAGGTCGCATTGCCGGTTCGGGGTGACGAGACAGAACGAGTCCCAGCGCCGACTGCGCCATTCGAATCCCGGACTCTCCCGCTCCAGCACGACATGCTCGACCCGGTCCCGAGCCAGGCAGTAACTCATCGCCAGCCCGGCCTGTCCCCCGCCGACGATCGCGACAGTCCGATGCATTCCGTCCACAGTGGTCATCGGTCGAACCTTTCGACGAGCACAGCGGCGTCGGCGGGCAGGTCCGTAGCGAGATCGTCGAGCGCCACGACGGTGGCTGCCGCCCTGCCGCACGGGAATCCGTGCACCGCGGCGACTCGCTCCGACGCGACGACCAGCGCCGCCCTGGTCCGTTCCAGGAAATCGCCGATCCGGTACCGTCCACCGGTCCGGAGGTGCTCCTCGATCACGGTCGACGGGGAGTAGAACCGGCGCGACACACCGTCCGGCCAGCGCACGTGGAAATACACTTCGGGCACGAACACTCCTCTCACGGGGTGGTTCTGCAACGGACGGACGGGATACGATCGGCCCGCGGCCATCGCGGCGACGACTTCGCTGCAGTCACTCCGAACACCCGTGTGTTCCGAGCACCGACGGCGATCGGATGTGACGAGAACCAGTAGAGCCGCCGACGATTGCCGACCGATGTCACCCGGACTACCCGTGCGTTACCGAGAACGCGCCTTGTTACGAGAAAACGTCCGATAGCCTCGGGCGGTGATGAGCACGCCCGGAGCCACCGCATCCCACCCGGACACCGTGACCGATCCGGAGGCCGCGGCCGCCCTCGTGGACCGCGCCTACCGTCTGATCCTCGGCAGGACGCCCGACCCCGACGGCCTGGCCTACTACACGCACCGGCTGCGTTCCGGCGAGCTGTCGGACCGGCAGCTGTGCGCGGCACTGGCCAGCTCGGACGAGTTCGCGAGCCGGCTCTCCCCCGGCGAGACCGCGGCGTCCGGCGATACCGCACCCGCCGACGGGACGTCCGGCGCGCGGGAGGTGGTCGCCCGTGAACCCGGGTTCGTCGACGCCGCCGAACTCGCCCGCGCCGCGACGGTCGAGGATCTCGCCGCCACCGCCGAGGCGTACTTCTCGTCGCTCGACGACGCCGAACTGCTCCTGACCAAGCCGTTCAAGGAACCCGGCGAGGCGGCCGACCTACTGGTGACGTTCGGCCAGGTGCTGCGCGGGCTGCAACCTGCGGCGGGCATGACGGTGCTCGACTTCGGAGCCGGAACCTGCTGGACGAGCCGCATGCTGACCCAGCTCGGTTGCCGCGTGATCGCCGCGGACGTCTCGCCGTCGGCGCTCGACCTCGGCCGCGAGCTGTTCCGGCGGCAGCCCGTGCTCGGCGACCGGCCGGAACCGGAGTTCCTGACGTTCGACGGCCACCGCCTCGACCTGCCGGACGGCAGTGTCGACCGGATCCTGTCCTACGACGCACTGCACCACGTGCCGAACCCCGACCGGGTGCTCGGCGAGTTCGCCAGGGTGCTGCGCCCCGGCGGGGTCGCCGCGTTCGCCGAACCGGGGCCGGAGCATTCGCTGCAACCGCAGTCGCAGTACGAGATGCGGCACTTCGGCGTTCTCGAGAGCGACGTGGTGATCGAACGGGTGTGGGACCGGGCACGCGAGGTCGGGTTCACCGACGTGCGGTTGTGCCTGCTCGACTCGTCGCCGCAGTGGGTCGACCTGCCGACATTCCAGGACGTGCTGTCCGGCCGGGCCGACGACTCGGTGTTCCCGGAACCCGCACGCGCGGCGATCGGCGACCGGCGCATGTTCGTGCTGCGCCGCGACGGTGTCGAGACACCCGACAGCCGCGCCGCCGACGGGCTCGCCGCCGACGTGGTGCTGTCCGACGTCGACGTCACGGCAGGCGACGGCGACCCGATCGCCGCGACCGTCCGCGGCACGTGCCTGCTGCGCAACACCGGCACCCGCACGTGGTTGCCCTCCGACGCCCGGTACGGCCCCGTGTTCCTCGGCGCTCGCGTGCGCACCGCCGACGGCTCGCTCAGCGACCGCCTCGCCGACTCCGGGGGCCGCATCGCCCTGCCGGGACGCGGCGTCGCCCCGGGCGAGGAGGTGACCGTCGCCGTGGACCTCGACGTGCCCGCACGGCTCGGCGACGGCACGGGCGGCGGCCCGGTCGCCGTCGAGTTCGATCCCGTCAGCGAGTTCGTGTGCTGGTTCTCCGTCAACGGGTCGACCCCGGCGACGGTGCCGCTGCCCTGACGTCACTGGCCGGCGGCACCGGCTGCCGCCACGTCACCCGTCGCCGGACCTCACCCACGCTGTCCTGTTTGTCGGCTTCATCAGCGTTACTGGCCGGTCACCCCCGCGTTTTCTCCCCGTTGTACGACTTCCCGGACGTCCCGACCCATACGAATGAACCACTGTCGACGGGGAGCGGTAGCCTCCGCTCGCACATTCGGGGCAGACCTGCGGCGCAGGGACCGCATGGGACACGCGCAGACGGCGCAAACGAGGTGAACACCGATCCAGCAGGCGACGACGGCGGGCCCGGCAGGCACGGGCCCCACGGAGGCGAACCTGTACGCCGCCTTCCGCCGCTACGCGGTCGGCGTACGGATCGCCGTCGTGCTCGCGTGCATCGTGCTGGCGATGATCGGCATGCCGCAGCGGTACGAGCCGGCCGTGCTGGTCGCCGTCGTGACGGTCGGGTGGTGCGGCCTGTCGGCGTGGTGGACGTGGCGCGCCCCCGACCGAGCCGGACCCGCACTCGTCGTGGCAGCCGCCGTCGTCGCGCTGCTCACGGTCGAACTGCCCCAGGCCTGGACCGCGGTCGGCCCGTACAACGGCTGGGCGTTCGCGGTCGCGAGCATCACCGGCATCGCCGTCCAGTTCGAACTGCCCGCCCGGCCGCGGCTCGCGCTGTTGGTCACGGTCGTCGCCGCAGTGTCCTACGTGATCGGCGCGGCGATGGCCCGTCCGCTGCCGGACGCCGCTTGGTTCGGCGGCAGGGTGTTGCTCGACGCCCTGCTGTCCCGCTGCGCGTTCCTGCTCATCCGCTCGCGTGCGCGCGCGGCGGATCGGGCACGCGAACGTGCGGCCGCGGGCCGGCGCGCGGCCCGGGTCGCCGACGCCCGCCGCAGCGCCGAACGCGAGTACCTCGCCACGCTGCACGACACCGCCAGCGCCACACTGCTGATGGTGTCACTCGGCGCCGCGGCGCCCCAGCACTCGTGGCTGCCCGAGCGCGCCCGCAACGACCTCGACGCGATCACGACCGTGCCTGCCCCGCCCGGCGCCCGGCAGGGCACCGTCGACCTGCCCGTCCTGCTCCGGCAGGCCGTCGCGCACCCGCTCGTCGAAGTCACCCTCGACACGCCGGGGACACTTCCGCTGCCCGCGCGACCCGCCCTGGCGATCTCCCACGGCGTGCGCGAGGCCGTGGAGAACGTCGCCCGGCACGCCGGGGTCGGCGAGGCGCAGCTCCGTGTCCGCCCCACGGCGGCCGGGGCAGAGGTCACCCTGGCCGACGACGGCCACGGATTCGACCCCGCGACGATCGGCGACCATCACCACGGCATCAGCGAGTCGATCTCCCGCCGCATGACCGATGCCGGCGGTGCCGCCGCGATCGACTCCGCTCCCGGTAGGGGCACGACGGTGCGGTGGAGCTGGCATGACTGACCACGCCACCACCGCCCGGCCCGGTGCCGCCCCGGCGCTGCCTGCGCCCGTGCCGGATCCACCCGGGTCCGCGACGGCACCCGCACCGGACCCGCATCCGGCGCCGGCACCGCCGGGACAGACGGCCGAACAGGTGCGTGACCGGCTGGTTCGGGGTGCCCAGCTGGCCGTACTGCTCGTGGGCGTGACCACCCAGCTCACCAGCTGTCTGCCTCAACTGTTGGCCAACCGCGACCGCTTCGGTGCGTGGTGGACGGAGGTGGTGGGCTTCGTCGTACTGGCGGGCGTGGCCGCGACGATCGCGACCCGGTTGCTGCGGAGCAGACCCATGTCCCGACCGCTCGCGTTCACGTTGTGCGGCCTGTGCGTGGCCGCCGCGGCACTGGCGTCGATACCGATTCCGGCCCGTTTGCTCCTCGTGGCCGACGACTGGTCGTTCGGTATCGCGGGCTGGTACATCCTGGCGATCCTGCTGCGCACGCGTATGCGCACCATCGCGGCGGTCTTCGCGATCCACGCGCTCGTCACCGTCGTCGAGGTGTTGCTGAAAGGCGTGCCCGACCGGTACGTCACGGTGCAGATGGGCATGGTGGCCGTGTCGGTGTTCGGCCTCGAACTCGCCGTGGCGCTGCTCGCGGTGGTGCTGCACCGCACGGCGGCCGACGCGGGCGAGGCGGCCGAGCGCGAGGAACGAACCCGCACCGCGGAGGAGATCGCCGAGGCCACCCACCGCGACCACCGGGCCCGCTACACCCGGCTGCTCGACACCACCGTCCCCCTCCTCACCGGCCTGGCCTACGGCGCGCTCGACCCCTCCGACGAGACGGTGCGCAGACGCGCGGCCGTCGAAACGGCCCGCATGCGCCAGCTGTTCGCCGAGACGGACGACGTGTCCGACCCGCTGCTGCACGAACTGCGCGCGGGCATCGACGTGGCCGAACGGCAGGGTGTCTCGGTGCAGCTGGCGGTACGCGGCGAGATCCGGCCCGTACCGCAGCCGGTACGCCAGGAGCTGGTCGAGACCGCGGCAGCGGTGCTCGCGTCGGCGCGCACCACGGCCCGTGCCACCGTTGTACGCACCCCGGCGGCGATCCGCGTCAGCGTCCTGGCCGACGCCCCCGCCGAGGGCGCCGCGGCGGTCGACGCACAGCGACGGTCCCGCACGGAGACCACGACCACCACGAAGAACGGCAAACTCTGGGTAGAGGCGGTATGGCGGACGAAATCACCGTGACGGTCGTGGATGATCACCCTGCGATGCTGGTCGGCATCGAACAGTGGTATGCCGACGCACCGGAACCCGTACGCGTGGTCGCCGGTGGGGCGACCTCGAAGACCGCGTGGCTGCCACCGGGCGACACCGCGGACGTCGTGGTGTTCGATCTGCAACTGGCGGGGCAGGCGGCCCCCGCGCTCGGCGAGCTGCGCCGGCTCGTCGACGCGGGCCGGAACGTCATCGTCTACACCATGCGAGACGACGAACAGACCGCGCTGACGTGCCTCGACCTGGGCGCCGTGACGTTCCTGACCAAGACCGAGGGCGCCGACCACCTCGTGTCCGCGACACTGGCCGCCGCGAGGGACCGGCCGTACACCCCGCCGGCACTGGCCGGTGCCTTGTCCGCCAACACCAACTCCGACCGGCCGAAACTGTCGACCCGCGAGGAGGAGGTGCTCGTCGAGTGGTTCCAGTCCGAGTCGCGGGACCTCGTGGCCGAGCGCCTGGGGCTGTCCCCGAAGACGGTCACGACCTATCTCGACCGGGTGCGGTTGAAGTACGCCAACGCCGGTAGACCCGCGCGCAGCAAGGCCGCCCTCGTCGCGCGCGCCATCCAGGACGGGCTGATCAGCGTCGACGACCTCTGAGGCGACAGGCGACGGGGGCACACGGCGGGGTCGGGAACGTCCGGTGATCGTGCCACCCCCAGACGCACGATCACCGGACGTTCACCGGTCGCCGCTCCAGAGCGGCGAGTCGTTGCAGGTCACCGAGCCGGAAGGCGTCCGGGCCGCGCTGGGCGACGAGGCTGACCATGACCAGCCCACGCACCAGCGTCCGCGCCTCGTTCCGGTCACGACCGGTGAGACCCGCGACATCGTCGACGTCGAAGTCCAGCTTCCCCTCGGCCGCCAGTGCGTGCAGCAGTTCGGCCTGCGCCGGGGTGAGCCGGTCCTGGGCCCGCGTCAGTACCGCCCGCATGCCGGTCTCCACGTCCCCGGTGTCCAACAGGTCGAGCCGCGTGGCTTCGGCGCCCAGTCTGCTCGCGAGCCACGCCGGGCCCCGGCTCCCGCCGCGGGTGAGTTCCTCCGCGGCGATGCGCAGCGCCAACGGCAGGCCGTCGCACAGGTCGACCAGTTCGTAGACGTCGGCGGGTTCCGGGGCCTCGGCCCCGGCCAGCGCGGCGACCACACGCGCACCGTCCCGCGCCCCCAACGGCGCGACGGTCACGCGCACCGCACCCTCTCGGGCGACCAGTCCCCGCAACTGGTTCCGGCTGGTCACGATGGCCGCCGAGGTGCCGCCCGGCAGCAGCGGCCGGAGCTGGGCCGCGTCCCGGGCGTTGTCGAGCACGACGGCGGTGCGGCTCCGCGCCGTCACGCGGCGCAGCATCGCGCCGAGCGCGACCGGGTCCGCCGGCAGCCGTTCCGGCTCGTAGCCGACCTGGATGAGCAGGTCGGTCAACGCCTGCACGGTCGTCAACGGCGGTTCCGGATGGAAGCCGCGCAGGTCGACGTGCAGCACGCCGCCCGGGAACCGCGGCCTGGCCGCTGTTGTCCCGGCTGATCGGACCCAGTGGGACACCAGCGCCGTCTTGCCGACCCCGGCCGGCCCGTCGACGACGACGAGGCGGGCCCGCCCAGCGCCGAGCGCACCGTCGAGTGCCGCAAGCTCCCGCTGCCGACCCGGCAACGGGTCCGCCGGCTCCTGTCCCGCTTGGACCTCGGTCGACGGCTCGATCCCCGCCACCGGCGCCGGGTCGGTCGTGGCCTCCGCGGCGGTTCCGTCGAGGTCGGTACCGGCGCGGTCGCCGCTCACCGTCGCCTGGGTGCGGGCGGTGTCGGCCCGCACGCCGCCGAGGGCCGGGTCTCGTTGCGGGCCATCCTCACGCAGCAGCCGTTCGTGCACGGCACGCAGACTCGCGCACGGTCCGACCCCGAGTCCTTCAGCCAACGTGCGCCGCACCTCGTCGTAGGTGAGCAGCGCCTCGGCCGTCCGCCCGCTGTGATGCAGCGCCAGCAGCAGCCGGGCCCACAGGCTTTCCCGGTTCGGATGGGCGGTGACGAGTGGGCGCAGCTCGGACACGGCACGTTCGGCCTGGCCGAACTCGAGGCGCAGTTCGGCCCGCCGTTCGCAGACCTGCAGGTACTCCTCCTCGGCCGCGTCCGCGGCACTGGTGACCCACGGCATCGGCTCGAGCCCGCTGAGTGCCCGGCCGCGCCACCGGGACAGCGCGTCCCCCAGCCGCTGCAGTTCGCCTGCATGGCCGTGCGTGCCCGCGACCACCTGCTCGCCGGAGCCGTTGGGGCCGGACCCGGTGGGCGCGGACGCTGCTGCGGCGTCCCGCCGTAGCGTCCGGAAGCGCTCCAGGTCGACGTCCTCGGGTTCGACACAGAGCCGGTAGCCGCCCGGCACGGCTTCGATCGCCGTGTCCGCTCCGGCGCGGGCGAAGCCGGTCCGCAATCGTTTGACATAGCCCCGCAAGGTCGTGCGCGCCGTATCGGGCGGCTGCTCTCCCCACACGCGGTCGATGAGTTCCTCGGTGGTCAGCAGTCGACCCGGCCGCAGGGCGAGTGCCGCGAGAAGGAGGCGTTGCTTGCCTCCCGGGATGACCACCGGTGCGCCGGCCACGCGCACATCCAGCTCCCCGAGCATGCCGATCTCGATCGACGTCATCGTGTCCCCCACCTGAACGTGATGGCACCGGCCGGTCGCCCGGTGCGTCGCCGACGCTAACGACACGCACACGAAGAGGATGTCGGCAGAACTACCTACAAAATAGTCCGAGTCAGCGACCTCGCCGCAGGTATGAGAACTGTGAGTAGTCAGCCGGTTCCGTATCGGCGTGATGACGCCCCCGGGACACGGGTGGCGGCACCGGGGGCGGGGCCTGCGACGTCGGAGTCGGTTCGGGCGGCGGGCCGGGATCGGCGGGCCTGCGGTCGCCGAACACCCGCGCATCGGCGTCGAGGACACGGTCGAGCAGTTCGCTGTCGCCGAGCCCGCGCCGCACCACCTCGGCCTGCTCCCGCGCCGCCGCGTACCGGGCTTGTGCGATCGTGTGCGTCACCGACGCCGACAGTGCCTCCGGTGCGACGTCGCGGACACCGCCGGTGAAACTCACCCGGGAGACGCCGCCGTCGGCCGTCGCCACCACCGTGACGACCCCGTCCGGCGAGGTCGCCGTGCCGGTCACCTCGGCCAGCTCCTCGGTCATTCGCCGGTACGCCTCTGCGGCCCGTGCGTTGTCGGCCGCGGCCGTGTCGATCGCCTCGATCCGCCGCATCATGTCCTGCCCGGGGTCGGTCACCTGTCCCTCCGTCCTCGCCGCGTGGATCGCGGATGCTCGTCGCCGTCGTGGCCTGTCATTCACAGTCGTGGGGCTGGACCGCACCGTCGTGTGCTGTCACTACGCCCCGCCGGTCACGGTTCCCTGCGATGCCTGCCCGGCCGCCCGGGCGGCGAGTGCGGCGGCAGGCGTGGCCACGGCGGCCGGGACGGAGCGGGACGCCGACGGGGACGCGACAGGTCCGGCCGGATACCGCCGACGAACGCGTGGAAGTCGGCGATCAGTTGGGCCAGTTGGGCGGGCGTGGCCGTCAGCACGACGTCCACGACGAGCAGTCGGCCGCTGCCGGTGCGCTCGGCGACCGTGAGGAACGTCCGCAGCTGCGCCAGATCGGTGAGCTCACCGCCGGTCCGAACCCGCAGGCCGAGCGCCTGCGTCAGGCTGCCGCTCGTCTCGTCACCGGCCCGTTCACGTCTGCCGATCTTCACGGCCACGGCCTGCTCGGCCAGCCGCCGCGTGGACTCGTCGGCGAGCTCGTCGAGCCCCGCACCGTCCTCACGCACCCGGCCGGTCACGGCGATCGTCGCGGTGAAGCCCGCGCTCGACCCGGGGTGCACCGCGAGGAACTCCACGTCCGGTGCACCGGCCCGCGCCGGTGGCACGGAACGCCAACCGTCGGGGAGCGTGAATTCGATCGGGACGGGCAGCATCGTCACCAGCCCAGGTCGCGCACCATCGAGCCGACGGTGTCGGCCGCTCCGGTGACGGAATCGCCGAGCTGAGCCGGATCGACCGTGATCCCGCCACCGACCTTGCCCCCGAGGCCGACTCCGAGGCCGAGATCGGCTCCGACGTGGAACTTGCCGTCCTCGCCCATGCCGAACTGGAGGCCGGCCTCGGCACCCGCGCCTGCCCAACCCTCGGCGTTGACACCCGCCCCGATGCCGGCGATCTCGACACCTGCCCCGGCGTCCGCCCGCGCTCCGATGAACGCGTCGGCGCCCGCGTCGATACCGGTCAGCCCGACGTCGGCGTTCGCGTTCGCCGCGGCCTCGACCGCGGCGTTGGCCTGGCCGTTGACACCGAGCGGACCGAAGTCGAGTCCGCCTTCGGCGCTGCCCCGGGCGGCGTGCGCCTCGGCGCCCGCGCCCGCCGACACGCCGGTGAGATCGGCCGACGCCTCGGCGCTCGCGCTCGCCCCGAGCACGGATCCGCCGAGCGTTCCCTGCCCCGCGAGCGGGCCGCGGTCGAACTGGCCGCCGAGCTCGCCCTCCGCGACGCTCACCCCCGCTTCCGCCTGCGCGCTCGCACTGGGCAACCCGATGCCGAGCGTGTCGACCAGCCGCGCGACGGGGTCCTCCTTCAGCCCCTGCGAGCCGCCCCAGGACCGGTCCGCCCGCCGCTCGCGGATCCGTTCGTGTTCGCGGCCGTAGCCGCCCTGCCCGTCGGGTTGCAGGCCGAGTTTCGACGCCAGCTGTGCGCCGACCGCGTCGACCCGTTGCCGGGCGTTGTCGAGCACGGCCTGAGCCTCCACCAGTAGGCCGCCGCCCGGGTCGGTCTGCTGCGGGGGCGCACCCGCCGCGGCCTGCGCCTGGTGCCGCGCCATCGCCGCCCGTTGCACGGCCTGCGCCTGGGTGTGCATTTCGATCGCCCTGAGCGCCTCGCCTTGCCCCCAGGCCAGGACGTCGGCGAAGTCCGCGAGCGTCTGCCCTCCCCCGGCGACGGCGTCGACCAGTTCCGTCCACTTCGGCGGTTCGGCGGCGAACACGTCCCGGAACGCGGTGCTCGCGTCGCCGGTCCAGTCGCCTGGGTCGATCTGCCCCAACAGTCCGCCGACCTCGCCGACGGTGCCGAGGTTGCCGACGATTCCCCGCAGATCCGCGGCGATCTGCTCCGGCTCGCCCGGGATGAGCTGTTTCGGATCCGCCGTCTGCCCGAGCTGCACGACCATCTAGCCACCCCCGTCCAGGACGCTCGCGATCCGCCCCGGCGCCGCGCCGAACGCGGGCGCCCGCGGGGACCGCTCGACCGCATCCTGCAGTTCGGAGAAGACGCTCAGCCCCTCCTGCTCCTGCTCCAGGTACCGGTCGGCCGCGTCACGCAGGCCACTGCCGTGTTCACCGGCCCGTTCCCGGAGCGAGCGCAGTCGCCGATCGACGTCGTCCATGAACCGGCCCCACGCCGACTGGATGTCGCCGTGCCCGTAATCCCCACCGGGCCCCCGCCACGCGACCTCCGCGGCCCGTTCCACCGTGTCGGCGATGCGCCCGGCCGTCCGTCGCAGTTCGTCGGGTACCGCACCGAAACCCGCCATGCCGCTCCCCGTCGTCTCCTCGCCTCCTCGGCTCCGCTCACCGGGCCGTGCCCGGCCTCCACCCCTCGCCTGCCGGCGATACTGCCGAGGCGTCGTGGTTCTCCGGTGGTACAGCCGTGGCACCGGAGCGCGGGGAGGTGCCGTGCCGGCTCCGCGGAAGCGGCGCGGTCCGGGGTCAGCCCGTGCGCGTACTGTCCCGGACGACGAGCTTCGGCACCAGAGCGACGTGCGCGGCGTCGCGCGCCGCGGGCCCGCCCGCGGCGTCGGCCAGTAGGCGAACCGCCTCGTCCGCGATGCGCCGGGTCGGCTGGTCCACGGTGGTCAGTGGAGGCTCGGCGAGCCGGGTGAACTCGATGTTGTCGAAACCGGTGACCTGCACCCGGGCGGGCACCCCGATGCCACGGGTACGGCAGGCGCGCACCGCGCCGAGCGCGATCAGGTCGTCGGCGCACACGAGGGCATCGGGCAGTCGGCCGGAGTCGGCGAGCATGCCTACCGCACGTTCGCCCCACTCCACGCTGTAGTCGCCGAGGAGTGTCCACTGTGGTCCGGTTTCGACATCGAACTCGTTCGCGTGGCGGAGGAATCCGGCGTGGCGCAGTTCGCTCGACGAGTTGGTGAGCCGGGCACCGAGATACGCCGCCGACCGTGCACCACCGGCATGGACGTGTTCGACGACCGAACGCATCGCGGCGATGTCATCCACCCCGACCCAGTCCGTACTCGTGCCGCCGACGAACCGGTCGAGCTGGACCAGCGGGAGTCGCTCGGCCGTCCGCTGCACCGCGGGAGTGCTGTCGGTGCCGTGGCACGGGCTGACGATGATGCCGTCGACGTTGCGGGTCACGAGGGCGTCCAGGCGCTTGGCCTCCGTGTCGGGGTCGGACTGGGCGTCACAGAGCAGCAACTCCTTGCCGTCAGCGCCGAGTGCGTGTTCGACGCTCTCGACGAGCGCGGTGAAGAACGGGTTCCGGATACTCGGCACGACCATGCCGACCGTGTCCGTCCGGCTGACGCGCAGCGCCCGCGCGATCGGGTTCACCTCGTAGCCGAGCTCACGGGCGGCCGCCCGAACCCGTTCGGCGACGTCCGACGACACCTTGCGCCCACCCGACAACGCGCGGGAAACCGTGGCCGTCGAGACCCCGGCGCGGCGTGCGACGTCGGCAATGGTGACCCGCTGCAATCGTTTACCCCTCCGTAGTGAGCGAAACCGTAACTTAATCGGTTCCCTTGACACTGGTCCAGGCTAAACCATTGACGTTCCACCGAAAGTCTCTCTAACCTACTCCGCAATTCGCTGGCAATCGATTACACACGCGGAACGCCACGTTCGGGTCGCGGTCGAGCACCGGCCGCCGCCCACGACGACGGGACCCACCACAGGCGGCCCCCACGCTGCCGATGCCGTCCCGTCGAGCCACCCGCCCGCCGAGCCCCGCCCCGCCCATCGAGCACAGAGAGCACTGATGACCACCCTCGGAGTCTTCCCTCCCAAACCGCACGCCCTGCGTGAACTGTTCGGCACCGACAAGGTCGTGATCGGCGTCGTGCACCTGCCCGCTCTGCCCGGCAGTCCGCACTACACCGGAACTCCCCTGGCCGACATCCGCACGTTCGCCGTCGAAGAGGCCCGCGCCTATCTCGACAGCGGCTGCCACGGCGTCGTCGTCGAGAACCACTGGGACATCCCCTTCCCGAAACCGGGCGAGCACGGCTACGAGACCGCCGCGGCGATGGGAGTCGTCACCGCGGCCGTGCGCGACGCCACCGACGGCGGCGTCGGCGTCAGCGTGCTGTCCAACGCGGCCGAGTGCGCGATCGCCTCGGCGTGGTCCGGTGGTGGTGGGTTCGTGCGGGTGAACCAGTGGGCCAACGCCTACGTCGCCAACGAGGGCATCATCGAGGGCCAGGCGGCCGCCGCGACGCGCTACCGCAGCCGCATCGGCGCGGGCCCGGTGAAGGTGTTCGCCGACGTCCACGTCAAGCACGGTGCCCACGCGATCGTCGCCGACCGCACGTTGGCCGAGCAGACCGAGGACGCCGAGTTCTTCGACGCCGACGTGCTCATCGCCACCGGTTCCCGCACCGGGGACGCTGCCGCAGTCGACGAGGTGGCGGGCATCAAGGACCACACGAGCCTGCCCGTCGTCATCGGCTCCGGCATCACCGCGAACAACATCGGCGAGCTGCTGCCCGCCTGCGACGGCGTCATCGTCGCCTCGTCGGTGAAGGACAACGGCCGCTGGTGGGGCCGCGTCGACCCGGCCAAGGTCCGCGAGCTCACCGCCGCCGCCGAACGGGCGGGCGCGGTTCTGCCGTGATCGTGTTCTGCGGGTACGCCAACAACGACGTCACCGCGTCGGTGCCCGCGTTGCCCACGGCCGGGCAGCGGGTGCAGGCCGTCGCGGTCGACAGGGGCGACGGCGGAATGGCCGCCAACGCCGCGGCCGCCGCCGCCCGGCTCGGCGCCCACGCCCGGTTCGCGGGCGCCGTCGGCACGGATCCGCTGTCGACGGCGTTCCTCGATGCCCTCGCCGCCGACGGCGTCGACGTGTCGCTCACCCGCCGCGATGCGCAGCTGACGACCGCGTTCGTGCTGCTCACCCCGGACGGGGAACGGGCGATCATCAGTCAGGACGACGACCTCACCGGCACCGACATCGCGGAGGCCGCCCGGCGCGCAGCCGGCGGCTGGCTCTACCTGGACGGTTACCGCTTCCCGGAGGCGGCGCCGGCGCTGCCGGACTCCGCGCGGGTGGTGGTCGACCTCGACGGCTGCGAAACCCGGACGGCTGCGCTCACGGCACTCGACGTCGCCGAACACGTCGTACTGGGCCGCGGCCAGGCGGCGGCGTTGCTGGGTGACGACGACGCGTGCGCCTCGCTGGCCCACCGGCACGGCACACACCTGGTGATCACCGACGGGGGTCGCGGCGCGCTGCTGATCCCCCCGGACGGACGCCGCAGCCGGATCCCGTCGATCGAGGTGTCCGTCGTGGACACCACGGGTGCGGGCGACTGCTTCGTCGGCGCCTACTGCACCGAGCTCGCCCGCGGCGCCGCGCCGGCGAGCGCCGCCCGGTTCGCGGCTGTGGCCGCGGGCCTGTCCTGCACGCGCCCCGGTGCGCGCGCCGGACTCCCGCACCGCACCGCGGTGCTGTCCCGTCTCGACACCGGATCAGGCGCGGACACCGGTTCCCCCGGAGAGGAGCGAACGTCATGCGACGCAAGCTGATCGCGCTCGCCGCACTGGGCCTTCTGCTCGTGGTGACGGCGTGCGACACCGCCGCACGCCACGACATGGCGGCCGAGGCCCGGGCCCAGCAGCAGGGCCCGCCACCACCGTCCGAGGTGGCCGAGTCGTGCGAGGTCGACGGCGACCGGCCCAAGATCGGCATCGTGCCGATCAATCTGCAGGCGCTGTTCTTCAACCAGATCGTCACCGGCGCCGAGCACATCGCACGGGAGGCAGGCGTCGCGACGCAGGTCGTCAACGGTGACGACGACTCCCAGAAGCAGGCGAACGCGATCGACGACCTCGTGGCGAACGACGTCGACGCGATCATCGTCGACGCGGTCGACACCGACGGCATCCGGCCCGCGATCCGCCGGGCCGACGCGGCAGGGGTACCGGTGGTCGCGGTGGACGCCGTCGTCGACGACAAGGCCGTCTCCTCACAGGTGGGCACCGCCAACGTCGAGGGTGGCAGGCAGCTCGGTGACGCGCTGCTCGACCTCAGCGGGGCCGAGGGCGACGTCGGCATCGTGGGCGCGCTCAACAGCACCGTGCAGCTGCAGCGGCAGAAGGGCTTCTCCGACCGGGTGACCGACGGCGGAATGGCGATCCGGCACGTTGTGGACGGACGCAACATCCAGGAGGAAGCGCAGACGGTCGCCGAGAACCTTCTCACCGGCAACCCGGACCTGCCGTACGCCTACGCGACCGGCGAACCGGCCCTGATCGGGCTGGCGGCCGCGGTCACGAGTCAGCAGCGCAGCGACGAGATCGAGGTGGTCGGCTGGGACCTGTCGACACAGGCTGTCGACGGGCTGCGCGCCGGCTGGGTCAAAGGCGTCGTGCAGCAGAACACGTTCGAGTTCGGCTACCAGTCGATGAACGCGGCGATCGACCTGGTCTGCGGTCGTGACGTACCGGCCGACATTCCGGTGCCGACCCAGATCGTCACCCCGGACAACGTGTCCGAGTACCTCTACTACCTGGAGCGGGGATGAGTCACGAGAGCACCGACACCTGGGGCGGCGACAGGCAGGGCAGTGTCAGGCAGGGCAGTGACGGGCAGAGCGGCGACACGCTCGTCACGCTCGAGGGCATCACGAAGTCGTTCGGCGCTGTGCAGTCGCTGCGCGGCGTGGATCTGCGGCTCGGGCCGGGCGAGGTACTCGGCCTCGTCGGCGACAACGGCGCAGGCAAATCGACCCTGATGAAGGTCCTGTCGGGAGCGATCCGCCACGACGCGGGTTCGATCACCGTCGGGGGCAAACAGGTCCGCTTCCACAGCCCGGCCGACGCCCGTGCCGAACACATCGGCATCGTCTACCAGGACCTCGCCCTGTGCGACACGCTCGATGTCGCGAGCAACCTGTTCCTCGGCCGCGAACCGCGGACGGGACCGTTCGTCGACCGCGCCGAGATGCACCGGCGGGCCGCCGAGATGCTGTCCACATTGCACGTGCGGGTGCGTTCGACGTACCAGGAGATCGGCGAACTGTCCGGTGGGCAGCGGCAGGCGGTCGCGATCGCGCGCGCCGTGTCGTTCCAGCCGAAGGTGCTGATCCTCGACGAACCGACGGCCGCGCTGGCGGTCGCCGAGGTCCGGCAGGTGCTGCGCATGATCCGCGAGGTCGCCGAGCAGGGCGTCGGCGTCATCCTCATCACCCACCGGCTGCAGGATCTGTTCGAGGTGTGCGACCGCATCACGGTGATGTACGAGGGGCGGAGCGTCGACGACGCCGCGATCGCCGACCTCGACATCGAAACGCTCGTCGCGATGATCACCCGCTCGAACACGACGACCGAGGAGGCGGCATGACGACGCAGGTGGCGTCCCCGCGGCAACAGCGGGATCTGGCGGCGCAGCCCTCGTTGTGGGAGCGCGTGAACAAGGCGACCGTCGCGATGCTCGGCGTCACGGTGGCGCTGTTCATCGGATTCGGCGTGGCGTCGCCGAACTTCCTGACGTTCGGCAACATGTCGAACCTGGCGACCCAGGTGGCGATCACACTGATCGTGGCGATCGCGATGACGTTCGTGATCACGACGGGGCAGATCGACCTGTCGGTGGGCTCGACGGTCGCGTTCGTCGCGGCGATGACCGCCGAGCTGCTGCAGTTGGGTCTCGATTCGTCGCTCGTCATCGTGGTGGGTCTGCTGGCCGGCCTGTTCTGGGGTTCGGTCAACGGCTGGCTGTCGGCGTACCAGAACATCCCGCCGTTCATCGTCACGCTCGCCGCGATGTCGATCATCCGCGGGTTCGCTCTGTTGTGGACGGAGGGCTTCTCCGTCCCCATCGACCGGCGACTGTTCGTGGCGAAGATCGGCGAGGCCGAGTTCCTCGGCTTCTCCGCGCTGGCGTGGATCGCGCTGGGAACCGCGGTCATCGGCGGAATCCTGTTGTCGCGCATGCGGTTCGGCCGCTACGTCAACGGCATCGGCGCACAGGAGGAATCGGTACGCCGTGCCGGCGTGAACACCCGCCGCATCAAGATGATCACGCTGATGTTGACGGGACTCGCGGCGGGCGCTGCCGGCATTCTCACCGCAGCGCGCCTGGGGTCCGGTTCCGCCAACTCGGCGGAGGGCTTCGAGCTCACCGTGATCGCGGCGGTCGTCCTGGGCGGCACGAACCTGTTCGGCGGCCGCGGCACGATCGTCGGGACGGTGATCGGCGCGCTGATCACCGGCATGATCGCCAACGGCCTGACGCTCATGGGCGTGAGCCCGTTCCTCACCCCGATCGTGACGGGTCTGGTGCTGATCGCGGCGATCTGGATCAACCTGCGCGGCCGGTCGCTCGCCCAACTGGTCTCCCACCTGACGAAACGACCGACATGACCGCCGTCACCACCGTCACCGGCGCGGTGCCTGCCGCCGAGCTCGGGCTCACCCTCACGCACGAGCACCTGCACAACGACGTCCGGAAGGCGGTCGGCCCGCCCGCCGATCCGGAGCTGGCGTGGCTGCGCGACGCCCGCACCGGTCCGGAGATCGCGTGGCTGTTGCGCGAACAGCCCTACGCGTGTCTGGACCACTGCACGCTCGACGACCCGGACCCTGTCGCCGACGACCTGGCCGCGTTCGCCGCGGCGGGCGGCGGCACGGTCGTCGACGTCACGCCTCCGGGGCTGGGCCGGGATCCGTTGGTACTGCGCGAACTGTCCGAGCGGACCGGGGTGCGGATCGTCATGGGCTCGGGCTGGTACCTGGAGGACTTCCACCCGTCCGATCTGTCCACGGCGGACGAACACGTCCTGGCGACCGCGCTGGTCGACGAGTTCCGCCTCGGCGCGGGCCCGACGGGGATCGCACCCGGCGTGATCGGGGAGATCGGCGTCTCCCCCGCCTTCACCGACGCCGAGCACCGCACACTGCGGGCGGCGGCCGTGGCGCAACGCGAGGTGGGCGTGCCGCTGTACGTGCACCTGCCCGGCTGGCAGCGCCGGGCGCACGAGGTGCTCGACATCGTCCTCGACGAGATCGGCGTCGCGCCGGGCGCCGTCGTGCTGTGTCACATGGACCCGTCCGGCGGGGATGTCGCCTATCAGCGGTCCGTGGCGCGGCGCGGCGTGTGGCTGGAGTTCGACATGATCGGCATGCCGTTCCGCTACCCCGGTGAAGGCCAGTCGCCCGCTCCGGCCGACACGGCCGAGACCGTCGCGGGGCTGGTCGGCGACGGCTTCGCGGACCAGCTGCTGCTCAGCCACGACATGTTCCTCAAGAGCATGCTCACCGTGCACGGCGGCAACGGACTCCGCTACGTCCCGACCCTGTTCACCGCCCGACTTCGCGACCTCGGCGTGCCGGCAGCGGTCACGTCCGGACTGTTGCGCACCAACCCCACCCGGCTTTTCGGGGCTGCCGCCCCCGACTGAGGCCGCCCGCACCCACGATTCCCCACATCCGCACCCATCGACCGAGCCCCGGTGACGACCGGGGACCGCAACCAGAAAGGGACCACCTCCGTGGCACGAGTACTGATCGCCGGTGAAAGCTGGATCACGCAGTCGACCCACATCAAAGGCGTCGACTCGTTCGTGACGAGTTCGTACGTGGAAGGCGTTGCTCCCCTGCGGACGGCGCTGACCTCGCGCGGACACGAGGTCGCGCACCTGCCCGCACACCTCGTGCCGTCGGACTTCCCCGACGACAGGGCGGCGCTGGAGGCCTACGACGTCGTCGTGCTGTCCGACATCGGCGCGAACTCGGTGCAGCTCGCACCGTCGGTGTTCGAAGGCGCCCGCCCCGGCGGCGACCGCCTCGCCGCGCTCCGGGACTGGGTCGACGCGGGCGGCGGCCTGCTGATGGTGGGTGGCTACCTGTCGTTCACCGGGTTCGAGGCCAAGGCCGCCTACCGCAACACGGTGCTGCACGAGGTGCTGCCCGTCGACCTGCTGCCCGAGGACGACCGGGTGGAACTGCCCGCGGGCGCCCGCGGGCAGGTGACCGCCGATCACCCCGCGCTCGGCGGTGTCGACGGCGAGTGGCCGCTGCTGCTCGGCTACAACCGGGTACGCCCGCGGCCCGCCACCGAGGTCGTCGCGACGATCGGCGACGACCCACTGATCGCGGTCGGTACCTACGGCGAGGGCCGCAGCGCGGTCTTCACCTCCGACTGCTCGCCGCACTGGGCGCCGCCCGAGTTCTGCGAGCAGTGGCCGGGCTACGCGGACGTGTTCGGCGGCCTGATCGACTGGCTCGCCGCGTGAGCCGGTCCGAACGGCTCCTACGCGCAGGCGGTCCCGCACTCGAACGGGCGACGGCGATGCGGTTCGTCGGCGACGTCCACGACGGCACGATCGGCGACCAGGAGTACGCACGCTACCTCGAGTTCGAGGCCGGATTCGTCGACACCGCGGCCCGGCTGCACGGGCTCGCGGTCTGGCGGGCACCGCACTGGAGGGCCGTCATCCGCAACGCCGAGGCACTGCACGGGCTGGCTACCGAGCAGACGGAGTACTTCGCCGCCGCGCGCGCCGCGTGGCCGGTCCGGGCCGAGATGTCCGACAGCACCGATGCCGCACGACGCGCGGCGTCGGTGCTGTCGGACTACGCGCTGGCGGCCGCCGAGGAGGGCGGGTACGCGGCCGTCACCACCGTCATGTTCGCCGCCGAGACGCTCTACCTGACCTGGTGCACCCGTGCTCTGCAGGAGGGGACGCCGCCCGCCGGACCTGTCGCCGACTGGGTCGAGCTGCACACCCGCGAGCCGTTCACCTCGGGCGTCGCCGCACTCGGCGCCGCCGTCGACGAACTGCCCGCCGACGTCGCCGACGACCGCCTCACCGGCTGGTTCACCGGCATGCTCGACGCGGAGATCACCTTCCACGACGCGGTGTATCTGTAGCGGTGTATCTGTAGCGGTGTTCGCGAATCGTCTCGCGAGGGGCCCTGGGCATCGGAAAGCGACGGGACGCGGGCTCAGTCGTCGGCGAGTTCCGGCGGGAAGCCGCCGGTGGCGATCGGGCCCCAGTCGTCGATCGTGATGCGCAGCAGGGACTTGTCCTGCCGCCGCATCGCCTCGCGGTACTCGTCCCAGTCGGGGTGCTCGCCGGAGATGCAGCGGAAGTACTCGACGAGACCGTCGAGCGCGTCGGGCATGTCGAGCACCTCCGCGGTGCCGTCGAGTTGCACCCACGCGTCGTTCCACTCGTCGGAGAGCACACACAACGACACGGCCGGGGTCCGCCTCGCGTTGCGCGTCTTCGCCCGACTCCGGTAAGTGGCGATGACGATCCGGCCGCTCTCGTCGACGCCGCAGGTGACCGGCGACAGCTGCGGCCTACGGTCGGCCCTTGTGGTCATGAGCACGGTGCGGTGCCGCGGCCGCACGAACTCCAGGAGCTCGTCCTTGCCGACCCGTTCGGCGGTGGCGATGCGTGGCAACTCGGGACCTCCCGGTCTGCTGTCTGTGCTGTTTCCCGTTCGGCGGCAGCTGCTCCGCGACCGGGCGAGCCACCACGTCACATCGAACCGCTGAGGGAAGCGATTCACGATCGTTTTCGCGCCGAGCGAACACGGTCCGGCGATTCGCCACGGGGTGGCGTTCACCCGACAGCCGTGTGATCATTTCCCCGCGTGATCATTTTTCGGAACCGTGAAATGTCTCTACCAATAGTTTTTCGCGAATCCACCCCGAGTGATTTTCACGTTGCGTGTCCGGTTATCACACAGAGTATTGGACACGACACGCCGAGCACCATGCCACGTTCGAGCGACATCGACGAGCTGTGACCGAATGCCCACACAATGCCTCCCCCGTCGCTTTACTTCACTCACACGTGGCACAGTCTCCGCTGGTCACGGCGTTTCGCGGAGCAGTCTTGGCCAATCGGCACGCCTTTCTGATACGTTCTGCGGGTTGTCTGGCGTGAGTCAAAGAAAGCCGACTCCTGTACGCCTAAACCTTCTTTCGCAAAACGATCTGTGTTCCACGACACCGATACGTGACTTCTCCGTTGCCGTTTCGTAATCTCTCGGAAGGTGTTCGCGACAACCCCGCGTGTTCCCCAGCACGGTCGCGACCCTGCCGACTCGGAACCCCGACCGGTCGGCACGCGAAACCAAAAAGGAGAACCACCCCCGTGGAGTGGAACGACATCCCCCGGAACGCGAAGAACATCTTCGCGCGAAAGACCCTGACCCCGAGCTCCCCGAAACTGAACTCCTCCTTGAAGGAGAGTGTCCGCGGCTACGCCGCCGTGGGACTGCTCGCCACGGCGCTCGCCGGAGTCGTCGGCCAGGCCGCGTTCGCCGACGAGGAGGTCAACCCCGCCGCGTCCCAGCGCACCGCCGACTCCGCCGCCCAGAACGCAGGCGTGGTCCGTGCGCACAGCCACTTCGGTGTCGCCCAGCTCGGTGAGAAGGCCGCCGACTCCCAGAAGCCGGAGCAGTCCGGTGCGTCCGGTGGCCAGGCCCAGCAGGCCGCCCCGGCCGAGGGCGGGAAGCAGACCGACCAGAAGCAGCAGTCCCAGCCGCAGCAGAAGCAGGACGAGGCCAAGGGGCAGGGCCAGGATCAGGGCCAGGGCCAGGGCCAAGCCCAGCAGGCGAAGCAGGACAAGCCTGCCCCGAAGGCACAGCCCAAGCCGAAGCCCGCGCCGAAGCCGCAGTTCGACCAGGTCGACCGCTGGATCAACCGCGCGATCGACATTCTGCGGCAGAACAACGTGCCGATCACGCACGAGAAGCGGGACGAGATCCGCACGATCATCGAGAAGGAGTCGAGCGGTGACCCGCGCGCCATCAACCTGTGGGACAGCAACGCGGAGAAGGGCATCCCGTCGAAGGGCCTGATGCAGACCATCGACCCGACGTTCGACGCCCACAAGCTGGCGGGTCACGGCGACATCTACAACCCGGTCGACAACATCATCGCCGGCGTCCGGTACACCCTGGACCGTTACGGCGACTTCGACGAGCACCCCGGCCTCGCCTCGATGGCCGGCGGTGGTGACTACCAGGGCTACTGAGCACGCGGTTCGCGCGCCGACAGCCTCGCTCGGTCTCACAGGCCGCTCGGAGATCCCGGATCTCCGAGCGGCCTGCTCGTGTCGGGCGTACGACCGCCGGTCCGGCGACGCCGTCGGTCAGAGTTTGCGGCCGAGCCCGGCGAGGCCGGTCGAGGCTTCCGGGTGCGCGCGGAACTCGTCCGACGCGGGCGAGGGACGCAGGTCCGGTTTCCACTCCGGCGTCCAGGCGATGCCGGGCTCGACGAGTTCGAGACCGTCGAAGAACCGCGCGAACTCCTCGCGGGACCGCAGGAACAACGGCGAGCTGGACCGGGCGTACTGATCCCTGATAGCGGCCCGTTCCTCTTCGCCCTCGGCCGGCACCCCGTCGTCCGTCATGTGTGAGCTCAGCAGATACGAACCGGGCCGGAGCCGGTCCACGTAGTTGCGGATCACGCCGTACGGATCGTCGTCGGGACCGAAGAAGTACAGCACGTTGACGACGATGAGGCCGATCGGCTTCGTCGGGTCGAGCACTCCCGTGTCGAGGGCCGCCTCCCACACCTGGTCGACGTCGAGCAGGTCGGCCTGGACCACGGCATGACGGGTCGGATCACCCTCGCGCTCGAGCAGCACCCGGGAATGGGCCACGGCGACCGACTCGTTGTCGACGTAGACACAGCGGCTGTCGGGGTTGACCGAGTCGGCGATCTCGTGGACGTTGCCCACCGTCGGAACCCCGGAGCCGAGGTCGAGGAACTGGGTGATGCCCTGATCGGCGAGATACTGCACGCCGCGGCCGAGGAACTCCCGACCGACCCGCGCCATGGTGCGCACGTTCGGGAGGATCTCGACGGCCTTCGCGCCGAACTCGCGGTCGATGGCCCAGTTGTTGTGCCCGCCGAGGAACCAGTCGTAGATCCGGGCGGGGTTGGGGCGTTCCAGATCCACACCCTCCGGCACGGAGTCCTGGTCGTTCGGCGCCATCGTTCCTCCTCGTCGTCCCGCGGGCACGCATTGTTGATCAACCGCCCGTTGTCACCCTACCGGGGGAACGACCCGGGTCCCACCCGGCGCCGTGCCGGGTTCGACGGGGCCCGAACGCCACCCGCGGCCACCGGCCCGCCCGTCACAGTCGCCCGTCACAGCCGCCCGTCGCACCGGACGGCGCAGGGCATACCGGACGGCAGGGCATACCGGACGGCTCAGCGCACCAGCGAGGTGATCCGGGCCCGCATGTCCTTCCCGAGGAACCGGCGCAGCGCGGCGGTCAGGTCGCGGCGCGCCTGCTGCTGGTCGATCGCGAAGGCACCTGCCAGCTCCCCCATGGCCAGCAACGTGCCCGCGGGCGCGCGTCCCGCCTCGTGCATCCGGCCCGCGTGTTCCCTCAGCCCGTCGCTCTGCACCTCGCCGTCCTGGAACGCACCGAGGATGTCCTGGAGCTTCTTGAGCCGCTTCAACACCGCCGCGTACTCGGCGGCCGGGCACAGCGGCCGCGCGAACTCCAGCAGGTACCGCAGCTCCTTGCACTGTCTCCGCAGGTCGTGCACGTCCTCGGCGGGTGATTCCGGGGTGATGGCCGCCGCGTTGCGCGTCACCTTCTTCGCCGTGCGCGCGAGCCGGTCGCGCAGGAACGTCCGGACGTCCGGGACGGCGTCACCGCCCGCGGTACCCGACCCCGCGGCGGCGCCGTCCCGTCCCGCTGCGGCCTCGCCCGAGGTGTCCGCCTCCCCGCTGCTCTGCTCCCTGCGGCTCGTGTCCGTGTCCTCGCCCGTGTCGCCCGTGTCGCCGTCGCCCGTGTCGCCGTCGCCGATGACCTCCGTCAGCGCGGCGGGCCACTCCTCGAGCAGCCTGGCCAACCTGCGGGTGCGCAAGGCACGGACCAGCGCGCGACGGGCCGTGTCCCGCTCGCGCTGCAGGTGCTCGCGGTACGGGGTGAGATCGCCGGCCTCGCCCGCGGTCAGCCTGCTCGCGAGCTCGTCGAAGCCGAGCAGGTAGACGTCGAGATCACGCGTAGGGCCGGTGACGTCGCCGAGCCACTTCAGCGCCGGGGTGTGCCGCTCGACCGGCCGTGACGGCAGCACGTCACCCGCGAGCTTCAGCAGCGAACGGCTGCGCCGCACGGCGACGCGCAGGTCGTGCAGGTACTCGGTGTCGACGTCGCCGATCGTGCCGTCCACGTTGGCGGCGACGGACCGGGCGTGCGCCCGCAGCGCCAGGGCCACGGCGACGTCGGCGGGCGTGTCGGGCGTGAACTCGGGAGGCTCGGGCCGGTCCGGCAGTCCGGCCTCCGCGAGCAGCTCCTCGTAGAGGTCACCGGAGTGCTTGCGGAAACGCCAACCCGCACCGCCCTCGTCGCCGGCCTCCGAACCGGATGCGCACAGCGCCTTACGGATCCGCTTCGCGTGCTTGCCGACTCCCGCGGTGAGCACGTCCACGCGGATGAGCGGTGCCGTACGCACCGGTTCCTGCACCGTCGTCTCCCGCCAGACCAGACCGGCGACCACGGCTCCGTCGCCGTCGCCGTCGCGCACCCACACCTCGCGGGTCACCGTGCGCGCCCGCAGCACGGGGCCGACGGCGCGAACCCACATCGGCCCGGCGACGAGGTCGCGGACGTCGCCCTCGGGCAGCTCGTCGGCGAGCGCGGGCCACTCCGGTGGTCCGGACAGCGGCGTGCTGACCGTGTCGCCGCCGCGAACGGCCGTCAACGTGCCTGCGCCGGAGGCGCGATCGTGGGTCAACCGCGCGCCTTTGCGCCGCAGGCGCCCGTCGGCCGTGTCGAGGTACGTGCGATTGCGGATGCGGCGCGGGCCCGCCTCGAGGGTGTAGCGCTGCCCACCGGCCGGGGCGAGTGCCGCGAGCACCGCGTCGGCCTCACCGCGCGTCGGCTCGCCCTCACCCCGCACCGTCGCGAAGACCGCCGACGGTGTTTCCGCGTCCTCTCGCACAGCAGCCTCCTCGCGCCCTTCGCTTCTGTGCCGGGCCGGGAATTGTACGTCACCCGTGCCGGATCGGCACCGTCGAAGATCGACCCCCACGCCGTGCCGCCCGCCGCCGGATAGGCGAGACTCGCTCCGGCATCCGCAGTGAAACGACCCAGGGAAAGGGCTCAGCGAAGTGACCGAGAACGATATTCCGGTGGTGGAGCTCAACAACGGCGTGACCATGCCCCAGGTGGGGTACGGCGTGTTCCAGGTGCCGCCCGACGAGACCGCCGTCGCGGTGACGGCCGCGCTCGAGGCCGGCTACCGCAGCATCGACACCGCCACCCTGTACGGCAACGAGTCCGGCGTGGGCCGGGCCATCCGCGATTCCGGCGTCCCGCGCGAGGACCTGTTCCTCACCACGAAACTGTGGAACGACGCGCACGGGTACGACGCGGCACTGAAGGCGTTCGACGCGAGCCTGGCCGCATTGGGCACCGACTACGTCGACCTGTACCTGATCCACTGGCCGGTTCCCGATGCCGGCCTGTACCCGGAGACGTGGCGGGCGCTGGAGAAGATCAACGCCGAGGGCAGGGCGCGGGCCGTCGGTGTGTCGAACTTCCAGCCGCACCACCTCGACACCCTCGCCGAGAACTCCGACATCGTGCCTGCGGTCAACCAGATCGAGGAGCACCCGTTCCTGCAGCAGGCCGCCGTCCGCGAGTACGACGCCGCCCACGGCATCGTCACCGAGGCGTGGAGCCCGCTCGCCAAGGGTGGTGACCTGCTCTCCGACCCGGCCGTCACCGCACTCGCCGACAAACACGGCCGCACCCCCGCACAGGTCGTGCTGCGGTGGCACCTGCAGCTCGGCAACGTGATCATCCCGAAGTCGGTCACGCCCACACGCATGGCCGAGAATCTCGCGCTGTTCGACTTCGCCCTCGACGACGGTGACATGGCCCGGCTGGCCGAACTCGACCGCGGCGAACGGACCGGCCCGGACCCGGACACGTTCAACCGCCGCTGACGGCGGCCGCCCCCGCCGCAGCGGTTCCGTCGGCGACGGGCTCGTCGGCGCCCGGCCCATCGGGGTCCGGATCGCCGACACCCAGCTCGTCGACGTACCGCTGCGGCGGTCCGAACAACGCGGCGCTGCCGTGCGCCCGCTTGAAGTACAGGTGGGCGTCGTGTTCCCACGTGATCGCGATGCCGCCGTGCAGCTGGATCATCTCCGCCGCGATGTACTGCAGACTCTCCGAGCAGACGACCTTCGCCACCGCCGCGTCCTCCCCGGCCGGGTCCGACCCGCCTGCCGCGGACCCGACCGCCGCGTGACAGGCCGACCGCGCGGTCTCCAGCCGGACGAACGCATCGGCCAGCCGGTGCTTGACCGCCTGGAAACTCCCGATCGGCCTACCGAACTGGCGGCGCTGCAGCGTGTACTCGACCGTCCGCTCCAGGGCACGCTCCGCCGCCCCGGTCTGCTCCGCGGCCAGCACGACGACCGCCTCGCTGCGTGCCCGCCGCAACGCCTCCGCGGAAACGGCCGCGAGTCGCGTCCCCGCGGCCCCGGACAACGTGACCGTCGCGAGGCGGCGGAGCGGATCGAGCGCCTCGGCGTCGCGGCGGCTCACCCCGGCGGCCGCGCCCTCCACCTCGTACAGCGCCACCCCGCCGTCGCTGCCCGCCTCGTTCCCACCGTCGCACGCCAGAACCAGCAGTGTGTCCACCTCGTCCCCGTCCAGCACGTACGACGCGGTGCCTTCGAGCACGTACGACGCTGTGCCTTCAAGCGCAGCCGGCGCAGTGCCCTCGAGCGCGGCCCGCGCAGTGCCCTCGAGCGCGGCCCGCGCAGTGCCCTCGAACGCGGCCCGCGCAGTGCCCTCGAGCCCACCCGGGATCGCGGTGACGGCGGGCCGGTCGGACCACGCGCCGTCCTCGCCGGTCCACGCCACCGCAACGGGCCTGCTGCCGTCGGCGATGCCCGGCAGCAACCGCGCACACGCCGCCTCGTCCGCCGACTCCCGCAGCAGCCGTGCGGCCAGCACCGACGAGCCGAGCAACGGACTCGGCGTCAACGTGCGGCCCAGCTCGTGAGCCACGACGGCCACCTCCGCGAGCCCCGCGCCGGCACCCCCGTAGTCCTCGGGAAGCGCCAGGCCCGCGACACCGATCTGCTCGCACAGCAGCGACCACACCGCCGGGTCGTGACCGCCGGGCGACGCCATCACGGCGCGGACGTCGGAACGCTTCTCCAACAGTCCACGCACGGCGTCACGCAGCGCCGCCCGCTCCTCCTCACGTCCGTCAGCCGCCATGGCCACCCCGCACGGCCGTCAACACCCTGCCGCGGTGGGCGTCCGCTGTGCCCCACGCGCCCGCCAACGCGCGGACCTTCGTCAGCCACAGACCGAGGTCGTGCTCGGCCGTGTACCCGATCGCACCGTGCACCTGCAGCGACGTGCGGGCCGCCAGGAGCGCAGCGCGGGTGGCGGCGACCTTGGCCGCGGACGTGTCCCGCACGATCGCCGCCGCCCCCGCACCCGGAACGTCGGCACCCGGCGGATCGAGGGAGGAGGCGAGTGTCACCGCCGCCCCGTCGACGAGCGGGCGCGCCATCTCCAGGCGCACCGTGACGTCGGCCAGCAGATGCTTGACCGCCTGGTACTGCCCGACGGGCCTGCCGTACTGCCGCCGCTGCATCGCGTACTCGGTGGCCATTCCCAGCATCCGCCGCGCCGCGCCGACCAGTTGGGCCGACACCCCGAGCACACCGAACTCGACGGCGTGCGGCCGCGCGGCACCGAGCGGCACGCCGTGCTCGGGTACGGGAAACAGGCCCCGCGCCGCGTCGATCGACGGCACCCTGCCGCCCGGGTCCACATCGGAGGGAACGCGCGTGACGGACTCGCCGTCGAGCCGCAGCACGACGTCCGCCACGTCGGCGTCCAGAGCCCGCGGCACCTCAGGCGGGATCGCGACGGTCGCCATCGACTCGCCCGCGGCGACGCCGGCGAGTTCGTCACCGCCCAACAGTCGCGGCGCCACCACGGCCGTCTCCACGACGGGCCCCGGCACCGCGTGGTAGCCGCACGCCTCGAGCGCCACCACGGCGTCGGCCGGTTCCGCACCCGCTCCCCCGAGGTCCTCCGGCACGAGCAGTCCCCAGACCCCGAGATCGGCCAGGTCACGCCACAGCTTTCGCCCCGGTTCGCACCGACGGTCCGCCCACTCCCGTGCGACACCGGGCGTGTCGGATCCGGCCAGCAGTTCGTCCAGCGCCGCGGCGAAATCCCGCTGCTCGGGTGACAACGCGAACCTCATCGGCGCTCCTCCCGGGGCAGGCCGAGCACGCGCTCGGCGATCGTGTTGCGCTGGATCTGGTCGGTTCCGCCGTAGATCGGGCCCGCCAGCGAGAACAGGTAGCCGTCGACCCACGGCGAGGCGAGTTCCCCGTCCGCGCCGAGCACGTCGAGTGCGGTCTCGTGCAGTTCGACGTCGACGCCGGACCAGGCCAGCTTGTTCACACTCGACTCCGGCCCGAGCCGCTCGCCGTCGGCCAGTCGGGTCGCGGTGCCGTAGGTGTAGAGCTGGTAGGCGCGGGTGTCGATCCACGCGTCAGCCACCCGCGCCGCCGTCGCCACGGGCTCGCCCCGCTCGCCCCACAGGCGCACCAGGCGGTCGGCCGAGGCCAGGAACCGGCCGGGACTGCGCAGCGACAGACCGCGTTCGTTGTTGGCGGTGGTCATCGCCACCCGCCAGCCGTCCCCGGGTCGCCCGATCACGTCCTCGTCGGGCACGAACACCTCGTCGAAAAACAACTCGGCGAACCCCGGCTCGCCGTCCAGTTGCGGGATGGGTCGCACCGTGACGCCGTCGGCGCGCAGATCGAGCATCAGGTACGTCAGCCCGTGGTGTCGCTCCGAGTCCGGGTCACTGCGGAAGAGACCGAACGCCCGGTCCGCGAACGCCGCCCGCGAGCTCCACGTCTTCTGCCCCGAGACGAGCCAGCCTCCGCGAGTGCGCACCGCCCGGCTCCGCAGTGCGGCGATGTCGCTGCCCGCCTCCGGTTCGGACCACGCCTGCGCCCACACCTGCTCGCCCCGCGCCATCGCGGGCAGGATCCGGTCGCGCTGCTCCGCGGTGCCGTGGGCGAACAGCGTGGGGGCGAGCATGAAGATGCCGTTCTGCCCTACGCGCCCGGGTGCGCCCGCCGCGTAGTACTCCTCCTCGAAAAGCAGCCACTGCAGCAGTGAGGCGTCCCGGCCGGTGTACTCGGCGGGCCAGGTGACGACCGACAGCCGCGCGTCGGCGAGCTGCGCCTCCCACTCGCGGTGGGCCGCGAACCCCTCGGCCGTGTCCATCGACGGCAGGCCCCGCCGCGGCACGTTGTCGGCGAGCCACGCCCGCACCTCGTCGCGGAAGATCGCCGACTCCGGATCGATGTCGAGGTCCATGTCAGCTCCCCGAGTCGCGCATCGACTTCGCCGTCTGCCCCGCCAGCGGGTCCTCCTGCGTCTCGGCGTTGTGGGCGTGGGCGAAGTGGTGCAGACCGAACACCGAGTCCATTCCGGAGCGCATGCCCATCAGGTCCTGCGCCTGGTTGACGGCCTTCTTCGCCAGCGTGAGGCCGAACGCGGGCATCTCGGCGATCGTGTCGGCCAGGCCCAGAGCCGTGTCCCGCAGCTCCTCGCGGGGAACGACCCGGCTGACCATGCCCCACTCCTTGGCCTGCTGTGCGCCGAACCGCTGCCCGGTCAGCAGCACCTCCTTGGCGGCCGTGGGCCCGAGCACCCACGGGTGGGCGAAGTACTCGACCCCGGGGATGCCCATACGCACCACGGGATCGGCGAAAAACGCGTCCTCCGAAGCCACGATCAGATCGCACACCCACGCCAGCATCAGCCCGCCGGCGATGCACGCGCCCTGCACCGAGGCGATCACGGGTTTCGGGATCTCCCGCCAGCGCCGGCACATGCCGAGATACACCTCCGACTCACGGGCGAACCGGCGATCGCCGCCCTCCCGGTCGGTGTGGTCCCACCACAGCACGGCCTTGCGGTCGTAGCTGACGTCCACGTCGCGCCCCGGCGAGCTGATGTCGTGACCCGCGGAGAAGTGCTTACCCTCCCCCGCCAGCACGATCACCTTCACCTCGGGATCGTCGACGGCACGCGCGAACGCGGCGTCGAGCGCGTAGGTCATCACCGAGTTCTGCGCGTTGCGGTACTCCGGCCGGTTCATCGTCACCACGGCGACGGCGCCGCGGCGCTCGTACCGCACGGTCTCCTCGCCGGAACCCGTAGCCCGATCGCCCTCGCCCCGGCTCCCGTCGGGGCTGTACCCGCCGACGCTGTTCCCGGCGGACGTGCTCTCGTCGGTCATGCCACTTTCTCCTTGCCCAGCAGGCGTTTGAGGACCTTCCCCGACGCGTTCCGCGGCAAGTCGCCGACGAACTCCACCGAGCGGGGACGTTTGTAGTTGGCGAGGCGCTGCCGGCAGTGTTCGAGCAGCGTCTCCTCGGACGGCGGCCCGCCCGCCGCCATGTCGGCCGCGACGACGAACGCCTTGCCCACCTCGCCGAGGCGCGTGTCGGGCACGCCGACGACCGCCACCTCCGCGACGCCGTCCACACGGGACAGCTCTTGTTCGATCTCGGCCGGATAGACGTTGAATCCGCCGCAGATGTACATGTCCTTGAGCCGGTCGGTGATCGACAGGTTGCCCGCCTCGTCGAGCCGCCCGACGTCGCCGGTGTGCAACCAGCCGTCGACGTCGACCGCCTGCGCGGTCGCCTCCGGGTCGTCGAGGTAGCCGCGCATGACGTTCGGGCCGCGCAGCAGGACCTCGTCGCGGTCGCCGATGCACACCTCGAACCCGGCAGCCGCACGGCCACACGTGCGCGCGATGGTGGCGGGGTCGTCGCCCGGTTCGCACATCGTCGCGACGACGGCCTCGGTGAGGCCGTACGCGGTGAGTACGACGTCGAATCCGAGCTCGTCGCCCATCCGCTCGACGAGTGTGACCGGCACGGTGGCCGCGCCGGTGACCGCCAGCCGCAGCGACGAGAGGTCCGCCGCCGCGCGGTCCGGATGGTCGAGCAGGGTCCGGAACACGGTCGGCGCCGCGGGCAGGACCGAGACCCGCTCACGCTCGATCAGCTCGAGCGCGGCCGTCGCGTCGAAGGTGGCCTGCGGCACCAGCGTGGCCCCGGTCAGCAACCCGACGAGGACACCCGCCTTGTAGCCGAAGCTGTGGAAGAACGGGTTGACCACGAGGTACCGGTCGTCGGACGTGAGGCCGCCGCGGCCGGCCCATGCGGCAGCGACGTCGAGCGACTGGCGGTGCGCCGACAGCACCCCTTTGCTGCGGCCCGTGGTACCCGAGGTGAACAGGATGTCGGCGATGTCGTCGGCGCCGACCGCCTCGGCGCGCGCATCGGCCTCGGCCGGGTCGACGGCCGAGGCCACCTCGCCGAGCGCGTCCCAGTCGACGGCGACCGGATCGGGGCGGAGCGGCCCGGGCAGCGGCACCCGCACGACCAGGCGGAGAGTGTCGAGGTCCCCTTCTCCTGCGGCGGCCCTGAGGTCGGTGAGTCGGTCGGTGCCCAGGAAGTCCCCGGCGACGATCAGCGCCGCGGCCCTGCTGCGGCGGATGAGGTCGGCCGCCTCGGAACCGGTGAACCGGGTGTTGATCGGCACCAGCGTCGCCCCGGCGTAGTGCGCGCCGAGCGCGGCGATCACCCAGTGGTGCGTGTTGGGCGAGTTCACGGCCACGCGGTCACCGCTGCGGACACCGCGCGCCAGCAAGGCCCGGGCCATAATGCGAACGTGTTTCAGAAGCTGATCGAACGTGATCCGCACCGACCCGTCGACGATCGCTTCCCGGTGACCGAACCGTGCCGACGCAGCGTGCAACGCCTGCGGGATCGTCACCGGAGTTCCTGTCTCGCTCATCCCGCTCCCTTGCTGGACGAGAAATCTAGAACGTGTTCTTATTATGCTAGCGCACGGTAGCAGGAGGTGTGAGTGGAAAACCACGGGCGATTCCGGCGAGAGGTGGCCACCTGGCTCGCCGACAACCTCACCGGCGAGTTCGCCGGCGTGCGCGGACTCGGCGGCCCCGGCCGGGAACACGAGGCGTTCGAGGCACGACTCGCGTGGGAACGCCACCTCGCGGCCGCGGGATGGACGTGCGTCGGCTGGCCCACCCAGTTCGGCGGCCGCGGCCTGTCACTGGCCGAACAAGTGATCTTCCACGAGGAGTACGCCGCCTCCGGCGCACCCGCACGCGTGAGCCACCTCGGGGAGCAACTGCTGGGGCCGACGCTCATCGCGTTCGGCACCCCGGAGCAGCAGCGGCGGTTCCTGCCCCCGATCCGCGCGGTCGAGCAGCTGTGGTGCCAGGGCTACTCCGAACCGGGTGCCGGGTCGGACCTCGCCGCGGTGTCGACCACGGCCCGCCTCGAACCCGGCGCAGGCGGCGACGGTGGCCCGGGCTGGATCCTCAACGGCCAGAAGATCTGGACGTCGCTGGCACACGTCGCGGACTGGTGTTTCGTCGTCGCGCGCACCGAACCCGGGTCGACGCGGCACCACGGACTCTCCTACCTGCTCGTGCCGATGGACCAGCCCGGCGTCACGGTCCGCCCGATCACGCAGCTCACCGGGACGTCCGAGTTCAACGAGGTGTTCTTCGACGACGCCCGCACCGAGGCGGGACTGGTCGTCGGCGAGCCGGGTGACGGCTGGCGCGTCGCGATGGGCACGCTCGGTTTCGAACGCGGCGTGTCGACGCTGGGCCAGCAGATCGGGTTCCGCCGCGAGCTGGACGGCATCGTCGCGCAGGCGCGCGCGACGGGCACGATCGACGACCCGGTGCTCCGCGACGACCTCGCCCGCGCCCGGATCGACCTGCGGGTACTGCGCGCGCACGCACTCCGCACGCTGCAACGTGAGCCCGGGCCCGACGTCGCCGTCGGCAAGCTGCTGTGGGCCGGCTGGCACCGGCGGCTCGGCGAACTGGCGATGCGCGCCCGCGGCGCCCGCGGCCTCACGACCGGTGGCGACCTCGACGAGTGGCAACGGCTGCTGCTGTTCAGCCGCGCGGACACGATCTACGGCGGCTCCGACGAGATCCAGCGGAACATCATCGCCGAACGGGTGCTCGGACTGCCCAAGGAACCCAGGAACACGGAGGAACGCCGATGACCGAACCGGCAACGACGACACCGGAGCACTCACCGGCACCGAAGCACTCACCGACACCCGAGTACCCGAAGCCGCACGACCTGCTGGCGGGGCGGATCGTGGTGGTCACGGCGGCGGCGGGAACGGGCATCGGCTCGGCGACGGCGAAGCGCTGCCTCGAGGAGGGCGCACGGGTGGTCGTGAGCGATTGGCACGAGCGCAGGTTGACCGAGAGGGCCGAGGAGCTCGCGGAGTTCGGCGAGGTGCACGCCGTGCCCTGCGACGTGACCGACGACGACCAGGTGGTGGCGCTGATCGACGCCGCGTGCGATCGCTTCGGCCGGATCGACGTGATGATCAACAACGCGGGACTGGGTGGCACACAGTCCATTCTGGACATGTCCGACGACGAGTGGTCCCGCGTCCTCGACATCACACTGAACGGCACGTTCCGATGCACGCGCGCGGCGACGCGGCGGTTCGTCGCCCAGGGGGGCGGCGGGGTCGTCGTGAACAACGCCTCCGTCGTCGGCTGGCGGGCGCAGCAGGGCCAGGCACACTACGCAGCGGCAAAAGCCGGGGTGATGGCACTGACCCGCTGCGCGGCGATGGACGTCGCCGAGCACGGCATTCGTATCAACGCCGTCGCGCCGAGTCTGGCCGCGCACCCGTTCCTCGCCAAGGTGACGAGCGAGGAACTGCTCACCGAGCTCGCGGGCCGCGAGGCGTTCGGCCGGGCGGCCGAACCCTGGGAGATCGCGAACGTCATGGTGTGGCTCGCGTCCGGCTACGCCACCTATCTCACGGGCGAGACCGTGTCCGTGTCGAGCCAGCATCCGTAGGAGGAATCCATGGCCGAGGCCTACCTCGTCGACGCCGTCCGCACTCCCGTGGGCAAACGCGGCGGCGCACTGTCCACTGTGCACTCCGCGGACCTGGGCGGGCACGTGCTCGGTGCGCTCGTGGAACGGGCGGGGATCGATCCGGCGACCGTCGACGACGTCATCCTGGGATGCACCGACACGCTCGGCCCGCAGTCGGGCAACATCGCCCGCACGGCATGGCTGGCCGCGGGCATGCCGGATCACGTACCGGGCGTGACCGTCGACCGACAGTGCGGGTCGAGCCAGCAGGCGGTCCACTTCGCCGCGCAGGCGGTGCTGTCCGGCACGGCCGACGCGGTGATCGCGGGCGGCGTGCAGAACATGAGCGCCATCCCGATCAGCGCCGCCATGCTGGCGGGCCGCGAATACGGCTTCGACGATCCGTTGTCGGGCTCGGCGGGCTGGCACAAGCGTTACGGCGACGTCGAGGTATCCCAGTTCCGCAGCGCCGACATGATCGCACGGCACTGGGACATCACCCGTGAGCAGATGGAGGCCTACGCCTACCGCAGCCACGAGCGTGCGCTGCGCGCCGCCGACGAGGGGATCTTCGACGCCGAACTCAGCGGGCTCGCCGAGCTGACGGCCGACGAAGGACCACGCCGCGGGACCACGCCGGAGAAGATGGCGGGGCTGCCACCGTTGGCCGAGGACTCGCTGATCACGGCGGCCACGGCCAGTCAGATCTCGGACGGCGCGAGCGCGGCGCTCGTCGTGTCCGAGGACTACCTCCGCCGCCACGGACTCCCCCCGCGCGCCCGGATCCACCACCTGTCGGTCTCCGCCGCCGACCCGGTGTGGATGCTCACCGGTCCCATCCCCGCGACGTCGCGGGCGCTGCGCCGGACCGGTCTGTCGGTCGACGACATCGACCTGTTCGAGGTCAACGAGGCGTTCGCCAGCGTGGTGCTGGCGTGGCTCGACGAGACCGGCGCCGACCCGGACCGCGTCAACGTCAACGGCGGCGCGATCGCGCTCGGCCACCCCATCGGTGCCAGCGGCACGAAGCTCCTGACCACCCTGCTGCACGAGCTGGAACGCCGCGGCGGCCGCTACGGCCTGCAGACCATGTGCGAAGGCGGCGGCACGGCCAACGTCACGATCATCGAACGCCTCGCCTGACGCCGGTTGCTCCCGCCGTCGCCCACCGCCGCCCGTCCGAGCGTTGCGACGTCACATCGCCATGTCGACACTCGGCGCCGTCCCGACGCGCCGGCGACCACACCGGCCCGGGTGCCGGTTCATCGTCCCGGGAATCGACACCCCGAGTCCCTGAATCGACGACACCGGCCCCTGGGGACGCAACACGGGCCCCTGGGGAGGCAACACGGGCTCCGGAACCTGCGACACGGCGGGTCCGGATCGCACCGGCGGCGGCACGGCGGCGTCGCTCCTCGATAGAGTGCCGTGGGCGCGTGCGACGAAGGAGCGATGCGATGACCGGCACGAGACCACGGATCGTGGTCAGCAGGTGGATTCCCGACGACGCCGTGGCGCTGCTGCGCGAGGTCGGTGAGGTGTGGCTTCCCGAGCCGGACCGGGCGCTGCCCGCGGCGGAACTGCACGAGCGGCTCGCCGGAGCCGACGCCGCCGTGGTCACCCTCAGCGAGCAGGCAGGGGCGGACTTCGCGGACGCCGCCGGACCGCAGCTGAAGGTCGTCGCGAACGTCGCGGTCGGCTACGACAACATCGACGTTCCCGCGCTCGCGGAGCGCGGCGTCACGGTCACCAACACGCCCGGTGTGCTGACCGACGCCACCGCCGACATCGCGTTCGGCCTGCTGCTGTCGGTCACGCGCAGGCTCGGTGAAGGCGAGCGCCTGCTGCGTGCGGGCACGCCGTGGTCCTTCCACCTCGGCTTCATGCTCGGCTCCGGACTGCAGGGCAAGACGCTCGGCATCGTCGGACTCGGGCAGATCGGCCGGGCGATGGCGGAACGTGCCCGGGCGTTCGGCATGTCGATCGTCTACACGGGACGGCGCCGCGCCCCCGCGGAGGTCGAATCGGCCCTCGACGCGACGTATCTGCCGCAGGACGAGCTGCTGGCCACCGCGGACGTCGTGTCGCTGCACTGCCCGCTCACCCCGGAGACCCGGCACCTGATCGACGCCGACGCGCTCGCGGCGATGAAACCGACGGCGTTCCTCGTCAACACCACGCGCGGACCGGTGGTCGACGAGGCCGCACTCGCCGCAGCCCTGCGCGAGGGCACGATCGCGGGCGCCGGACTCGACGTCTTCGAGAACGAACCCGACGTCCACCCCGACCTGCTCGACCTCGACAACGTCGCGCTCGCCCCGCACCTGGGGTCGGCGACGGTCGAGACCCGAACCGCCATGGCGACCCTCGCCGCCCGCAACGTGCTCGCCGTTCTGGCCGGCAAGCCTCCGCTCACCGAGGTGACACCGTGAGAGGTGACGCCGTGACCGCACCGGCCCCACGACGTGTGGTCGTCGCGCCCGACAAGTTCAAGGGCAGTCTCACCGCGGTCGAGGCGGCCGACGCCATCGGCGCGGGCGTACGGGACGTGCTGCCGGACGCCGACGTCGCGCTGTGCCCGGTCGCCGACGGCGGCGAAGGGACCCTTGACGTGCTGATCGCGGCGGGCGGCACCCGCGTCGACCTGCGCGTGTCCGGTCCGCTGTCCGAACCGGTCGAGGCCTGGTACGTGATGCTCGACGGCACGGCATACGTCGAATCGGCACGGGCCTGCGGGATCGAACACGTCACGCCGTCACCCGACGTGGCACTCGGAGCGCACACGTACGGCGTCGGCGAGCTGATCGCCGACGCGCTCGGCCGGGGCGCCCGGCAGATCGTGCTCACCGTGGGCGGCACCGCGAGCACCGACGGCGGCAGCGGCATGCTGCAGGCCCTGGGCGCACGGCTCACCGACGGCGACGGCGGACCAGTGGGACTCGGCGGCGGCGCACTCGCCGACGTCGCCACCGTCGACCTGTCCGAGACACGCGCGCTGCTGGGCGATGCCCGGGTGCGCGTGGCGACCGACGTGACCAATCCGCTGCACGGCACCGACGGCGCCGCGGCCGTGTTCGGCCCGCAGAAAGGTGCGGGTCCTGCGGAGGTCGCTGCCCTGCAGGCCAACCTCGAATGCTGGGCACAGGCCCTCGGCTTCGCGGACCGCACGAGCGCGGGTGCGGGCGGCGGGATCTCCGGCGGGGCGATGGCCGCGCTCGGAGCGACCGCCGAGTCGGGTTTCGACCTCGTCGTCGAACTCACCGGGGTGGCCGACGCGATCGTCGGTGCCGACCTGGTCATCACCGGTGAGGGATCGCTGGACGCCCAGAGCCTCGCGGGTAAGGCCCCCGCAGGCATCGCCGCCATCGCGCGGCGTCACGGCGCGCGGGTCGCCGCGATCGCGGGCCGGGTCGCACTGTCGGCCGAGGACCTGGCCGACGCCGGAATCACGGCGGCGGTCGCGATCGCCGACCACGCTCCCTCGGTCGAGATCGCGGTCCGCGATGCCGCCGCACTGCTGCGTCGCCACGCCGCAGATCTCGTCCACACCGGACAGTGACGCACGGAACCGCGAACCATCCCGGCGGTCCACACGGGATCGCCTCGACCGCGCGCGAACCTAGGGCTGCAGCACCACCTTGATCGCACCGTCGCGCTTGGCCTGGAACATGCCGTACGCGTCGGATGCCTCGTCGAGCGGGACGTGGTGGGTGACGAGGTCGTCCACGCCGAGCGGATCGTCGTCCCCGGTCAGCAGCGGCAGGATGTCGTCGGTCCAGGCCCGCACGTTGGCCTGACCCATGCGCAGCTGGATCTGCTTGTCGAACAGCGTCATCATCGGCATCGGATCGGCCATGCCGCCGTAGACGCCGGAGAGTGACACCGTGCCACCGCGGCGCACGGCGTCGATGGCCGTGTACAACGCACTCATCCGGTCGATCCCGGCCGTGGTGAACGCCTTCTCGGCCAGCCGATCCGGCAGCAACGTCGCGAGCTGCTGCACGACCGTGCTCACCGGCGCTCCGTGGGCCTCCATGCCGACCGCGTCGATCACCGAGTCGGCGCCCCGGCCGTCGGTGCGGTCACGCACGGCCACACCGACGTCCTTGACGGTGCGCAGGTCGAGGGTGTCGATGCCGTGCCGCTGCGCCATCGCCAAACGCTCGTCGACCAGGTCGACCCCGAGCACCGTGCCCGCGCCGCGATGCCGGGCGATACGGGCTGCCAGCTGGCCGATCGGCCCGAGGCCGAGCACGACGCAACTGCCGCCCTCCGGCACGTCCGCGTACTCCACGGCCTGCCACGCCGTCGGCAGGACGTCCGACAGGAACAGGAAACGTTCGTCCGGCCCCGTCTCAGGCACCTTCACGGGACCGAAGTGGGCCTGCGGCACCCGCAGCAGCTCGGCCTGCCCGCCGGGCACCTGTCCGTAGAGCTTCGTGTAGCCGAACAGCGAGGCGCCCTTGTCCTGCCCGGGCGCCCGGGTCCGCTCGCACTGCGTGTAGAGCTGCTGTGAGCAGTAGTAGCACTGGCCGCACGCGATGTTGAACGGTACGACGACGCGGTCCCCTGGGATCAGGTCGGGAACGGCGTTACCCGTCTGCCTGACGATGCCCATCGCTTCGTGACCGAGGACGTCACCCGGGGTCATGAACGGGCCGAGCACCTCGTAGAGATGCAGATCCGAACCGCAGATCGCCGTGGACGTGACCTCCACGATCGCGTCGGTCGGTTCCTCGATGCGCGGATCGGCAACGTCCTGCACGCGAACGTCACGCTTGCCCTGCCAGGTCACAGCCTTCATCGCGGATGTCCCTCCGTCGCTCGTCGACTCGGTGCCGTCGGCTGCGACTACCCGCGATCACCGGGTGCGAACACACCGGTGCCGGCGCCTCCGAGGGAGACGCCGGCACCGCAAGACCGTTTTCGGGTGCGTCAGCCTTCGCCTTCCGGCTGCTGCATCACCGCGAAGTTCAGCTGGCCCTGTTCGTCCTGCTGGACGTCCAGCACCTTGTCGTCGAGGAACGACGACGCCTTCTCCTCGAGGAAGACCCGCGCACCGCTCTCGGTACCCAGCACCTGGTCGCCCTCCTCGGGCCCCGGAGCGACCGAAAGCGCGAGCTGAGCGCCCTCTTCCGTCTCCTCCCGGACCGCGAACCGGAGACCGGCGGCATCCTGACCGTCCTGGGCGGTCAGCGCGCTGATCGCCTCCACGGCAGCGTCAGTCATCGCAAGCATGGTCGCTATTTCCCTTCGGTTGCTTGGGGCTGCCATTCCCACCGTAAACGTCGCCCACACCGGGCGCCCTACCGGCACGCCCATTTCGGCTCGCTGACCGACTCCTCAGGAAATTCCACGAAATCGGTAGCACCGCTGAATTCGGACGTCTTTCCCGCTGCGACAGCCGGACGATCCGCGCCGCACTCGCCGCCGTGTCCACGTCGCATCGAGCCGAGTGCCGTGCCCACCGAAAACCCTTACGGCGTCAGGACGAACCGCCTCCCGGGGCAGGCCCGGGAGGCGGCGGAGTCCGAGTTCGCCGCCCCACGGACGGCCGCATCCCGAGCACTTTCCGAAAGTGGCGCACAGGAACTCTTCCGTCCCGCGGCGTGGGTACCCGGGGCCGATCTCACTAAACGCACGAGCCCCACGGGGAACGTCACACATGAGGCACCCATCCGCAGTTGAAAGCCCACGCAGATGTTCCTACGGTGGGAAAGGCAGGACGGGCGCAGATTTTCCGTCCGGGTAGATCCGCAGCACCGAGATATCCGCACACGTCCCGCGCTCGCCGATTCGACGGAGGGATACCGCAGTGCTACCCAGCCACTCCCACGACAGCGGCTCGCCTACCGACCGCAGCAACGACCCGGCCGGGGTCAGCGACCCCGCGTTCGGGCCGGCGCTCACCCCGGCGACCAAGCCGCAGGAGCCCACCGGGCCCGTGGACACCGTCGGCACCTCCGGTATGCGCATCGACGCCGAACGTCGCCCCGACGGCGTGGTGCACGTCCGCGTCGCCGGCGAGGTCGACCTGATGTCCGCACCGGACCTGCGCAAGTGGATCCACGAGGAGCTGAGTGCTCCGGCACGACTGGTGCTCGACCTGGACGGCGTCGAGTTCCTCGGTTCGGCCGGGCTCTCGGTACTCGCCGAGCTGTCCGAGCAGGCCGCGGGCTCGAGCTTGAACTGGGCGATCGTCGCGGGTACCCGGGTAGTGCTGCGCCCGCTGGAGGCCACCGGTCTCGCCGAGCAGATCCCGGTGCATCCGGACCTCGACTCGGCGGTTCTCGCCGTCCACCCGTCGCAGCGGCCCACGTCGTCGTGACCGGGCTGCCGCGTCCGCGCGGGTGCGGCCCGCGGACTCGGGTCGCACCCGGGCGGACGTTCGCCCACGGCCTGCCTCGCCCTCAGCCGGGGTCCGTCGTGGCGACCGACCCCGGCTGAGGGCGTGACCGGCAAGGACACGACGTATCGTGCGGGGCATGAGCTGTGTACGGGGCCGGACGCGCACGACGGCGCCGGAGCCCGCCGTCCGGACGGGCACCGCGCATCTGCCGGAGCTCGTCCGGCATGTGCCGCTGTACGTGCTGGGCGGAGCGATCAGCACCGGATTGCAGGCCCTGCTGTTCCTGCTGCTGCGCGATCCGCTGACTCCCGCGGCGGCCAATCCCGTCGCCATCGGCGTCACGACGATGCTCAACACCGAGTTCCACCGGCGGATCACCTTCGGTGACGTCACCGGTCCGCGGGCGCGCCGCCATCTGCAGTCCGTCGGCACGTTCCTGTTCTACGCGTGCGCCGGCACGGCGGCCCTCGGCCTGCTGCATCTGCTGGCCGACGACCCGTCACCGATGACCGAGACGACCGTGCTGGTCGCGACCAGCACGGTCGGCGGCATCCTGCGCTTCCTGGTGCTGCGCTCGTGGGTGTTCGTCTGGAGCCGGGACGCCGGGGCGGCCCGGTGACCACACGGAACCCACCACCCGAGGACGCCGACACCCGGGGAGAGGGCCGCACGCCCGACGAGGGCGACGGCGGCACCGGACCGATCACCGACTACCGGTTCACGCTGGCCAACGAACGCACGTTCCTCGCGTGGCTGCGCACCGCACTCGGCCTGGTCGCCGGGGGTGTCGCGATCCAGCAGCTCGTGCCGGGCCTGGCCTCCGAAGGACCGCGCACCCTGCTGGCGGCACTGTGCGTGGGTCTGGCGCTGGTGATCGCGACGGCCTCGTACCCACGGTGGCGGGCGGTGCAGCGGGCGATGGCCCGGGGCGGTCCGCTCCCCCGCAACATCCTGCTGGCCACCCTCGGCGGGGGCATCGCCGCGATCACGGCGGTCGCATTCGTGCTGGTGGTCACGGCGTGAGCGAAGGCCAGCCGGAACGCACCGGACTCGCGTGGCAGCGCACCGCGCTGGCCTCGGCCGCGTGCAGCGGCCTGCTGCTGCACGCGGCGGCCACCACGGGTCACGCCGCGCCGCTAGTCGCCGCGCCGATCTCGATCGTCACGACGGTCGTCCTCGCCGCTGCGGGAGCGGGGCGGGGCCGGCGGCTGCGCCGCAGCACCGCCCCGCTGTCACCCGTGCTGGCCGCGACAGCCACCGTCCTCGTCACGGCTACGGCCGCGGCGAGCCTCGGGGCGTTGCTCACCACCCTCTCAAGCGGCCACTGAACCCTAGTCCAGCTGCTTCCGCAGTTCCGGCAGCAACTCGGACTCGGCGGCCTCGAGGAACTCCTCCTGGTGGTCGCCGCCGACCTGCACGAGCGCCAGGTCGGTGAACCCGGCCTCCCGGAAGGGGCGAGCGGCGTCGACCACCGCCTGCACCGACCCGCCGCACGGGATCGCCGCGGCCACGTCCTCCTCGCGCACGTACTGTGTCGCGGCCGCGAACGCCTGCGTACTCGGTAGTTCGGCGTTGACCTTCCAGCCACCCGCGAACCACCGGAACTGCTCCCGTGCCCGGCGAGCCGCCTCATCGGTGTCGCGCCCCCACGACACCGGAAGCTGGCCGACCTTCCGGGACGAACCCAGCCCGAGCTGAGCACGCACCTCGTCCCACCGGCGGCACAGTCCCCCTGCCGGTTCCACCGCGATCATCGCCTCCGATGCCGCCGCGAACCGATCGACCGACTGGTCGCCCGACACCGCGACCCCGATCGGCACCCGCTGCTGCGGCAGGTCCCACAGCTTCGCCGAGTCGACCCGGAAATGCTCCCCGTCATGGTTGGTGTACCCGCCGTCGAACAGACCGTTGATGATCTGCAGCGCCTCGCCCAGCATGTCGTGCCGCACGTTCACCGGGGGCCAGCCCCGGCCGATCACATGCTCGTTGAGGTTCTCGCCCGCTCCGAGGCCGAGCAGGAACCGTCCGCTCGACAGCTCCTGCACGGTCGCCGCCTGCTGGGCCACCACCGCCGGGTGATAGCGCATGGTCGGGCAGGTCACGAACGACATCAGTTCGACGTCGCCGGTGACCTCCGCGACCGCACCGAGCACCGACCACGCATACGGCGCGTGCCCCTGCTCGTCCAGCCACGGCGAGAAATGATCGCTCATCACCTCGAACTCGAAGCCGGCCCGTTCCGCTCGCGCCGCATCGGCGACGAGCCGGCGCGGACCGGCCTGTTCGGTCAGCAACGTATAGCCGAAACGCACGCGTCTCCCCTATGGCCGGCGGCCACCGCCGGCCTGTCGTCGTCACAACGTTCGGTGCCCGCACCGGGCGACTGCCGGCGCGTCGGCGACTGGTCGGGCGCGGATGTCAGTGCAACGCGGGCTCGGGTTCGGTTTCGACACCGATCCGCTTGCGGCGGGCGATCGCCTCACGCCGCTCGGTCTCGTCGAGGCCTCCCCACACCCCGAACGGCTCCTGCACGGTCAAGGCGTGGTGTCGACATTGGACGATCACCGGGCAGGTGCGACAGACCTCCTTCGCCCGTGCCACGCGGTCGGCTCGCGCGAACCCTCGTTCGCCGTCAGGATGGAAGAACACCGAGCTGTCCAGATTGCGGCAGTTGCCGTGCCGCTGCCATTCCCAGATCTCAGCCACCGGGGTCGGCAGCCGGGACGTGTCGGCCATGGTGATCACCTCCGTGAAGATGTGCGATGCGCGGTGTACCCGGCGGGTGCGGAGCTCACACCTGCCGTTTCGTCAGCGGTACTCGTCGTCGTCGAGATCCACCGGCGCCGCCTGCTCGGCGACATCGGCGGGGTCGGCGTCCATCGGGACGGAGACCCCCGCCGGCCCGGGCTCGGACCCGGCTTCGGTGTCGCCGCTGAACTCGCCGTGTTCGATGTCGTCGACGGCCGGTCGCCGCTGCTCATCGACGTCCGGTTCCGGCGCGAGATCGTGGTTCTCCGTCATGATCGACGTGATACCCCGCCTGCGCGCGGTTCAATCACGGTTCGATCATCCGAATCCGCCGGCGCGGTTCATGGGCACGACCCGATCGGACATACCTCCGGTACGCTCCGCCCACACCGCAGCAGTGACGACGCCGGAGGATGGGCATGAGCGAACGGCAGTACGACATCGTGGTGTTCGGCGCCACGGGGTTCACCGGAGGACTGACCGCCGAATACCTCGCCGCCCACGTACCGGAGGGCTGCCGATGGGCGCTCGCGGGCCGTAACACCGCCAAGCTGGAGGCCGTACGCGAGCGGCTCGCCGGCATCGACCCCGCCTGCGCCGCCGTCCCGTTGCTGCAGGCCGACGTCACCGATCCCGCCTCCCTGCGCACCGTCGCCGAATCGGCCCGGGTGGTCGTCACGACCGTCGGCCCGTACCTGCAGTACGGCGAACCGCTCGTCGCGGCGTGCGCCGAGGCGGGCACCGACTACGTCGACCTCTCCGGTGAGCCCGAGTTCGTCGACCGCATGTACCTCGCCCACCACGAGACCGCCCGGCGCACCGGTGCCCGCCTGGTCCACGCGTGCGGGCTGGACTCGATCCCGTACGACCTGGGCGCCTACTTCACGGTCGGACAGTTGCCCGCGGACGGGCAGATCACGGTGGACGCCCAGATCCGCGCCAACGCCGAGTTCTCGGGCGGCACGTTCTCGTCCGCCCTGACCGCGTTCTCGCGCGCCCGGCAGATGACGGCGGTCGCCAAGCGCCGCCGAGCCGCCGACCCTCGGCCCGCCGACAGGAAGATCCGCACTCCCTCCGGACCGCCCACGCGGGACGCCGAGACCGGCCGGTGGCTCGTGCCGATGCCCACACTCGACCCGCAGATCGTGGCCCGCTCGGCCGCCGCACTACCGCGGTACGGCACCTCGTTCACCTACCGGCAGGCCGCGGCGATGAAGCGACTGACCACGCTCGTCGCGACCGGCGCGGGCCTGGGCGTGCTGGCGGTCGCGGCGCAGATCCCGCCCGTCCGGAACGCACTGGGCAAGGTCCGCAAGCCGGGTGACGGGCCGAGCGCGCAGCGGCGGGCACGGTCGTGGTTCCAGGTGCGGTTCACCGGCGAGTCGGCCGGGCAGCGCGTCGTCACCGAGTTCGCGGGCGGCGACCCCGGCTACGACGAGACCGCGAAGATGATGTCCGAATCGGCGATGTGCCTGGCGTTCGACGACCTCCCCCAGACAGCGGGCCAGGTCACGACCGCCGTCGCGATGGGCGACTCGCTCGTCGCGCGGCTGCAGAACGCGGGCCTGCGCATCCGCGTCCTCGACGAGTGAGGGTCGCGCAGGCCCGCTCGCGGGTGAGCCTCAGGTGACGAGTCGGCGGACGACGGCGTCGGCGAGGAGCCGGCCGCGGTCGGTGAGCACCGCCCGGCCGCCGTCGAGGTCGCGTGTGGACAGCAACCCGTCGGCGGCGGCGCGCCGGGCCTCGCGTGCGCCGCCGTCGTCCAGCGCGTCGAGCGGAAGCCCCTCGGCGAGACGGAGTTCGAGCATGACGCGCTCGAGGTGCCGGTCCTCGGCCGTCAACGCCTCCTGTCCGCCGACTGGCAGCGCCCCCTCGGCGAGCGTGGCCGTGTAGCGCGCCGGGTGCTTGACGTTCCACCACCGCACACCGCCGAGGTGCGAGTGGGCCCCGGGACCCGCGCCCCACCAGTCGCCGCCCAGCCAGTAGCCGAGGTTGTGCCGGCAGCGCGCCTCGTCGGAGGCAGCCCAATTGGACACCTCGTACCAGCGCAGGCCCGCCTTCTCGAGCATCGCGTCGAGCAGTTCGTAGTCGGCGGCCAGCACGTCGTCGTCGGGCGTCGGGATCTCGCCCTTGCGGACACGCCGTGCGAGCGCGGTGCCGTCCTCGACGATCAACGCGTAGGCGGACACGTGGTCCACGCCCGCCTCCAGCACGGCGTCGAGCGAGGCCTGCAGGTCCTCGGTGCGCTCACCGGGCGTGCCGTAGATGAGGTCCAGATTGACGTGGTCGAACCCGGCGGCACGCGCTTCCGCCGCGGCCTCGACGGGACGTCCCGGGGTGTGCGTGCGGTCGAGCACCCGCAGCACGTGCGGCGCGACCGACTGCATGCCGAGCGACACCCGCGTGTACCCGGCACCACGGATCCCGGCGAACAGTTCCGGCGACGTCGACTCCGGATTGGACTCGGTCGTGACTTCCGCGTCGGTGGCGAGACCGAAGGATTGCCGCACGGCGTCCAGCACCGCCGCCAGCCCGTCGGGACCCAGCAGCGACGGCGTGCCGCCGCCGACGAACACCGTGTCCGCGGCGGGAGGCGTCCCCAGCCGCTGCGCGGCCAGGTCCAGTTCCCTCCGCAGGCCGTCGAGCCAGTCCTCAGGCGCCGCACCGGAACCGAGTTCGCCCGCCGTGTAGGTGTTGAAGTCGCAGTAGCCGCACCGGGTCGCGCAGAACGGCACGTGCACGTACACGCCGAACGGCCTCGTGCCGAGCCCCTGCAGGGCCGTGTCGGGCAGGTGAAGATCGTCCGGGGTGCTCACGCCCTCCAGTGTCCCACCGGCGGAGCGGCGGCCGTGCGGCACCGGCCCTCGTCGCTGCGCAGCGGCCCCACTCCGCGGAAAGGATCGGCAGCTACGGGTCCACGGCCTACGAGTCCGCGGGTGGCGGGTCCAGGGGTTGCGGGTCCGCAGGTTGCGGGTCCAGGGGTTGCAGCCACGCGCCCGCCTCGTCGAGGCCGGCCGCGCCGGTCAGGTCGCCGGGCAGCAGCGGCACGGTCAGCACACCGCTCGCCCCGTCGCCGCCGAACCGTTCCCGCACGCGGGCCAGCACGGTGTGCTCCTGGTCCCGGCGACGGGCCAGCACCCCGGACTCCTCACCGGAGGCGACCCGGTTCACCAGCACGGCCGCGAGCGGCACGCCGGCCTCGGTGAGCTGGTCGGCGGCCCGTTCGGTCTCGGCCAGCGGCAGTCGTTCCGGCACGAGCACGAGGTGCACCCGGGCGTCGGCACGCAGCCGGGCCTGCAGCGCCTCGAGCCGCTGCCTGCGGGACTGCAGTCGTTCCAGCAGCGGGTCGCGCTGCGCACCGGCCTGGCCGAGCAGTCCGTCGGCGAACCGGTCGACGTCGCGTGCCTGCTTCCGGTTGTGCGCCAGACCTTCGATCCACGGGGTGAGCAGCTCCGGCAGGCTGAGCAACCGCAGCATGTGCCCGGTCGGGGCGCTGTCGACGACCAGCAGGTCCCAGTCCTTTCCGGTGCGTTCGACGAGGTCGGTGAGCCGGTCCAGCAACGCCGACTCGACGGTCCCCGGGCTCTCGACCGCGCGGCGCAGGTGTCGCTCCACGGCGGGCAGCACCTCGCGCGGCACCGCGTGCCGGGCGTCCTCGAGCACCTCGGCCACCCGCCTGCCCGCCTGTCGCTCCCCGCTGATCTCCGCGGCCAGCAGGGACTCGCCGGCCGGTCGCGGTTCGTCCGACAGCGTCGCGCCGAGCACGTCGCCCAGCGAGTGCGCCGGGTCGGTCGACACGACGAGTGTGCGCACACCGCGCCGGGCCTGCCGGACGGCGAACGCCGCGGCGAGCGTCGTCTTGCCGACTCCGCCCTTGCCGCCGAAGAACCGGATCAACAGCACACCCCGGCGTCGCCGAACTCGTCCCGTCCCATGCGCCGGTGCCACTCGTGGAAGTCCGCAACGAGGTACGGCACGGCGTCCAGCGTCTCGTAGGCGACCGGATTGTCGACACCCAGCGATTCGAGCAGCAGCAGCGTCCGGAGGGTGTCGTCCCTGCGACGGGCCTCCCTGCGCAGTCCCTGCCGCCAGCGGGAGACGAGCAGCAGCTCGTGACCGCGTTCGAACCGGCGCCAGTACCGGACCAGCCGGTCGCCGAGCCGCCGCAGTCCCCCGCCCGCGGTCACCGTTCGGTCAGCTCCGTCGGTTGCGGATCGCCCGCGTCGTCCCGGGCGACACCTCGCGCCCGGCGCAGTGCGAGTGCGGCCTCGACGATGAGCCACACGGCGAGCACGAAGATGATCGCGTCGAGCGGCGCGAGCACCCATTCGCTCTCGGCGACGAACGTGATGAGGTTGTCGATGAGCGCCCACGTCGTCATCACGACGAGGAACACCAGCGGCACCAGCACCGCGATCGGGTTGCGCCGGTTCTTGGTGACCCAGACCGCGATCACCGACAGGGCCAGGCCCGCGGTGAGCTGGTTCGTGGTGCCGAACAGCTGCCACAGCACGCCGAAGGTGTAGCCCGCATCGCCGCCGCCGGGCAGCAACGCCAGCACGAGGGGGATCAGCACGGCGATCAGCCCCGACAGCGTCAGGCTGCGCGACACCGGTCGGATACGGACGATCTCGGCGATCTCCTGCACGATGTAGCGCTGCAGGCGCACGCCGGTGTCCATCGTGGTCGCGGCGAAGCTGATGACGACCACGGCGGCGAACACGACGGCCGTCGCCTCGGGCACGCCGAGGTTGGCCGCGAAGTGCCCGACGCCGTTGACGAAGTTCGACGTCGCGCCGTCCGAGGCGGTGGCGAAGTCGGAGTACGCGGCGTGCCAGTCGGCGGTGGTGGCCACGATGCCCGCGGTGCACGCGAGGATCGACCCGAGCGCCAGCGACCCCTCGCCGACCGCACCGAAGTAGCCGACGTACCGGGCGTCGCTCTCCTTGTCGAGCTGCTTCGACGTCGTACCCGACGAGACGAGGCTGTGGAACCCGGAGATCGCGCCGCACGCGATGGTGACGAACAGCAGCGGGAACCAGCTCGGCGAATCGGCGGGGGCCTGGTCGTTGACCACGGGAGCCACGATCGTGTCCCAGCCGACGAGCACGCCGAGGCCGATCACGCCCAGCGCGATGAACAGCTGGTGGGAGTTGATGTAGTCGCGCGGCTGCAGCAGCACCCACACCGGGATGCGCGAGGCGATGAAGGTGTAGACGAACAGCAGCACGACCCAGATGTTGCGCTCGGTGAACAGGCCGTCCTCGGCGGCGATGCCCGCCAGCGAGATGGGCAGCGCCTGGCCGAGCAGGATCGTCACGTACAGCACGACGACGCCGACGAGCGACGGGACCAGCGCGGCACTGCGCGTGCGGTAGATGTACTGGCCGATGCCGATGGCCAGCGGGATCTCCAGCAGGATCGGCAGCACGGCCTCGGGGTTGGCCACGAACAGGTTCCCGATCACCACGGCGAACACGGCGTTCACGAGTGTCAGCAGGAAGAAGATGATCAGGAGGAACAGCACCCGGGCGCGGGTGCCCACCACCTCGCGCGTGAGCGTGCCGATGCTCTGCGCCTTGTGCCGCACCGAGACCACGATCGCACCGAAGTCGTGCACACCCGCCGCGAAGATCGTGCCCGCCACGACCCAGATCAGCGCCGGACCCCAGCCCCAGAACACCGCGATGGCGGGGCCCACGATCGGCGCGGCGCCTGCGACGGACGTGAAGTGGTGTCCGAAGAGGACGTGCCGGTTCGTGGGGATGAAGTCCACACCGTCCCGCATCGTGTGCGCGGGTGTCGGCCGGTCGTCGTCGAGTGCGTACACCCGACGCGCCAGGTACCCCGAGTAGTAGCGGTAGCCGAGGTAGAACAACACCCCGACGATCAGGACCATCACGATGGCCGGCATGGACGTTCCTTCCCGTGAGCGACGTTGACACGGTGGTCAGGCGACGTGGGACGGTAACAGCAGTGCGACCGGCGAGGTAAGAGCGGCGTGAATCCCGCGCTCGGAGACTGTGGAGGCGAAGCGACGGTGGACCGGCTGCGGGAGGCTTGGCGGCGTGCCGTCACGGCGGAGTTGTGCTGGACGAACCCCGACGGCACTCCCGCCGCGATCGCCGTGACGCCCGTGGTGCGCGGCGCCGGTTCCGCCACACCGACGCTCTGCGCCGCCCTGCCCTACGCGCGGGCGGACGAGGTCGCGGGCCTGCGCGAGGCCGACGCCGCCGTGTTCGCCGTGACCGACTCGCGCTCACTGCCCGCTGACGCGGGTGCTCCCGGGGCGGGTGCCGCCGGGTCGGGTGGCGCCGGGTCGGGTGGCGCCGGGTCGGGTGGCGCCGGCGCCGCGGCGGAAGCTCCCGTTCGGACCGGCGTCGCCGCGAGCGGCACCGTGCGGATCGTCGACGACCTCAAGGGCGAACTGTTCACCGACGAACTGCTCGACCAGGAACTGGTCAAGTACCCGCCGTCGCGCACCCTCGCCGACAGCGTGCTGCTGCGCCGCGAGAACTGGTGGTGGCTGCCCCGGATCGTCGTGGAGCTGACCGGCCCGGCCGCGGGCCCCGGCTCCCCGGAGGAGGCGCACCCGCCCGAGCGGACGAACCCCGCCCGGCACGGACTGCTGGTGACCGCCACGGCGGACGCCCCGGGCTCACTCCGCGCCCCCGAACTGCGCAGCGTCGACGTCGACGTCGATGCCACACCGCACGCCGCGGCACCGACTGGCGTCACGGGACTGCGAGACCTGACCGGTGAACCGCCGCCGCCGGCACCGAGCGCGCTGGTGTTCGGCTACGACTACACGATGCCGGATCTCGAACGATGGGAGACGTGGTCGCTGGCCGGGAGGGTCTCGGGCGGGCGGCTGTCCGTCGACGCGCGGAGCGGCACCCCGGGCGACGACCTGCGCACCCTGGGGCTGCTGGCGCGTACCCGGCGGCACCGCGCACTCGCGAAGGCGTGCCGGGCCGGTGTCCGCGCCGCCGAACGTCACCTCCACCCCGCACCCTGATCCGGGGTGCGAACGCCCGACAGTGCCGCCGAGGGGCTCCGCAGTGCCGCCGAGGGCACGAGCGGCATCGTCGCAGGTGACGTTGCTCCCACGATGCGGACGTCCCTGGACCACCCTGTGAACACCGTGGCAAGGTAACCGTCGTGACTGTGACGACCGCCGGTGTGGCCCTCGTGGTACGACGCCACGTGGACTACCTGCGTGTCTCCAGCAGTCTGTGCCGGTCCTGACCGCGACGCGCCGCTCCCTGCCCAGCCGCACGTCGAGCGCGCACCGGGCCGCACCCGGTCCGCCTGCCGGCGCAGGCCGATGCCTCACACATCGCCCACGCCCGCCAGGACGGCCCCTGGTCACCGACGCCCATCCGGCCCCACCGCGCGCACGTCCCGGCACCGGTCACGAGCGGCAGCACCGCCCCGGTCGTCCCGCACGACCCCGGCCGCCCGAACGCCCAGCCCGAACCGCCGCCGAACACACCGCCCTGGAGGACACCGCCATGGCCGCCGAGACAGGCCGACCCGCCCGCCCGAAGAAGCGCCGCGGGGAGGGCCAGTGGGCCCTGGGTTACCGCGAGCCGCTCAACCCCAACGAACGTTCCAAGAAGGACGACGCGCCGCTGAACGTGCGGGAGCGCATCGAGAACATCTACGCCCACACCGGGTTCGACGGCATCGACCCGGGTGACCTGCGCGGCCGGTTCCGGTGGTTCGGCCTTTACACCCAGCGCAAGCCCGGGATCGACGGCGGCAGCACCGCCACGCTCGAGCCCGAGGATCTCGACGACAAGTACTTCATGTTGCGGGTGCGGCTCGACGGCGGCGCACTGACGACCCGGCAGCTCGCCGTCCTGGGTGAGATCTCGCAGACCTACGCCCGGGACACCGCCGACATCACCGACCGGCAGAACATCCAGTACCACTGGATCCGTGTCGAGGACATGCCCACGATCTGGCAGAAGCTGGAGGACGCGGGCATGACGACGATGGAGGCCTGCGGCGACAGCCCGCGCGTCATCCTCGGCTCCCCCGTGGCGGGCATCTCCGCCGACGAGGTCATCGACGGCTCGCCCGCGATCGACGAGATCAAGCGCCGGTTCGTCGGCGACCCGACCTTCGCGAACCTGCCGCGGAAGTTCAAGACGGCCGTCTCCGGTCAGCCGGACGTGGCGCACGAGATCCACGACGTCGCGTTCGTGGGTGTCGAGCACCCCGAGCACGGCCCCGGGTTCGACGTGTGGGTCGGCGGCGGTCTCTCGACCAACCCGATGATCGCCCAGCGCCTCGGCGTGTGGGTGCCGCGGGACGAGGTGCCGGACGTGTGGGAAGGCGTCATCAGCATCTTCCGTGACTACGGCTACCGGCGGCTGCGCTCGCGTGCCCGCATCAAGTTCCTGGTCAAGGACTGGGGTCCGGAGAAGTTCCGCGAGGTGCTCGAGACCGAGTACCTGAAGCGCACGCTCATCGACGGCCCGGCCCCGAAGATTCCGGAGCGGCCGATCGACCACATCGGCGTGCACGAGCAGACCGACGGCCTGCGTTACGTCGGCGGGGCGCCGGTCGCAGGCCGTGCGTCCGGGTCGCTGCTGTTGTCGGCGGCGAAGGCCGCCGAGCGCGCCGGTTCGGGCCGGGTGCGCCTGACCCCGCAGCAGAAGCTGGTCGTGCTGGACGTGCCGGAGTCCGAGGTCGCCACGCTGCAGGCCGAGCTGGCCGAGGCGGGCCTGGACACGACGCCGTCGCCGTGGCGGCGCAACGTGATGGCCTGCACCGGCATCGAGTTCTGCAAACTGGCGATCGTCGAGACGAAGAAGCGCGCCTCGGATCTGGTGGCCGAGCTGGAGCAGCGACTGGCCGACCTGCAGGACGGCCTCGACGACCCCGTGTCCGTGCACCTGAACGGCTGCCCGAACTCGTGCGCGCGGATCCAGGTGGCCGACATCGGCCTCAAGGGCCAGATCGTCACCGACGCCGACGGCAACCGGGTCGAGGGCTTCCAGGTACACCTGGGTGGAGGCCTCGGGCTGGACGCGGGATTCGGCCGTAAACTTCGTGGTCATAAGGTCACGAGCGACGAGCTCACCGACTATGTGGAGCGGGTCGTGAGGAACTATCTGAAGCAGCGCGGTGAGGGCGAGCGGTTCGCCCAGTGGGTCGTGCGCGCAGAGGAAGCCGATCTCACGTGAGTGAGGCCACTTCCTCGAGGGCTACGCCCATGCACTGCCCGTACTGTGCCGACGAGGATCTCCGTCCGGAAGACGACGGTGCATGGCTGTGCACGTCCTGTCGGCGGGTGTTCACAGTGACCTTCATCGGACTGCGCATTCCGGAGGTAAAGCGATGACCGCGACAAGGACGGCCGAGGAGCTGCAGGCTCTCGCCGAACGAGCGTCAGGCGAACTGGCGGAGGCCACCACCGACGAGGCGATCCGGTGGGCGGTCGAGCAATTCGGCGACGATCTGATCGTCGCGTCGAATATGCAGGACGCCGTTCTGGTCGACATCGTCACCAAGGTCAAATCGGACATCGATGTGCTTTTTCTCGAAACGGGCTACCATTTCGCGGAAACACTCGGCGTGCGTGACGCGGTGGCGACGATCTATCCCGATGTGCGCATCGTCAACGCACAGGCCGAGCAGAGCGTGGCCGAACAGGACGCGGAATACGGTCCGAAATTGCACGACCGGGACCCCAACCAGTGCTGCCACCTGCGGAAAGTCGTTCCGCTGCAGAACACGCTGGCCGGCTATTCCTGCTGGATCACGGGTGTCCGTCGCGTGGATGCACCCACCAGAGCGAACACGCCGATCGTGACATGGGACGATCGCAATGGCCTGGTGAAGGTGAACCCGATCGCGGCCTGGACCGACGACGAGTTCAACGGCTACATCGACGAGCACGGGATTCTGCAGAATCCGCTGGTCCACGAGGGATACCTCTCGATCGGCTGCGCCCCGTGCACCGCGAAGGTCGCGCCGGGCGCCGACCCACGCAGTGGTCGCTGGGCCGGCAAGTCCAAGACTGAGTGCGGGCTGCACGCCTGAGGAAGGATGTCATGACCACACTTGAGGCCGCGGCCGATGCGGCGCGCGACAATCTCGCGGCGCTGGAATCGGAAGCCATTCACATCTTCCGTGAGGTGGCGGGCGAATTCGATCGTCCCGTGATCCTCTTCTCCGGTGGCAAGGACTCCACGCTGCTGCTGCACCTGGCGATCAAGGCGTTCTGGCCCGCACCGGTGCCGTTCCCGCTGTTGCATGTCGACACCGGCCACAACTTCGACGAGGTCATCGCCTTCCGTGACCACGTCGTCGAGAAGTACGGGCTGCGCCTGGTCGTGGCCAGCGTGCAGGACTACATCGACGACGGCAGGCTGGCCGAGCGGGCCGACGGCACCCGTAACCCGCTGCAGACACAGCCGCTGCTGGACGCGATCGCCGACAACAAGTTCGACGCCGTGTTCGGCGGTGGCCGCCGGGACGAGGAACGTGCCCGCGCCAAGGAGCGCATCTTCAGCCTCCGCAGCGCCTTCGGCCAGTGGGACCCGCGCAGGCAGCGCCCTGAGTTGTGGAACCTCTACAACGGCAGGCACCGGCCCGGCGAGCACGTCCGGGTGTTCCCGCTGTCGAACTTCACCGAGGCCGACGTCTGGAACTACATCGCGCGCGAGCAGGTCGAGCTGCCGTCGATCTACTACGCGCACAAGCGCAAGGTCTACAGCCGCGACGGCATGTGGCTGACCGAGGGCCCGTGGGGCGGTCCGCGGGACGACGAGGAGGTCCACGAGCTGATGGTGCGTTACCGCACCGTGGGTGACGGCTCGTGCACCGGCGCCGTCGAATCCACCGCCTCGACGGTCGACGAGGTCATCGCCGAGGTCCAGGCGAGCCGCCTCACCGAGCGTGGTGCGACACGTGCCGACGACCGCATGTCCGAGGCCGCCATGGAGGACCGCAAGCGGGAGGGGTACTTCTAACCATGAGCTCGTTGCTGAGGCTCGCCACGGCGGGCAGTGTCGACGACGGCAAGTCGACCCTGGTCGGCAGGCTGCTGTACGACACCAAGTCCGTACTCGCCGATCAGCTGGACGCCATCGAGCGCGCCAGCGTCGACAAGGGCATGACGACCCCGGACCTGTCGCTGCTGGTCGACGGTCTGCGGTCGGAGCGGGAGCAGGGCATCACGATCGACGTGGCGTACCGCTACTTCGCCACGCCGAATCGCAGCTTCGTGCTCGCGGACACGCCGGGGCACGTGCAGTACACCCGCAACACGGTCACCGGCGCGTCGACCGCGCAGCTCGGTGTGCTGCTGGTCGACGCCCGTAACGGTGTCGTCGAGCAGACCCGCAGGCACGCGGCCGTGCTGGCGATGCTCGGTGTGCCGCGGCTGGTGCTGGCGGTGAACAAGGTCGACCTCATCGACTACGACGAGGCCGCGTTCACCGTGATCGCCAAGGAGTTCGCCGCACACGCGACGTCGCTCGGCTATGCCGAGGGCACGGTGCTGGCCGTCCCGGTGTCGGCGCTGCAGGGCGACAACGTGGCGACCAAGTCGGAGAACACTCCGTGGTACTCCGGCCCGACGCTGCTCGAGCACCTCGAGGAGGTTCCGGTCGCACCGGACCCGCACGAGGCGCCGTTCCGCATGCCGGTGCAGTACGTCATCCGTCCGCGCACGTCGGAGTACCCCGACTACCGGGGTTACGCGGGCCAGATCGCGGCGGGCACGGTTCGGCCGGGTGACGAGGTCGTCGTGTTGCCGCAGGGCCTGAAGTCGACGGTCCAGAGCGTCGACACCGCCGACGGCTCGCTGGACGAGGCCGGCACCGGCAAGTCGATCACCGTGGTGCTCTCCGACAACCTCGACATCACGCGCGGCGACGTGATCGCCGCGGCCGACAACGCGCCGAAGGTCACCGACGAGTTCACGGCCGCCTTGTGCTGGCTGTCGAGCAAGCAGCTCGAGCCCGGCGCACGTGTTCTGGTCAAGCAGGGCACGCGCACGGTGCAGGCCATGGTCGAGGAGCTCAACGCCCGGTTCGACGAGCAGACGCTGTCCATCGTGGACGCTCCGGAGAAGTTGGAGCTCAACGAGATCGGCAACGTCAGCCTGCGACTGGCCGAGCAGTTGCCGGTGGACGACTACACGGTGAGCCCGCGCACGGGTGCGTTCATCGTGATCGACCCCAAGGACGGCGACACGCTCGCCGCGGGCCTGGTCGGACACCGGTTCAGCCAGCTCAAGGGCGTGACGGAGCCCGAGGACGCGTGACGGTGGCGCAACCGCCTCTGCTGATCGTCGCGCACGGTAGCCGGGACCCCAGGTCTGCGGCTACCGTGCGCGCGCTCGCGGAGGTGGTGCGCACCCGCTCCCCCGGTCCGGACGTCCGCGTGGCGTTCCTGGACCTGTCCGAACCGTCGGTCGGCGACGCGCTCGCCGGCCTGCATGCCGAGGGCCACCGCCACGTCGTGGCCGTGCCGCTGCTCCTCGGCCACGCCTATCACGCCCGGGTGGATCTGCCCGCGCTCGTCGACGAGGTCACCACCCGCCTGCCGCGGTTGTCGGTCACCGTCTCCGACGTCCTCGGGCCCGACCCGCTGCTGGAGGACGTCGCGCTCGACCGGCTCGCCGACGCGGGGGCCGACCTGTCGGATCCCGGCCTCGGTGTCGTGCTCGCCGCCGTCGGCTCGTCGCACGCACCGGCCAACGAGGTCGTTGCCCGGATCGCCCGCGGCTGGGACGGGCGCCGTCCCGCACGCGTCGCCGCCGCCTTCGCCAGCGCCGCACGACCCGACGTGCCCGCGGCGATCGCCAAGCTCCGTGTCCACGGCACGCGCCGGTTCGCCGTCGCGTCGTGGTTCTTCGCGCCGGGGCTGCTGCCCGACCGCATCGGGGAACTGACGGCCGAGGCCGCGCCGGGCGCGGTCGTCGCCGCGCCGCTGGGAACGGACCCCCGCGTCGCCGCGGTCGTCCTCGACCGCTACGCCGACGCGCTCACCGGCGCCGTCCGCACCGCCTGAGGCCCCGCCTGCACGGGTCGGCGTATGCCAGAGTGTTCGGCATGGCTGACGAACTCGTCCACTACTACCTCGACGGCGGGGTCGCGACGATCACGCTGGATTCTCCGCACAACCGCAACGCCCTGTCCGCGCAGCTGCGCAGCGAACTCACCGACGCGCTGACCCGGGCCGCGGACGACGAACGGGCGCGCGTGATCGTGCTGACGCACACGGGCACCGTCTTCTGCGCAGGCATGGACCTCAAGGAGGCCAAGGGCGCGGGCCACGACGACCAGGGAGTCAACGGCTTCCCCGCCATCCTCGAGCAGCTCTGGACGAGCCCGAAGCCGGTCGTCGCCAAGCTCGCCGGGCCCGCTCGCGCCGGCGGTGTCGGCATGGTCGCGGCCGCCGACATCGCGGTGGCCGCGACCGACGCGACGTTCGCGTTCACCGAGGTCCGCATCGGCGTCGTGCCCGCACTGATCTCGGTCACCGTGCTGCCGCGACTCTCCCCGCGTGCGGCACACGAACTGTTCCTGACCGGCGACACGTTCGACGCCACGCGCGCCGCCGAAGTGGGCCTGCTCAACGCGGCCGTCCCGCCCGGCGAGCTCGACGCGAAGGTCGCCTCCTATGTCGACTCGCTGGTGCGCGGCGGACCGACCGCGCTGGCCGCGACCAAGGAACTGCTGCAGGGCGAGCGCGGCCGCACCATGGGCGCCGAGCTGGAGAAGATGCAGGCGTTGTCGGCGCACTATTTCGCGAGTGAGGAAGGCCAGGAGGGCATCGCGGCGTTCGGCGAGAAGCGTCCGCCCCGCTGGACCCCCTGACCCTCGCCGTGAACACACAATGCCGCCCCTCCCCACTGCGGGGAAGGGGCGGCATTGCGCTGTCGCTCCTGCGATCGCGGCGTCGTCGTGCGCGGCCGACCTCAGGAGCGCAGGAAGTCCCGTAGCCCGGCGAGGTCGTCGGTGTTGATGTGGTCGACACCCGCGTCGCGAAGCTCTGTCCACACCGCGGTGCGCCCCTCGCCCGCGGCGTCCGGAGTCGCCCAGAACCGCAACCGCTGACCGGCGTCATGGGCACGGGCGACCATGTCGTGCAGCCGCGCCCGCTCGTCCGCGGGCATCGGCCCCTCACCGCTCCAGTCGAAGAGGTTCGTCCAGTTGTCGCTGACCAGCGGCATCAACTCGGCGGGTAGGTCGCCGCCCAGGTCGCCGGAACGACCGTCGTAGAACGAGCGCCGTTCGGTCGCCGCCGCCATGTCGTCGAGGGGCCGGTTGCCGCTCACCACGACCTGGATCGCACCGGGTTCGACCTTCCCGTCGCGGTAGCGCGTGAGCATGCCCTCGTACTCGGCGAGCTGCCGCTCCAGCAACCGCCATGTACGCGGCCCTTCGCTCTTGATGTCGACGAGCAACTGGAACTGCCCCTTCCAGCCCGGGTAGACGCCGGACTTACCGCGCACGGCGTCGCGGAGCGGATCCAGATACAGGCTGCGCAGCGTGCGGTCGGGGTCGAGCTCCCAGGAGTCGTGGGCGACCTGCAGTTCGCCGCCGGTGGCCCAGACGTCGGCCTCGACACTGGTGAAGCCGTGTTCCAGGGCGTCGAGCAACGGCCGGTCGTGCTCGTAGTCGTTGTGCGCGTGCGCCTGCGCCAGTGGTTCGCCGAGGTCCGGCCGTGGGTCGGCACCGGCCGCGGCAGGCGCGACCAGGGCGAGCACCGCGGCCAGAACGGCCGTGACGGTGACGCGGATCGGGCGCATGGGGGGCTCCTTCACATCGGCTGTGTCGGAGCCCATCGAAACGAGCGATCGTGGCCGCCCGGCGAACCTCAGGAATCGGCCAGCAGAACAGTGAACCGGCGGCTGCTCACCCGGTCACCACCGGCGGCGAGCGCGCGCTGGGCGTCCGAGAGCGTGCCGTGCACGGCGACGTAGGTCCGCGGATCGGCCCGCTTCAGCGCTTCGGCACCGACCCAGACGAGCACGTGCTCCCCCGCGGGCAGCCACGACAGGTCGGTCAAGCAGTCGTACAGCGCGTCCAGGTTCCGGCCGAAGTAGGACGGAAACCGCAGCAGCTCGGCGACGGCGTCGAGGGTCGCGGCCTTGTCGGTCAGGCCGGTGCCGTCGAGCACGTAGGTGAACGCGCCGCGCGCCTTGGCGTCGGCGACGAGAGCGCTGCTGTCGGGGTTCTGTGCAGGTGTGGAAGTCACGGTCAGGTCCGGGTATCGACGACGACGAATGATTCGTAATGGTCTCCGGTGTAGTACAGCTCGTCCTCACTGCCGGTGACGAGCCGTCTGGCACCCCGGTCCGGGCTTCCGGGCGTGGCCACCGTGTACTCGTGGTAGTAGCCGTGGGGTTCCTCGGGCAACAACCCTTCCCGGTTGCCGAAGACCGCGGCGTCCCGTTCGGGGTACGGGAAGGGCCCACCACGTTCGATGAGCTCCCACGTCTCCTCGGCCTCCGGGGGCAGGTCGGCGAGGGCCACCACCTCGAAACCGGATTCCGCGCCCGGCAGGCTACCGCCTCCGCCGGAGGCGTCACCGCCCCCGGTGAGCTCCCCCACCAGCCAGCCACCCAACGCCAGCAGGATGAGCCCGGCCAACGCCACACTGATACGCCTGCGCGAGAACACGCGCGCCTCCCTAGGAACGCCGACGGCCGCCGTTCGGCCGCCCGGCCTGCTCGTCCGGCCGCCCGGGCCGCAGCCGGCCGATGACGTTCATGGCGAAATCCACACCACGGCCGAGCAGCCAGGTCGCGGCGGCGCAGATCGGCAGCAGCACGGCCACGACCAGCACGAACTGCAACGGGAACCACTGCTGCGCGAGCCAGAGCTCGAACCCGTCCCACCAGCGGGCAACTCCGTCGAACACAACCGCGAGCCTACTGCAGGTACGTTGACGCCATGTTCGCCGTCTATGCCAACGAAGCCAATGCCGACGACCCCCTCGCCTCCCTCGTCGTGGGCGAGCGCCCCGACCCGGAGGTGCCCGAGGGCTGGGTCAAGGTGAATGTGAAAGCCGCAAGCCTGAACATGCACGACATCTGGACCCTGCGCGGGGTCGGGATCAAGAGCGAGCAGTTCCCCATGATCCTGGGCTGCGACGGTGCCGGCGTGCTCGACGACGGCACCGAGGTGGTCATCCACTCGGTCGTCAACGACGCGTCGTGGCGCGGGGACGACACCTTGGACCCGAAGCGCACCCTGCTGACCGAGAAGCACCAGGGCACGTTCGCCGACGCGGTCGTGGTGCCGTCCCGCAACGTCGTCCCGAAGCCCGCGGGCCTGTCGATGTCCGACGCGGCGACGATGGGTACCGCGTGGCTCACCGCGTACCGCATGCTGTTCGTCAAGTCGGGTCTGCGCCCCGGGCAGACGATGCTCGTGCAGGGCGCCTCCGGTGGCGTGTCGACCGCGCTGGTGCAGCTCGGTCGGGCGGCGGGCCTGCGCGTGTGGGTCACCGGCCGCACCGAGGACAAGCGAGCCCTGGCCGAGCGCCTCGGCGCGCACGAGACGTTCGAATCGGGCGCCCGACTGCCCGAACGCGTGGACGGCGTGTTCGAGACGGTGGGCAAGGCCACGTGGTCGCACTCGATGAAGTCGCTCAAACCGGGCGGCATCATCGTCGTGTCTGGATCGACGAGCGGCCCTGACGCGAGCGCCGAACTGCAGCGCCTCTTCTTCCTGCAGCTGCGGGTCGCCGGTTCGACGATGGGAACGCGCGACGAGCTGGCCGACCTGCTCGCCTACACCGAGCTGGCGGGCATCCGGCCGCAGATCGGCGCCGAGTTGCCGTTCGACGACGCCCGGAAGGGCTTCGAGGACATGCTCGAAGGTCGGACGTCGGGCAAGATCGTTTTCACACGCTGACCCGTGAAGACACCGCTGACCAGGCGAAACTCCGAACACGGAGAGCTACGATATCGTTTCGTGACCTTAATTACGGAGATCGAAACCGCGATCTGTGTTTAGCCTGGTGCCATGATCGCATCCCGGCGGGAGGCATCGGGCTCCCCGGCAGCAGCCGAGGTTCCGGGGACTCCGGACGCGTCCGACGCTCCGGAGTCCCCGGAACCTCCGGATACCGCGGCCCGCACCGGCGACCCCGGCGCGGGCCCGGACCAGGACCTCGACGTCGAGATCCGCTCCGGCTACCGCCGGTTCGGTGGCTTCTCGACCCGCGTCCTCGAAGCGGGGCCCCGGCCCGTGGAACGCCCCGCGGGACGACGCTTCCGCATGCGGTCGGACGACCGCCTGCGCCACGCACCCCGCCTCGTCCTACTGCACGGCTACTGCGACAGCGCCGACACCTGGCGTCCGGTACTGACCGAACTGGCGCGCGCGGGCGTGGCCGCGATCGCGGTCGACCTGCCCGGCTCCGGTGAGGCCTCGGCCCTGCGGTCCGGGGCGATGCTGCCGCAGCTCGACGTGTTCACCGCCGCCGTCGTAGCGGACCAGTCCGCACTGGGCGGCGTCGTGCTGGCGGGCAACTCGCTGGGCGGCACGATGGCCCTACGGGCCGCCCAGAACCCGTCGCTGCCGCTGTCGGGCGTCGCCTCGATCGCGGCGCCCGGGCTCTCCGACTCGTGGCTCGTGCGCGGTGTCGCGAGGAATCCCCTCGCCCGGCTGGCCACATCGCTGCCCGTGCCCGTCCCCCGCTTCCTCGTCCGGGGCATCGCCGAGCAGGTCGTGCCGCGGCTGCTGTACGCCGACTCGAAGCAGGCGGCGGCCGAGCACGTCGCACGGTTCGTCGAGCTGTTCCCGGACTTCAAGGCGACCGGCGAGCGCCTGGAGCAGGTCGCCCGCCTGATCGCCGAGCTCGACGACGCCTACGAGCTCGAACGGATCGCGCTGCCGCTGCTCGTCGTCGCGTGTGGCCGGGATCGGTTGGTCAACGCCGACGCGGGCCGTCGCCTGCATTCGCTCGTGCCACACAGCAGATTGCTGGTCCGCGAGGACTGGGGGCATTGCCCGCAGCTCGACGATCCGCACGGACTCACGGAGGCGCTGCACTACTTCGCGGGCAGCGCCCTGGCCGAACGGCCGCCGTCCGGGCGGCGGAACGCCCGGGCCGGGCTGCTGTCGGGCGCGGTGGGCTGACCCCTTGACGGGTAGGGCGGCGGCGCCTCGGCAGCAGCACCGCGGCCGAACCACCTCAGCCGAAGCGCCGTGCGGCCGCGGACGCGGCCTCCCGTGCCTCGTCGGCGAGCTGAGCGACGATCTCCCCCGCGGGACCCGACCCGCTCAGCGGATAGGTCTGCCCCGCCCAGAGGGACACCGCCTCGGGGTCGCCCGCGGCGGTCGCCGCGGCCCGCACGGGCTTGGTGATGTTGTTCAGCTGCGGATACGCGGCGGGCGCGCCCGCCGAGTTCTCCCGCAGGAATCGGTTCTCCATCCCGCGCGCGGGCCTGCCGCTGAACGCGCGCGTGATCGCCGTCGCCCGCCCGCCCGCGTCGAGGGCCGCGCGGTAGGTGCCGTTGGTGCCCGCCTCGTCGGCCCGCAGGAACGCCGTGCCCAGCTGGGCGGCGACCGCCCCCGCCGACAGCACCGCCGCGACGTCGGCGCCGTGCACCAGCCCACCCGCCGCCACCAGGGGCAGGTCGGTCTCGCCGCCGATGAGGCGGATCGCCGAGAGCAGGCCGAGCAACGGGCCGCCGCCGTCGGTGCTCGCGTCGTCGGTGAACACGGCCCGGTGCCCGCCGGCCTCGAAGCCCTGGACGCACAGCACGTCCGCGCCGGCCGCAGCCGCCTCGCGCGCCTCGTCGGGCGTCGTCACGGTCACCACGACGGTCACACGCGCCTCGTGGAGCCGCTCGATGTCGGCGGCGAGCGGCGTGCCGAAGGTGAACGACACGACCGGCACCCGCCGTTCGACGACGAGGTCCAGTTTCGCCGCGTAGCCGTCGTCGTCCCACCTGCCCGCACCGAGTGTGACCCCGTAACGGTCGGCCTCTCCGCGTAGCCGGTCGGCGTACGACGTCACGTCGACCAGTGACCGCACGCCGGGGACGAACAGGTTCACCCCGAACGTCTCTCCCGCGAGCTCACGGGTCTTGTGGATCTGATCAGCCAGCGTCGCGGCCGTGAGGTAGCCCCCGGCGAGGAACCCGAAGCCACCTGCCCGCACGACCGAGGTGACCAGTTCCGGAGTGGACGGACCGCCGGCCATCGGCGCCGCGACCACCGGGACGCGCAAGGACTCGAACATGCCCACATCGTACGAACGGGCGCCGCCGGGGCTCGATGCGGTATCGGAATGCCACCGGCGCGCGACCCGGGGGACAGCACACGCCGGCTCGCGATCATGTGACGTACGAGCCGCCAACGTAACGCCGTGATGACCCATCGTCACCCGCCTGAGCTACACCTCGCTTCGGGTCCGCTGACCCTGTCCGCCGAAGTGCGAGTGGACTGGTGCGAGTGGGCTGTGCGGAGCCGTGCAGGCTGCCGCTCATCCGCGGGATGCCTTCGCGCACCACCCGAGAGGAAGAGGACGCATGACCGCGAAGCAGCAGGCCCCGGTTCGCCGCGAAGCGTCGGCGACGCGCAAGCCTCGCCGCGAGTGCGCTCGCCGTCCCGGTGACGGGCGGAGGCCTCGCGATCCCGGGGGACCGTTGCGGCCTCCCGGCGCGAGAGAGCGATCACCACCGGCGCCCGCGACCACGGATGTCGCGATCGGACGGTCCGAATCGGACGCGATTCGCTACTTCTTGCCCTTGCCCTTGTCGCCACTTTCGCCGTCCTCAGCGGACAGTGCGGCGACGAACGCCTCCTGCGGCACTTCCACCCGGCCGACGGTCTTCATCTTCTTCTTGCCTTCCTTCTGCTTCTCCAGCAGCTTGCGCTTCCGCGAGATGTCACCGCCGTAGCACTTGGCGAGCACGTCCTTGCGGATCGCACGAATCGTCTCGCGCGCGATGATGCGGGAGCCCACCGCGGCCTGGATCGGCACCTCGAACTGCTGCCGCGGGATCAGCTCGCGCAACCGCTTGGTCATCTTGTTGCCGTAGCTGTAGGCGAAATCCTTGTGCACGATGGCCGAGAACGCGTCGACGGCCTCGCCCTGCAACAGGATGTCCACCTTCACCAGCTCGGCGGTCTGCTCACCGGCCTCCTCGTAGTCGAGCGAGGCGTAACCGCGCGTGCGGGACTTCAGCGAGTCGAAGAAGTCGAAGATGATCTCGGCGAGCGGCAACTGGTACCGCAGCTCGACCCGATCCTCCGACAGGTAGTCCATGCCGAGCATCGTGCCGCGCTTGCCCTGGCACAGCTCCATGATCGCCCCCACGAACTCCGAGGGAGCGATGATCGTCACCTTGCTGATCGGCTCGTGGGTCTCGGCGATCTTGCCCTCGGTCGGCCAGTCCGACGGGTTGGTGACGACGTGCTCGGTGCCGTCGTCGAGGAAGACATCGTAGACGACGTTCGGCGCCGTGGAGATCAGGTTCAGCCCGAACTCCCGCTCGAGACGGGCACGGGTGATCTCGAGGTGCAGCAGGCCGAGGAAGCCGCAGCGGAAACCGAATCCGAGCGCCACCGACGTCTCGGGCTCGTAGGACAGTGCGGCGTCGTTGAGCCGCAGCTTGTCGAGCGCGTCACGCAGCACCGGGTAGTCCGAGCCGTCGACGGGGTAGAGCCCGGAGAAGACCATCGGCTGCGGTTCGCGGTACCCGGCGAGCGGTTTCTCGGCACCGCGCCGTTCCGACGTGACCGTGTCACCGACCTTCGACTGCCGGACGTCCTTCACGCCGGTGATGAGATAGCCGACCTCACCGACGCCGAGCCCCTCCGACGGTTTCGGATCGGGCGAGATGATGCCGACCTCGAGCAGCTCGTGCGTCGCGCCGGTCGACATCATGCGGATCTTCTCGCGCGGGGTGATCTTGCCGTCCACGACACGGATGTAGGTCACGACGCCGCGGTAGGTGTCGTACACCGAGTCGAAGATCATCGCGCGGGCGGGCGCCTCCTCGTCGCCCTCCGGCGGCGGCACCTGTCGCACGACCTCGTTCAGCAGCTCCTCGACACCGTCGCCGGTCTTCGCCGACACCTTCAGCACGTCGGACGGCTCGCACCCGATGATGTTCGCCAGCTCGGCGGCGTACTTCTCCGGTTCGGCCGCGGGCAGGTCGATCTTGTTCAGCACCGGGATGATCTGCAGATCGTTCTCGAGCGCGAGGTAGAGGTTGGCCAGCGTCTGCGCCTCGATGCCCTGGGCCGCGTCCACCAGCAGGATCGCGCCCTCACAGGCTTCGAGCGCGCGCGAGACCTCGTAGGTGAAGTCGACGTGCCCCGGGGTGTCGATCAGGTGGATGACGTGGTCCTGGCCGTCGACGTGCCACGGCAGGCGCACGTTCTGCGCCTTGATCGTGATGCCGCGTTCCCGCTCGATGTCCATGCGGTCGAGGTACTGGTCGCGCATGACCCGCTGCTCGATCACGCCGGTCAGCTGCAGCATCCGGTCGGCCAACGTCGACTTGCCGTGGTCGATGTGGGCGATGATGCAGAAGTTGCGGATGAACTCCGGCGGCGTGAACGTCTTTTCGGCGGACGGGCGGTTCTTTGTCACTCGTTTCCTCGGATCGCTCGTGGACGGCCTTCCCCATGGTCCCATGCCGTCGACCGTGGGGTTCCTCCGGAGGCCGCCGCGTCCGACGAGGTCAGCGGCGGAGCCGCGGCCGCCGGGCGCCCGGCGTCAGCCGTCCGATGGCCGGACGTCGGTCCGCAGCGGATGGTCCGACGGGACCTGCACCAGCACGATCCGCACGCCGTCCGGGTCCCGCAGCCACGCCTCGTCGAGTCCCCACGGTTCGCGCCGCGCGTCGCGTTCGGGCTGCACTCCCCGTCGCCGGAGGGTCTCCAGCTCGGCGGGAAGGTCGCGGACCTGCAACCACAGCGCCATGTCCTCGCTCGGACCGGAGTTCGCACGGCCGACGATCTCCAGCAGGCCGCCGCCGAGGAAGAACACGGTTCCGCCGGGGAAGTCCCGGTAGATCGCCAGTCCCAGCGTGTCGCGGTAGAAAGCGGTCGTGACCTCCGGGTCCCGCGGCTGCAGCAGGATGCGGCTGTTCAGCACGTCCATGGCCGCAGGGTCTCACACGTCGGCCGGGCCTCACGCCAGCGCGATCGCCGTGATCCCCGCGAGCACCACCACCGACCCCGCCCGCCACCTGCGGCCGTGCGGCTCGCCCAGCAGCAGCCACCCCGCAGGCCCGCCAGGCCCGCCAGGCCCGATGCTCACCTCCCGCATCGGTGCCACCAGGATGACCGGCGCGAGCCGCATCGCGAACAGCACCAGCAGGTACGCCACCGGGGACAGGCGACCGACCAGCACCACAGCACCACGGTGTTCGCCCCAGAGCCTGCTGAGCGCGTGGTCCAGCGCGTCGCCTGAAGCCCCGCGCAGCGGTGTCGGCGAACGTTCCTGCGGGAGCGGGCGGGAGGCGGCGGAACCCTAGGTGCTGTCCGCGGGCGGGCTTACCTCCGCACGCAAGCGGCTCACCGGGCGCTGATAAACTCTTCCACCGCTGCCGTGCGGCATTCCGCCAGGGAGGAAACCCGGCTCAGCCGGGGCCGAGACGAGCGCGACAGCGAATCGAACCGCCGTAGGACACGGCCGAACGTGAAGGAGTCACCTCGTGGCCAACATCAAGTCCCAGATGAAGCGCATCCAGACGAACGAGAAGCGCCGTCAGCGCAACCAGTCGGTCAAGTCCGCGGTGAAGACCTCGATCCGCAAGTTCCGCGAGGCCGTCGACGCCGGCGACAAGGACAAGGCCGTCGAGCTGCAGCGCGCCGCGGGCCGCCAGCTGGACAAGGCCGCCACCAAGGGCGTCATCCACAAGAACCAGGCCGCCAACAAGAAGTCGGCCATGGCCCAGCGCGTGAACCAGCTCTGAGCTTTCACTCCTCGGCTCATGCGAAGCCCCGGTTCCGTCACGGAGCCGGGGCTTCGTGATGCGCCCACCCGTCGCACGCCCCAGCGACCCGCTGACGCGCGACTGTGTCTTCGGCGCCGTGTTGCGGATTCCAGGGGCCGTGTTGCGGGTTCCGGAGGCCGTGTTGCGGGTTCCAGGGCCGTGTTGCGGGTTCCGGGGTGCAGCGCCCGGCACCGAGGCTCGTCGTCCCCGGTCAGCGGCTCTGCTTCGCGCCGACGACATCGAGGACGGCGCGTTCGAGGGCGTAGTCGGGGTCGGCCGCCGCGCCTTTGACCTCGGCGTTCACACGGGCGACGGTGCGCATGGCCGCGGCGAGCCCTGCCGCGTTCCAGCCGCGGGTCTGGCCCTGTGCCTTGCGGATCTTCCACGGCGGCATGCCGAGCTCGCCGGCCAGCTGGTTCGGATTTCCCCTGCCCGCGGCCGACACGCGGGCGACGGTGCGTACCGCGTCGGCGAGCGCGTCGGCGATGAGCACGTGCGGGACGCCGATCTGCTGTGCCCACCGCAAGGTCTCCAACGCCGCCGCCCGGTCTCCGCCGACCGCCTTCTCGGCGACCAGGAACCCCGTGACGTCGGCCTTGCCGCGGTGGTACCGGCGCACGGCCTCCTCGTCGACCTTGCCGCCCGAGTCGGCCACGAGCTGGGTCGCCGCGGACGAGAGCTCCCGCAGGTCCGAGCCGACGGCGTCGACCAGGGCGGATACGCCTGCCGCATCGATCCGCCCGCCCGCCCGTTTGACCTCCGCGCGCACGAACGCCTCGCGCTCGGCGGGTTTGGTGATCTTGGCGCATTCGGTGACCTCGGCGCCGGCCTTCTTCAGCGTCGTGGGCAGCGACTTCGCGGCCTTGCTCCGGCCTCCCCCGGAATGCACGACGACGAGGGTCACGCCCCCTGCCGGGTCCTTGAGATACGCCAGCACGGCATCGGCGAGCTCCTGACCGATGTCCTGGGCCTGTTCGAGCACGATCACGCGGCCCTCGCTGAACAGCGACGGGCTGACCAGCTCGGCCAACTCCGGCGGTGTGAGATCGGACACCTTCACCCGCGTCAGTTCGGCTGTCTCGTCCACGGCCCTGGCCGCACCGACGGCGGCGTGCACCGCCCGGTCTACGAGCAGTTCTTCGTCGCCCAGCACGAGGTGCAGAGGCGCGGGAGCGGCGGAGGACGCGGTCACACCCAGATCCTGCCACGGTGACATGGATTGCAACGGCATGGCCGGGACTGATCGCCATGGCTTAGTGTGGTTACCGAACACGCCGCGCAGGCATACGGCGGATAAACGAATACCGCTCATCAAGAGGGGCAGAGGGAACGGCCCGTAGAAGCCCCGGCAACCGGCGTCAGCCTGTCATCTCGATTCCGCGAGGTAGCTGACGACAACGGTGCTAATTCCGACCCGTGCCAGCGGGGCAGATGAGGAAAGGAACCTCGCGATGACTGCAGCCCTGACCCCCTCCACCAACACCGCCGTCGACCTCGGTCCGGCCGTCGAACTGGTGTCGAAGGAAGAGGGGCACCGCCAGCCGCTCGCCCCGGAGTTCGTCTCCGCTGAGGACTTCTCGCCGCTCGAGGTCGGCTACGACTTCGGGAGGGTCCGCCGGGAGGACATCGAGTCCGGGCCGCGCAACATCTGGCGCTACAAGAAGCTGCTCCCCGTGCCGTCCAACGTCGAGGAGATCCCGAACACCGAACCCGGCTATACGCGGCTGGTGCGGGCCGACAACCTGGCGAAGGCGCTCGGCGTGAAGCGTCTCTGGGTGAAGGACGACACCGGCAACCCGACGCACTCGTTCAAGGACCGTGTGGTCGCCGTGGCGCTCGCCGCGGCCCGCGAGTTCGGTTTCGACACGCTGGCCTGCCCGTCCACGGGAAACCTGGCCAACGCCGTGGCGGCCGCCGCCGCACGCGCGGGATGGCAGTCGGTCGTGCTCGTGCCGTCGTCGCTCGAACAGGCCAAGATCCTCACCACCGCGGTCTACGACGGCGCGCTGCTCGCCGTCGACGGCAACTACGACGACGTCAACCGCCTGGCCACGGAGCTGGCCGCCGAGCACGAATCGTGGGCGTTCGTCAACGTCAACGTGCGGCCGTACTACTCCGAGGGGTCGAAGACCCTCGGCTTCGAGGTCGCCGAGCAGCTCGGCTGGCGCCTGCCGGAGCAGATCGTGGTGCCGATCGCGTCCGGTTCGCAGCTGACCAAGGTCGACAAGGGTTTCAAGGAGCTCGCCCAGCTGGGCCTCGTCGAGGACTCGCCTTACACGATCTTCGGCGCGCAGGCCAGCGGCTGCTCGCCCGTCTCGTCCGCGTTCCGCAACGGCCATGACGTCGTCCAGCCGGTGAAGCCGGACACGATCGCCCGCTCGCTGGCGATCGGCAACCCGGCCGACGGGCCGTACGTGCTCGACACCGTGAACCGCACCGGCGGCGCGATCGAGGACGTCACCGACGACGAGGTGGTCGAGGGGATCCGGCTGCTGGCCCGCACCGAGGGCATCTTCACCGAGACCGCGGGTGGTGTGACCGTCGCGACGGCGAAGAAGCTCATCGAGGCCGGCAAGATCGACCCGGACGCCGAGACCGTCCTGCTGATCACCGGTGACGGTCTGAAGACGCTCGACGCGGTCGAGGACAAGATCGGCCCGAAGGCGACCGTCGCACCGTCGGCCGCCGCCGTGAACGAGATCCTCGGCGGCTGAGCCCTCTCCCGCTGCCCTCCCGCTTCGGTCGCCTCTCCGGCGCGGGCCGTCACGGTCCCGGCCCGCGCCGGACGAGGACGGGTGCCGCCCCGTCGCCGGGCACCACGGCGAGGTCCCCTCCTCGGTCGGTGCGCGCGACGAGTGCGCCCGCCGCTTCCAGGGTCCGCAGCGTGACGGCACTGGGATGGCCGTGCTCATTGTCCGCGCCGACGCTCACCAGCGCGATGCGCGGCCGCACCGCGGTGAGGAACTCGGGCCGGGTGTAGCGGCTGCCGTGATGCGGCACTTTGAGCACGTCGGCGCGCAGGTCGACGTCGCGGGCGAGCAGATCGCTCTGAGCCGCCAATTCGATGTCGCCGCTGAGCACCACGCGACCCGCCCGTGTCGACGCCCGTAGCACGAGGGACGTGTCGTTGACGACCGTGCCGTCCTCGCTCTCGCCCGCCCGTGCGCGTTGCGGGGTGTGGTGCGGGCCGAGCACGTCGATCGTGAGCGTCTCCCAGCGCAGTCGCTCGCCCGTGGAGAGCTCGACGAGCGGCGTCCCGCTGCGACGCGCCGCGCCGGACACCTCACGCCACGCCCACGCCGGGCTGCGTCCGCCGCCGACCGCGACCCCTCCGACGCTGCGATCGTCCAGCAGGGCCCGCAGGCCACCGACGTGGTCGGCGTGGAGGTGACTGAGGACCAGCAGCGGCACGCGCTCCACGTCCAGCCGGTCGAGGCAGCGGTCGATCGTCCGGGGGTCGGGCCCGGCGTCGACGACCACCGCGCGGCCCGGACTCCCGGTCGCCAGCACGATCCCGTCCCCTTGTCCGACGTCGCACGCCACGACCGCCCAGTTCTCGGGCGGCCACCCGGGCTGCCACCACCGCGGCGGCAGGGTGACCACGAGCATGCCCGTCACCACGACGGCCACGGCCACCCGCGTCTTCCGATACCGCAGGGCCACCACGCCACCGACGACGATTCCGGCTGCGGCGATCCCGCCCCACCAACCCGTGGGCCACGACACGACCGCACCGGGCACGGCGGCCGCCTCCCTAGCGACGACCACCAGCCAACTCACCCCTGGTCCGGCGAGGTGCACCAGGATCTCCGCGGCAGCGGGCAGGGGAACGGCCAGTGCGGCCGCCGCGACGCCCAGCACCGTGACCGGAGCGACCACCGGCGCGGCGAGCAGGTTCGCGGCGACGGACACCAGGCTGACCTCGCCCGCCATCCCGGCGATGACCGGCGCCGTGGCGACGAAGGCGGCCACCGGCACGGCGAGCGCCTCAGCGGCACCGGGAGGTACCCGGCGGGCGGCGAGCGCCGCGGCCCACCGGGGCGCCAGGAACACCAGTCCGCCGGTCGCGACGACCGACAACGCGAAACCCATGCTCGTGGCCATCGCGGGGTCGACCAGTATCAGCCCACAGACGGCGACGGCCAACGCCGGCACCACCGACCGGCGGCGTCCGAGCACCAGTGCGGCCAGCCCCAGTGCACCCATCACCGCGGCACGCAGCACGCTCGGCTCGTACCCGACGAGCACCACGAACGCGGCCAGCGCCAGCCCGGCCACGCCGGCGGAGGTGCGGGGGCCGAGCCGGACCGCACGGGCCAGGAGGAGAACGGCTCCGCACACGATGGCGACGTTGGATCCGGACACGGCCGTGAGATGGGACAGTCCCGCGTCGAGGAACTCCTCCTCCACGCGCGCCGACTGCGCACCGGTGTCGCCGACGACGAGCCCGGGAAGCAGGCCCGCCTCGTCGTCGCCGAGCACGCCTGCGGCCTCCCGCAGCGCGGTGCGCACGACGTCGGCCGACCGCTGCCACCAGGACGCGGTGCCGACTCGCTCCGGCGGGCCGCGCACGTAACCCACCGCCACGGTCATGTCCCCGGGACGGGCCGGTGCCAACGAGACCGACGTGCCGAACCGCTGGCCCGGCAGGAGATCCGTCCACTCCCCAGCCGGTGCGATGAGCAGTACGCGGCCCGTCGAGGAGACGCCGCTCCTGTCGCTGTCCGCCGCCGCGACGCCGTCGTCGCCCACGTCCGCAACCCGCACGACGTCGACCGGCACCAGTACGGACCGGACTCCACCACGGCGGCCTCCGTAGCCGTCGTCCCGGAGCGGGCGCGGCCGTTCCCGCACCTCGGCCCGCAGCCGAACGTCGGCGCCGTCTGCGGCCACCGCGCGAAGGGGATCGTCGGTCACGTCATGGACCCGGATGCCGACCGGCACCAGCACCAGAGGTCCGCACACGCCCAGGGCCACCGCCGCCGCGGCGACCCTGGGCCACCGGCGACGCCTCGCATGCGCCGCGACGAGAAACCCCGCCACGGCGGCGAGGCCACCCACCGTGACCGCCGCCTGCCAACCCCACTGGAACCCGGCGAGGGAACCGGCCCAGACGACCGACGCTGCGGGCACCAACCGCATGTCCCGCCGTGCGCGGTACGACGGGTCGGCGGTGACCTCGGATGCCGCGCCGAGGCCTGCGGCGACGGTCACGCGACGCTCACCGCGTCGCGCAACGATTCGAAGCGTTTGGTCCCGATACCGTCGACCTCGCGCAGCTGTTCCACCGCGGTGAACCGGCCATGCTCGTCGCGCCACTCCAGGATCCGCCGGGCCGTGACCTCACCGACGCCGGGCAGGCTCTCCAGCTCCTCCTGATCGGCCGAGTTCAGCGGCACGGGTTCCTCGTCGGCCTCGCCGTCCGCCCCGGCCGTCTCGGCTGTCGCGCCACGGCCCTCGGCGCCGGTGCTCACTCCCGGCGGCACCGACACCCCGACGTAGATCTGCTCGCCGTCCACGAGCTCGCGAGCCAGGTTGACGGACAACAGGTCGGCGCGGCGCGGCGCACCGCCGGCGGATTCGACCGCGTCGGCCACGCGCGCGCCGGCGCGCACCCGCACGAGGCCGGGTTTCCGCACCTTGCCGACCACACTGACCACCAGCCGTTCCGGCGAGCCACCCGCCGCTCCCGAACCGGACGTGACCGGGGTCGCCGACCCCGCCTGCGAGCTCGGCTGCGGCGACCCGGACGACGGCTCCGCGTGGGCCGCGGGCAACGGCGGTGGGGCTTCGGCCGCGGGTTCGGCGGCGAATACGAACCCGGCAAGTCCGAGCGCTACCACGACCCCCGCCGCCACGGACGCGATCACCCGGCGCGACGGCCCGCGGCGTGCCCCGGCGGGCACCCATCGTTCGACGAGCCGCCCGGCACGGGCACGCAGAACCGCAGGCACCGGATTCTCGTGCCGGCCCCCGGTCTCATCCGACGGAGGACCGGCGCCCCCGTACGCGCGTACGCCGTCGTCCGACGGCGCGGTGTCGTCCGGCGGCGCGGTGTCGTCCAGCGGCGCGGTGTCGTCCGACGGCGCGGCTTTCCCGGTGGATGTGGACGGGCCCGCATGCGACGGTGCGTCGCGAGTTCGCGCGGGAATCACACCACGGCGTGCGGCCTCGTCACCCGCCGGCGGACACGCCGGTGTGCGGTCCGGCGGCTCTTCCGGAGTGCCGTCGAGAGGCGCGAGCGCGGCCAGGTCCGCCAGTCGTCGATGCGGTCCGCGCGAGGCGGTCGTGGCGGAGCGACCGGCCCGAACCTGCGTTGTTTCGTCGAACACACGCTCGACGTTAGGAAGCCGGCGAGCGACGCGGCAGAGGGAATGTCCGGCTCTGTGGACAGGCGGGGGTGTGTGGACAACTTCCTGGCCGAGGACAGGATCCGCCGATCACTGTCGGTGGGGTGTACTACGATGCCGCGCCGCCCTGCCGGCTGATCACGCGTCCCGCCCCGGCACCCGCTGCCCCGTCCTCACCGCTGCCCCGGCACCCGCTGCCTCATCACCCACTGCCCGTCGTCACCGCTCTTACGTCACCGTTCCACCGGCCTTGGTCACGGCTCGGGCACCGGGGGCTGCACGACGACGCCGAGCACGCCGGGGCCGGTGTGCGCGCCGATCACCGCGCCGAGTTCGCTGACGACGCACCCTCGCGAGCTGGGCAGACGCTCGTCCAGCCGCGTGGCCAGCTCGGCAGCACGGTCCGGTGCGGCCAGGTGGTGCACGGCGACCTCCACGTCCGACTCGCCTCCGGCTGCCTCCGCCGCCAACTCGACCAGCCGGGTCATCGCCCTGCTCGTGGTGCGTACCTTCTCGAGGGGCGTGATCTCCCCGTCGGCCATGTGCAGTACCGGTTTGACCATCAGTGCCGTGCCGAGCAGCGCCGCGGCGTGGCCGATCCGCCCACCGCGGCGCAGATGTTCGAGGGTCTCGACCACGAACAGGGTCCGCGACCGAGCCGCAGCCGCGGTCGCGGCGTCCTCGACCTCCTCACCGGTCACACCGGATCGCGCCGCGGCCGCTGCGTGGCCCGCTGCGAAGCCGAGTCCCATGGCCGTCGTCCGCGAGTCCACGACCCGCACGCGATCCGGCCCGACCTCCTGCGCCGCCAGCACCGCGGCCTCCCAGGTGCCCGACAGGCGTTTCGACAGGTGTATCGACACGACCGAGTCGGCACCCGCGTCGAGCGCCGCCCGGAACTCCGCCGCGAGCTCCGCCGGGGTCGGCCGCGACGTGGTCACGATCCGTTTGCGCCGCAGCGCACCGGTCAGGGCCTCGGGTCCGAACTCGCCGGACGGCACAGCCGTCCCGTCGACGAGCACGTGCAGCGGGACCACCCGGATACCGGCACGTTCGGCGAAGCCTTCCGGGAGATGGGCGGTGGAATCGGTGACGACGGCGACCGGCACGCCGCCACCCTACGTTCCGCGGGCCTCGCCGCCGACGACCGGCGCGGGCGCCACGCCGGGCAGCATCGCCGCGATCCGTTCCGCCATGGCGTGTCCCACGGCGGCGTGACCGTCCCAGCCCCAGTGCATGCCGTCGGGATTGCCGTGCCCGCCGAGGACGTGCTCGCCGACGACTGCCGCCACGTCGAGCATCGGGACGCCGGTGCGCTCGGCCCACGCGTCGAGCCTCGCCGCGGTCGCCGCGCGTTCGCTGTGCACCCGGCCGTAGTCGGCGGACCGGTGCACCGACGGCAGCCAGCCCACGATCGGCAGCTCCGAACGCAGGACGCGCAGCGCGCCGACGGCGGTGTCGAGATAGCGGACGGTCAACCGGGAAGGCAGCACGGCGGGCCTGCCCCGCGTGAGGCGGGCCAACGCAGGCTGCGCGCGACGGTAGGCGCCGCGGGCGAACCGCCGGAGCCCGTCGGGGCGCAGGTAACGCAATCCGGTGCGCAGGTACGTCGGCAACGGTGACGGCAACGTGTCCATGCTGCCGACGGCCAGCACGACGACGTCGGCGCGGTGCAGCTCGGCCCACAGCTGCGGGTCGCCGATCAGCGCCCACCACGCGTCACGCGCCGTCCATCCGAAACCCGCGAACAACACGGCCTCGCCGCCGATGTCGCGGGCGCACACGTTCGGCCACAGGCGGGGTTCGTCGGCCGGATGTCCGCTGTCAGGTCCATGGAAGCTCAGCGAATCGCCGAGCACCAGAATCCGTGGCGCGGTCGTCGGTGCCTGATCCGCCATCGCCGGTGCTATCCCGTCATACCCGCGTTGTAGGCCTGCAGGCGCCAGCGGTCGTCGCGACGACTCAGGTCCACCCAGTGGCAGTTGCCGATGCCACCGAGCGACGGCCACAGCGCCACGGGCAGGTCCACCAGGTAGGCGGTCAGCGCGAGGATCAGGCCACCGTGGGCCGCAAGCAGCACGGTGCCGTACTCCTCGTCGTCACGAACCAGATCGGCAACGACCTCCCCGGCACGTTCGGCGACGTCGACACGGGACTCGCCGCCGGGCGGGGCCCACGCCGCGTCGAGTCGCCACCGGTCCCGCTCACCGGGCGCCTGTGCGTCCACCTCGGCGCCGGTCATACCCTGCCACTCGCCGAGATGCGTCTCCCGCAGCCGCTTGTCGAGCCGCAGCGGAACGCCGATCGCGTCGGTCAGCACCGTCGCGGTGTCGGTGGCCCGGCGCAGGTCGGAGGCGATCACCAGGTCCGGTTCGAACCGCGTGAGGGCTGCCACGGCGAACCGCGCCTGGTTCCAACCCACCTCGGTGAGTGCCGAGTCGAGGTGACCCTGCATGCGGCCCGCGGCGTTGTAGTCGGTTTCGCCGTGCCGCCAGAGCACGATCCGTTCGACGCTCACTGGGCGTCCGATTCCTCGGCTGCGCGGGCCACGGCCTCGTCGAGGCCGTCGACCTCGAGTTGCGGGCAGTCCTTCCACAGGCGCTCGAGGCCGTAGAAGGCGCGTTCCTCGTCGTGCTGGACGTGGACCACGACGTCGACGAAGTCGAGCAGGACCCAGCGGCCTTCCCGCTCACCCTCACGGCGGACGAGCTTGTGCCCGGCCTTGCGCATCTTCTCCTCGACGTTGTCGACGATCGCACCGACCTGCCGTTCGTTCGGCGCGGACGCGATGACGAACGCGTCGGTGATGATGAGCTGATCGGAGACGTCGAGCACGACGATGTCGGTCGCTTTCTTGTCCGCGGCCGCGTGCGCGGCCACGTTCGCGAGGTCTCGTGCTTCGGCCGTCGCTGCCACGGTGGTGCCCTCCGGATTAGTACGTACGCCGGATGCAGGGTACCCGGAAGGGCGGACGCGCCCGTCGCCTCCGCCCGGTCAGTCGTGATCCGCGCGATACAGCCCGCGTTTGTGGATGTAGCGGACGACACCGTCGGGCACCAGGTACCACACCGGTTCGCCGCCGGCGACGCGCTCACGCAGCGCCGTCGACGAGATCGCCATCGCCGTGACCTCGACGAGACTGGCCTTGCCGGGCGGCAGGTGGTCGTCGTCGAGGCGGTACCCGGGCCGGGTCACACCGATGAAGTGGGCGTTGGCGAACACCTCGTCGGCGGCGCGCCACGTGAGGATCTGCTGGAGCGCGTCGGCGCCGGTGATGAAGAACAGGTCGTCGTCGGGATACTGCACGCGCAGGTCACGCAGCGTGTCGACGGTGTAGGTCTGGCCACCGCGGTCGATGTCCACCCTGCTGACGGAGAAGACCGGGTTCGACGCGGTGGCGATGACGGTCATCAGGTAGCGGTCCTCGGCGGGGGTCACCACCCGATCGGTCTTCTGCCACGGCTGACCCGTCGGGACAAAGACGACCTCGTCGAGTCCGAAACGGGCCTGGACTTCGCTGGCGGCGACGAGATGGCCATGGTGCACGGGGTCGAAGGTTCCCCCCATGACCCCGATGCGGCGCGACGACATGAGCACCCACCCTATACGGCCTCCGATACGGACATCGATCCGCGCCGGTGTTGATCCGTGTGGTGCGGGCCGGCCCTCCCCTGCCGGGTCGGCCCGCACCACACGGGGGCGGCGTGGTGACCTGGGGGCCGCACCACGCCGGCGACCGGGTCCCCGTTCCGATCGCGGATGAGACCTCGGCGCCGGAGCCCCATGACGCCGATTTCTCGTGTCCTGGGTCACATTCCGGCACGAGGGGCCCCTTCGCGACGGAAAACCGCCCCGCGGCGCGGACAGTGTCGGCTGCGGGGTGTAGAGCTGGACCCGTGACTACCGAGGAACACGGCTCCGGCGAGCATCCCGTCAGCAGCCGCCCCGCCCCCGACGACGGCGCCGGCACGGATTCCGGCGCAGGCCTCCGCGGCCGGGCCGCGACACTGCTGCGCGCGCTGGCGGGCGAGCACGCGCAGCTGCGCGACGACCAGTGGACCGCGATCGAGGCCCTCGTCGCGGAACACCGGCGCGCACTCGTCGTGCAGCGCACGGGCTGGGGCAAATCGGCGGTGTACTTCCTGGCCACGGCGCTGCTCCGCGAGCGGGGCGCCGGGCCGACGGTGATCATCTCGCCGCTGCTCGCGCTGATGCGGAACCAGATCTCGGCAGCCTCCCGGGCGGGCATCCGCGCCGCGACGATGAACTCGGCCAACCAACAGGAATGGGACGAGGTGCGGACCGGCGTCGACGCGGGCGAGATCGACGTGTTGCTGGTCAGTCCCGAACGTCTCAACAACCCGGACTTCCGCGACGCCGTGCTGCCCGAGCTGGCGGCGTCCGCAGGCCTGCTCGTGGTGGACGAGGCCCACTGCATCTCGGACTGGGGTCACGACTTCCGCCCGGATTACCGCAGGCTCCGCACGCTGCTGGCGGAACTTCCCGACGGCGTCCCCGTACTGGCCACGACGGCGACGGCGAACGACCGCGTCGTCACCGACGTCGCCGAACAGCTCGGCATCGGCAGGCGGTCCGACACGCTCGTGCTGCGGGGCCCGCTGGACCGCGAGAGCCTGCGTCTGTCGGTGGTCGACACCCCGACGGAAACGGCGCGGCTGGCCTGGCTCGCCGAGCATCTCGAGCAGCTGCCCGGTTCGGGCATCGTCTACACCCTCACGGTCGCCGCCGCCCACGACACCGCGGCCCTGCTCGCCCGGCGCGGCCACGAGGTCGCCGCCTACACCGGTAAGACCGATCCCGCCGACCGGCAGGCCATCGAGGACGACCTCCTCGCGAGCAAGGTCAAGGCCGTCATCGCCACCTCCGCACTCGGCATGGGATTCGACAAGCCCGACCTGGGGTTCGTCGTCCACCTGGGCGCTCCGTCGTCGCCGATCGCCTACTACCAACAGGTCGGCCGCGCCGGCCGCGGTGTGGAGCGTGCCGAGGTGGTGCTCCTGCCCGGCGCGGGTGACAAGGCGATCTGGGACTACTTCGGATCGCTGGCGTTCCCCGACGAGCACCGCGTCAACCAGGTGCTCGACGCGCTGGCGCACGCCGACCGTCCACTCTCGACGGCGGCGCTCGAGCCACGCGTGGAACTGTCCCGTTCGCGTCTGGAGATGGTGCTGAAGGTGCTCGACGTCGACGGCGCGGTCCGGAGGGTCAAGGGCGGCTGGATCGGCACCGGCGCACCGTGGAGTTACGACGCCGAGCGTTACGACCGGGTACGCATCGCCCGCGAGGCCGAGCAACAGGCCATGGTCGACTACGCAGCCACCGACGGCTGCCGCATGGAGTTCCTGCGCAGGCAGCTCGACGATCCGCACGCGCAGCCGTGCGGCCGGTGCGACAACTGCACCGGCGAGCGCTGGCCGTCCCTCGTCGCCGACGAGGTCGTGGGCGAGACGGCCGACGCACTGGCCAAGCCCGGCGTCGAGATCGCCCTGCGGAAGCAGTGGCCGACCGGCCTGGCGGCGCTCGACGTCCCGCTCTCCGGTCGCATCGGCGCCGACGATCAGGCCGCCCCTGGACGAGTCGTCGGCAGGCTCACCGACGTCGCGTGGGGCGGCCGGCTGCGCGACCTGCTCGGCCCGGAAGCACCCGACGGGCCTGTTCCCGACGAACTGGTCCAGGCCTGTATCGCCGTGCTGGCGTCGTGGGAATGGGAGGCCCGGCCGGTCGGCATCGTCGCGATGGACTCGCAACGGCGCCCACGGTTGACGACGGATCTGGCGGGCAGGCTCGCCTCGGTCGGCAGGCTGCCGCTGCTCGGCACGCTCGAGGCCGACGGGCCGCCGCCGCGCCGTGCCAACAGCGCGGTGCGCCTCGCGGACCTGTGGCAGCGGCTCCGGGTCCCCGTGGACCTCCACGCCGCGCTGAGCGAACTGACAGGCCCGGTACTGCTCGTCGACGACCTCGTCGACACCGGGTGGACGATGACGGTCGGTGCCCGGCTGCTACGGCGGGCCGGGGCGGACGCCGTCCTGCCTCTCGCACTGGCGTCGACGAGCTGACCGGGCCGCCGTGACGGTCGCCGCGTGCCCGATATGACCGGTGCGCGACGACGCGGGTCCGATGTGCCCGGTGCGGATCGCGCGTCCGGTGGCTTCCGTTGCGCGGCTCACTGTGTCACCGTGCGTTCTGCCGCGGCGCAGCACGCATCGTGGCCAGGCATCCCACGTCGAGGTGGAGGGCCGACATGGTCGAGTCGCACGTGCCCGCATCCCGCATCACCCGTCACCGGCTCCCGGTACGCAGGCTGGTCGCGGCGAGCGCGGGCAACGCGCTGGAATGGTTCGACTGGACCATCTACGCGACGTTCAGCATCTACTTCGCCAGTGCGTTCTTCCCCGGCGAGCTGGCGACGATCAACACGTTCGCCACGTACGCGCTCGCCTTCTTCTTCCGCCCACTCGGCGGGATGCTGATCGGCAGGCTCGCCGACGTACGCGGGCGCAAGCCGGCGATGATCTTCACGATCCTGCTCATGGCGGGCGGATCCATCATGATCGGCGTCCTTCCTACGTTCGAGCAGGTGGGCTGGCTCGCGCCGATCCTGTTGCTGCTCGCTCGGGTCGCGCAGGGCTTGTCACTCGGCGGCGAGGTGTCGAACGCGTCGGCGTATCTCGGCGAGATCGCGCCTCCCGAGCGCCGCGGCCGCTACTCGTCGTTCTTCTACATCTCCACCGGGTCGGCGGTGCTGCTCGCCTCGCTGCTCGGCTTCGCGCTCGCCCGCGGCATGTCAGAGGCCCAGCTCTACGACTGGGGCTGGCGGCTGCCGTTCCTGCTGGGCGGCGTGCTGGGCCTGGTGGCGCTGTGGCTGCGCCGCACGCTCGCGGAGACCGAGCAGTTCGAGGACAACAAGGCCACCGCCCGGCGGGTGCGGCATCCACTGTTGACGACGTTGAGCAAGCATCCGAAGGCCGTCGGCCTTCTCGTCGGGTTCACGATGCTGTCGACGCTGTGCTACTACACCTTCTTCAGCGCACTCACCCCGTTCGCGGTCAACTCGCGGGGCGCCGACGACGTCGACGTGTTCCTCGCCCTGTCGATCGCGACGGCCCTCTTCATCGCACTGCAGTACCCGATGGGCGCACTGGCCGACCGCCTCGGCCGCAAGCCGCAGCTACTGGTCTGGTCCGCCGCGACGGCGGTGCTGATCGTGCCGTTGTCGAGTCTCGTGGGACCCGGTTTCGGCGGGCTGCTCCTGGTGTTCTGTGTCGGACTCGGCCTCTACACGGCGATGACGTCGATCGCACCGGCGATCATGAGCGAGCTGTTCCCGACCTCGGTGCGCGCCCTCGGCATCGGGGCCTGGTACAACCTCACGGTCGCGCTGTTCGGCGGTACGGCTCCGCTCGTCATCACGGCGTTGTCCGACGCGGGCGCCGGAGTGGCGTTCTTCTGGTACGTCGCGGCCGCCTCCGCAGTGGCGTTCCTCGTCATCCTCCGCCTGCCCGAGACCCGCGGCTCCGAGCTGCGCTGACGCCGGGAGTTCAATGCCGGCCGATCGGCACCAGGTCGTCGGCGTGCACGACCTCGCGGCGGTGTTCGTCGGGTAGTTCGTGGGTCGAGCGGCCGATCATCTCGGGCAGCTCGGTGACGTCGTAGGCCACCACGCCCCTGGCGACGACCTGCTGCGCAGGATCGACGAGGTCGACGACGTCGCCGGCGCGGAAGTCGCCGTCCACGCCGACGATGCCTGCCGCGAGCAGCGACCTGCGTTTGCCGACGACCGCGGCGACCGCACCGTCGTCGAGCTGCAGCCTGCCTTCTGTCCCCGCGGCATAGCCGAGCCAGAATCTGCGTGCCGACAGCCGCTTGTCCGCGGCATGGAACGCGGTGCCGACGTCCGCGCCGGTCAACGCGCGCCGGGCGTCCGCCGCGGCCGCGACGAGCACCGGGATCCCACTGGAGGCGGCCATCCTCGCGGCGGCGACCTTCGACATCATGCCGCCGGTACCGAGGCCGGAACTGGACATGCCTACCTTCAGACCGTCCAAATCCGACTCGCCTGTCACCTCGGCGATCTTCCGCGTACCGCCCGCCCGTGGATCACCGTCATACAGTGCGTCCACATCGGACAGCAGGATCAGGCCGTCCGCCTGGACGAGGTGCGCTACGAGCGCGGCCAATCTGTCGTTGTCGCCGAACCGGATCTCCTCGGTGGCGACCGTGTCGTTCTCGTTGACGACCGGAACGGCGTCGAGGGCCAGCAACCGCGCCAGGGTCCGTTCGGCGTTGCGGTAGTGCGCGCGCCGGACGACGTCGTTGGACGTCAGCAGTACCTGCCCGACGGTGAGGTCGTAGCGGCCGAACGACGCGGCGTACGCGTGCGCGAGCGTGAGCTGGCCGACGCTGGCCGCGGCCTGCTGCGTGGCCAGATCCCGCGGACGGGTGTCGAGCGAGAGCGGGGCGAGACCCGCGCCGATCGCACCGGACGACACGAGCACGACCTGGCCGTCGCTCCCGACCCGGCCCGCGACGGCGTCGACAAGGGCATCGAGGCGGGCGACGTCGAGGCCGTCGTCGGCGGTCGTCAGCGACGACGATCCGACCTTGACGACGACCCGACTTCCACCCGCGATGGCCGCACGTGCCTCACTCACCGGCGCCCTCACTCACCGCAACACTCCGTTTCCGTCGCCGTCGTCTCCGCGCACCGGCCGCCGCCGCGTGGTGCCGACCTCCGTCACTCGTCATCGTCCGCGTCCGGTTCCAGGCCGTCCGGATCGCCGTCCTCCTCGCCCGCGACCCGGCGAGCGCGACGCGCCTGCTTCCGGTCGGCCGCCGACACGCGGTCGCTGCGTTCCAGTCGCGGATCCGTACCGCGTCCCGCCAGCTGTGTCGCGACACTCGGCGTCGACGGTTCCCACTCGAACGTGTAGTCGCCGATGGTCACGGGGCAGCCCGGCTCGGCCCCCATGCGGGCCAGCTCCTCCTCGACGCCGAGGCGGTTGAGGCGGTCACCGAGATAGCCGACCGCCTCGTCGTTGGCGAAGTTGGTCTGCTTGATCCACCGTTCCGGCCTCGGCCCGCGGACGACGAACCCACCGGGCTCGCCGGGGTCCGTTTCGACGGTGAATCCGCTGTCGTCGACGGCCTGCGGCGCGAGGACGACCTTGGTCGGCTCCGCGGGAGGCCGCTCGGCGCGGGTGCGCTCGACGATCTCGCCGAGTGCGAAACTCAGCTCCCGCAGCCCCTGGCGCGACACCGTGGACACCTCGAACACGCGCAGCCCGCGCTCCTCGAGGTCCGGTCGGACGAACTCCGCGAGCTCCGCCGCGTCGGGCACGTCCACCTTGTTCAGCACCACCAACCGCGGGCGGTCGGCGAGACTGTCCCCCAGCGCCGGGGTGTAGCGGGCGAGCTCGTCCTCCAGCGCGTCGATGTCCGACACCGGGTCTCGACCCGCCTCGTAGGTCGCACAGTCGATGACGTGCACGAACACCGCACAGCGTTCGATGTGCCGCAGGAAGTCGAGGCCGAGGCCCTTACCGCCGCTGGCGCCGGGGATGAGCCCGGGCACGTCGGCCATCGTGAACACCGTGTCGCCCGCGGTGACGACGCCGAGGTTCGGCACGAGCGTCGTGAAGGGGTAGTCGGCGATCTTCGGCTTGGCCGCGGACAGCACCGAGATCAGCGACGACTTGCCCGCCGACGGGAACCCGAGGAGGCCGACGTCGGCCATCGAACGCAGTTCGAGCACCAGGTCACGGGAGTCGCCTTCTTCGCCGAGGAGTGCGAACCCGGGTGCCTTACGGGCCCGCGACGCCAGCGCGGCGTTGCCGAGACCGCCGCGGCCGCCCTTGGCGGCGACGAACGTCGTCCCGGCGCCCACGAGATCGGCCAGCACCTCGCCGTCCTCGGTGAGCACGACGGTGCCCTCCGGGACCCGGAGTTCGAGCGTCTCGCCCGCGGCGCCGTTGCGATGGCTGCCCTGACCCTGCTTGCCGTTGCCCGCGCGCGCGTGCGGCCGGAAGTGGAAGTCCAGCAGCGTGTGCACCCCCGGGTCGACGACGAGCAGTACGTCGCCGCCCGCACCGCCGTTACCACCGTCGGGTCCGCCGAGCGGCTTGAACTTCTCCCGGTGCACGGAAGCACAACCGTTCCCACCCGAGCCGGCGGTCAGGTGGATCACCGCCCGGTCGACGAATCGGGTTGTCATGGCTCTGCCTTTCGAAATACGGACACTGTCGAGGTACCTGCGTTGCCGGGACACGGCCGGTGTCGAGGTGCGTCCCCGGCGCGGGCACGGTCGGTGTGCGGCGTTCCGGTGTCGAGATGCGGCGCCGCGATCGCGTACTACGCAAAACGAGGGGCGGGACCGGAAATGTTCCGGCCCCGCCCCTCGTCGGAGTTCCTCGTGGTGCTGGACGGGCCGTTCAGCCCTCGCCCGGAACCACGTTGATCATCTTGCGGCCGCGCTTCTCGCCGAACTCGACCGAGCCAGGGGCCAGGGCGAACAGCGTGTCGTCACCGCCACGGCCGACGTTGTCACCCGGGTGGAACTTGGTACCGCGCTGCCGGATCAAGATCTCGCCGGCCTTCACGACCTGGCCACCGAACCGCTTCACACCGAGGTACTTCGGGTTGGAATCCCGACCGTTCTTGGAGCTGGAAGCGCCCTTCTTGGTTGACATCTGAGCTCAGTCTCCTCTGGGAAAAGGCGAAAGCCTTACTTGCTGATTCCGGTGACCTCGACGCGAGTCAGCTTCTGACGGTGACCCTGGCGCTTGTGGTAGCCGGTCTTGTTCTTGAACTTGTGGATCCGGATCTTCGGACCCTTGGTCTGCTCGACGACCTTGCCGGTGACCGAGACCTTCGCCAGCGCGTCGGCGTCCGACGTGACCTTGCCGCCGTCAACGTGAAGCACGGCGGGGAAGGTGTGCTCGGTGCCCGGCTCGCCCTCGAGCTTCTCGACCTCGACGACGTCACCAACGGCGACCTTGTACTGCTTGCCGCCGGTCTGGACGACTGCATACGCCGACACGGAAGTCTCCTGCATTGCTCGACTGTGGGTGGGGGCTCACGTGATGGGGACCGCCCGAGGCGATCCAGCCTTCGCGTGTAGCGGCCCGCTCCAACAGCAGGCCGCTGTCCAGCTTACGTGGCACCCGGTGACGCTGGGACACCGGGGTCACGATCAGCTGCTCTCGTCATCGACGGGAGGCCCTGCGGGCCGACCCGCCGCCCGGCGCGGACGCCGGGTACTGCTCCGCACCGCGGAGACGGTCGCGACCGAGGTCGCGTCCTGCTCCGCCGTGCCCGGAACGCTCGCGTCGGAGGTCCCGTTGCTCTGACTCCCCGGCTCGGCCGGGGAGGACGACGAGCTCATCGTACCGGTCATCACCGTCTGCACCTCGACACCACTCCCCGTGGTGCCCGCGGCCGGCCCGGTGGGCCTGCCCGCGGCGCGCCGGGCAGAGCGGCGGCCACGACGCGCGCCACCGCCGGTGTCGTCGGAGCCGGCCGTCTCCCCGGCCGGTGCGGACGACGCGGTGCCAGCGGTCGCCGTGTTCTCGGTGGCCTGGGTGTCCTCGGTGGCCTCCACCGTGGGCGCGGCCGATTCCTGCACAGTGGCTTCCTGTGCTGTGGCTTCCTGCGCTGCGGTTTGCTGCGCTGTGGCTTCCGAGGTGGACTGCTCCGCAGCCGACCCGGTCGCCGCACCGTCAGACTCGGCAGCCGGTTCGGTCTGCGCCGCGGACTCTGCCGGCAGAGCCTCGGCCTGCGGTGCGGAACCCGCATCGGCGGAGTCCGGCACCGTGGCCACCGACTCCGCGACCTCCGACTCCTTGGGTGCGCCCCGGTCACGGCGGCTCTTGCGGTCACGGCTGCGCCTGCCCGCCTTGCCGGACGTCTCCCGGCCGTTCGCCTCCGTCGCAGTGGACGAACCCGTCGCGGCCTGCTCGACCTCGGTCGTGCCGGCGTCACCGGCGGCCGCGGCGTCGGAGGCCGCCTCGGAGGTGTCGCCCTCCGTGGAGTCCTCGTGCTTGGCCGCCTTCGACGCGTTGGCCACCGCCTGGACAGCCGTCACCAGGGATTCCCGCTGCTCCGGCGTCCGACCCTGGTCGGTCTGCTTCGACTTGTCGGCCTGGTCCGGCTGATCGCCGCCCTTGCCGCGGCCGCGCTTGCGACCACCGCCGTTGCCACCACCGTTGCCGTGCTGGTGACCGCCGGTGTTCGGCTCGGACGAGACGAGGACGCCGCGGCCCTTGCAGTGCTCGCACGTCGACGAGTACGCCTCGAGCAGCCCGGTGCCGACGCGCTTGCGCGTCATCTGCACCAGGCCGAGCGACGTCACCTCGGCGACCTGGTGCCGCGTGCGGTCACGGCCGAGGCACTCGGTGAGCCTGCGCAGGACGAGGTCCCGGTTCGACTCCAGCACCATGTCGATGAAGTCGATGACGATGATGCCGCCGATGTCGCGGAGCCGGAGCTGACGGACGATCTCCTCGGCCGACTCCAGGTTGTTCCGCGTGACGGTCTCCTCGAGGTTGCCGCCCGACCCGGTGAACTTGCCGGTGTTGACGTCGATGACGGTCATCGCCTCGGTGCGGTCGATCACCAGGTAGCCGCCCGAGGGCAACCACACCTTGCGGTCGAGTGCCTTGGTGATCTGCTCGTCGATCCGGTAGTCGGCGAACACGTTGCCGTTGCCGACGTAGCGCTTGACGCGCTCCATGAGGTCCGGCGCCACGTGCTCGACGTAGGAGCTGATCGTCTCCCACGCCGTCCGGCCCTGCACCTCGAGCTTGACGAAGTCCTCGGTGAACTGGTCCCGGACGACCTTGACCAGCAGGTCGGGCTCTTCGTAGAGCAGCGTGGGAGCACCGGACTTCTTGCCCGACGACGAGGAGGCCGACTCCGACTTCTCCTTGATGACCTCCCACTGCGCCTGCAGCCTGCGGACGTCGCGGTCCAGCTCCTCCTCGCTGATGCCCTCGGACGCGGTGCGGATGATCACACCCGCGTCCTCCGGGACGATGCGCTTGAGGATGTCCTTGAGCCTGCGCCTTTCGGTCTCCGGCAGCTTGCGCGAGATGCCCGTCGCACCGCCCGAGGGCACGTACACCAGGAACCGGCCCGGCAGCGAGATCTGCGTGGTCAGCCGGGCGCCCTTGTGGCCGACCGGGTCCTTCGTGACCTGCACCAGGACTTGGTCGCCACTGGAGAGCGCCTGTTCGATCTTGCGCGCCTTGCCTTCGAGGCCCGCTGCGTCCCAGTCGACCTCACCCGCGTACAGCACGGCGTTGCGACCACGGCCGATGTCGATGAACGCCGCCTCCATGGACGGCAGCACGTTCTGCACCCGGCCCAGGTAGACGTTGCCGACGATCGAGCCGCTGCCCTGAGAGGTGACGAAGTGCTCCACGAGCACGCCGTCCTCGAGCACGCCGATCTGCGTCGAGTCGCCGTGCTCCCGGACGACCATCGTGCGCTCGACCGATTCGCGCCGGGCGAGGAACTCCGACTCGGACAGGATCGGGGCGCGGCGCCGGCCCGCCTCGCGGCCGTCCCGGCGGCGCTGGCGCTTGGCCTCGAGCCGCGTCGACCCGCGGACGCTGCGCACACCGTCGCCGCCCTTGTCCTTGTCACCCTTGTCGTTCTTGTCGCCCTTGTCGCCCTTGTCCTGCTTGCCGTCGCGGACGTGCACGACGGTGTTGGGCGGGTCGTCCTGCGACTGGCCGTCGCCGTCGTCCCCGCCGCCGCTCTTGCGGCGACGACGGCGCCTGCGGCGCTTGCTGCCCGACTCGGACTGGCCGGACTCACCGTCGGCGTCGTCACCGTCGGCACCACCGTCGGCCTGGTCCTCGGAACCCGACGACTCCTCGCCCGCAGACGAGTCGCTCGCCGTCGACTCCCCGCCCTGCGAGTCGTCGCGCTCACCGGAGCCGTCGCTCTGCTGGTCCTCGCCGTTCTCGTCGCCGCCCTTGCCACGGCCACGACCGCGGCGGCCCCTGCGGCGGCGCCGACGGCCACCGTCACCGGACTGGTCGTCACCACCGTCGTCGGAGGCCGAGGCGTCGCTCGTGTCCTGCTCGATCGCGTCGGCGGTCGCGGCGCCCTCGTCCGTGTTCGAGGCGGGCTCGGCCTGCCCCGCATCGCCGGTGGCCTCACCCGTCTGGGCCGTGTCGACCGTCGGCTCCGGCGGCAGGAAGACCGGGGACGGCGCCGCGAACAGCGGCGTGTGCGGGGCCGCGGCGATCTCGCCCCCGGCGGCCTTCGGCGCGGTGTCCTGCCCAGCGCTTTCCTGCCCAGCGCTTTCCTGCCCAGCGGTGTCCTGCCCAGCGGTGTCCTGCGTGACGACCTCCGGTGCCGCCGCCTTCTCCGGTGTGGCCTCCTGAGCCGGCGCGTTCTCCGCCGTCACGTTCTCCGCCGCCGCGTCCTGCGCCGCCGTGTCCTGCGCCGTGTCCTGCGGCGTCGTGGCCGCGTCTGCGGCGGGTGTCTCGGCCGCTCCGGCCTCGCCCTCATCGGCGAGCACACCCGCCGTCTCGGCGACCTTCATCGCGACGTCGCGATGCACGCTGGACTGCGGGCTCCGGGCGGTTTCGCCGAGGTCGGCGAGCATCCCGAGCACTTCCCGGCTGCTGGAGCCGAGCAGTTTCGCCAGCGCGTGGACCCGCACCCGATTGGGCAGGTCCGCCAGTGCACGTGCGGTGGGTGTGGCGGCGGCCCCGCCGGTGTTCTCGGCGGGTGTGTCCGCGTTCGACATATGTCTCCTCCGCCCCCGGGCGCGCCTGCGTCCGTCCGGCCGAGGTGTCTCACCTCGCTGCCGGCACCGGACCACAGGACGCGGCCGCACAGGGGCCGTTCCTTGTTTACCGCCGTGGTGGGCTCACCACCGGCGGGAATCCTGTTGTCACTCGTGCCACCCGGGCGCCGGATCTTCCGACGTGCCCGATCTGGCGGGTCCCGCGGTGACGCGGCCGCCCTGTTCGCGACCTCTCGGTGCCTCCCGAGCCGTCGACGTCGACACAGCGTTCCGGCGTCCGGCCCGGTGTCCACGTCGTCCCAGCCGCCAGGCACATGGCGCGTGCCCGCGGCGACGACTCGGATCCGGAACCGGCACGTCACCGGGCCACCGTCCCTGCGTTCGCCGTACTGATCCGGCGACGACGGCTCGATGGCCGCATCCAGTATCCCACACGACGGGGCGGGCACTGCGCAGCGCGGCCTCCACGACGTCTCCGGTGCCGGTCACCCGGGTGGTGCGAGACACTTGGCACGCCCGGCCGCTCTGGCTACGGTGCGTCATGGGGTTGTCGCAGATCACAGCCGCGGATGCGATCACCCCTCCGACATCGACGGAGGTCCAGTGCTCGGCCGGAGGAGCCTGCCGCTCGTGTGTGCCGCGCTCGCCGTCGCCGCCCATCTGACGGCCACGACACCGGCTCACGCCACACACGGTGAGACCTGTCACACCGAATCCCGGGCGTGGCGGTACGTCGTGGTGTTCGACCCGGGCACGACGAAGGCCGGCGCACGAGACATGGTCGAGTCCGCCTGCGGCACCCTCACCGGCTACTTTCCCGAGATCGCGATCGCGGTCGCGACGTCGGCCGACCCCGGATTCGACGACACACTGGGACGCGATCGGGCGTTCAGCGCAGAGCGGGCACGGCACCTGCGCCGGGGCTCCGCGACCGCGACGAGCACGCACACGCGCCGCCACGGCGATACCCGAAACGGGCAGGCTGCCGCGGGCCGGGACGACGCCGGTGGCCATTCCACGGGCGATACCGGACCCGGGGACCGACGGCGAGGCCCGAACGGCGACGGTGCCGGCGCCCGCGCATCCGACCGGACCCGGGAGCAGTGGAACCTGCGCATGGCCGACGCTCCCGACTCCGGCACGGACCCCACCCGCTCGGCGCAGGCCGACCTGGCGGACGTCACCGTCGGTGTCCTCGACTCCGGCATCGACGACACGCACCCCGACCTTGCCCGGGCCGTCGACCCGGCCGCCTCGGCAGGCTGCGTAGGCGGCGTCCCGGACCGGCGCCGCTCGTCGTGGACGGCGGGCGAGTCGGCACACGGAACCCACGTCGCGGGAATCATCGGGGCCGCCGACGACGGTCACGGCGTCACCGGTACCGCGCCCGGAGTGCGGCTCGCCTCGCTGCGCGTCGTGGACGACGAGGGCTACGTGACGCCGGAGGCCGCCGTCTGCGGCTACGTGTGGGCGGCCCGGCACGGCATGGCGGTCGCCAACAGCAGTGTCACCGTCGCACCGTCGGGCGTGTCGTGCGCCGCGAGCCGCGGCCGACGCGTCGTGCACGAGGCCGTGTCCCGGGCGGTCGAGTTCGCCGAGCGTTCGGGAACGCTCACCGTCGCGGCGGCCACCAACGACGGCTTCGATCTCGACCCTCTTCCCCACAGCGAGCTCAGCGGCGGGAGCGGCGTCGACGACCTCGCCCGGTCCTGCGTCGCCGTGCCCGCAGGGCTGAGAGAGGCGGTCACCGTCGCCGCCGTCGACCACCACGGCGCCGCGACGGACTACAGCTCCTACGGCAGGGCCGTGATCGACCTCGCCGCGCCGGGCGGTACGGAAGGCCACTGCGTGTTGTCGACCGTGCCCGGTGGCCATGACCGGCTGTGCGGCACCTCGATGGCGGCCCCGCACGTCGCCGGGGCGGCCGCACTCCTGGCCGCCGCCCGTTCCGGGGATTCGTCCCCCGCGACGCTGGGGCGGATGTTGCAGGCGCAGGCTCGTCCGATCCACTGTTCCGGCACCGCCCGCGAGGACGGTGGCTGCACCGGCCCGCGTGGGGACGAGGCGCACTACGGCAGCGGCATGGTCAACATCGGCGCCGCCTACACGGCTCACGCGGTGCACCGGCTGCTGGTCCGGCTCGACGGTGCGCACTGAGCCTCACGCGTTCGGCAGGACTCCCGTACCGGCACCGCGCTGCCGGATCGTGGGCCCGGTCTCCACCACGTGTGCCCGCTGGGCGAGCTCGTCCGCGGAGCCCTGGACCACGAAGCCGTTGTCGGTGATCATCCGCAGGTCCGCCTGCGCCTGTTCGCCCTCGGACGTGAGGTAGTCGCCGAGGAAGATCGAGTTGGCGAGGTGCAGGGCCGCGGCCTGCAGGGAACGCAGGTGCATCTCCCGGCCACCGGCGATGCGGATCTCCCGGTCGGGGCAGACCAGCCGCGCCGTCGCCAGGATCTTCAGACAGCGTGCGGGGGTGAGTTCCCAGGTGCCCGCCATCGGCGTGCCCTCGAACGGCATCAGGAAGTTCACCGGAATCGAGTCCGATCCCAGCTCCTTCAGCGCGAAGAGGGCCTCCACGAGTTGCTCGTCGGTCTCCCCGAGCCCCGCGATGAGACCCGAGCACGGCGACATCCCCGCACCCGCCGCCTTCCGCACGGTGTCCACGCGGTCCGCGTAGGTGTGGGTCTGGACGATGGCGTCGTGGTGACTCTCCGCGGTGTTGATGTTGTGGTTGTAGGCGTCGACACCCGCGTCGGCGAGTCGCTGCGCCTGCCCGTCCTGCAGCAGGCCGAGGCAGGCGCACACTTCCACGTCCGGATGGTTCCGCCTGAGCTCGCCGACCGTCTCGGCGACCCGGTCGACGTCGCGTCGTGACGGCCCCCGCCCCGAGGCGACCAGGCACACCCGGCTCGCACCGGCCCGGATTCCGGCGCCCGCCTGCTCCAGGGTCTCCTCGGGCGAGAGCCACGAGTACTTCAGGATCGGCGCCTCGGAGCCGAGCGCCTGCGAGCAGTAGTTGCAGTTCTCCTGACACATCCCCGACTTCAGATTGACCAGGTAGTTCACCTTCACCGTGTTGCGGAAGTACCGGCGCCGCAGCCTGCCCACAGCTGCGACGACGTCCATCAGCTCGGCGTCATCGGCGCGCAGGACGGCCAATGCGTCGTCGCTGGCGGCCGGATTCCCCGCCAGCACCGCGGCCGCAAGGTTCTGGAAGTCGGTCATGCACCCTCCACACAGGAACCTGAACAGTGTTCAGTTGAACAGTGTTCAGGTTAGGGTGGTGCAGAATGCTCGGTCAATGGGAAGGCGCGAGAGGAGCCGAATGCGGCACAGCCGGGCCGACGTCGTGGCGCGCGCGATCACCGTGCTCGACGAGTACGGCCTCGAGTCGTTGACGATGCGCAGACTGGCAACGGAACTCGGGGTGCAGCCGAGCGCGCTGTATCACCACGTGCCCGACAAACAGACGCTGTTGGCCGCGGTCGCCGACGAGGTCCTGGCGCGGGGCAGGCGGCCGGAACAGGCTCACCGCTGGGACGACCGCGTGGTCGAGATCTGCACCGAACTGCGCGATGCCATGCTCGCCTATCGCGACGGGGCGGAGGTCGTCGTCACCGCGCACACCTTCGGGCTCGGCGCGGAGGGTCCCGCGGAACGGCTCCGCACGGCGCTGCGGGACGGCGGGTTGCCCGCCGATCTGGTCGAGACGGGGGCACGGGCGTTGCTGCACCTGGTGTTCGGGCACGCCGCCGAGGAACAGACGGCGTTGCAGGCCGCGAGTGCGGGCGCGATCGACCGCGGGCTCGGCGACCCGCCCGAGCTCGACCGGTCGCTCGGTCTCCTGCTGGACGGCCTGCGCGCTCGCATCGCCGTCCCGGACTGACCGGGTCCCGGCGAGGGCACGTCACCGCAGCAGCAGGCCCGCGAGCCGTTTCGCCGTGAAGTAGGCACCCGCCGCGGCGAGCACGAGCAGGTACGCGACGTGGCCGATCATGCTCACGTCCAGCACACCGACGGCGAGTCCCCGGGTCAGCTCGACGCCGTGGTAGAGCGGCAGGCACTGCACCGCGTACTGCAGCGGCTCCGGGTACACCGACAGCGGGTAGAACGTCGTCGACAGCAGGAACATCGGCATCACGGCGAGCTGGACGAAGTCGAACTGCGCCGGGGACTTCAGGAACGTCGCGCACACCATCCCGATGGCGGCGAACGCGAACGACACCAGCAGCGCCACCGGCACGAGCAGCAGCGCCCACGGCGAGGTGGCGAGCCCGAACCCGGCCATCACGCCGAGGAACGCCACCGCGTACAGCCCGCCGCGCAACACGGCCCAGCCGATCTCGCCGAGCGCGATGTCGAGCGGGCCGAGCGGCGTCGCGAGCATCGCGTCGTAGGTCTTGTTGTAGCGGAACTTGAAGAAGACGTTGAACGTCGAGTCGAACACGGCGCCGTTCATCGCGGAGGCGGCCAGCAGCGCCGGTGCGACGAACGCGACGTAGCTCATCGTCTCACCGCCGGGGCCGGTGACCTCCTCGACGAGCTTGCCGAAGCCGACCTGGAACGCCAGCAGGTACAGCAGCGGTTCCACCACACCGGAGACGAACACGAGCCAGGCCCGCGAGTACACCATCGCCGAGCGTTCGAGCAGCGCCCGCGCACGCCCGGTGTACAGCGGTGCGGGCAGCATCCGCAGCAGCAGGCCGCGCCGTGCGGATGCCGTGGGGGTGGCGTCGCGGGTCGTCGCCGAGGTCGTCGGGGCCATCCGCGTCACACCACCAGTCGCCGGTAGAAGTAGCGTCGCGCCAGTGCCGCGCTGAAGCCGGCCAGCACGCCGAGGAACGCGAGATGCCCGAGCGCGGGCCAGCCGCCGAGTCCGCCGAGCGTCACGCCGCGCGCGAGTTCGGTGCCGTGCCACACCGGTGAGATCCAGGCGAGCCACCGCACCGCGGCGGGGATCTGCTCGATCGGGAAGAACGTGCCGGAGAACAGGATCATCGGCATGACGAGGAACCGGAAGATGGCGGCGAACCGCTCCCCCTCGTTGTACGTCGTCGCCGCGACGGCCATGATCGGCACGCCGCACGCCACGGCGGCGAACACGCCGATCGGGACGACCAGCAGCGCCCCCGCGTTCAGCCAGGCGCCGAACAACAGCGCGACGAGCGTGTACACGACGCACGCGATGCCCACTCGCAGCACGATCCAGATGATCTGCCCGCCGAGCAGCTGCCCCGCCGTCACGGGCGTCGCCGTCACCGCGTAGTAGTCCTGTTGCCATTTGAAGCCGGACAGCACGGGATAGCTCGACTCACCGATGGCGTTCTGCACCGCGCCCGCGACCAGCAGTGCCGGCGCCACGTAGTGCACGTACGCCAGCCCGCCGGTGGCCGGGCCCGCCTCGACCTGGGAACCGAAACCGAGGCCCATCGCCGCGAGGAACAGCACCGGCTGCAGCCCCGATGAATACAGACTCGACCGCCAGTACCGCCGGTACCACGTCCAGTGCGCCTCCACCCGCAGCCAGGCCGCGCGCCACGATCCGACGACGCGGCCGGCCGAGCGGGATCCGATCTCCACGCGCGCCGTCGCGCCCGTCGCACCCGTTGTGCCCGTGGTGCCCGTTGTGCCCGTGGTGCCCGTTGTGCCCGTTGTGCCCGTGGTGCCGCTGCCCGTAGCGCCGCCGCTCGCCGTTCCCCCGTTCGCCATGTCAGTCCACCAGCGTCCGGCCGGTCAGACGCAGGAAGACGTCTTCGAGCGTGCTGCGCCGGACGAGGCTCGACACCGGTCGCACGTCCCGGCCGTGGACCTGTTCCAGCGCGCGTTCGCCGTCTCCGGTGTAGACGAGCACACGGTCCGGCAGCTCCTCGACCCGTTCGCCGAACTCCGCCACCCGCGCCGCGATGCCACCCTGCTCCCCCGGCGCGAACCGCAGCTCGAGCACCTCACGGGTCGAGTACCGGGCGATGAGTTCCGAAGGCGACCCCTCCGCGACGATGCGGCCGTCGTCCATGACGACGAGGCGGTCGCACAGCTGCTCGACCTCGTCCATGTAGTGACTGGTGATGATGAGCGTGACGCCACCGGCCTTGAGGCGGAACAACCGGTCCCACAACATGTGCCGCGCCTGTGGGTCGAGCCCGGTGGTCGGTTCGTCGAGCAGCAGCAGGTCGGGATCGTTCACGAGCGAGCGGGCGATCGTCAGCCGCCGTTTCATGCCGCCGGACAGCGCGTCCACCAGGCCGTCGGCGCGCTCGGAAAGCTGGGCGAACTCCATCAGCTCGGTCGCCTTGCGGCGCACGTCCGCCCGCGACATGCCGAAGTACCGGCCGTAGATCTGCAGGTTCTGCCGCAGTGTCAGCTCGGTGTCCAACGTGTCCTGCTGCGGCACCGAACCGAGGCGCGCACGGATCCGCGGCCCGTCGACGTCGGGGTCCATGCCCAGCACGCGCAGGTCGCCGTCGGACCGGGGTGAGGTCGACGCGATCATCCGCATCGTCGACGACTTGCCCGCACCGTTCGGCCCCAGGAAACCGAACGCCTCGCCCGTGCGCACCTGCACGTCGATCCCGCGGACCGCCTCGACGTCGCCGAAGCGCTTCACCAGCGCCTTGGCCTCCACCATCGGCGCGCCCACCATCGGGGCCGCCGCCTCACCGTTCATGTGCTCTCACCGCTCACCCGCCGAACATTGCCACAACCCACCGACAGGAAACGACGGATGTGGACATGGCAGGCGGACCGGTCCGAGCCCGGTGTCACATCACCAACCGGATCGGGAAGCGCACCGGAACGGCGGCCACGGCAAGCGCCGACGCGGTCGTGGCGATGGCGATGGCCGACCGCCCGAGCGGGCGGCGATCACCGCCGGGGTCGCCGACGCCAACGCGGCAACGGGGAGCACCAGCGCCAGGATGCCGTTGACGAACGACGGTGGCCGCTTCCTCCCGGGAGGAAGCGGCCACCGTGTCTCGAATGTTCAGGCGCGGCTCAGCACGCCCGAAGCACGCGCCGAGAAGCTCAGAGGCTGCCGAACCAGAGCTTCAGCTCGCGCTCGGCCGACTCGGGCGAGTCCGAGCCGTGCACCAGGTTGAACTGCGTCTCGAGGGCGTAGTCGCCGCGCAGCGTGCCCGGCGTCGCCTTCTCGACGGGGTCGGTGCCGCCTGCCAGCTGACGGAACGCGGAGATCGCCCGCGGCCCCTCGACAGCCATGGCCACGACCTTGCCCGAGGTGATGAACTCGAGCAGCTCGCCGAAGAACGGCTTGTCCTTGTGCTCGGCGTAGTGTTCCTCGGCCACGGAACGCTCGACGGTGCGCAGGTCCATCGCGGCGAGCGACAGTCCCTTGCGCTCGATGCGCGAGATGACCTCACCGACCAGGCCCCGCTTGACGCCATCGGGCTTGACCAGAACCAACGTGCGCTCAGTCACGGGGTATTTCTCCTTCAACACAAAACGGTAGTGGAAAAAGCGTAGCGGCCCCTCCCCGCGCCTTCTCGTGAGGGCGGGAAGCGGCCTGCCCGGTTCACTCCGGCTGCAGGGTCTTCGACCACAGGGAGGCGCCGGTGCCGTCGCGCAGGTCGACGGTCAGCGCGCCGCTCGGTCCGTCCACGTTGATCTCTGCGAAGTGCTGGAAGCCTTCCATGGGCGAGGCGTTCTGCCCGTCGGCAGGCGGTGCGTGCGTGAACACGGCCTCCGGGCCGAATGTGCCGTCGAGCTCGCTGGGGCCGAACGCACCCGCGTGCAGCGGACCCGAGACGAACTCCCAGAACGGGGCGAAGTCGGTGAAGCTCGCACGTTCCGGCGCGTAGTGGTGCGCGGCGGTGTAGTGCACGTCGGCGGTCAGCCACACGACGTTGCGGACCTGCCTCCTGGCGATCTCCGACAGCACCCACGCCAGTTCGGTCTCGCGACCGCCCGGCGCACCGCCGACGCCGTTGGACACGCCTTCCATGTCACCGGAGTCGCCGTCGGCGACGACGAGGCCGATGGGCAGGTCCGCCTGCACGATCTTCCACGTCGCCTTGCTGCGGGCCAGTGCGCGCACGAGCCATGCCGCCTGCCGCTCGCCCAGCACGGAACCGTCGCGGTGGGCGTCGCCGTCGTTGCGGTCCTTGTAGCTGCGCATGTCGAGCACGAACACCTCGACGTGGTCGCCGTAGGCGAAGTTGCGGTACACCCGCCCGTCCTCGGCGGCCTTCGGGTCGATCGGGTGCCACTCGTGGAACGCCCGGAACGCTCGCTGCGCCAACACGTCGACGCGTTTCTCGGTGTACTCGGGAAGGTCCAGGATCTCGCCGGGGTACCAGTTGTTGACGACCTCGTGGTCGTCCCACTGCACGTAGCTCGCGGTGGTGGCGTAGAACTCGCGCACGCTGTCGGCGAGCAGGTTGTAGGCGAACTGGCCGCGGTACTCGTCCAGCGTTTCGGCGACCTTCGACTTGGCCTCGGTGACGAGGTTGCGGTAGACGCGACCGTCGGGCAGCGTCACCGAGTCCTCGAGCGGGCCGTCGGCGTAGACGGTGTCGCCGTTGTGCAGGAACAGGTCGGGCCCGCGCTCGGCCATCGCCGTGTACGCGGGCATGCCGCCGATGTCGGTGTTGATGCCCCAGCCCTGGCCCGCCACGTCGCCGGACCAGGTGATGCGGACGTCGGAGCGGCCCTTCGGGGCGGTGCGGAACCGGCCGGTGAGCGGTTCGGAGGTCACGCGGCCGTCCAGGTCCTCGGCGGTCACGCGGTAGTGCACCTCGGCACCGGTGGGCAGGCCACGCAGGCGCAGTTTGCCGGTACCGCCGGTCTCGGGACTCAGCGCCGGACCGCGCACGACGCGGCTGCGGCGGAACGACGGGTCGGCGGAGACCTCGACGAACATGCGCGAGGGGCGGTCGGCACGTGTCCACACCATCGCCGAGTGCCGGTCCACGTCGCCGGACTGCACACCGTGGGTGAGCACCGGACGTCCGGAACGGGTGAACCCGGCAGCCGTACCGCCGGTGAGCGTGGTGGCGGCGAGTACGCCCGCGCCGACGGCACCAGCCTTCAGCAGGCTGCGGCGCTCGAAACCGTCGCCGGTCACGGACACGTCGTGGTGGGGAGGAAGATCAGTCATGCCGCACTTCTACCGCGCGGGCAGGGCCACCGGATCAACGCAGCGTGGCCGGACGATGAACGGCTCCTGCTGCGGTGTCTACTCCTGCTGCTGACTCGGCAGCGTCCCCCGGGCCATGCGCCGGGCGACGTCACGGCGCAGCCAGAGCAGCCACAGCCACACCCCGAGGAAGATCAGCCCGATCACGGCGATCGACGGCAGGGCCACGACGAACGCCAACAGCACGACGTGCAGCCCGAGGATCACCCACACCGCCCACGACTGCTTCAGTACACCGCACAGCACGAGCAGCGCCGCGACAACGGCCATGACCGTCCAGCCCTGGAAGCTCGTCACACCGTCGCCGAGCGTGCCGACGACGGGCAGCGCCAGCGCGACGACGATGGCCTCGATGACCAGCGTCCCGGCCTGCACACCGCGGAATCCCTTCATCGGGTCGGTCGCCGGCGCCGGAGCGTCGCCGTCCGGCCCGGCGCCCGCCGGGTCCGCGGAAGTGGCGCCGTCGTCGCTCATGCGGGCTCCTTGCCGAACAGGGTGCGGGCCTCGCCCGCGGTGACCACGGAACCGGTGACCAGCACACCGCCGCCGGAGAGGGGTTCCTCGGGGTCGTCGGGCTGCTCGACGAGGCTGATGGCGGTCTCGATGGCGGTGTCGAGCGCGGGCTCGACCGTCACCCGCTCCTCGCCGAACACGGCCATCGCGAGTTCGGCCAGCTGCTCGGCCGGCATGGCCCGCGGCGAGGAGTTGACGGTGATGACGACCTCGTCGACGACGGGGTCGAGCGCCTCGAGGATGCCGCGGACGTCCTTGTCCTCGAGGACGCCGATGACGCCGACGAGCCTGCGGAACGCGAACTCCTCGTCGATCGTGGCGGCCAGCGCGGCGGCTCCGTGCGGGTTGTGCGCCGCGTCGACGAGCACCGCGGGCGCGGCACGGACACGTTCCAGCCTGCCCGGCGTGACGATCTCGGCGAACGCCTCGCGCACCGACTCGCCGACGAGCTGCCGCTCCTTGCCCGCGCCGAAGAACGCCTCGACCGCGGCCAGAGCCAGCGCGGCGTTGTCGGCCTGGTGCTTGCCGTGCAGCGGCAGGAACACTTCCTCGTACACGCCGCCGAGGCCCTGGATGGTGAGCATCTGGCCGCCGACGGCCTTGGTGCGCTCCAGCACGGTGAACTCGCTGCCCGCCCGTGCGACGGCGGCGTCGACCTGGACGGCACGTTCCAGCAGTGGGCGTTCGGCGTCCTCCTGCTGCTCGGCGATCACGGCCACCGAACCGGCCTTGATGATGCCCGCCTTCTCGCCCGCGATGGTCGCGCGGTCGTCGCCGAGGTACTCGGCGTGGTCGATGCCGACCGGCGTGATGGCCGCGACCTGGCCGTCGGCGACGTTCGTGGCGTCCCACGCGCCGCCCATCCCGGCCTCGAGCACGGCGACCTCGACGGGCGCGTCGGCGAACGCGGCGAACGCCATGCCGGTGAGCACCTCGAACTTGCTCATCGGCGGCGCGTCGGCACCACCGGCCTGGTCGACCATCTGCACGAACGGAGCGACGTCGCGGTAGGTGTCGACGTAGCGTTCGGCGGAGATCGGCTGCCCGTCGATGCTGATCCGCTCGGTCACGAGCTGCAGATGCGGGCTGGTGTAGCGCCCGACGCGCAGGCCCATCCGCGTCATGAGCGCCTCGATCATGCGTGCGACCGAGCTCTTGCCGTTGGTCCCGGCGACATGGATCACCGGGTACGTGCGGTGCGGGTCACCGAGGAGGTTCATCAGCGCGGAGATGCGCGTCAGCGACGGCTCGAGCTTCGTCTCCGGCCATCGCTCGTTCAGTTCGGCCTCGACGATCTGCAGCTCGCGCCGGGACTGCTGCTCGATGGCGGCCTCGTCCTCGTCGCTGGGCGGCTCGGGATCGTCCGGCAACGGACCGGCGATGAAGTTGTCGCCCTCGGTGAGTTCGGGCGGAAACTCCTGCTCGTCGTCCGACACGCACACACTCCCTGCTGGTACTGCACTGGCGGGTCCGAGTCTACGTGCCGCGTGTCCTGCTCCCGCCCGTCGCCCAGCCACCGCCCCGCAACGACGCGCCGGCGCGCGGCTGCGGCCATGCGCGTGTCCTTCATTCAGACAGGCACCGCTCGGCGACGTCCGGCCGGTCCCACTGCCACAGCCGGTGCACGAACGCAGAACACGCGGGCCCGAGTGCGGGACACGCGCGGAGCGTCAAGCCAGGGAGGCCCACCAGCCCGCGTCGAGTTCGCCGCGGGCGACGAACTCGGCGGGCCCGGTCAGTGTCGAACCCTCGGGGTCGACCGTCACGGTCACCCTCCCGCCCGGGATATCCACTGTGGATGTTCCGGTGTCGGTACCCGAGAGGTGCAGTGCGGCCGCGACGGCGGCCACGGTGCCGGTGCCGCACGCACGGGTCTCTCCCACCCCGCGTTCGTACACCCGCATCCGCAGCGCGCCGGGCTCGACCGTGTTGACGAATTCGAGGTTGACGCCGCCGGGAAAGAACTCGTGGTCGAACCGAGGCTGGTCCCGCAGGTCCAGACCCGCGACGTCGTCATCCATTGTGGACACCAAGTGCGGGTTGCCGACGTCGACGGCGACACCGGAGAGCTCACGCCCGTCGACCACGGCGACCGATGCGCCGGTGATCCGCGCCGGGCCCATCGCCACGGTCACCGACAGATCCGGGTGCACCTGCACCGGCCGGTCGCCCGCGCGGGTGCCGACGGCGAACTCGCGCCGCGTCTCCAAGCCGGATTCGACGAGGTAGCGCGCGAACACCCGCACCCCGTTGCCGCACATCTCGGCCGCCGAACCGTCGGCGTTGCGGTAGTCCATGAACCACTCGGCGGCCGAGTCCTCGGTGCCGGGCACGTCGCCGGGCAGGGCCGACGAGCGCACGACCCGCAGCACGCCGTCGGCGCCGAGCCCGCGCTGCCGGTCGCACAGCGCGGCGGTCCGCTCCGGCGTCAGCTCCAACCCGCCGGCCGCGTCGGGCAGGATCACGAAGTCGTTCTGCGTGCCGTGCCCTTTGAGGAACTCGATTCCACCCATGCCGTCCAGATTACGGCGTCACCAGGCGCCGGACGCGATCGCCCAGCTCCGGATCGGCGCCGTCGAACCAGTGGATGCGGGTGTCGCGGCGGAACCACTTGCGCTGCTTGCGGACGAACCGTCGTGTCGCCTGCGCCGTCTCGTCGGCGGCCTGCGTGAAGTCGCCGGTCCCGGCCTCGAGCGCCGCCAGCACCTGCTGGTACCCGAGCGCCCGCGATGCGGTCCTGCCCTCCCGCAGGCCCTGCCGTTCCAGCGCGCGCACCTCGTCGACGAGCCCGTCGGCGAACATCTGCTCCACGCGCAGGTCCACGCGTTCGTCCAGTGCGGCGACGTCGCGGTCCACGCCGACCAGCACGGTGCCGTACCGCGGTTCTCCGGGCTTCGGCATGTTCGCCGAGAACGCCTCCCCGGTGATCTCGATGACCTCCAATGCGCGCACGATGCGCCGCACGTTCCCCGGAAGGATCGCCGCCGCCGCGTCCGGATCACGGACCGCCAGTCGCTCGTGCAACGCCTGCGCGCCGAGCCGCTGCGCCTCGGCCTCCAGCGAGGCCCGCACCTCGGGGTCGGTGCCGGGGAACCGCAGGTCGTCGACCACCGCCTGCACGTACAGGCCCGATCCGCCCACCAGCACCGGCGTCCGGCCCTCGGCGAGCAACCGCTCCACCTCGCTGCGCGCATCCCGCTGGTAGGCCGCGACCGACGCGGTCTCCGTCACGTCCAGCACGTCGAGCAGCCGGTGCGGCACGCCCCGGCGTTCCTCCACGGTCGCCTTCGCCGTGCCGATGTCCATCCCGCGGTACAGCTGCATCGCGTCGGCGTTGACGACCTCGCCGTCCAGGGACAGGGCCAGTTCCACGCCGAGAGCCGTCTTCCCCGTGGCCGTCGGCCCCACGACCGCGACCGGCCTGACGCTCATGCGCCCTCCCAGTAGGCGACGTGGTAGCCCACGCCACGCGGGGCGTCGGAGTAGAGCAGCTCACCGCGCCAGGCGCCGCCGCGTGCGAAGCCTGCGAGCACCTGCCACGGGACGCGGCCCGCCACCCGGAGTTCGGCGGCCAGGGCGGGGTCGATGTCGAGCAGGGCCTGCGTGTCGGCGCGGGCCAGCGCGGTGGCGACGGCCGCGTCGAAGCCCTCTGCCCGCGCGTCCTCCTCACCGGGTGGTGCGGTGTCACGGCGCGCGGAGCCGTCGCCGACCACCAGCAGACCGACCGGGCCGCCGTCGTCGTCGAACGCGGCGAGTTTTTCGCCGAGCATCACACAGTCGGTGGGACTCGCGTCCCCGGCGATCAGCTCCGTGCGCACCGACCCCGCACCCGCACGCACCCGCAACCACGCGGCGACGAGCGCGGGAAGGGGCAGGTCCTCGGGCTGTCCCACGGCGTGCTCGCCGAGTGGCACGACCACGTCGGCGCCGAACGCGCGGAACGTGCCCGCCCGATCGGCGGCGACCGTCACGGGCGCGCTCTCGGCGTCACCCGCACCCACCGCCACCCATCGCGCGGGCAGGCGGGACGCCGCGGCGACGGCGGCGGTACGCACCTCGTCGGCGAGCCGGGTACCCGGAACGAGCTCGGGCACCAGAAGCGGCGCAGCGGGAACCACGACGGCACACGAGATCACGCGTCCAGAGGTTACCGGTGACCCCTTCCGCGGGACGCGTTGAGGCATTCTTCCGGCAACGGAGTACCGAGAACCGCGCTGACCTGTTTGAATGCGGACAACATGACCCACCGGATCGCGCGCGATCCCAGGCAGCGACACCAACAGCACCACCCGGCCCCGCCCGCGGCGGGGCGCCCGCACCCACGGGCCTAGGTGAGAAGGAGCCGGCCATGGCCGAGCAGAACACCCCGGAGAACACGACGCACGTCCCGGCACCCAGCGAGGTGCCGCACACGCAGGCCGCATCCACGGTTCCCTCGGCGGAATCGCATCCCGAACGCTGGGGCCGCATCGACGACGAGGGCGCGGTGTTCGTCCGCACCTCGGAGGGTGAGCGACGGGTCGGCGTGTGGCAGGCGGGTACCGCCGAGGAAGGCCTGGTCCATTTCGCGCGGCGGTTCGACGACCTGCGCACCGAGGTGGAGCTGCTCGAGACCCGCCTCTCCTCCGGCGCCGGCGACCCGAAGCAGGCACTGAGCAGCGCGACTCAGCTCAAGGACGGCCTCCCCGACGCCGCCGTCGTCGGCGACGTCGATGCGCTGGCCGCGAAGCTGGACGCCGTGATCGCCCACGCCGAGCAGGCGGTCTCGCAGGTCAAGGAGAAGCGGGAGCAGGCCCGCGCCGAGGCCGTCGCCCGGAAGCAGGAACTTGCCGCGGAAGCGGAGCAGATCGCGGCCGAGTCGACCCAGTGGAAGTGGGCGGGCGACCGGCTCAAGGCGATCCTCGACGAGTGGAAGACGATCAAGGGCATCGACCGCAAGACCGACGACGAACTGTGGAAACGGTTCTCGAAGGCACGCGAGGCGTTCAACCGCAGGCGGGGTTCGCACTTCGCCGAGCTGGACAAGCAGCGCGCCACGGCGAAACGGCGCAAGGAAGAGCTCATCGACGAGGCCGAGTCGATGACAGAGTCGACCGACTGGGGCCCCACGGCCGCGCGGTACAAGCAGCTCATGGCCGATTGGAAGGCCGCGGGCCGGGCGCCGAAGGACTCCGACGACGCACTGTGGCAGCGGTTCCGCGCCGCTCAGGACGCCTTCTTCTCGCGCAGGGCCGCGGCGTTCTCCGAGCGGGACGCCGAATTCGCCGAGAACGCCTCCCGCAAGGAGGAACTGCTGGCCGAGGCGGAGAAGATCGACCCGTCGGCGAACCTGGAGGCGGCCCGCTCGCAGCTGCGGCGCATTCAGGAGCAGTGGGACGAGATCGGCAAGGTGCCGCGGGAGCGCATCCGCGAGCTCGACGGCAGGCTCAAGGCGGTGCAGGACCGCGTGCGCGGCGCCGAGGACGCGAAGTGGCGCCGGACCGACCCCGAGGCGCAGGCGCGCGTGGATCAGTTCCGGGAGAAGGTCGAGCAGTTCGAGGACCAGGCCGCCAAGGCCCGTAGCTCCGGGGACGAGAAGCGGGCCGCGAAGGCCGAGCAGCAGGCGGCGCAGTGGCGCGAGTGGCTGTCGGCTGCGGAGGCCGCGATCGCGGACCGCTGAGCGCACCCGTGGCGGGTGATGCGCCCCGTGTCAGGCGGGTCGCGTCACCGCACGCGACCTCGCCGACCGTCACGGGCGGGTCGGCGTCGCTCAGGTACGCGACCAGGCGAGGCGCGTCCACTGCACGGCCAGGACCGCCACGCAGATCCACATGAGGACCATGCCGAAGCCCGGGCCGGTACCGGGGTGGCCGCTCACGGGCGACGACTGTTGCGACCAGATGGCCAGTAGCCCGTCCACCGACGACACCCAGCAGCCGACGGTGCAGACCCAGCTGAGCCCCCAGCGGCGCGTGACGAGCGCCGCGGCGGAGCCGAGCACGCCGAACAGCGCACTGGTGGATGCGAACAGCAGCGGGATAGCGCCGCCGGCGCCCACGAACATGCGCCAGCCGGGTTCACCGCCCGCCCACGGCAGCAGCAGAGTGATGAGCGAGACGAACACGACGACCGCGATGGCGAACCCTGACCGGCCGGGCTCGATGGTCTTGGCCGCTTTCGACAACGTCGCGTCGACGTCGGCACCCAGCTCCTCGACCGCGTGGTCACGTTCCTCGTCGGTCACAGTCCGCATCCCGTCGCCGTGGTGGCCGCCACCGGTTCGGCGGGTTGGCCGAAGCTCGGCAGGCCGAGGCTGACGCCGTCGGTCTTGGGCCGTTGTCCCGCCTCTGCGTTGTCGCCCGCGCGGGTTCTGCGGTGGCTGAGCAGGTCGCCGTCGGCCACGAGGTGGTGCGGTGCGGCGTAGGTGACCGTCGTCTCGACGATGTCGCCGGGCCGCACTGCCGTGTCGATCTCGGGGCCGGTGGGGGTGAAGTGCACGAGCCGTCCGTCCCGGGCGCGCCCGCTCATGCGCTGCGTCTCGGCGTCCTTGCGGCCTTCGCCGGTGGCGACGAGCAGTTCGACGCGCTTGCCGACCTGCTTGCGGTTCTCCTCCCAGGAGATCTCGTCCTGGAGAGCGACGAGGCGTTCGTAGCGCTCCTGGACGACCTCCTTGGGCAGCTGGCCCTCGAGCTCGGCGGCGGGCGTGCCGGGCCGCTTGGAGTACTGGAACGTGAACGCGCTCGAGAACCGCGCCCGACGGACGACCTCGAGTGTCTGCTCGAAGTCCTCCTCGGTCTCCCCGGGGAAGCCGACGATGATGTCGGTGGTGATCGCGGCGTCGGGCATCGCGGTCCGCACCTTGTCCAAGATGGACAGGAACCGTTCCGAGCGGTACGAGCGGCGCATCGCCTTGAGGATCCGGTCCGAACCGGACTGCAGCGGCATGTGCAGCTGGTGGCAGACGTTGGACGTCTCGGCCATCGCGTCGATCACGTCGTCGGTGAACGCGGCGGGGTGGGGCGAGGTGAACCGCACGCGCTCCAGCCCCTCGACGGAACCGCACGAGCGCAGCAGCTTGCCGAAGGCGTGCCGGTCGCCGAACTCGACGCCGTAGGAGTTGACGTTCTGGCCGAGCAGCGTCACCTCGAGCACGCCCTCGGCGACGAGCGCCTCGACCTCGGCCAGGATCTCGCCCGGCCTGCGGTCGCGTTCCTTGCCGCGCAGCGACGGGACGATGCAGAACGTGCACGTGTTGTTACAGCCCACCGAGATCGACACCCAGCCCGAGTAGGCCGAGTCGCGCCGGGCGGGCAGCGTGGACGGGAACGTCTCGAGCGCCTCGAGGATCTCGACCTCGGCCTCGGCGTTGTGGCGGGCGCGCTCGAGCAGCGTCGGCAGCGAACCGATGTTGTGGGTCCCGAACACCACGTCGACCCAGGGGGCGCGCTTGACGATGTCGCCGCGATCCTTCTGGGCGAGACACCCGCCGACCGCGATCTGCATGCCGGGGTTGTCGTTCTTTCGGGCGCGCAGGTGACCGAGGTTGCCGTACAGCTTGTTGTCGGCGTTCTCCCGCACGGCACAGGTGTTGAGCACGACGACATCGGCGGCGTCGCCCTCGGCCGCCGCGACGTACCCCGCATCCTCCAGCTGTCCCGCGAGACGCTCGGAGTCGTGGACGTTCATCTGGCAGCCGAAAGTGCGGATGGAGTACGAGCGGGTCACGCCTTCCAGGGTAAACAGCCCCTCGACTCAGCGCCGCGGGCCCGGGTGGCTTAGGCTCTCCGCCCAGCGACTCCGGTCACGCGCAGTAGGCAAAACCGGAGTGAAAGATTGCGATTTGACTTAAATGGCGCACCGGGATTGACCCCATGGTGTTCAATCTCGGGGTTGCCGGACATGCTCGTCGAACCGGCAGCTCACCGTTATGGAGGCAAGATTGAGTACCGAGGCGTCCGGCTCCGGCGACGCGTCCACGGCCACCACCCCACCGATGATCAAGGCGGTCTCCGCGGACAAGTACTTCGGCGACCTGCACGTACTGAAGGACATCAACCTCGAGGTCCCGCGCGGGCAGGTCGTGGTCGTTCTGGGGCCGTCCGGGTCGGGTAAATCGACCCTCTGCCGCGCCATCAACCGCCTCGAGCCGATCAACTCGGGCTCGATCGAGGTCGACGGCGAGCCGCTGCCCGCCGAGGGCAAGGCCCTCGCCGCGCTGCGCGCCGACGTCGGCATGGTGTTCCAGCAGTTCAACCTGTTCGCGCACAAATCGATCGTCGAGAACGTCACGCTCGGCCCGGTCAAGGTTCGCAAGATCTCGCAGAGCGAGGCCCGCACCACCGCGATGGAACTGCTCGAACGCGTGGGTATCGCCGACCAGGCCGACAAGTACCCGGCACAGCTGTCGGGTGGCCAGCAGCAACGCGCGGCGATCGCGCGGGCGCTGGCCATGAAGCCGAAGGTCATGCTGTTCGACGAGCCGACCTCCGCGCTGGACCCCGAGATGGTGCAAGAGGTGCTCGACACGATGACCTCGCTCGCCGACGAGGGGATGACGATGGTCGTTGTCACGCACGAGATGGGTTTCGCCCGCCGGGCCGCCCACCGCGTGATCTTCATGGCCGACGGCGAGGTCGTCGAGGACTCCACCCCCGAGGACTTCTTCTCCAACCCGAAATCCGACAGGGCGAAGGACTTCCTCGGCAAGATCCTCACCCACTGATTCCACATGCACACCGGCCCCGAGGCGCCGCTGAGGGGGGCCTGTCCGGAGACCCGCCGCAGGCGGGGCGAACCACATGGAAGGAACACGACATGCGTTTCAGCCGAGTACTGCGTACCGGCGCCCTGGTGGCGGCGGTAGGCCTGACGCTCGCGGCCTGCGGCCAGCCCAACAGCGAGGAGGACGCGAACAAGTCGCTCGTGCAGCGCGCCGAGGACAACGGTGCGCTGACCATCGGCGTGAAGATCGACCAGCCCGGGCTCGGACTGAAGAAGCCGAACGGCTCGTACGAGGGCTTCGACGTTGACGTCGCCAAGTACGTGGCCAAGGAGCTGGGCGTCGAGGAGGGCGACATCGAGTTCGTCGAGACACCCTCCGCCCAGCGCGAGAACATGATCCAGAAGGGCGACGTCGACATGATCGTCGCCACCTACTCGATCACGCCGGAACGCGACAAGGCGGTCGACTTCGCGGGGCCGTACTTCCTGGCCCACCAGGACCTGCTCGTGCGGGAGGGCGACAACTCGATCCAGGGCGCCGAAGACCTCAACAAGAACAAGAAGCTCTGCTCGGTCAAGGGTTCGACCTCGGCGCAGAACGTCCGCGACGATTTCGCCCCGAACGCACAGCTGCAGGAGTACGGCGGCTACTCCGAGTGCCTCACCGGTGTCGAGAACAAGGCCATCGACGCGATGACCACCGACGACACGATCCTGGCCGGCTACGCGGCCCAGCAGCCCGGCAAGTTCAAGCTGGTCGGCGCCGAGCTCAGCAACGAGAACTACGGCATCGGCCTGCGTCAGGGCGACAGCGAGGGCAAGCAGGCACTCGACGAGGCGATCCAGAAAATGATCGACTCCGGCGAGTGGAAGAAGGCCGCTCAGAAGCACTTCGGACCGGCCGGTTACGAGGTCCCGGAGCCGCCGACCGTCGGCGAAGTGGTCGAGTAACTGACCTGAGACAGACACCGGATCGAGCTCGGGCCCACCTCAACAGGGTCGGCCCGGGCTCGTTCGGTCTCCGGAGGAGCACCACGTGTTCGATTTTCTGACCGAGTACGACATACTCGGCGCCTTCTGGGTCACCGTCCAGCTCACCGTGTACTCGGCGATCGGCTCGCTGATCTGGGGGACGATCCTCGCCGGGATGCGGGTCAGCCCCGTCCCCATCATGCGGGCGTTCGGCACGGCGTACGTCAACATCGTGCGGAACATCCCGCTGACCCTGGTCATCATCGCGATGTCCCTCGGTCTGTACCAGACCCTGAACGTCGCGTTGGGCGGCGGCACCATCACGACAACCAACTTCCGGCTGGCCGTTCTCGGGTTCGTGCTGTACACGTCGACGTTCGTGTGCGAGTCGCTGCGCTCGGGCATCAACACCGTCTCGGTCGGACAGGCCGAGGCAGCGCGGGCGCTGGGCCTCAACTTCGGACAGGTCCTGCGCATGATCGTGCTGCCGCAGGCGTTCCGGTCCGTGATCGGCCCGTTGACCAGCGTGCTGATCGCGCTCACCAAGAACACGACGGTGGCCAGCACCATCGGCGTCGCCGAAGCCTCACTGTTGATGAGCGAGATGATCGAGAACGAGAGCGACGTCATCGGACTGGTCTTCATGACCTTCGCGATGGGCTTCGTGATCCTGACCCTGCCCGTCGGGCTCCTGATGGGCCGGGTCGCCAAGAAAGCGGCGGTGAAACGATGAGCGCTCCCTCCGTCCTCTACGACGTGCCCGGCCCGAAGGCCAAGGCACGCAACGCCGTCTACACGGTGCTGTTCCTTTTGGCCCTCGCCGGCGTCGGCTGGTGGATCATCGCCACGCTGGTGGAGAAGGATCAGCTCACCTGGCAGAAGTGGGGCCCCTTCTTCACCGAGGGACAGGTGTGGACGACCTTCATCTTCCCGGGGTTGTTGAACACGCTCATCGCCGCAGGACTGGCGATCGCGATCGCGCTGCCCATCGGGTCGCTGTTCGGCATCCTCCGGATGTCGGATCACGTGTGGATCCGCGTGCCGGCCGGGGCCGTGGTGGAGTTCTTCCGCGCCGTCCCCGTGCTGATCCTCATGTTCTTCGCCAACGAGTTCTACTCCGAGTACACCGATGTCGACTCGGACTACCGGCCGCTGATGGCCGTGGTCACGGCGCTGGTCCTGTACAACGGAGCGGTGCTCGCCGAGGTGGTGCGTGCGGGTATCCAGTCGTTGCCCGCGGGCCAGACCGAGGCGGCCAAGGCGATCGGCATGCGCAAGACACAGACGATGACGAACGTCCTGTTGCCGCAGGCCGTCACGGCGATGCTACCGGCGATCGTGAGCCAGCTCGTCGTGATCGTGAAGGACACCGCACTGGGCGGTGCCGCGCTGGGCTTCATGGACCTGTTCAGCCAGATCCGGCCGATCGCGAACAACTACTTCGCGAACACGATCGCCACCATGACGGTCGTCGCGGTGATCTACATCCTGCTGAACAATCTGCTCACGGCCGCCGCGGGCTGGCTGGAGAAATGGTCCCGGCAGCGCAAGACGAGCTCCGGCGCCGTGGTGAAGCCGGTCGACGACAACGGCCGCAACGCGTAGCCGGTCCGACCGGTTCGGCTCCGACGAAGACGGGCCCGGCCGCTCTCACCCTCGGTGAGGCGGCCGGGCCCGTGTCGTTCAACCACGCGACAACTGCAGCGGCACCGCGGCTTCGGCCAGTGCGGCGCGGTCAGTCCGGGGTGGCGTCGTCGAGCGGGGTCGATTCGGCGCCGACGTTGCGGAGTTCCTCGCGCACGACGCCGTAGGACAGTCCCTGCGGGTAGCCCTTACGCGCGAGCATGCCCAGCAGCCGGCGCGTGGCCTTCTGCTCGTCGACACCCGTCATCGTCCGCAGCTTCTTGCGGACGAGGTCCCGCGCGCGTTCCTCCTCGGCATTCGCGTCGATCTCCCCGGCCGCCTCGGCGGCCACCTCGCTGTCGACGCCTTTCCGCCGGAGCTCGGCGACCAGCGCCCGCTTGGCCAGGCCCTGGTGGGTGTGGCGCGACCGCACCCAGGTCTCGGCGAACGCCGCGTCGTCGATCAATCCCGCGTCGTCGAGTTTGCGCAGCAGCTCATCGCAGATCTCGCCGTCGAAGCCCTTCCGCACGAGCGCCGACCGCAGTTCCTGCTTGGTGCGAGGCCGTGCGGCCAGGAGGTCGAAGCAGACCTCCTTGGCCTTCCTCCTCGCCTCCTCCGGGGGCAGCTCGGACACCGGGGTGCGAGCGCGCGAGCGCCGCGCACCCGCCGCATCCGGTTCGTTCACCGGCACACCCCTCAGAATTCGACGGGCGCAGGCTCGGCCGCGGCCTCCTCGGCGTCGACCTTAGCCCCGACCCCGAGCTTCTCCAGGATCTTCTTCTCGATCTCGTTGGCGACGTCCGGGTTGTCCTTGAGGAACCGCCGCGAGTTCTCCTTGCCCTGGCCGAGCTGGTCGCCCTCGTACGTGTACCAGGCACCGGACTTGCGCAGGATGCCCTGATCGACACCCATGTCGATCAACGATCCCTCACGAGAGATGCCGACGCCGTAGAGGATGTCGAACTCGGCCTGCTTGAACGGCGGGGCGACCTTGTTCTTCACGACCTTCACGCGGGTGCGGTTGCCGACCGGCTCTCCGCCGTCCTTGAGCGTCTCGATCCGGCGCACGTCGAGACGGACCGACGCGTAGAACTTCAGCGCCTTACCACCCGTGGTGGTCTCCGGCGAACCGAACATCACGCCGACCTTCTCGCGCAGCTGGTTGATGAAGATCGCGCTGGTGCCGGAGTTGTGCAGCGCACCGGTGATCTTCCGCAGCGCCTGGCTCATCAGCCGCGCCTGCAGGCCGACGTGGGAGTCACCCATCTCGCCCTCGATCTCGGCACGCGGCACGAGCGCGGCGACGGAGTCGATGACCACGATGTCGAGCGCACCCGACCGGATCAGCATGTCGGCGATCTCCAGCGCCTGCTCACCGGTGTCCGGCTGCGACACCAGCAGCGCGTCGGTGTCGACACCGAGGACCTTGGCGTACTCCGGGTCGAGCGCGTGCTCCGCATCGATGAACGCGGCGATGCCGCCGTTCTTCTGCGCGTTCGCCACGGCGTGCAGCGCCACGGTGGTCTTACCGGACGATTCGGGGCCGTACACCTCGATGACCCGGCCACGCGGCAGACCGCCGATACCCAACGCGATGTCGAGCGCGATGGCCCCGGTCGGGACGACCTCGACCGGCGGACGGGTGTCCTCGCCCAGTCGCATCACCGAGCCCTTGCCGAACTGCTTGTCGATCTGGGCCAGCGCCAGGTCGAGCGCCTTGCCCTTGTCCGGTGCACCCTTGTCCGATGCTGCTGCCATGGAACCCACCTCATTGGCCTTCGCGGTTGCTGTATCCGACGTTGCTGTATCCGACGTTGCTTGTCCGGGTCGTGCTCGTGCCGGCACCGAGTCGGTGCACGCATGCCGGGGCACGTGTGCCGGTCGCCGGGGCCGACACTACGGGCGGGGTCCGACAGTCGGCGCGACTCACGCTGAATCTGTGGACAGCCAACCCCGATGTGGACAACATCCTAGAGAACACCTGTTCGAGATCGGAAGCGACACCCCGATACGGTAGGATCTTTCGCCCTTCACCGGCGCTCGGCAGGCACCTCGAACTCCGTGCAGACCTGTTTCCAGATCTCCTTCGCGGACACACCCGCCTCAAGCGCCTCCTCGACGGTCCGGCCGTCGAGACCACTCAGGACGTGGTCCTTGGCCAGCATCTCCGCCCTGGTGGCGCCGAACTCGTCGGCCATCAGCCGACGGAACACCGTGATCCGCATCGAGGCCAGCGTAGTCGCGGTCCGGCGTCGTATCGTGGGCGCCATGCCACCCGACTCCGGACTGGGCTCCACCGCACTCACACTGGCCGCCATCGCGACGGTGACGGCCACACTCGTCGTACTGCTCGTGCAGGCCCGGCGTAACCGGCGGAAATGACCACCGCACGCGGTGCAGGCCCACGGGCCTGCCTCCCGGCCGCACCCGGCCCGCACCCCGAAATGTCGGTGACCGGACGCATCATGGAGACGTGACCACCCGCGCACTCGACCTCTTCTCCCCCGCGACCAGGGACTGGTTCGCGGGGGCCTTCGCCGCGCCCACCTCCGCGCAGGAAGGCGCATGGCGGGCCGCGCACGCGGGCGAGCACTCGCTGGTGATCGCACCCACCGGATCGGGCAAGACGCTCGCCGCCTTCCTGTGGGCCCTCGACCGGCTGGCCACCACGCCGCCGCCGGAAGAGGCCCGGCACCGGTGCCGGGTCCTGTACGTCTCCCCACTCAAGGCTCTCGCCGTCGACGTCCAGCGCAACCTGCGCTCACCGCTCACCGGCATCGCACAGGCCTCGAAACGCCTCGACCTGCCCGCACCCGATATCACCGTCGGCATGCGCACCGGCGACACCACGCCCGCCGAACGCCGGTCCTTCCAGCGCACTCCGCCCGACGTGCTGGTGACCACGCCGGAATCCCTGTTCCTGCTGCTCACGTCGTCGTCGCGGGAATCCCTGCGGGGCGTGGAGACGGTGATCGTCGACGAGGTGCACGCCGTCACCGGCGGCAAACGCGGCGCACACCTGGCGCTGTCGCTGGAACGCCTGGACGATCTGCTGCCGAAACCGGCGCAGCGCATCGGACTCTCGGCCACCGTCCGTCCGGTCGACGAGGTGAGCTCGCTGCTCGCGGGCGGCAGGCCGGTCACGGTCGTCCAGCCCGAAACGGCGAAGACCGTCGAGGTACGCGTCGAGGTCCCGGTCGAGGACATGGCCGAACTCGACGGCCCGGCCCCGGCCGCCGAACCCGGGTCCCTCGAGGACGAGGTGCCGGCCGCGGCTCCACCGAAACCGTCGATCTGGCCGTCGGTCGAAGGGCGCGTGCTGGACCTGGTGCGCGCCCACCGGTCGACCATCGTGTTCGCCAACTCACGGCGGCTGGCCGAACGGCTCACCGCCCGGCTCAACGAACTCGCCGCCGAACGCACCGAACTCGAACCCGGCGAGGAGTTCCCCGCCGAGGCCATCGGCGAATCCGGGCTGACCACCGGGGCCGAACCGACCGTGGCGAAAGCCCACCACGGTTCGATGTCCCGCCAGCAGCGCACCCGCGTGGAGGAAGAACTCAAGACCGGCACACTGCCGTGCGTCGTGGCGACCTCGTCGCTCGAACTCGGCATCGACATGGGTGCGGTCGACCTCGTGGTGCAGATCGAGGCGCCGCCCACGGTCGCCTCGGGCCTCCAGCGCGTCGGCCGCGCGGGCCACCACGTCGGCGCGGTCTCCAGCGGCGTGATGTTCCCCAAGTTCCGCGGCGACCTCGTCTCCTGCGCCGTCACCGCCGAACGCATGGCATCCGGCGCGATCGAAGCGACCCGCTACCCGCGCAACCCGCTCGACGTACTCGCCCAACAGATCGTGGCGATGGTGGCGCTCGAACCGCGCACCGTCGACGACGTGGCCGCGACCGCGCGCCGCGCGGCACCGTTCACCTCGCTGCCGGACGACGCCCTGCACGCCGTGCTCGACATGCTCGCCGGACGCTACCCCAGCGAGGAGTTCGGCGAGCTGCGCGCCCGCATCACCTGGGACCGCGTCACCGGCGAACTGCACGGCAGACCTGGAGCGCAGCGACTGGCCGTCACCTCGGGCGGCACCATCCCCGACCGCGGGCTCTTCACCGTGACCACGCCCGGCGACGGCGACACAGGCGACACCCCGGCAAACGGTTCGGGCAGTGTTCCCGCGCCCTCGGCGGGAAAACGTACCTCGGGCAGTGCCCCCACGCCCTCGGCGGGAAAACGTACCTCGGGCAGTCGCGTCGGCGAGCTCGACGAGGAAATGGTCTACGAGTCCCGCGTGGGCGACACCGTCCTGCTGGGTACGTCGTCGTGGCGGATCACCGACATCACGCACGACCGCGTCATCGTCGTTCCCGCCCCCGGCGTGCCCGCACGAATGCCGTTCTGGAAGGGCGACGCCCCTGGCAGGCCGCTCGAGCTCGGCAGAGCCCTCGGCGCCTTCCTTCGGGAGGTGTCCGGCGCCCGCGAGGAGACAGCCCTGCGTCGTGCGGCCGACGCGGGCCTCGACGACCGCGCTGCCTCCAACCTGCTCGCCTATCTGCGCGAACAACGCGAAGCCACGCGCCACGTCCCCAACGACCGGACCCTGTTGCTCGAACGGTTCCGCGACGAGCTCGGCGACTGGCGCGTCGTCGTGCATTCCCCGTTCGGTGCGCAGGTCAACGCGCCCTGGGCGCTGGCGATCACGGCGCGACTGCGCGAGACGCGCGGCGTCGACGTCCAGGCGGCGCACTCCGACGACGGCATCGTGCTGCGCCTGCCCGACGCGCTCGACGCCGACGGCCAGGAGATCACCCTGACCGGCGAGGACGTGCTGCTCGACCCGGACGAGGTGGAATCGCTCATCGTCACCGAGGTCGGCGGATCGGCACTGTTCGCCGCCCGGTTCCGCGAATGCGCGGCGCGGTCCCTGCTGCTGCCGCGGCGCAATCCCGGCAGGCGCAGCCCCCTGTGGCAGCAACGCCAACGCGCCGCGCAGCTGCTCAGCGTGGCGGCCAAGTACGAGCGCTTCCCCGTCGTCCTGGAAGCGATGCGGGAATGCCTGCAGGACGTCTACGACGTGGACGGCCTGCGCGAGCTGATGGCCGACGTGCGCAGCCGCACGGTGAAACTCGTCGACGTGGAGACGCCGTCGGCGTCGCCGTTCGCGCGGAGTCTGCTGTTCGGCTACGTCGGCATGTTCCTCTACGAAACGGACGCCCCGCTGGCCGAGCGCAGGGCGGCAGCGCTGTCGCTCGACTCCACGTTGCTGGCGGAACTGCTCGGCACCGAAGCGTTCCGGGAACTGCTCGACCCGGAAGCCGTCGCGGACGTCGAACGCGGGCTCCAGCGCCTCGACGAGGACCGCCACGCCCGCGGCCCGGAGGACACCGCGGACCTGTTGCGTTTCCTCGGCGACATGACGGCCGACGAAGCCGCAGGGCGCGGAGTGCGCCGCGAATGGCTGACCGAACTGGTCGACAGCCGCCGCGCGATCGTGGTGCGCATCGCAGGCGAGGACCGGTACCTGGCGATCGAGGACGCGGGGCGGGTTCGGGACGCACTGGGGGCGGCGCTGCCCGTCGGTGTCCCGGAGACATTCACCGAGCCCGTCGACGACCCGCTCGGCGACCTCGTCACCCGCTACGCGCGCACCCGCGGGCCGTTCGCGGCAGGGCAGCTCGCCGCACGGTTCGGCATCGGCACAGCCGTGGCGACGGGCGTGCTCGACCGGCTCACCGCCGACGGCAGGCTCGTCCGCGGTGAACTCAGTCCGCAGCCCCACGAGCCCGGCGGAGTCGAGTACTGCGACGCCGCGGTGCTGCGACGGCTCCGGCGCGCGTCGCTGGCGAAGCTGCGGGCCGAGGTCGAGCCCGTCGAACCGGCGGCGCTCGGCCGGTTCCTGCCCACCTGGCACGGCATCGGTGCACGACTGCGTTCGGCGCCGACGGCCGACGACGTGCTGGCGGTGGTCGAGCAGCTGGCCGGGGCTCCGCTGCCCGCGAGCGCGCTCGAATCGCTGATCCTGCCGAGCAGGCTGCCGGGCTATCACGGGGCGCTGCTGGACGAACTGACCACCGCGGGCGAGGTGGTCTGGGCGGGCTGCGGTGCGCTGTCCGGCGGCGACGGTTGGGTCACACTCGCACCGGCCGACGTGGCCGACCTGCTACTCCCCGAGGCGGACCACGACATCGCCGGAACCAGCCCGGTGCACCAAGCCGTGCTGTCGGCCGTCGAACACGGCGCGCTCTTCTTCCGGCAACTCGTCGACCGGGTGACGCCACTGCTCGACACCCCACCCGACGACGCCACGATCGTGGCCGCACTGTGGGATCTCACCTGGGCCGGGCTCGTCACGGGTGACACGCTCGCCCCGCTGCGCGCACAGGTCTCCGGGGGCGGTGCGGCGCACAAGCCCCGCCGGTCCGCGCCGCGGGGCCGCTACGCGCGCATGCGGGCGAGCAGGCCCGCGATGCCGTCGAGGAGCGGACCGCCGACCGTCGCGGGCCGGTGGGGCCCGACGCCGCCGCGGGAGACCGATCCGACCCGGCGGGCGCACGCGCGCACCGAGTCGTTCCTCGAGCGCCACGGCGTGCTGACCAGGGGTGCCCTCGACACCGAACGCGTCACGGGCGGCTTCTCCGGCATCTACAAGGTGCTGCGCGGCATGGAGGACTCGGGACAGGTCGTCCGCGGCTACGTCGTCGAGGGCCTGGGCGCCGCCCAGTTCGCCGCGCGAGGGGCGGTCGATCGGCTGCGCGCGGCGAGCGACACCGCGGGAACACGGGATGCCCAGGGGGCGGTCGTACTCGCCGCGAGCGACCCCGCCCAGCCATACGGTGCGGCGCTGCCGTGGCCGCAGCCGCTCGGCAGCACGAAACACCGGCCAGCCCGTAAGGCGGGTGCGCTGGTCGTGCTGGTCGACGGCGTTCCCGCACTGTACGTCGAGCGCGGTGGCCGGTCGCTGCTGTCGTTCACCGAACACACCGAGCCGCTGCGGCAGGCTGCCGAGGCCCTCTCGGCCGCGGTCCGCGAGGGCTGGCTGGGCAAACTGCAGGTGCAGCGCGCCGACGGAGAACAGGCTCTGACGTCGCAGCTCGCGGATGTGCTGCGTGACGCCGGCTTCCGCGCGACCCCGAAGGGCCTGCGACTACGGGCCTGACCGGCGGCGGGCACAGTTGTCGAACGCGGCGGCCCTAAGCTGGCACACCGACCCCAGTGGCGCGGCCGGCGCCGCATCACGACCACGAACTCGGCGGAGGACTACTGGCGATGGCCGTGCGCGAACTGCGGTATTTCGGTGACCCGGTGCTGAAGACCGTGGCCGATCCGGTGACCCGGTTCGACGACACGACGAAACGGCTGGTCGAAGACCTGCTGGACACGGTGGACATGCCGGGGCGTGCCGGACTGGCCGCACCGCAGATCGGGGTCGGACTGCGGGCGTTCAGTTACCGCCTCGACGGCAGGGTCGGCTACGTGCTGAATCCCGAGATCGTCGAACTGACCGAGACCACCCATGACATCGACGAGGGCTGCCTCTCCGTGCCGGAACTGCGGTACCCCGTCCGGCGCGCCACCTACGCCGTCGTGCGTGGTGTGGACCTGCGCGAGCAACCGGTCACGGTGGAGGGCGACGGCGTGACGGCTCAGTGTCTGCAACACGAGGTGGACCACCTCGACGGCATGCTCTACCTGGACCGGTTGGCGACCGACCAGCGTCGCTCCGCACTGCGGGACATGCGTTCCCGCGACTGGTTCCGCCTCCGCTGAAACCCCCGGAACTCGCCGGCCACGCTCCACCGGGTCAAGCCGACACGCCCCGAACCTCGGTCTCCCCGCCCCGGTGGTGCGCACCACCGGAAACCTCCCGTCACCTTTCTGACCAGCGATGATCGGAAGGGTTGTCTCGACCTGCTGTGCGCATTGCCACTCGCACGTGACGCCCCCGTTGCCGGTTCGTAACCTGTCCCCACCCCGATAGCCCACCCCGAGCAACCCCGAGGCAGGTCCCCATGTCAGGCCGACACCGCGCGGCGAATCCGCGCGCCCGGAAATCCCGAAGACCCACCCCCGGCGACATCCCGGCGCCGCAGAACCGCGGAACCGAGCGATCCCGACGCTCGTGGCCGCTCCCCGTCGGACTGGGCCTGGCCGCCGCCGCTCTACTGGGCGGCACCGTGTCGATCACGGAAGGTCTCGCCGGCTCCGACGCCGACCCCGCGAACGCCGCGCTCGCCATGAGCGCGCCCACCGCGTCCTCGACCTCGTCGACGACCACGACGTCGAGGACCACGACCGACAAACCCACCCCGAGCAGCACCACGTCGAAACCGAAACCGAAACCGAAGCCGAAACCGAAGCCGTCCACTACGACCCCGACGACGACGCACAAGCCGTCCCCTCCACCCCCGCCGCCGACGCCGGAGCCCGAGCCGTGCTCGACGGAACTGGAGGGCACACAGCCGCACGTGGCGCAGGTGGGAAACCACGTGCTGACGAAGTTCGACGTCGACTCGGTCGGCGGCGTCGCCAGCCGGTCCGGGGCGAGCGACCACCCGAGCGGACTCGCGCTGGACTTCATGACCACCGGCACCACCGGTGACCAGATCGCCGAGTACATCCTCGCCAACCAGTCCGAGTTCGGCGTGACGTACGTGATCTGGGAGCAGCGGTACAACGACGGCAGCGGCTGGTCGTACATGGAGGATCGTGGTAGCGACACCGCGAACCACTACGACCACGTGCACGTGTCGTTCGAGGAGTACGCGGACGTGGACGTCACCTGCTGATCCGCCATCGCGAACTCCCGTGACGCCGCGGCGGGTGCCGGTGCCCACCGCGGCGTCACGGGAGGAATGCTCAAAGTGGAATGCACAGTCGGCCGTCCTCGTCCCGCCAGACCGGTAAGAGCGCGGCCCGCTCGGCCACACGCGCGATCTCGGCGTGAGTGGCCGCCTCCGGCGTCGCGCCGCCGCGCGGTGTGACGTCGGTACACCGGCAACGCCGAAGGCGGTGTCAGCGGCCGGGCACGAGGTCGATCACGGTCCCGTCCGGATCGATGAGCCGGCCTGCTCCGCGGCGGGCCGCACCGAGCAGGCACAGCCGGTCGGCCTCGGCGGCGAACTCCCCCGGAGCCGCCGGTGCCGACGCGGTTCCGGCGGCGGCGTCTCCGTCGCTCGCCGGGACGGCCAGTTCGAGCCGGCAGCGCGGCGTCACCGGTGGACACGGTTCGGCCGACAACAGTTCCAGCCACGGGCCGCGGCCGTCGGCGTCACGCAGACTGACGAACTCCGGTTCGGTCCGCACGATCGGCCATTGTGTGGCACCGGACCAGAACTCGGCCAGCCGGTGCGGGTCCGGTGATTCGATCACCACGGCGGCGAGAGCCCCGGTGGCGGCGTACTCGGGGCGTGGTTCGAGGACGCAGAACTCGTTTCCCGCGGGGTCGGCCAGCACCTGCCACGGTGCCGGGATCGCACCCGAGTACTGCCCGATGTCGACGCGGGCGGCACCGAGCCGGATCGCTCTGTCCACAATGGTGTTCTGCTCTCCGGGCCCGTCGACACCTCCGGAGGCGAGGTCGAGGTGAATCCGGTTCTTGGTCGTTTTCCCCGCCGTGGCACCGACGAAGCGCATCGTGGGGCCGTCCGCGAGCCGGACTCGCCACCCGCCGTCGTCTCCGGCGAGTTCGCCGCCGAGCAACGCGGCCCAGAACTCCGCAACCGCCCGCGGCTGTTCGGCTTCGAACACCACTCCGGGCATACCGTTCACCGTGCACCTCCGTCCCGGCGGCACCCGCAACACCGGCCCAGCGTCGGGTGGTCGCAACATCATCATCGCGTTGCCAGCCGCATGAGCGCCAGCAATTGCCCGGCCGCGTCCTCGTCACCGGCCACGGCGACGGCGCCCGGCCGATTCCGGCCCCACAGCCACAGGTAGACCGCCTCCGGTCCTCCCGAAACCACGGCTGCGGCGTCTCTCGCCTCGGACTCCGGACAGCGGCGCACAGCCGTCTCTTCCGGTCCCGCGGACACGAGCCAACCGCGCCCGGCCGTGCACACACCGACCTCGCCCGCACGCGTTCCCCGGAGTCCGAGCCGGGGCAGCCGGTGGCCGAACCACAGCATGAGGGCCTCGTCGACCCCGTCGAGCGCCACGTCGGCGGCAACCCCGGACCAGGTCATGCCTCCGGCACCTTCGACGTCGACCCGGTGGACCGTGGTGTCGTGCGTCATGCGCCGGCACCAGAAGCCGTAGGTCCGATCCTTCGGCCACCATGTCGCCGCGGGCCTGTCCGGGCCGTGGAAGTCGAGGATCTCGCGCAGGTCCGCGTACCCCTGCCGGACGTAGCTCTCCTCGCTCTGCCCCGGAGCCGGAACACGCTGCCATTCCCGTGGTCGTTCACCGTCGATCAACCACGCCTGGGCCACTCGGTAGATGCTGCCGACGTGCCGCACCGTGTCCGCGACCGTCCACCCCGGACACGTCGGCACCGGCGTCTCGGGCGCGAGGCCTCGCGATGCCTCGATCAGCAGTGTGACCTCGTCGCCGAATGCCTCGGCGAGCCGCCGGTGATCGACCACCGGACCACCACTCGTCACGGTCACCGTCTCCGCGACCGTGGCCACGGCACGGTGGCTTCGCACGGCGTTGCTGCCCCGCGTCCGCCCGACTGCGCCTGCCCGCGCACGACCACGTCGGCGATCGCGAGGAACTCACCCGCCCGCTGCACCAGCTCGTTCGCCGACTCCTCGTCCGCGCCACGGGACGCGCCCGACTGGAGAGCGGCGTGCCGCGCCGAGAACGCCGCGAAGTAGGCCGCCCAGCCGGCCAGTTCCGGAGCCGCCGTTTCCAGCAGCGACCACGTGCTCTCCGGCTTGGCACGGCCCCGGTGGGGCCTGCCCCGCGCCGTGAGCACCGCCGCCGCGGCCCGCAGCGCCGACAGGTACGCACCCGTGAACCGCTCCACCAGGTCGGACTCCTCGCGCGCCGCCTGGACGCCGCGGCGGGCCTGAGCCAGCAGCGGAGCGGTCGCAGGCGCGGCGGGCGGTGCCTGCGCGAACGGCAGCGCGGGCTGCACGGCCCGCTTCCGCACCGACGGATCCTGCGGCGTCATGGCAACCGACACGGCCGCCCCCTTCCCAGTTCTGCCGCTCGTGGCACTCCCCGTTCGAGCGGCGTCCGGCACGGGATGCTTCCCCCATCCACGTGCCGGACGCCCGGGGATCCCCGTTGCCGAACATCTGTTCGACACTTTCACGGTAGCGCGCCGTCGGCTCCTCGAGCAAGCGCCTCCCACGAGCGATCTGCGTCGCACCCCGTACCGCCGACGTGATCTCATGAAGCCATGAGCACCCTCGACCATCCGTCGGTCGCGAAGGTCGCGGCCGCGCTCTCCGAGGCCGATCAGGACGCCGCTGTGCAGGGAATCCGTCTCCTACCGGACGACGCCCGCACGGCCGAGCTGGCCGCCGCGGCGCTGGGCATCGAGGTCGGCGCGATCGCCAACAGCCTGGTGTTCCGCGCCACGCTGCCCGACGGCACCGACCGCGCGTTGCTCGCGCTGACGTCCGGAGCGCACCGGGCGAACACGACGACACTCGCCGAGCTCGCGGGCGCCGAGAAGGTGGGCCGGGCCGAGCCGGAGCTCGTCAAGGCATCGACGGGACAGACGATCGGCGGCGTCGCCCCGGTCGGCCACCCGCAGCGCATCCTCACATTCGTCGACACGGCCCTGGCCGCCTACGACGTCGTGTGGGCCGCCGCGGGGCATCCGAAGTCGGTCTACCCCACCACGTTCGACGGGCTGCTCGCCGCGACCGGCGGCACCGCGGCGGACGTCGCCGCCGAACCGGGACAGCACCGATGACGGCGATGCCGAGCGCGCAGCGATACGTCCGGCTCTCCGGCGAGGAGTTCCGGCTGCGGCTGCGCGAGGCGCTCGACATCTACGTCGCTGCGATGAAGTACCCGCCGGGCACGGCCGAGCAGCGTGCCCCGATGTGGCTCACCCACGTGCTCCGCGAGGGCTGGCGCGCGGTCGCTGCCCTCGACGACGACGATCGTCTCGTCGGCATCGCCTACGGCTACCGCGGCATGCCCGGTCAGTGGTGGCACGAACAGGTGCGCCGCGGTGTCACCGACCGCGAGGGCGAGCAGACCGCCCACGCGTGGCTGGACGACTACTTCGAGCTCACCGAGATCCACGTGCGCCCCGGCGGCCAGGGCCGCGGAACCGGTGAAGACCTACTGCGCATGCTGCTCGACGGCGTCCCGGACGGGCGCGTCCTGCTGTCCACCCCGGAAGGCGACAGCCGCGCCTGGAAGCTCTACCGCCGGGTCGGATTCGACGACGTCCTGCGGCAGTACCGGTTCGCGGGCGACCCGCGGCCGTTCGCGGTACTGGGCCGCACCCTCCCGCTGGACTGAACCGCCGGGGCATGGGCACCGCGAACCCGCGCTGTGCGGCACGGGTTCTCCCGGGCCCACAACGCGACGCGAACGCAGAACACGCGGTGCTCACGTGCTCAGGACGGAGGTCAGCCGACGAGGAGTTCGCGGAGCGTGCCCAGCCCCATGCCGCCCATGCGGAGTGCGCGGCGGTGGAAGGCAGCCAGGTCGAACGCGTCGCCCTCACGGCGCCGGGCCTCCTCGCGCGCTTCGAGCCACAGCTTCTCGCCGAGCTTGTAGGAGGGCGCCTGGCCGGGCCAGCCGAGGTAGCGGTCGATCTCGTCGCGCACGTGGTCGGCGGCGGTGATCGTGCGGGTGAGCATGAACTCCAGCCCCAGTTCCGGGGTCCACCGCTGGCCCTCGTGGAAACCGGTGCCCGCGGGGATCTCCAGTTCGAGGTGCATGCCGATGTCGATGATCACCCGCGCGGCGCGGAACAGGTGCGCGTCGAGCATGCCGAGCAGGTTGCCGTCGTCGGACAGATAGCCGAGGTCGCGCATGAGCCGCTCGGCGTACAGCGCCCAACCCTCGGCGTGACCCGAGGTGAAGGCCATGAGCCGCTGGAACCGGTTGAGCGACTGCTCGTACACCGACGTGGCGATCTGCAGGTGGTGGCCGGGCACGCCCTCGTGGTAGACGGTCGTGACCTCGCGCCACGTGGGGAAGTCCTCCTTGCCGGGTGGCACCGACCACCACATCGTGCCCGGACGGGAGAAGTCCTCGCTCGGTCCGTTGTAGTACGCGCCGACGCCGCCCCCGGGCGGGGCGATACGACAGTCCAGCGCCATCAGCTCGTCGGGGATGTCGAAGTGCGTGCCGCGCAGCGACCGCAACGCCTCGTCGGAGAGGTTCTGCATCCACTCGCGCAGCGCCCGCTGCCCGGTGACGCGGTACTTCGGGTCGGCGTCGAGCGCCGCGGCGGCCTCGGCCAGCGTGGCGCCCGGTTTGATCCGCTCGGCGACCTCCTTGGCCTCCCGTTCGACGCGCGAGAACTCCTCCCAGCCCCACTCGTAGGCCTCACGCAGGTCCAGGTCGGCGCCGACGAAGTAGCGTGACGACAGGCGGTACACGTCCTCACCCGCGGCGTCCTTCTCGCGTGCCTCCGGCGCCAGCTCGGCGCGGAGGAACCCGGCGAACTCGGCGTAGGCCTCCTGGGCCGTCTGCGCCGCGTGGTCGAGATCGCCGCGCAGCGCGTCGGGCACGTCTGCGTCGGCGACGAGCGTCCGGAAGTACCCGTCGCCACTCATGCCGGCCCACGTCTCCGCCTGCTCGGCGACCTTGCTCACCTGGCGGATGGCGGGCACGCGCCCGGCGTCGGCGGACGCGAGCAGGGACGCGCGGACGCCGTCGAGCGCGTCGGGCACTCCCGCCATGCGCTTGGCGACCGTCTCCCACTGTTCGGGCGTCTCCTGCGGCATCAGGTCGAACACCTCGCGCACGTCCTGCACGGGGCTCGCGATGACGTTCAGGTCGGCCAGGTCCAGACCCGCCTCGTGGAGTTCGACGCTGACCCGTCCCCGCTCGGTGAACACGGCCTTCGCCACGCGTTCCGCCTCGTCGGTGGGTTCGGCGGCCTCCATGTCGCGCAGCGCACGGCGGGTCAGCGCCGCACGGTTGGCGTGCCCCTCGGGCGAGTAGTCGGTCAGCTGGTCGTCGAACCCGACGATCCCCATCGCGGTCGCACCGATCGGGTTGGCGGCCGCGTAGTCGTCGACGTACTGGTTGGCAATGTCGTGCACGCTCATAGCCCGGCACGCTACCCGTACGCCCGCGCGCGTCGCGCGCCGTTTTGGCCGATTCCGGGGCACGCGCCACCCGGCCAGCGCCCGGCTCGTCGTTTCGCGCGCCACAGTCGGCGATCGCACCGCACGGGCCGCGGGTGGCGCCTGGAACGATGGGGCCATGACCCAGCCCGACTTCGACGCCGACCTGCCCGCGGCCATCGGCGAGGCGCTGACCGAGTTCCTCCGCGACGCGAGCGAGTCGATCGGGCGGACCGAGCCCGCCTTCACCGGCGCCACCGACGCGTTGCGGGAGTTCGTGCTCGGCGGCGGGAAACGGCTGCGCCCAACGTTCTCCTGGTGGGCCTGGCGCGGGGCCGGCGGCGCGGCCTCCGGCGACGAGGCGGCGGGCGTGCTGCACGCCGTGTCGAGCCTCGAACTGATCCAGGCGTGCGCACTGATCCACGACGACGTGCTGGACTCGTCGGACTCCCGCCGTGGATCGCCGACGGTGCACGTGGCGTTCGCCAGCGAGCACGCCCGGGGCGGCTGGCTCGGCTCGGCCGAGCAGTACGGCCTGGCCGCGGCGGTGCTCATCGGCGACCTCGCGCTCGCGTGGGCCGACGACATGTTCGCCGACGCTCCGCTGCCGGCCGACGTGCTGCGCCGGGCGCGGCCCGCGTGGCGGGCGATGCGCTCGGAGGTCCTCGCGGGTCAGTACCTCGACGTGCGCACCCAGGCGACAGGCGATGCGTCGGTGGACGCGGCGCTGCGCATCGACCTGCTCAAGACGGCCGCCTACACGGTGCAGCGGCCGTTGCACCTCGGCGCGGCGCTCGCGGGCGCGGGCGACGACGTGATCGACCCGCTGCTGTCGTTCGGCGGCGACATCGGCGTGGCGTTCCAGCTGCGTGACGACCTGCTCGGCGTGTTCGGCGACCCCGGGGTCACCGGCAAACCCGCAGGCGACGACCTGCGCGAGGGCAAGCGGACCCTGCTGGTGGCGCTCGGCCTGCAGCACGCGGGCGCGGGGTCCGCGGCGGCGAGCGTCATCGATTCGGCACTCGGCGACGCGCACCTGACCGACGCCACCGTCGAGCGGGTGCGCGAGGTGCTCACCGACGTCGGTGCCGTCGCCGAGGTGGAACGCCGCATCGAGACGCTCACCGACTCGGCGCTGGCTGCGCTCGACACCGCGGGCCTGGCCGACCCGGCCCCGAAGCGGCTCACGGAACTGGCCGTCAAGGCGACCCAGCGCTCCCACTGATGCGACACGCACCCATGACGAACCGCTCGACGGCACACCGGCCGACGACTCACCGGCCTGCGCACGCGACGGCGGAGAGGCACTGATGCGGACGGTTTCCGGGGCCACCGACCGGGTGGTCGTGGTCGGTGCGGGCCTGTCCGGCCTGTCGGCGGCGTTGCACCTGACCGGTGCGGGCAGGCGGGTCACGGTGCTGGACGGCGCACCCCATCCCGGCGGCCGCGTGGCCACCGAGGAGATCGGCGGGCACGCGTTCGACACGGGCGCCACGGTGCTGACGATGCCGGAGCTGCTCGACGAGGCGTTCGCCGCCGTCGGCGAGAAGACGGCCGACCGGCTGTCCCTCACGCGGATCGACCCGGCGTACCGGGCACACTTCGCCGACGGTTCGTCGCTGAACCTGTACACCGAGGCCGAGGCGATGGAGGCCGAGCTGCGCGCCGTCGTCGGCCCGCGCGAGGTCGACGGGTACCGCAAGCTGCGCCGATGGCTGACCGAGCTGTACACGGCCGAGGCGGAACACTTCATCGGCGGCAACTTCGACAGCCCGCTGGACCTGCTGCACGCCGAGGCGCGACCTGCACTGGCGCGGCTCGTCGCGCTCGGCGGGTTCGGCAGGCTGTGGCCGAAGGTCGCCGGGTTCGTCACCGACGACCGGGTGCGCAGGCTGTTCTCGTTCCAGGCGCTGTATGCCGGGCTCGAACCGCGACGGGCGCTCGGGGCGTACGGCGCCATCCCGTTCATGGACACCGTGGGCGGCGTGTCGTACCCGGAAGGCGGGATGGGCGCGATCGCCGCCGCGATGACCGGAGCGGCCGAACAGGCTGGTGCCACCGTCCGCACCGGCACCCATGTGGCGTGGCTCGAACGCGTCGGCGACCGGGTGCGCGCGGTCCGCACCGCCGACGGCGAACGCATCGAGTGCGACGCCGTCGTGCTCGCGACCGAACCGACCACCGCGTACCGCCTGCTCGGCATCCGGCCCCGCAGGCTCGTCCGGACACGGTACTCGCCGTCGGCGGTCGTACTGCACGGCGAGACGTCGCGAACATGGGACGCGCTAGACCATCACACGATCTTCTTCGGCGCCGCCTGGCACGATACGTTCCGTGAGATCGTCCGCGACGGCACACCGATGAGCGATCCGTCGCTGCTGGTCACACGTCCCACAGCGACCGACCCTGCGCTCGCCGCCGACGGCAGGCAACTCGTGTCCGTGCTCGCGCCCGCACCCAACCTGCACACCGGGCCACTGGACTGGCCGCGCCTCGCCCCGGCCTACCGTGACGAGCTGCTGCGCACGTTGCAGACCCGTGGCCTCGACGGGTTCGCCGACGAGTTCCACCTCCACCGCATGGACACCCCGCACGACTGGTCCGCCCGCGGCATGGCGGCGGGCACGCCGTTCTCGCTCGCGCACACGGCGGCCCAGACCGGCCCGTTCCGGCCGGGCAATCTCGTGCGGGGCGCGGCCAACGTCGTGCTGGCAGGATCCGGCACCCGGCCCGGCGTGGGCATCCCACCGGTGCTGATCTCCGGGCGGCTCGCCGCCGAGCGCATCACCGGCAGCGCGACGTCGGAGCGGTCAGGACGACCGTGAGTTCCGCACGCTCCGCCCCCGCCGTCGCGGGCCGGTCCCTGCCGCCCGCGTTCCGTGCCTGCAGGCGGATCGCCGCCCGGCACGGCCGCACCTATTTCCTCGCCACGCTGCTGCTGCCTGCCCACGCCCGGCCCGCCACATACGCGCTGTACGCCTTCGCGCGACAGGTGGACGACGCCGTCGACCTGCCCGGCGGCGATCCGGGCCGCGCCCTCGACGACGCCGCGCGACTGCTCGACGACGTCTACGCCGGCCGCGAGGTCACCGGGCCCGTCGCGACGGCACTGGCCGGGACGGTCCACCGCTACGACCTCCGGCGCGTCTGGTTCGACGCGTTCCTGCGCTCGATGCGGATGGACTTGCACACGACCGAGTACCCGACGTTCGACGCGCTCGGCGAGTACGTGCACGGCTCGGCCCGCGTCATCGGCCTGCAGATGCTGCCGGTGCTCGGCACGACCGTGCCGCGGGCGGAGGCCGAGCCCTACGCCGCCGCACTGGGCGAGGCGTTCCAGCTGACCAACTTCCTGCGCGACGTGGGCGAGGATCTGCGCCGCGGCCGCGTGTACCTGCCCACCGAGGAACTCGCCGCGTTCGATGTGGACAGAGAGCTGCTGGAGTGGTCGCTGGCCACCGGCAGGCCCGATCCGCGAATCCGCAGGGCACTGCGCTGGCTGGTCGCCTACAACCGCGCGGTCTATCGCCGCGCCCGGCCGGGGATCGAGCTCCTGCGGCCGGAGTCGCGGCCGTGCGTGAGCACCGCCTTCACCCTCTACCGGAAGATCCTGGACGAGATCACGGCCGCCGACTACGACGTACTCCGCAGGCGGGTCGTGGTCGGCGGGGCGCGTCGCGCCGGAGTGGCCGCACGCGCGTTCGCCGGTAGGCTGGCGGCATGACTTCCAGGAACGTCCGAATTGGACTCCAACTCCAACCGCAGCACGCCGACTACGCAGCGATCCGCAGGGTGGCGAGCGAGGCCGAGGAGCTCGGCGCGGACATCCTGTTCAACTGGGACCATTTCTTCCCCCTCACCGGCGACCCCGGCGGCGAACACTTCGAGTGCTGGACGATGCTCGGCGCCTGGGCAGAACAGACGTCGGAGATCGAGATCGGCGCGCTTGTCACGTGCAACAGCTACCGCAACCCGGACCTGCTCGCCGACATGGCCCGCACCGTCGACCACATCTCCGGCGGCAGGCTGATCCTCGGCATCGGCGCGGGCTGGTTCCAACGCGACTACGACGAGTACGGCTACGAGTTCGGCACCGCGGGCAGCCGCATCGCCGAGCTGGGTGAGGCGCTGCCGCGGATCGAGACCAGGCTCGGCAAGCTCAACCCGGCCCCGACCCGCGACATCCCGATGCTCATCGGCGGTGGCGGTGAGAAGAAGACACTGCGCCTGGTGGCCCGGCACGCGGACGTGTGGCACGGCTTCGGCGATGTGGAGACGGCCCGGCACAAGCTGTCGGTGCTCGACGGCCACTGCGCCGACATCGGCCGCGACCCGTCGACGATCGAACGTTCCGTCGGCGTGCAGGGCGACCCCGAGGACTCGGGGGACCAACTGCTGGGCCTGGGCATCACCACGTTCACCGTCGGCTCCGGCGGACCAGACTACGACCTCTCGACCCTCAAGAAGTGGCTGGCCTGGCGCGACGCGCAGAACGGCTGACCGCCTCCCGCGTGTCCTGCCCCCAGCTCGCGTGTCCTGCACTCAGGCTCGCGTGTTCTGCGAGGCCGTCGCCCGAGCACGTCCTTCGACGACGCGCTACCGCGCGACAGCGTCCTCGCGGTCCTCGCGGTCCTCGCGCGTGGCCTGCACGATGCTGACGCGGCCGAACGAGCGGTCGACGTGGGCGACCTCTCCGGCGTCGGCGAACCCGGCGCCGGAGAGCAGGTCGACCAAAGCGTTGCCGTAGTTGCGCGCCGTCGTCGGGTGCTCGTCGGCCTTCGGGCGCAGCAGCCGCGTCAGCCGCCGCACGGCATGCAGCGGGCCGCGACCGTGTTCATGTCCGCCGTGTTCATGACCGCCGTGCTCATGACCCCGGCCGTGCTCATGACCGCGACCGGTGTGCTGCGCGGCGGGTGACGGGCCGCCGAAGTCGACGATCGTCACCGTCCCGCCCGGCCGCAGCACACGGAAGGCCTCCCGCGCGAATCCGTCACGGTCCTCGTCGGCGAGGTGATGCAACGCCAGGGCCGAGACGACGTGGTCGAACGAGCCGTCGCCCGAGGGGAGCCTGTCGGCGTAGCCCTGGGCGAGGGTGAGTGACGCCCGCCGCCTGCGTGCCTTGCGGGCGGCCCGGCGCAACGCCCCGGCGTCGGGGTCGAGTCCGGTGACCGCAGCGGTCGGCGTGGCCGCGAGCAGCGTGAGCGCGAGATTGCCGGTGCCGCATCCGACGTCGAGTACCGCCTGACCGGGTGCGACGCCCGCGACGCCGACGCCTCTCCGGTGCAGCTCACCGACTCCCAGCGCCCGGGAGAAGAGGTCGTAGATCGGCATCAGCCAGGTCTTGCCCATCCCCGGCAGGAACGGGCGATCGCGTTCGTCGGTGGTGCGTTCGTCGACGATGCGTACGTCGGTCATGGTCGGCTCCCCGTGTCGGCGCGTGTGTACCGATTCCAGGGTTGGACATTTCACGGCGATGGGGCAGGACATACCTTGGTGGGCATGGCACATTCGTCGGGCGATGCGGGATCCGCCACCACAGCCTCCGCGGCCGATGCCGTAGGCAGGCAGGTGGGCGGCACGCGGCGGCTGCGAACCGTGCGTCCGGACGGCACGCCCGTCTACCGCCACGAACAGCCCTCCAGCATGCCCGCCGTCACGGTGACCCGGCTCGGTTCCCCGGCACCCTGCGACCCCGCCGCCGACGATGCGGGTGCCCACAGCACGGTCGCCCCGCCGGAGCACCGCCACGCTCACGACTTCCTCGTGCTGACGTACGTCGAGCGGGACGTGGGTGCGATCGAGATCGACGGCGTCGTCCGGCCGCTGCGAGCCGGCGAGGTGCTCGCCCTGTCGCCGGGTCAGGCTGTGACCCCGGTCGTGGGGTCCGCGCCCGCGGACGGCAGCGCGTGGTCGGTCTCGTTCACGCCGGACGCCGTGCCCGCCCTGGCGTCGGTGTCCCCGCTGACCTGGACCGGACATCCGCTGCTCGCCCTGTTCACGCAGGACGCACCGGCCGCGCTCGTCCCCGAGCACGACCGCGACCGCTGGTCCCGGCAGCTGGCGGAGCTCGCCACCGAGCTGGCCGCACCGGAACGTCTCGGCGCGCGCGAAGCGGTCACCAGCCTGCTCACCCGGGTACTGATCGACGCGGCCCGCCTGGCCCCGCCACAGCCCGACACCCGGGACCCGCTCGTGGAGCGGGTGTTCGACCGCATCGAGGAGACGTTCCGGGAGCCGGTGTCGGCGGCCGACGTCGCGTCCGCACTCGGGTACACGCCGGGACACCTGACCACGCTGATGCGGGAACGCACCGGCAGACCGCTGCTGGAGTGGATCACCGAGCGAAGGCTGACGGAGGTGCGCCGGATGCTCCGGGAGACCGACCTGCCGCTCGGGGTGGTGGCGGCGCGGACCGGCCTGCGCGACGCGTCGTACCTCGTCCGCCGCTTCCGCAACCGCTACGGCGTCACCCCGCAGCGCTGGCGCGAGTCCCAGAGCGGGTAAAGCCCGGCGGCCAGGAGCTGCGTCCCCGCCGCGACGAGGAGACACACCGTCAACGACCAGGCCAGCAACGCACCGGCGAGCGCGGTTCCCGCGGCGATCCCACCGATCTTCAGGCTCGCACCGAGCATGAACACGCGGGCGCGCACCTCCGCGTCCGCCTCGCGGTGCCGTACGGCGAACAACGCGGCCAGCTGCGGTCCCTCACCGATCCCGCACACGGCCGCGGCCGCGATCGCGAAACCGGGGCCGGGTGCGACCGCCAGGAGGACACCGCCGCCGAGCACGAAGGTGCTCACCAGGAGCGTCGAATCGGGCCGCGGCTGCCGTTTCCGGCGCGCCAGCACGGCGTTGGCGAGCAGCCCGGCCGCAGCGAGGACTGCCAGCAGCAGCGCGCCGCGGTCCGCGTCGCCGAACCACCGCATCCCCAGCACAGGACAGCACACGACGAACATGCCGACCCCGACGTACGACACGACCGACACGGTGGTCGCGCGCGACAAGGACGTGCTCCCCGCGATCGCGCGCAGCCCGGCGACGACCTCCGTGCGCACGCGGGAACCCGGCATCGACCCGCGCCCGCGACCGGCACTGGCGGACGGCAGAGCCAGGGCCGCAGGCACGCCGACGGCCACGACCGCCACCGACACCACGACGCCCGCCTGTCCGCCGACGAGGCCCGCCACCGCTGGGCCGGCGAGGCTCGCGACGCTGAAGGTCATCGCGTCGAGCCTGCTCGCGCGGTCGAGGCCGGATCCGGCGACGGCGGGCAGCTGCGACGACCAGCCACCCGCGACCACGGGGCTGAGCAGTCCGGCAGGCACCGCTGCGGCCACGGCGACGGGTGCGGACACGTGGCCGAGGCACAGGACCACGAGGCCGAGCCCCGCGGCGTAGCCCGCGAGCGCCCCGGCCAGCACGGGGCCGGGTCTGCCGGTGCGGTCCAGCAGTACGCCGATCACGGGACCGCCCACGGCCGCGGCCGCCGTCAACGCCGTCAGTACGGCCGGGCCCTGTGTGATCGAACCGGTCACGGCGACGGCCGCCAGCAGCAGCGCGGGACCGGACATCTCGTCGCCGGTACGCGCCGCGAGCGCCCCGGCGAGGTACCCGGGCAGGCCACATCGAGGCCACGAGTAACGCCCTGACACATACGAGACGTTACACTGTGGTCGTGCCAGGACGCGACGACCGACCACTCGGCAGTTCCGCACGCGCGGCCGCGACGCGGGCCGCCGATCTGGTGAACGTGCTGCTGACCGGCGAACCCGACGTGGAAGCGGTGCGCGCGGTTCTCGTGTCGCACGGCGAACAGGAACCGCTCGACCTCACCGCGGCGGACCTTCCCCGCCTACGCGAGGCCGCACAGCGGTTGCGCACGGTGTTCGCGGCGACCACGGTCACGGCGGCGGCCGACGCTCTCAACGAGCTGCTCGTCCGTCACGCCCGTGCGCCGCGGCTGACCACTCACGAGGGAGCGCACCCGTGGCACGTGCACGTGGACTCCCACGACGACGCGCCGTGGGACGAGTGGCTGATCGCCTCGTCCTGCCTGGCACTGGCGAACCTGCTCGCGGACCGGCAACACGCGCCGGGAGGACTGTGCGCCTCGGCGAGTTGCCGCAGGGCGTTCGCCGAGCTCGGCGGCGGGAGTCCGCGGCGCTACTGCTCCACGCGGTGTGCGACCCGGGAACGTGTCGCGGCGCACCGCAGGCGCGAGTGAGGGCCGCGCGGCGCCGTCGTCCGCGCGGCCGGAGAGGAATCGCCCGTCAGAACGCCATCGCCTGGGCGCGGCGCTTGACCTCGGTGCCGTGACTGGTGCGCAGGGCGTTGATCGGTGTCGTACCGGGCAGCGACTCGTCTTCGGCGAACAGCCAGCGCAGCATCTCCGTACGGGTGAAACCGGCGTCCGACAGCACGGTGATCGTGCCGGCGAGGCCCTTGATCACGGCCCCGTCCCGCAGGAAATCGGCGGGAATCATCAGGTCGCCGTCGCGGCGGACGGCGATGAGGTGACCGTCCCGGAGCATCTGCCGGACCTTGTTCTGCGCCACGTTCAGCGTCTCCGCGACCTCGGCCACGGGTACGACCGCGACGTCGGCATCGAGCACATCGTCAGCCAGAGGGATTGCACTCACGTGCTCCACCCTGCCACACGCCACGCCGCGGAGGTGTCGTGCCAGGCTAATGGCGTAGCGGGGACACCGGACACCACCGGCATCGCCCGGCCGTAGGATCCCACGGTGTGACACGGACGGACGAAAATCTCGCCGGAGCGCTGCTCGACCGGCGGTACCGCGTGGACGGGCTACTCGCCCGCGGCGGCATGTCGTCGGTCTACCGGGGGCTCGACACCCGCCTCGACCGGCCCGTGGCCATCAAGATCATGGACTCGCGATTCGCCGACGACCGCAGCTTCGTCGAACGGTTCGAACGCGAGGCCCGATCGGCGGCGAAACTGCACCATCCGCACGTGGTCGCCGTCCACGACCAGGGATTCGACGGCACGCCGGGCAGCGAGCAGCGGCGCGCGTTCCTCGTCATGGAGCTCGTCGACGGCGGCACGCTGCGCGACCTGCTCGACGAACGCGGCGCCCTCACCCTGCCGCAGGTGCTGACGATCTCCGAGGACGTGCTGTCCGCACTCGGCGCCGCGCACGCCGCAGGGCTGGTGCACCGCGACGTCAAACCCGAGAACGTGCTCATCGGCCGCGGCGGCCAGGCGGGCAGCGGAGTGGTGAAGGTCGGCGACTTCGGCCTGGTCCGCGCGGTCTCCGCCACGGCCAACACGACGGGCAGCGTCATCCTCGGCACCGTCGCGTACCTGTCTCCGGAGCAGGTCACCAACGGCTCGGCGGGCGAGCGCGGCGACGTCTACTCGGTGGGCATCCTGCTCTACGAGATGCTCACCGGCCACGTGCCCTACACCGCGGACACGCCGATCTCCGTGGCCTACCGCCACGTCAACGACGACGTCCCCGCGCCGAGTGCGTCCCGCAGCGACCTGCCACCCGCGCTCGACGAGCTCGTTCTGCGTGCGACCCGCAGGGACGCCGAGGCCCGGCCCGCCGACGCGACGGCGTTCCTGGAACAGCTCCGCGAGGTCCGCGGTCAGCTGGGCATCCAGCGCACCGCGGTGCCGATTCCGGCGCAGCGGCAGCCCCAGCATCCGTCGTCGCCTTCCGAACACGCCGCGCCCGAATCGGACGCCGAGCGCACCGTCCCCGCGATGCAGGCCGTGACCGCGCCCACGGCGGGCGGGCCGACCGGGACCCAGGCCCTACCCCGGTCCGCGGCGGGCGCGGCCCCGGCGGCCGCCGACCCTTCCGAGGAGGAGCAACCCGCGAAGCCGCGGCGGAGCGGCGGGTGGCTCGCACTCTGGCTCGTGGCCGCGCTGCTGCTGGTGGCCGGCGTCGGAGCAGGAGGCTGGTGGCTGCTGTCGGGCCGCTACGTCGACGTGCCCGACATCTCCGGCATGGACCGGCAGCAGGCCGCGCAGGCTCTGCGCGACGCCGAGCTGACGCCGACGTTCGAGCAGGAGCGGCACAACACGGTGCCGAGCGGCACCAGCATCCGCACCGACCCGCCGGCGGGCGCGCGGGCCCTGCAGGGCGACCAGGTGAACGTGATGATCTCGCTCGGCAAGCCGGTGGTGCCGGACATCCAGCAGGGCATCTCGGTGGAACAGGCGCAGCAGGCGATCAAACAGGCCCAGCTGACGCCGACCCGGGACGAGAACACCGACCAGTACAGCACCGACGTGCAGCAGGGCGCGGTCATCTCGGTGTCGCCGCAACCCGGAACCCAGGTCAACATCGGCACGAACGTCGCCGTCGTCGTCTCGAAAGGCCCGGAACCACTGCCCGTTCCCGCGGTCGCCGGCATGCCCCGCGACCAGGCGTTCACGACGCTGCAGGAGGCCGGTTTCCAGCCGTACGACGCCGGTGAGGAGTTCTCCGCCGACGTGGCGGGCGGCCACGTCGTGCGCACCGAACCCGGGAACGGCGAGACGGTCGACCAGGGCAGCCGCATCGGCGTGTACGTGTCCAACGCGGTCGATGTGCCGGACGTGCAGGGCAGGCCGCTGCCGGATGCGCGGCAACTGCTGTCCGACGCGGGCCTGAAGGTGGCGGGCGGCTCCGGTGGCGACGACGACGGTGGCGGCTTCGGCGGCGACAGGTTCGTGTTCGTCGTCGGCCAGAATCCCGACCCGGGAACGCGCGTGAAGCGGGGTTCCGAGGTGGCCCTCTCGACGCTGCCGTGACCTGGATAGTGTGACGTCGCACCCACACCCCTCAAGCCGCGCGGTGGGATGCGCCGACAACGTCGACGGGGACCACGACCAGCTCTGCCGGACGTTTCCGGGTCGGCAACACGACGACCACGTCGGCGTCACGCGCGGCTGGTGCACTGATACCCAGCCGCATGCACACCATCTTCCGGGAGACTCCTATGGCACCGGAACGGCTCAGCGCACTCGACATGGCCTTCCTCTGTCTGGAGGGCGACGCGACACCGATGCACATGGGCGCGGTCGCGACGTTCCGCCCCAAACGGGACTGGGATGCCGACCACGTCGCGGGGCTGCTCGCCGAACGGGCCGCCCGCATGCCCCGGCTCCGGCGCCGGGTTCGTACCGGCCTGCTTCCGTTCAGCGGCGCCCATTGGGAGGACGACCCGGCGTTCGATCCGGCACGTCACGTAGCCGTCAGCAGCCTGTACGACCGGTACGCGCCCGATCCGCTCGCGACCTTCGCCGAGCACTGGATCGCCGAACCGCTCGACCTCGACCGTCCGCTGTGGAGCGTCCAGCTGGTGACCGGCCTGCCGGACGGGGATTTCGCGCTGCTGGTGAAGTTCCACCACGCGCTCGCCGACGGCATGGGCGCGGTCGAACTCGCACTCGCCCTGCTCGACGACATCACGCTGCCGTGGCAGCGCAGGCCCGTCGACGACGAGCCCGCGCAGAAACCGCGGTCCCCGCTCGGCGCGGCGACGGAATCGGCGACGGCATTGCTCGGTCAGGCCGCCGAGTCGGCGAGCATCGCCGGGTCGATCGTGACGTCGGCGCGTCCTTATCCGCTGTCGCCGACGGCGACGGTCAACTCGCCGAGCCGCCGCATCGGACTCGTCCGGCTGCCCGCGGGCGATGTCCGCGCCGTCCGCAGCGTGCACGGCGGCACCACCCACGACGTCGTGCTCGCGGTGCTCGCGGGCGCGCTGCGGGAGTGGATGATCAACCGGGGGCAGCGCGCGGACGCACGGTCGTTGCGCGCGCTCGTGCCGGTGAGCCTCCGCGGGCGCGACGGCGGGGATGCGGGCAACAGCCTGTCCGGCTATCTGTGCGACCTGCCTGTCGAGGTGGACGATCCGGTGGAGCGGCTGCGGCTGGTGCGCGAGGCGATGGCGCGCAACAAGGAGGCCGGTCCGACCCGCGGCGCAGGAGCGCTGCCGGTGCTGGCGAACAGGCTGCCCGCTGGACTGCACCGGCTGGCCACGAAGGCGGCGGGGCAGGCGGCACCGCTGCTGTTCGACACCGTCGTGACGACCGTGCCGGTGCCGAGCATTCCGTTGTCGCTGGCGGGGGCTCGGCTTCGGGAGGTGTATCCGTTCGTGCCGTTGGCGCCGCACCAGTCGGTGGGGATCGCGGTGGCGACGTATCGCGACGGCGTGCATGTCGGCCTGCAGGCGAACGGGCACGCCGTCAGCGACGTGGGTTCGCTGGCCGACGCCGTGAGCAAGTCGATGGCGCTGTTGCAGCTGGAGTCGTGACCCGGTCCCGGGCCGGGTGCGTTGCCCCGGCCCGGGACGGTCGTCAGGAGCGCAGCATCTCCGCGACGAGGAACGCCAGCTCGAGCGACTGCTGCGTGTTGAGTCGCGGGTCGCAGGCGGTCTCGTAGCGGCCGGACAGGTCGAGGTCGGAGATGTCCTGCGCGCCGCCGAGGCATTCGGTGACGTCCTCGCCGGTCAGCTCGATGTGCACGCCGCCGGGGTAGCTGCCGAGCCGGTTGTGGACCTCGAAGAAGCCCTGCACCTCGTCGACGACCCGGTCGAAGTGCCGGGTCTTGTAGCCGTTGGACGTCTCGTGCGTGTTGCCGTGCATCGGGTCGCACTGCCAGATGACCTTGTGACCGGAGCTTTCGACCTTCTCCACGATCGCGGGCAGCACCTCGCGGACCTTGCCGTTGCCCATGCGGGAGATCAGTGTGAGCCGGCCGGGCTCGTTGCGCGGGTCGAGCCGTTCGACGTACTCGACGGCCTGTTCCGGCGTGGTGGTCGGGCCGATCTTGAGGCCGATCGGGTTGGCGAGCATCTCGGCGAACGCGATGTGCGCACCGTCGAGCTGGCGGGTCCGTTCGCCGATCCACAGGAAGTGCGACGAGAGGTTGTACAGCTTGGCGTCGGGCGAGGACGGCTCGTCGAGGCGGAGCATGGCGCGCTCGTAGTCGAGCAGCAGCGCCTCGTGGCTGGCGAAGATCTCGGTGCTGTGCAGCGAGCTGTCCTGCACGCCGCACGCCGACATGAACCGCAGGCCGCGGTCGATCTCGCCGGCCAGGGCCTCGTAGCGTTCACCGGCGGGCGAGGTGCGGACGAAGTCCTTGTTCCAGTCGTGCACCTGGGCCAAGTCGGCCATGCCCGCACCGGTGAGCGCGCGGACGAGGTTCATCGCGGCGCCGGCGTTGGCGTAGGCGCGGATCATGCGGCCGGGGTCGGGCACGCGCAGCTCGGGCTCGGGCGCCAGCGAGTTGACGATGTCGCCGCGGTAGACGGGCAGCCCGAGCGCGTCCGTCGACTTGGACCGCGGCTTGGCGTACTGCCCTGCGATCCGGCCGACCTTCACCACCGGCAGGCTGGCGCCGTAGGTGAGCACGACGGCCATCTGCAGCAGCGTGCGCAGGTTGGCGCGGATGTGCGGTTCGGTGTTGGACTCGAACGTCTCGGCGCAGTCCCCGCCCTGCAGCAGGAAGGCCTCGCCGCGAGCCACCATGGCGAGCCGCTCGCGGAGCCGGTCGACCTCGGCGGGCATGGTGATCGGCGGCACGCTCTCGAGCAGCGACCGCACGCCCTTGACGTTGTCGGCGTCGGGCCATTCCGGCTGCTGCGCGGCGGGCCGGGCGAGCGCGTCGTCGAGCTGCTCACGCAACGGGGCGGGCAGCGGCGGGAGCGAGGGCAATGCGTCGAGGGGGACGTCCACAGTCCAGTTCACGCCCCTCAGCATACGAATGTCACATGCCGGGACGGCCCCGCCCCGTGTCGGTGGGTTTCGAGGGTCGCGAGTTCTCTCCGCAGACCGAGATCATTAAGGTGTCGGGCTGTTACATACCGTGATTGGGGAGGATCATGGCAGAGCCGGACTTCAAGGTCGACTTGGGCGGACTCGACGCGCTGAACAAGAACCTCGACCGCACCGCCGAGAACGTCGACAAGGCCACGAAGCGCCTTGCCAACCTCGGCCCGGACACGATCGGGCCCGACGTTCTGGACGAGGCGTGCGCCGACTTCCGCGACGACTGGGAAGAAGGCTTGGAGAAGTTGAGAGAGGCGATTGGGGACATCCGGGACGGTGTCGACAAGGCCAAGAACAGCTACGCCGAGGCCGAGAATCAGCTCAAGGAAAGTCTGAAGAAGATGGAAGGCGACCTCGCAGCCGCAGAGGTGGGTCAGCAATGAGCGAGAAGTACCCTTCGCTGGGCTTCGACCCCGCCCGCGGCAATGTTGCGACGGTCCGTGACCTCGCCACACAGATGTCGGACACCGCGACCTACGCGGGCGAGGCCCACGAAGTCATCAAGTCCGTGCAGGACAAGGAAGATGCGTGGAAGGGGCCGGCGTCACAGGCGTTTGCCGGCAAGCTCGGTGACCTGCCGGAATACCTCGACAACGCCCATTCGTCGCTGAAGAAGGCCGGTAGCGCTCGATACGTGGGCCGATCAGCTCGAACAGCACCAGAAGAAGGCCTCACACCTGGAGAAGGCCGCCTCAGAGGCGATCAAAGAGGCGAAGCAGGCCGACGCCGCGGCGACCGAGGCCAACGCCGCCGCCAACACACCGGTGATGCACGACGGCAGTCCTGGGTCGGCCCAGACAGCCCAGAATCAGCTGAACGAAAAGGCGGAAGCTGCGTCGACGGCGAACCGCGCGGCGGGTGCGGCGTGGGACAAGGTCGACAACATCCGACGACAGGCCCAACAGCTGATGGAGACGTGGCACCAAAACGGCGCCGCGTGTGCTGAGCAACTGAACCGGGCAGCTGAACTCGCTCCGGACAAGGGCTTCTTCGAGTCGATCGGCGATGCGCTGATCGGCGCAGGCGACTGGGTGATGGACCACCTGGAACAGATCGGCGATGTCGCCGGAATGATTTCCGCTGTCGCCGGCGCGCTGGCGTTCATACCGGTTCTGACACCCGTAATGGCGCCTATCGCCATCGTCTCAGGCGGGGCCGCTCTCGCCGCCCATGCCGGGGACATCGTCGCCAACGGCAAAGCTGGCAGCCTCAACGCGTGGATCAGCGTCGGTGGAGATGCACTCGGCCTCATCCCTGGTGTCGGCGCCATCAGTAGAGGCGTTGACGCCGCGACGACCTCGCTGCGGACCGTCGACGGCCTGATGCCCGCCGCCGCATCCGGCTTCAGCGATTTCGCCGCCGAAGCCGCCCGGACAGGCGGAGACGCAGCATCCGCGTTCAAGTGGTTGGGCCAGAATGCCGCCGATACGTTCGGCGGCAGTGCCGATGTGCTTGCGAAAAGCATGCAAGGCGGCGTCAACGTCGCACTCCAAGGCCCCACGGCTGCCGATTGGGTTGTTGGCAACGGCACAACCGGCGATGTCAAGAACGCAGCAGGTGCAGCCTCCGCTGGGCTCAACTCCGTACAGGGCGTGGGCAGCTACGGAGAGGCCGTCCATGGCGGGTTCGACATCGGCCGGTCCCTGCGTGGTTTCGCCGCCGCAGTCGGTTAAGGGGCCGAACTGATGACTGAGTCGAACCCAGCTGCTACGTTCCCCCTCACCTTCTCGCTGCCAGACGAGTTCCGCGAGATCGATCTCCATTCCGATCCGGCCACCCGCGCGGACGCGCTTTACGTGCGGATGAAGCAGTACGCTCCGGGCCTGCCGACGGGCCGGCAGCTCCATCTCATAGCGGCGCAGGAGGCCTTGGTGGAGCGCATGGTCGCTGAAGGCGTTCTTTACGCGGCTGCACTCATCACCCGGTCTGCTGGTGATCCTTTAATGCTGTCGACAGCACAGTTCACTGTGACCGTGAGAGATGCTCCGATCAGGCAGCGAGATCCCCTACCTCAGTTACTGTCGGCGATCGACAAGCGCCCGAACACCGAGGCTCGATACGTCGACCTGGAAGTCGGACGATGCATCGCCGTGATCGAAGAAGCTACGTTCCGACTCGGCCTCGATCTCATGGGAGCGCCGAATCCGAACGATCACCGCGTACGCCAGTTACAAGTCATCTACCCGATGGTCGACCGCGGACAGGTGGCCATGTTCGGCCTCAGCACCGAGTCAATCGACGACTGGGACGACTACGTGAACATGATGGCCGAGATCTGCAAAACGATCAGAGCGTCCGAATCTGGTGAATCCGGCAAAATCTCAGCAGTGTTGGGGTGATGAATGAGTACCGGACTATTGATCTTCTATGGGATTCTGGGGCTGCTCGGCCTGCTGGTCGTCGTCGGCATTGGGTTGTCCGTTGTGCAACAGCTACGGATCCCGATCGAGAATCGCAAGCGGCAAGTCCTCGACGAGCTCCGGAAGAACGAGACCGGCGCCGGGACCACGTACATCTCGCGCGGCCACCGCATCGGCGTGCGCGACGACGCGGTCCGGGAACTCGCCGACGCGCACGGCTACCGGTGGACCGGATATCGCGGGCGCAGACTCACCTTCCAGCGGAAGCTTCACGGGGCCGCGCCGCACGCCACACCTGTGTCGACCACCGGCACTTCGCAGCAATCGGCCACGCCGACACATTCCGCATTTCTCGCACAGCTCGCCACACTCACACCGGACAGTAGCGGCACCGCCCGGGTCGACCTCGGCGACTTCGAGCCTTCGAGCCACAAGGAACTCGTCCAGCTCGCCGAGACACACGGCTGGGCGTACGTGCGCCCCGACAGACGTGACGGCAGGACCGGATTCCTTGCTGCACGGACGGGTTCGGAGACGGTCACCATCAACGATCACTACTTCGTCAAAGGCCCCGGCGTCGAGGAGCTGCGCCGCCACCCGGCCGCCCACGATGCGGCTGTAGAAGCCGAGCGGCGCTTCGGCGTCAATCCCCTGTCCCGGTCGGCGTACAACGCCGCAGCAGCCCGATACAAGAAGGACAGCCAACGCGCGAACCGGTGGGCGGCGTTGTTCACTGTCCCGTTCCTCGCGCTGGTCGTGGTCGTTCCCACCACGGCGTCTGCGCTGGGCGATTCGGGAACGGACGCCACGACAATCCTCGCGATCTGGACAGTACTCGCCGTCCTCGTCGTCGTCGGTGTCCTCGGCCTGACGCGCGCGCACCGCGGCCGCAAGGCCAATCTCGCCCCGTACGAGGACGCCTACGACACCGTCGCCCGCGCCGTCGCCGGTGGTGGACGCGACCTCGAAGACCGCGCAGCCACCACCGACGACGGGCTGTGAGCCCGGTGTCGGGCGCTTCGGTTACGCCGCCGACGCCTTCTCGTAGAGCGTCTTCGCCTCGTCACCGAAGTAGGGACCGAACATCACGTTCGGCAGGAACGTGTAGCCGAAGCTGTTCACCGACTCCTGCACGCCCGTGCCCGTCTCGGGGTCGAAGGAGCTGAACCACGGACCACCACTGGAACCGCCGGTCATGTCGCAGTTCATGCCGTGGTCGTCGGTCAGCAGCGGATCGGTGAACGTGCCGCCGTTGCAGTAGGTCAGCGTGCTGCCGTCGTACGGCTCGGCCGCCGGGTACCCGAACGAGTACATTTCCTGGCCGCGCTCACCGTTGAAGGCGATCTGCTGCGTGCCGACCGTGTCGGCCACGGTCCTGCCGCCCTTCTCCTCGACCACGGCCATGCCGACGTCGTGGTTCATGTCCTCGTCGGCTTCCCACTGCGGCGTGGTCATCGTCTGCTCGGCGGCCCACTCCCCGTGCGGCGCCGCACCGTTGTCGTAGCCGGGGACGAACACCCAGTCGGTGTGCCACGTGCCCTGGTACTTCACGCAGTGGCCCGCGGTGACGACCACGCTGCCGTTACCGCTCTCCACGACGTTGCCGCTGCACGACGCGTCCTGCCCGTCCATCTTGAAGAACACTCGGCCGGCCGTCTTCGTGACCGCGCCTCCGCCGGTCCACTCGTCGCCCGTGGACGTGGCGCCGGGAAGCAGGCCCGGCAACGAGCCGAGAACCTCACTGACGAGTCCCGTGGACACCGAGAGCACCTTGTCCAGCGGCATGGCCGACCGCATCCGCTGCGGAGTCCAGTCCGCGGCATCGGCGTCCATCCGATTCACCGCGACGTCACCGGACGCATCCGGTGTCTGCGGTGCGGCGGCTGCCGGTATCACCGCCGCCGATGTCACCATCGCCGCTCCCGCCACCACGGCGGCGACTCTTCGCACTCCTTGCGCCCAACGCAACCGCACGATCACGCCTCCTCGTCGGAGATTCACAGAACCCCGCAAGAGTGACGTGGGCAACAACCGTTTTGTACCGCCGAGTAACCCAGGTGCTCGGCGGCCGTCCGGGCTCCCCTGGGCGTCTGTTCGGAGTAACCCCCACCGTGCAGGCGGACGAATCGGTGTCAGCCGCCGCTCTGGGGCAGCTCGCTCGACAGGGTCTCGAGACAGCCCCTGGTTGCACGTCGTCAGCACGTGCGACCCAGCGGACCGCCTGGTCCGGGACCTCCGGTTCGAGCGGACCCTCGGCGACCGCGGCGCCACTGGGCCGGTCGATCGCGAGACCGTGCTCGCCCACCGGCGCCGCACCGGTGGCACGTCCGCCGAAGATCTGGTCGAGATCAAGTTCGACGGGCAACCACGAACCTTCCGTCGCTGGGGCACCGGCCATCGCTGGTACGCCGCCCGGGAACCGGATCGTCACCCCGCGATCGTCATCGCCGCCCGCCACATCGACCCTGACGAGGTGGCACTGGTCCCGGTGCACGACATCGAGCCGTACCTGGCAGGTCGACGCGACCGGATCCGCGCGCATCGACAACCCGGATGACCCCGTCCCGCGTCGAATGCGCCACCCGGCCTACCCGCCGCCATCCGGCCCCGTGCGTCGAGTTCGTCCCACCCGGAACAGCGCCGCGACCACGCACCGCGGCTCCGGTATGTCCACATCGGACGTCTACATCAGACGACCGCCAACGGGAGCGCCGTGGGATGCACCGGGGACGGCAGCTCCGAATCGCCCATCAGGTAAGCGTCCACCGACGCGGCCACCGACCGCCCCTCGGCGATCGCCCACACCACCAACGACGCGCCGCGGTGGGCATCACCGCACACGAACACACCCGGCGCATCGGTCTGCCAGTCCGCGCCGCACGACACAGTGCCGCGCCCGTTCAACGACAGCCCCAGGTCGTCGATCAGCCGCATATGCTCGACACCCTCGAAACCGATCGCCAGCAACACCAGGTCGGCAGGCAGCTCCTGCACCTCGTCGCTGGTCGGCACGACCTCGCGGCGTCCCGTCTCCGGGTCCTTCTCCACGCGCACCGTGTGCAGCTCGGCCGCCCGCACCCTGCCGTCCTCGTCACCGACGAACCGCTTCACCGCGACGGCGAACAGCCGCTCCCCCGCTTCCTCCTGCACCGGGTAGGTGCGCAGGATGTACGGCCACGTCGGCCACGGCGACCGCTCGTCGTCCCTCGTGTGCGGCGGCTCCGGATACTGGTCGAGCTGCGTCACCGACAGCGCGCCCTGACGGATCGCCGTGCCGTAACAGTCCGCGCCCGTGTCACCGCCACCGATGATCAGCACGTGCTTGCCCTCGGCCGTGATCTCCGACGGGCCGTCACCCTCACACGACCGGTTCGCCGGAACCAGGTGTTCCATCGCGAGGTGCACGCCGTCCAGCTCACGCCCCGGCGTCCCCGTGTCGTCCCGGCCCCGCAGCGCGCCGACGGCCAGCACCACCGCGTCGTAGCGCTCCCCCAGTTCCTCGACGGTGATGTCCACCCCGACCTCGCAGCCGGTGACGAACGTCGTGCCCTCGCCGTGCAGCTGCGACAGCCGACGATCCAGGACCTTCTTCTCCATCTTGAACTCGGGAATGCCGTACCGCAGCAGCCCACCCAGCCGGTCGTCACGCTCGAACACCGTCACCTCGTGTCCCGCACGCGTCAGCTGCTGCGCCGCCGCCAAACCCGCGGGCCCCGACCCGACGACCGCGACATGCCTACCCGTCGCCACCTCCGGGGTGATCTCCTCGACATAACCGGATTCCCACGCCTGCGCGGAAATCGTCTCCTCGACCCGCTTGATCGCCACCGGACCGCCCGACAACGGCGAGATCGACAGCGTGCACCCCGCCTCACACGGCGCCGGACACAACTTCCCCGTGAACTCCGGGAAATTGTTCGTCGCGTGCAGCCGCTCACTCGCGGCGAACCACTCGCCGCGGCTCACCAGGTCGTTCCACTCCGGGATCAGGTTCCCCAACGGGCACCCCGACCGCTCGTTGTGACAGAACGGAATCCCGCAGTCCATGCAGCGGCTCGCCTGCGTACGCACCGCCTCGTTGCGCGCCTCCTGGCCCTGGTCCGCGTAGACCTCCCGCCAGTCCTGCATGCGCTCGGTCTTCGGGCGCTTCGGCGGCTCGGAGCGCTCGTGCTTCATGAAACCCGTCGGATCAGCCACGGGCCGCCTCCAGTGTCTTGCGGGACCGCACCCGGTCGGTGGCCGTGGCGGCTGCTCCGCAAGCTCCGCGATTGTCAGCCACGGGCCGCCTCCATGATCGCCTCGTTCACATCGCGACCCTCGGCGCGCGCCGCCTCGGTCGCCTCCAGCACCCGCTTGTAGTCGCGCGGCATCACCTTGGTGAACGCCGCCGACCGTCGCGGCCAGTCGCCGAGCAGCGACGTCGCCACCGCCGACCCCGTCAGCTCCGCGTGCCGGGCGACGACATCGTGCAACCACTCCAAGTCGTCGGCACTCGGCTCCTCGAGCTCGACCATGCCCGGGTTGACCTTGCTGCGGTCCAACTCCAGCACGTAGGCCTCGCCGCCGGACATGCCCGCGGCCAGGTTCCGGCCCGACGCGCCCAGCACCACGGCCCGGCCGCCCGTCATGTACTCGAAGGCGTGATCACCGACGCCCTCGGCCACGATCAGCGCTCCCGAGTTGCGGACACCGAACCGTTCGCCGACCTGACCGCTGAGGAAGACCTCGCCGCCCGTGGCGCCGTAGGCGATCGTGTTGCCCGCGATCACCTGACCCTCGGCGGAGAACGCCACGTCCGCGTGCGGCCGCACGACGATCCGCCCGCCCGACAGGCCCTTGCCGACGTAGTCGTTCGCATCGCCGGTCAATTCCAGCGTCACACCCGGCGGCAGGAACGCGCCGAACGACTGGCCCGCCGACCCCGTCAGCGCCACGCGGATCGTGTCGTCCGGCAGGCCCGCACTGCCGTAGCGGCGCGTGATCTCCGCGCCGAGCAGCGTGCCGACCGTACGGTTGACGTTGCGCACCGGCAGCTCGAGCCGCAACGGATGCGCGTCCTCGAGCGCCGCCTCGGCCAGCTGGATCAACGTGTGGTCCAGCGCGTGCTCCAAGCCGTGGTCCTGCTCGCGCAGCTTGCGCCGCGCGCCGCCGTACGGCGTCTCCTCCGGCATCGCGAAGATCGGCGCCAGATCGAGCCCGTCGGCCTTCCAGTGCTCGATCGCCTCCTCGGCGCCGAGCGCGTCGACGCGGCCGATCGCCTCGTCGAGCGACCGGAACCCGAGCTCGGCGAGCAGTTCACGCACCTCCTGGGCCACGAACCGGAAGTAGTTCACCACGTGCTCGGCCTGCCCGGTGTAGCGCTTGCGCAGGTCCGGGTTCTGCGTGGCGACACCGACCGGACAGGTGTCCAGATGGCAGACGCGCATCATGATGCAGCCCGCGACGATCAGCGGCGCCGTGGCGAAGCCGTACTCCTCGGCACCGAGCAGCGCGGCGACGACCACGTCCCTGCCGGTCTTCATCGCGCCGTCCACCTGCACGGTGATGCGATCGCGCAGACCGTTGAGCATCAACGTCTGCTGCGTCTCGGCCAGGCCGATCTCCCACGGCGTGCCCGCGTGCTTGAGCGAGTTCAGCGGCGAGGCACCGGTGCCGCCGTCGTGGCCCGAGATCAGCACGACGTCGGCGTGCGCCTTCGACACACCCGCGACGACCGTGCCGACACCGAGCGAACTGACCAACTTGACGTGTACCCGGGCCCGGTCGTTGGCGTTCTTCAGGTCGTGAATCAGCTGTGCCAGATCCTCGATCGAGTAGATGTCGTGGTGCGGCGGCGGGGAGATGAGCCCGACACCCGGCGTCGAATGCCGCGTACGGCCGATCCACGGGTACACCTTGTTCGGCGGCAGCTGGCCGCCCTCGCCGGGCTTGGCCCCCTGCGCCATCTTGATCTGAATGTCGTCGGCGCCCACGAGGTACTCGCTCGTCACACCGAACCGTCCACTCGCGACCTGCTTGATCGCGCTGCGCCGCTCCGGGTCGTACAGCCGTTCGGCGTCCTCGCCGCCCTCGCCCGTGTTCGACCGGCCGCCGATCCGGTTCATCGCGATCGCGAGGGTCTCGTGCGCCTCGGCCGAGATCGACCCGTACGACATGGCGCCGGTGTTGAACCGCTTGCAGATCGACTCGACGGACTCGACCTCGTCGATCGGCACCGGCGTGCGGCCCTCCGTGCGGAACCGGAACATGCCCCGTACGGCGCCGCCTGCACGGTTGAGCTCGTCGACGTTCGCCGTGTAGGCGCGGTACGCCTCCTCCCTGCGCGTCTTGCTGGCGTGCTGCAACAGGAACACGGTCTCCGGCGTGAACAGGTGAAGCTCGCCGTCGCGCCGGTAGGCGTACTCGCCACCGGACTCCAGACCGCGGTGCGCCCGCTCGGTCGGGTTGTCCGGGTACGCCCGCCGGTGCCGGATCGCGACCTCCTCGGCCATCACGTCCAGGCCGACGCCGCCGAGCTTCGACGATGTTCCGGTGAAGTACTCGTCCAGCAAGTCCTGCGACAGGCCCAGCGCCTCGAACACCTGCGCGGCGGTGTAGGCGCCGACCGTCGAGATGCCCATCTTCGACATGATCTTCAGGACGCCCTTGACCAGCGCGGTCACGTAGTTGCGCACGGCCTTCGCCGGCTCGATCCCCGTGATCGCGCCCTGGGCGATCATGTCCTCGATCGTCTCGAACGCCAGATACGGGTTCACCGCCGCCGCGCCGTAGCCGAGCAGCAGCGCGATGTGGTGCACCTCGCGGGCGTCGCCGGACTCGACGACCAATGCGACCTTCAGCCGCTCCTTCGTACGCACCAGGTGGTGGTGCACCGCCGACACCAGCAGCAGCGACGGGATCGGCGCCATGCGGTGGTCCGAATCGCGGTCGGAGAGCACGAGCGTGCGCGCACCGGCGACGATCGCCTCCGACGCCTCCCTGCGCACCCGCTCGATCGCCTCGGCCAGCGCCGGACCGCCGCCCTCGACGTCGTACAGGCCCGACAGCACCGCACAGGCGAAGCCGGGAAGGTCGCCGTCGTTGTCGACGTGGATGAGCTTGGCCAGCTCGTCGTTGTCGATCACCGGCTGCGGCAGTTCGATGTGCCGGCACGAGGCCGGACCGGGATCCAGAAGGTTCCGCTCCGGGCCCATGATCCGGCTCATCGAGGTGACCATCTCCTCGCGGATCGCATCCAGCGGCGGGTTGGTCACCTGCGCGAAGCTCTGCTTGAAGTAGTCGTAGAGCAGCCGCGAGCGCTGCGACGTCATCGCGGTCGGGGTGTCGGTGCCCATCGACCCCAGCGGCTCGGCGCCGCCCGACGCCATCGGGCCGAGCAGGATCTTCAGCTCCTCCTCGGTGTAACCGAAGGACAACTGCCTGCGCAGCACCGACTCGTGCGTCTGCGTGATGTGATCGCGGTCCGGTAGTTCCGCCAGCGACAACAGGCCCGCGTGCAACCACTCGGCGTAGGGCGCCCCGCCCGCGAGGCCGTCCTTGATCTCCACGTCGCTGACGATCCGCCCCGCGGCGGTGTCCACCAGGAACATGCGGCCGGGCTTGAGCCTGCCCTTGGCGACGACGTCGGCGGGCTCGATGTCGAGCACGCCCGACTCGCTGGCGAGCACAACCCGGTCGTCTGCGGTACGCCACCAGCGCCCGGGTCGGAGACCGTTGCGGTCGAGCACGCCACCGACGACGGTGCCGTCGGTGAACGTGACGCACGCCGGTCCGTCCCACGGCTCCATCAGGCTCGCGTGGAAGCGGTAGAAGGCGCGGCGCTGCTCGTCCATCGCGGCGTGGTTCTCCCACGCCTCCGGCACCATCATCAGCACCGCGTGCGGCAGACTGCGCCCGCCCAGGTGCAACAGTTCCAACACCTCGTCGAACGAGGCCGAGTCGGATGCGTCCTCCGTGCACACCGGGTACAGCCGCGAGAGGTCGCCGGGGATGAGGTCGCTCTCCAGCAGCGCCTCACGGGCGCGCATGCGGTTGCGGTTGCCGCGCACCGTGTTGATCTCGCCGTTGTGTGCGACGAACCGGAACGGGTGCGCCAGCGGCCACGACGGGAACGTGTTCGTCGAGAACCGCGAGTGCACCAGGGCGATCGCGCTGACCGTCCGCTCGTCCCGCAGTTCGGGGAAGAACAACGGCAGCTGCGCGGGCGTGAGCATGCCCTTGTAGACGAACGTGCGCGCCGACAGCGACGGGAAGTACACCCCGCACCCGGCGTCGACAGTCTCGTGTTCGACCCGCTTGCGCAGGCAGAACGCCAACCGGTCGAGGTCGATGCCCGACGGGAGTTCGCCGTCGGCGTCCGGCTCGCCGGTGACGTGCAGGTAGGCGAAGTGCGGCATGACCGAGCGCGCGGTCGGACCGACGTCGGCGGCGTCGACGTCGGTCGGCACGTCCCGCCAGCCCGCGATGCGGAGTCCTTCCTCGGCCGCGATGCGCTCGACGATCGCGACGGCCTCACGCCGCAGGTCTGCGTCGGCAGGCAGGAAGGCCATGCCCGCGGCGTAGTGGTGGGCACCGAAGGCGTCCGGATCGGGCAGGTCGAAATCGGCCTCCGCGCGCAACAGCTCGTCGGGCAGTTGCACCAGGATTCCGGCCCCGTCGCCGCTGGTCGGTTCGGCCCCCGCAGCACCGCGGTGGTCGAGGTTCGTCAACGCGGTCAGGCCGTCGCTGACGATGCTGTGGGAGCGGACGCCACGGATGTGGGACACCATGGCGACCCCGCAGGAATCCTGTTCCGTCGCAGGGTCGTACAGGCCCTGCTGTGACGGAATCGCGGAGAAGATCAACTCAGACCTCCTGCGTCGTCTTCGTGCTCGGTTTCTCGGGGCACGGGACGACGATGGCCCGCTTGTTATCGCGACTTTAACACCCGGGAAACGTCCCGGCGCCGGATCAGCGGCCGTTTTTCCGCTCGAACCGTAACGATCCGACGACCCCGGACGACTCAGTTTCTGATGAGCCGGTGGGTCGCGGCAAGAGCTCGCCGACGAGCATTCTTCACCCCGAGTGTACGTCGTACGAATCCGACATCCACAGGGAACGCGGACGCGGGGCTGGTAACGTCGTCTCGACGCGGGCGGTAGCGAAGTCCGGTGCGAATCCGGCGCTGTGCCGCAACTGTGATGCCGACCGAAGCGGGATGAGCTGGTGTTCTCCCGTTCCGGTGGGACGAGTCAGGTCGCCTTCGCCCGTGTCGACGCCTTGCCCACCTCCGGCGCAGAGGTGCGGCGTCAGGGACGGCCCTCAACCGCCGCCTCGGGCGCTCGAGGACTCCCCGCGGGTTCCGCACCGGCGCGGGCCGCCGCCCCACGCGGCCGCCGCACGCCTCCGCCGGCCGACCTGAACACCCGAGGCCCCCGATGGCTCACCAGCCGACTCCCCGATCCGGCGCGCGCCTGCGCGGACCCGCAGCGCCGCCCAGACCGGAACCCCGTGCCCACGACGCGCACGCCACCGGACAGTCCGGGCACCGCAGGCTCGTCCGGCTACTGGCACTGCTACCCCTGCTCGGTGTGCTCGCCCTCGCGGGCTGCGCCCAGCGGGCCGACGACAGCGGCGGCGGTGAGGCGGGCACCGGCTTCCCGGTGACGGTCGAACCCGCGGGCGCTCCCGCCGTCACCCTGGACGAACAGCCGCAGCGCATCGTCTCCCTCATCCCGTCGGTCACCGAGACGCTGTACGAGGTCGGTGCGGGAGAGCAGGTCGTCGCCGTCGACGAGATGTCGACCCATCCGTCGGAGGCGCCGCGCACCGAGATGTCCGGCATCGACCCGGACCCGCAGCAGATCGCGAGCCACGATCCCGATCTGGTGGTCGTCGGCTCCGACGCCGAGGGCAAGCTCGCCTCCGCACTGAAGAAGACCGGCGTCCCCACGCTGGTGCTGCCCGCCCCGAAGACGCTGCAGGACGCCTACGCGCAGTTCGCGCTCGTCGGCAAGGCCACCGGGCACGCGGACGAGGGAAGGCGGCTCGCCCGCGAGACCGAACAGGCGATCACCGACCTCGCCGACTCCGCCCCGGACAAGGACCTGAGCTATTACCACGAGGTCGACCCGACCTACTACACGATCACGTCGGCGACGTTCCTCGGCGAGGTGTACGACCTGTTCGGCCTGCGCAACATCGCCGACCAGGGCGATCCGAACGCGATGGGCGGCTACCCGCAGCTGTCGGCGGAGAAGATCGTCGAGGCGGACCCGGACCTCGTGTTCCTCGCCGACACGAAGTGCTGCGGGCAGAACGCCGACACGGTGGCGAAGCGGCCGGGCTGGAACACGATGACCGCCGTCGAGAAGGGTCGGGTGTACCCGCTGGACGACGACATCGCCTCCCGCTGGAGCCCGCGGCTGGTCGAGTTCGTGCGCGTCGTGGCCGACGCGGTCACGGAGGCCTGATGCTGCGCACCCGTTCCCGGCGCGCCACCGCGTCCGCGCATCGGGCCACCGCGGCCGAACATCCGGCTCGAGCGCGGGCCCACACCACGCGGCTGACACCGCTCGCGGTGGTCGTCGCGGTGGTGGTGCTCGTGGGCGTGGCGCTGCTCGGGCTCCTGATCGGGCCCGGTGAGCTCGCCGGTGGCCGGGTGCTGGCGGAGATCCTGGCCCAGCTCACGGGTGGCGTGTCGCCGCTGTCGGAGTCCGAGGCCGCGGTCGTGTGGCAGCTGCGAATGCCGCGGGTGCTGCTGGCGGCGCTGGTCGGGGCGGCGCTCGCGGGCGCGGGCGCCGCGTTCCAGGGCGTGTTCCGGAACCCGCTGGCCGATCCGTACCTGCTGGGTGCGGGAGCGGGTGCGGGCATGGCGGCCACCGCGGTCGTGGTGTTCGCGCCCGCCGTGACGGCGTGGTCGCTCGGCCCCGTGGGCCCGCTGCCACTCGCGGCGTTCGCGGGCGCACTGCTGGGCGTGGGCCTGAGCTGGGCGCTCGGCCGGTCGACGGGCGGCGCCGGCACGGCAGGCCTGCTGCTGGCCGGTGTCGCCGTGACGGCGTTCCTCACCGCGATCCAGACGTTCGTCCAGCAGCTCAACACCGACACGCTGAAACAGGTCTACACGTGGACACTCGGCGGGCTGAACATCACCGGCTGGACCGACGTGTGGCTCGTCCTGCCGTACGTGGCGCTGGCCGCGCTCGTCCTCGTGGCGGCGGCGCGGCTGCTGGATCTGCTCACGCTCGGTGACGCCGAGGCGGCCTCGCTGGGGGTGCGGCCGGGGCGCATTCGCCTCGTCGTGCTGGCGGCGGCCTCCCTCGCCACGGCCGCGGCCGTGTCGGTGAGCGGGCTCATCGGGTTCGTCGGGATCGTCGTGCCGCACCTGGTGCGGCTCCTCGCGGGCGCGAGTTACCGCGTGATCGTGCCGCTCTCGCTCCTCGGCGGCGCCGCGTTCGTGATCGCCGCGGACCTGGTCGCCCGGACGATCATGCCGGGCGAACTGCCGCTCGGCGTGGTCACCGCGTTCGCCGGTGCGCCGTTCTTCGCGCTGGTGCTGCGCACGAATCGGGAGCGGCTGTCGTGACCGGCGCCGCGACCACGACCGCGTTGTCGTTGCACGAGGTCAGCGCGGGATACGGCGCCGAGCCCGTCGTGCGGCACGTGTCGATGGAGGCCCGCCGCGGCCGGTGGCTGGCCATCGTCGGGCCGAACGGTGCGGGCAAGTCCACCGTGCTCAAGGCCATCGCGGGCCTCGTCCCGCGGCAGGGCACGGTGATGCTCGACGGCACGGCCACCGACACACTGTCGCGCAAGGAGCTGGCCCGCCGCGTCGGTTACGCGCCGCAGAACCCGGCGTTGCCGGAACGGCTCACCGTCACCGACTACGTCCTGCTCGGCCGGGCGCCCCATCTCGGCACGCTGGCTCGGGAATCGGCGTCCGACCTGTCCATTGTGGAGGATGCGCTCGTACGGCTCGACCTGGCCGGACTGGCCGGGCGGCGGCTGGGCACCCTGTCCGGTGGCGAGGCGCAACGGGCGGTGCTGGCGCGCGTGCTGGTGCAGCGCACACCGCTGCTGCTGCTCGACGAGCCGACGACCGGACTGGACATCGGCCACGCGCAGACGCTGCTCGAACGCCTCGACGAACTGCGCAGGGAGGACGAGACGACGGTCGTGACGACGCTGCACGACCTCACGGTCGCCGCGCAGTACGCCGACGAACTGGTTCTCATCGATCGCGGCGGTGTCGTCGCGGCGGGTCCGCCGTCACGGGTGCTCACCACCGAGCGACTGCGTGAGCACTACGCCGCCGACGTCGAGGTGCTCACCACGGCCGACGGCCATCCCGTCGTCGTACCCGTGCGCACCGCGGGCGCGGGCTGATCAGACCAGCCAGGCGACGGCACCGCCGACGGCCACCAGCGCGGCGAGGCCGAACGCGACGGCCAGGACGCGCGAACCGCCTCGCCACGTGCTGTACACGCCGCCGAGGAGGAAACCGGCCACGCCGAGCAACAGCACGCCGACCCACTGCTGATCCACTTACAGCACACCCTTCGTGGACGGCACGCCCCCGGCGCGCGGGTCGTTCTCCGTGGCGGCGCGCAGGGCCCGGGCCACGGCCTTGTACTGGGCCTCCGCGATGTGGTGCGGGTCCCTGCCGTGGATCACGCGGACGTGCAGCGCGAGCTGCGCGTGGAACGACAGCGACTCGAACACGTGGCGGGTCAGCACGAACGGGTAGTTGCCGCCGATCGTGAAGGTGTTGAACTCCTCCGGCTCGCCGGTGTGCACGCAGTACGGCCGGCCGGAGACGTCGATCGCCGCGTGCGCGAGCGTCTCGTCCATCGGGATCCAGCAGTCGCCGAAGCGGCGGATGCCCTTCTTGTCGCCGAGCGCCTGGCGGATCGCCTGCCCCAGCACGATCGCGGTGTCCTCGACGGTGTGGTGCGCGTCGATGTGCACGTCACCGGTCGCGGCGACCGTCAGGTCGAGCGAGCCGTGCGCGCCGAAGGAAGTCAGCATGTGGTCGTAGAACGGCACACCTGTCGACACGTCGACCTGTCCCGTACCGTCGAGATCCACTTCGACCCGGATCGACGACTCCTTCGTCGTCCGTTCGACCTTGCCCGTCCGGCTCACCGGCCGACCTCCTTGCTCGCCTCCAGGAAGGCGTCGTTCTCGTCCGGGGTGCCGATGGTCACCCGCAGGTGCCCGTCGATCCCGATGTCACGGATCAGTACACCCTTGCCCACATAGGACTTCCAGGTGGCCGACGGGTCGGCGAACCGTCCGAACAGGATGAAGTTGGCGTCGCTCGACACGGGCTCGAAACCCAGTCCTCGCAACGCATCCGCCACGCGGTCCCGTTCGGACGCGAGCGTGGCCACCGAAGCGAGTGTTGCGTCCGCGTGCCGCAGCGCGGCGCGTGCGGCAGCCTGCGTGAGCAGCGAGAGGTGGTACGGCAACCGCACCAGCTGCAGCGCGTCCACCACCGCGGGCGAGGCCGCCAGGTAGCCGAGCCGCCCACCCGCGAACGCGAACGCCTTGCTCATCGTGCGCGAGACGATCAGCTTCGACGGGTACCGCGGCAGCAGTTCCAACGCGCTCGGCTGCGAGGAGAACTCCGCGTAGGCCTCGTCGACCACGACGATGCCAGGGGCGGCCTGCAGCACGGCGTCCAGTTCGGCCAGCGGGATCGAACCACCGGTTGGGTTGTTCGGACTCGTCACGAACACGACGTCCGGCTTGCGGTCGCCGACGATCCGCGCGGCCTCGGCGGCGTCCAGCGAGAAGTCCCCGCGGCGCGGCGCGGGCACCCAGTCGGTGCGCGTGCCCGCCGAGATGATCGGGTGCATCGAGTACGACGGCTCGAACCCGAGCGCGGTGCGGCCGGGACCGCCGAACGCCTGCAGGATCTGCTGGAGCACCTCGTTGGACCCGTTGGCGGCCCACACGTGCCTGCTGGTGACCTCGATCCCGACCGACGACGTCAAGTACGCCGCCAGGTCCTCGCGCAGCGCCACGGCGTCCCGGTCCGGATAGCGGTGCAGCTGAGCCGCGACCTCACGCACCGCCTCGGTCACGTCGTCGACGAGCTCGGGCGGCGGAGGGTACGGGTTCTCGTTGGTGTTGAGCCGCACCGGCACGTCCAGCTGGGGCGCGCCGTACGGACTCTTGCCGCGCAGGTCCTCCCGCAGCGGCAGATCGTCGAGCGTCACGTCGTCGGACTGCTGCGAATCCCGAGCCGTCACCGGGCGTCTCCCTCGAATCGTGCCTGCACCGCCTCGCCGTGCGCGGGCAGGTCCTCGGCGTCGGCCAGCGCGACGACCTTGCCCGCCACCTCGCGTAGCGCGGCCTCGCTGTAGTCGATCACGTGGATGCCTCGCAAGAACGTCTGCACCGACAGGCCCGAGGAGTGCCGCGCGAAACCGCCGGTGGGCAGCACGTGGTTCGACCCGGCGCAGTAGTCGCCGAGCGACACCGGCGCGTACGGGCCGACGAACACCGCGCCGGCGTTGCGCACCCGCGCGGCGTCCTCGCGCGCGTTCGCCGTCTGGATCTCGAGGTGCTCGGCCGCGTAGGCGTCGACCACCTTGAGCCCGTCATCCACAGTGGACACCAACACGGTTCCGGACTGCGGGCCCCGCAACGCCGTGTCGACGCGCTCGGTGTGCTTCGTCTTCGCGACCCGGCGTTCCAGCTCGGCATCGACCGCGTCGGCGAGCTGCGCCGACGTCGTCACCAGCACGCTGGCGGCAAGCGTGTCGTGCTCGGCCTGACTGATCAGGTCCGCCGCGACGTGACCCGCGTCGGCCGTCTCGTCGGCGAGGATCGCGATCTCCGTCGGACCGGCCTCCGAGTCGATGCCGACGATGCCGCGCAGCATGCGCTTGGCCGCCGTGAGATAGACGTTGCCGGGCCCGGTCACCATGTCGACCGGGTCGAGCTCGGAGCCGTCCGTGTCGACCGCACCGTGGGCCAGCACGGCGACGGCCTGGGCGCCGCCGACCGCCCACACCTCGTCGACACCGAGCAGCGCCGCGGCCGCCAGGGTCGTCGGGTGGGGCAGTCCACCGAACTCGGCCTGCGGCGGGGAGCACAGCACCAGCGAACCGACGCCCGCCTCCTGCGCGGGCACCACGTTCATCACGACGCTCGACGGGTAGGCCGCCAGCCCACCCGGCGCATACAGGCCGACACGGGAGACCGGCAGCCAGCGTTCGGTGACGGTGCCGCCGTCGGCGACCTGTGTCGTCACGTCGCCACGCCGCTGGTCGGCGTGCACCGCGCGGGCACGGACGATCGCCTCGTCCAGCGCCGCGCGGACCTGCGGGTCGAGCTCGGCCAGCGCCGTGTCGAGCGCGGCCTGCGGCACGCGCACCGTCGCGGGGCGCACCCCGTCGAACTTCTCCGTGTACTCGAGCACGGCCTCGACGCCCCGGTCACGGACCGCCTCGACCACCGGCCGCACCTGATGCAGTGCCGCGTCCACGTTCACCTCGGCGCGCGGCAACGTGGCGCGCAGCTCGGCAGGCCGGGGGACGCGACCTCGCAGGTCGGTGCGGTTCAACATGCCACCAGGGTACGAGGTGAGGACCGCCACCAGCGCACGGGCCGCCGCCCCACCGCGGCCGTGCACCGGGTCCCGCCCGCCCCGGCGACCCGGACATCGCACCGCGGCGAGGCACGCCTTCGAGCGACCACCGCGCCGCCACCCCCACGTACGCTGACCCGTGCACGCTCGGACCCGGACACGGAACGCGAAGGAGACCGGTTGATGGAGGCGGCGCTGCGAATCGCCCTGTGCCAGGTCACGTCGACGGCGGACCCGGCGGCGAACCTCGAACTCGTGCGCACGTGGACGGCCGGCGCCGCGGCGCGCGGGGCTCGCGTCGTGGTGTTCCCCGAGGCCACGATGGCGCACTTCGGCGTGAAGCTCGCACCGTTGGCCCAGCCGCTCGACGGGCCGTGGGCCTCGGAAGTGGCCGCGATCGCGCGGGAGCACGGCGTGCTCGTCGTGGCCGGCATGTTCACCCCTGACGGCGACCGGGTGCGCAACACCCTGCTGATCACCGGTCCGGGCGAGCATCGGGGCTACGACAAGATCCACCTGTACGACGCCTTCGGATTCCACGAGTCGACGACGGTCGCCGGCGGCGATCAGCTCGTCACCGTGGACGTCGACGGCGTGCGACTGGGTGTCGCGACCTGCTACGACGTGCGGTTCCCCACGCTGTTCCAGCAACTGGCGGAGGCCGGCACGCACGCGGTGGCCGTCCCCGCGTCCTGGGGTGCGGGCGAGGGCAAACGTGAGCAGTGGGACCTGCTCACGCGCGCCCGCGCGCTCGACTCGGGCAACTGGATCCTCGCGTGCGGACAGGCCGACCCGGCCGCGGCGGGTGTCGAGGTGAACCCCAAGGCCCCCACGGGCGTCGGGTACTCGACGGTCGCCGACCCGTTCGGCGCCGCACACGCGCGGGCGGGAGCGGCCCCGGAACTCGTCGTCGCCGACATCGACCCGGCCGCCGCCGAGGCCTCCCGGAAGGCGACCGGCGCGCTCGCCAACCGCAAACTCCGTTGACCGTGCCCGCCCCGTCGGCGGACGCCGTCAACGGGTCAGATCCATCCCGACATCGAGCGCCGGCGAGGAATGGGTGAGCGCACCGACGGCGAGATAGTCCACGCCGGACTCGGCGTAGGCGCGGGCGTTCTCCAGGCGCAGCCCGCCCGAGGATTCCAGTCGGGTCTTCGGGCTGCGCTCGTCGCGCAGTGCCACGGCCTCCCGGCACCGCTCCGGCGTGAAGTTGTCGAGCAGCACCTCGTCCGCGCCCGCGTCGAGCGCCTCGACTAGCTGGCCGATGTCGTCGACCTCGACCTCACACGGCAGGCCCGCGGCGCGTTCCCTCGCCAGCCTCAGCGCAGCCGTCACCGATCCCGCCGCGACGACGTGGTTGTCCTTGATGAGTACGGCGTCTCCGAGCCCCATGCGGTGGTTGACCCCGCCGCCGCACCGGACGGCGTACTTCTCCAGCAACCGCAACCCCGGCAACGTCTTGCGGGAGTCGCGGATCGCGCATCCCGTTCCCTCCACAGCGGACACCCACGCCGCGGTCGCCGTCGCGATGCCCGACAGATGGCACACCAGATTCAGCGCCGTCCGCTCCGCGGTGAGCAGGTCCCGCACCGCTGCCCGCACCACCAGCACCGGCTCGCCCGGCTCGGCGCGAGCGCCGTCGGCCAGCCGCGACTCGACGTCGTACCGGTCGCCGAGGACCTCGTCGAACACCGCCAGCGCCGCGGGCACGCCCGCCACGACGCCCGACGCCCGCGGCGTCAGCGCCGCCGTCGCGGTCACGTCGGCACCGACCGTCGCCGCCGTCGTCGCATCCGGCCCGTACCGCAGGTCCTCTGCCAGCGCCGTTGTCACGACCCGGCGCAGATCCTCGGCGTCCGGTCCGTTCCCACTCACCTCGGCCACGTCACCCTCACTCACGCCGCCCTCGCTCCTGTCCGCATCGTTGGTGTCGCTGTGGTTGGTGTCGCTGTGGTTGGTGTCGCCGTGCTGGAGTCGCCGTGTTCACGCCGCCGCCAGGGCCGACGCCTCGGCCAGCACGGGCTGGCCGGACGGGCCCAGCCGGATCGTCCGACTGCGCCGCCAGGACACGTCGTCCCGGTCCGGGAAGTCCGTGCGGACGTGGCAACCCCGCGATTCGGTGCGCGCCGACGCGGCGGCCACGAGCGCCCGCGCCACCAGCGTCAGCGCGGCGTCCTCGACCCGCTCGCGTGTCCACCCGGCTGCGTGCGGTCCGGATTCGCAGGTTCTCCTCGCCGTCGCCAGGTCCAGGACGGATCCGGCGACGGCCAGGCCGTCCGCGTCACGACCGATCGCGGCGTACCGGCTCATCACACGCTGCACGTCGTCCCGGGGCGCGGACTCGAACGACGAGGCGTCCTCCCACGCGCCGGTCCCGGCCGCGGCGCCGTCCCCGGAGCGGACCGGCCTGCACGAGGCCAGGTCGGCCGCAACCGAGTCGGCCGCGCGCCTGCCGACGACGAGTCCTTCGAGAAGGCTGTTCGACGCGAGGCGGTTCGCACCGTGCAGACCGGTGCGCGCCACCTCGCCGACGGCGTAGAGGCCCGCGACGGGGGTACGCCCGTCGGTGCCCGCGACGACCCCGCCGCATGCGAAGTGCGCGGCGGGCGCCACCGGGATCGGCTCCGTCGCCGGGTCGATCCCCGTGGCAGCGCACGCGGCCAGCACGGTGGGGAACCGTGCGGCGAAGCCGTCGATGCCGGTCGCGTCCAGGAACACGTGGTCGTCGACACCGCCCGGCGCGGCGGCGAGGTGACGGATCACGGCCGCCGACACGACGTCCCGCGGCGCGAGGTCTGCCAGCGGGTGCACGCCCGCCATCACGCGCGCACCGGTGGCGTCCACGAGTACCGCGCCCTCCCCACGGACGGCCTCGGTGACGAGCGGGCGCCTGCCGCGCGCACCGGACGCGTACAGCACCGTCGGGTGGAACTGCACGAACTCCAGGTCGGCCACGGGGGCGCCGGCCCGCAGCGCGAGGGCCACCCCGTCACCGGTCGCGAGTTCGGGGTTCGACGTCGCGCCGTACAACTGGCCGAGCCCACCCGTGGCGAGCAGCAACGCGGGGGCGTGGACGATGCCCACCCGGCCCCGGTCGTCGAGCACCGTCACGCCTGCGACCCGCCCCGCCGGCGTGCGTACGGCGTCGACCGCCACGTGCCGTTCCAGTACCGGGACGTCGTCGGCCGCGGCCGCCACGAGGGCGCGCTGCACCTCGGCTCCGGTCGCGTCGCCGCCTGCGTGGATCACCCGCAGCGCGCTGTGCCCGCCTTCCCGCGTGCGTGCCAAGCCCGGTCCGTGCTCGGATCGGTCGAACACCGCGCCGAAGCGGCGGAGCCTGGCAACGGCCTCCGCTCCCCCGGCGACGATCTCCGCGACGGCCTCCGGGTCGCAGAGCCCGGCTCCTGCCGTCTCCGTGTCTTCGGCATGCGCGGCCACGCTGTCACGGCCGTCGCCCGGGGCACCGGCGACGCCGGGGACACCGTCCAGGACCGCGGCGATCCCGCCCTGTGCCCAGCGCGTGTTGCCGTCCTCGATCGCGCCCTTGGTGACGACGAGCACGCGCAGGCCGCGCTCGCGGAGCCGCACCGCGGCGCTCAACCCTGCGGCGCCGCTGCCGAGGACGACGACGTCCGCGGCGGCCTCCCACCGTGGACCGGGAAATCCGGTTTTCGCCTCTCGGTCGTTAACTGCGCCGGCCGCCGGGTCGCTCATTCGCCGCCACCCGGCGTGCCGATCTCGATCATCCGCCGCACCGACGCGCGGCCCCGTTCGGCGATCTCGGGTGCCACACGCACCTCGTCGGCGCCCTCCCGCAGCGACCGCAGCAGCGCCGCCGGGGTGATCATCTTCATGTAGCGACAGGACGCGCGGTCGTTGACGGCGCGGAAGTCGATCTCCGGCGCGGCCTTGCGGAGCTGGTGCAGCATGCCGACCTCGGTGGCCACCAGCACCGACTCCGCCTTCGTCTCACGCGCCGCGGTGAGCATGTCGCCGGTCGAGAGGATCTTCACGCGGTCCTCGGCGACAGCCCCCTCGCCCGCCAGATACAGCGCCGATGTCGCGCAGCCGCACTCCGGGTGGATGAACAGGTCGGCGCCGGGGTCTTCCTCCGCCCGCTCGGCCAGCTCGGGACCGTTGATACCGGCGTGCACGTGGCATTCGCCCGCCCAGATGTGCAGGTTCTCGCGACCGGTCACCCGCTTGACGTGCGCACCGAGGAACTGGTCCGGGCAGAACAGCACCTCGCGGTCGGCCGGGATCGACGCCACGACGTCGACCGCGTTCGACGAGGTGCAGCAGATGTCGGTCTCGGCCTTCACCTCGGCGGTGGTGTTGACGTACGAGACGACGACGGCGCCGGGGTGCTCGGCCTTCCACTCACGCAGCTGCTCACCGGTGATCGAATCGGCGAGCGAACAGCCGGCACGCGCATCGGGGATCAGCACGGTCTTGTCGGGCGAGAGCATCTTCGCCGTCTCGGCCATGAAGTGCACGCCGCAGAACACGATCGTCGACGCATCGCTCTCGGCGGCGATGCGGCTGAGGGCCAGCGAGTCGCCCGTGTGGTCGGCGATCTCCTGAATCTCGGGCAGCTGGTAGTTGTGCGCGAGCAGCACGGCGTCCCGCCGCTCCGCCAGGGAGCGGATCTCCTCCGCCCATGCCGCGTCCGCGGTCACGCCGCCGTAGGGCGTCAGGTCCGCTCCGGTGTCAGGGTCGCCGTTGATCGCCGTGTCGAGCGTCGGCATGTCGGGCCTCCGGTCCGTGCATTCCGTGGGTTTTCGCCTTACAATCGAAAACCGTGCGCTCCCATATTAACAGCCGCGACCCGCTGGCACACGAGGTTCTCGCCGCCGTCCTCCAGGTCCGCAGTGCGCGAGGGAGCGATCGGCCGCCGTCGTTGCAGGTCCTGCTGTGGCGGCGAGCCCTCGATCCACACCTCGGACGTTGGTCACTCCCCGGCGGCAGGCTGCGCGCCGACGAGGACGTCGAGACCTCCATCCGTCGCCAGCTCGCCGAGAAGGTCGACATCCGCCAGCTCCGGCACGTCGAACAACTCGCCGTGTTCAGCGACCCACGGCGCGTGCCCGGACCACGCGTGGTGGCCACGGCGTTCCTCGGCCTCGTGCCCTCCGACGTCGACCCCGAAGTCCCCGAAGACACCGCGTGGCACCCCGTCGAGGACCCGCCCCGCACCGCGTTCGATCACCGCGACATCGTCACCGGCGCCCGCGACCGACTCCGCGCGAAGCTCAGCTACACCAACCTCGGCTTCGCGCTCGTACCCCGCCGCTTCCCGATCTCCGTGCTCCGGGACCACTACTCGGCCGCGCTCGGCTACCGCGTCTCCGCGACCAACCTGCAGCGCGTCCTCTCCCGGCGCGGACTGCTCACCGACACCGGTGACACGGCGCCGTCCGGACGGAGCGGGGGCAGACCCGCCACGCTGTACTCGTTCGTCCACGACGACATGCAGGTCACCGATCCGTTCGCCGCCTTCAAACCACCCTCGGCCGGCAGGGCTCGGACCTCGTGAACGGGCGGTGTCCGGCGCGACGTCGTAACGTGAGGTCGTGGCCGACACGAGACCGGATGTCCAGCGGGAGACGCTGCCGTTGTTCCCGTTGCAAACCGTCCTCCTGCCGGGCACGTCGCTGCCGCTGCACGTCTTCGAACCGCGCTACCGCCAGCTGACCGCGGACCTGCTCACCGGCGCCGTCCCCGACCGGACGTTCGGCGTCGTGGCACTGCGCTCCCCGCTGCTGCGCGAAGTGGACGAACTCAACCACGTCCACACCATCGGGTGCGCCGCACGACTCGAGGAGGCGAAACCACTCCCCGACGGTCGCTACGACCTCACCACGACGGGCCTCCGGAGATTCGTGCTGCACGACATCGACACCCGGTCCGCCCCGTATCTCATCGGCACGGTGAGCCGACTGGACGACCTTCCCCTCGCGGGTGAATCGGACGACGACGAGGCCGCGGAGGATGCCGCGTCACGGTTGGGCGACCTGGCGCGGGCCGCACACCGGCGCTACTGCGACGCCGCGTGGCCGGAGGAGGGCAGGCGCACGCCCCCGTCCGACACCGATCCGGCCACGCTGTCCTACCTGCTCGCCGCGGACTGCCGGCTACCGCTCACCGACCGCCAGGCGCTGCTCGAACAGCGGGCCCCGCTTCCGCGCCTGCGGGAGGTGTGCCGGCTGCTCAACCGGGAGGCCGGATTCCGGTCGCTGTTGCGCGCGGTCCCGACGTCACTGCCCGACATGGACGGCGGCACCGGGGCGGGCGCGGCCGTGAGCCTCAACTGACGCACGCGCCGGTACCGGTCCGCTCACGCGGAGCGCGGAACGTCAGCCGAGCCTGCGCCCGAGGTCGTCGCGGCTGTTCCAGATCGCCGACATGCCGTACACGAGCGCGGTCGTCAGCGGCTGGGCGAGCACCGCCCAGCCGGTTTCGAGCACCGGTGCGGCCTCGACCACCGTGCCCACCTCGGGCGGTTCGGTGATCGCGTACCGGCCGCCCGCGAAGGACAGTCCCATCTGCATCGCCAACCACGCCGAGACCACCGATCCCAGCACCGCCGCGACGAGGATCACCGGTCCGCGCCGTTCGCGCAGGAGCCACACCACGAGCCCGACCGCGATCCCCGCGGCGAGCCCGAGGAGCAGGAACACCGCGAGCGCGTCGAACCGGTGCCAGCTCTCCAGCTGCAACGGAAGTTCACCCGCGGCGCCGCCCATCACGCGCATCCGCTGCGGGGGCGCCAGCAACGACCACAGCCAGCCGACGGGAATGCCCAGCAGCGCCACGAACGACACGACACTGATCGCGGGCAGCAGGTCCGCCTTCACGACCACCTTCGGCCGCTCGACACGCACGCCTTCGAGCGCCAGCGCCGACCATGCGGGCTGCTCGGTCCGCTGCTCCGACAACGGGCGTCCTCCTCGCTGCTGCGCTGTCCTCACCGTGGGTGCCGTCACATGCGCTGTGCCGTCACGTGCGCTGTTCGTCACATGCGCTGTGCCGTCACCGGAACGCGTTCTCCTCGGGGAACGCTCGGAGCCACCGGGTGGCGGCTCCCCGTGTCACGACCGGCCGCGCCATTCGCGGGGGTCTCCGCCGGGGTCGCCGGCAGGAGACCTCACGCGATGGCCGCGGCCTCGGCGGCGGAAGCGATCATCGTCCCCGCCGCCGGTCGGCGTCGGCGCGGCCGGGAACGCCGCGTGCCGACTCCGTGGTCGACACTAGCCCGCCCGCGCCGACCGCCGTCACCGGGCCTGCGCAGCGCCGTGCACGCCCGCGGGTTCGAAGTTGCTCGTCGTCGGATCCAGCAGGTAGACTTGCGCGTTGCCGAGGTCGAGGTACATACCCGTCAACGTCAGTTCCCCGCGTTCTACGGCAGCCCGCACCAACGGCGACTCCCGCAGGTGATCGAGCTGCTGGAGCACGTTGTGCAGGGCCAGTGCGTCACCCGGGTGTGCGGGCTCGGCACCGTCGAGGCGTACCGGTGCCGCCTCACGGCTGCGCGCCAGGCCCGCCTCACCGTGCTCGAGCCAGCCCGCGAGCCCTGCCAGGCCTTCCGGCGTGCCGTCGAGCAGCGCCCGCATCGCACCGCACGAGGAGTGCCCGCACACCACGACCTCACTCACGCCGAGCACGCCGACGGCGAATTCGACCGACGACCACACTGCGGCACCGTCGCCCGAGTGCCGTTCGTGCGGCGGGACGAGGTTGCCGACGTTGCGGACGGTGAACATGTCTCCGGGGCCGCTCGTGGTGATGACGTTCGGGACGATGCGCGCGTCAGCGCACGTGATGAACAGTGTGTGCGGGTGCTGCCCGGCGGCCAGCCTGCTCATCGTGTCGCGCACGAGTGGTGCCGTGCGGGCCTGGAACTCGGAGGTGCCGCGGCGCAGCGGTGCCTGGCGCTGGTCCGGGATCCGCACCTCCGGCAGTGGCTCCTCGGGCGCGCCGTCCCGTGCCATCCACTCCGACCATGGCGCAAGCCACCGCGGGACGGCCGCGCCGGCACGGTCCTTGCGGACGATCGGGCTGCCGCCCTTGCCGCGTGCGAACCACGGGTGGCCGACCTCGTCGACGATCACGCGGCCGCCCGTGCGCTCGTGGGCCTCCTGCCAGCTGTGCAGGCAGTCGAACGCGGCGTGGTCGAGGTAGTCCACGACGAGCTCCAGCGTCACGGTGGAGCGCTCGGGAAGTCCATTGAGGACGGCCGAGAGCCGCGGGACGGACAGGAACGTCAGCGCACCCTCGATGACGACCCGGCGCGTGTCGCCCGCCCCCTCGGCATGCGCCCCGGACCACATCGTGCGGTGGAGCATGAGCAGCACGGAGAGGCCGATGCCGATGAGCACGCCCGAGAGCAGATCGACGAGCACCACGCCCGCCACGGTCACGAGGTACAACGACAGGTCGCCGTGGCGCAGGACCTCGCGGATGTGGGCGGTGTTGACCAGCTTGGCGCCGACGTGCACCAGCAGGCCCGCGAGTGCGGCGAGGGGGATGCTCTCGATCAATGTCGCGAGCAGCGCGGTGAACAACAGCACCCACACGCCGTGCAGGATGGCCGACGCGCGCGTCCGTGCACCGGTGGCGACGTTCGTGGAGCTGCGGACGATCACGCCGGTGATCGGCAGGCCCCCCAGCGTGCCCGACGTCATGTTGCCGAGGCCTTGGCCGATGAGTTCGCGGTCGAAGTTGCCGCGCTTGCCGGTGTGCATCTTGTCGACGGCGACGGCCGACAGCAGGGATTCGATGCTGGCGATCAGCGCGATCGTCAGCACGGCGACGGCGAACTCGGTCCAGTCGCCGTCGGGCAGTTCCGGGGCGAACCGGATGTCGAGCACGTTGCCGGGCAGGTCCACGCGTTCGGCGGACGAACCGGTCGCGACGGCGAGGACGGTCACCACCACGATGGCGGCGAGCGGCGCGGGAACCTTGCGGACCGCCGCGGGAAGCTTGCTCCACACGAGCAGGATGCCCAGTGTCAGTAGTCCGAGGAACGTGGCCGGCCCGTGCAGGTCGAGCAGCTGGCCGGGCAGCTGCAGGATGTTGTCGACGGCGGAGCTGTTCGAGTCTCCGCCCAGGACGACGTGGAGCTGGCCCAGCACGATCGTGATGCCGATACCCGCCAGCATGCCGTGGACGATCGCGGGCGAGATGGCGAGCGCGGCCCTGGCGATCCTGCTCAGTCCGAACAGGACCTGCAGCAGACCCGCCGCCACGGTGATGGCACACGTGACCGCCCAGCCGAACTGGTTGATCGTCTCGGCCATGACCACGGTCAACCCGGCGGCCGGGCCGCTGACCTGCAGTGGCGATCCTCCCACGGAGCCCGCCACGATGCCGCCGACCACGGCGGCGATCAGTCCGGCGACGATCGGCGCGCCGGAGGCGAGCGCGATGCCCAGTGACAGCGGCACGGCGACGAGGAACACCACGAGCGAGGCCGGCACGTCGTAACGCAGCACCGTGCGCCACCACGGCACGGCATCAGCCTCCTGCTGGTCGCTTTCCTGACCGGTCTTCAGCGTCATTTGAAACGGCCTCCTCGAGGTCGGGTGAATTCCCCCGCGCATGTTTCGCAGGGGTAATGGCGCTCGGTCGACGGCGACCACGGACGCGTCGTCGCGGAACGGCCGGCACTCAACCGGCGGGCCGCGGCGTCCGCGCGCGTTTCGAGTACCAACACCAGGTACCAGAGGAACGCGCCGAGTGTCCGCCTCGGCAAGGATTCTCATGGCGTGCTCGCGTGCACGTCACTCCACAGAGGACAGCCGGACACGTAGATCAACATCTACGGGTGGCCCGACACTCACCCGATGAACGGACTTTCCGGAGGGCCCGATTACCGTTCGAATCCGAAAGCCCGGGAACACAATGAACAAAACCGGTTCGAGTGAATTTTGACGCCCAGCAGGGCGAGAAACACCGTGCTCATCCGGAAAACCCGGGCGATCTCAATGCTTGAGACTCAGGTCCGGGATCCGAGACGACCGTCGAGCAGCGTCTCGAGGCGCCGGGCGAGCACGTCCCAGCGCCAGTGCTCGCTCACCCACCGGCGTCCCGCCTCTCCCATCGCACGGGCCCGCACCGGGTCGGCCAGCAGCGCCGAGAGCGTGTCGACGAGCTGCTCGAGGCGCCTGCCGTCGACGACGTGTCCGGTGACCTCGTCGAGCACCGTCTCCGGTGCACCCCCGGAGTTCCCCGCGACGACCGGCAACCCGGTCGCCGACGCCTCCAAGTACACGATGCCCAGTCCTTCGACGTCGAGTCCCTTGCCGCGCGTCCGCGCGGGCATGGCGAACACATCGCCCGCCGCGTAGTGCGCGGGCAGTTCCTCGGCGGGCACCGATCCGGTGAGGACGACGTCGTCGGCGACCCCCAGTTGCTGTGCCAGGGACCCCAGCTGACCGCGGTACGGACCACCCCCGACGACCAGCAGCGCCGCCCCAGGCACCCGCTCCCGGATCGCGGGCAGCGCGCGGATGAGCATGTCCTGCCCCTTGCGCGGGACGAGCCGGGACACACAGACCACGGTCGGACGGTCGCCCAGCCCGTACCGGGTGCGCAGCTCGTCGCGGGCCGCGGCGTCGGGGCGGAACGTCTCCGGGTCGACCCCGGACGGCAGGTGTTCCAGACCGGCGAAACGGCCGAACGCAGCGGCGAACCGCTTGCGCGTGTAGTCGCTGACGTAGGTGACGACGTCGGTGGTGTCGCCGATCCGCCGCAGCGCCTGCCGCGCGGCGGGAAGCATGGACCAGCCGACCTCGTGGCCGTGGGTCGAGGCGACGACGCGGCGCGCACCCGCGGCCCGCAGCGGCGCACCCAGCAATGCGAGCGGGGCGGCGGCGCCGAACCACACGGTGTCGCACTCGCGCGAGGCCACGAGCTCCTTCGCACGCCGCAGCACGTCCGGTGTCGGCAGCATCAGCGCCGTGGGGTGGCGGACCACCTCGTAGGGCTGGCGCGCGTCGAACGCACTCGACGAGCCGGACGCACGCTCCCAGGCCGGCGCGTACACGACGAGGTCCTCGGAAGGCAGCCGCGAGGTGAAGGCCTGCAGATAGGACTGGATACCACCGGGCCGGGGCGGGAAGTCGTTGGTCACCAGGAGCGTGCGGCGCATGGTGACAACGCTATCCCGCCCCGGCCCGGGCGGTGTGCGGGTGTGCGGGTCAGGCGACCCGGACGGCCCCGCTGTATTCGTCCTGCAGCGGGCCGACCTTGACCGGCTCGCCCTCGGTCGGCGCGTGGACCATCTGGTCGTCGCCGATGTAGATGCCCACGTGGTACGCGGGCGACCCGGAGAACACGAGGTCGCCGGGCTTCAGCTGGTCACGGGACACCGGGGTGCCCCCACTGGCCTGCTGGTCCCGCGCCGTCCGCGGGATCGAGATACCCGCCGCGTCGTACGCGTAGGACGTCAGGCCGGAGCAGTCGAACGATTCCGGGCCGGTGGCGCCCCAGCTGTACGGCTTGCCGATCTGCGCCATCGCCGTGTCCACGGCGGTCTGGGCGGCCGGGCCGGGAGCCGTCACGGGGCCGACGTCCGGGCCGGTGTCCTCGAGCGTCGCCTGCTCCGACTCGTTCAGCATCCCGGAGGCCTCGCGGACCTCCGCGATCTTCTCGTCGAGGGCCTCCTTGCGCGCGGCGATGTCGCTCTCGAGCTTCGCCGCGGCGTTCTTGGCCTTCGCCGCCTGGTTACGCGCCTGCTGCGCCTTCTGCTCCGCCGCCGCGGCACTGTTGACCGCACCGCGGAGCTTGGTCAGCGCCCTGTTGCGGTCCTCCGCCAGTACGTCCAGCGCCGACGAACGCTCCAGGAAGTCCTGCGCGGAGTCACCGGTCAGCAGTGCCGACATCTTGTTCATTTGCGAACCGCTGGCGAACGACGCACCGGCGAACCGGTCGACGTCCTTGCGGTAACGCTCCTCGTTGGCGGAGGCACGCTGCTTCGCCTGCTTGGCGTTGTTCAGGCGCTTCTTCGCGTCGCCCAGTTCGCCCTGCTTCTTCTCGAGGTCGCTCTGCGCCTGCAGATGCCGCTCGTTCAGCTTCTCCGCCTTCTCCGAGAGCTCGTAGTACTTGTCGAGCGCCTCGGACTGCGTCTGCTGCTGTGAAGCCGGGGGGGTTTGGAGGGCGGGGTTGGGGGAAGCGGTCGCCGGTGACTGGAAGGTGACAACCGCGACGACGGCGGATGCCGCCAGCGCGCTCGAGATCACGCGCTTCACGGGCTGCGACTGCACGTCGCTCATGTCTCCTCTGCGGTAAGGCCGCCTACCGGTCGATCGGCCAGGTGAGGTCGGGGGCCCTCACCACGACCGGGCCCAGGGGTGACCACGACGTCCGGATGCGACATCCGGCACCGATGTGTCTCCGCGTTCGGCCCCGTCACACTACTGTGCGTGACGTCCGGCGCAGCTCCCCGACAAAAGCTGCTCTCGGCGGCGATCCCGCGTCGCCGAACATGGGGAACGGCTACCTGACGCGAAATCTCGGCCAGGTTACGAAACCCCATCGGCCACGTCCAGCGACCCCCGCATGTGATTCGTCGACCGCAGAGCCCGACACGTTCGGACCAGCGGTTCCGCAGTTGCTGTGACCGGTCTTACACAGCGCATCCGAAGTGGTCGCAACCGTTCACCTGATTGGTTGGACCGCTCACCGCACGACGAATGACGTCGCTCGACGACCGCGAGACCGCGCGCGGCGGCACGACGGTGCCACCGTGGGTGGCCCGACGGCGCGGCGCCGCCTCCGCAGCGACCCACGTGATCAGCCTGCGCGCCTGCCGTCGTCGGTCGGCTCCCCGGTCTCGACCGGCTCCACCGGAACGAGGCGCAGGTGCGGAACCATGCCACCGTCCGCCAGCGCGTCGACGGGCCGGCGTTCCGTCTCGTCCCACCGCAGCTCCGGAGGAGGACCGAGCAGCACACTGACGACACAGTCGCGGCACGCATCGCCCCGCACCCGGCACCGGTCACAGTCGATGATCAGCTCATCGTCGGCGTTCCCGTGCTCGGCGTCCCCGTGCTCGGAGTGCCCGTGGTGTGGACGTTCGTTCCCCTGTCGTTGCATGTCGCGCACGGTAGAGCCCGCCACCGACAGGAACGCGCCGCGAACCGTCGGCCACGGTGACGCACGTCTCGCAACGGTCACGCGGTCGGCGACCGGACCTCACGTGCGGCCGAGCCGCGTGAGCAGCACGTGCGACGGCACCGCGTGGGCACCACTGCGGCGCACGGCAGTGACGACCTCCTGGTCGGACGTCGCCACGATCACGGGCCGTCCGTGCGGTTCGGCGGCCACGAGATCGCGGATGACGTCGTCGGCGAGCACGCCCGGCTCGGAGAACAGCACCCGCACGCCGCGCGGGTTCGCGGCGGGGACCGACGTCACGCCCGCGCCGTCGAACACGACCGTGACCTCGGCGCCCACCCTCGCCTGCAGCGCCCCGAGCTGGCCCACCAGCCGCGACCGCTGCTCGGCCAGAGGCAGCTCGGCGTATCCGGTCTTGGTGACGTTGTAGCCGTCCACCACGAGGTGAACCGCGGGCAGGCGGAGCAGCCTGCCGAGCGCTTCGGCGTCGGCGATCCGCTCGGCCGCCTTCGTGGGCCCCGCGGTGCCTGCGACGGTGTCCGCGGGCGCCGCGCCCGTTCCCGTCTCGCCGAGGGCGAGTTCCCGGCGCAGGCCTTCGGCGGCGCCTCCGAGGGTGTCCAGCAGCAGCCGGAGCCGCACCTCGTCGGCGGCGCGGGCCTCCTGGGCGGACCGGCGGGCCGCTTCGGCGTCGGCGACCGCCCGTTCGGCCCGGGTGCGTTCGGCGGCCGCGCGTTCGCGTTCCCGCGCGAGTTCCTCGGCCAGCCGCTGCGCCTCGCCGCCGCGGGCACCGGTGGCCTGCTCGACGTCCCTGCGGGCCCGCTCGGCCGCGTCGCGCGCCTCCCGCAGTTCCTGCCCCTGCTTACGCAGGCGGCCGCGGAGCTTGTCGAGCTGGTCGGTCCGTTCCTCCCTGGCGCGCTCCACGTCGGCGCGCGCGGTCGCGAGTTCCTCGCGGGCCTCGACCAGCTCGGCCTCGAGTTTGCGCACCCGCGCGAGGGCCGCGTCCCGTTCGGACCGCAGCGAGGCGTCCTCGGCGCGGCGCGCCACATCCCGCACCTTCGCCGCGGCGTCCTGCTCGCCCAGCAGCAGGGCCACCGCGGCCGTCGTCGCCGGATCGGCCTCCGCGCTGACGTCGAGCGCCTCGGGCCGATGGGTGCGCGTCCATTCGACGACCGCGGTGCGGAACCGTGCCGACTCGCGCAGCCCGGCCAGCAACGCCGACGCACCCGAACCCGCCCGTTTCGCCGGAGCGAACCGTGCGACCGGCCGCACCCGCTTCGGCACGTCCGCCGCAGGGAGCGTGCTCAGCGCCGCCGCGGCGAGTTCTGCGAGGCGTTCCCGCACCGGATCGGGCAACGCACCCCAGTCGACGGTCTCGTCCCGGCCGGCATCACACGCCGTTCCCGTACCGTCGGAAGCGGACCGCCGCACGTCCTCCCGAGCCTGCTCCGGCGCGGGTTCGGAGACCGCGCCGCCTGCGGAACCGGCCCCCTGCTCGGGGCCGGACCGGCCCCCCGACGGGTCGGGACGGTGCGACGACGGTTGCATCCGTCCAGCTTAGGTTCCGGACGCCGCGCGCCCGCACACCCCGGCGCCCGTCCTCGTGTGGGCGCTGCCGGCTCACGACGTCGCCGTGCCGGCCGCCGCGACGCCGCGCCGGTGCCGACTCGCCGACGCCGCCCGGACCGAATCCGAACGACCGGAGTCAGCCGAGGTCGAGCTCCGCCACGACCGGGAGGTGATCGCTCGCCTCCGGTTCGTCGTCGAGCACCCGCGCCGACACGGGGGTCACGTCGCCAGCCGTGTACACGTAGTCGATGCGTTTCTCCGGCGCCTGCGACGGCAACGTCGCCCCGTCGCCCTCGCCCACGGCGGGCCAGACGTCGGTCAGCGTCCGGTCGAGCGGCGCGAGCTCGGGCGCACCCGGCTCGGCGTTGAGATCCCCGACGAGCACCGCTCGCCGGGTGTCCCCGATGAGGTCGGCGATCTGCCGCCCCTGCTCCGTGCGGTCGGACTGGGACGATGCCGCGAGGTGTGTGTCGTAGACGTGGACGCGCTCGCCGCGGATGTTCACCTCGGCGTGCAGCAGACCCCGCTGCTCCTGGTCGGGCGAACGGTGCAGGTGGGTGTTCGAGGAGTCCACGATCGGGTACCGCGACAGGATCGCCGTGCCGTACTGGACCCGCGGCGTGCCCGGCGCGGGCGGTGGATTGTCGATGTTGGCTCCGAACACCACGTGGTAGCCCAGTCGCTTCGCCAGCAGCCGTGCCTGGTCGGCCCACTCGCTGCGGTCCGAGTAGTGCCGGTCGACTTCCTGCAGACCCGCCACATCGGCGCCGCTGCGCTCGATCACGCGGGCGATACGGTCCAGATCGAGCACGCCGTCGGCACCTTCGGCGTGGTGGATGTTGAACGACAGGACCGTGAGCTCCCGCTGCTCCGCCGACGCCGGAGTGACCGCGCCGGCCGTCATCCCGACCGTCATCAGTACCGCCGCCAACCACCGCAGTGCCCGCATCCGCATGCCTCCAGGTTCGCCTCGGGCTCTCGCTGTCGACGGTGATCCTCGCCGAACAGAGCGGCCACGCGATGAGGCCAGGATGAACGCACGCGGAAGATCCCTCCCCGACTACCGCTCGGCACCGCACACGGACGCGTCCCCGACTACCCCGCCCCGGCCACCGCGATACCGGCGGACAGCCACGGATCACTGCATCGTGGGTCACGGCACCATCGCTCACCGGCGCCCTCGATCATGGGCTCCGTCGATCAGGGGCGCCGTCGATCAGGAGCGCCGTCGATCACACGTCCTCGGCGATGAGTTCACCGGAGCCGGGGATTGTCGGGGCCCGCCCCTACAGTGCGCGGCCATGCAGCTGGCTTTCGACGAACTGGGCACCCCGCTGCGCGACGTCACCTTCGTGATCGTCGACCTGGAGACCTCGGGCGGCGCGCCCGGCCCGGACGGGATCACCGAGATCGGCGCCGTGAAGATCCGCGGAGGTGAGGTGCTCGGTGAGTTCGGGACGCTCGTGGACCCGCGCACGACGATCCCGCCGCAGATCGTCGAACTCACCGGGATCACCACGGCGATGGTCCAGTCCGCACCACCGATCGACCAGGTGCTGCCCGCCTTCCTCGAATTCGCCGCCGGGGCCGTGCTGGTGGCCCACAACGCCGGGTTCGACACGCGGTTCCTGCGCGCCGCCTGCGAGGGCCACGGCTACACATGGCCGAAACCGGCCGTCGTGTGCACACTCACGCTCTCGCGACGAGTGCTCTCGCAGGCCGATACGCGGTCGCATCGGCTGTCGGCCCTCGCCCGGCTCTTCGGGGCCCGCACCACGCCGACGCACCGTGCGCTGGACGACGCCCGCGCCACCGTCGACGTGCTCCACGGTCTACTGGAGCGCGTCGGCCCGCTCGGCGTGCAGTCGCTGGAGGAGCTGCTCGACTTCCTGCCCGACGTCACGCCTGCCCAGCGGCGCAAACGCACCCTCGCGGCGGATCTGCCGGAGACACCCGGGGTGTACCTGTTCCGCGGACCGAACGACGAGGTGCTGTACGTCGGCACCGCCCGCAACATCCGCAGGCGCGTCCGGCAGTATTTCACCGGTTCCGAGTCACGCGGCCGCATGCGCGAGATGGTGGCGCTGGCCGAACGGGTCGACGGCATCGAATGCGCCCACGCCCTCGAGGCGCAGGTACGGGAACTGCGACTGTTGGCCGCGCACCGGCCTGCCTACAACCGGCGTTCGAAGAACCCCCACAGCCACTGGTGGATCGTCCTCACCGACGAGGCGTTCCCCCGGCTGTCGGTCGTCCGGTCCGAACGAGACGGAGCGCTCGGACCGTTCGGTTCGCAGGCACGAGCCAGAACCGCCGCCGACACCCTTGCCGGCGCCACCGGCCTGCGCACCTGCACGCAACGCATCCCCGCCCGCGCCCCGCAGGGGACACCGTGCGTGCTGGCCGAACTCGGGCGGTGCGGCGCGCCATGCGCGGGCAGGCAGAGCGTCGACGAATACGCCCACGCACCGCGGCAGATCGCCGACCTCGTCGCCGGAACAGGCGACACTCCCCTGCACGCCGCCCGCGCCCACATCGACACGCTCGCCGGAGACGGCCACTTCGAGCAGGCCGCGCGCCGACGGGACGAACTCGTCACGCTGCTGCGCGGCGTCGGGCACGCGCACCGGCTCAGTGCGCTGGCGGCGATCGAGGAGCTGGTCGCCGCCGCACCGGACGGCACCGGCGGATGGGAGTTCGCCGTCATCCGGCACGGCAGGCTCGCCTCCGCGGGTGTGGCCCGCCGTGGCACGCCGCCCATGCCCGTCGTCGACGCACTCGTCGCCTCCGCGCAGACCGTCCTGCCGTCGCCGGGGCCGCTGCGCGGCGCTCCCGCGGAGGAGACGGGCGTGCTGCTGCGGTGGCTCACCACACCCGGCAGGCGACTGGTGCGCACCTCACGGCCGTGGTCCGAACCCGTCCACGGCGCGGGCGGCTGGGCACCGTGGCTCGACAAGGTCGCCACTGCGGCGACACTCGAGAACATCGGCTGACCCGCGACTACGATCGCCCCCATGACAGTCCGTTCCCCCAGGAGGCCAGTGTGATCACCGCGATCGTCCTCATCAGCGCAGCAGCCGACCGGATTCCCGAAACGGCACAGGAGATCGCGGACATCGAGGGCGTGTCCCAGGTCTACTCGTGCGCGGGCGACGTCGACCTCATCGCCATCGTGCGCGTGGCCTCCCACGAAGACCTGGCGGCGCTCATCCCCGCCAAGATCAGCAAGGTCGACGGGGTCGTGAACACCGACACCCACATCGCCTTCCGCTCGTACTCCAGCGCGGACACCGGCACGGCGTTCGAACTCGGCATCGAGTCCGTCTGACCCGACCTTCGGGCTGCAACGACCCGGTCGCGACAGCCCACACACGACAGGGAGCCCCCAGTCACCAGGACCGGGGGCTCCCCTTCTGTTTCCGTGGTTACTCGCGCGACGAGCCTGCGGGCGTCTCGGACTCCTCCGAGTCCCCCGACTCCAGCTCGCGGGCACGCTGCTGCCGTTCGTGCTCGGCGTGCGCGGCCTCGAGCGCGGCGGTCTCGTCCGGCGGATCCGGCGACCACCAGCCGCCGGGCACCGGAGAACCGGCCGTGCCCAGCTTGTTCATCTTCTTCGGCACCGGAGCGCCCTGGTACTCGAGCGGCACCGCGTGACCGTGGTCGTCGACCGGGCCCAGCGGCTGGTGCAGCTCGATGAACTCACCGTGCGGCAGACGCTTGATGATGCCGGTCTCCAGGCCGTGTTCCAGCACCTCCCTGTCGGACCGTTGCAGGCCGATACAGATCCGGTAGGTGATCCAGTACGACAGCGGTGGCAGCAACAGGATGCCGATGCGGCCCATCCACGTCGTCGCGTTGAGCGAGATGTCGAACGCGAACGCGAAGATGTCGTTGAAGCCGGACATCTCCAGCACCATGAAGAACGTCAGCGCCATGACGCCGAGGCTCGTGCGTACCGGTGCGTCCCGCGGCCGCTGCAACAGGTTGTGGTGCGCGGTGTCCTTCGACAGTTTTCGCTCGATGAACGGGTACGCGATGAACACCGTGAACAGGATGCCCATACCGATCGCACCGGCGAAGAACACCGGCGGCACCGTGTAGTTGCCGAGATACAGCTCCCACGCAGGCCAGATCCGGAGAATGCCGTCGGCCCAGGCCATGTACCAGTCCGGCTGGGACCCGGCCGACACCTGTGACGGGTTGTACGGTCCGATGTGCCAGACCGCGTTGATCTGGAACAGACCCGACATCAGCGCGATCAGACCCGTGACGACTGCGAAGAAGGCACCGGCCTTGACGGCGAACACCGGGACGATCCGGACGCCGACGACGTTGGTCTCCTTGCGCTTCTTGCCCGGGAACTGGGTGTGCTTCTGATACCACACGAGTGCCAGGTGCACGGCGACCAGCGCGAGCATGATGCCCGGGATGAGCAGGATGTGGAGCGTGTACATCCGCGGCACGATCACCGTGCCGGGGAACTCGCCACCGAACAGTGCCCAGTGCAGCCAGGTGCCCGCCACCGGCACCGACAGCACGATGCCGGACAGCGTCGCGCGGATACCCGTACCGGAGAGCAGGTCGTCCGGCAGCGAGTAGCCGAAGAAGCCTTCGAACGCACCCAGGATCAGCAGCAGGGCACCGATGATCCAGTTGGCCTCACGGGGCCGGCGGAACGCACCGGTGAAGAACACGCGGAGCATGTGCACGACCATCGCCGCGACGAAGATCAGCGCGGCCCAGTGGTGCACCTGGCGCACGAACAGCCCGCCCCTGACCTCGAACGAGATCTCGAGCGTGCTCGCCATCGCGCGGGACATCTCGATGCCCTGCAGGTTCTCGTACGGCCCGTCGTAGACCACTTCGGCCATCGACGGGTCGAAGAACAGCGTCAGGTAGACGCCCGACAGGATGACGACGATGAAGCTGTAGAGCGCGATCTCCCCGAGCAGGAACGACCAGTGCGTCGGGAAGACCTTGTTCATCTGGTGCCGCAGGCCCTTGGACAGCACATACCGCTGGTCGGCGTTGTTCGCCGCCTCGGAGGCGTGCTGTGCGAGAGCGCTGGAGCCCTTGGTCGGTGTCGTCAGTGAGCTCATGACTTGCGCTCCCAGTAACCGGGTCCGATCGGCTCGATGAAGTCGTGCCGGGCGATCAGGTAACCGTCGGTGTGCACCGTGATGGGCAGCTGGGCCAGTGCGCGCGTCGCCGGACCGAACACCGGCTTGGCGTACTGCAGCGCGTCGAACTGCGACTGGTGACACGGGCACAGGATGCGGTTGGTCTGCTGCTCGTACAGCGACGTCGGGCAACCGACGTGGCTGCAGATCTTCGTGAAGGCGTAGAAGTCGCCGTAGTTGAAGTCCTCCTGGCCCTTGCGCTTCACCACCTCGGCGGCGTCGCCCGGGCGCAGCCGGATCAGCATGACCGGGTTGTCGGACCGGCGCACGGCGTGCAGGAGCGCCTCGTGGTCCCCACGCTCGGACTCGCGGAAGGGGAACACCGTCTCCATGCCGCCCGCGTCGATCTCCTCGGGGCGCACGAGCGATACCTCGTTCGCGTCACCGGTGTGACGGCGCAGGTAGACGATCTCGCCCGGGTGCTGCTTCTGCCAGCCCGTGTGGACCAGGCCGTCCTTGTTGTCCGCGTTGTCGTGCGGGTCCTTGATGAAGGACGCCACCGGCAGCGCGACCACGCCCAGGCCCAGCGCGCCGACGCCGAGACCGGCCGTGCGCTTGATCATCGACCGGCGGCCGATGGTCGCGCGGTCCCCGGCGTCGGCCAGGTGCGCGACGATGGTCTTGCGGTCGACCTCGGCCGACCCCTCGCCCATGTTGTCGCTGCGCTGCTGGATCGCGACCTCGTTCGGGATGAACTTCTTCGCGTACAGCAGCGCGCCGAAAGCGATCGCCAGCACCGAGACGCCGAGCGTGATGCCCAGCACCGGCGTGTACAGGCTGTACCAGAAGTGCGCGGACTCGTCGGTCCTCGGCTCGTACCGCCACGGCCACCAGATGAGCGCCACGACGAACGCCAGACCGGCGAGCGCGGCGACGAGGAACCACAGCGCCACGGCGCGCTCGGCCCGCTTCTCGGCCTTCGTGCCCTTGACCGGCCACGGGTCCGGGTAATCGACGATCTCGACACCGTCCAGCTGGCCACCCAGCTTGACGAGGTCGTCCCGGCCCATCGCCGCGAGTTCCTCGTCCGAAGGACGGGGTCCTGGCTCGTTGCCACTCATGCCTATGCCCTCGATCCAATCCACAGGGTGGCGCCGATCAGAGCGCCGATCCCCACGACCCACGCGATGACACCTTCCGAAGCCGGTCCGAGGCCGCCCAGCGAGTTACCACCCGGCTGGTTGTTGCCGTCGCTGACCGATTTCACGTAGGCGACGATGTCCTTCTTCTCTTCGGGTGTCAGCTGCCGGTCCGAGAACTTCGGCATGTTCTCCGGCCCGGTCTGCATCGCGGTGTAAATCTCTTTCTCGCTCGCGGGTCCGAGCTCCGGCGCGTACTTGCCGGACGACAGCGCACCGCCCTGACCGGTGAAGTTGTGGCAGGACGCGCAGTTGAGGCGGAACAGCTCACCGCCGCGGGCCGGGTTCTCGCCCTGCAGCTGCTCGCCGTGGCCCTCGGGGCTCTGCGGCCCGCCGCCGTGCGCCTGGATGTAGGCACCGAGCGCGTCGATCTCGGCGGGCGTGTACTTCGCGGGCTTGCGCGCGGCCTGCGCCTCCTGGCGCACCAGCGGCATCCGGCCGCTGGAGACCTGGAAGTACACCGAGGCCTCGCCGACGCCGATCAGGCTCGGCCCCTTGTCCTTGACGCCCTGCAGGTTCGACCCGTGACACGAGATGCAGGTGTTGTTGTAGATCTGCTCGCCCTTGCGCAGCTGGGCCGGATCGGACTGCGCCTCTGCGGTCTGCGGCTCCGGCGCGAACACGGCGTACATGCCGCCCGCACCGATCAGCGCCATCGCGAGCGCGGCGAATCCGGCGACCCGCCTGCGGAACTTCGAGCGGCGGCCCGCTCGCCGGTCGCCCGCCGCTGCGGGCTTCTTCGTGGAGGTCATCTTCTGCGGCAACCCTTGCTGTCAGTTCGGCCGTACTGGGGAGAACGGATCACAGTGGTCAATGCGTCAGGGGACGATGTAGATCACCGCGAACAGGCCGATCCACACGATGTCGACGAAGTGCCAGTAGTACGACACGACGATGGCCGAGGTGGCCTGCGCCGGTGTGAACTTGCTCAACTTCGTCCGGATGAGCAGGTAGACGAACGCGATCAGACCGCCGATGACGTGCAGGCCGTGGAAGCCGGTCGTCATGTAGAAGACGGTGCCGTAGGCGCCGGAGGGGATCGTCACACCCTCGCTGATCAGCGTCAGGTACTCGCCCGCCTGGCCGAGCACGAAGACCGTGCCCATGAGCAGCGTGATCAGATACCAGCGGCGCAGGCCGAAGACGTCACCGCGTTCGGCGGCGAACACGCCGAACTGACAGGTGAACGACGACGCCACCAGGATCGCCGTGAACGGCAGCGCGTAGGCGATATCCAAGTGGATCAGCTCGCCGGTGGCCTCGTTCACCGGTGGCCAGTGCCCGGTGTCGTTCTGCGCCTTGACCGTGAAGAACATCGCGAACAGCCCGGCGAAGAACATGAGCTCGCTGGACAGCCAGACGATGGTCCCGACGCTGACCATGTTCGGCCGGTTCAGCGAGTGCACTCGCTGGCTGATGTTGGGAGCTGCCGTTGTCACGAGTCGCATTATGTCTCTTCGCCTCCCGGCCGTGCAGCCCGGGTCCTACGGAGAGTCGTGGAAACCTCGGGATCGCCTGGTGATCACCTGGGTCTGGCGAGGTCGGGACGGTTAACATCGACGCGCGGCGGCAACGAGGCCGCCCGAACGCCCGACATGGAGGACGGCACATGACCGATCAGCCCCAGCGGATCCTCGTGTTCAGCCACCGGCCGGAGGTCCGTGACACGATCATGGGCGCCGTGGGGCGCAGGCCGGCGACGGACCTGCCCACGGTGACCTACGTCGAGGCGTCCGGGGTCGCCGACGTACTGGCCGAGATGGACGCCGGCACCGTCGACCTCGCTATTCTCGACGGCGAGGCCCAGCCCACGGGCGGCATCGGGCTGTGCAGGCAGCTCAAGAACGAGATCACCGCCTGCCCGCCGATCGCCGTTGCCATACGGCGCGCCGACGACCGATGGCTCGCGACCTGGTCGCAGGCCGACGCCGTGCTGGTGCACCCGCTGGACCCCCTCGCCGCCGCCGAAACGATCGCCGAGGTGCTGCGCAGGCAGCGCCTCCCCGCCGTACAGGGTTGATCTCACACATGCCTGACGCACACACCTGGCCCAGGATCCTGGGCAGGCTCATCGACCGCGCCGACCTCTCCGAGGAGGAGACGGCGTGGGCGATGGACCAGATCATGTCCGACGCCGCGACCCCGTCCCAGATCGGCGGGTTCGCCGTCGGACTGCGGGCCAAGGGCGAGACTCCCGCGGAGATCGCCGGTATGGCGTCGGCCATGCTCGCGCACGCTCGCACGCTCGACATCGACTACACGGCGGTCGACATCGTCGGCACCGGCGGCGACCGTGCCGGCTCGGTGAACATCTCGACGATGTCGTCGCTGGTCGTGGCCGCGGCGGGCGCCCCGGTGGTCAAGCACGGCAGCCGGGCCGCGTCGTCGAAATCGGGTGCGGCGGATGTGCTGGAGACCATGGGTGTGGCGATCACCATGTCTCCGGAGGACGTGCTGCGGTGCGTCTCCGAGGTCGGCATCGGCTTCTGCTTCGCGCCCGCCTTCCACCCTGCGCTCAAGTACGCGGGTGCGACGCGGCGTGAGCTGGGCGTGCCGACGACGTTCAACATGCTCGGCCCGCTGAGCAACCCCGCGCAGCCGTCGGCGAGCCTCATCGGCTGCGCCTACCGGGACAAGACGCGGGTACTCGCCGAGGTGTACGCCGATCGCGGGCACGACGTGCTGCTCGTACGGGGTGACGACGGTCTCGACGAGATCACCACCACGACCACGACGACGGCGTGGGTCATCACCGGCGGCACCATCCGGGAGACGACGATCGATCCGCAGGCTCTGGGCATCCCTCTCGCCACCGAGGAGGACCTGAAGGGCGGAACCCCGGAGATCAACGCGCGGGTCGTTCACGAGCTCGTCAGCGGCAAAGCGGGGCCCGTGCGGGACGCCGTGCTGCTGAACGCGGCCGGCGCGCTCACGGCCTATCACGGGTTCTCGGGCGACCTCTCCGCCGACCTGAGCGCCCATATCGGCCGCGCGGCCGAGGTCCTCGACTCCGGAAGGACCGCGGACCTGCTGCAGCGGTGGATCGACTTCTCGGCGGCGACCACGGCCTGACGCCCGCTCCCGCCTCCGAACACATGTGAAGGCCCTGCCACCCGGGAACACCGGGTGGCAGGGCCTTCACATGTGCGACTCGGGGGCCGCAGTGGCTGAGTGAGGTCGGTGGCTCAGTGGGGTCGGCGGCTCAGTGGTGGCTCGGACCCGAGTGGTACTCGAACACCAGACCGCCGATGGTGATCAGCAGGCCGATGATGGCGAAGATCAGCAGCCAGATCTGCATGAACGCGAGCGAGACACCCGCCACGGCCGCGAAGGCGGCGAGGCCGACCGGCCAGTAGCTGCCGGCGCTGAAGAAGCCCATTTCGCCTGCGCCGTCGCTGACCTCGGCCTCGTCGTTGTCCTCCGGTCGCGCCGGGATGCGGCGGCCGACGAATCGGATGTAGCTGCCGACGAGGAACGTGAGGCCGCCGGTCAGCAGCAGTGCGATGGTGCCGACCGGCTCGACACCGTCCCTGGTCATGACGCCCGTCATCACCGCGTAGACGGCCGCCACGAAGAACGCGAAGACCATGACGACGTCGAACAGCCTGGCTTCGTTCCTCATGTGCCCTGTGTCCTTACTGGTAGCTCAGCGTTCGTGATCAGCGTACTGGGAGTGGATCCGATACTGCGGCGTCCTGCCGCCGGCGGAACGATCCGCATCGGTCCGCCGGTGGCGAGGTGGTCAGCCCGACGCCGTCCGCAGCGTGCGGTCGGTGGCGAACGGCTTCGTCGTGGTCGCGGTCGGGCTGCACAGCTCCGCGTCGCAACCCTCGTTCTGCAGCGCCTTCAGCGCATCGGCCGCAGTGTTGGGCTCACCGGTCCGCGGGTTCACCTGTGCGCGCAGCTCGATGTAACGCTCGTACAGATCCGGCGACAGCGCACGGACCTCGAAGTTCATCATCGCGTGGTAGGTACCGCACAGCTCGGCGCAGCGACCCACGAACGCACCTTCCTGGTCGATCGTGTTCTGGAACGTGAAATCCTGGTTGTTCTTCTCCGGGTACGGCATGACGTCCCGCTTGAAGTTGAACTCAGGAACCCAGAACGAGTGGATGACGTCCGTCGACCGCAGGTTGTACTGGATCGTCCGGTCCGTGGGGACCACCATGAGCGGAATCTCCGAGGAGCTACCGACCGTGGAGATCGTCTGGCCGTTCTCGGCCTTCTGCTCGTCGGGGTAGCCGAACTCCCAGTTCCACTGGAACGCCGTGACGTCCACCGTCACGTCGGGCTCGTCCTCATCGGCCAGCACCTGGCTCTCGGTGGTGGCGGTGAAGAAGAACAGCACGCACACCATGATCACCGGCACGACGACGCAGAACAGCTCGAGCGGCACGTTGTACTGGAACTGCCGCGGGAGCGCTTCCTCGCCCGCCGTGTCGGCAGGCGAGGGCTTCTTCCGGTGGAAGATCATCGACCAGAACATCAGGCCCCAGACGATGGCGCCGACGACGAGCGCGGCGATCACGGACCAGGTCCAGAAGGTCCGCATGCTGTCGGCCTCAGGGGTGACACCTTCCGGCCACCCGAACCGCAGGACCTCCTCGCCGGAACATCCCGTCGCCAGGACGGCGACAAGCCCGGCGAGCACGGTCACCTTGGCGACCTTGCCCCGGCGTGTGTTCCGGGTGCGTTCTGGAACGCCCACTGCGCGATGCCTCCTCGCCCGATCACTACGTGACGTAGGGGGACTTTAGCCGAGGTGAACCGGATCGGCGCCCAAGGGGTATCCGTGCCCCCGCCGCCGTAACCGCGGACACACTGCGGGCATACTGGCGACTCCAGCGCTGCATCGGTTCACGGCCGGGTCACGGCCGGTGCGTGATCGGCCCCGGCGCCGACCGCCGGCAGGCCTTCTGACGAGCCGATTCGGCGAGCCCGCAACGAGCAAAAAGGTGTGTGAAGAGGCGTGTGCGGCCTGCTTGGACTGGTGTGTCCCAGTGAGAACGACGCGGCGACGGCACGGCCCGCCGTGGGCGAGGCGCTGCGCTGCCAGCGGCATCGCGGCCCCGACGAGACCGACACCTGGGCCGACGGCGAGGTCGTGTTCGGTTTCAACCGGCTCGCGATCATCGACGTCGACCACTCGCACCAGCCGTTGACCTGGGGCCCGCCGGAGAATCCGACGCGCTACACCATCAACTTCAACGGCGAGATCTACAACTACCTCGAGCTGCGGGCCGAACTCGCCGAGCAGCACGGTGCGACGTTCGACACAGAAGGCGACACCGAGGCGATCGTCGCCGCGTACCACCACCTCGGCCCTGCGGCCGTGGGCCGGCTGCGCGGCATGTTCGCCTTCCTGATCTGGGATTCCGAGGCGAGGGTCGTCTTCGGTGCCCGTGACCCGTTCGGCATCAAGCCGCTGTTCGTCTCGACCGGCCCGAACGGCGTGGCGTTCGCCAGCGAGAAGAAGAGTCTGCTCTCGCTGGCCGGCACGCTCGGCCTGGCCGACGAACTCGACCCCGTCGCACTGCAGCACTACCTGGTGCTCCAGTACGTGCCCGAGCCCGAGTCGCTGCACCGGAACGTGCGGCGCATCGAGTCCGGCACCTCGTTCACCGTCTCGCCCGGCGGCGAGCTGCGCACCGACCGGTACTTCTCCCCCGAGTTCCGCACCAGGCCGGTCTCGGGGCCTGCGCAGACGGCGACGCTGCACGAGGAGATCGCCGAGGTGATGCGCGACTCCGTGGCCAAGCACATGCGCGCCGACGTGACCGTGGGCGCGTTCCTGTCCGGCGGTATCGACTCGACCGCGATCGCGGCGCTGGCCAAGGAGCACAACCCGAACCTGATCACGTTCACCACCGGGTTCGAGCGCGAGGGTTACTCGGAGGTCGACGTCGCCGCCGAGTCCGCGGCCGCGATCGGCGTCAAGCACGTCGTCCGCACCGTCTCCGCCCAGGAGATGATGGAGACACTGCCGCTGATCGTCTGGTATCTGGACGACCCGGTCGCCGACCCGGCGCTCGTGCCGCTGTGGTTCATCGCCCGCGAGGCGCGCAAGCACGTGAAGGTCGTGCTGTCCGGTGAGGGCTCCGACGAGCTGTTCGGCGGGTACACGATCTACCGCGAGCCTCTGTCGCTCGCACCGTTCGAGAAGATGCCCGGTGCACTGCGGCGGCTCGCCGGAAAGGTGTCGAAGGCCATTCCCGAGGGCACGCGGGGCAAGGACCTGCTGCGGCGCGGGTCGCTGCCGCTCGAGGAGCGCTACTACGGCAACGCCCGGCTGTTCCGTGACGACCAGTTGCGCGAGGTACTGCCCCAGTACGCCGAGGGCGTCGGCCACCAGGACGTCACGCGGCCCTGGTACGACCTGTCCCGCGGCTGGGACCCGGTGTCCCGGATGCAGCACATCGACCTGTTCACCTGGCTGCGCGGCGACATCCTCGTCAAGGCGGACAAGGTGACGATGGCCAACTCGCTCGAGCTTCGGGTGCCGTTCCTCGACTCCGAGGTGTTCCGCGTGGCGTCGGCCATTCCGCTGGACCAGAAGATCACCAACGAGACGACGAAGTTCGCCCTCCGCAGGGCGCTCGACGGCATCGTCCCCTCGCACGTGCTGAACCGCCGCAAGCTCGGCTTCCCGGTGCCGATCCGCCACTGGTTGCGGAGCGACATGTACGACTGGGCACGCGGGATCATCGCCGACTCGCAGACCGGCCACCTGCTGGACAAGGCCGCGGTACGGGCTCTGCTCGACGAGCACCGCGCGGGCACCCTCGACCACAGCCGCCGGCTCTGGGCACTGCTGGTGTTCATGATCTGGCACGGCATCTTCGTCGAGAACCGCGTCAAGGTCGACGTCCCGGAGCCGCAGTACCCGGTTTACCTGTAGGACGAGAGCGACCCTCTCGACCACCGCCGCCGGCGGTGCCCCGTGCAGCGGGCGCACCGCCGGCGTCCGAACCGCTGGGCACGGTGATCCTGGCCGGCATCATCGCGGTGGACAACGCGTTCGTCGCGAGGACGCGGGCGTCGCTGTTCTGAACCGGCGTAACCCTGCCGAGCGACTACCGGGCGGTACGGCACCACTACCGATTGGTAAGCCTGTCGCCCCGCCGCAGCGCTGCCTAGGTTCGGTCGCGATGAACAGCACCGACCGTGATTCCGCGCTCCGCACGCCGTCCCTCAGCACTCCCTCGCCCCGTACCTCCGCGTCCCGCACGTCCGCGCCGGGTGCACCCGAGCCGGAGTCTCTCGACGACCTCATCGCCGACTGCCGCGACATTCCCCGTCCGCAGGTGCCCGGACAGCGCCCGCATCCGTCCGCTCGGCCGTGGAACGTGGACGACGCATGTCACGCTCAGGTTGCGGGACTGGACGCGTACGTCTGACACCAGGCAAGCTCTCCGGAGCCGCGGTCAACGGCGATCGCGGCCCCACTCCCCATCCCCGGGCCGGCGCCACACGACCGGCCCGATGACAGCGAAACGGGCGCCGGTCGATGACCGGCGCCCGTTTCGCAGTGTGGATGTCCCCGCTGTGGGGCGCGACTCAGTGGAACGAGTCGCCGCAGGCGCAGGAACCGCCCGCGTTCGGGTTGTCAATGGTGAAGCCCTGCTTCTCGATCGTGTCGACGAAGTCGATCTGGGCACCCTCGACGTACGGAGCGCTCATCCGGTCCACCGCGACGCGCAGCCCGTTGAAGTCGCGGTACAGGTCGCCGTCGAGCTCACGCTCGTCGAAGAAGAGCTGGTAGCGCAGGCCCGCACAGCCACCCGGCTGCACCGCGATGCGCAGGTGCATGTCGTCGCGGCCCTCCTGGTCGAGCAGCGCCTTGGCCTTGCCGGCGGCGGTCTCGGTCAGGACGACGCCGTGGGTGGCCTCCTCGGCGGCGGTGTTGCCGGTCTGCTCAGCGGTCGTCATGGCACTCCCTCAAGTCGCTGTCCCGGGGCTCGATCTCCACGCGGCAGTCACCTCGCGGAGCGGACATTCCCCATGCTCACTCCAGTATTCCACCGGAGGCAACAAGGAGGACGGCCGTCTTGTTCCCCGACGGCCATGGTGGCACATCGGCCGACCGCCTGAACATCGGCAGTGAGCACTGCAATACCCTGGCAGCGTGAGGTTCCTGCGCCGCAACAATGCCCAGAAGTCCGAATCCGATTCCACCGAGACCGCGGTCGACGTCGACGGGTCCGGCGAATCTCACGTGCCCAAGGGCCACACCCCGGCCAAGGGCAGGCCGACGCCGAGGCGCGTCGAGGCCGAGGGCAAGCGCCGGGGCCCGGTCGCGCCGCCGCCGACCACCACGCGCGAGGCGATCCGCCGGAACCGGGAGCTGAAGAAGCAGAACCCGGTCACCAAGGAGGACAAGGAAGCGCGCCGCGCCGCCGCCCGGGAACGCCGGGAGAAGATGATGGCCGGCGACCAGCGCTACCTGCTCCCCCGCGACCGCGGGCCGGTCAAGCAGTACGTACGCGACCTGATCGACTCGCGGCGCAACATCCTGGGCCTGTTCATGCCGCTGGCCGTGCTGGTGTTCCTGTCGCTGCTGGTGCCGGTCGTGGCGATCCAGCAGTACGCCACGCTGGTCACGACGATCTTCCTGCTCGGCATGCTGGTCGAGGGCTTCATCAACGGCAGGCGCGTGGCGAAGGCCGCGCGGGAGCGGTTCCCGAACGAGACGATCCGCGGTGCCTCGCTCGGCTGGTACGCGTTCGTGCGGGCGAGCCAGCTGCGGCGGCTGCGGGTGCCGAAGCCGCGCCTCAAGGCGGGCGACCCGATCCCGTAACGACGCGAGCCCGCTGCGCCGGGACGGTCGCCGCAGCGCGATCCCATGCCCGGCACCGCAGGGCGGCGTGAGACGTCTCGATCATCACACGTCCGGTTCGTTAGCCATGCGAACTAAGCCAGTAAGCTCGCGGTATGGAATTTCGACGTCTCGGCCGCAGCGGCCTCAATGTCAGTGAGATCTCGTACGGCAACTGGCTCACCCACGGCTCCCAGGTGGAGGAGGACCAGGCGCACGCCTGCATCAAGGCGGCCCTGGACGCCGGCGTGACCACTTTCGATACGGCCGATGTCTACGCGAACACCGCCGCCGAGTCCGTGCTCGGCCGTGGCCTGCAGGGACAGCGCCGCGAGAGCATGGAGATCTTCACCAAGGTCTTCTGGCCGACCGGCCCAAAGGGCCCTAACGACAAGGGCCTCGGCCGCAAGCACGTCATGGAGTCGGCGCACGCCTCGCTGAAGCGTCTCGGCACCGACTACGTCGACCTCTACCAGGCACACCGCTTCGACCACACGACACCGCTCGAAGAGACGATGCAGGCCTTCGCCGACCTCGTCCGGCAGGGCAAGGTGCTCTACGTCGGCGTCTCGGAGTGGACGGCCGAGCAGATCACCCGCGGTGCCGAACTCGCCCGCGAGCTGAAGATCCCGTTCGTGTCGAACCAGCCGCAGTACAACATGCTGTGGCGCGTCATCGAAGACCAGGTCGTGCCCGCTTCCGAGCGTGAAGGCATGAGCCAGATCGTGTGGTCGCCGATCGCGCAGGGCGTGCTCACCGGCAAGTACAAGCCGGGCCAGCCGCTCCCCGCCGGCTCGCGTGCGACGGACGAGAAGGGTGGCGCGAACACCGTTCAGAAGTTCCTGCGCGACGAGGTTCTCGAGCGGGTCGAGAAGCTCACCCCGCTCGCACAGCAGGCCGACCTGTCGCTGGCTCAGCTGGCCGTGGCCTGGGTGCTGCAGAACCGCAACGTCGCCTCGGCGATCATCGGCGCCTCCCGCCCCGAGCAGGTCCACGAGAACGTCAAGGCCGTCGGGGTGACGCTGGACGACGACCTGATGACGGCCATCGACGACGCGCTCGGCGACGTCGTGGTCACCGACCCGCGCGAGACGAAGAGCCCCGAATCGCTCTGAATCGCCGAGCCCATTGCCGCCCCGAAAGACTCAGCGGTCACGCCCGCCGTCGTCGGAATGACGGCGGCGGGCGTCGGCCGCGGCCGACCACACGAGCCGCACCTCGTCCAGCAGCCGCCACGGTTTGCGCGCGGCCGTGCGCGGCAGCGACCCGGTGAACCCGACCGGATGCCTGCGCAGCCTGCGAGCCATGCGGGCGGGTTTGCTGAGCATCCGGTGCCGCAGATCCTGCAGGTAGCGACGGCGGACGTCGCGTTCGATAGAGGTTCTGCACGTCAGGCACGTGGTGACCACCAGCAGCCGCCCGGCGTAGGCGAGTTCGTGTCGCGTCTCGCGGCCGCACCGGTGGCAGGCGAGCGTGGCGTGTTCGATCGTTCCCTTCGCACCCATCGCTTCCGTCCTCGTCGACGTCACGTCCGGTAGTCCGCCGCGGCCAGTACCTGCTCGGCGACCACGAGATCGTGCGGGTAGGTGATCTTGAAGTTCTGTTGTTCCCCGCGCACCCACCGCACCGGGAGCCCGGAGAACCGCTCCATCACCGAGGCCGTGTCGGTGCCCACGAAGTCATCGCGTGCGGCACGTTCGTAGACCTCGAGCAGCGGCCCCGCGCGGAAGCCCTGAGGTGTCTGGGCACGCACGATCGACGCCGGTTCCTGGCCGGTGAGCGCGCCGGACTCGTCCACGGCCACCAGGTCGTCGGCGGGCAGTGCGGGAATGGCTCCCCCGCACTCGCGGGCCTCGTGCAGCACACCCGCGATCAGTGCGGGACTCACCAACGGCCGTGCGGCGTCGTGGATCAGGACCGTGTCGACCGAACCCTCGTCGATGCGGCTCGACAGCCAGCGCAGCGCGCGCAACTCCGACTCCTGCCGCGTCTCGCCGCCGTAGACGACCTCCACCGGGGCGTCGACCTCGCGGTCCAGCACCCAGTCCACCAGCTCCCTGTCCTGCGGGCGCGTGACGAGCAGAAGGACGCCGATCTCGGGCACCCGCGCGAACGCGTCGAGCGACCACGACACCAGCCTGCGCCCCGCCAACGGCAGGTACACCTTGTTCATCTCCGCGCCGACCCGCGTCCCGGCCCCGCTGGCCAGCACGACGCCGGCCGCGGGCGGAACCCGGCGGCTCCGGCCCGCCGAGCCCCGCCGGGTTCTCCGTTCCGCCACGGCCGAGATCATACGAGACCGGATTCATCCGAGTCCCCCGCCGAGCAGCTCACCGATCGTGGCCAGCAGCCGCGCACCCGCGACGCCGTCCGCGACCCGGTGGTCGACGCTGAGCCCGAGCGTGCACCGCAGCCGGGTGCCGATCCCGCCCGGCACCGGCACCGCCCGCGGCTCGACCGTGCCGACGGCCAGCGCGGTGGCCTGCGGTGGCGTCAGCAACGCCTGGAAACCGCCGACGCCGCTGCCGCCGAGGTTCGACACGGTGCTCGACGCGGTCGCCGACAGCTCCGACAGTTCCAACCTGCCCGTCCGGGCGCGCGTGACGACGTCGTCGATACGCCGGGCCAGAGTCGGCAGGTCACCGGAGTCCGGGTCGGTCAGGACGGGCGCGAGCAGCCCCCGTTCGGTGTCGACGGCGATCGCGAGGGACAGCCTGTCGCAGGGCTGCACGCCGTCGCCGGTCCAGGTGGCATTCAGCTGGGGATGCCTGCGCAGTGCGGCGGCGAGCACACGGGTGAACACGACCGTCCAGCTCACCCCGCCGCGCAGGCGCTGGGCCTCCTCGAGATCGACGTCGCGGTACAGCACGAACTGCGGCACGTCGGCGCTCGCCGTCATGCGCCGGGCGATCGCGGCGCGCCCGTCCCGGCGGCGCGCAGGGGCGTTCGCGAACGCGGCCGGTTCCGGCGACCGTCCAGCGCCCCGCCGCTCCTCGGTCCGAAGCTCCTCGGCCCGAAACTCCCCGGTCCGAAACTCCTCGGCCGGGAGATCGGCCACCCGGATCGTGTGCCACGGGCCGGTCGGGGTGAGCGATGCGAGATCCAGCCCCCGTTCGCCTGCCAGCCGGCGCGCGGCGGGTACCGCGGCGGGCGGGCGAGCCGGTGCCGCTCCGCCCGCACCGTTGACCCCCAGGGTCGCTGGTTCCGGCGTGGGTTCGGGCTCCCGGGACACTACGGGTTCCGGCACTGTGGGGTCCGGCGTCGCTGTGGATTCCGGAGTCGCTGTGGGTTCCGGCTCCGGTGCGGGGCCGTCGAACAGTCCGTCCAGGAGGTCGTCGGCCTCGGAGTCGACGTAGGCGATGGGATCGCCGACGGCGATGACGTCCTCGGGGGCTGCGACGAGGCGAGCGAGCACCCCGTCGACCGTCGCCTCGACCTCCATGTCGACCTTGTCGGTCGTGACCTCGCAGACGACCTCGCCCTGACGCACCTCGTCGCCCTCGGCCTTGTGCCATGCGACGAACACGCCTTCGGTCATGGTCATCGACATCTTCGGCATGACGAGCGGGACCTGGTTGTTCACCATCGCCGCACCAACTCCGCCGCCTTCGTCACGATGTCGTCGACCTGTGGCACTGCGGCCTGTTCGAGCTGGGGCGCGTACGGGATCGGCACGTCGAGTCCGCACAGCCGGGACACCGGCGCCTGCAGCCTGCCGAACGCGGGCGATTCGACGATCCTCGCCGCGATCTCGGACATGAACCCGCCGGTCTTCGGAGCCTCCTGCACCAGCAGTGCCCGTCCCGTCGCAGCGACACTGTCCACAATGGTCTGATCGTCGAGCGGCCGCAGCGTACGCGGGTCCAGCACACTCGCCGACACGCCGTCGGCGGCGAGTCGCTCGGCCGCCTCCAGCGCACGCGACACCATCACGCCGGTGGCGACGATCGTGACGTCGGTGCCGGTGCGGCGGACGGCCGTCTCACCGAGCCGCACCCGGACGGGCTCCTCCGGAACCGGTCCGCTCTGCTTGTAGAGCAGCTTGTGTTCCAGCACGATCACCGGGTTCGGATCGTCGATCGCGCTGAGCAGCAGCCCCTTCGCGTCGGCGGCCGTACTCGGCATCACCACCTGCAGACCCGGCACGTGGGCGAACCACGCCTCCAGGCTCTGCGAGTGCTGGGCCGCCGCACCGGTTCCGGACCCGCCCGGCGCGCGCAGCACCATCGGCACGGTCGCCGCGCCGCCGAGCATGAAGTGGATCTTCGCCGCCTGGTTGGCGATCTGATCCATCGCCTGGGCCGTGAAGTCGGAGAACTGGATCTCCACGATCGGGCGCATACCCGCCAGGCCCGCACCCACAGCGGCGCCGACGATGCCGAGCTCACTGATCGGGGTGTCGCGCACCCGTTCGGTGCCGAAGCGGTGCACCAGGTCGCCACTGACACCGAACGCGCCGCCGTAGGTGCCGACGTCCTCACCGAGCAGGAACACCCGGTCGTCGGCCGCCATGGCCTGCGCCATCGCCTCGCGTACGGCCTCGGAGTAGGTCAGCGTGCGCGGTTCGGCCACCGCGGACACCGCGGGACCGACGGCGGATCTCGTGTCGCTGGTCGTCGTCATGCTCGGGTTCCTCCGGCGATCGGTTCCCCTGCCGGGGCGTAGACGGCGTCGGTCAGCGTCGCGGCATCGGCGTCCGGTGCGGCGTTCGCCGTGCGGATCGCCTCCCGCACGCGATCGCGCGCAAGAGCCCGGCACTCCTCGACGTCCGATTCGGACAGTGCGGGTGCCGTCGCGCCGCCACCGGTGACGGCCGCCTCGAACGCCGCGATCGGGTCACGCTCGCGCCAGCTCTCGATCTCCTCGCGGGTGCGGTAGAGGTTCTTGTCGCTCTTGGAGTGGCCCTTCCAGCGGTACGTCAACGCCTCCACGAACGACGGCCCGCCTCCGGACCTGGCCCGCCGCACGGCGTCGGCGACGGCGTCGTACACGGTCTGCGGATCGTTGCCGTCCACCGTCACGCCGGGGATGCCGTAGCCGCGCGCACGCTCGGCGAGGGTGTCGACGTTGAACGCCCGGTCCACCGACATCGACATCCCGTAGCGATTGTTCTCGCACACGAACACCACGGGCAGGTCCCAGATCGCGGCGAGGTTGACGCCCTCGTGCCAGGCTCCCTCGTTGACGGCGCCGTCGCCGAAGAAGCTGACGACGACCTCGGAGCCGCCGCGCATCCGCACGGCGAGGCCGGCGCCGGCCGCGATCGGCACGCCACCCGCGACGATGCCGTTGGCGCCGAGGTTGCCCGTGGCGACGTCGGCGATGTGCATCGACCCTCCGCGACCCCGGCAGTAGCCGGTCTCCTTGGCCAGCAGCTCGGCCATCATCGCGTCGAGTTTCGCGCCCTTGGCGATGCAGTGTCCGTGGCCACGGTGGGTCGAGGTGATGTAGTCGCCTTCGGACAGTGCCATGCAGGCGCCCGTCGGCACGGCCTCCTGACCGATCGACAGGTGCATCGTGCCGTGCATGAGCCCGCGCGCGAACATGTCGTCCACCGCCTCCTCGAAGCGGCGGATCGTCCACATCGTGGTGAGGGCGTGTTTGGCCCGGTCCGCCTCGGTTGTCAGCGTCATCGGACCGTCACCTCCTCGCCCGCGAGCAGCCGGTCCTGCAGCCGCCGCAGGGTGGCGATCGTCGTGCTCTCGTCCACGGCGACGTCGTCGGCCGTCAGCACCGTGCCCTCCGGGACGTCGCGCAGCACCCGGCCGCCCGCCACGAGGCCGAGGGGAAGGTGGCCGTCGCCGCTCACCGCGGAGGCCCGGTCGGTGACGCCGTACACGGTCGCACCGCCGATGCCGTCGATCCGCTCGCCCGCGGCGAGGTCGCGCTTGGCCACCGCGAGCACCTCGGCGTTCCACGCCACCGGGGCCAGACTCGGCGTGCGGTCCACGACGGCCTCGGCGACCGACAGCGGCGCCTCCACGCTCGCCAGGTGGTACGGGCGGTAGAAGGTGTAGTACGGACCCTTGCCCATGCCCAGGTAGGCCATTTCGGACACGACCGCGGGGTGATCGCTGCGGCCGATGACGAACACGCCGGGCGCGACCGGGCCGGTGCAGTAGTCGACCATGCCCTCGCCCGGCAGCACGCCGCCGTCGGACTCCGGGCGGAACGTCTCCGCCAGCGCCTCGACCGTGCAGTGCGGGCCTGTCATGCCCCGCGAGGGCACGGCCAGATCCACGCCGTTGGCCAGCGCCGCCATCTCGATCATCGTCTTCGAACCGTCGACGAAGCTGGCGAGCATGTGCGGGTTCATGCCCTTCGCCTCGGCCTCCTCGGTCAGCGACGCGGGCGTGGCCGACGGGCGGAGCGGGTTGTTCTTGCCCTTGCCCGCGCAGACGACGTCGAAGCCGATGTCGCGGACGTAGTCGGCGAGAGCCTTGCACTCGACGGGCTCATCACCGCGGCACACCGTGTACACGCGGCCGGTCCGCTCGGCGACGGTCTTGAGCAGGTAGCCGATGGTCACGTCGCATTCGACGTTCAGCATCGCGATGTCCTGGCCCGCCAGCAGACCGTGGAACGCCACCTGCGCGCCGACCTCCGGCACGCCGCTCGCGTCGACGAGCACGTCGAGCGGCAGGCCGGTCAACGTGGTCGCGTCCTCCGTGACGACCGGCGTGCCCGCCTCGATCATCCGCGCCGACTCCGCGCGATCGCCGCTCAGCACGGCGTCGCCGCGGCCCGCCTCGGCGAAAGCACGGCGCCCGCGGTCCGGGGCGATGTCGGCGATGGCCGCGACCTCCATCCCGTCGATCCGGCTCGCCTGGACCACGAAGCCGAGCCCCATCTGCCCCGCACCGACGAGCCCGACCCGGACCGGACGGCCCAGTTCCCGTTCCCGTGCTCGCAGCCGATCGACATACCTCATCCGCGTTCCTCCGGTCCGCTGTCGCCTGCGCCTGGTGCGGGTGAACGTGTGTGCACACCACCGCATTCACCCGACGCATTTGCACATTTGTGCTTAGCATGTGCACCTTGGTTCTTACTTGGTAGCACGGGAGTTCTGCAGCACACAAGATTCAGTTCTCTGCACATATGTGCGCGCATCGTGGGAGAAGACGTGTTCGAGACGGCGCGGCGGCCGAACTCCGGCCGCACCGGGACGGACGACCGAATCTGCGGACCGGCCCCGCACACACGCGCGGGCGGCCGCGTCCCCCATCACCGGGAGGACGCGGCCGCCCGCGTTCTCGTGTTCCGCCGGCCGCACCGCCGGCCGGGTTCGGTCAGGCGCGCGCCGAGCGCAGCCCGCCCGCGTTGAGCCGACCCGCGGTGCCGATCGCCTCGCGCACCGCCTTGGCCAACGCCGCCGTCCCTGCCCTCTCCTCGGCGCCGTCGATCGGGCCCCTCAACTCGGTCCGCTCCGTGAACCGGGCGAAGACGGACGCGCCCTGCATCGCCTGCGCCCGCGTGATCTCACCGCGCCTGCGGTCGATCACCAGCAGCACGATCGCGCCGCGGAGCCGGCCTTTCGCCCGTCCGCTGACCAGCAACATCCCGCTGCGGTTCTCGTCGTCGGCGAGTGCATTGACGGCGCTCTGGTACGCCAGGTGCTGCCGGTAACTCAGCACGCCCGCCACCACGAACGCGCCGAGGACGAGCACCACGGCCTGCCAGGTCACGGCGTCGCTCCCCGGAATCCGACGCGCGCACCCGCGGCCGGGGTCGAGACCGTGCCCTTGGCATGCACGGCTCCCGGCAACAGCTCCGTGCCGTCGTCGGGATTCAGGTACACCACGATGTGCCCGAGCGTGCTCAGGTTCTCGTGCGCCCTGTCGCCCACCGCGACCACCTCGACGTCCTCGTCACCGATGCTGAACACATCGCCGGTGCGGATCTCGCGCTCAGGCCCCTTCGCCGGACCGTGGACCACGCTCACGTCCTCCAGCGCGTCGGGGATGGGGTCTGCGTACAGGATCACGACGCCGCCTTCGACCATCTCCGCGGCCTCGTCGCCGGCGCGCAGGACCGTGCTCTCGTAGTAGAAGCTCATGTGTTCCTCCTCGAACTCACCGGCCGCTAGAGGCCGAAGCTTGCGGCCCACGCGATGACGACCGCAAGCGGCGACGTGATCATGCGGCTGATCAGCACCGCGGGAGTGCCGACGGCCACGGTTTCCGGTTTCGCCTCGCCGAGCGCCAGGCCGACGGGCACGAAGTCACAGCCCACCTGACCGTTGATGGCGAACAACGTCGGCAGCGCGTACTGCACCGGCAGCGCACCGATGGCGATCTGGCTGCCCATGAGGGTGCCCACGACCTGCGCGATCGCGGCGCCCGGGCCGAGCACCGGCGACAGGAACGGCAGGGCGACGACGAAGCTGATGGCGAGCAGGCCGAACGGATTGCTCGCGATCGGCGACAGCACCTGGCCCATCCACTCGGCCACACCCGTGTACATGACGATGCCGAGCAGCAGGCTCACGTAGGCCATGAACGGCAGGATGGTCTTCAGCGTGAGGTCGATCGTCTGCCTGCCGGCCGCCAGCATCGTGTTGACGAAGCTGCCCACGGCCGAACCGAACCCGACGAACACGTTCGTCACCGCGTTGAACGCCTTGCCCAGCGGGCCGCCGACGGGGAGAGTCGCCGCGACCGCCGACGCGGACGGCCGTTCGTCCCGGGGCGGCACGCCGCCGCCCGAATCCCGGCCGCCCGACATGGCGCCGTCGGACGTGCCACCGGCCGGAGCGGCACCCGCGGCGTCGCCGTCCGATGTGGACCGGGTTACCTCGTTCATGCCCACCGCGGACACGAACAGCTCCTCGGTGATGTACTTGGCCAGCGGGCCACCGGGAGCACCCGGATAGACGTCCACGGTCGGGATGCCCTTGCGCGGGTAGACGCCGATGCGCGCGGTGCCGCCGCAGTTGATGACGGCAGCCACCACCTCGTCGTCGGGCACCGTGGTGTTGAACCCGTCTACGGCCTCGGCGCCGGTGAGGTCGGCGATCTTCTGCGCCACGGGGTGAATCCCGCCGCCGGTCACCGAGAGCACCTTCGTCCGCTGCTCGTCGGAGCGCAGCGTCAGGCCCGGCCCCCAGCCGCCCGCACCCGCGCGAACGAACACCGTGGACGTCTCCGTGCCGGTCGCCGTGTCCGTGCCGGTCGCCGTCTCCCGGCCGGTCGTCGTCTCGTGGTCGGTCATGCCTTCTCACTCGCCTTCGCCTGCTCGAACTGCCGGTCGAAATCGGCGAAGACCTCGCTGCGGCCGGTCCGCTTGATCATGAACGCCGTGAGCTTCTCGGTGACGATGCCGCGGATGAAGATCACGAGGATGCCCACCAGGAAGTACCGCAGCGCCAACGGCACGGTGGACTCGCCGAGCTGCGTGACGCCGTTCGCGATGCCGAACCAGACGAACAGCTCACCGGCGTTGGCGTACGGGAAGAACGTCGTCACCGGGTGCACGAACGACACCGCGGAGTCGTAGAACGCAGGCTTGTACCGCTCGGGCAGGAAGCGGCCGAACGAGTAGGCCATCGGATTCGTCAACATCAGCAGCGCGAGGATCGGCATCACGGAGTAGCGGGTGATCCACCACCGGCCACACCACTGGACGGCGCGCGTGACGCGCTCCTCGCCGACGAACGTCGTGAGCGCGTACATGAACGTGAGCAGCACGATCAGTGTCGGCAGGATGCCGGTCACCAGATCGACGAACTGTGAGCCCGCTTCCTCGAACAGGCCGATGAAATGGGTTCCCAGCCATTCGAAGACACCCAGCACACCCCCGCTCGTCTCACCCTCCGGCTGAGCCGGCTGCTGCTGCGCCATTACAGCAAGCACTTGCATTGCCTGGCCTCCTTCTCGACCCCCGCGGATATGCGCTGATCGACACCCGGACCACCCGTGACCCGCCGGTCCGGCGCCTGCAGGATCGGTTCTCCGACGTGTCGTCGTCCCGATCGCCGCCCCGGACCCCTGTTGTCCGGGACTCGCTGGTTGTACGAAACTCGAATACAGAATCTCGTTGCACGAATGTGCAGACATTGTTCACGTTTGCCAGTGATGTGTGTAACATGCCGTCGAACCATCGACAAGGCCCCGGAGGCGACCGGGGTCGAGGAACGAAGGAGCGTCTCCATGCCGGAGATCCAGGTCAAGATCGGCTCGTCCGTCGGACTGCACGCCAGGCCCGCAAGTCAGTTCGTCAAAGCCGCTACCGCCACCGACAGCGACGTCCGCATCGGCAGGCCGGGCACGGATCTCGTGGACGCTCGCAGTATGTTGTCGGTGCTGAGCCTGGCCATCGGGCAGGGCGAAGAGGTCGTTCTGCGCACCGACGGCGAGGGCGCCGACGACGCGCTCACCGAACTGTCCCGCATGCTCGAGTCCGATTTGGACGCGTGATCCATCGATGCCACCGCCCCGCGATCAGCAGTCGCTCGTCGCAGCGGCGCGGCTGTACTACGAGGAAGGCCGCTCCCAGCACGAAGTCGCCAAAGCCCTGAACATCAGTCGTTCCAGCGTGTCCAGAATGCTCACGGCCGCGCGGGAACACGGCATCGTGCGCATCGAGATCAACGATCCAACGGGCCGCGACCTGGATCTCGAGGCTGAGCTCGCCGAGCGGTTCGGACTGCGGGACTGCCGCGTCGCCGAGATCCACAGTGGCGACCGGCCGCTGCAACGCGTCGGCGATCTCGGGGCGCGCTGGCTGCTGGACACGATCCAACCGGGACAACGGATCGGTGTGTCGTGGGGTACGGGCCTGCAGGCGCTGGTGCAGTCCATCCCGGATGACGGCGGACTCGACGTCGAAGTGGTGCCACTGGTGGGCGGACTGTCCGCAGTGGACACCGCCATCAGCGGCGAGGAGCTGGTCCGCGACCTGGCGGGCCGGCTCGGCGGCCGGTACCAGCGCCTGCACGCCCCCGCGTTGCTGACCTCCAAGGAGGGCAGGGACGTGCTGCTGGCCGAGCCGAGCGTCCAGGCCACCCTGGACTCGGCCCGGCGGGTGCAGGTCGCGCTCGCCGGCATCGGCCGGGTGGGCCGCGGCTCGTCGGCGTCGTTGGTGACGGCGATGAACCTGTCGGCCGAGGAACGTGCGGGACTCGACGCCGCCGCCCCGGTCGGCGACGTCTGCGCACGGTTCTTCGACGCCGAGGGCAGGGCGGTCACCGGCCCCGCAGACGACCGCGTACTCGCCGTGTCGCTGGCCGACCTGGCGGCGATCCCGACCGTCGCGGGCGTGGCGGCGGGCCCGGAGAAGGCCGACGGCGTACTGGGCGCTCTCCACACCACGGTGCTCGACGTGCTGGTCTGTGACAGCTCCCTGGCCAGGGCGCTGCTCTCGCGCGCCGCGCGGTAGCTTGAGCGCGTGAACATCGAGTTCGGCCCCGTCACCCTGCCCGACGAGAACGCCCGCGCCGGTGCGCTGCAGCGGCACGCGACACTGCTCTCACCCCCGCGCTCGCTGGGCAGGCTCGAACGGCTCGGCGCATGGCTCGCGGCGTGCCAGGGACGCACGCCGCCGCGGCCGCTGCGGCGCATGCGCGTCGTCGTGTTCGCCGCCGACCACGGCGTCACCGCCGAAGGCGTGTCTCTTGGCGGCCCCACCGCGACGCGTGAACTGCTCGGCGCGCTCGACGGCGGCTCCGCGCCGCTGAACGTCCTCGCCGACGTGGCGGGAGCCGGCATCCGCGTCGTCGACGTGGGCACGGCCGACGGTTCCGGACCGGATCACGTGCGCAGCGTCTCCGGCTCGATCGGCAGGGCCGATGCGCTCACCGAGGACGAGACCGAGGCCGCGGTACGCGCCGGGATGCGGGCGGCCGACGCCGAGATCGACGAGGGTGCCGACGTCCTCGTGGCGGCCGAGGTCGGCTCGGGCGTCACGACGCCCGCCGCCACGCTGGTCGCCGCTCTGACCGACACCGAGCCGGTGGCGGTCGTCGGCCGCGGTTCGGGCATCGACGACACCGCCTGGATGCGCAAGGCCACCGCGGTGCGGGATGCGCTGCGGCGGTGCAGGCCGGTCACGGGCGAGCCGCTGGGACTGCTGCGCACCGCGGGCGGCGCCGACCTCGCCGCGATGGCGGGATTCCTGGCACAGGCGGCGGTGCGGCGGACGCCGGTGGTGCTGGACGGCTTGCCGTCGACGGCGGCGGCACTGCTGGCCGAGGAACTCGCACCGGGCGCGCGGTCGTGGTGGCTGGCTGCGCACCGCGCGGCCGAGCCCGCACAGGTCGTGGCCCTGGAACACCTGGATCTGAATCCGGTGCTGGATCTGGAGATCCGCCTCGGCGCGGGAACCGGTGCCGCGACCGTGCTGCCGATGCTCGCCTCCGCGGCGCGGCTGCTCACCGATGTCGCACAGCGGCCTGCGCTGCCCGCCGACTCGGACATCACCTGACGCGGCACCACCCGGCACGACGGTGACGCCGCCCGTGGCACCGGGCGCCGAACCCCACGGTGCCGGTCCGCGGAACATTCCACGGACCGGCACCGAGAGCGGATGCGGCTCAGTCGAACTTGTGCACCCAGCCGTGGTCGTCGGGACGGGTGCCTTCCTGGATGCCGGTGAGCTGTTCACGCAGCGCCATCGTCAGCTCGCCCGGCTCACCGGTGCCGATCGTGAACTCGCCGTCGGCGTGCTTGACGTGTCCGACCGGCGTGATCACCGCGGCCGTGCCGCACGCGAACACCTCGGTCAGTTCCCCGGACTTCGCGGCGTTCTCCCACTCCTCGGTGGAGATCCGCCGCTCCTCGACGCGGTAGCCGCGGTCGACGGCCAGCTGCAGCAAGGACCTGCGGGTCACGCCGGGCAGCAGCGACCCGCTCAGCTCGGGGGTCACCACCGTCGCATCGGAGCCCGAGCCGACCACGAAGAACAGGTTCATCCCGCCCATCTCCTCGACCCAGCGGCGCTCGGCGGCGTCGAGCCACACCACCTGGTCGCAGCCCTGCTCACTGGCCTGCGCCTGCGCGACGAACGACGCCGCGTAGTTACCCGCGCACTTGGCCTCACCGGTGCCGCCCGGTGCGGCCCGCACGTACTCGGTGGACAGCCACACCGTCACCGGCTTCACGCCCCCGGAGAAGTACGACCCGGCGGGCGAGGCGATGAGCAGGTACAGGTACTCGGCCGACGGGCTGTTGACGCCCAGTCCCTCACCCGTGGCGATCATGAACGGCCGCAGGTAGAGGGCATCGCCCTGCCGCGTCGGCACCCAGCGCTTGTCGATGTCGACGAGCTCGGCGATCGAGCCGATGAACAGCTCGTCGGGCAGCTCCGGCATGGCGAGTCTGCGCGCGGAGTCACGGAACCGCTGCGCGTTCGCCTCGGGCCGGAACGCGCCGATCGTGCCGTCGGGCTGGCGGTACGCCTTGAGACCCTCGAAGATCGCCTGCCCGTAGTGCAGGACCTGCGTAGCCGGGTCGAACGTCAGCGGCGCGTACTCGCGCACCTCGGCGTCGTGCCACCCCTGCTCGGCGTTCCACTTCACCGTGACCATGTGGTCGGTGAACCGCACACCGAACCCCGGGTTCTCCAGTACTTCCGCTACGCGTTCCACGGGGGTCGCGTGCGTACTGGGAATCCGGGTGAACAGGGTTGTCGTCGTCATGCTCGGAGCATATCGCCCCGACGGCCCCACAGGGCCATACCCGGTCGTTACGATCGCGGGTGTGAGCATGAACCCCCAGCATCCGGGCCCCCACTACCCGGGATCCCAGCACCCCGGCTCCGGGCCGCGGTATCCGGGCGCCCCCTATCCGCCGAGTTCGCAGTCGACGGGCGCCGACGCGCAGCCGTCGCCGTCGGGCGGTGGGCTCCTGACCCTCGCCGGCGCCGCGCTGCTGACGTTCGCGGCCGGCATGGCCGTAGTGATCGGCTATCTGATGATCGGCGGGTTCGGCGCCTTCATCGGCATCGTCGGCGCGATCTTCGGCATCGTGTGGCTGGCGGGCGTGCACGGTGGCAAGGTGTTCCCGCGCGAGGGCTTCCCGGTGCGATCGGTGGCCGGTCTCGCCGCGGCCTCAGTGGTCATGCTGTTCCTCGCGTCCGTGATGAGCTGACCGGCAGTGCCCGCGGGCGGCCGCGTCACAGGCGGGTGAGCAGCCCGCCGAACAGCACGACGGCCGTCACGACGATCGCCACCCGCCGGGCGCCGCGCGGACCCGTGGCGGCGCGGGTGGCGAACTCGGCGAGAGCGAGCATCGCCGCGACCGTCACCGCCGCGGGGGGCGCCAGCAGCGCCGCGGGGATCGCCGCCACCGCGGCGGGTACGACCGTGCTCACCACCCGCGACGGATGAGCTCCGTCGCGGGCCGTGCCGAACGCGGTGAGGGCCGCGGGCAGGCACGCGAGCGCGACGACCCCGCCCAGCACCGGCACGAGCGGCTGGGCGTCAGCGGCGACGAAGACGTCCCGCAGCGACGTCGACGACAGGCCGAGTCGGAGCGGGCCCAGTTGGTACAGCGCGGCGCCCGCGACGACCAGCGCCGCCACCGCACCCACCACGACGGTGCGCCGCGACCGGCCGCGCAGCACCGGCACGAAGAGCGCGGCGGCGGAGAGCACTCCGGCGACCACGGCCCACGGGCCGCCGATCCCGCCCGGTTCGGCCACGGGCGACCGCACAGGGCTCACACCGAGACACACCGCCACGAACGCACCGCCCGCCACCAGGAGCAGACCGCCGACCCAACGTCGCCAGTAGGCGTCGAGCCCGATCCCCGCCACGTCGGCGACCGCCACTCCGGCCACGAGCAGTACCGCGACCGCGGGCCTGTGATCGGGCGCCAGATAGGCCGCGAACGTCGAGGCGGCCAGTACCACGATCGCCAATCGCGCCGCGCGGGCGAAGCCGTCGACCAGCCGCGGGAGACCGGGACGGGCCGCCACAGCGGCGCGAGCCGTCTCGGCACGGGCCTCGTCCCGGACCTCGTCACCGTCCTCCGAAGCCCCGCCGTCCCCGGTAGCCCCGCCGTTCTCGGCACCGCCACGATCGCGCGTCCCACCGGCTGCGGACGCGTGCCCGAGCACGCCCGGACGGCCCACCCCCGCCTCGGCGACCAGCACGAACGCCGCCGCCAACGCCATTCCCGCCGGCGCCCACCAGCCCGCGCCCGCCACGGCCGCCGCAAGCCCGCCGAGTACGCCCAGCGCGATCCACACCGCTGTCCACCCACCTTCGTCCGCGCCTCGCCCGCGTACCTACTTCCCGCGATCGCCGGAAGCGCCCATAGCATGGCTGACGAGTGAACAACCGAGATGAGGAGTCCGACGTGGCCGTTCCGAAGCTTGCCCTGACCGAGCTGACCGAGGCGTCGCTGGCGAAAACCCGCGCGCAGACCGTCGTCGTCGGCACCGTGCAGGCCGCGGGCGGCCTCCGACTGGCGCCCGGCGCCGAAGCGGTGGACGCCGCCTACGGTGGCACGCTCGCCGAGGTCCTGACCACGCTCGGCGCGACCGGCGCGGCCGAGGAGGTCGTGAAGGTGCCGTCGCTCGGCAGGCTGGCCGCCGACGTGGTGCTGGCGGTCGGACTCGGACAGCCGGAGGTGACGGCCGAGCAGGTGCGGCGCGCGTCGGGTGCCGCGGGCCGTGCCCTGTCGGGCACGAAGCGCGCGCTGACCACGCTGTCGGGCGTCGACCTGCAGGCCGCGGCGGAGGGTCTCGCGCTCGGGGCCTACACGTTCACCGAGTACAAGTCCGAGAAGGGCGACAAGCCGGTGCAGAACGTGGACGTCGCGGCGCCCGCCGAGGGCACCGCGAAGCAGCACCGCGCCACGCTGAAGGCCGCTACGGCCACCGCGGAGGCGGTCTGCACCACGCGCGACTTCATCAACACCCCGCCGAACGACCTGTTCCCCGCCTCGTTCGCCGACCGTGCCCGCGCACTGGCCGAGGACGCCGGCGTGGCCATCGAGGTGCTCGACGAGAAGCAGCTCAAGCGCAAGGGTTTCGGCGGCATCCTCGGCGTCGGCGTCGGCTCGTCGCGCCCGCCTCGGCTGGTGAAGGTGTCCTACAAGGGCGCCAAGGCGCGCAAGAAGGTCGCGCTCGTCGGCAAGGGCATCACGTTCGACACCGGCGGCATCTCGCTCAAGCCCGCGGCGAACATGGACAACATGACGTCGGACATGTCCGGCGCCGCGGCGGTGCTGTCGTCGGTGTTGCTGGCCGCGAAGCTGAAGTTCCCGCTCGAGGTCACCGCCTACATCCCGCTCGCGGAGAACATGCCGTCGGGCACGTCGTACCGGCCGGGTGACGTGCTGACCATGTACGGCGGCAAGACCGTCGAGGTGCTCAACACCGACGCCGAGGGCAGGCTGGTGCTCGCCGACGCGATCGTGCGTGCCGCCGAGGACGCCCCGGACTACCTCATCGAGACCTCGACGCTCACCGGCGCGCAGGTCGTCGCGCTGGGCAACCGGACGGCGGGCGTGATGGGCTCGGACGAGTTCCGCGACCGTGTCGCCGAACTCGGCCAGGTCACCGGTGAGAACGCCTGGCCGATGCCGCTGCCCGACGAGCTGCGGTCCGAACTGGACTCGAAGTTGGCCGACCTCGCGAACGTCACGGGCGCGCGCTGGGGCGGCATGCTCGCCGCGGGCATCTTCCTGCGCGAGTTCGTCGCCGACGGCCTGCCGTGGGCGCACATCGACATCGCGGGCCCGTCGTACAACACCGGCTCGCCGTGGGGCTACACCGGCAAGGGCGGCACGGGCGTTCCGGTCCGGACCATCGCGGCCGTGCTGTCCGACATCGCCGACAACGGCTGACGCCGATCAGCTGGCCACGGGAGACGCGAGTATTTCGGGAGACGTCCGGGTGACGGCGGGCAGGGGTGACCACCCCGAGGGGTCCGTCCGCACGGTGCTCACGGGGACCGACGACGCCGTCGACGCGACCGTCGCACGCGAGGCCCTTCTCCTCGCGTGCGCGGGCGCGCTCGGCGAATCGGACCGGCTCGTGCGGCACTGGCTGGCGGCCACCGACCGCAGCGTCGACCGGCTGGCCGCCACCGCCGTCACGGCACGGGCGTGGGCGATGTTGCTCGCCGCCCGTGACGAGCACTCCGACGACCGGCACCGGCGACCCGACTGGGCCGCCGGGCTGCTCCCTCTCGACCTGGACGCCGAACAGGCCGAGCACGAGAAGGTCCTGGCCGAACGGGACTCGCTGCCGGCGCGCGGCAGACGGCAGCGGGAGGCCGCGGCGGCGGCCGAGTACGCTGCGGCCTCCGGCGACCTCGACGCCGCCCGCGACGCACTGCACCGGTGGGCCGAGGTCGCCGGGGAGATCCCACAGCCGGACGCAGCGACGCTCGCCGCGTGCCGCCATATCGCCCCGCTGCTGGTGGACGGCGAACTGGCCGTCGACGCCGAGTGGGCGTGGAACTACACGGCCGCGCTCGTCGCAGCGCTCGACCAGCGGTACCGCGCCGAAGGCCCGGACTCCGACTGGCGGGACCTCATCGCCGAGATCATGCGGCTGCGCGGCGAGCCGGACGCCGTGCCGCCGCCCGCCTCGGTGGCGGCCGTCGACCACGCCGAGAACCGGCTGGGGCGAACGCTGCCCGAGGAGTTCCGCACGTTCCTGGGCGTGTGCGACGGCCTGCGGGCCGACGTGGTGTTCCCGCGGCTGCTCGGAGTGGCCGAGCTCCGCCACGGCACCGAGACCGGCGCGTCCGGACCCGGCATCGTGATCAGCGACCCGCCCGTGCTGACGCTGTGGCCCTCCGGCGAGGTGACCGAGGACGACGAGCTGTTCGGCCGCAGCGTCCGCCCCGGCATCCGAGCCGTACTCGAGGAGCACCTGCGCCTGCTCGAGGCGAGCGCCTGACGGTGGTGCCGGCGCCCGCCAGCCTCGCACGACGCATTCGGGCAGGTCCGGTACCAATTTTGGTACCGTTTACTCATGCCCGCGTTGAATCTGCAGTTCACCGACGAGGAAATGGCCGACCTGCGTGCTACGGCAGACCGGGAGGGAAGGTCGCTGAAGGTCGTCGCACACGACGCCGTCGTGTCGGTCGTGTCGTCGCGGAAACACCTCGTGGCCGAAGCCTCACGACGAGTGGCACGGATCAGCGGCGAGCTGAACGAGCGGCTGGCGAAGTAAGTGCCGGCTGTCTACTACCTCGATGTCGAGGACGTCCTGACAGCCACTCACCACGCCTCCGGCGCCGCGGTCGACGTACGCGATTTCGGGCTTCTTTCCGCTTCCGTGGCTCGTCCATCCGCGACCGTGTTCGGCCAGGACGCCTACCCGGACCTGCTCACCAAAGCCGCCGCTCTGCTGCACTCGCTCGTCCGCAACCACGCACTCGTCGACGGCAACAAGCGAGCCGCCTGGGCCGGAGCCTGGGTGTTCCTCGAGGTCAACGGACACCGCTTGCGCGATCCCATCGACGTCGACAGGGCCGAACAACTCGTGATCTCGGCGGCGAAAGGCGTGATCGATGTGCCCGAGATCGCCGAAGAGCTCCGCGCATTTCTGGCGAGGTGACCGAGGACGACGAGCTGTTCGGCCGCAGCGTCCGCCCCGGCATCCGAGCCGTACTCGAGGAGCATCTGCGCCTGCTCGAGGCGAGCGTCTGACGGTGGTGCCGGCGCCCGGCGGCACCACGCAGTGGGCGCTCACGCCTCCTGAACCCCGGGCCTGCCGTTCTCGACGACGAACCCGGCCAGCGTGCTCACCGGCGCGCCGGGCCGCGTGACGTACGGCACCACGCGGTAGTCGGCGCGATAGCCGTCGCGGTCCACCGTGCAGCGCACGTAGCCGCGCCGCTGGTTGTAGAACTTCATGTGGGGGTTGGCCGCCAGCCACTGCTCACCGCGCCGGTCCATGTCGGCGCCGTCGCCGCCCGAGCTGATCGACGTGCCGAGGAACTCCGCACCCACCGTGCGCGAATCCGGCTCGGCGAAATCCCGCTTCAGGTCCGCGGCCATGCTGCAGTGGGCGTCGCCGGTGATCACGACCAGGTTCTCGACGCACCGTTCGACGACACCGTCGAACAGGCGCTGCCGGGCCGGTTCGTAGCCGTTCCAGTTGTCCATCGGCAGCCGCAGTCCCTGACCGGGGTCGCGGTCGGCCCGCGCCATCACGGTCTGCTGGGCGAGGATGTTCCACCGCGCCGTCGACGCACCGAGACCGTCGAGCAGCCAGCGTTCCTGCTCCGCGCCGAGCATGCTGCGGTCGGGATCCTGCGCCTCCGGCGAGTTCCGGCCGACCTGGTCGCTGCGGTACTGGCGGCCGTCGAGCACGGTGAACTCGGCGAGCCTGCCGAACCGAAGCCGCCGGTGGATTCGCATGTCCGGCCCCTTCGGTACCGACGAGCGCCGCAACGGCAGATGCTCGTAGTAGGCCTGGTAGGCCGCGGCGCGGCGGACGAGGAAGTCGCCTGGAGCAACGTCGTCGTGCTGGGAGATCTCGTCCGCGTAGTTGTTCTCGACCTCGTGGTCGTCCCAGGTCACGATCCACGGGAAGGCCGCGTGCGAACGCTGGAGGTCCGGGTCCGTCCGGTACTGCGCGTGCCGGATGCGGTAGTCGGCGAGCGAGACGACCTCGCGGGCGGGAGCGTGTGCGCGGCCGAGGCTCCCGGTCGCGCCGCCCTCGTAGATGTAGTCGCCGAGGTGCACCACCGCACGCAGGTCCTCGTCGGCGAGGTGACGGTGTGCCGTGTAGTAGCCGGCCGGATAGTTCTGGCAGGACACGAACGCGAAGGCCAGCCGGTCGAGGTTCGCGCCGGCCGCGGGAGCCGTGCGGGTCCGCCCGACCGGGCTGATCTCGCCGCCGACCCGGAACCGGTAGAAGTACTCGCGGTCCGGCCGCAGCGTGTCGACCTCGACGTGGACCGAGTGACCGAGTTCCGGCGTGGCGTTGGACACCCCGTGGGCGACCCGCTCGGAGAAACGCTCGTCCTCGGCGACCTCCCATCGGACCGGCACCACACCGCGGCCCCGCATCCCGCCTGAACCGTCCTCGGCGAGGGGCTCGGGCGCCAGCCGGGTCCACAGCACCACGCCGCTGGGCAGCGGATCGCCGGAGGCGACCCCGAGCGCGAACGGGTGGCCGGCGAACCGGGAACGCTGTGCCGTGCGGAGCCGCCCGGCGGCGGGGCCGGCGTCTCACGCGTCGCGTTCGGCCTGCCTCCTGCGCTTCTCCAGGATCCGCTGCCGCTGCGTGTAATCGCGCATGCGCTGCGGATATCCGGTGCGCGCCACCTCGTACACCGGGATGGAACGCTTGCTGCCGAAGTCCTGTGCCTGCCCCAGACTGCCGATGCGCCTGCGGGTCCACTCACCGTCGTGCGCCACGAGCACGACCGTCGCCTCGGTGACATTGGTCCGGGGCTCCACGTACGCCTCGACCCCGCGCCGCTCGGACGCCCACGCGTCCAGATGGGCCGTGTCCGCGTCGCTCGCCCCGCGCAACGTCCCGGGCCGCTGTTTCCCACCGCGCTTGCTCCGCAGCCGGTCGAACAGCCCCACGTCGATCACCTCTCCACGTTCGCCTCCGACGATCATTGTCCCTTATTTCCGAAGTCGTGGGACACCCTCGCCGACCACACTTCGCACCTCCCGGACACGAAGTGACAGGATGAGGCATGACAAGCGCGCGCGTGCGCGCGTGCGTACACCACAGACACCCTCTGGGAGGCCGCGTGAGCACCCGGCGCCGCACAGCGCCGCGTAGTGTTCACAGGGCGACCGGGTGCCGGAGGAGACCTGCGCGAGGGAGTTGGAGAAGTGAGCGACGCTGAAGCCGACCTGGTGATCCTGGGTGGCGGATCGGGCGGTTACGCCGCGGCCTTCCGGGCCGCCGAACTGGGCATGTCCGTCACGCTGATCGAGAAGGACAAGCTGGGCGGCACCTGCTTGCATCGGGGGTGCATCCCGACCAAGGCGCTGCTGCACGCCGCCGAGGTCGCCGATTCGGCCCGCGAAGGCGAGCAGTTCGGCGTGAAGACCACGCTCGAGGGCGTCGACATGGCCGGGGTCCACAAGTACAAGGACGGCATCGTCACCCGGCTGTACAAGGGCCTGCAGGGCCTGGCGAAGCACCATCAGGTGACCTTCGTCGAAGGCTCGGGGACCTACGTCGGCGGTACGACCGTCGAGGTCGACGGCACCCGTTACACCGGCAAGAACATCATCCTGGCCACTGGTTCGTACTCGAAGACGCTGCCGGGCCTCGAACTCGGCGGGCGCATCATCGCCAGCGAGGAGGCTCTCCAGCTCGACTACGTGCCCAAGAAGGCGATCGTGCTGGGCGGCGGCGTCATCGGCGTCGAGTTCGCCAGCGTGTGGGCCTCCTTCGGCACCGACGTGACGATCGTCGAGGCGCTGCCGCGGCTCGTGCCGAACGAGGACGAGTTCGCCTCCAAGCAGCTCGAACGTGCGCTGCGCCGCCGCAAGATCGGCTACAAGACGGGCGTGAAGTTCACCGAGGCCAAGCAGGACGAGTCGGGTGTCACCGTGACGCTCGAATCGGGTGAGACGCTCGAGGCCGACGTGCTGCTGGTCGCGGTCGGCCGCGGCCCCAACACCGCGGGCCACGGCTACGAGGAGGCGGGCATCCAGCTCGACCGCGGCTTCGTCGTCACCGACGAGCGCCTGCGCACGAGCAACCCGAACGTCTACGCGGTCGGCGACATCGTGCCCGGTCTGCAGCTGGCCCACCGTGGCTTCCAGCAGGGCGTGTTCGTCGCCGAGGAGATCGCGGGCCTGAACCCGTCGCCGATCGACGAGGCGGGCATCCCGCGCGTGACGTACTCGCACCCGGAGGTGGCCTCCGTCGGCCTGACCGAGGCTGCGGCCAAGGAGAAGTACGGCTCCGACGTCGAAGCATTCACCTACGACCTCGGCGGCAACGGCAAGAGCCAGATCCTCAAGACCTCCGGCGCGGTGAAGCTGGTCAAGGCGCCGGACGGGCCGGTCGTGGGCCTGCACCTCGTGGGCGACCGCGTCGGCGAACTCATCGGCGAGGCCCAGCTGATCTACAACTGGGAGGCTTTCCCCGAGGACGTCGCGCCGCTCATCCACGCCCACCCCACCCAGTCCGAGGCGCTCGGCGAGGCACATCTCGCCCTCGCGGGCAAGCCGTTGCACGTCCACGGCTGACGCCCCGGCTCGCACCCAAGACCAACATCGACAACGAACCAAGGGAGTCAGCAAACGATGGCGTACTCCGTCACATTGCCGGAGCTCGGGGAAAGCGTCACGGAGGGCACCGTCACCCGGTGGCTGAAGCAGGAGGGTGAGTCGGTCGCGGTCGACGAGCCGTTGCTGGAGATCAGCACCGACAAGGTCGACACCGAGGTCCCTTCGCCTGTCGCGGGCACCGTCCAGAAGATCATCGCCAAGGAGGACGACACCGTCGAGGTCGGCGGTGAGCTCGCGCTGGTCGACGACGGCTCCGGTGGCGGCGAGTCCGCGCCCGCCGAGCAGGCCGCGCCCGCGGAGTCGTCGGCACCCGCCGAGTCCGCACCCGCAGAGCCCGCGCCGGCGGCTGCTTCGGAACCCGCTGCGGCTGCGGGCGGCTCCTCGTCCTCCGGCAGCCCGGTGACCCTGCCCGAACTCGGCGAGAGCGTCACCGAGGGCACCATCACCCGGTGGCTCAAGCAGGTCGGTGACTCCGTCGAGGTGGACGAGCCGCTGCTGGAGATCTCGACCGACAAGGTCGACACCGAGGTCCCGTCCCCGATGGCGGGCACGCTCCTGGAGATCTCCGCGGGCGAGGACACGACCGTCGAGGTCGGCGGCCAGCTCGCGGTGATCGGCTCGGCCGACGCGGCACCGTCCGCCCCGGCCCCCGCACCCACTCCGGAGCCCGAGCCCGCGCCGGAACCCGAACCTGCCCCGGCTCCGCAGCAGGAGGCGCCCGCCCCGGCTGCCCAGAGCGCTCCCGCTCAGCAGGCTCCCGCCCAGCAGGCACCGGCCCAGTCCGCCCAGCAGGCACCGGCCCAGCCCGCTGAGCCCGCCCCGTCCCAGCAGACACCGACCCAGCAGGCACCGGCCCAGGGTGACGGCGGCGGCACGCCGTACGTGACGCCGCTGGTGCGCAAGCTCGCGGCCGAGCACGGCATCGACCTGTCGAGCCTGACCGGTTCCGGTGTGGGCGGTCGGATCCGCAAGCAGGACGTGCTCGCCGCCGTCGACGCGAAGCAGCAGCAGGCCCCTGCGGCCGCGCCGAGCAGCTCGGCCGCTCCGGCAGCTCCGGCAGCACCGTCGAAGCCCGCCGCTGCGGCACCGGTGTCCGATGCGGAGAAGGCAGCGCTGCGCGGCACCGTGCAGAAGGCCAACCGGATCCGCCAGATCACGGCGGAGAAGACCAAGGAGTCGCTGCAGGTCTCGGCGCAGCTCACGCAGGTGCACGAGGTCGACGTCTCGAAGATCGCCAAGCTGCGCCAGCGTGCGAAGGTGGCGTTCCGCGAGCGCGAAGGTGTGAACCTGACGTTCCTGCCGTTCTTCGCCAAGGCCACGGTCGAGGCGCTGAAGCAGCACCCGAACGTCAACGCCTCCTACAACCAGGAGACGAAGGAGATCACCTACCACGGCTCGATCAACCTCGGCATCGCCGTGGACACCGAGCGTGGGCTGCTGTCGGTGGTCATCCACGACGCGGGTGAGCTGAGCCTGTCCGGTCTGGCCCACCGCATCGCGGACCTGGCGGAGCGTGCGCGCACCAACAAGGTCACTCCGGACGAGCTGACCGGCGGCACGTTCACCATCACGAACATCGGCAGCAACGGCGCGCTGTTCGACACGCCGATCATCGTGCAGCCCCAGTCGGGCATGCTCGGCACCGGCGCGGTCGTGAAGCGCCCGGTGGTCGTGGCCGACGAGGACGGCAACGACACCATCGCCGTGCGGTCGATGTCGTACCTGCCGCTGACGTACGACCACCAGCTCATCGACGGTGCCGACGCGGGCCGCTTCCTGACGACGATCAAGCAGCGGCTCGAAGAGGGCAACTTCGAGGACGAACTGGGACTCTGAGTCCCGTGGTCCCGGCGCTGCGCCGGGACCTGCCGGTTCGGTGGTCACCTGAGTCGTGACCACCGAGTCGGAGCCCGATCCCGTGCGAGGGGCGGGCCCGGTGGTACCGGGCCCGCCCCTCGAACCGTTTCGGCACCTCGTCCACATCGGACGGCACTCACCGAGGATGCGCTCCGCAACGTCGAGCACCGAGTGCGCGCAGCCCGGACTCCGGCACCCCGTCGGGACATCGGCGCACGGCACCCCGACGTCGTCGACCGCGCCGGTGGGTGGCAACGGCGGCGGAATACGACGAATCACCGATAAGGTGGGGCGTTATGCGAGTTGTGGTCGCGGGTTCGAGCGGGCTGCTGGGTGGCGCCCTGGTCACGAGGTTGCGCACGGCCGGGCACGACGTCCTGCGGCTCGTACGGCACGAGCCGCAGGCGGCCGACGAACGAGGCTGGGAGCCGCCCGCGGGCCGGATCGACGACGGCGCGTTCGACGGTGTCGACGCCGTGGTGAACCTGTGCGGCGCACCGCTGACCTCCGGCCGGTGGAGCGGCGCCCGCAAACAACAGCTGATCGACAGCCGCGTGGAGCCGACCGAAGTGATCGCCGACGCCGTCGCCCGCCACGGCACACCGGTACTGCTCAACGCTTCCGGCATCAACGTCTACGGCGACACCGGCGACCGTGAGGTCGACGAATCGGCCGGGCCCGGATCCGGGTTCCTCGCCGACCTGTGCCGCGACTGGGAGTCGGCCACCGACTCGGCGGCACACGCAGGCGCCCGTGTGGTGCACCTGCGCACAGCCCCCGTGCTGTCGGCCCACGGCGGGCTGCTCGCTCCGCTGCGGACGCTCTTCCGGTTCGGGCTCGGCGGAAAGCTCGGCGACGGCAGGCAGTACTTCCCGTGGATCGGGCTCGACGACCACATCTCTGCGATGGAGCTGCTGCTGCGGGACGGCGACCTCTCCGGCCCGGTGAACCTGACCGCCCCCGAACCGGTCACCAACGCCGAGTTCACCCGCGCTCTCGGCAGCGCCCTTCGCCGGCCGACTCCGTGGCGCGTGCCCGCCGTCGCGCTGCGGACCGCACTGGGTGACGCGGCCGACGAGATGCTCCTGTCCGGCCCGCGCGCCGTCCCGGGCCGGCTGCCCGAGGCCGGGTTCACGTTCGCGCACCCCCGCATCGACCAGGCCCTGGCCGCCGTCACCTGACAAGGGACTCCACGCCGTGCCCGGACAGCCGACCACCAGGTCGTCCACCGCGCGAACCGGACCGCACCGCTGTCGCCTCGCGGGCGCGGGCGCCGCGCTGCTCGTCGGTTTCGTCACGCTCGGCCTCCTTGCACGGGACGGCACGGATGCCGACACCGCGCTGAGCGACCGTCTGCACGGCGTGTGGCGCACCGCGGTGGGCGACGTCGCATGGATCGTCAGTGCCGTGCTCGGCCCTGCGCTGCCCGCGCTCCTCGGGCTCGCGCTGATCGTCGCCGCGGTGCGCCGTCGCCGGACGGATCCACGCCGCGCGGGTCTGCTGCTGCGGGTTCTCGTCGTGCTGGGCGTGTGCCGGCTGGTGAGCGTCGCCGCGAAACCGTTGTTCGCGCGCGATCGACCCCGCGAGTTCCCCGATTGGGCGTACCCGAGCGGGCACGTCACGTCCGTCGCGGCGACCGGGTTCGCCGCCTGGCTGCTCGCGGCGTGGCTGGCCCCGCGCCTGCGTCGCACGGTCGCGGTCGCCGCGGTCCTGGCCACCGTGACATGCGCGGCGTGCCGCGTCGTGTTGGACGTGCACTGGCTGACCGACACCGCGGGCGCGGTCGTCGGTGTCACCGGCGCGGGACTGGTGGCCGTCGCTGCGCTGCGACTGACGCCGATCCCGCCGCGGCCGCCGGAGTAGAGTCGGCTCCGTGACTGCGAACGCGAACCTTTCCTGCCGCACCGCGTCCGAGCCCGTCGACGTGCGGGAGATCGGCACGATCGACTACCTCGAAGCGTGGGAACTGCAGCGCACGCACGCCGACGCTCGCGCCGACGAGACCGGCCCCGACACGATGCTGCTGCTGGAACACCCGTCGGTGTACACCGCGGGCAAACGCACCCAGCCCGAGGACCGGCCGACCGACGGCACGCCGGTGATCGACGTCGACCGCGGCGGCCGCATCACCTGGCACGGACCCGGACAGCTCGTGGGCTACCCGCTGGTGAAGCTGGCCGACCCGGTGGACGTGGTGCAGTACGTCCGCCGGATCGAGGAGGCGCTCATCCACGTGTGCGAGACGTTCGGCGTGCACACGGGCCGCGTCGACGGCCGCAGCGGGGTGTGGCTGCCCGCCGACGACCGCGGACCGGAACGCAAGATCGCCGCCATCGGCATCCGTGTCCAGCGCGGCGTCACGATGCACGGGTTCGAGCTCAACTGCAACGCCGACCTGAGCGCGTTCGACCGGATCGTGCCGTGCGGCATCAGCGACGCCGGCACCACGTCGCTGTCGAAGGAGCTCGGCCGTGAGGTGCCCGTCGCCGAGGCGTTGCCCTACGCCCGCGACGCCGTGCTGGCAGCGCTCGAGGGCGACCTGCCGGTGAGCGACGACCGCTGGCTCCCCCGCCAGCAGCCGTCCGCCCCCGGCGTCACCTTCGCCCTCCAGAACTGAGTTCGGCACCCGTCGACGAACGGGGACTCAGTCGAGCTGGCGGGCGACCTCGGAACCGATGAGTTCGAGATGGTCCAGGTCCGACAGGTCGAGCACCTGCAGGTACAGCCTCGACACGCCGGTCTTCTCGCGCCAGGCGCCGATCTTGTCGACGACTTCGGCCGGCGTGCCTGCGAGGCCGTTCGCCTTCAGTTCCGGTACCTCGCGCCCGATGGCCGCCGCGCGCCGGGAGATCTCGGCGTCATCCCGGCCGACGGCCACGACCAGGGCGGCGGAGCGGCGGATCGGCGTGGTGCGACCCGCTTCCTTCGCCGCGACGTCGACGCGCTCGAACTGCGCCACCGCGGACTCGACATCCATGAACGGGGTGTTGAACTCGTCGGCGTACTGGGCCGCGAGCGCGGGGGTGCGCTTCTTGCCACCGCCGCCGAGAATCACCGGCGGACGCGGCCGCTGCGCCGGCTTCGGCAGGCCGGGGGCGCCGTCGAGGGTGTAGTGGTCGCCGGAGAACGAGAACGTCTCCCCTTCCGGCGTGTCCCACAGGCCGGTGATGACGGCGAGCTGCTCGGTGTAGCGGTCGAACAGCGTCTTCGTCTGCGGAAGGTCGATGCCGTAGGCGGTGTGCTCGTCGGCGTACCAGCCGGAGCCGAAACCGAAGTCGATGCGGCCGCCGGACATGCGGTCGGCCTGCGCGACGGAGATCGCCAGCACCGAGGGGTGCCGGAAGGTCGCCGCGGTGACGAGCGTGCCGAGCCGGATGGTCGAGGTCTCGCGGGCCAGGCCTGCGAGCGTGAGCCACGCGTCGGTCGGACCGGGCAGGCCGGACGCGTCACCCATCTTCAGGTAGTGGTCGGAGCGGAAGAACGCGCCGAAGCCGTTGTCCTCGGTCGCCTTCGCGACGCGGAGGAGGTCCTCGTAGTCGGCGCCTTGCTGGGGTTCGGTGAAGATCCTGAGTTCCACGGTCCAAAGACTAAGAGGTCACGCGCAGCCTGTCCCCTTGGGCGGCGGTGGGCGACGGGCGAGCTACCGCACGGTGGCGCCGTCGCAACGACGTCCTCGCCGTACCCGCCGCTCAGGCGTCGGCGGTGGGCGTGCGGACCTGGTTCAGCAGCCGCACGACGACGTCCTCGATCTCTTCGCCGACCTTGCGCTGGTCGGTGGAGTGAGCGATCTCGGTGGCGGCGCTGCAGAGCGCGCCGAACAGCAGCCGGGACGTCACCTCGAGAGGCACGGCCAGCACCTCACCGGCGTCGATGAGGTCGTGCAGCGCCTGTTTGATGAGGCCGAAGCTGTAGCGGTCCTCGGCCTCGCGCCAGCGTGCCCAGCCCATGACGACCGGGGCTTCCTGTAGCGCGATCCGCTGGTAGGCGGGGTCGAGACAGCTGCCGATGAACTCACGCAGCCCGGCCAGTGCGCGCTCCCACGGCGGCTGCGAGCCGGTCAGGATCTTCTCCAGTCGGCCTTTGACCTCGGCCTCGACCTCGTCGAATGCCGCCTCGAACACGGCCTGCTTACCGCTGAAGTGGTGGTACAGCGCACCCTTCGTCACGCGCGCCCGCTTCGCGATCTCGTCGAGCGACGTGCCGGCGTACCCACGTTCGGTGAACAGCCGAACGGCGCTCTTGACCAGCGCAGTTCGCGTCGATTCCGAGTAGTCGTCCCGTCTGGACCGCATTGTCACCACGCTCACAACTCTACTCGGGTTTCCGACCGCCATACCGGTGGTATGTTCGTGCTGTCGACTCCGTACTCACGGTATGCCGCAAACCCGCGGTATGACCATTTGTCCCGGTCACAGGGTGTCCCGGTGACAGAGTCGCGTAACCACGCAGCAGGGGGATCCCATGAGCTGGAACGACTACTACAGACGACGCGACATCCTCGACGCCGTCCTGCGCCACGCCCGCCGCGATCCGGAGGCACCGCTGGCGGTCTCGGAGATCCCGGGCGCGGTCGACGAGTTCGGCACCGAGGACAACCTGCTCCTCGCCCTCCACTACCGCTGGCAGCAGGCCCTCAGCGGCCGACTGCGCGCCGCGGTCGGCGGCCCCGAGGACTCCGCCGACCTGCCGGGTGGCCGTGACACCGACCACGTCGAATCCGTGTCCCGCGCGTGGCGCAAGACGTTGTCCGAGCACGCGACCCTCCGCACGGTGCTGGACGCTCACCTCGACGACCACCCCGCCCTGCGTCGTGCTCACGAGGCGGAAATGCGCATGCTGGCCGTCACGGCGGGCCTCGCCGAGCCCGGCGAACCGGCCGACGAGGTGACGCAGATCGGCAAGACCCTCGTCGGACTGATGCGCACCCGTACGTCCGAACTGGGTGCAGCGCCCCGCAACCCGTTCGGCCAACTGCTGCGCAAACTCGCACCGACCGGCTGAGCTGCGCCGCCGGCCGAGCTGCGCAGCTCAGCCGGTGTGGACAGCGGTCAGGAGTTCGGTGCAGCGGGTGCCGGGCACGTCGCAAGGCCAGGTTGCGCGGGGTGTACCGGGACCCCGGCCGGACGCATGTCCGCGGCCCCATTACCCGGTCCACGAGCCCCGGCCCGACGGCGGACGCTGTTGGCGGCTCGTAACTACGTGTCGGTAGGTTGTCGCCCATGACGCGGACGGACAGCTGGAGCGAATCCGACATCCCGAGCCAGAGCGGCAGGACGGTTCTGGTCACCGGCGCGAACTCCGGCCTCGGCCTGCACACCGCACGGGTTCTGGCCGCGCGGGGCGCCATGGTGCTGCTGGCATGCCGCTCCCACGAACGCGGCAAGCAGGCCCTCGACGCCATCGCCGCCGGGGCCGCCAGCCCACCGCGGCTCGTCGAGCTCGACCTCGCCGACCTGGCCTCCGTCCGCCGCGTCGCCGCCGAGGTCCGGGACCACACCGGCGACGCGCTCGACGTGCTGGTCAACAACGCGGGCGTGATGGCCCCGCCGCGCGAGACGACCCGCGACGGGTTCGAGCTCCAGTTCGGCACGAACCACCTGGGCCACGCCGCACTGACGTGGCTCCTGCTGCCCGCGCTGCGTACGCGTCCCGGCGCTCGCGTCGTCACCGTGTCCAGCCTCGCCGCGCGCGCAGGCCGCATCGACACGGTCGACCCCAACTTCGAACACCGCCGCTACAGCCCGGTCGCGGCGTACGGCCAGTCGAAGCTGGCCAACCAGGCATTCGCGCTCGAACTGGACCGCAGGCTGCGTGCGGCGGGCGACGACGTGCTGAGCGTCGCCGCACACCCCGGCTACAGCGACACCGGCCTGGCGCCGGCGATGGCGCGAGCCCAACGCAACGCCGTACTGCGCGGGGTCATGAACGTCGGCGGGCGGCTCGGCGGGCTGCTGCTGGCTCAGAACACCGAGCAGGGAACCGCACCGCAGCTCTACGCCGCGACCGCGCCGGACGTCTCCGGCGGCGACTACATCGGACCTCTCGGCCCCGGTCAGCTGCGCGGCAAGCCCGGCACGGTCTGCCCCCTGACCACGGCGGCCGACCCTGCCACCGGGTCCGCATTGTGGGACCTCACGGCCGAGTTGACGGGTGTCACGCCCGACCCGGCGTGACCTTGTCCGCTCCGAAGCGGGGCGTAGGGTGGGAACCGTGACTGCCTTGCCGGAGGGTCGGAAGCTGCTGCGTCTCGAGGTGCGCAACAGCCAGACCCCGATCGAGAGAAAGCCGTCGTGGATCAAAACGCGAGCCCGGATGGGCCCCGAGTTCACCGAACTCAAGGGCCTCGTCCGCCGCGAAGGTCTGAACACCGTGTGCGAAGAGGCGGGCTGTCCCAACATCTACGAATGCTGGGAAGACCGCGAAGCCACCTTCCTCATCGGTGGTGACCAGTGCACGCGCCGGTGCGACTTCTGCCAGATCGACACCGGTAAGCCCGCCGAGCTCGACACGGACGAGCCGCGCCGGGTCGCCGAGAGCGTGCAGGCGATGGGCCTGCGCTACTCGACCGTCACGGGCGTCGCCCGGGACGACCTCGAGGACGGCGGCGCGTGGCTGTACGCCGAGACGGTCCGCGAGATCCACCGGCTCAACCCGGGCACGGGCGTCGAGGTGCTCATCCCGGACTTCAACGCGGACCCGGACCAGCTGGCCGAGGTGTTCAGTTCGGAGCCGCAGGTGCTCGCCCACAACACCGAGACGGTGCCGCGGATCTTCAAGCGCATCCGCCCCGGATTCCGCTACGAGCGCTCACTGCAGGTCATCACCGAGGCCCGCAAGGCCGGACTGGTGACCAAGTCGAACCTGATCCTCGGCATGGGCGAGACGCCGGACGAGGTGGCACCCGCGATGCAGGACCTGTTCGACGCGGGCTGCGAGATCCTCACGATCACCCAGTACCTGCGCCCCTCACCGCGGCACCACCCGGTGGACCGTTGGGTCAAGCCGGCGGAGTTCGTCGAGCACACCCAGGCCGCCGAGGAGATCGGGTTCCCCGGCGTCATGGCGGGCCCGCTCGTCCGCTCGTCGTACCGCGCGGGCAAGCTCTACGCCAAGACCAAGGCGCACCGCGGGGAGGAGCTGTCCGAGAACCTGCAGCACCTGGCCGGCGAAGCGCCCGCCGCCCAGGAGGCCAGCAGCGTGCTGGCGCGTGAGTCCTCGTCCTGAGGAAGGACTTCCGGGTGATCCCTGACGCCGCGTGTGCGCGCCGACCGATAGTGTCGTCCGCACACGCGGCGTTCTGTTTCGCGGGCCGCGTCTGGTGGGGATGACGAACAGGGGTTGACCGTGGTCACCGACTTATTGAACTGGCTGCAGAGCCTGCCGCAACCGGCGCTGGTGGGGGCCACCGGTCTGCTCGTGCTGCTCGAATGCACGATCGGCCTGGGATTCCTCGCGCCCGGGGAGTCGGGGCTGCTGATCGCGGCCACGACGGCCACCACGGTGCCGCGGTTCCTCGTGCTGTGGATCGTCGTGACGATCTGCGCGGGTATCGGCGACTCGATCGGCTACACCATCGGCAGGCGGTTCGGGCCGAAGTTGCGCGAGACGAAACTGATCCAGAAGTACGGCGTCGACGCCTGGGACAAGGCCACCGGCATCCTCCAGCGCCGCGGCGCGTGGGCCGTGTTCTTCGCCCGGTTCTTCCCCGTCGTGCGCACGCTGACACCAGCGGCGTCCGGCACCTCGGGGTTGCCGTTCCACAAGTTCCTGCCCGCCGCGGTCGCCGGGGCCACCTGCTGGTCGGCCCTGCACATCGCGCTCGGCGCGGCGCTCGGCGAAGCGGCCAAACAGGTCGAGGACGCCATGAGCACCGGCGGCATGATCGTGGTGGCGGTGTTCGCGGCCGTCGCGGTATTCGCGTTGCTGCGGTTCAAGCGCAAGAAGGCGATGGCGGCGATGCCGTCGGCGACCGACGGCGACGACCCGGCGGACACCACGACGACCGGCGCGGTCGAGGGGCGGACGTCGCCCGCCGGTGACGTGACGGCTCCCGCGACCGGCCCGGAGTCCAACGAGCGGCCGTCGACGCCTCCCGGCTGATCCGTTCCCGGTGCCCGCCCTGCCGACGCGATCGCGGCGAGTGGGCGCATCATGGAACACATGGACGCCGACCTCCGGCGCGCTCGCGACCTGGTGACCGGGGCGAGCCGCATCACCGCGCTGACCGGCGCAGGCATCTCCACCGACTCCGGGATCCCCGACTTCCGCGGCCCGAACGGCTTGTGGACGCGGGACCCCGAGGCGGAGAAGCTATCGAACCTGCACGACTACGTCACCAGCGCCGACGTCCGCAGGCGGGCCTGGCAGGCGCGGCTCGACCACCCCGCATGGCAGGCGAGCCCGAACCCGGCCCACGACGCGTTCGCCTCCCTGCAACGACGCGGCACCCTCACCGCGATCATCACGCAGAACATCGACGAGTTGCACCAGCGCGCCGGGTCGGACCCGGCCACGGTCGTCGAACTGCACGGCACGATGTTCCACACCGAGTGCCTCGACTGCGGCGACCGGCGTGACATGGCCGAGGCGCTCGACCGCGTACGGGCAGGCGCCGAGGACCCGCCGTGCGCCGTGTGCGGCGGGATTCTGAAATCCGCCACCATCTCGTTCGGGCAGGCGCTCGACGCTGCTGTGCTGGACCGTGCCCGCGTCGCAGCGATCTCGTGCGACGTGCTGCTGGCCGCCGGAACCTCGCTGACCGTGCACCCGGCGGCGGGGCTGGTCGACATCGCCGCGGGCACCGGCGCGTCGATCGTCATCTGCAACGCCTCCCCCACGCCGTACGACGACGTCGCCGACGTGGTGCTGCGCGAACCGCTCGCGGAGGTGCTGCCCCGGCTCACGTGAGCGGGCCGTCGCGGCTTGCCGGTGACCGTTGTGCGGTGAGCCTGCGCTGCGGGTGCCGACGCGCGTCGGCCACCGCGACGGTCATCGCCACGAGCGTGAACCCGACCGCGCACAGCATCGCCATCGCGAGGCCGGCGCGGTATCCGGCGCCGTCGGTCACCCCGGCGTGGTACACGGCGCCGAGCACGGCCACTCCGAGGGCCGTGCCCAGCCGCTGTCCCGTCTGCAGAGCGGCTCCGGCCACACCCGCCATGTGCGTCGGCACTCGATCGAGGGTCAGCGTCGTGTTCGGCGAGATGACCATGCCGCCGCCGAGGCCGCCGAGCAGCAGCGGCACCGCGACCGCGTAGCCGACTGCGCCGTCCGGCAGAAGCGGCACCAGCACGGCGACGAGCCCGATGCCGAGTGCCACGAGACCGAGCCCGGTGAGCGTCACCTTCCGGCCCCACCGGGCGACCGCACGGCCCGCGAGCGGCGACGAGACGGCCGAGCCGAGCGCGAACGGGGTCACCAGCAGACCCGATTCCAACGGCGAGAAGCCGAGGCCCTGCTGGAAGAACATGGCGAACACCAGCCACATCCCGCCGAACCCGCAGAAGTAGGCCGCACCGATCGTCGCGCCGAGCGCGTATCCGGGTGTGCTCGTGTACAGCCGTGGGTGCAGTACGGGCATGCGACCGCGCCGCACCACCGCGCGCTCCCACTGCACGAACAGCCACGCGAACACGCCCGCCAGCGGGAACATCCACCACAGCGTCGTCAGCCCGCCCTGCTCCGACTGCACCAGCGGAAGCAGCACGCCGAGCACCGCCAAGCCGAGCAGTGCCATACCGGGGATGTCCAGCTGCGAGACCACGCCGGTCCGTGGGGATTCCCGTTTCGGGATCCACCGTGCCGCCAGCACCAGTGCGACCAGGCCGATCGGCAGGTTGACGTAGAACACCCACCGCCACCCGTCGTCACCGAACGCCGCGATGATCAGCCCGCCCAGCACCGGCCCGACGGCCGTCGACACCCCGACCGTCGCGCCGAACAGGCCGAACGCCCGGCCCCGCTCGGCACCGTGGAACAGTTCCTGGATCAGTCCCGTGTTCTGCGGCGCGAGCATTCCCGCGGCGACGCCCTGCGCCAGGCGCGCCGCGATCAGCATGCCCTCGCTCACGCCTGCGCCGGCGATACCGCTGGTGACGACGAACGCGGACAGGGCGACGAGGAACATCCGCCGCCTGCCGAGCGCGTCGCCCAGGCGCCCGCCCGTGACGAGCACCAGGCCGAACGTGAGCGCATAGCCGGACACGATCCACTGCGTACCCGCGACGCTGGCATCGAGCGCGTCCTGGATGGACGGCAGTGCCACGTTGACGATGCTGACGTCGAGCAACGACATGAACCCCGCGGTCAGCATGACGGCGAGGGCTCGCCAGCGTCGCGGATCCGGCGTGGCCACGGCGGTATCGCTCACCTCGCCACGGTAGGGCCCCCGAGCGAGGTGGGCGCGGTGACGACACCTGCCCTCGGCGCCGGCATCGGCGTGGGCGGAGCTTGATCAGGGGCACCGTCGGGAAGTTGAACGCCCCGAAGGTGCCCCTGGGGGCACCACCACGCCGGCACTCAGCCGGCCATGATGCCCGGGATGCCCTTGAGCTCGCCCATCAGCATCGAGCTGACCTTCACCGGATAGTCGTACAGCGCGAACAGGGTTTCGCGTTTGCCGACGAGCTTCAGCCGTACCGGCGTCTCCCCCGGGTGCGCCTTGAGCGTCTGCTTGAGCTCGACGACCACGCTCTGGTCGAGCTTCTCCGCCGACGCGACGAGCATCAGCGGCGGCTCCTCGTCGCCCGCGGCGATGTCGGACAGGTCCAGCGGTACGAGACCGCCGCCGAACACCGACATCTTGTCCTCACGCCAGTTGACGCGGCCCTTGACGACGACGGCGTTGTCCTCCACCAGGTCGGCGGCGAAGATCGCGTACGACTTCGGGAAGAACAGCACCTCGAGGGAGGCGTCCATGTCCTCGACCGTGCAGATCGCCCACGGTTCGCCCTTCTTGTTCACGCGCCGCTCGACCGACGTCAGCAGGCCCGCGATCTCGAGCTCACCCTCCTTCGGCGGATCGGCGAGGATCGCGGCGATGGGCTTCTTCGCATGCTTGCGCAGGATCCGCTCGGCTCCGTCCAGCGGGTGACCGGACACGTACAGGCCCAGCATCTCCCGCTCGTAGGCGAGCTTCTGCTTCCGCGGGTACTCCTCGTCGTCGAACTTGAGGTGCGCCAGCGGTGACGACGACGCGGCGGCGTCGGCACCCTCGTCGGCGGATCCCGCACCGAACAGATCGAACTGGCCCATCGCCTCCTGGCGCTTCAGCGGCACGACGGCCTCGACCGCGTCCTCGTGCACCTGCACCATCGACAGCCGCGTGTTGCCGAGCGAGTCGAACCCGCCCGCCTTGATCAAGGACTCGATGACGCGCTTGTTGCACGCGACGAGTTCGGACTTGTCGAGGAAGTCGGTGAACGAGGAGTACTTGCCCTTCTCGTCGCGCGTCTTGATGATCGACTCGACGACGTTGCCGCCGACGTTGCGCACCGCGCCCATGCCGAAGCGGATGTCGTCGCCGACGGCCGTGAACCGTGGGCCCGACTCGTTGACGTCCGGCGGCAGCACCTTGATGCCGAGCCTGCGGCATTCCGACAGGTACACCGCGGATTTGTCCTTGTTGTCGCCGACCGACGTCAGCAGGGCCGCCATGTACTCGGCCGGGTAGTTCGCCTTGAGGTAGGCCGTCCAGTACGACACCAGGCCGTACCCGGCGGCGTGCGACTTGTTGAACGCGTACCCGGCGAACGGGAGGATCGTGTCCCACAGGGCCTGGATGGCGGCGTCGGAGAACCCGTTCGCCTGCATGCCCGCGTGGAAGCCCTCGAACTCCTTCTCGAGGACCTCCTTCTTCTTCTTGCCCATCGCCCGGCGCAGAACGTCCGCTCGGCCCATGGAGTAACCGGCGACCTTCTGCGCGATCTGCATGATCTGCTCCTGATAGACGATCAGGCCGTAGGTCGAGGCCAGGATCTCCTTCAGGGGCTCTTCGAGCTCGGGGTGAATCGGGGTGATCTGCTGCCGGCTGTTCTTGCGGTCGGCGTAGTCGTTGTGGGCGTTCACACCCATCGGACCCGGCCGATACAGCGCGAGCACGGCGACGATGTCGTCGAAGCCCGTGGGCTGCATCCGGCGCAGCAGATCACGCATGGCGCCGCCGTCGAGCTGGAACACGCCCAGCGTGTCGCCGCGGCCCAACAGCTGGTACGACTCGGGATCGTCCATGCCCAGCCGGTCGAGGTCGATCTCCTCGCCCCGGTTGATCTTGATGTTGTCGATGGCGTCGCCGATGACCGTGAGGTTGCGCAGCCCCAGGAAGTCCATCTTCAACAGGCCGATGGCCTCACAGGACGGATAGTCCCAGCCCGTGATGACCGCGCCGTCGTCGCGCTGCCACAGCGGGATCGTGTCGATCAGCGGCTCGCTCGACATGATGACCGCGCACGCGTGCACACCGGCGTTGCGGATCAGGCCTTCGAGACCCCGGGCGGTCTCGAAGATCGTCGAGACCTCCTGGTCGCTCTCGATCAGCGAGCGCACCTCGGCGGCCTCGCCGTAGCGCTCGTGTTCCGGGTCGACGATGCCGGCCAGGGGGATGTCCTTGGCCATGATCGGCGGCGGCAGCGCCTTCGAGATCCGGTCGGCGATCGAGAAGCCCGGCTGGCCGTAGTGGACGCGGGCGGCGTCCTTGATCGCGGCCTTCGTCTTGATGGTGCCGAACGTGATGACCTGAGCGACCTTGTCGGCGCCGTACTTCTCGGTCGCGTAGCGGACCATCTCGCCGCGCCTGCGGTCGTCGAAGTCGATGTCGATGTCGGGCATCGACTCACGCTCGGGGTTGAGGAACCGCTCGAACAGCAGGTTCTGCGGCAGCGGGTCCAGGTTGGTGATACCGAGCGCGTAGGCGACGAGCGCGCCCGCCGCGGACCCACGGCCGGGGCCGACACGGATGCCGACACTGCGTGCGTAGTTGCAGAGGTCGGCGACGACGAGGAAGTAGGCCGGGAAGCCCTTCTGCGCGATGACGCCGAGCTCCATCTCCGCGCGATCGACGTAACCGTCGGGGACCCCCTCGGGGAACCGCCACTCCAGACCCTTGATGACCTCGTGATGCAGCCAGCTCGACTCGTCGTAGCTTTCCGGCACCTCGAACCGCGGCATCCGGTCCTTGTGCGCGTAGACGTCCTCATAGGACTCCACGCGCTCCGCGATCGCCAGCGTCGCGTCGGCCGCGCCGGGCACCTCGGAGTCCCAGTACTCGCGCATCTCCTCGGCCGACTTGAGGAAGTAGCCGTCGCCGTTGAACTGGAACCGGTTGGGGTCCGACAGCGTCTTGCCGGACTGCACGCACAGCAACGCCGAGTGGGCGTCGGCCTGGTCCTTCGTGACGTAGTGCGAGTCGTTGGTGGCCAAGGGCTGGATGCCGAGTTCCTTACCGATCTTCAGCAAGCCCTCACGGACCGAGCGTTCGATGGCCAGGCCGTGGTCCATCAGCTCGAGGAAGAAGTTCTCCTTGCCGAAGATGTCGCGGTAGTCGGCCGCGGCTTCGAGGGCCTTCTCCGGCTGACCCAGTCGCAGGCGGGTCTGTACCTCGCCCGACGGGCACCCGGTGGTGGCGATGATGCCCTCGGCGTTCTCGGCGATCAGCTCGCGGTCCATCCGGGGTTTGCGGTAGTAGCCCTGCATGCTGGCCAGCGACGACAGCTTGAACAGGTTCCGCAGTCCGGTCGCGTTCCGGGCGAGCATCGTCATGTGGGTGTAGGCACCGCCACCGGAGACGTCGCCGCCCTCACCGGAGTCGTCGGCGCCGCGCTGATTGCTCTGCCCCCAGAAGACCGGCTTCTTGTGGAACCGGCTCTCCGGAGCGACGTAGGCCTCGATACCGATGATCGGCTTGATGCCGGCCTGCTTCGCCTGTTGGTAGAACTCGTCCGCGCCGTACATGTTGCCGTGGTCGGTCATGCCCACGGCCGGCATCTGGAGCCGCGATGCCTCTTGGAACAGCGGAGCCATCTTCGCCGCACCATCGAGCATGGAGTACTCGGTGTGCACGTGCAGGTGGACGAAGGAATCCGTGGACACCGGCGAAACCTCCCCTTACGACCGCGCGCGTGCGCGGGCCCGCGAAACTCGGTGAAGTGCCCACCCTAATGGGCCGAGGCCGGGCTTCTGCGACGACATCCCGGAGCTCCGCGCGAGTGCGATCACACGCCCCTGAGCTCGGCCGTCGACGTGCACAGGCCGGCCGGTCACGGTACGCGCCGGAGCGGCAGCCGAACGCGCACTCACCCCACGAGGTCAGGGTGATGTGCGCGAAATGCCCCGTTCTTCCCGTACCACCGTCACACGCGCGCGGCCGTGATGGTTCACTGCAGACATGACACGTGACGAGGCGCTCGAGCTGAGGTGCGCAACAGGCTCCGACGTCGGCCAGCGGCGGAGCGGGAACGAGGACTCGGCGCTGGCGACCGCGCACCTGGTCGCCGTGGCCGACGGCATGGGCGGGCACGCGGCCGGCGAGGTCGCCAGTGCGATCGCGATCGACGCCGTCGCCGAGCTCGACACCCGGCTCGCCGAGAGTCCCGATCTGGCCCCGCTCGAGGAGCTCGCCTCCGTGTTCACGCAGGCCTCGACCGTGCTCGACGAGCGCGTCGGCACCGACCCCGAGCTCTCCGGCATGGGCACCACGCTCACCGTCATGCTGTGGCAGGGCCACGGGTTCGCACTCGGGCACATCGGCGACTCGCGTGCCTACCGGCTGCGCGGCGCCGAGCTGACCCAGCTGAGCCGCGACCACACGCTCGTCCAGTCACTCGTCGACGAAGGCAAGCTCGACGAGGAGACCGCGGCCGTACACCCCGGCCGGTCGGTGCTGATCAAGGCGCTGCTCGCGGGCCAGGTGGCCGAGCCGGACCTGGAGTTGCACGAGGCCGAGCCCGGCGACCGGTACCTGCTGTGCTCCGACGGGCTCACCGACGTCGTATCGATCCAGGAGATCGGCGCGGTCCTCGGGTCGACAGCCGAGCCGTCCGACACCGTCGCGACGCTCATCAAACTGGCCAACGAGGCGGGCGGTCCGGACAACATCACGTGCGTCGTCGTCCACGTGCTGGGCGCGGCCGATGTCGGCGACAGCACCGACACCGACAGCACCGACACCGACGGGGACGGCGAGGCGGCCTCGGCCGGCGACAGCGAGTCGGCCGGGGCCGACCAGGTCTGACACCCGTCGCCGCGCTCACGGCGACGCCGGCGCGCCGCTCTCCGACTCCTGTGTCCTCACGCCGCCGATGTCTACGGCCGGGGCGCTCCACGTGTCGCACGCGGCGACCGAGCCCCCGTTGAATCCGGTGGAGGCCCACTGCTTCTGCAGGCGGGCGCCGCCGTGGCTGTCGACGCCGCTCCAGTCCGCGAAGTCTTGGACCGCGGCCTCCGAGCTTTCACTCGAGCCACCCGATCCGGTGCCGCGGGTGGCGTCGAGGAACAGCCCGGCGAAGCAGGTGGCCTGCAGTTCGAACCGCCTGCCCACCTCGCTCTCGACCGCCGCGCTCACGTCCGACATCGCGTTGCCCGCCTCGGCGAACACACCGGTGAGCGCCTGGATGTGGTGGCCGTACTCGTGCGCGAGCGTGGCCAGGAACGCGGGTTCGTGCGTTTCGCCCACTGCGGTGGTCAGCCGCGAGTACGGCAGATGGATCGTGTGGTCGGCGTCGCAGTACAGGCCCAGCGCACGGTCGGCGGGTGGCAGCTCGCCGCACTCGGTGGTGCGGACGTCGGCGACGTCGACGGACGCGGGTTGCGGTTCGACGCCCATGCGGTCGAGCACCGGCCGCCACGCACGGTCGAGACAGTCGAGCACGGCGGTGTAGTAGGCGCGGGCGGAGTCCCGGCCTGGCCGCAGCTCCGGCGGCTCGCAGTCGACGGCCGCCAGTTGGGCACGGCTGTCGCGCAGGGCGGCAGCGGCGGAGCCGGGCGCGTTCGGGTCGGCGGCGGGCGTGATGTCCGACGCCGTGTCGCCGTCGCCCGCGACGAGATCGCTCACGACCACGACGCCGGCGACCATCAGCATCGCCACCACCACGGCGATCGCGACGGGAAGCCAGTTCGGGCGCCGCTCGCGAGGACGTGCAGGGGTTTCGTGGTCCGCACCGGTGGGGCCGGCGCGGTCGTCGTCGGGGGCCACGGACAACCTCGGGTCGGGGTGCGGCCGTCGGGGGAAACGGCCGGGGGCGCCTTCGAGGGTAACCCGTCACCCGCGCCTCGTCCGGCCCGCGCGTGGCCGGGCACAGCGACGGGAGGGCCCCCGCTGTGGCCGCCGGTCAGGCGCCGTCGCCGACACCACGGGCCGACTGGCCGTGGACCCGCCGGTCGAGGCCGGAGATGATCAGTTCCAGGCCGAACTCGTACCCGGCGTCGATACCCTCGTCGGCCCCGGTGGCGACCGGTTGGGTCTCCAGGTAGTTCCCCGCCAGCAGCACGGGAGCCAGGTGCGGGTACCGATCCGGGGTGACGACCTGGCTGAGCAGGTCCAGTCCCTCCGGGGTCACGGCCACGACACCTTCGTCGGCGAGGTTCAGCTCCAGTTCCACAGTGGACGTCACGTACTGGGAGACGGTCAGGATGACACCGATCTTCTCCTCGTCGGCCAACGGGAGGTCCCGCAGCGCCGCGAGGCCCAGGTCGGCCACGCGCACGCTGTTCGGCATCAGCACCGACACCTGGCCGCGCGGGATGCCCAGCACCCACGGGTGGGCGTGGAAGGCGTCGCGCACGAGGCCTGCCCACACGCGGAGCGCTTCGCGCCAGTCGCCGGGCAGCGAGACCTTCTCCGGCACGGCGACCGCGGCGTCCTGCATCAGCCGCAGCAGTTCGTCCTTGCCGGAGACATACCGGTAGAGGGACATCGTGGTGAACCCGAGGGACTTCGCCACGGCCTGCATGGTGACCGCGGCGAGCCCTTCGGCGTCGGCGATCTCGATGGCGGCGGCCACGATCCGCTCGTGACTCAGGCCGCGGTTCGGCCCGCGCTGGGGCACCTCCTGCATACCCCAGGCGATGGCGACGGCGCGTGGCAGTCCGGTCTCGGTCGTCTCGGCCATGCCGCGCATCCTCTCATCGCCACTTCCCGTCCCGATTACTAGTGTACGAGATAAACAGTGTATGTAATACTCGGTTTATGGCATACACAGATTCCCCGCTGCTGGCGCTCGACGGCCTGTCGAAGAGCTACGGCCGGCAGCGCGTGCTGACCGACCTGAACCTGACACTCCCGCCCGGTATCCACGCCCTGCTCGGGCCGAACGGTGCAGGCAAGACGACGCTGGTCAACGTCCTGTCGACCCTCGTTCCGTACGACGCAGGTCGCGTGCGAGTGCTCGGCCTGGACCCGCGGCGGGAGCGAAAGAGACTGCAGGGGCTCGTCTCGCTGACCGGGCAGTACGCCGCCGTCGACGACAAACTCAGTGGCGCCGAGAACATGCTCATGATGGGACGGCTGTTCGGGCTGTCCCGTCGTGACGCCCAGCGACGCGCCGACGACCTGCTCGAGCGGTTCGCCCTGACCGCGGCCGCCGGCAAGCGGGTCGCGACCTACTCCGGCGGTATGCGCCGCAAGCTGGACATCGCAGCCGGGCTCATCGGTCGTCCTCGGCTGATCTTCCTGGACGAACCCACGACAGGGCTGGACACCCGGAGCAGGCAGGCGCTCTGGGACGAGATCAGGACGCTGGCCGATTCCGGTGCGTCGGTCTTCCTCACGACGCAGTACCTCGAGGAGGCGGACGCGCTCGCCGACCGCATCGTGGTGCTCCACGGCGGCCGTATCGCCGCCGACGGCACTGCGGCGCAGCTGAAGAGCCGGGTGGGCGGATCGACGATCCAGCTCCACGACGACGCGGGCCACATCCTCGAGGAGATCCCCACGCGGGGATCCGCGCTCGACGTCGCCCGCCACCTGGACGCCGTCGCGGCGGCCCGACCGGACGTCGACGTCACGGTCCGCAGGCCGACGCTCGACGAGGTGTTCCTCGAACTCACCGGCCGGCAGGCCCGTGAGCGGACGCAGGAGGAGGTGCCGGCATGACCACGACGTCGCCCTCGCGAGAGGCACAGGAGCCCACGTCCGTGGGCAACGGCGCAGGTGCGCTGACCGGGCTGCGGGTGTTCACGGCCCGCAGCCTGAAGCACTCGTTCCGGGACGCCGAGTCGCTGCTGATGGCGATTCTGCTGCCGGTGATGCTCATGTTGATCTTCGTGCTCATCTTCGGCGAATCGATCGCAGCCGGTCAGGGCGGTGACCGCAGCGACTACCTGGCGTACGTGCTGCCGGCCGTGGCGCTGACGGCGGCGGGCTTCGGGGCCTCGTACACCGCCGTGGTGGTCTCCAACGACATGACGACCGGGTTCATGAACCGGCTGCGCACGATGCCGTTCCCCGCGGTGACGGTCCTGCTGGGGCACACCGCGGCGTCGATGGTGCGGAACCTGCTGGCCACGGGCGTGGTGCTGGCCGTCGCGTTCGCTCTGGGTTTCCGTACCGATGCGGGTGTCGCCGAGTTCGCGGGCGCGGTCGGGCTCATCGCGCTGTGGATCCTGGTGATCACGGTGGTGTTCGCCGTGCTGGGCATGACGGCCGGGTCGGCGGAGGCGGCCAGTAGCTACGGCTTCGTGTTGCTGTTCCTGCCGTACGTCTCGTCGGGGTTCGCGCCGGTGGAGACGATGCCCGGGTGGCTGCAGGGCTTCGCGGGACACCAGCCCATGACGCCGATCATCGACGCCTCCCGCGCACTGCTCGAGGGCGCGACTCCCGGCGACGCGTGGTGGGTCGGCCTCCTGTGGTGCGGCGGGTTCATCGCCGTCGCCGTGTGGCTGGCCGCCGTGCTCTTCCCGCGCAAGGTCGCCCGTTGACACGGTCGTCACGCCGTCGCCGCCGAGTCCCCGGTGGCGGGCACGGCGACGGCGTTGACCGGATCGTGCACTCGTCCGGCCTGATCGTGTCTTCCCGGCGCGGCGAAGCGAACACCAGACTCGGAGAACATGAACGGGAACCGGAACCGCGCGCTGCTGGTCGTCGATGTGCAGGAGTCGTTCCGTCGGCACGAGCTGTGGCCCACGATCTCGAATCCGGACATCGTCACGCCCGTGTCCACGTTGGTCGAGCACGCGAGGGCCGAGGGGGATCTCCTCGTGTGGGTGCTGCACACGGAGCCGGGGTCGGGCAACGTATTCGACCCGGCGAGCGGGCACGTCCGTCCGATGGCGGGCCTGACGCCGGGCGAGGACGAGCCGGTGCTGACCAAGACGGCGCACAACGCCTTCACGACGACCAGCCTCGACCGGATGCTGACCCGCCGGGGCGTCCGGAAGCTGGCGGTGTGCGGCATCCGGACCGAGCAGTGCTGCGAGACGACCGCACGGGTCGCCGCCGACCTGGGCTACGACGTCGACTTCGTCACCGACGCCACGGCGACGAATCCGGTGGCGCATCGCGACGCCCCTCCGGGCCGTTCGGTCGACGACCTCCTCGCCGATCCGCGCACGCTCGGCACCGGCGAGCTCGTCGCCCGCACCGAGTATGCGCTGTCCGGTCGGTTCGCCACGATCTGCAGCGTCGCCGAGGTGACCGGCTCCGACTGACGGACGTAGGCTGACTGGATCGTGCGTATCGTCTTCGTGCTTCTGCCGCAGCTGCACCTACTGGATCTCGCGGGGCCGGCGCAGGTGTTCTCCACCGCCGCGGAGATCGGTTGCGACTACGTGTTGCACTACGTGTCCCAGCCCGAGCTCGTATCCCGGCCGGCAGCCCGGTCCCTCAACGACGGTGACGGGGACGTGCGCAGTGCGCAGGGCCTGCCGTTGCGAGCCGACGTCGCGTGGCCCGACCTCGACCCGGCGGACCTCGTCGTGGTGCCCGGTTCACGCATCTCGCAGCCGCCTCGGTGGCCGCGGGTGCACCCGGAGACGGCCGAACGGCTGCGGCGGCACCATCGGGACGGGGGCACCGTCGCGAGCGTGTGTTCCGGGGCCGATGCGCTGGGGCGTGCGGGACTGCTCGACGGCCGCCGCTGCACGACGCACCACGAGCTGCAGGACGAACTCACGCGGCGTTATCCGGCGGCCCGCGTGGTGCGCGACGTGCTGTATGTGACCGACGGACGCGTCGTGACGTCGGCGGGCGTCGCGAGCGGCATCGACCTGGCGCTGCATCTACTCGCGGCGCGGCACGGTCCCGGAGTCGCCGCACGAGTGGCCCGAGAGCTGGTCGTCTACGCCCGCAGGAACGGCGATCAGCACCAGGATAGTGTGATGTTGCGGCACCGCGGGCATCTCGACGACGCGGTGCACCGCGTGCAGGATCTGATCGACGCACGGTTCACCGAATCGCTCCCACTGGCCACTCTCGCCGGGACGGCACGCTGCAGCGAGCGCACCGTGACGAGGCTGTTCGTCCGCGCCACCGGATTGACGCCGCTGCGGTACCAGCACGCGCTCCGGCTGGAACGCGCCGACCAGCTGCTCGCCCGGGGCGCGACCGCGGAGGGCGCCGCCCGGGCGGTGGGGTTCGCCGACGCCCGCATGCTGCGCCGCATCCGCACGCAGGTGCTCCACAGCGACGACACGGCATCGATCGCGGCCACGGGCGCACCTCCGCACGCGTAAGGAGCCGCCCCGGGGGGCACTCGGCGTCTCGACCACATGCTCAGCGCGCCGTGCCCAAACGGGGCGACCGTCTCAAGAATCACGTGGCGAGCCTCTGCCCCGAATCGACGTTTTCGCAGTTGAGAGACTATATGGTGGGCGCAGCTGGGTTCGAACCAGCGACGCCCTGCTTGTAAGTGCGCGGACATGCGCCAACCCGCCTGCCTACCGCAGGTCAACCCGACCTCACCTGTGTATCGAACGGCTCCGCTGCACCCCTGCGGACCGGTTTCGCACCCATCCTGGGTCCCCTTCTCGAGCGCAGCAAGCAAGGTCCGGTGCCTGCTTGTCGGTCACGAACCGTCCGCGGTCTTGGGGTGGGCACGTTCGGTCAGGTGGCAGCCCGTAACCGACGACAACGAAGTGGCCTTCTTCGTGCCGAACGAGAACTCCGCACCGTTGTCGTGGTGAGCGCTCACGAGGTGATCGTTCGGCCGGTCGACAACGGCCTTGGGCTTGTCGAAACCGTACTTGCCCATGATCTCGGTGAAGATCTCCAACGCTCGGGGCCAGTCCGCCTCCGGGATGGGGTGATCGAAGTTGGCCCAGTTGGGCATATGGATCGTCACGGCATCGAGGTCCTCATACTCCCCGGTACACCAATTCTCGGATTCCTCGTCTGTTGTCTCCCAGGAGTCCGGCAAACCGACTTCGGTGACCAGGCGACGTTGAATCTCGCGCTCGATCTCCGCGTGCTCGCTGATCACCGCGTCGATGTTCGGGCGCGCCGCAAGCTCCTGGAACGCACTCTGTGATGGCTCAGCATCCATGTCTTCCCCTTGACCTCCCGTCGAGGGCCCACTCGCACATGCCGCCAGCGTCATGGCCAAGGCCAAGAAGAACGGCATGGCGAACTTCGCAGAACGGCCGACGACTGACGATTGCTGGTGCACTACTTCTACCTATCTACGGCTCGGGAACAGGCGTAAAGTCAGGGGAACCGATCATTATCCGGGCCATCGCATACTCGCTCGTCTGGTAGACCTCCGAGCTCTGCCCCTGGCTCCGCTCCGATTTCATGTACTCACTGTGGCCCGTCGAAGCCTCGGTGCTTTGACCTGGAGCAGGTTCGTATTCCTCGGTGGACATGTGATGGATGCCGTCCTGCTCGACGACATCCTTGCCGTATCGCTCTACCACACCCGGAATGTTCGCGACGGCGTCCTCGCGAGCCTCCCACGCATAGACGTGGTTCTCAGGGACATTCAGCTCCTCGCCACTGTCAGTACCGATTCCCGGGGAGCCGAAGAATCCTGCTTCGTCGACGCCCGTTTCATGGTCACGCAGGGCATAGCCTTGGGTGAGCGATCCCCAGGAATGGCCGAGCGCGGTCATGTGCGGGTTGTCCGCGCGAGATGCATCGATACCGTTGTAGAACTCTGCGAGCTTCGGGGCCCCTTTCTCAGCCGAGTCGCCGGTGACGACAGCCTCGAAAACGCCGTCAGGATTCGTTTGAGGCGGTTCGTACCCCAACCATGTGACCGTGGCCACCGACTCGCCCCTGCGGTTCTCACGAACAAGCTCATCCTCTGCGTGGCGCTTCAGCGCGTCGGTGTCTTGCACGTAGTCGTCAAGATTGGTGTCAACTCTCGAGTTCATCCCCGGTGTGAACACGGCTACATTGTCCGCCTTGTCTACGTCGCCATTGGCAACCGCTGCTTTGACACGCTCACCGGAAGTATCAAGGAGCATGAGCTGTTTCCCAGCCTTCGGTTCACCGTGGCGGTCAGTCACTGTGCGCTCGACGGCAGCGAGACTGTCTAGCTTCTCCTCGGCCCGCGCGATCTTGCGGTCGATAGTCATCTGCTCCCCAAGGCCTCCCGGACCGCCGTGCTCGCGCCGCTCGGCCCGAAACTGCTTGATGCGGTTCTGCAGCCTGGTGCGCTCGTCATCGATGCGGAGCACGTTGGCAGCACTCCGATCAGATGCGGGTATGCCATCGCGATTGCCGACCTGACCAGGAAAGTCCTGGATAAAGCGCTTGCGCTGCGCGTCGCTGAGTGTCGCCCACCAGGCAGCGTTCTGGGCGACCGTCGTGTCGCTCAGGGGCGGAGGGGTGGGGATCGTGAGCGAGCCGACCTTCGTGCCGGCTTTCCCGGCCGCGGCGAGTGAGGTGGCGTCGCTGTCGGCGTCGACGGTGTCGCCCAGAATCTTGTCCAGGACCTTGCAGAAGTCGTTGTCAACGTCGTCGGCGCTGCGCAGTACGTTCTTCACTCGTTCCTGGAGCTCGTTCTTCACCCGCGCTCGCTCTTCAGCGACGGCTTCCCGCTGGTCCTTCGGTGTGTCCACTGGACGCCGTGGTCGGCTATCGAGCCGTCATCGGCAATGCTGAAATTGTTCGCCTTGGCGACTTCCTCGGCCTCAGTGACGCCGTTCTTGACTCCGCCGATGGCGTCGCTCGTCGCCGTGAACGCGGTACGGGCCGCTGCGATGTCGCCTGTCCATTCGCCCAACGCCTCAACCAGCTCACCGCACCGGCTGCCCGCAGCTTGCGCTGCCTGCCCGGACCAGCCGTCCGGCGACTGAATCTTGCCCAAGTCTTCGCCGGCGTTGATCAGCTCGTTGTACTCCCGGTTCAACGGCCCGATGGCTTCAGCGAGCGCTGCCGTTCCACTGCTTGACGTCGCTCCAGGTGACCATCAGACGGGCCTCCGGCCTCCGCCGCCGTCACCCAGGTCGGACCGAGCCGCCTCATCCGACTCCCGATACCGCTGCGCGGCAGTCGCCAGATCCTGCGCGTACTGGTCGAGCGCACCGGACAGCTCGGCACCTGTGCCCTGCCAGTGCTCTCTTTCACCCTGGCCAGCTTGGCGACCGCCTTCGCGCCTTTCATACCCGCGGGACTATCCGGAACGACCGCAGCCGGCTTGACCTGACGTACGGCCTCCGCCACGCCGTCAGCGGCGTCGCCACTCTCACTGATCGCCTCGATCTGTGCCTCGAACCCCACAAGACCGCCCCCTGGTCGTGTTCATGTCGTTACACACTGGCACCGCACATACCAACGATCAACCAGAAGCGACGTATCCAAGCCCTCCTACCTACCCCGTTCGGGGCGCTACGCACCCAGGGCTGAGTAACTTCACGGAGTACTCGACATCCAGCCGACGCGCCTCCCCCAGCCCCACGGCTGGCGCGTGATCCACTCCCACCGGACAGCCGCGCCCAGCGCGCCGCGCAACGCGAAATGGATCTTCGTGCTCGTCGCCGGCGACAACGGTCGGCAGACATGCGGCGGGCACTCCTTGACTTCGCATCCGGCCTGCTCGTAGTCGTGCGGCGGACTGCCCGGCGGCCGGCCGCCGGGCAGTCCGCTTGTGCTTCACGACGTGGCACTCCGTGCGGGTAGGTCGTCCGGTGGTCGACACGGCCCGGTTGGCCGTCACAGTGAGCACGGCACCGCCTCAACTCGGCGTAGAACTGCTCGAGTGTCCTCGGCGTGATCCTCGCGACCGGCTCGTCGCCGATCAGAGGGCCGATGTGGTGGGCGAGGAAACCCTCGTACAGCTCCCGGGGCGATTCATCCACCTCGTGGATCTGCAACCACTCTTCGAAGGTCCTCTGCAGCGTCGCTTGGGTCTTCCCATTGCGCTGCTCGTCGACCTCGTTCAGCAAGCGGGTCAGGATCCGCTCGGCCTCGGCCTCGTCGGTTGTCGACTCGCGGAGGTACAACCGCTTACCCGTGAGCGGATCGACGCCGGCATAGACCTTGATCCGCAGCGAGTTACCCCTGCGCTCGATCGTGCCGCGGGCTCGGGTCCCATCACAAGAATCCCTGAGGAGATCAGCGACCAAAACCCCAGGCCAATATGGTGGGCGCAGCTGGGTTCGAACCAGCGACCCCCTGCTTGTAAGGCAGGTGCTCTTCCGCTGAGCTATGCGCCCGTCACGGGTGGCGACGCCCGGGAGCGCCGACCACCCGGGAAACTCGTCAGCCGAGCTCCGAGACGGCCTTCTTCCAGGACTCCTGGTCACGCGGCTCGCCGGGCTGGTTCACCTCGGCGTACCTGACGACGCCTTCCTTGTCGATCAGGAAGGTTCCGCGCAGCGCGAGACCGGCCTGGTCGTTGAACACGCCGTACTTCGTGGCGACCTCGCCGTGCGGCCAGAAGTCCGACAGCAGCGGGAACTGGTAGCCCTGCTGCTCGGCCCAGGCCTTGAGCGAGAACGGGGTGTCCACCGAGACACCGAGGATCTGCACGCCCTCGCCGTCGTAGTCGGCGAACTCGTCGCGGAGCTGGCAGAGCTCACCCTGGCAGATGCCGCTGAACGCGAACGGGTAGAAGACCAGCAGTACCGGCTTGTCCCCGCGGAACGACGACAGGGTGACTTCCTGCTTGTTGTAGTCGTTCAGCGTGAAGTCCGGGGCCTGCGAACCGACCTCGACCGCCATAGGAGATTCCTCTCGCGCGCGTGCTCGTCCGGCCCGCCGAGATCCGGCGCGGCCGCATGTGCCCGTCCACCCTAACGCGAGCGGACACGACCGCGGCGGGCGCCGGTGATCAACGGCGGGTGAACTCAGCGACGGGACGTGGACCGCGGCACGAGCCGCGTGGCCGTCCAGCCGTCACCGACCGACAGGTTGGAGGTCTGCGACAGGCCGACCGTCGGCACCGCCTCGGCGATCTCACTGGGCTCGACGTGACCTGCCTCCCCGGTCTTCGGGGTCAGCACCCACACGACGCCCTCGTCGTCGAGGGGTGCCCTGGCGTCGACGAGGGCGTCACCGAGGTCGCCGTCGCCGTCCCGCCACCACAGCAGAACCACGTCGATCACCTCATCCGCGTCCTCGTCGAGCAGTTCCGCGCCGGTGCGGGCCTCGATGGCCGCGCGCAGGTCGTCGTCGACGTCCTCGTCCCAGCCGATCTCCTGGACCACCATGTCCGGCTTGATGCCAAGCCTCTCGGCGACGCTGTGCTGATCAGCGTCTCCAGCGGCGACCACGACTTCAATCCTCCAACGAACGACGGTGTGCGGACGGCGGATTCCGTCCGCACTGTTTGCACGGTTGGGTCAAGCGAACACTGAGCGCGGCTCCGATGCAACCGTCCACACCGGATCTGGCGCGTCGCCTGTGCCCAGCATCGCACGTCATGCCCGCAGCGGCCGCGGCGGAACCCGAATCGCCGCGCGCGCACGCGCGCGCGTTAGAGAGGCATAGAGCAGACTCGCCGAACACCTCGAACGCGGCGGGTCTAGGGTGGGGTGACCGGCCCCCGACAGGGGGCTGACCGGGGCCGATGACCGGGAAACCGCCGCGTCGGACGTTACCGCCGAGTAGCGATGACACGGCTCGTGGACACGACGACCATGTCCCTCGAACGGCCCGCACCCGGTCACCGCACCGGTCCGTGCCCGGCTCGCCGGACTGCGCCGCACACCGAGCGCAGCCTGCCTCCGGACCCGGACGAGGCGCGGCCCGGACAACGCAGTGACAACAGTGACGACAGCTGGCAACGACAACAGCGACGACTGGCGAGGAGACCCCTTGGCCCCGCAGAACGACAAGGCAGGGCGCGACGACGCCGCCCAGGGCAACCCGGCGCGCGTCCACGTGATCCGCAACGGCCTGGCGGCGCACCTGCCCGACATCGACCCGGAGGAGACCGGCGAATGGCTCGACTCCTTCGACGCAGCACTCGCCACCGGCGGTAAGCAGCGCGCCCGGTACCTGCTCCTGCGCGTGCTGGAGCGGGCACGGGAGCGCAACGTCGGCGTCGCCCCGCTCACCGAGACCGACTACGTCAACACCATCCCGACCGAGAACGAGCCGTGGTTCCCCGGCGACGAGGAGCTCGAGCGCCGCTACCGCGCCTACATCCGGTGGAACGCGGCCGTCATGGTGACCCGTGCGCAGCGCCCCGGCGTCGGCGTCGGTGGGCACATCTCCACGTACGCCTCGTCGGCGGCGTTGTACGAGGTGGGCTTCAACCACTTCTTCCGGGGCAAGGACCACTCCGGCGGCGGCGACCACGTCTTCATCCAGGGCCACGCCTCCCCCGGCATCTACGCCCGCGCGTTCCTCGAGGGCAGGCTCTCCGAGAACCAGATGGACGGCTTCCGCCAGGAGGTCTCCCACGCCGGAGAGGGCGGCGGCCTGCCGTCGTACCCGCACCCGCGGCTGATGCCGGAGTTCTGGGAGTACCCGACCGTGTCGATGGGCCTCGGCCCGATGAACGCCGTCTACCAGGCCCGATTCAACCGCTACCTGGACGCGCGCGGGATCAAGGACACCAGCGACCAGCACGTGTGGGCGTTCCTCGGCGACGGTGAGATGGACGAGCCGGAATCGCGCGGCCTCGTGCACGTCGCCGCCGGCGAGGGCCTCGACAACCTCACGTTCGTCATCAACTGCAACCTGCAGCGCCTCGACGGCCCGGTCCGCGGCAACGGGAAGATCATCCAGGAGCTCGAGGCGTACTTCCGCGGTGCGGGCTGGAACGTCATCAAGGTCGTCTGGGGCCGCGAGTGGGACGCGCTGTTGCACGGCGACCGCGACGGCGCGCTGGTCAACCTCATGAACGTCACCCCGGACGGCGACTTCCAGACGTACAAGGCCAACGACGGCGCCTACGTCCGCGAGCACTTCTTCGGCCGCGACCCGCGCACGAAGGACCTCGTCAAGGACCTCTCCGACGCCGACATCTGGAACCTCAAGCGCGGCGGCCACGACTACCGGAAGGTGTACGCGGCCTACAAGGCGGCGATGGAGCACCACGGCCAGCCGACCGTGATCCTCGCCCACACGATCAAGGGCTACGGCCTGGGCCCGGCGTTCGAGGGCCGCAACGCCACGCACCAGATGAAGAAGCTGACCCTCGACGACCTCAAACTGTTCCGGGACGCCCAGCGCATCCCGATCAGTGACGAGGAGCTCGAACGCGACCCGAAGCTGCCGCCGTACTACCACCCGGGTGAGAACTCGCCCGAGATCGAGTACATGCAGGGCCGCCGCAAGACCCTCGGCGGTTACGTGCCGGAGCGCCGACCCGCCCGCGCCAAGGCGCTCGCCCTGCCCGGCGACAAGGTCTACGACGCGATCCGGAAGGGCTCGGGCAAGCAGGAGGTCGCCACGACGATGGCGTTCGTCCGGCTCGTGCGCGAGCTGGCCAAGGACGCCGAACTCGGGCAGCGCATCGTACCGATCATCCCGGACGAGGCGCGCACCTTCGGCCTCGACTCGATGTTCCCGACCAACAAGATCTACAACCCGCACGGGCAGACCTACACCTCGGTCGACGCGCAGCTGATGCTGGCCTACAAGGAGTCCGAGGAAGGCCAGCTGCTCCACGAGGGCATCAACGAGGCGGGCTCGACGGCGTCGTTCACCGCGGTCGGCACGTCGTACGCCACGCACGGCGAACCGATGATCCCGATCTACATCTTCTACTCGATGTTCGGGTTCCAGCGCACCGGCGACGGGCTGTACGCCGCGGCCGACCAGATGGCGCGCGGCTTCGTACTGGGCGCCACGGCCGGCCGCACCACCCTCACGGGTGAGGGCCTGCAGCACGCCGACGGCCACTCGATCCTGCTGTCGGCCACGAACCCGGCGGCGGTGACCTACGACCCGGCGTGGTCGTTCGAGATCGCCCACATCGTCAAGGACGGCCTGCGCCGCATGTACGGCGAGACCGGCCCCGACGGCAACGGCGAGAACGTCTTCTACTACCTGACCGTCTACAACGACCCGTATCAGCAGCCCGCCGAGCCGGAAGGCCTCGACGTCGACGGCCTGCTCAAGGGCCTGTACCGCTACGCCGAGGCACCGGCCGGTGACGGACCGGAGGCGCAGATCCTGGTCTCCGGCGTGACGATGCCGGACGCGTTGCGGGCGCAGCAGATGCTGCTCGACGAGTGGGGGGTGCGCGCGGCCGTGTGGTCGGCGACGTCGTGGACGGAGCTGCGCCGCGAAGCCGTGGACGTCGACCGGGCGAACTTCCTGAACCCGGGCGATGCGCCGCGCGTGCCATACGTGACCGGGGCGCTGCAGGGCGAGAACGGCCCGTACGTGGCGGTGTCCGACTGGATGAAGGCCGTCCCGGACCTGATCCGTCCGTGGGTTCCCGGCGACATGCTCACGCTCGGCACCGACGGTTTCGGCTTCTCCGACACGCGCCCGGCGGCACGCCGCCACTTCCTGGTCGACGCCGAGTCGATCACGGTCGGCGTGCTCACGGCACTGGCGAAGCAAGGCGCGGTCGACCAGGACACGGTCTCCCGTGCGGCGCAGCAGTACCGAATCGACGACGTCGGTGCCGCCGGACCGCAGACGTCCGACTCCGGCGTCGCCTGATTCCCCGGCTGTTCCGGACGAAAAGGATGGCTCCCGCCACTGAAAGTGAGACCGCAGCGCGAATGGTTTCGCCGTTCGCGTGAGGTCGTTCCACGAACGAGTGAGGTCTCTGGCCAGCGACGATCCGTCCGGTCCATAGTGGAATCACCGGTGGGGACCGGGGAGAACGAAACCGCCCGACGCAGCGAATCATCGCCGCGTCGGGCGGTTTCGCGTCCGGCCGTTTCGCGTCGGGCCGTTTCGCGTCGGGCCGTTTCACAGGCGGTATTGCAGCGGGCGGTTTCGCATCGGGCACAGGTTTCGCATCAGACAAGGTTTCGCCCCGGTCTGCTCGGCACGCGGCCACGACGGCCACGACGGCCACGACGGCCACGACGGCCACGACGGCGAGTGTGCGCCACCGCTCAGTCGTCACCGCTCCGTGGCCGCTACGACGCCCGGCGACGTACGATCGCAGGCAAATGACCTCCGACGATTCCCGGCGCAAGCGGTCGAGTGCCGGCGCGAGAAACACGTCCTCGACCTCGCGGAAGGCCTCGACGACGACGTCGCCTGCGAAGGCCGAGAACTCCTCGCGCTCGAAACCCGCCACTCCGGCGGGCACCTCGACCCCGACGGGCACCTCGACCCCGGCGAAGGGCACCGCGCGGAGGTCGAATCGGTTGTCGGCGCGGACGCTGCGGGAGCTGGAACGCGCCTCGGGCAGGCTCGCCAAGGCCAGCGTCGCCGCGATGGAGGAGCGACTGTCCTGGTTCGGCAGGCTGCCCGCCGACCAGCGCGCCAGCGTCCTGCTCATCACCCAGACCGGCGCGGCGGGTTTCGTCCGCTGGCTGCGGGACCCCGAACACGCCCTCGAACTGACGACCGAAGCGTTCCGCGGCGCCCCGCGCGACCTGTCCCGCTGGATCAGCCTGCGGCAGACGGTCGGACTGGTGCGCCTGGCCATCGAGGTCTTCGAGCAGCAGCTACCCGAGTTCGCCGCCGACGAGACCGAGAGCGCCGCGCTCGTCGAAGGCATCCTCCGGTACGGCCGTGAGGTGGCCTTCGCCGCCGCGAGTTCGTACGCCGCGGCCGCCGAGGCCCGCGGCGCCTGGGACGCGCGACTGGAGGCACTCGTCGTCGACGGCATCGTCCGCGGCGACGCTGAGGAGTCCGTGCTCTCCCGCGCGGCCGCACTCGGCTGGGACCCCGCGGCCAGTGCGACGGTGATGGTCGGCACGTCGCCGTCGGACGATCCGCCGACCGTGGTCTTCGAGGTACGCAGCAGGGCCGCACGCGCGGGCTGCCCGGTGCTGCTGGGCGTGCAGGGCACGCGGCTCGTCGTCGTGGCGGGCGGCGCGGACGACGAACAGGCTCGCGACGGTGCGCTGCTGGACACGCTCGCGGCGGCGTTCGGCGACGGCCCGATCGTCGCGGGCCCCACCGTTTCCGGCCTGGCCGAGGCACACGCCAGCGCCGCGGAAGCGCTGTCGGCCATGCGCGCCGTCGTGGCCTGGCCCGGCGCTCCGCGCCCCGTGCGCTCGATCGACCTGCTGCCCGAACGCGCACTCGCGGGCGACCCGTCCGCGGAACGACGGCTCGTCGACGAGATCGCCAAACCCCTGGAGGAGGCAGGCCCCGCGCTGCTGGCCACGGTCGAGGGATACCTGGAGACCGGGGGCGTACTGGAGATGTGCGCCCGCCAGCTGTTCGTACACCCGAACACCGTGCGCTACCGGCTTCGCAAGGCCGCCGAACTGACCGGTCGCAACGCCGCCGACCCTCGGGACGCGCTCGTACTGCGCGTGGCGTTGGCCGCGAGCAGACTCGCCGGCGCCCGCAATCAATGGTGACGCAGCTCTCAGCCCGCCGGATCCGGCGCAGTGAGTCCGATCACGATCTTGACGACAGCCGCACCCGAACTGCGCAGAACCGACAAGGTGATCTCGCTGGACAACGGCCGACGCCACAGACCTTTGTATGGTTTCCACAACAGGGAAGGCGTGAGTTCGTGAGGCATCGGCATCCCCGCACCGGCCCGCCGACGTGTTTTCTGGTCACGTGATCGCGCTTCTATGCCCGGGCCAGGGTGCGCAATCCCCTGGCATGCTCAACGACTGGCTCGAACTCGACGGCGCACGCGAGCGCCTCCAGCAGTGGTCCGAGAAGGCGGACCTCGACCTGATCCGGCTCGGCACCGAGGCGGGCGCCGAGGAGATCCGCGACACCGCGATCACGCAGCCGTTGACGGTCGCCACCTCGCTGCTGGCCGCCGAGTACGTCCCGGAGACCCCGTCCGACGCGCCCGTGGCGGGCCACTCGGTGGGCGAGCTCGCCGCCGCCGCGATCGCGGGCGTGCTGCCTGCTGAGGACGCGGTCGCGCTGGCAGCAGTGCGCGGCGCCGCGATGGCCAAGGCCTGCGCGCTCGAGCCCACCAGCATGGCCGCGGTCATGCTGGGCGACCCCGACGAGGTCGTCGCCTGGCTGGCCGAGCGCGACCTCGAAGCGGCCAACCGCAACGGCGCAGGCCAGATCGTGGCGTCGGGCTCGGCCGAGGCGATCGAGAGGATCGTCACCGAGCCGATGGAGGGCACGAAGGTGCGCCCGCTCCAGGTCGCGGGCGCGTTCCACACCCGCTACATGGCTTCCGCCGAGGAAGCGCTGCGCGAGCACGTCGCCGGCATCTCCCCCGCCGACCCCACCCGGCCGCTGTTGTCGAACGCCGACGGCGCCGTGGTCACCGGCGGGGCCGAGTACCTCGAACGTCTCGTCGCACAGGTCACGAAGCCGGTGCGGTGGGATCTGACGATGCAGGGCCTGGTCGGCCTCGGCGTCACCGCCACGGCCGAGCTGCCGCCCGCGGGGACGCTCAGCGGCCTGGTTCGCCGCGAACTCAAGGGCACCGTCGCCTCGGCGGTCGCGCTCAAGAAGCCAGGCGATCTCGATGACGTGGACCCGGCCGCATGAGCGCACTGACCCTCCGGCAGGGACCCGCCGCGACCCGTGTGCTCGGCATCGGCAGCACCCAGCCCGACCGGGTCGTCACCAACGACGACCTCGCCCGGCACATGGACACCAACGATCAGTGGATCCGCGAGCGCGTCGGCATCGTCGAACGCCGCTTCGCCGGCGAGGACGAACGGCTGGTCGACATGGCCGTCGCCGCGGGCGCCAAGGCGCTCGCGGACGCGGGTGCGGACCCGTCCGAGGTCGACACGGTCATCCTTCCGAACTGCACCATGCCCACCCCGATCCCGAACGCGGCCGCCCAGGTCGCCGACCGGATCGGCATCACCGGCGCAGGCGCGTTCGACATCAACGCCGCGTGTGCCGGATTCTGCTACGGACTCGCGCTCGCCTCCGACCTGATCCGCGGAGGTTCGGCCGGCAAGGTCCTCGTGATCGGCGCTGAGAAGCTCACCGACGTCGTCGACCCGACCGACCGCTCGACGGCGATCATCTTCGCCGACGGAGCAGGTGCGGCACTGGTCGGACCGGCGGACGAGCCGGGTATCGGACCGGTGTCGTGGGGCAGCGCAGGCGACCAGGTCGACATGATCTACATGCGCGACCACAAGTACCTGTTCCAGGAGGGACAGTCGGTGTTCCGCTGGGCGACCACGCAGATCGCACCCGTGGCGACGCAGGCCGTCGAGCTCGCCGGCCTGCAGCTCTCCGATGTGGACGTGCTGATCCCGCACCAGGCGAACCTGCGTATCGTCGAGTCGATCGCCAAGCGGCTGCGTGCCCAGGGGGCGCGCGACGACATGGTGGTCGCCGACGACATCCGCTACTCCGGCAACACCTCGTCGGCGTCGATCCCCCTCGCACTCGACCACATGCGCGCGTCGGGCACCGTCTCGTCGGGCGATGTCGTGCTGGCCGTCGGCTTCGGTGCCGGCCTGTCGTACGCGGGGCAGGTTCTCATCTGCCCTTAACCGGAAGCGCGGACGGCGGATCACCCTGGTCCGTTAGTGTGCGTCCCGACCATCCATCCGAAAGCAACGAAAGGAACACCAAAGTGGCCGACAAGACGGAGCTGCTGACCGGACTCGCCGAGATCGTCGAGGAGGTCGCCGGCGTGGCAAAGGACGACGTCACCGCCGAGAAGTCGTTCGTGGACGACCTCGACATCGACTCCCTGTCCATGGTGGAGATCGCCGTGCAGGCCGAGGACCGGTTCGGTGTGAAGATCCCGGACGACGAGCTCGCGAACCTCAAGACGGTCGGCGACGCCGTGGACTACGTCGCGGCCAACTCCAAGTAAACGCCACTCGGCCGGCTACCTCGGGGAGACTCCACATGAGCAACACCGACGTCGTGATCACCGGTATCGGTGCGACCACGCCGCTCGGACCGGACGTGACGTCCACATGGGACGGTCTGCTCGCCGGGCGCAGCGGCGTTCGCGCCCTCGATGCGGACTGGGCGGAGACCTACGATCTCCCGGTCCGCATCGGCGCCACTCTCGCCGAGGAGCCGACCGAGAAGATCCCGCGCGTCCGGGCCCGGCGGCTCGACCGCTGTGAACAGGTCGCGCTCATCGCGGCGTGGCAGGCCTGGGAGGACGCGGGATTCTCGTTGCCGTCCGACGATGGCGAGGACGTCGAGCCCGAGCGACTCGGCGTGTCCATCGGCACCGGCATCGGCGGTCCGGTGACGCTGCTCGAGCAGGACGACAACCTCGAACAGCACGGCATGCGGAAGGTGTCACCGCTGACGGTGCCGATGTTGATGCCGAACGGGCCCGCCGCGCACGTCGGCATCGAACTTCGGGCCCGCGCGGGCGTGCACTCGCCCGCGTCGGCCTGCGCCTCGGGCGCGGAGGGCATCGCCAAGGCCTACGACATGATCCGGTCCGGCAGGGCCGACGTGGTCGTGGCGGGCGGCGCAGAGGCGTGCATCCACCCGATCACGATCGCCGGGTTCGCCCAGGCCCGCACCGTGTCGACCCGCAACGACGACCCGGAACACGCCTCCCGGCCGTTCGATGTCGACCGTGACGGGTTCGTGCTCGGCGAGGGCGCGGGGGTCATGGTGCTGGAGAGCGCGGCCCACGCCGAGGCGCGCGGCGCACGCGTGTACGGCAAGGTCGCGGGCACCGGCATCACCTCGGACGCCTACCACATCACGGGCAACCACCCGGAGGGCATCGGCCAGATCGCGGCGATGCGCCAGGCCATCGAACAGGCGGGCATCACCGCCCGCGACGTGGGTCACGTGAACGCGCACGCCACGTCGACGGTCGTCGGCGACGTGGGCGAAGCCGCGGCCATCCAGCAGGCGCTCGGCGACCACCCGGTCGTGACCGCGCCGAAGAGTGCACTCGGCCACCTCGTGGGCGGTGCGGGCGCGGTCGAGGGCATCGCCACGCTGCTGGCGATCTACCACGGCGTCGTGCCGATGACGCTCAACCTCGGCGAGCTCGACCCGAAGGTGGAGCTCGACGTCGTCGCGGGCGAACCGCGCAAGATGGAGCTGTCCGCGGCGATCAGCAACTCGTTCGGCTTCGGCGGCCACAACACGGCCCTGCTGTTCACCACGCCCTGAGCCCACCCTCCCGAGCCGCTGCCGACTCGGACCCGCGACCGTGAGAGCCGCGGGTCCGAGTCGGCGGTCGTGGCCGTCGGAGGCGGATTGCGTCCGGCGGCGGGCAACGGTCGTGGTCGCGGCGCCCCGCATTTCGGGTCGGCTGCGTTCCGCGTCAGCAGCGGGACTGTTCCGGCACCGTGCCCGGTGGGACGGTGCCGATCCGCCACCCCTCCTCCGCCCTCGTCAACGGGAAGGCCAGGCGCCACCGGATGCAGTCGGACTGCAGCTCGTCCGGCGCGTCCGCCGCGTCCTGCACGCTCGTGAAACCGAGCAGTACCGTCAGCCCGTCGTCGGATGCGGCCTCGATCCGGTACACGCGGATGCTGCCGTCGCGGGTACTGCGGTAGTTCTGGCGCCACTCCTGCTCGCCCTGCAGTGCGGCACGTTCGGCGACGACCGTGGTGACCCACAGGTCGTAGTCACGCCGGTTGATCGCGTCGAAGTAGTTCTGCAGCACGCCACGGACGGCCTGCGCGTTCGGGTGTGCGGCCGCGTCGGCGGTGAGCTGCACCCGTGTGGGCCCGGGTTGGTCGGCCGGCTCCACCGAGGTCGCCGCGGCCGATGTCGGCGGGGCCGCGGGCCGCGACGTCCGGGACGGCGGCTGATACACCTCGCGTGCGACGAGGCCACCCCCGACCGTCAGCGCCACGACCGCGACGAGCACCGGTACCAGCCAGCGCCGGTGCGGAAGAGACGTGGTCGGCACCGGTCCAGACTACTGCGCACACGGCACCTCGCACCTCCGGCGACCGCCGAACGGCGGTCCGCCGCTCCACCCGGTCCGCGGCCGCCCGCATCGGCCGGTTCAGCCGACCTGGTGCAGCCACGTCACCGGGGCACCGTCGCCCGCGTGGCGGAACGGTTCGAGCGCCTCGTCCCAGCCCGCACCGAGCAGCTCGTCGATCTTGTGGGCGAGCTGCTCCGACGCACGGCTCTTGGCGACCAGACTGCGCAACTGGTCCTCGGGCACGACGATGTCACCGTTCGCGCTGGTGCGCGCGTGCCACAGGCCCAGACCGGGCACGTGACAGAAGCGCTGACCGTCGACGCCAGGACTCGGTTCCTCGGTGATCTCGAAACGGACCATGGGCCACGCCTTCAGCGCGCCGGCCAGCTTGCCCGCGGTACCCGCCGGACCACGCCACTCGCACTCCGCGCGTAGCTGACCGGGGGCTGCGGGCTGCGCAGTCCAGCGCAATTCGGCACGCGTGCCCAGCGTGCCTGAAATCGCCCACTCGACGTGCGGACACACCGCAGACGGCGACGAGTGGACGTACACAACGCCACGTGTGCTCACTGCTGACCTCCGCTGTTCGACGAGGGGCGTCTTCCCCTACGACCTCGCGAACCACGCCGAGCCCAGTGCATGAGCACCGCTTGAGTTTTCTCTCGCACATTTTGCACCGCAGCGGCCCATTGCGCCACACGGACCCCTCAGATCACATCCCGACCTGGGCCAGCTGGACCCACCGGGAGCTACGAGCCGGTAGATTCCCGATGCCAGTTCACCAGGCGCAGGGAGGCTTGAGGCGTGCGACTCGTCCGGTTCTCGACCCGTCCCGCGCAGATCTCGCCGGACATCCGCGCCGCGTTGACGTCCCTGGGCCGCGGCGACGACCGGACCGGCGGTATCGGCCTGGTGGGCGTGCAGCCTCCCGAGACGGACGCACCGGTCGACGCCGTGGTCGTCACGGCACACGGCGTCGTGGTCGTCGTCGGTGTGGACCTGCCGGACCCGGCCATTCGGCTCGAGGCGCCGCTGCACGGTGTGTGGAAGGCCGACGACTGGCCGCTCGCCCGCGGTGAGGGAGGGTCCGGACCGGACGCGGGGAACCCGGCCGAGGACGCTCTCGCACTCTCCGAGCAGGTGGCCCAGCGGGTTCGGACCACTGCGGGCTCCACCGAACTCGCCGTCGGAACGGTCATCGCCGTGGGCCCGTTCGTCGAACACGTCGACCAGCCCGCCGCCGAGCTCTCCGGCCCGGTGCGCATCGTGTATCCGACCTCGACGAGCCTGCTCGCCTCGATCGTGTCCCTGTCCTCGACGCCGCGGCCACTCACTGTCGCGCAGGCACGTGCCGTCATCACCGCCCTGTCCCCCGACACCGAGCTCGACGACGACACACTCGCCGGCGAAGGCTTCGCCGCAGGGGACGCCGCCAGCACACACCCCACCACGGACGTCGCCGACTCCACGGACGCGGCCGACCCGCTGACCGACGACGCCGACACCGAAGCCCTCGACCACACGCCACGGCCATCCTCGCCACAGCCGGCCTCGCCACAGCCGGCCCCGGAACGACCCGACTCGGCGAGCAGCGCGGCGAACCCCGATGCGGCCGCCGGACCCATGACGACGAGCCCCACGCCGACAAGCCCCACGGCGCCGGTGGGCACGACCACGCCGCAGCCAGGGGCACCGCGAACAGAGACGTCGGCGGCAGGGACACCGGGGACGGCGGTCCCTGCCGCGGCTCCCGTTCCGGTTCCGGTTCCGGTTCCGGTTCCGGTTCCGGTTCCGGGCACGACGACCGTGGCAGCGAACCCCTCGGACTCGCCGTCGGCACGCGCCGCGGCACCGGCGACGTCCACGGCGTCCGGGCCCGCCGGTGCTCCGCAACCGCTCACGGCCCGGGAGGCACAGACCGGCGGCGCAGCGACCTCGGCCGGGACGGCGGCGCCGTGGCAGGCCCCGCGGCCGCCTGCACGTCCGACTCCACGGGCGAGTGCGCCACCGACTCCTCAGGCAGGTCGACCCTTACCTCAGGCCGGTGCAGGCCGACAGCCGCACGCGGTCCCGGGCGCTGCGGCAGGTGCAGCCGCGGTGCCCGCACCGGGCGGCCCGGCTCGCCCGGCGCGGTGGCGGCGCTTGTCGGCGCAGACGTGGCGATGGATCGCGGCCGGCGCGGCGTTCGTCGTGGCAGTCGTCGTGATCATCACGTTCACCGCCATGAGCGGCGGGGACACCGACGGTGGGCCGGTCCGCACGAGTGCGGGCGGGTTGGAGTTCACGCAGCGCGCGGCACAGCTCACCGAGGAGTGCGCCGACCACGCTGTGGGTGACCTGAGCGTGGCGCTGGCCGACGGCGGATGCACGGAACTGCGCCGCGGCAGTTTCACCACCACGGTCCGCGGCACCGACGTCGCCGTGTCGGTCGCCGCTCTCACCTTCACCGACAGGCAGGCGGCGCAACGCTTCCTCGAGGTCGCGGACACGCCCGGAACCGGCACGATCCGCGACCTCGCGACGACCTCGGGCCGCTGGGCGCCGCCCCCACCGGACTGGTCGGGTGCCGCGTACGTGAGCGATCTGGAGGGAAGCACGGTGCGGCTCGTACTGGCGTCGCCGCGCGATCGCGCCCCGGCCGAATCCCCCGAGGTCACCGAGGCCGCGGAAGCAGCTCTCGGCCTGGTCAAGCTGAACGACTGAGCGCGCGCCGCCGCGCTGCTGTTCCTCGGCGCCGGGGAGCCCGGCACGGACAGGCCGGGGCCCACTCGCGGGCACGCCCGACAGGCGGTTCGGACCCCGTGGCGCACTCAGTCGCACCATGCCTCGCCGTCGACGGACTTCGCGTCACGTTCCAGTCACCCGAATTGCCCGTTTCGAGTGGTGTGCCGGTACAGTCTGCTCCGTTTGAAGCGCGTGGGTTGATTTCGCTACGGGATTCGGGGCCCGGGGTTCGAGAGCCGTGTGCCTGCGCTGGAGCGACGGAGACGACGCGGATGACCACCACCGACACGCGCCCGACCACCGAACCGAGCGCCCGGCCGGGTCGCCCCGGATGGTGGAGAGCCGCGCCGGGCGCCGAGCGGAAGTTCCGACCGGAGTTGCAGGGCTTGCGGGCGATCGCGGCGCTGTTGGTCGTGGCGTATCACGTCTGGCTCGATCGGATCTCCGGTGGCGTGGACGTGTTCTTCGTCGTCTCGGGCTTCCTCATCACCGGCCAGCTCGTGCGCGCTCGCTCGCGTGGGCGCATCGCGTTCCGGCCGTTCTGGGGCCGGATGATCAAGCGGCTGTTCCCCGCGGCGTTGCTCGTGCTCGTGGCCACCATGGTCGCCGCCTACCTGTGGCTTCCGGAGCACCGCTGGTTCGCCACGATCCGCGATGTCGTCGCATCGGCGCTGTATCTCGAGAACTGGCAGCTGGTCGCGACCTCCGCCGACTACTTCGCCGCCCGCGACGAGGCGAGCCCGACGCAGCACTACTGGTCGCTGTCCATCCAGGGCCAGTTCTACGTGGCGTGGCCGCTGCTGATCGCGTTCCTCGGCGCGCTGGCCGCTCGGTCGGGATGGAGCCTCCGCAGGACCGTGTTCGGTTCGCTGCTGACGATCGGCGCGGGATCGCTGGCGTACTCGGTGTGGCTGACGGCGGCCGACCAGCCGCTGGCGTACTTCACGTCGTTGACGCGGATCTGGGAGTTCGCGCTCGGCGGGCTGCTGGCACTGGTGATCGACCGGATCGCGCTGCCGCGGGCGTTGCGGCTGGTGCTGGGCTGGCTCGGCGTGGCCGGGTTGGTCTCGTGTGGCCTGATCCTGCAGGTCGGCAGCGTGTTCCCGGGTTACGCGGCGTTGTGGCCCACGATGTCCGCCGTGTTGGTGCTGGTCGCGGGCGCCACGGCGAGCCCGGTGGGCGCCGACCGGTTCCTGTCCTCGCGGCCGGTGTCCTATCTGGGCGACATCAGCTACGCGCTCTACCTGTGGCACTGGCCGGTGCTGATGTTCTACCTGGTCGTCCGGGACCGGGCAGAGGTCGGCCCGAGAGGCGGCGCGGTGATCATCGCCGCGTCGCTCGTGCTCGCCGTCGCCACGTATCACCTGGTCGAGAACCCGGTGCGGCGGTCGAACATCGGAGCGACGAAGCCGTGGCGCGCCTACTCGCTGGGTGCGGCCATGCTGGTCGTGGTCCTCGGACTGGCAACGGTCTGGCAGGTTCACACCGTCGGTCGGGCGTCGTTCACGCAGCACGCCGACGACCCCGACCACCCCGGTGCCCTGGTGGTGAGCCACGACGCGCCGCTGTACGACCCGGGCCGCGACGTCGTCCCACCGGCCGCGGCGCTCGACGACGAGTACTACCTCCTCGAACCCGACGGCGACTTCGAGTGCAGCACCTCGCCGCGTTCCGACGAGGTGGAGATCTGCGTCAAGGAATCGTCCGGTGCGCCCACCCGGACCATCGTCACGGTCGGCGACTCGCACGTGCTCCAGTACGGCGCGGCGTTCGAACCGCTCGTGGACCGCAACGATTGGAGGATCGTCACGCTGTACAAGCGCGGCTGCGCCTTCAGCGCGGGCGATTACCATCTGAACGGCATGCCCATCCCGCCCGACTGCGCTCGGTGGAACGACGCGGTGCTGCCGGAGATTCTGGAGATCGACCCGGACGCCGTGTTCTCGATGGCGACCCGCGACGCGTATCCCGGGCTGACCGAGTCCACCCCGGAGAACTACGTGACCCAGTGGCGGCGCGTCGCCGACGCGGGGATCCCGCTCGTGCTCGCTCGGGACAACCCACGGTTCCGTGGCTGGGAGCCGTCCGAGTGCGTGCTGAAACACGGCTACGACGACGACCGGTGCACACGGCCGCGCGCCGAGATCTACGCGCCCGAACCGCCGTACGCCGCGCTGGCCGACCTGCCGCCGGAGGCTCACTTCCTCGACCTGACCGATCTGTTCTGTCCCGGCGACACCTGCGAACCCGTGATCGGCAATGTCCTGGTGTACCGCGACGACGACCACCTGACGCAGACCTACCAGACCACCATGGCGACGGTCCTCGAGGAGCGCATGGTCGACGCCCTGGACTGGTGACGCCGGCGCCACCGGAGCGGCGGCTGCTTCACAGGCCGTACTCCTCGAGCAACCGGAGCCAGACCTCGCTGATGGTCGGGAACGCAGGCACGGCATGCCACAACCGGTGCAGCGGAACCTCCCCGACGACGGCGATCGTCGCGGCGTGCAACAGCTCGGCGATGTCGGGGCCGACGAACGTCATGCCGAGCAGTACGTCCCGCCGGGTGTCGACGATCGCGCGCAACCGTCCCTGGTAGTCGTCGGCCTGCAGCGCGGACCCGGCGACCGCGATGTCGAGCTCCACGGCCCGCTGTCCGGGCCCGGCCGCCTCGCGCAGGCCGACCGACGCCACCTCGGGATCGGTGAACACCACCTGCGGCACGGCGTGGTGGTCGGCCGTCGCCGTGTGCTCACTCCACGGTGACGCGTTCACCGCGTCGCCGAGAGCTGCTGCGGCGACGACGTCGCCCACGATCCTCGCCGCGTACTTGCCCTGGTGAGTCAACGGTGCACGACCGGTCACGTCCCCGGCGGCGTAGAGCCACCGTGCGTCCACTCCGGACACGCAACCGTGATCGTCGACCGGCAACGATCCGCCGGGCTCCAGCCCCACGACGTCGAGTCCGAGATCGGACGTGGCGGGCCTGCGCCCCGTGGCCACCAGAATCCGGTCCACATCGAGCGTGGTGCCACCGTGGGTGATCCGCACGGCACCCGACCCGGATCCTTCTACTTCGGACACTCGCTCGACGGCGGTCTCCGGATACACCCGGACACCGCGGCAACGCAGACCGTCAGCCACCGCGTCGCCCGCGAAGGCCGGATAACCGGGCAGTGGTCGCGCCCCCTTCATGAACAGGTGCACCTCGGAGCCGAGTCGTGCCCACGCCTGCGCCATCTCCGTCCCGACGACACCACCGCCCAGCACCGCGAGCCGCCCCGGCACGGTCGACGACGTGGTCGCGTCGCGAGAGGTCCACAGCAGCTCCCCGGGCAACTCCTCGAGCCCGTCCACCGACGGCATCCTGACCACGCTGCCGGTACACACGATCACCGCCTGCCGAGCGTGGAACACGTCACCGTCGACGGTCACCTCGCGCTCGCCGGTGATGCGCGCGTGGCCACGCACCGGTTCGATCCCCGCGCTTTGCACCCATTCGACCTGCCCTTCGTCGTCCCCGCCGTGGGTGAACGCGTCCCGGCGGGCGAACACGGCCGCCGGATCGAGTCCGCCGCCGTCGCCGACCCCCGGCATCCGTTGCACGTCCGAGAGCAGATTTCCCGGTCGCAGCAATGCCTTGCTGGGGATGCACGCCCAGTAGGAGCATTCGCCGCCGAAACGTTCGTGATCGACGAGCGCCGCGGTCAACCCTCCGGCGACGGCGCGGGCGGCCGCGTTCTCCCCCACCGGTCCGGCTCCGATCACCACGACGTCGTACCCGCGCTGTGCCATACCGTCGAGCGCACACCACCGCGCGGTCGTCCGCAACCCGGCAACTACCCTCACGGAGGAGCGGACAGCGCGGGCGGTCGGCCCACGGCAAGCGGGAACGCCTGCGCCCACACGGAATTGCGGAGGACGTTGGTGGCACGGAACAGGGCGGTCGAGGTGCTCGACGACATCAGTGGCGAACCCGCACAGGAGACGGTGCGGTTCGCGCTCGATGGCGTTCACTACGAGATCGACTTGGCGACGGCCAACGCCGAGGTTCTGCGCACGACCCTCACTCGCTACGCCGACAGCGGACGCCGCACCGGCGGGCGGAAGCGGCCGCGGCGGCTGATCACCTCCGGCTCGTCCGGCACCGCGAAGGCGCCGGCCGAGAAGCCCACGGCGACAAAGTCCACGGCAGCAGAGTCCACGGCAGCCAAGACCGCCACCAAGAAGGCGGCGGCCAAGAAGGCGGCCGGGAAGAAGGCCGCGACCGAGAAGACCACGACAGCCACGTCCGCGGCTGCCAAATCCAGGGCAGCGAAGTCCACGACCGCCAAGACCACGGCGGCGAAATCCACGGCGGCGAAGAAGACCGCGGCGAAGAAGACCGCGACGACGAGCACGAGCGCGGCGAAGTCCGGTACGAAGTCCGTGACGACGCCGGCAGCCGCCGCGACGACCGCCAAGAACACGACCACCGGCACGGCCAAGAAGAACGCCACGGCGTCGAAGGCCGCCACCACCTCCAAGTCCGCCACCTCCTCCAAGTCCGCCACCTCCGAGGCCGCCACGGCGTCGAAGGCCACCACACCCCGGAGCGCGTCCCCCAAGAGCGCCGCAGCGAAGAAGACGGCCGCCACCACGACGGCGAAGGCGAAGGCCGCGTCGAAGACCACGGCCACGGCGGGAACAGCCAAGCGCGGCACCGAAACCACCGGCACCGAAACCACCGGAAAGAAGACCACCGGAAAGAACACCGACGCCGCGAAGAAGACCGCCACCAGGAAACCGACCACCAGGAAGGCCGCAGCCCGGAAGCCGACGGCCACGGCGGTGTCGGACAGCGCGGTGTCGGACACCGCGGTGTCGGACAGCGCGGCGGCCGAGAGCACGGCGACCGCGCAGTCGCAGCCCGCAGCGGCGGAGCGCGCGAAGCCGCCGGTCCCTCAGGTCACGTTCTCGGCGGCCCGCTGAGTCGACCGGCCGGTTCCCCGGTCACAGGCTTTTCAGCTCTTCGACGATGCCGCCGACGGACTCCTTGGCGTCGCCGAACAGCATCGCCGTCTTCGGATCGGTGAACAGGGCGTTGTCGATGCCTGCGAAACCCGAGCCCATCGAGCGTTTCAACACGATCACCGACCGGCTCGACGTGACGTGCAGGATCGGCATGCCGTAGATCGGCGAGTTCGGATCGGACTGCGCGGCCGGGTTGGTCACGTCGTTGGCGCCGATCACCAGCGACACGTCCACCTGCGGAAACGCCGAGTTGCTCTCGTCCATCTCCTTGAGCGACTCGTACGGCACGTCGGCCTCGGCGAGCAGCACGTTCATGTGCCCCGGCATGCGCCCGGCGACGGGGTGCACGGCGTAGGCGACGTCAATGCCCTTCGCCTCGAGCAGGTCGGCCATCTCTCGGACGGCGTGCTGCGCCTGGGCGACCGCCAACCCGTAGCCGGGAACGACCATGACCCGGCCCGCATAGGCGAGCTGAATCGCCGCATCGGCCGCACTGGTGCTGCGCACGGGACGGTCCCCGGCACCGCTCACGGTCGCGGCACCGCCGCCACCACCTCCGCCGAAACCGCCCGCGAGGATCGCCGGGATGGAGCGGTTCATCGCCTGCGCCATGAGGTTCGTCAGGATCGACCCGGACGCGCCCACGATCATGCCCGCGACGATCAGCGCCGTGTTGTCCAGCGCAAGGCCCATCGCCGCGGCCGACAGCCCGGTGCACGCGTTGAGCAGCGAGATCACCACCGGCATGTCCGCACCGCCGATCGGCAGCACCACCATGACGCCGATCAGGCCCGCCGCGACGAGCACACCGATGATCAGCCATTCGGACCGTCCGCCCGCGGCGATGATCACGGCGCACGCCAGAGCCGCCGCCAGCAGGACGATGTTCAGCGGCTGCTGGAGCCTGCCGAGCGTCACCGGCCTGCCGGGGAGGATCTCCTGCAGTTTGCCGAACGCGACGCCCGACCCCCAGAACGACACCGACCCCACGATCGCCGCGAACAGCGACGCGATCGCCACGTACAGCGGTTCGGCCTCGTAACCGGTCGTCACGCGGAACTCGACCCACGCGATGAGGGCGACCGCACCACCGCCGACGCCGTTGAACAGCGCGACCATCTGCGGCATCGCCGTCATCTTCACGCGCCGTGCCGCCGGGACGCCGATCGCCGCTCCGATGCCGAGCCCGAGCGCGATCAGCAGCCAGTTGCCCATTCCCGGCAGCAACAGCGTCGCGACGACGGCGACCGTCATGCCCGCCGCGGCGATCCAGTTGCCCCGGACGGCGGTGCGCGGACCCGTCATCCCCATGAGCCCGTAGATGAACAGCACGAACGCGACGATGTAGAGCACGGAGACGAGCGTGGTCACTGCTCGCCCTCCTCGCGCGCGTCCGCTCCGCGTTCGCCGGGGCGCTGCTCGCCGGGGCGCTGCTTGAACATGCCGAGCATGCGGTCGGTGACGAGGAACCCGCCGACCACGTTGATCATGCCGAAGGCGATGGCGACCACGAGCAGGATCTTGTTCAGCACTCCGTCGACGCCGTGGCCGAGCACGATCAGTCCACCGAGCAGCACGATGCCGTGGATGGCATTCGTCCCCGACATCAGCGGGGTGTGCAGCGTGTTGGGCACCTTGGAGATCACGGTGTAGCCCACGAATCCGGCGAGCACCAGGATCGCGATGCTTTCGATCGGCACCTACGCCACCTCCTCCGGCCTGCCGGCGACACAGGCGCCGGCCACGATCTCGTCGGCCGGGTCGATGGCGAACCGGCCTTCGGCGTCCACGAGCAGTTCGATCAGTTCGACGAGGTTGCGCGCGTACAGCTCGCTGGCGTGGAGCGGCATCCCGGCGGGCAGGTTGAGCGGCGAGCTGATCGTCACGCCGTCGTGATCGACGTCCTCGCCCGGCTCGGTCAGCTCGCAGTTGCCGCCGGTCGCCCCCGCCAGGTCGACGATGACGCTGCCGGGCCGCATCCCCCGGACGGCCTCGGCGGTGACGAGGGTGGGCGCGGTGCGGCCGGGCACGAGCGCCGTGGTGATCACGACGTCGAAGCCGCCGATGGCCTCGGTGAGCCTGCGTTGCTGCTCCGCGCGTTCGTCGTCGGTGAGTTCGCGGGCGTAGCCGCCGTCACCGATCGCCTCGATGCCGAGATCCAGCCACTGCGCGCCCACGGACCGCACCTGTTCGGCGACCTCGGGGCGCACGTCGTAACCCGTGGCCTGCGCACCGAGCCGTTTCGCCGTCGCGAGAGCCTGCAGCCCGGCGACACCGGCGCCGAGCACGAGCACCGTCGCGGGCGGCACCGTGCCCGCGGCCGTCGTGAGCATGGGGAAGAACCGCGGCGACCGCTGGGCCGCCAGCAGCGCGGCACGGTAGCCGGACACGTTCGCCTGCGACGAGAGCGCGTCCATCGCCTGCGCGCGAGAGATCCGAGGGATCGATTCGACGGCGAACGCGGTGATCCCGGCGCGTTCCAGCGCCTCGACCCGGCCGGGCGCGCCGAGCGGGTCGAGGAATCCGATGAGGACGGTGCCGGCCGCGAGCCGCTCGATGTCCTCCTCGCCCGGCGGAGCCACCGTCAGCACGATGTCGCTGCGACGGGCGTCGCCGGACTCCCCGCCCGCGAGCTCCGCTCCGGCGGCCGTGTACAGCGCGTCGGGCAGGCCGGCCCGGCTGCCCGCCCCCGGTTCGACCGCGACCCGGACTCCCCGCTTGACCAGGCGCTCGGCGAGTTTCGGCACCAGCGCGACCCGTCGCTCCCCTGGCGCCGTCTCGGCAACGACGCCGACCGTCAGCGGTCCTGCCACCTTGCACGTCCTCCTCGTCGAGGAACCAGTCGATCACCATCATGGACCATGATGTGACGCCAGATCACGTCTTGTGTGCCTCGGGGCGATGGCGTAGGACCGCCGGGCCACACGCCGATCACCTCCGCGGCTCGCGCTTCCGCTGCGTACCGTGGGGGTATGCACTCCACCGAGATCGAGATCCGCACCGGCGGCAGTGCGGTCGTGACGGACCTGACGCGCGAGGTGGAACGCTTCCTCGCCGATACGCCGAACGGTGCCGAGGACGGCCTGCTGCACGCATGGGTGCCGCACGCGACCGCGGGGCTGGCGATCCTCGAAACGGGCGCGGGCAGCGACGACGACCTGCTCGCCGCGATCGACGAGCTGCTCCCCCGTGACGACCGGTGGCGGCACCGCCACGGCAGTCACGGCCACGGCCGCGACCACGTGCTGCCCGCGTTCCTACCGCCGTACGCGACCGTGCCGGTGCTCGGCGGCTCGCTCGCCCTCGGCACGTGGCAGTCGGTCTGCCTCGTCGACACCAACATCGACAACGCCGTCCGCCGCGTCCGGTTCAGCTTCCTCGTCGGCTGACCCCGCTGACCCCGCCGGGTCCGCCGAACCCGCCGAATCGGCGGAGCCCGCCGATCCCGCACGCTCGGCCGCACTCCGCCGCGGCCACAGCACCGCGATCAGCCCGGCGACGAGCATCGAGGCGAGTACCCAGAGTGCGACCGTGACCTGGTCGGTTCCGGCCGTGCCCGCGAGCAGGCTGCGCAACCCCTCGGTCGGGAACCGGAACGGGGTCCACGACCACAGCAGCAGCCGGTAGGCCGGAGCGAGCATCTCGGGAACCTGCGACGCCACCGACGGCGCCAGCAGGTAGAGCGGCCCGAGCAGGGCCATCGCGGGAAGGCCGAGCCAACGCAGCAGCGCGCCCTGCACGGCGGCGAACGCGGTCGCCGTCAGTGCCAGGAAGGCGAGCGTCTGCCAGCCGAGCGCCAGGGTGGAGTCCCACAGCGCGAGGAACCCTGCCAGCACGCCGGTGACGAGCACCCCGATGAGCGCCACATGGCCGAGCCGCGCGCCGGCGCCCGGACGCAGCCGTCCACGGTGGACCTGTACCGCCAGCAGCGCCGAGCCGGCCAGTCCGCCGATCCACGCGAGCGCGCTCGCACCGAGCGGCGCCGTCCTCGCCGCGGGGCCCGTCGGATGGATCGTCTCCTCCTCCACCGGTGGCGGGTCCGCTGCCCGAACCTCGCCGATCGCCTCGGCGACCCGTCCGCCCGCGGTGGCCAGGGCCTGCTGCGCGACCTGCGTGCCCGCGGGATTGACGGTTCCCGATGTCACGCTCGTGACCGTGGGACCGCCGGCCCCGCTCCCGAGTTCGAGCACGCCGTAGACGTCCTCGTTCTCGAGCAGTGTCCGCCCCTGACCGGGCTCGACGATCCGCCAGTCGAGCGCCTCCCCGCCGGACCCGGTGACGCGTTCGGCCACCGCGTGCAGCGGGCCGGGCGCCTGCTCCGGGACCGCGACGGCGACGGGGATCCCGTCCGGCCGTGCACTCGCCTGCGCCCCGAACGTGAGAAACCCCAGCACGACGGCGACGAGCGCTCCCGCCACCGCCGTGCCCACGACGAGCGCGCCGCCCGCGTTCCGCTCCTCGACATGTCGACCACCCCCGGCCCGATTAATTCTTCATCCGTTGAATTCAACGTACGCGCCCCTCCCGAGGGGATGTCAACGCTTGTTGAAAAAGTCGGTGTCGAAAGAGTCGTCGGCTACGGTGTCCGGCGTGACGACCGGCGCACCCGAACACCCGCCCGACCATCTCGTGCTCTGGGACATCGATCTGACGCTCGTCGACCTGTCCGGCAGCGGCGGCGACTGGTACCGGCAGGCGCTCGCGACGGTCGCGGGCGTCACGCTCGAACGAATGCCGTCGTTTCCCGGACGGACCGAGCTGGCGATCACCACCGAACTGCTCACCGCACACGGGATCGAACCGACCCGCGAGCTCGTCGAGCGGCTGTGGCGGGAGCTCACCGCGCTCGCCACCGACCCGGCCGACGACCTGCGCGCCCGCGGGACGGCACTCCCGGGCGCGGCCGAGGTACTCGCGCGACTGGCCGGGACCGGGCGGGTCGTCCAGTCACTGGTGACCGGCAACCTGCCCGCGATCGCCCACCACAAGGTGAGCGCCTTCGGCCTGCACACCCACCTGGACTTCGACATCGGCGGCTACGGCTCGCTGTCGGAGCACCGCCCCGACCTCGTCGCCGAAGCCGTCGAGCTCGCCGGGGGCAAACACGGCGGCGCGCCGGAACAGGTCGTCGTCATCGGGGACACCCCGCACGACGTCGGCGCCGCGCTCGCCTGCGACGCGGTCGCCGTGGCCGTCGCGACGGGCAGACACGACGTCGACGAACTGAGCGCGTCCGGGGCCCACGCCGTCCTCCCGGACCTGTCCGACACCGACGCGGCACTGGCCGCCATCCTGCGCTAGGCCGGACCGGCACACATGCCTGCGGGCGGACCCGTCAGCCGGTGGGCGTGACCGTGACGGTGTTGCGGTCGGATTCCGGCACGGCACGGAAACTGCCGAGGATCCCGCGGACGTCCTCCGGGGTCGCGAGGTCGGTGTCGGCGTAGACGACGAGCGCCACCACACCGCCGCCGTCGTCGCCCGCCGCGACCGCCCGGGTGCCGACGAGGGCACGCTCCGGCACGCAACCTCCGGGCCGGGCCGGGGTCACCTCGGCGATCATCGATCGGGTGTTACCGGACTCGCCGTCTCCCCGGGTGAACGGACCCGAGTCCTCGGAGAGCACCCGCACCCCCGGTTTCGCGCCGCCCTCCTCGGTGTAGGCACGCGCGGAGACCTCGTCCACGATCGGGCGCGTGGCCGTGTCCACCGGCCGGTCGAAAGTCCGCACACCCGCGCCACCGGCGTGCGTGGCGTCGTCGCACTCCGTGCCCACGAAGGCCGACGCCGACAGCGCGAACCGGTCGTCGTATCCGCCGCCTGCCTCCCAGCCGTGCACGACACCCTGCTCGGGCTGCCAGCTCGGCGGCACGTCGTAGGCGTAGACACCGTCGCCGCCCGCCACCGACTGCCAGCCGTCCACCGCGGGCGGTACGCCGACCCGCGTGACGGGCGCCGGGGTGTCCTCAGCGGTCGGATCGGCCGAGTCGACACGGGCACTCGTGCCGTCGTCGGGGAACAGCTGCGGCACGCCCCACATGGCGGCGACCGCCACCAGCAGGGGAATCCAGCCGACCGCACGCTTTCGCCCCGCGCCACGGGACGACGTCTTCACCCTCGGCGGCGGCACCGGACCGCCCCGGGCGCCCTGAACCGGAGGCCCGTGAACCGGAGTTTCCGGATGGGGCGGGGCAGGCCGGTGCACTGCCGGAGTGTGCCCGGAGGGGTCGGGCGTGGGTGACGACTGCGGACGGTACGCGTCGCTCGCGTCGGCGGGCTCGTAGCCGCCGACGCCCTTCAGCGCGGCCTTGTCCTCGTAGCCGTAGCGTGCCGAGGTTTCGTCACGCTTCCTCCTCCGACCGAAGATCACCGGCGGCCTCCCCAGGCGGCGTGGGCTATCCGCGCACGAGTCCCGTCACGTGGTCGACGACGGCGTCCACGTCGATCTCGGTCCGCTCGCCGGTGGCGCGGTCCTTCACCTCGACCACGCCCTTCGCGAGACCCTTGCCCACGACGACGATCGTCGGCACGCCGATGAGTTCCGCGTCGGCGAACTTCACGCCAGGCGAGACGGTGCGGTCGTCGAACAGCACCGACACACCGCGCTGCGACAGCTCGCCCACGATGCGCTCACCGCCCTCGAACACGGTGTCGTCCTTGCCCGCCACGACGAGGTGGACGTCCGCGGGCGACACCGCTCGCGGCCACACGAGGCCCAGTTCGTCGTGGTGCTGCTCGGCGATCGCCGCGACCAGCCGCGAGACGCCGATGCCGTACGAACCCATCGTGATGCGCACGGGCTTCGAGTCCGGGCCGAGCGCGTCGAGCTCGAACGCGTCGGCGTACTTGCGGCCGAGCTGGAAGATGTGGCCGATCTCGATGCCGCGCGCCGCAACGAGCGTGCCGTGGCCGTCGGGCGAGGCGTCGCCCTCGCGGACCTCCGCGGCCTCGATGGTGCCGTCCGGGGTGAAGTCGCGGCCGCACACGAGGTCGACGACGTGGTGGTCGGCCTTGTCGGCACCGGTGACCCACGCGGTTCCCGTGACGATGCGCGGGTCGACGAGGTAGCGGACGCCGTTCGCCTGCAGCGCTCCCGGCCCGATGTAGCCCTTGACCAGGAAGGGGTTGGCCGCGAAGTCGGCCTCCTCGACGAGCGCGACCTCGGCCGGTTCGAGCCCGGCCTCGAGCCGCTTCATGTCGACCTCACGGTCGCCTGGCACACCGATACCGAGGAGCGTCCACTCCTTCTGTCCGGGCATCCGCGTCTTGACCAGCACGTTCTTGAGGGTGTCCGCGGCGGTGAACTCGCGGACCAGGCCCGCGCCGTTGAGGAAGTCGACGAGCGTCTCGATCGTCGGCGTGTCCGGAGTGTGGTGCACCTGCGCCTCGGGCAGCCCCTCGAGGGCCCGCGCGGGGGGCGCCGGCGTCACGACCGCCTCGACGTTGGCCGCATAGCCGGAGTCGGTGCTGCGGACGTAGGTGTCCTCACCGGCCTCGGCGGTCGCGAGGAACTCTTCCGACGCCGAACCACCCATCGCGCCCGACGTGGCGGCGACGATCACGTAGTCGAGCCCCAGCCGGTCGAAGATCCGGATGTAGGCGCCGCGGTGCTTCCGGTACGACGCCTCGAGACCCTCGTCGTCGAGGTCGAACGAGTACGAGTCCTTCATGACGAACTCGCGCCCGCGCAACACGCCCGCGCGGGGGCGCGCCTCGTCCCGGTACTTCGTCTGCACCTGGTACAGCATCACCGGGTAGTCCTTGTAGGAGCTGTACTCGCCTTTCACGGCGAGCGTGAACAGCTCCTCGTGCGTCGGCCCCAGCAGGTAATCCGCGCCCTTGCGGTCCTTGATGCGGAACAGCGTGTCGCCGTACTCGCTCCACCGGCCGGTGGCCACGTAGGGCTCCTTCGGCAGCAGCGCGGGGAACTGGATCTCCTGCGCGCCGATGGCGTCCATCTCCTCACGCACGACCCGCTCGATGTTGCGCAGCACGCGCAGGCCGAGCGGCAGCCAGGAGTAGCCACCCGGAGCGGCGCGGCGGACGTAGCCTGCGCGCACCAGCAACCGGTGGCTGGGCACCTCGGCATCCGCCGGGTCCTCACGCAGCGTGCGCAGGAACAACGACGACATCCTGGTGATCACGGTGTGCTCCTAGGGAGACGGAAAGCGGTGATGGACGAAGGGTAGTCGGCGCGCCCTGAGCCGGGACAACCGGTTATCGGGCCGGCTCGGCGACGGCACTACCCTCGGACGGCGTGCTCGTTCTGTTGCCCCCTTCCGAGACCAAGGCCGCAGGCGGTGGCGGCGCCCCACTCGACCTGGACGCGCTGTCGCTGCCCGAACTGAACCCGGTGCGGCGCAAGCTGGCCGACGCACTGGTCGAGCTGGCAGCCGACGTGCCCGCCAGCCTGACCGCGCTCGGACTGTCCGAACGGCAGTCGGGCGAGGTGGAACGGAACGCGACGCTGTGGACGTCGCCGACGATGCCCGCGCTGCAGCGCTACACCGGCGTGCTCTACGACGCCCTGGACGTGCGCTCGCTGTCCGGCGCCGCAGCCGACCGGGCGGCGAGCAGGCTCTCCGTGGCGTCGGCGCTGTTCGGTGTCGTGCGAGCGGGTGACCCGATTCCCGCGTATCGCCTGTCGGGAGGCAGCTCGCTGCCCGGCTTCCCGGCGTTGCGGTCGGTGTGGCGCCCAGCGCTGGAACCGGTGCTGCAGTCCGACGAACTGGTCGTCGACCTGCGCTCCGGGGCGTACGCCGCGTTGGCACGGATACCCGGCGCCGTCACCGTGCGCGTGGTCACCGAGGACTCGTCGGGCAAACGCAGGACCGTCAGCCACCACAACAAGGCCTACAAGGGACGACTCGCCGCTGCACTGGCCACGAGCCGCGCCGAGCCGTCCACTGTGGACGAGGTCGTGACCGTCGCGGAGAAGGCCGGCATGACCGTGGAACGCGCGGGCGAGACCGACCTCGTCCTCGTCACCGACCACTGAACCTGCGCCTTGCGGGGCTTCACACGGCGTTCTCGAACCGTTCGGGGCGGAAGAGCGCCGGGATGTCGGGCCGCTGCCCGAGCGCGGCCGCCGCGGCCAGACTCGCCGCGTACGGCCCGATCGTCAGCCCGCCTGCGCCGAAGCCGGTGAGCACCGTGACCTCGGGGTGGGTCTCGAGCGCACCGATGACGGGCCTGCCGTCGGGCGTGACGGGACGGAAGCCCACGCGCGTCTCCAGCAGTGTCGCGTCGGCCAGGCCGGGAGCCACCGTCAGCGCCTGCGTCAGCACCTCGCGTTGCCCCTCGGCCGTGACACGGTGGTCGAAACCCGCCCCGGTCTCGCGCGTGGCTCCCGCGACGACCCGGGCGTCGGGGAACGCGAGCATGTAGTGCCCGGACCCGACCGGTGACACGACGGGCCACGACGCGGTGCTCGGAGACGCGGTGCCGGGAGACGCGGTGCCGGGATCGCCGACCCCGAAATGGCTGATCTGCCCGCGTTGCGGCTCGACCGGCAGCGTCACGCCCAGCGACGCGGCCAGCGGGGCCGTCCACGCGCCCGCGGCGAGCACCACGCCGTCGGCCTCGACCACGTCACCGGCCACCCGCACGCCCGCGACGCCGCCGGAGCGGATCTCGAGTTCGGCCGTGCCGTCGAGGAGCCGCGCTCCCCGCGCGGCCGCCGCGGCGAGAAACGTCTCACGGAGCGTCCGGCCGTCGACCCGCCCGCCGCCCGCGATGTGCACGGCGCCGAGGTCGGGTGCCAACAGCGGCATGCGCTCGACGGCGTCCGCCGGGTCGAGCAGCGTCACCTCGCCCGCGTCGGGCCAGCGCCGCGCTCGCTCGACCGCGCGTCCGTGGAACTCGCGCAGCCACGTCTCGTCCGGCGAGACGACGAGTCCGCCGACGACCGCGAACGACGTCTCCCCCACTCCCTCGGCCGCCAGGTCCTCGACCAGCGTCCGGTAGTAGGCGGCGCCCTCCGCGTGGAAGGCGAGTTCCTCACCCTCGAGGGCCCGCGAGTTCCACGGCGAGACGATTCCGGCGCCCGCAGCCGTCGCCCGTCCCGCCAGATCGGCGTCCACCACGACGACCTCGGCGCCCCGCCGTGCCAACTGCCAGGCGGTACCCGCGCCTGCGATGCCCGAACCGATGATCACGATGCGCATGCGGCCACTATGCCCCCACCCACAGCCCCCACCCACAGCCGCTGCAGCCGCAGCCCCTGTACGCACGGGTCCGAAACACACGGGTCCGTGCACGGGTCCGTGCCCATCGCCGCGGGACAACCGGTGCGACACCTCACTCGCCCACCGCTGACGCACCGCTCCGGTCTGGGGTAGAGTGCCTGGAGCGCCGTGAGCCGAAGGGCTCCTTCACACGGCGATCCGATTTCCCATCCATTTGGCGCGCCACGTCGGCCGGACACGGCACCAGATTCCGGCGCGCCGGGTTCGTCCTTGCGAACGCCCGCCCGCACCTCCGACGTGCGACTCTCCCGGGCCTCCTTGCGACGTGCCACGTCCGAGAGGCCTGTGTGAGCACAAACCTGTCCACGTCCACATCCACGTCCACCGCGTCCGTGCCGTTCGCCGACCTGCCGTTGCCGCGCCCGCTGGTGCGCGCGCTCGAGGCCGACGGCATGACCGACGCGTTCGCCATCCAGGCGGCCACGCTTCCCGACGCACTCGCCGGCCACGACGTCCTCGGCCGGGCGCAGACCGGCTCCGGCAAGACACTCGCCTTCGGCCTCGCGCTGCTGGCCCGCCTCGAAGGCGGCAAGGCCCGCCCGAAGAAGCCCCGTGCGCTGGTGCTCGTGCCGACGCGCGAACTGGCGATGCAGGTCGCCGAGGTGCTGATCCCGCTGGCCAAGACGCTCGGCCTGTGGTGCCGCACCGCGGTCGGCGGCATGGCCTTCAACCGGCAGGCCGACGCGCTGTCCCGCGGCGTCGATCTGCTCATCGCCACCCCCGGCAGGCTGTCCGACCACGTCCGCCAGGGCACGTGCGCCCTCGACGAGATCGGCTACGTCGCGCTCGACGAGGCCGACCAGATGGCCGACATGGGCTTCCTGCCCCAGGTCCGCGAGATCCTCGACCTCACACCCGCCGACGGGCAGCGGCTGCTGTTCTCCGCCACGCTCGACGGCGACGTCTCCAAGCTCGTGCAGCGTTACCTGCACGACCCGGTGACGCACTCGGTCGCGCCCGTGACGGCGTCGGTGACGAACATGGACCACTACCTGCTGCAGCTCGCGCAGCCGGACAAGATGCGCGTGATCACCGAGATCGGCGCCCGCGAGGGCCGGACGATCATGTTCGTGCGCACCAAGCACCACGTCGACCGGCTCGCCACGAAGCTGCGGTCCCAGGGCGTGCCCGCCGGGGCGCTGCACGGCGGCAAGACCCAGGGACAGCGCAACCGCGTGCTCGCGGACTTCAAGGACGACCGCACCACGGTGCTGGTCGCCACGGACGTCGCCGCACGCGGCATCCACGTCGACGACGTCAGCCTCGTGCTGCATGTCGACCCGCCCGCCGACCACAAGGACTACCTGCACCGAGCAGGGCGCACCGCGCGAGCAGGCGCCTCGGGCACGGTCGTCACGCTGATCACGCGCGACCAGCGGCGGCAGACTCTGCGGCTCACCGACAAGGCGGGTGTGAAGCCCAAGTCGCTGCTCGTCACGCCGGGCGACGCCGAGCTCGTCCGCATCACCGGCTCGCGTTCTCCCAGCGGCGTGCCGCTGGTCGACAAGCAGCCGCAGCAGGAGCAGCGCCGTGCCGGCGGCGGACGCCCCGGCGGCGGTCGTCCCGGCGGCAGGAACGGCGGCCGTCCCGGCGACCGCGGCGGTCAGGGTCGTGACGGCCAGGGCCGTGGCGGCAACGGCGGCCAGGGCCGCGGGGGCAACGGCGGCCAGCGGCGCGGCGGCGGCCGCAAGCCCCGCAGGCCGGTCGACGCCTGACCCTCGGTCCCGTTTCCCCGAAGGGCGCCTGAGGGGCGTTGAACGCCCCTCAGGCGCCCTTCGGGCGTTTGCCGGTGCCGGAACGCCGCCAGAGTGCTCTCAGGGCGCTACATCGGGAACAGTTCGAACGCACATGCAGGCACGCCGCCGAAACGGGCACCCGCTTCGGCGGCGGCTTCGCGCAGGAAGGCCGGATCGGCCATCGACGCGTCGCCGAGGCCTTCGAGGTAGGCGCGGTGCTCCTGGAGCGAGTCCACCGCCAGATCCAGCGTGTCGGTGATGTCGACGGCGTGCGTGGCCTGCGGCGAGGCGACAGCGGCGACCCAGCGCACACCGTCCCACGGTTCGAGCCCCTGGGCCGTCAGCTCGCGGAAGACCCACCGGTTCGCGGCGTCGCGCACCGCATCCAACGTCGCGTGTCCCACGTTGCGGTGGTCGGCCATGTTCAGCCACGGACCGCCCGGCCACGTGTCCCGATGGTTCGTCATGATCACGAGCTCGGGCCGGTGCCTGCGGATCGCGGCGGCGATGTCCCTGCGCAACGGCAGGCCGTATTCGACGACGCCGTCGGCGTGGTCGAGGAACTCCACCGTCTCGACCCCCACCACGCGTGCCGCGGCGATCTGTTCCCGCTCGCGCACGACGGCCGCCTCCTCGGGCGCCATGCCGTCGATCCCCGCCTCGCCGCGGGTGGCGAGGGTGTAGACCACCGATCTGCCTTCCCGCGTCCAGCGCGCGACCGCCCCCGCACCCCCGTACTCCAGGTCGTCCGGATGCGCCACCACGGCCAGCGCCCGGTCCCAGTCACCGGGCATGACCTCCAATTCCGGCGTGTCGGCCACCCCTCGCTCCCCTCTCGTCGTCCGCCTGGTGCGACACTGCCACCCGTGAACGCACCCGGTCCAGCTCTTCCGCCCGACGAGGTTCTCGACTGGCTCGACGCCGAAGCGGCCACCCGGAGCGATTCCGGTCTCACGCGCAGGCCGCGGCAGCGCGGTGCCACCCCCGTTCCCGGCGAGATCGACCTCGCCGGCGACGACTACCTCGGGCTCGCGCGCGACAAACGCGTCGCGGGCGCCACCGCGGCAGCGGCGCTGAAGTGGGGCGCGGGCGCGGCAGGCACCCGCCTCCTCGGCGGTTCGCTCGAACTGCACGCGGAACTGGAACACGACCTCGCCCGGTTCGTGGGCGCGCAGGCCGCGGCCGTGTTCCCGTCGGCGTACACCGCGAACCTGTCCGCGGTCACGGCGCTGTCGGGCACCGAGTCGGCGATCGTCAGCGACAAGTACGTCCAGCCCTCGCTCGTCGACGGCTGCAGACTGGCCCGAGGCGACGTCGCCGCCGTGGCGCACCTCGACACCGACGCCGTCGCCCACGCTCTGTCCACCCGGCGCAAACCGCGCGCGCTCGCGGTGACCGAGTCGGTCTTCGCCGTCGACGGGGACGCGGCCGACCTCGGAGCCCTCGCCGCGACGTGCCGCAGCCACGGCGCGGCACTACTGGTCGACGACGCCCACGGCTTCGGTGTGCTGGGTGACGGCGGCCGCGGCGCGGTGTACGACGCAGGCCTGTCCTCGGCGCCCGACGTGGTGACGACGCTGTCGCTCGGCGGCGCCCTCGGCGTGCAGGGTGGGGCCGTTGTCGGGCCGCGCCGTGCGATCCGGCAGATCATCGACGTCGCCCGCGCCTACGGCTACGACGCCGCGCCGGCCCCTGGCACCGTCTCAGCCGCACTGGCCGCGCTCGCCGCACTGCGGGAGGAACCGGAACTGCCCGGAACCGCCGTCGACGGCGCCATGTCCCTCGCGCAGGGGCTGCGGGCGGCGGGACTGCGGACCAGCCTGCCCGCAGCGGCCATCGTGTCGTTACCCGCGCCCAGCGCGGCGGCCGCCGCCTCGTGGGCCGACGCGTGCGCCGAACACGGCGTGCACGTGGGTCGCGTGTGCCCACCGGTCGCCCCCGACGGGGTGACGCGACTCCGATTGACCGCCAGGGCCGGACTATCGGAGTCCGATGTGGACACCGCCGTCAAGGTCGTCTCCGAGACGGCGCCGCGTTCCTGACCGCACCGCGTCGGGCTCTCGGCACGCGACCACAGCCGTGACCATGGCGCAGAACGGGTACCGAGTGCAGAACGCGCGGTGACGGGCGGATCGGTCAGGCCGGTCGCAGGACGAGGTCGGCGTTCGCCCGCAGCACCGCGGCCGCGTCGGCCACGACGCCGTCGACGAGCTCGGCCACCGTGGGCAGGTCGTCGACCGCCCCCACGACCTGTCCCGACGCCAGCACACCGGTGTCCGTCCGGCCGTCGACCAGCCCGGACCGCAACAGCATCGGCGTGTTGGCCGCCATCAGAACCTGCCCCCACGTCAGGTCGTTGCCGCGCTTCATCGCAAGGCCCTCCCGTACCATCGCGATCGGTGACAGTCCGGTCAGTGCACGGAACCGCACCGCGTTGCGCAACGCCCGGACGGCACCGGCGAACCGGCCGGACGACTCCAGGCGCTCGACCAACTCGGTACGCAGCACGCGGTGCGGCATGCCGTCGACCCGGTCGGTCACGACCGTGCCCGAGACGTCCCGCTCCAGGTAGCGGCGTTTGACCTCCTCCGGCACGGTGCTCTCGGCCGTCAGCAGGAACCGGGTGCCCATCGCGATCCCCGCCGCGCCGTAGGACAACGCCGCTGCGAGTCCGCGGCCGTCGAAGAATCCGCCCGCCGCGACGACCGGGATGTCGACCGCGTCGACCACGGACGGCAGCAGGACCGTCGTCGCCACCGAGCCCGTGTGCCCGCCGCCTTCGCCGCCTTGCACCACGACGGCGTCGGCGCCCCACGAGGCCACCTTCTCCGCGTGCCGCACCGCACCGACGGACGGGATCACGAGGATGCCGTGGTCCTTGAGCTTCGCGATCTGTTCCCTGCGCGGTGCCAGCGCGAACGATGCCACGCGCACGCCGTGGTCGATCAGCAGGTCGACCCTGCGGTCGGCGTCCTCGGCGTCGGCCCGCAGGTTGACGCCGAACGGCCGGTCCGTGCGCCGTTTCGTCTCGGTGATCGCGGCCGCGAGCTCGTCGAAGGTCATCGTCGCCGACGCGAGGATGCCGAGGCCGCCCGCCTGGGCCGTCGCACCGACGAGCCGTGACCCCGCCACCCAGCCCATGCCGGTCTGCACGACCGGATGCCGGACGCCCACCAGGCGCGTGAGTGGAGTGTCCACTGTGACCGCCGGATCCGCACCTGCCGTCATGACGGCACTTCCTGATCCCGCATACCCGCGGGGTCGAGCACGTCGCGGATCAGGTGCAGTTCCTCGGCTGTGGGTAGGCGTGAGGTGCTCGCACCGGTGCAGTCGACGGGGAACGACGTCGCCTCCGCCACCTCGTCCTCGGTCACGCCGGGGTGCAACGACAGCCCGCGCATCACGTGGTCGGGCCCGCCGAAGTCGAACACGCCGAGGTTCGTCACCACCCGGTGGACGTCGTGGAAGCGTTGCGCCGCCGCGCCGGCCTTCGCCGCGTTGTCGTATCCGACGCCCGCCACGACGTCGACCGACTCCACGAACACGCGCCTGCCGTGGCGCGGCACCCAGTAGCTCGTGCGGTGGTTGACGGTGTTGCCCGGCGCCCCGCGCACGCCCAGCAGCTGCTTCGCGGGACGGTCGTGCTCGCCGATCGCGGAGATGTTCTGGTTGCCGTACCGGTCGACCTGGTTGGCGCCCATCACAACGTGCCGCCTGCCGTGCGGCACGATCGTGTCGAGCATCTTCCGGAACGGCTGCCACCCTTCGACCGTGCCGTCGCCGTCGACGAGGTAGGCCTGTCCGTCGGACAGCAGCAGGTCCGGCTCGAACGTCGCCCGCGCCAGCCGCGCACCCAACGACGGGACGGTTCCCATCGGGCTCGCCACGAGCTCGCCGTCGCCGCGGAACAGCTCGGCCACCGCCACCACGGCGATCTCGGCCCTCGTCACGTCACTCATGCGGCCACCTCCGTGGCGAACCGGTCGATCTCGGCCCGATACGCGGCCTCGTCTCCGGAGAGGAAACGGTCGACGAAGGACGGCCACCGCTCGGGATCCTTCGCGGAGTCGACATAGTGCTTCTGGAACTGTTCGTCCCTGCCGTAGTCCGGGGCCGCGGTGGTGAAGTGCGCCCCGCGCGGCGCCTCGATCACACCGTCCACAGCGGATCGGTTGAGCAACAGCGACTGCACCGGCCCGCCCTCGGTCAGCTCGGTCGTGGGCACGACACGTTCGGCCGACACGAAACGTGTCGCCGCGGCGAGGCAGAACAGGTCGTCGAAGTAGGGGTCCGGGCCGAGGTACTGGGCGTTGCCGCGTGCGTCGGCGCGGTTCAGATGGACGAACGCGACGTCGAGGGGCTGCGCGGGCACGGCGAGCAGCTCCTCGCCGTCCGCGTAGGGCGAACGCACCGTCCGCAGCTGCGGCGACAACCGCGGCACGTCGGAACCGAGGCCCGCTCGCGTCGGCAGGAACGGCAACCGCTGGGCAGCGGCTTGCAGCGCCAGACCGAACATGCCCTCGTCGTACTCGGTGACCTCGATGTCACCGCTCTCCCGCGCGCGGCCGAAGTGCGGATCGAACGGCACCGAATCGAGCGTCACGAACCCGAAAACGACGCGCCGCACCTTCCCCGCGGCGCACAGCAGTCCGACGTCGGGCCCGCCGTAGGACACGACGGTCAGGTCCTTCACCGGCGAGCGGAGGATCGCCCGCACCGCGGCCATCGGCTTGCGCCGGGAACCCCAGCCACCGATACCGATCGTCATCCCATCGCGCAGTTCGGCGACCGCGTCGTCGACGGTCGTACGTTTGTCGGCCATCACGACCCCTTCTCGTCCAGGAACGCCTGCCGCGCCGCGTCCGAGGCGCCGAGCAGGTTCAGCTCGAACGTGAAGCCCTGTTCGAACCGGTAACTGCGGTGCACGTCCTGCGTGTCGATGCCGTTGAGCGCCTCCTTCGCGGCGCGGATCACCCGGGTGTCCTTCGCGGCGATCGACCGGGCCAACTCCAGCGCGGCGTCGTCCAGTTCGGACGTCGGCACGACCGCGTAGACCGAGCCGAATCCCTGCAGTTCGGCCGCCGTGACCGTGCGTGCGGTGAAGTACAGCGTGCGCATCAGGTGCGGTGGCACCAGCCGGGCGAGGTGCGTCGCCGCGCCGAGCGCCCCGCGTTCCACCTCCGGCACACCGAAGGTCGCGTCGTCGGAGGCCACGACGACGTCGGCGTTGCCGACGAGCCCGACCCCGCCGCCGAGGCAGTGCCCGTGCACCGCGGCGACCACCGGCACCGCACAGTCGTAGACGGCGCCGAACGCCGCGTAGCAGCCCCGGTTCGCGCCCACGAGCGCCTCGTAACCGCTGCTCGCCTGGATCTCCTTGATGTCGACGCCCGCGTTGAAACCGCGTCCCTCGGCCCGCAGCACGACGACGTGCACGTCCGGGTCGGCGCCCGCCGCGCGCACGGTGTCGGCCAGTTCGAACCAGCCCGCGACCGTCAGCGCGTTGACCGGCGGCGCGTCGACCGTGACCACCTCGATGTGCTCGTCGACGCGTTTCCTCGTGATGGTCATCCGCCCACTCCGTAGACAGGTTCCGGTGCCGGCGCCTTCGCCAGCAGGTCCGTCACGACCGGGCCCAGTTCGGCCGGGTCCCAGCGTGCTCCCTTGTCGACCTCCGGTCCGTGGCGCCACGACTGGGCCACCGAGACCTTGCCTCCCTCCACTTCGAACACGCGCCCTGTCACGTCCGCAGACTCCGCACTGCCCAGCCAGACGGCCAGTGGCGAGACGTTCTCCGGTGCCATGGCGTCGAATCCGTCGTCGGGACGCGCCATCATGTCGGCGAACACGTCCTCCGTCATGCGGGTGCGCGCCGACGGCGCGATCGCGTTGACCGTCACGCCGTAGCGGGCCAGCTCGGCGGCCGCCACCACGGTCAGACCCGCGATCCCCGCCTTGGCCGCGGAGTAGTTCGCCTGGCCGACGCTGCCGAGCAACCCGGCTCCGGAGCTCGTGTTGATCACCCGAGCGTCCGGTGTGCGTCCCGCCTTCGACTCCGCCCGCCAGTACGCGCCTGCGTGGCGCAGCGTGGCGAAGTGTCCTCGCAGGTGCACCCGCATCACGGCGTCCCACTCGTCCGCGCCGAGGTTGACGAGCATGCGGTCCCGGACCACGCCCGCGTTGTTGACGAGCACGTCGAGGCCTCCGAAGCGCTCGACGGTGTCGTCGACGAGCGCCTGCGCCGCGTCGAAGTCGGCCACGTCGTGGGTGCTGGCGAGAGCCGTGCCGCCGCGGTCGGCGATCTCGGCGACGACGTCCGCCGCCGGTCCCTCGCCGGTGCGTGAGCCGTCCAGCGCCACGCCGACGTCGTTGACCACGACCCGTGCGCCCGCGTCGGCGAAGGCGAGCGCATGCGCCCGTCCGATGCCCCGCCCGGCGCCGGTCACGATGACCACCCGGTCGCGGCACAGCCCGTTACCCATGTGCGTTCTCCCGTCGAATGTCGCGGTCCGCGGTCGCGGTCCCAGTGGTGCCGCCGGGGTCCGCCGCGGCGTCGTTCGCGTCCGCCGCGGTGAGGAAGGCGGGCCGCTCACCGCCGCCGTGGACGAGGAGGGAGGCGCCGGTGACGTAGGAGGCGAGCGGCGAGGCGAGGAACGCCGCGCACCGCCCGATCTCCGCGGGTTCGGCGAGCCTGCCGAGCGGCACCGTGGCCCCGACCGCGGCGATGCCCTCCTCGCTGCCGTAGTGCAGATGCGCCTGCTCGGTGCGCACCATGCCGACGGCGAGGGCGTTGACCCGCACCTTCGGCGCCCATTCCACGGCGAGGCTGGCGGTCAGGTTCTCGAGCCCCGCCTTGGCTGCTCCGTAGGCGGCGGTGCCGGGCGAGGAACGCCTGCCGCTGACGCTGCCGACCATGACGATCGAGCCGCCGTCGTCCTGGCGCCGCATCACCGCGTTGGCCTGCTGTGCGACGTGGAGCGGTGCGAGGAGGTTGAGTTGGACGATCTTGTCGTGGAACCGCGGCGAGGCCTCCGCCGCGGCGGCGTGCGGTGCCCCGCCCGCATTGTTGACCACGACGTCGAGTCGGCCCCAGCGTTCGAGAACCTGTTCCATCATCGCCTCGATCTGCCCGGGGTCGCGCACGTCGCACTCCACGAAGCAGGCGTCGGACGCGCCGGGCGGAGTCCGCCCGCAGACGACCACCCGGGCGCCGAGTTCACGGAAAGTGGCCGAGATCCCCGCGCCGACTCCCCGCGCTCCGCCGGTCACGAGTACGACCGCCCCGTCGTACGAGAGCTCCCGATCCGCCACGAACACCTCCGTTCCCCGTGCGCCCATGAAACTAGAACATGTTTCTATTCTCGACAAGGTCGCCGCGCACGGACTTTCCGGGGTGACATCGAGCACATAGGGTGGGAACTCTCGTCAGCGCCGACCAGAACCCGGGAGTCCCCATGGCAGCACCGTCCGCGGACCGCCGAGCCGACGCCACAGCAGCCCCGCAGCCCGTCACCGCCGATCCCGGCACCGACACCATCCCCGCGCTGCTGCAACGCAACGCACGCGACTTCGCCGACCTGCCCGCGCTGACGTCACTCGACGTCGAAGGGGCCCCGACCCTGAACTGGGCCGCCCTGCGCGACGAGGTCGCAGCGGTCGCCCGCGGACTGGCGGACCTCGGACTGCGTTCCGGACAGCGGATGCTGATCATGGCGCCGAGCAGGCCGGAGCACATCATCGTCGACCTGGCCGCGACCTGCCTCGGCGCGATCCCGTGCACGGCCTACTCGACGCTGAGCAGCGACCAGATCGCCTTCGTCGCCGAACACAGCGCGGCACCCGTGGCCGTGCTCGCCGGCACCGACGAACTCGCCCGCTGGCGACCGGTGCTGGATTCACTGCCCGCACTGGCCCACGTCGTCGTGATGGACGACGACGCCGTGCCCTCCGGCGACGACCGGTTCCTCGCGTTCGACGAACTCCACGCGCAGGGCGCGGCCGCGCATCCGGCCGACCCGGACACGTTCGACCGCGCCGTGGCGGACGTCAGGCCCGACGACCCGCTGGCGATGATCTACACCTCGGGCACGACGGGCGTACCGAAGGGCGTCGTGCTGTCCCACCGCAACGCGCTCCACGAAGCCGTGGCACTGCGCGACCTGCACGAGAACCCACCGCACCTGACGAACGTCGCGTACCTGCCGCTCGCGCACATCGCCGAGCGCGTGCTGTCGATCTACCTGCCGACGGTCAACGCGGGCCATGTGCACACGCTCGTCGACCCCGCCAACGTCGTCACCGCCCTCGGGCGGGTGCATCCCCAGCAGTTCTTCGGCGTGCCGCGGGTCTGGGAGAAGATGGTCGCCGGCCTGAAGAACATGCTCGCAGGACTACCCGAGGAGAAGCAGACCGCGCTGCTGCAGGCCAATGAACTGTTGCAGGAGGGCTACAAGCTCCGCAGCGCTGGTGAGCCGGTTCCCGCTGACCTGGCCGAGCGCATCGCCGAGACCGACGAGGCGGTGCTCGCGCCGGTCCGGCAGATGCTCGGGCTCGACCGCCTGTTCCTGGCTTCCAGCGGTGCCGCGGCGCTACCCGTCGAGGTGCTGTACTTCATCGCCGGGTTGGGCGTCGAGATCCAGGAGGTGTGGGGCCTGTCCGAGACGACGGGCGCCGTCACCGCCAACACTGCGGGCGCGTTCCGTGCGGGCACGGTCGGCAGGCCGCTGCCCGGCATCGAGGTACGCGTCGCCGACGACGGCGAGCTGCTCGTCCGGGGACCCATCGTGTTCCTCGGCTACCTGCAGGCCGACGGCACGATCGAGGACGTGACCGACGACGACGGCTGGTTCGCCACCGGCGACATCGGCACGATCGACGCGGACGGCTACGTCACCATCACCGACCGCAAGAAGGAGCTGATCATCACCGCGGGCGGCAAGAACATCGCCCCGTCGCGGATCGAGGGTCTGCTCAAGGAGCACCCGCTGATCGGGCAGGCCGTCGCGATCGGCGACGACCGGCCCTACATCAGCGCGCTCATCGTGCTCGACGACGAGATCGCACCCGCGTGGGCGGCGGCGCGGGGTATCGAGGCGGCCGAGCCGGCCACGCTGGCGAGTCACCCACAGGTGCGGGCGGAGATCGAGCAGGCCGTCGACGCCGCGAACGAACGGCTCGCGCGGGTGGAACAGGTCAAGCAGTACACGCTGCTGTCGCGGTCGTGGACCCCGGAGAGCGGCGAGCTGACACCCACGCTGAAGCTCAAGCGGCGGGTGATCAACGAGCGCTACCGCGACGACATCGAGTCGCTGTACGGAGCATGACTCGGCCCCCTGTCAGGCGCTGCTGACGTTGAGCCACTTCCGAAGCCGCGGCGGAACCCGCTTCTCCAGACCGTACGGCTCGAGGTGGGCGCCGAAGACCTCCTCGAACGCACGTTGGACGCCCTCGGTGTCCCACACGTCGCGTTCGAGGATCGGTGCCTTCAGGTACGGCTGGCCGACGATGTGCAGTTGCGGCCCGTTGCAGCGCACCAGCTGGCCGGTGATGCCCGCCGAACCGTCACCGAGCAGGTAGAGCACCAGCGGCGCGATGCGGCTGGGCGTGCGGTCCGGCGGGCAACCGCGCAGCGCCCGTTCGGACGTCCACACCATGCGCGTGTGGGCGAGCGGGCACACGGCGTTGACGCGAATGCCCTCGTCCTCCATGTCGAGGGCCCACGAGTACGTCAACGACGCGACGGCTCCCTTGCTCGCGGCGTACGCGCCGAGCTTGCGCTGCCCGAGGGACGCGCCGGAACTGATGTTGACGATCGACCCGCCGCGGCCCGCGTCGACCATGGCGCGGGCCGCGGCCATGCCGGTGAAGGCCACACCGAGCACGTTGGTCTCGATCAGGCTGCGCACACGGGCCGGATCGTCCTCCCACGGCAGCGCCTCGTGGTTCACCGCGGCGTTGTTGACCAGGCCGTCGACGCCGCCGAACTCGCCGACGCACGTGTGCACGACGGCGGCGGCCTGGTCGGCGTCCGACACGTCGTGTGCACTCGCGACCGCGCGGCCACCGTGAGCCCGGATGTTCGCCGCCACGGACTCGGCGGCGCCGACGTCGACGTCGTTGACGACGACATCGGCGCCCGCGCGCGCCGCGTGCACGGCGAACGCCTCCCCCAGTCCTCGTCCGGCGCCGGTGACGACGACGGCCTTGCCGCCGAGTAACCCGTCCATGTCGACCTCCCGCTGTCAGCACCCGGTCCGACCGCGAGGGGGTTCTACCCACAGCAGCGGTCCTTCCCAGTCTTTCCCCCTGATGGCGCAGCACATGCCTGCCATCGGCGGACGGACGGGTAGGTGCGCCGAGCGTGCGGCAACCGATCGGCCCCATGGAAGAGCGCGGCCGAACGGGCAGCGGTACCGGGAACGAACGGCCACCCGGGCCTCACGCCCCGGCGCGGGAGCGCCGGCGGCGGCCGAGCCGCCAGGACATCACGCCGGCCGGTCACACGGGTCAGAAGTCACGGTCGAACATCACGGAACCTCCCCTCACCTCACAGACGGCGAGCTGGGCGAACGCTGTGCGGCTCGGCGTATCGTGTGGGATCAGCCTAGTCGGCGCCATGCCCCTCCACCAGGGCATTCGACTCCGGAGACCCGGCCGGCGCAGCACGCCCGACCCGGCTCGCCGTCCCCTTCTCGGTGACGTCTCACCCACGCCCGTGCCGTACGCGGACGAAACGGGCACACCCGTGATCCACTGTCACGGAGACGACACCACTCGATACGCAACGTGTTCGTATCGCGGTGCGACGGAGGCCGCGATGGCGGGTATCCGCAGACACCGGCCCCAGGACAGTAGGGAGGTCACCCATGCGGCGCGAGCGGCATGTCCGGCTTCCTCCAGGGTCCGGCGCCGGCGGGTCCGGTCCCGCGCATTCCGTCGGCACCACCTCCGGCACCACCTCCGGCACCACCTCCGGCACCACCTCCGGCACCGCAGCATCCCGATCCGCGTCCCGTTCCGCAGCGTCCCGTTCCGCAGCGTCCCGTTCCGCGGCGTCCGAGCCCCCGGTGCCGAGGGCGCAAACCGCTCCGGCCGCGGCGGCCGACGGTCCCGTCTCGCGGCACGTGCCTCGTCACGGAGCCGGTCCGGAGCGGCGCCGCCCCGGACCGATCAACCCGCTGAGATGGAAGCTGTGGCGGCGACCGCCGGCGTTCATCGGATTCGTCGTGGTCGCCGAGCTCGTGGCCCTGGCCGGGGTCGCGCTCGCCGCGATGTCCGCACCGACACCCGGGACGACGGACTGGCTCCGGCTCGGGCTCCTCTTCGCGGGAGCCACCGTCCACATCCAGCTGACGCGGCGGCAGGAGGAACGCCGTCGCAGCCGGATGCGGTCGGTGCTCATCGACCTGAACGCGGTGTGGGTGTTTCCCGCCGTGCTGGTGTTGCCGGTGACGCTGACGGTGGCGCTGATCGTCGCGGTGCGCGCCCAACGCTGGCTCATCGCACGGCGCCCCGCACACAACTTCGTGTTCTCGACCGTCGCGCACTGTTTCGCGGCGGCGCTGGCCGGAAACCTCCACCGCGCGCTCGGTCCGTCCGACTGGGAGTCGCTCACCGCGGCCGCGTCGCTGCGCGAGTTCGCCCTGATCCTGCTCGCCGCGGCCGTGTACGAGAGCGTGCAGCTGGTCTACGTCGGCGGTGCGATCGCGCTCAGCGGGCCGTCGCCCACGCGGCGCGGGGTGTTCGGCAGCACCGCCGACAACCTGCTCGAGGCCATCGCCACGGGCCTGGGCGCCGTGACGGCGGTACTGCTGGTCGCGCTGCCGCCCGCGGTGCTGATCATGACCGCGGTGGCGGTCGTGTTCAACCGGCTCGCCGAGATCGAACAACTGCAGGCCGACGCCGCCAGCGACCCGAAGACCGGACTGCGCAACATGCGCGGCTGGTCGGAGGCCGCCGGCCGCGCGCTCCGCAGGGTGCGCCGCGCCGACGGCGTCCTCGCGGTGCTGATGATCGACCTCGACCACTTCAAGGACGTCAACGACACCTACGGCCATCCCGCGGGCGACGACGTCCTGACGCGGGTGGCGGGCGTGCTGCGCGAGGCCACCAGGCCGGCCGACATCGTCGGCCGGTTCGGCGGCGAGGAGTTCCTCCTGCTGCTGCCCGACACCGACGCCGATGCGGCGAGACACGCCGCCGAGCGCATTCGCGCGACCATCGCGGAACTGCACATCGACACGACCGACAAACGCGGTTCGCACGTCGCGATCGCGGGTCCCACGGCGTCGGTCGGCATCGCCGTGTATCCGGACCACGCGACGACGCTGGACGACCTCACGCAGGCCGCCGACGCCGCGGTGTACGCCGCGAAGGAAGCCGGGCGTGACGCGGTGCATCTGGCGGAGCCCGCGGGCCCGTGACCCGGTCGGGCGGCCACTCACCCGGCGGTTCCGCAGGGCGGGCCGGATGCGGCACGTGACCGCGCCGCGTGACCCCCGTCACCAGATCGTCACGCTTTCGGGGGTTCCCCCGATATCCGCTTCACACGGCCGCTGCCACCCTGGACGTCGATGGCCCACCCGACCACCGAGTCCGCCGAGGCATCCCCGGCCTCCGCGTCGCCGGTGCCCGTCGCGCCACCACCGCGCGGCGGGCACCGGCGACGCGGCTTCGGACGAGGGCTCGGCCGAGGACTGAACACCACCGGGCGCGTGCTGCTGCTGCTCGTCGTGGTCGTCGGGTTCGGGTTCTTCGCCTCCCGCTCCGCTCCGCCACCGGAGCAGGGGCCGCCCCACGGTGACGTGGCCATGGCCGAGCAGGCCGCACACGCGCTGCTCGACCCGCGGACGGCGGGTGAGGCCCACGAGCGCCTTCCCTCGGACTTCCGGGCAGTCACGGGCGCCGCGGCGGGCGAGGAGACCGCACGAGACGGCACCGTGCGGTCGGTCCACATCGACGGCGGATGCTCGGCGCCCTGGGGCGACGACGGGACCCGGTGGAACTTCGACACGGCGTGCCGGGCACACGATCTCGGCTACGACCTGTTGCGCTACGCCGACGCCAAGGGCCATCCACTCGACCCGGCGTTGCGTGACGGGCTCGATCAGCGACTGGCCGACGACATGCACGCCACGTGCGAGACCAACCCGCGCGGCTCCGCGCGCGCCTGCCACGCCGTCGCGTCGCTGTACGCGGCGGGCATGGACGTCAACTCGTGGCATCAGCGTTGGGGACCGCCCACCGGCGAACCCCTGGGCCCACTGCTGGCGGGGGTTGCTGCGATCGGCCTGCTGCTGGCCTTCCGGTTGCGCACGTGGCGGAGGAGCCGACGGGCGCGCCCGCGGGTCGTGACCGCACCGCCCCGGCCCGCGGCGCCCGCGAACCGGTGGCGACTGCTCGGCGTCGCCGCGATCGGAGCGATCGTGCTCGGCGAATCGGCCGTCGCGCTCGCAGGCTGGGCGGGCGTCGACGAGGCGTGGCTGTGGCCCGCGACCTGGCTCGCCCAGTTCGCGTTCGTGTTCTTCTTCGCCGGCGGTCACGCGAACCTCGCGGACTGGCGCGACGTACGGAACGCGGGAGGCGGATACCGCGAGTACCTGGCACACCGCACGAGCTGGCTACTCCGCATGGCACTGGTGTTCGCTCTCGTGGCCTTCGCGGTGCCGACGGCACTCGAGCTGATGACGGTGCCGTCCTCGACCGTCGAGGTCGCCGTGCGTATCGCGCTGCATCCGCTGTGGCTGCTCGGTGTCTACGTGCTGACGGCCGTCGCGGCACCGGTGATGCACCTGCTGCACCGGAAGGCAGCCACGGTCACGGGTGTCGTCCTGGTCGCCGCGCTGGGCGGGTTGGTGGTGGCCGCCGAACGCACCCAGACGCCGGTGCTGGCCGGCCTCGCGGCGCTGGTCATGGCCCTCATCGCGCAACAGTTGGCGCTCGTCCACGCGACCGGGCGGCTCCGCTCGGCCCGGCCCGCCGCGGTCACGGCCGTCCTCGGCACGGTGCTGCTGGCCGCGGGCGCGTGGCAGGGCCTCGTTCCCGCGACGGTCCTCGGCGCCCCCGACGGTCCTCCGCCGTTGGCCGGCCCGGTCGTCCCGGTGCTGCTGCTCGGGCTGGTGCAACTGAGCGTGCTCCGCCTGGCTCGTACGCCGCTGGCCGCACTGGCACGCAGGCCACGGCTGCGGCTCGCCGCCGGGCGCGCCGCACAGGCACCGATGAGCCTCTACCTGCTGTTCCTATCCGGAATGATCCTGCTGGTCGCGGCCGTGTACCTGCCGGACCTGGTGCCGTCGGGCAGCCTGCGTGTGGGCCTCGCCGTGGCCATGTTGGCCGTGCCCGCGCTCGCGGTGTTCTGGTGGTTCGAACGGCATGCCGCCCACCGGCCGCCCGCCGCTCCGGCGCAGCTGCCCACGGCTCGCCTGGAACGGCTGCTCGCCCACGTCGCCACGACCGCGGGCGTCGGCTACGCCACGATCGGGGTCTTCGGGTTCGCGCTGTCCAGCTTCCGCACCTTCGGTGACACGCCGCTGCTGCCGGAGTTGCCGCTCGACCCGATCCAGAGTCTCGTCCACCTGCTGCTGGGGATGTCGCTGCTGCACACGGTCCGCACCGGGGACAGTCACTCCCCGCGTACCTGGCTGCTCACCGCGCTGGCCTGTGTCCCGCCGTTGCTCTCGGCCACGGCCGGACCGGGAGTGTTCACCGCGGGCGTCGTCGTCTACACGGCCACGGGGGCGCTGGCGGTCGCCGCGGTACTGGCTACGGTGTGGGCCGCGCGCCGGGCCTCCCGGCCGCTGCGGTCGTTGTGGCGCGTTCCGCCCACCGGGACGGCCGAGGGATGAGCGAATCCGACACCGGCCGCGATCCGGGCAGCCTCCGGACGGCCTGCCGTGTCCTCGGCCACATAAAGGCACCGATGTGCCACGCTACGAACAACCTCCGGCCGCGCCGCCGCGTCTCCCTGGAGGGCCGGGCTCCGGCCGTACGCGGTTCCCTACGGGGTACCCCGTACCGGAGACCGGTGCCGGAGATCGTTGCCGGACACCGGGTCGACGCCCGGCGACGGCGTCGACGCAACGGCCCGCGACCCACCGAGCCCGCAGTACGCCCCACGAGTCAGGAAAGGGAGCCGTCGGCGTGAACGAACCACCGCGGAACCCGTCTCAGGGGCGTGGCCCGCAGCGGCCGTGGCAGCGCGGCGCCGACGGCCCACCCGCCGGCGGGCAGGGGCCGGGACCCCGCGGCCCGCAGCGGCCCGCGAACCCGCAGCGGTCACCCGAACCGGGGTCGCCCGTGGGCGGTGGCAGGCCGGGGCAACCGCGCAAGTCCGGCCCGCCCCCGGCCGCCCGTGGAGGCGAGCCCGCAGGTCCACGGCGAACCCCGGCCGCCGGCGGGCAGGGCTCTCCGGCGGCGTCCGCGGGCAACGGACCGCGTAAGCCACCGCCGCCGGGCAAGGGCGACCGGCCACGCGGCGGCAGGCCCGTCCCGCCGAAGCGACGGTCGTCGCTGCTGGCACCGAAGGTCGCGCTGGCGATCGTGTCGGTGCTGGTCATGTCGCTCACGGGATATGCGTGGGCCGCGATGCAGGGCCTGGTCAACGGCCTGACGATGGCCGACGTGATCGACGAGGGGTCGAAGCCCGCCGACGGGGCGCGCGACATCCTGCTGGTCGGCATGGACAGCCGCACCGACGCTCAGGGCAACCCGCTGCCCGAGAAGATGCTGGCCAAGCTCAACGCCGGGGTCGCCGACGGCGAGCTGAACACCGACACGCTGATCTTCGTGCGCATCCCGAACGACGGCAGCAAGGCGACCGCGATGTCGCTGCCGCGGGACTCGTACGTCGACATCCCCGGTTACGGCAAGCACAAGATCAATTCGGCGTACGCACGGGCGAAGTCCGACGCGCGCCAGCAGTTGCAGGCCGAAGGCGTCACCGACAAGGCCGACCTGGAGGTTCGCAGCAACCAGGCGGGCGCCAAGAAGCTCATCGAGACGGTCGAGGGCGTCACCGGCGCGTCGATCGACAACTACGCGTCGATCAACCTGCTGGGCTTCCACGACATCACCAAGGCCATCGGCGGCGTCGAGGTGTGCCTCAACGAGCCGGTCGACGACCCGTACTCGGGGGCCAAGTTCGACGCGGGCAAGCAGACGATCTCCGGTCACCAGGCACTGGCGTTCGTCCGGCAGCGGCACGGTCTGCTGCGCGGCGACCTCGACCGCGTCGTGCGGCAACAGGTCTTCATGGCCGGGCTGGCCAGGAAGGTCGTGTCCGCGGGCACGCTCGCCGACCCCGCGAAGTTGAACAACCTCATCGACTCGATCCAGAAGTCGGTCGTCGTGAACAAGGGCTGGGACCTGCTCGGGTTCGCCCAGCAGTTGCAGGGCCTGTCGGCGGGCAACATCGAGTTCACCACGATCCCGGTCGCGAACCCGGAGTACGAGACTCCGAGCGACGGCCAGGCCGTCCAGGTCGACCCGGCGGAGGTGCAGTCGTACGTCCGCGAGCTGGCGGGCCTGAAGGACCCCAAGGAGTCGTCGAAACCTGCTCCCGCACCGTCGGAGATCACTGTCGACGTCCTGAACGGCTCGAGCATCACCGGACTGGCCGGGAGTGTGTCGGAGACGTTGACGGCCGCAGGCTTCGGCCAGGGCGAGGTGGGCAACACCGACCCCCGCACGACGACGGTCGTGCAGGCGGCCGAGGGTGAGCGCGCGACGGGCGAGAAGGTCGCCGGGAAGCTCGGCGACGTGTCGGTGGAGACGAGCTCCTCGGTGCCGCCGGGGCAGGTTCAGGTACTGCTCGGGCCGGACTACGAGGCCCCGGCCGACTCGGGTGGCGGCGCGGCACCGGGCGGCGCCCCCGAGGGACTGCGCGCGCAGGCACAGGGCCCGCCCGCCCCGCAGCAGCAACAGCCCTCGGGCGACGAGCCGATCAGCGCCGACGGCGTCACCTGCGTCAACTGACGCCCGACCCGCTGTCCCGATCCCCTGTCGCAACCGGCTGTCGCCACCGGCCGGTATCGGCGCTGTGACCCCCGTCGAACGTCGCCGCGTGCACAGGTGAGACCTATTCACACAGGGTGAGCCCATTCGGGGCAATAACGTCACCCACACAGACTAAGTTGACAAGAAGAGCGAATCTTTTTCGCACAGTCGCGTCAGCACGACGCCCCAGCGCACTTTCATTCGGGTGAAGGACGCAGAGCCGGGCCATCCGGCAGATGATGCGGGCAGGGGACAAGGAGTGCTGATCGACGCGGACGCTTTCCAGCGCGTCCTGGGGGAAGAACTGCGCAAGCTCAGAAAGCAGCGCGGTTGGACAAGGAAAGAGTTGAACGAGCGGCTGCAGAGCGACATCTCGCTGCAGACACTCGCCACCTACGAACTGGGCACCAGGCACTGTTCGGTGGTTCGACTGGTGGAGCTGTGCACGGCTTTGGGGGAACCGCCCCAAGACCTGCTCGGGCGGGTACACCGGCGGGTCTTCGGCGACGATCCGGGGCAGATCAGGGTGAACCTCGCGAGCGTCGTCGCCGACGACAGTCCGGGGCTGTCACCGCTGCGGCGGTGGGCCGAGGACCGGCTGCAGCGGTCGAGTTCACCGGAGATCCAGCTCGACCACTCGGCACTGGAGCGCATGGCCGAGCTGTGCCGGATGCCCACGACGCAGCTGCTGGCCAAACTCGCCGAGCTCTCGCCGGGTCCGGGTGCGGCCACGGGGGACGCCCACCGGCACGGCTGACCACACGACCCTCCGGCCCCCGACACGACGACGGCCGGGTGACGGCTGCTCCCGTCACCCGGCCGGTCCGCGTCGTCGGCTCACCGCCGCGGCGTCACGCCGCCGGAGGCGTCACTTGGTCAGCGTGTAGTCGCTCGGGTCGAGCTTGCGGGTCTGCATCCAGTACCGCCACGTGAAGCCGGGCCAGACGGTGCGGTTGACACCCTGGGCGTCGAGGTACCAGCTGGTGCAGCCGCCGCGGCTCCAGATGCCGCCTTCGAGTTTGCGCTGGATGTCGGTGTTGAACTTGTCCTGCACCTCGGGCCGCACCTCGATCGCCTCGGCGTCCTTGCGCTCGGTGTACTCGATGGCCTCGGCGATGTAGCGGATCTGCTGCTCGATCATGAACACGACCGAGTTGTGCCCCAGGCCGGTGTTCGGCCCCAGCAGGAAGAACAGGTTCGGGAAGCCCGCGACGGTGATGCCCTTGTGCGTCTGCATCCCCTCGGTCGCCCACAGTTTGCCCAGGTCCTGCCCCCCGACCCCGACGATGTTCAGGTGGTCGAACGCGTCGGTCACGTGGAAGCCGGTGCCGTAGATGATGACGTCGGCCTCGCGCTCGACACCCGCGGAATCGATCACGCTGTTCTCGGTCACCTCGGCGACCCCGTCGGTGACGACGTCGACGTTGTCGCGCTGAAGCGCCGGGTAGTAGTCGTTGGAGATGAGCACGCGCTTGCAGCCCATCACGTAATCGGGCGTGACCTTCTCCCGCAGTTCGGGATCGCGGACCTGCTTCTTGACGTGCCGCTCGGCGACCTTCTGAGCGAACTTCATGATCCTCGGGTCACCGTTGAACCCGATGGCGCGCATCTCGAGCATCCAGTAGATGGCGCTGCGGTAGAGCCGCTGGACACCGGGGACCCGTGCGAAGAGCTTGCGGACCCAGCCGGGCATCCGACGGTCGGGCTTCGGCATGATCCACGGCGGTGTGCGCTGGAAGAGCGTCAGCCTGTCGACCTCCTTGGCGATCTGCGGCACGAACTGCACCGCACTCGCTCCCGTGCCGACGACCGCGACCTTCTTGTCGCGCAGGTCGACGTCGTGGTCCCACTGCGCGGAGTGGAACGCGGGCCCCTGGAACCTCTCGGCGCCGCGCAGTTCGGGGATCTGGGGGATGTGCAGCGCGCCGACGCCTGCGACCAGGTGCTTGCCGACGAACTCGTCGCCGCGGGCGGTGCTCACGTGCCAGCGTCGGGTCTCCTCGTCCCACCGGGCGCCGGTCAGCTCCTGCCCGAAGTGGATCGAGCGGTAGAGGTCGTACTTCCTGGCGGTGGCGCGCAGGTAGTCGTGGATCTCCGGCTGCCGGGAGAACGCCCGCGACCAGTCGGGGTTCTGCTCGAACGAGAACGAGTACATGTGCGACTGGATGTCGCAGGCGCAGCCGGGGTAGGTGTTGTCGCGCCAGGTGCCGCCCACTTCGTCGGCCTTCTCGATGACCACGAAGTCCTCGCGTCCGTCCTGGCGGAGCTTGATCGCCATCCCCATGCCGGAGAACCCGGTCCCGACGATGATGACGCCCGCCTCGATGCGGTTGCCCATGCGTGCCTCCAGCCGCTGTCTGCTCCCGTTGCCTGTTACCGCGAGTCCACCTTACTCGAAGTAGGTTACTTCCGGTAGCCTAGGGTCTGTGAGTTCTACGGCGAAAGCCCCCGACACCGCCGGGGGCGGAGCGGAATCGGCACGGGCGAAACCACGTAAGCGCATGCCCCGCGCGCAGCGCGAGCGGCAGATGATCCAGGTCGCCGAGACCGTGTTCGCCGAGCGCGGCTACACCGCGGCCTCGATGGACGAGATCGCGGAACGCGTCGGTGTGTCGAAGCCGATGCTCTACGAGTACTTCCATTCGAAGGAGGGCCTGCTCGTCGCATGCATCCGCGAGGCACGTGCCGAACTGCGACGCGACACCGAACAGGCCGTCGCGAACTCCCCCACCGGCGAGGAGGCGCTACGACAGGGACTGCGCGCCTTCTTCCGTTTCATCCGCGATCGCAAACAGGCGTGGCTGCTCGTGCGCCACGAAGCCAGCCTGGTCGGCACGGCCTCCGAGGAACTCGAGACGACCCGGCAACAGCAGACCGACCTCATCGCCACACTTATGGGTGATTTCACAGACCCCGAGACGGCACGGATGGCCGAAGAATCGGGCCTACTCCAGGCGGCCGCGGAATTCGTCGTCGGCGGCTGCGAGCGACTGGCGATCTGGTCCGAGCAACGCAGTGATCTCACGCCCGAGATCGTCGCCGAATACGCCGTCAACCTGCTGTGGGGCGGCCTCGCGCAAATCACCGACCGCTGAGGGAAATTCACAGCCCCCACGCGCACAGTGGCACTCCGTGACCACAACGGCCCGACCGCTGAGACCGTTCTCACCCTGCGTAATTCCCGACACCGACTCGTATTGCTGTGGGCACCCTTTCGTAACACAATTCCGAGGCGGCGCCGGGTTGCCACACGATCGTGTGTTCAATGGATCGGCGTCATAGGACGGCGGCGGGAGCGTCCTGCACAGTGAGACCTGCCGTTGGGAGAGGGGTGAGGACAGTGGCGCAACCGATCACTGCGGTCTACGTGCGCGACGAGGAGGACTACACGGTCACCGTGGCCGGCGAGGGCCAGGAGCTGACCGACAAGGCTCCGGGCATCATCGCCGCGCGCGACCGTGCAGATCAGCTCATCGAGAAGATCGCGCCCAGGACCGGGGGTGACGAGGACCCGACCGTGGTGCACCTGCTCAACGGCAGTGCGTTCGAGTTCACCTCGGCGTACATGACGGCGCGGCTCTCGCGTACCGAGGCGGCCGAGCAGGACGAGTCCGCGGGCGGTGACGCCACGGTCGAGGGGGCGGCCGAGGCGGCGGAGTCCGGCGAGGTCACCGAAGCCGAGGCGGCGGAATCCGACGTCGAGGAGTCCGACGCCGAGGAATCCCGCGCCGAGGAGTCCGGCACCGATGCGGACGTGGCCGACGAGGGTGACGCGGCCGAGGCGGACGCCGCCGCTGACCAGACCCCGGACACGGAGGAAGCCGCCGAGGTGACGGCCGCCGAGGCAACCGATGCCGACGCGGACTCCGACGAGGGCACGACCCCGCAGGGCACCGCGCCGGGCAGCGGGGTACCTCGCAAGGAGATCACCAAGAGCCCGGAGGCCACGAGCAACGCGAACGCCGACGACGACGAGTCGGACGGCAAGAGCTACGCGGCTGCCGCAGGCACGTCCGCGGCCAGCTGATCGGCGCGAGCTCCCCTCGCCCGGCTCGCTCCGGCACCGGACCCACACCCACGCCGACGGTCGCGCTCCTGATGCGCGGCCGTCGGCGTGGTGTGTGTCAGCGGACCAGCTTGCGCACCAGCAGCGCCGCGATCAGCGCGCCGGCGCCGATCAGCGGGAACTTCACCTTCGGCTCCTCGAGCTTGGCCTGGACGCTCGTCTTGGCGTTGTCGGCGAGCCGCTGCGGGTTGGCCTTCACCGCGAGCTGGTCGATCGTGCCGGCCAGGGCAGTCCGAGACCGCTCGATCTCGCGTTCGATGGCGTCCGGGTTGCGAGCCACGTGTCCTCCTCGCTGAATGCATGCATTGCGCGCAGAGTGTCACGGTAGATCACGATGCGGCCCCGGGGCGCACAGGCCACGCCGAAACCGCACGGACCCGTCCCCGCTAAGCTGATCCCCCGTCGGGTCCGTAGCCCAATCGGCAGAGGCACTAGGTTTAGGTCCTAGCCAGTGTGGGTTCGAGTCCCACCGGGCCCACCGAATCGATCGTCACCTTGAGCGGCGCCACCTCGAGTGGCGCCACCTCGGGCGTCGTCACCGGCCGTCCGGGGCCGGTTCGTCGCCGACGTTGGTGCGCAGCCGGTCGAGAAGATGCTCGAGCCGGTCGATGTCGTGGTCGTCGAGCCCACTGCGCAGCCGCCGGTCGCGACGACCACGGGCGTCCGTCTGGGCACGACGGTGACCGGCGTGACCTTCCGCCCGCCGGCCTGCTGCTCAAGGCGGTCACCACACTCGACGTCCTGGCCGAGGGACGCGCGTGGCCCCGAAAGGTCCGAACCCGTCTCCCGTGAGCCGCTGCGGTCGATCTCCCAGGGCGGCACCTGCCGAATGGCCACGCCACCCGGCAGTGTCGACGTTCGGACGGATTTCCTCATGGAACCGGTGCGGACCCCCGTGCGTCGGTACCATCAACGTCGCTTCGTTGCGGGAAACGTGCGCAGGCGGGTGCCGTGTCACGGCCCGCACGAGTCACGGCCCGCACGGTGGACCAGCGGGTACGTCGCGGGGCGCGGACGCCACCACGGGAGGGGATCACAGATGAGCCGTCAGTTCGACCCGGAGCAGATCGCCGAACTGGCCACCAAGATCGGCAAACTGAAGGACAACTTCAGCAAGGCGAGCACCGATCTCGGCGACGGCGACCCCGGCGGCGCGTACGGCCACCTGAAGAACGCGGCGAGCGCAGGCGAGACGATGCGGCACTTCTACAGCGGCGTGAACTCCGAGCTCAGCGCCGGTGCGAACCTCGTCGACTCCGCGTCGCGCGCGCTGGCCGAGGCCGCCGAGCGCATGCGTGGCGACGAGGACGCGGGCGTGCACACCTTCGGGGGCACCGACCCCGAGCGGGCTTGACCGAGGACGGGAACCAGGGGAGTTAGGCGATGACCACCGCAGAACCACAGTCGGACAGACTCGACGACCCGTCACTCGACCGTCCGAAGTCGATGGACGCCATCGACAATCACGCCCAGCAGGCTCAGCAGCTCGACGCGTCGGCCGTGAACGATCAGGCCGAGAAGGTCCGCGGCGCTTCGACCAGCTCCAACGACCTCGGCAACGATCTCAAGATCTTCCGGGACGACGTGCTCCGCGGCTGGGACGGCAAGGACGCCGACGCCGTCGCCGACCACCTCGACAAGCTCAGCAAGGCCAGCTACAAGGTCAGCGACAAGGCCGAGGCGGCGAAGAACGCGCTCCAGCGTGTCTCCGAGATCCTGGAGAACGTCAAGAAGAAGGTCGCCCAGCTCGCGGAGGAAGCCACCAACAAGGACGCGGAGAACCGCAGGCTGATCGGCGCGGCGCGGCAGCGGAAGAACGGCTCCGACGACGAGAACGAGATCGAGACCGCTGCCGCCGACATCGAACGGCTCCGGCAGCTCAACGAGAAGGACGCCAGCGGCAAGAAGGACGAGATCGAACGGGCGCTCGACAACGCCGAACGGCAGATCGACGAGCTGCTCAAGCCGCTCGGCATCGAGATCGAGGGCGGCTTCGTCGAGCTGACGCCCGCCGGGTCCAGTTCAACCACGGCGTCGAGCGCGAGCCCGGCGCCGGTTTCGATGAGCGGCGGCAACGCTCCGGCCGTCAGTGGAGGCGGCGGCCCCGTCGGCGGCGGGGACTCCGGCGGTGGTGGCGGTGCCGTCGCCGCGGTCCAGGGCGACGGGCGGCCCGCCAAGCCGATCGACGCACGTGGCGACAACCCGGCCAAGATCGCCGAACAGTTCCTCGGCCGGAACGCGAGCGACCTCAAGATGTCCGGCGAACTGCCCGCGATGGAGTCGTGGGTGCCGAACAACGTCAACTGCGCGAACTTCGTCTCCGGCACCCTGGAGGCGGCGGGCCTGATCGACAAGAGTCAAGCCAGCGCCTCGGTCGACCAGCTCTCGGCCAACCTCAAGGCGGACGGCTGGCAGTCGGTCCCGCTGTCCGAGGCGAAGCCCGGCGACGTCGTCGTCTCGAACGGCGGCGGCCACGTCGTGCTCTACGCCGGCGACGGCCAGTTCATCGGGTCGAACAACATCAACCCCGACGGTTCGCAGCAGATCAGCATGGGCGGTGGCAGCGGCCTCGTCGAGGTGCTCACCCCGCCGTCCTGATCGCCCCTCGACGACAGGTGCCCCGCTGCCGGTTCCGGTCCGGAACGGGCGGCGGGGCACCTGTGGCTGCGGATCCCGTCGCGACGGCTCCTGTGGCCGCGGCGACGGCCCCACGCTGTTCGTCGCACCGCGGCGCCGAGGCGCGGCCACGACGTTCAGCCGGGCCGACCGCCAGGTGCCGAATCAGAAACCGAACAGGGCGCGCGGAACCTCGTGCCTGTCCGCCCAGGGAAGCCAGGCGATGTCGGTCGGGCCGATGGCGTACTCGGCCACCCGCCACGACCGGGCGTCGCCTTCGGTGACCGCGGCGTCGGTCTTCTCGAGCAACGCGACGTAGACGTCGGACATCACGCCGTCGGCGCGGCGGGTCTCGAAGACGGTGTCGGTGTAGTCCGCCCGACCACCGCCTGCACTACGCATCGTGCCCTGCAGAAACACCCGGGACCCGACGCGGTTGAGTCGCTCCACCTCGACGTCGAGGCGGTCCCCGACGGCGTTGCGCAGCGGCGCCGTGGCGGCCTGGAGCACCGCATCCCGGGCGGGGTCACCGGGCCCGATCGACTGCGGCGCGGACTGCGTGGACGGGATGTCCATCGAGCTACCTCCCGAGGACGGGGCGACGGTTCGGCGATGACGACGACCGCACCCCGGCGAGCGACGTGGGCCGGCGCCGGACCGGCAGGCCCGGCGCCGATGATGTTACCGCCTCGAGCCGTCGCGGACGCGGACATCGGGCGAACCCCGGTACCAGCTCCTCAAGCGCCGGGCCACGTGATGGACAACGTCGTCGCAGCGCTGCGCGCCGAACATCACTGGTCGCAGGCGCACCTGGCCGAGCTACTGGGGGCCTCCCGGCAGACCGTGGTGTCGATCGAGAAGGGCCGGTCCGACCCGAACCGCGTCGGCGGGGCGCGGCGACGCGGTTCACCAGCCGGACCCTGGTGCGCACCCGGCGCGGCTGCGCGTCAGGACGCGGGTTTGGCCGTCCTCGCCACCACGGCCACGGCCGCGACGACCAGTCCGCAACCGAGGAGTTGCAGCGACGACGGCGTCTCATGCAGGAACACCACACCCAGCACGACGGCCGCGACCGGCTGGATCAGCAGCAACGTCGCACCGAGCGCACCGGACAGCCTGCGGATCGCCGACCCGACGAGCATCCAGCCGAGGATCTGCCCCGTCACGGCGAGCACGGCGATCCAACCGAACGAGGACAACGACGGCGTGAGGTCGAGCGTGCCGGTCACCAGTCCTGCGGTCATGGCGACGAGCGCACCGACGCCGTTGACGGTCGTCAACATCGTGACCTGCGAACCGGGCTGGTCGGTACGGCGCAGCACCAGCAGGTAGCCGGTGTAGGCGACGCCCGCGAGCAGTCCCATCACGGTGCCGTAGACGGGCGCGTCGCCGAAGGCGTTCGCATCGGCGACACCGCCTGCCAGCGCCACCCCGCCGAGCGCCAGGGGGACGGTGGCCCAGAAGACCGTGCGCACGGTCTCACGGAACAGCACCAGGCATGCCAACGGAACGAGCACGACCTGCACGTTGACCACCACCGTCGCCACGCCCGCACCGACGCCGGTGATCGCCTCGGACCACAGCACCATGTCGAGGCCGAGGAACACCCCGGCGAGCGCGTGGTGCCGATGGAACCGCCACCGCATACCGCCCCGCAGGCCCAGCGCCAACAGCAGTGGCACGGCGAGCAGGCAGCGGTAGAACGTCACGGTCGCACTGGAGGCGTCGGCCAGCGCGACGAACAACGCCGTCGTGCCGATCGTCAGCGCCCCGGCGACGGCGACGAACCGCGGATCGAGACGGTCCAGCAGTCCCTGCGGCGACGGTGCGGCGGCGGGAACGGCGGTTCCCGTCGGATCCGCAGCGGCGGGCGTGTCGGGGGCGGACGGCCGGACGGTCGGCGTGGCGGTATCGGTCACGGCATCCATCAGACCTGCGCACCGGCGCGGACACCAGCGATGAAAACTGACGAATACTCGTCACGAACCGTCATCAGAGGTTCGCATCACAGGCGGCATCGGCCCGGGACACCCGTATCGTTGCTTACGTGTTCCGCATCGAACGCCTCCAGGCTCTACACGCCGTCGACCGGCACGGCTCGCTCGCCGCGGCGGCCGAGGTGCTGCACCTGACGCCGTCCGCGGTGTCCCAGCAACTGTCCAAACTGGAACGCGATGCGGGCGTCCGGCTGCTCGTACCGCACGGCCGCACCGTGAAGCTCACCCCCGCGGGAAAGGTGCTCGCCGAGTCCGCGGAGACCGCGCTCGACGAGCTGGCACGAGCCCGCACCCGGATCGACGCCCTGTCCGGCAGCATCACCGGACCGGTGCGCGTCGGCACGGTGCCGACGGGCGTCTACGTGTTCGTCACCGAAGCGCTCACGGCGCTCGTGGCCGACCATCCCGCCATCGAACCCGCCGTCGTGGAGGCCGAACCGGAGAAGAGCCTGCCGATGCTGGTCAACGGCCAGCTGGATATCGCGGTCGTCGAGAGCTGGGACAACATGCCGGTCACACGCCCGCCGCACACCACGTGGCGCGGCCTGCGCGACGACACCGCCCGCGTCATGCTGCCCGCAGGCGATCCCCGCGCGGCCGCGGACGTCATCAGCGCATCCGACGTCGCCAGGGACAGTTGGGTGTCGTGGACGGCGGGGTCCCGCGCCCACGCGTGGCTGCAGCACACCCTGCGCGAACGCGGCGTCGAACCGGACGTGCGCCACTACGTCACCGGGTACGCCACCCAGTTCTCGCTCGTCACCCGCCTGGGCGCGACCGCGCTCATGCCGGCGATGTCGCTGGCCGTCGCCTCCGGCTACGACGTCCGCGCGCTGCGACTCGAGGACCCGGCGCCGCATCGCACGCTGTACGCCGTCACGGCCGAACCCCATCCACGGCCCGCCGTCGGCGCGTGTCTCGACGCGCTCGCCGACGCGGCACACCTCGACCACGCGGCACCCTGAACCACGCAGCGCCCGGAACCACGCGGCACCCTGAACCACGCGGCGCCCTGAACCGGGCACACACCTCGGCACGACGTCGACCGTTCGCACCGACGAGCTCGTTGCCCGCGTCTCCATCCCGCGGACACGGCCTGGACATTCATAGTCATGATTGACATGATCTTGTCGCCGGGTCCGCAACCGGGACCGACGGAGCCGAGGCCGAGGAGGACCCGCGTGAGCGCACCTACGACGCCGACGCGCGCCGGGAGCGGCAACCTCGTCGCCGTCATCTGTTGCTGCGCGGTGATCTTCGACGGGTACGACCTGTCGGTCTTCGCCACCACCATCCCCGCCCTGCTCGAGTACGAACCGTGGAACCTCGACGAGGCCCGCGCGGGCGTGATCGCGAGCTACGCCTTCATGGGCATGCTCGTCGGCACGCTGATCTGCGGCCTGGCCACGGACCTGCTCGGCCGCAGACGGATGCTGATCGCGAGTATGAGCTGGTTCTCCGTGTTCATGGGTGCGTGCGCGATCGCCCCCGATCCGGATCTGTTCGGCCTGTTCCGGTTCGCCTCCGGAATCGGGCTCGGCGGGCTGTTGCCCACGGCGCTGGCCTTGACGGCAGAGTTCGCGCCCCGCGGTCGCCGCAACCTGTTCAACGCACTGGTGAGCTCGGGCTTCTCCGTCGGCACCATCGCCGCGTCGCTCATCGGCCTCGTGGTGATCGAACAGTGGGGTTTCCGCCCCATGTTCGCGATCGGCGTGCTCCCCCTGGTGCTTCTCGTGCCCGTCGCCTACTTCGCACTCCCCGAGTCGGCGGATTTCCTCCACAGCAAGGGACGGCACGACGAGGCCCGCGTGGTGGCCGACCGCTACGGCCTCCCGGAACGCGCCGGTCCGGGAACCGCCTCGGAGCCCCGCGCACGCCTGCGCGACCTTGCGCGCAGGCCACTGTTGACCACCGCCGTCGTGTTCGCGCTGGCCACGCTCATCGGGCAGCTGTTCATCTACGGCCTGAGCACGTGGCTACCCGAGATCATGCGCTCCGCCGGATATCCGCTCGGCTCGGCGCTGAGCTTCCTGGCGACCATGAGCCTCGGCGCGATCGCGGGCGCCACGACGATGTCGTGGTTCGCCGACCGCATCGGTCCACGCACCGTCGCCACCTGGGGATTCGGCATCGGCGTGCTGTCACTGGTGACGATGAGCCTCGCGCCCCCGACACCGGTGTTGTACGTCGCCGTCGCACTGGCGGGCGTCGGCGCCAACGGCACGGCGGTGATCCTCAACGGCTTCATCGCGACGTGGTTCCCCGCCACCATCCGCGCCACCGCACTCGGGTCGATCATGACCGTCGCCCGCCTCGGCGGCATCGTCGGACCGATCATGGGCGGCCTGATCGCGGCGGCGGACCTTCCCGTGCAGTGGAGCTTCTACGTCTTCCTGATCCCGGCGGCTGTCGGCATCGGCCTCGTCCTGCTCCTGCCGCGCCGTCATCTGGACGGCAGTCCGCTCGGCACCACCCGTGAGCCCGAGACAGTCCGAGGAGGAGCCGCATGACGACCATCGCAGATCCGGCCGGCGCCGAGGCCGCACGCGCGACGCTGCATCGCTACGCCCGCGCCGTCGACAACCGCGACGAGGCGGCGCTCGCCCTGGTGTTCACCGAGGATGTCGCCTTCGAGCGCGTCGACGGGCTGCGCGAGGGCCGTGACACCGTGCTGGCCTTTTACCGCACCGTGTTCGGCGGGCCCACGGTGTGGAGCAAGCACATGGTCACCAATGTGCTCGTCGAGCCGCACCGGGACGGTCTCGCCGTCACCGCGTATTTCCAGGCGGTCTCCCGCACCGCCGACGACGCGATCGCCGTGTTCGGCGAGTACGACGACCTGCTCGTGCCCGGCGGCGACGGCCTACGTATCGCCCGCAAGCGCATCGACGTGCAGCAGACCTTCGACCTGGAGCCGCGCGATGGCTGAACGCACCGCTGCCGACCCCGCCGTACCTGCGCCCACCGCGCCTGAACCCTCCGCGCCTGAACACACCGGGACTCGGCACACCGGGTCCGACGCCACCGCCCGCCCCGCATCCGCCGTCGTGGTGACTGGTGCCGCACAAGGCATCGGTGCGGCCATCGCCGCGCGATTCGCCGGCGCCGGACATCCCGTCGTCGGGGTGGATCTCGACGGCGACCGGCTCGGCGCGACCGTGGCCGGCTGGCCCGGCGACGGGCACGTGGCCGCCACCGGCGACGCCGCCTCGTCCGACGACCTCGCCGAGGCCTGCGCCCACGCGGCCGCGACGCCCGGCGGACTCGGCACGTTCGTCGCCAACGCCGGGCACGCCAAGGCAGGCGACTCGCTCGACTACGCCGCCGAGGACTGGGACTCCCTGCTCCGCGTTCACCTCACCGGCGCGATGGTCGGCGCGCAGCAGGCGGCCGCGCACATGCCGTCCGGCGGAGCACTGGTGCTCATGTCGTCGATCAACGGGATGCGCGGTTTTCCCCGCCGTACCGCCTACGGCGCCGCCAAGGCCGGAGTCGCGGGCCTCGTCCGCGGCCTCGCGGCGGAGTGGGCCTCCCGCGGAATCCGAGTCAACGGCATCGCACCCGGTCCGATCAAGACGGAACTGTCGGCGGAGTTCATCCGGCGTGGCGTGATCGACGAGAAGGAGTTCCTCGCTCGCGTGCCGATGGACCGGTTCGGCCTGCCCGCTGAGGTCGCCGAGCTCGCGTACTTCCTCGGCACCCCACTCGCGTCGTACATCACCGGCACCGTCGTCCCGATCGACGGCGGCTGGAGCGTCCAGGGCGTCGCCGACTGACGCGGAGGCACGGAGGCGGACACCCCGGGGGCGGAGACCGCAGGCAGAGACACGGAGCCGGACAGCCGACACACGGTGCTGCCTGCCCCGGGCGGGACCTACCCGGGCGGGGTCTGCCCGGGGCCGTGACGGCACCCCACTGGCCACGCCGCGACGAGTGCGCGAGACTGCCCGCCATGGTGGACGAAACGGACCTGGCGCACCTGCAGCGGTGCGTCGAACTCGCGGCCGAGGCCCTGGAATCGGGTGACGAGCCGTTCGGTTCGGTGCTCGTCACCGCCGACGGGGCGCGGGCCTTCGAAGACCACAACCACGTTGCCGGTGGCGACCACACCCAGCACCCGGAGCTGGCCATCGCACGCTGGGCCGCCGAGCACCTCACAGCCGAACAGCGCGCCGCCGCAACGGTCTACACCTCCGGCGAGCACTGCCCGATGTGCGCCGCCGCGCACGGTTGGGCCGGGCTGGGCCGCATCGTGTACGCCTCGTCGTCGGAACAGCTGACCGCGTGGCTCACCGAACTGGGCGTCCCGCCGTCGCGGGTGCAGCCGCTGCCGATCGGCGAGATCGTCCCCGACGCTCTGATCGACGGCCCCGTTCCGGAACTGGCCGAACAGGTCCGAGCACTGCACGTCCGCCGACACGGCGGCGCCTGACCACGCGTCCCACGGGCAACCTCACCCCGACGACACGTCCCACCGCGCCGTCCCGCCCCGCGGCGACGCGCGGTCCCGGCTCGCTGCGGCGTTCCCGCCCGATGCGGTGTCCTCGCGGAGCGCCTGCAGGATTTCGAGCTCCCGCTCGATGTCACGGCGTTTGTCCTGGAGCCGCGCGACCTCGTCGGCGAGCAGGCGTTCCATCACACCGGTGCGCTCCTCCGGCGGCGCCTGCAGGCACGGCAGCAGTTGATAGACGGTGCCACTGCACAAGCCGGCCGCGAACAGGTGCTGGATCAGCACGACGCGCTCGACCATGGACTCGTCGAAGTTCCGCCACCCGCCTGCGGTACGTCGCGCTTCGATCAGTCCCTGCTGCTCGTAGTACCGCAGGGAACGAGCGCTGACCCCGCTGGCCGCCGCCAGCTCACCGATCCGCATCACGCCTCCCGGACAGGACGTTCCGGCACCAGTCTTGCACTTCACACCGGTGTCAACTTCCACGCTCGGGTCGGCCACCGGCACGCGGTGGCCGACCCGAACCGGAGGCTCACCATGACCGTCCGCCTGCATATCCGGTCCGACTACGTCTGCCCGTCCTGCACTCCACGGAACTCGATGAGCGACGTCGAAGCCACGTAGCTCGCACGGCCTCAGCCGAACGCCGACGGAGCGTCGCCGAGCCGCGGGACCGCCGAACCGCCGGCCGACCGGGCCGACGAGCCCGGCGCTCCGCCGCACCCGCCACCGAACACCACCGACAGAAGGGATCCTCGTGCACTGGTTGTTCCTCGCCGTCGCCGTCGTTCTCGAGATCGCCGTCGCTCTCTCCGCGAGCCGCGCGCAGGGGTTCACCCGGCCCGGCTGGACGATCACGACGCTGCTCAGCGGCGCCGTCGCCACCTATTTCCTGAGCCTGGCGCTGCTCACGTTCGACGTCGGCGTCGGCTACGCCGTCTGGACCTCCGCCGCAGGGGTCGGCATCGTCGTCCTCGGATCCGTCCTGTTCGGACAGTCGCTGAACGTTCGCAAGTTACTGGGCATCGCCGTCGTCATCGTCGGCGTCGCCGGACTGCAGCTCAGCGGCGCCGGCTGACGGCACCGTATCCCTCACGCGCCACCACCACCGCTGCCCGTTCCCGGCCGCCCCAGCGGCCTCGATCACCTCACCGGGAAAGGAACCGACATGGCACCGGACAACGACCCCGGCACGGCGGTCCCACACGCGGCGGTCCGCGGCACGACCGCCGACCCCGCCACGCCACACCCCGACGAGACCGACCCCGGCACACCCACGGCGACACCCGACCGGCGCGGCCGGGCCTGGCTCGTCCTCCTGCTCGCTGGCGGGTTCGAGGTCGGCTACGCGCTCGCCGTCGGCGGCAGCGAAGGATTCACCGTGGCGTCCTGGTCGGCCGTCGCCGTCGTCTTCTTCCTGCTGACCCTGTTCGCCCTCAGCGTCGCGCTGCGCACCATCGACGTCGGCATCGGGTACGCGGTGTGGGCGGGCACCGGTGCCGTCGGCGCGGCGACCCTGGGGCCGGTCTTCTTCGACGAGAGCCCGACCCTCGCGACAGCCGGCTGGCTGGCCGTGATCATCGCAGGCCTCGTCTGGCTCAAACTCGCCGACAGACCCGTGGAGCCGGACCCGACGGACCGCCTGTGAGCTGTCCTCGCCCCTGGCGGGGACAGCTCCGCCACGCGACCCGAGGCGGGACTCAAAACGGCAGCACGTGGCGGTGCGGGTGCGCTTCGAGTGCCTCGCGATCCCATCCGGCGTTGTCGGCCGCCGCCTCATAGGTCGTCTGCAGGAACTCCAGCACCGCCCCGTCAGGGTCTGCGGCGGACCGGGCGGCGTCGTACGGCAGCAGGTACTCACCCATTCCCGCGGAGTAGGCCGCGACGTGCGGTCGAACCGGGTGGGTCGCGAAGCCGTCGGGTTCGGGGTAGGCGTACGCGTAGAAGCTGCCCTCCGCACTGCCGCCCGGCCAGAAGCCGCAGCTGTACAGCTCGTGCGAGTAGCCCTCGACCATGACCCAGTCGGCACAGTTGGGCGCGCCACCGGGATGCTGCGGAGCGGCCCGGCCGGAGAAGCGTGTGCAGGCCAGGTCCATGGCCCCCCAGAAGAAGTGGACCGGGCTGCTCTTGCCGTAGAACCGGGAGCGGAACCGGTTCATGACCCGGTCCGCCGCGCGCAGCTGCCGCCAGAACAGCCGGGCGTGCTCCGGGTCGTAGGCGGCGTGCTCGTGATCGTGCTCGAACGGGATCGCGCGTTCGACCTCCACGGGCGTCGCCATGATCGACACCTCGAGTCCCAGGTCGGCCAGCGCGTCCATGACCTGGCGGTAGAACACCGCGACCGGCTTCGGTTCGAGCCGCACCTCCCGGGTCCCACCACGACTGGAACGGATCCGCAGGACCTCGGCCACCAGGTCGAACTCCATGTCGAACACGTCGTCACCGTGCGGCATCGACGACGTCGTCAACCCGCGCGCCGACACGTAGAGCGGAACCTGCCACCAGTGGTTCAGCATCGAGGCCTGCGCCATGCGGACCTTGCCCACGATCTGCAGCCACATGTGCAGCGTCTCCCGCGTGCGTGTCCAGTCGTCGACCGCCAGCGACGGCCAGGCCTCGCTCCGGGCCGACGCGTGCGGCGCCGAGAGTGCGTTCATCGATTCCTCCAGGTCCGCCGGTGCGGTGCGCGACCACCTCGCGTGCCCGCCGGGTACCACGCGGGCGGGATTCGAACGCCCACGGCGGTGCCCGCGCTCACGCGGGTGCAGTACCGTCACGGCAACCGTCGTCGACCGGGCCGGAGGTGACCTTCCCGTGCGGAACCCGCTCAGCTGGCCGGGGCGTCTCGCCGACTGGTTCGAACTGCGCGGCGTCTACGTGCCCGGTGAGGACAACCGCGTGGTCGACCCGTGGCGCGACTGGGGCTGGCTGATCGTCGCGTGGCTCGTGACGGTCGCCGTGTTCATCCTGCTGTTCGCGTTCGCGCTCTGACGGACGTCGCAGGCGCCTCCGCGCGCGGGACCGACGCGGGTACGCGCCCGGCGCCGCGAGCGAACTGCCCCGTTCAGCGGTACCCAACCGTGTGACACGCGACATCCGCGGGTCACGAGCAGGACACAGGCCAGAACCAGGAACGCCTCAACCACGTGCTGCGGGTGGCACCACCGGGCCGGCGCACGCACAGTGGTCCGGGGCGTCGACCGGCGCCCGGTGCGGACCCGCGACCCGGCGGGGCCTCGGCGGAATCCGCACCGACGACGAGCCCACGGTGCGCCCGCACCGCCGGGCGGAACAGGAGCCACCGCGGTGCGAATGGGCAGTTCGGCGCTGGCCGTCTGCGCGCTCCTGGCACTCACCGGCTGTGGCGGTGTCGAGACCGCCACGCCGGCGGGCGGCGCAGCCGTGCCTCCCGGCACCACCAGCCGGGTACCGGTGTCCGCCACGCCCGCGCAGGAAACGCCTGCCCGGCCGGCGGTGCTGTTCGGCGGCGACTACCAGTTCGGCTCCGGACTGGTCGTCACCGTGTCCGAGCCGAAGACGTTCACACCCAGCGAGTCGGCGTTCCCCGACGCCGACCGCGCCGCCGCGTTCATGCTCACGGTGCGCAACGGGACCGGCAAGCCCTACCGTCTCTCCCAGCTGTCCGTGCGCGCCAGTACCGGTCACGAACGTGCCCCGCAGGTCGTCGACCCCACACAGGGCTACACCGGCATCGTCGAGGCCGACCACGACCTTCCCATGGGCGACGAGATCAAGCTGCAGTACGCCTTCGCCGTCCCCGCCCGGCACACGCCGGTCGAACTCACCGTGTGCCCGGAGATGTCCGGCCAGGTCGAAGCCACCTACCACGGCCGGGTGTGACACTCCGGCCACCGCGCACCCGCGCCGGATACGCTGCGACCATGACCGAGCAGACGCGACTGGAACCCGGCGACAAGGCACCCGACTTCACCCTGCACGACAGCGAGGGACGCGACGTGTCCCTCGCGGACTTCCGCGGCAGCCCTGTCGTCGTGTACTTCTACCCGCGCGCGAGCACCCCGGGCTGCACCACGCAGGCGTGCGACTTCCGCGACAACCTGGCACTGCTCGGCGAGTCCGGCTATCAGGTACTGGGCATCTCGCCGGACAAGCCGGCCACGCTCGCCACTTTCGCCGAGAACGAGGGGCTGACGTTCCCGCTCCTGTCGGACCCCGACAAGAGCGTGCTGAGCGCCTACGGAGCGTTCGGCGAGAAGAAGAACTACGGCAAGATCGTGCAGGGCGTCATCCGCTCGACGTTCGTGCTCGACGGCGACGGCGTGATCGTGAAGGCGATGTACAACGTCCGCGCCACGGGCCACGTCGCGCGCCTGCTGAAGGAACTGAAACTCGACGCCTGAGTTCCGGGCGGCCGACTCCGGCACGGCTGAGCTCCTGCACGACTGAGCTCCGGCACCCGGGTGGTCTGCGCGTTCCGGTGCCCCGCGGTCGCCCCGCAGCGCACCGGAACGCCGCACGCGACTCAGTCGCCTCCGACGTACTCCTGCAGGTGCGGCAGCAGCGACCGCAGGGCCTTGCCCCGGTGCGACGCCGCGTCCTTCTCGGCGGGCGTGAGCTCGGCCGAGGTCCGCGTCTCACCATCCGGCACGAAGATCGGGTCGTAGCCGAACCCGTTGCCGCCCCGCGGTTCCCGGATGATCGTGCCGCGCCACTCGCCCCGGACGACGATCTCTTTGCCGTCGGGGACGACGAACGCGGCCGCGGACACGAATCCAGCACCCCTGCGCTCGTCCGGCACGTCCTGCAGCTGGCCGAGCACGAGCCGCAGGTTCGCCTCGTCGTCGCCGTGCCTGCCTGCCCAGCGAGCCGAGAGCACCCCGGGCATGCCACCCAGCGCGTCGATGCTCAGTCCTGAATCGTCGGCGATCGCGGGCAGTCCCGTCGCTTTCGCGGCGTCGTACGCCTTGGCGACCGCGTTCTCCTCGAACGTCGCACCGGTCTCCGGAGCCTCCGGGAAGTCCTCCACATCGGACAGTCCGAGCACCCGGACGTCACCGAGGCCGCGCTTGACGACGATACGCCGGAGCTCGTCGAGCTTGCCCGTGTTCCGCGTGGCGAGCAGGAGCCTGGTCGTCACTTGGAACCCTTCGACTTCTTGCCGGCGGGAGCGGGTTCGGGCAGCGTGCCGGGATACGGCTCGGCGAGCACCTCGGACTGCTTCCGCGCGAGCTCGGCACACCCGGCCTGCGCCAGATCCAGCATTTTGTCCAATGTGGACCTCGTGAAGGTGGCGCCCTCGCCGGTGCCCTGCACCTCGATGAGGGTGCCCGTGTCCGTGGCCACGACGTTCATGTCGACCTCGGCGCGCGAGTCCTCCTCGTAGGGCAGGTCCAGCCGGACCCTGCCATCGACGACGCCGACGCTGATCGCCGACACCGTCGCCGACAGCGGCTTCGGATCGGCGAGCTTGCCCGCGGCGTCGAGCCACGTGATGGCGTCGGCCAGCGCGATGTAGGCGCCGGTGATCGCCGCCGTGCGCGTACCGCCGTCGGCCTGGATGACGTCGCAATCGAGCTGGATCGTGTTCTCGCCGAGCGCGGCCAGGTCGATGCACGAGCGCAGCGACCGGCCGATGAGCCTGCTGATCTCGTGGGTCCGGCCGCCGATCTTGCCCTTGACGGATTCACGGCTGCTGCGGTCGTGCGTCGCGGACGGCAGCATCGCGTACTCGGCCGTGACCCAGCCGAGCCCGGAGCCCACCCGCCAGCGCGGCACACCCTCGGTGACGCTCGCCGCACACAACACCTTCGTGTCGCCGAACTCGATCAGCACCGATCCCGCGGGCCACTGCTGGAAACCGCGCGTGATCCGTACTTCGCGAAGCTGGTCGTCGTTTCTGCCGTCTTTTCGCACCACGGGGCCGACCCTACAACCCGGCCCGCCCTCCTTGTCGCCCCGACGGGCCGCCGCGGCGGGGCGAACCCGCACCCGCAGGCGTCAGATGTCGTACCCCTCGCCCTGGGCCACCACGGCGACGTCACCACCGAACGCCGACCGCGCCTCGGCCAGCACCGCGGCGGCATCGGTCCACGGCGCGATGTGCGTGAGCAGGAGCCTGCCGACTCCTGCGCGCGCGGCCAGCTCACCGGCCTGCCTGCCGGACAGGTGCACTCCGGCGGGCCGGTCGGGAGCGTCGGTCCACGACGCCTCGGCCAGCAGCACGTCGGCCCCGCCCGCGAGCGCATCGAGCTCGTCGCACGGCCCGGTGTCACCGGTGTAGGCGAGCGTGCGCCCCCCGCACGACAACCGCACCCCGAACGCGGGTGTCGGATGAGCCATCGGCACGGTCACGACGTCGAACGGGCCCAGGCTCCGCGCACCGACTTCCAGCGAGTGGAAGTCGTAGACGTCGGACAGGTCCGCACCGCTGCGTTCGTCCTCGTCGGCGGCGAACGCGTTGGCCAGCCGCGCGGGAGCCTGTGCGGGCGCGTGCACCGGCAGGCGCCGCAGGGCCGGGTCGTACGGCGGCGCGGGGTGATAGCGGCGCAACACGGTCAGCGCGCTCATGTCCGCGCAATGATCCGGATGCAGGTGCGACAGGACGAGTGCGTCCAGGTCGAACGGATCCCGCAGGGCCTGCAGCTGCGCCAGCGTGCCGTTGCCCAGTTCAAGTCCGAGCACGAAACCGTCCGCTTCGACGACGTAGCCGGATGCCGCGCTGTTCGGCCCGGGGATGCTGCCCGAGCAACCGAGGATCGAGAGTCGCACGGCTCGTACCTTGCCACAGGCCGATCGCCCGCCGCCCGCACTACGTGGCGGCGAGCACGTCGCACGTGGCGGTCGGCACGGACCCGCCCCGCAGCAGTGCGGACGCCGGGGTTCAGCCGACCGGCAGCGCGGGTCCGAAGCCCATGAACCGGCCCGCGAGGCGTGTGAACCGCTCCTGGTCGCCGGTGGCGTGGAAGACGTGCCGGGGTTCTTCGTCCGGCTCGGCCAGCATGTCGCGTTCGGTGAGCACGCGGACGACGTCCTTGGCCGTCTCCTCCGCGCTGGACACGAGCGTCACGTCAGGGCCCATCGCCAGCTGCAGCACGCCCGTCAACAGCGGATAGTGCGTGCAGCCCAGGATCAATGTGTCGACCCCGTCGCGCGCGAGCGGTTCGAGATACCCCTGTGCCAGTCCGAGCACCTGCCGCCCCGACGTCACGCCCCGCTCGACGAAGTCGACGAACCGCGGGCAGGCCACGCTGACCAGGCGCACGTCGTGGGCCGCGGCGAACGCGTCGTCGTAGGCACGTGAACGGACGGTGCCCTCCGTGCCGATCATGCCGACGCGGCCGTTGCGGGTCGCGGCGACCGCGCGGCGCACCGCGGGCAACACGACCTCGACGACCGGGATGTCGTAGCGCTCCCTGGCGTCGCGCAGGCACGCCGACGAAGCCGTGTTGCAGGCGATGACCAGCGCCTTCACCCCGTCGTCGACGAGCCCGTCGAGCGCCCGCAACGCGAGTTCGCGGGCGCGGGCGATGGGCAGCGGGCCGTACGGGGCGTTCGCGGTGTCCCCGACGTACCGCAGGCTCTCGGCGGGCAACTGGTCGGCGATGGCGCGGGCGACGGTCAACCCGCCGACGCCGGAGTCGAAGATTCCGATCGGGGCGCTCACGTAGTGCAGATTATCCCGCGACCGGTCCGGCGCCGCCCGCCGTCTTCCGACTCGCCGCGCGGTCGGCCTTGCCGGCCAGCCACGCCGCCAGCACGCCGCCGAGCGCACCGAACAGGTGACCCTGCCAGGAGACGCCGGCCTGTCCGGGCAGCACGCCCCACAGCATGCCGCCCCAGATCGCCAGCAGCACCGCCGCGACGGCGAGCTGCGCGACGCTCCGGTTGAACACGCCCCGCACCAGCAGGAACGCGAGCCAGCCGAACGCGAGCCCCGACGCGCCGACGGTGACGACTGGCTCCGGCGGTCCGGCCAGCCACACGCCGACGCCGCCGACCAGCCAGATCGTCGCCGTCACCATCACCCACTGCCCGATGCCGCCCGCCATCGCGAGGAACGCGAAGACCAGCACCGGCACCGTGTTGGCCAGCAGGTGGCCCCAGCCGCTGTGCAGCAGCGGAGCCCACGCGATGCCGTCGAGCCCGCCGAGCGAACGCGCGACGATGCCGCCGTCGTCGAGCCGTGCGGGCAGGATGACGTCGAGCAGCTCGATCACGTACAGCACGACGGTGAAGGCCAGCGCGACGATGCCGGCCGCGAGGGGTTTCGGCGGCAGGATCCGCTTGGCGGGCGGGCGCGCCTGCTTGGCGTCACCGGCACCGGGTGTGGGAACGGGCTGCATGCTCACGGGACCAGATTACGTCCACCGCACCCCGCCGGACCTCGGTGATGACCCTGAGATCCGCGCCGAACTCGGGCGCGTGTCCCGCACTCGGCACTGCGTGTCCTACGCTCGCCCGCCGTCGGCGGTCGGGCGTACGGGGCCCGTCGTGGCGGCGGGTCCGTAGGATCGCCGGCGTGCGTTTCCGGCCCATCTCGTTCGACCGGCTCGTGACCGAACTGGTCGAACGGATCGCAGCCTCGCCCACCGACCGGCGCGTCGCCGTGGCCGTCGACGGTGCGTCGGATGCCGCGGACCCGGCAGTCCTGGCCGACGCACTTGTCGACCCGCTGCGCGTGGCAGGGCGGGAGACTCTGCGCGTCTCGGCGTGGGACTTCCTGCGGCCCGCGTCGCTGCGGTTCGAACGCGGCCGCCACGACCCCGACACCCGCTACGACGACTGGCTCGACCTCGGAGCTCTGCGCCGCGAAGTGCTCGGTCCGGCGCACCCCGGCGGCACCGGGGAGGTGCTGCCCGCGCTGTGGGACGCCGACGCCGACCGCCCCTACCGCATGCCACGTTCCTCCCTGCCCGGCGACGCGGTCGTGTTGGTCGACGGCGAACTGCTGCTCGGCCGCGGACTGGACTTCGACCTCACGGTCCACCTGTGGCTGTCACCGGCGGCGCTGGCCCGCAGGCTGTCCGCCGGTGAGCACTGGGCACTGCCCGCGTACGAACGGTACGACCGCGAGGTCTCCCCCGCCGACACCGCGGACGTCGTCGTGCGCATGGACCACCCACGGAACCCGGCCGTCAGGGACGGCTGAGCCGAAAACGGCTGCGGCCCCACCGGAACCCGGTGGGGCCGCAGCCGTGTAGATCAACTATGAGGTCGACGCTACGCCCAGAGCTGGCCGTCGAGACGTTCGGCTGCCTCGTCGAGCGAACCGGCGTAAGCACCCGTCGACAGGTACTTCCAGCCCGCGTCGGCCACGACGAACGCGATGTCGGCCGACTGGCCCTTCGCGATCGCCTTCTCGGCCATCCCCAGCGCCGCGTGCAGCACGGCACCGGTCGAGATGCCCGCGAAGATGCCCTCCTGCTCGAGCAGCTGACGCGTCCGGCGCAGCGCGTCGTACGCACCGACCGAGTACCGGCCACTGAGCACGTCCGGGTCGTACAGCTCGGGGACGAACCCGTCGTCGAGGTTGCGCAGGCCGTAGACCAGCTCGCCGTACCGCGGCTCGGCGGCGACGATCTGGACGTCGGGCTTGGCGTCCTGCATGTACCGTCCGACGCCGACGAGCGTGCCCGTGGTGCCGAGGCCGCCGACGAAGTGGGTGATCGTCGGCAGGTCCGCCAGCAGTTCCGGGCCGGTGCCCTCGTAGTGGGCGGCGATGTTGGCCGGGTTGCCGTACTGGTACAGCATCACCCAGTCCGAGTTGAGCTTCGCGAGCTCCTTGGCCTTGCGGACGGCCTCGTTCGACCCGCCCGCGGCCTCCGAGAAGATGATCCGCGCGCCGTACGCCTGCAGCAGCTGCTTACGTTCGGCGGACGTGTTCTCCGGCATGACGCAGACCAGGCCGTAGCCCTTGAGCTTGGCGGCCATGGCCAGCGAGATGCCGGTGTTGCCCGACGTCGGCTCGAGAATCGTGGCACCGGGACGGAGCGAACCGTCCTTCTCGGCGGCCTCGATCATCTTGAGCGCCGGACGGTCCTTGATCGACCCGGTCGGGTTGCGGTCTTCGAGCTTGGCCCACAGCCGGACGTCGCCGGAGGGGGACAGGCGCGGCAGGCCGACGAGCGGCGTGCCACCCAGCGTGTCGATCAAGGACTCGTAGCGGGCCATGATCAGCGCATACCGCCGGCGACGGCGGGCAGGATGGTCACGGTGTCGCCGTCGGTGACCTCGGCCTCGAGGCCGCCCGCGAACCGCACGTCCTCGTCGTTGACGTAGACGTTGACGAACCGGTGCAGCTTCTCGTCCTTGACCAGACGGTCCTTCAGGCCGCCGTGACGCGACTCGATGTCGTCGATCACCTGGGCGACAGTCTTACCGGCCGCCTCGACGGACTTCTCGCCGCCGGTGTGCGTACGCAGGATCGTCGGGATGGACACGGTCACGGCCATGGGTTACCTCCGCAGAATGGCTTGTCGATCAGGACAGACGTTTGAGCACGCGGGAAAATTCCGCGTGTGACCCGGGCTACGCCGGGGAGTGATCAGGCGTCGGGGACGTCGTCTCCCCCGGTGTTGGCGAACATGTACGACTCGACGGGCGCGAGGTCCGGGTTGAGCCGGATCGCCGGGCTCTCGGCGCCCGCATCCCCGACGACCTGCACCGGCTCCTCGGTGACCTCGCCCTCGACGATCCGGTAGGACCGGAAGTCCGCGACGTCGTCCTCCCGGGTCGACACCAGCACGTAGTGCGCGAAGGGCTCCGAGGCGAACTTGATGTCCGTCCTCGACGGGTAAGCCTCGGTGGCCGTGTGCGAGTGGTAGATCACGACGGGTGTCTCGTCATTGGCGGCCATCTCGCGGTACAGCTTCAGCAGGTCGCCCGAGTCGAATTCGTAGAACGTCGGCGAGCGCGCCGCGTTGACCATGGGGATGTAGCGCTCTGGGGTGTCGCTGCCGTCGTCGGGCCCCGCGATGACCCCACAGGCCTCGTCGGGGTGGTCACGACGGGCGTGGGCGACGATCGCGTCGACATGGTCACGGCGGATCCGAAGCACGGGCCCCATCTTACTGGCTGAATGAAGCGGGTTCACAGTGTGAGACGACCACTGTGGCCCATCCCTCCCACGGCCGGCCCGGCAGCCGCCGACCAGGTGTTTCAGTCCTCGAAGGCCTCGGGCCAGAGATCGCGGTAAGCCCGTAGGCCGGCCGCGGAGGTGGCGGCCAGCACGCCGTGGATCATGGCGCGCGTGAACACCAGGGCGGCCGCCGAACACAGGCCGTCCAGCGCGGCGGCGCGCCCTGCCTCCTGCTCGCCGCCGAGTCGGCCGGCCTGTTCCGTCAGCTGCCGTGCGCCCGTGGCCAGTGTGAACACCGTGTCGCCGTCGTACATCGTGTGCGCAGGCCGCACGGCGCGGGCGAGCCCGTCCTGCGCGGCGACGGCGAGCCTGCGCGCCTCGGCCTTCGACAGGTCGGCGTCGGTGGCCACCACGCCGATCGTGGTGTTGAGATCCTTACGGTCGCCACCGCCGAGGTCGACGGCACGACGCGGCCAGCGGGTGACGCCGAACTCGCCCGGTTCCGCGTCGTCAGCGGCCAGCGGCCGGCCCGTGCTCGCACGTACCGCCTCACCCGCCGCGTTGACGACCGCCAGTACGCCGACGGTGAACTCGCCGACCCGTTCGCTCGCGGTGCCGATGCCACCTTTCAGCGACCCGACCTGCGCGCCCGTCCCGGCACCGACCGTGCCCTGTGCGACCGGACCGGCCGTGGCCGCTTCGCACGCCGCGTAGCCGAACGTCGCGTCCGGACGGTTGCCCCAGTCGCCACGAGGCAGGTCGAAGACGACGGCGGCGGGGACGATCGGCACCACCTCGAACGGCCGAGTGCCGACGGAAAAGCCACGCTGGCGCTCACCGAGCCAGCGGACGACGCCGTCGGCCGCGGCGAGCCCGTAGGCGCTGCCGCCGGACAGGCAGATCGCGTCGACCCGCTGCACCAGGTTCTCCGGCGCCAGCAGGTCGGTCTCACGGGTGCCCGGCGCCCCGCCGCGCTGGTCGACCGCACCGACGGCCTGCCCGGGGACGAGCACCGCCGTCGCGCCCGTGGCCCAGCCGCGGCCGAGACGCTGATGATGGCCGACGAGCACGCCGGGGACGTCCGTGATCGCGTTCAACTCACCCGGCATGGCGGCCTCCTGGTCGTTCTACTCGGTGAGGGCCTGCACCAGGCTTTCCTGTACCCAGGTCAGCCAGTGGTAAATGCCCAGGTGCGAGGAACGGGGGTCGTCCTCCGGCAGCTCCTCGGGCATGTCGTCGTCGACGTCCAGCGCCGTGCCCAATGCCAGGCGGACGTCGTTGAGCGCCGAGACCCACGCGTCGGCCTGCTCGTAGGTGAGTTTGACGTTGCCGCCCTCGGGCGGCAACGTCTTCAGCAGTTCGGCGGCGACCCCGAGCTTGGCGTCGAGCACCTGCGGCTCGTGCAGCGAACGCAGTGCCGCGGCCGAGTCGACCTCGTCCTGCGACGGCTGGTCGGGGTCGAGCTTGTGGAAATCGGGAAGGAGCCTGCCGAGCACCGGGTCGTCCGGGCCCTCCGAGGGGCCGGTCTTGATACCGGTCAGCTCCGCCAGCTCGTCCTGCGGCGCTTCTTCCGCACGGGCGCGGAGCATGTCGTCGACCTGGCTCACCAGGCCCCGCAGCACGGCCGCCTCCTGCTGCTCGAACCCGCCGAGCACGCGTCCGCCCTTGCGCCGCCAGCTCTTCACGTCTGCTCCATCGTGGCCCACAGGCCCGCCGCGTGTAGTTTCGCGACGTCGCCCTCGACCTTCTCCTTGCTGCCCGACGTGACGATCGCCCGACCCTTGTGGTGGACGTCGAGCATGAGTTTCGTGGCGTGGTCGCGGCTGTACCCGAACAGCTTCTGAAAGACGTACGTCACGTACGACATCAAATTGACCGGGTCGTTCCACACGATCGTCTGCCACGGTTGGTCCCCGGCGCTGGTGTCCTCGCCGAGTGTCTGTTCGGCCTCGACCGGCGTCGTCATGCCCTCCATGTTGGCACGCCCCCTCTCACGCCCTGCCCGGAACCCCGCAAGTCCCCTCCCCTCCATTCCTGCGTTGCCCCGAGGGCACTGTGGTGGCACCGAGTGCGACCGAAGTGCCCTCGGGGGCCCCCTCCGCCCACGACTCCTCACGACACGCCGACGCGTGACGGCGCACCCCCGCTGGTCGGCACCCACGGCTGGGGTGGCCACCCGTTCGCGGATAGGTTCTTCCGCATGGAACAGATCGGCCCCAGCACGGCACTGCTGACCGACCACTACGAACTGACCATGCTCGGCAGCGCGCTCGCGGACGGGTCGGCCGACCGCGAGTGCGTGTTCGAGGTGTTCGCACGCAGGCTCCCCGGCGGCAGGCGCTACGGCGTCGTCGCGGGCACGGGCCGGGTGCTCGACGCGATCGCGGACTTCCGCTTCACCGACGCCGAGTTGACACAGCTCGAACACACGGCGGTGGTCGACTCGGCGACCCTGTCCTGGCTGGCCGACTACCGGTTCTCGGGCGACGTCGACGGCTACCCGGAGGGGGAGCTGTACTTCCCCGGTTCGCCGATCCTCACCGTGCGTGGAACGTTCGCCGAGGCGGTCGTACTCGAGACGGTGGTCCTGTCGATCCTCAACCACGACTCGGCGATCGCCTCGGCGGCGGCGCGAATGTCGGCGGCTGCCTCGGGCAGGCCCATCATCGAGATGGGTGGGCGCCGCACCCACGAACTCGCCGCGGTGGCGGCCGCGCGGGCCGCGTACCTGGCCGGTTTCGCGACGACGTCGAACCTCGAGGCGGGCAGGCGCTACGGCATCCCCACCCGCGGCACGACGGCACACGCCTACATCCTGTTGCACGACAGCGAGGAGGCGGCGTTCCGTTCGCAGGTCGCCAAGGCCGGTCCGGACACGACGCTGCTCGTCGACACCTACGACATCACCGCGGGGATCGACACGGCGGTGCGCGTGGCGGGGCCGGAACTGGGTGCGATCCGCATCGACTCCGGCGACGTGGGCGTGCTCGCGCGCAAGGCCCGCGAACAACTCGACGACCTCGGCGCCAAGGACACGCGGATCATGGTCTCCGGCGACCTCGACGAGCACGCCATCGCAGCGCTGCGCGCCGAGCCCGTCGACGCCTACGGTGTCGGAACGTCCGTTGTGACCGGTTCCGGCGCGCCGACGGCGGGAATGGTGTACAAACTCGTCGACGTGGACGGCCGCCCCGTGGCGAAACGCAGCGAGGACAAAGCCTCCCGCGGCGGGCGCAAGTCGGCGGTGCGCAGGCACAAGGCCACCGGCACGGCGCTCGAGGAGGTGGTGCACCCCGCGGATGCGCCACCCGAGCTCGGAGAGCACGACCGGACCGTGCCGATCCCGCTCATGCGGGCGGGCAAAACCGTGGGCGGGCTGCCCACACTGGAAGACGCGCGCACTCGACTGCGCCGCGGCATGGTGAGCCTGCCGTGGGAAGGCCTGAAGCTCTCCCAGGGCGAGCCTGCCATTCCGACGACATTCAGCTGAGAAGAGCGGGAGGCGGTCATGAGCACCGCGTTGATCGTCGTGGACGTGCAGAACGACTTCTGCGAGGGAGGTGCGCTCGCCGTCGCGGGCGGCACGGCCGTCGCGGGCGACGTGTCGGAGCTGCTGCGCCGGGGCGAGTACGCCCACGTCGCGGCCACCCGCGACCTCCACATCGACCCGGGCGCGCACTTCAGTGACGAGCCCGACTTCGTGACGTCCTGGCCCCGGCACTGCGAGGCGGGCACGCCCGGTGCGAGCTTCCACCCGGCACTCGACGTCGGGCCGGTGCAGGCCGTGTTCTCGAAGGGCCAGTACAGCGACGGCTACTCGGGATTCGAATCGGCCACCGACACCGGCGAGACGCTCGAACACTGGTTGCGCTCGCGCGGGGTCACGGCCGTCGACGTCGTGGGCATCGCGACGGACCACTGTGTCCGCGCCACGGCCCTGGACGCCGCACGCGCCGGGTTCACGGTGCGGGTGCTGGCGGATCTGACCGCGGGTGTCGCGGTGGAGACGACCGAGCGGGCGCTGACCGACTTCGTCGATGCCGACGTCGAGATCGTCGGCACTCCCCGGGTCGGCGCGTGAGCGCAGGCCTGGTGACGTTCGGCGAGGCGCTGGCGTCCTTCCGCACCTCGACGGGCAAGCTCCGGCACGCGACGACCGTCGACGTCGGGATCGCGGGCACCGAGGCGACCGTGGCCGTCGGCGTGTCCCGGCTCGGCGCCCGCGCGGCGTGGACCGGCCGGATCGGCGCCGACGAACCGGGCGCGCTCGTGCTGACCCGGCTGCGGGAGGAGGGCGTCGACACGTCCGCGGCGGTGACCGACGCGCACTCGCCCACCGGCCTGGTGCTCCGGGACGTGCGGTCGCGCGACACCAACCGGTCGGCGTTCTACCGCACCGGCAGCGCGGGCACGCGCATCGCACCGGAGGACCTGCGCGAGGACCTGATCGCCGGGGCGGGCGTGCTGCACCTGTCCGGCAGCACCGCCGCGCTGTCGGAGACGGCCGACGACGCCACGTTCACGGCCGCCGAGATCGCGGGTGAGGCGGGCGTGCCGGTGTCCGTGGCGCTCGACCACCGGCCCGCGTTGTGGCGGCCCGAGGACGCCCGCGACACGCTGCTGGACCTCGTCTCGCACGCCGACATCGTGTTCGCCCGCACCGACGAGGCGCGCCTGCTCGGGTTCGACGGCGACGCCGACTCACTGATGGCCGAGCTGGCCGCGCTCGGCCCCGACGACGTGATCGTCACGCAGGGCCCGCGCGGCGCGGTCGCCGAGATCGCGGGCGCCCGCTACGACGTGCCGTCCTATCCGGTGCACGAGATCGACCCGGACGCCGCCGACGAGGCGTTCGTCGCGGGGTATCTCGCGGACCTGCTGGCGGGCGAGCCCGCCGACCGGCGCGTGCGCACGGCCGCGGCGTGCCGAGCCGCTGCGATGACCGTGCCCGGCGGCGCCGACAGCCTGCCGGAGCGGGGCGACCTCGTGGACCTGCCCCGGCAGCACCGGCTCGCGCGTCAGTCTCCGTAGGGGGCGCAGCTCGACGAGCCGACGCGGATGTCGCCGGTGACCGGGCCGCCTTCGGGGAACAGCTCGATGTGCACGGCGGACATGGCCATGCTGCCGTCCGGCGGTTCGGGCGCGGTGAACTCGTTGAGCACGACGCGCGCCATCGGCGGGTCGTTCTCGGTCGCGCCGGGGATCAGCACCTCGTGGTTCGGCGGGATCTCCTCCGGCACGTCGAAGCCGGTCACGCCGGACAGCGACATCGACGACGCACTGCCGTTGTCGGTGGTGTGGCACGACGCCGAGTAGGAGCGCACGCGGATCTTCGGGCCGCCGTACTGTTCCAGCACGGACGTCGAGAACCGGTCGCCCGTCACCTCCGCGCGTGCCCGTCCGCCGGAACGCTCGCAGGACGTCTCGGCCCGGCCGTAGGCGGCCAGTTCACCGTCCTCGCCGACCGTGATGCCCGGCGTGCCGCCTTCGGTCTCACCCTCGACGTCGCACGCCGCGATCGGGCCGACCCGCACGTCGGTGCCGCCCTGCACGACGTCGACCATGCCCGCGTCGCCGGTCGCCGTCGGCGCCCAGTCGTCGTGCGCGTGCACCGCCTGCGTCTCGGCCGCGTGCCCCGAGGCCCGGCCGTCGGTGTCCCCGGTGCCGTCGGCGCCGGCATGGGCGGAGCCCGTCAACGCGGCGATCAGCGCCAATGAGGCAAGCCCCACCACCGACAGTCGGCCGGTTCGGCGTGCGGTGCGCGTGCGTGTCATGTGACGTCCTCCCGAATCGTGACTGGCGCATCCCCGACATCGGCAGCCACGGACTAGAGCCTGACCCGGCCGACCGCACACCACCCGGCCGTGTGACCGCCCGTTCGGGGCCGCCTGCCCACACCCCGACGACGGGTCACCGCCGGGCGGCACCGGCACCCAGGTACCGGTGCCCCTCGGTGCCGCTGTCCCTCGGTGCCGGTGCCCGTCGGGTCGGCCCATCGGTGTCGGTACCCATCGGTGTCGGCCCCGATCGGTAAGGTGGCGCTCCGTGCCCGCCGAGATCAGCACCCTGCAGAAGCCCCGCGAGCTCCCCGGCGTCCGCGAGCTGCTCACCGACGCCGTCGAGGCGGTCGGCGGCACCGAGCGCGACGGCCAGGTGCGCATGGCGGAGGCCGTCGGGCGGGCGATCCGCACCGGTGAGCACCTCGCCGTGCAGGCGGGCACCGGCACGGGCAAGTCGCTGGCCTACCTCGTGCCCGCGATCCGGCACGCGGTCGAAGGGCACACCACGGTCGTCGTGTCGACCGCCACGATCGCGCTGCAGAACCAACTCGTCGACCGCGACCTTCCGCGGCTGGCGAAAGCACTGAAGAAGCCGCTGGGCCGCGAACCGACGTTCGCGATCCTCAAGGGCAGGCGCAACTACCTCTGCATGCACCGCGTGCATTCCGGCGCCCCCGAAGAGCCGGAGGACAGCGGATTGTTCGACGCGTTCGCCGTGTCGCGTATCGGCCGCGAGGTGAAACGGCTGCACGAGTGGTCCTCGGAAACCGAGACCGGCGACCGCACGGAGCTCGTGCCGGGTGTGTCGGAACAGGCGTGGCGGCAGGTGTCGGTCAGCGCGCGCGAATGCCTCGGCGCTGCGCGCTGCCCCGTCGGCGACGACTGCTTCGCGGAGAAGGCGCGCGCCGACGCGGGCCGGGTCGACGTCATTGTCACCAACCACGCGCTGCTGGCGATCGATGCGCTCCAGGAACAGCGCGTGCTGCCGGAACACGACCTCGTCGTCATCGACGAGGCGCACGAGCTGGTCGACCGGGTCACGTCGGCGGCCACGGCGGAGCTGACCGCCTCGGCGGTCTCGGCGGCCACCCGACGCTGCGGGCGCATCATCGACGCCGACACGTCGGACCGGCTCCTCGAGGCTGGCGAGGGTCTCGCACTCGTACTCGACGACCTTCCCGCGGAGCGGCTCGACACGCTGCCGCACGCGCTCGGCGGCGCGGTCACCGTCGTCCGCGACGCCGCGCACGCGTGCCTGACGGCGCTGGGCGGCGAACGCAAGGAGGACGTCGAGGAGGCCACCGCACGCAAACTGGCGCGCTCGGCCGTCGAGGAGATCCACGACACCGCGGTACGGCTGCTCGACGCGTTCGACGCCGACCAGGCGAACCGGCCCGACGTCGTGTGGATCTCGAAGGACACCTACTCGTCCTCGCCGCGGCCGCCATCGTTGCACGTCGCGCCGCTGGCCGTGGGCGGACTGCTGCGGGAGCGCGTGTTCGCCCGCTCGACGACCGTCCTGACGTCGGCGACCCTCGCACTCGGCGGCCGGTTCGACACCCTGGCCCGCCAATGGGGACTGCCTCCGGAACCGACGTCCGCGCCCGCCGACGACGGCACCGCCACCGACAAGCCCGCTCCGGCCGACGACGCCGACGACGGACTGCGGTGGAGCGGACTCGACGTCGGCTCCCCGTTCGACTACGGGCGCAACGGCATCCTCTACGTCGCCAAGCACCTCCCGCCGCCCGGCCGCGACGGACTCGGCGACGCCACGCTCGACGAGATCGCCGCGCTCATCGACGCCGCGGGCGGGCGCACCCTGGGCCTGTTCTCATCCATGCGCGCCGCCAAACGGGCCGCCGAGGAGCTCCGCGAACGGCTCCCCTACGACATCCTGTGCCAGGGCGATGACTCGACGTCGACGCTCGTGTCGCAGTTCGCGGACGAGCCGCGCACGTGCCTGTTCGGGACGCTGTCGCTGTGGCAGGGCGTGGACGTGCCGGGGCCGTCGCTGCAGCTGGTGATCGTGGACCGGCTGCCGTTCCCGCGGCCCGACGACCCGGTGGCCTCGGCCCGGCAGCGGGCGATCGAGGCGCGCGGCGGCAACGGCTTCCTCACGGTCGCGGCCACGCACGCCGCGCTGTTGCTGGCGCAGGGTGCGGGCAGGCTGCACCGCTCGTCCAGCGACCGCGGAGTCGTCGCCGTCCTCGACTCACGGCTCGCGACGGCGCGGTACGGCGGCTTTCTGCGCGCGTCGATTCCGCCGTTCTGGCCAACGCAGGATCCCGCCGTTGCGCGCGATGCGCTCACGCGGCTCGACGCCGCCGCCCCGGGAAGGGCGAGCACGTCCACCGCGTTACGGTGAACGCCACCCCCGAGCCCAAGGGAGAGTTCGTGTCCCCCGATTCCTCCACCGCCCATTCCCGCGCCGTCAGTGTCGACGACACCGGTGTCCGGCGGCAGCTCGCCGACGGCTCCGAGGAGCGGGTCGACTGGGACGACCTCGCCGCCGTGGTCGTCCGTGTGATCCCCGAGGGACTGTCGGACGAGGACGTCTTCCTGATGCTCGCGGCGGCCGACGGCACGGGCACCGCCGTGCCGAGCGGCGACCCGGCCGCGGACGCGCTCATCGAGCGGCTGCAGACCCTGCCGGGGTTCGACCACGAAACGTTCGTCGAGGCGATGACCACCGACGCCGACCAGGCCTACGTCGTGTGGAAGGCGGGCGAGGGCTCGGCCTGACGTTCCCGGGCGGCCTCATTCGGCCGCCACGGCGCGGATCACGGCGTCGACGCCGGTGCCTTCGACGTCGCGGCTGCGCTCCTCGGCGACCTCGAGCCGCCAGCCGCCGAGCGCGTCGAGCGCCGCGGTCGCCTCCTCGACCGAGACCTGCACCTGTCCCGCAGCAGGCGTGTCGGCACCGGTTTCCGGGTCCACGGGGCGATGTCCGACCAGTAGGAGCGTGCCGCCGGGTGCGACACCGCGGGCGAGCCGCGTGACGAACTCGCCGACCAGCCCCTCGATGTGCACGTACACGCACGCCACGAGGTCGTAGGTCCGGTCGGGCGGATTCCACGTGGCGAGGTCCGCCTCGCGCCACTCGATCCTCTCGGCGATGTCCGCACCGAGACGTTCGGCCGTCTGCCGTCCCACGTCGAGGGCCGTGGGCGAGAAATCGACCGCCGTGACCCGCCAGCCGGACGCGGCCAACCAGTGTGTCTCCGCACCGTGACCGCATCCCGCGTCGAGTGCGCTGCCGGGGCGCAGGCCGGCCACCTCCGCGAGCAGGTGCCTGTTGGGAGGCCGGTTCGCGACAGCATCCGGGTGATCGCGGACAACCTGTCCCCAACGGCGTTCCCAGAAGTCACGGTCGAACGTCGAATCCATGTTCGCGACTGTGCCACGGCGTGTACCAATACGGCGATCTCCTTTGCCGAATCCGCAAACATGTCGCCGGCCGGCCACTGAGGGCGCCGTCTCGGACGGCCCATGTCGGGAAGCCGGCCGCGTGGAAACCCTCTGCCGGAGACCCGGGCCGGCGAGTGCGGCTTGTGGCTTGCGGCTTGCGGCTTGTCGACTCAGAGCCCGCGCGCCTGCGCGAGCACGGTGACCGTGCCGGGTGCGATCTCGGTGAATCCGGCGTCGCGGACGGCGATGACGCCGCGGTCGCGCCACGTCGCGGCCGGATCACCCGGTGCCAGCTCGGCCCACTGGGCGGGCGTGGCGTCACGCACGGCGCAGCGGAAACCGTCGGCGCGCCAGCGCGACAACTCGACGTCGCCGAGCACTGCGGCCAGCAGCATCGTGGCGTGCCCGACCTGCGCGGCGAACTTGCCGGTCGTCATCGGCACGTCCGGGTTCAGCAGCAACAGCGGACGGTCGTCCGAGGCGGGCCCGGGCTCGTCGACGGGCAGGTCGGTACCGGAGACCTGCAGGCGCGCCACCTCTTTGGGCACTTCCGACACGCGCCCGGGCAGCAGGGCTCGTACCTGCGCGCCGTCGACGTCCACCGTGATGCCGGGCAGCTCCTGCACCGCGTCCCAGTGAGCGCCCCGGGCCCTCCGGGCGACCTTGCGGATGTGGCCTGCGAGCCAGTCCCGCATCGGCTCGTGCCAGGGCCCGCCTGGTTCGCACCGCTCGTCGAGGCACACGGCCAGCGCCGCGGTCGCGGCGGCTTCCAGTAACGGCGTGCGTGCGGGCGGCGAGGCCTTCTCCATGCGCAGGATCACCGGCATGGCCCGCACCTCGTCGGGTTCGGCCTCGACGACGGCGGCGGTGTCGGCCGCGGGCAGGTCGAGCCAGGAGGCGTAGCGCGCGGCGAGCGGAGCGAGCGGCCCGGTCACGGCCGGACGAGCGCGAGACCGTCGGCCGCGTCGGCGGCCTCGACCTCGGTACGCGTCACGCCGAGCATGAACAGGATCGCGTCGAGGTACGGGTACGACAGCGCGGCGTCGGCGACCTCGCGCAGCGCGGGCTTGGCGTTGAACGCGATACCCATGCCCGCCGCCGACAGCATGTCGATGTCGTTGGCGCCGTCACCGACGGCGACGCACTGCTGCACCGGGATACCGAACTCGTCGGCGAAGCGATTCAGTGCCCGCGCCTTGCCGGGCCGGTCGACGATCTCACCGACGACGCGGCCGGTGAGCTTGCCGTCGACGACCTCCAACTCGTTCGCCGCGGCGAAGTCGAGGCCCAGGTCGTCGACGAGCCGGTCGATGATCCGCATGAAGCCACCGGACACGACACCGCACTGGTAGCCGAGCCGCTTGAGCGTGCGGATCGTCGTCCGGGCGCCGGGGGTGAGCTCGATCGCGTCGGCCACCTCGTCCATCGCCGTCTCGGGCAGCCCTTCGAGCAGGGCGACGCGGCGTTCCAGCGACTCGTTGAAGTCGATCTCGCCGCGCATGGCGGCCTCGGTGATCTCCCGCACCTGCGGTTCGACCCCGACGTGCGCGGCGAGCATCTCGATGACCTCACCCTGGATGAGGGTGGAGTCGACGTCGAACACGACCAGCCGCTTCGCCCGCCGAGACAGGCCGGAACGCTGGATGGACACGTCGAGCCCGCCGCGGTTGGCGAAGTCGGCGAGGATCGAGCGCAGCTCGGCGTCGGACTCCGGCGTGTCCTTCTCGACCGACAGCTCCACCTCGAGGCCGGTCACCGGATAGTCGGCGATGCTCCGGATGGCGTCGATGTTGGCGTGGACCGACGCGAGCTTGCCCGCGACCGCGTAGATCGACTGTGCCGTGAGCGGGCGGCCGAGCAGCGTCAGTACGTGGGTCGAGCCCTGCCTGCCCTGCGCGAACGGCTCGGTGCCGATCTCGTCGCCGATCTTCACGTCGACCGACATCGCCACGGTCGCCATGGCCTGCTCGACGGCCTCCTGCAGGGCTTCCGGGTCGCTGTCGACGGCGACCAGCACTCCCAGTACCAATCGTCCACGGATGACCACCTGCTCGACGTCGTGCACGTCGACGCCGTGTGCGGTGAGCGCGGCGAACAGGACGGACGAGACGCCCGGCTTGTCCGGCCCGGTCGCGGTGATCAGGACTGGGGTGCTGTTGGTACTCACTGTTCGCTCGCGTTGTCCTTATCGTGGTCGCCCGGCATGACCGCCTTGGTGGCCACCTGCGAGGGCGCCTCCTTGGCATGCGGGCTGTCGATCTGCTTGCCGGTGAACGAGATGTGGCCCTCGGAGTGGAGCCGCTCGATCATGTGCGGGTAGTGCAGCTCGAACGCCGGCCGCTCGGACCGGATCCGGGGCAGCTCGGTGAAGTTGTGCCGCGGCGGCGGGCAGGACGTCGCCCACTCCAGCGAGTTGCCGTAACCCCACGGGTCGTCGACGTCGACGAGCTCACCGAACCGGTAGCTCTTGAAGACGTTCCAGATGAACGGCAGCGTCGAGGCACCGAGCACGTAGGCACCGATCGTAGAGATCGTGTTGAGCGTCGTGAAGCCGTCGGAGGCGAGGTAGTCGGCGTAGCGGCGCGGCATGCCCTCCGCACCCAGCCAGTGCTGGACGAGGAACGTGCCGTGGAAGCCGAGGAACGTGAGCCAGAAGTGCAGCTTGGCCAGCGGTTCGTCCATCATCCGGCCGGTCATCTTCGGGAACCAGAAGTAGATGCCGGCGAATGTGGCGAACACGATCGTGCCGTAGAGCACATAGTGGAAGTGCGCGACGACGAAGTAGCTGTCCGACACGTGGAAGTCGATGGCGGGCGCGGCCAGCAGGACGCCGGTCAGACCGCCGAAGAGGAACGTGACGAGGAAGCCGACGGAGAACAACATCGGCGACTCGAACGTGATGCGGCCCTTCCACATCGTGCCGATCCAGTTGAAGAACTTCACACCCGTCGGCACGGCGATCAGGAAGGTCATGAAGGCGAAGAACGGGAGCAGCACGGAGCCGGTCGCGTACATGTGGTGCGCCCACACCGACACCGACAGGGCTGCGATCGCCAGCGTCGCCAGCACGAGGCCCTTGTAGCCGAAGATCGGCTTACGGCTGAACACCGGGAAGATCTCGGACACGATGCCGAAGAACGGCAGCGCGACGATGTACACCTCGGGGTGGCCGAAGAACCAGAACAGGTGCTGCCACAGGATCACGCCGCCGTTGGCGGGGTCGAACACGTGGGCGCCGATGACACGGTCGGCCAACAGCCCCATCAGCGCGGCGGTCAGGATCGGGAACGCGATCAGCACGAGGATGCTGGTGACCAGGATGTTCCAGGTGAAGATCGGCATCCGCCACATCGTCATGCCGGGAGCACGCAGGCAGACGATGGTCGTGATCATGTTGACCGCACCGAGGATCGTGCCCAGACCACTGACGACCAGCCCGGTGATCCAGAGGTCGGCCCCCACGCCCGGCGAATGGATCGCGTCGGAGAGCGGGGTGTAGGCGAACCAACCGAAGTCGGCGGCGCCGCCCGGGGTCATGAAGCCCGCGAGCGCGATCAGACCGCCGAACGTGAACAGCCAGAACGAGAAGGCGTTCAGTCGCGGGAACGCGACGTCGGGCGAACCGATCTGCAGCGGCAGGACGAAGTTCGCGAAGCCGAACACGATCGGCGTCGCGTAGAACAACAGCATCACCGTGCCGTGCATGGTGAACAGCTGGTTGTACTGCTCCTGGGACAGGAACTGCTGACCCGGCTGAGCGAGCTCGGTACGGATCAGCATCGCCATCGCTCCGCCGATCATGAAGAAGGCGAAGCAGGTGACGATGTACATGATGCCGATCTGCTTGTGATCCGTCGTCCGGAACATACTCAGCAGGTACGAACCCTTTGCCGACTTCTGCGCCGGGTATGGGCGCTTCGCGATCGGCTGGGGGGCTACGGCCGTCACTCCTGCCTCCTGCACTTCGAACCCCGATCCTTGCTGCGCCACGGGCGGGGACCCACGTTGGCTACGACAGATCGTAGCCGTCGCGAGTTTCGATGGTTCCCGCGGCTGCGAACATCACGTCGGGAGTGCCCGATCGGCGCCTTCCAGCGTCGCGGTCCTCCTCGACACGACCCGCCGGTTCGGCGTGTGCACCGAGACGCCGGACATGCTCGCCACGGAGTCGAATCTGCTGGTGAGACCGGGTGACGTGGCCGCGCGGACACCGGCCGCGACGGCGTTGCCGCGAACGGATCCGCATGCCGCACTCGCCCCGACGTCCGACTCGCAGGCTTCCTCGCGGCGGCCGGCGCGCCCGTCGTGCCGCCGTCGTCGGACCCGCCGGCGGGTCCCCGTGGAGCAGGTGAGACCACGGTCACGTTCTGGCGTTACGTCCGTCACGATCGGTCGGCGGTACCGGCGCCCACCGAGGTGGCCTACACCCCTCGTCCAGGCCCACACCCCTCGTCCAGGCCTACACCCTCGTGCGGGCCCACGACGCGGCCGCGGGCGCCGTGTCCCCGGCCGGCGCCCCGGCGCCTCGTCACCGGCGCCTCGTCGCCGGCGGCGGCCGTCCGGGGCCTCCCTCACGCTGCCGGGTACCAGTCGGTGATCGCTCCGGCCACGGCATCGGGTGCTTCGAGTGGCGTGAGGTGTCCCGCGTCCGGGATCGTCTCGAGCCGCGCGGAGGGCAGCACCTCGGCCATGGACCGGGCCGCTTCCGGCGGGGTGAGTCCGTCTCGCTCCCCCACGATCACCAGGGCGGGGACGTCCGCACCGCGCAGGGTCTCCGTGGAGTCGGAGCGGGCGGCCATGGCGCGCTGTGCCCACGCGACGCCGGAGGGCTGCTGCGATTCGATGAGCTCGCGCACCAGGGCCTCGACCTCGGGCTGCCGTTCGCGGGTGGGGTCGGACAGGAGGTTGGGCAGCATCGCGTCGGCGAGCCAGTCCGAGATGCCCTCGGACTCGGCCCGGTCGGCCACCGACAGCCGATTCGCGCGGGCCTCGTCGGTGTCGGCCTCGGCCTTGGTGTCGATGAGCACCAGTCCGCCGACGCGCTCGGGAGCCGCCCGCAGCACGGCCATGGTCAGATATCCGCCCATCGAGCAGCCACCGAGCACCACCCGGTCGAGTTCGAGCCGATCGAGCAGCGCCACGACGTCGCGGGCCGCGTCGTCGAGACTCGGTTCCCGGTCGGCCCGTCCGCCGGAGGCGCTGTCCGAGGTCGCGCTGTCCGAGGTCGCGCTGTTCGGGGGCGCGCTGTTCGGGGATGCGGAATCCGGGAACGGGCTGCGGCCCATGCCTCGCTGATCGGGCGTGATCACGCGGGTACGGGCCGACAGCGGTCCGCGGACGGCGTTCCACATGCGCGCGTCGAGCGGGTAGGCGTGCAGGAGAACGAGCGGAAGATCGGCCATGCCCGCGATTCTTCCCGATCACTCGGCACCTCGGCGAGGTGGCGTCGGCCGTGCGACGGCACAACGCGGTGGCGGGCGAACTCGGCGGGGTGGGACTCAGCGGCGGGATTCGGCGCGGTGGGATTCGGCGCGGTGGGACTCAGCGGCGACGGGTGGGGCCGCGACGACCGCGCGCCTGCCAGCAGCCGTTGTGCCAGTGCCTGCGGTCGGCCACCGAACCCAGTTCGTCGGCGGGCCACGCCACGACGTGCGGCACACCCGGCCGGATCTCGTGGTCACATCCCGGGCAGCGATACATCTTCGTCGCCTGCGCACCCGGCACGGTGCGCACGAGCCACTCGCCGTCCTCGGCGGACTCGGAGCGCGCCCACCCGGTGACGGCGGGACGCGGGCGCTCGTCCCGCGATCGGCGATGGCGTCGAGGCATGCATCCACGGTAGCGAACTCCGCGCCGCACTCCGGTCGGCCTGTTCCGCCCGCCTCACGCGTGTCCTGCGCCCCAACCCGCGTGTCCTGCACTGCGGCCCGCGTGTCGTGCACTCGGGCACCGCGGCGTAACTTCCCGGCGCTCGGTCGTCGGCGGGCTTTCCGACGTCGGGCCCTTCAGCACGCCTTCCGGCGCATGGCGATGTGGGGGATGCCGTCCTCGTCGAACTCCTCGCCCTCGGGTTCGTAACCGAACCGCGCGTAGAAGCCCTGCGCGTACGTCTGCGCGTTGAGCACCGATTCGGCCTCCCCGATGTGCTCGACGGCCGCCTCCATCAGGCGGGCCCCGAGCCCGGTGCCCCGCGCGGACGGCGCCGTCACCACACGGCCGACGCGGGCGACGCCGTCCGGTTCGGCCAGCACCCGCAAGCACCCGGCCGCACCCGCATCGTCGGCCCGGCCCGGCGCCCACAGATGCCACGTCGTCGGCAGCAGGTCCAGTCCGTCGAGCTCGCCGTAGGGGCAGTTCTGCTCCACGACGAACACGTCCACGCGCAGGCGGAGCAGGTCGTACAGTTCGGCGGCCGTGAGGTCCGGGCCGCGGCGAGCCACCAGGTCGGTCACCCGCCCAGTGTGACACGGCCGTGCCACAACAGATCCGTCGCTCCGGGCCGCCGACCCCGCCGACGACCCGGAACTCACCCGAGGTCGATCAGGAGTCGACGCCCTGACCCCCGAGCTGCGGTTCGAACGTCGACACACGGGTGTAGACCCCCGGTTTGCCCGCCTGGGCACAGCCGTCGCCCCACGACACGACACCGATGAGCGTGTCGCCGACCATCAGCGGGCCACCCGAGTCGCCCTGGCAGGCGTCGACACCGCCCTCCGGGTAACCGGCACAGACCATCGACTCGCGGTCGTACTCGTCGTAGGCCCGGGAACAGGTGTCGTCCGCGACGACGGGCACCTGCGCGGAACGCAGCGTGTTCGACCGCTCGCCCGACTCAGAGACCCGGCCCCAGCCGAGCACGGTCGCCTCGGTGCCCGCTCGGTACTTCGCCGAGTCGGAGGCGTCGGCGACCTCTGCGGTGCGGTACGGCACGGCACGGTCGAGCGAGAGCACCGCGATGTCACCGCCCGAGATCGGGTCCTGGTAACTCGGCGCGATCCACACGTCACGGACACCGGCCTCGATGCCACGGTCCGTTCGCGTGTCCTGCCTGCCCGCGACGACGCCCAGGTCGTCGGCGGGCAGCGCGTCAGCGCAGTGTGCCGCGGTGACGACCTTCCGCGACGACGTGAGCGTGCCGCCGCAGAACTGCCTACCGTCGTCGTCGACGAGGTAGACGGCGTAGGAGTGGTCGGCCACCGAGGCCTCGTCGCCGCCGACGACGTACGGTTCCGCGGCGCCGGCCGTCGCCGGCGCCAGGGACGCACCCGTCAGCGCCGTCAACGCGAACGCGGCGAGGACGGACGAAGCGCGACGGGCCGGGCGGCCGGAACGGACACCACTCGAACGGACACCGCCGGAACGCGACGATGCGGGCATCACGGGCATAGCGGTTCCCTCGTAGGTCTGCTGGTCGGGTCGCGCCCAGGCTACGGCCCACGTGCCCGAATCCGGGGTCGCTGGATCGGGTGGACTACCGTGCTGGCGTGCGTGGTGGCCTCTTGATCGCAGGAACGACATCCGACGCCGGCAAGTCCACAGTGGCCGCCGGCGTGTGCCGGTGGCTCGCGCGCCGCGGCGTGCGGGTTGCGCCGTTCAAGGCGCAGAACATGTCGAACAATTCGATGGTCTGCTCCGATGGGGCCGAGATCGGGCGGGCGCAGTGGCTCCAGGCGGTCGCCGCGGGCGCCGAGCCCGAGTCGGCGATGAATCCGGTTCTCCTGAAGCCCGGCGGCGACCGGCGCAGTCACGTCGTGCTGCGCGGCACCCCGTGGGGCGACCTCCACGCGGGTGATTGGGCCCACGGCCGCCGCGAACTGGCGGACGCGGCCTTCGGCGCGCTGGCCGAGCTGCGGGAACGGTTCGACGTCGTCGTCTGCGAGGGCGCGGGCAGTCCCGCGGAGACCAATCTGCGCGACGGCGACTACGTGAACATGGGCCTGGCCCGCGCGGCGGACCTGCCCGTGCTGGTGGTCGGCGACGTCGACCGCGGCGGGCTGCTCGCGGCACTGGCCGGCACGGTCGGCATCGTCGACGAGGCCGATCAGGCGCACCTCGCGGCGTTCCTGGTGAACAAGTTCCGTGGTGACGCGACGCTGCTCGAACCGGGACTGCGGTCGGTGGCCGAACTGACCGGCCGCCCCGTGCTGGGCGTTCTCCCCTGGCTCCCCGACGTGTGGCTCGACTCCGAGGACGCGCTCGCGATCGCGGGCTGGGACGGACATCGTCCGGGAGCCGGTGCGACCCTGCGCGTGGCCGCGGTGCGTTTCCCGCGCGTGTCCAACGCCACGGACCTCGACCCGCTGGCGGCCGAACCCGGCGTCGACGTGACCGTGACGGCCGATCCGGACGTCGTCGCCGCCGCCGACGTCGCCGTCCTCCCCGGCACACGGTCGACTGTGGACGACCTGGCGTGGCTGCGCAGGCGCGGAATCGACGCCGCCGTACGTCACCGCGCCGAGAAGGGCAGGCCGGTGCTCGGCATCTGCGGCGGCTACCAGATGCTCGGCAGGGCCATCACCGACGGGGTCGAATCCACCGACGACGAGGCGGCCGGGCTCGGACTGCTGCCGATGTCGGTGGCGTTCAGGGCCGACAAGACCCTCGCAACGCCGTCCACGCAGTGGCGTGGCCACGACGTGTCCGGCTACGAGATCCACCACGGTGTCGCCGAGCACGACCGCGGGCACACCTCCGAACCGTTCCTCGACGGCCTCCGCAACGGCGCCGTGTGGGGCACGATGTGGCACGGCGTGTTCGAGAACGACGCGTTCCGCAGGGCCTGGCTCACCCAGGCCGCTCGGCAGACCGGGGTGGACTGGACACCCGCCGACGCGCCCGGCTTCGCCGAACGACGCGAGGCGATGCTCGACGGGCTGGCCGACGCCATCGAGGAGAACGTCGACACGGCCGCGCTGGAGAAGCTGATCACCGACGGCGTTCCCGCCGACCTGCCGACCCTGAAACTCACCCAGCACTGACGGCTCCCCCCGGAAAGCCGTCGCGGCCGTCCCGATCCGAGACCGCGCCTGCCGTCGTGACGGTCATCCGGCCGACCGCGCGACGTGGGCCGGGTTACCGCTCGGGGTCGAAATCCTCCGGAGCGACCAGTCCGTCGAAGGCCTCGGGATGGGCGACACAGCCAGTCGGCGCAGGCTCCGGTCGCGCCTCGTCCTCCGGGTCCGCGGCACCGTCCTCCGGGTCCCCGACAACCACATCCGGGTCCGCCACAACCACATCGTCCACGGCCGTGAACTCGTCGGCCCCGAACTCCGCGGGATTCACCGGCCATGCGCCGTCCGCACCTTCGCCGATATGGCCGTCCGTTCCCTCGTCGACACCGGCGACGCCCGCGTCCCCGCCGTTGCGGGACGGGTCGACGACGTAGCGCAGCAGCGGCAGCAGGTCCTGCTCGACGGCCTCGCCCGCCACCGCCGTGGAGCACCGTTCGACCTCGGCGCGCAGTCCGTCCGCGTCCACTCCGGCGCCGATGAGCACCAACCCGGTCGCCGGGTCCGCCTGCGGCGCGACACGCTCCACGCGGACGTACGCCCCCACGGTGTGTACCTCGTACGCGTCACCGTGCCCGGGCACGCCGACCGAGACGGTGCCCTTCATCCGGTACAGGCCTGCGGGCCGGGTCTCGAGGAAGGCGGCGAACCGGCGTGGGTGCAGCGGTCCGGTTTCGACGGTCACGGTGTCGTAGGCGGTGTGCGCGTGCCCGGTGTGATCGTCGTGGTCATCGCCGGAGCCGCAGCCGGCTTCGGCGTCCTCGAAGCGCAGGTCGTCGAACGTCAGCTGCCGCGGGCCCGCGTGCCGTCCCCGGTCGACGCGGTCGAACAACAGCTCCGGGTCGATCCGCCCGAACTCGGTGGGCAACACCGGCGTCGCACCCGCCAGTTCACCGACCAGCTCGGCCACCCCGTCGGCGGCGCGGTCGACCTTGTTGAGCACGACGAGGTCCGCCATCGCCACCTGGTCGGCCAGTTCGGGGTGCTGCTCGCGCATGGCCGGGAACTCGGCGGCGTCGACGAGTTCCACCAGGCCGCCGTACTCGAGGTACGGGTCCTCGCTGGCGAGCACGAGCCGGACGAGGCTCCGCGGCTCGGCCAACCCGCTGGCCTCCACGACGACGAGGTCGAGATCGGCGGACGGATCGGTGAGGGTCGACAGCATCCGGTCCAGTCCGCTCGCATCGACCGCGCAGCACAGGCAGCCGTTCTCGAGCGAGACCATCGAGTCGACCTGCCCCGCCACGCTGAGCGCGTCGACGTTCACGCTGCCGAAGTCGTTGACGACGACGCCGATGCGCGTGCCACGGGTGCCCGCGAGCAGGTGGTTCAGCAGCGTCGTCTTCCCCGCGCCGAGGAAACCGGCGAGGATCACGACCGGCACCCGGCGGGCTCCGCGGCCCGCGGACCGGCCACGCCGCTGCGGACCGTTCAGAACCATGCTTCCCCCACCACCATGCCGTCCCCCACAGCTATGCCGCCCCTCACAACCATGCCGCCCCAACAATCATGTCGCCCCTCACCGCCATGTCGCCCCTCACAGCTATGCCGCCCCTCAGTGTCACGCTCGCCTCGCAGCCACGCCTCGGCCTCCTGGGAACACTCGGACGTCGGGACGGGTTGAGGTAGGCGGACAGACCGGCAAACCCACGGCCTGAGAGGGTACCGACGTGCCGCACTACGACATCGTCATCATCGGGACCGGCTCGGGGAACTCGATCCTCGACCAGCGCTTCGCCGACCGGAAGGTCGCCATCGTCGAGAAGGGCGTGTTCGGCGGCACATGCCTGAACGTCGGCTGCATCCCGACGAAGATGTTCGTCCACCCCGCGGATCTGGCGGCCACACCGGCCTCTGCGGCACGGCTCGGTGTCGACGAGACGCTCGACGGGGTGCGCTGGCGCGACATCCGCGACCGCATCTTCGGGCGCATCGACGCCATCGCCGCGGGCGGCCGTGAGTACCGCATCGAACACGACGACAACGCGAACGTCACCGTCTACGAGGGCCAGGGCCGGTTCACCGGGCACAAGGAGTTGACCGTCGAGCTGGCAGGCGGGACCGAGACGATCACCGCGGACCGGTTCGTCCTCGCCGCGGGCGGCCGCGCGGTCGCTCCCGACGTGCCGGGGCTGGCCGAGACGGACTTCCACACGTCGGACACGATCATGCGGATCGACGAGCTGCCGCGCCGCCTGGTGATCCTCGGCAGCGGATTCATCGCGGCCGAGTTCGCGCACGTGTTCTCGGCGTTCGGCGTCGACGTCACCATGATCGCGCGTTCCGGGGCGATGCTGCGCGCCGAGGACGAGGACGTCAGCCGCCGCTACACGGCACTCGCGTCGCAGCGGATCGATCTGCGCCTGAACCGCACCACGACGCTGGCCCGCAACACCGGGACCGGGGTCGAGCTCGACCTCGAGGGGCCGGGCGGCGCGGAGACCGTCGAGGGCGACCTGCTGCTGGTCGCCACCGGCAGGCGGTCCAACGCGGACCTGCTCGACGTCGAGGCCACGGGCGTCGCGGTGACGAGGTCGGGACACGTGGAGGTCGACGAGTACCAGCGCACCGCCGTCGACGGCATCTACGCGCTGGGCGACATCAGTTCCCCCGCCGAGCTCAAGCACGTCGCCAATCACGAGGCGCGCGTGGTGCAGCACAACCTGTTGCACGACCTCGGCGTCGAGGACTCGCCCGTGACGGTCGACCACCGGTTCGTGCCGCACGCGGTGTTCGGCTCACCGCAGATCGCGTCGGTCGGGCTGACGGAACGGGACGCGGCCGCTCAGGGCGTGGCGTACGTGACGGCGACGCAGGACTACGGCGGCATCGCCTACGGCTGGGCCATGGAGGACGAGTCGCACTTCGCCAAGCTGCTCGCGGATCCGTCGACCGGTCGGCTGATCGGCGCGCACATCATCGGCCCGCAGGCGCCGACCCTCATCCAGCCCTTGATCCAGGCGATGAGCTTCGAGATCGACGCTCGCAGCATGGCCCGCGGTCAGTACTGGATCCACCCGGCCATGCCGGAGCTGATCGAGAACGCCCTGCTGAACCTGCCGTTGGACTGACGACCGCTCCCCGTTCGACCCCGAGGGCCTGCGGAACGCTCCAAGGGCACCCTGGGGGCAGATTCACAGCCACCCGTGAGCGTGCCGGTGAGGAGTGGTGGCCGGGCCGACGGGTGGGTGCCCGATTCTTCCCGTGATCATGCCTCGGGCGCGTCTCGCGCCCCGCGCGCAGACCAGCCGCTAGACGTATCGCTCCTTGCCCGCGTACCAGCCGAACACGAGCTGGGCGGTCACGACGGCGATCACCATCGTCAGCGGCACCGTCCATCCGCCGGTGAGGTCGTGCAGCACGCCGAAGGCGAACGGGCCGGCCGCGCCGAGCAGATAGCCGAGCCCCTGCGCCATACCGGACAGCGACGCCGTGTCGGTGCCGGTCCGTCCGCGCAGCGTGATCGCGGTGATGGCGAGTGAGAACACCGCCATGCCGAGTCCGATGAGGACGGACCAGAGCAGCGGCGCCGCGGCGGGCGCCAGCAGCAGCCCCGTCAGGCCGGTGATGCCGAGCAGTCCGAGCGCGAGGGACCAGAATCCGAGACCGCCACGCGCGACGACGAGCGGCGGCACGAAGAAGCTGACGGGCAGGCCCAGCAGTGACACAAGGCCCATCAGCAGGCCGGCACTGGTCCGGCTCACGCCCGCGTCGATGAGGACCTGCGGCATCCAGCCCATCATGATGTACGCGAAGCACGCCTGGGTGCCGAAGAATCCGGTGACGATCCACGCGAGTCGGTTCCGTAGCAGTGACCGGCGGGGCTCGCCCGACTGCGCCGCGTGCGAGGCGCTGAGGCCGCCGCCGCGCGTCGCCGCGAACCACAGCACCAGTGCCACCACGGCCAGCACGGCCCAGCCGCCGAGTCCACCCCGCCAGCCGCCGGTGGTTTCCGTCAGCGGCGGGGTCACCGAGGACCCCAACGCGCCGCCGGTCTGCAGCGCCGCCGTGTAGACGCCGGTCATCAGGCCGACCCGCGCGGCGAACGAGGTCTTGATGACGACGGGAATGAGGACGTTCGCGAGGGCGATGCCCGCGCTGGCCACGAACGTCCCGGCCAGCACCACGGACGGCCCGTCGACGACGCGCAGCACCAGCCCGCCCGTGAGGACCCCCAAGGCCGTCGCGACGGCCGCCGACAGGCCGATCCGCCGAGCCAGCCAGGGCGCGCCGAACCCGGCGAGCGCGAAGCACAGTCCGGGCATCGTGGTCAGCGCACCCGCCCACGTGCCGCTCGCTCCGAGGGTGCGAGTGACCTCGTCGAGGATGGCTCCCACCGAGGTCACCGACGGCCGGAGATTCATCGCCGCGAGCACGACGGCCACGGCGAGCAGGCCGGCACCGGCGCCCGCCGCGCCGTGCCACCGACGTCGTCCGGTTCCCGACGCGGCCGGTGCCACCGCGGTGTCGGGGTCCGCAGCATCGGCCGCCGCGGTGTCGGATCCCGCGGCGGCCGAGTCCACCGCGCGGGATTCCATCGAGCTGCTCGCCATACCCCCGACGTTAACAAAAGGTAGGATGACCGGGCGAACCAACCTTTCGCCGGGTGGTCGGCATTCGGCAGAATGGCCGGCCCCGAAGGAGGTGCAGCCTGTGCCACTGTCCGCGCCCCAACGCTCCGGCCTGGTCGACCAGGTGATCGGCCAGCTGCGCGGAGCGATCCGCAGCGGCGAATGGCCCCTCGGTGAGCGCATCCCCACCGAGGCGTCGCTGGCCGGTGATCTCGGCGTCGGGCGCAACACCGTGCGTGAGGCGGTCCGCGCCCTGGCGCACAGCGGCCTGCTCGAGGTCCGGCAGGGTGATGGGACGTACGTGCGCGCCACCAGTGAGGTGTCCGGCGCGATCCGCAAGCTGGCGGGCACGGAACTGCGCGAGATCCTCCAGGTACGCAAACCCCTCGAGGTCGAGGGTGCCCGCCTCGCAGCCGCGGCACGCACCGACGCCGACATCACCCGCCTGCGCGAACTGCTCGACGGCCGCGACCGCGCATGGGCCGACCGGCGGATCGACGACTACGTCCGCACCGACGCAGCCTTCCACCAGGCCGCCATCGAGGCGGCACACAATTCCGTCCTCACCGAACTGTACCGGGGCCTCACCGAGGTCGTCGTCGCCAGCGTCGCGGCGACCACCCGGCTCGACGTGCCGCAGCCCGAGGAATCCGGCCACCGCGGCCTGCTCGACGCGATCACCGCGCGGGACGCCGACCGTGCAGCCACCGAGGTGTGCGCCTTCTTCGCCGAACTCCACGCACGCAGCGACCCACGCTGACCGGGCGTGTTGCAGGTTCCGGGGCCCGTGTTGCGTACTCCGGGGCGCGTGTTGCAGTTCCAGGCCGTCCCCGAGCTCGTGCCGCAGGGTGGTGACGACCGGACCGGGCCGCCACCGTCAGGCGAGCCGGTGCAGCCGGAGCGCCAGCTGGAGCTCGAGAGCACGCTCCGGCTGCTGCCAGTCGTCGCCGAGCAACGAGGACAGCCGCTCGAGCCGCTGGGACACCGTGTTGACGTGGACGTGCAGCCGGTCCTTGGCGCGCGTCAGGCTGCCGTTGCACGCGAAGTAGGCGGACAGCGTGTTCACGAGATCCGTGCCGCGCTCGGCGTCGTAGTCGAGCACGGGTCCGAGTGTGCTGCGCACGAAGTCGGGAACGTTCGCGCGGTCGCCGAGCAACAGGCCGACGAATCCGAGGTCCGCCGCGTCCGCCCCGGTCCCCTGCCTGCCCAGCACGAGCAACGCGCGCAGGCAGCGCGCGGCCTCGGCGTGCGCCTCCGCGATCTGTGCAGGTCCGTGGGCAGGGCCCGCCGACCCGACCGTGACCGGGCCGCCGAGCCGGCGCGTGAGCTCCCCCGCGACGGTCCGTGCGGCGTCACCCGGCCCCTCGGACCTCGTCAGCACGACCACGCGGTCGGCGTGGACGCCCGCGAGGACGCCGTAGCGCGTCGCGGCCGAGGCCAGCCGAGCACGCGTGAGCCCCGCCTCGCCGTCGGCGTGCAGCAACAGGACGGCATGCGGCTCGCTCAGGTCGAGGCCGAGCCTGCGGCCACGTTCCAGCAACGCAGACGGATCCCGTTCGGGAGCGCTGAGCAGGTCGGTGAGCAGCTCCCCTCGCACCCGGTCCTCGGCTTCGGCCGCCGACGACCGCAGCAACAGCAACAACGCCGTGACCAAACCCGCGCGTTCGAACAGTCGCCTGTCCGCGTCACCGAGACCGGGCCTGCCGGTGAGCGTGATGCTGCCGAGCAGCTGCGGACCCGCCATGACGGCACACACCCAGGCGTCCCCGTCGACGACGGCACGCCCCGAAGCACGCGACGCCGCGAGCGCGTACGGGCTGCGGCCCACCTGTTCCGCGCCCGCGCACGCCAGTTCGGCGCCGTCGGGGTCGTGCACGACGATGCCCCCGTCGAGCACCGCCGCGACGGCCTCCGCGACACGCTGCACGTCCGCACCGCCGAGGACGAGCTCGGCCAACCGGTCGTGCGCGTCCTGCGCCCGCGCCAGCGACTCGTGGTGCGCGCGGATCGTCTCGTTGGCCTGGCCCAGCTCGTCCAACGCCACCGCGCTCGACTCGATGAGCCGGGCGTTGTCGATCGCGATGGCGGCGTGGTCGGCCAGCGACGACAGCAGCGCCACTTCGTCGGGGGTGAACGTCCGTGGTCGCCGATCGGAGGCGTAGAGCACGCCGATCACCCGGTCCCCGAGCGCGAGCGGCACGCCGAGGATGGCGATCAGCCCCTCGTCGCGCACCGCTCTGTCGATCGGCCCGGTGTGGCGGAACCGGTCGTCGGCCGGGTAGTTCGACGTCGCGTACGGCCGCACCGTCTGCGCGACCAGCCCGCCGAGACCCTCCCCCATCCCGAGGCGTACCTGCTGGAACAGCGCCGACGCCGAACCGTCCGTCACGCGCATGTAGGTGTTGTCGGAGTCCTCGTCGTTCAGACTCAGGTACGACACGTCGACCCGCAGCAGCATGCGCGCACGGTGGACGATCGACCGCAGCACGGCGTCGAGGTCCCGTAGCCGTGCGAGGTCGCTGGCCGTGTCGAACAACGCGGCCAGCTCGGCCTCACGCCGGGTGTGCGCGTCGAGGGTGCGCCGGATCGTCAGCGCCAGCCGCAGCGCTTCGTCGTCGGTCTCGCCGGTGTCGGTCCGGGCGAGTTCCTCCGCCGAAGCGCCGTCGGCCAGCAGTCGCAGGAGTCGGGCGGCGCCGTCGGTCACCGTTCGATGGTCGCACCGGCGGCTGTCGAGCGGGGGTCGCCCGCGTCGTCGGGCCCGCCCGCGTCGACCAGCGACCGCCCCCTGGTCTCCGTGGCGAGGTACACCGCGACGATCGTGATCGCACAGGTCGCGGCGACGTACAGCGAGATCGCCACGCTGGCGCCCGTGCTGCTGAGCAGTGCCGTCGCGATGAGCGGCGCGAGACCGCCCGCCGCGATCGACGCGAGCTGGTATCCGATCGACGCGCCCGAGTAACGCACCTTCGTGCCGAACAGTTCGGAGAAGAACGCGGCCTGCGGGCTGTACATGGCCCCGTGCAGCACCAGGCCGACCGTGACGGCCGCGATGGTGCCCCACGCCGATGCGGTGTCGAGGAGCGCGAAGAACGCGAACGCCCACACACCCATCCCGACGGCACCGAACAGGTACACGACGCGGCGTCCCACGATGTCGGACAGCCAGCCCCAGAACGGGATCACCGCGAAATGCACAGCCGAGCCGACGAGCACGGCGTTGAGGCCGAGCGATTTCGGTAGTTCCAGGTGCGTCGTGAGGTAGGTGAGCACGAACGCGGTGATCACGTAGTAGGAGGCGTTCTCACCGAAGCGCGCGCCCATCGCGATGAGCACCTCGCGCCAGCTGTACCGGAGCACCGACAGGATCGGCGCCCTCTCTGGCGCCGGGTTCTCGCCGGCCTTCTTGACCGCCTCGACGAACACCGGCGATTCCTCGACCGCGAGCCGGATCCACAGTCCGATTCCGACCAGCACACCTGACAGCAGGAACGGGATGCGCCAGCCCCAGGCCTCGAACGCGGCGTCGCTCTGCACGGTGGCGAGTACCGCCAGCACGGCCGTGGCGAGCAGGTTCCCCGCCGGCACCCCGGCCTGGGGCCACGAGGCCCAGAATCCGCGTCGTTTCGCGTCACCGTGTTCGGACACGATCAGCACGGCGCCGCCCCATTCGCCGCCGACCGCGAACCCCTGCACGAGACGCAGGAAGATCAACAGCAGTGGCGCCGCGACGCCGATGCTCGCGTAGGTGGGCAACAGGCCCATCAGGAACGTGGCCGCACCCATCAACAGCAGACTGAGCACGAGCAGTTTCTTCCGGCCGAGCTTGTCGCCGAAGTGGCCGAACACGAGCCCACCGAGCGGCCGGGCCACGAATCCGATGGCGTAGGTGGCGAACGCCAACATCACGCCGACGAGCGGGTCGTAGTCGGGGAAGAAGAGCTTGTTGAACACGAGCGCCGCTGCCGAGCCGTACAGGAAGAAGTCGTACCACTCGACGGTGGTCCCGATCATGCTCGCGCTGACGACACGGAGGATGGAGGTCTGTTTCGGCTGCTCTCCGGACTCGGCGGCGCCGGCCCCGTGGCCGGACGTCGGATCTGTCATCTCGATCACCACTTCGTTGTGTGTGCGGGACGGGTGGGGAGTTCCCGGATGGCCTCAGGCGGCGGTCCAACCGCCGTCGACCGGGATGGACGCGCCGGTGAGGTAGGCCGCGTGATCGCCGCACAGCCACACGGCGACGGCTGCGACCTCCTCGGGCTCGATGAGGCGTTTCACCGCGGTACGTGCGAGGAAGACCTCGTCGGTGACGGCCTCCTCGCCGATTCCCCGCGTACGAGCCTGATCCGCGATCTGACCGGTGACCAACGGAGTGCGCACGTAGCCGGGGTCGATGCAGTTGCTGGTCACACCGTGGGACGCGGCTTCGAGCGCAGTGACCTTGCTCAGCCCTTCGAGTGCGTGTTTGGCGGCGACGTAGGCGGACTTGTGCGGGCTGGCACGAAGTCCGTGCACGCTCGAGATGTTGACGACGCGGCCCCAGCCGCGTTCGTACATCACGGGCAGTACGCGACGCAGCAGCAGGAAGGGCGCCGTGACCATCAGGTTCTGGATGGTCCGGAACGCCGCGGGCGGGAAGTCTTGGATCGGCGCCACATGCTGCATGCCCGCGTTGTTGACGAGAATGTCGATGTCGCGGGGCAGGGCCTCGATCGCCTCCGGATCGGTGAGGTCGGCGACGTGTGCGCGTGCCCCGAACTCGGTTGCGGCGGTGGCCGCGGCGCATTCGTCGACGTCGACGAGATGCACCGATGCGCCCGCCTCGGCGAACGCGCGCACACAGGCGCGGCCGATGCCGCTCGCACCACCCGTGACGAGCACACTGCGCCCGTGCAGCGGTGGATACAGCGACGCGGCGGCCTCTCCGGCGGCGATGGGAGTGGTCGTGGTCACAGGTGTCGACCGTAAGCGGGACCCCGCACGACGGCCATGTGGTCACTCCACACATCTCAGTGATATGCGGTGGGGGTCGGATACATTCACGGACAGCCGGGCAGGGTGACGGGCCCCGACGACACCCCGACTACGGGGCTGGACACCGACTCGGCGGTGGTCGAACTCCACGCGACCTCTCCGCCCGCCCTGGATCTCGGCGTCGACACCCGTCCCCGACGCCATCATGGTTCCGCAGGCATCCCGCAGACCACGCCGCCCCGCGCCGCTCCCACGGTTGCCACCTGGCCAATACTGCGCACTCGCAGGCCGGCACTTTTTGAACACTTCTCATGTTTCCACCCTTTCCAGTTCACCTGATCGGACAATGGATACTCGCACACACATTCGATACCGTCGAGCCCATGGGGGAACGAGACGAGCTGATCAGGGACCTACGCACGGCACGGGCGGAACGCGCCCGTGCCGACGCGGCCGAGATGACGGCACTGGCGCGACTCGCCGAGCTCGAGGGCGACGTGCGCAGCCTGGCCGACGAGGTCGCGCCGGAGTTGAGAGTGTCCGCCGCAGAGGCCTCCCGGAGGATCGGGCGGGCCACGGCCCTGGCTCAACGTCTGCCGACGGTGCACGGGTGGATGCATGCCGGACAGCTGGAGGCCTACGGCGCGCGGCGACTCGTAGACGTGACCGCCCCGCTCGGAAACGAGCACGCGCGCCGTGTGGATGCGCTGCTGGGGCAACGACTGGCCGCCGACCCGACAGGATCATGGGCGCCGGTCAACCTGGCTCGGCGGGCACGACGACTCGTGGAACACGTCGACCCACACGGGCAAGCGGTGCGTGCCCGCACAGCGCGTAATAAGCGGGGCGTAGAGCTACAGCCGCGCGAGCATGCGATGTCTCGGCTCGCCGTCGACCTGCCGGCCGACGTGGGCACGGCCGTCAAGAGCCACCTCGATGCGCTGGCGCGGCGCCTCCGCGGACGGAACCGGGAAGATGGCGGGGCCGGCGACGGGCGGACGATGGACCAACTGCGGGCCGACGTGGCCGCCGACCTACTCCTCGGTCGCGATCCCGGAGCCACCGTGCCGAAGGCGGCGGCCACGGTGCACGTGCATCTGCCCGTCGACACCGCTCTGGCGATCACCGACGACGGCTGTGAGCTCGACGGCTACGGGCCCATCCCGGGGCCGGTCGCCCGCGAGATCATGACCAACCCGCACAGCACCTGGCGCGCGGTGCTGTGCGACCCCGGCAGCGGCCGGCCCGTCGACCTGGGACGCACCCGACGCCGTCCCACCGCCACTGTTCGAGAGCTGGTCGCCGTGCGCGACCGTGAGTGCTGCATCCCGTGGTGCCACCGCCCCGCCCGGCATTGCGACTTCGACCACAACACGCCGTGGGCCGATGGTGGAGACACGTCGACTGTCAACGGCAGTCCCAAGTGCGACCACCACCACGCCCGCAAGAACCATCCCGGTTGGCGCATACGGCACGACACGGAAACCGGCGTCACCGCGGTGACCACGCCCAACGGTGCCGTGCACACCACGGCCACCGAACCGATCCACCATCCCACCCGGCGCCGCCCCACGCGGAGCGGCGGGGCTCGCCGAGCTCCGCAGGCAGTGCTGAAACGACCTCATCCGCGAACAGAGCCTGGGGCTGCGGACGCAGAGACACCAGCGATACGACCGCTGGCGTCACAAGCGGAACACGGCGCGCCCGGAGGCCGGTCGGCCGGCGAGTGGGCCGGATGGACGGCGTGACAGGCCCGCACCGACCGCCGATGTCAACGGGACCGTCTCCCATCCGCGGCACAGCATCCGGCGCCGGACAACAGTCAAGGCGCGCGAGCTCAGGGCAGCGTGAGGATCTCCGCGCCGTCGGCGTTCACCACAAGGGTGTGTTCGAACTGGGCGGTCCACTTCTTGTCCTTAGTGGTGACCGTCCAGTCGTCGTCCCACACGTCGTAGTCGATCGTGCCGAGCGTGATCATCGGCTCGATCGTGAAGGTCATACCTTCCTCGATGAGCGTGGTGACGTTCGGCTCCTCGTAGTGCAGCACCGTCGGCTCGGTGTGGAAAGCAGGGCCGACGCCGTGGCCGGTGAAATCGCGAACGACGCCGTAGTCGAACCGCTTGGCGTAAGCCTCGATGACCCGGCCTATGACGTTCAGCTGCCTACCGGGCTTGACGGCCTTGATCGCACGCTTCAACGCCTCCTCGGTGCGCTCCACCAGCAGGCGCGCCTCCTCGTCGACGTCGCCGGCCAGGAACGTGGCGTTCGTGTCCCCGTGGACGCCGCCGATGTACGCCGTGACATCGATGTTGCAGATGTCGCCGTCCTCGATGACCGTCGAGTCCGGGATGCCGTGGCAGATGACCTCGTTCATCGACGTGCAGCACGACTTTGGGAAGCGGCGGTATCCGAGGGTCGACGGATAGGCGCCGTGATCCATCAGATACTCGTGCACGACCTTGTCGACGTCGTCCGTCGTGTTGCCGGGCTTGACGGCCTTGCCGCCCTCCTGCAGGGCCTGCGCCGCGATCTTGCTCGCCACCCGCATCGCCTCGATGGTCTCGGGCGTGCGCACCGCACCACTGTTGTCCCGCTTCGGAGCGGGCTTGTCGACATATTCGGGGCGGGCGATCGACGACGGGACCTCACGGCGAGGCGTCTGAACGCCGGGCTTCAACGGAGCACGAACGGGCATGCCCCGAGCATAGTCGCGCGGTAGCGCGTCCTGAGGCCGGGCGGGCAGCGAGGTCGGTGCCGACGCGACGCCGGGTTATCGCAGGCCGGACAAGAAGTCGCCGGTGACGTCGACGGCGGGTTTCGACGAGCCTGCGCCGGTGAGCAGGGTCGCGAACGCCACGTCGTCGAGCGGCCCGGCGTCGCCGTAGCCGGCGAACCAGCCGTGGGAGTTGCTGCCGTCGCCGTACTGGGCGGTCCCGGTCTTCCCGTGCACCGCAGGCAGGTCCTGCAGTGCCGTCGCGGTGCCGTCGGTGACGACCTCGCGCATCATCCGCCGCAACGGTCGCAGCACGTCGTCGGGCAAGGGTTCGCCGGTTTTGCTCGCCTTGGTGCGGTCTCCGCGGACGAGCCCGGGGGTGGGCATTTCGCCGGTGTCGACCGTCGCGGCAGCGAGCGCCATCCCGAACGGGCTCGCGAGTGTCTTGCCCTGGCCGATGCCGTTTTCCGCGCGCTGCACTCGTTCGCCGGATTCGGGCACCGAGCCGGTGATCGTGGTGATGCCGGGGATGACGAAGTCGGCGCCGATCCCCAGTGACCGTGCGGAGTTGGTGAGTGCGTCGTCCGGCAGTTTCGCCGCGAGCTGGGAGAACGTCGTGTTGCACGATTCGGCGAACGCCGTGTGCAGCGGCACCCTGCCCAGGTCGAAGTTGTTCTCGTTCGGGATGCGCCGGTGGCCGATCGTGGTCGTGGCCGGGCACGCGACCGTCGCGTTCGGCCGGGTCTCGCCCGCGTCGAGGGCGGCGGCGGCCGTGGCCATTTTCAGGGTCGACCCGGGTGGGTAGCGCCCGGTCAGTGCGATCGCGCCCTGTTGGTCGGCCGCCTCGTTCTGGGCGACCGCCAGCAGGTCACCGTTCGACGGCCGGAGGGCCACGATCGCCGCGGGACCGTCGACGTTCTGCAGCGCGCGCTCGGCGGCCTGTTGGACGGGCAGGCTCAGCGTCGAGTGCACGGCCGCTGCCGGCCGGGCCTCCACGGCGTGCAGTTCGCGTACCTCGGCGCCCGCGCTGTCGTTGACGACGACCCTCCAGCCGTCCTTCCCTGCCACCCGTTCGGACACGTGGTTACGGATCATCGGGAGGATCTTGGCGCCGAGGCCTCGTTCGGCGGCCAGCAGGCGCTCCTGACTGGTGAACCGCACCCCCGGCAGCTCGTAGATCTGCGACTTGACCGACTGGTAGTCCGCCGACCTGAGGCTGACGACGAGGTAGGGCCTGCCGTCCTCGGTGTCGCGGGCGCCTTTGAGGATCGAGCGTTTGGTGATGCTGTCGTCGAACCGGGACACGGCGTCGGCCAGCGTGCCCGCGACCTGGTCGAGCCGGTGTCCCGCGGCCTTCCGTTCGAGCGTGACGCCGATCACGGTGTCGGTCTTCAACAGTGCGGCGCCGTCGCGGTCGAGCACCGGTGCGGGAGCGGGCGTCTCGGTCACGAGCGACAGGCTCTGCTGCGCCCCGAGGTCCGGGTGCACGACCGTCGGCGCGAAATGCACCTTCCAGCCGTCGTCGGTGGACCGCAGTTCGGCCTGCGCGTCGTAGCGCCAGGTGCGGCCGTCGCCGAGTTTCCAGCTGAGGGTGTAGCGGGCGTCCGCACGTTCACCACCGGCGGTTTCGGTCACCTCGCCCGCTTCGGCCGACAGCGACTCCGCGCCGAGCGACTTGCCGGTCCCGCGCAGCATCCCCTCGGCGGTGCCGGGTGTGTCGGTCAGCGCTGCCGCTTCACCGGGCTTGTTCTCCTGCCAGGCGGTGAGGAACTCGTCGAGGGCGTTCTCGGCCCCGCTGCCTCCGAACACGCTGCAGCCGGACATCGCCAGGACGGCCGTCAGCACGAAGGCGGTCGCAGTACGTCTCGCCATGGTTCAGAACAACACCGTCGCGAAGCTGCCCACCTGGCGGAAGCCGATCTTGCGGTACGACGCGAGCGCCGGGGTGTTGAACGAGTTGACGTACAGGCTGGCCACCCTGCCCATTCCTTTCACCAGACGCGACGCGATCGCGGCCGTGCCCGCCGCGCCGAGTCCTTCTCCTCGGCGGTCCGGATGCACCCACACGCCCTGGATCTGGCCGACGTGCTGCGACAGCGCTCCGATCTCCGCCTTGAACACCACTTCGCCGTCCTCGAATCGTGCGAACGCGCGCCCGTTCGCGATCAGTTCCGCGACCCGGGCGCGGTACCCCGCGCCGCCGTCGCCCGCGCGGGGGTCGACGCCGACCTCCTCGGTGAACATCGCAACGGCCGCGGGCAGGTAGCGCTCCAGTTCGTCGGGCCGCACGGGTCGCACGAGCCGGTCGGGCAGGACGTCCGGCTGGCGTTCGAGCGCCATCAGCGGCTGCTCCGCGCGGACCTCGCGGGCGGGTCCCCAGTCGACTGCCAGTTCGTCCCACAGGCCCAGTACCTGCTCGGACGGTCCGACCACGGAGGAACACCTCCGCGACCGGCGCAACGCTCGATCCGCGAACGAGCGGATCGCCGCGTGGCCGCCGGACAACGGGACCATGTTCGGCCCGGCGAAGCACAGCCCGTCGAGCGCGCCGTTGGCCTCGCGACCGTCGGTGCCCCACAGCTCACCGCCGAGGCGCCACGGGTCCACACCCGCGATCTCGACGCGCGCGGACACCATGCAGTTCGCCACCGGGTTCACGCCCAGCGCGGCCCGGACGGCCGGATAGTCCCTGTCATCGAGGAGCCGCGCGCCAGCAACCCGCAACACATCGTCCAGACTGCCAGAGAACACCTCGTAACGGGGAACGACCACCCCGGTGGGCGTACCGGCGGCGAGTCCGACCACCGTCCGGTACGCGGTTCAGGCCGGTCGTCAGGCTCCCGGGTAGGTGCCGAACACCCAGACGGTGCCCTCGGGGTCGGCGATCGCGACGTTGCGGGATCCGTAGTCGGTGTCGTGCGGTTCCTGTTCGACCGTCGCGCCCGCGGCCCGCGCCCGCTCGTACACGGCGTCGGGGTCGGCGGTCACGACGTAGATCCACTGCGGTGCCCGTTCGAGCGCCCCCGTTCCGCCGTGCGCCTCGGGCCTGCGGGACCCGACCATGACCCCGCCGCCCTCGGGCCAGCGGAGTTCGCCGTGTACGACACCGCCGCTCTCGTCGGGGACGATCAGCGCCTCGGTGAAGCCGAGTACCCCGGTGAGGAACGCGCGGGCGGCGGCCATGTCGTCGTAGAGCACGCCGGGCCACACGCCGGGCTTGGGAGTGTGGTCCGACGTGGCCGTGTCGGTCGCGGTGTCGGTGGTGGTGTCGGTCCTCGTGTTCGTCATGGCTCCGAGTCTGGGACCGGAGCGGTGAGCGGGTCTTGGAGAAACGGGAACTCGGCGGCCAGCCATGCCGTCGGCGCGCAGCCCGCGAGCGCCCGCCATTCCGCGGTCAGGTGCGGCTGGTCGGAGAATCCGCACCGGGCCGCGGTCTCGGCGAGGTCGCCACCGGCCTTCAGTAACCCCACGGCGCGTTCGAATCGGACGACCCTGGCCGCCTGCTTGGGGGTCAGTCCGATCTCACGCCGGAACCGCTCGCCGAAGTGGCGCCTGCTCCAGCCCGTTTCGCGGGCGAGCGCCTCCACCCTGACGGTCCCGCCGGAGCCGCGGATCCGTCGCCACGCCCACGCGACGTCCTCGGCGGAGTCGCTCGTGACCTCACCCACCCGGGCGCCGAGCACGTCGTCGAGGATCGCGAACCGGCTCTGCCAGTCGGGCGCCTCGGCGAGCCGCTCCGGCAGCACGGCGAGATCACCGCCCACATCTGCCAGGTCGAGGACGTGGCCCGTGAGTTCGGCGGCGGGCACGCCCGCCACCGCCTCCGCACCCGCGGGTTCGAGCGCGAGCTCCATCCCGTACTCGGTGCCGCTGCGCGCGATGAGCACCGGCGAGGTGTGCAGTCCGCCGAGCAGTGCCCGGAACTCACCAGGCGCCTGGTCGTCGCGCGGCATGCCCACGATGCGCACCGGGTCGCCGAGGCTGATGTTGAGGGTCAGATGTCCGCTCGGCAGACCCCGATGGACGGCCGACCCGCCGCCCGAAGCGGCGGACCGGTACCCGACATACCGCGCCACCCACGGCCGAAGCCGTGGCCGCGGCCGCGCAACGGCCCATCCGTCTCCCACATCGCCGAGCGTGGCAGAAGCGGGCGACGGTCACCAGTGCCCCGATCTGCCCGCTCACCAGCGGGCCGCGGGTCAGCCCACGGTGACGACCGGCTCCCCGGACCCATCGACGTCGCCGTTCTCCTCGGCGATGCGCATGGCCTCCTCGATGAGGGTCTCGACGATCTGCGCCTCGGGCACGGTCTTGACGACCTCGCCCTTGACGAAGATCTGGCCTTTGCCGTTGCCCGACGCGACGCCGAGGTCGGCCTCCCGCGCCTCGCCAGGACCGTTGACGACGCAACCCATGACGGCCACGCGTAGCGGCACCTCCATGCCCTCCAGGCCCGCGGTTACCTCGTCGGCGAGCTTGTAGACGTCGACCTGCGCGCGTCCGCACGACGGGCACGAGACGATCTCGAGCTTGCGGGGGCGCAGGTTGAGCGACTGCAGGATCTGCGTACCGACCTTGATCTCCTCGACCGGCGGCGCCGACAGTGAGACGCGGATCGTGTCGCCGATGCCCTGCCGCAGCAGCGTGCCGAACGCGACCGCCGACTTGATCGTGCCCTGGAACGCGGGTCCGGCCTCGGTGACGCCGAGGTGCAGCGGGTAGTCGCACTGTTCGGCGAGGATCTCGTAGGCACGCACCATGACGACCGGGTCGTTGTGCTTGACGGAGATCTTCAGGTCGTGGAAGTCGTGCTCGGCGAACAGCGAGGCCTCCCACAGCGCCGACTCGGCGAGCGCTTCGGGCGTCGCCTTGCCGTGCTTCTCCATCAGCCGCTTGTCGAGCGACCCGGCGTTGACTCCGATGCGGATCGGCGTGCCGTGGTCCTTCGCCGCCTGGGCGATCTCCTTGACCTGGTCGTCGAACTTGCGGATGTTGCCCGGGTTCACGCGCACTCCCGCGCAACCGGCCTCGATCGCGGCGAACACGTACTTCGGCTGGAAGTGGATGTCGGCGATCACCGGGATCTTCGACTTCTGCGCGATCGCGGGCAGCGCCTCGGCGTCGTCGGCGCTCGGGCACGCGACGCGCACGATGTCGCAGCCCGACGCGGTCAACTCGGCGATCTGCTGCAGCGTGGAGTTGATGTCCGCGGTGTTCGTCGTGGTCATCGACTGCACCGAGATCGGGTGCTCACTGCCGACGCCGACGGGTCCGACCTGCAGTTGCCGGGTCTTACGCCGTTCGGCCAGTACGGGGGGTGGTGTGCCGGGCAGACCAAGGTCGACGGTCATCGATTCCTCTGCAAAGTCGGCGAACGCGTTCGCTCCCACGATACCCGCGTGCTCATCGGGCCTGCCCCGCCGAGGGCCGCTGCGCACGCCGGCCGCGGGGTCACGGGGGTCGCGGGCGCCCCGCGGCGCCGGTACGGACGCCGCGGGGCCGGGCTAGTCGGTGATGGTGATCGGGTTGACGATGTCGGCGGTGATGGTGAGCAGCACGAACGCCCCGCCGACGACGATGATGACCATCGTCACGGCGTTGAGTTTCGTGTAGTCCACCGGCCCGGCGGCCGACTTGCCACGCAGTTTGCGCAGGAAGTCGCGGACGCGTTCGTACCAGGTCACGGCGATGTGACCGCCGTCGAGCGGCAGCAACGGCAACAGGTTGAAGATGCCGACGAAGAAGTTGAGGCTGGCCAGCAGGAAGAAGAACAGCTCCCACAGGCCTTCCTGTGCGGCCTCCCCGCCGATCCGGCTGGCACCGACCACACTGATCGGCGTGTTCGGATCCCGTTCCGCACCGAAGATCGACTCGACGACGGCGGGTACCCGTTCGGGCAGTTCGAGCAGGCGGTTCCACGTCTCCACCACGAGGTCGCCGGTGAACGAGGCCGTGCCGCCGATCGCCCCGACGGCGTCGTACTCCCAGCGGTTCGTGAACGTGACGCCGATCGACCCGATGTCGACGAGCTTCCTGGCCTCGGGGTTGTCCGGGTCGGCCACCGGGCGTGTGACCTGCTCCACGTCGACGGTCAGCGGGATGACCTCGCCGTCGCGTTCGACCCGGAAGTCCGTCGGACCGGACAGGTTCTGCACCTCGGCGACGACGTCGCTGTAGGTCCGGGTCTCCTCGCCGTTCACCGAGACGATCACGTCGCCGTGACGGATCCCGCCGTCGCGGGCAGGTGCGGGGGCGCCGGGCTCGCAGGACGGGTTCGTGTACTGCTGGTTCGTGCGCGCGTCCTGCACACAGGGCGACACCTGCGAGATCTCCGGCGTGCCGAACAGGTTCGGCAGGCCCATCGTGGCCGCCATCAGGTACAGCACGACGAAGCCCAGGACGAAGTGGGTGAACGACCCGGCCGCCATGACGACCGTGCGCTTCCACGTCTTGAACCGGTACATCGCGCGCGGCCGCTCGTCGTCGGTGACCTCGTCGAGCGCGGTCATGCCCGCGATGTCGCAGAAGCCGCCGAAGGGCAGCCACTTGAGGCCGTACTCCGTCTCGCCGCGGCGGAACGAGAACACCGTCGGGCCGAAGCCCACGAAGTAGCGCCGCACCTTCATCCCGAAGGACTTGGCGGCGACCATGTGGCCGGCCTCGTGCAACGCCACCGAGATACAGATGCCGAGCGCGAAGGCCACGACCCCCAGGATGTAGACGAGCACCCGCTACTTTCCTCCGTTACCGATCATCGGTCCCCCGACCTCGCGGGCACGCGCACGTGCCCATTCCTCTGCGGCGAAGACGTCGTCGACGCCCACGGGTTCGCGGCGCCATTCGTCGGCCGCGGCGACCACCGCACTCACAGTGTCCACGATGGACGTGAAACCGGCGTTGCCGGCCAGGAAGGCTCCCACCAGTTCCTCGTTGGCGGCGTTGAACACGGCGGGCATGCAGCCACCGGCGGCGCCGACCTCGCGGGCCAGCTCCACGGCGGGGAACGCCTCGTCGTCCAGCGGTTCGAACGTCCACCGGGCTGCGGTGTCCCACCGGCACGGGCTCGTGGCGCCCGGCACCCGGTCCGGCCAGTGCAGTGCCAGTGCAATGGGCAGGCGCATGTCGGGCGGGCTGGCCTGCGCGATCGTCGACCCGTCGGTGAAGGTGACCATCGAGTGCACGATCGACTGCGGATGCACCGTGACGTCGATGCGCTCGCACGGGATGTCGAACAGCAGGTGCGCCTCGATCAGTTCGAGACCCTTGTTGACGAGTGTCGCCGAGTTGATCGTGACGAGCGGGCCCATCGCCCATGTGGGATGCGCCATGGCGTCGTCGACCGTGACGTCGGCCATTCCCGCCCGCGTCCGGCCGCGGAACGGGCCGCCGGACGCGGTGAGCACGAGCCGATCGACCTCCTCGGCCCTGCCGCCGCGTAGGGCCTGGGCGAGTGCCGAGTGCTCCGAGTCGACGGGCACGAGCTGCCCCGGGGCGGCGGCGCCGAGCACGAGCGGACCGCCCGCGATCAGCGACTCCTTGTTGGCCAGTGCCAGCGAGGCGCCCGTCTCGATGGCGGCGAGCGTCGGCCGCAGCCCCTGCGAACCGGGCAGGCCGTTGAGCACGACGTCGACCCGCTCGGCGTCGATGAGCTCGGTCACGGCGTCGGCGCCCGCGAAGATCCGCGGCAGCGCGAACTCACCGCGGGAGTAGCCGCGACGCTGCGCTTCGGCGTACAGCGCGAGCTGCAGGTCCTCGACGGACGTGGCCCGCGTGATCGCCACGGAGTTCACGCGGTGCTCGATGGCCTGCGCGGCCAGCACCTTCGGATCGGAGCCGCCCGCGGCGATCCCGGCCACTCGGAACAGTTCGGGATGACGCTCCGCGATGTCGATCGCCTGGGTGCCGATCGACCCGGTGGAACCGAGGACGAGGACGCTGCGTGGGGTGTTCACGTGGCCATTGTCTCGGACTCCTGACGGCGACCCGACGGCAGGCATGTGGGATCATCCCTGCGAGGCAGGAGTTCGAGCGCAGGAGGAGTGAACGTGGCTGGCAACGCGGTCGAGAAGCGCACCGGCACCGAGGTGAGTTACTCGAACGGGGTCGACCCCCACGAGGAGCCGTCCGCCGAGTGGGGCTGGCACGGCGGGTTCCCCAAGGCCACGCAGGGCGCCGGCTGGTTCACCGTGTTCGCGCTGCTGATCATGCTCATCGGCAATCACGAGAACAACACCGAGAACCTCTGGCTCATCGGTACCGCCGCCGCCGTGGCCGCGGGCCTGGTCTACGACCTCAAGCGCCGCCGCACGGCCTGGCGCAGGAACTGACGTCCGTCGACCCTTCGGGAGTCGACCGTCCCTGATCGGAACGCACACCGCCGCCGAGGCGTACACCGCCGCGTGTCCTGCGTTCGGATGCGCGTGTCCCGCACTCCGGCACGGGTGTTCTGCACTTCGGCACGGCCGCCGCGCGAGTGACGTCCCGCCCGGCGGCGAACGCGTCCTCGTGCGGCGGCGTTCTCCCACCGCGCCGTTCTCCCACTGCGCCGTCCTCCCACGGCGCCCTTCCCTCCTGCGTCCGCCACGACCGCCGCCGGCCGACGTAATTCCTCGTCGCCGTCGTTGACGACCGGTTGTTTTGGATCCAAACTGACCGGGATTCTTCGGCCCGTTGCGTGGAGGCGGCATGTCGTTCTCGTCCCTCAGCCATCTCGAGTGCTCCCGTACCGGTGAGCGCGTCGACGCGGACCGGGTGGCGGGGACCTCCGTCGCGGGTGCACCGCTGTTGGCGCGGTACGACCTCGACCGCGTGCGCGAGACCGTGACGCCGCAGGACATCGCGGCGCGCAGACCCGATCTCTGGCGCTATCACGAGGTGTTGCCGGTCCGTTCGCCGGAGCACGTCGTGACACTCGGCGAAGGCATGACGCCGCTGCTGCCGACCCCGAACTTCGGCAAGCACGCGGGCGTGCCCACCCTGCTGATGAAGGACGAGGGGCTCGTGCCGACGGGCTCGTTCAAGGCACGCGGCGCGGCGGTGGGCGTCTCCCGGGCCGCGGAGCTGGGCGTGCGCGGTGTCGCGATGCCCACGAACGGCAACGCCGGTGCGGCGTGGGCGCTCTACGCGGCGCGGGCCGGCATGAAGAGCCTCATCGCGATGCCGAACGACGCGCCCTCGATCACGATGAAGGAATGCCTGTCGGCCGGCGCGGAGCTCTACCGGGTGGACGGGCTGATCGGCGACGCGGGCAAGCTCGTCGCGGCCGCGGTCGCCGAGCGGGGCGGTTACCAGGAGACCTCGACACTCAAGGAGCCCTACCGCCTCGAAGGCAAGAAGACGATGGGCTACGAGATCGCCGAGCAGCTCGGCTGGCGTATGCCCGACGTCATCCTCTACCCCACGGGCGGCGGGGTCGGCATCATCGGCATCTACAAGGCGCTCCTGGAGATGCAGGAGCTCGGCTGGATCGGCGACAAGCTGCCGCGGCTCGTCGCCGTGCAGGCCGAGGGGTGCGCACCCATCGTCGACGCGTTCGCCCGCGGCGCGCGGGAGAGCGAGCCACCCGCGGAGGCGCGCACGATCGCGTTCGGCATCACCGTCCCGAAGGCACTGGGCGATTTCCTCGTGCTGGACGCGGTCTACGCCACGGACGGAACGGCGATCGCGGTCAGCGACGAGCAGCTCCTGGCCGCGCAGCGCACGCTGACCGAACTGGACGGCACGTTCATCTGCCCCGAGGGTGCCGCGTGCTTCGCCGCGCTCGAACAACTGCGTGAGGGCGGCCAGGTCGCGGAGGGCGACGAGGTCGTCGTCCTCAACACCGGTGCGGGCATCAAGTACCCGGAGACCGTGGAACTGGACGTCCCGATGCTGGGCAGGACCGAGCCGATCCCGGCGCCGATCTCCGGCTGATCGGATCCGATCCGGGAGGGAGCCGGTAGGTGAGCGACGCGGCGGGCAGTCTCGTCCAGGCGGCGTACGACGCCGTCCGGGACGCCGTGGTGCAACGGGAGCTGCTGCCCGGGCAGCGCGTCACGGTGCGGCCGTTCGCGGAGCGGCTCGGTATCTCGCCGACGCCCGTCAAAGCGGCCCTGGCCGTCCTCGAACGCGAGGGTTTCCTCGTGGCCCGGCAGCACGCCGGATACTTCGTCGCCGAGCTCACCGCGGCCGACATGCGGGACATCTACGACCTGCGCTCGGCCGTCGACGCCCTCGCAGCGCGGGACGCCGCGCGGACCCGACCCGCGGAGCTGCTCACGCGGCTGTGGGAACTGCTCGACGGGCAGCGGTCCGCGCTCGCCGACGGCGACGTCGCCCGGTACGCGGAGCTGGACCGCGCGTTTCACACGGCGATCTGGCGGAGCTCACCGAACCGACGACTGCTCGGTGTGGCGGACCAACTGGACGCGCAGCTGCGACTCGGCCGGAACGTGACGATCACCGTGCCCGGACGTCCCGAGGCCAGCCTCGGCGAGCACACGGAAATACTCGACGCACTGGAATCGGGCGACACCGCCGCGGCCGAAGCCGCCACCCGACGACACGTCGCCCAGATCATCCGCGCACTTGAAACAGCGCTCGATTCGACATCCTGACGCCGGCACGACACTGCTACGTTGCACACCATGAAGATCAAGACCTTCTATTCGAGCAGCCCGGAGAAACTGGACCGGAAGGCCAACGAATTCATGGCCGATCCCACCGTCGAGGTCCTCGACGTCCAGATCTCCAGCAACGTATTTCTCGCCTGGGTACTGATTCGTTACAAGCTCACCTGACGGATCGCCCGAACCGGGCGGCAGATCCACAGGCCAACCCTCCCTCACGCGGAACGGGCGTTGAATTCGCACACCGCGCACACCGCGCCGAGAATCCGGTAGGCCTCGAGCGGAAACGAAACCCACGACGATTCCGGGGAATTCGGTCACCGAGACCCGGCTCACGCATTCCCGCTCACACAACTCCGCTCGCACGGCCCGCTCACACGGCCCCGCTCATACGACCTCTGAGCGGCACACTGCCGCAGGTGGAACCCCAGGAGAATGCACTCCACGCAGCCAGTCTCCCACCGGCCGACGGCCGCTGTGAGGGCAGTTCGACCCACAAATCCGGAACCCGCGAAAAGCGGGTCACATTCCCCGCTCGTTAACTCCGAATTTGTTGTCGACCCACGGCCGGAAAAGTACTACTGGAAACGCACTGCAGAACACCTTCGGAAAGGAACACTCATGCGTTTCCCTGTCATGCGTTTCGCCGCCACCGCCGCGGCCGCGGGTCTTGCCCTCACGTTGTCGGGCACCGCCGCCGCCACGGTGCCCGCGGCCGGCACGACGGCCGCTCCGCACCAGGTCGCGTGCGCCCCGGGCAGCGCCGCTGCCTGGAACCGGACGGCCGAGACCGCTCCGGTGTTCGAATTCCCGGGCACGGGCGAGGCCTTCATGTCAGTGCCGCCCGGCGGGCAGGTCTGCACGGACTACAACCGCGCGAACGGTCCCGACGGCGTATACCTGCACTTCACGGGTGACGGCCACACCGGCCCTGCCGACGGCTGGATCCACGAGCGGTTCGTCTCGCCCTGAGCCACGATCACCCCCGAGCGACGACCGTCGTGAGACGCCCGGTCACTCCGCAGCGCCCAGCCGTGCGGCCAGTTCCGACCGGGAGCGGACACCGAGCTTGCCGTAGACCCGGGTGAGGTGGAACTGCACCGTCTTCGTCGACAGGTACAGCTCGGCGGCCACCTCCCGGTTCGTCATGCCCTGCGCGACGAGCCGGGAGACGGCCTGTTCCTGAGGGGTCAGCTCGCCAGGCTCCCGTTCACTGCGGGGAACCCGCACACCGCCCGCCTTGGTCTCACGGTCGCAGCGTTCGACGTAGGTGACCGCGCCGAGAGCCGCGAACACCTCGCGCGCGGCGGTGAACGCCTCGTCGGCCTCCTTGCGTTTGCCCGCACGGCGCAGGACCTGGCCGTGAACGAACTCGATACGGGCACGGTCGTAACGCAGGGGCAGGCCCTCGAGCAGTTCGAGGGCCTCGCCGAACGCGGTCCGCGCCGCGCCGAGATCGCCCTGGGCGGCGGCGATCCTGCCGCGCGCGGCCCGGAGTCGGGCACGCGCCGACGCGGGCCCGCTTGCGGCCGCGCGCTCCTCGTGCGGGCGCAGGAAGGGGTCGGCCTCGTCGACGCGGCCGGCTGCGACGAGGGCTTGTGCGTACATGTCGGCCCACGGCCAGCGGCCCGGCTCGTCGTCGACAGAGCTGCGCGCCCACGGTTTCGTCAACGGCCGCAGCGCCCGCAGCACGCCGGCCGCGTCGGCCTTCACTTCCGCCACGAGAGCATGCGCCAGGTACGACGGCGCCTGCATGATCTCGTAGTCGCGCGGGCCGGCCTCGACACGGCGGGAGACTGTCTCGACCGCGTCCCACTCGCCGCGCAACGCGTGCACGGCCACCGCAGACCAGTGCAGCAACGGTCCGGTGACGGCGATGCCGCTACGGTCGAGCACGTCCTGCGCGGCGTGCACGGTGCGCAGTGCCTCGTCCCACTCGCCGGTGAGGAACTGGGTCCGCGCCAGCCAACCCCGCGCCCACAGGGACACCCGGGTGGATCCGCCCAGCACGGTGGTGGGCACGCCGAGTTCGAGGTCGGTGCGCGCATCGTCGAAGGCGTCGCGGCCGAGCCCCAACCAGCCGCGTCCCATGACGATCCGCTGCCACTGCGCGCCCGAGGGCACGCGGTCGGTCAGCTCGGAGTAGGCGGCTGCCGCCTCGTCACCACGGCCGGTGCCCGCGAGGCCGAGCCCGCGGATCGCCTCGGCCTCGACCGTCGTCGGGTCGTGCTCGCCCGCCAGTGCGATCGCCCGGTCCGCCCATGTCACGAGTTCCTCGGAACGGCACCGGCACAGGCAGTGCAGGACGTATCGCTGCGCGATCACCGCGGCGACGGCGGAATCGCGGTCGGGGTTGACCAGCCGCCACGCGCGGTCGAGTCGCGCCTCCGCTTCGGCGGGCCTGCCCCGCACGACGGCGAGGTACCCGAGCACCGCGTTGCGCAGCGGAGTCTCGCGCAGCCCTTCCACCTCGGGGACGAGTGCGCCTGCACCCAGGGCGTCACCCGCCCCGATCAGCGCGTCGACGGCGCGGGTCATGCGGCGTTCGCGGACGAGCCGGTCCTCGGTGAGCCTGCCCGCGTCGCTCAGCAACGACGCGGCGACCGCCCACGCGCCCTCCTCGGCGTGGTCGACGGCCAGCGCGTCGAGGCGGTCGGCGAGCTCGGCGTCGGGAACCGGGGTGGCCGCGACGAGCAGCCGGGTCCGCTGGACCGGGTCGTCGACGATGTCGGCGGCCCGCGTGCACAGTTCGGCGGCCGCGGCATGGCCGAGCGTGTCCAGCACGGCCGCGCGCACCAGAGGGTCCGCGGGCCCGAGTTCGGTGAGCCCGCGCGGGCCGGTGCGTACCAGCCCGCTGGCGCACGCCTCGTCGGCGACGTCGAGCAGCCCGCCCGGGCCGTCGCCGAGGCCCGCCAGCAACGCGACGTCCCGGACGGACGCGCCCTGGCCGAGCACGGCTGCGGCGTCGATGAGCCTGCGAGCGGGTTCCGAGCAGCGTTCCCGCGCGGCGGCCACCCGCTTGGCGACCGCTGCCGGCGCGGGCAGCTGCGGGTCGAAGCGGCGCCACGTGTCTGCGGGCACCTCGGCGAGCAGGTCCACAACGTGCGCCGGGACGCCGGACGTGTGCCGCGTCAGCTGTTCGGCCATCGCCCGGGACAGCACGGTGCCGTGGGCGTCGGCGAGGTCGGCCACCTCGCCGACGCCGAGTGCGGGCAGGTGGACGACCGTCGCGGTCGCCTGCCGCAGCACGTCGCGGTCGGTGCTGCGCGTCGCGGCGACGATCAGCAACCGCGACGTCGGGTGGTGCCGCACCGCCGAGGCCAGCGCCCGGAGCGACTCCTCGTCGACCCACTGCGCGTCGTCGACGATCAGCAGGGTCGCGGTGCCGACGTCGACGCTGCCGGTCTCGTCGTCCGAAGCCGCTTGAGTGGCCTGCGCGTTCGGGGACTCCTCGGGCTCGGTGCCGACGGTTCCGGCTTCGCCGTCGGCCTCCCTGTCACCGTCGGTGTCGGCCGGCGCGTCGGTGTCGGCCAGCGCGGCGATGCGGGCGGCGACGTCGGCGATGCCCTGCGTCGCGCCGAGGCCGCGCACCAGCTGGTCAGCGACGCCGAAGGCGCGGTCGGTCTCCCAGGACACGCCGGAACCGCGGTGGACGGGACCCTGGTGCCGGGCGGCGAGCGCCGACAGGAGCGCGGTCTTGCCGGTCCCGGCGGCACCGGTGACGACCGCGAAGCCGGCTTCCCGTGCGTTGGCCCGGCCGAGCGCACGCTCGAGCGTGTTCAGCGCGCGGGCCAGGCCGACCAGGGCGGGGGCCTCTTCGCTCACGTCCGCACTGTACCGGCCGGAACGTCCGGAACCGCCCCTCCGATCCGGTGTCGTCACGCGGCCGCGGGGCCCGGGAGCGCGCACGCCCGCCGGGCCCCGCCGAGGTTGTCTCACGGGTCTCACCCGCTCAGACCGGTTCGGGCCGGCCCACCTGTACGGTGGCCATCGCCTCCACCGCCTCGTGGGCGGGACGGGGAACCAGCAGCGTCACGAGCGCGGCGAGGAGCGCGATGCCGGCGAAGATGTAGAACGCCGCCATGCCACCGAGACCGGCGCCCACGAGCAGTCCGCCGATGACCGGCCCGCCGATGCCGCCGAGCCTTCCGAACCCGGCACACCAGGCGACGCCTGCGCCGCGTGCCCGTGTCGGGTAGTAGTTCGACACCAGGCCGTAGATCAGCACCTGGGTGCCGATCGTGCCCGTGCCCGCGACGGCCACGGCGACCAGGAGCAGGAGCAGCGGCAGGTCGAGGGGCAGGAGCGCGAGCGTGATCGCGGCGAGGACGAACGTGGTGCTGACGACGCGTTTGGCACCCGTTCTGTCGGCCCACGCCGACGCGAGCAGACCGCCCACGATCGCGCCGCCGTTGAGCACGAGCAGGAACGCCAGCGAGTAGCTCTCGCCGTAGCCGCTGGCGCCCATGATCTCCGGCAGCCACGTGTTGAGCCCGTACGTGAGCAGGAGTCCGGCGAAGCTCATCGTGCCGAGCAGCACGGTCGGCCACGCGAGCGCACGGGTGGCCAGAGCCGGGAATCCGACCCGCCCTCCGGTGGAACCGGTCTCCGGCACCAGCTGGATGCCGTTGCGCTCGGCCACGACTCGCGCCTGGTCGTGCCTGCCGCGCGAGGCGAGCCACTGCGCCGATTCGGGCAGTTTCATGAACGCGAGCGGCAACACGGTGACGATCGGCAAGGCTCCGATCCAGAACAGGCCGCGCCAGCCGATCACGTCGGTGAGCGCCAACGCCAGCAGGGAGGCGAGCACGCCGCCCGCGGGGATGCCGCTGTAGACGATCGCGTTGAGGCGGTTGCGCTGGTGGGCCGGGGCGAACTCGGCGACGATCGCGCCGACGGTGCCGACGAGCGCACCCACCCCGATGCCCGTGAAGAACCGGCCGATGCCGAACAGCATGACGCTCGTGGTCATGGCGGTGAACGCCATGCCCAGTGAGAACCACGCGAGGTTGAGCAGCATGATGCGGCGGCGGCCGACGAGGTCGCCGAACGTACCCGCGGCGAGCGCGCCGACGAGCACGCCGACGAGGGCGTAGCTGCCGAGCGCCCCGCCCTGCTGCGGGCTGATCGCGCCGAGGTGACTGGGGTCGTCGAGCAGGATGGGCAGGACGGTGCCGTACACGACCAGGTCGTAGCCGTCGAAGACCAGGGAGATCGCGGACAGGGCGACCACCCAGAAGACGGTGCGCCGGCGCTTCGTTGCGTCGGAGTCGGACATTCTGAGGCTCCCGGGGAGAGGAAAGGGATGTCGATCACTGCGGATCGGAGTACTGCGGCGCGCCGCATGGCATGACGACGGACCGCGTCGGCCCGCTGTGGCGGGCGTGGAGGAAGGATTCCGGTGCCGATCCGGCGGGGATCGCCCTGCCGGACGCGGTGTTCGACTCGCGGCGGCGGCCGTGGTGGCCGCCGCCGCGAGGGGTCAGCCCTGATCGCCTCCGGCGACGGGCACGACGGTGCCGGTGACGTAGGCGGCTTCGTCCGAGGCGAGGAACGCGATGACGGCGGCCTGTTCGTCGAGGGTGCCGTAGCGCTTCAGCAGGGAGGAGTCGACGGTCTGGTCGATGTGTGCCTGGAACCAGGCCTTCTCCTGGTCGGTCTGCGGGGTGTCCCCGCCACGCGGGATCCGGCGGGGCGGTGCTTCGGTGCCGCCCGGCGCGGTGGCCACCACCCGGATGCCGGCGTCGGCGTACTCCATGGCGAGCGATTCGGTGATCGCGTTGATCCCGCCCTTCGCCGCCGAGTACGGGATGCGGTGGATGCCGCGGCGGGCCACGGAGGAGACGTTGACGACCGTTCCCCCGCCGCGCCGCACCATCTCCGGCAGCGCGGCGCGGCACGACCACAGCGTCGTCATGAGCGAGCGGTTGATCTCGGCCTGGATCTGCTCGGCGGTGAACTCGGTGTAGGGCTTGAACCACATCGCCCCGCCGACGTTGTTGATCAGCACGTCGATGCGGCCGAACCGCTCCAGGGCCGCAGTGATCACCGCCTGCGCGCCCTCGTAGGACTCCAGGTCGGCGAGCACGGCGTGGGCGCGGCCGCCCGCCGCGACGACGTCGTCTGCGACACCGGTGACGAGGTCGGAACGGTCGGCCAGGACGACCTGGCCGCCTTCCGCGCCGATCCGCCTGGCCGCGCGTTCACCGATGCCCTGGGCCGAGCCGGTGACGACCACGACCTTGCCGTCGAACCGGCCGGGTGAGACGAACGCGGGACGCTTCGCGTGCTGGGCGTCCTTCATGGCACGCCGGGTGGTGGCCTTCGACCGTGCGGCGTGCTCGGCGACGAGCGACCGTGCGGCCTGCCGGTCACCGGCCTCGAACGCCTCGACGATGTCGAGGTGGTCCTGCGTGCACCGCGGGTCGCACCAGGTCGCTTCGCGCAGCACCTCGTCCATGTGGCCTTTGACGCCGAGTGCGCGGTAGGCCTGCAGCAGGTGGTCGTTGCCGGTGAGGGTGAACAGGTGGTCGTGGAAGGCGGCGTTGGTCTCCGTGTAGGCGGCCGCATCGACGAACCGGTCACCGTCCACATAGGGCACCGTCGCCTCGGCCAGCAGGCGGAATCCGGCCAGCTGCTGCGAGGCGAGCCTGCCGATGGTGAGTTCGACGGCCCCGAGTTCGAGCGCCTGCCGCGCGTCGAACACGGCGTCCGACTCGTGCACCGAGGGGTGTTCCTCACCGATCTCGTAGCCGTCCTCCGTCGCCGTGACCCGTGCGGCGGCCGGGGATGCGGGGCTGGGCGCAGTCGGATCGGGCGCAGTCGGATCGGGCGCAGTCGGATCGGGCACTGTGGAATCGGGTGCCGTGGGGGCCGATGTCGCGACGAGGGGGCTCATCGCTTCGTCGGCCGCGTGCATCTCCTGTCCGGCGATGGCGCGCGCGGTTCCTGCGGGCAGGAGTTCCGCGCCGGGATCGCGGTCGAGCGGCTGCCCTCCGCCGGCGGGCCAGATGGGCTGACGGGCGATGGCGCGCATGGTGTCGGCTTCGTCGTCGGCGGCACGGGCGACGGCGATCCCGGGGCCGAGCGGTTCGGCGGTGGTGCCGAGGAACGTGTCCTGGCCTGCGATGCGGCGGCCTTCGCCGGCACCGAGGGATGCGACTTCGAGGAGCGGTTCCGGTTCGAGGGCGAGGACGACGCTGTCCATGGTGGCCTCCGGTGCGGTGGTGTCGTGCCCGTCGCCGTCGTCCGTGGCGTCGGTGGCGCCCCCGGCGGTGTCGTCGGCGGTGTCGGGCGCGGCGGCGACGGCGAACTTCTCGTAGTAGATGCCGGTGGGTTCGATGCCGCGTTCGGTGAAGTGGGTGCGGACGGCCTCGACCATGGGCGGCGGGCCGCACAGGTAGACGGCGACGTCGCCGCCGTAGAGGTGTTCGTCGCGGATCAGGCTCATCACGTAGCCCTTGTTGGGCGCGCTGCTGTTCGGGTCGGAGACGACGTAGTCCCAGGTCAGCTGCGGCAGTTCGGCGGCGAGCGCGGTGATGGTGTCGAGTTCGACGACGTCGTCGTCGGTGCTGGCGCCGTAGACGAGGTGCACGGGGCGCTGGGATCCGGTGGCGACCATGGTGCGCACGATCGACAGGATCGGTGCGAGACCGGTGCCGCCTGCGAGCAGCAGCACGGGCCGGTCGGCTTCGCGGAGGAAGAAGCTGCCGTGGGGGCCGGTGAAGGTGAGCGGGTCGCCGACAGCGGCGCGGTCGGTGAGGTAGTCCGACATGACGCCGCCGGGGGCGAGTTTCATGAGGAAGGTCAGGGTCTTCTCGTCGGGCCCGTTGCTGAACGAGTACGAGCGGGTCTCGTCGGTGCCGGGTACGGCGATGTTGACGTACTGCCCGGGCAGGAAGGCGAGGTCGTCGCGCTGCGGTGTTTCGATGGTGAGCGCGACGGTGGTCGGCGAGAGCCGGTCGAGGCCGGTGATGGTGGCTTCGAAGGTGCCCGCCTCGGTCTTGGCGACCTCGGAGGTGGTGGCGATGCGGAGGACGAGGTCGGACTTGGGGGTCATGCTGCAGGGCAGCACGTAGCCTTGGGCCGCTTCGTCGTCGGTGAGGGCGTCGTCGATGTAGGTACCGCCGTCGAAGTCGCCGGATTCGCAGAGAGCCTTGCAGGTGCCGCAGGCGCCGTCACGGCAGTCGAGCGGGATGTTGATCCGCTGCCGGTACGAGGCGTCGGCGACGGTCTGGTCCGGCTCGCACGTGATGAAGCGGGTGACACCGTCCTCGAACGACAGCGCTACTTGGTGACTCACAACAGCTCCTAGGGAAAAACTCGACCCGGCGCCCGTCGCCGTTCGCGTCGGGTACATACGCCCGAGTCAGGAAATCCACGTATCCGGCGGACGCCCGCCCGGGCGGGCGTCCACGATCCGCGAACCGATCAGCAACAGCCCCGCTCGCCCACCGGCACCACCACTGGCGCCGTCAAGCAACGCAACCACTGACAGTCACTAGATGTGGTAGATGTCGACTACGTGGTGGATGTAATCGTTCTTGAGAATGACGGTCTTGCGGCGGATGAGTGGTGATTCGCCGGAGAAGTCGATCGTGTAGAACGAGGTGCCGTAGTACGGGTCGACGGTGTTGTACCGGAAGTACATGGTGTGCCAGTTGAACCGGATGTCGACGAGGTCGCCGCGGCGTTCGATGACTTCCACGTTGGTGATGTTGTGGCTGGTGCGCGGCTCGGGGATGGAGGTCGCGCTCGAGCGCTCGGTGCGGATGCGGAAGACGCGGTCTTCGAGCCCACCCTTGTTGGGGTAGTAGATGAGCGACAATTCCCGCTGGGGGTCTTCTGTGAGGTTGTCGTTGTCGTCCCAGCAGGGCATCCAGTAGACGACGTCGTCGGCGTAGCATTCGAGCCATTTCTCGAATTCGCGGTCGTCGAGGTAGCGCGCCTCGCGGTAGAGGAATTGTTCGATGTCGTTCTGGGTGATGTGTTTGGTCCGCGGAGGGGTGTCGGCTCCGTCGGTGGTGGTGTCGGCGGTGACAGTCATGTCGGAAAGCCTCCTCGTGGCTGATCGGACGGCGGGGCGCCTCAGGCGTCGCCCTTGCCGGACGCTTCCTTCTCGACGGCCGCGCGCATGGTGTCGGCCCAGTAGCCGTGCTGAACGGGGTAGAGCCCTTCGTCCTCGTTGCGCTGGCCCGCGGAGATGACGCCTTCCATGCCGAGTGCGGTGGCGACCTCGTCCGGCCCGTTCAGCCAGTGCTCGGCGCCGCGGCTCATGTCGTTCCAGGGCGCGGCGGTGGCGCGGAAGGTGAGTTGGCAGGAGCGGAACTCTTCGAGGTCGTCAGGCGTGGCCATGCCGGAGGCGTTGAAGAAGTCCTCGTACTGGCGGATGCGCCAGGCGCGCGATTCGTCGCTTTCGCCCTTGGGGGCGATGCAGTAGATCGTCACTTCGGTCTTGTCCGGTGCGATGGGGCGGAAGTGCCGGATCTGGGTGGAGAACTGGTCCATGAGGTAGACGTTCGGGTACAGGCAGAGGTTGCGGGACCCCTTGACCATGAATTCGCCCTTGGCCTCGCCGTGCTTGGCTTTGAGCTCTTCCATGCTGTCCCACAGTGGACGGTCCTGCGGGTTGCCCGCCCAGGTCCAGAGGCAGAGGTGGCCGTGGGGGAAGGACCAGTAGCCGCCGCCGGACTTGCCCCAGCTGCCTGCGTCGAGGGTCTTGGTCTCGTTCTTCGACTCGCCGGTGTTGCGGCGGGAGGTGGTGGCGGCGTAGTTCCAGTGGGTGGCGGTGACGTGGTAGCCGTCGGCGCCGTTCTCGGCCTGGACCTTCCAGTTGCCGTCGAAGGTGTAGGTGGACGCGCCGCGGAGGACCTCGAGGCCGTCGGGCGACTGGTCCACGAGCATGTCGATGACCTTCGTGGTGTCGCCGAGGTGTTCGGTCAGCGGGAGCACGTCGGCGTTGAGGCTGCCGAACAGGAAGCCTCGGTACGACTCGAACCGGGCGACCTTGGTGAGATCGTGCGAGCCGTTCTGGTCGAAGGAGTCCGGGTAGCCGGCGCCGTCCGGGTCCTTGACCTTGAGGAGTTTGCCGTCGTTACGGAACGTCCAGCCGTGGAACGGGCAGGTCAGCGTGGTGCGGTTGTCAGTCTTGCGCCGGCAGAGCATCGCACCGCGGTGGGCGCAGGCGTTGATGAGGCAGTGCAGCTCACCCTGCTTGTCGCGGGTGATCACGACGGGCTGGCGGCCGATGTAGGTCGTGAAGTAGTCGCCGGGGTTGGGCAGCTGACTTTCGTGGGCGAGGTAGATCCAGTTGCCCTCGAAGATGTGCTTCATCTCGAGTTCGAAGATCTCCTCGTCGGTGAAGATCCGCCGGTTGGCGCGGTACACACCGGCTTCGCGGTCTTCGACGACGGCGTCGGCGATCACGCCCGACACGTGGTCAAGGGTCTCGGTCATTGAGTCCTCCTGAAGCCGTTCGGCTCTGAGTCGGCGGGGTGTCCCGACTGTGACAGCGCCGTTAACGGCGGCAAACAAGGCAAATGCCGAGTCCTGACCCAGGGGGGAATTGATCGATGGTGTTTATCAATCCTGCGGCAACAAGTACTTGTCATGGATGAATGATGCTCCTTACCGTGAAGAATCGGCCCGAGTTCGCAGTCGAGGAGGCCGGTCAGCAGGGAAGGAGACGCCGCGATGGAGCTTCGCCATCTCCGCTACTTCGTCGCGGTCGCCGAGACGTGCCACTTCGGGCGGGCCGCCGAACGGTTGCGGCTGGCCCAGCCCGCGTTGTCCCACGCGATCCGCCAGCTGGAGGGCGAGCTGGGTGCGACACTGTTCGCCCGCACGACCCGCCAGGTCAGCCTGACGCCCGCAGGCGAGTTCTTCCTCGCGGAGGCGCAGCGAGTGCTCGACACCCTGGCCGACGGCATGCACGGTGTGCGCCAGATCGCGGGCGGCAGGCTCGGGCTGCTGCGCATGGGTTTCACCGGCACGGCCGCGTTCTCGCATCTGCCTCTCATCGCGCGCACGCTCAAGCGGGATCTGCCGGAGGTGGCACTCGACGTCAACGCCGACCTGCTGACGCCCGCCCAGTGCGACCTGCTCCGGTCGGGCGATCTGGATCTCGGCATCCTGCGCCCGCCGGTGCGCGGCGAGGACATCGAACTCCTCGTCGTCGAAAACGAACCGCTGATTCTGGCGGTGCCCGCCGACCACCGGCTCGCCACCGAACCCGTCGTGTCGACGCCGGACCTGCGCGCCGAGGGGTTCATCGGCTACGCGAGCAAGGATTCCGTGGTCAACGACGCCGTGACGCGCAGTTGCGAGGCCGCCGGGTTCACGCCGCAGCGCGAGCACCAGGCGGCCGGCACGGCCGTGCTGTTGTCGCTCGTGGCGGGCGGGCTGGGCATCGCGATGGTGCCGACGTCGGCACGCGCCCTGCCGCTCGAGGGCGTCGTGTTCCGCGACCTCACCGATGCCGGCAGCGTGGAACTCGCGCTCGCGTGGCACGCAGGCAACGACTCCGCCCTGGTGCGCTCCGTCGTCGACGTGCTCGAACCGGCCCTCACCTCCCCCGGCGCCGTCCCCACGGCCGCAGCCGATGCCCCGAATCCCGAGGGAAGTCCATGAAGATCACGCAGATCGAGGCGATCCCGTTCGCCATCCCGTACCGCAAGCCGCTCAAGTTCGCCTCCGGTGAGGTGCACGCGGCCGAGCACGTGCTGGTGCGGGTACACACCGACGACGGTGTCGTCGGTGTCGCCGAGGCCCCGCCTCGGCCGTTCACCTACGGCGAGACACAGACCGGCATCATCGCCGTCATCGACCAGATCTTCGCGCCGCAGTTGACCGGGTTGAGCCTGCTCGAGCGCGAGACGATGCACGCGCGGATGCACCGCACGGTCGGGAACCCGGCGGCGAAGGCCGCGGTCGACATGGCGACCTGGGACGCGCTCGGCCGCAGTCTCGACGTCGGCGTCAGCGAACTGCTCGGTGGGTACACCGACCGGATGCGGGTCTCGCACATGCTCGGGTTCGACGAGCCCGCCGCCATGGTGGCCGAGGCCGAGCGCATGCGCGACGAGTACGGCATCACGACGTTCAAGGTGAAGGTCGGCAGACGCCCCGTGTCGCTGGACACGGCCGTGGTGCGCGCGCTGCGGGAGAACCTCGGCGACGAGGTCGACCTGTACGTCGACGGCAACCGCGGCTGGACCGCCGCCGAGTCGGCCAAGGCGATGCAGCAGATGTCCGATCTGGACCTGTTGTTCGCCGAGGAGCTCTCCCCCGCCGACGACGTGCTCGGACGGCGCTGGCTGGTGTCGCAGTTGGACGTACCGTTCATCGCCGACGAGTCGGCGGTGACCGCCGCCGACGTCACCCGCGAGATCCTGGGCGGGTCGGCCACGGCGATCAACATCAAGGTCGCCCGCAGCGGGTTCACGCTCTCGCAGCGGACCCACCACCTGGCCGAGGGGCTCGGGCTCGAACTCGTGATGGGCAACCAGGTCGACGGTCAGCTCGGGTCCATGTGCACGGTCGCGTTCGGGGCGGCGTTCGAGCTCACCTCGCGACGTGCGGGCGAGCTGTCGAACTTCCTGGACATGCGCGACGACCTGCTCACCGAACCCCTGCAGATCTCGGGCGGAGAGCTGACCATCCGGCCCGGTACCGGCCTCGGCGTCGAGATCGATCCGGACAAGCTCGCCCACTACCGGCAGGACACCTGACTCCCGTGCCGCTGGGCCAGGAGTTCCCGACATCGGAATCAAGGAGGATCCCATGACCACCGTTCCCACCGAACCGACCGCCGCGGCCGCGGGCGCCAACGCCACCGCGCACTTCACGAGCGACAAGAACCCGTACGAGGCCGTCAAGGACGTCCCGCCCTCGCGCGTGGACACACTGGCCAAGCGGGTGCTGTCGGCCATCCACGACACGATCCGCGAGGAGAAGGTCACCTACGAGGAGTACAACGCGCTCAAGGCGTGGCTGATCCAGGTGGGCGAGGACGGCGAGTGGCCGCTGTTCCTCGACGTGTGGGTCGAGCACGTGGTCGAAGAGGTCGCCACGGAGCACCGCGAGGGCAGCAAGGGCACGATCGAGGGGCCGTACTACGTCCCGGATGCACCCGAGTGCGCCGTGAACGGCGTCGGCACCATCCCGATGCGCGACGACGAGCAGGGCACCAGGCTCACCTGGACCGGCACCGTCACCGCGACGGACGGCACGCCGCTGGAGAACGCGAAGGTCGAGCTGTGGCACGCCGACAACGACGGGTTCTACAGCCAGTTCGAGCCGAGCCAGCCGCAGTGGAACCTACGCGGCACGTTCTCCGTCGGTGAGGGCGGCCGGTTCGAGATCACCACGATCCAGCCCGCGCCCTACCAGATCCCGACGGACGGCTCGTGCGGCAAGCTCATCGCCGCCGCGGGCTGGCACGCCTGGCGCCCGGCCCACCTGCACGTGAAGGTCTCCGCGCCGGGCTACGAGCTGCTGACCGCGCAGCTGTACTTCCCGGGCGACGAGCACAACGACGACGACATCGCCTCGGCGGTGAAGCCGGAGCTGATCCTCGACCCGAAACCGGTGGGCGACGGCACGGCCACGGTCGACTACGGCTTCGTCCTCGACCCGGCGAAGGGCTGACGCACGACCCGACTCGGCCCCGGCACTTCTCGCACGTGCCGGGGCCGAGTCGGGTTCAGGGTCGGCCGCCGTTCACCGGAGCCCGGCGGCCACCCACACGGTGCGTCGCGCTAGCCCACAGAGAGCAGTGATATCGCGGGGCGTGAACGTTGCACCGCCGAGCCGGACCGGAACAGGCGAGTGACCGGTACGGACCCGATTCCTAGCGTGGATCGGGTGGCCAACCGCAAGCGATTGCCCAGTAACCAGTACGCATGCCGTAACTGTGGAGGCGCGCACGTCTACGGGTCGCAGCGTGGGTACGAGTGCGGCCGGGTCGCGCGCCGGTCCTCGGCCGAACCCCGCTCGCGTGCGTCGAGCCACCGCCCGAACTGGACGACCGGCAGGCCGACTTCGGGCCACCCGGTCCCGTCGGGGAGTTCACCCACGGTCACGCCGACGCGGCACACACCGGCCGCGGTCGCGGCCACTCCTCCCCAGCGACGACGCGCTCGGATCGGGCAACGACGTCGGCATGCGCGCGCACATCTGGAACACATCGGGTCGGCCGCGTGCAACAACGCCGTCGCGCAGGTGTTCGCGCCCGACGGCTTCTACACGCAGCTCGCCGACCGGATGCTCGCGGCCCTTCCCTGGCGCTACCGGGTGCGCCGGAAGGGCCACGCACTGTGCACTCGCCTTCGAGAACTGGCCACCGGGCTCCACCCCGCCGCGTACGCCAAACTCGCCCAGCATCCGGTCCGCGACGGGTTGCTGCGCCTCCGGTTTCCGCCGTTCCTCGCGGACGTGCTGGATTCCGGCGCGGTCTTCGGCCCGAAGCAGATCCTCGGCGCGCTGAACCGGGACCATCTCACCACGACGTTGACCGCAGTGACCCCGCTCGTGTGCCCGGACCTCGAACATTGCCCGACTCGCGGCGAGATGTTGACGACCTACGCCTCGCCGGTCTTGGCCGACCGCCTGCACGCGGTCACCGCGGGCGCGGGGTGATCCGCAACCGACCCGTCAGTTCTCCGCCGCGAGCTGACCGCAGGCGGCCGCGATCTCCTGGCCACGGGTGTCGCGCACGGTGCACGGAACGCCGCCGTCGTTGACGCGACGGACGAACTCGCGCTCCACATCCTTCGGCGAGGCGTCCCACTTCGACCCCGGCGTGGGGTTCAGCGGGATGACGTTGACGTGCACCAGGTGCCCGAGGTGTGTGCGCAGACGCTTGGCCAGCAGGTCGGCGCGCCACGGCTGGTCGTTCATGTCCCGGATCAGCGCGTACTCGATCGACACGCGGCGCCCGGAGGTGTCCGCGTAGTAGCGCGCCGCCTCGAGGACCTCGTCGATCGCCCAGCGGTTGTTCACCGGCACGAGCGTGTCACGCAGCTCGTCGTCGGGCGTGTGCAGCGACACCGCGAGTCGCACCTGCATCCGCTCGTCCGCGAGCTTGCGGATCGCCGGAGCCAGGCCGACCGTCGACACGGTCACCGACCGCTGCGAGATACCCAGCCCCGAGGGCGCGGGCTCGGTGATCCGGCGCACCGCGGCCACGACCCGCTTGTAGTTGGCGAGCGGCTCCCCCATGCCCATGAACACGATGTTCGACAGCCTGCCCTCGCCACCCGACAACACGCCGTCGCGCATCACCGCGGCCGCCGACCTGACCTGGTCGACGATCTCCGCCGTCGACAGATTCCGCTCGAGTCCGCCCTGGCCGGTCGCGCAGAACGGGCACGCCATCCCGCACCCGGCCTGACTGGAGATGCACAACGTCGCCCGGTCCGGATAGCGCATGAGCACGCTCTCCAGCAGAGTCCCGTCGTGTGCCCGCCACAGTGTCTTGCGGGTCTCACCGTCGTCGCAGTCCATCGCGCGCACCTCGGTGAGCAGCGACGGCATCAGGTCGTCGACCAGCTTCTGCCGGGATGCGGCCGGGATGTCCGTCATCTGCTCGGGGTCGACGGTCAGCCGCGAGAAGTAGTGGTTCGACAGCTGCTTCGCACGGAACGGCTTCTCGCCGAGCTCGGCAACCGCCTCCGCACGCTCCTCCAGCGTGAGGTCGGCGAGATGCCGCGAGGGCAGGCCGCGGCGGGGCGCGTCGAAAACAAGGGGAAGGGCAGTCATAGCGCTCTCCATGGTCCCACATGTCGACATCGTGCGCGGCGACTGTTTCCGATATATCGTCGAGCTATCGAAAACGGTCGGAAGGGGATAGGACATCATGAGACGGCGACTCAGAGCATTCGTGCCGATGACCGACGACGACGACCACACGCGACCGGCCTTCGGTCCGCGCGGCGGCCCGTTCAGCGGCGAGTTCGGACCGGAGTTCGGCCCGGGCGTGCGCGGCGGAGGCCGGCGGGGACACGGCGGCCCCGGCAGGCGCGGCAAGCGCGGCGACGTGCGGTCGGCGATCCTGTCGCTGCTCGCCGAGCAACCGCGACACGGTTACGAGATCATCGGCGAGATCAGCGAACGCAGCGGCGGGTTCTGGCGCCCCAGCCCCGGGTCCATCTACCCCACGCTCCAGCTGCTGGCCGACGAAGGTCTCGTCCACGGCAGCGAGGACAACGGCAAGCGGCTGTTCGAGCTCACCGAGGAAGGCCGCGCCGCGGCCGGCAAGATCGAGACACCGCCGTGGGAACACTTCGCCCAGGAGGCCGACCCCAACGAGCTCAGGCTCCGCACGGCGACCCGCGCACTGATGGTCGCGACCAAGCAGGTGTCACAGGTGGGTTCGAGCGACCAGCGGGCCCGTGCCACCGACGCGCTCGACGAGGCCCGCCGCACGCTTTACGGGATACTCGGCGAAGCACCGTCGGACGAGGGCTGAAGGACGAGGCCCGTCGGCTTGCGCCGCACGAGCATCCGGTAACCGACCGGCAGCTCGAACCGGTCGCAGGCCCCGATGTTCCGGCGCAGCGTCTCCTCCACGGCCCGGCGGGCCACCCGTGGACTGAACTCGATGCCCAGCACAGCCTCCACGGCCTCGCGGCCGGGAAAAGCCCAGCGCGTCTCCACCCGCGTGCACGCGAACCCGGCGCGCTCGAAGAACGCGTCGACGGCGTCGGGGTCGTAGTGCGGCAGATCCTCACGCATCCACCCGCCGTACGGCTCGTGCCGGGTGTCGACGTCCACGATCACCAGCGCCCCGCCGGGCCGCAGGACCCGCTCGACCTCCCGCAACCCGGGCTCACAACCGGGACCGAAGAAGTACGCGGTGCGGGCATGCACCACGTCCACGGACGCGTCCTCGACCGGGATGCGCTGCGCGCGGCCCCGCGCGACCCGCACGTGCGCCGAGCCTTCCATCCGCTGCCGCGCCCTCCGCACCAGCGGCGCGTGCGGCTCGACCCCCAGTACGTGCCGCGCCTCCGACGCCAGTCGTGGCAGGTGGAATCCGTCACCGCACCCGAGGTCGACGACATCCCCGCCCGCCCACGGAACGCTCGCGGCCAGCTCCGCCCAGATCACCCCGTCGACGTCCTGCACCCGGTTCTCCAGCTCGTAGGTGCCGGGGTGGTACCAGATGTTCGGACTGGGATAGACCTCGGTCTTGCGCAGGAGCCGGTTCACGCACTCAGCGTATCGACGCCGCTTCCCCGGGCGTAAGATCATCCACGTCTCAGCTCGAGGACGGTTTCTGCTGGACGACGACGGCGCCGAAGGGTCTCGTGACCATGTCCGATACGAACGAACCCACCGCGATACTGGCCGCCGGCACGCCGTGCTGGGTCGAACTCGCCACCCCCGACGAATCCGCCGCGCGCGCGTATTACGAGCAGCTGTTCGGCTGGACGTTCGCCGTCAAACGCGATCCGGCGACGGTCAACCATCGCTACAACATCGCGACACTCGACGGCTGGGAGGTCGGCGGCATGTACGAGGCCGGCCGGAACCAGCCGACCGGCTGGGTACCGCATCTGGCCGTCACCAACGCCGCCGCCACCGCCGAATGGGTACACCACCTCGGCGGCGTCGTCACCCTCGGGCCCGTCGAGATCCCCGGCCGTGGCGCCATCGTGCACGCACTCGACCCGAGCGGCACACCCGTCGTGTTCTGGCAGCTCGCCGACAGCTGGACGTTCGCCCGGAGCCTTCCCGGCAGTTTCAGTGGCAGCGACCTGAACACGCACGACGCCGCCCGCGCCGACGACTTCTACGACAAGCTCTTCGGCTACGCCAGCCACCAGATCGGCACCGACGGCATCGACTACCTGGAATGGCGACTCGGTGCCGAGCCCGTCATCTACCGGTACGTACTGCCGCAGGAGGACGCCGGGCGCAGCCCCCACTGGATGGTGTACCTGCAGGTCGATCCGCACCGCGGTACCGACGCCGTTGCCGGGCAGAGCCTGATGCTCGGCGGGTCGGTGATCACCCCGCCGTTCGACACGCCGTTCGGGCGGGTCGCCGTGCTCGCCGACCCCGGCGGTGCGGTGTTCTCCGTGGTCGACCACAGCTGTCCGGTCGACCTGGGTATCGGCCGCGCCGAGGTCGACGATCCCTACGACGACTGAAACCCGCCGCGGACACGACAGCGGCGGGCGCCCGGGCGACGCGACCGGACGTCAGGCGGGCACGAAGGCGCTGAGCAACAGCCACGACGCGAGCGCCGACGGCAGCAGCGAATCGAGACGGTCCATGAGCCCGCCGTGCCCCGGCAGCAGGTTCCCCATGTCCTTGATTCCGAGGTCGCGTTTGATGAGCGACTCCATGAGGTCGCCGAGCGTCGCGGTCAGCACGATCGCGATCCCGAACAGCACGCCCTGCCACGCGACGCCGTCCACCAGCAGAGACAGCGCCAGCGAACCCGCCGCGATACCCGCGGCCAACGACCCGGCGAAGCCCTCCCAGGTCTTCTTCGGGCTGATCGACGGCGCCATCGGATGCCGGCCTCGCAGCACCCCGGCCACGTACCCGCCGGTGTCGGAGGCGACCACGACGACCATGAACGAGATGACCCGGCCCACACCGTCGTCCGGCGGCACGAGCATCGCCGCGAACGAGGCGAACAGCGGCAGATACGCCGCCGCGAACACGGACGACCCGACGTCGCGCACGTAGCCGTCGGCACCCGCGGGCAACCGCCACAACAGGCACACCAGCACCGTGACGACGAACGCCGTCAACGCACCTTCCCTGCCGAACGGCCACGCCAGCCAGATCATGGCCTGACCGCCGACCAGCACCGGTGTCATCGCGATGCGGATGTCGGCCGCCCTGCGGAACGCCTTGCTCAGCTCGACCGTGCCGATCGCGATGGCGATCGCGACGATCCCGATGAACAGGTAGCGGACCGTGAACAGCGACGTCAGGATCGCGCCGCCGAGCAGCACTCCCACGCCGATCGCGGCGGGCAGGTTCCGCCCGGCTTTGCCCTTCTCGTCCTGCTTCGGCACGGGTTCGTCGGGAGCCGCCGACGGGCCGGGCGGCTCGCCCTGTGAGGCGCGCCTGTCCGGCTGGTCACCCGGCTCTGCCACTGCGGCGTCGTTGCTCTCGTCCGGACGCCGGCCAGGATCGGCAGCACCGGAGCGCCGCTCCTGGTCGTCGGTCACGTTCGGCATCAGACCTCGAGCAGCTCGGATTCCTTGTGCTTGACGAGCTCCTCGACCTGGGCGACGTACTTGTCCGTGAGGTTCTGCAGCTCCTTCTCGGCGCGGGCGACCTCGTCCTCACCGGCTTCGCCGTCCTTGCCGATGCGGTCGAGCTCGTCCTTCGCCTTGCGCCGCACCCCGCGGACGGAGACGCGGGCGTCCTCGCCCTTCTGCTTGGCGACCTTGACCATCTCCTTGCGCCGCTCCTCGGTGAGCTGCGGGAAGACGACGCGGATGACGTGGCCGTCGTTGCTCGGGTTCACGCCCAGATCGGAGTCCCGGATGGCCTTCTCGATGGCCGCAAGCTGCGACGCGTCGTACGGCTTGACGACGGCCATCCGCGCCTCGGGGACGTTGATGCTGGCCATCTGGTTCAGCGGGGTCGGCGCGCCGTAGTACTCGACCGTGATGCGGGAGAACATCGCCGGGCTCGCCCTGCCGGTGCGCACCGACGACAGCTCCTCCTTGGCGTGAGACACCGCCTTTTCCATCTTCTCTTCTGCGTCGAAGAGTGTCTCGTCGATCACGGCTGCTCCAGGTTCGTCGGTGTACTGACCAGTGTCCCGATCCTCTCACCGCTGACCGCGCGTGCGATGTTGCCCTCGGTGAGGAGGTTGAAGACGATAATCGGCATGTTGTTGTCCATGCACAGGCTGAACGCCGTCGTGTCGGCCACCTTGAGGCCGCGTTCGAGCACCTCGCGGTGGGTGATCTCGTCGTACAGCTTGGCGCTCGCATCGACCCGCGGGTCGGCGGTGAACACGCCGTCGACGCCCTTGGCCATCAGCACGGCGTCGCAGCCGATCTCCAGCGCACGCTGGGCAGCGGCGGTGTCGGTGGAGAAGTAGGGCATGCCGGTTCCCGCGCCGAAAATGACCACGCGCCCCTTCTCCAGGTGACGCTCGGCCCGTCGCGGAATGTACGGCTCGGCGACCTGCCCCATCGTGATGGCGGTCTGCACCCGTGTCGGCACGCCTTCTTTCTCGAGGAAGTCCTGCAGCGCCAGCGAGTTCATCACGGTGCCGAGCATCGCCATGTAGTCAGCACGGTCACGGTCGAGTCCGCGCGTCGACAACTCCGCACCGCGGAAGAAGTTGCCGCCGCCGATGACGACCGCGATCTGCGCGCCGTCACGCACGACCTCGGCGATCTGCTCGGCGACCGAGTGGACCACGTCCGGGTCGACGCCGACGGAACCACCGCCGAACATCTCCCCGCCGAGCTTCAGCAGAACCCTTCGATAACCGCGTCCGGGCCGGTCGGTCTGTCCTTCGGTCATATCCGCTGGTCCCTTCAGCGTCTGCGGCGGCGATCGGACGGATGTCGGTGTCGATGTGCGTCTCGCACATGTGCCCCGCCTCCGGACTGGCGGGAGACGGGGCACATGTGTGCGAGCTGGCTCAGGCCTGGCCGACCTCGAAACGGGCGAACCGCGTCACGGTGACCCCGGCCTCGTCGAGCAGCGCCTTCACGGTCTTCTTGTTGTCCGTGACCGACGGCTGCTCCAGCAGGACGTTGTCCTTGTAGTAGGCGCCCACCTTGCCCTCGATGATCTTCGGCAGAGCCTGCTCCGGCTTGCCCTCCTCGCGGGCGGTCGACTCGGCGATCCGGCGCTCGTTGTCGACGGTCTCGGCCGGCACCTCGTCACGCGTGAGGTACTGCGCCTTGAGGGCCGCGACCTGCAGCGCCGCGCCGCGAGCGGCCTCGGCAGCCGCCTCGCCCTCGCCGGTGTACTCGATGAGCACGCCGACCGCGGGCGGGAGGCCCGAGCCACGGCGGTGCAGGTACGTCTCGACGTTACCGTCGAAGTGCGTGACCCGGCGGACCTCGAGCTTCTCACCGAGCTTGGCCGAGAGTTCCTGGACGAGCTCGGCGACGGACTTGCCGTCGACCTGGGCGGCCTTGAACGACTCGACGTCGTCGGTCTTCTGCTCCTGGGCGACCTGGACGAGCTTGTCGGCCAGCTGCTGGAACTCCTCGTTCTTCGCGACGAAGTCGGTCTCGGAGTTCAGCTCGACCAGGGCACCGCCGGCACCTGCCACCAGGCCCTCGGCGGTCGAACGCTCGGCACGCTTGCCGACGTCCTTGGCGCCCTTGATGCGCAGGATTTCAACGGCCTTGTCGAAGTCGCCTTCGCTCTCCTCCAGCGCCTTCTTGCAGTCCATCATGCCGGAGCCGGTGAGGTCGCGGAGGCGCTTCACGTCCGCCGCGGTGTAGTTCGCCATCGTGCGTTTCCGTTCTCTGTCGCGGGATGCGCAGGTGGTGTCGGTACTGGATCAGGAAGCGGTGCTCTGACCGGCGGCCTCGGAGCCGGCGAGGAGCTCCTGCTCCCACTCGGGCAGCGGCTCGGCGGCCTCGGGCTTGTCCTCACCCTCCGGAGCGGCGCCGTTGCGACCGGAACGCGCCATCAGACCGGCGGCGGCGGCCTCGGCCACGACCTTGGTCAGCAGGGCGGCCGAACGGATCGCGTCGTCGTTGCCCGGGATCGGGTAGTCGACCTCGTCCGGGTCGCAGTTGGTGTCCAGGATCGCCACGACCGGGATGTTGAGCTTGCGCGCCTCGCCGACGGCGATCTGCTCCTTCTTGGTGTCCACGATCCAGATGGCGCTCGGGACCTTGGACATGTCGCGGATACCGCCGAGGGTCTTCTCGAGCTTGTCCTTCTCGCGGGTCAGCGTGAGGATCTCGCGCTTGGTCAGACCCTGGAAGCCGCCGGTCTGCTCCTGCGACTCGAGCTCCTTCAGGCGCTGCAGACGCTTGTGCACCGTCTGGAAGTTGGTCAGCATGCCGCCGAGCCAGCGCTGGTTCACGAACGGCATGCCCACACGCTGGGCCTCCGTCGCGATGGCCTCCTGCGCCTGCTTCTTCGTGCCGACGAACAGGATCGTGCCGCCGTGCGCGACCGTCTCCTTGACGAACTCGAACGCGCGGTCGATGTAGCTCAGCGTCTGCTGCAGGTCGATGATGTAGATGCCGTTGCGCTCGGTGAGGATGTAGCGCTTCATCTTCGGGTTCCAGCGGCGGGTCTGGTGCCCGAAGTGCACGCCGGAATCGAGCAGCTGTTTCATGGTGACGACGGCCATGGCCTGGTTCGCACCTCTTCTGTCTGGGCGTACCGGACGTCTCGTCCGGTACGCGGGGCCGGTTGTCGCGGTCCACCGGGGTCGGTGGCCGCCCTGGTGCCGTGCCGGTGTCCGGACTCCCGGATCGTTCTCGGTCCGGGAGACCGCCGGGCACCGTTACCCCGATACGCGGCCGGAGCCGCGGGCGGGGCGCGCACGTGCACGCGAAGTCAGTCTGTGTGAACACAGACTGCGCCAAGTAGTGTACGCCGCCCGCCCCTCCGCGCTCGACCCGGAGGCCTCGTCCCCGCGAGTTGTCCACATCGAAGTCGCCCATCCACAGATTCGCAGCGCACGGCCACGGCCGACGCCACGCGGGGCACGCTGGGCGAATGAGGTTCCGTTCGACCGCGCGGTCGCGTGTGGGCACGCCTGCACCTGCGTGCGCGCACCAGTCCGGATCGCGCGGGCAGCGGCACCGACGACACACGGTCACCGTGCCCCGAACGCCCACGGACCCGGGGCACCTGTCCGTGGCGGCCGGTGTGCCCGTCACGGCCCGCACCAGCCGGGTAACGGCGGTCGTCGCCACGGTGGTCGCCGTCCTCGCGGCGCTCGTGCCGCCGACCTCGACCGTTCCACCCGGCACTTCGGGAGGGACCGGAACGGCCCGCCACGCCGAGCCCTCCGGAGCGTCGGGACCCGGCGTGGCGGGCGCGGCCGGGAGCCGCGCGGCGGACGGGAGGGCGGACGAAGTGACGCTCGCGTGGCCGCTGGAACCCCGTCCGGAGGTGGCGCGTCCGTTCGACCCGCCGGACAGCGAGTACGGCCCGGGCCACCGTGGCGTCGACCTGGTGGCCGAGCCCGGACAGCCGGTGTCGGTGGCCGCGGCGGGCCGGGTCGTGTACGCCGGTGACCTCGCCGGCAGAGGTGTCGTGTCGATCGAGCACCGCGACGGTTTGCGCACGACGTACGAACCGGTGTCCGCACAGGTCGCCGAAGGAGACCGGGTACGGGCCGGCGCCCGCATCGGCACCGTCGCCCGCGGCCACGACGGCTGCCCGGACTCCGCGTGCCTGCACTGGGGGCTCCGGCGCGGCGAGCAGTACCTCGACCCGCTCGCCTTCGTCGCGGCGGCGGGCCCGCTCCGCCTGAAACCCTGGCCCGGCTGACCCGGCGTGCCGACCCCGGCGTGCCGACCCCGGCCCGGGCTGCGCCGCGCACCGGCCGTGGTCCGGCGCCGGACGGGTCAGCTCCCGGTCTGCTCCTGGAGCTTCGCGCGCAGCCGCAGGACCGCCCGGGTGTGCAGTTGGCTGACGCGGGACTCGGTCACACCGAGCACCTTGCCGATCTCGGCGAGCGTCAGGCTCTCGAAGTAGTAGAGGCTGACGACGATCCGGTCCCGCTCGCTCAGTTGGGCGACGGCGTCGGCGAGCTGCTCGCGGTTGTCGCGGTCGACGAGCACCGCAGCGGGATCGACGGCGTCGTCGTCGGGCAGCGATTCGACGACCGATTCGCTGTCCCGGCCCGCCGCGACGAGCGTTTCGAGCGCGACGACGCTGGTGAGGCGCAACTGGCCGTAGAGCTCGTGCAGTTCGTTCAGCGAAATGCCCAACTCGGTGGCGACCTCGGCGTCCGTGGGCGTCCGGCCGAGCCGTGCACCGAGCCGCTCGAGCGTGCGCTCCACCTCGCGGGCGCGGCTGCGCACCACCCGCGGAACCCAGTCCTGCGAACGTAGATCGTCGAGAATCGCACCCCGGATGCGCTGCATCGCGTACGTCTCGAATCGCAGTCCGCGGCCCGGGTCGAACTTCTCGATCGCGTCGACGAGTCCGAAGATGCCCGACTGGATCAGGTCCGCGACGTCGACGTGCGTCGGCAGGCCCGTGCCCACCCGGCCCGCGACGTACTTGACCAGCGGGGCGTAGTGCAACACCAGGCGGTCCCGCACCCGCTGCGACGGTTCGGTGGCGAACTCGTGCCACAGCGCCTTGATGGCCGCGTCCGCCTCGGCACGGCCGCCTCCGGAGCTGCCACCACCGTCACCAGCTGCTGCGGCAACGTCGGAAGACGTGCTGGTGTCCGGGGCGCCGGTGTTCGGGGCGCCGGCCGGCACCGCCCCGTTCGAAGCGGCCTCGGTGGAAACGGTCTCGGAGCCGGGGTTCGCCGGGGCGCCGCCGGCCGCGACCGTCGGTGCGGCGCCGTCGTCACGGCGGTCGCCGTTGCCGTGGTGGCCACCGGCCGCGACGTCCTCGTCCGCCCGCGTCTCGCAGCGGTGCTGGTCGACCGGAGGGTCGGCGGCACGCAGGTCGGTGTCGGCCATCGGCTTCTCGACGGAGGTTTCGGCGGCGGGGTCGGCGAGGGGCACGTCGGCCGTCGGTGCTTCGGCCGTCGGTGCTTCGGCAGCCGGCGCGTCGGCGGGCTCCCGGGTGGACGTCACGTACTCACCCGCCCTGTGCGCAACCGTATGGGCCGAAACTCCACCGGCGTCACCGGGCACGGGGGTGGGTTCGGTCATGAATCGCCTTCAGCCGCTCGACGGTCACGTGCGTGTAGAGCTGCGTCGTGGACAGCGTAGCGTGACCGAGCAGTTCCTGAACGCTTCGCAGGTCCGCTCCCCCCTCGAGCAGGTGCGTCGCCGCCGTGTGCCGCAGCCCGTGCGGACCCATGCCCGCCGCGCCGGGCACCGACTCTACGGCGTCGTGCACGACGCGCCGCACCGTCCTCTGGTCGACCCGGCCACCGCGCGCGCCGAGGAACAGCGCAGGCCCGGATGCCGCGGTGGCGAGCGCGCCCCGTCCCGTATGGAGCCAGGACCGCAGCGCCCGCTCGGCAGGCAGCCCGAACGGGACCATCCGTTCCTTCGAGCCCTTGCCGAAGACCCGCACGAGTCTGCTGTCGAGGTCGGCGTCGTCCACGTCGACGGCGCACAACTCGGCGACCCGCATCCCGGTCGCGTACAGCATCTCCACCAGTGCGTGGTCGCGCAGTGCGACCGGATCCTCCTGCTGCGCCCCTGATGCGGATGCGCCGAGTACGTCGGCGGCCTGCTCCTGCCGCAGCACGCCCGGTAACCGGCGGTGCGGCTTCGGCGCCGCCAGGCGCAGCCCGGGATCGACCGCCAACAGCCCGCGGTCGACGGCCCACGCGGTGAACGTCCTCGCCGAGGCCGCCCGGCGCGCGAGTGTCGTGCGGCTGTGACCCTCGGCCCGCTGCTGTGCCAGCCACCCCCGCAGCACCTCGATGTCGAGCCCGTCCAATCCACCGGGGGCGTTCTCCGCGGCGTCGGTCGCCGCGTCGGAGCCACCTGCGGCCCCACCGGCGGCGCCGTCGGAGCTGGCGCCGCCTGCCATGGCGGAGCCGGTCTCGGATCCAGCCGTTCCGGATCCTCGGGTGGCGAGCTCCTCACTCCCCGCGCCGTCTTCGGACCCGCGGGCCACCGGGCCGTCGTGGCCGTCGTGGCCGTCGGAATCCTCCAGCCGGTGGAGAAACGCGACCATCGACACGACGTCGCCGACGTAGGCGCGGACCGTATGGGCCGACAGACCGCGTTCGGAAGCCAGGTGCCGCTCGTAGTCGTCGAGGACGGCCGCGACGCGCGCCGGTAGCCGCTCACGCAGTCGACGCAGGTCCGTACGCCGACCGGCGGCGCCCGCGGCCTGTCGCCCACGCGCGGTCGAAGAACTCATGCCGCTGACGCTGGGCCACGCCACCAACGGGGTCAAGCATCGCCACACCTCGATGATCAAGCTGCAATCAGCGGGTGCGCGGGTGACGTTCCCCCTTTCCGGTCACACGCCCGGACGATTTCACCCGACCAGGGACACCTACGGCGAGTCGCCAACCGGTCTCGCACCGTTCGGCCAAGCCGGACAGTTCCAGTTCCGGCAGCACCGCCCGTACCCGGGCGAGCGGTACACCCGACTCTTCGGCGACCTCGTCGGGAGAACGGCCCCGCCGCTCCCCCAGCGCCTCGTGCACGCGCAGGGCCTGTGGACCCAGGTCGTCGGTCGGCCTGCGGGGACGCGGCGCGGCCGTGTCGGCCCGCGGCTCGCCCAGCCGTCCGACGGTGTCGAGCACATCGGACACCGACCCCACCAACGTCGCGTACGCATCGCGGATCAGTTCGTGGCAGCCGACCGACATCGCGGAACCGACCGGCCCGGGAACCGCCATGACGACCTTGCCGAGAGTTCCCGCCGTCGACGACGTGTTGCGGGCGCCGCTGCGCTTTCCCGCCTCGACGACGACCGTTCCCGCGGTGAGTGCCGCGAGCAACCGGTTGCGGACGAGGAACCGGTGGCGTGCGGGCAGTGCGCCCGGTGGGTACTCGCTGACCACCGCGCCCCGTTCGGCGACCCGGTTGAGCAGTCCGACGTGGCCCGCCGGGTATCCGGCATCGAGTCCGCAGCCCAGCACCGCCACCGTCGGACCTCCCGCGGCCAGCGCGCCACGGTGGGCGGCACCGTCGATGCCGTAGGCCGCGCCGGAGAACACGCCGATCCCGTCGGCCACGAGGCCGTGGGCGAGTTCCGCGGCGGTGTGCTCGCCGTACTCGGTCGCCGCTCTCGCGCCGACCACGGCCACCGCGCCGTCCACGGCCTCGTCGAGACGTGCCGTACCCCGGACCCACAGGGCCAGCGGCGGCGCGACGCCCTCGGCCCCGCGGCCGGTCGCCACCTCGAGCGAGAGCAGCGGCCACGCGGGCCACTCGTCGTCCTCGGGGGTCAGGAGCCGGTAGCCGGCCTTCACGGCCCGCTCGAGGTCACGTTCCGATCGGTCCGTGCCGCGTCGCGCCTCGGTCTCCTGCGCAACCGGGTCAGGCACCTCGCCGCGACGCACCCGCTCGGCCGCCTCCACCGGGCCGTGTCTCGCGACGAACGCCACGAGCGCGGGAGCGGGTGGTTCGGCGGCACCGAGCAGATACGCGCGGGCGCGGTGCACGGGGTCTGCGGCGCAGGTGGCCCGGCGCGGCTCGGCGTCGACGCTGCGTTGCTCACTCATGCCGCCCTCCTGTCCCGGAACTCGAGCGCCGCCGCGACGTGGTCGGCGGTCGGTTCGTCGGCCTCTTCCAGGTCCGAGAGCGTCCATGCGATGCGCAGGCATCTGTCCGCTCCGCGGGCCGTGATCGCACCCCGGTTCAGCCCACGGTCGAGCAGCCGGGTCGCCTCGGCGGGCAGCGCGAACTCACGGCGCAGTACCGGACCCGGCACCTCGGCGTTGGTCTGCCAACCGTGATCCGACCATCGCTTGGCCGCGCGTTCGCGGGCGGCGACGACCCGTTCACGCACCCGTCCGGTCGGCTCGGGCTGCTGCTCGCCCGCCACGTTCATCGCGGTGGCGGGGCGCATCCGCACGCGCAGATCGACCCGGTCCAGCAACGGCCCCGACAGTTTCGCCAGGTAGCGGCGCCGTGCCGCCGGACTGCAACTGCACTCCGTTTCCCGCGGGGGCGCGCACGGGCACGTGTTCGTGGCCAGCACCAGCTGGAACCGGGCGGGGTAGCGCACCGAACCGCGGGACCGGGCGATCCGCACCTCGCCCTCCTCGAGCACCGTGCGGAGCGCTTCGAGACGTTCACCGCCGTACTCGGCGGCTTCGTCGAGGAACAACACACCGCGATGTGCCTTGCTGATCGCGCCCGGTGCCGCGATCCCGCTGCCACCCCCGATCAGCGCGGCGACCGAGATCGAATGATGGGGCGCGACGAACGGAGGTACCCGCACCAGTGGTGAGTCTCGCTCCAGGGACCCGTCGACCGAGTGCACCGCGGTGACCTCGAGTGCCTCGTCGTCGCCGAGTTCCGGCAACAGCCCGGGCAGCCGCGTGGCCAGCATGGTCTTTCCGACGCCGGGCGGTCCTGTCATCAGCAGGTTGTGCCCGCCCGCCGCCGCGACCTCCAGCGCCCAGCGCGCCTCCGGTTGTCCGACGACGTCGGCCAGGTCCGACTGCTCCGGCGGCGTGCGGTCGCGTTCCGGTTCGGCCTCGGCCAGCCGGCCCTCGTCGGACAGCCAGGCGATGAGCTCGCCGAGGCGTTCGGCCCCGACCACGTCGATACCGCCGACCAGCGACCCTTCGGCGAGCGATTCGAGCGCCACCACCGCCCGGCGGTAACCGGCCTTCCGCGCCGTCAGCAGCGCGGGCAGCACACCGCGCACAGGACGGACCCTGCCGTCGAGCGCGAGCTCCCCGAGCAGCACGGTGTCCAGCAGTTTGGGGGTCGGCACCGCGCCCGACGCGGCGAGCACGGCCACCGCGATCCCCAGGTCGTAGCCGGAGCCGTCCTTCGGCAGGTCGGCCGGCGACAGGCCGAGCGTCACGTTGCTGTCGGGCCAGCGCTGACCGCTGTTGCGCACGGCCGCCCGCACGCGGTCCTTGGCCTCGCGCAGGCCCGCGTCCGGCAACCCCACGAGTTTCGTTCCCGGCAGGCCGGCACCGATGTCGGCCTCGATCTCCACCGGCCGCCCCTCGATACCGATGAGCGCGACCGACCAGGCACGTGCGAGCGGCATCAGAACGCTCCCGGGATGTGCCGGACCGTCGGCTCGCCGCCCGGAGGACAGTCCACGGACAGCACGTCGAACCTGATCGGGCACCAGCCCACCTGGAACTCCGACAGCCACCGCGACGTGATCCGGCGGATCCGCGCCTGCTTGTCCTCGGTCACTGCCTCGGCCGGCTCGCCGAACCGGCGACCGGACCGGGTCTTGACCTCGCACACCACCAATGTCGAGCGATCGGTCGCGACGATGTCGAGCTCGCCTTCACGGCATCTCCAGTTGCGGCTCAGCACGATCAGGCCACGCTCGGTCAGATATCGCGCCGCCAGGTCCTCGCCCCGGCGCCCCAGGTCGAGATGGGATCGTTTGCCGCGTGTCCGGGAACCTCCGTTCCCGGGGTCGCGCACCGTGATACTCACTCGCGTTCACCCCCAAGGTTCGTGGCCGGCGCTCGCCGGCCCCGCACCCACCATCACCGGGTCGCCGCCGCGACGGCAGGGGGTTTCCGCGAAGTTGTGGACAACCGGGGCGATGTGGACAACCCGCTCAGCCGGGCGAGCCGTCCCCCGGCATCGTCAGGGGTCCGTGCTAACCGGCGGCCCGCCCGGGGCGGTGTACCGCACAGGGGCCGCTGCGGACGGGGTGTCAGCCGCCGAACGGGCCTTCCTCGGGCAACCTCAGCTCGGGCTTCTCCAGCTCCTCGACGTTCACGTCCTTGAAGGTGATCACGCGGACGCTCTTGACGAAGCGGGCCGGGCGGTACATGTCCCACACCCACGCGTCCGACATGCGCACCTCGAAGTACACCTCGCCGCCGCTGTCACGCACCTGCACGTCGACGGAGTTGGCCAGGTAGAACCGCCGCTCGGTCTCCACGACGTACGAGAACTGCCCGACGATGTCGCGGTACTCCCGGTACAGCGACAGTTCCATCTCGGTCTCGTACTTCTCGAGATCCTCTGCGCTCATCTGCTCCTCGCAAGCCTTGCAGCCGGTCGGTGGCGAACAACCATTGTGACACCCGAACACCGCGGCCGGAGAAGAGTCGGGCGGCACCGGTTTCCGCCTCACCCGGTGGGCACGTCGAACAATGCTTCCTGGTTGTCGACGGCGGGGCCCTGCTTCGCCTGGAGCGCAGCCGCGGTCAACAGCACCGGATGCGGCGGGTGCAGGTCGTGCGTCTTCGCGGCGACGGCCACGTTCGTGTACGACCAGCGGTGCGCCGGGCAGGGCCCGTGGACCGTGAGGGCCTCGCCGTGGTCGGTCGTCGTGTAGCCCTTGTGCACGTCGAAGCCGTACTGCGGATACTCGGCGTGCACGTCGGCCATGATCCGATCACGCGTGACCTTGGCCAGTACCGAGGCCGCCGCCACGCACGCCGCCACCCGATCACCCTTGATCACGGGAACGCTCGGCGCCGGCAGCCCGGGCACCCTGAAGCCGTCGATCAGCACGTAGCCCGGTGCCACCTGCAGCCGCGTGACCGCCCTGCGCATGCCTTCGATGTTGGTCACGTGAATACCGCGGGCGTCCACCTCGTCGGGCGGCACGACCACGATCGAGTAGGCGACCGCGCGGCGGACGACCCGCTCGTACACGCGATCCCGGGCCGCCGCCGTCAGCAGCTTCGAATCGGTCAGTTCCGAGAGACGGGAGGCGTCGCCGGGCCGTAACACGCACGCGGCCACAACCAGGGGCCCCGCGCAGGCACCGCGGCCCGCCTCGTCGACGCCCGCCACCGGGCCCAGGCCACGACGGTCCAGCGCGCCCTGCAGCGCCCACGGCATCGCACCTCGGATGATCGCGCGCGGGGGCCGCAGGGCCGCCGACGACAGCAGCGAGGGCTTCCTCGCCCCCTTCGCGACGGCAGAGGACTTCGCGGCGGGGGACGCCGATGTCGGGGAACGGTTCGACGGATTGGGCACGGGACGCTCCAACACTCGTCCGCCGGGTCAGCGGTCGCGGCGCAGCACTCCGCCCGCGGCGGCGCCGACACGGCGTCCCGTCGCGAGCACCGGCCACGCCGCCAGGGCACCTGTGGCCAGCGGGATGCCCTGTTGCCAGGCGGGCGCGCTCATGGCTTCGGCCTGCTGCTGCGGATTGTCCGCGTGAATGATTCCCCACCGGGACGGCGGCAGGACGATCAGGCGCGCCTTGCCGATGATGTTGTCAACGGGAACCGCGCCAGAGGCTCCGCCACCGTCGTTGTGGTAGCGGGAATCGGCCGAGTTGTTGCGATTGTCGCCCATGACCCAGACGTACCCCTCGGGCACGGTGACCTGGTCGAACGAAGCCTGCGGGCGGCCCCCCTCGAGATGCAGGTACGGCTCCTCGAGCGGCTTGCCGTCCACCAGGACCCGGTTCTGGTCGTCGCAGCATTCGACGGTCTGCCCGCCGGTCGCGATGACCCGCTTGACGAAGTCGCGCTCATCGGGCGGGGCGAGCCCGAAGGCGGAGCCGACCATCTGGAAGAAGTCGGCCACGGCGTTGCCGCCGTCGTCCAGTCCCGGTCCGACCCACGAGTCGGGGCCGCGGAACACCACGACCTCGCCGGGGTCGGGGTCCGAGAAGTCGTAGACCAGCTTGTCGACCAGGATCCGGTCGGGTGTGCAGCCGGGGCAGCCGTGCAGCGTCTGCTCCATCGACCCCGACGGGATCATGTAGACCCGCGCGAAGAACTGCTGGATGACGAAGGCGAGCACCAGCGCGATCCCGATCAGGATCGGGAGTTCCTTCCAGAACGAACGCTGCTTCTTCGCCTTGCCCTTGCTCCGCCGGCTGCGGGACCGCTCACTCACGCCGTCGGCGGCCTGTGCCTTCTCGCCGTTCTCCTCGGACGAGTCGGACCGGCCGGTCGGCGTTTCGAACGGATTCTTACGCTCGTCGTCCGGGTTCTCCGGCTCGTCCTGGGGGGCGTTTGAAGGCACAGGCTCGACCACGACGTCAGGCTACGGGAAGCTCCGGAGCTATCAGGAAGCGGCGGTCTCGCGGCGCTCCTTGATCTTGGCTGCCTTGCCGCGCAGATTGCGGAGGTAGTAGAGCTTCGCCCGGCGGACGTCACCCTTCTTGGAGACCTCGATCTTGGCGATGTTCGGCGTGTGCACCGGGAACGTGCGCTCCACACCGATACCGAACGACATCTTGCGGACGGTGAACGTCTCGCGGATGCCGCCGCCCTGACGAGCGATCACGACGCCCTCGAAGACCTGGTTCCGCTCGCGGTTGCCCTCGATGACGCGGACGTGAACCTTGAGCGTGTCGCCCGGGCGGAAGTAGGGGATGTCGGAACGCAGCGACTCAGCGTCCAGCGCGTCCAGGGTGTTCATCTTCAGGTCCGTCCTCGTCCTTGTGGCAATGTGGCTTGACATGTCCGGGCGCGCACCGGCCTCGCAGCGGGCGGCCCAGGAGTTCTCGGCAGCGCGTGTTCACACGTCGCGCCAACTGGTCAAGTATGGCATGGGGGATGTCCGCGCCGGACACGGGGCCGTCGGCAGGCACCGTCATGCCTGGTCGTGCCCCTGGCCGGCACCGGGCCCGCCGGTGTCGGCGCGGAGCTCGTCGAGTACCGCGCGGTCGTGGGCGTCGAGTTCGTCGGCGAGCCGGTCGAGCAGCTCGGGACGGCGGTGGAACGTACGCTCCAGAGCCTGGTCACGGCGCCAGCGGTCGATCCGGGCATGGTTGCCGGAGCGCAGCACGTCCGGCACCGCCAGGTCACGCCACACCTCGGGCCGCGTGAAGCTGGGCCCTTCCAGCAGCCCGTCGGAGAACGAGTCCTGTTCGGCGGAGACCGGATTACCGAGGACGCCGGGCAGCAGCCGGACCACGGCCTCGACCATGACCAGCACCGCCGCCTCGCCCCCGACGAGCACGTAGTCGCCGATCGACACCTCGTCGACGGGCATCCGCCGCGCCGCGTCGTCGAACACGCGCTGGTCGATGCCCTCGTAACGGCCGCACGCGAATACGAGGTGTTCCTCCTCGGCGTACTCGCGCGCCATCGCCTGGGTGAACGGCCTGCCCGCCGGCGTGGGCACGATCAGCCGGGACCGGTCGGTACAGACGGCGTCGAGCGCCTCACCCCAGACCTGCGGCTTCATCACCATGCCAGGACCGCCGCCGTACGGCGCGTCGTCGACGGCCCGGTGCACGTCGTAGGTCCAGTCCCGCAGGTCGTGCACCCCGATCTCGATCAGCCCGCGGTCGATCGCCCTGCCCAGCAACGCGGCACGCAGCGGCTGCAGATACTCGGGGAAGATCGTGAGGGCGTCGAGTTTCACAACGGGAGCTTTCGGCGGTGTTCGTGGACTGGATCGGCCGCGGGACCGGAGCCCGGGGCCGGGGCGGCCGTCATCGGGTGGACTCGTCCCGATCGGCCGCGTCGTCGGGAGTACCGGCGGTCTCGGCCGCGTCGTCGAGAAGACCGTCGGGCGGGTCCAGCACGACGCGTCCACCCGCGACGTCGACCTCCGGCACGATCTGCCGCACGAACGGTACGAGCGCCTCACCGCCGTCCCGGTCGAGGGAGAGCAACTCACCCCCCGGCGAGTGGACGACCTCGCGCACGGTTCCGACGACGGTGCCGTCGGTCAGTTCCGCACGCAGCCCTTCGAGTTCGTGGTCGTAGAACTCGTCGGGGTCGTCGATCGGCGGCAGTTCACGGGCTTCGGCGAGCAGCAGCAGCCCGCGTTGCCGCTCCGCCTCGGTTCGGTCGGGCACCTCCTCGAAACGCAGCAGCAGCCGCCCGCTGTGCCAACGGGCGGCTGCCACTGTGAGTCGAGTCGTGCGACCGTTACGGGACTTGCCGGTCAGTACCACGCCTTCGGCGAAGCGCTCCTCTGGCGAGTCGGTCCGCACGTCCACGGCGAGTTCGCCGCGAATGCCGTGCGCTTTCGCGACCCGGCCGACCACGACCTGCACGGTGACTGCCGTTCAGCGGTCGGTGTCGATGACGTCGACGCGGATGCCCTTGCCGCCGACGGAGTTCATCACGGTGCGCAACGACGTCGCGGTACGCCCGCTGCGGCCGATCACCTTGCCGAGGTCGTCCGGGTGGACGTGGACCTCGAGGGTGCGACCGCGGCGGCTGCTGACCAGGTCGACACGGACGTCGTCGGGGTTGTCGACGATGCCGCGGACCAAGTGCTCGAGCGAGTCGGCGAGGAAGCTCACGCCTCGTCGGCCTTCTTCTCGCCCTCGCTGGACTCAGAGGCCTCGGCGGTCTCCTCGGACTCCGCCTTGTCGGCCTTCTTGTTGCCACCCTTCTTCTTCGGGGTGACGGCCGCGACGGACGGCTCTTCGTTCGCGGCAGCGAGCGCCTCGTTGAAGATCTCCTGCTTGGTCTTCTTCTCGGGCTGCGGCTTGAGCGTGCCCTCGGCACCGGGCAGGCCCTTGTGCTTCTGCCAGTCGCCGGTCACCTCGAGGATGCGCTGGACCGGCTCGGTCGGCAGTGCGCCGACGCCCAGCCAGTACTGCGCACGCTCCGAGTTCACCTCGATGAAGCTCGGCTCTTCCTTCGGGTGGTACTTGCCGATCGTCTCGATGGCCTTGCCATCCCGCCGGGTACGCGCGTCCGCGACGATGATGCGGTAGTACGGCGCACGGATCTTGCCCAGGCGCTGCAGCTTGATCTTGACGGCCACGGGTGTGGGTACTCCTGTCGTGTTCGCTTGCTCGGTTCGAGGCACCACCCCCGAGTGGGGAGCGGATCGGCGATGCCCGCAGGTCTGTGTATCGCTCCGACGCGGTGAGAGGGCCCGTTCGGAGCGGGCAAGCTCCCATTTTGCCAGAGCGAGGTACGTCACCTGCGGCGGGCTCCCCTCCCGGGCTCCGGCGGCGGCCGAGAAGACTCCGGTGCGGGCCCGTACCGGCGCCGTGGCGCGAGCCGGCCGACGCGGTCGGGACCCGGCGGACACCTGCCGCGGCGGGTGCCCGCGACCTCCGCTTCCGGAGCCGGGCCGACGACGAGAGGATCGCACGTGGACGTCACCTCGGTGGCACTGCTCTCCGGAGCGGGGGTGGCGGCGGGACTGGCGTCGTCGGTGGCGGGCCTCGCCTCGTTGTTCAGTTATCCGGCGCTGCTCGCGGCGGGACTGCCGCCGTTGACGGCGAACATGACGAACACCGTGGCGATGCTGGCGACGACCCTCGGCGCCGCGGGCGGTTCCCGTCGCGAACTCCGTGGGCAGGGCCGCAGGCTCGGCAAGATCGTCGCCGCGGCGACCGTCGGCGGGTCGGCCGGTGCCGCGCTGCTGCTGACGACGCCCGCCGACACGTTCGAACTGGTCGTGCCATGGCTGATCGCGCTCGGCTCGGTGCTGCTCCTGCTGCGCGACCGGCTCCGACAGGCCGCGGACGTCCGCGCGGCGCGGCGGGGCCGCGAGCGCTCCCCCGGTGTGGGGTTCGCGGCGGCGTTCGTCGCCGTGACGATCTACTCCGGGTACTTCGGGGCGGGCGCGGGCATCATGATGCTCGCGGTGCTGTCGATCTCGCTGCCGGACCGGCTGCCCGTGGCGAACGCGCTCAAGAACATCGCCAGCGGCGCCGCGAACGGCACGGCCGCCGTCGCGTTCGCGATCCTCGCGCCGGTGAACTGGGCGGCGGCGGTCTCGCTCGCGGCCGGATCGTTCGTCGGCGCGTGGGTGGGTCCCATGTTGGTGCGGCGGCTGCCGGAACGGCCACTGCGCGTCGCCATCGCGCTCGCGGGCCTCGGGCTCGCGACCCACCTGCTGGTGCAGACCCTCTAGCGGTTCAGGCCTCGACGATCCCCAACGCCGTCAGCAGGATCGCCACCGCGGGCAGGAAATTGTTCATCTGGTGGGCCACGATGCTGCCGAGCAGTCGTCCGGTGATCAGCCGAGCCAGGCCGATCGGGATGGAGATGACCAGCAGCAACGTCGTGCGCAACGGTTCGAGGTGGCTGACCGCGAACACGGCGGTCGACAGGCCGAACGCCGCGAGCCTGCCCCATTTCTCCTTGCGCCATTCGAGCCGTTCCGTGGCGCTCCAGAGCAGGCCGCGGTAGATGATCTCCTCGCAGATCGGCCCGAGCAGCCACAGGTACAGGAACATCACCACAGCCGCCTGCACCGACATCGGCTGCCCCTCGACGAGGGCGCTGATGGCGGACTGGGCGTTGCGTTCGCCGACGATCTCGGTCCAGATCCACGCCCCGACGCTGGTCACGACCAGCCCCAGGGCGCCCAGCTTGAGACCGAGCTTCACGTCATCCCACGACCACGACAGGTTGAGGTCGGCGAGTGGGCCGTTGCCGCGCACCTTCGTGATGACCAGGGCCGTACTCGCCGCGATCACCGTGGGCAGCATCGTGCCGATGAGCACGCTGCGTACCGACAGGCCACCGCCACCACTGTGCAGGATGGCACCGATCAGCGCGGCCGAGGCCAGGAGCACGGCCTCGACCAGCAGGAAGGCACCGAACCCCCAGCGTGGCGGTGGCGGGCTGACCGGAGACGGGTCGCCGGAGACCGGCTCACCCGGATTCGGTACCGCCACGCTGGTCCTCCCCCGATTCGGCCGACAGATCGCCGCGAGCCTACTGTGCGTACCCGCGTCGTCACGACGGCCCGGCAGGCGTCAGCGGGCCAGCCGTCCCCTGAGGAGAATGTGACGAGGGCTGCGGAGGACGTCGACGTCCTCACGAGGGTCGGCGTCGAAGACCACGAGGTCGGCCTGCGCACCGTCGGCGATGCCGTCGTGGCCGAGCCATGCGCGAGCCGCCCAGGACGCCGCACCCAGAGCCTGCTCGGCCGGCATTCCCGCACGGTGCAGTGCGGAAACCTCATCGGGCAGCTTGCCGTGGGCGACCATGCCGCCCGCGTCGGTGCCCGCGTAGATCTCGACGCCGGCGTCCATCGCCTCGCCGATCATGTCGCCGACGCCGGCGTGCAAGGCGCGCATGTGCGCCGCGTACGTCGGATACTTGACCGCCTGATCGGCGATTCCGGGGAAGTTCTCGATGTTGATCAGCGTCGGGACCAGGGCCGTCCCCTGTGCGGCCATCCGGTCCAGCAGTTCGCGGTCCAGGCCCGTGCCGTGTTCGAGACAGTCGATACCCGCGTCGATGAGGCCGGGCAGCGCGGCCTCGCCGAACACGTGCGCCGTCACGCGCGCACCCGCGTCGTGGGCGGCCTTGACGGCGTCGGCCAGCACGTCGTCGGGCCACAGCGGGGCGAGGTCGCCGACTCCGCGGTCGATCCAGTCACCGACCAGCTTCACCCAGCCGTCGCCCGCGACGGCCTGTTCGGCGACCGCGTCCGGCAGCTGCTCCGGATGTTCCAGGTCGATACCGAGGTTCGGGATGTACCGCTTGGGCAGCGCGATGTGCCGGCCGCAGCGAATGATCCGCGGCAGGTCGTCGCGCCGTTGCAGTGGCCGCGTGTCGATCGGCACGCCACAGTCGCGGATGAGCAGCGTGCCCGCGTCGCGGTCGGTCTCGGCCTGTGTCACGGCCTCGTCGAGCGTGACCGGCCCGTCGACGCCGACGCCGGGGTGGCAGTGCGCGTCGACCAACCCGGGCAGCACGAACGCGCCCTCAAGGGTCTGCGCACCCTCCACCGGCGTCAGGGAGATCCGGTCACCGTCTGTCCAGAGGTCCTGCTCCCGCCCGTCGGGCAGGACGACACCGCGAATGTGGAACATGGGCGGCTACTTGTTCTTCGGCAGCTTCAGCTTCGAAGGGTCGAATCCGGGTGGCAGGTCGTTGAGCCCGCCCCCAAGCTGCGACATGTCGGGCATGCCGCCCCCGCCGCCGGGCATGCCGCCGGGAGGCATTCCGGGGAAACCACCGGGCATCTTCTGCTTCTGCTGCCCCTTGTTCTTACCCTTCTTGTTCTTGCGGCCCTTCTTCTGCTTCTTCGTGGCGCTGCCGCCGCCACCGCCGAAACCGAACTTGCCCGCCATCTGCTGCATCATCTTGCGGGCCTCGTAGAACCGGTTGACGAGGTCGTTGACCTCCCTGACCGCGACGCCGGAACCGGTGGCGATGCGCTGCCGCCGCGAGGCGTTGATGATCTTCGGGTTCTCCCGCTCGGCGGGCGTCATACCGCGAATGATCGCCTGCAGCCGGTCGATCTGGGCGTCGTCGACCTGTGAGAGCTGGTCCTTCATCTGCCCGGCGCCGGGCAGCATGCCCAGCAGGTTGCCGATCGGGCCCATCTTGCGCACGGCCTGCATCTGCTCGAGGAAGTCCTCGAGCGTCATGTCGCCCGTACCGAGCTTGGAGGCCGCCTGCTCCGCCTTCTCCTGGTCGAAGGCCTGCTCGGCCTGCTCGATCAGGGTGAGCATGTCGCCCATGCCGAGGATGCGGCTGGCCATCCGGTCGGGATGGAAGACGTCGAAGTCCTCGAGCTTCTCACCGTTGGAGGCGAACAGAATCGGCTCGCCGGTCACCTGCCGCACCGACAGGGCCGCACCACCGCGGGCGTCGCCGTCGAGCTTGGTCAGCACGACACCGGTGAACCCGACGCCGTCGCGGAACGCCTCCGCGGTGGTCACCGCGTCCTGACCGATCATCGCGTCGACGACGAACAACGTCTCGTCCGGCTGGACCGCGTCGCGGATGTCGGCGGCCTGCTGCATGAGTTCTTCGTCGACACCGAGGCGTCCCGCCGTGTCGACCACGACCACGTCGTGCTGGGCGTGACGCGCCTCTTCGATGCTGCGTTTGGCGACGTCGACCGGGTCGCCCACGCCGTTGCCCGGCTCGGGGGCGAAGGTCGTCACGCCCGCACGCTCACCGACCACCTGCAGCTGCGTCACGGCGTTCGGGCGCTGCAGGTCGCAGGCCACGAGCATCGGCGCGTGCCCCTGCGACTTCAGCCACGTCGCCAGCTTGCCCGCGAGCGTCGTCTTACCGGAGCCCTGCAGACCGGCGAGCATGATGACGGTCGGCGGGTTCTTCGCGAGGTTCACCCGCCGGGTCTCGCCGCCGAGAATGCCGACGAGCTCCTCGTTGACGATCTTGATGACCTGTTGGGCCGGGTTCAGCGCCTCGGAGACCTCGGCGCCCTTCGCACGCTCCTTGACGTGCTTGATGAACTCCCGCACCACGGGCAGCGCGACGTCGGCCTCCAGCAGCGCGATGCGGATCTCGCGTGCGGTGGCGTCGATGTCGGCGTCGGAGAGCTTGCCCTTGCCGCGGAGGTTCTGCAGGACCGAGGTGAGCCGATCCGAGAGGGTGTCGAACACGGGGTGCACGCTCCAGCAGTTCGTGGTTCCTGGCGCCGGCCCACTACGCCGACGACCTCCCAGGGTACTGGCCGCCGGTGGCCGAGGGGCCGCCCGGCCGGTCTGTCCCCCACAGATCCCCCTCGTCCGGCCGGGCGGCGTCTCTGCTCGGGCACCACGGCCCTGGGCGGCCTGTTCGCCAGACCCCCAGCACCAGGCGAACCTCACCGCCGCAGAACCGTTGCTTCCGAGCTGGTTCCCAGCATGGATTCCCGGCGGGGTGTGACGGCAGCGTGAAGACACCGGAATCGGGCTGAGTAGAGCTACTCAACCTGCTGGTACGTACGCCCACGGCCCGGGTGGGGAATGCTCCACTCGGCCGCCCACACCCGGTACGCCCCGGCCGGCGGGCGGCCGGCCACCAGGCGTGGAGCGTGCGGCGTGCCGCCGTCGTCAGCCCGCGGCGGCGAGCAGGGCCTGCTCGAGCCGCCCGCGCCAGGCGGCGTCCAGTGTTCCGGTCCTCGGCCCGACGGCGAACGAATCGACGACCCGGTCACCGAGCGTCTCGACCTTCGCCCAGCGCACCTCGGCGTCGCTGCGCCGCAGCGCTCCCGCCACGCGGTGCAGGAGTGCGATCCGGTCCATGGCGCGCAACTCCACCACGACGGTCTCCGCACCCGCCGTCTCGTCGTCGAACCACAGCACCTTCGGCGATACAGGCCCGGCGGGCGCACCCGCGTAGGCCCGCTCCTTCTCGGCGAGCTTCTGCGCCAGCGCCAGCCTGCCCGCGACGGCGCGGGCGAACTGGTCCCGCAGCAAGGCCGGATCGGGCGGTGTGCCGAACCGCGGCGACGCCGTGAACACGCCGACCCTGCCGCCCGCGTGGGTACGCAGCGTGGCCGTGTGCACCTCGAGCGAGTTGAGCGCGAGCACGCCCGCCGCCGGGGTGAGCAGCTCGGCGCCCGCGGGGGCGGCGAACACGACCGTGGTGACCTCGCCCCGCGGCCGCGACGGCGTGACCGTGACCTGTCCCCTCGTCGCACGGACCGCCTCGGCGACGAGCTCGCGCTGGGTCGCGTCGACGGCCTCCGGTTCGGGGAGCGGCCTTCCTGCCAGCAGCGTGCGGGTACGGCTGACCAGCTCCGCCACGAGGCCGGCCTTCCAGTGGGTCCACACGCCGGGGCCGGTCGCCCGCGAGTCGGCCTTCGCCAGCGCGTGCAGCAGGTCGAGCAGCAACGGGTCACCGTCGATGGTCTTGGCGACGCGTTCGACGGTCTCCGGTTCGCTGATGTCGCGCCGCGTGGCCGTGTCCGGCAGGAGCAGGTGGTGCCGGGCCATGCCGACCACGAGGTTCGTGTCGCGTTCGGACAATCCGATACGGACGGCGACGTGGCCCGCGATCTCGGCGCCGAGTTCGGAATGGTCGGCCCGGCGCCCCTTGCCGATGTCGTGCAGCAGAGTGCCGAGCAGGAGCAGGTCGGGGCGCGCGACGGTGTCGGTCAGGCCGGCCGCCTCGACGCACGCCTCCACCAGGTGCCGGTCGACCGTCCACGCATGCACGGGTGCCCGCGGCGGCAGGTCGCGGACCGCTCCCCACTCCGGCAGCAACCGTGCCCAAAGGCCGGTGCGATCGAGTGCCTCGACGGCGTCGACGAGTCCGTCGCCCGCGCCGAGCAGTTCGGTCAACGCCCTCCTGGCCGACTCCGGCCACGGCGCCCGCAGTTCCGGCGCCGCATCGGCGAGCGTGCGCAGCGTGCCGTGCGAGATCGGGTTGCCGGTCCGCGCCGACGCGGCGGCGACCCGCAACAGCAGTCCGGGGTCCCGTGCGGGGACGGCGTCGCGGGCCAGCGCCACCTCGCCGGAGTGGAGCACCACGCCGTCGTCGAGCGGAGAACGGGACGGCCGCCTGCCGAACCTGCCCTTCGGCGGGTCGGCGGCACGCAGCGCGACGTCGACGGCGTACGCGACCGTCCTTCCCGCGCCGGAGAGCCTGCGGGCCAACGCGAACCGGTCTCCGAGGTCGAGTTCCGACGCGACCACGGCGGCGTCCTCCGCGCTGAGCACGTCCCTGCTGCGGCGGGCCGTGCGCCGCAGGTCGGTCCGCACGTCCAGCAGCAGTTCCCGCGCGGCGGTCAGTTCCTCGCCCGGCCGGTCGGCCAGCTGTGCGGCGGCGAACGCGTCGAGCACCACCAGGTCCCGCAGACCGCCGCGGCCGTGTTTCAGGTCCGGTTCGGACGACTGCGCGATCTCGCCGCTGCGCCGCCAACGCTCCCGGGTGTACTCGAACAGTTCGGGAACGCGTTTCCTCGCCGTGCGCCGCCACTGGTCGCGGGCTGCGCCGACGAGTCGGGACGCCAGGTCGGCGTCACCCGCGATGAGCCTGCCGTCGAGCAGGCCCATGGCCGTGCGCAGATCCTCCGAGGCGACCTTCAGCGCCTCGGAGGGCGTGCGCACGGAATGGTCGAGACCGATGCGCGCATCCCACAGCGGGTACCAGAGCGCGTCCGCGATCTCACCGATGTTCGGGTGTCCATTGTGGATAAGAATGAGGTCGAGGTCGGAGAACGGCACGAGTTCCCGACGGCCGAGGCCACCGACGGCGACCAGCGCCACGCCGTCCGGGAGCACCCCGGAGGCGTCGGCGCCGGCCGCCGCGACGGCCTTGCTCAGCCAGAACTCGTAGAGGTCGACCAGCGCGGCCCGCAGTGCCGTGGCACCGAGCCTGCCGTGCCGGCCTTCCAGCAGCCTCTCGGCCGCCTCGACAAGTCCCCCTACGACCACCGCGTGCGCCTAGAGGGCGTCCGCGCCGCGTTCGCCGGTGCGGACACGGACTACGGTGTCGACCGACGTGACCCACACCTTGCCGTCACCGATCTTGCCGGTGTGGGCCGCGCCCGCCACCGCCTCGATGACCTTGTCGACGCCCGCGTCGTCGGTGACGACCTCGACCTTCAGCTTGGCCACGAAGTCGACGGCGTACTCGGCGCCGCGGTAGATCTCGGTGTGACCCTTCTGCCTGCCGTATCCCTGGACCTCGCTGACGGTCATGCCGAGCACGCCGAGCTGTTCGAGCGCCGAGCGGACGTCGTCGAGGGTGAACGGCTTGATGATGGCGGTGATCAGCTTCATGAGTTGGACTCCTCCAGCTTCCTGGCCGAGTTCGCCACACCGCTGCCGGCCGACGTCGGACGGCCACCGCGGCCGCCCGCGACGTCGTAGGCCGACTCGGCGTGCTCCGCCTCGTCGATACCCGCGACCTCGTCCTCGGTCGAGACCCGGCCGCCTGTGACGGCCTTGACGAGGAAGCCGAGGACCGCGGCGATGATCCCGGAGTAGATCATGACGACGACCACGGACAGCACCTGCTTGCCCAGCAGGTCGATGCTGCCGCCGTAGATGAGCCCGTCGACGCCCTCACCGTCCGGGACCACGCTCGCGGTGGCCACGAAACCGAGCATGATCGTGCCGATCAGGCCGCCCACGAGATGGACGCCGACGACGTCGAGCGAGTCGTCGTAGCCGAAGCGGTACTTGAGGCCGACGGCCGCGGCGCAGACGACACCGGCGATCGCGCCGATGGCCAGCGCGCCCCACGTGTCGACGTACGCACAGGCGGGCGTGATGGCGACCAGACCCGCGACGACACCGGAGGCGGCGCCGAGGCTGGTGGGCTTGCCGTCCCGGACGCGCTCGAGCAGCAGCCAGCCGAGCATCGCGGCGGCGGTGGCCGTCACGGTGTTGATGAATGCGATGCCCGCGACCCCGTCGGCGGCGTAGGCCGAGCCCGCGTTGAAGCCGAACCAGCCGAACCACAGCAGACCCGCGCCGAGCATCACGTACGGCAGGTTGTGCGGCTTCATCGGCTCCTTCGGCCAGCCCGCCCGCTTGCCGAGCACCAGGACGAGGCCGAGCGCGGCGGCACCCGCGTTGGTGTGCACCGCCGTACCGCCCGCGAAGTCGAGGGCGCCCATCTCGTCGATCCAACCGCCGGTGCCCCACACCCAGTGCGCCACCGGGAAGTAGACGAGCGTGGCCCACAGGCCGCCGAACAGCAGCCAGGCGCCGAACTTCATGCGGTCGGCGACGGCACCGGCGATCAGCGCGACCGTGATGATCGCGAACATCGCCTGGAACGCCACGTCGACCGTGCCCGCCGTCGGGTCGCCCTCGGGCGTCATCAGCCCGGACAGGCCGAGCATCTCGAACGGGTTGCCGAGGACGCTACCGACGGTCTCGCCGTAGGTCATCGAGTAGCCGTAGACGACCCACAGCACGGAGATGAGCCCCATCGAACCGAAGCACATCATCAGCATGTTCAGGACGCTCTTCGAGCGGACCATGCCGCCGTAGAAGAACGCCAACCCCGGCGTCATGAGCAGCACCAGTGCGGAACTGGTGAGCAACCAGGCCGTATTCCCTTCCACGCTTCTCCTCCTTAAGAGAGCAGGCAGCCGAACTCGCGATTGCGGGACAGCATCGGGAAACCGTGTTGCGCCGAATGGCTCGTGGCGTTTCGGGTTCGTGAAGCGATTCGTCGTCGTTGTTACTTCTGCGTTTCTGCCGACCGGGGCGGATACGTCCGGTTGCGAAACCTCGTGGTCGAATAGGGCTCGTGACGACTCCGAACCGGCCGCCGCGTTCGCTGCCGCCCGCGGTCGTGAACGCGCTGCGCTGCTCCGTGTGCGCGGAGCCGTTGCACCCGGAAGGACGGTCGCTGCGCTGCGTGCGGCGGCATTCGTTCGACCTCGCGAAGCAGGGCTACGTGAACCTCCTCCGCGCCGGGGTCGATGCGGGCACCGCCGACACCGGCGAGATGGTCGCGGCCCGCGCGGACTTCCTGGCGACGGGCCGGTACGACCCGCTCGTGAAACTGCTCGCACGCGTGACGGCCGCGACCGGTGATCCGGAGCTCGTCGTCGACGCCGGCGCGGGCACGGGCCACTACCTCGCGGGAGTGCTGGACCGGGTGGAGTCCGCGTGGGGCCTGGCGCTCGACGTGTCGGCCCCCGCCCTGCGGCGCGCGGCGAAGGCGCATCCGCGGATCGGCGCCGTGGTGTGGAATCTGTGGGAGTCGTGGCCGGTGGCCGACGGTGTCGCCGACGTCGTGCTCGACGTCTTCGCACCGCGCAACGCCGCGGAGTTCCACCGCGTGTTGCGGCCCGGCGGGCTGCTCGCTGTCGCAACGCCCGGGGCGGGCCATCTGCACGAGCTCGTCACCGAGCTGGGCCTGCTCGACATCGCGGGCGACAAGGCCGACCGGGTCGCCGAGTCACTGGCAGGGCATTTCGAACCCGCCGGGGTGGAGAGGACCCGCCAGACCGCCGAGCTCGACGCCGACGAGGTGCGCAAACTCGTGCTCATGGGACCGAACGCCCACCATCTCCACCGCGACGGGCTCGGCGAGAGACTCGACGCGCTGACCGGTGGCGTGACGGTCACGATCGAGTTCGACGTCTCGGTGCTGCGCAGAAGGGGATGAGACAGGACAGGACGAGGCCCACCCGTACGGTCGGGTACCGAGACGACGGGCTTGTGACGTGGAGGCGAACGTGACCGAGCTGGCAGCGAGCGTGCTGGCCGACCGCACCTGGCTACGGGAGGACCTGCGGCGCGCGGCGGGACTCTACGGAGAGGCGGGCGACCGGGTGCTGGGGACGATCCGGTGGTATTCGGCGTCGTCGATGCTCGTGGCGCCCGCGCTGGAATCACTGGTTCACACCGGCACGGCGACGGATCCGGCACTGGAGGCGGTGATGTTGGACGTTCACCACGACGGCCGGATTCTCGACGCGCGATCGGTGCGCCCCTTCGACGGCGACGTCCCACAGTTGGCACAGGCGTTCTCCGGCGCGCTGGGGGCCGCGGTCGAGGCGATCGCCGATGTCAGCGGAGCGACACCGCGATCGCTCTGGGCGATCGCGGCCGACTCGATCGGCAACCGCCTGTTGTGGGCCGGTGCGAGGCTCGGGGCCGCCGAGGACGCGATGCGGCTCGCCGGCGAGCTCGGTGACGGCATCGCAGCGACGGGCGCTCCCCTGCCCCGGCCGTTGTTCACCGAGGCGGGCGGCACCCCCGTGGTGCGGCGGACGTCCTGCTGCCTGATCTACGAGATCCCCGGCGGCCAGAAGTGCGCCAGCTGTCCGAAGCAGACACCCGAGGAGCGGACCCGGCGACTGCGGTCCCTGCTCGGCTGACCGCTTCCGGGGCTCGACTCGAGGGCCGAGGCGAGACAACCCGGAACCGGTCAGGACGCCACGTCGAACCGCTCGGCGAGTGCCGCACGCCCCGCGCTCGTCAGCGAGCCGAAGAGCCGCAACCTGGCCAGGCCGCCGTCCGGGTAGATGTCGAGACGCAGCCGGTTCGCGGGGTGGGCGCCGGTGATGGGGAACCGGTGCCGCGTGTCGGGCTGCAGCCGGGTCCTCGGGAGCAGTTCGAACCAGGTCTCGCCGTCGGTCGAACCACTCAGCGACGCCCAGCCGGGCGCGTTGCCGCGCAGGTTGCTGGTGTCGAGTTCGGCGAACCGCGGCACGCCCTCGGCCGCCAGGTCCAGGATCATCCAGTCGTTGCCGTCGTCCCTGCGGCGCGCTGTCTCCCAGCCTTCCGCCTGATGGGCGGCCAGCCCCGGGGCGAGGACGTTGTTCGGCGAGGAGTAGAACATGTCGCTGCACGCGGTGACGACGGCGCCGTTCTCCAGCGCGGCGAGGTCGACGGCTTCCGGGTCGACGAGCGCCGGATCGGGCACGACCGTGCCGTGCACGCGCAACCGCGCGATGCCCCCGTCGGGGTGCATCGTCAGCCGTACGTGCGTGTACCGGCGCGCCGCCATCGCAGGGCTCATCGGGTAGAAGTTCTCCGTGTGCCCCTCCGCGGGCGCGCGGTCGACGAGCACGTCCCAGTCGGCGGCCGCCACCTCGTCGGCGTCGGGGTAGCCGGGTAGCGCGCACGCCTCCACCGAGACGTGCGGCGGGTAGTTTCCCTTGAAGAACGCCGTGTCGACGACGACGCCCGTGACGGTGCCCGGTGCGCCGAGTCGCACGACGGCCCGGTCGTCGCCGGGGCCGCGGTGTCTGCGCGTCTCCCATCCGTCGTAGACCTGCCCCTTGGGGCCGAACGTCTCCGGCTGGTGCCGCGGCGGCCACGGGTTGACGAGGTTCTCCTTCTCGGCGAACAGCTCGTCGCTCGCCCACATGACCGTGCCGCCGAACCGGCGGGAGGCCAGGTCGGCCAGTGTTGTCCACTCCGGACGGTCGGTCATGTGTCCTCCCTGGTCAGAAACTCTCCGAACGGCTCGGATCCGGGTTCGAAGTCGAGCTCGCGGCCGCGCAACCAGCTCGCGCGCACGACCCCCGCGAGCGCCCGGTCGTGGTAGGCGCTCACCGGGTTGCGGTGGTGCAGACTCGTGCGGTCGACGACGAACGCGTCGTCGGGGGCGAACACCGCGAAGTCCGCGTCGCAGCCGACGGCGATACGCCCCTTCCGCGATAGGCCGACCTGTTCGGCGGGGTTCCGGGCCATCCACCGCACGACGTCGTCGAGCGTGAACCCGCGTGCGCGGGCGCCCGTCCACACCGCGGGCAGGCCGACCTGCAGCCCGGCGATGCCGCCCCAGGCGTCGCCGAAATCCCCGGTGTCGAGCCGTTTCAGGTCGGGCGTGCACGGCGAATGGTCGGTCACGACGCAGTCGATCACGCCGTCGCCCAGCGCGCACCACAGCCGTTCCCGGTTGCCTGCCTCGCGGATGGGCGGGCAGCACTTGAACTCGGTGGCGCCGTCGCGGATCTCCTCGGCCACGAAGCTCAGGTAGTGCGGGCAGGTCTCGGCGGTGACGCGCACGCCGTCGGCGCGTGCCTGTGCGAGCAACGGCACCGCGTCCCCCGAGGCCAGGTGCAGGATGTGCACGCGCGCGCCCGTGCGGCGGGCGAGGTCGAGAACGCGGGCGATCGCCGTGTTCTCCGCGTCGCGGGGGCGGGAGCCGAGGAAGTCGGCGTACGCCCGGCCGTGGGCCGCGGGCGCGGCGTCGATCGTGTCGGCGTCCTCGGCGTGCACGATCAACAGCCCGTCGAAGTCGGCCAGTTCGCGCATCGCGTCCTCGAGCCCGGCCTCGTCGAGCGGGGCGAACTCGTCCACGCCCGAGTGCAGCAGGAAGCACTTGAACCCGAACACGCCCGCCTCGTGCAGTGGCCGCAGTTCGCCGCGGTTGCCCGGGACCGCGCCACCCCAGAACCCGACGTCGACGGCGATGCGCCCCGCGGCCGCGCGGCGTTTGACGTCGAGCGATGCGACGTCGACCGTCGGCGGCAGGCTGTTGAGCGGCATGTCGACGAGCGTGGTGACGCCGCCCGCGGCCGCTGCGCGCGTGGCGGTGTCGAAGCCCTCCCAGTCGCTGCGGCCGGGATCGTTGACGTGGACGTGCGTGTCGACCAGGCCGGGCAGCAGCACCTCGTCGTCGCGCAGCTCCACCACGCGGTCGCCGGTGAGCGCGCCGTAGTCCTCGACCGCGGCGATGCGCCCTCCGGACACACCGACGCTGCAGGACCGCTCACCGTCGGGCATCACCGCACGCGGCGCGCGGAACACCAGGTCCATACCCGCACCTCCTCGCCGTACGCTCCCTCGCAGCCAAGCACATGTGAAGTCATGGGTAAACACCCGCATGAAGTGTTTCCTTCACACCATGAACACGACCATGACCACGACCACGGCCCGCGCTCGACCCGCTAGATTCGACCTCGTGGCCACCGCCGACAACGCTCACTCCGCCGACGCCGAGCAGCCGGGCGACGCCGCACAGCTGGGCGCACGCATCCGGTCGCTGCGCACCGCGCGCGCCGTGTCGCTGCGCGGACTGGCCGCCGACCTCGGGATCAGCCCGAGCGCGCTGTCACAGATCGAACGCGGCAGGATGCGTCCGTCGGTGACGCGGCTGCTGCAGATCATGTCGACGCTGAACGCCCCACTGTCCGCGGCGTTCGGAGAGCCGACCGGTGATGCGGTGTCGGGCGGGGCGGTGTCGGGCGGGGCGGCGGTTCTTGATGCGGACTCACCGGACGAGCACGCGGCGACCCGCGGCGACGCCGTCGTCGTCACCCGCGCCGGCGACGCCGCCGTGCTCTCACTGGGCGACGGCGTGACCTACCGGAGCCTCACACCCGTGCCGCTGGCGGAGGCGGAGGTGTACGAAACGGTGTACCCGCCCGGATCGACGTCGAGCCAGGACGCCGAGTACCTGCGCCACACCGGCCACGAGATGGGCACCGTGACGGCGGGCAGGCTGAGCGTCGACGTCGACGGCGTCCGGCACGACCTCGGCCCGGGCGACAGCATCCGCTTCCCGTCCGCGACGCCGCACCGCATCCGCAACGACGGCGAGCACACCGCCACGGCGGTGTGGATCAACGTGCGCTGACCACGCGTACCGCCTGCGCCGTTCAGCGGATCCCGCGGCGCTCCCGCGGCAGCCAGTCGAGCGAACCGAGTGTGTCGGTGGACGGCAGGTACTCCAGTCCGACGAAGCCGTCGTAGCCCGCGGCTTCGAGTGCAGCGAGGTGCCGGTCCAGATCGGTGGTACCGCTGCCCGGTTCGCGGCGGCCGGGCGCGTCGGCCAACTGGACGTGCCCGGTGCGTCCGGCCTGCTCGGCCACCGTGTCGATGTCGCCCACGACGGCGCGGTGGTACAGGTCCGTGAGCAGCGTGAGTTCGGGCCTGCCGACCCGGTCGAGGACGGCGAGGGCGTCGGCGGTCGTGGTCAACGGGTACGCCGGGCGGCCGGACAGCGCCTCCAGCACGAGCTTCCCGTCGAACTCGCCGACGCGGCGGGCGAGCGTGTCCAGGGTGGCGGCGGCGACCTCGTCCTGTTCCTCCGGATCCACGCCGTCGAGGCGGTTGCCGTACAGCGCGTTGAACCGCCGCGTGCCGAGCCTGTCCGCGATGTCGAGCGCCACCTCCACGCTCTCGGCCAGTTCCTCCTGCCGGCCGGGCCACGACACGAGCCCGCTGTCGCCCGCCGCCATGTCGCCTGCGAAGAAGTTGAGGCTGACGAGCCGGACCCCGGCGTCGGTGATCGCGGAGACGAACGCGTCGACCGCGGCGTCCGACGGCACCGCCACGGCGTCGAACGGCCACCAGCACTCCACGGCGTCGAAACCGGCCTCGCGCGCCACTCGGGGGCGTTCGAGCAGGGGACGCTCCGTGAACAACGTCGACAGATGGGCGTCGAAGGACAGGCCGTGCAGCGTGGGGTCGGGGGTCATGCGCCCATTCTGGCCCGCCCCGGCCGCGGCCACGTAACCTTCCCCCTCGTGGGACAGCTGGAGGCCGAGTTCACGAGCGAACCCTTCCACGGGGAGGGACCGCCGCCCGCGCACGCCGTCCGGGCACGTACCGCGGCCGAGGACGCCGGGCTGACCACCGAGTTCGGCCCGCTCGGCACGTCGGTCAGCGGCGAGGAGGACGCACTGCTCGACGCGCTGCCCGCCATCGCACGCGCGGCACTCGACGGCGGCGCCACCCGCCTCACCCTGCGGGTGCAACGGCCCGGCGCCGCGGTCGAAACCGGCGGCGGGGACCCCGGCAGCGTCCTCGACGGAATGGTGCGCCAGGTGGAGGCCGAACTCGGCACACGACTGTCCGAGCTGGACAGAGCCGGGAAACAGCGGGCGGTGCGACTCCTCGACGAACGGGGCGCGTTCCAGCTGCGCCGTTCCGTGGCCGCGGTCGCCGAGCAGCTCGGCGTCACCCGCTTCACGGTGTACAACTACCTCAACCGCGGCTGATCGACCCGCACCACGGCCGATATCGGGTCCCGCTCCCCGGCGCGCGATGCACTCTCGCCGAGTACACCCTGATTTCAACAAAATGTTGACGCACTGATGGGGCTCGCTTACTTTGCAACGGATGAGCCACATTCGGCTGGCCGAATTCAACTCGGCCGATCCGGACCGCATCCGACCACTGCTGACCGAGTGCCTCGACGTCCCCCGGTGGGCCGATCACGTGCTCACGGGCCGCCCGTACGCCGACCTCGACACGCTGCTCGCCCACGCCCCCATCACCCTCGAACCGGCGGAGATCCACACCGCGATGGCGGCCCATCCCCGTATCGGTGAAAAACCGGCCACCGGGACGTCACGCTCCGAGCAGTCCGGTGTGGACGACGAGGACGCGAAGAAGTTCCGCGCCGCCAACGTCGAGTACGAGGAGCGTTTCGGCCACGTGTTCCTGGTGTGCGCAAGCGGCCGCAGCGGCGCTGAGCTCCTCGAGAACCTCCGCGGCCGGCTCGGCAACGACCCCGACACCGAATTGCGCATCGCCGGCGAGGAACTGGTCAAGATCGCGCTGCTGCGCCTGGAGAAAGCGGTGACCGCATGAGCCACGTGACCACTCACGTCCTCGACACCGCCCGCGGGCACCCCGCCGCGGGCATCCCCGTGCGCCTGGACGCGCGCGACGACGACTGGTCGACCATCGCCACCGCCGCCACCGACGACGACGGCCGCGTCCGCGATCTCGGCCCGGAATCGTTGCCCGCGGGGGTGTACCGGCTGGTGTTCGACACCGAGTCCTACCTGGGCGGAGACTGTTTCCTGCCCGAGGTCACGGTCGCGTTCCGCATCACCGATCCGACTGCGCACTACCACGTGCCCGTGCTGCTGAGCCCGTTCTCCTACTCCACCTACCGAGGGAGCTGATTCGACGTGGGTATCGCCCTGGGGCCCAACCAGTACGGCAAGGCCGAGGTTCGGCTCGTCACCGTCGACCGGCAGGGGCCGGTGCACCACCTCAAAGACGTCACGGTGTCGACGTCGCTGCGCGGTGGCCTGGAACGCACGCATCTGACCGGCGACAACACCGACGTCGTGGCCACGGACACGCAGAAGAACACCGTTTACGCGTTCGCCGCCGACGGCGTCGGCCAGATCGAGGACTTCGCGCTGCGGCTCGCCGAGCACTTCACCGGCGCGTTCGAACACATCACCGGCGCCAGAATGCTGATCTCCGAGCACGGCTGGAACCGCATCGACGTCGACGGCACGCCACACGAGCACGCCTTCAGCCGCGCTGGCGGCGAGGAACGCACCACGGCCGTCACCGTGCAGGACGGCAGGGCCTGGGTCGTGTCCGGCCTGACCGGGCTGACGGTGCTGAAATCCACCGGATCGGAGTTCCACGGCTTCCCTCGCGACGAGTACACCACGCTCGCCGAAACCACCGACCGGATTCTTGCGACGGCGGTCACGGCACGCTGGCGTTATTCCGCCGCGAGCGGTATCGACTGGGCCCTGTCGTTCGACGAGATCCGCCGCACGCTGCTCGAGGCGTTCGCCGCGAAACACAGCCTGTCGCTGCAGCAGACCCTGTACGCGATGGGCGAGGCCGTGCTCGAGGCACGGCCCGAGGTCGCCGAGATCCGGCTGTCCCTGCCGAACAAGCACCATTTCCTCGTGGACCTGAGCCCGTTCGGGCTGTCCAACGAGAACGAGGTGTTCCACGCCGCAGACCGCCCGTACGGCCTCATCGAAGGCACCGTGATCCGGGACGACGAGCCCGCCGACGCGGCCGGACTCGCCTGGTACTCGCTGCCGGAGTTCTGAGGCGCGGAGGGGGTTCCACCCGGCGCCACCCGCCGGGCCTGCCGCCCGCCGGGCACGCCGGCAGGGTCCTCACCGTCAGGCCACCGACCACTTTGGAGCGTTCCCGTGCATCCCGTCGACGCGAAACCGCCGTTACCGCAACTGATCGCCGGAGGCCTGCAGCACGTCGCGGCCATGTACGCGGGTGTCGTGGCGCCGCCGCTGATCATCGGTGGCGCGGTCGGCCTCTCCCCCGGCCAGCTGAGCCTGCTGATCAGCGCGAGCCTGTTCACCGCGGGCCTGGCGACGCTGTTGCAAACGCTGGGCGTGTGGCGGTTCGGTGCACGGCTGCCGCTGGTGAACGGCGTGACGTTCGCGACCGTCGCACCGGTGCTGGCCATCGTGGAGCAGCACGGGCCGGAGGCCTCACTCGGCGTGGTGTACGGCGCGACGCTCGTCGCGGGCGCGCTGATCGTGCTGGCAGCTCCGTTCTTCTCCCGGCTGACCCGGTTCTTCCCGCCGATCGTCACAGGCACGGTCATCACCCTCATCGGGGTGTCGCTGCTGCCGGTGGCCGTCGGGTGGGTCTCGAACCAGGAGGAGTCGGCGAGCGGCACGAACCTGCTGCTGGCGGGCATCACACTCGTGGCGGTCCTGGCGTTCAACCGGTTCCTGTCCGGTTTCTGGAGCAGGGTCGCACTGTTGCTGGGGCTCGTGCTCGGCACGCTCGTGGCCTGGCCACTGGGCGAGGTCGACACGTCGACACTCGCGGAGGCGCCCGCGTTCGGCATCGTCACGCCGTTCCACTTCGGCGCGCCGGTGTTCGACATCGCGGCGATCGTGTCCATGGCGATCGTGGCGCTGGTGATCATGGCCGAGAGCACGGCGGACATGCTCGCCCTCGGCGAGATCGTCGAACGCCCCACGTCCGAGCGCACGCTCGCGGACGGACTGCGCGCCGACGGGTTCGGCACCGCCGTGGCGACCGTGTTCGGCGGTTTCGCCTGCACGGCGTTCGCGCAGAACGTCGGACTCGTCGCGCTGACACGCATGGTGAGCCGGTACGTCGTAGCTGCCAGTGGACTGATCCTCGTGCTGCTGGGCATGTTCCCGGTGACGGGTGGGGTCGTCGCACTCGTGCCGCAGCCGGTACTCGGCGGCGCCGGACTGGTGCTGTTCGGCAGCGTGGCGGTGTCCGGTCTGCGGACACTGGCGAAGGCATCGTTCGAACGGCCCGCCAACGTCACGATCGTCGCGGCGGCCCTCGGTATCGGCCTCATCCCGATCGCCGCGCCCGAGTTCTACGCCGGGTTCCCGTCGGCCTTCCGCACAGTGCTCGACTCCGGCATCAGTGCCGGCTGCCTCGCCGCCGTGATCCTCAACCTCGTGTTCGGCGACCGCGTGCGACGGTCCACTCCGGACACCGCCGGCGACTCGGAGTCCGCGGACCGGACGGCGACGGCGCGTGCGGAAGCCGGGGAGCACGCGGACGAGGCATGATGCGTACCTCGGCGATCGGCCGGGTACGCCGAAGGACATGGCGAATGACGCGGCGAAGTTCGTTCCGCCCGAGCGCGGCAAACGGCGGATCCACCAGAAACCCTCCCGGACCGAGGTCGTCGCGTGCCGGCCGTGGCTCACGGCCGAGCTGGCAGCCGTGCGCCCGGACGTGGTGGTGCTGTTGGGCGCGACCGCGGCGCAGGCGGTGTTCGGCACGTCGTTCCGCGTCACACAGCGCCGCGGCGAGGTGATCGACATGCCGGACGACACCACGCCTGACGACACCGCCGCCTCGCCTGCGCGAGCGGTGGCGACAGTGCACCCGTCGTCGGTGCTGCGTTCCCGCGACCGCGACGCCGACTACGAGGCGCTCGTCGACGACCTCCGGCAGGCGCGGGAAGCCCTCTAGGACCGGCCCGGCATCGGGACCGGGCCGGGCGACAGGACCGGCGCGGCATCAGGACCGGCGCGGCATCAGGGCCGAAGCTGCGTCAGGGCCGGAGTTGCGTCACCGGCGTGTCGGCGATGAACTCCCGCAGGGCACGCGCGAGGAACTCCGGGTTGTCCTCGGGGATCAGCGTGCGACTGTCGGGCACCTCGACGAGCCGGCCTTCCGGGAACAGATCCGCCAGCCTGCGTCCGTGGTCACGCGGCATGAGCTTGTCCTCCGCGGCCCATGCGACCAGCACCGGCCGGTCGAACGAGCTCATCTCCGCGGCCCACTCCCGCAGGGTGCGCTTCGGTGGGATACCTCTGCCGTATCTGATCAGGTCGCGGCGCACCGCAGCGTCCGTGCGGCCCGGCGTGAACCAGTCCCGTTGCACGTCCCGGGGAATCGGGCGTTTCGACATCCAGCCCCACCCGCCGGGTGCACGCTGCACGGCACGGAACCGCAACAGCTGCAGCAGCGCCGCGATGCCTCCGGGGACGCGGCCGAGGACGCCGAGCAGTTTCCCGGGAATCCCCGGCGGATAGTTGTCGAACGCCTCGCACGAGGTCAGCACGACCCGCGCGAGACGGTCGGTGCGCCGCTCGGTGAGCAGGACCTGCCCACCACCCCAGTCGTTGAGCACCAGTGTGACCTCGCGCAGGTCGAGTCGTTCGAGGAACTCGCCCACGAGCAGGCCGAGACCGCGCAGGCTCAGGTCGGCGTCGGCGCGCATGGGGATCCGGTGACCACCCAGCGGCCACGTCGGCAGGACGCAGCGGTACTCGCCCGGCAGCTCGGCGACGACCCTGCGCCACACCGTCGCGTTCATCGGCGGGCCGTGCAGCATCACCAACACGGGCCCGTCACCTCCGGTATCGGTGTACTCGATGGTGCCTGCGGACAGCTCCACGCTCCGACGTTCGCCGGGTAAGCGGTCGACCATGGCTGCTCCTTTGCGAGGCCGGTCGTCGGTGGCGACGGCGGTGCAGGGCCGACCACCACGGGACGGCCACTACGGGACGGCCACTGCGGTCACGGCCACAGGGATCACGGTAAGTTCTAGATAGATCGCTCTAGTGAGAGAGTAGCGTAGACTGCCCCGCATGGCGAGCACGCGCGAACGGATCGTGACGGCGACGGCCGAGTTGTTCCGGCGCAACGGCTACACGGGTACGGGCCTGAAGCAGATAGTCGGCCGCGCCGAGGCGCCGTTCGGATCGCTGTACCACTTCTTCCCCGGCGGCAAGAAACAGCTCGGTGCCGAGGTGATCCGCGAGGCGGGGCTGCCGTATGCCGCACTGTTCGACATCTACATCGCCTCCGCCGACGACCTCGTGGCCGGCATCGAGCAGGCTTTCGCCGGCGCCGGCGAGACGCTGGTCGAGACCGACTACGCCGACGCCTGCCCCATCGCGACCGTCGCCCTCGAAGTGGCGAGTACCGACGACGGCCTGCGCCGGGCGACCGCCGAGGTCTTCGAGGCCTGGCTCGCAACGGGCACCGAGGCCTGCTCCACCTTCGGACTGTCGCGCGAGGCTGCGCGCGCGCTCGCCATCGCAACCGTGACCAGCCTCGAAGGCGCGTTCGTGCTCAGCCGGTCACTGCGCAGCACCGAACCGCTCGACGCCGCGGGCGCGACCGTGGCAGCGAGGGCCAGGGAGCTGCTGTCGACGTCGGCCGGCTCCGCCCGACACCCCCGCGGCTGACCTTCCTACGTAGCGCACACCGGCCTTCCGAGCGGAGGGGTCACCCCCGGCCGATGCGTACGCCACCCGGGACGTGGCCGGGCAGCGGCTTCCGGGAAGCGACAACACGGCCCCCGGAAGCTGCAACACGGTCCCCGGAAAGCGCAACACGGCGGTTCGCTGGTTCGGCTTACCGGGGAGCGCCCCCGTCGCCGTCGTCGGCGTCGTCCCCTCGGGGACCGTCGTCGGCCGGAAGGCCCGCGACTTGACGCACCAGGCCGCGGAACTCGACCAGCGTGATCGCGTTGTCGGGTGCAGCGACGGCGGTCTCGACACGGCGCAGCCGCTCTGCGGCGAGGCGTTCGCCGAGCGTCACGTCGAGGGGCAGGAACGTCATCGTGGTGCGGGAGAACTCGTCGACCTCGGACAGCAGCGGGTGGTGCACCGCGACGTCGACGAGGCCGGCGTCGTCGTCGACCTGCGCCACGACACGCACGTCGTCGAGGTCGAACCGCTGTCCCGCGAAGTTCACCGCGACACCCGCAGGGTCGGGCACGGGCGGCACCGAGTCGTGGAACTCCCAGATCGCGTCGTCCGGCGGCGCGGCCTGCCGCCACGCGTCGGTGTAGGGCCGCAGTTCCGGATCCTCGCGGCTGCTGACCACGAGCGCGTAGATCGCGCGGCCGCCGCGGTCGACGCTGAACTGGAGCCCGGGGTGCACGGCCGCCACCGGTTCGACGAGCAGGTTCTCCGCACGCTCGGTGTCGCCCTCCCCCAGCGCCGCACTCAGGTGCGGTAACAGCTCGGCCCACGTGGACCAGAACTCCGCAGCCGCGGCGTGCGGGTCGTCCGGGACGGGCTGCTCCGGCCACGGTGTGCGCGGGTCGGGCGCATCCCCGACCGGCGTACTCTCCGCGGCGACTCCGGTGCCGTCGTCACCCCGGTGTCCGACGCCGTCCGCACCGGACCGTTTCCTGCGGAACAACCCCATGACGTCCCCTCCTACCACCGTTCCGGCGGTTCGACGAATGCCCTGCCGACGTCGCGGGTCAGTGCGAGGGCGCGGCGCAACCAGCCTCCGGTCGCGCCCGCCAGACCACACGTCGGCGTCACGAGCGCGCGTTCGGCCAGGATCGACCGGTTGAACCCGAGGCGGTCGACGAGATCGAGCGCGGGCCGCGCCACCCGCGACAGATCGGGCCACACGGCGGGCGGTTCGGCGGGAACCAGCCCGAGCCCGAGCTGCACCCCGGCGTCCCACGTCTCGCCGAGCTCGTCGAGCAGACTGCCCGGCGCGCCGTCGAGCAGCGTCGCGTCGAGGGCGATGGCGTGCGCACCCGCCGAACGCAACAGCGCCACGGGAGGCCTGCGCGCGCAGCAGTGCACGACCACCGGGTTGCCGGTGATCTCGGCCGCGCGCGTGATGACGTGGTGCAGCAGTTCGCGCGCCTCGGGTTCGGGCACCGCGCCGACCGTGCCGTAACCGGACGGCGTCGGCAACGAGCCCGCCAGCACGTCGGGCAGCATCGGCTCGTCGAACTGCACCACGACACCCGCGCCGGTGCGTTCCGACAGCTCGGCGGCGTGTGCGGCGATCCCTTCGAGCAGCGACTCGACGACGTCGCGGGTGGCGCCGTGGTCGGTCAGCACCCGGTGCCCGCGGGCGAGCTCGATTCCCGCGGCGGCCGTCCACGGACCGGCGACCTGCGTCTTCACCGCCCACGGCGTGGCACCCGCGTGGTCGGCCGCCTCCGTCACCGCGTCGACGTCCCACCGCCGCAGATCCACGGCCCGCCGGTGATGGCGCCCGGGACGGTCGGTGATGCGGTACCCCGTCGGCACGAGGTCCACCGCGATGTCGACCAGAAGCCCGGCCGTGCGCCCGATGAGGTCCGCACCGACCCCGCGATCGGGCAGCTCCGGTACATGAGGCAGGTCCGGCAGTTCTCCGAACACGATCGCCGCCGCCTCGGCGATGTCCGTGCCCGGCATCGATCCGATCCCCGTCGCCACGCCGCTCGGCCACACTCGCTGTTCCACGGACCCGATTGTTTCCCATTCGCCCGTCGCCGCGTTGCGGCACCCGCCGATCGACGGCCGACGCGCCCACGCGCCGGAGCGGCAGGGCGTCAGCGGGTCGGTGTCAGCAGGTCGGCGAACCGCTCGACCCCCGGGGACTCGATCGGAAAGTGACCGGCCGCCTCGAGCGGCACGTACTCCTTCGACGCGGCGATCCGGTCGAAGAACCGCAGGCTCAGCTCCGCCGGGGTCCAACGGTCGGCGGCCGGATGCGCCAGCACCACGTGCGGTCCCGTCGCCGCCTCCGGTTCGACCGCGGGCGCCGACTCGAAGAAGCTCCGGAAGAAGCCGAGCGGCATCCGGTTGCCCCCGCCCCGGCGGTCCGACAGCACGACGGCGACCAGCGCGGGGTCGTTGGCGATCGCGCTCATGTGGGTGAGCCACCGCAACGGCACCGCAGCGCCCGCCAGCGGCCCCGCCGAGAGCCGCAACAACGGCCCGGCGACCGCACCCAACCACGGGTGGCGCGCCGCGGCCCTGCGCGCATCGGCGTCCCTCGGATCGAGCAGGCACGTCGCGATCAGCCGGTCCACACCACCGACCCGCGTGGCGGCGTCGTACGCGAGCATCCCGCCCATGCTCGCGCCGACGAGCTGCAGCGGGCCGTCGTGGGCCTCGCGCTCGGCCGACGTCAACGCGCACGCCATGTCGACCCAGTCCGGATAGCGGATCGCCGACCGGGCGGCCACGCGGGTGCGTCCGTAGCCGGGCAGGTCCGGGACGACGACGTGGATTCCGCGGGCGGCGGCGAGCGCAGCGTACGGCCACATCAGCGCGGCATGCCCGCCTGCGCCGTGGAAGACGATCGCCCGATCCGGCGCGGCGGGGTCGCCGATCCGCTCCACGTGGACGTCCGTGTCCCGCCACCGCCACCACGTCGACTCCCGATGCGGCGGTTCCACGCGCAGTTCCGAGGGCAGGAAACGACGGTAGGCTTCGTGCATACGCCCATCCCAGCCCCACTCGCGGTACGGGACAACTCGCGTTGGGACCGCCATGGACACCCCCAGAAAACGCCCACGCCAGCAGCGATCCCGGTTCACGGTCGATGCGGTCCTCGAAGCGGCTGCTCGGGTTTTCCAGCGCGAAGGCATGGCGGCGACCACCAATCGCATCGCCGAACGCGCCGGTTTCTCCATCGGCACCCTGTACCAGTACTTCCCCAACAAGGTCGCGTTGCTGAGCGCGCTGGCCGAGCGGCACATCGAGGACGCGGCCGCCGCCCTGCGCGCCACCTTCGCCGAACTCGACGACTCGCGACCGGGCTGGGAGGACACCGTCCGGGCACTCGCCGCGACGCTGGCGGCGCTGCACGCCGACCGGCCGCGGCTGCACACCGTGCTGTACGACCTCGCTCCACGGGTGCCCGACGGCGTGGCACGCCTGCACGCACTCCACGCCGAGACCACGACGTCACTCGCCCGGCACGTGCGCCGGTGCGGAGTCGCCCCTGTCGGTGACGGTGGCGCTGGTGCCGGCGAGCAGGAGCAGGCGGACCGCACCGCGGCGCTGTTGGTGCAGACCGCTGAGGTCACCGTCCACCGCATCGTGCTGGCCGACACCGCTTCCGGCGCCGCAACCGACGACGTCGCCGCACCTCTGGCCAAGACGCTGCTGGCCCTCGTCCCGGCACCTACCCGCTGAAGCGGTCGCGCAGTTCCCGTTTGAGAATCTTGCCCGACGCGTTACGCGGCAGGTCGTCGACGAAGCGCACCTGCTTGGGCACCTTGAACGTTGCCAACCGGTCCTTGACCCACTGCGTCAGCTCGTCCTCCGCGGGCGCGCCGCCGCCCTTCGGGACCACCACGGCGGTGATGGCCTCGATCCACTTCTCGTCGGGCAGGCCGACCACGGCCACCTCGCCGACGTCCGGATGCGTGTACAGCGCGTCCTCGACCTCACGCGAGGCCACCATGACGCCGCCGGTGTTGATCACGTCCTTGATGCGGTCGACGACGAAGACGTAGCCCTCCTCGTCCAGCCGCACCAGATCACCCGAGTGGAACCAGCCGCCCGCGAAAACCTCCTCCGTCTCCTCCGGCTTGTCCCAGTAGCCGAGGCACAGCTGCGGCGACCGGTAGACGATCTCGCCCTCGCCGCCGGGAGGGACGTCGCCTCCCTCGGCGTCGACGACCCGCGCCTCGACGAACAGTGCGGGACGGCCCGCGGACTCGGGTCGGGTCTCGTGGTCCTCGGGACGCAGCACGGTCGCCAGCGGGCCGATCTCCGACTGGCCGAAGCAGTTGTAGAACCCGAGTTCCGGCAGCTTCTCGCGGAGCCGCTGCAGGATCGGACCCGGCATGATGGACGCGCCGTAGTACGCCTTGCGCAGCGCGGAGAGGTCACGGGCGCCGAAGTCCGCGTGGTTGGCGATCGCCACCCACAGGGTCGGCGCGGCGAAGAACGCACCGTGCCGGTCGTCGGCCATGCGGCGGAGCACATCGGCCGGGTCGGGGGTTTCGACGATCGTGTTGGTGGCACCGACCGCCAACCACGGCATGAGGAACACGTGCATCTGCGCCGAGTGGTACAGCGGCATGACGTGCAGCGGATCGTCGTCGGCCGCGAGGTCCAGGTCGACGATGCACGAGAGGTACTCGTGCACGAGGGCGCGGTGCGTCATCATCGCGCCCTTGGGCTTCGACGTCGTACCGGACGTGTAGAGCAGCTGGGCGAGGTCGGTGTCCGCGACCGGGGTGTCGAGCACCGCGTCGAGGTCTGCGCCGTCTCCGGTGCTCGCCACCGCCAACAGCGAGTCGTCCGGGGTGTCCCGCAGCGGCAGGATGCGCTCGACGGGCAGGTCGAGGGCGTCCAGGTTGCCTCGCAGTGCCGGGTCGGTCAGCACGACGCGACTGCCGGACTGGGTGATCAGGTACGCGAGCTCGTCACCGGTGAGGTTGTAGTTGACGGGCACGTGGACCAGTCCCGCGCGGGCACACGCGAGGAACCCGATGAGGAAGGCGTCGGAGTTCTTGCCGTAGGCGGCGACGCGGTCGCCGTGGTGCAGGCCCAGCGAGAGCAGGTACGCGGCGGCGCGGCTCACGGCGGCGTCCAGCTCGGCGTATGTCCACGTTCGGTCGGCGAAGCGGATCGCCACCCGATGCGGCGTCCGCGAGGCACTGCGCCGCGGGATGTCGGCGATCGTGCTGGACCGAAGCGCGCTCGAGGCGGCGCCGGTGGAGGCGCCGACCGGGGCCGCGGACGAGGTGGCGCTTCCGGACGTGGCACCGCCGGCCGTGGTGGACCCTGCGTTCGACATTGAGCTCCTCCGTGATCGCGACGCGTTCGACCGTGCGTCGTGAACGCGATCCTCCCCCAGCCGAATGAACCGTTCAACACCCCCACGCCTGCACCCAGCCGCGGGCCGTGTTGCAGGCTCCGGGGGCCTTGTTGCGGGTACCAGGGATCGTGTTGCGAGTTCCGGTGGCTGTGTTGCGGGTACCAGGGGTCGTGTTGCGAGTTCCGGTGGCTGTGTTGCAGGTTCCAGGGGTCGTGTTGCGAGTTCCGGGGGCTGTGTTGCAGATTCCAGGGGTCGTGTTGCGAGTTCCGGGGGCTGTGTTGCGGGTTCCGGGTACCGGCGGCGGAGATGGCAAGTCTGGCTGTTGCGATGTTTGACTCCGACCGACCCGGCGACGCTGCCCACGACATGCCGCCTCACGCCCCGAAACCGCGTGGCCCCAAGCCCGACTGATTCCGGGACGGGTTCGGCGGCTGCGCTCGAAGGAGCAACACGGCACCGTGTCAATGCGGGGTGGTGGCCGGGCACAACACGGCCCCCGCAAAGGCAACACGGCCCCCGCAAAGCGCAACACGGCCTCCGGAGGGCGCAACACGGCCGCCGGGGGCACGTGCGTCCGGGTGCAGGACATGCGCGTAGGACGGGTTGCGCCTAGGAAGGTTACGCCGTGGCGGCGATCTTCGCGCTGCCGAGGACGACGTCTCCCGCCTCGGCGTCGGGTCGGTAGAGGACGGCGACCTGCCCCGGCGCGACGCCCGTGAGCGGTTCGCGCAGCGACATGCGCACCGCGTCGCCGTCGACCTCCGCCACGGCCGGGGCCATGCCGCCGTGCGCGCGTACCTGTACGACGCACTCGGTCGGGCCGGACAGCGGCTGCTCCGACGGCCAGATCGCGCGGTCGGCGTCGATCGTGGACACGGAGAGCTCCTCCGAGGAACCGACCTTCACGGTCCCGGAGACCGGTTCGAGCGAGAGCACGTACCGCGGCTTGCCGTCGGCCGCGGGCGCGTCGATGCCGAGGCCCTTGCGCTGGCCGACCGTGAAGCCGTGAACCCCCGTGTGCTGTCCGAGCACGGCACCGGTCTCGGCGTCGACGAGGTCGCCGGGACGCTCGCCGAGCCGGTTCTCGAGGAACTTCTTCGTGTCGCCGTCGGGGATGAAGCAGATGTCGTGGCTGTCGGGCTTCTCGGCGACGGCGAGGCCCCGATCGGCCGCCTCCTCACGCACGTCGGGCTTGCGCGAACCGCCGAGCGGGAACATGGCGTGCCGCAGCTGCTCCGGTGTCAGCGACGCCAGCACGTACGACTGGTCCTTGTGGTCGTCGGCGCTGCGGCGCAGTTCCGGCACGCCGCCGGAAACGGACAGCCGGGCGTAGTGCCCGGTGCACACCGCGTCGAAGCCGAGCGCGATCGCCTTCTCCAGCAGCGCTTCGAACTTGATCTTCTCGTTGCAGGTCACGCACGGGTTGGGGGTCCGGCCCGCCGCGTACTCGCCGACGAAGGTCTCCACGACCTCCTCGGTGAACCGCTCGGCGAAGTCCCACACGTAGAACGGGATGCCGAGGATGTCGGCGGCCCGCCGGGCGTCGCGGGAGTCCTCGATGGTGCAGCACCCGCGCGCGCCGGTGCGCAGCGTGCCGGGCTTCGCCGACAACGCCAGGTGCACACCCGTCACGTCGTGTCCGGCCTCGACGGCACGCGCCGCCGCCACCGCCGAGTCCACGCCCCCGCTCATCGCGGCCAGTACGCGCATCGGCTCATGCCTCCTGCTTCTGCTTGCGCATGCCGGCGAGACCCGCCTGGCGTGCCCTGTCGACGGCGCCGCGGAGTTCCCGCGCCAGCGCGTCGACGTCGTCCCTGGTGGATGTGTGGCCCAGCGAGAACCGCAGCGAACCGCGGGCCGCCGTCTCGTCGGCGCCCATCGCGGTGAGCACGTGGCTCGGTTCGGCCACGCCGGCGGTGCACGCCGAGCCGGTGGAGCACTCGATGCCCTTCGCGTCGAGCAACATCAACAGGCTGTCACCCGCGCAGCCGGGGAACGTGAAGTGCGCGATGCCGGGCAGCCGATCCGGCGAGTCGCCCGGAAGGCCGTTCAGCACGGCATCCGGCACCTCGGCGCGCACGGCGGCGATCAGCTCGTCGCGGAGCTTGATCATCCGGTCGGTGGACTCGCGGTGGCTCTCGACCGAGACCCGCACGGCCGTGGCGAACGCGTGGATGCCGGGCACGTCGAGTGTACCGGAGCGCACCTCACGCTCCTGCCCGCCGCCGTGCAACAGTGGCACGGCGGTCGTCGTCCGGTCCAGCAGCAGCGCGCCGACCCCGTAGGGCCCGCCGATCTTGTGGCCGGTGAGCGTCAGCGCCTGCGCGCCCGAGGCCGCGAACCCGACGTCCACGCCGCCGACGGCCTGTACCGCGTCGGTGTGGAGCGGGACGTCGTACTCGGCGCAGACGGCCGCGAGTTCGGGGACCGGGTTGACGGTGCCCACCTCGTTGTTCGCCCACATGACGGTCGCGAGCGCGATGTCGTCGTGACCCTGTTCGAAGGCGGCGCGCACCGTGTCCGGGCACACCCGGCCGTGCTCGTCGACCTCGAGCCACGTCAGCTCGGCGCCCTCGTGGTCGGCCAGCCAGTGGACGGCGTCGAGCACGGCGTGGTGTTCGACGGCGCTGACCAGGATCCGCCTGCGTGCGGGGTCGGCGTCCCTGCGCGCCCAGAACGTGCCCTTGACGGCGAGGTTGTCGCTCTCCGTCCCGCCGCCGGTGAAGATCACCTCGGATGGGCGGGCGTCCAGCGCCTCGGCCACCACCTCCCTGGCCTCCTCGACGACGCGTCGTGCCCGGCGCCCCGAGGAATGCAACGATGACGCGTTGCCCACGGTGGACATCGCGTCACTCATCGCCGCAATGGCGTCCGGCAACATGGGGGTGGTCGCCGCATGGTCGAGGTAGGTCATCGCCTTTCCAGGGTAGTCGGACCGTCACGGCGAACGCTGCGGCATCGCTCACTGGCCGCTGCCCTGCCGTCGCGCCCCCGCGAGCGCGCCGCCCACCGCGGCCAGCAGTGTCAGCGAGGCGGCGAGCACCACGATCGGCCAACCGGGCGCCGCCGCGGACCCGAGCACGCCGAGCAGCACCCCACCGAAGCCGATGACCAGCGCAGACGTCACCCAGTCGCCGAGCTGCATGGCCGAACTGGCGAACCCGCGCTCCGACTCGGCAGCGCGCCGCAGCATCAGGACCTGCACCGAGGGGAACGCCATGCCCATCCCGGCTCCGGCGACGACCGCCGCCGCGAACGCCACCCATCCGGGGCAGCCCGGCACCGCGACGCAGCCGAACAGCGCCACCCCGGCCCCGACCAGCACGAACCCCGCCCGTACCAGCCGGTCACGGTCCCAGCCCGGGAAGCGCCCCTGCACCGCGGACCCGACCGACCAGCTCAGCGCCGAGACGGTCAGCGGCAGGCCCGCGAGCGCGGGCCCGTAGCCGTGCACGCCGGACATCGTCAGCGGGAGGAACGCCTCCATCCCGGCGAACGTGCCTGCCAACAGCGCCCGCGAACGCACCAGCCCACCGAGCCCGCGCCGGTCGGTGAGTGTCCCTGCGGGCAACAGCCTGCGCAGCGCGAACCCGACCGCGGCCAGCCCCGCCGCGCCGTAGCCGAGCGACAGCGCCGACGGGTGCTGCGCGGCCCACGTCAGCGCAGCCACCCCCGCCGCGGCCGTGACGGCGGCGGGCACGCTCGCCACCCGTCCGCTCGGCGGTGGCCGATACGTCGCGATGCGGCGTGTCACCGGCACCAGCAGCGCGAGCCCCACGAGGACGAGCGGCACCAGGCCGTGGAACACCCAGCGCCAGCCGACGGTGTCGGTGACCAGGCCGGCGACGGACGGTCCGACCACGGCGGGCAGTACCCAGGCCGCCGCGTTGGCGGCGTAGATCACCGGACGTTCGGCGTCGGTGAACACGAGCGCGACCAGCAGCGACGTGGCGACCAGCACGGTTCCGGTGCCCAGGCCCTGCAGGAACCGTCCCGCCAGCAGCACGGCCATGTTCGGCGCGAACCCGGCCGCCAGCAGGCCGACGAGGAACACCACGGGACCGCCGAGCAACGACGGCACCGGGCCCCGGCGGTCGCACACGCGGCCGGACAGCACGGTCGCCACCACGCTGGCGACCAGGAACGCCGTGAACGGCCACGAGTACAGCGCACCGCCGTCGAGGTCCGCGACCATCGTGGGCATAGCGGTCGCCACGCCGAGGTTCTCGAAGGCCATCAGCGTGACGAGCAGCAGCACGCCCAGGGTGGTCGTCCGGTGTTCGGGGCTCCACAGCACGCTGCGCCGCGGACTCCGCGGTTCCGGCGCGGTCGTCGTCATGCCGGCAACGATGCAACTTCGAGCGCACTGCAGGTCCAGCACCGATCTCCGGATCACGTCGACGCCGGGCCGGGATGGCGGAAACCGCTCCTACGGTGGCGCCGACCGTCGTAGCCTGCCACGGTGGACACCTTCCCCGTCGCCGCGGCGTGCGCCCGCGAAGGCATCACCGGCCTTCCGGTGAGCCCGTTGCCCACCGGTTCGCTGCCGGTCTTCGCGATCGGCGACGCACTGGTCCTGAAGGGTTATCCCGCCGACGACGTCGACGAGGCGCTCACCGAGCTGGCGACCCTCAGGGCCGTCGACGGCAGGCTCGGCGTCGAGACGCCCCGCGTCGAGGGCGAGGGCGAGATCGACGAGTGGCGCTACATCGTGATGCGCCGACTGCCGGGTGTCGACGTCGCGACGGCCTGGCCTTCGATGTCCACATCGGACCGGGTGGGCCTGATGCGCGAGCTCGGCGGTCTGCTGGCACAGCTCCACGCCGTCCCGCCGCCGGACCTGTGGCCCGCGGACTGGTCGCGGTTCCTGGCCGACCGCCGCGGTGGGGTGATGGCACACCAGGGCGGCCTCGGCCTCGCCGGGTGGTGGCGCGAGCAGATCCCCGCCTTCCTGGACTCGGTCGATCTCGGCGAGCCCGAACCGGTGCTGCTCCACACCGAGGTCATGCCCGAGCACGTGTTCGTCGACCCGGACACGTTCGTGCCCACGGGACTGCTCGACTTCGAACCCGCGATGCAGGGCGCACCGGAGTACGAGTTCTCGTCGGTCGGCGTGTTCCTCACGGCGGGCGACACGGGCCTGCTGCGGGAGCTGCTGCTCGGTTACGGCTACGCCGGGACCGAACTCGACGAGGACCTGGCGCGCAGGCTGCTGGCCTACACGCTGCTGCACCGGTATTCGAACCTGTCGACGTACCTGCGGCTCCTGCCCGCCCCGGACGACCCCACACTGCCGTCACTCGCCCGCCGCTGGTTCCTGCCCACCTGAGCGGCGAGCCGGCCCCTCGGGGAACCGGTCATCACGCGAACGGCTGATGCCGACTCAGCGGTTGATCAGCGAGTGCGGGGAGTGCGAGGCTCGGATCCGTCCGCAACGGAGCGCGACGCGGCGGTCGGCCGCGCGACGACACCTGGAGCTCGCCGATGACATCCGGTTCGCCGAAGACCCAGTACCTGAACGAGACCGTGTTCACCTGGGGTGCGACGCCGCTGAAGTTCGGCGCGGGCGCGGTCGACGAGATCGGCTGGGACCTCGCGCAGCTGGGCGCGCAGCGCGTGCTGATCGTCACCGACCCGGACGTCGCCGCCACCGGCGTGCCGCAACGCGTCGCCGACGCGGCGAAGGCGGGCGGACTGACCGTCGAGATCTACGACCGCGTGCACGTCGAGCCGACCGACCGGAGCATCCGCGACGCGATCGACTTCGCGAGCGAGTCCACGTGGGACGGGTTCATCGGCGTCGGCGGCGGTTCGTCCATCGACACGGCCAAGGCGGTCAACCTCTTCACGACGTACCCGGCGGACCTCTACGACTACGTCAACAAGCCGATCGGCCAGGGCAAGGCACCCGACGGCCCGCTGAAACCGCTCGTCGCGGTCCCGACCACAGCGGGCACCGGTTCGGAGACGACGCCGGTGTGCGTCATGGACTTCCTCGACCTGCAGGTCAAGTCCGGTATCAGCCACGCCCACCTGCGGCCGAACCTCGCCGTGATCGACCCGCTGCTGACCCTGTCCATGCCGCCGGAGGTCACCGCGGCCAGCGGGATGGACGTGCTGTGTCACGCTCTCGAGTCCTACACCGCGCGCCCGTTCCACTCGTTCCCGCGGCACGAGCCGGAGACGCGCGTGGCCTACAACGGCTCGAACCCCATCTCGGACGCCTGGACCGAGCAGGCACTGCAGTTGCTGGCGCGGTCGTTCCGCAAGGCCGTCCTCAACGGCGGCGACCTCGACGCCCGCACCGACATGATGCTCGCCGCGACGTTCGCGGGCATGGGGTTCGGCAATGCGGGCGTGCACGTGCCGCACGCGTGCGCCTATCCGATCGCGGGCCGCGTGCGCGAGTACCGGCCGGCCAACTATCCGCAGGAGCTCGCGCTCGTGCCGCACGGTGAGTCCGTGTCGCTGACGGCACCGGCCGCGTTCCGCTTCACCTTCCCGACCGACCCGGGCAAGCACCTGCGGGCCGCCGACATCCTCGACCCGCGCGCACAGCGGACCACCCCGGACGACCGCGAGCGACTGCCCGCGGCACTGACGTCGCTGATGCGCGACATCGGCATCCCCAACGGGCTCGCCGGCGTCGGCTACGGCCGCTCCGACATCGGCGCGCTCGTGGAGGGCACGATGCAGCAGCAGCGACTGCTGGCCGTCGCGCCCCGCACGGTGCGCGAGGAGGACGTCGAGGCCGTTCTCACCGAGTCGCTCGAGAACTGGTGATGCCGCGACGCCTACGGTGGGCGCCGTGAGCGATCCCGTCAACGAAGCCGCCGCAACGCCCACCGACCCGTCCCGGCCCGGCCCGGCACACCCCGGCGCCGAGCGGACCGGCACCGCACCCGCCGACGCCGAGCGGCTCGCAGCCCGGCTCCGCGCCGCGGTGACCGGCGACGTCGAGGCCGATCCGACCGCGCGCGCCGTCTTCAGCATGGACGCGTCCAACTACCGCCACGTCCCGCGTGCCGTCGTGTTCCCGCGCGATGCCGGCGACGTGCGGGCGACCCTGCGCGTCTGCCGGGAACTCGGCGTGCCGATCACGGCACGCGGTGCGGGCACGAGCATCGCGGGGCAGGCCGTCGGCGAAGGCGTCGTGCTCGATCACACGCGGTACATGAATCGCATCCTCGACATCGATCCGCAGGCGCGCACGGCGAGGGTGCAGCCCGGCGTCGTGCTCGACGCGCTGCGCGCCGAGGCATCCCGGTACGGGTTGACGTTCGGACCGGACCCGTCGACGCACAGCCGCTGCACGCTCGGCGGCATGATCGGCAACGACTCGTGCGGTTCGCATTCGGTGGCGTGGGGTCGTACGACGCACAACGTCGTGGCGCTGGACGTGCTGTCCGCCGACGGGACGTCGATGACGTTCGGACCCGGCGAGGCCCCCGACAACGCCCACACCCGGGCGCTGAAGTCGCTCGTCGACGACAACCTGGCCACCATTCGGCAGGGCTTCCCGTCGCTGCCGCGCCGCGTGTCCGGCTACGCGCTGGATCGCCTGCTTCCCGAGAACGGTTTCGACGTCGCCCGCGCACTGGTGGGCAGCGAGGGCACCTGCGCGCTGCTCACCGAGGCGACCGTGCGCCTCGTGCCCGCTCCGGCCGTGCGGGTGCTGCTCGTCGCCGGGTACGCCGACGACGTCGCCGCCGCCGACGCCGTCCCCCACGTCCTGCCGCTCGAACCTCTCACGCTGGAGGGGATGGGCTCGGACATGATCGACGCCCTGTTGGTGCGAGGCCGCAGGCCCGCCGCGCTGGACCGGCTTCCCGAGGGCGGCGGCTGGCTGTTCGCCGAGATCGGCGGCCACGACCTCGCCGACGCACGGGACCGCGCGGAACGGATCGCGGCCACGCTGACGACCGAGACGGGCGCCGCGACGTCGATCGCCGACGACCCCGCGGACCAGAAGCAGCTGTGGTCGATCCGCGAGGCCGCCTCGGGCATCGCCACCCGCATCCCCACGCCGGAGGGCAGCGCCGAGGCGTGGCCGGGCTGGGAGGACGCCGCCGTGCCGCCGGAGCGCCTCGGGGCGTACCTGCGGGAGTTCCGGCAGCTGCTCGTCGACCACGGCCTGCGCGGCATTCCCTACGGCCACTTCGGCGAGGGCTGCGTCCACGTGCGCATCGACTTCACACTCACCGACGACGACGGCCGCGCGCGGTTCCGGTCGTTCATGGAGGACGCGGGCGATCTCGTCGTCGCGCACGGCGGATCACTGTCCGGTGAGCACGGCGACGGGCAGGCGCGTGCCGAGCTGCTGCCACGGATGTACTCACCTGAGGTCCTGCGCCTGTTCGAGGCCTTCAAGGCGATCTGGGACCCCGGCGACCTGCTGAACCCGGGCGTGCTCGTGCGCCCACGTCCGATGGACGCCGACCTGCGGTTCGACGGCCCGGTGCGGGAACTGCCGCTCACGCTGAAGTACCCACACGACGGCGGCAGTCTCGCCGTCGCAGCGCGCCGCTGCGTCGGCGTCGGCAAGTGCATCGACACCTCGACCGGCGTGATGTGCCCGAGCTACATGGCGACGGGCCGCGAGGAACACTCCACGCGCGGGCGCGCGAGGATGCTGTCGGAGATGATGCGCGGCGAGACCGTGCCGGACGGCTGGCGTTCCACCGAGGTCCGCGACGCGCTGGATCTGTGCCTGGCGTGCAAGGGGTGCCTGTCCGACTGTCCGGTCAATGTGGACATGGCTTCGTACAAGGCCGAGTTCCTGCACCAGCACTACCGGCGCCGGGTGCGTCCCGCCGCGCACTACTCGCTCGGCTTCCTGCCGCTGTGGTCGCGCCTCGCCGCCGTGGCTCCCCGTGCGGCCAACGCGGTGCTCGGTTCCCGAACCCTGTCACGCGCGCTGACGCGGCTCGGCGGCATCGCGCCGGAACGTTCCCTGCCCCGCTTCGCGCGCCGAACGCTGCGCAAACGCCTGCGCACCCGCGGGGAGGCCGCACCCGCCACGTTCACCCGCCCGCGCGTGGTGCTGTGGCCGGACACGTTCACCGACCACTTCTCCCCCGACGTGGGCCTCGCCGCGGCGCGGGTGCTCGATCACGCGGGGTTCGACGTCGTGCTCCCGCGTTCGTCCGTCTGCTGTGGACTGACGTGGATCTCGACCGGCCAGCTCGGTGTCGCCCGCACGGTGCTGCGCCGGACGCTGAGGGTCCTCGGCCCGGAGATCGCCGCAGGCACGCCGATCGTCGCGCTGGAGCCGAGCTGCCTCGCCGTGCTGCGCCACGACATCCACGACCTGTTCGATCCCGGGGAGATCGGCGCCGAGGACGGCCGCATCAACGCCCTGACCCTCGCGGAGTTCCTCGAGCGGTACGCACCCGACGTCGACTTCCCCCATCTGGACCCCGACGGTCCGACACAGGCGATCACCCAGCAGCACTGCCACCAGCACGCCGTCGCGGGCAACGCCGCCGACCAGCGGGTGATGGCCAAGGCCGGGGTCTCCTGCCGCACGCTGGACTCCGGCTGCTGCGGGCTGGCAGGCAATTTCGGGATGGAGCGCGGCCACTACGGCGTGTCCGTCGCCGCCGCCGAACGGATGCTCGTCCCCGAGGTCGAGGCCGCTGCCGACGACACGCTCGTCCTCGCCGACGGGTTCAGCTGCCGCACGCAGATCGCCGACCTCACGTCCCGGCGCGCGGTGCACCTGGCGGAGATCCTCGACCGCGCTCTGCGCCATGGGAGTCGGCGAACGTCCCGGTGACCGGAACGCCGTCCTTGCCGCCCCGAACCCCCGACCCGGAATGTGAGCCCCATGAACGCCATCGACGCCGCCACCATCGGAGACCTCGCGAAACGCCTGCGGCAGGCCTACGAGACCGGCACCCCGATCGACCCGCTCGTCGACGAGCGACCGGAGCTCACGATCACCGACGCCTACCGGATCCAGCAGGAGCAGGTCCGAGGCTGGGTCGAGGCGGGAGAGGCCGTCAAAGGCCACAAGGTCGGCCTGTCCTCGCCGGCGATGCAGCAGCAGATGGGTGTCGCCCAACCGGACTTCGGCCATCTCACGAGTGGCATGTTCCACCTCGAACACCGGCCGATCACGGCGCCGTTCCTGCAGCCGCGCATCGAACCGGAGGTGGCGTTCGTCCTCGGCCGGGAGCTGACCGGGCCGGGCGTCACGGTGGCGGACGCGGCGAGGGCGGTCGAGTTCGTGCTGCCCGCGCTCGAGATCGTCGACTCGCGCATCCGTGACTGGAAGATCTCGATCGTCGACACCGTGGCCGACAACGCCTCCTCGGGCGGCGTCGTGCTCGGCACGAAGCCGACCCCGCTCTCGGCCGTCGACCTGCGACTGATGGGGTGCTCGCTGTACCGGTCGGGCGAGCTGCTGGGTACCGGCACCGGCAGCGCGGTGCTCGGCTCGCCGCTCAACGCCCTGGTGTGGCTGGCGAACACGATCGGCCCGCTCGGCATCGCGATCGAACCGGGCCACGTCGTGCTTCCCGGAACGATGACGCAGGCCTTCTTCGTACACCCGGGCGAGACCGTTGTCGCCCACATGGATGGTCTCGGCGACGTCACCGCGGTGTTCGGCCAGGAATCGGAGTAACCGTGGTCCGCACCTGCTGAGAACTCAGCCGTTTTCGCAGGTCAAAGCGGGTTTTCTGGGATCCACCAGTTGACGGACGGCCGTCAATCCCGCAGTGTTGTATCCCACGAGCGCTCACTGAGAAGTCCCGATAACGGCGATTTCACATTACTGTCATAAGACCGGTTAACCCCGGGATGTTCAGCGCGCGCCGCATGCGGCAGGCGAACCCTGCCTGTGTCGGCGCGTGTCTGCGCACCAGCGCCGTTCGCCACCACGGACGGCGCGCACCCGGCTCATCCGAGCCAGACAGGATCCACACAACGGCGTGTGGTCGACGTTTCGGTGTCATGCCCGCCGCCGGAAGGTGGACGGGCCGCCATCGACGAGTCCCCTACTGACCTATCGCACCACCAGGCCGCACCGTTAGCCGACCGGACCACACCCCGGCCGGCTGGCAGCGCGGCCTGGCTGTGCCGAGCCAAGGAGGGCGGCAAGCCGTGACCCGCCACGCACCGCGTAAGCCGAACACCGGTCTCTACGACGAGCAGTACGAACACGACGCCTGTGGTGTCGCTTTCGTCGCCGACCTGTCCGGCCGTCCCGACCACGAGATCGTCCGAAAAGCCCTGGTTGCGCTGAGCAACCTCGAGCACCGTGGCGCGCGCGGCGCCGAGACCGAGACCGGCGACGGCGCCGGGATCCTGATCCAGATCCCGGACGCGTTCTTCCGGGAGGTCACCGACTTCGAACTGCCCGAACCCGGTACGTACGCGGTCGGCACGGGGTTCCTGCCGACCGACGAGACCGCCCGCGGCAAGGCGATGTCGGCGATCGAGCGCATCGCCGCCGAGGAGCGCCTCCGCGTGCTCGGCTGGCGCGACCTGCCGGTCGACGCCGAGCACGTCGGCCCGAGTGCTCGCGAGGCGATGCCGTACTTCTCGCAGGTGTTCCTCGGCTCGCAGCGTGACGGCGACCACGCGCTGACCGGACTCGAACTGGAACGCGCCGCATTCGTCGTGCGCAAGCGTGCGGAGCACCAGCTCGAAGAGGCCGGTGTGTACTTCCCGAGCCTCTCGGCGCGCACCATCGTCTACAAGGGCATGCTCACCGAGCCGCAGGTCCCGAAGTTCTTCCCGGATCTGACCGACGAGCGCGTCGTCAGCGCGATCGGCCTCGTGCACTCGCGCTTCTCCACGAACACGTTCCCGTCGTGGCCGCTGGCACACCCGTACCGGTACGTGGCGCACAACGGCGAAATCAACACGCTCAAGGGCAACCGCAACTGGATGGACGCCCGCGAGTCGCAGCTCGACACCGATCTCATCCCCGGGCCGCTGCGGCGGATCTACCCGGTGATCACGCGCGGTGCGAGCGACTCGGCCTCGTTCGACGAGGTGCTGGAGATGCTGCACCTCGGTGGCCGGTCGCTGCCGCACGCGGTGCTGATGATGATTCCGGAGGCGTGGGAGAACCACGCCGAGATGGACCCGGCGCGCCGCGCGTTCTACGAGTTCCACGCCACGATGATGGAGCCGTGGGACGGCCCCGCGCTCGTGTCGTTCACCGACGGCACCCAGATCGGCGCCGTACTCGACCGCAACGGGCTGCGCCCCGCGCGGTACTGGGTCACCGACGGCGGGCTGGTCGTGCTGGCCAGTGAGGCCGGCGTGCTCGAGCTGGACCAGTCGTCGATCGTGCGCAAGGGCAGGCTCGAACCGGGCCGCATGTTCCTCGTCGACACGGCCGAGGGCCGGATCATCGACGACGAGGAGGTCAAGGGCCAGCTCGCCGCCGAGAACCCGTACGCCGAGTGGCTCGAGACCGGCAGGCTGAAGCTCGACGACCTGCCCGAGCGCGAGCGTGAGGTGCCCACGCACTCCTCGCTCGTGCGCAGGCAGCAGGCGTTCGGCTACACGGCCGAGGAACTCGACGTGCTGCTCGAGCCGATGGCCCGCACCGGTGCCGAGCCGATCGGGTCGATGGGCAACGACTCCCCGGTCGCCCCGCTCTCCAGTGGTCAGCGGCCGATCTTCGACTACTTCACGCAGCTGTTCGCCCAGGTCACCAACCCGCCGCTCGACGCGATCCGCGAGGAGCTCGTCACGGCGCTGGGCACGCAGCTCGGTTCGGAGCCGAACCTCCTCCAGGCCGGTCCGGAGCACGCCCGCAAGATCGTGCTGCCGTTCCCGGTGTTGGACAACGACGACCTGGCGAAGCTCGTCCACGCCAACGACGACGGCAACCTGCCCGAGTTCTCGTCCCACACGGTGCACGGCACCTACGAGGTCGCGGGCGGCGGTGAGTCGCTGCAGCGCAGGCTGGACGAGATTCGCGCCGAGGTGTCCGAGGCGATCGCCGACGGCGCGCGGCTGATCGTGCTGTCGGACCGCGGTGTGGACGCCGACCATGCGGCGATCCCGTCGCTGCTGCTGACCGGCGCGGTGCATCACCACCTGGTGCGCGAGAAGAGCCGCACGCAGGTCGGGCTGATCGTCGAGTCCGGCGACGCCCGCGAGGTGCACCACATCGCGCTGCTCGTCGGCTACGGCGCAGCGGCGGTGAACCCGTACCTGGCGATGGCCACCGTCGAGGAGCTCGCCGAGCAGGGCCGTGTCCCCGGCGTCACCGCCAAGGAGGCGACGACCAACCTCATCAAGGCACTCGGCAAGGGTGTCCGCAAGACGATGTCGAAGATCGGCGTGTCCACAGTGGCCTCGTACACCGGCGCGCAGATCTTCGAGGCGATCGGCCTCGGGTCCGAGGTCGTCGACACGTGCTTCACCGGCACCACCTCGCGACTCGGCGGCGTCGGGTTCGACGTGCTGGCCCGCGAGGTCACCGAGCGGCACCGGCGCGCCTTCCCCGCCGACGACGTGCGGCCCCACCACCGTGAGCTCGCCACCGGCGGCGACTATCAGTGGCGCCGCGAGGGCGAGCCGCACCTGTTCAACCCGCAGACGGTCTTCAAGCTGCAGCACTCCACGCGGTCCGGCAAGTACGAGATCTTCAAGGAGTACACGAAGGCTGTCGACGAACAGGCCGAGGAGCTGATGACGCTGCGCGGCCTGTTCAAGTTCAAGGAGGGCGAGCGCCCGCCGGTGCCGATCGAGGAGGTCGAGCCGGTCTCCGAGATCGTCAGGCGGTTCGCCACGGGCGCGATCTCCTACGGCTCCATCTCGGCCGAGGCGCACGAGACCCTCGCCATCGCGATGAACCGGCTGCAGGGCAAGTCCAACACCGGTGAAGGCGGCGAGGACCCGGAGCGGCTCTACGACCCGGAGCGGCGCAGCGCGATCAAGCAGGTCGCGAGTGGACGGTTCGGGGTGACGAGCGAGTACCTCGTCAACGCCGACGACATCCAGATCAAGATGGCGCAGGGGGCCAAGCCCGGCGAGGGCGGCCAGCTGCCCGGCGGCAAGGTCTACCCGTGGATCGGCAAGACCCGGCACTCGACGCCAGGGGTCGGGCTCATCTCCCCGCCGCCGCACCACGACATCTACTCGATCGAGGACCTCAAGCAGCTCATCCACGATCTGAAGAACGCCAACCCGGCCGCGCGCATCCACGTGAAGCTCGTGTCCGAGGTCGGCGTCGGCACGGTCGCCGCGGGTGTGTCGAAGGCGCACGCCGACGTCGTGCTGATCTCCGGCCACGACGGCGGCACCGGCGCATCCCCGTTGTCGTCGATCAAGCACGCGGGCGGCCCGTGGGAGCTCGGCCTGGCGGAGACGCAGCAGACCCTGCTGTCGAACCGGCTGCGCGACCGGATCGTGGTGCAGACCGACGGCCAGCTCAAGACCGGCCGTGACGTACTCATTGCGGCGCTGCTGGGCGCCGAGGAGTTCGGCTTCGCGACCGCGCCGCTGGTGGTGTCGGGCTGCATCATGATGCGGGTCTGCCACCTGGACACCTGCCCGGTCGGCGTCGCGACGCAGAACCCCGCACTGCGGGAGAAGTTCAGCGGCAAGGCCGACTACGTGGTGAACTTCTTCGAGTTCATCGCCCAGGAGGTGCGCGAGTACCTGGCGGCGCTGGGCTTCCGGTCCATCGCCGAGGCCGTCGGCCACGCGGAGTTGCTCGACACCCGCGACGCCGTCGACCACTGGAAGGCCGAGGGTCTCGACCTGTCGGCGATCTTCGAGGTGCCGGAGATCGAGCCGGGTGCGGCCCGCCGCCAGATCGTCGAACAGGACCACGGGCTCGACGCCGCGCTGGACAACACGCTGATCCAGCTGGCGGAGGGCGCGCTGCGGTCCGGCGACCGCGTGACGCTCGACCTGCCGGTGCGCAACGTCAACCGCACGGTCGGCACCATGCTCGGGCACGAGCTGACGAAGCAGTGGGGCGGCGAGGGCCTGCCGGACGACACGATCGACATCACGTTCACCGGCACGGCCGGGCAGGCGTTCGGTGCGTTCGTGCCGAAGGGCATCACGCTGCGGCTGCTCGGTGACGGCAACGACTACGTCGGCAAGGGCCTCTCGGGCGGGCGCATCACGGTGCGGCCGCCGCACGACTCGCCGATCGTGGCCGAGGACCACATCATCGCGGGCAACGTGATCGGTTACGGCGCCACGGGCGGTGAGCTGTTCCTTCGCGGCAAGGTCGGCGAGCGGTTCTGCGTGCGCAACTCGGGCGCGCTGGCCGTCGTCGAGGGCGTCGGCGACCACGGCTGCGAGTACATGACGGGCGGGCGCGTGGTCGTGCTCGGGAACACGGGCCGCAACTTCGCGGCGGGCATGTCCGGCGGTGTGGCCTACGTGCTCGACCTCGACCCGGTTCGCGTCAACGGTGAGATGGTCGACCTGGAAGGACTCGACGAGGAGGACGTTGAGGTCCTGCTCGAAGCCGTCGAGAAGCACTACACCGAGACCGGGTCGGCCGTGGCGCACGCGCTGCTCACCGATTGGGAGTCCGCACTGCCGCGGATCACGAAGGTCATGCCGAAGGACTACAAGCGTGTCCTGCAGGCCCGCGCTCAGGCGGAGCGCGACGGCAGGGACGTGAACGAGGCGATCATGGAGGCGGCTCATGGCTGACAATCGCGGAGTTTACGAAGCGGCAGCCATGAGCCCCGACCGGGCGTGGGTGTCCCACAAGACACAGGAGGCGGCTCATGGCTGACCCCAAGGGTTTTCTGAACACGAAGCGGGAGACGCCGAAGTCTCGTCCCGTCGACATCCGGATCAAGGACTGGCGTGAGGTCTACGAGGACTTCGAACGTACGAAGCTGAAGGACCAGGCGGGCCGCTGCATGGACTGCGGCATCCCGTTCTGCCATCAGGGGTGCCCGCTGGGGAACCTGATCCCCGAGTGGAACACCCTGACATGGCGGGACGACTGGGCCGACGCGATCGAGCGGCTGCACGCGACGAACAACTTCCCGGAGTTCACGGGCACGCTGTGCCCCGCGCCGTGCGAGACGGCGTGTGTGCTGGGGATCAACGACGATCCGGTGACGATCAAGCGCGTCGAGATCTCGATCATCGACCGCGCGTGGGAGGAAGGCTGGGTCACGCCGCAGCCGCCGACCACGAAGACGGGCAAGAAGGTCGCGGTCGTCGGGTCGGGCCCGTCGGGCCTGGCGGCGGCGCAGCAGTTGACGCGTGCGGGACACGACGTGGTCGTGCTCGAGCGGGCCGACGCGATCGGCGGGCTGCTGCGCTACGGCATCCCCGAGTTCAAGATGGAGAAGCACCGCCTGGACCGGCGTCTCGACCAGATGCGCGCGGAGGGCACCGAGTTCCGCACCAACGTGAACGTCGGTGTGGACATCACCGCGGACGAGCTGCGCGCGCAGTACGACGCGGTCGTGCTGGCGGGCGGGGCGACGGCGTGGCGCGACCTGCCCGCGCCCGGCCGTGAGGCCACAGGCGTCTACCAGGCGATGGAGTACCTGCCGCCGGCGAACAAGGTGGCGAGCGGCGAGCTCGACGTCTCGCCGCTCGACGCGGCGGGCAAGGACGTCGTGGTCATCGGCGGCGGCGACACCGGCGCCGACTGTGTGGGCACGGCCCATCGGCAGGGCGCCAGGTCGGTGACGCAGCTGGAGATCATGCCGAAGCCGCCGGAGTCGCGCGCCGAGGCGCACCCGTGGCCGACGTACCCGATGATCTACCGCGTCTCCTCGGCCCACGAGGAGGGCGGCGAGCGGCTGTACTCGGTGAACACGCAGGAGTTCGTCGCCGACGCCGACGGCAATCTGCAGGCGTTGCGGATCGTCGAGGTGCAGCGCGCCGAGAGCGGCGGGTTCGAACCGGTCGAGGGCACCGAGAAGGAACTGCCCGCGCAGTTGGTGCTGCTGGCGATGGGCTTCGTCGGGCCGCAGAAGCAGGGCCTGATCGAGGACCTCGGCGTCGAGCTGGACGAGCGCGGCAACGTCGCGCGGGACGCGGATTTCCGCACGAGCGTGGACAACGTGTTCGTGGCCGGCGACATGGGCCGCGGGCAGTCGCTGATCGTGTGGGCGATCGCCGAGGGCAGGTCGGCGGCCGCGGGCGTCGACGCGCATCTCACCGACCGGGACATGCTCCCGGCGCCGATCGCGCCGACGGACCGTCCGATGTCGTAACACCGCAGGTTCGACACCCGGCGGCGGGTGGGCGCGCGTTCCCGACGGAGCCGCGCCCACCCGCCGCCCGTGTTCCGGGTCCCGGGGCCTGTGTTGCGGATTCCGGGGCCTGTGTTGCGGCTTCCGGGGATCGTGTTGCGGTCCGCACACGCTGCGTCGCAGGTCTCGATCCGGTCGCGGTGAACGCGCAAATGTTCAGCATTGCTCAACATCCGTGCCACCCGACGTCCAACGGTGACGGCGAGACTGCGACGTATGTCCCCTTCCGGAGTATCCCGACGTTCCGTCCTGTCCGCCGCCGCCGTCACCCCCGCGGTCGTGGCGGCTTCCGGCGCCGTCACCGCGGCGCCGGCACAGGCCGCCCCGCACGGCCACCCGTCATCCGAGGGCGTGAGGTTCACGTTCGCCGTCCTGCCCGACATCCAGTACCTCATCGACGAGGGTGGTTCGGACCACGAGCCGGTGCGCGAAAGTCTGCGATGGGCCGTGCGGGAGCGACGCAACCGCAACGTCGCGTTCCTCGCCCAGCTCGGCGACCTGACCGAGCACGGCACCGAGGCCGAGATGCGCATCGCCGACAAGGTCTTCCGTACCGGTATCGACGGCAGGCTGCCCTACAGCGTGCTGGCGGGCAACCACGACGTGTCCGGTGACGACCAACGCGGCGACACGCCGTACCTGCGCACGTTCGGACCCGAGCGGTTCGCTGGGTCCGGCTCCTACGGCGGCTCGTCTCCCGAGGGCTACAACAGCTTCCACACCTTCGAAGGCGGCGGCCGCACGTGGCTGGTACTCGCCCTCGACTGGCGCGTCTCCGACGCGGGAATCCGTTGGGCGCAGGGAGTTCTGGACCGGCATCCGAAGCTTCCGGCGATCCTGACGACGCATGACATCGTGTGGGCCGACGAGTCCGGCGACGCCACGCTGTCCGATCACGGCAGGCACCTGTGGGACGGGCTGGTCCGCGGCAACGACCAGATCTTCCTCGCACTGGGCGGGCACTACTGGCCGTGCGGGCGGACGACGCTCACCAACGACGCGGGAAATCCGGTCCACGTGCACATCACGAACTACCAGGACCGCTACTACGGCGGTGCGGGCATGCTGCGGACGTACGCGTTCGACGTCGCCCGCGGCCGCATCGACGTCGAGACGTTCTCGCCGTGGCTGCTGGGCAAGAAGGACCGCACGCCGTTGGAAGCCGAGACGGTGGAGCTGACCGGTGACGTCGACCGGTTCAGCATCGAGATCCCGTTCACCGAACGGTTCGCGGGGTTCGCACCTCCCGCGAACCCGCCGTCACGGCCGGCCTCGGAGATGCTCGTCGCGGGGACGACGGCGTACTGGCGGTTCGACGAGGAGGGATTCGCCGGTGCGGGCGAGGACGGCGCACCGGTGACCGGCGGCGCGGTGGCCCGTGACCTGTCCGGCAACGGCAACGACCTCGTCGCCCTGCGGCTCCACGACGGCCCCGCCGACGTGCTGACGTGGTCGGCCGACCACCACGTCGGCGCACCCGCCCACGCCGGTGTCCGGTTCGACGGCGGCAAGAATCCGGACCGCGGCGCGGTGCTGCACACCCGTTCGGGCGCACCGGTCAACACGGCGACGTTCGAACACGGCTACACCATCGAGACCTTCTTCCGCCTGCCCGAGCCGTTCGAGGGCGACCACGCGTGGATGGGCGTCCTCAGCTGGGAGGGCCGCGCGGGCGACGCGGGCAAGGACGGTGGCTACTCCACCGACGACGCCGTGTGCAGCCTGAACGTCACGAGCGAACGCTTCCTGCAGTACGTCGTGTACCCGACGTCGAGCAACGACGATCCCACCTGCTGGAGTCACGCCGTCCCGATCGGACGGTGGACGCACGTCGCGATCGTCAACGACGGCGAGCACACGGTGGTCTACGTCGACGGGTCGAAGATCAGCCGCAACGCGGTGCAGCGGTCGAAGGGCATCTCGACGGTCGGCAAGCCGTTCGCGATCGGCGGCACCCAATCGGGTGGACGCTTCGGGCAGGGTTTCTACGGCCACATCGGTGACACGCGCATCGTGTCGCGGGCCCTGTCACCGAAGGATTTCATGCTGCCCGGCTGACACGGCTGCACGCGACGAAGCAGCCGCGGGTCGGCGCCGTCGGGTCGTGGCCGGGTGCCGAATGCACCACACGCGGTGCCGAGTGGAGGGCACGCACAACGGGAAGGACGAGCGGTGCGGGCCACATCGCGTTGACTTCCCGCGCCGGGCGGGCCTAGCCTCGAACGGCTCATGCGATGACGGCTGGAAGCCGGTGAGAACCCGGTACGGTCGCGCCACTGTGATCGGGCGTGTGCGCAACTTCGCGCGCCCCGTAGTCAGACCCACCGCCATCGCCACCCACCGACCGGGCCGCGACAAGCCCAAGGAGGTACCGCGATGTCGCAGACGCACGTCGTCTCCGTCCCCCGTTCCACCGCCCATCCGGGTGCCGTCCGTATCCCGCTGCGGGAGATCGTGCCGTGGGCGGTCTTCACCACCGTGCTGGCGCTGCTCGTGCTGCTGTTCGTCACCACCGAGGCGGGCGCCGTCTCGGTGGTGTCGGACGGTCTGGTCCACGAGTTCGTCCACGACGGCCGGCACTTGCTGGCCTTCCCCTGCCACTGACCGGGCGGGGGAAACGATGATGAGGACCTTGTTGGTCCGCGGCATGCTCGCGGGCCTCGCCGCCGGACTGCTCGCGACCGTGTTCGCCTTCTTCGTGGGTGAACCGCCGGTCGACACCGCCATCGGACTCGAGGACTCCCCCAGCACGGAATCCCACGCCGACACACGCGGCGAAGCCCGACCCGGCCACAGCGCGCCACACGACGACACGGCGTCCCACGGCCACAGCGCGCCACACGACCACAGCGCCCCACACGACCACGCCGCCCCGCACGACCACGCCGAATCCTCCGGCCATGCCGCGGAATCCGGCGCCACATCCGGACACGCGCACGGTGACGACGCGCTCGTCGGCCGTGGGGTGCAGAGCACGTTCGGTCTGCTGACCGGCGTGACCGGGTACGCCGTCGCGGTGGGTGGCCTGTTCGCGATCGCGTTCGCCGTCCTGCAGGGCAGGGTGACCACGCTGCCGCCCCGCGTGTCGGCGGCGCTGCTCGCCGCGGGCGGATTCACCGTGGTGGTGCTGGTGCCGTTCCTGAAGTATCCGGCGAATCCGCCTGCGGTGGGCCAGGCCGGAACGATCGAGGACCGCACCGCCCTCTACTTCGGATTCCTGGCGCTGTCGGTGGTCGCCGCGATACTGGCGATGGCCGCCGGCAGAGCGGCGGCCGACCGCGTCGGTGCCGCGAGCGGCGGCCTGCTGGGCGTGGGTGCCTACGTCACCGTGATGGCCGTGGCGGGGGCGCTCCTACCCGCGGTCGACGAGGTGCCGAACGACTTCCCCGGCTCCCTGCTGTGGGACTTCCGCCTCGCCTCGCTCGGCACGCAGGTAGTGCTGTGGGGCGCGCTCGGCGTCACCTTCGCCGTGCTGGCCGAGAAGGCCCTCGGGTCCCGGGCGCCGCAGGGAACCGGCGGCCCGGTTGCGGTGCGTCAGTGACGGCGGATCGCGGCGACGCCCGCGGTGACGGTCAACGAGGCCAGCCCGACGAGCCTCGACAGGCGCACGGCGCGTCCGAGGTCTGCGGCTTGCGGCGACGGACCGTCACCGAGCGTGCCGCGGTCCTCGGTGCGCCCGCCGTAGACGTTGGTTCCGCCCAGCCGCACACCGAGCGCGCCCGCGAACGCGGCCTCGACGGGACCGGCGTTGGGGCTCGGGTGCCGATGGGCGTCACGGCGCCACACCCGCAGTGCACGGGCGGGCCGCCCTCCGACGCCGGGTGCGGTGACGGCGGCGGCCAGCGCCGACAACCGCGAGGGGACGAGGTTCGCGACGTCGTCGGCCCGCGCGGCCGCCCAACCGAAGCGTTCGTACCGGGCGCAGCGGTGCCCGACCATCGCGTCGAGGGTGTTCAGTGCGCGGTAGCCGAGCAGCCCGGGCAGGCCCGCGAGCCCGCCCCACACGAGCGGCGCGACGACCGCGTCCGAGGTGTTCTCGGCGATCGATTCAGTCGCGGCGCGGGCGAGTCCCGTGCCGTCGAGTTCGGTGGCGTCACGCCCGCACAGGTGGCCGAGCCGGGCGCGCGCTCCGGGCAGGTCGCCCGCCTCCAGGTGTCGGGCCATGACGTCGCCCTCGCGGGCCAGTCCCGTCCCGCCGAGCACGGCCCACGTGGTGACGGCGGTGGCGGCGAACCGGGCCGCCGGCCTGCGCCGGGTCACGGCCGACAACGCCGCTCCGGCCGCGACCGCGCCGCCCGCACACACTCCCGCGTACGCCAAGCCGCGCAGGCGGGAGTCGGCCCACATGCGCCTCTCGAGGGCCGCCGCAGCAGTGCCGAACAGCGCGACGGGGTGTCCCCGCCGAGGGTCGCCGCCGACGACGTCGGCCGCGTACCCGGCAACGATCCCGGCGACGGTGACAGCTTGAACACGGATCACAGCGCTCACCCTAACGAGTGGTCCAGAATGCCCTGCATGACGAACGATGCGAAGAGGCGTCTCGCCGAGTCCGCGGCTCGCCGCCTCGAGGCCGCGGCCTCGGCGCTGCGCGGCCGCGGGCAGCCCACGAAGCGGGTCAACGACGTCGACGGCGGCAAGACGCTCGTGCTCGGCGGCGTGCGTTCGGGCAAGTCGCGGTACGCCGAGGAGCTCGCGGGCAGGTATCCCGCGGTGACCTACATCGCCGCCGGGATGCCGCCGAGCGACGACGACCCCGAGTGGAGCGCCCGCGTGGCCGCCCACCGCGCGCGCAGGCCGTCGCACTGGACGACCGTGGAGACCGGCGACGTCACGGCCGCCCTGCGCGACGCCGACTCCCCGGTGCTCATCGACTGCCTCGGAACGTGGTTGACGCGCGTGCTCGACGAGTCCGGGGCGTGGGAGCAACGCGACGGCTGGCAGCAACGCGTGGACGAACGGCTCGGTGCGTTCGCCGACGCGTGGCGGCAGGCCGCCGTGCCCGCGATCGCGGTGAGCAACGAGGTCGGCAGCGGCGTCGTTCCCGCGTCGGCCTCGGGCCGCATCTTCCGTGACGTGCTCGGGGCCCTGAACACCGCCGTGGCCACGCATTCCGACGCGGTCCGGCTGATCGTCGCCGGCCGTGTGCTGACGCTGGAATAGGAGAACACCGTGCAGATCCCCCCACTCGACGACCGCGCCCGCGACGAGGCGCTGCAGCAGCTCGACGGGCTGGTCAAGCCGGTCGGCGCACTCGGCAGGCTCGAGCACCTGGCCGCCTGGCTGTGTGCCGCACACGGTGAGGTGCCGCCGCGCCGGCTGGACGACGTGCGGGTCGTGGTGTTCGCGGGCGACCACGGGGTGTCGGTCTCCGGGGCGGTGTCGGCGTACCCGCGGCATCTGACGGCGGCGATGGTGCGGGTGTTCCTGGCGGGTGAGTCCGGCGTGAACGTGCTGGCCCGCGAGGTCGGCGCCCGGGTGCGGGTGCTGGACCTGGCGGTGGACGACCCGCTCGACGACGTGCCCGACGACGTGCGGCGGCACAAGGTCCGGCGCGGTTCCGGCTCGATCGACGTCGCGGACGCGCTCGAACCCGGTCAGGCGCGGCAGGCGTTCGACGGGGGTGCCGCGGCCGCCGACGCCGACATCGACGACGGGGCGGACCTGCTCGTTCCCGGCGACATGGGCATCGGCAACACGACGATCGCCTCGGCGCTCGTGGCCGCGGTGCTGGGGCTGCCTGCCGAGGACGTGGTCGGCACGGGCACCGGTGTCGACGGCGACGGCCGCGCCCGCAAGGTGGCGGTACTCGAGCGAGCACTCGCGCGCGCAGCCACCGACGATCCGTTCGCGGTGCTGACCTCGCTGGGGAGTGCGTGCGCGGCGGCGACGGCGGGGTTCCTGGTGCGTGCGGCCGAGCGGAAGGTTCCGGTGGTGCTGGACGGCGTGTTCCCGTGCGCGGCCGCGGTCGTGGCACGGGAGATCGCACCGGGTGCCGAACGGTGGTGGGTCGCCGGGCACCGGTCGACCGAACCGGCGCAAGCGTTTGCCCTCAAAGCCTTGGGTCTGGAACCGATTCTCGACCTGGGGTTGCGACTGGGCGAGGGCAGCGGCGCCGTGCAGGCCGTTCCGGTCCTGCGCAACGCCCGCGCCGTGCTGGCGGGCATGGGACGGCTGGCCGACCTTGGGTGAGCACGAACCCACCACCGGCTCGGGCCCGGAAGACGGTGCGGCGTCCGGGCCTGCCGCGGGCGACGGCCTGCGCATGGCGTTCGGCACGCTGACGGCGTTGCCCGTGCCCGCACCGACCGCCATCGACCGCCGCGTCGCGGGAACGGCCATGACGGCCGCGCCGCTCGCGGGACTCGCACTCGCCGCGGCCGCGGGCATCGTCGTCTGGGTCGGGGGGCTGATCCAGCTGCCGTCGTTCGTCGTGGCGGCACTGGCGCTCGCAACGGTGGCGCTGACGACCCGTGGACTGCACCTCGACGGCCTCGCCGACACCGCCGACGGGCTGAGCGCCTCCTACGACCGCGGGCGAGCGCTCGACATCATGCGCCGCGGCGACGCCGGACCGACGGGCGTCGCCACCCTGGTGCTGACGCTGCTGATCCAGACCGGTGCGTTGGCGGGCGTGGTCGCGGCCGGCGCCGGTGTCACGGGCATCGTCGTGGCTCTGGTCGCCAGCCGTGTGGTCCTGCCGCTGTGCTGTACGCGGTTCGTACCGTCGGCGCGGCCGGAAGGTCTGGGTGCGGCGGTGGCCGGCGCGGTCCCGGTGCCGGTCGCCGCGGCGGTCGCGCTGACGGTGGCGGCGCTGTCGGTGCTGGCCGGATTCGACCCGGCGATCGCGTGGTGGCAGGGCCCTGCCGCGGTGCTGGCAGGGTGGTGCGTGGCGGGCGCGCTGCTCGGGCGATGCGTGCGGCGGCTCGGCGGCATCACCGGCGATGTCCTCGGCGCCTGCGTCGAGACCGCCCTCGCCGCAACGCTGGCGATCCTCAGCATCTGACCCGGGACAACAACCCCGCGCGTGTGCTGCACTCGGCTACGCGTCACCCGGCCCTCCCCACGAGGACACAGCTCCGACCGCGTCAGCCGTTATCTCTGAGGTCATCGACATGCGTCGTCACCGCCACCGATCATGGTGCCGAGAAGAGAGGGGCAGCGATGACCACGACCGCATGGTCCGAGTTCGACACCGACACCGCCGTCACCGCATCCGGGGACGGCCACTACTCCACGACCGTCTCGGACCGCTGGGCGATACGCGAGGGCGTGGCCAACGGCGGATATCTGCTGGCATTGTGTGTGCGGGCGCTCGGCGATCAGATGGCGATGCCCGACCCGCTGGTGGTGTCGGCACACTTCGTGCGGCCCGGCACACCCGGCCCCGCCGAGATCGCCACCGAGGTCGTGAAACAGGGCCGCAGAACGGCGACCGGCTGTGCCCGTCTGTCCCAGCAGGGCGGCGCGGTGCTGCTCGCGCAGGCCACGTACGCCGACCTCGAGGGGGTGTCCGCTCCGGCCGCCGGCAACGGCCCGGTCGCCCCGCACGACTCCGTCGCCCCACCCGAATCGGTCGCGTTCACCAACACCGCACCCGCGCTCGCCGGACCGGAGACCTGTACGGATCCGCTGACGCTGAGCGAGCAGCCCGGCGCCACCGTGGCCGCGCGCATCGAGTACCGGCTCGATCGGGTCCCCGGTTTCTGGTACGGCACGCCGTCCGGGGAGCCGATCTCCGAGTTCTGGATGCGGTTCGCCGACGGGCGCGACGCCGACACGACCGCCCTCGCGATGCTCGTCGACGCCGCTGCCCCCGTCGCGCTCGACCTCGGCGTGGGTGGATCGTCGACGATCGAGCTCACCGTGCACGTCCGGGCCAGGCCCGCACCGGGTTGGCTCGCCTGCCGCGCGTTCACGAAGCATCTGTCCGGCGGACACCACGAGGAGGACTTCGAGATCTGGGACTCGCGCGGCGTGCTGGTCGCCCAGTCCCGGCAGCTCGCCCTCGTCCGGTGACCGCGCAGCCGGACGTGGAACGCCCCGTCCGAACGCACCACGGAATGCGGCGTGCTCGCGGGGCGGACGGCCGGCCGCCGAATGCAGAACATGCTGCCCGAAGGCAGAACGTGCGGGGCTGAGTGCAGGACAGGCGGTTACAGGAGAACCGCCAGCGCGTCGAGGAAGTCGTCCATGTCGGAGCGCACGGCGATACGCAGCCAATCCGGGCCGAGTCCGGGGAACGTGTCCGCGCGCCGCACGGCGTAACCCGCCTCGCGCAACGCCAGCCGGATCTTCTCCCCACCCGGCACCCGTACCAGCACGAACGGCGCGCGCGGCGTGCCTGCCACCTCGACGCCGAGATTCCGCAACCGGGAGACCAGCCGGTCCCGGTCCGCCTCGGCCTCCCGGGCCAGCGCCTCCGCCTCGGCCACCGCACCCGGCCTGCTGCAGGCCGTCATCGCCACGGCCGCCGGGGTCGACACCGACCACGGCGGCTGAAGCCCGCGCAACCGTTCGACGACCACGGGTTCGGCGAGCACATAGCCCGCGCGCAGCCCGGCGATGCCCCACGTCTTCGTCAGACTGCGCACCACGGCCACGCCCGGGATCCGTTCCGGTGCGAGGCTTTCCGGTTCGCCCGGCACCGCGTCGAGGAACGCCTCGTCGACGACGACGAGCCTGCCGGGTCGCGCCAAGGCCCGGATCGACGCCGCCGGGTGCAGCACCGACGTGGGGTTCGTCGGGTTGCCCACGAACACCAGGTCGGCGTCGGCGGGCACCAGGTCGGCGTCGAGCGCGAACCCGCCGGATTCGGTCAACTCCACACGGGTCACGTCGTGGCCCGCGGCGAGCAGCGCCGCCTCGGGCTCGGTGAACTGCGGGTGCACCACGACCGGCCTGCATCCGGGCCACGCCCGCGCCAGCAGCGTGAACGCCTCCGCACCGCCCGCGGTCGGCAGCACGTCCTCCCGGCTCCTGCCGTGCCGCGCCGCGATCGCCTCGACCGCCCCGGCCACGTCGGGGTAGGCGGCCACGGCCGACAGACTGTCGCGTAGCTCGGCCAACAGCCACTCCGGCGGCTGCGGCACACGGACGTTCACGGCGAGGTCCACGAGGCCGTCACCGACCTCGCGGTCGCCGTGATGCCACAGATCGACGTCGTGAGCCACTCTGCCGTCCCCGCCCGCGCTGCCCTCCGTGCCGATCATCGGGCCGCCCTCCGGTGCACCGCGTCGGCGAACGTCCGTGCCAGCTCGGGATGTCCCGCCCAGTGGACGTGCAGATAGGACGCGTGCAGCGTCGGACTCGCGAACCCCTCCGACTCGCCGTTCCAGCGCCACGCAGCCGTCGCGCCCGCGCGTGGTTCGACGACGGTGCGGTGGAACTCGTGCCCGCGCGCGGGGTCGCCCTCGGCGGCGAGCAGGTTGTCGGACGCCGCGGTGGCCGTCCGGTAGCCGAGCGCGCCCCGCCGGGTCATGCGGGCCGTGGCGTCCAGCGCGCCGACCATCGGCAGTCCGTCCAGTTCCCGGCACAGATACAGCAGGCCCGCGCATTCGGCGACCGCGGGCATGCCGCCGGCGAGGGCGTCGCCGATCGCGATGCGCAGCGGCTCGTTCGCCGACAGCCGCTCGAGATGCGCCTCGGGGAACCCGCCACCGAAGTACATGCCGGCACACTCGGGCGGCAACGCCTCGTCCCGCAGCGGGTCGAAGTCCACGACGTCGACGCCGTGGGCCGCGAGCAGCTCGACGGTCTCGGTGTAGCGGAACGTGAACGCCTCACCGGCCGCGGCGGCCACCACGGCGCGTGGTCCGCTGTGGACCGGGCCCGGTGACCACGGCTCGGCGGTCAGTGGCCGCGCTCCCCGAGCGACGCCCATGACCGCGTCGAGGTCCACCCCGCCCGAGATCCAGTCGGCCAGTTTGGGCAGCAGCTCCCGCGCGTCGGTCTCCCGCTCACCGGCGGGAACGAGTCCGAGGTGCCTGCTCGGCGCGTGGATGTCGTCGCTGCGACGGAGCGCGCCCAGCACGGGAATGCCCGTCGGCGCGAGCGCCCCACGGATCTCGTCCTCGTGCCGCTGCGAGCCCAGCTTGTTGAGGATCACGCCGGCGAGCTCGAGGTCCGGGTCGTAACGCGCGAACCCCAGCACGAGCGCCGCGACACTCCGGCTGGCCGCACTGGCATCGACGACCAGCACCACCGGGGCGTCGATCAGCCGTGCGACGTGCGCCGTCGAGGCGTAGCCGTCGGTGCCCAGCGCACCGTCGAACAGGCCCATCACGCCTTCGACGACCGCGACGTCGGCGCCGCTCGATCCGTGCTGCAACAACGGCACGACGCGGTGCTCTCCCTGCAAGAACGGGTCCAGGTTGCGGGCGGGTCTGCCGGTGGCCATCGCGTGGTAGCTCGGATCGATGAAATCGGGGCCGACCTTGTGCCCGGAGACCGCCGTACCGCGATCCCGGAGCGCGGCCATCAGTCCGGTCGCGACGGTCGTCTTCCCGTGCCCGGACCCGGGCGCGGCGATGACGACGCGCGCTACCACTCGATGCCCCGCTGGCCCTTTTGCCCGGCGTCCATGGGGTGTTTGACCTTCGACATCTCGGCGACGAGATCGGCGGAGTCCAGCAAGGCCTGCGGAGCGTTGCGGCCGGTGATCACCACGTGCTGACGGCCGGGCCGGTCCCGCAGCGTCTCCACCACGTCGTCGACGTCGACCCAGCCCCAATGCAGCGGGTAGGTGAACTCGTCGAGCACGTAGAAGTCGTGCGTCTCCTCGCCGAGCCTGCGTTTGATCTCCGTCCAGCCCTCGCGGGCGCTGGCGGCGTGGTCCTCGTCGGTGCCCTTCTTGCGGGACCAGCTCCAGCCCTCGCCCATCTTGTGCCACTCGACGGGGCCGCCCTGGCCTGTCTCGCCGAGCGTGCGCAGCGCGTTCTCCTCACCCACACGCCACTTGGCGGACTTGACGAACTGGAACACACCGATGTTCCAGCCCTGGTTCCACGCCCGCAGCGCCATACCGAACGCCGCGGTGGACTTGCCCTTCATCGATCCCGTGTGGACCGCCACGATCGGGCGGTTGCGCCGCTGCCGCGTGGTCAGTCCGTCGTCCGGCACCGCGGCCGGCTTCCCCTGCGGCATCAGGCCGCCCTCCGTTTCACCTCGTCGGTCAACTTCTCCGCCGCCACGTCCCCGACAGCCACGTGTTCCGCTCCGAGCCGGCCCGCCAGGGTCTTCGCCAGGCCGAGCCGCATGCGGCCGGTCTCACAGTCCATGACCACAGTGGACACGCCCGTGCGCGCCAGGCCGTCCGCGGCGGTGTGCGCACGGGCCAGCGCCTCCGGCCCGCTGGTGGCGCGGCCGTCGGTCACCACCACCAGCAACGGCCTGCGGTCGCCGTCGCGCAGCGCCTCGACCCGCAGCACCTCGGCGGCCCGCGTCAGCCCTTCGGCGAGCGGCGTGCGCCCACCGGTCGGCAACTGCTCCAGCCGGGCGGCCGCGACGTCGACGCTGCCCGTCGGCGGCAGCGCCACCTCCGCCTCGGACGCGCGGAACGTGACCAACCCGACCTTGTCCCTGCGCTGGTAAGCGTCCAGCAGCAACGACAGGACGGCGGTCTTCACCTCACGGATCCGTGCTTTCGACCCCATCGAGCCGGACGCGTCGACACACAGCAGGACGAGGTTGCCCTCCTTGCCTTCCCGCCGGGCGAAGCGCAGATCCCGGGGCAGCACGACCGGGCCGGCACCGTCGGCGCGTGGGCCACGCTGCGGCCGGTGCCGGGCCGCCGCACGCAAGGTGGCGACGAGGTGCGGCGATCCGCTCCGGGTGCCGTCGGGCCGGACGCCGACGATCCGGCCCCGCTCCCCTTCGGACCGGGAACGCCTGCCGTCCGCGCCGGAACCGGCGCCGTCCACGGTGAACAGCTTCGCCCGGTACGGCGTGTCCGTGCCTGCGCGCTGCTCGGTGCGCGGTGCGGCACCGTCCTGGCTCCCCGCGTCCGCGTCGCCGTGTTGCGGGCCCGGGGGCTCGTGTTGCGGATTCCGGGGCTCGTGTTGCGGGTTCTCGTCGGGCGCTCCCCCGCCGGGGCCGCCGTCGGGACCACTGTCGTCGGGACCACTGTCGTCGGGTCCACCATCGTCGGGACCCTCCGGGTCGCCCTCGCCCCCGTCGTCCGGGCCGTCGCCGTCCGGGCCGTCGCCGTCGGGGTCGTCCTCCGGTGGCTGGGCGTCCTGCAACGCCTGTTCGAGCTGTTCGGAGTCGATTCCCGGCGCGTCGAACGGGTTGCGCCTGCGCCGGTGCGGCAACGCCAGCCTCGCCGCGACGCGGATGTCCTCTGTGGACACAGTCGTGCGGCCGCACCAGGCCGCGTGCGCCACGGCGGTGCGTGCCGTGACGATGTCGGCCCGCATACCGTCGACCTCGAACGCCGCGCACACCTCGGCGATCTGCAGCAGCGCCTCGTCGGTCAACTCCACCGACGGCAACAGTTTGCGCGCCGCGGCGATCTCGGCGGCAAGGGAGGCGTCGTCGTCGGCATAGCCCGCGGCGAACGCGTCCGGATCCGATTCGTACGCGAGTCGCCGCCGCACGACCTCGACCCGCTCGGCGGCGTCGCGGCTGGACGAGACCTCGACGGTCAGCCCGAATCGGTCGAGCAGCTGGGGCCGCAGTTCGCCTTCCTCGGGGTTCATCGTTCCGATGAGCACGAACCGAGCGGCGTGCGAGACCGACGCACCTTCCCGCTCGACCGTCACCCGGCCCATCGCCGCCGCGTCGAGCAGCGTGTCGACCAGGTGGTCGTGCAGCAGGTTGACCTCGTCGACGTAGAGCATCCCGCGGTGCGCACCCGCGAGCAGGCCGGGCTGGAAGTCCGTGACCCCGTCGCGCAGCGCGCGTTCCAGGTCGAGCGAGCCGACGACGCGCTCCTCGGCGGCCCCGACGGGAAGTTCCACCAGCCGCGCGGGCCGCTGGGACGACGAGACCGTCCGGTGTGGACCGTCGGGACACGACGGGTCGGGCGCCTCCGGGTCACACGAGAACCGGCAACCGTCGACGACGTCCACATCGGGCAGCAGCCCCGCGAGGGCGCGCACCATGGTGGACTTCGCCGTGCCCTTCTCCCCGCGTACCAGCACGCCGCCGATCGACGGTGAGATGGTGCACAACAGGAGCGCCAGGCGCAGTTCGGCCATTCCGACGACTGCCGTGAACGGGTACGGCCGCATGCAGACTCCCTTGCTCGACGGCGGGTTTCCACGCCCACCGGGCTTCACACCACGCAAGCATTCCCGCGGCCACCGAAGCTCTGACTTCCCCGACCCGTAGGCCGGTCACAGTGGCGGGACCGTCCCGGATTCGCACCGGGTTCCACGGCGACCGCTTCCCGCGCATCATCGCACACGTTCCACCGCCCGCGGGTGTTCGCCGCAACACAACTACCGTGACTCGACGTGACAATCACCGTGGTGGGCATCGGCGCGGACGGGTGGCGGGCGCTGCCTCCGGCCTCGCGTGCGGAGCTCGAGACGTGCGACGTACTGCTCGGCGGGCCCCGGCAGCTCGACCTGGTCCCGGACGGCCCGTACGAGAAACGCCCCTGGCCCAGTCCGCTGCTGCCCGCGCTGGACGACGTGCTGGCCGAGCTGACCGGCCGCCGGGTCGGCGTGCTGGCCAGCGGGGATCCGCTGCTGTCGGGCATCGGCGGGACGCTGGTGCGCAGGCTCGGCGCCGACGCGGTCCGGATCGTGCCCGCGGTGTCCTCGGTCACCCTGGCCCGTGCGCGACTGGGCTGGACCGCGGAGGAGACCGACGTCGTCAGCGCCGTCGGCCGCGACGCCCGCAAGGTGCTGCGCGTGCTCGCCCCGGGCAGGCGGGTGCTCGTGCTCAGCTCCGGGGCCGACACCCCCGGACGCGTCGCGGCACTGCTGGCCGACCACGGGTTCGGCGACAGCACCCTGACCGTCCTCGAGAATCTTGGTTCGCCCGAGGAACGCAGACTCGACGGCACCGCCCGCGACTGGCCGCACGACGCGGTCGCACCGCTCAACGTCGTCGCGATCACCTGCACCGGTCGGGCGTACTCGCTGTTGGCCGGCTTGCCCGACGAGGCGTTCGACCACGACGGCCAGCTCACCAAACGCGACCTGCGGGCGAGCGCACTCGCCCGGCTCGCCCCGACGCCCGGCGAGCTGCTGTGGGACGTCGGCGCGGGCGCGGGCAGCGTCGCGATCGAGTGGTGCCGCGCGCACCCGGTCAACCGGGCGATCGCCGTGGAGTCGCGGCCCGAACGCGCCGATCGCATCGCCCGCAACGGGGCGAACCTCGGAGTGCCCGACATCGAGGTCGTCACCGGCAGGGCTCCCGATGCGCTCACGGGCCTGGCCGTCCCCGACGCCGTGTTCGTCGGCGGCGGCGTCGCCGGCGCGGGCGTGCTGTCCGCCTGCTGGGACGCCCTGCGCCCCGGCGGCAGACTGGTGGCCCACGGCGTGACGCTCGAGGCCGAGCAGGCCCTCGCCGCGCAGTACGCCGACCGCGGCGGCGAACTGACCAGGATCTCCGTCGAACGCGCCGCACCGCTGGGCGGCCTGACCGGGTGGAGTCCCGCCCGTGCCGTAACGCAATGGAGTGTGAGAAAGCCGTGACCGTCCATTTCATCGGTGCCGGACCGGGCGCCGCCGACCTGATCACCGTCCGCGGGCAGCAACAGCTCGCGAGCTGCGGCGTCTGTCTCTACCCGGGCAGCCTCACGCCGACCGACCTGCTCGCACACTGCCCGGACGGCGCCGCACTGGTCGACACCGCCGACCTGACGCTCGACGACATCATCGGCAGGCTGATCGAGGCCCACGAAGCGGGCCACGACGTCGCCCGGCTGTGCTCCGGCGACCCCGCCGTCTACAGCGCCGTCGCCGAGCAGATGCGCCGCCTCGACGCGGCAGGAGTGCCCTACGACGTCACCCCCGGAGTGCCCGCGTTCTCCGCCGCCGCCGCGGTGCTGGGCCGCGAGCTGACCGTGCCGACCGTCGGCCAGAGCCTCGTCCTCACCCGGGCGCAGGCACGGTCGACGTCGATGCCCGAGGGCGAGGACCTGGCCACGCTGAGCGCGTCGGGGACGACGCTGGCCCTGCACCTGGCGATCAACCGCGTCGAGCAGGTGGTCGACGAACTGCTGCCGCACTACGGCGCGGACTGCCCCGCCGCCGTGGTGGCCAAGGCGACCCAGCCGGGCGAAACGGTGCTGCGCGGAACGCTCGGCGACATCGCAGGCCAGGTCCGCGAGGCCGGACTGAACCGCGCGGCGATGATCTTCGTCGGCAAGGTCCTCGCGGCCGAGAACTTCCCCGACAGCTTCCTCTACTCGGCGGGACGGGAACGACACGCGCCCGGTGACCCCTACTGCGAGAACGGGGGCGGGCCCCACTGACAGGGCTGCCGTCGGCCGCGATCGTGGAGGACATGACGGGCGACCTCCTGGGCAGTACGTGGCTCCTGCCGTTGCTGGCACTCGCCGTGCTGGCCGACGGCCCACTGCCGTTCCTGCCGAGTGAACCCGTGCTGCTGTCGTCGGTCGCGGCCGCTGGCGATGCGGGCCGGGTCGCCGCGCTCGCGGCCGCGGCCTTCGCGGGATCGCTCGCCGGCGACGCCCTGCTGTACACGCTCGGCCGGTCGTCGCACCGGTTCCTTCGTGGCAAGCGCGACGACACCCGGGTACGCAGGTGGTTGCACCGGAGGCCGGTACTCACGCTCGTGGCCGTGCGATTCCTGCCGGGCGGCCGCCTCGTCAGCGTCGCCGCGGCGGGCCGCGTACACATCCCCGTGGCGCGCTTCGTCCCGGCGACGCTCGTCAGCTCCGCCGTGTGGTGCGGGTACATGACGGGCATGGGACTGCTGATCACACCGGTCACCCACGGCGACCCGGTGCTGTCGCTGCTCGCCGGGATCGGCATGGCCACGGTCATCGGCGCCGCGGGCGAGACCGTCCGGCGGATCGTCTCTCGCCGCCGGGCCGCCGTACCGGCAACTGTTCCGCCAGCGCGTGCAGCGCTGCCCACTGCCGTGCGGTGAGTCCTCGAGGCAGCACCGTCGGCGGCACGCCGTTGTCCGCAAGCCACCGGCCCACCGCTGCGCGGTGGCCGAACCGGCGCGTCAGGATGTCCTCGATGCCGCGCCCCGGTCCCGTGAACACGTCGTGGACGAGGTCGGCGTAGTCGCGGCGCTGCGCCTGCGGGACGAACGGCCGCGGGCGGCGGGTGATCGTCAGCAGGCCGCCGTCGACGTCGGGACGAGGTGTGAACGCCGACGCCGGGACGCGGCGGTCCAGGCCGAACTCGAACCACGGCCACCACTGGGCGGTCATCATGGTGGCCCCGCCGACGCCCGCACGCCGCCGCGCCACCTCCCACTGGACGAGCAGCACGGCATCGGTCCAGTGGTCCGCGGCCAGCACCCGGCGCAGCATGCCGGTGGTGCGGTGGAACGGCAGGTTGCCGACGATCACGTGCGGCGTGCGGGGTAGGTCGAAGCCACCGAAGTCGGCGTGCACGACGCGGGTCCGCCGCACCCGCGGCCGGAGCGTGGCGACGAGCCGTCCGTCGAGTTCGACGGCGGTGATCGGCCTGTCGAGCGTTTCGAGCGGGAGCGTGACGGCGCCCTCTCCGGCGCCGATCTCGATGATCGGGCCATCGGTGCGGGCGACGTGGTCGACGATGCGGGCGATCGTGGCCCGGTCGGTGAGGAAGTTCTGGCCGAGTTCGTGTCGGCCGCTGTGACGAGACACGGGTGTTTCTCCGGGTGCCGTGGGATGACCCGGGCAGCACGAAGCGGGCCGCCCGGCAGGACATACCGAGGACGGCCGGCGCACGGAGGAGTCGAGCGATACGCCGAGGCCGCCGCTATGCGCGGCGCAACCTCACGAAGAACGCGACGAAGAAGGCACCTGAACCCATGGCGGCCAACCTAGCGCACCCCTACAGCCCGGTCGACCGAATTTCCCACTACACCACGTAACCGCCCTCGCGCCGGGAATGCTCACCGGATCCCCGCCTGCCACGCAGGGATGTTGCGAGAGTGTGGGGTCAGCCTGCGCGGCCGACGATCGTGCCCGCGCGGTCGATGGCGACGACGTCGACGTGCACGGGCGCCTCGCCCAGCACCTCGACGGCCTGCCGGCGGGCACGTTCCGCGACGAGATCGCCCAGCTCCAGGCCGGCCTCTCGCGCCAGTTCCAGCGCGTGCAGCGCCGTGTTCGCCCCGCCGATCACGGTCGCCAGCTCACCCCGGCCCGCCTCCTCGGCAATGCCAGCCAGCAATCCGAAGTCCACCTGTGACCGCTTCGAGTGCAGGTCCAGGTGACCCGCCCCGAGTTTCGACAGCTTCGCGAACCCGCCCGACAGCGTCAGCCGCGGCACCGGATTCCTACGCAGGTACTTCAGCACCGCACCCGCGAAGTCACCCATGTCGAGCAGCGCCTCGTCCGGCAGGTCGTACAGCTCCTTCGCCACCCGCTCGGACGTCGATCCCACCGCGCCTGCGACGTGCTCCAGTCCCAGCGCCCGGGCGACGTCGATCCCCCTGCGGATGCTGTCGATCCACGCCGAGCAGGAGTACGGCACCACCACGCCCGTGGTGCCGAGCACCGACAGGCCGCCGACGATGCCGAGCCGCGGGTTCCACGTGTGCCGAGCCATCTCCTCGCCGCCGTCGATACCGATCTCGACGACGACGTCGGGGGACGCGCCGTGCTCCGCGGCCACGCGCTCCACCGCCTCGGTCATCAGCCGCCGCGGCACGGGGTTGATCGCGGCCTCGCCGACGTCCAGCGGCAGGCCGGGCAACGTCACCGTCCCGACGCCCGCGCCCGCCCGGAAGGTGACCCCGCTGCCCTCGTCGCCCGGGCGCACTGTGGCGATCACCAGCGCACCGTGCGTGACGTCCGGATCGTCACCGGCGTCCTTGATCACACCGGCACTGGCCTCGCCGTCGCCGAGTCGTTCGGTGGCCAGCGCGAACGACGGGCGCCGGTCCTTCGGAAGCCGGACCTCGACCGGGTCGGGGAACCCGCCGGTCAGCAGCGCGGTGTAGGCGGCCGTCGTCGCCGCGGTCGCGCACGCGCCCGTCGTCCAGCCGTACCGGAGCTCGGTCACACAATCACTCCGTCACGCGCTCGCTTACGTCACACATTCGCCCGGCCGGGCGGGCGGCTCGGTCAGACTGTCCGGTCATGGGAAGTATCGCTCCACGGGTGCTGATCCTCGGCGGCACCTCCGAGGCTCGCGCGCTCGCCGCCGAACTCGTCGCCCGCGACATCCCGGTGACATCGTCCCTCGCGGGCCGTGTGGCCGAGCCACGCCTCCCGGAGGGTGACATCCGAGTGGGTGGTTTCGGCGGCCCCGGGGGGCTCGCGCGGTGGCTGGCCGACCACGATGTCCGGGCTGTGGTCGACGCGACGCATCCGTTCGCGCGGCGCATCTCCGAGTCCGCCGCCGTCGCGACCGCGGCTGCGGGCGTGCCCGTGCTGCGTCTCGAACGGCCCGGGTGGCAGGCGGGCGAGGCCGACGACTGGCACTGGGCCGACACGCTCGCCGACGCCGCACGGCTCCTGCCCCACCTCGGCACGAGAGCGCTGCTGACCACCGGCAGGCAGGGACTCGCCGAGTTCGCCGGACTCGACATGTGGCTGCTCGCCCGCTGTGTCGACCCGCCGGACGAGTCCGACGGACCGCTTCCCCCGCGGCTCGAGGTGATCCTGTCGCGCGGTCCGTACCAGCTCGCCGGCGAGTCCGAGCTGCTCCGGCGCCACCGCATCGACGTGCTCGTCACGAAGGACAGCGGCGGAGACATGACCGCGGCGAAGCTTCACGCGGCACGCGAGGCCCGGATTCCGGTGATCGTCGTACGCCGTCCACCGCGTCCGGATATGCCCCGTTCGGCCGATGTGAAATCCGCCGTGTGCTGGGTTGTCGACCACACGAAGCGATAGCCCCGCGGACGTGGTGTCTTCGGGCTGCCGCTAGCGTGACGTCCGATGCCGCCAGCGAACTCGACTTCGACGGACAATTCCGGCACACAGCCGGATTCCGGCGCGTCCGCCGGATCGCCGGGCCTTCGCGCGAACACGCAGAAGAAATGGCTCGCGACGATCCTGGGGCTCGTCGCCGCCCTATGCGCCGTGGCGTACCCGTTCCTGCCAGTGGTCCAGGACACCGCGCAGATCAGCTGGCCCGCGGGCGGCAACACCGAACAGGTGAACGCGCCGCTCGCCGGGTACTGGGCCCAGGAACTGACCGCCGAGGTCCCCTGCGCCACGGCACGGTCGCTCGACGCCCGCACCTCGGGCGAGACGAATCTGCTGTCGACCGTTCCGCCGGAGCGACTCGAAGACGGCGCCGGCATGCAGCTGCGTGTGAACGACCACACGCTCATCGCGTTCAGCCGCGGCGAACAGGTCGCCCGCCAGCCGCTCCCCGCGGGTGACTGCACCATCTCGGTCTCCTCGACCGCCGAGCACACGAGCCTGTCGGTCAACGGCACGCCGGTGTATTCAGAGGACGGCGATGTGCGGCCGCGCGTCGTCGGCATCTACTCGACGATCGAAGCCGGACAGGACCCGACCGACGGGCTCGGAGTGTCGATCACACCGGACACTCGCTACCAGTCCGAACCGACGGCGCTGAAACTCGCCGTGGGCGCGGTCGCGGTCGTCGCGTTGCTGGCGTGCCTGTTCGTGGTCAACCGGCTCGACCGCGGATTCGCCCGCCGTGCACCACGGTGGGCCCCGGTCGGCTGGTGGCGGTTGACGGGCCGCGACGCCGTCGTCATCGGCATGCTCACCATATGGGTGTTCATCGGCCCGGTGACGGCCGACGACGGCTACATCCTGTCGATGGCCCGCGTCGCCGAGGACGCCGGTTACCTCACGAACTATCACCGATGGTTCGGCGTCGCGGAGGCGCCGTTCGGCTGGTTCTACCACGTCTACGAGCTGATGGCGCACGTCAGCACGGTCGCACCGTGGATCAGAGTGCCTTCCTTCCTGCTCGGCGTGCTCAGCTGGCTACTCATCAGCCGCGAGGTGATGCCGCGCCTCGGCAAGGAGGTCCGGTCCAGCCGCGCCGCCGGGTGGGCCGCGGCGATGGTCTTCCTCGTCTGGTGGATGACCTACAACACCGGCACCCGCCCCGAGCCGGTCGCCGCGCTCGGTTCGCTGCTCGCGATCTGCGCCGTCGAGCGTGCGCTCGTCACGCGGCGGCTGCTGCCCGTCTGCCTCGGCCTGCTCGCCGCGGCATTCACCCTGGCAGCGACGCCGACGGGGCTCATCGCGGTCGCCCCGTTCCTGGTGGCGGCGAAACCGTTGTTCCAGCTGCTCCGCCAGCGCGCCCGCGACAACGGGTGGCGTCCGGTGCTCACGCCGATCGCGGGCGCGGGCCTGCTGGTGCTGGTCGTCGTGTTCGCCGACCAGACATTCGCGACGGTGCTGGAGGGCACGCGACTGCGCACCGCGGTCGGACCGAACCTGTCGTGGTTCCAGGAGCTGAACCGCTACGATCTGCTGTTCACCGATTCCGCGGACGGTTCGGCGACCCGCCGGTTCCCCGTGCTGTTGCTGCTGCTGTGCACCGCGGCGTGTCTGGCGGTGCTGCTGCGGCGCAGCCGGATCAAGGGTGCCGCGCTCGGGCCGAGTCGCCGCCTGATCGGCACGACGGCGGTGTTCTTCCTGCTCATGGCGCTGACGCCGACCAAGTTCACGCACCACTTCGGCGCGTTCGCCGCCGTGGGTGCGGCGATGGCCGCCCTGACGGCGCTGGCGGTGAGCGCGTCGGTGCTGCGGTCACGGCGCAACCAGGCCCTGTTCGTCGCGGGCCTGCTGGGCGTCTCCGCGCTGGCACTGACCGGCCCGAACGCCTACTGGTTCATCTCACGCCTCGGCGTGCCGTGGTGGAACATGCCGCCCCAGATGTTCGGCATCAAGCTCGCCACGGTGCTGCTGGCGGGCGCGGGGCTGTTCGCCCTGTACGCGTTCGTGGAGAACATCCGCGCGGGACGGCCACAGGCGCCGCAACCGTCACAACGTCGGATGCTGTTCCGCGGCTCGCTCGCGTTCGTCGTGGTCAGCGGACTGTTCGTGGCCGCCGAGGTCGGTTCCATGGCCAAGGCGCTCCACGAACAGCGCGACACCTATTCGTTCGGCAAGGCCAACATCGAACACGCACTCGGCTCCAGCTGCGGCCTCGGCGACTATGTGATGGTCGAACGCGACCCCGTGTCGAGCATGCTCACGCGGTTGCCACCGGGACAGCAGCGCACCGCCCCGCAGCAGGAGGAGCAGCCGGAGCAGAACCGGCCCGGCAACGAGCTGCCCGAACCGGAGCAGGCGACCGGCCCCGTGCAGGCGGGCTTCCACATGCAACCGATCAGCGACGGCGACGCACTGGCCGAACCGCCACACGGGTTCACGCCCGAGACGGTGCCCATGTGGAGCAGCTACAACGAGCAGGCCAACCCGACCGGCCAACTGCGCACCGCGTGGTTCGGGCTCGGCGACCGCGCCGAGGGCGACCAGGTGGCGCTGTCGGCGTACGCGCCGAGCGGCAAGGCGACGCAGATCGAGTTGGAGTTCGGCCGGTCCACACCGCAGGGCTTCGAGGTCGTCGGCACCGAGGCGGTACTCGGCTCCGGCGACGGCGAGGGCAAGTGGAAGGACCTGCGGCTGAAGCTCGACAAGGCGCCGGACACGGCCACGGCTGTGCGCGTCGCGGCCAACGACGACGACCTCACCGAGGACGGCTGGGTCGCCGTGACCGGCCCCCGCGTGCCCGAGTTCACCACGCTGACCGAACGCATCGGCGACGAACCGGTGTACATCGACTGGCCCGCCTCGTTCGTCTACCCGTGCCTGAACCCGATGAAGATCCGCAACGGCATCTACGAGATGCCCGAGTACCGGATCGTCGCCGAGCCCCTGGCCCACGAGTCGAACATCGCCAGCAGCCAGGGCGGCGGACCGATCGGCAATCTCGACGAGGTCGCCGACGACCCCGAGGTGCCGAGCTACGTGAAGGGCAAGCCCAGCCAGGCGTGGGGCTCGCTGTACGAGGTCAGGCCGTACATCCAGGGCACGGAACCGGCCGTGGAGACAGGCGAGCGGACCATGTGGGGCTGGGAGTCCCCCGGTCTCGGACCGCAACAGCCGGACGGCAACTCCAAGAGCCGCTGACCCGGCCGTGACGGACGGAGCCGGTACCCGTGCCGGCCCCGGCCGTCAGTCGTGCCAGGTCAGCAGTTCGGACACCGAGCGTCTGCCCGTCGGCACCGCGGACGTACCCGGCGCAGCACCTGCCGCCGGTGCCGGGTCGCCGCCCTGTGCGCGGCCCACGGACAGGGCGTGTTCGGCGTGCCACGGCCCGTCGAGGCCCAGCAGCAGATCCGCGGCGCGAACATTGTCTTGGGGGTAGAACGTGGCGAGGCACGAGTCGTACCCCAGCGCCGACGCGGCGAGGACGAGCGACTGGGCGACCCTGCCCAGATCGAAGGGCGTGTCACGGAACCCGTCGGCGCGTGTCAGCAGCACCAGCACCAGCGGTGCACCCGTGAGGTGCCCGGCGTAGGCACCACAGCCTGCAAGGCCGCTGCGCACGGTGGCGTCGGTGACCGCGACGAACCGCCACGGTTGCCGGTTCCGTGCCGAGCCGGTGCGGCGCGCGAGGTCGATCATGCGCTCGACGTCCTCGCGCGGCACCGGGTCGGCCGTGAAACGGCGCCGCGACGGCCTGCCGACGAGTTCGCGCAGGCCGTCCACGGGGTCTCCGCCACCGGACATCGGTCGCTCCCGGGCGTCAGTCGTAGCTGCGCGGCGTCCAGACGATCGAGGTTCCGTCCGACTGGGTGCGCACCCGCGTCCGCGACGACCCGACGATGAGCACGCACCGCATGTCGACCTCCGCCGGGTCGAAGCCGCCCAGCGTCTCCACCCTGACGGACTCCTCGGCACCCCCGATGTCGCGGGCGATCACGACCGGCGTCTCCGGGTTGCGGTGCCGCAGCAGCACCTCGCGCGCCGTCACGAGCTGCGTCGTACGGCTGCGCGAAGCGGGGTTGTACAACGCCACGACGAGATCCGCCTGCCCCGCGGCATCGAGCCTGCGCTCGATGATGTCCCACGGTTTGAGGCGGTCCGACAGCGACACCATCGCGAAGTCGTGCCCGAGCGGGGCGCCCACCCGGGAGGCGGCGGCGTGCGCCGCGGTCACGCCGGGCACGACCCGCACCGAGACGTCGGCGAACTCGTCGGCCTCGGCCTGTTCCAGAACGGCCGAGGCCATGGCGAACACGCCGGGGTCTCCCGACGACACGACGGCCACCCGCGCACCGCCTGAGGCCAGCTGCAGGGCCTCCCGGGCCCGATCGGCCTCCACGCGGTTGCCCGACGCGTGACGCTGCTGCCCCGCCCGCTGCGGCACCTTCGCCACGTAAGGTCCGTAACCCACGAGGTGTTCGGCCTCCCGGAGGGCCTCGTCGGCCTCGGGGGTCAGCCACTCCGGACCCGCCGGGCCGAGCCCCACGACCACGACGGCACCCCCGGCCTGGTCGTTCTTCGGTGCGGGCGCCTCGTCGGCGCCGGCCTTGCGCGAGGCGTAGGCGGGGCTCGGCACCACGGCGAGCGAGAAGTACGGCACCGTCTCGGGGTCGACGTCGGTCAACGGTTCGACCCGCTGGACCTGCCAACTCGCGCGTTCGACGTAGTACGCCTCGTCGAGCCGGCCCGCCTCGCTCAGTGCCTCGTGCACGGCGCCGAACGTGCGCCCGAGCTTCAGCACAGCGGCGGCCTCGGTGTCGGCCAGCCTGCGGGCGAGCTCCGGTGCGGGCAGCGTGCCGGGCAGCAGGGTGAGCACCTCGTCGCGCTGCACCAACGGTCGGCCGAGCTCGGCCGAGGCGCCGCTCACGGACGTCACACCGGGTACGACGTGGGCCTCGTAGCGGTCGGCGAGGCGCTCGTGCATGTACATGTACGAGCCGTAGAAGAACGGGTCCCCCTCGCACAGCAGGACGACGTCGCGGCCCTCGTCGAGGTGTTCGGCCAGCCGCTTCGCCGCGAGCTCGTAGAACTCGGCGATCGCTCCCTCGTAGCCGCCGGGGTGGTTCGTCGTCTCCGTCGTGACCGGGTACATGAGCCGCTCTTCGAGCTGCCCGTCACGCAGGTAGGGTTCCGCGACCGACCGTGCGATGCTCCGCCCGTGGCGCGCGCAGTGGTACGCGATGACGTCCGCCTCGGAGATCAGCCGCGCGGCCTTGACCGTCACCAGTTCCGGGTCTCCGGGCCCGAGCCCCACCCCGTACAGCACGCCGGTTCCGGAGCTCACAGGATCTCCTCCTTCGTGGCCAGCGCGTTGACGGCGGCGACGGCCATCGCGCTGCCTCCGCGGCGCCCGCGCACGGCCAGGTACGGCGCCGGGCCGCGCGTGATGAGCAGGTCCTTCGACTCGACGGCACCGACGAACCCGACGGGGACGCCGATGATCGCCGCGGGCTTGCCGACGCCCTCGTTGATCAGCTCCAGCAGCCGGAACAGCGCCGTGGGGGCGTTGCCGATCGCGACGACCGAGCCCGGCAGCCGGTCCCGCCACAGTTCGAGCGCAGCCGCCGAGCGCGTGTTGTTCAGCTGCTCGGCCAGCCGCGGGACCCGGTCGTCGGACAACGTGCAGATGACCTCGTTGTCTGCGGGCAACCGCTTACGGGTGATACCGCTGGCGATCATGTTCGCGTCGCACAGGATCGGCGCGCCCGCCTCGAGCGCCCTGCGGCCCGCCTCCACGAAGTCCAGGCTGTAGGCGAGGTCGTCGACGAGATCCGTCATGCCACACGTGTGGATCATCCGTACCGCCACACCTGCGACGTCGTCCGGCAACACGGCGAGATCGGCCTCCTCCCGGATCGTCGCGAACGAGTGGCGGTAGATCTCCGCTCCGTCGCGGATGTAGTCGATCACTGCTGTCCTTCCCGTGTCGTGCGGTCGAGTGGTCGCGCGCCTGCCGACGAGGTCGTCATCGGCGCTGCGCGGACAGGGCCTCGGCGACCCGGTCGAGCCCGACGAACGTACCCCCGACGTGATAGCCGCCCTCCGCGGCGACCACGTCGATGTGAGATCCGCCCGGTCTGCCGCACCGCCGTGAACACCCAGCGAAGTGGGCGCCGACCCCCGCGGGCGCGAGTGCAGCCGCGTCGGCACGCACGTCGGCGTGGGATTTCGCGCACCGCGGGGCGCCGATACAGGCGCTCACCCCGAGTAACGGGTCAGCGGGATCGACGACCAGGTCCGGCAGCTCGGCGAGCTCGTCGGCCGACGTGTCGTGGACGACGACGGTGCGCCACGGGGTGACCGTGACCGCTCTGTCGGCAGCGTGCCCTGCGAGGGCACGCCCGCCCAGCTCGTACAGGGTGGCCGCGGACAGTTCCCCGAACCGCGGTGCGGCGACGACCGCCCGGGCGCCCGGGACGGGCCCGACCGGTGCCGGTGGTGCGAACCGCTGTGGCACGGGCTCGACGTCGGCGCTCGCATGCGGGCGCAGGGCCTCGACCACCGGTGCCGGGTCGATCTCTCGGAGTCGCCACGCCGATGCGCGTACCTCGTCGAACGCGCGCGCACCCGCGACCATCGCCTCGGCCGCACCGGATGCGGGCACCCGCAGTCCGGTGTCGGTACCGGCCACGAGCACGGCACCGGTGTCGGCGGTGGTCGCGCGCCAGCACAGGTCGGCGTCGGCCGCGACGTCGCCGCTGCCGTCGTCCAGGGCGAACAGGAACCTGCCGGGCAGTCCGGTCAGCCCGGGTGTGGCGCACACCACCTCGTCGAGTTCACTCACGAGCGGTCGGATGTCGGCGACCCTCGCGGACGTGCCCGGTTCGACGACCGCGGTCGCGCCCTCCTCGTCGGCCTCCTCGCGCGGCGGGACACCAGACAGCGGCGAGCCCAGGATGTTGCGGATGCGCTCGTGCCCTGGCGACGGCAACAGACCCGCGTCGGCCAACCGTCCGACGAGTGCGTCGACGTCCCGGATCGCACGCAATTGCAGGTTGCCGCGGGAGGTCAGGTGCACCCTGCCGTCGCCGAGCTGCCTAGCGCACGCGGCAAGCGCCTGCGCTTGCGCGGGTGACAGTCCACCGCCGGGCAGCCGGACACGCGCGAGCGGACCGTCGGCGGCGTCGTGTGTCGCCAGCACGCCGGGACACGCGTCAGCGCGGAGCCGGACGGTGCCGGGTTCCTCGCCGGCGGGTCGGGTCGTGGCCATGCGCCCACTCTAGGCATCGGCCCGACAGTCCCGAAGGTTCCCGATGGGCGCGACCGAGCCCCGGCTTCACCCGTGCGCGTCCGAAGCGGCTGTTCACCGAGGTCGGCGCGGGGAACGGCGCGCTGCCAACGAAAGCCGCCGGCACCGAGCGAGTGGCACGAAGGGTCCCCTCGTGCCGGCGCCCGCAGGTCAACGCGCTGCGGAGCAATTCGTCACCTTGACTCGCCACGCCCGCCCCCGGAGAGTTGGCGGCCGAGGAGGAACCACCTGTGATCTTGCTGCTGTCCACGTCGGACACCGACCTGTTGAGTGCGCGCTCGAGCGGCGCCGACTACCGCCTTGCCAACCCCGCCCGCCTCGACCTCGAGGAACTGCCCGGGCTGCTCGACGGCGCACCGATCGTCGTCGTGCGAATCCTCGGCACCGAGCGCACGTGGGCCGAGGGACTCCGCGTCGTACGCGAGAGCGGTGCGCACGTGGTGGTGCTGGGCGGCGAACAGGCGCCGGACGCCGAGCTGATGGCGTTGTCGACCGTCCCCGTCGGCACCGCGACCCAGGCACACACGTACCTCGCCCACGGCGGACCGGAGAATCTGGCGCAACTGCACCGTTTCCTGTCCGACACCCTGCTGCTCACCGGTGACGGGTTCGAACCGCCCGCCGAGCAGCCGTCGTGGGGTGTGCTGCCGCGGAACTCGGACGGCCCGGCCGACGGTCCCGTCGTCGCGATCCTGTACTACCGCGCGCACCACCTGTCCGGAAACACCGCGTTCGTCCACACGCTCGCCGACCAGGTCGAGGCGGCGGGCGGGCGTCCGCTGCCCATCTACTGTGCCTCGCTGCGTTCGCGCGAACCGGAGATGATGGCCGAGCTCGAGAAGGCCGATGCACTGCTGGTGACCGTGCTGGCCGCGGGCGGTACCCGGCCGTCCGAGGCGGGCGCCGGAGGCGACGACGAGTCGTGGGACGTCGCCGAGCTCGCCGCACTCGACATCCCGACGTTGCAGGCGATGTGCCTGACCAGTGACCGCGACACCTGGCTCGACAACGACGAGGGCCTGTCGCCGATGGACGCGGGCAACCAGATGGCCGTGCCCGAGTTCGACGGCAGGCTCATCACGGTGCCGTTCTCGTTCAAGGAACTCGACGAGGACGGGCTGCCCCACTACGTTCCCGACGCCGAACGCGCCTCCCGTGTCGCGCACATCGCGCTGGCACACGCACGCCTGCGCCACACCCCTGCCTCCGACCGCAGGGTCGCGCTGATGCTGTCGGCCTACCCGACGAAACACTCGCGGGTGGGTAACGCAGTCGGGCTGGACACTCCCGCCTCGGCCGTCGAACTGCTCCGCCGGATGCGGTCGCAGGGCTACGACCTGGGAGCGGACGCGTTCCCCGGGGTCGACCCGACCGGCACGGATCAGCCCGACGGCGACGCACTGATCCACGCGTTGATCGAGGCGGGCGGGCAGGATCCGGAGTGGCTGACCGAGGAGCAGCTCGCGGGCAACCCCATCCGGGTGCCCGCCGCACGCTACCGCCAGTGGTTCGCGCAACTGCCGGAACAGCTGCGCGCGGACATGGTCGAGCACTGGGGCCCGCCGCCCGGCGAGCTCTACGTCGACGGCGGTGAGGACGGCGACATCGTCCTGGCGTCGCTGCAGGCGGGCAACGTCGTCCTCATGATCCAGCCACCGCGCGGATTCGGCGAGAATCCGGTCGCGATCTACCACAACCCGGATCTTCCGCCGAGCCACCACTATCTGGCCACGTACCGCTGGCTCGAGGAGGAGTTCGGCGCCCACGCGGTCGTGCACCTCGGCAAGCACGGTTCACTGGAGTGGTTGCCCGGCAAGACGGCGGGCCTGTCGTCGGCCTGTGCACCCGACGCCGTGCTGGGCAACCTGCCGATGATCTACCCGTTTCTCATCAACGACCCGGGAGAGGGCGCGCAGGCCAAGCGCAGGGCGCACGCCACGATCGTCGACCACCTGGTGCCGCCGATGGCACGCGCCGAGAGTTACGGCGACATCGCCAAGTTGGAGCAGCTGCTCGACGAGCACGCCAACATCTCGGCGATGGACCCGGCCAAGCTGCCGGCGATCCGTCAGCAGATCTGGACGCTGATGCAGGCGGCCAAGCTCGACCACGACCTCGGACTCGAGGAACGGCCGCACGACGCGGAGTTCGACGACATGCTGCTGCACGTCGACGGCTGGCTGTGCGAGGTCAAGGACGCGCAGATCCGCGACGGGCTGCACATCCTCGGCGAGGCGCCGACCGGCGAAGCCCGGGTCAACCTCGTCCTGGCGATGCTCCGTGCCAATCAGATGTGGGGCGGCGCCCAGGCGGCGGTGCCGGGTCTGCGCACCGCGCTCGGGCTCACCGAGGACGCACCGAAGTCCGATGTGGACCGCATCGAGGCGACCGCCCACGAGCTCGTCGGGACGATGGAGCAGCGCGGCTGGTCGCCCGACGTCGTCGACGAGGTCTGCGCCGGCGTCGACGAGAATGCCCGGGCCGGCGTGACCTCCGTACTGCGGTTCGCCGCAGAGGAGGTCGTGCCACGACTCGCAGGCACGAGCGGCGAGCTCGACGCGGTCCTGCACGCGCTCGACGGCGGCTACATCCCGGCGGGTCCGAGCGGGTCGCCGTTGCGCGGTCTGGTCAACGTGCTGCCGACCGGCCGCAACTTCTACACGGTCGATCCGAAGGCGATCCCGAGCAGGCTGGCGTGGGAGACGGGCCAGTCGCTCGCCGATTCGCTGATCGGCCGCTACCGCGCCGACAACGACGACGAGTACCCGCGTTCGGTGGGACTGTCGGTGTGGGGCACTTCGGCGATGCGTACCTCCGGCGACGACGCCGCCGAAGTGCTGGCGCTGCTGGGTGTCCGTCCCGTGTGGGACGAGGCGTCACGGCGGGTCACGGGGATCGAACCGATCCCGCTCGACGAACTCGGCAGGCCGCGCATCGACGTCACGGTGCGCATCAGCGGATTCTTCCGCGACGCGTTCCCGCACGTGGTGAACCTGCTCGACGACGCCGTCCGGCTCGTGGCGACACTGGACGAACCGGAGTCGCAGAACTTCGTCCGCGCCCACGTGCGTGCCGACGTGGCCGACCACGGCGACGAACGCCGGGCCACGACCCGGATCTTCGGCTCGAAGCCGGGATCGTACGGCGCGGGCCTGCTACCGCTGATCGATTCCGGCAATTGGCGCGACGACTCCGACCTGGCGGAGGTCTACGCCGTGTGGGGCGGCTACGCCTACGGCCGCGGCCTCGACGGTGCCGAGGCGCGCGCGGACATGGAGAGCTCGTACCGGCGGATCGCGGTGGCGGCGAAGAACACCGACACCCGCGAGCACGACATCGCCGACTCCGACGACTACTTCCAGTACCACGGCGGCATGATCGCTGCCGTGCGCGCGCTGACCGGAAGCGCGCCGCGGTCGTACATCGGCGACAGCACCAGTCCGGATGCGGTCCGTACCCGGTCGCTGTCGGAGGAGACGACACGGGTGTTCCGGGCACGCGTCGTCAACCCGCGGTGGTTGGCTGCGATGCGCCGCCACGGCTACAAGGGCGCGTTCGAGCAGGCGGCGACGGTGGACTACCTGTTCGGCTACGACGCCACGGCAGGCGTGGTCGAGGACTGGATGTACGAGAAGCTCACCGAGTCGTACGTGCTCGACAAGGAGAACCAGGACTTCCTGTCGCAGGCCAACCCCTGGGCGCTGCGGGGCATCATCGAACGGCTGAACGAGGCGGCCGACCGTGGCCTGTGGGCCGAACCGGACCCCGAGCTCATGTCGGCGATGCAAGAGGTCTACCTGCGCATCGAGGGTGACCTCGAGGACAGGTGACGCCGTCGCCGGTGGGTGCATGACGGGATCGCCCGTCATGCACCCACGGCGCTACCGTGGCGACGTCACACCGGCCCCGGACCTCGAGGACGCTGCCGCGGCCCCGGGGTCAGGAGCACACGGCGCCCTTCGCCGCCGTTCCGACGGTCTTCGCGTACTTGGCGAGCACGCCGGTCCGCCGCGGCACCGGGGGCATCTCCCAGCCCTCCGCCCTGCGCGCTAGTTCCTCGTCGTCGACGCCGACGTCGAGCGTGCGCTGCTCCATGTCGAGCGTGATCGGGTCGCCGTCGCGGACGAAGGCGATGGGCCCGCCGTGCGCGGCCTCGGGCGCGACGTGTCCGATACACAGTCCCGTGGTGCCACCCGAGAACCGGCCGTCGGTGAGCAGCAGCACGTCCTTGCCGAGCCCGGCACCCTTGATCGCACCGGTCACGGCGAGCATCTCGCGCATTCCTGGCCCACCGCGCGGCCCCTCGTTGCGGATCACCACGACGTCGCCGGGCTGCAGCGAACCCAGCGCATCCATGGCGGCCTGTTCGCCGTCGAACACGCGAGCCGTGCCTTCGAACCGGGCCGAGTCGAAGCCCGCGCTCTTCACGACGGCACCCTCGGGCGCGAGGCTGCCGTGAAGGATCGTCAGCCCTCCGGTCGGGTGAATGGGTTCGCTGAGTTTGCGGATCACGTCGCCGTCCAGCTCGGGCGGCGCCAGCTCCGCGAGGTTCTCCGCGACCGTCTTCCCGGTGACCGTGAGGCAGTCGCCGTGCAGCAGGCCCGCATCGAGCAGCGCCTTCATCACGACCGGCACGCCACCCACCCGGTCGACGGCGGTCATCACGTGCCGTCCGAACGGCTTGACGTCGGCCAGGTGCGGCACCCGGTCGCCGACGCGCGAGAAGTCGTCGAGCGTGAGTTCCACCTCGGCCTCGTTGGCGATGGCCAGCAGGTGCAGCACCGCGTTCGTCGACCCGCCGAGCGCCATGACCACCGCGACCGCGTTCTCGAACGCCTCGCGGGTGAGGATGTCGCGGGCGCTGATGCCCTTCTCCAGCAACCCGACGACGGCCTCACCGCCGGCCCGGGCGAACCGGTCGCGCCGCCGGTCCACCGACGGCGGACTGGCCGAGCCGGGCAACGACATGCCCAACGCCTCGGCGGCACACGCCATCGTGTTCGCGGTGTACATGCCGCCGCAGGCGCCCTCACCGGGGCAGATCGCACGTTCGACCTTGTCGACCTCCTCACGACTGATCAGGCCCCGCGCGCAGGCACCGACGGCCTCGAACGCGTCGATGATCGTCACCTCGCGGCCGTCGACACTGCCGGGCAGGATCGAGCCCGCGTACAGGAACACCGACGCCACATCGAGGCGGGCGGCGGCCATGAGCATGCCGGGCAGGCTCTTGTCGCACCCGGCGAGCAGCACGGCACCGTCGAGGCGTTCGGCCTCCATCACCGTCTCGACCGAGTCGGCGATGACCTCTCGCGACACGAGCGAGAAGTGCATGCCCTCGTGGCCCATCGAGATCCCGTCCGACACCGAGATGGTGCCGAACTCCATGGGGAACCCTCCCCCGCCGTGCACGCCCTGCTTGCTCGCCTCGGCCAGCCGGTCCAGGGACAGGTTGCAGGGGGTGATCTCGTTCCACGACGACGCGATCCCGATCTGCGGTTTCGTGAAGTCCTCGTCGTCCATTCCGACCGCTCGCAGCATCCCGCGAGCCGCCGCACGTTCCATCCCGTCGGTCACCTCGCGGCTGCGAGGTTTCACGTCATGTTCGGCCATGGGGAGATCCTCCCCCGAATCCGGCCGGACGGGCAGGGCACAATGCCGTGCGTGGTTCAGACGGTGTCCATTCCCCAGAAGATCGCCGACGAGCTCGGCGTCCGCCCCGGCCAGGTACAGGCGACGGTCGAACTCCTCGACGGCGGCGCGACCGTGCCGTTCATCGCCCGGTACCGCAAGGAGGTGACCGGCACCCTCGACGACACGCAGTTGCGCACTCTCGAGGAACGCCTGCGCTACCTGCGGGAACTCGAAGAACGCCGGACGGCCGTCCTCGAGTCGATCGATTCGCAGGGCAAGCTCGACGACGAGCTCAGGGCGAGCATCATGGCGGCCGACACGAAGGCCCGCCTCGAAGACATCTACCTGCCGTACAAGCCGAAGCGCCGCACCAAGGCGCAGATCGCACGGGAGGCCGGCCTCGAACCGCTCGCCGACGGGCTGCTCGGCGAGCCGACGACCGACCCGCAGGCGGCCGCCGCGGCGTTCGTCGACGCCGAGAAGGGCATAGCGGACGCGCAGGCCGCGCTGGACGGTGCGAAGGCGATCCTCGTGGAGCGCTTCGCCGAGGACGCCGACCTGATCGGTGAACTGCGCGAACGCATGTGGACCCACGGCTGGATGACCTCGAAGGTCCGGGAGGGCAAGGAAACCGAGGGCGCCAAGTTCGCCGACTACTTCGACTTCGCCGAACCGCTGACGAAGCTGCCGTCGCACCGGGTGCTGGCGCTGCTGCGCGGGGAGAAGGAGGAGATCCTCGACCTGTCGACCGAGCCGGAGCAGCCCGCGAATCCGGAGGACCCGCCGCGGACCGGCCCGACCGAGTACGAGGTACGCATCGCCGAACGGTTCGGCATCGACAACCGGGGCAGGCCGGCGGACAAGTGGCTGTCGGACACGGTGCGCTGGGCCTGGCGGACGAAGATCCTGCTGCACCTGGGCATCGACCTGCGGATGCGGCTGCGGCAGAACGCCGAGGACGAGGCCGTGCGCGTGTTCGCCACGAACCTGCGTGACCTGCTGCTCGCCGCGCCGGCGGGCACCCGCGCCACCATGGGACTCGACCCCGGCTACCGGACCGGTGTGAAGGTCGCGGTCCTCGACTCGACCGGCAAGGTCGTCGCGACCGACACGATCTACCCGCACAAACCGCAGGCCCGTTGGGACGAGGCGACGGCGAAGCTGGAGAAGCTGGCGCGCGAGCACGGCGTCGACCTCATCGCGATCGGCAACGGCACCGCGTCCCGGGAGACCGACAAGCTCGCGGGCGACCTGGTGAAGGCGAAGCCGGAGCTCAAGCTCACCAAGATCATGGTGTCCGAGGCGGGCGCCTCGGTGTACTCGGCGTCGGCCTACGCGGCACGAGAGCTGCCGGACCTGGACGTCTCGCTGCGCGGTGCCGTCTCGATCGCCCGGCGGTTGCAGGATCCGCTGGCCGAGCTCGTGAAGATCGATCCGAAGTCGATCGGTGTCGGGCAGTACCAGCACGACCTGTCGGAGTCGAAGCTGTCCCGTTCGCTGGACGCGGTCGTCGAGGACTGTGTGAACGCGGTCGGCGTGGACCTCAACACGGCGTCGGTGCCGCTGCTCGCGCGCGTGTCGGGCATCGGCACGTCGCTGGCCGAGAACATCGTGTCCCACCGCGACGCGACGGGCCCGTTCCGCGCCCGGGCGGGGCTCAAGGAGGTCGCACGACTCGGGCCGAAGGCGTTCGAGCAGTGCGCGGGCTTCCTGCGCATCTCCGGCGGCGACGACCCGCTCGACGCCTCGGCCGTGCACCCCGAGGCCTACCCCGTGGTGCGGCGCATCCTCGACGAGACCGGCACGGGAATCCGCGAACTCATCGGCAACACGCGGGCGCTCGGCAGCGTCAAGGCCGAGCGGTTCGTCGACGACACGTTCGGCCTGCCCACGATCACCGACATCCTGTCCGAGCTGGAGAAGCCCGGCCGGGACCCGCGTCCGGAGTTCACGACCGCGACGTTCGCCGACGGTGTCGAGACGCTGGCCGACCTCGAACCGGGCATGCGACTGGAGGGCGTCGTGACGAACGTGGCGGCCTTCGGTGCGTTCGTCGACGTGGGCGTCCACCAGGACGGCCTGGTGCACGTGTCGGCGATGTCGCACAACTACGTCAGCGATCCGCGGGAGGTCGTCAAGCCGGGTGACGTGGTGACCGTGAAGGTGCTCGACGTCGACGTGAACCGCAAACGCATCTCGCTGACGCTGCGTCTGGACGACGAGGTGACACCCGCGGGCCAGGACGGCGGCGGGCCTCGCGGCGGCAAACCGCGGCAGGGCGGTGGCGACCGCGGCGGTCGCCAGGGTGGCGGCAAACAGGGCGGCCGTCAGAACCGCCAGGGCGGCGGCAAGCAGGGTGGCGGCAAACAGGGCGGCAACCAGGGTGCGAGCGGCGCGATGGCCGAGGCCCTCCGGAAGGCCGGCTACAGCGGCTGACCATGCCCGAATCACCCGGTTCCACCGCGTGTGACCTCGGCGAACACGGTCGGGGCCGGGTAACACGTGGCGAGGCGGGCACACAACGTCGACAATGTCGTAGATCGCGGCGCGAACGTCGTCGGATCACGTGAGGGAGGACCGGATGACGTCGACCGGAGGCATGAGCGCGAACACCCGTGAGCGCCTCCAGCAGGAACTGGATGCGCTGCGGCAACAGCGCGAGTCCCTGGCTCCACGGTTGGGTGAGGATCCGCTGGGCGACAGCGCCGACCAGGCGGATCTGCTGGAGCGCGCCGAGTCGGTGTCGAAACTCGACCGGCGCATCGCCGAGATCACGGACCTGTTGCACGGCGGCCCGACCGCCGAGCAGAACGAGGGCCTGCTGCCGTCGGGCACACGGGTGACGCTGAAGTTCGAGGACGGGGACACCGAGGACCTGCTCGTGGTCGGGTTCACGGCCGAGGCGGAGGACGAGCTGTCCAGCTTGACGGCCGACAGTCCGCTCGGCCGCGCCATCGCGGGTCACTCGAAGGGCGACACGATCACCTACCGCACGCCCGGTGGCCAGGTGTCGGCGGAGATCGTCGAGCTCACGCTCCCCGAGTGAGCGCTCGTAGGCACGGGTACCGATGATCCGGCCCGGTTTCCTCCGCGCTGACGCGGCGGTGGCAAACCGGGCCGGATCTCACGGCACTCCGGATCTCACAGCATTCCGGATCTCACGGCACTCCGGGCGGGACTCGCCCGCGGGCTCGGTCTCGCGCCTCAGTCGGCGCAGCTCAGGGCCGCATGTCCCCAGTCGGCATAGTCCCCGACGGACGTACCGTCGGCGTCCTCGGCGATCAGCCTGACAGTGTCCGCGCCGTCGACCGCCGCATCGACGGTCACGGCCGCCTCTCCCTGCCGGACCACGCCGCTGCGGTAGACCTCCCGGCCGTCCGCCTCGACGACGAACACGACGTCACCGGATTCGCCGTCCGGGAAGGGCCGCCGCTGTGAACCCTGCGGGATGTTGTCGTCCAGGCCCGCCTCGGCGGTCAACCGCGAGCACCGGCCGCCCGCGTAGATCGTGGCCGAGGCCGGGGCGAGCATGCCGAGGCCGTGGTCGTAGTTCCTGCCGTCGATCCTGATCGCTCCGCGGTCGGCGGGCGCAGGGCCGCCGTTGGTGCGGTCGCGCTCCACCGGACCGTGGGTGTTGCTCTCGCCGAGCAGCGGCAGGGAGGAGACACGGGGATGGCCGCTCGGGGCCTCGGCGACCGCCACGTCCAGCGACGTCTCGGCGATCTGTCGGCCTGCCCGGTCCCGTGCGGCGACGTCGATGCGCGCGGTTCCGGACGTCTCCGGCGCCTGCAGCGTCCAGGTCAGCCGCCTGCGCTCTCCCGACTTGACGGGGCCGAGGGAACGCGTCGTGTCCGACTCGGTCGTCCAGCCGTCCGGCAGGTCCAGTTCGACGGTCGCACCGCCGAGCGCTCCGTTGCCGAGCCGGGCCACCGTCGCCGTGACGTCGACCTGCCGTCCCGGCGCCACCGCTTCCACCGGGGTGTCCGACGTGAGCGTCGTCCGCCCCGCCCGGTCGACCTTCGGCACGGTCAGCTCGTTGATCACCGTCCCGTTGCGCGCGTCGCGCGCACGGACGACCGCACCGTCGGGACCGGTCGTTACCTGGATGTACTGCCGGTTCAGCACCGCTCCGGTGTCGACCGCGGTGAAGCCGTCGGGGTGGCCGCCGGCAACGTGGACCCGGTCGGCCCACCAGTCCTCGCCGATGTCGGCGTGGGTGTGCGACGAGAAGAGCACCGCCTGCGGGTGGTCGCCGAGGATCTCGCGGATCTCCTCCTCCATCAGGTGGTAACGGCCTGCGTCACCGTCCGACTGGGTGACGGTGTTCGACAGCGGGTAGTGCGTGAAGACGAAGAACGGCTTGCCGGTGCGCCCGTGGGCCGCCACGCGGTCGCGGAACCAGTCCAGCTGCCGCTGTCCGATGTGGACGTGGTCGTCGAGGTTCGCGTCCTCCCACCACATCAGCTTGTCCGGGCCGATGCCGATCATCGGAACCCCGTTCACGACACGCTCGCCGTACACCTTGTCGGTTCCGGCGAAGTCGAAGTACGTGCCGTAGAGGTCCTCGGGGGTGAAGCCGTTCGGCCAGCTGGGCTGGCACAACGTCTGCTGGTCGCACCAGGCGGGTGCGTACGCCTCGTGGTTGCCGAACGACGAAAGCAGCGGCTGGTCGCGGTCGTGGGCATCCATGACCTCGCGAACCTCGGCGTACTCCTCGGCGTAGCCGCGGTCGACGATGTCGCCGTTGATCACCGTGGCGGCCGAATCCGGTGCGGCCCTCTCGGCGTCGGTCAGGACCGCGTCCCAGTCGTCGATGTGCCCCTGGATGTCGCTGAAGACGTCGAAGGTGGTCGTGCCCGGGTCGCCGGGCCGATGGTCGGCCGGGACCGGTCCGGCGGATCGCTCGGGTCCGTCGGCCGCGGCGAGGGCGGGCTGTGCCAGCAGGGTCGCGCCTGCGACCGCGACGAGCGCTGCACGCAGCCGGGGCCGGTGTGTGCGGGTTCGGGGAGTGTGTTGCTGGGCAGTGTGTCGCTGGACCATGTGGTCAGCATGGCTAAACAACGGGACCGGTTACCGACATCGAGACGATCTCGCCGCTGCCACCGGGTGAACGAAGAGATTCGTTCCGATCGACCGGTATGCCCGACTGGCACACACGGCCGCGCCCGACCTCGACGGCGACCGTAGACTGCGCCGGTCACGAGGTCTGCACGGTCACGCTGCCCGGCCGAAGCTCCGCGCCGAGAGCCACCGATGCAGCCGCGTCGCCAGGCGCGCGGGCTGGTCGAGCTGGATGAGGTGCCCCGCGTCGTCGACGAGCTCCAGCTCGGCGCCCGGGATCGTGGCGGCGAGCCGGTGGGCCCTGTCGACCGGGATCCACGTGTCCTCGCGGCCCCAGACGACGAGTACGGGCAGGTCGAGTTCGCCGTACCGGGGCTGCACGGCATCGGTGTAGGCCTGGTCGGCCTCGGCCATCTGCCGGTAGAAGGCCCGCCGGCCGACCTCGCCGAGCCACGGTGCCACGAGCGCGGCGAGGTCGGCCTCACGCAGCCCGCGGTGACTCGCTCCGCTGATGTAGGTGCGGACGAGACTCTCGTGAATGTCCGGGGCGAGTGTCGTGAACGCCTCGGGGGTGTCACGCACCTGCCGGAAGAACTCCGACCCCCACGGGGCGAGCGCGACGACGTCGACCAGCGCGAGTGAGGCGTAGGCGGAGCCGTGCAGCAGGTGTGCCCGCAGGGAGACCGCCCCGCCGTAGTCGTGGGTGACCAGGTGCGGGCGGTCGAGGTTCCAGTGCTCGAGCAGGTCGGCGAGCAGCTCACCCTGAACGTCGAGCGACACGGGGTGCTCGGGCAGTTTCGACGACGCCCCGTAACCCGGCATGTCCCACAGGTAGACGGTGAACTCGGCCGACAGCGCGTCCGCGAAAGGCTCCCACAGCCTCGACGACCACGGTGTGCCGTGGCAGAACACCACGGGCGGGCCACTGCCGCGTGAGGCCCAGCGGACGGTGCGGTCGCGCCAGTCGAACGTCTCGGTCAGCTGCATCGGGACTCCTCTTCGAAACCACGGGCCAGCTCGGCGAAAGCGGTGTCCAGCACGGCGCACAGGTCGCTTCCCTGGCCACCGAGCCAATGTTCGTACGCGGCGAGCGCGGTGCCGAGTGCAGCGTGGGCGATCGCCTGCGGGCGCAGGTCGCCGGGGTGCGCGCCGGTCCGGCGTGCGGCGAACTCGGCGACCACCGCGCGCCAGTCCGCGTAGCGCAACGTCGAATGCGCCTGGAGCGCGGGAACCCGCAGGATCAGTTCGAGACGTCTGCGGTGCCGGTCGGTCTCGCCCTCGTCGACCCGGTTGAAGTCGACGACCACCGCGCGCAGCGATTCCATGACCGGCTCGCCCTCGGGCCGGGCGGCGAACCGTTCGCGCATGTATTCGAGGTGGTCGGTGAAGGCGCCCCACACCACGTCGTTCTTCGAGTCGAAGTACCGGAAGAACGTGCGCCTGCCGATGCCCGCGGCCTTCGCGATGTCGTCGACGGTCGTGGCGTCGAACCCGTCGCGGTCGAACAGGCGGAACGCGACCTTCTCGAGTTCGACCCGACTGGTCGAGGGGCGGCGACCCGGCCGTCCGGGTGGACTCGCGGCGGTACTCACCTGACCCCTTCCATTTGACACCGGGTGCCATTAATGTCGTGTGCGCTGTCCCACACAACGACGTGAAAGGTAGCGTGCCATGTCCGAGAACCACACGGTCACCACCGCCGAGGCGGACATCGAGGAGGACCTGCTCGTCGAGGAGGTCTCCATCGACGGAATGTGCGGTGTCTACTGAGACATTCGCCCCGGACCGGCCGTATCGACTCTCCCCGAGTGTCGCTCTGCGGCCGGAACCGTTCGGGGCGCTCGTCTACGACTTCACCACGCGGAAGCTCTCCTTCCTGAAGACCCGACTGCTCGTCGACGTCGTGCACGCGCTGGACGACGCGCCGGACGCACACGCGGCGCTGCGGTCGGCCGAGGTACCCGACGACGACCACGACCGGTACCTCGACGCCCTCGCGGGGCTCGCCTCCGCGGGCACGATCGAAGTCAGAGGTGACTGAATGAAACTCGTCGAGCATTTCCAACACGGGCTCGACGCACCGATCTGCCTGACGTGGGAACTGACCTACGCCTGCAATCTCTCGTGCGTGCACTGCCTCTCCTCCTCCGGCCGCCGCGATCCTCGGGAACTGTCCACAGAGGAATGCAAGGCGGTCGTCGACGAACTGCAGCGGCTACAGGTGTTCTACGTGAACATCGGCGGCGGCGAACCCACCGTTCGATCGGATTTCTGGGAGATCGTCGAATACGCCGTCGACCACCAGGTCGGCGTGAAATTCTCCACCAACGGGGTGCGGATCACGCCGGAACGCGCTCGGTGGCTGGCCGAATCGGACTACGTCGACGTGCAACTGTCGCTCGACGGCGCCACTCCCGAGGTCAACGACCCGGTCCGCGGCGACGGATCGTTCGACACGACCATGACCGCGATGCGCAATCTCCGTGACGCCGGGTTCACCGGATTCAAGATCAGCGTGGTCATGACCCGGCACAACATCGGCCAGCTCGACGAGTTCAAACGCATCGCCGACGAGTTCGACGCCCAGCTGCGGATCACACGGCTGCGTCCGTCCGGGCGGGGCGCGGACACGTGGGACGAGCTGCACCCGCTGCCGGAACAGCAGCTCGAGCTCTACGACTGGCTCGTCGCCCACGGCGAGGACGTGCTCACCGGGGATTCGTTCTTCCACCTCAACGCGCTGGGCTCGACGCCGCTGCCGGGACTGAACCTGTGCGGTGCGGGCCGCGTGGTGTGCCTGATCGACCCGGTCGGCGACGTCTACGCCTGCCCGTTCGCGATCCACGAGGAGTTCCGCGGCGGCAACGTCCGTGACGAGGGTGGATTCACGGGCGTGTGGCGGGGATCGGACCTGTTCTCCCGTCTGCGCGAGCCGCAGACCGGCGGCGCGTGCAGTTCGTGCTCGGCCTTCGACTCGTGCCAGGGCGGGTGCATGGCGGCGAAGTTCTTCACCGGTCTTCCGCTGGACGGGCCTGATCCCGAGTGCGTCAAGGGCAACGGCGAACGCGCGCTCGAACTCGTGGGAGCGGGCGCGCCGAAACCGACGCCGGACAAGGACCACTCCCGCACGGGCAAGAAGAAGCAGACGGGCGTGCCGGTCGCGATCGGCTGGGGGCCGCCCGAACCCGAACGACTGCCCGACCGTGCGTGTGACACGAGTCCGCTGGCCGGCATGCCCGCACCGAGGGAGGTCCGCTGATGGCCAGCACGAAGGACTGGTTCGAAACCGTCGCCGAGGCGCGCGAGCGTGCGCGCAAACGTCTGCCCAGGTCGGTGTTCCTTGCGCTGCACGCGGGGTCCGAGGCGGGCGGAACGCTGGCCGACAACACGGCGGCGTTCGCCGAACTCGGTCTGCGCCCGCGGATCGCCGACCTGCCACCCGAACGGGTGCAGGCGACGAAGGTGCTCGGCAGCGACATCTCGTTGCCGGTGATCGTCTCGCCCACGGGCGTGCAGGCGGTGCACCCGGACGGCGAGGTGGCGGTCGCCAAGGGTGCGGCGCAGTCGGGCACGGCGATCGGGCTGAGCTCGTTCGCCTCCAAGCCCGTCGAGGACGTCGCGGCCGTCAACGACAACACGCACTTCCAGGTGTACTGGCAGGGCAGCCGCGACGACATGCTCGCGCGCATGGAGCGCGCCAAGCGCGCGGGCGCGAAGGCGCTCATCGTCACGCTGGACTGGGTGTTCGCGACCGCCCGTGACTGGGGGTCGCCGCCGATCCCGGAGAAGGTCGACCTGAAGACCGCCGTGAAGTTCGCCCCGGAGGTGCTGCGTAAACCCGGCTGGCTCGGCACGTATCTGCGGTCGGGGTCGCTGCCGGACCTGACGACGCCGAACATCGTGCCCCGGGGGCAGCAGGGACCGGCTTTCTTCGGCGCCTACGGCGAGTGGATGGGCACCACGCCGCCGTCCTGGGACGACCTGGCGTGGCTGCGTAGCCAGTGGGACGGTCCGTTCGTGGTCAAGGGCGTCTACCGGCCCGACGACGCGAAACGGGCCGTCGACATCGGGGCGAGCGCGATCTCGGTCTCCAACCACGGCGGCAACAACCTCGACTCGACGCCCGCGACGATCCGCACGCTGCCCGGTGTCTCGAAGGCCGTCGGCGGGCAGGTCGAGGTGCTGCTGGACGGCGGTATCCGCCGCGGCAGCGATGTCGTCAAGGCCCTGGCCCTGGGCGCGAACGCCGTGCTGATCGGCCGTGCCTACCTGTGGGGCCTCGCCGCGGGCGGTGAGCGCGGCGTGCACAACGTGCTGGAGATCCTGCGCCAGGGCATCGACAGCACGCTCTACGGGCTCGGCAAGAAGTCGGTGCACGATCTGGAGCCGAGCGACGTGGTCGTGCCGGACGACTTCACGCGAGGTATGTGACCCGCCGTGCCGGTCGCGCTGGTGACGGGGGCGGCGCGCGGGATCGGCGCCGCGGTGGTCCGCAGGCTCGCGTCGGCGGGCTGGCGGGTCGTGGCGGTCGACATCGCCGCCGAAGCCGGCGGTGATCCCGCCACGCTGCCCGACGTCACGTATCCCCTCGGCACCCGGGAGCAACTGTCCACTCTGGCCGGCGAGTTCCCCGAGACGGTCGCCGATGTCGTGGCGGACGTGCGCGACGCCGAGGCGCTGCACTCGGCCGTCGCCACCGCCGAGGCCGAGTTCGGCGGGCTCGACGCGGCGGTGGCGTGCGCCGCGGTGATGGCGGGCGGCACGCCGCTGTGGGAGACGACCGACGCCGAGTGGTCGGCGCTGTTCGACACCGGCGTGACCGGGGTCGCCAACCTGGCGAGAGCGGCCGTGCCCGCGCTGCTGCGGTCGCGGCAGGGCCGGTTCGTCGCACTGGCGTCGTCGGCGGCCCACCACGGCCTGTGGCACCTGGCGGGCTACAACGCGGCCAAACACGCCGTCGTGGGGCTGATCAAGGGGCTCGCCGAGGACCTGCGCGGCACGGGTGTGTGCGCGACGGCGGTCTCGCCCGGGTCGACCCGCACCGACCTCCTCGACGCCACGGCGCGCCTCTACGATCTGGGGAGTATGGACGAGTTCGCGAGCCACCAACTGCACGAGCGCCTCCTCGAGCCCGACGAGGTGGCGGCGGTCGTGGCGTTCCTGTGTTCGGCGGAGTCGTCGGCGATCACGGGAACCGTCGTGCACGCGGACGGTGGGTTCCGACCGTGAAGCCCGGCACGCGGTTCACGCTGGACGTCTCCGCCCGCCGCACCGGCGCCGTCGTGATCGGCGGCTCGCCGCTGCGCCTGGTGAGGCTCGGCTCCGCGGGTACGCGGATGCTGGACCGCTGGACCTCGGGCGAGCCGCTCACCGAGTCGCCGGGCCAGCTGCGCCTCGCGCGTAAACTGGTCGACGCGGGCATCCTGCATCCGAAACCGCCCGCCGGTCCGGCGCCCGCCGACGTGACCGTGGTCGTGCCGGTGAAGGACGACGCCACGCGCGTGCGGCGGCTTCGGGAGGCGACGGCCGAGTGCGGCGGGCACATCGTCGTCGACGACGGCTCGGCCGAGCCCGTGCCCGACGCCGACGTCCGTCACGAGACGCCTCGTGGCCCGGCTGCGGCGCGCAACTCGGGAAGCCGTCGCGCGACCACGGAGTTCGTGGCCTTCCTCGACGCCGACACCGTGCCCGAGGCGGGCTGGCTCGAAGCGCTGCTCCCCCATTTCAGCGATCCGTCGGTGGTGGCGGTCGCGCCGCGGGTGCGCAGCTCCCCGGGCGACGGCCTGCTCGCGCAGTACGAACTCGAACAGTCGAGTTTGGACCTCGGCGCCAAGCCCGCCCCTGTCCGCCCGATGAGCAAGGTCAGTTACGTGCCCACGGCCGCGCTCGTGGTGCGTCGCGGCGCGCTGGCCGCGGCGGGTGACTTCGACGAGCAGCTGCGGTACGGCGAGGACGTCGACCTCGTGTGGCGGCTGCTCGACGTCGGCGCGGTGCGGTACGAGCCCGCGTCGGTGGTGCGGCACGAACCCCGCCCGACGGTGCGTTCGTGGCTGCGGCAGCGGTTCGACTACGGCACGTCCGCGGCCCCGTTGTCCCGACGGCATCCGGAACGCCTCGCCCCGGCGCGCGTGTCCGCCGTCACGACGGCTGCCTGGGCGCTGGCCGCCGTGGGGCGTCCGCTGCCGGCGGCCGCCGTCGCGGCGGGCGCGACGGCCCTGTTGGCCCGACGGTTGGCGACGTCCACGCGCGACGTGCCCACCTCCGAGGTCGTCCGGCTCGCCGCCCGCGGCCAGCTCGGCGCGGGCAGGCTGCTCGCGGCCGCGTCACGCCGGGTGTGGTGGCCCCTGCTGTTGCCGACCCGGCGCGGCCGCCGCGTGCTGGCGGCCGCGTACCTGCCGTTCGCCGCGCAGACCGGCTCACCGGGACGGCTGGTGCTGCGCATCGCCGACGACGTGGCCTACGGCGCGGGCGTGTGGACCGGATGCGTGCGACACCGGACGGCCGCTCCCCTGTTGCCCCAGTTCACCGAACGGCCGTTCGCCCAGGGACGCGGCCGGTGACGAACGGTGCATCCGGCGGCAGCGAGCCCGGCGCCGAGCTGGGCCGGGCACGCTGGCCGGAGGTCGGCGGGTCGGTGCTGGCCGTGCCTCTCGGGGCGACCGAACAGCACGGACCGCACCTGCCGTTGGACACCGACACGGCGATCGCGGCCGCGCTGGCGCGTGGTCTCGCCGCGCGGGTTCCGGACGTCGTCGTGGCGCCGGCGGTGCCGTACGGCGCGAGCGGCGAGCACGCGGGGTTCCCCGGCACACTGTCGATCGGCACGCGGGCGCTGGAACAGGTGCTCGTCGAACTGGGCCGGTCGGCGGACAGGTTCCGCGGCGTCGTGTTCGTCAACGGCCACGGCGGCAACGTCGACGCGCTGCGCGCGGCCGTGCGGCTGTTGCGCTCCGAAGGACGCCGAGTTCTCGCGTGGGCGCCGTCGGGGCGGCCGGACGACAGCCACGCGGGCCGCACCGAGACGTCGGTCATGCTGCGACTGCGACCGGACGACGTGCGTCTCGACGTCGCGGAGGCCGGCGCCACCGCACCGCTGCCGGAACTGCTGGACGCACTCCGCGACGGCGGGGTCGGCGCGGTGAGCGCCAACGGCGTGCTGGGTGACCCGGCGGGGGCCTCCGCCGACGACGGCGCCCGGCGCCTCGACGGCTGGTCCGACGACCTCGCGTCCGCCGTGCGCGACTGGCTGACTCACGACGAGTCCTGAACCCGAGCCGGCGCCGCTTCGAGTTCGGCGGCGCGGGTGAGCAGCCGCGTCGCCACGTGCTGCAGGTTGTCGCCCAGCGCGCGCAGTCCGGCTGCGGGCAGCTCCCCGTCGTCCTGATGAGCGCACAGCTCGACGACGGCCTCGCCGACGCGCGTATTGACGGCGGAGAGGTGTACGAGCAGTTCCCTGTCACGACGGATCATCCGGCCCCCGGTTCCTCGGGCCCCGATCCCTCAGCGCCTTCTGGTGCGGCGATCGGGTACGGCGACTCGTCCACGTCGGCGTCGGCACGACGACACGGGCGAAGCCGTGGCAGTTCGGGGCTCAACTTCCGTCGAACACTAACAGAGCGGAGCGACGCGGTGTAGCGCGGCGGACTCCACACGGGTGGCACACCTGCTTGCTCCGGATGCGACGATCACTCCGACGAGGGAGGCGACGTTCCACGGAACCGGACGCCGCACCGAGGCTGAGACGACGGTGGAGGCACAGTGAGCGCAGAACCCGACGACGCGCTGCGCGCGATCAACGAGAGCCTGGACAAGCCCTCCGCGGCTCGGATCTACGACTACTTCATCGGCGGCGAGACGAACTACGCGATCGACCGCGCCTTCGCCGAGAAGGCCCGCCAGCGCATCCCCCAGCTCGGCGAGTACTGCCGCACCAGCAGGCAGTTCCTGGGCCGCACGGTGCGTTGGTGTGCCGCCGAGGCGGGGATGCGCCAGTTCGTCGACCTGGGCTCGGGGCTGCCGACCGTGGGCAACGTCCACGAGGTCGCCGACGAGGCACGGCCGCAGTGCGACACCCGCGTCGTGTACACCGACAACGAGCCGATCGCGCTCACCCACTCGGAAATGCTGCTGGCCGACACGGCCGACAGCGACCGGCACGTGGCGATCGCCGCCGACCTGATGGAGCCCGACGAACTGTGGTCCCGCGTCATGGCCACCGGGCTGATCGAGCGCGAGGAACCCGTCGTACTGCTGGTCAACGCGGTGCTGCACTTCATCAAGGACGAGGCCGGCCCCGACCGGCTGCTGGGCTTCTACCGCAAGCAACTGCCACCGGGCTCGCTGCTCGTGCTGTCGCAGATGACCAACGAGAACCCGGCGAGCGAGGCCGAACGCAAGGCGCTCGACGACCTCGTCGACTACTACGAGAACACGACGAACCCCGGGCAGCTGCGCACGTCCGAGGACTTCGTCCGGTTCTTCGGCGACTTCGAACTCGTCGACCCCGGGCTTGTCTACGCGCCCGCGTGGCGCCCCGACTCCGACACCCTGTTCGCGCAGGTCCCGTCGGAGTCCCGCGTCATCGGAGGCGTCGCCCGCAAGCCCGCCTGACCCCGTCCCGCGCTGTGTTGCGCCCTCACGGGCTCGTGTTGCGGGTTCCGGGGCTCGTGTTGCGCCCGCGGGAGGCCGTGTTGCGGATCCGGGTGGCCGTATTGCAGGTTCCGGTACGCCTCCGTGCCCGCGCTCGGCACCGCAGAGGCGCGAAACCGCCGCGTGAGGGCACGTCCGCCACGCCCCGTTCCTCCGAGTGCATGACGCGAACTGGCAGGGCACGGCTTTCGGGGCCATGATCGGGGTATGCGCTCCAGTGGTGCCGCCGATCCGACGGGGTCCGCACACGCCGAGCTCGCCACCCACAGCGGGTACGCCCGGCGCGTGACAGTGCTGCGCGACGAACTCGCGGCACTGCCGGCCGACGAACCCGTGCGGCTCACCAAGCGCACGTCGAATCTCTTCCGCCCACGAGCCCGGGCGGGGGCGGGACTCGACGTGTCGGCGTTCGACCACGTGCTGTCGGTGGACCCGGTCGCCCGCACGGCCGACGTCGAGGGCATGGTGACCTACGAACAGCTCGTCGACGCCACTCTGCCCCACGGGTTGATGCCGCTCGTCGTGCCTCAGCTCAAAACGATCACGCTCGGCGGCGCGGTCACCGGCCTGGGGATCGAGTCGTCGTCGTTCCGCGCCGGGATGCCACACGAGTCGGTTCTGGAGATGGACATCCTGACCGGCGACGGGGACATCGTCACGGCCACACCCGACGGCGAGCACAGCGACCTGTTCCTCGCGTTCCCCAACTCCTACGGCACGCTCGGCTACGCGCTGCGGCTGCGGATCGAACTCGCGCCGGTGCGCCCTTACGTCCGGCTCGAGCACGTGCGGTTCTCCGATCAGCGGGCGTTCTTCGACCGACTCACCCGCGCCTGCCTCGACCGCGAGGCGGATTTCGTCGACGGCACCGTGTTCTCGCCGAGCGAGCTGTACCTGACGCTCGCGTCGCTGGAGGGTGAGCCCGATCGCGTCAGCGACTACACGTGGCTCGACATCTACTACCGCTCGATCCGCGAGCGCCCCGTCGACCACCTGCCGATCCGCGACTACCTGTGGCGCTGGGACACCGACTGGTTCTGGTGTTCGCGGGCGTTGGGCGCGCAGCACCGCCTGGTACGTCTGCTCGCCGGTCCACGGCTGCTGCGGTCCGATGTGTACTGGCGAGTGGTGAACACCGTGCGGCGCCACGGCCTGCTCGCCCGGTTCTCTCGCGTACTCGGCAGGCCCGAACGCGAATCGGTGATGCAGGACGTCGAAGTCCCGATCGACCGGGCCGGAAGGTTTCTGTCCTTCCTCCACCGGGAAATCCCGCTCAGTCCGATCTGGATCTGCCCGCTGCGGCAACGGGACGATCGGCGGTGGCCGTTGTACGAACTGGACCCGGGCGAGTTGTACGTCAACTTCGGCTTCTGGGGCACGGTGCCGCTCACCGGCGGCGAGGCGCAGGGGTCGCACAACCGGCGCGTCGAAGACGTCGTGACGGCGCTCGGCGGGCGGAAATCCCTCTACTCGGAGAGCTTCTTCGACCCGGACACGTTCTGGCAGCTCTACAACGGGTCCGCGTACCGCGCCGTCAAGCAGCGGTACGACCCCCGCGGGCGATTGCTCGACCTCTACGCGAAGTGCGTGCAAGCGAGGTGATGACACCATGGCGGCGACCCGTCCCCTCTCCGCGGTGCCCGCGCCCGCGCGGGCGTCCGAACGCGGCGGCGCGTCCGGCGCCGGACCACCGTTGACCGCGCTGCTCACCCGGCTGGTCGGCGACGATCCTCCGGTGACCGTGACGGCCTACGACGGCACCGTGGTCGGCGATCCGGAAGCGGAGCTGCGCATCCACGTCCGCACCCCGGAGGCCCTGAGCTACGTACTGACGGCTCCCAACGAACTGGGTGTCGCCCGCGCCTACGTCACGGGCAGGATCGACGTCGACGGCGACGTGTACGCCGTGCTGCGGGCGGTCGACGACATGTCGCTGAGCGTGGCCGACAAGGCGGCGCTGGCGCGGGAGCTGGCCGGTCACGCGCGTGAACTGCTGCGGCCGGTGCCGATCCCGGTCGAAGAGGCGCCGTCTCGGGCGCGCCGCGTGCTGCACGGGCTGCGGCATTCGAAGCTGCGCGACAGCGAGGCGATCTCCCGCCACTACGACGTTTCCAACCGCTTCTACGAGCTCGTGCTCGGTCCGTCGATGGCCTACACGTGCGCCTGCTACCCCGGCGAGGACGCGAGTCTCGAGGAGGCGCAGTTCCACAAGTTCGACCTCGTCTGCCGCAAGCTCGGGTTGCGGCCCGGCATGCGCCTGCTCGACGTCGGGTGCGGTTGGGGCGGCATGGTCGCCCACGCCGCCGAGCACTACGGCGTGGAGGCGCTTGGCGTGACGCTGTCACGGCAGCAGGCAGACTGGGCGCAGCGGGATCTCGCGGCGCGGGGCCTGGCGGGCCGCGCCGAGGTACGCCACCTCGACTACCGCGACGTCACCGAGACCGGCTTCGACGTGGTGTCGTCGATCGGGCTGACCGAGCACATCGGGGCGAAGGCCCTGCCGTCGTACTTCCGATTCCTGTGGTCGAAGCTGCGTCCCGGTGGCCGGCTGCTCAACCACTGCATCGTGCGACCGCACACCTACGATTCGCATCGCACGGGGCCGTTCATCGACCGGTACGTCTTCCCCGACGGCGAACTCGAGGGCGTGGGCACGATCGTCTCGGCCATGCAGGACAACGGGTTCGAGGTGCGGCACGCCGAGAACCTGCGGGAACACTACGGCCGCACCCTCGCCGCGTGGTGCCGCAACCTCGACGCCCGCTGGGACGAGGCGGTCGCCGAATCCGGCGTGCAGCGCGCCCGCGTGTGGGCGCTGTACATGGCCGCCTCGCGCCTGGCGTTCGAACGGCACCGGCTCGAGTTGCAGCAGGTTCTGGGCGTGAAGGTCGGCGAGCACGGCGACGCGTCGATGCCGCTGCGGCCGGACTGGGGAGTGTGAACCGTGCGCGTCCCCGCGCCCGAGGCCGGCGCCGCCGACTACGCATCGGCGTTCCGCGCGAGCACCGACGTGGCGCGGGCGCGGTCACCGCGCGAATGGACGCGCGTCGTGTTCGAGGGTGCACCCGCGCCGCAGGCCGTGTTCGTGCGGTTCGGTTGGCGGCACGTGCTCCGGTTGCGCCTCAGCGACTCACCCGCGTCGGTGGCGGGCTGGCGCCTCACCGATTGCGACGAGGACTCGGCGGTACTCGAAGCGCACTCGCCGCTGCTGGAGGCCCGAAACGTGGCTTTCATCGACGACCATGGCCTCACGTGGGCGACGTACGTGCGGTTCCACGGCCGTCTCGGGCGCGCAGTGTGGACGATCGCCGCGCGTGTGCACCACATCGTTCTGCCGCATCTCCTGCTCCGCGCCGTGCGGCGGACCGAGCGTTCGCTGCGCCGCGGAGGAGTGAACGCGATGTCGGTGCCGTGGGCTACCGTGCGGACGTGATCGAGTACCTGAGCATCCCCACGTCCGCGGGCGTTTTCGACGCGATCGGGGCGGGCCCGCACGACGGTCGTCCGGTGTTGCTGCTGCACGGTTTCCCCGAGGCGGCCGTGGAATGGGAGCACCAGGTCGCACGCCTGGGCGACGAGGGTTACCGCGCCGTGGCACCCGATCAGCGCGGCTACTCACCCGGGGTCCGGCCGGCCGACGTCGCCGACTACGAGATGGACCACCTTGTCGACGACGTCGTCGCGTTGGCCGGCGCGCTCGAGTGGTCGCGGTTCGACCTGGTGGGCCACGACTGGGGCGGTGCCGTCGCGTGGTGGGCCGCCGACCGGCACCCCGACCGCCTGCGCACGCTCACCGCGGTGTCGACGCCGCACCCGCGGGCGCTCGGCGACGCACTCGCGGGCGACGAGGACCAGGCGATGCGCTCGCAGTACATGCGCGACTGGCGCAGCTCCGACACCGAGAAGCGCATGCTCGCCGACGGCGGTGAGCCGCTGCGCCGCATGTTCGAGTGGAAGGTCCCTCGCGGCCGCGTGGACGACTACCTCGCACGGCTGTCCGAGCCGGGCGCGCTGACTGCGGCTCTGAACTGGTACCGGGCGGGCAGCCCGAAAGCCGCGATCGAAGCGGTGACGGTGCCGACCCTCTACGTCTGGAGCACCGAGGACGTCGCGTTCGGCTCGACGGCGGCGCTGGCGACCGAGCAGTGGGTGAGCGGGCCGTACGAGTTCCAGATGCTCGAGGACATCACGCACTGGGTCCCGGAGGAGGCCCCGGAGCAGCTGACCGCGCTGCTGCTGGACCACCTGCACCGGCACTGACAGGCCGTCCCCGTGCCGCCGCCCGGGTGAACCGGGCCGGCTTTCACCCGGCGTACGGCCGATCACGCCGGTTCACCCTTGCGCGACCGGACCCCGACGCCGAGAATTCGAAACTCATTCACGTTTAGTCGGCGGGTGGGTGACGGATGGCGGGTGGGTGACGGATGACGAAACGCGCGTTGGTCCTGGCCGTGGCGTTGCTTCTCGGGGCGTCCTTGCTCACCGCTCCCGCCGGTGCGACCCCATCCGACGGGGAGGATTCCGTGGACGAGGGCTCCGTGGACGCTGCCGAGCCGTACCTCGTGGGACGCGGCATCGCCGACGCGACGGGCGAGATCGCCGAGGTCGGGCTGATGGGCTACGGCCGTCTCGACCAACAGGCCGCGGGTCTGCACAACCGGCAGCGTTCCCGGGCGTTCGTCATCGCCGACCGCGGCACCGGCGAGCGCGTCCTGCTGGTCGTGGTGGACGCGCCGATGATCTTCAACAGCGTGCGCCAGGAGGTGCTGCGCAGGCTGGCGGAGCGCTACGGCGACACCTACACCGAGCGCAACGTGATGCTGACCGCCACGCACACCCACGCGGCTCCGGGGGGCCATTCCCACCACCTGCTGTACAACATCACCACGCTGGGCTTTCACAGGAAGACCTTCGAGGCGGTCACGTCCGGCATCGTCGAATCGGTCGACCGCGCCCACGCCGATCTGGCTCCCGCGTCGCTGACGCTCACCCACGACGAGCTCACCGGCGCGAGCGCCAACCGCTCCCGCGAGGCGTTCGACCGCAACCCTGCCCGCGACCGGCAGCACTTCCCGGACGCCGTCGATCCGCAGACGTCGCTGTTGCGGATCGAACGCGGCGGCAGGCCCGTCGGGGCGATCAACTGGTTCCCGGTCCACGCGACGAGCATGTCCGGCGACAACCGGCTCGTCAGTTCCGACAACAAGGGCTACGCCGCCTACCGATGGGAACGCGACGACGCGGGTGTCGACTACCGCGCCGACCGGGCGCCCGCGTTCGTCTCCGCGTTCGCCCAGACCAACGCGGGCGACCTGACCCCCAACGTCGACCTGACCCCACCCGGCACCCCCGAGGACTTCCAGCGCACCACGGCCAACGGTGAGCAGCAGTACCGCGCGGCGAAACGCCAGTTGGACGCCGACGGCACCGGCCTCGCGGGCGGTGTCGACTCCCGCCTCGTCCACGTGGATCTGTCCGATGTGGAGGTGAGGCCGGAGTTCACCGGCGACGGGCGGACCCACCGCACCTGCAAACCCGCCGTCGGCGCGGCCATGGCCGCGGGCAGCCTGGAGGACGGACCGGGATTCCCCGGCTTCGACGAGGGCGAGAATCCGTTGTGGGACAGCGTTTCCCACTCGGTGCTCTACCGCGCGTCGGCGAAACTCGAGCAGTGCCAGGCGCCGAAGGGGGTGTTCGCTCCGGTGGGTGCGATGAACAAGGTCTACCCGTGGGTGCAGGAGATCGTGCCGGTGCAGGTGGTGGGCGTCGGCGAGCTGTATCTGGTCGGGATTCCCGGCGAGGTGACGATCACCGCGGGGCTGCGGCTGCGGCGAACCGTCGCCGAGGCCGTCGGCGCGGAGCTGCGGAACGTGCTCGTCGCCGGTTACGCCAACTCCTACTTCCACTACCTGACCACGCCCGAGGAGTACGACGCCCAGCACTACGAGGGTGGGAGCACGCTGTTCGGCCGCTGGCAGCTGCCCGCGCTGCAGCAGACCGTGCACGGGCTCGCCACCGCGATGCACGACGGTCGTGACGTACCGCCCGGGAAGCGGCCCCGGGACCTGTCGGGCAAACAGGTGCGGCTCCAACCGGGCGTCGTGCTCGACACTCCCGCGATCGGCAGGCGTTTCGGCGACGTACTGGCCCAGCCTGCCGAGGCCTACTCCGCGGGCGAGCGGGTGTCCGCCGCGTTCGTGGGCGCCCACCCGAGCAACGACCTGCACCGCGGGGGCACGTATCTCGAGGTGCAGCGCTGGGACGGGCGCGCCTGGCGCACGGTCGCCGACGACGGCGACTGGTCGACGAAGCTGCACTGGAAACGCCGCGGGCTGTCGGCCTCGCGCGTCACGATCACGTGGCAGCCACCCAGGCAGGCGGCCGGCACCTACCGGATCCGCTACCGCGGCGACGCCAGGAACGCCCTCGGCCGCATCACCCCCATCACCGGCGTGACGAGAAACTTCACCATCCGCTGACCCGCGTGCCCTGCACTCGCGCACGCGTGTTGCGGATCCCGGGGGCCGTGTTGCGGATTCCGGGGGCCGTGTTGCAGATTCCGGGACGAGAGGTCTTCACCCCCCAGATGCGCCGACGGCCGAAACCGGTCGACGAGGCCCGACGTGAGGCCCGACCACCTCGGCACCGTCGACCGTCAGACCGTGATCGCGTCTGAGACGTCACGCACGAGACTCCCCGCGGAATCGGACCAATGGGAAACGACGACCAGCTCGCGGTCGGGGTCGACCCACAGCAGATGACGGTTGCCGCACCCCCTGGCACACCGCCCCGAAGACGGGGCCTCGGGAAACACGGTCCGCCGGTCGTTGAGCCACCACAGGAAGCCGTAGTCGGGATTGGCGGGACACGGCCGCCAGCTCTCGTCGATCCACTCGGGACTCACAAGCCGCTCCCCGTACCACGATCCACGCGCGAGGATCAGCTCTCCCAACCGAACCAGGTCGACGGCCGAGGCCCACAAGCCGCCGCCCCAGTGCGCTCCGCCCGACACGACCGGAAGCTCCACGCCGTCCACCACGACCAGGGAGTTCCGATATCCGTGCCACGACCAGGTGTCCGAGAATCCCAGCGGCCCGAAAAGTTCGGTGCGGGCCACGTCGTCCAATGGCCGGCGCCACAACACGGTGAGTGCGAGCGCGAGCAGGTTGACCCGGACGTCGTTGTACGCCCATTCGACACCGGGCTCCGCGTAGGCAGCCGAACCGCCGTCACGGAGGCTTTGCGCGTCGACGTCAGCCGGCTTGCCCCAGAGCTCGCCCGCCCATCCACTCGTCTGCTGGAGCAGATGTGTCCATGTCACTCGCGGACCGATTCGGACCGGAAGGTCGGCCGTGTCCGCGACGGGAGTGTCCGCGTCGGGGATCATCCCCCGGTCGAAAGCCACTCCCGCGAGCACGGCCAGCACGGTCTTGGTCAGACTGAAGCACATCTCGGGCCGAGTGCTCTCGCCCCACGTCGTGGCGATGCGGCCCCGGAAGCTCACCGCGCCGCTCGCCCCGTTACCGGGGAGGAGCGGTCCGAGGACCTCGCGATGCGACAGGTCGGCGACCTGCGCCGCGTGGAACGCGGCGATGTCCTCGATTCCGGGCGTGGTGCGACGTTCGGCCTGTCGGACTGCTTCGTGCATCGCATCGAGGTCCGGCGACGGCCGACTCGATCCCATAGCGCCGTAACGTGCCACACCGAGGCCACAACGACAACGCGAAGGCCCACCGCGGGAACGCTCACCGGATCCCCCGCCGGCACCTCGTCCGGAGGCGGGTCGGGCTGACGGGTTCGCGCACCACGAGCCCCGGAACTCGCAACACAGACGCCCGAATCCGCAACACGGGCCCCTGAAACTGCAACACGGACTCCCGGAACCGCAACACGGACGTCCAGCGTCCGCCCGGAATCAGCCGACCGTCAGCACGAGCTTTCCGCGCACGTTGCCCGCCTGGCTCACCCGCCATGCGACCGCGGCCTCGGCGAGCGGATAGGTGCGGTCGACGTGGACGGTCACCTCGCCCGCGTCGGCAAGCTTGCCCAGTTCGGTGAGGTCCTCGGCGCTCGGCCGTACCCACATGTACCGGCCGCCGTACTCGGCCACTCCCGGGTCGGCGACCGAGCCGACATGCGCAGCGTCCTTGGTGACCTGCCGCGACACCTCGACGGCCTCTTCTCCGCCGACGAAGTCGACCGTCGCGTCGACCCCGTCCGGGGCCAATTCCCGCACCCGGTCGGCCAACCCCTCGCCGTAGGACACGGGCTCGGCTCCCAACTCGGCCAGGAAGGCGTGGTTGCGCTCGCTCGCCGTGCCGATCACGCGGGCGCCGAACGCGTTCGCCAACTGCACCCCCAGAGCGCCGACACCGCCCGCGGCCGCGTGGATCAGCACCGTCTGGCCGGAACCGACGTTCAGCCTCCGCAGCGCCTGGAACGCCGTCAGCCCGGCCAACGGCAGTCCGGCGGCCTGCGACCAGTCGAGCGAGGCCGGTTTCGGCGCCAGCAGGCGCACGTTGGCCGAGACCAGCTCCGCATACGACCCAAGTTGGACGTGATCCTTGCGGACGTAGCCGATGACCTCGTCACCGACGGCGTACTCCTCGACATCCAGGCCGACCGCCTCGACGACGCCGGCCACGTCCCAGCCGGGAATCAGCGGGAAGTGGGTCTCCATCATCGCGTCGAGCCCACCCGCAGCGAGTTTCCAGTCCACCGGGTTGACGCCGGCCGCCTTGACCCGCACCAGCACCTCGCCGGGCGCCACCTTCGGGTCCGGCCGGTCGGCCACGGTCAGCTCGTCGGGTCCGCCGTACTGATTGAGAACGATCGCCTTCATGTGACAGGTAACAAGGCCGGCCCCGAGCGGCATTCCTGCCGTCGCCCCACCGGGTGGGCACCGCGAGGCGTCGCTGTGTCGTCGCTGACAGCACGCCGGAATTCTGCACTCGAGTGCAGAATTCCGGGAGCGACGCGAACCCGAGTTCGTCATCACTGCGCAGAACGCCCAGCCCGCCCACGTCTGACGACGCGGACCCGTCCTGCCGTCGGCTCGCAGCGGGTACGCGCACCCATCCGTACCCGCCCGTACCCGCGCCGACCTGCACGTCCGAGGGCATCCACGGGCCCAGGAATACCTCCCGAGCCACAGCCGTTAGGGTTGATAGTTGAACGCACAACTACCTGAGGCAAGGTGACAGCGATGCAGTTCGGGATCTTCTCCGTCGGGGATGTGACCACGGACCCGACCACCGGCACGACACCGACCGAGAACGAGCGGATCAAGGCCACGGTGCGGATCGCGCGCAAGGCCGAGGAGGTCGGTCTCGACGTCTTCGCCACCGGCGAGCACCACAACCCGCCGTTCGCCGCCCCGCCGAACCCGCCCGTGCTGCTCGCCAACATCGCCGCGCAGACCGAGCGGATCATCCTTTCCACGGCGACGACGCTCATCACCACCAACGACCCGGTGCGCCTCGCCGAGGACTACGCCTACCTGCAGCACCTCGCCGACGGCCGTGTCGACCTGATCATGGGCCGTGGCAACACCGGACCGGTCTACCCGTGGTTCGGCAAGGACATCCGCCAGGGCATCCCGCTGGCGATCGAGAACTACGCCCTGCTGCACAAGTTGTGGCGCGAGGACGTCGTCGACTGGGAAGGCAAGTTCCGCACGCCGCTGCAGAGCTTCACCTCGACGCCGCGTCCGCTCGACGGCGTGCCGCCATTCGTCTGGCACGGTTCGATCCGCACCCCGGAGATCGCCGAGCAGGCCGCCTACTACGGCGACGGCTTCTTCCACAATCACATCTTCTGGCCGTTCGAGCACACGCGCCGCATGGTGGAGCTCTACCGGCAGCGCTGGGAGCACTACGGCCACGGCCCGGCGGACCGCGCGATCGTCGGACTCGGCGGTCAGGTGTTCATGCGCAAGAACTCGCAGGACGCCGTGAACGAGTTCCGGCCGTACTTCAACGACGCCCCCGTCTACGGTGGCGGACCGTCGCTGGAGGAGTTCACCGAGCAGACCCCGCTCACAGTGGGCAGCCCGCAGCAGGTCATCGACCGCACCCTGACGTTCCGGGAGAACGTCGGCGACTACCAGCGACAGCTGTTCCTCGTCGACCACGCCGGCCTGCCGCTGAAAACCGTGCTCGAGCAGCTCGACATGCTCGGCGAGGAGGTCGTGCCCGTACTGCGGGAGGAGTTCGCCAAGAACCGTCCCGCGCACGTGCCGGACGCCCCGACGCACGCCTCGCTGCTGGCCGCCGAGAACACCGAGGCCGTCGCGGCGGGTGAGGCCCGATGAAGCTCACGATCGTGTCCGCGGGCACCACGTCGCCGTCGTCGACCCGGCTGCTGGCCGACCGGCTCACCGAGTCGCTCACCAAACAGCTGGGCGACGGCGACGGCGAGGAGCTCGAGGTCCACGTCGTCGAACTGCGCGACGTGGCCGTCGACATCGGCAAGAACATGGTGACGGGCTTCCCGAGTCCGGCACTGCAGGCCGAGCTCGACGCCGTGACCGGGGCCGACGGCGTGATCGCCGTGAGCCCGATCTACAGCGCGTCCTACAGTGGACTGTTCAAGTCGTTCTTCGACGTGATCGACGCCGGCGCCCTGACGGGGATGCCCGTGCTCATCGGAGCGACGGGCGGCACACCCCGCCACTCGTTGGCCCTCGACCACGCCCTGCGGCCGCTGATGTCGTACCTGCGTGCCACGGTCATGCCCACCGGCGTGTACGCGGCCTCGCAGGACTGGGGCGGCGAGGACGCGGGCGAGCTGCACTCCCGCATCGACCGCGCTGCGGGCGAGCTGGCGGGTGCCATGGCCGGAACGCCGAGAAGCCGCCGCGCCGGCGACGGCTTCTCGGACTTCGTCCCCTTCGAACAGCAGCTGGCGGATCTCGGTCAGCTCGACGTCTGAGCGAACTCGGCCTGCCCGCGCCCGGCAATCGTCGCGGGCAGGCCGGGTTCGCCGAAGCTCCGAGTGACGGTTCGCCCTACCGAGGGCTTGCGTGCTCGTCGACGAACTCGTCGACGTAACGCCACGTCGTGCTGCGAGCACGGCGGCCGGTGAGGACACCGAGGTGTCCGCCGGGCGCGGTACGGAACCGCGTCTCCGGCGTGTTCTCCAGCAGGTCCACCAGCCGCTCCACGGCACGGCGCGGCGCGATGCTGTCGTTCTCCCCCGCGACGACGAGAGTCGGAATGTCCAGCTTGGACAGTGTGATGGTGCGGCCGTCGAGTGCGAAAGTGCCTGCGGACAGATCGTTGGCGCGGAAGAACCGGTGGTAGATCTGCCCGAACGTGCGTCCCGGGTACGCGAGCATGTTGGCCATGAAATGGTCGACGGCCTCGATCTGCGCCAGGTAGTCGCGGTCGTCGAGGTTGCGCAGGATGGCCAGCGGTTTGGTGATCTCCTTGTCGATCCCCGTCGCGCGGAACACCTGCGTCACCACCGCCGACGGCGCGCCGCCGAGCAGGCGGTAGAACGGCGTCAGAATGTGCCCGCCGGTGAACTCCACGAGCGGCCGGAACGGGGCCACAAGCGGGATCGCGGTGTAGTCGAACGGCGAGGCGATCGTGGTCAACGACCCGATCGGCAGCTCGGGCCGGTCGGCGGCCGTCAGCACGGAGAAGATGCCGCCGAGGCACCACGCGACGACGTGCACGGGCCTGCCGCCCGCATCCTCGCTGACCTTGCGGATCGTGCGCGGCAACACCTCGTCGATCCAGTGCTCGATGCCCAGATTGCGGTCGGCGAACGCGACGCTGCCGTAGTCGACGAGATAGGTCGGCCTGCCCGCGTCGGTGAGGTGCTCGGCGAGGCTGCACCCACGCCGCAGGTCGAAACACAGCGCCGGCGCTGCCAGCGGCGGCACCAGCAACACCGGATCGCCGGAAGGGGTCACCCGCTGCCCCGTCATCCGGTAGACCGAACGGTTCGGACCGCGGTCGATCAGCACCCGCGGCACGGGCCGGAGGTCCGCCACGCCGCCCTTGGCGACCTTGTCGGCGACGTTCGCGGCCACCGAAGCCAGCTGTGACGGAATCGCGATCACCGGGACCTCCAGCCGGCTCGGGTTCAGCTCGTGAGCGTCAGGATACGCGGCCCGTCCTCGGTGATCGCGATCGTGTGCTCACTGTGCGCGGTGCGCGAGCCGTCGGCCGATCGGATCGTCCAGCCGTCCGGGTCGTAGACGATACGGTCGGTACCCGCGGCGAACCACGGCTCGATCGCGATGGTCAGCCCCGGACGCAGCGGCATCCCTCGGCCGGGGCGGCCCGCGTTCGGCACGTGCGGCTCCTCGTGCATCGTGCGGCCCAGACCGTGTCCGCCGAACTCGGTGTTGACCGGGTAGCCGTATCGCGACGCGACGCCGCCGATCGCCGCCGAGATGTCACCGAGCCGGTTGCCCGGCCGCGCCACCGCGATCGCCTCGTCGAGTGCCCGCTCGGTCGCCTCCACGAGCCGCACGTCCTCGCGCCCCTGGTCACCGGGGCGCGGGGTGCCGACGATCACGGTGCGCGCCGAGTCGGCCACCCAGCCGTCGATCGACACGGCCATGTCCATCGTGAGCACGTCGCCGCCGCGCAGCTCGTAGTCGTGCGGTAGCCCGTGCAGCACGGCGTCGTTGACGGCGAGGCAGATCACGTTGCGGAACGGCCCCTTGCCGAACGACGGCGCGTAGTCCCAGTAGCAGGACTCAGCGCCCCGGTGCTTGATCATGTCGCGGGCGCGGTGCTCGAGGTCGAGCAGGTTCACGCCGGGTTCGGCGCGCTGCGCCAGATCGCCGAGCACCTCGGCGACGAACGTGCCGGTCACGCTCATCGCCTCGATCTCGCCGGGGGTCTTCAGCTCCACCATCGCCTGCATCCTCCACCGCGGACCCGCATGCCCGCCGCCGAACCCGAATACTTATACCGGTATTTCTATCACGCCTGGTCGGCCGCGGCGACGCACCCACGGGCAGGCCTCATTTCAGGCCGAGCTCGCGCGCGATCAGCATCCGCTGAACCTCGCTCGTCCCCTCCCCGACCTCGAGGATCTTGGCGTCCCGGTAGAACCGGCCGACCGGGAACTCGTTCATGAACCCGTAGCCGCCGAAGATCTGCGTCGCGTCACGCGCATTGTCCATCGCGGCGTTCGACGACGCGAGCTTGGCGATCGCCGCCTCCTTCTTGAACGGCTCACCGCGCAGCATCTTCGCCGCGGCCTGGTAGTAGGCCAGCCGCGCCGAGTGGACCCGCGCCTCCATGTCGGCGATCTTGAACTGAATCGCCTGGTAGGCGCCGATCTTGTTGCCGAACGCCTCCCGCTCACCCACGTACTGCAGACATTCGTCGACACAGCCCTGGGCGAGACCGACGCTCAACGCCGCGATGGCGACCCTGCCCTCGTCGAGGATACGCAGGAACTGCGCGTAGCCACGGCCGCGCTCGCCCAGGAGGTTCTCCACCGGCACCCGGCAGTCGTCGAAGGCCAGCTCGTGGGTGTCCGAGGCGTTCCAGCCGACCTTCGAGTACTTCGGCGCCACCGTGAACCCGGGCGTGCCCGCCGGCACGAGGATCGCCGAGATCTCCTTGCCGCCGTCGGGCTTCGTGCCCGTGACGGCCGTGACGGTGACGACGCCGGTGATGTCGGTACCGGAGTTGGTGATGAACGACTTGCTGCCGTTGATCACCCACTCCGCCCCATCACCATCGACCGTGGCTCGGGTCTTCGTCGCCCCGGCGTCCGACCCGCCGCCCGGTTCGGTGAGCCCGAAGGCGCCGAGCGCCTCACCCGTGCACAGCGACGGCAACCAGCGGCGCTTCTGCTCCTCGGTACCGAATCGGTAGATCGGCATCGCGCCCAGCGACACGCCCGCCTCGACCGTGACCGCCACCGAGGAGTCCACCCGGGCCAGCTCCTCGAGCGCCAGGCAGAGGGCGAAGTAGTCGCCGCCCATGCCGCCGTACTCCTCGGCGACGGGCAGGCCGAACAGGCCCATCTCGCCCATCTTGGCGACGATCTCGTAGGGGAACTCCTCGCGGATGTAGAAGTCCCCGATCACCGGCTTCACCTCGGACTGGGCGAAGTCGTGGACGGTCTTGCGCAGCGCTTCGTACTCGTCGTCGAGCCGGAAGTCGATCATGATGTCTGCTCCTGAGGGGTCACCAGTGCGAGTTTCTCGTCGAGCGCGACCTGTTGGCCCGCCCGCACGGGGAGTTCGGCGACGACGCCGTCGACGGGTGCGGTGATCGTGTGCTCCATCTTCATCGCCTCGACGACCAGCAACGGCGTTCCCGCCGTGACCTCGTCGCCCTGGGCGGCCTTGACGACCAGCACGGTGCCCGGCATCGGGCTCGTCACCGGTCCCGCGTCGACGTCGTCGGCACGCGCGGCGAGCAGATTCGGCCGTTCCCCGAACGCCAGTCCGACACCGTCGCGGCTCAGCCACACGGCGCCGTCGGGCGCCTCCGCCCGCACGTAGCGCTGGTACTCCGATCCACAATGGACGTCGAGACCCGTCGCGGCCCCGGCCGGGCCGAGCACCCGGCGAGCGGACGCCTCGACCGGTTCGGCGTCGCCGACCGTCACGCGCGCGCCCGAGGCGGGCCCTTCGACCCGCACCAGCCGTTCCGTATCGCCCGTGCGGAGCAGGAACTCCACCCCGGCTGCGGCGCCCATCCGCCAGCCGCTGGGGACCTCCCACGGATCCACGACCGGACCGGTGGGTTCCAGCGCCAGCAACCGGTCGAGCGCCGCGGCGACGAAGAACCCCTCGGCCACACCCGCGTCGGTGAGCTCGTCGAGCTTGCGCTCCACCATGCCCGTGTCGAGGTCGCCCGACCGGACGTCCTCATCGGACACGAGCCGTCGCAGGAACTCCACATTGGTCTGCAGCCCGAGCACGGCGGTGTCGGCGAGTGCCCGGTCGAGCCGGTGCAACGCGGAGCCGCGCTCGGGGCCCCAGGCGATGACCTTGGCGAGCATGGGGTCGTAGTCGGACCCGACACGCGTGCCCTCGGCGACACCCGAGTCGACCCGCACGTGCGGCCCCGACGCCTCGACCAGTCCCAGCACGGTGCCGCCGGTGGGGACGAAGCCGCGAGCCGGATCCTCGGCGTAGACCCGCGCCTCCACGGCGTGCCCGTCGAAGCGCACGTCGTCCTGTCCGAGCGTGAGCGGTTCGCCCGCGGCGATCCGCACCTGCCATTCGACCAGGTCGACGCCCGTGATCGCCTCGGTCACCGGATGCTCCACCTGCAGCCGAGTGTTCATCTCCATGAAGAAGAACTCGTCGGGGTCGGTCGCGGACACGATGAACTCGACCGTGCCCGCGCCGACGTAGCCGACCGAGCGTGCCGCCTCGACCGCGGACGCGCCCATACGCGCCCTGGCGTCGACGTCGAGCAGCGGCGACGGCGCCTCCTCGATGATCTTCTGGTGCCTGCGCTGCAGGCTGCACTCGCGCTCGCCGAGGTGCAGCACCGTGCCGTGCGCATCGGCCAGCACCTGGATCTCGATGTGCCGCGGCGTGTCGACGAAGCGCTCCATCAACAGCCGGTCGTCGCCGAACGCGCCGCGTGCCTCGCGCTGCGCGGCCTCGACGGCGGCCGCCAGTTCGCCGGGCTCGGTGACCAGCCGCATGCCCTTGCCGCCGCCGCCCGCGGACGGTTTGAGCAGCACCGGATACCCGACCTCCTCTGCGGCCGCGGCGTAATCGACCACCTCGGACTTGCCCGGGACCACGGGCACACCCGCCGCCGACACCGTGGCCTTCGCGCGGATCTTGTCCCCCATGGCGTCGATCGCCGAGGTCGGCGGGCCGATGAACACGATGCCCGCATCGGCGCAGGCCGCCGCGAAGTCGGCGTTCTCCGCAAGGAACCCGTAGCCGGGGTGGACCGCCTGAGCTCCGGTGTCGACCGCCGCCTTCACGACGTCCGGGACGGACAGATAGCTCCGAGTGGCCTCCGCGGGACCGATGCGCACGGCCACGTCCGCTTCACGGGTGTGCCGGACGTCGGCGTCGGCGTCGCTGTAGACGGCCACCGAACGGATCCCCATGCGCCGCAGCGTCGCGATCACGCGGACGGCGATCTCGCCGCGATTGGCCACCAGAACCGTGTCGAACATGCCTGTCGAACCGTCCTCTCTCACATCCGGAAGACGCCGTAGCCGACCGGCTCCAGCGGTGCGTTGGCCGACGCGGACAGCGCCAGGCCCAGCACCGTCCTGGTGTCGGCGGGGTCGATGACGCCGTCGTCCCACAGCCGCGCGGTCGAGTAGTAGGGGTTGCCCTGCTCCTCGTACTGCTCGCGGATCGGCTCCTTGAACGACTCCTCCTCGTCGGCCGACCACTCCTCGCCGCGAGCCTCGATGGTGTCCCGCCGCACGGTCGAGAGCACCGACGCGGCCTGCTCGCCGCCCATCACCGAGATGCGCGCGTTCGGCCACATCCACAGGAACCGCGGCGAGTACGCACGTCCGCACATCGAATAGTTGCCGGCACCGAACGAGCCGCCGATGACCACGGTGAATTTCGGCACCCGCGCACAGGCCACCGCGGTGACCATCTTCGCTCCGTGCTTGGCGATCCCGCCGGCCTCGTAGTCCCTCCCGACCATGAAGCCCGTGATGTTCTGCAGGAACACGAGCGGGATCGAGCGTTTGTCGCACAGCTCGATGAAGTGGGCGCCTTTCATCGCGGACTCGGCGAACAGCACCCCGTTGTTGGCGATGATCCCGACCGGATGCCCGTGGATGCGGGCGAACCCGGTGACGAGCGTGGTGCCGTATTCCTTCTTGAACTCGGCGAACCTGCTGCCGTCCACGACTCGGGCGATCACCTCGCGCACGTCGTACGGTGTCCGCGAGTCGGTGGGCACGACGCCGTAGAGCTCGCGCGGGTCGGCAGCCGGCTCCTCGACCGGTGCGACGTCCCACGGCTTCGGTTCCCGCGGCCCCAGGGTCGAGACGATCGAACGCACGATGCGCAGCGCGTCGGCGTCGTCGACTGCGAGATGGTCGGTCACCCCGGACTGTCGCGAGTGGACATCCCCGCCGCCCAGTTCCTCGGCCGTGACGACCTCACCGGTCGCGGCCTTCACCAGCGGTGGCCCGCCCAGGAAGATCGTTCCCTGATTGCGGACGATCACGGCCTCGTCGCTCATCGCCGGCACATAGGCGCCGCCCGCGGTGCACGAGCCGAGGACGGCGGCGACCTGCGGGATGCCGCGGGCCGACATCGTTGCCTGGTTGTAGAAGATGCGGCCGAAGTGCTCCCGGTCGGGGAACACCTCGTCCTGCCGTGGCAGGAACGCTCCTCCGGAGTCGACGAGGTAGATGCACGGCAGGTTGTTGTGCAGCGCCACTTCTTGGGCACGCAGGTGCTTCTTGACCGTCATCGGGTAGTAGGTGCCGCCCTTGACGGTGGCGTCGTTGGCGACGATCACGCATTCGCGCCCGGAGACCCGGCCAATGCCGGTGATGATGCCTGCGGCGGGCGCCTCGTCGTCGTAGAGCCCCGTCGCCGCCAGCGGCGAGAGCTCGAGGAACGGCGACCCCGGGTCCAGCAGCGCGTCGACTCGGTCGCGCGGCAACAGCTTGCCGCGTTCCACATGCCGGGAGCGCGCCTTCTCCGGGCCGCCCAGCCGAGCGGCGGCGAGTCGCTTCCGCAGATCTTCGACCAACTCACCGTGTCCTGCGACATTGCGGGAGTACGCCTCGCCGTTCGGGTCAGCGTGACTGGCGAGCGCCGGACCGTCCATGACACACCTCAGGGTTAGCAGCCGTTAACACCGGATTCGATGTTAGAGGCTACTAACCCTGAGGTCCAGCCGTGCAGCGGGGAAATCCCCACCCGATCGACGTCAGCCCGCGGCACCCTCCAGTGCCGGCAGGTAGCCGTGCTGCTGACCGGCGGCGTTGGGGTGGTACGACTCGTCGACCGGCCACGTCACGCTGTGCAGCCACCAGTCGCCGGAACAGATCTCGTGCCCGTCGAAGTCGTCCCGGACGTCGACGAACGTGAAGCCCGCGGCTTCGGCCCGCTCGGAGATCGTGGCCGCGAGGGCATCCGCACCCGAGTTGATGGCGGTCCGCTTGGTCTCGCTCAGACCGCCGTTGCAGGATCCGCCGATCTCGTAGAACTGCGGGTAGCCGAGGACGTACACCTCGGCGTTCGGCGCGTTGGCCTTGATCTTGTCGTACACGCCGTCCAGCCGGCCGGGCAGCGTGGTCTCGACATAGTCCTTGGCATCCTCGACCCGGTTGACGCACCCCTGGTCGAAGCTCGTCGTGCAGTCGATCATGACGTCGACGAAACCGGCGTCGTTGCCGCCGACCGACACCGTGACGAGGTCGGTGTCGGCGGAGAGTGTGTCGGCCTGCACGAGCACGTCGTCCGTGCGCGCCCCCAGGCAGGCCGCGAAGTCGAAGTCGCCGATGCCGTTGGAGTTCGCGTAGAGCTGCGGATAGGCGTTCGCGCTGCGCTTGCAGCCACCCGAATCGCCGTAGTCGCCCGCGCCGACGCCGCTGGAGTAGGAGTCGCCGAGGGCGACATAGCTGTCGTAGGCGGTCGTCTCGACCGCTCCTGCCGTCGCCGTGCCGCCGACCATCGCCAGTGCGGCCACGGCCGCCGCGGTGACGATTCGGGAACCTTTGACCATCTCGGGCCGCCTTTCCGTTTGCCGTTGGCCGGTCAGACGAATACCAGCGGCGACGGCCCGAAAAGGAGGGAAAGTTCCCGAGTTACCTCGCATGGATCAAATCGGAAGTCGCACAGGAGGTTAGCGTTCACTAACTTCGTCCCGTACAGTGACATCATGATCCCCAGTGCCGCGTCGGGCTCCGCAGCAGGGTCCGCAGCTTCGCCGTCGGGAGCGTCGCCGTCGGGCGGAGGGAAGCCGTCCCGGCGGGATCAGATCCTGGCCGCGGCCGCGGAACTGTTCGCCCAGCACGGCTTCCGCGGGGTCGGGATCGACGACATCGGCGCGGCCGTCGGGATCACCGGTCCGGCACTGTACCGCCACTTCCGCAGCAAGGACGCCATGTTGGGCGAAATGCTGACGGGTATCAGCGAGTACCTGCTCGCGGGCGGCACCGAACGCGTCGGCCGGACGGGCGAGGCCGACGAGATCCTCGCGGGCCTCGTACGGTTCCACGTCGACTTCGCGCTGCAGCAGCCCGCACTGATCACCGTCCACGAACGCAGCCTGGCGAGCCTCGCCGACGAGGACCGCAGGCGCGTCCGCCGCCTGCAGCGGCAGTACGTCGAAGTGTGGGTCACGGCGCTACGCACGGCTGTCCCCCGCCTGGACGAACCTCACGCCCGATCCGCGGCGCACGCGGTGTTCGGACTCATCAACTCCACCCCGCACAACCGGCACCTGCCCCACGAGGACCTGGCAGAACTGCTCACCCGCCTCGCGCTCGGAGCGCTGTACGCGGCGAAATGACGCGCCCGTGGCCGGCGTCGCGACGACGATCACCCCTGCGGGCGCGCGACGATCACGGTACGTCTGGTGTTTGATGACACCCGTGCACGAGGAAGGTACGCCGTCACGGCTCGTCGAAACCGCGCAGCGGGCGCTGCTCGCCATGCGCCTGGGCGACGACGCCGGTGCGATCGAAGCGGCGGCGCTCGAAGCGCTCGCCACCGACGACACACGCGCGCTCATGCTGCTGTTGTTCCGCACCTGCAGCGAAATGGTCACCACCCTCGGCGACGGGGGCGCCGCGCCGGTCAAGGTCCAGGTGTTCGACTCCGAGGGCGAAGAGGTCACGATCGACGACGCCGAGCCGCCCGTGCGCACCGCCGTCCGCACCCTGCTGGCGGAGGTCCACGGCAACACCGACGACGCGAGCGAGCAGCTGGAGATCGCACTCGCCAACGCCTCGCCGGACGAGGTGGAGAGCCTGGTCGTACAGGCACTGCGCTGGACGATGCGACTGTCGACCGCGTGCCTGGAACGGGACCTGCCCGTCGAACCGTGGATCGCCGAGGCCCTTCTGGACTGATTCACTGGGGGCTTTCGCGGGTCGATGTCGACGTCGGGCGCGGGCCGCGGCGGTATGCTCGCCGGCCATGACCAGCAGCACTTCCGGCAACCGATGATCACCGTCCGCACGGTCGTCGACCGGGTGGGGCCGACGCTGCTGCACGCGCTGCACCTGCCGGACGAATCGGCCGCTGTCACCGACGTCGTCATCGCCGAACCCGCGGCCACCACCCCGGGCGCTGGTGATCTGGTGCTGGGCGTCGCCGTACCGGACGCCGACGCGGCCGTGGCCCTGCTGAAGGACTCCGCGCGGCGCGAGGCGACGGCGGTGCTGATCAAGGCACCGGTCGCGCACGAGCCGGCGGTCCGCGGGGCCGCCAGGCGCGCGGGCATCGGCCTGATCGAGGTGCACGAGGCGACCGCGTGGGCCCAGCTCGTGTGGCTGCTGCGCACCGTGCTGGACGCCGAGGCCGACGAGTCCGACACGCTCGAGGCGGACCCGGCGGCGGGCGACCTGTTCCGGCTCGCCGATGCGGTGGCCTCGGTCGTCGACGCTCCCGTGACGATCGAGGACACCAACTCGCGCGTGCTGGCCTACTCCGCGCGGCAAGACCTCACCGACCCCGCGCGAGTGGCCACGATCGTCGGCAGGCGCATCCCCGACGACGTGCTCGCACGGTTCCGCTCCCGTGGCGTCTTCCGCGACCTCACGCGCGGCAGGCAGACGATCTTCGTGCCGGGCCAGAAGGACGGGACACTGCCGCGGCTGATCGCACCGGTGCGCATGGGCGGCGAGCTGCTCGGCTCGATGTGGGCGGTCGTGGACGGCCCCGTGCCGGACGAACGGGCCGCCGCATTCGCCGACACGGCCCCGGTCGTGGCGCTGCACCTGTTGCGACGGCGGGCCCATTCCGACGTCCGCCGCCGCGCATACGCCGAGGTGCTGCGGGAACTGCTGCACGGCGAGGCCGGGCCGCGCAAGGCCGTCGCGGAACTGGGCCTGACCGAGCAGCCGCACCGGGTCGTCGTCATCGACACGCCCGGAGGCGACACGCTCGACGGCGAGGGCATGCGGCTGGCGCTGCTCGAACGGTTGTCCCAGGGCATCGGCAGGCAGCCGGTGGCGGCCGAGCACGCCGGTCTGCTCTACGCGGTCGTCCCGGAGACGGGCGGCGCGGGAGCCTGGCCGGAACTGCGGTCGGCGCTCGAGGACATGCAGTCCGGGCCGAAGGCCGGCGAGGTCCGCGCAGCAGCGGGCGGTGCGTACGAGCTGGGTGAGCTGCCCGCGTCCCGCACCGAGGCGGACGAGGCGCTGGGGCTGCTGCGGGCGGGCATCGTGCAGGGACGGACCGTCACGTTCGACGAGGTGTGGACCCCGCTGACGCTGCATCGCACGGCAACGGCCGCCCGTTCCGCGAACGTGACCGCGCTGGGCCCGCTGCGCACGCTCGTCGAGCACGACCAGGCACACGGCACCGAGTACGTCGACACGCTGTACCACTGGCTGCGCCATCCCGGCGATCCGCGCAGCGCGGCAGCGGCCCTGCAGGTGCACCCGAACACCCTGCGGTACCGCATGCGCAAGCTGTTGGAACTCGCCGGTCTGGACCTCGACGACCCCGACGTCCGGCTTGCCCTCGTCGCACAGCTACTCACGCTGCGGTGGTCGTGATCACCACGTCCCGACGACGACGGGGCGGGGGTCACCGGCGGCGCCGGGCCGCGAGGAGCGCCGCGGTCATGTCGGCCGGTTCACGGCGAGCAGGGTCTTGCCCGCCGTGGACCGGGCGTCGATGGCGGCGTGGGCGTCGGCGGCACGTTCCAGCGCGTGGACCGCTCCGATCCGCGGCCGCAACCGTCCTGCCGTCACCTCCGCGAGGGCGTCGCGCGCGCAGGCGTGCAGCGTCTCGGGCGTGGCGTCGAGCCCGCCCGTGACGACGACGCCCCGCGCCTCGGCCTCCTCGGGGGAAACGTCGGTCATGGCGCCGCTCGCCATCCCGTGGACGACCATGCGGCCGCCGGAAGCGAGGAGGCCGAACGCCGCGCGCCCGATGTCGCCGCCGACCCCGTCGTAGACGACGTCGACCTCGCCGACCGCGTCCCGCACGGCGTCCGCCCACCGCGGGTCGCCGTAGTCGACGGCGTGTGACGCGCCCGCTTCCCGGGCGAGCCTGCCCTTGCGTTCGCCGCCCGCAGCTGCGATCACGACCGCCCCCTCCTTGACCGCGAGCTGCACGAGCAGACCACCCACGCCGCCCGCGGCCGCCTCCACGAGCACCCGCTGCCGCGGCCGCGGCGCGGCGGCGCGATGCAGCAGCATCGCGGTCCGCCCGTCGGCCAGAACCGCCACCGCGTCCGTCATCGCGAGTCCGTCGGGCACGGGCAGGATCCGGTCGGCCGCGGCGACCGCCTGCTCGGCGTAACCGCCGCTGCCCGACAGACCGCTCACCACGCGGGTACCGACGAGCGCGGGATCGACACCGTCACCGGTCCGCGCCACCACGCCCCCGACGCCGTTTCCCGGGATGAGCGGCGGCTCCCACGCGAACGGCCCGCGCCCGGCACGCAACTGCGTCTCGACGAACGTGACCCCCGCGTACTCGACGTCGATCAGCACCTCGCCGCGGCGTGGCTCCGGGCTCGCCGCCTCGCCAGGTCGCAGTACCTCGGGGCCGCCCGGCTTCGTCCACCACACCGCTCGCATGGCGATCACCCTGCGACCTCGAGTCGACTGGAGGTCAAGGGTTGTCACTCAAGGACCACTCCGCCCGCCGATGATTGTCGTAGCAGCACGATGACACCGCCTTCCGGGTGGTTCACGGTGGTCGGAGACACCATTCCCACAAGGAAGCGCCAAGCGGCGCCCGTTCCGCCGACAGGTGGGCGCCACCGAGGAGGAAGCCGTGCGCATCGCCGTCCCGAAGGAAGTCAAGAAGCACGAGTACCGGGTTGCTCTGACCCCGGCGGGAGCTCACGAGCTGACCGCGCACGGCCATCAGGTTTACGTGGAGGCCGGCGCCGGCCTGGGCTCCGCGATCAAGGACGAGGAGTACGTCGCTGCGGGCGCGAAGATCCTGCCGACGGCCGACGACGCCTGGTCCGAGGGCGACCTCGTGCTGAAGGTCAAGGAGCCGATCAGCGAGGAGTACGGCAGACTGCGGTCGAACCAGGTGCTGTTCACGTATCTGCACCTGGCGGCGGACCGGGCGCTGACCGAGGCGCTCATGACCGCGGGCATGACGTCGATCGCGTACGAGACGGTGCAGCTGCCCAACGGTTCGTTGCCGCTGTTGGCTCCGATGTCGGAGGTCGCGGGCAGGCTGGCTCCGCAGGTGGGCGCGTACTCGCTGATGCAGCCCGGAGGCGGCCGTGGCGTGCTGATCGGCGGCGTTCCCGGTGTGCACCCGGCGCGGGTCGTCGTCGTCGGTGGCGGTGTGGCCGGCCTGAACGCAGCTCGGATCGCGCTGGGCCTGGGCGCCGACGTCGAGGTGCTGGACACGAACGTGGACCGGCTGCGGCAGATCGACAGCGACTTCGGCGGGCGGATCCGCACCGTGACGTCGAACGCGTTCACCCTCGAGCAGGCCGTGCTCGAAGCGGATCTGGTGGTCGGCGCCGTGCTGGTGGCGGGCGCGAAGGCGCCGAAGTTGGTGTCGAACGACCTGGTGTCGCGGATGAAGCCGGGCAGCGTGCTGGTGGACATCTCGATCGACCAGGGCGGTTGCTTCGCGGATTCACGTCCGACGACGCACGACGAGCCGACGTACCGGGTGCACGATTCGGTGTTCTACTGCGTGGCCAACATGCCGGGTGCCGTGCCGCGGACGTCGACGTACGGCCTGACGAACGTCACGTTGCCGTACGTGCTGCGGCTCGCCGAGGACGGCTGGGAGGGTGCGCTGCGTGCGGATCCGAACCTGGCGAAGGGGCTGAACACGCACGCGGGCGCGTTGACGAACGCTCCGGTCGCGACGGCCCACGGCTTGACCTACACGCCGGCCGACCTGTGAGCCCACTGCCGCGGGGCGTGGCCGGTCCACGGCGACGCCTGCCCCGCTCCGCGACCGCGCACCTCCGCGATCACGCACCGTGCAAGCGGCCACGCCCGACCGGACCGAGACACGTGCCCGCAGAAGCCCGATGAATCGGCATTCACGACGAGGCGATCCCGGAGTCAGCGGCGCGCTGAGGCTCTGCCACCGGCGCCGCTATGCGGGCCACTGGAAACAGTTGAATAGGGGCGGCCCGCTCAACCAGCCTGGGGGTCACCGGGAGCGGGCCGCCACGTACCAGCTTAAGTCGTCGCTCGGTGGTTCGCCGCCCCGGGGTCGGCAAGTCGTGGGGTTTTTTGTTCACGAATCTCTGTTGTTTCCGGGCAACTGTCGACCTCGGTACGGCGGATTCCGGCATCGACACACAGAGTGACCGTTCTCGGGCGCCGGGCCGTCGCCGGGCCTCGAATCGCCGACCTCCCCATCCTCGGCGCGGGACATGGGGCAGGATGGCGACCGCCACAGTGACGGACACCGCGTTCGCTGGTGCCGCGGACCGCTCGGCCGCTCTTCGCGGAGCCGGGAGTGCATCGCCGTCACGTGGTGCGACCGCACGTCAAGCGCGGTCGCAGGGGCCACGGCGCACCAATGGGGACAGCGCCCCGAAAAGGGACAGCGCACCAAAAGGGGATGGACAATGCACGACGGCAGTGGCCGCATCGCGGTGCAGAACCTCACCAAACAGTTCGGGGCCGTGACGGCGGTCCAGAACCTGAGCTTCACCGTGGAACCGGGCTCGGTCACCGGGTTCCTCGGGCCGAACGGTGCGGGGAAGACGACGACCCTGCGCATGCTGCTCGGGCTGGTGACACCGACATCGGGTGCGGCGACGATCAACGGACGCCCGTACACGCAGCTCGGCAACCCGGCACGGGTCGCCGGGGCTGTGCTGGAGAACGAGGGCTTCCACTCGGCCCGCACGGCGCGGAACCACCTGCGGGTGTACGCGGCCGCGATCGGTGTTCCGGATCAGCGCGTGGACGAGCTACTCGGCCTGGTGGGCCTCACGCCCGCGGCGGACCGGCCGGCCGGGAGCTACTCGCTGGGTATGCGGCAACGGCTGTCGCTGGCCACGGCGCTGCTGGGCGACCCGCAGGTACTGGTGCTCGACGAACCGTCGAACGGCCTGGACCCGGAGGGCATCGCGTGGTTGCGCGGGTTCCTGCAGTCGTTCGCGAAGCAGGGCCGCACGGTGCTGGTGTCGAGTCACCTGCTCTCCGAGGTGGAGCAGATGATCGACCAGGTCGTGATCGTCAGCGCGGGAATGACGCGCTACTACGGCCCGCTCGAACAGTTGCGTGCCTCGCAGCGTTCGCGGGTGCTGGTGCAGCCCGCCGACGCGAACGCCCTCGTCACCGCGTTGCAGGAAGCGGGTGTCGGCGAGGTGCAGCCCGCCCACGACGGCCGGGTGGCCGTGATGAACGCCACCGTGCAGCAGATCGGTGACGTCGCCGCGAAGGCGGGCGTGGCGGTCTACGGCATGGAGGAGGAGAAGGCGGACCTCGAGCAGCTGTTCTTCCAGATGACCAGCCCGCAGTACGCCGGCGGCCCGTTGCCACCGGGCCAGCCTCCCCAGCAACCTCCCCAGCCGCCACAGCAACCTCCCCAGCCGCCGCAGCAACCACCGGGTCCGCCACCCGGGTTCCCACCGGGACCGCCCGCGGGGCAGCCGCAGAATCCGTACCAGGCTCCGGGCTACCAGCAGCCGGGCCAGCAGGGCTGGGGAGGTGGCCAGTGATGGGCAACCTGATCAAGGCCGAAATGCGCAAGATCATCACCACCAAGAGCTGGTGGGCGCTGCTGATCCCCGCGTTCTTCGCCTCGCTGCTGTTCGCACTCGGTTGGGGTGCGTTCACCAACGAGGTCGGTGAGGTCCTCAGCAGCCGGGAGACCCAGACGATCACCGGGGCGCTCGGTATCGAGACCGGCGAACTACCCATGGGCCTGCTCGCCATCGGTCACGGCATCAACGTCGGCCTGCTGTTCGCGGTGATCCTCGGCGTGCTGGCCGTCGCAGGTGAGTACGGCAAGAAGACCATCACGACGACGTTCCTGACGGCGCCGAACCGCCCGATGGCGCTCGGCGCGAAGATGCTCACCTACAGCGGCTGGGGGGCACTGTACGGGCTGGTCGTATCCGCGGCCGCGAGCCTCGGCATCGCGTTCGTCGTCGACGGCGAACGAATGCCGTCGAGCGGGCAGTGGCTGGCCGTCATCGGCACCTCGCTGCTCGCGGGCGTGCTGGCGACGCTGTTCGGCATCGGTGTCGGTGCCCTGTGGAAGAGTGTGGCGGGCAGCGTCGTCACGCTCACCATCTACATGCTGCTGATCGAGAACGTGTGGGTCTTCGTCAGCTTCGGGCTGTGGCAGGAGAACGTGGCCTGGATGGGCGGCGTGCTGCCGAACGGCACGCTGAACGGCATCGTCGGTGCGATCGGCGCCGAGGCGTTCGGCGCCGCCGGGGTGAAGATCCCGGGTCTCGAATACGAGACCGCGTGGCTCCTGCAGTACACGGCGGGCGCGCCGGGGGCATTCTCGTGGTGGGCCTCCGCGCTGATCTTCTTCGGCTGGACGATGCTGTTCTTCGGCGGCGGCTGGGCGGTCAACCAGAAGCGCGACATCACGTAGCAGGCAGGCGACGAGGAGGAACCGGAAGTGTCGGGGCGGATCGGCAGCGCGGAGAGGGACACCGCGACCAGCACCGATCCGCCCGGCACTCCGGGGCCGCCCGGTACGCCGGGGCCGCCCGGCCGGGGCGGCTGGGTGCGACGCATCGCCGCGGCGTGCTGGCGGCACCCGGCCCTGGTCGTCCTCGCGTTCGGCGCGGCCGTCCTCGGCGTCGGCGTCCAAGCGGTGAGCCCGCTGCTGATCCGCGAGGGCGTCGACGGCGCCGTCGCGGGCTCGACAGCGAACCTGCCATGGCTCGCCGTCGCGCTCCTCACGTTGCATCTGCTGGCGTTCGGCGCCGCGTTCGGCAGGCGTTACGTCGGCGGCAGACTCGCACTCGACGTCCAGCACGACCTGCGGCGTTCGGTGTTCGCCGCGGTGTCGCGGCTCGACGGAGGCAAACAGGACTCGCTGCGCACGGGTCAGATCGTCTCGCGCGCCATCACCGATCTACAGCTCGTGACCGGGTTCCTGATGCAGGTGCCGCTGTCGGCCGGGTCGATCGTGTTCGCGGTGCTGGCGCTCGGGGCGATGCTGTGGATGTCGCCGCTGCTGACCGTGATCGCCCTGATCGTCGGCCCGGCGGTCGCGATCGTCCTCGCGGTGAGCAGACGCAAGCTGTTCCCCGCCACGTGGTCGGCCCAGCAGCGTGCCGCCGAGATCGCCCAGCACGTCGAGGAGACGGTCACCGGCGTGCGCGTGGTCAAGGGCTTCGGCCAGGAGAGGCGCGAGACGGGCAGACTCTCCGGCTCGGCGCGCAGGCTGTTCGCCGAACGTCTCCGCGCCGCGAAACTGTCGGCCGTTCCGACCGCGACCACCGGCGCACTGCCCGCGGCGGGCCAGATCGCCGTACTGGCGGTGGGCGGCATCCTGGCGCTCAGGGGGCAGATCAGCCTCGGCACGTTCCTGGCGTTCGCCACGTACGTCTCGTCCCTCACCGGGCCGGCACGCATGCTCGCGAGCCTCGTCGTGCAGGCGCAGCTCACGCGCGCGGGTGCGGAACGTGTGCACGAGCTCATCGACGCGCAGCCCGAGGTACGTGAGCGGGCCGATCCGGAACCGGTCCCCGACGGGCCGCTGGACATCGAGCTGGACGACGTGCGGTTCGGCTACACCCTGTCCGAACCCGTACTCGACGGATTGTCCCTGCGAGCCAGGCCCGGCGAGACCCTCGCACTCGTCGGTACCGCCGGTTCCGGCAAGTCCACGATCTCGCTGTTGCTCCCCCGCTTCTACGACGTCCACGAGGGCGCGGCGCGCCTCGGCGGCGCCGACGTCCGCGATCTCGGCCTGACCGAACTGCGCCGCACCGTGGGCGTGGTGTTCGAGGAGGCGTTCCTGTTCTCGACGTCCGTGCGGGACAACATCGCCTACGGCAGACCGGACGCCTCCGACGCGGAGGTGATCGCGGCAGCGAGGGCGGCCGAGGCCCACGAGTTCATCGCCGCACTGCCCGACGGGTACGACACCCAGGTGGGCGAGCGCGGACTCACTCTGTCCGGCGGGCAGCGGCAGCGCCTCGGCCTGGCGCGTGCACTCCTCACCGATCCGCGAGTACTGATCCTCGACGACGCCACGTCAGCGGTCGACACCGCTACCGAGGCCGCCATCCACGACACACTGCGCGACGTCATGCGCGATCGCACGACGCTGCTGATCGCCCACCGTCGCTCCACCCTCGCGCTGGCCGACCGGATCGCGGTGCTGGACGCGGGCCGGGTCGTCGACGTCGGCACCGCGGGGGAGCTCGAGGTGCGCTGCCCGCTGTACCGGGAGCTGGTGTCCGGCCCCGGCGACGACGCCGAGGAGCCCGGCCACCGCGTGCCGCCCCAGCCCGGTGAGGGCGGCATCACCCCGGAGTTGTGGCCCCGTACCCACACCGACCGGGCGAACACCGACCCGGCCGAGGCCGAGACCTCGCCGAGACCGGCAGTATCGACAACCGCGCCGGCCACGGGCCGCGGAGGCGGACCCGGCGGGCACGCCTCGCTCGACCTGCCGCCGACACCGGAGCTCCTCGACCGCGTCCAAGCCCTCCCGCCCGCCACGGACCGGCCCGATCTCGGTGACCTCGACCCCACCGCGCCCGACCCGCGGTTCCGGCTCGCGAGCCTGCTGCGGCCTGTCCGGGGACTACTGGCCGCGGTCATCGCGTTCGTGGCGATAGACGCACTGGCGACGATCGCCGTGCCCGCTCTCTACCAACGCGGCGTCGACGACGGCGTACGCACCGGCGCCGAGTCCGTCGTACTCGTCGCGGCCGCGATCGGCCTCGTCGTCATCGCGTTCGACTGGCTCGCGATCGCGTTGCAGACCCGACTGACCGCCCGCACCGGCGAATCGGTGCTGTACCTGTTGCGGGTGCGCAGCTACGCCCACCTGCAACGGCTCGGACTCGACTACTACGAGCGCGAGCTGTCCGGGCGGATCATGACGCGGATGACCACCGACGTCGACGCGCTGTCGACGTTCCTGCAGACCGGCCTCGCCACGGCCGTCGTCAGCGTGCTGACCCTCGTGGGCATCAGCGTGGCGCTCGTCGTCACCGCACCCGGGCTGTCGCTGTACGTGTTCGCCGTGCTGCCGGTGCTCGTCGTCGCGACGGTGCTGTTCCGCAGACGTGCCTCGGCCGCCTACACCGAGGCACGCGAACGAGTCAGCGCCGTGAACGCCGACATGCAGGAGAACGTCAACGGGCTCCGCGTCGCCCAGGCCTACACGCGTGAGGAGCGCTCGGCCCGCGACTTCGCCTCCCGCAGCGACGCCTACCGCCGCTCCCGCCTGCGCGCCCAGCGGTACGTCGCCACGTACTTCCCGTTCGTGACGCTACTGTCCGGCGTCGCGGAGGTCATGGTGCTCACGGCGGGGGCGAGTGGAGTGGCGAGCGGCGAGCTCTCACCCGGCGTGCTGATGGCGTTCCTGCTGTACCTCGGGCTGTTCTTCTCGCCGGTGCAGCAACTGTCGACGGTGTTCGACGGCTATCAGCAGGCGAAGGTCGGCCTGCGGCGAATCGGCGACCTGCTGCGCACGCCGACGTCCGTGCCGCCGCCCGATCGCCCGGTCGCCGTTCCCGAGCGGTTGCGCGGCGACGTCGGGCTCGACGACGTCGGCTTCCACTACCCCGGCGCCGAGACACCCGCACTCGCCGACGTCTCGCTCGTGGTGCCCGCGGGCACCACGGTGGCGTTCGTCGGCGCGACCGGTGCCGGCAAGTCGACGGCCGTCAAGCTGCTCGCACGGTTCTACGACGCCACGACCGGCACGGTGCGGATCGACGGTGTCGACGTGCGGGACTACGACCCGGCCGCACTCCGCGCCCGCGTGGGCGTCGTGCCGCAGGAACCGCACCTGTTCGTCGGTTCCGTGGCCGACAACGTCCGCTACGGCAGGCCCGCCGCCACCGATGCCGAGGTGGAGGCCGCCGTCCGTGCGGTGGGCGCACTCGAGGGCGTCGCCGCGCTGCCGGACGGGTTCACCCAGCAGGTCGGCGAACGTGGGCGCTCGTTGTCGGCGGGCCAGCGACAGCTCGTCGCGCTCGCCAGAGCCGAGCTCGTCGACCCCGACGTGCTGCTCCTCGACGAGGCGACCGCCGCACTCGACCCCGCCACCGAGGACGCCGTACTGCGCGCCACCGACCGCATCGCGGCCACGCGCACCACCTTCGTCGTCGCCCACCGACTCGCGACGGCCGCACGCGCCGACCGCATCGTCGTGCTGGACCACGGCCGGGTCGTCGAGGACGGCTCCCACGCCGAGCTGCTCGCGGCCGATGGGGCGTACGCCAGGCTGTGGCGCCTCGGCGACGGCGCGGCGACCGACACGCCTGCCGGCGAAGCCCCTGCAGCCGGGTCACCGCCGGCAGGCACGCCCCGATCCGGCTGAACGACCGCGACCGACTCTCACGAAAACGGGATGACCCCGGTCACGAAAACCTGCGCCGGTCGCCGGGGTCGGCGAGGGTCGGGTATACGCCCGACGACCGGTATCGATTCAGTGATAAATCCGGGCTGCCCGACGCCGGCGGATCCGGCGTCAAGTGCGAGTTCGGTGACCGAGCCGGCAGCACGGGGGTTAGCCTGGTACGCGCGTAATTGGCACATCGAGACAGATAGAGGCGAGTCCAAGCCGTGTCCAGCAGCAGCCCTGCGTCACAGTTCGGCCCCAACGAATGGCTCGTCGAGGAAATGTACGACCAGTTCCTCGCCGACCCTTCTTCCGTCGACTCCGCGTGGCATGAGTTCTTTGCCGACTTCTCCCCCACGCAAGAGCGAAAGCCGGACACGACGGCAGCCGACCCGTCGGCCAACGGCCAGACGCAGGCTCCGGCGCAGGCGCAAGGTAATGGCCGTGCCACCCGGTCGCAGACCCCGAAGCAGGCGGCGTCCTCTGCCCAGAAGTCCACTGCCGAGGCGCCCGCGAAGGCCGCCCCCGCGAAGCAGGCTCCCGCGAAGGCCTCCGCTCCCGCGTCCGAGGCCCCTGCCACCGGCGACAAGAAGGCCGGCGGCGCCGCGAAGAGCGACAAGGCGGCCGCCGGCAAGGCCGAGAAGCCGGAGAAGAGCGAGCCCGAGTCGAAGGTGCTCCGCGGCCCCGCCGCGGCGATCGCGAAGAACATGGACGCCTCGCTGAGCGTCCCGACGGCGACCAGTGTGCGTGCGGTGCCGGCGAAGCTGATGGCCGACAACCGCATCGTCATCAACAACCACCTGAAGCGTTCGCGCGGCGGGAAGATCTCGTTCACGCACCTCATCGGCTACGCCATGATCCGCGGGCTGCACGAGTACCCGAACATGAACCGGCACTACAAGGTGGTCGACGGCAAGCCGCACGCCGTCACGCCGGAGCACGTCAACATCGGCCTGGCGATCGACATGCCGGGCAAGGACGGCGCCCGCAACCTCGTCGTGGCGTCGATCAAGAACTGCGAGAGCATGACGTTCCTGCAGTTCTGGCAGGCCTACGAGGACATCGTCCGCAAGGCGCGGGGCAACAAGCTCACCGCCGACGACTTCGCGGGCACCACGATCTCGCTGACCAACCCGGGCGGCATCGGCACGAACCACTCGGTGCCGCGGCTGCAGTCCGGCCAGGGCACGATCATCGGTGTGGGTGCGATGCAGTACCCGGCGCACTTCGAGGGCACGAGCGAGAAGACCCTCATCGACCTCGGCGTCAGCAAGATCATGACGCTCACGTCGACCTACGACCACCGCATCATTCAGGGCGCGGAGTCGGGCGAGTTCCTCAAGCGCATCCACGAGCTGTTGCTGGGCGCCGACAGGTTCTACGACGACATCTTCACGTCGCTGCGGATCCCGTACGAGCCGGTGCGCTGGGTCTCGGACATCCCCGAGGGCGAGATCGACAAGACCGCACGGGTGCTCGAGCTCATCGAGTCGTACCGCATGCGCGGCCACCTGATGGCCGATACCGACCCGCTGAACTACCGCCAGCGCCGCCACGAGGACCTCGACGTCCTCTCGCACGGCCTGACGCTGTGGGACCTGGACCGTGAGTTCGCCGTCGGCGGGTTCGCGGGCCAGGAGAAGATGAAGCTGCGCGACGTCCTCGGTGTGCTGCGTGACTCGTACTGCCGCACGGTCGGCGTCGAGTACACCCACATCCTCGACCCGGACGAACGCCGTTGGATCCAGGACCGCGTCGAGATCCCGCACGACAAGCCCGAGCCCACGGTGCAGAAGTACGTGCTGAGCAAGCTCAACGCGGCCGAGGCGTTCGAGACGTTCCTCCAGACCAAGTACGTCGGCCAGAAGCGGTTCTCGCTCGAAGGCAGCGAGACGGTCATCCCGATGCTGGACACGCTGCTGGACAAGGCCGCCGAGCACAGCCTCGACGAGGTCGTCGTCGGCATGCCGCACCGCGGCAGGCTGAATGTGCTGGCCAACATCGTCGGCAAGCCGATCTCGCAGATCTTCCGCGAGTTCGAGGGCAACCTCGACCCGGGCCAGGCGCACGGCTCCGGCGACGTGAAGTACCACCTCGGCGCCGAGGGCAAGTACTTCCGCATGTTCGGCGACGGCGAGACGCGCGTGTCGCTGACGGCCAACCCGTCGCACTTGGAGACGGTCGACCCGGTGCTCGAGGGCATCGTCCGCGCCAAGCAGGACATCCTCGACAAGGGCGGCGACGTCGACGGCTTCACGGTGCTGCCGGTGCTGCTGCACGGTGACGCCGCGTTCGCGGGCCAGGGTGTGGTCGCCGAGACGCTGAACCTGTCGCTGCTGCGCGGCTACCGCACCGGCGGCACCGTGCACGTGATCATCAACAACCAGGTCGGCTTCACCACCGCGCCCGAGCACGCGCGGTCGTCGAAGTACGCCACCGATGTCGCCAAGATGATCGGCGCGCCGATCATCCACGTGAACGGCGACGACCCGGAGGCCGCCTACTGGGTCGCGCGGCTGGCGGTGGACTACCGCCAGGCGTTCAACAAGGACATCGTGATCGACATGATCTGCTACCGGCGGCGCGGTCACAACGAGGGCGACGATCCCTCGATGACCCAGCCGGGCATGTACGACATCATCGACAAGAAGCGCAGCGTCCGGAAGACCTACACCGAGGCGCTCATCGGCCGCGGCGACATCTCGATGGCAGAGGCCGAGGCCGCGCTGCGGGACTTCTCCAGCCAGCTCGAGCACGTCTTCAACGAGGTGCGCGAACTCGAGAAGCACCCGGTCACGCCGAGCCCGTCGGTCGAGGAGGAGCAGCAGGTCCCGGCGAACCTGCCGACCGCCGTCTCCCGCGAGACCGTCCAGCACATCGGGGACGCGTTCGTCAACGTGCCCGAGGGCTTCACCCCGCACCCGCGCGTCAAGCCGGTCATGGACCGTCGCGCCAAGATGGCTCGCGAGGGCAGCATCGACTGGGCCTTCGGTGAGCTGCTGGCCTTCGGGTCCCTCGCGCTCGAACAGCGACTCGTGCGGTTGTCGGGTCAGGACTCGCGCCGCGGCACGTTCACCCAGCGCCACTCGGTGCTGATCGACCGCGACAGCGGCAGGGAGTACTCGCCGTTGCAGCACCTCGCCGACGAGCAGGGCCGCGTCATGATCTACGACTCGGCGCTGTCCGAGTACGCGGCGGTCGGTTTCGAGTACGGCTACTCGGTGGCCAACTCGGACGCGCTGGTGATGTGGGAGGCGCAGTTCGGCGACTTCGTCAACGGCGCCCAGTCGGTCATCGACGAGTACATCTCCTCCGGCGAGGCCAAGTGGGGCCAGCTCTCCGACGTCGTGCTGCTGCTGCCGCACGGCCACGAGGGCCAGGGGCCGGACCACACCTCGGGGAGGATCGAGCGCTTCCTGCAGCTGTGCGCGGAGGGGTCGATGACGGTGGCAGTTCCGTCGACGCCCGCGAACTACTTCCACCTCCTGCGCCGCCACGCCCTCGACGGCGTGAAGCGTCCGCTGATCGTCTTCACGCCGAAGTCGATGCTGCGGAACAAGGCGGCCACGTCGAACGTCGAGGACTTCACGGGCGACTCGAAGTTCCTGTCGGTCATCGACGACCAGGCCGTCGACCCGGCGAAGGCCCGCAAGGTGCTGCTGACCTCCGGCAAGCTGTACTGGGAGCTCGTGGCCGAGCGGACCAAGCGCGAGATCGACGACGTCGCGATCGTGCGGGTCGAGCAGTACTACCCGCTGCCGAAGAAGAAGCTGGCCGAGACGCTCGGCCGGTTCACCGGCGCCCAGCAGGTCGCGTGGGTGCAGGAGGAGCCGGAGAACCAGGGCGCCTGGCCGTACTTCGGCCTGAACCTGCCGCGCAAGCTGCCCGAGGTGCTGGGCAACCTGGACGTCGTGGCGCGCAGGCCGATGGCCGCCCCGTCGGCCGGCTCGTCGAAGGTGCACGAGGTCGAGCAGAAGGCGCTCATCACGAAGGCGTTCGAGTAAGCCGAGAATCGCGAAGAGCGGCCCGGCGGAGTCCGAAGCTCCGCCGGGCCGCTCTTGTCGTGCCACTCCCCCGTAGCAGGTATCCACGACGCGGTCTGACCCACGACGTTTTCACGGGTGCACCCGGCCGGGGGTGCCAACCGGGTGCGACGCGTCAGGCCGGTCTCACAGGGTGAGGGTCCAGCTGTTCAGCGAACCGGTGTCCCAGGAGTAGGCGTCGGTCACGCGCAGCGTCCATTCGCCGTTCGGCTCCGAAACGCCCGACAGGTCGACCGTGTACGTCTCGTCGATGTCGTTGCCGGAGTCGTACGCCGCCGACTTGAGGTTGTACTCCGAACCGTCCGGGGCGACCAGATCCAGCGCGATGTCGCCGCGGTAGGAATGGGTGATGTCCACGGCCACGGTGGCGTCGGCCGACGCGGCCTCACAGCTGGAGATCGAGACCGTGCTGGTCATCGAGCCCGCATCCGGGATGGCGGCCGTCTCGTTGTTCGTGACGGCCTCGCAGGTGCCCGGCTCGGGGTCCGGCTCGTCCGGCGGCGTGGAGCCGTCGGCGACCACGTTCAGAAGAACGTTCGGCGAGCCGCTGCCCGGGTTGGACACGACGCCCTCGGAACCGCCCGCGACCAGCGCGTCGCCGACCTGCTGCGGGGTGGCGTCCTGGTTCGCGGACAGGTAGACCGCGGCCGCACCCACGACGTGCGGGGTCGCCATCGACGTGCCGGAGATCGTGTTCTCCGACGTGTCGCTGTCGATCCACGCCGAGGTGATGTCGCTGCCCGGGGCGAAGATGTCCACACAGGACCCGATGTTGGAGAAGCTCGAACGGGCGTCGGTGTTGGTGGTCGAACCGACCGTAATGCCCTCCGGGGTACGGGCGGGCGACGAGTTGCACGCATCGGCGCCGTAGTCGTTGCCCGCGGCCAGGCCGTAGGTCACGCCGGAGGCGATGGAGTTCTGCACGGCCTCGTCGATGGCGGCCGAGGCGCCGCCACCGAGGCTCATGTTCGCGACCGACGGGCCCGACGCGTTCTCGGTGACCCAGTCGATGCCCGCGATGACGCCCGCGTTGGTGCCGCTGCCCTGACAGTTCAGCACCCGCACACCGACCAGGTCGACGTTCTTGGCGACGCCGTAGTCGGTGCCGCCGACGGTGCCGGCGACGTGCGTGCCGTGGCCGTTGCAGTCGGTCGCGTCGTTGTCGCCGTCGACCGCGTCGTAGCCGTGCGAGGCCCGACCACCGAAGTCCTCGTGGGAGGTGAGGATGCCGGTGTCGATGATGTAGGCCGTGACGCCGTCACCGTCGTTCGGCGACGAGTAGTTGTCGTCGAGCGGAAGTTCCGGCTGGTCGATGCGGTCCAGACCCCACGACGGCGGGTTCGCCTGGTCCGCGGCGGTGTGCACGGTCTGCACCTGCTCGACGTAGTCGACGGCCGGGTCCGCCGCGATGCGCTCGGCCAGCGCCTCCGACATCTCCGCCGAGTAGCCGTTCAGCACACTCGAGAACGTGTGCGTGACGTCGCCGCCGAGGTCGGCGGCCGTGGTCATGACGCCGTCCTTCAGCTTGACGATGTAGTTGCCCTCGACTGCGGTCTCTGCGTTGGCACCGAGGATGGTGCCCTCCCCGGGCGCGGCGCCCGCGGTGCCCGCCATGCCCAGCACGAGTGCCGCGGCGGCTGTGCCCACCCCGACGGCCGTGCCGGCCTTTCGCTTATCGCTACGCACGGTTTCCCCTTCCGTTCGAACTTTGTCCGGAATGGGCCGAACAGTAAGCGAGAAAGCGGCGAGATCACATCAAGGAGAAATTTCCTGAAATAGCGACGAAAGTAGTATTCCTGCTCCGTTCGACGCAGTCACGGCGGCGCAATGGTCTATACGTTCCGGGATAATGCGTTCAAACTGTGACCAGCAGGTGCAATTCACGTTGCACCGACTCAGCAAGAACCATCGTTCAGCCCCCGACGAAGGTCTGGGACCAAGGTCGCACCCCTACCGTCGTGCGGCGGGGGGAGAAATCAACGGTCTCCGGCCTGCACCAGGAACTCGCCGGCAATATCGGCCGGATTGCGTTTCCGCTCCGAGAACTCGACGTTCAACGCCGTCAGTTTCTCGGTTGTGAGGGCGGCCGATACGCGGTCGAGCGCATCGCGTTCGCGTTCCGACAGCGCTCCTTCGACGGCGAGCGGAACGATGTTCTGCGCGGGGAACATGTCGCGATCGTCTTCCAACGGCACGAACCCGTTGGCATACACGGACGCCGACGTGCTGAACATGTTCGCCACCTGCACCTCGCCGGACCGCAGCGCCTCCACCGTCACCGGTCCGCCCGTGTCCGTCGTGCGGATCTCCTTGAACTCGCAGCCGTACAGCTGACGGATCTCCCGACGCCAGCGCTCGCCCCATTGGCCCGGCCCGCCGAACACGAGCCGGTCGCAGCGCGGAGCAAGATCCGAGATCGTGCGCACGCCCTGTGCGGCCAGATCCTCCCGCACGACGAGCATGTCGGTGTTCTCCGCCGGGGACTGGTCCAGCACCTCCAGTCCCTCCGGCAGCGCACGGGGCAGCTCCCGGTAGACCTCGTCCGACGTCGTCGCGGACGTATCCTGGTCGAAGTAGCGGAGTAGATTGCCGCTGTAGTCGGGCGCGAGCGTCAGCGAGCGGTCCTGCAATGCCTGGACCAGCACCTCACGACCACCGACCGGTGGCCGCACCGTGACATCATCGGCCCCCGCGCCGCGCAATGCACCAGCGTAGATCTCCGCGAGCAACAGACTCTCGCCGACGTCGGAGGCGCCGATGACGATGCGCCCGTCGTCGCCGCCCTCGGCCCCTCCGCGCAACGGGTTGCCGCACGCGGTGGCCAACACCAGTACCGCGCACACGGCGATGATCCGTCGCCATCGACCGACGACCCCGTGGCTCGACGCACCGATCATGCGGGCCCCTTCGACGTCGTGAGTTCGGCCAACCGCACGCCGCGCGGCACCATGATCCGCTGCAACCCAGCCAGCAGCAGATCCAGCACCACGGCGAGCGCCGCGGTCAGCAATGCACCGGCGACGACCTCGGCATAGTCGAGAATGGCCAGTCCGTCCATGAGATAACGGCCCAGTCCGCCCAGTCCGACGTACGCCGCGACCGCGGCCGTCGCGACGAGCTGCAACACCGCGTTGCGCACCCCGCCGAGCACCATGGGCAGTGCGATGGGCACCTCGACCTGCCACAGCCGTTGCATCCCGCGCATACCGACCCCGCTCGCCGCGTCGACGACGTGGGCATCGACCGACTGCACGCCCGCGTACGTGCCCGCCATGACGGGTGGCACCGCCAGCACGACCAGGCCCACGACTGCTGCAGGGGTGCTTTCGGCCAACAACAGGAAGAACAGCGTGACCACACCGAGCGTAGGCAGCGCGCGCACGATGTTGCCGGCTCCGACCAGCAGCACGGCACCTCTGCCGGTGTGCCCCACCAGCAATCCGACGGGAACGGCGAGGACCAGTGCGATGGCCAGTGCCAGGGCGACATAACCCACGTGTTCGAGCACGCGCGCCGGCACGCCCCCGGGGCCGCTCCAGTTCGCGGCGTCGCCGAACCACGCGACAGCCTCGGCGATCATGCTGCGACCTCCGCGTCGGTACGACTCGTGGGAGTCGGCCGCTGCCACGGGGTGAGCACCCGGCGCAGCAGCACCAGCAACAGGTCGACCACAAGTGCGAGCAGGAGGGTCAGTACGACACCGACGACGATCGGCGCGTAGTACTCGCGCTGGAAGCCGTCGGTGAACAGCCTGCCGAGCCCGCCCACCCCGATGAGCGCACCGACGCTGACCAGGCTGATGTTGCTGACCGCCGCGACCCGGACACCCGCGGCGATTACCGGCACGGCGAGCGGGAGTTCGACACCGAAGTACCGGCGTGCGGGGCGGTATCCCATGGCTGTGGCGGACGCCGTCACGGCCTGCGGCACGGCGGCGAGGGCGTCGAGCATCGGGCGTACCAGCAGTGCAGCCGTGTACAGCGACAGCGCGACGACGACGTTGATGCTGTCGAGGATCGTCGTGCCGATGACGCCGGGGATGACGACGAACAACGCCAGCGACGGGATCGTGTAGACGAGGTTCGCCACGACGGCGAGCGTTCCGCGTGCCGGCGGCCACGCCTGCCCCAGCCACCCAGCACCGACGGCCAACACGACACCGAACAGGATCGGCAGCAGGGCCAGGTAGCAGTGTTCGGCCAGCGCCGCCCACAGCTGGGCGCGGGTGTTCGCGCTGCCGAGGTAGGTGCCGAGCTCATCGGTGAGACTCATGTCGCGATCACGCTCTCGCGGTGCGGCTTGTCGCGGTCACATTGGCGGTGCGGCTTGTCGCGGTCACATTGGTGGAGTGCCGCTCGATCACGTCGAGCACGTGGCGCGCAGTGACGACCCCGATGGCCGCGCCGTCGTCGTCCACCACGACGCCGAGGCTCGCCGGCGAGGACAACGCGGCATCGAGCGCACCGCGCAGGGACGTGCCCCGCCGGTACAGCGACCCGCCCGCGACGAGATCCGCCTCAACCAATGGTCCGTCCACTGTGGAAGCGGGTGCGAGCCAACCGCGTGGCCTGCGCTCGTCGTCGATCGCGAGCCGCCATTCGCCGGATTCTCCGGGCACCGAACCGATCTCCACGGTCGAGACCTCGCCGACCTCGAGGGCATCCGCCGACAGGAACGACAGTCCCCGGTAGCCACGGTCCTTGCCGACGAACTCCGCGACGAAGTCGTCGACCGGGTGCCGCAGTACGTCGGCCGGCGTGCCGTACTGCGCCAGCCTGCCTCCTACCCGCAGGACGGCGACCCGGTCTCCGAGCCGGACCGCCTCGTCGATGTCGTGGGTGACGAACACGATCGTCTTACCGAGCCGCCGCTGCAGGTCGAGCAGCTCGTCCTGCAGCCCCTCCCGCACGACCGGGTCCACGGCCGAGAAGGGTTCGTCCATGAGCAGCACCGGTGGATCCGCAGCGAGAGCGCGCGCGACCCCCACCCGCTGCTGCTGGCCCCCGGACAGCTGGGCCGGATACCGCGAACCCAGCTCGGCGGGCAGGCCGACCGTGTCGAGCAGCTCACCGGCCCGGCGTCGCGCCGACCTCCTGCTCCACCCGGACAGCATCGGCACGGTCGCGATGTTGCCCAGCACGGTCCGATGTGGAAACAGACCCGCATGCTGGATGACGTAGCCGATCCCGCGCCGCAACTCGGCCGGATCGATGTCACGCACGTTGCGCCCGTCCAACAGCACGTCGCCGTCGGTGGGCTCGACCATTCGGTTCACCATGCGCAGCGAGGTCGTCTTACCGCATCCCGAAGGGCCGACGAACACGGTCATGCTTCCGTCCGGCACGGTCAGCGACAGCTCGTCCACCGCGGCGACCCCGCCCCCGTACCGCTTGGTGACGCCGCGGAACTCGATCGTCATGGTCGTCTCCCTGCTGCTCCCTCGGCACCGACACCGGCACCGACACCGGCACCGGCATCTGCACCGGCACCTGCCAGGCGTACCCGTGACGCTGCGTACCCGTGACGCTGTGACACGGACCTGCGACACGGACCCTGTGACCCGGACCTGTGACCCGGGTGACAGGTCTGCACGACGGTAACCGAGGAGGCCGACAGAATCGCGCCTTCGAGGTCGGCCGGGCGTCCGCTCCGCTGCTCAGGGCCTCTAGGGTAGGCGCCATGAATTCGGTGCGTCAGGTGTTCGGCGTGGACGCGAAGTCGCTGCGATACGCCATCGCATTGCTGGCCGAGCGCAGCTGGCAGTTCGACGACCTCGTGCGCGAACTGGCCGCTCCCCGGCGCACGGTCGAGGAACTGCTCCAGGCCCTCGGCGACGACCTCGAGCGCGACGGCGACCGCGTCCGGCTACGGCCCGACGTCGTCGACGCCCACCGCGAGGGGGCGGGCAATCCGCACGCCACCGACGGGCTCGAAGCGGAGGTGGCGCGCCACATCGCGCACGTACCGCCGCCGCTGCCCGCGCTCGACCACGTGCAGGCGACCGCCGACACCGTGGTGCGCCGCGCCCGCTGGCTCGACGAGCACTACGACCTGCGCACCACGCGTCTGACGTTCCTCGGCGACCACGACCTGACCTCCCTGGCGGTGCGGGCCCTGCGCCCCGAGTCCGACCTGACCGTGATCGACGTCGACGACCGCATCCTCGATTACGTCGACCGGCAGAGCTCCCGCACGATCAGGACCGTGCACGCGGACCTGCGGTTCGGCCTTCCGCTGTCGGTGATGGGCAAGGCCGACATCGTGTTCAGCGACCCGCCGTACACCCCTGAGGGCATGGCGTTGTTCGCCACACGTGGGCTCGAATGCCTCGCCGACCCGCCCGCGGGCCGCCTGGTGCTCGCCTACGGCTACAGCCCCCGCCACCCCGCGCTCGGCCACCGCACGCAGCGGGCGTTGGTCGGGCTGGGCCTCGCCTTCGAGTCGATCGTGCCCGGCTTCCACCGCTACAGCGGAGCGCAGGCGATCGGCAGCGCAGCGGACCTGTACGTCTGCCAGCCCACGACGAAGGCCCGCAAAGGCGGAAGGAAGACCAGCAAGCAGACGATCTACACGCGCGGCGCCCAGTCACTCGAGGCCGGCGAGACCACGAACGAACTGCTGACGGCACTGCGGAGCATCGCGGGGCAGAACGGGCTGAACGTCGAGGAACGCGGCGCCGACTGGACGAAACCGGTCACGACCAAGCCGGGGACGGCCGTGGCCGTCGACCTCGGAGCGGACCCCGGACCGTGGCTGCTGCGCACGCTGCTGGCCGTCAACGCCGATCGAGTGGCGGTGCTGCTGCCCAACTCGCACCCCGATCTCGCCGACGCCGTGTCACAACGCGGCCTCACCGAGCTGATCGGGCCGAAGTATCGCCTCCGTCTGCTGCGCAGCACGCCGGACAACACACATGCGGTGGTCGTGGCCGAACCGCCCGCCACCGCTACCGGTCACACCGATGCGGCGGCCCGTGCCGTGCTCACGCGGGCACACGGGCGGCTGGGCAACATCTGGCCGGACGCCCCCGACGACGTGTCCGACGACCGGCTCATCGACCTGCCGCGCCACCGCGTCGCCGAGGTCCGGCACGAGCTCGCCGACTGACTCTCCCGGCCGACTGCGAGGGCCCCGTCACCGGCGTGGAACGCCGGGCACGGGGCCCTCGCAGTTGTGAGAACGTGACCGACCGGCCCTCAGCCGACGACGTCGTCATCCTCCGCGGCCTTGGCGACGGCCGTGGCGACCTCATCGGCCACCCTCGGATCGAGCGGGCTCGGCACGATGCGGTCGGCCGACAGCTCGTCGGCGGCCACCGACACGATCGCCTCGGCCGCCGCGAGCTTCATGTTCTCCGTGATCGCCCGAGCACCGGCGTCCAGTGCGCCGCGGAACACACCCGGGAACGCCAGCACGTTGTTGATCTGGTTCGGGAAGTCGCTGCGACCGGTGGCCACGACGGACGCGTATTTCGCCGCCACCTCCGGGTGAACCTCCGGATCCGGATTGGACAGTGCGAACACGATCGGTTCCGGCGCCATCGTCGAGAGCAGGTTCTCGTCGATCGTCGCGCTCGACAGGCCGATGAACACGTCAGCACCGGCCATCGCCTCGTCGATCCCGCCGCGCAGACCCGCCGTGTTGGTCGTCTCGGCGAGCTCGGCCTTGATCGCGTTGAGGTTGTCCCGGCCCGCGTGGATGATCCCGCGCGAGTCGAGCATCGTCACGTCGCCGACGCCCGCGGCCTGCAGGATCTTCGCGCACGCCACGCCCGCGGCGCCCGCACCGGAGATCACCACACGCTGGTCGGCGATGTTCCGACCGGCCACCAGGTTCGCACCACGCAGCGCGGCGAGCACCACGATGGCCGTGCCGTGCTGGTCGTCGTGCATGACGGGGCAGTCCAGCGCTTCCTTGAGCTTGTCCTCGAGCTCGAAGCACCGCGGCGCCGACACGTCCTCCAGATTCACCGCACCGAACGACGGGCGCAGCCGCACCAGGGTCTCGACGATCTCGTCGACGTCGCTGGTGTCCAGCACGAGCGGGATCGAGTCCAGCCCGGCGAACGTCTTGAACAGAACCGACTTGCCCTCCATGACCGGCAGCGATGCGCTCGCGCCGATGTCACCGAGTCCGAGTACCGCCGTGCCGTCGCTGACCACTGCCACGAGCCGGTCGGCCCACGTGTACCGCTTCGCGAGCTCGGGCTGCTGCTCGATAGCGCGGCTGACCTTCGCTACCCCGGGGGTGTAGGCGATGGACAGGTCACGCGCCTGCGTGATGGGCCGGGTGGCCGACACGGAGAGCTTGCCGCCCTCGTGTCCGCCGAAGATGTCGTCGTCACTCACCTGAGCTTGGGACACGTCTATCTCCAGGGCTGAAAAGGGAAATCACCGACGGAGCATCCCGTCGGCTTGTGTGGGCTCCTTGGGCCCGGCGACTCGGCGCGGTAGCACCGTCTGCCGGCAAGGTGTCCGTCATAAGGCCCTTGGTTCAGGCGTAGCCGCGGACGCGGCGGTTCGACCAGTGTGACATCTTCCGGGGCGATCGGCCGTGCCGGTGCGGCCCGGATCACAAAGATCGACCCGTTTCCGCAGGTCACGCCCCCAATAGCAAGACGGACGTCCGACTTGGGTGGCGGGTGAAGCCCTCCTCGGGGCAGGCCCGAATCCACGTCGCCCGCCACCACCCGACCGGACCCGCTCGGCGGGGCTGCATAAGATCCCGACATGCACGCCCGCACGTTGGCCGTTCCGCACGCCGTGGAGTTCACCCCGCCCGTTTTCCCCGACCACCGCGGGCTGTTCACCGCCCCGTTCCAGGAACCGGCGTTCCTCGAAGCCGTCGGGCACCCCATGACGGTGGCGCAGACGAACCACAGCGTGTCGCGGCGCGGCACGATCCGCGGGATCCACTTCACCGACGTGCCACCCGGCCAGGGCAAGTACGTCTACTGCCCCAAAGGCTCGCTGCTGGACGTCGTCGTGGACCTGCGCACGGACTCGCCCACGTTCGGCGCATGGGACGCGGTGACCCTCGACGGCCACGCCTTCCGAGGGGTGTACATCGCCGAAGGACTCGGCCACGGCTTCATCGCGCTCGAGGACGACACCGTGATGTCGTACCTGTGCTCGACGTCGTACAACCCGTCCGCCGAGCACGGCATCGACCCGCTCGACCAGGACCTCGGCCTGCCCTGGCCCGACGGCGTCGAGTACGTCCTCTCCGACAAGGACCGCGCGGCGCCGTCGCTCGCCGAGGCCCGCGACTCGGGCCTGCTGCCCCGCTACGAGGACTGCCTCGCCCGCTACGCTGAGCTACGCGCGAACGCACCCGCCTGACGTCCGGGGTGCCCCAAGGGCACCTGGGGGAACTCAACGCCACCACAGTGCCCTGTCACCCCGGCTGTCGGTCACCGGCTGTGACGGCGGTCAGCGGCGGATGTCCTCCGCGAGGACGCGGTCGACGTTGCGCTCGGCCAGGGCGGTGATCGTGACGAACGGGTTGACGCCGGTGCTGCCGGGGATCAGCGACCCGTCGGTGACGTAGAGGTTGTCGTAACCCTTCACACGTCCGTACAGATCGGTCGCCTCGCCGAGGACGGCGCCGCCCAGCGGGTGGTATGTGAACCGGTTCTCGAACGGCCGCGTGTCGCCGAACAGGTCGTGGCGGTACACCGTGTTGTTGACGCCGTTGATGCGGTCGAAGTGCACCTTCGCCGCGTCGATCGAGGCCTGCCCCTGCTCGGCGGTCCAGTGCAGCTGCGCCGAATCGGATGCCGCGTCATAGGTGAAGTGCCCGCGTGCGGGGTTCTTCGTGATCGCGAGGTACAGGCTCACCCACAGTTCGACCCCGGCCGGCATCGGCGCGATCTCGGCGAACACCGGGTTGTCGGGGTCGTCCCAGGCGTCGATCCCCAGCGCGGGCATCCCCGACTGCAGCGGGCCCGTCAGGTCCCACGCGTGGTTGGCGCGGCCCACCATGACATTGCCGTTCGGGCCCCAGCCCTGCCCGATCTCCCCGCCGAGGCGGGGCAGTGTGCCGGTGTCCCTGGCGCGCAACAGCAACTCGGTGGACCCGATGCTGCCCGCGCCGAGGAACAGGTGCCGCGCACCCATCTCCCGCCGCGCGACGGTGCCGCCCGTCTCATCGAGTTCCCGCACGGTGAGCCGGTACGTGCCGTCGGCGCTCCGGCGGATGCCGCGCACCTCCTGCAACGTCTTGATCGTGACGTTGCCCGTACCCAGTGCGGCGGCCAGGTACGTCTTGTCGAGCGAGCGTTTACCGTGGTTGTTGCCGAAGATGACCTCGGAGTCCAGCGCCGACCGCGGCACCTCACCCGCCTCTTCGCGGCGCATGTAGTCGAAGTCGTAGACGCTCGGCACGAACACGGTCCGGTAGCCGGCCTTCTCGGCGTGCTTCCGCGACAGCCGCGCGTACTGGTACGAGTCGCAGTCCTCGAACCAGTCCCTGTCGATCTCGTTGACGCCGAGCTCCTCGTTGGCGCGCGGAAAGTAGGTGCCGTACATCTCGTCGGCGTCGATGCCGGGAAGGATCTCCTCGAAGTACGACCGCCGCGGGGTCACCGCCATCGCACCGTTGACCAGCGATCCGCCGCCGACACCGCGGCCGAGGTAGACCGACATGTCGCCGTAGTGCACACGGTCGAGCACACCGGCGTAGCGCTCGATGCCGGTATTGATGTCGATCCACAGGAACGACGCGAGCGGCATCTCGCTGCGGTTCTTGAGCCACATCGACCGTTTGTCGGGCGAGAGCATCGGCGAGAAGATCGACCCGTCGGCGGTGGGCGTGTCCCACAGCTGCCCCATCTCGAGCATGACCGTCGGGATTCCGGCCTCACCGAGGCGGAGCGCCGTCACGGCCGCGCCGTAGCCCGTGCCGATCACGACGGCGGGTGAGAAGTCCGGCAGGCCGTCGCGGGCGTCCGCCGCCTGCGCGGGTCTGGTGGAGACGGTCGTGAGGCCGTAGGCGGCGGCCGAGCTCAGCGCCGCGTAACCGAGGAACTTCCGGCGGGACAATGTCCGGCGGGACGACTGTGTCATGGGTCGAGATGCTCGCCCGGCTACCGGCAGGTAGGCAACGGCAAACACGAGGATCTTTCATGTCGCCGTCGAAGTTCACCCGGTCAGCTTAATGGCGATACGCCAACAACGTGCCGTCGATACTGCGACCCTCGGCCCGTACGGCCCGCCCGGCCGCGGCGCTCACGTCCTCGGCGTGACCCAGATCGTGATCTCGACGGAGACGACCGTCCGGCCCGACCGGTCCCGGACGTCGACCGGTACGAGCACCTCGACACCGTCGCCGCCGGCCGGAAGCTCGGGCAGTTCGGGCAGCTCGGCGACAGCGGTCAGCGACGTCTCGGCCTTCGCGACGTACGACACCGACATCCCCTTCGGGATCCAGCGGTGGGTGGTCGGCACCGTCGCCTCGGCGAGCATGCCCATCGCGATCTCGGCGAGATTGCAGGCGGCGATGGCGTGGAAGGTGCCCAGATGGTTGTGCACACCCCACCACTTGGGGGCCGCCACCTCGCAACGGCCGGGCCGCATGTCCCGCACCCTCGGCAGCACCGAACCGAAGTACGGCACGCGCAGGCACATCGCCGCGGAGAACACGCCCTTGCCGATCGCCGAGCCGGAGAGCTTCCGCCACATCGCATAGGTCGGGTTCACCGTCGGGCCCGCCACATCCTGTGAGGTCATGCCGGACATATTACCGACCGGTAACCCAGCTGCCGGGATACGGTTCCCCTGTGTCCGCACACTCGATTCTGCTCATCCGGCACGGCCAGACCGAGTGGTCGGCCGCAGGCAAGCACACCAGCCACACCGACGTCCCACTGACCGGCACCGGCGAGCGGCAGGCACACGCGGCAGGCCGCACCTACGCCGTCCTGCACGGAGGCGGCCCTCCGGCGCTCGTCCTGTCCAGTCCACGGCTGCGTGCGGAGCACACGGCGAGACTGGCCGGCATCGACGTCGACGAGACCACAGAGGACCTCGCCGAGTGGGACTACGGCGAGTACGAGGGCACCACCACGGAACACATCCACCGCACCGTCCCTGAGTGGACACTGTGGACCGACGGCGCCCCGGGCGGCGAGACGCCCGCACAGGTCGCGGCCCGCGGCGACCGCGTTCTCGACCGCGCCCGCGCCGCCCTGACCGACGGCGACGTCGTGCTCATCGGACACGGACACTTCAACCGGGTACTGATCGCCCGCTGGCTCGGCCTCGACGCGGCACTCGGCGAAGGATTCCGCGTCGACCCGGCGAGCATCTCCGTACTCGGCTACGACCGTGGCGCCCCGCAGATCCGACATCTCAACGTCCCGCCGACCTGACCCCCGACCTCTCCCCGGCTCGCGACTCCCGCGGTGCGAAGCTCGGCGTATGACGATCCGCCGCATCCGCACCGACGACGTCGACGCCGTCGTCGACCTGGTCCACGCACTCGCCGAGTACGAGAAGGCACCCGACGAGTGCCACCTGACGGCCGAGCAGCTGCACACCGCGCTGTTCGCGGACAAACCCGCGCTCTACGGCCACGTCGCCGAGGCCGGCGGCGAGGTCGTCGGCTTCGCGCTGTGGTTCCTCAACTTCTCGACCTGGCGCGGAGTACACGGCATCTACCTGGAGGACCTGTTCGTCCGCCCCGAGCACCGCGGCTCCGGACTCGGCAAAGCCCTGCTCGCCGCCCTCGCCGCCGAATGCGTCGACCGCGGGTACGCGCGTCTCGAGTGGTGGGTACTGAACTGGAACCCCGCGCGGACCTTCTACGAGTCCCTCGACGCCGAAGCCATGGACGAGTGGACGGTCTACCGCCTCACCGACGCGCCGCTGCGGGCACTCGCGGACGAAGCGGGCGAGGCGGGCTGACGCCGCGGCGGTTCCGGGCGGATGCGCTCAGCGGTCGCCGCGCTCGTCGCGTTCGCGCTCGGCCGCCCGGCCGGACACTCCGCCGCGACGTGCGGCCTCGTCCTCCGTCTCGTCGGGCCGCTGACCCAGCACCCACGCGCGCGAGTCCCGCCGGAACAGCAGCACGATCACCGCGACACCGGCGATCATGATCGGCACCCCGAACCCGGACTGGTCCGACGGGCCGGTCGCGTACCAGCCGACGCCCACGAGGATCAGCGCGACGACGAGGGACGGCGAGCGCGCCCACGTCTTGCCCAGCAGCAAACCCGTCGCGCACGCCAGCACGCCGATGCCGAGGACGGCGTAGTAGCTCACCTCCGCGACGAGGTCGGGGCTCCTGCCGGTGACCGCGAGCACGATGCCGATCGCGACGAGCGCGAAGCCCGGCAGTGCCGTCAGCAGCCCCGCGTAACGGACTTCGCGGGGCGCGGGCGAGATCTTGTCGGCGAGCGCCACGAGCGGGCCTTCCCTCGGATGTGACCGTGCGTGAACGGTTTCGATGGTATGCCACCCGGACGGCCGTTTTCCGCCGCCCGCCATCGGGACAAGGATTCGAGGTGTCGTCGATGAGCCGGGTGGTCGTCCGGGGTGCACTCGTCACGGCGGAAGTCGACACGTTCGCCGACCGAGCAGGAGGCAGCAGGCGAGGAGAACGGGCTGACGATTCACCTACGCTGGACGAGTGCGCGCAGTTCTCGTCGTGAATCCACAGGCCACCGCCACCTCACCGGGAGGGCGCGACGTCCTGGCGCATGCGCTCGCCAGCCAGGTGAAGCTCGAGGTGGTCGAGACCGAGCACCGCGGTCACGCGATGACGGTCGCCCGTGCGGCCGCCCGTGGTGAACTGGGCGACGTCGGCCTCGTCGTCGCGCACGGCGGGGACGGCACGGTCAACGAGGTCGTCAACGGCCTCATGGACGGTGCTCGGCACGCCGTCGCGGGCCTGCGCGACACCGGCCCACACGGCTCCGGCCCACATGGCACGGGCCCACACGGCACCGCGAGTGCCGGTCGCATCGACGGCGCGGCCGCTGCCGCCGATCCGGTGGCGCAGGCCGCCGTCCCCGCGCCGATGCTCGGTGTCGTCCCCGGCGGCTCGGCGAACGTCTTCGCCCGCGCACTCGGGCTCCCCCGCGATCCCGTCGAGGCCACCCACCGCCTCCTCCACGCCGTCGACACCCGTTCCACGCGGCGTGTCGGCCTCGGCATCGCCGACAGCGGGGGCACCGGGGCCGCCGACGACGTCACCGGCACCGTGGCGAGCGGCGCGCGCTGGTTCACGTTCAACGCCGGTCTGGGCTGGGACGCCGACGTCGTGGCGGGAGTGGACGCCCGCCGCGGCAAACGCACGAGCCCCTCGCTGTACGCCCGCACGGCCGTCTCCGCCTACCTGAGGCCCCCGCACGGCAGGCCGGCGATGAGCATCGGCCTCCCCGGTGACGAGGAGCCCGTGCAGGCGCGGACGGTGTTCGTCTCCAACACCGACCCGTGGAGCTACCTCGGGCCGCGGCCGGTCCACCTGAACACGACCTGTTCGTTCGACGGCGGGCTGGGACTGTTCGCGCTGCGCGGCATGGGCATGGCGACCGTGTTGCGCCACCTCCGGCAGGCCTTGCAGCAGGGCGAACACCGGGGCAGACGGCTCGTTCGCCACGACGATGTGTCATCCGTCTGCGTGAAAGCGGAGAAACCCGTAAACTTTCAGGTCGACGGAGACCTGGTCGGCACGCGCACCAGGGTGGAGTTCCGGAGCGTCCCGCAGGCGCTCACCGTCGCGGTATGACTGGTCGCAGCCGGTGAACAGCAGCCAGCTGATCACCGCGGGCAAACCCCGGTTACCGCTTATCGACGCCGAGGCTCCACTCGCCGCAAAGTTCGGTCGACGGGCGGCGTTGCTGCGAGGTAAAGCCGCAGGTCAGGTCGGGGTTTCACGGCCGTGAGCTGACTCACCGATCCGTCGAAAACACTTGTCGAAGCCCGGGACTCGTGAAAGCATTCACAAGCACCCCGAAAACGACCGCCAAGACGACGTTGGCGCGGATACCCCCGCGTCTTGAGAAGGAGCTCAAGAATGGACTGGCGCAACCGCGCGGCCTGCCGAGACGAAGACCCGGAACTGTTCTTCCCCGTGGGAACGAGCGGCCCCGCTCTCTCTCAGGTAGCCGCCGCGAAGGCCGTATGCCACCGCTGCACCGTTGCCTCCGACTGCCTCGCCTGGGCCCTGGCCAGCGGCCAGGACGCCGGCGTCTGGGGCGGTATGGACGAGGACGAGCGTCGTGCGCTGAAGCGTCGCCGTGCTCAGGTCGGTCAGCACAGCAACGCCTGAGCAGACCGTCGCAGACAACGCGACCTGCCTTTTGCCCGGATTGACGTAAATACTTTTACTGGGGCCGAGGCAAAAGGTTTGAGGGCCGGCATCCCTTCGGGGTGCCGGCCCTCAAGCGTGTCCGGGACGAGTCGAACGAATGCATTCACGACTCCGGATACCGCGCATCACCGTCTTTTTCGGACCGATCACCGCCGGACCGTTCTCGTCGTGCGGCGAGAACGGTCCGGCAACCGACAACGAGGGCGAGACCGGCGACGTGAGTCCGCTCAACCGCGACGGTTGAGCGGCACACGGAGGGTCGCCTCGGTGCCACCGTGACTCCCGCCGCGCAACGACAACGACCCGCGCAGCTCGGATTCCACCAGCGTGCGTGCGATCTGCAGTCCGAGGCCGTCGGCGCGCTCCAGTGAGAATCCGGACGGCAGGCCCCGTCCGTCGTCGCGGATGACGATGTCGAGCCTGCCCGCGGACCGGTCGACCGCGATCTCCACCTCGCCCGCCTTTCCGGGGTCGAACGCGTGCTCGACCGCGTTCTGCACCAGTTCGGCGACCACCATCACCAGCGGTGTGGCGATATCGGCCGCCACGATGCCGAACGACCCGCTGCGCGAGAGCTTCACGTGCGCTTCGGCGGTGGCGACCTCGCCGACCATCGGCAGTACGTTGTCGAACAGCTTGTCCAGGTCGACCTTCTCGTCCACCGACATCGACAGCGCCTCGTGGACCATGGCGATCGACGACACGCGGCGCACCGACTCCGTCAGCGCCTGCCGGGCTTCGCCGCTGGGCGTCCTGCGGGACTGCAGCCGCAACAACGCGGCGACGGTCTGCAGGTTGTTCTTCACCCGGTGGTGGATCTCGCGGATCGTCGCGTCCTTCGACATCAACGCGCGGTCGCGCCGCTTGACCTCGGTGACGTCGCGGGCGAGCACGAGCGCACCCGCGGGCCTGCCCGCCGGGCGCAGCGGCAGCGCGCGGAACAGCGCCACCGCGCCACGTCGTGACTCCGCCTCCGCACGCGTGCTGGGTTTGCCCGCGACGGCGTCGAGGATGCGGTGCGAGATCTCGGTCGCGTCGAACGGGTCACGGATCAGCGACCGCGTCAACGGCGCCAGCCGCGCGCCGATCAGATCCGATTCGTAGCCCATGCGGTGATAGACGGACTGGCCGTTCGGGCTGGCGAACACGACGGTGCCGTTCTGGTCGATACGGATCAGCCCGTCACCGACCCGCGGGCTCGTGTGCACGTCGGTGCCACCGTCCGGGCTCGGATACGTGCCGTCCGAGAGCATCTGGCACAGGTCGGCCGCACTGCCCAGATAGGCGATCTCGAGCGGGCTCGGCACCCGCGGCGACGCGAGGTTCGTGTCACGGCTCAGTACGGCGATCGCCCGGTCGCCGAACCGTACCGGGATCGCCTCCCTGCGCATCGGCAGGTCGTTGTACCAGTGCGGTTCCTCCTCGCGGCACAGGCGCAGTTCCCGAGCGGCCCGCGACAGCTGCGGATGCTCCTCCGGGGTGAACCGCGTGCCCACGACGTCCTCCGCGTGTGCGGTCGGACCGGTCGTCGGCCGCACCTGCGCGACGCACACGAAGTCGCCCTCACCGCCCACGACCGGAACCCACATCAGGAAGTCCGCGAACGACAGGTCCGCCAGCAGCTGCCACTCGGCGACCACGAGTTGCAGGTGGTCGACGGCCTCCCCCGGCAGACCGGTGTTGTCGGCGAGCAGCTCCGCAAGTGTGGACATCGGTTATCGACCACCGCACATCGTCATGATTCGGATGCGGACCGGGCGTGATCCGCTCTGCAATACTCCCACCCGGCCCCCGCAATACCCACCTGCCGGCCGCACGCGTCACACCCGGACCGTCCGGCCCAGCCGACGGGGTCGACGAGAGCACATGCGACACTGGGGCCAGCAAGTCATGGAGGAATGATCATGTCGAAGCGTGCACGTAAGCGCCGCGATCGCAAGAAGAACAAGGCGAATCACGGCAAGAAGCCCAACACCTGATCGTCCGCCTCGAGCGGCCGTCGGGAACGGCGAAGGCCCCGGCACTTCCTCGGAAGTGGCCGGGGCCTTGCCGTGTACGGGGTATTCGAGGTGCTGCCGTGTCCGGCGGTCCCGTGCGCGTCGGGTCCACCGGCAGCCGGGTCAGCTGCCGTCGGAGCCTTCGCGGACCTGCTCGATCGTCAGCTCCGTCTCGCTGAGCCGCACGCCACCGCGTTCCTCGACGGTCTTGCGGATCGACGCCCGCAGCCGCTCCTTGAGGTCGACCGGCGCCTGCTCGCCACCGCACTTGCGGTGCAGCAGCTGCTTGATCTGGTCGTCGATGCCGTACTCCTCGAGGCACGGCGGACAGTCCTCGATGTGCTTGCGCAGCTGCGCGTCGCGTTCAGCGCTGCACTCGCGGTCGAGCAGCAGATAGATCTCCGCGAGCGCCTCGTCGCAGCAGACGTCCCGGCCCCGCTCGGGTTTGTGGTCCGGCTGTTCCAGAGTGCTCATCGGCCCGCCACCTCCCGCGTCGCGGTCGCAGGCCGAATGAAACCACGGTCGGTGGCGACGTCGGCGAGGAGGTTCCGCAGCTGGCTACGACCACGGTGCAACCGCGACATCACGGTGCCGATGGGCGTGTCCATGATCTCGGCGATCTCCTTGTACGCGAAGCCCTCGACGTCGGCGAGGTACACGGCCAGCCGGAACTCCTCGGGCAGCTGCTGCAGCGCGGCCTTCACGTCGGTGTCGGGCAGCTTGTCCATCGCCTCGACCTCGGCCGAACGCAGACCGGTCGACGTGTGGTTCTCCGCCTGGGCGATCTGCCAGTCGGTGATCTCCTCGGTGGGCTGCTGCAGCGGCTGCCGCTGACGTTTGCGGTAGCCGTTGATGAACGTGTTGGTCAGGATGCGGTACATCCAGGCCTTCAGGTTCGTGCCCTTCTTGAACGAGGAGAACGCCGAGTACGCCTTGAGGTAGGCCTCCTGGACGAGGTCCTCGGCGTCGGCCGGGTTGCGCGTCATCCGCAGGGCGGCCGAGTACAACTGGTCGATGAGCGGCATGGCGTCCCGCTCGAACCGCGCGATGCGATCCTGCTCGTCCTCGGGGCTCTCGGCCCCCGCGGCACGGTCGGGAGCGCCGGGCGCGGCTGCGGCCTCGGCGCCCGGTCGCTCGGCTGTCTCGGCGGTTGCTGGCTCGGCAGAGTTCTGCGTGCTCGGCAAACCGTTCCCTTCCAGATCGGTGGCCGGGTCGACGGTGATCTCGGCGCTCTTGCTGTGCCTGTCACGCTGGCTTCGGATACCCGCCACCGACGGCACATATGTCTCCTCCGAGGATACGCCTCGGGCGCCCTCGGGTCTGGTCAGAATCGTCGGCACGCCCCCTGTAACGACGACCCTCGATCGGGTATTCCCGCCTGCCGCCGGAGCCATTCCCCGTGTCGCCTAGCCTGCACGTCATGGCGGGCAAGGGGACACCGGCTACGGCGCTGCTGACCACGCGCGAGGTCGAACACACGTTGCGGACCTACGACCACGACCCTCGCCACGAGTCGTACGGGCTGGAGGCCGCCCAGGCCCTGGGGGTCGAACCGGAGCGGGTGTTCAAGACCCTCGTCGCGACCGTCGACGGGGCGCTCACGGTCGGAGTCGTGCCGGTCACGGGGCAACTCGATCTCAAGGCGCTCGCGGGGGCCGTGGGCGGCAAGAAGGCGAGGATGGCCGACCCCGCCGCGGCCCAACGGGCGACGGGGTACGTCGTCGGCGGGATCTCCCCGCTCGGGCATCGCTCCCGCCTGCCGCTCGTCGTGGACGCCGCCGCTGAGACGTTCGCCACGGTGCTGGTCTCCGGTGGCCGTCGGGGGTTGGAGATCGAACTAGCACCCTCCGACCTCATCGCCCTGACGACCGCGACCGTGGCAGCCATCACGTCGTGACCCACCCTTCCGGGTGAACCGCGACCGGAGTGTTCTTGCCCCCCAAGGGCACCTTGGGTGCATTCGGCGGCGAGTCCGTCGTCACGTGCGTGTCAGGAGACGAGGGGGCGGGTGACCCGGGCGAGCCACTCCGACGTCGCACGGGCGACGCCGTCGAGACCGGCCTTCAGGCTGTGGTCGCCCGGCACCACGACGATCTCCCGGTGCGGTCCCGCCTCCGGCCTGCCGAACGGGTCCTTCTCCCCCTGAACGACCAGCGTGGGCACCTGGACGCCGTCGAGCTCGGCCTGCCGCGACTTCTCCGGCTTGCCGGGCGGGTGCTCGGGGAACGCCAGGCACAGCACCGCGTCGGCCTGACCCTGTTCGGCCGTGCGGCACGCCACCCGGGCCCCCGACGACCGCCCGCCGAACACCAGCGGCAGACCTTCGAACCACCGGCCGGAGAGCTCCTCGACGACGGCCAGCCACGCCGCGTCCAGCTGTTTCGCCGGCGCAGGCGCCTTCCTGCCCGCCACGCGGTACGGCTGTTCCACCAGCGCCACGTGGACGCCCTGCTTCCGCGCCGCTCCCGCGACGGCGACCAGGTCCGGCGCGTCGATCCCGCCGCCCGCGCCGTGCCCGAGCAGCAGCCCGGCACCCGCCTCGTCGGCGAGATGCAACTCCACCCGCGCCGGACCGTGCGGCGTGTCGACCCTGGCGGTGGTCATCGCGCACCCGGCACGTCGAACAGCGCCGCCTCCGACGACACGTCCGTCGCCGACGCCCCGCGGTCGGCGACGGACTGGTCGGCGTCCAGCTCCACGGCGTCGTCCGCCCGGTCGAGCAACTGCGGGCCGTTGTTGCGCACGTTGTTCACGAGCGTCGACACAGGCCGCAGTTCGAGCGCGTCGACGACGTCGAGGCCCGGCGGTTCCAGCAGCGAGGTGGCGTCGGTGCGGTCCGGGTCGAGCCAGTCGTGCCAGCGATCCGGGGTCATCAGCAGCGGCATCCGGTCGTGGACCTCGGTGAGCTGTCCACGCGCCTCGGTCGTGATGATCGAGCACGTCACGAGCGGTGGTGCGTCCGGTTCGCCCTTCGGGTCACGCCAGGTCTCCCAGATACCCGCGAACGCGAGCGACGAGCCGTCCCTGCCGGTCATGAAGAACGGTTCCTTCGGTGCCTTCTTCTTCGGCTGCCCCTCGGGGACCGGTCCGACCTTCCACTCGAACCAGCCGTCCGCGGGGATCAGGCAGCGGCGCCGGGACAGCGCCTTGCGGAACGCGGGCTTCTCGGCCGCTGTCTCCGCGCGCGTGTTGATCATGCGGTTGCCGACGGCGGCGTCCTTCGCCCAGAACGGCACCAGGCCCCAGCGCAGCACCCGTAGCGCGCGTTCGGCGGGCGCCTCGGTGTCGACGTTGCCCTCGGCGTCGCGCGGATGCCGCTCCACGACACCCACCACGTTCTTGGTCGGCGCGACGTTGTAGTTCTCCGTGGGTGCGTGCCCCTCCGTGCCATCGGCCGCCTCGAACTCCTGCATCAACGCGGCCGGGCTCTTCGTGGCGGCGTATCGGCCGCACATGGCGTCTCCCTGATTCGTCGGACGGACTCCCCGACCAGCGTGGCACGGCTGCCGACCCCGGGCGAGGCCCATGGGGGATCATTACCCACGGGTGAGCCAGGCGGCAACGCCGTGCGCCGCACCGGCGCGGCTCGCATCCTCGGCAGGTGACCCGGCAGGAAGGTGGACGCCCGTGGCCCGCGGCGACTGGCGCAGGTTCGACGAGAGCGACGTGCGCGTGCGCCCCGGCAAGAGCACCCGGCCGCGCAGCAAACGCCGGCCCACTCACGCCGACGCCGTACCCGCGATGGTCACGTCGGTCGACCGTGGACGCTGGCGGTGCGCCGTCGAGTCCGACCCCGGCCGCGCCGTCACCGCCATGCGCGCCCGCGAACTGGGCAGGACCCCGATCGTCGTCGGCGACCGGGTGCACCTCGTGGGCGACGTCAGCGGCAAGCCCGACACCCTCGCGCGGATCGTGCGCGTCGAGGAGCGCTCCAGCGTCCTGCGGCGGACCGCCGACGACACCGACCCGTACGAGCGCGTGGTCGTCGCCAACGCCGAACAGCTGCTCATCGTCACGGCGCTCGCCGACCCGCCGCCCCGCACCGGGTTCATCGACCGGTGCCTCGTCGCCTGCTACACGGGCGGACTCGACCCCGTCCTCTGCCTGACGAAGGCCGACCTGGCCCACCCCGACGAACTGCTGGCCGAGTACGCCGACCTGGCGGTGCCCGCCGTCGTGACCAGCCATGACGGCGACCTCGGCGAGCTCGTCGACCGGCTGTCGGGACGGGTGTCGGCACTCGTCGGGCACTCCGGGGTCGGCAAGTCCACGCTCGTCAACCGCCTCGTCCCGGAGGCGGGCCTCGCGACCGCGGAGGTCAGCGCGGTCGGTAAGGGCAGGCACACGTCGGTGAGTGCCATCGCCCTGCCACTGCCCGGTGACGACGGCGGCTGGGTCGTCGACACGCCGGGGGTCCGTTCGTTCGGGCTCGCCCACGTCACGGCCGATGACATCGTGGGCGCGTTCGACGGGTTCGCCGAAGCCGCCGAGGAGTGCCCTTCGGGGTGCGGACACCTCGGTCCGCCCGCCGACCCGGACTGTGCCCTGGACGACGTCGAGGGCACGGGCGCGCGCTTGGCGTCGCTCCGGCGACTGCTGGCGTCGCGCGCGGGCCTCGATCCGTGACACTCCGGCAGCGTGCGTCACCGGACGTGACGTTTCCTCCCCGTAAGCCACCGCGAACCGTGGCGCAGACCACGGAACCGCTACCGTGTCCGGCACATCGAAGGGGAAACACAGGGCAGCGACGCCCGTATCGACGATTTTGGGGATCTCACATGCGCAAGACCACTCTGGTGGCCGGGGCCGCGGCCCTCGTGCTCACCCTGTCCGCCTGCGGCGGGGGCGACGACAGCGCCGCAGGCGGCGGCTCGGGCGAGGGCAACGGCGGTAACGGCGCTGCCGTCGGCAACCTGTTCAAGGACGCCGGAGCGCTGGCCGACGCCGCGTCACAGAGCACGTCCGCGAAGAAGAGCGCCAAGTTCGACATGACCATGGCGTTCGGCGGGCAGGAGATGACGGCCACGGGCGAGGGCGAGTTCGGCGACGAGCCCAAGATCTCCATGAAGATGTCGATGCCGGGCGGGGGTCAGCAGCTCGAGACCCGCATGATCGGCCAGACCGTCTACGTGAACATGGGCGGCAGCTGGATGAAGTCCAGCATGGACGAGCTCGGTCAGGGCGGCATGCAGAGCGCCGAGATGAACGACCCGACCAAGCTGCTCGAGTTCGCGCAGAAGGCCGGCGAGATCACCGACAGCGAGGAGACCACGCTGAACGGTGAGCCCACCACGCACTACACCATCGACCTCGACTTCCAGAAGCTCGCCGCGGAGGCCGGTCAGCTCACCGGCACCGACGGAAAGATGTTCGAGGGCATCGACGCCAAGGTGCCGATGGAGGTCTGGCTGAACAGCGACGAGCTGCCGGTCAAACTGACGATGGACATGAGCGAGATGATGAAGCAGGCCGCGGAGAAGGCAGGCGGCAACGCCTCGCAGATGGCCCAGGGCGGCATGACCATGGAGATGACCTACAGCGACTGGGGCACTCCGGTGACGGTCGAGGAGCCCCCGGCCGACCAGGTCCAGGAGATGCCGACGGGCGGCATGCCGAACTGACGCGCACCCGCTGATCCGCAGTACCCGACGAGCCCCGGGCTCCGCCTTCACGCGGGAGCCCGGGGCTTTCGTCCGTCCGCGACGTGCCGACCCCCGCACCCGTCCCGGTCCGGGCGCAGAACACGGGTTGCCGGGTGCCGAACACGCGGCCGGGGCTAGCCCATGTGCGGGTAACCGATCGACGTGGGCGCGTCGAACGTCTCCTTGACCGAACGCGGGCTCACCCACCGGACCAGGTTGAACATCGACCCGGCCTTGTCGTTCGTGCCCGAGGCGCGGCTGCCGCCGAACGGCTGCTGCCCGACGATCGATCCGGTGGGCTTGTCGTTGACGTAGAAGTTGCCCGCGGCGTGGCGAAGTGCGCGGTGTGCCGTGGTGATCGCCGCGCGGTCGTCGGCGAACACCGCGCCCGTCAGCCCGTAGGCGGCCGTCGTGTCGCACAGTTCGAGGACCCGCTCGTACTCGGCGTCGTCGTAGACGTACACGGCGATGATCGGGCCGAAGTACTCCTTCGACATCACCGGGTGCCGCGGATCCGTCGTGACCAGCACGGTCGGATCGACGAAGTAGCCCACCGAGTCGTCGCAGCCGCCGCCGACGAGCACCTCGAGCGCGGCGTCGCCGTCCACACTCGACAACAGCTCCCGGTGCTTGGCGAACGCCCTCGCGTCGATGACCGCGCCGCCGAAGTTCGACAGGTCGGCCACGTCGCCGTAGGTGACGCTGCGCGTCAGGTCGGCGACGCGGTCCCGCAGTCCGCCTTCCCACAGCGAGCGCGGGAGGTAGGCCCGCGACGCCGCGGAGCACTTCTGTCCCTGGTACTCGAACGCGCCGCGCACCAGGGCCGCCGCGACCTTGTCCGAGTCCGCGCTCGGGTGGGCGACGACGAAGTCCTTGCCCCCGGTCTCCCCGACGATCCGCGGGTAGCAGCCGTAGTTGTCGAGGTTGTCGCCGATCGTGCGCCACAGCTTCTTGAACGTCACCGTCGACCCGGTGAAGTGCAGGCCCGCGAACCCGGGATCCGACAGCGCCACCTCGCTGACGGCCTGTCCGTCCCCGGTGACCAGGTTGATCACGCCCGGCGGCAGGCCGGCGTCCTCGAAGGCCCGCATCGTGTAGTGCGCCGCCAGCTGCTGGGTCGGCGTCGGCTTCCACACGACCGTGTTGCCCATGAGGGCGGGCGCGCTCGGCAGGTTGCCCGCGATGGCGGTGAAGTTGAACGGTGTGATCGCGGTAACGAAGCCGTCCAACGGCCGGTACTCCATGCGGTTCCACACCCCGCGCACCGAGTTCGGCTGCTCGGCGAGGACGCGCCGGGCGTAGTGGACGTTGAACCGCAGGAAGTCGATCAGCTCGCAGGCCGCGTCGATCTCTGCCTGCTGGATGGACTTCGACTGCCCGAGCATGGTGGCGGCGTTGATCGTGGCGCGGTACGGGCCCGCCAGCAGGTCGGCGGCGCGCAGGAAGACGGCGGCGCGCTCGTCGAAGGGCAGCTCACTCCACTCTCGGGCGGCGTCCTTCGCCGCCGCAACCGCGTCGGCCACGTCCTCGCGGGTGGCCTGTGCGCTCACGCCGAGCACGTGGGCGTGGTCGTGCGGCTGCACCACGTCGAATCGGTCGCCGCCCGCCATCCGGCGTTTCCCGCCGATCGTCTGGGTCAGCTCTGCCTTCTCCCCTTCGAGTTCGGTCAGTCTGCGCTGCAGGCCCTCCCGCTCGGTACTGCCCGGTGCATACGTGTACACGGGTTCATTGGCCGGTACCGGCACCGATGTCACGGCGTCCATGGTGCTCATGACGCTCTCCTCTGCTGCCTTGTGGGCGGGTTCACATCTCTGGTGCCGATTCTGCCGCCGCACCGGGTCGTGAGGGGAGAACAACCGCCACATCCGTTCCGGTGCCGATGGCGCGCGACACCGGTGACCGGCGACGGGCGAGCGCGACACGGACTCACCGGGGCGCGCCACCCGCCGTCGTCACAGCAGTTCGAGGAAGAACGGCACCTCCTGCGGCGCGTACCAGGCGAGCTCGTGGTCCTCGGCCTCTCCCAGGACGAAGTCGGCGTCCAGGTCGCCCAGGTCGGCCCTGTCGATCGCGTCGGCGGCGGCGACGACGGCCTGCTCCGCCTCGACGGCGTCGACGTGAACCGCGGCGACGTCGTCCATCGTCACCGATCCGGCGACGCGCACCACGGCGCTGTCCAGGTCGGGCCGCTCGGTGACCTCGGAGTCCTCGATGTCGGCGGCGATCACCACGCGGCGCGGCGGCTCCTTCTCGTCGATCCCCGCGCCCGAGTCCTGCTCGGCGTCCTCGTGCGAGGCCAGCAACCGCAGCGACGCCCGTGCGGCGTCGAGCAACGCCGCGTACTCGAGCTCCTCGGACGACCCGCTGACGTACGCCTCGCGCAGCGCCGGGGTCAGCGAGAACGCCGTCCCGCGCACCGGGGTCAGCTGCCCTTCGGAGACGAGATGCCGCAGCATGCCGATCGTCGCGGGCACGTACACCCTCACCATTTGTTACCCCTCAGCTCTTCCAGCGACTCCTCGATCATGTCGGCGAGGACGTCGACGTCGTGCATGGCCTTCCGGTCACCGTTCAGTCCGAAGTAGACGTCACCCTGGTAGGAGGTGACGCCCACCGCGAGCGATTGATCACGCCCGAGTGGCAACACCGGGTAGATCGCCGACAACCGTTCCGTACCCGCGTAGAGCGGTTCCTGCGGGCCCGGCGTGTTGGCGATGAGCACGTTGAACCCGCGCCGCGGCACCGAACCGGCGACGCGTGCGGCGAGCGCGTTCATCGTCGCGGGTGCGAATCCTCCCATCCGCACCATCGTCCGTGCCGTGACCGGCCGGTCCGGACCGAACTGTTCGGCCATCTCGTGGGCGACGTGCTGCAGCCGCAGCATCGGGTCGGGCTCGCCGACCGGGAGGTCGATCAGGTACGGCACCAGTCTGCTGGTGGTCAGTTCCGCGGGCGAGAACTCGGCGTCCTCGTGCTGCACCGCCGTGGGCACGAGTGCCCGGACCGACGCCGTGGACTGCACATGGTGACCACGCGACTCCAACCACTTGCGAAGTGCCCCGGTCAGGACCGTGAAGACGACGTCGTTGACGGTGCAGTCACGGGCGGAGCGGATGCGCTTGAAGGCGTCCAGTTCGGTGCGCACCCCCGCGAACACCCGGCCGCCCGAGACCTTCGAGTTGAGCCGACGCGCGGGCGCGGTGCGGGCCGGCCCCGTGACCGACCGCGCGGCCGCGGCCAGCGCACCGGCACCCTGCGCGGTGCGCCCGACACTCGACACGACGTCCCGTGCCAGGAACCGCACGTTCTCGACCAGTTCCCCGGGCCGCGAGGCCGCATCGGTGACCGCATCGGCGACCAACCGGGGCCACCCCGGAAGACGCCGCGGCGTCCACTCGGTCTCCGCCTGCGTGCGGTCGGCCACGCCCTCGTCGAGCAGTACCTGGGCGAGGTCGACGGTGCGCGCGCCGTCGACGAGCACCTGGTGCGCCTTCGTCACCAGCGCGACGCGGTCGCCTTCGAGTCCCTCGATGTAGTACGCCTCCCACAGCGGCCGTTCCCGGTCGAGCGGACGCTGCATCACGCGAGCGAACAGGTCGAACAGCTGGTGATCGGTCCCCGGCGCAGGCAACGCCGAGCGGCGCACGTGGTAACCGAGATCGAAGTCGACGTCGTCGGCCCACACGGGTGGCGCGAGGTGGCCCGGTACCGGCAGCAACCGTTTGCGGTACCGCGGGAGATAGTCGAGCCGCTGCCCGATGACCCGCGTCGCGGTGTCGAAGTCGAGACCACCGCTGCGCCGCTCGAACACGGCCACGCTGCCGACGTGCATCGGCGTCGAGGGCTGTTCGCCGTACAGCAGGGCGGCGTCCAGCGCGGGGAGTCGGTCGGGCATGCCCCGATCCTGGCACAGAAGGCCCGCCCGGCACGTGGAACACTCACGGGCGTGACCGACCCGAACGCCGTTTCCCCGAAGGACCGGTTCCTCACCGTCTACGGCCGCAAGCCCGTCCTCGAAGCGCTCGCCGACCCGGAGCTCGAGGTCGACAAGGTGATTCTCGCCGACACGGTGCGCGGACCGGGCGCCTCGGAGATCCAGCGGGCCGCCGCCGACGCGGGCGTGACCGTGCAGCGTGCGAGTGCCCACCGGGTGAAGGTCCTCGCAGGCAACGGCAAGCAGGATCAGGGCGTGCTGGCGGACGTCGTGGCCCCGCGCATGCGTCCGCTCGCGCAGGCACTCGCCGACCGCAATCCACCCGCTCCCCTGTTGGTGCTCGACGGCATCACCACGCCCGCCAACGTGGGCATGATCCTGCGAACGGCCACCGCCGCCGGGTTGGGCGGCATCGTCGTCCCGCGGAAGGGTGTCGCGGCACTCGACCCGCTCGTGGTCAAGGCCTCGGCAGGGGTCGCGTTCCGCGCGCCCGTGCTGCGCAGCGCCACCGCGCTCGACGCGGCCGAACAGCTCACCGACGCCGGCTTCGCCGTGTACGCGCTCGGTTCCACGGACTCGACGTCGACCGGTACGGGGCAGGCGCAGTCGCTCTTCGGCGCGGAGCCACCCGCCCGGTCGGCGTTCGTGCTGGGAGGCGAAACCGACGGCGTCGACCCCGAGGTCGCGGGTTACGTGGCGAGCTGGCTGTCGATCCCCATGCCCGGGGACGTCGAATCGCTGAACGTCTCGGCGGCCGCCGCCGTGCTCTGTTTCGACCTGGTGCGCCGAGGCCACGCGGGCTGAGCGGGCGCCCGAGGCCGGTCGGCCCGCCGCCCGCACTCAGAACGGCACGCCGGACGGCGACTCCGGTGGCAGGTCGACCTCGAGGCCGGGGAACAACGCCGACAGTTCGGTGATCGTCTCCGGGACGGTGTCGTGCCGGACTCCGACCATGCCGGCCCCGACCGCGCCCCACACGTTGCCCGGCGCGTCGTCGACGAACACGCACGCCTCCAGCGGCAGGCCGAGCCTCTCGGCGGTGAGCAGGAAGATCTCGGGTTCGGGTTTCATCACGCCGACCTCGCCGGAGAACACGAGATCGTCGAATCGCCCGTGCAGCCTGCGCCGGACGGATCCACCCCCGGCCGCGTTGGACAGCAGCGCGGTCCGCACGCCGTGGTCACGCGCGATGTCCACGAATTCCAGTAGGTTCTCGCCGCCGTTGTCGGTGAGCACGCCCGCGTAGTCGAGCACGAGCCCGTTCAGCGTGCGGCCGTCGTTGTCCGCTCCGGTCACGCCTCCGAGCCTAACCCGGCCACGCCCTAACCGATCGCAGCGACGTTCGCGGACATTTTCTTCAAATACATCAAACCGGGCTTTTTCGGAATCCGCGAACACGTCACGAACCTCTATTCATTAGCGGGCCACGACGGGCCCGCAGGAATTGCGAAGAACCACTCGGAGGGGAAATGAGTACGACTACTCAGGCCGACCGGCCGCGCATTCAGCCACTCGGCGACTACGAACCGAACCGGCTCGCACCGGCTGATCGCGGGGTCGCTCGTTCGCTGCCCAACGCCGGATTTTCGGCCCTGTTGAGCGGAATACCGGATCAGCGCACCGGCAGCCGACCACGCAGGGACCTGTCGAAGAAACAGGTTGAACGCATACTCGGCGCGCTGTTGGAAGTCCACAGCGGACTGCGGGCGGTCACGCAGCTGACTCCGTGGCTGTCGCCGGAATTGGCCACACGAATGCGGGACGACAAACCGCACAATCGGCCGCGATACCGGTTGCAGTCCGCGCATCTGTGCCGGACGTCCGATGATTCCCTGGAAGTGGCCGCGACCACGTATGCGCGGTCGCGGACGCTGGCCGTGACGGCACGCTTCGAGCGCCGCGCCGGGCAATGGCGGTGCACGCAGTTCGCGGTCCTCGACCCGCGGGCGGCCTGACGCACCGGCCTCGGCGGAGTCGGCGAGACCCGCGCCGAAACACGAGCGGGGCCTGCCGGGAGTCGTTCCCGACAGGCCCCGCTCGAGGCGCACATCACCGAGGTTCTGCCGCCCGCGCCCGACGCAGGCCGACCGTAGTTCTCACTTGTTGGCCGACTTCTTGTTCTTCTTGGCTTCCTGCCGTGCGGCGGCGCGACGCTCGCGGCGACTGCCGCCCGCCCCGCTGTTCTTCTGCTTCGCCGCCTCGGTGCCACGTGCCTCGACGCCGCCGTCCTCGGACGGCCCGGAGTAGGTCAGCGCCTGCGGAGCCGCACCGTCGAGACCCTTGCCCTGCAGGGCTGCGGGTGCCGCGGGTTCGGCCGTGGGCTGCGGCGGGGCCGGCTTGGCGTGCCTGCCGGACCGCGACGCGCCGCCCTGCTGTGCACCGCCGGCCTGGTTCGAGCCACCCTGGTTCGATGTGGCCCCGGAGACCGGGGCCTCGGCCGCTGCGGGCGCCTCGGCCTGCGGCTGCTGCGCCTCCACCTGGAGGTTGAACAGGAAGCCGACCGTCTCCTCCTTGAGGGATTCGAGCATGCCCGAGAACATGTCGTAGCCCTCGCGCTGGTATTCGATGAGCGGATCGCGCTGCGCCATGGCGCGCAGGCCGATGCCCTCCTTGAGGTAGTCCATCTCGTAGAGGTGCTCGCGCCACTTGCGGTCCAGCACCGACAGCACGACGCGCCGCTCGAGCTCGCGCATCGCGCCCTCGCCGACGGTCGTCTCGAGTTCGGCCTCCCTGGCCTCGTACGCGGCGGTGGCGTCCTCGAGCAGCAGTTCCTGCAGCCGTTCCGGGCTGAGGTCCTCGTCCTCCTCGACCAGCTGCTCCCAGTCGAGCGACACCGGGTACAGGGTCTTGAGCGCGGTCCACAGCTGTTCGAAGTCCCAGTCCTCGGCGTAGCCCTCGGAGGTGGCGCTCTTGACGTACTCGGCGACGACGTCGCGGAGCATGTTCTGCACCTGGTCGCGCAGGTCCTCACCCTCGAGCACGCGACGACGCTCGGCGTAGATCACCTTGCGCTGCTGGTTCAGCACCTCGTCGTACTTGAGGACGTTCTTGCGGATCTCCATGTTCTGCTGCTCGACCTGCGTCTGAGCGCTCTTGATGGCCTTGGTGACCATCTTGTGCTCGATCGGCACGTCCTCGGGCAGGTTGAGCCGGTTCATCACGTTCTCGACCATCGCGGCGTTGAACCGCCGCATGAGCTCGTCGCCCAGCGAGAGGTAGAACCGTGACAGACCCGGGTCACCCTGCCGGCCGGAACGGCCGCGGAGCTGGTTGTCGATCCGCCGCGACTCGTGCCGCTCGGTACCCAGGACGTACAGGCCACCCGCCTCGCGCACGGCGTCCGCCTCGGACTTCACGCTCGCGGTGACCTCTTCGAGCACCTTCGGCCATGCGGCCTCGTACTCCTCGGAGTGCTCCACCGGGTCGAGTCCCCGTTCACGCAGGGTCTCGTCGGCGATGATGTCCGGGTTGCCGCCGAGCACGATGTCGGTACCACGGCCCGCCATGTTCGTCGCGACCGTGACCGCGCCGCGCTGGCCGGCCTTGGCGATGATGAGCGCCTCGCGGTGGTGCTGCTTGGCGTTCAGCACCTCGTGGGGAACGTTGAGCTTGAGCAGCAGTTTCGACAGGTGCTCGGACTTCTCGACGCTCGTCGTGCCGACCAGCACCGGCTGGCCCTTCTCGTGCCGCTCGGCGATGTCCTCGGCGACCGCCTCGAACTTGGCCTGCTCGGACTTGTAGATCAGGTCCGACTCGTCGGCACGGACCATCGGCCGGTTGGTCGGGATCTGCACGACGCCGAGCTTGTAGGTCTGGTGGAACTCCGCCGCCTCGGTCTCGGCGGTACCGGTCATGCCGGAGAGCTTCTCGTAGAGGCGGAAGTAGTTCTGCAGCGTGATCGAGGCGAGCGTCTGGTTCTCGGCCTTGATCTCGACGCCTTCTTTGGCCTCGATCGCCTGGTGCATGCCCTCGTTGAAGCGCCTGCCCGCAAGGACACGGCCGGTGAACTCGTCCACGATGATGACCTCACCGCTACGGACGATGTACTCCTTGTCCTTGTTGTAGAGCTCCTTCGCCTTCAGAGCGTTGTTGAGGAACCCGACCAGCGGCGTGTTGGCCGCTTCGTAGAGGTTGTCGATGCCGAGCTGGTCCTCGACGAACTCGACGCCCGCCTCGGTGACACCGACCGCGCGCTTGCGCTCGTCGACCTCGTAGTGGACGTCCTTCTGCATCAGCGGCGCCATGCGCGCGAACTCGACGTACCAGCGCGAGGACTGGTCGGCGGGCCCGGAGATGATCAGCGGCGTCCGCGCCTCGTCGATCAGGATCGAGTCGACCTCGTCGACGATGGCGAAGTTGTGACCGCGCTGCACGCAGTCCTCGAGGCTCCACGCCATGTTGTCGCGCAGGTAGTCGAAGCCGAACTCGTTGTTCGTGCCGTACGTGACGTCGCAGTCGTAGGCTTCCTTGCGCTGCGACGGGGGCATGTCGGCGACGATCGACCCCACGGTCACGCCGAGGAAGCGGTGCACCCGGCCCATCCACTCGGCGTCACGTTTCGCCAGGTAGTCGTTGGTCGTGACGATGTGGACGCCCTTGCCGGAGACGGCGTTGAGGTAGACGGCCATGACCGACGTCAGCGTCTTGCCCTCACCGGTCTTCATCTCGGCGACCTGTCCGAGGTGCAGCGCGGCACCACCCATGAGCTGGACGTCGTAGGGCCGCTGGCCCAGCACCCGGTGGGCGCCCTCGCGCGCCACGGCGAACGCCTCCGGCAGCAGGTCGTCGAGCGACTCGCCGTCCTCCTGGTGCCGCTTGCGGAACTCATCCGTCTTGGCGGCCAGCTCGGCGTCGGAGAGGCCTGTGACGTCGTCTTCGAGGGTGTTGATGTGCTGAGCGATACGGCTGAGCCGCTTCACCATCTTGCCCTCGCCCGCACGGAGCAGGCGGTTCAGAAGCATCCGGGTCGACCTCGCTAGTTGGTTCGGTTTCTCGTGCGCCACCCCGGCCCGCGCCTGGGCAGCCGAGTCCGCCACGCGGCGGCCGGCGTTTCGCACACACCCGCGACCACGCAGCACTGCCCATCGTAGGGAATGCGCAGGCCCGTGCGCACACGGCTCGGCGTGCGAACACCCCCGGTGCGACGAAAGTCCCCTCCGAGCCTCACGCGGGCCTCACAGCCGCCTCACGCGGTGCGCGCACGGCCGGCCACCGGACCCCTGTTCGCACACAGCGGTGGCCCGCGCACACCTGGTGCACGCGGGCCACCGCGGGCGCACACGCCCGGCGGGTCAGCCCAGCCGGATCACGCCGTAGTCGAATCCCTTCCTGCGGTAGACGACGCTCGGCTTGCCGGCGTCGGCGTCGTTGAACAAATAGAAGTCGTGCCCGACGAGTTCCATCTCCGAGAGGGCCTCGTCGACCGTCATCGGTGCGGACGAGTGCTGCTTCTCGCGCACGATGCGACCGGGCTCGTGGTCGTCACCCGAGTCACCGCGGTCGCCGACCGTCATGTCCTCGAAACCGTCGTCGAGCCGCTGGGACGGCAGTCTGATGGCGCCGTCCGCGCTGACGGTGTCCGCTGCCGACGACATGGCGCGACCGTTGACGGCCCCGGTCTCCGTGGGGGCCTCCATGACAGCGGTCGCGGTGCCGCCGGACCCTCCGTCGGACCCGCCCGCGGTGGCCTCCGCGACGGATTCCGGAACGCGCCGTCCGTAATGCACCTTTCTGCGATCGTGCGCGCGACGCATCCGGTTTTCGAGCTTACTCACCGCGGCGTCGAGCGCTGCGTAGAAATCGCCCGCGCTCGCTTCCGCCCGCATGGCAGGTCCCTTGCCCCGACCCGTGATTTCCACACGCTGGCAGTTCTTGGATTGGCGCCGATTGCGCTCGTGGAAAAGCTCCACCTCGTAGCGGATGACTTTGCGGTCGTATCGTTCGAGCCGGTCCAGCTTCTCACTCACGTGCTGCCGGTAGTGCTCCGGGACCTCCACGTTGCGGCCCTTGACGACGATATCCATACGCGACCTCCCTCGCAGAAAGCGAGTCCATTGCGGCGAACACCGGCACCGGGGAGAAATCGATCATGTGCCATTCATCGGGCAGACTGATCAATTTCGGGGATTTCAGCTTTCCGCCGGCGCCAGGGACATTTACTGGCCACCTCCCTGTTGCCGGGAATTGCTGTTAGCGGTGCACATTAGCCCGGTTCCGCCTCGGAGAGAAGCCCCCGGTGCGGGGGACGTCGGACGGTGAGTCGTGGTCACGTTCCGAAGCCGCGAACCGGCATGCAACCCCTCGTCGGGACTCGATCGGAGCAACATCGGGATGAACGGAACCCGACCGGCACACAACGAGCGCGTGAGCGCCTGGCGGACGGTGACGGGCCGGTTGCTCATACCGGGACAACGAACAGCCGCCGGACGCAGTTCCAAGCCACCCGTTCGAGCGAGGCCCGTGCGGTGAGCGGTGGCGGCAGCTCGCGGTCAGGCGGCCGTCAGGGTGAGCGCGGACCGTGGCTCGAGCCCGGCCTGCTGCAGCGCGGCCCGACCTGCGGCAAGGGTCGCGCCGGTGGTCACGACGTCGTCGAGCAGCACCACGGGCACTCCGGGCGGCGGCGCCCCCGCGGGTGCGATGCGTAGCCTGCCCGCGAGGTTCGCGCTGCGCTGGGTGCGGTCGAGGCCGACGGCGTCCCGCGCGCCCGCGTCCAGTCGCAGCGCGGGTGCCACCGCGGCGGGCGTACCCGCCTCGCTCAGCGCCGCCGCGCACGCCCGGGCGAGCGCGAGCACGTGCGAACCGCCGCGAGCCCTGGCGGCACTCGGCCGGGAGGGAACCGGGACCAGCCACCAGGTTCCCGCCGCGTCGCGCCTCGCCGCCGGCAGCCGCGGCACGGCGGCGGCCAGTGCCCTTCCCAACGGGCGCGTCAGACCGCGTCTGCCGCGTTCCTTGTGCGCCACGACGAGCGTTCTGGCGACGTCGGCGTGACGTGCGAGGGCGTAGGTCGGCTCGTCCGGCCCGCCCACCGCGACCGACCACGGCTCGCCGAAGGCCGCCAGACACGACCGGCAGCACGCCCGGCCGGGCGCGTCACAGCCCGCGCAGTGTTCCGGCAACACCAGGTCCAGCAGTGCGGCGGCACCTGCGGCCATCCCCAGTTTCGTCACGTCCGACAGCATCCCGTCCGACCCCGACATTCTCCGAGCCGGCGGTTCCGGCGGTCGCCGCGGTGCCGGCGGACGTCAGCCGGGATAGAACGGCACGGCCGAGGAACCGCGCTGGTCGTGCGGGCGCCACACGTCGCCGAGGTCGCTCGCCGTCCACAGCCCTGTCGCGTCGGCGACCACCGTGGGCCTGCCGGGCGCTGCGGTGATCCCGCGCATGGGCGCGATGAGGTTCGAGCTGTTGAACTGATCGATCCGTAGCCCGTCGAGCGGCACGCGCACGACCGGACTCGACTCCGACTGTGTGGCGACCGCCAGGGCGTCCTGCCCCGTCCAGTCCAGCGCGACCGCGTCGTCGAGCTCGTCACCCTGCAGCACCCGCGGCGCACGCAGGGCCACCGAGGCGCGACTGTCGTCGTCTCGCACCACCGCCGCGACGACGACCTTGCCGCCGATGACCATCGCCGCGCGGGTGCCGTCCCGCGACAACCGCAGGGCGTCGATGTTGCCGATCGGGTTGATCTCGGACGAGTTGACCGACTGTGTCACCCACCGGCCCTCGGCGTCGGTGACGACCTGCACCACGCGGTCCCCGCCGACGACCGTCCACACCTCGCGCGACTGTTCGCTGCGGGAGGTCGCGGGCACCCACGTCGGCCGCGTCATGCTGCTGGCGTCCAGGTCCACGGCCTGGCCCTGCTCGCCGTACGGCCCGACCCGCAGCCGCACGCCCTGCCGTGCCCGTTCGACGACCGCCAACTGGTCGCCGCCGAGCGACTGGGCCGCGCTCCGCACGTTCCGTCTCGACCCGGCGGGTCCTGGGATCGGCTGGCCGTTGCCGAGGGACAACACCCGGCCGTCGGCGACCATGAGTCCGGGAAGGTCGGAACTCGGCGTCGCCGCGGCCTGGTAGGACGGCAGTTCACCGGGCCGCCAGTCGCGGTGGCCCTGCACCAGTGCGCTGCCGTTGGACAGCAGCCGGACCCGGCTCGTCGTCACCGTCTGCAGTGACCGCACGACCTGGGCCGCGATGAGTTCCTTGTCGTGGCCGCTGCGGTCGGCGACGCCGGTGAGCGGCACGGCCAGTGCGCCGTCCCGGGTGGTCGTCACATTCGTTTCGAGCGAGGCGTTCTCGCCCAGCGGGTTGCGCACCGCCCCGGTCAGTCCGTCCGACGGGCCCGCCAGCAGCAGGTCGACGACCCGGGCGGGCAGCCCGGACTGCGGACTGGCCACGACGTAGCGCAGATCGGGCACCAGCACGTTCGACTCCGGTGCGAAGAAGTAGACCGGCACACGGAAGTAGGTCTCGTCGAAGTCCGACATCGTGACCAGCACGCTCTGCGGCGGGTCCACGATGCGCCACTCGCCGTTCTCCTTGCGCAGGCGCACGTTCTGCTCGACGGCGTCGTCGGCGGGGATGAAGGAGCTGTCGGCCGCCAACCTGCCGACGTGCCCGCCGCGGACCGTGACGATCTGTTCGTCCGGCGCCTTCGACGCGGTCGCACCGTCCGAGGCCGCACCGTCCGGCACGGTGGGCGAGGGCCCCGTCGCCGACCCCGTCTCCTGCGCGGGTGTGGCCGGGGGTGCCTGCTCCGCGCCCGCGTCGTCACCCGGGGATCCGGTCCGGGTCTCGTCGCCGTTGCCGCGCTCGTCCCGGCGTTCGCCGGGTTCGCTGTCGGGACTGCTCGTGGCGGGCGCCCGCGACCCGTCCGCGGCGGCGAAGACGGTGCTGAACTCGTCCTCGATCACGGCGACCGACTGGTCGGGCTGCCACTCCTTGCGGGCCCGCTGCGACAGATAGGCGCGGGCGGCCGCGTAGTCGCTGGCGGGCTCGGCGCTGGCCTCCACGAACTCCCGCACGACCGACAGCGGGTCCAGTCCCGGCGCGGGTTCGGGTACGGCCTCGGTCTGCTGTCCCCGCTGCTGCTGGGGCAGCGCCTCGGGCTGCGATTCGGCCGGGATCGCGGCGCAGCCGCTCGCCACCAGGGCGGCCAGCCCCAGTGCGGCCCACGCACGCATCCGACGGAGGCGCGTAGGGCCGCGCGAATGCTGTGTCGTCACACCGTCTCCCCTGGTTGCACGTCGGGCCGGACGTCGCGGTCACCGTCGACGCCTGCGGTCGGGCCCACGTCCTCGGGCGGCAAGGGCAGCGGGTTCGCGGCGTACGATCCGCCGACCTTGCGCGGAAGCGTGAGGCGGAAGCACGACCCGCGGTCCGGCTCGCCCCACGCGTCGAGTGTGCCACCGTGCAGGCGCGCGTCCTCCTGGCTGATCGCCAGACCCAGTCCCGTGCCACCGGTCCGCCGGTTCCGCGACGGGTCGGCGCGCCAGAAGCGGTTGAACACGAGCTCGGACTCGCCGGGACGCAGGCCGATGCCCTGGTCGCGGATCGTGATCGCCACGGCCCCGGGCCACTCGTCCGCTGCACCGGACGTTCCACCGGGGACGGCGCCGGACGTGCCGTCGGCCACTGGGGTGGCCACGCCCGCGTGCTCGCCCGCGGCCTCCCCGACCGGCGGCGTTTCCCGCTCCGTGGAGGCGAGGCGCACGTGCACCGGCCTGCCCTCACCGTGGTCGAGGGCGTTGGCCAGCAGGTTCCGCAGGATGCGTTCGATACGCCGGGCGTCCACCTCGGCCTCGACCGGCCCGTCCGGCAGGTCGACCTCGATGGCGCTGCCCATCGACTCCGCGAGTCCGCTCACCTGTTCCACGGCGCGCTCGACGATCGGCCGGACGTCGGCGACCTCCGACGACAGCTCCTCGACACCGGCATCGAGCCGGGAGATCTCCAGCAGGTCGGCCAGCAGCTGTTCGAACCGGTCGAGCTCGTCGGTCAGCAGCTCGGTCGACCGGGCCAACCCCGCTGGGAACTGCTCGCGCGAGGCGTGCAGCACATCGGCGGCCATGCGGACCGTGGTCAGCGGCGTCCGCAGCTCGTGCGAGACGTCCGAGGTGAACCGCCGCTGCAGTTCGCCGAACTCCTCGAGCTGCCGGATCTGCCGCTGGATGCTGGCCGCCATCTCGTTGTAGGCGACGGCCAGTTTCGCCAGATCGTCCTCACCGACGACTTCGAGCCTGCGGTCCAGCTCACCGTGTGCGAACTGCTCCGCCGCACCCGCAGCCCGCCGCACGGGCTGGACGACCTGCCGCACGACGATGTTGGTGATGCCGGCCAACAGTGCCAGGAGCGCGAAGCTGCCCACGACCAGCGTGTTCTGCACCGTCGCGACCGTGTTCTGCTCCGAGGTGAGCGGGAACAGCAGGTAGACCTGCAACGGCCGGGTGGTCGTCGTGATCGGGGCGCCGATCGCGAGGTAGGTCGTGCCGTCGGCGGTGTGGAACTCCTTGGCGGGCGTGTTGTTCTCGACGAACCCGCGCAACCGGCCCGAGACCTTGTCGTACGGCCCCGCGAACACCGTGCGACTCGCGGGCCGCTCCGGATCCCCCGCGGCGAGCACCGGTTCGAACGTGCCCGCGGCCGAACTGGCCGCGTCCTGCGCCGCGACCGAACTGGTGGTGATCCGGTTGACCGCGTTCGTGAGCCGTTCGCGCAGGGCGTCATCCTGACCCGCGTCGCCGACGAGCTCACTCTCGACCGTGCGCACCACCGCGTCGAGCTGCGCGGTCGCCGCCTCCTCCTTGGTGGTCATGAGCCGGTCGGTGATCTGGTTCTGCAGCACCATGCCGAGCACGAACACGACCGCGGCCGACATCGCCAACGTCGACACCGTGACGCGGAACTGCAACGAATGGCGCCACAGCTCGCCGAACGCGGTGCTCTTCCGCCGCCCGAACGCCGCGACGCGGCGGGCCAGCCCCAGCAGCAGTCCGCCGAGGCCGCTCAGGCGATCTCTCATGAGCCGATTATGGTGGGCCCGCCTTGTAGCCCACACCGCGCACGGTCAGCACGACCTCGGGGTGTTCAGGGTCGCGCTCCACCTTCGACCGCAGGCGCTGCACGTGGACGTTGACGAGCCGCGTGTCCGCCGCGTGCCGGTAGCCCCACACCTGCTCGAGCAGCACCTCGCGGGTGAACACCTGCCTCGGCTTGCGGGCCAGCGCCACGAGCAGGTCGAACTCCAGCGGGGTCAGCGAGATCGGTTCTCCCCCGCGGGTCACCTGGTGGCCGGGAACGTCGATGGTGAGGTCCCCGATGACCAGCGACTCGGCGGGCTCGCCGTCGTTGTGACGCAGCCGGGCGCGCACGCGCGCGACGAGTTCCTTCGGCTTGAACGGCTTGACGACGTAGTCGTCGGCGCCGGATTCGAGGCCCAGCACGATGTCGACCGTGTCGCTCTTGGCCGTGAGCATGACGACCGGGACACCCGATTCGGCCCGGATGGCCTTGCAGACGTCGATGCCGTTCATCCCCGGCAGCATGAGGTCGAGCAGCACCAGGTCGGGCTTCATCTCGCGGAACGCCGACAGCGCGCGGGAACCGTCGGAGACCACCGCGGTCTCGAAGCCCTCGCCGCGCAGCACGATGGTCAGCATCTCCGCGAGAGCGGGGTCGTCGTCGACGACCAGCACACGTGCCTTCATGGCCCACATATTCGCACTGCGCTCACCGGCGACTGCGGGAGACCCTGGTTCGGCGTGTCCGAGTCGGTCGACAACTGGTCCGAACGGAGTAACGGTATGAACCACAGGGGTGTCGGACGATTACTCGCGCGAGCGGCTGCGCGAGCGTTGATAAGGTGATAACTCACATCTACCGCTAAAGGGGCGATTCTCGCCGATACAGGAGTTACTGTTGCGTTATGCGGAACTCCGACGCTGCCTCCCCCGCCGCCCGGAACTCTCACGGCATTCCGCAGGGCATCGGCGGTCCTGCCGGGGCCGGCCTCACGCCCGAACCCGCCCCGGAGCACGGTCCGGCCGAGGATACCGCGGAGCGCGCTACGGCCGACGAACCGAGGAGTCCGGTGCAGTCCGTCGACCGCGCGGTGAGCATCCTCGAGCACCTCGCCAAGGACGGCGAGGCGGGCATCACCGAGATCGCCGACGAACTGGGCGTGCACAAGTCCACCGCGTCGCGACTCGTATCCGCCCTGGAGATGCGTAATCTCGTCGAGCAGGTCAGCGACCGCGGCAAGTACCAGATCGGGCTGGGGATCGTCCGGCTCGCCGGCGCCGCGACCGGCCGGATGGACCTGGCGAAGCTGGGCAACCAGACCTGTCAGGGGCTCGCCGACTCGCTCGGCGAGACGGTCAACATCGCGGTCGCCGACGGCGGCATCGCGATCAACATCAGCCAGGCCGTCGGGTCGGCGTCGATCACGGCACAGAACTGGACGGGCAGGCGCACACCGCTGCACGCCACGTCCAGCGGCAAGGTGCTGCTGGCGTACATGCCGCCCGCGCAGCGGCGCGAGATGCTTCGCGACCGGCTCGAGGAGTACACGCCCCGCACCACGACCGCCCCCGACGAGCTGACCGCCGAGCTCAGCCGTATCGCCGACGACGGTTTCGCCGCGTGCTTCGAGGAGTTCGAGCTCGGGTTGCACGCCGTGGCGGTGCCGATCCACGGCGACGGCGGCTCGGTCATCGCGGCGATGAGCGCCTCCGGCCCGTCGTACCGGCTGTCCCGCCAGCGCATCCGGCAGATCATCGGCCCGATGCGCGACGCGGCGATGGAGCTGTCGGGCCAGCTCGGCCACTTCCCGACGTGACACGCCGCGCCTCCTCGGCCCGGCACCGTCACGGGTCGGGCGCGGGCCACCGCTGACGACAGTGGTGGCCCGCGCCTGCCGGACTCAGCAGAATCCCGAGGGGACCTTCTCGCGCTCCCGCTGCGCGCCGAACTCCGCAGGCTGGCACGTGGTTTCGAGCACCGACATCCACAGGTCGCCGTCGGGGTCGACCTGGTTCCGGCGGCTGGTCATCAACGACAACGGCACGTGCACGAAACGCCGTCGCCATCGCGCGACCGCGACCTCCGTCCGGCCCGCCATGGCCGCGTGCGCCGCGGCATGGGCCAGCCGCAGGCAGTAGACGCTGTCGTAGGCGTTCGCGACGACGCTGCGGATGGCGTAGCTCGGGTCGATGTAGCGCATCGTGGGGGCGAGGCCGACCGCGGTCAGGTGGTCGGTGATGCGCTCCTTCAGCAGATCGTCGATCTTGCCGAGCTTGACGTTTCCGGACGCGTCGGTCGCCTTGCCGTTCCGATGCGCCAGGTCGGGCTCCTCGAGCAGCTCCTGTCCCGCCCCTTCGGCGAGCACGATGACGACGTAGCCCTTCTTCCGCACGTGTTGCTCGACGTAGGCCAGCAGCCCGTCCGGCCCGTCGAGCGTGAACGGGATCTCCGGGATCAGGACGATGTCGGCACCGTTGGCCGCCAGGGCGGCGTAGGCGGCGATGAACCCCGAATGTCGGCCCATCAGTTTCACGAGTCCGACACCGTTCGGGCTGGCCGCGGCCTCGACCGACACCGACGAGATGAAGTCCATCGCGCTGGCGAACGCGCTCTGGAACCCGAAGGACTGATCGGTGAAGGGCAGGTCGTTGTCGATCGTCTTCGGCACACCGATGACGGAGATGTCGAGCCCGCGTGCCTCGATCGCCTTGCTGAGACACGTCGCTGCCCGCATACCGCCGTCGCCGCCGATGACGAACAGGACGTCGACGCCGTGTTCGACGAGGCTGTCGACCATCTCGTCGGGGTCCTGGTTGCCGCGCGAGCTGCCCAGGATCGTGCCGCCTGCATTGTGGATGTCGCGGACGTGGTCCGGGGTCAGCTCGACCGTGTCCTCGCGGTACTCGGACGTCAGGCCGCGCAGGCCGTTCCGGAACCCGAGAATGCGCTTCACCTTGTAGTGCACGGCGAGTTCCTGCACGAGCCCACGGATGACGTTGTTGAGCCCCGGGCACAGTCCGCCGCACGTGAGGATTCCGGCGGTGACCGAGGAGGGGTCGAAGTAGATCTTCTTGCGGGGACCCGCGCCCTCGAAACTCGGGACCTGTTCGGGAGGAACGTCGTGCCCGGCCAGCATGGACACGGTGTCCTCGAGCAGGACGCGGTCGCCCTCCGCGACGTAGTGCGGAGAGGTCTGTTTCGTCGTGAGCATCTCGGAGAGCGGCGAATCATAACGACACTCGCCGAGATGACGAACGCGGAGGTCGTCCAGATACAGCGTCACCGGAGCTCCCTGGTCGTAGTCGAGTATGGCGTCCACGTCGCGGCGGGTTCAGCAGCGGAACCGATGCGATCTACCCCGCGGCCTCGTCGAACGTCGTGTGTGCGATGCGGCGAATCTGGTTCCGCGAGATCAGCAGCGACTCGGCGGTCGTCCCGCCCACGTGGGTCTGTGGCCGCCCGAGAAGGTTGCCGCCGCTGACGCCCGTGGCGACGAAGAAGGCGTCGCCCGCCACGAGCTCGTCGCAGCTGTAGATGCGGTCGAGCGACATCCCGGCCGCGCGGATGGCGTCCGTCTCCTCGTCACGCTGAGGAGCCAGGCGACCCAGCATGCCCCCGCCCAGAGCGCCGACCGCCGCAGCCGTCATGACCCCTTCGGGGGTGCCGCCGACACCAAGGAGCAGGTCGACGTCGAGCGTCGGCAGGAGTACCGCCAGGCTGCCCCCGACGTCACCGCCCGCCGGCGTCTGAACCGACGCACCGGCCTGCACCACACGCTCGATGAGCTTCTTGTGCCGCGGCTTGTCCATGATCATGACACGCAGGTCGTCGACCTGTTTGCCGAGAGCCTTGGCGACCTTGATCAGGGTCTGCTCCGGCGGGTCGTCGAGATCGATGCTGTGTTTCGCCTCCGGCGGCACCACGATCTTGTCCATGTAGAACCCGGGCCCCGGCGACCACAGGGTCCCGCGCTGTCCGAAGGCGATCGTGGCGAGCGCGCCGGGAAGGTCCTTCGCGCAGAACGACGTGCCCTCGAGCGGATCGACGGCGATGTCGAACTCGGGGCCGGATCCGTTACCCACGACCTCGCCGTTGAACAGCATCGGGGCGTCGTCCTTCTCACCCTCCCCGATCACGACCGTCCCTCGCCCGGGCGCGGCGGCCAGCGCCTCCCGCATGGCCCGGGTGGCCGCGGCGTCGGCCGCGTCCTGGTCGTAACGGCCGACCCACTCGTAGCTGGCGATCGCGGCACTCCGGGTCGCCTCGAGCGCCACGGCCTCCAGCGCATGGATATCGCCACGATTCACCGGTGCGATCTCATCTTGAGACTGCATCATGGTCTCCTGTTCGGTGCGGGTGGAGTCAGCACATCGAGATCGCGAGTTCTCGCGATCGACCGAGCACGCGGACCCGCCGAACGGACCGCACGTGCGTGTTTTCGAAAGATCGATGAATCGTGGCGATACCGGCGCTCACGCTCACTCGAGATTCGCGTGGAGGCGCCACAGTTCACGCGCCTGCGTCCCGCTGGTCTTCCACAGAGCGTGGAACAGCGCGTCGGTGATCAGCAGTACGGACTGCTCGAAGAGGCTGCCCCCGTACTGGACGGAGGCGTTCCCGTCGAAGTCCTGCTTGTCCGCCGCAGGCACCACGAGCACCTCGGTCGCGGCCCTCGCGAGCGCCGATTCGGGAGCCGTGGTCAGTGCGATCACCTCGGCACCCTGCTCACGAGCGGTTTCCGCCGCTCGGACCACGCGCTTCGTCCCCCCGGAACCCGAGGCCGCGACCAGCACGTCGTTCGGCCCGATGGCCGGGGCGGTGGTCTCGCCGACGACGTGCGTGGCCAGCCCGAGGTGCATGAACCGCATCGCGGCCATCTGCAGGGCCAGTCCGCTCCGTCCGGTCCCGATGGTGAACACAGCAGGTGCTTCGAGCAACAGGGCACCCGCCCGAATCCACGCCGCGGACTGCACCGCGCCGCTCACCCTGTCCACCTCACCGACGACAGCACGTGTCGCGTCCGAGAAAAGAGCGTCATCAAGCTTCTTCGGCATCGACTTCGTCAACGGAATTTCCCTCCACTTTCGGAACCGGGCGACATTCACCGGGAACTTGCCCGATATGGATTACGAACCACCGGCAAGAACCGTCGACCGGACGGCCAAGAAAGCCACAACAATGGTCTGCCACCGACTCGACGGGCGGCAAGGTTCACGGCATTTACAGCCACTATCGCCTGATTTGGATAACGAATACTGCCCGCGAGTCCCGCGACGGGCCCCGCCGGCCTCAGCTCGAACGCGCCGACTGCAGGCTGCGGCGCGCCGCCTCGACCACGGCCTCTGCCGTGATGCCGAACTCACTGAACAGCGTCTTGAAGTCGGCCGAGGCGCCGAAGTGTTCCAACGACACGATCTCGCCCGCGTCCCCGGCGAAGCGGTGCCACGGCTGCGCGATTCCGGCCTCGACGACCACCCTGGCACGCACCGACGGAGGCAGGACCCGCTCCCGGTAGGACCGGTCCTGGCGATCGAACCACTCCACACACGGCATCGACACGACCCGCGTGGGCACGCCGCCGGCCTCGAGCACGTCCCTGGCTTCGACCGCCAGTTGCACCTCGGATCCGGTGCCGACGAGCACCACCTCGGGACTGCCGGAGGACGCCTCGGCCAGTACGTAACCGCCGCGGACGACACCCTCGGCCGACGTCCCTTCGAGGGTCGGCACGTTCTGCCTGGTCAGCGCCAGCCCTGCCGGGCCGCCGGTGTCCTCGAGCACGGCCTTCCAGGCATGCGCGGTCTCGTTCGCGTCGGCCGGCCGCACCATCGACAGGCCGGGAATGGCCCGCAGCGAGGCCAACTGCTCCACGGGCTGGTGGGTCGGGCCGTCCTCGCCGAGACCGATCGAATCGTGCGTCCACACGTAGACGACCGGCAGCCGCATGAGCGCAGCCAGCCGGACCGCGGGGCGCATGTAGTCGCTGAAGATCAGGAAGGTACCGCCGTACGGACGGGTTCCGCCGTGCAGCGCGATTCCGTTGAGGATCGAACCCATCGCGTGCTCACGGATGCCGAAGTGCAGCGTACGGCCGTAGGGCTGTGCCTTCCACGCGTTCGTGGAGATCTCGGCCGGGCCGAACGAGTCCGCACCCTTGATCGTGGTGTTGTTGCTCTCCGCCAGGTCCGCGGAACCGCCCCACAGCTCCGGCAGCACGTCGCCGAGCTTCGCCAGCACCGCGGCCGATGCCTTGCGCGTGGCGACACCCTGCTCGTCCGGCTCCCACACCGGGAGCTCGTCGGCCCACCCGGCGGGCAGCTCGCGCGAGCGGAGGCGGTCCAGCAGCGCCTTGCGCTCGGGATTGCTCCGTGCCCAGGCGTCGAACTCGAGCTGCCACTTCTCGTGGTCGGCCCTCGCCCGCGCGGCCACCTCACGGGTGTGACGCAGGACGTCGTCGTCGACCTGGAAGGTCCGCTCCGGATCGAAGCCGACCGTGCGCTTCAGGCCCGCCAACTCCTCGCCGCCCAGCGCCGCACCGTGCGCCTTGCCGGAGTTCATCTTGGTCGGTGCCGGATACCCGATCACGGTGCGCAGCACGATCAGGGTCGGCCGGGTGGTCTCCAGCTTGGCCTGTTCCACCGCGTGCAGGAATCCGGTGACGTCCTCACCGCCGTGCACCGTGAGTACCTGCCAGCCGTAGGCCTCGTAACGCTTGGCGGTGTCCTCGGACAGCGCGATGTGCGTGTCGTCCTCGATCGAGATCTCGTTGCTGTCGTAGATCACCGTGAGGTTGCCCAGCTGCTGGGTTCCGGCCAGTGACGACGCCTCGGACGTGACGCCCTCCTCGATGTCGCCGTCGGAGGCGATCACGTAGACTTGATGGTCGAAGACGCTCGTGCCCTGTTCGGCATCGGGATCGAACAGCCCGCGCTCGCGGCGGGAGGCCATGGCCATGCCGACCGCGTTGGCCAGCCCCTGACCGAGCGGGCCGGTGGTGGTCTCCACGCCCGTGGTGTGGCCGTACTCGGGGTGTCCCGGCGTCAGCGAATCCCACGTGCGCAACGCCTTCAGGTCGTCGAGTTCGAGGCCGTAGCCGGAGAGGAACAGCTGAATGTACAGGGTGAGGCTCGAATGCCCGGCCGACAGTACGAACCGGTCCCGGCCGATCCACTCCGCGTCGTCGGGGTCGTGCCGCATGACCCGCTGGAACAACGCGTACGCGACGGGGGCGAGGCTCATCGCCGTGCCGGGGTGCCCGCTCCCGCACTGCTCGACCGCGTCCGCCGCCAGCACCCGAGCCGTCTCCACCGCGCGCTGGTCCAGCTCTGTCCAGTCGTCGGGGATCCGCTTGGTGGTCAAGCGAACAACCTCGTCAGCTGATTGGGTCACCCGGTGGTCCGAGACCGACTCGTTTGCTGCCATCGAAACGCACTCCTGTTGATTTCGTTTTTTCTTGATTTCCACGGAAGCGGGCGGCAGGCGTGGACTCCGCCACGCGATCGTTTCCGGAGAATCTCGTCCCACCGATCGAACGGAAGCGAGCGGTCGGTTCTCGCGACATCGGCGGATCAGTTCCACGGCCCGATCGCCACGAGACTTCCGGCTCGGCGACCAAGCGCGTTCACCGGAAGGTCGTGGCGTCGGGCCTGTCGTGGGGGGGTGTGCTGTGGGCACACGCGGCCTGAAAAAAAAGGGGGGGGTTGGGTCAGGCGGTGGCGCGCTTGCGGAGTTCGCGGGCGGCCACGCCCGGGTCCGGAGCGTTGTAGATCGCCCCACCGGCCACCGCCACC
>NZ_JACHWU010000004.1 GCF_014191605.1 Prauserella isguenensis
GGCGAAATATTCAACACCCCGGAATTCACCGACTCCGCCCTCGGAGCCGAACACCACTCCCAAGAAATCCTCGAACGCTACGCCGACGACAGGCACGGCGGCTCTACAGGCCGGCGCGACACCGACCGGCCCGCCGCAGAAGACGGCGACCGGGCCACACCACGCTGACCCCGTGCCCGGGTGCCGGTGGGTCGTGACCGGCATCCGGCCCGGTGCCGCGCTTGGCCGTGTCAGGGACGCCAGGCCGGGTCGCGGCCGAGGAACGCCATCAGCCGGTCCTGGGCCGGTGCGTCGCCGGGCACCGGGACGGCCGGTCCGAACTGTCCACTGTTCCGCAGCAGGTCTTCGACGGCCCGCATGCCCTCCAGCGCGGCGGCGCACCGTGCCGGGTCGAGGTCGGGTTCGCGGCCGAGTGCCTTGGCCAGGTCCCACGAGTGCATCCAGACGTCCGCCGTGTAGAACTCGTCGACCGCCTCGGCCACGGGTTTGGTGCCGATGTGCGGGTTGACGAGCCGCCGGTCGCGCGGGTCGTCGAGGATCGACTGGACGTCGGCGGTGTGCCGACGCCACGCCGCGGCGGGATCGGCCCCGACGTCCAGGTCCGGCAGCGTGACGCCGGCACCGGTGAGGAACCCGCGCGACCACTCGACGAGGTGGGTCACGACGTCGAGTGCCGTCCACTCCGCGACCGGCGAGGGTCGCGCCCAGTCGCCCGGCGCGGCGGAGTCGACCAGCGCGGTCAGCGCCGCCGCGTCGTCGGCGTGCCGCCGGGCCGGGCCGACGGGTGCGGTCGTCATCGCTGGGCGCCGGTGGCCAGCAGCTGGTCGAGCTTCTCGTAGCCTTCGCGGACTCCGGTGTCCATGCCGCTGGCGAGGATGCCGTCGCGGGTCTCGAAGTCCTCGACCAGGCTCAGCCCCCGCAGCCGGGTGCGGCCGCCGTCGAGTCGCTCGAACGTCAGGGTCTCGAGCGAGACGCCGTCCGGCGCGCCCTCGTAGGTGAACGTCCACACGATCCGTTCGTCCGGCCGCACCTCGTGGAAGCTGCCGTAGAAGGAGGCGATCTCCTCGCCGTCCCGGTCGTTGGCGAACGCCCACTCGCCGCCGGTGCGGGCGTCCCACTTGATGATCCGCGTCGTCAGCGAGTGCGGCCCGACCCAACGGCGGTACAGCTCGGGATCGACGTGGGCACGGAACACGCGGTCGGGTTCGGCGTCGAACTCGCGGACGATCTCGATCGTCGGGACCCGTTCGTCGGCCGTGATCTCGGTTTCGTGGGTGGTCGTGGTCATGATGCCTCCGCTTCGGACTCTCGTTCTCGATCGCTCTCCTCGGCCAGGAGGGCGTCGAGCCTGCGGTAACGCTCTTCGGCTCGCCTGCGGTAGCGCTCGATCCAAGTCGACATCAGGTCGAACACGTCCGCGTCCAGGTGGACCGGCCGGCGCTGGGCCTCCTTGCTACGGGTGACCAGTCCGGCGTCTCCCAGTACCTTCACGTGCTTCGACACGGCCTGCAGGCTCATGTCGTAGTGCTCGGCGAGTTCGCCCACGGTCGCGTCGTCGACGGCCAACCTGGCGACCAGGTCGCGGCGGGTCGGATCGGCGAGTGCGGCGAAGGCGCGGTTGAGCTGTTCGGTCCTGTCGTCCACCGTTCGTTCCTCAACTTGTCGGTTGAATAAACGCTAGGACTGCGTGCGCCGTGTTGTCAACCCAATGGTTGAATAACGTGGTGGTGGTCAGCCCATGACGTCGAGCGACGACAGCTGCTCGTCGAGCCACGGCGCGAGCGTGCGCGCATAGGTCGCGGTCAGGTGGGTCGTCACGCCGTAGACGACGACGTCGCCGATGACCGCCGGGCACGTGCCGTCGCGGCAGAACGCGGGCGTCGAGTCGAGCAGCTTCGCGCCCTCGACACGGTTCGCGGCGTGGTCGGCGACGTGCGGATAGTCGAACGCGACGTCCTGTGGGACGGCGCAGTCGTCCAGCCGCTGGGGAGCCCGCGAGACGCAGCTGGGTACGTCCTTGTCCGGATGCGGATTGTCCTTGATCGTGACGACCTGCGCGCCGGAGCCGCGCAGCTCGGACAGCGTGTCGGCGTACCCGTCGCGGAGCTTCTCGGCGCTCGCCGCGGGGTCGAGGCGGCGCTCGCCCTCCATCGCCGTGTACGTGTCACGGCCGCCGGTCAGCACGAGATCGGGCTTCTCCTTCTCGGTGATGCGGGTCAGCATGTCCGAACGCCAGGTGTCGCACTCGGAGTAGTACCGCCGCAGTGCGTCGTTGTGGAGGCCGACCTGCGGCGGCGGGCATCCGGACTTGGTCAGCGCCACCAGTCGCCAGCCGCGGTCCTTCGCGACGCGCTCCAGTGCGGGGAAGTACTGCATGGCGTGCGAGTCGCCGAACAGCACGACGGTGCGGTCGGACTCCGGATCGCCGTAGACGCACGCGGGCGAGGTCGTCTCCGGGCGGTCGGCGTGACAGCCGTCGTCGTAGTTGCGGGGCCAGTCCTGCGGGGCGAGCCGTGGTTCGGGGCGCACCGCGTCGACGGAGCGCTGCACGGCGTCGCCGTGTCCGAGCGCGGGTGCGCCGGTGGCCTCGTCGGGAGCCTTGGTGGGCAGCGACGGGATCGTCAGTGCCAGTACCAGTCCGGAGGCGACGGTGAACACGGTGCACGCCGCTCCCAGTGTCAGCGCGCGCCGTGACCGGCGGAACACCGGTGACAAGCGGAAGGGCTGTTCGACGAGGTGGTACGTCGCCACCGCGAGCACGTAGGCGCCCGCGACGACCGCCAGTCCTTCGACCGCCGACAACTCGCCGAACGCGGCGGCGGCGAACACCAGCGCCGGCCAGTGCCACAGGTACCACGAGTACGACACCCGCCCGAGGTGTCGCATGACCGGCGACGAGAGGAGCTGCTGCGGCCGGGCCGACGGCAGCGCCGTACCCGCGGCGATGACGGCCGCCGTGCCCAGCGCGGGCAGCATGGCCCACGGGGCCGGGAACAGCGTCGCCTCGTCGAACATCACGACCGAACCGCCGATCGCGGCGAGACCAGCCCAGGCCAGGATCGTCGCCGCCCTCGGGGTGAGCCGGGTGATCGGGACGAGTGCGATCACCCCGCCGACGGCGAACTCCCAGCCGCGGCCCAGCGTGTCGAAGTACGCCGTGTCGGCGGCCCGCAGCGTGCCGACCACCGAGTACGCCAGCGAGAGCGTGCCCACGCCGGCGACGACGGCGAGCAGCGTCCGCCGAGGGTCGTGCGCACCGGCGAAGCGCCGCACCAGCCACACCGCCCCGAGGAGGAGAAGTGGCCACACGACGTAGAACTGCTCCTCGACGGCCAGTGACCAGAAGTGCTGCACGGGACTAGCCTGCATGCCGGATGCGAAGTAGTCGACCGCCTGTCCGGACAGCCACCAGTTGATCGCGTACAGGGCCGAGGCGACGAGGTCGGCGGCGACCGAGTCGCGGTCGACGGGAGAGAACAGCAGCCAGGCCAGGAGGGCCACGGCAGCGAGTACGACGGCGACCGCCGGCAGCAACCGCCGGGCGCGACGCGCGTAGAACCGGCCGAGAGACAGCGATCCGGTGTGTGCGATCTCGTCGGCGATCAGCCGGGTCATGAGGAATCCGGACAGCACGAAGAACACGTCGACGCCGACGTAGCCGCCGGTGACCGGCAGCCCCGCGTGGTACAGCAGAACAGCGAGGATCGCCACCGCACGCAGGCCCTCGATGTCGGGCCGGAACCGGCGGGCCGCGTCGGCGCTCACCGCCCCGGCGTCGCCCGGAAGAGTCGCGCTCGGTGCGGTTCCCGGAGACGGTGCGGTCGCCTGCGTCGGCGAATCCCCGTGGCGTGACGGCGAAAGCCCTGGCCGCGGCTGCGAACGCACAGTGATGGAACCTCTCGATCGACGTCGTGGGCCCGCATGGGGGCACGGCGAGCGGCTGCGAGGCGACAGCGGTGTCGGCACGGATCAAGACGCGGTTCGCCGCGGGCGGGTCACCGCAAAGCTGCCTCCCCTCGTTGCGGCTGTCAAGGGTGTCGACCACGTTTCTCGTTGGCTCACAATGGTTTTACCCGAGAGCTCACGGGGAGATCACATCGGTGAGGCGGAGGTCAGGCCGGAACGTGTGCGGCGAGGAGCACGTGAGTCCACCGAGACGACGTCGGCGACGCTCGGGCGAGGCTTCCACCGACACCCCCGTCGGACCTCGGGTGCACCTCGTCGGCGAGCGGGTCGGACCGGCCGGTTCGTACAGTCCAATGTGGATATCACCGACCGGGATCGCGGTCGGTGTGCGGTGAGTCTCCTCCCCGGTCACGTTTCACGGGGCTCGTCCGCCCGGTTCTCCGGCCCTCGTGCGTGGCGGCGCCCGTACCAGATGACCGCCGCTGCCGAGGCATACATGAGCAGGCCGTAGACCCCGGGCGGAACCGCCATCTCGGGCTGTCCGATGACGGTGACGGCGATGAGGATGCCGATCGTGGCGTTCTTGATCCCGAGTTCGACGGCGCCGGCGACCCGGTCGGCCCACGATGCCCGCGTCAACGCCGTCACCCCGAAACCGACCGCCAGCCCACCCAGGTTGAGCAGGATGACGGGGAGGCCGGCGGCCCGCAGGTACTCCCAGAGCTCGTCACCCAGCGACACCGAGATCACCACGATCAGCGCCGCGAAGACGAGACCGCCGAACACCGACACGGCCCGCTCCATGGCATCGGCGACCGCGGGTCTGGCGGCCCGAACCGCCATCCCGAGCAGGACCGGAACCAGGACGAGCACGAGGAGGAGGGCGATGGTTCGCAGCACGGGCACGTGGATCTCGCCGACGCCGGCCGCCGGCCAGATGTCGAGCGCCAGATTGGCGAAGATCGGAAGGGTCACGATCGTGATGAGGCTGGCACTCACCGTCAACACGATCGACAGCGCGACGTTGGCCCTGGCCAGGTACGCGATGAGGTTCGACGTCGTCCCGCCCGGGCACGCCGCGATGATCACCAGGCCGGCCGCGACGAGCGGCGGTAGCGCCAGTAGCCATGCCAGGGCCAGACCGAGCAGGGGCATCAGAACCACCTGGCCCAGAGTCCCGGCAATGGCACTCCGGGGAGTGCGGAGCACCTGGCTGAAGTCCCTGCCGCGGAGGCTCAGTCCGATCCCGATCATGATGACGAACAGGGCGATAGGAAGGCCCGTGTCGAGCAGCGGGCCGTCGAGCAGTGGGTGATTCTCGTTCACGCCTCACCTCCCGGCTGTCAGCGATCATCCCAGCTTTGCCGCGAGTGCGGCCGCTGCTGCGCGGCCGAAGGGGATGTCGCCGGGCTCTCCGCCGGGACCGTCGGCCGGTACCGAGACCCGGTACTTCCGGGTATCACCGCGCGAAGGTGGTCCGTCCGGGGCACGCCCGCGCGCCCGGGCCGAAGCTTCGCGCGGACGTCGACCCGGGTCGTCCGGCTGCGCGGGTACCGACCGGCCGGCGCGGCGTCAGTCGCTCAGCCCGGTGGCGCGGGCGGTCAGCTCGGCGGACCGCAGCCGGTTCTCGAGCGTCGGGGACGGGTGGGTGACGATCAGCTCGTCGGCATCGGCGTGTTTGCCGAACCAGTCGAGGTAGTCGGCGACCTGGTCGGCCGTGCCGACCGCGGAGTAGCGGACCATGTCCATGATCGGCTTGCCCTGCGGCGAGTCGAGGACGGCGTCGGCTTCGGCGTCGGTGAACGTGCGGCCTCGGCCCGCGAGCAGCCGCAGTCGCGAGCGCTTGACGACCTGGGAGTCGGATTCGGCCTGCTCCGCCGTGTCGGCCGCGATGACGTTCGCGCCCGCGATCACGTACGGCTCGTCGAGCTGTTCGGACGGCTGGAACTCGCTCCGGTAGGCCGCGACCGCGGCTTCGAGCGCGTCCGGCGCGAAGTGCGACGCGAACGCGTACGGCAGTCCCAGCGCTGCGGCCAGCTTGGCGCCGAACAGCGAGGAGCCGAGGACGTAGAGCGGCACGTGCGTGCCCTTGCCCGGGGTCGCCTTCACGCCGGAGACGAGGGACTGCTCACCCAGGTAGCCCTGCAGCTCCTGCACGTCCCGGGGGAAGGCTTCCGCCGAGCTCGGGTCGCGGCGCAGCGCGCGCAGCGTGTTCTGGTCCGTGCCCGGCGCGCGTCCCAGGCCGAGGTCGATACGGCCCGGGTGCAGCGTCTCGAGCGTCCCGAACTGCTCGGCGATGGTCAGTGGGGCGTGGTTGGGCAGCATGATGCCGCCGGAACCGAGGCGGATCGTCTCGGTCTGCGAGGCCACGTGTGCGATCAGCACGCTCGTGGCCGAGGACGCGATCGTCGACATGTTGTGGTGCTCGGCGTACCAGACCCGCCGGTAGCCGAGCTGCTCCGCGTGCTGGGCGAGGGCGACGCTGTTGCGGAGCCCGTCACCCACGGACTCTCCGCTGCCGACCGTGGCGAGATCGAGAATGGACAGCGGAGGGGTCATGATCGCGTGCACCTTTCGTCGGGGATCCACCGGGGACACGGGGTGTCCCGTCACGGACAACCACTGCGCCGGACCCGATATTTCGGTGGGGGTCGTGGCTCACAGTGGTTCGCCCTCCGGAAGGCACGCGATCTACCACCCCAATGCGGACGACGTTCTTGTCGCTTTGTTGGCCATGCCGACTCCACACGGTTGCCCACAGCGGTGCCGTCACCCGAACGGGGGAGTCCTCGGCCGCGTGGTCGCCGTGGGCGCCGCCGGGTGGTCAGGCTCCGGCGAGACCGGCGATACCGGTCGCGAAGACACCCTGGCTGAACGTCTTGTCGAGTGTCGCCTCGTCCGCGGCGTCGGCGTCGTACTCGGTCCACCATTCGACGAACGTGTCGCCGGTGGCGGTCACCGGGGCGAGGCGGATGGTGCTGATGTAGCTGCGGACCGGGAACGGCCCGTCGAGAATGTTGTAGGTGTAACTGTGGCCGGGGTCGTCGAGTGCCAGCAGCTGCTCCCGCACGACGGCTCCGTCGGCGAGCGTCAGTTTGCGCACGGCGCCCACCTCGGTGGCGCTGTGGCCCGGTTCGATCTCGCTGCTGTCGATCCCCGGGTGCCAGGCGGGCAGGCCGTTGAAGTCGCGGACGCGCCGCCACACCTCGTCGACGTCACCGGGCACGATTCCGCTGGCATAGGGCCGTGGCATCTACTTCTCCTTTGCGGTTTCCAGCTCCTTGAACTCCCGGGTGCGCGCGGTGAGCGCCTCTTCGACGGGCAGCCGCTCCATGCTGCTGGCGCCGTAGAACCCGTGGCAGTGTTGCGTTCTGGACAGGACGTAGGCCGCGTCCTGCGGGGTGGCGATGGGTCCGCCGTGGCAGAGGACGAGGACGTCGTCGCGGATCTCGCGGGCCGCGGCGGACCATTCGTCGATCGCCGCGACGCAGTCGTCGAGGGTCTTCGCGGTCACCGCGCCGATCGATCCGCTGGTGGTCAGGCCCATGTGGCAGACGAGGACGTCGGCGCCGGCCTCGGTCATGGCGCGGGCGTCGTCCGCGGCGAACACGTACGGCGTGGTGAGCAGGTCGGCGCGGCGGGCGGCTGAGACCATGTCGACCTCGTGCTGGTAGCCCATACCCGTTTCCTCGAGGTTGGCGCGGAAGGTGCCGTCGATGAGCCCGACCGTGGGGAAGTTCTGCACCCCCGAGAAGCCGAGGTCGGCGAGCCTGTGGAGGAAACGGTCGGTGTCGAGGAACGGATCGGTCGCGTTGACGCCCGCCAGCACCGGCGTCCGCTTGACCACGGGCAACACCTCGTCGGCCATCTCCACGACGATGTCGTTGGCGTTGCCGTAGGCGAGCAGGCCTGCGAGGGAACCGCGGCCCGCCATGCGGAAACGACCGGAGTTGTAGATGACGATGAGGTCGATACCGCCCGCCTCCTCGCACTTGGCGGACAGACCCGTTCCGGCGCCGCCGCCCACGATCGGCTCGCCGCGTCGTGCCATCGCGGTGAACGTGGTGAGCAGTTCCTGCCTGTCGATCCGGGGCACGTCAACTCCTTGCTGTGCTCGTGCTCTGTGCCGATGTCGGGTTCGTCGCGTCGGTGAATGCGGCCACGAGCTCGTCGGCGAACTCGGGGTCGTTGAGGTGGTGCCGCGAGCGGATCAGCCGCCGGTTCTCTGTCTGCCTGACCTCGCGCTCGAGCGTGTCGAAGAGCACGGCGTCGACGTCGGGGTCGTGGAACGCCTGCCCGGGCGCGTCCAATGCGGACACGCCGCCCTCGGGCAGCAGGAAGCGGACGGGGCCGTCGCAGGCGTTGAGTTTGCGCGCCAGGAACTCGCCGATCGCTCGGACCTCGTCGGCGGTGGTGCGCATGAGCGTGATCTGCGGGTTGTGCGGGTAGAACAGCCGGTCGGAGTAGTGGTCGGGCACGGTGTCGGGAGCGCCGAAGTTGACCATGTCGAGTGCGCCGCACGAGCCGACGTAGGGGATCCCGGTGTGGGCGATCGCGTCGAGGCGGTGCTCGCCCGCCGCGAGGACACCGCCCGCGACGAGGTCGCAGATCTCGGTCGTGGAGATGTCGAGGACACCCGCGAGGTGGCCGTCGGCTGCGAGCTTCTCCATCGCTGCGCCGCCCGTGCCGGTGGCGTGGAAGACCAGGCAGTCGTACGTCTCGCCGAGCCGGTGGGCGACCGCGTCGACGCACGGTGTGGTGACGCCGAACATGGTGAGCCCGACGGCGGGGCGGGTGTCACCCGCGGGCACGGGATGGGCGCAGGCGCCTGCGAGCGCGTGGGCGGCGTTGCCGAGAACCCGGCGGGAGATGCGGTTCAGCCCGGCGACATCGGTCACGGAGTGCAGCATGGCGATGTCACTCGCGCCGACGTAGGCGCCGACGTCGCCCGCCGCCATGGTCGAGACCATGAATTTGGGCACGCCGACGGGCAGGCCCTGCAGGGCGGGCGTGACCAGGGCCGTGCCGCCGGAGCCGCCGAGGCCGACGACGCCGTCGAGGTCGCGCTGGGCGGGGAGGAACCGGGCGAACGCCTGGGTCATCGCGGCGACGGCGCTACCGCGGTCCCCGGTGAACACCGCGTCGGCACCGTCAGGGTGCCAGGCGGCGACCTCGCGCGCCGGGACGTCGACGCCCGAGGGCGCGGTATCGGAGGGCGCGGTATCGGTGGCCAGGTCGACGGTGCGCACGGGCACCCCGGTCTCGCGGATCAGCTCGGCGACGTAGCGCAGCTCGTCGCCCTTGGTGTCGAACGTGCCGACAACGTATGCACTGCCCACGGACGCCTCCTTCGGCGCAGGTTCTTTCGTGCGGGGAACCTGTGATCACCGTCCATCTGACCACGACCGCGGTTTCGATGCCAGGCGTCGGCTTGTGCCCCGGGGCGCGGGCGGCGAGGCCGGGACCTTCGTGGCCGCGTCGTCGAGCGCGTGGAGCCCTGCGGAAACGATTTCCGGGGTCGGCGAGTGTGAGGCCCTCAACCTCGGACGCGGTGGCGGACCCACCGTTCCAGACGAACACGAGCCCTTCGGGCATGCGGTCGGGTGGCCGACAGGAGCGGCTCGACAGTTCCGGAGCGCTCGACGGCAACTGTCGCGACACATCCGATGTGGACAACCCGAACGCCTGCTCGCGGTCCCGGTGCGACGGAGACCGGTGCGCCTACCGGTACGACCTGTACTTCGAGAAGGACCAGGCCGTCCCCGGGCTCGAGCCTGGCGATCTCCGACGGTCCTTTCGAGAGCACCGTGCAGAAGGCCGCCCGGGGACTTCGCGTTCGATCCGCACGTGTGACGAGACGTCACCATCGCGACACCGCGTGTGCCGTGGCGTTCACCCGGTGGTCGCGGTGATGCTCTACTCTGCGCGGCTATGAGCACACCCGACAACTTCGATTCCCCGACGACGAAGTTCGACGCCGGCACGTTCGACGACTCCGGCTCCGACCGGCAGGGCAACGACAGCCTGCTCGCGGACGTCGAGGAGTCCGCCCCCGAACCCGACCGCTGGCACGCCGGGCTCGACGTCGGCCTGCTCGTGCTGCGGCTCGGGCTCGCCATGGTGATGGGCGCCCACGGCCTGCAGAAGCTGTTCGGCCTGTTCGACGGCCCCGGCATCGGCGGCTTCGCCGACGCGCTGACCGCCATGGGCTACACGGGACAGACGACGCTGCTCGCGTGGATCACGGCATTCGCGGAGACCGGCGGTGCACTGCTGCTGGCGGTCGGCCTGTTCACCCCGATCGGCGCGGCCGCGGTTCTCGGGGTCGCGATCAACATCGTCGTGTCCAAGTTCCAGCTCGGCAGCGGCTACTTCGAGGCCGAACTCGACCTCATGGTCGGGGTCGCGGCACTCACGCTGCTGTTCACCGGGGCCGGCCGCATCGCGATCGACAAGAACACGCCGTGGCGGCGCAAGCCCGGCGTCTTCGGCCTGTTCGGACTCCTCCTCGCCATCGCCGCGTCCATCGTGGTCATCGTGATGTTCCGGTAGCGAACCCCGCCGCTCCGGCGTACCAGGCACGAGAAACGGCGCCGCACCCTCGCCGGGGTGCGGCGCCGCTGTCGTTCGCCGACGGCCCGTGCCGGAGGCCTGTGCCCGCTACCCGTTGAGGTCGCGCACGGCCCCGCGGTCGGCAGACGTCGCCATCTTGGCGTAGGCACGCAACGCCGTGGTCACCGGACGTTCGCGTTCGGCGGGCTGCCACGGCCGTTCGCTCGCGTCCATCTTGGCGCGCCGCTCGGCCAGCACCTCGTCGTCGACGAGCAGCTCGAGGGTGCGCTCGTGCACGTCGATGCGGATCGGGTCGCCGTTCTCGACCAGGCCGATCGTGCCGCCGTCGGCGGCCTCGGGGGAGATGTGGCCGACCGAGATGCCCGACGAGCCACCCGAGAATCGGCCGTCGGTGATCAGCGCACACACCTTGCCGAGGCCGGCACCCTTGAGGAACGCGGTCGGGTGCAGCATCTCCTGCATTCCGGGACCGCCGGAGGGCCCTTCGTAGCGGACGACGACGACGTCGCCGGGCTGCACCTGTTTACCGAGGATCGCCGAGACGGCCGCCTCCTGGCTCTCCACGACCCTCGCGGGCCCCTCGAAGTGCCACAGCTCCTCGTCGATGCCGGCGGACTTGATCACCGCGCCGTTCTCGGCGAGGTTGCCGCGCAGCACGGCGAGGCCACCGTCGACGGTGTAGGCGTGTTCGACGTCGCGGATGCAGCCGCCCGCGGCATCGGTGTCCAACGAGGACCAGCGATTCTCGGTCGAGAACGCCGCCGTCGTGCGAACCCCGCCCGGGGCGGCGTGGAAGAGTTCCACGGCCTCCTCGGACGGCGATTCGGCACGGATGTCCCACGTGGACAACCACTGCTCCATCGACGGCGAGTGCACCGACGAGACGCCGGTGTGGAGGAGTCCACCGCGGTACAGCTCGCCGAGGATCGCCGGGATTCCGCCGGCCCGGTGCACGTCCTCCATGTGGTAGTCCGAGTTGGGCGCCACTTTGGACAGGCACGGCACGGACCGGCCGATGCGGTCGATGTCGTCGATCGAGAACTCGATCTCGCCCTCTTCCGCGGCGGCGAGGACGTGCAGCACGGTGTTCGTCGACCCGCCCATCGCCATGTCGAGTGCCATGGCGTTCTCGAACGCCTCCTTCGACGCGATGCTGCGGGGCAGGGCCGACTCGTCGTCCTCGGCGTACCAGCGTTTGGCCAGTTCGACGACCGTGCGGCCCGCGTTCTCGAACAGTGCGCGCCGCGCCGCGTGCGTGGCCAGCGTCGAGCCGTTGCCCGGCAGTGACAGGCCGAGTGCCTCGGTGAGGCAGTTCATCGAGTTCGCGGTGAACATGCCCGAGCACGAGCCGCAGGTCGGGCACGCGGACCGTTCGACCTCGGACAGCCCCTGCTCGTCGACCGCATCGTTGGCCGACGCCGAGATCGTCGTGATCAGGTCGCTCGACGGGTGCGCGACGCCGTCCACGACGACGGCCTTGCCGGCCTCCATCGGGCCGCCGGAGACGAACACGGTCGGGATGTTCAGCCGCATCGCGGCGTTGAGCATGCCCGGCGTGATCTTGTCGCAGTTGGAGATGCACACGAGCGCGTCGGCCTGGTGCGCGTTGACCATGTACTCGACGGAATCGGAGATGATCTCGCGCGAGGGCAGCGAGTAGAGCATGCCCGAGTGGCCCATGGCGATGCCGTCGTCGACCGCGATCGTGTGGAACTCGCGTGCGACGCCGCCCGCCTCGCCGACCGCCTCGGCCACGATCTCACCGAGATCCTTGAGGTGTACGTGACCGGGGACGAACTGCGTGTACGAGTTGGCGATCGCGACGATCGGCTTGCCGAAGTCACTGTCGGTCATCCCGGTCGCTCGCCACAGGGAACGCGCCCCGGCAGCGTTGCGGCCGTGAGTGGTGGTACGGGAACGCAGAGCAGGCATGTCGACAGGCTACGCCCGGCCTCCCACGGCGTGGACAGGTGGCGGCCCGACATGCGGTGATCCGCGCGTGACCCGTCCGCACTGTGGGACACGCCGCCCTGGAGCCAGCGGCAGATGAGGCGGCGGCGAGTGAGCCGGTGGCGGCCGGTCGGTATCAGGCCGGGCTGGCCGGCCGCTCCGCCTCGCCGGCGTTCTCGGTGGCGTGTTCGGAGGCGGTGTCGGTTTCGCGGGCGGCGGTGTCGGTTCCGGGTTCGGCATCGCTGCCGGTCGCGCCCTCGTCGGCCAGTGCGCCCGACGGATCGGGGATGCGGCCGTCGGACAGCAGCGACAGCACCGGCACGTGATGCAGGCGGACGTAGGGGAGCGGCACGGTCGTGCCGTCCGGCAGTGCCGCGCGGATCGCGGCCTTCTCCGTGACCGACAGGCCGGCGAGGTCGTCCCACGGGATCGAGCGGGAGGTCGTGAGCGTGCGGGCGCTCAGTCCCTCGGGGGTGGCGACCGTGCGGACGCGCACCACCCAGGCCACGACGGCCACCGGGATCAGGTACAGCAACTGCAGACCCGGCACGGTGAAGGCCACCGGTGTGATGCAGAACAACAGGATCGGGATGGTCAACAGCGACACCGGCGGGACACGGAACACCGCGCGGCGCTGCTTGCGCACGACGTGTTCGTCGCGGCTCGCGCGCTCGCGGACCTGTGCCCCGGACTGCTGCTGCTGCGGTTCACCCGATTCGTCTGCCACACCCCGATGGTGCCACCGCCGGGTGCCGTTCCGGCACTCCGGGCGGGTTTGCGCAGGGAGAACGATCACGACGCCGCCGCGCCCGCGTGCGGATGCCGGGCGGCGCCTCGGGACCCGGAACCCGCAACACGAGCCCCGGAACCCGCAACACGACGGTGGTGGGCACGCGATGACGTCCGCTCGGAGGTGCCGGTGTCCGCCGAGTGGATCAGCGTTCCAGTATCCGGAATCACGATCCCGCAGAGTTGACACTCATACCGCGGCCCGATTACCGTCACCGGCGTGACACCGCAGACGATTCTCGTACTTCCCAAGCGCGTTGACGCCGAGAGCGACGCTTAGGAAGCCGCCTCTGCATCAACGCGCGACCCTCGTACGACCACCCCGGTCGGCGGGGGTTTTTTGATGTCGAGGTTGCGATGTCGTCGGGGTTGCGGCGGTGCAGCACCGATCGGGTGACGTCAGGCGAACACCACGGCGACGCCTCGCACCACGGCCTCACCCGGCCGGCACGACCGACAGTCACAACGGGACGACCCCCACAACGAACCGACACCCACAGCGACCCGACGAACCCAACCGAACCGACCCGAGAAGCCGACGAGCCCAGCAGGATCGACTCAGCACGCTCGAGAGCACCAGGACACGAGGCAGACATCGATGACTAGCGCGACCTCGCGATCGGAATCCGGCTCCGCCGGAGACGCCGAAGCCACGGACGCCACCGAGGCGTCCCGCAAGTCCGCCCAGCCGAACGCCCCCCGCCCGAAGCCCACCCCGCCCGCGGGCACGCCCGTCCGCGTCACCGGCGCGCAGTCGCTCGTACGGGCGCTCGAGGCGATCGGCTCGGAGGTCGTCTTCGGCATTCCGGGCGGCACGATTCTGCCCGCCTACGACCCGCTTCTCGACTCGACGAAGGTCCGCCACGTGCTGGTGCGGCACGAACAGGCCGCGGGCCACGCCGCCACCGGGTATGCCCAGGCCACCGGCAAGGTCGGCGTGTGCATGGCGACGTCGGGTCCCGGCGCCACCAACCTGGTCACGCCGCTGGCCGACGCCAACATGGACTCGGTGCCGCTCGTGGCGATCACCGGTCAGCAGACGCGGGCGCTCATCGGCACGGACGCGTTCCAGGAAGCCGACATCTGCGGCATCACCATGCCGATCACCAAGCACAACTTCCTGGTGACCGACCCCGCCGACATCCCGAGGGTCATCGCGGAGGCGTTCCACCTGGCGAGCACGGGCCGTCCCGGCCCGGTGCTGGTCGACATCCCCAAGGACGTGCTCCAGGAGACGACGTCGTTCGCGTGGCCGCCCGAGATGACGCTGCCCGGTTACCGCCCGACCCTGCGCCCGCACGGCAAGCAGGTGCGCGAGGCCGCGCGGCTGATCTCGCAGGCGCGCAGGCCCGTGCTGTACGTCGGTGGTGGCGTGCTCAAGGCGGAGGCGTCGGAGGAGCTGCGTGAACTGGCGGAGCTGACCGGCATCCCGGTCGCGACGACGCTCATGGCGCGCGGCGCCTTCCCCGATTCGCACGACCACCATGTCGGCATGCCCGGCATGCACGGCAGCGTGTCCGCCGTCGCCGCGATGCAGCGTTCGGACCTGCTGCTGGCGCTCGGCGCGCGGTTCGACGACCGGGTGACCGGCAGGCTCGACTCGTTCGCGCCGGAGGCCACCGTCGTGCACGCCGACATCGACCCGGCCGAGATCTCCAAGAACCGCAAGGCCGACGTGCCGATCGTCGGTGACTGCAAGGAGATCATCCGCGAGCTCATCGACGCCGTGAAGTTCGAGCACGACCGGGGCGACAAGCCGGACCTGACGGCGTGGTGGACGCAGATCGACTCGTGGCGCGACACGTTCCCCGCCGGCTACGAGTGGCCCGACGACGGCGCCCTCTCGCCGCAGTACGTCATCGAGCGCATCGGCGAGCTCGTCGGCCCCGACGCCTACTACACGGCGGGCGTGGGCCAGCACCAGATGTGGGCCGCGCAGTTCATCAAGTACGAGAACCCGCGCTCGTGGATCAACTCGGGCGGGCTCGGCACGATGGGTTTCGCCGTGCCCGCGGCGATGGGCGCGCAGTTCGGCCACCCCGACACGCAGGTGTGGGCGATCGACGGCGACGGCTGCTTCCAGATGACCAACCAGGAACTGGCCACGTGCGCGCTCGAAGGTGCCCCCATCAAGGTCGCCGTGATCAACAACGGCAACCTGGGCATGGTGCGGCAGTGGCAGAACCTCTTCTACGACGAGCGGTACTCCAACACCGACCTCGGCACGCACAAGCACCGCATCCCCGATTTCGCGCTCCTCGCGGAGTCGCTCGGTTGTGCCGGTCTGCGGTGTGAGACCAAGGAGGAGGTGGACGACGTCATCAAGCAGGCGATGGCGATAGGCGACCGCCCTGTCGTGATCGACTTCGTCGTCGGCAAGGATGCTCAGGTGTGGCCGATGGTCGGGCCGGGCGCCAGCAACGACGAGGTGATGGCGGCTCGCGGCATCCGGCCGCTGTTCGACGACGACGACGTCGCCGACGGTCCCGCGGCCGACGGCATCGTCGCCGACAGGGCCGTCACCGACGTGCGAGGGGAGCAGTAAGAGTCATGAGCATGCACACGCTGAGCGTCCTGGTGGAGAACGTCCCCGGCGTGCTCGCCCGTGTCTCCGGCCTGTTCTCCCGCCGGGGCTTCAACATCGAGTCCCTCGCCGTCGGGCCCACGGAGAACCCCGAGGTGTCCCGGATGACGATCGTCGTCGCCGTCGAGGAACAACCCCTCGAACAGGTGACCAAGCAGCTCAACAAGCTCGTGAACGTCATCAAGATCGTGGAACTCGACCCCGCCAGCTCCGTGCAGCGCGACCTGCTGCTCGTGAAGGTGCGGGCCGATGCCACCGTGCGCAGTCAGGTCCTCGAAACCGTGGAGATGTTCCGCGCGAAGGTGGTCGACGTCTCGCCGGAGGCCGTCACCGTCGAGGCGACCGGCACGCACGACAAACTGAACGCGCTCATGCGCATGCTGGAACCGTACGGTGTGCGTGAGCTCGTGAAATCCGGCATGGTCGCGCTCGGCCGGGGCGCCCGGTCGATCACCGCGAACTCAACCCGATAGAACCTGCGGCCACCGCGGCCGCCGAGCCCGGGCGCCGCCGACGGCGCGTCGCGGGCACATCATGCGATGGGAAAGGAAGTACCGCCCCTCATGTCAGTCGAAATCTTCTACGACGACGACGCCGATCTCAGCATCATCCAGGGCCGTAAGGTCGCCGTCATCGGGTACGGCAGTCAGGGCCACGCGCACGCGCTGAGCCTGCGCGACTCCGGCGTCGACGTCCGCATCGGCCTGGCCGAGGGTTCGAAGTCGCGCCCGAAGGCCGAGGAGGAGGGCCTGCAGGTCGGCACGGTGTCCGAGGTCTCCGCGTGGGCCGACGTGATCATGATCCTCGCGCCCGACACCAAGCAGCGCGAGATCTACACCGCCGACATCGAGCCGAACCTCAAGCCGGGCGACGCGCTCTTCTTCGGCCACGGCTTCAACATCCGGTACGACCTCATCAAGCCGCCTGCCGACGTGGACGTCGCGATGGTGGCGCCGAAGGGCCCGGGTCACTTGGTGCGCAGGCAGTTCGTCGACGGCAAGGGCGTGCCGTGCCTGATCGCCGTCGAGCAGGACCCGAGCGGTGGCGGCCAGGCTCTCGCGCTGTCGTACGCGGCCGCGATCGGTGGTGCGCGTGCCGGCGTCATCAAGACGACGTTCACCGAGGAGACCGAGACCGACCTGTTCGGTGAGCAGTCGGTGCTCTGCGGCGGCGCGTCGGCCCTCGTGCAGACGGGCTTCGAGGTGCTGACCGAGGCCGGCTACGCCCCGGAGATCGCCTACTTCGAGGTGCTGCACGAGCTCAAGCTGATCGTCGACCTCATGTACGAGGGCGGCATCGCGCGCATGCGCTACTCGATCTCCGACACCGCCGAGTACGGCGACCTCACCCGTGGTCCGCGCGTGATCACGCCCGAGGTGAAGGAGAACATGAAGGCCGTGCTGGCGGAGATCCAGGACGGCACGTTCGCCCGTGAGTGGGTCGGCGAGGACGAGGCGAACCGGCCGAACTTCACCAAGCTGCGCGCGGCGGGCGAGCAGCACCCGATCGAGGAGACCGGCAAGAAGCTGCGCGACCTCATGTCGTGGGTGGACCGCCCGATCACCGAGACGGCCTGATTCGTTCGATAGGTCCGTTTTTTCGCCGCGAACCCCCAGGACGTCCACCGACGTCTTGGGGGTTTGTGCTGCTCAGGACTACCGTGCGGGGTGATGATCGACGGCGTTGACCCTGGCGCGTCATCGGCCCCGGGCCCGGGCGGGACCGCCGGCCCGTCCCGCGACCAGCAGGCGAAACAGGAAGTGTCGGCCGCACTGGACCTGAACTCTGTCCGCTGGGCGCGACTGCGTGACGAGTCCGGCGCCGAACGAGGCCCCGTCGAGTACGCGTTCGTTCCCCACAGCGACGGCGTGACGTACGTCGTGCTGCGCTCCGCCCTCCGCGGCGCGAGCGACGGCGGCGACCCCCGGACCGGCACCGACGGCGCCCACGGGAGTAGCGCCCACGGGAGCAGTGCCGACGGGAGTAGCGCCGACGGGAGCAGTGCCGACACGCACGGCGGCGGCACGGGGGAGAGGGCCGTGCTGGTGTTCACTCCCTCGGAGTGGGACGCGTTCCTCGCCGGGGCGCGTGACGGCGAATTCGACCGTCCGCAGGATTGATCGATGCGGGCCCGGCCTGATTCGGCACCTGAATCGGGCATAGTGACCTGACGAACGAAGTTCGAAATAGGTCGCCGTGACCAGCGACGACGCACGAAGGATCCGCCACGATGGCGCCGATTTGTCGTTCGAGCATTGCGTCTGCGTTAACTCAGGCGGATACACTCCTCCCGATCGAGGGCACACCGACGTGACCTCGACCACGTCGACGATCGCCGCGGCCGGCGATCAGCACCCGGCAGATCGGTCGGCGAGTGCGGGGCAGGCGCAGGTCGTGACACGCAGCCCGTGGCGCGAGACGGAGGTCCGCGTCGCCGGGGCGGCCGACGTGCAGGCGGCTCGGGCCGGCCTGCGGTGAGCGATGCCGCGAGAGCGAGAGTGTCTGCCGCGCAAAACCAGTGAGTCGAGCTACGAAAGGCGCAACGTGACCACTTCCACCAAGCCCGTCGTCCTCCTCGCCGAGAAGCTCGCTCCCTCCGCGGTGAGCGTCTTCGGAGACGAGGTCGAGATCCGGCACGTGGACGGAACGGACCGGCCGGCACTGCTCGAGGCGGTGAAGACCGCCGACGCGCTGCTCGTACGGTCCGCGACGCAGGTCGACGCCGAGGTGCTCGACGCCACCAGTTCGCTGAAGGTGGTCGCCCGCGCCGGTGTCGGTCTCGACAACGTCGACGTGCCCGCGGCCACCCAGCACGGTGTGCTCGTGGTGAACGCGCCGACGTCGAACATCGTTTCCGCGGCCGAGCACGCCGTCGCCCTGTTGCTGTCGGTGCTGCGCCGCGTCCCGGCCGCCGACCAGAGCCTGCAGGGCGGCGCATGGAAGCGCAGTTCCTACACCGGTGTCGAGTTGAACGGCAAGACCGTCGGCGTCGTCGGTTTCGGCAAGATCGGCCAGCTCGTGTCGCAGCGCCTCGGCGCGTTCGACACGAAGCTGCTGGCCTACGACCCGTACGCCTCGGCGGCCCGAGCCAAGCAGTTCGGCGTCGAGCTCGTCAGCCTCGAGGAGCTGCTCGAGCGCGCCGACATCGTCACGGTGCACCTGCCCAAGACGCCCGAGACCAAGGGCCTGATCGACGCGGCGGCCCTGGCGAAGACCAAGAAGGGCGTCGTCGTCGTCAACGCCGCCCGTGGCGGCCTGATCGACGAGGCTGCGCTGGCCAAGGCAGTGTCGGACGGCCACGTGGGCGGTGCGGGCATCGATGTGTTCGAGTCCGAGCCGGTCACCGAGAGCCCGCTGTTCGGCCTGCCCAACGTCGTCGTCACGCCGCACCTCGGTGCGTCGACCAGTGAGGCGCAGGACCGCGCGGGCACCGACGTCGCGAAGTCGACACTGCTGGCGCTGCGTGGCGAGTTCGTGCCGGACGCCGTGAACGTCGCGGGCGGTGCGGTCACCGACGAGGTACGGCCGTACCTGCCGCTGGCGCAGAAGCTCGGCACCGTGCTGTCGGCGTTCAGCGCGAAGGCGCCGCAGTCGGTGGCGGTCGTGGCCTCCGGTGAGCTGTCGGGCGAGGATGTCAGCGTGCTGCAGCTGGCGGCGTTGCGCGGCGTGTTCGCCAACGTCGTCGAGTCGCAGGTGACGTTCGTGAACGCGCCGCGGCTGGCCGAGGAGCTCGGCGTGCAGGTGTCGGTGACCACCGAGCCGGAGAGCCAGAACTACCGCAGCCAGCTGACCGTGCGTGCGGTGCAGGACGACGGCACGGCGCACACGGTGTCGGGTTCGGTAACCGGCAAGGAGGAGGTGCAGAAGCTGATCGAGATCGACGGCAGGCACTTCGACATCCGCGCCGAGGGCAACATGCTCCTCATGGAGTACCCGGACAAGCCGGGCACCATGGGCCGCGTGGGCACCGTCCTGGGCGAGGCCGGGGTGAACATTGACGCCGCGCAGATCAGCCAGACGGCCGACCGGTCGAATGCCGTGATGCTGCTGCGTGTGGACCGCCCGGTCGACCCGGCCCTGCTCGACCCGATCGGCGCCGCGGTGTCGGCCCGGAAGATCCGGTCGGTCACCTTCCCGTGATGACCTTCCCGTGACGGCGGCCCTGTAACAGGTCCGAACCATCACATTCGGGTAAAACGCTACGAATTACGCTATTGGGTGACGCCCCCGATGGTGTTGGCTGGCTGACTATCGATCGTCAACCTCCCGACCCATTGGGGGCGCCCCAATATGCATCGCTGGCGAGCACGACTGCTCGCGACCTGTTCGACCGCCCTGCTGGCCGCGACGTTCGCGGCGGGCGGGGCGTCGGCGCGGGACGCGGCGAGTATCGACCCCTTGCCGGCCGCGTCGGCCGACCTCGACCCGGGCCTCGCTCCCGACGGCATCTCGCCGCGCCTGGCCGACGCGCAGGGCCGGGTGTCGGCCTTCGTCGAGGTGAGGAAGCAGGCGGCGGTCGACGCGTTCAACGACGAGAAGGCCAACGGGACGAAGACCGCCGCGGCGGCCGCCAAGCGTGCCAGGGAGTCCGCTCTCGGCGCCGTCGACAAGGTCGTCGGCGGTCTCAGGGCGTCGGACGGGCGCACGACCGTACTGGCGCGCACGGCCAACGCGATCGTCGGCGCCGTCGTCTCCGCGGACGCGCAGCGGCTGCGTGAACTGGCGCGGCGCGACGACGTCGTGTCGGTCAAGCCGATCGTGCCGAAGCAGCACCAGAACGCCGGTGCGGACCAGCTGACCAAGGCCGTCGACGTCTGGCAGCGGACGGGGCATTACGGCGAGGGCGTCAAGATGGGCGTCATCGACAGCGGGATCGACTACACGCACGCCACGTTCGGCGGGCCCGGCACCAAGGAGGCGTACGAGTCGGTCGACCCGACGAAGGAGGCCCCGGAGCTGTTCCCGTCGGCGAAGGTCGCGGGCGGCACGGACCTCGTCGGCGACGACTACGACGCCTCGGGTGAGAACGGCTCCGAGACCCCGAACCCCGATCCCAACCCGTTGCCCTGCATGGACCACGGCACGCATGTGGCCGGTACCGCGGCGGGCTACGGCGTCGAGGCCGACGGGTCGACGTTCACCGGTGACTACTCGAAGCTCGACGGCGACGACCTGATGGACATGAAGGTCGCACCGGGCAGCGCCCCCAAGGCCGAGCTGTACGACATCAAGGTGTTCGGCTGCGCCGGGTCGACGGCCGTCATGGCGCAGGCGATGGACTGGACGCTCGACCCGAACGGCGACGGCGACTTCTCCGACAAGCTCGACGTCGTCAACATGTCGGTCGGCAGCGACTACGGCGCGCCGGACGACCCGGAGGCCGACTTCGTGCGCAAGCTCGTCGACAACGACGTGCTGCCGGTGATGTCGGCGGGCAACGGCGGCGACCTGTACGACGTCGGCGGCAGCCCCGGAAACACGCGGGAGGGCCTCGGCGTCGCGAGTATCCGTGACTCCTACGTCCTGCGTGACGCGGTCGAAGTGGCCGCGCCGTCCGATGTGGCCGGTCGGGTGGCCGGGCAGTTCAGTCTGTACTACACCGATTACGAGTCCCTCGACATCACGAAGCCGGTCGTGGCGCTGTCGGAGGGCAACGCCCACGGTTGCGGCGAGTACTCCGAGTCCGACGCGGCCACGGCCGAAGGCGGGATCGTCTGGCTGGAATGGGACGACAACGACGGGACGCGCGAATGCGGCTCGGGCGCCCGTGCCGACAACGCCACGGCGGCCGGTGCCGCCGGCGTCGTGTTCACCTCCGGCCTGCAGAACTTCGGCGCGGCCATCGCGGGCAACGAGGACGTTCCCGTGTTCCAGCTGACCGGTGAGGCCACGGAGAAGCTGCGCCCCGCCCTCGACGCGGGCACCCTCGAGATCACCATGTCCGGCGACGGTCGCACGTCGCTTCCCACCGAGGACGAGTCCATCGAGGACACTCCGAGCTCGTTCAGCTCGCGCGGGGTGCGCGGCCCGGCCGTGAAGCCGGACCTGGCCGCACCGGGTGACACGATCGCCTCGGCCCTCATGGGCGGCGGGGACGCCGCCACCGTCATGTCCGGTACGTCGATGGCCTCGCCGCACGCGGCGGGCATCACGGCGCTCGTGCGTGAGGTGAACCCGGACTGGACCGCGACCGAGGTCAAGAACTCGGTCATGAACACCGCGGCCCACGAGGTGACCTCCGACGGCACGGTCGTCGGGCCGCAGCGCGTCGGCGCAGGCCGCATCGATGCCGAGGCCGCGGTCGACAACGACGTGATGGCGTACTCGCTGCGTGACCGCGAGGCCGTCAGCGTGTCGTTCGGCGTGCTCGAGGTCGCGCGTCCGACCACGAAGCGCAAGGTCGTCCGCATCGTCAACAAGGGCGACGAGACCGCGACGTACTCGGTCGGCCACGAGGCCTCCTCCACGATGCCGGGCGTGAGCTACGAGCTCTCGAAGGAATCGGTGACCGTGCCCGCGGGCGGCAGCGCCCACGTGACCGTGACGTTGCGGATCGACCCGTCGGCGATGCGCAAGACGATCGACCCGACGCTCGAGCGGAACCAGCTCGGCGCGCCGCGGCAGTTCGTCGCCGAGGCGGCGGGCCGCATGGTGCTGCAGCCCGAGGGCGACGGGGCGACGCTGCGGCTGCCGGTGCACGCCGCGCCGAAGCCGGTGGCCAAGCTGCACCACTCGCGCAACATCGCGTTCCGCGGCGGCTCCGACACCGCGGACGTGCGGGTGCGGGGGCGTGGCCTGGACCAGGGGTCCGGCAGCGAGGCGTATCGCTCGCTGATGAGCATCATGGAGCTGCACGCCCGTTCACCGCAGCTGCCGCCGTGCCTCGGTGAGCAGACCAGCGAGTGCACCGTCAACGAGACGGCAGAGGGCGGCGACCTGCGCCACGTCGGTGCCACATCGGTGGGCGAGGGCGACGATGCGCTGCTCGCGTTCGGACTGTCCACGTGGGGCAACTGGTCGAGCCTCGGCGGGCACACGATCCCGTACGTCCAGACCGACACCGACGGTGACGGCCGGCCCGACTACGAGACATACGCCATGCCGATGCCGTCCACCGACGTGCTGGTCGCCCACACCGTGCGACTCGCCGACGGCTCCACTGTGGACCTGCAACCGGTCAACGGCCAGTTCGGCGATGTCGACACCAACACGTTCGACAGCAACGTGGCGGTGCTGCCGGTGTCGTTGAGCGCGCTCGGAATCGACCCGGCGGCCGCCGCGCACGAGATCGGCTACACGGTCGGTGTCTCCGGGTACTACGGCGACCCGGAGACCGGCGACGTCGACACGATCGACGAGCCGATCATCTTCGACCCGCTGAACCCCGAGTACACCGTGGCGGGTGCCGACGGTGCGGCGCTCTCGTACGTGGCGGGCCGCCGCGACACGTTCACGGTGACGCGGCACCCGGATTCGGCGGAATCGGCCGAGGGCCTGCTGGTGCTGAGCCACCACAACGCCTCCGGCAGCCGGGCCTCGACGATCGGCGTGCACGGACTCGACCACCGCACGGTCTCGACGACCGACGGCTGAGCGGACGGGGTGAGCCCTCCCGCGGCGGCCGTCCCGACGGGTGGACACTCCGCTGGGCCGATGCCGCGGGAGGGAGCTCAGCGCGGGGTCCCGGGCACAGCCGTGAGGCCACCGGCCGGGGGACCCGCGAGGGGGTCGCATGGGCCGTTGGGGTGGTCGTGGGTCGACAGTTCGTCGACGCCCGGTAACCTGCCGTCGCTGGCTTTGGATGCGAATGGGGTACCCGCGGTCGATGGGGCCCGATCTGACGGAGGTGTGAGGATGCGGCTCGCTGTGATCCCGGGTGATGGGATCGGGCCCGAAGTGGTCTCCGAGGCGCTCAAGGTGCTCGGGGAGGTCGTCCCGAACGCCGAGACGACGAGCTACGACCTCGGTGCGTCCCGCTGGCACTCGACGGGTGAACTGCTGCCCGAGTCGGTGCTGGGTGAACTCGCCGAGCACGACGCGATCCTGCTGGGCGCGGTCGGTGACCCGAGCGTGCCGAGCGGCATCCTCGAGCGCGGTCTGCTGCTGCGCCTGCGGTTCGAGCTCGACCACCACGTCAATCTCCGCCCCGGTCGGCTGTACCCGGGCGTGCAGGGCCCGCTGGCGGACCCGGGCGAGATCGACATGGTCGTCGTTCGGGAGGGCACCGAGGGGCCCTACGCCGGCAACGGCGGACTGCTGCGCAAGGACACCGAACACGAGATCGCCACGGAGGTCAGCCTGAACACGGCCTTCGGCATCCGTCGGGTCGTGTCGGACGCCTTCCGCCGCGCCAACGAGCGCCCGCGCAAGCACCTCACGCTCGTGCACAAGACCAACGTGTTGGAGCACTCCGGATCGTTGTGGTCGCGGATCGTCGAGGAGGTCTCGCTCGAGTACCCGGAGGTGTCGGTGGCGTACTCGCACGTGGACGCCGCGACGATCCACATGGTCACGGACCCCAGCCGGTTCGACGTGATCGTCACCGACAACCTGTTCGGCGACATCATCACCGACCTTGCGGCCGCCGTGACCGGCGGTATCGGCCTGGCCGCCAGCGGCAACCTCGACATCTCGGGGCGCAACCCGAGCATGTTCGAGCCCGTGCACGGCAGCGCCCCCGACATCGCCGGGCAGAACGTCGCAGACCCGACGGCGACGGTGCTGTCGGTGTCGCTGCTGCTCGACCACCTGGGGGAGAAGGAGGCCGCCCGCCGCATCGAGGCGTCGGTCGCCTTCGATCTCGCCACGCGGGACCAGGCGTCGCCGGGCACGACGACGGCGATCGGCGACCGGCTCGCCGCGCTGGTGTCGTCCAACGCGGCGCCGCGGCCCGCTCTCTGAGCACACGCTGAGCTCCCGCGAAGGGCGCCCCGGCCGAGGGTCGGGGCGCCCTTCGCATGTTCGGGCCCGGCGGCGGTGCCGGACCGGCGGACGGCGTGTCCGGAATGTGGGAACTGCGCCCAGTGGTTGGACGCGGCTGCCGGCGATATGGCATGCTCGGCGTCCATGGACACGTTTCGCGTGATCATTATTGGCAGGCGCGCCGGGTAAGTGCCCCGTAGGCACCCGGCGCGCAGACCTCTCGCATCTTCCCGCGGGGGGTCTTTTTTGTGGCCGCGGACGGCCGCAGTCGGCTCGCCACCGGCCCCAGTTGTTGGCCATTCCGCTTTTGTCCGGCACCGCGACGAGGAGACGAACCCGTGACCCGCACGGAACCCGCAGGCACCCCGCTCGGCGATGACTTCCACCTGTACGACACGACGCTGCGCGACGGTGCGCAGCGTGAGGGAATCTCGTACTCGGTCGCCGACAAGATCGCCGTGGCACGGCACCTCGACGAGCTGGGTGTCGGGTTCATCGAGGGCGGCTGGCCCGGCGCGATGCCGAAGGACACCGAGTTCTTCGCCCGCGCCGCAGCGGGGGAACTGCAGCTGAAGCACGCCGCGCTCGTCGCGTTCGGATCGACACGGCGTTCCGGTGTGGCGGCCGGTGACGACCCGCAGGTGCGCGCGCTGCTCGATTCGCAGGCGCCGGTCGTCACCCTCGTGGCCAAATCGGACATCCGCCACATCGAGCGTGCGTTGCGTGTGGACGTCGACGAGGCATGCGCGATGGTCGCCGACACGGTGAAGTTCCTCGTCGGCGAGGGCAGGCGGGTGTTCCTCGACGCGGAGCACTTCTTCGACGGCTACGCCTACGATCCGGACACGGCACTGCGCGTGCTGGACGCTGCGGGGTCGGCCGGCGCCGACGTCGCCGTCCTGTGTGACACCAACGGAGGGCAGTTGCCGTTGGGTCTCGCCGAGACGGTGCGCGAGGTGCGTGAGCGCACCGGGCTGCGCATCGGCATCCACTGCCAGGACGACACGTCCTGCGCCGTGGCCAACAGCATCGCCGCCGTGCAGGCGGGCGCGACCCACGTGCAGTGCACCGCCAACGGCTACGGCGAACGCGCAGGCAACGCCGACCTGTTCGCCGTCACCGGCAACCTCGTGGCCAAGCTCGGTATGGAGGTCCTTCCCACAGGAGGGGCCGCCGAGTTGACGCGCGTCTCGCACGCGCTGGCCGAGATCGCGAACATCGCACCCGACACCCACCAGGCATACGTCGGGTCGTCGGCCTTCGCCCACAAGGCAGGGCTGCACGCGAGCGCGATCAAAGTGGACCCGTTGCTGTACAACCACATCGACCCCGCGCAGGTCGGCAACGACATGCGCGTGCTCGTCACGGAGATGGCGGGCAAGGCGAGCCTCGAACTCAAGGGGCAGGAACTCGGTGTGGACCTCGCGGGCAACCCCCGCGCCCTCAGCAACACGGTGCACAAGGTGAAGGATCTCGAGGCGGGCGGCTGGTCGTTCGAGGCGGCGGACGCCTCGCTCGAACTGCTGATGCGGCGGGAGATCGCCGGATCGGACGGGCGGGAACCCGTGGGCCCGCCGTTCGCCCTCGAGTCGTACCGCGTGGTACTCGACCACCGCACCGACGGTGAGATCGTGTCCGAGGCGACGGTGAAGGTCCACGTCGCGGGCGAGCGGGTCATCGCCACGGCTGAGGGCAACGGCCCGGTCAACGCGCTCGACGCCGCGCTGCGCAAGGCGTTGTCGCCGCACCTGGCGTGGCTGGACGAGATGTCCCTGTCGGACTACAAGGTGCGCATCCTCGTCAACCGCCAGGGCACCGGCGCGGTCACCCGCGTGCTCGTCGAGTCGTCCGACCGCGAGCGCGAATGGACCACCGTCGGCGTACACGAGAACATCGTCGAGGCCAGCTGGCTCGCGCTGTGCGACGCGCTCGCCCACAAGGCCCTCCGCGTCACTCCCGAGGCGTCCTGACGCCGTCGCCACGGGCGAACCACTGCACCAAGGGCACCGTGGTTGCATCGAACGCAGTCACGTGAGGCGTGTCCGCGAGGGGGCAGGTCGGGCACCGGGTGGGCGCGACGGGTCTTCCCCTCGCGGGGTGTACCGCCGTGGAGCGGTCGCCATGGTGCCGAGTGCAGAACACGCGGTGCCGAGTGGCAGAACACGGGGCCCGCCACCACCCACAACGAGGCGCTCCGCGCCCCAGGTACGCCCGCCCGTCGCCCACCACCGCCCAAACGGAGACGCTCCGCGCCACTGTTTACGATGGGGACCGTGCGTTTGGCTCGGATTGCTCACCCGGAAGGTGTCGCCTTCGTCTCGGTGGACGGAGACGGCGACAGCGACGACACGATGGTCTCGGAGATCGCCGACCATCCGTTCGGTACGCCGAACTACACCGGCAGGAAGTGGCCGCTGGCCGACACCCGCCTGCTCTCGCCGATCCTGCCCACGAAGGTGATCGCCGTCGGCCGTAATTACGCCGACCACGCCCGCGAGATGGGCAACGAGGTCCCGGCCGAGCCGATGATCTTCCTCAAGCCGTCGACGACCGTCATCGGTCCGAACGCGCCGATCCGCAGGCCGAAGCAGTCGGAGCAGGTCGACTTCGAGGGTGAACTCGCCGTCATCATCGGCCAGCCCGTGAAGAACGTGCCTGCGGCGCAGGCACGGCAGGCAGTGCTCGGTTACACGGTCGCCAACGACGTCAGCGCCCGCGACTTCCAGCGCTCCGACGGCCAGTGGGGCCGCGCCAAGGGATTCGACACGTTCTGCCCGATCGGCCCGTGGATCGAGACCGAACTCGACCCGGCCGACCTGCCCATCCGCACGACGGTCGACGGCGAGACCAAACAGGACTCGCGCACCTCGGAGCTGGTCCACAAGGTCCCCGAGCTGATCGAGTTCGTGTCGTCGGTGATGACCCTGCTGCCCGGTGACACCATCCTCACCGGCACGCCTGCGGGCGTCGGTCCCATCGTCGCGGGCCAGGAGGTGTCGATCACGATCGACGGGATCGGCACCCTCACCAATCCAGTGGAGAACGCCTGAGTCACCGCTCCCTGCGGGCGAACTCGGGCGCGTGCTCGGGCCGCAGTCCTATGCCGACGAGGTAGGCGGGCACGAACGACAGCGCCGGAACCCGGCGCAACAGTCGCTGGGCCGACTTCGGCGGGCCCAGCCGTCTGCCCTCCACGACGGGCGCGGCCACCATGCGGTGCAGCGCCCGTTGCAGCGTCTGCACCGCCGCCGTCGGCAGGAGCCTGCGCCTGCGCACCGCGGCCAGCTCGGAGGTCGTCGGTGTGCCGCGGCGCAACGGTTCGGCCAGTAGCGTCGCGGCCGCCACCGCGTCCTGCACCGCGAGGTTGATCCCCACACCGCCGATCGGGGACATCGCGTGCGCGGCGTCCCCGATGCACAGCAGCCCGTCGGCGTGCCAGCGGGGGAGCCGGTTGAGTCGCACGTCGAGGTGTTTGACCTCGTCCATCGACGTCAGCTCGTCGACGCGGTGCGCGAGATGCGGCACGACCTCGGCGATGTCGCGGCGGAACGCCTCGACGCCGCGGCGGCGCAGCTCGCCGTCGGTGCCCTTGCGGCCCAGGTAGGCGAGCTGGTGGAAACCCTCGCGCGGGATGTCGATGACGAACCGGCCCCTGTGCATGGTGGGCGACAGGGCCGCGGTCGTGTCGTCGGCGTCGCGGCCGAGCCGGAACCACCAGACGTCGAACGGCACCGGCCATTCCTTCGGTGCCAGCCCCACCTCGTGCCGGGCCGACGAGTGGCGGCCGTCTGCGGCCACGGTCAGGTCGGCGTGGATCTCTCCCTCGCCGTCCGGTCCCCGATGACGCACGCCGACGACCCGGCCTTCGCGGCGGACCAGTCCGGTCACCTCGGTGTTCATGCGCAGCGTGAACGTCGGCTCGTCGGCGCCGGCCTTCGCGAGCAGGTTCAGCAGGTCCCACTGCGGCGTCAGCGCGATGTACGGGTGCCGGGTGACGCGGGCCAGCCTGCGCAGATCGCCCACGACCACCGGCGTGCCGTTCGCGGAGGGAAAGGCGATCTCGTTGAGCCTGCTCTGCGGCAGTGTCGCGAACTCCTCGCCGAGGCTGAGCTCGTCCAACAGGGTCTGTGTCGACGGGTGCACGGTGTCGCCGCGGAAGTCGCGGAGGAAGTCGCCGTGCTTCTCGAGCACGGTCACCTCGACGCCCGCGCGGGCGAGCAACAGTCCGAGCACCATGCCCGCGGGGCCGCCGCCGGCGATGACGCAGTCGGTGCGTGCGGTCATCACGACCACCTCGTTTCCTCGTCAACGTTCCTTCGCCGGAGCGCGCCCTTCGGGACTCGGCGTGGAGTCCGACCGGTGTCCGCCGCCGGTATCACCGCTATTCAACGTGCGTTGAATAGTTTCAGCATGCGCTCGCGGGCGGCGGAAGTCAACAGCGCTACGCTGGGTGGGCTATGACTGACAACAAGCCCGCCGCCGTTCGTGCTCGCTTCTGCCCGTCGCCCACCGGTACGCCGCACGTGGGCCTGATCCGCACCGCGCTGTTCAACTGGGCGTTCGCCCGGCACAACGGCGGGAAGCTCGTGTTCCGCGTCGAGGACACCGACGCGTCGCGTGACAGCGAGGAGTCGTACGCGGCTCTGCTCGACGCGCTTCGGTGGCTCGGCATCGACTGGGACGAGGGGCCCGAGGCCGGGGGCGAGTACGGCCCGTACCGGCAGAGCGAACGCGGCGACATCTACCGCGACGTCGCCGCCACGCTGCTCGAGGCGGGCGAGCTCTACGAGGCCTTCTCCACGAACGAGGAGGTCCAGCAGCGGCGTAAGGACGCCGGGCAGGACCCCCAGCTCGGCTACGACAACTACGACCGCGACCTCACCGAGGAGCAGAAGCGGGCCTTCCGCGCCGAGGGTCGCGAACCGGTGCTGCGCCTGCGGATGCCGGACGAGGACCTGTCCTGGAACGACCTCGTGCGCGGGGAAATCGAGTTCAAGGCGGGCACCGTCCCCGACCCTGTGCTGGTGCGCGCCAACGGGGCGCCGCTCTACACGCTGACCAACCCCGTCGACGACGCCCTGATGCGCATCACCCACGTGCTGCGCGGTGAGGACCTGCTCCCGTCGACGCCGAGGCAGATCGCACTGTACGGGGCGCTGCAGCGCGTGGGCCTCGCCGAGTTCGTCCCCGAGTTCGGCCACATGCCGTACGTCATGGGCGAGGGCAACAAGAAACTGTCCAAACGAGACCCACAGTCGAACCTGTTCAACTACCGCGACCGCGGTTTCATCCCCGAGGGGCTGCTGAACTACCTCGCGCTGCTCGGCTGGTCGATCGCCGACGATCGCGACATCTTCACCGTCGACGAGCTCATCGCGGCGTTCGAGATCAGCAAGGTCAGTGCCAACCCCGCACGGTTCGACATCAAGAAGGCCGAGTCGATCAACGGCAACCACGTGCGCTCGCTGAGTCACGACGATTTCGTCGCCCGCGTCACGCCGTACCTCGTCGACGCGGGCGTGCTGCCCGCCCGGCCGTCCGAGGACCAGCAGGCCAAACTCAGCGCGATCGCGCCGCTGGTGCAGGAGCGCGTGGCCGTGCTGTCCGAGGCGAACGATCTGCTGCGGTTCCTGTTCGTCGACGAGGCCGAGTTCGCACCGGAGGAGGCCGCGGCCACGAAGGCGCTCGGCCCGGACTCCGAACCGGCGCTGCGGGCCGCCATCGAGGCGCTCGAAGGACTCTCGTCGTGGGTCGCGGCCGACATCGAGCAGGCGCTCAAGGACGCGCTCGTCGAAGGCCTGGGACTCAAGCCACGCAAGGCTTTCACCCCCGTGCGCGTCGCTGTGACCGGACGCACCGTGTCACCGCCGCTCTACGAATCGATGGAACTGCTCGGCCGTGACGTGTCACTCGGACGGCTGCGCCGAGCACTGCCGGGCAACTGAGCGTAGGCGAGCTGGACCGAAACAGACTGGGCCATATCACCTCGTCAGCAGAGTCGGGCCGACGCAAAAACCCCTAGCCTCGCGTGAGTGGCTTTTGCGCTTGGCTCCCCGACAGCTCCCCATCCCGTCGCCGACACCGATCGTGACGACGTCGACGTCTGGGCACCGCCCGAACTCCGGGTCGTGTGCCTGGACATCGACGACACGCTGATCGACTTCACGGAGACGGGCAAGCGCACGCTCGCCGCGCTCACCGGACGTCGCGACATCTGGGACGAATGGGAACGGGTCACCGACGAACACGTCGCACGCGTCGTCGCGGGCGAACTCGACTACGCCGACATGCATGCCCGGCGCACCCATGCGTTCCTGCGCGGCCTCGGCATGGACGTCGACCTCGCCGCCGCGGCCGCGTTCGAGACCCGCCGCAAAGCGCTGCTGAACCGGTCCTGGCGGCTCTTCGACGACGTCGTGCCGTGCCTCGAATGGCTCGCCGCCGCCGGTATCCAACTGGCCGCCGTGACGAACGCCTCCGGCGCCCACCAGCGCGACAAACTCGCATCCCTCGGTCTCGCCCGGTTCTTCGACCACGTCGCCATTGCGGGCGAGCTCGGCGTCGCCAAACCCGACCCCGCGATGTTCCAGTCGGTCTGCCTCCAGCTCGGCTGTGACCCACGCGAAGCCGTGCACCTGGGGGACAAGCTCACCACCGACGCCATCGGAGCGCGTGATGCGGGTCTCACCGGAATCTGGCTGCACCGCGAACCCGACGGCGAGCTCGCCCCGCGGGTAGCCGACGACGACACCGAGAACGACGACACCGAGAACGCGGCCCGCGGCGGGGCGCCCGCGGACGTCCACGTCCTCACCTCGTTGGCAGGCCTACCCGAACTGCTCGTCACCGAGTTCGTGCGCGTGGGCGTCCCCGCGCCGCGCTGAGACGCCGAACCTGCCGCGACACCTGCGGCAACGGTTCGTCCGCGCAGCAGACGGGACCCCGGCTGCAGGCGGCCACTCAGCGTGGTCTATGCTTTCTTCAACAACGCGATACGGACCCGGGACGGGCCTGGCGAGCCGAAGTGCTCCGCGGATCGACTCGGACGAAGTGTCCGTTGGGGTATGGTGTAATCGGCAGCACGACTGATTCTGGTTCAGTTAGTCTAGGTTCGAGTCCTGGTACCCCAGCTGAGAAGCGAACAAACCGCTCTGGTAAGTTCACTTCCAACATAAAAGAACAAGCCCCCGTCGTCTAGCGGCCTAGGACGCCGGCCTCTCACGCCGGTAGCGTGGGTTCGAATCCCATCGGGGGTACGAGCACAACGGGAAAGCCCTATCTGCGGAAAACGCAGATAGGGCTTTTCTCGTTGTGTCTTGTGAGGGCACAGTCCCCACGCCCCAGCCCCCACACCCCAGCCCGGCGGGTTTCACCCCCGGATCCCTGCCTGTGGTCGCGTGGTGCGTGGGGTGGGTGGGTCAGAGGCGTTCCTGGAGGGATTCCGCGGCGTCCAGAAGATCGCTCGCCCAACGAGCACCCGGCTTGCGGCCGATCCGATCCACCGGACCCGATACCGACACCGCCGCAACGACCGCACCCGAGGAATCCCGCACCGGCGCCGACACGCTCGCCACCCCCGGCTCGCGTTCGGCCACACTCTGCGCCCAACCACGACGCCGAACCTCCAACAGTGTCCGCTCCCCGAACACCGCCTCGGCCAGAATCGCCTGCTGCGTATGGGCATCCGCCCACGCCGTCAACACCTTCGCCCCGGAACCCGCCGTCATCGGCAACCGCGAACCAACCGGCACCGTGTCGCGCAGCCCACTCGGCGGCTCGGCCGACGCCACACACACCCGCTGCACCCCGTCCCGGCGGTACACCTGCACGCTCTCGCCCGTCATGTCCCGCAATTTGGGCAGTACGACCGCCGTCGCATCCAACAACGGATCCGCCGTCCCACCGGACAACTCCGCCAACGCGGCCCCGGGACGCCACCGGCCGTCCGGACCCCGCCGCAACAACCGGTGCACCTCGAGCCCCACCGCCAACCGGTGTGCCGTCGCCCGCGGCAACCCCGTCTCGGCGCACAACTCCGCCAAGCCACACGGCTGCTGCGCCGCCGCCTGTAACACGGCGATCGCCTTGTCCAAGACACCGATACCGCTCTGCTGAGCCTCAGAGTTATGCTGTCCCACACAGCGATACTACAATCCCGAAGTCTGGGACGTCCACCATTTGGGACGGTTCGGGTGCTCTACAGTCCGGCCGACCACCACATTTCCCGATGGTCATTGTTCCCAGCGACCACAGTTCCCAGCGACGTTCATGGAGGAGCCCTGATGGCGGAGAAACGGGGCCGCACACTCGCCGAAAAGGTGTGGGACGAGCACACGGTACGACGCGGTGAAGGCGCCGAACCCGACGTGCTTTTCATCGACCTGCACCTCGTGCACGAGGTCACCAGCCCGCAGGCGTTCGACGGTCTCCGGCTCGCCGGCCGTCAGGTCCGCAGGCCGGACCTCACGATCGCCACCGAGGACCACAACGTGCCCACGGTGGACATCGAACTGCCGATCGCCGATCCGGTGTCGAAGACCCAGGTCGACACCCTTCGCAAGAACTGCGAGGAGTTCGGCGTCCGCCTGCACCCCATGGGTGACGCAGAACAGGGCATCGTCCACGTGATCGGCCCGCAGTTGGGCCTCACGCAGCCCGGCATGACCGTGGTGTGCGGCGACAGTCACACCTCGACCCACGGTGCGTTCGGCGCCATGGCCTTCGGTATCGGCACCTCCGAGGTCGAGCACGTTCTCGCGACGCAGACGCTGCCGCTGCGGCCGTTCAAGACGATGGCGATCAACGTCGAGGGCACACTGCGTCCCGGCGTCACCGCGAAGGACATCATCCTCGCCGTCATCGCGAAGATCGGCACCGGAGGCGGTCAGGGCTACGTGCTCGAGTACCGGGGCAGTGCGATCGAGTCGCTGTCGATGGAAGCCCGTATGACGATCTGCAACATGTCCATCGAGGCGGGTGCCCGTGCGGGCATGATCGCGCCCGACGAGACCACGTTCGAGTACCTGAAGGGACGTCCGCACGCCCCCCAGGGCGAGCAGTGGGACGAGGCCGTGGCCGCGTGGCGGGAACTGCGCACCGACGCCGACGCCGGGTTCGACGCCGAGGTCACCATCGACGCCGACGCGCTGACGCCGTACGTGACGTGGGGCACGAACCCGGGGCAGGGTCTCCCGCTGGGCGAGACGGTGCCGGACCCCGAGCAGCTGGGCGACGAGGGTGCCAGGTACGCCGCTGAGAAGGCCCTGTCCTATATGGATCTCGAGCCCGGTACGCCGCTGCGGGAGATCGCGGTCGACACGGTGTTCCTCGGCTCCTGCACCAACGGCCGGATCGAGGACCTGCGCGCGGCCGCGGACGTGCTGCGCGGCAAGAAGGTCGCCGACAGTGTGCGCATGCTCGTGGTCCCCGGCTCGATGAGGGTGCGCAAGACGGCGGAAGAAGAGGGCCTCGACACGGTCTTCATCGATGCGGGGGCCGAGTGGCGTCAGGCCGGCTGCTCGATGTGCCTGGGCATGAACCCGGACCAGCTCAAGCCGGGTGAGCGCAGCGCCTCGACGTCCAACCGCAACTTCGAGGGCAGGCAGGGCAAGGGTGGCCGGACGCACCTCGTCTCGCCGCTCGTGGCGGCCGCCACGGCCGTGCGCGGCACGCTGTCGTCCCCGGAAGATCTCTGACCCACCACCACTTCACACCGATCGCACGAGAGGCGATCGCACACACCGGGAGTGACCCCTCATGGAACCGATCACCGAGCACACCGGCATCGGAGTGCCGCTGCGCAGGTCCAACGTGGACACCGACCAGATCATCCCCGCCGTCTACCTCAAACGTGTGAGCCGGACCGGCTTCGAGGACGGCCTGTTCGCCGCCTGGCGCGGTGACGAGCAGTTCGTGCTCAACGTCGAGCCCTTCGACCGCGGCACCGTGCTCGTCGCCGGGCCCGACTTCGGCACCGGCTCCTCGCGGGAGCACGCCGTGTGGGCGCTGATGAACTACGGCTTCCGCGTCGTCATCTCGCCCCGCTTCGCCGACATCTTCCGCGGTAACGCGGGCAAGCAGGGGCTCGTGGCCGCGCAGTGCTCGCAGGACGACGTCGAACTGCTGTGGAAGATCCTCGAGAACGAGCCCGGCACCACGGTCACTGTGGACCTCGCGGAGAAGACCGTGCGGGCGAAGGACTTCAGCGCCCCCTTCGAGATCGACGACTACACGCGCTGGCGGCTGATGGAGGGGCTCGACGACATTGCCCTGACGCTGCGCCACTCCGACGACATCGCCGAGTTCGAACGCAACCGGCCCGGCCACAAGCCCGTGACGCTTCCGGCCGAGCAGCCTCAGTAGGCCACTGACCTCCTGGAGAACCTCGAAGATTCCCTGTTCAGCAAGGGAATCCGGCTCGGCCCACCGGCCGGCATCCGAAATCGGACGGCACCTCCTGAACCGGATCCGATCGCCGCTCCTCGGCGGCGATCGCCCATCCGGTAAGGGAAAAATCCGCGTGCCGTTTGGAAATTGTGCTGCGTAGGTAATACCGTGTGCGCATGTCGGCCGGTGTGGCCGGGTAACACGTAGTTCTTCTTGGAGGACTGGAATGGCCAACAAGGCCCAACTCATCGAGGCGCTCGGCGAGCGCCTGGGCGACAAGAAGGTCGCCACGCAGGCCGTCGACAATCTCGTCGACATCATCATTCGGACGGTCAACAAGGGTGAAAAGGTGAACATCACCGGTTTCGGTGTGTTCGAGAAGCGCGCCCGTGCCGCCCGCACCGCGCGGAACCCGCGCACCGGTGAGACCGTCCGTGTGAAGAAGACCAACGTCCCGGCCTTCCGTGCGGGCACCACGTTCAAGGATGTGGTGAGCGGCACGAAGAAGCTGCCGAAGGCCACGAAGGCCAAGCCGGTGTCCGGCACCACCGCGCGCGGCACAACCTCCACGGCGTCGTCCACGCGCAGCACCACCACCCGTTCGCGTGCCACGACCGCGACCCGGGCCACGGCCACGAAGTCGGCCCCGAAGACAGCGACCAAGTCGACGGCTTCGAAGTCCACGGCCACCAAGTCGGCCCCGAAGACGGCCGCCAAGTCCACGGCGGCGAAGTCCACGGCGGCGAAGTCGACCGCGAGCAAGTCGACCGGGAGCAAGTCCACGGCTGCCAAGTCGACCGCCGCCAAGTCGACCGCGCCCAAGAGCACGACCAAGAGCACCACGAAGGCCGCGCCGAAGACGGCCGCCAAGTCCACGGCCACCAAGTCCGCGGCGGCGAAGTCCACGGCCGCCAAGTCGACCACGGCCAAGTCGACGACGGCCAAGGCCACGACCGCGAAGTCGACCGCCGCCAAGTCGACGGCCAAGAAGCCCGCGACCAAGGCGGCGCCGAAGACCGCCACGAAGACGACCAAGGCGGCCGCCAAGCCGGCGAAGACCACCGCCAAGGCGTCCACGACGAACAGGACGGCCACCAAGAAGAAGTGAGCCGCTCGTCGGCTCATCCTCACGTGGCGTCGTTCACGTCACGCGCAGCCGGGCCCCGCACCACATTCGGTGGTGCGGGGCCCGTCGCTGCGTGGGCAGACAAATCGCTGTGGCGAGCCGCTGTGCGGCGTGTGACGCCGTGGGGAAGCGACGGCGGGCCCGGCAGCCCGGGCGTCTCCCGTGCGGGCTGCTCCGGCCGTCTCAGACGGCGAGTGGTGCGGCCAACGGGTTCGACAGGTAGCCGGCCGCGACGAGACGTCCCACTCGGTCGAACGAGAGCTGCCAGACCGAGGCCTTCTTCGCCGGGACACCGTCCGGTTTGGTCTGCGGCAACGTGATGCCACCGCGGTCGGCGAGTGTGGCCACGGCGTGCGGGATCACGCCTCCCTGGCTGCACACCACGGGGGTGCCGCCTTCGACCGCGATCTCGACGATGCGCTGCACCGCCCGACCCGGGTCGGCGGCGAAGTTGCGCTCCGAGAGCGCGTCGTCGTGTCCCACCTCGGTGCCGAGTTCCTCGGCGACGCCCTGCACCGTCTGGACGCAGCGCAACAGGGGAGCGGACACCACCCGGTCGGGAGCGAACGTGTTCAGGACCGTGCGCAGGGCCCTCGCCTGACGTTCACCCGCGTCGCTCAGCGGTCGCAGGTCGTCGTCACCGGTCCAGCTCTCACGTTTGCCCGCCTTGGCATGTCGCACGAGCAGCAACGATGTGACCTGCTGGGGCAATGCGTCGAAGCAGGCGACGACGTCGGCATCCGATTCGTACGACAGCAACCGGGCCGCGTCGGACGGTGCGACCCAGCGCAGTTCGTCGACTTCCGCATTGGCTTCGAATGCGCCGTCGCCTGCGCGTGCACTGAAGTAGTCGACCGCTTTCCTACCGCGGGCGACGCGGTATTCGATCCGTTTCAGGAATGCTCCGAGTACGGCGGGGAAGCCCGTTTCCTCCCGGAGTTCCCGTACCGCCGTGACCGGTGCGGTTTCGCCCGGATCGAGATGTCCTTTCGGCAGCGACCAGTCGTCGTAGCGCGGCCGGTGGACGACCGCGATCTCGACGCCCGGCGCGTCGCCCGTGGCAGGCCTCCACAGCACCGCGCCCGCCGCGTGGGCGACGATCTCGTCTGTGGCCCCGGTGGTGGTACTCACCCTGTTGCTCCGTGCTTGCGTAGCGTTTCCAGTTGATGGTCGCGGACCTCGGACGAATCCGCGGGGGAGGGTTGCCACTCGCCCGTCGACGTGAGGATCCAGCATCGGGTGTGCCGGTCCATCGTCGAACTGAGGATCTCGTCGAGTTCGGCGGTCAGTTTCGGGTTGCGGACCTGGACGAGCGCTTCGATGCGACGGTCGAGGTTGCGGTGCATCATGTCGGCGCTGCCGATCCAGTACGACGCGGTGGCGCGGAAGTGGAAGATCCGCGAGTGCTCGAGGAACCGGCCCAGGATCGACCGCACGGTGATGTTGTCGCTCAGTCCCGGCACGCCGGGTTTGAGCGTACAGATGCCGCGGACGATGACCTCGACGGGAACTCCGGCCTGTGATGCGCGGTACAGCCCGTCGATGACCTGTTCGTCGACGAGCGAGTTGCACTTGAGGCGGATGCCGGCGTCGTGACCCTGCTGCGCGAGTTCGATCTCCCGGGAGACGTTGTCGAGGATCCCGCGGCGGATGCCGCTCGGGGACGTGAGGATGTTGCGGTACGTCGCCTGGTGCGAATAACCGGTCAGGACGTTGAACAGGTCCGTCAGGTCGGCCCCGATCGCCGGATCCGCCGTGAGCAGGCCGAGATCCTCGTAGTGGCGCGCCGTCTTCGGGTTGTAGTTGCCCGTGCCGATGTGGCAGTAACGGCGGATGGTCGAACCCTCCTGCCGCACGACCAGCGACACCTTGCAGTGCGTCTTGAGGCCGACGAGCCCGTAGACGACGTGCACGCCCGAACGCTCGAGGGTGCGTGCCCACGTGATGTTGGCCTGTTCGTCGAACCGGGCCTTGATCTCGACGAGGGCGACGACCTGTTTGCCCGCCTCGGCCGCGTCGATGAGCGCGTCGACGATCGGCGAGTCGCCCGACGTGCGGTACAGCGTCTGCTTGATCGCCAGCACCTTGTCGTCCGCGGCTGCCTGCTCGATGAACCGCTGCACGCTCGTGGAGAACGAGTCGTAGGGGTGGTGCACGAGCACGTCGCCGTCGCGCAGCGTCGAGAACACGCTCTTCGGTGTCTCGCGTTCGCCGAACGCGGGCGGGGTCGCGGGAACGAACGGCGGGTCCTTGAGTTCCTGGCGGTCGAGTGCCATCAGCTGGGTCAGGCACGACAGGTCCAGCAGTCCGGGCACCTCGACGACGTCCCGCGGATCCACCTCGAGTTCGCGCAACAGCAGCTCGAGCATGTGCTCGCTCATGTCCTGCGAGACCTCGAGCCGCACCGGCGGGCCGAACCGGCGTTGTGCCAGTTCCCGTTCGAGCGCCTGCAACAGGTCCTCGTCGCGGTCCTCCTCGACCTCGAAGTCGGCGTTGCGGGTGACGCGGAACGCGTGGTGCTCGATGACCTCCATGCCGGAGAACAGCTCGCCCAGGTGGGCGGCGATGAGTTCCTCCAGGGGCAGGAAGGTGGCCGTCCGGCTGTCGCGCTGCGGTTCGGTGCGGACCAGCCGGGGCACGTTGTTCGGCACCTTCACCCTGGCGAACCGTTCGGTGCCCTCGTCCGGGTCGCGCACCGTGACGGCGAGGTTGAGCGACAGGCCCGAGATGTACGGGAACGGGTGTGCCGGGTCGACGGCCAGCGGCGTGAGCACCGGGAAGATCTGCTCCCGGAAGTAGCGCGAGAGCCGCTCGTGGTCGGCCTCGTCCAAACCGGACCACGACACGATGTGCACGCCCTCGCCCGCCAGTGCGGGCCGCACCCGCGCCTCGAAGGCGGTGTTGTGCCGCTGGACGAGCTCCTGGTTGCGCTTGGCGATGTGGGCCAGCTGCTCCCGGGGCGTGAGCCCGTCGGCGCTGCGCACGGACAGGCCGGTCTCGTCACGGCGCTTCAGCCCTGCGACCCGCACCATGTAGAACTCATCCAAATTGGACGAGAAGATCGCGAGGAACTTGGCCCGCTCGAGCAGCGGCTGGGACTCGTCCTCGGCCAGCGCCAGCACCCGGGCGTTGAAGTCCTGCCACGAGAGTTCGCGGTTGAAATACCGGTCGTCCGGCAGTTCGTCGGGGCTGCGGTCGGTGGGGGTCGCAGCGGGCAGGGCGGCGGGCAGGGCGTGGTTCGCGGCGTCGGTGACGTTCGCTTCCGGCGGCGGTTCGGTGGTCACCCGCCTTGCGCCCGGAGAGCTCGCAGCGGGCGGGGTGCTCTCGTCGTTGGTCACGGACGCATTGTCCACCAACAGCCGGGCCCGTGGGCAGGTCCGGCGGGCAGGTTTAACCCTCCGGTCGGTACGCGGCCGCCGGAACGGCACCTGACCGTCCCAGCAGTTCGGTGGTGCTCGGCCCGAGGCCGAGCGTGCGCGCGTGGCGCAGGTCCGATGGGGTGTCGACGTCCGAGCGCAGCGACGGCGCCGCGGCCGTGACCGCCATCGCACCGGAGTGCGCGTGCGCCTGGGCCGAACCGGGGCCGAAGGCGGGCGCGAGCGGCTCCCCGGGCGCCGACAGCAACAACGTCGTGCCGGTGCCGTGCCGGTCGGCCGTGTACGCACGGCGACCGTCGGCCTCGGCGAGTGCCGCGGCGAGGTCGCCGGTACGCAGTGCGGGCAGGTCGGCCTGCAACGCCCCGACGACGCCGCACGCGTCGCCCGGTGACGCGGCTCCCGCGGCGCCGCCCGCTCCGCTGGTTCCCGCCGCTCCCGCGGTGACATCGGCGCGAATCAGCCGCTCCGCCGTGCGCAGGGCGGTGTTGAGGTCCGGGGCGCCGCGGTCGTCGACGACGTCGGCGCCCAGTTCGGCCAGGGCCACGAGCGCGTCGACGTCGCTTGTGACGACCACCACGCGGTCGACGCCGGGCGTGTCGAGTGCCGCCGACACGGTGTCCCGTGCCAGCGCGAGTACCAGTGAGGGGTGCGTTCCGGGGCTCCGGAGGCCTGCGAAGTCCGGCGAACCAGCCGAAACGGCAGGGGCGAGTGCTCCGCGGAGCCGGGATTTGCCGACGTGAGGCGGCTTCATCGGCACGAGGAGTGTGACGGTCACATCGGCCATCTTCTCGCATCTCTCGTGGTCCGGCGCCTGTGGGAGGATCGAGCGCCGAAGCGTGGAAGTGGGCGAGGAGGAGTCTTGGCGGATCGCGAGAGGGGCGGCTTCTGGGTCGGTGCCGCGGCGGCGTTGTTCTACCCGTTGGCGTACCTGAGCAAGCGCGTGTACCGGAACTTCGAGGGCATTCCCCGGAGTGGCCCCGTGCTGCTGGTGATGAACCACGTCTCCCACCTGGATCCGGCCGTCGACGCGGTGTTCGTCCACCGGGCCAAGCGGGTCCCGCGGTTCCTGGCCAAGGCGAGCCTTGTGCGCGTCCCGATCTTCGGCAAGATCATGACCGGCGCGGGCTCGATCCCCGTCGCCCGGGGCACGAGTTCGGCGGGCGACAGCCTCAGGGCGGCGCACCAGGCGCTGGAGGACGGCAAGGTCATCGTGATCTACCCCGAGGGCACGATCACGAAGGACCCGGAGTTCTGGCCGAAGCGCTCGCAGACGGGCGTCGCGCGGCTGGCGCTGGCGAACGACATCCCGGTCATCCCGTGCGCGCGCTGGGGCACCCAGGAGGTGTTCAACGGCTACACCAAGAAGTTCCGCCCGCTGCCCCGGAAGACGGTGACACACGTGGTCGGCGAGCCCGTGGACCTGAGCGCTTACCGGGAGAAGGAGCCGACACCGGACGTGCTGCGCGAGGTGACCGACCTGCTCATGGCGGAGGTCACGACACTGCTGGCCGACGTCCGTGGTGAGGAGCCGCCCGCGAAGGCCGACAGCGATGCCTGAGCGGTCGCTGGACGCCGGCTCGGCCGTACCCGGATCCGCGCGGCCCGCTGTGCGGACCGTCACGGTGCTCGGCGCCGGTTCGTGGGGCACGACGTTCGCGAAAATCCTCGCCGACGCGGGTCGCGACGTCACGATGTGGGCGCGCAGACCCGAGGTCGCGGCCGAGATCGCCGGCCAGCACACGAACTCCGCCTACCTGCCGGGTGCGACGCTGCCGGACAACCTCACCGCGACCTCCGACGCCGCCGCTGCGCTCGACGGCCCCGACGCCGTCGTACTCGCGGTGCCGAGTCAGAGCCTGCGGGACAACCTCGGCCGCTGGCGCGAGCTGTTGCCCGCGGACACGATCCTCGTCAGCCTGGCGAAGGGCGTCGAGCTGGGCACGCTCAAACGCATGAGCCAGGTCGTCGGCGAGATCGCCGGGGTGGCGGACGATTCCGTCGTCGTCGTGGCGGGGCCGAATCTGGCCAAGGAGATCGCCGCGGGTCAGCCGGCCGCCGGGGTGTTCGCCTGCGGCGACCACGAACGGGCCGTCGCGGTGCAGGAGGCGGCGTTCACGTCGTACTTCCGCCCGTACACCAACAACGACGTGGTCGGCAGCGAGCTCGCGGGCGCCTGCAAGAACGTCGTCGCACTCTCGTGCGGCATCGCGGCGGGTCTGGGTTTCGGCGCCAACACGGTCGCGACCCTGATCACCCGCGGACTCGCCGAGACGGCCCGCCTGGGCGTGAAGCTCGGCGCCGACCCGATGACGTTCGCGGGCCTGGCGGGGGTCGGCGACATGGTCGCCACGTGCGCCTCTCCGCTGTCGCGGAACCGCACGTTCGGTGAGCGCATCGGCAGGGGCGAGACGATCGAGCAGGCACAGGAGGCAGTGGGGGGACAGGTCGCGGAGGGCGTCATGTCGTGCCGCTCGATCCGTGATCTGGCCCATGGCGCGGGCGTCGACATGCCCATCACCGACGCGATGTACCGCGTGTGCCACGAGGGCAGCGACCCCGTGACCGTCGGCGCCGAACTCCTCGGACGGGAGCAGAAACCCGAGCGCATGTGAGCGTCGGCACACCGGTTCGCTGCGTGGAATCGGCTTGACGCTCCACCACCGGGCTGGTTTTCTGGCTTACGTGCTGACGCAGAACGTATCCGCGCCGCGGCGACCGCTCATCGGTCGCCGCGGTACGTGCTGCGCGCCTTGTTGTCGCTGTTGCCGGTGAATCCGACGCGTTACTCGACGCCGCAACCGCTCTGACGTCTTTCGACGATTCCCTTTTCGACAGCAAGGATCTTCCGCGTTCCCATGTTCGCCGTTCCCGAGAACACCATCGCCCTGCCCGAGTCCGCCGCCCACGTCGCGCGCCACCCGGTGCGCATCGCCCGCGACTACGCACTCGACCGTGACCGCTGGCGCACACTGCTGCGCTACGACCCGGACGAGCGGTTCGCCGCGCTGATCGACCGCATCGACGGTGACGAGGTATGGCTGCTGAGCTGGCTTCCCGGCCAGCACACCGGCCTGCACGACCACGGCACGGCCACCGGTGCGTTCACCGTCGTGTCCGGGAAGCTCACCGAGACGGTCGCACGCCGGGCCGTGGACGGCACTGCTTTCGGCTCGGCGGCCGACACTGCTGTCGGGGTCGCGGAGCGCGGCGCCGACGGGCGGGCGGCCACCCAGGTGCACACGCTCGGCGAGGGTCAGTCCCGCGTGTTCGGGCCGGGATACGCGCACGACGTGCTCAACGAGGGCCCGGACCCGGCGATCAGCGTGCACGTCTACCGCGCGGAGGGCCGCACGGTCCGCCCCGTCCGCGCCGACGCGCTCATCGGCTCCGTGGCCGAGCCCGGCTGAGACGCGGGCCGTACACAGGACCCGCGGGGCTGAGCGCAGAACCCGCGGGGATGGGTGCAGGGCACCTGGTCAAGGTCGTGTCCGATCGGCGATGTGTGGTGGTACGGGCAGATCGGCCGGGACGTACGACGCTGCACGGGGCGGGTCGAACACCGTGCGGACGTCGATCACGCCCGCCCATACGTCGTCGCGGTCGAGGTCGGCGGGCTGCTCGGCGGGATCGCCGCCGCGGACCTTCACCGACGCTTCCGTCAAGTCGAGAGCCAGTACCGCGACACCCGCTAGCTCCTTGGCGTCCGGCCGCCGGGCGTAGTCCCATGATCCGGGCGCGAGATGGTCGCTGATCACGCGCAGCGCGCGGTCGCGTTCGGTCTCCTCGGTCACGGCGCGCGCCGCCCCGTGCACTACGGCGGAGCGGTAATTCATCGTGTGGTTGTTCAGCGAGCGCGCATAGACGATTCCGTCGAGAATCGTGACCGTGACGCAGATGTCCACACCGCCTGCGGCGGTGCGCACGTTGCCGGAGCCGGTGGAGCCGTGCAGGTAGAGCGTGTCGCCGTCGCGGCCGTATCCGGTCGGCACGCACAGCGGCGAGCCGCCGGACACGAGCGCGAGGTGGCAGAACAGCCCGGCGTCGAGCACGGCGCGCAACTCGCCGCGGTCGGCGACGGCCCGATCCTGTTTGCGGGTCAGCGTGCTGCGTGCGGTGGAGGACAGTGGCGTGGAAAACAGTGGCGCGGAGGACGGCGGCGCGGAGGAAGACCGCGTGGCGCGCGGTTGCGGAGAGGTCGGCATGAGGCTCACCATCGCCGAGACAAGTGGCATGGTGAAATGTCCACAGTCGAACTGATTCGAAAGGCCACTTCGGTGGCGAGGGAGCCGCTGTGAGGGAGCTGCTGTGAGGGAGTCGGTGTGACGCACGTCGAGGCGACGCCGCAGCGTGAGACGGCGTTGCCGGTGACACTGGACCGGGACTCGAGTGTGCCGTTGGCCGTGCAGCTGGCCGATGCGCTGCGGGAGTCGGCGTCGTCGGGTCATTTGCGCGGTGGGGACCGACTGCCGTCCACTCGTGCGCTCGCGGGCAGGCTCGGCGTCAGCCGCACCGTGACGGCCGCTGCGTACGAACAGCTTCACGCCGAGGGCTGGATCGTCGGCAAGCACGGTTCGGGCACGTACGTCACGACGTCGCCGCCGACGGCCCGGCCCGAACACCGTTCCGTGGCTCCGCGTGACGAGCCCCCGGCAGGCAGGCTCGCCTTGCTCCCGGGTGTGCCGTGGGCGGAAGGACTGGACCGGTCGGCGTGGCGGCGCGCGTGGCGGGCGGCATCGGACACGCCTCCCGCCGTGTACCTGTCGAGAACGGGGCTGGGGGAGTACCGCGAGGTCATCGCCGAGCACCTGTTGCGCCACCGCGGTCTCGACGCGGGTACCGAGTCGGTGCTCGCCACCGGAGGCACGACGGCCGCCGTGGTGGAACTGGCCGCTGCCGTGCTGTCGCCGGGCGACCTCGTCGCCGTCGAGGAACCGGGATATCAGCGCGCTGTGCAGGCGTTCTCCCGTGCCGGCATACGCGTGGCGGGGGTGCCGGTGGACGGCGAGGGGATGCGCACCGACCGCATCCCGCCCGGCGCGCGGGTCGTGTACTGCTCGCCCGCGCACCAGTACCCGATGGGCTGCCGGATGAGTGCCTCCCGCCGCGTCGAGCTCGCGGAACTGGCCCGGCAGCGGGATTTCCTCGTCGTGGAGGACGACTACGACGGCGAGCTGCGCTACGACGTGGCCCCGTTGCCGTTGCTGGCCTCGCTCGCCCCCGACGTCGTCGTGCACCTGGGCACCACGAGCAAGATCCTCACACCGACGCTGGGTGCGGGGTGGATGGTCGCTCCGCCGTCGGTGACGCGGGCCGTCCTGGAACACCGCGAGCTGACCGGCACCCGTCCGTCGCCGGCCGGTCAGCACGTGGTCGTCGAGCTCGCCCGGCACGGCGACCTGGGCAGGCACCTGCGCAGACTGCGACGGGAGCTGTCGGACCGGCGGTCGATCCTCGTGAACGCGTTCGCCGCCGCGGGGGTGCCGGTGCTCGGCGACGACGCCGGTGCCCACCTCGTGGTGCCGCTGTCGTCGGCCGAGGAGGAACGTGAGCGGCTCGCGGCGGGCAAGCGCCGCGGAGTGCTGCTCGACGGCCTCGCGCGCCACTTCGCCACCGCGCCGACGGCACACGGTGTACTCGTCGGCTACGCGGGGTGTTCGCGGTCCGAACTCGCCGAATGCGTGCCGACGCTCGTTGAACTGACCCGGATGAGGCACCGGTAGGGTGATCCGTCATGAGTAGCCGCAAGACGCGCGTGGCCGTGGTGTTCGGCGGCCGCAGCAGTGAGCACACGATTTCCTGCGTGTCCGCAGGCTGCGTGCTGGAGAACCTGGACCCGGAACGGTTCGACGTCGTGCCCGTCGGCATCACCCCTGAGGGCGGCTGGGTGCTGGGCACCGACGACCCGAAGACCCTCGAGATCCGCGGGCGCGAACTGCCGTCGGTCGACGACGGCCGCGGGCTCGTGTTGCCGGGTGACCCGACGAGCAAGCGCGTCGTGAGTGTCGAACCCGGCCGCGAGTCCGAGGTGCTGTCCGAGGTGGACGTCGTGTTCCCCGTGCTGCACGGCGCCTTCGGCGAGGACGGCACCATCCAGGGGCTGCTGGAGATGGCGGACCTCCCCTACGTCGGCGCCGGCGTGCTCGCCAGTGCGGCGGCGATGGACAAGGAGTTCGCGAAGAAGCTGTTGGCGGCCGAGGACCTGCCGGTCGGCCCGTACGCGACGGTCCGCCGTGGACAGTCCACCCTCGACGAGTCCGAGCGTGAGCGGCTCGGGCTTCCGGTGTTCGTCAAGCCGGCGCGGGCCGGCTCGTCGGTCGGCATCACGCGCGTCACCGACTGGTCGCAGCTCGACGACGCGATCGCACTGGCACGCCGGACGGACCCGAAGGTGCTCGTCGAGGCGGGGGTCACCGGCCGCGAGGTCGAGTGCGGCGTGCTGGAGTTCCCCGACGGCCGCGTCGGCGCGTCGCTGCCCGCGGAGATTCGCGTGCTCGCCGACGACGCCGATGCCTGGTACGACTTCGAGACCAAGTACCTCGGCGAGGACGCCGAACTCGACATTCCCGCCAAGCTCGGCGACGACGTCACCGAACGCCTGCGCCTGGCCGCGATCGAGGCGTTCCGTGCGCTGGACTGCCAGGGACTGGCCCGTGTCGACTTCTTCGTCACCGACTCCGGCGAGCTCGTCATCAACGAGGTCAACACGATGCCGGGCTTCACGACGACGTCGGCCTACCCGAAGATGTGGGCCGTCACGGGCATCGACTACGCGACGCTGCTGTCCACTCTGGTCGACACGGCGATCGCCCGCGGCACCGGCCTGCGCTGAGCCGATCGGCTGTCGGGTCGTGCACCGGACCGATTCGCTTCGGGGGCGATCCGCCGCGGGCGCGCCGCTCGCGGCGGATCCTCAGAAGGGTGAGACCTGTTTCATGTGCTTGCCGGCGAGGTCCGAGATCCGCTGCAGCGGTCCGGTTCCCGTGCCTTCGGGCACGGTGAGTGCGAGGTAGACGGGCCGGTCCACGACGTACCAGGTGGCGCTCGGACTGGACTCGTCCGGCACGTGCAGCCACTGCACGCCGTTGATCTGCCGCAGCGAGGACGTGCGTGTCAGTTCCGGCGGCCTGTCGAGGCCGCAGCGCAGCACCACCGGATTGTCGCGTCCCCATGCTGCGGCGGCGGGCGGCACCGGTTCGGCGAGTTCGCGCCGCTCCAGCTGCTCGCCCGACGACGTCAACTCCTCGGGTACGGCCTCGAGCATTCCGCGGCATGCGTCGCTGCCCGCCTCCGGTGCGGGAATCGACACGAGCGGTAGCGGCCCCACGTCGCCGCCCGCCTGCGAGTCGTTGCCTGCGTCCGACCCGGCGCTCCGGCCGAACAGCCCGACGGCCCCGACGCCCGCGACCAGGGCCACGGCGAGAGCGACGGCCGCGATGAGCACCTTCCGCGGCGGCGCACCGGTGTCGGTCGTGCCGGGAGCGGGCGTGGCGGCGCTGCTTACCTCCGAATCGTCGGCGGGTGAGGTTCCGCCGACAGGGCTGCCGACAGGGGCGTCGGCAGGAGTGGCGTCGTCAGGTGCGGCATCGGCGTTGTCGCCGGACCGGTCCGCCCGGCCGGGCGTGTCGGAGCTGTCGGTCATGCGGTGATGTCGGTCCTCGGTGTCGGTCGTCCCCGGTACGGATCACCCTGCGGCCTGTCGCGGGTGGGACCCGTCACTGGGCCAGGTGCACCACCGGGCAGGTCAGTGTTCGGGTGATGCCGTCGACGTTCTGGACGTTGGCGACCACGAGCTGGCCGAGGTCGTCGACGTTGTCGGCCTCCGCGCGGACGATGACGTCGTACGGGCCGGTGACGTCCTCGGAGCTGGCCACTCCGGGCAGTTCGGCGATCTTGGCGGCCACCGACGCGGCCTTGCCGACCTCGGTCTGGATGAGGATGTATGCGTGCACCACGGCGCGTCCCTTCGTCCGTTTCGGCCCCCGTGGGCCCAAGATAGGTAACGTCGCTGCAACGTACCGCAGGTGGGGCACCGGAGGTGTTGTGTGGAGGGCAGGGACAGCGGCAGAGCCGCGGAAGACGGAGCAGGGCAGGACGTGGGCGGCACCGTGGCCGACGTCGGCGAGTTCGGCTTGATCCGCGAGGTCACGGGCCGGCAGCAGCAGCCCGTCGGCACGGTCGTCGGACCCGGCGACGACGCGGCCGTGGTGTCGGCGCCGGACGGACGCGTGGTGATCAGCACGGACATGCTGGTGCAGGGCGTGCACTTCCGCCTCGACTGGTCCAGTCCCGAGCAGGTCGGCCACAAGGCCGCCGCGGTGAATCTGGCCGACATCGCCGCCATGGGCGCGACGCCGACGTCGCTCGTGGTCGGCTTCGGCTGTCCGGCCGACACCGACGCCGCCGTCGCGACCGGCATCTCCGACGGACTGACGGCGGAGGCCGCGCGCGTGGGCGCGGGCGTCGTGGGCGGCGACGTGGTGCGGTCGGACCAGTTGGTCGTCAGCGTCACAGCGATCGGTGACCTCGGCGGTCGCGCGCCGGTGACGCGCTCGGGTGCACGGCCGGGCCACATCGTCGCGGTGTGCGGCAAGCTGGGCTGGGCGGCCGCCGGACTCGCCGTGCTGGGCAGGGGTTTCCGCTCGCCGGTGGGTGTGGTCAACGCCCAGCGAGCGCCGGAACCGCCGTACACCGCGGGCCTCGCGGCGGCCGACGCGGGCGCCACCGCGATGATCGACATCTCCGACGGGCTCCTCGCCGACCTCTCGCACCTGGCCGAGGAATCCGGTGTCGGCATCGACATCACGTCCGAGTCGCTCGAGGTGGACCGCAAGCTCGTCGACGTCGCGGGTGCGCTCGGTGCCGACCCGATGCGGTGGGTGCTCACGGGTGGGGAGGATCACGCACTCGTGGCGACGTTCCCGTCGTTCGTGGACCTTCCCCAGGGCTGGCGGCAGATCGGCACCGTGCTGATGCCCGACACCGGCGTCACCGTCGACGGCAAGCCCTACGACGGCGACATCGGATGGGAACACTGGCGCTGAATCGGGTTACATGGAGCTCGTGGACATTCACGTGCTCGCCTTCGACCACCCCGATTCGACCAAGCTGATCGACCTCGTCCAACAGGAGTACGTCAGTCGCTACGGCGACCCCGACGTGACGCCCGTCGACCCGGCGGAGTTCGCGCCCCCGCAGGGGATCTTCCTCGTCGGTTACCGCGATGACGTCCCCGTCGCCTGCGGCGGGTGGCGCGCACACGCCACCGACGAAGGGTCACTGCGCGCGGGGGACGCCGAGATCAAGCGCATGTTCGTCGTCGACGGCGAGCGCGGCCGCGGTCACGCGCGCGCCATGCTGGCCGCACTCGAACGCACCGCGGCCGAGCACGAGTGCGGGCGCATCGTTCTCGAAACCGGGTACAAACAGCCCGAGGCCATCGCGTTGTACCGTTCGTCGGGCTACTACGAGATCGAGAAGTTCGGCGTGTACGCCCAGGACCCGATCAGCGTGTGCATGGCGAAGGAACTGGAGTAACCCGCATGGCGATCTACGCGCTCGGTGACCTCGAACCCGACATCCATCCCGACGCGTGGGTGCACCCGGACGCGACGCTGATCGGCGACGTGCGCCTCGGCGCCGAGGCGTCGATCTGGCCGCAGACCGTGCTGCGCGCCGACAACGACCGCATCGAGGTCGGCGCGCGCTCCAATATCCAGGACGGCTGTATCGTCCACGTCGCCAAGGGCCAGCCCACCGTCCTCGGTCCGGGATCGGCGATCGGCCACAACGTCCACGTCGAAGGCGCGACGATCGGCACGGGGTGCCTGCTCGCGTCCGGTTCCGTCGTGCTGAACGGCACGGTCGTCGAGGACGGAGGCGTGGTCGGCGCGGGAGCCGTCGTGTCGTACCGCGGGCACGTTCCGACCGGGCACATCGCCCTCGGCGTACCGGCCAGGACGCGGGAGAACACCTCGTTGGACGCCGACGCGATCGCGCGCATCGTCGACGGCTACGTCGAGCGCGCGAAGCGGTACCGGGCCGAGTTGCGCAGGCTCGACTGACCGTGAGACCGGATTCACCGGCGCGCTAGAGTCCGGGCCGTGACTTCCACGGGTACTTCGGGACGCGAGCTGACCGATGTCGTCGAGGCGGGCTGGGCCGAGGCCCTTGCGCCGGTCGCGGACACCATCGGCGCGATGGGGGAGTTCCTGCGCGCCGAGATAGCCGCGGGACGCACCTACCTGCCCTCGGGTGAGCACATCCTGCGCGCGTTCCAGCAGCCGCTCGCCGACGTGCGCGTGCTGATCGTCGGCCAGGACCCGTATCCGACGCCCGGACATCCGATCGGCCTGTGCTTCGCCGTCGCCCCGGACGTGCGCCCGCTGCCGAAGAGCCTGGTCAACATCTACAAGGAGTACTGCGAGGACCTCGGGCATCCGATGCCGTCCAACGGTGATCTGACGCCGTGGACCCGGCAGGGCGTGCTGTTGCTGAACCGGTCGCTCACGGTGCAGCCGGGCAAGCCCAATTCGCACCAGGGCAAGGGCTGGGAGCAGGTGACCGAGCAGGCGATCCGCGCGCTCGCCGCTCGTGACCAGCCGCTCGTGGCGGTCCTGTGGGGCAGCAACGCGCGCAAGCTCAAGCCGCTCATCGGGGCAGAGCGGTGCATCGAGTCTGTGCATCCGAGCCCGCTGTCGGCGCACAACGGCTTCTTCGGGTCGAGGCCGTTCAGTCGCGCCAACGACCTTCTCCAGGCGCAGGGCGCCGACCCGGTCGACTGGCGCCTCCCGTAACGACTCCCGCATGTCCTGGTTCGACGGGCCCGTGTTGCGGGTTCAGGGGATCGTGTTGCGGATTCCGGGGGCCGTGTTGCGGGTTCAGGGGGCGTGTGCACCCGCAGGTATCCCCACCCCGCCCCGCGCGGCTCCGCACCGCCGCCCCTCCCCGAGAGTTGGTACCGAGCCGGGACGCGATCGCGAGCGCCTGCGCGGGGCCTCGTCGTGCGCCGGGCTCAGCGGCCGGCGCCGGCGGCGCGGCGTCGGTGGGCGGCGACCTTGTGCCGGTTGAGACAGGTCGTTGAGCAGAACCGGCGCCGGCCCGCGGGGGAGGAATCGGCGTAGACGTCGACGCAGTTCGAGGCGCTGCAGGTGCCGAGCCGACCCGGGTCGTGTCGTAGGAGCCACGCCAGCACGGTCGTCGCGAGGGCGGCGGGTAGCAGGTCGGCGGGGTCGTCCACGGCCCATCGCAGGCCGTCGGCCGCCGCGACCGGAGTCGGCCGCAGGGACTGCAACAGCTCGTTGAGGCGCTCAGCGGACGGGTCTGCGGCGAACAGCGGGTGGATCGCGTTGGCGGCGGCGACGAGACCGTCGACGTCGGGCAGAGGTCCGGTCCAGGTCAGCAGCTCCGCGGCGTCGGGGTAGGCGGTGTGTTGCTCGCCTGCGGCGTCGCGGGCCGCGTCGGCGAACTCGTTCACGAACTCGACCACGCCGCGCATCTCGAGCACGGGAACATCCGGCATCTCGTCACACTAACCCGTTGCGCCGTGTCATGGGGTTACGCGCCAGGTAACCTGATCAACTATGTCTTCCGGTTACATCGATGTCGGGGTGCTGCCCGCGTTCCTGGGAGCGGTCGTCGTGCTGATGGTCGTGCCGGGGCCCGACATGGCGTTCATGGTCGCCACCGGCTTGCGCGACGGCCGGCGCGCGGCGGCGCGGGCGGCGTTCGGCATCACCGCGGGCGTCAGCGTGTACGTCGTGCTGACGGCCCTCGGTCTCGGTGCGCTCCTCGCCGCGATGCCGCAGGTCGGCGATGTGATCCGGCTGTGCGGAGCCGTGTACCTCGGCTGCCTGGCGTGGACGACCTGGCGCAGTGCCGGCGCGCCGGTCGCGGTCGACGCCGCGCCGCAGCCGCGGGCGTTCCGGCGTGGCTTCCTCGTGAATCTGTCGAACCCGAAGATCCTGCTATTCTTCACCGCGTTCCTGCCGCAGTTCCTGGGCGACGCCGCGGCGAATCCGGCGTTGCAGCTGCTCCTGCTCGGCCTGCTGCTGCAGGTGACCGGCCTGGTTGTGGACCTCGTCACCGGCCAGCTGGCGGGTGCGGTCCGTGAGCGGGTGTTGGAGCGGCCACGGGTGCGCACGGCGTTCGAACGGCTCGCGGCGACCGTCTACGGAGCGTTGGCCGCCGCACTGGTCGCCGACTCCCTGCGCTGACGCCGGCCCCGAGCGCAGACGCTCGCGACTGAATCCAGGCTCAGTGGCGCACTCCCGGAGGGTAGCGGTGCACACACGCGCCGGGCGGCGGTGGGGATCCGCGTGCGGCGGAGGCGGGGACACCTGCGGGTGCAACACGCCCTCCGGAAGCCGCAACACGATCCCCTGGACCCGCAACACGGTCCCCGGAATCCGCAACGCGATCCCCTGGACCCGCAACACGGGCCCCGGAAGCCGCAACACGCGGGGTCGAGTGCAGGACACGCGCACAGCACGGAGCCCCGAGGATCAGTTGATCCCCGGGGCTCCGAGAGCTTCGTATTCTGAGGCGTCAGCCCCGAACGACCTTGCCGGCCTTCAGGCAGGAAGTGCACACGTTCATGCGCTTCTTCTGGGAAAGCCCGAGCTTCGCGTGCACGGTCTGGATATTCGGGTTCCACCGGCGGTTGGTCTTCCGGTGAGAGTGCGAGACCGACTTGCCGAAGCCCGGCCCCTTGCCACAGACGTCGCACACGGCAGCCACGTCGAACACTCCTCGAGAAAGTAGGTAAACACAATCCACCCGGGAATGCCGGGCATCTCGAACAGGGTAGCCGGTGCGTTCACCACGGCTCCATCCGGGTCGATACGCTCGCGTCGAACCCACCTTTCCCCTGCAGGAGGATACGCGGTGCACTCCCTGGACGCGGCGGCCGTGCGCGCGTGGGCGGGAGCCTGCGTACGGAGCCTCGAGGAGCTGCGCGCCGACATCAACGGCATCAACGTGTACCCGGTCGCCGACGCGGACACCGGCTCGAACCTGCTCCACACGGTCACAGCCGCGTACACCGCTCTCACCGAGCGTCCCGAGGTCGCGTGCGCGGGTGAGGCGTTGCGGGTGCTGGCCGGCGGTGCGGTCGCGGCGGCGCGCGGCAACTCCGGGGTGATCCTGTCGCAGGTACTGCGGGGATTCGCCGAGTCGGCGGGGGACACCACGGCTCTCGACGGCCCGGCCCTCGCCGCGGCCCTGCAGCACGCGGACGCACGTGCGACGGGAGCCGTCGCCCGGCCCGTCGCGGGGACGATGCTGAGCGTGTTGCACGCCGTCGGCACGGCGGTCGCAGCGACCGCCGGTGGCGCCCGCACCACCCCCGACACCTCCACCCCCGACACCTCCACCCCCGACACCTCCACCCCAGTACCGACGGCCGACGACGGCGCCCCGGTGGCGCTCGACGTCGTGGCATGCACGGCCGCCCGGACCGCTGCCGAAGCGCTGGCGGAGACCCCGCGGCAGTTGGCCGCGCTGGCGGCGGCGGGCGTGGTCGACGCGGGCGGCAGGGGACTGGTGGCCGTGCTGGACGCACTCGCCGCCGTCGTCGCGGGGGAGGCGGCCGCCGCGACGCCCCGTCCCGTTGCCGCGACCTCGGCCCTGCCCGCGCCGCAGGCGTGGGAGGTGATGTATCTGCTGGCGGACCTGGACCCCGCTGCCGAGGACGCCGCGCTCGTGACTCTGCGCCGTGATCTGGCGGAACTCGGCGACAGTGTCACCGTCGCCGGGGACGGAGCGGGCAACCACGCCGTGCACGTCCACTGCGACGACATCGGCGCCGCGTTGGAGGCGGGGCTGCGTCACGGCAGGCCGCACCGGGTCCGGGTCGAGCCGCTCATGACGCCCGCGCCGCCGGAGAGCACCGCCGCCGATCGCGCCGTCGTGGCCGTGCTTCGTGGTGACGGGGTGGTCGAGCTGGTCGGTGGCGAGGGAGTACCGGTGCTGGCCGTGGCCCCGGGAGTGGAGCCGACGACGGAGGAGCTGCTCGGCCTCGTCGGGGAGGTCGCCGCCGAGCACGTGACGCTCGTGCCCGGCGACGTGGATCTGACGGCGGCGGCCGAACGCGCGGTGGGGCACCCTGTGCTGGCGGAGCGGGATGTGGTCGTCGTGCCGTGTGCGTCGCCCGCCCAGGCGCTGGCGGCGCTGGCGGTGCACGATCCCGAGCGACGGGCGAGCGCCGACGTCGTCGCGATGGCGGAGGCCGCGGCCGCCACTCGGCGGGGCGACATCGTCGTCGCGGGCGAGGACGCGCTCACGTGGGTGGGCCAGGTGCGTGCAGGCGACGTGCTGGGGCTCGTCGACGGCGAGGTCGTGCGGATCGGCGAGGCCGGCGCCGTCCTCGACGCGGCGATCGACGTGCTGGAGCGCATGCTGGCCGTCGGCGGGGAACTCGTCACCGTCCTCGCCGGAGTCGACGCACCGGGGGACGTCGAGGACGTACTGGCGGAGCGGTTGCGCGTCGGTCATCCGGAGGTCGAACTGGTGTGCTACTACGGTGGGCAGTCCGACGCGGTGCTGCTGATGGGTGTGGAGTGAACCGGGCCCCGGAAGCGGGAACACCGATGCGGGCGTGGACGTGGGGACGGGGCCCCGACGACGGGGCCGCGACGACGTGGGGGACCGGGCCGCGACGGACGGGTCCCGATGGGCAGGGCGACGAACGGGCGGGCGAGTGACATGACGACGACGGCCGGCAGGCTTTCCGATGTGCTGGGCGCCAAGACGGCGAAGGCGCTCGCCGCGTCGCTGAACCTGCACACGGTCGCCGACCTGCTGCGGCACTATCCGCGCAGGTACGCGCGGCGGGGCGAGCTCACCGACATCGTCGGCCTGGAGCTCGGCGAGTACGCCACGGTGCTGGCGCGCATCGAGTCCACGAAGCGGCGTCCGATGAAGAACCGGAGGGGGCAGATCCTCGAGGTCGTGCTCACCGACGGCACTCGCCGGATGTCGTGCGCCTTCTTCGGTCAGGAGTGGCGTGAGAAGGAGCTGCGACCCGGCAGGAGCGGGCTGTTCGCGGGCAAGGTGTCGGCTTTCCGCAGCAACCTCCAACTGTCCAATCCGGAATACGAACTGTTCGACGATGACGACGACAGCTCGTCCACGGTGGACAGTTTCGTCAAGCAGATCATCCCGGTGTACCCGGCGGCGGCCGGGATCACGTCGTGGGCCGTCTCGCGTGCGGTGCGCCAGGTGCTCGACACGCTCGATCCGGTCGACGACCCGTTGCCGGAGGTGCTGCGGGCCGAGCACGGGCTCGCCGATCTCGACACGGCCCTGCGCCGGATCCATCGTCCGGAGAGCCAGGAGGAGCTGGACACCGCGCGGGAACGGCTGAAGTGGGACGAGGCGCTGTCGATCCAGCTGATCTTCGCGCAGCGCAGGCAGTCCGAGGTGAGCGATCCGGCGCGCGCCTGCCCGCGGGTCGACGGCGGGATCGCGGCGGCCTTCGACGAGCGCCTGCCGTTCGACCTCACCGAGGGGCAACGGGAGGTCGGCGAAGCGATCGCCGGCGACCTGGCGACCGCTCATCCGATGAACCGGTTGCTGCAGGGCGAGGTCGGCAGCGGCAAGACGATCGTGGCGCTGCGAGCGATGCTGCAGGTGGTCGACGCGGGCAGGCAGGCCGCGATGCTGGCGCCGACCGAGGTCCTGGCCGCCCAGCATGCGCGGTCGCTGCGGGAACTGCTCGGCGATCTCGCCGTGGCGGGTGAACTCGGCGCGGCCGACCACGCGACGAAGGTCACGCTGCTCACCGGGTCGATGAGCGCGAAGGAACGCAAGCAGGCGCTGCTCGAGGCGGCGTCCGGCGAGGCGGGCATCGTGGTGGGCACGCACGCGCTGATCCAGGACCACGTGACGTTCGCGGACCTGGCGCTGGCCGTCGTCGACGAACAGCACCGGTTCGGCGTCGAACAGCGCGACGCGCTGCGCACCCGCGGCGCCGACGGCACCAGCCCACACGTGCTCGTCATGACGGCGACGCCGATCCCGCGGACCGTGGCGATGACCGTCTACGGCGACCTGGAGACCTCGGCGCTGCGTCAGTTGCCGTCGGGCCGGTCGCCGATCGGCACGACGGTCGTGCCGGTCGCCGAGAAGCCGTCGTGGCTGGACCGGGCGTGGCAGCGGATCATCGAGGAGGTCGGCAAAGGCCGCCAGGCGTACGTCGTGTGCCCGCGGATCGGGGACGAACCGCCGGGCGACACGGGCGATCGCCGTCCGCCGATCGCCGTGCTCGACCTCGTGCCGATGCTCGAGGAGGGCCCGCTGCACGGCCTGCGGATCGGCGTGCTGCACGGCAGGCAGCCGACGGAGGAGAAGGACGCGGTGATGCGCGCGTTCGCCGCCGGGGAGGTCGACGTGCTCGTCGCGACGACGGTCGTCGAGGTCGGCGTCAACGTGCCCAACGCGACCGTCATGGTGATCATGGACGCCGAGCGGTTCGGCGTGAGCCAGCTGCACCAGCTGCGCGGCCGCGTCGGCCGTGGCTCGGAGCCGGGACTGTGCCTGCTCGTGACGGAGGTGCCGGACGGCACGAGCACGCGGCAGCGACTCGCCGCGGTGGAGTCGACGACCGACGGGTTCGAGCTGTCGAAGCTGGACCTGGAGCTGCGCCGGGAGGGCGACATCCTCGGTGCGGCGCAGTCGGGCACGAAGTCGGCGCTCAAGCTGTTGTCGCTGCTCGACGACGAGGACGTGATCGCGCGGGCACGCACGGTGGCGCAACAGGTCGTGGGTGCGGACTCGGAGCTGACGGGCAGTCCCGGGCTCGCCCGCATGGTCGCCGAGGTCATCGATTCCGAACGGGCCGAATACCTGGAGAAGTCCTAGTCTCACCCGCCGTGGCGCCCCGCGGGTCCCGCTTCGTGGGAAGGAGCTCCCACGAGGCGGGAGATACGGGGTAACGTGCCCCGCGACCGATCCGAGGGACGGAAGGACCGGGAATGTTCCGCAAAGTGCTCGTCGCCAATCGTGGCGAGATCGCCATCCGCGCGTTCCGCGCCGCCTACGAACAGGGTGCGGGAACGGTGGCCGTGTTTCCCCGTGAGGACCGCAATTCGCTGCACCGGCTGAAGGCCGACGAGGCCTACGAGATCGGCGAACCGGGACATCCGGTACGGGCGTACCTGTCGGTGGAGGAGGTCGTCCGCGCCGCACAGCGCGCCGGTGCCGACGCCGTCTATCCGGGTTACGGCTTCCTGTCCGAGAACCCCGACCTCGCGCGTGCGTGCGAGGAAGCGGGCATCACGTTCGTCGGCCCGGACGCCGAGACGCTCGAGCTCACGGGCAACAAGGCGCGCGCCGTCGCGGCCGCGCGCGAGGCGGGCGTGCCGGTGCTCGGTTCCTCGGCCCCGTCGGCCGACGTCGACGAGCTGGTCGCGGCCGCCGAGCAGCTGACGTTCCCGGTGTTCGTCAAGGCCGTTGCGGGTGGTGGCGGCCGCGGCATGCGGCGCGTCGAGGACCCGGCGCAGTTGCGGGAGGCCATCGAGGCCGCGTCCCGCGAGGCGGAGTCGGCCTTCGGCGACGCGACCGTGTTCCTCGAGCAGGCGGTCGTCGAGCCGCGGCACATCGAGGTGCAGGTGCTGGCGGACGGCCAGGGCAACGTGATCCACCTCTACGAGCGCGACTGTTCGGTGCAGCGCAGGCACCAGAAGGTGGTCGAACTCGCGCCGGCCCCGAACCTCGACCCCGGATTGCGGGAGAGGATCTGCGCCGACGCCGTGAAGCTCGCCCGGCAGATGGGCTACCGCAACGCGGGCACGGTCGAGTTCCTGGTCGACCGCAGCGGCAATCACGTCTTCATCGAGATGAACCCGCGCATCCAGGTGGAACACACGGTGACCGAGGAGGTCACCGACGTCGACCTGGTGCAGTCGCAGCTGCGCATCGCCTCGGGGTCGAGCCTGGCCGATCTCGGGTTGTCGCAGGAGGCGATCTACCTGCGGGGCGCGGCGATGCAGTGCCGGATCACGACGGAGGATCCGGCCAACGGTTTCCGGCCGGACACCGGCATGATCAGCGCTTACCGTTCGCCCGGCGGATCGGGTATCCGGCTGGACGGCGGCACCGCGTTCTCCGGCACCGAGATCAGTGCGCACTTCGACTCGATGCTGGTCAAGCTGACGTGCCGAGGCAGGACGTTCGACACCGCGGTGGGCAGGGCGCGGCGTGCCCTGGCCGAGTTCCGCATCCGCGGTGTCGCGACGAACATCCCGTTCCTGCAGGCCGTGCTGGACGATCCGGACTTCCAGGCGGGTCGGGTCACCACGGCGTTCATCGAGGAGCGGCCTCACCTGCTCACCGCGCGCCACTCGGCGGACCGCGGCACCCGGCTGCTGACGTACCTCGCCGACGTCACCGTCAACAAGCCGCACGGAGAGCGCCCGCGACTGGTCGCCCCGGAGGAGAAGATCCCGGCGCTACCGCAGGGCGGACCGCCTGCGGGGTCGAAGCAGAAGCTCACCGAGCTGGGCCCCGAGGGCTTCGCACAGTGGATGCGCTCCTCCGGCACGGTCGGTGTCACCGACACGACGTTCCGCGACGCCCATCAGTCACTGCTGGCCACGCGGGTGCGCACGAAGGACCTGACGGCGATCGCGCCCACCGTGGCGCACACGCTGCCGCAACTGTTGTCGGTGGAGTGCTGGGGCGGTGCGACCTACGACGTCGCGTTGCGGTTCCTCGCCGAGGACCCGTGGGAGCGTCTCGCGCTGCTGCGGGAGGCGATGCCGAACGTGTGTCTGCAGATGCTGCTGCGCGGACGCAACACCGTCGGCTACACGCCGTACCCCACCGAGGTCACCGACGCGTTCGTCCAGGAGGCGACGGACACCGGCATCGACATCTTCCGCATCTTCGACGCGCTCAACGACGTCTCGCAGATGCGGCCCGCGATCGACGCCGTGCGCGCGACCGGCACGTCGGTCGCCGAGGTGGCGCTGTGCTACACCTCCGACCTGTCCGATCCGGGCGAGAAGCTCTACACGCTGGACTACTACCTGCGGCTGGCCGAGCAGATCGTCGAGGCGGGTGCGCACGTGCTGGCGATCAAGGACATGGCGGGCCTGCTGCGCGCACCGGCCGCCGAGCAGCTGGTGACCGCGCTGCGCCGGGAGTTCGACCTGCCGGTGCACATCCACACGCACGACACCGCGGGTGGCCAGCTCGCCACGTATCTGGCGGCGATCCGCGCCGGCGCCGACGCGGTCGACGGGGCGGTCGCCTCGATGGCGGGCACGACGTCGCAGCCGTCGCTGTCGGCCATCGTCGCCGCGACCGACCACTCGGACCGGCCGACCGGACTGGACCTGCGCGCCGTCGGTGACCTCGAGCCGTACTGGGAGACCGTGCGGAAGATCTACGCCCCGTTCGAGGCGGGGCTGGCCTCGCCGACCGGCCGTGTGTACGACCACGAGATCCCCGGCGGTCAGCTGTCGAACCTACGGACGCAGGCGAAGGCGCTCGGCCTGGGCGACCGGTTCGAGGACATCGAGGCCATGTACGCCGCCGCCGACCGGATGCTCGGGCACATCGTCAAGGTCACGCCGTCGTCCAAGGTGGTCGGTGATCTGGCGCTGCACCTCGTGGGCGCGGGCGTGGACCCGGCCGAATTCGAGGCCGAGCCCGGCAAGTTCGACGTCCCCGACTCCGTCGTCGGATTCCTGCGCGGCGAGCTCGGCGACCCGCCCGGCGGCTGGCCGGAGCCGTTCCGCACCAAGGCCCTCGAGGGTCGCGCGGAGGTCAAGCCGGAGTCGGACCTGTCCGAAGAGGACCGCGCGGCGCTCGGCACCGACCGGCGGGCCACGCTGAACCGACTGCTGTTCCCTGGGCCCACGAAGGAGTTCGAGGCCCACCGCGAGGCGCACGGCGACACGAGCGTGCTGCCGAGCAAGGACTTCTTCTACGGCCTGCGGCCAGGGGAGGAGTACACGGTGGACCTCGAACCCGGCGTGCGACTGTTCATCGCGCTCGAGGCGATCGGCGAGGCCGACGACCGCGGCATGCGCACCGTGATGTCCACACTGAACGGTCAGATGCGGCCCATCCCGGTGCGCGACCGGTCCGTCGCCACCGACGTGCCCGCCGCGGAGAAGGCCGACAAGAACGATCCGCATCACGTCGCCGCGCCGTTCGCCGGTGTGGTCACGCTGCAGGTGGGCGACGGCGACACGATCGAGGCGGGCGACACCGTGGCGACCATCGAGGCGATGAAGATGGAGGCCGCCATCACCGCGCACACGGGCGGCACGGTGCGGCGGCTCGCCATCAACCCGGTGCAGCAGGTCGAAGGCGGCGACCTACTGATCGTCCTCGAGTGACCGCTCACCGGTGCGTCACGCGAGCGCGGCGAGGGTGTCGTCGAGCTCGGTGACGCACCGGTGGCGCCGGTCGCCCGCGGGCTGCAACAGTCCGCGGGCCTCGGCGTCGTACATCGCCGCCAGCTCGGTGGCGAGTGCGGGCGCCAGGCCCGCGTCGACGAGCGTCGGCTCCCACGCCTCCCGGGGCAGCAGGGCGACGTCGAGCGGCGTGCCGAGTACGGTTTCGAGTCGCTCGGCCACCTGTCGTTCCGTGTAGCGCGGCGCGTCGAGGTGCACGATCTCGCTCGCGGCGGGCGGGCGGGCCAGTGCCGTGGCGGCGAGCTCCCCGATGTCACGGGTCGCCGCCATGGTGGTGGCGACGTCCGCGGAGTCGCCGAAGACCGGGTGGATGCCCGCTTCGGCCGCCGCGCCGAGGGTCGCCTCGACCTTCTCCTGAAAATGCGGTGACCGGATCGCGGTGACGACGGCACCCGTCTCTCCGAGGACCCGCTCGAGATGATGGAGCCAGCGGATCGGCCCGGTACCGGTCGCGTGCTGGGCTCCCCAGGACGACAACGCGACGACGTGCGGGATCGCGCTGTCGTGCACCGCCTCGGCGATCGTGTCGGCCATGCGGCGGTGGTCGGCGTCGGAACCGTTCGGGAGCGTCGGAAGGAGAACGAACGCGCCGTCGCAGCCCCGAAAGGCGGCCGTCAGGGCGGCGGGGTCGGTGAGGTCGGCGACGGCGTCGCCCGCGCCCGCCCGGGCAGGGTCGCGGACGATCCGCCGGAGGGGCAGGTCGCGTGCGTGCAGAGTGCGGGCGGCGGCGCCGCCGACGTGTCCGGTGGCTCCGGTGATGGCGTACATGGTCGTCTCCGATCGATTGCCGGGCTCGCGTGCTGACGGTGTCCACGGTCGTCGCTTCCAGTGAGACGTTCCATGCTTGAACCGCTCGCCTTCATGTCGAATCGTCTAGGCTGGCCGGTATGGATGCCCTGGCCGATCTGCTGGCGGGAGTCAGGGCACGGTCGGCCGCCTTCTGCCGCACCGTGCTCGAACCGCCGTGGGCACTGCGGATCGCCGACGGTGCGCGGCTCGCACTCGTGACGACGGTGCGCGGCCACGCCTGGCTCGTGCCCGACGACGACCGCGACGGCGGCGAGCCCGGCGTCTCGCAGCCCGTGCGGATCGACGAGGGTCAGGTCGCCGTCGTCAAAGGGCCCGCGCCGTACGTCGTGGCCGACGAGGTGTCCACCCCGGCCTCCGTCGTCGTCGGTCCCCGCAACCGGCTGACCACAATGGATGGAACAGACATCACCGAGGAGTTCCTCCGCACCTCGGCCGGCCGGGAGTCGCCGGACTCGTCCGTGATCGTCAGCGGCACCTACAGCGTCACCGGCGACGTCGGTGCCCGCCTGCTGGCCGCACTGCCGGAGGTGGCGCTGGTGCGGGCCGCCGACATCACGTCGCCGGTGCTCGACCTACTGGTCGCCGAGCTCGCCGCGGCCCGGCCGGGGCAGCACGCCGTCCTCGACCGGCTGCTGGACCTCGCCCTCATCGAGACCGTGCGGACGTGGATGGGCGGGCAACGCGGCGAGGCTCCCGGCTGGTTCCGTGCGCAGGGCGATCCGGTGGTGGGTGAGGCGCTCCGGCTGATGCACGACGATTCGGGCGCACCGTGGACGGTCGCCTCGCTGGCCGCCCGCACCGGCGTGTCCCGTGCGGCGTTCGCCCGCCGGTTCGCCGAGTTGGTGGGTAGTCCGCCCATGTCGTACCTCGCGGATTGGCGCATCACGGTGGCGGCCGACCTGTTGCGCGGCACCGACGACACGGCCGACGCGATCGCCCGCACGGTGGGGTACGCCAACGCCTTCGCCTTCAGCGCCGCGTTCAAACGGCATCGCGGGATCTCACCGCGTGAACATCGCGCCGGAAGCCGGTGACGCCGGCATCCGGCAAGCCGGGCCGAACCCCGACGATCGCGGGCGGCGCCCACAGATCTCCCGGGGCACTGTGGTTGCCGTCAACGCAACCGGCGTGCTTCCGGTGGTTTCGGCGTGTCGGGAGGTGTCATTCCGGCGGGTGGCCGACCGGTATGAGCATCGTCGGGATCTCCGATTCGGGGACGCCGAGCAGCTGGGACAGGTTCGCGTCGTCGAAGTCGGAGACCGCGCAGCAGGCCAGTCCGAGCGCCGTCGCGATGAGATACACGTTCTGCACCGCGATACCCGAGTCGACGTGCATCGTCCGGTAGTGCCGCAACGGTTTCCGCTCGTACGCGACGTCCATCTGCGTGGTCAGCGCGATCGCGACCGGGGCCGCGGCGAACTCGGGCTGCCAGTACACCTGCTGGAGCGGCCGTACCGGGTCGGTCGTCGTGAGCAGGGTGAGCTCGTGCGCGATGGCCTCGTATCGGTACACGCCCGGTTCGAGGATGTCGGTGCCGCGGATCAGCACGTAAGCCCGCAGCAGGTCCAGACCATCGCCGCTCGGTGCCATGCCCATCGGATGATGTTCCGAACCGTACGCCGGTTCGAACCGCTGCACCCCGAGGGCGAACCGCAGTAGCCCACTCAGCGCGGCGAGGTCCAGGCCGCGGTGGGCGAACACGTCCCAGGAGCGGCGCTTGACCAGTGTCTTGACCAGGTCGATGCGCGGCGGTTCGACGTCGGGCAGCGGAATCCGGCGCAGCGCGGGCAGCGGGTCCGGCGACGGTGGTGTCTGGCCGTTGAGCAGCCGGTGCACGGCGAGCGCGCGCTGGACGGTGTCGCGCGCCGCCGGGCCGGTGCCGGTCTCGTCGGCCGGGTGCGGTTGCGGCGGGGCGGCGGGTTCCGGTTCCGGGGGTGTGGCGGCGCTGTCCGCAGGAGCGTACGGGACGTCGTCGGGGTCGGGGAGGGCGTGACGGCCGCTCGCGCTCGCGTTCGGTGCGGTGTGGTGACCGGGTGCGGGGACGTGCTGCGGGTGCGGCTGTTCGGGATGCGACTGGGGGTGTGGTTGCGCGGGGTGGACCGGGTACGCGTGCTCGGGATGGGCCTGCTGTGGGTACGGGTGCTGCGGTTCGACACCGGGAGGCCACTCGGCGTAACCGGCTGTGTGTTGGCGGTCGTACTCCGAACCCCAATCGTGGCTCAGCGGCTCACCCATTGGTTCCTCCCCGTTACGCCTGGTCACGTCGAGCGCACGCCAGAACGCATCGTAACCGGTTCGGCCTAGGAATCGGGTCGAGTGAGCGAAGCCACGAGTTCGTAGGAGCGCACTCGGTCCGCGTGGTCGTGGGCCATCGTGGTGATGATCACCTCGTCGGCGCCCGTGGCGGCGACCAGCTGTTCCAGCCGTTCCCGCACGGTCTCCGGCGATCCGACGACCGCGCTCGCCGTGTTCTTCTCGATGAACGCCCGATCCAGCTCGGTGTACGGGTACTCGGTGGCTTCCTCGGGACTGGGCAGCGGAATCGGACTTCCCTTCCGGAGGCTGAGGAAGTTGAGCTGCTGCGACCGGGCCAGGTACTGGGCCCGCTCGTCGGTGTCGGCGCACAGCACGGAGGCACCCAGCAGCACCCGTGGTTCCGAGAGCACGGCCGACGGCTGGAACGACTCGCGGTAGAGCTTCAGAGCCGGTTCGGTGTTGTCCGAGCTGAAGTGGTGGGCGAACGAGAACGGCAGCCCCAGCTGTCCGGCCAACTGGGCGCTGAACCCGCTCGAACCGAGGAGCCAGAACTCCGGCCGGTTGCCTTCCGCGACGACCGCGTTCACCGGGCGCTCCTCGTCGTGGTCGAAGTACCGGACCAGATCCGCGAGTTGTTGCGGGAAGTCGTTCGCCGTCGGACCGGCATGCCCGCGCAGGGCCTTGGCGGTGCGCGGATCCGTGCCCGGTGCCCGGCCGATGCCCAGGTCGATGCGGCCGGGGTGCAACGCCTCGAGTGTGCCGAACTGCTCGGCAACGATCAGCGACGCGTGGTTGGGCAGCATGACGCCGCCCGACCCGACGCGGATGTGTTCGGTGGCATCGGCGATGTGGCCCATCAGCACGGCCGTCGCGGAGCTGGCGATGCCGGGCATGTTGTGGTGCTCGGCCACCCAGTACCGCCGGTATCCGAGCCGTTCGGCGTGGCGCGCGAGGTCGAGCGAATTGCGCAGCGACGTGGCCGCGTCCGACCCGCTGACCACGGGCGAGAGGTCCAGTACCGACAGGGGGACGTCATGCAGAGCACTCACGTCCATGGTCAACACCACGGCATCCGCGGGGCATTCCGGCCGCGACCGAGGTGAGGCTCACCCCGTGGGCCGAGGGCGCCTCGCCGAGCGCGCTGTCGCGGCCCGCCGGGCGTCAGCGCCAGTCGTCGTCCGAGGCGATGATCGTCAGCTGCTGTGTCGCACGGGTCAGCGCCACGTACAGCACCCGCCTGCCGGTGAGCGACTCGGTGATCAGCTCGGTCGGTTCCACCAGCGCGACGGCGTCGTACTCCAGGCCCTTCGAATCGAGGCTGCCGACGACCTTGAGCCGGTCCTCCGACTGCCCGGCCAGCCACCGCTCCACCTCGGGAACCCGCTCCATCGCGCAGATGACGCCGACCGTGCCGTCGACCGAGTCCAGCAGCTCCTTCACCGACGAGTGCACCGCGCTCTCGCGGTCGTGGGCGTCGACCGTGCGGATCTCCGGTTCGAGACCGGTCGTGCGCACCGCGTTCGGCAGGTCACCGTCGTCGGCACCCCGCCCCGCGACCACGCGGGCGGCCAGGTCGAAGATCTCCGCCGAGTTCCGGTAGTTCGTGCGCAGCGTGTACCGGCGATGCTTCGTCTTCGCCCCGAACGCCTGCGTCCTGGCCTGTTCGGCCTCGACGGGATCGGGCCACGAGCTCTGCACCGGATCGCCCACGATCGTCCAGCTCGCATGCGCTCCGCGCCTGCCGAGCATCCGCCACTGCATCGGCGACAGGTCCTGCGACTCGTCGACGACGATGTGCGAGTACTCGTCGTAGTGCGCGGGCCGTGCGGTGCGGAGTCGTGCCGGATCGTCCGAATCGCGGGTCTGCTCCGCGTCCAGCTCGATCTCCTGTGCGCGCTGCTTCCTGCGTTTCGGCGGGCCGATCAGCACACGGATCTCGTCCAGCAACGCCACGTCCGCGACCGTCCAGTCGTCGCCCTCGCCGCGCAGTGACTCCGCCAGCGGCGCGATCTCGTCGGCCGTGAGCACGTTCTTCGCCGCGCGCGCCAGCCGGTCGTCGTCGCCGAGCCAGCGCAGTACCTGCGCCGGATACAGCACCGGCCACCACGCCACCAGGAACCGGTGGAAGTCGATGCGTTCGCCCAGGTCGTGGATCACGTCGGCGCGCTCGAGCTGCGGACCGCCCGAGGCCGCGTTCTCCTCGGCCTTGTCGGCCAGCATCCCCAGCAGCGTCTCCGCGGCCCGCACCCGCGACCGGTTCGGCGGGCCGCCCGCCGAGTGCACCTTCTTGCGCGCCTTGTCCAGCTCCTTGGCGCCGAGTTTGAGGACCTCGCCCTTGTAGACGATCCGCAGTTCCGTCGGCGCGTCCGGCGGCGTCGCCCGCACGGCCTTGAGCAGCACTTTCCGCATCCGCAGCGAGCCCTTGACGGCGGCCAGGGGAGCGGGGTCGTGCCGCGTGGCCTCCATGCCGTCCAGGACCTCGCCCAGCGCCCGCAGCTCGACGTTCGTCTCGCCCATCGACGGCAGCACGCGCGAGATGTACGACGTGAACACCCCGGACGGACCCACCACGAGCACGCCCGCGCCGCCCAGCTGCCTGCGGTAGCGGTACAGCAGGTACGCCGCGCGATGCAGCGCCACGGCCGTCTTGCCGGTGCCGGGACCGCCGGTGATCTCCGTGACGCCACGCCACGGCGCCCGGATCACCTCGTCCTGTTCCTTCTGGATGGTGGCGACGATGTCGCGCATCTTCTCGCCGCGCGCCCGGCCCAGCGCCGCCATGAGCGCGCCCTCGCCGACCACCGGCATGTCGTCGGGCACCGACTCGGGCATGAGCACGTCGTCGTCGACGTCGAGCACCTGTTGCCCGGAGCAGCGGATCACCCGGCGCCGCACCACGTCCATCGGCGCCTCGGCCGTGGCCTGGTAGAACGCGGCCGCCGCGGGTGCGCGCCAGTCGGTGACCAGGTTCTCGAAGTCCGCGTCGCGGATGCCGAGCCTGCCCACGTAGACGGGTTCGGTGCTGGTGTGGTCCAGCCTGCCGAACACCAGGCCCTCGTACTCGGCGTCCAGCGACTGCAGCGTCTGATTCGCGTGGTTCACCATCATGTCCCGCTCGAACAGCATCGACGCCTGTTCGAACACGGCCTCACGCTGCGCACCGTGACCGATCTCGTAGCCCTTCGTGCGCATGTCCTCGGCCTGGCTCCGGAGTTCGCCGAGCCGGCGGTACACCCGGTCCACGTGGGACTGTTCGATCGCGATCTCGGCCCGTCTGACCCGAGGTTCCGACACTGACGCGCTCCTGCCGCAAAGTCGCCGGGAAGGGGAAGAACGACAATACGCGAGTCGGGAGCCCGGCAGCACAAGGTCCGGCCAAGAGTCACACTCGCCACGTGCGCGGGCGTGCGCGCGCACGTGCGGGTAGCGCCGTTCGCTCCGGCGGCGGGCGACGGCAGGTGCCGCGTCGCTTCCCCTACGGCTGCTCCTCCGGCCCGCCCGTGTCCCACCGCCTCCCCATCCGACACGCTTCGCGTGGCTGCCTACGATCAAGGCGTGACCAGGATCGTGGCCGGACGAGCGGGTGGACGGACCCTGCGGGTGCCGCCGCGGACGACGCGGCCGACGTCCGAACGGGTGCGGGAAGCCCTGTTCAACTCCCTCGAAACGGCGGGTGACCTCGACGACGCCCGCGTGCTCGACCTCTACGCGGGCTCCGGCGCGCTCGGGCTCGAGGCGCTCTCGCGCGGCGCCGCCGACGTCCTGTTCGTCGAATCGGACCGCAAAGCCACCGAGGTGCTGCGCGGCAACGTCGCCACCGTCGGCCTCGGCGGGCGCGTCCGGCAGGCCGCGGTCGAGTCGGTCGTCGCAGAGGGCAGCCCCGAGCCGTTCGACGTCGTGCTGATCGACCCGCCGTACGCGCTGGCCGGTGACACGCTCGCCGGTGTGCTGGCGGACCTCGTCCGTGGCGGCTGGCTGACCGACCGTGCGCTCGTCGTCGTGGAACGTGCGGTGCGCGACGGCGACCCGCCATGGCCCGCGGGGCTCACGGCGCTGCGCACGAAGCGCTACGGCGGGAGCGCGCTGTTCAGGGCCGAGGTCGACACCGACACCGACGGCGGCTGAGGCGGCGACTGCTGAGGCGGCGACTGCTGAGGTCCCGTCGCGTGGGACGGCGACGGCGTGGTGAAGCCGACATCCCGGACAGGTGGAGATCGGCCACATCCGTGCCCGGCCACCGCGGGCGGTTGCTAACGTCCGCGCGTCCTTCGATCACGCGAGCAGCGATGCTCGGCATCGCGGTTAGGGTTCTGTGCCATGCGGCGAGCGGTGTGTCCCGGCTCCTACGACCCGGCGACCAACGGGCATCTGGATGTGATCGAACGGGCGGCGCACCTGTTCGACGAGGTCGTGGTCGCGGTGCTGATCAACAAGAGCAAGCGCGGCATGTTCACGATCGACGAGCGCATGGAGCTGCTGCAGGAGTCGACGGCGAAGCTGCCGAACGTGCGGGTCGACTCGTGGCACGGCCTGCTCACGGACTACTGCAAGGAGCAGGGCATCCAGTCGATCGTGAAGGGGTTGCGCTCGGTCAGCGACTTCGACTACGAGCTGCAGATGGCGCAGATGAACCGCGAGATCTCCGGCGTCGAGACCCTGCTGATGTCGAACAACCCGGCGTACAGCTTCCTGTCCAGCTCGCTGGTCAAGGAGGTCGCGACCTACGGAGGTGACGTGACCGGCATGGTGCCGCCGGCGGTGCACGACCGGCTCCTGGCGCGCATCGCCGAGAACGACTGACTGCGCCCCTGCTCTCGCCACCGACTGAGTCCCTCAAAAGTGCCCTGGGGTGCTTTGCGGGCCGGTCGCGCGGAGGCTTGACACGCCCGGCTCGGCCCGGTCACCGAAAACCCGCGCCCGGACCGGCACACTGGTACCAGGCCACGATCAAGTTCCAGGGAGTTGCCGTGTACCGGGTGTTCGAGGCGCTCGACGAGCTCGTCACGATCGTCGAAGAGGCGCGGGGTGTGCCGATGACCTCGAGCTGTGTGGTGCCCCGAGGGGATGCGCTCGAGCTGCTCGACGACATCCGCGAGGCGCTGCCCACCGAGGTGGACGACGCGCAGGACGTGCTCGACAAGCGCGACGAGGTGCTGCAGAACGCACGTACCGAGGCCGACACGACGATCTCGAACGCCAACGAGCAGGCCGAGCGCACCGTCTCCGAGGCCAGCGCCGAGGCCGAACGGCTCGTCTCCGAGGCGCGTGCCAGGGCCGAACAGCTCGTCGCCGACGCGCAGGCCGAGGCCGAGCGCACCGTCTCCGCGGGGCAGGCCGAGTACCACGACCTGACCGAGCGCGCTCGCACCGAGTCCGAGCGGATGGTCCAGGCGGGCAGGGACGCCTACGACCGGTCCGTCGAGGAGGGTCGCGCCGAACAGGCCCGGCTCGTCGCGCAGACCGAGGTCGTCCAGGCCGCCCACGGCGAGGCCTCCCGTATCGTCGACGAGGCCCACGGCGAGGCGGACAAGCAGCGCAGTGACTGCGACGCCTACGTCGACGGCAAGCTGGCCGAGTTCTCCGAACTGCTGTCCACGACGCTGCGCACCGTCGATTCGGGCCGCAACCACCTGCGCGGCGGTGGCGGGTACAACGGTTCCGGCGGTGCCGGCGCCTCCGGCTACAACGGCTCCGGGCCGTACACCTCCGGTGCGGGTGGCCGCGGCTTCTACGACTTCCAGTCCCACTGAGTCCGTGATCCCCACGCGCCCTGCCCGCGGTGATGCGGGTGCGGTGCGCACGGCGCCCCCGCGGCGTCGCTGCGGACGGACCGCCCGACCGGGCGCCGACCGGCCGCCGGGAACGGATTTGCCCTGCTCGCGTAGGCTGGATTGACGCGCCTTACGCCGGGTGCCGTGATCACCCGCGCCGGCGAGTCCCAACCTTCCTCGAACGAGAAATCCGATGTCTGACGAACGTTCCCCGAATCCTGGCTCCGAGCGGGCCGACCGCAACCCGTGGCTGGTCGACACGCACGAGCTCGGCCGTCGCCCCGGCGCCAGCAGGTCGGTGAAACGGGACATTCCCGTCACCGAGTCGTTGGGTGTGCCCGAGGTCGTCACCGTGCCTGCCGGCGCCGCGATCGCCGTCGACCTGCTCCTGGAGTCGGTCGTCGAAGGTGTGCTGGTCACCGGGTCGGCCAGCGCATCGACCACCGGCCAGTGCTCGCGGTGCCTGGACCCGATCACGGGCGAGGTGACCATCGAGGTCACGGAGCTGTTCGCCTACCCCGAGTCGACGACCGACGAGACCACGGAGGAGGACGAGGTCAGCCGGGTCGTCGACGACCGCATCGACCTGGAGCCCGTGGTCAGGGACGCGCTCGTGCTGGCGCTTCCGCTGGTGCCGCTGTGCAGCGACGACTGCGCCGGACTGTGCTCCGGATGCGGCGTGAAGTGGGCCGATCTCGAGTCCGGACACGGGCATGAGACGATAGATCCTCGGTGGGCCGCACTCGTCGACCGACTGCAGGACACGGAGGACGTTTCGGACGCCCCGAGTGACCGGGCAGGCGAAGGAACCGACGACTCGGACCGGTGACACCGCATGGCGGTGCCGCGCTCCCACCCCGGAGTTTCGAGCAAACAGCTCGCGCGATCGCGGGCAGATTTTGATGAGGAGAATCAGCCGTGGCTGTCCCCAAGCGGAAGATGTCGCGCTCCAACACCCGCGCCCGCCGTTCGCAGTGGAAGGCGAAGCCGGTGCAGCTCGTGGAGTGCTCCAACCGCGCCTGCAAGGCCAAGAAGCCGCAGCACGTCGCCTGCCCTGAGTGCGGTCAGTACGCCGGCCGGCAGGTCGTCGAGCCGGCCTGAGGTTCCGCGAGATGGGGGGTAAGGCACCGGCAGGTCCGGCTACGGATCCCGCACCGCTGCTCGAGGGGCTCGGCGTCGACTTCGACAGCGAACTGCTGACGCTCGCACTGACCCACCGTTCGTACGCCTACGAGAACGGCGGGCTGCTGCCGAACGAGCGACTCGAGTTCCTCGGCGATGCGGTGCTGGGCCTGGTGGTGACCGATCACCTGTATCGCAAGCACCCCGACCTGCCGGAAGGGCAGTTGGCGAAACTGCGCGCCAGTGTCGTCAACATGCACGCGCTCGCGGGCGTCGCGCGCGAGCTCGGCGACGGCGGCCTGGGCACGTACCTGCTCCTCGGCAAGGGCGAGGAGCTGACGGGTGGTCGTGACAAGGCGAGCATCCTGGCCGACGGGCTCGAAGCCGTGATCGGCGCGACCTACATCGCGCACGGCATCGAGATCGCGCGGGAGCTCGTCCACCGGCTGTTCGGCCAGTTGCTCGAGGAGGCGCCGCTGCGCGGTGCCGGCCTGGACTGGAAGACCAGCCTGCAGGAGCTGACCGCGTCGGCCGGGCTGGGCGTGCCCGAGTACAAGGTCGAGGACACCGGTCCCGACCACCGCAAGGAGTTCACCGCGACCGTTTACGTCGGCGGTCGTGACCTCGGCAGCGGCAGCGGCACGACCAAAAAGGAAGGCGAGCAGAAGGCCGCCGAAACGGCGTGGCGCGCGCTGTCGGAGGAGCTCGACCTCGGCAACGAGTCATCCTGACCCCGCACGGAGTCGCGCGTGCCTGAACTTCCCGAGGTCGAGGTCGTGCGTGCCGGTCTCGGACGGCACGTGACAGGCCGTGTCATCACCTCGGTCGACGTACTGCATCCGCGGGCGATCCGCAGGCACGTGCCCGGCGCCGACGACTTCGCCGGCCGGCTCGCCGGCGTGAAGATCACCGCGGCCCGCAGGCGTGGCAAGTACCTGTGGCTCGACCTCGCCGACGGCGAGGCGATGCTCGCCCACCTGGGCATGAGCGGTCAGATGCTCGTCCAGCCCGCCTCCGCTGCCGACGAGAAGCACCTGCGGGTGCGTGTCCGCTTCGCCGACGACGGCCCCGAGCTGCGGTTCGTCGATCAGCGCACGTTCGGCGGGCTCGCCCTCGACGAGCTGGTCGACGTCGACGGCACCCTCGTGCCCGCGAGCGTCGCCCACATCGGACGCGACCCGATGGATCCGCTGTTCGACCTGCCCGCCGCGGTCGCCGCGCTGCGGGGCAAGCGCACCGAGGTCAAACGGGCGCTGCTCGACCAGACGCTCGTCTCCGGCATCGGCAACATCTACGCCGACGAGGCCCTGTGGCGGGCCCGCCTCCACGGCACGCGCCCCACCGAACGGCTCACGCGCGCCCAGGGGCAGCTCGTACTCACCGCCGCCACCGACGTCATGGCCGACGCGCTCGGCGCGGGCGGCACCTCGTTCGACGCGCTGTACGTCAACGTCAACGGCGAGTCGGGCTACTTCGAACGATCCCTCGCCGTCTACGGCAGGGCGGGCGAGCCGTGCCGCCGCTGCGGCGCCCTCATCCGCCGCGAGGCGTTCACCAACCGGTCGTCCTACTTCTGCCCGCGCTGCCAACGCCGCCCACGGCGCACCTGACGGAGTCGGTCACTGGGGTGGCGGCGCCTCGCCGAGCAGGGTCTCGAGCACGGTGCACAAGGTGGGAATCTCGTCGTGTACCAGGGACCAGATGAGTTCGTGATCCACGATGTCGTATCCGTGTGCGATGACGTTGCGGGTTCCGATGATGGAGCGGAGATCGGGAATGCGAACGGCAGTGTCCGGATCGCCCTGGCGTAGCCGGTTGAGTGCTTCGCCGACGATCTCGAGCTGGCGCTCGACCGCTGATTGACGGAGCCAATCGGAGGCGTACTGGTCCCATGTCAGGCCCTTGGTCGCTTCCCGTGCACGCAGGGCTGCTTCGCGTGCGCCCAGAGATACGCGGGGCTGTCAGGCTGCATAGATGTCGCGAGCTGTCGAGAAGACCGTGTGCGCGATGTACGGGTTGCGCAGGTTCCGGGACTGGACCAGGTCGACGGGGTGCCCGATGATCTCCTCGAGTTCGTCCTTGAGTGCGAAGTAGTCGCGGGAGGTGCGCCGGATTCCCTCGTGGTAGTCGATCAGCAGGTCGACGTCGCTGCGCGCGGGGTCGAATCCCTCGCTGAGGGCGGACCCGAACAGGCGGAGACGTTCGACGCCGTATCGCTCGCAGACGCGGGCGATCGCGTCGAGGTCGAGCGCGAGGTCCTGGGCCACGTGCCCATCATCCCACCTGCGGTGCAGCGATGTCGACGTGCACGCCGCCGAGTCGCCGCACGCGGTGACCCGGGCGTCGTCAAGCTCGAGGCCGTGGCCGATCCGCTGCCGCTGGACGTCGGCGAGATCCGTCGTGCCGCGCTGCCGGCGCCGGCCCCGCCGGCGCCCCGCTGGCCGAGGCCGGTGGGGTTACTTACGGGTTGGTGGACGAGACCGAGCCGGTCGGCTCGGTACTACTCGGACCGTCAGGCGTGGTGGTCGTGGTCGACTCAGAGCCGGAAGACGTCGGCGAAGGGTCGTCGGAGGTTGGCTGCGGGTCCTCCGACGTCGTGGGGTCGGGCTGCTCCGTCGGACCGGGCTGCCCCGGATCGGGCTGACCGGGGCCGGGGTTGTTCGGCCCGTCGTCGCGGGACGAGGGCTGCCGGTCCTCGGTCGTGGTGATGAGGCTGGTCGTGGGGGTGCCGTCGGGGCCGATACTGACCACGGTGCTGGTGGCCGAGGTCGGCTTCGTCTTGTCGCCCGGCACGGGCTTGCCGTCGACCATGACGGTGGTGGCGCCGGAGCTGGGGTCGTCGGCCTCGGTGGTGCTCGTGCCGTTGCCGGTGTTCTCGACGCGCGAGGTGTCGTCGCCGTCGGCCGTGGTCTGGTCCTCACCGCCGGCCGTGACCTGGGCGAGCGCGCCGAAGGCCGTGGCGAGCACGAGGCCGCTGGCCGCCAGTGCGAGGTAGCCGGTGCGCTGCCAGCGTCCGCCCGATTCGCGCGGGGGTGCGCTCTCGCCGTTCGTGGGGGCCTCGCCGTTCGTGGGGGCCTCGCCGTTCGTGGGGGCCATGCGGTTTCCTCCGACTCAGACAACCCGGATGGACGACGGCGGAACGCTATCACTGCCGGGTAACGCCGCGGGTCGCGCAGGTGTCCCGGGCAGCTGGGAACTGCGGCGACCGGGCGCTCATCATGGACGTGTGGGTGAACGAGACGACACAGTGGGTACCGGCGCGGGCATGAACGACGTGGATGCGAACGCAGGCGCCGGCGATGCGGGCGCCTGCGACACCGTGCGGCTGACCGCGTGGGTCCACGGCGCGGTGCAGGGCGTGGGGTTCCGCTGGTGGACCCGCAGCAGGGCCTTGGAACTGGAGTTGGTCGGCAGCGCGGCGAACCTGTCCGACGGCAGGGTGCAGGTGGTCGCGGAGGGTCCGCGCGAGCGGTGTGAACGGCTGCTCGAGGCGCTGCGCGGCGGGCGGACACCGGGCAGCGTGGAGCACGTCGCGGAGTTGTGGGCCGAGGCGAAGGGCGGCCTCTCGGGGTTCGTCGAACGCTGACAGGCCCCACGACGTGCTGACGTGCTCCACGACGCGCTGACAGGGCCCCACGCGGTGTGCGGCGTTCGGCCCCGAAGCGTGCGTGACGCGTGATGCGTGTGGGGCGAAACCGCCAGGTCGGCGTGGGAGAGGACACGGCTGCGGGTGCTGCCACGCCGGGACGTCGTCCGACGGCGCCGCGAAGCACCCGGGTAGCATTCCCCGATCGGAGATCGCCCCGGATGTGAGCGAAAGGTCGACGCCGCGTGTACCTCAAGAGCTTGACGCTCAAAGGCTTCAAGTCGTTCGCGTCGGCGACCACGTTGCGGTTCGAACCCGGCATCACGTGCGTGGTCGGCCCGAACGGCTCCGGCAAGTCCAACGTCCTCGACGCGCTGCGCTGGGTCATGGGCACGCAGGGCGCGAAGGACCTGCGCGGCGGCAAGATGGAGGACGTCATCTTCGCCGGCACGTCGGGTCGCGCGCCGCTGGGCCGTGCCGAGGTGACCCTGACGATCGACAACGCCGACGGTGCGCTGCCCATCGAGTACTCCGAGGTCTCGATCACGCGCCGGATGTTCCGTGACGGCGCCAGCGAGTACGAGATCAACGGCAACGGCTGCCGCCTGCTCGACATCCAGGAACTGCTGTCGGACTCGGGTATCGGCCGGGAGATGCACGTCATCGTCGGCCAGGGGCAGCTCTCGGAGATCCTGCAGGCCAAACCCGAGGAGCGCCGCGCGTTCATCGAAGAGGCCGCGGGCGTGCTCAAGCATCGCAAGCGCAAGGAAAAAGCCGTGCGCAAGCTGAGTGCGATGCAGGGCAACCTGGACCGGCTGAACGACCTCACGACGGAACTGCGCAGGCAGCTGAAACCGCTCGGCAAGCAGGCGGAGATCGCGCGGAAGGCGCAGACCGTCCAGTCGGAGCTGCGGGACGCGAAGCTGCGTCTCCACGCCGACGACCTGGTCACCCAGCGCGAGGCGATCGCCAAGGAGGAGGCCGACGAGAAGGCCGCCCGCGCCCGCAGGGCCGAGGTGGAGCAGGCGTTGGAGGTCGTCAGCTCCGAGCAGGCAGATCTGGAGCGGTCGCTGGCCGAGGACGCGCCGATGCTGCAGGCGGCGCAGGACACCTGGTACAAGCTCTCGTCGCTGGCAGAGCGGCTGCGGGGCACGGTGCGGCTGGCCGTGGAGCGGCAGCGGCATCTGTCGGAGGAGATCGACACCGGCGGCACCGGCCGTGACCCGGAGGAGCTGCTCGCCGAGGCGGAGGAGGCGGCCGCCCGCGAGGAGGAGCTGAACGAGGCCGTCACCGAGGCCCGTGCGGCGCTGTCCGAGAAGACCGAACGCCGCGAGCACCTGGAACACGTGGTGCAGGAGGCCGAGCGTGCCCACATGGCGGCGGTGCGGGCCATCGCCGACCGGCGGGAGGGTATCGCGAAGCTGTCCGGCCAGGTCGAGGCGCTGCGGAGCAAGAACAACGCCACGGCCGAGGAGGTCGAGCGGCTCACGAGCTCCCTCGAAGAGGCGGAGGCCCGCGCGGAGGCCGCCGCGGAGGAGCTCGAGGCGGCGCGCGCCGAGGGCGGGGTCGAGGATTCCGACGACGCCGGCCTGCAGGAACGCCACCAGCGCGCCGTCGAGGCGGCCGACGCCGCCAAGCAGCGGGTCGACGAGCTGGTCAAGGCCGAGCGCAGTGCCGAGCGGGACATCGCGTCGGAGAAGGCCAGGGTCGACGCGCTGTCGATGGGCCTCAGCCGCAAGGACGGTGCCGGTGCGCTGCTCGGCGCGACCGACGAGCTGCCCGGCCTCCTGGGGTCGGTCGCGGCGCTGTTGACCGTCGAGACCGGGTTCGAGGTCGCACTGGCGGCGGCACTCGGCCCCGTCGCCGACGCGGTGGCCGTGTCTGCGGGCGAGGACGCGTTGCCGGCGCTGCGGTATCTCAAGGAGAACGAATCCGGTCGCGCGGGCCTGCTGCTCGGTGGGGCACGCGGTGCGGTCGACACGTCGTCGTGGCCCGCGCTGCCCACCGGGGCGCGCTGGGCACGCGAGGTCGTCACCGCGCCGGACGCGCTGCGGCCCGCCGTCGAACGCGCCATGGACCGTGTCGCGGTGGTCGAGGCACTGGACGACGCGCGTGCGCTGGTGCTCGCCGAGCCGAGCGTCACGGCCGTCACCCGGGACGGCGACGTGGTCGGCGACCACTGGGCCGTGGGCGGTTCGGCCAAGGACGAGAGCGTCATCGAGGTGCAGGCCGCGGTCGACGAGGCGCAGGACCGGCTGGCCGCCGCGGAACGTGCCCTGGAACAGGCGTCCGCGGAGCTGGAGGGTGCGCGCGCCGATCAGGACGACCGGCAGTCCGAGGTCACCGCGGCGAAGGAGGCGCTCAACGAGGCGAAGGTCCGCAAGGCCCGTTCCACGGAGCGGCTGAGCAGCCTGGAGCAGACCGCGCGGTCGGCCGAGTCCGAGGTCGAGCGACTGCGGAACCAGCGCGCCAAGATCGAGCAGAACCGCGAGGAGATGCTGGCGCAACTCGCCGAGCTCGAGGACCGGCTGGCCGCGGTGTCGGAGCAGCCGGTCGAGGAGGACCCGGACACCTCCGAACGCGACGAGGCGGCCGAATCCCTCACCGCGGTGCGCCAGGAGGAGGTCGACGCGCGTCTGGCGCTGCGGACGGCCGAGGAACGCGCCCGGAGCATCGCCGGCAAGTCCGATGCCCTGGTGCGGGAGGCCGAGGCCGAACGGCAGGCCCGCGAACGGGCCGAGCAGGCCCGCATCGCCCGCGAGCGCGGCGCGTCGATCGCCGAGGCGGTCGCCAGCGGCGGCGAGGCGGCGCTCGAGCGGATCGAGGTGTCGCTGCAGCGCGCGGCCGCCGAGCGAGACGCCGTGAAGGCCCGTCGCGAGGAACGCGAGACGGCGCTGACGCAGGTACGCGGCAAGGTCAAGGAGCTGACGGGCGAGCTGGAGAAGCTCACCGACGCGGTGCACCGGGACGAGGTGGCGCGCGCGGAACAGCGGCTGCGCCTGGAACAGCTCGAAACGAAGATCACCGAGGAGTTCGGCATCGGGCTGGACGACCTGGTCGCCGAGTACGGACCGCACGTCGACGTGCCGCCCGGCGCGGGGGAGCTGGCCGAGTACGAGGCTGCCAAGGAGCGCGGCGAGACGGTCGCCGAACCGCAGCCGATCCCGTACGACCGGCCGACACAGGAGCGCCGGGCCAAACGTGCGGAGAAGGATCTCGCCCAACTCGGCAAGGTCAACCCGCTCGCCCTCGAAGAGTTCGCCGCGCTGGAGGAGCGCTACAAGTTCCTGTCGACCCAGCTCGAGGACCTCAAGGAGACCCGCAAGGATCTGGAGCAGGTGATCCAGGAGGTCGACGACAAGATCCTCGAGGTGTTCACCAGTGCCTACGAGGACGTCGCGCGCGAGTTCGAAACCGTGTTCTCGGTGCTGTTCCCCGGCGGTGAGGGCCGCATGGTGCTCACCGAGCCCGGGGACATGTTGGCCACGGGAGTCGATGTCGAGGCGCGCCCGCCGGGCAAGAAGGTCAAGCGGCTCTCGCTCCTGTCCGGTGGCGAGAAGTCGCTGGTCGCCGTCGGCATGCTGGTGGCGATCTTCCGTGCCCGCCCGTCGCCGTTCTACGTGATGGACGAGGTCGAGGCCGCGTTGGACGACACGAACATGCGCAGGCTCATCGGCCTGCTGGAGCAGCTGCGCGACAGCTCCCAGCTCATCGTCATCACGCACCAGAAGCCGACGATGGAGATCGCCGATGCGCTGTACGGCGTCAGCATGCAGGGCGACGGCATCACGAAGGTCATCTCGCAGCGCATGCGCACCGACGCCGGCGAACCGGAGCCGGAGTCGTCGGACCGGGACGAGGCCGAACCCATCGAGGTCTGAGCCGGAACGACCGTCGGCGCGGCACCGTCAGTCGGCGCGGCGTGCGAAGACGACGGCTCCCGGCACGTCCTCGTCCGGCCGTATCAGCAGTTCCGCCTCGACCGTGAACCCCGCGTCGCGGAGCAGGTCCGCGACCGAGTGGGGCCTGCGGCGGTGGCTGTCGAGGCTGACCGGGCGGCCCGTGTAGCCCTCGGACGTGTGCCGGACCCCGTCGCCGACGTGGAAGCCGATCAGGACGGGACCTCCGGGGCGGGTCACGCGGCGGAACTCGCCGAACACGCCGGGCAGCGCGTGGTCGGGAACGTGGATGATCGACCAGAACGCGAGCAGCCCGCGAGGGAACCGTCGGCCAGGTCGAGGTCGGTCATGGTGCCGACGTCGAAACGTGCCCGTGGGTAGGTGCGCCGGGCGAGGGCGATCATCTCGGGGGAGAGGTCGATGCCGAACGCGTCCACCCCGGCGTCGCGGAGGTGCTCGGTGACGTAGCCCGGCCCGCAACCGACGTCGGCGACCGGACCCCCACCGGCCGCCTTCACCGACTCGGCGAACAGCGCGAGGCTCGCCCGCAGATACGGCTTGCCGTCGAGCAGCCCGCGTACCCGGTCGGCGTATCCGGAGGCGTCGGTGTCGTAGGAGGCGCGGGTGTCGGACAGCCAGGTGTCGGCCATGGGTGAACGGTAGCCGTTCCGGCGCCGACCGTCTGTCCGCGGAAAGGCCGGCGCACGATTCCTCGCGCGCCGGCCTTTCCGCAGTCCTCCGCGGTCTCGCTAGACGGGTTCCTCCTCCTGCTTCTCCGCCTCGGCGGCGCGCGGGTCGGGGCCGCTGTGCCGTAGCGACAGCAGGCCGCCGACGACGAGCGTGACGACCACGCCCAGCGGCACGTACCAGGGGAAGGCGAGGCCGACCTCCTCACCTTCCACGGTGAACGTGACGCCGAGGACGAACACCGCGGCCACGGCGACGGTGCACACAAACGCGATGATCGCGTCGGTCTGCCGCGCCTTCTTGACGATCATGCCGAGGAAGAACGCGCCGAGCAGCGCACCGTAGGTGTAGCTGGCGATGCTCAGGCCGAGTTCGACGACCGGGGTGTCGGTGCTGGTGAACATCGAGGCGAACACGACGAACACGACGGCCCAGATGATCGTCCAGAGCCGCGCCTGCTTGAGCATCACGGCATCGGACATCTTCTTCTTCGTGAACCGCTCGTACAGGTCGGCGATCGTCGAGGTCGACAGCGAGTTCAGCGACGAGGAGATCGTCGACATGGCGGCGGCGAGGATGCCCGCGATGAGGATGCCGGACAGGCCGACGGGCAGTTCCTCGAGGATGAACCGCGGGAACAGGTCGTCGGGGTTGGTCAGCCCCAGCGCTTCGATGCTCTGTCCGTTGTAGAACGAGAACAGCATCGCGCCGACCACCAGGAACACCGCGAACTGGAAGAACACGACGACACCGCTGGCGATCACGGCTTTCTGGCTGTCGCGCACGTTCCTGCAGGCCAGCAGGCGTTGCACCATCAGCTGGTCCGCGCCGTGCGAGGCCATGGCGAACAGCGCACCGCCGACGACGGCGGTGATGAACGCGTACTGGTCGGTGATGATGTCGGAGCCGAACTCGAAGAGCTGGAACTTGCCCGCGTCGGCGAGGTCGCCGAACCAGCCGCTGGGCAGCTGCCCCGCGAGCACGAAGATCGCCGCGATCGCACCGAGGACGTAGATGGCCATCTGGATGACGTCGACCCAGATGACGGCGCGGATTCCGCCGAAGTAGGTGTAGATGACGGCCACGAGCGCGATTGCGGAGATCACGACCCAGTACGACACGTCGAGGCCGAGCCCGTCGAGTACGAGCTTGACGGGGATGGCCGTGGCGAACAGGCGTACGCCGTCGGCGAGCAGGCGCGTGACGAGGAACGTCACCGAGGCGGTGCCCTGGAGCCCGCCGCCGAAGCGTTGGCCGAGGAAGCCGTACGCGCTGACGAACCCGCCCGCGTAGTACTGCGGCAGCAGCACGAACGCGACGACGACCCGGCCGATGAGGTAACCGATCGCCAGCTGCAGATACGTGATGTTGCCGAGGTAGGCCACGGTCGGCACGCTCAGCACGGTCAGCGTCGAGGTCTCCGTGGCGACCACCGAGAAGGTGACGGCCCACCAGGGCACCTTCCGGCTGCCCACGAAGTAGTCGTTCGACGATCGCTGCTTCCCGCTGAGCAGGATGCCCACGATGGGCGTTCCCACCAGGAAGATCGCGATGATCGCGAGGTCCAGTGCGCGCATTGGTCTCTCCTACCGTGTCTCGCGCGAGTTGGCCACCCTCAGCCGCGAAATCGGCGACGTTGGTGGGGCCGGGAGGGCGAGCGGTCGCTCACCAGGGGTGATGCTTCCGAGGACGCGTGGTCCGCGGGCGCCGGTGGCGCTGGGGACGTTGCCCGCGACGCCGTGCCACGACAGCCAGCCGAGCACGGCCGTCAGGTACGCCTCCTTCGCGTCGGCGGGCAGGCCCAGCTCGTCGCTCGTGCGCACCGTGAGGCGGCGGCCGAGCGCGCGCATCAGCGCCGGGTTGTGCACCCCGCCGCCCGAGGCGTACACGGTCGCGGCGCCGTGGCGGGCGCAGGCGTCGGCGATGGTGACGGCCGTGAGCTCGGTCAGCGTCGCCAGCAGGTCGGTGTCGCCGACAGGTGGCAGGCCGCCGAGCGCGGCGGCGAGGTACGTGCTGTGGAAGTGTTCCTTGCCCGTGGACTTGGGCGGATCGGCCGCGTAGTACGGGTCGGCGAGTAGCCGGTCGAGCAGGTCGGAGCGGACGGTGCCCGCCTCGGCGAGCGCGCCGTCGACGTCGCTGCGGAGCCTGCCGCCGGTGACCTGGGAGGCCGCGAGGTCGAGCAGCGCGTTGCCGGGGCCGGTGTCGTAGGCGAGTACATCGTCGGTGCCGCCGCCGGTGTGGCAGGTCTGCCGGCCGGGCGGCACGACGGTGATGTTGCCGATCCCGCCGATGTTCAGTGCGACGGCCGGTGCGCCCTCCCTGTCGGCGACGGCGCGCAGCAGCAGCGCGTCGAGCGTGCTCGCAAGGGGTGCACCGTGGCCGCCCGCGGCGACGTCACGCACCCGTAGGTCGGAGACGACCGGACGGCCGGTGCGCTCGGCGATCCACGCGGACCTGCCGATCTGCAGCGTGCCGAGGGCCCGGCCGTCCGAGATCCAGTGGAAGACCGTCTGGCCGAGGCACGCGACCAGGTCGACGTCGCCGGTCTCCTGCTCGGCGTGACTCACGGCGTCGGCGAAGGCCTGGCCGACCTGCGTGTCGAGTTGCGTGAGTTCCTCGGCGCTGCACGGCGCCGGAGGCAGCGCGGCGAGCAGGCGCGTCCGCAGCTCGTCGGGGTAGGGCAGCTCCCACTGCCCGCGCGGGGTGAGGACGAGCTCGCCGTCGGATTCCGCCAGTTCGGCGATGGCGACGTCGATGCCGTCCACGGAAGTGCCGGACAACAACCCGGCGATACGGAGCGAAGGGGACACGAGGGTGGTCTAGTCCAATCAGCCGGTGTGCGCAACACGTTCGGTGGACTTCTGTCCGAGATCTATGCCGTACCGTTAACTTCCCACGCCGCGGGCAGGGGTGAACCCGCAGGGGAACGGGCAGGTGGGAGGATGGCGGCGTGTCGAGCACAGCCGTGATCTGGATCGTTGTCATTGTGGCCGCCCTGCTGGCGGTCGCCGTCGTGGTGGGACTGACCCTGTCCCGCAGGCGCAAGATCAGCCTGGAGCGGGAGCGGGAGAAGCAGGTTCCGAAGGGCGGCGGCTACCAGGCCGGGGGCGGCATCTCGCTCGCGCCGGGTGGCGACACCGCGACATCGGGGCCCGCGGCGCCGGACACGCCCGCGCACCCGGTCGAGGACCGCACCGAGGTCGACGGCCAGCCGGGCGTCGGCGACGACGCCTCCGTGCCGCGTGACGCACCGCGCCGCGACATCGTCGACGTCTCCCTCCCGGACACGGACGAGGGGCCGCAGCCAGAGCCCGCCGAGACGGCACCGAGCGCAACCGCCCCGGACACAACGGCCCCGGACACAACCGCCCCGGGGGAAGCCGAGGAGGCCGAGGGATCGACGCCGGTCGCTCCGGACGCCGCTACCCAGGCTCCCGAGACCGAAACCCCGAAGACCGAGGCGCCGAAGACCGAAACCCCGAAGACCGAGGCGCCCGCGCCCGCGGCTCCGGCGACGGCGCAGCCGGAGCCCGAGACCGAGGTCGAGGAGCCCGAGCCGGCGTCCGGCCGGATCGAACGGCTACGGGGGCGGCTGTCGAAGTCGCGGTCGGCGCTGGGGCAGGGCTTGCTGGGCCTGCTGGGCGCCGGGGACCTCGACGAGGATTCGTGGGAGGAGATCGAGGACACGCTGCTGGTCGCCGACCTGGGCGCGTCGACCACGACTGAGATCGTCGAGAGGCTGCGCGAGGAGCTGTCGGTCCGCGGTGTGCGCACGCCGGAGGACGCGCGGACGGCGTTGCGGGACGTGCTCATCCAGACGCTGACGCCGGACGCCGATCGTGCGGTGCGCGCGTTGCCGCACGACGTCGACGGTGCGAAGCAGCCCGCCGTCGTGCTGGTCGCGGGTGTGAACGGCACGGGCAAGACGACGACCACCGGCAAGCTCGCGCGGGTGCTCGTCGCGCAGGGCAGGCAGGTGCTGCTCGGTGCCGCGGACACGTTCCGCGCTGCCGCGGCCGACCAGTTGGAGACGTGGTCCCAGCGGGTGGGCGCCGAGGTGGTGCGCGGCAAGGAGGGCGCCGACCCGGCGTCGGTCGCGTTCGACGCCGTCAAGCGCGGTGTCGACTCCGGCGTCGACGCGGTGCTGGTCGACACGGCGGGCAGGTTGCACACCAAGACGGGCCTGATGGACGAGCTCGGCAAGGTCAAGCGCGTCGTCGAGAAGCAGGCGAAGGTCGACGAGGTGCTGCTCGTGCTCGACGCCACGACGGGGCAGAACGGCCTCGCGCAGGCGCGGGTGTTCTCCGAGGTCGTCGACGTCACCGGCGTGGTGCTGACCAAGCTCGACGGCACCGCCAAGGGCGGCATCGTGTTCCAGGTGCAGCGTGAACTGGGCGTTCCCGTCAAGCTCGTCGGTCTCGGTGAGGGTCCCGACGACCTGGCCCCGTTCGAACCGTCGGCGTTCGTCGACGCGCTGCTGGGCTGAGGTTCCCCGTCGTGGGGCCCGTTGTCCGACCCGGACCGGCGTCCCGAAGGCGGCTCCGGTGGCTCCGGCGGGGTCCGCCGGTGTGGGACGGGACACCGGGTACGGCGGAACCGAACGGGGGATCGCGGGGTCGGAGTGAGGTATGCGGATTCCGGCATCGCGGCCGGAATCCGGAATTCCGGTCCCGCCGCTTCCTCAGGAGATCCCATGCCCCGCGTGTCCCGTTTCGTCGCCCTGTCGGTCCTCGGTGTCGCCGCCGTCGGACTCGCGGGATGCTCGCAGTACGTCGAGCAGGACGAGCTCGAGAAGCAGGTGTCGTCGTCGATCTCGCAACAGGGCATGCCCGTGGAGAGCGTGGACTGCCCCGACGACCTGGACGCCGAGGTCGACGCCACCACGACGTGCACGGTCACGGTCCAGGGCGGCGCCGAGATCAAGGCCGACATCACCGCGACCAGCGTCGACGGTGACCAGGTCCGCTTCAACATCCAGCCGCAGCAGTCGTCGGGGCAGTGAGGGCGGCAGTCGCTCATGGACGACGACGGGCACCGGGGATCCTGCCCCGGCCGTCGTCGTAAGCACGCCGGGGTGGGCCGCGCGGTATCGACCCCGGCCGGGCCACCCGACTGCTCAGTTGGGTAGCTGTTTGGCCAGTTCGTCGGCGGTGCGCCGGACGGTCGGGGCGATGCGGCCGACGGCGTCCTTGGTGAGCCTTCCCTCGGGGCCCGACACCGACACCGCCGTCGGCGTCGGCGTGCCCGGAACCGGTACCGCGATGCACCGCACACCCAGTTCCTGTTCGCTCTCGTCGAGCGCGTATCCCTGCTCGGCGATCTCGCCGAGGTGCGCCAGGAACGCCTCGACGTCGGTGTGGGTGTGTTCGGTGTAGGCGGGCATACCGGTGCGGCCGAGCAGTTCCCGTACCTCGTCGGTGGGCAGCTGCGCCAGGATCGCCTTGCCGACCCCCGTGCCGTGCGGCAGCAGTCGCCTGCCCACCTCGGTGAACATGCGCATCGAGTGTTTCGACGGCGCCTGTGAGACGTAGACGACCTCGTCGCGTTCCAGGACCGCCAGATTGGCCGTCTCGCCGACCTCGTCGACCAGTTCCGCCAGCAGGGGCCGTGCCCACGTGCCGAACTGCAGGCTCGCCTGTTCGCCCAGTCGGATCAACCGTGCCCCCAGCGCGTAGCGCCGGTTCGCGTTCTGCCGCACGTAGCCGGAGGCTACGAGGGTGCGAATCAACCGGTGGATCGTCGGCATGGGCAATCCCGACGAGGTTGACAGCTCCGAGAGGCTCGCCTCACCGCCCGCGTCCGCGAGCCGTTCCAGCAGCTCGAAAGCCCGATCGAGGGACTGCACTCCACCGCTCGCCGCCACCGCGGCTCCTTCCGCCGTCACTGCAGGGTCGCCCACATTGAGCTTCCGTAATGTAGAAACTATAGTCCGACATGTAAAAGATAGATGCTCAACGACGACGTTTCCCGAGGTGTTCCATGTCTGATGTTCGTGTGCTCGGCGACACGATCGAGCGCGGCGACGAAGTGCTGACGCAGGAGGCGCTCGACTTCGTGGCCGGCCTGCACGAGAACTTCGCGGCCACCCGTGACCAGTTGCTCGAGGCCCGCAAGCAGCGCCGCGAGGAGGCCAAGCGCACGGGAAGGTTGGACTTCCTGGCCGAGACCAAGCAGGTTCGCGAGTCGGACTGGCAGGTCGCCGAGGCCCCGCCCGCGCTGCGCGACCGCCGCGTGGAGATCACCGGCCCCACCGAGCGCAAGATGACGATCAACGCGCTCAACTCCGGCGCCAAGGTGTGGCTCGCCGACCTCGAGGACGCCAACACGCCGCACTGGAGCAACGTCGTGAACGGGCAGATCAATCTGTCCGACGCCATCCGCGGCACGATCGAGCTCGACTCGAACGGCAAGCACTACGCGCTGCGCGACGACGTCGAGCACGCGACCATCGTCGTCCGCCCGCGCGGCTGGCACCTCGACGAGCACAATCTCGAGTTCGACGGGCGCAAGGCCGTCGGCGCGCTCGTCGACTTCGGCCTGCACTTCTTCCACAACGCCAAGGAACTGCTCTCCCGTGGTAAGGGCCCGTACTACTACCTGCCGAAGATGGAGAGCCACCTCGAGGCGCGGCTGTGGAACGACGTGTTCACCTATGCCGAGAAGACCCTCGGCGTGCAGCACGGCACCGTCCGCGCCACCGTGCTGATCGAGACCATCCCGGCCGCGTTCGAGATGGAGGAGATCCTCTACGAACTGCGCGAGCACGCCTCGGGCCTGAACGCAGGCCGCTGGGACTACCTGTTCAGCGTCATCAAGTACTTCCGCGACGCGGGCGAGAAGTTCGTCCTGCCGGACCGCAACGCCGTGACCATGACCGCGCCGTTCATGCGCGCCTACACCGAGCTGCTCGTGCGCACCTGCCACAAGCGCGGCGCCTTCGCCATCGGCGGCATGGCCGCGCAGATCCCGAGCAAGGACCCCGAGGTCGCCGAGAACGCCACGAAGAAGGTGCACGCCGACAAGTCGCGTGAGGCCGGCGACGGCTTCGACGGCTCCTGGGTCGCCCACCCCGGCATGGTCGGACTGTGCCAGGAGGAGTTCGACAAGGTCCTCGGCGACAAGCCGAACCAGCTCGACCGCCTCCGCGAGGACGTGTCCGTCACGGCCGACCAGCTCCTCGACGTCGCAGCGACCGACGCGAAGTGCACCTCGGCCGGCCTGCGGGGCGCCGTCGACGTCGGCGTCCGCTACATCGCCTCCTGGCTGGGCGGCAACGGCGCGGCCGGTATCCACAACCTCATGGAGGACGCAGCGACCGCCGAGATCTCCCGGTCGCAGGTGTGGCAGTGGGTGCAGAACGGCGTCGTGCTCGACGACTCGGGGCAGACCGTGACCCGCGAGCTCGTGCGCTCGGTGCTCGACGAGGTCAAGGGGGAGCTGACGGGCGAGGTCCAGCCCGACCTGCTCGAGCCCGCGGTCGAGCTGTTCGAGGAGGTCGCCCTCGCCGAGGAGTTCGCCGACTTCCTGACCCTGCCCGCCTACGAGCGGATCAAGTAGATGACCGCCGGCCGGCTCACCGAGGACGTCTACGCGCGCATCGACGCCTCACTCGCCGCGTCCGATGCGCGTGTGGCGGCCGCCTATCCCGGTGAGCCGGCCGGGCGGCAACCCGTTCACACGGTGTACGTGCCCGCGGACCGGTTCCACGCCGGCCTCGCCGAGGACTGGGGCGCCCGCGCGCTCACCGTGCTGGACGAGCACGACCTCGACGCCGCCGAGGACGTGCTCACGCGCGTGCGCGCCAAGCTCGCGGTCGAACCCATCGAGGACCTGCGCATCGACTTCGAGGACGGCTACGGCAACCACGGCGACGACGTGGAGGACGCCGAGGTGAAGCGCTGTGCCGGGGAACTCGCGTCCCGGACTTCCTCCGGCGGGATCTCGGTGCCGTTCTGCGGTATCCGCTTCAAGAGCTTCGAGGCGGGCACGCGGCGCCGTGGTATGCGCACGCTGGACCTGTTCCTCGACGCGCTCGGCGGGCCGCCGCCCGGATTCGTCGTCACGCTGCCGAAGGTCACCGACGTCGAGCAGGTCTCCGCCGCCGCGGACGTGATGGGCGAGTTGGAGAAAGCCCACGGGCTCGCCGTCGGCACGCTGCGATTCGAGGTGCAGGTCGAGACCACCCAGTCGGTGCTGCGGCCCGACGGAACCGTCGCGCTGCCCGCCGTCGTGCAGGCCGCAGACGGCCGGTGCATCGGGCTGCACTTCGGTACCTACGACTACAGCGCGGGTCTCGGTATCGCGGGCGCGTACCAGAGCATGGACCACCCGGCCGCGGACTTCGCCAAGCACTTCATGCAGGTCGCCGCCGCAGGCCGTGGGGTGAGGCTCTCCGACGGCTCGACCAACCGGCTTCCCGTGGGCGACGCGGTCGCCGACGGATGGGCCGAGCACCTGCGGCTGGTGCGCCGGTCGCTCGAACGCGGCTTCTATCAGGGCTGGGACCTGCACCCGCACCAGCTGCCCAGCCGCTTCGCCGCGACCTACGCGTTCTTCCGCGAGAACCTCGCGTCGGCCGTCGACCGGCTCAGCGCCTATTCCGGCGCCGTCGACGGTGCGGTCCTCGACGAACCCGCGACCGCCCAGGCGCTCGCGACCTACGTGCTGCGCGGTGTGGACTGCGGCGCCGTCGACGAGGCGGAACTCGCCGGCGAGCTGGCCGGTGGACTGGACCGCCGAGCCCTGTCCCGCCTGGCAGCCCGCGCAGGCTGACCACGAGCCCGTGTTGCGGATTCCGGGGACCGTGTTGCGTTTTCCGGGGACCGTGTTGTGGGCTCCGGGGATCGTGTTGCAGATTCCCGGGGAGGGGTTTTCGTGATCGTGCGGTTGTCCCCCGCCGGCGCCACCCGCTCGGCCGCGGGGAACCGGCCGAGTCGGGGCGGTCGCCGTCTACCCTGACGGCATGGTGCTCGACCTCAACAGTGATCTCGGTGAAGGTTTCGGGATCTGGCCGCTGACCGACGACGACGCGCTGCTCGACATCGTGACCAGTGCCAATGTCGCATGTGGATTCCACGCGGGGGACCCGACAGTGCTGCGCCGGGTCACCGAGCGCGCCGCGCAGCGTGGTGTCGCCGTCGGTGCCCAGGTCGGTTACCGCGACCTCGCCGGTTTCGGCAGGCGGTTCATCGACGTCGACCCCGCAGAACTCGGCAACGACGTCATCTACCAGATCGGCGCCCTCGACGGCTTCGCGCGCATCGCGGGTACGCGGGTTCGCTACGTCAAACCGCACGGCGCGCTGTACAACGCCGTCGCCCACCACACGGCGCAGGCCGAAGCGGTCGTGGAGGCGGTGGGTACCTACGACGCGAGCCTGCCGATCCTCGGGCTCCCCGGATCCGAACTGCTGCGGCTGGCCGATGCGGCCGGGCTACCGACCGTCGCCGAGGCGTTCGCCGACCGCGCCTACACCCCGGAAGGCCGGCTGGTGTCCCGCCGCGAACCGGGCGCGGTCGTCCACGACGCCGACGCGGTCGTCGCCCGCAGCGTGCGCATGGCGACCGAAGGCGCGGTCACCGCGATAGACGGCACCGAGGTCGAGACACGACCGCGTTCGCTCTGCCTGCACGGCGACACCGCAGGAGCGGTCGACCTCGCGCGGCGGATCCGGGCGGGACTGCTCGACGCGGGCGTCGAACTCACCCCGTTCGCGTAACGGCGCCGACCGCCCCTGCCCGTGAGGATGTCGCCGCCGGGACGGCGTGGGGCACGCGGAATCGGTGCACCACCGCCCCTGCCGCCCGTCAGCCGTCGCGGAGGCGGGACACGCGCAGGGAACGAAGCCTCGACAGCGCGGCGGCGACCTCGAACCGCCGCGGTACGACGTAGTCGCCGAGGAAGCCGTGGCGGATCGCGTCGGCGCCGTCGGCGAGGTCGTCGTCGAGGAGATCGAGGAACTCGGCGACGGTGCGATCACCGTCGATCAGTCCGGCTTCGACGCCGTGGGACAGCGCCAGTCCGATGCCCATCACCTGGCCCGCGTCGACGATCTGTTCGACGGCGCGCAGGTCGATGTCGGTGTCGCCGTAGGTGAGCGTGTCGATGCCGCGCTGTTTGACCTTGCGCTTTCCCTTGTGTTCGGGCGAGAGCGACGACGGTTCGCACACCCGGTGCGCCGCGGCGGGAAAGCCGCTGGCCTCGACGGTCCGGTCGGTGCCGCTGCGCAGCTGCCGGGCCCGTTCGGTCGCGTCCTCGGCGTGGTACGACGCCATCATGATCACGCGGTCGGCGGTGTCGAGGTAGTCGCCGGAACCGCCCATGACCAGCACTGTGGACACGCCGTGCTCGGTGTACAGCGGCCGCACGAGGTCCACGAACGGGGTCAGCGGCTCGTTGCCCTTGGCGACGAGCTCCTGCATCCGGGCGTCGCGGATCATCAGGTTCGTCGCCGCGGTGTCCTCGTCGATCAGCAGCACCTCGGCGCCCGCCTCGAGGGCCTCCACGGTCGTCGCGGCCTGCGAGGTCGACCCGGAGGCGTTGGACGTGGAGAAGTCGCGGGTGTCCGCGCCGGTGGGCAGTTCGCCGACGAACGCGCTGACGTCCACCCGCTCGACGCTGCGGCCGTCCTCGGCGCGGATCTTCGCGGTGGCCGAGCGGCTGACGACGAGTTCTCTGCCGTCGCCGGGAACGTGGTCGTACACGCCGCGTTCGAGCGCGCGCAGCAACGTCGACTTGCCGTGGAACCCACCGCCGACGACCAGCGTGATGCCCTCGGCGATACCCATGCCGCTGACCGTCCCCCGGTTGGGCAGTTCCACTGTGGTGCGCAGCGATTCGGGGGATTCGAACGGGACGCCGTCGGCCAGCGGCCGGTCGTCGGTGCCGCTGCGGCGCGCGAGCATCGACCCGTCGGCGACGAACGCCACGAGCCCGCGCTCCGGCAGCGCCTTCCGCAGTGCGTCGGTGTCCTCGACGGAGTCGACGAACGCCGCGAGGTCGTCGGCGTCGAGCGCGTCGTAGCGCAGCGCCTGGATGGCGCGGGGGAGCTGGTCGCACAACGCCTTTCGGGCGCCGCGGCCGTCGATCCGGCGGCGCGGCCCCGGCAGGTCGATGCCCAGCCGCACGGTCAGCGCACCCCCGGAGATGCGCAGTGCGCTGCGGTCCAGCACCTGCTGCCCGCCGACGTCGACCCGCAGCAGTGACCCGCGCAGCTGCTGGCCCAGGACTCGCAACAACCGGTCGGCGAGCGCGCGTGCCCGCACCGGCGTGTGCCACAGCTCCTTCGGGAACCCGGCGTAGTCGGCCGAGATGCGCACCTCGACGCGGCTCGCCGGCGCGAACGGGTCCGTCTGCGCCTTGCGGATGCCGACGGTGTAGCCGCCCCCGTCCCAGTCGCCCTGGAGGCTCTTGTATCTGCCGTAGCTCTGACCGTCGAGCCGGGACAGTGTCGAGCCCAGCGCGGTGAGCGTTCGTTCGTCACTCCTGTCGCGTGCCATCGCTCCACACGGTACGGCCCGCGGCGGCCCGCCGACGGCCGCGGTTCACCCGGTCAGGATTCGACGGACAGTGCCAGATAGACCTCGACCTGCGTGCGGAAGTCGGTGAGGTCGGCGCCGAGGATCTCGCCCGCTCGCGCGATGCGGTACCGCAACGTGTTCACGTGGACGTGCAGCCGTGTGGCCGCCCTCGCAGGCGATCCCGAGCATTCCAGGTAGACGCGGACCGTGCGCAGCAGTTCGGGATGGTTCGGCAACGACCCGAGTACCCGCCCGGACAGGGCACGGCGCAGGTCGTCGGGCGCCCCGGCGAGGAGTAGCCGGTGCATGCCCAGCTCGTCGCCCGAGGCGACGGCGACGCGTTCGGAGTGCCGCTCCGCCGCCTGCGCGGCGTGACGGGCCTCGTCCCCCGCGCCCCGCAGGCCGGGCACCTGGGCGGGACCGCCTGCGCCGACGACGATCCGCCCCCGGCCGAGTGCCGCCAGCGCGTCCGTTCCCCGCGTCGCCCAGTCCTCGGGCCAGCTCTCGTCCGCGGGCACGATCGCCCACGCCTCGTCGGTGTCGCCCGGTGCGCCGGGGCCGGTGAAGGCCGTGGCGTCGGCCGACAGGGTCGCGAGCAGCTCGTCCAGGATCTCCCTGGCCGCACCGGCACCGGGAGTGCGCGCGAGCAGTACCCGCACCGGTGTCTCGGCGGGAAGTCCGGTCGCGGTGTAGGCGCGGGTGAGTTCCTCGGCGGTGCTCGCCGGGTCGGCGAGTGCCTGCAACAGGGGAGCGGCCACGTGCATGCGGGTGCGGCGCACCTCGTCCTCGCGGCCACGGGCGAGGCCGATCAGGCTCGCCAGTTCCTCGGCGACCTCCGACGCGCCGGGGCCCGGCTCGGTGTCGAGGACCAGTGACCACGGCACGGCGTGCCTGCCCGCCACGGTGAGCACGCCGCGGCGCCGTGGCGGTCCCGGTGCGCTCGCCGCCACGACGCGGCCCGTCGGCGTGACGACCCAGCAGTCGGCGCCGAGCTCGGTGGCGCCGAAGGTCAGCAGCGCAGGCAGCGACGCGCCCTCGGCTGCCGCCGACAGCAGGCGTTTGCGCGCGCCGCCGGTCTCCGCGGCCAGTGCCAGCACGACCCGTTCGGTCACCACGGCGAACGACAGGTCGGCGGGCACCTCCAGCAGCGGGATGCGATGCCGAACGCACGCCTCGACGAGGTCCTCGGGGATCCCGCCGGTGTCGGCTCCCGACGCCGCGAGACCCGCGCACCGTGCGTGGGCGAGCGCGCGCACGAACGGGTCGGCATCGCCGGGTTCGTGCCACCACAGCAGGCCGGACAGCACGAACTCGCCCTCGGACAGATATCGGCTCGGGTCGGGCAGTTCGGTCACGTAGATCCGGCTGACCTCGCGGTCGAGCAGGTGCTCACCCGTGTGCAGCCGCATGCGCAGACTCGGGATCTGCAGCAGAGTTCTCACCAGCGTCATCAGATTTGTAGGAAAACACAAAATCCGCCGCTCGTGGGCGCCGTCGTTTCATGCATCCGTGCCGTTGCCGGGGCGCGAGCCGGGCTGTCTACTGACAGGGACAGGCCGAGACGTGCAGTGATGCAGGGGAGCGACGCCGTGGAACTCGTCCGACCGGACACCCTGGAGGAGGCGCTCGCCGCGAAGGCGGAGCGTCCCGGGGCCGTGCCCCTCGCAGGCGGCACCGACGTGATGGTCGAACTCAACTACGACCACCGCCGCCCCGAGGCGCTGGTGGACCTGACGCGGATCGCCGAACTCGCCACCTGGTCCGCGTCCGGGGGGCACGTCCGCCTGGGGGCGGGCGTGCCCTACACCCGGTTGATCGACGAACTCGGCGACACGCTTCCCGGCCTGGCGATGGCCTCCCGCACGGTCGGGTCACCGCAGATCCGCAACCGCGGCACGGTCGGCGGCAATCTCGGTGCCGCCTCGCCCGCGGGCGACACGCACCCCGTGCTGCTCGCCGCGGGCGCGGAGATCGAGGTGGCCTCCGTGCGCGGGGCGCGGCGGATCCCCGCAGACACGTTCTACACCGGCGTGAAACGCAACGCCCTCGCGCCGGACGAGCTGATCACCGCGGTCCATGTGCCCTCGGCGGCGGTGCCCGCCGAGCAGTTCAGCAAGGTGGGCACGCGCAACGCCATGGTGATCGCGGTGTGCTCGTTCGCGCTGGTTCTGCGGGACGGTCACGTCGGTGCGGCCATCGGCTCGGCCGCGCCCACCCCACGTCGCGTGCCGGACGCCGAGGCGTTCCTGGCCGCTGAACTGCCGTGGGGCACCGACGCGCCGCTGCCGGACTCGCTCAAGCGGCGGTTCGGCGAGCTCGTCGCCGCGGCGACCGAACCGATCGACGACGTCCGCGGCACCGCCGAGTACCGCACCCATGCCCTCGGCGTCCTCGCGCGGCGGACGCTGACGTGGGCCTGGGACGACCATCGAGGGAGTGTGCGCGCATGCGCGTGAACCTGACCGTCAACGGCGAGCGGCGCCGGGCCGACGACGTGTGGGAGGGCGAGAGCCTGCTGTACGTCCTGCGGGAGCGGCTCGGTCTGCCCGGGTCGAAGAACGCCTGTGAACAGGGCGAATGCGGGTCGTGCACCGTGTACCTCGACGACGTCCCCGCGTGTGCGTGTCTCGTCGCCGCGGGGCAGGCCGAGGGCCGGGAGGTGCGGACCGTCGAAGGACTTGCCGACGGCGACGCGCTGGACCCCGTGCAGCAGTCGTTTGTGGATGCCGGCGCCGTCCAGTGCGGATTCTGCACCCCGGGACTGGTCGTCGCCGCGCACGACCTGCTGCGCCGCGAACCCGATCCCAGCGACGAGGAGATCCGCGAAGCGCTGGCGGGGAATCTGTGCCGCTGCACGGGTTACGAGAAGATCCTCGACGCGGTGCACTCGGCGGCGGGGGCGCGATGAGGATCATCGAGAACGCGGCGATCGCGACGGTCGACGCACGGGGAACGGAGCATCGCCACGGCCACGTCGTCATCGACGGCGAGGTCCTGGTTGCCGTCGGGGAGGGGCCTGCGCCCGACCACTACACGGGCGTGCGGGTCGACGCCTCCGGGTGCCTCGTCACGCCCGGACTGGTCAACACGCACCACCACCTGTACCAGTGGGCCACCCGCGGCTACGCTGCCGATTCGACGCTGTTCCAGTGGCTCGTCGAGCTCTATCCCGTGTGGGGGCGGCTCGACGCCGACATCACCCACGCCGCCGCGTCCGCGGGCCTGGCGCGGCTGGCACTCACCGGGTGCACGACCGTCGCCGACCACCACTACGTCTTCCCGCGCGACGGCGGCGACCAGCTGGAGGCACTCGTGTCCGCGGTGGGCCGTGTCGGTGTGCGCGGTCACCTGGTGCGCGGGTCGATGGACCGGGGCGAGTCACAGGGCGGGCTGCCTCCGGACCACCTCGTCGAAGACCTCGACGCCGCCCTCGCGGGAACCGAGGCGGCCGTCGACGCCCACCACGACCCGTCGCCCGACGCGCGGGTGCGCATCGCCGTCGGCCCGTGCTCGCCGTTCACCGTGACCGAGCGGCTCATGACCGAGGCCGCGGACCTCGCGCGCCGCAAGGGTGTCCGGCTGCACACCCACCTGGCCGAGACGCTCGACGAGGAGCGGCAGTGCCTCGCCGAGTTCGGGTGCACGCCCGCTGAGTACGCCGAGAAACTCGGCTGGCTCGGCGACGACGTGTGGCTGGCCCACACCGTGCACCTCGCCGACGACGCCGTCCGTCGCATGGGAGCGACCGGCACCGGGTCGGCGCACTGCCCGACGTCCAACGGCAGGCTCGGCACGGGGATCGCCCCGGCGTCGGCGCTGCTCGACGCCGGGGCGCCCGTGGGACTCGGCGTCGACGGGGCCGCGTCGAACGAATCCGGCGGGCTCGGCGAGGAACTGCACCAAGCGCTGCTGCAGGCCCGGCAACAGGGCGGCCCCGAGGCGCTGACCACCAGGCAGGCGCTGTGGATGGCCTCGATGGGCGGCGCCCGCTGCCTCGGCCGCGAGGGTGAACTCGGTTCGCTCGAGCCCGGCAAGCTGGCCGACCTCGCCGTGTGGGACCTCGGCGGGCTGCGCCACGCCGGCATCGCCGACCCGGTCGCCGCGCTCGTGCTGGGTGCCACCCCCGACGTGAAGCTGCTGCTGGTCGGTGGCGAGACCGTCGTCGCCGACGGCCGGTTGCAGAGCACCGACGAGGCCGCCGTGGCCGCCGAACTCGGTGCCGCGAGCAGGAGGATGCGATGACGTCGACAGTGGCCGGCCGCACCACGGCCGCGACCGCGAACGGGGTCGGCAGCAGTCCGGCCCGCCCCGACGGCACCAGGAAGGTGCGGGGCGAGTTCGCCTACTCGTCCGACCTGTGGCACGAGGACATGCTGTGGGGCGCCACACTGCGCAGCCCGCACCCGCACGCGCGGATCACCGGCGTCGACGTGTCGGCGGCCGTCGCGGTGCCCGGGGTGCACGCCGTGCTCACCCACGGCGACGTGCCGGGGCTCAACCGCTACGGCCTCGAACACCCCGACCAGCCCGTGCTCGCCGACGACGTCGTGCGCTACCGCGGGGAGCCGGTGGCCGTCGTGGCCGCCGACCACCCGGAGACCGCGCAGCGGGCGATGAAACTCATCGAGGTCACCTACGACGAGCTCGAACCGGTGACCGATGCCGAGGACGCCGTCCACGGTGACGTCGCGGAGCTGCACCCCGGCGGGAACGTCGTGCGGCACGCGCCGATCCGGCGCGGCGAGCAGACCCCGCAGGCCGACGTCGTCGTCACGGGGCGCTACGAGGTCGGCATGCAGGACCAGGCGTTCCTCGGGCCGGAATCCGGCCTCGCCGTGCCCGACGGCCACGGTGGTGTGGACCTGTACGTGGCGACGCAGTGGCTGCACGTCGACCAGCAGCAGATCGTCGCGGCGCTCGGCCTCACACCCGAGCAGGTCCGCCTGACGCTGGCCGGGGTCGGCGGCGCGTTCGGCGGCCGCGAGGACCTGTCGATGCAGATCCACGCCAGCCTGCTCGCGTTGTACACCGGCAAACCGGTGAAGATGGTCTACAACCGCGAGGAGTCGTTCTACGGCCACGTGCACCGGCACCCCGCGACGATGTACTACGAGCACGGCGCCACGCGCGACGGCAGGCTCGTCCACGTCACCGCGCGGATCTACCTCGACGGCGGCGCCTATGCCTCGTCGACCGGCGCGGTGGTGGGCAACGCGGCGACCCTCGGCGTCGGCCCGTACGACGTGCCGAACGTGAGCATCGACTGCTGGGGCACCTACACGAACAACCCGCCGTGCGGTGCGATGCGGGGGTTCGGCGCGGTGCAGGCGGCGTTCGGCTACGAGTCGCAGATGGACAAACTCGCCGACGCGTGTGGGCTCTCGCCGACCGAGATCCGGCGCCGCAACGCCATGAGCGAGGGCACCGTCATGCCCACCGGGCAGACCGTCGACTCGGCCGCCCCCGTGGCCGAGCTGCTGGACCGGCTCGAGGGCATGCCGCTGCCGCAGCCGGGCAGCACCGCCGATCTGCGCACGCTGCCCGGCGGTGTGTCCAACACGACCCACGGCGAAGGCGTCGTGCGCGGCGTCGGGTACGCCGTGGGCATCAAGAACATCTGCTTCTCCGAGGGGTTCGACGACTACTCGACCGCCCGGGTGAGGCTGGCCGCCGTCGGCGGCCAGCCGGCCGTGACGGTGCAGACCGCGGCCGCCGAGGTCGGCCAGGGACTGGTGACGATCCTCCAGCAGATCATCCGCACCGAGCTGGGCGTCGAACAGGTGACGATCCTGCCGATGGACACCTCGATCGGCAGTGCGGGCTCGACGTCGGCGTCCCGGCAGTCCTACATGACCGGCGGTGCCGTGCGCGCGGCCGCGCTGAAGGTACGCGGCGCGCTGCTGTCCCACGCCGCGACGAGGCTGTCCCGCACCACTGCCGAACTGCACCTCGACGGCGGCAAGCTCGCCTCCGTGGCCGACGGGGTGCTCGCCGACCTCGTCGACGTGCTCGGCGAGGCGGAGTTCGACGAGACCGTCGAATGGCGGCACCGGCCCACCGAAGCGCTCGACCCCGAGACCGGCCGGGGCAACGCGCACGTCCAGTACGGGTTCGCCGCCCACCGCGCCGTCGTCGACGTCGACACCGAGCTGGGCCTCGTCAAGGTGGTGTCGCTCGACTGCGTACAGGACGTCGGCAAGGCGCTGAACCCGCAGGCCGTCGTCGGGCAGATCCAGGGCGGCTCCGCCCAGGGCCTCGGGTTGGCCGTGATGGAGGAGATCCAGACCGAGGGCGGTGTGATCCGCAACCCGTCGTTCACCGACTACCTCATCCCGACGGTGCTCGACATGCCGCCGATGAACATCGACGTGCTCGAACTCGCCGACCCGCACGCCCCCTACGGTCTGCGCGGCGTCGGCGAACCGCCCACGATCTCGTCCACGCCCGCGATCGTCGCCGCCATCCGCGCGGCGACCGGTAAGGAGCTGCTCAGGGTCCCGGTGCGCCCGGACCACATCGTGTGAGGGGGCCGCTGCGGGCGGAGTGGGGTCGGCGGAACGTCGGTCCCGGTGACTACTCTCAGGTGCTGTGAGCACTGAGGACCTGTCGGGCGGCCACGTGGCCGAGGACATCAAGGACGTGCCCGCCGCTGCGCGCGAGGAGCACGCGGCGCTGACCGAAGAGGTCAAGGGCCACCAGTTCCGTTACTACGTGCTGGACTCGCCGACCATCTCGGACGGCGAGTTCGACACGATGCTGCGCAGGCTCGAGGAGCTGGAACGGGACTACCCGGGCCTGGCTACGCCGGACTCGCCGACGCAGAAGGTCGGCGGCACGTTCTCGACCGAGTTCGTCGCCCACGACCACCTCGAACGCATGCTCAGCCTGGACAACGCGTTCGACGTCGACGAGCTGCGCGCGTGGGTCGACCGGGTGGAGAAGGAGATCGGCGGCCGCGCACGGTACCTGTGCGAGCTGAAGATCGACGGGCTCGCGGTGAACCTGCTCTACGAGAGCGGCAGGCTCACCCGGGCGCTCACCCGCGGTGACGGGCGTACGGGCGAGGACGTCACGCTCAACGTGCGCACCATGCAGGACGTGCCCGACCGGCTCACCGGCACCGACGAGTTCCCCGTCCCCGAGCTCGTCGAGGTCCGCGGCGAGATCTACTTCCGGGTCGAGGAGTTCGCCGAGCTCAACGCAGGTCTGGTCGACGCGGGCAAACCGCCGTTCGCGAATCCGCGCAACGCCGCGGCCGGCTCGCTGCGGCAGAAGGACCCGAAGGTCACCCGCACGCGCCCGTTGCGGCTCATCTGCCACGGCCTCGGCAAGCGGCAGGGCTTCGAGCCCGCCCGGCAGTCGGAGTCGTACGAGGCGCTCGCCGCGTGGGGCCTTCCCGTGTCGAGCCACAGCACGACGATCGACGACGTCGAGGAGCTCGTGGCCCACGTCGACTATTGGGGCAGGCACCGCCACGACGCCGAGCACGAGATCGACGGCGTGGTCGTGAAGGTCGACGACGTCACGCAGCAGCGCAGGCTGGGGGCCACGGCCCGCGCGCCGCGGTGGGCGATCGCCTACAAATACCCGCCCGAGGAGGCGACGACGCGGCTGCAGGACATCCGCGTCAACGTCGGCCGCACCGGACGGGTGACGCCGTACGCGGTGATGGAGCCGGTGAAGGTAGCCGGGTCGACCGTCGCGATGGCGACCCTCCACAACCGCGAGGAGGTCGAGCGCAAGGGCGTGCTCATCGGCGACCGGGTGGTGATCCGCAAGGCCGGGGACGTGATCCCCGAGGTGCTCGGTCCCGTCGTCGATGTGCGCACCGGCGACGAGCGGGCGTTCGTCATGCCCGACCACTGCCCCGAGTGCGGCACCGAGCTGGCGCAGCAGAAGGAGGGCGACGTCGACATCCGTTGCCCCAACGCGCGCACCTGCCCGGCGCAGCTGCGGGAGCGGCTGTTCCACTTGGCGGGCCGCGGCGCGTTCGACATCGAGGTGCTGGGCTACGAGGCGGCGGCCGCGCTGCTGGAATCGGGTGTGCTGACCGACGAGGGGGACGTGTTCTCCCTCGACGAGGACAAACTGCACCGGGTCGACCTGTTCGTGACCAAGTCGGGTGAGTTGTCGGCGAACGGTGCGCGCCTGCTGGCGAACCTCGACGCCGCCAAAGATCGTCCACTGTGGAAGGTCCTCGTCGGATTGTCCGTCCGGCACGTCGGTCCGACCGCGGCGCAGGCGCTGGCCCGAGAATTCGGATCCGTCGAGGCCATCGATGCGGCGACCGAGGAGGAGATCGCCGATGTCGACGGCGTGGGCCCGACGATCGCGGCGGCCGTGCGCGAATGGTTCGCCGTGGACTGGCACCGCGAGATCGTCGACAAGTGGCGCGCCGCGGGGGTGCGTATGGAGGACGAGCGCGACACCTCGATTCCGCGCAACCTCGAAGGGCTGTCGATCGTCGTGACCGGGTCGTTGGAGAACTACTCCCGCGACGAGGCGAAGGAAGCGATCATGGCCCGCGGCGGCAAAGCGGCCGGGTCGGTGTCGAAGAAGACGGCGTTCGTCGTCGTCGGCGACGCGCCGGGGTCGAAGTACGACAAGGCGCTGCAGCTCAAGGTGCCGGTGCTGGACGACAACGGCCTGACCGTGCTGCTGCAACAGGGTCCCGACGCGGCCCGCGAGGTCGCGGAGGTCGGCGCCGATGAGTGAGGTTCGAGTGGCTGGTCGCGGCGCGGCGAGCGGCTATTCTGTGCTCATGGGACAGGCCACGGCACGCTCACGGAGTCTCCGGGCGATGCTCCGGCTCCGCAGCGACGACGTGGTGGCGGTCGTGGGCCGGTACGGAGCGTCGAACCCCCGCGTGTTCGGCTCGGTGGCCAGGGGGGACGCGGGTCCCCACAGCGACATCGACATCATCGTCGACCTGGGGCCCGATGCCGGAAATCCGCTCCTGGCTGTCGCCGGGATCAGCGACGAACTGGGTGAACTCCTCGGTGTACGGGTCGACGTCGTCTGCGACGAACTCCTGCGGGATCGCATCTCGGTCACCGCGCACGCGGAGGCCGTGGCGCTGTGAGCCGGACGGACGCCGAACGTCTCGAGGACATACTCACGGCGTTGGAACGGTGCGTGAGGTTTCGGGAGCATCTGGAATCCGACGATCCCACGGTGTCGGACATGGCGCTCGACGCGATTCTCCGGAACCTCGCGGTCGCCGGCGAAGCTGTGCGGACGTTGCCCGATCACGTCCGCGGGCAGTTCACGTCGACGTCGTGGCACAGTATTGCCGGCCTGCGCAACATTGTGATCCACGAGTACTTCCGCATCGACAACAAGATCATCTTCGATGTGGTCGACAACCACGTGGCGCGTCTTGTCGATGAGATTCGCCGTCGCCGGAGCGGCACGGACGAAGCGGAGGTCGCCGCCGATGAGTGAGGTTCGGGTGCGGACCGCGAAGCCCGGCGAGTACGACGCGATCGGGGAACTGACCGTCGAGGCGTACACGGCGGGTGGCCACCTCGCGGACGACGTGGGTTACGACGCGTCCCTGCGGGACGTCGCGGGCCGCGCGGTGACCGCCGAAGTGCTCGTCGCCGTGGACGGCGACGACGTGGTGCTCGGGTCGGTGACCGTCGCCGAGGCCGGTACGCCGAAGGCCGAGGTGGCGCGTGCCGGTGAACTGGAGTTCCGGATGCTCGCGGTGTCGCCCCACGCCCAGGGCAGGGGAGTGGGCGAGGTGCTCACCCGTGCCGTGGTCGACCTCGCGCGGGAACGCCGGATCGTCCGGGTGGTGCTGTCCAGCCGTGATCGCATGACCGCGGCGCACCGGCTCTACGAGCGGCTCGGCTTCACTCGCGCCCCCGAACTCGACTGGGAACCGCATCCGGGCATCCCGCTGTGGGGCTTCGCGATGGACGTGTGACGGCTCCGGCGCACGTCAGCTGCGGATGCGGGTGAGCAGGCGGCCGACGGCGTAGACGAGCGCCGCCGCGGCAACGGCGGCCAGCGCGGTCCCCGGAACGCCGATGCGCTCGACCAACCAGTCGACCACGTGGCGGCTCCGGGACTCCGGATCGGCCAGCACGATCAGCGAGAACACGCCGGCCAGGGCGATCACACCCGCCAGCACCCACCGTGCCCGACGTTGTCCGAGGCCGAGTCGTTCGACCACCACGCGGCCCGCGTTCACGATGCGCCGTGCCCGCAGGATGTGGAACCCGCCGAGCAGCAGTACCAGCCGCAGCACCTGCAGCGGGCCGATGACGAACACCACCGCGGGCACCGCCGCGGCGACCACGAGCAACTGCCAGCGGTAGCGCCGCAGCCACCGCCGCACGCTGCCCTCCAGCCACAGCAGCACCACCGACTCGCCGACCAGCACCGCCACCGACGCCCAGTTCAGCACCGTCCCGATCGCCGCGGCCGTGCCGCCCGCCCGGGTCAGGAACACCGCCGGGATCGACGCCAGCGCGGCGACTAGCACCGGGACGGTGAGCTTGCGTTCGAACTCGTCGGCCCGATCCGGCCGGCGCCCCTCACGCTGCCCTGTGCCCTCGGGCGCCTCCGTGCGCTCGGGTGTCTCCGTGCCCTCGGGTGCCGAGGTGCGTTCCTGCGCCGCCGCATTCTCCGGCTCCGTTTCGGCAGGGGAGGTGCCCTCGCAGCCGTCGGCGTCGTCGTCGCCGGACACGGGCGGGTCGGGGCGGGGCGAAACGGACACGGTGGGCTCGGCGACCTCGAAGACTCAACGGTTTCGGCGGCTGGCCCGGTGCGGCTCAGCCGTCCAGGACCACCGCGACAATACCGGCAAGATGCGCGAGTCGGGCGACCTCGGCGGCCCGGAACAACGGACCCCCCGGCCTGCCGAGCAACAGCACCAGGTCCGGCTTGCCCAGCGGCGTCGCCGCCAGCTCCGTGCCCAGCTCACGCCACGTGTCGGGCACCCACGGCGCCTCGCCGTCGAGCACCGTCGCGCGCTCCAGCGGCAGCCACGGCACGTCGCCGATACGGGTCTCCGGGGCGGCTCCCGAGGACGCGAGCCGCTGCACACCGCCCGAGCTGTGCTGCACGATCACCGACCAGCCCGCGTGCATGATCCGGGGCACACCGTCGGCGAGGATCGTCAGCCCGTGGGCGGGCTGCTCGGCGATCTCCTCGACGAGTTCGAGCTCGCTGTGGGTGTCGAGCACACCCGCATACGGCCGCACGGCGTCCACCTCGACGCCGTCGACGCTCTCGGCCGCGGTGATCAGCGCGTCCGGAAGGCGATCCGACGGCAGGTCCACCACGAGGTCGTCGATGGCGATGCCGCCGCCGCGCTCCACGACGTCGACGCTGAGGATGTCGGCACCCGCCGTGCCGAGGGCGGTGGCGATCGCGCCGAGGATGCCCGGAGTGTCCGGCAACTGCACACGGATCAGGAACGACACCGCGGTCTCCCTTCGATCGGGTGCGAGAACCGGATGCGCACCGCCCGGCCGGCCGGGCCGGCGGGGACACGGGAGCATCACGGCCGTCTCGTCACGTCATGTCACGTCGTGGCCGGGCGCCTTCCCGGCGGCCGTCGACGGCCGTGGCGGGTTTGCGCCGACCGGTGATTGTTGCAGAACACGCGTTGCGAATATAGGCACCGCCAGGCGCGCCCCGGAGCCGTCGCGGCAACCCCCGCCCGGCCGCACCGGTCCGGCGCGGCGGCCATAGACTTCGCGGGAGAAGAGGAGACCTCCGCAGGCGCCGGGCGGTCCTGCGGTCCGAGCACATCCCATCGGAGTCAGCTGCGTGTCGAACATTTCCCGCGACGAGGTCGCGCACCTCGCGAAACTGGCCAGGATGGCCGTCACCGAGGAGGAGCTGGACACCTTCGCGGGCCAGCTCGACCAGATCCTGGACGCGGTGGCCAAGGTCGGCGAGGTGGCGGGTGACGACATCCCGCCGACGTCGCACGCCGTGCCGCTGACCAACGTCTTCCGCCCCGACGAGGTTCGTCCGGGGCTGTCCCAGGACGAGGCCCTGTCCGGCGCGCCCGCCGCCGAAGAAGGACGTTTCCGCGTCCCGCGCATCCTTGGTGAAGAACAGTGAGCGGAGGAACAGTGAGCGACCTGACCAGGCTCACCGCGGCCGAGCTCGCGGACAAGATCCACACCGGTGAGGTGTCGGCCGCCGAGACGACGCAGGCCCACCTCGACCGGATCGCCGCGGTCGACGGCGATGTGCACGCGTTCCTGCACGTCGACGCCGAGGGTGCGCTCGAGGCCGCCCGCGCGGTCGACGCCGACATCGCCGCGGGCACCGCGCCTGCCAGCCCGCTGGCCGGTGTCCCGCTGGCGCTCAAGGACGTGCTCACCACGAAGGGTGTGCCCACGACCTGCGGTTCGAAGACCCTCGAGGGCTGGCTGCCGCCCTACGACGCCACCGTCACCCGGCGGCTGCGCGAGGCGGGCGTCCCGATCCTCGGCAAGACCAACATGGACGAGTTCGCCATGGGCTCGTCCACCGAGAACTCGGCCTACGGCCCGACCCGCAACCCGTGGGACCTGGGCCGCATCCCGGGTGGCTCCGGCGGTGGTTCGTCGGCGTCCCTGGCCGCCTACGAGGCGCCGCTGGCGATCGGCACGGACACCGGTGGTTCGATCCGCCAGCCCGCCGCCGTGACGGCCACCGTCGGCGTGAAGCCGACCTACGGTGGTGTGTCGCGCTACGGCCTCGTCGCATTCTCCTCGTCCCTCGACCAGGCGGGTCCGTGCGGCCGCACGGTGCTCGACGCGGCCCTGTTGCACGAGGTCATCGCCGGGCACGATCCGATGGACGCCACGTCGGTCGACGCCCCGGTGCCCGCCGTGGTCGACGCGGCCCGCCAGGGCGCCCGCGGCGACCTGAGCGGCGTCAAGGTCGGCGTCGTGCGCGAGTTCTCGGGCGAGGGCTACCAGGGCGGTGTGCTCCGCTCGTTCGAAACCGCCGTGGCACAGCTGAAGGAGCTGGGCGCCGAGGTCGTCGAGGTGTCGTGCCCCAACTTCACCTACGCGCTGCCCGCCTACTACCTGATCGCGCCGAGCGAGTGCTCGTCGAACCTCGCCCGGTTCGACGCCATGCGCTACGGCCTCCGCGTCGCCGACGACGGGTCGCACAGCGCCGAGGAGGTCATGTCGCTGACCCGCGAGGAAGGTTTCGGCGCCGAGGTCAAGCGCCGGGTCATGCTCGGCACGTACGCGCTGTCGTCCGGTTACTACGACGCCTACTACGGCTCGGCGCAGAAGGTGCGCACCCTCATCACGCGCGACTTCGCCGCCGCGTTCGAGCAGGTCGACGTGCTGGTGTCGCCGACGACGCCGGTCACGCCGTTCAAGCTGGGGGAGAAGGTCGACGACCCGCTCGCGATGTACCTCAACGACATCTGCTCGATCCCGGCCAACCTCGCCGGCAACGCGGCCATGAGCGTCCCCAGTGGACTGTCCGAGGAGGATGGTCTGCCCGTGGGCCTGCAGATCATGGCCCCCGCGCTCGCCGACGACCGCCTCTACCGCGTCGGCGCCGCCTACGAGGCGGCGCGCGGCCCGGTGCTCGACAAGCTGGGTGAACTGGAGGCCTCCAAGTGACCACCACCGCCGAACTCATGGACTACGCCGAGGTCGTCGAACGGTACGACCCGGTGCTCGGCCTCGAAGTGCACGTCGAGCTGTCCACCAACACGAAGATGTTCTGCGGTTGCCCCAACTCTTTCGGCGGCGACCCGAACACGCACGTGTGCCCCGTGTGCCTCGGCCTGCCCGGCGCGCTGCCCGTCGTCAACGGCACCGCCGTCGAATCGGCCATCCGCATCGGCCTCGCGCTGAACTGCGACATCGCCGAGTGGTGCCGGTTCGCCCGGAAGAACTACTTCTACCCGGACATGCCGAAGAACTTCCAGACCTCGCAGTACGACGAGCCGATCGCCTTCGACGGGTACATCGACGTCGTGCTCGACGACGGTGAGGTCGTGCGGGTCGACATCGAGCGGGCCCACATGGAGGAGGACACCGGCAAGTCGCTGCACGTCGGCGGTGCCACGGGCCGGATCCACGGCGCGGAGCACTCGCTGCTCGACTACAACCGCGCCGGCGTGCCCCTGATCGAGATCGTCACCAAGCCCATCACCGGCATGGGGGAGCGCGCTCCCGAGGTCGCCCGCGCGTACGTGACCGCGCTGCGCGACCTGCTGCGGGCCATGGACGTCTCCGACGTCCGCATGGACCAGGGTTCGCTGCGCTGCGACGCCAACGTCTCGCTCATGCCCAAGGGCGCGAGCGAGTTCGGCACCCGCACCGAGACGAAGAACGTCAACTCGCTGCGCAGCGTCGAGCGTGCCGTGCGGCACGAGATGACGCGCCACGCCGCGATCCTCGCCGACGGCGGGTCGATCAAGCAGGAGACCCGGCACTTCCAGGAGGCCGACGGCACCACCGCCGCGGGCCGCACCAAGGAGACCGCCGAGGACTACCGGTACTTCCCGGAACCCGACCTCGTGCCCATCGCACCGACGCGCGAGTGGGTCGAGCAGTTGCGCGCCACCATCCCCGAGATGCCGTGGGAACGCCGCAAGCGCATCCAGGACGACTGGAACCTCACCGACGAGGAACTCCGCGACCTCGTCAACACCGGCGCCATCGACCTCGTCGCCGCCACCGTCGACGCGGGAGCCACCCAGGCCGACGCCCGCAGCTGGTGGGTCCAGTACCTCAACCAGCAGGCCACGTCGCGTGAGACCGAGCTCGCCGACCTCGCCATCACCCCGGCGCAGGTCGCACGCGTCATCGAACTCGTCGGCTCCGGGGAGCTCACCAACAAGCTCGCCCGGCAGGTCGTCGACGGCGTCCTCGACGGCGAGGGCGACCCGGACCAGGTGATCGAGAAACGCGGGCTCAAGGTCGTCTCCGACGACTCCGCGCTCCTCGCCGCCGTCGACGAGGCCCTCGCCGCGCAGCCCGACGTCGCCGACAAGATCCGCGGCGGCAAGGTGCAGGCCGCGGGCGCCATCGTCGGCGCCGTCATGAAGGCCACCAAGGGGCAAGCCGACGCCGCCCGCGTCCGCGAGCTGATTCTGGAGAGGGTCGGGGCCTGAGAACGTTGGCTCGACCTTCGTGGCGGGAGTTCGGCGGGCTCGCGGCCGCGGTGCTTGCCGTCGTCTCGCTGTTCCTGCCCTGGACCGTGTTGACGGCCGACGACCCGGCGGTGCGGTCGGCGCTCGCCGAGCTGCCCGCCGACGACGTCACCCGCTCCGTGTGGCGGGCGACGTTCTTCGGCTGGTTCCCGCCGCTGCTCGTCACGGCCGTCGGCGTCACCGTCGCCGCCGTCGGCCGGATCAACGCGGCGCGCACGGGCGGCCTGCCTCAGCTGTGGCTCATCGCTGCCGGCCTGGCGCTGCTGTTCACCGTACTCGGCTGGCTGCTCGCCGACTGGCAGTTCGGCAGTGAGGAACGTGCCGTGCTCGAGGCGGGCGGTGTGGCCGTCGAAGCCGGCATCGGCCGGTACCTCGGTGCACTCGCCGTCGTCGCGAGCGTCGTCCTCGCCGCACTCGACATCCGAACGCTCCACACCGAAACCCGCCGCGGCCGCCCAACCCGCTGACACCCGTCCCACGACACCAGCCGTGTTGCGGGTTCAGGGGCACGTGTTGCGGTTCGCGGGGCCCGTGTTGCGGCTCCAGGGACTGGTGTTGTGCCTCGCGGGAGCGGTGTCCGACCGGCTCCGAGCCGTCATCCCGGCGACGGGCGTGGCAGGGGGCGAGCGGGGTCAGTCGCGGCCGGAACCACCCGAGGGCTGGCGCACGATCAGCACCACCCGGTCGTCGCTCGAACCCGGCTTGCCGCCGTCCTTGTTGACGGTGCCCGCCACGGACACGTTCTCCGACACCTGTGACAGCGAGCCCAGCCTGCCGTAACTCGGCCCGTTGTCGCCGTCCATCGTGACCTGCGGTTCTCCGCCGACGGAGCCGTCCTGGGTGAGTGGCAGGTTCTGCACGTTCTCGCCGTGTGAGGTCGCCACGGCCACGGAATCCGTCCAGTCGGCGCAGCCGGTCACGCCGGGCTTGTCCGGCCACGTCCACGCGGGCGAGCCCAGTTCGGCCACACCGTCGGGTCCGTCCGCGCCGTCGGGCACGGCGAACAGCGCGTCCTTGTCGGCCCCGCGGTCGGTCACCCACGTGCGCGACCCGTCGGGCGTCTGGCACAGCCCGCCCGGTGCGGTCAGGCCGGATGCGAGGACCGGGGAGCCGTTCCTCGGGTTGTCCGAAGCGGGCGCGCCGGACGGGTCGATGCGCAGCACCTTGCCGGACAGGGTGCCCGCGCGGCCGGCCTTCGCCGCGTCGCCGGCATTGCCCGTGGCGACGAGCAACGACCCGTCGGCGGTGGCCAACAGCGCACCCGCGTTGCCGCTCGGACCCTTCGGGATGCCGGTGAGTACGGGTTTGGGCTCCTGGCCGCGGGCGAACCGCACGACCCGGTTGTCCTCCGGCGTCGTGACATAGGCGTAGACGAGGCGGTCCTCCGCGTACGTCGGCGAGAGTGCGAGGCTCGTCAGCCCGCCGTCGCCGGTCGCGGCGACGTCCAGCTCGGCGAACCGGTTCTTCGTGCCGTTGCTGTCGACGAGCATCACCCGGCCGCTGCGACGCTCACCCGCGAGTGCGCTGATCACCTGGCCGCCACCGGGCAGCGGGGCCACAGCCGACACGGTGTCCAGACAGGTCGCGATCACGGCCTGGTCGAAATCCTTGCAGCCTTCGGGTGGCGGTACCTTCGTCGGCTGTTGCTCGGGAGCGCTCGGCACGTCCGGTGTCTCGGCCTCGGGCAGCTGCGGCTGTGGCCCGCGTTCCGGCGACAGTTCCGGCGCCGCCGACCACCGTTCGCCGGAGGCCTCGTCCTCGAAGTCGGCGCACCCGGACAGCACGAGCAGGCCGCTGACCGCCAGGACCAGCGGCACCGACCATCGTCGCTGTCCGAGTCGTCCACCCCGCACGGTTTCCGAGAGTAGGCGCCGCGTCGTGAGCCTCGAGTAAGCGGGTCGCGCGTTCCGGCGCGTGATCGGCCCGAGAGGATGGGGACATGGCGATCACGGTTCTGGTTCCCGACGACGACGGCATGGCGGCGCTGACCGGCATCGACGGCGTGCAGCCCGTCAGGTACGAACCCGGCCTGCCGTTGCCCGAGGCCGCCGTCGACGCGGAGGTGCTCGTGCCCGGCTTCGGCGTCACCGAGGAGGTGCTGTCGGAGTTGCCGAAGCTGCGGCTGATCCAGTTGCGCAGTGCGGGTGCCGAGGAGTGGGTCGACGTCGTGCCGTCCGGGGTGTTGCTGTCGACGTGCCGGGGCGCCCACGGTGGCAGCACCGCCGAATGGGCCGTCGCCACGCTCCTGTCGCTGTACCGCGAGCTGCCGGACTTCCAGGCCGCACACGCGGACGGTGAGTGGCGGCCGCACGGCACCGACACGTTGCAGGGCAAGCGGGCCGTGATCGTCGGAGCGGGGGACGTCGGCAGGCAGCTCGAGCGCAGGCTCACCCCGTTCGACGTGCGCGTCACCATGGTCGGGATGACCGCACGCCAGGGAGTGCACGGCGTCGACGAACTGCCGTCGTTGCTGGCCGACGCCGACATCGTCGTGCTGCTCGTGCCGCTGACGTCACGGACCCGCGGCATGGTCGACGCCGGATTCCTCGCCGCGATGCCCGACGGTGCCGTGCTCGTCAACGCAGCGAGAGGACCGGTCCTCGACACCGACGCGCTCCTCGGCGAACTGACCACCCGGCGGCTGCGTGCGATCCTCGACGTCACCGACCCCGAACCGCTGCCGGAGGGGCACCCGCTGTGGACCGCGCCGAACGTGGTGATCACCCCGCACACCGGTGGGTTCGTCAACGGCAGGCTCGTGCGCTCGTACGCCGTCGTGGCGAAGGAACTGGAGCGCTACGCCGGTGGTGAACTGCCGGAGAACCTCGTCCACGGCGAGTACTGACAGCGGCCACGAACCGGGACGGGATTGCGGACCGGGTCGGCGGGCCTGGCTGCCGGACGCGACTCGACCCCCCAGGCCGCGCGCCCGGCGGCGTCGCAAGCCGGGCGGTGAAGGGCCGAAGGTCACCACTGTCGACGACGTCGGATTCTTCCTCTCCCGCGGTGTGGTGGGGCATCGTGGAAACCACGGCGGGGCCCGAAGGGGGAGGCGACCGCGGCACCGGACGGCGAAGGCGGTCCGGTGCCGCGACGCGGGTTCGGGAGTGTGTCACCGTCCGGGGTCGGGTAGTGGCGCCGACCAGACCACACGGGTTCCGCCCGCGGTAGGTCGTTCGACCCGCAGCTCGCCGCCTGCCTGCACGGCACGCTGCTCGAGGTTGTGCAACCCGCTGCGCGCGACGGTGCCCGGGATTCCGGCACCGTCGTCGGTGACGTCGATGACCAGGTCGTCGGCGACCGACGCCGTGATCGTCACCGTCGTCGCACCGGAATGACGCACGGCGTTGCTGACCGCTTCGCGCACCACGGCCTCGGCGCTGTCGGCCAACTCGCCGGAGACCACGCCGAGCGGCCCCGCGATGCGGATGGTCGAGTGCAGTCCGCTGTCACCGACCAGTTCGGTCACTGCTTCGTTCAACCGCTGTCGCAACTGACTACTGCTCTGCGCGGAGCCGTGCAGGTCGAAGATGGTGCTCCGGATGTCGCTGACGACGTTCTGCAGGTCGGAGACGGTGTCCGCGAGCCGCCGCTGAACCTCGGGTGAGCGCGCCCGCTGCTGGGTGCTCTGGACCGACAGCCCGATCGAGAACAGGCGCTGGATGACGTGGTCGTGCAGATCGCGGGCGATCCGGTCGCGGTCACCGAGCACCTGGAGTTCGCGCAGCCTCCGCTGGTCGTCGGCGAGCTGGAGCGCCAGTGCGGCCTGGTCGGTGAACGCGGCCGCCAACGGTAGTTGGTCGGGGCCGAAGGGGGACGCTCCCGATTCGCGGACGGTGACCAGGACACCGGACACCGCGTCCGCAGCGACCCGCAGCGGCAGGGCAAGCGCCGGGCCCAGCTCGAGGTCGTGGCCCGCGGCCGGATCGGACTCGAGCTCGGCGACCTGCAGAGGAGTGCGCCGACGGTAGGCGGCGCCGGAGGTGGATCCGTCGACGGGCAGGACGCGGCCGCTGAAGTCGTGCCCGTCGCGGCCTTTGCTGACGGTGATCACGAGGTGGGTGACCTCGTCCTCCGGTTGTTCCGGGTCTTCCGGCTGGGCGATGAAGGCGTGGTCGGCGCCGGCGAGTTCCAGCGCGCGGTCGGCGACGAGATCGAGTACTTGGGCGGGATCCTCGGCGGCGATCAGGGCGACCCTCACCTCGCTCGTCGCTTCCTGCCAGCGCCGGCGCAGTTGCGACTGCTCGTAGAGTCGTGCGTTCTCGATCGCGATTCCCGCGGCCGCGGCCAGCGCCTGGACGACGACCTCGTCGTCCTCGGTGAACCCCTGCCCGCCGACCTTCTCGGTCAGGTAGAGATCCCCGAACACCTTGTCCCGCACGCGCACCGGGACGCCGAGAAACGTGCGCATGGGCGGATGGTGTTCGGGAAAGCCGGCCGACGACGGATGGTTGGACAGCACGTCGAGCCTGACCGGCTTCGGTTGCTCGATCAGCAGTCCGAGCAATCCGTGCCCGGAGGGCAGATCGCCGATCAGCCCTCGGGTCTGCTCGCCGATGCCCTCGTAGATGAACTCGGCCAGCCCGTTGCCGTCCGGGTTGAGTACGCCGAGCGCGCCGTAACGGGCGTCCACCAGGTCGATCGCGGCGTGGACGATCCGTCGCAGTGTCGCATCCAGTTCCAGCCCGGAGGCCACGGCCAGCATGGCCTCCAGCAGGCCGTCCATCCGGTCACGGGCATTGATGACCTCGTCGATGCGGTCCTGGACACCGCGCAGCAGCTCGCGAAGCTGTAGTTGTGCCAGTGTTTCGCGCAGCCGCGTGGTTCCCGAACCGTCGGGAAGGTCATCACCGTCTGCCATGTACTGAGATTGACACCCGCGACGTGAGATCACCACACGGAGAGGTTCCCGTGCCGGACGCGGCGTGGGCCGGCTAGTCGTTGCGGTTGCGCGGTTTGAGCCTGGTGGCCAGTACCGCGGCCTGGGTTCGACGCTCGACTCCGAGCTTGGTGAGCAGTCGCGAGACGTAGTTCTTGACGGTCTTCTCGGCGAGATACATCTTTGCGGCGATCTGCCGGTTGGTGAGTCCCTCTCCGATGAGAGTGAGCAGCCTGTGTTCACGGTCGCTCAGGTTGTCGAGGGGCCCCGCGGGCTGTGCGCCCGCCCGGAGCGAGGCCATCAGAGTGGCCGCGGCTCGGTTGTCGAGCAGCGACCGGCCGTGGCCGACCTCCCGCACGGCCGTGGTGAGTTGCAGACCCTCGATGTCCTTCAGGACGTACCCGCTCGCCCCGGCGAGAATGGCGTCGAGCATGGCCTCCTCGTCGCTGTAGGACGTGAGGATCAGACAGCGCAGCTCGGGCAGGCGGGAGCGGAGTTCGCGGCACAGTTCGATGCCGTTGCCGTCGGGCAGGCGGATGTCGAGGACGGTGACGTCCGGCCGGATCGCGGGGATCCGGGCGAGCGCCTGGGCGGCGTTCGCGGCCTCGCCTGTGACGGTCAGTTCCGCGTCCCCGTCCAGCAGATCCGCGATTCCGCGACGTACGACCTCGTGGTCGTCGACGACGAAAACCGTGATCATCCCGTACCGCCTGGGTGGTTCCGTTGTGGCCGCTGGTGCCGTGTGAGCATCAGCTTACGAGCCCGGCTGTCGCCGAGCACGGTTGTGAACCGAGCATCGGGCCTCGGCGGCCACCCCCGCGACGGCAGGGCGGCCCTGCGTTCACCGCCTTCGCACGACCAGCCACGTGACGCCGGCTCACCCGTCGAAGCCGTCGCTGTCGTCGAGCCCGGCCGGGATGACGACCACCGGGCAGCGTGCGTGGCGGATGCATTCGGCCGAGGTGCTGCCGAGCAGAATCTCGGACAGTGCTCCGCGCCGGTGCGCGCCGACCACGAGCAGATCCGCCTCCGCGGAGGCTTTGATGAGCTCGATGGCGGGGTCGCCGGTGACCACGGACTCGGTCACGGGTGCCTCGCCCACGGCTGCGATCACGCTTTCGTGCAGGTAGTCCCGTACCCCGGCTTCGTCCCGGACGGCCCTGCGGCCGTGGGGCTGGAACGTATAGGACGTCCCGGGCAGCAGGTCGTCCCGTTCCCGCACGGCGATGACCTCGACCTCACCGTCGCATCGGCCGGCCTGCGCGGTCGCCCACTGCAGTGTCCGTTCGGCCGACGGCGAACCGTCGAATCCCACGATGATCCGTTGCGAGGCGGCGTGCTCGTTCTGGTGCATGGTTTCTCCCGGCTTCGGCACTGTGTACTCGATGCTGTGCCCGCGCCGGACGAGTGGACAGAGTCTTAGGTCACCGCCGTCGAAGACGGGGGCACCCCGGCGACCGGCGGGTCGCAACGACAGGGGAGCGGTTGCCGAAGGTCCCTGCGTCCGGGGACTTTCGGCAGCATCGACGACCGTCCCACGGGTCCTACGTTCGGCACCGATCGCCGCTGCGCAGGGAGTCGACGCGGGTCAACCGGCCCATGGGAGGTCACTGATGAGCACGGGTGAGCTGGCCGACGGTCCGATCGTCGTCGGGACGGACGGGTCGGAGAAGGGGCGCGAGGCGGTGCGGTGGGCGGCCGACTTGGCCGCACGTAGACAGCGGACACTGCGGATCGTGCACGCTGCCAACTCGTTGCGCGGGTTCAGTGTCGATCCCGTGTTCTCGCGGGACGTGTTCGAACGGCTGAATGCGGAGGGCAAAAGCGTCCTCGAGGCGGCACGGCAGGAGGCCGAGACGACCGGATCTTCGGCTGACATCGAGGTGGAGATGTCGTCCGGCGATGAGATCTCGGTGTTGATCGAGGAGTCCCGTTCGGCAGCCATGCTCGTGTTGGGCGCGGAAGGGGTGGGCGGTTTCGCCGGCATGCTGGCGGGTTCCACGGCGATCGCCGTGACCAGCCACGCGGCGTGTCCGGTCGTGGTCATCCGGCGCCGTGAGGACGGGACACCGGCTCCGGAGAACGGGCCTGTCGTCGTGGGGGTGGACGGCAGTCCGGTCAGTGAGGAGGCGACCGCGGTCGCCTTCCAAGAGGCCTCACTGCGCGGCGTGAAGCTCGTCGCCGTGAACGCCATGTTGGACCTCGAGTACGACAGCGCGCTCAACGAGGCGCTGGTGTACTTCGAGGGAGAGCCGAAGAAGCAGCATCACGAGATACTGGTCGCGGAGCAGTTGGCCGGATGGAAGGAGAAGTACCCGGACGTCGTGGTCGAGCGCGTGATCGAGAGGGACAGGCCCCGGCGCCAGTTGCTGGAGTGGTCCGACACCGCGTCGTTGCTGGTGGTCGGCAGCCGTGGGCGGGGCGGGTTCCGCGGGTTGCTGTTGGGGTCGACGAGCCAGGCGATGATTCACCATGCGCGGTGTCCGGTCATGGTGGTGCGCCACGAGCGGCATCGGTGAGTCGGGTGGCAGCCGTGGCCGGGTCGGCCTGCTGGCATCCAACATCGTCGTCCTTCACGACGTCTTCCGCGTGTGCTGGACACGACCACAGCGGGTCGGCTCGCGGCGAGGTCTGCGCGTCGCGCCAGTTGCGGAAGGCGCTCGGTCACCGAGCCGCTGCTCCTCCCGCCCGTCGAGGGAGCGCAACGCCCAGGGGGAGCCGGGCGTTGCGCGGCGAGAGGTCCAGGGGCGCCGGTGAGGGGGTCGGCGGGCCGGGAGGTGGGGCGTCTCGGGGGAGGCGCTCTCGGCCCGCCGACGTGAGGTCGTGGCGTCGACGCTGCGAGCGTGTGCCTACCTGGTCGCGGTCACGCGTTCGACGATGCCGCCGCGGGTGTGACCGCGGTACAGGACGGTGAAACCGGCCGCGCGCAGGAGCGGAACGACCTGCCGCGTCTGCCGATCAGCGGGTCGCCGCGTGCCGACGGCGGCAGGGAATCGTTCCAGGAGGAGTTGCAACCCTCGCAGCGGCAGGTGGGGACTGGCGACATGGCCGAGCAGCACGACGTGTCCGCCCCGGCGCAGGACCCGATGCATCTCAGCGACAGCGACCCGGTCGTCGGGAATGCTGCTCAGTCCCAGCGTGCACACCACGGTGTCGAACGCGGCGTCGCGGAACGGCAGCGCCTGAGCGTCCCCTTCGACCAGTTGAACCTGACGGCCGAGCTCGCCGGCCCGGGCGCGGGCCCGCGTGAGCATGGCGGGACTGAGCTCGACCCCGGTGACTCGGGAGACCTGCGGGTAGAAGGGCAGGTTGCGGCCCGTGCCGATCGCGACTTCCAGCACCTCGCCGCGGGCCTGCGAGCAGGCCCAGGCGCGGCCGCCTCCGAGCATCGCCCGTTCGTAGATGCTCGTCTCCCGGTCGTACCGTGGGGCGTAGGCGTCGTAGTCCTGCCGCATGCGAGCAGTGGGGTTCCCAGTGCGTGCCGGAAATCGCCGGCTCGCGTCGTGGCGGTGTCGTTCGGCCATGCTCCCTCGAGACGTCGGCGTCGCTCCCGTCCCGGCGGTGTGGGCGGGATGTCCGGTGCTCGAACAGCATGCCGGATCCGCATGCGTCCGGCCGGTCACACAACCCCTGATCTGCCACTTTTCCTGGGAAAACGTGCCGGGCTGGCCCCGCCCGGAAGGTCGTGTTACCTTGAGTAACAGTAAATCTCGGTAACAGGCATTCTCGTCGTCAGGGAGCTTCCTATGACCAGCGTCGACCACCGCAGTGACGCGGACGCGCAGCACGACCACGACTCGGTCGCGCAGCGGCTGCTGGACTCCTCGGAGATGTTGTCGTACGACCCCGCCACGGAGGTCGACTGGGAGACGCCGCTGGACACCTCCTACTGGGGGACGTCGCCGGAGTGGAGCACGCTCTATGGCACGCCCTACTGGGACGAGATGACCGAGGACCAGCGACGCGAGCTGACGCGGCAGGAAGCGGCGTCCGTGGCCAGCACGGGCATCTGGTTCGAGATGATCCTCCAGCAGATGGTGCTGCGGGACTTCTACGCCAAGGACCCGACGTCACCGGAGTTCCAGTGGGCCCTGACGGAGATCGCCGACGAGTGCCGGCACTCGATCATGTTCGCCCGCGGCGCGGAGAAGCTGAACGCGCCCGCCTACCGGCCGAAGTGGTACGCGGTGCACGGCGGCAGGTTCTACGCCGCCACCGCGCGCGGTGAGGCCGCCTACGCCGCGATCCTCGTGGCCGAAGAAGTCCTCGACGTGATGCAGCGCGACTGGATGCGCGACGAGCGCGTCGTGCCCTTCGTGCGCACCATCAACAACATCCACGTGGTCGAGGAATCGCGGCACATGAAGTTCGCGCGCGAGGAGACCAAGGAGCGGATGAAGGACGCGGGCAAGCTCCGCCGCCACATCAACGCGATCAACATCGCCGTCGTCGCGTACTTCATCGTCGACGCCATGTGGAACCCGAAGGTCTACGAGAACGCGGGCCTGGACCCGAAGCGGGCCATCCGGGAGGCCCGCAGCAACGAGAACCACAAGGCGATGCTGCGTTCGAGCTGTGCCGGTCTCATGGAGTTCCTCAACTCGGCCGGTCTGCTGACGAAGGCCTCGAAGCGCATCTACAAGCGCGCCAACCTGCTCTGACCCCGGCTCGGACATCACATGGCCTACGCGATCACGCAGACCTGCTGCAACGACGCCTCGTGCGTCGCGGTGTGCCCGGTCAACTGCATCCATCCGACGCCGGACGAGCCGGATTTCGGCACCACCGACATGCTCTACATCGACCCGCGCAGCTGCATCGACTGCGGCGCGTGTGCCGATGCGTGCCCGGTGGACGCCATCTTCCCGGTCGACATGCTGAGCGAGTCCCTCAAGCCGTACGCCGACGTGAACGCCCGGTTCTACGACGGCAAACCGGTGTCGGCGGACGTGCTCGGCTCCTCGCCGGTGTTCCACAACTGGGGTGCGCCCACGTTCGACCGCACGATCTCGAGCGACTTCCCCGCGCTGGACGTCGCCGTCGTCGGCAGCGGTCCGGCGGGGATGTATGCCGTCGAGGACCTGCTGCTGCACACCAGTGCGCGGGTGACGCTGATCGACCGCCTCGACGTCGCGGGCGGGCTGATCCGCTTCGGCGTGGCGCCGGACCATCCGTCGACGAAACGGATCGACGAGACGTTCGCGCGCTACCGCGAGCATCCGCGCCTCACGTTGCGGCTCGGTGTCGAGGTCGGCAGGGACGTCACGGTCGACGAGCTGGCCGCCCGGCACGACGCGGTCGTCTACGCCGTGGGCGCGTCGTCGGCGCGATCGCTGGGTATCGCCGGGGAGCAGCTCCCAGGTAGCGTCGCCGCGACCGACGTCGTCTCCTGGTACAACGGCCACCCCGATGCGAGCGCCGACCTCGACCTGTCGTCGGAGCGCGCCGTGCTGATCGGTAACGGCAACGTCGCACTCGACGTCGCCCGCATCCTGTCCAGCGATCCGGACACGTTGGCGAACACGTCCATCTCGCAGAGTGCGTTGACGCGGCTGCGGTCCAGTTCGGTGCGGGAGGTCGTGCTGCTGGCCCGGCGCGGACCGGAACACGCCGCGTACACCGAGCCGGAACTGCTGGCCCTGACGCGGCATCCGGACTTCGATGTCGTCGTGGACACCCACGACGACCGCGTGACAAAGGCGATCGACGCCGCCGAGCCGGGGGAGAAGGCGCACCTGCTGCAGGGGGTCGCCCAGGAGCGCATCGACTGGTCGGCACCGGCCGTGGGAGGTCGGCGACGGATCGTACTCCGGTTCCACTCCTCGCCGCGCGACATGCTCGGCGACGACCGCGTGGCCGGATTGCGAACCGGCGGGCCCAAGTCCGATGTGGACATCGAAGCGGGATTGGTGGTGCGCGCCGTGGGGTACCGCGGGACCGGGGTGCGGGGCCTGCCGTTCGACGAGACGACGGGCACGATCCCCAACACGGCGGGCCGAGTGCAGGGACGCGACGGCACGTACGTCGTGGGGTGGATCAAGCGCGGCCCGTCCGGCGGGATCGGCGCCAACAAGACGTGCGCGCAGGAGACCGTCGCCGCACTGCTGGACGACGTCCGCAGCGGCACCGTCCGGACGTCGCGGGGCAGCTCGGCGAAACCGAAGCGGACCGGACTCCTCCGCCGGTCCTGACCGGGGACGGCCCACGCGACCGCGCGGCGGCCGCCCCGGGCGAGGCGGGCGGCGTCACCCCTCGTCGGCAGGCAGCGCGGGTTCGGTGCGGTAGTCGGCGAGGTCGGCGCGGCGGGTCATGGACCAGTAGTCGACGATGCGCCAGGGCATGGTCGACACCACGCGGCCGTCGGCGTTGCGGTACCAGTTGGTCATGCCGGGATGGGTCCAGAGCATCTTCTCGTGGGCCTCGTCGTGCCGCCGGGTGTAGTCGGACTCCACCTCGGGACGAACCTCCACGGCGCGCAGGCCGCGGCGGGCCATGGTCACCAGGGTGTCGACGATGTAGCGGACCTGGCATTCGGCCACCGTGATGAAGCTGCCGCCGTGCCCCAGCGCGGTCCCCGGTCCGCAGGTGATGAACAAGTTCGGGAAGTCGGGAACGGTGATGCCGAGGTAGGCGTGGGCGTTCTCGGGACCCCAGGTCTCGGCCAGCGTCGCACCGGAACGGCCCGTGACCCGCATCGGGTACAGGAAGCGGTGGGTGTGGAAGCCGGTGGCCAGGATGACGACGTCGACGTCGGCGTCGGTGCCGCCGCTGCCGCGGACACCGGTCGGCGTGATCTCCTCGACGCCTTCGGTGACGAGTTCGACGTTGTCGCGCCGCAGCGCGGTGAACCAGCCGTTGTCGAGCAGCATGCGTTTGCCGAACGGCGGATAGTCCGGCAACGCCTTGGCGATCAGATCCGGCCTTCCGTCCAATTGCGACTCCAGATACCGGGTGAAGGCGCGGCGGTGGCTGTCGTTGATCACGTTGACCGACCGGTCGGGGTGCGGCCACTCCGGATCGATCTGCAGGGCGGGGTGCACGCGGTCGTTGAAGTTCCACGCGAGCCGGGTGCGGTACCAGGCGCGGTAGAACGGGACCCGCTCCATCAGGAGCGCGACGGCGTCGTCGATCTCGCTGAAGTAGACGTCGTTGGGTGCGATCCACTGGGGTGAGCGCTGGAAGACGGTCAGCTGCGACACCGTCGGGGCGATGGCCGGTACGACCTGCATGGCGCTGGCCCCGCTACCGACGACGGCGACGCGCTTCCCCGTCAGGTCGAGCTCCTCGGGCCAGGCGGCGGTGTGGAAGATCGGGCCCCGGAAGTCGTCGATGCCGGGGATCGCGGGAATCTTGGGCCGGTTCAGGGCGCCGGTCGCGCTGATCAGGATGCGTGCGGTGAGTCGCTCGCCGTGTTCGGTGTGGACGGTCCAGGTGGCGCTGTCGGCGTCGTAGTCGGCGGTGAGGACCTCGGTGCCGAAGCGGATCACCTTGTGGAGGTCGTGGTCGTCGGCGACGCCGCGGAGGTACTGTTCCACCTCGTCGCGCTTGCCGAAGTGGGTCCGCCAGTCGCGTGGTGCGAACGAGTACGAGTAGAGGTGGCTCGGGGTGTCGACACCGGCGCCCGGGTAGACGTTCTCCAGCCAGCAGCCGCCGACGTCGTCGTTCTTCTCCAGCACGACGTGGTCGATGCCCGCCTCGCGGAGTGTGATCGCGGCGAGCATGCCCGAGATGCCGGCGCCGATCACGATGGCGTCGATGTCACCGTCCGGGGCGGCGGGCGTGGGCGACGGCGTGAATCCCATGTCCTCGGCGGCCATGTCGGCGTACTCGGCGGGAACGGCCTCGCCGTTGGCGAGTTCCAGCAGCTCGCGGAGCTCGTCACCGACCGGCGCGGGCACGGCGGGCGGGGTGCCGGTTTCGTGGGTCAGCACGGCGTCGAGTGTGGCGTCCTTGATCCGGGCCGCGACCTCGGGCGGGAAGCCGCCCGAGTCGTTGTTGTCCATACCGCGGCTGCGGCTCGGCCGGTACGGGTCCTGGAGCCAGGCGCGATCACCGGTGAGTTGGTACAGCACCGGTACGAGGGCGGGCAGGTTGGCGTGCTCGAGGGCTGCGGCGAGGTCGGCCGCATCCGTGTCACTCGTCTCCGGGGGTGTCTCGGTCACAGCAGTCGGTCCTCCGCTTCCGCCGCGCAGTGGGACTCATCAGGAAGTGGTACTCACCGAGAAGTCTAACGGCAGTTAGGTTCTGGTGGTTCCGATGAGCCGTGGGAACAGTGTCAACACGCCGCGACACGCTGCGTCAAGTTCGCTGATCATTTCGGGAGGCGTCTTGACATGTGCCTCCGGTCACAGGAGTATCGCTGCTCATAACCTAACAATGGATAGGTAATACCGATGGTGAAGGGTTGAGCAATGGAGCTGACCGACGCGATGCGCACGGTGGGTACGTGCCGGTACTACCGGCGGGACCCGGTGCCCGACGACACGCTGTACCGGGCGTTCGAGGCGGCGCGGTTCGGGCCGCAGGGCGGCAACCGGCAGCCCGTGCGCTGGATCGTGGTCCGCGACCGGGCGCGCAAACAGGCGTTGCAGGACCTGTACCTGCCGATGTGGAAGGCGTACCTCGGCGGCATCGGCGACGGCAGCGTCAACATCGGCGCCATGCCGAAGGCCGTGCGCGATGCGGACCACTTCGCCGAGCATCTCGCCGACGTTCCCGCGATCGTCGTGGTCTGCGCCGAGGTGGACGGGCTGCACCCGACGGACCTGGAGCTGGACCGGGTGTCGGTCGTCGGCGGCGGGTCGATCTACCCGACGGTGCAGAACTTCTGCCTCGCGCTGCGCGACCAGGGCGTCGCGTCGGCCGTCACCACGCTGCTGTGCCACGCCGAACCGCAGGTGCGCGACCTGCTCGAGATCCCCGACGACTTCCTGACGGCCGCGCACGTCACCGTCGGCTATCCGGAGAAGGGCTTCCCGACGAAACTGTCGCGCAGCCCGGTGGCCGACATCGTCGCCGCAGAGACCTTCACCCGGCCTTACTTCGCCGACGCCGCCGTCTGAGCCGGCCGCAGGCGACCCGATCCCCGCAGGAGACACCGTGCCCGACCTCGCCCCGCACCACCGGACCCCGCTGGGCCGCGCGACGATCGGTGACCAGCTGCGCAGGCACGCCAGGACGCAGCCGGACAAGGTCGCGTTCATCGCCTATGGCGCCGACGGCACCCGCACCGAGACGACCTACGGCGCGCTCAACGAGCGGGCCAACCGGTTCGCGCACCTGTTCACGGCACGCGGACTGGGCCACGGCGGCAGGATCGCGTCGATGGCACGCAACAGCGTCGACGTCGTCGCGGCCTACTACGGCGCCCTCAAGATCGGTGCCGCGTTCACCGGGGTGAATCCGCTGTACCGCGAACCGGAGGCGGCGCACCAGCTGAGCCACAGCAGGGCGACGCTCGTGCTCGCCGACCCGGACTTCCAGGCCGTCGTCGACGCGGCACGGCCGCCGGACACGGCACGGCTGACCTACGGCGCCGATCTGGACGGGCTGCTGGCCGAGCAGCCTGCCGACGAGCCGGACGTCGCCGTGGACGAGAACGACGTGGCGCTGATCGTCTACACCTCCGGCACCGAGGCCAGCCCGAAGGGCGTGCTGATCCCGCACCGCAACTACCTCGCCTCCACGGCTCCGGCGTGGGGCTGGGGACTGGACACCGGACCGCGGGACACGTGGCTGTTCGTCATGCCGTTCCACACGATCGCCGGGCTGGGCTCCATGACCAGCCTGACGCTGATGGGAGCGACGCTGGTGCTGCCCGCGACGGTCGAACCGGCCGCAGCCCTGCGGATCATCGCGGCCGAGCGGATCACCGTCATCGCGCAGACGCCGACGTTCTACACGGCGTTGTCGCAGGAGCCGGCGTTCGGATCGGACGCGGTCGGCCAGGTGCGCCGGTGCATGACCTACGGCGGGCTGATCCCGCCGCACGTCGTCGAGGCCTGGGCCGCGGCGGCGCCCGACGTGATGTGGGGGACGTACTGGGGCCAGTCGGAGCTCTCGCAGCTCGGCACCGTCGGGTTCTTCCGCACGCTCGACGACGTCCCCGGCGGTGACGCGGCGTGGATCGGCAAGCCGGTCACGCACCTGGAGATCCGCGTCGTCGACGCCGACGGCAACGACGCCGAGGTCGGCGAGCTGCTGTGCCGTACCCCGTCGGCCATGCTGGGCTACCTCGACGATCCGGAGCGCACCGCCGAGGTGTTCCGCGACGGCTGGGTCCACACCGGCGACATGGTGCGCATCGACGGCGAGGGCAACCTGTTCTTCCACGACCGCCTCAAAGACATGATCAAGACCGGCGGGATGAACGTGTCGTCCCAGGAGGTCGAGCGGGTCGTGTACGGCCATCCGGGCGTACTCAGGGCCGCGGTCGTCGGCATGCCGGACGCGTACTGGTCGGAGGCGGTCACGGCGTTCGTCGTCCCGGACGGCGACCACGAGGTCACCGCCGAGGACGTCGTCGCCGTGTGCCGGGAGCGGCTCGCCTCGTACAAGGTGCCCAAGGCCGTGCACGTGGTCTCGGAGCTGCCCGTGGATCCGCAGGGCAAGATTCTGAAGCGGCAGCTGCGCGGGCAGGTGGCGAACGCGCCTGCCTGAGCCCTGTGCGGTGTCTGGGCAGGGCTGCCGGATCGGCGGGGTTGCTGGAACGGCAGGATTGCTGGAGCGGTGCCCGCGCGGTGCGCGATAGTGATCGCGCCCGCGCGGGTGTGTGGCTGACATGCGGGCAGGTAGGCGGACACGGCGGCACCGGGTGGTGGCGCGAGGGGAGACGTGGAACGGGTGGCCGAGCCGACCGACGGGGCCGAACCGGCGAACCGCACGGGCTCGCGCACGGAGCGGAGTCGTGGCCGGCGTGCGGAGATCGTCACGGCGGCGGCGCAGACCTTCGCGACCCGCGGGTACGGCAACGTCGGAATGCGCGACATCGCCGAGGCCGTCGGTATCCGCGGGGCGAGCCTGTACCACCACTTCTCGTCGAAAGAGGAGATCCTCTACGAGATCTGCCTGGCGGTGACACGGGAGCCGGTGGAGGAGAACCTGCCGCTGCTCGACGCGGCGGGAACCCCGGCGGAGCGGCTCGCCGGCCTGCTGCAGGCGCACATCCGGCAGTTGCGCAGGCGGCGGGTGGAGCACCTGGTGGCGTTGCACGAGCGCACGTCGCTGACGGAGGAGCACCTGGCCGAGGTCGACCGGTATCGGCAGTACTACCACCGGCGGGTGCGGGACGTGATCGCCGCGGGCATGCGCGCGGGCGAGTTCCGCGAGCTTGACCCGAAGCTGGTGGCGCTGGGCATGCTCGACATGCTCAACGGGGTCAGCGGCTGGATCCGCGGGGCGTCGGACGACGACGTCGAGGACGTCGCCGACACGTATCTGCGGATGCTGTTCGACGGCCTGCGCCCCTGAGGTGAACAGGCTGCGCCCGTGACGTGCCGGGCTGTGCCTGTGACGTGCTGTGCCCGGCTGCGCTGTCCTGAGGTGGCGGGCTGCGCTTGTGAGGCGCCGGTGACGTCGGCCGGGGCGATGAAGCCGGCGGGAAGCTGATGCACCCCGACGTGCTGGTCACGGGCTGTTTCGCAAGGTTGGCGGCGCCCCGCGTGCGGACGACGCGAGGGTGGCTGCCTACCCTGCCAGGTGACGCCGAGTACGTGTCCGCTGCCAGCGGAAGAGGGGAGACCCGTGCCCATGCCTCCTGTCCAGGCCAATGCGTTCGTGGACTGGTTCAATGAGAACTCCACGGAGATGGTGTCCGGTCTGATCAACATCGCGATCATCGCGGTGCTCGCACTGGTGCTGCGTGCGATCGTCGGCCGGGTCATCGACCAGCTGGCCAAGCGGATGGTCAACTCGCGCGAGCGGATCGACAAGGCGAAGGCCAAGGCGGCGAGCCGGGTCATCAAGCAGAGCAACGACGGCCGCGGTGAGCGGCAGCGGCAGCGGGCGAACACGATCGCCTCGGTGCTCAAGAGCGTGGCGTCGTTCGTGATATTCGGCATCGCGTTCGTGACGATCCTGGGGCAGTTCGGGATCAACATCGGCCCGATCATCGCGAGCGCCGGTGTGATCGGTCTCGCGATCGGGTTCGGTGCGCAGAGCCTGGTGCAGGACTTCCTGTCCGGCATCTTCATGATGGTCGAGGACCAGTACGGCGTGGGCGACGTCGTCGACGTGGGCGACGCGGTCGGCACGGTCGAGGCGGTCACGCTGCGGATCACGAAGATCCGCGACCTCAACGGTGGGCTGTGGCACGTGCGCAACGGCGAGATCATGCGTGTCTGCAACATGAACCAGGACTGGGCCAACGCGGTGGTGGAGCTGCCGCTGGACTACTCGGTGAACCTGGACGAGGCGAAGGCCGTCATCCAGCGCAACATCGACGAGTTCGCCGACAACCCGGAGTTCGCACCGAAGATCATCGAGCGGCCGTCGATCACCGGTGTGGTCGGCATCGGCAACGGTGCCGTCACGGTGCGGGTCATGGTCACCACGCAGCCGGGCGAGCAGTGGGCGATGGGTCGCGAACTGCGCGGCCACCTCAAGGCGGGCCTCGACGCCGCGGGCGTCCGCGTCGCCTACCCGATCCTCCCCCTGGCCAACGCCGGCGCTTCCCAGTCCGGCTGACGCGGGCACGCCGTGTTGCGGATCCCGGGGCTCGTGTTGCGTTCCTGGGAGCCCGTGTTGCAGGTTCCGGGGCTCGTGTTGCGTTCCTGAGGGTCCGTGTCGCGGATTCCGTGGCGCGGGTTCTGCATCCGGGACGCCGTGTTCTGCGTTCGTGCATGCCGCTAAGACCCCTGCGGGGACGAGTTACGTGGTTTGAGCCGCTCGCCGGATTCGTACCGGCGAGCGGCTCTTCGTGTCGATACAGCTGCGCCGGTGTAGGCGTGTCGGCGTCTGCGTCGCGGCACCTGCGGGCCTGGCGGGCGTCGGCTTGTGCCGGTGGAGTCCGGTTGTGGACGGTCACTTCCCAGGTACGGCGCTGAGTTGTGGGCAACTCGCAACGGTCAATGGTCAATGGTCGAGATTTTCCACTGATTCCATTCTGGCGTGGACCATTCATGCTCGTGACCGCCCGTGTTGTCGATGGGCCGTCGTAAAGCACCGAGCGTGATCGTTTGTCACGCCGCGATCACATTCCACTGAAGTGGGAAACATTTCCGGTCGCGCCATCGAAGGGCTTCGGTGTGAGCACGAGAAGCGGGGTGTGGCTTGCGTGTTCACGCTGTTCCGGCGCGTCATCCGACGTGGTGACGACAACAGTCCACTGTGGAATTCGACGTTCCCGCATCGTCCGAGAATCGGAAGGGTCACGACCCCTCGGGCTGTGCGGTTGCAACAAGAAAGAGAGACGATGAGGAAACTGTTGACCATTCCTGCTGCGGTGGCGGGTGTATTCCTGTGCGTGTCCCCCGCGGCGGCTGACGAGGGAACCTCGGTCAGTATCGGCAGCGACGAGTGCGGCATCGCTACCGTGACCTTCACCAACCCGACCGACTTCGAGTTCTTCGGCGATTACCAGGTCGGCTCCGAGAGCGGCACGGCCGACGAGGTCACCGGCGAGACCATCGCCGAGGGCCCGCTCGCCGGCCAGAAGTGGGGCAACGTCTTCCACCTGACCCCCATCGCGGCGGGCGACGAGGAGACGGTCCCCGTCGAGGTGCCCGTCGACACGCCGGATCTCAACGGCGACGGTGTGATCACGGTGCGGGCCTGGATCGACCGCGGCCCCGAGCAGCACTTCTTCGCACCTGCCGAGTCCGTCGACGTCGACCTGTGCGAGCCCGAGCCCACCACACCCCCGAAACCGGAGGAGCCCGGCGACGATCCCGAGAACCCCGGTGAGGAGCCCGGTGAACAGCCCGGTGGCGAGAATCCGGGCGACGAGCCCGGGAACCCGGAGAAGCCGGGCAACGACGGTGACGACAAGGGTGGCAAGGGAGGCGACAACGGTGACGACAAGGGCGGCGAGCCGTCCGAGACCGACGACGGCGTGGCTCCCGTGACCATGCCCGGCCCCACCTCGTCGGCCCCGGTGACGGTCGACGCGGTCTCCGCCAACGACGACCTGGCCGACACCGGAGTCAGCGGCACGCTGATGTGGCTTGTGCCTGCCGGCGCGGCGCTGCTCGCTGTCGGCGGCGGCACGGTGTGGCTGTCCCGCCGCAAGGGAGAGCACGGCGCCTGACCGGCCCGGCTTTCCCGGCGGGGATCCGCCGTGTTCGTCCTGTCTCTTCACGATGTCCTCGCAGCGCTGGAGCAGTTCCTGCGCAGCCATCAGCGCCGGCGGACATCGAGTGGGTGCACGCCGACTGATCCGAATGGCAGGGACTCGACTCCACCGGCGAAACGTCTCCCACAGGTACGCCGGCGCTGTGAGAGGCGTGGAAAAGGTCGTCCTGGACCCCGCGCCGTGCAGCTCGGAGCCGGGTCAGACGAGCGGCTGTCACGAGTACCTACCCGTATCCTCCCGGCCGGTTCTCGCTGGCGGTGTTCGGCACGGACGCGGCCGGTCCGAGGGACACGCGGCACGAGGGTTGAGCTCGAGTTCGGGCCCAACACCGAGCCCGGGGAAGGGGACCGAGACGCTCATCGGCAACTGTGCGGACGTCGGTGTGGTACACGCTTCCGGCGACTGTACTCCTGGAGTTGTTGATATCTCCTGGGTTCATGCGTAGCCGTAGTGGCGAGTCGTTCAGTCGCGCCGTAGGTACTACGGTTAGGATGATCGACCGAAATCGCGGCCCGACGGGCACCGAAGTATCGCTTCGTCGCTGCCCCCACCCGCGCGTGGATCACGCGTGTCCAGTGGGGGTTCAGACGTGGCGCTCGTCCGTCGAAGTGCGGCAGACCTGCTCGAGGAAGCGAAGGCCGACCGACTGCATCAACTGCTTTCGGAACAGGCGAAGTTCCAGCTCGAAAGCCGCGCCGGAACCGGCGAGGTTCGATCGTGGCGACGCAGCCTTCCCGTGCTCCTCCGTGATCTCACGGATGCAGGCCTCGGCCACGTGGAAGTCCTGTTGGAGCACAAGCTGCCGCACAGTCCCAAACGGGTCGACGCGGTGCTGTGCGGAACGCACCCGCGGACCCGCGAACCGAGCTACGTCCTCGTCGAACTCAAGCAGTGGTCGGAGGCCGAGCTCGTTCTTGCCGACCTGGTGCGTGTCGCAGCGTACGGGAAGGAGCCCGTGCTCCACCCGGTCGACCAGGTCCGGCAGTACTGCGAGTACCTGGTCGACTCGACCCCGTCACTGGCGGCGCAGCCGCATGTGGTGCACGGCGTCGCCTACCTGCACAATGCGCAGACCTCGGGGATCGCGTCCTTGAAGCAGTACACGCCGGACGAGTACGGCCGCATGTTCACGTTGGACGACAAACAGGAGTTCGTCGAGTATCTGCGCGGTAAGCTGGATCCGCACGGTGATCGACAGACTGCACGCACCGCCGCCGACGACTTCCTGAACTGCCACCACGCACCGTCGAAGCCACTGCTCAAGCTGGCCGCGCGCGAGATTCAAGAGCGTGACCAGTTCGTCCTTCTCGACGAACAAAAGGTCGCCTACGAGCAGGTCATGCACGCGGTGGACCGTGCGCGTACCGCCAACACGCGAACGGCCGTCGTCGTTCTCGGGGGGCCTGGATCCGGCAAGAGCGTCATCGCGCTCAACTTGATGGGCAACCTGGCTCGACGGGGACGGACGGTGCACCATGCGACGGGTTCCAGCGCCTTCACGAGGACCATGCGCAAGACCGCGGGTAAACATGCGCCTCGGGTGCAGAGTCTTTTCAAGTACTTCAACAACTACACCGCGTCCGAACCTCGCGAGCTCGATGTGCTCATCTGCGACGAGGCGCATCGCATCCGCGAGACCAGCGTAAATCGGTACACCAGGAAGGAGGTTCGTGCCCAGGCGGGCAGGCAGATCGACGAACTGATCGACGTGGCCTGGGTGCCTGTGTTCCTGTTGGACGAAAACCAGATCGTGCGGCCCGGGGAGATGGGTTCGTTGGACGAGATCACGACGGCGGCTCGGGCCAAAGGCTGCGACGTGGAAATCGTTCACTTGAAAGGCCAGTTCCGCTGCGGTGGGTCGGCGGCATTCGACACCTGGGTCGAACGGCTAGTCGGACTGGACCGGCTTCCTCCGACGTCGTGGAGCAACGTGGCTTCCGCACTTGACGACGACTTCGAACTCGCCGACGTGGCGTCACCGGAGGCCATGGAATCATGGCTCTTGGCGAAACAGGCTGATCATGCCGGCACCACGGCACGCCTCGCGGCAGGCTATTGCTGGCGCTGGAGCGACCCGGTCGCGACCGAGGACGGGAAACACCTCGTTGACGACGTGACGATCGGCGAGTGGGCGAGACCGTGGAACGCCAAACCGGGGAAGCGAGTTCCGGACGCACCCGAGTCGTACTACTGGGCCTCTGACGAACGGGGCTTCGGGCAGGTCGGCTGCATCTACACCGCACAAGGATTCGAATACGACTGGGCGGGCGTGATCTTCGGGCCCGACTTTGTCCGTCGCAACGGGCAGTGGGTAGCCCGCCGCGAGTACTCCCACGACCCTGCGGTGAAAAAGGCCGATGACCTGCATTTCGGGGCCCTGATCCGCAACACCTACAAGGTTCTGCTCACGCGCGGCATGGCCGGGGCGTGCGTGTACTCGACCGATCCGGAGACTCAAGCATTTCTTGAGCAGATGAGCCGCTGATCCCGACCGCTGCACAGTCGGAGATTCCGTCGTGGAGCGTTGTTGAAGGTTCAGCTCGACGGCAATCGTGGTGCCTCTAACGTGCCGTTCAGCTTCGTCGAGATCGGCGCCGACGGCCTGTCGCATCCGGCGGAGATCGGGTCGTGCACCGACTACGAGGACGAGCTCTCGTCCAACTTCGGCGTGAACCAGAAGTACAGCGGCACCATCGAGATCGTCGTCCCCGAGGCGAGCGGCACGCTCGCACTCGACCCGGGAGCGATGGCCGACAGACCGTCGGGCTGGGAGTGGACGTACTGATGGACGCCGTGTCCAGCATGTCTCGTCGCGAGTTTCCGGTTCCGCCCGGTTAGGTTTCGTTCGCATGGTTGCCGTTTCGCCGCGGTGGTCCCGAATTCGTGAATTATTTCGTTCGCCCTGGGTCACAGAACCATAAATGTGTGTTGCGTTTCGCGGTGCTCGAGCGATGAACGGGTACGCGCCGAGGTGATCCATCGGGCCCGATGCTGGTTCCGGGCCGTTTTCGCTGGGGCGCAGTATGGCAGGCATTCAAGGGAACCGGCGGCGGTGGAAGGTCTCGCTGGGCTGCTCGGCCGCTTCGAGATGGCGGTACAGGCCGCGGCGCTGACGGCGGCGCCATACCACCGAAGTAACCGGTGAAATTCGTCGCCGGGCGAGGGGGAACGACCATGAATGTGTACTCAAGTGATGCGACGCCGCGGCGTAGGCGGTGGCCGATGGTGGTCGCGGTGGTTGCGGCTTTGCTGGTCGGTACGGTGATCGGTGCAGGGTCGGCCGGTCTTGCACATGAGGAGCAAGCCACTGCGGCAGCACAACCCACGAAGACGGTCGCCAAACCCGCTCCGCCGCCGAAAACCGAGACGGTCACCGAGTCGGCCGCGCCGATCACCGAGACGGAGACGGAGACGGTGATCGAGTCTGATCTCGCCGAGTCGGCCCCGGTAGAGCCTGCGCCGGACGAGTCTGCGGGTGAGAATGAGGCGGGCGGTCTGACGATGGGCATGTACCAGGTGGGTGTCGACGCGCCGCCGGGCCGGTATGTGACCGATGGTCCGACGCCGGACGACCCGATGGGCTGCTACTGGGAGCGCACCAGTGACGACTCCGGGGAATTCGACTCGCTTATCACGAACGGGATGCCGATGGGTAAAGCGTCGGTGACTGTGGAGGAGGGCGAGTTCTTCAGCGTCGAGGGCTCGTGTGTGTGGTTTCAGGAATGATCTTGGGGTGTCGGTGTTCGTCCGTCTGTCACGGACGAACGGCTCACTGTCAGGATCATATCTGAGAGTGGTTCGAAGATCACCCGTTCAAAAAATCGTCAAGGATATGTCCTGCTCGAGATCTGTATCGGATCGACGGCTCTGTCAGCGAACGACGAAAGAAGTGTCGTCATGTCAAATCCCACTCCGCACTCAATGTCGCCCGGTTCGGTAAGCCCGTCTCCCGTAGTACCCCGTAACGGGCTCGGGACCGCCGGTTTCGTCCTGGGCCTGATCGGCCTGATCTTCTCGCTGATACCACTGATCGGTGTGATCGCTTGGCCGCTGGTGATCCTGGGGCTCGTCTTCTCGCTGATCGGGTTCTTCCGCGCGCGAGGTGGGAAAGCGACCAACAAGGGAATGTCCATCGCGGGAATCGTGGTGTCGGCCGTCGGCCTCGTCATGTGCATTCTTTGGCTCGGCGCCTTCGGTAACGCGGCCAATGAGGTCGACAAAGAGGCCAACCGCGAGACGGCCATCCGTTACGAGGTCACGGGCGACGCGCGGAATGCGTCGGTCAGCTACACGACGTTCGGTGACGGAACTACGTCGACGAGCGAGGAGACGGTCGCTGAGCTGCCGTGGTCGAAGGATCTTACGACGAAGGGGCTGTTCTCGGGTGGCAGTCTCACCGTGAGTACCGGCGCCGAGGGTGGCAGCGTGACGTGCACTGTGACGGTCGACGGGCAGGATGCCAAGTCGAGCACCGCCACGGGTCAGTTCGCAACGGCCTCTTGTGACGGGTTCGGCGGCTGAGCGACGTGAAGGAGAGCCACGCCGCGCTCGGTGAGGCGACGCGGTTCTCCTGCCGCGCACATTGTCGGGGCGCGTCGGCTCCGTGGGCGTTCGAAGCCCCTGGGTTCCGCACTCCGGGGTTCGAAACACGGGCCACTCACGACCCAGCCACTCACGACACCGGGGCCGAACTCTGTGCCAGCAACGGGATCTTCCCGCCGGCGAGCACGGCGTCGCGTTGCCGCTGCGACAGGGTGTGCCGCACTTCGTAGCTCCGGTCCTGCGTGGCGTTGTACACCGACAGGCGCGCGTCCGGCTCGCTCAGCAGCCGGCGCAGGTCCTCGACCACGAGTGTGTCGTCGGCGTCGATGCGGGCGTAGTCCTCCGGATCGGAGAACTCGAGCGGCAGGATCCCGAAGTTCGCCAGGTTCTGCCAGTGGATCCGCGCGAACGACACCGCGATCACCATCCGCAACCCGAGGTGTCGCGGCGTGATCGCCGCGTGCTCGCGCGACGAACCCTGCCCGTAGTTGCGCCCGCCGACGATCACGTGCCCCGAACCGCCGGCCGTCTCCTGCGCCCGCGCCGGGTAGTCCGGGTCGATCCGCGTGAACGTGAATTCCGCCAGCGCGGGCACGTTCGACCGGTACGGCAACGCGGCGGCGCCCGCGGGGGAGATCTCGTCGGTCGACACGTCGTCGCCCACCTTCAGCAGCACCGGCGCCTCGATCCGGTCCGGCAACGGCGGGAAATCCGGCAGCGACGAGATGTTCGGACCCTTCGTTAGCTCCACGTGGCGCGACTCCTCGGGCTCAGGCGGTGCCTCCAGCATGTCCGGGTTGACCGTCGCCTGCTCGGGAAGCTCCAGTGTCGGCTCCTCGATCCCCAGGTCCCGCGGGTCGGTGATCACGCCCTCGAGGGCGCTGGCCGCGGCCGTCTCCGGCGAGCACAACCACACCGAATCCTCCGGCGTGCCCGACCGGCCGGGGAAGTTGCGCGGGAACGTGCGCAGCGAGTTGTGCCCCACGGCGGGCGCCTGGCCCATGCCGATGCACCCCATGCACCCCGCCTGGTGGATCCGCGCACCCGCCGACACCAGGTCGACCGTGGCGCCCATCTTCGTCAGGTCGGCGAAGATCTCCCGCGAGGTCGGGTTGATGTCGAAACTGACACCGCCCGCGGTCTGCCTGCCGCGGACCATCGCGGCGGCGATCGCGAAATCCCGCAGCCCCGGGTTGGCCGACGAGCCGATGATTGCCTGCCCCAACGGCGTACCGGCCACCTCGCGCACCTCGACGACGTTGTCCGGCGCAGACGGCTTCGCGATCAGCGGCACCAATGTCGACAGGTCGATCTCGTCGGTCACGTCGTACTCGGCACCGTCGTCGGCGGTGATCTCCACGAAGTCCTGTTCCCTGCCCTCGGTGCGCAGGAACCGCCGCACCGCGTCGTCCGAGGGGAACACCGTCGTCGTGGCACCCAGCTCGGCGCCCATGTTCGCGATGACGTGGCGGTCCATCGCCGACAACGTGTCCACGCCGGGTCCGTGGTACTCGATGATCCGGTTCACCGCACCGGACACCGTGTGCCTGCGCAGCATCTCCAGGATCACGTCCTTGGCCGACACCCACGGCGGCAGCTCACCGGTCAGCCGCACGCCCCAGACCTCCGGCATCCGCACGTACAACGGCTCGCCCGCGATCGCGGTCGCCACGTCCAGTCCGCCGACACCGATCGCCAGCATCCCCAGCGACCCGGCCGCCGGGGTGTGGGAGTCGGAACCGACCATGCTCGTGCCCGGCACGCCGAACCGCTGCATGTGTGTCGGGTGCGAGACGCCGTTGCCGGGCTTGGAGTACCACAGGCCGTACCGGCGGCACGCCGAACGGAGGAACGCGTGGTCCTCGGCGTTGCGCTCGTCGGCCTGCAGCAGGTTGTGGTCGACGTACTGGACGCTGACGTCGGCGCGGGTGCGCTCGAGGTCGAGCGCCTCCAACTCCTGCATCACCAGCGTGCCGGTGGCGTCCTGGGTCAGCGTCTGATCGATGCGGATCCCGATCTCCTCACCCGGCGTCATCGTGCCGCTCACCAGGTGGTCGGCGATCAGCTTCTGTGCGACGTTGCGAGGCATGCGTCCTCCTTCGCCCGGGGGAGTCCGCAGGGTGGAGTTGCCACAGCGGCGCCTGCCGAAACGTTCACACCGATCTCGCCGCCCGCCCGTGTGAGGGCCGCCACGGCATGCGCCGCCGGTGCGCCTGTAAGGTCCATACCGCCGTGGTGCACGGGAATCCGGTGGAAAACCGGAGCGGCCCTCGCCACTGTGATTCGGGAAGTGCTGCGCCGTTCGACGATCGGGCCACTGGAACGCCACGTTCCGGGAAGGCAGGCGCAGCGCGTACGACCCGTCAGCCAGGAGACCGGCCACGGCACCGTGCGATGCGATCGCACACACCGATGACCCGATCCACGAGGAACTGGAGGGGCGGGCTGACGATGTCATTGCCGCTGCGCCGGAGGCGCTCTGCCACCCTGCGCCGGAGGCGCAACTCTGCCACGACCACTTCTCGACGTGCCGCAACCCCGCGTGCCGTCACCCGGCGAGCCGCGGCGGTGGGCGTCGCGGCCCTGACCGCGGTGGCGACGGCGTGCGCGCCACCGCCGCCGCAGGCCGCGTCGACGTCGGGGGAGGCGATCAGCAGGGACAACTGCGGGATCGACGTCGCCGTCGGCGGCCCGCCGGAGCGCGTCTACGCGGCCTACCAGCCGGGTATCGAGATCGCCCACGCGCTCGGCATCACCGACCGGCTGGTCGGGACGGCGTTCCTCGACGCGCAGGTCCTGCCGGAGTACGTCGACCAGCAGGCGAGCGTCGAGTACGTGCCGAGCCTGCCGAGCAGGGAGGCGCTGCTGGAGACGAAGCCGGACTTCGTGTTGTCCGGTTTCAACGGGTTCTTCGCCGAACAGAGCGCGGACAGCTCGGTCGGCACCCGCGCGAGCCTGCGCGAACTCGGCGTGCAGAGCTGGATCCTCTCACCGCTGTGCCCGAGCGAGGACGGCCTGACCGACCGGTCCATCGATCCGGCCACGGTGACGGTCGAGAGCATCTTCCGGGACCTGCGTGATCTCGGTGCGCTGTTCGAGGTCGAGGACACCGCGGAGACGGTCATCACCGACATGCGCAGGCGCATCGGCGACGTCGAGAAGCGCGTCTCCGGTGCCGAGCGGCCGTCGGTCGCCATCGTGTCGCCCAACGACGACGGCAGCTACGGCGTCGCCAGCGGCATCGACTTCGGCTCGCACATCATCGAACGGGCGGGCGGCACGAACGCCTTCGCCGACCTGTCGGACAAGCGCAACGTCGACATCGGCGCCGAGGAACTGGTCGAGCGCGACCCGGACGTCATCCTGACCGACGCGTGCTGCAACGCCGACATGACCAGGCGGGACGCGCAATCGGAGGTCGACGCCATCCTCCGCGACCCGGCGTTGGCCGACGTCACCGCCGTGGCGGACAGGGCCGTGCACCCGTTCCTGTTCGCCGACCGCTCCGCGGGCGTGCGCGCCGCCCACAGCATCGAGCTGGTCGCCTCCATCCTCCACCCGAACCGCGTTGACTGAGGGCGGCTCGTCGACCGTCGCCGAAGCCCAGCGCATCCTCACCGAGCCCGCGGTCGGCGCTCGCCGGCCGTCGACAGTGGCCCGGTCGGTGTCGGTGGTGGCGGTGCTCGTCGTCGCCTGCGGACTGTCCCTTGTGGTCGGAAGCTATCCGATCCCGCTGTCCGATGTGCTGTCGGCGATCGTCTCACCGGGTACCGGCGCCGTGGATACGATCGTCCGCCACGTGCGCATCCCGAGGACGATCTCCGGACTGTTGGCGGGCAGCGCGCTGGGCGTGGCCGGCGCGGTGATGCAGGGGCTCACCCGCAACCCGTTGGCGGGACCGGGCATCCTCGGCATCAACGCCGGCGCGTCGCTGGCCGTGGTGACGGCGATCGCGCTCGGCGTGACCACGGCGGGCGGTTATCTGTGGTTCGCCTTCGCCGGGGCCGGTGCGGCAGCGCTGCTGGTCTACGTGCTCGGCTCGCTCGGCCGCGGCGGCGCGACACCGGTCAAACTGGCGCTGGCCGGGGCGGCCCTGAGCGCGATGGTCGGGTCGATGACCACCGTCGTCACCCTGCTCGACGCGGCCACCCTGGACCAGTACCGGTTCTGGGCCGTCGGCTCGCTCACGCGGTCCGGAGCCGATGCCGCAGCCGCCGTCGGACCGTTCCTGGCGATCGGGTTCGTCCTGGCGGTCGCGGTCGGCGGCAGTCTCAACACACTCGCCCTGGGCGAGGACGTCGCCAGGAGCTTGGGAACACGGCTGGTGGTGGTGCGCGTGTTCGCGGCGTCGTCGGTGTTGCTGCTCGCCGGTGCGGCGACCGTCATCGCGGGCCCCGTCGCGTTCGTCGGCCTCGCGGTGCCGCACATCGCGCGCATCCTGGCAGGTCCCGACTACCGGTGGATCATGCCGTTGTCCGCGCTGCTGGGCCCGGCCCTGCTGCTCCTCGCCGACGTCGCCGGTCGACTGCTCGTGCAGCCTGAGCAGCTGCAGGTCGGCATCGTCACGGGACTCGCAGGCGGGCCGTTCTTCCTCTACTTGGTGCGTCGGCGGAAGGTGGCGCAGCTGTGACGGCCCGGCGGGACACACTGCTCCTCCACCCGGCAGGCCGCGGGGTCGCGTTCCGCGTGAGCAAGCGTTCGGTGGTGCTGACGGCCGCGCTCGGACTCTGCGCCGGGGCCGTGGCCGTGCTGTCGCTCGGCCTGGGGGAGTTCGACCTGCGCCCCGCCGACACGCTGCGCGTACTCGGCGGGGGAGGCACGCTCATCGAGTACGACGTCGTCGTCCGGGACAGGCTGCCCCGCGCGGTGACCGGCCTCGGCGTCGGTGCGGCCTTCGGGCTGTCGGGCGCGATCCTGCAGCGCATCGCCGCGAACCCGCTGGTCAGCCCGGACGTGATCGGGGTGAACGCGGGCGCCTCGTTCGGCGCGCTGCTCGTGATCACGGTGTTCGGCGGCGCCGGAGCGGCCCTTGTGCTCGGCGGGCTCGCCGGCGCCTTGCTGACGGCCGCGGCGATCGTCGTCCTCGCACTCGGCCACGGCCACGGCGGTTATCGGCTCGTGCTGGTGGGCATCGGGATCGCGGCGATGCTCTCCTCCGCGATCTCCTTCCTGCTCGTGCGGGCCGAGTACCGGCAGGTGCTCAGCGCCGCGTCGTGGCTCACCGGCAGTCTCGCCAACCGCGGAGCGCTGCACGTCACCATCATCGCCGTCACCCTGGCCGCGGCCGTGGCAGTGCTGCTGGTGTTCGGCAGGCACCTGCGCGTCCTCGAACTCGGCGACGACGTGGCCAGCACCCTCACCGGCGGGGCCGGCAGGGTCCGGCCGGTCCTCATCACGACCGCCGTGGTCCTCGCGGCCATGGCGACCGCGGCCGCGGGGCCGATCGGGTTCGTCGCCCTCGTCGCACCGCAGATCACGCGGCGGCTGCTGCCGGGCGGCCCGGCCCGGCTCGCCCCGGCCGCCGCGACGGGTGCCCTGCTCGTGATCGCTGCCGACCTCGCGGCCCGCCTCCTGTTCGCACCCACCGAACTGCCCGTCGGCGCCGTGACGGGAGTGCTCGGTGCGCCCGTGCTCCTGTACCTGCTCGCTCGTGCCAACCGGATCGGACACACCGGATGACTGCTGACCCGAACCCGACCACGACGCCGTCGGCCATCGAGCTGTCGGCCACCGGCCTCACCCTCGGCTACCACGCCCGGTCCGTGGTGCGCGACGTCTCCGTCACCGTGCCGCCCGGGCGGATCACGGCCATCGTCGGCGCCAACGGCAGCGGCAAGTCCACGCTGCTGCGCGGCCTCGCGCGGCTGATGACCCCGCGCCGGGGAGCCGTGTTGCTCGACGGCCGCGACATCGCGGGGATGGCCGCGAAAACGCTTGCGCAGCGCCTCGGACTGTTGCCGCAGCAGCCCCTCGCTCCGGACGGCATCACCGTGTCCGACCTCGTCGGACGCGGGCGACACCCGCACCAGCGCTGGTTCCGCCATCACAGCGACGCCGACGGCGCCGCCATCGCGAGCGCCATGGAGGCCACCGGCATCGCCCACCTCGCCGACGAGCCGGTCGACGAACTGTCCGGTGGTCAGCGGCAACGGGTCTGGTTGGCGCTCGCGCTGGCCCAGGACCCCGACGTGATGCTGCTCGACGAACCCACGACCCACCTCGACCTGGCGCACCAGATCGACCTGCTCGAGCTCCTCGCCGACCTGAACGCCCGGCTCGGGCGCACCACGGTGCTCGTCCTGCACGACCTGAACCTCGCGGGGCGCTACGCCCACCACCTCGTCGCCGTCACGGACGGCCGCATCGCCGCCGAAGGGGCGCCGGCCGAGGTGCTCCAGCCCGACACCGTCGCATCGGTGTTCGGATTGACCTGCGAGGTGATCGACGACCCGCTCACCGGAACCCCGATCGTGCTGCCCCGCCCACCGGCGGACTCCCGTCGCAGCACGTGACGCGAGTCCGCCGGTGGCCGTCGGGGTCAGCCGGTTGGTTGCAGCAGCACCTTGGAGTAGCCCTCCTCGCGCTTGTCGAACCGGGCGTAGGCGTCCGGCGCCTCGGCGAGCGGGAGCTGCTTCGACACCACGAAACTCGGCTCGGCCCTGCCCGCGACGATCAAGTCACGGAGTTCGTGGGCGTAGGCCTTGGCATCCGCCTGGCCGGTCCCCATCCGCAGGCCCTTCTCGAAGAACTTGCCGACCTGGAACAGCAGGATGCCCTGCGCGGCGTTGTCGTCGGGCGCGCCCGGATCGGACGGGAGATACAGCCCGACGACGCCGAGCGACCCGGTCGGGCGCACCGTGTCGACCAGCTGATTGAGCACGAACGCAGGCTGTTCCTCACCTTCGGGCGCCGTCGCCTGGTACCCGACCGCGTCGATTCCCCGGTCCACGCCGTCGGCGCGGACGGCGTCGGAGATCTGCTCCGCCGGATCGCCCCGGGTGAAGTCGATCGGCTCGGCCCCGATCCGCTCGGCCAGCTGCAGCCGGTCGGCGACCTTGTCCACCGTGAACACCCGGCTCGCACCCTTGAGCAGGGCCGAGTAGGCGGCCATCAGCCCGACCGGGCCGGCCCCGTAGACGGCGACCGTGTCACCAGGACGGACCCCCGCCAGCTCGGTGGCGTGGTATCCGGTGGGGAAGATGTCGGCCAGCAGCGCGAAGTCGTCCTCGTGCTCGCTGCCCTCCGGCAGCGGCACGCAGTTGAAGTCGGCGAACGGAACCCGCAGATACTCGGCCTGTCCGCCGCGGTAGGGGCCCATGCCGACGTACCCGTAGGCGCCGCCTGCGCCCGGCGGATTCACGGTCAGGCAGAACGCCGACTTGCCCGCCCGGCAGTTCGTGCAGAAACCGCAGGCGACGTTGAACGGGAGGACGACCCGCTGTCCACGTCGGACACTCGTCACCCCGTCGCCGACCTCCTCGACCACGCCCATGTTCTCGTGGCCGAACACCGTGCCCGCCTCGGCGTCGGTGCGGCCCTCGTACATGTGCAGATCGGAGCCGCAGATCGCCGTCGTCGTGATCCGGACGATCACGTCGGTCGGCTGTTCGAGGCGCGGGTCGTCGACGTCGGACACCGACAGGTCGTAGGGACCCTGGTACACGACCGCCTTCATGGCCACCTCCCGGTAAGTAGGGAATCGAACGGACATTCCCGGCCTACCCGGAGGGCCGTCGTCGGTAACGGGACCGGCGCGGGACGACTGTGTGCGCACGACCGGGCCCTTCGGCGCCGCGACCGCCTGTCCCGGCCGCGGCCGGTTCCGTTTCGGGCGGCGCCGATCGCGGGTACTCGGCCGGGTGATCGAGCGTCGGCGCGGCTGGATCGCGCGGACGTCCCGAGTCCCGGCCGAATTGCGAGGCACGTCGATGACCGCTCAACCCCCGGACCCGGCACCGGAGGAGACCCCGGGTCTCGAACCCGGCGGGAGCGTCCGGCCCGGCGACACTCCGCCGGAGTCGGGTCAGACGTCCGGACTGTCGCACCGCGAACCCGAGCCACCCCGGGTACTGCCGGTACTGACGATCGTCCTGACCGTGCTGGCGGCCCTGCTCGTCGCGGGCATCTTCGTGGTGATGATCTTCCAGATTTGGTGATCGCGGGTTCGTGCCGCGCCCGCTCCGACGCGGTTCACTCCGGTGCGAGCCGTTGCCAGATGCGTGCCAGATCGTGCAGATCGTCGTCGTCGAGGCGGTCGAAGAAGAGCGTCCGCAGCTCGGTGTACTGCCGTTTCCACGCCTTGCGCAGCAGCGACCGGCCGGCGGTCGTCAGCACGACGTCGACCGCGCGGCCGTCGGTGCCCGACCGGGTGCGTTCGATCAGGCCGCGGCGTTCCAGCCGGTCGGCCAGCCGCGTGAAGCCTCCCGTCGACATCAGTCGTTCCCGCGCGAGGTCCGACATCCGCATGCCGTTCCGTCCCGCCTCGCCCAGCCGGGCCAGCACGCTGTACTCGGCCATCGACACGTCGAGCGGTGCGAGCGCGGCCTCGATGTCACGCCAGATTCGGTCGTGGGTGTGCAGGAAACCGCGCCAGGCGTCGTCCTCGAGTTCGCTGAGTCGCGGGGTCGTCATGGCAGGCACGGTACTCGGCGGCGGGTGCGTGCTCACGTGGAGTGGCAGTCCGTGCGCTGGGAGGTCGGTGAGCACGTGGTCCCGCCTGTCCGGAATAAGTTGTCTGCGCAGGCAGTTATCTCGAGTGTGGGCGCGACCGCGCCACGCGAAACGGAGGCATCGAGATGGCGTTCGAGATCGGGATTCTGACGTTCGGAGAGGTCACCGAGGACCCGACCACCGGCGACCTGCCGAGCCCGCGGGAGCGGATGCGGGAGACCGTCGAACTGGCCGAGGTCGCCGACCAGGTGGGGCTCGACGTGTTCGCGGTCGGGGAGCACCACCGCACGGACTTCGTGGCCTCGGCACCGCCGGTCATCCTCGCCGCGGCGGCGCAGGCGACCCGCGACATCCGGCTGAGCAGCGGCGTCACGGTGCTGAGTTCCGACGACCCGGTGCGGGTGTGGGAGCAGTTCGCGACCGTCGACCTGATCTCGGGCGGCCGCGCCGAGATCATCGCAGGCCGCGGTTCCTACACCGAGTCGTTTCCGCTGTTCGGCTACGACCTCGCCGACTACTCGGATCTGTTCGGCGAGAAGCTCGACCTGCTGTTGCGTATCCGGGAGGAGAACCCGATCACGTGGTCAGGACGGTTGCGGCCCTCCCTCGACCACGCCGACATCGCGCCCCGCGCCGACGGCGACACACTGCCGATCTGGGTCGGCGTCGGTGGCACACCGGCGTCGGCGGTCCGCGCGGGTCAGCTGGGTGTGCCGATGATGCTGGCCCTGCTGCTGGGGCCGATCGGCTTCCACGAGGAATCCGTGCGCCTGTATCGCCAGGCCGCGGCCGAGGCGGGGCACGACCCGGACGCGCTGCGGATCGGCCTCACCGCGCACGGTTACGTCGGCCGCACCAGCCGGCACGCCAGGGACACCATGTACCCGTACTTCGCCAAGGGGATGGCTGACAACAATCACCAACGCGGGCGCGGATTCCGCATCCCGCGGCAGGCGTTCGAGGCACACACCGCGCCGGGCGCAGGCCTGCTCACCGGTAGTCCGCAGGAAGTGATCGACAAACTCCTCGCCTACCACGAGCTGTACGGGCTGGACCGTGTCCTGCTGCAGCCCGGTTTCGGGGGCATGCCGCAGAAAGAGGTTCTCGACGGCATCGAACGCCTGGGCAGCGAGGTCGCTCCCGTGGTGCGCCGCGAGGCGGCCGGAGGGCCGGCCGGAGGCATCTCATGAGCTCGGCTGCGGCCACGGGGGCTGCGGCCACGGGAGCGACCGGACGGGCTGGAGCGGAACCGGCCGGGGCCACGCTCACCGTGGCTGTCGTCAACGGGAGTCCGAGCGAACGGTCCAAGACCTCGGCACTGGTCGACGTCGTCGTGACGACGTTGCGTGACCTGCTGGAACCCGACGGCGTCGACGTCGAGGTTCGCCGCATCGACGTCTACCGGCTGGGTGCGGGATTCACCGGAGCGCTCGGCCGCGACGACGTGTCGGCCGAGGTTCAGGAGGCGCTGGACACCGCCGAACACGCCGACCTGCTGATCGCGGCCACGCCCGTGTTCCGCGGTTCCTACACCGCGATGTTCAAGCATTTCTTCGATCTCGTCGGCCAGTACGCGTTGACGAACAAGCCCGTCTTCCTGGCGGCGACCGGGGGCGGGGACCATCACGCCCTCGTGCTGGAGCACGCGCTGCGGCCGTTGTTCGGGTTCTTCCAAGCGATGACAGTGCCCGTCGCGGTGTTCGCCTCGTCGGGCGACTTCGACGGCACCACGTTGCTGAATCCGCGCGTCTACAGCCGTATCGAGGTGGCGCTCGACGATGTCCGCGCGGTCCTGCGGTCGCGTGCGGTCACGCGCGAGTCGTGACGGCTACAGCGGTCGTGACGGCCGCTGGTGTCAGGAGCGTCCGCCGTCGGCGTCCTTCTCCGCGTCCTTCTTCTTGGCTGCCGCTTCCTTCTTCACCTCGGCGTGGGTGGCGCGTTCGCGCTGGAGCCAGTCCGGGTTCTCGTCCTTGATCGCGTTGATCTGCTCGGTCGTGAGCGGATCCATCAGGCCCGCGCGGGCGAGGCCGCCGATCGAGATGCCGAGTTTCGCGGCCACGACCGGGCGTGGGTGCGGGCCGTTGCGGCGCAGGTTGCGCAGCCACTCCGGTGGCGAAGTCTGCAGCTCGTTCAGCTCGTCGCGGGAGACCACGCCCTCCTGGAACTCGGCGGGGGTGGCTTCGAGGTAGACGCCCAGCTTCTTGGCCGCGGTGGCGGGCTTCATCGTCTGGGTGGTCTTACGCGACGTCATGGTCCCAGCGTATCCGCTGGTGCGGCGCCGCCGACCACGCCCGGTAATCTGGCCCGGTGACCACCCCAGACGAGCGCGACGAGTCCCGGGCGTTCCGGCTCGCCCATGTCCCGGGGGTGATCCCGGACAAGTGGGTCCGGAAGTGGGGCGAACGGGTGCCCGACGTCCCGCTGCAACTCGTCCGCGTCTCGGCGGCCGAGGCGGCCGAGCACGTGCGCGACGGGCACGTCGACGCGGTGCTCCTGCGCCTGCCGACCGACGGCACCGGCCTGCACGCCATCCCGCTCTACACGGAGGCGACCGTGGTGGTCGTCGAGAAGGAGCATCTGCTCACGGTGGCCGACGAGGTCTCGGTCGACGACCTCGCCGACGACGTCGTGCTGCATCCCCACGACGACACCCTGCCGTGGGAACGGTTGCCCGGGCAGCCGGCGATCGCCCGTCCCGACACCACGGCGGGTGCGATCGAACTGGTAGCGGCGGGCGTGGGCGTGCTGGTCGTGCCCCAGTCACTGGCGCGGTTGCACCACCGCAAGAGCCTCACGTACCGGCCGTTGATCGGCACCGAGGGGCTCCCGGTGCCGCAGTCGCAGGTCGCGCTGGCCTGGCCGGAAGGCGAGACGACCGACCTGATGGAGGAGTTCATCGGCATCGTCCGCGGCCGCACCGTCAACAGCACCCGGGGCCGCGGGCCGACGCCGAAGCAGCAGAAGTCGTCGACGTCCGCGCGTGAGCAGTCGGCGTCGACCGGTGGTAAGCAGCGGAGCCGTTCCGGACGGCCGGGCAAGCCCGGAAGGCCCGGTAGACCCGGCAAACCGGGGAGGCGCGGCAAGGGCGGCAGTGGTGGCAAAGGCGGTGGCAAGGGACGTCGCCCGTAACCGGCAGACCTGCGGCGTCAGGCCGCGCCGTGATAGACGAAGCGGCCCAGGCCGACCGTGAACAGCAGGAAGCCGTAGAGGCCGTGTTCGATCGACACGGCCAGCAGCGAGCGACTGCGCGCGTACCGCCACGCGAACAACACCCCGCCCGCCGTCGTCGCGAGCACGGCGAACAGGTTCCCGAAGATGATGTGGGCGAATCCGAACGCGGCCGCGCTCGCGAGGATCATCCCGGCTCCGGAGCCGAACACCGGCGCGTACCGGCGGAACAGGAACGAGCGGAAGATCAGCTCCTGCGGATACACGCTCAGCACCGGGTAGCCGACGGCGACGATCGCCCACACGACGGGCTCCTCGCGCGGCATGGCGAAGAGATCGCCCGGCAGGAACACCGAGACGCCGGCCACCGCCACGACGCACGCCGCCGCCCACAGCCCGAGGATCGACCGGAGCTGCCCGCGGACCGCTGACGCCCGCCACAGGTCGCGGCGGTCGAAATCGCCGACGCGCAGCAGGTACACCACGCTGGCCAACCCCAGCACCACGAGGAACGGGACGGGGCTGACGCCGTCGGCGAGCACGGAGAACACCGTGATCACACCGAAGAACAGCGCCAGGAACTCCACCGCCAGACCTGCCCGCTGCGCGATGGACGGCGTGTCCCGGCGGGCGACCGGCACCGCGTCGTCGGTCAACACGCCACCGAGCATACGTGGGCTACGGTCGTGAGCCGCACCGCTCAACCGCCGAGGGTGGCGGCTTCCTTCGCCAGGGTCTCGATCGTCGCGAAGTCGCGCGCCACCACCGCCTCCTTCGGCGTGAGCCAGCTGCCGCCGACACAGCCCACACTGGACAGTGCGAGGTACTCCGGTGCGTTGGTGACGCTGATGCCGCCCGTGGGGCAGAACGTCAGGTGCGGCAGGGGACCGGCGAACGCCTTCAGCGCGGCCGAACCACCGCTGGCCTCGGCGGGGAAGAACTTCAGCGTGTCGATCCCGCGTTCGGCCAGCCGCATCGCCTCGGACACCGTCGCGGCGCCCGGCAAGAACGGCAGTCCGGTGCCGGTGACCGCGTCGAGCAGCGCGTCGGTGGTCCCGGGGGTGACCAGGAACGCCGCACCCGCGTCGACAGCCTGCGCGGCCTGCTCGGGAGTGGTCACCGTGCCCGCGCCGACGACGATGTCGGGCACCTGTGTGGCCACCTTCTCGATGGCCGCCAACGCTGCAGGGGTGCGCAGGGTCAGCTCGATCGTCCGGATCCCGCCCGCCAGCAGGGCACGGGCGACGTCCGGCGCGGCCTCCGCCTCGTCGAGCACCACGACCGGCATGACCGGCGACAGGTCGAGCAGTTCCGAGCTTGTTGTCACGACGTTCCTCCCACGCGGGCCTCGGGTTTCGTTGCGGTCATGCCGAAGTGCCCGGGCGTCACCGGGCCGAAGACGCTCGCCCCGGCGTCGGCGGGTCCGACGTTGCGGCGCAGCGCCGCGAACAGTTCACGGCCCGTCCCGGTCCACTGAGCGTCGTCCGGCGCCGCGTCGACCGGCTCCCTGGCGTCGAACTCCACCGGGTCGACCTGCACGTCCAACGTGCCGGACTCGGTGTCCAGCCGGACCACGTCACCGTCGGCGATGCGCGCGAGCGGCCCGCCGGCGGCGGCCTCGGGAGTGAGGTGAATGGCCGCGGGGATTTTCCCTGACGCACCGGACATCCGGCCGTCGGTGAGCAGCGCGACCCGGTACCCACGGTCCATGAGGACGCCGAGAGCCGGCGTGAGCCCGTGCAGTTCGGGCATGCCGTTGGCGTGCGGGCCCTGGTTGCGGAACACCACGACGACGTCGCGCTCCAGCTCGCCCGCCTTGAACGCCGTGTCGAACTCGGCCTGGGTGCTGAACACCCGTGCGGGCGCCTCCACGAGACGATTCTCGTGGGCGACCGCGGACACCTTGATCACGGCCCGGCCGAGGTTGCCTGCGACCATGCGCAACCCGCCGTTGTCGGCCATCGGCCGGTCCACCGGGCGCAACACCGATTCGTCCAGGCTCTGGTTCGTCGCGTCACGCCAGGTGAGGCGGTCGCCGTCGAGGATCGGTTCCCGGCGGTAGTGGTCGAGTCCACGGCCCGCGACAGTGCGCACGTCGCGGTGCAGCAGGCCCGCGTCGAGCAGCGTGCCGACGAGGAACTGCACACCGCCCGCCGCGTGGAAGTGGTTGATGTCGGCGCTGCCGTTGGGGTAGACGCTGGCCAACAGCGGCACGATCGCGGACAGGTCGGCGAAGTCGTCCCACGTCAGCTGGATCCCGGCCGCCGCGGCGATGGCGACGAGGTGCAGCGTGTGGTTGGTCGACCCGCCCGTGGCCAGCAGCGCGATCAGCCCGTTCACGACGGAACGTTCGTCGACGACCTCGCCGAGCGGGGTGTACTCCTCGCCGTGCGAGATCTCGACGATGCGGCGACCCGCCTCCTCGGTGAGGGCCTTGCGCAGCGGGGTACCGGGGTGCACGAAGCTGGCTCCCGGCAGGTGCAGCCCCATGACCTCGACGACGAGCTGGTTGGAGTTCGCCGTGCCGTAGAAGGTGCAGGTGCCGGCCGAGTGGTACGACGCGGACTCGGCCTCCAGCAGGTCCTCCCTGGTCGCCTTGCCCTCCGCGTAGAGCTGGCGGATGCGTGCCTTCTCCTTGTTGGGAAGGCCGGACGTCATGGGGCCCGCCGGCACGAGCATCGCGGGCAGGTGGCCGAACGACAGGGCCCCGATGAGCAGCCCGGGCACGATCTTGTCGCAGACGCCGAGCAGCAGGGTGCCGTCGAACATGTCGTGCGAGAGCGCGACGCCGGTGGCCATGGCGATCACGTCGCGGCTGAACAGCGACAGTTCCATGCCGGTGCGGCCCTGCGTGATGCCGTCGCACATGGCGGGCACGCCGCCGGCGAACTGGGCGACGCCTCCTGCCTCACGTGCCGCGTCCTTGATCCACTCGGGGAACTCGTGGAGCGGCTGATGTGCCGAGAGCAGGTCGTTGTAGGCGGACACGATCGCGATGCCGGGCTTGCGGACTCCGCGCATCGCGAGCCGGTCGTCGCCCGCGCAGGCGGCGAAGCCGTGCGCGAGGTTGCCGCAGCCCATGGCGGCGCGGGCGGGAGACCCGGACGCGGCCGACGTGGCGGCCGAGATGCGAGCGAGGTACGCGGCCCGGCTCTCGCGGCTGCGCTGCGCGATGCGGTCGGTGACCTCGGCGATGACGGGGTGGACGTGGTGTGGCGCTTGATTCACGAGCGTCTCCGGTCGGTTGGGCGCTGTCCTCCGTGGAAACTGACACGATACAGAAGCGCAGCCCTGGAATCAAAATCGATTCAGTTACGGCGTGAATCCCCTGGTGAGGACGGGTCGGGCGCTCAGATTCGCGTGATCCACATCACGAGAACACATCACAGTGTGGTAGTTGTCACAGTGAACATCGACAGGGCAGAGTTGGCGGTGCGTCACCACGGCAGCACCACACGGCAGCGCCGCCGACCGAACCGATCCGGAGGGTGCGCAGATGTCCAACAGAGAGATGAGTGAGCTCCGCAGCACGATCAGCCGGCTCAAGCAGTGCGTCGGCGACCTGCGTACGCGCTACGGCGAGACGCCGGCCGTACACCGGCTGGCCAACGACGTCGAACGGCTCGATATCGACGCCGTGGAGTTGGACGAGTGTGCAGCCGTGCCCGCACAGGGGCGCGGTGCGCCGATCATCGACCGGAGCGAGGTCGTGCCCGTGCCCGACACCCCGTACGACCCGTCGTTGTGGGACGACGCCGACGACGAGGGCGTGGGCGGCTACCACGGCCACCGGCTCTGAGGGGTCGGTGGCTTCGACGTGGCAAGTCCTGCCGGCACTTCTCCCACCGACAGCCCGGCCCCTGTCCGAGCGAATACCGCGCCACGAACCCGCCGCACCGACCGCTGGTGGCTACCGCCGCTGCTGACCACCCTCGGGCTGGCGACCTTCGTCATCTACGCGACGGTGCGCTCGTTCATGCGCACCGACTACTGGGCTGCCGAGCACCACTACCTGACGCCGTTCTACTCCCCGTGCCTCAGCGATTCCTGCGTGGCGGGGTCGAGCCACTTCGGCACACCGATCGGCGAACTACCGGTATTCATCCCGCTGGCGTTCCTGTCGCTGCCGTTCCTGCTCGGATTCCGGCTGACCTGCTACTACTACCGCAAGGCCTACTACCGGTCGATCTGGATGGCGCCGCCCGCCTGCGCCGTCGGCGAACCGCACGAGCGCTACACCGGCGAGACGCGCCTGCCGTTGATCCTGCAGAACGTGCACCGGTACTTCTTCTACGTCGCGCTGGTGATCACGCTCATCAACACCTACGACGCGATCCTCGCGTTCGGTGGGGAGAACGGCTTCGGTATCGGGCTCGGCAACGTGGTCCTGTTGCTCAACGTCGTGTTGCTGTGGTGCTACACGCTGTCCTGCCACTCGTGCAGGCACGTCACCGGCGGGCGGCTCAAACACTTCTCGCGCAACCCGGTGCGGTATCGGCTCTGGACGCAGGTGAGCAAGCTCAACACCCGGCACATGGAATTCGCGTGGCTGACCCTGGGCACGCTCGTGCTCACCGATCTGTACGTGTGGCTCGTTTCCAGCGGTGCCATCGCCGATCTGCGCTTCATCAACTGAACAATCTCGAAGGTGGCAATCACATGACCGAGGTCGAACGGCACAACTACGACGTGGTGGTGATCGGTGCCGGCGGCGCCGGTCTGCGTGCCGTGATCGAGGCGCGGCAGCGCGGCCTGAGCGTCGCGGTGGTGTGCAAGTCGCTGTTCGGCAAGGCGCACACCGTGATGGCCGAGGGTGGATGTGCGGCCTCGATGGGCAACGCGAACTCCCACGACAACTGGCAGGTGCACTTCCGCGACACCATGCGCGGTGGAAAGTTCCTCAACAACTGGCGGATGGCCGAGCTGCACGCCAAGGAGGCTCCCGATCGCGTGTGGGAGCTGGAGACCTACGGTGCGCTGTTCGACCGCACTGCCGACGGCAGGATCAGCCAGCGCAACTTCGGCGGGCACACCTACCCGCGGCTCGCGCACGTCGGCGACCGCACCGGCCTCGAGCTGATCCGCACCATGCAGCAGAAGATCGTGTCGCTGCAACAGGAGGATTTCACGAGCTACGGCGACTACGAGGCCAAGCTCAAGGTCTTCGCCGAGTGCACCGTGACCGAACTGGTCAAAGAGGACGGGCGCATCGCAGGGGCGTTCGGTTACTGGCGCGAGAGCGGCCGGTTCGTGCTGTTCGAGACGCCTGCCGTGGTGCTCGCGACGGGCGGTATCGGCAAGTCGTTCAAGGTCACGTCCAACTCGTGGGAGTACACCGGGGACGGCCACGCGTTGGCGCTGCGTGCCGGCGCAGGACTGATCAACATGGAGTTCGTCCAGTTCCACCCCACGGGCATGGTGTGGCCGCCGAGCGTGAAGGGCATCCTCGTCACCGAGGGCGTGCGGGGCGACGGCGGTGTCCTGAAGAACGCCGAGGGGGAGCGGTTCATGTTCCGCTACATCCCGGACGTGTTCAAAGGACAGTACGCCGATAGCGAGGAAGAGGCCGACCGCTGGTACACCGACCAGGAGGGGAACCGGCGCACCCCGGACCTGTTGCCGCGTGACGAGGTGGCCAGGGCGATCAACACCGAGGTCAAGGAAGGCCGGGGATCGCAGCACGGAGGCATGTTCCTCGACATCGCGAGCAGGCTGCCGACCGAGGAGATCCGCAAACGCTTGCCGTCCATGTACCACCAGTTCCGGGAACTGGCCGATGTGGACATCACCGCCGAGCCGATGGAGGTAGGCCCGACGTGCCACTACGTGATGGGCGGCATCGAGGTCGACCCGGACACGGCGGCATCGGCGGTGCCCGGACTCTTCGCCGCGGGCGAATGTTCCGGTGGGATGCACGGATCGAACCGGCTCGGCGGCAACTCGCTGTCGGACCTGCTGGTGTTCGGCCGTCGCGCGGGCCTGGGTGCCGCGGAGTACGTGGAGTCGCTCGACGCGCGGCCGTCGGTGTCGGACGCCGACGTCACCGCAGCGGCGAAACATGCGCTCGCCCCGTTCGGCGGCCCGGACGACGGGGGTAGCGAGGAGAACCCGTACACGCTGCACACCGAGCTGCAGCAGACGATGAACGAGCTGGTCGGCATCATCCGCAAGGCCGACGAGATCGAGAAAGCCATCGACAAGCTCGCCGAGATCCGCGCCCGTATCGGCCGGGTGACGGTCGAGGGGAACCGGCAGTACAACCCCGGTTGGCACCTGGCCGTCGACCTGCGCAACATGCTGCTGGTCAGCGAATGCGTCGCGCGGGCGGCGCTGCGCCGCACGGAGAGCCGGGGTGGGCACACCCGCGACGACTTCCCGCAGTTGGACGCGCAGTGGCGTAACCGGTTGCTCGTGTGCGCGGCGACCGGCGATCAGCCGGTGCCGGCGGTCGACGTCGAGGTGAAGGAGCAACTACCGATGCGCGGTGACCTGCTGGAGCTGTTCGAACTGTCCGAATTGGAGAAGTACTACACCGAGGACGAACTCGCCGGCCACCCGGAAAGGACCGCGTGAGATGGCATATCCCGCGAAGCTGCGCGTATGGCGTGGAGACACGACGTCCGGTGAACTGCAGGACTTCGAGGTCGAGGCCAACGAGGGGGAGGTGGTCCTCGATCTGATCCACCGGTTGCAGGCCACCCAGACTCCGGACCTCGCGGTGCGCTGGAACTGCAAGGCGGGCAAGTGCGGTTCGTGTTCGGCGGAGGTCAACGGCAGGCCGAGGCTGTTGTGCATGACCCGGATGTCGATCTTCGACGAGGACGAGGTCATCACCGTCACGCCGATGCGCACGTTCCCCGTGATCCGCGACCTCGTGACGGACGTGTCGTACAACTACGAGAAGGCGCGGGAGATTCCCTCGTTCACGCCGCCCGAGGGGCTCGAGCCCGGCGAGTACCGGATGCAGCAGGTCGACGTGGAGCGCTCGCAGGAGTTCCGCAAGTGCATCGAGTGCTTCCTGTGTCAGGACACCTGCCACGTGATCCGCGACCACGAGGAGAACAAGCAGTCCTTCGCCGGTCCGCGATACCTGATGCGGGTGGCGGAACTGGAGATGCACCCGCTCGACGTGGCCGACCGGGTCGGCGATGCGCAGGACGTGCACGGGCTGGGCTACTGCAACATCACGAAGTGCTGCACGGAGGTGTGCCCCGAGGGCATCCACATCACCGACAACGCGCTCATCCCCATGAAGGAGCGCGTCGCCGACCGCCGCTACGACCCGATCGTCTGGCTGGGCAACAAGATCTTCAAACGCGACGGTGCCTGAACGCGGTGGGCGCATGACCGCCCGGCATCCTGGGCCGGCGACCTACGGCCAGCAGGGTCGTGGAGCCGAGGATCGCCGCGCGCCTGCAGGCCGCTCGCTCCACGCCGATGGACTAGAGTCACCGGCTGCGGGAACCGAAGCGGGGGTGTTGCGTGCGATCGGTGGAGCGGACTCTGGCCGTGCTGCGGGCGTTCTCGGCCGAGCAGCCCGAGCTGACGCTGACCGAGGTCGCGCGGGCCAGCGGCCTGGACAGAGCAGGCGCGCGCCGGATCCTGTTGGCGCTGGTCGAGTTGGGCTACGTGCGTCATGAACAGCGTCGGTTCGCGCTGACGCCGCAGGTGCTGGAGTTCGGTCACGCCTACCTCTCGAGCCGGTCGTTGCCGCAGATCGCCGAGCCGCACCTACGGCGGCTGACCGCCGAGGTGCGCGAGATGACCGCGCTCGCGGTGCTCGAGGACACCGAGATCCGCTATGTCGCCCAAGTGCCCAGTCCGAAGTTGCTGGGTGTGGAGATCCCCGTAGGCACCCGGCTGCCCGCGCACGCGACCTCCATGGGCAAGGTGTTGTTGGCCGCGGTGGCTCCCGAACGTTTGGAGGCGGGGTTGCGTGCGGTGGAGCTGCCGGCCCTCACGCCCCACACGGTCAATAGCCGTGGCGAGCTGCTGGCCGAGCTGGCCGAGATCCGCAAGCAGGGCTACGTGATCGCCGACGACGAGCTCGAGGAAGGCCTGCGCGGGGTCGCGGTGCCCGTGCACGACGCCGACGGCAGGGTGTGCGCGGCGGCGAACGTGTCCCTCGATGTGCATTCCTCCACCGAGGAGGGAGTGCGACGGGAGATCGTCCCGATGTTGGCGCGGACCGCGGCCCGCATCGAGGCCGATCTGCAGCTGAAGCCGCGGCGCCGGTGAGGCCGCCGGCGCCGCGGCCGAGCCGTCAGTCGGCGAGTTCGGCGAGGTAGCTCTTCTCGGCGACGTGGATGTAGAAGTCCGGCTCGTGGTCCCCGGCCTTCTCCTGGAAGTCGCCGTAGGTGTCGATCTTCTGGAACCCGACGTCGCGCAGCAGCCCGCGCACGTACTCCCGCCGCAGCGGGTACATGTTCAGGAAGTACTCGCCGCCGTCGTCGAACGTGTACTTGTAGCGGGCGAGCCCTTCGTCGACGTGGTCGGGCACGGCGTCGACCTCGTCGCCGCAGTAGTAGTAACTGCTCTTTCCGGTGGATGTGCCGTCGAGCAGAGCGTCGTAGTTGCGTTGGTCGATGATCAGCACGCCGTCGTGTTTGAGCACGGAGTAGAACTCGGCGAGCGCCTTACGCCGATCGTGCTCGGAGAACAGATGGGTGAACGAGTTACCCAGGCAGATCACCGCGTCGAATTCGCCGTGCACGTCGCCCTTGAGCGTCCGCCAGTCGGCGTGGACCAGTTCCAGCAGATGCCCGCCGCCGGCCAGGCCGTTGCGGAACGCCTTGGCCAACATCTGAGGACTGCCGTCGGCGCTGACCGTGTCGAATCCCGCTTCGGCCAGCTGTACCGAGTGGAATCCCGTGCCCGTTGCCGCATCGAGTACCCGCTGGGCACCGCGTGCCTTGAGCTGGTCGACGAAGAAGCGCCCCTCACCTTCGGCGCGCCGCGGCCAGTCGATCAGGTCGTCCCACTTGTCGACGATGCCGCCCACGTACTCCTGGGCGTAATGGTCGCTCTCCCGGACGGCGATGGGGTTGTCACCGAATTCCTGTTCTCCCGCCCGGAAGAACTCGCTCGTGCTGTCGACCTGAATGTCTTTGGACATTGTCCCTTTCCTCGAATCGTTGAAGGCGACTGCGCGCGTCGGCAAAGGTGCCGATCCGGAATTCCGACGTCGACGCCGACACTAATGACGGTCGAGATCGGGACAAGACCTCGAAGTGTCCCGCAGGGCTCGCCCGCACCTGTTGAGCAGGCGTTGTCGGGGCGTGGGAAAGCATGGTTGACCAGTGGTTACACGGCCACGGCCTGCAGCCCTGGAGCGCGCCGGAAATCCGATTCCGCCGTTGTTCTCCCAGCGACCCCGGGTGTCACCGAGCGAACACCCCGAAGGGGAGGCCGCCACCACACACCGGACCTGCGTTCGCTGGGCGATCGTGACGTTCGCCGAGCGAACTCGGCACTCGGGGTGCGGATCGCCCGGAGTGACCGCGGTCCGGCTCGGTGACCAGCGCGTTTCACGGAGGCAACGAGCGCCTGACGGGAGGTGGTGGTTCGCGTCACAGCGAGTGGTGCGCGTGGGTGCGCCTACGCTCCGGGCCGATCCGGACGCACCATGGCCGGGTCCCTCTCACTTCGGTTCGACCTCACTGTGGCGGAAGGACGCTGTATGACCGGGCGCATTCGGAATCGCGAGCTGGCGGCCATGGTGATGGACGCCGATGCGGCGGCATCTCTGATCGGCAGCGGCGACAACGTCGGCATGAGCGGTTTCACGGGGGCCGGGTACCCCAAGGAGGTGCCGGGGGCGCTGGCCAAGCGGGTGGCGATGGCGGAGGCGCGCGGCGAGCCGATGAAGGTGGGGCTGTGGACCGGGGCGTCGACCGCACCCGAACTCGACGGTGTGCTTGCGGAGGTCGAGGGCGTCGAGATGCGCCTGCCTTACCAGTCCGACCCCGTCACGCGCGCCAAGATCAACGACGGCCGGATGGACTACACCGACATCCACCTTTCGCACGTCGCGCAACAGGTGTGGCAGGGCGTGTTCGGCGAGCTCGACGTCGCGGTGGTCGAGGTCAGCGGTGTCACCGAGGACGGCAGGTTGATTCCCTCGTCGTCGATCGGCAACAACAAGACCTGGCTGGAGCAGGCCGACCGCGTGATCCTCGAGGTCAACTCGTGGCAGAGCGAGCACCTCGAGGGCATGCACGACGTCTACTACGGCACCGCACTGCCGCCGAACCGTGTCCCGGTGCCGATCACGCGTACGGAAGATCGCATCGGAGTGCCCTATTTGGAATGCCCGGTGGAGAAGGTGATCGCGGTGGTGCCCACCGAGGCGCCCGACCGCAACTCGGCGTTCGCGCCGGTCGACGAGACAGCGGAGCGGATCGCCGCGCACGTCCTGGACTTCTTCGACGTCGAGGTTCGTGGGGGCCGGTTGCCGAACGAGCTGCTGCCGTTGCAGTCCGGCGTGGGCAACGTGGCCAATGCGGTGCTCGCCGGGTTGCGTGACGCGCCATTCGACGGCATGACGGCCTACACCGAGGTGATTCAGGATGGCATGCTCGACCTTCTCGAGTCGGGAAAACTCCGGATGGCGTCGGCGACCGCGTTCTCGTTGAGTTCGGCGACGGTGGACCGGTTCAACCGGAACGCCGGGCAGTTCCGCGACCGGATCCTGCTTCGGCCCCAGGAGATCAGCAACCACCCGGAGGTCGTGCGCAGGCTGGGCTGCCTGGCGATGAACGGCATCGTCGAGGCCGATCTCTACGGCAACATCAACTCCACGCACTTGATGGGTAGTCGCATTCAGAACGGCATCGGCGGTTCGGGCGACTTCGCGCGCAACGCGCACGTGTCGATCTTCGTGACGCCGTCGGTGGCGAAGGGAGGGGCGATCTCGGCGATCGTGCCGATGGTCTCGCACGTTGACCACACCGAGCACGACGTGGACGTGATCGTCACCGAGCAGGGGCTGGCCGACCTACGCGGGCTCTCGCCGCGGCGCCGGGCCGAGTTGGTCATCGAGCGGTGCGCGCACCCGGATTTCCGGCCCATGCTGCGGGACTACGTCGGCCGGGCGATGGAGTCCGCCTTCGGGAAGCACACGCCGCACCTGCTCGGTGAGGCGTTGTCCTGGCACCAGCGATTCGTGGACACCGGCACGATGCGCCGGTGATCGCTCGGCTGTGGCGCGACCGGTCCTGCCGGCGGCGATCGCCGGGCCGGGCGGTGGTCCTTCAGTGAGGCGTCGACGGCACTCGGGCATGCGGGCTGAGCCACGGCGAGGCTTTGTCCACGCATTGTTCACGGCTCCCCGTATGAGCCCGGGGTTCGCCGGGGCCCGCCGGGTGGCATGCGAACGGCCCGTGACTGGCATTTCTGCTGGTCACGGGCCGTTTTCGCGCGTCTTCGATGGGCGCCCTCGGCAGGATTCGAACCTGCGACACCTGCCTCCGGAGGGAACTCATCCGGCGTGTCACCGGTTTTTACGTGGGGTTTTGTTGTCAGTGGTCTCGCACCACGGCCTTCTGGAGCCGCTGTTGCCATCAGTTCGCACCACGACCCGCACCACGCAAGGCTTGGTTGCCGTGCCGATGTAGCGCCTCGTGGGAGCTCGTCTCCGCGACTCAACGTCGTAGCTCAAAGGTGGGGCTGGGCGCGCTGGCGCGGCCGTACTCGGGTCGGCCATGTGTCACGTTCAGCCAGACGCCGCGCTAGTTTCCGGAACGCAGCTCAAGTCCCGCAGACCTCGCGAGGCTGGCCGCAGCCTCAACCTTCCAGTAGTTGCTCGCCGTGCTGGCCTTGTAACCGGAGCCGGCGAGGATGGTGACGATCGTGTCGTCGGGGCTGAGCTGGCCGTCGCGAGCGAACTGCTCGACGGCGGGTACCACCTGTGCGCTGGTGGGTTCCGTGTAGAGGCCCGTCTTGGCCAGCTCGAGGGTCGCCGGGCGCAGCTTCTCCTCGGGCACAGCGCTCATCGCGCCTGCGCTGTCGCGGACCGCGCGCAGTACCTCGCGGTCGCGGACCGGACGCGCGATGGAGGTTCCCTCGGCGACCGTCGGCCGCCGTTCGGCGAATTCGACTGCATCCGCGCCCGAGGCGAAGGCCTGCACCAGTGGGCTGCAGTGCTCGGGCTGGGCGACCAGCAAGCGCGGAAGGCGCGTGATTTCCCCGGCCCGGTGCAACTCGGCGAAGTCGGTGGCGCAACCGAGCACGAGGCTGCCGGCACCGGCCGAGATGACCACGGCGGTCGGAGCTTCGAAGCCCAGGTCTTCCCAGATCTAGGATGCGAAAGCGGCGCTCGTCCTTGGGCAACAGAGGCTCGATCCGTTCCCGCAGCTCGTCCTCGACCTCCCACGGCCTGCGCTGGGCCACACCAACCTCCTGCCAGCTGATCAACAACCAGCAAGATCGAACCACATGCACAAGATCATTCTGTTAGGATTTCTTAAGGGAAAATCAGGTTGTACGATGTCGGCCTGCATCGTCGGATTCGGCGTATGCGTTCGTGGCCATGGCGACGCGATCACCATTGTCCAATCTGGCCTGCTAGCCTGCCGCCATGAGGGACAGTCAACTCACGAATTCCTACGACAGTCGGCGCATCTCGGGCGGGTCTCACAACGTACGGATCGATGAGCTTGACGTCCTCCGTGGATTCGCGCTGTGCGGCATCCTGGTCGTCAACATCTACCAACAAGTGGTCTTCGCCGAGGCGTATCGGCCGGCCGACATGCCGTTGGGTGTGCAGTTGCTGTTCTACGAACGGTTCCTACCGATCTTCGCCGTCCTGTTCGGAGTAGGGTTCGGTATCTTCTTCGCCCGAGCGGCGGCTCGTACCGACCGACCGAGATTGGTGCTGGCGCGCCGCCTCTTGGTGCTTTTCGTGATGGGCGCGGTGCACTTCGCGTTCCACCCCGGTGAGGTACTGACCGCCTACGGCGCCCTCGGACTCGTGGTTCTGTTGCCGATGAGCTACCTGCGAGGGCGTACGGCGCTGGTCGTCGCGATTGTGCTGCTCTTCCTCGGATCCCAGCTCATCCTCGGCTACGGACCGATACCCGGCCTGCTGACACTCGGGTACGCCCTGGCGATGCTCGGCGCACCCGAGGCCCTTGCCGCCCGAACGGGCCGGATAGCCGTCGGATTCGGGGTTTTCGGGTGCCTGGCAGGACTCTACGCATACCTCGATCTGACGGGCGTGGACCTGCCGTACGTCAACCTCATCGGCGGCCCGGGAGGCGGCGTGGATCTCTTGCCCGTCGCTGCGGCGATCGCCACCGCGTTGGCGTACTGCTGCGGCCTTCTCCTGTTGCTCCGCACCCCTGCCGCCGCCGCCATCACCGCGGTGTTCGCACCCATGGGCAGAATGGCCCTGACTAACTACCTGACCCAGACGGCCCTGTTCCTCCTGATCAGCCCGCTACTCGGGATCGACGACGGCGCCGACGTCACGCAGATTGTCGGCCTCACGGTCACGATCCTGATCGTGCAGGCCGTGTGGAGCACACTGTGGCTGCGCTCCTTCCGGTACGGACCGGCCGAATGGCTCTGGCGGCGCCTGACGTGGTGGCAGAGCACCCCGCTTCGCCGCACACACCAACACGCCGTGCCACCCGCCCAACAAGCCGATTCTTGAGGACCGTCGCCAACGCAACGCTCGGCCGCATAACCCTTGCCTGCCGAGCAACGATCCCCGCAGACGGCGAACGACATGGCAACCTTGACGATGACCCGCCGCGGCCCGCGAGGCATCGCCTCGCCCGGGAGCGACGTCCCCGTCGCGCCCAGGGCAGAGTAAGCGCCGGCTACGTTCGTGGCCGCTCGAGGATCACACCCACCTCGATCATCTGCCCCCCCGCACCGAAGCTCGGAACTACCGTACCCACGGTTTCCCATCCCCTAGCTGGCCAGGAAGTGCCGGCCCGGCGTACGTCTGGATCGGAGCTGCTGCAGGAAATTGTGACAGTGGTTTAGGCCGCCTGGCTGGCGGTGTGGCTCATGATGGTTTCGTACTCGGTGGGGGTCAAGCGGCCGAGGCGGGTTTGGCGTCGGCGGCGGTGGTATGTGCGTTCGATCCAGGTGACGATCGCGATCCGGAGCTCTTCCCGGGTGGCCCACCTGCGGCGGTCGAGCACATTGCGTTGCAGGAGACTGAAGAAGCTCTCCATTGCGGCGTTGTCACCGGCTGAGCCGACCTGGCCCATTGAGCCGCGCATGTGGTGGCGCCACAACGCTTGCTGCAACTTCTTGCTGCGAAACTGACCTCCGCGATCGCTGTGCGGCGTGCAGCCGGCAACGTGCCGATCGCGTCGGGCGGCGGCCGATTCCAACGCGTCGAGGGCGAGTTGGGACGTCATCCGGTCGGCGATGGAGTAGCCCACGACGCGGTTCGACCACGTGTCCTTGACCGCGCACAGGTATACCTTGCCCTCGCCGGCGGGATGTTCCGAGATGTCGGATAACCACAGCTGGTTTGGTTTGGTGGCGGTGAACTCGCGACGCACCAGATCCTCGTGCGCCGGCGCGGCGGGCCGCGCCTTGCGGGGACGGTGTTTCGTGCCGAACACGCACCACCACTCGTTGTCCGAGCAGATCTTCCACACCGTGCGCTCTGACACCGTGTACCCGGTGGCGGTGATCTCGTCGTGCAACAAGCGGTAGCCGAACTCGGGATCCTCACGGTGGGCCTCGAACAGCGCGTTCGCCAGGTAGGCCTCGTCGAGTTCGGCGTCGGTGACCGACTGGGCGAGCCAGGCATAGTAGTGCTGGCGATGGAGCTTCAACACCCGGCACGCCACCGCCACCCGAATCCGGGCGTCAGGGGCGGCCAACTCCCTTACGAACGGGTAGAGCCTTTTCCCGGCAGATTGGCCTGCGACAGATACGCCGCAGCCCGGCGCAACACCTCGTTCTCCTGCTCCAACAGCCGATTCTGCCGCTTGAGCTCCCGCAACTCAGCCGCCGCGCCGGAGGACAGATCCGGCTTGGTGCTGGCCTCGACATCGGCCGCGCGCAGCCACTTCTGCAACGTCATCGGATGAACACCGAAGTCGCTGGCGACCTGCTCGATCGTCACACCAGGCTCGCGGTTACGCACGACCCGGACCACGTCCTCACGGAACTCACGGGGATACGGCTTCGGCACAGTGGCATCCTTCCGCGCCCACCTCTCGGCAAGCGAACTCAGATGTCACAGAACCCTGCAGCAGCCCCGTGGGTCTTCGTGTCCTTCTCCCACGTGTGCCCGTTTTCTTGGGCGATGCTGGTGCGGACGGCCATGCTCGCGTTGTCGAGATCGAGATAGTCCCAACGCAGCGCGCAGAGTTCGCCTCGACGCGCTCCCGTTGTCATCGCGACCCACACGAGCATTCCCCACGGCAGGTCCTTGAACGCTTCATTGATGATCGCGGTCGCCTGCTCGAGCGTCGGTGGGTGTGGATTGGACGGCGGTCGTTTCGGGGGCTGCGCCTGTTCGAGCGGGTTGACCGTAATCCACTGCCACCGGATGGCGGCCTTCATCGCGCCGCTGAGGCAAGTGTGGATCTTGCGAATCGACGCAGGTGCGAGCGGCTTGCAGGTGTGCGGTCGGCATGACGCATCGCAGGTGTGAGGCCCGTCAGTCGTGTGTTCGACGAACGGCTTCCCGCCGCAGTGATCGCGGCACGTTCGGAGAGTCCGGTAGAAGGAGTCCAGGACCTCGCCGTTCAGACGCGCCAGCGGTGTGACCCCGAGCAACGGCTTGATATGGGTGTGTCGATCGCGATGCGATAGCGCGTCCGCGTGCTCTGGTCGACGTCCACGTACTCGAGGTATCGGTCCATCAGCTGGCCGACTGTCGCGTTGGTCCGAGGGTTCCGGCTTTCGTTGACCTCGTTGACCAGACGCGTCAGGACCTTCTGGGCTTCCTTGTCCGCCTTTGGCCCAGCGGGAACGGTTTCACGGAGGTAGTGACGCTTCCCACTGAGTGGGTCGATGCCGGCGTAGACCTTCACCCGCAGTGCGCCACTGCTGAGTTGCTCGATCGAGCCCCGGGAGCGCCCCTCACGCTGCTTCATGGTGCGAGAGTAACGCGACTCGCACCACAACCCGCACCACGCGAATCCGGTCGCGATCATGAAAAACGGCCCGCGTCCGGCATTTCTGCTGGTCACGGGCCGTTTGATCGGGCGCCCTCGGCAGGATTCGAACCTGCGACACCTGCCTCCGGAGGGCAGTGCTCTATCCACTGAGCTACGAGGGCCCGCCACCTTGCGGCGACATCCAGAAGCCTATCGCATCCCGTTCACAGCCTGTACGCGTGGTCCCCGAGCTTCGACATGTGAGGTCCGCCGCGGCGGTGTACCTTCCTCGGCGCCAGTGAGTTAGGGTTACCTGTGTTGCACTCATGCGCATGTCGCTATATGTTCGCGATGCGTGGCCGCAACCACCGCCGAGAACATCCGCGAGCGACTGCCTGCGGGTGAGCACCGCCGACGAGAGAGGGACCGACATGGGCCACGGACACGGCCATGGTCACGCCGACCTCTCGGCATCCGGCGCCCACCAGGGCAGGCTCGCCGCCGCCCTCGTGATCAGCGGCGCGTTCATGGTCCTCGAGTTCGTCGTCGGCTTCGCGACCGCCTCGCTGGCCCTGCTCTCCGACGCCGCGCACATGTTCACCGACGTCCTCGGACTCGGTATGGCGCTCGCGGCCGTCGTGCTCGCGCGCCGCAGCGGTCCCACCTACACACGCACCTTCGGCCTCTACCGTTCCGAAGTACTCGCCGCGCTCGCCAACGCGTTCCTGCTGTTCGGCGTCGGCGGCTACGTCCTCTACGAGGCCGTCGACCGCATCGGGGACGCCCCAGCGGTACCGGGCCTTCCCGTGCTGCTCGCCGCCACCGCGGGACTCGTCGCCAACATCGTCGCGTTCCTGCTCCTGCGCTCCGGTGCCAAGGAGAGCCTCAACATCCGCGGCGCCTACCTCGAAGTGCTCGCCGACCTCGTGGGTTCCGTCGCGGTGCTCATCAGCGCCTCGATCACGCTTCTGACCGGCTGGCGCTACGCCGACCCCATCGCGGGCGTCGCCATCGGCGTGTGGATCCTCCCGCGCACCGCCGTGCTCGCCGCCCGCTCGCTGCGCATCCTCTTCCAACACGCCCCCCGCGGCGTGGACGTCGCCGCTCTGGAATCCGACCTCGCCACACTCGACAGCGTCGAAGATGTGCACGACCTCCACGTCTGGACTCTCACCTCGGGCATGGAGGTCGCCTCCGCACACCTGACGATCGGCCCCCACGGCGACACCTCGGCCGTCCTCGCCGCCGCCCAGGACCTGCTCTCGGCCCGCTACGGCATCGAACACGCCACCCTGCAGGTCGAACCCCGCGAACACGCCCAGCGCTGCGTCGAACTCAGCTGGTGAACCGAGTCTCAGGGGAAGGGCAGCGGCTTCGCGTCCCGCTCGGACAACATGTTCCGCATCAGGTCGGACTCGGGCACCTGCGAGGCGAGCATGCTCGTGGCCAGGGTGCTCACCGCGCTGATGCGGGCGTGCTCGCGAGCGTAGGTGGCCATGTCGACGCCGCCCTGGTGGTGGCGCAGCATCAACTGCAGGAAGTACACGTCCAGGCGTTCACCGCCGAGGGAGCGCATCTTCGAGAGCTCCTGCTCGGTCGCCATGCCCGGCATCGCCCTGCTGCCGCCGACCTGGCCTCCCGACGGACCCGACGGTGCCCGCTCGCTCGTCTTCGACTCCGAGGACGCCGACTCGCTCTCCTCGCCGTGGTTGTGCCCCATCGGCTCGGACATCCACGTCATGTACTCGCCCGCGGGCTCCTCCGGCTTGCCCCACAGCATCAGCCAGCCCTTCATGCGGCCGACCTGCTCGTTCTGGGTGCTCGCGATGTCGAACGCCAGCTGTTTGACAGCCGGGTCGGAGCTGTGGTCACGCGCCCAGTTCGCCATCGTCACGGCCTGCAGGTGATGTACCGACATGTCCTGCGCGAACCCGACGTCCACCGGGCCGGGGCGCGTCGCCGGTTCACTGTCCGTGCCGCGCGCCACCAGTAGTCCCACGGTCGCACCGACCAGCAGCAGCGCCAGCGCCGCGGCGCCGAAGATGACGTAGCGCGGCCACTCGCGCTCGCGCGGCGGCCGCGTCCCGTCGACGTCGGCACCATCAACGCCTGCACCCTCGGACTCGGCGTTGCCTGCGTGGACACCGCCTGCCCCGGAAGCCGCCCGGTCGGCGTCGCCCGCGGTGTCCGAGCCTGCGCCGCCGGTCGACCCGGCCTGCTCCGAACCTGTCGTGGCGGTCGACTCGTTCGGTCCGACCTCGGGATCGCCGGACGAGCCTGCCGGTTCGGTGGTGCGTGCTTCGTCAGGAGTGTCGTTCATGACCTGCGGAGTCCCTGGAGTGCGGTCGTCGGCGGGTGGGGAGTAGCCGGAAGGTTACTGTCCGCCACCCATCGACTCGTCGGCCGCTCCCGCCGAACCCTGGTAGTCCATCGGCTTGGCGTCCGGGCCCGGCTCCTTCGGGTTGAACGGCGGCGGGTTGTCCGGGTCGAACTGACCCGGGCCCAGCGCGTCGCAGGAGGCGCCGACCTCGGGGTAGGTGTTCGAGTTGCGCTTCAGCGCGGCGATGAACTGGTCGATGCGCTCGTCGGTGACGTCGTCGACCTTCAGCTGGTGGCCCCAGGACTGCAGCGAGACCGGCGAGTCGAGACCCGGGTACGGCGACAGCATCATGAACGGCTTGTTCTCGACGCGGACCTTCAATGTCTCGAGGTCCTCGCCGGAGACCCGCTCCGGGTCGTAGGCGATCCAGATCGCGCCGTGCTCGAGCGAGTGGACCATGTTCTCGTTCCGCACGGCCTGCTCGTACACGGTGCCCGTGCACGAGGCCCAGAAGCCGTCGTGCGGACCGCCGAACGGCGGAGACTGGTCGTAGGCCACCCGCTCGTTCGGGCGCACGTGGGCGCCGCCCCGGTACTCCTTGGTCGTGACGCCGTCGATCTTCTCGGACGGGTCCGGGTTGTTCCGGTCGGGAGTGAAGTTCTCGGCCGCTACCTCCTCGCGCTGCCGCTGCTCCCGCGTGTCACTCGAAGCGACGTAGTAGTAGCCGAAGACCCCGGCCGCCAGCAGCACGATGGCCACGACCGCGGTGATCGTGCCCCACGGCACGTTCTTCTGGCCGACCGTGGATCCGCGGGCGGCCTGCACCGCGCTCGGCGCCTTCTTGCCCTTCTTGCCGCTGGCCATGGCTGCAGATGTCTCCTTCGGCGAGAGTCGGGTACCCCGACCGAGCAGTGTAGGGACGCCGCGCCGAGCGCCGGGCGTCGGCTCGCGGATCCGGTATGCGACCGCGCACACCCGGGGTGAGCCGGTGACCGAGCGTCGCCCCCTCCGAACGTACACTCGCCGGGTGACTCCCTCCGCCCTTGCTGACCTCGTGCGTTCGTCTGCCGTCACGGTTCTCGAGGCCCGCGGCCTCGACACCGACGTGCTTCCTGAGCAGGTGACGGTGGAGCGACCCCGCAACCCCGAACACGGCGACTACGCCACCAACGTGGCGCTGCAAGTCGCGAAGAAAGTAGGTATGGCTCCCCGCGAGCTGGCCGATGCGCTCGCCACCGAGCTGTCCGCCGCCGACGGTGTCGACACCGCCGAGGTCGCGGGCCCCGGCTTTCTCAACCTCCGCCTGGCGGCCGACGCGCAGGGCGAGATCGTCCGCCGCGTGCTCAGCGCGGGCGACGCCTACGGCCGCGGTGACACGCTCGCGGGCCGGAAGATCAACCTCGAGTTCGTCTCCGCCAACCCGACCGGCCCGATCCACCTGGGCGGCACCCGCTGGGCCGCCGTCGGTGACGCGCTGGGCCGCGTGCTGAGCTCCCAGGGCGCCGAGGTGACGCGCGAATACTATTTCAACGACGCCGGCGCGCAGATCGACCGGTTCGTGAACTCGCTGCTGGCCGCGGCGCACGGCGAGCCCGCACCCGAGGACGGCTACGCCGGTGCTTACATCGACGACATCGCCACCGCGGTCCTGAGCAAGGAACCCGGCGCGCTGTCGCAGCCCGAGGCCGAGCGCCACGAGACGTTCCGCAAGATCGGCGTCGGGCTCATGTTCGAGGAGATCAAGCAGAGCCTCCACGACTTCGGCACCGACTTCGACGTCTTCTTCCACGAGGACTCCCTGCACGCGGGCGGCGCCGTGGCGCAGGTCGTCGGCGAACTCAAGGAATCCGGCACCCTCTACGAGGCAGACGGCGCGTGGTGGATGCGCACCACCGACCAGGGCGACGACAAGGACCGCGTGGTCCTCAAGAGCGACGGCGACCCGGCCTACATCGCGGGCGACATCGCCTACCTGCGTGACAAGGTGCAGCGCGGCTTCGACCTGTGCATCTACATGCTGGGTGCCGACCACCACGGCTACATCGGCCGACTCAAGGCCACAGCCGTGGCGCTCGGCTACGACCCCGAGGTCGTCGAGGTGCTCATCGGCCAGATGGTCAACCTCGTCAGCGGCGGCAAGCCCGTGAAGATGAGCAAGCGCGCGGGCACGGTCGTCACGTTGGAAGACCTCGTCGAGGCGGTGGGCGTCGATGCCGCGCGCTACGAGCTGACGCGCTACTCGGTCGACTCGGGTATCGACATCGACCTCGACCTGCTGCGCAAGCACACCAACGAGAACCCCGTGTTCTACGTGCAGTACGCGCACGCCCGGCTGGCCTCGCTGCAGCGAGGCGCGGCCGAGCTGAAGATCGAGCTGCGTCCGGACGCCGACTTCAGCCTCCTGACCCATCCCCGTGAAGGGGACCTCATCCGCACGATCGGCGAGTTTCCGAGCGTGCTCACCAAGGCGGCCGAGCTGCGCGAACCGCACCGCGTCGCCCGTTATCTCGAGTCGCTGGCGTCGGCGTACCACAAGTTCTACGACGTCGCGCGCGTGCTTCCCCAGGGTGACGAGGCCCCGACCGACCTCACCCACGCGCGCCTGGCGCTGTGCGAAGCCGCACGCCAGGTACTCGCCAACGGACTGTCCCTGCTCGGGGTATCTGCCCCGGAACGGATGTAATGAATGTGTGCACACCCCGCGGGGCCCCGCCACGCTGAGGTCTACCCGCACGCCGATCAGGCGGGTTTCCCACCGTCCACCTCGGGCGAGCTCGACCGGCTGCACGCGAAGGTGTGGCCGCGCAACACGTTCCGCGCGGGCGACGGCGTCGTGCGCATCGCGGGCGTCGACGTCCGCGAGCTCGCGCGCACGTACGGAACGCCACTGTTCGTGATCGACGAGGCCGATTTCAAGTTCCGTTGCGCCGAGTACGCCGCCGCGTTCGAGGACCCCAGCCTGGTCCACTACGCGGGCAAGGCGTTCCTCTGCACCGAGATCGCCCGGTGGGTGGCAGGCCAGGGCCTGAGCCTCGATGTCTGCAGCGGCGGTGAGCTGGCGATCGCCCAGCGCGCCGAGTTCCCGCCCGAGCGGATCACGTTCCACGGCAACAACAAGTCCGTCGAGGAACTCGAGGCCGCCGTCGAGGCGGGCGTCGGCACGATCGTGCTCGACTCGTACTACGAGATCGCCCGCCTCGCCGACGTCGCCGCGCGCCACGATGTCGTCCAGCAGGTGCTGGTGCGCGTGACGGTCGGCGTGGAGGCCCACACCCACGAGTTCATCGCCACGGCGCACGAGGACCAGAAGTTCGGGTTCTCGCTGGCCTCGGGCGAGGCCGCCGAAGCGGTCCGCCGCGTGCTCAACGCCCCGTCGTTGCAGCTCGTCGGCCTGCACAGCCACATCGGGTCGCAGATCTTCGACGCCGACGGGTTCGAGGTCGCCGCGCGGCGCGTCGTCGGCCTGCTCGCCGACCTGCGCAAGGAGCACGGCCCGGAGGCACTCGAGAGCCTGACGGTCGTCGACCTGGGCGGCGGGTTCGGCATCGCCTACACCGACAAGGACAACCCGCCTCCGCCCGCACAGCTGGTCACCCAGATCCGCGACATCGTCCGCAAGGAGTGCGCGTTCGCCGACATCCCGGTGCCGCGGATCGCGGGCGAGCCGGGCCGTGCGATCGCGGGTCCCGGCACCGTGACGCTGTACGAGGCCGGCACCATCAAGGACGTCGTGCTCGGCGACGAAGGCGTGCGGCGGTACGTGAGCGTCGACGGCGGCATGAGCGACAACATCCGCACCGCCCTGTACGACGCCGCCTACGACGTCCGGCTCGTCTCCAGGGCCAGCGACGACGGCCAGCCCGAGCCCGTGGCCGCCATGCTGTCCCGCGTGGTGGGAAAGCACTGTGAGTCCGGTGACATCGTCGTCCGCGACTGCTGGTTGCCGGAGACCCTGGCACCCGGCGACCTGCTCGCGGTCGCCGCCACGGGTGCGTACTGCTACTCGATGGCCAGCAACTACAACCGGCAGCCGCGGCCCGCGGTGGTCGCCGTGCGCAACGGTGAGCACCGGCTGCTGCTGCGCAGGGAGACGTACGACGACATGCTGCGACTGGAGGCGTCGTGAGCGCCGGCACGAGCTACGACGTGAACTGTGGCCAGCTGCCTGTAGGGGAGGGGCGTGAATGACTGAGCCGGTCAAGGTGGCCCTGCTCGGCTGCGGGACCGTCGGCAGCGAGGTGACCCGCATGCTGCTGGACGACCCCGGCGAGCTGGCCGCGCGGGTCGGAGCGCCGGTCGAGCTCGCGGGCATCGCCGTCCGCAGGCCGGACAAGCACCCGGAACTGCCGCAGCATCTCATCACCTCGGACGCGACCGCGCTGATCGACTCCGATGTGGACATCGTCGTCGAACTCATCGGCGGTATCGACCCGGTGCGCGGCTGGCTGCTGTCGGCGCTGCGCAAGGGCAAATCGGTCGTGACGGGCAACAAGGCGCTGTTGTCGGAACACGCGAGCGAGCTGGCCGAGGCGGCGGACGAGTCGGGCGCGGACCTGTACTACGAGGCCGCGGTGGCCGGTGCTATCCCGCTGCTGCGCCCGGTACGCGAGTCGCTGGCCGGTGACCGCATCACCCGGGTGATGGGCATCGTCAACGGCACGACCAACTTCATCCTGTCAGCGATGGACTCCACGGGCGCCGGCTACGCCGAGACGCTCGACGAGGCGACCCGGCTGGGCTACGCCGAGGCCGACCCGACGGCCGATGTGGACGGTTACGACGCGGCGTCGAAGGCGGCGATCATCGCGTCGCTGGCGTTCCACAGCCGCGTGACCGCGGCGGACGTCCACCGCGAGGGAATCGCCGGCATCAGCTCGTCGGACATCACGGCTGCGAAGTCGTTGGGCCGCACGGTGAAACTGCTGTCCATCTGCGAGCGGGTGACCGAAGAGGACGGTTCCGAGTCGGTGTCCGCGCGGGTGCACCCGGTGATGATCCCGAAGTCGCACCAGCTGGCAGGTGTCGGCGGTGCGTTCAACGCCGTGTACGTCGAGGCCGAGGCCGCCGGGCAGCTCATGTTCTACGGCCAGGGTGCGGGAGGCGCGCCCACGGCGAGTGCCGTCCTGGGCGACCTGGTCTCGGCCGCCCGCAACAAGGTCGCGGGCGGCCGCGGTCCCCGCGAGTCGGCCCACGCCGCACTGCCGGTGCGCCCGATGGGGCAGACGCCGACGCGCTACCACGTGAGCCTGGACGTGGCCGACAAACCCGGTGTGCTCGCACAGGTCGCGCAGGTGTTCGCGGCTCACGGCGTCAGCATTTCCACGGTGCGGCAACGGGATCGGCGGTCCACGGCGAGTCTCGTCGTCGTGACCCATCAGGCTCCCGACGCCGCGTTGCGGTCCACTGTGGACGAGATCGACAAGCTGGACGTCGTTCGTGAGGTCATCAGCGTGATGCGGGTGGAAGGCGAGGCGGAGTGAGTACCGACAACGCGGCGGGTGCCGGCGGCGACGTGAAGGCGGGCTGGCCCGGGATCATCAACGCGTACTCCTCGCGGATCCCGATCCCCGAGGGTGCTGAGGTCGTGACGCTGGGCGAGGGCAACACGCCGTTGCTCGCCGCGCCGCATCTGTCCGAGCTGACCGGCGCGACGGTGCACCTCAAGGTCGAGGGCGCGAACCCGACCGGTTCGTTCAAGGACCGCGGCATGACCGTGGCCATGACGCACGCCCGCGCGAGCGGGCTGAAGGCCGTGATCTGCGCGTCCACGGGCAACACGTCGGCGTCTGCGTCGGCCTACGCCGCGCGCGCCGGGCTCGCGACGGCCGTGCTCGTGCCGCAGGGCAAGATCGCGCTCGGCAAGATGGCACAGGCGGTGCTGCACGGTGCGCGGATCCTGCAGATCGACGGCAACTTCGACGACTGCCTCGAACTCGCACGCAAGACGGCCGCCGACTACCCGGTGACGCTCGTCAACTCGGTGAATCCGGTGCGGCTCGTCGGGCAGAAGAGCGCGGCGTGGGAGATCTGCGACACGCTCGGCACGGCGCCGGACATCCACTGCCTTCCGGTCGGCAACGCAGGCAACATCACCGCCTACTGGGCGGGCTACACCGAGTACGCCGCCGACGGGCTCGTCGAGAACACGCCGCGCATGTTCGGGTTCCAGGCCGCGGGCGCGGCGCCGCTCGTGCACGGTGAGCCGGTGAAGACCCCGGAGACCGTGGCGACGGCCATCCGGGTCGGCAGTCCGGCTTCCTGGGACAGCGCGGTGAAGGCCCAGCGGGCCAGTGGCGGCCTGTTCGACGCCGTCGGCGACGACAAGATCCTCGCCGCGTACCGCCTGCTCGCGAGCAAGGAGGGCGTGTTCGTCGAACCGGCGTCCGCCACGAGTGTCGCCGGGCTGCTCGCGGCGGCGGAGGACGGCAGGATCCCGCGCGGGTCGACCGTCGTGTGCACCGTCACCGGTCACGGACTGAAGGACCCGGGCACCGCCCTCGAAGGCAACGTCGAGGTCGAGCCGCTCGCCGTCGATCCGCGTGCGGTCGCGGCGGCGCTGGAGCTCTCGTGAGGTTCACGGTCCGGGTGCCCGCGTCGACCGCGAACCTCGGCCCGGGGTTCGACACGTTCGGGCTTTCCCTGGCGCTGCACGACGTCGTGGAGTTCGAGACCGCCGGGTCCGGTGTGGACATCGAGGTGCTCGACGCCGGTGCGGGCGACATGGGTCGCGTGCCGCGCACCGGCAGGCACCTCGTCGTGCGCGCGCTGCGGGCGGCCTGCAGCCGGCTCGGCACGACCCCGCCGGGTCTGCGGCTCCGGTGCCACAACGCGATCCCGCACTCCCGCGGGCTCGGTTCGTCGGCGGCGGCGATCGTCACCGGCATCGTCGCGGCGTACACGCTCGCCGAGCGGGAACTCGACGCCGACGCGCTGCACCTGGCCGCCGACTTCGAGGGCCACGCCGACAACGTCGCGGCCAGCCTGTACGGCGGATTCGTCGTCGCCTGGGAGTCCGGCGGCCGGTTCCACGCCGAGCGGCTCACCCCGCACGAGGCGATCCGGCCGGTCGTGGCCGTGCCGCCGACGCAGTCGTCGACCCACCAGACCCGTGGTCTGCTGCCCGACGAGGTGCCGCTGGCCGACGCCGTGTTCACCGGCGGCCGCACCGCGCTGGCCGTGCACGCCATGACCAGCAGGCCGGACCTGCTGCTCGAGGCGACCGACGATCGGCTGCACCAGGGTTATCGCCGACCCGCCTACCCTGCGACGATGCGGCTGGTCGACGAGTTGCGCTCCCGCGGCGTCGCGGCGGCGGTGTCCGGAGCGGGCCCGACCGTGCTGGCGCTCCCGTACGGCGACACGGGCGGCCGGGGAATAATTCCACCGGACGTCGACGTTGACGGTTACGACATCCTCGAGCCGGCGATAGACCTCGACGGAGTGCAGGTGACCGAGGCCTGACAGGCTCCGGGCGCCGCAGCGGGCGGGGTTCACCCGTCGGCGACCGTCCGGTCGTCCGGAGTGAGGCACGCCACTGGGCGGGGTGGTTGTTGCACCCGCAGGGTGGGCGGTCTACGCTCGGGGGCGTTCGGTCACCGTGCTCATTCCGCACCCGGCGATGGTCACGGGAACTCCTCCCGGTCGCATCTTCCGTTTTCTCGACGGGGGTAACCGGTCTCGCGGTGGTCGACCCCATCTCTTGCAGGCGGCCCGCGCCGCTGCGACTCCCACGTCTCAGCGCAGGCCGCTCGGAGGGAGCCGAAACGCCGTCTCGCAATTCGGACGCGGGCGGCGGTCCGCTGGTCCAACGACAAGGAGTGGACCGGTCAGGAAGGACATGTGTGAGCAACACCGATCTTTTGAGCGGCGACGCGAGTGCCCAGGCAGCAGCGCCGGGTGACGGGGAGTCGCAAACGGGCGGCGCGGCGTCGACGCCGAAGCGGCGTCCCGGCGGGCTTTCCGGCATGGTCATCGCCGATCTTCGTGCCCTCGCCACCGAACTCGGTATCGGTGACACCACGGGCATGCGCAAGGGGGACCTGATCGCAGCCATTCGTGAACGCCAGGGCAAGAGCAAGAAGCCGCGTGGCTCGGAGTCGTCGGACGACAACGGAGCCACCGAGGCGACGCTGCCGCTCGGCGACACCAACGGCAAGGCGAGCACCTCGGAGCAGAAGGTCCAGACCGCACCCGAAGGCGACGCCGACAAGCCCGTCGACAAGGCCGCGGGGAAGGCCGCCGACAAGCCGGCGAAGAACGCCAAGGCCGAGCCGACCGCCAAGGCCGAGCAGGCCGACAAGAGCGAGAAGCCCGAGAAGGGCGGCGGCTCGAAGCCGAAGGCCGACGGCGACGGGGAGTCCGGTCAGCAGAGCGAGGGTGGCGGACGTCGCCGTCGCCGTGGCGGTTCCGGCCGCAACGCCGACGGCCGTGGTGACAACTCGCGTGGTGACAACGCCCGTGACGGCGGCCAGGACAAGTCCGACGACGAGTCCGGCGACCAGCGCAAATCCGGGGGCCGTGGCGACAACAAGGGCGAGAACCGCGGCAACCGCGGTGACGGCAACCGCGGTGACAACCGGGGCGACGCCAACCGGGGCGACAAGGGAGACAACCGGGGCGACGACAACCGGGACGACGACGAGCGCGGCGGGCGCCGTGGCCGCCGGTACCGCGACCGTCGCCGTCGTGGCGGCCGCGGTGAGGGCGAGACGGAGATCCGCGAGGACGACGTCCTGCTGCCCGTCGCCGGTATCCTCGACGTGCTCGACAACTACGCGTTCGTCCGCACCTCCGGCTACCTGCCTGGGCCGAACGACGTGTACGTGTCGCTGTCGTTGGTGCGTAAGCACGGGCTGCGCCGCGGTGACGCGATCACCGGTGTCGTGCGCCAGCCGCGTGAAGGCGAGCAGCAGCGGCAGAAGTTCAACCCGCTGGTGCGCGTCGACTCGGTCAACGGACTCGAGTCCGAGGTCGCCAAGAAGCGCCCCGAGTTCACGAAGCTGACGCCGCTGTACCCGAACGAGCGGCTGCGGCTCGAAACGCAGCCGAACAAGCTCACGACCCGCGTCATCGACCTGGTGATGCCGGTCGGCAAGGGGCAGCGTGCCCTGATCGTCTCGCCGCCGAAGGCCGGCAAGACGACGATCATGCAGGACGTCGCGAACGCCATCACGACGAACAACCCCGAGTGCCACCTCATGGTCGTGCTCGTGGACGAGCGCCCCGAAGAGGTCACCGACATGCAGCGGTCGGTGAACGGCGAGGTCATCGCCTCGACGTTCGACCGCCCGCCGTCGGACCACACGACGGTCGCCGAGCTGTCCATCGAGCGGGCCAAGCGTCTCGTCGAGATGGGCCACGACGTGGTCGTGCTGCTCGACTCGATCACCCGCCTCGGCCGCGCCTACAACCTGGCGGCCCCGGCGTCCGGCCGGATCCTCTCCGGTGGTGTCGACTCGACGGCGCTGTTCCCGCCGAAGCGTTTCCTCGGCGCGGCACGCAACATCGAGGACGGCGGCTCGCTGACCATCTTCGCCACGGCGATGGTGGAGACGGGCTCCACCGGCGACACGGTCATCTTCGAGGAGTTCAAGGGCACCGGTAACGCCGAGCTCAAGCTCGACCGGAAGATCGCCGAGCGCCGCGTGTTCCCGGCGGTCGACGTCAACCCGTCCGGCACCCGCAAGGAGGAGCTGCTGCTCTCGCCGGACGAGCTGGCCGTCACGCACAAGCTGCACCGGGTGCTGCACGCGCTCGACTCGCAGCAGGCGATCGACCTGCTCATCGACCGGTTGAAGAAGACGAAGACGAACATCGAGTTCCTGATGCAGATCTCGAAGAGCGCCCCGGGTACGGAGGAACAGCAGTAACGCGCCCGCGGATCGCAAGCGAACGGCCCCTCGCCACCCGGCGAGGGGCCGTTGCGCTGTCCACGGTCGATACGTCCGCCGATGCCCATGCCCCCAGGGCACGTCGGGGGCATGGAACGCCCCTGAGGTGCCCGTGGGGGCCGATACGGCGTCAGTCGGCGGAGGGGAGGCGGCTGAGGTAGGCGTCGCGGGAGGGGAGCAGGTGCGCGCGGCACGTCTCGGCCAGCGTGTCGGTGTCCCCGCCGCGTAGTGCATCGATCATCGCCCAGTGCTCGCGCCTGCTCTGTTCGAGATACTCGGGAGAGGTCACGGTCACCGACCTGATCGCGTGCGCCATCTGCGCGTGCCTGCGGATGGCGTCCACCAGCACCGTGTTGTCGGACAGGCCGAACAGAGCTCGGTGGAACTCCATGTTGGCCTTCGTCACCTCGCGCAGCTCCCCGGCGTCGATCCCCTCGTCGTGACGGCGCTGGATGGCCACGAGCTCGTCGAGCCGCTCGTCCGGCACCGGCACGGGGATCAGCCTCGCGCAGTGGACCTCCAGTAGCTCGCGCACCGCGTAGAGATCACGCACCTCCTGCGCCGTGTAGGCCTTGACGAACGCGCCCACGTTCGGCTTCCGCTCCACCAGTCCCCGGTTCTCGAGTTCCTGCAACGCGCTGCGCACGACGTGGCGCTTCGCGGAGAAGGCCCGCATCAGCTCGTCCTCCACGAGCCGCTCCCTCGGGTAGCGCAGTCCGAGGACGATCTGCTCCTCGAGTTCTTCGAGCAGGGACAACGCGTCTCTACCTCCATCACGTACCGGGGCCGGCGGGTCAGTTTCCCACGGCTGTTGCGCCCGTTCCAGGACCGTGGTTAGATGTCGCCGTTTTCATTGAACAGATTATTGATAATGAGGTCGATAATGACGGACGGCACGCGCGATGCGGGAGACCCCACGCAGGGCATGACGCGGGGACTGCCGAACTACGGCGATCCCGGGTTCTCGCTGTTCCTGCGCAAGGCGTTCATCAAGGGCGCGGGGTACACCGACGACGCGCTGGACCGCACCGTCGTCGGCATCGTCAACACGGGTAGCGGCTTCAACCCTTGCCACGGCAACATGCCGCAGCTCATCGAGGCGGTGAAGCGGGGCGTGATGCTCGCGGGCGGACTGCCCGTCGACTTCCCGACGATCTCGCTGCACGAGAGCTTCTCGAACCCGACGAGCATGTACCTGCGCAACCTCATGTCCATGGACACCGAGGAGATGATCAAGGCGCTGCCGCTCGACGCGGTCGTGCTCATCGGTGGCTGCGACAAGACCGTCCCCGCACAGCTGATGGGTGCCGCTTCCGCGGGAATCCCCGCGATCCAGCTCGTCACCGGCTCCATGCTGACCGGCGGGCACCGCGGCGAGCGGGTGGGCGCCTGCACCGACTGCCGCGCCTTCTGGGGCAAGTACCGCGGCGACGAGATCGACGATCAGGAGATCTCCGACGTCAACTCCAGCCTCGTCGGCAGCGTCGGCACCTGCTCGGTGATGGGCACAGCCAGCACCATGGCCGGCATCGCCGAGGCGATGGGCATCGCCCTGCCCGGCAGTGCGACGCCACCCGCCGTCACCGCCGATCGCATGCGCATCGCCGAGCAGACGGGCACGCGCGCCGTCGGCATCGCCCGCGAACGGCTCACGATCGACAAGATCCTCACCGAGTCGTCGTTCGAGAACGCTCTGCGTGTGTTGCTGGCCCTCGGCGGGTCGACCAACGGCATCGTCCACCTCGCCGCCGTAGCCGGACGGCTCGGGTTCGACCTCGATCTCGAGACGTTCGACCAGCTCAGCCGCGAGACGCCGGTACTGGTCAACCTCAAGCCCGCCGGGTCGCACTACATGGAGGACCTGCACCGGGCCGGCGGTATCCCGATGCTGCTCGACCGGCTGCGCGACCTCGTCGACCTGGATGCGCTCACCATCACGGGCCGCACCCTCGGGGAGGAGCTCGCCGACCGCGACACGTCGTTCACCCAGGAGGTCGTCCGGCCGCGCGAGGACCCGATCTACCCCGCGGGCAGCATCGCCGTGCTGCGCGGCAACCTCGCCCCGGCCGGTGCGATCGTCAAGCAGGCGGCCGCCACGCCGGAACTGCTGGAGCACACCGGCCGCGCCGTCGTGTTCGAGAACTCCGCCGACATGGCCGAGCGCATCGACGACGAGGACCTCGACGTGCGCGCCGACGACGTGCTCGTGCTCAAGAACATCGGCCCGCTCGGCGCTCCCGGGATGCCCGAGGCCGGCTACATCCCCATCCCGAAGAAGCTCGCCCGGCAGGGCGTCAAGGACATGGTCCGCATCTCCGACGGGCGCATGTCCGGCACCGCGCGGGGCACGATCGTCCTGCACGTGTCCCCGGAATCGGCGGTCGGTGGTCCGCTCGCGTATGTGCGCGACGGCGACACCGTGCGGCTCAGCGTGGCCGACCGCGTGCTGTCGCTCGAGGTCTCCGACTCCGAGCTCGCCACCCGCCGCGAGCAGCACCCCGTGACACCGCCGGAGACCCCGGCGCGCGGTTACCGCAAGCTGTTCGTCGATCAGGTCACCCAGGCCGAGGACGGCGCCGATTTCCGGTTCCTGCAGGCCGAACAGAAGCGGGCGTCGGTGCCGCGCGCTCGCTGAGCGCGGGCCGCCCCCGTTTCCACGGCAGGCATTCTCCCCAACCCACCCGTCCCTTTTAGACAATCAATGGTGATGTCATGACATCCACGACGTGGACCCTCATCGCAGCGGTCCTCGCCATCGCTCTGCTCCTCGGCCTGGTCATCTGGGTCCGGTTGCAGGCCTTCATCGCACTGCTGATCGCGAGCATCGGGTTCGGCCTCGCCACCGGTACCAGTCCCGGTGACCTCGTCGAGCTCATCGTCGAGGAGATGGGCGGCGGCCTCGGCCAGGTCGCGCTCGTCGTCGGCCTGGGTGCCGTGTTCGGGCACGTGCTGCAACGCGCCGGTGCCGCTGAACGGCTCGCCTCCACGCTGATCGACCGGTTCTCCGAGAAACACGTCGCCTGGGGCCTCGGGTTCGCGGGCTTCCTGGTGTCGATCGCGGTGTTCATCGACGTCGCGATCGTGATTCTCGTGCCGATGCTGTACACGATCGCGAAGCGCACCGGGAAGTCGCTGCTGTTCTACGGCATCCCGCTGTGCGCGGGCGTGAGCGTCACGCACACGTTCATCCCGCCGACGCCGGGGCCGATCGCCACGGCCGGCATCATGAACGCCGACCTCGGCCTGGTGATTCTCTTCGGTGTGATCTGCGGTCTGCCCGCCATGGCGATTGCCGGGCCGATCTTCGGTCGCTGGATCTCGAAGCGGATCTTCGTGCCCGTGCCCGCAGAGCTCGACGCCGCTCGTGGCGAGGCAGACGAACGCGACCCGGACACGCTGCCGCGGTTCGGTGCCGTCGTCGGTGCCCTGCTGCTGCCGCTGGTGCTGATCCTCGCCGGCACGACGAGTGAGGCCGTGCTGCCCGAGGACAACGCAGTCCGCACCACCCTGGCGTTCATCGGACATCCCGTGATCGCCCTGCTGCTGACCTGCCTGTACACGCTGTACTTCTTCGGTATCCGGCGCGGTGCGAGCAGGGACGACCTGCAGCAGATGACGACCTCGGCCCTCGGCCCGGCGGGCGTCATCATCCTCATCACGGGTGCGGGCAGCGTGTTCGGCGGCCTGCTCGTCGACTCCGGTATCGGCGATGTGCTCGCCGACTGGATGAGCGACATGAACATGCCGCTCGTGCTGTTCGGGTTCGTGACCGCGTCGATCATCCGCATCTCGCAGGGCTCGGGCACGGTCGCGATGATCACGGGCGCCACGCTCACGGCCCCGCTGGCCACGACGATGGGTGCCAGCGACGCGGTGGTGGCCCTGACCTGCATCGCGATCGCCAGCGGTGCCGCAGCGTTCTCCCACGTGAACGACTCCGGCTTCTGGATGGCGAACCGCTACTTCGGCATGTCGGTCGCCGACACGCTGAAGTCGTGGACCGTGATGAAGACGATCGTCGGTGTCACCGGCTGTGTCGTCGCGACCACGCTGAGTTTCTTCGTCTGACGTGTCGCAAGCGCTCGCGGGCCCCCAGGGGCACCTTGGTTGCATTCAACGCGACCAAAGTGCCCTTGGGGGCGTCACCGTGGCGGGAATGCGGGCGGCTCGGACCGCGTTGCAGGTGGTGACGGGCCGTCTGGCAGAATCGACCCGCTGACGTCCGGTTCCGGTTCACCTTTCCCGCACCGGCGGGCCAGGACCCGGGGCCACGAAGAGAGGACACCATGAAGAGCGGTATTCACCCCGATTACGTCGTGACCGAGGTCGTCTGCGGCTGCGGCAACACCTTCACCACGCGCAGCACGCGTGAGTCCGGCCACATCTACGTCGAGATCTGCTCGGCGTGCCACCCGTTCTACACCGGCAAGCAGAAGATTCTGGACACCGGTGGCCGCGTCGCCCGCTTCGAGGCGCGCTACGGCAAGCGGGGCAAGAAGGCCGACGCCAAGTAGCTTCACCGACGGCGCCCGTACCTGCTCGAACGGCGGGTACGGGCGCCGTTTCGTGTTTCCGGGGTCCGGCCGTCCGCCGGCCCCGCGCCCCGGTGAGCCCGCGATTCGCCGACCTGCGGCGGGGCCGTTCGCCCGGCGAGGTGATCGACGAAGGAGCAGTGCAGTGGAATCAGCGTCCCTGAAGGGGCTGCTCGACGAGTACGCCGAGCTCGAAGAGGCTCTCGGCGACCCCGCCGTGCACGCCGACCAGGTGCGAGCACGGAAATTGGGCCGCCGGTACGCCGAGCTCGCGCCGGTCGTCAAGACGGTCGGTGAACTCGAGAGCGCGAAGTCGGACCTGGCCGCAGCGAAGGAACTCGCCTCGGACGACCCGGCGTTCGCCGAGGAGGCCGAACAGCTCGAGCAGCGCATCCCCACACTCGAGGCGAAACTGACCGAGCTGCTGTTGCCGCGCGACCCGCACGACGGCGCCGACGTCGTCATGGAGATCAAGTCCGGCGAGGGCGGCGAGGAATCGGCGCTGTTCGCCGGCGACCTGCTGCGCATGTACCTGCGCTACGCCGAGCGTTACGGCTGGAAGGCCGAGGTGCTCGGCTCCACCGAGTCCGACCTGGGCGGGTACAAGGACGTCACCGTGTCGCTGAAGACCAAGGAGCCGACCGCCGACGGCGTGTGGTCGCGGCTGAAGTTCGAAGGCGGTGTGCACCGGGTGCAGCGGGTGCCCGCGACCGAATCGCAGGGCCGTATCCACACCTCGGCCGCGGGCGTGCTGATCTACCCCGAACCCGAAGAGGTCGAGGTCGAGATCGACCAGAACGACCTGCGTATCGACGCGTTCCGCTCGTCCGGTCCCGGCGGGCAGAGCGTCAACACGACCGATTCCGCGATCCGCGTGACGCACCTGCCGACCGGCGTCGTCGTGTCCTGCCAGAACGAGAAGTCGCAGATCCAGAACCGGGCGCGGGCGATCCAGGTGCTGCAGGCACGGCTGCAGGCGATGGCCGAGGAGGAGGCCGCGGCGAAGGCCGCCGACACGCGCCGCTCGCAGGTCCGCACCGTCGACCGGTCCGAGCGGGTGCGCACCTACAACTTCCCCGAGAACCGCATCTCGGACCACCGCATCAACTTCAAGGCCTACAACCTCGACCAGGTTCTCGACGGCGAACTCGACGCGGTGCTCGACGCGCTGCAGGCCGCCGACCGCGAGGAACGCATGGCCGAATCGCAGGCCTGACGCGACGAAAGTAGGGTTGACGAATTCGAACTACCCTACATTTTTCCCGCATATTCAGGTTCCTCGGCTGACGCCGTCGAGCGCGCCGGTCTCCCCGTTTGTCGATGCGGGTGCGTACGTCGCGGCGACGTTCGATTCGTCCCCGTGGTGGCGATGTTCACCGAGTCGCCGGTTTCGTGACACGTGGCGAACATGCCGATCACGAATTGGTCTTGATGACGGCGAAACTGCCCGTTTTCGAAGTTTTTCGCCGCGAGGTCGGGCATCATTTGCGCCGAATCGGACGTCGCACGTGATGCGTTTGCGGGTGTTGCGTGGAGCCCTACGTGGGAAGGGGCGTGAGCAGTTGTGCGGGACCGCCGGGCGGAGCTCGACGAACTCGCCGGTCTGCTGTCGGACTGCGCTGCGGGTACCGGCGCTCTGTCGGTGATCACCGGCGGCCTCGGAAGTGGGAAGACCGACCTGGTGCAGCGCTTCGTCGGTGAGGCCGCACGCAGCGGTGCCGTCACTCTCGTCGCCACGGCCGTCCGCAGCGAACAGCCGCTGGAGGGAGGAGTTCTCGACCAGCTCTTCCGCGGGGCGAAGATCCTGCCGGGCCCCGCCGAGCGGATCGCCCGCCTGGTGACCGGATACCTCGAACGGCAGGACGCCGGCACGTCGGCACGTGGCGTGAACGCCGAGACGCGGTTCTTCCGTGAACTGACCGGGATCCTGATCGAACTGTCACGTGACGCGCCCGTGGTGCTGGCCGTCGACGACCTGCAGTTCGCCGATGGGCTGTCCCAGCGCTTCGTCCTCCACTTGAGACGGTGGCTCTCGTCGGCGCGACTGCTGCTCGTCCTGGGTGAGTGGGACCGACCGTACGAGCTGTCACCACGACTCCATTCGCACGCAGGAGCCACTGCCGGTACGCGCATCCACCTGGGACTGCTGAGCGTGAGCGACATTGCGGAGCAACTGGCCGAGAACCGTTCCGAGCAGTCGGCGCAGCAACACGCGCCGGAATGGCATCGCGTCACCGGAGGAAACCCGGCCCTGGTTCGCGCGCTGCTCGACGACCTGCAGGAGTCGTGCCCGGACGAGTCCCCTCGCCCCGGCCCCGCGACGGCTGCGCTGGCGCTGACGGCGTTTCAGCATGTCGACCCGGTCACCCAACGGGTCGTGAAGGCGATGGCGGTGCTGGACGAGAACTGCGATGCCGAAGTGGTCGATCCCGAGCTCGTCGCGCGGCTCTGCGGAATTCGGACCCATCAGGTCCGGCAGGTCCAGGAGTTCCTCCGCGAATCGGGGATCGTGGAGAAGGGCCGGTTCCGACATCCTGCCGTGGCCGCCGTCGCCGCCGACGCGATGGGTGCCGTTGAACGGGCAGGCTGGCATCGGCGGGCCGCCGAGGAGCTCCATCGCCGCGGAGCCGCCGCGGCCGACGTGGCGCGGCAGCTCCGCGCGCTCGACGAACCTGCTCTGGCCGAACTGCCGTGGGCGGTGACTGTGCTGCGCACCGCGGGCGAGCAGGCCTTGCGCGCCGGCCGAGTGAGCACGGCGGTCTCCTCGTTCGAACTTGTCAGGATGCTCGCCGACGAGTCGGAGGTGCTCGACGTGACGCGCCAGCTCGTCCGTGCGCTGTGGTTGACCAACCCTTCGGCTTCGACGGCGCTGGTCCAGCCCGTACGTACGGAGTTGTGCGACGGTGCGCGCTGCGGTCGTGATCTGCTGGTCCTCCTCTGGCTCGCCTTCGGGATGGGAGACGGCGAGTTGGTCGACCGGGTTCTGACGCGATGCCGGGAGAATTCGGACGTGTTCGACCCGCAGGCTCTTGCCGAGCTGCGGGTACTGTGCCGGTTCCACGGAGTGGATGCGGCGGTGGATTCGCCCTCCGAACCGGGCGGCACGGACCTTCCCGCCGACCCGTGGATCGATGTGGCGGAGGCTCTCGGCGGGTTCTGGACCGGCGTGTTCGATTCCCGCTCCGTCCACGCCGCCGAGCACGTGTTGCGAAGTACCCGGCCGGGGGAGACGGCCCCCGAGGTGTCAGCGACGGCGTTGCTGGTTCTGGCGTACGCCGGGGAGCCGGCGTCGCCGGCGGACGAGTGGTGCGCGCGTGTGATCGACGACGCCCGGAGCCGGGGCGCCGTGACGTGGCAGGCGCTGTTCGAGGTGGTCAGGGCACAGCTGGTGCTGCGGCGTGGCGACGCGGTGACGGCGTCCCGGCTCGTGGAGTCAGCCCTGGGCCTGCTGCCTGCGCAGAGCTGGGGAGCGTCGATCGCTTACCCCGCCGGCGTGTTGCTGATGGCGGCGTCCCTGCTCGGCGACCACGAGGCGCTGGATGAGGCGCTCCGGATGTCCGTTCCGGACGCCGTGTTCGACAACGTCATGTCGTTGTTCCATCTGCGGGCGCGCGGGCACGCCCACCTCGCACAGGGACGAGTGCTGGCTGCCGTCAGCGATTTTCGCGAATGCGGGGCACGGATGGAGTGGCACGGGGCCGACGTTCCGCTCGTGGCGCCGTGGCGGCTCGACCTCGCCGAGGCCAGTGTCGCGCTCGGGCGTTACGACACCGCACGCGACCTCGTGACCGATCAGCTCGAACGTCCGGGGACCGACGGGCGTACGCGGGGCATCGCACTGAGGATCCTGGCCGAGGTGAGTCCCGTCGACGATCGTCGGGTGATGCTGGCCGAATCGACTGCGCTGCTGTCCGCGGTGGGTGACGGGTTCGAACTGGCGAAAACCCGTAAGCGGTGCGCCCGCGGCGGCCCGGTCCAGTACGCGATCGAGGGCGTGGAAGTGGGCGGTGGTGTCCACGGCTCGCCGACGTTGAGCGACTCCGAACGCAAGGTCGTGGAACTGGCGATCGCAGGCAGGACCAACCGGGAGATCAGCCGCACGCTGTACATCACCGTCAGCACGGTCGAGCAGCATCTGACCCGCGTCTACCGCAAGTTCGGGATCTCCGGCCGAGCCCGCCTCCGCGAGGTGTTGGATCGGAAAACCGGGACCGGCGGCATGCCGGTGGGGACGTGACCGCCGCGACGTGCCGGTCACAGATGGAAGCACACAGAAGGAGTTAGGCGTGACATCCGAGTCCAGCTGTCGCATCTGTGGCGACACGGTGTCCGAGTTCCTCGATTTCGGAACCCAGCCGTTGTCGGATGCGTTCCGCGATCCGTCCGACACCACCGAGGAGTTCAGTTACCGGCTTGCGGTGGGCAAGTGCGGCACGTGCGCGATGGTGCAGCTCATGAACGAGGTGCCCAGGGAGGCGATGTTCCACGACGACTATCCGTACGTCTCGCGCGGCTCGTCCGTCATGCGGGAGCATTTCCGCTCGCTCGCACACGGATTCCTGTCTACCGAGCTGTCCGGGGACGACCCGTTCATCGTCGAACTGGGATCGAACGACGGGACGATGCTCGCGACCGTCGCCGAGGCGGGCGTCCGCCACCTCGGCGTGGAACCGTCGGGAGACGTCGCCGATCTCTCCGCGGCCGCCGGGGTGCGGGTGAGGAAGGACTTCTTCGAGGAGCCGACCGCGCTGGAGATCGCGGAAACCGACGGCCGGGCCGACGTGATCTACGCCGCCAACACGTTGTGTCACATCCCGTACATGGATTCGATCCTCGCGGGCGTTCGGGCGCTGCTCCAGCCGCGCGGCGTGTTCGTGTTCGAGGACCCGTATCTCGGCGACATCGTCGAACGCACCTCGTTCGATCAGATCTACGACGAGCACTTCTTCCTGTTCAGCGCGCAGAGTGTCGACGAGATGGCCCGCAGGCACGGCCTCGAACTCGTCGACGTCGAACGACTGGCCGTGCACGGGGGCGAACTGCGGTACACGCTCGCGCTCCCGGGAGCCAGGCAGCGCGGTGCCGCCGTCGCACAGTTCCTCGAGCAGGAGAGGACCGCGCGCCTGGGGGAACAGGAGGTACTGGAGCAGTTCGCCGCGAACGTTCACGCCGTCCGTGACGACCTGGTGGCGCTGCTCACGCGACTGCGGGAGGAAGGACACCGTGTCGTCGGGTACGGCGCGACCGCCAAGAGCGCGACGGTCACCAACTTCTGCGGCATCGGACCCGAACTGATCGATTTCGTCTGCGACACGACGCCCGCGAAGCAGGGCAAGCTGACCCCGGGTTCGCACATCCCGGTGCGGCCGCCGGAATGGTTCAGCGACGACTATCCGCCGTACGCGCTGCTGTTCGCGTGGAACCACGCCGAGGAGATCATGGCGAAGGAACAGGCGTTCCGCGATGCGGGCGGCTCGTGGATCCTGTACGTGCCGACGGTGCGTGTCGTGTGAGCGCGGAAGGGCTGTCCGGACGGCGGGTCGTGGTGCTCGGCGGGTCGGGCTTCGTCGGGTCCGCGGTGGCTGCCCGGTTCCTGGCAGAGGGGGCGCGCGTGCGGTCCGTGTCGCGCAGTGGCGGGAATCCGGTGTCCGGAGTGGACGCCGTCGGAGCGGATCTGACACGGCCGGGCGTGGTCGCCGAGGCCGTTGCCGGTGCCGACGTGGTGGTGGTCCTCGTGCTGTACACCGGCAGCGGCGGTTACCGGGTCGGCCCGGACCGAGCACGGGAAGCGGCCGAGGTGAACGTCGGCGTGGCCGAAGCCGTCGCCGCCGCGGCCCGTGACCGGATCCTGCTGTTCGCCGGGTCGACGTCCCAGGTCGGCGTGGTCGATCACGATCGGATCGACGGCACCGAGACCGACGCACCCGTCACCGAGTACGACCGGCAGAAGTGCGAAGCCGAACGGGTCGTCTCCGAGGCGGGCGGGATCACGCTGAGACTGCCGACCGTGTACGGCTGCGGCCCCGCGGGGCTCGATCGCGGCGTGGTCACGGCCATGACGCGCAGAGCTCTCGCGGGCGAACCCCTGACCGTGTGGGGGGACGGTGGTATGCAACGGGATCTGCTGCACGTCGACGACGTGTCGCGTGCCTTCGCGGCGGCCGCCGGGGGCGCCCGGCAGCTCACGGGACGGCACTGGCTGCTGGGCAGCGGCGCCGGCGTGAGCGTGCGCGAACTGTTCGTGCGCGTGGCGCGCGTGGTGGCCCGGCGCAGCGGCGCAGCGCCGGTGCCGGTCGTGTCCGTGGCCCCGCCTGCGCACGCGACTGCGATGGACATGCGCGGTCTCGTCGCCGATCCCGCCGCTTTTCGGGATTCGACCGGCTGGGAGGCACGAGTGGGCCTGGACGACGGTATCGAGACGACGGTCGCGGCGGTGGCAGGCCGAACGCGGCAGGGAGGTCGGTACGAGTACCCCTATTCCGCGGATTAGGGGCAAGCGCCGATTGACCGGCCCGTGGGTGCGTCGTGAAGCTGAGACGTGCCGTCGCCTGCATTCTCCGCGTGACCGCCACCGGACTGGCCGACTCGGCTGAGGAGTTGTTCTGTGGTCGCCCCATCCCGCGTTCCGGCACGCAGTGCGGCCGAGGCCAGGGTCGTGACGTCGCTGTTGTCGCGGCACGGCGTGCTCGGCGGGCTCGACGCGGTGCACTCGTGGCTTGCGGATGCCGCGCGCGGACGATGGATGGAGACGACACGCATCCCGCTGGACGAGCTGGCCGGATGGCACCGGGACGAGGACACGGGCTACCTGTGGCACGAGACGGGACGGTTCTTCAGCGTCGAATCGGTCAACGTGGAACTGGGCGGCGGTGCGGTGTCGCGCTGGTGCCAGCCGATCATCAACCAGCCGGAGATCGGCATCCTGGGGATTCTCGTCCGGGAGTTCGACGGGGTCCTGCACTTTCTCATGCAGGCCAAGCAGGAGCCCGGTAACCCCGGCGGTGCGGTGCAGCTGTCCCCGACGGTGCAGGCGACGCGCAGCAACTACACGGGAGTCCACAGGGGCCGCCCGATTCCCTATCTGGAACATTTCCGCGACCCCGTGTCCCGGGCGATCGTCGACATCCGGCAATCCGAGCAGGGCGCGTGGTTCTACCGGAAGCGCAACCGCAACATGGTCGTCGAGGCCGGGGCGGAGGTGGAGGCCGCGGAAGGGTTCTGCTGGCTGACGCTCGGCCAGATCGCCGCCGTGCTCGAGATCCCCGACCTGGTTAACATGGACACGCGGACGGTGCTGGCCTGCTTGCCGGGCGGCGGCGCGGCGTTCGCACGGGCCGTGCCGCAGCACCCGGTGGACGGCTTCGCCGGCGCTCTCGCCCGTTCGGGCGATCCGACGTCCCCGGCGGTGCACACGACGGACGAGGTGCTGAGCTGGATCACCGCTGCCCGGACCCGCACCGAGCTGCGGGTCGCGTCGCGTCCGCTGCGGCAACTGCCGGGCTGGCGCGAGGCCGACGGCGCGATCTCGCACCACAGTGGACGGTTCTTCTCCGTCGTCGGTGTGCAGGTGCGGGCGGAGGGTCGCGAGGTCGGTGACTGGTCGCAGCCCATGATCGAACCCGCGGGACCGGGAATCATCGCCTTCGTGCTGAAGCGCATCCGCGGCGTGCTGCACGTACTCGTCCACGCGAGAAGCGAACCCGGCTACGCCGACGTGGTGGAGCTGGCGCCCACCGTCCAGTGCGCCCCTGGCAACTACGAGGTACTCCCGGAGGAGGCGCGGCCGCGCTACCTCGACACCGTGCTCTCGCCCGCCGCCCGCGTCCGGTTCGATACCGTGCTGTCCGAGGAGGGCGGCCGTTTCCTGGAAGCCCGCAATCGGTATCTCGTCGTGGAGGCCGACGTCGAGGTCGCCGACGACGATCCGGAGTACCGGTGGCTGACCCTCGCACAGTTCGACGACCTGCTGCGGCACAGCTTCTACGTGAACATCCAGGCCCGCACCCTGGTGCTGTGCCTGCGCGGGCTCGCGGCCCGGCAATAGCCGCAGGCGGCGAGCGTTACAGGGACCCCAGCACCGACCGCAGCGTGTCGATGACGTGGTCCTGCGTGTCCCGCGGCAGCGACGGGTACATGGGCAGGGAGAAGATCTCGCCCGCGAGACGTTCCGTCACGGGCAGCGAACCCTCGCTGTAGCCGAGATGGGCGAATCCCTTCATCGTGTGCACCGGCCACGGGTAACTGACGTTCAGCCTGATGTCGTGTTCCGCGAGGGCGGCGAGGATGTCGTCGCGCCGGGGGTGGCGTGCCACATAGAGGTAGTACACGTGACTGTTGCCCGTGGCCGCGGCGGGGAGGGTGAGGTCGGTGTCCGACAACGCTTCGGCGTAGCGGTCGGCGACCGCCTGCCTGCGGGCGATGTACTCGTCGAGCCGTCCCAACTTCCTGCGCAGGATCTCGGCCTGTACCTCGTCGAGCCTGCTGTTGTGGCCGGGCGTGTCGACCACGTAGTACGTCTTCTCCATGCCGTAGTACCGGAGCCGCCGGAGATTGGCATCGACCTCGGCGGACGAGGTGATGACCGCTCCGCCGTCGCCGTAGGCGCCGAGGACCTTCGTGGGATAGAACGAGAAGGCGGCCGCGTCACCGAGCGAGCCCGCGGGCGCGCCGTGCGTTCGCGCGCCGTGGGCCTGCGCGCAGTCCTCGAGGACGACCAGCCCGTGCCGGTCCGCGACCTCCCGCAGCGGCCGCGGGTCGACGCACTGGCCGTACAGGTGCACGGGCAGCAGGCAGCGGGTCCGCGGTGTGATCGCGGCCTCGAGCAGGTCGAGGTCCATGAGGTACGTCGCGGGGTCGATGTCGACGAACACGGGAACAGCTCCGACGGCGTCGATGGCCACGACGGTCGGGGCGGCCGTGTTGGCCACCGTGATCACCTCGTCGCCGGGACCGACGCCGAGTGCCTGGAGACCGAGCGCGACCGCGTTGGTGCCGTTGTCGACCCCGACGCAGTGGGAAACACCGTGGTAGGCCGCGAACTCCGATTCGAACGACGACACGCTCTCGCCGAGCACGAGCCTGCCCGACGAGAACACCGTCTCGACCGCGTCGAGAATGTCATCACGCTCTGCGTGGTACTCGTTCAGGTAATCCCAGACCAGCGTTGCCATCGTCGTCCTCACGTGCTCGCGCGCGGTGCGGCGTCAGCCTAGGAGCGTCCGGGGGATCGGGGAACCCCTAACCCGTCGCGGCGGGGTCCCGTCCGGGATCGGTCCGGACGGTTCAGCCCGTTAGGCCGGTTCGACCAGTCCGGAATGCTCGGGAGCCCCGGGCCCGGTTAGGGGTGTTCGCCTTCTCGGCGTGACTTCTAACGTGACGGAACCGCTCGTGGTGAATCCGCATCCGGTCCCCGACCACCCGAGCCGAGCTGAGGGCGTTTCCGCATGACTCGCACGTTTCTGTTTCTCTGCCATCCGGATCACGGGCACGTCGTGCCGACACTGGCGATCGCCGCGGAACTGGTGCGGCGCGGGCACGACGTGACATACCTGACGGCCCCGGTGATGCGGGAGATCGTCGCCGGAACCGGCGCCGGGGTGGCGACCTACCGGTCCCGCTACCGGGATGCCGACTTCGCCGAACTGGAGAACGATCCGGGCTATCTCATGTCGGTGCTGCTCGACGAGAGCGAGGCGATGCTCGACGCCGCGGTGTCCGAACTGGACCCGGTCGACTGCGTGGTGTACGACACGTCGGTGCTCTACGCGGGACGGATCCTCGCGCGCCGCTGGGACTGTGCCTCGGCGCAGACCGTGCCGTTCTTCGCGTCGAACGAGCACTTCTCGTACCTGAATGCGATGTACAACGACGAGGGTGGTGAGCGCCCCGCGGAGGCCACGCCCGCCGAACTGCCGGAATGGGTGGGCACCACGATGGCCCGGATCGGTGCCCTGAGCGCACAGCACGGCGTCGACGTCGCGCCGGACGAGCTGTGGTTCGAGATCCCCGCCCGCAGCATCGTGACGGTCCCGAGGGAATTCCAGTACGCGGGCGAGTCGTTCGACGACCGGTTCGTGTTCACCGGCCCCTGCATCGGCGAACGCGGGTTCCTCGGCGACTGGAGCCCGCCAGGGGGATCGGCCCCGGTCGTGCTGGTGTCGCTCGGGGCCGTGTTCAACGCGCACAAGGACATCTTCGCCACCTGCGTCGAGGCCTTCCGCGGACGGGACTGGCACGCGGTCGTGACGGTGGGGGACGGGATCGACCCCGCCGAGCTCGGCGAGCTCCCACCGAACGTCGAGGTTCACCGCTGGGTTCCGCACGTCACGGTGCTGCGGGAGGCGGCCCTGTGCGTGACCCACGGTGGGATGGGCACCGTCATGGAAGCGCTGAGCACGGGAACGCCCCTGGTGTGCGTGCCGACGTCGGCGCTGGACAGGCCGACCGGGTGGCGGGTTCGCGATCTCGGACTCGGCGCGCTGCTGAACCCCGGGGACGTCGAACCGGAAGTGCTGGCCGACACCGTCGACGGTGTGCTGGCCGATCCGGCGGTGACAGCGGCGGCCCGGCGGATGGCCACGGCCGTGGCCGATGCGGGCGGGGCGTCGCGCGCAGCGGACGTGATCGAAGCCGCGCCGGACGGGACACGCTGATGCCGGCGGCGCAGATCCGCATCATGGGCCCGGTGCGTGTCCTCCGGGGGAACGAGGAGATCCGGGTCGGTGGGACCAGGGAGAAGGCCGTGCTGGCCAGCCTCGTACTCGAGGCGAACCGGGTCGTCAGCGTCGACCGGCTCATCGGCGCGCTCTGGGGCGGGGACCCTCCGTCGAGCGCGAGAACCCAGGTCGCGATCTGCGTGTCCCGGTTGCGCCGGGCCCTCAGGGAGGCCGGGCTCGACACCGCGGTCACCACGGCGAGCCCCGGATACCTCCTCCGGATCGAGGACGACACGGCCGACTGGCTGCGGTTCGGGTCGTTGACGGCACGGGCGGCGGCCAAGACCACCGCGGGCGACCGGCTCGCAGCCGTGGCCCTGTTGCGTGAGGCCTTGAGCCTGTGGGAGGGCATGCCTTTCGACGACCTTCCCGGTCTGCGCATCGATGCCCACCGGCTGCACGAGGCGCGGCTCGACGCGACGGAGGCGTGTGCCGAACTGGAACTGGAACTCGGCAGGCACGATCGGGTCGTCGCCGACCTCGCCGCTGTGGTGGAGGACCAGCCGTTGCGCGAACGCGCCAGGGGACAGCTCATGCTCGCGCAGTACCGCTCCGGCCGCAGGGCCGAGGCGTTGCGCACCTACCAGGACGCGCGCCGTGTCCTCGTCGAGCAGATCGGGTTGGAGCCGGGGCCCCAGTTGCGCGAACTGCACGAGCGCATCCTGCGTGACGAGCCCACGCTGGCCCGGCCCGCGAACGCCGGTGCGCAGAGCCGTGCGGCGGCCCGCGGCCGGCGCACGGACGGTGCGGTCCCGGCACGGACATCGCGGGCCGCCGGTCCGGTTCCGTCGCAGCTGCCACGGTGTCCCGCGCCGTTCGCGGGTCGTGGTGCGGAGCTGCACGAGGTGGACCGTGCACTGTGCGGGTCCGCGGACTCGTCCGGAACTGTGGTGCTCACCGGCCCCGCCGACGTCGGCAAGACCGCACTGGCCCTGAATTGGGCGCACAGCCGGGCCGACCGCTTCCCGGGAGGGCAGCTGTTCGCGTCGCTGCGCGACGAACAGGGTGAACCGGTGGCGACCGGCCGGATCCTGGAGCGATTCCTGCGGGCGATGGGGGTCGCCGAGGACGAGATCCCGTCCGACCCGCACGAACGGATCGCGCTGTACCGCAGTGCCGCGGCCCGCAGGGAGATGCTCGTCGTGCTCGACGACGCGGCAGACGAACGTCAGGTGCTGCCATTGCTGCCCGGCTGTTCCGCCTGCCGGGTACTCGTGACGAGCCGGGGCGGGCTCGACGAACTCGCGGTGCGCCAGGGCGCCACCCGGTTGCCCGTCGGGCCGCTGCCGCCCGCCGAATCGCGGGAGCTGCTCTCGCTGCTGCTCGGCAGGAGCTGGGTGGACAGCAGCCCGCGCGCGGCGGGGCGCATCGCCGGGATGTCCGGAGGGAATCCCCTGTCGCTGCGCCGAGCGGCGGCCGGGATGTCGTCGCTCAGCCCGCGCGGTTGAGGACCGTGTCGAGGGCGGCCGTCAGCCGGTGATGCCCGTCGGCCGCGTCGGTGGTGCGCCACGCGACGTGACCGTCGGGGCGGACGAGCACAGCACCGGACCGGCCGACGCCGTACGTGTCGGACCAGCCGGGGGCACTGAGGCCTGCGCCGGTGGGCTCGGCGGGGTCGAGTTCGATGGGCACCAGGTGGTCGCCCGTCCGCGCCGCGACGTCGCCGGCGATGCCGGCCCAGTCACTGCCGGGTGAGGTGAACAGGGTGAAGCCGGTGCCGAGCAGATCCAGTGTGGACATTCGTGCGCCGGCCCGGTGCACCGTCACGTGCGGCGCGCGGTGTCCCGGGCGCGCGGTTGCGACGTACGTCCGGTACGGATCGGCAGGTGCAGGTGCGGCGGAGCCGTCCGGCACGACCGCGGTCGACTCGTAGTGGAAGCCCAGTACCAGTCCCTCGCTGCTACGCCTGCCCGCCTGCAGCGAGATGGCCTCCTTCATCGTGAGCTCACCCTCCATCATGCGGAAGGTGATCAGCGCGTTGGTCAGGCTCTCCGACACCGTCCGCTCGCCGATCGGCCTGCGCTCGGCGTCGTAGGTCGCGAGCAGCCCGGGACCCGCCAGTCCCTTGTGGACGGCAGCGAGCTTCCACACGAGATTGTGGGTGTCCTGGATGCCACAGTTCATCCCGAACCCGCCCTGCGGGGTGCTGACGTGTGCGGAATCGCCCGCGAGGAAGACCCGGCGATCCCGGAACGTGCCGGCCGTGACGGCCTGCTGCAGCCACGGCATCGTCGCGACGAGTTTCACGTCCAGTTCCGGGATGCCGACGGCCTCCCGGACGATCCGGGTGCACAGCTCCGGCGTGAAGTCGTCCGGGCTGCCGCCCTCGGCCGGGTCGTATCCGGTTTGGACGATCCACCTGCGGTCGTTGTCGACCGCTTCGACGGCACACGGGATGGTGCTGCGGAGGAAGTACAGGGCGCACATCCGGTCGCGGAGTGCATCGGCGATGTCGGCCTCGAACATGATGCTGATCATGTGGCCGATCGGGGGAGGGCCTTCGACGTCGATGCCGAGCTGCCCACGGATGCCGCTGCGTGCACCGTCCGCGGCGATCGCGTAGGAGGCGTGGACCTGTGCCACGGCGTCCTCCGACTCGATCTCCGCCGTCACGCCGCCGTCGCGTTGCGTCAGGGACGTCATCGTCGTGCCGAACCGGACGTCGCACCCCGGGAGTGTCTCCGCGGTGCGCTTGAGGATCACCTCGAGCACGTCCTGGGCACAGATGTAGGCGTACGTCGGGCTCTGGGCCGCGTCCTCCTCGATCGGTGCGACCTCGCGGTGGAGGTCCCCGGAGGTGAGGGACGTGCCCACCCCGACGGCGAGGCTGTCCTCCCGCGGCAGGCCGGCACGTTCGACCTCCTCCTGAAGTCCCCACGCCCGTAGGAGTTCCATTGTGCGGGTGGACACCAGCCGGGCCTTCGGGAAGATGGAGGTCCCTGCGTGCCGCTCGACCAGCAACGAGGTCAGCCCGTGCCGGGAGCATTCCAGCGCTGCGCTGAGCCCGACCGGGCCTCCGCCCACGATGAGGACGTCCACCTCGATGTCAGCCATGAGGCGAGCCTGTCGGAGGCGCATCGACGGGGTCAAGACGCTGATATTCGCGTGATAACGCGGTGAAAACCGGGCGCAGTACGTTGGCCGTGCACATCGGGAAGAGGTACGTCCGGTACCGGGTGACCCGTGGAGACGTGAATGTTCGCAGCTGGTTCGGTGGCACTCGTCACCGGAGGTTCCCGCGGGCTGGGCAAGGCGGTCGCCTTGGACCTGGCAGCGCACGGGAATCACGTGGTGATCAACTACTCGCGATCGGAGGAGGCGGCGCAGGAGCTGGTCTCCCGGATCGAGCAGGACGGTGGTTCGGCGTCGGCCGTGCAGGCCGATGTCACGGACGAAAGCGCCGTGCGTGAGATGTTCCGCTCCGTGCGTTCGGAACACGGGCGGCTCGACGTCTTGGTGACCAGTGCGGGAGTCACGCGCGATCGGCACCTCGTCGCGATGAGCGGTGAGATGTTCGACGAGACGATGGACATCAACATGAAGGGCACGTTCCACGCGTGCCGCGAAGCGATGCGCATCATGCAGCATCAGCGGAGCGGGTCCATCGTCACGCTCAGTTCGGCCAGCGGACTCGACGGCGGCTTTCCCGGTCAGACCAATTACGTCGCCTCGAAAGGCGCCATCATCGCGTTCAGCAAGGCGCTGTCGTACGAGGCCGCGCCGTACGGCGTGCGGGTCAACGCGGTCGCGCCCGGATTCGTCGAGACCGACATGACGAAGGCCATCCCCGCGAAACTCAGGGAAACCTACGCCTCGCGGATCCGGCTCGGCCGGATGGGCAAGCCGGAGGAGATCGCCAACGTGGTGACGTTCCTGGCGTCCGAGCGGGCTTCGTACATCACCAGCGAGACCTTCATCGCCAACGGTGGGGGACTCGGCTGAGTACCTCGGTATCCGATCAGCTCGCACCTTCGGAGGAGATTGTGACCATCGACGAACTCCGTGCCGCCGCGGCCGCACGGCAGCAGACGTGCTCGCGGATCAAGAAGATGATCGTCTCGCGACTCGACCTGCCCATCGAGCCGGACTGGATCACCGACGACCAGCCGTTGTTCGGACGGGGCCTCGAACTCGACAGCCTGGACGTGCTGGAACTCTACGTCGCCATCGAGGCCGAGTTCGACGTCGCGCTCTACGACAGCGACATGTCGGTCTTCGGTTCGGTCTCCCGGCTCGCGGAGCACGTCGACCCGTCGCTGCCGAAGACCGAGCCCGCGACGGCCGACGGCGCGGCATGACCACCGGAACGCCTGCGGCCGTGAAGGCTGTGTTTTCCGCCGTGTCTTCCGGTGTGAAGAAGGCGGAGTCATGAGCGAGACACCGGCCTCCCCCGAGGCCCTGACCGACCTCGGCCACGAGCGGATCCGCGAGATCCTGCCGCACCGGTGGCCGATGCTCATGATCGACAGAGTCGACCGGGTCGAGCCGGGCCTGCGTGCCACCGGCGTCAAGAACGTGTCGGCGACCGAACCCTGGTTCCAGGGGCATTTTCCGGACGAGGCCGTGCTGCCCGGAGTGCTGGTGACCGAGGCGCTGGCCCAGTTGTCCGGTGTCGTGTTCGCCCTCGCGGGCGCGGGCCCTATCGGCTACCTCGCAGGTGTGCGGTCGATGCGGTTCCGCAGGCCCGTGCGGCCCGGGGATTCGCTGCGCCTGTCCACCGAGCGCTCGGCGGGCGGACGCGGCTTCTGCGAGTACAAGGTCAGCGCGCGTGTGGACGGCTCGGTGGTCGCCGAAGGTTCGATCACCGTCGCCGATCCGTCCGCGACGAACGGAAAGGTGTGACAAACCCATGACCCAGACGGAAACCCCGACGTCGCGGCTGCACGCGGCGTATCCGGAGTCCACGGTGTACGGCGCCGTCGGTGATGCTGTCGTGGCGTTGCGGTTCTCGGAGATCGAGGACGAGTACGACGCGATCCGGAATCGTTCCGCGGTGTTCGACCTGGCGGGTACACCGCTGATCGAGATCAGCGGTTCCGGAGCGAACGACGTCGCCCAGCGGATCCTGGGCCGGGACGTGGAGTTCCTCACCGCGGAGCGGTGCATGACGAGCCTGGTGCTCGAAACCGACGGCACGGTCGTCGACCAGGTCGAGGTGTGGGGCAGGGAGGACGGCCTCCTGCTGGCCGGATCCGTCGGAGCGGGCGAGCGTCTCCTCGAGCATCTGCGTAGCGAGGCAGCGGACCGGGTGACGATCACCGACCGGACCGGCGAACTCGCGTTGCTGGCGTTCGAGGGACCGTACGCGTGGGGCGTGGTCGGCAGGCTGATCGACGGCGAACTGGCCGCGTTGCCGTTCGAGTCCATCGTCGACGCGACCTGGGAGGGTGAGGACATCGTCTTCGCCCGCACCGGATCGACCGCCGAGTACGGCTACAAGATCCTCGCCTCCGCCGAGGCCGCGGAGAAGTTGTGGGCGCGTGCGACCGAGGAAGCCACGCCCGCGGGGTACGAGGCACTCGAGCTGGCGATGCTCGAGGTGCGGCAGCCGATCGTCCGGGCCGAGGCCACCGGCGCGAATGTCGTGGAGATGGGCGCCGGCTGGCTGGTCGACATCACCAAGGACGACTTCGTCGGCAAGGACGCGGTCCAGGCGGCGTTCGCGGCCGAGACCAGGCGCACGATCGGATTCTCGGGCGGCTCGGCCGTACCGGAGGCGGGCACGGAGGTCACGGTGGACGGCGAGGCCGTCGGCGAGGTCGTGCACGCGGTGCACAGTCTCGCGCTCGGCACCACGCTCGGGCTCGCGCGCATCGCACCCGACCTCGCGGCCGCGGGCCTGACGCTGACCGTCGGGGATGCCGAGGTGAGGACGTTGACCAGTCCGTACGTCACGCCGAAGAGCTGGAGCACCCCGATCATCTGACGGGATTCCCAAGGATCGAGGAGTCACAATGGTGTTGCGCCCTGTCGTGATCACCGGGGTCGGGGTCATCTGCGCGGCCGGCCGCGACGCGGACGAGTTCTGGCGGTCGCTCGTCGCGGGCGAGTCGGGGATCTCCGCCGTACGGGACGAACGGTTCGCCGCGTTCGAAGCCAGGTTCGCCGGACAGGTACCCGACGCGTGGATCGACGACCAGCTGCCCGTGGCGGAGCGGGAACTCGACCGCACGGCCAAGCTGGCGCTCGTGGCGGCGAGGCAGTCCGTGACGCACGCCGGGCTCGGCGACACGCCCGCGGAGCGTTTCGGCCTGGTGCTCGGGAAATGCCAGGCGACGCCTGCCGGGGACGGCGCCTACCAGCCGATGCACGCCACTGCGGACACCGTCGCCGCCCGGATCTCGGCGGCGGGGCCGCGGATCCTCGTGTCGACCGCGTGCGCCGCCGGCGGCAACGCGGTCGGCCTCGCCCGTGACAAGATCCTCACCGGTGAAGCGGACGTCGTGCTGGCAGGCGGGGTCGACCCGTTGCTGTTCGGCACCTATGCGGGGTTCGCGGGGCTGCAGGCGCTGAGCGCCGGACCGTGCGCACCCTACAGCCGCTCGGAAGGGCTGAACCTGGGTGAAGGTGCGGCGTTCGTGGTCGTCGAACCGCTCGACGCTGCGCTCGCCAGGGGTGCGCAGCCACTCGCGGAGGTGGCGGGGTACGGGCTGTCGGCCGACGCGTATCACGCGACCGCACCCGATCCGACCGGGCGTGGCGGCACGAGCGCCGTCCGCCGCGCGCTGGTCGACGCAGGCCTGACCGCCGACGACGTCGATTACGTCAACGGCCACGGCACCGGCACACCCGCGAACGACGCCATGGAGAAGAAGGTCATGCGGACCGTCTTCGGCGAGCGTGCGGCGTCGGTGCCGACCAGCAGCATCAAATCGTTCATCGGCCACACGCTCGGCGCGGCCGGTGCGGTCGAAGCCGTCGCGAGCGTGCTGGCACTCCGCAACGGCACGGCACCGCCGACGATCGGATTCAGCGACGAGGACGCGGCCACGGCCACGCTCGACTTCGTGCCCAACGCGCCGCGCGAGCTGGACATGGACGTCGTCGTCTCCAACAACTACGCGTTCGGCGGGAACAACGCGTCGCTGGTGCTGCGCAAACCCGGACCCGCCAGGGACTTCGAACCGTTGCCGGAGGCGGAGGTCGTGGTGACCGGGCTGGGGCCGGTGCTCGGGCTCGGTGTCGGTGTCGACGAGCTGACCGCGGCGCTGGCGGAAGGCCGGACCGCAGCCGGTGGTCACCCTTCGCTCGAAGGCCGGACGTTCGCGCCTCGGTCGGTATGGCGGCACATGAACCGGCTGTCGCGCACGGCGATCGCGGCGTCCCGGCTCGCGTGGGACGACGCGGGCCTGAAGCTCGGCAGGGCCGGGCTGGAGAACGTCGGTGTCGTGTTCGCGACGGCCGCGGGGTCGATCGAGAGCACCGCCGGATTCGACGAGAGTGTGCTGGCGAACCCGAACAAGCCCGCGGTGCTGAGTTTCTCGAACGTCGTCCTCAACGCGACGGGTGGCGCCGTGTGCCAGACCTTGGGGCTGCGTGGTGTCACGACCACCATCTGCAACGGCAACGCGTCGGCCTCGGTCGCGCTGGACTGCGCCGTCGAGGCGGTGCGTTGTGGCAAGGCGGACGTCGTTCTCGTGGTCGCTGCCGACGAGGTCGCCGGCGGGTCCGGATCGGTCTGCTTGGTGGTGGAGTCGGCCGCCCACAGCGCCGCCCGCGGCGGCGTGCCGTACGCACGGGTGCGCGGCTCGACGCACGCGTCGGTGATCGGCGCCGGTGAACAGCAGCTGATCGAACACGGCATCGGGGCGTTGAACGCGCGGTCGGCGGATCTGGTCGTCGGCTCCGGTGCCCACGTCGGGGACGAGAGCGAGCGAGCTGCGGTCACCGCGACGATGCCGGGGGCGCAGCTGGCGGGGTCGGCCGCCGTCACCGGAGATCTGCGCTCGGTGACGGGCGCTCTCGACCTGGCACTGGGGGCACTGGCGATCCGCGACGGAGCCGTGCCGGACGCGGTGCGGCGAGAGCCCGCAGCTGGCGTGGGTGAGGTGAGCGTGGTGGGCGTGGCTCCGGTGTCGACCGCCGTCGTGCTCGGCTCGTCCCCCGGCTCGGTGCGTGGTGCGACGCTGCTGGGGGCGGTATGACGGTGTTCGACGTCGCCGAGACCGACCGGCTGCTGACCACGACCCGGTCGGTCCGGCGCAGGCTCGACCTCGACCGGCCGGTGCGGCGGCAGCTCATCGAGGAGTCCCTCGACGTCGCCGTGCAGGCGCCGAACGCCAACGATCAGCAGTCGTGGCGGTGGGTGGTGATCACCGACGACGCCGTGAAGCAGGAGTTGTCGGAGGTGTTCGACATCTCGTGGCGGTTCCACCGTCACGAGGCGTGGACCAATTCCGGCAGGCGGCGCAGGAACCGGTCCGCGCAGCGCAACAACGAGTCCGCGGAGCTGCTCGCCCGCAATATCGCGAGGGTGCCCGTACTGGTGATCCCGTGCCTGCTCGGCAGGCCGCCGGACATCTGTGAGGTGGACGCGGAGTGGCTGCGCACGAGGCCACGGGACGCCGACACGCAGCGGCAGGACGTGCGCCTCGGCGCGATGCGGGCCAGCACGTTCTACGGCTCGATATTCCCCGCGATCTGGTCGTTCCAACTCGCGCTCCGCAGCCGCGGTCTCGGCAGCACGATCACCTGCATGCACCTGCCGTTCGAACGCCGCGTCGGGCAGTTGCTCGGGATTCCGAGCGGAGTGACGCAGGTGTGCATGATTCCCGTCGCCCACACCGTCGGCACGGAGTTCTCCCCGGCGAAGCGGAGTCCCGCGGCCTCGCGCACGAGTTGGGAGGGGTGGCAGACATGACGGTGCGGACGTGTGACGTGGCGATCGTCGGCGGCGGGATCGCGGGCACGGCCGCCGCCGCGTACTTGACCGCCAACGGACTGTCGGTCGTGCTCCTCGAACGGCAGGAGGTATTCAGCGACCTCGTACGGGGGGAGTGGCTCGCCCCGTGGGGCGTCGCCGAGGCGCAACGCCTCGGTGTCGACGATGCCATCGCCGTCGGCGGCGGGTGGGAGATCCGCGAGTGGACCCAGTGGGACGAGGTGGTCGCTCCCGGGGACGCCGTGACCGTCGACATGACGAGCTTCGTCCCCGGCGCGGGCGGCCCCCGTGGCATTCCGCACCACCTCGTGTGCGACGCGATCGCAGAACAGGCGGAGGAATCCGGCGCCGAGATCGTCATGGGCGCCCGAGACTGCGAAGTGGATGCGGGTGAGGAGCCGATCGTCCGCTACCGCAAGGACGACGAGGCCGTCGAGGTGCGCGCCCGGATCGTGCTCGGTGCGACCGGAACCAACTGCCGGGTCGGCAGACAGGTGGGGTTGCCGATGAACACGTCGGTGGACCACTGGGGCGCGGGACTGCGGGTCGAGGGCCTCACGGACTGGCCGATGGACGTGCAGGCGATGGGCACCGAGGGTGAACGCAACTTCATGGTCTTCCCGCAGGGCGACGGGATGGCACGCCTGTATCTCAACTACCCGACGAGCCACCGGCACCAGTACCGGGGCGACGGCGCCGCGGAGCGGTTCCTCGCGGACTTCGAGCTCGAGGCCCTGCCCGGCCACGGCAGATCCGTGTACGCCGCGGCACGGCCCATCGGACCGCTGAAGGAATGGCCCGCGATCACCTACCGCCCGCAGCACGGCATCGTGACCGACGGGGTCGTCCTGATCGGCGACGAGGCGGGGACATCGGACACCGTGCTCGGGGTGGGTCTGTCGTGTGCGCTGCGCGACGTGCGCATCGTCTCCGACGTGCTGCTCTCGGAGAGGGAGTGGACGCCGGAGGCCTTCCTCCCGTACCGGGAGGAACGAGCGTTCCGCATGGAGCGACTGGTGTTCGGCGCATCCGTGATCGCCAAGCTGCAGTGCGAGTTCGGCCCCGAGGCGACGGCGCGCAGGCGCCGGGTCCGTGCGCTCATGGACGAGAACCCGGCCGCACAGGTTCTCGGCCTGCTCAACATGGTGCCGCCGGAGGAAGTCCCGGAGTTCGGCTTCAGCGAGTTCTTCGTCGAGCGTCTGTTCAGGGAGACGGTATGACCACCACGCAATCACTGCTCACCGATTCCGTCCACGTCAACGGAGTCGACATCGCCTATGTCGACAAGGGCGAAGGCGACCCGGTGGTGCTGCTGCACGGGTTCCCCGACTCGCATTATCTCTGGCGGAACCAGATCGACCCGCTCGTGGAGGCGGGTTACCGGGTCGTCGTGCCCGATCAGCGCGGGTTCGGGGAGTCGAGCAAACCGCAGGACATCGAGGCCTACGACATGCGGACGCTGGTCAACGACATCGTCGGGTTGACCCAGCAGCTCGGGATCGGCAGGGCACATCTGGTCGGCCACGACTGGGGCGCCGCGATCGCGTGGATGTACGCGTTCCTGATGCCCCGCCGGGTCGACCATCTCGCGGTGTTCTCCGTCGGACATCCCGGGGTGTTCGCCACGCCCAGCATCGAACAGCGCAAGGCCAGCTGGTACATGCTGTTCTACCAGTTCCCCGGTGTCAGTGAGGAGCTGTTGCGTCGCAACGGATGGCGGTTGTTCAAGGAGATCATCGGCGCCGACGGCGACCACCGGCGCTACCTGCGGGAACTCGCCAAGCCGGGAGCGCTCACGGCTGCCCTCAACTGGTACCGGGCGAACCGTTCTCCCGAGGCCGAGCTGCGGACCGAGCGCAACTTCCCGCCGGTGCTGGCTCCGACATTGGGCGTCTGGTCGACCGGTGACCAGGCGTTGTTGGAGGAAGGCATGACCGGTTCGCAGAAGTTCGTGAAGGGGCCGTGGCGTTACGAACGGGTGGAGGACGCCGGCCACTGGATCCCGCTCGACCGGCCCGAGCTGACGACGGACCTGCTGCGCGGATTCCTGGGTTCGCAGAGTTCGGCCGCGGCGCCGTCCCGCCGCCGCAGGCTCTGACGCGGACAGGAGGGATCGGTGTGATCGGGTTCGTGTTCCCCGGCCAGGGGACGGTACGGGTCGGCATGGGTGGTTGGCTGCGCCGTGAGGGAGCCGCCGCCCCGGTCTGGGAGTGCGCCGAGGAGCTCTTCGGCGAGTCCGTGGCACGGCTGTGCGCGCGGGGTCCGCTCGCACGGCTCGTCGACACCGAGCATGCCCAGCCCGCCGTGACGGTGTGCAACCTCGCCGGGCTCGCCGTGCTCAGGGCCCGCGGCTACGAGCCGGACATCGTCGCCGGGCACAGCGTGGGCGAGCTCAGCGCGCTGTGCGCCGCAGGCGTGCTGGACGAGGCCGAGACGTTGCGGCTGGTAGCCACCAGGTCGGCGTTGATGGCCGAACTGCCCGGCCACGGGGTCATGAGCTCGGTGCTGGGCCTGCCCGTCGAGCGGGTCGAGGAACTCGCGGCCGAGTCGTCCCGGCCGGGCCAGCCACTGGTCGTGGGGCTCGACAACGCGCGGGAACAGGTCGTCGTGTCGGGGCATCCGGAGGCGCTCGAACGGTTCGCAGCCTCGGCGGACGGCGCCCGCAGCATCGTTGCGCTGAAGGTGGGTCATGCCTTCCACTCGCCGCTGATGGCGGGAGCGGTCGACGCGTGGGCCGAGGCCGTGCGGGCCGCACCGCTGAAACCGCCGCGGCTGCCCGTCGTGCCGAACGTGACCGGCGAGCCGACGACCGATCTCGGCACCATCACCGACGCGCTGATCGAACAGCTGGTGGCCCGGGTCCAGTGGACGCGCACGATGAACGAGCTGTCCACTGTGGAGGGGTGCGTCGAGGTGGGGGACAGCAAATCGCTCACCGGGATGTTCCGTACCGTCGGCGTGCGCTGTGTCAGCATGTCCACGCCCGCGGTACTGCGTTCCCTGCCCGCAGGCGGTGTGCGATGACGTCCTGGGGTAGCGCGGCCGTCTCCTTCGACGGGGTTCGTGGTCCGGCGGCGCTCGTTGCGCCGATGCCGGTCGAGCGGGTGTTCACCCGGGCCGAACGACTGCACTCCGGGAAGGGTAGGACGCTCCAGCACTGGGCAGGGCGGCTCGCGGCCAAGTACGCGGTGCTCCGGCTGCTGACTGTGCAGGAGGACGAACACAGCCTGGGCGAGGTGGAGATCCTGCCGCGGCCGTCGCCGATCTGCGGGAGCGGTGCCGCGTGTCTGCACGGGCATCCGCCGGCCGTCCAGCTGCGGGGAACATTGTGGACGCGGGTCCGGCCGGAACGCCGTGTCGGGGTGTCGATCAGTCACGCGGCGAGCCTGGCCGTGGCGGTCGCGCTGGAATCGGCGCGGCTTCCGGGGGACGGCGACGAGGGCCGGACGTGCGACGAGGGCCGGACGTGCGACGAGGACCGGACGCGGGCCGGGAAAGGGGCTCTGCGATGAGGGACACGGCTCAGCGCTGGCTCGACGCGTGGCGTGCGGGCAGCGTCACCGAACTGACCGCCGTCGCCGAATCCTTTTCGGACCCGGACACCGACGGCGCGGTGTCCGGTGCGGAACTGGCCGAACACCTGGCTGGAGTGTTGCGCCGCTTCCCCCGGTGGCCCCTCGACGCGGAGACGACGGCCGAGACCGACGACACGATCGTGCTCACGTGGACCGTCACCGCCGCGCACCGCGCGCCGTATCTGGGCATTCCCTCCGCGGGCGGTGACGCCACCATCAGCGGGGTCGACGTACTCACGCGCAGCGCCGGGCGGGTGTCGGTCACCCGCCGGTTCGACCGGCTCGCACTCGCACGGTCACTCGGTTACGACGCCCGATTCCTGCCGCCGTCGACCGATGTCGTCGACTACGGCATCAGCATGGGTGCGGGTTCGTCCCGCACCGCGGCACCGGGTGCGCTGACGCTGACCTGGCTCGACGTCCACGACGACGAGGAGGGCGCGGACGTGGACCTGCTCACGTACGAGGTCGTCAAATCCCTCAGGCACAGCAAGGGATTCCTCGGCGCGGCGATCTTCGAGATCGGCGGTCGCCGCTACACTCTGAGCGCCTTCACCACCCTCGACGCGGTCAGAGCGGTGCATGCCAAACCGCATCAGCGAGCGATGCGCCGGTTCTTCCGCGGCGGGTTGTGCACCGGCGCCTACACCAGCGTGTGGTCCCTCGAACGCGACAGCGTGTACCTGCGCTGTGCCGGGTGTTCCGCGGTCGTGCCGGGCGACCGGGCGTGCGACTGCGGCAACGAACCGTCCGCCCGTCCGCTGATCCCCCTACCCGAGGAGTGAGCACCCGTGCCCGTCTTCACCTCCGAACACCGCAACACGCCGGGAGACGGCCCCCTGGTCGTGTTCATGTCCGCATTATTCGCAGGCAAGTGGATCTGGGACCACCCGTTCACCGAGCTCGGCAACGCGGGCCGTCCGGTCATGCGGATCAACGAGGCCATCTGCGCGGTCGACAGCAAGGTGGCCGGTTCGATCGAACGCCTCGGTGACGAGCTGATCGCCGCCTGCGACGCGGTCGGGGCCGAGGACGTCGTGGTCTGCGCGAACTCGCTCGGCGGGCTCGTGTCCATCGACCTGGCGGGCCGCCGTCCCGACCGGGTCAAGGGAATCGTCGTCAGCGGCGCGCCGGGCCTGACCACCGAACCCGACGTCGGCCTGAGCATGGACCGGCGCGGCAGCGTCAAACTGGCGACCGACCAGTTCCGCGAACGCATGCTGGCAGCGCTCTTCCACGGCGAACCGCTGTTCACCGAGGAACAGATCGAGGAGACGGGCGCGCTGCTCAGCACCGGTCCCGCCATGGTCGCGATGGCGCGCAGCCTGCGGGCGACCCGGAACTACGCCGTGTCCGCGGGACTGGACGGCGTGCAGTGCCCGTCGTTGTACGTGTGGGGCGCCCGTGACCGGATGACTCCGGTCGCGCCGTGGCAGGAACTCCTCGAAGGCTACGACGACGCGGAATTCGTCACCGTCGACGACTGCGGGCACATCCCGATGGTCGAACGCAGCGAGCTCTACACCGCGCGGTTGACCCGGTTCGTCGACCGGATCGCGGCGTGACCGCGCGGGCCGTCCTGTTCGGGGTCGATGTGCTCGACGTCCGCAGGGTGTCGCGCGCCATCGACTACAGCGGCAGCTCGTACGTTCGGCACGTGACCGCGGACGAGGAGCCGCGGCTGCATCCCGACGGCGCGGTGGCGACGGCAGCCACGGTCGCCGTCAAGGAGGCACTGATCAAAGCCATCGGCGGACGTCCGCCCGGGTTCAGCTGGCACGACTTCCTCGCCGGTTCCGACACCGACACGCTGGTTCCGGCGACGGCGGGGCGCCTCCTCGAGGACGCGACGCCCCAGCTCGGCCAGGTCACCGACGTCATGCTCACGGAACACTGCAGCTACCGCGTCCGCGGCGCGAGCCTCGACGCGGCTCTCACCCGCCTGGGCGTCGCCGACCGGGACGGGGCGTCCGCGGTCGGCTCCGCCCGCTGGGGGCGGCGCGAGGAAACGCTCGTCGCCCTCGCCGTTCTCGTCACGACCACCGCGAAGGAGTCCGCATGAGCATGTCCACCCGGTCGGCCACCGAGGTCCTCGTCGCTGAAGGAGAATCGGTGCAGTCGGCGCTCGACGCCGCGGCCGAGGGCACGATCATCCGCCTCGCCGAAGGAACGTTCGAAGGGAACTTGTCGGTCACCACGCCGGGCGTCACGCTCGTCGGGGCGGGCAGGGGCCGCACGGTGCTCGTGCCCGGAGCGCCCGCTCCGACGTCGATCCCGCCGTTGCACGACGCCCCGGCTGACGTCATCAGTGGGATCGCGCTGCACGAGATGACCGACGTGGCGATCGAAGGCATGACCGTGCGCGGCTTCAGCGGTGCCGGCGTGTACGCCCACAGCTGCCGCGGGATCCGGCTGGCCGACGTCGAATCGGACGGCAACCGGGTGTGGGGGCTGTACGTGCGCGAATCCGCCGACGTCGAGGTCGAGTCGTGCCAGGCCCGCGGCAGCCAGTACGCGGGGGTCGCCTTCGCGTTCTGCCCGGCCGGTTCGCGCTGTCTGGTCACCGGCAGCGAATGCAGCGAGTCGGCCTTCGGTGTGTTCGTCGACAACTCCAGCACCGTTCGGGTCGTCGGCAACCGTTGCCACGGCAATGCTGCGGGCATCCTCCTGCTGCACCAGACCTACGAGGGCGAACTGCCGGGTGGTGTGAACGACTGCCTCGTCTCCGACAACGACGTCACGGGGAACACTCTTGCCGCGGGAGGTGAGGCGCCGGACGATCTCGGCGCTGCGGGCCCTCCCATCTCGGGCGTCGGCATCGCGGCCATCGGCACGGAGCGGGTCGCCGTGGTCGGCAACCGGGTGCACGACAACCGGCCGTCCGGCGAGACGGTGATGCCGGGGGCGGTCGTACTGGCGAGCTCGGCCGACTGGGGCGGCTCCGACTCGTCGGACAACTCCCTCGAATGGAATGTGATCACCGGAAACGAGCCGTTCGACGCGTTGGTCGCGGTGGACCCGGCCGGTCAGCGTTTCCGCAACAATGTCATCGGCACTTCCCAGCCGGAACGACTCGACGACCACGCGCCACAGGGGACGGTATGACCTTTGCGCTGACCTGCGAGAACCTGGTCAAGCGATACGACGGGACGGCGGTGGTGGACCACGTCGGTTTCCACATCGACTCCGGCGAGGCCTACGGCCTGCTCGGGCCGAACGGTGCGGGCAAGACCACCACGATCTCGATGCTGGTGGGCCTCTTGCGTCCCGACGGCGGTTCCGTGCAGGTGAACGGCATCGAGATGGGTTCCGACCCGGTCGAGGCCAAACGCCTTATCGGTTACGTGCCGCAGGAGATCGCGCTCTATCCGGAGCTGACCGCCCGGGAGAACCTGCGCTACTTCGGCAGGCTCTACGGCCTCGGGCGGCGCAGACTCGCCGCCCGGATCACGGAGGTCCTCGACGCGGTCGGCCTGAGCGAGCGCGGTGACGACAAGGTGCAGACCTATTCCGGCGGGATGAAACGCAGGGCCAACATCGGGGTGGCGCTGCTGCACGAACCGGAACTGCTCATCCTCGACGAGCCGACCGTCGGCGTGGACCCGCAGAGCAGGGTCGCCATCCTCGACAGCATCGAACGGCTCGTCGGGGAAGGCGTGAGCTTGCTCTACACCTCCCATTACATGGAGGAGGTCGAACGGGTCTGCACGAGGGTCGGAATCATCGACAAGGGTCGCGTCGTCGCCGACGGCACCCGGCGTGAACTGGTCGCGGAACTGGGCGGGACCGACAAGGTGGACCTGGTGCTCGACGGCGACGTCCACGCGGCGGCCGAGAAGCTCCGCGCGGTCGAGGGCGTCACCGAAGCAGCCGTGACGGGCCAGAACTCGCTGCGCCTGCTGGCCGTCGGAGGAAGGCACCTGCTGCCCGCACTCCTCGGCGCGGTGGACGGACTCGCCCAGGTCACCGGTGTCGACGTGATCGAACCGGACCTCGAGGCCGCGTTCCTGCACCTGACCGGCAGCACGTTGCGCGACTGAACGAACAAGGGGTTGTCGGTAGGTGTTGACAAAGCTCTCGGCACTGGCGGTCGTCGCCGGGCACGAGGTCAGGGCGCGGCTGCGCGACGGCACGGCGGTGCTGATCGCCTTCGTGGCGCCGGTGCTGCTGGCGACGCTGTTCGGTGTCGCACTCGGCGGGGACGACGAACAAGCGCTCGACACGACGATCGGCATCGTCGACAACGACGGCGGCGAGGTGCCCGCGAGTGTCCAGCGGGAAGCGATGGACAGCGAACAGCTGCGTGACATGATCGGGTTCGAGCGCTTCCCGGACGTCGATGCGGCACAGCAGGCGGTCGACGACGGTGCGGCCGGCGCGGCGATCGTGTTCGAGGAGGGCTTCAGCGAGAGCGTGAGCGCCGGTGAGGGCGGCGAGGTGTCCGTCCTCGAATCGGCGGAGGCGCCGTACGCGGGCGTCGTGGCGCGCAGCCTCGTCGACCAGGTCTCGTCCTTGGTCGCCTCGCGCACCCTGGCGGTGGACGTGTCGCTGGCGGCGGGCGTGCCCCCGGAGCGGGTGACCGAGTTCGTCGAGGAGAACGGCGCCGACGGGCCCGCGCTGCGGCTCTCCGACGCCACGGTCGCGGGCGCGCAAGTCGGGATGACGGTGCATTACGGCGCGGGCATGGCGGTGATGTTCGCCTTCTTCGTGGCGGGAACGTCGGCACGGGCTCTGCTCACCGACCGGCAGTTGGGCACACTCGACCGCATCCGGGCGGGCCCCGTGCCCGCCTGGACGCCACTGGCGGGCAAGGCCGTGGTGGGGTTCGGGCTGGCCCTCGTCAGCATGTGCACGACATGGGTCTCGTCCGAACTGATCTTTGGGGTCAGCTGGGGAGATCCCGTCGCGGTGCTGCTCCTGCTCGTCGCGCACGTCTTCGCCGCGACGATGCTCGTGCTGCTGGTGGCGAGCAGGGCGCGGACCGATGCCCAGGTCGACGGCTTCGTGCTGGGACTGGCCTTCGTGCTGGCGCTGCTCGGCGGGAGCATCGTGCCGGTCTACGACCTTCCGGACTTCCTGCAGACGGCCGCGCTCGTGACACCGAACGGCTGGGTGTCGGAAGGAATCGGGCAGCTCGCGGCCGCAGGCACGGGAGTGTCGGACGTGACGACGCCGCTGCTGGTGCTCGTCGGCATCGGCGTCGCGGCCGGGATTCCCGCATTCCTGCGCTTCTCGAAGGGACGGTTCGCATGAGGCCACGTCCGGTCGTCGCGCTGGTTGCGGCGAATCTGCTCCGCCAGGCCCGGGACAGGGTGGGGCTGTTCTTCATGGTCGTCATGCCGTTCGTGACGATCCTGTTCGTCGGCATGGCGATGGGCGGTGCCTCGGGGGACGACGAACTCCCCGTCGCGGTGCACGCGGCCGACGGCGACCGGATCGGGACCGCGGTGATCTCCGAATTGGAGGACGCAGGCACCGTGCGGGTCGTGTCCCCGGACTCGGAGCAGGCGCTGCGCGACGCCGTACGCACCGGCGAAGCGGCCGCCGGGCTGGTGATTCCGCGGGACGGTCGCGAGCTCGACCTCGTCATGGCCCAGAACACGGGCACGAGCATGGCCGCGCGCAGCGAGATCGACGCGGCGATCGGCAAGGTTGCGGCGGTGCTCGAGGCCGAAAGCGCGGCGGAGAAGGCGGGTGCCACGCCCGAGGAGGCGGAACGGTTCGTCCGGCAAGCGCAGGAGCGCGGCGTCGAGGGCACCGTGACCGTCCGGGGGAGCGGCGGAGACGACACGCCCACGGGGTTCGCCTACACGGCTCCGGCGAACCTGCTGCTGTTCACGTTCATCAATTCGATGGCCGTGGCGGCTGCGCTGGTCGAGAGCAAACGCCTCGGCATGGTGCGCCGGTCCGTCGCCGCGCCGCTCTCGGGTGGGCGGATCCTGCTCGGCGAAGCGGTGAGCCGGTTCGTCGTCGCGCTGGCGCAAGCGCTGTTGATCATCGGCGTGAGCTCGTTGCTGTTCGACGTCGCCTGGGGTGATCCGCTCGGCGTCGCCGCGGTCGTGGGCGCGTTCAGCCTGGTCGCGACCGGCGCCGCGATGCTGGTCGGTGCATGGGTGCGCTCACCCCAGCAGGCGCCCGCCATCGGACCGCCTCTCGGCATCGTGCTGGGCATGCTCGGCGGTTGCCTGTGGCCCAGGGAGGTCGCGGGCGAGCCGCTGAACACGATCGGCTACGTCTTCCCGCACTCGTGGGGCATGGATGCGCTGCTGACGTTGAGCGAGCCGGGAACCGGTATCGCCGACGTGTGGACCGAGGTGCTCGTGCTCGGCGGCATGGCGGTCGTCGTTCTCGGTCTCGCACTGGTGGTGTTCCGCAAGCGTGCGGTGCTCGTGAGCTGACAGGCGGGCGGTGGTGGGTGGCCCGCCGACCGGTCACCGGAGAGGCGGTGCAGCGTCGCGGCCTGTTTCGCGACCGAGAACGGCTCCCGCAGCGGCAGCACCAGCACGGACGTGCCCAGTCGGAGTCGCGTCGTGTGCGCCGCGAGGTGCGCCAGCGTGACCAGGGTTCGTACACGCCGAGCCACACCTCGCGCCGTGCCCCGAGCTCGTCGCGACCCTTCGCCGGGAACTGGCGGCCATGGCCGAGTCGATCGCGTCGATGCGGCGTACCCGTGCCGCGCTCGCGGGGTACGTCCCGCCCGATGGCTGACGAATATGCCAGGGTAGAAGGGTGAACAGACAGCCTCTCCGCCTGGCGATCCTGGAGGCGACGCGCATCCTCGAGCAGGCCGGTGTGGCCTCGCCGCGCAACGACGCGGAGCTCATAGCGGCTCACGTGCTGGGGATCGACCGTGGTCGGCTCCCGTTGACCCCGCTGGTCGATCCGCCCGTCGTCGAGTCGATGCGGCGCGTCGTCGAACAGCGCGCCAAACGGGTGCCGCTGCAGCACCTCACCGGATGGGCGGCGCTCGGGGACATCACCGTCGACGTCGGCGCCGGCGTGTTCGTGCCGCGCCCGGAGACGGAACTGCTCCTCGAATGGGGGCTCAAGCTTCTCAAGGGCCGCGAGTACCCCGTGGTCGTCGACCTGTGCACCGGCTCGGGTGCGCTGGCGCTCGCCGTGGCCCGCGCCCGCCCGGACGCGGTGGTCTACGCCGTCGACAACGACCCCACCGCGCTGGCCTGGGCCCGGCACAACGCCGACGCCCGTGCCGAGGCGGGGGACACGCCGGTCCGGCTGTACTCCGGCGACGTCACCGACCCGACCGTGTTCGCCGAGCTCGACGGCCTCGTCGACCTGGTGCTGTGCAACCCGCCGTACGTCCCCGAGGGCACCGAGGTCCCGCGCGAGGTCTCGGACCACGACCCGCCGCAGGCCGTGTTCGCGCCCGGGGGAGGGCTGGCCGTCATCCGCCACGTCGTCGGCATGGCCGCGCGGCTGCTCAAACCCGGCGGCGGGGTGGCCATGGAGCACGACGACACCCACGGCGGCGCGGTGCCGGAACTGCTGCGCGCGCGAAAGGTGCTCACCGACGTCCGGGACCACCAGGACCTGGCAGGCCGCGCCCGCTTCGCCACCGCCCTGCGGGGCTGAGCGGTCGGGCCTGTGGGTCCGAGATGCGGTCGAGCCGAGATGCGGTGGGCCGATGCCCCGACTGGCGTGTCGGCTACGGCGTCAGCGCATCGTTGAGTAACGCGAGCGCGGCGGCTGAGAGCGGGATCGCGGCGAACAGGTAGATGGCGACTCCGGTCAGGGCGGCCCTGCCCGTGGACCATCGCGCGGCGCGCGTTCCGACGAACCAGACGAGCAGGCAGATCGCGGCGTAGCCGGCGAGCAGTGCGGGCCAGAACACGAGCGTGATGAGACCTCCGCTCAGCGCCGTGACGTCGATGAGTACGTGCGCCACGAGCAACGGCAACAGGAGCAGCAGCGTCCGGCCGAGCCCGGCGGGACCGCGCCATCGCGCGCCACCCGCTTGCCCGTCGGTTTCCTCGGACCGTGTCGTCATCGGCAGAAGTTCATCACGGCGTGCACTGCCGCGCATCGCCGCCCGCCGATGCGCGGCAGTGCACGTGCGCCGACCGCCGCTGCGAGCGGTGGAGACGGGCGGGTCTAAGCTGCCGGTCATGAGCGTGGTCTACGACTGCAGCGACCCGGATTCCCGCGTCGACGGACTCAAGGCCGCGGCCGCATCGGTCCGCTCGGGGCGCCTCGTGGTGCTGCCCACCGACACCGTCTACGGCATCGGCGCGGATGCCTTCGACTCCGCCGCCGTGCGCGCACTTCTGCAGGCGAAACACCGCGGACCGGACATGCCGGTCGGCGTGCTCGTCGGTTCGTGGTCCACAGTGGACGGGTTGGTGCTCGGGGTGCCGCAGCAGGCGCGCGCCCTCATCGAGGCGTTCTGGCCCGGCGACCTGTCGATCGTGCTGCCGCATGCGCCGAGCCTGAACTGGGACCTCGGCACCACCCGCGGCACGGTGATGCTGCGGATGCCGTTGCACCCGGTGGCGCTCGAACTGCTCCGTGAGGTCGGGCCGATGGCCGTGTCGAGCGCCAACGTCTCCGGCAAGCCCGCCGCCGCGAACGCGCAGGAGGCGAAGGACCAGCTCGGCGAGTCGGTGTCGGTGTACCTCGACGGCGGCCCCAGCGGGGAGGTGGTGCCGTCGACGATCGTCGACCTGACCGGCTCGGCGCCGGTCATGCTGCGGGAAGGTGCCGTGAGCGCCGACGCGGTGTCCGAGGTGCTCGGCGTCGAACTCGGCCCGCAGGAGTGACGCCGTCGGTATGGCGATAGCGTTACCCGCCGTGACTTCCCACCGACTGGCCGGGACCCACCGTGTCCCCGGGAGCCGCCGGACGGGGACACGGGGTGTCGTCGGAACGGGGCGCCCGTGACTCCCACGGCGGGTCTTCCCATCCGCGAGTACATCCTCGTCGCGCTCGTCTCCGCGGCCGTGACGTTCCTGCTCACGGCTCTCGTGCGGAAGTTCGCCATGAAGTCGGGCGCCGTCGCCGTCCCACGGCAACGCGACGTGCACGTGGTGCCCATCCCGCGCATGGGCGGCCTGGCGATGTACTTCGGCGTCGTCGGAGGGATGGCGCTCGCGCACCAGCTGCCGGTGCTGCGCCGCGCGTTCGAGTACTCCTACGACCCGCTCGCCGTGCTCATCGGCGGCGCGGTGATCGTGCTGATCGGCGCGCTCGACGACCGGTTCGAGCTCGACGCCTGGACGAAACTCGCGGGCCAGGTCATGTGCGCGGGCATCCTCGTGCTGTTCGGCCTGCAGTGGGTCTCGTTCTGGGTGCCGTGGGGCGGTGAGGGCGAAGCGCTCGGCCAGGTGCTGATCCTCGACCGCAACCAGGGCGGACTGCTCGCGGTGCTGCTCGTCGTGGTGATGGTCAACGCGATGAACTTCGTCGACGGTCTCGACGGACTGGCGGGCGGTCTCGGTTTCATCGCCGCCGCCGCGACGTGCGCGTTCTCGCTCGGCCTGCTCGCCTCGTCCGGCGGGGATGTCGGGACGTACCCGCCCGCGCTGATCGCCGCGACGCTGGCGGGCGCATGTCTCGGCTTCCTGCCCCACAACTTCCAGCCCGCGAAGATCTTCATGGGCGATTCCGGGTCGATGATGATCGGCCTGATGCTCGCCGCGGCCAGTACGTCGGCGTCCGGGAAGATCAACTACACCTCGTTCGACGCCACCGACGTCGTCGCGCTCCTCTCACCGCTGTTCGTCGTCGCCGCGGTGCTGTTCCTGCCGCTGCTGGACCTGGTGATGGCCGTCGTGCGGCGCACCCGCCGGGGCGAGAGCCCGTTCGCGGCCGACAAGATGCACCTGCACCACCGCCTGCTCGAGATCGGCCATTCGCAGCGGCGGGCCGTGCTGCTGATCTACCTCTGGGCCGGGCTGCTGGCGTTCGGCGCGGTCGCCGTGACCCTCTTCGACACCGGCGTCGTGTTCTGGCTGACCTGCGCGGGCCTGCTGCTCGCGGCACTCGTGTCGGGAGTCCCTAGACTGAAACGACAGCGCGAAGGCCCCTCGTCGAGGTCGTGACCGGCCTCCACGGCGTCTCGCGCCCGCCCTCCGCCCACGATCCGAAGGCCGTCCGATGAATGCCGAGACCGAGTCCGAGCCCCCGGCCGACGCCGACGCCGCGGTCCGCGCCGAGCACGCGCGGTCGGTGCACCGGCTGGCCGACGCGATGCTCGCCTGGGGCCTGCGGATCTCCCTCCCGCTGAGCCTGCTCACGCTCGGTGTCGCGGTGCTGACCGCGGGCACCGAAGGGCTGGTCGGCGGCGGTTTCGGCGTCGTGCTGGGCCAGGGTTCGGCGCTGGTGACGATCACGATGATGCGGCTGGCCGCGTCGCGCGGTCCCAACTCGCTGATGGGCTTCGCACTGGGCGGATACGCGCTGAAGATGACGGCGCTGCTCGTCGTCATGGTGCTCCTACGTGACGTCGACGGGTTCAGCAGACCGGCGCTGGCCTTCGGCATGCTCGTGGTGGTCGTCGCGTGGGCGGCGGGGGAGGTCATCGCCTTCCAGCGGACGAAGACGCCGACGCTGGTCATTCCGCCGTCGGCGGCCCATCCCGCCGACGCCGGCCCCGCGGGCACCGAGTCGCCCGAGCCGGAGGCCGGCGCGGCCGTATCCGCCGGTCACGGGGCCGACGATGGCGACGCCGAGGCGGTGGGCGACACCCGCGCCGAACGTGACGCTGCTGACATTTCCGGCACGACGGCCGTTGAGGGCGCCCCAGCACACACCTGGTCCGGGAAACGGGACTGAATCGTTTCACAAATCCCTACGACGTTGCGTAGTTCCAGGTCGGCGGCATTGTGAAGCGAAGAAGTATGCCCGTACGGCTGCGGCTGTTACGGGACTGATAACGTCCCGGGCAAGGTAGCCCTTGCTGCACACGAAGGGACGCCCCGCATAGCACCGGATCTGCGTCCGGTACGTTATGCCCAGGTTGCATCGATTCCCCCGGCGGAGTGAACGCCGGCCGGGAGAACCGGAAGGAGCCCAGTTGGGCGCGCTGGTACTAGCCGCGGGTGACGAATTCACGCCGCCGACGGCCGAGGCGTTTAATCTGCCTCCCATTTTCGGCTGGGTCACCAAACCCATGCTGCTTGTTGTGCTGTCGGTCGTCCTGATCATCGGGTTCTTCCTGCTCTCCAGCAGGAAGCTGAGCGTCGTGCCTGGCAAGGGACAGTTCCTGGTCGAGTCGTTCTACGACTTCGGGCGTAACAACATCGCCCGGGAGCAGATCGGTTCCAGGGACTTCCTGCGCTTTTTACCGCTGATTCTGGCTCTGTTCAGCTTCGTCCTCGTGAACAACCTGTTCGGGATCATTCCGATCCTGCAGTTCCCGACGATGTCGCACATCGGCTTCCCGCTCGCACTCTCCGTGCTGGTGGTCTACCCCGTGTACCACTACGCGGGCATCCGCCGGCACGGCCTCGGTGGCTACCTGAAGCACCAGCTGGTTCCGCCGGGCGCGCCGAAGCCGGTGTACCTCCTGCTGACACCGATCGAGTTCTTCACGAAGTTCATCATGAACCCGCTGACGCTCGCGATCCGAGTTTTCGCGGCGATGTTCGCGGGTCACCTGCTGATCATGCTGTTCGGCATCTCAGCGGAGTTCCTGCTGCTCCACGGTGACGGCATCACGAAGATCTTCTCCCTCTTCTCGTTCGGGGGAGCGCTCGCGATGACGTTCATCGAGGTCCTGATCATGTCGATCCAGGCCTTCATCTTCGCGCTGCTGTCCGCCAACTACATCGGCGCGGCAATGGCCGAAGAGCACTAGGAACCACCGCACCGACCCTCAGATCCCGGACGGCTCACGCGCGAGCGACGAGAACGTCCGTCCGAACCCACAGACAAGACATCCGTTACCGAATACGGACGAAGTTGGAAAGGGAAAACACGTGAGCTCCATTGTTCTCGCCCAGCAGGCCGCAGAGACCAGCATCAACTCGGGCCTCGCCGTCGTCGGCTACGGCCTCGGTGCCATCGGTGGTGGTATCGGCGTCGGCATGATCTTCTCCTCCGTCATCAGCGGCACCGCCCGCCAGCCGGAGGCCCAGGGCAAGCTGATGAACATCGGCTTCACCACCTTCGCCCTGGTCGAGGTTCTGGCGCTGCTGGGCTTCGTTCTCTTCTTCCTCGCCTGACGTCGGCGACCGCCGACGCCGGTAATGACAGGACGAAGTGGAGACGACGATGATTCTGGCGGCTGAAGAGTACAACCCGGTGATGCCGCACGTTGCCGAGATCATCATCGGTCTGATCGCGTTCCTGCTTCTGCTGTGGGTACTGCGCAAGTTCGTGGTGCCGCGCTTCGAGAAGCTGTACGAGGAGCGGACCGCGAAGATCGAAGGCGGCATCGAGAAGGCGGAGAAGGCTCAGGCCGAGGCAGAGCAGGCGCTGGAGCAGTACAAGGCGCAGCTGGCCGAAGCACGGACCGAGGCCGCCAAGATCCGCGACGACGCACGGCTCGAAGCCGAGACGATCAAGGCGGAACTGCGTGCCGAGGCCGAGCAGGAGGCGAGCCGGATCGTCGCCCAAGGCGAGGCGCAGCTGCAGCAGCAGCGTGCACAGCTCGTCGCTGAGCTGCGAGCCGACCTCGGCCGGAACTCGGTGGCGTTGGCCAGCCGGATCGTCGGTGAGTCGCTGGAAGACGAGGCCCGCAGGCGCGGCACTGTCGACCGGTTCCTCGCCGAACTCGACGCCGGTGCCGACGGTGCCGGAGCCAGGAACTAGGAGTAGGCGCACATGACGCTGCATGCTGCGAGCCGGGACGCTCTTGGCTTCGCCGAGACCCGTCTCGACGAGGTGCTCGGCGATGCGGGCACGAATCCGTCCGCCGTCGGGGAAGAGCTGCTCTCCGTGGTGGAACTGCTCACCAGGGAGGTGGGGTTGCGGCGGGCCGTCGGCGACGGCTCGTCCGATCCCGAGGCCCGCAAGCGGCTCGTCAGGTCGTTGCTGCAAGGCAAGGTGTCCGAACCCGCCCTCGGCGTGCTCGACACCGTGGTGGGCAGCCGCTGGTCCAGCCCGCGTGAGCTGCTGGACGGCCTGGAGACCGTCGCCCGCAAGGCGCTGCTGGTCAGCGCCGACAAGGCCGGGAAGCTCGACACGGTCGAGGGGGAACTGTTCCATCTCGCCCGTATCGTCGAGGCAGAGCCGGAACTCGAGCGGGCCCTGGGCGACCAGGTCCGTTCCGCCTCCGGACGACGGTCGCTGTTGCGCGGTCTGGTCGGCGAGAAGGTCGACGCGGTCACGCTCGTGCTCGTCGAACAGGTCGTGGCCCGTCCGCGTGGACGAGGTGTCGCAGCCGGTATCGACACGCTGGTCGAGCAGGCCGCGGCGTACCGCTCGAAGTCGGTCGCGTACGTCAAGAGTGCGACCGAGCTGACCGGCGGTCAGCGGGACCAGCTGGCCGCGCGCCTCGAGCAGATCTACCGGCGCAGCCTGGCCCTGCACGTCCAGGTCGACGACAAGGTGGGTGCCGGGCTCGTCATCCGGGTCGGTGACGAGGTCATCGACGGAAGCGTCGCGGGTCGGATCGAGGCGTTGCGCAGGCAGCTCGCGAGCTGACGGCGCGCACGCAACACAAACTTTGCACAGTGGCAAGACACGAAGTGAGAGCGGGAACGACATGACGGAGCTGACGATCTCCTCGGATGAGATCCGCAGTGCGATCGAGAACTACGTCTCGAGTTACTCCCCGGAGGTAAACCGGGAAGAGGTCGGCGTCGTCGTCGACACCGGTGACGGTGTCGCCCACGTCGAGGGCCTGCCGTCGACCATGGCCAACGAGCTGCTGGAGTTCCCCGGTGGCGTCTACGGCGTTGCGCAGAACCTGGAGCCGCGTGAGATCGGCGTCGTGCTCCTCGGCGACTTCGAGAAGGTCGAGGAGGGCCAGGAGGTCAAGCGCACCGGGCGGATCCTGTCGGTGCCGGTCGGTGAGAACTTCCTCGGTCGCGTCATCGACCCGCTCGGCACTCCGATCGACGGCCTCGGTGACATCGAGTCGGACGAGCGTCGCGCGCTGGAACTGCAGGCCGCCTCGGTGGTCGAGCGCCAGCCGGTCGACGAGCCGCTGGCGACCGGTATCACCGCCATCGACGCGATGACGCCGATCGGCCGTGGCCAGCGTCAGCTGATCATCGGCGACCGCAAGACCGGTAAGACCGCGGTCTGCATCGACACGATCATCAACCAGAAGGCCAACTGGGAGAGCGGCGACCCGAACCAGCAGGTCCGCTGCATCTACGTCGCCATCGGCCAGAAGGGCTCGACGGTCGCCGCGGTGCGCAAGTCCCTCGAGGACGCGGGCGCCCTGGAGTACACGACCATCGTCGCCGCCCCGGCGTCCGACCCGGCCGGCTTCAAGTGGCTGGCGCCGTACTCCGGTTCCGCGCTCGGCCAGCACTGGATGTACCAGGGCAAGCACGTCCTGATCGTCTTCGACGACCTGACCAAGCAGGCCGAGGCCTACCGAGCGATCTCGCTGCTGCTGCGTCGTCCGCCGGGCCGCGAGGCGTTCCCCGGTGACGTCTTCTACTTGCACTCGCGCCTGCTCGAGCGCTGCGCCAAGCTCTCGGACGAGCTGGGTGGCGGTTCGCTGACGGGGCTGCCGGTCATCGAGACGAAGGCCAACGACATCTCGGCCTACATCCCGACGAACGTCATCTCGATCACCGACGGGCAGTGCTTCTTCCAGTCGGACAAGTTCAACTCGGGCCAGCGCCCCGCCGTCGACACGACGACCTCGGTGTCGCGAGTCGGTGGTGACGCGCAGACCAAGGCCATGAAGAAGGTCGCCGGTACGCTGCGTATCGACCTGTCGCAGTACGAGGAGCTGAAGGCGTTCTCCGCGTTCGCCTCGGACCTCGACGCGGCGTCGAAGGCCCAGCTGGACCGTGGTGTCCGCCTGTACGAGCTGCTCAAGCAGCCGCAGTACTCGCCGGTGCCGGTCGAGCAGCAGGTCGTCACCGTGTACCTCGGCACGAACGGGCACTTCGACGACATCCCGGTCGAGGACACCGCGCGGTTCAACACCGAGCTGCTCGAGAACATGCGTCACAAGCACGCGGACGTCCTGGCGGAGATCCGTGACACGGGCAAGTGGAGCGACGAGCTGGCCGAGAAGGTCGCCGCCGCGGCCACGGAGTTCAAGAAGGGCTTCACGACCTCGGAGGGCAAGCAGCTCGATGAGGCCGAGGCCGACGCGATGGACGCCGAGAAGGTCGGACAGGAATCCGTGAAGGTGAACCGTCCGGCTCCGAAGAAGTAGTGGGCGGTAGCCATGGCACAGCTTCGTGAGCTCCGGTCGAAGATCCGGTCAACCAAGAACATCGGCAAGATCACCAAGGCGATGGAGCTCATCGCCACTTCGCGCATCAGCAAGGCGCAGGCGAGGGTCGAGGCCGCGCGTCCGTACGCGTCGGAAATCACCGAGGTGCTCTCCGCGATGGCGACGGCCTCGTCGAACCTCGATCACCCGCTCCTGGTCGAGCGCGAGCAGGTTCGTCGGGTCGCGGTACTCGTCGTGACCAGTGACAAAGGGCTGTGCGGTGGCTACAACGCCAACGTTCTGCGGGCCACCGAGGAGCTCCTGTCGCTCCTGCGTGAGCAGGGCAAGGATCCGCAGCTCTATGTCATCGGCGGCAAGGGCATGAACTACTACTCGTTCCGCGGCCGGGAATTGTCCGGCAGCTGGACCGGGTTCTCCCAGCAGCCGAGCTACGAGAACGCGGCCGAGGTCGGAGAGAGCCTCATCGAGGCGTTCCTCGCCGGTGGCGAGGACACGACCCCCGACGGGGTGCTCGGGGTCGACGAACTCCACATCGTCTACACCGAGTTCCGGTCGATGCTGACGCAGACACCGGTCGCCAAGCGGATGGCCCCGCTGGAGGTCGAGTACGCCGACGGTGAGGACAGCGCTGCCGAGACCGGTGGTGGGGTCGCACCGGCGTACGACTTCGAGCCGAACGCGGAGACGTTGCTCGGCGCCCTGCTGCCGAAGTACATCAACACGCGGATCTTCGCGGCGTTGCTGGAATCGGCGGCCTCCGAGCTGGCCGCCCAGCGGAACGCGATGAAGGCGGCGTCGGACAACGCGAGTGAGCTGGTGGAGACCTACACCCGGCAGGCGAACCAGGCCCGCCAGGCCCAGATCACCCAGGAGATCAGCGAAATCGTCGGCGGAGTGGATGCGCTCGCCGCAGTAGGAAGTGATGACTGAGCTATGACTAGCACTGAAGCTGCCGTCAAGGGGCGCATCGTCTCGGTGACCGGTCCGGTCGTCGACGTGGAATTCCCGCGCGGCCACATCCCCGAGCTCAACAACGCGCTCAAGGTCGACATCGAGTTCGCCGCCCTCAGCAAGACGGTGACGCTCGAGGTCGCACAGCACCTCGGCGACAACCTGGTCCGTGCGATCTCGCTGGCCCCGCAGGACGGCCTCGTCCGTGGAGCCGAGGTCACCGACACCGGTGCGGCGATCTCCGTGCCGGTCGGCGACAAGGTCAAGGGCCACGTCTACAACGCGCTCGGCGAGTGCCTCGACGAGCCGGGCTACGGCTCCGACATGGAGCGCTGGAGCATCCACCGCAACCCGCCGGCGTTCGACCAGCTCGAAGGTCGCACGCAGGTGCTGCAGACGGGTCTGAAGGTCATCGACCTGCTCACCCCGTACGTGCAGGGTGGCAAGATCGGCCTGTTCGGCGGCGCCGGCGTCGGCAAGACGGTGCTGATCAAGGAGATGATCACCCGTATCGCCAAGAACTTCGGTGGTAGCTCGGTGTTCGCCGGTGTCGGCGAGCGCACGCGTGAAGGCACCGACATGTTCCTCGAGCTGAGCGAGGACGGCACCATCGACAACACGGCCCTCGTGTTCGGTCAGATGGACGAGCCGCCGGGCACCCGTATGCGGGTCGCTTTGTCCGCGCTGACGATGGCCGAGTACTTCCGCGACGTCCAGAACCAGGACGTGCTGCTGTTCATCGACAACATCTTCCGGTTCACGCAGGCGGGCCAGGAGGTCTCGACGCTGCTGGGCCGGATGCCCTCGGCCGTGGGTTACCAGCCGACGCTGGCCGACGAGATGGGTGTGCTGCAGGAGCGGATCACCTCGACCAAGGGCCGTTCGATCACCTCGATGCAGGCGGTCTACGTGCCGGCGGACGACTACACCGACCCGGCTCCGGCGGCCACGTTCGCCCACCTCGACGCCACCACCGAGCTGTCGCGTGGTGTGTTCCAGAAGGGCATCTTCCCGGCGGTCGATCCGCTGGCGTCGAGCTCCACGATCCTCGACCCGGCGATCGTCGGTGAGGAGCACTACCGCGTGGCCTCCGAGGTCATCCGGATCCTGCAGAAGTACAAGGAGCTGCAGGACATCATCGCGATCCTCGGTATGGACGAGCTGTCCGAAGAGGACAAGCTCACGGTGCAGCGGGCCCGCCGCATCGAGCGTTTCCTCTCGCAGAACATGCTTGTGGCCGAGGTCTTCACGGGTCAGCCCGGTTCGACCGTGCCTGTGACCGAGACCGTCGAGGCGTTCGACAAGATCGCGCAGGGCGAGTTCGACCACTACCCGGAGCAGGCGTTCCTGGGTATCGGTGGCCTCGAGGACCTCGAGAAGAAGTACCACGAGCTCACCGGCAAGTGACCGGCTGAACTCGAGTGACACACACGGCAGTGACGGGACCGGGCCTCCCGGTCCCGTCACTGCCGTACTCACCCCCTGCCAAGGACAGCGTGGCGGTTACACTGGCGCCAGCGCTGATGGAGAAGGAGACCCCACGTGGCTGAGATGTCCGTCGAGTTGGTCGCCGTCGAACGGCGGCTGTGGTCCGGCCAGGCCTCGTTCGTCGTCGCGCAGACCACCGAAGGCGAGATCGGCATCATGCCGAGCCACGAGCCGATGCTCGGCCAGCTGGTCGAGGGCGGCGTGGTCAAGGTGACGACGACGGCCGGTGACACCGTCACGGCCGCGGTACACGGCGGGTTCCTTTCGGTGACCGCCGAGCGCGTCAGCGTGCTGGCCGAATCCGCCGAGCTGGGCGAGGAAGTCGACGTCGCCGCCGCGCGTGCCGCGCTCACCGATGCCGACGAGGTCGAGCGCGAGAGAGCGACGGCGAAACTCCGCGCGGCCGGCCAGACGGTCTGACAGGCGAGACCAGCAGAGGCGGGTGGCCGTGGACGCAGCGATCGTGGTCTTCGCCCTCCTGCTGGTGCTGCTCGTCTTCGCGAGCTGGTACGGCCTCCGCTGGTTCGCGATGCGCCGTCGCGGCGGCGTGAGCGTGGCGCTGCGCTGGGATCCGGATCGCGAACGTTCCGGTTGGCACCTGGGGATCGCCCGCTACCACGGTGAGCAGTTCCTCTGGTATCGCGTGTGGAGCCTGCGTTCCGGGCCGGATCGCGTGCTCGGCCGGGACGGTCTCGAGATCGCGGATCGCCGTGAACCCATCGGCACCGAGTCGTACGCCGTGCCGTCCGGTTCGACCGTGCTGCGCTGTCAGCCGGCACGCGGTGAACCCATCGAGGTCGCGATGGGCCCGGATGCGCTCACCGGCTTCCTGTCCTGGCTCGAATCGGCACCGCCGGGCCGGCGCATGCGCCGCGCCTCCTGAGCAGCCCCACCCTCGCGTGTTCTTCACTTCGACAGCGAGTGTCGACTCCGAAGCCGCGCGCCATCGTGATATCGAAGCCCCTGCCGACGGCAGGGGCTTCGACGTGTTTCCGGTCCTGCTCAGCGGCCGCCGCCGGGTTGCCACAGGACGTCGCCGTCCGGGTTGGCCAACCGGGCGAGGATGAACAGCAGGTCCGACAGGCGGTTCAGGTACTTCACGGCGAGGGTGTTGGTGCGGTCGGGGTCCGCCTCCGCGAGCTCCCACGCCGACCGCTCCGCACGCCGGGAGACGGTGCGTGCCTGGTGCAGCAGGGCCGCGCCTGCCGTGCCGCCGGGCAGGATGAACGACGTCAGCTTGCCGAGTCGCTCGTTGAACTCGTCGCACCAATCTTCGAGCCGCTCGATGTAGGGCTCGGTGACGCGCAACGGCGGATACTCGGGGTCGGGTACGACGGGTGAACACAGGTCCGCGCCGACGTCGAACAAGTCGTTCTGCACGCCGCGGAGTACGTCGGCGATCTCGTCGGACAGACCGCCGAGGGCGATCGCGACCCCGATGACGGAGTTGGTCTCGTCGACGTCGGCGTAGGCGCCGAGCCGGGGGTCGGTCTTGGCGACCCGGGACCCGTCGCCGAGAGCGGTGGTGCCGCTGTCGCCCACCTTGGTGTACACGCGGTTGATCCGGACAGACATGTGACGAGGCTACGTCAGGTACCGATGGCGCGGACATCGTCGGACGGAGATCGTGCGTTTCGGTCGTGGTCGAATTGTGACCACCCTTGCCGTAAGCATGCCCCTGCGTAGAGTGCGCGGATCGGGCGGGCAAGATGTCCGCATGAGCGAGCACTTCGACGTACATGGCGGGGCGCGCCTGACCGGCGAGGTCGAGGTCGTCGGAGCCAAGAACAGCGTGCTGAAGCTGATGGCGGCGGCGCTGCTCGCCGAGGGCACCACGACGATCACGAACTGCCCCCGGATCCTCGACGTCCCGTTGATGGCCGACGTGTTGCGGAGCGTCGGCTGCCACGTCGAGATCGACGACGATGTGGTGCGTATCACCACGCCGGCGGAGCTGTCGCACGAGGCGTCGTCGAGCGCCATGAGCAAGCTGCGCGCGTCGGTGTGTGTGTTGGGCCCGCTGGTCGGCAAGCTCAAGAAGGCGGTCGTGGCGCTGCCGGGTGGGGACGCGATCGGTTCGCGGCCGCTGGACATGCACCAGAACGGGCTGCGCAAGCTCGGCGCGACGAGCGCCATCGAGCACGGTTGTGTCGTCGCCGAGGCCGACGGGCTGCACGGCGCACAGATCTGGCTCGACTTCCCGAGCGTCGGCGCCACCGAGAACATCCTCATGGCCGCCGTCCTCGCCGAGGGCACCACGGTGATCGACAACGCCGCGCGGGAACCGGAGATCGCCGACATCGCGGCGATGCTGGGGGAGATGGGCGCGAAGATCTCGGGCGCGGGCACGTCGACGCTCACCGTCGAGGGCGTGGCCGAGCTCAAGCCGACCGAACACCGGGTCATCGGTGACCGGATCGTCGGTGCCACCTGGGCGTTCGCCGCAGCCATGACCCGCGGCGACGTCACCGTGACGGGGGTCGACCCGCACCATCTCGAACTGGTCCTGGAGAAGCTGCGCCTGGCGGGCGCCGAGGTGACGACCTACGACGGCAAGGGCTTCCGCGTCCGGCAGCCCGAGCGTCCGGAGTCGGTCGACTTCGTCACCCTCCCGTACCCCGGTTTCGCGACCGATCTGCAGCCGTTCGCCGTCGCCCTGTCGTCGGTGTCCAACGGCACGTCGATGATCACCGAGAACGTCTACGAGGCGCGGTTCCGGTTCATCGAGGAGATGGTGCGGCTCGGCGCGGACGCGCGCACGGACGGGCATCACGCCGTCGTCCGTGGCGTGGGGGCCCTGTCGAGCGCGCCGGTGTGGGCTTCCGACATCCGTGCGGGCGCGGGACTCGTACTCGCGGGTCTGTGCGCCGACGGCGTCACCGAAGTGTGGGACGTGTTCCACATCGACCGCGGCTACCCGCACTTCGTGGAGAACCTCAACCGCCTCGGCGCGCGTATCGACCGGGTCGGCACTCCCGGCCCGGAATCCGACTGACGGTCCGCCACCCCGCTGCGGGAGCCGCGGCCGGCGGCTCCGCGGACGGCGGGAGTCGGCGCGTGTCCGGGCTCAGCCGCCCGCCGCGAGCGACACGCCGAAGCCGATGAGCGTGCCGCCGGTCGCGACGTCCAGCCCCCGGCGCACGCGGCGTCGCTGCAGCCACGCACGGACGCGGTGCACGAACATCAGGAGCAGCGCCAGCCACAGCGCACCGAGGACGGCCACGGTGTAGGCGAGCAGGAGTGCGTGCAGCGGCGTGCTCGTCACGGGGTCGAGGAACTGCGGCAGCACCGACAGGTACAGCGCCAGCACCTTGGGGTTCGTGACATTGGAGATGAAGCCCTCGCGCCACCGGCGGAAAGCGCTGACGTCGGCGCCCTGCGCGTCCATCGCCGCGTAGTCGCCCCGCCAGGCCGACCGCAGGGCCTGGATGCCCAGGTAGCAGAGGTAGGCGACGCCGGCCCACCGAATCGTCGTGAACACCGGCTGCGACTGGACGATGAGCGTGCCCAGACCGAGCGCGACGAGCGTGCCCTGCACGAGGTTGCCGACGGCGATGCCGAAGGTGGCCGTCATGCCGCCCCGCAGGCCGCCCGCGAACGCGTTCTTGAGCGTCACGACCGTGTCGGGGCCGGGCGCGATCACGACCAGGATCGTCAGAACCAGGTAGCTGCTGTAGGCACTCCACGTCACGAGGTTCCACGGTAGGGCATGACGCGCCGGAGCCCGCCGTGCAGGTGAGCGCGTGGGCGCGAACATCACGCGGCCGCGGGGTGAACCCCGCCGCCGGGCGCGGCCGGGAATGCATTCGCGGCGGCGTTTCCGCCCGGTGGTGGGCAGGGCGGCCCGGCGTGGCACGCGCATTTCTTAAACGCTCGTGCCACAGTACTGAGTATGGGTGGGAACACGCCGACGACTCATGGATTCTATCCATGTGTCCGGACTGTTGTTTTCCCACGTCACGCATGCCATTCCGACCGTGTCGACGTCACTCGGCGTGACGAAAATTGCGGAGTTGATTGCGCACAATCGGGTGACCTGCATAGGGTGAGCCGCCAATCGCGACGGCGGTGGCCGCGGCGATACGGGAAACCCGTCTCCGTGTGTCGCCGATGTCCAGACGGGAGCTGACGAGCACGTGAACAACTCCAGGCTGAGCAGGCGGGGTTTCCTGCGCGGAGCCTCCGGACTCACTCTCGGTGTCGCGGTGGGCGGTGGTGCGCTGACCGCGGGCTGCACGTCGGTGAACGTGTCGGCCGACGGCGGAGGCGGCGATCTGCTCGAACGTCTCCGCAGTTCCGGCACGGTGCGGATGGGTTTCGCGAACGAGCGGCCCTTCGGCTACATCAACCAGGGCGGCGAACTCACCGGTGAGGCGCCCGCGGTCGGCAAGGAGATCTTCCGCAGGCTGGGCGTCGACTCGTTCGAGCCGAAGCTCGCGGACTTCAGCTCGCTGATCCCGGGGCTCAAGGCGGGTTTGTTCGACGTCATCGCCGCAGGGATGTACATCACGCCCGACCGCTGCGCCGAGATCGAGTTCACCAACCCCGACTACAACGCGCCCGCCGCGTTGTTGCTGCCCCAGGGCAATCCGAAGAATCTCTCGGACCTGCAGAGCATCGAGGAGTCCGGGGCGCGCATCGGCGTGCTGACCGGTTCGGTGGAGGAGGGCTACGCCGAGGATCTCGGCCTGCCCGGCATCGTCGTCTACCCGGACCAGTCGTCCGGTATCGACGGCGTCGCAGCGGGTCGTTCGGACTGCTTGATGCTGACGCGCCTGTCGCTGAATGCCGCGTTGCAGCAGCGGAAAGGAATGCCGTTGGAGATCGGGGAGTCGTTCATCCCGACGGTCCACGGCGAGGAGAAGTTCGGTGCGGGGGGATTCGGTTTCCGCAAGGGTGAGACGGCGATCGTCGATGCGTTCAACCGGGAGCTCGCGAAGATGAAGCAGGCGGGCGAAATCCTGAAACTGACCGAGCCGTTCGGCTTCGCGAAGGCGGAAATGACGAATCTGACGGCAGCCGATCTGTGCGCCGGAACCGCGTAGGAGGCCATTCATGTCTGCCGGCCTGATGGCCTATATCTGGGAGGGCCTGGGCGTCACGCTGATGCTCACCGTGTTCGGTGCGTTGCTGGGCCTGGTGTTCGCGTTCATCGCGGGATTGGGCCGCTCCAGCAACCGCAAGGTCGTGCGTGGGGCCGCGATGGTGTACACGGAGATCTTCCGCGGCTTCCCGTCGTTGGTGCTGTTGTTCGCGCTGATCTTCATCCTGCCCCAGTTCGGGTATCAGCTGAACACGTTGTTCGCGGGCATCCTCGCGCTGGCGCTGAACATCGGCGCCTACGCGGCGGAGGTTGTGCGCGGCGCGGTGAAGTCGGTGCCGCCGGGCCAGTTGGAGGCGGCCGTCGCGTTGAACTTCACACCGATGCAGCGCCTCCGGAAGGTCGTGCTGCCGCAGGCGGTGGTCGCGATGATCCCGCCGTTCTCCAACAACCTGATCGAGCTGCTCAAAGCGACATCGCTGGTGTCACTGGTCTACATCTCCGACCTGACGTTCGCCGCACAGTTGGTGCGCGCCTCGACGGGCGAGACGACGCTGGTGTTCCTCGGCCTGCTCGTCGGCTACGGGCTGATCGCGCTGGTGCTGACGACGATCATGCGACTGCTCGAGCGTCTGGCGGCGCGGCGACTGGGCCGCCAGGTGCCGACGGGGCTGTTCGCCAGGAAGGAGGCCGTGTGAACGACCATCGCGAAGCCTGCGGAGCCTCGTTCGCCAAGGCCGACCGGGTGCGGGTGTCCCGCAGGACACGGCAGGAGGTGGCCGCGTGAACGAGGTGTTCGACTGGGGCGGCGTCTGGGACGCGATGCCCGCGATGCTCGACGGACTCGTCGTCGCGTTGCAGGCCACCCTCATCGGCTACGTCATCGCCCTGATCCTCGGACTGGCGTTCGCACTGCTGCGCCGCAGCGGCAGCCGGTGGGTGAGCATGCCCGTCGGGTTCGTCGTGGAGTTCATCCGCTCGACGCCGCTGCTGGTGCAGTTGTTCTTCTTCTTCTACGTGCTGCCGCTGATCGGCGTCAGCGTGTCGCCGTTGGCCACGGGTGCGTTCGCGCTGGGCCTGCATTACGCGACGTACACCTCGGAGGTGTACCGGTCGGGCATCGACGGTGTCCCACCGGGACAGTGGGAGGCCGCGCGCGCGCTGAACTTCTCGCGGCGTCGCACGTGGACAGCGATCATCCTGCCGCAGGCGATCCCGCGGGTGGTGCCTGCACTGGCGAACTACGTGATCGCGATGTTCAAGGACACGCCGCAGCTACTGGCCATCACGGTCGTGGAGATGCTCGGTGCGGCGGTTGCGATCGGGTCGGAGACCTTCCGCTACTCCGAACCCGTCGCCGCGGCGGGTCTGGTGTACCTGGTCGTTGCTCTGGTGATGGCCTGGCTGGCGCGCATTGTCGAGCGCCGGTTCGGGCAGGTTCGGGTCTAGGAGAGGAATAGTTCGTGACTGGCGAAGACTTCATCACGTTCGAAGGCGTGCACAAGGCCTTCGGGAAGAACGTGGTGCTCGACGACCTCTCGTTCTCGGTCAAGTCGGGTGAGCGTGTCACCCTGATCGGTCCGAGCGGCTCGGGCAAGACGACGATCCTGCGCATGCTGATGACGCTGACCCGCCCTGACCGCGGCGTGATCGGCGTCGACGGCGACTACCTGTACCACGAGAAGCGCGGTGACGAGCTGCTTCCCGCGTCCGAGGCGCACATCCGCAAGGTTCGCCAGCGCATCACGATGGTGTTCCAGCATTTCAACCTGTTCCCGAACATGAAGGTGCTGCGCAACGTCACCGAGGCGCCGATCCACGTGCTGGGCAAGTCCAAGGACGAGGCCCGGGAGCGGGGCAAGGAACTACTCGAGATGGTGGGTCTCGGCGACAAGCTGAATGCCCACCCTTCGCAGCTGTCGGGCGGGCAGCAGCAGCGCGTGGCGATCGCGCGTGCCCTGGCCGTGGACCCGGACGTGCTGCTGCTCGACGAGGTGACCTCGGCACTCGACCCGGAGATCGCCGCGGAGGTGCTCGACGTCCTGCGTGACATCGCGAAGACGACCGACACCACGATGCTGTGCGTGACGCACGCGATGAAGTTCGCGCGCGACGTGTCGCACCGGGTGCTGATGTTCAACGAGGGCGGGATCATCGAGGACGGCTCTCCGGAGAAGCTGTTCAACGAGCCCGAGCACGAGCGCACGCAGGCCTTCCTGCGGTCGGTCATCGACGAGACCTGACTCGGGCCCACCGCGGCCGGCGGCCCGGTGCCGGCGGGACGGCTCGGGTCGGCCTCAACGGCGCGGGCCGGTCGGCGCGGCATCGACGGCAGGGGGCGGGGCGGGCTACCGTCGCGCCATGACCGACAACGGCGCCGGTACGGCGGGCTTCCCTGGTTCCTCACGAGCCGTCGGGCCTTCGGGCCACGGCGAGTTCGAGCACATCCTCGTCAAGCGCGAGGGCGACACCGTCACGGTCACGATGAACCGGGCGGCGCGTCGCAACTCGCTGACCGAGGACCATCTGCGTGAACTGCTGACCGCACTGCGCGAGATCGGCGAAACGGATGCCACGGGCGTGGTGCTGGCGGGAGACGGGCCGGTGTTGTCGGCGGGTCACGACTTCGGTGACGTCGCCGCGCGCGATCTGTCCGGGGTGCGCGAGCTGCTGACCGTGTGCACCGACCTGATGCGGACGATCCACTCGATGCCGCAGGTCGTCCTCGCGCGCGTGCACGGGCTCGCGACCGCCGCGGGCTGTCAGCTCGTGGCCTCGTGCGATCTGGCGGTGGCGGCCGAATCGGCAGGGTTCGCGCTGCCGGGCGGCAAGGGCGGCTGGTTCTGCCACACGCCCGCGGTGCCGGTCGCGCGGTCGATCGGCAGGAAACGTCTCATGGAGATGGCGCTCACCGGCGATCCGATCGACGCGGCGACCGCGCTGGACTGGGGACTGGTCAACCGGGTGGTGCCGGACGACGACCTGGACGACGCCGTCGCAGAACTGCTGGGTCGCGCGACACGGGGGAGCAGGGCGTCGAAGGCGCTCGGTAAGCAGACCCTGTACGCCCAGCTGGACCGGCCGGAAGACGATGCCTACGCGATCGCGATGGAAGTCATGGCGTCGGCCTCGCAGCTGCCCGGCGCCCGTGAGGGCATGGCGGCGTTCCTGGAGAAGCGGCCGCCGGAGTGGCCGGACTGAGCGGGCCTCTCAGCCCCGCTCGTGGAGTTGAAGGAGGGCGTAGGCGGCGAGCGACTGGGCGTCGGTGATCTCGCCGGCTCGGACCATCTTCTCGAACTCGGTGCGCGAGAACCACGCCGCGGCCATGTCCTGCTCCTCGGGCTCGCGTTCGTGCCGCCCCTCGGTCAGGTCGGTCGCGAGGTATGCGGTGCCGCGCTGGCTCGCCAGTCCCGCGGCGACGTCGAGGGTGCCGAGGGCGACCATCGAGCCGGCCCGTAGGCCGGTCTCCTCCCGTAGTTCCCGCGCGGCGAGCTCGGCCGGGTCGACGTCGGCGCGACCCGGCGCCGTGCCTTGAGGGAATTCCCAGCGGCGCAACCCGAGGGGGTAGCGATACTGCTCGACGAGGTGCAGCCGGTCGCCGTCACACGGGATGACCAGGGCATAGTGAGGCTTGTCGACGACGCCGTAGATGCCCGGTGTCCCGTCCGCGCGGACGATCTCGTCCTCGCGGAGCGTCATCCAGTCGTTCCGGTACACCTCGCGGCTCGACACGCGTTCGATGGGGTCCACACAACGAGTGTCGCAAGTCCCCTAATCTCTGCCGGGTGCGATTGGTCATTGCCCGGTGCCAGGTCGACTATGCCGGCCGTCTCACCGCCCACCTGCCCATGGCCACCCGGCTGCTGTTGGTCAAGTCGGACGGTTCGGTGTCGGTGCACTCCGACGACCGCGCCTACAAGCCGCTGAACTGGATGAGCCCGCCGTGTTGGCTCATCGAGGACGGCAACCTGTGGATCGTCGAGAACAAGGCCGGCGAGAAGCTGGTCATCACGATCGAGCAGATCATCGAGGAGGTCTCGCACGATCTGGGTGCCGAGCCGGGCCTGCAGAAGGACGGCGTCGAGGCGCATCTGCAGGAACTGCTGGCCGAACACATCACCACGCTCGGCGACGGCTACTCGCTCGTGCGGCGGGAGTACCCGACGGCGATCGGGCCGGTCGACATCCTCGCGCGCGACGCGGCCGGGGCGTCGGTGGCGGTGGAGATCAAGCGGCGCGGCGAGATCGACGGTGTCGAACAGCTGACGCGGTACCTGGAGTTGTTGAATCGTGATCCACTCCTCGCGCCGGTGCAGGGTGTGTTCGCGGCCCAACAGATCCGGCCTCAGGCGCGCACGCTCGCCGAGGACCGCGGAATCCGCTGCGTCACGCTGGACTACGACGCCCTGCGCGGTATCGAGCCCGACGAGTTCCGCCTCTTCTGACGCCGGCTGCGTGGGCGCGACCGGTCGGCGCGCCACCGACGGCACGGACTCGCGCCTGCCACCCGGGACGATCACACCCGCGACGGGCCCGTGCTGTGCCGTTTCTCGCTCACTGTCCGTAGGTCAGCGGAGGCGGTACGTGATTCAGCATGTGGGATTCAGGTGAGGATCTGCGTGCGGTAATGTTCGCGCGCAGCTTGATCTGTGATCATTTCTGTTGACTACTGTTGATTCCGGAGGTGGGCCGATGACCGTCCTAGCCCAGGATCTACGGCTCGACGCGAACGCGATCGACTACGTGTTGCTCGCGTTCTACTTCGCCCTGGTGCTGGGTATCGGTTACCTGGCGCGCAAACAGGTGTCGTCGAGTCTGGACTTCTTCCTTTCCGGCAGGTCGTTGCCCGCGTGGGTCACCGGCCTGGCGTTCGTCGCGGCCAACCTGGGCGCGATCGAAGTCATGGGCATGTCGGCGAACGGTGCTCAATACGGCCTGCCGACCGTGCATTACTTCTGGGTCGGCGCGATCCCGGCGATGCTGTTCCTCGCCATCGTGATGATGCCGTTCTACTACGGGTCGAAGGTGCGCAGTGTCCCGGAGTTCATGCTCCGGCGGTTCGGCAAGCCCGCGCACCTGGTGAACGGCGTCAGCTTCGCGGCGGCGCAGATCCTCATCGCGGGCGCGAACCTGTTCCTGCTGGCCAGCGTCGTCAACCTGCTGCTGGGCTGGCCGCTGTGGCTGTCGATCGTCCTCGCCGCGGTCATCGTGCTCGCCTACACCGCACTCGGCGGACTGTCGGCGGCGATCTACAACGAGGTACTGCAGTTCTTCGTCATCGTCGCGGCCCTGCTGCCGCTGACGCTGGTCGGTCTGCACGAGGTCGGCGGCTGGGAAGGCCTCGTCGACAAGGTCGCGAACGGCCCCGGCGGCGAGGAACAGCTCAGCTCCTGGCCGGGTAACCAGCTCACCGGCTTCGGCGACAACTTCCTGTCGGTCCTCGGCCTCGTGTTCGGTCTCGGCTTCGTGCTGTCGTTCGGTTACTGGACGACGAACTTCGTCGAGGTGCAGCGCGCGATGGCTTCGAAGAGCATGTCGGCCGCACAGCGCACGCCGATCATCGGTGCGTTCCCGAAGATGCTCGTCCCGTTCATCGTGATCATCCCCGGCATGATCGCCGGTGTCAGCGTCACGGAGCTGTCGGGCGAGAACAAGGCCGCACTGATGGCGGGGGAGGCCGCGCCCAGTGGCGCGACGTTCAACGACGCGTTGCTGTTGCTGATGCGCGACCTGCTGCCGAACGGCATGCTCGGCATCGCGATCGCCGGTCTGCTGGCCTCGTTCATGGCCGGTATGGCGGCGAACCTGAGCGCCTTCAACACCGTCTTCACCTACGACATCTGGCAGGCCTACATCAAGAAGGACAGGCCGGACCAGTACTACCTGCGGGCGGGCCGGGTGGTCACGGCGTGCGCCACGATCCTGGCGATCGGCACGGCGTTCATCGCCTCCACCTACAGCAACCTGATGGACTACCTGCAGCAGCTGTTCTCGTTCTTCAACGCACCGCTGTTCGCGACGTTCATCCTCGGTATGTTCTGGAAGCGGATGACGCCCACCGCCGGGTGGACGGGTCTCGTCACCGGTACGGGCGCCGCGATCGGTGTCTTCCTGCTCGCCGAGACCGGGGTGTGGGACCTGCCCGGCCAGGGTGCGTCCTTCATCGGTGCCGGCGCGGCGTTCGTGGTGGACATCGTGGTCAGCGTCGTGGTCACGATGATGACCAAGCCGAAGCCGGAGGCACAGCTCGTGGGCCTGGTCTACTCGCTGACACCGAAGGAGAAGCTGAAGCGCTCGACGGTGGGCGAGGACGCGGGCTGGTACCGCAACCCGGGCCTGCTGGCGGGCATCGTCCTGGTCCTCACGATCGTCCTGAACATCTTCTTCTAGGAGGCGGACAATGGGCAGCGACACGCGCAAGCGCACCGCCGGTGCGTTCGACGTCCGGCTGGTCATCGCACTGCTGACCGGCGTGTACGGAGCGGTGATCACCGTCCTCGGGATCGGGTTCGTCTCCGATGAGGATCTGGCCAAGGCCGGCGGCATGAACATCAACCTGATCGCGGGCATCGGCATGCTCGCGTTCACGGCGTTGTTCCTGCTGTGGGTGAAGCTCCGTCCGCTGAGGGTGCCGGCACCCGAGGACGAACAGGAGGACGACGAGTCCTCCTCGGCGGAGTAGGGCCGAGCAACGAATCGACGAAGCAGGCCGGGCGTCGCCCGCGGGAGATCTCGCGTGGCGCCCGGCCTGCTTCTGTCGTTAGCGTTGCTCCAGCACGCGCCGCGTTCGTGGGGCGAAGTCGAAGGTGACAGGGAAAGTAGGACGTCGTGAAGAAGATCATCAACGATCCGGCGGCGGTGGTCGCCGAATCGCTCAGAGGACTGGCGGCCGCGCACGCGGACCTGGTGCGGGTGGCCTACGACCCGGACCACGTGGTGCGTGCCGACGCGCCGGTCGCCGACAAGGTGGCCGTGATCTCGGGCGGGGGTTCCGGTCACGAGCCGTTGCACACCGGGTTCGTGGGTGCGGGCATGCTCGATGCGGCGGTTCCCGGCCCGGTGTTCACCTCGCCGACACCGGATGCGGTGCAGGCGGCGATCTCGGCGACGACCGGGCAGCCCGGTGCTCTCCTGGTCGTGAAGAACTACACCGGTGACGTGCTGAACTTCGAGACGGCGGCCGAGCTCGCCGCCGCGGAGGACCTGGACGTGCGCAGCGTGGTCATCGACGACGACGTCGCCGTCGCCGACTCGACGTTCACCGCGGGCAGGCGCGGCGTCGGAGGCACGGTGCTGCTGGAGAAGCTCGTCGGTGCCGCGGCCGCTCGCGGGGACGGGCTGGACGCCGTGGAGACGTTGGCACGGCGCGTGGTCGGGCAGGTGCGGTCGATCGGTGTGGCGCTCTCGCCGCCGACGGTGCCGCACGCCGGCGAGCCGAGCTTCGACCTCGGCGAGGGCGAGATCGAGTTCGGCATCGGCATCCACGGCGAACCGGGCCGCGAACGCATCCCGGCCGAGTCCGCGGACGCGCTCGTCGAGCGGATGGTCGCGGCCGTCGTCGAGGACCTGCCGTTCGGCGAGGGCGACGACGTGCTGCTGTTCACCAATTCCATGGGCGGCACCCCGCCAATGGAGACGTATCTGGCCCACGGCATCGCCGAGCGGCTGCTGGCCGACCGCGGCATCCGCGTGACGCGCAGGCTCGTCGGGCCGTACATCACGAGCCTGGAGATGCAGGGCATCAGCCTGACGCTGCTGCGGATGGACGACGAACTGACCGAGCTGTGGGACGCCCCGGTGCACACGCCGTCGCTGCGATGGGGGGTCTGATGGGCTGCAACGCCGAACGGGTGGCCGAGGTGCTGCGCGCGGGCGGTGCGACGGTCGCCGAGCACAAGGCCGAACTGATCGAGCTGGACCGCGCCATCGGCGACGCCGACCACGGGGAGAACCTCGACCGCGGCTTCGCTGCGGTGCTCACCGCGTTGGACGGAGGACTACCGGAGACTCCCGGTGCGGTACTGAAGGTCGCCGCCACGACGCTGATCTCGAAGGTCGGCGGCGCCGCGGGACCGCTGTACGGCACGGCGTTCCTGCGTGCGGCGACGAAGCTGGGCGATGCGTCCGAACTGGACGCCGCCGCGGTCGCGGCGGGCCTGCGTGCCGCGCTGGACGGCGTGGTCGCCCGCGGCAAGGCCGAGGTCGGGGACGCCACGATGGTCGATGCGCTCGCTCCCGCCGTCGACGCGGCCGAACGCGCGCAGTCCGACGGCGGCGACCCGGCCGCTGTGCTCGCGGCCGCGGCCGACGCGGCGAAGGAGGGCGCCGACTCGACGGTGCCGCTGACCGCTCGGAAGGGGCGCGCCTCCTACCTGGGCGAACGCAGCGTCGGCCACGCCGACCCCGGTGCGACGTCGACGGCGCTGTTGTTGCGGGCGTTCGCGGAGTCGGCCCGATGAGCGGGGAGCTGGTCGGGCTGGTGGTCGTATCGCACAGCGGCCGCCTCGCCGAGGGGGTCGCCGAGGTGGCCGCACAGATGGCGCCCGACGTGACGGTCAAGCCCGCGGGCGGACTGCCGGACGGCGGTGTCGGCACCGATTTCGAGGCCGTACTCGCGGCGGTGACCGAGGCCGCCACGGGTGCGGGCGCGGTCGTGCTCTACGACCTCGGCAGCGCGCAGATGACGGCGGAGATGGCGGTGGAATCGCTGCCGGAGCCGGATGCGGCCGTCATCGTCGACGCTCCGCTCGTCGAGGGCGCGATCGCGGCAGCGGTGTCCGCACAGGGCGGTGGCGACCGCGCCGCGGTGGCGACCGCGGCCCGTGCGGCGGCAGGCAGGCCCGAGGTCGCCGACACGGCCGGTGCGGTGGAGCCCGGTGGTGAGGCGGAGTCCGGTGGTGAGGCGGAGTCCGGTGGGGCCGGGGCCAGGGCGGAGATCACCCTCGTCAACGAGGTCGGACTGCATGCCCGGCCCGCGGCGCTGCTCGCCAGGAGCGTCGCCGACCTGGACGCGGACGTGCGGGTCTCGCTCGGTGACACCGATGCGGACGCCAAGAGCGTGTTCTCCCTGATGTCCCTCACTGCCCGCAAGGGCGACACGGTCGTCGTGACGGCCACGGGTGCACAGGCCGAGGACGCGGTCGCACGCGTCACCGCGCTGGCGGAGCGCAACTTCGACGAGTAGCGACTCGTCGGTCTTCCGGCGCCGCGCCCGGCCGCGCCCCTGTGGGTGCGTGCCGGGCGTGGACGCGCTCCGCGTACCACGCCGTCCACCCCGACAGTGCGGCGACGACCGCCAGCAGGAGGGCGATGGACACGGCGACCATCACATCCGGGGGCAGGAGGTACACGAGCGGTACGCGCAGCGCGGACTCGGCGAGCAGGGCGACACCCCACACCGCCGTCATCCGTACGAACGCCCGACGGAACGCCGGGATCTCGGCGCGGAGCCGCTCGATCTCGTCGCGTTTGGACCTGCTGGAACCGGCTCGTACCGCGACGAGAACCAACGGGTTCCGTCCCGCGCAGCTGGCGATGATGAGCAGTGCAGCCACGCCGGTCGCGAACGATTCCTTGAGCAGCAGGAAACGGGCGTCGCCCGAGACCAGGGACAGGATCAGTCCGACGCCGAGCACCGAGGCGAGCAGCGCGGCGAAGCCGTCGAACGACCGGTAACGCACGCCGACCCAGGCCATGCGCGTGGCCGCCAGCAGCGCGCCTGCCAACAGCGCCGCTTGCTCGTTCACACCGGCGGCGCGAAGGCCGTAGTAGGCGGCGAGCGGAACGCCCACGTCCCAGAGCAACAGCCCGAGCAGGCTCCCGTGGCCGGAGGGCTGTTCGGTTCCGCCCTCGTCGTTCGTCGGGTCGGGGGCCGGGTCGGAGGTCATGATGTTGTCTCCCGGTGGGCGAGGAACGTCAGGATGCGGTTGCTGACGGCGGCGGCGTACTCGCCGGCGATCGCGTGCGTGGCCGACGGCCACAGCTCGACGTCGGCTTCCGTGACGAGGCGGCGTGCTCGGTCCGCGGCACGGCGGCCGTCGTGGATGACGCTGCGGCCGGCGATGAGCGCGAGTACGGGGAGCCGAAGTCCGCGCAGCTGCTTGTCCGTGAACACGGTGGGAGTCGGCAGGGCGATCCGGTAGGTCCGCATGCCCGTGTCGATGACGTTCACGACCGGATCGTTCGAACCGCGTGCCGCCGCGTCGGCGTCCCCGGACATCCAGCTCAGGAACGAGGTGCGGGCACGGCCACGGATTCCGGGTACGACGGTCAGCGTGCTGCGCGCGACGAGCCCGAGGGGGAACCGCGCGAACGTCTGCACCGGATCGAGGGCCGTGAGGGAGGCCAGTCGGTCCGGTCGGCGCACCGCCAGGTTGGCGGCGAGCCACCCGCCGAACGAGTAGCCGACGACGTGTACGTCGGTGAGGTCCAGTTCGGACAGCACTGCGGCGAGCCAGGCCGCCTGGTCGTCGCTGCTGCGGACAGGAGCGGTCTGCACGCTGCGGCCGGGCTCGCCGAGGAGGTCGAGTGCGTACACCGGATGTCGTGCGGCGAGCGCACGCAGGTTCGGCTCCCACATGACGACCGTGCCGGCCCTTCCGGGGAGCAGGACGATCGGCGCCGTCGAGGTGGTGCCCTCGCCGAACCGGTAGACGCGGGCGTGACCGAACGCGGTCGGTACGTCCCACTGGTCGGTGGGCGTGGGCAGTGTGGCCATGCCGCGGTCGTAGGCGGCGCAGAACTCGGCCCGCGCTTCGTCGGAGACGAATCCACCCACCTTCATCGACCGCTCCCCGGAGTTGTTGACGATACGATCGGACGATAAAGACTGCGGACGGGTTTTGCAATCCGGTCGTATTGCAATAGATCGGAGGTGGCATTGCCGAAGGTTGTCGATCACGACGAACGCCGGCGCCTGATCGCCGAGGCCGTCCGCAGGATCGCCGCCGACCGGGGCCTCGAGGCCGTGAGTCTCGGGGAGGTCGCCGCCGAAGCGGGGATCTCCAAGGGGCTCGTGCAGCACTACTTCGCCACGAAGGACGAGATGCTGCGCTACGCGACCTCGACCCTGCGCACCCAGGTCGAACGGCGCATGACCACGGGCGGACCCGCGCTGCGGGAGCTTCTGGTGGCGCTGCTGCCGATGGAGGAGACGGCGAGAACCGACGCCCTGGTGGCGAACGCGTTCGTGACGCGCGCGATGAAGGATCCGGAGATCGGAGCACGGTTCCGCGACGGCTACGAGGAGCTCCGGAAGGTGGTCGCCGGGCTCGTCGTGGCCGAACAGGACGCGGCGCGGGTGGACGCGGCGCTGGACCCCGAACCCGAGGCGGACCTGCTCCTGGCGCTCGTGTCGGGTCTCGGGGACGCGGTGCTGCTGGGGCAGCGGAGTCCCGGGCAGGCCGAGGCGCTGATCGATCGGCAGTTGGCCCGGCTGGCGCCGCGCTGAGCGCGTCGGGTCGGCCGGGGGAGCGTGGCGTCGCGGAGCGACTATCGCTGGCGCGGGGGCCGGGGTGGCCGCGATCCTGGGCGGTATGGATCATCCGCACTTGTCCCGTGTCGTGCCGACCATGCTGGCCGCGTCGGGGGTGCCCGGTTACGAACGGTCGATCCCCGAGCTGCCGGAAGCGTCCCGGGCATGCGTTCTGCTCATCGACGGCCTCGGCTGGGAGCTTCTGCACGAGCACGCCGACTGCGCACCGGTGATCCGGGAGCTGTGCCGCAGGCCGTTGCGGGTCGGATATCCGGCCACCACCGCGGCCGGGCTGGCCGCGATCGGTACGGGCGGCGCCTCGGGTGAGCACGGCATGGCGGGGTACAGCTTCGAGGTGCCGGGCACGGGCGTGGTGAACGCGCTGCGCTGGTGCCGGCACCCCGGCGGGCCCGACCTGTCGGAGGAACTCGCCGCCGAGGACGTGCAGCCGCTGGTTACGACGTTCGAACGCGCCGCCGCGGCAGGCGTGGCGACGAGCGTCGTCTCGGCGGCGCAGTTCGACGGCTCGCCGTTGACGCGGGCAGTGCTGCGGGGCGGTCGGTACGTGGGCGTGCACGCGCTGGGAGACCTCGCGATGCGGATCACCGAGGCGTTGCGGCCCGAGCACGCGTTCGTCTACGGCTACCACAGCGAACTCGACATGCTCGGCCACCTGTACGGGCCGGGGTCGGTGGCGTGGCGGATGCAGTTACGGCAGGTCGACCGGCTCGTGGAGTCCGTGGTCGAGGCGCTGCCGCCAGGCGCAGTACTCGCCGTCGTCGCCGACCACGGCATGGTGCGGATCGGGGAGACCATGGACGTCGATGCGACTCCGACGCTGCGGGAGGGTGTCCGTGCGCTGGGCGGCGAGGTGCGCGCCCGGCACGTGTACGCCGAGCCCGGCGCGGCCGACGACGTGCTGGCGGCCTGGCGGGAGACCCTCGGCGAGCGCGCATGGGTCGTGTCGCGGGACCAGGCGGTCGCCGACGGCTGGTTCGGACCGTACGTCGACGACCGGGTGCGGCCACGGATCGGCGACGTCGTCGCGGCGGCCCGTGATCGCTACGGCATCGTGAGCGCCGCGGCCGAACCCGCCGAGACGTCGTTGACGGGACACCACGGCTCGTTCACGGATGCCGAACAGCTCGTCCCGCTGGCCGTGGCCGACACGGTGGGATGAGGAGCGCTCGGGCGCAGGACACGCCTGGGCGGGCTGGTCGACCTACTTGAGTCCGCCTTCGCTGGCGGGTTTCAACAGCGGCGCTCCGGGGCCGAACTGGGAGAGCCGGTCGTCGACGTTGTGGAGCCCGCAGGCCTTCAGTGACAGGCAGCCGCAACCGACACAGCCGGTGAGCTGATCGCGCAGACGTTGCAGGGCGTCGATGCGGGCGTCGAGCTCGTCGCGCCAGTCCCGGGACAACCGTGCCCAGTCGGCCTTCGTCGGCGCGTGGTCGTGGGGCAGCGTGTCGAGCGCGGAACCGATCTCGTCGAGGCTGAGCCCGACACGTTGCGCGGCGCGGATGAAGGCGATGCGGCGCAGGACCGAACGCGGGTACCGGCGTTGGTTGCCGCTGGATCGCTGCGACGTGATGAGTCCGCGGTCCTCGTAGAACCGCAACGCGGTGTGCGGCACGCCGCTGCGCTGAGCGACCTGCCCGATCGTGAGATGATCGGCGAGCCTGGTGGTCACCCCGCCACGGTATCCGAACCCACGCCCCGACTTCCACCTAACTCGAAGTCGGCGCGGCGGTTCGGCTCGCCGACCACGCGTGCCGCGACGGAGGCCGCCGCGGCACGCGTATCCAGGCGGTGCACACCGGGTCGGCTCGCCACCCCGGACCGCCAAGGCGGCGAGGCGTCACCGTGGGATCACGTGCTCCTCGTAGGCGGTGATCACCTGCCGGAGAACCTCGTCGCCCGGCTGTTGCCACAGGTCGGCGTCGAACACCTCGACCTCGACGGGCCCGTCGTAGCCCGCCTCCTCGACGCAGGACCGCAGCCTGCGGTGGTCGATCGGCCCGGTGCCGGGCAGCGAACGTGCCATCAGCCCGTCGGTGATCGGAACCTGCTGGTCACAGACGTGGAACCCGGCGATCCGTCCCGCGGCCTTCGCGATCGACTCCTCGACACGCGGGTCCCACCACACGTGGAACTCGTCGACGATCACGCCGACCGCGTCGGACGGGTGCTCCTGGGCGATCTCCAACGCCTGGTCGAGCGTCGACAGCACGGATCGTTCGGCGCACTGCATGGGGTGCAACGGCTCGAGCGCGAGCCGCACGCCGCGCTCCCTGGCATACGGGGCGAGTTCGCCGACCGCATCGGCGACGCGCTGGCGGGACGAGAGCAGGTCGCCATCCGCGATTCCGCCGACCACGAGTACCAACACGTCTGCGCCGACCGTCGCGGTCTCGTCGATCGCCTCCCTGGTCATGCCGACGCCGTCGACCGCGGCGCCCTCCGGCGTCACGCCCGTGAAGAACCCGCCGCGGCACACCGACGAGGCGCGCACGCCGTGCTCGGCCAACAGCCGTGCGGTCTCGGCGGCACCGACCTCGGCGATCTTGTCCCGCCACAGGCCTATCCATTCGACGCCCTGGTCGGCGCAGCCGCGCACGGCCTCCGGGACGGACCAGCGCTTCGTGGTGATCTGGTTCAAGCTGAGGCGGTTCATGCGTGCACCCCCGCGGCCGCGAGCAGCGAACGCATCCTGGAGACGGCGAGTTCCGGGTCGGCGAGGAGCCCGGCCCGGTCGGCGAGCCGCAGGACGTCGGACAGATGCGTGATCGACCGTGCCGACTCGAGACCGCCGACCATTCGGAAGTGGTCCTGGTGGCCGTTCAGGTACGCGAGGAACACGACGCCGACCTTGTAGTGCGGGGTCGGGGCGCGGAAGATCTCGCGGGACAGCGGCACGGTGGGCGCCAGCAGGTCGTGGAAGCGGGTCGTGTCGCCGTGGTCGAGTGCGGCCAGCGCCGCGCCCGCCACCGGCGCGATCGGGTCGAAGATGCCGAGCAGCGCCTCGCTGTGTCCGTGCTCGTCCCCGGCGATCAGCTCGGGGTAGTTGAAGTCGTCGCCCGTGTAGCAGGCGACGCCCTCCGGCAGTGCGCGCCGGAACTCCCGTTCCACGTCGGCGTCCAGGACCGACACCTTCACGCCCGCGACGGTCGAGGAATGCTCTGCGCAGAGCGCGGCGAGCTCACGGGCCGCGGCGCGCACGTCCGAGTGTCCCCAGTAACCCGCCAGGGCGGGATCGAACGGTTCGCCCAGCCAGTGCAACAGCACCGGACCGTCCGCGACGGACAGCAGCTTGCCGTAGGCGTCGCGGTACAGCTCCGGACCGTCGGCCGCCGCGGCCAGGGCACGGCTCGCCATGACGACCGGCACGGCACCTTCCCCGGTCACCAGGGCGAGCTGCTCCTGCCACGCGCCGACGATGTCGTCGGTCGTCGCCGGGCCCGCGGGCAGCTGGTCGGTGCCCACACCCGCGACCCACGGCCGGTTGCCGGCACGGGCGGCCGCGCCCGTGCGGCGGATGAGTTCCTGCGTCGCCTGCCAGTCGAGGCCCATACCGCGCTGGGCGGTGTCCATCGCCTCGGCCACCCCGAGTCCACACGACCAGAGGTGCTCACGGAAGGCGAGCGTCGTCTCCCAGTCGACCTCGACGACGTGCGTCGGGTCGCCGGGGGCGAACGGGTCGGCCACCACGTGCGCGGCCGCGTAGGCGACCCGCGAGGTAGGCGGGGTCGCCTGCGCCGCCGCCGGTGGTCCGACCGGCGTCCCGGACGGGGACCACTGTTCGAGCGTGCGGTCGCGCGACGGAAGCAGCAACGAGCTCATGATCACTCCTTTGTGGCCGGACCCGGCCACGGATTCGACGCGGAAGGCTCCGGACTCGGGCACCCGGTGGAGGCGAGTACGGCGGTGCCGCGGTGGCCACTGCCGGGCCGGAGGGCGCCCCGGTGACGCCGACCGACCTGTGACGTCGGCTCATCCGAGACGTCCGATCACCTGTGATGCTTGCTGAAAGCGCTTGTAGAAAGCGTTTTCACACACCCTAAACGCCGTCGTCGCACGCGACAAGACGGCCGCGTCAGGTGTCGGCGATCGGACGGGTGCTCTCGCGAACCACGACCGTGCCCGGCATGCGCAGGATGCGGCTGCGCTTGCCGCGGTTGTCCCGGACCGCCAACTCCATGACCTTCTCGCCCAGCTCTTCGAGGGGCAGTGCGACGGTCGTGAGCGGGGGAGCGAGGTCACGCACCACGGGGATGTCGTCGAAACCGGCCAGGGAGATGTCCTCGGGTACGGACCTGCCCGCCTCGCGTAGCGCGGCCAGCGCGCCCATGGCCATCACGTCGGTCACCGCGAACACGCAGGTCGCATCGAAGCCCCGCGCCAGCAGTTCGGACATCGCCGCGTGCCCGCCGTCGCGAGTGAACGCCGCCTCGACGATGTCGTGCTCGGCGAGCTCGACGCCCGCCTCCGCGAGGCCCTCCCGGAAGCCCCGGATCCGGTCGACCACGGTGGTCAGGGCGCGCGGTCCGGCGAGCACCGCGAACCGGCGGTGCCCCTGCGCGGTGAGGGTCCGGGCCAGCTGTGCCGCGCCCTCGCGGTTCTCGGGTTGCACGCTGTCGACACGCAGCGTGCGGTGCCTGCTGACGACCGCGACCTGGCCGCCGCCCCGCTGGTACGGCTCGATCTCGGCCGCGAGGGCCCGCTCCCACTCCCTGTCCTCGAATCCCGAGCCGACCAGCAGGATCGCCGAGGCCCGCTGGGCGCGCAGCATCGAGATGTAGGCGATCTCGCGCTGCGGATCGCGGAACGTGCTGGCCAGCATCACGAGCAGACCGGCCTCGTCGGCTGCGCGCATGACGCCGCGGGAGATGCCGGCGAAATAGGGGTCGCTGACGTCGTGGCAGATGACGCCGACCGTGCGGTGGGCACCGCCCGCTAGCGCCTGGGCGTGCGCGTTCGGCGTGTAGGCGAGCTGTTCGGCCGCTGCCAGTACGCGTTCCCGCAGGTCGGAGCGTACTTTTGTGGTGCCGTTCAGGGCGCGTGATGCCGTGGCGAGGGAGACCTGCGCCTCCCGCGCGACGTCCTCGAGCGTGACGTGCGGCCGATCGTCCATTCGCGACTCTCCCTGCTCGTTTCCTGAGCACCGATCAGGGTAGGCCCTTCGGTTCGGCGCTCGACGCTTGACCGGTTCTGTCCGATCTGCATACGCTGTCCACATCCTAGCGTGAAAGCGCATTCAGAAAGCGCATTCACACAACGTGTGCCGGGTCTCGATCAGGTTCTTGCACGACACGTTCGACGGTGAACGGAGGGTCATGGTCACGCACACACAGTCCGCACGGACCGGGCAGCGGGAGCGAGCGGGCGAAGCCTCCGGCATCGCCGAACGCAGCCGCCCCGGCCTCGGGCAGCGGCTGGGCGGATTCCTGGAACGCTCGTGGCGGCCGTTCGCGCTGCTCGCGGCGCTGTTCGTCGCGTGGTGGGGCGTCACGGCGGCCGAGTTGGTCGAGCCCTATCTGGTTCCGTCGCCGGGCAACACGTTCGACGCCATCGCGGCGCGCCCGGAGTACTTCTGGGAGCACACCTGGACCACGACGTACGAGACGGTCCTCGGCTTCGTCATCGCGATCGCTGTGGGCGTGGTCGCGGCCGTGGCCATGGTGCAGTCGTCGACGCTCGAGAAGACGCTGTACCCGCTGCTGCTGTTCGCACAGGTCATCCCGAAGATCGCCATCGCGCCGCTGTTCGTCGTGTGGCTCGGGTTCGGGCTCGGGCCGAAGATCCTGGTCGCCGTGCTGATGGCGTTCTTCCCCGTCGTCATCTCCATGGTCACGGGCCTGAAGTCCGTCGACCCCGAGATGCTGCAGCTGTCGTCGACGATGGGGGCGAAATCGGGGCAGACGTTCTGGAAGATCCGGTTCCCGGCGTCGCTGCCGCACCTGTTCTCGGGGCTGAAGGTGGCCGCGACGATGGCCGTCACCGGTGCCGTCGTCGGCGAGTTCGTCGGTGCCGACGCCGGTCTCGGCTTCGTCATCCTGCAGGCCAACGGCAATCTCGACACGCCGGTGCTGTTCGCGGGCCTGCTGATCATGTCGCTGCTCGGCGTGCTGCTGTTCGTGCTCGTGGAATGGCTGGAACAGCTGCTGCTGCCCTGGCACGCGAGCCGCCGCGACGAGGGCGCGAGCACGACCCTCTGACCCGTACCCACCCAGAGCCCAGTGAGTCGAAGGAGAGCAATGAAGCTACGTGCACTCACCGCAGGCACCGCCGCCACAGCCCTGCTGCTGGCCGCAGGCTGCGGCGGATCGGATGTCGAGACGGTCACCAACGCCGAGGGCGAGCAGCTGGACAAGGTCACGCTCACCCTGAACTGGTACCCGTACGGTGAACACGCGCCGTTCTACTACGGCAAGCAGCAGGGGATCTACGAGGAACACGGGATCTCGCTGGACATCCGCGCAGGCCAAGGCTCGCAGAAGACGGTGCAGGCCACCGCGGCCGGGCAGACCGACTTCGGGTGGGCGGATACGCCGGCCCTGCTGGCCGGTGTGTCGCAGGGGCTCGACGTCAAGAGCGTCGGCGTCTACCTGCAGACGACGCCGTCGTCGGTGCAGTTCTTCTCGGAACAGGGCATCTCCGAACCGAAGGATCTCAAGGGCAAGACCGTGGCGAGCACCGCGGGCGACGCGCTGACGAACGTCTTCCCGTTGTTCCTCGAGGCGAACGGAATGTCCGAACAGGACGTCGATGTGCAGAACACCGACGCTGCGGGGAAGATGGCCGCGGTGATGCAGGGGCAGACCGATGCGCTGCTCGGCTACGCCACCGACCAGGGGCCGACGATGCAGGAGAAGTCCGGCAAGGAGGTCTCGTACCTCCGCTGGGCCGAGCACGGCCTGAACTTCTACAGCAACGGTCTGCTCACGGCGCAGGAGGTGCTCGACGACCGCGGTGACCTCGCCCAGCGCATGGTGGCCGCAACCACCGAGGCGTGGGAGCAGGCGGGCGAGGACCGCGAGGCGGCCGTCGACGCCATGGAAGGCGCGTCGGAGCAACTGCCGTCGAAGCAGGTGCTGACCGAGCAGTTCGGCGAGACGCTCGAGCTGCTGCACACCGACGCCACCGAAGGCCAGCGGCCCGGCGTCAACACACCCGAGGACTGGAAGAAGACCATCGGCATCTTCGCCGACGCGGGGGTGATCGAGGAGGCCGGCGAGCCCGGCGAGTACTGGAACAGCGACATCGCACCCAAGGAGTGACGGCGGCGCGTGGCGGGCGAACACGAAACGCCCGCCACGCATCGCCGGAGGACAACCGCCACCCGAGAACAGGTCCGAGGAGTGGGGAAGGCACATGGCTGGCTACGCGGTCGAGATCGACGACGTCACGGTGCGATTCCGCAGTAAGAAGCGTGACGTGACGGCGCTGGCCGACGTGACGATGCACGTCGAACCGGGGGAGTTCGTCTCCATCGTCGGGCCGTCGGGGTGCGGCAAATCGACACTGCTCAAGCTGTCGTCGGGGCTGCTGCCGGCGTCGAAGGGCGACGTCCGGTTGTTCGGCGAACCGGTGAACGGGCCGCGCAAGGACATCGGCTACGTCTTCCAGAAGGCGGCGCTGCTCGAGTGGCGTTCGGCCCGCAAGAACATCCTGCTGCAGGCGGAGATGCGGAAGATGCCTGCGAAGGAGGCGGCCGCGCGCGCCGACGAGTTGATCGAGATGACCGGCCTGTCGGGCTTCGAGGACGCGCTGCCGCACGAGCTGTCCGGCGGTATGCAGCAGCGCGTCGCGCTGTGCCGAGCGTTGCTGCACCGTCCGCCGGTGTTGCTGATGGACGAGCCCTTCGGCGCGCTCGACGCGCTCACCCGCGAGCAGATGAACGTCGAGCTGCGCCGGATCTGGCAGGAGACGGGTACGACCGTCCTGTTGGTGACGCATTCGATCGCCGAGGCGGTGTATCTGTCCGACCAGGTCGTGATGATCTCCGCGCGGCCGGGCACCGTCGCGGGCGTCGTCGACGTGAACCTGCCGGTCGAGCGGGACTACGGCCCGACGATGGCCGAGCCCGAGTTCGCCAAGGCGACCCGGCACATCCGTGACCACCTCGGCGCGGCCGCCGCGGCCGAGTAGCCGCCCCCCGTCGAGACATCCGAAGAACCCTCGGGCGACCGCGGGCCGCGTGCGCGGCCGCGGGCGTTCGGCCCCGCACGTCAATCTCAGAAAGGGCGTCATGGTCAACGAACTGCGATCCGTCGGGATCGTCATGAACGGTGTCACGGGCCGGATGGGCTACCGCCAGCACCTCGTCCGGTCGATCCTGGCGATCCGTGAACAAGGCGGACTGTCCCTTCCGGACGGAACACTGCTGTGGCCGGAGCCGATCCTCGTCGGCAGGAGCGAGTCGAAACTCGCCGCCATCGCGAAGGAACACGGTCTCGACCGGTGGACGACCGACCTCGACGAGGCGCTGCGCTCGGGCGCCGAGATCTACTTCGACGCACAGGTCACGAGCAGGCGCGCCGAGGGCGTGCGCAAGGCCGTCGACGCGGGCATGCACATCTACACCGAGAAGCCGATCGCCGAGGACACCGAGGGCGCACTCGAACTGGGCAGGCTGGCCGCCCGCGCCGGCGTGAAGGTCGGCGTCGTGCAGGACAAACTGTTCCTGCCCGGCCTGCGCAAACTGAAGCGCCTCGTCGACGGCGGGTTCTTCGGCGAGATCCTCTCCGTGCGCGGCGAGTTCGGCTACTGGGTATTCGAGGGCGACTGGCAGGAGGCCCAGCGCCCGTCGTGGAACTACCGGGCCGAGGACGGTGGCGGCATCATCGTCGACATGTTCTGCCACTGGCGCTACGTGCTGGAGGACATCATCGCGCCGGTGCGGTCGGTGCAGGCCCTCGCGGCCACGCACATCCCCAAGCGTGTGGACGAACAGGGCAGGACGTACGAGGCGACCGCCGACGACGCGGCGTACGGCATCTTCGAACTCGGCGGCGGGATCGTGGCGCAGCTGAACTCGTCGTGGACGACGCGGGTGTTCCGGGACGAGCTCGTCGAGTTCCAGGTCGACGGCACCGAGGGCAGCGCCGTGGCAGGCCTGCGGCGGTGCCGCGTGCAGCATCGGGCGATGACGCCGAAGCCGGTGTGGAACCCGGATCTGCCCGCCACGGAGGACTTCCGCGGCCAGTGGCAGGAGGTGCCGGACAACGGCGAGTTCGACAACGGCTTCAAGGTGCAATGGGAGATGTTCCTGCGGCACGTCGCCGGCGACGAGCCGTTCCCGTGGGACTTCCTCGCCGGTGCGCGGGGGGTTCAGCTCGCCGAGCTGGGCCTGCGGTCGGCACGCGAAGGCCGCCGGGTGGAGATCCCGACGCTGTCGTTGTAGCGCCGGACGGGCAGACTGCGGGGTATGCAACTCGTTTCACTCGACGACATCCGGACCGCGGCCGACCGTGTGCGTGGTCAGGTCCTGCGTACCCCGCTTCTGCCCGCGCTGTGGGCGGACGCGGACCGCCCGTTGTGGCTGAAGCCCGAGAACCTTCAGGCGACCGGCGCCTTCAAGCTCCGCGGTGCCTCCAACGCGCTCGCGGCGCTGGACGAGCGCACCCGGGGGAAGGGTGTCGTCGCGTACTCGAGCGGTAACCACGCCCAGGCGGTGGCGCGCGCGGCGCAGTTGCTCGGCGTACCCGCGCACATCGTCATGGCCGACAGCACGCCGCAGGTGAAGATCGACGGCACGCGGCGTTACGGCGCCGAGGTCGTGCTGGTGCCGGTCGCCGAACGGGAAACGACCGCCCATCGGCTGGTCGACGAGCTGGGGGCCGTGCTCGTGCCCCCGTTCGACCACCCCGACATCATCGCGGGTCAGGGGACGGCGGGTTTGGAGATCGCCGAGGACCTGCCGGACGTCGAGCTCGTGCTCGTGCCGGTCAGCGGAGGCGGACTCGCCTCGGGCATCGGGACGGCGGTGACGGCGCTGTGCCCGAACGCCACCGTGATCGGCGTCGAACCGGAGCTCGCCGCCGACACCGCCGACGGCCTGCGCGCCGGGCACATCGTCGAATGGCCCGTCGAGGACCGCGGCAGGACGATCGCCGACGGACTGCGCGCACAACCCTCCGAGCTGACGTTCGCGCACCTGCAGACCGTCCTCGACGGCGTGGTCACCGTCTCCGACGACGAGATCGGTGAAGCCATGCGCGTCCTCGCCACGCGTAACCGGCTGGTCGCCGAGCCGTCAGGCGCGGTGCCGCTCGCCGCCTACCTCCACCGGTCGGGTGAGTTGCCGCGCGGTCGCACCGTCGTGGTGGTGTCCGGCGGCAACGTGGACCGCGCGATGCTCGCCGACGTCCTAGGCTGACGGGGAGCAGACCCAGCCGACGCGTGACGAAGGGGCCGACGATGAGCGACGTGCTGTTCGGCGATGAACACGTCCAGAAGTACGAGGAGACCGACGGCGAGGTCGGCCACGTGTGGCAGGACGGCGTGCCGACGTTGATCCTGACGACCACCGGGCGCAAGACCGGCGAGCCGCGCAAGTTCGCGTTGATCTACCAGACGCACGGCGATGCGTACGTCGTCGTCGCGTCCAAGGGCGGCGCGCCCGATGATCCGGGCTGGTACAAGAACCTCGTCGCCCACCCGAACGTCAAGGTGCAGGTCGGTGCCGAGAAGTTCGACGCCGTGGCCCGCACCGCGAGCGCCGAGGAGAAGGCCGAGCTGTGGCCGATGATGGCCGCGGTGTGGCCCTCCTACGACGACTACAAGGTCAAGACCAGCCGCGACATCCCCGTGGTGCTACTCGACCCCGCCTGACCTGCGCAAACGCTCTGCCGGGCCGGTGGTGCGCCCGGCAGAGCGACCCACGTCACGCCCGCGGCCGGGGTGGGGGCGAGGTGGTGTGGTCCGGGGCATAATCGCCGCCATGAGCGAACACTTCGACGTTGTGGTCCTGGGTGCCGGTCCCGGCGGGTACACCGCCGCCGTCCGAGCGGCCCAGCTCGGGTACGACACCGCCGTCATCGAGGAGCGCTACTGGGGCGGTGTGTGCCTGAACGTGGGCTGCATCCCGTCGAAGGCGCTGCTGCGGAACGCGGAGCTGGCCCATCTGTTCACGTCCGAGGCCAAGACCTTCGGCATCCAGACGACCGGCGATGTCACCTTCGACTACGGTGCGGCTTACCAGCGCAGCCGCAAGGTCGCCGACGGCCGCGTCAAAGGTATTCACTACCTGATGAAGAAGAACGCCATCGCCCAGTTCAACGGCCGCGGTTCGTTCACCGGCCCCAACTCGATCGACGTGCGGCGCGCGGACGGCGAGACCGACACGGTCACGTTCGACCACTGCATCATCGCTTCGGGCGCCAGCCCGAAGCTGCTGCCCGGCACGCAGCGCAGCCAGAACGTCGTCACCTACGAGGAGCAGATCCTCGCCGAGGAGCTGCCGGACAGCATCGTCGTCGCCGGCGCAGGCGCGATCGGCGTCGAGTTCGCATACGTGCTGCACAACTACGGCGTCAAGGTCACGATCGTCGAGTTCGCCGACCGCATGGTGCCCGCCGAGGACGAAGAGGTCTCGGCCGAGCTGGCGCGCCGGTATCGCAAGCTCGGCGTCGACGTGCTGACGTCGACGAAGGTCGAGTCCATTGAGGACAACGGCACGGGAGTGCGGGTGACCGTGTCGAAGGAGGGCCAGCAGCAGGTGCTCGAGGCCGACAAGGTGCTGCAGGCCATGGGCTTCGTACCGAACGTCGAGGGCTTCGGGCTCGAGAACGCCGGCGTGCGGCTGACCGAGCGTGGCGCGATCGACGTCGACGGCCGCGGCCGCACCAACGTGGGGCACATCTTCGCGATCGGTGACGTGACGGCGAAGCTGATGCTCGCCCACGCCGCCGAGTCGATGGCCATGATCGCCGCGGAGACCATCGCCGACGCCGAGACGATGGAACTCGACTTCCGGATGATTCCCCGCGCGACCTATTGCCAGCCGCAGATCGCCTCCTTCGGGCTCACCGAGCAGGAGGCGCGCGACGCGGGCCACGACGTGCAGGTGCAGAAGTTCCCGTTCACCGCGAACGGCAAGGCGCACGGCCTCGCCGAACCGGTCGGGTTCGTCAAGGTGATCGCCGACTCCGAGCACGGCGAGTTCCTCGGCGCCCACCTGATCGGCCCGGAAGTCACCGAACTGCTGCCGGAACTGACGCTCGCGCAGCAGTGGGACCTGACGGTGCACGAGGTCGCCCGCAACGTGCACGCTCACCCGACGCTCGGCGAAGCCGTCAAGGAGGCCGTCCACGGCCTCGCGGGCCACATGATCAACATGTGACCGGTGCCGTGTTGCACCCGCGGGGGGCCGTGTTGCGTTCCGGGGTGGCCGTGTTGCGGTTTCGGGGGACGGTGTTGCGGTTTCAGGAGACGGTGTTGCGTTCCGGGGAGCGAAGGTGCCCCGTCGCCGGCCGTCGCTTCTCGTCGGCGTGAGGTGCGGCTGCGTCCGGGAGTCGTCACCCGGCCACGCGGCGGACGGACGCGGGGTGGACCGCGATCCGCAACCAGTCCGCCGTGCGCATCTCGGCGAGCTGGGCGGCGCGTGCGGGGTCGTCGAGATCCCAGTACCGGGCGGCGAGACGTTCCAGCAGCGCGTGCGCACCTTCCGACTCGATCGTGACCGGGCCCGCCACCGACACCCAGTGTTCGGGCTCGCCCACCGGTGAGGCGACGACGATCGAGGCGCGCGGGTCCTGCCGCAGCCGTCGGACCTTGGGTGCGTCCGGGTCGGTGAACAGCTGGATCGTGCCGTCGTCGGCCGCCTCGAACCACAGCGGTCGGGGCTGCGGCGGGAGTGGTCCGGCCGCAACGGTGAAGAACCCCTGCAGTGGGCGCCGAAGGAATGCCAAGTCGTCGGCCGTCAAAGACGATGCGGGTGACGCGGTGTCCATGCTCATGTACCCCAGTGAAGCCCAGTCTCTCGGACGATCCCATAGGCAGAACGCCGAATCGCCTGTGTATTCGTCTACTGTCGGCAGGGTGGATGTCTTCGACGATCTGATCCGCGGCGTGCGTGCACACGGATCGCTCTTCGGCAGCTCGGTCCTGACACCGCCGTGGTCGTTGCGGTTCGTCGACGGTGCACCGCTGACCTTGTGCACAGTGCTCGGCGGAGCGGGGTGGATCGTCCCGGACGGCGGGCGGCCGGTGCCGCTGCGTGATCGCGACACGGTCGTTGTCCGCGGTCCGGAGCCGTTCCGCTTCGTCGACGACGTCGACACCGGCGCCGAGCCGGTCGACTGCGGGCAGCAGTGTGCGGTCCCCGGCGAGGGCGGAACACGGCATCGCCGCGGGTGGCACGACACCGGCGAGGGCGGCGTGACGTTGATCGTCGGCGCCTACCCGGTACATGGCGAGATCAGCCGCATGCTGCTGGAAACACTGCCCGACGTGTTGCGTGTGGACGGTGGCGGTACCGGCGACGGTGTGCTGGACCACGTCGCGGACGAGGTGTCGATCGACCGGCCGGGCCAGCAGGTGGTCCTCGACCGGCTGCTCGACTGGATGTTGGTCTGCACGTTGCGTGAGTGGTTCGACCGGCCCGACACCGACCCGCCGGCGTGGTGGGCGGCGCAGCACGACCCGGTCGTCGGCGAGTCGTTGCGGTGGATACACGCAGAACCCGCGGCGCCGTGGACGGTCGCCGCGCTTGCCGAACGCGCCCGCGTCTCACGGTCCACCCTGGCCAAACGGTTCGCCGACATCATGGGCGAACCGCCGTTGGCGTATCTCATTCGCTGGCGGATGACGCTCGCCGCGGAGATGCTGGTCGAGCGCAGTTCGGCGACGATCGCCGACGTGGCGCACGCGGTCGGCTACTCCGATCCGTTCGGGTTCAGCGCGGCGTTCAAGCGGGTCCGCGGCGTCAACCCCAGCGATTTCCGCAGAGCGGCGACCGGTTAGCGCGGACGTACTCCCAGCCGGTGTTGCGGTCCTGTGCGCTCGCGAGCCGCAGCGCGCCGAGCCGCGAAACACGCCGGATGTGGCAGAGCGCTCCGGGGCTGTGGCCTTCCGTTGCGGGCCTCGATGGTCGGGATCAGGACGACGTGCCTCAGGACGTGCACGAGCCCAGAACCTCCGCTGGACGGAAAGCGGGCATTTCCGTCGTGCACGACTGGGACAGCCTCGCCCGGCAACCCGAGGCGGCGCTGGCCGGTGCAGCGAGTGGCGGATTCGCCGCCGCCGGGCACGGCCTGCGACGCTGGCGCCGATCGACAGCTCGCAGGCGTTCCTCGACCGGTACCGGCGCGTGCGCGGTCGCCGGTTCACAGCCGCTGAACAGGAGGTCGCGTGGGCGGCGAGCGTGTGGCAGGCCGCCCACCATGCTCGGTGGAAAGCCCTGCACGGTGCCGTTCCGGTGTGCGGTCACGAGCTTCGGCGTCACGCGGGTGACCGGTTGCGCCTGGCGAACGCCTCGTGCAGAACACGCGTGCCCGAGTGCAGGACACGCGCCCGGAGATCTGCAACACGGTCCCTGGAGAACGCAACACGCGCCCGGGGATCTGCAACACGGGCCCCGGAGGGCGCAACACGGGCCCCGGGATCTGCAACACGCGGGGGCCGGAGGGTGCGGCGCGGACGGGCTGGTTGACACCTCGGCTCTGTGGGTAGCCGTGCCGGGCAGATTGCGCCATCGGTTAGGAGGATGCTGTCGATGTCCGGCTTCTTCGGCGAACCCGGTTCGAGCCCGTTCGATCAGTTTCTCGCCCAGTTCTTCGGCGGGTCGAGCCGCGGCGCGGTTCCCGGGCGGCAGGCTCCGTTGGGCATCACGCGGTTGATGAGCGAGCAGGCGCTGGCGCTGCTGTCGGCCGCGGTGCAACAGGTCGGCAAGCAGGGCCGCGGCGAGCTCGACTCGACCCACCTGCTCTGGGGCGCGACACAGGTGCCGAGCAGCCGCGAACTCGTCCAGCGTGCGGGCGGCGACCCCGACGCGCTCGCGAGCCGGATCGGTGAGCGGGCCGTCGACGATCAGAGTCGTCCGCAGAGCGGTCCGACCACCGCACCGATCCTCACGCCCGGTGCCAAACGCATCCTCATGGACGCCCATCAGATCTCCCGGCAGTTGCGCTCGAGCTACATCGGCCCCGAGCACGTGCTGCTGGCGCTCGTGGCGCACCAGGACTCCCCGGCGGGGCGGATGCTCGGCGACGCGGGCGTGACGCCCGAGACGATCCGCCGCGCGTTGGCGGGGCCGGAGCCGGGCGGAGCCTCCACGGCGTCGCAGCCCGGGCAGACCACCGCCCGCGGTGGCGGCTCTGGGGCGTCGAGCAGTGGCGATTCGGGGAACACGCCGACGCTCGACCAGTACGGCCGCGACCTCACCGCGCTGGCCGCCGGCGGCGAACTCGACCCGGTGGTCGGCAGGGACACGGAGATCGAGCAGACCATCGAGGTGCTGTCGCGCCGGACCAAGAACAATCCGGTGCTCATCGGCGAGGCGGGTGTCGGTAAGACCGCCATCGTGGAGGGTCTCGCCCAGCGCGTCTGCGACCGGCAGGTGCCGGACATCCTCGGCGACCGCCGGGTGGTCCAGCTGGATCTCACGGCGATGGTCGCGGGTACGCGCTACCGCGGCGACTTCGAGGAGCGGATGACGGCATTGCTGAACGAGATCCGCGAACACCGTGACGAGCTGATCGTGTTCATCGACGAGCTGCACATGGTCGTGGGCGCGGGCTCGTCGGAAGGGTCCATGGGTGCGGGCAACATGCTCAAGCCGGCACTGGCCCGAGGCGAGCTGCACATCGTCGGGGCGACGACGCTGGACGAGTACCGGACCAACATCGAGACCGATCCCGCGTTCGAACGCCGGTTCCAGCCGATCCTCGTCGCGGAACCGACCGTCGAGGACGCGCTGAAGATCGTGCACGGCCTGCGTGACCAGTACGAGGCCCATCACCAGGTGCGGTTCACCGACGAGGCGCTCAGCGCCGCGGTCACGATGTCCGACCGGTACGTCACCGACCGTTACCTGCCGGACAAGGCGATCGATCTCATCGACCAGGCGGGCGCGCGGGTACGCATGCGCTCGGCGCGGCGCCCCGAGGGCCTGACGGAGATGCAGGACCGTCTCGAGCAGTTGTCCCGCGACCGCGACCAGGCGGTGAGCGAGGAGCACTACGAACGTGCGTCGTCGTTGCGGGACGAGATCAACGACCTGCGGGAACGCATCGAGCAGGCGCGCAACGAGGACCGGCCGTCCGGCGAGGCCGAGGTCGGCTCCGTCGACATCGCGGAGATCGTGTCGCGGCTGACCGGCATTCCGGTGGCGCAGTTGACCCAGGAGGAACGCGAGCGGCTGCTCAACCTGGAACAGCACCTGCACAGCCGCGTCATCGGCCAGGACGAGGCGGTGGAGGCGATCTCGGAGGCCGTCCGCCGTACCCGGGCGGGTCTCGCCGAACCAGACCGGCCGTCCGGCAGCTTCCTGTTCCTCGGGCCGACGGGCGTGGGCAAGACCGAGCTCGCCCGAGCCCTCGCCGAGGCACTGTTCGGCGACGACCACCGCATGATCCGGCTCGACATGTCGGAGTACGGCGAACGGCACACCGTTTCCCGGCTGATCGGCGCCCCGCCGGGGTACGTCGGTTACGAGGAGGCGGGCCAGCTCACCGAGGCGGTCCGGCGCACGCCGTACTCCGTGGTGCTGCTCGACGAGATCGAGAAGGCCCACCCCGAGGTGTTCAACGTCCTGTTGCAGGTCCTCGACGACGGCAGGCTCACCGACGGCCGCGGGCGCACGGTGAACTTCACCAACACGGTACTGATCATGACGAGCAACATCGGGTCGGAACTCGTGCTCAGCGGCACCCAGGGAGCGCTCGGGTTCGCCGCGGCTGGCGGCGGCGACAACGACGACGAGCCGCTCCGCGAACGGCTCATGCGCAGGTTGCGCGACAACTTCCGGCCGGAGTTCCTCAACCGCATCGACGAGATCATCGTGTTCCGCAAGCTCACCTCGGACCAGCTGGAGCAGGTGACCTCGTTGCTGCTGGAGGAGACGCGGCGCAAGGCGCGGGCGCAGGACGTCGAGGTGGACGTCACCCAGGAGGCCGTGCGTTGGCTGGCCGACGCCGGCTACCAGCCCGAGTACGGTGCCCGTCCGCTGCGGCGCACGATCCAGCGTGAGGTCGACAACGTCCTGTCGCGGATGCTGCTCGGCGGGGAGATCACCGAGGGAGCAACGGTGCGTGTCGATGTCGGGGACGACGGCCTGACGTTCGACGCCGTCGCCCGCGCCGAGGTCTGAACACCGGTTACGGTGACGGCGTGTCCCTCGCCGACGAGTACGCAGGCCTCTTCGAGGAGGCGCGTGGCCGACTGTTGGCCATCGCCTACCGCATGCTCGGCACCGTGGCCGATGCCGAGGACGCCGTCCAGGACACCTTCGTCCGCTGGTCGGGAGCCGCTCACGGCGAGGTCCGCGAACCGGTCGCCTGGCTGACGAGGGTGTTGACCAACGTGTGCCTGAACCGGCTCACGTCGGCCAGGGCCCGACGCGAGGAGTACGTGGGGCCCTGGCTGCCGGAGCCGGTCGTCACCGAACAGCCGCTGACGACCGTCGCCGAACGCGAGTCCGTGTCGATGGCGATGCTCCACATACTCGAACGGCTGACGCCGCCGGAGCGGGCGGTGTTCGTGCTGAGGGAGGCGTTCGGCCACGCGCACGCCGAGATCGCCGACAAGCTCGGCATCACGGAGGCCTCCAGTCAGCAGCTGTACCGCAGGGCGCGCGGGCACGTGGCCGACGGCAGGGCCCGGTTCACCACCTCGGTCGACGAATGTCGGCGGATCACCGAGCGCTTTCTGTTCGCGGCCCGCGGCGGTGATCAGGAGGCGTTGCGCAGCATGTTCGCCGACGACGTCGTCGCGTGGGCCGACGGCGGCGGCAAGGTGTCGGCCGCCCGGAACCCGGTGTCGGGCGCCGAGCGCGTGACGCGTTACCTGTCCTGGATGAGCAGGGACATCCCGGGCCTCGAAGTGGACGTGCTCGAGATCAACGGGATGCCGGGCCTGGTGGCGTCGGTCGACGGGGCGAACATGCTCGCCGTATCGCTGCACATCGTCGACGGTGCGATCGCGGACGTCTACCTCGTCGCCAACCCGGACAAGCTCACCCGGCTCGCCGCGCCGCGGTCTGGAGTGTGACGCGCCCCACGGTGGCTCGCTGTCAGTTCTCGCACCGCTGTGCGGTTCATGAGGTGACGTCCTCGGTTGGAAGGAGTTCCTCATGGCCCATCGGATCGTGATCCTCGGCGGCGGCTACGCGGGCGTGACCGCGGCGAACCGCCTGGCCCGCAGGCTCGACGGTGCCGACGTGACGCTGGTCAACGAACGCGCCACGTTCGTCGAACGGGTGCGGCTGCATCAGGTCGCGGCAGGGGAGTCGATCGCCCTGCAGCCGCTCGGGCAGCGGCTGCGTCCCGATGTCACCGTCGTCGTGGCCAGAGCCGGTGGCATCGACCTCGAGCGGCGGGAGGTCGTGCTGGACGGTGACGCCGCGTCCGATGCGGGGCGGCTGCCGTACGACACGCTCGTCTACGCGCTCGGCAGCCACGCGGCGCCCGCACCGGACGACGCCGTCACGCTGGCCACGGTGGACGACGCGTGGCGGGTGCGCGATCGCGTCGGCGAACTGGCGGCCGAACACGGCACCGTGGCGGTCGTCGGCGGCGGGCTGACGGGTATCGAGGCCGCGACCGAGCTCGCCGAACGGTATCCGGCAGCGTGCGTACGCATGGTGTCCGATGTAGACCCGGGGGCGTGGTTGTCGCACCGGGCTCAGCGGCATCTCCGGCGCGTCTTCGCGAGGCTCGGAATCGAGGTCGTCCGCGGCTCGGTCACCGACGTCCGGGGAGGTGCGGTGCGGCTGACCGACGGCCGGGCCGTCGGCGCGGGCCTCACCCTGGCGTGCACGGGTTTCGCCGTGCCGTCGCTGGCGGCCGGAGCCGGACTGGCCGTCGACGACACGGGCCGGATCCGCGTGGACGGGACGTTGCGTTCGGTGTCCCATCCGCACGTCTACGCGGTCGGAGACGCGGCTGTGCCGGAGTTGCCGAACGGACGTTCCTTCCGCATGGCGTGCGCGACGGCGTTGCCGATGAGTGCGGTCACGGGGACGGCGATCGCCGACCGACTGGCGGAACGTAAGCCTGCAAGCCTGCGTTTCCGGTACGTCAACCAATGCATCAGCCTCGGCAGAAGGAACGGCGTGATCCAGGCCGTCGACGGCGACGACCGTCCACATCGGATGATCCTGACCGGGCGGGCGGCCGCGTCGTACAAGGAGGCCGTGGTGCGGGGCGCGTCATGGTTCTCGGCGCACCCAGGGCCGTATCGCCCTGCGCGCACCGTCTCGATGTGAGCTCGGCGGTCCGGCCTCCGAGGAGTGCCGCACGGTGTCGTGAAGGCGGCATCGCCCGGCCACGGGGCGATGCCGCGTAGGTCCGGTTCCGCGGTGCAGAATCCGCTCGAATCGACGAGCTAGCACGAGAGGAAAAAGGGGCGCTCGCCCGCGGTCGTTCGCGACCGCGGGTTCGGGTGATCGGGTAGCGGGTGACAGAACTCCTCCGTGACGAAGCGCGCTCGGCCGACCACATTTCGGAATACACGATCATGGTGGACAGCCTGTCCGAAACGCATCGCGCCACGAATCATGCCGGACTGCTCCGGGGATGACCCAGCAGTCGGGGTGCTCGCTCGGCTCGCCCACCGCGGGCCGTGCGACACCGTTCCGAGCTGGTACGAATCCGACGATGCGCGTGGTTTCCGCTGAATTCGATCTTCGTCCGCCGCCGGGAAAGGCCGGAATCGGTTTCGCCGGCCGCGGGCCGGCGAAACTTGAGCTTCGCCACATCGCGGCAGAAACCGTGACTACTGGACGTTAACGTGGGTGCAAGCGCGGATTCTTCCCGGAGGTTTTCCGGCCCCGAGTCACTCGTGTTCGTGCTTTCACCGATCTTTGTGTCGAGACCGTAGGGAACAGCCATGACCGCATCCGGCAACGCCGACCAGACGAACGTGGGCGCCACGGCCGACCCCGGCGTGCTGGCCGCCCGCGCGGAGGACGCGACGCGCACCCTGCAGCAGTGGGCGGCGCGCCGCGGGAGTCACCCGCGCGCCGAGAACGAGGCGGAGCTGCACGAGGTGCTGGGTTCGCTCCGCCAACTCGCGGAGAATCTGGCTCGGTTCCTCCCCGAGTCCGGCACGTGGCTCGAGCAGCAGCTGTGGTCGGGAAACGTCGGTGAGGACGCGGCCTACGGCGAGTTGGCGCAGTCGACCTTCGAAGCGGCCGCGGCACTGGCGCGCGCGCAGCGGATGGCGGCCCAGCTCGGCCGCGAGCTCCACACCGCGGAGCTGGCCAGTCGTTCGCTCGTCACCCAGTGACGCCGTTCACCGTCGTACGGTGACGCCCTCGCCCGGTCGACGGGCCGGGCGGAATGTCACGGAGCCGTCCCCGCGGTCGGTCGCTGCTCGTCGGTGCGTTGCCGGTCGACCCTCAGCACGGCGTTCGTCTCGTGTTGCTGCCTGATCGCCTCGATCAGTTCCGCCTTGTTCATGTGGGCCGTGGAGGGAATGCCGACGGCTCGCGCCGCTTCGGCGAGTTCGGCCATGCTCGCGTCGAGATCGTTCTGCTGTTCCGGAATGTGCACCATATTAGGCACGTACCCGGCGGCGCGGTTTCCAAACCGACCGCGTTCCGTGATCGTCCACTGAGGACGAAACCGGCGTTGTCGTTGTGAGCGGTGGCACAGGATCGGCCACGCGCGGAGCCGGAAACCGCATCGCGGATTCCGGCCCCGACTGTGGCTCACGTCGTCTCGGTCACGTGATCTCGATCCGGCGCGCCGTGTCCTCGGGTCGTTTCGGCACGCGCACGGTCAGCACGCCGTCGGCGAGTTCGGCACCAACCTGCTCGGTGTCGACGCCCTCGGGCAGGGTGGCTGCGTACCGGAACTGGCCCGTGCGGCGCGTGCGGCGCCGGAAGTGACCCTCGCGCTCGGTGGTCTCGCCCGTGACGGTCAAGGTTCCGTCGGCCAGGTCGACCGCGATGTCCTCGCGCTTCACGCCCGGCACCTCGATCTCGACGACGTACTCCTCGTCGGTCTCGCGGACATCGGCCGCGGGTGACCACGCCTGCGGTGCGCCGTCCGCGTCGGCGGTCAGCAGCCGCTGCAGCTCGTCGAGCTCACGCAGCGGGCTCCAGGCCGGGATCGTGGTGTGCAGCCGGCGCGGGGCGCGGGTGTGCAGAACCGGGAATGCCATGTCGCTCATCCCTTCTCGGGCTCGAGGCCCGCGACTCGGGCCTGTCGTCTCGTCCAACGACAGTTGCGGCGTCCTTTGTTCCCAAAGTTGAGCCCCGACTACTCAAGGTGGTGTCTCGGCAGATCAGCGCCCCCGCAGTTGCCGCATAGGGGTAGGGGGTATACGGTGGTGGCGTCCGAACGAAGGAGTGACGTCATGCGGGGCTACAGCGGCGACAAGGACGCCTACCTCAAGCGGCTGCGCCGGATCGAAGGGCAGATCCGCGGGCTGCAGCGGATGGTCGACGACGACGAGTACTGCATCGACATCCTCACGCAGGTCTCGGCTGCGACGAAGGCACTGCAGTCACTGTCGCTCGGCCTGCTGGACGAGCATCTGAAGCATTGCGTCGCCGAAGCCGTCGCCGAGGGCGGCGACGCCGCCGACGAGAAGGTCCGCGAGGCCAGTGAGGCGATCGCCCGCCTCGTGCGCTCGTGACCGCGAAACCACAGGGGATCTCCGCAGGAGGGATGAGGCGAGATGTTCGAGAAGACCTACACCGTGACCGGAATGACCTGCCAGCACTGTGTGGCGTCGGTGACCGAGGAGGTCGGCGAGCTCGATGGGGTGCAGGGCGTGAACGTCGACCTCGGGACCGGGGCCGTGACGGTGAGCAGTGACGCCGAACTGTCGGACGACGCGGTGCGCTCCGCGGTGGAAGAAGCCGGGTACACGCTGACCGCGTGAGGCCGTACGCCCGCGAGGGATGACCTGAGAAGGAGGCGGTGATGACGGCCGCATCTCGGGCGCCGGAGGGCGCCGCGGCCGCCGGGGAGACCCCGGCGGCGGAGCAGCAGATCGAGCTCGCGATCAGTGGCATGACGTGTGCTTCGTGCGCGAACCGCATCGAACGCAAGCTGGGCAAGCTCGACGGCGTGGCTGCGTCGGTCAACTACGCGACCGAGAAGGCACGCGTCACCTACCCCGCAGGGGTATCACCGGACCGGCTGGTCGAGGCGGTCGAAGCCGCGGGCTACCAGGCCGCGCTGCCCGCGCCGCCGCAGGCCGAGGCCGCTGAGGCCGCCGGGTCCGACGGCGAGCGGGCGACGGCCGAACCCGCGGTCCGGGACGCGGACACGCTGCGGCAGCGGCTCATCGGCGCGGTCGTGCTGTCGCTGCCGGTGATCGTGCTGGCGATGGTGCCGCCACTGCAGTTCGCGAACTGGCAATGGGCCTCGCTCGCGCTGGCCTCGCCTGTCGTGGTGTGGGCGGCGTGGCCGTTCCACCGTGCCGCGCTCGTCAACCTGCGGCACGGCGCGGCGACGATGGACACGCTCGTGTCGATGGGCGTGTCCGCGGCGTTCGCCTGGTCGCTGTACGCGTTGTTCTTCGGCAACGCGGGCATGCCCGGCATGACGCACGCGTTCGAGTTCACGATCGAACGTGGCGACGGCAGTGCCAACATCTACCTCGAGGTCGCCGCGGGCGTCACCACGTTCCTGTTGGCGGGACGCTACTTCGAGGCGCGCGCCAAGCGGCGGGCCGGCGCGGCGCTGCGGGCGCTGCTGGACCTCGGCGCCAAGAACGTCGGCGTGCTGCGGGGCGGTCACGAGGAGCGCATCCCCGTCGACCATCTCGGTGTCGGGGACCGGTTCGTCGTGCGGCCCGGGGAGAAGATCGCCACCGACGGTGTCGTCGTCGACGGCGTCTCGGCGGTCGACGCGAGCATGCTCACCGGCGAGTCCGTGCCGGTCGAGGTCACCGAGGGGGACACCGTCGTCGGGGCGACCGTCAACCAGGGCGGCAGGCTCGTGGTCGAGGCGACCCGTGTCGGCGGGGACACCCGCCTGGCCCAGATGGCCAGGCTCGTCGAGGACGCCCAGGCGGGCAAAGCCGCCGTGCAGCGGCTCGCCGACCGCATCTCCGGGGTGTTCGTGCCGATCGTCGTCGTGCTCGCCGTGGGCACCCTCGTCGGCTGGCTGGTCGCAGGCGGCGCCGTCGAGGCGGCGTTCACCGCGGCCGTCGCGGTGCTGATCATCGCCTGCCCGTGTGCGCTGGGTCTGGCGACCCCGACCGCGTTGCTCGTCGGAACCGGCCGAGGGGCGCAGCTCGGCATCCTCATCAAGGGCCCCGAGGTGCTCGAATCCACGCGGCGCGTCGACACGGTCGTGCTCGACAAGACCGGCACCGTCACCACTGCGGCGATGACCGTCGGCGCCGTGCACGTCGCGGAGGGCACCGACCGGGCTGAGGCGTTGCGGCTGGCGGGTGCCGTCGAGAACGCCTCGCAGCACCCGATCGCTCGTGCGATCGCGGACGCGGCGACACGCGACGTCGGCGACCTGCCCGAGGCGAGCGACTTCGCCATGACCAACGGACTCGGTGTGCACGGTGTCGTCGACGGGCACGCCGTCGTCGTCGGCAGGGAAGCGCTGGCCCGGGAGTGGAGTCTGACACTGCCGGACGAGCTTGTGGCCGCCAAGGAGGCCGCGGAGCGTGCCGGCGGCACCGCGGTGATCGCGGGATGGGACGGCGAGGCCCGTGCCGTGCTCGTCGTCACCGACGAGATCAAGGCGACCTCGGCCGAAGCGGTCCGCCGGATGCGGTCGCTGGGTCTGCGTCCGGTGCTGCTGACCGGTGACAACGAGGCGGTGGCGCGGGCCGTCGCCACGCAGGTGGGCATCGACGACCCGGCCGACGTGATCGCCGAGGTGCTGCCCGAGGACAAGGTGGCCGTCGTGCAGCGGTTGCAGTCCGAGGGCCGCGTCGTCGCCATGATCGGCGACGGGGTGAACGACGCCGCCGCGCTGGCCCGCGCCGACCTCGGATTGGCGATGGGCACCGGCACGGACGTCGCGATCGAGGCGGGCGACCTGACTCTGGTGCGCGGCGACCTCACCGCGGCGGCCGACGCGATCCGGTTGTCCCGCCGGACCCTGCGCACCATCCAGGGCAACCTGTTCTGGGCGTTCGGCTACAACGTCGCGGCGCTGCCGCTCGCAGCGGCCGGGCTGCTGAACCCGATGCTCGCGGGTGCGGCGATGGCGCTCAGCTCGGTGTTCGTGGTGACGAACAGCTTGCGCCTGCGCCGCTTCACCTGAGCGGCTTCGCATGCCCCCGAGATGCCCCGGGCGCCCCACGGCGGTGCGCCCGCAAGGGCACCTTGGGGGCATTCAGGTACAGGCACGCGTCAGCGAGCCGGTGAAGGGTGCTCGGGCGTGGGGAGTTCAGCGGCTGCGCCAGTGCGGTACGCCGAGGAAGATCAGGCGCAGTTTGCGCTCGGCGTCAGCCGTGATCTCCGCATCCGCGCCGGGTCGTGCCTCCAGTAGTTCGAGCACGGTCGCGAGCATCGCGGACACGATGAGATCGGCCAGCATGCGTAGGTCGTCGGTGGACCAGTCGCGCAGCCCCTCGAAGCGTGCGAGGTCGACGGCCAGCTCGCCCGTGAGGAGCTTCAGTTCCACACCGATGGTCTGGCGCACCGCTCCGGTGCCGCCGTAGCGCTCCCGCACCAGGAACCAGTAGTGCTCCCCGTGTGAACGCACGTGCTCCGACAACGTGCGTACCGACGCGCGGATCAGGTCGGCCGAGCCACCGGGGGTGTTGCGTGCACCGCGGATCATCGTCCGCAGCGTGCGCATGGACTCCTCGACGAGCGTGACGCCCAGTTCGTCCATCGACTCGAAATGCCGGTAGAACGCCGTCGGCACCACACCGGCCTGCTTGGTGATCTCCCGCAGGCTCAACGCTGCGAATCCCCGCTCGGACGCCTGGCGCAGCGCGGCGTCGAGCAGCGCGCGGCGGGTGCGTTCCTTGCGCTCGTTGCGGGTCTCCGGGGCCGTCATGGCCGTCGAGCATACGTCGGCCCGTGCTGTAACCCCGTTCACATCCGCCCTGTCCACCTTGCGCCTCCCCGTGATCGTCTCCAAGATTGAGTGTACAGTCGTTCACTGAAAACGGAGGCGTGACATGGCGATGCGCACAGTGGTGCGGCGTGCGGCGACCCGGCCGGGAACGTTGCCCTCCTCGCTCGCGTCGCTGGCAGAGCGGCTGCTGACCCCGCACGGGGTCGACCGCTACCTCGAGCTGATCGATCCGATGCTGGTGCGCAGGGAGATCCGCGGCGAGGTCGTGGCCCTGTGCAGGCCGACGAAGGACTCGATCACGCTCACGGTGCGTCCGAGCAGGGCGTGGCAGGGGTTCGCCGCCGGCCAGTTCGTGCGCGTCACCGTCGACATCGACGGCGTACGGCGCACGCGGTGCTACTCGCCGGCAGGCAGCGCGCATCGCGACGGCGAACTGGAGTTCACCGTCAAGGCCCACGAGGGCGGGCTCGTCTCGCGTCACCTGCACGAACGCGGCCACGTGGGCATGGTGCTGGGACTCTCGTCCGCGGACGGCACGTTCGCGCTGCCCGAGCGCCGGCCGGACTCGATCGTGCTCATCGCGGGAGGTAGCGGTATCACGCCGGTGCTGTCGATGCTGCGGACGCTGGTCGACGAACGGTACCCCGGCGAGGTATCGCTGCTGTACTACGCGCGGACCCCGGCCGACGTGCCGTACGTCGAGGAGCTGGACGAGCTCGCGGCGCGCCGCGGCGTGCGCATCCACGTGCGGTACACGGCGGCCGACGGTCACTTCACCGCTGAGCATCTCCGCCGGGTCGCGCCGTGGTTCGCCCGCGCCACCACGTACCTCTGCGGCCCGCCGTCGCTGATGGAGTCCGTGCGCGCGCTCTACGCCGACACGGGGATCAGTGAACACCTGCACACCGAGGAGTTCACGCCGCCGGTGCTGACGGTCAACACCTCCGAGGTCGGCGGGCGCATCCGGTTCGCGCGCAGCGGCGTGGACGTCGAGAACGACGGCAGAACCCTCCTCGAACAGGCGGAGGACGCCGGACTGTCGCCCGAACACGGCTGCCGCATGGGCATCTGTTTCTCGTGCACCCAGCGGAAGGTCTCCGGCGTCGTGCGCACGGCTTCCGGCGAGGAGTCCGCCGAGGACGGCGAAGAAATCCAGCTGTGCGTCACGGCCGCGGCCGGTGACGTCGACATCGACTGTTAGGAGCCACCCCATGACGGGCTTGCAGGACCGGCTGACGCCGCAACAGGTCGAGGAGTTCGGCCGCGAGATGGACGAGCTGCGCGCGCGGATCGTCGCCGACCTCGGCGCCGACGACGTCGAGTACATCCAGAACGTCATCAAGACCCAGCGCGGCCTCGAGGTCACCGGACGCGCGCTGATGTACGCCGGGTTCTTCCCGCCGGCCTGGCTCGCGGGAGTGGGAGCGCTGTCGCTGGCGAAGATCCTCGACAACATGGAGATCGGCCACAACGTCATGCACGGCCAGTACGACTGGACGCGTGACCCCGCGCTGAGTTCGCAGCGGTTCGAATGGGACAACGTGGCGCCCGCCGAGAACTGGCGGCACTCCCACAACTACATCCACCACACCTACACCAACATCGTCGACAAGGATCGCGACGTCGGGTACGGCATCCTGCGCATCGACCCGGCGCAGAAGTGGCACCCGTACTACCTCGGCAACCCGGTGTACGCGACGCTGCTGGCGATCTTCTTCCAGTGGGGCGTCATGCTGCACGACCTCGAGGTCGACCGGCTCGTCAAAGGGGAGCGGAAGTGGTCGGAGTTCCGCGAGGAGCGCCGCCGCATCGGCCGGAAGATGGGTACGCAGATCGGCAAGGACTACGTGCTGTTCCCGCTGCTGACCGGGCCGTTGGCGCCGCTCACCTTCGCAGGCAACGCCGCGGCCAACCTCACGCGGAACCTGTGGGCCTTCGGCATCATCTTCTGTGGGCACTTCCCTGCCGACGTCGAGAGCTTCTCCGAGGAGGAGACCGAGAACGAGACCAGGGGGCAGTGGTACCTGCGCCAGATCCTCGGCTCGGCCAACATCACCGGCGGCAAGCTCTTCCACGTCCTGTCCGGCAACCTCTCGCATCAGATCGAGCATCACCTGTTCCCGGACATCCCGGCCCGGCGGTATCCGCAGATCGCCGGTGAGGTGCGGGCGATCTGCGCGAAATACGGCCTGCCGTACCACACCGGTCCGTTGCACAAGCAGTTGTGGTCCGTGGCGAGGAAGATCGTCAAGTTCGCGCTTCCCGGCAGCGGGGACTCCACGCCGGAACCGGCTACAGTCGAGCGCGACCGGACACCTGCTGCGGCGTGAGGCCCGCAGACACGACGAAGGAGCGGTGACATGGTCGGCCGATTCGAAGCGGGCAAGGACACGGTGCAGGTGCTGACCGAACAGGCGGCGTCGCACGTCGGCAACATCGCCGGGATCATCACGGGCGCGGTGCGCGACGTCGCACGCGAGACGGGCGACTGGATGACCGAGCTGATCGAGATGCGCGAGGCGTCCGGGAAGGCCGTGGCCGACGACGAGCGGGACACCGCGCGGAGCGCTGACGACACCGCGGAGCACTGACGACACCGCGGAGCGTCGGCGGTGGGCCCGCCGCGGGCGGCGTGTGGCGTGCGCCTCCCCGGGCGGACCGGGCGCGCGGGCGGTGGTCATGATGTTTCGCGTGAGTGACGTGAGGAGTACGGCAGACCTCGTCGACGAGTACGGCGAGGCGCTGCGCGTGTGCGATACGCAGTTCCGGCAGTTCGGTTCGCACCGGGAGTTCTCGGGCAGGGTGCGAACGGTGTCGTGCCACCAGGACAACGGCCTGGTCAAGCAGCTGCTGAACTCGGACGGTGAGGGCTGCGTGCTCGTCGTCGACGGCCGTGGGTCGTTGCAGACGGCGCTGACGGGTGACCTGATCGCCGGGGCGGCCGTGCGCAACGGCTGGGCGGGCCTGGTCATCAACGGCGCGGTGCGGGACTCGGCGGTGCTGGGCGGGTTGCCGCTGGGCGTCAAGGCGCTCGGCACGAACCCGCGCAAGAGCAGCAAGGACGGCGTCGGCGAGGTCGACATCCCGGTCGGCTTCGGCGGCATCACCTTCCACCCCGGTGACACGCTGTACGCCGACGACGACGGCGTGGTGCTGCTGCCGCGGTCCTGACCGGCCTCGGGATCCAGCACCGCCGGGTGGGCCGCTCGCGACGTGGCGTCGTGGTGCGGTCAGACTGGCGGCATGCAGGCCGTCGTCTACGCCGGTTACGGCGAACCGCCCGTGCTCTCCGACGTCCCGGAGCCGGAGTGCCCGCCGGACGGGGTGGTGGTCGCGGTGCGTGCCACCGGGGTGTGCCGGTCGGACTGGCACGCCTGGAAGGGCCACGAGCAGGTGCCGCTGCCGCAGATCCCCGGCCACGAACTGGCCGGTGTGGTCGCGGAGGTCGGCCCGGAGGTCACCCGGTGGCAGCCCGGAGCGCGCGTGACGGTGCCGTTCGTGTGCGGTTGTGGCCGGTGCGAGTACTGCGCCGCCGGTGAGGCGCAGGTGTGCCCGCACCAGACACAGCCGGGATTCACCGGGCCCGGGTCGCACGCCGAGCGGGTGGCGCTGCACGCGGCGGATTTGAACCTGGTGGCGTTGCCCGATGCCGTCGGCTTCACGGCGGCGGCATCGCTCGGCTGCCGGTTCGCGACGGCTTTCCGCGCGGTGACGGCCCATGGCAGGGTCGGGCCGGGGGAGTGGCTGGCGGTGCACGGCTGTGGTGGCGTGGGCCTGTCCGCGGTGCAGATCGGGGTCGCGCTGGGCGCGCGGGTCCTCGCCGTCGACGTGGCCGATGCGCCCCTCGAGGCGGCGCGGAGTCTCGGCGCGCGGGCGGTCGTCGACTCGGCGGCTTCCGGGCCCGCGGAGACCGCGGCGGCCGTCCGTGAACTGACCGGTGGCGGCGCCCACGTGTCGCTCGACGCCTTCGGCTCGGCCGACACCTGCATCTCGTCGGTGCGCGGCCTGCGCCGCAGGGGCAGGCACGTCCAGGTCGGCCTGCTGTTCGGCGAGGGTGCGACGCCGCCGATCCCGATGGACGTCGTCACGGCGCAGGAGCTGGAGATCTACGGCTCGCACGGGATGCCTGCACGCGACTATCCGCAGTTGCTGGGCATGCTCGCCGACGGCGGGCTGCGGCCCGAGGAGTTGATCGGCGAGACCATCGGCTTGGCGGAGGCGCCCGCCGCGCTGGCCGCCATGGATGCGCCGACCGCGGGTACGGGTATGACCGTCGTCGACCTGCCGGGCTGAGTCGCCGGCCGAACGCCCGTGCCGCGCCGTCAGGGCGGGTCAGCTGCGGGGTGCGGCGGTGGCCTGTTCGACGGCCAACGCGAACGAGGGTCCGTGGCCGGGCGCATGGTGGCGTGCCGCCGCGCCGAGGTGCGTCTCGCGGAGGTCGTCCATGAAGCTCTCCCACAGTGCGGGCCCGCCGCGTTCGAGGACGTCGGCGTACAGGCTCAGGTCCTCGTCCGCGCCGAGATGCCGCCTGCCCCATACCCCGATCTGGACGAGCACGGGGACCAGGTCGATGGCGCGTTCGCTGAGGCTGTAGATCGCCTTCTGCTTGTGGCCGGGATCCTCGCTTCGGGTGAGGAGTCCGTGGTGCAGGAGGGTCTTCAGCCGGTCGGCCAGGATGTTGGTGGAAATGCCTTCGTCGCAGGTGAGCAGGTCGCGGTAGTGGCGCTTGCCCGCGAAGACGATGTCGCGCAGTACCAGCAGCGTCCACCGGTCCCCGAAGATCTCGAGTGACAGGTTGATCGGGCAGTGGGAGCGCGGGGCCGTGGACATCGGCTGCGAGCCTCCAACCGGTTGTGTTTTCGCATCGGTTGCCGCTAGTCTACAACTGCTTGCAAAGTTGCATCGGTATGGATCGGAGCAGGATCGATGAACGGACCACCGATCGTCGAGGCGATTCCCACCGTCGGGCGCGGCACGGAACTGACCGACGCGCAGGCCGAGCTCGAACCACTGCCCTGGCACGAGGTCGAGCGCCGGCTCAACACCGACGCGTTCTGCTGGCTCGCCACCGTGCGACCGGACGGTGCGCCGCATGTGGCACCGCTGTTCGCGGTGTGCTCGGAGGCCCGGCTGTTCGTCTGCTCGAAGGACACCGCCCGCAAGAGCCGGAACCTCGTCGCGGACGGTCGCTGCGTGGTCAGCACCGACGTCGACGCGGCGCACGTCGTCGTTGAGGGCCACGGCACTCGATTGTCCGATCAGGACACTCTCCGGCGCGCGTCCGAGGGGGTCGCGGACGTCTACGGCTGGCCGACGACCGTGACCGGCGACGTGCTGGACGCGCCGTTCGGGGCGCCGACGTCCGGCGGGCCGCCGTACGCGGTGTTCGAGATCGTCCCGGACAAGGCCTTCGCGTTCCCACTGGAGGGCACGTTCCTGCCGACCCGGTGGCGCTTCCCCTGAGGTCCTGAGGATCAGCGGCGCAGCCGGTACTCCTTGAGCAATCCCTTGCTGATGATCGTCTTCTGGATCTCGCTCGTGCCCTCGCCGATGAGTAGGAACGGTGCCTCGCGCATGAGGCGTTCGATCTCGTACTCCTTGGAATAGCCGTAGCCGCCGTGGATGCGGAACGCCTCCTGGGTGACCTCGGCGCAGTACTCGCTGGCGATCAGCTTCGCCATTCCCGCTTCCACGTCGTTGCGCGTGCCGGAGTCCTTGAGCCGTGCCGCGTTGACCATCATCTGGTGAGCGGCCTCGACCTTCGTGGCCATCTCGGCGAGCTTGAAGGCGATCGCTTGGTGGTGCGCGATGGGTTTGCCGAACGTCTCGCGCTGCTGGGCGTACTCGATCGCCAACTCGAAGGCGCGGATCGCGATGCCGCACGCGCGCGCCGAGACGTTGACCCGGCCGACCTCGATGCCGTCCATCATGTACGAGAAGCCGTGACCGGGCGCCTCGCCGAGGACCATGTCGGCACCGATACGGAAGCCGTCGAACACCGCCTCGGTGGTGTCGACGCCCTTGTAGCCCATCTTGTCGATCTTGCCGGGAATCGTCAGGCCCGGCAGTACCTCGCCGTAGCCCTCGGGTTTCTCGACGAGGAACGTCGTCAGGTTCCGGTGTGGACTGTCCGCGCCCTCGTCGGTGCGCGCCAGCAGGGCGACGAGCGTCGACGTGCCGCCGTTGGTGAGCCACATCTTGGTGCCGTCGACGACGTAGTCGCCACCGCCTTCTGCGGCGGCGCTCTCGTCTCGGGTGGCCTTGGTGCTGATCGCGGCGACGTCGGAGCCGAGGTCGGGTTCGGACATCGAGAACGCGCCCCGGACCTCGCCGGTCGCCATGCGCGGCAGGAACCGCCGCTTCTGCGCCTCGGTACCGTGCCGGGCGATCATGTGCGCCACGATGAAGTGGGTGTTGATCACGCCGGACACGCTCATCCAGCCGCGCGCGATCTCCTCGACCACGAGTGCGTAGGTCAGCAGAGACTCGCCCAGTCCGCCGTACTCCTCGGGGATGGTGATGCCGAACAGCCCCATCTCCTTCATGCCGTCGACGATCTCGGCCGGATACGTGTCGCTGTGCTCGAGCTCCTGAGCCCGCGGGATGATCTCGTTGTCGACGAACTTCCTGACCGTGGCCAGGATCTCGGACTGCACTTCGGACAGTCCTGCGGTCTGTGCCAGGCGGGCCATGGCCGTTCCTCTCCGAGCGTGGGTGCGGGTTTCGCGTGCCGCGGGGCAGGGTGGGCCGGTGGCGGCGGCCCGAGGGTGCGGCGGCCACCGGCCCGCCGTTGTCAGCCGGTCACGCGTTCGACGACCGCGGCCAGGCCCTGCCCGCCGCCGATGCACATCGTCTCCAGGCCGTAGCGCACCTCGCGCCGGTCCATCTCGCGGGCGAGCGTGGTGAGGATGCGCGTACCTGTCGCGCCGACGGGGTGGCCGAGGGAGATGCCGGATCCGTGGACGTTGAGGCGGTCGAAGTCGCCGTCGCCGAACTTCCATTCGCGGGTGCACGCGAGCACCTGTGCGGCGAAGGCCTCGTTGAGTTCGATGAGGTCCATGTCGGACATCGCGAGCCCGGCGCGGTCGAGTGCCTGCTGCGAGGCGGGAACGGGGCCGATGCCCATCGTCTCCGGCGGTACCCCGGCGACGGCCCAGGACACGATGCGCACCAGTGGACGCAGGCCGAGTTCGGCGGCTCTGTCGGGGTGCGTGACGAGGCACATCGCGGCCGCGTCGTTCTGCCCACTGGCGTTGCCCGCGGTGACGGTCGCGTCCGGGTCCTGGTTGCCGAGGACGGGTTTGAGTCCACCCAGCGTGTCGGGGGAGGCGTCGGCACGCGGGTGTTCGTCGTTGTCCACAACGGACTCGCTCTTGCGGGTGCGGACCGTCACGGGAACGATCTCCTCGGCGAACACGCCCGATCGCTGTGCCGCCACCGCCCGTCGGTGGGAGGTCAGTGCAAGCCGGTCCTGCTCCTCGCGCGGGATCGAGTACTCCCGGCGCAGGTTCTCGGCGGTCTCCAGCATGCCACCCGGTACAGGATGGTTCCGGCCGCCCGCGGTGATGCGGCCCCGCGCGAGCCCGTCCTCCAGCATCACGCCGGATCCCTTGACGCCCCAGCGCATCTCGGTGGAGTAGAACGCGACGTTGCTCATGCTCTCGGCACCGCCGGCCACGACCACATCGCTCGCGCCGCTCTGCACCTGCATCGCGGCCTGCAGCACCGCCTGCAGCCCGGAGCCGCAGCGGCGGTCGACCTGCATGCCGCCGGTCGTGATCGGCAGTCCCGCGTTGAGCGCGACCAGGCGGCCGATGGCGGGCGCCTCGCTGGTCGGATAGCAGTGCCCCAGCACGACGTCGTCGATCGCATCCGGGGCGACCCCGCTGCGTTCCAGCAGGCCTCGCAGCGCGGTTTCGCCGAGGTCGGCGGCGCTCATCGGGCGAAGGGAGCCGCCGAACCGGCCGATCGGGGTGCGGACCGGTTCGCAGACCACGGCCTCGCGGGGCATTCCGGTGCTCATCACATGAACCTCCCGCCGGTGACCTCGAGGACGGTCCCGGTCATATAGGACGACAGGTCGGAGGCGAGGAACAGAGCCACACTCGCCACCTCGGCCACCTCGCCGGGCCGTTGCATGGGGATCTCGGCCATCTTGCCCTCCCACACGTGTTCGGGCATGGCCTCGGTCATCGCCGAGCGGATCAGTCCCGGCTGGATCGCGTTGACGCGCACGCCGTGGTGGGCCATCTCCTTGGCCGCGGCCTTGCTCATCCCGACGATGCCCGCCTTGGCCGCGGAGTAGTTGGTCTGGCCCGCCATGCCGACCTTGCCGGACAGCGACGAGATGTTGACGATCGCGCCGCGCTGCTGGGCTCGCATGATCGCGGACGCCTTCCGCAGACCGTTCCACGTGCCCTTCAGGTGGACGTCGATGACCTGGTCGAACTGCTCCTCGGTCATCGTCCGCATCGTGGCGTCGCGGGTGATGCCCGCGTTGTTGACCAGCACGTCGAGTGCGCCGAACCGCTCGGTGGCGGCGGCGAGGAGCGCATCGGTGTCGGAGGCCGACGTGACGTCGCAGCGCACACCCGTGGCGACGGCGGAGCCGCCGAGCTTCTCCGCCGCGGTCGTGGCCGCGGCCTCGTCGATGTCGCCGATGACCACGCGTGCTCCGTCGGCGGCGAACCGTTCGGCGATGGCGAAGCCGATGCCCTGTGCGGCGCCGGTGATCACGGCGACCTTTCCGTCGAGCAGACCCATGTGGTTGCGGTGTCCCTTCTGTTCGGGCGGTGGGGGTGGTGGCGCGGCGTTCACGCGGGGCCCGCAACGATCCCGGCGTCGCGGAGTCTGCCGATCTCGGCGGAGCCCAGGCCGAGTCGCTCGCTCAGAACGGCCTCGGTGTCGGCTCCGAGCGCCGGCGCCGGTTGCGGCGGCGCGGGCTCACCGGCGGTGCGGACGGGGCCGGCCGCGGCCGCCATCGGGCCGATACCGGGCTGGTCGATCTCCCGCACGACCGACGTGGGGTCGTCGAGCGCCAGGCGGGTCGCCTCGGCCATGTCGCGGTACGGGCCCCACAGCACGCGGGACTCGTCCAGTAGGCGCGCGACCTCGTCGTACGGGCGAGCGGCGAACCACGGCCGCAGGATCGCCTCGATCGTCTCGCGGAACCGATAGCGGTCGGACTCGTCGGACAGGTCGGCGCCGAGTGCGGGTTCGAGCGCGGCGAACACCTCGGCGGTGCCGGTGGCGGTGCAGAGTGCGCGCCACTGGCCCGTGGTGAGTGCGACGACGATGACCCGCCGGCCGTCGCCCGTGGGGAAGTCGACGCCGAAGCTGCCGTAGGTGTGGTTGCCGATGCGGTCCCGCGCGCGGCCGGTCCGGTGGGCTTCGGCGAGCCAGCCGAGGTCGCCGACGGCAGACAGGGCCACGTCGGACAACGCGATGGTCGACGACGTTCCCTCGTTCGTGCGCGCGCGGCGGTGCAGTGCCGCGAGGATCGCCGTCACCGCGTACTGGCCGCACAGGAAGTCCCAGGCGGGCAGGGCGTGGTTGACCGGTCCGGCGTGATCGGTCGGGCCGGTGAGGTCGGGAACTCCCACGGCGGCGTTGACGGTGTAGTCGACGCCGGGCCTGCCGCCCGCCATGCCTTCGACGTGCACGTGGATCGCGTCGGCCCGGCGGGCCGACAGCTCGTCGGAGGTGAGCCTGGTGCGCCCCGCGACGTTGTCGAGATAGATCCCGGCATCGGGGCCCGGCTCGGTGGCCAGTGCGAGGAGGAGCTCGCGGCCCTCGGGGGAGCGGAAATCGAGGGCGAGGGAGCGCTTGCCCTTGTTGAGGTTAGCCCAGTACAGGCTCGTGCCGTGGGAGTCGACGGGCCAGCGGTGGAAGTCGCCCCCGCCGCCGGGCGGGTCGACTCGCAGGACGTCGGCGCCGAGCCGGGCGAGCGCCATGCCTCCGGAGGGGCCCGCGACGAAACTCGCGCATTCGACCACGTGGAGTCCGTCGAGCGGCCGGGACGCCGGGTCGGGTGCCGTCATGCCGGTGATCCTGTGTCGACCGGGCGCGGGGGCGCACTGGGCATGTGCTCTACCTCCAACGGAGCAGGCGGCGTGCTTTCCATTTTTTATATCCCAAATATATGATCTGGGGAAGGGTGGAAGCTCGACGGATGTGAGTGAGGCGGGCCATGGCGAAGGCGGACACGTCGCAGGCGGACACGTCGCGAAGGAAGACGTCGAAGGGGGAGCCTGCGGCGGGGGAGCGGGCGCAGCGCACCCGGGGGAAGCGGTCGCTGCCCGACCAGGTCGCGGCGCACGTGCGGGAGCTGATCATGTCCGGGCAGTTGCGGTTCCCCGAGTTCGTGCGGCTCGACCAGGTGGCGGGCGACCTGGGCATCAGCGTCACGCCGGTGCGCGAGGGGCTGTTGACGTTGCGCGCCGAGGGATTGCTGCAGTTGGAACCGCGCCGCGGGTTCATGGTCGCCCCGCTGTCGGGAGACGACGTGCGCGACCTGTTCTGGGTGCAGGCCCAGTTGGAGGGCGAACTCGCGGCGCGTGCCACGCCGCGGCTGTCCGACGACGATCTCGCCACTCTCGACGAGCTGCAGCGCGGGCTCGCCGGCGCGCTCGCCGACGGTAGGCTCGACGAGATCGAGGACCTCAACCACCGGTTCCACCACCTGCTCGCGATGGCGGGCCGGTCGCCGAAGCTGACCTGGTTCCTCGGCCAGGCCGTCAAGCACACGCCGTCGCGGTACTACGAGACGATCGACGGCTGGGTGCAGGCCTCCGTCGACGACCACTATCCGATCCTCGAAGCACTGCACGCGCGTGACCCGGAGGCGGCGCGCATCGCGATGCAGGAGCACATCCGGCACGCCGGGGAACTCCTCGGCAGGCACGTCGACCGTCGCCCCGAGGAATGACCGCGAACCCTGTGAAACGGCCGTGATGGCCGTACGCTGGCCCGCATGAGGATCAGGAAGACTCTCGCCGCGCTGGCCGCGGTGAGCGCGCTGGGTGCGGTGGCCGCCTGCGACGAACCGGCCGAGGAGGACGGCAACCAGCAGGAAGAGAACGGCGGCGGCCAGTACGGCGACGGCAACCAGGGCGGCGGCGAAGGCGGCGGCGAGGACGAGGGCGGCGAGAACGAGGGCGGCGAGGGAGAGGGCGGCGACGACTGACCCCCCCGGCCGGGCGGGGCGCGGCGGCCTCCGATCGGGCCACGCCCGCCGCCTCTCGGGTTGAGTCGCGGCGGCGTGCGGGTATCCGGCGGCGACCTGGCTGAACCCGACCGCGAGGGGGACCCGACATGGCCGGACAGGCGATCGCGACCGACGTCCATTCGCTGCACGACGACCTGACCGCACTGGACGCCTACTGGCGCGCGGCGAACTACCTGTCCGTCGGGCAGATCTACCTGCTCGACAACCCGTTGCTGCGGGAGCCCCTGCGCGTCGAACACATCAAACCGCGGCTGCTGGGACACTGGGGCACCACGCCCGGGCTGAACTTCGTCTACGCGCATCTGAACCGGGTGATCCGGCAGCGCGACAGCAACGTCATGTACGTCATCGGCCCTGGTCACGGCGGCCCGGGGCTGCTTGCGAACACGTGGCTGGAAGGCACCTACACGGAGGCGTATCCCGCCGTCGGGCAGGACGAGGACGGGATACGCAGGCTGTGCCGCGAGTTCTCGTTTCCCGGCGGCGTGCCGAGTCACGTGGCGGCGGAAACGCCGGGGTCGATCCACGAGGGCGGTGAACTCGGCTACTCGCTCGCCCACGCCTACGGTGCGGTGCTCGACAATCCGGACCTGCTCGTCGCGTGCGTGGTCGGCGACGGGGAAGCCGAGACCGGACCGTTGGCGACGAGCTGGCACATCAACAAGTTCCTGAACCCCGCCACCGACGGCGCAGTGCTGCCGATCCTGCACCTCAACGGCTACAAGATCGCCAACCCGGCGATCCTCGCGCGCATCCCGCGGGAGGAGCTCGACGCGTTGCTGCGCGGCTACGGCTACGTGCCCTACTACGTCGAAGGTGACGATCCGACGACGATGCACAGGGACATGGCCGCCACGCTCGACCGGATCTTCGGCGAGATCGAGATCATTCAGCACAGCGCGAGACAGGGAGAGTTCGCCGGACGTCCACAGTGGCCACTTCTGGTGTTGCGGACGCCCAAGGGCTGGACCGGTCCGTCCGAGGTGGACGGTGTGCCGATCGAGGACACGTGGCGGTCGCACCAGGTTCCGTTGGCCGGTGTGCGGGACAACCCCGAGCACCGGGAGCAGCTCGAGTCGTGGCTGCGGTCGTACCGGCCCGACGAGCTGTTCGACGAACACGGCACGCCGCGTCCCGAGCTGACCGAGCAGGCTCCCGCGGGCGATCGACGCATGGGCGCGAATCCGCACGCCAACGGTGGTCGGCTGTTGAAGCCGTTGCGATTGCCGGATTTCCGCGACTACGGTTCCGAGGTCACGACACCGGGCGCGACGACGTCCGAGCCGACGCGGGTGCTCGGCCGTTGGCTGCGCGACGTGCTGCGCGACAACGACGACCGCCGCAACGTCCGCCTGTTCGGCCCCGACGAGACCTCGTCGAACCGGCTGGACGCGACCTACGAGGAGACGGGGAAGCAGTGGCTCGGCGAGCTGCTGGACACCGATGAACACCTGGCTCGCGACGGTCGGGTCATCGAGATGTTGTCCGAGCACGTGTGCCAAGGCCTGCTCGAAGGCTATCTACTCACGGGCAGGCACGGGTTGTTCTCGTGCTACGAGGCGTTCATCCACATCGTGGACTCGATGTTCAACCAGCACGCGAAGTGGCTGAAGACGAGCAAGCGGCTCGACTGGCGCCGGCCGGTCGCCTCGCTGAACTACCTGCTGACCTCGCACGTGTGGCGGCAGGACCACAACGGTTTCTCGCACCAGGACCCGGGCTTCATCGACCACGTGATGAACAAGAAGGCCGAGATCATCCGCGTGTACCTGCCGCCGGACACGAACACGTTGCTGTCGGTGGCGGACCACTGTCTGCGCAGCCGTGACTACGTCAACGTCGTCGTGGCGGGCAAGAACCAGTCGCCGGAGTGGCTCGACATGGACGAGGCGGTGCTGCACTGCACCCGCGGTGCGGGCATCTGGGAGTGGGCCAGTTCCGACGACGGAGGAGAGCCGGACGTGGTGCTGGCGTGCGCCGGTGACGCGCCGACGTTGGAGGTGTTGGCCGCGACGTCGATCCTGCGGGAGCGGCTGCCCGAGTTGAAGGTCCGGGTCGTCAACGTCGTCGATCTGATGCGGCTGCAGCCGGCGAGCGAACACCCGCACGGGATGACGTCCGCCGAGTTCGACGCGTTGTTCACGACGGACCGGCCGGTGCTGTTCGCCTATCACGGATATCCGTGGTTGATCCACCGGCTGACCTATCGGCGGAACAACCATCGGAACATCCATGTCCGCGGTTACAAGGAGGAGGGCACGACCACCACGCCGTTCGACATGCTGGTGCTCAACGACATGGACCGGTTCCGGCTGGTCATCGACGTGCTCGACCGGGTGCCGGACCTCGGGACGCGCACGGCGTGGCTGCGGCAGGACATGGCCGACACGCGCACGCGGCACGCTGCGTGGACGCGGGCGCACGGTGACGACCTGCCCGAGGTGCGGGACTGGGTCTGGTCGTCGTGACGGGACGGCCCGAGCATGTCCTGGTGGTCAACGCCGGATCGTCGAGTCTGAAGGTTCGGCTGCTCGACGCCGGCGACGACGTGGTCGACACCCTCGACCTGGACGACTGGGACGGGGAGGAGACGACGGAACTGGAACGATTCGTCGACGGACTGTCCGCGGTGGACGCCGTGGGGCACCGGATGGTCCACGGTGGGCGGCGCTTCCACGAGCCGGTGCGGATCGACGACGAGGTGCGCGACGAGGTCGCAGCGTTGGCCGAGCTGGCGCCGCTGCATCAGCCGCGCGGGGTGGCGGGTGTCGACGCATTGCGGCGGGTCCTGTCGGAAACACCCGCGGTGGCGTGTTTCGACACGGCGTTCCACGCCACGATCCCGGAGCCGGCCGCCACGTATGCGCTGCCCGCCGAGTGGAACCGCCGATGGGGACTGCGCCGGTACGGATTCCACGGTCTGTCCCACGCCTACGTGACCAGACGCGCGTCGCAGCTGGTCGGCACGCCTGCCGAGCGGTTGCGGATCGTGTCGTGCCACCTCGGGGCGGGTGCGTCGCTCGCCGCGGTGTCCGGGGGCCGGTCGGTCGACACGACGATGGGGTTCACGCCGCTGGCGGGGCTGGTTATGGCGACGCGTACCGGCAGTGTCGATCCGGGTCTGGTGCTGTGGCTGCAGCAGGAGGCGGGTTTCGACGCCGATTCGTTGTCGCATGCGCTGGAGTTCGAGTCCGGACTCGCGGGACTCGCGGGCGGCAGCGGGGACATGCGCGAGGTCATGTCCGGGATGGACTCGGGTGACCAGTCGTCGCGGCTGGCGTTCGACGTCTACACCCACCGGCTGCGACGGGAGATCGCGGCGATGACGGGCAGCCTCGGCGGGATCGACGTCCTGGCGTTCACCGGCGGCGTGGGGGAGCACAACCCCCGCGTGCGCGCGGAGGTGGCCGACGGGCTCGCCTACCTCGGTGTGGAGCTGGACGAGCGGGCCAACGAGACTGTCGCCGAGGACGCCGACATCGCCGCGGCCAGCACCGGCGTGCGCACCCTCGTGGTCGGTGCGCGGGAGGACGTCGAGATCGCCGCCCACACCCGCCGCACGCTCGGTGAATGAATCCGTGACGATGTTGCCGCCCTTGACGCGGGCCCCGGGTTCGGTGGTTCAGTCGTGCTGGTTGCCGGATTTCCTGCGGCGTCCGGAACTCGTACGCGCGGCGAGAGTGAGCAGCTCCGCCGCGGCGCCGGACGGGGCGGCGCCTGTGTGCCAGATGGCGCGCAACGTGCGGCGCAGATCGACGCCGGTCGTGGCGACCTCCCGCAGGGTGCCCGCCGCGAGGTCGGCAGCGACGACCAGCTCACTCAGCAGTGCCGGTCCCGCTCCGGTGGCGACAGAACTGCGCACCGCCGTGGCCGAGCCCAGTTCCACCAGCGGTTCCACGGGGGTGAGCCCCGTCGCCAGCAGGGCCTGTTCGACTGTGTCGCGGGTGCCCGATCCGCTCTCCCTGCTGATCAGCGCGGTGGCGGCCAGCTCGGCGGCGCCGACCGGCGTCCGCCTGCGTGCCCAACGGTGGCCCGGTGCGACGACGAGCACCAGCCTGTCCCTCGCGACGATCTGTGAGCGCAGTCCCCGGAGCCGCCGGGGCGACTCGATGAACCCGAGGTCGATCTCGCCGTGCTGCACCAGCTCGCAGACCCGCGTGGAGTTGAGGACCTGCAGCCCGACATGCAGATCGGGAAGTCGCCGCCGCAGGTCCCCGATCCACGTCGGGAGCAGGTGCTCGGCGACCGTCAGGCTCGCCGCCAACGACAGTTGTGCGGTGCGCTCGCGCCGCAGTGCGTTGACACCTTCGACGAGGAGATGGACGTCTTCGAGTACCCGTTCGGCCCAGCTGCAGATGAGCCGCCCGTCGGCTGTCAGGGTCGAGCCAGTCGGGGATCGGTCGAGCAGCCGGACACCGAGTCGGCGTTCCAGCGCGGAGATGCGCTTGCTGGCCGCGGGCTGAGTCGTTCCCGCCTGCTCGGCCGCGGTCGTCAGGCTCCGGTGTTCACCCACCAGAACCAGAAGCCGCAGGGAATCGATGTCCGGCAGTTCTGTCATTCCCAGAGGTTATGACGTCCCAACGAGTTGACGGTACCGCCGTCAGGTTCCCGGGAACGACGATGAGGACGTGAGTGGACAACGGTCGACGGTGGACGGCGCCGCACGACGGCAAGCCCTGGCGCCGGGCATCGTCGTGGCGACGGCGGGTACGGCTGCGGCGTTCGGCGTGTCGCTCCTGTGGTCGTCGGTGAGCGCACTCACCGTCGCGGTGGTACTCGGTGTCGCGGTCGGCCGCTGGATACCGGAGTGGGCCAGCGGCGGCCTGGAGTGGGTGACGAAGCGGTTCTTGCGCCTGGGCGTCGTACTGCTCGGCCTGCAACTCGGCCTCGGCGAAGTCCTGGACCTGGGGCCGGGAGTCGTAGCGGCTGTCGTGGTCACGGTTCTCGTGACGTTCTTCGGCACGATGGGCATGGGCCGGCTCCTCGGTGTGTCGCCGGGGCTGAACCTGTTGGTGGCCACGGGATTCTCGATCTGCGGGGCCTCGGCCATCGCCGCGATGGACAGCGTGACCGAGAACGACAAGGAGGACGTCGCGACCGGTGTGACGCTGGTGACGCTGTACGGCAGCGGGGCGATCGCCGCGATCCCGTTACTGGGCCGGTGGTTCGGGGCGGCTCCTGAACAGCTCGGCGCCTGGGCGGGTGTGTCGATCCATGAGGTGGCGCAGGTCGTGGCCGCGGCCTCACCGGCGGGTGCGGCGGCGGTCGCGGTGGCCGTGGTCGTGAAGCTCACCCGTGTCGTTCTGCTCGCTCCGATGGTGGCCGGCGTGAGCGTGGCGCACCGCCGCAACAGTGCTGCATCCGGTTCGGCGACGGCGAAGCGTCCACCCCTGATCCCGCTCTTCGTAGTGGGCTTTCTCGCGATGATGGCGCTACGGAGCACGGGCACCGTTCCGACGGCGCTGCTTTCGGCCTCCGATGTGGTCACGACGTTGCTGTTCGCGGCAGCGTTGTTCGGCCTGGGTACGGGCGTGGACCTGGGTGCGCTGGTGCGGACGGGACGACGAGGCCTCGTGCTCGGTGCCCTCGCCACCACGGTGGTCGCCACGGTCGGTTACCTCGCCTTGGCCGTGGTCGGCGCGGTCTAGGACGGAACGCACCGCACGGCCCGGAGCTCTTATGCGGTGCGGTACGGCTTCGTGAGCCGAACCCCACACCTTCGAACAGGCCGTCGGAGGCTTCCCCGCACCGCCGGCGGGTGAACAGTAATCGCGGGTCAGCTCGGTGCGCAGGTCATGGCCAGGCCACCGTCGACGGGCAGGCACACCCCGTTGACGTAGGCGGCCTCGTCGGAGGCGAGGAACAGGCTCGCGTGGGCGACGTCCCACGGTGTCCCCATGCGTCCGGTGGGGCTCGCCGCGTGGCGGGCCGCCATGAGCTCGTCGATCGACCCCGCCTGCGACGCCAACTGTTGACGCACGAGCGGCGTCTCGATGAAACCCGGCGCGACCGAGTTGGCACGGATGCCCCGCTCGGCGTACGTCAGCGCCAACGACACGGTCGCCTGGTTCACCGCGGCCTTCGCCGACATGTACGCCGGGTACTCGTAGCCGACGTGCCGCAGCGCGGCGAGCGACGAGACGTTGACGATCGCCCCGCTGCCACGGTCGAGCATCGCGGGCAGCACGTGTTTGCAGGCCAGAAACACCCCGTCCACATTGAGCGCGAACGCACGGCGCCACTCCTCCAGGCTCAACTCCATCGGACCGCCCAACACCGTGACACCGACGTTGTTGTGCAGGACGTCCGCGGGCCCGAACGCCTCGGTGGCACGGTCCACGGCTTCGGCGACCTGGTCCCCGTCGGTGACGTCGGCGGTGATCGCCGTCGCCGCGCCGCCCTCGGCGAGGATCGCCTCGACGGTGTGCTGCGCGGCCTCCCTGTTGACGTCGACCACGGCGACCGACGCTCCGTGGCGGGCGTAGGTCACCGCCGCGGCCTGGCCGTTGGTCGCGCCGTCCGTCCCGCCGCCTCCGCCGAACACCAGTGCCGTTCTGCCTGCGAGTCTCGGACTGCCGGTCATGCCTGCGCCTCCTCGGCGGTGTGGGTGACGTCGCGGGCCGCGCCGCCGGGGTCGGCGCGCTCGACGTACAGCTCGAAGGTCACCGCGACCGGATTCTGTCCCGGCAGCAACAGTCCCGAATGGACGTCGCCGTTGCGGTCCACCAGTGACGCGGTGAGCACGACGTCACCGCCGCGGACGGTGCCGGTGAGCGACGTGAACTCGGTCGCGGGCCAGTCCGCCTCGGTGATCCGTCCGGGACCGGTGCGCAGACGCGCGCCGACTGCGCTGCCGAGGCTCGCGCGGACCACGGCGGAGTCGAACCCCGCACGTGCCGCGACGGTCGCCACCGCGTCGTGCAGGTCCTCGCCGGGCAGAATCCGCGCGGCGACGGCCTGCGTCGTGGCCGGCCGCGCGAGCGCGTGCGGGGTGAACGCCGGCATCGACGTCTCCGGGCACGTGTCGCTGACGTACTCCGCATCGTGCAGCAACCGCGCCGTCGCCTCGATCGGCACGTCGCCGACCGTCGTCTCCGGCAACAGGTGACCGCCGCGGATCCGGCCGTGTTCGTCCAGCCAGGTGGCGTGCAGGTGCGCGAACGCGCGTCCGTCCCGGTTGCCGACCGTCGCGGAGCCGCCGAGTACGAAACACGGCCCCGCGGGTTCGACCGTGTCGCTGTAGAACGCGGGCCGTTCGGCGCCGACGGCCGGGTGCACGTACCGCAGCGTGCCGAAACTCCCGTGCGCCAGTTCGACACACGCCGCGCGGTACCCCGCGGTCTCGGTGATCCGCCACAGTTCGTCGACGATGTTCGCTCCGGGCGGCAGCTCGGCCCGCACCACCGTCACCCCGGTCGGCACCGCCGCGATGCGTTCCTGCGTTCGGGGGCCGGGATGCTGCAGCGGGACTCCGGCCCGCTGCGCCGTCACGAGGTCGCCAATCGTTGCTTGATCGTGCGTTTGACGACCTTGCCGTATCCGGACTTCGGGATCTCGTCCCACCACACGAAGCGTTTCGGGATCTTGTACCGCGCGAGCGAGTCACCGAGCCACGACCGGAGCTCGTCCTCGTCGGCGTCCTGGCCGTCGGAGGCGACACACACCGCGACGCCGACCTCACCCCACTTCGGGTCCGGCACGCCCACGACCGCGACCTCGGCCACCGCCGGATGGTGCAGCAACCGTTCCTCGATCTCCCGTGGATACACATTGGACCCACCCGAGATGAACATGTCGGACGCCCTGCCCGTGACGTAGACGTAGCCTTCGGCGTCGACCATGCCCAGGTCTCCGGTGCGGAACCAGCCGTCGCGGAACGACTCGGCGTTGGCCACGTCGTTGCGCAGGTAGCCCGGGAACACCGCGGGACCCGCCACGCAGATCTCACCCTGGCCGCCGGTGGGCAGCTCGGTGCCGTCCGAGTCCTGGATGCTGACCTGCATCCCGGTGCGCGGGTAGCCGCAGGTGCCGTACTCGACCCCGTCGGGCGAGGGGCGGTCGTGCTCGTCCGGCGGCAGCACGGTGATGTTGCCGGTGACCTCGCCCAGGCCGTAGTACTGCACGAGCACGTCGCCGAGCACGTCACGGGCGTGCTGCTGGTCCGCGCGGTACATCGGCGCGCCCGCGTAGATGACGTAACGAAGCGAACCGAGGTCGTGGCGCGACGCCTCGGGCGCCTGGGTCAACGTCGTGAGGATCGTCGGCACGGTGAAGGCATTGGTGACCCGCTCGGCCTCGACGAGTCTCCAGATCTCCGCGGGGTCCAGCCGCGTCGACGTCGGCAGCACCGTCTTCGCGCCCCGCGCCACCTGCGGCAGCAGGTGGACGCCTGCACCGTGCGACAGCGGTGCCACGACGATCTGCGCGTCGTCGGCACCGAGGCCGGGCATCAGGTCACAGAGGTGGTTGTTGACGACGAACCCGAGCTGGTCGTGGGTCAGCACGACCGCCTTGGGCCTGCCGCTGGTGCCGGAGGTGAAGAAGTACCAGGCGTGGTCACCGTTCCACACCGGCTCGTCCGGTTCGCGCCCGGCCGGATCGGGCAGACCGGCCACGGCACCGTCGGCGTCGGCCGCGGCGCCGATCCACAGTGTGCCGCCGGTCAGGTCCGCGGCCTCGGCGACGGCGACGGCGTGGTCCGCGTAGTCGGCGTGGCAGATCAGCGCGCTCGGCGTCGTCAGCTCGGCCAGTCCCGCCACCTCGGACGGGGTCAGGCGGAAGTTGGCCGGAGCGAACACGGCGCCCGCACGCCACACGCCGAACATCACCGCGACGAATTCGAGGTGGTTGGGGGAGTGCACCAGCACCGCGTCACCACGGCCGATGCCGCGGCGCCGCAGCTCGGCGGCGACCGCGGAGGCCCGCGCGTCCAGTTCCGGCCAGGAGAGGCGGGTCGGGCCCGAGACGACGGCGTCCCGGCCGGGCAGTCTGGTGGCGGCGGCGGTCAGCAGGTGGGCCAGGTTGACTGCTCGCAGCGTCATCGCACCCGCTCCAGCACCGAGCAGTAGTTGGCGACCGCGACGCCGCCCATGTTGAACACCGCGGCCAGTTCGGCACCGGGAACCTGCATGTCGCCCGCTTCGCCGGTCAACTGCAGCGCGGCCATGATGTGTTGCGACACCCCCGTCGCGCCGATGGGGTGTCCCTTCGACTTGAGCCCCCCGGACGGGTTGACCGGCAGCTCGCCGTCGCGTTCCGTGCGTCCGGAGTCGATGACCGTGGCGCCTTTGCCCGGCTCGGCGAGCCCGAACGCCTCGTACTGCAACAGTTCGGCGACGGTGAAGCAGTCGTGCGTCTCGATGAGGTCCAGATCGGACAGTGCGGCACCCGCCTCGTTCGTGGCCCCGGCGAACGCCGCCCTGGCACCAGCGAAGGCGAGCACGTCGTCCCGGCGGCTCAGCGGCAGGTGGTCGTTGGCGTGGGCCCGGCCGCGCCAGCCCACGGCGCGGGGTGCGGTCGCCGCGACGTCCGGCGAAGCCACGACGAGTGCGGCGGCGCCGTCGGAGACCAGCGAGCAGTCCGTGCGGCGGAGCGGATCGGCCACGAACGGATTGCGGTCCGACACCTCGGCGCAGAACTCGAAGCCCAGGTCCTTGCGCAGGTGCGCGTACGGATTGCCGACGCCGTTGCGATGGTTCTTCGCGGCGATGCGGGCGAGCGTGTCGCGGTGGTCGCCGTACCGCTCGAAGTAGTCACGGGCGATCCCGGCGAACACGCCCGCGAAGCTGCCCGCCTGTTCCTCCTCCTTGCGGTAGGAGGCGGTCAGCAGCGCGTCGCCCACCACCTCGGCCTCGGCGGCCGTCATCTTCTCCGCGCCGGCGACGAGTGCGATCCGGCCGCGGCCCGACTGCACGAAGTCCAGTGCCGTGAACAGCGCCGAGGACCCGGTTGCGCAGGCGTTCTCGGTGCGCACGGCGGGCACGGTCGCCAGTTCGGGACGGCCCGCCCCGACGAGACCCGCCTCGAACCCCTGGCGGGAGAAACCGCCGTTGAACACGCCGACGAAGAGCCCGTCGACGTCACCGGGCGCGATGCCCGCATGGTCGACGGCCGCGCCGGTGACGCCGGCCAGCAGCGCCTCGACGTCCGGTTCGGACGCCTTGCCGAACCGGGAATGCGCCCAGCCGATGATCGCGGGGGTGGCTGTCATGGTCGTCCTCTCACGGGTCGAGACTCCTGGGAACGGGTGAGTGCGGCGTGGATCGACCGGGCCTCGGTGTGCAGCAGGGCGGCGAGCTCGTCGCACTGCGGCGGGTCGAAGCGCTCGGCGATACCGGCGACGCTGAGCGCGGCGACCGGCCGGCCCGCGGCGTCGTGCACCGGGACGCCGAGTGCCCACGACCCGGCGATGACCCGGCCGTCGTTCAGTGCGTATCCGTCCCGGCGCGACCGGCGAACGAGACCGCGCAGTGTCTCGTCGTCGAACCCGGGATAGTGGCCGCGGGTCGTGGCAGTGGAGGCCAGTACGTCGTCGATGTCGTCATCGGACAGTGCGCTGAGGACGGCGAGACTGCCCGCGCCGATGCCCAGCGGATGCCGGTCGCCGACCGCCAGTGCGTAGTTGCGGATCGGGCCGGGCCCCTCCTGCCTGCGCGTGCACACGCCGTAGCTGCCGTGGCGCACGGTCAGGAACGTCGTGTCGGTGGAGGTGTCGGCTATCCGGATGAGGCTGTCGGTGCTCGCCTCGCCGAGGTCGTCGGCCCGATGGCCCGCCAGTTCGCCGAGCACGCCCGCCTGCAGTCCGAGGCGGTAGCAGGCCGTGCCCGGATCCTGTTCGACGTATCCCTCTGCGACGAGTGCGACGAGTACGCGGCGCACGCTCGCTTTGGGACGTCCGCTGACGCGCGTGAGTTCGGCGAGCGACACCCCTTCCGGGCGGTCGCGTGCCAGCACGCCGACGAGGTTCAGCAGCACGAGTGCCCGCTGGATGCTCTGCGAACCGGACGGCCGGTCGGCCTCATCCGCGGTGTGAGCGATGGTCCATGATGCGGACCTACGAGCCGCTCGTCCGAGCTCGGGGGGCGGCGCGGCGGATCGCTGCGCGTCGGCATTGGCGCTCACACCAGCCATCATGAGTCTGTCGAAACGGTTTCGCAACGGTCCATATTGTGGACCACGGATCTCGAGCCTGCATTGACATCGTTGATCGGCTTCTCTCAATATCGGTGAGCCCCTCCGGGGCGGACGAGGAGAAACGGACAATGATGTCGAAGCGCCTTCGCGGCGCCGTCGCACTGCTGGCCTGCCTGGTGCTCGGCGCATGCGGCTCGGTGACGGCCACGCCGAACGCACCGGTCTACACCTGGGACATGACCGTCACGGTCGGGGAGTCCTCCACCTGGTACAAGGCTGCGCAGCGGTTCGCCGAGACGCTGTCGCGCGAGTCCGGTGGGCGGATGAAACTCCGCGTGTTCACGGGCGAACAGTTGTCGGCGGGAGACCCGGCCGCAGGCGTCGAACAGCTGATGAACGGCGACAAGGACTTCTCGTACAACTCCACCATCATCTACGCGGGCATCGACCCGCGGTTCGGCGCGATCAACGCCCCGTTCCTGTACCGGGACTACGACGAGGCGGATCGCGCGCTCAACAGCGGCGCGGTGGAGGCCTACGAGAAGTTGTCCTCCGAGTTCGGCGTGAAGATGCTCGGTTTCGGTGAGAGCGGCTTCCGTCAGCTGACCAACAACGTCCGCCCGGTCGGCAAGCCCGAGGACCTGGCCGGGATCAAGGTGCGCATCCCCGGGATCGGGATGTTCACCGACATCTTCCGCAGGCTCGGTGCCAACCCGACGACGATGAACTTCTCCGAGGTGTTCACCTCGCTCCAGCAGGGCACGATCGAGGGGCAGGAGAACCCGATGGACGTCATCTCGTCGGCAGGGCTCGCCGAGGTCCAGCGGCATCTGACGGTCTGGAACTACGTCTACGACCCGCTGATCCTGGGGATGAACCAGGACCTGTTCCGCTCGCTGAGTCCCGAGGACCGGGACATCGTGGAGCAGGCCGCGGCCGATGCGAACGCGTTCCAGATCGAGACGAACCGTGGGCTCGAGCAACAGCAGATCGACGAGCAGTCGAAGCTGATGACAACGACCGTGCCCACCGATGCACAGATCGCCCGCTTCCGTGCGGCGGTGCGGCCGCTGTACGAAGCCTACGAATCGGTGTGGGGACCAGACATGGTCCGTGCCGTGAGCCCGGAGCGCTGAACCATGCACAGGTCCACTTCGGAACGTGTACTCACGGTCGCGGAGAACGTACTGGCGGCCGTCCCGTTCGCAGTCGTCGCGGTGGTGGCGTTCGTCAACGTCTTCAGCCGGTACTTCCTCAACGCCTCGCTGGCCTTCACCTCCGAACTGACCGTGAATCTCGCGGTGTGGATGGTGACGATGGGTGCCGTGATCGGGCTGCGAGAAGGTGCCCACCTGGGATTCAGTGCTCTTCACGACAAGGCCACCGGGCTCCTGCGGCAGGTCATGACGATACTGATCACAGCCGCGATCCTCGTGTTCCTGGCTGTGCTGCTGTACTTCGGCATCGACATGATGATCGGGCAGATCGACAGCGGCAGGGCGACACCGTCGATCGGGGTGCCGCAGTGGTTGTTCACCGCCGCCCTCCCCGTGGGCGCGGTGTTCGGCGTGTACCGCACACTGCAGGCGAGCCGGGCCGGTTTCCACAGATCCACAGTGGATTCACAGCCGAGTGAGGAGGCCGACCGGTGATCGGTGGCGTGCTGTTCGGCAGCTTCTTCGTGTTGCTGCTGCTGGGTGTTCCCGTGGCGTTTTCGCTCGGTGTCGCGGCCTGCATCTCGCTGGTGGCCATGGGCGGTTTCGGCGAACTGTCGATCGTGCCGAACGTCTTCACCGCCTCCGTGGCGTCGGAGACGTTGCTGGCGATCCCGTTCTTCATCCTCGCCGGCGTGATCATGGAATACGCCGGCATTTCCCGCAGGCTGGTGGACCTCGCGCACGCCTGCGTGGGCGGTCGCAAGCACGGACTGGCGATCGTCGTGATCGTCGCCGCCTTCTTCTTCTCCGCGATCTCCGGGTCGGGCCCGGCGACCGTGGCGGCGATCGGCTCGATCCTCATTCCCGCCCTGATCCGCCATGGCTACGCCGCCCGGCATGCGACGTCCTTGCTCGCCAGCGCGGGTTCCATGGGCATCATCGTGCCGCCGAGTGTCGCGTTCATCGTCTTCGCGGTGGTCGTCAGCGACTACGCGGGAGTGTCGATCGTTCGTCTGTTCGTGGCGGGCATCGTTCCCGGCATCCTGCTGGCGGTCGCGCTCGTGGCGGCCAGTCTGTTCCTGCCACGGACACAACCGGTCAAGGTGGCGGCGGGGGGATCCGGCGGCGATGCGGGCGGCACCGGCGATCACGGTGGCACGGCCGACGGTGGCGACGCGGGCACGCCCCCGTCCGGCGAGGCTCTCGATGCGACCGCATCGCAGGGATTCGCCGCGTCCTTCGGCAAGGCGATTCCGGGTCTGCTGGTACCGCTGATCATTCTCGGCGGCATCTACGGCGGTATCGTCACGCCGACCGAATCGGCGGTGGTCGCGGCGGTCTACGCGTTGCTCGTCGGCCTGTTCGTCTACCGGGAGATCAGCCCGCGGCAGCTCTACCGCATCCTCGTGACCGCTTCGGCGCAGTCGGCCGTGGTGATGCTGATCGTGGGTGCGGCATCGGTGTTCGCCTACGTGGTGACCGTGAACCAGATCGCGGAGGACCTCTCCGACGCGCTGCTGGGGTTGACCGACAACACCGTGCTGATCGTATTGCTGGCCATTGTGGTGCTGTTGATCGTCGGCGCGTTCATCGACGCCGTTTCCGCGCTGTACCTCTTCGTCCCGATCATCGCGCCGGTGTTGCTCGAAGCGGGTGTCGACGTGACGACCATCGGCGTGATGATGGTCGTGAACCTGGCGCTCGGGCTGGTGACACCACCGGTCGGTGTCAACCTGTTCGTCGCGGCCGGGATCGCCAAGGTGCCACTGATCGAGGTCGTCAAGGGAATCCGGCCCTTCTTCGCCGCGGGCCTGATCGTGCTGCTTCTCGTCTCGTACGTCCCCCAGTTGTCGAACTGGCTGCCGGACCTGTTGGGCTTCTAGAAGGGAACATGCCGTGAACCCATTCGACCTCACCGGTCGCGCCGCGCTCGTCACCGGTGGTGCGCGCGGTATCGGTCTGGCCGTGGCGCGGGGTCTGGCCGCGCAGGGCGCTCACGTGCTGGTGGCCGACCTGGCCGACCAGCCGGCGGACGTGACGGCGCTGGCCGAGGATTTCCCGCAGCAACGGGTGCTGTATCGGAAGGTCGACGTCCGTGACGAGGAGGCGGTGGGCGTCTCGGTCGATGCGGCCGTCGGAGAACTCGGCTCGCTCGATGTGCTCGTCAACAACGCGGGTACGGCCAGCCGGAGCGGGCTGGACACGCTCACCGACGACGAGTGGTACCGCGACCTCGACACGAATCTGCGCGGGATGTTCCTGTACTGCCGTGCCGCCCGACCGCACATGCGGGCTCAGGGCCATGGACGGATCATCAACGTCAGCTCGATCTCCGGGGTCATGGGCGGACCGCGCTCCGGGGGTGAGGGCGGCGGCCGCTCGGGTCCCTCATACGCGGCGTCGAAGGGTGGCGTGATCGCGTTGACCAAGTGGCTCGCCAAGGAGCTCGGTGTCGAGGGGATCACCTGCAACTCGGTCGCCCCTGGCCCGATCGCGACGGCGTTGACCGCCGATGTCGACTACGCGCTGGACGACCAGCTGATCAAGCGTATGGGTACACCGGAGGAAGTCGCGGCGGCGGTGGGCTACTTGGCCGGGCCGGGCGCGGGATACGTGACGGGGCAGGTCCTGAAGGTCTGCGGCGGCGCGGCCATCGGATGACGCCCGCAGACCCGGCCGCCGACGCGGCGAAAGCCGACACCGGTCAGCGACGCGGGTGGCGAACGGGTGCGCTCTCCGGCTCGCCGACGCGGCGAAAGCCGGCGTGGGTGCGGCACGACGTCGTGTGTGATCGCAGCGCCCGCTGCACACTACGAAGGTCTGTCAATCAGTGACTCGTGGGGTGAATATCTGGTACTTCTCTCACATCCACTTCGACGGCACTGGAGGGACATCGTGTTTGACCGCGGGCTGAACAGGCGCAATATCCTCAAGGGTGCGGGCGGCCTGGCCGCGACGGCGGCCTTGGGCGGAGCTGCGATGGCTGTCGGGGCCTCGTCGGCGGCCGCGGCGAGGCCGGCGGCGGATCTCGCCGTCGTCGACAGCAACCAGGACGACCCGCGCATGTGGTGGTACGAGTTCGCGACGTCCGAGATCGGATGGAATCCGCGCGTCAATGTGCTGTTGCCCGACGATTACCACACGAGCGGCCGGACGTATCCCGTGCTGTATCTGCTGCACGGCGGCGGCATCGGGCAGAACTTCACGGCCTTCGACGCCCTTGGCATCCGCGAGAAGACGGCCGGCAGGCCGCTGATCGTGGTCATGCCCGACGGCGGGAGCGCCGGTTGGTACTCGAACCCGGTCACGTCGCACACCGGGCCGCGCAACTGGGAGAGCTTCCACATCCACCAGTTGCTGCCGTGGGTCGAGTCGACCTTCCGCGCCCACACGTCGATGGACGGACGGGCGGTGTCCGGGTTCTCGATGGGCGGTTTCGGAGCCCTCAAGTATGCGGCCAAGTACCACGGTCATTTCGGCTCGGTGAGCGCCCACTCGGGTCCCGCGAGTCTGCGACGGGACTTCGGCGCGGTGGCGCACTGGGCGAATCTGTCGTCGGCGGCGGTCGAGCTCGGCACCGGGACCGTGTACGGGGTGCCGTGGGACGAGGCCCGGGTGAGTGCGGACAACGCGGTGGAGAACATCGAGCGCTACCGCGGCAAACGCGTCTTCCTCGCGGCCGGTACGAGTCCGGAACCGATCCACATCAACCCGGGTGACTCCATCAACGAGACCCACGTGCTCGCCGGGCAACGCGAGTTCAAGGCCGCTCTGGACAACGCCGGTATCGCACACGACTCGCACGAGGCGCCCGGTGGCCACTTCGTCAGGCCCGAGCTGCTGCAGGCCGACATCGATGGCGTGGTCGCCACGCTGCGCGGAGCCTGAGTGCATGTCGGTATCGCCACGCATCCCGCCGGGGACCCGCAAGGACATCGGAGTGCTCAACATGGGCACCGCGAAGCTGCTGGGGATCGCCAGCGGCAGCGGGCCTCCGAACCTGTTCACCACGCTCGCCCGGCACCGGCGCATGTACCGGCCGTGGTTGGCGTTCGCGGGGTCCCTGATGCCGGGCGGCTCGTTGCCACGCCTGGACAGCGAACTGATCATCCTGCGTGTCGCGCACCTGACCGGATGCACCTACGAACGCCGCCACCACGAGTCGCTCGGCCTGAAGGCGGGGCTGAGCCCGGAACAGATCGCGCGAGTCCAGGACGGACCTGCGGGCGGGGGTTGGTCGGCGCGGCACGCGGCTCTGTTGCGGGCCACTGACGAGCTGCACCGCACCCACACGCTCGACGACGAGACGTGGGCCGAGCTCGCCGAGTTCCTCGGCCGTCGACAGCTCATCGAACTGCCGATGCTGGTCGGGCATTACGAGATGCTGGCGATGACGCTCAACACGCTGCGGGTGCAGCCGGACGAGGTCGCCGAGCCCACGTCCCGCATCGGACGTGCACTGGCAACATGGGCGGCGAGGCGGCGCGACTGAACCGCACGGGGCACCAGGAAGGGACCGTTAACATGGACGTCGACACCGCGTTCTCGGGTAAGACCGCGCTCGTCACGGGCGCGGCCAGCGGCATCGGCGCCGAGATCGCACGACAGCTCGGGCAACACGGCGCGAAGGTCCTGGTCACCGACGTTACCGAGGACGCGATCCGGGACGTGACCGCGGAGATCACCGGACGCGGCGGCCGCGCCGAGGCGATGGTCGTGGACGTCACCGACCGTGCCCGACTGGCCGAGGCGATCGACACCGTCGTCGACCGGTACGGCAAGCTCGACTACGTCTTCAACAACGCCGGGGTCGCGATCTTCGGAGAGTTCGACGAGGTGACACTCGACGACTGGGACAAGATCATCGACGTGAACCTGCGCGGCGTGGCGCACGGCTCGGCCCTGGCGTACCGGCGCATGGTCCAGCAGGGCTCCGGTCACATCGTCAACACCGCGTCGGTGGCCGGGCTGGTTCCGGTCCCGCTGCAAGCGCACTACTGCGCGACGAAGCACGCGATCGTCGGGATGGACAAGACGCTGCGACTCGAGGCCGCCGAGCACGGGGTCCGGGTCACCACGTTCTGCCCGGCGTTCGTGCAATCCGGAATGTTCGTCAACAACACGTTCCGCGGGTCTCTCAAAGGCATCGATGCGCGGGCGATCGTCCCCATCGCGCCGCTGTCGACCGACCGTGCGGTCAGCACCCTGCTGGCCGGTGTCGCGCGGGGCCGTGAACGCGTGATCATTCCGTTCTACGGCCGGATCGGCTGGTGGTTCGAACGCGTCTCCCCGTGGTTGTCCGGTCGATTCCATCGCGTCAGTCTTCGCCTGATGCGCGCACGCGCGACGCGGACGACGGCGAAGCGGTAGGCGCACCGATACGGCCGGCCGGCACCGGTCACTGTTGCCGGCACGCCGAGGGGCGCCACCTCACGGCTGCGATCGTTCTCGCGTCCCCGTCTCGGCAACGTGGCCGGTATCCGGCGGTCTCGACCACCGGTCCGGCCGGCCGTGCCGGCGTCACCTCGCGCCCTCGTCCTGCGGCCTCCATCCCGTGGCCGGGGCGAGGGTGTATTCCTCCGGAGCGAGGTCGCCTGCGAGCTGGCGTACCAGTGCGCCGACCTCGTCGAGCCGGTCGCCGGTCATGCGGTCCGCGGGGCCGGTGACGCTGATCGCGACGTCCTGGCCGGTCCCCGACGTGAGGGCGACGCCGACGCACGCGATGCCGGGCTCGTTCTCCTCGTTCTCGACGGCCCACCCCAGAGTGCGCGCGGAATCCACCGCGGCGCGGAACCGTTCCGCGAGCGTGGCGTGCCGCCCTTCGGGGTCGGCCTCCTCGACGTAGCTCGCCAGCAGCGAGTCGCTCGGGGGAGCGGCGGCGACGAGCGCGCGTCCCAGTGCGGTGCTCGCGATGTGCGCGCGCCTGCCGATGCGTGACCACACGCGGACCGAACGTTCGGGTTCGATCTTGTCGAGGTAGACGACGCGGCGTCCGTCCAGCATGCCCAGGTGGACGAGCTCCTCCGTGCGGCGGGAGAGTTCCAGCAGCAGTGGTCTGAACAGCAGCGGCAGGTTCTCCTCCGCCCCGAAGGTCCGCACGATCCGCCGCAGCGCCTCGCCGAGGACGTAGTTGCGATCGTCGCCGTCGCGCATCACGTACTCACGATGCGCGAGGCCGCGGAGCAGACGGTGGACCGATCCCTTGTTGATGCCGGTGCGGGCCGCGATCTCGCCGAGCGCCATGCCCTCCGGTCCGGCGTCGGCGACCGTCTCGAGCACGACGAGCGCGCGGTCGAGGCTCGTCACGGGCGGCGTCTCCGATGTGGGTTCGGTCTCCATGGCTCCATTGTCGCCGGGGTCGGTATTGCGTCGCGTTCAGTCCGAGTTTAGCTTATGGTCCGACATACAAAACGATCGGTTCGCGATGTGAAACGCAGTGCGCGGAGGTGTGACCACCGGCCGCGGGTCGCGGAAGGACAAGGACGTCATGACACAGCCACTCGGGCGGAGCAGCGTGCCCGCGGGATCGCTCATCGGAGCGGCCGCACCGGACCGGACGGGCATCGTCCACCTCGGCCTGGGCAACTTCCACCGCGCGCACGGTGCCGTCTACACGGCGCAGGCGATGGCCGCGGCCGGTGGCGACTGGGGGATTCGGGGGTTCGCGCACTCCTCGGACCGTGTCGTCGCGCCGATGCGCGCTCAGGACAACGTCTACTCCATCCTGCAGCTCACGGAAGGCGGCACGCGCGCAGGCGTCGTCGACGTCCACCGCGGCACCGGGGTCGCGGCCCAGGACCCGGAGGCCGTCGTGGCCGCGATCGCGGATCCCGCCCATCGGATCGTCTCGCTCACGGTGTCCGAGGTCGGCTACACGCGCGACCCGGCGACCGGCAGGCTGGCGCTCGACCGGCCCGACGTCGCCGCGGACCTCGCCGGCGGCGCGACGCCGCGCACCGCGATGGGAATGATCGCGCGCGGTCTCGAGCGTCGGGCCGCGTCCGGTGAGCCGCTGGCCGTGGTTTCGTGCGACAACCTGCAGTCCAACGGCGATGTCACGCGTGCCGTGGTCGAGGAGTTCCTGGGGGAGGCGGGTGCCGGCGACGACGTTCTGTCCTTTGTGTCCTCATCGGTGTCGTTCCCGAACGGCATGGTCGACCGCATCGTGCCGAAGACGACCGACGAGCACTCGCGGCGTGTCGCGGACCTGCTCGGCGTCACCGACCGCTGTCCCGTGCCCGCCGAGGACTTCAGCATGTGGGTCCTCGAGGACGACTTCGTGGGCGGCCGCCCGGCGTGGGACCTGGCGGGCGTCACGTTCTCGACCGAGATCGAGGCGTACGAGATGGTGAAGTTGCGGCTGCTCAACGGGTCGCACTCGCTCATCGCCTACCTCGGCATCCTGTGCGGCGCGCCGACGATCGACGCCGCATGGGGGCAGGACTTCGTGCGGGAGGCGGTGCTCGGCGGCATCGCCCACGACTATCTGCCGACGTTCACTCCGCCCACCGGCTTCGACTGTGACGCGTACGTGTCGGAACTGGACGCTCGGTGGCGCAACCCGCTCATCGGCCACGCGACCACACAGGTCGGTTCCGACGGCTCCGTCAAGCTGCTGCAGCGCATCCCCGACGCGGCGTTGTTCCACCTGCGGCAGGGCCGGATGCCGCATCACCTCGCACTGTGCACCGCCGCGTGGCTCGCCTGCGTCGCCCCGCCTTCGGGCTTCGCCCCGGACCCGCTGTCGGAACGGATCGCCGAACCGGCCCGCGAACGGTTGGCCGCGACGGTCGACGGGGCCGTGACGGTGCACGACCACGTACGCCGCGTCATGGCGGGCGGCTTCTTCCCCGAGGCGCTCGCCGAACGGGACGACTTCACCGCCCGGGTCGCCGAGTTGCTGACGACCATCACCCGCGACGGCGTGCGCGCCGCGGCCGCCGACGTGGCGGCCTCCCGCTGAACCCGCCGTCCCCGTCCGACGCCACGAGCCCCCACCCAGGAGCTGATCACCGATGAAAGGCCTGTTCATCCACGGCGCGGAGGACATGCGCCTCGAGGACGTCGCCGCGCCCGAACCCGGCGACGGCGAGGTGCTGCTGCGCGTGCGGTACGTCGGCATCTGCGGTTCGGACCTGCACTACTACTTCCACGGCAAGAACGGCGAGAACCTCGTTCGGGAACCCTTCGCGCCGGGACACGAGTTCTCGGCGCTCGTCGAGGCCGACCCGAGCGGGGAGTGGTCGCCGGGCACGCCGGTGACCGTGCATCCCGCCCGGTACGGCAGCCCGGTCGCCGGGATCGAGGACCGGCCGCACCTGTGGCCCGGCGGGGACTACCTCGGCAGCGCCGCGGACTTCCCGCACCGGCAGGGCGCGGCGGCGGAGTACGTGCTCGTGGAGAAGTCCATGCTCCGCGGTCTGCCCGACGGGCTGTCGCTACGGGACGCCGCGCTGGCCGAACCACTCGGTGTCGCGTTGCACGCCCTCACGATCGCCGGCGACGACCTGGCGGGCCGTGCCGTCGTGCTGGGGGCCGGGCCCGTCGGTCTCCTCACCGTCGCGGCGCTCGTCGCACGCGGAGTCGAGCACGTCGCGGTCGGTGACGTGCAGGAATCGGCCCTCGACCGGGCTCGCTCACTCGGAGCCCGAGAGACCTTCCTCATCGGACGCGACGAGGTGCCGACGACCTCGTACCCCGTCGTGTTCGAGTGCTCGGGGGTGCCGGCGTCGCTCACCCAGGCGGTCGCGTCGGCGTCCCGGGGCGGCGTCGTGGTGCAGGTCGGCATGCTGGCCGACACCGCGATCGGTGTGAACCTCGCACCCCTGGTGTCCAAGGAACTGCACCTGCGCGGGACGTTCCGGTTCTCGACGGAGATCGACGAAGCCGTCGACCTTCTCGCCGCCCACCCCACCATCGCCGGGGTCGTCACACACGTCCTGCCCGCATCCGAGGCGGTCGAGGCCTTCGCCACGGCGAAGGACTCCGCCGCCTCCGGCAAGGTCCTCATCGAATTCTGATCCTTCCCCACCCGTCACCTCCCCGTCCGAGATCGCAGAAGGAACAACGATGTCCACTTCAGCACCGCCGCCCGACACGGGCACCGTCGCCGACGGCCGCGCCGAACGCAGCACCGGCGACCTCACGCGCGCCGCGATGTCCGGCTGGCTCGGCACCGCGCTCGAGTTCATGGACTTCCAGCTGTACTCGCTCGCAGCCGGGCTCGTGTTCGGCCAGCTCTTCTTCGTCGGCGACAGCCCCGCGCTCGCCGTCGTCGCCGCGATGGCGACCTACGCCGTCGGCTACGTCGCCCGCCCCGTCGGCGCCTGGTACTTCGGCCGCCTGGGCGACCGGGTGGGCCGTACGAAGGTCTTGTTCATCACGATCGCGCTCATGGGCGGTTCGACGACGCTCATCGGTGCGCTGCCCACGGTGCACGACATCGGCATCCTCGCGCCGATCCTGCTCGTGGTGCTGCGTCTCGGACAGGGCTTCGGCGCCGGTGCGGAGATCTCCGGTGCGGGCGTCATGCTCGCCGAGTACGCACCGCGCAGGCGGCGCGGCATCATCGCCTCTCTCGTCGCGCTCGGCACGAACTGCGGCACGCTCGGCGCCTCGGCGATCTGGGGCATCCTCGTCGCAGTCATGCCCGAGGAGCAGCTGCTCGCGTGGGGCTGGCGCATCCCGTTCCTCGGCAGCGCCGTGATCCTGCTGCTGGCCGTGTGGATCCGGTTCCGGCTCAAGGAGAGTCCGGTGTTCGAGGAGAGCTCCCACGTCTCCGGCGGCGTGGCGCTCTCGACCGACGAGGTCCGGGCGAAGGCCGAACGGGAGAACGACACGCCGATGCTCGAGGCGCTCGAGCAGAAGAAGTGGCGCGCCATGGTGCCCGCGTTCCTGCTGCGGTTCGGGCAGGCGGGCAACTCCGGGATCCTGCAGACCTACATGGTCTCGTTCATCACCGTCACGCTGGCCATGTCGGCGTCGGTGGGCACGAGCGTCGTGATCGTCTCGTCGCTGTGCGCGTTCGCCACCGTTCCCATCGTCGGTGCACTCGGTGACAAGTTCGGCCGCCGCCGCATGTACCAGGTGATGAGCGTGATCTCGCTCGTGCTCATCGTTCCGACGATGATGCTGATCGCCGGTGCGGACGTGCCGAAGGTCTTCGTCGGCTACATCGTGATGCACAACGTCTCGGTGATGGCGCTGGCCTCGCTGGAGAACCTCACGTTGCCGGAGATCTTCGGCTCCCGGCACCGCTATGCCGCGACCGGTGTCATCCGGGAGATCGCCGCGATGATCGCCACCGGTATCGGCCCCGTCGTCGCGGCCGCGTGGGTCGCGGCGACCACCGGGTCCTGGATCCCGGTCGCGGTGCTGCTCGGGTTCTTCACGCTCTGCCCGCTCATCGGCACGCTGCTCATGCCCGAGGTCGCGGGACGGGACCTGCGGGATCCGCGGAACGCGGTCTGAGCCGGCGGTCCCCTGGTGCACAGGCGCCCGGGGACCGTCTCCACCGTCCACTATCGACACATAGACCCGGAAGGAAGCCCGCCCTCGTGAGCATCTCGACCGCCGACGTCATCGTCACCAGTCCGGGACGCAACTTCGTCACCCTCAAGATCGTCACCTCCGACGGCGTCGTCGGCTGGGGCGACGCGACGCTCAACGGGCGGGAACTGTCCGTGGCCTCGTACCTACGGGACCACCTCGCGAGCACCCTCGTCGGCCGCGACGAGGACCGCATCGAGGACACCTGGCAGTACCTCTACCGCGGGGCCTACTGGCGGCGCGGCCCCGTGACGATGGCAGCGATCGCAGCCGTCGACATGGCGCTGTGGGACATCAAGGCCAAGAAGGCGGGCGTCCCGCTGTACCAGCTGCTCGGCGGGGCGAGCCGCGACAAGATCCGCGTGTACGCCCACGCCTCGGGCAACGACTACCCGGCGCTGGCGCGCGCGATCCGCGGTTACCTCGACGAGGGCTACACGGCGGTGCGCATCCAGACGGGTGTCCCCGGTCTCGAGCGGGTGTACGGCGTGTCCGACAGCGCTGAGCCCGGTGAACGCTACGACTACGAGCCCGCCCACCGCGCCGCCGACGGGAGCGCGGCGACCCGGCCCGAGGAGGAGGACTGGGACACGCCCGCCTACCTGCGGCATGTGCCCGCGATCTTCGAGAAGGTGCGTGAGGAGTTCGGCCCCGAACCGCGGCTGCTCCACGACGCGCACCACCGTATGTCGCCGATCGAGGCGGCGCGCCTGGCCAAGTCGCTCGAACCGTACGACCTGTTCTGGCTCGAGGACGCCACACCCGGCGAGGACCAGGAGGCGTTCCGGCTCGTCCGGCAGCACAGCACGACACCGTTGGCGACCGGCGAGGTCTTCAACTCGGTGCACGACTACCGGACTCTGATCACCGAGCGGCTCATCGACTACGTGCGGTCGGCACCCACGCACACCGGGGGTGTCACCGGTATGAAGAAGCTGCTCGACTTCGCTGCCATCTACGGCATCCGGTCGGGCATCCACGGGCCGACCGACGTCTCGCCGGTGGGTATGGCCGCCGCCCTGCATCTCGATCTGGCGATCCACAACTTCGGCATCCAGGAGTACATGCCGCACAGCGAGCTCACGCTCGAGGCGTTCCGTACCTCGTACACGTTCGACCGCGGCTTCCTGCACCCCGGTGACACTCCCGGCCTCGGTGTCGAGCTCGACGAGGAAGTCGCGGCGCGCCATCCCTACACCGCCGCCTATCTTCCGGTGAACCGCCTGCTCGACGGCACCGTGCACGACTGGTGAGTCGGGAAAGGACACACGCGATGAGTGAACGTCCGGCACTGCCCCGGTGGACGGCCGAGTCGCGGCTCGTCGTCGTCCTCCGAGGCGAGCGTGCAGGCGACTACGTGCCGGTGATCGACACCCTGGTCGAAGCGGGGGTGCGGAGTTTCGAGCTCACCCTCACCACGGCGGGCACTCTCGACGCGCTGCCCGGGCTCGTCGAACGGTACGGCGACACGGCCGACGTCGGTGTCGGCACGGTGACCCGCTCGGACGAGGTCGACATCGCCGCCGACGGAGGAGCGCGTTACCTGGTCACCCCGGTCTCGGACGCGGACGTCGTCGACCGGGCGCTGGAACGGGCCGTCGCGGTCGTACCCGGCGGGCTCACGCCGACCGAACTGTGGTCCACGTGGCGCCGCGGGGTGCCGGCGGTGAAGCTGTTCCCCGCAGGTCAGGTGGGACCGTCGTACCTCAAGGACCTGCGTGGTCCGTTCCCGGACCTGGCGGTCATGCCGTCGGGCGGGGTGGATCTCGAGGCGGCGCAGGCGTGGCTCGCGGCGGGCGCGGCGGCCGTCAGCGTCGGCGGGCCGCTGCTCGGGGACGCACTCGCCGGCGGGGATCTCGCTGCGCTCGCGGCTCGAGCTCGTCGATTCGTCGAGGTGTGTGCGGGGAGTGGGGACGCATGAGCGGCTCTGCGGTCCTGACGCTGGGCGAGACGATGGGCCTGATCACGGGCGGCCGGATCGGGTCGCTCGCCCACGTGTCGGAGGCACACGTCGGCATCGGTGGTGCCGAGACGAACGTCGCCGTGGGCCTGAGCAGGCTCGGCGTTCCGGTCACCTGGCTCGGCCGCGTGGGCGACGACTCGTTGGGCAGGCGGATCGTACGCGAGGTGCGTGGGGAGGGCGTCGACGTACGGGCGCAGGTCGACCCCGATGCGCCGACGGGACTCATGCTCAAGGAGCTCACGGGGCGGGGCACCGCGCGGGTGTACTACTACCGCTCGGGCTCGGCCGGTTCCCGGTTGGCGCCATCGGACGTACCCGCTGGCCTGGTCGAGAGCGCGGGACTGGTGCATCTGACCGGAATCACGCCACTGCTGTCGGAGTCGGCGCGGGAGACGTGCCGGTCGGTGGTGCGGCGTGCGCGGGACACCGGCGTGCGCGTGAGCGTCGACGTGAACTACCGGTCGACGCTCGCGCCGGTGCCGGTGGCGGCCGAGGTGCTCGGCGAACTGGTCGGGGAGGCCGACCTCGTGTTCGGTTCTCCGGAGGAACTCGCACACGTCGTGCCCGCCGGTGCCGTGGAAGGGGACGGGGCCGACGTCGGCGCGCTGGTCCGCGCGCTCGACCCCGAGGCCGCGCGGGAGATCGTCGTCAAGCGCGGTGCAGACGGTGCGAGCGCCTACCGCGACGGCATCGTCGTCGACGCCCCGGGCCACCGCGTCGAGGTGGTCGACACGGTCGGCGCGGGTGACGCGTTCGTGGCCGGGTACCTCAGCGGCGACATCCACGGGTGGAGCGTCGAGAAGAAGCTCGCCCGCGCCAACGCCTGCGGCGCGGTGATGTGCACGATGCCGGGTGACTGGGAGGCGGCGCCCACGCCCGCCGAGCTCGAGGCGTTCCTGGGCACCGGAGGGGATCCGGTCCGGCGATGAACCGTGTCCGCTCCGCCTCGCCGACGGTTCGACCTGCCCAGGCGGCCGGGGCGGGCTAGCGTTGCCGCCATGGGCGAGGGGCATGCGCTGGTCGCGGATCTGCTGTCGGTGTGGTGGATCGCGCTCGCCGCGGCGTTGGGGCCCGTGCTGGCGCTCACCACCCGGCGCACGATTCCCGACGTGGTGTGGCTGCTGGTGTTCGGAGCGCTCATCGGTCCCCACGCGCTCGGGCTGGCGGCCGAGACCGACGCCGTCGGGTTCCTGCGTGAACTCGGGCTCGGGTTCCTCTTCCTGTTGGCCGGGTTCGAGGTCCGGGTCGCCGACCTCCACGGCAGACAGGGCCGGCACGCGGCACTGACGTGGCTCGTGTGTGCCGTCCTCGGCGCGGGCGCCGGCCTGCTGGTCGTGCAGGGCGACAGCGAGGTGGCGATCGTGCTCGCGATCGCGTCGACGTCGACCGCCCTCGGCACGCTGTTGCCGATTCTCAAGGACTCCGGTGCGCTGGCGACGCCGTTGGGCAGGGCGGCGATGACCCACGGCGCGTACGGCGAGCTGTTGCCGATCGTGGCGATGTCGGTGCTGTTGTCGACGCGTGCCACCTGGCAGGCGGCCGTGGTGCTGCTGGCGTTCGCGGCAGCCGCTGTGGTCGTCGTGGTGCTGCCGGCCCGCATCCTGCGCAGGGTTCCGCTGCTGGGCCGCGCGGTGATGGGCGCGGCGAACACGACGATGCAGACCACGGCGCGCATCACCGTCCTCGTGCTGGTGACGTTGATGCTCTTGACGGCCGTGCTGGAACTCGACGTCGCACTCGGCGCGTTCTCCGCAGGGCTGTTGTCGAACGCGATGTTGCGCGCGGTCGCGCCCGGCCATGCGGGGGAGATCGCACACAAGCTGGAGATCGTGGGGTTCAGCCTGCTCATCCCGGTGTTCTTCGTGACGAGCGGGATGACGATCGATCCGGGCGCGGTCGCGGCGGAGTGGCCGCTGCTCCTCGCGTTCGTCGCGGTGATCCTCGTCGTGCGCGGGCTGCCCGTGTTCGCCCGCGAGATGTGGACGACGACCCATTCGAACGTCACGGCGACCCGCGACCGCCTCGCCCTCGGTCTCTACGCGGCCACCGGGCTGCCGATCATCGTGGCGGTGACGCAGGTCGCCGTGTCGACGAAGCTGATCACGGCGGCGACGGCGTCGATCATGGTCACCGCCGGTGCCGTCACCGTGCTGGTCTTCCCGATGGCGGCGAGCCGGATCGTCGCCGGTGGGAAGGTCAGGTCTCCGGGGACGGCACGCCGCCCGCGATGAACGGCGTGACTCTGCGACGGGCGACACGGCGCGTGCCCGCCGGCCCCGTACTCGCCGTCGCCGGAACGGACAGCCGACCGGAAACCGGGACGCCGTAGGTTCGGTGCCGCCCCGCTGTCGGGTGCGGGGCGGCACCGAACCTCACGCGTCCAGGTCGAAGACTTCGAGCGCCTGCACGGTGACCTCACCGCCGATGGCGAACGTGCTCGCCCTGGTGCTGCCGTCGTCCGGGAAGACGAGGTCGGTGATCACGGCTTGGCCGCGGTCCCCGAACACCTGCACGTTGGCTCGGTCGAGAACGATGCGGAGGCGGAGGACACCGTCGGTCGGTGGCAGGGGGACGGTGTGGCGTGCCGGGAAGCTCGAGTGGACGGTCGTCCGGCCCGAACTGCGCCGGTCGACGAACAGTTCCTGCCTCGTGACGTCGTATCCGATGCGAGTGCGGTAGGAGTCATTCGCGAAGACGTCGAATCCGAACGACGTCGCCGTCGCACCCGCGAGCTGGAACTCGGCGACAACGTCGAGCGCCGTCCCCTCGGTGTTGGGAGCTCCGCCCTGTTCGGAGACGGTTCCGCTCCAGGCGCGCCGGTTGCGGCGCACTCGTTCCAGCTCTGTGACCGGCTGCTGCGCGAGCCGCGTGCCGGCCGCGGTGGAGACCAGTTCCAGTTCGCGCGGGGCGGACATGCCGCCCCGCCACGGCGATGTGGGGACGTCGGCCGCGTACGACCAGTTGCTCATCCAACCCAGCCAGAGTCGGCGGCCGTCGGGAACGTCCGACCACGACACCGCGGCGTAGAAGTCTGCGCCCTCGTCGGCCCACAGGACGTCGTCGGGAGCTGCGTCGGGGGTGAACGTGGTGCCGTCGAAATCGCCCAGGAAGTACTGCATTCCCGAGCCACCTGCCGGTCCGCCCGGATTGATGCTCACGATGAGGACCCACTTGCCACGGCGGTCGTCGCCATCCACCGGAAGCCGGAACAGATCGGGACACTCCCACACGCCGCCGTGTGCGCCGTGGTTCGCGCCGAACTCGCTGAGCTGTTCCCACTGCAGCAGGTTCGGCGAGCCGTAGAAGCGGATGCGGTCGCCCACGGCCAGCGACATCACCCACCGGTTCGTCGCTGCGTGCCAGAAGACCTTGGGATCGCGGAAATCGGCCTCGCCGGAGTTGGGGATCACCGGATTGCCGGAGTATTTGGTCCAGCTGCGACCGCGGTCGCTGCTGTAGGCCAGGCTCTGCTGCTGTGTGTCGCCCGCACTGGTGTAGAGCGCGACCAGGCCGGGACGGCCGCCGAAGAGACCGCTGGTGTCGTGGTGGTCCACGACTGCGCAGCCGGAGAAGATGTCGCCCAGCTCGTCGGGTTCGAGTGCCACCGGCAGGTGCTTCCAGTGCACGAGGTCGGTGCTCACCGCGTGCCCCCAGGACATGTTGCCCCACTGGTCGCCGTACGGGTTGTGCTGGAAGAACAGATGGTACTCGCCCTTGAAGTAGACCATCCCGTTCGGATCGTTCATCCAGTTGCGCTCCGGAGTGAAGCACACCGAGGGACGCCACTGCGACGTTTCCGAGGCGGATCCGGTCGTCTCGGCACGGGCGGCCGGTGAGCCGGGTAGCGACGCCGTCAACCCCAGCCCGGCCAGCGCGCCGGCCCCGGCCAGGAAGTTGCGGCGTCCGAATCCCCGTGTCAGTGGATGCCGGGAAGTGGCGGTGCCGTCAGCGGAGTGTTCCATGTTTGCCTCCTCGTCTGTTCCTGCCGCCCGGTAGGCCCGCGGCAGTGCATGGGTGGGGTTCTGCGGACGTCAGAACGGGGCGGTACCGGTGCTCATGAGCCGGAGCAGGGGCCGGAGTCGGAACAGGCCGGGTCGATGGCGGCGCGCCTGCGGTCACGCGATCCTCCTTGATCGGGAAATGACGACCCTGCCGAGCTGCCGCTCCGCAGTGCTCCGGCCTGTTCGGAGAGCCGTTCGGAGCTACCGGGGAGCTTCGTGTGTTCCCGGCTCATGCGCCGGGCCTCTCGGCGCCTGGCTGTCGCGTGGTATCCGATTGAACTGGTGCCCGATTGTGTCCGATGTCGCTTTGGTGTCGACTGATTGTGCTTGTTGCTGCGGGGTTGTCAACCTTGGAGTTGGTGGACTCGACTCGGCCAGGCTCGTGTGGCGGAGTGTGGCGCGGCGCGGACTCGAATCTTCCGTTCGCCGTTCGAAGTCGTGGCTGCTCTCCGTAAGTGCAGAGGGGGCCGATCATCGTCGGATGGGCGGGCCGTGCGGCCCGCCCTGTGGTCCGGTTGGGAGGGTTGACAAGAACGCAACAACCGTCAGAATCAGGCAATACCAGAACGCACCGGAGGGAAACGGGCATGTACGGTGCCGAGCGTCAGCAGCTGCTGGCACAGCAGGTGCGCACGGCTGGGCGGATCGACGTCACCGTCACGTCCGAGGAGCTGGGCGTGGCGCCCGAGACCATCCGACGCGACCTCGCAGCCCTGGAGCGGCAGGGGCTTGTCCGCCGTGTCTACGGCGGTGCGATCCTCCTGGAACGATCGCACTCCGAACCCGCGGTCGGCGACCGCGACCGAACCCGTTCGCAGGAGAAGGACCGGATCGCGCGCGCCGCGCTCGATCTCCTGCCGCAACGAGGAACCGTGCTTTTCGACGCGGGTACCACGAGCAGTCGCCTGGCGGCCTTGGTGCCGCAGGGCCGGGACCTGACGATCGTCACGAACTCGCTGCCCATCGCCTCCCAGCTCGCCACACGCAGCGATGTCGGCGTGCACATGCTGGGCGGCCGAATTCGGGGTACGACACTGGCGGCGGTCGAGTCCTGGGCCCTCGACGTCCTGGCCGGATTGACCGTGGACGTCGGTTTCTTCGGGACGAACGGGTTCTCGGCCGCACGGGGATGTACCACGCCGGACACCGCCGAATCCGCGGTGAAGGCGGCGATGGTCGGAGCCTGTCGTCGTCGCGTGCTGCTCAGCGACCACAGCAAGTACGGCGACGACCAGTTCGCCCGGTTCGCCACGCTCGGCGAGATCGACGTCGTGGTGACCGACAGCGGCCTGGACGAACGAGCCGTGGCCGAACTCAACGAGGCTGCGATCGAGGTGGTACTCGCATGAGTCGGCACTGACCATCCACAACAGACCGGCTCGATCCGCTCGTATCCGACACGTCCCCCGAATCCTTCAACGAGGAAGGTGCCCGACATGCAGAACGTACCGACCCGGGTGGGCAACCCCGGGAATCGACTGGCACTGCGGAGCGCCGTCATCGCCGCGCTCGGCGGACTGCTGTTCGGTTTCGACACCGCCGTGATCTCCGGTACCACCGACGCGTTGCAGGACGTGTTCTCCCTGACTGCAGGCGGGCTCGGCTTCACCGTCGCGACCGCGTTGATCGGCACGATCATCGGCGCCGCCGTGACCGGTATCTGGAAACCGGCCGATGTGTTCGGGCGCAAGAAGGTCCTCTACGCGATCGGCGTCCTGTACCTCGTGTCCGCGGTCGGTTCGGCGCTCGCCCCGGACTGGGTGACCTTCATGGTGCTTCGGTTCGTCGGCGGAATCGGGGTCGGTGCGGCGGCCGCCGTCGCGCCGATCTACAACGCCGAGGTGTCCCCGCCCAAGCTCCGCGGTCGCATGGTGGGCTTGTTCCAGTTCAACATCGTGCTGGGCATTCTGCTGGCGTACCTGTCGAACTACGTCACGCTGCAGCTGGCACCGGAGGCGACGGCGTGGCGGTGGATGTTCGGTGTCGAGGCGCTGCCCGCGCTCGCTTTCGTGTTCCTGCTGATCCTCGTGCCGGAGAGCCCGCGATGGTTGATGAAGGTGGGCAGGGCGGCCGAGGCCGGTCGGGTGATCGAGGCGCTCGCTCCGGACCCGGACGAGGCGCGCCGTGTGCACACGGAGATCGCCGAGGCGCTCGAGACCGATGACGCGGAGCAGCGGGTCCCGTTCTTCGCCCGCCGACACCGGAAGGTCATTCTCCTGGCGCTCGCGATCGCGGCGTTCAACCAGTTGTCCGGCATCAACGCTGTGCTGTACTACGCTCCCTCGATCTTCTCGTCGGCGGGGATGGGCGAGAGTGCGTCGTTCCTCAGCAGCAGTGGTGTCGGGCTGATCAACCTGGTCTCGACCATGCTCGCACTGGTCGTGATCGACCGGCTCGGGCGGCGCAGGCTGATGCTCGTCGGGTCGATCGGATACCTGATCACGCTCGGCCTTCTCGCGGGAACGTTCTTCAGCCAGGGGACGGACTTCTCCGGGGCGGCGAGCCTCCTGGTGGTCGTCCTCGTGATGCTGTTCGTCGCCGCACACGCCTTCGGCCAGGGCGCGGTGATCTGGGTCTTCATCTCGGAGATCTTCCCGACCTCGATCCGGGCCAGGGGGCAGGCGTTCGGATCCCTGGTCCACTGGGGCTTCGCGGCGGCCGTCTCCTGGGTCTTCCCGTTGCTGGCCGACGTCGTCGGCGGTGGCACGGCGTTCGCGTTCTTCTTCCTGTGCATGGTCGGCCAGCTCGTCTGGGTGCTCGTGCTGATGCCGGAGACCAAGGGTGTCCCGCTGGAGAAGCTGCAACGCGTGCTCGGAGTCGGCGATCGTCGCCGTGTCGACCCGGACTCCGGCCGCTAGGACCGGATGGTCCTCATCGGACGGTCGTGCGGTCGCGCCAGTAACGTTTGCGCACGTCGAGCAGTACCGACACGTCGAACGTCGACACGCCGGGCAGGGCACCGAGGTCGGTGGTCAGGAACTCCGCGAGTCCGTCCTCGTCACGGAACACGCCCTGGTGGATCACCGACGAGTTGCCGGCGACGATGGAGACGTAGCGCGCCGAGGTGTGGCGCGCGAGCGATTCGCTGACGGCGCGGATGGAGCCGGGAGCCACGGTCAGTGCGACCACCGCTTCCAGTCCGTAGCCGAGCAGCCGGGGTTCGATCTCGACGCGTGGTCGCACGATGCCGCGTTCCAGGACCGTGTGCAGCAGGCGGTAGGCGGTGGACTGGGTGCTGCCGAGTTCCCTGGCCACCTGGGCCGCGGTGATTCTGCCGTGCTCGCGCAGCAACCGCGCGACGCGGAGGGCCTCCTCGGTCGGTTCGGCCTGCGGAGCGGCGGGCGGCACCTCCGGCTCGGCGTGTGAACGCAGCAGGTCGACTTGCTCGCCGGACAGCCGGGGCAGCCGCCACGAGTCGGCCAGGGCGACGCCGCGCAACACCAGCTCGCTGTGCGCAGACTCCACGCCGGGGATCGTGGTGATCCGCTCGACGAGCAGGTCCTGCACGGCGAGCCGCTCCGTGGCCTGCACGGCGCAGTAGACGTCGGCGCGGCCCGCCGTGGTGGCCACCAGCTGAGACTCCGGGAGCTCCGCGATGGCCGTGGCCACCTGGCGAGCACGGCCCGCGCTCGCGCTGATCCACACGTGCCACGGGTTGCCGTTCCCGGTGACAGACCAGTCGAGCTGCCCGATGACGCGGAGCACCCCGTCGGACTCCAGACGTGCCATCCGCCTGCTGACGGTGCTGGACGAGACGCCGAGTGCCGAGGCGATCGCGGCCAGCGGGGCCCGCGGCGTGACCTGCAGCGCGGCCACGAGATCGAGGTCGTCCGGCTCCAACTCCGCTGTGCCCGCCGGCCATCCCGTGCCCATCGACCGCCCCTACGCGTCACCCGTTCTGCTCGCCGAATCCGGCGCCGTCTGCATGAACCTAGCAGCCGTCCGGGGCATGACGAGCAAAACATGCGAAACGAACTCGTAACTTGACCGAACCATTCGTTAGGATCTCTAATCAAGCAACTTGTCACCTACGGCGAACGGGGGCCTTCGTGACTTCCACGGAGACGAACGCGGTTCCGTCCGCGACCTCGCGGCCGATGCGGTTGCTGTTGCGGCTGCTCGGCGTCATCGAACGTGTCGGCAACAAGCTGCCGCATCCCTTCTGGCTGTTCGTGCTGATGGCGGGCGTCGTCATCGCGGCCAGCGCGGTCCTGGACGCCCTCGGCGCCTTCGCGGTCTCGCCCGCCGACGGCGAGCGGGTCGAGATCACGAGCCTGCTGTCCCAGGCAGGCCTGCACATGATGCTCGGCGACGCCGTCGACAACTTCGCGTCGTTCCCGCCGCTGGCGCTGATCGTCGTGGTGATGCTCGGCGTCGCGGTCGCCGAGCGCAGCGGCATGCTCACGGCGTTGCTGCGGCGCACGGTCACCCGGGTGCAGCCGAAGTATCTGACCTTCGCGCTGGCGCTCGCCGGGATCTCCGCGAGCGTGGCCTCCGACGCCGCCTACGTCGTACTGGTGCCGCTGGGTGCGCTCGTGTTCAAGGCGGCCGGACGCAGCCCGATCCTCGGCCTGGTCGTGGCGTACGCGTCGATCGCCGCGGGGTACGACGCCTCGGTGTTCATCACCGCGGGCGACGTGCTCTTCGCCGGGATCACGACCAGCGCCGCCGAACTCGTCTCGCCCGGGCACGTCGTCAGCCCGCTGGCGAACTACTTCTTCACCGCCACCTCGGCGATCGTGCTCGCACTGGTGATCACCGCCGTGACCGAGTTCGTGCTCACCCGGCGCGCGCAGAGCATCGAGGTCGACGGCGACGGGCTCGACGAGGAGCTCGGCTCGATGACGCTGTCCGACACGGAGCGGAAGGGCCTGCGCAACGCGGGCTGGATGCTGCTCGGCATCGCCGTCGTGGTGGCCGGCGCGTTGATCCCGCCGGGTTCGCCCGCACGCGGTGACGACGGTGGGCTGCTCGACTCGGCCGTGGTGACCGGCATCGCCGTCGTGCTCGGGCTGACGTTCCTGCTCACGGGATACGTGTACGGCCGCACCACCGGGAGCCTGTCGAGGGCCCGCGAGATCCCGGCCGCGATGGGGCAGGGCGTGCGCGACCTGGCGCCGGTGATCGTACTGTTCTTCGCGGCGAGCCAGTTCATCGCCTATTTCAAGTGGACGAACATGGGCGAGGTCGTGGCGATCCGCGGCGCGGAGCTGCTCGACCATGCCGACGTGCCGACGATCGTGATGTTCCTCGGGATGTTGGTCGCGGCGTGCGTCATGGGTGTGCTGCTCACCAGCGGGTCCGCGTTGTGGACGCTGATCGCGCCCGTGTTCGTGCCGATGTTCCTGCTGCTGAACGTTCCGGCGGAGACGACGCTCGCGCTGTACCGCATCGCGGACTCGGGCACCAACCTGATCAGCCCGATGAGCCCGTACTTCGCGATGGCTCTCGGCTTCCTGCAGCGGTACCGGAAGCAGGCGGGCATCGGAACGCTGATGTCGCTGACGTTGCCGATCGCTCTGAGCGTGATCACGGCGTGGACGGTGTTGTTCCTGATTTGGTGGGGGATCGGCATTCCGCTCGGCCCCGGCGCGCCCGTGCGCTGACGACGAACACCGTGCGACGACAAGAGTCCGTGCCGATGACAAGGGAGAGAACACATGTCGGAGTTGACCGTGCACAGCTGGGTCGAGCGTGCGCTGCCGGAGATGACCGCAGACCTGCGCAGGCTCGTCGAGCTAGAAACCCCCAGCGACGACACGACGTTGCTGAGTTCGGGGATCACGGCGATCGAGCGTTGGCTCACCGAACGGCTCGGCGAACCGGGCGAGCGGCGCCTGCACGACGGTGCCAAGTACGGGGACGCGCTCGAGGTCGCCTATCCCGGTACCGCACCCGGGACCGTGCTGGTGCTGTGCCACTACGACACCGTCTGGCCGGAGGGCACGCTGACCGACTGGCCGTTCACCGTCGACGGCGACCGCGCGAGTGGGCCCGGCGCGTTCGACATGAAGCTCGGTCTCGTGCAGGCGGTGTGGGCGCTGCGGTGCCTCGGAGAGCTGGGCATGCCGCGCCCGACGGTGCGCCTGCTGCTCAACGGTGACGAGGAGATCGGCAGCCCGGTCGCACGGCCGATCATCGAACGGCTCAGCAAGGACACCCTGGCGACGTTGGTGTGCGAGGCCTCGGCGGACGGAGCTCTGAAAACCGTACGCAAGGGTGTGGGGCTGTTCGACGTCACGGTCACCGGCGTCGAGTCGCACGCGGGCCTCGATCCCGACGCGGGCGCCAGTGCGATCCACGAGCTCGCGCGGCTGGTCGAACAGATCGCGGCGCTGGGCGACCGCGACCGGGGTACCACCGTCAACGTCGGTCTCGTCGAAGGCGGTACGGGCCGCAACGTCGTCGCCGGGTCCGCGACGTGCGGCATCGACGTTCGGGTCTCCGAACCCGGTGAAATGGCCAGGATCGACGCGGCGTTCGCGGGGCTGCGGACGGTCGACGGCCGGGCGAGCGTGACCGTCGAGGGTGAGTGGAACCGGCCGCCGATGGTGCGCAACGCCCGTTCGGACGAGCTGTTCGACATCGCCGAACGCATCGCCGCCGACGCGGGCTGGGACCTCGGGCAGGTGAGCGTCGGCGGTGCCAGCGACGGCAACTTCGTGGCCGCGCTGGGCAGGCCCGTGCTGGACGGGCTCGGCGCGGTCGGCGGCGGCGCCCATGCCCGGCACGAGCACGTGCTGCTCAGCCACGTCCCCGGCCGGACGGCGCTGATCGCGGGGCTGCTCATGGCGTTGGCGGACAGCTGAACCCGTAGGACCGGACCAGTCCACTCCAACCGCGTGCGCCCGTGCCGCACGCGGTGGAGTCGGCTGCGGTTCGGCGGGCCGGCTCAGCGGCGTGGCGGCGCATGGTGTGCTGCGGCCCGTACCGGGTATCCGGCGAGCATGGCCGGAAACATCTTCGTGCTCGGGCTCGACGAGCGGAACATGCGCACCTTGCACGACGTCGCGGGTTTCGCGGACTACCGGTTCCGACCGTTGCTGTCGGTCGAGGAGCTGGTGGAAGCGGACAATCTGCCGATGCGGTCGTTGCTCGACAAGGCGCGCAGGCAGCTGTCCGAGTTCGACGACACGGTCGACGCGATCGTGGGCTACTGGGACTTCCCCGTGAGCTCGATGGTGCCGATCCTGTGCCGCGAGCGCGGCCTACGCTCGGCCACGCTGGAGTCGGTACTCAAATGCGAACACAAGTACTGGAGCCGTGTGGTCCAGTCCGAGGTCGTCGACGAACATCCGCGGTTCGCCGCCGTGCCGCTGGACGCGACAGAGCCACCCGGCAACCTCGGATTTCCGTTCTGGCTCAAACCGGTGAAGGCGTTCTCGTCCCAGTTGGCCTTTCGAATCGAGGACACGGCCGGCTTCACCGATGCGCTCGCCCGCATCCGCGAGGGCATCGAGCGCGTCGGTGAGCCGTTCGACTTCGTCCTCGAGCACGCCGATCTGCCCGAGGAGATCGGCCGGCTCGGTGGGCAGACGTGCCTGGCGGAGGAGGCCGTCGGGGGCAAGCAGGTCACCGTCGAGGGCTACGACGCGGGCGACGGCGTGCACGTGTACGGCATCGTCGACTCGCACGACTACCCCGACACCTCGAGCTTCCAGCGCTATCAGTACCCGTCCTCGTTGCCGGAGCACGTGCAGACGCGCCTGGCCGACATCTCGCGGCGCGTGATCGAGCACATCGGGCTGCGTTCGGTGCCGTTCAACATCGAGTACTTCTGGGACCCCGACAGCGGTGCGATCACCCTGCTGGAGATCAACCCGCGGCACTCCCAGTCGCACGCCATCCTCTTCGACCTGGTCGACGGTGTGCCCAATCACCAGTGCGTGCTGCGGCTCGCGGTCGGTGCCGACCCCGGTCTGCCCTATCGGCAGGGACCGTACCGAGTGGCGGCGAAGTGGTTCGTCCGGCGGTTCTCGGACGGGGTCGCACGGCGGGTGCCGACCCCGGAGGAACTGGCCACCGTGGAGCGCGAGGTGCCCGGCTGCCGGGCCGAACTGATGGTGAGCGAAGGCGAACGACTCTCGGATCTGCGCGAGCAGGACAGTTACAGCTACGCCTACGCCACCGTCCACGTGGGTGCCGCCGACGAACGGGAGTTGAAGGACAAGTACGAGCGCTGCCTCGAGTTCCTCCCGTTCGAGTTCACCGACTGAGCGGCATGCACGGGAAGCGGCAGCTCGCCTCGTCCGCGAAGACCGGCCCCGGCCGAAGCGACAGCGCACCCGACCGGAAGGGAGTGCCTTGCGATGCGTGAAGTGACCAGCCTGCCCCACACGGTGACCGAGGAGGAGCATTTCTGGATCCCGGTCTCGGACGGGACGCGGCTGGCAGGACGGCTGTGGCGGCCGTCGTCCTCGGACGACGACCCGGTCCCCGCGATCCTGGAGTTCATCCCGTACCGCAAACGGGACGGAACGGCCAAACGCGACTCGATCCACCACCCCTACCTGGCAGGCCACGGCTACGCCTCCGTGCGCGTGGACCTGCGCGGCAGCGGCGACTCCGAGGGTGTGCTCACCGGTGAGTACCTGGAACAGGAACTCGTCGACGCTGAGGACGTGCTGGCCTGGCTGGCGGCGCAGCCCTGGTGCGACGGGAACACCGGCATGATGGGCATCTCCTGGGGAGGCTTCAACGCGCTGCAGGTCGCCGCGCGCAGGCCCGAGAGTCTCGGCGCCGTTGTCACGGTGTGCTCGACCGACGACCGCTACGCCGACGACGTGCACTACATGGGCGGATGCCTGCTCGGGGACAACCTGTCGTGGGCGTCGACGATGTTCGCCCAGACCTCCACACCGCCGGATCCGAAGCTGGTGGGCGATGGTTGGTTCGACATGTGGCAGCAGCGCCTGCACGGCAGTGGCCTCTGGCTCGAGGACTGGATGCGCCATCAGCGGCGAGATGACTTCTGGCGCCACGGTTCCATCTGTGAGGAGCCCGGTTCACTGCAGTGCCCGGTGCTCGCCGTCAGCGGTTGGGCCGACGGCTACTCGAACGCGGTGTTCCGGTTGATGGAGCACCTCGACGTGCCCCGCAAGGGGTTGGTCGGACCCTGGTCGCACAAGTATCCGCACCTGGGCAACCCCGGCCCGGCGATCGGTTTCCTGCAGGAGCTGGTCCGCTGGTGGGACCACTGGCTCAAGGGTGAGGACAACGCGGTGATGGACGAGCCGATGCTGCGCGTGTGGATGCAGGACAGCGTGCCGCCGTCGACCGCGTACGAGGAGCGGCCCGGCCGGTGGGTCGGCGAACCGTCGTGGCCGTCGACGCACGTGCGATCGCAGCGGCTTCCGTTGCGCCGCCACAGGATTCTCACCGGCGACGACAGCGGCGGGCCGACCTCGCCCGACGGTCTGGTCCTGCAGTCGCCGCTGTCGGTCGGCCAGTTCGCGGGGAAGTGGTGTTCCTACAGCGCCCCGCCGGACTTGCCGTACGACCAGCGAGAGGAGGACGGCGGCTCGCTGGTGTTCGACACCGAGACACTGAGCGAACCGTGGGAGATTCTCGGCGCCGCCGAGGTGGAACTCGAGGTCTCCGTGGACCGTCCGGTGGCGATGCTCGCGGCGCGGCTGTCCGATGTGGCCGAGGACGGCAGGGCGACCCGAGTGACGTACGGCCTGCTGAACCTCACCCACCGGAATTCGCACGACCAGCCGGAAGTGCTCGAACCCGGCGAACGGTATCGGGTGTCGCTGGCGCTCAACGGTGTCGCCCAGACCTTCCCGGCGGGGCACCGCATCCGGCTGTCACTGTCCACATCGTACTGGCCGTTGGCCTGGCCGCCGCCGAAACCGGTGCAGCTGACCGTGTACCCCGACACCAGTACGTTGACCCTGCCGACGCGTCCGGTCGAGGAGCCCGACGAGGTCACGCTGCGGCCGTTCGACCCGCCGGAAGGGGCGCCCCGTCTCAGCACGACGACGCTGCAGCCGGGCGATCATCGGTGGCAGGTGTCGCGGGACCTCGTCGACTACGCGTCGCAACTGGAGGTCGTCAAGGACTCCGGCACGGAACGCTACGAGGACATCGACCTGGAGATCTCGCAACGCGGCGAGGAACGCTACCGGTGGGTCGGCGACGACTTCTCGTCCGTGCGAGGTGAGACGGTCTGGCGGGTCAGCTTCGCCAGGGAGGGCTGGCACGTGCAAACGGACACGCGCACGGTGTTGACCTCCACCCCGGAACACTTCGTGCTGCACGCCCAGCTCGATGCGTATCACAACGGGGAACGGGTCACCTCGCTCAACTGGAGCTCGATGATCCCTCGGGATCACGTGTGAGGCTGCTCGGTCGTCCCGCCGCCGCGCCCGGCAGCGTGCCCACGTGCCGGGGCGGCGGACGATCGTCGCGAGCGAGTGCGCGGCCTGGCGGCCTTCGGGGATGTCGGTCAGGCACCACGCGTGGAACATGCCCGGATACTTGTAGTATTCGAGCTCGACACCGTCGGCCCGCGCGCGATCGCGCAGTCTGCGGGCGTCGGGCAGCAGGATGTCCCTGGTCCCGACGAACACGCTCACGCGCCCGAGGTTGGAGAGGGGACCGAAGAGCGGACTGACGAGGGGGTCCGCACGGTCGATTGCGCCGGCGTACATGCGGCCCGCCTCGTCGAGCCCGGCGACGGCCAGGTAGGGGTCGCGCCTGTCCAGCTGCGGTTGTGCCGGGTCGGACATGGTGAGGTCGAGCCATGGCGAGATGAGTACGAGTTCCTTGGGCTGGGGACGTCGCGCATCCTCCAACGCCTCCGACAACACGAGCGCGAGCGCGCCGCCGACGGAATCGCCCATGATGACCTGCTCGCCGGGATCGCGGTCGGCGAGGAACCTGTCGTAGACGTCTTTGATCACCGCGACGGTCTCGGTCGCGTGGTGCTCGGGCGCGAGCGGGTAGATCGGCACGGTCACGGTGCAGCCGACCCGGTCGACGAGCCGCTCCAGGAACGCCCAATGGTCCTTCTGGATCTGGTGGATGGCCGCGCCGCCGTGGAAGTACAGAACGTGCTTGGCGCTCCTCGGAGCCACGGGTGACAACGTGTAGCACGGCCCGCCGCCCGCGGTGGCGTGATCGACCACCAGCCGTCGCCGCACCCGTGCGGGCGGTTCGACGTCGTTCGCGTTCGTTCTGCGTCGGATACTCCGCCGCAGTGCGTCGAGGTCGTCGTAGGTGCGTTTGGCGCCGGTCAGCCGCAACTGCGCGATCAGCAGGCGGGCACGCAGGCTTGTCGCTGTCATCGCCCACGGTGTACCCGCCAGCTCACGGACGAATCCGGTCGACGCGGCGTTACCCGCGCCGACCGGCTGTCAGAATGTTATTCCCTGCGCAGTTTGTCCTGTACCGCACCCGCGCCCTTCTCGACCACGTCGGGCATGTTCGTGGTTCCGTACAGGCGGGAGTGGGGATGCGTCGGTGGCGGCATGGGAGCGCTCGTGGTCGGACCGTCGTGGTAGCTGAACGTACCGTTGCCGTCGGGCGTCGGCCCCGACGCCCACGGGCCGTCGCTCGCGGCATCGCCGTCGCTGAAGTTCTGGTACTGGTAGGACACCGGGGTGTGTTCGGAATTCTGCGGGAAGTTGCTCGGTACCGGCAGCTGCTCGGTTCCCTGCTCCCGGAGTTCCGCGGCCGCGGCGAGCCACTGGTTCTGATGCATGGTGTCACGCGCGAGCAGGAACGAGAGCAGTTCGCGAACTCCGGCGTCGTCGGTCATGTGATACAGCCGCGACACCTGGGTCCGGCCCTGCATTTCGGCGTTCGCATTGGACGTGAAGTCGGCCAGCAGGTTGCCGCTCGCGGTGACGTAGTTGCCCTGCCACGGGTTCCCCATGCTGTCGACGGGGCGCGCTCCCGCACCGGCGACGATCGCATGCTGGACGTCCGTGCCACCGACGACGGCAGCCACGGTCGGGTCCGCCTGGACGGCGTCCTCGGTCACACCCAACGGCGCCTTCTCCAACAGCTGCGCGATCATCGTCGCGAGCATCTCGACGTGACCGAACTCCTCGGATCCGATGCCGAAAACCAGGTCACGGTACTTGCCGGGGACATGCATGTTCCACCCTTGGAACATGTACTGCATCGCCACGGTGATCTCGCCGTACTGGCCTCCGAGAACCTCCTGGAGTTTCCGGCCGTACACGGCATCGGGCTGGTCCGGGGTGGCCTGGAACTGCAGTTCCTGTTTGTGAAAGAACATCGGCTCGCTCCTCACGGGATCGGTGTGTTCGGACGGACGTGGTTGCGTCTGGCACCCCGAAGCCACCGGCGCCCCGAAGAGAACCGTCGTGCTCCGGCCGGGCGGATTCCGGCGCCGGACGCGTGGACGGCGACCGCGGTCGCGGGACCGCGCCGCTCCCTCCCGGACGGGGCGCGGCCTCGCCGGGAGGCACGGATCGGCTACCCCTCGGCACGCAACGGATAACCAGGACGCGCCTCGGGTGGCGGCGACGTGCGGCGGGTTTCCGGCCCGCGGCGGCCGGTGCGCTGACGGTGTGCCCGGCACGGCCGGCACTTCACGTCACGGCCGACCATCGACGAGCAGAGGCCACGGGTGACCATGGGCGTAGCCGCAGACAGCGGGCAGGACTTGAGCCGGACGACGATCGGTGTGCTCGCGGACCCGGATCTGCCGTCCGATCTGGCACGATCGCTTGCGGACATCATGCCCGGCCGACTGGGCGAGCGTCTCAGTGGTGAGGCGGAGTGGACCGTCGACCGTGCGCGCGATCCGTTCGAGTCGATGTTCCCTGACGTCGACCGGTTCGTCGACAAGGCATACGAACGCGTCCGCGAGACGGGATGGGACCTGTCCGTCGCGTTGACCGACCTTCCGTTGCGCCGAGCGACCGGACGAGTCGTCCTCGCGGAGGTGAAGCCGCCACAGCAGGTGATCCTGATCTCGGTACCCGCGCTGGGCGGCGTGAACGTGCTGCGACGGCTGCGACGGTTGGTCGTCGCTCTCGTGGTGCACTTGCGACGCACGGACGTGGCGAGTTGCGGGGCGGCTGCCGAGGAACTGCAACGCGAGCTCGGCTCCTTCCGGGTGCATGTGGACGACGACACGGACGAGCTGGAGATCGCCTGTCACGGAAGATCCGGGGTTCCCCGGTTGCTGGCCGGGATGGTGCGCGCCAACCGGCCGTGGCGGCTGGTGGTGGGCATGTCGACCGCGCTCGCCGGGGCGTTGACGGGAGCGTCCTTCGGTGTCCTCTACTACAGCGTCTGGCTACTCGCCACCGTGATGGGGCCGGTGCGGTTGGCCGTCGCAGCGTCGGCCGCTGTCGTGGTGCTCGCCGGCTGGACCATCGTCGGCCACAGTCTGTGGGAGAGCCACGGTCCGGATTCGGTGGAATGGAACGGAAACTCCGCAATGCCGGGACCGTCGTGACGGTCGCCATGGGCACGCTCGTCTTCTCCGCCGCTCTGTACCTCCTCAGCCTGATCGCGGCCGCCGTGGTGATCCCGCCCGATTTCCTCGCGAGCAACCTCGGCCGGCCGTCGACGGTTTCCGACTACTTCGCCATCGCGTTGATGGCGAGCATCCTCGGCACCGTGGCCGGAGCGGTCGGATCGGGGCTGGAGGACGACGTCAACGTGCGCGAGGCGACCTACGCCCACCGTGAGCGGGAGCGGCGCCGAACCGCGGAAGAGGAGGGATGACGGGCGCCGCGCCGACACGTGCCCGGCCCGGCGAGGCAAGACGGCGGCACACGTCGACGGTGACACCCGTCGACGGTGGCGGACGTCCGTCACCCCGAGCGCCCGGAGTGTGGAACGGCTTCCGGGGATCGTGTCGTGTGCAGCGGCCGGGTCGCCGGGCCTTCGAGAACACGGCCGTCGGCGGCGAACCGCGAACCGTGCAGAGGGCAGTCCCATGAGGACTCGGCGTCGTTCCACTCGAGCACCCCGCCGAGGTGCGTGCACACCGGATGAACCGGGTAGGGTTTCGCATCGGTGCGGCGGAGATTCCGCACCGCCAGTCGTGTCCAGCCGGAGGCCATGCGGTAGGAGACGGCCGCGTTGAGCGACGCCGCCGAGGGCAGGGACGTCAACTCCGACGGGCGCCACGTACGAAGCGGATGCGCCCACGGTTGGTGTCCCCCGAGCAGCCGTCCCGCCATGGCGAGTGCCGCGGCCGTGCCGTTGGTCAGTCCCCACTTCGCGAAGCCGGTGGCGAGGAGGATCCGGTCGTCGCCGGGCAGTAGCTGACCGACGTAGGGAAGCCGGTCGATCGAGTCGTAGTCCTGTGCGGACCATTGCTCGCGTGGCACCGCGGACGGGAAGTGCGTCGTGGCCCAGTCGATGAGGGCGTCGACGTGGTCCTGTTCGGAGCCGGTCCGGCCCACGTCGTGCCCGAATCCGCCGACGAGCAGTGCCCGCTGCCGATCGCGCCACGCGTAGCGCAGCGACACGGTCGGATCACCGGCGCGCAGGTACATCGAACGCGGAACCGGTTCGGAGATATCGAACGCCACGGAGTACGACCTGCGGGCTCGGAGACGGCCGAAGAAGCCGCCCCGGTCGAGCAGCGGCGTGCCGGTCGCCAGGACCACGCTGTCGGCCTCGAGTGTCACGTCGTCGTCGAGCCGCACCCGGAGTGGGCCGCGGCTGCCGAGGGTCGTTCTCGGACGCACGTCACGCACCCGAGTGCCCGCGTAGAGCTCCCCGCCGTGTTCCCGGAGGTCGGAGATCAGTGTGCTCAGCAGCAGAATCGGGTCGAGTTGCGCCTGGTCGGGCAGCTCGACGGCGTCGGCCGTACGGAACGGCAGTTCGGTGGGCGCCGCCTTGCGCACCGGGAGTCCGGCCGCCCGGCAGGCGCGGAACTCGGCGTCGACGGCGCCGGCGTCCCCGCGCTCGGTGGCGATCGTGACGGCCGATTCCCGGTCGACGTGAACCCCGTGGTACTCGCAGTACCGCAGAAGCCAGGACTGGCCTTCCCGGTTCGCGTCGACGTAGGCGCGCAGGGTCTCCCGCCCGTGGCGTGCCGCGATCCCCGAGGCGCGCGTGCCCTGCAGCAGGCTCAGTTTGCCGGTCGTGTTGCCGGTGGCCACGGCACCCGGGTGGCGGGCTTCCAGCACCGCCGTGGACCCACCGGCCCGAGCGAGCAGTAGGGCGGTGACCAGGCCGGTCAGCCCCGCGCCCACCACGACGTGGTCGTATTTCTCGCCGGGACGGGGCGCCGAGGCCGGCTCAGGTCTGTGGTCTCGCAGCCACAGTGATGTCATGGGTTCGCTCCACGCAGGCTCAGCGCGTCGTGAGCGCGTCGCGGAGCCGGTCGATCAGGCCCGCGCCGGGATCCATGATGCGGTTCGCGGGCGGAGTGTCCGGTGCGGAGGGGTGCGGCCGGGTCGGCGCGGTCTTCTTCGCTTCCAGGACGCGCTGTCCGAGCTCGCGGAGCTGCTCGTCCGAGCATGCGTTGCGGAGCTTGGGCAGCAGGTCGTTCTCCTCGTCCTCGATGTGGTGCCGGATGTCGTCCATCAGCTGGCCCACGAGCGCGTCGAACTGCGGGTCGGTCGGCTCGACGTCCTCGAGGTCCTTCATGAGCCGTTCCGCGCCGGAGTGTTCTTCGATCTCGTGGTCGGCGATCTCGTCACCGTTGTCGAGATGCTCCCGCGCCGCCGGGTACATCCACTGTTCCTCGGCGACAGAGTGCCGCACCAGCTCGGTGATGACGTGGTCGACGAGCTTCCTGCGGTGCTCGGGCGAGCCGTCGTGCGACTCCAGCTCGCGGAAGACCGATTCCACGGCCCGGTGGTCGGCGGTGATGACCTCGATCAGATCGGCTTGCTGCGTGGTGGTCATGAGTTACCTCCGTCAACGGTCGTCAGCTCCGGTCTTCGCCTGCGTACCCACGGAGCGCAGTGTTTAACGATCCGCCGCGCGGCTGCGGTGGACGCCGCCGTCCGTGCCACCGCCCCGGCACCGTCGAGCCCAATGTCGGGGAGGTGGCGCGGCCCCTCGTGGCCGACTCGGTCGTTGTCGCCGTGAGTTCGCACCACGACTCGCACCACGACGGCGGTGTGGTCGTCGACCGCCCACGGTGCCCAGGTGCTCGCCGCGCGGACGTACCCGAACGCGCGGGCGTCCCGGTGGAGGCGCCCGCGCGAGGCCGCCGAAGGTGCCGGGTCCTACGGCGGCGGCACGACCGGCGCCGGCAAGACGAGTCGTTGTCGCAGACACCTACGCGCGACTCGAACCGTGGCTGCGCGCACCGTTGCGGGAGGAGATGAATCGCCGGGGCAACGACCCGGGGCATGACCGTCCGACCGAGGGGGCGTGCCCCGTGTCCTGCAGCTGACCTGCAGGCCAGAGAGGGTGCCCCCGGCAGGACTCGAACCTGCGACCTAGAGATTAGAAGGCTCTTGCTCTATCCAGCTGAGCTACGGAGGCTCGGCGCGACCTCGCCGGCCGCGGTGAGCCAGCTTAGTCATCGCCGTGTATGTGATCGCGCGATGTGCCCGATTCGTTTCACTCGTGTCTCATGGTGCTACGTGGATCACATTCGCACCGTGGGCGGGCCGCGTTGTCCGCATCACTGTCGCGGCGAACTCCGGGGCGCCGCGACGTGGGCCCAGGATACGGCGACGGCCCCCGTCCGCGAACGAGGAGGGCCGTGGGGGCGCCGGGCGCGGGACGGAGCGCGGGGAGCACGCTCCGCCAGACGGCGCCCCCACGGCGACGCGGTCACGTTCGGGGCGGCGTGACCGCGCCCTGGCCTGCCCTCGCGGCGCCGCGGGTTCCCCCTCCGCGACGCTCGCGCGAGCCGACCGGGCCTGGGGTCGGCGGAGGCGTCACTCCCAGATCTGAATCGCACGTACGACGTACGGCGCCTGTGGAACGAACGTTCCTGGCCCCGGGTAGGTGCTGAAATCCGCATGGGTCGCACATTCCCGGTCCTGATAGACCGTCACGTGCCGTTCCATTCTGGTGGCGAACGAATGTGCCTCCATGGCATTGTCGAGTGTGACGCATTGTTCCGTGTGCGTGTTGCGAAGGTCGAACCGCTGGAGCTTCCCGCCGTAGAACTCCTCCTGCCAGGCGCAGAACTCTCCCGAGTTGCAGACGAATTCCGGATGCTGGGGGCTCGGCGACTCGTCGGAGCCCGGCGCTGCAACTGCGAGCGAGGGCGCCGACGAGGACATGCGGTGCGTCGACATGCCGCTCGGGGTTTCCGCGGCGGCAGGTGCCGCGAGGCCGGCGACGGTCGCGACGGTGCTGAGCAGAACGGCGGGCAGGGCCGTGCGGAAGGCGACGTGGCGTCGGGTCATCGGTTTTCTCCCCCATGTGTGAATCGTCGTGTTCGGGTCTGGTGTCACGATGGCGAACGTCGAGTGGAATGTCAGCACGAAAACGGGATTCTGTGGACAACTCGCCCAGAACGACTCGTTCGAGTTACGGGTACCTACTCACGTTCGGCGGTTGTCCACAGTTTTCGGGAAACGCCTTGTCGCGGGTGTCGATTGCTGCTAATGAAGCGCGGTCCGGGCGCGTGCCGGGCGTCACGTTCCGACCGGCGGATCCGGGCGCAGGCCGTCGGCCTACCCTCGTAGACGTGTCCACCGAAGCCGACCCAGAGCCCGGCGTCCGCGCCTCACGCGGGGCTGGAATCGCACCCCTGCTGACCGTCGGTGCACTCCTCGGCATCGTCGTCGCCGTCGGACTGGTCGCCATGACGGGCGGACTCGGCGCGGTCGCCGGCATCTCCGACCCCGGCCCGCTCACCACCTACGGCATCACGGTCGTGCGCGTCGCGGCCGACCTCGCCTCGGCGGTGTGCATCGGTTCGTTGCTGCTCGCCGCGTTCCTCGTGCCACCACAGCGGTCCGGGACGCTCGCCGTCGACGGCTACGCCGCCGTCCGCACGGCCGGTCGCGCCGCATGGGCCTGGTTCGTCTTTGCGCTGACCTCGGTGTTCTTCGTGGCCGCCGACGGTGCGGGCCGCCCCGTCACCGAGCTGCTCGCCCCCGAGGTCCTGATCAACTTCGTCGGCGCCATCGAACAGCCGAAGGCCTGGCTCATCACCTCGGGCATCGCCCTGCTGCTGGTCGTCGGCTGTCGCGTGGTCCTCACGTGGGGATGGACGACGGTGCTGTTCTTCGTGTCGGTCTTCGGGCTCATCCCGGTCGCCGTGACGGGGCATTCGGCCAGTGGTGGCTCCCACGACCTGGCCACGAACAGCCTCCTTTACCACCTGCTCGGCGCGGCGCTGTGGGTCGGCGGACTGATCGCGTTGCTCGCGCACGGGCGCAGGCGTGGGGCCTACCTGACACTCGCCGCCACCCGATTCTCGAAGATCGCGTTGGTCGCCTGGATCGTCATGGCACTGTCCGGCGTCGTGAACGCACTCGTCCGCGTCGCACCCGGGGACCTGCTCACCACCGACTACGGGCTTCTGGTCCTGGCGAAGGTGGTCCTTCTGCTGATGCTCGGGGTGTTCGGACAGCAACAGCGGAGCCGCAGCATCACGGGCCTGCGCGACGGCGAGGGCGGCGGCCAACTGCTGCGGCTGGCGGGCGTCGAAGTGCTGATCATGCTCGCCACCATCGGACTGGCCGCCGCACTCGCACGGACCCCACCACCTGCGGAGATCGCGGCGCAACCGTCCACCGTCGAGCTTCTGCTCGGCTACGAACTCTCCGGCGAACCGACATTCTGGACGCTGCTCACCGCGTGGCGGTTCGACCTGATCTACGGCACCGCGGCGATCGTGCTCGCGGGCCTGTACCTGGCGGGCGTACTGCGGCTGCGGCGGCGCGGTGACGCGTGGCCCGTCGGCCGCACGTGGGCGTGGGTGCTCGGCTGCGCGATGCTGCTCGTGGCGACCTCGTCCGGGATCGGCCGCTACTCGCCGTCGATGTTCAGCATGCACATGGTCAGCCACATGTTCCTGTCGATGGGTGTGCCGGTGCTGCTCGTGCTCGGCGGGCCGGTCACGCTCGCGCTGCGGGCGCTGCAGACCGCAGGCAGGGACGCCCCACCTGGGCCGCGAGAGTGGCTGCTGGCCCTGGTCCACTCGCCCGTGACCCGCGTCCTCACCAACCCGGTGGTCGCGACGCTGCTGTTCGTGGGGTCGTTCTACGGGCTCTACTACTCGGGGATGTTCGACTCGGCGCTCAACTACCACTGGGCGCACCTGGCGATGAAGGCCCACTTCCTGCTGGCAGGCTATGTCTTCTACTGGCCGGTGATCGGGATCGATCCGTCGCCGCGCCGACTGCCGCACCTGGCCAAGCTCGGCATGGTGTTCGCGTCCATGCCGTTCCACGCGTTCTTCGGCGTGACCCTGATGAACATGCAGACCGTGATCGGCGAACCGTTCTACCGGGGACTCGGTCTGCCCTGGGTCGAGGACCTGCTCCTGGATCAGCGGACCGGCGGCGGCATCGCGTGGGCTACGGGCGAGATCCCGGTGGTGATCGTGATGGTCGCCCTGCTCGTGCAGTGGGCGAGAGCCGACGACCGCGAGGCGCGCCGCCGCGACCGGCGCGAGGACGTCACCGGCGACCAGGATCTGGCCGCCTACAACGCGATGCTCAAGGAACTCGCGAGCGGGAACCGGCGCGAATAGCACGGCCCACCGACGACATCCGCGTGATGCCTCCTCGTCGGCGCCGTTCGTCCACAGCGCCACCGGCTGTCCACAGATTCGCCGCGTCGGCGCTGCGCTGCGCTCTCGCAGGGCACGGTGGAACCCACCGAAACCCCGCGAGAAAGGAACGGCAATGGCGATCGGTGAGACCACGGTGACCGTGGTGGGCAACATCTCCAGCGACGTGGTCGTGAAGGACACCCACAGCGGCCCGGTGGCCGGATTCTGGCTGCGCAGCAACGAACGGCGATACGACAAGGAGTCGGGGGAGTGGTGCAACGGCCGCTCCCTCGCCGTGCGGGTGTCGTGCTGGCGGCGGCTCGCCGAGAACGTGCGGGACTCGCTCGCCAAAGGCGACCCCGTCGTGGTGAGCGGCCGGTTGTACACGACCGAGTTCGTCACGGACGGGCAATCACGCACGGTCGCCGAGCTCGACGCGCAGGCCGTGGGCCCGAACCTGTCGTGGTGCACCAGCAGTGTCCGGCGGCCTTCCCGCGACAGGAACCGTCCCGAGACTGGTCACGGAGCCGGGAACGCGGCGGAGCCGGTGGTCGCGGCCGCCTCGGCGGCGTGATCGCGTCCGCCACCGCGGAGCGCCGGGCCGCGGACCGTCGCCTCGCCTCGGCTCGCGGACGACCCCGTGTCGCCCGCGACAAGGCGAGGCGCCGTCAGTCGGTTCGCGGCTCGGCTCTACGATCGCGGTATGGCCGAGTTCATCTACACCATGAAGAAGGTGCGCAAGACCGTCGGGGACAAGGTGATTCTCGACGATGTCAGCACCGCGTTCTTCCCGGGCGCGAAGATCGGCGTCGTGGGCCCGAACGGTGCGGGCAAGTCGACGGTCCTGAAGATCATGGCGGGACTCGACCAGCCCAGCAACGGCGAGGCGTTCATCCAGCCGGGCGCCAGCGTCGGCATCCTCCAGCAGGAGCCGCCGCTGAACGAGGAGAAAACCGTGCGCGGCAACGTCGAGGAGGGCCTCGGCGAGATCAAGGTCAAGCTCGACCGGTTCAACGAGATCGCCGAGCAGCTCGCGACCGACTACACCGACGAGCTCATGGCCGAGATGGGCAAGCTGCAGGAGGATCTCGACCACGCCGACGCGTGGGAGCTCGACTCGCAGCTCGAACAGGCCATGGACGCGCTCCGCTGCCCGCCCGGAGACGAGGCGGTGGAACACCTGTCCGGCGGTGAGCGGCGCCGTGTCGCGCTGTGCAAGCTGCTGCTGTCCAAGCCCGACCTGCTGCTGCTCGACGAGCCCACCAACCACCTGGACGCCGAGAGCGTGCTGTGGCTCGAGCAGTTCCTCGCGAACTACCCGGGCGCCGTCCTCGCCGTGACGCACGACAGGTACTTCCTGGACAACGTCGCCGAGTGGATCATGGAGCTCGACCGGGGCAGCGTCGAAGGTTACGAGGGCAACTATTCGACGTACCTCGAGAAGAAGCGGGAGCGCCTCGAGGTTCAGGGCAAGAAGGACGCCAAGCTCGCGAAGCGGCTCAAGTCTGAGCTGGAATGGGTGCGCTCCAACGCCAAGGCGCGGCAGACCAAGTCCCGCTCGCGTCTCGAGCGCTACGAGCAGATGGCCGAGGAGGCGGAGAAGAACAAGAAGCTCGACTTCGAGGAGATCCAGATCCCGCCGGGCCCGCGGCTGGGCAACACGGTGGTCGAGGTCGAGCACCTCAAGAAGGGCTTCGACGGCCGCCTGCTGATCGACGACCTGTCGTTCATGCTCCCGCGCAACGGCATCGTCGGCGTCATCGGCCCGAACGGCGTCGGTAAGACGACCCTGTTCAAGACGATCGTCGGGCTCGAGGAGCCGGACGAAGGCAAAGTCAAGATCGGCGACACCGTGAAGCTGGCCTACGTGGACCAGACGCGGGCCGGTATCGACCCGAACAAGTCCGTGTGGGAGGTCGTCTCCGACGGGCTCGACCACATCAACGTCGGCCAGGTCGAAATGCCGTCGCGCGCCTACGTGAGCGCGTTCGGATTCAAGGGACCCGACCAGCAGAAGAAGGCAGGCGTGCTCTCCGGTGGTGAGCGCAACCGCCTCAACCTGGCGCTGACCCTCAAGCAGGGCGGTAACCTGCTCCTGCTGGACGAGCCGACCAACGACCTGGACGTCGAGACGCTCGGTTCGCTGGAGAACGCGCTCGAACAGTTCCCGGGCTGCGCCGTGGTCATCTCCCACGACCGGTGGTTCCTCGACCGCGTCGCGACCCACATCCTGGCGTGGGAAGGCGACGAGGAGAACCCGGCGAAGTGGTTCTGGTTCGAGGGCAACTTCGAAGGCTACGAGAAGAACAAGATCGAGCGCATGGGTCCGGACGCGGCGCGCCCGCACCGCGTGACCCACCGCAAGCTCACCCGGGACTGATCACCCGGGCCAGGGACCGCTGCAACGTTGGATAGGGTCGGTCTCTCACGAGTCGGCGGCCGGGCCGCGTCACCCGCGTACGGGTACCCGGTTCGGGACCGCCGGCTCGTCGGCACGCCCGTCTGCAGGAATGGAAGGCCTCACAGAGCGGAGTCCCCGTGGTTGCCACTGAGTCGGCCGGTACGCACGCGGTCAACGGCCGCGACACTGCGGTTCCTCGTGGTGTGCACCGAGACGACCTCACCTCCGGTGTCGGCGACCTGGCCGCGGTGGAACAGCTCCTCGACCGTGCCGACACGATGGAATGGCGTGCGCCGGAACTCGCGGCGATCCTCGGGGAACGGGCCGCGAGCCTGGCCGAGGCCGCGGGCGCGAACGCGCTGTGGGTCCGTGCCGAGGCCACGGTCGTCCATGCGCACGTCCTGCTCGGCCACCGGGCGTCGACTGTTGGTCGCGCGGTGGCCGCGCTGCGGGCCGCGGAGGACGCCGAACTGCCGGTGATCGCCGCGCAGGTCCGCACCGACCTGGCGGTGTGTGCGCGCAGTGTCGGTGCGCCGCTCACCGGGCTGGCGATCCTGCGGCCCGTGCTCACCGTCAGCGGCCTGTCGACCGTGCGCCGCGCGACCGCGCTGTGCCACCTCGTCGGCTGTCTCGGCACGCTGGGACGCAAGGCCGAGCTCGACCGCGTGCTGCTCGAAGGCGACCGGCTCGTGGCCGGGGACGCCACGCTCCACGACGACGACAAGCTCATGGCGCGTGGCATGATCCGCCTCGGCGTCTCCGCGCACCGCAGGCGACACGGTGACACGATGGGTGCCGCCGACGCGGCCAGAACCGGCATCGGTTTTCTGGACCGCATGGCGGATCCCTCACGCGACGGCGGTGTCGCCAGGGTCCGGCTCGTCCTCGAACTCGTGTGCTCACTACTGGACCGTGGCGACGGCGAACCCGCCCTGGAAGCCGCTCAGCCCCTGTTCGACGAACCCGAACGTGCCGCCGCCGTCGCACCGACGGCGTGGCTGCGAACCGCGTTGGCCACCCGGGCCCTGTTGACCAACGGTGTCGCCGAATCCGCCGCCACGATGCTGCGCGACGCGCTGTACAGCGTCGTGCGCCACGACCTCGACGCGGTGGTGTCACGACTGTGGCTCGAACTGGCCAACGTCGAGGAACGCATCGGGAACCCCTCCGAAGCCGTGACGTGCCTGCACAACGCACGGGCTGCCGAACAGCGGTACGCACGCGCACGCAGCCAGGCGCGCGCGGTGCTGCACGGCGAGTTCGGCTCCGGGGAACAGGCGCCGGTGGATCTGGCGGAGATCGTGACCTCGGCACGCCCACAGCAGACCGCACAGGCCGCCGCGGAGACGACCGCCGTCAACGGCGCCGTGCGACATACAGGCGTGCCGTCGGCAGGCGGCGAGCGGTCCGCGCCGGCCGACTTCGCGCCGGCCAACTTCGCGCCGGCCAACGGAGCCTCCGGCCGCCGGGCAGCGGCAGCCGCTCCGGCCGGGGTCAACGGTAGCGCTCTCGCGAACGGTCATTCACCGATCAACGGCCACGGTGCGGCCATGCGCAACGGAGCGGCCGTCGCCGGCTCTGCGGCGTCGGGCGCCGATACCGACCGTGCGCACGCGAACGCTCCGGGGCCAGCGGCGGACGAGGAGACACCGACGACCGAACCGGCCGAGGGCGCGGCCGAGTCGACGATGGTCATGCCCGTGATCCCGCGCTTCGACGAACAAGCGAGCACCCGGTCCGCGGCAGCGAAGGCGAGTGCTCGGGCGGAGGCCGGCGGCAGCGCGATCGACGGCGCTTCCGCGGCTGCGGGGCACGCAGCCGCCGAGCCCGTGACCACGGAAGCCGGTGCCACCGCACCCGCCGCCGAGGAACCCAGCACGTACGAACGCTTCGCGTCCGAACCCACGGCTTCGGAACCCGCCGCGGCCGGCCCCACCGTGTCGGCACCCACCGTGTCCTCACACTCGGTGTCCGCGCCCCGTATGTCCGTGCCCCCCGCGTCCGAGCCCCCTGTCGCCGAACCCGTTGGGCCCGCGTCCGTCGCGGAGGCGGGCGCGTCGGTGGACGAGAACTCGTCCGGGCACGACAGCGCAGCATCCGAACAGTCCGGCTCACGGAAGCGGCGACGGCACGACGTCGAACACGGCTCGGTCACCGCGCGCTCCGTGCTGGACCGACTGGGCATCTCCCCGTCGCGTAGCGGCGGCCGGCGTCACGCCTCCGGCCCCGATTCGACCGACACCGGGGGCACCAGCGAGGCGGCATCGCAGCCGGTGTCGTCCGGAGAACCGGCGTCGCCGGAGTCGTCGCCGACCGAGCCCGCGTCGCCCGACGTCCTCGATTCGGGGACCGCCGGGGCGAGTGTCGAACCGATCCTGGCCGCCGCGACCGCCTCCGCGCCGCAGAACGACGCGACGGCGATCCTGCCCGCCGTCAACGACGACATCCGGGATCCGTCGGCGGCTCAGGTCGATACCGCCGGTTCCGGCAGGGACAGGTCCGCCGACGACTCCGATGCGCCGGTCGGCGAATCCGTGGCCGATCCCTGGCTGCCACGGGTAAAACTGCCCCCGCCGTTACTGCCCGTTGACGGGTTCACCGCGGACGGGGACCCGGTCGGCGGCCACACCCGTGCGGCCGAGCCGGGACCGACCGCGCCGGAGCCGGCGGCGTCGGAACCAGCGGTCTCGGAACCCGCCACACCGGAACCCGCGGTAGGGGACACGGGCGCCGCGGAGTTCGCGCCCGCGGACTCCGCGGGAACCCGCTCTGCCCCGTCGGTCTCCGCACCCGAACCGGCGGAATCCGAACCCGCCGAGGCCGCACCCTCCTACGCCGAGCCCGCGGACGTGCAGTCTGCCGACGCGCAGCCCGCGGGCGGTGTTCCCGACCTGCCGCGGCACGAACTCCCGCTCGACGAGCCACCGGAGGACGCCGGGCTGGCGGAACTGCTCGCCCGCGCGCTCGCGGAACACCAGGTCGCGTCCGGTGCCGCCCTCGCGTCGACGCCGGGCGGGCACGATCGGGAGAACCACACCGTTGGCAGCGGGGCGGGCGTGAACGGCAGCCGCCGCAACGGCAGTGCACACGCCCACACCCGCGGTCGGCGTCACGATCGATAAGACCTGCGCCATCCGGCGACCCGTAGGGCAGCGTCCCGATACAGTGGCGACGACCGAACGGCACGTCCGCGCTGTCATCGCCAGAGTTGGAGAGTTGCGTTGCCCGACATGAGCTCGACCGGTGTCCAGGCCCGTCCACAGGACGCGGTGCGGGAAGGCCCCACGCCCAGCCGGCGTAGCCCGGAACAACTCCGGGACGACCTCGTCGCCAGCGCGGCGGCGCAGGCCCCGGACATCGCCGATCTCATCGGTCACTATTACCGCTTGATTCCCGCCGAGGAGATCATCGGTGAGAGCCCCGGCGATCTCGTGGGCGCCGTGCGCTCGCACCTCGAACTGGCGCGCAACCGTGTACCGGGCAGGCCGGCGCTGCGGCTGTTCAACCCGACGACCGCGGAGGACGGCTGGTCCAGCGAATCGACCGTCATCCAGGTCGTCACCGACGACATGCCGTACCTGGTCGACTCGGTCGTGGCCGAGCTGGCGCGCGGCGGCGTGCAGGTGCAGCGCATCGTCCACCCGATCATGCTGGTCACGCGCGACATGTCCGGCGGTCTGCAGCAGCTCCACCCCGGTGGCGACGTCGAGCGGCCGCCTACGGGCGCGATCGTCGAGTCGTGGATGTACCTCGAGATCGACACGATCACCGATGTGGACCGTGCGCGCGACTGTGAGCACCGGCTGCTGGCGGTGCTCGAGGACGTGCGCGAGGTCGTCGAGGACACCGATCGCATGGCCGCGGCCGCGCTGTCGCTCGCCGACGAACTCGACAACACGCCTCCGCCACGGCCCGAGCAGGAGGTCCACGACGGTGCGCAGCTGCTGCGCTGGCTCGCGGACGGCCACCTGACGTTCCTCGGTTACCGGCACTACGAGGTGATCGACGACGGCGGCGAGCCTGCGCTGCGTGCCGTGCTCGCGTCCGGCCTCGGCGTGCTGCGACAGGACAGTCTCGCCGCGCGCAACCTCACCGCGGGACCGGATTCGACGGCGCAGGCGCTGAAACCGGAACTGCTGGTGCTCACACAGGCCGGTGCACCGTCCACAGTGCACCGTCCGATCTACCCGTATTACGTGGGCGTCAAGACGTTCGACGCCGACGGCAACGTCACCGGGGAGCACCGGTTCCTCGGCATGTTCACCACGACCGCCCTGCACGAGGACGTGCTCGATATCCCGGTCGTCGAGCGCCGAGTGCGGGAGGTCATCCACCGCGCCGGGTTCCCGATGCAGTCCTACTCCGGTCAGCGGATGCTCGAGGTGCTGCAGAACTGGCCGCGCGCGGATCTGTTCTCGGCGGATCCGGATTCGCTGTACGCCACGGCCACGGGCGCCATCACGCTGGCCGACCGCCGCAGGCTGCGGTTGTTCCTGCGGCGCGACACGTACGGCCGGTTCTACTCGTGCCTGGTGTTCCTGCCGCGCGACCGGTACACGACCCGGTCGCGGCTGGCGATGCAGCAGGTGCTGCTCGACGAGCTCGAGGGCACCCATCTGGAGTACGCGACGCGGCTGGGAGAGACGCAGCTCGCGCAGGTGCACTTCACCGTCCACACCGACCCGGCCGCGACCGTCGAGCCCGAGACCCTGCGCATCCAGGAGCGGCTCTCCGAGGCCATGCGCAGCTGGGACGACCTGATGGTCGAGGCGATCCTCGCGGAACGGCGCGAGCGCGCCGGGGACGGCAAAGCCGTCACGTTCGCGGGCGAGGAGTCGGCCACCGAGCAGGCGCATCGCTACGCCACGGTGTTCCCGGAGGCGTACAAAGAGGATTTCGACGCCGAGTCGGCGTTGCGCGACCTGCGCATGTTGGAGTCCCTCGACGGGCGCGGCGACGTGCGGATGTCGTTCTACCTGCCGCCCGACGCGGCGCCGGGCGAGCGCCGGTTCAAGCTCTACACCCAGGGCGACGGGGTGACCCTGTCGACGATGCTGCCGTTGCTGCAGCGCATGGGCGTCGAGGTGGTCGACGAGCGGCCGTACGAACTGTCGCGGGAGGACGGTGCCCGGCTGTGGATCTACGACTTCGGCCTGCGCATCGATGCCGACGTGCTCGCCGCGGTCGAATCCGAGGACGACCTGCAGGTGCGGTTCCAGGACGCGTTCGCGGCCGAATGGCGCGGTGACGCCGAGGTCGACGGGTTCAACGCCCTCGTGCTGCGTGCCGGACTCGACTGGCGGCAGGTCGCGGTGCTGCGCGCGTACGCCCGGTACCTGCGCCAGGCGGGTTCGCCGTACTCGCAGGACTACATCGAGACGACGGTGCTGGCGCACACCGACATCGCCACGGCGCTGGTGCGGCTGTTCGAAACCCGGTTCGGTCCGGACGACGCGCACCGCGAGGACCGTGCGAGCGAACAGGTCGACGAGATCAACTCGATGATCGACGAGGTCACGAGTCTCGACCAGGACCGGATCCTGCGCAGGCTGTTGTCGGTGATCGTGGCGACACTGCGCACGAACTACCGCGTCACCGACGCCGACGGGAACCCGCGCCGGTACCTCGCGTTCAAGCTCGACCCCCAACAGGTTCCCGACCTGCCCGAACCGCGCCCGGCGTACGAGGTCTTCGTCTGCTCGCCGCGGGTCGAAGGTGTCCACCTGCGGTTCGGTTCGGTGGCCCGGGGCGGGCTGCGCTGGTCGGACCGTCGGGAGGACTTCCGCACCGAGGTGCTGGGCCTGGTGAAGGCGCAGGCGGTCAAGAACGCGGTCATCGTGCCGGTCGGCGCGAAGGGTGGGTTCGTCGTCAAGCGGCCGCCGGTCGCGACGGGAGACGCGGGTCTCGACCGGGAGGCGCACCACTCGGAGGGCGTCGCCTGCTACCGCATGTTCATCTCCGGCCTGCTGGACCTCACCGACAACCTGGTCGACGGCGTGACGGTGCCCGCGCGTGACGTCGTCCGCTACGACGGCGACGACAACTACCTCGTCGTCGCGGCGGACAAGGGGACGGCGACGTTCTCCGACATCGCCAACGAGGTCGCCAAGAGCTACGGCTTCTGGCTGGGCGACGCGTTCGCCTCGGGCGGGTCCGTGGGCTACGACCACAAGGCCATGGGCATCACGGCGAAGGGGGCGTGGGAGAGCGTCAAGCGGCACTTCCGCGAACTCGGGGTGGACACGCAGAGCCAGGACTTCACGGTCGTCGGCATCGGCGACATGGGCGGCGACGTGTTCGGCAACGGCATGCTGCTGTCCGAGCACATCCGCCTCGTGGCCGCGTTCAACCACCTGCACATCTTCCTGGATCCGAACCCCGACGCGGCCAGTGCGTTCGCCGAGCGCTCGCGGTTGTTCGAACTGCCGCGCTCGACGTGGGACGACTACGACCGGTCGCTCATCAGCGAGGGTGGAGGGATCTACCCTCGCAGTGCGAAGACCGTCCCGATCACGCCGCAGGTGGCGCAGGCGCTCGGGTTGCAACCCGGCGTCGAGAGCATGTCGCCCGCCGAACTGGTCCACGCGATCCTGCAGGCACCGGTCGATCTACTGTGGAACGGCGGTATCGGCACGTACGTGAAGGCGTCCGACGAACGGCACGCCGACGCGGGCGACAAGGCCAACGACGCCGTCCGGGTCAACGGCTCCCAGGTGCGCGCCAAGGTCATCGGTGAGGGCGGCAACCTCGGGCTCACCCAGCGCGGGCGGATCGAGTTCGCCCGCGCCGGCGGCAAGGTCAACACCGATGCGCTCGACAACTCGGCAGGCGTCGACTGCTCCGACCACGAGGTCAACATCAAGATCCTGCTCGACAAGCTCGTCGAGACGGGGGAGCTGGACGTCTCCGAGCGCAACGCGCTGCTCGAAGTGATGACCGACGAGGTCGGCGAACTCGTGCTGCGGGACAACTACACGCAGAACGGTGTGCTCGGCGTCTCCCGCCATCACACCGACTCGATGGTGTCGGTGCACCGCAGGCTCGTCGGCGCGCTCGAAGCGAAGGGTGCGCTGGACCGCGAACTCGAGGCGCTGCCCACCGACGCCGGGTTCGGCGAGCTCGAACAGGCTGAGGAGGGGCTGACCTCGCCCGAACTGGCCACGGTACTGGCGCACGTCAAGCTGGACCTGAAGGACGAGATCCTCGCCAGCGAACTGCCCGACGCCGAGGTGTTCAGCCGCCGCGCCGTCGAGTACTTCCCGTCGGCGCTGCGCAACCGGTTCGGCGCCTCGGTGGCCAAGCATCCGCTGCTGCGGCAGATCACGACGACATGGCTGGTCAACGAGGTCGTCGACGGTGCGGGGCTGACGTACGCGTTCCGCCTGGCCGAGGAGCTCAACGCGACGGCGACCGACGCGGTGCGGGCCTACTCGGTGGTCACGAACGTCTACGGTCTACCCGAGGTGTGGCAGGCGATCGCCGAGCTCGACAACGTCGTGGCGACCGAGATCGCCGACGAAATGACCTTGGAGACCCGCCGGTTGCTCGATCGGGCATCGCGGTGGTTCCTGACCAACCGGCCGCAGCCGCTGCCCGTCGGGGCCGAGATCAACCGGTTCGGCGAACCGGTGCGTGCGCTGACCGGTGAGTTGGGCAAGCTCGTGCGCGGGCGAGAGTCCGAGAAGGTGCGCGCCGAGGTCGGCAGGCTGACCGAGGCAGGCGTGCCCACCGAGCTCGCCGAGCGCGTGAGTGAGCTGCTGCTCGGCTACGCCCTGCTGGACATCACGGAGGTCGCGGAGCTCGCCGAGCCGGACGGGGACGGCACGCCCGTGGACGTCGCCGAGCTGTACCTCGCGCTGTCGGACCACCTGGGTTTCGACCACATGCTGGCGTCGGTGAACCAGCTCGAGCGCGACAACCGGTGGCACGCGCTGGCCAGGCTCGCCCTGCGCGACGACCTGTACGGCTCCCTGCGCGCGATCACCCTGGATGCGTTGCGGCACAGCGACCCCGGCGACTCGGTCGACGACAAGATCGCCAAGTGGGAGGAGGCCAACGCCTCCCGGCTGGCGCGTTCGCGGGTCACGCTCGACGAGATCTCCCGGTCCGGGCGGATCGACCTCGCGACGCTGTCGGTCGCTGCACGCCAGATCCGGAGCACCGTCGGATGAGTGCCGCGGAATACGTGACACACGTGCGGCCCCGCTGGTCCGACATGGACGCCTTCGGGCACGTCAACCACGCGTGCATGGTGACACTCCTGGAGGAGGCGCGTGTGCCGCTGCTGTTCGACGACGCGACCGCGCGGGGCCTGGGCGAGTTCGCCAAGGGCACGGTCGTGGTCAAGCTCGGCGTCGACTACAAGGCGCCGGTGATCGTCGACGGCAAACAGCTGCGCGTCGGCATCACGATGCCGCGACTGCGGCAGGCCTCGTTCACCCTGGCCTACCGTGTCCACAACGGACCGTCCGCATCGGACCCGGTCGCGGTGACGGCGTGGACGTTGCTGGCGCCGTACGACGTCGGTGCGGCCCGGCCGCGCAGGCTCGTCGCGCAGGAACGCGACTTCTTGACGGAACACATCCCGGAGGCCGACGGTGCCTGAGCTGCGAATCCCCGATCCCGCGGACCGCGAGTCGCTGGGCGCGTTCATCGCCAGGGCGGTGCGGCTCGACGCGCAGGCGATCGTGCGGTTGCGCATGCGCGCACCCGGTGTGCTCGAGGCCTGGGCGAGCACACCGTTCGAGGTGCTCGTGACGCGGGCGGTGGAGGGCGACGTCGAGCCGGGCGACGTGACCGTGTCCGGATCGGAGCTCCTCGCGGCGCTGACCGTCGCACCCGGCGAGCGGATGGACCCGGGACCGTCCCGGGACCTGCTGTGGCGGTCCGAGTTGCCTGCAGGCAAGGGATGGCGACAGGTCGACACGTTGCCCGCGGCCGTCGTCGCCGACCTGGCCGACCGCGGCGTCGCGCTCGCCAGGGAGAACGTCGGCCCGCAGGGAACCCCACCCGCGTCGTTGATGGATCAGACGGTACTCACCGTGTCCGGCGACGACACCGAGCTCGAGGTGCCGATGCGGTGCCTGTTCGCGATGTCCGGCATGGGTTTCGTCGACTCGTCGGTCTCCGGCGACGTCGTGCGCGTGGCGGCCACCGACGCGTGGTTGCGGCTCGACGGCCGCTACGGTGCGGTCGTCCGCCGTAGGCACGCCCTGCTGCCGCTGCTGTTCTGAGCGCACTCGCCGGCCGGGTGACCGGCGGCGAATCGCCGGCACGGACCGATTCCGGTGTCATGGTCGGAGGACAGGCGTACGACGAGCACGCCGACCAGTCCTTCGACCCCGATGGGATCGGCGACATGGGCATGGGCGCGGAAGGCTGACCGCGAGCCCTGCTCACCGGACTCGAGGCGCTCGCCGATCAGGGCGTCACGTCCGGAGGTGTCGTTCCGCTTCGCCCTGTTTGGTGAGCTCGGCGTAGAAGTGCGGATCCTCGAGGTCCGATTCGTGGACGACCCACGAAGACCACGGAACAGGGCACGGAGGCTCGTGCTCCGGATCGGGGCACAGCAGCCGGACGAACCGCTCTTTGAGCTCGTTCGCTTCGGCTTCGGTGGCGTAGACGCCGATGCGAATTTCCCAGACGCCCGGTTGTTCACCCTCGGGATCGTCACGACCTGGGTCGCGTGGCATCGATAACCCCTCGTACATCGTGCCCTTTACGTGGCGCCGTTCCGGAGCACGACGCTACGGTTCGGCTCCTGTGCCGGACGGTACCAGTGGCGTGGGACGTCGCAACGCCGTTTTCGACGCCGCAGACGGTTACGCACGGTGCGAACCAGGCCAAGTGGCGAACCGTCAACGGCGGCGATCGAGGGGTGGCGCCGGCGATCACGCCCGCTGATCAGACCCAGCTGTTCATCATCGACTGGGCCGCCATCTCGAGGTAGTCCCACAGCTGTGTGCGGTACGGCTCGGCGATTCCGGTCTCGTCGACGGCGATGCGCATCGCCCGCAACCAAGCGTCACGTTCGATGGGCCCGATCTTGTACGGCGCGTGCCGCATCCGCAGCCGCGGATGGCCGCGCTGCTCGGAATAGGTCTGCGGCCCGCCCCAGTACTGCATGAGGAACAGCCGCAACCGGTCCTCGGCCGGGCCGAGATCCTCCTCGGGATACAGCGGGCGCAGCACCTCGTCGTCGGCGACCTCGGCGTAGAACCGCGCCACCAGCTTCCGGAACGTCTCCTCACCGCCCACCGCGTCGTAGAACGTGCGGGGGTCGGCGGATCCGTCGCTGGCCTCAGACACTTCGGAATACCTCGGCTTTTCGAACTCGGGGGCTTTTCGACCCCGGGGGGCTTTTCGAACCCCGGGACGTCTCGGACGATGACAGGGCTGCGGTCCATTGTCCTCGTGGGTCAGGCACCCGTGCCGCCGCCGCTCTGGAACAGTCGTTTCAGCGGCGGTTGGAAGCCGGCCCGCTCGAAGGCGGCCATCGCGTCGGCACGCAGCGCGCGCTGGATGGCCCACTGCTTGCCGGGCCGGACCTTCACGGTCAGGCGCAGCAGCACCGCCTCGGGGGTGACGCTCTCGACGCCCAGCACCGTGGGGGGTTCGAGGATGTCCGGCGCGAGGTCCTCCCGCTCGGCAGACGTGGCGAGGACCTCCTGGAGCATCCTCGTCGCACGGTCCAGGTCGGCGTCGTAGGCCACCGGGATGTCGACGACACCGACCGCGAAGCCCTGGCTGAAGTTGCCGACGCGGAGCACCTCGCCGTTGCGCACGTACCAGACGGTGCCGTTGAGGTCGCGCAACGTCGTGATCCTGAGGCCGACGGCTTCGACGGTGCCGATGGCCTCTCCGACGTCGACGACGTCGCCCACGCCGTACTGGTCCTCCAGCATCATGAAGATGCCGGACAGGAAGTCGCGCACGAGGTTCTGGGCACCGAACCCGACGGCGACACCGACGATGCCCGCCGACGCGAGGATCGGCGCGAGGTTGATGCCCAACTCGCCGAGGATGAGCACCACGGCGATCGTGTAGACGACGACGGTCGTGATCGACTTCAACACCGAGCCGATGGTCCTGGCGCGCTGCCTGCGGCGCTCGAGGATGCCGGGCCCGACGAGATCGGGGGCCTTCTCCTTGAGCGGCTTCAGCAGGGCCGGGGTCCTGGTCTTGTCCTTGCCGTCGTCTTCCGGCGTGCGGGTCATTCGGTCGATGAGCCTGCGGATGAACAGCCGCACGGTGAACGCGATGACCGCGATGACGAGGATGGTGAACGGTTTGGCGATGAGCCAGTTCGCCGAACCGGCCAGCCATTCGTTACCGGTGAGCTGCCAGATCTGCTGGCACCAGGTGCCCGCCTCCTGAATGCAGGACGGGGGTTCGCTGAGCAACTGGTCCACGGGGAGAAGCGTTTCCTTCCATAACATGGGCGTGGCGAACATGATCATGAGGGGGTGTGATGCCGCCCACTTCAGTGGTCCCGTCGGGGTACGGGTAAGGCATGTTGGCCACGTCGAACTCCACAGCCACGGTACTCGGAGTGGACACGTGCGTTAACACACGTGCGTTCCAGGGGCGATGTGTGGTCGACTAGGGCAGCACCGGTGGAGGTGGTCGCGTGCCAGACCGACAACCGAGCCCTCACGGCGCTCACCCCCGGCAGCCGGCCGGGACGGCGTCGGAGGTCATGCTGTGCGCGCCGGCGTCCGGCGCGAACCGCGGTGGAACGGCTCCGACGGGGCCGCATCCCACCGGCCCGCCGCGCGCGGGCAGGGTTCCTCGAACGCCGGGGGCATGGCGTTCCCGTGAGGCCGGCTCTGGTTCGTCCGGTCCTGGTTGGGGCAAACGCCGGGTCCTGTTGCTGAACGCGACGTTCGAACCGCTGACGGCGCTGCCGTTACGCCGGGCGATCGTCCTGCTGGTCTGCGGCAAGGCCGAAGTCGTGCACGAAGATCCCTCGGGACTCACGCTGCACGCCGCGACGATGACCGTGGACGTGCCTTCGGTGATCCGGTTGTCGAATTATGTGCGGGTACCTTATCGAGCGCAGGTGCCGCTCACGCGTGCCGGTCTGATGCATCGCGATCGCTTCCGCTGCGCCTACTGCGGCGGCCGGGCCGAGACGATCGACCACGTCCAGCCGCGCAGCCGCGGCGGCGAACACTCGTGGGAGAACTGCGTGGCCTGCTGCGCCAAGTGCAACCACCGCAAGGCGGACAACCTGCTCTCGGAGCTCGGCTGGACGATGCGGACCATTCCGCGTGCCCCGCACGGGCCGCATTGGCGGTTGCTGGCGCACGCGAAGGAGACCGATCCGCAATGGCGGCCGTACCTCGGAGCGCCGGCCGCCTAGCGTGTCGGCCGTCCCGGCACTGAGTAGTCGGGCAGGCGCACGCAGAAGCTCCGGCGGCGTGGAACGCGGCCGCCGGAGCGATGTCTGCGACTTTCGTCGTGCACGTCGCCGATGCGGGAACGGCGCGGCGGCGTGCCGGGTCGTAGGAGATCAGACGGTGACGCGGGTACCCATCGTCACGCGAGTGCCCATCGTGACGCGGGTGCCGCGGGTGACTCGGGTGCCCATGGTGGCGGGGGTGTCCATGGTGACGCGGGTGCCGCGGGTGACTCGGGTGCCCATGGTGGCGGGGGTGTCCATGGTGACGCGGGTGCCGCGGGTGACTCGGGTGCCCATGGTGACGCGGGTGCCGCGGGTCACCCGTGTGCCCATGGTGACGCGGGTGCCGCGGGTCACCCGTGTACCGCGCGTGACGCGCGTGCCTGCTGTCACTCGGGTGCCACACGTGACGCGGGTACCGCGCGTGACTCGCGTTCCGAGCTCGGCGGGGCGGGCGACGTCCGTCGACGTCGCGTTGTCGCTCGTCGCGGCGGGGCTCAGGACGTGAAACATGTGGGCCTCCTGTGACAGGCGGAAATCAGTGGCGGTTGGGAACATCGGGGCGCAAGAACCCGTACGTGTGAAAAACGTACGAGGGCCGTTCACCTGTGACAAGCACGATGCGGTCGGTGAGTCCGGGTGTACGTCGAGTTGCAACCGTCTGCCAGGAGCGCTTCGGCTCAACGTGCCATTACGTCTCCGGCAAGCGGCGGACGGTGGTCGGGATGCGGCGAGCGGCGCGGATCAAGGCGGCGTGGCGGCACGGCAGGTGGTCACACGTGGGGACTCGTCGGATACCCTTCGCTCGTGAGCATCCTCGAGACGACCCTGGTCTTCGCGGTGGTCCCGCTCGCCATCTGCGGCGTATTCGCCCTGGTCACCCTGCGTTCGAAGTTCGCGGGCCGGCCACGGTATCGCCCGGGGCAGGAATGGGACCACCCCGCGACATGGTGGAGTGCCAACCCGGTGAGTGCCGGTACGGCCGGCAGCCCGTCTACGGACCGAGGAGGTGCCCGTGGCAACTGGTGAACTGGTGCACGACCGTGCTTCCGACGTCGATCCCGCGGACCTGCCGTCCGGCGCCGCGGTTACGACGAGCGGACGCATCTCCCGCGCCCAGGAGTATGCACCCGATACTCCGAAAGGCCCATTCTCGACGCAGCAGTTGAGCCGGATCGACGAGGCGCTCGCGCTGGCGACGCGCGACACCGGCATCGAATTCAGCATCTACCTCGGTCCGCTCGGTTCCGAGGACACTCGCGCCGCGGCGGAGCAGTTGCACGATCGGCTTGGTGAGCAGGGTGATGACGCCGTGCTGATCGCCGTGTCTCCGGGGGAGCGGGTCGTCGAGGTCGTCACCGGCGCCAACACGACGCAGCGAGTGCCCGACCGTGCCGTGAAACTGGCCGTCATGAGCATGGTCGCCTCGTTCAAGGAAGGCGACCTGATCGGTGGCTTCGTCAGCGGCCTCCGCATGCTGGCCGACCAGGCGGGGAGCAATCCCGCGCACTGACGGCCGATCACCTGGGCCGACATCGCCGCGCGCGGCCGCGTGGCGTGACCGAAACGAGCGCCCCGGCACCGATCCGTTCGGTGCCGGGGCGCTGTGTCTCCGGAGTCTGTCCGTGTGTGTCTTCCCGGAGTCTGCCTTCACGCACGCGGGTGCGGGCTCGCCGGTGCCCGGGCGGGCCGGGCACCGGCGGTGACCGTCAGCTCTCGTCGAACTCCCGCGCCGCGAGCGCACGCACGATGCCTGCGCGGCCTTCCGAGACGAGCCTGCGCAGCGCGGGCGCGTGGTCGCCTTCCAGCCACGCGTCGGCCGCGGCGATGCACTCGCGCGTGACCGACCACGACGGGTACAGACCCACCACGGTGGGCTGGGCGGCCTCGCTGGAACGGCGTGCCCACACTTCGTCGATCGTGGCGAAGTACGTGGCGACGTAGCCGTCGAGCAGGTGCTTCTGCCCTGGATGGGAGAAGCCGGCGATGATCGCCTCGTTCACCGCGTTGGGCAGCTCGTCGTCGTGCACCGCGCGTTCCCACGCCTCCGCCTTGGCCTCGGCGGTCGGCCGCAGCGCGCGTGCGCGCTCGGCATGGCGGCGGCCCGTGGCGGTGTTGTCCCGTTCGTGTTCGGCCGCGATCTCCGCTTCGCCCGCCTTGCCGTGGGCGACGAGTGCGTGGAGCAGTCGCCAGCGCAGGTCGGTGTCGACGACGAGGCCCTCGAGAGATGCCGAACCGTCGAGCCAGCCCGCCAGCACCGACACAGTCTGCTCGTCGAGTACCGCCGACGCCAGTGCGTTGACGAACGCCAGTTGGTGGTCCGAACCGGCCTCGGCGGTGCGTGCCAACTCCAGCAGTCGCGCGGCGAAGGCGGGCCAACCCCGCTCTGCGGCCCAGCTGGGCTCCGCGTAGGAGTTGAGCGCCGTCTGCGCCTGCATCAGCAGCCGCTGAACGACGCCGACCTCGGTCTCCGCACCGATGCCGCGCTGCACGAGCGTGACGAAGTCGCGCGCCTTGAGCTCCGCCTCGCGGGTCATCTCCCACGCGGCCGACCAGCACAGGGTGCGGGGAAGCGGGTCGGTGATGTCGCCGATGCGGTCGATCAGCGTCACGAGCGAGTCGTTGTCGAGGCGCATCGTGCAATAGGTCAGGTCGTCGTCGTTGACCAGCACGAGCTTGCCGCGGTCGGCGCCGACGAGGTCGGGCACGTCGGTGCGCTCGCCGTCGATGTCGAGTTCGACGCGCCGGGTACGCACCAGCCTGCCGTCGACGTCGTCGTAGATGCCGACCGCCGCACGGTGAGTGCGTAGCTCGCCCGCGCCCGGCTTGGCGCCGCCCTGCAGGATCGTGAAGGAGGTGAACCTGCCGTCGGCGTCCGTGTCGAACACGGGGCGCAGGGAGTTGAGGCCCGTCGTCTCGAGCCACTGGGCGCTCCACCACGACAGGTCGCGGCCGGACGCCTCCTCGAGCGCGGAGAGCAGGTCGGCCAGAGTCGCGTTGCCCCACGCGTGGCGGTCGAAGTACAGCCTCAGTCCCGACAGGAAGTTGTCCTGCCCGACGTAGGCGACGAGCTGCTTCAGGACGCTGGCACCCTTGGCGTAGGTGATGCCGTCGAAGTTCACTTCGACCGCCTGAAGGTCGACCATGTCGGCGGCGATCGGGTGCGTCGAGGGCAGCTGGTCCTGCCGGTAGGCCCACGACTTCTCGATGTTGGCGAAACTCGTCCACGCGCCGGTGTACTCGGTCGCCTCGGCCTGGGCGAGAACGCTGGCGAACGTCGCGAACGACTCGTTCAACCACAGGTCGTCCCACCAGCGCATGGTGACGAGGTCGCCGAACCACATGTGGGCCATCTCGTGCAGCAGCGTCTCGGCGCGGCGTTCGTAGGAGTAGCGCGTGACGCGGCTGCGGAAGACGTAGTCCTCGCGGAACGTCACAGCGCCCGCGTTCTCCATGGCCCCGGCGTTGAACTCGGGCACGAACAGCTGGTCGTACTTCGAGAACGGGTAGGTCACGCCGAAATTCTCGTGGTAGAAGCCGAAGCCCTGCTTCGTCTCGGTGAAGAGCCGGTCGGCGTCCATGTACTCGGCCAGCGAGGCGCGGCAGTAGATGCCGAGCGGGATGGTGCCGTGCTCGTCGCGGTACTCGTCGCGCCACTCGGCGTACGGGCCCGCCACGAGGGCGACCAGGTAGGTCGAGATGCGCTCGGACTCGGCGAACACGAGTCGCACCGCACCCTCGGGCGTCTCGGACTCGGATTCGACCCGCGCGTTGGAGACGACCTTCCAGCCCTTCGGCGCGATGACGGTGAGGCGGTAGGTGGCCTTGAGGTCCGGTTGGTCGAAGCAGGCGAACATGCGCTTGGCGTCGGCCGTCTCGAACTGCGAGTACAGGTACACCGACTCGTCCACCGGGTCGACGAAGCGGTGCAGCCCCTCGCCGGTGTTCATGTACCGGCAGTCGGCCTCGATCGTGAGCTCGTTCGTCTCCGCCAGATCCGGCAGGGTGAGGCCGTCGTCCTCGACGTACCCGTCGACCGGGAGCGAGGCACCGTTGAGCGTCGCCGACCGCACGCCCTCGGCGACGATGTCCACCCAGGACTCCGCCCCGGGCCGCGCGGCCGCGAAGGTGATCGTGGTCCTGGAGTCGAACGTCTTCTCCCCGGGACGGCCCCGGCCGTCGGTGAGGTCGAGAAGGATGTCGTAGGACTGGACGTCGAGCAGGTCGGCGCGCTGCTGCGCGGCGTCCCGGGTCAGGTTGGGCGCGGGCACGGACACCTCGGTCATCGGTCGTGGATGGGCAACAGGACGTCCGCCGATCCAATCATGGCCGCCGCCGCGCGCGCACGGGGAATCGCCAGGTGTGCGGGCGGCGGGCCGTGGGGCCCGGCGTGACGCGTCCGCACGGCCCGTCGCGCGGGAACAACCCGCCTTGGCGCGGTGTTGCCCCGGACGGACCCACCAGGCCGACCGAGGAGTTACGTTCCATGACCGAGTCCCGCACCCGCGTCGACTTCTACTTCGACCCGATCTGCCCGTTCGCGTGGATCACTTCGCGCTGGATCCTCGAGGTGGAGAAGCGTCGGGACATCGACCTCAACTTCCGCGTGATGAGCCTGGCCGTGCTGAATTCCGGGCGCGACCTGGCCGACGAGTACGTCGAGCTGATGAACAAGGCGTGGGGCCCGGTGCGGGTCGCCGTCGCGCTGGCGCAGCAGCAGGGAGAGCAGGTGCTGCGCGACTACTACACGGCCTTCGGCACGCGGTATCACAACCAGGACAACAAGGACATCGACCTGGTGCTCAAGGAGGCGCTCGCCGAGGTGTCGGCGCCACCGGAGCTGCTCGACGCGGCGACGTCGAGCGACTACGACGAGGCCCTGCGCAAGAGCCACCACGAGGGAATGGACCCGGTGGGCATGGACGTCGGTACGCCGACCCTGCACGTCGACGGCGTCGCGTTCTTCGGCCCGGTGCTCTCGTCCATCCCGCGCGGTGAGGACGCGGTGAAGCTGTTCGACGGCGCCGTCGCCATGGCGAGCTACCCCGACTTCTACGAGCTCAAGCGGACCCGCACCGGAGACCTCAACTTCGACTGAGCACGGAGCGTGCCCCGCTCACCCGTCGGTGAGTCGCCCGCTCGTGTCCTTCAGTTGCACGCCGGTGGCCTCGATGCGGCGGGCTCCGGCGATGAGCCGGGCCAGGGTGCGGGCCGCGTCGGCGTGGCCGAGACCGTGCGGGCGGCGGATGTTCGACACGCAGTTGCGCGCCGAGTCCGCCGTTCCCGGTGCCGGGGCCCAGGTCACGTAGGCACCCAGGCTGTCGTGTGCCGACAGCCCGGGGCGTTCCCCGATCACCACGACACACAGCCTGGCCTCCTGGGCGGCGCCGATGTGGTCGGCGAGGGCCACCCGAGCCTGCGTCGCGATGATCGGCGGCCCGACCGTCAGGTCGCCGGGCAGCTCCGCAAGCAGTGCCGCGAGCACGCCGGCAGCGTGCAACGCCGTGGCCTCCGCGGACAGCCCGTCGGCGACGACGAGCGTGAGGTCCGCAGGAGCGAGCACCGGCACGTCGGCAGGACGGCGTCCCAGGTCGGGACGGCTCAGGTACGTCGCACGGTCCGGTGCCGCCGACGGCACGTGGACCGGCTCGCCGATTCCCAACGCGCGCAGCTCGTCCCCGAGCCGGTCGACGTCGAGGCTCCCGTGCACGGCGTCGCGGGCCAGTGCGAGAGCCTCCGCCGATTCGAGTACGTGACGGGTCCGCGCCGCGTCCCCGACCCGGTCCAACCCGATGCGGGCGGGTGTGCGGTGCCGCAGCGGATCCCAGAACGTGCTCACGCGCCCGCCTTCGCCGTCAGTTCCCGCAAGGGAGAGTCGCCGGGATCGACGGCGCGCACTCTGCCGGCGTCATCGAGCATTCCCAGCCCCTCCAACCAGGCCTCGAACTCCGGTGCGGGTCGGGTGCCGGTGACCCGGCGCGTGGTCAGCACGTCGTGGAAAGAGGCCGACTGATAGCCGAGCATGACGTCGTCGGCGCCCGGAACGGTGATCACGAACGTGCAGCCCGCCGCGGTCAGCAACAGCAGGAGCGTGTCCATGTCGTCCTGGTCGGCCTCGGCGTGGGTCGTGTAGCAGACGTCGACCCCCATCGGCAGTCCCAGCAGCTTGCCGCAGAAGTGGTCCTCGAGCCCGGCGCGAATGATCTGCTTGCCGTCGTACAGGTACTCCGGCCCGATGAAGCCGACGACGGTGTTGACGATGAGCGGATCGAACACCCGCGCCAGACCGTAGGCGCGGGCCTCGAGGGTCTGCTGGTCGACAGGGCGCCCGCCGGTGCCGTGGTGCCCGTCGGCGGACAGGGCGGCTCCCTGGCCCGTCTCGAAGTACAGGACGTTGTCGCCGACGGAACCGCGCGCGAGCCCGCGTGCGGCGTCGTTCGCCTCGGCCAGCATCGCCGGGGTGACGCCGAATCCGTCGTTGGCACGCTGGGTGCCCGCGATGGACTGGAACGGGAGGTCGACGGGTGCGCCCTGCGCGATCAGGTCGATCGTCGTCGTCACGTGGGTCAGGACGCTCGATTGGACGGGGATCTCGTAGCGCGTCCGGATGTCGTCGAGCAGATGAAGCAGGTCGCGGACCGTGCGGGGGTTGTCCGAGGCCGGATTCACCCCGATCACGGCGTCGCCCGCGCCGAGCAGCAACCCGTCGAGCACCGCTCCGGCGACGCCCGTGGGGTCATCGGCGGGATGGTTGGGTTGCAGTCGTGTCGCCAGCCTGCCGGGCAGTCCGAGCGTGGTCCGGAACGCCGTGGTCACCGACGTGGCGGCGGCGACCGACACGAGGTCCTGGTTCCGCATCAGCTTCGAGACGGCGGCGACCATCTCGGGGGTGAGTCCCGGTGCGAGGGCGGACAGCCGGGTGGCTGCGTCGGGCCCCGCCGCGGTGTCCAGCAGCCAGTCGCGCAGCTCGCCGACCGTGTGGTGGCGGACGAGGGAGAAGGCGTCGCCGTCGTGCGTGTCCCAGATCAGCCGGGTGACGTTGTCGGTTTCCGGCGGCACGACGGGGTCGGTGAGGAAGGTGGTCAGCGGTACGTCGGCCAGTGCCCACCGCGCCGCGACGCGCTCGGCGTCGGAGTCGGCGGCGCATCCGGCCAGCCGGTCGCCGGAACGGTCGGGCGCGGCCTTGGCCAACAGATCGACCAGTCCGTCGAAGGTGTAGGTGCGATCGCGGACAGTGTGCGAGTACCGCATGCGGCAAGGGTAATCGTCCGGAGGCGCCCTGTCGGCGTGGAAACGGGGGCTTGCACCAGCGGGACGTCGGGGGAGCGCAGGATGTCGCCGCGGCGGCGACGCGGGCCAGTGTGGGGGCATGACGCCCACCTCGGCCGATACGGCCTCCGCATCCGACACGGCCTCCGCATCCGCGCCCGACGAATCCGCCGAGACCCGGCGTGGCAGCGATTTCGCCGTGTTGTCCCGGCGTATCGCAGCCGCGGGGCTGTTCGCCCGGCGCCCCGGCTACTACGCCGCCCGCGCGGGCATCGTCGCCGCTCTGTACGGCGGCGGCATCGCCGCGTTCGTCCTGCTCGGTGACACGTGGTGGCAGCTGCTCGTCGCCGCGTTCTTCGCTGTCGTGTTCGCGCAGGTCGCGCTGATCTCGCACGACCTGGCGCACCGGCAGGTGTTCCGCACTCGGAGGGCGGGCGAGATCGCCGGGTTGCTCGCGGGCAACCTCGGCGTCGGCATGAGCTACGGCTGGTGGATGGACAAGCACACCCGGCACCACGCCAACCCGAACCACGAGGAACACGATCCGGACGTGGTGCCGGACATCCTGGTGTGGTCCCGGGAGCAGGCCGTGGCCAGCAGGGGACTGCCCCGGATCATCGGACGCAGGCAGGCGGTGCTGTTCTTCCCGTTGCTCACGCTGGAAGGGTTCAACCTGCACTTCTCCAGCGTGCGAGCGGTGATCGGCCGGCGTGCGAATCGGCGCATCAAGCATCGGAGTGTCGAGGCGTTGCTGCTCGCCGCCCACTTCGCCTGCTACCTCGGTGCACTGCTGCTCGTCCTGTCGCCGGAGAAGGCGCTCGCGTTCCTCCTGGTGCACCAGGCGCTCTGGGGTGTCTACATGGGATCGGTGTTCGCGCCGGGACACAAGGGCATGCCGACGTTGAAGGCGGGGGAGAAGCTCGACTTCCTCCGCAAACAGGTGCTGACGACCCGCAACGTCCGCGGCGGCGTGCTGGTCGACAACCTGATGGGCGGCCTGAACTACCAGATCGAACACCACCTGTTCCCGCACCTGCCGATGCCGCATCTGCGCAAGGCGCAGCCGATCGTGCGCGGCTACTGCGAGGAGATCGACGTGCCGTATCACGAGACCGGCCTGGTCGCGTCGTGGCGCGAGGCGCTCGGCCACCTCCACCGGGTCGGCGAGCCCCTGCGCAGCGGCGAGTCTCTGCGCAGCGGCGGGTCTCTGGGCGGCGTGGACACGGCGGATCCCGCGGAGCCAGGGCGCCCCGGCGACGTGCCCTGACCCGGTGTGTCAGGTCAGCGCGGCCCGGCTGACCTCCGGTGGCAGGGGAGCGGCCTCGAGGGCGCCGGCGGGGGTGAGCGTGCCGGCCCGGACTGCTGTGCGCAGGTCCGCGAGGGTGCGCAGATCGTCCCGGGCGCGCGTGACGAACGGGGCGTCGACGGGGTCGCCGTGGCCGGGTAGGACGACGCGTGGCCGGTGGGTGAGCACGTGGTCGAGTGCCGTCGGCCACGCGTCGAGATGGGCGTCGGGCCCGAACGACTCCTCGGTGAACGAGCCGCCGGGTACGTGTTCGACGAGGTCGCCCGCGAACAGCACGTCACCGGCGACGGCGATCACGTCGTGGTCGGTGTGCCCGGGCCCCGGGTGAACGAGCTCGACGGTGCGGTCGCCGAGGTCCACCCGTGCGCTGCGCTCGAACGTGTGCGTGGGGGCGGCGATCGGGGTCGCGGAGAGGTCGTCGACCAGGGCGTGCTCGCCGCAGGCGCGGTACCGCTCCATCCATTCCCGGCGGTCGTGCTCGCCGTGGTTCGTGAGGGCCCTCCGGCATCCGGTGTGTGCCCATATCGGACGGTCCCCGAACGCCGCGGACAGCGCTGCGGCGCCGAAGGCGTGGTCGAAGTGGGCGTGCGTCAGCACGATCTCGGGCGGCGCCGACGTCACCTCGCGGACCGCGGCGGCCAGCTCCTCGCCCTGACCGCGCGAGCCACGGGTGTCGACGATCAGGCAACGCTGCGACCCGACGACGAGGCCGACGGTCAGGTCCAGTTCGGCGTACCGGCGGGTGTACACGCCGCAGGCCTGCTCGGCCCAGTCAGGCACCGGTGAGCACTCCGTCGGCGCCGAGTCTCGGCACACACGGCGACGCGCCGACCTCGACGGCGCGTTCGAGCAGCTCGCCGTCGCCGTGTGCGGCCAGCTCGCGGCCCGAGGCCGAGCCGCGTACCGCCGCGGGTACGTCGGCCACGGCGAAGGCCTGGGCCGCCACGACCGCTTCGGGGGAGATGTCGCCGTACGACTGCAGCCCCGCGACGACCGCGCCGGAGCCGAGCTGGTCCTCGAGGCACGGGCGCAGCGGACCGTCGGACCCCGCCGTCGTGCCGGCCTGTACGCCCCACCGTTCGCCCGCGGCCAGCACGCCGATCGGCCCGCCCGCCGCCAGCTCCGCGGCGAGCTTCGCCACGCCGTCCGCGTTGCGCAGGCAGGCGGTGAGCACGTGCGCGCCGGTCGTACCGGCCTCGACCGTGAGTGTCGCGCCGTTCGGTGACCGCAGTGGCTCGGGGTCGCCGCCGTCCGTCTCGGGCAGCGGATCGGCCCACCGGACCGGTCGCACCGCGCCGCCCGCGGTGAGCGCCAGGTCCACTCGGGTGCAGAAGGAGAGGACGTCGACGATCACCAGCACCGCGCAGGCACCGCCCAGGGCCGCCAGCCCGGACTCGCCCCAGTCGAACCGCACGGCGTGACCGTCCTGCGTCAGCGTCGGGGCCTGGGCGCTCGCGGGGGCCGGTTGCGTCGGCGTCGGAGTCACATCCGTCATGGCTCACACCCTGCCGGGTGGCCCGAGGCCATGTGCAGCGGGGATGGCACACTGCCGCTGTGCGTGTCTATCTGGGATCCGACCATGCCGGCTTCGAGCTGAAGAATCACCTCGTCGCCCATCTGGAGAAGCAGGGCCACGACGTCACCGACGTCGGCCCGCACGTCTACGACGCCGCCGACGACTACCCGCCGTTCTGCATCGAGACCGCGCGCCGGGTCGTCGCCGACGAGGGGAGCCTCGGCATCGTCATCGGCGGCTCCGGCAACGGCGAGCAGATCGCCGCCAACAAGGTGCCGGGCTGCCGGGCGGGCCTGGCGTGGAGCGTGGAGACCGCCCAGCTCACGCGTCAGCACAACCACGCCCAGGTCGTCGGCGTCGGTGCGCGCATGCACAGCACGGAGGAGGCCACGGGCATCGTCGAGGCGTTCCTGGACACGCCGGTGGACGACGGCCCGCGGCACACGCGCCGGGTGCAGCAGCTGACCGACTTCGAACAGACGGGCGACGCCCCCGCGCTGCCGGAGGCCTGATGCCCGAAGGGCACACCCTGCACCGGCTCGCCCGGCTGCATCAGCGGCGCTACGCGGGCGCGCCGGTGCGGGTGAGCAGCCCTCAGGGCCGGTTCGCCACCGAGGCGGCACAGCTCGACGGCGCCACGTTCCTGCGTGCCGACGCCCACGGCAAGCACCTGTTCCACGACTACGGACCGCTCGGTGTCGTCCACGTCCACCTGGGGCTGTACGGGACATTCACCGAGTCGAAGCTCCCCGAGACCGAGCCGGTCGGCCAGGTTCGGCTGCGACTGTCCGGACGGACACATTGGACGGACCTGCGCGGTCCGACGCGGTGCGAACTGCTCACCGAGCCCGAGGCCGACGCCATCATCGCCAGGCTCGGCCCCGACCCGCTGCGCCGCGACGCCCGGCCGGAGCCCGCCTGGCAGCGGATCACGCGGTCCCGCACGTCGATCGCGGCGCTGCTGATGGACCAGAAGGTGCTGTCGGGGGTCGGCAACGTCTACCGCGCCGAGGTCCTGTTCCGCCACGGCCTCACCCCGATGCTCGCGGGCCGCGACCTCGACGAGACGGTGTGGAAGGCGATGTGGGACGACCTCGTCGCCCTCATGCGGGCGGGCGTGCGGAGCGGACGGATCGACACGGTCGCCGACGAACACCTGCCCGAAGTCACCGGCCGCGCGCCGCGGAAGGACCGGCACGGCGGCGAAGTGTACGTCTACCGGCGCGCCGGGCAGCCGTGCCTGGTCTGCGGCACTTCGGTTGCGCACACCGAACTGGCGGGCAGGCACCTCTACTGGTGCCCGACCTGCCAGCCCGCGTGACGGACCGATCACGGCCCACGGAGTGACGAGCCGGGGCGGTCAGAACCCGAAGTCGAACCCGCCCATGTCGCCCATATCGCCGCCGAAATCGCCGCCCATGTCGCCACCGGCGTCGCCGCCCATGTCGCCGTCGCCTCCGGCGTCGCCGCCGTCACCGCCCGCATCGCCGCCGTCGCCGCCCATGTCGCCGCCGTCGCCCATGGCGCCCGCGGGGACACCCGCCATGCCGGAGAACATCGCGCTGAACAGCATCATCGACCCGAGGCCCCATGCGCCCGCGACCAGCGCCGGTTTCCACCACGGCTCGCTGTACCAGCCCTGCGGCACGGGCCTGCCCGCGACGCGGCCGCCCGGGTAGTAGTGCGGGGTGTCGGCGCCGGGCTCGGGCGAGGCCTCGTAGTGCCTGCCCTCGACGTCGACGGAACGGTGCTCGGTGACCTTGCCCGCGGCCTGCCGTTCACGGTCCTCCGGCAGTGCCGGCCCCGGGTCGAGGCCCATGGCCTCCCGCGCGGCCCGGACGTAGTAAAGGCCTTCGAGCGCGGTGTCCTTGACGAGTTTCGCCTGCTCCTCGGTCTGCGCCTGTTCCATCTGCGATCCGGCGGCGTTGTAGCGCTCCGAGGCGTCCGCCAGTGCCTGTTGCGACGCCGTGTCGGTGCCGGTCAGGTTGAGCACCTGGCCGCCGAGCCGCTCCACCCACCGGCGGGCGTCGGCCTTCGCGTCCTCCAGCCGGTTGCGTTTGGCCTGTTGGTGGGATCGCAACAGGTAGTACCCGCCACCGACGATGATCAGTACGAGGACGACGAGGACGAGCTCCATGAGGTACTCCCGGGGCGTACGCGGTTCCGGCGGAGTCCGCCGGGGACCGGACAGACTCCTTCGAACCGGACAACGCCCGCGGCGCCCGGGGAGTTCCCGGCATGATCATGGTCACCAGGCGCGGCCGGTGTAGTACGTGTCCGTCCAGATCCGCTGCTTGCGAACGACGTCGCCGCTCTCCGGGGCGGCCCAGACGTGGTTGCCTCCCGCGTAGATGCCGACGTGGTAGACCGAGCCGCCCTGGTGGAAGAAGACCAGGTCGCCGGCCACTTTCGCGTGGTTGGCGACCGGTCGCACGGCCCGGTGCTGTGCACTGGAGGTGCGCGGAAGCTGGATTCCGACCTGACGGTGCACGAACTGCGCGAAACCGGAGCAGTCGAAGCGCTGCGGCCCCGTGGCGCCGTAGGCGTACGGCTTGCCCGCGTGGGACGCCGCGACGTCCACGATCTGCTTGCCGCTCGGCTTCGCGGACTGCTCGGGCCGTGCCGGCTTCGGCGGTGGTGGCGGAGGAGGAGGAAGACGCACGTCGACCCGTTGCGGCGGTGAGGCCGACGGGTCGAGGAACGTGCTGCCGTCGTAGGTCACTCGCCACTCGGCGGTTCGCTGCGGGGTGCGTCGGAACGTGACGGTGCCGTCGTCGCCGGTGGTCGCGGTGTCGACGGTCTGCCAGCCCCCGTCACCCGCGCGGCGCTCCAGCGCGACCCGCTGGTCGCTCACCGGCCGGTCCCGCAGTCCGGTGAGGGTGCCCGACAGGGCGACCTCGGTTCCTTTCTCGACGCTGTCCGGTGTGTCGTGCAGGGACTGCTCGCTGGGTGCGACGGCCGCCGCGTTGCCCGCGAAGGCCACGAGGGCCGTGCCGCCGACCAGTCCGATGACCGCTGTGCGCTTCCACGGTGTGGACACGCTGATCCTCCAGTAAGGAGCTCGCACGTCCGGTCCCCCGACCTCGCCGAGGCCCTCGTGGCATCGGCACCGTGCTCGGCCGATGGGGTGACCCACCTGCCGTGACGACCGTAAACACGGGTTTCGTGGCGGCCGCGACTCGAGAGCACCCACACCAGTGAAACCGCGAACGGCACCGGATCGTCGTCGAGCCTGGCGCAACAAACTAGAACACGTTACTGTTTTGCGGTATGAGGTTCACACTGTCGGTGGCCCTGACCCCGCTGGATCAGCTGACCGAACTGGCCGTCACGGCCGAGGAGTGCGGGTTCTCCTCGATCGCCCTTCCCGACTCGCTTTTCTATTCCGAGCAGGTGTCCGCGGACTATCCGTACACTCCGGACGGAAGTCGGTTCTGGGACGAGAACACCCCGTGGGTCGACCCGCTGATCGCGGCGGCGTCGATGGGGGCCGCCACGAAAGAGATCACGTTCTACACGTCGGTGCTGAAACTCGGCTCGCGCAATCCGGTGCTGTTGGCTCGTCAGGTGGGTTCGGTCGCGAACCTCACGGGCGACCGGTTCGGGCTCGGTCTCGGCGTCGGCTGGGCGCCGGAGGAGTTCGAGTGGTGCGGGGTGCCGTACCGGCGGCGTGGCAAGCGGGTCGATGAGGCGATCGACGTGCTCCGGCTGATCCTCGACGGCGGAATGGTCGAGTACCACGGCGAGTTCTACGACTTCGACAAGCTGTGCATGAGCCCGGCCCCGAAGCGGCACGTGCCGTTCTACGTCGGCGGGCACAGCGAACCGGCGTTGCGCCGCGCCGCGCGCGTGGGCGACGGCTGGGCGTCGGCGATGATGAAGCTGGACGACCTGCGCGACACGATCGCACGGCTGAACACGCTGCGCGCCGAGTACGGCCGCGCCGACGAGCCCTTCGAGTTCCAGGCCGTGTGCATCGACCGGTTCGGCCTCGACGGCTATCGCGAGCAGGCAGACGTCGGCGTCACCGACGTGATCACGGTGCCGTGGGTGTTCGACGGCCTCGGTTTCGACGCCCCGGTGGAGCAGAAGAAGGACTCGATCAAGAAGTTCGCCGCCGACGTCATCGCACGGTTCTGAGGAGGTCCGCCGGATGAGTGTCACCGTGTGCTGGGACGTCGACGCGCAGCAGCCGCCTGCCCGGGTGGCGGCGTTGCGATCCATGGAGGCCGTCGCGGCGGGGGACAAGCAGCGCTGGCTGGACCTGTTCGATCCGACGGCGGTGATCGAGGACCCGGTCGGCCCCTCGGGGTTCGACGAGGAGGGCAAGGGCCATCACGGCGCGGACGGCATCTCGGCGTTCTGGGACCTCACGATAGCGAATGTGCAGCGGTTCCGGTTCGTCGTCCACGATTCGCACGCGGGTGGCGACGAGGTCGCGAACGTCGCGACGATCACGACGCTGTTCGACGGCGGATACCGTGTCGACACCGACTGCGTGATCGTCTACAAGGCAGGCTCGGACGGACGTCTCTTGTCGGTGCGCGCGTTCTGGGAGCCCGAACGCGCGGCGGCCACAGCACGGCAGGACGACGACACGTCGCCGTGATGCTCGCTGTGACCCGTGACGCCTGGCTGTGACGTGGCCCGGTGGCGGCTGGACGGACTGTCACCGGAGTGATCTCCTTCCGGGAACGCCTCGGTCGCGAGCCAGCGGGGCAGGGCATGCGGAGGTGTCGGTGTCGTCTCACCTGTACGACCGCATCGGCACCGATTACGCCCGGGGCCGGCGCACCGATCCTCGGTGGATGGCGCACATCTCCGGTGCCGTGGGGCACGGCACCGTCGTCGATGTCGGCGCCGGTACGGGTTCGTACGAGCCGGAAGGGTCGACCGTGCTGGCGGTCGAGCCGTCACGTCGCATGCTCGCGCAGCGAATCGGCCCGGTTCCCGCCGTGCAGGCCGTCGCCGAGCACCTGCCGTTGCGAGACAGGGCTGCCGACGTCACGTTGGCGGTACTCACGGTGCATCACTGGCGCGACTGGCGTCGCGGTCTCGCCGAACTGCGGCGCACTTCCCACCGGCAGGTGGTGGTGGCATACGAAACCGATCTGCACGCCGAGTTCTGGCTGACTCGTGACTACGTTCCCGAGGTCGCCGAGCTGGAGGCCTCACGGCCGTCGGCGACGGACATCGCCGACGAGCTCGGCGCCGACGCCGTCACCGTGTTGCCTGTCCCGTGGGATTTCGCCGATGGTGTATTTCCTGCGCATTGGAGACGTCCCGAGGGCTATCTTGACGCGGGGGTCCGCCGAAACTGTTCGGCTTTGGCTCAGACCGACCCCACGGCGGTCGCACGGGGCGTCGAGCGGTTGCGTGAGGATCTGGCGTCCGGTCGCTGGTACGAACGCCACAGCGACCTGTTGACTCGGGAAGAACTGGATGTCGGTTTTCGACTCGTGACACGCGGCCGGCCGAGGTGACGGGACGGTGACGAGCCGGCTCCGCGGTTGAGCCCGGCCGACGCCGATCGCCGGACCGTTGCCTTGACGTGGGGGATCCTTGTTACGGCACTGTGCAGATCGGTGAGAGGCACAGGTCAGTGCTGTGGAGACCGAACGAGGGTTCTGGAAACGATCGGCCACACGACACCGAGCACGGAGCGATTATGTCCAGTAACTGGATCACCCGCGTGGAGAGCGGCGCGGACATCCCCATCGTCCACGAGATCAACAGCGCTGCTTTCACGACTACGGATGAGGCGCATCTGGTCGATGCTTTGCGCGACGACCCGCACTGGATTCCCGAACTGTCGATCGTCGCCACGGACGAATTAGGTATCGTCATGGGGTGCGCCCTGCTGACCAGGTGCCACATCGGCGAAACGCCGGCACTGTGTCTGGGACCGTGCGCCGTTTGGCCACAGCATCAGCGGACCGGCGCTGGATCCGCTGCCATTGAAAGCGCGTTGCTCCGGGCCCGTAATCGGGGCGAGAAGTACGTTGTCGTCCTCGGGCATCCGAGCTATTACCCGAGATTCGGGTTCGGCAGGGCGAGCGTGCACGGCATTCGTCTTTCCATCGATGTTCCCGATGACGCCCTGATGGCGATGTCGCTCGACGGGAGTCCGCTGCCTGGCGGTCAGGTCCGCTACGCAGCACCTTTTGGAATCTGACCGGTGCCGATGGGCGGAAAGGTCATCGCTCACGGTGCTCTTCCACCGATGCGATGTCGTTCCCGTCTGACTTGAGGTCGGCGGCTCCACCGGAGGCGATTCACCGAGTTCGCCAGGCGTAGTCGGTAGCTATGGCTGTTGCTAGGGGCTGCTGAAGGGGTGTGTGACATCTGAGTTCGCTTGCCGAGAGGTGGGCGTGGAAGGATGTTGTTGTGCCCAAGCCGTATCCCCGTGAGTTCCGTGAGGACGTCGTCCGGGTCGCGCGTAACCGCGAGTCTGGTGTGACTTTGGCGCAGGTCGCCGCGGACTTCGGTGTTCACGAGATGACGTTGCAGAAGTGGTTGCGTCAGGCTGATGTCGAGGACGGCGCCAAGCCGGGTGTGTCCTCGGATGCGGCGGCTGAGTTGCGTGAGCTCAAGCGCCGTAACCGGCTGTTGGAGCAGGAGAACGAGGTGTTGCGTCGGGCTGCGGCGTACTTGTCGCAGGGCAACCTGCCGGGAAAAGGCTCTACCCGCTCGTAAGGGAGTTGGCCGCCCCCGATGCCCCGATTCGGGTGCCGGTGGCGGTGGCGTGCCGGGTGCTCAAGCTCGACCGCCAGCACTACTACGCCTGGCTGCGCAGGCCGGTCACCGACACCGAGTACGACGAGGCCTACGCGGCGAACGCGATCTTCGACGCTCACCGCGAGGACCCCGAGTTCGGGTATCGCCTGTTGCACGACGCGGTCACCGCCACGGGCGTCGAGGTGTCGGACCGCACGGTGTGGAAGATCTGCTCGGACAACGAGTGGTGGTGCGTGTTCGGGAAGAAACGCCGCAGCCGCAAGGCCCGGCCCGGTCCGCCCGCGCACGACGATCTCGTGCGCCGCGAGTTCACCACTGACAGACCGAATCGCCTGTGGCTGACCGATATCACCGAACACCCCACCGGTGAGGGCACGCTCTACCTCTCCGCGGTCAAAGACGTGTGGTCGAACCGGATCGTGGGCCATTCCATCGCCGACCGGATGACCTCCCAGCTCGCCCTGGACGCGCTGGAATCGGCCGTCGCCCGCCGTGGTGGCCACGTCGCCGGCTGCACGCTGCACAGCGATCGCGGAGGTCAGTTTCGCAGCACGAAGTTGCAACAAGCGTTGTGGCGCCACCACATGCGCGGCTCGATGGGCCAGGTCGGCTCAGCCGGTGACAACGCCGCCATGGAGAGCTTCTTCAGCCTCCTGCAACGCAATGTGCTCAACCGCCGCACATGGGCCACACGCGAAGAGCTCCGCATCGCGATCGTGACCTGGATCGAACGCACCTACCACCGACGCCGCAGACAAGCCCGCCTCGGCCGCTTGCCCCCCATCGAATACGAAACCATCATGAGCCACACCGCCACCCCGGCGGCCTAAACCACTGTCACAGTTTCCTTCAGCAGCCCCCTATCGTCAGCCTGGCTCGAGCCGTGAACGCTGGCACGGGTAGACCGCCGGATCGACTGAGCAACAGCTTTGTCCACAAGCGACCTTCGGGTGCGTGCGCATGGACAAGCTCCGGCGCGGTGCTCGTGGAGCGGGTGTCTCGGTTCACTGAACGACGGGGGGATTGCGTGGGCGAACCGGGGTGGAGACGCTGATCGCGCTGGTGGTTTGACCGTGTAGCAGGAAACGATCCAGTATGCGTTCCAAGCTACTGAGCGAGGGCGCGTGTACATGGAGAAGGAAGCAGTCGTCGCCGGTGACGCGGTGGCACTCGCTGATCTCGGGAGTGTGCTCGGCGAGCTCGATAACTTTGGGAAGCTGCCCGGGCCCAGGTCGCACCCGAACCCACGCGGAGATCAGGTAACCCAGTGCGGCGGGATCGAGTTCGAGACGGTACCCGCGAATTACTCCGAGACGTTCGAGTCGGGCGATCCGGCTGGACACAGTCGGAGTGGATAAGCCGGATCGACGAGCCAGCGCAGATTTCGACAACCGTGGGTCCTCGTTGAGCGCGGCAAGAAGCGTGCGATCGACATCATCGATAACGCTGTTTGCCGAAATGCTCTCGCTCGCTGCTGCCGCTTTCGGATCAGTAAACATCGTTGGCTCCGATTGCTCTGAATGATAAAGCGTGGTCGATGGATCTGATGCAGTCTAGAGTCATGAGCGGATCCCCGGCGGCCCGAGCGGTAGACTGCGATGCCCGAGAGTGTGGCGATGGCGACGTGGCAATGGACGGTGCTACACGCGCGGTGAATGCGGACGCATCAACGGGAGTGGTCCTATCAGGGCAGCGAGCGGCGTTCGAGATGCCTCCCGAGGTGGCGTACTTCAACACCGCGAACCTTTCTCCCTTGCTGCATTCGGTGCGGGTTGCGGGCGAGGAGGCTTTGCAGCGCCGCGCGCGACCATGGACGATCACGGCGCACGATTGGTTCGCGGACGTGGAACGCCTTCGATCGTTGTTCGCCGCGCTGATCGGCGGCAGTGCAGGCGGCGTCGCGTTGATCCCCGCAACGAGCTATGGGTTTGCGGTCGCTGCGAACAACATCGCCCTCCGCCCCGGCCAGCGCGTGCTGGTGCTGGCTGAGGAGTATCCGTCAGGTGTGTACACGTGGCAGGCCGCAACGCGCGCGGTGGGCGCCGAGATGCTTACCGTGCACCGAGGCTCGGGACAGAGCTGGACCGAGGCTGTGTTGGAGGGTCTCGACGACCGCGTCGCGGTGGTCTCGGTCCCGCAGGTGCATTGGATTGATGGTGCGCTGGTGGATTTGGTCGCGGTCGGCGCGCGGGCGCGAGAGGTCGGTGCTTACCTGGTCATCGACGGTAGCCAATCGATCGGGGCGATGCCGTTCGATGTGGCCGCCATCCGGCCCGACTTTGTCATCAGCGTGGGTTACAAGTGGTTGCTCGGCCCGTTCGGAGTCGGGTACCTCTACGCGGCGGAAGAACATCGGTCAGGCCGACCGATCGAGCACAACTGGATTCTACGGCATGGTGCGGAGGATTTCGCGCGCCTGACCGACTACCGGGACGAGTATCAGCCCGGCGCGCGCCGGTTCGATGTCGGGGAGCGGACCAAGTTCGAGTTGGTACCGATGGCTGTCGCCGCCCTTGAGCAGCTCCACGCTTGGGGAATCGACGAGGTCCTGGCCGCGTTGTCCGCGGTCACGGGGCAGATCGCCACCCGGGTTTTCCAACTCGGCCTTGCCCCGTCGCCGACCGATCAGCGCGGTGGGCACATGCTCGGGGTCGCGCTGCCCGACACGATTCTGGCTGAGGTCTTACCTGCGCTGGCCGCAGCCAACTGCTACGCCTCGGTCCGGGGGCGATCGTTGCGGCTGGCGCCCCACCTGCACGTCACGGACACCGATATCGACCAGCTGCTCGATGCTCTCACAACAGTCGTGCGAGGACGGTGAGCGGCCGTGGACGGAGTGCAGGGCGGGTCCTACGGGGTCAACGCTGTGATGGAGTCGAGCAGGATGTCGGCGATCGTCGCCGGCTCGGTCACGGGGGCCAGGTGATGGGTATCGATGCGATGGATTGGCCAGCCGCGCTGCGCGGCTCGTGCGGAGGCTGTCGCGTAGGCCCGGCTGAGTTGGATGTAGCTGGCCGGCCCGGCCCAATCCGCTGCCGGTCGTGGCTCGGCCAGGAACGCCGCCGCCACCTCGGGCTCCTCGTCGATGAGGGTTGTGCGTAGTACGTCGTCGGGTACCAGGCCGGCCAGCAGGTCGCCGTCGAACCACCGGTGCCACGGCGGCAACCGCGAGTCCCGTACCCGTGACCGCAATTGATCGACCAGCTCGACGGGTGCCGTTTCCTCCCAGCTGTGTCCCGGCGTGGGTAGTTCGGCATCCACATAGGTGAGTGCGGCTACCGGATGACCGGCCGACGCGGCGAAAGCCGGCAGCAGCGGTCCGGCACCGCTGTGTCCGACGAGCACGAGTGAGGCCGTCGCGGGTGCGCTGGACACGGCACTGGCGAACTCGGAGACGAGCCGTTGATGCACTGGTGCGTCGGTCACCGCGGGGCGCAGGTCGGGCACGAGTGCCGTGACGCCGCAGGCGGCCACGTGGTCGGCCAGTGCTTCCAGGCTCTTCGGCCCAAGAAACGGGCTGTGTGCAAGGACGACGGTGGGTGTGCTCGTCATGGTGGCCCTTTCTGTGTCGTGTCACCTGCGGGGGTAGCCCTGCCCGCCCGGCGCGGCTTCAGGGCGGTCATCGCCGCTCGCTGTCGTCGAAGCGCAGCGCACCCAGTCCATCCCGGTACGACGGGTAGTGGGGTGTCCAGTCGAGTTCGCGTTTGGCTTTGGCGTTGGACAAGCTGATTCGGGTGGCCACCATGAGCGCGTGCATGTAGGGCACTGGGGTGAGTAGCCAACCGGGGATGGTCGGTGGTGCAGGCGCGTGAACGTGGTCCGCGATTGCAGCAACGTAAGCGCCGAAGTCCACCGGCTGGTCGTCGACGATGTTGTACGCCTCTCCGGCGTGTCCGCGTTCGAGCGCGGCGACGGTCGCCGATGCGGCATCGTGGATGTGGATCAGGGAGGTGGTGCCCGAAGGGTGAGGTACCGGAAGCCTACGCCGAGCGACGAGTGTGGCCAGCCGCCGAGTTGCTGGTTCTGGCCCATAGAACATGCCGTAGCGCAGGGCGATCCCGTCGATGCCAGCCGTGTTGAGTGCCTGATGCTCGTTGGAGCGCATCGAGTCCATGTGCCGATCGAATGCCCGGTGACCGGTCGGTTCGGCGAAGGCGGTGTCCTCAGTGATCGAAGCGTCGCCGTGGTCGCGGTAGCCGTAGCCGAGGAAAAACGACTGGGTGAGGAATCGGTGGGCGCCGACGAGCTCGGCAGCGCGCAGCAGGTTCGTCGTGCCGCGATCGCGCAGCCTGTCGGTGGCGTGGAGGTCACGGTGCCGCAGCGGTACGCCCTCGATTGCCGTGGCCTGATGGATCACGGCGTCAGCTCGGCGTCCCGCCAAAGCCCTCAACAGTCCTTCGCCATCGAGTACATCGGTACGTACCGCCTCGGCGCCCGCTGCTGCGAGCTGCGTGGCGCCGTGTGCGCAACGGGTCAGTCCGACCACGCTGTGGCCCGCGGCGAGCAGCTGGGGCACCAAGTGACGGCCGATGGCACCGGTGGCACCGGCAAGGACAGTTCTCACGGTCGACCCCCTCCCGTCGTCTCCTGCATCCGGCTTCGCCGGCCGAGCTGGCGGACGCGTAGCACCACTCCGACCGCGCCCACGGCGGACAGCGCCAGCAACAGCCAGGGGTCGGCGGTGTTACCGCCGCGATGCAGATCAAGGACGTGGTTGACGGCGTGAAAGGTGTTGGTCACCACGAATCCGGCCAGCACGACGGCGATCGTGTCCCGCCATAACAGCGCGGCCAGCATCGTCAATCCGATGCCGATCTGGAACACCCCTGCGTCGTGCAGGAAGTGTGCGTGGTGTGGCCAATTTGCGAAATCGGCGAAACCGACCGGGTCCCATCGTGCCCATATGCCGAACGCCAGCATCGACGACGCCGTCACGACCACAGTCGCGCGGACGGCCCAGGAACTGCGCACTGTCCATCACCCTCCCGCTCGCATGCGTTCCGATGACGGGGCGGCAGCGAGCCCCGTCATCCACCTGACGGGGCGGCCGGAGTCGGTGTGACAACCGTGTGTTTCCGGTCATATATGGCACATCGAGTGGGGCCTCACCCGTGTGCGTGGGTCGTCGGGTGGTCAGGCTTTTCGTCGGCGGTCGCCACCAGCGCAGCTGCGCAGAGCGGCCACCCCTGGTGGTCGGGAAGGATGCCGGCTTGCGCGCCTGTGCACCGACGCAGCAGGTTGATCGTCATGCACATGGTCGGAGGAGGCCGCACCCCCAGACAGCGGCGCGTCACGGACGCAGCGATCGAGGTCATCGCCACGGACGGGATGCGAGGGTTAACCCATCGGGCGGTAGATATGGAGGCGGGCTTGCCTGCCGGTAGTACCAGCAGCTGCTTTCGGACGCGGCTCGCGCTGCTCGGTGGAGTGCTCGACCGGCTCGTGGAGCTCGACGAAGCGGTGCTCGAGCAGCTGCCAACCACCGGCTGGGACAGCCGTTCGATCGAACATCGGGACCGGCTGGTCGAGCGCCTGACTGAGCTGCTCACCTACTGGCTCGGGCCGGCACGTTCGCGTACCCGCGCTCGGCTGGAGCTGTACTTGGACGCGGCCCGGCGCCCGGAGCTGGGCGATGCGCTCCAAGCGGCGAACCGGCGTTTCCTTGATCGTGCGAGCGCGGCGATAGGGGCCTCCGGAGCTCCCGTTCCGGAAGAAACGGCACGGTTGCTGCTCGCAGGGCTCGACGGCGTGCTCTACGACGCCCTCGCGCGTCCGTTTCTCGGCGGTGATCACCCGTCCAGGCTGCGGCGGGCCGTCGAAGCTGCGGTCGACGGCGCCATCCCCCGGACCACCTGAAAAGTTGCTACAGGTGTAGTACGTTGCTATCGGAGTGGGAGAGGAGGGTGCATGGACCCCGTGCCCGAGAGCGCCCATACCGCGCGTGCTGTCGCGCGGTGGAGTGGCCACACGGTGTCGTACCCGCCCGGTGAGATCCTGCTGGCCGCGTATCGACGACGCGGACCGGTAACCGGCATCGGCCGGTACGTGTACCTGCTCGGTCCCGAGGCGAATCGGTTCGTTTTCGCACACTCCGAGTTGTTTCGTTGGCGCGAGGCCTTCGAGGGCTTGATCCCCGTGGACGGATCGACGTCGCTGATCGTCAGCGACGGGTCTGCGCACCGGCGCCGACGGCGGCTGGTCCAACCCGCGCTGCATCACCGGCAGGTCGAGAGCTATTTGGAGATCATGGCCGACAACGCCGACGCCACCGTCGACGAGTGGAGGCCGGGGCAGCGAGTGGATCTCTACCGGCAGTTCCGCTCTGCGATCCGACGCAGCACGATCGAATCGTTGTTCGGCAGACGCCTCGCGGCGGAGTCTGCGTTCTTCGGAGCGCAGCTACAGGCGCTGCTCGACCTGGTGGACCATCTGCCACAGGTCGTGACCTGGCAGCGTCGGTTGCGCACACGGCAGTGGCGGCGCGCGATGCGCGCGCGAGCCCGAGTCGACGAACGAATCGCGAGCGAGATCTCGCGAGCGCGCAGCGGCTCGATCGATGACGACGACCACGTGTTGGCCTCGCTCGTGCACGGTCGGGACGAGACGGGTGACGGTTTGAGTGACGAGGAGGTCCGCGATCAGGTGGTGACGCTCATCGCCGCGGGCTTCGAGACCACTAGTGCAGCGGCGGCCTGGGCGGTCTACGCCATGCTCACGACGCCCGGAGTGTGGGAGCGCGCCGCTGCCGAGGTGAGTGAGGTGCTCGGCGACCGACCGCCCGGTCGTCAGGATCTGGCACGGCTCACCTATCTGGACGGTGTCGTCCACGAGACCTTGCGGCTGTACCCACCGGCGGTCGTCTCCGCGCGCAAGGTCGCGACCGGGTTCGAGTTCGGTGGGAGGGAGGTTCGGGCCGGAAGCATGCTGCTCTACAGCCCGTACGTGACGCACCGACTCCCCGAACTGTGGTCCGAGCCCCTGCGCTTCCGACCGGAACGCTGGATGACGACCGATCCCGACCATCCGAAACGGGGCTTGCACGAGTACCTGCCGTTCTCCGCAGGCGCCCACCGGTGCATCGGCGCGACGTTGGCCACGACCGAGCTCACTGTGATGCTTGCCCGGCTTCTCGCCCGGAGGGACCTCTGCCTTCCCGAGCAAGATATTCGACCGACCAGCTTCGCAGCCATGCGGCCGAAACACGGTCTGCTCGTCGACATCTGCGAGTAGCACGGCGAATCGAGCTTCGGGCACACGCTGCGGAAGCCGTCCCTGTGCGGCAACCAGCTGCGCCGGCGGACGCATTGCCGAACGCGGCGTTGCCCAGCGCGTGCGCTGCTCACTCGATGCCATCGGGATCCGCCGGCCCGAGTGTGTCGTCCGCCGCCGAACGGCGGGCCGCCCTTGATCGCGAGAGGCTCGTGGCGTCACGACATGCTCGTCGCCGAAACAGACGAAAGGCCAGGGCCCTGATGGGCGCCTGGCCTGGGGATTCGTGCTTTGAGCGGGCGACGGGAATCGAACCCGCACCACCAGTTTGGAAGACTGGGGCTCTACCATTGAGCTACGCCCGCATGCCGCCGGTGACCGGCTGCGTGGGCAGTCTACCGGTAGCGCTATGGTGAGTGCACACCACCCCGCGTGGTGGACGGGGCGTGGCGCAGCTTGGTAGCGCATTCGCTTTGGGAGCGAAGGGTCGCAGGTTCAAATCCTGTCGCCCCGACCGTCGGAAACCGCCTCTGACCTGCAGGAACCCTGCGGGGCGGGGGCGGTTTCGCCGTTGCTGTGCCCGGTACGTGCCCGGCGTCGGTAGTGGAGCGACCGCGGGCCGCGTTCAGCATCTGACCCAGCCGCGGCCGTTGCCCCAGCCGCACCCGTCGAGCCATCGACCGTGGGCATCGCGCAGAGTGGCCCCGTCGCCGATGTTGTTCCAGACATACGAGGTGCGGCCCCAGTAGCGATGCCACGGGTTGTTCTTCCCTCGGCCGGTGTGCACCGTGATCTCTTTGCCGGGCATCACGGTCGTCTGCGGGAAGCGATACGTGTGTCCCTGGCGATCGTGCAGCCGGAACCGAGTGATGTTGACCGGCACCCGGGAGGTGTTCCGGAGCTTCACCCACTCGGCGTTGAGGCTGCCGTTGCCGCCGCGATCCTGTCCGGGCGAGTCGTACTGGACAGCAGCGATCTGCATCCGTGCCGCCGCCTCCGCCGGAAGCGCCGTGACGAGGCTGAACGTCATGATGCCGACGGCTAGCAGGGCTGTGCTGAGGGAACGTCGCATGGCGAAACCTTTCGGGACCGCGGCCCGGGGTGACCCGGGGCCGGCCGAGGAATGTGCCTTGACGTCGGAGCGCGGGGCGTGGTTGTTACAGCTCCGCGCTGCGCATCCGCACTGCGACCGTCGGCACTGCTGCGTGGCCCGCCCCGGCAGGCGGCGGACCGGGCTGCGGCGAACGGGACGAGTCAGCCTGCCGCCGCGATGTCCTCGACCGCGGTCACGAGCCGCTGCACCTCGGATTCCGTGGTGTACGGGGCGATTCCGGCGCGGACCGCTCCCGCGTCGCCGAGGCCCAGTCGCCGCGAACACTCCAGCGCGTAGAACGTGCCCGCCGGTGCGTTCACCCCGCGCTCGGCCAGCCGGGCGTAGACATCCGCCGGTGCGAGGCCATCCACCGAGAACAGCACCGTGGGCGTCCGCCGCCGCGCCCGAGAACCGTGCAGCGTGACACGGCGGGTCGCGGCGAGGCCGTCCTCCAGGCTCGCCATGAGCGCGTCCTCGTGTCGTGCCACGGCGTCGAACGCGGTGGCGAGCGCAGCACGGCGCGACTCCGCGTCCGGTGCGACGCCGGCGACGAAGTCGATCGCCGCCGTGGTGCCCGCCAGCAGTTCGTACGGCAGCGTGCCGAGTTCGAACCGTTCCGGGACGGCGTTGGTGGACGGCGCGAGCTTGTCCGGGCCGAGCGTCTCGAGTAGTTCCGGCCGCGCGGCGACGAATCCGAGGTGCGGCCCGAAGAACTTGTACGGGGAGCACGCGTAGAAATCCGCGCCCAGGGCGTCGACGTCGACGAGCGCGTGTGGTGTGAGATGCACGCCATCCACATAGGACAACGCGCCCATCTCACGGGCGGCGGCCGTGATCGCGGGAACGTCCGGGCGGGAGCCGAGCAGGTTCGACGCGGCGGTCACGGCGACCACCCGCGTGCGCTCGGACAGCAGCCCCGTCACCGCGGCGGCATCGAGTTCCCCGGAGGTGGGGTCGAGATCCGCCCACCGAACCGTGGCGCCGCGGGCCTCGGCGGCCTGCACCCACGGCCGGATGTTCGCGTCGTGGTCCAGCGTCGTCACCACCACCTCGTCGCCGGGACCCCAGTTCTTCGCGAGCGTGCGCGCGAGGTCGTAGGTCAGTTGAGTCATGCTGCGCCCGAACACGATCCCGTCGGCCGCGCCTCCGACGAGGTCGGCCGCGGCGCGGCGCGCGTCGAGCACAATCGCGTCGGCGCGCCGCTCGGCGGCTGTGTTCCGCCCGCGGTTCGCGATCGCCGAGCAGAGCGTGTCCGCCACGGCCGAGACGACCGGCCGTGGCACCTGGGAGCCGCCGGGCCCGTCGAAGTGCACGGCGCCCTCGGCGAGAGCGGGGAAGTGGGAGCGGAACTGGGTGACGTCGAAACCGGCCATGCCCCGAGTATGGACCAGTCCACGCGAAGGGCCGCCCGGCGCAACACGCGCCGGGCGGCCCTTCCTGCGGTGCGGGACTGCTCGTTAGTGCGCGGTCGCCTTCTCGGCGCCTGCGCCCGTGAGCGAGCGGACCTCCATCTCCTTGTGCTTCTCCTCGAGGTGCTCCTTCGACGTGAGCGTGCCGATGGCGCCGAGCAGGAACGACAACGGGATCGAGACGATGCCCGGGTTCGACAACGGGAACCACGCGAAGTCCGCGCCCGGGATCATCGCGTCGTCACTGCCCGACACGGCGGGGGAGAACACGATCAGTACGAGCGTCGTCGTCAGACCGCCGTAGATCGACCACAGCGCACCGCGGGTGTTGAACCGCTTCCAGAACAGCGAGTACAGGATCGTCGGCAGGTTCGCCGACGCCGCGACCGCGAACGCGAGCGCCACGAGGAACGCCACGTTCTGTTCCTTCGCGAGGATGCCGCCGATGATCGCGACGGCACCGATCACGCAGGCGGTGATCCGGGCGACCTTCACCTCGGTGGTCTTGCTGTCGACCTTGCCCTTCTTGATCACGTTGGCGTAGACGTCGTGTGCGAACGACGCCGAGGCCGTGATCGTCAGGCCCGCCACGACCGCGAGGATCGTCGCGAACGCCACGGCCGCGATGAAGCCGAGCAGTACCGGTCCGCCGAGCTCGAGTGCCAGCAGCGGTGCCGCCGCGTTCTCGCCACCCGGTGCGTTGGTGATCGTGTCCGTACCGACCAGCGCCGCGGCACCGTAGCCGAGCACCAGCGTGAACAGGTAGAACAGACCGATCCAGGCGATTGCCCACACCACGCTGCGCCGCGCCTCCTTCGACGTCGGCACCGTGTAGAAGCGCATCAGCACGTGCGGCAGGCCCGCCGTACCGAGGACCAGCGCGATACCGAGTGACAGGAAGTCGAGCTGTGTCGTGCCGCTCTCGCCGTACTGCTCACCCGGGTTCAGCAGCGCGTCGCCGCCGCCCGCTGCCTGCGACGCCGAGCCGAGCAGCTCCGACAGGTTCAGGCCGTACTTGCCGAGCACCCACACCGTCATGACGGCCGTACCGGCGATCAGCAGGCCCGCCTTGATGATCTGCACCCACGTGGTGCCCTTCATGCCGCCGACCAGCACGTAGATGATCATCACGATGCCGACGACGGCGATGACGACGCTCTGGCCGACGTCGCCCTCGACACCGAGCAGCAGCGACACCAGGGCGCCCGCACCGGCCATCTGCGCCAGCAGGTAGAAGAACGACACCGCCAGCGTCGACGTGGCGGCCGCCGCGCGGACCGGACGCTGCCGCATGCGGAACGCCAGCACGTCGCCCATCGTGAACTTGCCCGTGTTGCGCAGCAGCTCCGCGACGAGCAACAGGGCCACGAGCCAGGCCACCAGGAAGCCGATCGAGTACAGGAAGCCGTCGTAGCCGTAGACGGCGATGGCGCCGGCGATGCCGAGGAACGACGCCGCCGACAGGTAGTCACCGGCGATCGCGGTGCCGTTCTGCGGCCCCGAGAACGAGCGTCCTGCCGCGTAGTAGTCGGACGCGGTCTTGGTGTTCCGGGAGGCACGGAACACGATCACCAGCGTGATGATCACGAAGAGGGCGAAGATGCCGATGTTGACCAGCGGGTTACTGCCTTCGACACTGCCCTGGGCAAGTGTGTTCACTGCTTGTCACCACCTTCGACCTCGGCCCGGACGCTCTCGGCGATCGGGTCCAGCTTGCGGTTCGCGTAGCGGACGTAGAGCCCGGTGATGACGAACGTGGACACGAACTGCAGCAGGCCGAGGATCAGACCCAGGTTGATGTTGCCCATCACCTTGATCGACATGAAGTCGTGGGCGTAGTCGGCCAGCAGTACGTAGGTCAGATACCAGACCAGGAACAGCGCGGTCATGGGGAAGACGAAGTTCCGCAGCCGTTTGCGCAGCCGCTGGAAATCCTCGCTCGCATGGACTCGCGCCCACGTTTCAGCCTCAGGTGGCTGAGGCTCGGTGGAATTCACGGTGACCTCCTTGTCACGGTGCACGCCTCGAAAAGGCACGGGGAGTGTGCTGTGCGCGACACCGTAAGCACGGGCCGGACCCGGGTGAACCGGTCAGCGGCCCAACCGGCGTGTGATGCGACGAACGGCCGACGAGCGGCGTGCGGGCCACGACGAGTGGCCCAGGTCACGCGCCGCGCTGTCGCTCTGAGGGCGGGCCACGAACGGTGACAGGCGGTGTTCGTGAAGGTGCAGTCGCAGCATCGCGGCGGTCGCCCACGGCGCGGGCCTGCCGAGCCGCGACACGACCACCATGGTGAGGAACGCGAGCGGCACCGTCCACGGTGCGGGCTGGGCGACGAGGATCGCCACCCAGCCGTGCAGATCCGGCCCTGCGACGTTGACCAGGAACGAGCCGATGGTGGACACGAGGCCGGCCGCGACGCCGCTGAGCGCGCCGGCGGCCGTGAGTCTGCGCCACCAGATTCCCAGCACGAGCAGGGGGCAGAACGTCGAGGCCGCGACCGTGAACCCCCACGTGACGAGCGTGCCCGCGTCGAAGGCGGCCGCGGGCAGCGCGAGGAGGACGATCACCGCCGCCGCGCCGATGACGGCGAGCCGCAGCTGTCTCAGCCCGCCGGGGACGAGGTCGTGGGAGATCGCACCCGACACCACGAGCAGCAACCCCAGGGAGGTGGCGAGGAACGCGGCGAAGGCGCCCGCGGTGAGCAACCCGGTGAACACGGTGCCCGCGGTGCCGTCGTCGACCTGAGCGGGCAGCGCGACGACCGCGCTGTCGGTCGCGCCCGTCAGGTACAGGTGCGGCACGAGCACCCGGCCGAGCACGCCGTAGATGCCGGGGAACAGGTAGAACACGCTCAACAGGGCGACGGTGAACGCGGCCGTGCGGCGCGCGGCGCGTCCGTCGGGGCTGGTGTGGAAGCGCATGATCACGTGTGGCAGCCCCATCGTGCCGAGCATGGTCGCGATCAGCACGGACCACGTGCCCAGCAGCGGATAGCCCTCGTCGTCGAAGTCGAGCAGCGGCCGTTCCCAGCCGTCGGAGCCGGGCACGGCCTCCCCTCGGACCTCGGGCACCGGCGTGCCGTCGGCGAATGTGACGGTCGTTCCCGGCGGCACTTCCCAGGCGCCGGGCCGGAGCGCACGCGGTCCGCCCTCGCGGTCGACCACCTCGGCCCCCGGCGGGACGTCGAGGGTCGCACCCACCCGGAACGTGACCGTGGTGTCGTCGCTGAAGTGGGTGAACTCACTGGGCTGCACGGCCTCGGTCCGCACTTCCGGTCCCGCCTGAATGAGCAGCCACATCGCGGGCACGATGAACAACACCAGCTTGAACACGAACTGGAACGCCTGCACGTACGTCGCGGCCCGCATGCCGCCCAGCGCGAGCGTGGCGCTGACGACGCCGCCCGCGAGGACGACACCGACCCAGTAGGGCGTCTCGGTGACGACGCTGAGCACGAGCCCTGCGGTGCGGAACTGCGGCACCAGATACAGCACGCCGATCACGAGCACGACCACCGCCGCCAGCCTGCGCAGCGCGGCGGAGCCGAGTCTGGCCTCGGCGAAGTCCGGCACGGTGAGCGCGCCGGATCGGCGCATCGGCGCGGCGACCAGCGCCAGCATCGCGATGTACCCGGCGGTGAAACCGACCGGGTACCAGAGCGAGCCGATGCCGTCCTTGACCACCAGGCCCGCGACGCCGAGGAACGACGCGGCCGACAGGTACTCGCCGGACACCGCCGCCGAGTTGAGCAACGGCGACACACGCCGGGACGCGACGAGGAAGTCCGACGTGGTGCGCATCGCCGCGACGCCGCGCAGGCCGATGAGCATCGTCACCAGCACGACCGGCGCGACGGCGAGGGCGACGATCACGAGGCGCCCTCGCCCGCCGGCTTGTCAGGACCAGTGGTCTTGTCAACTGTGCCGAAACCGGCGGTCTCGACATCAGCGTCGGCGTCGGCGCCGATGCCCTGGTCCGCATCCGCGTCGAGCAGGTCGCGTTCCGCCCGCTCCGCGCGTCGGAGCTGCCAGAACGCCATGGCGACCATCGCCGGGAACGGTACGAGCACGATCGCCGCCCATGACACGGGCACTCCGGCCACCCGCACGTCGTCCAGCGTCGGCCACAGCCACAACAGGAACGGGAGCCCGAAGATCAACGCCCCGAGCGCGGCGAGCGCGGCGACGGCGCGACTGCGCCCCTCCCGGTACAACGCGATCGCGCGCGGCATCTCCGCCGGATCGAGCGTCGTCGGCCGCCACGGGCCGCGGTAACGCCTCCGAGCGTGCGCGAGGCGGGTCTGGGGGCTCGTGACGGCGACACGGCGGCCGGTCATGTCGGCCGTTCGAACTCGCCCTGCTGCGCGGCCTTCAGGAGCCGTTCCCGGAGCTGGCGTGCGTGCCTCCTGCTCACGGGCACGTCGCCGAGATCGGTATGGGCCAGCACCCCTCCGACCGAATCGCTCCGCAGCTCCCGGACGGCCGACAGTGCGACGAGGAACCCGCGGTGGGTCCGGACGAATCCGGCACCCTCCCAGTACTCCTCGAGCCGCGAGATCGGCATGCGCACCAGGTGCACACCCGACGGTGCGTGCAATCGGACGTAGTCGCCGTGCGCCTCGGCGAAACGCACCTCACTGCGCTGCACATACCGGGTCCGACCCCCGACCTCGACCGGCAGGGCGGCCATCGCGTCCGGCACCGGTGCGTCCGCGCCCGCCCGCGGGGGCTGCTCGTCGGCGCTCGCCATGCGCGCGACCCTGCCCAGCGCGTCGGCGAGGCGTTCCGCGCGCACGGGTTTGAGCAGGTAGTCGACCGCCCCGATGCCGAACGCGGCGATCGCGTGCTCGTCGTAGGCGGTCACGAAGACGATCACCGGTGGCGTGGCGAGCTTACGCAGCAGCTCACCCAGTTCGAGCCCGTCGAGCCCCGGCATCGCGATGTCGAGGAACACCGCGTCGTACTCGCCGCCCCGGATGGAACGCAGCGCGTCGAGCGGATCCGCTGCCGCGGTCACCGAGGCGACCTCGGGGGCCTCGCGCAGCAGGCTGCAGAGGTCGTCGAGCGCGGCGGGCACGTCGTCGACGGCCAGCACCCGGAGCCCGGGGGCCGACGTCTGCAGCGGCTGGGGGTTCTCCTGCACCGTCACGGCACGACCCCCGGCTGGAACCGCGGCACCCGCATCACGACGCGCGTGCCCTCGTTCTCGGCGGTCTCCACCACGAGCCCGAACCAGGGCCCGTACACGTTGCGCAGTCTCCGGTCCACGTTGGCCAGTCCCATGCCTCCGGTATCCCGTGTGTCGGCGGCGCCGCCCGTCGCCAGCAGGCGCTCGGCGTCGCGGGGGTCCATGCCCGCCCCGTCGTCCTCGACGCTGATGACGCAGTCCGATCCTTCCGCCTCGCCGAGCACGTGGACGGCCCCACCCCCGGTGCGGCGTTCGATGCCGTGGCGAACAGCGTTCTCCACCAGCGGTTGCAGCACAAGGTAGGGGATCGCCACGGCGAGGACCTCGGGTGCGACCCGGACCTGCACCTTCAACCGGTCGCCGAGTACCGCGCGCTGCAACGCCAGGTACGTCTCGATCGCGTGGAACTCATCGGCCACGGTCGTGTACTCACCGTGGCCGGCAAGGCTGTATCGGATGTAGTCGGCGAAGTCGAGCAGCAGTTCCCGGGAACGCGCAGGGTCGGGGCGTACCAGTCCCGCGACGACGGTGAGCGCGTTGTAGACGAAGTGCGGGGAGATCTCGGCCCGCAGCGCCCGCAGCTCGGCCTCTGCCGCCTCCTCCGCGGACGCCTCCAGCCTGCCGCGCTCCAGCGCGGCGACCAGGACACCGCTCACCTCGCGCAGGGCCGACATCCTCGTCGTTCCGGCGACCACGAGCACCCCGGCCAGTTCGTCGTGGACCACGAGCGGCTCGGCGACGACCTCCGCCCGGCGGCGCCGGTGCTCGGTGTGCAGCACGTCGTCGACGATCGCCGCGATGTCGACGTCCCGGGGGAGCGAACCCGCGACGGTGAGCTCACCCGACAGGTCGGACAGACCCACGCCGTCCGACGCCAGCAGCCGACGGATGCCGCGGACGGCGGAGCGGACGCGCGGGCCGCTGAGGCCGTCGACGAGGTCGTCGGCGATGTGTCGGGCCGTGCGCAGGATCGCCGCCGGGTCGCGCAGCCTGCGCGGCCAGGCGAGCCCGCCCACGGACTCCTGCTGCGCGGGAACGGACATGCGAACTCCCGGTAGCGCCGACGACTGTGTCCTACGTGTGTGTTCTACCTGGTGCGTCCTGCATGACGATTGCGTCCCACGTCCTGCGTCCCACGTCCTGCGTCTTGCGTTTCCACGTCCTACGTTTCCAGGTCGTGCGTTTCCAGGTAGGCCCTGGGCGGTTCACCGATGCGGACGACCGACAGCGTGAATCTAGCGGCCCGGCGTACCGAGCGTGAAGCCCGTGCACCGCGTGCGCCGGGGTCGCCCCAGGGCGCCGCGTACGTACCGGCGGCCGACGGCGGTACCGCACCGGGGAAACACGTGAAAATCGATGCCGGTCGGGACTGTCCGTAACGGCCGGGTTGATCCATAATCGGAGGTGGTGATGCCGTATGGGCCTGCGGGACGAGGAACGGCGACAGCTCGCCGAGATCGAACGCCGCCTGGGCGAGGATGATCCGCGTCTGGACCGGCGCCTGGCCACCCTGCGGCCCGGCACGTCGCGGACGCTGTGGACGGTCGTGGGCCTGATCGGCCTCTTCGTCGTCGGCGGCGTCGTCATTGCACTCGGTGCGGGAGCCGGTGCGCCCGTCGTGGTGGCGATCGGGGTGATCGTCGCCGCCGGGGTTCCCACCGCCGTCATCTGGCGACTGTGGTTGCGCAAGCTCGGCAACGGTATCGGTGACGGCTCCGACGACGCTGCCGGCACGCCTGGCAAGGGCTCCGGCAAGGGCAAGGGAGGCTCCGGTGGGGCCGGTGGGGCCGGTGACGGCCCGGACGGGGGCCGCGGGCCCGCCGACTGACCGCCCGGCGCGAGACGGTGCGCGCACGGTCCGTGAGGGGCGGCCCCGCCGCCGGCGGCCCGCTGACTTAGACTCGGACATCGGTTCCCCATCGTCACCTGCGGTGCCCGTGGGCGAGCCCGTGAACCATACGCACGCCGCCGCGCCCACGGGTACGGACCCGCGCGTGCGACATGAGTCCGAAATACCGACCGATACCACTGTCCCGGCTAGGAGAAAACGTTGAAGAGCACCGTCGAGCAGCTGAGCCCGACGCGCGTGAAGATCAATGTCGAGGTGCCGTTCGACGAGCTCAAACCGAACTTCGACCGCGCCTACAGCAAGATCGCTCAGCAGGTCCGGATCCCCGGCTTCCGCCCCGGCAAGGCACCGGCCCCCGTCCTCGAGAGCAGGATCGGCCGTGCCCCCGTGCTCGACGAGGTCGTCAACGAGGCCATTCCGGCCAAGTACATGGAGGCCGTGCAGACCGGTGACGTCCGCACGCTCGGCCAGCCCGAGTTCGAGGTCACCAAGCTCGAGGACAAGAACGTCCTGGAGTTCACCGCCGAGGTCGACGTCCGGCCCGAGATCACGATCCCGGATCTGGACGATCTCAGTGTGACCGTGTCCGACGTGGAGGTCACCGACGACGAGGTCAGCGAGGAGCTCGACAACCTGCGGGCGCGCTTCGGCACGCTGATCGGCGTCGACCGGCCCGCCGCGAACGGTGACTTCACCTCGATCGATCTGTCCGCGACGGTCGACGGCCAGGAGGTCTCCGAGGCCTCCACGTCCGGCCTGTCGTACGAGATCGGTTCCGGCCAGCTCATCGACGGCATCGACGACGCGCTGATCGGTCTGTCCGAGGGCGAGTCGGCCACCTTCACCACGAAGCTCCTCGCCGGTGAATACGCGGGCAAGGACGCCGAGGTCACCGTCACGCTCGGCAGCGTCAAGGAGCGCGAGCTGCCGGAAGCCGACGACGAGTTCGCGCAGCTGGCCAGCGAGTTCGACACCATCGACGAGCTGCAGACCGACCTGCGTGAGCGCCTCGCCCGGTCGAAGCGCATGCAGCAGGGCGTCGAGGCGCGCGACAAGGTGCTCGAGCAGCTCCTCGAGCGCGTCGACGTTCCGGTGCCGGAGAAGGTGCTGCAGGGCGAGATCGACAACGCCAAGCACGACGCGATCCACCCGTACGACCACGACGAGGAGGCCTACAAGAAGGCCCTCGAGGCTCAGGGCACCGACCCCGAGGAGTGGGAGAACGGCGTCCGTACCGAGGCCGAGAAGTCGGTCCGCACGCAGCTGCTGCTCGACACGCTCGCCGACGAGAAGGACGTCCAGGTCGGCGACCAGGAGCTGACCGAGCGGATCATCTACCAGGCCCAGCGTTTCGGCGTCAGCCCGGACGAGTACATCCAGCGCGCCCAGCAGTCGGGTCAGCTGGGTGCGATCTTCGCCGACGTCCGCCGGGGCAAGGCGCTCGCCGTCGTCGTGCGCGGCGCCACGGTGACCGACGAGTCGGGTGAGGCGCTCGACCTGGCCGAGCTGTTCGGTGAGGACGAGGACGAAGCCGCCGACGCGGAGACCGGTGCCGACGAGACGCAGGAGGAGACCACGGCCGAGGAGACGGACACGTCCTCGGACAAGTGATTTCTCTTCATGCTCTGAGCGAACTCGGGCGGTGTCAGGACTTCTGCGCCGCCCGAGTTCGTTAGGGTCGGTTGCAAGATCTGAGACTTCGAAAAAAGGCAGGCAGACGTGACGCAGCACATGCCCGAGGGGCGCACCAGCACCGCGGGACTGAACCTGACCGACTCGGTGTACGAGCGGCTGCTCCAGGAACGCATCGTGGTGCTGGGCTCCGAGGTCAATGACGAGGTCGCCAACCGCATCACGGCGCAGCTGTTGCTGCTGTCGGCGGAGGACTCGCAGTCCGACATCCGCTTCTACATCAACTCGCCGGGTGGCTCGGTCACGGCCGGTTTCGCCATCTACGACACGATGCAGCTCATCGAGCCGAACGTGGCCACCTACGCGATGGGCATGGCGGCCTCCATGGGCCAGTTCCTCCTGTCGTCGGGTACGCCCGGCAAGCGCTACGCGTTGGAGCACGCGCGCATCCTGATGCACCAGCCGTCGGCGGGGGTCGGTGGTACGGCGTCGGACATCGCGATCCAGGCCGAGGTCTTCGGCAAGTGGAAGCAGGAGCTGGCTCGTATCACGGCCGACCAGACCGGCCAGACGGTCGACCAGATCCTGGCCGACGGTGACCGCGACCGCTGGTTCACCGCGCAGGAAGCCCTGGACTACGGCTTCGTCGACCAGGTGCTGACGCGTGAGAACCCGGCACCGGGCTCGAACTCGAACTGACCGGGACCCGAGAAGGAGACGATCGATGAGCAACTTCCAGCTTCCTCAGTCCCGGTACGTGATGCCCTCCTACGTGGAGCGCACCAGCTACGGGATCAAGGAGTCGAACCCGTACAACAAGCTCTACGAAGAGCGCCAGATCATGCTGGGCGTGCAGGTGGACGACGCGTCGGCCAACGACGTGATGGCCCAGCTGCTCCACCTCGAGCACGAGGACCCGGACAGGGACATCATGATCTACATCAACTCGCCCGGTGGCTCGTTCACCGCGTTGATGGCGATCTACGACACGATGCAGTTCGTGCGTCCCGACATCGCCACGGTGTGCCTCGGCCAGGCCGCCTCGGCCGCGGCCGTGCTGCTGGCCGCCGGCACGAAGGGCAAGCGGTACGCGCTGCCGAACGCCCGCGTGCTGATCCACCAGCCCGCCACCGAGGGCACCTACGGCCAGGTGTCGGACCTGGAGATCCAGGCCGCCGAGATCCAGCGGATCCGCCGGCTCATGGAGTCCACGCTCGCCCAGCACACGGCCAAGAGCGAAGAAGAGGTCCGCAGGGACGTCGAGCGTGACAAGATCCTGACGGCCGAGGACGCCAAGGAGTACGGGATCATCGACGAGGTACTGCCGTACCGCAAGGGCACCGGCTCGAACTGATCGACCCGCCGCCGGGCGGGAGCGTGTCGTCACCCGACAGGTTCCCGCCCGGCGGGCTATGGTGTCGGGAAGGCCGTCGACACGGGCGGCGGACTCCCATCGGTACCGCGCGGCGGGTACCGTCAAGAGACAGCGCGTGGCGCCTGTTCACAGTGTCCACCAGGCGGCACCGAGAACGAGTCAGGTGCACCTGACGCACCGGAGGGGACGAGGTCAGCGGCCATGGCACGCATCGGCGAGGGCGGAGACCTGCTCAAGTGCTCGTTCTGTGGGAAGAGCCAAAAACAGGTGAAGAAGCTCATCGCCGGACCAGGCGTCTACATCTGCGATGAGTGCATCGATCTCTGCAACGAGATCATCGAAGAGGAACTGGCGGAGGCCGGCGACGTCAAGCTCGACGAGCTGCCGAAGCCCGCGGAGATCCACGACTTCCTCGAGCAGTACATCATCGGCCAGGACGAGGCGAAGCGCTCGCTGGCCGTCGCGGTGTACAACCACTACAAGCGCATCCAGTCGCAGGGGTCGGCGGGCCCGAAGGATTCGAAGGACGAGCCGGTCGAGCTCGCCAAGTCGAACATCCTCATGCTCGGCCCGACGGGCTGCGGCAAGACCTATCTCGCGCAGACGCTCGCGAAGATGCTCAACGTCCCGTTCGCGATCGCCGACGCCACGGCGCTCACCGAGGCCGGTTACGTCGGCGAGGACGTCGAGAACATCCTACTGAAGCTGATTCAGGCCGCGGACTACGACGTCAAGCGCGCCGAGACGGGCATCATCTACATCGACGAGGTCGACAAGATCGCCCGCAAGTCGGAGAACCCGTCGATCACGCGGGACGTCTCGGGCGAGGGCGTGCAGCAGGCTCTGCTGAAGATCCTCGAGGGAACGACCGCGGCGGTGCCGCCGCAGGGCGGCCGCAAGCATCCGCACCAGGAGTTCATCCAGATCGACACGACGAACGTGCTGTTCATCGTGGCCGGTGCGTTCCAGGGGCTCGAGGCGATCGTCAACGAGCGCGTCGGCAAGCGCGGCCTCGGTTTCGGCGCGGAGATCCGCACGAAGCAGGAGATCGAGCAGAGCGACGTCTTCAGCGAGACGATGCCGGAAGACCTGATCAAGTTCGGGCTCATCCCCGAGTTCATCGGCCGGGTACCGGTCATGGCCAGCGTGACGAGCCTGGACAAGGCCGCGCTCGTGCAGATCCTCACGGAGCCGCGGAACGCGCTCACGAAGCAGTACACGAAGCTGTTCGAGCTGGACAACGTCGAGCTCGAGTTCACGGACACGGCGCTCGAGGCGATCGCGGACCAGGCGCTGCTGCGCGGCACCGGTGCGCGCGGGCTGCGGGCGATCATGGAAGAGGTGCTGCAGCCGGTCATGTACGACATCCCGAGCCGCGAGGACGTGGCGAAGGTCGTCATCACCGAGCAGACGGTGCGCGAGAACGTGAACCCGACGATCGTGTCGCGGCAGCCGTCCCGGCGCCGCGGTGGTGAGCGCGGGGAGAAGTCCGCCTGACCGGGCGGACGCCGCCGATGACGACGTCGCAGGACCTGCCCGTGTGGGAGACGTCGACGTCGCAGCGGACGGCTGGGGACATGGTGAACGAATCCGACGACGTGGCGGCACGTCTGGTCGCGGCCCTGCGCCTGCGGCAGCCGCGGGTACAGCTGGCGATCGCAGGCTGCCTGATCGTGTTCATGGTGGTGTGCGTGATCGCCACGATCACGAGGATGTCGTTGTGGCCGCTGCTGCCGCTCGTGTCGTTCGCCGGGGCCTCGGTCGCGGCCTGGCGGGTACGCACCGCCGACGACGACCGGCAGGCCTTCGCATGGCTCGTGGTCATGGCAGGTGGGGTGGCGCTGGGCTTCTGGCTGCTCGGCATGATCAACCGGGTGTGGTGAGGGCCCGCACTCGTCCTCACGAGGTTTCGCGGGCTCACGTCGTGGCTAGCCCGTCCCGGTAGGGTGTGTGCCGACGCGAAGAGGACGTCACGCTGTGACCACGATGGGCGAGCTCGCCACCGGCGAGTTCTCGCACGAGGCCTTGCTCTACCGCGACGAGGCCGCCTACGTACAGGCGATCACGACGTTCGCGGTGGACGGCGTCGCCAACGGCGAGCCCGTCGCGCTGGCATTGCCGGCCGACAAACTCGCGACGGTGTCCCGCGCCCTCGGTGACACCGCCCGCGAGGTGGAGCTCGTGAACATGAGTGCGGCCGGACGCAACCCCGGCGCGATCCTGAGCGGGGTGCTGGGCGCCTTCGCCGACAGTCATCGCGGCCGCGTGCGGGTGGTCGGCGAACCGATCTGGCCCGAGCGTTCCGCCGTCGAGTACGTCGCGGCTGTGGAGCACGAGGCGTTGATCAACAAGGCCTTCGCCGGGAAGCCCGCGGTGATCCTCTGCCCTTACGACGCGACGCGGCTGGGCCGGGGCGTGCTGGACGACGCCGTGGCGACGCACCCGGACCTCGTCGACGAGACGGGCAGGCATCACAGCACCGCCTACGATCCGCACGCGGTGATCGACGGCTGCAACCGGCCGTTGCCCGTACCGTCCTCGGGGCCCGCGTTCCGGTTCGACCTGCACACGCTCGCCGAGGCACGGCGCTTCGCGATCGCGCACGCGGAATGCCTCGGTGCCCCGCGCGGCAGGTTCGAGGACATCGCGCTCGTCGTCGGCGAACTGACCGCGAACAGCGTGCAACACGGTGGCGGCACCGGAACGCTGTGCGTGTGGCAGGAAGCCTCGACCGGTGCGGTCGTCTTCCAGGTGGACGACTCAGGCTGCCACACCGACCTGCTCGCGGGCCGGGTTCCCGTGCCGCCGGATCGCATCGGCGGACGCGGCCTGTTGCTGGTGAACCGGCTGGCCGATCTCGTGCGGACCTATCGCGGCGCCGGCCACACCGCCACCCGGGTGTGGTTCGACCGGTAGTCGCTCAGGTACGGGGCTCTGCCGGTATCGGCGTGTGCCTGCCGAGGAACGCGACGAGGCCGGGCATGGCGGAGGTGTAGAAGTCCCCGGTGTGCCCGCCGTCGCTGAACACCGCCACGTCCGGGTCGGCGCGGCGCACGAATCGTCGCGTCCCGGCCACGAAGGGATCCGACGTGCCGCACCAGACTCCGAGCGGCGTGCCGTCGAGTGTCTCCGGATGCCGCAGCGGATCGAGAGCCGCCCATGCCCGCCGGTCGCGGAACGCCTCGCGTTCGCGCATCTCCTCCCAGTCGGTCAGCAGTGCCGGGGCGAGCACACCGGTGGCGGCGAGCGGCCTGCCGCGTTCGCGTCGCCTGCGGGTGTAGACCAGTGCACCGAATCCGCCCATCGACGTCCCGGCGGCCGCGAACGGGTGTCCGGAGTCGTCGCCGAGGCCGTGGTCGGCCAGCCACACCGGCAGCTCCTCGAGCAGCATCGCCATCGGGTCGTCGCCGGGGTCCGACTCGTGCCAGTAGGCGTACGGGCCGCCGTCGACCGCGGCCAGACCGAACGGCGGTACTCGGCCGGTCGCGACGGCCTGCGACAGGTACCGGGCCATCCCGTTCGGCGCCGCTCCGCGTGCCGACCCGCCGCGCGCGTGCAGCATCGTCACCATCGGCAGTCCGTGCGCGGGGCGCTCGGACGGCAGGATCAGCACGAGGTCGACGTACTGCCCGCGGGCCCGCGAGAACACCGATTCGGAACGGATGTCCGGGGCGGTCGCGACGACGGACCGATGCGCCGCGGACGACCCCGTCAGCGCGGCGATCCCCGCCGTCGCCAGAACCGCGGCCCCGCCGAGCACCGCGGAACGGCGATCAGTCCCCGGCAACCCGATCACCCCTCGTGTAGACGTTCATGCTGGCCCCCCGCAGGAACCCGACGAGTGTCATGCCCTGTTCGGCGGCCAGCTCCACGGCCAACGACGACGGCGCGGAGACGGCGGCCAGCATGGGGATACCCGCCATCGCCGCTTTCTGCACCAACTCGAACGAGGCACGGCCGGAGACGAGCAGACCGCGGTCGGCTGCGGGTATGGCACCGTCGAGCAGGGCTTTGCCCAGAACCTTGTCGACGGCGTTGTGCCTGCCGACGTCCTCACGCACGTCCAGCAACGTTCCGTCTGCGGTGAACATCGCCGCGGCGTGCAGCCCGCCGGTGCTGGCGAACACCTTCTGCCGTTCGCGCAGCGCGTCGGGCAGGGCCGACAGGGTCTCGGGGGTCACGGGGAACGAGGCTTCGGCGGGGGAGAAGCGGGTGCTGAGTTTCACCGCGTCCAGCGCCGCCTTGCCGCACACCCCGCAGGACGAGGTCGTGTAGAAGTTGCGCTCCACACCGGGGTCGGGCCCCGGCACGCCGGGGGAGAGCGCGACGTCGAGGACGTTGTAGGTGTTCCGGCCCTCGTCGTCGGTACCGGCGCAGTACCGGGCCGTCATGACGTCCTCGCGGCCGCCGACGACGCCTTCCGACAGCAGGAACCCGTGCGCGAGCTCGACGTCGTGCCCCGGCGTGCGCATCGTGACCGCGAGCGGCGTGCCCGCCACCCGCAGTTCCAGGGGTTCCTCGGCGGCGAGCGCGTCCGGGCGGGTGCGTTCGCCGTTCGGCGTGAGCATGCGTACCGGCCTGCGTACCGTCACTCGGCCCATCGGTGCGTCCACTCCAGACGTGGTTCGGGGATTCGGGGGTGCGACGTCACGGCCGGGTGGCCTACTGTGGCGCGTGCACCATGACTCCAGCGTAGGAGATGAGCGAATGGCCCTCGGTTTCCTCGACCGTTCGCGGACCGTCGCGCCGCCGGACTGGAGCCGCTGGCTCGTCCCGCCCGCGGCCCTGGCCGTGCACCTGGCGATCGGGCAGGTCTACGCGTGGAGTGTGTTCAAGCCTCCGCTCGAGGACTCCCTGGGGCTGACCGGTACGCAGAGCGCGCTGCCGTTCCAGCTGGCCATCGTGATGCTGGGGTTGTCGGCGGCCTTCGGCGGGACGGTCGTCGAGCGTAACGGCCCCCGCTGGGCGATGTTCGTGTCGATGACGTGCTTCTCGTCGGGTTTCCTGATCTCGGCGCTGGGTGTGGCCACGGAACAGTTCTGGGTGGTCGTGCTCGGCTACGGCGTCGTCGGCGGCGTCGGTCTGGGCATCGGGTACATCTCTCCGGTGTCGACGCTGATCAAGTGGTTCCCGGACCGGCCGGGCATGGCCACCGGCATCGCGATCATGGGCTTCGGCGGCGGCGCGCTGATCGCGTCGCCGTGGTCGGCCCAGATGCTGGCGTGGTTCGGCACCGGCAGCGGCGGTATCGCGACGACGATGCTCGTGCACGGTGTCGTCTACTTCGGATTCATGGGCCTCGGGGTGGTGCTGGTGCGCGTGCCCGCACCGGACTGGACCCCGCCGGGAGCGCCGGTGCAGCAGGCCGGTGGCCGCACGGTCGCGGTGTCGGCCAACAACGCGCTGCGCACGCCCCAGTTCTGGCTGCTGTGGCTGGTGCTGTGCCTCAACGTGACGGCGGGCATCGGCATCCTCGAGAAGGCCTCGCCGATGATCAGGGAGTTCTTCCGTCACACGGCGATGCCCGTGAGCGTCGCAGCGGCCGCCGGCTTCGTCGGTGTGCTGTCGCTGACGAACATGCTGGGCAGGTTCGTGTGGTCGTCCACGTCGGACATCGTGGGCCGCAAGAACATCTACCGGCTGTACCTCGGTGTGGGTGCGTTGCTGTACCTGACGATCGCACTGACGACGAACTCCTCGACGTTGCTGTTCGTGCTGTGCGCGGCGCTCATCCTGTCGTTCTACGGCGGTGGGTTCGCCACCATCCCGGCGTACCTGAAGGACCTGTTCGGCACCTACGAGGTCGGCGCGATCCACGGGAGGCTGCTCACCGCGTGGTCGACGGCCGGCGTGCTGGGCCCGCTGATCGTCAACGCGATCGCCGACAGTCAGGAGGCGGCGGGCAAACAAGGGCCGAGTCTGTACTCCATGTCGTTGCTGATCATGATGGGTCTGCTGATCGTCGGCTTCGTCGCGAACGAGTTCGTTCGGCCCGTGCATCCACGTTTCCACGAGCCCGGTGAGGGTCAGTCCGACGATTCCGAGGCCGGCGACCCCGCGCGGGAGAGGCGATGACCCGGGCTGCAGAGGTGTGGACCGAAGCGGCGGAGAGGTGAATCGAATGGCAGAGGGTACGAACGGAGCGACGGAGGGGGCGAACGGGACGGCACAGCGTCGCAGGGGCCTGCTGATCCTGGCGTGGCTGTGGGTCGGACTGCCGTTCGCCTACGGAGCGTTCGAACTGGCGCGGAAGATGGTGCAGCTCTTCGGCGGCTGACCGGTCGCGCCCGGCCGTCGGGGTGGGAGATTGCGGCGGCCGGGTGGTTTTACGTCCGCGTTACCCGCAGAGTCTTGCGGCGGTCGTTAGCCGTGCGAAAGGCTGGGCGGCCGACCCCGACAGGGGCGCAGCTGCCGACCGGAGGTTCTCGTGGCCGTATCCCGCTCCGTCCGCCGTGGACTCGCCGCCCTCGCCGTCCTCGTGACGGTATCCGCGCTGACGACACCCGCCGGGGCGCAGGAGCCGCCCCCGGGCGGGACCGGAGATACGACTTACCGCGAATCCGGCCTTCCCGGTCGGAGCGCGGACGCGGCCACACCCGGGCGGGCCACGGCGGCGGGGGAGAACCGGCCGGTCGGACAGCAGGCGGGCTATCCGCGACAGACCAGCCTGCGGGAGTTCCCCGAGAACCCCGACGACAAGGCGATCAAACTCGGACTGACGCCGTACCACGACATCGCGCCGCAGCTGAACGAGCTGCAGGAACGCAGCGACCGGGTCTCGGCGGAGGTCGTCGGGCAGAGCACGCAGGGCCGCGACCTGTACCTGGTGACGCTCACCGCCCCGGAATCGCCCGCGGAAGCGGCACGGCAGGCGCGCTGGCGCGAGCTGATCGAGGACGACCCGACGGCTGCGGCCGACAACGAACGGCTGGCGCGGGAGTACAAGGCCCCGGTGTGGATCAACGCCAACATCCACGGCGACGAGTGGGAGGGCACCGACGGCGCGCTGGACGTCATCGAGCGCCTCGCCACCGGCGACGACCCGGCCGAGGCCGCGCTGCTCGAGTCCACTCGGATCTATCTGACCGTCACCAACAATCCCGACGGTCGCGTGGCCGGTACTCGGGCGAACGCCGCGGGTTTCGACGTCAACCGTGACCACCTCACCTCGAGTCAGCCGGAGTCGCGGGCCGTGCGGGACGTGCTGCTCGAGACGCAGCCGCTGGTGATGATCGACGAGCACGGCTACACGGGTACGACGCTCATCGAACCGGGCACGCCGCCGCACGGCAGGGACTACGAGTACGACCTGTACATCAAGCACGCCTACGAGAACGCGCTCGGTATGGAACGCGCCATCGGCGAACTGGGTCACGAGGAGACCGCGCGGGCCGACATCCCGTTCCGCGACTTCGCACCGGGCGAGTGGGACGACTGGCCGCCCATCTTCACGCCGATGTACTCGATCTATCACGGCGCGGTGGGACACACCGTCGAGGTGCCGTTGCGGGTGAACCGTGCGGAGTACGAACAGCTGCCGGTCGAAGAACTGCGACGACGGTCGAGCGTCAACCGCGACGTGGCCGACGCGACGATCACGTCGGCCGTCGAGTACGCCGAGGAGCATCGCGGCGAGCTGCTCGCCGACCAGATCGAGACGTACCGCCGCGGTTGGGCGGGCGAGCCGCAGCGCGACATCCCGGACGAGTACGTCCCCGGGTTCGGCGAGGAGGACCGCTACTCGGCGGAGTTCCCGCGCGCCTACGTCATCCCGGCAGGCGAGGGCCAGCGGTCGGCACCCGCCGCGGCCCGGCTCGTCGACCACCTCGTCGCGCACGATGTGCGCGTGTCCCGGGCACAGCACACCTTCCACCTCGACGGACAGCGCTACCGGAAGGGTTCGTACGTCGTCGACATGCACCAGCCCAAGCGCGGCCTCGCCAACGCCATGTTGTCGGCGGGCCAGGACATCTCCGGGGACGTCCCGCGGATGTACGACATCTCCGGCTGGAGCCTCGGCCTGCTGTGGGGCGCGACGGTCGACGTCGCCACCGACGAGGCGCCCGCGGTGCGCACGGCACCGGTCGCGGCGGCCGGGCCGACGGGTTCGCTCCCGCCGTCGCCGAACGCCGATCTGGCGCTGACCCTCACCGACGGTGCCGACGTGCAGGCCGCGACGTACCTGCTCGAGCGCGGGGTCGAGGTGACGCGCGGTGAGGACGGCACGCTCGTCGTCCCCGCGTCGGCGCGCAGCGAGGCGGCGACGGCGGCCGACCGGTTCGGTGTGTCCTTCACCCGGGCGGGCAAGGATTCGTCCGGGACACCGGTGGCGGCGCCGGTGATCGCCGCCGCCGCGTCCGCCGACGAACTCGCCGTGCTGCGCGGACTCGGCTTCGACGTTCGCCCGGTGTCGACGGCGGTCCTCAACGACGGCTTCGACTTCGACGGCGTGAGCGCGCTGGTGGTCTCCACGGGGCTCGACCACGACGCGTTGACGGCGGACGCGAAGCGCAGGCTGCAGGCGTTCCTCGACGGGGGAGGCGGAGTCGTGGCCCGCGGTGCGGGCGGCGCGGCGTTCAACGAGGCCGCCGGCCTACTGCCCGTCACCGCGGTCGAAGGGCGGGGTGACGCCAACGGTGTCGTGTCGGTGACCGACGGTGAGGGTGGCGTGCTCGATCGAGCACCCGGGCATTCGTTCGTCTACGCGCCGCTGTGGTTCACCGGCCTGGGTGAGGCCGTGACTGCCGAGCAGCGCTACACCCGGGACCCGCTCGTCTCGGGACATTGGCGGCCGGGTGAGGACGTGGGTGGCCCCGCCGAGGCCGCGGGCGAGGCGTCCGTCGTCTCCGGCGTCACGGACGACGGCACGCGGGCGGTGTTGTTCGGTACTGAGCCGATGTTCCGCGACCATCCGAAGGGGTTGTACGCGCAGGTAGCCGATGCGGTGTTCTGGACTTCCTGAGGCTCCGGCGGCCGTGCGCCGCGGATGCACCGTGGATGCGCCGCGGTGCACGGTGGCGTGCGCGGGGCGCCTCGCGGCGAATCGGTGGTGAGGGCCTGCCGCCGCGGCTAGGGTGCGGCCATGCTCATCGCGGAGGACCTGCTGCTGTTGGCGTTCGACGACACGGAGGGCACCCCGGTCTCGGGGGTCGAGAACCTCGACCACGCCGTGGCCGGGGCGCTCCTGCTCGAACTGACGCTGCTCGGCAAGGTCGACGTCACCGGCGAGGCCGACGAGGCCGGGGCAGGTCGCATCGTGCTGCGCGACACCGGCCCCGTGGGTGACGCCGAACTGGACGGGGCGCTGGCGGCACTCGCCGAGAAGGTGGGTGCGAAACCGAAGGACGCCGTCGCACGGCTCGCCAAGGACAGCCCGGTCGACCGGCTGTTGTCCGGCCTGGCCGATCGCGGCGTGCTGCGGCGGGAGAGCAGGAAGGTGCTCAAGCTGTTCCCCGTCACACGCTGGCCCGCGGTAGACGGCCGGCACGAGCAGCGGCTTCGTGCCGAGCTGCATCACGTGCTGGTGGAGGGCGGGGAGCCCGACGACCGTACCGCCGCGGTGATCGCACTGCTCGTCGCGACGAAGTCGGTCGGGCACGCGTTCCCGACCGACGACGCCGAGGCGACCAGGAAACGCGCCGAGCAGGTCGCCGAGGGCAACTGGGGCAGTGACGCCGTGCGGAAGGCGATCGACGAGGTGACGGCGGCCGTGATGGTCGCGGTGATGGCGGCCGTCGTGGTGACCACCTCGTAGGCCGATCGTGGTGACCACCTCGTAGGCCGTCCGCGATCGAGGTACGCCGGTGACGAACCGCCGAGAGCGGGTTCGTAGACTTACCGGCTGTGACGGAGAACGCGAACCAGCAGCACACGGACCTTCCCACCGCCTGGAACCCGGCCGACGAAGAGGCCGTCCTGTACCAGCGCTGGGTAGATGCGGGCTACTTCACGGCCGACGCGTCGTCTGACAAGCCGCCGTTCTCCATCGTACTGCCGCCGCCGAACGTCACCGGCACGCTGCACATGGGCCACGCCCTGAACCACACGCTCATGGACGCGATGAGCCGGCGCCGCCGCATGCAGGGCTACGAGGTGCTGTGGCTGCCGGGAATGGACCACGCGGGTATCGCCACGCAGAACGTCGTCGAGCGTGAACTCGCGAAGGAAGGCGCCTCGCGCCACGACCTCGGCCGCGAGAATTTCGTCGAGCGTGTCTGGGAGTGGAAGAACGAGTACGGGGGCAAGATCCTCGGCCAGATGAAGCGGCTCGGCGAGAGCATCGACTGGTCCCGTGAGCGCTTCACGATGGACGAGGGCCTCTCGCGTGCCGTGCAGACCATGTTCAAGCGCCTCTACGACGAGGGGCTGATCTATCAGGCCGAGCGCATCATCAACTGGTGTCCGCGGTGCATGACAGCACTGTCGGACATCGAGGTCGACCACTCCGACGACGACGGCGAGCTGGTGTCGATCCGCTACGGCGAGGGTGACGCGTCGGTCGTCGTCGCCACGACGCGTGCGGAGACGATGCTCGGTGACACGGCCGTCGCGGTGCATCCGGAGGACGAGCGGTACCGGCACCTCGTCGGCACCGAGGTCGAGCTGCCGCTCACCGGACGGCGCATCCCGATCGTGGCCGACGAGCACGTCGACCCCGAGTTCGGCACCGGCGCGGTGAAGGTGACACCGGCGCACGACCCGAACGACTTCGAGATCGGCAGGCGCCACGGCCTGCCGATGCCGTCGATCATGGACGAGCGGGCGGTGATCACCGCGTCCGGTCCGTTCGAGGGCATGGACCGGTTCGAGGCCCGTCCCGCGATCGTGGCGGCCCTGCGGGAGGACGGCCGGATCGTCGCGGAGAAGCGGCCGTACGTGCACGCCGTCGGACACTGTTCGCGCTGCGACACGGTCGTCGAGCCGCGGCTGTCGCTGCAGTGGTGGGTCAAGGTCGGCCCGCTCGCCCAGGCCGCGGGTGACGCGGTGCGCGACGGCCGGGTGCAGATCCATCCGCCGGAGCTGGCGAAGCGCTACTTCGACTGGGTCGACAACATGCACGACTGGACGATCTCCCGCCAACTGTGGTGGGGGCACCGGATCCCGGTCTGGTACGGCCCGAACGGCGAGAAGGTCTGCGTCGGCCCGGACGACCAGCCGCCGTCGGGCGAGGGGTGGTATCAGGACTCCGACGTGCTCGACACGTGGTTCTCTTCGGGCCTGTGGCCGTTCTCCACGATGGGCTGGCCGGACGACACCGCGGACCTGGCGAAGTTCTATCCGACGACGGTGCTGTCCACCGGCTACGACATCCTGTTCTTCTGGGTCGTGCGGATGATGATGTTCGGCCTCCACGGGATGGGGCAGCGCGGCGCCGAACAGTCCGTGCCGTTCCAGCACATCTACCTGCACGGGCTGATCCGCGATCAGCACGGCAAGAAGATGTCGAAGTCGAAGGGCAACGTCCTCGACCCGATCGACTGGATGGACAACTACGGCGCCGACGCCACGCGCTTCACTCTGGCGCGCGGTGCCAACCCGGGGACTGATCTGGCGCTGGCCGAGGACTGGGCCGCCGGGTCGCGCAACTTCTGCACGAAGCTGTGGAACGCGGCGCGGTTCGCGATCATGAACGGCGCGACGACCGCGCGCCCGCTCCCGGCGGTCGAGGACATGACCGAGGCGGATCGCTGGATCCTGGGCCGCCTGTCCACGGTGCTGTCCGAAGTGGACGAGCTGCTGGAGGAGTTCCAGTTCGCCAAGGCCACGAACCTGCTCTACCACTTCACGTGGGGCGAGCTGTGCGACTGGTACATCGAGCTGGCCAAGGTGCAGCTGTCCGGGGAGAAGGCCGACGACACCCGGGCCGTCCTCGGACACGCGCTGGACACGGTGCTGCGGTTGCTGCACCCGTTCGTCCCGTTCGTGACCGAACGCCTGTGGACGACGTTGACCGGCAGTGGGGGTGCCCCCACCAATGAGGGCGTAGCCGGTGGGGGAGCTTCGCTGGTCGTGGCCGAGTGGCCGAAGGGCGACCTGCTGCCCGCCGCCGATCCGGCCGCGGAGGGCCGGATCGAGGATGTGCAGAAGCTTGTCACCGAGGTGCGCCGATTCCGTTCCGATCAGGGCCTCAAGCCGGGGCAGAAGGTCGCGACCCGACTGTCCGGGCCCGGTTTCGACGCTGTCGCGGCGCACGAGGAAGCGGTGCGGTCGCTGGCGAAGCTGACCGAGCCCGGCGACGAGTTCACGGCCACGGCGTCGATCGAAGTCGTGCTCGCCGGTGGCACCGCGGTGGTCGAGGTCGACACGTCGGGCACCATCGACGTCGCGGCCGAGCGCAAGCGGCTCGAGAAAGACCTGGCGGCGGCCGAGAAGGAGCTCAAGCAGACCGAGGGCAAACTGGGCAACCAGTCGTTCCTCGACAAGGCGCCCGCCGACGTGGTCGACAAGATCCGCGTGCGCCGTGACACGGCAGCCGCCGACATCGAACGCATCACCGCGCGGCTGGAGTCGTTGCCCGCCTCCTGACCGCAGCCGCCGCATCCGCCGTGGCCCGCGGCTCCGCGTCCGGCGGAGCAGCGGGCCACGGCTGTTTGCGGGGTGGCCGGGTGGAGTGCGGTGTTGCCGGGCTCAGCGTGTCGGTGCGCGTGCCGCGTTCAGGGTGCGGCGGATCTCGGTGGCGACGCCGTACATACCGGCGGCGTTCGGGTGATACGACATCGCGACCAGGGGATTGCTGTGCTTGCCCTGGATCCACGCCTGCGGGCCGGCGCACGCGTCGTGACCGTAGGAAGCCGGATACATGTCTACAAAGGACGCACCGTGGTGCTCGGCCGCGGTGCGGAGCGCGTCGTTGAGCGACGATTCGATGTCGTCGGCCCAGGCGAGGTCCCCGTCGGCGAACGGCAGGACGTCCGGGCAGGTGACGCCTGTGCCGGGCGCGGGCGTGATCCGCGGATACCCGACGACGAGCACCGTGGCGTGCGGTGAACGGGCCGCGATCTCGTCGAGCACCGCTCCGGCCCGCTTCCCGGTGCGGGCGACGGCCTCGGCGAGGGTGTCGGTGCCCGACTCGGTGAAGTGGTCCCGGCACGGGCTTCCCGACGGGTTCTGGGCGCGCAGGCCGGGACATGTGCCGATGATGTCGCCGAAGACGCCCTCGTCGTTGCCGCCGATGCCGAGCGTGACGAGGTCCGTGCCGGGCCGCAGGGCGTCGAGCTGGGGCGGGTTCGTGCCGAGCGGGGTGCGTTGCGGCTCGGTCATGTCGCCGGTGGTCGCCCCGCCGCAGCTGACGTCGCGGAACGATCCGAGGTGGAGCTGGGCGGCGAGCATCGTCGGGTAGTTCGCCGTGGACCGGGCACAACCGAGCGGCGCGGTGGGTTTCGGCAGCGGGATCAACGGTCCCGAGGTGTACGAGTCGCCGAGCGCGACGTAGTGGTCGAACCGCGGTTGCCCCGATGCCGACGCCGGCGGGGCGACCGCGAGCGTCGAGGTCAGGCACAGCAGCAGTGCGCCGAGCGTGGCCGACAGCCGCCTCACCCGGCGCGCGCCTGAGCGGGCGTGCGGTGCGGTGAGGTCACGACGCGGTGCGTGGAGGTCGGTGTGGTCGGTTAGCGATGTCCGCATGCGTCCCCGATCGCCGTCGGACAGGTCTGTTATGTCCTATCCGGTCTCGAACGGCGGTGGCCAGACGGCGAACGTGTGGACGCTGTCGCCCGACCTGAGGACGCAGTGATCACCATCCGTGACCGACACCGCGGTCAGTAGCCGTCGTGGCCGGCCGGGTCGTGACACTCCGTGGTCGTGGAGTCCCATTCGGGTGCGGTGAGCCCGTGCCCGCCCGCGTAGGCGGCGACGTCCGGTTGCCGCCAGCCCGCCAGCAGCGCGGAGTCGACGGCGTACACCTCGACGCCGATCGGGTGGCAGACGTCGATCGGGTCACGGGCGTCCGGGCCCCACAGCGGCACGGACAGGTCACCGCCCGGACACGTCGAGAGCGCGCACAACAGGTCCTGCTCGGCGAAGAACTCGAAGTGGTCGCCGGGCCGGGCGGGGCAGGCCTTCATGAAGTAACGGTCGTCGGCGGTCAATCCGGTGCACTGGAAGACATTGAGCACGTCGTGCACGTCGAACTCGGTGAGCCCGTACGGTGCGACGGCGCGGACGAGGTTCGAATGACAGTGGTAGTCGAAGTCCTCGCCGGTGAGCATGCGGTTGACGTACGGATCGCACCGGGTGCCGAGCAGGTCGTGCACCCGACCGCCGTCCGAGTCGGGCCCGTGGTCGGCGAGCGTGTCGGAGGTGACGGTCAGCAGCGGCCGCAGGTAGGGCAGCGTCGACCACAACCGGTCGAACGTCGAGACGTGTGCTCGCTGCAGTTGCCGGGTTCGCGAGGCCCAGAGCCGTTCGCGGGGGTTGCGGCGGTTCCACACGTTGAGGTCGCCGACCTGCGGACCGTCGACCGTCACGAGCCGGCACACGTGCCCGGCAGGCACCTCCCACGCGCGGCCCGACCGGATCGGGATCTCGAAGTCGTCGACCTTCTCGCGCTCGCCACCGGCGATGCCCCGGTAGAACGCGCGGTCCACCTCCAGCGCCGTGCCCTGGTACGCCGCCTCCACCATGTCGCGCTCCGCCTCCTCGTCGCCGCCGTCCGCGTTCGGCGGTCACGGTACGGGTTTCCCGACCGACCGCCGCGAGCTCGCCGCACGCCCTGGGCGGGTGTGACCGGGAATAGGCCCGCTGATCGGCCCGTTGACCTCGATGAGGCGCCGACCGGCGGAGGGCACGGCCGGTAGGCGGCCGTTCGACACATTCCCATCCGCGGTGCGTCAGGCAGCCGCGAAGGCGGGATCCGACACCCGGACGGCTGAGACCGGGAGCCTGGCACGTCCGTCACGGGCCGTTTCCGTAGCCGAGCGGTTAAACGGGTCGGCGAATCCGGCGGAACGTGGGACGATGGACGTGAAGGCGCCGCGAGCGCGGCGACGACATCCGACATGGAGGCTTGTGAGTAACCGGAATCGCGGCGACGTGCTGACGTCGCAGGCGGACCTGCCCGCCGACACGCTGGACGAGGTGTTCGACGACGCACCGTCGACCGGCGAACTGGAGCTCGAGGACCGCGCGTCGCTGCGCAGGGTCGCCGGGCTGTCCACCGAACTGTCCGACATCACCGAGGTAGAGAACCGGCAGCTGCGGCTCGAACGCGTCGTGCTCGTCGGCGTGTGGACCGAAGGCACGGCCGCCCAGTCCGAAGCCTCCCTCGAGGAACTCGCCAGGCTTGCCGAAACGGCGGGCTCCACGGTGCTCGAAGGTCTGGTGCAGCGGCGCAACCGGCCGGACCCGGCGACGTACGTGGGCTCGGGGAAGGTCCGCGAACTCGCCGACGTCGTCGTCGCCACCGGTGCGGACACCGTCATCTGCGACGGTGAGCTCTCGCCCGGCCAGCTCCGTCAGCTCGAGGACAAGCTCAACATCAAGGTCGTCGACCGCACGGCCCTGATCCTCGACATCTTCGCCCAGCACGCGCGGTCGAAGGAAGGAAAGGCGCAGGTCGAGCTCGCACAGCTGCAGTACCTCATCCCGCGGCTGCGTGGCTGGGGTGACACGTTGTCCCGGCAGGCCGGTGGTCGCGCGGGGAGCAACGGCGGCGTGGGCTTGCGCGGACCGGGTGAGACGAAGCTCGAGATCGACCGCAGGCGCATCAGCAAGCGCGTCGCCAAGCTGCGGCGTGAGATCTCGGCGATGGACACCATCCGCGAGACCAAACGCGGGCGCCGCATGGCGAACGACGTGCCGAGCGTGGCGATCGTCGGCTATACCAACGCCGGCAAGTCCAGCCTGCTCAACGCGGTGACCGACGCCGGCGTGCTGGTCGAGGACGCCCTGTTCGCCACGCTCGACCCCACGACCCGTCGCTCCGTCACCCCCGACGGCAGGGCCTACACGCTGACCGACACCGTCGGGTTCGTCCGGCACCTGCCGCACCAACTCGTCGACGCGTTCCGTTCGACCCTCGACGAGGCCGCCGACGCCGACCTGCTGCTCCACGTCGTCGACGGTTCCGACCCGGCACCCGAGGAGCAGGTGCAGGCCGTCCGGACGGTGCTCGCCGAGATCGGCAGCAAACGGTCCGAATCGCTGCCGCCGGAGCTGATCGTCATCAACAAGGCGGACGCCGCCGACGCCGTGTCACTGGCACGCCTGCGGCACCTGCTGCCCGACGCACACGTCGTGTCGGCCCGCACCCAGGAGGGTGTCGAAAAGCTGGTCGCCGCGATCGCGGACAGGCTGCCGCGGCCGGAGACGCTCGTCGACGTGCTCGTGCCCTACGCGCGAGGCGAACTCGTCGCACGGACGCACTCCGAAGGTGAGGTGCTGACCGAGGACCACACCGCCGACGGCACCCGCATGTGTGCGCGAGTGCACGCGGACTTGGCCGGCGCGCTCGAGCCCTACCGCACCGCGGCCGACAGCGCCGCCGAGCCGGCCTCCTGACGGCACCGCTCCCCGAGGGACAGTGCGTCTTCGTACACCGAACCGTCGACCGGAGCGTCGTCGGAGGGGCCGTCGGGGAGCGGCACGCCGTCGCGGCGTCGGCGGGGCAGCAGGTCGGGGTATCGGCGGGGGAGAACAGCGCCGCCGAACGGCGGAGTCTCGGGCGGGACGGCTCGTCGGCGCGATCGTGGTGGCCATCTCGGTCATCGCCCTGAGCGCCGCCGTCGGGCCGGCCGTCACGGACGCCGCGCCGGTGGCCCAAGCCAGGCACCCCGGCCGTACCCCGCCGGTTCCCGAACCGGTGTGTCGCCTCGACGACCCCACTCTTGCCGAGGCCTCGGGGCTCGTCGCCGACGACGACCGGTGGTACGTCGTCAACGACGGTGGGACGGAAGTGCGGGTCCATGTGGTCGACCGAAACTGCGCGGTGTCCGACGTGCTCACCGATCCGACCGACCCGTACGACGTCGAAGACTTAGGGCGGGCGGCCGACGGCACGTTCTGGCTGGCAGACGTCGGCGACAACCGTGGCCAGCGGAACACCGTGGCGCTGCACGCACTGCGACCCGGACACGGGTCGACCCTGTACCGGTTGTCCTACCCCGACGGTGCGCGCGACGCCGAGGCTCTCATCCTCGACCGGGACGGCACCCCGCACATCGTCACGAAGAGCATGACCGGCATGTCGGCCGTGTACCGCCCGGCCGCGCGCTTGCGCAGCCCGGGGCCGACGCCGCTCGAGAAGGTCGGCACCGTGAGCGTCTCGCCGACCGCGACGCAGGGCGGCCCGGTCGGTGCCGCCGGATCCGTGCTCATCACCGGCGGCGCGACGAGCCACGACGGCCGGGTCATCGCGCTGCGCACCTACACGGACGCGTACCTCTATCCCGCGCCGGACGGCGACGTCGTCGCCGCGCTGGAGCGCGACCCGGTGCGCGTGCCCTTGCCCGGCGAACCGCAGGGAGAGGCGATCGCGTTCGCGCCCGACGGAGCGCTCGTGTCCGTGAGCGAAGGCGTCGGCAATCCGGTGCGCGTCGTGCCGGGAGCGACCGGACTGGTCGGAGGACGCCCGGGTGTGGGCGGGCCGGGAGACGAAACGTCGAGCACGCCGGGGAACGGAACCGGTGCCGACTCGCAACACGGAGCGGGCCTGTCCGGGTCCACCGGCGCCGACCAGCAGGACCGGGAGGCTACGGCTGACACCCGACGGCAGGACGATTCCGCGGGCTTCCCTCTCATACCGGTCGGGGCAGGACTTGCCGCGGTCGCGCTGATGGCGGCGTCGGTCGTGGCCGTCCGCCGGCGTCGGCGGTGACATCGGCTCCGACGTCGGGCCGGGGCGGGGATGACATGCGGCCGACGCCACCGCCCCGGTGACGCGGGGCCCGCCCACATGTCGGTGCCGCCGCTGTCACAGCCGGCGCAGGACCGCGACCACCTTGCCCAGGATCTGGGCGTCGTCACCGGGGATAGGCTCGTACGCCTCGTTGTGCGGGAGCAGCCAGATGTGGCCGTCCTTGCGCTTGAACGTCTTGACGGTCGCCTCGCCGTCGATCATGGCTGCGACGATCTCACCGTTCTCGGCGTCCTCCTGCTGACGGACGACGACCCAGTCCCCGTCGGTGATGGCCGCGTCGACCATCGAATCACCGGTGACGCTGAGCAGGAACAGGTTTCCCTCGCCGACGAGGTCCTTGGGGAGGGGGAAGACGTCCTCGACGGCCTGCTCGGCCAGCACCGGGCCACCGGCCGCGATGCGGCCCAGGATCGGCACGAACGCAGGGGTGGGCCTGTCCTCGGACGGGTTCAGCTTCGAGATCGACTCGGTCGTCAGCATGCCCACCGCACGCGGGCGGTTCGGGTCTCGTCGCAGGTAGCCCTTGCGCTGCAGTGCTCCCAACTGATGGTGCACCGACGAGGTCGACGTCAGGCCGACGGCCTCGCCGATCTCGCGGACGCTCGGCGGGTAGCCGTAGCGGTCCACCCACCAGCGGATGACGGCCAGGACGCGCTGCTGTCGCGGGGTGAGGCCTTCTTCGGTGACCTCCGGCAGGTCGTGAACAGTGCTGCCGGGACCGCGCTTGCCGCCGGTCTCGTCGTGGGTCTTGCGTGCCACCGTGTCGCCTCCCAGTCGCGGGCAGTGGATACGACTGCCCGGTGATCGCGGTGCCGCCCGGCACCGCGTCTCGTCGTGTGCTGTGTCGTCTGGTCGATGTCGTCGTGTGCTCGGTCGTGTCCGGCGAGCCGCGACAGGCCGTGATGACCGGGTGGCACGCCGTACATCTCCGACGCTAGCCTCCCCGCCCGCGAATCTCAAACATCTGTTCGAGGGACACGCCGTACAGGTATCGATTTTGTCGGACCCGGGTGGTACACATCGTACAGGCGTTCGATCGATCGGATGTTCGAGGAGGTGACCATGTCGATCGTACTGCAGCGGGAGCGGCCGCTGGAGGGTGGGCATGCGAGGTATAGCAGGTCGGGGCGGCCTGGCGGGCGCTCCGGTTCGGCCCGCGTTCCCGCGACCGGGGACGGCGGTCGCGGCCGACGGGGGTGGGAGCACGTCGCTCCCGAGCGTGTCGACGGCATGTCCGGACTGCGCCCGGTGCCGGCGTCGGTGAGGGGAGGCGTTCGCGATCGGCGAACGACCCGCTGGGTCCGGGTGGTGCCTGCCGAATCGCGCCGACCGCCGACGCGGAGTGGGCCGGTGCGGCCGCGTACCCGCGTCCCGGTGCGTGCGTGCTCGCGGACACGGATCACAACACAGGGGTGGCTCCTGACCGCCGTGGCGGCGGGCGTGTTCTCCTTCGCGGTGATGTGCGGGTTGCTGGCCAACGCACTCGCTGCGACCGGCGGCTCCGGTGGCACCGCAGACTCCGTGGTGCCGGCGGACACGGCGGTCGTGTCGATCGGTGCGGGGGAGTCGCTGTGGGACGTCGCGGCGTCTGCGGCACCCGAGGCGGACCCGGCCGCTGTCGTGTCGCGCATTCGGGAGCTCAACGATCTGGCGAGTGGTGCGGTGAGGGCGGGTACCCCGTTGGTGGTTCCCGTCGGGTCGTGACCGTGTCGGCCGTCCGGCAGGTCTCCTGCGGTTTTCCGTAGACGCTGCCCGGACCGGCTCCCCCGGGGTGGTGAGCTATGTCGGTGATCACTCGTCGGATGGCTGTGTCAGCTTGCGTGGCGGGTGGGTGCGCTCCTACAGTCAACCCCCACATCTAGTAGTTACACGGCTGTAGTTGGTCCACAAATTGGGGTAAACTCGGACAGGGTTATCCACAGCTCGTCGGCCTTTGCCCACCGGGTATCCACAGATTGATCACCAGGACGACCTGGTGATCGACAGTCCTCGCCGCACCGTCACGACCGGTCTCGTCACCGGTCCCCGGGATCGGCGGGGTGATCGAGAGTCGTCGACGGTGCGTCGGAACGCACCCGTAGCCGGTGCCACGGGACGTGGTCCGGCGATGGCCGCGGCGCACAGTGCGCAGGCGCCGGAGAAGGGGAGGTGGTTCGGTCATGCGATGCCCGTTCTGCAGGCATGCCGATTCCCGTGTCGTCGATTCTCGTGAGGTGGACGAAGGGCAGGCGATCCGGCGTCGGCGTTCGTGCTCGAAGTGCGGTCGCCGGTTCACGACCTCGGAGTCGATGGTGCTCGCCGTCGTCAAACGTTCCGGGGTCACGGAACAGTTCAGCAGGGACAAGGTCATCCGGGGCGTGCACCGGGCCTGTCAGGGCCGCCCGGTCGACGACGACGCGCTGCAACAGCTCGCGCAGCGCGTCGAGGAGTCGATCAGGGCAGCGGGCGTGGCGGAGATCCCGAGTCACGAGGTCGGACTGGCGATTCTCGGGCCCCTGCGGGAACTCGACGCTGTGGCGTATCTGCGGTTCGCGAGCGTTTACCGCGCGTTCTCCTCCATCGAGGACTTCGAGAAGGAGATCACGGACCTTCGTCAGGCGATTGCGGATTCAGTCGACTGAGGTCCTCAGTCGGCAGTGGGAGTAGATGCGGACGACGCCACGGCGTCGCCGCTTGGTGCCAATCGCGGGAGTGGGAGTCATGACAGAAACGGTCGGAGCCGGCGCCGAGGCCTCGAAGACGTCGAAGAAGCGGTCCGGTGGCGGCGGTGGCGCACGGAAGGGCCTGCGGGTCCAGCGTGTGTTCACGACCGAGGGGGTGCACCCGTACGACGAGGTCACGTGGGAGAAGCGTGACGTCGTCATGACCAACTGGCGCGACGGGACGGTGAACTTCGAACAGCGCGGTGTCGAGTTCCCCGAGGCCTGGTCGATCAACGCCACGAACATCGTCACCAGCAAGTACTTCCGGGGTGCCGTCGGCAGCCCGGAGCGGGAGAGCAGCCTCAAGCAGCTGATCGACCGCGTCGTGAAGACCTACGTCACGTCGGGTACCGAGCACGGCTACTTCGCCTCGCCAGCCGACGCGGAGATCTTCGAGCACGAACTCACCTGGATGCTGCTCCACCAGGTGTTCAGCTTCAACTCGCCGGTCTGGTTCAACGTCGGCACCACGTCGAAGCAGCAGGTCTCGGCGTGCTTCATCCTGTCGGTCGACGACACGATGGAGTCGATCCTCGACTGGTACAAGGAGGAAGGCCGCATCTTCAAGGGCGGTTCCGGTGCCGGTCTGAACCTCTCGCGGATCCGTTCCTCGAAGGAGCTTCTCTCCTCCGGTGGCACGGCGTCCGGTCCGGTGTCGTTCATGCGCGGCGCCGACGCCTCGGCGGGCACGATCAAGTCCGGCGGCGCGACGCGCCGCGCGGCGAAGATGGTCGTGCTCGATGTCGACCACCCCGACGTCGAAGAGTTCATCGAGACCAAGGCCAAGGAGGAGCACAAGATCCGGGTGCTCCGCGACGGCGGGTTCGACATGGACCTGGGCGGCAGCGACATCGCGTCGGTGCAGTACCAGAACGCGAACAACTCGGTGCGTGTGTCCGACGAGTTCATGCGAGCGGTGGAGTCCGACGACAAGTTCGGCCTGCGTGCCCGCACCACCGGTGAGGTCGTCGACCAGACCGACGCGAAGCCGCTGTTTCGCAAGATGGCGCAGGCCGCGTGGGAGTGCGCCGACCCGGGCCTGCAGTACGACGACACCATCAACGACTGGCACACCTGCCCCGAGTCCGGCCGGATCACCGCGTCCAACCCCTGCTCGGAGTACATGCACCTCGACAACTCGAGCTGCAACCTGGCGTCGCTGAACCTGCTGAAGTTCCTGTCCGACGACGGCTCGTTCGACGCGCAGCTGTTCGCGAAGGCCGTCGAGCTGGTCATCACCGCGATGGACATCTCGATCTGCTTCGCCGACTTCCCGACCGAGGCGATCGGCGACACCACCCGGAAGTTCCGCCAGCTGGGCATCGGCTACGCCAACCTGGGCGCCCTGCTCATGGCGACCGGCCACGCCTACGACTCCGACGGCGGCCGTGCGCTCGCCGCGTCGATCACGTCGCTGATGACCGCGGTGTCGTACCGCCGTTCCGCCGAGATGGCCGGGGTCGTCGGGCCCTACGAGGGCTACGCCCGCAACGCCGAGGGGCACCAGCGGGTCATGCGCAAGCACGCCGCGGCGAACGAGCTCGTGCGGACGCTGCACAGCAACGACGCGAACGTGCGGGCGCTCGCCACGGACGAGTGGAAGCGCGGCATCGAGGTCGGTGAGCGCTCCGGCTGGCGTAACGCGCAGGCCAGCGTGCTCGCGCCCACGGGCACGATCGGCTTCATGATGGACTGCGACACCACCGGAATCGAGCCGGACTTCTCGCTGGTGAAGTTCAAGAAGCTCGTCGGCGGCGGGTCGATGCAGATCGTCAACAACGCGGTGCCGCGTGCGCTCCGTGCCCTGGGCTACCAGGAGGAGCAGGTCGAGGCGATCGTCGACTACATCGCACAGCACGGCCACGTCATTGATGCGCCGGGGCTGCGGAGCGAACACTACGAGGTGTTCGACTGCGCGGTCGGCGAACGGTCCATCGCCCCAATGGGCCACGTGCGGATGATGGCGGCCGTACAGCCGTTCATTTCGGGCGCGATCTCGAAGACCGTCAACATGCCGGAGTCGGCGACCGTCGACGAGGTCGCCGAGATCTACTTCGAAGGCTGGAAGCTCGGCCTGAAGGCACTGGCGATCTACCGCGACAACTGCAAGGTCGGCCAGCCCCTGTCCACGGGCAAGCAGGAGAAGAGCGAGGCCGAGCCGGAGAAGGTGGTCGAGTACCGCCCGGTGCGCAAGCGCCTGCCGAAGAAGCGGCCGAGCCAGACCGTGTCGTTCACCGTCGCCGGCGCCGAGGGCTATCTGACGGCCGGTTCGTACCCGGACGACGGGCTCGGCGAGATCTTCGTCAAGCTCGGCAAGCAGGGTTCGACACTCGCCGGCGTGATGGACGCCTTCTCGATGTCGATCTCGGTGGGCCTGCAGTACGGCATTCCGCTCGAGTTCTACGTGCAGAAGTTCCAGAACCTGCGCTTCGAGCCCGCGGGCATGACCGACGACCCGGACGTGCGCATGGCGACGAGCGTGCTCGACTACCTGTTCCGCAGGCTCGCGCTCGACTACTTGCCGTACGACAAGCGCGCCCAGCTCGGCATCTTCACCGCCGACGAGCGCGCGGCACAGGTCGAGGCCGACTACAACGGCGGCGGCTCCTCCGAGAGCGAGGGTGTCGACCTGGAGACGCTGCGCAGCACCGTGGACTTCGGCGGTACCCAGGTGGCCGAGCAGTCGGCCGACGAGGGAACCGAGTCCGGGGATCATGCGCACACGACCACCGAGCTGGTGGAACTGCAGCTCGGCAAGGCCGCGGACGCCCCGCTGTGCATGACCTGCGGGACGAAGATGCGCCCCGCCGGTTCCTGCTACGCCTGCGAAGGCTGCGGCGCCACATCGGGCTGCAGCTGACCCGAGGGTCGGGACCGGCCTCCGGAGACCCTCCGGAGGCCGGTTCACACCGGTGATCACGAGGGCCGGGGATCACGCCGATCCCCGGCCCTCGTCCGTGCGCGCCGGGGCCCCATGTCGTCGTCACCCGACTGTGCGGTGTCCGAAATGGCACGACGTGCGATATTTGCGCCTGTCCGGTTCACTGCGTAAGGAACTTTCGGCCGTAGGTGTCTACCTGTGGGTGCTTCTAACGTGAACGCGGTCGTCGCATCGGCGAGCCGACTCCGAGGAGTGGTCGCCCGGTGCACGACCGGAGCACGTCACTTCACCTGCTCGTAGGACGACCACCTATGGAAGGGACGGCATGACCACCTTGAGGACAGGAATGCTGACCGGCCTCGCCGTGTCGGCGCTGACACTGGGAATCGCGGCACCTGCAGCGGCGGACGAGGGCTACGACGCGCTGCTGCGGCCGGGCGGACACATTCCGGCAGCCGAGGCTCCCGTGCAGATCAACTGCGAGGTGCCCGCGGAAGCCGACGACGACGTTCTGGTGATCATCGAGAACGTCCTCGACGACCAGGACGCCAGTGAGAAGGTGCGGCTGGCCACCTACGAGGCCGCGTGGGTCGAGTCGCACGCCAACGATCTCGACTGCGGGCACGCCTCGTCCATCGGCGTGTTCCAACAGCGGCCGGACTTCGGCTGGGTCAACGCCGGGGACCCGGAGCTCGCGACGTACGATTTCCTGCACGGCAACCCGTCGGACGGCACGGCGGGGGCGATCGAGATCGACGCGGCGAATCCCGACTTCACCGCGGGCCAGGTCGCCCAATCCGTGCAGCGGTCGGCCTACCCCGACCGGTACGACGAGGCCGAACCCATCGCGCTCGAGCTGCAGGACCGTGCCCAGGAACTGGACCCGGACTCCGCAGGCGCCTGACACGCGCAACGACGTGGCGGGGTCGCCGATCGCACCGGAAGAACCGGTCGTGACCATCGCGGCGACGGGCCGGAGACCAACGACGTCTCCGGCCCGTCGTTCTGCGGAACGGCTCGCCGCGGGCCCGCGTGTGTCCCGCCTCGGCGTCACCCGCCGAGCTGCTCCCAGAGGAACTCGTAGGCCAGTGCGGTCTTGAACGCCAACTGTGCGTTGTCGGCCGCACCGCCGTGGCCGCCTTCGATGTTCTCGTAGTACCGCACGCTGTCCGGCGCGTAGCCGGATTCGAGCAGCCGTGCCACCATCTTGCGCGCGTGGCCGGGGTGGACGCGGTCGTCGCGGGTCGACGTGAGCATCAGCAGCGGCGGATAGGGCTGTCCACTCCGGACGTTCTGGTACGGCGAGTAGGCCCCGATGTGGACCCACTGCTCGGGGTCGTCGGGGTCGCCGTACTCGGCCATCCAGGAGGCGCCCGCCAGCAACAGGTGGTAACGCCGCATGTCGAGCAGCGGCACCTGGCACACGATCGCGCCGAACAGTTCCGGATACCGCGTGAGCATCACGCCCATGAGGAGCCCGCCGTTGCTGCCGCCCTGGATGCCGAGCCGGTCGCGGGTGGCGATGCCGCGCTCGGTCAGATCCCGTGCCACAGCGGCGAAATCCTCGTAGACGCGGTGTCGGTGCTGCTTGATCGCCTGGTTGTGCCAATCCGGCCCGTACTCGCCGCCGCCGCGGATGTTGGCGAGTACGTACGTGCCGCCGCGCGCGAGCCAGCCCCGGCCGACGACACCGCTGTAGTACGGCGTCTGCGAGACCTCGAACCCGCCGTAACCGCCGAGCAGCGTGGGTCCGGGTTCGGCACCCGCCTTGCGGACCACGAAGTACGGGATTCTCGTGCCGTCGTCGGACGTGGCGAAGAACTGCTCGGTCGTCAGTCCGGTCGCGTCGAACCGTGCCGGTGCCTGTTTGAGCGTCTCGTACCGCCCGTCGCCGACGACGCCGTGGAGAAGTGACGACGGCTGGGTGAATCCGGTGACCTCCACCAGGATCTCGTCGTCGACGTCCGGTTCGGTGTCGACCAGGTCGACACTGCCGATGTCCGGCACGCCGGCGAGAGGCTCGTCGTGCCAGCCGTTCTCGGTGGGGGTGAGCACACGCAACCGTGTGCTCACGTCGCTCAGGGTTCCGACGACGAGATGGTGGCGCGTCCAGGCGTAGTAGTCGAGGGAGGTGTGGGCGTCCGGGGTGAACAGGGCCGTCATCGTGGTGTCCCCGCCGAGGAAGTCGTCGAGGCGGGCCGCCAGGAGCGCGCCCGCGGGGTGTTCGCCCCACGGGCTGCGCGTGCGCACCAGCAGCCACTCCCGATGCAGCGAGGCCACGGCGTCGTCGGGGACGTCGATGCGCACGAGGCCGTCGGCGGTGCGCAGGTGCAGTTCGCTGCGGTAGAACTCGATGCTCCGCCGGACGAGGTCGCGTTCCCAGCCTTCCGTCGGGTCGTGGACACCGCGGACCGCGACGTCGTCGGGCTTGCCTTCGAAGACGGTCTCGGCGTCGTCGAGAGAGGTGCCACGGCGCCAGCGTTTCACCACCCGCGGGTAGCCCGACGTGGTGAGCGACCCTTCGCCGAAATCGGTACCCACGTAGACGGTGTCGGCGTCGATCCAGCTGACGGAACTCTTCGCCTCGGGCAGGTGGAAGCCGTCGGCGACGAACTCGCGGCGCTCCAGGTCGAACTCGCGCACGACCGCGGCGTCCGCCCCGCCACGCGAGAACTCCACGAGGCAGCGGTCCAGCGACGGCCGCAGCACGGTCGCGCCCTGCCACACCCAGTTCTCGTCTTCGGCCTCGGCCAGCGCGTCGACGTCGATGAGCACATCCCAGTCCGGATCGGGCGTGCGGTACTCGTCGAGGGTCGTGCGGCGCCACAACCCCCGCGGGTGCCGGGCGTCGCGCCAGAAGTTGTAGAGGAACTCGCCCCGGCGCACGACGTACGGGATCCGGTCGTCGGCGTCGAGAACCTCCCGCAGCTCCTGCTGAAGGGTCGCGAACCGGGCACGGTCCGTGTACGCGGCGGTCGTCTCGTCGTTACGGGCGCGGACCCAGTCGAGGGCGCGCCGGCCGGTCACGTCCTCGAGCCAGAGGTACGGATCGTCGGTGGGCGTGGCGGGGTCGGGCACGTCGGTCATGAGCCCAGTCTGCCAGCAGGTGCGGAGGTCAACCGCCGCCGAGGGCGCGGGCCAGGGCGCGTGCGCCCGCCGTCACCGCGTCCCGTGCCGTCGCGAAATCGGTGTCGCCCGGCATGACGACGGGCAGCGCGATGACGAAGCGGCCACCGTCGCCGACGACGCCGGTCGTGTTGAGCACGACGTCGTCACCGACCGGCATCCAGCCCTGCTTGACCGCGACGGTGCGGTCGCCGAACGCGGCGGGCAGCCCGAACCGCTGGTCGAAGCCGTCGGCGGCGGTCGCGTCGAAGTCGCCGAGGCTGCCGAGCACCGCTTCGCGCGCAGGCCGCGGCAGGTCGTGGTGCAGGTACGTGTAGGTGCGCACGATGTCACGGGGGCTCATGCGGGTGAGTTCCCACTCATCGGCCTCGGTGGGCGGGGTCGTGGCGTCGAGGCCGATGAGCCGGACGGTGCGCTCGACGACGGCGGTGCCGCCGAACTCGTCCCACAGCCTCGTCGCGGCGCCGTCGTCGCTGGCCGACAGCATCGCCGTCAGGTCGGATCCCGTGGTGCCGCCGGGTGGACGCCAGTCGTGGCCCCGAAGGACGTCGATCGCGATCAGCAGTTTGACGACGGACGCCGTGTAGAAGGGCTCGTCGGCGCGGGCGCCGACGACCGCGGCCCCGGTCCGCCGGTCGTGGACCACGAGTCCGGCGGTCGAACCCGGTACGACACGGTCGACGGCGTGGACGACCGCCGTGGCCGCCCGCTCGCGGTCACGGGGCGTGGCCGGCGGTTCGAGTGCGCTGCCGTTCCCGTCGCGTCCGGGGGCGGCTGCGGTCAGGCTGCCGCGGGTGTCTCCGGGAGTGGGCCCGTTCGACGCCCCGCCCGTGCCGAGGGCGCCGGAGGTGAGCGTGATTCCGGCGGCCAGCACCGCCCCGGCGACGACACCCGCTGCGACGGCGCGATGTCCCATGGCTCCATCCGACCACGTCCCGGCCGGTTTCGCCGCGTTGCGTCTCCGAGTGGGACGACCGGCCCACCGTCGGTGATTTCCCAGCCGGAAGCCGATTCCGCACGATCTTGACAGTCCGGCGGATCGGCGGAAAAGTCAGGCCGCTCGTGTGCGCGGCACCGAGTGCACCCCCGTCCCTGTTCCCACGAACCGATCGAGGTGTTTCCGTGTCGAGAGCCACGTGGAGATCCGCACGGCTGTTCGCCCCGTTGCTGACAGCCGTCGTCGCGTTGCCGTTGTTCGCGCCCGCGGCGGCCGCCGATTCGGCGGGATCCCTCCAACGTCCCGTTTTCACGGGCGGGGAGGCGCAGCCGGTATTCGATCCCGACGAGGCCGTACGGGAGGACCTGTGGGTTCGCGCGCCGGTGGACAGCGACCGGGACGGCGCCGACGACGAGGTGCACGTCCGGGTCGTGCGTCCGGCGGAAACCGAACAGGGGCTGCGTGTGCCGGTGGTCTACACCGCCAGCCCGTACTTCTCGGGCGGCAACGACGTGCAGAACCACGACGTCGACGTCGAACTGTACGTACCGCGCGCGGAGATGACGTCCCGGTACGAGGACTACCTGCTGTCGCGAGGATTCGCGGTGGTGTACGCCGAATCGCTCGGGACCGGCGCATCGACCGGCTGTCCGACGACGGGCGGCGAGAACGAGACGATCGGCGCCAAGTCGGTGGTGGACTGGCTCAACGGCCGTACACCGGCGCGCACCGGTGACGGCGAGGCGGTGCAGGCGGACTGGACCACCGGCAAGACGGCGATGATGGGCGTGTCCTACAACGGAACGCTGCCGAACGCCGTGGCGAGTACCGGCGTCGAAGGACTCGAAACGATCGTGCCGATCGCGGCGATCTCCGAGTGGTACGACTACTACCGCGAGAACGGTGCGGTCGTCGCACCCGGCGGGTATCAGGGAGAGGACGCCGACGTGCTCGCCGAGTACGTCTACACCCGGCAGGACAGCGAGATCTGCCGTCCCGTGATCGACGAACTTGCCAGGAGTCAGGACCGGATCACCGGCGACGACAGCGAATTCTGGCAGCAACGGTCCTACCTGGACGATGCGGAGAACGTGCATGCCTCCGTACTCGCGGTGCACGGCCTGTCCGATTGGAACGTGACGCTGAGCCAGACCGCCCGTTGGTACGAGGCGCTCGCCGATCACGGCGTCGAGCGGAAGATCTGGCTGCACCAGTTCGCGCACACGGATCCCTACGGGGTGCGCAAGGACGAGTGGCTGCGCACCTTGAACCGCTGGTTCTCCCACTATCTCTACGACGTCGACAACGGCGTCGAGACGGAACCGCGCGCGACGATCCAGCGCGAGGACGAGTCGTGGCACGACGAGGCGGACTGGCCCGCGGCCGGTGCCGACGACGCGGAACTGCACCTGCGGCCCGGGGGTGACGGCATCGGCGGGCTGTCACAGGACGGTGCGGCGCGTGGCAGGCCGGTGACGGAGAAGCTGACCGACGACGCGTCGAAGACCGTGGAACAGCTCGTCGATGCCGATACTTCGCCGCACCGGCTGCGGTACACCACGGAGGCCGTCACGGAGCCGCTGCGAGTGAGTGGAACCCCGTCGGTCGATCTGCGCATGCGGTTCGACCGACCCGCGGCGAACGTGACCGGCGTACTCGTCGATCGTGCTCCCGACGGCACCTCCCACGTCGTCACGCGTGGCTGGGCCGATCCGCAGAACCGGCACGACCGCGCGTCGACACGGCCGGTACGGCCGGGGCAGCCGTACCGGTTGTCGTTCGACCTGCAGCCGCAGGACTACGTGGTGGACGAGGGGCACCGGCTCGAGTTCGTCGTGCTTTCGAGCGATCACGACTTCACGTTGCGGCCACGGCCCGGTACCGGTGTCGCGGTGGACGTGAAGCACTCGTCGGTCACCGTGCCGGTCGTCGGTGGAGACGGTGCGATGCGGTAGGTGACGGCTCGCCGCCCGGCGTCCGGGTCGTTCGCCGCTCCGCCCGGAGTGCAGGCGGTGAGGCACGGACGCCGGTGGCGGGCGCGGCAGGATAGCGCCCGCCACCGACGGTTCCGCTCCTCCTGCCCGCGCGGGCGGCGAGTTGTCCACATCGGACGAGCGTGTCCACAGATTTCGCGCAGTGCCGCCGCAGGCCCTCGCCCGGCCGCATCGTGGAGGCATGACCACTTCATCGACGACCCCTCCAGACCTCGGTAACCAGGTGGACCTGCGCAGACCGGAACGGCTCATCGCGTCCGTCCCCTATCTCCTGGGCTTCACGCCCGCGGATTCGCTCGTGCTGCTCGTGCACGCACCCGACGGCCCCGACGCTCACACCGTCGGCCACGTCATGCGCGTCGACCTCCCGGACGCGAGGTCGGTCCCCGAACTGGTGCCGTTGCTGCGCGCTCCGCTGTCGGGCGCCGCCGCCGTGACCGTGGTGCTCGTCGGCGGTGACCCGACCGGTGACGGACCCGCACACCGCGACGTGATGGCCGCGCTGGCCACCGTCCTGACCGACATCGAGGTGCCGATCAACCACGCCCTGTGGACACCGGAGATCCGGTTCGGCGCCCGCTGGGGGTGCTACGGAGACGAGGGGTGCGGTGGCGAGCTGCCGGATCCGGCGGCCTCGACCATGGCGGCGGTGACGACCCACGCCGGGCAGCTGACCTATCCGAGCCGCGAGGCGATGGAACGTGCACTCGACCCGGACACCGACGAGGCGCTGGCCCGCCGCGCGGCGTTACTGGAACTGGCCGCTTCCCGTGACGAGTCGAGGCGGGTCGGCCGGGACGAGGAGATCGAACACGCCTGCGCGCTCGTGCACGACACGGTGACGAGGTTCCGCAGCGGTCAGAGCGCCGGAACGTCACCGGCACTGTCCGACCGCGAGATCGTCGAGCTGGCTCGTGCGCTGTCCCACCACGAGGTGCGGGACCTGGCGTTCGGCGCATGCTGGCCGCCGCGAACCGATCTCGCCGCGGCGGCCGAACAGCTGTGGACCGTTCTGGTGCGCGGTGTTCCCGCCCCGGAACGGGCGGAACCGGCGTCGCTGCTCGCCTACACGGCCTACCTGCGGGGCGACGGCCCACTGGCCGGTGTCGCCGTGACGAAGGCACTCGAGGCCCAACCGGGGCACACCCTGGCGAAGCTCCTCGACCAGGCGCTGGCGCACGCTGTGCCGCCCGAGACGATGGCCCGCCTCGCGCAGGATCGCACCGGCGCGTTCTCGACCGTCGCCGACCGGGCCGACCCCGCCACCGGCCGAACGGTCAGCGGCGAGTCGTGGAACGACCGCCCCGGGTGAGCCGCTCCTGGGTGAACCGCCACGCGTCGGCGACGATGCCGTGCAGGTCGGTGTGCACCGGCTTCCAGCCCAGTTCCGCACGAGCCTTCTCGGCCGAGGCCACCAGCACGGCCGGATCGCCGTCGCGCCGCGGTGCCACGGCTGCCGGGATCTCGTGCCCGGTGACCTGGCGGCAGGTGTCGATCACCTCGCGTACGGAGAACCCGGTGCCGTTGCCCAGGTTGTAGATCCCGTGCCGGCCTTCGCGGGCGTGCTCGAGGGCGAGCAGGTGCGCGTCCGCGAGGTCGGTGACGTGGATGTAGTCGCGGACCGCGGTGCCGTCGGCGGTGGGGTAGTCCTCGCCGAAGATCTGCACCTGGTCGCGGTCGCCGGTGGCGACCTGCAGCACGATCGGGATCAGGTGCGTCTCGGTGGCGTGGCGCTCCCCGAACTCCCCGTGGGCACCGGCGACGTTGAAGTACCGCAGGCTCGTCGCCGCGAGGCCGTGCGCGCGGGCGTAGCTGGTGATCGCGTAGTCGATGGCCAGCTTGGTGGCGCCGTAGGTGTTCGTCGGCCCGGTGGGAGCCGTCTCCGGGATCGGGCTGACGTCCGGCTCGCCGTAGGTCGCGGCCGTCGACGAGAACACCAGCCGCGGTGTGCCGTGCGTGCGCATGGCATCGAGCAACCGCAGGGAGGTGAGGACATTGCCCCGCCAGTAGTGGCCCGGATCCTGCATGGATTCGCCGACCAGCGATTTCGCCGCGAAGTGCAGCACACCGTCGAAACCCTGGCTGAGCAGGGTCTGCGCGACGTCGGCTGCGTCGCCCTGGATGAAACGGACTCCGTCCGGAACCGCGTCGGCGTGGCCCGTGGACAGGTCGTCGACGACCGTGACGTCGTGCCCGGCCTCCACGAGCCGGGCGGCACACACGCTGCCGACGTAGCCGGCGCCGCCGGTGACGACCAGTTTCATCGGACTGCGGGTCGGGGCCGGGTCGGTGGGCATGTTCCGGGCCTTCCTGATCGGGGGAGCGCGGTGGGGCGGTGACAGTGTGCCGCAGTCCTCGCGTGACCCTGCGGCGAGGTGGTCACCGGTCCCGGCCCGCCCCGGCGGAGGGAACGGCGACGAACATGCGCGGCCTGCGGTACCCGGCGGCGTCGAACGCCGTGGTCACGGCGGCCTCCACCGCGTGCCGATCGTTCTCGCGGACCAACGCGATGGCCGAGCCGCCGAAGCCGCCGCCCGTCATGCGGGAGCCGAGGGCGCCCGCGGTGCGGGCCGTGTCGACGGCGAGGTCGAGCTCGGGACACGAGATGCGGTAGTCGTCGCGCATGCTCACGTGCGAGGCGTCCAGCACGGGACCGATGTCGGCGATCCGGCCGTCCCGCAGGTACCGGGACGCTTCGAGGACCCGCGCGTTCTCCGTGACGATGTGCCGGACGAGCGGAACGAGGTCAGCAGGCAGCCGGTCGAGGGCGTCGGCCAGCGTGTCCGGAGTGACGTCGCGCAGCGCGGGCAGGCCCAGCAGGCGCGCCGCCTTCTCCGTGCCCTCCCGTCGGTCGCCGTACTCGGATCCGCCCAGCGAGTGCTTGACCTGCGTGTCGATCACCAGCACCGACAGGCCCGCGCCCGTGGCGTTGAACGGCACCTGCTCGGTCTCCCCGGACCGGCAGTCCAGGAACAGGACGTGGCCGTCGACGCAGCACATCGACGCCGTCTGGTCGAGCGAACCGGTCGGGACGCCGACGAACTCGTTCTCGGCGCGCTGAGCCCATCGTGCGATCTCGGCGCGCCGGGAGGCGTCCTGGTCGTGCTCGCCCGCGAGGCCGAGCAGCGCCATCGCCGTGGCGCACTCGATGGCGGCCGACGACGACAGGCCGGCACCGGTCGGCACGTCGCCCGCGATCACGAGGTCGGCTCCCCGGTCGACGCTCCATCCCCCCGCGTCGGCCGTGCCGCCGTCGCCGGTCGTGCCGTGGCCGCGGACACCGGCCTGGCGCAGCACCCAGGCGACGCCCGCCGGGTAGCCGGACCACCCGTCCGGTGTACCGGGCTGCAGGTCGGCCACCGCCACGGGTGTCTCGGCATGGACCCGGCCGTCCGAGCCGACGGTGGCGAAGGTCAGCTTGCCGTCCTCACGGGGTGCGGCCGCGGCGGCGAGACGGTGGGGGAGCGCGAACGGCAGCACGAACCCGTCGTTGTAGTCGGTGTGCTCCCCGATGAGGTTCACCCTGCCCGGGGCCGACCACACGCCCGCGGGCGCACGACCGTGGACGGAACGGAACGCGTCGTCGGCGGTGTCGGCGGGGTTCGCCGTCGTCGCCTGGTCCGCGGCCGTCACCGGGTCTGAGCCAGGACGGCGTGCAGCACGGTCGTGTTCACCGTGCCCGAGGCCGCGTCGTCGGACACCTCCACGGAGGTGCCCGCGTTCTTGCCGACGTGGACCGTCCGGCCCGGCACGATGCCGACAGCCTTGAGCTGCGCCATGAGCTTCTCGTCGCTCTGCACGTGCTCGGCGATGCGGCGGATCTCCACCTTGCCGCCGCCCGAACGTGCCACGTCGTCGAGCCGCACCAGGTCGGACTCGGCGGGCGGGGCGGGTTCGCCGCCGTCGCCGAGCTTGTCCAGGCCCGGGATCGGGTTGCCGTACGGCGAGGTGGTCGGCTGGTTCAGCAGTGTGACGAGCTTGCGCTCCACGGCCTCGCTCATCACGTGCTCCCAGCGGCACGCCTCGCTGTGGACGTGTTCCCACTCCAGGCCGATGACGTCGACCAGCAGCCGCTCGGCCAGCCGGTGCTTGCGCATCACGGCGATGGCGAGCTCACGCCCGTGCTCCGTCAGCTGCAGGTGCCGGTCGTCCGCGACGACGACCAGGCCGTCCCGTTCCATGCGCGCCACCGTCTGGCTCACCGTCGGACCGCTCTGCTCCAGCCGCTCCGCGATCCGCGCGCGCAGCGGGGTGACACCTTCCTCTTCGAGCTCGAAGATGGTGCGCAAGTACATCTCTGTGGTGTCGATGAGATCGTTCACGCCTGTCCCCTTTGTTCGCCGAACTCATGGTAGTCCTCGCCCCCGACGTCGCGGTCGGCCGTCACGTGCCGTCATCGGGCACCGGTGGTGTGGTAATCACCGACCGACGACCGACGAGGAGCCCGTCCGCCGCGGCGGACGGGCTTGCATCCGGCCAGCCGGACTCCGGCACCGCTCTCGAGGTAAGGAACGCCACTGATGCCCGAAACCATCCCCGAAACGCAGCCAGGTGCACAGCCCGCGCCGTTCGGACCGGTGGTGACCACCGCTGACCTCGCGGACGCGCTCGCCGGGCCGATCGACCGGCGGCCGGTCGTGCTCGACGTGCGGTGGCGGCTCCTGGGCCCGCCCGGCGTGGAGTCGTACCGCGACGGGCACCTGCCCGGAGCCGTGTTCCTCGACATCGACACCGACCTCGCCGGTGCTCCGGGGCCCGCGGGCAGGCACCCCCTGCCGGACCCCGCCGACCTGCAGCGCGTGCTGCGCGCCGCCGGGGTGCGTGCCGACCGCCCGGTCGTCACGTACGACGACGCCGATTCCTCCGTCGCGGCGCGTGCGTGGTGGCTGCTGCGCTGGGCGGGCCACGACCGGGTGGCGGTGCTCGACGGCGGGTTCGAGGCCTGGCGGGCCGAGGGCAGGCCCGTGACGGCGGAGGTCCCCGACCCGCAGCCGGGCGAGTTCACCGTCGAGCCCGGCCACCTGCCCGTTCTCGACGCCGACGGGGCGGCGGCGCTGGCCCGGGACGGCGTGCTCCTCGACGCGCGTGCCCACGAGCGCTACACCGGCGATCACGAGCCGGTCGACCCGCGGGGCGGCCACGTCCCCGGTGCCCGCAACGCACCGTTCGCGGCGCACGTCGAGCCCGACGGGCACTGGCGCTCCCCGGAGCAGCTGCGGGAGCACTTCGCGCGCGTCGGCGTCGACGTCCCCCGGCATGGATCCGGGCACGGGCCCGGCACCCCTGCGCGAGACACGGGGGTGGGCGTGTACTGCGGTTCGGGCGTCACCGCCAGTTCCGTGGTGCTCGCCCTCGAACGCGCGGGCCGCGACACCCCGGCCGCGCTGTACGCGGGCTCGTGGTCCAACTGGTCGGCGGACCCGGACCGGCCCGCGGCGACGGGTGACGATCCGGGTTGATCGTCACCCTGGACTCGGCGGCGCTGGCAGCTACGCTCTGGGCATGTCTCCCTCCGCCGTCGTCTGGGACTCCGCGCTGCTGGCCTACGACATGGGTGACCAGCATCCGTTCAACCCGGTGCGGCTGCACCTGACGATGCGGCTCGCGACGGCGCTCGGCGTGCTCGACGACGTGCCGTTGCTGTCTCCCGAGCCCGCGGGGGTCAAGGATCTGTACCGCGCGCATTCGGCGGAGTACCTCGAGGCGGTGCAGCAGGCGCCGATGGCCGGCTGGGACGTCGGCCACGGTCTCGGGAGCGACGACAACCCGGTCTTCACCGACATGCACGATGCGGCCTCCCTCGTCGTCGGGTCGACCCTGCTGGGCGCCCGGTGCATCTCCGAGGGCAGGACGCAGCGGGCGGTGAGCATCGCCGGCGGTCACCACCACGCCATGCAGGACCGCGCCTCCGGGTTCTGCGTCTACAACGACTGTTCCGTCGCGATCTCGTGGTTGCTGGAGCAGGGCTACGACCGCATCGCGTACGTGGACACGGACGTGCACCACGGTGACGGGGTGCAGGCGGCGTTCCTCGGAGATCCGCGGGTGCTGACGATCTCGCTGCACCAGCATCCGTTCACGCTGTTCCCGGGCACCGGCTATTCGGGTGAGATCGGGGTCGAGGACGCGGAGGGCCGGGCCGTCAACGTGCCGCTGCCGCCGAACACCGGCGACGCAGGATGGCTGCGCGCGTTCCACGCCGTGGTGCCGTCCCTGCTCGAGACGTTCCGCCCGCAGATCCTGGTCACGCAGTGCGGGGTCGATTCGCACGGTGAGGACCCGCTCGCGGATCTGTCGCTCACCGTCGACGGGCACCGGACGATCTACCGCGAGTTGCGCCGCCTTGCCGACGGGTACGCCGAGGGCCGGTGGCTCGCCGTCGGCGGCGGGGGATACCAGCTGTTGCGGGTGGTTCCCCGGTCGTGGACGCATCTGATCGCGACGGTGCTCGACCACGACGTCGCCCCGGACACCCCGCTGCCCGCGGAGTGGACCGACATGGTCCGCGGCGTGGCGCCGTCGGCGGAGCTGCCGCCGACCATGTCCGACGGTGCAGACGGGGGATTCTCCGCGTGGGGTGACGGCTTCGACGACGCCGTGGACGCGGCGATCCGCGACACCCGCCGTGCCGTGTTCCCGTTGCACGGACTGGACCCGGACGATCCGAGGGACTGAACCGCCATGACCGAGCAACAGCATTCCTCCGGTACGGACGAGACGCCGGGCCCGGACGGACCGGACGCGGAGGCCGCCGCCACCGAAGGCACGGGCACCGGTGGCAGCGGCGATGCGGCGGCCGCGAACGGCGGCGCGGGGGAGAGCGGGGAACCGGAGCCGGATCCGTTCGCCTACCCGCATGAATGGGAGGCCGACGTCGTCCTGTCCGACGGCGGCACGGTGCACATGCGCCCCATCGTGCCGAGCGATGCCGACCGGGTCGTGGCGTTGCACAGCAGGCTCTCGGAGCGCACCCGGTACATGCGCTACTTCGGCGCCTACCCGCGGATCCCGGCGCGGGACCTCAGGCGCTTCACGACCGTGGATCATCGCAGCCGGGTGGCGTTCATCGCCTTGCTGGGTGACGACGCCGTGGCGGTCGGGCGGTACGAGGGGCTCGACAGCGAGTCGGCCGAGGTGGCGTTCGTCGTCGATGACGCGCACCAGGGCCGGGGACTGGGGTCGATCCTGCTCGAACACCTCGCTGCCGCGGCGCGGGAGTCGGGGCTGCGCCGGTTCGTGGCGGAGGTCCTGGCCGAGAACTCGGCGATGGTGCGCGTGTTCCGCGACGCCGGTTACCAGGTCAGCCGCTCCTTCGAGGAAGGCGTCGTGCACCTCGAGTTCGACATCGATCCGACGGAGGACTCGCTCGAGGTGGCGCGCGCCCGGGAACAGGCCGCCGAGGCGCGCAGCGTGCACAACCTGCTGCATCCGCGCTCGGTGGCCGTGATCGGCGCGTCGACCGACCCGACGAAGATCGGGTACGCGGTCCTGACCAATCTGCTGGGCGCCGACTTCTCCGGGCCGGTCTTCCCGGTCAACGCCGAGCACGCGTCGGTGCGCGGGGTCCGGGCATACAAGTCGGTGCTGGACATCCCGGACCCCGTGGACCTCGCGGTCGTGGCCGTGCCCGCCGACCAGGTCGAGGCGGTGCTCGACGGGGCGCTGGCCAAGGGCGTCAAGACGTTGGTCATCGTCTCCGCCGGGTTCGCGGAGGCGGGCCCGCACGGTCTGCACTCCGAGCTGCAGCTCGTCGGGGAGGCGCGGGCCCACGGGATGCGGGTCGTCGGACCGAACGCGCTCGGCGTGCTCAACACCGACCGGCGGGTGCGGCTCAACGCGACGCTCGCTCCGCAGCTGCCGAAGCCGGGTCGTACCGGGTTCTTCTGCCAGTCGGGTTCGCTGGGCACGGCGATTCTGGCCGACGCGGGGTCGCGCGGGCTCGGGTTGTCGACATTCGTCTCGGCGGGGAACCGCGCCGACGTCTCCGGCAACGACCTGTTGCAGTACTGGGAGACCGACCCGAACACCGACGTCGTGTTGCTGTATCTCGAGTCGTTCGGCAACCCGCGCAAGTTCGCCCGCCTGGCCAGGCGACTGGCGCGCACGAAACCGATCGTGGTGGTGAAGTCGGGCAGGCACGCGGTCCGGCCGCAGCTCGCGGCGACGTCGACGGACATCGACGAGGCGAGCGTGCAGGCGCTGTTCGAGCAGGCCGGCGTGGTGCGAGTGGATTCGCTGGCGCAGCTGTTCGACACGGCGCTCGTGTTCGCCCATCAGCCGCTGCCCGCCGGGGCGCGGGTGGGGATCGTGGGCAACTCGAGTGCGATCGGCCTGCTCGCGGCGGACACGGCGCGGGCGAACGGGCTCGAACTCGGCATCGAGGCGGTCGACATCGGACCGCAGGCCTCGCCGGAGGAGTTCGCCGCGGCGGTCGGCGATGCGCTGGACTCCCCGCACGTCGACGCGCTGGTCGCCGTGTTCGCTCCACCTGTGGCGACCCCCGGCACGCGGTACGCGCGGGCGCTGCGGGAGACGGTGCAGGCGCGGGACGCGGTCGACAAGCCGATCGTGTCGACGTTCCTCGCCGTCGAGGGGGTTCCCGCCGAGCTGGCGACGCTCGGCGACCACGGCCAGCCGGTGGTCGGCTCGATCCCGAGTTACCCCAGTCCGGAACGCGCGGTGAACGCGCTTGCGAGGGTCATCCGGTACGCCGAGTGGCGCGCGCGGCCCCAGGGAGCCGTCGTGCGGCCCGAGGGGTTGCATCCGGAGCGGGCGCAGGGACTCGTCCGGGAGGCCCTGCCCGCCGACGTGCGGCACGCGGCCGACGACGGGCATCCCGTGAGCGGCCATCCCGCGGGCCGACGCTCCGGCGACCGTGACGTCCGGCTGGCCGACGCGGAGCTGGTGCGCCTGCTCGAGTGCTACGGCATCGACGTGGTGCCGTTCCGGGTGGTCTCGAGTGAGGACGAGGCCGCGGCCGTCGCGGCCGAGCTCGGTTACGCGGTGACGCTGAAGGCCTACGACGACACGCTGCGGGGCAGGCCGGACCTGGCCGGGGTGCGCCTGGATCTCGCCTCCGACCACGCGGTGCGCACGAGCTACCGCGACCTGAGCGAGGCGTCCGGCATGGCCGAGATCTACGTGCAGCGGATGGCGCCAAAGGGGATCTCGTGCGTCATCGGGCTGCAGGACGACCCGTCGTTCGGCACGCTCGTCTCGTTCGGACTGTCGGGTGTGGTCAGTACGCTGCTCGGCGATCGCGCGTTCCGGGCGGTTCCGCTGACCGATGTGGACGCCGCGACCCTGGTGCGGGAACCGCGGACGGCGCCGTTGCTCACCGGGTACCGCGGCGACGAGCCCGCCGACCTCGACGCGTTGCAGGACCTCATGTTGCGGGTCGCGGCGCTGGGCGAGGACAACCCGGAGGTGCGGTCGCTGATGCTCGACCCGGTGCTCGCCTCCCCGGAGGGCGCGTTCGTCACCAACGCGCGGATCGTGCTCGGTTCGCCGCCGTCCCGACCCGACACCGGGCCACGGAGGCTGCGCCAGCTCAACGCTCCGGCGGGCTGAGCGTGTCCCGTCAGGGGTGGCCGACGGGTCGGTAGCCGTCGCCGTGGCGCTCCCACACCGGATCGGCGCACGCCGTGCCGTCCGTGGCGAGGCGCCGCTTGAGCACCTTGAACGTCGCCGTTCTCGGCAGTTCGGCCGTCACACGCACGTACCGGGGACGTTGTTTCGGGCCGAGGTCGGCCTGTTCGCCGAGGAACTCCGCGAACTCGCCGGGATCGGGAGCGGCGCCGTCGGCGGGCACGATCGCGGCCATGACCTCGTCGCCGATGTGACCGGGAACGCCGTACACCGCGGCCTCGGCGATCGCGTCGTGGCGTAGGAGGATCCGCTCGATCGGTGCCGTGCCGAGGTTCTCGCCGTCGACGCGTACCCAGTCGGCCGTGCGTCCGGCGAAGTAGACGAACCCGTCGGCGTCGGCATAGGCCAGGTCGCCGGTGTGGTACCGGCCGTCGCGCAGTCGGTCGGCATCCGCGTCCGGGTCGTTGTAGTAACCCGCGAACCAGCCCGGTCCCGCCAGGTTGACGAGCTCGCCCACGGCGGTGTCGGCGTTGCGGAGCCGCCCGTCCGGGCCGAACTCGGCGGGCGGGCACGGCTCACCGGTGTCGGGATCGAGGATGCGCACCCCGTCGGTGAGCCTGCCCAGTGACCCCGGTGGGGTGTCGGGGGTTCTGGCGAAGCCGATCCCGCCTTCGGTGGACCCGTACGCGTCGACCACGTGACAGCCGAAGCGCTCGGCGAACGCGGCCAGGTCCGCCTCGTCGCCCTCGTTGCCGTAGACGACGCGAAGCGGGTTGTCGGCGTCGTCGGGCCGTGGTGGTGTGGCGAGCACGTACGACAGGGGAGTGCCGACGTAGTCGGCGTAGGTCGCCCCGAACCGGCGCACGTCGGGGAGGAACCCGCTCGCGGAGAATCGCTCGCGCAGCGCGATCGCTGCGCCCGCGGCGACTCCGACGGCCCAGCCGGCCATGATCGCGTTCGAGTGAAACATCGGCATCGCGACGTACGCGGTGTCGGAGCGCGAGAGGCCGAACCGTTCGGCGAGCATGCGTCCCGGAAACGCGATCTTCCCGTGGGTGCAGCGGACCGGCTTCGGGTCGCCGCTGGTTCCGGAGGTGAAGATGAGCATCAGCAGGTCGTCGGCGGTCACGGGTACCGGGTCGATGGGCGCCGGGCCGGCGGGTGGCGCGGTGTGCCGCGTGACCAGATCGGTCCACTCCGGACCTCCGAGTTCGAGCACGGGAACGCCGACGTCGTCGCCGAGCAGCGGCCGGTACGAGGACTGGGCGAGTACGGCGCGGCAGTCCGACACCCGCACGTCCCGGGTCAGTGCCGGGCCGCGGCGCGTCGGGTTCAGGCCGACGAGCACCGAGCCGGACAGGGCGCAGCCGCCGAGCAGGAACGCGAACTCGGGGACGTTGTCGGCCAGGATGCCGACGTGGGGCGGGCCGTCCCCGGGATCGGGGTTCGCCAGGTCACCGCTCCGCGGGTCACGTTGCCGTGGGGCACTGCTCAGCAGCTTCCGGAGGGCCGCGCCGCGTGCGGCCGAGGCGGCGAGGACCTCGCTCCACGTCCAGGTCCCGTCGTGGGTCTTCAGCCCCGGTTCCGTGCGGCCTGCCTGGGCCAGCAGCAGCTCGGCGACCGTCGGCGCCGCGGTCATGCCAGCAGCTCCCCGAGGCGGTGCAGCTGAGCCGTGGCACCGCCGCCCGCGAACTCACCGCGTTTCGCGGCCACGAAATACCGGTGCACGTCGTGGTCGACGTCGATGCCGACACCCCCGTGGACGTGCACGGCCGTGTGCGCCACCCGGTGACCGGCCTCGGCGGCCCAGTACTTCGCCGTGGCGATCGCGACATCGACGTCGGCGTCGGGGTCCGGTCCCTGGCCGCGGTCGCCGTCCGGTGCTCCGCCGCCCGTGCGCGCCGGGGCCGAATGGTCGTGCTGCGGATCCTCCGAGGTGGCCGAGAGACGCCACGCCGCCTGCCAGAGCGAGAGCCGGACGGCGTCGACGTCGATGTAGCCGTCGGCCAGTCGGTGCCGCACCGCCTGGAATCCGCCGATCGGTGTGCCGAACTGGTGCCGCTCACCGGCGTAGGCAGCCGTGAGTTCCAGCGCACGCTCCACGACACCGAGTTGCCGCGCACACGCGCCGAGCGTGAGCCGCCTGCGGAGGAACGGCACCGCCTTCGCAGGCAGCACCGCCCGTGGCCGGACCGCTGCGGCGCGGACGAGCGCGGCGTCAGCGTGGTCGACCACGCGCTGCGGGGCGAGCTCCAGACCGGGATCGTCCGCGCCCACCAGCGCGAGGACGTCGCCGTCGGCCGTGGCCGCCTGGATCAGCAGTCCGTCGGCGAACGCGCCGTAGGGCGCGGTCTGCGCCTCTCCGGTCAGCCCGCCGTCCGGAGCCAGTGCGAACTCGGTGGGAGCCCCGTCGTCGGGCACGGCGGCGGTGAGCACCGCGGCGGCCCGCACCACGGGGACGAGCCAGCGTTCCAGCAGTTCGCCGTCGCCGAACTCGGCGAGCACCGCGGCCGCGGGGGAAATCGCGGGCACATACGGCACGGGCGCGGCGGCGCGGCCCAGCTCGTGCAGAATCGCGCACTGTTCCAGCACGCCGAACCCGCCGCCGCCGACGTTCGACGGTAGGGCGGCGTCCAGCACGCCCGCCGAGGCGAGCGCCCGCCACAGGTCGCGGTCGAACCCGCCGGTCCCGTGCGGCGCCGTCGGCGGGTGGTCGGCGGCGATCCTGCGGGTCAGTTCGGCGAGGTCGTGTTGCGCCTCGGTGTAGGTGAAATCCATCGACGTCTCCTCGGTCGGCAGAATGCGTGACGGTCCGATGTGGATGGCGCTCGGGCGGCGGCGCTCGTCAGCGGGTGACGGGCAGGCCGAGTGCGGTCGAACCGATGATGTCGCGCTGGATCTCGTTGGTGCCGCCGCCGAAAGTGAGGATCAGTGCCGACCGGTGTGCCCGTTCGATGCGTCCCTGCAGCAGCGCACCCGGTGAGCCCTCGCGGACGAGCCCACCCGCACCGAGGACCTCGAGCAGCAGCCGATAGGCGTCCGTGGCCAGCTCCGTGCCGAACACCTTGGTCGCCGAGGCGTCCGCGGGCGCGACCGCGCCGGTGTCGGCAGTGGAGGCGATCTTCCAGTTGCGGAGCTTGAGATAGTCGGCGTGGGCGTGCACCCGCGCCAGGTGCGTGCGCACCCAGGCCTGGTCGATGACGCGGCTGCCGTCGGCGCGCTTGCTCTCGCGCGCCCACGTCAGCACCTCGGACAGTGCCGCCAGCAGCGGCGCCGCGGAGGTGAGCGCGACCCGTTCGTGGTTGAGCTGGTTGGTGATCAGCGGCCAGCCCGCGTTCTCCTCGGCGATCCGCGCGGAGACGGGCACCCTCACGTCCGAGTAGTAGGTCGCGCTCGTGCCCGGGCCCGCGACGGTGTGGACCTTCGTCCACGAGAACCCCTCCGCCGAGGTCGGCACCGTGAACACGCTGATCCCCTTGTGGCGTTTCGCATCCGGATCGGTTCGCGCGGCCAGCCACACGTAGTCGGCGTACTCGATGAGACTGGTCCACATCTTCTGGCCGTTGACGACGTACTCGTCACCGTCCCGGACCGCCCGCGTGCGCAGCGCGGCCAGGTCGGTGCCCGCGTCGGGCTCGGAATAGCCGATGGCGAAGTGGAGCCGACCGCCCGCGATCCGCGGCAGGAAGTACTCCTTCTGCTCGGGCGTGCCGAACCGCATGATGGTCGGGCCGATGGTGTTGATCGTCAGGAACGGCACCGGCACACCCGCCCTCGCGGCCTCGTCGGTGAAGATCAGCTGGTCCAGCATCGACCGGGCCTGCCCGCCGTACTCCTCCGGCCAGCCGAGCGCCAGCCAGCCGTCCTCGCCGAGCCTGCGCACGATCTCCTTGTACGCGCCGCCGTCGCCGTACTCTCCCCCGCCGGCTACGCCCCCACTGGCGGGGGGACCCCCATTCCCGCCGGCTACGCCCCCACTGGCGGGGGGACCCCCATTCCCGCCGGCTACGCCCTCATTGGCGGCGTCACGGTCGGTGCGGAGCCCGTCACGCAGCTCCGGCGTCATCAGCGTGGCGAAGTACGCGCGCAGCTCCTCGCGGAGCCGTTCGTGCTCCGGTGCGTACGCGATCCGCATCCGATCCTCCTGTGGGCCGTTGGACGTAGTGAGGACCCGGTCGCCCCACCGGCCCGCGCGGTCGGGTCTTCGCCGACCCGGGCCCGGTCCCAGCGCCGATCCCTGTCGGCATCGAGTGTAGAACAGGTTCTATTTGCGCGAACAGTCCCGACCCGGACGGACCTCAGGACTGTCGACGTTGTTCCCGCTCAGCGGTTCGACATGACGGCCGTGAGCCGCGCAGGCACCCGGGACGGTGACCCTTGCGGAGAATGAGAACAAATTCTATTGTCGGGTCCCGATGTGAGCCGTGGTGAGCCAGCACACACCCCCGGCCGCGTCGCACACCGAGCAGGCTTCAACGAGGAGGCAGTACGTGAGAGCGGCCGTTCTGCACGAGATCGGGACCGACAAGCTCGACCTGCGCGACGACGTCACGGTCGTCGGCCCGGGCCCCGGCGAGGTGCGCGTACGCGTGCGTGCCTCGGGTATCTGCCACAGCGACCTGTCCGCGATGACCGGAACGCTGCCCGCGATGGCGCCTGGCGTCGTCGGGCACGAGGGGGCGGGCGAGGTCGTGGCTGTCGGCGACGGCGTGGAGCACCTGCAGCCCGGCGACCACGTCACGATGTCGTTCGTACCGCCGTGCGGGCACTGCCCGGACTGCGTGCGCGGCGAACTGAACCTGTGCGCCGTGCACGTCGTCGAGGCGTTCACCACCGCCCGGTTCCGCATCGGCGAACAGCAGCTGTTCGGCTTCTCCGGCCTCGGAACGTTCGCCGAGGAACTCGTCGTTCCCGCGCCCGCCGCGGTGAAAGTCGACCCCGACGTGCCGTTCGAGACCGCCGCGCTGATCGCGTGTGGCGTGCTGACCGGGGTCGGCGCGGTGCTCAACACCGCGAAGGTCGAACCCGGGTCGACGGCGATCGTGTACGGCTGCGGCGGTGTCGGCATCTCGGTCATCCAGGGGCTGCGGATCGCGGGTGCCACCACGATCGTCGCCGTCGACCCGGTCACGGCCAAGCACGACGTCGCCAAGCGGTTCGGTGCGACCCACGCCGTGACGCCGGACCAGGTGGAGGAGACCAAACACGCGCTGACGGCCTCGCAGGGGTTCGACCACGCCTTCGACGTCGTCGGCGCGCCGGCGACGATCCGCTCCGGTTGGGACCACGCGCGCCGCGGCGGGTCCGTCGTCGTGGTCGGCGCGGGCAAGGCCGATGCGATGGTCGAGTTCAGCGCGCAGGAGTTGTTCCTGCACGACAAGAAGATCCTCGGCTCGCTCTACGGCTCCGCGCACGTCGAACGGGACACGGCGGCGATGCTCCGCTTCTGGCGCGCGGGGATGCTCGACCTCGACGGCATGATCAGCCGCCGTATCGGATTCGACGACCTCAACACCGGACTCGACACATTGCGGGCCGGCAGCGGCGACGTGATCCGCCAGGTGGTGACCTTCGGGTGAGTGTTCCGGCAGGCGAACCGGCCGACGCGGTGCTCGACGGCCGGGTCGCGATCGTCACCGGCGCGGGTGCGGGACTGGGCCGCGCCGAAGCGCTCGAACTCGCCGAGCAGGGCGCCGCCGTCGTCGTCAACGACCTCACCGACGCCGCCGCCCGTGCCACGGCCGCCGCCGTCGAGGAGGTCGGCGGCAAGGCGCTGGCCGTGGCCGGAGACGTCGGCGAGCGTGCCACGGCCGACGCGCTGCTCGCCGCGGCGTCCGACCACTTCGGCCGCCTCGACGTCGTGGTCAACAACGCGGGCCTGGTGCGCGACAAGATGCTGTTCAACCTCACCGACGACGACTGGGACACCGTGGTCCGGGTGCACCTGCGAGGGCATTTCCTGCTGTGCCGCGGCGCGTTGCAGTACTGGCGGTCGGTGTCCAAGGCCGGCGGCGGCCCGGCGTACGGCCGGATCGTCAACACCGCCTCCGAGGCCTTCCTGTCGGGTCCGGCCGGGCAGGGGAACTACGGTGCCGCGAAGGCGGGCATCACGGCGCTGACGGTGTCGACCGCGCGGGCCGGTGCCGGCTACGGCGTCCGCGCCAACGCGATCTGCCCGCGCGCCCGGACGGCCATGACGGCAGGCACGTTCGGTGCCGAGGCACCGGACGGCGACGACCCGCTGTCGACCGGTCACGTCGCCCCGTTCGTGGCCTACCTCGGATCACCGGGAGCCGACCGCATCAACGGCCAGGTGTTCGTCGTGCACGGGGGGCACGTGGCACTGCTGGCCCCGCCGTCGATCGAACAGGACTTCGTCACCGCAGGCGAGGCCTGGACGGTTGGTGAACTCGCCGGCCGCATCGGCGGCCACTTCGACGACCGCGACCCCGCACGCATGTTCTCCGCGACCGACGTGCTGGAACTGGGACAACCGGGACAGGAGACGCGCCCATGACGCTGACCATGCAACCGCACCGCGAGACGGTGGGACTCAAACCGGGCCTGCTCTACATCGACGGCGAATGGGGAGGTGCCACCGACGGCGCCACCTGGACGCACCGGCACCCCGCCACCGGTGAGGACATCGGTGAACTCGCCGTCGCCTCGGCGTCCGATGTGGACGCCGCAGTCGCCGCGGCACGCAGGCGGTTCGACTCCGGCGAGTGGTCGAACACCCGCGCGCAGGAACGCATCGGTGTGCTGCGCCGGTGCGGGGCGCTGCTGCGTGAGCACGCCGAGGAGCTCCGCGGACTGCAGGCCTTGGACAACTCCGTACCCGTCGGCTTCGGCGCGGGCGTCTACGCCGTGTCGGTCGAGGTCGCCGCAGACGTGTTCGACCACCACGCCGGCTGGGTCGACAAGCTCGGCGGCGAGACACTCACGCCGTATCAGGGCGGTGACCACCTGGCGATGACGTTCCGCGAGCCGATCGGTGTCGTCGCGGCGATTCTTCCGTGGAACGCCCCGTTCCTCTTGTTCGCGCAGAAGGTGGCGCCCGCGCTCGCGACCGGCTGCACCGTGGTGCTCAAACCGTCCGAGTACTGCACGTTCACGGTGCTGCGGATGGTGGAGCTGCTCGAGCAGGCCGGTGTGCCCGCCGGGGTGCTCAACGTCGTGACCGGCCCCGGCGACCCGACCGGCGAGCGGCTCATCACCCACCCCGACGTCGACAAGGTCAGCTTCACCGGCTCGCGCGGCGTGGGTGGCCGGATCGTCGAGGCGTCCGCGGCGACGATGAAACGCGTCTCGCTCGAACTCGGCGGAAAGAGCCCGGCGATCGTCTTCGACGACGCCGCGGACGTCGGCCTCGCGGCGGCGACGACGATCGGCGCCGTGACCCTCGGCCTGTCCGGCCAGGCGTGTGTCGCGAACACCCGTGCGCTGGTGCACCGCGACGTCTACGACGAATTCATCGCCGCGGCCGAGGGCATGGCGGGCATGGTCAGCTACGGCGACCCGTTCGACCCCGGCGTGATGTCGGCGCCGCTGATCAACGGCACGCAGCTCGACCGCGTGCTCGGCTACATCGAGCGGGGCAAGGCGGACGGAGCTCGGCTCGTGACCGGTGGGGAGCGGCTCGACGGCGACTACGCGAACGGCAACTTCGTCGCACCGACGATCTTCGCCGACGTCGACAACGCGTCCACGCTCGCGCAGGAGGAGGTCTTCGGCCCCGTCCTGGCGGTGATCCCGTTCGACGACGAGGACGAGGCAGTCGCGATGGCCAACGACACCGAGTACGGCCTGGGTGCGAGCGTGTTCAGTGCGAACGCCCAGCGCACGTTCCGCGTGGCCCGCAAGGTGCGCGCGGGAACCGTGTGCGTCAACGGGTTCCAGATCGAACCGCACCTGCCGTTCGGCGGCTTCAAGCAGTCCGGCCTGGGCAGGGAGGGTGGCAAGTCCGCCATCGAGTCGTTCACCGAGCTCAAGACCGTGCTGATGCCCCTCGGCGACGAGATGATGTGAGCGCGCCGATGACGACGACTCCCGACATGCTCAGCGGTGGTGCGCGACTCGCCGGCAAGGTCGCGCTGGTCACGGGTGCGGCGGGCGGCCAGGGCGCGGCGTTCGCGCGCAGGCTCGTCGCCGAGGGCGCGCGAGTGCTGGTCACCGACGTCGAAGACGCCGACGGCAAGGAGGTCGCGGCCGGTCTGTGCGCCGAACGCGACGGTACGGCCGCCTACCAGCGGCTCGACGTGTCGTCCGAAGAGGACTGGACCTCCGCGGTCGAACGCGTCACCGAGGAGTTCGGCCCGCCGACCGTGCTGGTCAACAACGCCGGCCTGCTGCACTTCTCGGAGCTGGAACACACCGCGTTGGCCGACTACGAGCGGATCCTGCGGGTGAACCAGATCGGTACGTTCCTCGGCATGCGCGCGGTCGTGGCACCCATGACGGCGGCCGGCGGTGGTTCGATCATCAACCTGTCGTCCGTCGAAGGGCTCGCAGGCATGCCGTACGTCGCGGCCTACACGGCCACGAAGTTCGCCATCCGCGGCATGACGAAGGTGGCGGCCCTGGAACTCGGCGCCAAAGGCATTCGTGTCAACTCCGTGCACCCGGGCATGATCGACACTGCCATGATCCGCAGGTTCACGGGCGCGGACACCGACCTGTCCCCGGTGGGCGCGAAGGTCGCGCTCGGCCGGGTCGGCAGACCCGAGGAGATCGCAGGCCTCGTCGCATTCCTGGCCAGCGACGACAGCTCGTACAGCACCGGGGCCGAGTTCGTCGCCGACGGCGGTGCGACCGCGACCCACGCGCTGAAGGTGTGACGACCGGGCCGGACCGGCCGGCAGGCGAACGCAGGAGGTGTGATGACCGCACGGACGGGTTCCATCCCGGGCACCGCCGCGTTCGCCCAGGTCGGCCGGCTCACGACGCTGTCGTGGCAGGTGCTCGTCGCGACCCCGCGGCGGCCGTTCCAGTGGCGCGAGTGGATCCAGCAGTGCTGGTTCTTCGCCAGCGTCACGATCCTGCCGACCGCGCTGGTCGCGATCCCGTTCGGTGCGGTCATCGCGTTGCAGCTGGGATCGCTCACGCAGCAGATCGGCGCGCAGTCGTTCACCGGTGCGGCCAGCGCGCTGGCGATCGTGCAACAGGCCAGTCCGCTGATCACGGCGCTGCTCGTCGCGGGTGCGGGCGGCAGCGCCGTGTGCGCCGACATCGGCGCCCGCAAGATCCGCGAGGAGATCGATGCGATGGAGGTGCTCGGGGTCGACCCGATCCAGCGCCTCATCGTGCCGCGGGTGCTCGCGGCGATCGTGGTGTCCGTCCTGCTCAACGGCCTGGTCAGCGTCGTCGGCGTGCTCGGCGGTTACTTCTTCAACGTCGTCATGCAGGGCGGCACCCCGGGCGCGTACTTGGCCAGCTTCAACGCCCTCGCGCAGTTGCCGGACCTGTGGATCAGCGAGATCAAGGCCGTGATCTACGGGTTCTTCGCGGGCGTGGTCGCCGCGTTCCGGGGACTCAACCCGGCCGGTGGGCCGAAGGGTGTCGGTGACGCGGTGAACCAGGCGGTCGTGATCACATTCCTGCTGTTGTTCCTCATCAACGTGGTGCTCACCGCCGTGTACCTGCAGATCGTTCCGCCGAAGGCGTTGTGACGCCATGACCGCGACCCAGGACCGAGACGCCGCGTCCGCGCCACGACCGGAGCCGCCGCGACGCGACCCCCGCGCCGACGAACGGGTACTGGAGGCCATCGCGCGGCCGGGCGCCATGTTCGAGGGTCTCGGCGAACAGCTGCTGTTCTACCTCAAGGTGCTGGCCTGGGTGCCGCGCACGGTCCGCCGGTACAGCAAGGAGACGCTGCGGCTGCTCACGGAGGTGTGTTTCGGCACCGGCGGACTCGCCGTCATCGGCGGCACCCTCGGCGTGATGGTCGGCATGACGCTGTTCACCGGTCTCATCGTCGGCATCCAGGGTTACGCGGCGCTCGAACAGCTCGGCACCGCGGCGCTGACGGGCTTCATCTCGGCCTACTTCAACACCCGCGAGGTGGCGCCGCTCGCCGCCGGTCTGGCCCTGTCGTCCACCGTCGGCTGCGGCTTCACCGCCCAACTCGGCGCAATGCGGATCTCCGAGGAGATCGACGCCATGGAGGTCATGGGCATCCCGAGCCTGCCGTACCTGGTCACGACCCGGGTCATCGCCGGTGTCCTGGCGGTGATCCCGCTGTACGCGGTGGGGCTGTTGTCGTCCTATCTGGCCTCCCGTCAGGTGACGATCTGGATGTACGGCCAGTCAGCGGGAACGTACGACCACTACTTCCACCTGTTCCTCCCGCCGGAGGACGTGCTGTGGTCGTTCCTCAAGGTGATCATCTTCAGCACCATCGTGATCATGTCGCACTGCTTCTACGGCTACTACGCGCGCGGCGGCCCTGCGGGCGTGGGAGTGGCCGTGGGCCGGGCGGTGCGGACGTCGATCGTGCTGGTCGCGGTGCTGGACTTCTTCCTCAGCCTCGCGATCTGGGGTGCGACGACGACGGTGAGGTTGTCCGGATGAGTACACGCAGGGCGGTGGTGCGCAGGCTCGGGCTGCAGGTGCTCGGGCTGGTCTTCCTCGTCGTCGCCGCGCTGTTCATCGCCACGACGATCGCGATCTACAACAAGGCGTTCTCCGACGCTGTCTCCGTGCGCCTCGAGACCTCCACCGCGGGTAACCAGCTGCGCAAGGGCGCCGACGTCAAGATCCGCGGGATGCGTGTCGGCGAGGTGCGGTCGGTGTCGACCGACGGTGAGAAGGCGATCCTCGAACTGGCCATCGAGCGCGACCGGATCGGGGCCGTTCCCTCCGGAGTGTCGGCGCGACTGCTGCCGAAGACGTTGTTCGGCGAACGCTACGTGGCACTCCAGCCGCCCGACCGGTCCGAACGCGACGGTGAGGTCACGCCGTTGGCGGCGGGCGACGTCATCACGCAGGACCGCAGTCGCTCTGCGGTCGAACTGGAGCAGGTCCTGTCCAATGTGCTCCCGCTGCTCCAGTCGGTGCAGCCGCAGAAGCTGTCCGGCACGCTCTCGTCGGTCTCCGACGCGCTCGAGGGGCGCGGCGAGCAGCTGGGGGACACGCTCGTGGGGCTGTCGAAGTACCTCAAGGACTTCAACCCGTCGCTGCCGGACCTCTCGCACGACATCACGGCGGCGGCCGACGTGGCCGACATCTACCGCGAGGCGGCTCCCGATTTCCTCGCCGCGATGCGGGATCTGACCACGACGACGCGCACGATCGTCGAGAAACGCGAGGGACTCGCCGGGGTGTACGAGAGCGTCTCCGGCGCGTCCGGCGACCTGACGCGGTTCCTCGCCGCCAACGAGCGCAACATCATCCGGCTCACGACGACGTCCCAGTCGACCCTCGACGTGCTCGCCAAGTACGCGCCGCAGTACCCGTGCATGTTCCGGCAGTTCGCCGAGGCGGTGCCGAACGCCAAGGCCGCGTTCGGCCACGGCGACGACGAGATGAACCACGTCGTGATCCGGATGCTGGCCGACAACCGCGGCAAGTACAAACCGGGCGTCGACGAACCGCGCTACGACGACAAGCGTGGCCCCCGGTGTTATCCGCAGATGGTTCCGCCGGAACGGTTCCCGCAGTACCCGCCGGAAGGGCCGCTCGAGGACGGGTCGACGCATCCGGCGCCGTCGAAGAACTCCGGCGGGCTGCCCGGCCCGGTGCTGGGCTACGACGTGCCGTTCCCCGCCGACGGCGACGACAAGGCCGCGCTGCAGGGGAACGAGAACCAGGCCTCGGGCGGCGGCGGGACGTCGCAGGGCCGGGTCTCCTCGCCCGCCAACTCGGCGGCCGAGCACCGGCTGATCGGGGTCTTGCAGTCGCCGCACACCGGGATCGCGCCGGACGAGCTCCCGGGCTGGGGCGGCGTGCTGCTCGGCCCGCTGTACCGCGGCGCGACCGTGGAGCTGCGATGACGGTGGAGCTGCGATGACGGTGGAGCCGCGATGAGGAGTTTCGTACCCGCCCTGCTGAAGATCTCGGTGTTCGCCGCCGTGACGGTGCTGCTGACCGGCATCCTGGCCGCGACGATCGCCAACACGAACTTCGCCGACGCGTCGGGCTACACCGCACGGTTCGTCGACGTGTCCGGGCTGTCCGAGGGCGACGACGTCCGGATCGCAGGCGTGAAGGTCGGCCAGGTGAAGGAGATCGCCCTCGGCGACGGCGACCACGCCGATGTCCGGTTCGACGTCGACGGCGAGCGCAGGCTCCCCGGCCTCGTGACGGCCACGGTGAAGTACCGCAACCTCATCGGCCAGCGATACCTGGCGCTCGGTACCGACGTTCCCGAGCGCGGCCACCTCGCACCGAACGGCGTGATCCCGCCCGAACGAACGAGCCCGGCGCTCAACCTGACCGTGCTGTTCAACGGCTTCCAGCCGCTGTTCCGCGCGCTCGATCCGAAGGAGATCAACCAGCTCTCGTACGAGATCATCCGCGTGTTCCAGGGGGAGGGCGGCACGGTGCGCAGCCTGCTGTCGCACACCGCGTCGCTGACCTCGACCCTCGCGTCGAAGGACCGGATCATCGGGCAGACCATCGACAACCTCAACCGCGTGCTCGGCACCGTCAACTCGCGTACGCCCCAGGTGAAAAGCCTCGTGTCGACGACGCAGCAGCTGGTGAGCGGGCTGGCGAAACAGCGGAAACCGATCGGCGAGGCCGTGTCCGGACTCGCCGAACTGACCACGGCGACCGGCGGGCTGCTCGAGGACGCGCGGGAGCCGCTGCGCAAGGACGTGACGGCACTGCGCAAACTCGCCGGTGGCCTCGCCGGCTCGCGTGAGCTGATCGACGAGGTGCTCACGACGCTGCCGGGACACCTCAACAAGTTCACGCGCGCGGTCAGTTACGGCAGCTGGTTCAACTACTTCCTGTGTGACCTGAGCGGGACGGTCGGCATCAAGGCCCTCAACGTCGAGGTGCCGATCCTGCCGCTGCCCGCGACGCAGCAGCCGGAGAGGTGTCAGACAGAGTGAAACCGCTGAAGGAACGCAACCAGGCCGCGGTGGGACTCGTGGCACTCGTGCTGGTGTCGCTCGCGATCGTCACGGCCTACCGGGCCGACGAGATCCCGCTCCTCAACGATCGGACGAGTTACGCCGCGCACTTCGCCGAGTCGGCGGGACTGGCCGAGGGCAACGACGTGCAGCTGGCGGGCGTGAAGGTCGGAGAGGTCGACGAGGTCGTGCTCGACGGCACGCACGTGCGCGCGACGTTCTCGCTCGACGGGGTCGACACCTCCAGGATCGGCGACCGGACGAGGGCGTCGATCGAGATCAAGACGTTGCTGGGGGAGAAGTACCTCGCGCTCCGCCCCGAGGGCGAGTCCGCGCAGGACCCGGCCGAGCCGATCCCGGTGGACCGCACGGACACGCCGTTCGAACTGCAGGACGCGTTCGACCGGCTGTCCGGCACGGTCGAGGACATCGACACCGACCGGCTCGCGAAGAGTTTCGACGTGGTGGCGGACACCTTCGCCGACACGCCGAAACCGATGACCGAGGCGTTGCAGGGACTCTCGGCGCTGTCGGAGACCGTGTCGTCGCGGGATGCGCAGCTCGGCAAGCTGCTGTCGAACACCAACAAGATCACCGGCACGCTGCGCAGCAGGAACCAGCAGCTGCGCAAGGTGATCGGCGACGGCAACTCGCTGCTGACCGAACTGCAGAACCGGCGGCAGGACATCAACCAGCTGCTGGTCGGGACCCGGCAGGTCTCGCGGCAGCTGTCCGGGGTCGTCGACGACAACCGCGAGCAGCTCCGGCCCGCGCTGCAGGAGCTGAGCAAGGTCACGACCGTGCTGCAACGGAACCAGAACAACCTGGACCGGAGCCTGGAACTGCTCGCGCCGTTCACCCGGCTCGGCACCAACGTGACCGGCAACGGCCGGTGGTTCGAAGGGTACATCTGCGGGATGCTGCCGCCCACGATCAACACCGGCACCGGCTACGAATACAACTCGGAGGGCTGCATCGGCGACATGGCCGCACCGGACCAGGGCGTCGGAGGTGGCCGATGACGATGGACACACGCGCGGGCAGGAGCGTCTACCGCTGGCTGGCGACGGCCTGCGTCGCCGCACTGCTGCTGACCGGCGGCGTCTGGTGGCTGCTCCGCGAGGAGGCGGGCACCCGGCTGACGGCTCACTTCGACCGTGCGGTCGGGCTGTACGCCGGTTCGACGGTGCGGGTGCTCGGCATCGAGGTCGGCGAGATCACGAGGGTGCAGCCGCAGGGCGAGCGGGTCGTGGTGTCCATGCGGGTCGACAGCGGGGTGCAGGTACCGCGGGGTGCCGACGCGGTCGTCGTCGCGCCCAGCCTGGTCAGCGATCGCTACGTGCAGCTGACCCCGGTGTACGACGGCGGCCCGATCATGACGTCCGGCACCGTCATCCCGCGCGAGCGCACCGCGACGCCGATGGAGATCGACGACCTGTACGCGAGTCTGGACGAGCTGTCGACCGCGCTGGGGCCCGACGGGGCCAACTCCGACGGGGCACTGTCGCGGGTGCTCGACACGACCGCCGCCAACCTCGAGGGCAACGGCCGGAACCTGAACACCACGGTCACGAAACTGTCCGAACTGGCCACGACGCTCGATGATTCTTCCGAGGACCTGTTCGGCACGGTGCGGAACCTGCAGAAGTTCACCGAACTGCTCGCCACCAGCGATGCGCAGCTGAACCGGTTCTACGAGCGGCTGGCCGAGGTGAGCGGGTTCCTCTCCGAGGACTCCGACGACGTCGGCAGGGCGCTGTCGTCGCTGGGCGGGGCACTGGGCAAGGTGAAGGGTTTCGTCGGGGAGAACCGCAAGGCACTCTCGGACAACATCGGCAAGCTCGAAGGCGTCACCCAGGTGCTGGTCGACCAGCGCGCCGCGGTCGCCGAGATCGCCGACGTCGCGCCGCTCGGCCTGTCGAACTTCATCAACTCTTACGACGCCGCGTCCGGGTCGATCGCGATCCGCTACAACTTCAACGAGGTCACCAATCCGCTGATGACGACGGCGTGCAAGTTGACGAAGTCGTTGGCCGACCACCAGCTGCCCGGCTCGCTCGACAAGCTGTGCGAGATCCTCGGCCCGGTCGTGGACGGGAAGGCCAACCTGCCGTCGGTCTCCCAGCTGCTGGCCTCGATCCAGAGCGGGGAACTGCCACCGCTGCCGTTGCCGTCGATCATCGCACCGGGAGGCCGGTGATGACGACGACGGCGAGGGTGAGGGAGCGGACGCCGGCCCGTGGGCGCCCCGGCCGGCTGCGCCGGGCCGTGCACGTGACGCTGGTGTCCCTGCTGTTGCTGGTGGCGGGGTGCGGCGACGGCGGGTTCTCGGGTCTGTACAACGCGCCGCTGCCCGGCGGGGCCGACCTCGGCGACCGGCCGTATCGCGTCACGGTGCGGTTCCAGGACGTGCTGGACCTCGTACCACAGGCGGCGGTGAAGGTCAGCGACGTCGCGGTCGGGCGGGTGGAACGGGTGCGTCTCGCCGACGACGGCAAGACCGCGCTCGCCGACCTCGCCGTGAACGGTGACATCGCGCTGCCCGCGAACGCGGAGGCGGAGCTGCGCCAGTCGAGCCTGATGGGGGAGAAGTTCGTCGAGCTGCGGCCGCCCGGCGACGGGGGAGGCCGCGGGTCGCTCGGCGACGGCGACGTGATCCCGCTCGACCGGACGAACCGCAACCCCCAGGTCGAGGAGGTGCTCGGTGCGCTGTCGTTGCTGCTCAACGGGGGCGGCGTGGAGCAGCTCCGCGACATCGTCGGCGAGCTCAACAATGCCTTGGCGGGCAACGAACCGGAACTCAAGGCACTGCTCACGCGCGTGGACGAACTGGCGACCACATTGGACAGCCAGCGCGGCGAGATCGTGCGGGCGATCGAGGGCGTGCACCGGTTGTCCGGCACGCTGTCGAAGCAGCGGGGGCAGCTGGCGACGGCGCTCGATCACCTGGAACCCGGGTTGAAGGTCGTCTCCGGTCAGCGCGAGCAGCTGGTGGGAATGCTGACCTCGCTGCGGAAACTGTCGAGCACCGGCACGCGGGTGGTCAACGCCAGCAAGCAGAGCCTCGTCGCGAACCTGGAGGCGCTGACACCGACGCTGGAGAAGCTCGCCGAGACCGGTGCCGACCTGCCGAAGGCGATGCAGCTGCTGCCCAGCTATCCGATCCCGGTGTTCGGGGAGTCGATCGTGCACGGTGACTACGCGAACGTGAGCGTACGGCTGGACCTGCAGCTCGACGCGATCCTGGAGAACGTCCTCAACGCGCGCAGGCCGCCGGTGCAGCTGCCGCACGACGACGGTACGGGCGCCGAGGGTGCGATCCCGTTCAACGACGGGAACGCCCCGCCACCGTTGCCGCTGCCGGACGCCTCGCGACCGCTGACCGCGCCGCAGGGAAGCGGCGAGCAGAGTGGTGACGGCGGTGTCGGCGGCCTGGTCGGCGGACTCCTGGGAGGTGGCTGATGCGGCTGGAACGCAAGAACCGGGTGCAGCTGGTCGTGTTCGGCCTCATCTCGCTGCTGGCGGTCGGCTACGCGGGCGGCACGTACGCCGGACTGGACCGGTTGTTCGGCAACCGCGGGTACATCGTCCACGTGCAGCTCGGCGAGTCGGGCGGGATCTTCGAGAACGCCGAGGTCGCCTACCGCGGGGTGACGGTCGGCCGGGTGGCGGCGCTCCGTCTCGAAGGCGACGGCGTGACCGTCGACCTGGACATCGAGGACGGCTCCCCGGACATCCCCGCCGACTCCGAGGCCGTCGTCGCCAACCGGTCGGCGGTCGGTGAGCAATATGTCGACTTGCGGCCCCGTTCCGGGGACGGGCCGTATCTCGAGCACGGTTCGACCATCGACAGCGAACGGACCGGAACCCCGGTCCCACCCGGTCAGCTGTTGCGGAACCTGAACCGGCTCGTGTCCAGTGTGGATCCCGAGTCGCTGCGGACGGTCGTCGACGAACTCGACACCGCGTTCACCGGGGTGGGTCCGGACCTGGGCCGGCTGCTGGACTCGGCGGGGTCACTGACGGCAGGGGCTCGCGAGCACCTGCCGCAGACGGCGACACTGCTGCGGCAGAGCCGGACGGTCCTCGACACCCAGCGACGGAACTCTACGCAGCTGCGCTCGATCGCGGGCGGATTCCGCGACATCGCGGCGCAGTTGAAGAAGTCCGACTCCGACCTGCGGACCGTCATCGACCGCGCCCCGGCCGCGAGCCGGGAGATCTCGGCACTGCTCGACGAGTCGGGGTCGAGCCTGTCGGTACTCATCGGGAACCTGCTGACGACGTCGCAGGTGCTCGAACCGCGGACCGACGCGCTCGAACACATGATGGTGGCGCTGCCGATGGTGTCCGGCTTCTCGCGGTCGGTCGTGTCGAACGGCGAAGGACATCTCGGCTTCGTGCCCACCTTCTTCGACCCGCACAGCTGCACCAAGGGGTACGAGGACACGGAGCGGCGTCCCGCGAACGACACGCGGAACACCCCGCCGAACACCGACGCCTACTGCGCCGAACCGCCCGGCAGTCCCAGCAACGTCCGCGGTGCGCAGAACGCGCCGGTGGCGGGCGACCCGGTGCAGGTCCCGGGCGGTGAGCAGGACCCGGCCGGTGGCGCAGGCGAGGGCCCGGACCGCGGAGCGGCGCGCGGTGAAGGACGCGAGAACGGCGAGGGCGGACTGCCGGGGCTGCTCGACTTCTCGGCGGGGGCCGGGGAGTCGGGGCGCGGCGCGAACGCGGAGGCCGGGTCGTCCGGCGGCGGGCTGGGCGGCCTGCTGGGGGTGTCGGAATGAGGCCGGTTCCGCTGCTCCGGGGCGTGGTCCGGGACCGCGCGGTGGCCGTGCTGCTGGCCGTCGCCGTGATCGGGGCCTTGGCGTGCGCCGGCCTGGGCTGGCGCTGGTGGGCCGTGGCCCACAGTGAACCGGCGACCACCGCGGCGGCCCGGGACGCCGCCGTGGCCGAGGGAACCCGTGCGCTCGACGTGCTCCACACGATCGACCACCGCACCGCCGCTGCGGATCTCGACGCGTGGGCCCGCGCCACATCGGGACCGCTGCACGGCAGGCTGACCGGCGACCGGAAACGGCACATCGAGCGCGCGCGTGCCGGCGAGACCGTCGCCAGCGCCACGGTGACCCGGGCTGCACTGTCCGAACTGGACGTCGCCGAGGGGACGGCGCGGATGCTCGCCGTCGTGGACACCGATGTCGGCGACGAGCGGCGGCGCAGCACGCTGATCGCGTCGCTGACGCGGAAGGACGGCCGGTGGACCGTGTCGAACGTGCAGGCGGTGGGATCGTGACCCGGCGGAGCGTGTTCGGCACGGCTCCCGGTGTGAAGCCGTCCGGGAAGTGCGCCGAGGTCGACGAGGGGGCCGACGGCACGGTGGACGAGGACCCCGTGCACGGGGACAACGTGCACGGGGACAACGTGCACGGGGACAACGTGCACGAGGACAGCGTGCACGAGGACACGGCGGCCGGCGGCCTGGACGACGCAGGCGATCCGGACGACCCGGTCGACACCGACGACCCGAGTGGCACCGGCGCCCCGGGTGGCACTGCCGACCCGGGAGACGATGCGACCCCGGACCGGCGGCGCAGATCGGGGAGCCGGAGGGCGACGGTGCTCGCGGTGCTGGCCGCACTGTGCGTCGTGGCCGTGGCCGGCGCGATCTGGCTGGGTGTGCAGGCGGGGGGAGCGGTATCGGACGACGTGGCTCACGTCGACGGGACGCGGACGCGGCAGGTGACCGAACAGATCGGGTCAGCCGTCACGGCCGTGTTCTCGTACGATCGCGGCGACCTGGCGCGTACCGAGCGGGCGGCCGACCGGATGCTGACCGGAGCGGCGCGCCGGGAGTACGACGCCACGTTCGCCAGGCTCCGTGAGCAGGCGGACGGATCCGGCGCGGTGCAGTCGACGACGGTCCGGTCGGTCGGCGTGCGCAGCCTGGAGGGCGACCGTGCGGAGCTGCTCGTGCTGGCCGATCGCCGTGTTCTCGACCAGGACATGCGCTCGCGCGGTTCGCACGCGGTGTGGATCGACGTCGTGGCGGTGCACACCGACGGAGGCTGGCGGATCGCCGAGATGTCCCCGATGTGAGTTCGTCTGGCGTGCGAGGTCCGCGTTCGTGTGCTGATCATGGAGGGGGCCGGTCACCTCCGGCACCGGGTCCGGCCGCTGCGTTGACCGGACACGACGGGAACCGGCAGGGAGGGAACCGGGCAGGGAGGGAATCGGAGACGGACGGAATCGGACACAGCCGGGAGTTGACGTTGCCAGAAACTGAAACACGTTCTAGTCTTGCTCGATGATCATGGCGGTCGTCCGGCGGGTGAGGTGATCGGATGCGCATCGCGTTGTTGTCCTACCGGAGCAAGCCGCATTGCGGTGGGCAGGGCGTGTACGTGCGGCACCTCAGCCGTGGGCTCGCCGAGCTCGGCCACGACGTCGAGGTGCTGTCCGGGCAGCCGTATCCGGAGCTCGACGACCCGGTCCGGCTCACCGGGGTGCCGAGCCTCGACCTGTACCGCGAGCCCGACCCGTTCCGCACCCCGGGGCTCGGGGAGTACCGCGACGCGATCGACCTGCTCGAGACCGCCGCCATGTGGACGGCCGGATTCCCGGAGCCGCTGACGTTCAGCATGCGTGCCGCGCGGTTGCTGCGACGGCGAGCGGCCGAGTTCGACGTCGTGCACGACAACCAGTGCCTCGGCTACGGCCTACTCGGCCTGCAGCGCGCGGGCATGCCGCTGCTGGCCACGGTGCACCACCCCATCACCCGGGACCGGGTCGCCGACCTGGCCGCCGCGCCCTGGCGGCGCAAGCTCGCGGTGCGCCGCTGGTACGGCTTTGTGACGATGCAGGCCCGGGTCGCGCGGCGGCTGCCGCGGCTGATCACCGTGTCGCAGGCGTCGGCGGGCGACATCGCCGAGGACTTCCGGGTGAGGCCGGACCGGCTCACCACGATCCCGCTCGGCGTCGACACCGAGCTGTTCCGTCCCGCCCGGGAGCGGGTGCCGGGCCGCGTCGTCGCCGTGGCCAGTGCCGACGTGCCGCTGAAAGGCGTCCGTCACCTGCTCGAGGCGGTGGCGAAACTGCGCGTCGAACGCGACGTGGAACTGGTGCTGGTCAGCAAGCTCGCCGAGGACGGGCCGACGAGGCGGCTCATCGACGAGCTGGCGATCGGCGACGTCGTCCGCGCTGTGCACGGGCTGGCCGACGGCGAGCTGGCCGATCTCCTGGCGTCGGCGGAGGTGGCGTGCGTGCCGTCCCTGTACGAGGGTTTCTCGCTGCCGACGGTCGAAGCGATGGCGTGCGGCACGCCCCTCGTGGTCACCCGCGCGGGCGCGCTGCCGGAGGTGGTGGGCGACTGCGCGCGGCTCGTGCCACCCGGTGACACCGAGGCGCTGACGCGGGAGCTGGCGGCGGTGCTCGACGACCGGGAGGCGCGGGGACGGCTCGGCGAGGCGGGCAGGGCGCGGGCCCTGGAGCGGTACAGCTGGCGATCCGTCGCCGCGTCCACAGTGGACGTATATCGCGAGGCGATCGACCGGACACGGCGAAAGGCGGAGTAGATGCTGACGGTGGATTTCGACCGCATCGGGGTCGGACCGGGCACGACGGTGATCGACGTCGGCTGCGGCGCGGGCAGGCACGCGTTCGAGGCGTACCGCCGCGGCGCCGACGTGGTGGCGTTCGACCAGGACAAGTCCGCGCTCGGCGACGTCGAGACGATGTTCGCCGCGATGTCGGCCGAGGGGCAGGTGCCGGACGGCGCCGCAGCCACCACGGTGGCGGGCGACGCGCTGCGGCTGCCGTTCCCGGACGGCGCGTTCGACTGCGTGATCGCCTCGGAGATCCTGGAGCACGTCCCCGAGGACGAGCGGGCCATCGCCGAGCTGGTTCGGGTGGCACGGCCCGGCGGGTCCGTCGTCGTCACCGTGCCGCGGTGGCTGCCGGAACGCGTGTGCTGGCTGCTCTCCGACGCCTACCACGAGGTCGAGGGCGGACATGTGCGCATCTACCGGGGTGACCAGCTGCGCGGCAAGCTGCGTGCCGCCGGGTTGCGACCCGTCGCCGGGGACCACGCCCACGCGTTGCACTCGCCGTACTGGTGGCTCAAGTGCGCCGTCGGGCCCGACAACGGCGACAATCCACTGGTCAAGGCCTACCACCGGCTGCTGGTGTGGGACATGTTGCGCGCCCCCTGGCCGACGCGCACCGCCGAGCGGCTGCTCGACCCCGTGCTCGGCAAAAGCCTCGCGGTCTACAGCGTCAAGGACGCCGACGCCGTCGAGGACACGGGCGGCGACGGCGGGCAGGGGGTGACCGGTGCCGCGGACTGACCCGCCCGAGGTTCCCGGGGTGCTGACGGCCGCCGACGTGGCCGCCACGGCACGGTCGATCGCCGGCGTGCAGGAGGCCTCCGGGGCCGTTCCGTGGTTCCCCGGCGGCCACACCGATCCGTGGGACCACGTCGAATCCGCGATGGCGCTGACAGCCGCCGGGCTGTACGACGAGGCCGAGGCTGCCTACGACTGGTGCCGCCGCACCCAGCGCGCCGACGGTTCGTGGCCCGCGAAGCTCGTCGGCGGCAGCGTCGAAGATCCCACCACCGACACCAACTTCTGTGCCTACGTGGCGGTCGGTGCGTGGCACCACCTGACGTGCACCGGTGACGACGAGTTCGCCCGGCGCATGTGGCCGGTCGTGCGCGCCGCCGTCGAGCTCGTGCTCGACGCGCAATCCGAACGCGGCGAGCTCTCGTGGGCGCGCGGGAGCGACGGTGCCTGGGTGGGCGAGGCACTGCTGTCCGGCTGCGCGAGCATCCACCAGAGCCTGCGGTGCGCGCTCGCGCTGGCCGACCACGTCGGGCGGCCCCAGCCGGACTGGGAGGTGTCGCTCGGCAGGCTCGGCCACGCGCTGCGCGCCCATCCCGAGGCCTTCGCGGACAAGGGCCGCTACTCGATGGACTGGTACTACCCGGTGCTCGGGGGCGCGGTGCGCGGGCGAGCAGGGCTCGACCGGATCCGTGGGCGATGGCGGGACTTCGTCGTCGGCGGGCTCGGCGCGCGGTGCGTCGACGACCGGCCGTGGGTCACCGGAGCGGAGACCTGCGAGCTCGTGCTCGCCCTCGACACCCTCGGGGAGGCGGGTGCCGCCCGGGAACTGCTGGCGGCCATGCAGCACCTGCGCGACCCGGACGGCTCGTACTGGACGGGACACGTCTTCACCGACGGCAAGCGCTGGCCGGAGGAACGCACCACGTGGACCGGCGCCGCGGTGGTCCTGGCCGCCGACGCGCTGTCTCGCACCACTCCGGCGTCGGCGATCTTCCACGGTGAGGACCTGTCCGTCGGTCTGGCACCCGTCGGCGCGGGCTGCGGCTGCGACACCTACGTGACGGGCGTGCCCGGCTGACCGGCGACCCGCCGCAGTACCCGCATCGACCCGGTGGCGGTGTGCTCGGCGAACTGCCCCGAGGCCAGCGCCCGGCGGAAGATGTGGAACGGCGGGCGGCCGCCGTCGCGCGGGTCGGGGAACACGTCGTGGATCGCCAGCAGCCCGCCCGGCCGCACCCAGGGTGCCCAGCCGGCGAGATCGGCGTCGGCCGCCTCCTCCGTGTGCCCGCCGTCGATGAACACCAGATCGGCGGGCGTTCGCCACAGGGCCGCGACGTCCGGGGAGCGGCCGACCACGGCGACGACGTGGTCCTCGAGGCCGGCGCCCGAAATGGTGCGGCGGAACGCGCCGAGCGTGTCGAGCCTGCCGGCGTGCGGGTCGACGAGGCCGGGGTCGTGGTACTCCCAGCCCGGTTGGTGTTCCTCGGAGCCGCGGTGGTGGTCGACGGTCACGACCCGCGCGCCCGTCTCGCGCGCGGCCGCACCCAGGAAGACGGTCGACTTGCCGCAGTAGCTGCCGATCTCCACGGCCACGGGCCCCTCCGAGCGGGCGTCGGCGGGCCGCGTGCCGGCCGTCTCGTGCAGGGCGTCGTAGAGGGCGAGGCCTTCGTCGGTGGGCATGAAGCCGGGAGCGTCGATCGCGGCGGTCAGCAGCTCCGGTGGCATGGCCGTGGCGGCGGGCATGACGGGGACTGTAGGCGCGGGCCGTCGACGGCTCAACAACGGCGGACCCGTGGGTGGAACACGATGCCGTCCGAACCAGGGGGGAGCGACCGGCCGCGGTATCGACCACAGCTCCCGTCTTCGGCCAATAGTTGAAACATGTTTCAGAAATCGGCATCATGTGGAGCACGACCTCCCCGCAGGAAGGAGTCTGCGATGCCGCACCGGGAATGGGACGCCGAAGCCGACGTCGTGATCGTCGGGTTCGGGGGTGCGGGGGCGTGCGCCGCCGTCGACGCCTGTGATCACGGCGCCGACGTGCTCGTGCTCGACCGGTTCCACGGCGGTGGTGCGACCGCCATCAGCGGCGGCGTCGTCTACGCGGGAGGTGGAACCCCGCACCAGCGGGCCGCGGGGTTCGACGACAGTACCGAGTCGATGCTCGAGTACCTCCGGCTCGAGACCGACGGGGTCGTCTCGGACGAGACGCTGTCGCGGTTCTGCGCGCAGAGTCTCGACAACCTGCGCTGGCTCGAGCAGCACGGCGCGGTCTTCGAAGGCAGCATGGCGCCGCGCAAGACGTCGTATCCGACCAATGAGCACTACCTGTACTACTCCGGTAACGAGCTCGCCCCGCCGTTCTCCGACGCCGCGGCCCCCGCGCCGCGCGGACACCGTGCCAAGGGCAAGGGCGTGTCGGGCAAGCCGCTGTTCGCGGCGCTGCGCAAGGCGGTGGCGCGCAGGCCGATCGCGGTGCGCACGCAGACCAGGGCCACCGGGCTCGTCACCGACGGCGACCGCGTCGTCGGCGTGGAGGCGACCGAGCTCCGCAAGTCCTTTCCGCGCTGGCTGCACCGCGCGCTGTCGGCGGCCAACCGCAAGCTGAACATCTACTACCGCCCACTGGGCCGGATGCTCGACGGGCCCATCGCCAACCTGGAACGCGGGTACGGAGAGGTGCGCCGGTTCCGCGCTCGCCGCGGCGTCGTGCTCGCCGCGGGCGGATTCGTGTTCAACCGGCCGCTCCTGGCCGAGCACGCGCCCGCCTACCGGCGCGGATCCTCGCTCGGCACGATCGGGGACGACGGCAGCGGCATCGCCCTCGGCGAATCGGCGGGCGGCCGGGCCGACCGGATGCACCGGGTGTCGGCGTGGCGGTTCTTCAACCCGCCGCTCGCGATGATCGACGGGGTGCTCGTGAACAACCGCGGCGAGCGCATCTGCAACGAGGCGTACTACGGCGCGCGCATCGGCGACCACGTCGCGCGGCAGCCCGACGCGGAGGCGTACCTGATCATCGACGCCCGCACCCGCGCCGAGGCGCTCCGGCAGGTCCCGTCGCAGACGCTGTGGTTCCAGCGGCTGCAGGCCGAGTACGTCCTGCGGCTGGGCAACGTCTCCGGGGGTGACCTGCCGACACTGGCCCGCAAGCGGGGTATCGACCCGGACGGGTTGGCCCGCACGATCGCGGAGTACAACGCCGGCGCCGCAGCCGGTCGCGACCGGATGGGGAAGGACCCCGCGCACGTGCGGGCGCTGTCGGCCGGCCCGTTTCACGCGATCGACTGCTCCATCCGTACGCAGCCCGCGTTCCCGATCCCGATGATCACGCTCGGCGGGCTGGCCGTCGACGAGGCCACCGGCGCCGTCACCCGCGGCGACGGCTCGGCCGTGCCGGGGCTGTACGCCGCGGGCCGCAACGCCGTCGGCGTGTGCTCGGAGTCCTACGTCAGCGGTCTGTCCATTGCGGACTGCGTGTTCTCCGGGCGCCGCGTGGCGGCCGCACTGACCGAGAAGCGATTTCAGGAGGAACAGGCATGAGGATCGTCGTCGACTGGGACCTGTGCGAGTCCAACGGGATCTGTGAAGCCGTCGCCCCCGATGTGTTCGAACTGGACGAGGACGAGAACCTGGTCCTCAAGGCCGACCCGGACGCCGAGAACCGCGGCCGCATCCTGCAGGCCGTGGAGTCGTGCCCGAAGGCCGCGCTGTCGCTGGACGAGTCCGAGTGACGGGCGGGCAGGCGGGTGCACCGGGGTCGCGCGGCGGCGCCGCGGTGGAGGAGTTCGACGTCGTCGTGGTCGGCAGCGGCGCCGCCGGGCTGACCGCGGCGTTGCGGGCCGCGCACCTCGGGCTGTCGACCGTGGTGCTCGAGAAGGCCGCCGCGTTCGGCGGCTCCACGGCCCGTTCCGGTGGCGGCGTGTGGGTTCCCGGCAACGACGCGCTCCGGCGAGCCGGTGTGCCGGACACGCCGGAGACCGCGCGCGAGTACCTGCACGCCATCGTGGGCGATGCGGCCGAACCGGAACGGATCGACGCCTACCTGGAACACGGCCCGGACGTGTTGTCGTTCGTGGAGCGGACCACGCCGCTGCGGCTGCGCTGGGTGCGCGGCTACTCCGACTACTACCCCGAGGCCCCCGGCGGCAAGGCGGTCGGCCGCTCCGCCGAGCCGAAACCCGTCGACGCCCGGCTGCTGGGAGAGGACCGCGACAGGCTCGAACCTCCGTACAGCGCGCCGCCGCTCGGCGTACCGCTCGGGCAGGCGGACTACCGGTGGCTGAGCCTGATCGCGCGTCACCCGCGGGGGCTGCTGACGTTGCTGAGCCTCGGTCTGCGCTGGCTGGGAGGGCTACTGCTGGGCAAACGGCAGCTCGTCATGGGCCAGGCGATCGCCGCGGCGTTGCAGGTCGGCGTCCGCCGGGCCGGCGTCGAGGTGCGGCTGAACAGTCCGCTGCTGCGTCTCGAGAGCGACGGGGCCCGGGTCACCGGCGTCGTGGTGGGCCGGGACGGCGACGAGGCGGTGGTGCGCGCCCGCCACGGCGTGGTGCTGGCCGCGGGCGGATTCGAACACAACGCCGCGATGCGGGAACGTCACCAGCGCGCGCCGATCGGTACGGAATGGACGGTCGGTGCGAAGGCCAACACCGGCGACGCCATCGCCGCGGCGACGGCGGTGGGCGCCGCGGTCGACCTGATGGACGACGCCTGGTGGGGTCCGTCGATCCCGCTGCCGGGCGGACCGTGGTTCGCGCTGGCGGAACGGTCCCGGCCGGGCAGTATCATGGTGAACGAGCGCGGCGAACGGTTCGTCAACGAGTCGGCCCCCTATGTCGACGCCGTGCACGCGATGTACGGCGGGGATCAGGGCCGCGGCGACGGGCCCGGCGAAAACATCCCGACCTGGCTGGTGTTCGACCAGCGGTACCGCAACCGGTACATGTTCACCGGGCTCGGGCCCCGCCAGCCCCTGCCGGGGCGCTGGTACAAGCACGGCATCGTGGTGCAGGCGCCGTCGGTCGGCGAACTGGCCGAGAAGATGGGCGTACCGGCCGCGGCGCTGGAGTCCACAGTGGAACGCTTCAACGGGTACGCCAGGGCGGGCGAGGACGCCGAGTTCGGCCGTGGCCGCAGCCGCTACGACCACTACTACGGCGACCCGCGGAACCGGCCCAATCCGAGCCTCGGCGAGCTGAACCGCGCCCCGTTCTACGCCGTGAAGATGGTGCCCGGGGACCTCGGCACGAAGGGCGGCGTGCGCACGGACACGCGGGCGCGGGTGCTGCGCGAGGACGAATCGGTGATCGACGGGCTCTACGCGGCGGGCAACACCAGCGCCGCCGTCATGGGCCGCACCTACGCGGGACCCGGCGCGACGATCGGCCCGGCGATGGTCTTCGGGTATCTGGCCGCCGAGGACCTGGCCGCGGCCGGTACCGCTGTGTCCGGCACCGTGGGCGGCTCGGACGTGGTGGACGAATCGGGCGGCGCAACTGAAACGGGCGGCGTAAGTGATGCGGGCGGCGTAAACGAATCGGGCGGCCTGAGTGAATCGGGCGCTGTGGTCGAATCCGGCACGTCGGGCGGCGGTGGTTCGCACGACGCGAGCGCCGAGGGCGCGGCGTAACCGGCTCTCGCCGGGCCGTCGCCTCGTCGCCGCGACGCCCGACTCCGGTCCCGGTGTGCCGGGGCCGGCCTCGGCCCCGGAGCCGGGCGGCGACCGCTGAGCGGTGCGACTGCGGACGTGGGTAACCTTCCCGCGTGTCTGTCAACAAGCACGAGCGCGATGTCGGCGAGCGCGGTGTCCCTGCGTCCGGTCGTTCCGGACCGCCGCGGCCCGCGTACACCGAACCGGTTCCCGTGACGACGCTCGTGGCGCGCTCCGACTCCCGGCTCCTCGCCGACCCGACCGCACCCGAGGTGGCGGTGACGGGGGCGACGCTGCGGGGGCAGGACGTCCGGCCCGGCGACCTGTTCGCCGCGCTTCCCGGCGCGCGCGTGCACGGCGCGGACTTCGCCGCCGACGCCATCGCCGCGGGCGCCGCCGCGATCCTCACCGACGAGGCCGGTGCCGAACGTCCCGCCATCGCCGAGACCGAGCTGCCCGTCCTCGTGCACACCGCGCCGCGCGCGGCGCTCGGCGAGATCGCCGCCTGGATCTACGGGGAGCCGTCGCTGACGCTCAACGTCCTCGGAATCACGGGTACCTCGGGCAAGACGACCACCACCTACCTCGTCGAAGCGGGACTGCGCGCGGCCGGTCACACCACGGGCCTCATCGGCACGGTCGAGACCCGGGTCGCGGGCGAACGACTCGCCAGCGCGTTCACCACCCCGGAGGCGCCGGACCTGCAGGCGCTGTTCGCGCTGATGGTCGAACAGGGCGTGACGCACGTGCCGATGGAGGTCTCCAGCCACGCGCTGAGCCTCGGCCGGGTGAACGGCACCCGGTGCACCGTCGGCGCGTTCACCAACCTGTCGCAGGATCACCTCGACTTCCACCGCGACATGGACGAGTACTTCGCCGCGAAGGCCCTGCTGTTCGACGGCCGGTCGACGAGCGAGGTCGTGGTCGTTGACGCCGACTGGGGCCGCAGGCTCGTCACCCCGCAGACGATCACGGTCGGCTCCGGCCCCGACGTCGACGCCGCGTGGTGGGCGAGCGACATCGCCGTGACGCCGACCGGGGAACAGGGCTTCACCCTCCACGCGCCGGACGGGCGCAGCGCCCGCGCGAGCATCCCGCTGCCGGGTGAGTTCAACGTCGCCAACGCGACCCTCGCCGCGGCGATCCTCGACACGGCGGGTGTACCTCTCGACACGATCGTCACCGGACTGTCGTCCGTCGAGGTGCCGGGCCGGATGGAGCGCGTCGTGCTGGGCCAGCCGTTCGCCGCCGTCGTCGACTACGCGCACAAGCCCGCGGCCGTCACGGAGGCGCTGCGGGCGCTGCGGGCGCGCACCCGAGGGCGCATCATCACGGTGCTCGGATGCGGCGGCGATCGCGACACCGCGAAGCGGCCCGTCATGGGTGAGGCGGCGGTACGCGGCAGCGAGCTGGTGATCGTCACCGACGACAATCCGCGCAGCGAGGACCCGGCGGCCATCCGGGCCGAGATGCTGCAGGGCGCCCGGGCCGTGCCCGCGGCCGAGGCGGGTGAGATCCGCGAGATCGGTGACCGTAGGGAGGCCATCGTCGCGGCGGTCGCCGCGGCCGGCCCCGGCGACGTCGTGCTCGTGGCGGGCAAAGGACATGAGAGCGGACAGAACATCGCGGGCGTGGTGCATCCCTTCTCCGATCGGGATGAACTCGCGGCCGCCATCCGCGACGGACTCGAGGTGAGCGTGTGATCGAGATGAGCATGGCCGAGATCGCCGAGGTGACCGGCGGCCGGCTGCACCGTGCCGACGGCACCGAGCGCGTGACGGCGTCGGTCGAATTCGACTCGCGCAAGCTCACCGGCGGCGGACTGTTCGTGGCGCTGCCCGGCGAACGGGTCGACGGGCACGCGTTCGCGGCGAAGGCCGTCGCCGACGGTGCCGCGGGCGTGCTCGCGGGCCGCGAGGTGGACGCGCCGTCGGTGATCGCACCGCCGGTCGAGGCGGCCCACGCGAACGCGATGGCGCTGGCCGGCGACAGCGACGGGGCCGGCGCGGCGGTGCTCGCCGCCCTCGGCAGACTCGCCCGGCACGTCGTCACGCGGCTGACCGAGGGCGGCATGACGGTCGTCGGCGTGACCGGTTCGTCCGGCAAGACCTCCACCAAGGACCTCATCGCCCAGCTGCTCGAACCGCTCGGCTCGACGATCGCCCCGCCCGGCTCGTTCAACAACGAGCTCGGCCACCCCTGGACCGCGCTGCGGGCGGACGCCTCGACGCGCAACCTCGTGCTCGAGCTGTCGGCGCGAGGGCCGGGACACATCGCCGAGCTGGCGCAGATCGCGCCCCCGACGATCGGTGCCGTGCTCAACGTGGGCACCGCCCACGTCGGCGAGTTCGGCTCCCGCGAGGGCATCGCGCAGACGAAGGGGGAGTTGGTCGAGGCGCTGCCCGCCGACGGAGTGGCCGTGCTCAACGCCGACGATCCGCTGGTCGCCGCAATGGCGTCCCGTACCGCGGCGCGGGTCGTGTTCGTCGGCGAGAGCGCCGAGGCGACCGTCCGGGCCGAGGACGTCCGCCTCGACGACCAGGCGCGTGCGTCGTTCCGGCTCGTCGCCCCCCAGGGCACCGCCGACGTGACGTTGTCCCTGCACGGCGAGCACCACGTCGGCAACGCCCTCACCGCCGCGGCCATCGCCCTCGAGCTGGGCACGCCCGTCGCCGAGGTGGCCGAGCGGCTCTCCGGCGCCGAACGCCGGTCCTCGCGTCGCATGGAGGTCACCACGCGCGACGACGGCGTCACGGTGCTCAACGACTCCTACAACGCCAACCCCGAGTCGATGAAGGCGGCGCTCAAGACCCTGGCTTCGATGACCCGGTCCAGCGGCCGACGATCGTGGGCGGTCCTGTCGGAGATGGGTGAACTGGGTACCGATAGCGTGTCCGCGCACGACGAGATCGGCAGGCTCGCGGTGCGCCTGAACATCAGCAGGCTCGTGGTGGTCGGAGACGCGGCCGCCCCGATGCACACCGGTGCCAGCCACGAAGGTTCTTGGGGAGAGGAGTCGGTTCTGGTTCCCGACACCGACGCGGCCGTCGCCCTGCTACGCGATGAGCTGCGTTCCGACGACGTGGTCCTGGTCAAGGCCTCCAAGGTCGCCGAGATGTGGCGAGTGGCCGACGCACTGTTGGATCCCGCGCTGCTGGCCGGCACCGGGCTGGAGGGCACCCAGTGATCAGCATCCTGATCGCGGCCTCGGTGGGGCTGCTGATCTCCATCCTGTTCACCCCCTACCTCATCCGGGTGTTCTCGAAGCAGGGCTTCGGGCAGGAGATCCGGGAGGAAGGCCCCGAGGGGCACCGGTCGAAACGCGGCACGCCCACGATGGGCGGCGTGGCGATCATCGTGGCGATGGTCGTCGCCTACTTCGTGGCGCACCTGGTCGACGTGATCCGCGATTCGTCGAACTCGGGGCCCACGGCGTCCGGACTGCTCGTGCTCTTCCTGTCCGTCGGGCTCGGTCTCGTGGGCTTCCTCGACGACTTCATCAAGATCCGCAAACAGCGCAACCTCGGCCTGAACAAGACGGCCAAGCTGGTCGGCCAGCTCGTCGTCGCGGTCGTGTTCGGCATCCTCGCGCTGCAGTTCGTCAACGACAACGGCCTGGCCCCGGCCTCGCAGCACCTGTCGTACGTGCGGGACCTGTCGTTGATCTTCTTCCCGGTCCCCGTGTTCATCCTGTTCTGCTACCTGCTGATCTCGGCGTGGTCGAACGCGGTGAACTTCACCGACGGGCTCGACGGCCTCGCAGGCGGCGCCGGGGCGATGGTGCTGGTCACGTACGTGGTGATCGCGTTCTGGCAGGCCCGGCTCAGCTGTGTCGAGACGCCGCAGGCCGCGTGCTACGACGTCCGGGACCCGCTCGACCTCGCCGTGGTGGCCGCCGCCGCCGCGGGCGGCTGTGTCGGCTTCCTGTGGTGGAACGCCGCGCCCGCGAAGATCTTCATGGGCGACACCGGATCGCTCGCCCTCGGCGGTCTCATCGCGGGCCTGTCGATGACGACGCGCACCGAGCTGCTCGCCATCGTGATCGGCGGTCTGTTCGTCGTCGAGATGGTGTCGGTCGTGCTGCAGATCGCCGTCTTCCGCACCACTCGCAAACGGCTGTTCCGCATGGCACCGTTCCATCACCACTTCGAGCTGGCGGGCTGGGCCGAGACGACGGTGATCATCAGGTTCTGGCTGCTCGCAGCCGTGTGCTGCATGTTCGGTCTGGGCCTGTTCTACAGCGAACAGCTCGGGCTCGGCGGAGGCTGATCGGTGAAGCTGGCGGGAACGAAGGTGCTGGTCGCCGGCGCCGGGGTGACCGGCCGGTCGGCGAGCCAGGCACTGACCGAACTCGGTGCCGACGTCACCGTGACGGACGGCAACGCCCAGCGGCTCGCCGAGCTCGACGGACTCGGTGCCGCACTCGAACCCGGCCTCGACGCGCCGCCGGAGGGCACCGAACTGGTCGTGACCAGCCCCGGGTGGCGGCCGACCGCGCCGCTGCTGGTGGCCGCGGCCGAGGCGGGCATCGAGGTGATCGGCGACGTCGAGCTGGCCTGGCGGCTCGGGCAGCAGCGGGAACGCCCGCCGGTGTGGCTGGTCGTCACCGGCACCAACGGCAAGACCACGACCGTCGGCATGCTCGAATCGATGCTGCGTGCCGCCGGGGCGGACGCCGTAGCCTGCGGCAACGTCGGTTTCGCCGTGCTCGACGCCGTCCGAGCGGGTCACGACGTGCTGGCCGTCGAACTGTCGAGCTTCCAGCTGCACTGGTCGTCGACGCTCGCGCCGCGCGCGTCCGTCGTGCTCAACGTCGCCGAGGACCACCTCGACTGGCACGGTGGCCTCGACGCCTACGCCGCCGCGAAGGGCACCGTCCACGCCCGGTCGGCGACGGTGGTGCACAACGTGGGCGAGGCGTGGTCGCAGCGCCTCGCCGACGAGTACGCGCCGGAAGGGGCGCGGCGCATCGGGTTCCGCATCGACACGCCGCGGCCCGGCGAGCTCGGCATCGTCGAGGACCTGCTCGTCGACCGCGCCTACGTCGGCGACCCGGTCCAGGGGGCCGAGGAACTCGCCACGCTCGCCGACGTCCGGCCCATCGGCCCCCACAACGTCGCCAACGCCCTCGCCGCCGCCGCGCTGGCGCGTGCCCACGGGGTGCCGTCCGCCGCCGTCGCCCAGGGGCTGCGCGCCTTCACGCCCGGTGCGCATCGCGCCGTCGTCGCGGGTGAGGTCGACGGGGTGCGCTACGTCAACGACTCGAAGGCCACCAACCCGCACGCCGCCACCGGCTCCCTGCTCGCTCAGGACGGTGTCGTCTGGATCGCGGGTGGCCAGCTCAAGGGTGCCTCCGTCGACGAGCTCGTCGACGTGGTCGTGGCACGGTTGCGCGGTGCGGTCCTGCTCGGGGTCGACGCGGACGTGATCGGCGCCGCTCTCGCGCGACACGCGCCGGATGTTCCCGTCACACGCGTCGATCCGGGTGACCATGAGCCCATGACATCGGCGGTGAACGCGGCCCACGCGCTCGCGAAGGCGGGCGACACGGTCGTACTGGCACCCGCTGCCGCGTCGCTGGACATGTTCCGCGACTACGCGGCGAGGGGTGAGGCGTTCACGGCGGCCGTCGACGCGTTGAGACGGGAACGCCTCGGTGACGGCGGTTGACGAGAGCCGATCCGGTTCGTCCGGATCCGCCCGGCGGGGCGAAGGCCGGAACCGGAGGAAACGCACCGAACGTGGATTCGCGGCGGTTCGCACCGCGCTGACCGCGTGGCTGTCGCGACCGCTGGCCGATTTCCACCTGATCCTCGCCGTCTGCGGGTTGCTCGTGGTGCTCGGCACCGTGATGGTGCTGTCGGCGTCGTCGGTGTCGTCCTACGACCCGGGCAACGCGGCCAGCGTGTACGCCCTGTTCCAGCGGCACCTGGTGTTCGTGGCCATCGGCGCGGTCGTGTTCTGGCTGGGCGTGCGCATCCCCTTGCCGCGGATCCGCACGCTCTCGCCCGCGGCCATGGTCGTCGCGCTGGGCCTGCTCGCACTCGTGCTCACCCCGTTGGGCAGCGAGCAGAACGGGTCGCAGGGCTGGTTCGTCGTCGGTCCGCTCTCGCTGCAACCGGTGGAGTTGGGCAAGATCGTGCTCGCCCTGTGGGGTGCGCACATCCTCGTGACCAAGTACCAGGTGCTGCACCAATGGCGGCACCTGCTGGTGCCGGTGGTGCCCGGCGCGCTGCTGATGTGCGCCCTCGTCATGGCCCAGCCGGACCTCGGCGGCACGGTGCCGCTGGGCATCGTGCTCATCGCGTTGCTGTGGTTCGCGGGCGCGCCGAAGCGGCTGTTCGGCATCGTGCTGGCGGCCGGTGTGGCGGGCGCCGTGGTGCTGGCCCTGATCGCCGACTACCGGCTCGACCGCGTCATGACGTTCCTCAACCCCGGCGCGGACCCGCTCGGCAAGGGCATGCAGGCCAATCAGGCGCTGTACGCCCTGGCCGACGGCGGGCTGTTCGGCAAGGGGCTCGGGCAGGGCCAGTCGAAGTGGATGTACCTGCCGAACGTGCAGCACGACTTCATCTTCGCCCTCATCGGCGAGGAGCTCGGGTTCATCGGCTGCATCGTCGTGATCGGCCTGTTCGGCCTGCTGACCTTCGTCGGCCTCCGCATCGCGATGCGTAACCTGGACCCGTGGATCCGGATCGTCGCCGGCACGCTGACGGTGTCGATCGTGTCGCAGGCGGCCATCAACATCGGCTACGTCGTCGGCCTGCTGCCCGTCACGGGCGTGACACTGCCGATGATCTCCTACGGCGGCACCTCGCTGCTGGTGACGATGCTGCTGTTCGGCCTGCTCGCCAACTGCGCGCGGCACGAACCGGAGGCCGTGGCGGCATTGCGCACCCAGGGTCCGGGTAAGTTCGGACGTCTGATGAGGTTGCCCGCGCCGGAGCCGTACCGGCCGCCCGCCACCCGGCGTGGCGGAACCCGCGGTGGTGGCGGTACCCGGGGTGGCGGCCGTGGTCAGGGCGGAGCCCGTGCGTCGGGTGCCAAGGCGGGCAGGCCCGCCACCCGCTCGGCGTCGGCCCCCGACCGCCGGGGTGCGGCACCCCGGAGTGCGGCACCTCGGAGTGCGACACCGGAGTACGGTCGCCGCACCCGTGGTGAGCCCGGACGCGGCGGGCCGCGCAGGCCGAAACCGGACCGCTCCACGGGAACCAGTCGATCGACACGGAGAGGACGCAGGTGAGCCAGCCTGACACCGGTGGGGAGAAGACGCCGGCACGCACCGCACCGACGGTCGTGGTCGCAGGGGGCGGCACGGCCGGCCATATCGAACCCGCGCTCGCGCTGGCCGACGCCGTCACACGGCTCCGGCCCGACGCCACGGTCGTCGCGCTGGGAACCGAGCGCGGCCTGGAGACCACGCTGGTGCCGGACCGCGGCTACCGGCTCGAGCTGATCCCGCCGGTGCCGCTGCCGCGCAAGCCCACGAAGGAGCTGCTGCGGCTCCCGCTGAAGGTCCGGGACGCGGTCAAGCGCACGCGGGCGGTGTTCGACCGCGTCGGCGCGGACGTCGTCGTCGGCTTCGGCGGCTACGTCGCGCTGCCCGCCTACCTGGCCGCCCGCGGGCGGACCCCGATCGTGGTGCACGAGGCCAACAAGCACCCGGGTCTGGCCAACAAGGTCGGTGCCCGATTCGCCGCGAAGGTCGCCGCCGCCGTCCCGGGCACGCCGCTGTCGGGTGCCGAGGTCGTCGGCATCCCGTTGCGGCGCTCGATCACGTCGTTGGACCGTGCCGCGCTGCGCGCCGAGGCCCGTGCCCACTTCGGGCTCGACCCGGACGCGCCGACCGTGCTCGCCTTCGGCGGGTCGCAGGGCGCCCGGTCGATCAACGAGGCCGTCGCCGGCGCCGCGCGGACGTTCGCCGAGGCGGGCGTCGGTGTGCTGCACGCCCACGGGCCCAAGAACTCCGTCGCGGTGCGCGAGTTCCCGGGTGCTCCGCCGTACGTACCGGTGCCGTACCTGGAACGGATGGACCTCGCCTACGCGGCTGCCGACCTGGTGCTGTGCCGGTCCGGCGCGATGACGGTCGCCGAGGTGTCGGCGGTCGGGCTGCCCGCGGTGTTCGTCCCGCTGCCGCACGGCAACGGCGAGCAGGCGCTCAACGCCGAGCCGGCGGTGAACGCGGGAGCCGGACTGCTGGTCGAGGACGAGGCGCTCACGCCGGAGGCGATCGCCGAGCGGGTGGTCCCGCTGGTGACCGACTCGGAGCGGCTCGCGAAGATGAGCGCGGCGGCGGTCGGACTGGGTCACGGCGCGGCCGACGAAACACTGGCGCGGATGGTCTTGGAGGCCGGCGGACATGGCGATGGCAGCTGACACACCCGAGGAGCCCGGCCGGGTCGCGGTCGCGGCGCGGCCGCCCGAGCTTCTGCAGCGGGCGCACCTGATCGGTATCGGCGGTGCCGGCATGAGCGGTATCGGCCGGATCCTGCTGGCCCGGGGCGCCGAGGTCTCCGGCTCGGACGCGAAGGAGTCGCGCGCCTTTCTGACATTGCGGGCGCAGGGTGCGCAGATCGCCGTCGGGCAGGCCGCCGAGAATCTCGACCTCGCCGGGGGCGATCCGACGGCGGTGATCGTCTCGACGGCGATTCGCGACGACAACCCCGAACTCGCGGCGGCGCGCGCTCGCGGCATCCCGGTGCTGCACCGTGCGGAGGCGCTCGCGGCGCTGATGGAGGGGCATCGGGTCGCCTGCATCGCGGGCACCCACGGCAAGACGTCGACGACGTCGATGCTCACGGTCGCGTTGCAACACTGCAGGCTCGACCCGTCGTTCGCGATCGGCGGCGACCTCAACGAGTCCGGCGCCAACGCCCACCACGGTGAGGGCGGGGTGTTCGTCGCGGAGGCCGACGAGAGCGACGGCTCGTTCCTGAGCTACGCGCCCGACGTCGCGGTCGTGACGAACGTCGAACCCGACCACCTCGACCACCACGGCACCGTCGACGCCTACATCGCGGTGTTCACCGAGTTCCTCGGGCGGATCACGCCCGGCGGTGCGCTCGTGGTGTGCGCCGACGACGCGGCCGCCGCCGAACTGGCGTGCCGCGCCGAGGCCGCGGGGGTGCGCGTGCTGCGGTACGGGCGCTCGGCGACCGGCGAGCACGACGCCCGGGTCGTGGCTTACGAACCCGCCGACGAGGGCGGAACGGTGCGGTTGGCGCTCGGCGGTGAGGAGCTCGAGGTGCGGGTGACCGTGCCGGGCGAGCACATGGCGTTCAACGCCGTCGCCGCGCTGCTGGCGGGTCTGGAACTGGGTGCCCCGGTCGACGGGATGCTCGCCGGCCTCGCCGTGTTCGGCGGCGTGCGCAGGCGGTTCGAGTTCAAGGGCCGCGCAGCCGACGTGCGGGTGTACGACGACTACGCGCACCACCCGACCGAGGTCGACGCCCAGCTGCGTGCGGTGCGGCACGCCGCGGGCACCGGTCGCGTGGTGGTCGTGTTCCAGCCGCACCTGTACTCCCGCACCGAGGCGTTCGCGAGCGAGTTCGCCGAGGCCCTCGGCCTGGCCGACGAGGTGATCCTGCTCGACGTCTACGGCGCGCGGGAGGAACCGAAACCGGGGGTGAGCGGGGAGCTCGTCGCCGAGCGGATCACGGGCGCTGCGGTGCACTACGAGCCTGCGTTCGACCGCGCCACCGCGCTCGCGGCCGACCTCGTCAAGCCGGGTGATCTGCTCGTGACGATGGGCGCGGGCGATGTGACCCAGCTCGGCCCGGAGATCCTCGCAGAGTTGGACCGTCGCGGGGTCTGAGGCGGCGAACGGACACGACATGACCAGCACGAGCCGACGCGGCCGGCGCGGGGACGAGGCCGGCCCCGCGCGGCCGGCCCGCACGGCGCGGCGGCGCGGTGGGCGCCCGGGCCCCGCAGGCGGGAAAGGGCGGTCCACGCGGCCCGCGGACACCGGTGTCGTGTCGCGCGCCCGCGCGCTGCGGCGTCGCTGGATCGCGGTGCTGAGCGTGCTGACCGTTCTCGGCCTGGCCTACGTACTGCTGTTCACGTCGCTGCTCGGGGTGCGTTCGGTCGAGGTCACCGGCAACCGTGACGTCGGGGCCGACCGGGTCCGCGAGGTGGCCGAGGTGCCCGAACGGCGCGCCATGCTCCGCGTCGACACCGACGCGATCGCCGAGCGGGTCGCCGACATCCCCGGCGTCGCGACGGTCGACGTCTCGCGGTCGTGGCCGTCGACCATCGAGATCGCGGTCACCGAGCGCACGCCGGCGGGCGTGTACGACACCGGTCCGAAGCTGTACCTCGTCGACGCCGGCGGTGTGGTGTACAAGGAGATTTCCAAGCGCCCCCAAGGACTTCCGGAGTTTCGATTGTCCGAAGTGGGCGCGCGTAATCCCGAGACGCGCGCGGTGGTGTCGGTACGGAAGGCGCTGCCGCGGCAACTGCGGGACAAGGTCACCGAGTGGCGCGCCGACTCGCCGGGCAGTGTCGAGTTCACGCTCCGGAGCGGAAAGACGGTGCGGTGGGGCGACGCGTCCGGCAGTGACCGCAAGGCGAAGGTGCTGGGCGCGCTGATGACGCGCAAGGGCAAGGTCTACGACGTGTCGAGTCCGGAACTGCCGACCGTGTCCTGACCGCCGGCCGGGGAGGCGGCCGCGCGGTCCCGGACCCGGCCGGAGCCGGTTTTCCGTTGTGCGGCAACGGGCGCGCCGCTTGGGAGACCCGGAGACGACGCACCTGCGGCCCGCGGTGGCGGAGATAACCGCCGACGTGGTGCAAACATCCGGCGACACGCGGCGTGGCGCCTGGATTCGGGCGCGCGCGATGCCTACCGTCCTACCGCAACGTTGGTAGTTGACATAAGTCTGACCCTCAACTTGAGGTTGAGGGTTGCCGGGAGTTCGAGGTCGACATCCAGCGCGAGCCAGGGACAAGCACCACGATCAGGAAGGCGAACCCGATGACGCCCCCGCACAATTACCTCGCGGTGATCAAGGTCGTCGGTATCGGCGGCGGCGGCGTGAACGCCGTGAACCGCATGATCGAGGTCGGCCTCAAAGGTGTCGAGTTCATCGCGGTGAACACCGACGCCCAGGCACTGCTGATGTCCGACGCGGACGTCAAGCTCGACATCGGCAGGGAACTGACCCGCGGGCTGGGTGCGGGTGCCGCACCCGACGTCGGCCAGCAGGCTGCCGAGGACCACCGCGAAGAGATCGAGGAGGTCCTCAAGGGCGCCGACATGGTGTTCGTGACCGCGGGCGAGGGCGGTGGCACCGGCACCGGTGGCGCCCCGGTCGTGGCGCAGATCGCCCGTAAGCTCGGTGCGCTGACCATCGGTGTCGTCACGCGGCCCTTCTCGTTCGAGGGCAAGCGGCGTGGCAAGCAGGCCGAGGACGGGATACAGGAGCTGCGCAACGAGTGCGACACGCTCATCGTCATCCCGAACGACCGCCTGCTCCAGCTCGGCGACATCGGCGTCTCGCTGATGGACGCCTTCCGGTCGGCCGACGAGGTGCTGCTGTCCGGTGTGCAGGGCATCACCGACCTGATCACCACACCCGGTCTGATCAACCTCGACTTCGCCGACGTCAAGAGCGTCATGTCAGGGGCGGGCAGCGCACTCATGGGCATCGGCTCGGCGCGTGGCGAGGGTCGCGCCGTGCAGGCCGCGGAGAAGGCCATCAACTCTCCGCTGCTCGAGGCGTCCATGGACGGTGCTCACGGCGCGTTGCTGTCGATCGCCGGTGGATCCGACCTGGGTCTGTTCGAGATCAACGAGGCCGCATCGCTGGTGCAGGAGTCCGCGCACCCCGAGGCGAACATCATCTTCGGGACGATCATCGACGACTCGCTCGGTGACGAGGTCCGGGTGACGGTGATCGCCGCCGGCTTCGACGCGGGCACGCCGACGCACAAGAAGCTGGACCCCGGAACGCTGACGGCGAACGGGTCGACCGCGACCGCGGAGGAGGGCGAGATCGGCGGCGCGCCCGCGGAACCCGGTGCTCCTGCGGCTCCGTCCGCTCCGGCGCAGCCCGCGGGGGGCAATCCTGCCGAACAGTCGGCTCCCGCGTCGCCCGGGGCGACCCCCGCCAACGGTGCGGCGTCCGCGCACGCCCACGGTGGGGGCGCGGCCCCGGGTGGTGCCCAGCCGGTGGCGGGCACGCAGGACCGGCCCGCGCCGCAGGGTCCGGCCCCACAGGCGGGGCTCCCGCAGACGTCGCCGCACCAGGCCGCGTCTCAGCAGGCCGGAGCTCAGCAGGCGGGGACTCAGCAGACCGGGGCTCAGCAGGCGGGGACTCAGCAGGCGGGGACTCAGCAGGGTGCTGCCCCGCAGTCGGGCGCCGCGGTCGCCGGCCAGGGACAGCCCGCAGCACCGCGCCCGCAGACGGGACTTCCCGGTGGCACGCAGCCGGTGGCGGAGGACCCGGCCGACGACGAGGTCGACGTGCCGCCGTTCATGCGTCGCTGAAGGCGCGCGTTCGGAGCACCCGGACACACGCCCAGTACCGGTCGCGTTCGAGGGTCACCGTTCCCGCCGCAGGGGACGGTGACCCTCGGTGTGTGTCCTGGGTCCGTAAGCTCCGATGCCGACGGCCCCCACGGGGCTTCGATGAAGGCGGCGAGTGAAAGGACGATTCGGTGCGCATCAGGCGCGTGATCACGACGAGGGCGGGCGGGTACTCGAAGCCCCCGTACGACTCGTTCAACCTCGGCCTGCACGTGGGGGACGACCCCGACGCGGTGCGCGCCAACCGGGCGAGGCTGGCCTCCGAACTGGGACTGGCCGAGGATCGTCTCACCTGGATGGAACAGGTCCACGGCCGCACGGCGACGATCGTCGACGGCACGGAGACCGAACCCGCCGAGGCCACGGACGCCCTCGTGACGGCGACGCCCGGCGTGGTGCCGGTGGTGCTGGTCGCGGACTGCGTGCCGGTACTGCTGGGCGATGCCGAGGCGGGCGTCGTCGCCGCGGTGCACGCGGGCAGGGTCGGCGCGCGCGTGGGTGTCGTGCCCGCCGCGCTCGAGGCGATGCGCTCGGTGGGGGCCGAGCCGGGACGGATCGAAGCGCTGTTGGGCCCTGCGGTGTGCGGTTCCTGCTACGAGGTGCCCGCCGACATGGCCGACGACGTCGAGGCGCACCTGCCCGGCAGCCGGTGCCGGAGTCGGAAGGGCACCGCCGCGCTCGACCTCCATGCGGGCCTCTGGCGGCAGCTCGCCGACGCGGGTGTGGGCAGGATCGGCGTCGATCCACGGTGCACCGTCGAGGACCACACGCTGTTCAGTCATCGCAGGGACAATCCTTCCGGCCGGATCGCCGCACTGACGTGGATCGAGGAGTGACCGTGGCCGCCGAGAGTCAGGGCGAGCCGGGGCGCCGCGCGGAGCTGGCGGCGTCGCTGGAACAGGTGCGAGGCCGGATCGACGCGGCGTGCACCGCTGCCGGGCGCGCCCCCGGCGAAGTGCGGTTGCTCGCCGTGACGAAGACGTTCCCGGCCTCCGACGCCGCGTTGCTGAGCGACCTCGGGCTCACGGACCTGGCCGAGAACCGGGATCAGGAGGCCGCGCCGAAGGCGGCCGAGGTCGCCGAACTGCGGCCGGAGGCGGCCGTGCGTTGGCACATGGTCGGACGGCTGCAGCGAAACAAGGCGAAATCGGTCGCAGGCTGGGCGAGCGAGGTCCAGTCCGTCGATTCGGAACGTCTCGCCGAGGCGCTCGCCAAAGCCGTCCGAGGCGCGCAGGACGCGGGCACGCGGTCCGAACCGCTGGACGTGCTGCTGCAGGCGAGTCTCGACACCGCCGAGGACGCGCAGCGGCGCGGCGGCTGCCCGCTGGAGGAGCTGCCGCAGCTCGCCGACGCCATCGCTCGTTCGGGTGAGGCGCTTCGGTTGCGGGGAGTCATGGCCGTCGCTCCGCTGGACGCCGATCCGGAGCCGGCGTTCGCCCGGCTCGCCGAGGCCCACGCGAGGGTGAGGAGTGATCATCCCGACGCCGTGGAACTTTCGGCAGGGATGAGCGGGGATTTGGAGGCCGCGGTGGCGCACGGCTCGACTTGTGTGCGTGTCGGAACCGCGTTGCTCGGTGGCCGCGGTCTAGCCTCGCCCTAGAGACGTTCACCCACAGTGGCGTTTTGCGGTGACTCAGCGTCAGGGGTGGGGACGCGACCGTGCGGGCGAGGGAGAGGCATGAGCACGCTGCACAAGCTGAAGGCCTACTTCGGGATGGTCCCTGCCGAGGACGAGTACGACTACGACGACTACCGGCGCGGCTATGCCGACGACCCGGACGCGTACGACTCCTACGAGGCCTACGACTCCTATGACGCGTACGACCGCGGCAGGGTCGACTACCGGGAGGCGGACTACGACGAGCCGCCGCGCCGGGGTCGTTCGCGGTATCACGTCATGGAGGAGTTCGAGGAGCCCGAGCCGGCACGTACGCGGCGGTCGGCGCCGGAGCCGTCGCCGGTGCACGGCTCGCTCGCCGTCGAGCGGCAGCCGGAGCCGGTCACGCGCCTGCGCCCGGCACCGGAGCCACCTGCGCGGACCTCCGCGGCCAATCGCGATCCGCTGAGCCGGATCCGCACGCTGCACCCCACGAGCTACACCGAGGCCCGCGAGATCGGCGAGGCCTACCGGGACGGCACACCGGTGATCATCAACTTGACCGAAATGGACAACGCGGACGCCAAACGTGTCGTCGACTTCGCCGCGGGACTCGCATTCGCGCTCCGCGGCTCGATGGACCGCGTCACGAACAAGGTGTTCTTGCTCTCTCCACCGGACGCCGACGTCTCGGCGGAGGACCGCAGGCGCATCGCCGAGGGCGGACTGTTCCTGCGCCGCTGATTCCGCTCCGCCGACCCCGCCTCGATCCCACGGCCGACGACTCCGGTCGCCGGCCTGCCCCGTCACCGACGACTTCTGTCACCGACGACTTCTGTCACCGGCGGTCCCTGCCGTCGGCGACTCTGTCGTCGGCGACTTCTCGCGGTCGTCGGTGGCGCCCGTCGTCGCTCCCCGTCCCCGGTGATCCCCGCCGCCGGTCACCCGGCCACCGCCGGGCGCCAGGGCAGGGCCGTCGGGCGCGCCGCCGGGCCGGTGGCCCACAACCTCGCCGGTTGTGGCTACAGTGGCGGCGTGGATGCGGTCCGGATGGTCTTTTATTGGCTGCTCTTTGTCTTCTGGCTCCTGCTCACGGCGCGGATCGTCGTCGAGCTTGTACGGGCTTTCGCGCGCGAATGGCGACCTGCGGGAGGGGTTGCGGTCGCGGTCGAGAGCATCTACACAGTGACAGACCCACCGGTCAAGCTCGTGCGACGTGTTATTCCCATCGTACGGATCGGCGGCGTGGGCCTGGACCTATCGATTATGGTGCTGCTGTTGGTTGTGTTCATACTGATGCAACTGGCGCTACCCGGGTGACGGGGAACCCGGATCGTCCGACAGCCCATGGAGTGCGTGAGGTGATCTGATGTCGTTGACCCCTGCTGACGTGCATAACGTCGCGTTCAGCAAGCCGCCTATCGGCAAGCGGGGCTACAACGAGGACGAGGTGGATGCGTTCCTCGACCTGGTGGAGACGGAACTTGCCCGGTTGATCGAGGACAACAACGAGCTGCGCCAGCAGGTGGAGCAGCTCGACGCCGAGCTGGAGTCGACCCGCGGTGAGCTGGAGTCGGCGAAGGCGGGCGGCGGTGCCGCGCCTGCGGCCCAGCAGCCCGCTCCGCAGCGCGGATCCACCGACGAGGCCCCGTCGCGGCGACTCGCCCCGGTGCCACCCCCGTCGTCGACCGAGCAGACGCAGGCCACGGCCGCTGGACTGCTCGGCGGTGAGAACGGCGAGCCGAACGTGCAGGCCGCCAAGGTCCTGGGCCTGGCCCAGGAGATGGCCGACCGGCTGACCGCCGAGGCCAAGACCGAGTCCGACGGCATGCTCGCCGAGGCCAGGACGAAATCCGAGCAGTTGCTGTCCGACGCCCGCTCGAAGGCGGACTCGATGGTCAACGAGGCGCGTACGCGCGCCGAGAGCATGCTCAACGACGCACGGACCCGGGCGGAGACGCTCGAGCGTCAGGCGCGCGACAAGGCGACCACTCTGGATCGCGAGGCGCAGCGCAAGTACACCGAGACGATGAACAACCTGAACACCGAGAAGGGCGAGCTCAACAAGAAGATCGAGGAGCTGCGCACCATAGAGCGCGAGTACCGCACGCGGCTCCGCGGCTTCCTGGAGTCGCAGCTGCGTGAGCTCGACGATCGCGGGTCGGCCGCGCCGGCTTCGGCGTCGACGTCCTCGTCGTCCGAATCGTCGTCGTCCTCGACGAGCGGTTCCGGCTCGAACTCCTCGAGCGGCAGCCAGGGCTATTCGTTCGGCCCCCGAGCCGAAGCGGGCTGACGGCCTGCCGCCGTTGCCGACGCACACGGCGCCCACACCGGCGCCGCCGGGCTGATGTACACCGAGAGAGACGACTCCGACACCCTGAGGAAGGGGTCGGAGTCGTCTCTTTCTCGTTCGTGTTGTAATTCACTGTGCTCTACATCGTTCTGATTCTCGTGCTGGGTGCGCTCGGCCTCGTGGTCGCGGCGCTGATCACCGCTGACTCGCTGTGGGCCTGGGTGTCACTGGGTGTGTCCGTGCTCGCGGCGATTCTGCTCGTGATCGATTGGTGGCGCCGCCGTTCGGCCGGAGACGAGGCCGCGCGTGACACGTCGGCCGAGTCGGACGAGACGACGGACGAAACAACGGACAGGGCGACCGCGGGCAGAACGGCGGCGGACACGACCGACTCCGCCACGCCGGAGGTCGCCGACGTCGCGGACACCGGCGCTGAGGACGGTGGCGAGGACACCGGCGCCGAGGAGCCCGTCCACGACGGTCAGACAGAGCTGATCGCCGCCGAGGGCGACCTGGCCGACCCGGAGGACGAGCCGGCCATCGAGGACTCCTCGGACGACGACGCGCTGCTCATGGCGCGCCTGGAGGACGAGGTGCTGGTCGTCGACGAACGGCCGCGCTACCACCTCGCGCACTGCGCATGGCTCGGCGCGAGGGAGACGATCCCGCTTCCCGCGAGGGAGGCCAGGGAGCTCGGGTTCAGCCCGTGCAGCCGGTGCGCCCCGGACGGAACGTTGGCGCGGAGGCACCGCGACGGCGCGGGTGCGTGATAGCCCGGCTCGCGACCGGTTATCCTGAACACACACGGCGACGATCCGGCCATCACCGGGGAGCTTCCGGAAGAACGGACGCCGCGCGGCCACACGCCCGCGGCGGCCCAGTAGAACCGGACGGCAGCGGCCCGTCACAGCCGCCGAACGAGGGGTCCGCGCCGACCGGCGCGGGCAAGCGGGGTGGTACCGCGGAACGTGCGCTCACGCAGCGCGCGCGTCGTCCCCGTGTGGGCCGGAAGGCCCGTACGGCAACACGGACATTTTCCGCGAGGAGCACACCGGATGTACCCCAAGGCGTCCGTCGGCGCACAGCCCGCCGACGAGGTCCCGTCGCAGCCGTCCTTTCCCGCGCTGGAGAAGGACATCCTGGCCTACTGGGAGAGCGACCGCACCTTCCAGGCCAGCATCGAGGCGCGCGACGCGGGCACCGGCGGTGACAACGACTACGTCTTCTACGACGGTCCGCCGTTCGCCAACGGGCTGCCGCACTACGGCCATCTGCTGACCGGGTACGTCAAGGACATCGTTCCCCGTTACCAGACGATGCGGGGCAAGCGGGTCGAGCGGCGGTTCGGCTGGGACACCCACGGCCTGCCCGCCGAGCTCGAGGCGGAGAAGCAGCTCGGCATCACCGACAAGTCGCAGATCGACGAGATGGGCATCGCCGAGTTCAACCGGGCGTGCCGCGAGTCGGTGCTGCGCTACACCGCCGAGTGGCAGGACTACGTCACGCGGCAGGCACGGTGGGTCGACTTCGACAACGACTACAAGACGCTCGACGTCACCTACATGGAATCGGTGATCTGGGCGTTCAAGCGGCTGTGGGACAAGGGCCTGATCTACGAGGGCTACCGGGTGCTGCCGTACTGCTGGCGGGACGAGACGCCGCTGTCCAATCACGAGTTGCGCATGGACGACGACGTCTACCAGTCGCGGCAGGACCCCGCCGTCACCGTCGGCTACCGGGTCGAGGGCAACGACAGCGAGCTGGACGGCGCGCACCTGCTCATCTGGACCACGACGCCGTGGACCGTGCCCTCCAACCTGGCCACGGCCGTGCACCCCGACGTGGACTACGTGCAGGTCACCGACGCCGAGGGCAGGCGGTTCGTGCTGGCCGAGGCCCGGGTCGGCGCCTACGCGAAGGAACTCGGCGAGGAGCCGTCCGTCGTGGCCCGGTACAAGGGCTCCGACCTGCTCGGCACCCGCTACGCGCCGCCGTTCCCGTACTTCACCGGCCGGGAGAACGCGCACCGCGTGCTGTCGGCCGACTACGTGACCACCGACGACGGCACGGGCATCGTCCACATCGCCCCGGCCTACGGTGAGGAGGACAAGGTCGTCACCGACGCGGCGGGCATCACGCCGGTGACCCCTGTGGACGCCAAGGGCCGGTTCGACTCCCAGGTGCCGGACTACGAGGGCCAGCAGGTGTTCGAGGCCAACCCGAACATCATCCGCGACCTGAAGAACGGCACCGGCTCGGCGGCGCAGCAGGGCGCGATCCTGCTGCGGCACGAGACGTACGAGCACAGCTACCCGCACTGCTGGCGCTGCCGGAACCCGCTCATCTACCGGGCGGTGTCGTCCTGGTTCGTCGCCGTGACCGAGTTCAAGGACCGGATGGTCGAGCTGAACCAGCAGATCACCTGGTACCCGGACCACATCAAGGACGGCCAGTTCGGCAAGTGGCTCGAGAACGCGCGTGACTGGTCGATCTCGCGCAACCGCTACTGGGGGACGCCGATCCCGGTGTGGGTCTCCGACGACCCGAACCATCCGCGGGTGGACGTCTACGGTTCGCTCGACGAACTCGAACGCGACTTCGGGGTGCGGCCGACCGACCTGCACCGGCCGTACATCGACGAGTTGACCCGGCCGAATCCGGACGACCCGACGGGCGCGTCGACGATGCGGCGCGTGCCGGACGTGCTGGACGTGTGGTTCGACTCCGGGTCGATGCCGTACGCCCAGGTGCATTACCCGTTCGAGAACACCGAGTGGTTCGAGCAGCACTACCCGGGCGATTTCATCGTCGAGTACATCGGCCAGACCCGCGGCTGGTTCTACACGCTGCACGTGCTGGCCACGGCGCTGTTCGACCGGCCGTCGTTCCGGACCTGCGTCTCGCACGGCATCGTTCTCGGCTCCGACGGGCAGAAGATGTCGAAGTCGCTGCGGAACTACCCGGACGTCAACGAGGTGTTCGACCGGGACGGTTCCGACGCGATGCGCTGGTACCTGATGGCGAGCCCGATCCTGCGGGGCGGCAACCTGGTCGTCACGGAGAAGGGGATCCGCGACGCGGTGCGCCAGGCGGTGCTGCCGCTGTGGAACTCGTACTACTTCCTCGCGCTGTACGCGAACGCCGAGGGCGTCGGGGGAACATCGGTCACCGACGCCGAAGCGATGGCGCAGGCCGGCACCCAGCCCTCGCGGCACGTGCTCGACCGCTACATCCTCGCCAAGACGCGTGAGCTGGTCGCCGATGTTCAGTCCGCATTGGACGGGTACGACATCGCGGGCGGGTGTGCGACGCTGCGCGACTACCTCGAGGTGCTGACCAACTGGTACGTGCGGCGCTCCCGCGACCGGTTCTGGGCGGGCGAGAAGGCCGCGGTGGACACGCTGCACACGGTCCTGGAGACGGTGTGCCGGGTGGCCGCACCGCTGTTGCCGATGACGACGGAGGCCGTGTGGCGGGGGCTGACCGGTGGCCGGTCGGTGCACCTGACCGACTGGCCGGACACCGCGGCTCTGCCGGCGGACCCGGACCTGGTCACGGCGATGGACCGGGTGCGGCAGGTGTGTTCGTCGGCGCTGTCGCTGCGCAAGGCGCACAAGCTGCGGGTGCGGCTGCCGCTGGCGTCGCTGCTCGTGGCCGCCGACGACGCCGAGGTGCTGCGGCCCTTCGCCGACATCGTCGCCGACGAGGTGAACGTCAAGTCGGTCGAGCTGACCACCGACGTCTCGGCACACGGCTCGTTCGAGATCGCCGTCAACGCGCGTGCCGCCGGACCGCGACTGGGCAAGGACGTGCAGACCGTGATCAAGGCCGTGAAGGCGGGTGACTGGTCCACCACGGCCGAGGGCGCGGTCGTCGCCGCCGGGATCGAACTGGTCGAGGGCGAGTACGAGCGCAAGCTGGTCGCGTCCGACGAGGGCGTCGCGGGGGAGCTTCCCGGCGGTTCCGGACTGGTGCTGCTCGACACCGACGTGACGCCGGAGCTGGCCGCCGAGGGCGTGGCGCGTGACCTGGTCCGCGTGGTCCAGCAGGCCCGGCGCGACGCGGGGCTCGACGTGGCCGACCGCATCGCGTTGACGATCGACGCGCCGGACGTGGTCGCCGAGGCGGTCCGGGTGCACCAGGAGTTCGTGGCCGCGGAGACGCTGGCCACCGAGGTGTCCTACGCCGCGGTGAGCGACGGATTCGCCGGGGCGGTCGGCGACGGGGACAAGGTGACGGTGGCGGTCCGCAGGCACGCGGGCTGACCGCCCGGTCCGGCAGGTCGACGAGCCCGGATGAGCCCGATGAGGATCTCTTCATCTTCGGCTCATCCGGGCTTCGTCGTGTCGGGGGAGAGTGGGGACCATGAAACCGACACCGAGGGCGTTGGCGCTGGTCGCCGTGCTGGCCCTGCCGGTCGCCGCGGTGATCGCGACGTTGCTGCTCCGTGGCTCCGACGCGCCGGTGAACGAGACCCCGGTCGTCCGAATCGGCGGGGCCGACGGTTCCCGCAGTGAGCTGCCGTCGCTGCCGGACGACCCGTCGTCGCAGGCACCCACGACGGACGGGCCGGAGCGGCCGCCGAGTCCGCAGCCCACTCAGAAGCCCACGCAGACGCCCGAGCCCCGCCCGGAGCCGCAGCCGACCCGTGACGTCGTGCCGCCACCGCCGCCGGTCGACGATGATGACGACGATGATGACGACGACCGGGACGACGATGACGACGACGACTGACCGCCGCGGCCCCTGCGGACCGGCCGGTGCGGTGGCCGATGCCTGACGTGTTCGCCACCCAGGACGACGCCGCTGCCGGCACGGGCGACGACGGGTCCGCACCGGATGGTGCGGGCAGGCCGGTACCCGGTCGCAGACGCGGCACCCGCATCCCGGCGCGGCTGCAGATCACGGGCTGGCTCGCGGCCGTCATGGCTGCGGGACTGGCCACGGTCGTCCTGCTCGTCGCCGAACTCGAGTACCGCGCCATCGACGAGCGGGTGAACGCGGCCCTCGCCCAGGATGCCGAGGAGTTCCGGCGGTTCGCCGAGGCGGGGCTGGATCCGGCGACCGGCAGGGCGGTGACCGACCCGGGAGACCTGTTCTACCGTCACCTGAGCAGTCAGTACCCGGACAACGCCGAGATCATGCTCGGCATCCGGGAGACAGCGAACGGGCTCGACTCGATCCGGCAGGCCTACGAGACGTTCCGGGACGTGCGGCTCTCCGACGAGCTGTTGCGTGACATCGTCTCGCGCGACGACGTCACGGGAACCGTCGAGACCCCGGCGGGCGAGTTGCGCTGGTTGCGTGTCGAGGTGTTGCCGCGCCAGGGCGGTGACGAGGCCGAGGCGTGGTTCGTCAGCGGATACTTCGTCGACGAGGTCAGGGCGGAGGCGGGCGCGACCGTCCGCACCCTGATCGGTGTCAGCGCGGTGGCCCTCGTACTGGCCGCGGGGCTGTCGTGGCTGGTCGCGGGCCAGATCCTCGCGCCGGTGAACACGGTGCGGAAGGCGGCGGGCAGGCTCACCGAGGCCGATCTGACGCGGCGGATCCGCGTCGAGGGCCGCGACGACGTCGCCGCACTGGCCGAACAGTTCAACGCGATGCTGGACAGGTTGGAGCGGGCGTTCGACACCCGTAGGCAGTTCCTCGACGACGCCGGTCACGAGCTGCGCACACCGATCACGATCGTGCGCGGGAACCTGGAGCTCATGGGCGACGACCCGGAGGAACGCGCCGAGGTCGTGCGGCTGTGCACCGACGAACTCGACCGCATGGCACGGATCGTGGACGACCTGCTGCTGCTGGCGAAGGCCGAGCAGCCCGACTTCGTCCGTCCGGAGTGGACGTCGGTACCCGAGCTGACGAGTGACATCGACGCCAAGGTGCGCGCCATCGCACCGCGTGCCTGGACGCTCGAGGCGATCGGCGAGGGCGACGCCCGCGTCGACGCCCAGCGCGTCACCCAGGCGATGGTGCAGCTGGCGCAGAACGCGGTGCAGCACACGACCGACGGTGCGAGCATCCGCATCGGTTCGGCCGTCGGGGAGCACTCGGTGTCGTTCTGGGTCACCGACACCGGCCCCGGGTTGGCGCCCGGTGACGAGACGCGGATCTTCGACCGGTTCGTCCGGGGCGGGTCCGGGGCCCGCGACGGTACCGGAGCCGGCCTCGGCCTGGCGATCGTTACGGCGATCGTCGACGCGCACCACGGACAGGTGCGGGTGCTGTCGGCACCCGAGGAGGGTGCGACGTTCGGGTTCGAAATACCACTCGAGGGAGGAGACCGATGAGCCGCATCCTGATCGCCGAGGACGAGGCGAGGATCGCAGCGTTCATCGAGAAAGGACTGCGGTCCAACGGCTTCACCACGACGGTGGTCGACGACGGCGACACGGCACTCGCACAGGTGGTGGCGGGCGAGTTCGACCTCGTCGTCCTCGACCTGGGGCTGCCCAAACGCGACGGTTTCGCCGTGCTGCAGGCGATGCGCCGGGCCCACGTGCACGTCCCCGTGATCATCCTGACCGCACGCGACACCGTGCACGACACCGTCGCGGGGCTCGAAGGCGGAGCGGACGACTACATGACCAAGCCGTTCCGATTCGAGGAACTGCTCGCGCGGGTGCGGCTGCGGCTGCGCTCGTCGGACCGGGCGCCGGAGGTCACGGTGCTGCGCCACGGGGAGCTGTCGCTCGACCTGCGGACCCGCCGCGCCGAGACGCCCGACGGCGTCGTCGACCTCACGGCGCGCGAGTTCTCGCTGCTCGAACTGTTCCTGCGGCACCCGGGACAGGTGCTGTCGCGGGAACAGATGCTCTCGCACGTGTGGGGCTACGATTTCGACCCCGGATCCAACGTCGTCGACGTCTATGTGCGCACGCTGCGCCGTAAGATCGGGCAGGACCGCATCGTGACCGTGCGCGGCATGGGCTATCGCCTCGACTGAAGGCCGGCACCGGAACCGGCGTGGTCGGTGTCCGCCGGCGCGTTGCGGGTCGGTGCGCGCAGGGCTCGGCAGGACGTCTCGGGCCGTGGCCGGACAGGGTCCCGCAGGTAGTCGCCGGTGCGGTCCGCGTCACCTCGGTCGCGGCTGTGACGGCCGGTTGCGCCCCGGCCGGATACCGTAATGCCATGAGGCGGCCGCGGCCCGGAGACGACCCGACCGGCAGGGAGGGGAGACGGGGACGGCGTCGCGGGAGGCGAGAGCGAGGGACGTAGGGCATGGACGAGCTTCCGATCATTCTCGGATCGGGGGCCATCGTCCTGCTCGCGTCGGTGTTCGCCGTCCGGTTCTCGATCCGGCTCGGGCTCCCGTCGCTGCTGATCTACCTCGGGATCGGCGTTCTGATCGGCGAGTCGGGCCTGGGCGTCGAGTTCGACAATCCCGCCCTCACCCAGAGCCTCGGCCTGGCCGCGCTCGTGATGATCCTGGCCGAGGGCGGGCTCACCACCCGCTGGGAGGCGGTACGTCCCGCGCTGGGCCCGGGCATTGCACTGTCCACAGTGGCCATCGTGGTGACGATCCTGGTCGCGGGGTCGGCCCTGCACTGGTTGCTCGATCTCAACTGGCAGCTCGCCTTTCTGTGGGGTGCGGTCCTGGCCAGTACCGACGCCGCGGCCGTGTTCTCGATGCTGCGCGGATCGGGCATCAACCGGAGGCTGTCGGGCACGCTGGAACTCGAGTCCGGTCTCAACGACGCACCCGCTTACATCGCCGTGGTGTTGCTGGCGAGCGGGGCCGACGTGGAGTGGACACTGCCCCTGGTTGTGCTGTACCAGCTCGGTGCGGGCGCCGGCATCGGCCTGGCACTCGGCTGGCTCGGCGCGCAGGCGTTGCGGCGGATCGCGCTGCCCGCGACGGGCCTGTACCCGCTCGCGACGGTCGCCGTCTGCGTGGTGGCGTACTCGGCGGGCCAACTCGGCCAGGCGTCCGGACTCCTCGCCACCTACCTGGCGGGGCTCGTGCTCGGCAACGCCCGGCTTCCGCACCGCGGTGACACGCTGTCGTTCGCCGAGGGGCTCGGCTGGATGGCCCAGATCGGGCTGTTCGTGCTGCTCGGCCTGTTCGCCTCGCCCGAACGGCTCGTGGACGGCATCGTGCCCGGCCTGGTCGCCGGCGCGGTCGTGCTCGTCCTCGCCCGTCCCGTGTCGGTGCTCGTGTCCATGCTGCCGTTCCGGCTGCCGTGGCGTGAGCAGGTGTTCCTGTCGTGGGCCGGGCTGCGTGGTGCCGTGCCGATCGTGCTGGCCACGATCCCGCTCGCGGAGGGACTGCCCGGTGCGCAGGGCCTGCTCGACGCCGTGTTCGTGATCGTCATCGGCTTCACCCTGCTGCAGGGGGCGCTGCTCGGGCCGGTCGCGCGGCTGCTGGGGCTCGCGCGCACGGGCCAGCCCGAGGAACTCGACGTGGACGCCGCGCCGTTGGACGAGCTCGGCGCGGTGCTGCTGCAGGTCGCGATCGGGCCGGACTCCCGGCTGCACGGGGTGTACCTGCGCGAACTGCGGCTTCCCACCGGTGCGGGGGTGAGCCTGGTGGTGCGGGACGGGGCGAGTTTCACCCCCGGTGCGGGCACCCGGCTCACGTCCGGTGACCGGCTGCTCGTCGTCACCACCAGCGAGGCCCGCAGCCGCGCCGAGCGGCGGATCCGCGCGGTCGACAGGGCGGGCCCGCTGGCCGCGTGGAAAGGCGAGTCCGGCGACTGACCACCGGCGACGCCCGGGACGACCGGGGTGGACAATGGACCGGTGAACACCGAGCGTGAAACCGAGACCGCCACGTCCGGCCGACCGGCGGGCACCGGTGGTCGCCCGGTCCGGTACGTCGTGCTGCTCGCCTCCGTGGCCGCGGTCGCCTACCTGATCGACCTGGGCACGAAGATCGCCGCCACCGCCGCGCTGGAAGGTGAGGAGCCGGTCCGCATCCTCGGTGGGATCGTCCACCTGCAGTTGGTCCGTAATCCGTACGCCGCGTTCGGGATGGACTTCGGGGGTACGTGGATCCTCGCGCTGGTCGCACTCGCGGTCGTCGCCGTGATCCTCTGGTTCGCCCGCAAGCTCCGTTCCACGGGCTGGGCGATCGGCCTCGGGCTCGTGCTCGCCGGAGCGCTGGGCAACCTGACCGACCGGGTCTTCCGGGCCCCCGCCCCGATGCACGGCCACGTGGTCGACTTCCTGTCGGTGTTCGGCCCCGACGGCAGGTACTTCCCGGTGTTCAACGCGGCCGACTCGGCCATCACCGTCGGTGCGGTGCTGATCGTGGTGTTGTCGATCCTCGGCCGCGACTACGACGGCACGATCGCACGCGGGCGCGGGAAGCACACCGCCGACGACACCGAGCCGGGCGAGGACACCGAGCCGGGCGACGACACCGCCGGTGACGACACCGCCGGTGACGACACCGATGCCGGCGCAGCGATCGCCGGCGACACCGCCGGCGATCCTCCCGGCGACGGCGGGCCGGCCGGAGGGGACGCGACCCGGCCCGGCAGGGCCGCGAGGACCGACACGGAGGACGACGCATGAGCGCCCGGATGCTGCCCGTGCCCGACGGGCTCGACGGCATGCGCGTCGACGCCGGGCTGGCCAAACTGCTCGGACTGTCGCGCACGGTGGTGGCCGAGCTCGCGGCGGGCGGGGACGTGCTGCTCGACGGCGAGCCCGCTGGCAAGTCGGACCGGCTCGTCGCGGGCGGGCTGCTCGAGGTCACGTTGCCCGAACCGGAGGAGCCGCCGCAGGTCGTGGCCGAACCGGTCGAGGGGCTGAAGGTCCTGCACGAGGATGACGACATCGTCGTGGTCGACAAGCCGGTCGGGGTCGCCGTGCACCCGAGCCCGGGCTGGGAGGGGCCGACCGTCATCGGCGGACTCGCCGCGGCGGGCCTGCGCATCTCCACGTCGGGAGCCGCGGAGCGGCAGGGCGTCGTGCACCGGCTCGACGCGGGCACGACGGGCGTGATGGTCGTTGCCAAGAGCGAACACGCCTACACGGTGCTCAAGCGCGCGTTCAAGGAGCGCACCGTCGAGAAGCGTTACCACGCGCTGGTGCAGGGGCATCCGGATCCGATGCGCGGCACGATCGACGCGCCCATCGACCGGCACCCGACCCGTGACTACAAGTTCGCGGTGGTGCAGGGCGGCAGACCGTCGGTGACGCACTACGAGGTCATCGAGGCGTTCCGCGCGGCCTCGCTCGCCGACGTCAAACTGGAGACGGGCCGCACCCACCAGATCCGCGTGCATTTCTCGGCGCTGCGGCACCCGTGCGTCGGCGACGCGACCTACGGGGCCGATCCCGCGCTGGCGCGCAGGCTCGGCGTGACACGTCAGTGGCTGCACGCGCGGGCGCTCGGGTTCGCCCACCCCGGCGACGGCCGGTGGGTCGAATTCACGAGCGAGTACCCGGACGATCTCGCCCACGCGCTGGAGGTCCTGCGCGCCGAATCCTGACGGCGGGTCCCGCCGGGCGAACCCCGGCGGGCGGATCCCCGGTCGGTGGCCGGGGATCAGGAGCCGTGGATCGGGTCCACGCGGCGATCGGCCCGTTCCCGCCCTTGGCCGAGCGGCGTGATCACCCCGGACTGCGACGAGCGGGTGAACGGCCGACCGGTCGAAAATGGGCGCTCCGGACGAGCGGCCGGAACGCCCGACAGCCGTTATCCTCGTCGCCCATGGATGACGTCGTGGCGCTCGCCGATGAGTACATGGACCTGATGTTCGACGTGAACCCGCTGATGCCTGCGCTGCTCGGGATCGACCCCGAGCGGCCGGGACTCGAGGACCTCGGGGAGGAGGCCGAACAGCGGCAGTGGCGAGCCCTGACGGACATCGTCACGCGGGCGAAGGCGATCGACCCGGCGCGGCTGACCGGCGAGAGCAGGACGACGCGGGACGTGCTGATCGCGGCGGCACAGGCGCGGCTCGAGAGTCTCGACGCGAAGACCGTGGAGTTCTGCGTCAGTGACGGCTTCCAGGCGCCCGCCACCGGCGTGCTCATGCTGCTGCCGATGACTCCCGTCGCCACGGCCGGACAGGCCGCCGCCCAGTTGGACCGGCTCCGGGCCATCCCCGACCACCTCGATGGCGCCGCCGAACGGCACCGCATCGGGATTGCCGCCGGACGCAGGCCGGTCGCCCGTGGCGTGCGGAACGCGATCGCCCACATCGACCGCTACCTCGCCGACCCGGACGGCGATCCGCTGCGTAGGCAGCAGGCTCCCGCCGACGCCCCCGACTTCGACGCCGAACGGACCCGGATCCTCGAGGAGTTCGTGCGGCCCGCGTTCCGCCGGTACCGCGATGTGCTGGAGAGCGAGATCCTGCCCCGCGGCAGGCCCGACGAGGAGTCGGGCGTGTGCCATGTGCCGGGTGGCGACACGATCTACCGCTCGTTGGCGCGGGTGCACACGACGACCGATCGCACCGCCGACGATCTGCACGAGACCGGGCTGCGGCTGATCGGCGAACTGGCCGAGGAGTACCGCGAGATCGGTGGCCGCGTGTTCGGCACCGACGACCTGCGCGAGATCTTTCGGCGGTTGCGCACCGACAAGCAACTGCGCTGGACCAACGGGGACGAGCTGCTGGAGGCGTCCCGCGAGGCCGTGGCCAGGGCCGAGCGGGCCACCCCGGAGTGGTTCGGCACGATCCCGCCGGAGTCGTGTGTCGTGGAGGCCGTCCCCGAGGCGGACGCGCCAGGGGCGGCGCCGGCGTACTACCTCTCGCCGGCCACCGACGGCTCGCGTCCCGGCATGTACTTCGCCAACACGTACAAGGCCGAGGAACGTTTCCGCCACACGGTCGAGGCGACGGCGTTCCACGAGGCGGTCCCCGGCCACCACTTCCAGATCAGCCGCGCGCTGGGCCTCACCGACCTGCCGCTGATGCGCAGGCTCGGTGACTTCAACGCCTACACCGAGGGCTGGGGCCTGTACGCGGAACGGTTGGCGCACGAGATGAGCTTGTACTCGGACGACGTCACGCTGCTGGGCATGCTGAGTAACGACTCGATGCGCGCGGGCCGACTCGTCGTCGACACGGGGCTGCACGCGAAAGGCTGGAGCAGGCAGCAGGCCATCGACTACCTGATCGAGAACACGCCCATGGCCGAGGTGGAGATCGTCTCCGAGGTCGACCGGTACATCAACTGGCCGGGGCAGGCGCTGGCGTACATGGTCGGCAGGCTGGAGATCGAGCGGGTCCGGGCGAAGGCCGAGGAGGCGCTGGGCGGGTCGTTCGACATCCGCGCGTTCCACGACGTCGTGTTGGGTGGCGGTGCGATGCCGCTGTCGGTGCTCGACGGGGTCGTCTCCGCGTGGGCGGGCGTGACGAAGGCCGCGGCCTCGTAACGGGCGTTACGTGGGCGGGGCATCGCCCACGGGAGGAGCCTCGGCCCGGACCCGGTGCATCGGTCGGCGGCCGGACATCAACTTCCGGGTAGCAACGGCCGGGGTATCAACTTCCGCGGGATCAGCCGCTGCCGGCCTCGACGCAGATGCCGGCGCCCTTGTCGATCGTGCCGCCGGGGCAGTCGTCGATGTGGTCGGAGCCGAGCAGCATCCCCGCGGTGATCAGGACGGCGAGCGCGAGCAGTGAGGGGAGGCCGACCAGCGTCCACCAGCGGCGCAGGCAGGTGGCCCGGCCGCAGGCCGGCATCTGCTCGGAGTGCGACGAAGCTTCACCGCACTGGCACGGCGGCCACATCCGCTGACGGCGTTTGCCCATGGGGCGAAGGATAGCCGCGGCCCGGCCTCGCGGTCGGCGGCGGTGTCGACAGGGGCGCGGTAGCGGGGTACACCTCGGGGTATGTGCGATCACCGCAATCCCGACGACCCGGCTCCCGACGAGCCGGACGCGCCGTGGCCACCGCAGTCGCCGGACGTGCCCGTGCCACCGCACCCGGATCTCGGTGGTGGCACCGAGGACGTGCCGGAACCGCCGAACCGTGACGACGTCGACACCGGCGTGCCGGGGCGGCGCCGCCGTAAGGTGCAGGACACCGACGACGTCAACCCCGATGCCGGCACGGTCGAGCCGCCCGACTAGCGCTCGTCGGCGGGCCGCGCCGCGGCGGCGATGACCGTGTCGGCGGAGAATGCGGCGTCCGAGGAGGCGGCGTCGATCGCCCGGCCCGGTCGCCGCCGTTCAGGCGCGCGGCCGTCCGGTTGCGTCGGACGTGGCCGGTCGGCGGGTTCGGGCGACGGCAGTGTCACCGGATCGGCGTCGAGCGTCACCGGCTCGCCGTGGTGGGTGAAGGACACCGGGCCGCCGTCGGTGAGCGTGTACGTGGCCTCGCCCCGGCGCACGTCGACGCGGAACCGGGCCTGCCGGAAGCATACGTGGAAGGCGATGCGCTCGAGCTCGGGCGGCAGCCGGGGCTGGAACGACAGCTCGCCGTCGTGGTCGCGCAGGCCGCCGAACCCGGCGACGAGGGCGATCCACGCGCCGGCGAGCGAGGCGATGTGCAGCCCGTTGCGCACGTTGCCGTGCACGTCGTGCAGGTCGACGAACGCGGCTTCGGCGAAGTAGTCGAAGGCCAGGTCGAGGTGCCCGCACTCGGCCGCCAGCACCGCTTGGGTGGCCGCCGACAGTGACGAGTCCCGCACGGTGAGCGCCTCGTAGTAGGTGAAGTTGCGCCGCTTCTGTTCGAGGGTGAAGGCGTCCCCTCGCAGGTGCATCGCCAGCACCAGGTCCGACTGCTTGACGACCTGTTTGCGGTACAGGTCGAAGTACGGGAAGTTCAGCAACAGCGGATAGGCCGACGCCGGTGTCGAGCGGAAGTCCCAGCGTGCGTGTTCGGTGAAGCGTTCGGACTGCGGATGCACGTCGAGCAGGTCGTCGTAGGGCACGAGCATCGCTCTGGCCGCGGTCAGCCACGCACCGGTCTCGTGCTTGCTCACCGACAGTCGTGCGGCGACGTCGGGTTGCCTGCTGCACGACGCGGCCGCCTCGAACAGGTTCCGCTGCGCCATGAGGTTCGTGTAGACGTTGTTGTCCACAATGGCCGAATACTCGTCCGGCCCGGTGACGCCGTCGATGCGGAAGCCGCCGTGCGGGTCGTGGTGGCCCAGTGACATCCACAGCCGCGCCGTCTCGATGAGCAGCTCCGTGCCGTGGTCGCGCTCGAAGTCGGTGTCGCCGGTGGCCGCGAGGTACCGGGCCACGGCGTCGGCGATGTCGGCGTTGACGTGGAACGCCGCCGTGCCCGCTGGCCAGTACGCCGAACACTCGTCGCCGTTGATCGAACGCCAGGGGAACGCCGTCCCGCGCAGGCCCAGCTGCCGGGCCCGGTTACGCGCCTTGTCCATTGTGGAATGACGCCAGCGGAGCGCGTCGCCTGCGGCGCCGGGGAGCGTGTAGGTGAGTACCTGCGCGACGAACGTCTCGCTGTCCCAGAACGCGTGGCCGTCGTAACCGGGGCCGGTCAGGCCCCTGCCGGGGATGGCGCGGCTCTCGCCGCGGGCACCGGCCTGCAGGACGTGGAACAGCGAGAACCGCAGCGCCTGCTGCAGCTCCGGATCGCCGTCCAGCTCGACGTCCGCCGACGCCCAGAAGTCGTCGAGGAACCGCCGCTGCGCGGACAGCAACCCCTCCCAGCCCGTCTGCCGCGCCCCGGCGAGCGCCGCGTCGACCTGCGAGCGCAGCGCCGGGATGGAGCGCTGTGAGGACCAGCCGTAGCCGAGGTACTTCGTCAACCGCAGGCAGCCGCCCTCGGCGACGTCGACCGCGACCGTCAGCCGGGCGAGGTCGTCCTCGACGGAGATGTCGGTGCGCAGATCGCTGCCGCCGGGGGCGTCGATCTCGTGGTCCATCGCCGCGGCCATGCGCAGCCCGGACCGGCTCGTGTGGTGGACCAGCACGGCGCCGTAGTCCGCAGCGGTCATGTACTCGCAGTGCAGCGGCGCCTCCAGCGCCGCGGCGACGCGGGGGTCTCCGGTCTCGGACTCGATCGGTTCGTTGGCCAGCAGGTCGGACTGCGCCACGAACTGCACCGGGCCGTCGAGTGGCTCGACCTCGTAGCGGATCGCCACCACCGCCCGTTGCGTGAACGACACCAGACGCTCGCTGCGGACGCGCACCCGCCTGCCCGTCGGCGAGGTCCACTCCGTCTCGCGGCGGAGCGTGCCGGTGCGGAAGTCGAGTACGCGGTGGTGCTGCGGGGCATGGCCGTAGCGCAGGTCCAGCGGTTCGTCCTCGACGAGCAGTCGGATGATCTTGCCGTCGGTGACGTTGACGACCGTCTGGCCCGCCTCGGGATAGCCGTACCCCGCCTCGGCGTAGGGCAGCGGGTGCTCCTCGTAGAACCCGTTCAGGTACGTGCCGGGCAGTCCGCGCGGCTCGGCCTCCTCCAACGTGCCGCGCAGGCCGATGTGCCCGTTGGAGAGCGCGAACGTCGACTCGGTCTGGGTGAGCCCGCTCAGGTCGAGGCCGCGCCACAGCAGCTGCCACGGCGCGCACTCGTAACCGCGGATCCCCGTCATGGCGTCACCTCCAGCAGGTCGGCGAGATCCTGCACGACGACATCGGCTCCGGCATCGCGGAGGGCGTCGGGTTGCCCGGCCCGGTCGACGCCGACGACGTGGCCGAAGCCGCCCGCCCTGCCTGCCTCGACCCCGGCGAGGGCGTCCTCGAACACGGCGGCGGCCTCCGGCGCGACACCGAGCAGGCGGGCGCAGGCGACGAACGAGTCGGGCGCGGGCTTGCCGCGCAGCCCTTCGGTCGTGATCGTCACCCCGTCGACACGCGCCTGGACGAACTCGTCGAGACCGGCCGCGTCGAGGACGCCCGCGGCGTTCGCCGACGAGGTGACGACCCCGATCGCCAGCCCCGCCTCCCGCACGGCCCGCAGGTAGCGCAGTGACCCCGGGAACGGGTCCACACCGGCTTCGTCGATGAGCCGCAGGACGAGGTCGTTCTTCCGGGTGCCGATGCCGTGGACGGTCTCCGCGTCGGGCGGGTCGTCCGGACCGCCCTCGGGTGGGTTCAGGCCGCGGGAGGCGAGGAACGCGCGCACGCCGTCGAGGCGGGGCCGCCCGTCGACGTGCGCCGCGTAGTCCTCGTCCGTGAACTCGCCCTCCCCGTGGCGGGCGAGGATCTCGTCGAAGGTGCGCCTCCACGCGGCCCGGTGGAGCGACGCCGTGCTCGTGAGCACGCCGTCGAGATCGAACAGGCAGGTGGTGATCGCTGCGGGAAGGCCGATCATGTGCCTCCACGCTAGTGGCCGTACGGCCGTCGTGCCACGCGCAGGGCCGGTGGCGGGTCGCTCAGTGCTGCCGGGACTCCGGGTGAGGGCGGACCCGGTGGATGAGCTCGTGCATGGTTTCGTCCGCGAGCCGGTAGTAGACCACCCGGCCGCGGCGTTGGGTGGTGACCAGCCCGTGCGCCCGCAGCAGCCGCAGGGCCTGGGAGACGGCCGTGTCGCTCATGTCCGCCGCGGCGGCGAGGTCGGAGACGCAGATCTCGCGGGCGTAGTGGATGCACACGAGTAGCGTCAGCCGCGACGGGTCGGCGATCACCGAGAACCGCTGGGCCCACTCCTCGACGCTCTCGCGTTCGCCGAGGCCCGTCACGGCGGCGTCGACCCGATCCGGGTCGATCAGTCGCCGCGGCCGGCCGGGGCCGGTCGGCGCCGTGCCGGACGGGTCCGGATCGGTGTCCGACGGCTCCGGCGTGATGGGATGTTCCTGCTCGGTCGGCACGCCGCCCATGGTCTCACCCGGATGAGTCCGACCGGGCTGTGACGGGCAGTCCGGCCATGAGGTCGGTCTCGGTGATCCCCGGACCACCGGAGGCACGGATGAACCATTCGGTGCCGAAGGCGAACGCGAACGCCTCGTCGGGCATCGCGAGGAAGAACGACTGCTCGGCGATCTGGCTCGCGTGCGCCCGCATGGCTGCGCGCTTGGCGTCGAGATACGGCGTCACGTCGACCGCGGCGGTGAGCACCGATTCCGGACTGCCGAACTCGGGTGCTGCGTCGATGTCCGGCAGTTCGACACCCGTGAGTTCCGGGGTGTCGGCCAGCTGCGCCATTCCGCGGAGCATGTGATCGCGGTTCTGTGCCGCCTCGTAGACGCGCGGAGTGCCCGCCAGTTCGGCGGCGCGCAGGCCCACGCGGTGCACCTGGATGTGGTCGGGGTGGCCGTAACCGCCGTTCGCGTCGTAGACGGTGAGCACGTCGGCGGCCTCCTCGCGCAGGATGCCGGCCAGCCGCTCCGCCGCCTCCGCGACGTCGGCCTGCCAGAACGTGCCCGCTTCCTCGTTGGACGGCTCGCCCATCATGCCCGAGTCGGTGTACCCGAGGAACTCCACGCGTGCGGCCCCGAGGATGTCGGCGGCGGCGTGGGTCTCGGCGACCCGGCGACGCCACAGCGGTTCGCCCGGCTCGAGCACCCCGTCGGTCACCTCGCCGAGTTCACCCCGCGTGGCGACCACGAGCACCACCCGGTGTCCCTGGTCGGCGGCCATGCGCATCACGCCGCCGCAGGTGATGCACTCGTCGTCCGGATGCGCGTGAAACGTCACCAGCGTCGCCATGAGAGACGACCGTAGTCGTTCGGTCGCGTCGCCGTGCGGCCGCCGGTGCCGGGCGATGTGCCGTCGGTGTGGCACCGGCGGCGAGGCCGGCAGCTGCGGTCTGCGGCGAGCGGCGCCACCGGTCGAGGGGTGGTGCCGTTGAGGGCGGTGCCGTTGAGCCGAGGGCGTGGCGCGGAGATCGCCGCAGCGCGGTGCAACGGGATTCCGCTCGACGATTAATCGCGGATGCGAAACGAGTTCGTGAGTTTCTTTCCGAATGTGGTCCATTATGGACGGCGGGCGACCGGGTGAGACGGGTATTGAAGTTCGTTTGCGACGGGCGTACCGTTTTCGGCAGCGGCGCCGGAGCTGTCGGCGCACCGTCGGCGGGTGCTGTGATCAGGTACTTGTTCCGACGATTCGTGACTGGTTTCGCCGAGCGAATTCGCTCGGGGTAGGCGGAATCGCATCCGGTCGGCTCCGGTTTTGTTCGCCGCTACGGGTATTCGCCATATCGCGGGATGTGGCGGCATCACCCGGCGGATCCGTGGGCCACGGGATCGCGGTGGCCGGTGGGAGACGCGGACCGCCGGGAGATGGGGTGCCGTGATGCGGTGCCGCCGGGCATCGATGCGGGGTGCCGGTGTCGTACTCGACGCCGCGGTGCCCGGTATCGCAGGGGCCGGTGTCGGGGTGGACGCGGTGTCGACGACGGGGACACCGCGTGAACGGCATCCGGGGTCGGGCAGCGCAACGGCTTCGGGGCTCACAGCGCTTCGGGGCTCACAGCAGGGTGTGGAATCCGGGGGAGGGAATTTCATGGAGACGGTCGTCGGCGCAAGATTCGGGGCGGGCACGATCTCGGCCACCGGTGTCGAGGTGGTGATCGAACCACGAAGTGCGGGCCTCGTGGTGACACATGTACTGGGGGAGATCGATCTGCTCGGAGTGTCGCTGTTGCGACCCTGTTTCGAGCATCAGTTACGCAATGTGAAGGCACTCGTTCTTGATTTCACTGAGACGAGTTATCTGAGCGCTGCGGGGCTGTCACTTCTGTTGCAAACCGGAGTAGACGCGCGAGCACGAAACATTCCGTGGGCGCTCGCCGCGGCGCGGCCGGTCCTGCGCCCGATCGAGGTGACCGGCCTGGAGCGGCAGCTGCCCGTGTACCGCGAGGTCCCGCCCGCCGTCGACGCGGTACTCGAACCCGGCCGGTCGTTGACGGCGTAGGCCTCCGACACCCGGGCCGGCTCCGCCCGTCCCTGTCCGGTCTGCCGTGCCGTGCGGTGAATTCCCTCCCCACTCACGGTTTCTCGTGGATGAACGGCAGCAGAACGGTGATCGGCGGTTCGGTCCGATCGGTCCGTTCCACTTCGGAGGCGTGCCGGGTCGCTGCGAGCTCGCGTACGGTCACGCCCATGGACACGACCGCGCTGCCCGACGCCGTGCGCCGAGTGCTGCCGTTGCTGACCAGTGCGCCCCCGGATGCTCCGTTGCGCGACGGCTACCTCGACCTTCTGGGTTCCGGCGAGCCGCAGCCGAGCGGCCCGGTGCAGTCGCTGTGGGAGTCGCGCGCCGGCACGGCGGTGTACGAACCCGCGCAGGCGTTCGCCAGAAAGGTCGTGGCGCGACTGCGGCCGCCCGCGGAACGGCTACTCCTGCCGGGTGGCGGGACGGCGCTCGACGTGGGCTGCGGGCCCGGCACCGTGACGGCGGAACTGGGGCGTGACGTCGGCCGCGCAGGACTCGCGATCGGTGTCGACGTGTCCCGCTCGATGCTGCGACGCGCAGCGGGGGCACATGCGCGCCCCAACGTCGGGTTTCTCCGGGCCGATGTCACGGAGCTGCCGTTCGGTGACGCGACCGTCGACGCCGTGACGTGCCTGATGGTGCTGCAGCTCGTGCACGACCAGGAGGCGGCGCTGGCCGAATGCGCGCGGGTGGTGGCGCCGGGCGGTCGGATCGCGGTCCTGCAGCCGGGGTACGCGGGTCCGGGCGCCGGTGTGGTCGCCGCGGCGGCGGGTCTCGCAGGGCTCCGGATGCCGGGCCACGAGGCGATCGCCGCGACGTTGCGTGCTCACGGCATGTCGGTCGTGGAGGCCGGCACGACGGCGCCCGTCGCGCAGGTGCTCGCCGAGAAACCCGTCGTGGGGCGTGGCTGACGTACCCGCGGACTCAGAGCAGGCTGCTCGGATCCGTCGGCACGTCCACCGCGTGTTCGCGGAGCACCTCGAGGGGGATGACCTCGGTAGCACGTTCGTGGGTCGCTGCCAGCACGACCGGAGGGGCGGCGCCCGCTTCGTGTGCCTGGAGCCAGCGGTCCGAGCAGACGCACCAGCGGTCTCCGGGACTCAGGCCGGGGAAGCCGAACTCCGGGCGTGCCGCCGTGAGGTCGTTGCCCACGCCCCGTTGCTGGGCGAGGAACTCGGTCGTCACCACGGCGCAGACGGCATGGTTGCCGGGATCGTCGTCGCCGGTCTCGCAGTAGCCCGTGCGGTAGTAGCCGGTCAGCGGGTCCGTGCCGCACGGTTCGAGCTCGCCGCCGAGGATGTTGCGCTCGCTCATGGTTCCACGGTGACACGACCGGTGGTCGTACCGACAGCGGCGCGCGCGGATTCGCGTGGTATCGGCCCGGTGTCGTGGTCGTGCGACGGGCCGCGGCCGTACCCGAGCCGGGTCATTCGGGGTGTGCGACGAACGTGCCCTTCGACTTGAGGGTCTGCACGAGTCCGCGTTCGCGCAGGATGCGCGTCGCCTTGCGAACGGTGTCGAGCGCGACGCCGTACTCCTCGGCCAGCGAGCGTTCGCCGGGCATGCGCCTGCCGGGGGTTCACTCGCCGGTGGCAATGAGTCCGGCGAGATGTTCGGCCAGCAGCTCGTATTCGTACCCGGTCTTGTTGTCCGGGTTGTACCTGCGTGGTGCGGGACCGCTCATGGCCTCGACATTAGAACGGTCCTGAGCTGCACGAAGTTGTGGAACGCGGCACACCGCGTCGGTCCGCGTCGCTCCACTCGGCAACGCGCTGTAGCGCGTCGTGTCCATTCCGTGCTAGCTTACCGCTCACAGCGCGCTTCGCGGGCCGCTCACCAGCGAGAACGCGCGTCGGAGCAGGAGGTCGCGCGTGGCCCCTCGCTGTCGGGAGCTCGCCGGCCGAAGGCGCTTCCGACGGTCCTGGACGACGGACTCGGTCGTCGGATGAGGGGCGGATCACCGTCGGAGGGTGGTGCGCGGTGGACGAGACGACAGAGACGGGGGAACCGCCGATGGGTATCAGTGGCAGGGCCGATCTGCCGTGGACGGCGTCGGCGGTCGACGGCGTGCGGCGCCGGGCGGCCGAGTACGGTCCGCACGACGGGTCCGTCGAGTGGAGTCGGCGTCGTCAGGAGTCACTCGACGTCGAGGCCTGGGAAGTCCGCAGGTGTGGCAGGACCGCGCGGCTGTGGACCGCGGAGTTGCTGGTCAGGACGGCCGCACCGAACGCAGTGGACGCGGCCTTTCGGCTCGTGACGCTGGCGCACCCGTACCACCGCACCGGTCATGTGCCGAGGTTGTACTCCGTGGCCGGGCCGATCCTGTGGCGGGGCGCGGCGGCAGGTGTCTCCGCCGAGGAGGACGTCGACGGAGGTGGTCCCGAACCGTCCCCTGCGCCTCCGTCCGGACCCTCTCCCGGTACCTCTGCGGGAACCTCGGCGGGAACGCAGCACCCCGCGCTGGTGGGAGGGTCGCCGCACCGCGGGGGCGCGACCCGCGAGGAGGCCGAGCGAGCCCGGGCCGCGGACCATGCGGTGGCGCTCGAACTCGCGGGCCGGGGCGTGCGCCGGGCGCCGCCGAGGCACGCACCCGGATGGCCGTGCTGGCAGGTGTGGCAGCGGGTGTCCTTCCTGGCCGGGCCGGGGGACGCGCCCGCGCGTGCGGCCGAGCTGGCGGCCACGGTCGTCGACACCCGCGGTGCGCCCGCTGCTGCGGTCACCCGGCTCGCCCCGCAGGACGGCAGGCGGGATCCGGTCGACGGCCACCTCGTACATCCCGCGTGTGACCTCGGACCGCACCGGATCGACGCCCTGTGGGACGACTTCGACGCGGTCGAGACCGGCCTGGGCGATCCGGGTGAGCCCGTCGCACTGGCCGCCGTGTGTCTGGCCGCCGCACGGGAGGTCCGTGCGGAGTTCGGTCTCGGGGACGGCGATCCGGTGCCCGCCGCACATCGGGCGCGTTGCGCCGCGACGAGCGGTGCCGGGGGAGCGGAACCGAGAGCGGACCGGTGAACCCGCTCAGCCCGCGGACGCCGACGTACCGGAACCGCTCGGCGTGCCGCGGAGCACGTCGACGTAGTCGGTGCCCGGCCTGCCGCACACCCAGCTCGACCCCGCCAGGTTCTTGGCGTGCTTCTTCAAGGGCGCGAGCAGCCGGGAGATCTCGCCGTACGACTCGATCGACCGCCGCGGGCACCACAGCGTGGACAACGAGACCGTCACCGGCATCCCGTCGGCGGACCACCGGGTGTCCAACATCGCGTCGGCGAGGGCGCGGATCGTGTCCGTCCCGCAGGAGATGAGGAAGTCGTCGCCGCCGACGTGGCTGACGGTCACGCCGCCCAGGTCCGTGGCGAGGCGCGTGAGGGCCCGCCCGATCGCGCGGATGACGTCGTCGCCTGCGGCGAAACCGGCCGTGTCGTTGATGGTCTTGAAGGAGTCGATGTCCAGCCACCCGACGACCAGCGGTTCGTTGGCGGCGAGGCGCCGGTCGACGTCCCTGGCCACGGCGTCGCTGCCGGGCAGGCGCGTCAGCGGGTTCAGCGCCGCCGCCTGCTCCACCTTCGCCTCGGCCATGCCGCGGACCAGCTCGTGCATCAGCACCACGCCCTGGCACCGGCCCGACTCGTCGATGACGACCACGTCGTCGGAGGCGCGGCCGGACGGGCCGTCGCTGACGAGGTCCAGCACCTCCAGCGCCGACGCCGAGTCGCGGATCACGTGCGGTGGGTCGGCGAGCCGTCGCGCCGGCCGGTGGGCGTGGAGAGCGTGCCCGAACGGGCCGGTGACGCCGAGCAGGAACCGGGTGCGGTCGATCGACCAGCGCGGTTTGCCGTCGCCGTCGACGCCGACGAGGCCGCTGAGCGCGTCGTCCTCCACGAGCACCGTGCGGACCTCTTCGCAGGTGGCGTCGGCGGACACGGTCCGGGCCGGCCGGAGGAAGTCCTTGATCGCGGGTGTGCCACCGGACGGGTACACGTCGCGGCCGGGATGCGCGGGCGCGATGGCACCGGCGGGCACGGAGCCGGCACCCGCCGGTGCGAACAGATTTCCCTGCACCAGGCCGATCCCGAGACCACGCACCATGTCCAGCTGATCCTCGGTCTCGACCCCGGTCGCCACGAGCCGCACGCCGGTGCGGTCGGCGAAGTGCACGAGCGCTTCGGTCAGGGCCGCCGTCGGGGTGTCGTCCGGCAGCCTGCCGAGGGAACTCCGGTCCAGCTTCACCATGTCGGTCCGCGACTCGGCGAGCAGGTTGAGGGGGAGATCGGCGGCGCCGAGCCCGTCGAAGGCGAGCCGGAAGCCGTGCGCGGCGAGCCGGTTCAGTCCATCGAGCAGTGCCGCGGGCGGGGCCGTGTGGAACGGTGGGCCGACCTCGAAGACGACGTCGTGGGGCCTGCGGCCGGTCTCACGCAACGCGGTGAGTAGCGGCTCGAGTGACGACGACGGCGATGCAGCGGTCAGCGCCGTGACGTTGAGATGCAGCGGCAGTCGCATGGCATGGTGTTCGGCCTCGTGGACCGCGCGTGCCGCGAGGCCCGTATCCGCCTGCACCAGCCTGCCGAGGCGCATCGCGGATTCAAGCAGCTCACTTATGCGTCCCGAGGCCGGGCGGGCCAGTGCCTCCACGGCCACTGCACTTCCCGTGTGCAGGCTGTAGAGCGGTTGGAACGCGAATTGAACCTGATTCAACACCGACTCCTGTCCGTCCGAATCCGGGTGCATCCGGACCGACTCAGCGAGCAGTCGCCCGATACTCACACAACCGTGCTGAGTCCATCAACCACGACGACCACACGCGAGCGTCGGTTCCTGTCCATCCGGGCGAAATCTTGCTGAACGAACCGGCCGCGCCCCGTGACACGGACGTGTGACCTCGGCAAGGGTGCCAGCGTGAACATGATGAACAGAAGACAGGCACTGCGCACGGGTTCGCTCGTGGCAGTGGGCGGTGTCACACTGGCCGGACCGGCGATCGCGGGCGGTGCGGAGCAACCGTTCCGGCACGGAGTGGCCTCCGGAGACCCGCTCCCCGACAGCGTGTTGCTCTGGACGCGCCTGACCCCGTCGGCCGACGCCACACCCGGCTCGGGCAGGGGAGGCGAGTCGATCGTCGGCTGGGAGGTGGCCCACGACGCCGACTTCCGCAGGGTCGCCGCGCGGGGCCGCGTGCGGACCGGACCCCAGCGCGATCACACGGTCAAGGCGGACGTCACCGCACTCGATCCGGACACTTGGTACTACTACCGCTTCTCCTGGCGAGGCAGCACGTCGCCGGTCGGCCGGACCCGCACCGCGCCCGCCGTCGGCAGTGAGGTGGCGAGGCTGCGCTTCGGCGTCGTCTCCTGCTCGAACTGGCAGGCGGGCCACTTCGCCGCGTACCGGCACCTGGCCGAACGTGGCGATCTCGACCTGGTGATCCACCTGGGTGACTACCTGTACGAGTACGGCGCCGAATCCGGCGCGGTGCGGCCACACGACCCGCCGGTCGAGATGACGACGCTGGAGCACTATCGCCGGCGGCACGCGCAGTACAAGACGGATCCGGCACTGCAGGCCCTGCACGCGGCCGCACCGTTCGCCGTGACGTGGGACGACCACGAGTCGGCCAACAACGCCTGGGCGGGCGGGGCGGAGAACCATACCGAGCCGGACGAGGGCACGTGGGTCGAGCGCCGCGCGAAGTCTCAACAGGCCTACGCGGAGTGGATGCCGGTGCGCTACGAGCCCGGTGGCAAGCTTTACCGGCGGCTGACGTTCGGCTCGCTCGCCGAGTTGTCCATGTTGGACCTTCGATCGTATCGCAGTGAGCAGGTGGCGCACCCGTTCGACGGCGGTGTCCACGACGACGAGCGCACCATCACGGGCAAGGAGCAACTGGACTGGCTCACCTCGGGGCTCACGACGGCGACGTCGCAGTGGAAGCTCGTGGGCAACTCCGTGATGATCTCGCCGGTGCAGTTCCCGTCCACTTTGAACACACGCGAACTCGAGGCGATCGCGGACGTCGTCGGGCCGATCGAAGGTGTTCCGTACAATGTGGACCAGTGGGACGGCTACACGTCCGATCGGGCGGCCGTGCTGAGGTCTCTGCGCGATCACGGCGTCTCGGGGGCCGTCTTCCTCACCGGGGACATCCATTCCGGCTGGGCGACCGAACTGCCCGCGGATCCGCTGACCTACCCGCTGAGTGGTGATTCCGTCGCGACGGAGCTGGTCTGCACCTCCGTCACGAGCGACAACATCGACGACTATCTGAACCTGCCCCCGCGCACGCTGTCGCTCGTCGTCGAGGCGGTCATCAAGTTGGCGAACCCGCACGTGAAGTACCTCGACTTCGACTCGCACGGGTTCTCGGTCCTGGAGGTCACCCCCGCGCACGTGCGGATGGACTGGTTCCGCCTCGCCGACCGGGCGGACCCTGCCAGCGCCGCGGAGGTCACCGCGTCCTACCGCGTGCCCGCGGGCACCGACAGGCTCGAGCGCACCCCGCGGTCGATGGACGGCGTCACACCGCGGCACGAGGCGGCGACCGGCCACGAACTCGCCGCAGCACGACGGCAGGCACTGGCACGACAGGAGGCCCGATGACCGACGAGACCATCACTCCCGGTGCCGCCGACGACGTGTCGCGACGGCGGTTCCTGCGGGTCGCGACTACGGCCGGTGCCGCGGTCGTGCTGTCCACGACGGCAGGTGTGCCCGCGGTGTCGGCCTCGCCGGCGGGTGCGAAGGACCTGCGTGTCTATGTGCTCGTCGTCGACGGACTGCGGCCGGACGAGATCGATCCCCACGCGACTCCCCACCTGTACGCCCTGCGTGCGGAGGGCACCAACTTCCCGCAGGCCCGATCGCTGCCGGTGATGGAGACGCTGCCCAACCACGTGATGATGATGACCGGCGTGCGGCCCGACCGTTCCGGAGTGCCGGCCAACGACGTCTACGACCGCCACGAGGGAGCCGTGCGCACGCTCGACCGGCCGTCGGACATTCGCGTGCCGACGCTGCTCGAACGCCTCGCAGGCACGGGCCGGGTGAGCGGGAGCGTGCTCAGTAAGGAGTACCTGTACACGATCTTCGGGGAGCGGGCGAGCGTCCGCTGGGAGCCGGAGCCGCTGATCCCGATCACCGACCACGCGCCCGACCTGGCGACGAAGCTGGCTCTGTCGGCCATGGTGGACGAGACCGACCCCGACCTCGTGTTCGTCAATCTCGGAGACGTGGACCGGGTCGGTCACGCGGATCTGACCGGCACCTCGCTGGGCCTGTTGCGTGCGGCCGCGCTGGGCGCTACGGATGCGCACGTCGGCCGGTTCGTCTCCGAGCTGCGTGATCGGGGACTGTGGGAGTCGAGCGTGGTCATGGTGATCGCCGACCATTCGATGGACTGGTCGCACGGGCACAAGCTGATCTCGTTGCAGGCGCCGCTGGAGTCGGACGACTCCCTGGCGGACAAGGTGGCGATCGCCCAGAACGGCGGGGCGGACCTGCTGACCTTCATCGGCCCGGATTCCGAACGGTCCGCCGCCGTGGAGCGGATGCGCAGCATCGCGCTCGCCACGCCGGGTGTGCTGTCGGTGCACCGGCCCGAGGAGCTTCGACTGGCGCCCGACTGCGCGGACCTGGTCGTGTACTGCAAGGCGGGCTGGCGCTTCTCGGACCCGACGCCGATATCGAACCCCATCCCGGGCAACCACGGGCACCCCGCGACCGAGCCGATCCCGTTCTTCGTCGCGGGCGGCCACCGACGGGTGCGCAAGGGCGTGACGTCCTCGGCCTCGGCGACGACGGTCGACGTGGCGCCCACCGTGGGCGAGCTGTTCGGGTTGCCGCCGCTCGTGGGCGGCTACGACGGCGAGATCCGGGCCGAGGCACTGTTTTCAAGGGAAGAGTAGGCCATCTCATAGAAATTCTGATTTCCGAATCGTCGACAACGATGACCTCGGTCACCGGAATTGTGCCCGGTCGCACATAACGAAATCGCACTCCGTGCACCTTGCAGTGTTTCGGACCTATGTCGGAACGATAACGTAACCATAACGCTACAACATTCTGGCAACCCGGAGCGACGATCCGACCACGCCCTCGCGGAGATCTCACGATCTTCGCGAGGGCGTTCCTGTTGAGCTATACGCAACGCGTTGCCGAATACGCTACGAACGTAGTTCCTGTATCACTCATCAGGCTCGTGGACTAGAGCCGCGGCGAAATCCGCTTCTAAATACACTCTGAGTAGTACTTGCTGGTCTGAACGTGTCTTGGTGTTGCAGAGGTCACAAAGTCCTTGGCGGTGTAACGCAGGCGCGGTTGCGCATAGCGCGCATCAGCGCTCCGACCTGCCAGAACGTGGCTTGCCGTGATGCGGATAGCGACGCTCGCGCGCGCGGCTCGTGCCGCTCGAGCGGTATACGAGGGGTGAAAATTCGCGTCACGCCATGGACCCATTGATCGAACGGCGAGTTTGTGAATAGATTGAGTCTCAGGCGGTTTGCGCGGGATCAGTGCGGATACGGCGCAATTCCGTCCAGTCGGAGCGAAGGGCCGCGTCAGGTGTGACGCGCGATACACGGGCTGCGCACAATGCGCGCCGCAGGCCGATTTTGAACCGCGATCGATACATCGCGTCGTCGGCCTGGATTTTTCTGTGCCCTTGCCCGACGTGTTCGCGGCCGTATCTCCGCACGTGACGTGTGCCGAGAGGTTCAGGCGAGACTGCGGTGAGCCGGCCCGGACCAGCAAGTACCGATCCGCCGAACGTGGAGGGAACCCAATGCAGGAATCAGCGGCTGGCACCACCGATGCGCAGGCCGAAGTCGCAGAGAAGAGCCGCGCCGACGCGCATCCCGACCAGGCGTTCGGTTCCGACCCGCTGGCCGTTCGGGAGAGCGACCACTACGCCGAGGAGTACAACGAGGGATTCGTCGACAAGTGGGACGAGCTGATCGACTGGAAGGGCCGGTACGAGAGCGAGGGCAGCTTCTTCGTCGACCTGCTCCGTAAGCACGGCGCCGAGTCCGTGCTCGACGCCGCGACCGGTACAGGCTTCCACTCCGTGCGCATGCTCGAGGCCGGCTTCGACACGACCAGTGTCGACGGCGCCGCCGAGATGCTGGCCAAGGCGTTCGAGAACGGTAAGGAGTACGGCGACCACGTCCTGAAGGTCGTGCACTCCGACTGGCGCTGGCTCAGCAAGGACGTGCAGGGCAAGTACGACGCGATCGTCTGCCTCGGTAACTCCTTCACGCACCTGTTCGACGAGAACGACCGTCGCAAGGCGCTCGCCGAGTTCTACGCCGTGCTCAAGCACGACGGCATCCTGATCATCGACCAGCGCAACTACGACTCGATCCTCGACAGCGGGTTCTCGAGCAAGCACACGTACTACTACTGCGGTGACCAGGTCAGCGCCGAGCCGGAGTACGTCGACGACGGTCTCGCCCGTTTCCGGTACGAGTTCCCCGACGGCTCGCTGTACCACCTCAACATGTTCCCGCTGCGCAAGAACTACCTGCGGCGGCTGCTGCGTGAGGTCGGCTTCCAGAAGGTCGACACCTACGGTGACTTCCAGGAAGCCTACGGTAACGACAACGAGCCGGACTTCTTCGTGCACGTGGCGACGAAGGAGTACCTGGAGAACGCCCTGACGGAGAGCTACTCGAGCGCGGTCAACACCGCCCGCGAGTACTACAACTCCGAGGACGCGGACAACTTCTACTACAACGTCTGGGGCGGCACCGACATCCACGTCGGCCTGTACCAGTCGGAGAACGAGGAGATCGCCGCAGCCAGCCGTCGCACGGTCGAGCAGATGGCGAAGAAGCTCGAGCTCAAGAAGGGGCAGAAGGTCCTGGACCTGGGTGCAGGCTACGGGGGTGCCGCCCGTTATCTGGCCGAGACCTACGGTGTCCACGTGACGTGCCTGAACCTCTCCGAGGTCGAGAACGACCGCAACCGGCAGTTCAACAAGGATGCCGGCCTGGCCCAGCTGATCGACGTCGTCGACGGCGACTTCGAGAACCTCGCGTTCAACGACAACGAGTTCGACGTCATCTGGTCGCAGGACGCCGTCCTGCACAGCGGTGACCGCGTCCGCGTGGTCGAGGAAGCCGTGCGCGTGCTCAAGCCGAACGGCCAGATGGTCTTCACCGACCCGATGGCCTCGGACAACTGCGACACCTCGTCGCTGCAGCCGATCCTCGACCGGCTGCACCTGGACAGCCTCGGCTCGCCCGGCTTCTACAAGAAGGAGCTGACGCGCCTGGGTATGAAGTCGGTCGAGTTCGACGACCACACCCACCAGCTGTCGAACCACTACGGTCGCGTGCTGGCCGAGCTGGAGAAGCGTGAGAGCGAACTGGCGGGCACGATCAGCCAGGACTACCGCGACCGCATGAAGCTCGGCCTCAAGAACTGGGTCGCCGGCGGCAAGTCCGGCAACCTCGCGTGGGGCATCTTCCACGTCACGGCGTGATCCGGCGCCACATCGCAAGAAAGTTCACGAGAACAAGTAAGACCGCTCCCGTCGAGAAGAAGGAAGCATTTTGACTACAGGCAGGTTGTTCACGAGTGAGTCGGTGACTGAGGGTCACCCGGACAAGATTTGTGACGCGATCAGCGACACGATTTTGGATGCGATGTTGGCGCA
>NZ_JACHWU010000005.1 GCF_014191605.1 Prauserella isguenensis
GCTAGCTCAAAAACCCCAAAAAAAAGGGGCACAAAGCAACAAAACAAAGCTCACAAACACACTGTTGAGTTCTCAAACAACACGCAGTTGGTTTTTAGCCCAAGAGCGCCATCAACCGCGGGAACTTACCTCGTGGAGATTCGTTGCTCGGGTTGTGGCCCCCTTGAGGGCCGACCAAGAAGCTTACCCGGTCCGTCTCGCGGAGTCAACCTCCGCCTCGTCCCGTCCGCTCCTTGGCGACGAAGAGAACATTACACGGCCGCGAACCCCCCCTGAAACAGGGGGGTCCCCTTATTGCGAAACCGCAGGTCAGAGCACCGGGAGCAGGGTCCGGAGCTCGTACGGCGTCACCGAGCTCCGGTAGTTGTTCCACTCGGTGCGCTTGTTCCGGAGGAAGAAGTCGAAGACGTGCTCGCCGAGCGCCTCCGGCAACAGCTCCGAGTTCTCCATCTCCGTCAGCGCCTCGCCCAGGTTCTGCGGCAGCTGCTTGTAGCCGGCGGCCTTCCGCTCCACCTCGGAGAGCGCCCAGATGTCGTCCTCCGCCGCGGGCGGCAGCTCGTAGCCCTTCTCGATGCCCCGCAGGCCGGCGGCCAGGATCACCGAGTACGCCAGGTACGGGTTGCACGCCGAGTCGAGCGACCGGATCTCCACACGCCGGGACGACGCCTTCCCCGGCGAGTACATCGGCACCCGGACCAGCGCGGAGCGGTTCGCCCTGCCCCAGGACACCGCCGTCGGGGCCTCCCCGCCGACGATCAGTCTCTTGTACGAGTTGACCCACTGGTTGGTGACCGCGGAGATCTCGCGTGCGTGGTGCAGCAGCCCGGCGACGAACGCTTTACCGGTCTCCGACAGCTCGTACGGGTCCTCGGGGTCGTAGAAGGCGTTGCGATCGCCCTCGAAGAGGGACACGTGGGTGTGCATCCCCGAGCCCGGATGGTCGGTGAACGGCTTCGGCATGAACGTCGCGCGCACGCCCTGGGTCAGCGCGACCTCCTTGACGACGTACCGGAACGTCATGACGTTGTCGGCCATCGTGAGCGCGTCCGCGTAGCGCAGGTCGATCTCCTGCTGCCCCGGCGCGCCCTCGTGATGGCTGAACTCGACGGAGATGCCCATCGCCTCGAGGGCCTCGATGGCGTGCCGCCGGAAGTGGGTCGCCGTGGCGTGGCTGGCCTGGTCGAAGTAGCCACCGTTGTCGGCGGGGGTCGGTTCCTTGCCGTCCTCCGGCAGATCCTGCAGGAGGTAGAACTCGATCTCGGGATGCACGTAGCAGGTGAACCCCGCCTCGCCCGCCTTCGACAGCTGGCGGCGCAGCACGTGCCGCGGGTCGGCCCACGACGGCGAGGCGTCGGGCATCGCGATGTCGCAGAACATCCGCGCCGAGTAGTGTCCGCCGTCGGCCTGCTCCCACGGCAGCACCTGGAACGTCGACGGGTCGGGCTTGGCGATCATGTCCGACTCGTAGACCCGCGCGAAGCCCTCGATCGCGGAGCCGTCGAACCCGATGCCCTCGGAGAACGCGCCCTCCAGCTCTGCTGGGGCGATGGCCACCGACTTGAGGAAGCCCAGTACGTCGGTGAACCAGAGCCGCACGAAACGAATGTCGCGTTCCTCGAGTGTGCGCAGCACGAACTCCTGCTGACGATCCATGAGCGTGACCTTATGCGCACCGTGTTAACGGAATGTTTCGAGGGTTTCGCCGTGTCGGCGGATGCGCGCGGACATCCACGCGGCGAGCACGCACAACCCACCCGCGGCGTACCAGGCGAGGTCGTAGGAACCCAGGTGATCGCGGACGAAACCCGCGCCTGAGGCGGCCAGCGCCGCGCCGATCTGGTGCGACGCGAACACCCATCCGAACACGATCGGTCCCGCGTCCGCGAACCATTCGCGGCACAGCGCAACGGTCGGCGGAACGGTGGCGACCCAGTCCAGCCCGTAGAAGACGATGAACGCCCACATCGGCGGTTCGGTCGTCGGCCCGAACAGCTGCGGGAGGATCGCCAGGGACAGCCCGCGCAGCACGTAGTAGACGGCGAGCAGTAGGCGTGGGTCGACACGGTCGGTGAGCCACCCGGAGAAGACCGTGCCCACGATGTCGAAGATCCCGACCACGGCGAGCAGGCCCGCCGCGGCCGTCGCGGGCATGCCGTGGTCGTGCGCGGCGGGGACGAAGTGGGTACCGATCAGCCCGTTCGTCGAGGCTCCGCAGATCGCGAAACCACCTGCCAGCAGCCAGAACGCAGGCGCCCGCATCGCACGCCGCAGGATGCGCAGCGCGTGGGCCGCGCTGCCGCCCGCAGGACGCGCGGCGGTCTCCCCTTCGGAACCGGTGTCGTGGGTCTCGCCCGCCGCGGACGCACCGTAGGCCACCGTGCCGACGTCGCGCGGACGATCCCGCAGGCACAGCAGCACCACCGGCACGACCGCGAGCGCGGCCGCCGCGATCAGCAACGACGCCCATCGCCAGCCGTGTCCCGTCGCGAGCCCGGCGACGAGCGGCAGGAACACGAGCTGCCCCGCGGCGCTCGCCGCCGTCAGGATCCCGCTGACCAGGCCGCGGTGAGTGACGAACCACCGGCCGGTCACGGTGGCCACGAACGTCAGTGCCATCGCCCCGGTGCCCGCGCCGACGAGCACGCCCCAGCACAGCAGCAGCTGCCAGGATGCGGTCATCAGCACCGTCAGGCCGCTGCCCGCCGCCACGAGTACCAGCGCACCGGCGACGACGCGCCGCATGCCCAGTCGTTCCATCAGCGCCGCGGAGAACGGGGCGATCAGGCCGTAGAGCAGCAGATTCACCGACACGGCCAGGGAGATCGTGCCGCGGGACCAACCGAACTCGGCGTGCAGCGGATCGATCAGCACGCTGGGCGCGGCGCGGAAGGCGCCCGCGGACAGCAGCGCCACGAACGCCGTCGCGGCGACGAGCCACGCCCAGTGCGGTCGCCATCGGCGCAGCGACGTCAAGCGTGAGGGCACAGGCGGCGACGTACGCGGTGACGTCGAAGTACGTGGGGAGATCACGGGATCCGAGGATGCGCCGTCGCGCCCCTCGGGACGAGTGGCAAGAATGCCAACATGTGCGAAGATCTTGCCATGAGCGCGCACCGGGTGGTGATCCTGGCCCTCGGCGAGGTCGTCGGCTACGACATGCAGATACCGCCACAGATCTTCGCGTGCGCCGAACGCGACGGGCGCTCGCTGTACGACGTGCGCGTCTGCGGGGTCGACGACCGGCCGGTGCGCGTGTCGTCCGGATACTCCGCACTCCTCGACCACGGCCCCGAAGCCCTCGACGACGCCGACACGGTGATCGTGCCCGGCACCCGGCTGGCCGGGCCGCGCCGCGACGGTTCGCTCCCCGATGACGTGTCCGCGGCCCTCGCGCGCGTGCCCGCGTCCGCCCGGACCATGTCGATCTGCACCGGCGCGTTCGTCCTCGCAGCGGCCGGCCTGCTCGACGGACGCCCGGCCACGACACACTGGGCACACGCCGACCGCTTCCGCGCGCTCTACCCTGGGGTCCGCCTGGACGAGAACGTGTTGTTCGTCGACGACGGTGACGTGCTCACCTCGGCGGGCCTCGCCGCGGGCGTCGACCTCTGCCTGCACGTCGTCCGTGCCGACCACGGCAGCGACGTCGCCAACCGCGCCGCCCGCTACTGCGTCGTCCCGCCGTGGCGCGACGGCGGGCAGTCGCAGTACATCGAGCGCCCCGTCACCGACGAAGGCGCCGGCAGTACCGCGCCCACCAGGGCATGGGCGCTGGAACGGCTCGGCGAACCACTCGATCTGGCCGCTCTCGCCGCTCACGCACGGATGAGTATGCGCACCTTCAACCGCCGGTTCCGCGACGAAACCGGCCTGCCACCGCACACCTGGCTGACCCGGCAACGGCTGCTGCACGCCCGGCACCTGCTCGAGGTCACCGAGCTGCCCGTCGACCGGGTCGCCGCCGAATCAGGCCTCGGCACCGCGGCGTCGCTGCGCAAACACCTGCGCGACGCCATCGGCGTCTCCCCGCTCACGTACCGGCGCACGTTCGCCACCCGTGCCGACGGCGCACCCGTCGAACGCTGAGCGGACCGCGGGGACGGCCTCCGGCCGGCAGTACCGGCCAGCCCCTCACCCACCACCACCCAACCGGACGGCCTCCGGCCGGCAGTACCGGCCAGCCCCTCACCCTCCACCACCCAACCGGACGGCCTCCGGCCGGCAGTACCGTCTCTAGGCATGTCCCGGCGGATCCTGGTCGTCACCACATCGCTGCTCGTGCTCGTCGCCGGGTGCACCTCGTCGCCCGAGGCGCCGGAGAGCGAGCCGCCGGGCGCCTCCCTCGTCCGCGAGGCCTCGGCCGCGCTCCGCGACGTGACCAGCGTTCGCTTCGACCTGCGCACCCAGGGAGCTCTGCCCGGCTTTCCGATCCGCTCGATCGACGGCGTCGCCACGCGCGACGGCTGGGCACAGGGCGAGGTCGACCTGCAGCTACCGGACGGTCGCATGCAGTACGAGTACGAACTGGGCGACCGGGACGACACCTCCCCGAGCGAGGCGCCGAGGTCGACGGCCCAGGACGGCGGCAGCGCCGCGGCGGCCGACGACAGGACCGTCACGCTGACCGACTCCGACGACGTGACCACCACGGCGGTCGTACCGGAACGGTTCACGCCCCAGCATCTGATCGCACGCGACGGCGGTCTCCGGGACCTGCTCGGCGACGCGATCGAGCTGAGCACCGAGAGTCGCGAGGACATCGGCGACGTGCCGACCTACCGGGTCAGCGGCACCCTGCCCCAGGCCGACATCTCGGAACTGCTGCCCGGCGTGCGCGACGACGTCGCGGTCAAGTTCTGGGTCACCGACAACCCCGAACGCACCCTGCTGCGGGTCTGGCTGCAGGTGCCGCCCGCGAAACCCAACCAGGGCGCCACGATGATCGAACTCGGACTGAGCGAGCACAACCAGCCCGTCGAGGTGTCCAGCACGGCGGCGACGCCGACCGGCTGAGGCCGCCGCCACGGCCGCGACCCCGCGCGCCGACGTCCAGGGCTCGACACGGCACTCCGACGGCCACGCCACTCACGCGCAGCGCTTGCCCTCCGGAGGCAGCGTCCCGTCGATCAGGTAGCGGGTACCCGCCTGGTCCACGCACTGGTTGCCCTGCAGGAACACGGTGTGCTGGTTGCCCTCGAAGGTGAGCAGGCCGCCGCCCATCGCCTTCGCCAGCTGCACTCCCGCCTGGTACGGCGTCGCGGGGTCGTTCGTCGTCGACACCACCAGCGCGGGCGGCACACCGTCGACGTCCGGCAGATGCGGTTCGGAGGTGTTCTCGACGGGCCAGAACGCGCAGGCGTCCCTGGCCGCCGACGGCCGTGTTCCCGGGTCGAGGAACGGGGCGACCTCGGCGTAGCGCCGCTGCGCCTCGCGGATCTTCGCCTTGTCCTCGACCGGCGGGTCGTCGACGCAGCGGATCGCGACGAACGCGTCCTGCGTACTGGCGTACTCGCCCGAGGAGTCGCGCTCGTTGTACATGTCGGCCAACGCCATCAGGGTCGAGCCGTTGCCCCGGGAGAGTTCGACCAGGCCGTTCTTCAACTGCGGCCACATGCGTTCCGAGTACAGCGCCTGGATGGTGCCGGTCGTGGCGTCGTCGTAGGACAGCGCGCGGCCGCCCACGTCGACGGGCTCGTCGAGCAGCGGCCGCACCAGGTCCTGATACGCCTTCGTCGCGTCGCCCGACAGCGGGCAGTCGGAACGCTCCTGGCACCACCCGGCGAACTCCCCGAACGAGCGGCCGAAGCCTTCGCCCTGCGACACGAGCGATTCGACGGAGTCCTGTTCGGGGTCGAGCGCGCCGTCGAGGACCAGTGAGCGGACGTTGCGGGGGAAGCGTTCGGCGTAGGTGTAGCCGATGCGCGTGCCGTACGAGTAGCCGACATAGCTCAGCTTGCGGTCACCGAGCACCGAGCGCAGTACGTCCATGTCCTGCACGACCTCGCGGGTGCCCAGGTGGGCGAGCATGTCCTCGCCGTGATCGGTGCGGCGCGCGCACTTGGCGGCGAACTGCCGTTCCTCCCGCTCCGCGGCCCGCACGCCCTGCTCGCTGCCGTCGTACTCGACGTCGTCGGCGCGGTCGGCATCACGTTCGGCGTCGGTGAGGCATTCGACGGTGGGTTCGCTCGCGCCGACGCCGCGCGGGTCGAAGCCGACCAGGTCGAACCGCTGGCCGATCTCCGTGTCCGCGGTCGGGCCCGCCATCGACGCCGCGTTCAGCATTCCCGACGCCCCGGGCCCGCCCGGGTTGACGACGAGCGAACCGATCCGGTCGTCGCCGGTGGCCTGGTGCCGCAGCAGCCCGAGCGAGATCGTCGCGGCGCCGGGCTCCTCGTAGTCCAGCGGCACGGTCAGCCGCGCGCACTCCAGCCCGTCCGCGCCGAACGACGAGCGCGCCATGTCGTTGGTGGCGTACTGCTCGCAGTCACCCCAGTCGAGCGCCTGCCCGTAGAACCGTTCGAGGCCCTCCGGCACAGGGCCGACCGGACCCTTCTGCTCGGACTCCTCCGGCGAGCACGCGGTCGTGAGCCCACCCAAGGCGAGTACACAGGTGGCGAGGGCCAGGTAGCGTTCGACTGAAGGCACAGAGGTGATCGTGCCATCGCAGGACGAGAAGCGAGATGGGAGACCACGCGTGGCGTTGATGAGCCGGGTGAGCAAGCGGTTGCGCAGGATCATCCAACGTCCGGCGAGCGTGGAACTGACGCGGTACGAGGCGTTGCTGCCGCGGATCGAGAAGCGCGAGCCGGAACTGGAGATGCTCGACGACAGCGAGCTGACCGCCGCCGCCACCGAGCTGGGCGACGAACTGTCCTCGACCGGGACGTTCAGCGACCGGCAGCTCGTCGAGGTGTGCGCGCTCGGCAGGGAGGCGGCGCGCCGCGGGCTGGGCGAGCGGGCGTTCGACGTCCAGCTGCTGGGCACGATGGGCCTGTTGACCGGACACGTGGTGCAGATGCAGACCGGTGAGGGCAAGACCCTCGCCGGTGCGCTGGCGGCCGCGGGTTACGCGCTGCAGGGCAAGCGGGTGCATGTCATCTCCGTCAACGACTACCTGGCACGTCGCGACGCGGAGTGGATGCGGCCCGTCTACGACCTGCTCGGCGTGTCCGTCGGCTGGGTCGAGCCGTCGTTGGAGACGGCCGACCGGCGCGGCGCCTACAGCGCCGAGATCTGTTACGGCGCGGTCAGCGAGATCGGCTTCGACGTGCTGCGCGACCGGCTCGTCACCGACGCGGGCGACCTGGTGCAGGCCGATCCGGAGGTGGCGATCGTCGACGAGGCCGACTCCGTGCTCGTCGACGAGGCGCGTGTGCCGCTGGTCATGGCCGGCTCGGTGGACGCGGGAGTGGCCGACCTGGAGGTCGCCGACATCGTCCGCAGGCTGCGCGTCGGACTCCACTACGAGACCGACCCCGACGGGCGCAACGCGTGGCTGACGACGGCGGGCGCGTCCGTGGTCGAGAAGTCCCTCGGCGGTATCGACCTGTACGCCGAGGACGGGGCCGACAGGCTCGCCTCGGTCAACGTCGCGCTGCATGCGCACGCGCTGCTCACCCGCGACGTCGACTACCTCGTGCGGGACGGCAAGGTCCAGCTGATCAACGCCTCCCGGGGCCGCGTGGCCGAGTTGCAGCGCTGGCCGGACGGCCTGCAGGCCGCGGTGGAGGCGAAGGAGCAGCTGCCGCCGTCGGACCGGGGCGAGATCCTCGACTCGATCACGGTGCAGGCGCTCATCGCCCGCTATCCGCAGGTGGCGGGTATGACCGGCACGGCGGTGGCCGTCGCCGAGCAGCTGCGGGAGTTCTACGAGCTCGAGGTCGCGGTGATCCCTCCGAACACGCCGAACGTGCGCGAGGACGCCGGGGACCGCATCTACGCGGCGCCGAACAACAAGCTGCGCGCGATCGTGTCCGAGATCGAGGAGGTGCACGCGACCGGGCGGCCGATCCTGGTCGGCACCCAGGACGTCGCCGAGTCCGAGGAACTCGCCGAGAAGCTCGAGAAGGCCGGCCTGCCCTGTGTCGTGCTCAACGCGCGCAACGACGCGGAGGAGGCGGCGATCATCGCCGAGGCGGGCACGTACGAGCGGATCACCGTGTCGACCCAGATGGCGGGCCGCGGCACCGACATCCGCCTGGGCGGCGCCGACGGTTCCGACAGAGAACGCGTCGCCGAGACCGGTGGCCTGCACGTCATCGGCACCGCGCGTTACCCGAGCAGTCGCCTCGACGACCAACTGCGCGGGCGTGCCGGACGCCAGGGCGACCCGGGCAGTTCGGTGTTCTTCGCCAGCCTCAACGACGAGCTCGTGCTCGGCCACGCACCGGACGTGCCGGACGGCATCGACGCCGACCCCGAGACCGGCGAGGTCACCGACCACGCCGCACACCGGCAGATCAACCACGCCCAGCGCGTCGCCGAAGGTGTCGACCTGGAGATCCACCGCAACACGTGGCGCTACACGCGGCTGATCGAGCACCAGCGTTCCGAGCTGCTGAAATGGCGCGACGAGGTGCTGCGCACCGACACCGCCAAGAAGACCCTGAGCGAGCTCGCGGCCGGGACCGGCGACGCCGGGGACGGTTCCGGCGAGCGCACGGGGAAGAACGGCAAGAAGGCGAAGAAGGCGGCCGACGGCACGGGATCCGGGGACTCGGGGTCCGGGGACACGGGGCCCGGGGACACCGCGCCCGGGGACGCCCGGTCCGGCGAAGCGGCATCCGAGGACTCGGGGGCCGGGGATACGGGGGCCGCGGAGACAGCCGCCCGCGAGACCGACAGCGCTGACGAGATCGACGGCGCTCACGAGACCGGCGGCGCTGACGACACCGGCGGCGACGAGCCCGGCCGGACGACCTCCGGTGCACAGCGGCTCTCCGGAGCGCGTCTCACGGAGCTGGCCGAGAAGCTCGGCGAGGACGAACTCACGACCGTGTGCCGCCGCATCATGCTGTTCCACATGGATCAGCGGTGGGCCGATCACCTGGCGTTCCTCAACAACGTGCGCGAGACGATCCACCTGCGGGCGATGGCCAGGGAGCAGCCCCTCGACGAGTTCCACCGCGCCGCGATCCCGGAGTTCCACAAGATCCGCGGCGAGGTCGAGTCGCGGTCGGCGGAGACCCTCGCCTCCGCCGAGGTCACCTCCGACGGGATCGACCTCGCTGCGGCGGGTGTGCGCAGGCCGACGTCGACGTGGACGTACCTGGTGCAGGACAACCCGTTCGACTCGGACGCCGAGCAGGCGCTGAAGAAGGTGCGCGGGATGCTGCGCAAGAAGCGCAGCTGACGGCGCGCCCGGCAGCGCGTGCCCGACAGCGCACCCGGCGACGAGCGCGATCTCACGAGCGGAGCGGTGCGCGGGTGCGCGACAATTGACGGCATGCCGCACCTGCGCATCGCACTCGCCCAGATCAACCCGACCGTCGGCGACCTGAACGGGAACTCCGACCTGATCGTCGAACGGGCCCGCGAGGCCGCCGACGCGGGAGCGCACATCGTCGTGTTCCCGGAGATGACGCTCACCGGGTATCCCGTGGAGGACCTGGCGCTGCGGGAGACGTTCGCGCGCGCGTCACGGGAGCAGGTCGACACGGTCGCACGGCGGCTCGCCGACACGGGCTGCGGTGACCTCCTGACCTACGTCGGCTACCTCGACCAGGACGAGGCGGGCCCGCGCAACGCCGTCGCCGCGCTGCTGGGCGGCGAGGTCGTCGCCACGCAGTACAAGCACCACCTGCCGAACTACGGCGTGTTCGACGAGCGCCGCAATTTCAAGCCGGGCGCCGAGCTCGACGTCGTACGCCTGCACGGCGTCGACATCGGCATGGTCGTCTGCGAGGACCTGTGGCAGGACGGCGGTCCGGTCGCGGCACTCGGCGAGGCGGGTGTCGATCTCGTCGTGTCGCCGAACGCCTCACCGTACGAACGCGCCAAGGACGACGTCCGGCTGCCGCTGGTCGCCTCGCGCGCCCGGGAGGCCGGTGCTCCTGTGGTCTACACCAACTGCGTGGGCGGACAGGACGACCTGGTGTTCGACGGCGACTCGATCGTTGTCGGCGCGGACGGCACACTACTCGCACGCGCCCGCCAGTTCGCCGAGCAGGTGCTCGTCACGGACGTCGAGGTGCAGGAGGCCACCCACACCGCGGAAGGCGGGTTCGCCGGCCTTCGCGTGCACCGACGGACGTTGAGCGACGGCCCGGTGCCCCCGCGCGAACCGCTGGGCGACCCGGTGATCGGCGAGCCGCTAGCGGACGAGGCCGAGGTCTGGTCGGCCCTCGTGCTCGGCTTGCGCGACTACGTCCGTAAGAACGGCTTCGGCTCGGTGATACTCGGCCTGTCCGGCGGCATCGACTCGGCCGTGGTCGCCGCACTCGCGGTCGACGCACTCGGGCCGGAGAAGGTGTACGGCGTGGCGATGCCCTCGGATTACTCCTCCGAACACTCCAAATCGGACGCCGCCGACCTGGCCGCACGACTGGGCTGCCACTTCCGGCTCGAGCCGGTGGCCGACATGGTGAAGGTGTACGTCGACCGGCTCTCGCTTCAGGGCCTGGCCGAGGAGAACATTCAGGCCCGCGTGCGCGGCATGCTGCTGATGGCGTTGTCCAACCTGGACGGCCACCTCGTGTTGGCGACGGGCAACAAGACCGAGATCGCCGTCGGCTACTCGACGATCTACGGCGACGCCGTCGGCGGGTTCGCGCCGATCAAGGACGTGTTCAAGACGCACGTGTGGGCGCTCGCGCGCTGGCGCAACGACGAGGCCGTCAAACGCGGGGAGACAGTCCCGATCCCGGAGAACTCGATCTCGAAGCCGCCGTCGGCGGAGCTGCGTCCCGGCCAGATCGACACGGACTCGCTGCCGGACTACGAACTGCTCGACGACGTGCTCGACGACTACGTCGAAGGCGACCGCGGCTACGCGGATCTGCTCACCGCCGGGTTCGACGCCGAGGTGATCGACCGCGTGGTGCGCATGGTCGACGGGGCCGAGTACAAGCGCAGGCAGTACCCACCGGGCACGAAGATCACGTTCAAGGCCTTCGGCCGCGACCGCAGGCTGCCGATGACCAACCGCTGGCGCGAGACCCACTGACGTCATGATCGGCGGCGGCGGTGTGACGGTGTTCCCGACGGCGATCGGGCACTGCGGACTCGCGTGGGCACCGGAGCCCGCCGCCGCGATCCTCGGCGCCCAGCTCCCGGAGACCGACGTCGAGACGACCCGGGCACGGCTGCGCACCCGCTTCCCCGACGCAGTCGAACACCCGGCTGTCGACCCCCACCGCGCCGACCCCGGTGCGTACGGCGTCGGTGCACACGACGTCGGCGCATACGACGTCGGCGGTGTGGAAGGACCGGTGCCGCCGTGGGTCCTTGAGGTGATCGACGCTGTGGCGGCCTCGCTGGCGGGCGAGGAGGTCGATCTGTCCGCCGTCCCGCTGAACCTGGCTTCGGTGCCGCCGTTCCACGCGCGGGTGTACGAGGTCGCGCGCACGATCCCGCGGGGGACGACGACCACCTACGGCGAGCTCGCGCGGCTGCTCGGCGAACCGGGCGCGGCGCAGGCGGTCGGGCAGGCACTCGGCGCGAATCCGTTCGCCCCGATCGTGCCGTGTCATCGCATCCTCGCCGCAGGCGGCAAGCCGGGCGGATTCTCCGCGGCGGGCGGCGTCGCGACGAAGGAACGCATCCTCGAGGCCGAAGGCGTCCACCTCACACCGCCCACACTGTTCTGAACAGGCGCCGGGCCTGCGGCCCTTCTGGACGCGCGTGTCAGATCTCGGTGCGGTCGTGACCGGTCCTGCGGAGGTAGGCGACCCCGGCGCCGAGGACGATGCTCGCGCTGATCATCTGTCCGCGCGAGGCCAGTCCGGCGAACTCGCCGGGTCCGACGACGTCGTCCAGGACCAACAGCAACCATGCGACCGTGCCGAGCGTGACGCCGATCGCGGGCGCGGCCATCCACCTGCCGTGCCACCACAGCAGCAGCGCGACCGGCCCCGCGGCGCAGAAGACGTTCACCAGAATCGACGCGGCGATGTGGAGCTGCCCACCGAGCGAAGGATCCGGTTCGGGGGTGCATCCCCCCGCGGCCACGGCGCGGCATTCGAGCGGGAAGATCGCGCGGACGAGGTACAGCACACCGAGCATGCCGAGGAGCGCCATCGTGGCCCGCGCCCGGTTGTGCACGGGCGCGAGGCGCAGCAGCGGCGGCACCGCCAGCACGAGCGCCACCCCGGCCACCAGTTCCGCGGCACGGAACACGGGCGCGAACGGCTGACCCGGCACGGCGAGCGCGGACGTCACGGTCCGCAACGGGGACATGGGGGTGTGCAGGACGAGTTCCGCCAACCAGCCGAGCTGGCCGATGATGGCGATGACCAGCAGGGATACCCCCGCTCTACGCACCGCGGTCAGGGTCGTGGGACCGCGGAGCTCCGGCAGCATAGCGAACTGACTATCACGCTATCGGCCGAACCGAAACCCGTCATGGCGTCACACACAGCGTGATGGGTCCATTACCCGGCAGCGATACGGCCACCCGGCCGCTGTGAAGCTGCTCGCACCGAGCTTCCTGCTCCGCGAAGGGAGGTGCCACGCTCGGTGACGTAACGATCCACAACCCGGGGACCTGCCGCGCAGGCCTCGAGGGAAGGACGGTTCGACGACGATGTCCGTTTCCGAAACCCCCGGAGACTCCGCGGGCGAGCAGCCTGCGCCGTACGGCTCCGGTACCGGCACACCCGGCGACCACAGTGGCGGTTCACCCGAGCGCAGGAAGGTCCGCATCCACCATCTGCGCCAGTGGAAGGAACGCGGGCAGCCCTGGCCGATGCTGACCGCCTACGACATGTACACGGCGAAACTGTTCGACGACGCCGACATTCCGGTGCTGCTCGTCGGCGATTCGGCCGCCAACAACGTCTACGGCTACGACACGTCCCTGCCGGTGACGGTCGACGAGCTGCTCCCGTTGGTCCGCGCCGTCTCGGGTGCGGCGACGCACGCGCTCGTCGTGGCCGATCTGCCGTTCGGCTCGTACCAGGTGTCGGTCGAGCAGGCCGTCGCCACGGCGGTGCGGTTCATGAAGGAAGGGCGCGCCCACGCCGTGAAGCTCGAGGGCGGACGCCGGTTCGCTCAGCATGTCGAGGCGATCACGGCCGCCGGTGTACCGGTGATGGGCCATATCGGGTTCACGCCGCAGTCCGAGCACACGCTCGGCGGCTACCGGGTGCAGGGCCGCGGCGAAGCGGGAGTCTCACTGCTCGAGGACGCGCTCGCACTGCAGGACGCCGGGGCGTTCTCCGTCGTGATGGAGATGGTTCCCGGGGAGGCGGCGCGGCTGGTGACGCGCAAGCTGGCGATCCCGACGGTCGGTATCGGCGCGGGCCCGGAATGCGACGCGCAGGTACTCGTCTGGCAGGACATGGCTGGACTGCGTACCGGCGCGACACCGCGGTTCGTCAAACGCTACGCGGACGTCGCGGGCGAACTGACGCGTGCCGCACAGGCGTTCGCCGAGGACGTGCGCGGCGGCCAGTTCCCCGCCGAGGAGCACACGTTCGAGTGACCCACGCGGGCCGCGGGGTATTCACGGGAGCGCGGCCGAGAGTTTCCGGTGGGCGTCCACGAGGGACGGTCCGTACCACGTGAGATCGCGGCCGGAGACCAGCACGTACGGCACGCCGGGGAACGCGTCGGGGCCGTCGTCGTCGGTGAACGCCCACGGCTCGTCGGGCAGCACGAGCAGGTCGGCGTCGCCGTCGGCGAACCGTTGTCGCAACCCGTCGAGCTTCGGACGCGGATAGCGGTCGTCGGCGTCGGCGTAGACGTGGTCGACGCCGAGCCGGTGGAGGACGTCACCACCGAAGGTGTCCCTGCCCAGCACGACCCACGGTTTGCGCCACACCGGCACGACCGCCCGCGCCCGCACCGGCGGCGGCTCGGCCGTCCACAGCCGCTCCGCCTCGGCCAGCCACGCCGGCGCCGGGTCCGCCGTTCCGGCCGCCATGGCCAGCGGCCCCGTCAGCAGTGCCCGCAGCGAGGTGAGTGCGGCGGGCACCGTCGCGGGCGCCTCCATGACCCACACCGGGATCCCGGCGCCGCGGAGGGACCGCACGTCCTCGGGCCGGTTCTCCTCGGCGTTGGCGAGTACGAGATCGGGGCGCAACTCCGCCGCGGCACCGGCCGTCGGGTATTTCGATCCGCCGATCCGCGGGACGTCCAGCTCCGGCGGGTGCGTGCAGTAGTCCGTCGCCCCGACGATCAGGCCCGGCGTCGTGTGCTCGACGGCCTCGGTCAGTGCCGGCACGAGTGAGACGACCCGTTGCGGCGGCTCCGGCAGCGGCACCTCGGCGCCGAGGTCGTCGGTGAACGTCGTCATGGCGCCATGCTCCCCCACCCCGACCCGATCGGGTAACCGCTCCCCTCGGTACCGTGCGGCCAAAGATGAAAATGACATCCATTTGGGGGTTTTCATGAAGGTCGCGTTCGTGGGCAAGGGCGGCAGCGGCAAGACGACGCTCAGCGGCCTGTTCACCTCGTATCTGGCCGGATCCGGCGCACCGGTGCTGGCCATCGACGCCGACATCAACCAGCACCTCGCCGTCGCACTGGGCGCGACACCGGACGAGGCGGACGCACTGCCGACACTCGGCGACAACACCGCGCTGATCAAGGACTACCTGCGCGGCGACAACCCGCGCATCCCCAGCGCCGACGCCATGATCAAGACGACACCGCCGGGCCGTGGTTCGCGCCTGATGAGCCCGCGCGAGGACAACCCGATCACCGACGCCTGCGTGCGCGAGGTCGGCGGTGCCCGCGTCGCCGTGACCGGCCGGTTCACCGACGACGACCTCGGCGTCGCCTGCTACCACTCGAAGACCGGAGCCGCCGAACTGCTGCTCAACCACCTCGTCGACGAGGCGGGCGAGTACGTCGTCGTCGACATGACCGCGGGCGCCGACGCGTTCGCCTCCGGTCTGTTCACGCGCTTCGACGTCACGTTCCTCGTATGCGAGCCGACGATGCGCAGCGTCGGCGTGTACCGCCAGTACACCGAGTACGCACGGGATTTCGACGTGCGTCTCGCCGTGGTGGGCAACAAGGTCGCCGACGACGAGGACGTCGCCTTCCTACGCGAGGAGGTGGGCGACGACCTGCTCGGGTGGCTGTCCACGTCCCGGCACGTGCGCGCCGCCGAGCGCGGCAGGCACCGCCCGATCGGCGAACTCGAGCCCGCCAACCTGGCCGTGCTCGACACGATGCGCTCCACTGTGGACGCCGTCGAACGCGACTGGTCGGCCTACCAGGCGCAGGCCGTCGAACTGCACCTGCGCAACGCCCGTTCGTGGGCGGGTTCGGAACTGGCCGACCAGGTCGACCCGGATTTCGTGCCTGCTCCTCCGGCGCGCGTGTAGCCCTGCCTACCGATCGTCGTCGCGACCGTGGCCGTCGCGGTCGTGGTCGTCGCCCTCACGCCATTCGGCGTCGGCCTCGTCCGCGGCCTCGGTGCGCGCCTTGGCGATCTCGAGGGCCTGCCGGGCCGTCGCCTCGTCCGGATACGGCCCGAGCAGATCGATCGACCGTGACACCTCGCCGTGCTCGATCTCGCCGGTGCGGGTGTTGTACCACCAGCCCGACGGCGGATTCGCGTCCTTCTTACGCCAGCCCATGCCTCGAGCGTGGCACAGCCCGCGTCACCTGCGAAAGCGGTAGGGAATCTGGGTCGGCTCCGCCCCCGTCGGACCGAACACCGCCCCCTCGTCGTCGCCTCCCGTGGCACCCGCCGCCGAATCATCCGAATCCGAGGTGCTGTCGGCGGGCATCTCGTCGAACCAGTCCCGCTGGGCGGCGTCCGACGGTGGGGTGTTCGACGGTGGTGGGGTGGTCGACGGAGCCACGGCCGGGAACGACCCACTCGCCGTGGCGGGCCCCGCTGCCTGCGGCGCCCACTCACTCTGCGACGCCCACCCAGTCTGCGCCACTTGCCCGGCCTGAGCCGCCTGCCCGGTCTGCGCTGCCTGCGCAGTCGACGGCTGCGGGGATTGTGGGGGCGGGGATTGCGGTGGCTGGGGGGCCTGGGCGATGAATCCGGACGGCGGCGTCTCCCACACGGGTTGCGGGCCGATGTTCATCGGCGCGGCGCGGCCCTGGTCCGGTACGGACCGATCGGCCTGCGGACGGCTCCGCTCGACCACCGGGTCCAAACAGGACACGAGCACGGTCACCGAATCGGGGTCGTCGACCTTCCGTCCACTGCGCTCGCGGTAGACCATCTCGCCTTCGGAGTCGATCTCGACGAGGTAGCCCGCTTCGGCGAGCTGTTCCTCGTCGAGGTCGACGAGTCGTTCGGGCCGGGAGGGCACGACGCGATAGGCGGGCCAGTCCAGTCGCGCGTGGCCGTCGTGGAACTGGGCGAGGAGGTTCACCATCTGCTGCTGCCACGGCAACGGCATGCCTTCGACGAGCGCACGCGGCAGGACGACGTAGCCCTCCGTGACGCCGGGGTGCTCGCGCCGCAGGTAGTCCGACAGCGGCGTGCTCGACGCGGGCGGCGAGTTCCGCGGAGCCGGCGGGCGTGCCTGCATCGCGAACGGATCGATCTGCGCTGCGCCGCGGCCCGCGTTCTTGCCGCGCTTACCCCACTTCTTGCCCACGAGACACCCTCCTGCGTTCACACACCAGGCCGGACGGCCTGCGGGACGAGCCCACCCTCGTCCCACGACACGTCACGTACGTGCACCGGGACGCCGCTCTGTTGCGCCTCGACCATCTTGCCGTTCCCGAGGTACATCGCCACGTGGTGAATGGTGCTCGGGTCGGCCGTATCGTACGCCCAGAAGAGCAGGTCACCGGGTTGTGCCTGCTCGACGGGCAGCATGGAGCCCGCCTTGTACTGGTCGCGCGACACCCGGGGGATCGTGATACCGGCTGCCTCGTAGGCGCGCAACATGAGCCCGGAGCAGTCGTACGAGTCGGGGCCGGTCGCACCCCACACGTACGGTTTACCGCGTTCGCTCATCGCGAAGTCGATCGCCCGTTGCGCCGACGAGTTCGACGCCAGCACAACGCCGCCGCGCGCTTCGCCGCAGCCGCTCGCGTTCTGGATCTCGCCGACGTTCTGCACGAGGTGGACGGCCATCGGTTCCCACTCGTGGTACCGGTCGGGGAACGCCGACCGTTCGACGGCCTGCGCCGCCTCGCCGGGGCGTATGTGCTGCCAGCCCGGCACGTCCTCGAGGACGTCGTAGAACTTGTTGACCTGGTACGTCGGGTTGGTGACCTGTTCGGGCGTGCCCCAGCCCATCGAGGGGCGCATCTGGAAGATGCCCAGCGAGTCACGGTCGCCGTAGTCGAGGTTCTTCAGTCGCGATTCGGTCATGCCCGCCTGGATGGCGATCTGCCACGCACGCGGCGACATGCCCCGTTCCTTGCCGATCTTGATGATCAGCGACACGATCTCGCGTTGCTCGGAGTCGAGGGATCCGGCGTCGGCCTCACCGCTGTGGCCCTGTCCCGGACGCGTCGGCCCGATGGCGGCGTCGCACGACAGTTCCGTCACGTTGCCGCTCATGGCGGCCTGCTGGCGCGAGCCGTCGATGACGGTGATCAGCCCGACCGCCAGCACCACCGTGAGGGCTGCGGCCATGACGCACCCGAAGAGCAGTCCCCCACGCACGGCTAGCCCACCCGGCTGTAGTCGGAGACGCGCCAGCCCTGGTCGGTCTTGATCACGGTGACGGACAGGTCGGGGCCGTCGGTGGAGACAAGCGCCTCGACGGAACGCGAGTGCGAGTCACCCGCCTCGGCTTTGCCCTCGACCTTCGTCGCCGGAATGTTGGCCGGATCGACGCTGCGCATCACGGGCAGGAACTCGGCGGTGGTGTAGGGCCGCATACCGTCGATCCACGCGTCGACGGTCGTGTCGCCGTCGTGGTCGACCCACGCCGCCGCCCACTGTTCGGCGACGCGCAGCGCCTTCGGGTCCGCCGGCGCCTGGCTGGGTGTCTCCCGCGGTTCGGTCAGCCGGGTAACGGGCGGCAGGTCGGAACCACCGGATCCTTCGGATGCGCCCTGGTCGCCCTGCGCGCTGCCGGACTCCGACGTGGGCAGTTCGGCGCCGGAGGCCTGCCCGTCGGACACGAGCCGGGGCACGACGATGCCCGTCGCGACGATCAAGGCCACGAACAGGATGAGCGTGCCCGCCAGGTGCGACGGTGACCGCATCGGCCAGCTCCACAGGCGCCGGTAGATCGCCGCACGGCCACGGTTGGTGCGAATCGGCATGTCCGCTCGCCCCTACCGCACCGCGCGGTCGGTGTCGCGGATGTCTTCCGGGCGCACCTCGAGCCCGCGCGACGGCCGGTACAGCACGTACACAGGTTTGCCGGCGACGAGTTCGCTGTCGGCGCGCCGGGGTTCCGGTGCGGTGGGCGCAGGCGCGGGTGCCGGTGTGGCGTGCGCACCGCCCTGTCCGCCGGCGCGGCCACCGTCGAACGCCCCCGGCCTGTCCATCCTGGACGGCACCACGAACGGGTCGGCGTCGTCGGGGCGGTCGATGCCGCGGTCGGTCACCGGCGCCGTGTCGACGCGTCTACTCGGCACGACCATCGGCTGCCGGTCACCCGGGGCGCGGTTCGGCGGGGACGTGCCGAACACCGGCGGTGCCGCCCCGCCGCCCGCAGGCAGCGCCGGGCTCGCACCGCCGCCCCGCTGCGGTGAGCCGGTCCAGTGCGACGCCGGGTGCGCCCCGGTCTGCGGACCGTCGACCCGCTCGGCGCTGGCCGCCACCGTCGTCGCCTCGGGACGGAATCGGCCTCCGGAGCGGGCCGCCGCGGAACCGCGCGTGGCCGAACCGCCCTCGGCTTCGTCGTCGCTCTTGACGGTCTGCCAGAACTCGTCCTGCGGCGTCGGTTCGGACGACTTCTTGCGGAAGCGTGAGAACAGCCCGCCGCCCTGGCTCGGCACGGCGGAACCGACGAGGCTGACCGACGTCTCGACCATCTGCCACAGCCGTCGCGCGGGCCGTCCGACGACGAACATGATGATCGTGACCAGGCCTGCGATCGCCAGCTGCACGACCATGTCCATGCCGGACGCGGCGAAGATCGCCTGCAACAGCAGCGCGTGGATGCCCGCGAGCACCGACAGCACGAGCAGGTTGAACGCCACGCCCCCGATGACGCGTCCGACCCTGCGCAGCACGTCGTGCTGCAGGATCGCGAGCAGTCCGATCAGCGGCGCGGTGAGCGTGAACAGTCGCACGAGGATCTGCGCCAGCAGCACGGCCAGCTTGGCGACGAGCTGGAACAGCGAGTACGCGAGGCTCTGCAGCATCGCGAGGAAGCCCGTGCCCGCACGGGAACCGTCCTCGCCGCTGAAGTAGCCGCTCGAGGCCTGCAGTTCCCCGGCGATCCGGTTGAACTCGGCCTTCTTCTCGTTGATGACGCTCTCGTCGCCGTCGTCGCCCGCGCGCATCTGGTCCCACGTGAACGCCTGCGCGTCCAGCAGGTCCGGACCGTACTTCTCGGCCTCCTCGTCCTGCTGGTCGTTGCCGAACGTGCCGCGGAGCCAGTTGTCGTAGACGACCTCCTCGTGCAGTTCGGTCGGCAGGATGTGCCGGACGACACGGTCCTGCTCCTCGTCGACGAACCCGGCCTGGATGTTGGTGGTCGTCTGGACGATCGCGTGGTCGATCTCGTCGTGGTACTGCAGCAGCGCCAGCGACGACGCGGCCAGCCACAGGCCGCCGATGGCGAACAGCGCCCGCTTGCTCACGGTTGCGAGGTCGCCGCGCCAGATGTTGCGGAACAGGAAGATCGCCAGCAGCAGCGCCGCGAGCCCGAACAGCTGCGCGTACACGTTGTTGTAGACCGCTTCCGCACCCTGCGAGACGGCCTCGGTGAGCGGCTGGAGCACGCCGCCGTCGAGGACCTCGTAGTGGAGCGCGTTGGTCGCGCCCACGATGTTCTTGGCGACGTTGAACAGCTGATTGCCGAGCCACGTGTCGACCGTCGTGCTCGGGTCGGTCATGCCGAGCCCGCCGCTGTCGCAGTCATGGACGTGCCAGACCATGCCTGCGTAGCTGTAGTCGGCGTAGACGCTGCCCGCCTCGCCGTTGCCCTCGGGGTTGTCGATCGCGCCGACCATGCCGGAACCCGGCCGTTCCGGGTTCGGCGCCTCACAGCCGGAGCCGCCGGGCTGCGCCTGCGCGGGCGAGGCGAGCACGGCCTGGCACGCCAGGATCGCGACCGTGGCCAGCATCGCCGGTCCGCGCCGCGCCGCCTGCGGGCGCCCCGGTTCGCGGCGGCGGTTGCGGCCGCGCAACCACACCCACCCGCACACCAGCGCGGCGAGCACCGTCATCGTGATCATGCGGCGTCCCTGCCGGTGCCGTTCTTGCCCCGTCCACCGGCGCGGGCGGGCTCCTGCCGTCCCTCGGCGCCTGCGTCGGTGTCGCCACGGTCGGCATCGCCGTCGAAGGCGGTGTCGTTGTCGAAGGAGCTGCCGTCGAAGGCGGTGTCGTTCTCGAAGGCGGTGTCGGACAGCAGCTGGTCCTCGGTCAGCCCGACCTCCAGCTCCGCGGCCAGTTCGAGGTCCTCTTCCTCGGGCTCGTCCTCGGGCGGTGTGGGTACGGCTGGCGCGGCGGGCCGTTCGGCGGTGCGGTCCGGGTCCCCGGACACGGTCTGGCCGGCGGCCTGCGGTTCGGCCGCGGGGGATTGTGCGGGCCGGTCGGGGGCCGATCCCGGTGTGGTGTCGAGGGCCTCGCGCAGCTGCTGCAGGTGCGGGCCGGTGAAGTCCACGCGGATGCGCTCCACCCCGCCTGCACCGTCGCCGAAGATGAACTGCCGAGGATCGCGGTCGCGTTCGGCGTCGCGCTGCCCGCCGGGACGGCGACCGAGCGCGGACACGACCTGTTCGTACCCCGCACCCACCGGCACCTTGAGCAGTCGCAGCGCGTCGGCCTGCGCCTCGTCCTCGTCGAGCCTGCCGACGAACACCGAGTCCAGCAGCGCGACGAAACCCTGGATGCGCAGGAAGTCCGCGGGGATCTGCGAGGACAGCAGCACCCGGACGTTCCACTTTCGCGAGTCACGTGCGAAGCGGTTCATCAGCACCCGGCCCGTCGGCACCTCCGACAGGAAGAACGCCTCGTCGATCCACACGCCCTTGCGTGCCGACTTCGGCTTGTCGTAGACCGAGCGCGCCGTCAGCCAGGCGGCGAGGTTCATCATCTCCACGCCGAGCGCCTCGGCGTCGGTCCAGTGCTCCCTGCCGACGCCCTCCTTCGGCAGCGTCAGCCCCGCCATGGTGAGCACGGTGAGCCGGTCGTCGCGCTGGTCGGTGTACGGGTCGGCGTCCGCCTCCGGGATGAGCAGCGACATGCGTTCGCGCAGCTCGTCGAGGAAGTCGGCGACGACGACGGCGTGGTCGTGGTGCTCGCTCGAGTCGCGGCGCAGCGCGTCGATGACCTGGCCCGGGTCGGCGTCGTGCCGCCCGCCGACCATGCGGACGGCGCGCAGCAGCACGATGCGGGTCTGCGGCATGCGCGCGACGTCGTAGGGCAGCACGCCGGTGAGCACGTCCAGCACGAGGCGCCGTCGAGTGGCGCCCGCGAGCGCGCGTTCCCTGCGCCAGGACCGTTCCGGGTCCTCCTCGTCCATGAAATGCTCGAGCTGCGGCTCGGCGACGACGCGATACGGGTTCAGGATGCCGGGCTGGGCGTTGAGCAGGTTGATCGGCCGCGCGTACGGACGCAGTTCGGGCAGTTCGCACAGTCGCGACAGCGGTCCGGACGGGTCGAGAATGGTCCAGTGCGCACCTGCGCGGAGCGTCTTGTAGACGATGCCGCCGCCGAGGAACGACTTGCCGCCACCGAGCCCGGCGACGATCGACGTCAGCCCGGAGCCGTCGCGGATCTCCTGCGCCATCCACGGGTCCCACGCGACGGGACGCCGGGTGGCGGTGCAGGTCTCGCCGAGCAGGATGCCGCGGCGGTCGCCGACCTCGGCGGTCGCCGTGGGCACCGACGAGGCGGCCCAGACCACCGAGCCGCGGCGTAGGTACGCCCCCGAGGACAACGACTCGCCGGGGATGAACTCCCTGGCCAGCGAGTACTGCGCCTCGGGGTGTTCGATGGCGATCTTCGGCTTGTACAGGTCGAGCAGCTGCTGGGCGAGTTTGAGCGCCTCCCGTTCGGAGCTGCCCGACACCGACATGCGCCACCACGAACGCACCCGCGTCGCCAGTGCGGTGAAGCCGGACGTCATCTCGTCGTCGACCTCGAGCACCCGCGAGGCCTGCCGGGCCAGCGACTGCGGCGGTTCGAGTTCGTGCTCGTCGGTGTAGTGCTTGACCTGCGAGCGCACCTTGTTCATCTGGCGCTGCAGTTCGCCCGCGACCTCCTCGGGTCTGCGCACGTAGATGCGTGCGGACCACTCCACGGGTGCGGGCAGACGGTCGGCGTGCTGCACCCACGGGTCGTCGACCTCGGGGATCTGCAGGCCGTGCATCTGCCCGACGGTCAGCACGGCGACGTGGCGTTTGACGCCGGCGTTCGACCCGGTGCGGCCGCGGACGGTCACGGTCGGCGCGTACGGATCGGCGTGGAAGTCGGCGGCGTCGGTGAAGCTGGCGAGGTCCTCGGGCTCCCACGTCGACGTCGGCACGGTGGGCATCGTGCGCGGCGCAGGCAGGCCCAGCGAACACGACCGGTGCATCAGCCAGGACATCTCGTCGGCGCTGACCGGCCTGCCCTCGAGGCCGGACGAGCCGATGACCCCGTCGAGGTGCTCGACCTCGGAGTCGAGGGCGGACAGCTCCGCGTCGACGGCCTCGGGGATGATCTTGCGCAGCAGCGGGGCGGCCCGTTCGACGGCACGGTCCATGACCCGCCGGGTCTGGACCTGCACGCCGAGGTAGACCTCCTTCTCCGCCATCGACCGGCCCATCAACTGCTGTTGCTCGCCGACGAGGTAGTCGTCGAACGACTGCGCACCCGGCACGTCGGCGGGCCGGTCGTGGGCGTTGTGCACGTGCGCCTCGGCCCACATGCGGATCGGGTACGGCCGCGTCGTGACGCGCAGGTGCATCCACCGGCCCTGCAGCTCGGCGTATTGGCCCGCGATCGCGGCGATCAGGTCCTGGCGCTGCGAGTCCGACCGGAACGACCAGCGTTGCGGCGCGAGCCGGTACCAGGCATACACCTCGTTGCCCGTGCGCAGCAGGTGTCCGTCGATCGAGCGGGCCGCGATCGACGGCGTGTACGTCGGGATCGCCTGTTCGCCGGGCAGTCTGCGGCCCCGGCCGTCGGTCTTCGTCGACGGTGCCGGCTTCGCGGCTTTCCTGCTGGTGCCGCTTCGGTCGCGACCGAACAAGGCCTACCTCCCGACCGGCGCCGGCATACGGCCGGTGCGCCGGTGCGCTCGTGCTGTGCTGTCTGCCGGTCGGTGTCCGGACACGGGCCCACCCGGTCGGACCGGATACGCGGACCCTCTGGGGCGAGCCCCGCGGGTGCCGCGTTTGTGTTTCGGCAGGGGGCGCTCCGCCCGAACCTTGATCTTGCTCGCGCTGGCGGCGCCGCCGTCCGCGCGGGTCCTCTCCCTCGGGCTCTGCAGCTCGCGCAACCACATGGCGAACACCGCCGACAGCGGGCGTTCGTGCGTGATCTTCGCGGTGATCATCCGGGTGAGCGCGATGGCGAGGACGAACGCCCACGCAGTGCTGAAGAACCCGAAACCGATGCCGATCTGCCGTTCGATGCCCAGGATGACCAGGAACATCGGAATTCCGACGCCCCACGCGACGTACCGGGCGCGCCACGGGAACGTCGCCTTCGGCGGGCCGAGCCAGACGGCGTCGACACGGTAGATCTCGTCGTCGGTACGAATGCGCACGTCCGCGAGCCCCGGTCAGCCTGTGAACAGGCCGGCGAGCCACTCGCCGACGTCGACACCGAGCCCGCTGACGGCGAGTCCGATGAGCGCGAGGGCGATCACGACGCCCCCGAGCCTGCGCATCACGCCGGCATTGTCGCCCTTACCGCCGCCCAGCCAGAGCAGCAGCAGCGCGACGGAGAGCAGCACGAGCGGGACAATGTTGTCGAGGAGCCAGGTACGGACTCCTCCGGTGCCGAGCTCGCCTTGCTGCGCCAGAGCCGCAAGCGTCATCGTGGTCATCGCCTACTCCCGAGTGCCTGGAGTGTGTGGTGCCGGTACGGATGGTCCGTACCGCGCGGGTGGTCCAGCACTTCCCGTGTTCGAACAACATCATGGCGTGACGAGGTGTGGCGGTCAAAGACCCGTACACCCGCAGCGCGACCCCGAAGGGAGGGTCCCGCTCCTGGAGGCGTCACGAGCGTGCACGCCCACCTCGTCCGTCCTCCATCATCGCTGCCCCGACGTCCAGGGTTAACGGTGACCACCCGGTTTTCCTAGTGTGCGGATGGCCTCACTCACACGCGCCAATATCGACCTCACGCTGAGTTCCGCCGTACCCGGTAACGCCACGGAGGCGCCGGCGCGACAAGTGAATCATGACCCGTTCGGCCGTATCACAGCGCTCCACCGTGTAAAGGCCCTGTGTAGACCTCCGAACCAGACGATCCAGCCGATCCGGTGACAACCGGACCGGGCGCGGCGCTCGTCCCACCGATCGGCCCCACTGTCAGTGGTCCGGTCCCCCATTCGGGTCGGTTTGGACCGGAAGGCGGCGCCTGCTCCGGGCGTCGTGAGTCCCGTCCTGTCGCCCGGTGCCACAGTTGCTCGTGCAGGCACATCCGCCGACGTCGGGGGACACGACGCCATGGCACGTGAAGGCAGCAGCAGCGCCGGATTCGGCAGCACCGGGTCCGGCGGTACAGGGTCCGGCGGTACAGGGCCCCGTGGTACCGCGGACCTCGAGAACGCCGCCGAGCTCGCCCTGACCTCCTTCTGCTGGTGGCGGGCCGATCTGCCGCGCGAGGTGTGCGAGACCTACTGGCGCGACGTGCACGGGACCATGTTCGCGCGTGCACCGGGGCTGTGGCAGTACCGGCAGTTGCGGCTGGGTCCGCCGCGGCAAGGGCTGTGGCCGGAGGTGCCCGGCATCGCGTTCGACGCCCCGGACGCCCCTCGGCCTCAGGGGATACCGCACGGCCTGTTCCTGTCGGAGGCGGATCTGCGCGCGTTCGGCGAGCATCCCCTGCCGAGCCGTGTCATCCCCGAGGACGCGCGCAACTTCATCGGTCGCATCGGCGCGCTTCTCGCGCCCACGGGGTCCGGCGGAACGCTGGTCGATCGTCTCGGCGAACCTACGCCGCAGGGCGCTCCGCCGGTGCCGACGTTCGCCGTCTGCCTCGCCGCGCACGAGGAAGCGCCCGTCAACGAGGTGCATCGGGCGCTCGTCGACGTGGCCCGGGAGTGGAGCCGTCACCCCGCGGTGTTGCGACTGCGTGTCGAACCGCTGCCGCCGTACGAGCGGTCGGCGATGAGCTCCCCTGGTGTGCCGTGGCAATGGCCGACCGACACGGCCTACCTCGGGTGGATCGAACTCGCGGTGCGCACCGAGACGGTGCCTACCGATCTCGCGACCGGCGGGAGCCTGGCCGACGCCGCCCGAGTCATCCGCGAGGTGCACACCTATCCGATCCGCGAGGTGTACACCCTCATCTCCGCGGGCCGTCCGACGGACGTGGGCCTGCGCGGGTATCCCGCGGCACGGACGATCAGTGACGTCGGAGCAGCCAACCAGAGCGACGACGACGTGTTGACGCTGCTGTACGGCGACGCGGTACGCGGTATCGACCAGCTCCGCTCGTGACCCGGCCGGCCACGGTCAGGCCTCGTCGCGAGGTTCCCGCCTGGCGACGAGGGCGGCGTGGGGGCGGTGGCCGGGATCGTCGCGGGTCTCGATCTCCTCGACGTGGAAGCCCGCGTCGGTGAGGAGCCGCGACATCTCCTCGACCGGCCAGAAGTAGGCGGTCGTGACGGCGTGCGCGAACGGTTCGACCCGCGCGCCGTCGACCTGGCGGAACATGCCGAGCAGCAGGCTGCCACCGCGCTGCAGGCAGCGCGCGAACTCGGCGAGAACGCCCGGTACCGCATCGGGCTCGGTGTGGATGATCGAGTACCACGACAGGATCCCGCCCACCGATGCGTCCGCGACGCCGAGCGCCTCCAACCGGGCCACGCGGAACGGGTTGCCCGGGAACCGCGAGCGGGCGATGCCGACGAACTCCGGCACGAGATCCACGCCTTCGACGCGGGTGTATTCGTGGGTGCCATCGCCGCGGGTGCCATCGTCGTCGGTGCCGTCGTCGGTGCCGTCGTTGGTGATGCTGCGGTTGGTGATGCTGCGGCGAAGGAAGTCGGTCCACTGCCCGGGTCCGCACCCGGCGTCGATGATCCGGCCGTCGACACCTGCGGCCCAGCGGGCGACGAGGTCGCGGTCGGGATCGGCCATCAGCTCGGGCGCACAGGCGAAGTCGGCGTACTCGACGGCCCGCCTCCCGTATGCGTCACGTACGTCAGCCGCCGGCACGCGCCACCTCCACCCTTTCGAACACCGTGGGAGGACGAGTTGGCATGTAAGCCGGATTCTGTTCCCACGGCCGGGCCGTGGGCGGCGACCATCCATCTCGGCCTGCCGTTGCCGACAGGCTCCAGCGGTCTACCCGCAGGCCTCGGACGGGCAGCCCTCGAACGCCTGCGCAGGAGCCCTGAGGCTCCCTCTTGACCTTGCTCCGGGTGGGGTTTACCGAGCCGTCCCGGTCGCCCGGGACGCTGGTGGTCTCTTACACCACCGTTTCACCCTTACCCGACCACTGCGCCGGCGCCACCGGCACCGGCTCAGTACCGCCGGGCGGTCTGTTTTCTGTGGCACTTTCCCGCGGGTCACCCCGGGTTGCCGTTAGCAACCACCCTGCCCTGCGGAGTCCGGACTTTCCTCGAAACCGCGCCGCGTGGCGCGGCGTCGCGGCCGCCCTGCCAACTCGTCCTCCGGCCCAGGTTACTCCGTACCCCTCGACGGGTGTCACCGAAGGTGGGACACGTCGTTGACCAGGCGGACGCTGGCGTTGCCGTCCGGGTAGAAGTCGGCGATCGACAGCGACGCCGGGTCGAGGTGCAGCCGGAACAGCAGGGACGCGCCGCCGTCGAGCGCCAGGCGGAGCAGCATCTTGATCGGCGTCACGTGGCTGACGACGACGACCGTCCGCCCCGCGTACCGGCGGAGCAGCTCGTCGTGGGCCTGCCGGACGCGGGTGTACACGGCGTCGAAGCTCTCCCCGTCCGGCGGCGGCACCGACGTGTCGCCCATCCACCGGCGATGCACCTCCGGGTCGCGCTGTGAGGCCTCGGCGAACGTCAGCCCCTCCCACGCGCCGAAATCCGTCTCCCGCAACGACTGCTGCGTCTCGACGCGCGTACCGAGGGCGTCGGCCACGGCCTGCGCAGTTGCCGCGGCGCGGGCGAGCGGCGACGCGACGACCACGGGGTCCGCGTCGGCCACACCGTCCATTCCGGCCAGCCGTTTCGCGACGGCCTGCGCCTGCCACCGACCCGTCTCGGTCAGTGCGACGTCGCCGAGCCCGGAGTAGCGGCGGTCGACCGACATCTCCGTCTGACCGTGCCGGACGAGCAGCAGCCGCGTCGGCGTGCCCGTGGCGCCGGTCCAGCCCGTCGGTGCACGGTCGGACTTCGCGGGCTCCTCCGACGCGGCGGGCTCCGACACGGCAGGGGCCGGCCTGGCGGGTTCGGCCAACGGCAGCGCGGTCTGTTCGGCCTCGGCGACCGGCGCCGACGCGGGCCCGGGTTCCGTGGCGGGCTCCGGCTTCGGTTTCGGGTCCGGCTTCGGGTCCGGCTTCGGGTTCGGCTCCGGCGCGGTACGTCCGACGGGCTCGGTGGTGCCGACGGCGGCCTGGGTGTCCATGGCCTCGTTGGCGAGCCGATCGGCGTAGGAGTTCTTCGCGCGCGGAATCCACTCGTACGTCACCCGCTCGAACCGAGCCGCGAGGTCGCGAGCCTCGAGCGCGAGGGGCTGCAGCGCCGTGTTCTTGATCTTCCAACGGCCGCACATCTGCTCGACGACCAGTTTCGAATCCATCTTGACGTCCACAATGGATGCACCGGACGCCGCCGCGGCCTCGAGCCCCGCGACGAGGCCGCTGTACTCGGCCACGTTGTTCGTCGCGGTTCCGATGCCGACCGCGCGTTCGGCCAGCACTTCGCCCGTGTCGGCGTCCTTCACCACCGCGCCGTACCCGGCAGGACCGGGATTGCCGCGCGAACCACCGTCGGCCTCGACGACGACATGTCTGCTCACAGGCCGGACTCCCCAGTACGAACCAGGATCGCGCCGCAGTTCTCGCACGTGATGACGTCGTCGTCCGCCGCGTTCTTGATCTCCGACAGCTGACTGCGGTCAAGCTCCAGCTTGCACGCACCGCACTGCCGCGAGCGCAGCAGTCCGGCGCCGATCCCCCGCTGCTCGCGGACCCGGTCGTACGCCTTGAGGAGCGCCTCCGGGAACTTCGGCGCCAGCGCGGCGCGGTCGGCGTCCCGGCGGGCCTGCGTGGCGTCGAGGTCGGCGAGCACCTCGTCGCGCCGCGTCACCGCATCCTCGAGGTCCTGCTGCGCCTTGTCGACCTCGGCCGCGGCACGCTGCACCTCGATGTCGGCCGCCTCGCGCCGTTCCATGAGCTCCAGCTGGTCGTCCTCGAGAACCTGCTGCCTGCGCGCGAGCGTCTCCAACTCGTGTTCCAGCTCGGTCAGCTGCTTCGCCGCGGCCGAGCCGGACTCCATGAGCTTGCGGTCGCGGTCCGCGCGGGCGCGCACGGATTCGACCTCGCGCTCCTGCCGCGTCACTTCGCGTTCCAGATCGGACGCCGACGTCTGGGCGGTCACGAGTGCGTCACGCTTGTCCTGCAACGTCTTCTCGATGCCTTCGATCTCGGCCAGCTCGGGCAGGTTCCGGCGCCGGTGGGCGACGCGCGAGAGCTCCGCGTCGACTTCGGCGAGGTCCAGCAACTCACGCTGCAGGGACGGGTCTGCCTTCACTTCGTACTCCCGTTCGCTCGGACGTTCCACGGGTCGGTGCACCGCGTGGAGACGTGAACCTCGACGTTACCCGTCCCGCCGATCACCTCGGCGGCTTGCCCGCACCACGGCCACTCGCTCGCCCAGTGCGTCAGACCCACCAACGCGGGGACCGTGCCGGGCTGCTCGAGGTGCTCGCCCGCGGGGTGGTGCCGCAGGTCCGCCGTCACGTAGGCGTCGACGCCCGCCGCGGTCGCCGTGTCGAGGAAGCCGTCGCCCGCACCGCCTGAGACCGCGACCGTGCGGATCGGACGCTCGGGGTCCCCCGCTCCGTGCACCCCGGGGGTTGTGGCGGGCAGCGCCGCGCCGACCCGGTCGACGAACGTCGCGAAGGATTCCGGCTCCGACAACTCGCCGATGCGGCCGAGACCGGTGTCGGCCCCGTCGGCGTGCGGAACGAGAGGGCGCCGCACGTCGAGGCCGATCACCGCGGCCAGCGCGTCGGACACGCCGGGGTTGGCCGAATCGGCGTTGGTGTGCGCACAGAACAGCGCCACGCCCTCACGGATCATGCGATGGACGAGCGAGCCCTTCGAGGTGTCGGCCGGGACGCCGTGCACGCCGCGCAACATCAGTGGGTGGTGGGCGACGATCAGCTGCGCACCGATCTCCAGTGCCTCGTCGACGGTCGCCGCGACCGGGTCGACACAGACGAGAACCCGTTCGACGCGGTCGGCCGGGTCGCCGCACACGAGACCGACCGCGTCCCACGACTCCGCGAGCTCGCGCGGATACGCCGTGTCCAACGCGGCGACGATGTCGGCGACACTCGGCGACGCCGGACCACCGCGGCCGGAGGTACCGGAGGTGAGGCTGGTGGCGAACATGTCGCGATCCTCCCATGCACCCCCTGACGCGCAGCCACGCCGCCGTGAGCACCGGCAGCCCCCTTCCCGGCGCCCCCGTCCCGGCGGGATGGCGGGGCACTCGGCCAGGCGACACCCGATCGGCCCTGACGTTCGGAACCGTAAGTCTCGACAAGGCCGGGCGGCCGCGCCGAGCCGTCCCAGGTCGAGGGCGACGGCCCGCCTTCACGCGCCGTCGAGGACGCACGAGTGGTGACATTCGTTCGCCGCCAGCAGGGCCACAACGGTTACCGCCTGAAGTCGGGCAATACCCGAACAGGTGTTCGACACCCGGGGTGCGATATGGCTAGCGTCGGACGGGTGATGGATGGGGCAGCAGAGCTGGACGAGATGGTCCGCATCGAACGGGACATCGCACGGCTGCACGCACGATTCGTGGGCGCCGCCGCGCGATTCGTCGCCGTACGCGGGTGCACGGACGAAGCAGTCGCCGAGGTCGGCGTCGCGCTCGGATGGACGGGACGGGTTGCCCGGCAGCGACTGGAACTCGCCGAACAACTGACCACACGACTACCGCACACCCTCGACGCACTGGCCCGCGGCGAGATCGACCTGGTCAAGGCCTCGAAAGTCGCCGGGCCGACCACCGCGCTCGCGGACGAGCCCGCGAAGCACGTCGACCGACTCGTCGCCGACAGGCTCGACGGCGCAACCGCAGGCTCCGTCCAACGGCTGGTCAAGAAGACCGTGATCGACATCGACCCCGAAGGCCAAACCGAACGCGCCCGGCACGAACGCGCCCAACGACACCTTCGACTCAGCCACGGCGACGGCAGCATGGCCACACTGGCGGCCGAACTTCCCGCCGAACAAGCTCAGGCGGCGTATGCGCGCATCGACACCGCAGCTCGCACCCTCCGCAGGAACGGCGATCGCCGCACCCTCGACCAACTTCGCGCCGACGTCTACGGCGACCTTCTACTCGGCCACACCGTGTCCGCGGCCGACGTGCCGACCGCACCGGTCCCGGCAACCCCGTCAGCCACGAGAGCGGACGTGTTCGTCCACATCGACCTGGCCACGCTGACCGGCCTGGCCGACAATCCCGCCGAGCTCGCCGGACACGGCCCGCTGCCCGCCTCCGTCGCACGAGCCATCGCACACAACCCGACGTCGACCTGGCGGCGAATCGTCACCGATCCGCACACGGGCGTACCGCTCGACGTCGGACGCACCCGATACCGGCCACCCCGGGCCCTCGCCGACTACGTCAAAGTCCGCGACCGCACCTGCCGCTTCCCCGGATGTCACCGTCCCGCCGACAACGTCGACCTGGACCATGTCATCCCCCACCGCTGCGACGGGCCCACCTGCGCGGCCAACCTCATCGGGCTCTGCCGACACCATCACCGGGTCAAACACACCCCGGGCTGGACGTTCCGACTCGAGCACGACGGCACCCTGCACATCGCGACGCCCACCGGGCGCCACATCACCGCCCCGCCGCCGCACGAGAAAGACCTCGGCACCGAACGAGACGGACCCGCACCCGAAACACCGTCACCACCCGGCCCGCGGGAACCGCGTCGACGCCCCGAGCCACACACCGGTCGCAGGCCACGCGGGAAGACCCGCCGCCGCGGCGGACGCCGCCCCCGCGCGGACACCACTGCAGCTGCACACGACCCCGCCGCCCGGCCGACCGAACCCGACGAGCAGAGCACGGCGGGCGACACCTGTCCCTGACGACTCCCTGACGACAGGCGGGAGTACGAACACACCGGACGGTTCCGGCAGACTGAGACCGTGACGGACCAACAGCACCCCGACGGCAACCTCCACATCTGCTTCGTCTGCACGGGCAACATCTGCCGTTCCCCGATGGCGGCGCTCGTGTTCCGGCAACGCCTCGAGGACGCGGGGCTCGCCGACAACGTGACGGTCACGAGCGCCGGCGTCGGCCCGTGGCACGTGGGCCAGCCCGCGGACTCCCGCGCCCGCGCCACCCTGCGCGGCTCCGGCTACGCCGACGACCACATCGCCGCCCAACTCGGCCCTGCCCACCGGGACGCCGACCTCTTCGTCGTCGCCACGAAGAGCCACCTGCGCGACGTCACCGAGTTCGCAGGCGACCCGGACCGCGTCGTCCTACTACGCACCTTCGACCCGTCGGCACCCGCCGACGCCGAAGTGCCCGACCCGTACTACGGCGGCGACGACGGCTTCACCGACGTCCTCGACATGATCGAACGCGCCATGCCGGAGTTGATCTCATGGACACGCACCCGACTGTGACCGCCTACGACGCGATCGTCCGCCACACCGGCTCCCAGCCCACCGACATCCGACCACTCGGGAGCGGCGCGGTCGTCGCACGCCTCGACGACCGGGCGACCACGGTGGTCGCCAAGCCCGCAGCCGGCCCGAACGCCACCGCAGCCGAGGGCGCAGGCCTCCGCTGGCTCGCCGAACCGGGCGACCTGCCCGTGCCCCACGCCCACGGCTGGGACGACGACTGGCTCATCCTCGACTACATCGAACCCGCAGGCCGCTCGCCCGCACCCGCCGCTGCCGAAGAATTCGGCCGCCATCTCGCCGCCCTGCACCTACGCGGCGCCCCCGCCTTCGGCGCCGCGCCGCCCGGAGGGCCGGTCGACGCCTGGATCGGCCTCGCCCCGATGAGCAACAACGGCGGCGCCACCAAGCCCGACACGACCTGGGCCACGTTCTACGCTCGGGACCGCATCGAGCCGTACGTACACACGGCCGTCGACCAGGGAGTCCTCGACACCGACGAAGCCACCGTCTTCGACACGGTGTGCACGCGACTTCCCGACCTGCAGCCCGGCTCCGAACCACCGGCCCGCCTCCACGGTGACCTGTGGACCGGCAACGTCCACTGGAGCACCGACGGCAGAGCGTGGCTGATCGACCCGGCGGCCCACGGCGGCCACCGCGAAACCGACCTCGCCATGCTGCGCCTGTTCGGGGCACCACGGCTGGACCGCATCCTCGGCGCGTACGCCGAGGCCGCCGAGCAGGCGGGCCGGCCACTCGAAGCCGGCCACGAAGACCGCGTCGGGCTGCACCAGCTGTTCCCACTGCTCGTGCACACGGTGCTGTTCGGCGGTGGCTACGCGCGCCAAGCACTGACCGCGGCGCGACAGGCTCTGGACGCCGCGGGCTGAGACGCACGCCGCGCAAGCCACGACCACTCGATGAGCCGTTCGCGCTCGACGCCTACCGTGGTGGGTGTGCGGTGGAGATTCCTGCTCAAGCCCGGCTGGCTGGCGTTGACGGTGGTGGTGTTCGTCTTCGCCGCCCTGAGCTTCACCGTGCTCGCCCCGTGGCAGTTCGACCGGCACGAGGAGCGCACCGCGCGGAACGACGCCGTGTCCTCGTCCACCGCGGCCCGCCCGCAACCGTTGGCGGAGGTGCTGCCCGGCGACACCGCCCCGGACGGCCGCACAGAGTGGCGACGCGTGATCGTCGAAGGCACGTACCTGCCCGACGACGAAGTGATCGCGCGGCTGCGCACCGTCCAGGGCGAGCCGGCGTTCGAGGTGCTCACACCCCTGCGCACCACCGCCGGCCCGACGGTGCTCATCAACCGGGGCTTCGTGCGGCCCGCCAACGACACCGGAGTGCCGGACTTGGAGGCCCCGCCGCAGGGCCGTGTCACCGTCGAAGCCCGAGTGCGCGCCGACGAGAACGATCCGTCGAACCGCGACGCGTTCGCCGACGAGACCACCGGCGGCAGGCTGCACTCGTACTCGGTGGATTCGAAGGTCGTGGCGCGGGCGACGGACCTGGACATCAAGCCGGGCTACTACCAGCTGGAGCCGGGCGAACCGGGTGTGCTGACGGCCCTGCCACTCCCTCAGCTCGAAGCCGGGCCGTACTTCTCGTACGCGCTGCAGTGGATCGCGTTCGGCGCGATGGCCCTGCTCGGGTGGCTGTACTTCACGGTCCGCGAAGCTCGACCGGGCGGTGTTCTCGCCGACTCCGACGCAGCAGAGTCCGTCACGACCGGGTCGGCCGACGACGCCGAGCCGGCCACCACCGTGTCCACCGCGGCGGCGGACACGAGCCGACGTAAGCAGCCGGGCAGGCAGAAGCGCAAGTCGGTGGCGCAGATCCTCGCGGAGGACGACGAGGCCGACGCGCTCCGGTGAGCGACGGCTGCCGGTAACCGCTGCGTGCCCGTTCCGTGATGAACGGACGGACATTCCCCACCTTTCGCCCATAACCTTCGTCGGTACTTTTCACCGACCGACCAAAGGACCGGGACAAGTCGGGCAGATTGCCCTCGCGTGCCGACTCCGAGCGCGGCACCAGGACAACCTGCGGAGGTCCCATGCGTAAACGACTCTTCTCCCTGCTGGCCGCTGCGGCTGTTGCAGCGGCCGGCCTCACCGCCGCGACCGCGGTGGCGACGCCCGCCCCGGCCAGCGCCGCCTCGTGCTACGAGTGGTCGAGCACTCTCTCTCGCGGCGACAGCGGCGCTGCGGTGAAGGAACTGCAGATCCGTGTCGCCGGTTGGGTGTCGTCCGGTGAGCACCTCGCCATCGACGGCCAGTACGGCCCGGCGACCGAGGCTGCCGTCAAGCGGTTCCAGTCGGGATACGGCCTGGCGGCCGACGGTGTCGCGGGTTCGCAGACGTTCGGGAAGATCTACGACCTGACGTCGAGCGACTGCACGCCGTCCCACTTCTCCTATTCGGAGTTCGACGACAACTGTGGTGCCAACAACTTCAGCGGGGGCGCCGTGTCGGCGTCGACGGCGAAGGAGAACACCCGCCGTGTGATGTGGCAGCTGGAAGCGATGCGCCACAAGCTCGGCGACCAGCCGATCGGTATTTCGTCCGGCATCCGGAGCTACTCGTGCAACAGCTCGGTCGGCGGTTCGTCGTCGAGCCGCCATCTGTACGGCGATGCTGCGGACATGGGAATCGGTGGAAACGTGCATTCGCAGTGCACGCTGTACCGGGCCGCATGGGAGGCCGGTTTCACCGAGATCCTCGGGCCGGGCTACCCGGGTCACAACGACCACGTCCACGTGGCCAATGACCCGAGTCCGTTCCGCAGCGCCCCGAACTGCTGACGGTCACGTCCTGCGGGACGGGGGTGGTGTCCGGTTCCGCACCGGGGACCACCCCCGTTTCTCGTGTGTCCCGAAGCCGGCGCGTTGGACCGTCGCGACCGGGGCGCGGTTCCCCCGTGTGCCACGGAGCCGACTTTCGCACCCCGCCGTCGGTAGGTATCGACCGCAACGAATGGCATTCGGTTAATGATTCACGCCAAGGTGTCCGGCAGTGCCGACAGCGCTACCAGTGCCGCTGGTGCCGACCGGTCGGCACGTCGGAAGACACCTGGAGGTGCCATGCGTAACCGTATTCTTTCCGTGGTGGCAGCGGCGGCGCTCGCTGCCGGTGGCCTCACGACCGCGACCCTCGTCACTCCGGCGACGGCCGCCGCCGACGGCTGTTTCACGTTCGAGAGCGATCTGTCGGAGGGCGACAGCGGATCCGCGGTCGAGGAGCTGCAGGTCCGGGTCGCCGGATGGGTGAGCCACGGCGAACACCTGGCGATCGACGGCGAGTTCGGCGCGGCCACCGAGGCCGCCGTCGAACGGTTCCAGTCCGGCTACGGCGTCCCGCAGTCCGGCGTGGTCGACGCCGAGACCCGTGAGGTGCTGCACGCACTCGGGCAGGACGACTGCACCCCCGAGCACTTCACGTACTCCGAGTTCGACGAGAACTGCGGTGCGAACAACTTCGAAGGCGGCATGGTCGACGCCGCCACCGCGAAGGAGAACACGCGTCGAGTCATGTGGCAGCTGGAGGCGATGCGGCACAAGCTCGGCGACGTGCCCCTCGGCGTCACGTCCGGTTTCCGTAGCGTCTCGTGCAACGACTCGGTCGGCGGGTCGCCCTCGAGCAGGCACATGTACGGCGAGACGGCCGATCTCGGCATCAACGCGAACGAGCACTCGCAGTGCACGCTGTACGACGCCGCCCACGAGGCCGGGTTCACCGAGATCATCGGGCCGGGCGCGGAGGGCCACAACGACCACGTCCACGTGGCCAACGATCCGAGTCCGTACAGCTCCGCACCGAACTGCTGACGTCGGACGAACGCGCGCGGGCGGCGGGCAACGCGTGTGCCGGTCGCCCGCGTGCGGGGACGTGCCTATCGGCGTCGGCGCCTGCCGAGGCTCGACACGGCGGCGAGCACCGCGGACACGCCGACCGCGCACAGTCCGACCACTCGGGACAGTTCGACGGCGCGCGTGACGTGACCGGCGTCGGGGTTGCGCCCTGCGCCGAGCACGGGCAGCTCCGCCACACCGCGCGGGTACACGGTGCGGCCGCCGAGGCGGATCTCGAGTGCCCCGGCGAACGCGGCTTCGGCGCGCCCGGCGTTAGGGCTCGGGTGGGCGGCCGTGTCGCGCCGCCATGCCTGCCACGCACTGGGCGCGGAGCCTCCGACGATCGGTGCTGCGGCGGTGGTCAACGTGGCCGTGAGCCGTGCCGGTGCGAGGTTCGCGACTTCGTCGAGTCGCCGCGCGACCGGGTCGGCCGAGCGCGTCGAGGCGATGTCGAGCTCCATTCCGGCCCGCCTGCCGAGCACGGTGACGGTGCGGGCGCCCAGCATTCCGGGGAGCCCCGCCACAGCGCCCCAAACGAGTGGCGACACCACGGCGTTCGAGGTCTGGTCCGCGACGACTTCGATCGCGGCACGGGACAGACCTGGCAGGTCGAGGTCTTCGGTGCAGCGCGGGTCGGCTGTCGCGATGCGCGCGCGGGCGGTGTCGAAGTCGCCGCTTTCGAGGTCGCGGGCGAGGTCGGTGCCGTCCGCGGCGATCCGCGCTCCCCCGAGGACCGACCACGTACCCGCGGCGACGGCGAGCGTGCGCAGCAACCGGTGACGAGCCGTGACGCGTTCGGCCAGCACGCCCGCTGCGACGGCGCCGGCGGTCACCGCGGTCGTTGCCGCGGCGGTTCCGATGCGCCGGGCCAGCGCGTCGGCAGCGTCCGGCAGCACGGTGACAGGACGCGACGGAGCGGCGCGACGCGGCTCGCCGACCAGACCGTCGGCAACCACCCCGAGCAGCAATCCGACGACTCGATGCGCACTCACGTTTCCCGAAACCCCCAAACCCGGTGAAGCTACGCGGCAGCCTACCGAGGCGCGTCGGCCCGAGTCCCGGGGTCCGGCGTGGCCGAGCGGCGAGCGGCCGGGTGTCCGTAGCCCTCGCCCGGTGTGCGCTACTGCTCCGCGGCGGCCCACGAACGGAGCATCACGGACGCGATCGATGTGGTGCCGGGGAGCATCAGTTCGTCGTGCTCACCGTCGAACGCCGCACGCACGTCGGCGCGGCTGAACCATCGCGCCTCCTCGATCTCCCCGTCTGCGGGCGTCAGGGCGGCACCGCTGACGGTCCGCGCCGCGAAGCCGAGCATGATCGACCGCGGGAACGGCCACGGCTGGCTGCCCAGGTAGCGCACGTCGCCGACCTCGACACCGACCTCCTCACGCACCTCGCGTTCGACGCAGCCTTCGAGCGACTCGCCGGCCTCGACGAATCCCGCCAGTACCGAGTACCGCTTCGGCGGCCACACGGGCTGACGCGCCAGCAGCACGTTCGCACCGTTGACGCCGATGTCGTCGTGCACCAGGCAGATCACCGCGGGGTCGGTACGCGGGTACTCCTCGTTCCCGCACCCGGTGCAGTGGGATGCCCAGCCGAACTGCACCCGGGTCACTTCCGACCCGCACCGCCCGCAGAACCTGCCACGGTGGTGCCAGTTCCGCAGTGCTTCCGCGGTCGTCAGCAGACCCGCCGACGTGTCGTCGAGGAGGGCGCCGTGCCCCCGCAGGTCCAGCCACGCCTCGTCGGCACTGACCGGAACCTCCTGCCGCACTCCCCAACCGCCGTCGAGTTCGATCGTGTCCGATTCGGACGGCGGGTCGACGGGCAGCATCCAGTGGTCGACGCCGTCCCATTCACCGAGGAACGACGCCTCGACGGGCGGTTCCCCGGCGAACTCGGCCGCCTTCCTGGTACTCACGGGTGCCTCGCCGGAGTCGACGGCGTCGAGCCGCACCGGTGTCCTGCCCCAGCGGTCGACGACCACGAGCCGCGCGTCCGGCCAGCGTGCGGTGAGGCGTTCCGGATCGTTCCGCAGTGTCTCCTGCCGGTCCACTGTGGACCGGGACAGCGCCGGAACCTCCCCGAGCTCGAACGGCCTCACGGTTCCGGATCCGCGACGCGCACGCCACCGAGGGCCTCGAGCTGCGGCCCGAGCACGTCCGCATCTCCTACGACGACACCGGTGAAGCGGCTCGGCGCGAAGATCTCCAGCGCCACCTCGGCGACCTGTTCGGTCGTCACGGCGGCGAGCCGCTCGGGGTGCCCGAGCAGCCACTCGAGGTCGAGGCCCACCGCGGCGAGGCCGATCAGCTGGTTCGCCATCCCGGCCTGCGACGCCGATCCGATCAGCAGCGTGCCCGTGGCATACTGCCGCACGGTGTCGACCTCGGAGTCGGTCGGCGGCACGAGCCCGAGCCTGCCGAGTTCGTACCGCGTCTCCAACAGCGCGGCTGCGGTCACGTCGCTCGCGGTGTCGGCGTCGACCTGCACGGTCGCCTTACCTCGGGTGAACTCGAATCCGGAATGGGCGCCGTAGGTGTAGCCCTTGTCCTCACGGATGTTCTCGACGAGCCGTGACGAGAAGTAGCCCCCGAACGTCAGGTTCGCCAACTGCACCGCCGGGTACCGGTCCGCGGTGCGCGGCAGGCTCTGCGCCGACAGCCGGATCTGCGACTGCACGGCGCCGCCGCGCGGTACGAGCACCAGGTCGCCGCCGGCCAGGTCGGGCAGCTCGGGCAGCTCGCGCGCCACGTCGTCGGAACGCCAGCCGTCCAGCGCCCGTTCGACGTCGACGACCGCGGACTGCGGGTCGATGTCGCCGACGAGCACCAGCACCGAGCCCCGCGGCAGAACCGCGGCGGGGTGCAGCGCGCGGACCATGCCCGGCGTCACCTGCTCCACGTCCTCGGGACGGGGTACCTCGCGGGTGAACGGGTGGTCGCCGTAGCGCTGCCGCTGCAGCGCCTCGCGGGCGATCACGCGCGGCTGGGTGCGCGCGACGGCGAGGCGTTCGACCAGCCGCGCCGCTTCCCGTTCGACCTCGTGGTCGGCGTAGGTGGCCTCGGTGAGGATGTCGGCGAGCACGTCGAGCAGGGTCGGCAACCCGGTCGCCAGCGCACTCGCGGAGACGGACAGGTGCTCCGGGTCGACGGCCACGCCGAGGTCGCCGCCGATGAGCGCCAGGTCGGTGTCCATCGCGACCCGGTCACGGCGACGCGTGCCCGTGGCGATGGTGTCCGCAAGCACTTCGGCCGTCGCCGTGTGCATCGGGTCGTCACCCGCGAACGGGATCGCCATGCGCAGCTCCGCCATCGGCGAACCCGGCTTGCGCACGGCCAGCACACGCAGGCCGTTGCCGATCTCGGTGTCGACGTGCTCCGGTGGCGTGGCCGTCCGCTGTTCGCCCAGCTGCGGCAACTCCCGCGGGCCTGCCGGGGTCCGGCCGATCTCCTCCGCGGTCCGGTGGGTCTGCGATGCGGTCACTGGGTACCTCCCTGCGCGGGCTCGACGAGAAGGACGGCGCGCGAATCGGGCCGCAGGCCCTTCGCGGCGTGCGACACCTCGTCCGCGGTGACGGCGGCGATGCGGTCGGCGACCTGGTGCATGAGCGCCGCGTCGCCGTAGAGCAGTTCGAACGAACCGAAACCGAGCGTGCGGTTGACGAGCCTGTCGTGTTCCGCGTGCAGCATCGCGCTCCACCGAGCCGTCACCCGCGCCAGCTCGTCGCTGGTCGGCGGCTGCGCGGCGAGCGACTCCAGCTCCTCGTCGACGGCACCGAGGATGCTGTCCACGCCGACGTCGGGCGTGTGCATCGCGGTGATCGAGAACGTGTCGGGATCGCGCGCCTCGAACGGTCCGAACAGACCCGCGCCCGCGTTGATGTCGGTGACGAGCGGCTCGCCGTGCACGAGGCGCTGCTGCAGGCGGGAACCGTCACCGTCGACGAGGACGCTGGCCAGCACGAGGTGCGCCAGGTAGGCGTCGATCTCACCGACCGGGTCGGGCATGCGGTAGCCGACGGCCAGCGCGGGAAGCGGGGCGTGCGGGTCGACGTGCGTCTCGCGGATCTCGCTGGTCGGCCGGGGCTCGGCGAACGACGGCCGCTCGGGCCTCGGGCGTGCGGGCACGTCGCCGAAGTGCTTCTCGATCAACTCGCGGGCCCGGTCGACCTCGATGTCGCCCGCGACGGTGAGCACCGCGTTGGCGGGCGCGTAGTAGGTGTCGAAGAACGCGGCGCAGTCCTCGAGGCTGGCCTGCTCGAGGTCGGTGAAGTCGCCGTAACCGTTGTGGGCGTTGGGGAACGTGTCGTACAGCACCGGCGGCAGCAGGATCCACGGGAATCCGCCGTAGGGCCGGTTCAGCACGTTGAGGCGGATCTCCTCCTTGACCACGTCGATCTGGTTGGCGAGGTTCTCGGCGGTCAGCTTCGGCGCACGCATCCGGTCGGCCTCGAGGAACAGCGCGCGCTCCAGCGCCGCGGACGGCAGCACCTCAAAGTAGTCCGTGTAGTCGGGGTGGGTCGACCCGTTGAACGAGCCTCCGCTGCCCTGCACGTGGCGGAAGTGGGCCAGCTTCTCGAGGCTTTCGCTGCCCTGGAACATCAGGTGCTCGAACAGGTGCGCGAAGCCGGTGCGGCCTTCGGGTTCGGAACGGAAACCCACGTCGTAGTGCACGCTGACGCCGACGACCGGGGCGCTCCGGTCGGGCGCGAGAACCACTCGCAGGCCGTTGTCCAACGTCAGTTTGTGGAGAACGGGTTCGGCCATGGGGCCACCCTACGGGAGGCGCTCGCGTGTTCACGTCGCCTTCACCGGTATCGGCACCTCTGCCGGGCTATTCCGCCGCGCGCCGGAGTTCGCCGTCCAGGTTCTCGCGGCGCATGCGCCGGTCGAGGTAGATCAGCACGGTGACGGCGGAGCTGAACGGCACCGCGAGGCTCTGCCCCGCGACGCTGCCGAGCCCGAGGATCAGCCGATGCCCGGCCGGGGTGCCGTCCGACAACGGCGACGTGCCGGCACCCAACGGCAGGAGCTGGGCGAACAGCAGTTGCACGACCAGGCTGACCAGGACCGTGATCAGCAGCGCGACGACCAGGACGCCGAAGACCCGCCACCACGCGCCACCGACCAGTTGCACCGACCGTGCCAGCCCGTCGACGACGGTGCCGCGTTCCCACATCAGCACGGGCACGGCCAGGCTGAGGAACACGTAGGCCACGATCCCGGGCACGACCAGCAGGAGTAGCCCGACGATCGTGACGACCGTGACGACGGCGGTCAGTCCGAACAGCGCCAATAACCGCGGCCCGACCTCGGCCCACACCTCGCGCGCCGAGACCGGCCTGCCCAGCACCGCCCGACCGACCACCACCGTCGTCACGCCCACGACGAGTGCGTGCGTCGACAACGTGACGAGCAGGCTCGCCGCGTTGGCCAACAGCTCGTTGAGGGGATGCTGCCAGGACCGCCGCAGAGGCAGGACGTACATCTCGGCGAGTAGCACCAGCACCGTGCCTGCCAGGGCCACGAGAGCCGATGCGCCGAACACGACGGCGGCGTGCCTGCGCAGTGTCGCCACGGCACCGTCGGTGATGTCCGCGAGGCGCAGGGGCCGGAGCGGGATCACGCCGGGCTGCCACCCGTGGGACCCGCGGCCGGACATACCACTCGAATCGATCATAGGCGCGACCCTGTCATCCACCCCGGCCGCCGTTCGTGCGGCGTCACGGCGTCGTCTCGTCGCTCACATCCGTCCCGTCGCCCCGGCAGGGCTGTGCTCCCGGCAGGGCTGTGCTCACAGCTGAGCGGTGTCCCGGCAGGGCTGTGCTCACAGCTGAGTGGTGCTCACATCTGGGAGGCGCGGCGCAGCTCCGGGGCGAGGTTCTCCCGGCGGATGCGCTGGTCGATGTAGATCAGCGCGGCGACCAGCGACATGAACGGCGTGATGATCGTGCCGGTGACGACGTTGCCGATCTCCTGGATCACCACGTCACCCCCACCGAGCGCCTCCCCCGGCGCGGGCGCGGCGAGCGAGAACGGCAGCCCGATGATCAGGCTGACTCCGATGCCGATGACCACGGCCACGAGCAGGAAGCCGAACACCCGCCACCATGCACCCTTGACCAGGGCGACCGACCGCTTGATCGCCGAACCGATCGTGCCGCGTTCGAGCACGAGTGCCGCCGTGGCCAGACTGAGGTAGACCCAGATCGCGATGACCGGCACGAGCGTCAGCAGCGCACCGAACACGCCCATCGTCGTGATCAGCAGGGCACCGAACACCCCGGCGACGACCGCCTGGGCCACCGTGACGACGACCGACAGACCGAGCACCGACAGCAGGCGCGGTTTGAGCTCGACCCACGCCTCTCCGAACGTGATCGGCTTGCCGAGCACGGCCCGGCCGACCACGGTCATGAGCAGACCCGTGAGCACGGCCTGCACCAGCAGCATCACTGCGAGCTGCACGCCGAACGCGGGCAGCATGTCACCCAGCATGTTCTCCAGCTGCTGCATCTGCCGTTCCGGCGACGCGGCCGGGTCGATCTGCGTCACGTCGGCGAGCATCGACCGCGTCACGAAGTACGACACCACGGCGCTGATCACGGCGATGACGAACGACGTTCCAAACACGATGCCCGCGTACGACCGCATCGTGGTGAAGGCACCACCGATGACGTCACCGAGCCGCAACGGCTCCAGCGGGATCACCCCGGGCTGCCGCTCCTGGTCGGCACCACCCGAGGACGGGTAGCGCGGCAGCTCGGAGTCACCGTTCGACATGCCACTCGAATCGCTCATAACGCCGATCCTGCCATCCCCGCTGGGCCGCGACCGTGCGACCGCACCGTGGCCGTCCCCAGCTTGACCTATGCTCTGCCGCGCACGAGCGATCATCACTGGGGGAGCCACGCCGCATGACGCAACCACCGCCCGGCCCACCCGGCCCGCACGGCCCGTCCCACCACCAGGGGCCGCCCGGTCCACACGGTCCCGGGCCGCAGAGTCCGGGCCCGCCCCAGCACGACCAGCCCCCACACAACCAGCCCCCACACAACGGTCCGCCCCACGGTCAGCCCCAGTACGGGCAACCACAACCCGGCCAGCCGCCGCAAGGCCGGCCCCCGCACGGTCACGCGCCGCACGGTCAGGCACCGTACGGACGACCCGAGTACAACCAGCCGCCGTACGGGGCCGCCCACCAGGGGCCTTCCCACCACGGTCCTTCCCACCACGCCGCTGCCCACCACGCGGTTCCCCCTTACGGACCGCCCCCGTACGGACCGCCGCGCCGGCGGACGTCGAACGGCCCCGCGATCGCGGCTGCGCTCGGCGGGGTGGGTGCGCTGGCCGTGGTCGTCACCCTCGTCGCGACGCTGACCGGGGGAACGGACACCTCGCAGCGGTACGCGCACCGCGGCGTGGACGTGCCGTCGCCGACGCCCACCGCCTCCGAGTCGACGACGACGTCCGAAACGACCACTGAGACCACCTCGCCGTCGAGCGAGACCGAGCCGAGCACGTCCGGCAGCATCGTGACGTTCACCGAGGAATCCGGCGGCGGCGATGCGCCCGCGGGCCCTCGGAAGGTCTACGAGCTCGGCCGGCACCCGCTGTTCCAGAACACAGACGGTGGTCTCAGGGCGAACGCGTGCCCGCTGCCCGCGTGGCGGGACACCGAGGCGGCCGCGAAGACGTACCTGACCGCGGCGAACGAATGCCTGAACACCACCTGGGGCGACCTGCTGGGGGCCTACAACCTCCCGTTCGAACGGCCGACGCTGCATTTCCCGAGCGGCACGTCCTACAGCACGCCGTGCGGCAGGCAGCAGGTCGACATCACCCAGGCGGCACTGTACTGCCGGGGCAACCTGTACATGCCGATCGCCGGATTACAGTTCGACCGGCGGCCGAACCAGCCCGGCGTCCATCTGGCGCTGCTCGCCCACGAGTACGGCCACCACGTCCAGGAGCTCTCCGGGATGTCCCAGGCCGCCTGGCAGCAGATCGACGAGGCGGGCGGGCTCGGCACGGCCGAGGGCGCCGCGATGTCGCGCAGGCTGGAACTGCAGGCCCAGTGCTTCTCGGGCATGTTCATGGGCTCACACACCGGGCGCAGCGGCCCGAACGGCGTCACCCAGACCATGCTCAACAACGCCTGGAACGACCAGCAGACCCGCGGCGACGACACGTCCGGCACCGACGATCACGGCTCCAACGCCAACTACGCGGCCTGGTGGCAGCAGGGCAGCCGGGACAACCGCCTTCACCAGTGCAACACCTGGCTCGCCGACGCCGGTTCGGTGTCCTGACGATCCCGTTCGCTCCGCTCCGTCCGATTTCCGGGCGCTGTCGGCACCGGTCGCCGGGACGTCGCCGCCGCCGACACTGCGGCTGCGCCTAGGGTGCCCGGCTATGGTGGTGACAGCGACCAGCGAGGCGGACGGGGCCGCGACATGACAGATCCCGAACCGGACGCACCGTCCGGCGAGGATTCCGGCGACACGCAGGACCCGGGCCGCCCGCGACGCGACGGCACCCGCTCCCGCGTGCCGGTCGTCATGTTCTCGCTGGTGGGTGTCGTGCTCGCCGCGCTGGCAAGCGTGCTGGCACTGGTTGCTTTCACCGGCGACGACGAGTCCCGCGGCGCGCCGGCGGGCGGGGGCAACGCGGGCTCGGCGCGCGCAACGGAAACGGTGCCCGGCAACATCCGCGCCCTCGGCGACCGGCCACTGCTACAGGACCCCGACGCCGGACTGCAGGCCGTGACGTGCGCACTGCCCGAGTGGCGCAGCAACCCGGAAGCGGCGGAACGGTTCTTCACCACCGCCACCGACTGCCTCAACCGCGCGTGGGAGCCGTTCCTGCGCCGCTACGAACTGCCGTTCCGCGAACCGACGCTGCACTTTCCCGACGGCCCGTCGTTCCGCACGCCGTGCGGTGACATCCGCGTCGACGTGACGACCGCGGCCTACTACTGCAACGACAACCTCTACGTGCCCTTCGACGGTCTGCAGACCGACTACTACGGCCAACAGGCGGGCATCTACCTCTCCGTGCTGGCCCACGAGTACGGCCACCATGTGCAGGAGGTCGCGGGGATCATGGACGGCGTGTGGGCGCAGATCAACGCGGCGGGCCAGCACAGCGAGGACGGACAGGACCTCTCCCGCAGGCGTGAACTGCAGGCCCAGTGCTTCTCCGGCATGTTCATGGGTTCTCACACCGGCCGCAGCGGCCCACAGGGCGTGACCCAGCAGATGTTCGACACCGCCTGGTACGACCAGGACACCCGCGGCGACGACACGTCCGGCACCTCCGACCACGGCTCCAACGCCAACTACGCCGCCTGGTGGCGCGCCGGCGCGGAGTCGAACCGCATCGTCGACTGCAACACCTTCTCCGCCCCCGCCTCGAAGGTCTCCTGACCGGCGAGCCTGATCTGGCGCGCAGGATTGCAGGGCGTGCAGGGCGCAGGGCGCAGGGCGCAGGGCGCAGGGCGCAGGGCGCAGGGCGCAGGGCGCAGGGCCGGAGCGTCAGGGCCGGGGCGGGGGCGCAGCCGACCGGCCGGAGTTAGGCCAACCGTCCCGCGGCGATCCCGGGCCGCGGACCACGAACAACGAGGAACGCGTACACGCCACCCGCCGCGCAACTCAGCACCAGCAGCGCCATGCCGAGCGGCCTGCCCAGTTCGCTCATGCCTGCGTCCGTGCTGGCGAGGTGCACCAACATGGGTTCACCACCGGTCTCGGCGGGCTCCTCGGGCACGGCGATGCGCACCGTCTCGTCCTTGTTGTGCCCGCAGCCGCTGAGTATGCCCTGCCTGGTGGCACCGTCGTCGCTGAACCGCACGGTCTCCCGGGCCTCCGGATCGGAGCACTCCGTGGGATCGGTGACGGTGGCCTCGACGGTGCGGTGATCGGCGCCCGCGGCCGTGGCCAACAGCGACGGACCCGCCAGCCATGCCAGCGCCGTGATCAGGAGGCCGACGACGACCGCCACCCCGGCCGACCGCCATCCGACCGTGATCGCCGGTCTGCCCGATTCCGCTTGTTGCCGCACGCGCCCAATCGTCGCAGATATCCCGGCACCGGCCCAGAAAAGCCGGGGCAGCCAACATCACAACGTGACCTCACAGCGTGACCACTCGCGGCTCGGCATGCGAACACCGGCCGCACGAGCGTGTGCGCAGGTCAGCGGCCTGTCGCGGGTGTCAAGCACCCACGTGCCCGTCCCTCCGGCGGCCCGGGTCAGCCGTCCTCGTCGTCGTCCGGTCGCGCTGTGTGACGCACGTACAGCAGGCGGTCACCGGGTTCGAGGGCGTCGGCCTCGGGCGCATCCACCCGGTAGAGCTGCCCCGCCCGGACGAGGCCGAGGACGGTGTCCGGCAGATGTCGCGGTGAACCGCCCTCCTCTTTCGGGGTGACCGGCCGTTCGGCGATCGCCAGACCGGTCTCCGGGGTGAGCAGATCCTCGACCATGTCGACCACCAGCGGCGTGCGCGTCGCCATGCCCAGCAGCCTGCCCGCCGTCTCGCTGGAGACCACGACCTGGTCGGCGCCCGACTGCTTCAGCAGGTGCACGTTCTCCGCCTCCCTGACCGAGGCCAGGATGCTCGCCTTCGGCGCCAGCTCCCGCGCGGTCAGCGTGACCAGCACCGCGGTGTCGTCCCGGTTCGGCGCGATGACCACCGACCGAGCGCGTTGCACCCCGGCGACGCGGAGCACGTCGGCGCGGGTGGCGCTGCCGTGCACGGTGATCAGGCCGAGCGCGCTGGCCGCGTCGAGCGCCTGCTGATCGGTGTCGACGACCACGACCTGGTTCGCCTCGACGTCGTGTTCGGCCAGCAGGGCGTTGATCGCCGAGCGTCCCTTCGTGCCGAATCCGACGACCACCACATGGTCCCGCACCTTGTTCCTCCACTTCTGGATCCGCAGCGCCTGGCGAGAACGCTCCGTCAGCACTTCCAGTGTGGTGCCGACCAGGACGATCAGGAACGCCACCCGCAACGGGGTGATGACGACGATGTTGATCAGCCGCGCGGAATCGGTCACCGGCGCGATGTCGCCGTAGCCGGTCGTCGACAGCGACACGGTCGCGTAGTAGACCGCGTCGAGGAACGAGATGCCGTCGCCCTTGCTGTCGGTGTAGCCGTCGCGGCCGATGTACACGATGATCACGGCCGCGAACAGGAACAACAGCGCGCCGACGATCCGCCGGATGATCGCGTTGAGCGGGCTGACCTTCGCGTCGGGCATCCGGATGACGCCGACCAGCGCATGGCCCGGTTGTTCGGACAGCGGCCGCTGCCGGAGCAGTCCCTTGATCACGCTGGGCAACCCTAGCCGCTCCCGTCCACCGATCGCAGCAACGCACGCAAACCGTCGGCGTCGCGCAGGTCCGCCGGGCGGACGGTGCGGTCGTGGCGCACGTAGTGGAACGCCGCGCGCACCTTCTCGAGCGGTGCGCCGGACAGGCCCGCCCACGCGAGACGGTAAGCCGCGAGCTGCACCGAGACGGCCTGCATCGCCGACTCGTCGGGCACCCCGCCGGTTTTCCAGTCGACGACGGTCCACCCGCCGTCGGGATCGGCGAACACCGCATCCATGCGGCCCCGCACGGTCACGCCGTCGACGACGGTGGAGAACGGCACCTCGACGTCGTGCGGCGTGCGATGCGCCCACTCGCTGCGTTCGAACGCCTCACGCAGCGCGTCCAGCTCCTCGTCGGGCGCCTCGCCGGTGTCCGCGGCACCGGGCAGGTCGTCGAGGTCGAACAGCCGGTCGCCCGCGAACCGGCGTTCCAGCCACCCGTGGAACGCCGTACCGCGCCGCGCGTACGCGTTCGGCGGGAACGGCAACGGCCGCCGCAGCCGCCGCGCCAGTTCGTCCGGCCTGCCTGCGAGTTCCACGAGCTGGCTCACCGACAACTGCCCCGGTAGGGCGATGTCCTCCGTGCGCCCGGAGGCGCGTTCCCGTTCGGCCAGCAGCACGTCGGTGTCGACGGCCCAGCCCTCGGGATCCGTGTCCTCTGGATCGGCATCCTCGTGCGGCGGCTCGTCGGGAGGCTCGGCGGGGTCCGGGTATGGCTCGCCGAGCGGCAGCACGAGCTGGTCGTGCTCAGCCGCCGTGGCTGCCGACTCCGTCACCGCCGATACCGCCACCGCCGATTCCGTCACCGCCGATTCCGTCACCGGAGACGCCGGAGGGAGGGACGACCGGGCCGCCGCGGCCTCGGCGGGTTCGGCGTCCAGTGCGGCGATGGCCGCGAGCACCGCGTCGGCGCCCTCGGCCACGGCGGCCCTGCGCTCACCGAGCGGATCGGCCGGCCAGCTCACCGGCTCGGCGTTCTCGCCGGACAGCGGGTTCTCGTCGCCCTCGTCGGGTTCGTCGGCCCATGTGGTGATCGTGCCGACCGTCTCGTCGTCTGCGATCGTGTCCTTGACCTCGGAGAGGAACGTCGACGGGCCTTTCGGCGACGCGCCGGTCTCGCCCCACCAGTGGCCGGAGACGAGCAGGTGCTGTTCGCTCCGGGTCAGCGCGACGTAGCAGAGTCTGCGCTCCTCCTCGGCGTGCCGGTCGGCGAACGCGGCCTCATGCTCCTTGCAGGTGTCGAGGACTTCCTTGCGGTTCTCGTCGCCACGCAGCGGCAGGTCGGGCAGGTCCTGACTGTCACCACGCAGGGTCGCGGGCAGTTCGGTGACGGTCCGCAGCCACGACGACGACCGCCGGTCTCCCGGGAAGACGCCCTTCACCAGGTGCGGCACCGCCACGACCCGCCATTCGAGACCCTTCGACGAGTGCACGGTGAGCACCTGCACGCGGTCGGCGGCGACCTCGACCTCGCCGGGCGGCAGGCCGTCCTCGGCGTGCTCGGCGGTGGCGAGGTAGTCCACGAACGACAGCAACGTGCCGGTGGGTGAGTTCTCCGCGTACTCGGTGACGACGTCGGCGAACGCGTCCAAGTGCGCCCGCCCCGCGCCACCTGGGCGGGACATCGCCTCGACGTCGAGCAACATCGTGCGTTCGACGTCGGCGACCAGTTCGGGCAGCGGCTGGTCGAGCCGCCTGCGCAGCGCCCCGAGTTCCTTGCTGAGCCGGGTGATGCGGGCATAGCCCGGCTCCGAGTAGCGCCCCGGGTCGCCGGGGTCGTCGAGCGCGTCGACCAGACCCGCCTCCTCGGCGCGTTCGGTGACGATGTCGTCGCCGTCGGCCGAAAGCTCGCCGGCCCTGCGCCACAGCGCGCCCAGGTCGGCCGCGGCGAGCCGCCAGCGCGCCCCGGTGAGCAGACGCGCCGCGGCGGTGCCGGACAGCGGTTCGGCCAGCACCCGCAGGGTCGCGACGAGGTCGGCCACCTCGGGCTCGTCGAGCAGTCCGCCGAGTCCGACGACCTCGACGGGCAGGCCGCGGGCGCGCAGGCGTTCGGCGATCGGCGCCATGTCGGCACGGCGGCGCACCAGCACGGCCGCGGTGGGCGGTGTGCCGGTCGCGTCCCGTTCGGCGTACCAGGTCCCCGCGAGTTCGTCGGCGAGCCACTCGCGTTCGGCCCGAACGTCCGGCAGCAGTCCACAGCGGACGTCCGCCGTCGGCGCGCCGTCACGGGCGCGGAGTCGTTGCACGCCGAGGCCACCCGCGCGCAACGGTTCGGCGACGGCGTTGGCGAGGGTCAGCACCTCGGGCGGGTTCCGGAAGCTGGTGAGCATGCCGTACTCGCGGGCGGGAAGGCCGCGTCCGGTCTCGCCGTCGGCGCGCGGGAAGTCGGTCGTGAACCGGGGCAGGTTCGCCGCGCTCGCACCGCGCCACCCGTAGATGGCCTGCGCCGGGTCGCCCACGGCCGTCACGGGCAGTGCCGCGGCGTCGGCACCGCCGAACAGCGACCGCAACAGCACGCGCTGGGCGTGGCCGGTGTCCTGGTACTCGTCCAGCAGCACCGCGCCGTAGCGTTCACGTTCGGTGGCCACGACCTCCGGGTGCCCCTCCGCGAGCCGGGCCGCCAGTGACATCTGGTCGGCGAAGTCGAGCGCACCCTCGGCTCGTTTGCGCTGCTTGTAGGCGTCCACGAGCGGCAGCAGCGACAGTCGGAACCGTTGCGAGGTCAGGATCTTCTGCAGGTCGACGGGCATCGCCGCGCGCTGGCCCTTCGCCCGCGGCGCGTTCTCGATCAGCTCGCACAGCCGGCTGGTGTGTTCGCGGAGCCCGTCCGGGTCGACGAGGTGTTCCGCGAGTTCCCCCGTCAGCCCGAGCAGCTGCGCCGTGACGCTGGCGGGCACGAGATCGGTGTCGAGATCGTGGTCCCATGTGGACACCACGCGGTGCGCCAGCCGCCACGACGCCGTCTCCGACAACAATCGCGCGCCGGGCTGCACCGGCAACCGCAGGCCGTGCTCGCCGAGCAGCCGCCCGGCGTAGGCGTGGTACGTCAGAACCGTCGGTTCGCCCGCGACCACCGACGCGCGCCGCGTGCCGCCGGGATCGATGCGGTCGAGCAGGCCCGACCCCGCAAGGACGCGCAGCCGCGCACGCACCCGGTCGGCCAACTGCCGCGCGGCCTTCCGGGTGAAGGTCAGGCCCAGCACCCGTTCGGGCGTGACGAGGCCGTTGGCGACCAGCCATACGACGCGCGCGGCCATCGTCTCCGTCTTGCCCGCGCCCGCACCGGCGACGACCAGCGACGGCTCCGGCGGCGCCGCGATCACCGCGGCCTGCTCGTCGGTCGGCGTGGGCAGGCCGAGGGCGTGGGCGACCTCGGCGGGGCTCACCAACTCCGTCACGGCCCCGTCACCTGCCTGCCCTCGGGGCGTGCCGGGCACGACGACCGCGCGGGACACCGGTCGCAGTCCTTGTTCTCGCGCGCCTCGTACGCGGGTCCCGCGGTCGCGGCGGCGGCGTCCCGCACGAGGCGGAGCCAGTGCACCTCGCCGCCGGAGTCCAACGGCGGCTGCTGCCGCTCACTGGCACCGGTCTTGGTGTGGGACTTGGCGACGTACACGAGCTTCGCACCGCCGGGCTTGGTCGCCGACTGCGCGGACTGCGTGGTCCTCAGGTGATGCTCGAACGCGCCGAGCAGCACCGCCAGCTGGTAGGCCGCGAGCTGCGGATGCTGTTCTGCGTCCTTGGCGCTGACCGCGTTCTTGCCGGTCTTGAGGTCGACCACGACGGGCCTGCCGTGGCCGTCCACTTCCAGCCGGTCGACCCGGCCGGTCAGCGTGACGCGCAGCTCGGCGCCGGCACCCTGGGCCCCCGGGTCGGCCTGGTCCGTCGCGGCTTCCTCCGGAGCGTCGTCCTGGTCGCCGTCGGCGCCCGCCGCGTCGAGGGTCGCAGGCAGCTCCACCGACATCTCCTGTTCCACGGCCAGCTGGCTGAGGTCCTGTCTGCTCTGGTGCAGCCAGGTCAGGAAGTTCTGCACCATCTGTTCCACCCGCACCCGCTCGCGGCGGGAGAACCACGGCGCGCCGGCGTCCACTTTGGTCCACGCCTTGTCGAGTTCGGCCTTGATCTCGGCCTCGTCGGCCCCGGAGGCGGCCGCCTGCGCGAGCGCGTGCACGAGCGTTCCGGTGACGGCGGCCAGCTGCGACGGGTCCGCCCCGCCGTGGCGTTCGATCAGCCACCGGAGCGGGCACTTCGCGAGCACCTCCACCGTGGACGGGGACACGCGCACCGGCTCACCGGGCTTGCGGAGCGGTTCCGTCGTGCTGGGTTCGTGCAGGCCGTACCACTGGCTCGGGTGCGCACCGGGCACGCCGGCACGCGCGAGGCGGGCAAGCTGCGTCGCGGCACGTTCCTTACGCTCGGACGTCTCCTCGGCGGCGCACACCACCGAGCGCAGCTCGCCGACCAATTCGGACAGTACGAGCGCCCGTTCGCGCCGATAGACCCGCACGTCCGGGCCCGCGTCGGCGGCGTCCTGCTCGTGGACGAGTAGTTCCTCGACGAACCGCGACGGCTGTTCGTCCTCCCCCTGCACCGCCGTGACCAGCAGCTCCGAGCGCGCCCGGCTCGCAGCCAGGTAGAACAGCCTGCGCTCCTCGGCCAGCAGCGGGGCGATCACCGACACCCCGTCGCTGTCCACACCGGACAGCAGGTCGACCAGCCGTTCCACACCGAGGAGCGTGCCGCGGGGCCGCAGGTCCGGCCATCCGCCCTCCTGAGCGCCCGCGACCGCCACGACCGTCCACTCGCGACCCGCCGCGGCGTGCGCCGTCAACAGCGACACACCGCTGCCGCGCGCGGCCACGGGCGCGAGGCTGTCGCCCGCGATGTGCTGCGAGGTCAGGTATTCGGCGAAGCCCCCGACGCTCGCCTTCGGCAGCCTGTGGACATAGCGACCCGCGACGTCGAACAGGGCGACGACCGCGTCGAGGTCCCGGTCGGCCTGCGCGGCGAGCGAGCCGCCGCGCTCGATCTGCCGGAGCAGCCGTTTCTCCAGGCCACTGGCCTGCCACACGCGCCACAGCACGTTCTCGACGTCCATGCCACCCTGCGCCGCCTCCCTCGCCGTGGCCAGCAGCCCGCCGATCCGGCGAACCGGAGCGGCCTCGGCATCGGCCAATCCCGCGAGGATGTCGCCGCCGCGCAGCACCTCGACGAGCAGCTCGTCGCTGGACCGTTCGCCACCCCCGGTGAGCTCCAGTCGCCGCAGGCCGCGCCGCAACCGCCGCAGCGCCAGCGGATCCGCACCGCCGAGCGGTGAGGCCAGCAGCATCTCCGCCGTGTCGGCGTCGAACGCGTCCGGGTCGGTGGCCAGGCGCAGGATCTCCAGCAGCGGCCGGACGCCGGGCTGGCGCGCCAGTGGCACCTCCTCGGCGGCCGACGCGATCGGCACGCCCGCGGCCGCCAACGCGCGCTGCAGCACCGGCATCGACCGCGTCGGTGACCGCACCAGCACCGCCATCTCCTCCCACGGCACTTCGTCGAGCAGGTGCGCGCGGCGTAGCCGGTCGGCGAGCCAGGACGCCTCGGCGGCCGGCGTCGGGAACAGCCGGGCCCGCACCGCACCGGGTGCCGTGTCGGGTTCGGGCTCGGCGATCCGCGTGTCACGGGCGGGGCCCGCGCCCGCGAATCCGCGGGCAATGCGGGTCACGGCGTCGTGCACGGCGGGTGCGGGCCGGTGGGTGCGGGTCAGCGTGACGGTCTCGGCCGCGTCGGCGTCGGTGAACAACCTCGGGTCCGCACCGCGGAACGAGAACACGGACTGGTCGGGGTCACCGGCGAGCACGAAGTCGTCGGCCGTGCCGCCGAGCAGCCGCAGCAACCGCAGTTGCAGCGGGTCGAGGTGCTGGGCGTCGTCGACGAGCACGTGCCGCAGCCGGCGCTGCTCCCGTTCGAGGAGTTCCGGATCCCCTTCGAGCTCGACGAGCGCACTCGCGACGAGCTCGGCGGCATCCATCGCGGGTGCGCCCGGCGTGCCGGTCGCGTGGCCTCCCGACCCGTGCAGCAGCGTGACCTCTTCGTACTGCCGCCAGAAGTTCCCCGCCGCGATCCACTCCTCACGCCCCTCGTGCCTGCCGAGTTTGACCAGGTCCTCGGGGCCGAGACCACGTTCGGCCGCCCGCAGGATCAGATCGCGCAGCTCCTCGGCGAAGCCGGCGACACCGAGCGCGGGGCGGAGCCGCTCCGGCCAGTCGTACGCGCCGCGTTCCAGGTCGCCCGCGAGGAGTTCGCGCACCACGACGTCCTGTTCCGGCCCGGACAGCAACCGCGGTTCCGGCTGTCCCGTGAGGTTCGCCTGCAACCGCAGGACGGCGAACGCGTACGAGTGGACCGTGCGCACCATCGGCTCGCGCACCGTGCGGTGGATTCCCGTGGCGTCGGGGTCCTCCTCGGTGTCGGCGGCCGTGATGCGGCGGGTGATGTCCCTCCGCGCGGCGTTCGCGGCGCGCCGGGAGGCGGTGACGACGAGGATGCTCTCCGGGTCGGCTCCCCCGCGGATGCGTTCGGCCGCGAGCTGCGCCGTCAACGCCGTCTTGCCCGTGCCGGGCCCGCCGAGGACGCGGACGAACCCCGCGGGTGTCTCGAGCAGCCGGGCGGCCTCGGGCTCCCAGACGTGCGCAGGCACGGCCGGTACGGACGGCCGCACCAACCGGGCATTCAGACCACTTCTGCTCACGGTTTCCGATGGAACCACGTCACCCCGACAACCCCTCCGCCCGCGTGGCCATGTCGAGAGGTCGTCGTGGGGACGACCCGTACCGCGCCTAGGCTTTCCCGCATGGACGAGGAGTTGCACGAGCGGATCCGCGACGCGGTCACGACGATCCCGCCCGGCACCGTCGCCACGTACGGCGACATCGCCGCCCTCGCCGGCGCCTCGACGCCCCGGCTGATCGGCCGGGTCCTGTCGGAGGACGGCGCCGACATCCCCTGGCATCGCGTGCTGCGCGCCAACGGCACCCCGGCGCCGCACCTGGTGCACCGCCAACTCGAACTGCTCCGCGGCGAAGGCGTCCTCGCCGACGGCCAGCGCATCGACCTGCGCACCTATCGGTGGCGGCCGGAGTAGCTCGAGAGCCGCACCACATCACCACCCGGGGGTTGCGCATTCGGTTAGGCTTGCCTAATGACCGTCACGGCGCAGTCCCACGCGGCACCGGCACCGGCCGCGGCTCCGGCACCGACCGCACCGGCCGACGACCGGCCGCCGCAGTTCACCTTCCGACGCCTGACGGTGTCGGCGACCCGGCGGCTCACCCCACACCTCGTGCGCGTGACGTTCACCGGCGACGACCTGCGGGGCTTCGTCACCGCCGCGCCCGACCAGTACGTCAAGGTCTTCTTCCCCCGCGGCGGCCGCACCCGCCCGGAGCTGCCGCCTCCCATCGAGGGCGACACCACGTCCTGGTACCGCACCTACCTGGCCATGCCCGACGAGGTCCGCCCGCCGATGCGCACGTACACCGTCCGCGCGTTCCGGCCCGAGCGGCGCGAACTCGACATCGACTTCGTGCTGCACCCCGACGGCGGACCCGCCTCGACGTGGGCCGCCGGCGCGAGCGCGGGCGACGAGGTCGCCCTGATGGGCCCGCACGGCCTCTACGCCGTCCCCGGCGACACGGCGTGGCAGCTGCTCGTCGGCGACGAATCGGCGGTCCCCGCGATCGCCGCGATCCTGGAACAGCTTCCCGCCGACGCCTGCGCGCGCGTGTTCATCGAGGTCGGCGACCCCGGCGACCGGATCGACCTGTCGTGCCCGGCCGCCGACGTCGACGTCCGCTGGATCGTGCGCGGTCCCGACGCCTACGGCGACGCAGTGCTCGACGCCGTCCGCACGGCCGACCTCCCCACCGCCGCGCCGTACGCGTGGCTCGCGGGCGAGGCCGAGCTCGTGAAGTTCGCGCGGCGCCACCTCGTCCGCGACCGCGGCGTCGACAAGCGCGCCATCACGTTCACCGGCTACTGGCGATGCGGACGGTCCGAAGAGGACGTCGGCCGCGACGGCCTCGCCCGGGCTGCCTCCGTACAGGCGGACTGACGCCGCCGTCAGCCGCCCAGTTCCGCCGCGAGCAGCTTCACCAGCGCGCCCAGCCGCTGCCGCTCCGGCTGCACCACCCGCACGCCCGCATCGACCAGCGGCGCCGCCGTCACCGGCCCGACGCACGCACACAGCACGTCGGTGCCGAGGCGCGCCAGCACCTCGTCGTAACGCCCGTCGTCCCGGGCCAACCGCAACAGGTTCGCCGTCGCGGGAGCGCTGGTGAACGCCAGCGCATCGAGCCGCCCGTCGAGCACGCCGTCGAGAAGCCTCCGCGCCGGGCCCAGGTCGACGGGCCACTGCCACCGGTACGGCTGCACCTCGACGACCTCCGCCCCGGCCTCCCGGAGCGGATCCGTGAACTCCGGCAGCGGCTGACCGTGCAGCTGCACCGCGACACGGCGTCCCCCGAAACCCGGCCCCTCGGAACCCTGCCCGCCGGAACCCTGCCCCTCAGGCCCCTGTCCGCCGGAGCCCTGTTCCAGCAGGTGTGCGAACAGCTCGCGGTTGCTTTCCTCCGGCGACGACCATTCCTCGGCGAGGCCGTGCCCGCGGACCGCGCCCGTCGCCTTCGGACCGCGCACGAACAGCCGCGCCCGCGACAGCGCGCCCGTCAGCGCGTCGGTGAGTCCCCAGCCCTCGGCGGCCGACAGCCACCCGCGGAACCCGGCGCCGGTCGTGACCGCCACGAGGTCGACGCCGTGGGCGACGACGTCCTCGGTGGCCGCGCGCAGCCGGTCGTCGTCGGCCAGCGGAACGATGTGCAGCGTCGGCCCGTGCCACACCGACGCGCCCCGTCGTTCGAGCGCGTCGATGAACTCCCCGGAACGCCGCTCCGCCGTGATGCCGACGGCGACGTCGTCGAGTTCTGCCATGGATCCCCACTCTCACGCGCTGCTCGTGAACGGCCACGATAACCTGCCTCGACGCGGTAGCACATGAGCTACAATCGTGGCCATGGAGACAGCGGCGGACACGGTAGGGCTGCGTGAACTGCGACAGGACGCCTCCGAGCTGGTCCGCCGGGTCGAGGCGGGCGCCGAGGTGACGATCACTGTCGCCGGTCGCCCGAGCGCACGCATCGTGCCCGTCAACGGCCCCCGCAGGTGGCAAACATTCGACGACGTGGCGGACGTCTTCGACGGCACTGCCGATCCCGAGTGGGCCCACGACCGCGACCTGATCGATCAGACGGTGCGCCACCCGTGGGCGGGCGAGTGAGAGCCGACGCGTGAGAACCGTCCTCGACACCTGCGTCGTCATCGCCGGCGATGTGGAGCCGATACCCGGCGAACTGGCGATCAGCGCTGCCACCGTGGCCGAGCTGCACTTCGGTGTGCTGGTCGCCCGCGACGAACACACCCGCGCCCACCGGCTGAAGCGGCTCACCGCGCTCACCAAGCGGTTCGACCCGCTGCCCGTCGATGATGCCGTCGCCGCAGGCTACGGCGAACTCGCCGCAGCCGTGGCCAGGTCCGGACGGCAACCGCGGGCCCGCACCATGGATCTGCTGATCGCCGCCACCGCGCACGCCCACGACGCGCGTCTCGTGACCCGCAACCCGGACGATTTCGTCGCGCTCGACGGGCTCGTCGAGGTCACCACGGTCTGAGCGGACGTGTCGCCCGACGGCATCGTCATCGCCGCCGGCGCTCACCGGGTGTAGCGGGCGGCCGTCGTCGTGGCCGCCTCGGCGACCGCGGCGCGCAGCTCCTCGGGGTCGAGCACCTCCAGGTCCGGCCCGAACCGCAGCAGCTCCCCGACGCCGGGCCTGCCCGCCTCGACGGGCAGTCGCACCGTGCACCAGCCGTCGGCGTCGGGCTCGCCGCCCCCGGCCCGGTCGGCCTCCTCGAGCGCTGCGGCGCCCACGCTCCCCAGATACACGGGCACGAGCCGCCGCCCGAGCGGGGACAGCCGCACCGTCGCGGTCTCCGGGTACAACCGCCGCTCGAAACCCTCCGACCACGTGCGCCAGTACTCGGCGAGGTCGAAGCCGTCGGGCCGGGAGAACTCGCCCGCGTCAGTCATCGCGACGATGCGGCTCACGCGGTAGGTGCGGTCGCTGCCGTCGCACCGCGCGACCAGATACCAGACGCCCGCCTTCAGCACGAGGCCGAGCGGTTCGAGGGCGCGGGACACGGCGGAGCCGTCCCACCGCCGGTAGTCGACCCGCAGCCGTCGCGCCCGCCACACCGCGTCGGCGACGTCGGCCAGGTGCGCCAGCCGTTCGACCTCGCGATGCCAGCCGGGGACGTCGAGGTAGAACCGCTCCGCGACCCGGCCCGCACCGGAACGCAGCTCCTCCGGCAGGGCCGCGTACAACTTCAGCTGCGCCGCCCCGAGCACCGTGCCGAGCCCCAGTTCGGCCGCCGCATCGGGCAGACCTGCCAGCGCCAGCGACCGCGCCTCGTCCTCGCTCAACCCGGTCAGCCGGGTGCGATACCCGCCGACCAGCTGGAATCCGCCCGCCCGGCCACGGTCGGCGTACACCGGCACGCCGGCCTCGGACAACGCGTCGACGTCGCGGTAGACGGTGCGGACGGACACCTCCAGCTCAGCGGCCAACTCGCCCGCCGTCATCCGACCGCGGTTCTGCAGCAACAACAGGATCGACAGCAACCGGCCCGCCCGCATGCACCCAGTCTGCCCGGAAAACCTGACACAAGACGTCAGGAAAGCCCGCGAGAGTGGTCGGCATGAACACGGGAACCTTCACCACACTCAGCTGGACCGAACACGTCGCCTCCTGTGCCGAGGGCGCGCCGCGCTACGCCCACGCCCGGGCCACCTTCGCCTACACCGGCGTCATCGACGGCACGTCGACCTGCGACTACCTGCTCTACTACCCGGGCGAGGGCTTCACCGACGGCGGGCAGGCCTCCCCCGGCCTCGAACGCATCGAGGCCACCGTCGCGGGCCGCGCGGGCAGCTTCGTCGTCCGCCACGACGTCCGCTACGGCCCGGGCGGCATCGACGACACGTGGTCGGTCGTCCCCGGATCGGGCACCGGCGAACTCGCAGGGCTCACGGGACACGGCACGTCGAAGGGCGACAGCGACACCATCGGGTACACGTTCGACTACCGGTTCGACTGAGCCGCCCGCCGGCCGCACGACCGCACGGTCGCAGGCGCAGGCGCAGGCGCAGGCGCAGGCGCAGGCGCAGGAACCACTCGACCACAGGAGTGCCAGGCGGACGCTCGGCAATCCCGGCGTCGTGCTCGCAGGCGGTGACCTCGCGGGCACCTGGCGGGCGCAGGCGCGTGGGACACGCCTCGAATTCACGGTGACACCGTTCGCCTCGCCGTCGCGGCACGTGCGCGGCGAGGCCGAGGCGAGGCGCGTCGCGGCCGTCCGCGGCTACGCCGACAGCCGCACCGTCTGGTCCTGACCCGCGTGCCGGTCCGGGTGCGCCCCGCGACCCGTGCGGCCGTCCCGTGCCTCGGCGCAGCGGCGCAGCACCAGGTCGGCCACCGCGGGATGGGCGCCGAGCGGGGCCGACACCGCGTCGGCTCCCGCCTCCTCGAGTCGTCGCTGGAACAGCCCGGGGGCCAGCAGCCTCGACGCGACGACCACGCGGCGTCCCGTGCGGCGCGCCCCGGCCACCGCGTCGGCGACACTCGGTGCCGCGGTGGCGGCGTAGCCGATCCGCACCGGCGCGCCCAGTCGCGTGCCCAGCGCCCGCGCCGCCGTCGACACCTCGTCGAGCGCCCGCGGGTCGCTCGAGCCCGCGGCGGCCAGCACCACGGCATCGCCCGCGCGGAACCCGGCCTGCCGCACACGGTCGACCAGTACGTCGACCAGTTCCGGTGCCGGGCCGAACGCCTCGGCGACCCGGGCGCGCGGCACGGCACTGGCGGCGATCTGCGCCGGGATGTCGGTGCGAACGTGGTACCCGGCGGCCAGGAACGCGGGCACCACGACGGCCTCGCCGGCGCCGGCCTCCGGGTGCAGTCCGTCGAGGACGGTCGTGACGTCGGGGTCGCGGACGTCGGCGTAGGCGACCGTCACCGGCTCGCCCCGCGCCCGCACCCGCTCGGCGAGCTCGTCGATCACCTTCGGCCCCGCGGGATCCCGCGTCCCGTGCGCGGTCAGCACGATCACGACTCGTCCTCCACCGCCACGGCCAGCCGGTAACCACGTTTGACGACCGTCTGCACCAGTTTTCCCTCCCCGAGCGAGGTGCGGAGCCTGCCGACGGCCGTCTCGACGGCGTGTTCCTCGCCGCCGCCGGGCAGCGCCGCCGTCAGCTCCCGTCGCGACACGACGTGTCCCGGCCGGTGGGCCAGCGCGCGCAGCACCGCCATCGGCGCGGGCGCCACCTCGCGCAGCTCACCGTCCACGAGCGCGGCCTGACCGCGCAGTTCGATCTCCCTTCCCGCCGCGGCGAGCCTCGGCGACCGCGCCACGAGCGTGTCGGCCACCTCGCGCGCCAGCGCGCCGATCCGCGCCCGCCTCGGCTGCACGGTCGGAATCCCCACGGCCGCGAGCGGACCGGCCGTGATCGGGCCGACGCAGGCCACCAGTACCCGTCTGCTCAGTGCGTCCACCAGGCCCGCGTGACGTCCCGTGCGGGAGGCCATCGCGAGCATGCTCGCCGCTGCGGGCGCGCTGGTGAACGGCATCGCGTCGATCGAACCGTCCAGCACCGAGTCGATCAGCCGGTCCAGCGGTCCCGGATCGGCGGGTCCGACCCAGCGGTAGACCGGGACCTCCACGACGTCGGCGCCCGCCGCGCGCAGCGAGTCCACGAAGTACGGCAACGGCTCGCCGTGCAGCTGCACCGCGACACGCTGCCCTTCGACCCCGGAGTCGAGCAGATACTGCAGCAGTTCGGCGTTGCTCTCCGACGCGGGCGAGTACGCCTCGGACAGTCCCGCAGCCCGCACCGCGCCCTTCGCCTTCGGCCCGCGGGTGAGCACGTGCGCGCCGCCGAGCCGGTCGATCAGCTCGTCACCGATCCCCCAGCCCTCGGCGGCCTCCGTCCAGCCGCGGAACCCGATGCCCGTGGTCGCGACGACGACGTCCACCGGCTCGTCGAGCAGCAGCCGGGTGGCCGCGTACAGCTCCGAGTCGTCGGCGAGCGGGACGATCCGGATCGCCGGTCCGCAGCGCACCGCGGCCCCTTTGCGCACCAGGAGCGCGCCGAGCTCGTCCGCCCGGCGCGCCGCGGTGATACCGATCGCGTACCCGGCAAGCGGCAGGGCGTCCGTCATCGCACTCCCACGTGGACCGTGCCGTCGACGACCCGAATCGGGTAGGTCGCGATCCGGACGTCGGGGTCGTCAAGACACCGCCCGGTCCGCAGGTCGAAGTTCTGCTTGTAGATCGGCGAGGCCACGACGGGCACGCCCCCGATGTCGCCGACGATGCCGCGCGCGAGCACGGCCGCTCCGGAGAACGGGTCGATGTTGGACAGTCCGTGGAACTCGCCGTCGTCGGTGCGCAGCACCGCGACCTGGACTCCGCCGTCGAGCAGCGCCGCGACGCCCGCGGCGAGCGGCACCTGGTCGACCCGGCACACCGGTGTCCACGTCTCGGCCCCGGCGGACTGTTCGTCCGACAGCACGGTCATCGGCTCACCACCTCCGGCACGCCCAGCATCACGGGCACGGGCTGGTCACGTTCGGTCTCGAAGGCGATCGTCGGGTCCGGCGCGCCGGGTGCGTTCACGAACGACGTGAACCGCGCCAGCTTCTCCGGATCCTCCAGCACGCCCTTCCACTCGTCCTCGTAGTTCGCGACGTGCTCGGCCATCGCGGCCTCCAGCTCGTCGCAGATCCCGAGGCTGTCCTCGACGACCACCGCGTACAGGTGGTCGAGTCCGCCATCCAGTTCGTCGAGCCACGCCGCCGTGCGCTGCAGCCGATCCGCGGTGCGCACGTAGAACATGAGGAACCGGTCGATGATCCGGACCAGCTCGTCGGTGTCCACACCGGACACGAGCAGGTCGGCGTGCCGCGGCACCGCACCGCCGTTGCCGCCGACGTACAGGTTCCAGCCGTGCTCGGTCGCGATGATGCCGAAGTCCTTGCTGCGAGCCTCGGCGCATTCCCGCTGGCACCCCGAGACACCGGACTTGAGTTTGTGCGGCGACCGCAGCCCGCGGTAGCGCAGCTCCAGCTCGACCGCGAGGCCGACGCTGTCCTGCTGGCCGTACCGGCACCACGTCGTACCGACGCACGACTTGACGGTGCGCAACGCCTTTCCGTAGGCGTGGCCGGATTCGAACCCGGCGTCGACGAGCCGCCGCCAGATCTGCGGCAGCTGGTCGACGGTCGCGCCGAACAGGTCGACCCGCTGCCCACCGGTGATCTTGGTGTAGAGGCCGAACTCCTTCGCCACCTGACCGAGCACGATCAGCTTGTCCGGCATGATCTCCCCGCCCGGAACCCGCGGCACCACCGAGTACGTGCCGTTGCGCTGCATGTTCGCCAGGAAGCGGTCGTTGGTGTCCTGCAGGCTCGCCTGCTCCCCGCCGAGGACGTGGCCGTTGCCGAGCGTGGCCAGGATCGATGCCACTGCGGGTTTGCAGACGGCACAGCCCTTACCGGTGCCGTGCTTGGCGATCAGCTCGCTGAAGGTCGTGATCCGCGTGGCACGGACGATCTCGAACAGCTCGGCGCGCGACTGCGTGAAGTGCTCGCACAGCGCCGTCGACTGCTCGACACCGCACGCCGACAACAGTTTCCCGAGCATCGGAACGCACGATCCGCACGAGGTGCCCGCCCTGGTGCAGCTCTTGATCGCCCCGACGCCGTCGCAGCCGTCGTCGTGGATCGCCGCGTTGATCGCACCCTTCGTCACCGCGTTGCACGAGCAGATCTGGGCGTCGTCGGGCAGCGCCTCGACACCGACCGCGTCCCCGCCGCCACCACCGGCGGGCCCGATCAGTGCCGCGGGGTCGACGGGAAGTTCGCCGCCGACCAACGGCCGCAGCAGGTTGTACTCGCTCGCGTCACCGACCAGGACACCACCGAGCAGCGTCGTCGCGTCGTCGGACACCACGAGTTTCTTGTACGAACCGTTCACGGCGTCGTTGAACACGACCTCGAGCGACCCCTCCGTCGCCGCGTGCGCGTCGCCGAAACTGGCGACGTCGACGCCCATGAGCTTGAGCTTCGTGGACGTGTCCGCGCCGGGGAACGAGGCCTCCCTGCCCAGCAGCGTCGCCGCGGCGACCTCGGCCATCGAGTAGCCCGGCGCGACGAGGCCGTACACCCGGCCCGCCACCGAGGCGCACTCCCCGACGGCGAAGATGTGCGGGTCGCTGGTGCGGCACGTCTCGTCGGTCAGTACGCCGCCGCGCTCGCCGAGCTCCAGTCCCGCCTCGCGGCCGAGGTCGTCCCGCGGCCGCACCCCGGCGGAGAACACGAGCAGGTCGATGTCGAGTTCGGTGCCGTTGCCGAGACTCGCCCGGAGCCGGTCGCCGTCCTGCGCGATCGCGGACGTCGACGTTCCGGTGTGGACGGTTACGTCGAGGTCGGTGACCAGCCGGTTCAGCAGCCCGCCTCCGCCGTCGTCGACCTGCAGGGGCATCAGCCGCGGGGCCATCTCGACCACGTGCGGCGACAAGCCCATGTCGCGCAGCGCCTTCGCCGCCTCCAGTCCGAGCAGGCCGCCGCCGACCACCGCCGCGGCGGGCCTGCCACGGCGCTGCCGGGCACGTTCCACCGCCGCGCGGATGTCGTCGAGGTCCTCGATGGTGCGGTACACGAACACGCCCGGCAGGTCCTTGCCCTCGACGGGCGGCACGAACGGCCGCGAGCCCGTGGCCAGCACCAGCGCGTCGTAGTCCTGCACGCGGCCGCTTCGGGTCGTGACCCGCTTGGCGCCCCGGTCGATCGACTCGACCGGATCGCCGAGCACCAGCTCCACCAGCTCGTCGCCGCGGTACTCGGCGCCCGGCAGCGCCAGCACATCCGGGTTCCAGGTATCCACATAGGACGTCAGCGCCACCCGGTCGTAGGCAGGACGGGTCTCCTCGCCGAACACGACGACCCGCCACGTCCCGTCGACGTCGTCACTGCGCAACGCCTCCACCAGGCGGTGGGCCACCATGCCGTGCCCGGCGACCACCAACGTTCGACTCATGACTCGCACCTCCGCCGATGACTGCGTTCCATGCTCACCAGTGGTCGTATCCGGACCACTTCCGCCGTGTTTCCGCGGCGTTACCAACAGTTCCCTTTCCCGCTCAGGGGCTGTGACACCCGGTGCGGGCACGCGGCGACACCCGATGCAGGGCCCGCGCGCTCGCGGTGCTCACACGCGCGCGTACGCGAGACTCGGCGCGCGCTCCACCGCGAAGCTCGTGCGGAGGTAGAACCACCAGGTCGTGGCCATGCACCCGCCGTAGAAGACGAGGATCGCGACGAGCGCGGGCGTCAGCGTGCCGCCGCCTTCGAGGGAGAATTTGAAGACGAGGTTCACCAGCACGCCGCCGAACGCGCCGAGCGCGCCCGCGACGCCGACGACCGCGCCCGCCTGCCGCTTGGCCGACTTGGCGACCGCGTCGGGGTCCGCGTCGACCCCGGCGTTCCGCTTCGCCTCCTCGGCGAAGATCATCGGGATCATCCGGTACGTCGAGCCGTTGCCGATCCCGGTCAGCACGAACAGCAGGATGAACGAACCGAAGAACAGCGCGAAGCTCTGCTGCGCGACGCTGACCATCACCCCGACGGTGCCGATCGCCAGCCCCGCGAAGTTCCACTGGGTGATGCGCCCGCCGCCGAACCGGTCCGCGAGCCACCCGCCGAACGGCCGCGTGGCCGACCCGATGAGTGCGCCGAGGAACGCCAGCCCGACGAAGGCGGTGTACTCCGAGAACGTGAGCTGGATCAGCGACGGGAAGGCGAACGAGAAGCCGATGAACGACCCGAACGTTCCGATGTAGAGGAAGGACATGACCCACGTGTGCTTGTTGCGCAGCGCGATGCGGTACGAGCTGCCGTCCGGCCTGGCGGAGGTGATGGAGTCCATCAGCGTCCACGAGCACACAGCCGCGACGACGATCAGCGGCATCCACATCAGTGCCGCGTAGGCGAGGTTGACGCCGGTGCCGATGCTGATGACCAGTGGCACGAACAGCTGCGTGACGGCGACGCCCAGGTTGCCGCCCGCCGCGTTGAGGCCCAGCGCAAAGCCCTTCTTGCCCCCGGGGAAGAAGAACGAGATGTTGCTCATCGACGACGAGAAGTTGCCGCCGCCGAAGCCCATCGCGGCCGCGGTGAGCAGGAAGAACCAGAACGGTGCCTGGGTGGTCACCGCGACGACCAACATGACGCACGGGATCAGCAGCAGCGACGCGCTGACCGTCGTCCACGCGCGCCCGCCGAACCTCGGGATCGCGAACGTGTACGGCACCCGGAGCAAGGACCCGACCAGGTTCGGGACGATGATGAGCCAGAACGTCTGCCCGACTCCGAAGTGCACCCCGGCGTCGGGCAGGTTCACCACGACGATGCTCATCAGGATCCACACGTTGAAGCCGAGGTGCTCGGCCAGGATCGAGAAGCCGAGGTTGCGCCAGGCGACCTTCTTGCCGACGGCGTTCCAGAACCCCGGGTCCTCGGGTTCCCAGTTGTCGATCCACCGTCCTCGTCGCCGGGCGAGCGTGTGCTCGTCGGCCGGTTTCTCTGGTGCGAGCGTCATGGAAGTCTCCTTCGGCGTGACGGGCATCGTGGGGCGGGCGTCGCAGGGTCGCCGCACCCGACGTGACGTGCGATCACGGTAGGAATCGGCTGTTTCCGGAGGCAGCGCGCGCGATTCCGGCCGTGCTACCTGGTACTCACCGCGGGCGGCGGTGGCTGTGAGGTCGCGGCCGGGATTCCGCCACACTGCGGAACGTCCCGCGGGTGGGAGCCGCGCACCGGGCCTAGTCGGTACTGGTGAGCCAGTCGGCGATGCCGCACACCGCGTCCCGGCAACTGCCGCACCCGGTGCTCGCACGGGTCCGCTGCGCGATCTCATCCACTGTGGACGCTCCGCCACGGTAGGCCTCGATGATCTTGGCCTTGCTGACGGAGTTGCACCGGCAGACGATGGCCGAACCGGGCAGGTCGGCCGGACTGGCCGCCGCGGGTGCCGCCGACGGCAGGGCCCGGCCGAGCAGCAGCGCGAGCCGGTCCTCGGGAATTCGCATCCCGCGGTCGTAGAGCTGGGTGATCGTCGCCGCCGCATCGGGCACACCGAGCACGATGGCGCCCGCCACCTTCTCGTCGCGCACCACCAGCTTGGCGTAGCGGCCACGCGTCGGATCGTCGAGGCACACGACCTCGGTATCGTCGTCGGCCGTGTCCGCGGTGACCGCCGTGTCGCCGAGCGCCGCGACGTCGATGCCCTTCGCCTTGAGCCGCGTGACGACGGACGTCCCGCTGTAGCGCGACGCGGTATCGGCGCCGGTGAGCAGGTCGGCCAGCACCCCCGCCTGTTCCCACGCGGGCTGGACGAGCCCGGGCGGCGCCGCGGGGTGCCTGCAGCAGTCGCCGAGGGCGTGGATCCGGCCGTCACTGGTGCGCAGGGCGTCGTCGACGACCACGCCCCGGTCGACGTCGAGTCCCGCGTCGGCGGCGAGGCCGGTCTCGGCGCGGACCCCGGTCGACACGACCAGCAGGTCCGCCTCGACGTGGCTGCCGTCGTCGAGCTTCAACCCGTCCCCGGGAAGGTATTTCGCCGCGCCCCTGCCGAGGCGGAAGTCGATGCCGAACCCTTCGAGCGTGCGGGCGAGCACGCGGCCCGACCCCGGGTCGAGCTGGCGCTCCATCGGATACGGCGCGGGGTGGACGACCGTCACGCGATTACCCCGGCCGGCGAGGCCGCGTGCGGCTTCCAGGCCGAGCAGCCCGCCGCCGAGCACGGCGACCGGAGCGCCCACCTTCGCCGCGTCGAGGATCCGGTCGCAGTCGTCGAGGTTGCGGAACGCCAGGGCGCCCTCGGCGAGCTCGCCGTCGTCGCCGACGAGGCCGTCCACGGGCGGCACCCACGGCCTGCTTCCCGTCGCCAGCACGAGCGAGTCGTACGCCACGGCGGTGCCGTCGTCCAGCTCGACCGTCCGGTTGCGACGGTCGATGCGCCGCGCCGCCACGTTCAGCCGGAGATCGACGTGGTTGCGCTCGGCCCAGCCGTCGTCGTGCAGGCGCACGCTCCCCGGCTGCATGGTCCCCGCCACCACTGCCGACAGCAGCACCCGGTTGTAGGCGGGGTGCGGCTCGGCGCCGACGACCGTCAACGCGACCCGCTCCCCCTCCGGGTCCCGGTTGCGGATCTCGTCGGCGAGCCGCGCGCCCGCCATGCCGTAGCCGAGGACGACCACTCTGCGCGCGGTCACAGCGCCTCACCCGGTTCCTGCTGCCCCGGCTCTCTCTCCACGTGTTCCCGAGCACCGGCCGGCACCAGCCGGGCCGCGCACACCTTGAACTCGGGCATCCGGCTGGTCGGGTCGAGCACGGGGTTCGTGATGAGGTTGGCCCGCTGCCCACCCGGGAAGTGGAACGGCACGAACACGACGTCCGGCCGCATCGACGGCACGCACCGCACCGGCGCGGTCACGGCGCCGCGGCGGGATTCGACGGTGGCGACCTCACCGGCGTCGAGCCCGGCCCGGGCGGCGGTGTCCGGATGCACCTCGATGTGGGCCTCCGGTACCGCGTCCGCCAGCTCCGGAACGGCCCGCGTCTGCGCGCCCGACTGGTAGTGCTGCAACACCCGCCCGGTCGTGGCCTGCAGCGGATACTCCGCGTCCGGCGGCTCGGCGGGTCCGGTGTGGTCGACGGCCACGAAGCGCGCGCGGCCGTCGGGGTGGGCGAACCCGTCGAGGAACATGCGGGGCGTGCCCGGGTGATCCGCCTCCGGCACCGGCCAGTGCAGCGCCTCGCCGGCGCGCAACCGCTCGTAGGTCACACCCGCGTAGTCGGCGGGACCTCCCGCCGACGCGGCCCGCAGTTCGGTGAAGACCTCCTCGGCGTCGGCGGGGAACCGGCCGGAAGGCTGGCCGAGGCGGTCGGCGAGCCCGGCGAGGACGTCGAGGTCGCTGCGCACGCCGTCCGGCGGGTCGATCGCCTTGCGGCGCAGCAGCACCCGGCCTTCGAGGTTGGTCATCGTGCCGTCCTCCTCGGCCCACTGGGTCACGGGCAGCACGACGTCGGCCATCGCGGCGGTCTCGGACAGCACGACGTCGGCGGTGACGAGGAGGTCCAGCGCACCCAACCGGTCGGCCACCCGCTGCGAACGCGGCGCCGACACGACGACGTTGCTGCCGAACACGAGCAGCGCCCTCGGCCCGTCCGGCTCACCGAGCGCGTCGAGCAGCTCGTACGCCGACCGGCCGGGCGCGGGCAGCGAATCCGCGTCCACGCCCCACACGCGCGCCACGTGCTCCCGCGCGGCCGGGTCGGCGAGCGTGCGGTAACCGGGCAGCTGGTCGGCCTTCTGGCCGTGCTCCCGTCCGCCCTGGCCGTTGCCCTGGCCGGTCAGGCAGCCGTAACCGGAGCCGCGGCGGCCCGGCAGGCCGTGCGCCAGTGCCACGTCGATCCAGGCACTCACGGTGTCGACGCCGGTGGCGTGCTGTTCCGCGCCGCGCGCGGTGAGCACGTACGCGTTGCGTGCCGCCGCGAGCCTGTGGGCGAGCGCGCGCTGGTCGGCGGCGCTGACGCCGGTGATGCGTTCCACGTGCTCGGGCCAGTACCGGGCGACGGTCCGCCACAGGTCGTCGAACCCGGCGGTGCGTTCGGCCACGTACGCCTCGTCGAGCAGCCCCTCGGCGACGGTCGCGTGCAGCACGCCGAGCGCCAGCGCCAGGTCGGTGCCGGGCGCGGGCGCGAGGTGCACGTCGGCCTGCTCGGCGGTGGGCGTGCGCCGCGGGTCGACGACGACCAGTCCACCCTTGGCGGCCGCACCCTGCAGGTGCTGCAGGAACGGCGGCATCGTCTCCGCCGGATTCGAGCCGACCAGCACGATCAGGTCGGCGCCCGCCAGGTCCGTCATCGGGAACGGCATGCCCCGGTCGAGGCCGAACGCCCTGATGCCCGCCGCGGCGGCCGAGGACATGCAGAACCGGCCGTTGTAGTCGATCTGCGACGTCCCGAGCGCCACCCGCGCGAACTTGCCCAGCAGGTAGCTTTTCTCGTTGGTCAGCCCACCGCCGCCGAAGATCGCCACGGCGTCGCGCCCGTGTTCGGCCTGCAGCTCGGTGAGCCGGGCCGCGACGAGGTCCAGCGCCTCGTCCCAGCTCGCGGGGCGCAGCTCGCCGCCGGTGCGGACGAGCGGGGTCGTCAGCCGCGCCGGGGAGTCGAGCAGCGAGGCCGACGTCCAGCCCTTCTGGCACAGCCCGCCGCGGTTGGCGGGGAACTCCCGCGGGGCGACCTCGACTGTCGGTGCGACGTCGGCGGTCGCCGTGAGGGACATGCCGCACTGCAGCGCGCAGTACGGGCAGTGCGTGTCGGTCCGCGCCCCGTTCGTGTCCGATGTGGCGGGCCGCTCGTCCGTGCCGTGCCGGGACGGACGAGCCGCGTCCGCCCCGGACGGGGTGTCGGCTGTCAGCGTCAACGGGCACCTCCTGCTGGTCGCCGGCGTTCAGGCGACGGTAGGAAGCGCGTGTTACCCGAAAGTGCGCTGATGTTTCAGGCGTTTGACGTTGCTCCGCGACCTCGGCGAGGACGCGGTGAGCACGCGGTGAGCACGCGGGCCCTGCGCCTACAGGAGTTCGCTGACCTCCGCGGCTGCGGCGCGCAGGCGGGTGGCCTCGACGTCGGCCGAGCCGGGGTGACGTGCGTGATACGCGAGCCGGAACAGAGTCGCCCGCAGCAGCAGCTGTGACCAGTCCGGCAGGTACGACCAGCGGTGCAGCAGCGTCATGTCGGCCCCGCCCCACGCGACCGCGTCGATCGCCGCGACGGCGGCTCCCCACTCCGCGGGCCGGAAATGCGGCACCAGGTCGACGATGCCGGGCGGGGCGTCACCGTCGAACAGGACGGTGCCGAACAGCTCGCCGTGCACCAGCTGCGGCCGGGAGGACAACGGTTTGCGGGCGGGCGCGAGGATCTCGAACCAGCGGCCACCCTTGGCTTCGTCGAGTTCGACGTCGACCTCGCCCCAGGCCACGCGTTCGGCGTCCGCCGCGATCCCCTGCCTGCCCGCGAGGAAGTCGGGCTCGGACAGGTCGGCCATGGCTCGGTGCAACTTGATCGCCGTGAGCACGGTGTCGTCGGGGCGGTTCTCGGGCCTGCCGGACACGAACCGGGCCGCGGCCCAGCCACCCATGACCCAACGGCCGTCCGTGGTGTTCAACGGCCGCGCGATGCGCAGGCCGGGGGCGTCGAGCGCGGCGAGCGTGCGTGCCAGCCACACGGCGTGCGCCCGGTCCGAGACCTTCCGCAGGACGACGTCGCCGTAGCGCCACACGGTCGCGGCCAGCTGCTCGCCGTCGTCGTCGGAGGCCGCGGTCAGGCCGAAAGCCGCGCGCACGTGCGCAGGCGGACGTTCGGCTGCATACCCCACGCCGACCGACGTTACCGCCGACACCACACGGGCGGGTGAGCGACCCCACGACCGACACCGGCCTGTGACCCGAGGACGCCGTGCCCGACGTCCGCCCGACTCGAGAGGCAGGCCTCGAGGACGACCCCGAGAAAGACGAAGGCCCCGGCGCTGGGGTCTCCAGCTCCGGGGCCTCCGCCGCACCCTGCAACCGGCCAGATGGCCTGAGCAAGTCTCAGCCGGCAGCACAAGACGACGCCTTCAGCAGGCGCTGCCACCTATCAGTATGTAGGCAAGCTCGTGTCGATCTGCTTCGCCCATGCCAAAACGCCTCCGCCGAGGTGCGATGCGCTCGAAAAACCGGCCTTGTGCAGGGCGGCGAGCGCCTCGGCGCTGCGCTGACCCGACTTGCAGTGCAGCACGACCGGCTTGTCCTGCGGCAGCTCCGCCAGCGCCTCACCCGACAGGATCCGATCCTTCGGGATCAGCTTCGCGCCCTTGATGTTGACGATCTCGTACTCGTGCGGCTCGCGGACGTCGATGAGCTCGAAGTTCTCACCGGCGTCGAACTTGGCCTTCAGCTCGGCCGGCGTGATCGTGCTGCCGGAGGCGGCCTGCTGCGCGTCGTCGGAGACGACACCGCAGAACGACTCGTAGTCGATCAGCTCGGTGATCTTCGGGGTCTCCGGGTCCTTCCGGATCTTGACCTCGCGGTACTTCATCTCCAGCGCGTCGTAGCTGATCAGCCGGCCGAGCAGCGGCTCACCGATGCCGGTGATGAGCTTGACCGCCTCGGTCACCATGATCGAACCGATCGAGGCGCACAGCACGCCCAGCACGCCGCCCTCGGCGCACGACGGAACCATGCCGGGAGGCGGCGGCTCCGGGTAGAGGTCGCGGTAGTTCAGGCCACGACCGTTCGGCGCGTCCTCCCAGAACACGCTGACCTGGCCCTCGAACCGGAAGATCGAGCCCCACACGTACGGCTTGCCGAGGATCACCGCGGCGTCGTTGACCAGGTACCGCGTGGCGAAGTTGTCCGTGCCATCGAGGATCAGGTCGTAGTCGCGGAAGACGTCGAGGGCGTTGTCGTTGGTCAGCTGCTCCTGGTGGAGCACCACGTCGACGTTCGGGTTGACCTCGGCGACCGACTCCTGGGCCGAGACGGCCTTCGGCTTGTCGATGTCCGACTGACCGTGGATCACCTGCCTCTGCAGGTTCGACTCGTCCACGACGTCGAAGTCGATCACGCCGAGCGTGCCCACTCCCGCCGCGGCGAGGTACAGCAGCGCGGGGCTGCCGAGCCCGCCCGCGCCGATCACGAGCACCTTGGCGTTCTTCAGCCGCTTCTGCCCGTCCATTCCGACATCCGGGATGATCAGGTGCCTGCTGTACCGGGCGACCTCATCCTTGGTCAGCTCGGCAGCCGGCTCGACGAGCGGCGGCAGCGCAGTCGACATCACGTCCTCCATCTCGCGCTTGTCGCAGTCCATCCATTCATAACCGCTCCGAGCCCCGGAACCTTCCCGGTGTCCACATCCTGGACAGATTTCCCGAGATCCGGCTCACTGGGCCTGGGGGTTCGGGAACGCGTTCGGACGGCAGGTCTTGCCATCGGCAGGCACACTGCCCGCGTCGCCGCCCTGCGTGTCGTTGAGCTTCGCGACGTAGTCGTTGGCGACGCCGAACGTCTGCTGCATCATCACCGGCGCCAACGCGCCCTCCTTGGCGCACCCCACGTGACCATTGCCGAGAGCGTGACCGACCTCGTGGTTGACGGCGTACTGACGGTACGCCGTCAGGTCGCTGCTGAACGCCTTCGCGCCCCGGACCCACCGGGCGAGGTTGATCACGACCTCGCCATTGACGTGACACGACGCCGGGTACGGAATCGCGTCGCCGCAGACGTCTTTCGCCGTCTCGGGAGTGGTGAGCCTCACGTAGAAGTCGGGCTCGGGTCCACTGTCGTCGACGCGCTGCAGCCGCACGTCGCCACTGCTGACCCAGCCGCGCTCGTCGTCCGAGAGGATGCCCTCCACCGCGGCCGCGTAGCTGTCCTCGCCCGCGATGTCGGCGGGGGCGATACCGTCCTCGACCTCGACCGTGTAGTGCAGCAGCCTGCCGCCCTTGCCGACCGGGTCACTACCGCCCGGCACCACGTGCCACGTGCCCTGCCCACTGCGCGTGAACTCGCTTCCGTCGGGCAGTTCCGCGGTGGGGATGTTCAGGTTCTGCTTCTCAGCCGGAATCTCCTCGACCCCGCCCGCGCCGCCCCCGGACTCCTTCGTACCGACCGCGGCCGACGTACCGCTCGCCTCGGCGCCCGGCTGGTCGGGATCGGTCTTGGTGGTGTCCACGACGACGAGCGCGGTGACCACGAGCAGCACCGGGATCGCATACACCCGCCAGCCGTAGGTGGCGACGACCCTGCGGAAGCCGGACTTCGACTTCCGGGTGCGTACCGGGTCGGCGTCCGCCGCCTCCTCGTCCGGGTCGACGGCCACATCCCGGCGCCCTTCGAGCGGCTCCGCGTCCGGGTCCTCGTCGTGGGGCCGCCAGGACGCCCGCAGCGGCTCACCCGGCCTGCGGACCCCGGGCCCGTAGCGTTCGTCCAACGGCCGCGCGCCGGGCGTGCGTTGGTGCCGCACACGCCCGGGGCCGCGGCCGGAATACCCGGACCGCTCGCCGTCCCGCCGTGCTTCGTGCGACACCCTGTCCACACCGCCCAGCCTGCCACACCGTCCGAGCCCGGCACGGTGTCACCCGATGGGCTACCAGCGCCCGTCGGCGACGTGTTCCCACATGCCGAGGACGGCTCGCGCCACGGTCACAGGGCGTTCCATCTGGGCGACGTGCCCCGTACGGGGCAGCACCAACAGCCGAGCCGACGGGATCGCAAGCGCCGTCGGCCGGGCGCGTCGCACCGAGATCACCCGGTCCTCGGTGCCCCACACCACGAGCGTCGGCACCCGCACCCGCGGCGCGGCCGACCACAGCGAACCCGCCCCGGGCGTGAACCACGAGCGGAAGATCTCCAGGGTGCTGCGTGCCAGCGCAGCACCCGCCCACGCGTACGTCGAACGCGCCGCGAACTCCTCGGCCTGCTCGGTCAGCCGGTGGCGCGGGAACCGGTCGGCGTCGGCGTAGACGAGACGGATCGTCTGCAGCGCGCGCTCCTCGGGCGTCAGCCGCGCCAGCCGCCTGCGGGCGGGCGTCCCGATCACCGGCAGCATCGCCAGCGCCATCCGGGGGTCGGACAGCCTGCGCGGGTCGGGCCTGCGGTCGGGCATCGCGGGCGAGACGAGCGTGAGCGTGCGCACGAGTTCCGGCCTGCGCGCCGCCACCAGGAGCGAGACCGCCCCGCCCATCGAGTTGCCCACCAGGTGCACCGGACGTCCCAGCCACTCCAGGTAGCGGGCGACGACGTCGGCGTGCGCGTCGAGGCTGTAGCGGAACCCGGCCGGCGGCTGGGAGAAGCCGAATCCCGGCAGGTCGAGCGCGATCCCCTCGGCGTGCGGCGCCAGCTGCGCCGCCAGGTCCGTCCAGTTGGTCGACGACCCGCCGAGACCGTGGACGTAGACGGCCGTCTCGTCGGCACAGCCCGGGGTGCGGCGCACGTGGAGCCGCACGCCACCTGCCTCGTCGCCCACCTCGCCGTCACCGTGCCCGCCGTTACCGTGCCCGCCGTCACCCGGCGCGGCGGCGGCTTCCCACGAGCCCTCCCACGGGGGCAACATCGGGTCGTGGGCGGGCAGCGCCGCCCGGGACAGCGGCACGTGCGTCAACGGCCCTCGGGTCGTCCCCACGGGCGGGACGGCCGGGCGCTGCCGGTCCTGCGGAATCGGGGCACTCGTCGTCGATGCGGTCTCGGACACGACGTCCAGGATGCCGTATGAACTCGATGTTTGGCGTTACTTACATACCGCCGAGTAATGTGCCCGGGGAAGTCTGGAGGCGAAAGATGACCGACACGGCGCACGGCAAGGGCGTGCGACTGCCCCGCACGCAGCGACGTGCCCAACTGCTGGCCGCGGCACAGCAGGTGTTCGCTGCCAACGGCTACCACTCGGCGGCGATGGACGACATCGCCGAGCAGGCGGGTGTCAGCAAACCGGTGCTCTACCAGCACTTCCCCGGCAAGCTCGACCTCTACATCGCGCTGCTCGAGAGCCACGTCGACGACCTGGTGCGGGCCGTCGAGGGCGCGCTCGCCTCCACCACGGACAACAAACAGCGTGTGCAGAACGCCGTCGGCGCGTTCTTCGACTTCGTCAACGGTGACGTCGGCGCGTTCCGCATGGTCTTCGAATCCGACCTCCGCGGCGAGCCCGACGTGCAGCAGGCCGTCGACAGGGCGACGACCGCCACGGTGGACGCGATCGCGAAGACGATCATGTCCGACGCCGGGCTCGACGCGGAGCGTGCACGGCTGCTGGCCGTCGGCCTCGTGGGCATGAGCCAGGTCAGCGCGCGCTACTGGCTGGACCAGGACAGCGACATCAGCCGGGATGACGCCGTACGGCTCACCTCGACGCTGGCGTGGCGCGGGATCGGTGCGGGCTTCCCGCTGCACCATCCGCTGTAGCGCCACCGTCCCCGGTGCCGCCGCTCCCGGTGCCGCCGCTCCCGGTGCCGCCGTCCGCGACGACTCCGTCCCCAGCGGCCCCGTCCCCGGCGGCACCACCACCCGCTGCGGCATCCACGGCAGCGGCGCTGGTGCTGTGGGAGCTGTGGGCGTCGGCGACGAGCCCGCCGATGGCCTCGGCGACCGAGGTGTGCCGTTCCTGCGTGATCATGTGCCCCGCACCGGGCAGCAGCACGAACCGCGCGTCCGGCAGTTCGTCGGCGATGGCCTCCGCGTGCTCGACCGGCGTGAGCCGATCCCGGTCGCCGACCATCACCACCGTGGGCACGGTCCGCAGCGCCGCCAGCGCGGTGCGGCGGTCGTGCAGCGAGATCGCGTTCTGGAACCCGCCGACACTACGCGGGTGCGCCTTGCGCAGCTGGTCCGCGACCGAACGGACGTCGGCCTTCCGCGGCCGCTTGCCGAACACGAGCAGCCTGCCGCCGACCGTCGCGAGCGGACCGCCCACCGGCAGCCGCTCCGTCCGGTACGCCAGCAGCAGTTTCGCGAGCCGACGTTCCAGCCGCGCTGCACCCCTGCCCAGCGCGCCCGGGAAGCCGAGCGTGACGCGGTCCATGTTCCCCGACGACGTCGCCACGAACGCCGCACCCGCGACGCGACGTGCCACCAGGTCCGGGTACCGGTCCGCCAGCGCCATGATCGTCATGCCGCCCATCGAGTGCCCCGCCAGCACGACCGGCCCCGCGGGCGCCTGCGTGGCGATGACCTCGGCGAGGTCGTCGGCCAGCCGGTCGATCGTCGCCGAGTCCGGTCCCGCCGGGTCGGACTCGCCGTGCCCGCGCAGGTCGTACCGCACGATGCGCGCCGACGAGGCGAGCTCGCCCACCACGCGGTCCCACGTACGCCGGTCCTGGGTCCACCCGTGCACCAGCACGAGCGTCACCCCGGAACCCGCGTCCCCGACGGGATCGCAGGTCTCGACCGCGAGTCGGGTTCCGTCCGACGAGGTGACAGTGGTCGTCGCCATACCTGCCCTCACTTGTTCGGCAGCAGGCCCGCGCCGCGCCACAGCCTCATGCCGGGAGCGCCGACCAGGCCCGCCTCGTCGAGGAACGGCATGATCTTCTCGCCGGAGAACAGCAGCGTCGCCCGCCAGTGCGGGTTCTTCAGCGCCGCCTCGTAGCCGTCCCTCGGGCGGATGCCCACGGCCTTGTAGACGTACGGGTTCACCAGGCTGCGGGTGATGTGCCAGGACACGAACGCGATGAGCCAGCGCTGGTAGGCCAGCTCGACCTTGCCCATGCCCTTGATCCGACGCGTGACCTCTTCGCGCGCGAACGTGACGTGCCGGGCCTCCTCCAGCACGTGGATGCGGTTGACCATGCGCACCAGCGGCTGGATCTCCGGGTCGTTCATCTGCTCACGCTGGAGCCGGTCGAGGATCTCCTCGGCGATCAGGATCGAGCCGTACAGCGCGGGGCCGTAGCCGATGATCGGCAGGATCTTGGCGAGCTTGTGGCGCCACTTCACCGGACCGTAGTGCGGGCAGCCGAACGTGTTCGACATGCGCGCGAACATCGTGGAGTGCCGGCACTCGTCGGCGATCTCCGTCAGCGCGTACTGCGCGTGGCTCGTGGTCGGGTCGCCGTTGTCGACCTCCTTGAGCAGCAGCTGCATGAGGATGACCTCGAACCAGATGCCGTTGGTGGCGATGCTGGCCATCTCGTGCTTGCCGAGCTCGATCCGCTGCTCGGGCGTGAGGGTCTCCCAGAGGTCGGTGCCGTAGATGCTCGACCGCTCCTCGGGAATGAACCGCTTGCCCTCCACGAGGGGCGCGTCCCAGTCGATGTCGACCTCGGGGTCGTAGAACTTGTTCGCCGACGACTTCAAAAGACGCTCGGCCGTCTTCTCGCGCCCGGCATCGCCCAGGGTCCGCGTCATCGCGGGCCACCACCTTTCACGGCTCTGTGAGGACTGCTCCGTGGTTAATGTAACTTCCGGTAACAGTTACTTCTGGTAGCATGCGAGGCATGCCGGACCCTGTCAAGTCGAGCAAGAAGAAGTCGTCCGACAAGGCCACGCCCGGAAGCGGTGATGCCAGGAAGGACCGCTGGCGCAAGCACCGCATCGCGCGCCGGGCCGAGTTCGTCGACGCCGCACTGGCCGCGCTGGAGGAACAGGGTCCCGACCTGGGCATGGAACACGTCGCGGCGGCGGCGGGCGTGACCAAGCCGGTGCTGTACCGCCACTTCGAGGACAAGGCCGACCTCTACCTCGCGCTCGGCGACCGCGGCACCGAGATCCTGTTCGAACGCCTCATGCCGGCGATCAACGCCGAACTCGCCCCGGTTCCCCGCATCCGCATGGCGCTCGACGCGTTCTTCACCGTCCTCGAGGAGCACCCCAACCTGTACCGGCTGCTCGCACGCAGACGGTTCGCCGACCGCCCGCTGGACTCGGACGTCACCGACGTCGTCGCCGAGGACAAGGCGCTCATCGCCAACGCGCTGACCGCACTGCTCGGCGACTACCTGCGCATGTTCAGCGTGGATTCGGGCGCGGCCGAGCCGTGGGCGCACGGCGTGGTCGGGCTCGTGCACAACACCGGCGAATGGTGGCTGGCCAAGCGCAGCATGAGCCGCGACGCCGTCGTCGAGTACCTGACCCAGATCATCTGGGCCGCCATCGACGGACTCGCCCGGCAGCACGGCATCGAGATCGACCCCGACCGACCGGTCGACACCAACAAGGTCGTCCAGTTCAACCGCGACGACGACACCGCAGACCCCGCCGACGGAACCGCAGGCCCCACCGACGAAGCTGGAGCAGCACGATGAGCGAACACGACGAGGACGGCTACACCGGCACGGCCACCCTGCTGGTCAACGAGACCGAGTTGACGGTCGAGGTCGAATTGCGCGGCCACTTCCAGCCGATCGACGGCTACTACCACTGGTACGGCCGGATCAAGCGCCACGACGAGCTCATGGCCCTGACCGGGGGCAAGAAGCGCAAGGTACGGATCTCCACGCCGGAGGCCGCCGCCGACGGCGAGATCTCCGACCCCGACCCGTGGGACCGGTACCGGATCATGGGCACGAGCACCCCGCCGTTCGCGGTGCCGACCACGCTCGACGAGGTCGAGGCCACCGCCCACTGAACGGACCACGTCCACGGGCACGTCCGAACGGTCCACGCCGGCCCACGGGCCGCGTCGACCGACGCGGCCGCACACGACGAACGCCGCGCCTTCCCCTCGGAAGGCGCGGCGTTCGGATGTTCGGGTGTTCGGATGCGGCCGGCTGTCGGCCGCCCGCGGGTCAGCCGCCGACCGCGAAGCCGACGCGACGAGCGTCCGACGGCGCGATCTCGACGTACGCGATCCGGTCGGACGGGACCAGGTACTTGCGGCCCTTGTCGTCGGTCAGGCTGAACAGGCCGTCTTCGGCACCCAGTGCGTCGGCAACCAGCTTCTCGACCTCGTCGGCCGTCTGGCCGCTGGACACCACCAGCTCCCGCGGGGCGTCCTTGATGCCGATCTTGACCTCCACGTGCAACCTCCGCTGCGAAAAATTGAGCCCGTTCGTTCCCCACCCAGGCTAGCGCGCCGCACCAAGGAAAGCGCCCGAGGTGGCCAGGCGCGCCGTAGTCAGCCCAGGCCGAGGACCTGCATGCGCTTGGCGTGTCCCTGCTGGAGCTTGCGGAACAGCGCCGCGATCCCGGACAGATCGACCGACCCCGCCACGATGAGCTCGGCGAGGCCGTCCCGTTCGGCGACGATGTACTGCGCCTGTGTCAGCGCCTCGCCCAGGAGCCGGCGCGACCACAGCGACAGCCGGTCGCGCTGGGTGCTGTCGGCCTCGATGGCGGCCGCCACCTCCCGTTCGGCGAACGCCGAGTGCCCGGTGTCGTCGAGCACGGTGAGCACGAGACGGCGCACCTCGTCGTCGAGCACGGTCGAGAGCTCCCGGTACAGGTCGGCGGCGAGATTGTCGACGACGTAGGCCTTGACCAGGGACTCCAGCCAGGTACGCGGCGCCGTCGACTCCTGGAACGCATCGACGTGCTTGCGGAACGGCTGCATCGCCTCCTCGACCGACGCGCCGTGTGCGTGCAGATGGTTGGCGAGCATCTCGTAGTGGCCGATCTCCGCACCGGCCATGGCCGCCAACGCGGCGCGCCCGGCCAGTGTCGGAGCCGATCGCGCGTCCTCGGCGAGCCGGTCGAACGCCGACAACTCCCCGTAAGCCAGGACCCCGAGCAGGTCGACCACGCCGTCACTGATTTCCGCACGCGCCTCCGTCACGACGTTCACCGTAGTCGAGAGCGCAAACCGGCCCGCAGTTACCAACGACACGTGATCAATTGCGGCGGGCGTCACGATATGTCGGCGTGTTCGCTGTACACTCGGAGCCGAGAGCGATTTTCACCACTCGTGGACCGCCGCGAAAGACATATTCGTGGCAGGTGAACACGCAAGGTGAGAAGCAATGTGCGTGCACGCCTCGGCGATGTTCCCACACCGTATTTCTTCGCTGGTCACGAACGCGAAAACACGGATGTGAGTGTGGTCGAGCCATCGCGGTATATGCCTGGCTTGCGCGCCGGTATGAGAGAGGCGATTTCCCATCATCCAGGACCAGAACCAGACCGCAGGCGCCGATAGCGCAGGCGGTCCCGCAACCGATGTCGCACCCGACGTCTCCCGCCCCGCCGAGGAAGCCGACACTCCGGCCTTCGCCGAGTTCGGCCTGAAGCCCGAGATCATCTCGGCGCTCGAGGCGTCGGGCAAACACCGCACCTTCGCCATCCAGGCGCTGACCCTGCCGCTCGCCCTCAAGGGCGACGACGTGATCGGGCAGGCTCGGACCGGCATGGGCAAGACCCTCGGGTTCGGCGTGCCGCTGCTGCAGCGGCTCGAGACCCCCGGCGACGGCACGCCGCAGGCGCTGGTCGTCGTCCCCACCCGCGAGCTGTGCGTCCAGGTCACCAAGGACCTGGCCGAGGCGGGCGCGAACCTCGGCATCACCGTCGAGTCGATCTACGGCGGCAGGCCGTACGAACCGCAGATCGAGGCACTGCAGCGCGGCGTGGACATCGTCGTCGGCACGCCCGGCAGGCTGCTCGACCTCGCCGAACAGCGCCACCTGGTGCTCGGCAAAGTGCGCTCGCTGGTGCTCGACGAGGCCGACGAGATGCTCGACCTGGGCTTCCTGCCCGACATCGAGCGCATCCTGCGGATGGTGCCGGACGAGCGGCAGACGATGCTGTTCTCGGCCACCATGCCCGGGCCGATCATCAACCTGGCCAGGACGTTTCTCACCCAGCCGACGCACATCCGCGCCGAGGAGAACGACGCGGGCGCCATCCACGAGCGCACGACGCAGTTCGTCTACCGCGCGCACTCGCTGGACAAGCCCGAGCTGGTCGCGAAGGTGCTGCAGGCCTCGGGCCGCGGCCTGACGATGATCTTCACGCGCACCAAGCGCACCGCGCAGAAGGTGGCAGACGAACTCACCGACCGCGGGTTCGCCGCGGCCGCCGTGCACGGTGACCTCGGCCAGGGCGCGAGGGAGCAGGCGCTGCGCGCCTTCCGTTCCTCGAAGGTCGACGTCCTCGTCGCCACCGATGTCGCGGCGCGCGGCATCGACGTCGACGACGTGACCCACGTCATCAACTATCAGATGCCCGAGGACGAGAAGACCTACGTCCACCGCATCGGCCGCACCGGCCGCGCGGGCAAGACGGGCGTCGCGGTGACCCTCGTCGACTGGGACGAGATCCCCCGGTGGAAGCTCATCTCCGACGAGCTCGGACTGGACCAGCCGGAGCCGGTGGAGACGTACTCGACGTCGAAGCACCTCTTCTCCGACCTCGACATCCCCGCGGACGCGACGGGCCGCCTGCCGCTGAGCAAGCGCACCCGTGAGGGACTGGCCGCTGAGGACGCCGAGGACCTGGGTGACAAGCGGCGTGAGCGGGGCGGATCCCGCGACAGCGGCGCATCCCGCTCGCGCAACCGCAAGCCCCGCAGGCGCACGCGCGGCGGCCTGTCCGAGGACGGCGGTTCGGCCGAGTCCGCGGGCGGCGAGTCGCAGTCCGACGGCGAGACCGCGCCCGCGGGCTCATCCGGTTCCGGCCGGTCGCGCTCGCGCCGCCGCACCCGCGGCGGCGGCAGCGGATCGAAGCCCGCCACCGAGAGCCACGCCTCGGCCGACGGCGCCACCAGCGGTGGCGACGCCCAGGCCGACGGCGGCCAGCGGCCCGCGCGCAGGCGGCGCCGCCGTGGCGGGCGCGGCCGGGGCGGTTCCGGCTCCGAGGCCCCGCAGGACAACACGCCGCAGACCGCCAACACGAGCGAAACGTCGGCCGCGGCAGACTGACGTCCGTGAGCTCCACCGGATCACCAGAGCCGGACCCGGACACCACGACCGGCGACACGACCCACGACGGCGGCTCCGCACTCACCACGGTGCGGAGCCGCCGCTCGCCGTGGAACCGCAGGCGTGACCGCGTCGCCGCCGCGCTGCTCGGCGTGGCGGTCGTCGTGACGGGCCTCGTCGTCTGGGCGGGCAGCGACAGTCGGGCCACGATCAGTGAGACCGGGCCCGCGCCCGGACGCGTGCCTGCGCAACCGGCCTCCGTGCCCCCGGACCTTCGCGAGGCTTGGCGGGCGCCGAGCTCCGCGACCCCGGTGCCCGTCGCGACGGCGGGCACCGTGATCACCGGCCACGACGGTGAGGTCACCGGCCGCGACCCCGACACCGGCGAGGTCCGCTGGCGCTACGCCCGCGACCTGCCGTTGTGCACCGTCGGCGCCGAATGGGAACGCGCACTGGCCGTGTACCGCACGGACGCGGGCTGCAGCGAGGTCACCCAGCTCGACGCCGGCACGGGTCAGCGCACCGCCCAGCGCAACGGCGATGCCGAACACGGCACGCGGCTCGTCGGCGACGGCGGGTACGTCACCACCACCGGCGACCGGGTGCTCAACACCTGGCGCGACGACCTGGTCAAGAGCATGGAGTTCGGGCGCGTGTATGCCCAGGTCAACGCGGGTTATCAGCCGCGGCCGAACTGCACCTACGGCACCGTCGCCGCGGCGTCGGGCCGCGTCGGCGTGATCGAACGCTGCCCCGGCCGCGACGGCGCGCTGCTGACGGTGCTCAAGGCCGCGCCGGAGGAGTCCGACCAACCGGAGCAGGAGTTCTCCCAGACGCTTCCCGAGCGGGGCGCCAAGCTCGTCGCGATGGTGCCCGGCGGTTCGGCGGTACTGCTGCCCGAGGCGAGGGAACTCGTGCTGTACGACGCGAAGGGCCGCGAAAGGACCCGCTACCCGCTCGACCTTCCTCAGTCCGATCTGGACCGCGAACCGCGCGACGGCGTGATGCCCACCGCCCGCGGCCCGAAGAACGTCTACTGGTTCACGGGGTCCCGCACGATGGCGCTGTCCACGGCGGACCTGACTCCGCAGTGGACCGTGCACAACACGCGCGGGCCGGGCACGGCGTACGCCGGCCGGTACCTCGCCCCGGTCGGTGGCGGGCTGGCCGTGCTCGACGCCGCGAGTGGCGACACCGTCCGCACGATCGCCGTCGACCGCGGCGGTTACCGAGGCCCGATCCACATGGCGACCGCGGGCCCCGTGGTGCTCGAACGCCGCGGCGACGAGGTGGTGGCACTGCGATGACCGGGGACCCCCGCACGACCGCGTTCTCCCAGCTGTCGCCGCACGGCGGCACGCGGATCGACCTGCCGGGCGGCATCGCCGCGCTGTCCGGCCCCGAACCCGCCGACGTCGCGGGCACCGCACTGCTCGTACCCGGCTACACCGGGTCCAAAGAGGACTTCGCGCCACTGCTCGACGGCATCGCCGACGGCGGACTGCACCCGTTGGCGATCGACCTGCCCGGCCAGTACGAGTCCCCCGGCCCCGACGACGAAACCGCGTACCTGCCGGACCGGCTCGGCGAGGTCGTCGCCGAGCTGATCACCGCACTCGACGGCCCCGTCCTGCTGCTCGGCCACTCCTACGGCGGACTGGTCTCGCGTGGCGCCGTGCTCGCGGGCGCCCCGGTGGCCGGCCTCACCCTGCTCGACAGCGGCCCCTCCCGGCTGCCGCACGGCCTGCGCACCCAGGCGCTCGAAGCGGGCGAGCCGCTGCTGCGCACCCAGGGTGTCGAAGCCGTGTACGCGATTCGCGAGCAACTCGGTGGCCTGCCCGCCGCCGAACTGCGCGAGTTCCTGCGCAGGCGGTTCGTCAACTCGGCCGCCGCGGGACTGCTGGGCATGGCACGAGGCCTGCGCAGCGAACCGGACCGCACCGAGGAACTCGCCGCCGCACTCGGCGATCGCCCCGCACTCGTCGTCACCGGCGAACGCGACGACGCCTGGCCCGTCGACCTGCAGAAAGACATGGCCCGCAGGCTCGCCGCGACGTTCACCGTGGTCCCCCGCGCCGCCCACTCCCCGAACACCGAGAACCCGCACTTCCTTCTCGACGTCCTCCTCACCGAGTGGCACACCTGGCTCTAACGGTTGTCGACGCCGTCGACCGCCCGCGTGTTGCGCCTTCCGGGGCCCGTGTTGCGCCTTCCGGGGCCCGTGTTGCGCCTTCCGGGGCGCGTGTTGCGCCTTGCGGGACCCGTGTTGCGGTTTCGGGGGCGGGTGTTGCGTATTCAGGAAACCGCCAGGTCCGGTGTCCATGCATCGTCCGGGGTTCGCGGCCGTGTGATGCGCAGATGATCGCGTAGTGCGGCCAGCAGTGGGTGCCGGTCTCCGCTGCGGAACAGCAGAGTGTGCGGGTAGACGGGTGTGGGTGCGCGCAACGGGATGCGTCTCAGGTCGTGACTCCCGGGCCACAGGTACCGGTCCCCACAGCCGACGAGAGTGCCCAGCGAGGCCGACTCGGCCAGCGCGTCCATCAGTGCCTCGTCACCGAAGTGGGGCCCCAATGCGTCGATGCTCAGCCCGAAGGCCTCGGATAGCACCCGGTAGTACTCCTCCCACTCCGACCCCGGTCTGATCCCGGGGATCCAGATGCGGTGGCCGACCAGGTCCGCGGGTTTGGCCCACGACTCGTTCGCCAGCGGGTGGCCGGGCCCGACCAGGAGCTCCAGCGGCACGTCCAGGAGTCGTTCGGCTTTGATGCCCGCCGGCAGCGGGGATGCCGGCAGGGCGCGGAACGATGCGTCGACCGTTCCGTCGAGCACGGCCTGAGCGGCCTGGGCGGCGTTGTCCCCGCTCAGCGTGACCGCGTCCAGGTTCATCTCCTGCTGGGAACGGTAGAACCGGTATACGGCCTGGGCAGGAGCGATACGCCGGTTGAGGACATCGACGCGCAACGGCCTGCTGCCGGGACGCACGGCCTGCTCGGCCTGATCGAGAGCCTTGAGGACGTTCTTTGCGTGCGGCAGGAGAATCCGTCCGTCCAGAGTCGTCCGAGAGCCGCGGGAGGTCCGCACCAGGAGCATGACCTCGAGGTGTCTCTGTGACCATCGGGGCCGGTGCGGTGGTCGCCGCAGGCGCCGTCGTCACCCGGGATGTCCCTGCCGGCACCGTGGCCGCAGGAGTCCCCGCCCGGGCCATCAAAACCATCGACTGAACCAGCCGGTCCGCGCTCCCGAGCGGCCCTTGTCACCCCTCGGAATTCCAGCGCCCTCGCCGAGCAGGCCGACAGTTACTCAGCCTCAAGCCCACCAGCAGATCCAGAGCACGACACCGGCGATGCCGACCACGCCGACACCTGCCAGGCCGGCGACCGCTCCCCGTGCCCGGTCAACCACCACGGACTGGATCGCGATCGCCGCCACCGCACCGAGCACGTGCCACACGACCACGTCGGTCCCGGGCCCGCTGTCGGTCGCGAACGCGACCACGAGCACGACGACGGCCAGCAACGCGAATCCCGCGGCGACCGAGCCCGTCAGGCCCCGCCACACGCGCCCGCCCGTCCCCGGTCTGTCCGGCTCGCTCACGGGCGTCTCCAGTGGTTCGGTGCGGTCGTTGGCTGTGGTCGTCCTCGTCCAGCCCGGAGCCCGGGTCACGACACCCCCCCTGATGATCGGTCCACCCCGGCCGCGGCGCGCTCCGGAGTGCCACCCTCGCCGCGTTCACCGCCGGCCGAGCCACCGTCCCCGTCGGCGCCGTCGGCGTCACCGGGGTCGTCTCGGAGTGGGGCGAGCAGGTCCCACGACCGCGCGGCCGGTGCCGCTTGTTGCCCGGCGGAGCAGCTCGGGCGGAAGTCACACCACGAACACCGCCGTCCGGTTCGTGCGGGGAACAGCTCGTCGGGATCGCCGCCGTCGGCCAGCTTATCGGTGGCCTGTTGCAGGTCGCCCGCCGTCTCCTCGGCGCGGGTCAGCTGCCTGCGCAGGCTGTCGGCGGTGTGCTCGGCCGCCACGACCGTGCCACTCGGCAGATGGTGCAGCTCGACGCGCCGACAAGGTGTGTGCAGGGTCCGTTCTGCGGCGACGGCGTACAACGCAAGCGCTTGCGACGAGCGTGCCTCCGGCTCGTCGGGTGCGCGCCTGCCGGTCTTGTAGTCGACGACCACGAGCTCGCCGTCACGCTCGTCGATTCGGTCGGCGCGGCCTTCCACGATCATCGACGGTGGACCGTCGCCGCCCGCCGCGGGCGCCGACACCCACCGCTCGACCCCGCGGGGCTCGTCACTCACGTCGTGCTCGGACACGTATCGGGCGGCCCAGTCCTTGGCGAGTCGCCGGTACTCGGCGGCCTGGTCGGAGTCGGCGAACCCGGCGCCGGTCCAGTGCCGTCCCACGAGCGCGGCGGCGCGGCCCGGAGTGCGCTCGGCGGCGGGCAGGTCGAACAGGGCGCGCAGGGCGTTGTGCACGACCGCGCCGAGCGTGCTGTGCGCCCACGCCCCCGTGCGCTGCGGCGTCGGCCGGTCGACGTACGCCAGGCGGTACCGGCGCGGACAGTCTTCGAACGTCGACAGCCGCGCCGGCGTCACCTTCATCAGGCGCCGCGGCATCACACCGAAGTCGAACCCCAGTTGCTCCATCCCGCGCACCGTACCGACAGTCCCCGACACCTCACGCGCCGGCGATGAAGCCGCGCACCGAATCCGCCACCAGCTGTACCGCGATCGCCGCCAGCAGCAGACCCGCGATCTTCGCCAGCAGCGTGATACCGCTCTCCCGCAGCACCTTGATGAGCACGCCGGAGTAACGCATGCACACCCAGATGATCAGGTGCACGGCCACGATGGCACTCGCCAGCGCGATGTACCCGGCGGGATCGCCGTCGGCCTCACGGACGAACACGATCGTCGCCGCGATGGCACCCGGCCCGGCCAGCAGCGGAGTCCCCAGCGGCACGAGCGCGACGTTCACGTCGTCGGCCACCTCGGGTTCGCTGCCGCCCTTGCTCGTGAGCAGGTCCAGCGCGACCAGCAGCAGAAGCAACCCACCGGCGCCCTGCAGCGCCGGGATGCCGATGCCCAGATACGCGAGGATCGCCTGTCCCGCGACCGCGAACAGCGCGACCACCAGGAACGACACCAGCACCGCCTGCAACGCCGCCCGCGCCCGCGCCGACGGCTGTTTGCGGCCCACGAGACTCAGGAACACCGGCACCGTGCCGGGCGGGTCCATGATGACGACGAGAGTGATGAGGGCCTCGGTGAACAGCGTCAGGTTGAAGTAGTCCATCACCGCCGCCTCGGGCCGCCGACCACGACGTCGGTGCCCGTGGCCTGGGCGATCAGGGCGTCGAACTCCTCCGGGGCCGTGACCTCCTGGCCGATCGCGATCGACTTGTTCGTGCCGTGGTAGTCGCTCGACCCGGTGCGCACGAGGCCGAGGTCCTTCGCGAGTGCACGCAGTTCGTCCCGGGTGCGGCCGTCGTGGTTGGGATGGTCCACTTCGACGCCGGTGAGCCCGCGGCGCGCCAACGACTCGATGACCTCGGCCGACACGGTCGGCCCGCGCTGGAACGCGAACGGATGCGCGAGCACCGTCACGCCGCCTGCCTCGGCGATCATGTCGATGGCGCGTTCGACGGGCGTGTCCCTGCGCGCCACCGAATACCCGCGACCGCCCGCCAGGTAGCTTCCGAACGCCTCGTCGACCGTCTCGCACAGCCCGGCACGCACCAGTGCCTGCGCCAGGTGCGGCCGACCCGCCGGGGCGTCCGGTCCGAGCCGAGCCAGGATCTCGTCGGCGTCCACCGGCAGCCCGTCGGCCGCCATCCGCCCGGCGATCGTCCGCAGCCGTGACCGTCGCTGTTCCCGCAGCCTGCGCTGCTCGGCCACGATGGCCGGGGCCGCGGGGTCGAACAGGTAGGCCAGCAGGTGCACACTCACCCGACCGCCCCGGCCGTCGTCGGATTCGCACGACAGTTCCGCGCCCGGCACGAGCCGCATGCCCCGCGGCAGCGCATCGGCGGCGGACTGCCAGCCCGCGGTCGTGTCGTGGTCGGTCAGTGCCACCACACCGAGCCCGGCGGCGGCCGCCACGGCGACGAGGTCGGCCGGGCCGTCCGTGCCGTCCGAGACGGTCGAATGGGTATGCAGGTCGATGCGCACGACGACCATTGTCCAACACGCAGGCCCGGTGACCCCACGGCAGGCGCCGCGGCGGCCCGCGAAGCGCGACCGTGTGCTGCGACGACCGTCCGGGTCAGCCCCGGACCTTCTTGCCGCGCGCGGCGCGCTGGGCCTTGATCATGGAGAACCGCTCGGCCTGCTTCTGCTTGTCGCCGAACACGAGCTCCGAGATGGTGTCGTAGAAGTTCTCGGGCTCCGGCAGGTACCGGATCTTGTTCAGCGCCTGGATCTGACCGGCGGATTCGATGACCGTCGTGCCGTAACCGAAGATGCGCCCACCGAACGTCCGCTCGTAGGTGAGGTCGGTGACCTTGGTGATCGGCATCATCAGCACCTGCGTGGTCCAGACACCGGTGGTCATGATGAACCGCTTGTCGGTCACGACGAGCCGTTCGACCCACCATTCGATGACCTTGTACGCGAACCAGAGCACGACGCCCAGGGCGGCGTACCAGAGCAGGTTCTGTACGACCCACATCGACGGCGGGAGGATGTACGAGATCATCACGCAGATCGCGATCATGGCGATGGCCTCGAACACGTTCCACCCCAGACACGCCCAATGGCGTCGGATGCGAATCACCCGGCGCTCGGTGTCGAGGAGGTACTCGTCTGGATCGCGTGGAGCGAACATGGACCGAGGGTAACGCGTGTCAGGTGAAGATGTTGCTGACGAACGTGATCACGGCTTCGGCGGCGTCGCGCAGGAAGCCGATGATGTTGTTGACAAAACCCGCAGCTTGACCTGGCTGCGCGATCACGAAGAACAGAACCAACGCGACAGCGGCAATTCCTGCGAGCTTCTTCGCGTTCACGGCGATCAATCCCGTCTCTCGAGTGCAGACCAGTTGCTTGGACCTGTTGGGTGAGGTGCCACTAAGTTTGTACCGCACTACCTGTCGCTACGGGAGGTAAGTCCTGCGCTTGGGGCAGTACGCGCGGCGATCGTAGCGTGATCGCTACGCATCGTGACCGGAGGGGCGACCGTCGCGGCGACACGCGGCGCCGCCCCGGCCCGTCCCGCGGCCCGGCGACACGGAGACGACGGCTCGCCGACCGCGGCGGAGGGACAGAGGACGGCATGGACCACATCCGTTGTGTCGGCGGCATCGTGCACGACACCGACGGCAGGCTGCTGCTCATCCGGCGGGCCAACGAACCTGCGCGGGGCCGCTGGTCACTGCCGGGAGGACGGGTCGAGCCGGGCGAGACGGACCGCGACGCGGTCGTGCGGGAACTTGCCGAGGAGACCGGGCTGACCGTCGAGGCGGGCGCACTCGTGGGCCGTGTGACGCGCGAGCCCTACCTGATCCACGACTACCGCTGCGTCGTCCGTGGGGGGCGGTTGACCGCAGGAGACGACGCCTCCGACGCCCGGTGGGTCGACCGTGCCGAGCTCACTCGGATGGAGTACCACGACGAGCTGACAGACAACCTCGTGAGCACATTGCGTGCATGGGGAATGCTGCCTCACGACTCTCCGTGAGGACCCGCGCGGGCTGTCGTGGCGAACGCCACCGGCGCCCGGGGTGGGGCGGCACCTCACCCGCCGAGCCAGGTCATCCGCTGCCCGTGCGGGTCGGCCAGCGCGAGCGCCTGCCCGCTCGGCGTGCCGTTCTTCCAGGACACAAGGCCTACGGCCGGCCGAGCCGTCGACGCGTAGGCGAGGTCCTCGCGGTGCGGCAGCACGAGACCGAGCCCGTACTCGTACGGCTCGAGAGACGCCCACCACACCGGCCTCCGCCCGGCGAGTTCACCCAGTGCAGTGACGAACTCGTCGCGGTGCTCCGGCTCCATGTACATCAGCACGTGACTCGTGAAGACGACGAGGGGCATGCCCTCCGGCACGCGGTCGGCCGCCGTGGACAGGCCACCCGCCGCATCGCCCGCGACGAGCTCCGGCACGTCCTTGGCCTGCGCATCCGCGGCCGTGCGCAGCATGCGGATCCGATCCGGCTGGTCGGCCCACACGCACGCCTCGAGCCAGGCGAGCTCGTCGTCGTCCTGCGCGTCGACCGGGTTGCGGTCGAGGCCGACCTTCGCGCCGACGTTCAGCTTGGTCGGCACCGTCGGCGGCTGGGCCCCGTCGGCGAGCTCGACCGCACAGTGCAGGCCCACCGGCGTCTTCTTCGGCCCCGCGGCGAGCTGCTCACCACCCGGCAGCCGGTACTGGTAGGCGAACCGGTCCATGCCCAGCAGCAGTCCGGCGCTGCAGCCGGCCTCGACCAGGCCAACCTTGCCCTTCGCCTCCTTCGCGGCACGCGCCACGGCGGGGTAGAGCACAGCGGCGCGGTTGACCTCGTTGGTCTGTGTGAAGCGGGTCCGCAGGAGTTCCTTCACCCGGTCACTGCGCTCGAGCAGGAACGTGCGGAACTCGGGCCACGTCGCGCCGTCCACGCCGTCCATCCCGCCGAGCGACGGGTAGTACCGCGACAGCGGATGGATCGGCTCGGCCTGGATCAGCCGGTGCGCCACCGCCAGCAGCAGATTCGGGTGCGCGTCACCGCCGGTGCCCGCCTCCAGCAGCAGTGCGGCGACGTCGTCGTCCTCGGCGGCGTGACCCGCGAGGTGCGAGTACAGCGGGGAGATCCCGGCCGCCTCGTGGTCGGCGAACCGGCGCAGCCGCTCCTTCGCCGTGCCGACGTCAGCCATGCCGCCGCTCCGTCTCGACGACTACCCATGATCCGAACCGCACGTCAGAGCCCTCCTCGAAGATCCCCCAGCGATGATGCGAGACAACCCTAGAGGTACCCTTGACCATCGGCGCGCAACGCGTCAACGCGAGCAACACCACGTCGCGTGCAGACCGGCCGGAGGAGGTGAGGAATGCAGATGAGCAGTGACGACAGTCCGCCCAGTACGTCGAATCCGCTCAGTACCCCGAGCCCGCTCAGTACGGGCACCGCTTCCTCACGCCGGTCCGAATCGGCCTGACTCCCGGCGAGCAGCGCTTCCGACGGTGTCGGAAACCGCACCTCCCTTGCCGTGAGGCATGCGCCACGGGTCGCAGAGGCGAGTCCCTCGCCTACCGCGGCCCTCACTTCGCTCCAGCGCGGAAGCGGTCCTGAGCACCCGCCCGCGTCGCTGGTCGAGCACCGGCCCTGCGTGGCACCTCAGTGAGATCCGGCGACACCCAGCCTGGAGAAGCCATGCCTGCGATTCCTTCCTTCGGCAACCTGCGGGGCCGCGGCGGCAGGGGCGTCCGCGGACGCCGCTCCCCCGTGCAGGCCCCGCAGCGCCGGCCGCAGCCGCTGTCGGCGTCCGTCGTCGACTGCGGCGTCTACGTCGGCGGCGAGCGCAGGCCCGGGACCTGGACGCACGAAGAGGCGGTCCGGGAGGTCCGCGACCGCGACGACGGCTTCGTGTGGATCGGCCTCCACGAGCCGACCGAGCTCCAGATCCAGGGCATCGCGGAGACGTTCGGGCTGCACGAGCTCGCCGTCGAGGACGCCGTGCACGCGCACCAGCGCCCGAAGCTCGAACGTTACGACGAGACGCTGTTCATGGTGTTCCGGACGGTGCGCTACATCGAGCACGAGTCGCCGACGACCGCCAACGAGATCGTCGAGTCCGGCGAGCTGATGGCGTTCCTCGGCAAGGACTTCATCATCACGGTGCGGCACGGGAACCACACGGGGCTGGCGCGGTTGCGGCGCGAGCTGGACGCCGATCCGGAACGGCTGCAGAACGGGCCGGCCGACGTCCTGCACGCGATCGCCGACCACGTCGTCGACCACTTCCTCGACGTCACCGACAAGATCGAGGACGACATCGACGAGATGGAAGCCGAGGTGTTCGCCCCGCGCACCCGCGTCACGTCGGAGCAGATCTATCTGTTCAAACGTGAGGTGCTGGAGCTGCGGCGGGCGGTCTCGCCGCTGGCGACGCCACTGCGCAGGCTCTCCGAGGGCTACACCCGGCTCGTACCCGAGGACGTGCGCTCGTACTTCCGCAATGTGCACGACCACGTCACGACCGTCGCCGAACGCGTCGAGGCGTTCGACGAACTGCTGACGACCCTGGTGGACGCCACGCTGGGGAAGATCACGCTGCAACTGAACTCGGACATGCGCAAGATCACCGCGTGGGCGGCGATCATCGCCGTGCCGACCGCCATCGCGGGCATCTACGGCATGAACTTCGAGTACATGCCGGAGCTGAACTTCAAGTTCGGCTATCCGCTCGTGCTCGCGATCATTCTCGGACTCTGTCTGCTGCTCTATCGAATATTCCGGAAGAACCGCTGGCTCTGAGCACCCGCTCGGGCCCGCGCTGAGGGGCACATCCGGTTTCGATCGATCACTCGTGGGGAGTTGTCATGATCCGCAAGCTCATGGACCTGAAGTTCTGGGGTGTCATGCTGGGCATCGCCTGGCTCGTCATGGTCGTCGCCCTCATCGCGGTCAACCCCGAGGCCGCAGCGGTGGCCCACTGACGCTGCCGACCCACTGCCGGCAACGCGCGTGTCCTGCGCTCAGACACGCGTGACCTGCAGCCGGACGCGCGTGTCCTGCATTCGGGATCATCGCCAGGCCCGATTTCGCACGTGTCCCGCGCCCGTGCGAGTCGTATCCTGTCGCCATGGTGCGAGCGCTGGTGGTCGCCGACGAGGTCGACGAGTCGCTGTGGTGCGGCCGTCAGGTCGACCTGGCCGTCGACGTCGTGCTCGGCGCGGGCGACCTGCCGTTCGGCTACCTGGAGCACCTCGCCGACCTGGTGGACGTACCGGTGGTGTTCGTGCCGGGCAACCACGACCCGGACCTGACCGGGTTCACGCGCCACCGCGGACTGTCGCTGCGCGGTGGAATCCCGACGTCGTGGCCCGGCCCCGCGGGCGGGATCGACGCGGACGGCCGCGTGGTCACGGTCGCGGGACTGCGGATCGCGGGGCTCGGCGGGTCGGTGTGTTACAACGGCGGGCCGAACCAGTGGACGCAACGGGCGCAGGCGCGTCGCTCGCGGAGGCTGGTGCGACGCGCCCGCGGCCGGCCGGTGGACGTCCTGCTGACCCACTCGCCGCCGCGCGGGGTCGGCGACCGCGAGGACCCGCCCCACCACGGCTTCGACTGTCTACACGAGACGGTCCACCGGCTGCGCCCGCGGTGGCTGCTGCACGGGCACATCCACCCTCACGGCGAGGCCGTGGCCGACCGCAGGCTCGACGGCACGACGGTGCGCAACGTCGTGGGCAGCCACGTGCTCGAACTCGGGTCGCTGGTGCAGCCGGCATGAGCCGCGACACCGGATTCCCCCGCGCCGACGCGGAACACGACTTCCTGCGCGCCCGCAGACGGCAGGTGCTGTCGCGGCTCTCGACGTGGCTGCGCCGTGAACCCGACGACGTCAACATCACGCTGCCGTTCGACGAGGTCGTCGCCGCGCTCGGCTGGGAGGGCCAGCGGCGCCTGGGGCTGCGGGTGATCACGCTGGACAGCATCGTCGGCAGCGTGGACCGCGACTCCGACTTCGACCGCCGGTTCCGGCCGACGTCGGGCAAGGTGCGGCAGCGCTGGGAGCGGCTCGCGCTGGCCAGCCGCCGCGGGGAGTCGATACCGCCGGTCGAGGTGTACCGGGTGGGCGAGCTGCACTTCGTCATCGACGGCCACCACCGCGTGTCCGTGGCGCACGCGCTGGGGCTCGGCACGATCGACGCGTTCGTCACCGAGGTCCGCACGAAACTCGACCCCGCGGGCATCCGCTACCGGGGCGATCTGATCGTCAAGGACTACCGGCGGCTGTTCCTGGCGCGTGTGCCGCTGACCGGCGAGGCTCGCGCTTCGGTCATCGTCACCGACCCGTGGGACTACGCCGAGCTCGGCGAACACGTCGAGGCATGGGGGTTCCGGCTGATGCAGGACTCGGGCACGTTCCTCGACCGGGCCACGATCGCCGCGCGGTGGTACGCCGACGAGTACCAGCCGGTGGTGCGGATGCTGCGGCAGGCCGATCTCGTCGGGACCCGGACCGAGGCCGAGGCGTACCTGTGGGTCGCGGGCGAACGCTACCGCCTCATCCGGACCCACAGCTGGGATGACGACCTCTTCGAGGCACTGCGCGCCCGGCGGCGCTGACCGCACGTCGGGCCCCGAACCGCTGGCCCGGATCACCGCCGAACCGGCGAAGGTGCGCTCGCGGACGTGCCGGAGCGCACCTTCGCCGCGCGGACCTGCTCAGCCGTCGAACGTCAGGTTCCTGCCCGACGTCGGGTCGAACAGCTGGAGACGGTCCGGGTCGAACCACACCTCCAGCGCCCCACCCTCGGCGGCGGCCGACGCCGCGTCGAGCCGGGTCACGATCGTCGATCCGCTGCCGGGCACGTCCGCCGAGCCGGCGTCGGCGGCGAGCTCCGCCAGCTCCTCGTTGACGGCCGTCTGCTCCTCGAGGGAGAAGTACGCGTACTTCTCGGCGCCCATCGACTCGAGGACGTCCACGGTGGAACGGAACGTCGCACCGGACTCGCGGTGTTTGTCGTCCACGAGCGAGACGTCCTCGAAATGCTCGGGGCGGATACCCGCGATGACCTCGCGTGGCCCGCCCGCCGCCTCGACGAGGCTCCGCACCCGGTCGGTGAGCGGCACCGTGCCGAGGGGGCTCTTGATCGCCCCGTCCTCCAGCGCGGCCGGAACGAAGTTCATCGACGGAGAGCCGATGAAGCCGGCGACGAACAGGTTGGCAGGCTGGTCGTAGAGGAACTGCGGCGAGCCGATCTGCTGTACGTGGCCGCCGCGCAGTACGACGACACGGTCGCCGAGCGTCATCGCCTCGGTCTGGTCGTGCGTGACGTACACGGTCGTCGTACCGAGCTGCTTCTGCAGTTTCGACACCGACGTGCGCATCTGCCCGCGCAGCTTGGCGTCCAGGTTGGACAGCGGTTCGTCCATGAGGAACGCCTTCGGGCTGCGCACGATCGCGCGACCCATCGCGACCCGCTGGCGCTGCCCACCGGACAGGTTCGCGGGCCTGCGGTCGAGGTGCTGTTGCAGGTCGAGGATCCGTGCCGCCTCCTCGACCTTCTCGTTGACGGTCGCGTCGTCGACCTTCGCCAGCCGCAGCGGGAACGCCATGTTCTCCCGCACGCTCATGTGCGGGTACAGCGCGTACGACTGGAACACCATCGCGATGTCGCGGTCCTTCGGCGACTTCTCGTTGGCACGCGCTCCGTCGATCCGCAGTTCGCCGCCCGAGATGTCCTCGAGGCCCGCGATCATGTTCAGGGCGGTCGATTTACCGCACCCCGACGGGCCGACCAGGATGATGAACTCACCGTCGGCGATCTCGATGTTCATCTCGGACACGGCGCGCGCCCCGTCGGGGTAACGCTTGGTCACCTTGTCGAGCACGATGTCTGCCATTGCCTTACCCCTTCACGGCACCGGACGTCAGCCCCGCGACGATGCGGCGCTGGAAGAACAACACGAACAGAATGATCGGAATGGTGATCACCACGGCGGCTGCGGAGATCGTTCCCGTCGGGTCGTCGAACTGCGAGGTCCCGGTGAAGAACGACAGGGCCGCGGGAACGGTTCGCGATGCCTCGGTCGAGGTCAGCGAGATCGCGAACAGGAAGTCGTTCCAGCAGAGGATGAACACCAGGATCGCCGTGGTGAACACACCCGGTGCCGCCAGCGGGGCGATCACCCTCCGGAAGGCCTGAGCCGGTGTGGCGCCGTCCATCTTGGCCGCCTTCTCCAGCTCCCACGGGATCTCGCGGAAGAACGACGAGAGCGTGTAGATCGCCAGCGGCAGCGCGAACGTGATGTACGGCAGGATCAGGCCGGGCCACGTGTCGAAGAGGCCCAGTTGCCGCTCGATGTTGAACAGCGGCGTGACCAGCGAGATCTGCGGGAACATCGCGATCAGCAGCGACACCCCGACGAGCAGTTTCTTGCCGGGGAAGTCGAGCCGGGCGATCGCGTACGCCGCCATCATGCCGAGCACGACCGCGATGAACGTGGCGATGAGCGCGATGCCGATCGAGTTGAACAACGGCCGGATGAACTCGGTCGTCGCGAAGATGTCCCTGTAGTTCTGCAGCGTCCATTCCCGCGGGATGAAGTTCCCGTCGGCGATCGTGTCCTTGGTCTTGAGCGACAACGACGCGATCCACAGCACCGGGACGAGCGCGTACACCACGACGATGATGTCGAGCAGCGCCCAGCGCGCCTTGCGGCCTGCAGTGGCCGTCTGCATTGCCATCAGCGCTTACCTCCGTCGTCGCTGCCCGGCGCGGCCGTGCCGAAGCCCTTGACGAACAGGAACGCGATCAGCGCCACCGTCAGGAAGATCAGCACCGCCATGGCGGATCCGATACCGAGATTCAGCCCCTTGATGAGGTTGTTGTAGGTCTGCATCGACACCGACGACGTGTCGTTCGAGCCGCCCGTGAGCACGAAGATGTTGTCGAAGATCCGGAACGCGTCGAGTGTGCGGAACAGCAACGCCACCAGGATCGCCGGCTTCATCACCGGCAGCATCACCTTGGTGAACCGCTGCCAGGCGTTCGCCCCGTCCATCGAGGCGGCACGCATCAGGTCGTCGGGTACGAGCGCCAGGCCCGCCATCAGCAGCAGCGCCATGAACGGCGTCGTCTTCCACACCTCGGCCAGCGCGATGATCAGCAACGACGGCCCGTACTCGGTGAGCGGGGCGCCGCCCTCGGCGAGGAGGTTGGCGAGATACCCCGTTTCGGGTGTCCAGGCGTAGTACCACGAGAACGCGGCCGCCACGGTGACGATGCCGTACGGGATCAGCGCGACCGTCCGGACCAGCCCGCGCCCGACGAGGGTGCGGTGCATGACCAGCGCCAGCGCCATGCCGAGCACGAACTCGATGGCGACGGTGACCACCGTGATCAGCATCGTCGTGCCGAAGGCGGTCCACCAGTAGGGGTTCGACAGCACCGCGATGTAGTTGTCGAGCCCGACGAACTCCTGCTCGCCGGGGAACCGCAGGTCGTAGCGCTGCAGCGACAGCCAGATCGAATAGACGATCGGATACCCGGTGACGGCGAGCATGACGATCGCCGCGGGTGCGCACAGCAGCCAGCCGAGCCTGCGTTCGGCCTTCCGGCCTTCGCTGAGCCTGGCCTTCTTCGGTGTCCCCGTCGACGCCGCAGGCTCCCCGCCCGATGCGTCGGTGACCGCGTGGCTCATGGGATCACGCCCTTCGAGTCGAGCGCGGCGGTGAGTTCCTCACGGAGCCGCTCCGCCGTGCGCTGAGGGTCGATTTCGGACGGTGGCGACAGCACCTTGGCCATCACCGTGGACAGATTCTGGTACGCGGGCGTCAGCGGCCGGACCGCCGAGTTCTGCAGCGCCTCCTTGATCGTCCCGCGCATCGGGTACTCCGTCGCCATGCTCGGGTTGTCCTCGGGGTCGGCGGGCTTCGACGGATCGAGCGGCTCGGTGTCGTCGTAGACCGTCTCGATACTCGGCGGCACGCCGTCCTTCAGCGCCGAGTACTTCTGGTGCTCGGCGCTGCGCAGGCACAACGCGGCCTCGAACGCCGCGGGCTTGTTCGTCGACGCCGACGAGACGGCCAGGTCGTAGCCGCCGATGGTGCTGCGGCCCGGTTCGCCCTGCTGGACGCTCGGGTACGGCGCCCACTTGAAGTGCTGCAGCGTGTCCGGCTTCTCCGCGGCGTACGAGGCGTAGACGAACGGCCAGTTGATCTCGAACGCGCCGCGGCCCTGCTGCATCGCCAGGCGAACCTCGTCCTCCTGCTGGTTCGTCAACGACGGGTCCGTCAGCCCGGAGGTTGTGATCTCCTTGAGGATCCGCAACGCCTCGACGGCGCCCTCGTCGATGATCACGCGTTCGCCGTCGTCGGAGAGAATGCGCCCGCCCGCCGACGCGACGAGGGAGTTGTAGAACACGACGAGGCCCTCGTACTGGGCGCCGGTGAACAGGATCTGGTGCGGTTCGCCCTCACGCTTGAGCCGTTTCGAATCCCGGATCATCTCGTCCCATGTGGATGGCGGTTCCGGCGTGAGGCGGTCGTCGTACCACAGCAACTGGACGTTCGTGTTCTTCGGCGCGGCCCAGAGTCTGTCGTCCCACTGCGCGGTCGCCAGCGGACCCGGCAGCACGTCGCGCTCCGCCTCGGCCTTGCGGTCGCCGGTCCACTCCTCGATCCAGCCCGCCTCGGCGAACTCCGGCACCCACGTGACGTCGAGCCCCAGCACGTCCATCGTCTCGTCACCCGCCGCGAGCCTGCGGACCATCTGCTCCCGCTGACCGTCGGCGTCACGGGGCAGCTTGTGATAGACGATCCGGTACCGGCCGTCGGCCTGCTCGTTGCAGTCGTCGACGACCGTCTGGAAGTTGTCCTCCGGGGCGTAGTAGACGTCGATCGTCCGGTTGTCGTCGGTGCCGCATGCGGTGACCAGGCCGGCCCCGGTGACCAGTGCGCAGGCCAGCACCGCCGCCCGTGCGGGTGGTCGGTGCCTGCGCGGCCGCGTCGGCGGTAGCGCCATCTCCTCCTCCTCCACGTAGTACACGCGGGACCGGAGGAATCGGCCTCCGCACCCCGTCGTGCGTGAGAATCCAGAATCGCGATCGTTGGACCGCTCGAGTGATCGCCGGAAAGGTATTCCCAACGATCACGGACGGCAAGCGCGGACTGTAACGATTCGGTCGGAGACGGGCCGAGACCCGACGAAAGAACTACTCCAGGACGGCGGTGCCCGCGGCGCCCGGGATCAGGTGATGATCACTCGGGGTGGCGTCAGCCGTGGGTGCCCATGTTCAGCTTGGCGAGCAGGTCGCGGCCCTGCTCCGCGTTCCGCGGCTGGCACAGCACGTCGTAGCGGCCCGCCACCAGCTGACTCGACGACGAGAAGTCCCGCCTGCCGCGGGTCGACGCGTAACTCACCGCCGCGAACGCCACGCCGAAGCCGATACCGACGACGAGTCCGATGAGGATCGGCGCCAGGGCCATGCCCTCGGCGTTGTTGCTGAACATGCTCAGCAGCAGGCCGACGAACAGACCGAACCACGCACCGGACGCCGCGCCGGTGCCGAGCACGCGACCCCACGACAGCCGTCCGATGACGCGTTCGACCAGCATCAGGTCGACACCGACGATCGTCACGTCGCGCACGGCGAAGTCGTTGTCGGCGAGGTAGTCGACAGCCCGCTGTGCTTCCTCGTAGGTGTTGTACGAACCGATCGGCCATCCGGTCGGCGGTGTGGGCAGCTTCGGCTGCCCGGGCGCCTGGCGGCCTGACGACAGTGGACCGGTCACGATCATCACCTGTGCTTTCGACTGCTCCGCGTTGTCAGCACTGTAGGCAGCGACCCACGTGGCTGGGTACCCGCAGTGGTGCTCGTTCATACGTGCTCGCCCACCGGGGAGCACCCCGGCGAAACGGCGAATCCTCCACAACAATACGTACTTTCGCGTCGGGATGATCACCGGACACGGCGCGAGATCGGCGCGGCACGTGAGGCCGGGGCCCGCCACGCCGTGTGGTGATCACCGCTGGGCAGGTCGGCCGCGGCACGCCTACGCTTGGCCCATGGCCGCCGTCAACCGGGTTTTCGCAGCTCAGCTGGCAGGACTACCGGTCTTCGGACCCGACGGCGAGTCGATCGGCAAGGTGCGTGACCTGGTCGCCGGGCTCCGGCTGGATCACCAGCCGCCGCGAGTGCTGGGCCTCGTCGTGGAGGTCTCGACCCGGCGCCGCGTGTTCGTCCCGATGTTGCGGGTCACCGCGATCGAGTCGAACGCCGTCACCCTCGCCACGGGGTCGGTGAACATGCGGCGGTTCCACCAGCGTCCCAACGAGGTCCTCGTGCTCGGCCAGCTCCTGGACGCCCGCGCCCACCTGCCACCGGAAGGCACCCGGCTCACGGTCGTCGACGCGGCCATGGAACCGACACGCACGCGCGACTGGGTGCTCGCCAAGCTGGCGGTCCGGCAGCGCACCGGTCCGTTGAAGCTCACCGGCCGCAGGGGCGGACTGCAGGTGCTGAGCTGGGAGGACGTGTCCGGCCTGGGCCTGGCCGACCTCGGCACCCAGCCTCAGGGCGCCGGCCAGCTGCTGATGCTGTTCGACACGATGCGCGCGGTCGACGTCGCCGCGACCCTGCGCGACCTGCCGCTCAAGCGCAGGCACGAGGTCGCCGACGCGATGGACGACGAGAAGCTCGCCGACGTTCTCGAAGAACTGCCGGAGGACGATCAGAAGGAGCTCGTCGACTACCTCGCCGACGAACGGGCGGCCGACGTGCTCGAGGCGATGAGCCCCGACGACGCCGCCGACCTGCTCGGCGAACTCGGCCCCACCGAACAGACCCGGCTGCTCGAACTGATGCATCCCGACGAGTCCGGTCCGGTCCGCAGACTGCTCGCCTACTCGTCCGACACCGCGGGCGGACTGATGACCCCGGAACCCGTCGTGCTCGCCCCGGACGCCACCGTCGCCGAGGCGCTCGCCCACATCCGCAACCCCGACCTGACGTCGGCACTCGCGAGCATGGTCTTCGTGTGCCGTCCGCCACAGGCCACGCCGACGGGCCGTTACATCGGGTGCGTCCACTTCCAGCGGCTGTTGCGCCGACCGCCGGCCGAACTCGTCGCCTCCGTCGCCGACACCGACCTGCCCCCGCTGCCGCCCACCGCCCCACTCGCGGAGCTGACCCGGTACTTCGCCGCCTACAACCTCACGTGCGCACCCGTCGTCGACACCCGGGACCACCTGCTCGGCGCCGTCACCGTCGACGACGTGCTCGACCATCTGCTGCCCGACGGCTGGCGCGAGACCGGCCTGCGCGATCTCGACCCCGGAACCCCGGCCGGCGACGGCACCCCACCGCCCGCCGGCACACCAGCGGAGAACGACCATGCCTGAACCGACCGGCCGCAGACGGCTCGACCAGCCCCGGCACTCCCACCGGCTCGGGCGGTTGACCCCGAACCTGGACTCCGAGGCGTTCGGCAACACGGCCGAACGCCTCGCGCGTTTCCTCGGCACCGGGCGCTACCTGTTCTGGCAGACGCTTCTGGTCATCGTCTGGGTCGCACTCAACCTCACCGCCGTCACGCTGCGCTGGGACCCGTATCCGTTCATCCTGCTCAACCTGGCCTTCTCGACCCAGGCGGCGTACGCGGCGCCGCTGATCCTCCTGGCACAGAACCGGCAGGACGACCGGGACCGCGTCTCGCTCGAGGAGGACCGCGCCCGCGCCGCGCAGACCAAGGCCGACACCGAATTCCTGGCGCGCGAGCTGGCGGCACTGCGGTTGGCGGTCGGCGAGGTCGCGACCCGGGACTACCTGCGCAGCGAGCTGGACAAGTTACGCGAAGACCTCGATGGGCAGCCACGTAGCATGGGGAGACAACAGCAGGCCGCCAGCGACAGAAGGTCGGTGCCCGAGCAGTGACCACCACGCAAGAACAGCCCAGTGTCGAGACCGTCCGCACCGCGTTGGACTCGGTACAGGATCCGGAGATCCACAAGCCGATCACCGAGCTCGGCATGGTCAAGGACATCACCGTCGGCGACGGCGGGGTCGTCACCGTCGAGGTGTATCTCACGGTGGCCGGGTGCCCGATGAAGGACACGATCACCAAGGACACCAAGGCCGCCGTGAGCGAACTGCCCGGCGTCAGCGAGGTGCGCGTCGAGCTCGACGTCATGAGCGACGAGCAGCGCACGGAACTGCGCAAGCAGCTTCGCGGTGACGCCGAGGAGCCGGTTATCCCGTTCGCCCAGCCCGGCTCGATGACGCGCGTGTACTGCGTCGCGTCCGGCAAGGGCGGTGTCGGCAAGTCCAGTGTCACCGTCAACCTGGCCGCGTCCATGGCCGAACGCGGGCTCAAGGTCGGTGTCGTCGACGCCGACATCTACGGCCACTCGGTGCCCCGGATGCTGGGCGCCGACGAGAAGCCCACCAAGGTCGAGTCGATGATCATGCCGCCGCAGGCGCACGGCGTGAAGGTCATCTCCATCGGCATGTTCACCCCCGGCAACACTCCTGTGGTGTGGCGCGGGCCGATGCTGCACCGCGCACTGCAGCAGTTCCTCGCGGACGTCTTCTGGGGCGACCTCGACATCCTGCTGCTCGACCTGCCCCCGGGCACGGGCGACATCGCGATCTCCACTGCGCAGCTCATCCCGAACGCCGAGATCCTGGTCGTCACCACGCCGCAGCAGGCCGCGGCCGAGGTCGCCGAACGTGCCGGTGCGATCGCGCTGCAGACACGTCAGCGCGTGGCGGGCGTGATCGAGAACATGTCGTGGTTCGAGGCCCCCGACGGGTCGAGGATGGAGATCTTCGGCTCCGGCGGCGGGCAGACGGTCGCCGACTCGCTGTCGAAGTCCGTCGGCGCCGAGGTGCCGCTGCTCGGCCAGGTGCCGCTCGACCCGCGACTGCGCGAACAGGGCGACGCGGGCACGCCGCTCGTGCTGTCCGCACCCGACGCCGCCGCCTCCGAGGTCATGCGTGCGGCCGCCGAGAAGCTGTCGGTCCGGGCACGCGGCCTGGCCGGGATGATGCTGAACGTCTCTCCCGCGGGCAGCTGACGGCCGACGCCGTCACCACGTGTCCTGCGCTCGGACCGCGTGTCCTGCACGCGCTCGTGCAGCCGGTGGAACACCCGCGCTCGGCACGGCCCTGGCAGGACTGCGGCGGTGACCACGGCGTGAGCGGTGGTCCCGAGGCCTCCACCCCCAGTGCGAGGGATGCCTCGGGACCACCCGCGCGCGTGCACGATCCGCGCATGCGCTCCCCTGCCGAGGCACCGGCCGTCGTCACTGCGCGCACTCCGCGACCGGTGTCACTCGCCTGCCGGCAGGGCCTGCCGGCGTCCGGGCACGCAGCCCTCGGACACGAGGTACACGCGCCGGCGCCGACGAAGGTTGCCGAACCGGCGCAGGACCCGACGAAAGTAGGGGTGCAGCGCGACGCGCGGATTCCCGTACTCGGACACAGTCGCGCGTCAGCGTGAGTGGCCACGGCCGGGCGCACACGGGCCCGAGTGCAGAACACGCCTGGCTGAGTGGAGAAACACGCGAGGCGGGCGCCGGAGGGTCAGGTGGCGTCCGGGTCGACCGGGGGCTTCTCACCGGACGTGAGCGGCTCCTGGGCGGGTTTCGCGGTGGAGGGCGCAGCTCCGGCGCCGCCCGCGCCGATACCGCCGACGCCGGCACCGCCCGTGCTGTCGGCTCGCATGTCGCCTGCGTACGGCGTGGTCTGTGCGCCGTCGCCGCCGATGGGGCGGGTGCCGTTGAGGCTGTTCAGCCCCGCGGGATCGGCGTCGCCGTCGAAGAGGTGCTGGGTCACGGCGCGCTTGGGGTCGAAGTTGCGCAGGCCACGCAGGTCCTCGATGGGCTTGCGGAACTCCTCGTACTCGGGGCCCATCTCGTCCTTGAGCTGCTGCCGGGCGCCGGTGGCGAAGTCGCGGACCTTGCGTACCGACCGGCCCATCCACGCCGCCGCCTCCGGCAGTCGCTCGGGGCCCAGGATGAACAGGGCAGCCACGAGCAGCACGAGGATCTCGGACCAGCCAACGCTCTCGAACACCTGGGAACCTCCGCCTCGATCGGCCGCTCCGGCCAAGCCTACAAGGTCAGTCTGAACCCAGGGTGACATCGACGGTAAGGGCTCGTCCCCCACGAACGAGACGTACCGGCACGGTCTCACCGACGTCGTGTTCGCGGACCGCGACGGTGAGCTCGGCGGCGTTGCGCACCTGCCGATGGCCCACCTTCGTGATCACGTCGCCTTCCTTGATGCCGGACTTCGCGGCGGGCCCCTGGCCCCGCACGTTCTGCACCTGAGCGCCCTCGGAGCTGTTGGCCGACACCGACGCGGCGTTGACGCCGATGTCGGCGTGCTGCACCTTGCCGTCTCTGATCAGGTCGTCGGCGATGCGCATGGCCTGGTCGACGGGAATCGCGAAGCCGAGGCCGATGCTGCCGCCCTCGCCTTCGCCCACGGTGCGGATCATCGAGTTGATCCCGACGAGCGCGCCGCGGGAGTCGACGAGTGCGCCGCCCGAGTTGCCCGGGTTGATCGCGGCGTCGGTCTGGATGGCGTCGTAGGTGACGTTCGTGTCGCCGTTCTGTCCGGGGGCGGTGACGGGCCGGTCGACGGCGCTGACGATGCCTTCCGTGACGGTGTTCTCGAGACCGAACGGCGATCCGACGGCCACGACACTGTCGCCCGGGGCGATGTCGGCGGACTTGCCGACCTCGATCACCACCGGGTTGGAGACGTTCACCTTGATGACCGCCAGGTCCGTCTTCGGGTCGGTGCCGACGACCTCGGCGCCGGCGCGGGTGCCGTCGGTGAACACCGCCGTGATCTCGGCGTCCTCGGACTCGGCGGCCTGCGAGACGACGTGATGGTTGGTGAGCACGTAGCCGTCGGAGTCGATCATCACGCCGGAACCGACGCCGCCGTCCTGACCGGACGTGACCTCCAGGGACACGACGGCAGGCGCCACCCGCTTCGCGATCCCGGCGATCGAGCCCGCTGGGCGCTCCTTCGCGGCTTCGGCCTCGGCCACGTTGAGTTCACCGGTGAGCTCGTCGCCGGTACTGGCCACTCCCCAGCCGACGAGGCCGCCCGCCGCGCCGAGCAGCAGCGCGATCACCGCCAGCAGGCCCAGTGCGACGGGCTTGACGCGCCTGCCGAACAGCACCTCGGGCAGGCTCAGCTGCGCGCCCTGGGGTTTCGCGGACTCCTCGTCGGTCTCGTCATCGCCGACGGCGGGCCTGCCGAGCACGGCGGCCGCGCCCGGGTCCCGCCACGGGTCCTCCTCCGAGGCCCACAACGGGTCCTCGTCGCCGCTGTTCGCGGTGGTGTTCACGGCGGTGCCGTCGCTGCCGTCGGGCCGCTGCAACACGACGTCGCGTCCCCCGGAAGGGCGGCCGAACGCCTGCGCCAGCGACTCGGGTGTGGGTGGTGCGAGGACGGGCCCGCCCGCACCGCCGGTCCGATCGCCGTTGCCGGTGACGGCCCCGGGACGGGACAACGCGTCGAAAGAACCCTCCACGCCGCGCGGCCTGCCGAACGCCGACGCGGCCGCCGGGTCCACCGACGGGCGCGCGATGGGGCGCGGGCGGAGCCGCTGCTCGTCGTCGCCCTCGTGAGACGGGTTCGGTGGCTGGCTCATCTTCCCCCGGCATCCGGTTCGTCGCGTGCTCGTGCCTCGCACGGAGAGTACGCGTGCGCGGTGCGTCGGGACGACGCACCATGGGACATCACGACGTGATCCTGCCGCTCCACCGGTGAAGTGGGCGTGGGCCGGTCCCAGGGCCGGGCCGTGATCGGGCCACGGCCACGGGAGGGGTCAGCGGCCGCTGGAGACCGTCGTGAGCGGCGCGCTCGACGCCGCGGGGCCGGTGGCGTCCGCAGGCGCGGTGGAGCGGGCCGCCGTCGGCGTCGACGTGGCCGTGCGTGGCCCCGCCGACCCCTCGCCGCCGAACTGCGCCCGCAGGACGTTCGTGTTCACGTCGCCTCCGCCGGGACGGGGCCGTTCCGGGTCTGCGGCCGTGCCGCCACCGGTCGTCGTCACGAGCGCGAGCGCGCTGAGCACGAGCCCGGACACGACGACGCCCGCACCCTGGGCGGCGCGGCGCCTGCCGTTGCCGGATCCTCCGCCGAGGACGTTGCCGGACTGCCCCAACGGCGTCGAACCGCCGAGCGGAGCGGACGCGCCCAGCGCCTCGGAACCGCCGACGGAACGTCCGCGAAGGCCTGCCACGCGGTCGGGCCGCTGGACGGCGACGAGCTGACCGTCCTCGGTGACCGCGAGATTGTCCGGGGTCTGGTCGAGTTCGGTGTCCTGGGGAATCGAGCGCAGGCTCGCGAGGAAGCCCGCCGACATCGACGGTTCGCTCGCATCGCGCACGGCCGACCGCACCTGCCGCTGCGCATCGACCTCCGCCGCGCACCACGGGCAGTGCGCGAGGTGCTCGGCGGCGCGTTCGGTCGCCCCGGTGGACAGTTCGTTGTCGACGAACGCCACGACCGCGTCCGGCAGCAGGTGCGACTCAGGAAGAGCGAACCCGCCGGACCCGTGGTGACGGCTCATCCCAGCGCCTCCCGCTCACGTGTTGCGGCCGCGCGTTCCAGCGACGCCTTCAGCGCCTGACGGCCACGGTGGATCCTGCTGCGCACGGTCCCGAGCTTAACGCCGAGGGTCGCGCCGATCTCCTCGTACGACAGTCCTTCGACGTCGCACAGCACGACGGCGGCGCGGAACTCCGGCGGCAACTCGGCCAGCGCGGTCTGCAGATCGGGGTCGAGGTGGGTCTCGGAGAAGACCTGCTCGGGGCTCGGATCGTCGCCCACGATGCGGTCCGTGTCCTCGGGGAGGCCCTCCATGCGCACGCGCGAGCGTCGGCGGGCCATGTCGAGGAACAGGTTCGTGGTGATGCGGTGCAGCCAGCCCTCGAACGTGCCGGGCTTGTACGACGCGAGGGAGCGGAACACGCGGATGAACGTCTCCTGCGTGAGGTCCTCGGCGTCGTGGGCGTTGCCCGACAGGCGGTATGCCAGCCGGTACACCCGGTCGGCGTGTTCGCGGACGACCTCGTCCCACGTGGGCGGGGTCCAGGTCGCCGCCACGTCGTCACCGGGCGACGCGGGGTCGCCGGCTGCCGCAGTGTCGCCGGGCGACGGCGTGGATCCGCCTGCCGACACGGTGGAGTCCGGTGACGCGGTGAGCGTGGACCTCGCGTTCACGGACCTGTCCGGGCCCGCAGTGGACACGGCGGACACGGAACGGTCGGCGACCGCCACACTCGCCTGCTCGGCTGCGGGTTGCGTCGTGCTGCTCTGTGACAGCTGAGGCACCTCCATCGACCTGATCCCCTTCGTTAGCCGTTCAACGTCCGGCGCGATCCCCGTGTTCCCGCCGGACCCGTATTTCCCTCGTGAGGGCCGCCCGCCGTCCGGAGGCGGGCTGTCGCTCGTGGCTGACACTTCCTGTGGATGAGACGCAGTCTCGTCGCTCTCCTTACGGATTCGATGAGGTGCGGCTGAGAATGGCCTGAGAACCTGGGCGGGCCCACTCGCGCCCCTCGCGACGCCGCGGCGCCGTGTGGGCGTGACGGGGCCGTGCGGGCGTGACGGCGCCGTGGCCCAGTGGCGGCGTGGCGGAGTGGCGGCGTGGCGCAATGGCACAGCGGCGGCGTGGCTGCCGGGCCGTGGTCGTCCGACCTGCTCGTGCCGCGCGCTAACCTTTCGCGCGTGACCTCGGAAACCGATCCCACTGCGGCGCTCGCCGACGCCGTCAGCGGGTTCGTCGACGGCTTCGCGGCCGAAGACGACGTGATCACCGCGGCTCGCGGGCGCGCCCGCGAGCTCGACTGCCCGGCGGTGTCACCCGGCACGGGCGCCGCGCTGGGGTTCCTGGCCACGACGGTGCAGGCCAGGTCCGTCGTCGAGATCGGGACCGGTACCGGGGTCAGCGGGCTGCACCTGCTGCGGGGCATGGCGCCCGACGGGGTGCTGACCACCATCGACTGGGAGCCCGAGTTCCACCGGGCCGCACGCCGCGTGTTCACGTCCGCCGGATACCCGTCGGGCCGGGTGCGCCCCATCACGGGCAGGGCTCTCGACGTGCTGTCCCGGCTGACCTCGGGGGGCTACGACCTCGTGTTCGCCGACGCCACGCTCGTCGAGTACCCGGGTTACTTCGACCAGGGCGTGCAGCTGCTGCGGCCCGGCGGGGTGATCGTCCTCCACAACGTCCTCGCGGACCTGCACATCGGCGACCACGGCAGGCGCAGTCCGGAGCTGCTCGCGCTCCGCGACGTCGCCAGGGCGATGCGCGACGACGACCGGCTCCGCCCCGCCGTACTGCCCCTCGGCGGGGGCCTGCTGGCGGCCGCCGTCGTCAGCCCCACCTGACCGGCGTCACGGCACCATGGGCTGTGTCCGTTGCCCACAGGCACCCTGGGGACAACGGACACAGTCACGCGTCTGCGTGCCCCGGGGGCATCGGTCCGGCACGTACGCGGCCGGTCAGGCGCGGCGGGCCGACAGGATCGCCAGGATGCCGACCGCGAGGGCGCCCGCCACGGCGACCACGAGCCAGGCCCAGCCCGCGTGGCCGTACAGCACCGCGCCGGCCGCCCCTCCGATGCTGCTGCCGAGGTAGTAGCAGGCGTTGTAGAGCCCGCCCGCCTGTCCGCGCCCCGCGGGCGGGGCCTCGGCGGCGGCCCAGCCGCTGGCGACCGAGTGCGCGGTGAAGAACCCCAGGGTGAGCACGAGGAAGCCCGCCGCGACGAGCGGGACGGAATCCGGCAAGGTCAGCACCGCACCGGCGATCGTCAGCGCGAGGCCGGTGCACGCCGTGCGCACGCGCCCGAATCGCGCGACCAGCCGTCCCGCCCTGCTCGAGGCGACCGCACCGCCCGCGTAAGCGACGAACACCAGCGACGCGGTCGCCGGGTGCAGGCCGAGATCACCGGTGAGGCGGAACCCGGCGACGTTGTACAGCGCGACGAACGACCCCATCGCGACCATCGCCACGACGTACTGCGCGAGCAGGACACGGTCCGATGCCGCGGCGAGGAGTCCGCGGCCGACGTCGCGGAGCTTCGGCCTCGTGGCACGTTTCGGCAGGCCGGGCAGGAACGCCGCCGTGACCAGGGCGCACACCAGGCCGATCCCGCCGACGACGGCGAGTGCGCCGTGCCAGCCGAATGCGTCGGTGGTGAATCCCGCGCTGAGTCGTCCGGACAGTCCGCCGAGCGTGTTGCCCGCGACCATCGCCCCGACGGCGCCCGCCACGCCCGCGGCACCGAGACGTTCGGCCAGGTATGCGGCCGCCACCCCGGGGAATCCGGCGATGGCCACGCCCTGCAGCACCCGCATCACCAGCAACGCGTCGAAGGTCGGCGCGAGCGGCAGCAGCAGTCCCAGCACGGCCGAGACCAGCACCGACGCGACGATGACGGGTTTGCGCCCGACGATCTCCGACAGCACCGCGAGTGGCAGCACGGCCACGGCCAGCGACCCCGTGGCCACACTGATCGCCAGCGAGGCGCGGCCGGGGTCGAGCGCGAACTCCTCGGCGAGCTGCGGCAGCAGCGGCTGCGGCGCGTAGAGCAGCGCGAACGAGCACAGCCCCGCCGCGGTCACCGCCAGCGTCACCCGCCGCGCCGGCACCGCGGCCGGGGCTGTGGGTGATGCCGCGGGAGTCGCGGTGGCCCCGGGGCGGGAGCCGGCGGGTGCCGACGAACGAACGGACATGGTTTCCGACGCTAAGCACCCCGGACCGATACGTCTAATGCACACATGACGCACAATCGATTCTGTGATGCATGAATCCGAGGATGCGCGGGTCACGGCCGAGCTGGCACCGCACGTGGCGCTGCTGCGGGTGCTGAAGGTCACCGGGAACCTCACCCGCGCGGCCGCCGAGCTGGGCGTACCGCAGCCCACGGCGAGCAGACGACTGGCGGCGCTGAGCGACCTGCTGGGCACTCCCGTGGCCGAACCCGACGGCCGCGGCATCCGACTCACCCGCGCGGGCACGCTGCTCGCCGACGCCGCCGGACGCGCCCAGGACGAACTGGCCCACGGCGTCCGCAGGCTGCGTGAGGAGGTCGATCCCGAACGCGGGCACGTCACACTCGGCTTCCTGCACCTGCTCGGCCGTTCCCTCGTGCCGGGCCTGGTGAGCGAGTTCCGCAGGCTGCGCCCGCACACCCGGTTCACGCTGGTCCAGGGGTCACGGCAGGACATCGTCGGCAGGCTCGCCTCGGGCGAGCTGGACCTCGCACTGGTCGCGCCACCCGCCGACGGCCCCGGACTCGACTCGCTGCCGCTGACCGAGCAGGAGCTGTTCGTCGCCGTACCGCAGGGACACCGCCTCGCGGGCAGGCCGCACGTCCACCTCGCCGAGCTCGAACGCGAGGTCTTCGTGATGCTCGAACACGGGTACGGCCTCCGGCAGATCACCGACGACCTGTGCGCGCGGGAGGGATTCGAACCGGTCGTGGCCTTCGAAGGCCAGGAGTCGGAGACCGTGCGCGGACTCGTCGCGTCGGGACTCGGCGTGACCCTGCTGCCGAAATTCGAACCGGGCACCCCGGCAGGAGTCGTCGAGGTGCCGTTACGGCCGCGGGTGACCAGGACCGTCGGACTGTCGTGGCACGGCGACCGCCCGCTGCCACCGGTAGTGGCGGCCTTCCGGGACCACGTGCGCGGACGCGCCCCACTGCCGCCCGCCGCCCAGGGCGGGCACGCTCACGGCTAGGACGGTCCGGGAGTAGGACGGTTCAGGAGTAGGACGCGGCGAGTTCGACGAGTGTGCGGGCCCCGAAACCGGTGCCGCCGGGCACGATCTCGTCGTAGGTCTTCTCCGCCCGCGCAGGCCCCGCGATGTCCAGGTGCGCCCACGGCAGCCCGCCCGCGAACTCGCGCAGGAACAGCGCCGCCGTGACCGCGCCCGGGCCGGGCGCCGCCTGCTTGACGTCGGCGATCTCGCTGCGCACGTCGCCCATGTGGTCCTCGAGCAGCGGCATCCGCCACCACTGTTCCCCCGCCCGGTCACCGGCCGCGCACACGCTCTCGGCCAGCGCGTCGTCGGTGGCGAACACGCCGCCGGTGCGCAGGCCCAACGCGACCTTCATGGCACCGGTGAGCGTCGCGACGTCGACGACCGCGTCGGGGCGGAAGCGCTGGATGCCGTAGCCGAGCGCGTCGGCGAGCACCATGCGGCCCTCGGCATCGGTGTTGCCGACCTCGCTGGTGCGGCCGCCGTAGTGGCGCACGATGTCACCGGGCCGGTAGGCCGAGCCCGACACGTGGTTCTCGGCCGACGGCACGAGCGCGGTGACCTTCACGGGCAGGCGCAGCGCGGCGATGGCGCGCATGGCGGCGATGACGGCGCCACCCGCCGCCATGTCGGTGCGCATCAGATGCATGCCCGCGGCGGGTTTGATCGAGATCCCGCCGGTGTCGAACGTGATGCCCTTGCCGACCAGCAACAGGTGCGACGTCGCACCGCGCGGCCGGTAGGCGAGCTCGATGAGCCGCGGCGGGCTGACCGAGCCGCCGCCCACGGCGAGCATCCCGCCGAAGTTCTGCTCGGCGAGCCACGTCTCGTCGCGGACGGTCGCGGTGAGGCCGCGGGTCTGTTCGGCGACGCTGGCGGCCACGTCCGCCAGCCACGCCGGGTTCTTGACGTTCGACGGCGCGTTGGCCAGGTCGCGTGCCAGCGCCGATGCCGCGGCCACCTCACGGGCGCGGGCGACGGCGGCGGCCACCTCCTCGTCCGGCTCACCGTCGAAGCGCACCGCGGTGACGGCCGGCTTCGGCTTCTCCCCCGTCACGCGGAAGCGGTAGGCGCCCAGCACGACACCCGTCGTGAACGCGGCGGCCTGCTCGGCGTCGACCCCGGCCGGCAGCCGCACCGCCACGTGGGTCGGCGCGCGCCTGCCCGCGTCGGACTCGGCCTCGGCCAGCCCGCAGGCGGACCTCACCAGCGCCGCACCCGCCGACCGGTACTGCGCGGGTTCGCCGTCGCCGACGCCGACGAACCACGTCGGCACCGCACCGTCGCCGGTGGTCTCGGCACCCGGAGTCCCGCCGAGAGCCTTCACCGGGACGTCGACGACCTCGCCCGCTTTGCCCGTGATCTGCAGGTCCGCGGCCGTCCCGGCGTGCGGTGACCCGGCCTCGGACAGGGCGTCGGGACCGGCGTGGACGACGGCGAGCCGCTCGCCTCGCCGGGCGGCACCGCCTGCCTCCACCTCGACGATCGGACTCGGTACGGGCGGCAGGACGGCACGCGCCATGTGAGACCCTCCAGGCACAAGAAGATCAGCCGGTCGGGCTCGGGCAACCGCCCGACCGGCGGTGGGGACAACGGGAACGGCGGACTAGCTCGTGGCCTCCTGAAGGGCCGCGCCGAGGTCCTTGGCCTCCTCGGCCGTCAGCTCGACGACGAGGCGCCCGCCGCCTTCCAGCGGTACACGCATCACGAGGCCCCGTCCCTCCTTAGCAACCTCGAGGGGACCATCTCCGGTCCGGGGCTTCATGGCCGCCATAGCGTGCTCCCTCCATCTTCAGCCAGCACCCGGCTCGCGTTCGCGTCATGCTCCGGGTCAAGCACCTCACCCACCATTGTCCCCCATAGACAGTTTGCGGCGAACGGCGGACCGATCTTAACGCCGGAGCATAGGCGCTGGTATGCGCTTCACAGGACTGACAGACTCGCGGCCGACACGACGATTCGGAGGGCTTTCCCGTGACGACAGACGACGTTCTGCAGGTGACCGACAGTGGCGAGGGCGCCGGGGTGCGGACGCTGACACTCAACCGTCCGCAGGCGTACAACGCTTTGACGGTCGAGCTGAAGGAGCGCCTGCTAACCGCGCTGCGTGAGGCTGCCGGCGACGACGGCGTGCGCGCGGTCGTGCTCACCGGCGCGGGCAAGGCGTTCTGCGCGGGCCAGGACCTGAAGGAACACGTCGGCCTGCTGCAGTCCGGCGACGACGCCCCGCTGCGCACGGTCGCCGACCACTACAACCCGCTCATCGAGACGATCACCGGCATGGCCAAGCCCGTGATCGCCGGAGTGAACGGACCGGCGGCGGGCGCGGGCGCGGCGCTGGCGTACGCCTCCGATCTGCGGATCGCGGCCGGGTCGGCGAACTTCCTCATGGCGTTCGCGAACGTCGGGCTCGGGCCGGACAGCGGCGCGTCGTGGACATTGCAGCGTCTCGTCGGCCACGGCCGCGCACAGGAACTGATGATGCTCGCCCGCACGGTCGACTCCACGGAGGCGTTGCGTATCGGGCTGGTCGGCGAGGTCGTCGCCGACGACGAACTGGCGGGCCGGGTCCACGAGGTCGCCCTGAAGCTGGCCGCGGGCCCCACGGTCGCCTACGCCAAGATCAAGTCCACGCTCGCGACGGCTGCCGAAAGCACCCTCTCGGAGGCGCTCGCCGCCGAGGACGCGGCGCAGACCGAGCTCGGCGGCACCGCCGACCACGCCGAGGCCGTCGACGCCTTCGTCAACAAGCGCAAGCCCGTCTTCACCGGCAAGTAGCGCCTCCCGACCCGTGACGCGCCGTGTTGCAGGTTCCGGGGCCCGTGTTGCGCATCCCGGGGCCGGCAACCTCGTCGACACGTCGGGGCGGGACCGCGCCGCTCACGGGCGTCACGGGTCGGACCGCCGGTCACACCGCGCGGTGGCAGCCCGCGACATGGTCGTCGACCATGCCCGTGGCCTGCATCATCGCGTAGCAGGTCGTCGGCCCGACGAACGTGAACCCGCGCTTCTTCAACGTCCTGGCCATCGCGGTCGACTCGGGCGTCACCGCGGGCACGTCGGCCATCGTCACCGGACGCTCCCGGGGGTCCGGGGCGAACGACCACAACAGGTCGTCCAGCGGGGTCTCCAGCTCGGCGATCGCGCGCGCGTTGCCGATCGTGGCGTGGATTTTCGCGCGGTTGCGGACGATGCGCGCGTCGTCGAGCAGCCGGGCGACGTCGTCGCCGGTGAACGTCGCGACGGCGTTCGGGGCGAACCCGGCGAACGCATCGCGGAACGCCTCCCGCTTGCGCAGGATCGTCAGCCACGACAGGCCGGACTGGAACGCCTCGAGCGACAGCCGTTCGAACAGCGCCGTCTCCCCGCGCAGCGGGACGCCCCACTCGATGTCGTGGTATTCCGCGTAGTCGGGGGCGGTGTTGCCCCACGAACAGCGGGTCACTCCGTCGGGGCCGGTCAGCTCGTTGCCGCCGGTCAGGGCTCGTTCGCTCTCGCCCGTCGTCACCGCTGCGCCCTGTTCACGCCCTGCGCCCTGTTCATGCCCTGTGCCCTGTTCACGCCCTGTGCCCCGTTCCTGCCCGCGGCGCCGCTGCCGTCCGGCGCACCGCCTTCCACAGCACCGCCTTCCACAGCGCCACCGTCCACAGCGCCGCCGTCCTGTGCCGCGTCGCCGTCTCGCTCGCCGGGGTACTCACCGCCCCGTTCGGCACGGGCTGCGCGCGCGTCGAGTTCGGTCTCCAGGTCGGCGATCCGCCCGCGCAGGCTGTCGATCTCACCACCGAGCCGGGCGATCACCCAGTCCACCTCGGACATCTTGTAGCCGCGGGCGGTGAGCTGGAACTTCACCGCCGCCACATCGTCGCCCGTGATGTCCTCGGCGGGCAGTCTCGTCGGCGACGCACCCTGCGCGAGCGGCGCGAGCTGCTCACCGCGGCCGAACACGAGCGCGGCGAGCAGGAACACGACCGCCGCCACGAGCAGCATGACGAGCAGGTAGATGAGCGCGGTGGTCACACGCCGATCGTGGCACAGGCCCACATCGCTCGCGCGGACGTCACACCGGTTTGCCGGGCCGTGAGATGCTGGAGGGGTGCTGCACCTGTTGATCCGCCGCGGAGTCGCCCCTCTGGCCAGGATGTTGTGGCGGCCGGACGTCCGCGGCGCCGAGAACGTGCCGTCCGACGGCCCCGTGATCTTCGCGTCGAACCACCGCTCGGCCATCGACACGGCCGTGATCCCGTTCGTCGCGCCGCGCCCCGTGGCGTTCCTCGGCAAGGCCGAGTACTTCCAGGGCACGAGCCCGAAGGACCGGCTGCGGGCGGCGTTCCTGTCGGCGCTGGGTTACGTACCGGTGGAGCGCGGCAACGCCGCGGCCGGACTCGCCGCGCTCGGTGCCGCGCAGAAGGTGCTCGGCTCCGGCGGCGCGTTCGGCATCTACCCCGAGGGCACGCGTTCCCTGGACGGCAAACTGCACCGCGGGCACACCGGCGTCGCGGCGCTCGCGCTCGCGACGCGCGCACCGGTCGTACCGGTCGCCCTGTCCGGCACCGAGGACCTGCTTCCCGTCGGGAAGAAACTCCCGCGGCCCGCAAAAGTCACGGTACGGTTCGGCGAACCGCTCGACTTCTCCCGCTACGACGGGCTGGCCGCCTCGCCGCCGATCCGCCGTGCAGTCACCGACGAGGTCATGTACTCGATCCTCGAACTGTCCGGCCAGGAGTACGTCGACGCGTATCACAAGCGCCCCGAAGGCGACGCCGCCTGACCCACATCAGGTGTCCTGCGTTCCGCACCGCGTGTCCTGGACTCGTGCATCGCCCGGCCACCGCCCGCGAGACGACGCACCTGCCCGCACGCCCGCCGAAACGGCCACGGAAAGAACCACCGAACAACCACAATGGACACTGCGGAAACACAGGGACATTGCGGAAACACGTCGCGCCGGAGTCGATTCGCGACCCGGGTCGCGCCGCACGCACGCGACCCGGCCCACCCCGCACGGCGTCGCGGGCGGAGAGGGTCAGACGTCCCACTTGTCGACGCTGATCCCGGTGTGCCGGGAGAACACCTCGAGCAGGTTCTCCGGGTCGGCGTCGAGCTGCACCAATTCGCGACTCGGCGTGTTGAGGAAGCCGGAATCCACCATGTGGTCGAGGAACTCGCCGAGTTTGCGGTAGTACCCGGCCACATCGACGATGCCGACCGGTTTCGCGTGCAGCCCGAGCTGGGCCCACGTCCAGATCTCGAACAGTTCCTCGAGCGTGCCGATGCCGCCGGGCAGCGCGAGGAACGCGTCCGACAGCGACGCCATCGTGGCCTTCCGCTCGTGCATGTCCTCGACGATCCTCAGTTCGGTGACGCCGTGGTGCGCGACCTCGGCGCGCACGAGGTGCTCGGGGATCACGCCGATCACCTCGCCGCCCGCATCGAGGGCGGCGTCGGCCACCGTGCCCATCAGTCCGACGTCGCCGCCGCCGTAGACGAGACCGATCCCCCGGCCGGCCAGCAGCTTGCCGACCGCCGACGCGACCTCGGTGTACACGGGGTCGCCGCCCGCCGACGAGCCGCAGAATACGCAGATCCGCCGCAGCACTAGTGCGTGTCCTCCCAAGCCTGGTACGAGTCCTGCACGACCTTCACCGCGTCGTCGACGTCGTCGGTGAGGTAGAGCAGGTCGGCGTCGTGTTCGCCGATCTTCCCGCTGCCGAGCACGGTGTCGCGGATCCAGTTGTACAGCCCGCCCCAGTAGTCGCTGCCGAACAGCACCACGGGGAACTTCGTGACCTTCTTCGTCTGCACCAGCGTCAGCGCCTCGAACAGTTCGTCCAGGGTGCCGAACCCGCCGGGCAGGCAGATGAACGCCTGCGAATACTTGATGAACATCGTCTTGCGGGCGAAGAAGTACCGGAAGTTCACGCCCAGGTCGACCCACGGGTTCAGGCCCTGCTCGAACGGCAACTCGATGCCCAGGCCGATCGACAGCCCACCCGCCTCGGACGCGCCACGGTTGACGGCTTCCATCGCCCCGGGGCCGCCGCCGGTGATCGCGGCGAAACCGGACCGCGCCAGTTGCGCGCCGATCTCCACGCCCACGGCGTACTCCGGCGACCCACGGTCCGTACGCGCGGAGCCGAACACGGTCACGGCGCGCGGCACCTCGGCGAGCGCGCCGAAGCCCTCGACGAACTCCGCCTGGATCCGCAGCACGCGCCACGGGTCGGTATGCACCCAGTCACTCGGCCCGCGCGAGTCGAGCAGGCGCTGATCCGTGGTCGAACCGGGGCCGGTCTTCTGTTCGCGCCGCAGCACGATGGGCCCGCGGAACGCTTCGGAGGGGTGTTCGTTCTCGCCCGAGTCACCGGGGTTGTTCACGACGTCGCTCACACGTCAAAGCGTACGAGGCGTCACGTGTGCGCTCCGTTCGGGCGATCCGTCCGTCAGCCGCCGGTGAGGAACCGTCGCAGCACGTCTGCGTGCCGCGTGATGTCGGCGACCGCGACCTGTTCGGCCTGCGTGTGCGCGAACGTCGGGTCGCCCGGGCCGAAGTTGACCGCGGGCATGCCGAGCGCCGAGAAGCGGGCGACGTCGGTCCAACCGAGCTTCGCGGTCGCCGTGCCGCCCGCAGCCGCGACGAGCTCCTTCGCGGCCGGTTCCGACAGGCCGGGCCGAGCGCTCGGCGAGACGTCGACGACCGTCACCTCGTAGCCGTCGAACACCTCGCGCAGGTGCGCTTCGGCCTCCTCGGCGGTGCGGTCCGGGGCGAACCGGTGGTTGACGCCGAGCACCGCGGAGTCCGGGACCACGTTGCCCGCCACACCGCCGCCGATGCGCACGGCCTGCAACCCTTCGCGGTAGGTCAGCCCGTCGATGTCGACCACGCGCGGTTCGTACGCCTCGAGCCTGCGCAGCGGTTCGCCGAGCGCGTGCACGGCATTGACGCCCATCCACGCGCGTGCGGTGTGCGCCCGTGCTCCCTCGGTCGTCACCTCGATGCGCATCGTGCCCTGGCATCCCGCCTCGATCGACGCGTTCGACGGCTCCCCCACGATCGCCAGGTCGCCCCGCAGCCACTCGGGCACCTCCCGCTCGATGCGGCCGAGGCCGTTGCGGCTGGCGTCGATCTCCTCGCAGTCGTAGAACACGAACGTGACGTCGCGCTCCGGCTCGGGGACGGTCGCGGCGAGATGCAGGAACACCGCGTCGCCGCCCTTCATGTCGACGGTGCCCAGCCCGTACATCGTCGCGCCGTCGGCACTGCGGCTGCTGGGCATGTTCGCGTTCTCCGGAACCGTGTCGAGGTGCCCGGCGAGCACGACCCGCGACGGCCTGCCGAGGTCGGTCCTGGCCAGCACGGCGTCGCCGTTGCGGACGACCTCGAGGTGCGGCGCCTGACTGCGCAGCGCGGCCTCGACCGTGTCGGCGATCGCCCGCTCATGGGTCGACTCGGACGGGATGTCCACCAGCGCGGCGGTCAGGTCGACGGGATCGGCGTGCAGATCGAGCGTGGCCATGGAGACCACACTAGCCGCGCGCCGGTGCTCCGACGGTGGGCGGTCGGCACGCACCCGATACGGTGAGGACGTGCGTATCCGGACATTGCTCGTGGCCGTGGCAGGCGTGCTCGTGCTGCTGACGTCGGCGTGTTCGCGCGAGGCCGGTCCGATGCCGACCGGGGGCGGCGGCGACGATCCCGGACCCGCGGCCTTGGCGACGAAACTGCGGGCGCTGACCCAGGACGTCTGCTACCGCTCGCCCGGCGACATCGACCCGCCCGCGTGCGAGAAGTACGTCACCCAGCTGGGCAGCGTGCCCGGCTCGGCACGCGACTTCGCCCGGGGCGAGTACGGGCGCGACGACCACCCTGGCCTGCTCAAGGCGGCGAACACCCTCGGCAAGGGCCTGAAGACGTACAACAACGCCCAGTGCGGGCGCAGTGCGGGCGGCAGCCGCGACGACGAGGCGTGCACGCAGACACTGCAGGACGTCGCGGACGCGCTCGACGACGTGCAGGCCGGGGTGCAGGAGCTGCCGCAGGTGTCCGGGCAGGGCGGCTGACGTGCGGGTTACCGTTACGGCGTGAGTGAGCAGACCCCTGATCCCGAAACGACCGGCGCGAGCGGCGTCGGCCTGGCCACCGTCACGGCGTCCGGCACCGTGCTGGACACCTGGTTCCCGCACCCGCGGCTGACCGAGCCCGCCGCGGAATCCGGCACTGTGCGACTGTCGGCCGAGGAGGCCGCGGAATCGCTCGGCGCCGAGGTCACCTCGCTGCTGGGCACGGACGACGCCCGGGGCGTCGAGGTCGTGGCCGTGCGCACCACCGCGGCGACCCTCGCGACGGCCCCCGCCGACGGACACGACGTCTACCTGCGCCTGCACCTGCTGTCCCACCGGCTCGTGCGGCCGCACGGGGTGAGCCTGGACGGGCAGTTCGGCTTCCTGTCCAACGTCGTGTGGACCAACCACGGGCCGTGCCCTGTGGAGGGTTTCGAGGCGACGCGGATGCGCCTGCGCGCGCGTGGCCCGGTGACCGTGTACAGCGTCGACAAGTTCCCGCGCATGGTCGACTACGTGACGCCCAGCGGGGTACGCATCGGTGACGCCGATCGCGTCCGGCTCGGCGCGCACCTGGCCAGCGGCACGACCGTGATGCACGAGGGCTTCGTGAACTTCAACGCCGGCACGCTCGGCGCGTCGATGGTCGAGGGCCGCATCTCGGCGGGCGTCGTCGTGGGCGACGGCTCCGACGTCGGCGGCGGTGCGTCGATCATGGGCACGCTGTCGGGCGGCGGCAAGGAGGTCATCTCCATCGGCGAGCGCTGCCTGCTGGGCGCGAACGGCGGCGTGGGCATCTCGCTGGGCGACGACTCGGTCGTCGAGGCGGGCCTGTACGTCACGGCGGGCACGAAGGTGCTGGTCGACGGCAAGGCGGTGAAGGCGGGAGAGCTGTCGGGCATCTCGAACGCGCTGTTCCGGCGCAACTCCGCCACCGGCACCGTCGAGGCCGTCCCGCGGAAGGGCACGGGCATCGAGCTCAACGAGGCCCTGCACGCCAACGACTGACCGGTTTCACGGACGGGGACGCCGCCGGGCTCGCGAGCCCGGCGGCGTCTTCGTGCTCGCGTCCTGCACTCGGACACGCGTGTCCGGGGCCGAGTGCCTGCGTGCCGGACGCGCGGTGCGGCGGGCTACTCCGAGAGGCGTTTCGCGGCGGTGGCGACGCGTTCGTCGGTCGCGGTCAGGGCGACGCGCACGTGGGAACCGCCCCCGGGGCCGTAGAACGTGCCGGGGGCGACGAGGATGCCGCGTTCGGCGAGCCACGCGACCGTGTCGTCGGTCGGTTCGTCGCGCGTGGCCCAGAGGTACAGGCCCGCTTCGGAGTGGTCGATGCGGAAGCCCGCGCCGGTCAGTGCTTCGCGCAGCAGCTCGCGGCGGGCGGTGTAGAGCTCGCGCTGCCGATCCAGCAGCGCGTCGTCGGCGAGGGCGACGCGCATGGCCTCCTGCACCGGCCTCGGCACGATCATGCCTGCGTGTTTGCGGACGGCCAGCAGGTCGGCGACCAGCGCGGGGTCGCCGGTGACGAAGCCTGCTCGGTAGCTCGCGAGGTTGGCGGACTTCGACAGCGAGTGCACGGCGAGCAGGCCCTCGTGGCTGCCGCCGCACACGTCGGGGTGCAGGATCGACACCGGCTCGGCGTCCCAGCCGAGTGCGAGGTAACACTCGTCGGACACGACCGTCACGCCGCGCCCGCGGGCCCAGTCGACGACCTTGCGCAGGTGGTCGACGCCGAGCACGCGGCCGGTCGGGTTCGACGGGGAGTTGAGCCAGACCATCGCGGGCGTCTCGGGCCCGAGCGCGGTCAGGCTGTCGGCGCGGCGGGGCGTCGCCCCAGCGATCAGCGCCCCGACCTCGTACGTCGGGTACGCCAGTTCGGGGATGACGACGGCGTCGCCCGCACCCGCTCCCAACAGCATCGGCAACCACGCGACCAGTTCCTTCGAACCGATCGTGGGCAGCACGGCGTCGGGTTCGACGCCCGTGACGCCGTGCCTGCGGCTCAGCGCGCCGACGGCGGCCTCCCGCAGCTCCGGCGTCCCGTGCGTGGTCGGATAGCCGGGGACGTCCGACACGGACGCCAGCGCGTCGCGGACGGCCTCGGGCACCGGATCCACCGGTGTGCCGACCGACAGGTCGACGATCCCGTCCGGGTGCGCCTTCGCCCGTGCGGTGTGTCCGGCCAGCGAGTCCCAGGGGAAGCCGGGCAGCTGGAGCCGGGTCATTCGCCCTGCGGGGGCAGGTCCTTGATCCACTGCGGGTCGTGGGCGGTCTTGCCGACCTTCGACGCCCCGCCCGGCGAGCCGAGCTCGTCGAAGAAGTCCACGTTCGCCTTGGTGTAGCTGGCCCACTCGTCCGGGACGTCGTCCTCGTAGTAGATCGCTTCCACCGGGCACACCGGCTCGCAGGCACCGCAATCGACGCACTCGTCGGGGTGGATGTAGAGCATCCGGTCGCCCTCGTAGATGCAGTCGACGGGGCATTCGTCGATGCATGCCTTGTCGAGCAAGTCGACGCACGGCTCGGCGATAACGTAGGTCACTGCGCTCTCCTGCTGTTGCTGTGTTCCTCTAGCAGCCTCGGCCGGTCCGCATCCATGGCGGACACCTTCGGACATTACGTGGTGCCGCAAGGCATCCTAAGACCAGGCCACCCTTATCCGGCCCATCACGACGACGTGACGAACAACGCTCATCAGCGTCGCTTACGTCCGGTATCGCGACGGTCACCGGTGATCACGAAGCGTGGTGACTGCTGGTCCTGGGCGTCGCTGCCGTCACCCTCCGTGTCGTCCGGGTCCTTGCCGGTGCCGGGGTCGTCGGTCTTCCGCTGCCCGATGGCGCGGTTGAAGCTGTCGGAGATCTCCTTCGCGAGGTCGGCGTTGTGACGGTCGTCCCTGCGCGAGATATTCATGCCTCTCCTCTCGCCCGCGTGCGGTACCTATGTCCGCGTGATCAGTGCGCCGCGCATCGAACGGGCCTGTGCCGACGCGTGGCCCGCCCAGGTCGACGAGCCACTCGGCGGGTGGCGACTGCGGGCCGCCGGCGGCTTCACCGGCCGTGCCAACAGCGCCCTCGCCGTCGACGATCCCGGCCTGCCCCTGTCCGACGCACTGGCCGCGGTCTGTGACTTCGCCCACCAGCATGCCATCTCCCCGATGCTGCAGGCCGTCCAGAATTCGCCCGTGGAGCGCGACCTGCCGCGGCTCGGGTGGCGACCGTGCGACGGCCACGCCGCGGGCAACGACGTCGCGGTGCTGCTGGGGCCGGCCGTTCCGCCGGACGCGGCGGTCCCACCCGCCGTCGACCCCCGGGACATCGGGCGACCGCCGACCGACGAGACCGTGCCGGACGCGGACCCCGCAGGCCACCGCGTCGAGGTACTCGAGGAGCCGACGGCAGGCTGGTGGGAGCTGACGGTCGGCGCGCCCGAGCCCACCGACGCCGCACGAGCCGTCCTCACCGGCGGCGGGCCGGTGGGATACGGCGTGGTGACCGGCCCCGGCGGGACCCGCGCCGCGGTGCGCGGAGCCGTCGCGGACGGCCTGCTGCTCGTCGCGCGCCTCGCCGTGCACCCTGAGCACCGCAGACAGGGTCTGGCGCGGGCGCTGATGGCCGCGATCGGCACCTGGGGCGTGCGCCACGGCGCCGAGACGTGCGTGCTCCAGGTCGCCGCCGACAACACCGCCGCGCTCGCCCTCTACGAAGGGCTCGGTTTCCGCGAACACCACCGGTATCGCTATTGGACGCCGTGCGAGGATCGAACGCTGTAAGGACGGGCGAGAACGACGAAAGAGGCAGGGTCGTGAAGGTCGTGGTCGTGGTCGGCGGAGTGGGCGGGGCCCGCTTCCTGCTGGGGGTCAAAGCCGCGCTGGGGCTGCCGCCGACGGGCGCACCGGACAGCGGATCGGAACACGAGGTCACGGCGCTGGTCAACACCGGCGACGACGTGTGGATGCACGGCTTGCGCATCTGCCCCGACCTCGACACCTGCATGTACACACTGGGCGGCGGGGTCGATCCGGAACGCGGCTGGGGTCACGCCGACGAGACGTGGTCGGTGAAGGCCGAGCTAGAGGCCTACAACGCCGACCCGACGTGGTTCTCGCTCGGCGACAAGGACATCGCCACGCACCTGGTGCGCTCGCGGATGATCCGTGCGGGCTATCCGCTGTCTGCGGTCACCGAGGCGCTGTGCAACCGGTGGCAGCCCGGCGTGCGGCTGCTGCCGATGTCGGACGACCGGGTCGAGACGCACGTGGTCATCGACGACCCGGAGGACGCGACGAAGCGGAAGGCCATCCACTTCCAGGAGTGGTGGGTACGGCACCGGGCCGAGCCGCAGGCGCATTCGATCGTGCCGGTCGGCGCGGAGGAGGCGGCTCCGGCGCCGGGCACGCTGGAGGCGATCGCCGAAGCGGACGCGGTGCTGTTCGCGCCGTCCAACCCCGTGGTGTCGATCGGGTCGGTGCTGGCGGTGCCCGGCGTTCGGGAGGCACTGCGCAAGACCGAGGCCGGCGTCGTCGGCGTGTCGCCGATCATCGGGGGCAAGGTACTGCGCGGCATGGGCGACGCGTGCCTGTCGGCGATCGGCGTGGAGACGTCCGCCGAGGCGGTGGGCACGTACTACGGCTCGCGGCAGACCTCCGACGAAGGACTCCTCGACGGCTGGCTGGTGCACTCCGGCGAACGCGTCGACGTGCCGGGCGTGGCGGTGCGTGCGGTGCCGATCATGATGTCCGATGTGGACACCACGGCGCAGATGGCGCGGGACGCCCTCGACCTGGCCGGGGTGCGCGTTGACTGACCACTCGGGCGAACGCGTCGAGATCCTGCCGGTCGCAGGACTGCCGGAGTTCCGGCCGGGCGACGACCTCACCGGCGCCATCGCCGCGGCCGCGCCGTGGCTGCGCTCGGGCGACGTCGTGGTGGTCACGAGCAAGATCGTGTCCAAGGCCGAGGGCAGGCTCGTCCGCGTGCCGTCGGACCCGGACGAGCGGGACGCCGCCCGGCGCAGGCTGATCGACGAGGAGTCCGAACGCGTCCTGGCGCGCATCGGGCGGACCCTCATCACGCAGAACCGCAACGGGATCGTGCAGGCCGCCGCGGGCGTCGACGCGTCCAACGTCGACCTCGACGAGATCGCGCTGCTCCCCTACGACCCCGACGCATCGGCCCTGGCGCTGCGACACGGTCTGCGCGAACGCCTCGGCGTCGAGATCGCGGTGCTGATCACCGACACGATGGGCCGCGCCTGGCGCAACGGCCAGACCGACGAGACGATCGGTGCATCCGGTCTGCGCGTCTTGCACGCCTACGAGGGCGAGGTCGACGACCACGGCAACGAGCTGGCGGTCACCGAGATCGCCGTGGCCGACGAGATCGCCTCGGCCGCCGACCTGGTCAAGGGCAAGCTCGGCGGGCTGCCGGTCGCGGTGGTGCGCGGGCTGGAGGTCGGCGACGAGCGGTCGACGGCACGGGACCTGGTGCGTCCCGCCGACTACGACCTGTTCCGCCTCGGCACGAACGAGGCCATCGCCCAGGGCAGGCGAGAGGCCGTGCTGACGCGGCGGTCCGTGCGCGAGTTCACCGACGACGCCGTGGATCCCGAACCGCTGCGCCGGGCCGTCGGTGCGGCACTGACGGCGCCCGCACCGCACCACACCCGCCCGATCCGGTTCGTGCGGCTGCGCGAACCCGGCACGCGGACGAAGCTGCTCGAGGCGATGCGCGAGGCGTGGCGGGGCGACCTGACCGCCGACGGCTTCACCGACGAGCAGATCGAGAAACGCCTGCGCCGCGGCGACATCCTCTTCGACGCGCCCGAGGTGATCGTCCCGTTCCTGGTGCCGGACGGGGTCCACACCTATCCCGACGAGCGGCGGAGCGCCTGCGAGAACACGATGTTCACCGTCGCGGGCGGCGCGGCCGTGCAGGCTCTGCTGGTCGCGCTGGCCGCAGAAGGGCTCGGCTCGTGCTGGATCGGGTCGACGATCTTCGCCGCCGACGTCGTGCACTCGAGCCTCGGCATCGACCCCTCGTGGCGACCGCTGGGCGCCGTCGCCGTCGGCCATCCGGCCGAGCCGCTCGCGCCGCGTCCGCCCCGCGACCTCGACGACGGATTCCTGGAGCTGTAGATGACCGCCCTGCACCCGGCCGCCACGTCCACTCTGGACAGCTGGAAACCGGACACGCCCGCGCAGGAATCGCTCCGGCAGGCCTATCTCGGATTCCTCGCGGCACGCCGGGACGCCTGCGCGCGTTCGTGCGAGGCCGGCCACCTCACGGCGTCGGCGATCGTGTTGGACGCCGCGGCCGAGCACGTGCTGCTGACGCTGCACCCGCGGGTCGGCCGATGGCTGCAGCTCGGCGGGCACTGCGAACCCGAGGACACGTCGCTCACCGCGGCCGCGCTGCGCGAAGCCACCGAGGAGTCGGGCATCTCCGGCCTGACGATCGAGGACGACCCGCTGCGGCTCGACGTCCACCCGATCACGTGCTCGCTCGGCGTGCCCACGCGGCATTTCGACGTCCAGTTCCTCGTACGCGCGCCGGCCGGCGCTGAGCCGGTGGCCAGCGACGAGTCCGACGACCTGCGCTGGTGGCCGGTGCACGCACTGCCGCCCGACACCGAGGACCTCACCGAACTGGTGGCGGCCGCACTCGACAGGACATGACGCGGTTGCCCACCTCGGCGCGGGAATGCGAGGGTTACCTGCGATGACCGAGACGGGACCGCCGGTCGACGTCGACCCGGAGTCGAAGGTGCCGCCGTACGAGCAGATCCGCTCCGGGCTGGCCGAGCGGATCAACGACGGCGCACTGGCCGTCGGCACGAAGCTGCCGACCGTGCGCAAACTCGCCGCGGACCTCGGCATCGCACCCAACACGATCGCCCGCGCCTACCGCGAACTCGAAGAGGCCGGACTGATCGAGACGAAGGGCCGTTCGGGCACGTTCGTCGCGGCCACCGGCGATCGCACGAGAATCAGGGCCCGCGACGCCGCCCGCCGCTACGCCGACACGGCACACAAGCTCGGCCTGAGCGAGGACGAGGCCGTCGCCATCGTCACCGCCGCCATTCGCGCCGACTGACGCCGGACGCCAACCGCCGTGTTGCGGATTCCGGAGCCCGTGTTGCGGATTCCGGGGGCCGTGTTGCAGATACTCGGGGAGCATGGTGCGGCCGGAGCGCAGTAGCCGGGTCCGGCGTGTCAGCGGTCGAGAAGGTAGTCGGTGTCACGGGCGTCGGTGATCGCCATGTGCCCGGGTGCGTGGCCGATCGCCAGCGGCGGCTTCGAGCGCATCACGGCGGCCTGCGGCGTCACCCCGCACGCCCAGAACACGGGAACCTCGCCGGGCTCGATACGCACCGGGTCGCCGAAATCGGGCCGGTCGAGGTCCTCGATCCCGAGGAGCCCGGGTTGTCCGATGTGAACCGGCGCGCCGTGCACCCGCGGATAACGGGCCGTCACCCGGATCGCGTCCTCCACGCGGTCGGCCGGGATCGGGCGCATGGACACCACGAGCGGTCCCGCCATACGCCCTGCCGGGCGGCACGCCACCGAGGTCGTGTACATCGGCACGTTGCCGCCGTCCTCGATGTGCCGCACCGGCACGTCCGCCGCCAGCAACGCCGTTTCGAACGTGAAGCTGCAGCCGATGAGGAACGTCACGAGGTCGCCGCGCCACAGGTCGACGACGTCGGTGCGCTCTCCGGCGAGTTCGCCGCGCTCGTAGACCCGGTAGGCGGGCAGGTCGCGGCGCAGATCGCCGTCGAAGATCGGCAGCGACACGGCACCCGGTTCGGTGAGGCCCAGCACCGGGCAGGCCTGCGGGTTGCGCTGTGCGAACCGGAGGAAGTCCTCGGCGAAATCGGCGGGCAGCGAGATCAGGTTGGCCTGCGTCCACCCCGGACAGTGCCCCGCGGTGGGCGTGCGCAGACCCGCCCGGTAGGCGACTCGGGCCTCGCGGGGCTCGGCGAACGGTGTGCTCGATCCGGTCATGACGACCTCCCGGAACTCGGCGCCCCTGATCGTGACGACGTGCGCGGCGGGGCGAATCGCACGCGCGTGCCAGGTCGCAGCTGGGCCGCGTCGTCCACATCGGAGGCGACGACCACGGCGATCACGGGATAACCACCGGTGACGGGATGGTCGGCGAGGAACAGGGTCGGCTTTCCCGACGGCGGCACCTGCAGCGCACCCGGCACCATGCCTTCGCTCGGCAGTTCGCCCACACCCGCACGGGACAGTTCCGGACCGTCGAGCCGCACACCGACCCGGTCGCATTGCGACGTCACGGCGTAGGGCTCGCGCAACAGTGTCTCCAGGGCGCGGGTGGTGAACCAGTCGTCACGCGGGCCGGGGAGGACGCGCAGGGTCACCTCGTCGCCGGCGATCGGCCGCCCCGGCGCGCCGTCGACGACGGGGAACCGCGCGGGCGCCGGCCCGACGGGCAGGACGTCACCGTCGCGCAGCAGCTGTGGGCCGAGGCCCGACAGCAGGTCCGTCGACCGGGATCCGAGCACGGCGGGCACGGTCAGCCCACCCCGCACGGCGACGTAACTGCGCAGGCCACGGGAGGGCGCGCCGAGGCGGAGGTCGGCGCCGGCGGGGATCCGCAGCACACTGTCCGCCGCCGCACCACGGCCGGCCACGGTGACAGGGCACGGCGCCCCGGTCACGGCGATCGTCAGCGGCGCCCGTGCGCGGGCGGTGAACCCACCGAAGGTGACCTCGACACCCGCCGCGTCCTCGTCGTTGCCGACGAGCCGATTCGCCAGCCGTAGCGATCCGCGGTCAGCCGCACCCGAGGCTCCCACGCCGATGCCCGCGTGCCCCGGCCTGCCCAGATCCTGCACCGTCGCCAGCGGGCCGGGGGTGAGCACCTCGAGACCCGTCACGCGGCACCTCCGGTGGACGCCGAGCCGCCGGAGTCCGCCGACGCCGTGGTCTCGACGAAACGCACGCGCACGCCCGGGCGCAACAACGCGGGCGGGTCGCGGTCGACGTCCCAGGTCACGAGGTCGGTGCGGCCGATGAGCTGCCAACCACCCGGCGACGAACGGGGATAGACGCCGCTGAACGTGCCTGCCAGCGCGACCGACCCGGTCGGTACCCGCGTCCGCGACTCGGGGCGACGCGGCACCTCCAGGCGCGGCGACCCGCCCGTCAGATATCCGAAGCCGGGGGCGAATCCGCCGAACGCGACCGTCCACTCGCCCCCGGTGTGCTCGGCGATCACGTCGCGTTCGGACAGTCCGGTGTGGTGGGCGACGTCGGCGAGATCGGGCCCGTCGTAGACGACCGGTATCTCCACCAACTCCCCGCCGGATCGGGTGACGTCCCTGGGGCACGCCTCGCGGACGGCCCGTTCCACGGCGGCGACGTCGGTGCGGTCCGGGTCGAACCGCAGCAGCAGCGTACGGGCGGCGGGGACGAGGTCGACGACGCCGGCAGGCCGGTCGGCATCGAGCGCCGCGTGCAGCGCCAGGACGTCGTCGAGTCCGGCCGACTCGACGAGCAGCGCCGTGTCGCCGCACGGCAGCACCCGCAACGTGGTCGTCTCCATCGGCTCCTCCCCTCGCCTCGCGCCGTCAGCTCCACAGGTCCGCGATGCCACTGAGGGAATTCCACCCGAGGTAGAGCGTCAACAGCCAGGCTGCCACGCCGATGACGAGCAGCCAACGCGGATAGCGGTAGCCGCCGAGCAGGTCGCTGCGCCGCGCCGCGACCCACATCAGCACGCCGAATCCGACGGGCAGGATCAGCCCGTTGAGCGCACCCGCGAGGATCAGCAGCGTCGTCGGCGCCTGGTCGAGCAACACGAAACCCACGGCCGAGACGACGATGAACCCGGCGACGAGCAGGTTCTGCCGCTGTTTCAACACGGGTGAGAACGACACGAGGAACGACACCGATGTGTAGGACGCCCCGATCACCGAGGTGATGCCCGCCGCCCACAGCACCATGCCGAACAGGCGCATGCCGACCTCACCCGCCGCGTGGCCGAACGCCTCCGCGGTCGGGTTCCCGCCGGTCAGCGCCGCTCCGCCTGCGACGACGCCGAGGATCGCCAGGAAGAGCACGACGCGCATGACCCCCGTGACCAGCAGTGCCGTCACCGAGCTACGGGACACGCGCACGACCTCGTCGGGGCCGCTGACGCCGGAGTCGATGAGCCGGTGCGCGCCCGCGTAGGTGATGTAGCCGCCGACGGTCCCGCCGATCAGCGTGGTGATCACCAGCACGTCGATCGTGTCGGGCACGACCGCCTGCCTCATGGCCTCGCCCACCGGCGGGGACGACACGACCGCGACGTACGTCGTCAGCGCGATCATCACGAAGCCCAGCACGACGACGAGCCGGTCCATCGCGACACCGGCCCGTTTGCTCACGAAGATGGCGATCGCGATGGCCGCGGAGATCGTGCCGCCGATCTTCACGTCGAGGCCGAACAGCGCGTCCAGACCGAGCGAGGTTCCCGCCACGTTGCCGATGTTGAACACGAGGCCGCCGACCACGACGAGCGCCGCCATCAGGTAGCCGACGCCGGGCAGCACCCGGTTGCCGAGCTCTTGCGCACGCAGTCCCGAGATTCCGATGACGCGCCAGACGTTCAGCTGCACAGCGATGTCGACGACGATCGAGAGGACGATCGCGAACGCGAACGCCGCGCCGAGCTGTGCGGTGAACTCGGTGGTCTGGGTGATGAAGCCGGGCCCGATGGCACTCGTGGCCATCAGGAAGATCGCACCGGCGAGCGCGCCGCGCTTGGTGGCGCCCGCGAGCGCGCCCGTGTCGGCCTTCCCGCCATCGGAGTCGCTTCCGTTGTCGGGTCCGCCGCCTGCAGTGCCGTTGCCACTGTCGCGACTGCCCACGTGGTCGGCCATGTCGGTCTCCCGGGGTCGATGGTTTCGCCAGACGGTAGCTAGTTGTTCAACAATCCGACAAGGGGGCAATCTTCTTGTTACACTTCCCGGACCCCACGACACGGAGGTCGACACCCGCCGATGGCCAGTCCCAGCGCCCGCGACCAGGCCGACTGGTCCGACCTGCTCGCGGGTGACCGCACGCTGCTCGATCGAACCAGCACCGCGGAACGGGTCGCCGACGCGCTGCGGCAGTGGATCATCGACGGACGGCTCCGGCCGGGTACGCAGCTGTCGGAGCACAGCGCGGGCAAGGCGCTCGGGGTGTCACGGAACACGCTGCGCGAGGCGTTCCGCCTCCTGGTCCACGAACGACTGCTCGTGCACGAGTTCCACCGCGGCGTGTTCGTCCGGGTACTGGCCGCCGACGACGTGACCGACCTGTACCGCACACGGCGCCTGCTGGAGACGAGTGCGATCCGGGCGGCCTCCGACGTGCCCCCGGACCTGCTGGCGGAGCGATTGTCGGCCATCGACGCGGCGATCACGGCCGCCGAGGACGCGGCCTTCGAGGAGCACTGGCTGGACGTCGGCACCGCCAACATGCGGTTCCACCAGGCGATCACGGCGCTCGCGGGCAGCCCGCGGGTCGACGAGATCATGCAGCAGCTCACGGCGGAATTGCGACTGGCGTTCCACGCGACGTCGGCCCTGCGCCGGTTCCACGAGCCCTACATCGAGCTCAACCGCGGCATCGCCCGCCTACTGGCCGACGGCGAGTTCGGCGCCGCCGCCCGAGCCCTCGACGAGTACCTCACCACGGCGCAGCGCCAACTCCTCGACGCCTTCGCCTGACCGACCGCCGTGTTGCGCATCCCGGGGGCCGTGTTGCAGATCCCGGGGACCGTGTTGCAGATCCGGGAGCGCGTGTTGCGCATCCCGGAGCGTGTGTTCTGCATTCGGACGCACGTCGGGTGCGCTCCACCGCGCGTGGATGCCACGCACTCGGCTCACGCTGTGAGTGCCGTGACAACGCGGCCTCGTGCTGCTCCGGAAGCCACGCCACGGCGTCGCCGAAGCGCACCGGCCGATGTCCGGGCGGACTCATGTCGTCGAGGATGCCCTCGGCGACGTCGCTCGCATCCGGTTGGGCGGCAGTAGACGACGTGCGGGAGCAACACGATCCCCCGAAGCCACAACACGCGCCCCGGAAACCGCAACACGGCCCCCGGAAGCCGCAACACGGCGGCCTGAGCGTCGGACACGCGCCGGGGCGGGTCAGATGGCGCGGTAGTCGCGGACGGGGTAGCGGGGGCCGTAACGGGGGCGGGTGTGCCCCATTGCCTCGAGGTAGCGCACGACGCGGTGGCGCTGCGGCGCGTACGGGGCGAGAACCTCGTGCATTCCGGCGTCGTCGAGTTCGTGGCCGAGGAGGGCGTGGCCGACGACAGCGGGGATGTGGAAGTCGCCGAAGCTGACCGCGTCCGCATCGCCCCACGCGCGCTGGGCCACCTCGGCGGCGGTCCACACGCCGATGCCCGGCACGGTCCGCAGCAACCGCCTGCCCTCGGCTCCGCCCAGCGACACGGCACGTTCCAGTTTGCCCGCCACCGTCGCCGCAGCCCGCAACGCCCGCCTGCGCGAGAGGTCCACCCCGGCTCTGTGCCAGTTCCAGTCCACAATGGACAAAATGGCGTCGGGGGTCGGCGGGACGTGCATCCCCTCCGGCGCCGGACCGGGTGCAGGCTCGCCGAATCGGCGGCACAGTTCCCGCCACGACCGGCGCGCCTCGTACCCTGTGACCTTCTGCTCCAGCACCGCGGGCACGAGCACGTCCCACACCCGTCCCGTCGCGCCCAGCCGCAACGCCGGAAGCGTCCGCCGCGCCCGCGCGACCGCGTCGTGGTGCGCGACGAAACCGGAATCGTCGTCGTCGGCGCCCAGCAGCGCGGGCAGGCCGTCGAGGATCACGTCGGCGCCGTCGCCCCACGCGGCGCCGACGACGTCCACATCGGACTGTGACAGCCGGAGTGTGGCCGGCCCGTACGAGGTGTTCGCCGTCAGCCAGATGCCCCCGTCACGCCGGAAACACGGATCGGCGTGGCCGCGCCGCAAGGGTGCCAGCATGGCGTCGAGGTCGACGGCGAAGCCGGGCCGCCACCGCCGTTCACGCATCGCTGGAGAACCGGATCGCACCGCGGGGCAACTCCACCTTCGGCCACACACGCGCCCCGTCGAGGAGTTCGCAGTCCTCGCCGACGATCGCGCCGTCACCGAGTGCGACACCGCGCAGCACCGCGCCCTCGCCCACGCGGGAACCGGCGCCCAGCACGGAACGTTCCACCACGGCTCCGGCCTCGACCACGGCGCCGTCGAACAGAACCGACGACTCGACCCGCGCGCCGGTGCCGACGACGGAGTCCGCCCCGAGCGTCGACCCGCCCGTGACCTCGGCGTCGGCCGCCACGGTCGCCCCGGACAAGTGCAGCGCCTCGCCCCTCGGCCCCGACAGCGCCGCCGTCGGCGCCACGCCGCGCACCAGGTCGGTGCTCCCCTGCACGAACGTCTCGGGGGTACCGACGTCGAGCCAGTACGAGTCGTCGACGAAACCGTGCACGTGGGCGCCGGCCTCGAGCAGGCCCGGGAACGTCTCACGTTCGACCGACACACGCCTGCCCGCGGGGATCGCGCCGACGACCCCGCGCCGGAACACGTAACACCCGGCGTTGACCTGGTCGGTCGGCGGATTCTGGGTCTTCTCGAGGAACGCCGTCACGCGGCCGTCGGCGTCGGTGGGCACGGAGCCGAACCGGCTCGGGTCGGCCACACGCTGCAGGTGCAGGGTGACGTCGGCGCCCGAGCAGCGGTGCGTGTCGACGAGCGAGCCGATGTCCGTTCCGGACAGGATGTCGCCGTTGAAGATCACGACGTCGTCGCCGCGGAGGCGGTCGTACACGTTGCGGATCGCCCCGCCGGTGTCGAGCGGCTCGTCCTCGACGACGTACTCGAGTTCGAGGCCGAGCGCGCTGCCGTCACCGAAGTGCTCCTCGAACACCTCGGCCTGGTACGACGTGCCGAGCACCACATGTGTGATCCCCGCCGCGCGGATCCGGGACAGCAGGTGCGACAGGAACGGCACGCCCGCCGTGGGCAACATCGGCTTCGGCGCGGAGAGGGTCAGCGGGCGCAACCTGGTGCCTTTACCGCCGACGAGCACCACGGCGTCGACCGCACCGCCTCCGGACGAGGACCCCATTCGAGCCTGCACCTACCCTTTCTCGTGGCCCTCCGGCGACAAACCGGGGGAAACGCTGACGGTACCGAACCGGAGGGCCTACCCTAGTGGCAGAATCCGGCGGCCCTTCCACCGAGAGGGCCTGGTCGAGCATCGGGGAGGGCGAGGGCATGGACCCCCGCGATCGAGCGGACGCCGTACTGGCTCGCGCGCAGCGGCGCTCGGGCGTGGTGACGCCGGACAACATGCAGTCACCGATGGACTCGGACGACACCCAGGTCATCCCGTCCTCGATCGTCCGCAACGCCGACCAGGACCCCGACGCCACCGCCAAGGTGCCCGCGTCGGTGATCGAGCGCAACGACGAGAGCCACCTCTCGCAGCCGTCACCGACCGTACCGCTGAACCAGCGCGAGGCCGCCGCACGCGCCGCCGCCGGACACGCCGCGTCCTCGCAGGACACCACTCCCCAGCAGACCTCGCCCCGGGACGCTGCGCCTGCGTTCGCGGAGAACGCGCGCACCCAGCCGCTGGCGACCCAGGGCGCCCAGCCGGTGGACACGGCGAACGCGCCGCCGGACATGACCTTCACCGGAGCGCCGGTCACGCCCGGCGCACAGAACGCCGGGGCCCAGAATCCGGCGGTTCAGAACACGGCGCAGCCCGCCACGGGCGACGACAACGGCCGTGCCGACGAGGCCTCGGGCGGCGGGTTCGTGCCGACGACGAAGGTCGAGCCGGGCAGCGGTACCTCCGAGCTGGCCCGCCGTCTCGAAGGCCTGTGACGCCGGTCAGCCGTCGCCGTCGGTGAGCAGCCCCAGCTCGAGCGCACGGAGCACGGCACGGGTGCGGTCGCGGACGTAGAGCTTCATCAGCACGTTCGACACATGGTTCTTCACGGTCCCCTCGGCGAGACCGGCGGCATCGGCGATCTCCCGGTTGTTGAAACCACCGGCCAGCAGTCGCAGGATCTCGAGTTCCCGGTCGGTCAGCGACTCCGGGACGGGCAGATCGGTGAACTCGGGAAACTCGCCCGACGCCTCCGTGGCACGGACGAGCCGTTCGGTGAGCGCGGGCTGCACCAGTGAACCGCCCCGGGCCAGCGTGCGGATGGCGTGCACGAGCCGGTCGAGTGTGACGTCCTTGAGCAGGTAGCCGCGCGCCCCGGCGCGGAGCGCCTTCAACACGAGCTCGTCGTCGTCGAAGGTCGTCAGCACCAGCGCGGGCACGTCGAACCCGCGGTCGCGCATCGCCTCGAGCGTGGCGATTCCGTCGCGTCGCGGCATGCGCAGGTCGAGCAGCAGCACGTCGGGGGGATCGCGGGTGAGCACCTCGAGGGCCTCGTCGCCGTCGCGGGCCTCGGCCACGATCGTGACGTCGTCGGCGAGCCCGAGCAGGCTGAGGATGCCCTGCCGGACGAGCGTCTGGTCGTCGACGACTCCGACGCGGATCACGGTGCGGCCACCGGAATCGCCGCGGGCGGTAGTTCCAGTTCGACGACGAATCCCTCGCGGCCGTCGAACGTGACCGAACCGCCGAGCTGTTCGGCGCGTTCGGTCAGCCCGGTGAGCCCGTGGCCGAGCCGCAACACCGACGCGCCGCGCCCGTCGTCGCGGGCACGCAGCACGACGCCGCCGTCGGCCCGGGAACGCACGTCGAGCCAGAGGTTGTCCGCGTCGGCATGGCGGATCGCGTTGGTGACGACCTCCTGCGCGCAGCGGACGAGCGCGGTGATCCGCTGTTCGTCGACCTCGACGTCGTCGGCGACCGTCAGGTGTCCGCGTGGGCGTGGCAGGTCGCGCACCACCGTCTCCAGTGCGGCGCGCAGTTCCGGCGGGCGTGACCGCAGCTCCCCCACCGTCGACCGGACGTCGCTGAGCAGTTCCTTGGCCAGCAGCCGCGCCCGTTCGACGTCGGCGCCCGCGGCGCCGCTCACCCGGTGCGACGCCGTCTCCAGTTGCAGTGCCAGCGCGGACAGCTTGTGCCCCAGCACGTCGTGCAGCTCCCGGGCGATGCGGAGGCGTTCCTGGGCCTGGCTCGACTCGGCGAGCAGCGCGGTGGCACTGCGCAGTTCGGTGTGGGCGACGGCGAGGCGTTCGTTGGCCTCCTGCTCGCGCTGTCCCGCCCAGGTCGTGAACAGGTAGAGCACCTGCAGCACGGCGTACAGGAACGTGCTCAGCAGCAGGTCGAGCGGACCGACCCCGTGCCACAGGCCCGCCGCGGCCACGACCACGGTGTTGCCCGCGACGATCCCCACGGCCAGCCGCGCCGACGCGTACTGCGCCGCGATCGCGGCCGCGAACACCAGCAGGATCGGCGTCACCCCGCGGTTGCCGGACAGCAGTACGATCCCGGCTCCGCAGGCCGTCGTGAGCAGCGCGCAGCTCACCACCCCGGCGCGGTGTCCCCGTGTGCCCGCGACCGCCGTCGCCACGAACGCCACGAGGAATCCGGCGTAGCACACCAGCCACAACCAGAACGGGCCGCGCGTGACCGGTTCCACGGCGGCGTCGCCGGAGAGCTCGACGACGACGATCGGCATCCCGACGATGAGGTAGATCGCCAGCCCCGCCGTCGCTGCCGCCACTTCGAGGCGTTCCTTGCCCATCCGCCGAGTCTAGAAGTGCGCCCCGGCGCGGGCACCTGCCGGAAGTCATGCCCGCGAGACGTGACCTTCGGCAGACGACAGCGCGCCCGCCGACTGCCTAATTTCACCGGTGACAGCAGGGCCGACCGGGCGAACCCGGCCTCACGGAAAGCGGGCGACATGGCCGTCATCGAGGTCAGAGACATCCACAAGCGCTACGGCGACACGGTCGCGGTCGACGGCGTCTGCTTCGACGTCGAAGCAGGCGAGATCTTCGGCGTGCTCGGCAGGAACGGGGCGGGCAAGACGACCACCGTCGAGATCATCGAAGGACTGCGCACCCCCGACTCCGGCCTGGTGCGGGTCCTCGGGCTCGACCCGGTGCGGGATCACAGGGCGCTGCGAACGGTGCTCGGGGTGCAGCTCCAGGAGGGGGCGCTGCCGGACAAGGCGACAGCGGGCGAGATGGTGCGGCTGTACCGGTCGTTCTACGCCGACGGCGCCGACCCGGACCGGCTGCTCGGCGAACTCGGGCTCGACGACAAGCGCGACACGTTCGTCGACGAGCTCTCCGGCGGGCAGCTGCAGCGGCTGTCGATCGCGTTGGCGCTCGTCGGCAAGCCACGCGTCGCGGTTCTCGACGAGCTCACCAGCGGGCTCGACCCGCGGGCCTGCCGCGACACGTGGGAGTTGATCGAGCAGGTGCGGGCCGCGGGCGTGACGATTCTGCTGGTCACGCACTTCATGGACGAGGCGCAACGGCTGTGCGACCGCATCGCCGTGTTCGACCGTGGGCGGATCGCCGCGCTGGACACACCCGACGGGCTCGTCGCGCGCACCCACGGTCGCGGCGGCGCGTCCCTCGACGAGGCGTTCCTCGCGATGACCGGCGCCGACGACGAGGGCGACGGACTCGACGACGTCCTCGGCGGTGCCGGGCTCGACGAGGCCGACCGTGCCCGCGGCGATGCGGACGGGCAGGTGTGGTCATGACGGACACCGTGACGCCTCCGCGAGGGCCGGGGCTGCGGGCGTGGCGAGCGCTCGTCGCGCACGAGGGACGCATGGTCCGCCGGGACACCGCGGGGCTGGTCATCCCGCTGGGCCTGCCGCTGCTGCTCCTGGTTATGAACGGCAGTGGCGACTCCCCTCCCGTGCCCGGCCTCGACGGCATGTCGCAGCAGCTCGCCTACGTGCTGCCCATGGTGATCGTGCTGACCATCGCCACCGTCGGCGTGATCAACATGCCGTCGTTCCTGGCGACCTACCGCCGCTACAAGATCCTCCGGCGGCTGGCCGTCACGCCGGCGCGGCCCTCGATGGTGCTGGTGGCGCAGGCCGTGGTCGGGCTGGCACAGGCGTTCGCCGGGATCGTGCTCGTCGTCGTGGCCGCGGCGGTGCTGTTCGGACTGTCCGCACCCGCGGACCCGCTCGGCCTCGTAGTCGCACTCGCGCTGACGACGACGGCGATGTTCGCGCTGGGCATGTTGGTCGCGGCGGTGTCCCCGACGCCGAACGCCGCGCTGGCGATCGGGCTCGTGTCGTTCTTCGTCCTGATGGCGCTGGGCGGCGGGTTCGGCCCCCGCGGCAATCTGCCCGACGGCGTCGCGGCCGTAGGCGCGTACCTGCCGTTCGGCGCCGGACTCGACACCCTGATGGCCGCGTGGACTGGCGGGCCACTCGACGTCGTCCAGCTCGGTGCGCTCGCCGGCGTCACCGTGGTCGCCGCGGCGGTGTCGGCGCGGCTGTTCCGCTGGGAGTGATCAGGCCCGGCGGGTCTCCAGCTTCAGCCGCAACTGCAGGCCGAGCTTCACGGCGGCGAGGAACGGCTTCCACCGGAGCCCGCGGTGCCGGTCGGCCAGGTAGCGGTACGCGCTGTCGTGGTGCACGGCGAGCATCGTCGCCGAGGCCTTCGACGTCGACTCCCCGCCGATGTGCATCACGGCCGCCGACGGTGCGTAGACGTTCAGCCACCCGGCCCTGGCGATGCGGTCCCCGAGGTCGACGTCCTCGAAGTACATGAAGTAGCGCGGGTCGAACCCGTCGACCGAGTCGAACGCCTCCCGGCGGATCAACTGGCACGACCCGGACAGCCAGCCCGCGGTGCGTTCGGTGGGCTCGCCGCTCTCCTGACGGTAGGCGCGGGTCCACGGGTTCGACGGCCAGATCTTGCCGAACACGGCGTGACCGATACCGCGCCCCGGCGACGGCAGCAGCCGCGCCGACGGGTACACCGACCCGTCGGGTTCGCGGATCAACGGACCGAACGCACCGCCGCGGGGCCACCGTGCGGTGACGGCGAGCAGCGCGTCCAACGAACCGGCGTCCCATTCGAGGTCCGGGTTGGCGACGACGACCCAGCCGACGTCGTCGCCGAGTTCGGCGACCCCGCGGTTGGCGGCGGCGCCGTAGCCGAGGTTCTGGCCCATGGGTACGAGCCGCACGTTCGCCCGCTCGGCCGCCTTCTCGGGCGCACCGTCGACGGACCCGTTGTCGGCGAGCACGACCTGCACGTCGCGGTCGGTCGCCGAGGCGAGGGTGTCGAGGAACCGTTCGAGGGTCGCGCCCGGGGAGTACGTCACGGTCACCACCGCGACGCCGTCACCGTAGGTCTTCGGCTCGGTCACGCGGACATTCTGCACCCGCCGCACCGGCGCACCCCGGATGCCCCCAAGGGCGGCATGGTGGCGTTCAGCGCGGCGGATCCCTGCCCTTGCGTCCACAACCACGCGGCACGTGTCCGATGTCGGGCGGGAGTGGGCGATCGGCCGGCGCGGCATGCCGAGCGCAGAGCACGCGTGTCGAGTGCAGGACACGCGGGCAGGGCCGGGTCGGGCGGGGTCGGGTCGGGCGGGGTCGGGTCAGTGCGGGAGGCGCGCGGCGTGGACGGCCCTGTCGTAGGCCTCACGGTGACGTTCGGCGGTGGAGCACCACGAGAAGTCCTTCGCCCTGCGTTGCGCGGCCGAGGCCAGGCGGGAGCGGCGCGCCGGGTCGTCGAGCAGGTCCCGCACCGCGGCCGCGACGTCGCCCGCACCGACCCCGCAGTAGGCCACGGCGTCGCCGCCCACCTCGGGCAGCGCCAGCCGCCGCGTCGTCAGCACACAGGCGCCCGACGCCATCGCCTCGAGCACCGGCAGCCCGAAGCCCTCGCCGAGACTCGGATACGCGACGAGCTCGCTGCCGCCCAGGAATCCGGCCAACGTGTCGAACGGCAGGTAACCGGCGCGGATGACGCGCAGCCGGTGCGGCACGGAGTCGAGCGCGGACTCGACCTGCCGGTCCCATCCGGGCTGGCCGGCGAGCACGAGTGCGGGCGGTTCCGGCATGTCCTCGACGGCGTGGGCGAACCCTCGTACGAGGGCGGGCACGTTCTTGCGCGGTTCGAGCGCGCCGAGGAACGCGACGTACGGCGTGGTGCCGAGGCCGACGGCGTCACGCGCGGCCTGCCGCTCCTCGGGCGACGGCACGTGGAACCGCTCCTCGTCGACGCCGTGGTGGATGACCTCGACGCGCGCGCCGGAGGCCGGGGCGACACGGGAGAGTTCCTCGGCGGTGGCGTCACTGGGTACGACGCACACGTCCGCTCGCCGCAGGGCGGTGGACGTCCACGCGCGGAAGAAGCGCGCCTTGACCGACGAGTGCAGCACCGGGTCGGTGAAGAACGTCGCGTCGTGCAGCGTCACCACCGATGCGGCGCGGCTGGCGAGCGGCATCGTGTAGTGCGGCGAGTGGACGACCTCGGCGCCGAGCCGTCCCACGAGCCGTGGCAGGGTGGCCTGCTCCCAGGTCAGGCGGGCCGTGCGGGTGGCGGTCGACTCGGCGGCGGGCACGATCTCCGCGTGCGGGGCGAGGCCTGCGTACAGCTCGGTGTCGCGCGGCTGGCACACCACGGAAATCGCCGCCCCGTCGGTGTCGAGGGCGGCGACCAGTGAGTCGACATATCTGCCGACGCCACCGCGGTCGGCAGGCACAGCGGTGGCGTCGATCAACACTCTGGGATCGGCCACCCGAGCAGGGTACGACTCCGGAAGTGACGTTTGTCGGGTGTTCGCCAAAATCACGGCGAGGTCACGGGGGCATCACGGCCGGTCAGCGGACTGTGGACCACTCCACTGCGGCCACCGGCCGTCGCAGGCTCACTCAGTCCCGGGACGACGTGTGCAGGCGCCAGATCGTCTCGGCGGCCGCACGCCACGTGAACGCCCGCGCACGCCCGCGCCCGGCACGTCCGAGTGCTGCCGCGAGGTCGCGGTCGGTCAGGACCTCCCGCAACGCCGCCGCGAGCGCGTCCTCGTCACCACGCGGTACGCACCGGCCCGCACCACCGGCGACCTCCACGAGCGCCGGCGCGTCCGAATGCACCACGGGCACCCCCTCGGCCATCGCCTCCAGCACGGGCAGGCCGAAGCCCTCGGCGAGGCTCGGCACTGCCAGCACGCTCGCCCCGCGCAGCACGGAGACGAGCGCTGCATCGGGAAGTGCGCCGAGCACGCGGAGCCGCTCGGGCGGCAGTCCTGCGTCGGCGGCGATGCGCCGCGGGTCCAGGCCACCCCAGCCGGGCTGCCCAGCCAGCACGAGCGCCGCGCCGTCGACGGCGGCCGTCGCCCGGATCAGCGCGTCGATGCCCTTGCGTGGTTCGACGGTGCCGATGGCGAGCACGTACCGCTCCGGAAGGTCCGGACGTGCGGCGCGGGCCGGGTCGGGTTCGGGCCACGTCGTCGTGCCGTGACCGACGACCCGCACCGGGGCGGGGCCGCTGACGTGGCGCGCGAGGTCGTCGGCCACGGTACGGGTGGGGACGACGACGGCGTCCGCGCGGTGCAGCGCGGTCGTGATCGCCGCGCGGTGCCAGGCGACGCCGCGCGGGGTGAGCGTGTCCGGGTGGGTCCACGGGACGGTGTCGTGCACGGTGACCGACAGCGTGCGGCCGCGCGGTGCGCGCGGCGGCGCCAGAGGTGTCGGTGCGTGGACCGCGTCGCCACCGGGCCACCAGGGCAGACCCCGCCGCCACAGTTCGGTCAGCACCCGGCGCGGCACCGGCAGTGTCCGCGGTCCCGCGACGCCGGGGATCCGCGCGGCCCCGACGTCCGCGTGCCGCGCGACGACCCCGCCCACCCGCCAGCCGTCCGGCGCTGTCTCCGCCAGCGCGCGCAGCAGCTCCGCCGTGTACCGGCCCGTCCCGCCCGGCACCGGTGCCAGCACCTGCTCGGCAACGACCGTCAACTCCCGCACGCGGCCATTCTGCCCCCGAGGGCACCGTGGGGCGTTGAGCGCAGTCACGCATCTGCGTACCCCTCGAAGGGCGGTGGCCGGGCCGGCGGGCGGGAGCCCCGAATGCTCCCCTCCTCATGGTCGGCGTCAGGCCAGGTCCAGCACCAGGATCGGCACCGGCCCCGACCCGGTTCACGCTCCGTCCCGCCTGCCGCCCGGCCGCGGCGCTCGCTACTGTGCTGTCCATGCCCGCCACCACCGTCGTCGTCGTGACGTGGCGCGGTGCGGCCCACCTCGGCGACTGCCTCGACGGGCTCGCCGCGCAGACACGTCCACACCGGACACTCGTGGTCGACAACGCCGCCGACGAGGCGACCCGGCGGGTCCTCGCCGAGCACCCGAGCGCACCCGAGGTGCTGCGGCTCGGCACCAACACGGGCTACGCGGGCGGCATCGCGGCGGCACTCGACGACGTCGAAACCGAGTTCGTGGCGTGGCTGAACGACGACGCGGTGCCCTCCCCCGGCTGGCTCGCCGACCTCGAAGCCGCCGCGGGCCCGGCCGTCGGTGCCGTCACCTCGCGGCTCGTCCGCCCCGACGGCACGGTGCAGTCCACCGGCGTCGGCCTCACCGCCGACGGCCACGGCCACGACCTCGCCGAGACCTCCGCACCCGCACCGTTCGGGTTCTGCGGCGGCGCCGCGCTCGTGCGCACGCGGGCGCTCCGCGACGTCGGCGGGGTCCCCGCCGAGTTCTTCTGCTACTACGAGGACACCGACACCTCCTGGCGGCTGCGCCTGGCCGGCTGGGCCGTCGCGGCCGTCCCGACCGGTGTCCACCACCGGCACGGCGCCAGCACCCGGCCCGGCTCCGCCGCCTTCCACCGGTGGAACGAGCGCAACCGCCTGCTGACACTGCTGCGCTGTGCTCCCGCGGGCGTCGCGCTGCGCGAACTCGCCCGGTTCGCCGCCCTGACGGCGCTTCTGCCGTTCCGCGGTCGCGCCGCTGCCGAAGCGGCCAACTTCGACCCGCGCCTGCGCCTGCGCGTACTGGCCGACATCGCCCTCCGGACACACTGGCTGTGGCGGACGCGGCGGGACGTCACGCGCCGTTCGACGGTCGGCCGAGGCTCCGTCTGGCGGCACTGGGCAGGCGGATAAGCTGGGGCGACTGAGGGGAAGGAGCGCCCGTGCCGCAGCAGGACCCGGCATCACCGCTGGTCTCGGTCGTCGTCGTGAACTACCGCGGCGCCGACGACACGATCACGTGCCTGCGCGCACTCGCCGAGCACGACTACCCGAACCTCGAGGTCATCTGCGTCGACAACGCCTCCGGTGGCGACGACGTGGCACGCATCCGCGAGGCGGCGCCGGACGTCCGGCTCGTCACGTCGTCCGCGAACCGTGGCTTCGCGGGCGGCTGCAACCTCGGCGCCCGCGAGGCGAACGGCACCGTGCTGGCCCTGCTCAACAACGACGCCCGGCCCGCACCCGGCTGGGTCGACGCCGCCGTGACGACACTGCGCGCCGAACCGACCGTGGGCGCGGTCGCGAGCAAGGTGCTCGACTGGGAAGGCACGGGCACCGACTTCGTCGACGCGGGGCTCACCTGGTTCGGCATGGGCTACAAGCGCCACGCGGGTGGGCCGATCGCCGACGTACCGCGCGGTGAACACGAGGTCGCCAAGGATGTGCTGTTCGCGACCGGGTCGGCGATGTTCGTGCGCTCGTCGGTGTTCGCCGAGCTCGGCGGATTCGACGAGCGCTTCTTCATGTTCTACGAGGACGTCGACCTCGGCTGGCGGCTGAACCTGCGCGGCTGGCGTGTGCGCTACGTGCCGGAATCGCTGACCTACCACCGACACCACGCCACCATGTCCGAAGTGGACTCGCCGGACAGCGGCAGGGAGACGTTCCTGCTGGAACGCAACGCCCTGGCCGCGCTGTACAAGAACGCCTCGGACGAGACCCTCGCCCGCGCGCTGCCCGCGGCGCTGGCGCTGACCGTGCGCAGGGCCACCGCACGCGGCGAGCTGGACCCGGCGAAGCTGGACCTCGAACACGGCACCGGCCCCGCCGAGACGGCGGCCGTGCCGGTGCCGCGCAGCACCCTCGCCGGAGTCCTGGCGATCGACCGGTTCGTCGAACAGCTGCCCTCGCTGGCCGAGTCGCGCGCCACCGAACAGGCCGCGCGCGTCCGCACCGACGCCGACCTGCTTCCGTTGCTGCGCAACGCGCTCGAACCCGCCTACCCACTCCCCGACTACCTCGCCGCCCACGACATCCTCGTCGAGGCGTTCGGCATCGAGCGGGCGTTCGGCACCCGCCGGAAGGTGCTGGTACTCACCGGCGACGCGATCACCGAGCGCATGGCGGGCCCGGCGATCCGCGCCTGGAACATCGCCGAGGTCCTCTCCGGCGAACACGACGTCCGGCTCGTCACGGTCAACCCGCTCGCCGAACCGCCACCCGCCCCGTTCCCCGTGAGCGCCGCCCGCAGGCGTGACCTGCGCGAGCCGATCGGCTGGGCCGACGTCGTCATCCTGCAGGGCCATGTACTCGAAATGGCCCCAGCGCTGCAGTCCGAGTACGCGCACAAGGTCGTCGTGTGCGACCTGTACGACCCGATGCATCTCGAACTGCTCGAACAGACCAAGGACGTTCCCGACGACCGCCGCGCCGCCGACCTGGAAGGCGTCACGCGCGTGCTGGACGCCCAGCTGCAGCGCGGTGACTTCTTCCTGTGCGCATCGGAGCGCCAGCGGCACCTGTGGCTCGGCCACCTCGCCGCCACCGGCAGGCTCACCCCACGGCTCTACGACGCCGACCCGACGACGCAGTCGCTGCTGTCGGTCGTCCCGTTCGGGCTGTCGGCCCGCCCCCCGGAACGCACCGGCGCGGGCCTGCGTTCGTCGCTCGGACTGTCCGAGAGCGACCGTGTCGTGCTGTGGGCCGGCGGCGTGTACAGCTGGTTCGACCCGCTGACGCTCGTGCGAGCCGTGGAACGTCTCAGCACACGGCACGACGACGCACGCCTCGTCTTCCTCGGTATGAAGCACCCGAACCCCGAGGTGACCGACATGGACATCGGCGCGCAGACCATGCGCCTGTCCGATTCCCTCGGTCTCACCGACAAGCACGTGTTCTTCAACGAACAGTGGGTGCCCTACGACGACCGGCAGAACTGGCTCCTCGACGCCCACTGCGGCGTCACGACGCATTTCGAGCACATCGAGACGACGTTCGCGTTCCGCACCCGCGTGCTGGACTACCTCTGGGCCGGCCTGCCGATCATCACGACCGACGGCGACGCGTTCGCCGATCTCGTGCGGCGCGAACGGCTCGGTGTCGTCGTCCCGGCCGAGGACACCGACGCGCTCGCCGACGCGCTGGAGAAGTGCCTGTACGACACGGAGTTCGCCGACGGCTGCCGCGAACGCATCGCCGCGGTCGCCGAGCGGTACACGTGGCCGAACGTGCTCGACCCGCTCGTGCGGTTCGTCCGTGACCCGCGTCCCGCCGCCGATCGACTGGCCGGCGCCGCCGACCTCACGGCGGAACCACCGCTGAACCGGGCCCAGAAGTTGCGGCGCGACGCGGCACTGGTCAAGGAGTACCTCGCCGACGGTGGGCCGACGGAACTGGCCCGCAGGGCGGCGGGGCGCGTACGCAAGGTCGTCCGGACGAGGACGGGTCGTGACTGAGCGCGGCGGCGGACCGTTGCGGGTGCTGCTCGACGGCACCCCGCTGCTGGGTGACCGGACGGGTATCGGCCGGTACACCGCGTCGCTGTCCGAGGAACTCGCCTCCCTCACCGATGACGTCGACCTGCGCGCCGTCGCGTTCACGCTGCGAGGCTGGCGGAAACTGCGCACGGTCCTGCCGCACGACGTCGCCGCGCGTGGCATGCCCGTCCCCGCACGGATCCTGCGGAAGATGTGGGTGCGCTCGTCGTTCCCGCCCGTGAGCCTGTTCGCGGGTCGCTACGACGTCGTGCACGGCACGAACTTCGTACTGCCGGGCAGTGTGCGCGGCGCGGGCGTGCTGACGATCCACGATCTGGCGTTCCTCGACACCCCGGAGGCACTGCCGCCCAGCGACGCGGAACTGCCCGAACTGGTCCGCCGCGGTGCCCGGCGGGCGCACGTGATCTGCACCCCGACGACCGCCATCGCCGACGCCGTCGCGGAGCGCCTCGACGTCGACCGCGGCAAGATCGTCGTCACGCCGCTCGGCGTCGACGCGGGCTGGTTCACCGGACGGCCGCCGAGCCCGCGAACCCGCCAGCGACTCGGCCTGCCGTCGCGGTACCTGTTGTTCGCGGGTGCACCGGGACCCCGCAAAGGCCTCGACTGGCTGCTCAAGGCACACGCCGCCGACCCGTCGCTGCCGCCGTTGGTGTTCGCGGGTCCCGGCCGGTTTCCGCACGGCGAGCGGCGTCACCAGGTCGGCTATCTGTCCGATGTAGACCTGCAAGGTGTGGTGGCGGGCGCGTCGGCGCTGGTGCTGCCGTCACGGGACGAAGGATTCGGACTGCCGGTTCTCGAAGCCATGGCATGCGACACCCCCGTGGTGTGCTCCGACGTGCCCGCGCTCCGCGAGGTGTCGGCCGGCCTGGCGCATCTCGCGCCCTACGGCGACGTCGACGCGCTCGCCGCCGAACTACGCGCCGCTGTCGACGAACCCAACGCCGCGTCGACCGCCGCCACGCGCCGCGCCCACGCGGGCAACTTCACGTGGCTCCGTTGCGCCGAAACCACCCTGAGCGCCTACCGCAAGGCGACCGGCACCCCCTGACCCCCCGTGTTGCGGATTCCGGGGCCCGTGTTGCGGATTCCGGGGACCGTGTTCTGCACTCATGACGGCGCCCGCCGCCGGAGCGCGGTCTCCCGCCCGCAGCGAATCCCGTCCAGCACGACGTCCACGTAGCCGACGGCATCGCGGCCGCCCTCTCCGGTGTTCCGCCAGCAGGGCCGCGGCCATCTCGCCACCACCGGGTCGACGGCGGGCCTTCGGATCGTTCCCGGGCAAGGGGTGTATGCCGGCACCGAGAACGCCGCTCGGATCCTGCTCGAAGCACTGCGCCAGGAATCGACGGACGGCGCACTACGGACAACTCCGTGTCGCCGGGATACGTCGACACCGAACTGGCCGGCACGCAGCCACCTCACGGTCCTCGAACCCGCAACACGGGCCCCGGAGAACGCAACACGGCTCCCGGAATCCGCAACACGGGCCCCGGAAAGGGCAACACGCGGGCCTGAGTGCAGGACACACGAGGAGGGTTACTGGTCGACGAGGGCGCTGCGGTGGTCGGCGGCGAAGGCGGACAGTGCCTCCCGCCAGGGGCGCAACGGTGTCAGGCCCGCCTCGCGCCATGCGGCGTTCGACAGCACCGAGTACGCAGGCCGCGGCGCCGGCCGGGGGTGGTCGGCCGTCGTGCACGGTGACACGCGGTCGGGGTCCGCACCGACCTCCTCGAACACGGCGCGCGCGAACTCGTACCACGTGGTGTCGCCGCCGCCGGTGCAGTGCAGCACCCGCCGCTCCGGCGCATTGCCGCCGGTCACGGCGGAAGCCAGCTCCAGCAATCCCGACGCGAGGTCGGCCGTCCACGTGGGACTACCTCGCTGGTCGTCCACAACGGACGGATCGATGCCCTCGGAGGCGAGTCGTGCCATCGTCTTGACGAAGTTTCCGCCGCCCGCGCCGTACACCCAGGCGGTGCGCACGATCCACGCCCGCGCGCCGGAGCCGAGCACGGCGTCCTCGCCCGCTGCCTTGGTACGCCCGTAGGCGCTGCGCGGCCCGAGCGGCGCATCCGGCTCGTACGGGGTGTCGGCGTCGCCGCTGAACACGTAGTCCGTCGACACATGCAGCAACGGCACCCGCCTCGACGCGCACACGGCGGCCAGCACGCGCGGCCCGTCGACGTTCACGGCGAACGCGCGCTGCTCGTCGTCCTCGGCGGCGTCGACGGCCGTGTACGCCGCCGCGTTGATCACCACCGGTGCCCGGCCCTCGCCGCGAGCCTCGTCCACCAGCCGTGACACGCCCTCGAGCACGGCGCCGGGCCTGGTGACGTCCAGCTCCGCCGAGCCGGGGGCTCGGACGACGGCGCCGCGCTCCTCGCCGACGGCCGACAGGTCCTTCCCGAGCTGGCCCGATCCTCCGGGCACCAGCACCGCGAGGCGGCTCATCCGATCACCTCAAACAACGACAGCGGCAGGCGACGCGTGCGTCACCGGTTCTTCAACGGCTCCCACCACGCACGGTTCTCGGCATACCACCGCACCGTGTCGGCGAGTCCGGTCTCGAAATCGATGCGGGGACGATAACCCAGTTCGGTACCGATCTTGGTGATGTCGACCGAATAACGGCGATCGTGACCCTTGCGGTCCTCGACGGGCCGCACCATCTCCCAACCGGCTCCGACGGCCCTGAGCAGGCGTTCGGTGAGCTCACGATTGGTCAGCTCCGTGCCGCCGCCGATGTTGTAGATCTCGCCGGCCCTGCCCGATGCGGCCACGAGGGCGATACCCCGACAGTGGTCGTCGATGTGCAGCCAGTCGCGCACGTTGAGCCCGTCGCCGTACAGCGGCACCTGTTCACCGTCGAGCAGGTTCGTCACGAACAGCGGGACGACCTTCTCCGGGAACTGATACGGACCGTAGTTGTTCGAGCACCGTGTGATGCACACGTCGAGGCCGTACGTGCGGTGGAAGGAGCGGGCGAGCAGGTCGGACGAGGCCTTGGACGCCGAGTACGGCGAGTTCGGCAGCAGCGGGTGGTCCTCCGGCCACGAGCCCTCCTCGATCGAGCCGTACACCTCGTCGGTGGACACGTGGACGAAGCGGCCCACACGGGCCTCGAGCGCCGCCTGCAGCAGCGTCTGCGTGCCCGCCACGTTGGTGATCACGAAGTCCGCGGACCCGGCGATCGAGCGGTCCACATGCGACTCGGCGGCGAAGTGCACCACGAGGTCCACACCACGCATGACCTCGGTGACGACGCCGGCGTCGCAGATGTCGCCGCGCACGAACCGCAGTCGCGGGTTGTCGGCGACCGGGTCCAGATTGGCCTCGTTGCCTGCGTACGTCAGTTTGTCCAGCACGACGACCTCGGCGTCGGCCAGCTCCGGGTAGGCCCCGCCTAGCGTCTGCCGGACGAAGTGCGACCCGATGAACCCGGCGCCGCCCGTGACGAGCACCCGCATGTGTCCTCCCATACCTCTGACCGGCGTGAACGTTCCCGCCCACGCCCGCCGCCTCGCCGTACACCGCAACCTGCCGGTTGAACCCTCCGGAAGGAGGGAAATCGACAACAAGGTCACAACGGCTTCGCGGCCGAACAAGCGTTACACACGGCGATCAGTAGTGTGAGAAGTGGCAGCCATCCGGGGAGGAGCTACAGTGACCGACTGGCCGGGGACAGCGGTCGTGGCCGGCTCCCGCCGACAGCGCAGCAGGTGGCGGAAGCGCAATCGGTGGAGACAACGCCGCCGGCAGGACGGCGGTCGCGGCGACGCGAGCGCGTCGGGTGACGGCGGGACCGGACGACGGCGCGGCGCGGCCACGTGGGCGCGGCGGGGCGGCAAGACCGTCGTCGCGCTGGTCTCGACGGTCGTCATGGTCGTGTCCTGGTACGGGTGGCAGTTCATCGGCGACGTCAACTCCGGCCTGTCGACCACCGACGTCTTCGGCGACGACCGGGTGGCGGCGGCCCCGATGGACGGCGCCATCGACATCCTCCTCGTCGGCCAGGACAGCCGCACCGACGCGCACGGCGACCCGCTGCCCCGCGACGTCCTCGACAAGCTCCACGCGGGCGACGCGGACGGCGAACGCCAGACCGACACGATGATCCTGGTGCACATCCCGCAGGACGGGCGCGGCGCCGTGGCCATCTCGTTCCCCCGTGACGCGTGGGTCGACCTCGCCAACGAGTACGGCACGCACAAGCTCAACAGCGCGTTCGGCCGCGCCTACACCTACACGTCGAAACAGCTGCACAACGAGGGCGAACTCGACGACGACGAGATCGCGGACCGCGCCCGGGTCGCGGGTCGTAAGAACCTCATCGCCTCGATCGAGAAGCTCATCGATCGACCGGGCATGATCGACCGCTACGCCGAGGTCAACCTCGCCAGCTTCTACGAGATCACCAAGACGCTCGGCGGCGTGGACGTATGCCTGAAGAACGACGTCCACGAGGAGCGCTCGGGCGTCGATCTCAGTGCGGGCGAGCACTCGCTGAAAGGTGTCGAGGCGCTCGCGTTCGTGCGGCAGCGCTACGGCCTGCCGAACGGTGATCTCGACCGGATCGCGCGGCAGCAGGCGTTCCTGTCCGGCCTGGTGCGGAAGATGCTCTCGTCGGACGTGCTGTTCGACCCGGCCAAGATCAGCGAGGTCGTGGAGGCGGTGCAGTCGTCGGTGGTGCTCTCCGAGGACTGGGACCTCATGCAGTTCGCCGCCCAGATGCGGAACCTGTCGAGCGGCAACATCGAGTTCCGGACGATCCCGGTGGAGGGCAACGCGCGGTTCGGCGACACCTCGGCCTTGGAGCTCGACGTCGACGCGGTGCGTTCGTTCGTCGACGAGGTCGTCGGTGAGCAGGAACAGGACGAGACCGCCGCGCCCGATGTGGACACGGGGAAGTACACGGTGGACGTCTACAGCGGGTCGTCCGCTCCCGAGCACGGCGAGTCCGTACGGTCACTGTTGCGTGAGCACGGCTTCCAGGGCGAAGGTTCGGCCTATGTGGACGGTGTGACCGAACCGCTGGTCCGGCACGCTCCCGGAGAGTCCGACGCCGCGGAGGCCGCCGCGGAACTGCTCGGACCCGACGTCACGGTCGAGGAGGATCCGGCGCTTCCCGAGGGCGAACTCGAAGTGCACGTCGACGCCGGCTTCGGCCCCGGGAAGGCCGAGAGCGGCACCGCCCCGAGCGGCCGGGTGGCCCCGGCGTCGCTGTCGGATCCGGCCGCGGCGAGCGCCGGGCCGAGGCACGGGCCGCTACAGCCCGCGCCGGCGCAATCGGATGAATCCGATGAGCCGACCGAACCCATCACCGCCGGTGACGTCCCCTGCGTGAACTAGGCTTACGCCAGGCCTGAGCAGCACACGCCGGATGGGGAGGGGCCGCGTGAACGAGCGCGAGGAGTGGGACGCCGAGCGCCGGGGCTCCGAGGACGGGAACGACTCCGCGGACAGGGGTGACACACCGCGGACAGGACCCGGCGTCGGCACCGGGGCACGCGACGTCGAGGGGGACGAACGCGCCGGGGTCGACAGCGCCGCGGACGATAGCGCCGCGGACGGGGGCGCCGGCGGCGCGGACGGAGGCGCCGCGGACGGGGGCGCCGGAGACGCGGACATCGAAGGTGCGGACAGCCGAACCCAGGACGCCGGAACCGCCGGAACCGCCGGTTCGGCGGGTGCCGGAGCACCCGGTGGACGGCCGCGGCCCACACCGCATCGCCGCAGCCCGGTGACGAGCGCCGCAGCGGGCACGGCAGCCGCCACGACCACGACCACCACCGCCGCACAGCCCCGCGGCGGCGGGCTCCGCCGCACGGGCCGCGTCGCGGGGCGCACGTTCGTGACGCTGCTGTCGGTGATCGCACTCGGCGTCACCGGCTACGCATACGCCCGGCTCGACCAGCTCCACGACGCCATCGAGACCACGGACGCCCTCGACGACTGGCACTACGAGTCGAGCGGCGACGAGCAGGCCCCGCCACCGCCCCCGAAGGACGACGGTGCGACCGACATCCTGCTGGTGGGCGCCGACTCCCGTACGGACATGCAGGGCAATCCGCTACCACTGTCGGTGCTCAAGGCGTTGCGCACGGAGAGCACCAACGGCATCAAGACCGACACGATGATCATCCTGCGGATCCCGAAGGACGGCGGCGACCCGGTCGGCGTGTCCGTCCCCCGCGACACGTGGGTCGACGTGCCGCACGGCGGCAAGGACAAGGTCAACTCGGCGTACGGCGCGGCGAAGAGCGACGAATGGCAACGGCTGCAGGCCGAGGGGGTCGCCGACAGAGCGCAGCTCGAACGGGACTCCAACCAGGCGGGCAGGCGCGCACTGGTGCGCACGTTGCAGGACTTCACGCAGATCCACATCGACCACTACGCCGAGATCAACCTGCTCGGGTTCTACCTGCTCACCGAGTCGATCGGCGGCGTCGAGGTGTGCCTGAACGCGCCGACGAAGGACAAGGATTCGGGCGCGGACTTCGAGGCCGGCGTACAGACGGTGACCGGCGGCGAGGCGCTGTCGTTCGTCCGGCAGCGCAAGAACCTCCCCAACGGCGACCTCGACCGCATCGTGCGACAGCACACGTTCCTGTCGTCGGCACTGAACAAGGCGATGTCGACGGGGACGCTGACCGATCCGGACAAGTTGTCGGACCTCATCGACACGGTCCGCCGGTCGCTGGTGCTCGACCCGGACCTCGACGTCCTCGGGTTCGCGCAGCAGGCCAAGGACCTGCTCGGCGGCGGACTGGAGTTCGAGACGATCCCGGTCACCGACGTCGCCGCCCGCAGCGACGGCGGGCAGAGCATCGTGACGGTCGACGTGCAGCAGGTGCGGTCGTTCGTGCGCGGCCTGGTGAACGGGAACGGCGAGGCGCGCGGGGACGCCGGCGGTTCGGGCGGCCCCTCGAACGGCGGCGGGGAGTCCCCGGCCGCGCCGAACGCCGCCGACGACGAGCCCGCCCCGAACGGGGGCGGTGCGGCCGCGGGCGGCACGGCGCACGGTGTCGCCCGAGCCGGGGCACTCGAACGTCATGTGCTCAGCCGTGGTGAGGCGCTGGGTCAGGCGTCCGCCGAGGTCCCCTGCGTCAACTGAGGCACCGGGCAGGGACAATCACGGGCGTGAGTCTCACCGATCGGTTGCTGCACCCGTTGCTGTCCTCGTCCGCGCGTCCGGCGGTGACGCACTACGACGACGCCGTGGGCAGCCGCGTGGAACTGTCCGTGGCAACGCTGGCCAACTGGGCGGCGAAGACGGCGAACTGGCTGGTCGAGGAGTTCGACGTCGAGCCGGGCGACCCGGTGGCGGTGGATCTGCCCGCGCACTGGCAGACCGCGGGCGTGCTGCTGGGCACGTGGTGGTGCGGCGGGCACGTCGTCGCCGACGCCGACGGTGCGCGCGTCGCGTTCGTCGGGCCGAACGCGGCGACGGGTGCTGCCGACGACACGGCCGTGGTCGCGCTGGACCCGCTCGGCCGTGGTCTCGGGCCGCAGGGAGCGCCGGACGGGGCGTTCGACTACCTGCAGGACGCACGCACCGCGGGGGACGACTTCACGCCGCTGATCCCCGTTCCCGGCGACGCCCCGGCGCTGCTCGGCTCGACGGTCGACGACGTGATCGCGACCGCCCGCGCCCGCGCCGAGGAGTTGGGCGTCGGGGCGGGCGACCGCGTGCTGTCGACGCGCGCCTGGACCTTGCCGGACGGCGTGGTCGACGCGCTGGTCGCGCCACTGGCGGCGGGTGCGCACGTGGTGCAGGTGTCCCATCCGGCGAAGCTGGAGGCGCACCGCGCCGCCGAGGGCGCGACCGTCGACCTCAACTGACCGGTTCGGCCGTCCTGTCGCTGCGGCGACGGCCGACGAGCAGGTGATCGAGTGCCAGGCGGCCACTGTTGACGCCCAGCGCGAGGCCGGCGAGCCCCAGCACGAGCACCAGTTCGTAGCCGCCCTCGCCGGTGAGGCCCGCGTCGAGGTGGACGGCGAACGTCGCGCCGATGCCCACCACGGCGAAGCCGACGCCGACCAGCGGTGTCGCGAAGCCGACGATGAACAGGAGCGCGCCGACGACCTCGACGGCGATGACGAAGATCGCTGCGACCGTGGGCAGCGGAATACCGACGGCCTCGAACATCTGAGCCGTCGCGTCGATGCCGGCGTTCCACTTCTCGAGTCCGTGGACGAGGAAGACAACGCCGATCGCGATGCGCCCGATCAGCGCTGCGACGTCCTGGATGCGTCCGTACATGCTTGACCTCCGCCAGCTGTTGGTGGTTCACCGGCCGTGGACCTGTCGACGACCAGGCCGGCTTTATGTTGAAATTTCAACCATTGTCGCAGGCCCGGCGTGCACGCCCGAATGACCCCCCTGCCCCCAACCCGCGTGTCCTGCATCCAGGCTCGCGTGTCCTGCACTCAGGCCCGCCGCGTTGCGATTCCCCGGGTCCCGCGTTGCGGGTTCGCGGCAGATGGTTGCCCTACTCGTCGGCCGTTGCCCACGAGGCCGCACCCCACCCGGTTGCGCCTGCCGCCGCCGACCGCCTTCTGCCACGGGACCGACGGCGCTGAGGTGCACGGAGAAACCGCGCGATTCAGCCGTGCCGCGACGGTCAACCGAGTCAGTCGTCCTGCGGGAGCAGCGGCTTCGCGAACCAACACTCGGCGTACGGATCGTCGCCGTACCGATCGATCTCGCGGTAGCCGCTGCGGCGGTAGAGGCCGCGCGCCTCGACCAGGTCCAGCCGCGTGCCCAGGCGCATCTCCGGGCTGCCGTGACTGCGGGCACGATCCTCGGCCGCCGCCAGGAGCCGCGGCGCGAGACCCGTCCCGCGGAACTCCGGCAGCACGAACATCTTCGTCAGCTCGGCGTAGGCGGTCAGCCACCGCACCCCGACGCACCCCGCGACGACACCGCTCTGCCGGGCGAGCAGAAACACGCCCGTCGGCGGGCGCAGGTCCGCGCCGGGCTCGTCGGCGATCGCGGCATCGACATCCTCATCGGTGATCGGCCGCGAGTAGTACCGACGACACAGCTCGCTGAAGTACACGCGCAGCACGGCCGCCGACTCGGCGGCGTCGATCTCCGCGGGGACGATCGTGAACGACGGTGTCTGCGACGGGGGCGACGTCGGCGCGGGCATGATTCGATCATGCCACCGGACACGCCCACTGCATGGGCAACGAGGTCGGCGCCACGCGTGTCCTGCACTCGGCACCGCGTGTCCTGCGGTTCAGGCACATCGTGAGTGCCGCGCGTACTCAGACCATCGTGAACGCCAGTGCCGCGGTGAGCCCGACCCACCCGACGACGTGGACGATGCCGAGGGTGCGCCAGCCGCCGCGCGGGGTGTCACGGTCGCCGCGCAGGACGCCGAACACGTACGCCGCGGACACGAACACGACCGCGACGGCGATGAGACACGTCGGCAGGAGCGCATTGGCCGCCCCCGCCGACGGCCCGATCTGCATGTCACGCACGACGTCCTCGACGTGCGTCCGTTCCGGCACCAGCAACACGAGCACGCTCGCCAGTGCCGCGGGAACCACGCCGAGCAGCCACCATCGCGCGCCGGATCGCTCCACGAGCCGATGGATCCCGTACACCATCGGCACGGTCGATCCCGCCAGAACTCCGACGACGACGATCAGCCCACGAACGGTGCCGCCGCCCAGCGCCCACAGCCCCTGTGCGACCGGCACCCGGAACAGCACGGCCAGGACCGGCATCGCACACGCCGCCGCGATCGCCAGGACGTGATACGACGACCTCTGCGCTCCGGGCGTGGTCGATTCGGCGGCCTCGGCGGATGCTTCGGGGTCCATAGGTCGGCACTGTGGCAGATCCACTCCGGCCGGTGACCACCGGCCACCGATGACGTGCGCGGCCGTCGCCCCACCGGGACGAACCCGGAAACCGCACCACGCGCCCCGGAACCTGCACCACGCGCCCCGGAATCCGCAACACGACCTCCGGGATCCGCAACACGGCCCCGCGAAACCGCAACACGATCCCCCGGATCCGCAACACGGCCCCGCGAAACCGCAACACGATCCCCCGGATCCGCAACACGGGCGGCTCGGGACACGACACGGGTGGGGCCACCGGCGATGTGTCACCGTCGGTGGCCCCACCCGGTGTCAACTCGGACGCCCTCGCACGGTCGGGCGTCGGGAACTCAGCCCTTGAGAAGGCTCCGGGCCATCACGAGCTGCTGGATCTGGTTCGTGCCCTCGTAGATCTGGGTGATCTTGGCGTCGCGCATCATGCGCTCCACGGGGAAGTCACGCGTGTAGCCAGCGCCGCCGAACAGCTGCACGGCGTCGGTCGTGACCTCCATGGCGATGTCGGACGCGTACTTCTTGGCGGCGGAGGCCATGAAGGCCGCGCGCTCGTCGCCGCGCTCGCTGGCCGCGGCCGACGCGTACACCATGTGACGGGCCGTCTCGACCTTCATGCCCATGTCGGCGAGCATGAACTGCACGCCCTGGAACTCGCCGATGGCCTGACCGAACTGCTTGCGCTCCTTGACGTAGTCGACCGTCGCGTCGAGCGCACCCTGGGCGATGCCGAGTGCCTGGGCGCCGATCGTCGGGCGCGTGTGCTCCAGCGTCAGCAGCGCGGTCTTCAGCCCCGTGCCCGGTTCTCCGATGATGCGCATCCCCGGGATGCGGCAGTCCTCGAAGTAGATCTCCCGCGTCGGCGATCCCTTGATGCCGAGCTTCTTCTCCTTCGGGCCCACCGAGAAGCCCGGATCGTCGACGTGGACCGCGAACGCCGAGATGCCCTGCGACGGCTTCGCCGCGTCCGGATTGCTGACGGCCATGACCGTGTACCAGGTCGACTCGCCCGCGTTGGTGATCCAGCACTTGGTGCCGTTGAGGACCCAGTCGTCACCGTCCTGCTTCGCGCGGGTGCGCATGGACGCGGTGTCGGAACCGGCCTCGCGTTCCGACAGGGCGTAGGAAGCGCCCGCGCCTGCCGCGATGTCCGGCAGCACCTGCTTCTTCAGCTCCTCCGAGGCCGACAGGATGATCGGCTGCGTGCCCAGCTTGTTGACCGCCGGGATGAGACCGGCCGACGCGTCGACGCGCGAGACCTCCTCGATCACGATGCACGCGGCGATCGCGTCGGCACCCTGACCGTCGTAGGCCTCGGGGATGTGTACCGCGCTGAAGCCCGCCTTGTTGAGCGCGTCCAGTGCCTCCCTCGGATACCGCTCCTGCTCGTCCACCTCCGTGGCGTAGGGAGCGACCTCCTTCTCCGCCAGCGCACGCACGGCCGCGCGCAGTTCCTCGTGCTCCTCCGCCAGCTGGTAGAGGCCTGGGCCCTCGCTCACCTGCGTCACCTTTCGTCCAAAGCCTTCTGCGTCGGTTCTCGCACCGATGTTAGGCGTCGTTCACGTCGCCTGTCTGTGTCGTTGACCGCAGTGGTCGTGTCGTTGACCGCAGTGGTCGTGTCGGTCTTTCGACGCAGTATCCGGCCCACCCATGTTACCCGCGCGTAGGGGTGGTGTGACCGGGCGAACACAACAGTTCGAACGAATACTCGGGCCGTAATGTTCAGCGTGCGAATACAGTCGTCGGCATGCTCGACGTGGCGAAACTGCGGCTGCTGCGGGCGGTCATCGCGACCGGATCGATCCGCTCGACCGCCGCTTCCCTGGGGTACACGCCGTCGGCGGTCAGCCAACAGCTCGCCGCGTTGCAGCGCGACACGGGCCTGCGGCTGTTCGACCGCGTCGGCAGGGGCATCGAACCGACGTCCGCGGGCCGCACGCTCGCGAGCGAGGCGGAACAGGTGTTCAGCGCACTGTCGGCGCTGGACGGTGTGGTCGGCGACCTGCGCGCGGGTCGGGTGGGCAGTCTGTCGATCGGCTACTTCGCCTCGGCGGGTGCCACCTGGCTGCCGCCGGTGGTGGCCGCGCTGCAGTCCGAGTTCCCCGAGCTCCGCCTCGACCTGCGCATGACCGAACAGCGCGACGGTCTCGAACTGCCCGACATCGACCTGTTCGTCGACGCGCCCGGGATCGAACACCCGGGCCACGCCGACGTCCATCCGATCGTCGACGACCCGTTCCTCGCCGTCGTCCAGGACACCGATCCCCTCGCGAGCCGCGACGAGGTGCCGCTCGCCGAACTCGCCGACCGGCGCTGGGTCGACAACGACCTGCACCGCGGAACGTGCAGGCGGGCCCTGTTGGACGCCTGCGCCGAGGCGGGATTCTCGCCGAAGTTCGCCGTCGAGACACACGACTACCAGACCGCGATACCGTTCGTCGGCACGGGAATCGGCATCACCGTGGTACCGCGGCTGGGCATCGGCGACCTGCCTCCCGGGCTGACGACCGTCCGGCTGGTCTCCCCGGAACCGGTCCGCAACATCGCGGTGTCGGTGAAGCAGACCGTCGCGGATCACCCCGCCGCGGTCCGCGCCCTCGAGGTACTGCGAGCCGTCGCCGCTCCGTGAGGCTCCTGCGGGCGCCGCACGTCCGCCGGGGCCCGCGAAAGCGCAACAGCGGCCCGCGAGAGTGCAAAACGCGCCCGCGAGAGTGCAACACCGGCCCGCGAAGGCGCAACACGCGTGCAGGACTCGCGGGCGTGGTGGTCAGTCGGAGAGCTTGGCGCGGAGGGCGGCGTCCTTGTCGTGGACGAGCTGTTCGAGGTCGGCCTGGAACGCCGTCATCCGCCGTTGCAGCTCCGGGTCGCCGGTCGCGAGCATGCGCACGGCGAGCAGGCCCGCGTTGCGGGCGCCGCCGACCGACACGGTCGCCACGGGCACGCCCGCGGGCATCTGCACGATCGACAGCAGCGAGTCGAGCCCGTCGAGGTGCTTGAGCGGCACGGGGACGCCGATCACGGGCAACGGCGTCGCCGACGCGACCATGCCGGGCAGGTGCGCAGCGCCGCCCGCTCCCGCGATGATCACCTTGAGGCCGCGTCCCGCGGCGTCGCGGGCGTAGTCGAGCATCCGCTGCGGCGTCCGATGAGCCGAGTACACGCCGACCTCGTAGCCGACGTCGAACTCGTCGAGCGCCTGCCCTGCCGCTTCGAGCGTCGGCCAGTCCGAATCACTGCCCATGATCACGCCGACGTCCGGTGTGCTCACGTCCTGCCTCCCGCGCCTCAGTGGATCCCGCGCCTCAGTGGATCCCGCGTCTCAGTGGATGCTGTAGCCGTCCGGCCATTCGGCGGCCGACAGCCAGTGCGCCGCCATCCGCGCCTTCGCCCGGGTCTGCTCGTCGATCGGGCCGAGGACGTTGACGTGTCCCAGCTTGCGCCCCGGACGTTCACCCTTGCCGTAGAGGTGCACCTTGACGTCGGGATACCGCGCGTACAGGTGGTGCAGGCGTTCGTCCACGCTCATCGTCGGCGTCTCGGGCGCGCCGAGGACGTTGGCCATGACGGTCGGCGACAGCGGATCGGTCGTGCCGAGGGGATAGTCGAGGACGGCGCGCATGTGCTGTTCGAACTGCGAGGTGCGGCTGCCGTCCATCGTCCAGTGGCCGGAGTTGTGCGGGCGCATCGCCAACTCGTTGATCACCAGCCCGCCGTCGTGGGTCTCGAACAGCTCCACAGCCATGACCCCGGCGACGTCGAGCTGTTCGGCGATGCGCAGTGCGACGTCCTGTGCCCGCTGGGTACCGGCCTCGGACAGGCCCGGCGCGGGGGCGAGGACCTCGGTGTTGATGCCGTCGACCTGCACGGTCTCCACCACCGGCCACGCAGCTCCCTGCCCGAACGGTGAGCGCGCGACCAGCGCCGACAGTTCCCGGACCATGGGGACGCGCTCCTCGATCAACAGCGACATGCCCGCGTCGAGGAGCTCGGGGATCTGCTCCCGCGCCTCGTCGGCGGAAGCGAGCTGCCACACGCCCTTGCCGTCGTAACCGCCCGTCGCGGCCTTGAGGATCGCGGGCCAGCCGTGGTCGTCGCCGAACTTCACCGCGTCGTCGACCTGCGTGACCTCGACGAACGCCGGGTTCGGCAGGCCGAGCGTGGCCATCCGCTCCCGCATGAGGAGTTTGTTCTGCGCGAACGCCAGCGCGTCCGGTCCGGGCCGGACGACGACTCCCTCGTCGACGAGGCTCCGCAGGTGGTCGCCGGGCACGTGCTCGTGGTCGAACGTCAGCACGTCGACGCCGCGCGCGAACGTGCGCAGCGCGTCGAGGTCCGTGTGATGGCCGTGGCTGACCTCGGCGGCGACGAGGCCCGCCGCTTCGCCCTCGCCGACGGCCAACACCCGCAGCGACTGGCCGAGCGCGATCGCGGCCTGATGGGTCATCCTGGCGAGCTGGCCGCCGCCGACCATGCCGACGACGGGAAGTCCGGTACGCGTATCCATAGCGCGCTCAGCCTAAGCGGCCCCGATCCGGCCGCGTCACGAACCGTCCCCGAGTGTCACCACCGCCACTGACGGATACCGCGTGAGGAAACCGCGATCCAGTGTCACCAGAGGGCACCCGGCGGCCTGGGCGAACGCTGCCAGGTAGTCATCGGTCCACAGTTTGTGACTCCGGTCCTCACGAGCGGAGATCACTCGCCAGACCTGCTCGAGGTGAGCGGGCTCGGACGTCCAGACCACACGTTCGTCCGAGCGAAGCTCATCGAGCACCCGCCACGCTTCTGCGCGACTCAACGCGGCCTCGCCCATAACCGGCTGGTTCGACAACAAGCGGAGCAACGCCATCTGCGTCACTCGGCACAACCTGAGTTCGCCGTCCTGTTCATCGAACCACGAGGACACCTCGACATGGTGCTTGTGCTCTTCCCACACCGACGCGAACCAGACGTTGACATCCAGCAGCATCTACTGCGCCCGGTACTTCTCGGCATCTTCGGCCGCGAAGATCGCTTCGATGTCGTCGTTCGTGATGTCGACTTTGCGCGTCGTCGCTGCCGGGACCAGCGGGAGTTTCACCCGTTTACGCGACCGATCGCCCTCCGCTGTGCCCAGCTCATGACTGACTGCCCGAGTCAGGAACTCTTTCACAGTCTCCCCGCGGGCGGCGGCCTCGGATTTCATCGCCCGCATGAGCTCCGGGGACAAGTCAACCGTTGTGCGCATAGAAGCATATTAGCACGCGGTGGGCCCGTGCTTGACCTCGATCGCGGTCGAGGTCGCAGCATTCATCCCCATGCCGACCCCGGCCTATCGCTGGTCGGAACCGGCCGCACTCGAACCGGCGGAGTTCGAACCGGCGGAGTTCGAACGCGGCACGCTCGAACCGACCCGGCCGGACGCGGCAATGTCGGCCGCCGACGGCTGAGCGTCGTCGCACGCCGTCGTCCCTGCCCTGCCACGGAGCAGGGCGATCAGCGTGTCGCGGTCGCGGAGCGATCCGCGCAGGGTGTCACGGTTGCGCCACAGCCAGCGGCCCGCGAGGACCGCGACCAGCACGACGGGCACCAACAGGTAGGCGCTGCCCAGGATGTACTGCCAGAACGCCCAGTGCAGCTCCAGGTTGCGGCCGTTCGGCAGAACCAGCAGCACGCAGCTGACGAACACCACGAACACCGCGCCCGCCGCGATCCAGCGCTTCCGCGTCTTCACCGGATCGGCGTGCGGCAGCTTCGACACGAGCACCATGATCAGCGGCACGGCCCACACCCAGTGGTGCGACCACGACACCGGCGAGAGCAGCAGCGCGTAGAACGCCGTCACCAGCAGCGCTTCGAGCGGGCGGCCGCTGCGGTGGAACCGCAGCATCAGCCACACCGCGAGCGGCGCCAGCGCCAGTCCGACGACGATGGCCGCGTTCGACGCCCACGGCGCCAGGTCGGTCATACGGTTGAACAGGCCGTTGAGCGACTGATTGCCCGCCCAGTGCATCGGCCCGATCCGGCCTGCGTTGAACACGGTGTGCGTCCAGAACCGCCACGCGTCCGACGGGATCAGCGCGAACACCAGCACCTGCAGGCCGAGGAACGTGCCCATCGCCCGCAGTGCGTCCATGCGGCGGCCGGTGAACAGCAGGTGCGGGATGAAGATCAGCGGCGTCAGCTTCACCGCCGCCGCGACGCCGACCATGACGCCGCCCCACCGGCTGCCACGGGCGCAGACGACCAGCACGTCCAGCACGATCAACGCCATGAGGATGAGGTTGATCTGACCGAGGAAGATCGTCCGCCACACGGGTTCGAGCGCGAAGAACAGCACCGCCGACAGCACTGTCACCCGCGCGGGTGAGGCCCACACGGGCAGCTCGCCCTTCGGCCGCGGCAGCGCCCCCAGCGCCACGCGGATGACGACCGTCATGGCCAGCAGCGACACCGCCGACAGCACACCCCACGCGACCTGCACAGGGAACACGGCCAGCGGCACGAACAGCAGCGCGGCCGTGGGCGGGTAAGTGAACGGCAGCAGCGCCCAGAACGGTTCGGGCGCGAGCGTGTTGGTTTCGTAGAGCGGGTCGCCGTGCAGCAGGGTGACGGCTCCCGCGCGGTACACCGCAGAGTCGACGCCGAGCTGCAGGTCCATCAGCCAGCCCACGATTCCTGCCACGATCATCAGCGCGGGCAGCGCCAGCACGAGCACCAGCGAACGGGGCCGCGCGAGCAGACGGTCGAACGAGGCCCGCAGCTGCAGCGGCGCCGACCCGGCGGGCTCCGGACGGGAGTCCGCCGGCGCCGAGTGCGCCGATGTGTCGGCCTCGCGCAGGTCTGAGGTGCTCACTCTTTCTAGGAAACCATGAACGCCGTGTGAGTTCGGCGTCGGCCACGCCACGCGGCCCGCTCGACGGCGCCGCCCGGGCGCCTCCCGTGCCACGTCGTCGCCGGGTACGGCCGGTCCCGCCCGGCCGCTCCGCTCGGCCACCCGGCTACCGAGCCGCGAGGGAGTCGAGCAGGTCGCACACGTCGTCGTGGGAGGCGGGCAGGCGCACCACGTTCACCCGCGCCGACCCCGACTCGGCCAGCTGCGGGTCGACGGCGAACCGCTCGGTGAGGTCGCGTCGGAGGCGTACCGCGCGGCGGGCCACCTCGTCGGACCGCGGGACGACCGCGCCGACCGTCGAGGCGCCGAGCACGGCGTGGCTCTCGCCGCCGTCGAACACCTCCCGCAGCACGTCGGCGGCCAGGATCATGCCTGCGGGCCGCAGGTAGACCGCAGCGTCGTCGAAGCCGAGCGAGATCACCACGAGGACCTGTCCCTCGGCCACGCACACGCCGTCGCGGGCGGCCTCGCGGTACAGCTCCGCCAGCCGGGTACGCAGGTACGCCTGAGTCGGCAGGCCGGTCAGCGAGTCGTGCACCTCGGTGGCGCCGACGTCGTTCAGCGCGACCTCGGCCCACGCCACGGCGACGATCCGCAGCAGCCGCGTGGGCAACGCGTCGACGTCGGCCGCCTCGGCGATGGCGTCGAGCGTGTCGGCGTGGCTCGGCTCACCCCCCGATGTTGCTGCGCCGACCTGCAGCACCCCGTGCAGCGCGGCCAGGTCGCCGAGGGTCTCCTCCAGTCCCGTGCCCGCTGCCGCACGGGCGTGGGCCAGCGCCACGAGCGCCGCGCCCGCGCCGTCCAGTCCGGACCGCGCGACGGCGGAGCACACCAGGTCCACCTCGGCGACGTCCCAGTCGTCGGGAAACCGCCAGCCGCACGCCAGGCTCGCGGTCCGCCATCGGCGCCGCAGTGCCGCCCGTGGTTCCCGCTCGGTCCGCGCCCCCTGCACGGCCTGCGGCTGCCGGCCCGGGGGCGATCCGCCCTGCTCGTCCGGCAGGGCGAACGGCACACCCTGCACGTCGCCAGCACTCACGTCCACTCGCGCCTCCTTGTCGGCTCGTCGGAGTGGAGACGCCCGAGATCGCCCCGCATGACGGCATGGAGTGGCGAAAATCGCCGCGCGTGCGATCACGGGTCGCGGCGCAATCGATCCGGGTGACGTGACGACCCTCGGCGTGACGCTTCCCCGGATGTCCGTCACACTTTGCCTCGCAGTGCGTCCCCCTTGTACGGGACGACCTGAGAGGAGAGCCGTGAGCACCGCACCCACCGACCCGCAGGGCATGAGCGACGCCGAACTCATCGCCTCGGTACGCGCGGGCCAGCTCGAGTGCTACGGGACGCTGTACGAACGTCACGTATCCGCCGCGTACAACCTTGCGCGGCAACTCGCACGCACGTCGATCGAGTCCGACGATCTCGTGTCGGACGCCTTCTCGAAGGTCCTCGACACACTCCGCGGCGGGAAGGGTCCGGACAGCGCGTTCCGGGCGTACCTGCTGACCGCGGTGCGCCACGGCGCCTACGACAAGACCCGGCGTGACAAGAAGCTCGACCTCGCCGAGGACATGACGACCGTGACGACGGTCGGTGGCGCCGGCGCCGAGGCGCTGACCGTGGAGTTCTCCGACACGGCCCTCGAAGGTCTGGAGCGCACGCTCGCCGCGAAGGCGTTCGCGAAGCTGCCCGAGCGCTGGCAGGCCGTGCTCTGGCACACGGAGATCGAAGGTGCCACGCCCGCCGAGGTCGCGCCGCTGCTGGGCCTGACGGCCAACAGCGTGTCCGCGCTCGCCTACCGGGCGCGCGAAGGTCTGCGCCAGGCATACCTGCAGGTCCACCTCGCCGAGGTCAGTGCGAGCACCTGCCACGCCACGGCCGACAAGCTGGGCGCCTGGACCCGCGACGGGCTCTCCAAACGGGAGCGTGCGCAGGTCGAGGCACATCTCGACGACTGCTCCGACTGCCAGGCGCTCGCCGCCGAGCTGGCCGATGTCAACGGTGCACTGCGCGCCGTCATCGCTCCGCTCGTCCTCGGCGGCGGGGTGTTGGGCTACCTGGCGGTGGCGGGCGGCGGCAAGGCCGCAGCGGCGACCGCCATCGGTGCAGGCACGGCGGCCGGTTCCGCAGGAGCCGCGGCCGGTGCGGGTGGTTCCGGCGGCGGTGCCGGTGCCGCGGCGGGAGCGCCCCGCGAGTTCGTCGGCGTGGCCGGTTCCGGCGTCGCGATGGCCGCCGCCGTGGCACTGGCGCTCACGGCCGGTGGCGGCGGGCAGCAGATCCCGACGGCCGCGGAGCAGCCGCAACAGCAGCCGCCCGCCGCGCAGGCACCGAACGAGCCCGCTGCTCCCCCGCCGGGACAGCCCGCTCCCGACGACCCCCCGCCCGCGCCGAACGAACCCGCACCCCAACAGCCGCCGCCCGCGCCGAACGTGTCGCAGCCGGAGTCGCCGGAACCCGCCTCGGTCGGGGCGACCGTGGACCAGCAGAGCGTCGAGCTCGTCGCAGGCGGCGGCCCCGCCGACCTGCCGATCACGGTGCGCAACAACGGCGGCACGCTGTCCGACCCCATCGATGTGACGCTGAATCTGCCGAACGGCGTGAGCGCCCTCGGCGGCGGTGGTGGCGGCGGGACGACCGCGGGTGCGGCCGGCGCCCAGCACAGCGCCGGTCAGCAACAGCACGCCGGTCAGCAACAGCACGCCGGTCAGCAGGGCGCCGGTCAGCAGGGCACCGCAGCGGCACCGACGGGTGGCGGCGCGTCGCCGTCCGGCGGAGCACTGCGCCAGGGCGGTGGCGGCGAACGCATCACCTGTCCCGGCGGTACCGGCACCGTGACGTGCTCCACCGGCCGCGGCCTGGAACCCGGCGAGTCCATGACGCTCGTGTTCCGCCTGCAGGCCTCCGCCGACGCCGAGTCCGGCCAGGTCACCGGCAGCATCAGCGGCGGCGGCGCCGTCGACGTGTCGCTGCGGGTGCCCGTCAAGGTCGAGCCGAAACCCACGCCTCCGCCGGCACCACCGGCCGAGGACGGCATCAGTGTGCAGGCCGGCCACCCGGTGGCCGGGGTCGCCAGGGTCACGGTCGAGAACACCGGTGACAGCAGCGGGACCGTCACGCTCACCTCCGACCGTCCCGTCTCGGTGGGCGGCGGTTCCGGCATGGACTGCGGCGTCGCCACGTCCGAACGGTTGTCGTGCACGTCGAACAGGGCACTCGAGCCCGGCGACACCAGGACCGTGTTCGTCAGCAAGGTCGACCACGGTGACGGCGACAACGGTCGTGGCAACGGTGGTGGCGACAACGACCTCGGAATCGAGGACGGCCCCGGCAACGGAAACGGCACCGCCTGGGGCTGGCGACCCGACTCCGGCGACGAGGTCACGGTCACGTTCACCGGGACGCTCGGCAACGCGTCCGCCAGCGATGACGCGACGTTCGGGTCGATGGGGTGCTGGCCGCCGCCGTTCGGATGTCTCGGCAGTGTTGTGGCCCCGACGCCCGACGCGCAGTCCGGTTCCGGATCGGCGGAGGTGCCGACGAACCCCGACGCCGACGGTTCGGCGTCGGTGACCGGTCCGCCGTCCGGTTCCGGCTCGACGGAAGCGCCCACGGGGGCTCGGCCGAGTGGCACGTCGTCGGGTTCGGCGACCGCCCCGGCGCCCGAGTCGGGGTCGGGATCGGGATCGGCGAGCTCCACGACGAAGACCGACACCGCGGAGATGCCACTGCCGACCAAACCGTGGCCCCGTGAGCCCGACGAGGAGTCCGGACAGCAGGACGACGGCGGCAAGCCGGGCAACGGTGACGGCAGGGGCAACGGCGACGGCAGGGGCAACGACAAACACGGCGACACGTCGGGCAACGGCAAGGCGCACGGCCGCTCACGCTGACCCGGCGGGTGCGCTGCGTCACGATCGGTCGTCGAGCTGGGCGTGGTGCAGACATCCGGCGCGTGAGGTTCCACCGTTCGGCGGTCCCCACCGGCACGAATGGCTACACTGCGATGTGTGTCCGTCGTCGAAACCGTGCTGGCGCGCGTCCCCGGTCCGCTGCGCTCACTGCTGTTGAAACACCGTGAACTGCTGAAATTCGCGGTCGTCGGCAGCACGACCTTCCTGGTCGACAACGGCATCTGGTACCTGCTGAAGTTCACCGTCCTGATGGATAAGCCGACGACCGCGAAGGCCATCGCGATCCTCGTGGCGACGATCGTGTCGTACGTGCTGAACCGTGAGTGGTCGTTCCGTACCCGCGGCGGCAGGGAGACCGGGCACGAGGCGACCCTGTTCTTCGTGATCAGTGGCGTCGCGGTCGCGGTGAACCTGGTGCCTCTGCTGATCTCGCGCTACGTGCTGCACCTGCAACGCCCCGAGGTATCGCTGTTCGTACAGGAGACGGCCGACTTCGTCAGCGGCTCCGTGATCGGCATGCTGCTCGCGATGGGCTTCCGGTTCTGGGGATTCCGCAAGTGGGTCTTCCCCGACGAACTCGGCGGCATCCGCCGCGACAACCTCACCGCCCGCCACTGACCGCGCCCCAAGGGCACCTCGGTGGCACTGGGCGCCGCCGCGGGCGCTCTGGTTGCACGCCGCCAGGCAGTCAAATTTCCCGAGTCGACGCTGCTACCTCGGCACTCGTTCCGTGGGCCACTCGACCGCGGGGACGTCGCCTGCGGTCGGCACGCGGAGGAACAGGCTGAACGTCGCCGGTGCGCGGGTGGACAGTTCGAGCCTGCCGCCGTCGGCCTCGGCCAGTGCCCGCGCCAGTGCGAGCCCCACACCCGTCGACCCGGCGCCGGAGAAACCGCGGTCGAACACGTGCGGCGCAAGCTCGTCCGGAACCCCGGACCCCCCGTCACTGACCTCCACGACGACCGTGCCGTCGGTGTCGCCGCGCCGGGCCGCAAGGGTGACGGTGCCCGCGCCGTGCCGCATCGCGTTGTCCAGCAGCACGCCGATGATCTCGCGGAGACGTGCGGGCGTGACGCGCACCATCAGCCCGTCGGCGATCCGCAACCGCAGGGTGCGCCCCTCGGCTTTGAGCACGTCGCGCCACTCACCGCTGATCTCGGGCAGCATCTCGGTGAGCGACACCGGTTCGGTGCCGACCTCGCTGGCCGCGCGGGCCGCGGCGAGCAGTTCGTCGAGGGCGCCCGCGAGCCGGTCGGACTGCTCGAGCGCCGCGTGCGCCTCCTCGGCGACGTCCGGGTCCTGGTGCAGGCCGAGCGCCTCGAGCCGTAGCTGCAGCGCGGTGAGCCTGCTGCGCAACTGGTGCGAGACGTCGCCGACCAGCTGCCGTTCCCGCTGCACCAGCTGCGCCAGCGCCGTACCCGACGAGTCGAGCGCGTCGGCCACCATGTCCAGTTCCGCCACCTCGTAGCGCCTGCTGTCGGGACGGAAATCGCCCGCGCCGAGACGGGCCGCGCGGTCGGCCACGTGCCGCAGCGGGCGTGCGAGGCGGTTGGCGGTGACCGTGGCGACGAACGTGCCGATACCGACCGACAGCACCACGACGAACACGACGGCGACCGCGACCTGGGTCTGCTGGGTCCGCATCTCGCCCGCGGGCTGGGTCATCACGATGTGGCCGCCCGCGATCGGCTGCTGTTCACTGATCACGTCGTCGCCCGTCGACGGGCCCGCCTCCATGATCGCCGCGGAGCCGTGGTGCACGACCAGGTGCGCGTCCCGCGGCATCGCCGACCGAATGTGCCGCAGGTTCAGGTCGTGCCGGTTGGCGAGCTGGTTGTCGAGGGCCGCCGCGATCCGCTGCGCGCTGTTGGCCAGCTCCTCCCGGTGGAAGTTCTCCACCAGCAGCACGCCGGTCACCCCGAGCGGCGCGCCCAACGCCACCCCGGTGACCAGCACAGCCAACAGAATCGCAAGGAGAATTCGCCGCCGCATACGCCGTCTGTGTCCCTACCCGCTCGTGCCCGGCCGCGCACGTCCCGACCGTCCGGTGCCCGTCGTCATTCGACGTTGAACCGGAACCCGACCCCGCGCACCGTCGCGATGTGTTCCTCGTTCGACTTCCGCGGATCCCTGCCCGCCGCGACCGCGAGTTTCCTGCGCAACCACGACATGTGCATGTCGAGCGTCTTCGACGTCTTGAGCGCTTCGGTGTCCAGGTCGTTCCACACCTCGGCGAGGATCTCCTCGCGGCTCACGACCTGCCCCGCCCTGCTCATCAGCACCCGCAGCAGCTCGAACTCCTTGTTGGCGAGCTGCACCTCCTCGCCTTCGACGGTCACCAGCCGCGCGGCGACGTCCATACGCACGCCGCCGACGTCGAGTGCCCCCGGCGACCGCCTGCGCAGCAGGGCCCGGATCCGCGCGAGCAGCTCGGCGAGGCGGAACGGCTTGGCGACGTAGTCGTCGGCGCCCGCGTCGAGGCCGACGACGAAGTCCACCTCGTCGGTGCGGGCCGTCAGCATCAGCACCGGTGTCTGCGCGCCGGACGCCCGCAGCCTGCGGCACACTTCCAGCCCGTCCATCTCGGGCAGGCCGAGGTCGAGAACCAGCAGGTCGACGCGTTCGGAGGCCGTGGCTTCGAGCGCCGCCGAACCGTCCGTGACGGCGACGACCTCGTAACCCTCACGTTCCAGCGCGCGGGACAGCGGCTGCGCGATCGCGGGATCGTCTTCGGCGAGTAGGACCATGCTCACCTGGCCAACCTTACGGCGGGGGCACGTGGAACCATCGTGATGTGTCCCGTTACTCCGACGATGCAGCGCTGGCGGCCGAACTCGCCGACGCGGCCGACGCCATCACGATGGAACGTTTCCGCACCCAGAACCTGGAGGTGACGGCCAAACCCGACCGTACGCCCGTGACCGATGCCGACACCGACGTCGAGGACGCCATTCGCGGCATCCTCGCCGACCGGCGCCCGGGCGACGGCGTGGCGGGTGAGGAGCGCGGCGGGTCGATCGCCGCGCCCGGCCGCGTGTGGGTTCTCGACCCGATCGACGGCACGAAGAACTTCCTGCGCGGCGTGCCGATCTGGGCGACGCTGATCGCGCTCCTGGACGGCGGTGTTCCGGTCGTCGGCATGATCACGGCTCCGCTGCTGGGCCGGCGTTGGTGGGCGAGCCAGGGCGGCGGCGCGTGGCTGCGGGACTCGGCCGGTGAGCGCCAGCTGGCCGTGTCGCGGGTGCCTCAGCTCGCCGACGCCTACGTGTCCACAACGGACCTGAACAGCTGGGCAGAGCACCGCACCCAGGAGGCCTACCTGTCGCTGACCAGGGCGTGCTGGGAGACCCGCGCGTTCGGCGATTTCTGGCAGCACTGCCTCGTCGCCGAGGGCGCGCTGGAGGTCGCGGCCGAACCCGTGGTGAACCCGTGGGACGTCGCGGCCGCACAGGTACTCGTCACCGAGGCGGGCGGACGATTCACCGACCTCGACGGTGCGGCCCGGTTCGACCGCGGCTCCGCCCTGTCGACCAACGGCCTGGTCCACGACGCCGCGCTGGCCCACCTCCGCCGTCGCTGACCCGCGTGTCCTGCATTCGCGCACGCCGCATGTTGCCGGAATCGGCGCGAGTGCAGGGCACGGGAGGGGTCAGGGAAGGACGCCGACCGCTCCCCTGGCGACCTGCGCCCAGGTCAGCCTGCCGAAAAGGTAGTGACACGCGACCTGTTCGTTGGTGAACCGCGCCCAGTCGTAGCGGTTGCCCTGCTCGCGCCAAAACACCTCCCACGCGGTGCCGCCCGCGTCGTCGACGTTCTCCTCCCGGAGCACACACCAGGTGTTGTCGACCTCGGTGCCCAACGACACCACCTCCGGCGGCACGCCGACGGCCTCGAGCCAGCGCATGATCGACTCGGTGTTCACGGGGCGCTCTCCTTCGGGTTCCGCTCTGTGCCGGTGTCGACCGGGGCCTTCTCGTCACCGTCCGATTCGCCGGGTCCGTCGAGGACGGCGCTGACAACGGCGGCCTCACTCGACGTATCGGCTCGATTGTCCGAAGCATCCGGATAATCTGGACTGTCCGACGTGGCCGATGCGACTGACCGCGGGGCGACCGGCTCGAACGTCGCATCGGCGAGGTAACCGAGGCTGACGAGCTCGGCGGCGCTGTACACGGCGCGATACCGGGCGCCGCCGCCGGGCTGTCCGAACCAGCCCGCCGACACGCCACGCCACATCGGTACATCCCGAAGCACGCGGTAGCGCCGGTAGCCCGCGTCGAGCTGGGACGGCGGCAGCGAGCGCTGCTCGAACGGCGTGCCGTCTGCGGAGAAGACCCGCCCGTGGGCGGTGCCGAACCGGTCCACCATCGTGCCGGCCGGCAACACCTCCGGCTCTCCGTCGGCGGAACAGCCTTCGGGGAGCTCGTCGGCCGGTGGCCACACGTACTCGGGCACCTCACCGGCAGCTGACGATCCGAGGGGCACGGATCCGAGGGATTCGACGGCCGCGGCAGGGGCCTCCGCGGCGGAGACGGAGTCGTCGGCCACGGGATCGTCGGTGCCGTTCCGGTCGGTGTCGGTGCTGTCGGTGGCGGTGCTGTCGGTGGCGCGGGCGTCTCTGCCGTCGGCCTCGACCACGGTCACGTCCTCGGCGGTGCCGTCCTCGGCAGCTGCGCCGCCGTCGGTGGCGAGGAAGCGGGCGTCCCAGTCGCGTTCGTGCATCCCGCCGAGCGGGTCGTAGCCGTCGCGGACGGCCGTCGGCGGGCACGGCAGCACGGCGGAAGGTGGCGGCGCGGGTTGCCGGGCGCCCTGCCGCAGCAGGTCGATCGCCTGGTCCGGCTCGATGAGGTCGGAGTTCGGGTGGTCGTGCGGCTCGAACCTGGCCACCACGGGCGCGCCGTGCTCCGGCTCGGGCACGGGCAGTTGCCGGGCCGGACGGTCCGAGGCGACCGGCAGGTGCCCGATCGGGAACATGTGGACCAGGAACAGCGCGACGACACTCTCCCGCTCCTGCCGCGGGGACCCCAACGCGGGGGCCTGCGGCTGTGGAGCCTGTGCCTGCGATGCAGGTGGTGGTGGTGCCGCGTGCTGGTGCGCTCCCCCCGGCGCGGGGGCGTACGGCCCGGCGCCCGGAGCCGGTGGCGCGTTGCGCGCCTGAGGCGGCTGACCGGCCGGTGGCTGCGGCGGGTACTGCTGTCCCGCGGGAGGCCTGCCGTACGGATGTTGTCCCTGTCCCGGGTTCTGCTGTCCCGGGTTCTGCTGTCCCGAGTACTGCTGGCCGGGATACTGCTGGCCCGCGGGAGGCCGACCGTACGGGTTCTGCTGGCCGTACTGCCCCGGCTGAGCTGCGCCGCCGACCGGACCTGCCGCGGGGGGAACCGGTCCGCCCGGCGCGGCACCACCCCCTGCGACGGGGCCGCCCGGGACGGCACCGCCGCCCGCCACGGGTCCGCCCACGGGAGGGCCCGCAGGTTGCGGTCCGAACCCGCCGGGTTGTCCACCGGCGGCAGGAGGGACCGCGCCCGCTTGGGGCGGCAGCGCCCCGGGCGCCGGCGGTCCGCTGAATCCGGACAGGCTCGTACCGGTCGGCGGTGTCGGCGCGTCGCCGCCGGACGCGGGCTGTCCCCACGGCGATCCGACCGGGATGCCTCCAGGCGGCGTCGGTGCGTCCGGCAGCACGATCGGCCCCGTACCCCCGGCACCGCCGCCGAACGGCGGCACCGGCTGGCCACTGGACACGGGCTCGCCACCAGGCAGCGCGTCACCCCCGGGCAGGGGCGGGCGGCCCAGGCCGAACGGCGGCGTGTCCTCGCCACCGGCTTCGCCGGGGAATCCGGGGCCGCCGGGCAAGCCCGGACCGTCGGAGGCGCCGGGTCCTCCCGGACCACCGTGACCGGGTCCGTCCGGGCCGCCGAGCAGTTCCTCGACGCCGTCCAGCAGATCGCGGCCGGGTTCGGCCGTACCCGCACCGCCACCTCCGCCGCCGAGCACACCGCCGGGGCCACCGGGCGCGGCGCCGTCCCCCAGTACGTCCGAGGCGTCGCCGAGTGCACCGCCCGAACCGATCCCGGAGCCCTGGCCGAGTACGTCCTCCGCGGGCCCGAGCGGCGCCTGCGGACCCGAGGTGCCCGCTCCGCTCGGCGAGCCCTGTCCGCCTGGCGGGTCACCCTCGTCCCGGCCGGAGCCGAACAGGCCGGACGCGTCCTCGAAGACCGAGTCCCCGAGACCACCGCCTCCGGGTCCACCACTCCCGAGGCCGGTGTTGCCACCACCGGGTTCGTCGAGCACCGACTCACCGGTGGCGGCGGTCGTCTCCGCCACGTCGGGCAGGCCGAGCGCGCCGAGCAGGCCACCACCACCGCCACCGCCGGAACCGGCGAGTGCACCCGCGTTGCCCGGACGGTCGGTGACCACGTCGGGGGCGACACCCGGGCCCGCCCCGTCCACACCGACCGTGTCGGCGAGGCCGCCGGTGATGGCGCGCATGTTGGCCGCCGTGCCCTGGATGACCGTGTCGACGCCGGCGAGCGCGGCCGGGTGGCCGGCGTCGGCCGCGGTGCCCGCCGCATCGCGCTGGACCGCGGCGTCGCGCAGTTTTCGCACCAGTTCGACCTTGGTGCGGCCGATCTGCTCGGCGGCCCGGTCGAGGCGGTCGGCGGCGTCGCCCGCGCCCTGCGCGGCCCTGGTGAGGCTGCCGCGTTCGGGGTCGATGAATCCCGACCACGTCTGCCGCGCGGCGTCGACGGCCTCACCACTCATCGAGCCGAGCGCCTGCCCCGCGACGGTGTCCGCGTCCCGCGCCAGCCCCTGCAGCTGCCCCGCGGCCTGCCGCCACGAGCGTGCCTGTTCGCGCATCGCGTCCTCGTCGGCCTGAGGCCACGAGACGCCGGCCTCGGCGGCGATGTCGGCGAGTTCCGCGGGCAGTTCGATCCCCATGTCGCGGGCCTACCCTTCGCGCCCGGCGTCGGTGATGGCCTGCTGCGCCGACTCGTCGCCCGCCGTGTACGCCTCGGCCGCCCGCGACAGCGCCTGGCCCATGCCGACCAACCCGCCGGACAGTCCGTCGAGCACGCCCGCTGCCTCGTCGGCGGGCGCCCGGTGCCGCCCGTCGAACGCCTGCCCCACCTCGTCGTCGCCCCATGGTGACGACGCGACGGACTCGCGCAGCGCCCGGGCGATGTCGGCCGCGCGCCGGGTGAGTCCGTCGAACTCGGATGCGCGCTGCCCGAGCCGTTCGGCGTCGACCTCGAATCCGTGGTGTCCGGGACCCGTCATCGCGATCGCTGCCATTCGGAGTCGTCGATCCAGTTGGCGTCCTCGAAGCTCTCGTCGTCACCGAAGTCGTCGGCGGCCGGAGCGCGTTCCCGGCCCACCGGGGTGATCTCGTCGGCCGTCAGGTCCGCCGTGCCGAGCAGCAGCGCCTGCGGATCGGTGTCCTGCGGCAGCGCAGGAGCGAGCACCTCGCTCGCGCCGGCGAATGCCTTCGCCGTCGCCGCGCCGGTGAGGCGAACGATCTGGGCGCCGAGTTCGGCGGGTCGGTACCGCTCGTAGGCGGCGTCGGCGATCGTCAGGCCGGTGAGCACGCCACGCCCGCCGACGGTGGCCGTCACGAGGCCGTCGTCACTGCTCACCGACTCGCTGATGGCCGTGAGCTGCTGCTGCACATCCGCCAACTGTTCTCTGCTCCGCCGGTACTCGGCGAGTAGCTGCTCCACCTCGTCGCGATGGTCGGTCACGGCGCTCTCCCGACGTCGATCAGTGCGGCCGCATGCAGCCCCGGCTGGAGTTCAGACGTGGCGAAGCGGCTCGCGGTTCCCGGTGGCCCCGGAAAGGATGCCCGTGTCAGCCCGCGAGCGCGCGCACGACCCGCGACGGACTCGGCCTGCCGAGCCGTTGGGCCATCCACGTGCTCGTCGTGACCAACGCGTCGAGGTCGGCGCCGTGACGCACCCCGAGCCCGTCGAGCATCCACACGAGGTCCTCCGTGGCGAGGTTCCCGGTGGCCGACTCAGCATAGGGGCAGCCACCGAGGCCGCCCGCGGACGAGTCGACCGTGGCCACACCGCGGCGCAGCGCGGCGAGGGTGTTCGACAGCGCCTGCCCGTAGGTGTCGTGGAAGTGGACGGCGAGCGCGTCGACGCCGACTCCCGCGGCGGCGAACGCGTCGACGAGCCGGTCGACCTGTCCGGGCGTCGCGACGCCGATGGTGTCGCCGAGGGACAGTTGCCCACAGCCGGCGTCGAGCAGACGCCGGCCCGCCGCGACGACCTGACCGGGGTCGACCACGCCCTCCCACGGGTCACCGAAGCACATCGACAGGTATCCGCGTACGGCCATGCCCTCGCCACGAGCACGCGCGATGACGGGCTCGAACATGGCGAACTGCTCGTCGTAGGTGGAGTTGAGGTTCCGCTTGGCGAACGACTCCGTGGCGCTGGCGAACACGGCGATGTCGGCGATCCCCGCATCGACGGCCCGGTCGAGGCCGCGTGCGTTGGGGACCAGCACCGGGTAGCGCGCGCCCGTCCTGCGGTCGAGCCGGGAGAGCAGTTCCTCGGCGTCGGCGAGCTGCGGGACCCACTTCGGGTGGACGAAACTCGTCGCCTCGAGGGTCGTCAGCCCGGCGTCGGCGAGCCGGTCGAGAAACTCGAGCTTGACGTCGACGGGCACGGTCGCCGCCTCGTTCTGCAGACCGTCCCGCGGGCCGACCTCCCAGATCGTCACCTCGGCGGGCAGCTCTCCCGAGCGAGGAAGGTGCTCGGGCAGTCCCACGTCTCGTGCGCCCACGGTCACCACCCCGGGTACGAGCCGGGCTGGGGCGGCTGCCCCGACTGCGGGGGCTGTTGGCCGGGCTGGGGCGGGTGTTGTTGCGGCGGGTGTGGTTGCTGAGCGGTCTGCTGCCAGGACGCGTCGTAGTCGAAGTCGTCGTACGGGTTCTCGTTGACCTGGCGGTAGATGTAGGTGTGGACCTTCTCTACGTTCGGAATGTCGTCGAAGGTGAGCGGCTCCTCGGACGCCGATTCGATGATCAGCGTGCCGCAGGCGAAGACCCGGTCGAGCAGGCCGTGCTCGAACCGCACACTGTTGATACGGGCCATCGGGATGTCGATACCGGTGCGCTTGACGACACCTTCACGGGCGATGACGCGGTCGGTGGTCACGATGAAGTGGGTGGTGCGCCAGCGGACGAACGGCGCGAAGACCCGCCAGATCAACAGGATCAGCCCGACGGCACCGACGGCGATCTGGGTGACGACGTCCCACGGGGCGTCGAAACCGGGCGCGACGACGAATGCCAGCCAGATCCCCACGGCCAGTGTGATCAACAGGATCAGCACCGGCCAGACGAGCATCTTGAAGTGCGGATGCTTGTGGACGACGACGCTCTCGCCCTCACTGAGCAGGCTTTGTGGATACGCCACCGCTGGCCACTCCCCGAAATGCGGTCTTCTTGTCTGCGGGCAACCGTACCGCTCCGGACCGGGTTTCACCCACCGGTCGGCCGGAGATGCACGACGTCACCGGCGAAAACACTCCGCCGAGTGCCGCCTGGGATTTCGACGACCAGCGCGCCGGTTGGCTCGACGTCCACCGCGTCGCCGATCACGCTGCCGCCGCCGGTGAGGATCTTGACCTCCTGGCCGAGCGTGAGGCACCGCTGCCGGTACTCGTCGAGCATGCCGGCGTCGGCGAGGTCGCCGGCCGCTTCGCGCCAGACCGTCTCCCGTTCGTGCAGCGCCGCGAGCACCATCATCGCCACGTCGGTGCGGTCGCTGGTCGCGGCGCCGAGCTCGGCGAGCGACACCGGGGGCAACGCACCCGCGGGCACGGTCACGTCCTCGCGCACGCGCGTCACGTTCAGGCCGATGCCCAGGACCACGGCCAGCTCGTCCGAGGAGGCGGCCTCGGACAGGATCCCCGCGCACTTGCCGGACGCGTCGGCGGCGAGCACGTCGTTGGGCCACTTGAGCGCGACGTTCGCTCCGAGCGCGTCACCGACGTCCAGCACGGCCAGTCCCGCGATGATCGAGAGCGACCCGACACCCGCGACCGGCACGCCCGAGGGTCGCAACAGCACACTGATGTACACGCCGGAGCCCGGTGAGGCCCAGGTGCGGCCGCGCCTGCCGAGCCCGGCCGTCTGTTCCGCCGCGACGAGCGCCGTCCGGTCGGGCGCGCCGTCGACGACGGCCTGCCGCAGGTCGGCGTTCGTCGACCCGGTGGTGGCGACCACGTCGACCTGCGCGTACGGCCCGACCGGTTCGACCAGTTCTCCCCGCAGGCGGGCTCCATCGATGCGATTCGGCACGCGCGGAACCCTAACGCCGGGGGCTGCGGGCGCGTCACTTCCCGTGCGGGTCGGCTGCGTGGAGCGCGGCCACGGCCGTTGAGCGCGGCCACGACCTCGGACACGTACTCGTCGGCAGGGAGGTGACGCGACACGGCCGGGCGTAGCGGGCGGGGGCGTGACGGGCAGGAACGGTGCACCGGGTTCGCCGGCCGGGGCCGTGCGAGACACGCTGCCGGACGTAGCCCACGCCACACCAGCGGGCCCGGGGTGATGATTAAGCTCGCGTGTCATGAGCAGCGCAACGGAGCCGGTCGGGGACGCGCCTGACGCACCGAACACACAGCCGGACATCCACACCACGGCGGGCAAACTCGCCGACCTGTACCTGCGCTACGACGAGGCCGTGCACGCCGGGTCGGAGCGCGCCGTCGAACGCCAGCACGCCAAGGGCAAGAAGACGGCGCGGGAGCGCGTGGACATGCTGCTCGACCCGGGTTCCTTCGTCGAGCTGGATGCGCTCGCGCGACACCGGTCGACGAACTTCGGGCTCGAGGCCAGCCGCCCGTACGGCGACGGCGTCGTCACCGGCTACGGCACGATCGACGGCCGCGAGGTGTGCGTGTTCAGCCAAGACGTGACCGTCCTCGGCGGCGCGCTCGGCGAGGTGTACGGCGAGAAGATCACCAAGGTCATGGACCTGGCGATGAAGACCGGCCGCCCCATCATCGGCATCAACGAGGGTGGCGGCGCGCGCATCCAGGAGGGTGTCGTCTCGCTCGGCCTGTACGCCGAGATCTTCCGTCGCAACACCCACGCCTCGGGTGTCGTCCCGCAGATCTCGCTGATCATGGGCACCAACGCGGGCGGCCACGTCTATTCCCCCGCGTTGACGGACTTCGTCGTGATGGTCGACGAGACCTCGCACATGTTCATCACGGGACCGGACGTCATCAAGACGGTCACCGGCGAGGAGGTCACGTTCGAAGACCTCGGCGGCGGACGCACCCACAACGCCAAGTCCGGCAACGCCCACTACCTGGCCTCCGACGAGGACGACGCGGTCTCCTACGTCAAGGAGCTGCTCAGCTTCCTGCCGTCGAACAACCTGGCCGAGGCCCCCGTGTTCGACGCGCCGGAACCGACCGGCGGTGCGATCGCCGAGGACGTGACCGACGCAGACCGGGAGCTCGACACGCTGATCCCGGACTCGCCGAACCAGCCGTACGACATGCACGAAGTCGTGAGCCGAGTGCTCGACGACGGCGAGTTCCTCGAGGTGCAGGAGCTGTTCGCGCCCAACGTGATCACCGGTTTCGGCCGGGTCGAGGGACAGGCCGTGGGCATCGTGGCCAACCAGCCGACCCAGTTCGCGGGCTGCCTCGACATCGACGCGTCCGACAAGGCGGCGCGGTTCGTGCGCACGTGCGACGCGTTCAACGTGCCGGTGCTGACGTTCGTCGACGTGCCGGGTTTCCTACCGGGCACCGACCAGGAGTGGAACGGCATCATCCGCCACGGCGCGAAGCTGCTCTACGCCTACGCCGAGGCGACGGTTCCGCTGGTCACGGTCATCACGCGCAAGGCCTACGGCGGTGCGTACGACGTGATGGGGTCCAAGCACCTGGGTGCCGACATCAACATCGCGTGGCCGTCCGCGCAGATCGCCGTGATGGGTGCGCAGGGTGCCGCGAACATCGTGCACCGCAAGCGGCTCGCCGCAGCAGGCGAGAGCGGCGAGGACGTCGAGCAGCTGCGGGCCGAGCTGATCCAGGAGTACGAGGACACGTTGTGCAACCCGTACGTGGCCGCCGAGCGCGGCTACGTCGACGCGGTCATCCCGCCCGCGCACACGCGCGGGCACGTGACGCGCGCGCTGCGGATGCTGCGGGAGAAGCGCGAGAACCTGCCCCCGAAGAAGCACGGAAACATCCCGCTGTGAGCGCCTCCGACGAGATGCCCGAGACCACGCCTGCCGAGACCGACGGTTCCGACGGGACTGCCGGCGGTGGGCACAGTGCCGATGCCGGACCACCGCTGCTGCGCGTCGTGCGCGGCGAGCCGGACGATGCCGAGCTCGCCGCGCTGACCGCGGTCGTGGCCGGCCTGGCCGCGAACGGCGGAGACGACGGGGAGAAGCGGCCGGCTCGGTCCCATTGGGCCGACCGCGCCTCGGCGGTGCGCAGGCCACTCACCCCCGGGCCGGGCGCCTGGCGCGTGTCGACGTTCCGGCGCTGACGACGTTCACGGTGCCCGGCGAGCTCCGGGCACCGCGCCTAACTCGCGGTGGTTGTCGGGATGACCGGTTCCGACGAGTCGGCGGGCCGCTGTGCCGCTCCCGCGTGACCGCGGAGCCGCGCGACCCCGACGAACCCGACGGCCGCGAGCACCAGAGGGATCGCGAACGCGTAGCGATGGGCGTCCGCCTGGCCCGCGCCGGCCGCCAACAGCCCGTCGATCGCCAGCCCCGCCGCGAGCTGCGACACCACGGCGAACGTGAAGCCGCCCATGTTGGCGAGCCCGCTGGCCACACCGGCCCGGTGTTCCGGGCCTGCCGACCGCGCCAGGTCGAAGGCCAGCATGCTGACCCCGCCGCCGACCCCCAGCGCCAACAGCGGCGGCAGCAGCGTCGCGACCGTCGCGCCCGCGGGCAGGACCACGAGCGCGACGGCTCCGCACAGGGCGAGCACACCCGCAGCGAGCACGAGACGTCCCCGCAGGCCCGGTCTGCGTGACGCCACCTGCCCCGCGGCCGTGCTGCTGACGACGAAGCCGAGCACGACGACGGTGACCATGCCTGCTGCGGCCCCGTCGGAGAGGCCGTGCGCGGCGACGAGATACGGCTGGCCGAGCACCGCCGTGAACGACACGAACGAGCCCATCAACACGAAGTGGGTCAGGAGCGCGTGCCGCACACCCGGCGAGCGCCACGTCAGCCGCAGCGTGTCCCGCAACCGCTCACCGGAACCGTCCGCCTCGACGGCGCGTCGCGGCGCGCCACCGCTGTCACCCACCGGCGACTCCCGCAGCGCAACGGCGGTCGCGACCAGCACGACAACGGTGACGACGCCGGCGACGAGGAACGCCCCCGTCCAGCCCAGGCCGTTCAGCAGCACGGCCAGCGGCGAGGTCGCGATGATCTGACCGAGGCCGCCGATCATGCCGGTGAGCGCCGCGACGAAGGCGTAGCGGTGGCCCGGGAACCAGTTCCGCGTGATCCGCAGGACGCTGACGAACATGCAGGCGTCGCCCGCACCGATCAGCGCCCGGCCCACCATCGCGGCGGGATACGCCGTCGACAGGGCGAACACGACCGCGCCCACGGCCATCAGCGCGGTACCGCCGAGCAACAGCACCCGCGGGCCGTACCGGTCGTTGCCGATGCCGACCGGCACCTGCAGCAGTGCGTACAGCGTCAGTTGCACCACGGAGAACACGGCCAGCCCGGTCGCGTCGACGTCGAACCGCTCCTGGGCGGTCAGCCCAGCGACCGACAGGCTCATCCGGTGGAACATCGCCGCCAGGTAGCACAGCGCGCCCAGGGCCCACATCGCCCACGGCAGGATTCCCCTGGCCACCGGGGCGCGTGACGCGCCCGCCCACGTCTCGCCCCGTGACGCCGTGTCCTCCTGCGCTCTGTCCTCCTGCGCCCTGTCGTCCTGCAGGGTGTCCTCCTGCAGCGTGTCCTCCTGCGGCGCTGCGGCGGAAGGCGACCCGGATGAACGCACAGTCATCCCCTTCGACGGCCCGACGTGCATGGACATCACATGCACATAACTTGTATCTATGTTGTGTTCAACGATCCGGCTAGACTGCGGGGCATGTCAACGAGCGACCCGTCACACCCGCCCGTGCCGACACGAACCCCGAGAACGAGCGCAACCGGACAGGAGCCGACGACACCGCCCACGGACCGACGTCCCGCGGGTGAACGGGTCTACGACTGGGTGAAGGAACGCATCCTCGACGGAAGGCTGCCCGGCGGCGAACTGCTCAGCGAGGGAGACGCCGCGACGGCGCTGAATCTGTCACGCACGCCCGTGCGCGAGGCGTTCCTGCGACTCGAGGTCGAAGGACTGCTGCGGCTGTATCCGAAGCGCGGCGCACTCGTCGTCCCTGTGTCGCCGGACGAGGTCGGCGAGGTCACCGAGGCCCGCATCCTGCTGGAGAGCCACGCCGCCGAGCGCGTCATCGACCGCGGCGACGCCGCCGATGTCGCCGCCCGCATGCGCACGGTCCTCGACCGGCAGCGCGAGCTCGAGGTGCCCGCCGAGAAGGCCAGGTTCTCCGCCCTGGACCGCGAGTTCCACGCGACGCTCGTCGACGCGGCCGGCAACAGCCTCATCTCGCACTTCTACTCCGGGCTGCACGACCGTCAGGTGCGCATGGCCGCCTCCGCGCTCAGCCGGGTCCCCGATCGCCACCGCGAGATCCTCACCGAGCACGACACACTCTGCACGCTGCTCGAACGCGGCGACGCCGCCGGATTCCGCACCACTCTCACCGCACACATCAGCGGCACCCACGGCGCCCTCCTCGACAGCTGAAAAGCTCGACAGCCGAAAGGCTCGACAGCTGAAAGGCTCGACAGCCGAGGGGCTCGACGGCTGCAGGCCCGCGACCCGCACCGGCCTCGACCGTGAGGCCTCGTAATCTGGACCCCGTGCGCTTCATCCTCGCCTCCGCATCGCCCGCCCGCCTCGCCGTCCTGCGCGCGGCGGGGATCGAACCCGACGTGATCGTCTCCGAGGTCGACGAGGACGTCGTCATGGCGCAGCTCTCCGACCCGACGCCCGCCGAGACCGTGACGGCGCTCGCCGCCGCGAAGGCCCACGCCGTGACCGCCGAACTCGACGCCGACGCAGACGCCGTCGTGGTCGGGTGCGATTCGATGCTGTCGATCGGTGACGCACTGGTCGGCAAACCGCACACGCCCGAGGTGGCACGCAAACGCTGGGCGGACATGGCGGGCGGCACGGGTGAACTGCTCACCGGGCACGCCGTGCTGCGGGTGTCGGGCGGCACCGTCACGTCCGAGGCGAGCGGCACGCGCACGACGACGGTGCGGTTCGCCGAACCCGCCCAGCACGAACTCGACGCCTACATCGCGACGGGCGAGCCGCTGCAGGTCGCCGGAGCGTTCACCCTCGACGCACTGGGCGGCTGGTTCGTCGAAGGCATCGACGGCGACCCGTCCAGCGTCGTCGGCATCAGCCTTCCACTGACGCGCAACCTGCTCGGCGAGGTGGGCGTCAGCGTCGTCGACCTCTGGCACAGCTGACGTCCGGCGCCGCCGACATCCGACGCCCTACGCCCGACGCCCTACGCCCGGCGCCCTCGTCGCCGACGCCGCGAACGTCAGGAATCGCGATCATTTCACTCGTTCAGGGGCACCACGCATGAGCCAAAGTGGACACACTGGACATCCCTTTCGCGGCCACAACTCCGCCGCAGAACATGAATGACATTCCATTCTGAACTGTCGTCATTCGACGGTGGGACACCAACAGTGGGATCGCCGAAAACCCAGTGTGACAACGCGTCACTCGTTCATGTTCCCCCACGTCTCGATCGCATGGCAGGCCTTGCGACCTGCGACGAAGGGGTTCGATGATCTTGGAGCCGGGTCACGGAACGGAACACCCGCGATCCGGTCATCGAAGCACCCCAACTCCTAGGGAGACTGGAAATTGCGTAAGACCCTGGCTCGCACCACCGCTGCCACCGCCATCGCACTCGGCGCCCTGACCGCGGGCGCGGGTGTCGCGTCCGCCGGCACGGTCGACGTCCCCGAGGTTCCGTCCAACCCGACCGGCGCGGACTACGTGAACGCCTGGAACGAGTCCGGTGCCCACCTGGGTGCCGGCGCCGCCGGTCTCGTCAGCTCCGCCTGGGCGGGTGCCATCCCGTCGATCCTCGGCGCCTGAGAGAGGATTCTCGCGCCGTAGCGCCGATACCGAATTCGCCGCGAAGTCCCCGGGTGGCCACGTCACCCGGGGACTTCGCGCGTCCGGCTCCGCCGATCTGTGGTCTCGTCAACAGCGCTGCTGTCACACATCGGGGTAAGGTCGCCGACGCCACCGCGTCGGCTCGCGAAAGGCCGACGCCGTTCGAAGTAGCCCGTTCGAAGGAGCGCCGTGGATCCGCAGGAGTTCGCAGGCAAGGTCGCGTTCGTGACGGGCGCTGCCCAGGGCATCGGTGCGGCCGTGGCCAGGGCGCTGCGGGACGGGGGCGCCAGCGTCGTGGCGACCGACCGCTCCCCCGGCATCGTCGAGACGTACGAGGCCGAGCCCGGCATCACCGGCATGCCGTGCGACGTGACCGACTCCGCGCAGGTCGACGAGGTCGTCGCACGGGCCGAAGCTACCGTCGGCCCCGTCGACGTGCTGGCCAATGTCGCCGGGGTTCTCGTGAAGGGGCCCGTCGCGTCCTATTCGGACGAGGACTGGCGGTTCACGTTCGACGTCAACACGAGCGGCGTGTTCCGCGTTTCCCGTGCCGTCAGCGCGCGGATGATCGAACGGGAGCGCGGCTGCATCGTCACGGTGTCGTCGAACGCGAGCGGCGTGCCGCGGCGTGGCATGGCGGCGTACGCGGCGTCGAAGGCCGCGACGACCATGTTCACCAAGTCGCTGGGCCTGGAGCTGGCCGACCACGGCATCCGCTGCAACGTCGTCTGCCCCGGTTCGACGGACACGCCGATGCAGCGCGCCATGTGGGAGCACGACGGCGGCGGACCGGATCCCGTGCTCAAGGGCGATCCGGAGAACTATCGGGTCGGCATCCCGCTGCGGCGCATCGCCGATCCGGAGGACGTCGCCGACGCCGTCCTGTACCTCGCCTCGGACCGCGCCCGGCACGTGACCATGCAGGAGCTCTACGTCGACGGCGGCGCCACCCTCCGCTGACGCTCACCGGGACGGGGCGGTTCTCGGCAGCCGGAGCGCTCCCGCGAAGGCGAGCACACACAGCCCGAGTACGCACCAGAACGCCTCACTGAACGACGCCGCGACGTCATCGGTCGCCGCGAGCCGCACCTCCAGCAGTACGGCGAGCCCCGCGGTGCCGATCGCCCCGCCCACGTAGTTGACGAGGCTGAGCGCGCTCGACGCCCGCGGAAGCAACTCCTGGTCCACTCCCGTGTAGACGATGGTCATCACGGGTGAGGCGATCATGCTGGTGCCCACGCCTCGCACGAACAGCGCCGCGGTCAGCCAGCCGTCGGCGAGGCCGCCGAGCTGCGTGAACGGCACCGTCGCCGCGATGATCAACGCGAACCCGGTCACCACGATCGTCCGCGGTGCCACGCGGTCGATGAGCGGCTTCACCACGAGCAACGACCCCAGCACCGCGCCGACGCCCTGCGGTGCGAGCATCAGCCCCGCGTCCCACGCCGACAGGCCACGACCCGACTGCAGGTACATCGGGAGCAGGAACATCGTGCCGAACACCGACGCCGCCGCGACGAACAGCGCCAGCACGGCGGCTCCCAGCGGCGGGGTGCTCAGCAGGCGGGGATCGACCAGTGGCATCCGGTCCGACCGCAGCGCATGCACCAGGAACGCCGTGAGCAGACCGGCCCCCACCAGCAGGGCGGTCACCGCGGCGGGCGGGTTGCGGTCCTCGGAGCCGATGTCGGTGAGACCGAACAGCACGGCCGCCAGCCCCGGGGACAGCAACATCGCCCCGCGCAGGTCGAACCGGGACACCTGCTCGGCCGCGGGCACGCGCGGCACCAGCCACACCGCCAGCAGCATCGCGACCAGCCCGACCGGGATGTTGACCAGGAACAGCCACGACCAGTCGGCGACCTCCAGCAGCGTGCCACCCGCCAGTGGGCCGAACACGGGCGCCAGCATCGGCACCACGCCCACGATGCTCATGATCCTGCCGGTGCGGCTCTTGCCCGCCACCCGCGCCAGCAGCGCCTGACCGGTCGGCGGCAGCAGTCCGCCGCCGAAACCCTGCAGCACCCGGAACGCCGCCAGCGACGTCGTCGACCACGCCAGCGCACACGCCAGCGACCCGGCCAGGAACACGGCCACGGCGGCCAACCACACCCGACGCGCGCCGAACCGTTCGGCCAGCCACCCCGACATCGGCGCCGCCGCGACCACCGCGAGCAGGTAGGCGGTGCTCGCCCACTGCACCTCGGTCACGCTCGCGCCGAACTCGACGCTCAGCGTGCGGAGGCCGACATTGACGATCGTCGAGTCCAACGACGCCATGAACGTGCCGAGCACCAGCACCAGCGACATCGCCAGCAGCCGTCCACCGATGCGGTCGGATTCGCCCGCGGCCGGACCGGCGCTGCGCGTCCCGGCGGTCACTCCGTGCCCGCCCGCAGCGACCGTTCCGCGAGCCGAACCAGTGCCGCGCCGTCGACCATCGCTTCGTCCCCGGAACCGCCCGTCTCGCCGAGCGCGTCCGGCAGCGCCCGCAGGACTCGTTCGAACGCTGCGGCGATGCGGTCAGCCGACTCGGCCACGGCACCCGGCCTGCACGCGACGATGCCGCGCCAGCCCGCGCCCTCCGGCATCACCGTGACCGTCACCGGATGGTGGGTCCACTCGCGGAACCGCATGTCCGTGAGCCGCACACCCGGTGTCGGTTCGGCGAGCCGGTCGGGATCGACGGGGTAGTTCTCGAAGACCAGCAGGCTGTCGAAGAGCCGCTTCACGCCCACCGACCGTTCGAGCGCGGGCAGCGACACCGCGTGGTGCGGGGCGAGCGCCTGCTGCCGTTCCTGCAGGTCCCGCAGCGCATCGGCGAGGTGTCCGGTCAGCGTGGCGCGTACCGGCACGGTGTTCGCCAGCAGTCCGATGATCTCCTCGACACCGTCCACTTCGGGCGGCCTGCCGGACACCATCGTTCCGAAGTGCACGTCCTTGCGCCCGCTCCGTGCCGTCAGCACCGCCGCCCACGCGCCCTGCACCAGCGTCGCGGCCGTGATCCCGCAGGCGGCGGCCGTCGCGGCGAGCGTGCGCACCAGCTGCGGTTCGAGATCGAACGTCACCGGCTCCGGCAGCCCGGCTGCGTCCTCGCCCTCACCGGCGGCCGAAGCGCCGGAGCCCGCCGTTCCGTTCCGTGTGGCCGCCGGGGTGTCGGGCAGGGCACGGTCGTAACGGTCGACCGAGGCGAGCTCGCCCGACCATGCGGCCACGTCGGCGGTGCGATCCCGGTGGGAGAGCCAGCGCAGGTACCGGGTGAACGGCACCGGGGCGGGCAACTCCGCATCGCCGCCGATGCGCGCGGTGTAGGCGGCGAAGATCTCGCCGAGCATGCGGGGCGCCGACCAGCCGTCCGACAGCACGTGATGCGTCGTCAGCACGAGGTCGACCGCCTCGGCCGACCGGCGGACGACGGTCAGCCGCACCGGGGACCCCGCGGCCAGGTCGAACCGCTCCGCCAGGTCGGCGGCCAGCACCCGGTCGACCTCGGCGTCGACGTCCGCCGCGGCGGACACGTCGACGTAGCGACGGTCCGGTGCCGCGTCGGCGGGCAGGACCGCCACGTCGAGTCCCGGCGGGAACGCGGCGCCGAGGTTCGGGTGGCGGGTCACCAGGTCGCAGACCGCGGCGTGCAGCGCGTCGACGTCGACCCGGCCGGTCAGCGAGAACGCCGCCTGCACGGTGTACGGATCACGGGTCCCCGCCCGTCGGGAGTGGCGCAGCATCAGCTCCTGCAACGGGCTGAGCGGCACCACGTCGGCGACCCGGTACCGCCGCTCCAGTTCGTCCACATCAGACTGCGTGAGCGAGACGAGCTCGAAGTCCGACGGGGTACGGCCCGCTCCGCGGAGCGCGTCCTCGTCGGACGCCAGCGCCACCAGCTCGACCCGGAACGCCTCGGCCAGTCCGGCGACATCGTCGTCGGTCAGTACCGCGCGCGGCCAGGTGATCCGCACGTGCAGGGCCTGCCCGTCACCGTCGCCGGTGGTCATCGCGTTGACCATGAGGCTGTGCGGCATCGGGAGCTTGTCGCCGCCGGATCCGAACGGCGCCGAGCCCGGCGGTGCCTGCCACGCGTGTTCGACGTCGGGAGCCTGGACGAACTGGCCCAGGTAGTTCCAGCTCACGTCCGGGTGCACCGGCGTCACCCGGCCGGCAGCGGCGAGGATCCCGTGGCCGAGACCGTCGCCCTGCGCGCGGAGTCGCTCCTTGACGGCCTTCAGCTGCGTCGCCGCGTCGCCGTCGGGCAGCGTGATGCGCGCCGGGTGGACCGCGGTGAACCAGCCGACGGTGCGTGACAGGTCGACGTCGCGGTCCGGATCGGGTGCGTGCCTGCCGTGCCCCTCCAATGCGAGGTACAGGTCCGGTTCGCGGTCGGCCCACCGGGCGATCGCCCTGGTCAACGCCGTGAGCAACACCGTGTCGGGCGTCGCGTGGTAGGCCGCGGGCAGGGCCGTCAGGAGTGTCCTGCTGACCTCGGCGTCGAGGGCGAACTCGTGGTGCACCGCCGTCGCACCGGTGTCGCGGCCGGGGTCGAACCGCGCGCGGGTGAGCCGTTTCTGCGGATTGCGCCCGACGGCGCGCCAGTGCGCCTGCTCGCCCGCCCGCGCGTCGGCGGCCGACGCGAGCGACCTCGCCCAGCCGAGGAACGGCGTGGGCCGCGGCAGCTCCCTGCCCTCGTAGGCATCGGTGAGGTCGTCGACGAGCACCCGCCACGACACGCCGTCGACCAGCAGGTGGTGGGCCACGAGCACGAATCGGCCGAGCTCGTCGGGACCCCGGTCGACCCACAGCGCCCGCACCAGCGGCGCGCGGCGGACGTCGAACTGCTCCCGCACGTCGGCGATCCAGCCGTCGACGAGGACGCGCACGTCCCCGGTGGAGGCGACGCGGGTGAGCACATCGGCCGCGGTGACGGCGTCCGGTTCGGGGATCCGCAGCACCGGTGTCCGCACCGCCGCGGCGCCGGTCCCGCCCTCGGTGTCGGCCCGCCCCTGGGTGCCGTCCCCGTCCGCGAGGTGGGCCCGCAGCACATCGTGGGTCCGTAGCAGCGCGTCCACGGCCCGCGACCACGTGGCGAGGTCACCGCCGGCGGGCACGCAGAGCTCGGTCCACTGGCAGAAGTCGCCGGGCTCGGGCGCCCGGTCGAGCAGGTCGCGCATCACCGGGGTCAGCGGCGCGTCCCCTGTGGACGGCCCGGTGTCGGCACCGTCCTCGGCGGCGTTGCAGCGCGCGGCGATGCCAGCGACCGTCCCGCCGTCCAGGACATCACGCGGACCCAGCCGCAGTCCCTGCCTGCGCGCGCGGGACACGACCTGCAGCGAAACGATGCTGTCGCCGCCGACCTCCAGGAAGTGGTCGTCGAGGCGGATGTCGTCTGCGCCCAGCACGTCGCGGACGATACCGAGCAGCACCTCCTCGGCGTGCGTCGACGGTTCCCGCCCCGTGCCGTCGCCTGCGTGTTCAGGTGCGGGCAGTGCGTGCTCGTCGAGCTTTCCGCCCGGGGTGAGCGGCAACCGGTCGAGCCGCACGAACGCGGCGGGAACCATGTAGTCGGGCAGTTCGACGAGCAGGTCCTCCCGCAGTCGCACCGGATCGAACTCCGCGCCCTCGGCCGGGATCACGTAGCCCACGAGCTGCCTGCCGCCCCGCACGACGACCGCGCACCCGCGCACGTCCGGATGCCGGGTCAGCGCGGTCTCGATCTCCGCGAGCTCGATGCGGAACCCGCGCACCTTGACCTGCCGGTCGGCCCGGCCGAGGAACACGAGCTGCCCGTCGGGGCGCCAGTACACGACGTCCCCGGTGCGGTACATCCGTGATCCCGGTTCGCCGTACGGGTCGGCCACGAATGCCTGCGACGTCTGTCCCGGCCTGCCGAGGTAACCGCGGGCGAGCTTCGGGCCCGCGAGGTACAGCTCGCCGGCAACGCCGGTGCCGACGGGCTGCAGGCCGTCGTCGAGCACGTAGGCGCGCACGTTCGGGTCGGGACGTCCGATGGGGACGGCGCCGGTCTCGCCCGGTTCGTAGTGCCAGGTCACGGAGTTGATCGTGACCTCGGTGGGCCCGTAGGCGTTGAACAGTGCACGCCTGCCCCTTCCCCACCGATCGGCGAGCTCCGGATCGAGCCGTTCGGCGCCGACCACGAAGAACACGTCGTCGGGCACGGCGCGATCCTCGGGCACGGCCGACAGGAACGACGGCAGCAGGTTGATGCCGGTCAGCCGGTGCTCGGCGATGTAGTCGAGCAGTTCGTCGCCGGGCACGCGCACCTCCTCCGGCGCGACGACGAGGGTTCCGCCGGAGGCCAGCGGCACCATCGTCTGCCAGAACGCGACGTCGAAACTGGTCGACGCGAAGTGCAGGTAGCGGTCGTGTGCGGTCACGCCGACGACCTCCTCCTGCAGTGAGATCAGGTCCGGAATGCCGCGGTGCGTCACGGCCACACCCTTGGGCTTGCCCGTCGTGCCGGACGTGTAGATGACGTACGCCAGCGAATCCGGTGTCAGCTCCGTCCGCGCGTGGGCCGGGTCGGCGTCGCGGTCGGTCGGTACGGCCGGATCGCCCAGCACGGCCGGGTCGTCCACCCGCACCACGGTGCCGTCACCGCGGACCTCGCCGCCGAGTGTCGCCAGCGCCCCGGCGTCGGCGACGAACGCGACGGGCCGCGCGTCACCGATCATGTACGCGAGCCGGTCGTTCGGATAGTCGGGATCGAGGGGCAGATACACCGCGCCCGCCTTGAGGATGCCCAGCAGCGCGACGATCATCTCGACGTCGCGGCCCAGCAGCATGCCGACGGGCGTCTCCGGCCCGGCACCCGCGTCGAGCAGGCGGTGCGCGAGCCGGTTGGCGAGCCGGTCGAGCTCGGCGTACGTCAGGCTGCGACTCCGGCACACGAGCGCCTCGGCGTCGGGGGTGCGAGCCACCCACGAGGCGAACGTCTCCAGCACCCCGTCGCGGGCCTTCGCAGGCAACCGCGACGTCCCCCGCTGCAGCACCGCGGCGGCGTCGGCGGCGTCGAGCATCGGGAGCGCGGCGACGGGCCGGTCGACGTCGGTGACCAGTTCGGTGAGCAGCGTGTGCAGCCACCGGGCGTACCCGCGCACGGTGTCGTCGGTGAACGCGTGGGGCTGATAACTCAGCACGAGGCTCAGCGCGTCACCGGGCAGCGCGATGACGGTCAGCGGATAGTGCGTGGCATCGGTGATGTCCACGCCCGCGAGTGCGACCTTCTCGTCGACGGCGAGCCCTGCGCCGTTGAACGGGAAGTTCTCCATCACCAGCATCGTGTCGAACAGTTCGCCGACGCCGATCGCCCGCTGGATGTCCGGCAGTCCGAGGTGGTGATGGTCGGCGAGTGCGACGGACTCGTCGTGGACCGCGTCGAGCAGCTCGGCCGCGGACTGGTCCGGGCGGTACCGCACACGCACCGGAATCGTGTTGCCCAGCTGGCCGATCATCGACTCGACACCGTCCACTTCGGCCGGCCTGCCGGACACCGGGCAGCCGAACACGACGTCACGCCTACGGGTCAGCCTGCCGAGCAGCAGCCCCCACGCCGTCTGCAACACCGTGGTGACGGTGATGCCACGGGCGCGGGCGAACGCACTCAGCCGCTCGCTGAACTCCTCGCCCAGCTCCAACGTGACGCGGCCAGGGCGGGAGACCTCCCGCCGCGCCGTGGCGGGCGCGAGCCGGGTCGCTTCGTCCACACCGGACAGCGCGTCGCGCCACGCATCCAGCGCCGCGTTGCGGTCGCGGCCCGCCAGCCAGTGGTGGTAGTCCTGCAGCGAGGCCGACGGCGGCACCGCCGGTCCACCGCCGAGTTCGCGATACAGCCCGAGCAGGGTCCGCCCGGCCAGGGGCATCGACCAGCCGTCGAGCAGCGCGTGGTGGTTGGTGAGCACGAGGCGGTGCTCGGCCGGGCCGAACCGGAACAACCGGAACCGGATCAGCGGCGGCACCTCCGGGTCGAACGGCCGTTCCAGCTCCTCACGGCATCGGGCGGCGAAGCGGGCCTCGAGGTCTCCGCCTCCCGGCGAGTCCGTTCCGGAGTCCGTTGTCGACATATCGATGAGCTGCCAGTCGAGATCTGCTTCGGCCGGCACGACCTGCACCACCTCGCCGCTCACGATCGTGGCGAGGTGCACGCGCAGCGCGGGCTGCCTGCGCAGGAGTTCCCCGGCGGCGTCGGCGAGCCGCCGTTCGTCCAGCTCACCGGTGAGCGTCAGCATCGCCTGCACCACGTACACGTCTGCGTCGGCGTCACCGGCCGCCATGGTGTGGAACGACAGTCCGGCCTGCAACGCCGTCGCGGGCAGCACGTCCGAGACCGGGCCGAGACGTTCGAGCGCGTCGATGTCGGCCTGCGTCAACGACGCCAACGGCAGATCGGACGGAGTGAGCCCGCCGCCTCCGGGCCCGATGCGCTCGGCGTGCGCGGCGAGGGCGTCGAGCGCCTCGGCCCAGCCGCGCTGCAGCTCGGCAAGCAAGGCGGGGTCGACGAGCCTGCCCGCTGCCGTCCACTCGACGGCGAGTCGCGGGCCGCCGGCTCCGTCACCCCCGTCACCCGCGTCTTCGCCGCCGGACTCGCCGTCACCTGCGGCGTGCTCGTGGACGAAGCAGTTCAGCGCGAGGACCTGTTCGAGCGCCTTGTCCTCGGGTTCGAGGACGCCGAACGCCTCCCGTGCGGGCAGTCGCCAGTCGCCGCCGTCGGGTGCGACGAACCGCCCGAGGTAGTTGAGCAGCACCTCGGGCGGTTGCGGTTCGAGATCGACGCCGTCGTCGAGATGACGGAGGACGCCGTAGCCGACACCGCCGTCGGGCACGGCGCGCCGGGCCTCCTTGACCGCGCGCAACAGCCGTCCGGCCGCCTCGCCGCCCGCGAGGGCGTCGCGAAGCTCCGCGTCGGTCCGCAGGGCGTCGGCGGGCACCCGCACGGGAAACTCGCTGGTGAACCAGCCGATGGTGCGCGACAGGTCGGCGCCGGGGGTGACCGCGTCCCTGCCGTGGCTCTCCACCGTGACCCCGAAGGCGGGCGGGCGCGGGTTCGCGGCAGAAGCCGTCGACGTCCGGACGCGCACGGATCGCAGGGCGAGGGTCAGGGCCGCGAGCAGGATCTCGTCGGTCCCGGTGCGGTAGGCCGCCGGCAGTGTCGTCAGCGCGGCCGCCGACGACCGCCGGTTCACGACCGTGAGGTCGCGGCGTGCCGTCGCGGCGGTGTCCTGCTCCGGGTCGAGTGCGGCCACGCCGAGCGGCCGCAGCTCCGGGTCGGCGGCTGCGCGCCAGTGATCGAGTTCCCCGCGGCGCTCCCCCGCCGTACCCTGCTCGGCCAGTGCCAGCGCATGCGCGCGCCACGACGTGCCGACGGGCGCGAGCGCATCGCCGCGGCAGGCGGCCCGCAGGTCCGGCACCAGCACGCGCCAGGACACGCCGTCCATGACGAGGTGGTGGGCGACGATCACGAGCCGGTCGTCACCGACGAGCGCCAGCCGCAGCAGATCGCCCGCGACCGGGTCCAGCTCACCGGCGAGCCGTTCCGCGACATCGGCCGGTTCGACGCCCGCGGGTTCGGCCGACACCATGTCCTCGGCGGAGGCCGCCGTGCCGGGACGCACCTCGAGTTCCCGCCGACCCGTGAGCCGCAGGCGCAGCGCGTCGTGGGTGTCGAGGACGACGCCCAGCCCGGCGACCAGGCTCGCACGTGGCAGCGGCGCACTCGTCGTGACGACCGTCCACTGTGCATAGCCCGCGAAGGCGTCCGGGTCGGGGTGCGGGTCGAGCAGGCCGCGGACGATCGGCGGTGCGGGCAGGGTGCCGACCGGTTCGTCGGCGGCCACCGGCGGCACGTCGGCGTCCACGGCGGACATCCGGGTGGCCAACGAGGCCAGGTCGCGGCGGGCCAGGAGGTCGCGCGGCCGCAGCTCGACGCCCCGCGCGCGGAGGCGGCTGCTGACACTGATCGCGCTGATGCTGTCGCCGCCGAGGCCGAAGAAGTCCTCGTCCGGGCTCACCTCGTCGGCCGCCAGGTCGAACACCTCGGCGACGACGACACAGAGCAGGCGTTCGGCCTCGCTCGACGGCGGCCTGCCGGACGTCGTGGCACGCGGCACCGGCAGCGCCGCGCGGTCGACCTTGCCGCTCACGGTCAGTGGCAGCTCGTCGAGCACGACGACCGCCGACGGCACCAGGTGGTCGGGCAGTCGCTCGGCGAGGGCCTCACGCAGTCCGTCCGGCGACGGAGCGGCCCCGCGTTCGGGCACGACGTAGCCGACCAGGCGTGGCGCTGCCGTATCGTGACGGACCATCGCGGCCGCACCGCTCACGCCCGGCGACGCGCCGAGCTCCGCCTCGACCTCGCCGACCTCGACGCGATGGCCGCGGATCTTCACCTGGCCGTCGGCACGCCCCACGTAGTCGAACCCGCGCTCCGGTGTCCACCGGGCGAGGTCTCCGGTGCGGTACATCCGCTCGCCGGGCGCGCCGTAGGGATCGGCCACGAACCGCTCGGCGGTGCCGGCGAAGCGGCCGAGATACCCACGCGCGAGCTGCGGCCCCGCGAGGTACAACTCCCCCACCGAACCCGGCGCGACCGGCTGCAGCGCGTTGTCCAGCAGGTACGTTCGCATCCCGGCGAGCGGACGTCCGATCACCGGCGTCTCGCCCGCGATGCCGGCGTAGGCGGCGTCGACGGTCGCCTCCGTCGGCCCGTAGATGTTTCGTCCATCCACAGCAGACTCGGCGATGCGGCGCCACAGCGAGGGCGGGGTCGCCTCGCCGCCGAGCACGACCAGCGACGGCCGGTGCGGGCCCGTGAGCAGTCCGGCGTCGACGAGCGGGGCGGCCAGCGACGGCGTGGTGTCGACGACGTCGATCGCGTCCCGCGCGTAGGCGGCCAGCAGAGCGTCCGCGTCCTGGGTGACGTCGGTGTCGTAGAGGTGCAGTTCGTGGCCGCACAGCAGCCACAACAGCTGGTCGAGGGCGGAGTCGAACGCGAACGAGTACGTGTGCGCGACGCGCAGCCTCCGGCCCGTGCGGCGCTGCGTCTCGGCGATCACCGTCGCGCGCTGGTGGTGCAGCAGCGCGCGCAGGCCGGCCGACGGCACGAGCACGCCCTTCGGCGTTCCCGTCGACCCCGACGTGTAGATGACGTACGCCAGGTCCCCGGGCCTGCGCTCGCGGGCCAGTTCGGCGGTCGACAGTGGACGGTCCTCGTGGCGGACTGCGTCGGCGACGGTCATCGTGGGCCACGAACCGACGTCGCGGCCCAGCGCCGGATCGGTCACGATCAGCGCGGGCTGCGCGTCGGCCAGGAGCAGCCGTAGGCGCTCGTCGGGGTGCTCGAGGTCCAGCGGCAGGAACGCGGCTCCGGCGTCGAGCGCCGCCAACAACGTCACGACGAGGTCGGCCGACCGTGGCAACGCGACCGCGACCACATCGTCGGGGCCCGCACCGCGCGCCCGCAGCGCCCGCGCGAGCCGGTGCACACGCGCGGCCAGCTCGGCGTAGGTCACGCGCTCGTCACCGTGGACCAGCGCGAGCTCGTCACCGCGGGACGCCGCGAGCGCGGACAGCACGTCGGGCACCGCGGCGGGTTCCCCCGGAACGGCCGCGGGCGTCCACGCCTCCAGCAGCTCGTCGCGGACCCCGGCCGGCAGCGGCGACACCTGTCCCGCCGTTCGCTCCGCATCGGCCGACAGCTGCCGGACGATCGACCGCACCGTCTCGAGCCGGGCATCCACATCGGACTGGCTGTGGGTGCGGGCATCCACCTCGAACCCGAGCAACAGTCCGCCGTCCCGGGCAGGAAGCACGCTCAGGCCCATGTCCTCGGGCGGCCCGCCCGCGACGTTGCGCATGACACCCGTCGACCCGGCGAAGTCCAGCGTCAGGTCGAACGCCTTCAGGTTCACACCCGCCCCGTGCAGGATCGCCCCCGCGCCCGGGGCCGCCAGGTCGCGCGGCAGGTTCTCGCCGCGGTAGCGCTGGTGGGCGCGCAGCTGCCGCATCGCCTCGGCGACCCGGCGGGCGACGACGCCGAGGGTGTCGCCGCCCCGCACCTCGACCCGCAGCGGCAGCACGTTGACCGCCATGCCCGGCGTCCGCAGTTCCGCACCGCTCGTGCGGCACATCAGCGGCAGCGCGAACAGCACGTCGCTGCGGCCGAGCACGCGATGCAGGAACACCGCGTAGCAGGCCAGGAGGGCGTCGCCCCACGTGACGCCCTCCCGGTCCGCGCACGCGCGCAGCTGCGCCACGTCCTCGGCGGGAAGCACCGCCTTCGCCGACACCGTGTCCGCGATCCCCGAGCCGGGCGCGGTCCACTCCGGAAGGTCCGGCATCGGTGTCATCCGGTCGACCCAGTAGGCACGGTCCGCCTCGGGTCCGTCGCTCGCCAGGTAGTCGCGGTCGGCGGCGATGAAGTCGGCGAACGGGCTGAACGGACATTTGGGGGGGTCCTCGCCCCGCACGAGCGCCGTGTACCGGGCCGCCGTGCGCCGGGCCAGCATCGCCGCGCTGTAGCCGTCGAACACGAGGTGGTGGCCGAGCTGTGTGTACCAGACCTCGGTGCCGGACAGCGTGATGATCGTCTGCGTGTACAGCAGCCCGTCGGTCATGCCGCGAGACGACTCGGCCAGCGCGAACCGTTCCTCGGCGACGAGCTGCTCGGCGGCCTCGCGCGGATCGGCCTCACCGCTGACGTCGACCACCCGCGGCGCGGCCACCGGTTCGTCGCTCACCCATTGCCGCGGACCGCTCGCGGTGTCGGCCATCCGCAGCCGCAGCGACTCCGCCTCGGTGACCGTGCCGGTCATCGCCTCGGCCAGCAGGGCGACGTCCACCGGCGCGTCGCCGCTCAGCTCGACGACGTCGCCGACGACGTAGTACGGCGAATCCGGTTCGAGCCGCTGCGCGTTCCAGATGCCCAGCTGCGCGCTGGTCAGCTCGAACGGCTCGGTGGCAGGTGCGGCTGATTCCGACGGTGACAACACTCGCTCCTCACGAACGCCTGGACAGAGCCGGTGGGGGCCGGTCGCGCGCGGCCTTCCCGGCCGCAGGCGCGCTACTCGGGGACGACCATCGGCGTGCCGCTCACCGGGTCGGCGACGATCACGCTCGGCAGGTCGAACACGTCCTTGATCAGTGCCGCGTCGACGACGTCGGCCGCCGCGCCCTCGGCGGCCACGCGGCCGTCCTTCATCGCGACGAGGTGGTCGGCGAACCGGCACGCCTGGTTGATGTCGTGCAGCACTGCGATCACGGTGCGGCCCTCGTTCCGCAGCCGGGACAGCAGTGCCAGCAGCCGGTACTGGTGCGTGATGTCCAGAAAGGACGTCGGCTCGTCGAGCAGCAGGTAGGGCGTGTCCTGCGCGAGCACCATCGCCACCCACACGCGTTGGCGTTGGCCGCCGGAGAGCTCGGCCACCTGCCGGTCGGCGAAGTCCTCCACCTCGGCGGTCACCATGGCCTCGGCGACGGCCCGTTCGTCGTCCGGCGTCCACAGCGCCAGCAGCGACTGGTGCGGGTACCGGCCGCGTGCGACGAGCTGGCGCACCGTGATGCCCTCCGGCGCCAGTGGATCCTGCGGCAGGAACGCCAGTTCGCGCGCGAGGCCCTTCGCCGGAAGGTCCGACACGGAACGCGAATCGAGCGTCACCGCGCCCTCGTCGGGTGTCAGCAGCCGGACGAACGCCCGCAGCAACGTCGACTTGCCGCAGCCGTTCGGCCCGACGACGGCGGTGAACGCACCGTCCGGGACGTCGAGGGTCAACCGGGTCGACACGACCCGATCGCCGTAGCCGAGGGTCACGTCCCGAGCGGACAGTCGGGTGGTCATCTCCGCCTCACCTCCTGGGCGAGCAGCCAGATCAGGTAACCGCCGCCGATCGCCGTCGTGACGACGCCGACGGGCAGGGACACGGGGGCGAGCAGCATCTGCGCGACGAGGTCGGCGAACTGCAGCAGCACCGCCCCGGTGAGGGCGGCGGGCAGCAGCGGAACACCGGGCGCCTTCGCCAGCCTGCGGCCGATCTGCGGTGCGGCCAGTGCCACGAACATCACCGGGCCCGCCACCGCGGTCACGGTCGCCGTGCAACCGACGCCGACCAGCACCATCAGCAGCCGCTGCCGTTCCAGCGGCACCCCGGTCGACACGGCGATCGAGTCGCCCAGCGCAGACTGCTGCAACGCCGAGGCGCGGAGGCCGATGACGGTCAACAGCACCGCGATGACAGTGAACGGCACGACCAGGTCCTCCCAGTCGATGCCGTTGAGCGAACCCGAGTTCCAGCCGACCGCGGCCATCGCGACCTCGAGCTCCGCGCGCAGCACGAGCCAGTTGTTCAGCGCCGTGACCATCGCGTTCACAGCGATACCGATGACGACCAGGCGCATGCCGGACAGGCCGTTCGACCGCGACAGCGAGTACACCAACGCCGCGGTGACCAGCCCGCCTGCGACCGCACCGAACGCGACGGTGACCGACGCGCCCGCGAACACGGTCATGACCAGCAACGCGCCGGTGTAGGCGCCCGCGTCGAGACCGATGATGTCCGGGCTGCCCATCGGGTTGCGCGTCAGGTTCTGGAAGATCGCACCCGCCACGCCGAGCGCGGCACCGAACAGGATTCCCGCCACGACGCGGGGCGCGCGCCATTCGGCGATGACCACGGACGGCTCCAGGCCCGTCAGGGCACCGAACACCTCACCGGGCGTGGCCCAGCTCGTGCCGTACGACAGTCCGACGAAGCCGAGCCCGAGCATCGCCACGACACAGCCGACGACGAGCCCGATGATGCGGCGCTGGACGAACCATGCGCGGCCGCCGACGGGCACGCGCACCGTCGAGGTCTGTTCCGCCACCGGCGTCTCCCTCGTCTTCTGCGCGCCGGTCACAACGACCCCGCCCCGTAACGCCGGACGACCCAGATCAGCATCGGGCCGCCGAGGAACGCGGTGACGATCGCGACCGGCACCTCACCGGTGTGGAGCAGCACGCGCGCGATCGTGTCCGCCACGAGCATCAGGATCGGGCCCACGACCGCGGACAGGCCGACGAGCCACGGCACCGAACCGGACGTCAGCCTCCGCAGCAGGTGCGGCACGATCAGGCCGACGAACAGGATCGGCCCCGCGACGGCGGTCGCCGCACCGGCCAACACGGTGATCAGAACCAGCGTCACCGTGCGCACGCGCGCGACGTTGGCGCCCAGCGTGTGCGCGACCGTCTCGCCCAGTGCGACCGCGTTGAGCGACCGCGCGATCACCAGCGCGCCGACGAACGCCACACCGATGGCGACGAGCGGCACCGTCAGATCCGCCTGCTCGCGACCCGCCAGCGAACCGACCGCCCAGAACCGATACTTGTCCAATGTGTCCGGTGACGTGAGCCGGATGCCGAGGGAGACGCCCATCAGCACGGCCGAAAACGCCACGCCCGCGAGCAGCAGCCGCAGCGTGGAGTGCCTTCCGACCGCGTACACGAGCGCGGTCGCGAGCACCGAACCGGCGACGCCGAGACCGAGCTGCGACACCGCCGAGCCCGCCAGTCCCAGCGCGGCGCCCACGGTGAGCGCGAACCCGGCGCCGTGGGTGACGCCGAGGATGCCCGGTTCGGCGAGCGGGTTCCGCGACAGCGTCTGGATCAGCGCGCCACCGACGGCGAGGGCGGCGCCCACGGCGATCCCGAGCACCGTTCGCGGGAGCCGGATGTCACGTACGACCAGATGGTCGCCGTTGAGCGGATCGAAGTCCGCCACTGCTCCCCACATCTCACCGACGGGCACGGCGCGCGCCCCGACGGCGACGCTGGCGACACCGGCGGCGAGCAGCGCGAGCAGCCCCACGGCGAGGGCGGCCGGGCGGGCCGTCCTCACCGTGGGCGGGGTCGCGGGTGGTGCGCTCGTCACGGCCGCGGCGTCACTTGTTCAGCAGCGGTGCGAACGTCTCGTCCAGCGCGTCGAGCGTCTGCTGCGCCTGACCGTACGTCGCCGCCTCGGTGTACTTGATCGGGAACGTCATGTCCTTCTTCACTGCGGGCAGGTTCTTCCACAGGTTGGAGTCCATGACGTACTCGACCGACTGGGGAACGGACCCGTCGGCGTTCACGGTGTAGGTGATCGCGTCGGCCTCACGCATGGCCGAGGGCAGCTCCTCGAGCGACGGGTACTCGCTGACCGCGCGGGAACCCTTGCCCTTCTCCTCGACCTCGCCGTAGTACTTCGCGCCGATGTCGCCCGCGATGTTCGTACCCCACGAGCCGTCGAACTCGCGCTGGAAGTTGCCGTTCTCGACCTCGCCGTAGCCGCCGACGTGGGCCAGCTTCAGACCCGAAAGGGCGTCGGCGTACTTGTTCTTCAGCTTCTCGGCCTTCGCATCGTACTCGCTCTTGACCTCGTCGAACCGCTCCAGCGCGCCCGCCGCATCGGCCTGCTTGCGGGAGACCTCGCGCCACGCCGACGGCACGTCGGGGCCGACGGCCACGACGGGTGCGATCGACTCGAGCCGTTCGGCGTCGATCTCGGCGAAGATCGGCTTCGGAACGCCGATGACGATCAGGTCCGGGTTCTGCTCGGCGATGGCGTCGTAGTTCGTCTCCGCCGCGGTCTCACCGGCGACCTGCGGCAACTCCTTGTACGTCGTGAGGTCCTCGTCGGACATCATCGGTTCGCCGCGCTCCCACGACGAGACGCCGACGAGCGGGGCGTCCGCCTCGATGAGCGACGGCACGGCGTAGCCCGTGGCGACGACCCGCTTCGGGTTCTGGGGAATCTCGACGGTGCCGTTGTCGGCCGTGAACTGCCGGGTCGGACCCTCGGTCTGTTCCTCGCCTGCCGCCCCGCACGCGGAGAGACCGACCGTCAGCGCGAGGACAGCCGCGGCGGCGGCCCCCTGGGTGAGGCGAGATCTGAGCAGAGACATCGTTTCCTCGTCCTTGAACAACTCGATGGGGTTGGGGATTCAATTGCTGCGCAGGGATCAGTCGTGATCGTCGTCGTAGTCGGCGACGCCGAGCTTCCAGTAGCCGGTGATGTCGTAGTCGCCCTTCGCGAGCCGGAGCTCGTCGCGGACCCAGCGGCGGAGCGGCTTCAGCGTGCCCGCCTCACCGGCGAGCCACACGTAGAGGTCGTCCTCATCGGACGGACCAGGGACCGGGAGCGAACGGATCGCGGGCTCCAGCAGATCCGCCGTGCCCGGACGGGCGCCGTCCCGGTGGAGCCACCGGACCTCGACCCCGTCGGGCGCGTCCAACGGGATCTCCTCGTCGGCGCCGGAGACCTCGACGAGGGCCCACCCCTCCGCGGTCGGCGGCATCTCCTCGAGCCACCGGGCGATGGCGGGCAGCGCGGTGATGTCCCCCGCGAGCAGGTACTTGCCGTAGCCGTCGGGGACGACGAGCCCGCCGGGCGGACCCGCAACGTGAACCGGCTCGCCCACGCGGGCGTTGCGCGCCCAGCCGGCCGCCAGGCCGCCGTCGTGCACCGCGATGTCGATGTCGAGTTCCCGGGCCTGCGCGTCGAACCGGCGGACCGTGTACTCACGCGTCGTCGGCGACGGCCGCGGCCACGACAGCATCGCGCCGTTCGGCTCCGGCAACCGCAGCGTGCCGTCCGGATCGGGAAAGATCAGCTTGACGTGCTCATCGGGCACGTGGGCCTCGAAGCCCTCCAACCCCGGACCGCCGAGGGTGAGGCGGACGAGACCCGCCCCCACCATCGCGGTGCGGACGACGTCCACGGTGCGGATGCCGATCGGATAGCCCACCTTCTCGGCACCCTCACGGCCCGCGCGCACCTCGGCGATCCGCTCGAGATGGCGGTGACGGTGATCGGCGCGCGTCATACGTTCTCCAGTGTTCTGCGGGACACCCGCACCCGGTCGAACCGCACGACCATTGGCACGGCGGGATGATCGGTCATGCGTTCTCCAGCGTTCTGCGGGACACCCTCCCCGATTGCGGCGAAAAAGCATGCCGCAACGGGGGCCCAACCCGGTCGAACCGCACGACCATTGGCACGGCGGGATGATCGGTCATGCGTTCTCCTCGGTGAGCAGGGAGATCCAGTGGCCGAGTTCGGGTTGTTCGGCCAGGTCGGGAAACTCGACGGTGCCGACTCCCGCCGCACGCCAGCGTTCGATCAGGCTCATAATGCGGATCGAGTCGAGACCCGCGTCGAGCAGGTTCTCGTCGACGGCGATGTCGTCGGCGTCGCGGCCGAGCAGCTCGGCGACGTCGGCACGCACCGACTCGGCCGTCGGTCCTGCCTGCTGCGTGGGTTCTGCCATGGTCCGTCCTCTGTCGTGGTCGTCGCGCCGGCCTCGCGGCGGCGAGACTGTCGCGCGTGGGCTGTGGCCTGTGGTGTGTGTGGGCTGCCGGGCGTGGGCTGTCGGCGGTCCGCCGTCACCACGCCGCTGTACTCACCGACGCCGCGCTCGCCGAAGCCGTGCCCACGGGAGCCGCGGTCACGGGAGCGGTGAGTGCGCCGCGGGCGGAGTCGGTGTCGACGACGGTTCCGCAACAGCCCGCCACATAGGCGCACGCCTGGTCGTGACGCTCCCTGGCGAAGTCGGCGACCGCGTCGGCCACCAGGAACGGCCGCACGTCACGCATGAAGGCCTCCTGCGCGGTGGCCTGGCAGCCGATGTGGGCGTACACACCGGTGATCAGCAGCTGGTCGCGTCCGGCGGCGGCGAGGCGCTCGGCGAAGTCGCTGCGCTGGAACGCGCTGTAGCGCCATTTCGTCAGCACCGTGTCCTCGCCCCCGGGCGTCAGTCCCTCGACGATGTCGCCCACGTGCGGATCGTCGTCCACGTGGGCGCGCATCCCCTGGCCCCAGAAGTCGGTCTGCAGTCCGCGTTCGCCCGGCGGCGGGGTCGCGGGCTGGGCGGTGTAGAACACCGGCACACCCTGCTCCCGGCAGGCATCGGCGAGCGCGGCGATGTTGGCGGTCATCTCCAGGATCGGCGAGCCCGCGAACGGACGCATGAAGTACCGCTGCATGTCGTGCACGAGCAGCGCGGCCCGGCCCGCCTCGAGCTGCCAGTCCACACGCGACACGGGAAGTTCACCGGCCGTGGGCAGCGCGTACGGCTCGATCTTCGGCAGGGACAACGACATCACCCGTTCTTCGCCTGAGCCGCGAGCACGGCCCGCAGCTCCCGCTTGCTCGTCTTTCCGACACCGGTCGTGGGGAACTCGGCGGTGAGTACGACCCGGTCCGGGACCTTGAACGCCGCGACGCCGCGTTCGCGCACGAAACGCCGCAGCTCCGCCGCCGCTGGCTCGGCACCCTCGACCGGCACCACGTAGGCGCAGGTGCGCTCACCGAGGAACTCGTCGGACACGCCGACGAGCGCGGCGTCCAGGACGTCGGGGTGCGCCATGAGGTGGTTCTCCACCTCCTCCGGCGCGACCTTCTCGCCGCCGCGGTTGATCTGCTCCTTCACGCGGCCGACGACCTCGACGTGCCCGGACGGATGCAGCCGCACCAGGTCACCGGTGCGGTAGAAGCCGTCGGCCGTGAAAGCCTTCGCATTGTGCTCGGCGGCGCGGTAATAGCCGCGGATCGTGTACGGCCCGCGCGTGAGCAGCGCGCCCGCCTGCCCCGGTTCGACGACGTCGCCGGATCCGGCATCCGGGTCGTCGGGGTCGACCACGCGGATCTCGTCGTCGAGGGAGATCGGCCTGCCCTGGGTGGAGAGCACGAGTTCGTCGGGATCGTCGAGGCGGGTGTAGAACACGAGCCCCTCGGCCATGCCGAACACCTGCTGCAGCCTGCAGCCCAGCGCCGGTTCGATGCGCTCGGCGAGTTCCCTGCCGCACTTGGCACCACCGACGAGCAGTACTTCCCATGTGGACAGATCTCGGTTCGTGCGCGCCGCGGCCTGCACCCACGCCGCCGCCAGCGGCGGCACGACCCCGCACATCGTCACGCCCTCGGACTCGACCAGCGCGAACGCGGTGTCCGCGTCGGGCCGCGGTGAGAGGACCACGGTCGACCCGGCGTGGAGCGCACCGAGAATGCCCGGCGAACTCATCGGATAGTTGTGCGCGGCGGGCAGTACCACGAGGTACACGCTGTCGGGCCGCAGCCGGCAGATCCGGGCGCTCTCGCGGACGCTGTAGAGGTAGTCGTCGTGGGTGCGCGGGATCAGTTTGGACATTCCCGTGCTGCCACCCGACAGCTGCAGGAACGCCAGGCCCTCGGGATCCGGGTCGGGCAGCTCCCGTGGGTCGGTCGCGGCCAGCTCGGCGAACTCGTCGCTCCCGACCACGAACACGTGGCGCAGCGACGACACCTCGTCGGCCACCGAGCGCGCCTCGGCGGCGTAGTCGTGCCGATCGTGGCTGCCGACCGTGACGATCGCGGCCGCCTCCGCATGCGAGGCGAAATGCACCAGCTCGGAGTGGCGGTGCGCCGGCAGTGCGAACACCGGCAGCGCGCCCGCGCGCCACAGCCCGAAGATCACCGGGACGTACTCGGCGACGTTCGGCAACTGCACGAGTACGCGCTCGCCCGCCGCGATGCCCCGGTCGACGAATCCGGCAGCGAGCCGATCGGACCGCTCGTCCAGTTCGGCGTACGTCCAACGCACCTGTTCGCCCGTCGCCGCGCTGACGCCCACGACGGCGGTGCGCTCGGAGTACGCCGCGACCAATCCTCGGAGCCAGGTGCCGAACGTCTGCCCGCGCCAGTGGCCCAGCGCCCGGTACCGCGCCGCGTCCTCGGCTGGCCAGGGCGTGAGATCGGGGCCCGCAGCCGACTCGGCTGCGGGCGGCGCGGCCGCGGGGCGGCCTTCCGTGCGGGCGGTCACTCGGTCACCCCCAGCGCGTCCAGCAGCGTGCGGAACTTGGCGCGTGTCTCGGCCAGTTCCGCCTCCGGGTCGGACCCGGCCACGATGCCCGCGCCCGCGTGCACCCGTACGTTCCTGCCGGAGGCCTCGGCGCAGCGGATCGTCACGACCCATTCGCCGTCGCCGTCGGCATCGGTCCAGCCGACGAGACCTGCGTAGTACCCGCGGCGCGCCGGTTCGAGTTCCGCGATGACGTCGCGAGCCGTGGTCGTCGGCACGCCGCACACGGCCGGCGTCGGATGCAGCGCCTCGGCGAGGGCCAGCGACGACGACGCGGGGTCGGCGGGGTCGGCGAGCGTTCCGGTGATGCGGGTCGACAGGTGCCACATCGTCGGCGTGCCGATCACCTCGGGCTCGGGCACGTCGAGGTCGGAGCAGAACGGCCGGAGCACGTCGGCGACCTGGCGGATGACGATGTCGTGCTCGGCGCGGTCCTTCGCGGCGGTGCGCAGGTCGTCGATGCGCGCGCGGTTCTGCACGTCGTCGGCGCTGCGCGGCCGGGAACCGGCAAGAGGATTGGCGGTGACGGTGCGGCCGCGCCGGGAGATCAGCAGTTCGGGGCTGGCGCCGAACAGGGTGCGGGCGGCCGGGTCGCCGGGCGCGGTGACGTCGACGGCGAAGGCGTGCGCGGCCGGATCGGCGCGGGCGAGACGCGCCAGCAACGGCGGCACGGACACCGGGGCGTCCGCGGTGACGTCGAGCGCCCGCGCGAGGACGACCTTGTCGATGTCACCGGTCTCGATGTGCAGCAGAGCCTTGCGGACGGCCGCGACGTAGTCGGCGGGATCGGGCTGCGGGGTGACGACGCGGCTCGCGCGGGCCGACGCCGACGCCGATGACGCCGCCGAGGTCGCGGTCGTCTCGTCGGGCGCGGGCGCGCGGCGGACGAGAGCGGGCACCACCAGGCTCGCCTCGTCGTCGGGCCCGAACCCGATGGCTCCGGCGACGATCGGGTCGGCCAGGCCCGCCGCGCGGGCGTCGGCGAGCGCACGGGTGGCCGCTCCGGCACGCGACGTACCCGCCGCGGCGGGTACTGCGGCGTGCACCCCGTCGGCGAGCAGCGTGCCCCGCGGCGACGAGTAGTAGAAGGAGCCGGGCAGGTACGCCGTCAGCAGGTCGGCGGCGTCGTACTGGGGCCGTGGCCGCGCCAGGACCGGTGAGGACACTCAGACAACTCCCTCGTGAGACACGGCGTTCTCCTCGTTTCCCTGCCGGCTCGCGGTCGCCGGCGATTCCCGGCGACCGCGAGCCGCGCCTCGATGTCCGGTCGCCGGCACCCGTCGGACGCCGCCCGATCGGCATTATCTTGGTTAGCCTTACCTAATGAACGAACCGTACGTTAGGCTAGCCTTAGAGGAAAGATCCGGCCGTGAGATCCGATTCACAGGGCTTTGACCGGTTCGGACCAGTGCCCCGATGACCGTGTGTCAGGAACACGCCATGAGCTCGTAGGACTCGACGTCGACCTCGGGCCAGCCCCGCAGCGACCCCGGCGAACCGTAGGTACCCGTGCAGCCGACCGTCCCGCCCGACAGGTCGAACACCTCGGCCAGCACCGGCGCCTGCCTGCAGGCCGCGACACTGTCGACGTCGCTGCAGTCGTGGCTGACGACGACCACCTCGGGCACGTCGTCGCCGTCGACGTCGTCGAGCGTCACACTGCCCGCGTCGGAGAAGTACGGCCGCTGGTCCGAACGCCAACTGTCGCCCTGCCACACGTGGAGCTCGCCGACCATGCCGCCGTCGTGGGGACCGCGCACCAGGCACACCGGCGTCGCGCTCTCCTCGCACCGCAACGAGTCCTGGTTGAGCGGAACGCCCATCGTCCCGATCGCCACCTCGGCCACGCTCGCCGACGCGGGCCCGCCCGCGCGCAACCTGCCCGCCGACCCGCGCTCGGCCGCCAGCAGCTCGACCGTCATGCCGTTCACCGACGCCGACGCCACGACCCGGCACGGCCCGCCCGCGCAGCCGTCGCCCGCGGTCGCCGTCGGCATCGACAGCCCGTCGACCGCCTCGTGGTCGTCGTCGCCCGGGCGCAGCAGCACGGCCGCCACCAGCGACCCCACGACCACCACGGCCGCCAGCGCCACCGTCAGCAGCACCGGCCGGGGCGGCCTGCTCGGCGCAGACTCCACCCCTTCGGTCCCCTCCGGCTGATCCGGCTGCGACGACTCGTTCCGCACACGCCGAGCCTAAAGCTCCGCACCATCCGTGACCGCCCGTCCGTGGCACTTCGCGCGGACGTGGGACAACCCGGATCACGGACCGCACACGACTACCGTCGTCCCGGTGACGAATCCCCAGCTGCCGCCCGTGGTGTACCTGCCCACCGGCTCGCACGACGGCAGGCACACCCTGCAGACCGACGTCGAGCTCCGCCGCACCCCCGACGGCCGCCTCGCCCTCCTCGCCTACACCGCCGTCGACCGGCTCGTCGAGTGCTGCGGCGAGCACCAGCCGTGGATGCTCGTGCAGACGTCCGACCTGCAGGCGCTGCACGAGTCCCAGCCCTACGACGTGATCCTCGTCGACGCCGAGATCCCGGAGGACCTGCGCCACCCGGCGTGACCCACCCGCCGCGTCACCGGCCGTGACTCGGGTCTCACCGACGGGCGCCCGCCGGTCCGTAGACTCCGACCGAGAACGGCTTGACATGGAGGTAGGCGTGCCGGAGCGAGGCAGCAAGGTCGTGGCAGGCGCGGTGACGAAGGTGCTCATCGCGAACCGTGGCGAGATCGCCGTGCGCGTGATCCGGGCTGCGAAGGACGCGGGGGTCGCCAGCGTGGCGGTCTACGCCGACCCGGACAGGGACGCGCCGCACGTCCGGCTCGCCGACGAAGCGTTCGCCCTGGGCGGGGACACGGCGGCGGACAGCTACCTGGCGTTCGACAAGCTGCTGGACGCGGCGAAGCGCTCCGGCGCGGACGCGGTCCACCCCGGCTACGGATTCCTGTCCGAGAACGCGGACTTCGCGCAGGCGGTCATCGACGCGGGCCTGACCTGGATCGGCCCGTCGCCGCAGGCCATCCGCGACCTCGGCGACAAGGTCACCGCCCGGCACATCGCCCTGAAGGCCGGCGCGCCCCTCGTGCCCGGCACCAAGGACCCCGCGGGCAGCGCGGACGAGATCGTCGCGTTCGCCGAGGAACACGGCCTGCCCGTCGCCATCAAGGCCGCCTTCGGCGGCGGCGGCCGCGGCCTGAAGGTCGCCCGCACGATCGACGAGATCCCCGAGCTGTTCGAGTCGGCCACCCGCGAAGCCGTGGCCGCATTCGGTCGCGGCGAATGCTTCGTCGAGCGCTACCTCGACAAGCCCCGCCACGTCGAGGCGCAGGTCCTGGCCGACCAGCACGGCAACGTCATCGTCGTCGGCACCCGCGACTGCTCGCTGCAGCGCCGCCACCAGAAGCTCGTCGAGGAGGCGCCCGCGCCGTTCCTGACCGACGAGCAGCGCGAGACCATCCACGCCTCCGCCAAGGCGATCTGCTCCGAGGCCGGATACCACGGCGCGGGCACGGTCGAGTACCTCGTCGGCGTCGACGGCACGATCTCGTTCCTCGAGGTCAACACGCGCCTGCAGGTCGAGCACCCGGTGTCGGAGGAGACCACGGGCCTCGACCTCGTGCGCGAACAGTTCCGCATCGCCGAGGGACACGAGCTGCAGCTCACCGAGGACCCGGCGCCGCGCGGCCACTCCATCGAGTTCCGTATCAACGGCGAGGACGCGGGCCGGGGCTTCCTGCCCGCCCCCGGCACCGTGACCCGCCTCGACTTCCCCTCCGGCCCCGGCGTGCGCATCGACGCCGGCATGGAGACCGGCACCGTCATCGGGGGCCAGTTCGACTCGATGCTCGCGAAGGTCATCGTCACCGGTGCCGACCGCGACCAGGCCATCGAACGGTCCCGCCGCGCCCTCGACGAGATGATCGCCGAGGGCATCGCCACCGTGCTGCCGTTCCACCGCACGATCCTGCGGGACCCGGCATTCGTCGGCGACGGCAAGAACTTCTCGGTGCACACCCGCTGGATCGAGACCGAGTTCGAGAACACCATCGAGCCCTACGTCGCACCGGACACCGCCGCCGACGTCGACCAGGAGCCGCGTCAGAACGTGGTCGTCGAGGTCGGTGGGCGCCGGCTCGAGGTATCGCTGCCCGCGGGCCTCGCCTCGGCGGGCGGCGGTGGCGGCGCGGCGACGACGTCGAAGCCGCGCAAACGTACGGGCGGCGGCAAGACCGCGGTCAGCGGCGACGCGGTGACGGCCCCGATGCAGGGCACGGTCATCAAGGTCGCCGTCGAGGACGGTCAGCACGTCGAGGCGGGCGAGCAGATCGTCGTCCTCGAGGCCATGAAGATGGAGAACCCGGTGACCGCGCACAAGTCCGGCACCGTGACCGGCCTGTCCGCCGAGACCGGCGCCACCGTCAACCAGGGCGCCGTCCTCCTCGAGATCAAGGACTGACGCCTCCCGGGGCGCGTGTTCCGCACCCCGGCACGCATGTTCCGCACCCGACGGCGAACACCGGGCAACGGTTTCGCATGCGGCGTGGCCGCGGCCTCGTCGTCACGCCTACGATCGACGTGTGGCCGCTGATCGATCCGAGTTGCGGCTCAGCGACGCTGAGCGGCAGGAAGCCCTCGACGCACTGTCCGAACACGTGCGTACCGGGCGGCTCGAGCTGACCGAGTTCGACGAACGCTCGGTGCAGGTCAGCGCGGCCAAGTTCCGCAAAGACCTGAAACCCCTGTTCGCGGACCTGCCCGAACCGCGGCCCAGCGTCCTCGGCGACCTCTCGCGCCACGACGGCGGCGTGCCGCGAGCCGGGCGCCCGGCGCCGGCCCCCGCGACGCCCTGGCGGGACCGGCTGGCCTCCGCGGTCGTGCCGGCCGCCGCGGTGCTGGCGATCGCGCTGTTCTTCGTCACCCGCGCCGGGTTCTTCGTGTTCCTGATACCGGCGGCGGCAGCACTGCTCGCCGGCGTGATCGTGGGCCGTCGCTGACGGCCACGACCGCGCCGCCACCACCCACTGCGAACCTCCTCCACAGTGGACGTGCACTGTGGACGACCGATGTCACGTGAGCACGGCGGTCTCCCATTCCCGCGCCAGCACGGCATAGACGACCTCGTCGGTCCACTCGCCTTTGACGTACTCGTTCTCGCGCAGGTGCGCTTCCCGCCGCATTCCGAGCTTCTCGAGAACACGCGCGGATGCCGCGTTGCGGCCGTCGAGTCGCCCGTACACGCGATGCACGCCGAGTTCGCCGAAGGCCAGTTCGATCAACGGCCGCGTCGCCTCGGTGGCGAAACCGCGGCCCGCATGGTCGGGATGCAGGACGTAACCGACCTCGGCCTGCCGGTGCTCGCCGTGCTGCCAGTGCAGGTTGACGTCACCGATCAGCTCACCCACCTCCCCTCCGGGCGCCCGCAGAGCCACGGCCAGCAGAAGCGTGTCGCCGGGCTGGGCCAACGTCGAATACCGCTCGATCCGCTCGGAGAGCTTCGCCGCGGCGTCCTCCCTCGACATCGGCCGATCGTAGAGATACCGGTTCACGTCCTCGCGCGAACGGATCGCGTGGAGCGCGTCGAGATCTCCCGGCTCGAACGGGCGCAGCACCAGTCGGGGCGTGTGCAACACCCGCGTGCGGTCGATGATCACGCACCCGAGCGTAGCGGCGCACGTGCCCCGGCTCCACGGTTCTCGGCCCTCGCGGGGCGCGGACGCGCCGGCCGGTCGTTGAGCGGTGGGTGCCGGACGCCCGGGCCCGAGTGCAGGACAGGCGCCGCTCCCGGGTCGTCCCGGCGCGGCGAGCACGCCGGGACGATCGGCGTCGGCTCAGCGGTGAGGGTCGGTACCGGTCAGCTGACGGGTTCGGTGAGGCGCTGCCTGGCCTCCGGGGCCGCGACACGGCGGGCGTCGGCGGCCTCGTCGTCGGGCTGGGCCTGCGAGTCGCGCTCGGCCTCGACGCGTGCTCGGTACACGTCGACCTCCTCGCGCCGCTGCTCCGGCGTCCACCCCAGCACGTCGCCCACCAGCTCGGCGACCTGCTCGGCGCAGTCGACACCGCGGTGCGGGTACTCGATGGAGATCCGCGTCCGCCGCGCCAGCACGTCCTCGAGGTGCAGCGCACCCTCGTCGGTGGCGGCGTAGACGGCCTCGACGCGCAGGTAGTCCGGCGCCGCCTCGATCGGCTTGAGCAGGTCGGGCCTGCCGTCGGCCAACGCGAGGACGTCACCGATGAGCGAGCCGTACCGGTCGAGCAGGTGCCGCACGCGGTACGGGTGCAGCCCGTGGTCGGACGCCAGGTGATCGGCCTGGTTGACGAGCGCGTGGTAGCCGTCCGCGCCGACGAGCGGCACCTTGTCGGTGATCGACTCCTGCACCCGCTCGGGCACGTCGACGGCCGCGGCGTCCACCGCGTCGGCCGCCATCACGCGGTAGGTCGTGTACTTGCCGCCCGCGATCGCCACCAGGCCGGGCGCCACCCGTGCCACGGCGTGTTCGCGCGAGAGCTTCGACGTCTCCTCGCTCTCACCCGCCAGCAACGGTCGCAGCCCGGCGTACACGCCTTCGATGTCGTCGTGCGTGAGCGGTGTCGCGAGGACCTTGTTGACGTGCTCGAGCAGGTAGTCGATGTCGCCGCGCGTCGCCGAAGGGTGCGCCAGGTCGAGGTTCCAGTCGGTGTCGGTCGTGCCGATGACCCAGTGATTGCGCCACGGGATCACGAACAACACCGACTTCTCGGTCCGCAGGATCATGCCACTCTCCGCGACGATCCGGTCACGCGGAACGACGATGTGGACGCCCTTGCTCGAACGCACCCGGAACCGTCCGCGGCTGCCGGAGAGCCGCTGCAGCTCGTCGGTCCACACGCCGGTGGCGTTGATCACGGCGTGGGCGCGGACGTCGGACTCCTGTCCACTCTCGACATCGCGCACCCGGACCCCCGAGACGCGGTCGGCCTCCCTGAGGAAGTCGACGACCTGCGTCGAATTGCGCACCACGGCGCCGTAGTGCGCGGCCGTGCGGGCGACGGTCATCGTGTGGCGGGCGTCGTCGGCCTGCGCGTCGTAGTAGCGGATGCCGCCGATGAGCGCGTCCCGTTTCAACGCGGGCACCATGCGCAGCGCGCCCGCGCGGGTGAGGTGCTTCTGCCCCGGTACCGAGCGTGCACCGCCCATCGTGTCGTACAGCAGCAGGCCCGCGGCGGTGTACGGACGCTCCCAGCCGCGGTGCGTCAGCGGGTACAGGAAGCTCACCGGCTTGACCAGGTGCGGCGCGATCCGGTTGAGCATCAGCTCGCGCTCGCGCAGCGCCTCCCGGACGAGGCCGAACTCCAGCTGTTCGAGGTAGCGCAGGCCGCCGTGGAAGAGCTTGCTCGACCGGCTCGACGTGCCGGACGCGAGGTCGCGGGCCTCGATGAGCGCCACGCGCAGCCCGCGCGTCGCCGCGTCCAGGGCCGTACCCGCGCCGACGATGCCGCCACCGATGACGACGAGGTCGAAGGTCTCCTCGCCGAGCCGCTGCCACGTCTCGGCGCGCGTCTCCGGACCCAGTTGGGCCGACGCCGCCGCCCTCGCCGACGTCCTCGCCTCGCGTCCACGCTGCGCTGTCACCTGACTCCTCCTCGCCGACGTCGAACCCGATCACCGGGACGCTTCCAGCATGTCACGTCCGCGGTCGCTCGCACGTCCGGACGCCGCAGTAGTCCGAAACGATGCTTTGAGCGATCACTCACATGCGAGTAGCGTTCTGATCCAACGTGGAACGGCAGGGGCGCCCTCCCTGGGCTCGCCCTGCACGGACAGGTCAACAGCGGCCACGGGCGGTTCGCCGTCAGGGTCGCGACGTCCAAGGTGGAGGGCTGAAAGCCTATGAGCGCCGGAGCGATTTTCGTCTGGGAGATGCTGGGCACCTCGGTGCTCGTCCTCCTCGGTACCGCCGTGGTGGCGAACCACACGCTGCGCAAGACCCTCGGGAGCGGCAGCGGATTCCTGTTCATCACCGTCGGCTGGGCGTTCGCGGTCTTCGCGGGCGCCAGCGTCGCCGACGCGACGGGCGGCCACATCAACCCGGCGGTGACCTTCGGGCTCGCGGTCTCCGGGGAACTGCCCTGGGCCGACGTCCCGATCTACTGGGCGGGCCAGATCGTCGGCGGTGTGCTCGGTGCTGTGCTGACGTGGCTCGCCTACAAGCTGCAGTTCGACGACCACCCGGAGCCGGAGGGGACGCTCGGCATCTTCTCCACCATCCCGACGATCCCGAACAAGGTGTGGAACACCGTCACCGAGGTCATCGGCACGTTCATCCTGCTGATCTGGATCCTGCTCACCCCGACCGCGACCGTCACGGAGGGCGGCGAGCCGGTGTTCGGCAACGCGGCTCTCGGCTACGCGGGCGTGTCGTTCGTCGTGTTGGTGATCGGTACGTCGCTCGGCGGTCCGACGGGCTACGCGATCAACCCGGCTCGCGACCTCGGGCCCCGCATCGCGTATGCATGGATCCTGCCGATCCGCGGCAAGGGAAGCCCGCAGTGGGGATACTCGTGGGTCCCCGTCGTCGGCCCGCTCATCGGTGCCGGTCTCGCCGGCCTCCTCTACCTCGCCGTCAGCGGCCTGAGCTGAGTTTGGAGCAACAGTGTCTCGTTTCGTCGCCGCCATCGACCAGGGCACCACATCGACCCGCACGATGATCTTCGACCATGCCGGCAACGTGGTCGCCGTCGATCAGCGGGAGCACGAGCAGATCTTCCCGCAGGCGGGCTGGGTCGAGCACGATCCGGAAGAGATCTGGGCCAACACGCGTGCCACGGCCGCGGGCGCGCTGGCAAACGCCGACATCACGGCCGCCGACGTCGCGAGCGTCGGCATCACCAACCAGCGCGAGACGACCGTCGTGTGGGACCGAAACACCGGCAAACCGGTCTACAACGCGATCGTCTGGCAGGACACGCGCACCGACCGGGTCATCGCCGAGCTGGGGGATTTGGGCGGCGGGCAGGAGCGGTATCGCGAGAAGACCGGCCTGCCGCTCGCGACGTACTTCTCCGGCCCGAAGATCAAGTGGATTCTCGACAACGTCGAGGGCGTGCGCGAGCGCGCCGAGGCCGGGGACCTGCTGTTCGGCAACATGGACACGTGGGTGCTGTGGAACATGACCGGCGGTGTCGACGGCGGCATCCACGTCACCGACCCCACCAACGCCTCGCGCACCATGTTGATGGACCTGTCGACGCTGACCTGGGACGAAGGTATCGCCGCCGACATGGGCATCCCGGTGTCGATGCTGCCGGAGATCCGCTCCTCGTCCGAGGTGTACAGCACCGTGCGCGAACGCGGGGCGCTCGGTGGCGTGCCGATCGCGGGCATCCTCGGCGACCAGCAGGCGGCGACGTTCGGCCAGGCCTGCCTGTCCCCCGGCGAGGCCAAGAACACCTACGGCACCGGCAACTTCGTGCTGCTCAACACCGGCACCGACAAGGTGCTGTCGGAGAACGGCCTGTTGACGACGGTCTGCTACAAGATCGGTGAGAAGGCCACCGTGTACGCGCTGGAAGGGTCGATCGCCGTCACCGGTTCACTGGTGCAGTGGCTGCGCGACAACCTCGGCATGATCGGCTCGGCGGCGGAGATCGAGGGCCACGCACGCACCGTCGACGACAACGGCGGCGCCTACTTCGTGCCCGCCTTCTCCGGCCTGTTCGCCCCGTACTGGCGCTCCGACGCGCGCGGCGCCATCGTCGGCCTGACCCGCTTCGTCAACAAGGGCCACCTCGCCAGGGCCGTACTCGAGGCGACGGCGTTCCAGACTCGCGAGGTCATCGACGCCATGAACGCCGACTCCGGCGTACCGCTGCGCACGCTCAAGGTCGACGGCGGCATGGTCGTCAACGACCTGCTGATGCAGTTCCAGGCCGACATCCTGGGCGTGTCGGTGATCCGCCCCATGGTCAACGAGACCACGGCCCTCGGCGCGGCCTACGCGGCCGGGCTGGCCGTCGGGTTCTGGCAGTCCGAAGAGGACATCCGCTCGAACTGGGCCAAGGACAAGGAATGGCAGCCCGCCATGGACGAGCAGCGCCGCGAGCGCGAGTACCGCAACTGGAAGAAGGCGGTCACGAAGACGTTCGACTGGGTGGAGTGAGCCCGGCCCGATTCTCGCAGCGGCACCCGGCCCGGCGGCGTCAGCTTTCGATCACCCGGAAGTAGGCGCCGCCCGGGTCGGCCACGGCGGCCAGCCTGCCGCGCGGCGAGTCGATCGGCCCGCCGTGCACCGTGCCGCCGAGATCGACCAGCCGCGTCACGATCGTATCCACGTCGGTGACCGCGAAGTACGTCGTCCAGTGTGGCGGGATCTCCGCCGGCGCGACGTCCGGCAGCGTGCCGATACCGCCGACCTCCGCGGCCTCGTCCACGTCGCCGGCGTCGACCCGCAACGTGGCGTACTCGAAGTCGCCGTGGGACGGCTCGTCGAAGCCGTAACCGAACACCTCGGCGTAGAACCGCTTCGCCGCCGGATAGTCGCGGACGACGCACTCGTTCCAGGTGAGCGCGCCGGGCACGTTGGCGATCTGCACTCCCGTGGTGCGGCCCGCCTGCCAAATGCCGAACACCGCGCCCGCCGGGTCGACCGCGACGGCCATCCGTGCGGCCTCCCCGAGGTCACCCGGTGGCAGGAGGAGCTTCCCGCCCGCCGTCGCGATCCGCTCGGCGGTCGCGTCCGCGTCGGCGACCGCGAGGTAGGTGCTCCACGTCGACGGCGCTTGCACCCCAGGCGGCTTCGGGCCGATCGCCGCGGTCGCGCGGCCGTCGACCATCGCGATCGAGTAGTGCCCGTAGTCCTCGCCGGTGTCGAGGAACTCCCAGCCGAACAGGTCGCCGTAGAACCGCATGGCCTCGTCGACGTCGTCGGCCATCGTGTCGACCCAGCAGGGCGAGCCCTCGGGCCAGGCGCTGTCGCGGAAGGTCACGGACGCCCCTTTCCTCTCCGGGCGTCCAGTGTGACACGGCCCACCCTACGGGCAAGCGCCGTCGAAGGTGTCAGTCCAGGTCGTCGTGCTGCATCAGCTGGCGGCCCGCCTCGGTGATCGACCCGGAAAGGGACGGGTAGACCGAGAACGTCAGCGCCAGATTCTCCACCGTGAGCTGGTTCTGCACGGCCAGCGCGATCGGCAGGATCAGCTCGCTCGCGGTCGGCGCCACGACGACACCACCGACGACCACACCCGTGGCCGGGCGGCAGAACAACTTCACGAAACCGTGGCGGACGCCCTCCATCTTGGCGCGCGGGTTCGTCGACAGCGGCAGCATGATCGTGCGCGCGGGAACCTCGCCGGAGTCGATCGCCTGCTGGCCGATACCCACCGTCGCGATCTCCGGGTGGGTGAACACGTTCGCAGCGACCGTGCGCAGGCGGATCGGGGCGACGCCCTCACCGAGCGCGTGCCACATCGCGATCCGGCCCTGCATGCTCGCCACCGACGCCAGCGGCAGCAGGCCCGTGCAGTCACCCGCGGCGTACACGCCCGGCGCGCTCGTGCGGGACACCCGGTCCACGGGGATCGACCCGTTCTGTGCGGTCTCGATGCCGACCCGGTCGAGTCCGATGTCGTCGGTGTTCGGCACCGAACCGACGGTCATCAGCGCGTGGCTCGCCTCGATGGTGCGGCCGTCGGCCAAGTGGATCGTCACGCCCTTCTCGGTGCGCTCCACCCGGTCGGCGCGCGCGTGCTTGACCACCTGGGTGCCGCGCTGCGAGAAGGTCTCCTCCAGTACGGCCGCGGCGTCGGCGTCCTCGTGCGGCAACACCCGGTCGCGGCTCGACACGACCGTCACCTTGACGCCCATCTCGGTGTAGGCGGACGCGAACTCGGCACCCGTCACACCGGACCCGACGACGGCGAGGTGTTCCGGCAGCTCGGGCAGGTCGTACAGCTGGCGCCAGTCGAGGATGCGCTCCCCGTCCGGTACGGCACCGGGCAGCACGCGCGGCGTGGCTCCGGTGGCGATGAGTACGACGTCGGCGTCCAGCACCTCGTCGCCGTCCTTGCCCTCGACGGCGATCCGGTGCGTGGCCAGGCCCGGCTCGTCGTCGCAGAACCGCGCGGCGCCGGTGATCACACGTACGCCCTCGCGCTGCACCCGGGCACGGATGTCGGCCGACTGCGCGAGCGCCAGCCCACGGACCCGGCCGTGGACGGTCGACAGGTCCACGCGCGTGTCCTCGAGGTCGACGTTGACGCCCAGCTCGCGGAAGCCGTGCAGGCTCGCCCTGGCGCCCGACGAGGCGATGAACGTCTTCGACGGCACGCAGTCGTACAGCACGCAGGCACCACCCAGACCGTCCCGCTCGACGACGGTCACGTCCGCGCCGTGCTGAGCCGCCACGAGGGCGGCCTCGTACCCGGCAGGTCCGCCGCCCATGATCACGATCTTGGTCACGTCTGGTGCCTCCTCACACGCCGTCCGGTCCCACTTTAGGCGTGGCCGGGTTCCGAGTTCCCGAGAGGCCGTTACGCTGTCGCCGTGCCTCTCTATGCCGCGTACGGGTCCAACATGGAACCCTCCCAGATGGCCGAGCGAGCGCCGCACTCGCCGATGGCGGGAACCGGCTGGCTGGAAGGCTGGCGGTTGACGTTCGGCGGCGAAGACCTGTTGTGGGAAGGTGCGCTCTCCACGATCGTGGAGGACCCCGGCTCCCGGGTTTTCGTGGTGCTCTACGACGTCACCCCGCTCGACGAGGGTCAGCTCGACCGTTGGGAGGGCAACGAGCTCGGGCTGCACAACAAGATCCGGCTGCGGGTTCAGACCATGGACGGGTCGGTGCTCGCGTGGCTGTACGTGCTGGACGCCTACGAGGGCGGGCTGCCGTCGGCGCGCTACCTCGGCGTGCTGGCCGACGCCGCCGAGGCCGCGGGCGCCCCCACCGACTACGTGGCCGATCTGCGAACCCGCCCCTGCAAGGGCATCGGCCCGTAACCACTCCGCGCGCGGCAGACACCCCCGTGTTGCGTTCCCCGGGGCCCGTGTTGCGGGTTCCAGGGGCCGTGTTGCGTTTCCCGGGGGCCGTGTTGCGGGTCCCGGGGGCCGCGTTGCGGGTTCCAGGAGCAATTCCGGGCACTCCCATCCCCTCGTTCGCGTACTCGGGACTGCGATCCGACGCACCACGCCGTCGCGCGGTTCTACGCTTGCGGCCGCCCGGGACGGTCGAGGTCAACGCCGCGCCGAGTACGCACGTCGCAGGCCGGGCGCGGCCTGCACCAGTGGACGACCGCGCTTCTCGAAGGCTCGCCACAGTTCACCGAGAACCGGTTCCGGCGCCGCGAGCTGCTCCTTCCGGACTCTGACGGTGAGCCACCCGCGGTCGGCCATCTTCCGATCACGTTCGGCGTCGTAAGCACCACGGTCCTCGTGGGCCTCGAACCCGTCGTACTCCAAGGCGATCTTGACGTCGGGCCACGCCAGGTCGAACACGTACAGCAGCCGGCCGCGCAGGTCGAAGACCTGGAACTGCGGCGTCGGCAGCGGGAAGCCGGCGTCCACCACGAGCAGGCGCAGTCTGCTTTCCTGCGGCGACTCGGCCTGGCCCGTCGCCAGCTGGAGAAGCGCCTGGCCGCCCGGTACGCCGCGGCGGTCGTCACGAACGGCGAGCCTGCTACGGACGCTGTGGACCAACGACTCCGCCTGGTCCTCCGGCATACCCGCCAGCACCTGATCGACGGCTGCCAGCGCTACCCATCGCCGTTCGACACACAGCAGCTCCGCCAACGTCGGGACGAGCGAGAAGACCGGCAGGCCGTGGCGGACGTCGATGTCGTCGTCGGCGAACCTGTCTCGGTGCACGATGAGCCCACCACGTGACCGTGCGGTACTGCCGTAGGGGACGGTCACGTGCACCGCTCCGTTATCGGCCGCACTGCTCTCGGCCGCACTGCACCCGTGAAGCACCGCTGCCGTGCTGCGCGAGACGACCGCGCCCGGCCCTGCGGCGAGGAGTCCTGCCGCGGACCGGGTCACGACGTCGAGCGAACGCGCCGTATCCACGACCACTCCGCGCCACGGCTGGCTCAACAGTCCGTGACGCAACGCAGACCGGACGGTCTGCTCCCCGAGCGCGTGCAGGAGATCGCTTCGCTTCGCTACCCCGTGTTGGCTCCAGTTCGGCGTGAACATTCCGTCACTGTGACCCGCCGAGATTCGCCACGGGAGCCTGTGCGCAAATCTGTGGATAGCCGGTATCGATGTGGACAACTCAGCGACGATTGGGCCACTGCACCCACGCCGAGCTCACCTGTCCAGCCCACGACGCCGCCCCAGAAGCTGCACCACGAGTGGAGGCGGGCGGACGGGAGCGGCACCGGCCCGGAGAACGCAACACGAGGCCCGGAAGCTGCGACACGGACCCCGAGAAGCGCAACACGGACCCCGGAGGCTGCAACACGGGCCCCGGGAAGCGCAACACGGGCTCCGGGTCAGGACTTGAGCGCCACCAGGGCCGTGTTGACCATGACCCGCGTACCGGTGAGCAGGGCGCGTTCGTCGGCCTCGAAGGTCGGCTGGTGCAGGTCGCGTTTCGGCCCTTCGCCCGGCCACACGCCCAGGCGCGCGAACGCCCCCGGCACGTGCTGCAGGTACCAGCCGAAATCCTCACCTCCGGAGGACTGTTCCGTGCTCACCAGCGCTCCCGCACCGAGCGCGGCCTCGACGCCGCCACGCAGCAGTTCCGTGCTGTCCTGCCCGCTCACCACGGGCGGCACGCCGCGCTGGTAGTTCAGTTCGTAGCCGACGCCGAGCGGCGCCAGCATCGACTCCACCGACGATCGGACGAGGGATTCGAGCTGCTTCCACGTCTCCTCGTCGGCTGTGCGCAACGTGCCGCGCAGGAGTCCGTCCTGGGGAACGGCGTTCGGCGCCTCGCCCGCGTGCACCGCACCCCAGACGAGCACCGTGCCCGACCGCGGGTCGACCCGCCGCGACAGCACCGACGGCAGCGAGGTGATCACGGTGCCCAGCGCGTGGACGAGGTCCGCAGTCAGGTGTGGCCGCGAGGTGTGCCCGCCGGGCGAGGTCAGTCGCAGTTCGACGAGGTCGGCCGCCGACGTCAGGGCACCGATGCGCGTACCCACCTTGCCGACCTCGACGCGCGGGTCGCAGTGCAGGCCGAAGATCCTGTCGACGCCGTCGAGGTGGCCCGCGCGGATGACGTCGAGCGCACCGCCGGGCATGACCTCCTCGGCGGGCTGGAAGATCAGCCGCACGCGTCCGGGCAGGCGGTCGGCGACCTGCGCCAGCGCCAGTCCCGTGGCCAGCACGACCGTGGTGTGCAGGTCGTGGCCGCAGGCGTGGGCGACGCCGTCGACCGTGGAGGCGAACGGCAGCCCGCTCTCCTCGGTCAGGGGCAGGGCGTCGAGGTCCGCGCGCAGAGCCACGCAGGTGGGTCCGTCGCCGATGTCGCAGATCAGGCCCGTACCGGAGGCCATCACCCGCGGCGTCAGGCCCGCCGACTCCAGCATCCTCGCGACGAGCTCCGTGGTGCCGTACTCACGCCGCGCCAACTCGGGGTGGGTGTGGATGTGCCTGCGCCAAACGAGGACGTCACCCGCATGCCCGACCAGCCAGTCGTCCAGCCACTCCGGCCCTCTGCCCGCACCGAGGTCGGCCACCGACGCCATGCTCACACCCGAATCGGTGAGCACCGCGTCCGACGAGCCGTCCGGGTCACCCGGCACCTCGGGTCGCGAGTCGAGAACGGTCACCGCACACCTCCGCGCACGCCCGTCGACGCCGAACCCTGTCCACGGCGCGGCGGACGTCACCTATGAATCCTGTTCCCAGTGTTGCACCGAACAGGTGAGCGCGAGACCCGGATGTCGTAGCGGGGAGACCGACGGTAGGCAGATTGCGGCGAGCGGCGATGCGAATTTCGTCCGCTACCGGCCATCGCACGACGGGTGACCACTGATCGTCGCCGAATGCACGTCGACCTGCGCGGACCCGCCGCCCGGCGACGCCGACGGGCTCTCGATGCCTGCCTCGACGGCGACCGCGGCGCGTGTTCCCGGCCGGGCGCACGCCGACCCCTAGTTGTCCTTGTTGGCGCGTTTCCTTCGGATGATCCGGCCCCATATGATGATTCCCAGCAGCGCCGCCGCGGCCAGGCCGACGATGAGCTTGCTCTTGGCGTTCTCCTGATCGGCCTCGGTCTGCGGATCCAGCTCCGGTCCGGAGTCACCTCCCTGGGCGAGGTCACCCCCGCCCGTGATGCCCGGGCCCGTCACACCCGCGCCCGTGGCGCCGCCGCCCGTGACATCCCCGCCCGTCATGCCCGGGCCCGTCACGCCCGCGCCCGTCGTGTTGCCGCGAGGGAACCCAACGGCGACCGGTTCGCCCCGCCCGGGGCCGTCCACAGCGGCCGCGGCGACGGCGGGCTCACCGGTCGCGACACCCACCGGCTCAGCGGCAGCGGCGGACGCGGCGGCCGTGCTGACGCCGAACCACGCGACGCCGGGCACGACGGCCAACGCCACGGCGGCCAACGCCACGGCGACCGACACCACGCCAGCCGACACCGCGCCGGCCGCGGCACAACGCACCCGCGACGACGGAGCTGCGGACGGGGTTCGAGGGAACACTCGACAGGCACACATCACTGCCAGTGTGCCCACGAATCCGTGCGGTGGTCAGTCACCGCGCGGGGTGTCGCCGAAGCCGTACCCGAACGCGGCAAGGATCCGTTCGGCGGCGAGCGTCGCGGTGAGCGTGCCCTCGCGGACGCCGCGCTCGGCCTCATCGGCCGCCTCCTGCACGGCCGGATCCTCGCCGAGGCGGTCGAGCAGCTGGTCACGCACCATCGCCCACGTCCATTCGATGCGCTGACGGGTGCGTTTGTCCTCGAGTTCACCGGTTGATTCGAGTGCGGCGCGATGTTCGCCGATCTTGTCCCACACCTCGGCGAGACCGTCGCCGGTCATACCGCTGCAGGTCAGCACGGGCGGGCTCCACGTCGCCTCGGGGCCGTAGAGCATGCGCAGTGCGCCGGAGAGTTCACGGGCGGCGCGTCGCGCGTCGCGGGCGTGCTCGCCGTCGGCCTTGTTCACGGCGATGACGTCGGCGAGTTCGAGCACGCCCTTCTTGATGCCCTGCAGCTGGTCGCCGGTGCGCGCGAGGGTGAGCAGCAGGAAGCAGTCGACCATGCCCGCGACGGTGACCTCGGACTGGCCGACGCCGACCGTCTCGACGAGCACGACGTCGAACCCCGCCGCCTCCATCAGCACGATCGTCTCGCGGGTGGCGCGGGCGACGCCGCCGAGCGTGCCGGACGTCGGCGAGGGGCGGATGAACGCCGACGGGTCGACGGCGAGCCGGGCCATGCGGGTCTTGTCACCGAGGATCGATCCGCCGGTCCTCGTCGACGACGGGTCGACGGCGAGCACGCCGATGCGGTGTCCCGCCTCGGTCAGGTGCGTGCCCAGCTGGTCGATGAACGTCGACTTGCCGACCCCCGGGACGCCGGTGATGCCGATCCGCCGTGCGCCGCCTGCATGCGGCAACAGTTCGACGAGCAGCTCCTGCGCCTTCCGCCGGTGCTCGGGCTTGGCCGATTCGACGAGGGTGATCGCCCGCGACAGCATGCCGCGGTCACCGGCGCGTACCCCCTTCGCGTACGTCGCGACGTCGACGGCGTTGCGGCGCGGCACTATCCGTCCTGCTCCAGCTGGTCGAGCAGGTCGACCGCGGCGTCGGCGATGACCGTGCCGGGGCCGAAGATCGCGGCGGCACCCGCGGCGCGGAGTTCGTCGTAGTCCTGCGGGGGGATCACCCCACCGCACACGACGAGGATGTCCTCCCGGTCGAGCGCGGCCAGCTCCGACCGCAGCGCGGGCACGAGCGACAGGTGCCCCGCGGCGAGCGACGAGACGCCCACGACGTGCACGTCCGCCTCGACTGCCTGGGCCGCCACCTCGGCGGGCGTGGAGAACAACGGTCCGACGTCGACGTCGAACCCGACGTCCGCGAACGCCGAGGCGATCACCTTCTGGCCGCGGTCGTGCCCGTCCTGACCCATCTTGGCGACGAGGAGGCGCGGGCGGCGCCCCTCCTGCTCGGCGAACTCCTCGACCCGCTGCCGTGCGGCGTCGATTCCGCCGCCGCCCTCGGTCTTGCCGACCTCGTCCCGGTACACACCCGAGATCGTACGAATCTGCCCGGAGTGGCGCCCCCACGCCTTCTCCAGCGCCTCGGAGATCTCGCCGACGGTGGCCTTGGCGCGGGCCGCGTCGACGGCCAGTTCGAGCAGGTTCCCCCCGCCGGCAGCGTCACCATCGGCGGAGGTGCCCGCATCAGCGGGGGTGTCCGCGGCCGCCGCGGTGAGCCGCCGCAGCGCGTCCTCGACCGCGCCCGCGTCCCGCTCCGCCCGCAGCCGCTCCAACTTCTCCAGCTGCTGCGCGCGGACCTCGGCGTTGTCGACCTTGAGCACGTCGATCTGCTCGTCGGCCTCGGGACGGTACTTGTTGACGCCGATGACGGGCTGGCGGCCGGAGTCGATGCGCGCCTGCGTGCGCGCGGCGGCCTCCTCGATGCGCAGCTTCGGGATGCCGGCGTCGATGGCCTTGGCCATGCCGCCCGCGGCCTCGACCTCCTCGATGTGCGCCCACGCGCGGCGGGCGAGGTCGTAGGTGAGCTTCTCGACGAACGCGCTGCCGCCCCACGGATCGATGACGCGGGTGGTTCCCGACTCCTGCTGCAGCACCAGCTGCGTGTTGCGGGCGATGCGCGCGGAGAAGTCCGTCGGCAGGGCGAGCGCCTCGTCGAGCGCGTTGGTGTGCAGCGACTGCGTGTGCCCCTGCGTGGCGGCCATCGCCTCGACGCACGTGCGCACGACGTTGTTGTAGACGTCCTGTGCGGTCAGCGACCAGCCCGAGGTCTGCGAGTGCGTGCGCAGCGACAGCGACTTCGGGTTCTGCGCGCCGAACCGCTTGACGAGCTTGGCCCACAGCAGACGTGCCGCACGGAGCTTGGCGACCTCCATGAAGAAGTTCATGCCGATGGCCCAGAAGAACGACAGCCGCGGCGCGAACGCGTCGATGTCCAGGCCCGCGCCCTCGCCCGCGCGCAGGTATTCGACGCCGTCGGCCAGCGTGTACGCCAGCTCGAGGTCGGCGGTCGCTCCGGCCTCCTGCATGTGATAACCGGAGATCGAGATCGAGTTGAACCGCGGCATCCGCTGCGAGGTGTAGGCGAAGATGTCGGAGATGATCCGCATCGACGGCTGCGGCGGGTAGATGTAGGTGTTGCGGACCATGAACTCTTTGAGGATGTCGTTCTGGATGGTCCCCGCCAGTTTCTCCGGCGCGACGCCCTGTTCCTCCGCGGCGACGATGTAGAGCGCCATCACCGGCAGCACGGCGCCGTTCATGGTCATCGACACCGACATCTTGTCCAGCGGGATGCCGTCGAACAGCTGGCGCATGTCGTAGATCGAGTCGATCGCGACGCCCGCCATACCGACGTCACCGGCCACGCGCGGGTGGTCGGAGTCGTAGCCGCGGTGGGTGGCGAGATCGAACGCCACCGACAGTCCTTTTTGGCCGGCCGCGAGGTTGCGGCGGTAGAAAGCGTTGGACTCGGCGGCGGTGGAGAAGCCGGCGTACTGCCGGACGGTCCACGGCTGGTTGACGTACATGGTCGGGTACGGGCCCCGCAGGAACGGCGCCGCACCGGGATACGTGTTCAGAAAGTCCACATCGGACAGGTCGTCGGCCGTGTAGAGCGGTTTGACGCCGATGCCCTCGGGTGTTTCCCATTCGAGCGCGTCCGAGCCCTTGCCGGTGGCCGACTGCAGCGCCTCGGCCCAGCGCTCGCGGTCACCGGCCGCGGGCCTGCCGAGGTCGACGTCGGAGAAGTCGGGGATGCTCATCGGGCGGCTCCCTGCTTGTCGGATCCCTGTTCGGCGGACCGCTGCCCGCCGACTCCGAGCGTGTCGAGGATGCGGGTCAGGGCGGCGAGCGCGTCGCATCCGGCGTGGACGGTTCCGTCGAGGGTCACGCCGTCCGGCGCCTTGCCTGCGAGCCACACCTCGGTGGCGCCGGCCTCGCGCAGCGCCGCGACGACGTCGGCCGCCTGCTCGGCGTAGGCCGAGTCCGGGCCGCACAGGCAGGCCACCGTCGCCTGGCTCTCGCGGAATCGTGCGACGAGGTCGGCGAGGCCGTCGGTCTCGCCGGGGTTGACGGGTTCGATACCGCCCGCCTGCAGGAAGTTCGCGGTGAACGTCGCGCGTGCGGTGTGCCGGGCCAGGGTGTCGAGCGTGGCGAGGAAGACCTTCGGACGAGCCCCGGTGGCGGCGACGTGGGCGTCCGCCCGGTCGCGCAGCACCTCGAAGTCCTGCGCGTACCGCACACGCGGCAGCCCACCGACGAGACCGTCCGATTCGGACGGCCGCCGCTCGAGGAGTCGTTCGTCGGCGAGCGGGAACTCGCTGACGCCGGTGATCGGGTCGTGGCGGGTCGCGATGCGGTCTGCCCGTTCGTTCCAGGTCTCGGCCAGTCGCTCCGCCAGCGCCCCGGACGTCAGCTCGGCGACCACGCCGCCCGCCTTCTCGATCGCCGTGAACTCGCGCCACGCGGCGTGGGCGAGTTCGTCGGTGAGCTTCTCGACGTACCAGGACCCGCCGGCCGGGTCGGCGACGCCCGCCAGCTTGGTCTCGTCGAGCAGGATCGACTGCGTGTTCCGGGCCAGGCGCAGCGACTGCTCCTCCGGCCTGCCGAGGGCCTCGTCGAACGGCAGCACCGTGACGGCGTCGGCCCCGCCCGCGCCCGCGGCGAAGCCGGCGATCGTCGTGCGCAACATGTTCACCCACGGGTCACGCCGGGTGATCATCGCGGGCGAGGTGACCGCGTGCTGGCGCATGGCTGCCCCCGACCCGGTCACGCCCGACACCTCGGCGACGCGCGCCCACAGCCTGCGGGCGGCCCGCAGTTTCGCGATCGTCAGGAACTGGTCGACGGTCGCCGCGAGGCGGAACTCCAGCTGGCAGGCGGCGGCCTCGACGTCGAGGCCCGCGTCGACCAGCGCGCGCAGGTAGGCGACGCCCGCGGCGATCGTCGCGCCGAGCTCCTGGGCGTCGGACCCGCCGGCCTCGTGGAACGGCAGCCCGTCGGCGACGACGGTGCGCAGCAGGGGGTACCGCGCCGCGACGCGGGTGGCGAGCTCGGCGGCGGGCGCGAGGTCGCGGGCGGCGCCGGTGCGCGCGTGCACTGCGATCGGGTCGGCGCCGAGGGAGCCGCCGACCTCACCGTCGGGCACGCCGTGCTCGGCGTGGACGGCCAACAGCGCGTCGGCCGCCGCCGCGTAGTCCTCCCCCGCGTCGAGCGTCACCGGCGCCAGGTCGAGCCGCACCTCGTGCAGCGCGTCGGCCAGCGAGTCGACGGGCACACCCCCGCGTCCCGCACGCAGCCACACCGACGTGACGCCGCTTTCCAGATCGGCGAGCACCTCACGGTTGACCGCGCGCACGTCGCCGTGGCCGTGGCGGGACCGGACGTCCCAGCCCGCGGCCACGTTGCCGTCAGGGCAACGGCCGCGCACGAACGGCGGCAGCCCCGGGAAGCCGGCCTCGGGGGACTCGTCACCGGCCGTGTACAGCGGCTGGATCTCGATACCGTCGTAGGTCGTGGTGGTCAGCAGGCTCTCGGGCGCGCCGTCGAACCCCTCGGGCAGCGCGCCGGTCTTGCCGAGCACGCCCGCGACGAGCCGCTGCCAGGTCGCGTGGTCGGGGGTGTCGAACTCGGCCGCGAGCGACAGCGTCGGAGCCGCCTGCGCCGCGGGCTCCGTAGAACCGGTCCGCCGGGATTCCGGGTCGCCCGCACCTGGCGTTCCTGCCACTTCCGTCATACCGAGTGATGGTAGGTCCCGTGGCGATTCGTCAAGTGTGAGGCTGATCGCGACCCGGCCCACGAACGGGTGGGTACCCAGCCGCCCACCGGAGCCCTCGGCCGACAGAATGGGTGCGTGACCGCAGACCAGCCGCGCGTCGTCGCAGGCCGCTACCGACTCGACTCCGTGCTCGGTGCCGGCTCGATGGGCACCGTCTGGGTGGCCCACGACGACTTCCTGCAGCGGCAGGTCGCGCTGAAGGAGGTGCACGTTCCGCCGGGCGTGCCCTCCGAACAGCTCGCCGAGCTGCGGGAACGCACCCTCCGCGAGGCACGCGCCATCGCGGTGCTCTCGCACCCGAACGTGGTCGTACTGCACGACGTCGTCCGCGAGGGCCACGATCCGTACGTCGTCATGGAGCTGCTGCCCTCGCGGAGCCTGGCCTCGATCCTCGACAGCGACCGCGAACGGCTGACGACGGCCCAGGCGGTGACGGTCGCCGAGGCGGTGGCCGCGGCTCTGGAGGCCGCCCACGCGGCCGGTATCACGCACCGCGACGTCAAGCCCGGCAACGTGCTCATCGCCGACGACGGGCGGATCAAGCTGACCGACTTCGGCATCGCCCGCAACGTCTCCGAAGTGACGATGACGCACACCGGCATGATGCTCGGCTCGCCGGCGTTCATCGCGCCGGAGGTGGCCTCGGGCGGGGCCGTCACCTACGCGGCCGACCTGTGGGGACTCGGGGCGACGCTGTTCGCCGCGACCGAGGGCCACCCGCCCTACGACGAGGGCGGCGACCCGCTGGCCACCGTCACCGAGGTCGTGCGCGGCACTCCGCCGGTGCCCTCACCCGGCCCGCTCGCCGGCGTCATCCAGGGGCTGATGGCGAAGGAACCGAGCGCGCGACTGCCCCTCGCGGAGGTGCGACGCAGGCTGCGACCGCTTCTGCCCCCGCACGGGCAGGAGGTCTTCCCCGCGTCGCTGTTCGACGACACGGGCGCGGGCGGCGGACACGATCCGGGTGCCACGCAGATCATCCCGAAACTGCCTCCCGCTCACGACCCCGCGACCGGGGCGGCGGCCGAGGCGGGCGGTGCCGGCGCGGGCGACGCCGGGCAGGGCGGTGCCGGTCAGGGCTCGGGAGAACTGGCCGCCGACCCGGGACCGCTGCCGTTCACGCCGGCGAAGGGTCCGGGTGGTCACGCCGCCGAGCCGGAGCCGTCCTCGCGCAGACGGCTCGTGCTGATCTCGGCCGCGGTGATCGTGGTGTTCCTGCTGGCCGTCGCAGGCGGTTTCCTGCTGGTGCGCACCGTCTCCGGCCAGTCCCTCGCCCCTCCCGCGGAGGGAGCGACCCCGGAGCGTACGGCCGACGCGGCCGGGGCCACCGATCCCCGGCCGTTGGAGTTGCGCCACGGCGACGCGACGAACATGCGCGGCGCCAAGGGCGGGCTGTTCACGGTCCGCGTGCCCGCCGATTGGAAGCGGTTCGTCACCCAGCGCCCCGCCGACACGCTGCCCACCAGCACACACATCCAGTTCGTCTCTGCGGACGGCGCGCGGGCCCTCGGCGTGGAACGGTTCGCAGGCGAGGACCTCGGCGCGGAACGGTACGTGAACCGGTTGCGCGAGTCGTGGACACGGTCGGACTTCACGCTCGTGCAGCAGGAGAAGATCCACGAGGGCCAGGGTCTGCGCATCACGTACCGCACCGCCGAACGCGGCGGCCGGGACGAGGCCTCCGGCGACAGCGGACGCGCGATCAACCGCAGCACCACCGCCGACGTGTTTCCCACCAGCACCGGCCTGTGGGTGGTGGCCGTGACCGTCCCGGTGGACCAGGAACGACTCGGCAGGCAGCACCTGTTCGACCGGATCGTCCCGACGTTCCGCCAGACCGACTGACGCGCCCGCCCGGCGCCCGGGGGCGGGCCGACTGCGGTGTTCCCGCCACGGACGCCTGCGGGCCTGCAGTAACCTGCGCATTCGTGACGGATTCGAACTCCCCCATGGACCAGGCCCAGGAGACGGCCCACGAGGCCGCGGCCGCCCTTGCCGAGCGCACCGGCACCGATCGGCACGACATCGCGATCGTGCTGGGCTCAGGCTGGCGTCCCGCCGCCGACGTCATCGGCACCCCCGACGCGGAGGTCGAGCTGGGCGATCTGCCCGGGTTCGCCAAGCCCGGCGCCGTCGGCCACGGCAGCACCGCACGGTCGGTGTCGCTGGGCGACAACCGCGCGCTGGTGCTGCTCGGCCGCACGCACCTGTACGAGGGCCGCGGCGTGGGGAACGTCGTGCACGGCATCCGCACCGCCGCGGCGGCGGGCGTGAAGACCGTGCTGCTGACCAACGCCGCGGGCGGACTGCGGCAGGGATTCGAGGTCGGCCAGCCGGTGATGATCTCCGATCACCTGAACATGACGGGCACCTCACCGATCGTGGGCGCGAGCTTCGTCGACCTGACCGATCTGTACTCGAGCAGGCTGCGCGCACTGGCGTCGTCGATCGACCCGTCGCTGGCCGAAGGCGTGTACGCGGCGATGCCGGGGCCGCACTTCGAGACGCCCGCGGAGATCCGGATGTTGCGAACCCTCGGCGCCGACCTGGTCGGCATGTCGACCGTGCTCGAGGCGATCGCAGCGCGGGCGGCGGGACTGGAGGTGTTCGGGCTGTCGCTGGTGACGAACCTGGCTGCAGGGATCACGGGCGACCCGCTCAGCCACGACGAGGTCATCGAAGCCGGCCGGGCCGCGGCCGAGCGGATGGGTTCACTGCTGCGAGACCTCGCCGCCGGGGCCTGACGCCCACGGCCGGGCGAGGTACGCCGAGCGAGGGCTACTTCGACGTGACGGTGCCGGTGACGATCGGCACGTCCGTGACTTCCCTGCGAATCATCGAGGGTCCTTTCCTGGAAATGATGTCCTCGCGGACCTCGGCACCCCGGTGGCAGAGGCGGCGACAACGCCGTCGCACGCCGCACCGGGGCGGTTCGCGAGCCGAACCAGCTCGAGCTGCACGTCAATCTCCCCCGCGAGGGTGGGCCGCGACAATAACCCGTTCGAGTAGCCCGACCGGCGCACGACGACGGTTGTCACCGCGCTGACAAAACGGGCTCGCGCGTTGCTCACCCCGGTGCGGGCGATGTCCGCTTTCGCTGATCCACGTCGGTGACCGACCACCGCGACACCGGGACGGGAGTGTGCTGCACGCCACCCTCGCGCACGGGCCGTCGGGCAGGCGCGCGGCCCGTCACGGGTGTGGCGCGTCCTGCTTACGGAGCAGGTTCCGCGCCAACAGTCCCGCCGCGAGCCACACCCGCCCCTCGGGATCGTGGAGCCGATCACCGTAGCGTTCCTCGAGCTGATGCATGCGATACCGGACCGTCTGCGGGTGGATGTTGAGCTGCGCGGCGATGTCCGGTGCACTGCCGCGACGCTGGATCCAGGCCAGCAGCGTTTCGGCGAGCCGCTCGCGCTGGCGCACGTTGAACCCGGAGAGCGGCTCGACGGCCTTCTCGCTGAGCAACCGCGCCAACGGCTGGTCACTGAGGAGCCAAAGGGTGAGCAGATGATCGTCGGCGCGCAGCACGTCGTCGGGGTCACCGGCGCCGTCCTCAGGTGTGCCGTCTCCGGGTGGAGTGGGTGCGACGACGCCTGCCACCCGCAGCTCGGAGAGGTGGCGCGCCCACCGGAGCGAGTGTGCGGCCACCTCGACCGGCACGGGCGGTCCGACGACGGCGTTCCTGCCGCGGAGATCGGCGTCAGGAAGGCCGCCCTCCCCGCCGCCCGCCTCCCGCCACGGCAGCACGACGCACGGAACGTCACCTTCGAGGTCCACGAGCACGTCACCGGGCAGGTCGGGATAGGCGGCCGGATCGTCACCGGGCGGGTCGACGACGGCGACCGCGAGGCGCTGCGGCAGCGGCCACGCGGCGGCGGCCGCCAAATCCTCGAGCATGTCGCGCGGCGCGGGGGTGTCCGCGACGAGCAGCTCGAGCAACCGTTTGCGCCTGCGTTCGAGGGCACCTGCCACGCGCCGCTGCGCCGCGGTGTAGCCCTCGTGGGACAGGTCGGACAGCTCGTCCACGTAGGCGAACAGCGCCGCGGCCAGCTCGCACATGGTCTCCGTCCGCAGCCCGGCCGCGAGCCCGATCTCGGAGAGGCGTTTCCAGCCGACCCGCACGGCGAGACGGAACGCCGAGTGCAGTACCTCGAGGCCGCGACCTTCGGCGACCTCGAAACCGCCGAGTCTGCGGAACACCGCGTCGGTCCTGTCGTCGACGGGCGAATTGCCGAGCAAGCGGTCGAGGAAGTCGACGACGCCCTGCTCGACGCCGTCGCGAACGGCCTGGCCGAACACACCCTCCAACGGCCGCTGGTACTCGGGGATCGTGTACTGGATCTGCTCGATGATGCGTTCGGCGACCGTCCCGGCCTGCTCCCGGAACACCGGCGCCATACGCGCCAGTTCCTCCCGCGCGGACGGGCCGACGAGCGCGGAATCGGACAACACTGCAGGCCACCCCCACTCGGCTCAGGCGAGGGCAAAGCTATCGACCCCCGTCACGGCCTGACAACATGGGCCCGTGCCCGAGTCCGCAGAACCCGCCGCCCGATTGACGCCCGACGTGCGCGACGCCGCGTACCGGTGGATCGTCGACGACCCGGATTCCTCGACGCAGGAGGAGTTGCAGGCCGTGCTCGCGCGCGCCATGGCGGGTGACGCCGAGGCGATCGCCGAGTTGACCGACCGCATGGCGGGCCCGCTCGAGTTCGGCACCGCGGGCCTGCGCGGCCCGGTGCGGGCGGGTCCGAACGGCATGAACACGGCCGTCGTGGTCCGCACGACCGCGGGAGTGGCGCGGTGGCTGGGCGACTCCGGCCACGCGGGCCGGCCGGTGGTGATCGGCCGCGACGCCCGGCACGGGTCGGACCGGTTCGCGACGGCGGCCGCCGAGGTGCTGACGGCGGCGGGATTCGCTGTCTCGGTGCTGCCCTCGCCCCTGCCGACGCCACTGCTGGCGTTCGCGGTCGGGCATCTCGGCGCGGCGGCGGGCATCCAGATCACGGCGTCGCACAACCCGCCCGCCGACAACGGCTACAAGCTCTACGACCACACGGGCGCGCAGATCGTGCCGCCTGCGGACCAGCGGATCGAAGCGGCGATCGAGGCGGCGCCTCCCGCACGACAGGTGCCGCGGGCGGGCGGCGCGACGACCGTCGACGTGCTCGACTCCTACCTCGCCGCGACGACGAGGCTGCCGCGCGGCCGGGCACACGACGTGCGGATCGCGGCGACGGCGCTGCACGGCGTGGGCGCCGAAGTCCTCGAGGCCGCGCTGCACGGAGCCGGTTTCGCCGACGTCCACCTGGTCGACTCGCAGCGCGCGCCCGACCCCGACTTCCCGACCGTCACCTTCCCCAACCCGGAGGAGCCCGGTGCCACGGACCGGCTGCTGGCGCTGGCCGCGGACGTGGAGGCCGACGTGGCGATCGCACTCGACCCGGACGCCGACCGGTGCGCCCTCGGCGTTCCCGGGCCCGACGGCGAGTGGCGGATGCTCCGCGGGGACGACACCGGCGCGCTCCTCGGCGAGTACGTGCTGTCCGGCGTGGACGGCAGCGCTCCGGCTTCCGGGGCCGGGGAGCTGATCGTCGAGTCCGACGGCACGGTCACCGACTCCGGCGCTCCACTGGCGGCGACGACGATCGTGTCGTCCTCGCTGCTGGGCGACATCGCGCGTGCCCACGGCGCCCGGTACACCGAGACGCTGACCGGCTTCAAGTGGCTCGCCCGCGCCGGTGACGGGCTGGTGTTCGCCTACGAGGAGGCGCTCGGACTGTGCGTCGCGCCGGAGGTCGTGCGCGACAAGGACGGCATCTCCGCGGCGGTCGTCGCCTGCGATCTGGTCGCGACGCTGAAGGCAGGCGGGCGCACGGTGCTCGACGTGCTCGACGACCTCGCCACACGCCACGGCATCCACGCGACCGACCAGGTGTCGTTGCGCATCGCCGACCTCACCGCGCGGGCCGAGCTGATGACCCGGCTGCGCACCGACCCGCCCTCCGACCTCGCAGGCGTGACCGTCACGGCCGAGGACCTGCTACCGGACGCCGACGTGCTGCGACTGCGCGGCGACGGCGTCCGGGTGCTGCTGCGGCCGTCCGGCACCGAACCGAAGCTCAAGGCCTACCTGGAAGTGACCGAACCGCCCGGCGACGACCTCGCCGCCGCGCGCTCCCGTGCCGCGGAACGCCTCACCACGCTGCGCGGCGCGCTCGACCGCGTGCTTGCCGAGTCCGCTCCCACCGAGGCACCCTGATACGTCGTGGCCACGCTGTTGATCGTTCACCACACGCCGTCGCCGAGCCTGCAGGCGATGTTCGAATCGGTCGTCTCCGGGGCGACCGACCCCGAGATCGAGGGCGTCGACGTCGTGCGCAGGCCCGCGCTGTCCGCGACCGCCTCCGATGTGCTCGGTGCCGACGGGATCGTGCTCGGCACTCCCGCGAACCTCGGGTACATGTCGGGCGCGCTGAAGCACTTCTTCGACACCGTCTACTACCCGTGCCTCGACGCCACGCGCAGCCTGCCGTTCGGCTACTACGTGCACGGCAACGAGGGCGTCGAAGGTGCGCAGAAGGCCGTCGCGACCGTGACGGCCGGCCTCGGCTGGCAGCAGGCGACGGCGGCCGTGACCGTCATGGGCGAGCCCGACAAGGACGACCTCGCCGCCTGTTGGGAGCTCGGCGCCACGTCGGCCGCCAACCTCATGGAGTGACATCCACTCAGCCCGGTCGCCGGCGCCCAAGGGCCACCACCGAGTGACGGGCGCGTCCCGGTACCGGCCGGGCCGCTTCCCCACCACCGCTCAGAACGTGGCGCTCCGCGCCCAGTACCTTTCGGGCATGCGCACACGTCGACTGCTCGCCGGGGTGCTGGTCGCCGCGGCCGTCACCGCCAGCGGGTGTTCCTCCGGCTCCGACGAATCCCTCCCGGAAGCGGCGACGCTCGTCGACGACGCCGCGAACGCCACGGCCGACATCGACAGCACCCACTTCGCCATCCAGGTCAACGGCAACGTGCAGGGCCTGATGATCCAGTCGCTCGACGGCGACCTGACCGCCGACGGCGAAGCCGAGGGCAGCGGCACCATCACGCAGGCAGGCCAGCTGGTGGAGATCGACTTCGTCCTCACCGGCGACGCGCTGCACCTCAAGGGCCCCACGGGCGGCTACCAGCAGCTGCCCGCCTCGATGGTGTCGAGCATCTACGACCCGTCGGCGGTGCTCGACAAGGACCGGGGCGTCGCCAAGCTCGTCTCCAGCCTCGAGAACCCCGAGACGACGGCCAAGGAGGAGGTCGCGGGCGGCGAAGCCTTCAAGGTCGAGGGCACACTCCCGCGGGACGTGCTGTCCGAGGTGCTGCCCGGTGTGCCGTCGGCGGCGGACGTGGCGTTCTGGATCCGCGACGACGAGTCACGCCTGCCCGTCAAGGCCACGGCGACGTTCTCGGGTGACGCATCCGTCGACATCACCCTGTCCGACGTGAACAAGCCCGTCACGGTCGAGCCTCCCCGGTGACCTCCCCCGACGCCACCGGCGCCCGAGCCACCACCGACCACGGCAGAGGCGGCAACGACAGAGGCGGCGGCAGAGGCGACGCCGCGGTCGACACGGCCGCCCGTTCGCGCGGTCTGGCGATCAGCGCGGGCGGACTCGCGGTACTGCTCGGCGCTCTGGACACCTACGTCGTCCTCGGGCTGCTGCGGCAGATCGTCGAGGACCTGCAGGTCCCGCTCAACCGCATCGAGCGGGTCACGCCGATCGTCACGGGCTACCTGCTCGGCTACGTCGCCGCGATGCCGCTGCTCGGACAGGCGTCGGATCGGTTCGGCCGGAAGGCGCTGTTGCAGACGTGCCTGACGGTGTTCATCGGCGGCTCCGTGCTGACGGCCGCGGCCGAGTCGGTGCCACTGCTGGTGGCGGGCCGCGTGGTGCTGGGCGTCGCGGGTGGTGCACTGCTGCCGGTCACGCTGGCACTGGCGGCCGATCTGTGGTCGCAGCACCGGCGCGCGGCCGTGCTCGGCGCGGTCGGCGGCGCACAGGAACTGGGCAGCGTCCTCGGCCCGGTGTACGGCATCGCGCTGGCCGGTCTCGCGGGGTGGCGGGCCGTGTTCTGGGTGAACGTGCCGTTGGCGCTGCTGGCGATGGTCGTGGTGCACCTGTCGATCCGGGGCGGACGTCCGGCGCAGCGGCAGAAGGCCGACGTAATGGGCGCGGGCCTGCTGGCCGTCACGCTCGGACTGCTCGTCGTCGCGCTGTACAACCCGGAACCGCAGGAACAGGTCCTGCCGAGCTGGGGCCCGGCGATGTTGATCGCCGCTGCGGCGGCGTTGCTGGCGTTCGTCGGCTGGGAGGTCACAGCCCGCACCCGGCTGCTCGACACCGCGAACGTGCAGCTCCGGCCGTTCTTCGCCGCCCTCGGTGCGAGCCTGGCCGCGGGTGCGGCACTCATGGTCACGCTGGTCGACGTCGAGCTGTTCGCCCAGACACTGCTCGGCGAACGCGATCACGGCGCGGTGCTGCTGTTGTTGCGGTTCCTCATCGCACTGCCGGTGGGTGCCGTGATCGGCGGTCTACTCGCGAACCGCATCGCGGAACGCTGGGTGGCGGCCGCGGGCCTGCTCATCGCCGCCTGCGGATTCCTGCTCATGTCGCAGTGGCCCGCCGACGTGCTGTCGAGCCCGCACGAACTCGGCCCGTTGGCACTGCCGAGGTTGGACACGGACCTGGTCCTCGTCGGCATCGGACTGGGCCTGGTCATCGCGCCGTTGTCGGCGGTGGTGCTGCGCGTCGTGCCGTCGGACCAGCACGGCATGGCGTCGGCGGCGGTGGTCGTGGCGCGGATGACGGGCATGCTCGTGGGCATCTCCGCGCTGTCGGCGTGGGGCCTGCACCGGTTCCACACCCTGACCGCGGAGCTGCAGACGCCGCTGCCGATGCTCTACCCGAACGACGCGGCGTTCGATCGGGCCGCGGCCGAGTACGCGGCGAAGCTGCAGGACGCGATGCTCACCCAGTACACGGAGATCTTCGCGATCACCGCGGCCGTCTGTGTCGTGGGTGCCTGCCTCGCCCTGCTCACCGGTCCACGACGCGCTCGATAGACTCGGCGGGTATCCCTGCCCGTACACGTGTTCAAGGACTCTCCTGGTGAAGATCGACAACAGCCCCGCAAGGGGAACCCGTGACCTGCTTCCTGCTGCGGTGGCGGTGCGCGACCATGTGCTGTCGACGATCACCGAGGTTTACGGGCGCTACGGCTACCAGCGCATCGAGACACCCGCGCTGGAACGCATCGAGCGCCTGTCCGGCGGCCAGGGTGGCGAGAACGAGAAGATGATCTTCCAGGTGCTGCGCCGCGGCCTGCCCGAGCGCATCGAGGCCGGCACCGACCTGGCCGAGCTGGTCGACATGGGGTTGCGCTACGACCTGACGGTCCCGCTGGCCCGCTTCTACGGCCAGCACCGGGGCGAACTGCCGACCCCGTTCCGTTCGTTCCAGTTCGGACCGGTGTGGCGCGCCGAGCGGCCGCAGAAGGGCCGGTACCGCCAGTTCTACCAGTGCGACATCGACATGGTCGGTGAGCCGGGCACGCTCGCCGAGGCCGAACTGATCGAGGCGACGACGCAGGCGCTCAACCGTGTCGGACTCACCGGCACGACGGTGCGGATCTCCGACCGCCGCTTTCTGTCCGCGCTGGCCACCGAGGCCGGTGTTCCGGCCGAGGAGCAGGACGGCTTCTTCATCACGCTCGACAAGCTGGACAAGATCGGCTGGGACGGCGTCGCCGCCGAACTGGAGAAGCGCGGTTTCGGTTCGGACGTCGTGTCGGCCGCCCGCGACCGCATCGAGGCGCTCGGTGAGGTCGCAGGCGACAAGCTGTCCGCGACGCTCTCCGACGTGCTGCCGAGCCTGCCGGACGCCGTGCTCGACGACCTGGCCACCACCGCGACGTGCCTGTCGGACATCGGTGTTCAGAACTCGGTCTCGTGGGAGTTCGACCCGACGCTCGTGCGCGGGATGGGCTACTACACGGGCCACATCTTCGAGGTGACCGCACCGGACGCCGCAGGCTCGGTCGCCGGTGGTGGCCGCTACGACAACCTCATCGGCCGTTCACTGGGCACCGACGTCCCCGCGTGCGGTTTCTCGATCGGTTTCGAGCGGATCGTCGACCTGCTGTCGGAGCCGCCGGCGCAGGAACGCCTCGCCGTGCTGTACGACTCCGAGGTGCCGACCCCGACCGTGCTGGCCTCGGCACGGGAGTTGCGCGCCGGCGGCCGGTCCGTCGCGCCGGTCGGCCGCAGCGGCAAGTTCGCCGCACAGTTGAAGCGCCTGGAGGACGCGGGCTTCACGGCGTTCGTCCACCTGCGCGCCGGCGACGAAACGGGAACGCTCGCCGAACGCCCGCTCCGCGGCGAGAACTGACACCCGCACCTCAACGCCAAGATGGGCTGCGTGACTCGTCGAGTCACGCAGCCCATCTTTTATGCGAGTCACGCGCGCCGTTTCGTCACTCCACCGTCTTCTCCGCCGTCGTGGAACCCGTACGGAATTCCGTGATCCGTGGACCACGGATAGCACGCACCGCCTCGACCCACGAACAGTCTCGACCCACGAATACAGTCGAAGTACGAAAAGGCTGTCACGGTGCAAAAAGCACAAGCCCTGTTGGGGTGGCGGTGGGTGTGCGAGCCCTGGTGGTGGTGTGGACCGTGAAAAAGGGGTCAGGGCGGGTGTCGGCGAGTCCCCCGGGATGTGGGGGTCTCGAGCCGGCGTACCCGCCCTGACCTCTTCTTTTCATGTTAAGTTCGGCGGTGTCCTACTCTCCCACACCCTGTCGAGTGCAGTACCATCGGCGCTGGCAGGCTTAGCTTCCGGGTTCGGAATGGGACCGGGCG
>NZ_JACHWU010000006.1 GCF_014191605.1 Prauserella isguenensis
CTGGACAACCGCGCCCGCGGAACCCCACGCGACCCATCCGCCGCACCCGATTCCGCTTCTACCTCCGAAGCCACGACAACAACTCCTGTTCGAACACGTCTCGACAGGCCGGCGTCGGCGCCGGCCCGGTTCGCCCCTGCGCCGGAGGGCCCGGCCCGCGGTCTCGGCGTGCGGCGCGGGCATACTCGGCCACTCCTCGGGCCCGGCGGGGTGCCACAACGCCCACCAACCCGGTATACAGATCAGTAACCAGGCGGCGGCCAGGCTAGGTATACAGATTTCGTCAAGTCAAGGAGCGGGTGTGGACGAGCAGCGCGTCGATCTCGACCACCTCACCCCCGGCGCGCGCCGGATTCTCGAGGTCGCGTCGGGGTTGTTCTACGAACAGGGCATCCACCCGGTCGGCGTCGACACCATCGCCGCCGAGTCGAAGGTCACAAAGCCGATCCTCTACAAGAACTTCGGCAACAAGGACGGTCTCGTCGCCGCCTACCTCCAACATCGGCACGACACCTGGTGGCCCGTCCTCGAAGCCGCCATCGCCGCCGCGGAGACGCCACGGGCGCTGGTGTTCTTCGACGTCTACGCCGAGGACGCCAGGACCATCACCCGAGGGTGCGCCTACCTCAACGCGGCCGCCGAGCTCGCCGAGGACCACCCCGCCTACCCGGTCATCCGGCGGCACAAGCACCTGGTGTGGAAACGGCTGGCCGACCTCATCGCCGAAGACCTGCCGGACACCCCCGAACCCGGCCGACTCGCCGACCACCTGTTCCTGCTACTGGAAGGCGCGTTCGCCCACCACCGCATCTACGGTGCGGGCCTGCTCACCGAAGGCCGTGAGATCGCGGAGGGACTGCTCCGGCGCTGACCCGCCGCCCCGCGGTGTGACGTCCCGGTCGCCTGCGCCCCGTGATGCGGCCTGCCGCGGGAAGCTGAGCGCCTCATGACCGGGACGGAGTCCGAGTGGCGGTCGACCACACCCACGTGGGTTCGCCCGGTGGCCGGTGACACGCAGGCGGTTGCGGCGACGGGGACGTCACCGGGCGGCGCGCTGCGCCGCCTTGACCAGACCACCCCCGATGATCAGCCGCTGGATCTCGCTCGTGCCCTCGTACAGGCGCAACAGCCGTACCTCGCGGTAGATCCGCTCGACCGGCACCTCACGCATGTACCCGGTGCCCCCGTGCACCTGGACGGCCAGATCGGCGACCCTGCCGACCATCTCCGTGCAGTGCAGCTTCGCCACCGACGGTGCGATCCGTCGGTCCTCGCCGGTGTGATACTTCCGCGCCGCCTCGCGCACGAGCGCCTCACCCGACATCACACCCGTCTGCATGTCCGCCAGCATGGCCTGGACCAACTGGAATCCGCCGATCGGCGCGCCGGCCTGCGTCGCACCCGTCGCGTAGGCCACCGACTCGTCGAGTGCCCGCCGCGCGGCGCCGACCGCGAGCGCGGCGATGTGCACCCGGCCGCGGGCCAGCGACATCATCGCGGCCTTGTACCCGACCTCCTCGGACCCGCCGACGAGCGCGTCGGCCGGGACCCGCACGCCGTCGAACGTGACGTCGGCCGTCCAGGCACCCTCCTGCCCCATCTTGCGGTCCCTCGGCCCCACCTGGACGCCGGGCGCGTCGGCGGGGACCAGGAACACCGCGATGCCGGGATCGTTGCCCTCGGCCTCACGTGTGCGCGCGAACGTGACGAACAGGTCCGCGATCGGGGCGTTCGTGATGAACCGTTTGCCGCCGGTGATCACCCAGTCGTCGCCGTCGGCCTCGGCCTTCGTGCGCAGCCCCGCGGGGCTCGATCCGGCACCCGGTTCGGTCAGCGCGAACGAGGCGACCACGTCTCCGGAGGCGATCCGCTCGAGCCACGCGGCCTTCTGCGTGTCGGTGCCGTAGTTGACCAGCACCTGGCCCGCGATGCCGTTGTTGGTGCCGAACAGCGACCGCAGCGCCAGCGAGGTGTAGCCCAGTTCCATGGCCAGTTCGACGTCCTGGGTCAGGTTCAGGCCCAGACCGCCCCACTCCTGCGGGATGGCGTAGCCGAACAGGCCCATGTCGGCGACCTGCGCGCGCAGGTCGTCCGGGATCGCGTCGGCCTCGGCGATCTCGTTCTCCCGCGGCACCACCCGGCTGCGTACGAAGTCACGCGTGGCGGCGAGGATCGCGGCGAAGTCCTCGTCGCCGACCTGTTCCGGGCCGGGTGTCGACATCGGGTCGGGCGTGGTGGTCATGGCGGTGGCCTCCCTGTCGGTCACTGGATCACTCCGTCGGCGCGCAGGTCGTCGAGCTCCCCGGCCTGCACGCCGAGAGCGGTGAGCGTCTCGTCGGTGTGCTCGCCGAGCGCGGGCACGTCGCCCATGACGAGGTCGACGTCACGAAAGGTCATCGGCGGCAACAGCGCCCGCACGGGGCCGTTCTCGGTGCGCACCTCCCGCCAACGGTCGCGTTCGGACAGTTGCGGATGGCCGATGAGCCCGGCCATGTCGTTGACCTGCGCCGCCGCCACGCCGGCCTCGGCGAGCCGCGCCTCCAGGGTGGCCGTGTCGAACCGCGCGGTGCGCACGCCGACCTCCGCATCGCACGCGCCCCGATACTGCACCCGCAGCACGTTCGTCACGAACCGGGAATCGGCCGCGAGCGCGTCGTCGGCGAAGACCTCGCGGCACAGCGCCTGCCACCCGCGATCGTTCTGCACCCCGATCAGCACCCGGCCGTCGCTCGTCGGATAGGCGTCGTACGGGGCGATCGCCGCGTGGCTGAGCCCGAGCCGGGGCAACTGCCTGCCGGCGTACATCGCGACGTACATGGGATGGCCGAGCCATTCGGCCGTCGCGTCGAACATCGACACGTCCAGGCTCGCGCCCACGCCCGTGCGTTCCCGCCGCAGCAGTGCGCTGAGCACGGCCGTGAGGACGTACATGCCCGCCGCGATGTCGGAGGTGGGGATGCCGGTCTTGGTGGCCTGCTCGGGCGTTCCGGTGATCGAGACCAGCCCGCTCTCGGCCTGCACCAGCATGTCGTAGGCCTTGCGGTCGGCGTGCGGGCCGCGGTCGCCGTAGCCGCTGAGGTCCACGGTCACCAGGCGCGGATCGCGCCCCCGCAACGTGTCGGAGCCGAGTCCGAGCCGGGCGGCGGCACCGGGCGCCAGGTTCTGCACGAACACGTCCGCGGTGCCGATGAGGTCGGCCAGCAGCCGCCCGCCGCACCGGGACTTGACGTCGAGTGCGACGGACTTCTTCCCGCGGCCCAGCCACACGAAGTGCGAGGCGATCCCGTTCACCGTGTCGTCGTAGGCCCTCGCGAAATCGCCCTCGCCGACGCGCTCGACCTTGATCACCTCGGCGCCCAGGTCGGCCAGGTGGCGCGTGGCCAGCGGCGCCGCGACCGCCTGTTCCAGCGCGACCACGCGGACTCCCTCGAGCGGCAGGGCCGGAGGGACCTCGGCGGCGGTGTCGACCATGCCCACGATCCTGCCAAGGCGATCGATACCCGACAATGGCGTAATCGGTATGGTACCGATGCGACCGCACGCATCAATCCGAGGCGAGTCGGTGCGCGCGTACGACCGTCCGCTGGGACGACCGAGGGCCCTGCCGCGACCGGCGGGCCGGAGCCAGGAGACGCCCGATGGACCTCCACCACGTCAAGGCGTTCCTCGCCGTCGCCGAGGAACTGCACTTCGGCAGGGCCGCCGCACGACTGCACATCGCCCAGCCGCCGCTGAGCCGCACCATCCAGCAACTCGAACGCCACCTCGGCTCGCCGTTGTTCGACCGCACCACGCGGCGCGTCAGCCTGACCCCGCAGGGCGAGGCACTCGTACCCGCCGCCTACGACATCGTCCGCGCCTTCGACGCGGCCGAACGGGCGGTCGCACACGCGGGCGAAGGGGCGGTCGGCACGGTCTCGATCGGCTTCGCCGGCCCGTCGTCGCACCCGCTGATCAGCGCGCTCGCCCAGCGCGTCCGGCAGGACCAGCCGGGCATCGAGCTGGCGCTGAGCAGCACGACCTACGGCTCCGAGGCGATCGGCCAGCTCGCCGACGGCACGCTCGACATGGCGATCGTGCGCTGGGACGCCACGCCGCCCGGCATGTGCTCGCGAGTAGTCCGCGTCGATCACTTCGTCATCGTCGTACCCGAATCGCACCCGCTCGCCGGACGAGAATCGGTCGGTATGGAGGAGCTCGTCGACGAGTCGTGGGTGTTCCTCGAGGCCGCGAGCGGATCGTCGCTGCGTGACACCGCGATGCGCAAGGCCGAGCAGGCCGGGTTCACCCCGAGGGTCGTCCAGCAGGGCCCCGACACCTGGACCCTGATGGCACTCGTCGCCGCCGGAGTGGGACTCACGCTGACCGTGGACACCGCGTTCCGCAACGTGATCACCACCGGCCTGTCGGTCATCCCGCTCGAAGGCGGCAGGGAGGACGCGCTGGCCCGGCTGATCTGGCGTGCCGAGACCACGCCTGCCGTCGACCGGGTCCTCGACCTGTCCGAGATCGCACTGCCCACACCGGAGGGCTACGCCGGACCGTGACCGGCCCGCCGTCACCGCAGGTACAGCCGCACCGTGTCGATCTCCTCCCGCAGCAGCCGGACGTCCTCGGTACGGGGACGCGGCGTCTCGGCCACATCGGCCCGCACCCGCAGGTCCCAGCCCGCGTTGCCGGTCGCCTCGGCCACGGTGACTCCGGGATGGACCGCCGCCAGTTCCAGTTCGCCGTAGCGGTCCGGTCTGCGCAGGATGCCGAGCGGGGTGATCACCGTGGTGACACCGGCGCCCGCCGGCTGGTGGAAGCCCTCCTGCCGCCGCGCCCGGGCGGGACTCGGCGACGTGCAGAAGTCGACCTCCGCGGGCAGCGCGTGCGGGTCGTGGCGGCGCAGCACGACGACGATCTCGCGAGCGGAGGCGATGATGTCGCTCGCCCCGCCCGATCCGGGCAGCCGCACCTCCGGGCGCCGCCAGTCGCCGATCACCGACGTGTTGATGTTGCCGATCCGGTCCACCTGGGCGGCGCCGAGGAATCCGACGTCGACGTGTCCGCCCTGCAGCACGTAGCCGAAGAGGGCGTCCATGCTCAGCATCGCCTCGGCGCCCGAGACGAGCACCGAGTCGGCGATTCCCTCGGCCATCGCCTCCGGGTGCGCGCCGACGACGCCGGACTCGTAGACGAGCTCCACATTCGGGTCGATGGTGCGCCTGGCCAGGTCCACCGCCAGGGTCGGCAGTCCCACCCCGGCGAAGACCCGCCTCCGCCCGGCCAGCTCACGCGCGGCCACGGTGGCGAGGAACTCCGCGCTGTGCGGCGGGACGTCGGACAGCGCCACGGTGGAGCGGCCCGTGGCCCGGTCCGTGGCGGTCCCGTCCGCGACGGACGGCGCCGCGGTGGGTGCCGCACCGTCCGGCGAGTGCGCGTCGGCCGTCATCCCTTCCTCCGTCCGTAGGAGACCGAACCGGACGGTGCCGGTGCGACACGGAGTCCGTCCCAGCGCGGTCGTCCGAGCTTGGCGAGATACGCGGCGTGGTCGGCGGTGCCGTGGATCCACTCGTCGATCCAGGCGAGCGCCGCCTCCCTGTCCCTGCTGATCGGCGTCCACTCCCGGTAGAAGGCGCTGTCGCGGTCGTAGCAGCCCTGCGCGTACGACGGGTGCGACCCGCCGGGCACCTCGACGACCACGTCGACCGCGTGCGCCGGGATCAGCGTGCGGTTCGGATCGGCGCGCACGACCTCGGGCTCGACGACCTCCTCGACCGTCACGATCACGGCCGACGCCGCGTAGGCGGCGGGCGCCTGCGCACCGGTGATACCCCACAGCTGCGTGTTGCCCTCGGGATCGGCGCGCTGGGCGTGCACGATGGTCAGGTCCGGGTTGAGGGGCGGCACGACGTACACCTTGCCCTCGCCGTAGGGACTCTCGACGGCGCGGATCCGCGGGTTCAGCTCCGGCAGATCACTGCCCACGTAGGACAGCAACGGCTGGAACGGCAACCGTTTCGCACCGGCCTCGTACCGGCAGTACATGCCGTAGTGCGAGTACTCCTCGGTCTCCAGCGGCGCCGGATCGTGGCGTTCGACCCTGCGCCGGATCTCGTGCAGCGACCCGGCCGAGCCGCTGGCGAAGAAGGAGGCCACGAGTCTGCTCACGCAGCCCGCGACGAGGAGCTGGTCGGTGAGGATGTCCGGCGTCATGCGGCACACCGTCAGGTCGCGCCTGCGCTGCCGGATGATCTCGTGTCCCGCGGCGAACGGGATCAGGTGTCCGAAGCCTTCCAGCGCCACGGTCATCCCGTCCCGAACGTGCTCGGCGACGGCCTCGCGCAGCGTCGTCACCTTCGACCCCGTCACCTTCGACCCCGTCACGTGCGCACCTCCGGGTCGCCGTCCCGCCGGACATCGGGCGCGGACCCGGCCGGCTCGTACGGCTCCGGTTCGCCGGCTGCCTGCGCGGCCGGCACCCCGCCGTCCACCCGGGGCTCGCGTCCACGGACCACCCGGATCCCTCCGAACAGTGCGACCACGGCCAGCAGGCCCGTCAACGACGACACGGTCTCCGGCAGCAGCAACGCCGCACCGGCGGCCAGGGCCACGACCCGCGTCCATCCCGGCATCCTCACCTCGACCAGCGGTGCGTATCCCTCGAACGCGGCGCCCATCGCGAAGACGCCCACGATCGCCAGCCCGACGGCCTGAAGCACCGAGCCGACGTCGTCCTGGGCGACGAGTGCCGGGTTGAGCGCGAAACAGAACGGCACGACGTACTTCGCCGCGCCCAGACGCATCGCCGTGACCGCCGTCGCCATCGGTGACGTGCGGGCTATCCCCGCCGCCGCGAACGCGGCCAGCGCGACCGGTGGCGTGATGTAGGAGGCCGCCGCCCAGTAGATGACGAACAGGTGTGCCGCCACCGGGTTCACCCCGAGTTCGACGAGCGCGGGTGCCATCACGATCGCGAGGAAGACGTACACCGCGGACACCGTCATTCCCATGCCCAGCACGAAACACGTGATCGCACCGGCGACGAGGATCAGCAGCACGTTGTCGCCGACGGCAGCGACGAGTTCGCGGGCCAACGACAGCGACGCGCCCGACATCGAGAGCGCACCGACGATCAGTCCGACACCGGCGATGATTCCGACGATCTCGGCGATCGACCGTCCCGAGTCGACCACCACGGCGAGCAGGCCGCGAACGCCGAGGCGGTTGCGCGGCCTCAGCAGTCCGATGGCGAGCAGTGCGGCGGCGGCGATGAACGGTGCCTGCGCTTCGTCGTTGCGCCACACCAGCAGGAAGATCAGCGCACCGAGCGCGAACAGGTACGGCCAGCCGGTCCGCAGCGTCGCCAGCGCCTTCGGCAGCACCGACCGCGGCTCACCACGCAGTCCGGCGCGGGCGGCGTAGGCGTCCACCTGGGTGAACACGCCCACGTAGTACAACAGGGCCGGCGCCGCGGCCGCCAGCGCCACCTCCGAGTACGGGATGCCGAGGAACGACACCATCAGGAACGCTGCCGTACCCATGATCGGCGGGGTGATCGACCCGCCCGTGGCGGCGGTGGCCTCGATGCCCGCCGCGTACCTGCCGGGGTATCCCGCCCGCTTCATCGCCGGGATCGTCATCGGTCCGGTGGTGAGCACATTGGACACCGCCGACCCGCTCATCATGCCCATCGACGCCGAACTGGTGACCGCGACCTTGGCCGAACCGCCGCGGGCGTGGCCGAAAACGCTGCGCGCCAGGTCGATGAAGAACTCCGCTCCGCCCGTGCGCTGCAGCACGACACCGAACACCAGGAAGCCGATCAGAATCGCTCCCGCCGTCTGCAGCGGCAGCCCGAGGATCGAGTCCGGCCCGAGCGCGTGGACCGTCGCCGCGCGTTCGATCGGGAACGGCACGCCCTGCAGGAACCCGATCGGCATTCGCTCGGCGATCAGCGGGTACAGCGAGAACGCACCCGCGATGACCGTGACGACGAGTCCAGCCGTCCGGCGCAGCGCCTCGAGCACCAGCAGCCACAGGACGAACGATCCGACGACCGCGACCGGCGGGGCCGCGTAGTCCCAGCCCTCCAGCGAGATCCGCTCGGCGTGCACGGCGAAGTACAGATTGGTCACGACACACACCGCGGCCAGCACCGCGTCGTACCAGGGCACCGAGAACCGGGAGCGCTCGTCGGACCTGCGTGCTCTGACCAGGATGAACACCTGCGACAGGAAGCACGCCAGGACGACGTACAGGAACGCGTTCAGCAGCAGCGTGAACCCGCCCGGGTTCCAGAAGAAGATCTGGTTCAGCACCACCAGAACCCCGCCGACGGTCAACGTCACGGCGACCGCCGCCCAGAACCACTCGACGCCGGTGAGCCGGGCGGGCTCCGGCCCGTCGCCCGTCCGCACCGCACCGTCGCCCGCCGGGTCATGGTCGCGCCGCGGGTCGCCGCCCGCCGGGTCGTGCTCGCTCGGCGGGTCGTCCTCGGTCGCCTCACGCATCGCCGGCCTCCTCGAGGTGCTGTTTCTTCCAGGCCGCCCAGTCACGCGCGAGGTTCTCCGACCCCTTCACCTGCTGCCAGCCGCGGTGGAGGCGCTTCTCCTGCGCCAGCAACTCCTCCTGCCGTCGCTGAGCCTTCGCGGTCCACACGCCCTCCTCCTCGAGAACGTCGATCAGTCCGGGGTGGAACGGCACCTCGACCGGCTCGATCATCGCGTGATCGGTCGACCACAGGTCCGTGGTCGACGTCGCGTCCCGGTAGGTGTCGTAGCTGTCCACGATGGACCGTGCGAGCTGGGATGCGACCACGTCGGAGGTCTCGGCGTAGGTGATGATCGGTACCGCGTACCAGAACGCGGTGTTCGACCCACCCTCCTCTTGGCCGGGCGCCCCGCTGAACGGGCGCAACTCGACCGACGGCACGTTCTTCTCGACGGCCCGTTGCGTACGCGGGTCGTCGGCGTCGAAGTCCAGCCAGTGCACCGGGGTCGTCGACTCCAGCTCCGCCAGCGACGAGCCGTACACCTGCTGGAACAGCACGTCGAGCTTGCCCGCCTTGAGCGCGTCGGGCTGCTCGCCGTAGCCGATGTCGACAGGACGGACGTCGTCCCAGGTCAGGCCGGCCGTGGCGAGCATCGCCCGCGTCTTCTGGTTGACCGAGGGATTGGCCGTGATCCGCGGGATCCGTTTGCCCTCGAGATCGGCCGCCTCCTCGATACCGGACCCGTCCCTGGCCATCCAACTGTGGGGTGCGGTCGGGCCCCAGACCACTCGAGTCCGCTGCGGCCCCCAGTCCTCGTCGGCGAACTCGTGCTCGGCGCGGAAGCCGAAGATGTATTCGTCGCCGACGCGCGCGAACTGGGTCTGACCGTCCTTGAGGGGCAGCATCCGGCCGATCGCCGTACCGGAGGTAATGATCCGGAACCGCGTCCCGTCTGCCGCGGTGACGGCGTCCGCGACGGCCGCCACGTCGGCGAACGTCGCGGTGCCCGTGCCGTAGGTGGACAGGGCCACCACGTCGAGCGGAGCGTCGCTGCGGGCCGGATCCTCACCCCCTCCGCAGCCGGAGAGCACGAGCAGGGCGGCGGCCACGAGCGCGACCGGCGTGTGACGTCGAGTGTGCATCCATTCGTCCCGTCGTTGGGAGAAGCGCCACCCGCAACGGTGATGGACGGCACACGTTCGACGCCAATACTTCTTGACGGAGCGATTGATACCCACACGGTTTCGCCGCTGCGCCCGATATTGCCGGCGATGGCCGTAATCGCGCCGATCCTCCGACGACGGCGACGACACCGGCGCCGGGGCCGGGGCCGTCAGTAATGTCCCTGGTGTCCCTGATGTCCCTGTTGCCCCCGGTCAGCGCCACAGTCGCCGGAGCGGCGGCCGTGGCGCGAACGGAAGGCACATCGGGGTGTTCGAGTCCCTGCGGGTCAGCGAGCCGCGAAGCGATGCGCGCGTTCGACGAGTTCGAGGACCTCGACCGCGTCGTTCGGGTCCACGGGAACCTCGCCGGTGCCGGCGATCGCCTCCGCGAGCCGTGCGTAGAACCCGCCGTAGTCACCACGCCGCGGCTCGACCCGCCGCGACTCGACCCGCGTGCCGACCGTGGCCCACTGCTCCTCACCGCGCACACCCAACCCAGCATCGCCCGGCCGGGCCCCACCGCGCAGCGCGTCCTCCTGCGGGTCCAGACCCCAGATCGTGAACGCGCCCCGCGACCCCAGCACGTGGAACCGCGGCGCCGGCAGCGCCGCGAACCCCGACATGATCAACCGCGACCGCGTACCACCCGCATGCCGCAACACCACCACCGAATCGTCGTCGGCGTTGTCGCTGCCCCGCGTGGTCACATCGGCCCACAGATCCTCGACCCCGCCGAACAACTGCACCGCCTGATCGATCAGATGCGTACCCAGATCGAACAGGATCCCGCCGCCCTCGGCCACACTCGCGCTGGCCTTCCAGCCACGCCCGCCCCCGGGTCGCCACCACTCGAACCGCGACTCGAAACTGTGCACCTCACCCAGCTCACCGGACTCGACCAACTCCCGCAGCGTCAGGAAATCCCCGTCCCAACGGCGGTTCTGATACACCGTCAACACCCGCCCGGCCCGGCGCGCACGCTCGATCAACGCCCGCCCCTGCTCACTCGTCGTCGCGAACGGCTTGTCCACCACCACATGCAGACCCGCATCCAACGCCTCGCCCGCGATCTCCGCATGCGTCGCGGGCGGCGTCCCGACCACCACCAGATCCACATCGGACGCCCGCGCCAACAACGCCGCCGTGTCGGGCAGCACCGTCACACCCGGATACGACTCCCGCGCCTCACGAGCACGATCCTCATTACCCGTGACGACGAAATCCAACGAGTACGACTCGTCGTGATCCACGAACGGCGCGTGAAAAACCCGCCCCGCGAGTCCGAAGCCGATAACGGCCGTACGTACGGTCATGTGCCCACCTTGCTGTGCTCGGGTACCGCTGGCGCGGGTACTGCTTGTTCTCGGCTGTGTCCGATTGTTCGCGGCGCCGTGCCACCGTTTCTGCTGCGCCGCTGTCGGTTCCGTGCCGCTGTTGGTTCCTTGGCACTGTTGGTTCCGTGGCGCTGCCGGTTCCGTGGCGCTGTTATTGCCTGCCACTGTTGTTGCCTACCACTGAGCTCGGCGCCGGCCGCCGATCGTACGCCGTCGCCCGTCGGCGACGTTCCCTACGGACTCAGGCGAAGCGGACGTCAGGCGAAGACATCGACGCCGTAGACGGCCAGCACGCCACACACCACGCCCCACATGATGATCGAGACGACCTGCCACATGATCACGCGGTTCCTGGAGGCGCCGAACGACACGATGAGTGCCGACGTGATCTGACTGGGCCGAACCAGTTGCCCGAGCAGGCTCACTCCGGCCACGCCGTACCTGTCGAACCGTTCCTTGACCTTCTGCCGCCGCGGCGACAGCGCGGCCTGTTCCCTGTCCCGCATGACACGCCCTCGCACCGCGTGTGCGCCGAACACGAACGCCAGCATCGACACGACGTTGCCGCCGATCGCCACCGGGATCGCCACGAACGGCGACAGCCCCGACAACACTCCGATGACCGACCCGAAGTACGACTCGACGAACGGGATCGCCCCGAGCACCAGGATTCCGACCCAGTGAAGGAACCACGGAAGGGACAACGCCCATTCCTGCACACTGCTGATCATGTCGCCCCTCGGTCCCTTCTTCCCCGCAGAATGCGCGACCACCGTCGCCGCATGAATTAGTACACTGTACTAGTGTCGGCCGGCACGTTAGCACGAACCGGACAACCGCCACGACGAAACGGGCATACGCGAGGAGCGACATGGGAGGGCGCAGGGACGTCATCGTGACGGCCGCACGGGAGATCGCCGCCCAACGCGGCATGGCCGCGCTGAGCGTGAGGACCGTCGCCGCACGCGCCGGCGTCGGGGCCAGCACACTGCGCCACTACTTCCCCAGCCAGCGCGATCTGTACGACGCCGTCGCCGAGGCGGCCTTCGACGACCGGCTCGGCGACCTGCGGATCCGCGACAACGGCGTGCCGGCCTCCGACCGGCTCGTCGAGTGCCTCCGGCAGTTCGTCACCCCGGCGGACGGACTCGAACAATGGGCCGCCACCGTCGCGGCGGTGGCGGGCCCGGACGCGGCGCCCGAACGCCGGTCACGGTGGATGTCGGCGGTGCGCCGCGCCCACGAGCGGGTCCACGGGTGGCTCGACGTCCTGGCCGAGGAAGGAGCGCTCCGGGACGGCGACCCGGTCAGGCAGGCCCGGCAGTTGTTGCTCGGTGTCGACGGCGCGGCGCTGTGGCTGCTGACCTCGGACGCGGCGGACCGGGAACGCGAGACCGACGAGATCCTGCGCGACCTCGCTGCGACCGTCCTGCGCTGACGCCCTGTGGGCCCACTCGCCGAACGGCCTCGTCAACCCTCGGCGGCGTCGAAGCGGTCGCGAGCCCGCTGCACCTCCGGCAGACGCGCAGCACTCCACTGCAGCAGCGCGTCGATGAGGTCCTGCAGCGTCTTGCCGAGCGGCGCGATCCGGTACTCGACGCCGACCGGGCGGGTGCTCACGATGTCCCGTTCGACCATGCCGTTGCGCTCCAGCCTCCGCAGGGTCGCCGTCAGCGACTTCTGCGTCACCTCCGGAATCGCCCGCCGCAGCTCGTTGAACCGGCGCGGTCGTTCACACAGCCGGTCGAGCACCTCGAGCGACCACTTGTCCAGCACCTGCCCCAGCAGCTCGCGGTGCTCGGCGCCGAGCCGGCCGACCTCGGTGGTTTCGTCCATGACACCTGGTCTCGTTGAAGTTCCCTTTCGATACAAGGTAGCCATTGGATACCTGTTCGGCAACACGTTCGAACAGCGGCGAGAACCGTCCGCGGGCCCTGCCCGCTCACCGCGAAAGGTGTCCCATGACCGTGCAGACCTTCAGCCCCGAAGGCATGTTCCAGCCGGTGCCGTATCACCACGTGTCCGTCGCGACGGGCACCACGCACGTCCACGTCGCCGGACAGATCGCCCGGGACGCGTCCGGCGAGCCGGTCGCGACCGGCGACCTCGCCGGCCAGGTCGCGCAGGCGCTCCGCAACACCGCACGCGGCCTCGCGGGCGCAGGCGCGGACTTCTCCGACGTCGTCCGGCTGCGCTTCTTCACCACCGGCTGGCGTCCGGACCTGATGGAACCGTTCCTGGCCGGGATCGACCGGGTGGCGGGGGAACTCGGCATCCCCACGCCGCTGCCACCACTGTCGGTCATCGACGTCGCCCACCTCTTCGAACCCGACGTCCTCGTCGAGGTCGAGGCGTACGCCGTGCTGGACTGAGCTTGCGTGCCGGGTGCCGCCCGGTGGACACCCGGCACGGTCCCCGGCCGTGTCAGACGGGCACGGCCGGGGACGTGTCCGTCCTGACCTTGCGCAGCAGGAGAACCGCCTGAGCAGCGGTCAGCACGAGCAGCACGGTGCCCGCCACCGCACTGATCCGCATGCCCGAGACGAACGCCTCCGCGGCCGTGTCGAGCAGCGCGCCGGCCTCTTCCGGTGGGAGCCCGCGCGCCGCGCCGACCGCCCCGCCGAGCGTCTCGCGGGCCGCGTCCGGCGCACCGACGGGTACCCCGGAGTGGTAGATCGCCATGGCGACGCTGCCGAGAACAGCCGTCCCCAGCGCGCCGCCGAGTTCGAAGCCGGTCTCGGAGATCGCCGCCGCCGAACCGGCCCGCTCCGGCGGAGCCGTCGACACGATGAGGTCGTTCGTCAGCACCTCCGACAGGGGCACGCCGAACCCCACCAGCACCAGCGCCGACACGACGATCCCCGGCCCTGCGCCGCCGCCCAGCACGGCCACGAGCGCGAACCCCACTGCGGCGAGCAGCAGGCCCGCACCGATCAGCCGCGGCACCGGAACGTGCCGGGCCAGCCGTGTCACCAGCAGCGACCCCGCGACGCCCGCCAGCGTCATCGGCAGCATCCACAGCGCCGCGGTCAGCGGCGGCATCCCCAGTACGAGCTGGAGGTACTGCGGGATCAGCAACAACAGCCCCGTCATCGCGAACACGCCCAGCATGTTGGTCACGATCGACACGCTGAACTCGCGCCTGGCGAACAACCTCAGGTCGATCATCGGGTCGGCGAGCATCCGCTGCCGGTGCACGAACGCCGCGCCGACCGCGAGTCCGAGACCGATCGCGGCGAGCGGTGCGGACCCGAGCCCGTGCTTGGCGAGGTCCTTGATCCCGTAGACGACGGGCAGCACGGTGGCCAGCGAGAGCACCGCAGAGAGCAGGTCGAACCGACCCGGCGCGGGGTCGGCCGCCTCGGGCAGCAGCAACGGTCCGACGACGAGCAGCACGGCCATCACCGGGACGTTCACGAGGAAGACCGAACCCCACCAGAAGTGTTCGAGCAGCCAGCCGCCCACCACCGGCCCGAGTGCCATGCCACCCGAGAAACCCGAGCCCCATACCGCGATCGCCAGCCTGCGCTGCGCCGGGTCGGCGAAGATGGTGCGAATCAACGACAGCGTCGAGGGCATCAGCGTCGCGCCTCCGACCCCGAGCAACGCCCGCGCGGCGATCAGCATCGCCGGACTCGCCGCGAACGCGGCGAACACCGACGCCGCACCGAACAGCGCCGCGCCCGACAACAGGAGCCTGCGCCTACCGATCCGATCGCCCACCGATCCCATCAGCACGAGCAGGCCGGCGAGCACGAACGAGTAGATGTCGACGATCCACAGCTGCTCAGCTCCCGTCGGAGCGAGATCCTCGCTCAGGTACGGCAGCGCGAAGCCGAGCACCGTCATGTCCACGCTGATCAACAGCACCGGCAGCACCAGCACCCCGAGCGCGGCCCAATCGCGCGTTCCCGCCCTGTCCACAACCCCTCCAGTTTCTTGACCGTCCAGCCGGTACAGTTTGCCGACCCGTGGAAAATAAACCGTCTGGACGGTCAAGTCAACGCGGTACAGTGTCCGGCCATGGGACGACCATCCGCGCGCGAACAGGTGCTCGACGCCTACGAGGACCTGTTGATCGAGAAGGGCCTCGCCGCCGTCACGCTGGACGCCGTCGCGGCGAGAGCGGACGTGTCCAAAGGCGGCCTGCTCTACCACTTCAAATCGAAGGACGCCCTCCTCGACGGCCTCATCGAGCGGCTCCTCGACCGCACCAGCCAGGACACCGAACATGCCAGAGCCGCCCCCGAGGGCATGGTGCGGTATCTCCTCGGCACCTCGGTGACCGATGCCGACATGGCCAAGCCGGCCCACCGGACATCCGTGGCGACCCTCCGGCTGATCGGCAGCGAGCCGAAGGCCGACGAGGCCCTCGCCGCGTCGTTTCGCATGTGGACGGACCTGGCCCGCGAGTACGTGGACGACCCGCTGACCGCCGAACTGCTCGGCCTGATCAGCGACGGGCTCTACCTACGCGCCACCCTCATGGGCGGCGACCTGCGCTCACCCGTGCTCGACGACCTGCCCGAGGTGCTCCGGCGGCTGGGAATCACCGACAGCCGCGTCACCGGCGACCCGGACGACGGGCCCGCCGGCGCGGGCGCCGGCGGGCCCTGAACGACGGTCGCGTCACTCCGTCTCGTCCTCCTTGCGCGGCGACCATCCTGCGACGTCGGGATCGTCGTCCGCGGGCGGTTCCGGGTCCCGCGGCTCATCGGTCCGGGACGGCCGGTTGCCGCGGAGCGCCCCGTCGAGCTCGTGTTCCAGCTCGTCGTCGACCCACGGCGCGTGCTGATCACTCTCGCGTTTCATTCGGATCCCTCCACATTCCGGCGACTCGGTGGCCGGGCGATCCCGCGGCTCGGTGCACCAACCGCGCCTCCGCGGCCGAAGCCTCAGTACCGCAGTAGCGCACCGACCCCGTCCGGGAGTTCGGCACCGTCGACCACCAGCACGTCCGCTCCGGCGGCGATCGCCGCGGCGGGCAGCGCCTCGTCAGCGCGGTGCTCGGTCACGTTCTGCTCGGACAGTCCGTCGTCGCCCGTGGCGACCCGCAGCACGTCCGCGCCCCACAGCACGGAGGCGTCACCCAGCGCGCCGCGGTCCACCAGCAGCGTGGCGACCCGGCCGTCCCGCAGCGCGGACGTCACCTCGCGCAGTCCGGACGATGCTTCATCGCCCCTGCCGGCGGCGGCGCGATATCGCTGCACGACCGCCTCGCGGTCCTCGGCCTGCTGCCGCTCGACGAGCTCGGCGATCCACGTGTCGTACTCGTCCATGTCGGGTTCGCCCTCGGCCGGGCCCGCGTTCAGCTCGACCGCGATCTCCCGGCACCGCGGCGAGAGCTCCTCGCGCAGCGCCGACCGAGTCTGTGCCTCGCCGCCGATCGCGAGCAGGCGCGCGCTCACCTTCTGCGCGAGCAGGTCGGCCTCCTCGGCCATGTCGCGGGCGTTGCGCTTCACCGACTCCTCGGCGTACTGCTGGATCCGGCGATGCGACCAGCCGCCACCGCGTGGCTTGTGGACGTGGTAGTCCTCACCGCTGACGTCCTCCGTCGCCACCGGTTCACCACTGTGGTCCACGGCCTTCAGCCGCGCCTCGGTGCGGTCGGCGACCACCGCCACGTAGGGCACGGGCCTGTCCATCGACGCCAGCAGCGGCAGCAGCTGCGGCACGTCCGACCATGCGGCGACGGTCTGCGGCGGCGACGGCAGCCACTCGTCGACCAGCACGTCTCCTGCCGCGGCGATCAACGCCCGGCCCGCGGTGCCGACCGGCGGAGCCGCGTCCTCGACCGCCTGGTTCATCGCGTCCACTGTGGATTGGTCCGCGCCCTGTTCGGTCAGCTGCTCCCGTACCGAACGCCACTGCAGCCGGACGCGGTCGGACGCGTCCTCGGTGTCGTGCGATGCGTCGAAGTACGCGCACGCGAACGGGCCCTCCGCGGCCAGTACGTCCTGCAGTTCGTCCCTGCGCATGGTCCCTCCTGGCGGTCACTCGGGCGGGCGCGGTGTGCGGATCGCGTCCGCCACCGACCCGCCCGCCTTGTCGGCCTCTTCGCTCCGTTCGTCGTCGAGGCCTCGCGGCAGATCCGGTTCCCGCTCGGGCGAGGGCGGCACGGGTGTGTCGGGCTCCTCCTCGGCGAGTCGCTCCTCGAGCGGCTCACCCTCACGTTCCTCAGCCGGCGTCGTTCCCCAGCGGTCGACGCCCGACCACTGTTCGGGTGGTTCCATCCCGCCTTCCAGCGGGTCCTGCTGCAACCGGTCCTCGTCGAGGTCCTCGGCGCTGCCCAGGGCGGCGGGATCCTCCTCGACGCTGTCCGGCGCGCCCGTGTCCTGCGGTGGTGTCACCGCGTCGAACTCCTCCTGCTGCATCAGGCGCTCCTTTCCGGCCGCTGCGAGAGGGCACCCCCAAGCGTTGCCCGACCGGCGCCCGGGTAAACGCGTTACGCGGCTCACAGGGCCGCGCCGCCACGGCGTTTTCCCGCTCTCCGGCCCGGGCATCCGTGCGGCATGTCGGACACCGAACCCCTGCGTGCGGAAGGTCCCGCCGTCACCGTGCACGGACACGGAGGTGACCGGCGGGTACTCGTCCTCGATCCGGCCGGGGCGGGCAAGCACGACGAACTGCCCGCCACCTGGCGACCGCTGACAGACCGACACGAGATCGTCTGGGTCAGGCTTCCGGCGAGCGACGACGCCGAGTGCGACAGGCTGCTGTCGTCGGCCGGCCCCGCACGTCCGCACACGGACGTCGTCACCTCCGGGCCCTACGGCGAGTTCGCGATCGACCTGGCGCGGCGGCACACATCCGCGGTGCGCTCGGTCCTGCTCGTCGACCCCGCGGCGGACCACGTTTCCGACTCCGGCCACGCGAGCGAGGCCGACGACGCGTGGCTGCGCCGCCACGGCTCCGAGATCGACGAGGCCGAACGGGCAGGTGTCACCGTCGAGGTGATCGCCCACAGCACCGACGACGACCAGGACCGGGTGCCGCCTCCGCTGCCCCTCGGCCACCCGCGCGTGGTCGAGACGGTGCAACGCGCGCTGGCCGACCTGCCGGAGGTGCGCAGCCCATGACGACGCCGGACCCCGCAGGCACGTGACCACACGCGCGAGCGGCCCGGCACCCACCCTGCCGGGCCGCTCGTCGTGACTTGCCGGGGAACCTGCGTCACACCGTCAGCCCGACAGGCGCTTCCTGAGCAGTTCCTTGCCCTGCTCGGCGCCCTTGCGGCTGTCGGCCTGCGCCTTGCGGAACAACTCGGCCAGCTCGTCGTCGCCGTCACGCTCGGCGTCACCGATGTAGGTCTCCAGCCGCAGCGCGTTGCTCAGGCACGACTCGACGTACCAGATGATGTTGTAGTTCTTGTCCTTCGTGCCGGTCACATGACCGCCTTCGGGCGTCGTCATCTCCCACTCCTTTCCTGGTCGGGCCGTTCGCGGCCGGCCGCTCGGCTCAGCGGTTCCTCCGGTCGCGAACGGCGTCCCTGATCCGGTCGAACACGGCCACGGCGGTCTGGCGAGCATCGTCACCGGTGACGATTCGCCGGTTCCCGGATGAGGTCTGGTCGCTGCGACGTCCTCGACCGCTTCCGGTGCGCCGCGCATGCTGACCTCCGGGCGGCTCGTGGCCCTTCCCTCCCCGGTTTCCCGCCTGCGCCGAAAAGTAACGGACCGATCGCGGTTCGTCTCGGCAAAGTTCGAACAGGACAGCGAAAACCCCTGTGCTGCACGGCATTACCACTGTGGACGGTTCTCCTGTGGACACGGGGACACTCGCCGGGTTCGGCCGGGTGCCGGCACAACCGCCCCCGTGCTCACTGCCCGGGAGACACGACGTCGCGTACGCGGTACCGGGTGATCGCGACGGCGAAGCCCACGAGCGCCGTCGCGAGGTGCAGCACGTTGTCCGCCCACGAGATCGGGAGGACGTGGTCCACGTCGACTCTGTCCGTGGCGATGGCCGCGGGCACCCCGTAGGCGACGAGCGCGGTGAATCCCACGGTGAGGAACCAGCCGATCGCGGTGGCCGACGCACGAGGGTGCAGTGCGGTGAGACACAGCAGGCCGACACCCGCGCGCACCAGGTCGAGCAACAGCCCCGAGCTGAAGACCAGCACTCTGCCGGGGCCGCTCGCCATACCGGCGACGCCGAGCGCGACGTAACAGGCACCGACGACACAGAGCATCGCCCGCGCCCGGGATCCCGTGTGCGGGCGACTCCGGTCCCACGTTGCGTTGCTGCCCGACATGTCCGAGGTGTTCCCGAGGTCACGCAGCCGAAAACAGGCCGCGGCCGTCACCGGCTCGCGTCGATTCGCCCGCCGCCCCGCCGGGTACCACGGCGACATGACCGACCGAACGGCGACCGACCGAACGGCGACCGACCGAGCCATGCCCGACCGGGCCGCGGCAGCCCCGGCCACGACTGCACACGCGATCCCCTCCGCGGCGACCGTCCGCGCCGACGAACCGCACCCGGCCGCCGACACGGCGTCCCTCGGCGAGACGGCGCGGGTCGCCGCGACGGTGTTGCTGCCGGCCGTGGCGACGGGTCTGATCAGACGACGGCCCGCGGCGATGCAACTGGTCGAACGCTACGAGGTGGACCGGCTCGCCGTCAGGACGCTGCGCAAGCTCCGGCGCGACCACCGCGGCCGGCCCGTTCAGCTCCGGCTGCCGGGACGATCGGTCACGGTCCTGCTGGACCACGCTGACGTCGGCCATCTGCTCGCGGAGGCACCGGCCCCGTTCAGCCCGGCGACGTTGGAGAAGCGTGCCGCGCTGAGGCGGTTCCAGCCGCACGGAGTGCTCATCTCGGAGGGCGGCGAGCGGGCCGAGCGCCGTGACCTGAACGAGGAGGCTCTCCAACCCGGACACGAGGTGCACCACATCGCGGGCGGCTGGCCGGCGACGATCGCCTCCCACGCGGGCGGACTCCCGACCGTCGTCGGCTGGGAGCAGTTCTCCGACACGTGGTGGCGGCTGGTCAGGGAGATCACTCTCGGCGGCGACACGGTCGACGACCGGGAGATCACCGATCTGCTCACCGCGTTGCGACAGCGCGCGAACTGGGCCTACCTCGTTCCGAAACTCCGGCGGCACCGGGAACGGCTCCTCGAGCTCGTCCGCCAACAGGTTGCGGCGAACCGGCCGGGCAGCCTCGCGTCCGCCCTCGTCGCTGCGGCCGACCACGCCGGGAGCGGAGGCCGATCCCACGGCTCGCGCCACACCGGCTCCGACGCCGTCGCGAGCCAGCTGCTGCACTGGTTGTTCGCCTTCGATGCCGCCGGAATCGCGACGTTCCGCACGCTGGCGTTGCTCGCCGCGCATCCGGACATGCTCCGCCGTGCCCGCGAGGAAGCGCGGGACGGAGCGGCCGACGCCCCACGACAGCTGCCGTTCCTGCGCGCCTGCGTACTCGAATCGCTGCGACTGTGGCCCACGACGCCGGCACTGCTGCGCGAGGCGCGTACCGACACCGCGTGGGCCCGGAACGGCGCGACCCTCCTCGCCTTCGCACCGTTGTTCCACAGGGACTCCGCCCGGCTGCCCTACGCCGACCGGTTCGCACCCGACGTCTGGCTGGACGGGCGCGCCGCGGCACAGCCCGCGCTCGTGCCGTTCAGCGCCGGTCCCGCGGCGTGCCCCGGCAGGGATGTCGTCCTGTTCACCACCGCCACGTTCCTCGCCGTATTCCTCCGGGATCGCGAGCCGCAGTTGGACGAGACCGGGGGTGCCCGGCTCGACGGCGGCCGGGTCCCCGCGAGCCTGAATCACTTCGCGCTGAGGGTGTCCGGCTGAGACCGCGCGTCACGCCAACTCGTCGAGCAACCGTCCGGTCGGCACGCACGCGCGCGCCGACCGGACTCGGCTTCGTGGCCTCGTCGACGCGGGCGTTCCCTTCGCCTGATGCGGACCACCACGCCCGGCGGTCCCCGGCCGTGTACTCGGCCGGGGACCGCCGTCGCGGGTGGTCAGTCCGACGCGGCCGACCACGCGCGGGACAGCTTGACCTTGCCGCCGGTCTGCAGCACCGAGCCCGCGTAGAGCCGGGTGGCCGCAGCCATGATCAGCACGATCATGACGGCCATCAGGCCGAGCGACACGAACGGCTCCCACGTCTGGGCGTCACCGGTGAACAGGCGCACCGGCATCGCGATGGCGGCCGAGAAGGGCACGTACGACAGCACCGCCATGGCCGTCTCGTTGTCGGACAGGAAGATGACGGCCATGTACGGGCCGAACACCAGCATCATGACCAGGCCCATCGTCGAGCCCAGGTCCTCCTGCCTGCTCACCAACGACCCGGCGACCGCCCACATCGACGACAGCAGCAGGAACGCGAGAATCAGGAACGGCACGTACCAGCCGAGCGCGGGCAGGATGACCTGCAACAGTCCCTCGTTGTCACCCGCCTGCAACGCGATCGGTGCCGCGACGGCCAGCACGACCACCTGGCCGATGGTGAGCAGCGTGTGGCCCGCGATCTTGCCCGCCAGCAGCGACTTCACCGGCAGGGTCGACACCAGGATCTCTACGACCCGGGTCTGCTTCTCGGTGACCGCGCTCTGCGCGATCGCCGTACCTCCCATGGCGAAGATCATGAACACGAGCGCGAACACCATGATGACGAGTTGCTTCTCGCCCTCGCCGACGTCACCCGGGTCCAGCAGGTTCACCGGTGGCGGCGCCCCCAGCGACGCCATGAGGTCGCTCGGCGGGTTCTCGAGCGCGACGACCTCGACGCCCGTCGGCGACTGTCCCGTCGTGTCCGGTACGACCGCCGCCTCGACCTCTTCGCTGCGAACCAGCTCTTCCGCCGCGGCGGCGTCGTCGGTGCGCTCGACGTCGAACGGGCCTGCCTCGAGCGTCTGCGCCACCTCGGCGCTCGTCACGGCGACCTTCGTGTCCCCGCCACCGAACACGTTCGGCAGGATCGACGCGGCGAAGAGCCCGATCACGATCGTCGCGAGCCCGATCCAGAAGCCCTTCATCTGCAGGAACGCCTTGATCTCGCGTTCCGCGACGAGCCAGGTGGCCTGCATGAACGTCAGGCCGCCTGCGTTGCCGGACTCCACGGAGGTCCGCTCCTCGACGCTGGTCATCAGATCGCCTCCTTGAAGATCTCGTTGAGCGACGGCACGACCGGCGTGAACGCACGGACCTCGCCGCGGCGCATGGCCTCCTGCAGGATCCGTTGGTCCAGCGCTTCGCCGCCGGTGCGGAATCCCTCGGCCGACGCGGGCTCGATCACCGCACGCGGACCGTCCACACTGGTCACCCTGATGCCCGGCACATCGCGCAGCCACCCCGCGTCCGAGCCGACGACGATCTCGTACCGCGGCGTGCCGTAGCGCTGCTTGAGCTCGTCCCGCTCACCGCTGGCCTTGATGTCACCCCCCGAGATGATCACCAGGTCGTCGCACAGCTGCTCGACCACGCTGAGCTGATGGCTCGAGAACAGCACGGGAGCGCCGTCGGCCGCACGCCGCCGCAGCACCCGCAGCACGGTGTCGACCGCGATCGGATCCAGCCCCGAGAACGGCTCGTCGAGGATCAGCAGGTCCGGATCGTGCACCAGCGAGGCGGCGATCTGCGCGCGCTGCTGGTTGCCGAGCGACAGCGCTTCGAGCTTGTCGCCCGCCCGTGTGTGCAGGTCGAGTTCCTCGAGCAGCCGCTCGGTGTTCGCCGCCGCCTTGGCCGCCGGCATACCGTGCAGCCTGCCGAACCACTGGATCTGCTCCGCGACCTTCATCTTCGGGTACAGGCCGCGTTCCTCCGGCATGTAGCCGAACCGCTGCCGCACCGCCTGCGTGACCGGTTCCCCGTTCCACGTCACCGAGCCCGCGTCCGCTTTGAGGACCCCCAGAATGATCCGCATCGTGGTGGTCTTGCCGGCGCCGTTGGCCCCCAGAAACCCCGTCATCCGGCCGGGCTTCACGTCGAACGACACCGAGTCGAGGACCCGGTGGTCGCCGAAGCTCCGGCTGACGCCATTCACCTTCAACATACGAGCAGGCTAGGCGCGCGGGGCTCCCGCACGCGTCAGGCCCGCGATGTATCCCCGACGTCACCCTCGCGGATGACCCCGGCGGCCCGGACCGGCGGTCACGGTGTGCCCGGGGCGACGATCCCGTTCTCGTAGGCGAACACCACGGCGTGTGTCCGGTCGCGCAGGTCCAGTTTCGTCAGCACCCGTGACACGTGGGTCTTGACGGTGGCCTCGCTGACGACGAACCGCTCGGCGATCTCCCCGTTGGAGGCGCCCCTGGCCAGCATGACCAGCACCTCGTACTCGCGTTCGGTCAGGACGTCGGGTCTGGTCGCGGGCGCAGGCGCGGCGGCCGTACCGCTGAACCGTGCGATCACGCGCCGCGTGACCTCCGGCGACAGCAGCGCGTCCCCGCGGGCGACGATGCGCACCGACTCGACGAGGTCCTCCGGCGACGCGTTCTTCAGCAGGAACCCGCTCGCCCCCGCCTGCAACGCTTCGAACAGGTAGTCCTCCCGGTCGAACGTCGTGAGGATGACGACCTTCGTCGGGGCGGCCGAGCCCACCTGCTCACCGAGGATGCGGCGCGTCGCCTCGAGACCGTCGATCTCCGGCATCTGCACGTCCATCAGCACGACGTCCGGGCGCAGCTCGCCGATCAGCCGGACCGCCTCGAGCCCGTCACCGGCTTCGCCGACGACCGCCACGTCGGGCTCGGCGCCCAGGATGACGCGGAATCCCGCCCGCACCAGATCCTGGTCGTCGACCAGCACGACCCGCAACGACTCGGTCACGAGCTCTCCTCCCGCGTCGTGGCCGACACCGGTCGTGGGCCGAGCGGCATGCTCGCCCACACGCGGTATCCCCGCCCGCTCTCGCGCGGGCCGGTTTCGATCTCGCCGCCGTGCACCGCGACACGCTCCCGCATGCCCGCCTGGCCGAGGCCGCTACCGCCCGCCGACGACCTGCCGTACCCGTCGTCGACGACTTCGACTTCGAGCGCGCTCGCCAGGTACCGCACGCGCACGTCGACCTGTTCGGCGCCGGAGTGTTTCGAGACGTTGGTCAGCGCCTCCTGCACGATGCGGTAGGCCGACAGCGCCACGGCGTCCGGAACGGGCCGTTCCTGGCCGTACACGCCGTACCCCGCCACGATCCCGACCACGTCCATTCTGGACACGAGGTCGGGGATGTCGGCGAGTCCCGGGGAGGCGGCACGTGCGTTCCGCTCCCCGGAGCCACCGCCTGCCGGGTCGGCCACGTCCGTGACCTCGCCCCCACTCGCAGTGCCGTCCCCGCTCGCTTCCCCACCCTCGCGGACGGCGTCGCCGACCGCGGACGGGTCCGGCTCCGACCGCAGCACGCCCAGCAGGCCGCGCAGCTCGCCGATCGCCGACCGGGCGGTCTCCTCCACCGTCTGCAACGCCTCACCGGCGAGCACGGGGTCGCGGTCCAGTGTCCGCCGCGCGGCCCCCGCCTGGATGCCCATCACCGACACGCTGTGCGCCACGACGTCATGCAGGTCGCGCGCGATCCGGATCCGCTCCGCCACGAGCGCGCCGCGGAGGTTCTCCTCGTGGGAGCGCTGCAGCTCGTCGTTGCGCTGTTCCAGCTCGGCCCTGCGGCGCGCCGTTTCCCAGGCCATGTTCCCGTAGAAGTACGCGGCGGCGAAGAACACGCCGTTGAAGAGCGTGCTGTAGACCACCGAGGCCAGCACCGGATCGAACGGCCCCAGTGACCCGGGGAACTCGGGTACGTCCCCCGCCATGGCCTGGACGAACGAGTAGGCCAGCCAGAGGAACATCACGATGATCACCGCGAGCCGCGACCAGCGCGCGAGTCTGCGGTTGCGCTCCCACGCGCCGACGCTGTAGCTGGCGAGGAACACGCACACCGACGGCACGCTGTTGTCCCCGATCTGGCGCGCCTGCGCGGCGATGAACACGGCGCCGACGAACAGCAGTACCGCGGACGGGAACCGCCGCCTCGCCACGAGCGGCAACGACAGCGCCGTGCCCCAGACCAGCTGTTCGGCCAGCGACGGGGCGGTTCCGAAGACCTGGGCCCCCATGCCGTTGATGGCCAGGACGGCGAGCACCATGCCTGCGAACACGCTTGCCGTGATCAGCACGTCCGAACGCTGGATCGCGGGATCCGGCCGGGGTCTGCGCCAGTCGCTCCACCCCGCTGTGCGGGGCGTGGCGCCGAGACCGGTACGGGACGTCATGCCGGTACCGTATCCCGCCGCCCGCGGGTCCCGCGGCGGTACGAGCCAACGACCCCGTCGGCCGACTCGTTCCGTCGTGACCCTCGATGCCGCGGCTCCGCCGGCGGTGGGCGGCCACGAGGGCGAAGGCCCACCAGCGGCCACCGGCGGGACGACCACCGGCGAACCGGCCGATGCGATCATCGCGCCGACCGACGGCTTCGCCCCTCGGATGATGCAGCATCCGAGGAGCGAAGCCGAGCTGGAGACTCTCCGGTCCGCGCACGAGTCGGCGGTGGTCACGCTCGCCGGCGCGAGCCGGCCCGGGTGAGCCGACAGGACTGGTCTGCCCGGGCCCCCTTTCCCCGGCGCCGCGACGGGCGCAGACTGGAACCCGTACCTACTCGGCAGTAGATAATGGGAGGCCAAGGGTGTCCATCGCGAAGAAGGCCGTGCGCTGGGGCGTGACCCATGCGATGCCCCGCGCCGCGCTCCGCAGCGCCGCGGGCAAGGGAGATCTGCAGGCGAGACTGTTCACCGAGTCCGCCGAGACGCCGACCCTGGGACTGGCCGGGCTGTTCGACGAGATCCACGATCGCGGGCCGATCGTCCGCGGCAAGTACTCCTACCTCGTCTCGCACCACTCGGTCGTCCGCGACGTGCTGACCTCGCAGGACGTGCGCGCCGGGATCGACCGGGTCGACGGTGTCCTCGGCAGGCTGAGCGCATGGTCGGCCTCGAACCACCTGCACCCGATCGAACCACCGTCGCTGCTGGCCACCGAACCGCCCGAGCACACGCGCTACCGCAAACTCGTGACCCGTGTGTTCACCGCCCGCGCGGTGGAGAACCTGCGTACGCGAACCGAGGAGATCGCCGCCGAACTGCTCGACGCGCTGGAGGCCCGTGCACAAGCGGGCGAAGAGGTCGACCTGGTCGAGGCCTACTGCAGTCTGCTGCCGGTGACCGTGATCGCCGAGATCCTCGGTGTCCCCGATCACGAGCGACACAAGGTCCTCACCCTCGGCACCGCGGCGGCGCCGAGTCTCGACATGGGCATGTCGTGGCGGCAGTTCCGCGAGACGGATCGAGCCCTGGCCGAGTTCGACGCCTGGCTGGGCGGCCACCTCGCCGCACTGAAGGAGAACCCCGGCGACAACCTGCTGAGCAAGCTCGTCGCGGCACGCGAGGACGGGGTCGGCCTGAACGACAAGGAGCTCCGCGCCACGGCGGGCCTCGTGCTGGCCGCCGGGTTCGAGACGACGGTCAACCTGCTGGGCAACGGCATCGCCCTGTTGCGTGAGCATCCGCCGCAGCTCGAGAAGGTGCGCCAGGATCCGTCACTGTGGTCGGGCGCGGTCGACGAGATCCTGCGGTTCGACCCACCCGTGCTGCTCACCGGCAGGACGACCGTGCGCGACACGGAGATCGCGGGCAGGCCCGTCCGCGCCGGGGCGCTCGTGACGACGCTGCTGGCAGGCGCCAACCGGGATCCCGAGGTGTTCGACGATCCCCACACGTTCGACGTGACACGACCGAACGCCCGCGAGCACATCGCGTTCTCCTCCGGCAGGCACTACTGCCTCGGCGCGGCACTGGCCCGCATGGAGGGCGAGGTCGGCCTGCGCGCGTTGTTCGACCGCTTCCCGGACCTGTCATTGCGGCCCGGTGCCGCACACCGGGCGACGCGCATCCTGCGGGGCTACGAGCGACTCCCGGCCCGCCTGACCTGAGGTCTCCCCGTCCGCCACCCGTTCGGTCGATATTGACATGCGGGGTTGTCAGTTGGATGCTGGCGATCGCCGGTCAAGATCAGGTCCGGCATTCCCCGGCCAGCGCAAGGAGGCGCGAATGGGTCAGGAACGCGGGCCGCGCGGGCGTTTCGGCCGCAGGCAGCGGGACGTCGCGGGCATGGTCGTCACGATCACCGGCGGCGCCCGCGGCATCGGTGCGGCCACGACGACGACGCTCGTCGAGGCGGGCGCGACGGTGGCCGTCGCCGACCTCGACCTGTCGGCGCTGCCCCCGCGGCTGCGCGACCATCCGCGAGTGCACACGTGGCGGGTCGACGTGACCGCCGCGGCCGCGTACACGCGGTTCCTCGACGCCGTGGAGGACGCCCTCGGCCCGGTCGACGTGGTCATCAACAACGCCGGGATCATGCCGCTCGGCCGCATCGACGACGAGCCGGACGAGGTCACGGCGAAACAGCTGGCGATCAACCTGCACGCGGTCATCCACGGAAGCCGGGAAGCCGTACGACGCATGCGGCCACGCGGCCGCGGCCACATCGTCAACGTCGCGTCGGAGGCGGGCAGAATCGGGTTCGAGGGAGCCGCCACCTACTGCGCCACGAAACACGGCGTGGTCGGTTTCTCCGACGCCGTGCGCGCGGAGCTGCACCGCACGGGTGTCGACATATCGGTCGTGATGCCGTCGGTCGTGCGGACCGAACTGGCGACCGGCCTCGGCGAATCGCGCGCGATCCGGCCCGTGACACCGGAGGACGTCGCGGCAGCCGTGCTGGCAACGATCCGCAGGCCGCGGTTCGACGTCTACGTGCCGCGCGACCTGGTGGTGGCGAACACGCTCGGGGCGCTGCTTCCCCGGAAGCTCTCCGACGGGCTGTTGCGCGCCAGCGGCGCCCATCGCGTGCTCGGTGCCGCCGACCACACGGCCCGTAAGGAGTACGAGTCCCGCGCGGTCGGCACGGCCGGGGACGCGGGTCACTGACCCAGGCCGCTCACCGGCACCACCTCATCCACTGTGGACCTCGCGGCAGCGGGAATCCCACGGATCCGTTCCTGTGACGGGGAGTTCAGATGGTTTCACTGCTGGAACACGCGAACCGGGCGGCGCGCGAACGCCTGTCGTCCGTGCTCGCCGCGCCCGCGCCGAAAGCGGTCGACGACGCGTGGCTGCGCGCGACCCACGGCCGGGTCACCACTCTCGCTCCACCCCCGAGCGGCAGCGGCCTCGAACCGGTCCGCGGTGACCAGGGTGCGCCGCTGCTCGGCCACACGCTGAGCTACATCCGGTTCGGCAACGAGTTCCTGCGCGATCGCTACGAGCGCTTCGGCCCGGTGTCGTGGATGGGTTCGCTCGGGCAGAAAGTGGTGACCGTCGGCGGGCCCGACGCGACCCAGCAGGTGCTCGTCAACAAGGACAAGGCCTTCTCGCAGGAAGGCTGGACCCGGATGATCGACGAGTTCTTCCACCGCGGCCTCATGCTCCTGGACTTCGACGAGCACCGCATGCACCGCCGGATCATGCAGTCCGCGTTCACCCGCGACCGGCTGACCGGCTACGTCGACCAGATGGGCCCCTCGGTGCGGGCCAATGTTCCACAGTGGACCGCCGGTCGGCCGGTGCGCATCTACTGGCTGCTCAAACAACTCACCCTCGACGTCGCGACCCAGGTGTTCATGGGCGGCCGAGGCGGCGACGAGGACCTCGACGAGATCAACCACGCGTTCGTCGACGCCGTGCGCGCGGCCACGTCGATCGTGCGGTACCCGCTTCCCGGAACCCGGTTCCGCGCCGGTGTGCAGGGCCGGAAGACCCTCGAACACTATTTCCGCAGGCAGCTGCCCGCGGCGCGCCTGTCCGACGGGTCGGACCTGTTCGCCGGGCTGTGCCAGGCCGCCACCGACGACGGCGAGCGCTTCAGCGACGACGACATCGTCAACCACATGATCTTCCTGATGATGGCCGCGCACGACACGTCGACGATCACCACCAGCGCCGCGGCGCATTACCTCGGCAAGCATCCGGAGTGGCAGCGGCGCGCCCGCCAGGAGTCGCTCGCGCTCGGCGACGACGTCCCCGACATCCACGCGCTGGAGAGCCTCACCACGCTGGACCTGATCATCAAGGAGTCGCTACGCCTCGTGGCACCGGTGCCGACGCTGATGCGGATGACCGTGAAGCCCACCCAGATCGCGGGGCATCACATCCCGGCGGAGACGGCCGTCGTCGCGGCACCGGGTGTGAACCACTTCGACCCCGGCATCTGGACCGACCCGGACCGGTTCGACCCGGACCGCTTCTCCGAATCCCGCCGCGAGGACGCCGGGCACCGGTTCGCGTGGATCCCGTTCGGCGGCGGGGTGCACAAGTGCATCGGGCTGCACTTCGGCACGCTCGAGGTGAAGGCGATCCTGCACGAGATGCTGCGCAACTACACGTGGACCGTGCCGGACGGAGTGCACCCGCGCTGGGACAACACGTCACTGCCGGTGCCCGCCGACGGACTGCCGATGCGGCTGCACCGCCGCTGACGACAGGGAGAACCGGCACCGGCGATCCGTAGCCGGTGCCGTCGGCCGGGAGGCCGTCAGTCCGGGATGACCTTGCCCGGGTTGAGGATGCCGTGCGGGTCGAGCGCGGTCTTGACCGCCCGGTGCATGGCGACGACCTCCCCGTCCAGTTCCAAGCCGAGGCCGTCCTTCTTGAGCAGGCCGACGCCGTGCTCACCGGTGACGGTCCCGCCGAGTTCGAGGGCGTCGCGGATGATGTCGTGGAACGCCTCCTGCGCACGCTCGCGGGCGGCGTCGTCGCCGGGAGGCGTGCTCAGCAGCGGATGAAGGTTGCCGTCACCGGCGTGCGCGATGTTGGCGATGTGCGTGTCGTGCCGTTGCGCGGCCGCCTCGATGCGGGCCAGCATCTCCGGCACGGCCGCCTTCGGGACGCACACGTCCTCGGTGAGCAGCGGGCCGAGCCGCTCCAGTGCCGGGTAGGCGAGGCGGCGGGCGGAGAACAGCGCGTCGGCCTCCTCCTGGTCCGTCGACCGGGCCGCCCACGTGGCGCCGCCTTCCTCGAAGCAGGCGAGCATGCGGTCGGCCTCCTGCTCCCCCGCCGCGCCCGGCGCGTCGGTCCGGCCGAGCAGTACGACGTCGGCCTCGACCGACAGGCCCATGTTCTTCCACGCGTCCACGGCGGCGAGGCAGTGCCGGTCGACCAACTCGAGTGCGGACGGCGTGATACCCGCGTCGGCGACCGCCGCGACGGCACGTCCGGCGTCGACGATCGAGGAGAAGTACCCGGCTACCGTGTGCTCGGGGTCGCGCAGCGGCCGCAGCTTCACCGTCACCTCGGTGACGACGCCGAGCGTGCCTTCCGAACCGACCATCAGCCCGGCGAGGTCGTACCCGGCGACGCCCTTCGCGGTGCGCCTGCCGAGCCGCACCAGCTCCCCGGTCCCGGTGACGACCTGCATCCCGAGGACGTAGTCGCGGGTCACGCCGTACTTGACGCAGCACAGGCCGCCCGCGTTGGTGGCGACGTTGCCGCCGATCGTCGACCACGGGGCGCTGGCCGGGTCCGGCGGGTACCACAGGCCGCGTTCCGCGCAGGCGGCGCGCAGGTCGTCGTTGACCACGCCCGGTTCGACGACGGCAAGGCGTTCGGACTCGTCGATCTCCCGCACCGCCGTCATCAGCTCTGTGGACAGCAGGACGCATCCGTCGACGGCGTTCGCGCCGCCGGACAGGCCCGTGCCCGCACCGCGGGTGACCAGCGGCGTTCCGTGCGCGAGGCAGGCGCGGACCACGGCCTGGACCTCCTCGGCACTGCGCGGCCGGACGACCACCTCCGGTTTGCCGTGCGGCGCCCATTCGGCCTCGTCGTGGACGTATCCGGCAACGACGTCGGGGTCGTCGACGAGCCGGTCGGCGGGCAGGTCACGGCGCAGGTCCTCGAGCAGCATGATCCCACGATAGTGCGGCCAGCACGCCGGTCGAGGCCGCACCGTGCCATCGGCAGCGTCCGTTCCGCCTCGCCGGGCGCCGGCGCCGGGGCCGTGACGTCACCAGCCGAGCAGCCGCACCGGCGCCTCCCTTCCTGTGGATGCGCAGCGACGGCCCGTGGGGACGCCCGCGTCACCGACGGCAGCGAGCGGTGACGGACTTCTTCGTCACGGGTGGGGCGCGGATCCCCTCGTCCCTTCGCCCGTGGTGTGTCCTCGGACGGCCCGCGCGCCACCGGGGTTCCGCGAGCGCAGTCCGGGTGTCACGGCGAACGCGACGACCGCGGCCAGCACCAGCGTCGCGGGCAGGCCCGCGACCGCCCATGCGGCGAACACGAGGAGGCCGGCCAGTTCGATGCCGACGCCCGCGATCGAGGTGACCGTCGCCCGCGTCGCGCCGGCGATGCGTTCCTGCAGTCGGGCCTCGGCGACGACGAGCACCCCGCGGTACAGCGCGTAGAACACCGCGACGAGCGCCAGGCCCGTGGGCTGTGCCCACAACCCGGCGACCGCGAACAACGCGACACCGGCCGACAACAGCGCGCTCGCCCACCTGTCACGCAGGCGTGCTGCGAACAACGCACCGGCGGCACCGGCGAGTGGGATGCCGAGGACCGCGAGCGGCACCCACCGCACCGGAACGTGCCAGTCCTCGGCGAGCAGGCCGAAGTACTCCTCGATGTTGTCGAGCGAGGTCAGGAGCGCCACGACGAACAGCGCCACCGGGACACCGGGCGTGCGGACCGCGGCGACGATCCCGGCCCGCAGCGTGGCGACGTACCCGAGCTCGCCCTGTGGCCCGCTGCCCTGGTCCCCGCTGCCCTGTTGCCCGCCGCCCTGTTGCCCGCCGTCGGTGTCCGCGTCGTCGGTGTCCGCGCCGTCCGTGTTCGTGGCCGGGTCGTGGCGCGGCGGTTCGGGTAGCCGGGCGGCCACCGCGGCGGCGCCGAGGCACGTGGCGACGCCGGCCCACCCGACGAGCTCGAATCCGCCGAGCGGAAACAGTACGGTCGCGCCGACGGCGGCAGGGACCTGTGCGAGCAGTTCACACGCGTCGAGCCGGCCGTAGCTGCTGCGGAACCGTTCCGGTTCGCCCAGTTCGACCAGGCTGTCGTACAGCCACGCCTCGACCGCACCGGAGACGAGCGTGCCGCCGATGCCCCACAGCACGAAACCGGCCGCGAACGCACCGAACCCGGGAAAAGCCGTCCACAACACGTAGGCGAGGGCCTGGGCGACACCGCCCGCAGCCATGGAGCCGGTGCGGGAGAAGCGGTCGGCGAGCGCGCCGGTGGGCACCTCGGCGACGACACCGGTCAGCGACCAGACGGCCAACAGCGCGGAGATCTGCGCGTCGGAGAGGCCGTGCGCGCTGAACAGCAGCGCGTACAGCGGCACCGCGTCCGCGAGCACCGCCCAGGCACACGCGCGCCGGGTCAGGCGCCGGGCGGGCTGGGACGGACGAGGCGAACGTCGCTTCGTCGAGCGTCACGGTGGAGACATGCTTCGCACGATACCGCCGACCGGCGCGCGCCGACAGGGTTTCCGGTCGCGACCGCGTTCCCGCGGCGCCGACCCGGGACCCATCACGGCCCACTCGTGCACCTGCCACCGGCGTCACCGGTGGCAACACAGAACCCACCGCATCGCCGGTTCGACGTGCACGTCGAACCGTCCGGCGACGACACAGGCCGGCCATGCGCCGGGGCCGGCTTCGTTTGTCTCGTGTGTCGTGGTTATCCGTTGATATGGGTTGTCTCGTTGGCCTGAGTTGGCTCGTTGGTCGGGCTTTCGACGCGAGGGGCTGCGCTGGTTCACCCCATTGTGCCATTGTCTATTCGACCACTAGTTCGACACAGTGGGAATTGTGAATGACATGGGGGACGACGTTGGTGAAACAGTCGAGCGACTGCGGGGCCTGCGGGTTCGGCGGGCGCAGCTCGATGCCGAGGAACTGGCACTGCTGGCCGACATCTCGGCGGCCGTGGGTAACGATCGCGGTGTGGCGGAGGAGTTGACGCCCGTCCTGCGAGTCTCGACCCGCGAGGTGGAACGCCGCATCGACGACGGCAGGTCGGTGATGCGACGAATGCCGTGGCTGCTCGGGTCGATGCGCACCGGCGAGGTCGGGACGTATGGCGTGCGGCGCGTGTTGGCCGTGGTCGACCCGCTCGACGACGACGCGGCCCGGAATGTCGACGCTCTGCTGGCGGAAAGGTTGGCGGACGCGCCGGAAACGGCGTGGCAGCCGGGCAACCTGACCCAACGGGTGCGCCGACTCGTGGAGAAGGTCGACCCCGACGGGCAGGTCGAGCGGGCGCGGCGAGCACGGGCAGAGCGGAAGCTCGAACTCACGCCGGGTGAGCATGTGATGTCCTCGTTGGAGGCGCATCTGCCGGCGGAGGTGGCGGGCGCGTGCTATTCGCGGGTGGACGGGATGGCACGGTCACTGCGCCACCGCGGCGACCAGCGCACCCTCGACCAACTGCGCGCGGACGTGACCGCCGACCTGCTACTGGGACATGACCCGGGTGTGGCGCCGCCGGAGGCCGCAGCCATGGTCTATCTGCACGTTCCCGCCGACGCGGCCCTGACGATCTCGGACGAGCGGTGTGAGTTGGACGGCTACGGACCGATACCCGCCCCGATCGCCCGGGAGATCATGACCAACGAACACAGCACCTGGCGCGCCGTGCTGTGCGATCCCGGAACCGGCGAGCCGGTCGACCTGGGGCGGACACGGCGGCGCCCGAGCGCTGTGATCCGCGAGTTGGTCCGGGTACGCGACCGGGAATGCATCATGCCCTGGTGTCACCGGCCTGCCCGGCACTGCGACCACGACCACGAACGCCCCTGGGCCAACACACCCGGCGGCGGCTCGACCTCGGTAGCCAACGGCGGCCCACGGTGCCGACGGCACCACCGGCTGAAAGACGATCCGGATTGGAGTGCTCGCTACGACCCGGTCCACGGCATCGCCCGGGTGACGACGCCGCACGGGGCGACCTATACCGCACACCGCCACCCCGTTCTCACCCCGAAGTCAGGGCGACGCGAGCCCACCGTTCTAGGCGTACTCGGCCACCGGACTACCGCGGCGGACGGGCACCACCGTCGAGATGGACATCCTGCCCGGTGAGGTGCTGCGCGCGAGGAGAGCAGGAACTGGGTGAGGCCCACGACGTCATCGGGAACTCCGGTCCTGCGGAGGGTGGTCCCGGCGCGCTGCTCCTCCTCACGCTCCGGCGTCAGGCGAGCGCCCGGGCAACCCCGTGACGTCCACCGCCCACGGCGCGGGCTCCGTGGTCAGCGCGTGATGCCCGCCAAGGCCCGGACCACGGCGATGCACTGGTCCTCGACGTAGTCGATACCCGCCTCGGCGGCGATGCCGCGCGCCTCGGCCGAGACGATGTCCTGCTGCAACCACAGCGCCTTCGCGCCGATCTCCGCGGCCTGCCTGGCGACGCCCGCCGCCTCGGCCGACGGGCGGAACACGTCGACGATGTCCACGGGCTCCGGGACGTCGGCCAGCGTGCGGTAGACCCGCTCCCCCAGCAGTACGTCGGCCGACGGGTGGACGGGGATCACGCGGAAACCCGCCGACTGCATCGCGGCGGGCACCGAATGCGCCGACTTCGCCGGGCTCCGGCTCAGGCCCACGACGGCGATCGTCGTGGCCTCGGACAGCACTCGCTCGGCGGTCGCGGTGTCGGTGGTCATGCCGCCCAGCCTACGTGGCCGCTCCACGGGAGGGCCGCCGATCACGGCACCGCGGTGCGATCGTCGGGGTGCCGCGGCGCAGTCGTCACCGTTACCGAGCGAGCTGTCGTCAGCGGCGGTACCAGCGCGGCGAGGTGTTCAGCGGCGGGCTGAGCTCGGCCGCCACCACCAGCAGGTTCGGCTCCTCCGAGCGCGTGAACTCGCGCAACCGCCTCCGGAACGCACGGCCGAACCCGTCCACCCGGTCGGCGTCGATCCCGAACGACTTGGCCAGCCCGACGAAGTCCGGCGTCACGAGATCGACCCCCTCGTGCGGCAGGCCGCCGCGCGTCTGGTCGTAGCGGAGCATGCCGTATCCGCTGTCGTCGACCACCACGACCGTGAGCGGCAGGGCCTCCTGGATCGCCGTGGCGAGCTCGCCGACGCCGTACAGGAATCCGCCGTCGCCCGTCACGCACACCGCGCGGCCGCCGCCCGCGGCCGCGACACCGAGCGAGGCGGGAAATCCGAAGCCGAGGGTGCCCCAGCCCATCGGATAGGCCAGCTTGCGCGGGGCCGCGACCCGGTAGAAGCCGCCGATCCAGTAACCGGCGATGCACATGTCCGAGACCAGCACCGCGTCGTCGGGCAGCGTCTCGGACAGTGCGGTCAGCAGCTCCGCGGCCTGCGGTTCCTCCCTGCGGATCCGCCTGCGCACGCGCGTCTCGATGTCGTCGAGTCGGCGTGACAGTTCGGTCAGGCCCGCCCGCCGCGGCATGCCCAACGCCAGGTTCTCGGTGACCTCGCGGGCGTCACCGGTCAGTTGCAGATCCGGCAGGTAGTTCTTGGCGGCGTCACCCGCGTCGACGTTGATCGTGATGAGCGTCGGCGGCTTCGGCATCCGCCAGTTCTGCGTCATCATGCCGTCGAAGTCGGTGCCGACGGCGAGCACGACGTCGGCCTCGTCCCACAGTGCACCGACCTCGGGCGTGTGCACGGGATTCGACGCGCGGCACGGATGGTCCGGCGGCACGATGCCCCGCGCGGCGTACGTCGTGATGACGGGCGCGGCCAGGGTTTCGGCCAGCTCCCCGAGCGCTTCGCCCGCGCCTGCGCGCAACGCGCCGCCGCCCGCCCAGATCACCGGCCGCCGTGCCGTGCTCAGCAACTCCCGTGCCTGCAACAGGTCGGCGACGTCGACGCGGTGGATCACCTCGGTCGACTCCGCCGGCAGCGGGTCGGCCGGCAGCGGTTCGGCCGCAGCCTCCGCGGTGAGGAAGTCCGCGGGGATGCCGACGTACACCGGACCGCTCTGCGGCCTGCGCGCGAGCCGGCCCGCCCTGCGGATCACGCGCGCGACGTCGTCGGGCGACTCCGCGGTCAGGGCCGCCTTCGTCAGCGGCGCGAACATCGCGGCCTGATCCGACATCTCGTGCAGCGCCCCGCGCACCACGCCCGGGCGGCGCAGCGCGGACGGCACGTCCGTGGCGACGACGACCACCGGCGATGCCGACGCCTGCGCCTCACCGACCGCGGCGAGAGTGTTGGCGGCGCCGGGACCGGTCGTCACGACCGCCACGCCGAGCCGGCCCGTGGCGCGGGCGTAACCGTCCGCGGCGAAGGCGGCCGACTGTTCGTGGCGAACTCCGATCAGCCGGATCCCCTGCTGCGACAACGCATTCCACGCGGGCAGGTTGTGCACCCCCGGCAGCCCGAACGCGCGATCGACCTCGAGCTCGCGCAGTGCGTCCGCGAGCCGTTCGCCTCCCGTGCATCCTCCGGTCGCTGCCACGCCGAGAGGATACGAGTAGACCTCACGACACCGAGGTGATGGCCTCCTGCGGGGGCGGAGGGGGCGGAGGCGTACCGTTGCCGAACGGCCGTCCGCCCAGTTCCTCCCGGCCGTGCGGAGTACGCCAGCCGGACAGGTCCGGTCCCTTCGGCACGATCCGCGTCGGGTTCACCTGCTCGTGCACCTGGTAGTAGTGCCGTTTGATGTGGTCGAAGTCGACGGTGTCACCGAAGCCCGGCGTCTGGAACAGGTCCCGCGCGTAGGCCCACAGCACCGGCAGTTCGGTGAGCTTGTGGCGGTTGCACTTGAAGTGGCCGTGGTAGACGGCGTCGAACCGCACCAGCGTGGTGAACAGGCGGATGTCGGCTTCGGTGATCGTGTCGCCCACGAGGTAGCGCTGCCGCGAGAGCCGGTCCGACAGCACGTCGAGGCGGGCGAACAGCCGGTCGTAGGCGTCCTCGTAGGCCGCCTGCTTCGTGGCGAACCCGGCCTCGTAGACGGCCGCGTTGACGTCTCGGTGCACGTCGGCGTTGACGGCATCGATCTCGTCGCGCAGGGCCTCGGGGTACAGCTCGGGCGCGCCGTCTCGCCGCAGCGCCGTCCACTGGGTGTCGAGGTCGAGCGTGATCTGCGGGTAGTCGTTGGTGACGAGCTTGCCGCTCGGCACGTCGACGATCGCGGGCACGCTGATGCCGCCGTCGTACGTGGGATCGGCCTTCTCGTAGGCCTCGTACAGGAATCCGATGCCGAGCACCGGGTCGACGTCGCCCGGATCGAGCGTGAACCGCCAACTGCGCGAGTCCTGGATCGGATCGGCCACGGCCAGCGACAGGACGTTCTCCAGCCCGAGCAGCCTGCGCACCACCAGCGCCCGACTCGCCCACGGGCACGCGCGGCTGACGACCAGCCGGTAGCGGCCCGCTTCGACGGGCCAGCCGTCGCGGCCGTCGGCGGTGATACGGGAGGTGAACGCGTTGGGCGCGCGGTGGAACTCCCCGGTTTCCGGGTCCGTCGGGATGGTCATGTCCCCGACGTTAATGCGTACCCGCCCACCGCCGCACGGTCCGGCAGCGCCGACTCGGCGAACGTCTACCGCACCCGCTCCGGCACACGGGTGTGCGGAGCGCGGTGCAGAATCCCGATCTCCGGATCCGTCGGTATGGCCACGGCACGGGCGTCGGTGCGTACACTCCTGCCACCGCACGCTGCGGGCGGCGGTCCCCGACCCGTGGGAGGTGGCACCGATGTCGCTGATGCCCGTGACCGACTCGATGTTCCTCGCGATCGAAACCCGCGAGCATCCCATGCACGTGGGCGGCCTGCAGCTGTTCACACCGCCCGACGACGCCGGCCCCGAGTACCTGCGCGAGATCCGTGAAACGCTGCTCCAGCGCACCACGGTGCGTGACGTCTTCCAGCAGCGACTGCGCAGACCGGTCAACACCGCGGGTTACCTGGCGTGGCAACGCGATCCCCACCTCGACCTCGACTACCACTTCCGCCACTCGGCGCTGCCCGGCCCCGGCCGCATCCGCGAACTGCTCGAGCTCACGTCCCGCTGGCACAGCACCCTGCTCGACCGGCACCGTCCGCTGTGGGAGGTGCACCTCGTCGAAGGACTCGCCGACGGCCGGTTCGCCCTGTACAGCAAGATTCACCACGCGGCGATGGACGGCGTGTCCGCACTGCGGCAGGTGACCGGCGTGCTGTCCGAGGACCCGGACGACCGCTCCTGCCCACCACCGTGGGGAAAACGCGATTCACGACCACGCACACCGCGCACCGCCCCGGACCCGATGGACGTGCTCCGGACGGCGACAGGAACGGCGCGGCAGCTCGCGGGCGCCCCCGCCGCGGCACTGTCGGTCGCCAAGGAGGCCTTCCGCGAACGCACCCTCACCCTGCCGCTCGAGGCGCCGCGGACGATGTTCAACGTGCCGGTCGGCGGCGCGCGGCGGTTCGCCGCGCAGTCGTGGCCGCTGGAACGGATCAGGACGGTCGCCTCAGCGGCGGGCGTGACGCGCAACGACGTCGTGCTCGCGATGTGCGGCGGTGCCCTGCGGGCCTACCTGATCGAACGGCACGCGCTGCCCACCGCACCGTTGACAGCGATGGTGCCGGTGTCGATGCGGTCGCCCGGCGACCCGGGCGAGGCGTCCGGCAACCGCATCGGCGCCCTGCTGACGAACCTCGGCACCGACCTGCAGGACGCCGACGAACGACTGGAGACCGTGGCACGGTCCACGGCCGACGCCAAGCGTGTGTTCCGCGAACTGACCCCGCTGCAGGCGTTACTGTTGTCGGCGCTGAACGTCGCTCCGCTCGCGGCGAGCCCGGTGCCCGGGATCGCCGGGAACACGCGCCCGCCGTTCAACCTGGTGATCTCGAACGTGCCGGGACCGCGCAAACAGATGTACTGGAACGGAGCACGCCTCGACGGCATCTACCCCGCGTCGGTGCTGCTCGACGGGCAGGCACTGAACATCACGCTGACGACCTCCGGCGACGACCTCGACGTCGGCATCACCGGCTGCCGCCGCAGCGTCCCGCACCTGCAACGCCTGCTCACGCATCTCGACACGGCGTTGACGGATCTGGAGAAGGCGACCCGCTGACCCACGGCGAATCACCCGCGGTATCCGCCGCCGCCCGCCTCGCGGAACACTCGCCCCCCGAGGGCACCTTCGGGCGGTGAGTGCCCCGAGGTGCCCTCGGGGCACCCTGCCGCCGGCGTGCGGCTGGGTTCCACGACTACTGAGCGTCAGGCAATGCCCTCCGGGCTGGCGCCCGTCACCGGGACGCCCGCCGCGGTGATGCGGTCGATCTCCGCCAGGTCGCCGGTGGTCAGCTCGAGGTCCGCCGCACCGACGCTGTCGGCGATGTTGCGGGCCCTGCGCGCACCGACGATCGCCACGTGCACCCCCGGTTGCGCCAGCGTCCACGCGATCGCGAGCTGGCTGACGCTCGCGTTCCTGCCCGCCGCGAACTCCTTCAGCTCCTCGACCACCGCCACGTTCCGCCGCAGGTTCTCCCCCTGGAACGCCGACGACTGCGAGCGCCAGTCCGACGCCTCGAACGTGGCGTCGGCCGTCAGCGCCCCGGTCAACAGGCCACTGCCCAGCGCGCTGTAGACCAGCACGCCGATGTCGTGTTCCCGCGCGTACGGCAGCGGATCGGTCTCGATGTCCCGGCGCAGCAGGTGGTACGGCGGCTGCAGCGTCTCCACCGGCCGGGTTCGGTCGAACGCCGCGAGCTGTTCGCTGTCGTAATTGGACACTCCCGCGTGGCGGATCTTGCCCTCGTCGACCAGTTCCTGCAGCGCCGAGGCCGTCTCCTCCGCCGGAGTCCGCTCGTCGGGCCAGTGCACCTGATACAGGTCGATGTGGTCGACACCAAGGTGCCGCAGGCTCTGCTCGACACCGCTGCGCAGGAACTCCCGCGTCGCCTTCCGCGGCCGGTCGCTGCCCGGTTCGATGCCGCCCTTCGTCGCGATGACGACACTGTCGCGGTCTCGGTCCAGGTCCGGCCGCAGCGCCCTGCCGAGCAGCTCCTCGGACGCGCCGAAACCGTACGCCTGCGCCGTGTCGAAGAACGTCACGCCCAGCTCGCGGGCCTGCCGGATGGCGTCGATCGCGGCGTCGGAGTCGAACGAACCCCAGTCGCCGCCGATCTGCCACGTCCCGAAGCAGATCCGCGAGACGTCGAGACCGCTCCTGCCCAAAGTGATCGTCTGCATGTCTCCAGGGTTACCCCGCGAGCAGCGCCCACGCACCGTGAGGTCCTCCACCTCGGCGACGGGAATACGGCATCCGGCGCCAGACCCCAAAAGGGCTGTTTGACAGTCGTCGCCGACCGCCCGGAGACTCGCGTCTCGTGACCGAAGACAGCCTCGACCGCCTGCGGGTCCTCGCCCACCCGCTGCGCATGCGCCTGCTCTCATTGCTGACCGGCGCTGCGATGAGCTCGGCCGAAGCCGCCCGGGAACTGGGTGAGAAACAGGCCAACGTCAGCTATCACCTGCGCAGGTTGCACGCGGCGGGTCTGGTCGAGCCCGCGGGCGAAGTGGTGATCCGCGGCGGCCGCGCCAAGCGTTACCGGCACGACCCGGCCAGCACGGGCCCCTTCCTCGACCGCGAGCCGGAGGAGGAACGGGTCCTGCTCGGCGCCCTCGCCGACGAGCTCCACCGCAGGTCCTCGCAGCGCACACAGGGAGCCGAGTACTCGACCACCGACGCCGAGGTGTGGGTGGACGAGCGCGTCTGGCGGCGTGCCCGCGCGCTGGCGGGTGAGCTGGGCGACCTGCTGCACACGCACGCGAAGGCTCCCCGCACCCCGGGCACCCACCGGGTCAGCGCCACGGTCGCGTTGTTCCGGATGCAGCGATGACGGCGACACCACCGCGGGAACCCGTGCCGCCGTCCGCGCGGGTCACGGCCCCGCTGAGCCTGCCGGACTTCCGCAGCCTGCTCCTCGGCCGCACGTTCGACGAGGTCGCCAACGCCCTCGCGCCGGTGGCGCTGGCCTTCGCCGTCCTGGACCTGACCGGATCGCCCACCCAGCTCGGACTCGTCGTCGGAGCCCGCTCGCTGGCGAGTGTCGTGTTCCTGCTGCTGGCGGGGGTCCTCGCCGACCGATTCCCCCGCGCGGTGATCCTCCAGGGCACCGGTGCCGCGGCCGCGCTGACCCAGGCGGCGATCGCTGCCGGCGTCCTCGGCGGGTTCGCCGGTGTACCGCTACTCGTCGTGCTGAGCCTGCTCAACGGTGCCGTCGCAGCGATCTCGCTGCCCGCCGCGGCGGCGCTGACCCCGCAGACCGTGCCGCCCGCGCTGCTCACGCAGGCCAACGCGCTCGTCCGGGTCGCGGCCAACAGCGGCCGCATCAGCGGAGCCGCGATCGGTGGCATCCTCGTCGCAGCGGCAGGTCCGGGGTGGACACTCGCCGCCAACGCGGCGCTCTTCGCGGGCTCCGCCCTGGCATATCGGGGCGTGCACGCTCCCGCGGCCGGGGGCGGTACGCACACGGCACCGCTGCGCGAACTCGCCGAGGGATGGCGCGAATTCACGGCCCGCAGCTGGGTGTGGCTCGTGGTGCTGCAGTTCATGGTGGTCAACGCCGTCGTCTCGGGCTGTGTCGTCGTGCTGGGGCCGGCGATCGCGGACCAGAGTCTCGGCCGCAGTGCGTGGGGATTCGTCCTCGCCGCCCAGACGGCGGGCGCGTTCGCGGGCGGGTTCCTCGCCGCGCGGTGGCGGCCCCGGCACGCGCTGCGCATCGGGGTCGCGGTCACACTCGTCGAGGCCGTGCCGCTCGTGGTCCTCGCCGAGTTGCCCGAGTTCGTGCCCCTGCTGGCCGTGATGTTCCTGGCGGGCGTCGCACTCGAACAGTTCACCGTCGCGTGGGACGTGTCGCTCCAGGAGAACATCCCGCCCGACCGACTCGCGCGGGTCTACTCCTACGACATGCTCGGCTCGTTCGTCGCCCTGCCGATCGGCGAGGTGGCCGCGGGGCCGCTGGCCGCACAGTTCGGCAGACCCGCGACCCTGCTCGGCGGCGCGGCCCTGCTGACGGTCGTCACCCTGCTCACCCTGACCAGCAAGCAGGTGCGCACGCTCCAGCGGCGGCCCGCGGACTGACCGCCCATCGGGACGTCAGCTCCCCGACGGCACGTAACCCAGCTGCTTGTCCACGACGTTCCGCAACTCCTGGCCGGCGCGCCACCGGCGGAAGTTGTCCGCGAAGACCCCGACCAGCTCGCGCCGCCACCCCACGACGTCACCCGACATGTGCGGCGAGATCAGCACGTTCTCCATCGTCCACAGTGGATGGTCGGCGGGCAGCGGCTCGGTGTCGAACACGTCGAGTGCGGCACCGGCGATCGTCCCCGAACGCAGCGCGGCGACGAGATCATCGGTCACCACCAGCTCCCCGCGGCCGACGTTGACGAACCGCGCGGACGGCTTCATCGCCGCGAACGCGTCGCCGTCGAACATGTTCTTCGTCTGGTCGGTCAGCGGGGCCACGGCGACGACGTAGTCGGCGTCGGCCACGCACTCGGCGAGCCGGTCGGTGGTGTGCACCGTGCCGAAGTCCGGATCGTCGTCGCGCGCCCGCCTGCCCGCGCCGGACACGCGCAGTCCCACCGCGCGCAACAGCCGCGCGATCGCCCTGCCGATGGGCCCGGTGCCGACGACGACGGCCGAGGCGCCGCCGATTCGCTCCGTCTCGCGGTGTCGCCAGGTGCGGGCGTCCTGCAGGCGAAGCGAGGTCGGCATGTCCTTGGCGAACGCGAGTACCTGGCCGAGCACGTACTCGGCGATGGAGTCGTCGAAGACGCCACGCGCGTTCGTGAGCACGACGTCACTGGCCCGCAGCTCGGGGAACATCACCGGGTCCACCCCCGCCGCGGCGATGTGCAGCCACTGCAACCGGTCGGCGGCATGCCACGCCGACGGCAGCGCCGTGGACAGGAACTGGTACATGAACAGGGCATCGGCCCCGCGCAGCGCGTCGGCGAGACCCGCGGCATCGGTGTACCGAACCTCGGCATCCTGTTCGACGGCCGTCATGTCCGGGGGCGCGTCGTCGCCGGTCAGCACGGTCAGCACGGGCTTGCCGGACTCGGTCACCGCATTCACCGTTGACACGCTAGAAGCGGGTCGTATGATTGTCAACAATCCGAGGTTCCCCTCGGGCCCCATCGCCATCACCGGACGACCACCGCCACCGCGACACCGGTCGCAGGCCGTGTCCACCGTGGACCCCAACGGACGCCGAGGAGGTGCCTCGTGCCCACGATCGGTTTCGTCTACCCGGACCACGCCGCGGAAGACGACTACCCACTGGCCGAACGGATGCTCGGCGACGACACCGCCCTGCGCGTCGAGCACATCTACGGCACGGATCTGCACGCGGTGCCCGAGCTGCTCGACCTCGGCTCTCCCACGCGACTGTCGGACGGCGCCGCACTGCTGGCGAAGCACGCGCCCGACGCCGTCGTCTGGGCCTGCACCAGCGGCAGTTTCGTCTACGGCTGGGACGGCGCCGCCGAGCAGGTCGCCGGACTGTCCGAGGCCGCGGGCGGGCTCCCGGCCTCGAGCACGTCCCTGGCGTTCGTCCACGCCGCCCAGACGCTCGGGCTGCGCACGGTCGCCGTCGCAGCGAGCTACCCCGGGGACGTCGCGAAGCTGTTCGCCGATTTCCTCGGTCGCGGCGGCATCGAGGTGGTGTCGGCCGCGGCCGCCGACATCGACACCGCCGCCGAGGTCGGAAACCTGCCCGCCGAACAGGTCGTCGACCTGGCGGTGAGTCACGATCACCCGGACGCCGACGCGCTGCTGATCCCGGACACCGCGATGCGCACCCTCGCACTCGTCGACGACCTGGAGCGCCGCCTCGGCAAACCCGTGCTCACCGCCAACCAGGTGACGGTGTGGGAAGGCCTGCGGATCGCAGGCCTCGCCCGCACGTACGACGGCCTGGGCACGCTGCTGCGCACCGGCGGGCGCCGATGATCGCCGACATCGAACCGGTCAACCGGGAATCCACCGCCGCCATCATCGCCCGCAGACTGCGCGAGGCGATCATGGCGGGCACGCTGGCGCCGGGCATGCAGCTCGGCGAGGCGGAACTCGCGTCCCGGTTCCAGGTCTCCCGCGGCCCCTTGCGCGAGGCGATGCAGCGGCTCGTGTCCGAAGGCCTGTTGCGCAGCGAACGGCACCGCGGCCTGTTCGTCGTCGACCTCGGCCCCGGGGACATCCGGGACATCTACCTCGCGCGCTCGGCGGTCGAACGCGCGGCGGCGACGCTCGTCGTACGCGCGCCCGACCGGGACGCGATCGCCGACACCCTGGACGAGGCCGTGGCCGGGATGGCCGACGCCGACGCGCAGGGCGATCCGACCGCGCTGTCCGAAGCGGACCTGCGGTTCCACGAGGCGCTCATCGACGCCTCCGGTAGTCCCCGGCTGCGCCGCATGGCCCGCACGCTGATGATCGAGACACGCATGTGCCTGACGGAACTGCAGCGCACGTACCCGACCGACGACTACGAGACCGACGAGCGCATCGCCGAGCACCACGCGATCATCGCCGCGCTGCGCGCGGGCGACGAAACGAAGCTGCTGCGGCTGCTCGACGAGCACATGGCCGACGCGGTGGTCCGGCTCGCACCCGACGACCGCTCCGTCGAGACAGGCCGAGCCTGACCGGACCTGCGTCAGCCGACGCCGCGCGCGTTGCGGCAGAGGTAGGTCATCGCGGGCGGCAGGTTCCGCCACACCGGCGACTGCGCCTCGACGTCCTCGAACACGGCCTCGACCTCGGCGCGGAACCGCTTCGATCCGGGAATCCGCGCGGCGTGGACGTAGGCGAACGTCGTGAACACCGCGTGCGGTGCCATGGCCGTGGCGATCTCGCCGAGGATCCGACGCTGCATCTCCACGGGGAACAGCGACCACGGCAGGCCGCACAGCACGGCGTCGACGCTGGTCACGCCGCAGCCGGCCAGGATCTCGCCCAGCTCGGAGGCGTCGCCGTTCACGACCTCGACGCCGGGGTTCCCGCGTTCCAGGTGGCCCGCCATCCGCTCGTCACGCTCGATGGCGATGTAGCGACCGCCGCCCGCCACACGCTCGCGCGCCACCCGTGTGAACGCGCCGGTACCGGCGCCGATCTCCACGACGGTCGGCGTGGTGACCGTGTCGGGCACGGCCGACGCCATCCGCGCGGCCAGCGCACGGGAGCTCGGCGCGGCGGCACCGACGGACTTCGGGTTGCGGACGGCCGCCGAGACGAACGGCGGCAGCGAGCGCTTCAAACCATCGAGCATGACCACACCATCCGTGACGATCTCGGCCTTCCGCTTCGTGTCAAAGGTCACACCGAACTCCGAGCAGCGCATACGCGGCCGAACGATCCGGGCGGACCGTCGTCGAGCATAGCGGCCACGGGCGAACCGCCGTACGCACACCGACGACGGACCACCCGCGGCCGTAGCCGGCAACGCTCGCCGAGCCCGCGGAACGGTCCCTACAGCGCGGCCGCGACCGCCGAGCCGAGCTGTTCGGTCGTCGCACCGCCACCGAGGTCGGGGGTCAGCACCTCCGACGCCTCCAGCACCGTCTGCACGGCGCCGCGGACCGCCTCGGCCGCGGCCTTCTCACCGAGCTGGTCGAGCATCATCGCCGCCGCGAGGATCTGCGCCACCGGGTTCGCGATCCCCCGGCCCGCGATGTCCGGGGCGCTGCCGTGCACGGCCTCGAACATCGACGGGAAAGCGCCCTCGGGATTGATGTTGCCGGACGGGGCCATGCCCAGCCCTCCGGTGATCGCCGCCGCGAGGTCACTGAGGATGTCGCCGAACAGGTTCGACCCGACGACGACGTCGAGCAGGTCCGGCCGCTGCACCATCCGCGCGGCCAGCGCGTCGATGTGCAGCTGCTCGGACTCGACGTCCGGGTACTCCGCCGCGACCTCGGCGAAGATCTCGTCCCAGAACGGCATCGTGTGGATGATCCCGTTGGACTTCGTCGCCGAGCACACGCGGTGCTGCCGCGTGCGCGCCAACTCGAAGGCGTAGCGGATGATCCGCTCGACGCCGACGCGCGTGAACACCGATTCCTGCAGCACGAACTCGCCGGGACGGCCCGCGTTGTGCCTGCCGCCCAGCTCCGAGTACTCGCCCTCGGAGTTCTCCCGGACGATCACCATCTCCAGCTCATCGGCGCCGCGGCCGGAGAGCACCGAGCTCGTCCCCGGCAGCAGGCGCACCGGCCGCAGGTTGACGTACTGCTCGAACGCCCTGCGGACCGGGATCAGCAGACCCCACAGGGATACGTGGTCCGGCACACCGGGGAACCCGACGGCACCGAGCAACACTGCGTCGAACGCCCGCAACGTGTCGATGCCGTCGGCGGGCATCATCGACCCGGTCTCGGCGTGACGCTCACAGCTCCAGTCGAACTCCGACCACTCCAGCCCGAAGCCGAATCGCCGCGCGGCCGCGTCGACGACCTTGCAGGCCTCGCGCTGGACGTCGACCCCGATGCCGTCGCCGGGGATCGACGCGACGCGATAGGTGGTCACAGGCCACCGACCGCGATGTACTTCGTCTCGAGGAACTCGTCGATGCCCACGGTGCCGCCCTCACGTCCGAGCCCGGACTGTTTGACGCCGCCGAACGGCGCGGCCGGGTTCGACACGACGCCCTGGTTCAGACCGACCATGCCGGTCTCCATCCGCTCGCTGACGCGGAGCGCCCGGGTGAGGTTCTGCGTGTAGACGTAGCCGACGAGGCCGTACTCGGTGTCGTTGGTCGCCGCGATCGCCTCGTCCTCGGTCTCGAACGTCGAGATCGGCGCCACCGGGCCGAAGATCTCCTCCGACGTCATCCTGGCCTCGCGCGGCACACCCGTCAGGACGGTCGGCTGGTAGAAGTTCCCCGGACCGTCCACAGTGCCGCCTCCGGTGAGCACGGTCGCGCCCCGCTGCGCCGCGTCGGCCACGAGCTCCGAGACCTTGTCGATCGCGGCCGTGTCGATCAGCGGGCCCACGACGACGCCGTCCTCGGTGCCCCGGCCGATGGGCAGGCCCTCCATCCGTTCGGTGAGCTTGCGGGAGAACTCGTCGGCCACCGAGCTGTGCACGTAGAACCGGTTGGCGGCCGTGCAGGCCTCGCCGATGTTGCGCATCTTCGCCTGCATCGCACCGTCGACGGCCGCGTCGAGATCGGCGTCCTCGAACACGAGGAACGGCGCGTTGCCACCCAGTTCCATGGACGTGCGCATGACGGTTCCGGCGCACTGTTCGAGCAACTTGCGGCCGACCCCCGTGGAGCCGGTGAACGACAGCTTCCGCGCACGCCCGTCACGGATCATCGGCTCCATCACGCCGCCGGCCTGCGTGGTCGTGACGACGTTGAGCACGCCGTCCGGCAGGCCCGCCTCGGCGAGAATGCCCGCGAGCGCCAGCATCGACAACGGCGTCTGCGCGGCCGGCTTGATGACCATGGTGCAGCCCGCGGCCACTGCCGGGCCGATCTTCCGCGTGCCCATCGCCATGGGGAAGTTCCACGGGGTGATCAGCAGAGACGGGCCGACCGGCTGATTGGTGACGAGAAACCGTCCGCTGCCGTTGGGTGCGACCGCGTATCCGCCGTCGATCCGCACCGCTTCCTCGGCGAACCAGCGGAAGAACTCGGCCGCGTAGGCGATCTCGCCCTTGGCCTCGGCGAGCGGCTTGCCCATCTCGAGGGTCATCAGCAGGCCGAGTTCGTCCTGACGTTCCATGAGCTTCTCGTAGGCGCGCCGGAGGATCTCGCCGCGCTCCCGCGGCGGATGCGCGGCCCAATCGGCCTGCGCCGCGGTCGCCGCCTCGAGCGCGGCGATGCCGTCCTGCGGCGAGGCGTCGGCGACCGCGCACAGCACCTCACCCGTCGCCGGGTCGTGGACGTCGAACGTCGCGTTCCCGGCCGCCGGGGCCCACTTGCCGCCGATGAACAGTTCCTTGTTCACCGCCGAGACGACGTCGGCTTCACTGACCGTGCTCATGCCACAGCTCCCAAGTTCGTCGAAGATCCCGCTTGCGGTCGGGTTCCCGGTCCGCGTGCAGCCGACCCATGGCTACCCCGCCGGGTCCCGGACCCTGCGAACCCGGCGCCTGCGGACGAGGCGTCGTTGCGCCCCCTGCACGGCTATGCTACGAACATTGTTGACAATCTACAACCCCGTCGGCGACGCGCCCCGGACCCGGGGCCGCGTTCCGACGGCGCCGGGTTCGAGCCTGGACCGGAACCACCCGTCCGGCAACCGGTGACACCGACGTCCACCGAGGTCAGCCCCCGGAACCCGAGAAGGAGCCGCAGTCATGGCCACGCTGTCCCCACTGCTCAAGCAGGCGACCCCGGTCGTCGTCGACCACGGTGAAGGTGCGTACCTCTACGACACCGACGGCCGCAGGCACCTCGACTTCACCGCGGGCATCGGTGTCACCAGCACCGGACACTGCCACCCGCGGGTCGTGGCCGCAGCACAGCAGCAGGTCGGCAAACTCGTTCACGGCCAGTACACGACCGTGATGCACAAGCCGTTGCTCGAGCTGTCGGAGCGACTCGGCGAGGTGCTGCCCGCGGGACTCGACTCGCTGTTCTTCGCCAACTCCGGCAGCGAGGCCGTCGAGGCCGCGTTGCGGCTGGCCCGGCAGGCCACCGGCAGGCCCAACGTCGTGGTGTTCCAGGGCGGTTTCCACGGCCGCACGGTCGCCACCGCCACCATGACCACGTCCGGCACGCGGTTCAGCGCGGGCGTCTCCCCGCTGATGGGCGGCGTGCACATGGCGCCCTTCCCGTTCGCCTACCGCTACGGGTGGGACGAGAAGACCGCTACCGACTTCGCACTGCGGGAGCTCGACTACCTGTTCGCCACCGCCACCGCGCCGGGCGAGACCGCCGCGTTCTTCATCGAGCCGATGCTCGGCGAGGGCGGTTACGTCCCCGCGAACCCCGAGTTCATGGCGGGCCTGCGCGAGCGCGCCGACGAGCACGGCATCCTGCTCGTGGTCGACGAGATCCAGACCGGATTCGGCCGCACGGGCAAGTTCTGGGGCCACGACCACTTCGGCGTGCGGCCCGACGTGATCACGATCGCCAAGGGGCTGGCGAGCGGCTTCCCGCTGTCGGGCATCGCGGCACCGGCGGACCTGATGGCGAAGGCGTTCCCCGGCTCACAGGGCGGCACCTACGGCGGCAACGCCGTGTCGTGCGCGGCGGCCGTCGCCACCCTCGACGTCATCCGCGACGAGAACCTCGTCGCCAACGCCGCCGAGCGGGGCGAGCAGCTGCTCGCGGGCGCACGGGCGGTCGCCGACAAGACCCCCGCGATCGGCGACGTGCGCGGCATGGGGCTGCTCGTCGGTTCCGAGTTCACGACCGCCGACGGCAAGCCGGACAACACGACGGCGCAGGCGGCGCAGAAGCTCGCGGCCGAGCGTGGCCTGCTGATGCTCACCTGCGGCGCCTACATGAACGTCGTGCGCATGATCCCGCCGCTGGTCGTCACCTCGGAGCAGATCGACGAGGCACTGGAGATCTGGTCCGGTGTCGTCGCCGAAGTGACGAAGTGACGGCGGGCGCGGAATGAGCAGGTACATCACGATCACGCTCGACAAGCGCGGCGTGTCCTGCCGCGCGCGCCTGCTCGAGGACGAGGCGCCGCGGACGTGCCGGGCCGTGTGGGATGCGCTGCCGCAGAGCGGCGCCGCGTATCACGCGAAGTACGCCCGGAACGAGATCTACACGCTCGTGCCGCCGCTGCCGGAGCCGAAGCCGGGGCGGGAGAACCCGACGGTCACCCCGATCCCCGGCGACGTCTGCTACTTCGGCTTCGAACCGTGGGAGATCGGCAACCCGGCCTACGGCTACGACGCCGACAGCGAAGCGCACAGCGACCGGGGCGCCACCGATCTGGCGATCTTCTACGGCCGCAACAACCTGCTCATCAACGGCGACGCGGGCTGGGTACCCGGCAACGTGTTCGCCACGATCGAGGAGGGCCTCGACACCATGGCCGAGGCCGCACAGGACATGTGGCTGCGGGGCGTCGAGGGCGAGACGATGACGTACGCGCGCGCCTGACACGCGCACAGGAACCGACGGCCGGGGCGGGCATGCCGAGCGGCGTGCCCGCCCCGACGCGTGTCCGGCGACTCATGCCCGAACGGCTGCCGGGTTGCGCGGACCCGCCGTTCAGGCCGACGCGCAGGGCCCGGCGTTCCCTCGAACGAGTGGTTCGACCGAACTCACGCGACGTGATCTTGCGTCACCCCTTCAGGGAAGCGGCACGCCGCGACCACAACTCAAGATCATTGTCACCGACCGTGACTGCGACCGTTGTCACCACACACCGTGACACCACCTGCCGCCCGCACCACCCGCGCAAAAACACGAAAGCCTTACATGTTTAAACTGAAGGGATTTCGCATTCGACGTCGAGGGCTCTTCCCGCGTTTTGACACCGGGCGGCGTCGCTGAAAACGTTGCCGTGCTTTCGAAAGCAACGTGTGCGTCGCGAACACACGGATGTCAACGAATCACTCCAGATACGAAGGAGCCCCTCGAAATGCAGCACTTTGCCATGCACGGCGGCGACATCATCACGTCGGTTCTCGCCAACCTCTCGCACCTGCTCGGCTGGCTGGTCTGAACCAGACGGTGAACCACCGAGAGTGACCGAGGGGCCGGTATCGTTGGCGCGGACCGGCCCCTTCGTCTCGCTCATCCGGCGCCGGCCCGGCGACACCTCCCCGGGCCGGCGCTCCGCCGTAGACTGCGACCTCCGGAGGTCGACGGTCACCTCCCACTGCGGCTCGCGTGGCGGCGGCGCGCCCGCGGATACGCCGCGGCCCTTCGTCCCAGCGGTACCTCGGCGGTAATCTGCAGGCGACTCGGAGCGGAGGTGCCCATGGACGCGGACGTCATCGTCGTCGGCGCGGGACTGGCCGGACTGGTCGCAACGGCCACTCTGGCCGACGCGGGCAAGCGCGTCATCGTCGTCGAACAGGAACCCGAGGCGTCCCTCGGCGGGCAGGCCTTCTGGTCGTTCGGCGGCCTTTTCCTCGTGGACAGCCCGGAGCAGCGCAGGCTCGGCGTCCGCGACTCCCACGACCTCGCGTGGCAGGACTGGATCGGCACGGCCGGTTTCGACCGCGAGGAGGACGCCTGGCCACGCCGCTGGGCCGAGGCCTACGTCGACTTCGCTGCGGGCGAGAAGCGGTCCTGGCTCGCCGCGATGGGTGTCAGGTTCTTCCCGGTCGTCGGCTGGGCCGAGCGCGGCGGGTACGGCGCCATCGGCCACGGCAACTCCGTCCCCCGCTTCCACATCACCTGGGGCACCGGCCCCGGCGTGCTCGCCCCGTTCGTGCGGCGCGTCCGGGACGCCGTCGACCGCGGCCTGGTCGAGTTGCGGTTCCGGCACCGCGTCGACGAGCTGACGACGTCGGCCGGTTCCGTGGACGGCGTGAGCGGATCGGTTCTGGCACCCAGCGAGGTCGCCCGTGGTGAGAGCAGCTCCCGCGAGGTGGCCGGCGAGTTCGCACTGCGCGCACAAGCGGTCCTCGTGGCCGGCGGCGGCATAGGCGGCAACCACGACCTCATCCGCAAGAACTGGCCCGCCCGCCTCGGCGAGGCGCCTCGTTCGATGCTCTCCGGTGTCCCCGAGCACGTCGACGGCCGCATGCTCGGCATCAGCGAGGCCGCGGGCGCGCACCTGATCAATCGCGACCGCATGTGGCACTACGTCGAGGGCATCGACAACCACTCCCCCGTCTGGCCGCAGCACGGCATCCGCATCCTGCCGGGACCGTCGTCGCTGTGGTTCGACGCGACCGGGCAGCGCCTGCCCGTCCCGCTGTTCCCCGGCTTCGACACGCTCGGCACACTCGCGCATCTGCGCCGCACCGGGCAGGACCACTCGTGGTTCGTGCTGACACAGAAGATCGTCGAGCGGGAGTTCGCACTGTCGGGCTCCGAGCAGAACCCCGACCTGACCGGCAAGGATCTGAAGCTGACGCTGCAGCGCGTCAAGCCGGGTCCACCCGGCCCGGTGCAGGCGTTCCTCGACAAGGGTCCCGACTTCGTCGTCGCCGACAACCTCGACGACCTCGTCCGCGGCATGAACGCCAAGACCGACGAGGACCTGCTGTCGGTCGACCAGATCCGCCGCGAGATCGTCGCGCGCGACCGGGAGATCGGCAACGAGTTCACCAAGGACATGCAGATCACGGCGTTGCGCGGAGCGCGGAAGTTCCGCGGTGACAAGCTCATCCGCGTCGCCTCGCCACATCGGATGCTCGATCCTCAGGCCGGTCCGCTCATCGCGGTGAAGCTCCACGTGCTGAGCCGCAAGACGCTCGGCGGACTGGAGACCGACCTCGACGGCCGCGTGCTGGCCGATTCCGGACAGCCGGTGCCCGGCCTGTACGCCGCGGGCGAGGCCTCCGGTTTCGGCGGCGGCGGGATGCACGGCTACCGCTCGCTGGAGGGCACGTTCCTCGGCGGTTGCCTGTTCACCGGCAGGCGCGCGGGCCAGGCACTCGCCAAGGCGGGCTGACCGGCGGCACGGGGGTTTCGCCGGCGGGCGTTGGACGGCAGGGATTCCCCGTGAGCGCAAGGGTTTCGCGGGCCGAACAGCGTGCACGAAAGGCGGCAGAAGGCGCATGAGCGAAGGCATGACGGGCGCGCAGGCGTTGCTGGCCACGTTGGCCGGTGCCGGGGTCGAGGTGGTGTTCGCCAACCCGGGCACGTCGGAGATGCACTTCGTCGCGGCGCTGGAGGCCGAACCCCGCGTGCGCGGTGTGCTCGGCCTCGCCGAGGGTGCGGTCACGGGCGCGGCGGACGGCTACGCGCGCATGACCGCCGCACCGGGTGTCACGCTGCTGCACCTCGGACCGGGCCTCGGCAACGGGCTGGCCAACCTGCACAACGCCCGCCGCGCGCATTCGCCGATCGTCAACGTCGTCGGTGACCACGCGACGTACCACAAGCAGTACGACGCACCGCTGGAGTCCGACATCGACGCCGTCGCCGCCACGCTCGGGCCGGTGTTCCGGTCGACGACGCCCGCGGATGTCGGCAAGGACGCAGCGGCCGCGATCGCCGCCGCGCAGGACGCCCCCGGCAGCGTGACGACCCTGATCCTGCCCGCCGACGCCTCCTGGAGCGAGGGCGGCGCTCCCGGACGGCCGATCACACCCGCCCGGCCCACGCGGTCATCCGCTGTGGACGACGTCGCATCGGCGTGCCGGAGCGGCGACCCGGTGGTGATCCTGCTCGGTGGCGAGGGGTGCCGCGAGCCCGCTCTGCGGGCGGCGAGCCGGATCTCCGAGGCACTCGGCGTGCGACTGTTCGTGGAGACGTTCCCCGCCCGGCTGGAACGCGGGGCAGGCCTGCCTGCGGTGGAACGTCTCGGCTACGTTCCCGAGCAGGCCGAACAGCAACTCGGCGGTGCTCGGCACGTCGTCGTCGCCGGCGCGAAGCCGCCCACGACGTTCTTCGCCTACCCGGGCAAGCGCGGCGATCTCGTGCCGTCCGGCGCCGAGCTGCATACCCTCGCCGCGCCGGGCGAGGACGTCACGACGGCCCTCGAGGAGCTGGCCGACCTCGTCGCACCGGGAGCCGCACCGGCGCCGGCGCCCGCACACCGGCCCGAACTGCCGACCGGCGAGCTGCTCGTGGCCACCTGGCCCGACGTCATCGGCGCGCTGCTGCCCGAGGACGCGGTCATCGTCGACGAGACCAACACCTCGGGCCTGCTGCTCGCCGCCGCGACGGCCGGCGCACCCCGCCACGACGTCCTGTCACTCACCGGCGGCGCCATCGGGCAGGGCATCCCCGTGGCGACGGGAGCCGCCGTCGCGGCGCCGCAGCGGCCGGTGGTCAACCTGCAGGCCGACGGCAGCGCGATGTACACGATCTCGGCGCTGTGGACGCAGGCCCGCGAAGGCCTCGACGTGACGACGGTGATCCTGAACAACCGGGCGTACGCGATCCTGCGAATGGAGCTGCAGCGTACCGGTGCGGGCGACGTCGACCCGGCCAAGGCAGGCCTGTTCGATCTGTCCACACCGGACATCGACTTCACGCACCTCGCCGAGGGGATGGGCGTGCCCGCATCCGTTGCGAACACCGCGGAGGAACTGGCCGACCGGTTCCGCCGGGCCGTGGCCGAACCCGGCCCGCACCTCATCGACGCCCGCATCCCGCCACTGCTGTAACCCGCACGCAGGCCCGCGTGTTGCGCATTCGGGGGCGCGTGTTGCGCGTTCAGGGCCTCGTGTTGCGCATTCAGGGGCGCGTGTTGCGCACTCGCGGGCCCGTGTTGTGCATTCAGGGCTGCGTGGCGCCCATTCAGGACCCCTTGTTGCGGCCCGACGGACTGCGAGACGACACCGACGGCGCACGGCAACGCCGGGATGACTGCCGCGCGAGAACGGGCGATAGGCGGCATCGCAGGCACGAGAACAGGCGAAACCACGCGACGGCACCCCGCAGCATTCCGGAACTCGCAACACGCGCCCCGGAACGCGCAACACGGGCTCCGGAAACTGCAACACGGGCTCCGGGAACGACAACACGGCCCCGGTCGCGGGGATTCGCGACCGGGGCCGTGCCGTTCACAACCGGCTGAGCCGACGGGCGTTCACGCCCGGCTCAGGCCAGAGCGATCACTCGTAGATCTCGCCCTTCTCGGCCTTCGCGACCAGCGAGGCCGGCGGCTCGAAGTGGTTGCCGTAGCGCGCGGCGAGCTCCTTGGAGCGCGCCACGAAGCCCTTCAAACCACCTTCGTAGCCGTTGATGTACTGGATCACGCCACCGGTCCACGGCGGGAATCCGATGCCCATGATCGAGCCGATGTTGGCGTCCTCGACGGTGTTGAGCACGCCCTCGTCGAAGCACTTGACGGTTTCGAGTGCCTCGGCGAAGAGCATGCGCTCCTTGAGGTCCTCGAACGGCACGTCGCCGCTTCCGCTGTCGAACGCATCCCGCAGGCCCGGCCACAGCTGCGTCCGGTTGCCCTCGTCGTCGTACTCGTAGAAGCCCGACCCCGTCGAACGGCCCTTGCGGTCGTACTCGTCGATCATCCGGTCGATGATCGCCTCCGACGGGTGCGCCTCCCACGTGCCGCCCGCGGCCTCGACGGCCTCCTTGGTCTCGAGACGGATCTTGCGCGGCAGCGTGAGCGTCAGCTCGTCCATCAGCTGCAACGGCGGCGCCGGGTACCCGGCCTGCGCTCCGGCCTGCTCGATGGTCGCCGGCTCGACGCCCTCGCCGAGCGCCGCCACGGCCTCGTTGATGAACGTTCCGATGACGCGCGAGGTGAAGAAGCCTCGACTGTCGTTCACGACGATCGGCGTCTTCTTGATCTGCAGCGTGTAGTCGAAGACCTTCGCCAGCGTGGCGTCGGACGTCTTCTCACCGCGGATGATCTCCACGAGCGGCATCTTGTCGACCGGCGAGAAGAAGTGGATGCCGATGAAGTCCTCCTGCCGCTGCACGCCCTCGGCCAGGCCGGTGATGGGCAGCGTGGAGGTGTTGGAGCCGAGCACGGCGTCGGGGTTGACGACGTCCTCGATCTCCTGGAACACCTTGTGCTTGAGTTCGGTGCTCTCGAAGACGGCCTCGATGACGAAGTCGACGCCCTTCAGGTCGGCCGGGTCGGCCGTCGGCGTGATGCGGCCGAGCAGCGCGTCGGACTTCTCCTGCGTGGTCTTGCCCCGCTTGAGTGCCTTCTCCTCGAGCTTGGCCGCGTAGCCCTTGCCCTTCTCGGCGTTCTCCTGCGAGACATCCTTGAGGACCACGTCGATGCCGGCCTTCGCCGACACGTAGGCGATGGCGGCACCCATCATGCCCGCGCCGAGCACGCCAACCTTCTTGGCCTGGTACTGCTCGTGGCCGTCCGGGCGCGACTCGCCCGCGTTGATGGCCTGCAGGTCGAAGAAGAAGGCCTTGGTCATGTTCTTCGCGACCTGTCCGGTGACGAGGCTGACGAAGTAGCGGGTCTCGATCAGGGCCGCCGTGTCGACGTCGACCTGCGCCCCCTCGACGGCGGCGGACAGGATGGCACGCGGCGCCGGCATCGGAGCGCCCTTGAGCTGCTTACGCAGGTTCGCGGGGAACGCGGGGAGGTTCGCGGCGAACTTCGGGTTCGACGGGCTGCCGCCCGGGATCTTGAAGCCCTTCTGGTCCCACGGCTGCACACCGCCCTCGGGGTTCTCCTTGATCCACGCCTTGGCCTTTGGCAGCAGTTCGTCCACGCTGGACACCAGCTCGTCCACCAGGCCGAGCTCCAGTGCCTTGGCGGGCCGGTGCCGCTGGCCCTGCACGAGGACGTTCATGATGGCGCTCTGGATGCCGAGCAGGCGGACCGTGCGGACGATGCCGCCGCCACCGGGCAGCAGGCCCAGCGACACCTCGGGCAGGCCGATGGCCGTGCCCTTGACGTCGGCGACGATCCGGCGGTGGCAGGCCAGCGCGATCTCCAGGCCGCCACCGAGCGCCGCACCGTTGACGGCGGCGACGACGGGCTTGCCCAGCGTCTCCAGCCGGCGCAGCTGCCCCTTCAGTTCGTTGCTCGCTTCCGTGATCTCGGCGGCGTCGTCGGGCGTCGCCTTGATCAGGTCGTTGAGGTCGCCGCCCGCGAAGAACGTCTTCTTCGCGGAGGTCAGCACGACACCGGTGATGGAGTCCTTCTCGGACTCGAGACGGTCGAGCACGACGCCCATCGACTCGCGGTAGTCCGCGTTCATCGTGTTGGCCGACTGCTTCGGGTCGTCCATCGTCAGCGTGACGATGCCGTCGGAGTCCTGCTCCCACCGGATGGTCTTGGCTTCAGTCATTGTTGTCGCTCGCCCTCACACACGCTCGATGATCGTGCCGATACCCATACCGCCGCCGATGCACAGCGACAGCAACGCGCGCCGCTCCTGGCGCCGCTCCAGCTCGTCGACCATCGTGCCGAGGATCATCGCGCCGGTGGCGCCGAGCGGGTGACCCATCGCGATGGCGCCGCCGTTGACGTTGACCTTCTCCTCCGGCAGCTTCAGGTCCTTCATCCACTTCATGACGACCGACGCGAACGCCTCATTCAGCTCGAACAGGTCGATGTCGTCGGTGGTCATGCCCGCCTGCGCCAGCACCTTCTCGGAGGCGGGTGTCGGGCCGGTGAGCATGATCGTCGGGTCGGAGCCGGTGATCGCGGTCGACACGATGCGCGCACGCGGCGTCAGGCCGAGGTCCTTGCCGACCTGCTCGTTGCCGATCAGCACGAGCGCGGCGCCGTCGACGATGCCGGAAGAGTTGCCGCCGGTGTGGACGTGGTCGATCTTCTCCACCTGGTGGTACTTCTGCAGCGCCACCGCGTCGAAGCCGCCCATCTCGCCGATGCCCTCGAAGGCGGGCTTGAGCTTGGCCAGGTCCTCGACCGTGGTGCCGGGACGGCGATGCTCGTCGTGGTCGAGGATCGTCACGCCGTTCATGTCCTTGACCGGCACAACCGACTTGGCGAAGTAGCCGCCGGACCACGCCGCCTCGGCCTTGTCCTGGGAACGGACGGCGAAGCGGTCGACGTCCTCACGGGAGAATCCCTCGAGCGTGGCGATCAGGTCGGCGCCGATGCCCTGCGGCACGAAGTAGGTGTCGTAGTTCGTGGCCGGGTCGGTGAACATCGCGCCGCCGTCGGAACCCATCGGCACGCGGGACATCGACTCGACACCCCCCGCGAGGAGCAGCCCCTCCCAGCCGGAGCGCACACGCGCGGCGGCCTGGTTGACGGCCTCGAGGCCCGATGCGCAGAACCGGTTGAGCTGCACACCCGCGACGCTGTCGGGCAGACCGCCCGCCATCGCGGCGCCGCGCGCGATGTCCGCACCCTGGTCACCGACGGGCGAGACGACGCCGAGGACGATGTCCTCGATCTTGGCCGGGTCCAAGCCCGGGTGCCGGCTCTTGATCTCGTCGATCAGCCCCGTGACCAGGTCGATCGGTTTCGTCCCGTGCAGGGCTCCGCCCTTGTTCTTGCCACGAGGCGTGCGGATCGCCTCGTAGATGAACGCCTCTGTACTCACACCAACGGTCCTTCCTCGCGGCTGACGGCAGGCACGCAGCCGACATGGTCGACAGTGTCCATGCATCCAGATTCGGTGCTAATCGCTACTAACATAATCCGCCTTATTCCCATGGTGTCAATGGGTTGCCAGCCGAAGGCATCGCGCTAAAGTTGTCTCACCTATGGCACCCACACCACCCGGCGGTAAACGGCCGCGCGCGAGCGACAAACGGCCACGTGACCGCAAGACGCAGCTCGCCGCCGTCGCGGCGGAGCTGTTCCGCGGGCGCGGGTACCACGGGGTGGGGATCAACGACATCGCCGCGGCCGCGGGCATCACCGGACCCGCGCTGTACCGCCACTTCAAGGACAAGCAAGCGATCCTCGCGCACGTGCTGCGCGCGGGCCTGGACGAGGTCGAGGCCGCCACGGACGCCGCGTCACCGGACGGCGAGGCACCGTCATCGGACCAGGTGGACACGCTGCTGACCGAGCTGGCCGCCAAGTCGGTCGAACGCCGCGACGCCGCCGCGCTGTGGCGCTGGGAGGGCAGGCACCTCGACAGCGAGACTCAACGTGACCTGCGGGAACGTTCCGGCGCCATGCTCGCGACGTGGACGAAGGTGCTGCTGCGGGTCCGGCCCGCGCTGCCACCCGAGGACGCGGAGCTGTTGTGCTGGGCGGCACTGTCGGTCTTCGGCAGCGTGTCCGTGCACCGCACGAGCGTGCCGAAACGACGGTTCGAGACGCTGCTCGTGGACATCGCCACCCGGGTCCTCGACGCCGACCTGCCCGGAACCGGCAGCGAGGGCGGCCGGGACCCCGCCCCCTCCCCTGCCGGTGCCGCGGTGGGCGGCGACCCGACGTCCGGCGGTGCCTCCGCCTCCGCAGGGGCCGCCGGGGCCGCGGGGGGCGAACCGCTCCCCGCACCGTCACGCAGGGAACAGATCCTCACCGAGGCCACGGAGCTGTTCGCCGCCCACGGGTTCAGTGCCGTCAGCATGGACGACATCGGCCGCGCGGCCGGGATCGCCGGGCCGAGCGTGTACCGGCATTTCCCCAGCAAGGCGAGCCTGCTCGGCGCCATCGGCCGCAGGGCGGGTGACCGGCTGCTGCTTGCCGCCGAGGACGCACTGCGTTCCGACGGCGCATGGCCCGCGCTGCATCGACTCGCCGAGTCCTACGTCGCGACGCTGACCGGCCAGCCGGAACTTCTCGTGTCGTTCTCCGTCGACCGGGTGCACATCGACGAGCGCGACCGCCCCGAGCTGTTGCGCATCCAGCGCGAGTACGTGTCCCGGTGGGTCGGGCTACTCGAAGCCGCGCGCCCCGAACTGGACACCCGCGAAGCGAAGATCACCGTGCACGCGGCACTGACGGTCGCCAACGACCTCACCCGGACACGGCGGGTGAATCGCAGGCCCCACCTACCCGCCGAGCTGGTCAGGCTCATGGGCACCGTCCTGGGCGAGCACGCCCGGGAGCGGGGTGGGGCGGAGCCTGCGGGGGCGGCCGACCCCTGACACCGACGCCCGCGAGGCCCCCTACTGGCGAGTCGCCGGTGTTCGAGTTAACCTACTCGCGAGTAGGTAACCGAAGGGGATGACTGTGGCTCGACAGAATCCGCAGCAGGGGCGCGACGCCATGGGGCTCGGCCTCGCCGCGCTCAACCGGCTGGCAGGCAGCAAGCTGATCGACCGCGCGGGGCTGCGCAAGCCCGTGGAGGACATCGTCTCGTCGGCCACTCGCGCCGGCTTCCAGGCGGTCGGCGCAGCGAATCGCACGTTCAAGGCGACGACGCGGCTCGGCAAGCCCGCGCGCCTCGAGAAGGCTCCCGACTCGGGGCTTTTCGACCTCGAACCCACCGACGAACAGCAGATGATCGTCGAGACGGTCGACGAGTTCGCCGCGGAACAGCTCCGGCCCGCGGCCGCCCAGGCCGACGACAAGCTCGCTCCCCCGGACGGCCTGCTGGGCCGCGCCGCCGAACTCGGCGTGACGCAGATCGGCATTCCCGAAGAGCTCGACGGGGTCGGCTCCGAGCGTTCGGTCGTCACCAACGCGCTGGTCGCCGAGTCGCTGGCGCACGGCGACATGGGCCTGGCCGTGGCGGTGCTCGCACCGTCGGCCGTGAGCAACGCGCTCGTGCAGTGGGGCGACGCCGACCAGCAAGCGGCCTACGTGCCCGCGTTCGCGGGCGAGAACGTGCCGGCCGCGGCGCTGGCGCTGCAGGAACGCACACCGCTGTTCGATCCGTTCGACCCGAAGACCCGCGCGAAGCGCACGCCGAACGGCTACCGGCTTGACGGCGTGAAGTCGCTCGTGCCGCGCGGCGCGGACGCCGAGCTGTTCGTCGTCTCCGCCGACCTCGAAGGCCGCGGCCCCGCGCTGTTCATCGTCGAGTCGTCGACCGCGGGCGTGTCCGTCGAGGCCGAACCCGCCATGGGCCTGCGTAGCGCCGCGACGACGAAGCTCGTCCTCAACGACGTGAAGCTGCCCGCGGGCGCGCTGCTGGGCGGCGGCAAGCGGGAGGTGTTCGCCGACGTCGTGCGCCTGTCCCGCATCGGGTGGGCAGCGCTTGCGTGCGGCACGGGCAAGGCCGTGCTCGACTACGTGATCCCGTACGTCAACGAGCGGGAGGCGTTCGGCGAACCGATCAGCCACCGCCAGGGCGTCGCGTTCCAGGTCTCGGACATCGCGATCGAGCTGGAGAGCATGCGGCTGACGATGCTGCGGGCCGCCTCGCGCGCCGAACAGGGCAGGTCCTACGCCCGCGAGGTCGCGTTGGCCCGCACGCTCGCGACGGACAAAGGCATGCAGATCGGCAGCGCAGGCGTGCAGCTGCTCGGCGGACACGGCTACACCAAGGAGCACCCCGTGGAACGCTGGTATCGCGACCTGCGCGCGATCGGCGCCGTCGACGGCATCGTTCTCCTGTAGAGACAGCGCAGAAAGGGCTTGCTGTGATCAACCTCGAGATCCCCAAGAAGGCCAAGGCGCTGGTCAACCAGGCGCACCAGGCTGCCGCGGAGGTGTTCCGGCCGAACTCCCGCAAGTACGACAGGGCCGAGCACGCGTATCCGTCCGAACTGGACATGCTGGCGTCGCTGCTGGACGGGCTGAACTCGTCCGGCGAGGGCGGCGCGGGAGCCTCCGGTGTCCGCGCGGGCGACGACGACAAGGACAAGGGCAACCGCAACGGCGGCAATCTGTCCACCGTGCTCGGTGCGATCGAGATGTGCTGGGGCGACGTGGCACTGCTGCTGTCGATGCCGCGCCAGGGCCTCGGCAACGCGGCGATCGCCTCGGTGGCCGACGACGAGCAGCTGGAGCGGTTCAAAGGCAAGTGGGCCGCGATGGCGATCACGGAGCCGAGCTTCGGTTCCGACTCGGCCGCCGTGAGCGCCACCGCCGAACTCGACGGCGACGAGTACGTCCTCAACGGCGAGAAGATCTTCGTGACCGCGGGAGAGCGAGCCGACTGCGTCGTCGTCTGGGCGACGTTGGACAAGTCGAAGGGCCGCGCCGCCATCAAGTCGTTCGTCGTCGAGAAGGGCACGCCGGGCTTCGAGGTCGTGCGGCTGGAGCACAAGCTCGGCATCCGCGCCTCCGACACGGCGGTGCTGCGGTTCGAGAACTGCCGCGTGCCGAAGGAGAACCTGCTCGGCAGCCCGGAGATCGACACGAAGACGGGTTTCGCGGGGGTCATGCAGACCTTCGACAACACCCGCCCCATGGTCGCCGCGATGGCGGTCGGCGTCGCGCGGGCGGCGTTGGAGGAGACGAGGCGGGTACTCGAAGAGGCCGGCGTCGACATCGACTACGACAAGCCCGCGAACACCCAGAGCGCGGCGGCCGCGACGTTCCTGCAGCTCGAGGCCGACTACGAGGCCGCGTACCTGTTGACGCTGGAATCGGCGTGGATGGCCGACAACCGCAAGCCGAACTCGCTGCAGGCCTCCATGGCCAAGGCGAAGGCGGGCCGGTCCGGTGTGGACATCACGCTGCGCTGCGTCGAGCTCGCAGGCGTGTACGGCTACACCGAGGAATCGCTGCTCGAGAAGTGGAGCCGTGACGCGAAGATTCTCGACATCTTCGAAGGCACCCAGCAGATCCAGCAGCTCATCATCGCCCGGCGCCTGCTGGGCAAATCGAGCGCCGAACTGAAGTAAGCCCCGCTTCGGGCGAACCTCGCGCCCCCGACGAGGCCTTCCCCATGACCGCCCGGCTGCTCCTCACCCCTGCAGCCGGGCGGTTTCGCTGTTCAGCGTGCCGTCCCATCCGCCCCCGCCCGACCGGCTGCGCCGTACGGCTGTTCTCCCCGGGAGCCCCTGGACCTTCGGCACCCCGTGCCATAACGTCCGCACCAGGGCGCCACCGGAGTCAACGACGACACGGAGATGACCATGGGCAGGTTCGACGGCAAGGTCGCGTTCATCACCGGCGCAGCACGAGGTCAGGGCCGCAGCCACGCGGTGGCCCTCGCCGAGGAAGGCGCCGACATCATCGCGGTCGACACGACCGCGAAGGTCGACAGCATCCCCTACTCCCTCGCCACGGCGGAGGATCTCGACGAAACGGTACGGCTCGTCGAACGGACCGGACGACGCATCGTCGCGTGCGACGCGGACGTCCGCGATTCACAGGCACTCGCCGACGCCGCACGTGCCGGGGTCGACCGGCTCGGCCGACTCGACATCGTCCTGGCCAACGCCGGGATCTTCGGCCACGCACCGTCACTCGAGATGACCGACGAAGCGTGGCAGGACACCATCGACATCAACCTGACCGGCGTGTGGAAGACGCTCAAGGCGTCCGTGCCGCACATCATCGACGGTGGCCGCGGCGGCGCCGTCGTCATCACGAGCTCGGTCGCCGCCGTCCAGGCGAACGCGAACACCGTGCACTACGCCTCGTCCAAAGCCGGTCTGATCATGCTGATGAAGGTCATGGCCAAGGAACTGGCACCGCACGACATCCGCGTCAACACCGTGCATCCGACGGCGGTCGCCACCGACATGATTCTTCACGAATCGCTGTACCGCCTGTTCGCACCCGACGTCGAGAACCCCACGCGCGCCGACTTCGAAGCGGCGGCGCAGGACCTCAACGCCCTGCCCGTGGTCGCCCTGCAACCCGAGGACGTCACCGACCAGGTGCTGCACCTGGCGTCCGACAAGGGCAGGTACATCACCGGGTCGATGCAGATGGTCGAGGCCGGCACCGACCTGTAGCCGGGCGGCGCTACCCATGCGGATCGGCCGGCGCACCGCCACGCCGGCCGACCCGCATGCGCGCCACACGCCCCGGAAACGACAACACGCGCGCTCGAATCCCCAACACGAGCCCGGGAACCCGCAACACGCGCCCCGGAAACTGCAACACGGGGCGTCAGCGGCCGGGGATGAACTCCTGCAGTTTCGTCTTCGCTCCCTGCATGAGGACGTGCCACGTGTTGGGGTCACCCTTGGCGAGTGCCTCGGCGGTCGAGGTCATCTGCTCGAGCGTGGCGTGCGGCGGGATCGGTGGCACCTCGGGATCGCACCGCACGTCGAGCAGCGCCGGACCCCGGCCGCCGAGCACGCGGTCCCATGCGGCACCGAGCTGCTCCGGGTCGTCGATCGACACGGTGTCGAAGCCGAGCGCCGCGGCGAACGCCGCGTACGACATGTCCGGCAGATTCTGCGACTCCTCGAACTTCGGCGCCCCTCCCATCGCGCGCAGCTCCCACGTGACCTGGTTGAGGTCGTCGTTGTGGAACACGCAGACGACGAGCCGCTGGTCGTCCCACAGTTCGCGGTAGCGGGCGATCGTCAGCAGTTCCGTGAGGCCGTTCATCTGCATCGCGCCGTCTCCGACGAGCGCGACGACGGGCCGGCCCGGGTGGGCGAACTTCGCCCCGATCGCGTACGGCACGCCCGCGCCCATCGTGGCGAGCGTGCCGGACAGCGACGCCCGCATCCGACCACGGATCCGCAGATTGCGCGCGAACCAGTTGGTCGACGATCCCGAGTCGGCCGTGATGATCGCGTCCTCGGGCAGTCGTGCCGACAGCTCGTGCACCACCCGCTGCGGGTTCACCGGTTCGGCGCTGAGCATGGCCTGCTGTCGCATCGTGTCCCACCACTGGGACACGTTCGACTCGACACTCGAGCGCCACGACGTCGCGTTCTTGCGTTGCAGTTGCGGCAACAGGGCACGCAGCGTGGCCTTCGATTCGCCCGCCAGGTTCACCTCGGTCGGGTAGCGCATGCCGAGCACGCCGGCGTCGACGTCGATCTGCACCGCCCTCGCCTGGCCGAACTCCGGAAGGAACTGGCTGTAGGGCATGTTCGAACCGACGATCAGCAGCGTGTCGCAGTCGCGCATCAGCTCGTACGTGGGCCGTGTCCCGAGCAGTCCGATCGACCCGGTGACATACGGCAGCTCGTCGGACAGCACGTCCTTGCCGAGCAGGGCCTTCGCCACGCCCGCGCCGGTCAGCTCGGCGACCTGACTCACCTCGTGTGCGGCGTTGCGGGCGCCCTGGCCGACCAGGATCGCCACGCGCTCGCCCGCGTTGAGGACCTCGGCGGCACGTGCGATCTCGTCCTCCGGCGGCACCGCGACCGACCGCGGAGTGCTCGGCGGGGCCGACGGCACGTGTTTGAACTCGTGTTGCGGCGGGCTGTAGGTCTGTTCCTGCAGGTCGCCCGGCACGATCACGGCCGTGACGGTGCGCTGGGCCCACGCGGTGCGCATCGCTCTGTCGAGCGCGTTCGGCAGCTGTTCGGCGGTGTTGACCTCCACCAGGTAGGCCGAGGCCACGTCGGCCAGCAGCGGCTGCAGGTCGACCTCCTGCTGATAGCTGCCGCCCATCGCGGTGCGCGCCGTCTGCCCGACGATCGCGACCACCGGCACATGGTCGAGCTTGGCGTCGTAGAGGCCGTTGAGGAGATGGATCGCGCCCGGGCCCGATGTGGCGAGACACACGCCCACGTTGCCGCTGAACTTGGCGTAGCCGACGGCCGAGAAGGCCGACATCTCCTCGTGGCGCGACTGCACGAACCGGGGCCGGTTGTCGGCCTCGCCGAACGCAGCCACGATGCCGTTGATGCCGTCGCCGGGGTAGCCGAACACCTGCTCGACGTCCCATTCCCGCAGCCTCCGCAGCACCTGGTCGCCGACCGTTTCCGCCATCACTTCTCCCGTCTTCGACTGCTGTCGGCCGTCCCGGGGCTACCCAGCGGGCGCCGCGACAACCCGGTCGTACGATGAGGCGCGTGAAGCACATCCACGCGGGCAAGGTCAGGGATCTGTACGACGACGACGGCGACATCCTGCTCGTCGCCTCCGACCGGATCTCGGTCTACGACGTGACACTGCCGACCCCGATCCCCGACAAGGGTGCCCTGCTCACCCAGCTGTCGCGCTGGTGGTTCGAGCGATTCGCCGACCTGGTCCCGAACCATGTGCTGTCGGCGACGGATGTCCCGGAGGAGTTCGCGGGACGGGCGCTGCGGTGCAGGCCGCTGACGATGGTCAAGGTCGAATGCATCGCACGTGGATACCTGTCAGGGTCCGGTCTGAAGGAGTACCGCGAGCGCGGCACGGTCTCGGGCGTGGCACTGCCCGACGGGCTCGTGGAAGGCAGCAAGCTCCCCGAGCCGATCTTCACGCCGACGACGAAGGCCGACACGGGACACGACGAGGCGATCACCTTCGACGACGTCGTCGCGCAGGAGGGCGGCGAGACGGCGGAACGGCTGCGCGCACTCACGCTGGAGCTGTACCGCGCGGGCGCCGAGCACGCGGCCGAACGCGGCATCATCGTCGCCGACACCAAGGTCGAATTCGGCTGGGACTCCGACGGGGTGCTCACCCTCGGCGACGAGGTACTGACGTCCGATTCGTCCCGCTTCTGGCCTGCCGACGAGTGGCAGCCGGGGCAGCCGCAGCACGCGTTCGACAAACAGTTCGTGCGCGACTGGGCGACCTCGACCGGCTGGGACAAGACCCCACCCGGACCGGAGGTCCCCGCCGACATCGTGGCAGCCACCCGCGCCCGCTACGCCGAGGCCTACGAGCGCATCACCGGCGAGACCTGGCAGACGGCCGGGTAACACGGGCGCCGGACTCACACCCCGGCCTCCGGGACCAGGGCGTCAGGCCTCGGGGACCTTGGCGCGCGCCGGGCCGTGCGGAGCTAGCCGTCCTCGTGGTCGCTCGTGGAGTTCCACGGATCGCCCCACCCCTGCACGTGCGCGAACGCCGCGATGACCAGCACGATCGCCGCTAGCAGCACGAGGCCGAAGTTCAGCGTCACCAAGCCCAGCACGATCAGCACACCGGCGAACATGTCAAGGCCGCGGCGCAACACCCGGCCACCCGCCCACCGGCGCGGCGGCCCCCCACGGCCGAACGCACGCGCCAGCTCGGGGTCATCGTCTCGCAGCGTGCCGCCGATACGCTCGAGCTCCTCACGTTCGCGACGACTCAGCATGGCGAACTCCCCTCGCTCGTCTCCTCCGCGTCCTGCGCCGACTACCCGCCGCCGGGAGGCCCTAATCCCTGCCGGGCGCGCGAGGGGATGCCCGCGGTGTCGGGCACTCGCGGGCATCCGAATCGTCCGCACAGCCGATGGTCCGCCGGTGTCCGGCGCCGTATCGTGAGGGGAACCAAGGGCCGGACAGCCCCCAGGGTTCCGCACCTCCCCCTCGTTGCGGAAACCCGGACGAGGAGAACGCCCGGCACGCCTCCTGTCGGTGGGCGTGCCGGGCGTTCCGCGTTCCGGTGGTAGCGAGTGAGGGCCGTCCGGGTCAGCCGCCGTGGTCGAAGCGGACGAACCTGACCTCGCGGCCCAGCGCGCGGAAGTCGTCGTCGCTGCCGTCGACGCGATAACCCATGACGTGCGCGAGGCGTGCGGCGAGTTTCGGTGTCCTGCGGCCGTATTCGACCATCAGCTCCACGCCCGTGTCGACGTCCAGCGGCACCGCGGTCGCCGACGTGCGCAACCGTCCACTCTGGATGGTCACGGACGGGTTCTCGAGGACGTTCCGGTACCAGGCGGCTTTCGTACCGAAACCGGAGCACGCCGTGATCGAGCCGGCGTCGCTGGTGACGACCTCGAGGACGACCTCGCGCCGCCTGCCGGTCCGCCTGCCGGTGTGCACGAGGTACAGCAAGCGGCGGCTCAGCAGTGCGCCGAGGCCGCGCCGGTAGAGCACGATCGGCGCCCGCGCCAGCGCACGCTTCCGGCCGCTCGGCGGCTCGGCGTCCGTGATCTGCTCCATGATCGGCACCCTACGCCGCCGGTATCCTGGGACGCATGAAACGTCCCGTCTCGCCGTTGCCGCAACGCAACGGGCTCGACGCCGCGCGACTGCGGCTCCCTGTCGACGGGACGTGGGCGACCGTGCGCGACCACCTGGTGCAGCGGTTGCACCGGCTGGAACCCGCGTACGTCGACGAGATGATCACGGCGGGCCGGTTCGTCACGGCCACCGGCGCCGTCACGCCCGACACCCCGTACGTGCCGGGCGAGTTCGTGTGGTTCCACCGCGACCTGCCCGACGAGGTGCCCGTGCCGTTCGACATCGGCATCGTGTACCGCGACGACGACCTGGTGGTGGCCGACAAGCCGCATTTCCTCGCGACGATCCCCCGTGGCAAGCACGTCATGCAGACCGCGCTGGTGCGGCTGCGCGACGAACTCGGCCTGCCCGAGTTGAGCCCCGTGCACCGGCTCGACCGCGTGACCGCCGGGCTGTTGATGTTCACCGTGCGGCGGGAACTGCGCGGGCCGTACCAGAACCTGTTCCGCGACCGGGTCGTCCACAAGGAGTACGAGGCGATCGCACCCCACGATCCGCAACTCGCGCTGCCGCGCACGGTCCGCAGCCGGATCGTCAAACGCCGTGAGGTCGTCACGGCCGAGGAAGTGCCGGGGGATCCGAACGCCGAGACCCACGTCGAGCTGGCCGAGGCCCGCGACGGCCTCGCCCGCTACCGGCTGGTGCCCGCCACCGGGCGCACGCACCAGCTGCGGGTGCACCTGGCCTCACTCGGCGTGCCCATCGTGGGCGACTCGTTCTACCCGGTCACGTACGAGACCGCCCTCGACGACTTCCGCAACCCGTTGCAGCTCCTGGCGAAGGTCCTCGAGTTCACCGACCCGCTCACCGGCGAGCGCCGCCGTTTCGAGAGCAACCGCACCCTGTCCGCCTGGCCCGGCTGAGCCCGGAGTTCAGACAGGAGACACGACCGGAAGCCCCAGCGACTCGGCGACCGTCCCCAGTCTCTTGTCGTATGTGACGAAGGTGCTCACGCTGCCCTCGAGGAGCAACGCGGTCGCAAGATGAATGGCATCGAGAGACCTCAGGTTCGGGTCGGGCAACCGACCCGCAGACTCCGCCACGGCCCTACTCATCTCGATCAGACCGACCTTCTCCAGTGCGAAGTCGGCGCGAGGCACGGCGCCTCCCCCCTGACGGATGGCAGCTCGCCTGGTCTCGACCGCAAGCAGGGTGCTCGACACCGCGTGTTCGTCCGAACGTTCGCCCAGCATCCGACGCAACGCAGGCGTTTCGGCCTCGGCCCACACCAGCTTGAGGAACGCTGACGTGTCGAGGTAGATCACCAGGCTTCCTCATCACGCATGTCGGCGAGCACGTCGGTAAGGCCGCGATGACCGTCCGGCACCGGCGGGGGGTCGCCCAAATCACTCACGTGCCCTGCCGGGGGCCGATACTGTCCGGCTGCTTCCAACCGTTCGAGAGCGGACCCCCCGGATTCCACGGGCACGAGGTAGGCCACCAAGCGGCCACGGTCGGTCACCGCGACCCGCTCGCCGGCTTTCGCCAAGGCGACGTAGTGGGACGCTTGCTGACGAAGCTCCCGGATGCCGATGGACATCATGCACCCATTGTAGCACCTGAGGTGCTACATCACAGGCCACCGCGATGCGCGTGCTACGCCGACCGCCACGGCGCCAACGCGTCCCGCCCGTCCCCGGGTCAGTCGCGTTCGATGCGGTGGCCGATGACCTCGGGACCGGGGTGGGCGGCACCGGAGCCGTCGCGGCGGTCGTCGACCTCGGGCAGCTCGACCGCATCGCCCTTGCGGGAACTGCCCGCGGGCCGTGGGCCGATCCACGCGACGCGCACGGCGTCCTCGCCCTTCAGCAATCGGTGGACGCGCACACCCGCCGTCGCCCGACCCTTCGCGGGGTACTCCGCGAACGGCGTCACCTTGACCGTTTCGCCCGTGGCCGTGACGACGAACGGTTCACCGTGGTCGTCGTCGTCCGTGCGCACCGCGCCGAAGAACACGACCTCGGCGTCACCGGACAACTTCACGCCGGCCATGCCGCCGCTCTTGAGCCCCTGCGGCCGCACCAGCGACGCCGAATACCGCAGCAGCGAAGCAGTGGACGTCACGAACGCCAGCTCCTCCTCGCCGTCGGTCAACCACGCGGCGCCGACGACCTCGTCACCGTCCTTGAGGTTGATGACCTCGAACTCCTCCGACCGCACGGGCCAGTCGGGGGCACACACCTTCACCACGCCGGCCTTGGTGCCCAGCGCCAGGCCCGGCGAGTCGCCGACATGGTCGCCGAGCGGGGCGAGCCCGACGATCCGTTCGCCCTTCGCCAGTGGCACCAGTTCCTTCGCAGACATGCCGCCGCGCAGCGACACCGTGCCGCTCTGCTCCGGCAGCACGGGCAGCGGCAGCACGTCCACCTTGAACGCCCGCCCCGCGCTCGTCACCAGGATCACCTGGCCGCGCGCGGTCGTGCGGACCACGGCCTGCACCGCATCGTGCTTGACCCGGCCGTTGCGGCGGCGACTTTCCTGCGCCTCCTCCGATTCGGCTGCGGTGCGGGCGACGAGCCCCGTGGCCGACAGCACCACGTGGCACGGGTCGTCGGCGACCTCCAACGGCCCGGCCGGCTTGGACGCGGCCAGCACCTCCTTGAGGTCGCCGTCGATCAGCGCAGTGCGCCGTTCGGTCGGGAAGTCCTTGGCGATCTTCGCCAGCTCGGCGGAGACGACCTTCTTGAGCTCCTTGTCGTCGTCGAGGATCTTCGACAGCTCCGCGATCTCCTCGCGCAGCTTCTCGTCCTCCTGCTCGAGGTCGAGCTTGTCGTACTTGGTCAGCCGCCGCAGCGGGGTGTCCAAAATGTACGTAGCCTGGATCTCGGTGAGTTCGAACCGCTTCATCAGGCCTTCCTTGGCGGCCTGCGCGTTGTCGCTCTGCCGGATGAGCTTGATGACCTTGTCGATGTCGACGAGCGCCTTGAGCAGGCCCTCCACCAAGTGCAGGCGCTCCTCGCGCTTGCGGCGACGGTAGCGGGTACGGCGGGTGACGACGTCGTAGCGGTGCTGCAGGAACACCTCGAGCAACGGCTTGAGTCCGAGAGTCTGCGGCTTGCCGTCGACGAGCACGAGGTTGTTGATGCCGAACGACTGCTCCAACGGAGTCAGTCGGTACAGGTCCGCCAGCAGCGCCTGCGGGTTGACACCGACCTTGCACTCGATGACCAACCGCGTACCGTTCTCCCGGTCGGTGAGGTCCTTGACGTCGGCGATGCCGGTCAGCCGCTTGGTCTTGTTGACCTCGTCGGTGATGCGTTCGATGACCTTCTCCGGACCCACGCCGTACGGCAGCTCGGTGACGGTGATGCCCTGCCGCCTGCTGCCTTCGATCGGTCCGGTCTCGACGGTCGCGCGCATCCGCACGACACCACGTCCCGTCTCGTAGGCCTTGCGGACCTGGTCCAGGCCGAGTAGCTGCCCACCGGTCGGCAGGTCGGGCCCGGGCACGAACTCCATCAGCTTGTCGAGCGAGGCGTTCGGGTGGTTGATCAGCCAGCGCGCGGCGGCGAGGACCTCGCTGAGGTTGTGCGGGATCATGTTCGTCGCCATGCCGACCGCGATCCCGGACGTGCCGTTGACGAGCAGATTCGGGAACGAGGCGGGCAGCACCGAGGGTTCGAGCAGCTCGCCGTCGTAGTTCGCCCGCATGTCGACGGTCTCTTCACCCAGTTCGCCGACGAGCAGCATCGCCTCCGGCGACATCCGCGCTTCCGTGTAACGCGACGCGGCCGGTCCGTCGTCCGGACTTCCGAAGTTACCGTGCCCGTCGACCAGTGGGACGTTCATCGAGAAGTCCTGCGCGAGACGCACCATCGCGTCGTAGATCGCGACGTCGCCGTGCGGGTGGTAGCGGCCCATCACGTCGCCGACGACGCGGGAGGACTTCACGTACGCGTGGCTGGGCCGGTAGCCGTTCTCGTTCATGGAGAACAGGATCCGGCGGTGCACCGGTTTGAGGCCGTCGCGTGCGTCGGGCAGCGCCCTGGAGTGGATGACCGAGTAGGCGTACTCCAGATAGGAGTCCTCGATCTCGGCGGCCAGCGAGTTGTCGTAGACCTGGGCGCCGGCCTGGTCGAACGCGGCCGGATCGACGCGGGTGGTCGGGTTCTTACGGCGTGCCATCGTGGTGTCCGGCTCCTAGTTCGTGCGCTGGCGCTGGGATATCGGCGCGGCGATGCGGGCTGGGATGCTGGCTGGAGGGTCGCGGCGGGTTCCGTTCACGGTGCGACGGCCTCGTCAGATGTCGATCGCGGCCTGGTCGACGCGTTCGGACGACGAGACCAGCCAGTTACGGCGCGGTTCGACCTTTTCACCCATCAGGAGTTCGAGCGCGGCCTCTGCGGCCTCGGCGTCGTCGAGGGTGATGCGGCGGACGGCCCGCGTCGCGGGGTTCATCGTCGTCTCCCACAGCTCGTCGGCATCCATCTCACCGAGACCCTTGAAGCGCGGCACGGGCTTCTTGATGGTCTTGCCTTTCGCCTCGAGTTCGGCGACCTTCTCCTGCATCTCGCGCTCGGTGAAGGTGTAGTGCGTCTCCTCGTTCTTTCCCTTGGTGACGACCTTGTGCAGCGGCGGCATCGCCGCGTAGAGCCTGCCCTCGTCGACGACGGGACGCATGTAGCGGGCGAACAGCGTGATGAGCAGCGTGCGGATGTGCGAACCGTCCACGTCGGCGTCGGCCATGATGATCACGCGGCCGTAGCGCAGCGCAGACATGTCGAACGTCCGCCCGGTTCCCGCACCGAGGACCTGGACGATGTTCGAGATCTCGGCGTTCTTCAGCGCGTCGCCGAGACCGGCCTTCTGCACGTTGAGGATCTTCCCGCGCAGCGGCAGCAACGCCTGGTACTCCGACACCCGGGCGCTGCGGGCACTGTTGTGCACGAATACCCCGGATTCGAGTGCGAAGTTGTGGTAGTGGTCCACGGTCACGTCGTAGACGTCCTCGGTCTCGTCGAGGAACTCGACCGACGCCACACGATGATTGACATGCTGCGCCGCGTCCCGAAGTCGGCGGTAGTCGCCGTGGTAGTGCGCGAGCAGCTTCTCGAACCGGAGCCCCGTCCGTGCCGTGTCCAGCCGAAGCGCTTCGTACGCACCCTCCAGCTGGTCGTCCGACACATCGAGGACGTTGGCGAGCCGCTTCAGCGCAGCGATCCGGCGGCCCTCATTCTGCTGGGCGACCCTCTCCTGCCTCGGAACGGTCTCGACGTAACGAGCACGCCCTTCCTGGACCCGTGCGAGGTGGCCGGTGTCGGGGTCGGACATGCGCACCTTCATGCGCACCGAATGCCGCCGGCCGAACTCGGGGTGGGCCTCGTGCCAGGCGGTCACCGCTGCACGCTGACGGTCACGCTCCGCCTTATCGGAGAACTGCTCGACCGTCTTCCGCGAGCGCCATGCACGCAGTTCCTCGTCCTGCCACTGCTCCTTCGAGCGGCGACTCCACTCCTCCCTGCGACCCGGCTCCGCGAAGAAGATCCGCACACGTTCCGCGGCATCGGCCCGGTGCTCGGGGTGCGCCCAGTACTCGGCCTGCCACCGACGCATCCGCTCGGCGTACTCAGCGCGCTCGACGTCGCTCAACGAGGCGTACCAGTCCTGGAAGCCCTGCTCGATCTTCGCGCAAAACGAGGGATCCGCGTTCCGCGCGGCCAGCCGGGCCAGGCATGCGGCTCGGAATTCCGGGTCCTGCCACTGCTCGGACAGCATCGCGGACTTGAACTCCAGGCCACCGCGGGCCAGCCAGGCCCGGTAGCCCTCATGAACGTGCTCACCCATCATCGATGCGTGGAGCGCGGCGTGGTCCTCCCACGTCATCCTGCAGATGTTGCGCGGATCGTTGTTGCGCTTGTCGACATCGATGTGATGGCGAACGTTCCCGTTGGCGGTGCTGTCGACGCCGTTCCGCAGGTTGTATCCGTCCGCGAGGTAGTGGGTGTAGACCCACTCCTCACGGTCGTTCATCCATACACGCTCGTACCCGTCGAGGCTGTCCCCTGCGGACTTGGCGGACACCGAGCGGTACAGCGGCATCAACGAGTCGCCCGACGTCAGCTGATCCGCGCGCCGGTAGGAGCCGTCACGGAGGCGGAACAGGTGGTCCGGAGTGCACCGGACGGATTCCCCGTTGTCGAACCGCACCCTCACCAGCGGTGCGTCGTGCTTGGTCAGCCGCGGTTCCACCAGCGGTGCGACCACGACACGCCCCTGTGAGTTCGTCGTGTATCCGAAGTGACTGATCCCCTGTTCCCAGTCATCGGCCAGCTCGGCGAACGTCTTGCTCCCGCCGCTCGCCAACGCGACGCGCGTGTCACCGGTGAAACAGCCGAGTGCGCTGTCGCCCTCCACGAGGAACAGCTCACTGCGGGCGATGCCGGTCGCGCGGCAGTCGACCAGCTTCGGCGGCATGGCGGCACCCTCGAGCGCCGTCTTGCGCCGCGCCGCGTCCTTCTGCTGCTTCTGCGCGATCCGCACCCGGGAGGCGTCGACGATCTTCTGCAGCACCGTCTTGGCCTCGGACTTGGTCCGGCGGTTGTCGGTCCAGGCGCGGATCTCCTTGTCGACGATGCCCTGCAGCACCTTGGTGATGCCCGCGGTCGACAGCTCGTCCTTGGTCTGCGACGTGAACTGCGGCTCCGGGATCCGCACGTGGACGACCGCGGTCATGCCCTCGGTGATGTCGTCGAGGGTCGGCGGGTCCTCCTTCGGCTTGAGCATGCCCCGCGTCCGCGAGATGGCGTCCTGCAACGACTTCGTCAGCGCCCGGTCGAAGCCCTTCCGGTGCGTGCCGCCGTGCACGTTGCGAATGGTGTTGGTGAAGCACTCGATGGTGCGTTCGTAGCCGGTCCCCCAGCGCAGCGCGACGTCCACCTCGGCACGGCGTTCCACATTGGACTGCATGACGCCGTTCTCGTCGGCGGCGTTCTCCTTGTAGGTGCCCTCACCGGAGATCGTGATCGTCCCGGACACCGCGCGGTCGCCGGTCGGGGCGAGGTACTCGACCATGTCGGCGAGGCCGTTCGGGTAGTGGAACGTCTCCTCCTCGATCGACCCGACCTCGCCGTCGGTGGCGGTCCGCAGTACGTACGTGACGCCCGGCACGAGGAAGGCGGTGTGCTGCAGCTTGGTGCGCAGGTCCTCGATGTCGAGTTCCGCGCCCTGCTCGAAGTACCGCGAGTCGTACCAGTAGCGGATCGTCGTGCCGGTGGGCTCCCCGCGCTTCATCTTGCGGGCGACGCGCAACCCCGACTGGGGCGTGAACTTCGCCTTCGCGCCGGGGCCGTCGAACACACCTGCCACGCCGCGGGCGAACGACATCTCGTGGACCTTGCCGGCCCGTCGCACCTGCACGTCGAACCGCAGCGACAGCGCGTTCACCGCCGACGCGCCGACGCCGTGGAGCCCGCCCGAGGCCTTGTAGCCGGAGCCACCGAACTTGCCGCCCGCGTGCAACCTGGTCAGCACCAGCTCGACGCCGGAGATCCCGGACTTGGCGTGGTTGTCGGTGGGGATGCCACGGCCGTTGTCGTCCACCTCGACACTGCCGTCGGCGTGCAGCGTGACGACGACGCGGTCGGCATGACCCGCCACGCCTTCGTCGGTGCAGTTGTCGACGATCTCGGCGAAGAGATGGTTCACGCCGCGGCTGTCTGTGGACCCGATGTACATGCCGGGCCGCTTCCGCACCGCTTCCAATCCCTCGAGGTGGGTCAGATCGTCGGCCCCGTACAGGGTCTCGGCCGAAGCAGTCACAGGGTCGTCTCTCCCGGTCTCGTGATGCGATGGCGGCTTCCCGTTCACCCCGCGGGCGAGCCGCCTCGTGCGGGCTTCCGGCACCGGTCGGGTTCACCGGCCCCGGCGGAAGGCACCGTACTGCAGCGTATCCGCACGGTCGGACATTCCGGGGCACCCACCGGCCACACACCCCCGCAACGACGGCGGATATGTGACCCAGTTCATCGTTCGGGGGCGTCTGCCGACGACTCGGCGAACTCCGCGCGCACTCCGAGCAGCCGTACCGGGCGGTCGAACTCGAACCGGCCCAGCACGGTCAGTGCGGCCCGTTCGAGGGCGTCACCGACCCGGTTGCGCTGGACGTTCTCAGCCGGGCCGCTGGCCGCGGGCCGCCCGGGTTCCGCCGCCCGGTAGCCGGCCACGGGGTCGACGGGTTCGGACAGCGTCGTGCTGCGGGTCCGGGTGACGAACGGCGCGAACCGCACCTTGACCGCCACCCGCGCGACCGGGCGCCCCTCGGCGATCACGTCGTCGGCGACACGCCGGGCGAGCTCCCGCACGGCGGCGTCGGCGTCGGCGCGCTCCGTGAGGTTCCGCTGGAAGGTCGTCTCCCGGCTGCGCGACTTCGCCACGTGCGGCGTGGCCGTGACCTCGCGGTCGCCCCAGCCGTGCGCCAGTACGCGGAAGAACGGCCCCATCGTCGGGCCGAACCGGGCGGCCAGCTGGTCGCGATCGGCCTCGGCGAGTTCACCGACCGTCGTGATGCCGAGTTCGGCGAGCTTCTTGACCGTGCGACTCCCGACACCCCACAACGCGTCCGGCGAGCGGTGCGCCATCACGGGCAGCCAGTCCGACCGGGTCAGGCGATGGATCCCGCCGGGTTTGGCGAATCCGGTCGCGGTCTTGGCGCGCAGTTTGTTGTCACCGATCCCGACGGAGCATTCCAATCCGCATCGCCGGCGCACAATGTCGCGAACGCGCTGCGCCAGGCTTTCCGGGTCATCGGTTTCCGCGCCGAGGAACGCCTCGTCCCAACCCGCCACCTCCACGACGACCGGCAGTTCCCGCAATGCCGCCATGACGCGTTCCGACACCTCTTCGTAGGCGGGCGAATCCGAGGGCAGGAATACCGCGTCGGGGCATTTCCGCTGCGCCGTCCGCAATGGCATCCCCGAGTGCACGCCGAAGGCTCTGGCCTCGTACGACGCCGTCGCGACGACGCCGCGCTGCGCAGGGTCGCCTGCGCCGCCGACCACCACGGGTTCGCCCCGCAGCTCCGGGTGTCGCGCGATCTCGACGGCGGCGATGAACTGATCGAGGTCGACGTGCAGTACCCACTCCACGTCGATCAGTATGCGGTACTCCCACCACATCCGGCTCCCGTGATCGTTTCGATTCCCACCGAATGCGGTCGAGCCCGGAACGTTTCCCGAATGTGGCGCACGTGGCACGTGACGGACGTCGCGCCGGACACGAAGTTGAACGTGGAACAAAGCGGCCGGCCGCGGCCGTTGGACGAAGTGTTCGCTCGTCGCCGCGCGGTCACCCCGAGACGGAAGACGGTGCACGGCAGGCGCGTGCCCGACCCCGACATGCGACACCGCCCCCGATGCACGACCGGCCGGCGTCACGGCGCCACGACGTCGCTGTGGCATGGCTTCGCCGCGGCACGACTTCGCTGTGGCATGACATCGCCGCGGCATGACATCGCTGTGACATGGCTCCGCCGCGACACGGTCACGTCGGACGTCGACCCGCCGCGGCGAGCGCACACGACCCGAACACGACACCGACGAACAGCACTTCGACGCCAAGACGACGCTTCCACGAAGCCGCGCCGCGAAAGGAGGGCGCCCACACCATGAACAAGTCCGACCAGCCACAGGGCCTCGAATGGGTGCACGACGCCGCCTGCCGCGACGAGGACCCGGAACTGTTCTTCCCCGTGTCCGACATGGGCCCGGGTTCGCAGCAGGCCGCGCAGGCGAAGGCGGTCTGCGCACGCTGCCCCGTTCGTGACCGGTGCCTGTCCTACGCGCTGGACAACGGTCTCGACTTCGGGGTCTTCGGCGGCCTCACCCAGGAGGAACGCCGCGAGTTCGCACGTCGCCGCCGTAGCGAGCCCGCACCGCGGGCGGCGTGACGCCCGGCTCCGTCGGGCGGTGGTCCCCCGGCATCGCCCGACGGAGCCCTCGTTCCCCGACATTCCCCGACATCTCCCGTCGCCGAGACCTCGTCTCGGGACCTGCCGGGCCCGACGACTCGCGCCCCCACGCGTGTCACGCCGGCCTCTCCGACCGGCCGGCCCCGACCCACTCCCGGGCCCGACCCGAGCCTGGCCCCGACCCGCCGGAGCCCGACACCAGACGGTTTCGAACCGCTTCGCCGATCGAACCGGTATGCCCTGATTCACCCGACCCGGTCGTGCATACCTGTATGCATAAATATTGACCCTGCACCCCACGCAAGACCGCCCACCTGTGTCACCAGTCACAATCGCCCGGTCCAGATATGCATAACATATACATATCAACCTGAGTGATGTTCGATAACTAAAATGCCCTACCGTTGGGAACCCGAAGTCGCAACGACAAGCGGGACTGACAAACGGGACTCAAGCCCAGGCACTGGGGTCGGCTGCGCTGACGGTGCGCGAAGACCGCGCTAGCGGTGTTCCCATCTCATCACCAGCACTAACCCAACCCCCGGGGTCGGCAAACCGGAAGGGGAACGTGTGACACTGCAGGTTGGAGAACAGGACGGGCCGGCCCAGGAGGGCCAGGGCGCCTTCGCCGCGGCGACGGGCCGCAGCCTCGAAGGCGACAACGCCAAGCCCCGTTACCTGGAGTACCAGCGTGAACTGATCCGGCCGTACGCCGGACGTTCCGTGCTGGAGATCGGCGCGGGCGACGGCGAGTTCGTGTCGGGCTACCACGACGCCGAGCGGTACGTCGTCACCGACGTCGACCCGGACGCCGTGAGCCAGATGAAGAAGCGCTTCGCCGACCGTTCCGACGTCGAGGTGCAGCAGTTCGACGGCGACGGCAGCGGCCGTCTCGACGACCCGGTCGAGACACTGCTGGCCATCAACGTGCTCGAGCACATCGAGGACGACGCCGGGGCGCTGCGCAGCCTGTCGAAGTCGGTGACGCCGGGCGGCAAGGTCATCATGTTCGTGCCCGGATACCAGCAGCTGTACGGCGAGTTCGACCGGCTGGTCGGCCACTACCGCCGCTACACGCCGCGCACCCTCGCGGCCGCCGCGCAGCGGGCCGGCCTGTCGACCGAGGTCTCCAAGCCGGTCAACTTCCTCGGCGCGTTCGCCTGGTGGGCCGCGGTCCGCAAGGGCGGCACCGGCTCGCCGAACCCCAAGCTCGTGGCGCTGTACGACCAGTACGTCGTGCCGGTCACGAAGGCGATCGAGAAGAACGTGCGGGTGCCGTTCGGGCAGTCGATCCTGCTCGTCGCGCGCACCCCGGTGGCCTGACCGCCGACACAGCACCGCCGTAGGAAGTCCGTGGCGCCGCTTCGGCGGCGCCACGATTCACGGCGCCGCGATTCCCGGCACCGCGAATCAGGGCAACACGCCGTCACGCCACCACTGCCTCACAGCATCACGGCACCACTGCGTCACGGTGTCACGACGCCCGCGGTACCACGATTTCACAGCGACACAACGGAAAACGCGATCGCCCACTGCTAACGTGCAAGGAGGGGCCCGGTACCGCCGGCGCACCGTCAGTGAGTGACCGGGAGGACACAACAGGCGATGGAGATTCTCACCATCGATACGCCGTCGCTGGGCGATCGCAGCTATCTCGTGCACGACGGGCAGGTGGCGTTCGCGGTCGACCCCCAGCGGGACATCGACCGGATGCTCACGTTGCTGGAGGACCGCGGCGTCCGCCTGTCGGCCGTGTTCGAGACCCACATCCACAACGACTACGTGACGGGCGGACTCGCCCTGTCCCGGCTGACCGGGGCGTCGTACCACGTCAACGCCGAGGACCCGGTCTCGTTCGAACGCACCCCGATCTCCGACGGCGACGTCGTCGAGGTCGGAACGATACGCGTGCGCGCGCTGGCCACGCCGGGCCACACGTTCACGCACCTCTCGTACGCCGCGACCCGCGGCGGCGACAGCCCGGTCGTTTTCACGGGTGGCTCGCTGCTGTTCGGGTCGACCGGCAGGCCCGACCTGCTCGGCCCCGAGCACACCGAGGACCTGGCACACGCCCAGCACGCCTCCGCCCACCGGCTCGCCGCCGAGCTGCCCGACGACACGAGGGTGCTGCCGACGCACGGTTTCGGCAGCTTCTGTTCCGCGACACCGACGTCGGGCGACGCGTCCACCATCGGACACGAGAAGCGCGTCAACCCGGCTCTGACCGTCGACGAGCGGTCCTACGTGGAGAGCCTGCTCGCCGGGCTGGACGTCTACCCGGCGTACTACGCGCACATGGCGCCCGCCAACCTGGCGGGTCCCTCCGAACCGGACCTGACTCCCCCGCATCGCGCCGACTCCGCGGAGCTGCGGCGCCGCATCGACGCCGGTGAGTGGGTCGTCGACCTCCGCACGCGGACGGCGTTCGCCGCGGGGCACGTCGCGGGCACCCTCAACTTCGGCATCGACGGCGGGTTCGCGACCTACCTGGGCTGGCTGTTGCCGTGGGGCACGCCGCTGACGCTGCTCGGCGAGACGCCCGAGCAGATCGCCGAGGCGCAGCGGGAACTCGTCCGTATCGGCATCGACCGGCTCGAGGCGGCCGCGACCGGCAACGTCCGGGAATGGGCGTTCGGCGGTGAGCTGCGTTCGTTCGAGACGGCGTGTTTCGCCGATCTGGCCCAGGTCCGCCATCACCGGCGCGTGGTCGTGCTGGACGTGCGGCGCCGGTCCGAATGGGACTCCGGACACCTCGACGACGCCGTGCACATCCCGCTGCACGAGCTGCTGGAGCGCATGGACGAGATCCCCGCGGGAGAGGTGTGGGTGCACTGCAAGTCCGGCTACCGGGCGGCCATCGCGGCGTCCCTGCTCGCGGCGGCGGGCCGGCACGTCGTGTCCATCAACGACGACTTCGCCGCGGCCGCCTGATCGCCCGGACCCTGCCGCGGGTCCGGGCGACACACCGTCGCGGACGGACGGCTACAGCTCCAGGAACGCCGCACACGCGACGGCCACGTAGGCGACCTCCGGCGCGCGGTAGGTGACCTCGGCCCACCGGTCGTCGGTGACCTGCGTCCCGTCCGTTCCGACGCAGCTGTAGGTCCCGCCGACCACGTAGGGCCCGCAGGGCTCGGCTCCGCCGGCGTGACGGCAGGTCGTGTAGTTGTCGCAGGTCAGCGTGGTCAATGCGGACGACTCCAGGTTCGGGCCGGTGCGCACATTGAGGTTGCACTCGTTCACGGCGTTCGCGTGCACGAGGGCGGGTTCACCCTTGCCTGAGCCCGGTTCCCGCTCGGTGGCCGATGCCGTTCCCGTGGCCAGGCCCGCCGCCGCGACCGCACACGCCACGGTTGCGGCCGCCCGTACAGCTCGTCTCGTCACGTTCACTCCCCTTCTCCGCCCACGGCCTGCCGACGCGCGGGCGCGGTGATCAACTGTCATGGTGGGTATCGGCCGCGGTATCCGCCCACTCGATCGCCGGACCGGTTGGTCTCACCGGTTTACGGGCCTACCGGCGAGTGGTAAGCGGCAACGCCGCTCCGTCACCGTTCGTGAAAGAGGGGTCCAGGTGCCGTCCCATTCCATCGATGACACGGAAGCCGTGACCGACGACCACCCGAGCGAACAGGCCACGGTGCTCGGCCTGATCGCGGATCCGGACATGCCGGAGACGATCGCCGACCGCCTGGCCGAACGGCTTCCGGAACAGCTCGACGGTGAATGGCACGTCGAAGTGGACGCCGATCCGGTGACGGCCACGCTGAAAGGCACGTCGGAGATCCTCGAGCAGACGGCGCACAAGTGCGACGCCCACGGGTGGACGTACGCCATCTGCATCACCGACCTGCCGGTGCGCTCCGACGACGGGCCGGTCGTCGCGGACATCGACCACGATCGCGGGGTGGCGGTCGTGTCCGTCCCCGGAATGGGCGGCCTGCAGACCCCCAGGCGCGTCCACCAGGTGATGCGGCAGGTACTCGACGAACTGCGCAGCGAGGCCGAAGGGCGAGGCGAGCCGGGACAGGTGCGCGAACAACGCAGGCACGGTCTCAGCAGCAAGGCCATCGGCCTGCTCGCACCCATCCGCCGCAAGGCCGTCGAGACCGAGAACAGCCACCTCGACGTGCGGTACGTGACACCGGGCAGGCGCGGCCGGCTGCGCCTGCTCTCGGGCATGGTGCGCACCAACCGGCCGTGGCGCCTGGTGTTCGGCCTGTCGCGCGCACTGGCTGCCGCCGTGGCGACGAGCGCGTTCGGCCTGTCGTCGAGCACGATCTGGATGGTCGGCGACCAGCTGAACATCGGGTTCAAGGTACTGACGACGGCCACGGTGATCGCGGCGCTCGTGGCGTGGCTGATCGCCGCGCACGACCTGTGGGAGAAGCGCGGCGACACCCGATCGGATCCGCAGCTGGCGCGGCTGTACAACGCGTCGACACTGCTGACGCTGATCACCGGCGTGGTCGTGCTGCTGACGATCCTGTTCGCCGTGAACTTCCTGATCGCGTGGCTGATCCTGCCCGCGTCACTGCTGTCCAGCATGCTCGGCAGCGAGACGGGTGTCGGCACGTACATGGCGGTGGCCTGGGCGTTCACGACGCTCGGCGGTATCGCGGGCGCCCTCGGGTCCAGCCTGGAAACGGACCACGCCGTGCGCCAGGCGGCCTACGGCTACCGCGAAAGCTGCCGCCGCGCCGAGTACCAGGAGCACGAACAGGAGGACGGCGAGTCCTGACACCGACCCGAGACGACCCGAGACCCTGCGTGAGGCGGGTACCTCCAGGTCCGCACCGTGTCGGCGTACATACCGTCGGCGTACACCCGCCCACCGTGTGGGGCGTGTTCCGCTACCCGGCTCCGGTCGAGCTGCTCTGAGCGCCTCCCGCGAGCTCGACGATCGCGGCAGCGACCCGGTCCCCGTCGGGCAGTGTGCCGGGCGCGAGCACGGACTGGACCGCGAGGCCGACGATCATGGCGTGCACGACGGCGCCGATCCCGTCGGCGCGGTCGGCGTCGAGGTCCGCGGTGTCGCGGCCGAGCATCATGGCCGCCAACTCCGTGCGAGCCTGCCTGCTGGCCTCGGCCAGTGCCCCGCGGATGTCGTCGTCGAACTCGGCCTGCGCGTAGGCCTGGGTCGTCGCCACGACGAGTTCCCGCTGGTGCGGCAGCGAGGCCAGCAGCTCGGTCATCGCCACCCGTAGCCGCTGCACCGGGTCGGCGCCCGCGCTGGCCCGCACGGCTCGTTCGATCACGTCGCCCCATTCGCTCTGCGCCTCGAGCGCGGCGAGGTTCATGAGTGCGTCCTTCGAGCCGAAGTGGTAGCCGATCGAGGCGAGGTGCGATCCGGACGCCGTGGCGATGTCCCGCGCGGTCGTGCGGGAGTAGCCCTTCTCCACGAGGCAGCGTCGCGCCCCGGCCAGCAGGTCCTCACGTTGGCTCATGGTCGTCACTATGCCGCGGGGCAGTCGGCCGCCGCGCGGCCGGGCGGGCGTTCGGACGATGTCGCCACCGCTGACCAGGCGGTTTTGACGTACGTACATCTTGCGCGCTATTTTGACGTACGTACAATCAAGTACATGCGCACTGCCTCCTCCACCACCGCCCGCACCTGGTGCGGCCTCGTGGTCCTGCTGCTGCCCGCGTTGCTGACGTCGATGGACATCTCGGTGCTGTTCGTGGCCGCACCGGCGATCACCGAGGCGCTCGAGCCGACGTCCGGCCAGTGGCTGTGGGCGATGGACATCTACGGCTTCGTGATGGCCGGGCTGCTCGTCACCATGGGCGGGCTCGGTGACCGATTCGGACGGAAACGCCTCCTGTTGGCGGGCGCGGCCCTGTTCGGCACCGCGTCGGCGATCGTGGCCTACGCACCGAACGCCGAACTGCTCATCGTCGGCCGGGCCCTGCTGGCGATCGGTGGCGCGACGCTCGCACCGTCCACACTGGCGCTCATCCGCGCCGTGTTCACCGACGAGCGCCCACGCCGGATCGCCGTCGGCACGTGGACCGTCGCATTCTCCGGCGGTGCCGTCGCGGGACCGATCGTCGGCGGGCTGCTGCTGGAACAGTTCTGGTGGGGCGCGGTGTTCCTCATCAACGTTCCGGTGATGGCACTGCTGCTCGTCGCGGGCCCTGCGTTGCTGCCCGAATCCCGCGACCCGGCGCCCGGCCCGTTCGATCTCGCGGGCGCGGCCCTGTCACTGACGGCCGCACTGGCCACGGTGTATGCACTCAAACGCGTCGCCGACGACGGCCCCGACCTCGTCGCCGCCGCGGCGGCACTGCTCGCGTTGGCCGCCGGTGCGGGTTTCGCCGCGCACGCCCGGCGCACCGCCCACCCGCTGTTCGACATCGGACTGCTGCGCAGGCCCCCGTTCGCGGCGGCGATCGGTGCGAACACCGTCGTCGCACTGGCGACCACCGGCCTCGGCGCGCTGGCGTTCACGTTCCTGCAGCTGGTGCACGGACTGTCGGCGTTGGAGTCCGCACTGTGGGCACTGCCCACCTTCGCGGGCACGATCGCGGGCTCGGCGGCCTGCGCCGCGCTCGCGGGCCGATCACGCCCACCCGTGCTGCTCGCCGCCGGCCTCGCGATCGCCGCAACCGGACTCGGCGTCGTCGCCTTCGGGGGCCCCGGCGCATCGCTGACGACGTTCCTCGTCGGCTACACCGTGTTGACGACGGGGGTCGGCATGACCGCCACCGCGGCGAACTCGCTCGTGCTGACGACCGCTCCCCCGCAGCGCGCCGGGGCGGCCTCCGCACTCTCGGAGACGAGCACGGAGTTCGGTGGTGCACTGGGGATCGCGACGTTCGGCACCGTCGCAAGCGCCGTCTACACCTCCGGGATCGCCGACGTGGCCTCCGGGAGGGTTCCCGCCCACGCCGCCGACACCGTCGCCGCCACGCTCACCGCCGCCGGAGGTCTCGACGAGCCGCACCGCACCCTCGTACGCGAGGAGGCGCTGGCCGCGTACACCGACGGGCTCACGGCGGCCGCCACCACGGGACTGCTCGTCTCAGCACTCGCCGCCGCGGGTGCGCTCACCGTCCACCTGCGACAGCGAGAACCCGTCGACGCCACACGCTGAGCGGCCCGAGACGCCAAGCGGCCCGCCGCCGGGAATCCCCTGGCGACGGGCCGCTCGCTGTGTCTCAGGCCGAAATCAGGCCTTGACGTCGAACCGGTCGAGGTTCATGACCTTGTCCCACGCCGCGACGAAGTCCTTCACGAACTTCTGCTTCGCGTCGTCGGCCGCGTACACCTCGGCCACCGCGCGCAGCTCCGAGTTGGAGCCGAACAGCAGGTCCACGCGGCTGGCGGTCCACTTGGTCTCGCCGGTCGCGCGGTCCTTGCCGACGAACTCGTCGGAGGCCTCGGTGGTGGGCTCCCACTCGGTGCCCATGTCGAGCAGGTTCACGAAGAAGTCGTTGGTCAGCGCCTCCGGCTTCGACGTGAACACGCCGTTCTTGGAGCCCTGGTAGTTGGCACCCAGCACCCGCAGACCGCCGAGCAGCACGGTCATCTCCGGCGCGGTCAGCGTGAGCAGGTTGGCCTTGTCGATCAGCGCGTACTCGGCGGGCAGCGGGTTGCCCTTGCCATAGTAGTTGCGGAACCCGTCGTTCTTGGGCTCCAGGTGCGAGAACGACTCGACGTCGGTCTGCTCGGCCGTGGCGTCACCGCGGCCCGGCGTGAACGGCACCGTGACGTCGACGCCCGCCGCGGCGGCGGCCTTCTCGACGCCCACGACACCGGCCAGCACCACGACGTCGGCGAACGACACCGGCTTGCCGAACGAGGACTGGACCGCTTCCAGCTTCTTCAGCACCGGCTTGAGCTTCTCCGGCTCGTTGGCCTCGAAGCTGACCTGCGGCTCGAGGCGGATGCGGCCGCCGTTCGCGCCACCACGCTTGTCGCTGCCGCGGAACGTCGACGCGGCCGCCCATGCGGTGGAGACGAGCTCGGACACCGACAGGCCGGTGTCGGCGATCTTGCTCTTGAGCTCGGCCACGTCGGCCTCGCTCGGCACGTACTCCGGCTTCGGGATCGGGTCCTGCCAGATCAGGTCCTCCGACGGGACCTCCGGGCCGACGTAACGGTCCTTCGGGCCCATGTCGCGGTGGGTCAGCTTGAACCACGCGCGAGCGAAGGCGTCGGCGAACTCGTCCGGCTTCTCCATGAACCGGCGGGAGATCGGCTCGTAGATCGGGTCGGCCTTCAGCGCCACGTCCGTGGTGAGCATGCTCGGGTGACGGTTGAGCTGACCGGTCTCCGGGTCGGGCACCGTGTTGTTCGCGATGCCGCCGGCCGGACGCCACTGCCAGGCACCGCCCGGCCCCTGGTAGACCTCCCACTCGTAGGCGAACAGGTTGTGGAAGAACCAGCCGCTCCACTGGGTGGGCGTCGGGCTCCAGGTCACCTCGAGACCACTGGTGATGGCGTCGCGGCCGACACCGGTGCCGTGACCGTTCTTCCAGCCGAGGCCCTGCGCCTCGAGCGGAGCGGCCTCCGGGTCGGGGCCGTTGTTGGAGTCGGGAGCCGCGCCGTGGGTCTTGCCGAAGGTGTGCCCACCGGCGATGAGGGCGACGGTCTCCTCGTCGTTCATCGCCATGCGGCCGAACGTCTCGCGGATGTCGCGCGCGGCGGCCACCGGGTCCGGCTTGCCCTCCGGGCCCTCCGGGTTGACGTAGATGAGGCCCATGTGCGTGGCGCCGAGCGGCTGCTCGAGCTCACGGTTCTCCTCGCCACCGGAGATCCGCTGGTCGCTGCCGAGCCACTCGGTCTCGGAGCCCCAGTAGACGTCGTTGTCCGGCTCCCACGCGTCGACGCGGCCGCCCGCGAAACCGAACGTCTTCAGGCCCATCGTCTCGAGCGCGACGTTGCCCGTCAGGACCATCAGGTCGGCCCACGAGATCTTCTTGCCGTACTTCTTCTTCACCGGCCACAGCAGACGACGCGCCTTGTCCAGGCTGACGTTGTCCGGCCAGCTGTTGAGCGGGGCGAAGCGCTGCTGACCACCGTCGGCGCCGCCGCGGCCGTCGCTGACCCGGTAGGTACCGGCGCTGTGCCAGGCCATGCGGATCATCAGCGGGCCGTAGTTGCCGAAGTCGGCGGGCCACCAGTCCTGCGAGTCCGTGAGGACGTCGGCGATGTCCTGCTTGAGCGCCGACAGGTCGAGGGACTCGAACTCCTTGGCGTAGTCGTAGTCCTGGTCCATCGGGTCGGACGCAGGCTGGTTCTTCGCCAGGATCTTCAGGTTGAGCCTGTTCGGCCACCACACCGTGTTGCTGTCACCCTGAGTCGGGTGCGGCAGACCCTGGTCGTGCAGGACGGGGCAGCCGCCCGCGGCCGCTTCGTTGCTCTCGGACAATGGAAATCCCTTCAGGTGGATCAGCGTTGATCAGGAACTAACTGCGGAACACTCGGGGCACACGCCCCAATAGATGATCTCGGCCTCGTCGATGCTGAAGCCGTGGTCGTCGGAGGCCTCCAGGCACGGAGCCCCGCCGACGGCGCAGTCGACGTCGGCGATCCGGCCACAGGAGCGGCACACGACGTGGTGATGGTTGTCCCCGACCCGCGTCTCGTACCGCGCGACGGAGCCCATGGGCTGAATACGCCGGACGAGTCCGGATGCCGTCAACGCGCGCAGCACGTCGTAGACAGCCTGATGGGAGACCTCACCGAGCTCCTCACGCACGTGACCGATGATCGAGTCGGTGTCGGCGTGAGGGTGTTCGTGCACCACGGACAGCACCGCCACCCGCGGACGGGTGACACGCAGGGATGCCCCGCGCAGCAGCTGTTCGAGATCCGTGGTCGTCGGCACGGCCGCCAGTCTGCCGCAAAATCTTGAATGAATCAAGAATGACGCACGGCCGGGTTACCGCGCGCCCACAAGGGCAACTCGGGGACGTTCGACGCGACGAACCCCTCCCCTCTCGTCGCCACGTCTCGTCGCCGCGTCTCGTCGCCGCGTCGCCGTGCCGTCCGGCGGGCACGTGCCCTCGGGGCTCCATCGGAACGACGGGCGGTGCGTGATGCGCCGCACGTCGCCGGGAGTTCCGGCGGCGGACCCTCGAAGTTAGGGTAGGCACAGTTAACCGCCCCGTACCCGTTTCGTCCCCCCCCGCCCCCGAAAGGCCGACGCCATGAGCCGCGCCACTCGCCACGTCCGAACTCTGTTCACCGTGCTCCTCGCAGGCGCGCTCGCGGTTCTGACCGGCTGCACGACGACCGGCTCCGGCGCCGGTTCCCACGGCGGCGAACAGCTGAACCGGCAGGCCGACGCGTCGCAGTTCCCGGTCACGATCCCCACGAAGTTCGGCGACGTGACCGTCGAGGAGCCGCCGCAGCGCGTCGTGGCGCTCGGGTGGACCGACGCCGAGGTCGCGATGGCCCTCGGCGTGCAGCCGGTCGGCGTGGCCGACTGGCTCGAGGTCGGCGGCAACGGTCTCGGCCCGTGGTCGAAGCAGAAGTTCGACCGGCCGCCGGAGAAGCTCGGCACGCTCGAGGTCGACATGGAGAAGGTCGCCGGGCTCAACCCCGATCTCATCCTCGACACCCGCTCGAGCGGCGAGCGCGGGCGGCACGACCGCCTCAGCGAGATCGGTGTGCCCGTCGTCAGCCTGCCCGAGGGCGCCGACGACTACCTGACGACGTGGCAGCAACAACTCGACATGATCGGCAAGGCGCTCGGCAAGCAGGACGAAGCCCGTCAGCTGCGAAAGGACCTCGACGCCAAGTTCGACCGGGTCGCAGGGGAGCATCCCGAGTTCAAGGGCAAGGAGATGGTGCTGGCCTCGCGCCTGCCCGACGCATGGGGCGCTTACCGGGACGGCGACGGCCGCGTCGAGTTCATGGAACGCCTCGGGTTCGTCAACTCGCCGCGCATCGAACGCCAGCCCAGCGGCCGAGGGTTCACCGTGCCCATCTCCGACGAACGCCTCGACCTCCTCGACGCCGACCTGACCGCGGTGTTCCTCATCGGCGCCGAGCCGGAGGCCGTCACCGGCGACCCGCTGTACCAGGCGGTCCCGTCGGTCGAGAAGGGTGACGACCTCGTGCTCGGCGACCAGGACATCTCGCTGGCGTTCTCCAGCAACTCGGTGGTCGGCCTGTCGTGGGCGCTCGACGAGGTCGTCCCGCTGCTGGCGGACACCGTCGGCGACTGACACTCACCGGCGACCGTGCGGAAACTCCTGGGAATCGGCGGCCTCCTGGCGGCGGCGTGCGCGCTGAGCCTGGCGGTCGGCACCAAGGACATCCCGGTGACGACCGTGTTCGAAGCGCTCACGGCGTTCGACCCGGGCGACGTCGACCACCTCGTCGTCACCGAACGCCGCGTGCCGCGGACCCTGGCGGGACTGCTCGTCGGCGCCGCGCTCGGACTGGCGGGCACGCTCATCCAGGGCGTGACCCGGAACCCGCTGGCCGATCCCGGCATCTTCGGCGTCAACGCGGGAGCCGCGCTGTTCGTGGTCCTGGGGATCGCGGTGTTCGGCGTGACGAGCCTGACCGGGTACGTGTGGTTCGGGTTCGCCGGCGCGGCCGCCGCCTCCGCGGTGGTCTACGCGATCGGTTCGCTCGGCAGGGGCGGAGCGGCCCCGCTGAAGCTCGCCCTCACCGGTGCGGCCCTGACTGCTGCGCTGAGTTCGCTGCAGAGCGCCGTCCTGCTGACCGACCCGGCGACACACGACCGGTTCAGGTTCTGGCAGGTCGGCACCCTCGCGGGCCGCGACCCGGACGTCGTCGGCCAGGCGCTGCCGTTCCTCGTGGTCGGCATCGCCGGTGCATTGCTGCTCGGCAAGGTCCTCAACGGACTGTCGCTCGGGGACGACGTCGCGCGTTCCTTCGGGCAGAACACGACGACCGACCGCGTGTGGTGCGGCCTGGCCGTCGTCGTGCTCGCCGGTGCGTCGACCGCACTCGCCGGGCCGATCACGTTCCTCGGGCTCGCGGTGCCGCACCTCGCGCGCACGATGGCGGGTCCCGACTACCGGCGCATCCTGCCGCTGTCGATGCTGATCGGGCCGGTACTGCTGGTGCTGGCGGACGTGCTCGGCCGAGTGGTCGCGCGGCCCGGCGAGGTACAGGCCGGCGTCGTGACGGCCCTGCTCGGCGCACCCGTCCTCGTGCTGCTCGTGCGACGGAGGAAACTGGCCCGGCTATGACCCCGACCCGGACATCGACATCGACAACCACCGAGTCGACTCCGACGCCCGCGACGACCTCGCGGCGCGGGCGGGCGACGTCCGACGACGTGGCCCGGGTCTCGCGTGCCCGCGGCCGGGAACACAGGCGGTCGGTCGCCGTGACGGCGGGGCTCGCAGCCGCCGTCACGGTGGTGCTGGTCGGCGCGCTCGCCGTCGGCGAGTTCCAGATCGGCGTTCCGGACCTGCTGGCCAGGCTCACCGGGCAGCCCGTGGGTGCGCAGCAACCGCGGATCGACTACGTGCTGTTCGACCTGCGCCTTCCACGCGCGGTGACCGGCCTGCTCGTGGGCGTCGCGTTCGGACTCGCGGGGTCGGTGTTCCAGCGGCTGCTCCGGAACCCGCTGGCCAGTCCGGACGTGCTCGGCATCTCGGCCGGTGCCAGTGCCGCGGCCGTGTTCGCCATCGTCGCGTTCGGCGCGAGCGGCTTCGCGGTCTCCGCCGGCGCGTTCACCGGTGCCGTCGCCGCGTCCGCGCTGATCTACGCGCTCGCCTGGCAACGCGGCATCAGTGGCTACCGGCTCGTGCTGATCGGCATCGGCGTCAACGCGGCGCTGCTGGCAGCGGTCTCGTTCCTCATGACACGCGCCGACATGACCGACGCGCAGCAGGCACTGCTCTGGCGCACCGGCAGCCTGTACGACAGCTCGTGGGGCGAGGTCACGGCATTGCTGAGCTGCCTACTGGTGCTCGTGCCCGCGGCGTTACTGCTCGCCCGGGCACTGCCGACACTGCAGCTCGGCGACGACTCGGCACGGGGCCTCGGTCTGCCCGTCGAGCGCTCCCGGCTCGCGCTGCTGCTCGTCGCGACCGGGCTGATCGGCGTCGGCACCGCGGCGGCCGGACCGGTCGCGTTCGTGGCGTTCCTGTCGGGCCCGATCGCCTCCCGCATGCTCGGCGGCGCACGCCCCGGCGTCGTGCCCGCCGCGCTGGTGGGTGCGCTCGTGACGCTCTGCTCGGATTTCGCGGCCCAGCACCTGTTCGGCGATCACCAGTTCCCCGTCGGCGTCGTGACCGGTGCCGTCGGCGCGCCGTACCTGCTGTGGCTGCTGGCGAAAAGCAATCGCGCCGGACACGGCGGATGAGGAGAGGAAACATGGCAGCACACCCCGCAGCGGGAGGGGCCGTCGACTCCGGGCGGTCCACCGTGCACACCGAGCGGGTCGGCCTCGGCTACGGCGACCGCCGAGTGGTCGACGACCTGTCGGTGGCCGTTCCCCCGGGGAAGATCACGGTGATCGTCGGCCCCAACGCGTGCGGCAAGTCGACGCTGCTCCGCGGGATGGCGCGCCTGCTCCGACCGACGTCCGGCGGCGCCTACCTGGACGGCAAGAGCATCCACTCGCTGTCGAGCCGCGAGGTCGCCCGGAAGTTGGGCATCCTGCCGCAGTCGCCGTCGGCCCCCGAAGGCATCACCGTGACCGACCTCGTCGGCCGCGGCCGTTCGCCTCACCAGGGCTGGTTCGGCCGCTGGTCCGACACCGACGAGCAGGCGGTCGCCGACGCGATGCGCGCGACGGGAACGCTCGAGCTGGCGGAGCGTTCCGTCGACGAACTCTCGGGCGGGCAGCGGCAGCGCGTGTGGATCGCCATGGCGCTCGCCCAGCGCACCGGCGTGCTGCTGCTCGACGAACCGACGACGTTCCTGGACCTCACCCATCAGATCGAGGTGCTCGACCTGCTCGCGGACCTCAACCACGCCGAGGGCACGACGATCGTGGCCGTGCTGCACGACCTGAACCTCGCGTGCCGCTACGCCGACCACCTCGTCGTGTTGTCCGAGGGCAGGCTGGTCTCCGAGGGCGCGCCGCGGGAGATCGTCACCGAGGAGCTGGTGCGGGACGTCTTCGCGTTGCCGAGCAGGGTGATCGACGATCCGGTGTCGGAGAGCCCGCTGATCGTGCCCATCGGCAGGCACCACGTCATCGGCGGCACTTCGTCCGACAGCACCTCCACCGAGGCCCCGTCGACCGGCCGCCCCGCCGCCGGCCTGACCGCGGACGGCCCGGACGTCGAGGACCGTGCCGCCGCGACCGCCCCCAGGCCGGATCGGGCCACGGAGCGGGCCGAGTCCGTCGTGTCGTCGGAGGCCGAGCTGCGGGAGGTCGTCGCCGAGCCGGTCGCGCTGATCGCCGACAAGGCGGCCCCCGCCATCGACGACGAGTCCCGGCGGTTCGTCGAGACGGCGCCGCTGCTGATGCTGGCCTCCGCGGGCGACGACGGCCGCGTCGACGTGTCCCCGCGCGGCGACGAGCACGGCAGCGCGATCGTGCTGGACGAGCGCACCGTCGCGTTCGCCGACCGTCCCGGCAACCGCCGCGTCGACAGCATGCGCAACATCCTGCGCAACCCGCGGGTGGCGATGCTGTTCCTGGTTCCCGGCATCGACCACACCGTGCGCATCAACGGCACCGCCGCGATCGTCCGTGACGGCGAGCTCCTCGACCGGCTCGCCGTGAACGGTTCGCGGCCGGAGTTGGTCGTCGTCGTCACGGTGTCCGAGATATTCGTCCACTGTGGACGTGCGTTCAGCCGGTCGAAACTGTGGGAGCCCGACACCTGGCCGGAGCATGGTTCGTTGCCGACAGTGGGAACCCTCCTCAAAGCCCACTCCGCAGCCCGCGATTCCTTCCGCGAAGCCGACGAGACGACCACCGACTGAAGCTCCCGTGTTGCAGGTCCAGGGGCCCGTGTTGCGGGTCCAGGGGCCCGTGTTGCGGGTCCAGGGGCCCGCGTTGCAGGGAGCGGGCCGTGCCCGCGAGCACGACGAAGGCACATCCGGACATCGCCGCAGTCATCGGATCGCAGCGAAGGCGATTACCGACCTTCCCCGTCGATCGGCGTCACCGGGGCGGTCCAGAGGCCGGTCAGCGCGTCGATCAGGCCGTGGGCGGCCGCCTCCCAGGACTCCGCCGACGGCTCCGTACCGTCGGCCAGCGCCCGCTCGCGGTCCGCGACGGTGTGCACCATGAGGGTGCGGGCCATCTCGGCGCGTTGTTGCCGCACGCTCCGGGGCAGCCGGGGCAGGCAGGCCGCCAGTCCGTCCCGGATCTCGTTCAGCGCGGGTGAGTTCATCGCCTCGACGGAGATCACCTCCGCGAAGGCCGGTTCGGTGGCCGCCTGCGCGGCGAACCGCGCGTACCAGGTCGGCGAGCCGGATGCCGCGAGATGGCGGGTCGTGGGCAGCACCAGGCACGCGACCCAGTCACGGACCTCGGTCGAGCCGCGAACTCCCTCCACCATCTCCTGACGCAGGTGTTCGACTTGTTCGTGCCGGTTGCGCGCGATCGCACGCACCAGGTCGGCCTTGCCGCCGAAGTGGTAACCGACGGCCGTATTGTTGCCCTGCCCTGCGGCTTCGCTCACCTGCCGATTCGAAACGGCGGTCACTCCGTGTTCGGCGAAGAGCCGTTCGGCGGCCTCGATGATCAGCTGCCGGGTCGCGGCGGCCCGCGACGTCCGTTCCACTCCGTTATCGGTCACCACGACACAACACCTCCCAGCGGACTTCGCGGCAGCGTACGCGCCACCCACCCTGGCATCGCGCAGCGACAGCTTGTCCATGCTAAATTAAGGCAAGTGACTGATTGTCGTCCATCGAGACGGCACCCGTCCTCCCCGCGGCCGACGCCCTCGCGGCGCGACACCGACGTCCCGGCCGAACCCACGACTTCCGAGGAGTTCGCGCATGTCCCCCACTGCGACGGCACAGCCGGCGGACGAGAAGACCCCCGCACCCGCCCCGTCGCAGGCGATCGTGATGGTCCTGGCGTTCAGCGGCATCCTCGTCTCGCTCATGCAGACACTCGTCGTGCCGCTCGTGCCGACACTGCCCGCACTGCTGGGCGCATCTCCGGCCGACACGGCGTGGGCCATCACCGCGACCCTCCTGGCGGGCGCGGTCGCCACCCCGACCGTCGGCAGGCTCGGCGACATGTACGGCAAACGCCGCATGCTCCTGCTGAGCATCGGCCTGCAGATCGCCGGCTCCGTGTTCTGCGCCCTCGCCGGAAACCTGCCGATGATGGTGATCGGACGGACACTGCAGGGCCTCGCCGCAGGCGTGATCCCACTGGGCATCAGCATCATGCGCGACGTCCTCCCCCGTGAACGCCTCGGCTCGGGAACGGCGTTGATGAGCGGGTCCCTCGGCGTCGGCGGCGCGCTCGGGCTGCCCGCGTCGGCGTTCCTCATCGAACGGGCCGACTGGCACGTCATGTTCTGGGTGGCTGCCGCCCTGGGACTCGCGGCAGGCGTGCTGATCACGATGCTCGTTCCGGAATCGCCGGTGCGCGTGGGCGGACGCTTCGACCTGCCCGGCGCCGTCGGGCTGTCCATCGCCCTGCTGTGCCTGCTGCTCGCGATCTCGAAGGGCGCCGACTGGGGCTGGGCCGACGGATCGACCCTCGGGCTGCTCGCCGTCGCCGTCATGGTGCTGGCGCTGTGGGGCCGGTGGGAACTGCGCGCCGACAATCCCCTGGTCAACCTACGAACGACCGCACGCCGCCAGGTGCTGCTCACCAACATCGCGTCCGTGGTGTTCGGCTTCGCCATGTTCTCGATGTCGCTCGTCGTGCCGCAGCTGCTGCAGGCGCCCGAAGCCACCGGCCACGGTCTCGGCCAGACGATCCTCGTCACGGGTCTGGTCATGGCACCGAACGGCCTGATCATGATGGCGATGTCGCCGGTGTCGGCGCGGATCTCGGCAACGGCCGGACCGAAGGTCACGCTGATGACCGGGGCGGTCGTCGTCGCTTGCGGTTACGGGCTCGGGACGGTGCTGATGGGCGAGATCTGGCAGATCATGATCTTCACGTGCATCGTCGGTGCAGGCATCGGATTGGCCTACGGGGCCATGCCCGCCCTCGTCATGGCGGCGGTGCCGGTGTCGGAGACAGCGTCCGCGAACAGCCTCAACACCCTGATGCGCTCGGTCGGCACCTCCACGTCGAGCGCGATCACCGGCGTGGTGCTGGCCAGCATGACGATCAGCGTCGGCGGCACGGCCGTCCCGTCGGAAGGCGGGTTCCGGCTCGTGCTGGCCGTCGGCGCGCTCGCGGCGATCGCCGCGCTGTGCGTCGCTGCGTTCCTACCGAAACGCAACGACGCCTGACGACACCGTGTTGCGGATCCCGGGGACCGTGTTGCGGATCCCGGGGACCGTGTTGCGGATCCCGGGGACCGTGTTGCGGATCCCGGGGACCGTGTTGCGGATCCCGGGGACCGTGAGCGTGTCCGCCGCGGCGGACACGCTCACGGCCGGATGTCGTGCGCCTCGATCGCCCGGCCCGGGCACTGGTCCACGGCCTCACCGACGGCGCCTGCCAGCACCTCCGGTGGTGCCGGGTCGAGCAGCACGACCGTGCCGTCCTCATCGCGCTGATCGAACACCTCCGGCGCGAGGATCACGCAGTTTCCCGCGCCACAGCAACGTTCAGGTCCCCGGTCACGTTCATGCGGTCCACTTCCCTTCCTCACGGACACCGTCGCCAACCGGGGCGACGGCCGACGCCGCGTTGACGGACACTTCGCCGGCTGACCTCCACTCCCTCACCACGTCACGGGCAGCGCGTGGACACCGAAGGCGAGCGCGTCGTGCTTGAATTCGATCTCGTCGAACTCGACAGCCGCTGTCAGCGTCGGAATCCGGCGGAACAGGGTGCCGTAGACGATCTGCAGTTCCGCACGGGCCAGTTGTTGTCCGACGCACTGGTGCGGCCCGAAACCGAACGCCTGGTGCCGTCCCGGCGGCCTGCGAAGGTCCAGCACTTCCGGGCCGTCGACCACGGCGGGGTCGCGGTTTCCAGTCGGCAGGTCGGTGATGATGCCCTCGCCCTCGCGGATCACCTCCCCGCATCGAGGCCCCGCTCTCCTCCGACGACGCGTTGCCCCCGACGCCGACGGCACTGCGCTCCAGAATAAAGTCACGATCCTCGTAGGGAACCCCGAGCAGTTCGCAGATCATCGGCGACGGCAACGGCACCGCGAGCGACGCGACGAGGCCGGCCGGTTTCGGCCCCGCCAGCATCGCTCGTCGGTAATCCGCTGGATCGCAGGCCGCAGCGCCTGGATGTGCTTGGCCGTGAACGCCCGCGGCTGGATCTTCCGCAGCCTCCGGTGTTCGGCACCGTCCAGATTGAACACCATCGCCGGACGGCGTTCGAGTGTCCTGCATGGCTTGGCTGAACAGCGGACATCCCGCGCGGTGCTCGTCCACGCTGACTCGCTCGTCGCCGAGCAGCGCTCGTTGACACTCGTGCCCGGTGACCAGCCACGGGGTACTGCCGTCCCAGACCGTCACGCGACTCAGCGGCGCCTCTTCTGCCAACGCACGCAGGACGGGCGGCAGCGCGAACGGACTGGCGGCGTCGCGTTTCGCCGGGTGTCGCCCTTCGCCCGGACCCGGCATGCGGATCGCTCGAGAAATTGCCCGAGAGGCCCGGAAACCACAACACGATCCCCCAGAACCACAACACGGCCCCCGGGATCCGCAACACGATCCCCCAGAGCCGCAACACGGCCCCCGGGGTCCGCAACACGCGCGGGGTTGGTCACGCTGGGTTGACCCGTATATCGACGACCGTCAAGATAGACACATGTCGAAACAGCAGGCCCCGGCCGAGGCGTGCGACACATCGCTGTGCGGCGACCCGTTGTCACAGGAGCAGGCGGACGAGCTCGCACTCGCCTTCAAGGCGCTCGCCGACCCGGTGCGCCTGCGCCTACTGTCGCTCATCGCGTCCCACGCGGGCGGCGAGGCGTGCGTGTGCGATCTGACCGGAACGTTCGACCTCACCGGACCGACGATCTCCCACCACCTCAAGGTGCTACGCGAGTCCGGGCTCGTCACGAGCGAGCGGCGTGCGACCTGGGTGTACTACCGCGCGGCACCGGAGGTCCTCGCCCGACTGTCCGCCGTGCTCCAGCCCGCGGGCACCATCGACCCGGCAACCGGAACGACCCTCGAGACGGAGATCCCCGCATGACCGCGGACACCACGGACACCACGGAGGCGACGGCCGGCGACCGCGGCGTCGTCGGCAAGCTCTCCACACTGGACAGATTCCTGCCGTTGTGGATCGCCGCGGCGATGGTGGCGGGCCTGCTCGCGGGCCGGTGGATTCCCGGGCTGAACACGACGCTCGAGGCGATCTCGGTCGGCGGCATCTCGATGCCGATCGCGCTCGGCCTGCTGGTGATGATGTACCCGGTGCTGGCGAAGGTGCGCTACGACCGCCTCGACACCGTCACGCGCGACCACCGGCTGTTGTGGCCGTCGCTGGTACTCAACTGGGTCCTCGGGCCCGCCGTCATGTTCGCCCTGGCGTGGGCGCTGCTGCCGGACCTGCCCGAGTACCGCACCGGGCTGATCATCGTGGGGCTGGCGCGGTGCATCGCCATGGTGATCATCTGGAACGACCTGGCCTGCGGGGATCGCGAAGCCGCTGCGGTGCTGGTGGCGCTGAACTCGGTGTTCCAGGTCGTCGCCTTCGGCGCGCTCGGGTGGTTCTACCTCGAGCTGCTGCCCGCCTGGCTCGGCCTGCCGACGGCCGACCTCGACGTCTCGGCGTGGCAGATCGTCGTGAACGTGCTGATATTCCTCGGCATTCCACTCCTCGCCGGTTACCTCACGCGACGGTTCGGCGAACGCGCGAAGGGCCGCTCCTGGTACGAGTCCAGGTTCCTGCCGCGCATCGGGCCGCTGGCGCTGTACGGCCTGCTGTTCACCATCGTGCTGCTGTTCGCTCTGCAGGGTGAGCAGATCACGAGCAGTCCGTTCGACGTCGCACGGATCGCGCTGCCGCTGCTGATCTACTTCGCCGTGATGTGGGCCGGGTCGTACGCGCTCGGCAGGGCGGTCGGCCTGAACTACGAGCGCACGACGACGCTCGCCTTCACCGCGGCGGGCAACAACTTCGAGCTGGCGATCGCGGTGGCCATCGCGACGTTCGGCGCCACGAGCGGCCAGGCGCTGGCCGGAGTCGTCGGCCCGCTCATCGAGGTACCCGTGCTCGTGGCGCTCGTGTACGTCTCGCTCGCACTCCGGCGCCGCCTCTTCCCGTCGGCCGCCCCGAAACCACCCGTCCGGCAGTGATCAGTCCGGAGAAGGAGAACCCCGTGGCCGACATCCCCGAGGTGCTGTTCGTGTGCGTGCACAATGCGGGCCGTTCGCAGATGGCCGCCGCGTTGCTCGATCACCACGCGGCGGGCCGCGTGACCGTCCGTTCCGCGGGGTCGGCGCCCGCCGAGTCGATCAACCCGGCCGTGCGCGAGGTGATGGGTGAGCTCGGGCTGGACCTGAGCAAGGAGTACCCGAAGCCGTTGACGACCGAGGCGGTGCAGGCGGCAGACGTGGTGATCACGATGGGCTGCGGCGACGCCTGCCCGGTGTTCCCCGGTAAGCGCTACCTGGACTGGCAGCTGGCCGACCCCGCGGGCAAGGGCGTCGACGACGTGCGCCCGATCCGGGACGACATCGACCGCCGGGTGCAGGCGTTGTTGGCCGAGCTCGTGCCGACGCCGTGACGCCCGCCCGGTCGTCCAACGCCGCCACGGAGGCACATGACGGCGGTCAGGGAGGGTGAGTGGTGACCGACCCCGTGGACGTGGTCGTGGTCGGCGGCGGTCAGGCGGGCCTGGCGGCGGGTTACTTCCTGCGCCGGGCCGGACTGCGGTTCGTCGTCCTCGACGCGCAGGACGTGCCGGGCGGCGCGTGGCGTCGCGGCTGGGACTCGCTCCGCCTGTTCTCCCCTGCCGAGCACAGCCCGCTGCCCGGTTGGTGGATGCCCGCCCAGGACGGCGAACGGTTCCCCACCGCGGACCACGTCGCCAGGTACCTGCGGGACTACGAGCGGCGCTACGACCTTCCCGTCCGTCGCCCGGTGCGGGTCCACGGCGTACGTGACGCGGGAGCACGGCTCGCCGTCGACACCGACCACGGCACCTGGCACGCGCCCTTCGTCGTCAGCGCGACAGGAACCTGGGAATCGCCGGTGACGCCGGAGTTACCCGGTTCCGCGGAGTTCGCGGGCGAGCAGCTGCGCACCGTGGACTACCGCTGCCCGGAACGGTTCCGCGGCCGCCGGGTCGTGGTCGTGGGAGGCGGCAACTCGGCGGCGCAGATCCTCGCGGAGGTGTCGACCGTCGCGACGACGACGTGGGTCACGCGCCGACCTCCGCGGTTCATGCCCGACGACGTGGACGGCCGCGTGCTGTTCGACGTCGCCACGCGGCGGGACGCGGCACGCCGAGCGGGCACCGACGCCCAGAGCGTGTCGGCGCTCGGGGACATCGTGATGGTTCCGCCGGTCCGCGAGGCCCGCGACCGCGGCGTAGTCCACGCCCGGCCGATGTTCGACCGCCTCACCCGCGACGGTGTGGCATGGGACGGGACAGACGCGGGCGAAGGCTCCGAGCAGCCGTGCGACGCGATCATCTGGTGCACCGGGTTCCGGCCCACGCTCGATCACCTGGCGCCACTGGACCTGCCGCGTCCGCACGGTGTGCCGAAGACGGTCGGCACCCGCTCGGTCGACGAACCCCGGCTGCATCTGCTGGGCTACGGCGACTGGACGGGCCCGGCGTCGGCGACGTTGATCGGCGCGAGCCGCACCGCGAAACCTGCCGTCGCGGACATCGCCGAGCGTCTGCGGACGGAAAGGCCGGCGCCGTGACGGTCACCCGCGGAGCAGCCGGCGGGTGACGTACCGGGCATCGCGACCGACCCCGCGCAACGTCGCCGACGCGAAGCTGCGCTGCCACTCCAACCCGACGTATCCCAGCCCCAGGTGGGTCGTTGACACGCCGCGTTTCTGACGCGGCAGGCCGTGGCCGTCGAGCGCACCGAGTGAATCCAGATACGACAGTTCGGGGCGGTACCCGGTGGCCAGAATGATGACGTCGACCGGTTCGCTGGTTCCGTCCTGCCACGTGACCCGGTCTCCGTCGATGCCGGTGAACACGGGCCTCCGGTCGGGCTCGCCCGCGTCGACGGCCCGGCGATAGCGGCCGTCGTCGTTGACCGGCATGCCCGGCGGGTTGCGTACGAGGTGGCCGATCGGCAGGTGGTCGAATCCGCTGACGACGGACCAGAAATGCACGTCCCTGCCGGCGATGAGCCGTGGTGCGAACGTCACCGGCCTCCGGGTCGCCAGACTCACCCGCGCGTGGTCGGCGAGCTCCACGGCGATCTGCACGGCGGAGTTCGCCCCTCCCACGACGACGACGCGGGCGCCGTCGTACGCGGTGGGTTCCCGGTAGTCGGCGGCGTGCAGGACGGTGCCGGTGAACGAGCCCAGACCGGGAAGGTCAGGCCGGTACGGCCTGCCGAACGCGCCCGTGGCCGCGACGACGAGGGGCGTCTCCACGGTCACGCCGTCTCCGGTGTCGACGCGGAAGCGCGTTCCCTCCCGCCGGACCTGTTCGACGCGGTGGCCGGCCCGGATGTCGACGTCGAGCCCTTTCGCGTACGCGCGCGTTCACACCACGTTCCCTTCTCTCGGGTTGCAGAGATCGGCGGCCGCCGGCGTTCGCCCCGCCCGGCCGCCCCAGGCCGGGTTCAGCGCGTAGCCGGAGCCGACGCGGCGGTCTCGGCGGGCGCTCCGCAGCACCCGCCGGTCCCCTCGTCCGGCTGCTCCCCCACATGCCCGTCGGCCTGCTGGTCGAAGAGGCCCGAACCACCGCAGACACCGGTGTCGGGGAGGGTGAGTTCGACCCGGCGGGCGGACTCGGGGTCGCCCGCGAGTTCGGCGGCGATACTGCGGACCTGTTCGTAGCCCGTCATCGCGAGGAACGTCGGTGCCCGCCCGTAGCTCTTCATGCCCGCCAGGTACACGCCGGGCTCCGGATGGCCGAGTTCCGCCGCGCCGTGCGGGTAGACGGTGCCGCAGGAGTGCACGTTCGGGTCGATCAGCGGTGCCAGCCGCACGGGAGCCTGCAGCGTGGTGTCGAGGTCGAGCCGCACCTCGGACAACCACGACAGGTCGGGGCGGAACCCGGTGCATACCACGACCTCGTCGACATCGGACACGCGTCGTCCGTCCACGGTGGCCAGCCGCAGCCTGCCGTGGCCATCGCGTTCGACGACGTCGGTCCGGAAGCCCGTCTCGACGGCGATGCGCCCCGCCTCGACGGCGGCCCGCGCACGGTTGCCCAGCGCGCCGCGCGCAGGCAACTGGTCGGCGGCGCCGCCACCGAAGGTGTCGCCGAACCGGCCGCGGCGCAGCAGCCACGTGATACGGGTGTCCGGCCGCTCGGCCGCGAGTTCGTCGAACACGATCAGCGCGGTCAGTGCCGAGTGACCGCTGCCCGCGACGACGACGTGCCGTCCGGCGTAGCGCTGCCGCAGCTGCAGGTCGCTCAGATCCGGCAGCTGGTGGGTGATCCGGTCGGCGGCGTCTCGTTCGCCTGCGGCAGGGAGGCCGTCGCCGCCGAGCGGGTTCGGTGTGTGCCAGGTTCCGGAGGCGTCGATCAGCGCCCGCGCCGTGATCCGCTCCTCGCCGCCGGAGGTCCGGACGTGGACGGTGAGCGGTTCCGTGTCGCGGCCCGCGTCCACCACGCGGTCTCGGCCGCGCCGTGCGACGCCGGTGACCTCGGCGCCGAAGCGCACGCGCCCACCCAGTGCCGCCGCGAGCGGCCGCAGGTAGTCGGCGGCCCACTGCGCCCCGGTCGGATACGCGTCGTCGTCCGGGCCACGCCACCCGCGGGCCTCGAGCAGTCGCCGCGCCGACGGTGCGACGACCTCGGCCCAGCGGGAGAACAGCCGCACGTGGCCCCATTCGGCCACGGCGGCGCCTGCCTGTCGCCCGCGCTCGAGGACGAGCGGCTCGGCTCCCCGGTGCAGCAGCTCCGCGGCGGCCGCCAGACCGATCGGGCCCGCCCCGACCACGACGACCGGCGCCTCGTCCTTCTCGGACACTGTCATCACCTTTCCTCGCCCGGCAGTTTCATCGATGCATATCGATCGAATAGGGCCGAGAGTATCGACGACGGTCGATGAAAGCAACCATCGACGGGCATCGATACACTGGCGGCATGCCGATCGCGCTGCGCCAAGCCCAGGTCCTGCCCACCGCGGACGCGAGCACCTACGCGGAGTGGTTCTCGTGCCTCGCGGAGCCCGTACGGGTGCGGCTCCTACACGCGGTCGCCACTAGCCCGAAGGGCATCACCGTGGGGTCGCTCACCGAGCTACTCGGGACGAGCCAGTCGACGTGCTCGTTCCACGTGCGCAAACTCGCCGACGTGGGGTTCGTCGAGACCCACAAGGAGGGCACGAGCACGGTCGTCACCATCAACGAGGCGTGCTGCAGCGGACTCCCCCACGCCGCGGACGCCGTCATGGGCGCACTGGGTCCGCGGCCCTGCTGCCCGGACGACCTTCCTGCCGACGTCACCGTGCGCGCGCTGCGCGACGAGGACTGGCCCGCGGTACGGCGGATCTACGGCGAAGGCATCGCCTCCGGCATCGCGACGTTCGAGACGGCCGTCCCGGGCGTGGCACACCTCGACGCCACGTGGCTGCCGGATCACCGCTGGGTCGCCGAGCTCGACGGCGAGGTCGTCGGCTGGACCGCCGCGACGCCGGTGTCGTCGAGCGAATACCACGCGGGCGTGGCGGAGACGTCCGTCTACATCGGAGAGAGTCACCGCGGCCGCGGAATCGGGAAGGCGTTGCTGTACAAGCAGGTCATGGAAGCCGACGACGCCGGACTGTGGACCCTGCAGACGTCGGTCTTCACACAGAACCGCGCGGCCGTCGCCCTGCACCACGCGGCGGGCTACCGCACCGTGGGCGTGCGCGAACGCATCGCCCGGCGCGACGGCCGGTGGCACGACACGGTTCTCCTCGAACGCCGCTCACCGGTGAACTGAGGCGAGGCGGCGGGTCGGTCCACCCCGCCCCAGGACGGTTTCCTCGGCCCCTCGCCGAGTCCGAAGTAGACCAATGGCGCACGGCCGGACTACGACCGTGGACGGGCGAGTTCGTCGAGGCGCCCACGGAGCATGCCGGCGAACTCCTCGGCGTTGCTGAGCCGGGCCCGCAGCTCGGCGCATCGCTGTTCCGCGATCGCTGCGAACTCGCGGAGCCGTCCCTCCCCGTCCGGAACCTGCTCCCCGGGAGCGGCGTCGAGGATGGCGAGCAGCTCACGCATCTCGTCGAGCTGGAACCCGAGCGGCTTCATGCGCATGATCAGCAACAGGCGGTCCACGTCCGGCTCGTTGTACAGCCGGAAGCCGCCCTGGCTGCGCGCGCTGGGTACGACGAGGCCGACCTCCTCGTAGTAACGGATGGTGCGCAGCGACAGCCCCGTGCGCTCGGCCACCTCGCCGATCTGCATGTGCTCGGCCACACCACACCCCTTCCTCGGCCGCGTCCTCGGCCCGCCACGGCTTCGCGCCCGTATGCGACCGCGTCATCACGAGGCTACCGATGTACCGGTGCCGCTTCTCCGCGGTCACCCGCCGGGACCTGGATCACATTCCGCACAAGACTTCCCTTACGTAACGGTAGAGTATTCGAAGTTCGGTACGAGCCCCATCGACGCGGCTCCCTCTCGCCCTTTTCGCCGCACACCTTCTGACGAAAGACGCTGATGTCACTTCCTGCTGCCCTGCGCCCGAAACTCGGCCGCCCGGCTTGGCTGTCGCCGCGCATCCTGCGCACCGAGGCACTGTCCGGACTGGTCGTCGCCCTGGCCCTGATCCCCGAAGCCGTGTCCTTCTCGATCATCGCCGGGGTCGACCCCCGCATCGGCCTGTTCGCGTCGTTCACCATGGCGGTCGCGATCGCCTTCACCGGCGGCAGGCCGGCCATGATCTCCGCCGCCACCGGCGCGATCGCGCTCGTCGTCGCACCGCTGGCGCGCGAGTACGGGGTCGAGTACCTGTTCGCGGCCGTCGTCCTGGGCGGACTGCTGCAAGTGCTGTTGGCGGGGGCCGGAGTCGCGCGGCTGATGCGGTTCCTGCCGCGCAGCGTCATGGTCGGCTTCGTCAACGCGCTGGCGATCCTCATCTTCACCGCACAGCTGCCGTATCTCGTGAACGTGCCGTGGCAGGTCTACCCGCTGCTCGCCGTCGGCCTGGCGATCATGGTCGGACTGCCCAAGCTCACCAAGGTTGTCCCGGCGCCGTTGGTGGCGATCGTCGTGCTCACCGTCTTCACCGTGAGCGCAGGCGTCGCCGTGCCGACGGTCGGCGACCAGGGTGACCTGCCCGACAGCCTGCCGATCCTCGGTGTCCCCGCCGTGCCGTTCACCTTCGAGACGCTCACGATCATCGCGCCGTACGCCTTCGCCATGGCCCTCGTCGGGCTCATGGAGTCGCTGATGACGGCCAAGCTCGTCGACGACATCACCGACACGCACTCCGACAAGACCCGCGAGTCGTGGGGCCAGGGCATCGCCAACATCGTCACCGGCTTCTTCGGCGGCATGGGCGGCTGCGCGATGATCGGCCAGACGATGATCAACGTGAAGTCGGGAGCCCGCACCCGCGCCTCGACGTTCCTCGCGGGTCTGTTCCTGCTGATCCTCGTCGTGGCGCTCGGCCAGATCGTCGGGCTCATCCCGATGGCGGCACTGGTCGGCGTGATGATCATGGTGGCGATCGGCACGTTCGACTGGCACAGCGTCCACCCGAAGACGCTGATGCGGATGCCGAAGAGCGAGACCACCGTCATGGTGGCGACCGTCGGCGTGACCGTCGCGACCCACAACCTCGCCATCGGCGTGGTCGTCGGCGTCCTGGTGGCGATGGTGCTGTTCGCCCGCCGGGTCGCGCACCTGGTGTCGGTGGAGAGCGTGCTCGACCCCGACGGCACGACGAGGATCTACCACGTCACGGGGCAGCTGTTCTTCGCCTCGAGCAACGACCTGGTGTTCCAGTTCGACTACGCGGGCGATCCGTCGAACGTCGTCATCGACCTCTCCGACGCGCACGTCTGGGACGCCTCCACGGTCGCCTCGCTCGACGCCGTCACGACGAAGTACGAGGCCCGTGGCACCACCGTCACGATCACCGGCATGAACGACGACAGCGAGAAGCGGCACGCCACGCTGGCGGGCAACCTCAGCGGGGCACACTGACGGGTTCGGGCGTTCGGGCACCGAAAGCCAGAACTCGACCCGCAACCGAAGGTGAGCACGTGACCATGCGCTTCAAGGAACTCGACTGGCAACAGACGCCGATCGGCGAGCTGTCGCTGCGCGTCCGCCGCGACCCCACGCTCGACCGCGATGTCCACGAGATCAAACTCGACGACGAGTTCCTGATGTCCAGCCTGTTCACCGTGTCGGAGACCGAACTGGGCAGCCGCGCCGTCTCGAAGCTCGACGGGACGGACCTCGACGTGGCCGTCGGCGGACTCGGACTCGGCTGCACCGCGCAGGCGGTACTGGCCGACGAGAGGGTGCGCTCCCTGATCGTGGTCGACGCCCTCGCGCCGGTGATCGACTGGCACGAACGCGGCCTGCTCCCGGCAGGTCCGCAACTCACCGCCGATCCCCGGTGCCGGTTCGTCCACGGCGACTTCTTCGCCATGGTCGCCTCCGGCCAGGGACTCGATCCGGAGGAGCCAGGCCGCCGATTCGACGCCGTCGTCGTCGACATCGACCACTCGCCGCGGCACGTGCTGGACCCGAGCCACGCCGGCTTCTACCTGCCCGACGGGCTCGCCGCCCTCCGCGCGCGGCTGTGCCCCGACGGTGTGTTCGCGCTCTGGTCCAACGACCCGCCCGACGACGAGTTCACCGCGACGCTCGCCGGGCAGTTCACGGACGTCACCGCGGAGGTCGTCACCTTCGACAACCCCCTCCAGCGCCGCGAGGCGACCAGCACCGTCTACCTGGCGCGCGCCCCGCGGTGAGCCGTTCCTGCCACCCTCGATCGCCGTCATCCGGGAATCACCGTCACCCGCGCACCCACGGCGGCACCACTCGATACGCCTGCACGTCGTCGACCACGAGCGGCACTGCTGGGCCGCATACGTGCTCGGGGGCCTCGACCGCTACCTCGGCGACACGCTGACCGTCCCCGCGGGCGCCGAGCTCCCGACGAGCTGACAACTCCGCAGCCCCGGCGGATCCCGTCACGCCTCCGGAACCTCGGACGGCCCGGGCACGCTCAGGCCAGCCGCAGATCGGTGATGCAGGTCGGATCGTCGCCGCTGCGCGTCGCGATGCGCGCGGTTCCGGCCCGACCCTCGTGCTCGATCGTCAGCTTCGCCTCGATACCCCGGGGCACCCACAGGCCGACGAAGCCGTTGTCGAAGGTCTTCCGGGTCTCGTCGACGAGTACCTCGCCGCCCGGACCGGTGAGCACGACGCGGACCGCCTCGTTGCCGAGCTCGCCCCGGCACGTGGTCAGGCTGTGGAAATGACACTCGTGGGTCTGCTGCCGGTAGGGGGCGACCGAGACATACACCTCGCCGTCGGGCATCGGCAGCTGCACCGAGCGTTCTTGTTCGTCGCTCAGGACGAGCGCGTCGGGCCGCACGGAGGCGAGCAGGCCGGACGGGCGGTCGTCGACGTGCATCCGGTCCAGCCGCTCGATGACCTCGGGGGTCTCGAGTCCGGATAGTTCGTGTTCGGCGAGCAGTCCACCGCCGGCAGCGCTGCGGGAGTCGGCCGGCGGCACGGACTCCGGACCCGGGCCGGAACAACCCACGAGTACGAGTCCGGCGATCAGGGCCGAGACGGCAGCGGTGAGCGGCTTCCGCCTCCGCGACGCGGGATGAGCCATGGCGCCATCCTCGACGAGCACCCGACCGAGGCCGCAACCGGGCCAGCAGGCAGCGCCCACCCGCCGGGCTCTCGGCCGACCATCACGATTCTCCACCGCCACGCGCCGGTCAGCTGCGAGTCGGCACGACTACTACTGGCTTACTACCCCCTAGGGGTATAGGGTATAGGAGTCGCGCTGATACGAGCGCCAGGTACGGCACAGGGGCACGACGGCCCGGGCGCGACCACTGCGGGGTCTGCGCCCTCGTACCACCCTCGATGAGGACACCGAAGGAAGTGACGGCCATGAGGCACGACCCCTCGACGCGGTCGCCCGAGGCGCCGGACCACGGGCACCACCACGAGCCCGACCCACACAGGGGCCAGGGGTCCGAGGACGGAGGACACGGCGACAACACGGCCACCCAGGACGGTGATCACGCCGGTCACGGAGACCACGGCGGTCACGGAGACCACGGCGGCCACGGACACCACGGCGGCCACGGACACCACGTGAGCCAGTTCCGGCGGTTGTTCTGGGCCATGCTCGTACTGGCCGTCCCCGTGGTCGGGTTCAATGACATGTTCGCCGACCTCATCGGTTACCGGCTGCCCGACGCCGCATGGGTCTGGTGGGTATCGCCGATCCTGGGCACCGTCGTCTACTTCTGGGGCGGACGGCCCTTCCTCACCGGCGGCCTGGGTGAGATCCGCACCCGGGCGCCCGGGATGATGCTGCTCATCGCCCTGGCGATCACGGTTGCCTTCATCGCGTCCTGGGGCGCCAGCCTGCGCCTCCTCGACCACGAGCTGAACTTCTGGTGGGAGCTCGCGCTCCTGGTGGTCATCATGCTGCTGGGCCACTGGTTGGAGATGCGCTCCCTGGCCCAGACCACGTCGGCGCTCGATTCCCTCGCCGCGCTGCTGCCGGACGAGGCCGAGAAGGTCGACGGTGACCGCGTGGTGACGGTCGCTCCCGCCGAGCTGGCCGTCGGGGACGTCGTCGTCGTCCGGCCCGGATCGTCGGTACCGGCGGACGGGACGATCGCCGACGGTTCGGCCTCGATGGACGAGTCGATGGTCACCGGCGAGTCCAGGCCCGTGCGGCGCGGGAACGGCGACCACGTCGTCGCAGGCACCGTCGCCACCGATTCCGGAGTGCGCGTCGAGGTCACGGCGACCGGCGACGACACGGCACTGGCGGGCATCCGGAAGCTCGTCGCCGACGCGCAGGCCTCGTCGTCCCGCGCGCAGCGCATCGCCGACACCGCTGCGGCCTGGCTGTTCTGGTTCGCCCTCGGCGCGGCCGCGGTCACGGCAACCGTCTGGTCACTGACCGGACTGCCCGACGACGCCGTCGTCCGCACGATCACCGTGCTGGTCATCGCCTGCCCCCACGCGCTGGGACTGGCGATCCCGCTGGTCGTATCCATCGCGACCGAACGTGCCGCCGGCGGCGGAGTGCTCGTCAAGGACCGGCTCGCGCTCGAATCGATGCGCACCGTCGACGCGGTGCTGTTCGACAAGACCGGCACGCTGACCAAGGGCGAGCCCGCCGTCACAGCGATCGAACCAGCAGGCGGCCGCGACGCCGGCGACGTACTGGCCCTCGCCGCCGCTGCCGAGGCCGACAGCGAGCACCCGCTCGCGAGGGCCGTGGTGAGCGCCGCCCGCACCCGGGAGCTGACCGTTCCCACGGCGTCCGACTTCTCCTCGTCGCCCGCCGTCGGGGTGCAGGCGACCGTGGACGGCGCAGTGGTCGAGGTCGGTGGCCCGCACCTGCTCGAACAGCGCGGAGCCGGGGAGATGGACGTGGCCAACCGGTGGCGCGATGAGGGCGCGATCATCCTCCACGTCCTGTCCGACGGCGAGGTCATCGGTGCACTGCGTCTCGCCGACGAGATCAGGCCCGAATCACGCGAGGCCGTCGACGCCCTGCACGCCGCAGGCACCGCGGTCGTGATGATCACCGGCGACGCTCGGGCCGTGGCGGACACGGTCGCGGCGGAACTCGGTATCGACCGGGTGTTCGCGGGCGTCCGGCCCGAGGACAAGGCCGCCAAGGTCGCGCAACTCCAGGAGGAGAACTACCGGGTCGCCATGGTCGGCGACGGTGTCAACGACGCCCCCGCGCTCGCCCAGGCGGACGTGGGCATCGCCATCGGCGCAGGCACGGATGTCGCGATCGGCTCGGCGGGCGTGATCCTCGCGAGTTCCGATCCGCGGTCGGTCCTGTCGGTCGCCGAACTGTCGCGCGCGACGTTCCGGAAGATGAAGCAGAACCTGTGGTGGGCTGCCGGATACAACCTGGTGTCGGTTCCGCTCGCCGCGGGTGTGCTCGCGCCCGTCGGTTTCCTGCTGCCGATGAGTGTGGGGGCGATCCTCATGTCCGCATCCACCGTCGTCGTCGCGCTCAACGCGCAGCTGCTGCGCCGACTCGAACTCACCCCGGAGACGAGTGCCACGAGAGTTCTCGAGCGTTCGAGGTGATCCGTCGACGCCGCCGGTCCGGGCCCGGTCGGCGAGTGCTCTGCCGTCACGGCGTCGCATGACGCGAGCGGTCAGATCGACGTGTCGACATCCGAGTTCGCCGTGATCCAGTGGTCGATCCGGATGTCGCGGTAGGTCGCACCCGCACGGACCGGGTCAGGAAGACGGACTCGTCTGCTACCGGAGGTCGACGTCCGATCGTCGGTGTCGACGCTGAACTCGACCCGGGTTTCGGGCGCGTCGAGGAAGGTGATCTCCGCGGCCCGCACGGTGCTCCTGAACGACACGTCGGCGGGGTCGTCGCCCGTCACCGGCGCGAGGTCCTTCCTTCCGACCGGTCGCGCTGCCTGCGCGACCCGGACGACGAGCCCCGGCGGGTGCCTCCCGTGCGCCGCTCGGGTTCTTGCTCGTCACGTCGTTCGGAGGAGCCGCGGTCGCCTCGCCGCTCGCCGGTCCCCCGACCGTCCCCGTCCCCGTCCCCGTCCTCGTCGTCGCCGTCCTCGTCGCCGCCGTCGTCCCCGTCGTCGTCACCGTCGTCGTCCTCGTCGCCGCCGTCCTCGTCGTCGCCGCCGTCCTCGTCGTCGCCGTCCTCGCTGTCGTCCTCGTCGCCGTCGACGAGCTGGTGCGCGCTGCGGCCCACCTGTTCGACGGTCTCGCCGGCGCCTTCGCCGACGTTCTCGACCGCCCCGCCGGTACCCTCGCCGACCGCGCGGGCGGCATCGCCCGCGCCCTCACCCACCTTCTCGGCGGCTTCACCGGCACCCTCGCCGACACGCTCCACGGCGCCGCCTGCGCCCGCGCCCACCTCTTTGACCGCTGATCCGGCCCCCTCGCCGACGTTCTCGACCGCACCTCCGGCGCCTTCGCCGATTTCTTCCACCGCCGATCCCGCGCCCTCACCGACCTCTTCAACGGCCCTGCCGAGGCCTTGGGTCAGTTGTTCGAGGATCTGTGGGTTGCGGTCGATCGTCGTCAGAACCCGGTCGAGGATGCCTGCGACGTTGTCCAGGCGGACGTCGAGCAGCGCCTGTGCCTCGACGCCCTTGATCTGCAGCGCCACCCGTCCGAGCTCGGCGTCGACACCGACGTTGAGCTTGAGGAGGTCGAGCACCTCGGCCTGCAGGGACACCTTCGCGCGAAGGTTCTCCACCTCCAGGCTGATCTCCTCGACCTTCACCACCGGGACGTCGAGGTGGACATCGGGCGGTGCGGTTCCTCCCGCCCGCGCCGTGACCGGCTGTCGCTGTTCAGCGCCGGGGCCGGCTCCCTCGGCACCGCCACCGTCCTGTTGCGCGCCGTCCTGTTGCGGTCGCTCGTCGCTGTCGGCCATCCGTCCACCCCTCTCGCCACGCCGCCGACGGAAGCGTCGACATGTCGGTGCCGACGCTCAGGTTCGGCCCGGTCGCCGGGACATCGGGAAGCACCCCTGCTCCGCGTTCCCGGTTTTCCGGTTCCTAGGTTCGGCTCCGCGCACCGGCTTGAAACGCCTGCGGCTGCTCGGTGCGGGCTGTACTCGGCCGATTCCCGGTGACGTGGTTGGCAGCCGATGCCCGGGGGTAAGTCTGACCCTGAAGGCGGAGCGGAGCCGCCGGCGGGCGTGGCCCTCGGGTCTCGACGGCCCTCGGGTTCTCGACGGGCAGAGGCGCCTTCACCAGCAGGAGGCCGAGATGAAACAGGGACCTCGGGTCGCCGCCGCGATGGCGATCGGCTACGCCCTCGGACGGACTCGCCGGATGAAACTGGCGCTCATGGCGGGAGGTGTTCTCGCCGGGCGGCGCATGGGCGACCGCGAGGAGCTGCCGAGCAATGCCGACGACGAGACGTCGTCATCGGCGCTGACCGGCGAGTTCGGTGCGCTGCGCGACCGCCTCGTCGACGCGGCGAGGGCGGCCGCCGTCGCCGCGGCGAGCGACAAGATCGGTTCGCTGAGCGACACTCTGTCCGAGCGCGCCGCCGACATCCGTTCCCCGCGAGCCGATTCGTCGCGCGACGCCGACGAGGAGGCAACAGCAGGAGCCGAACGCGAACAGGAACCTCCGGGCGACGAGAGCGAACAGGACGACGACAGCCGCGACACAGCAGCGCAGGAGTCGTCCGTCGACGACGGGCGGGACCGCGACACGGCGAGCAAGTCGGGAAAGTCGGGCACGGGCGCCCGCGCACCGCGCGAACCGGCCACTCCGGGTGGGCCCTCGGCGGGCGATCTCGAGGCGGCACCCAAGAAACCGAAGAAGCCGAAAGCGGCCTCGTCGTCGCGGGATTCGTCGTCGCGGGGTTCGTCGTCCCGCGGGCGAAAATCGGACGGTAGCGATGAGTGACGCCGAACAGCGCGAACGAGGATCCGCCCGCGGCATGGTGGAAGAGCTGCCGCTGGAGCATCTCAAGGAAGCCGGCCAGGACCTGCTCGAAGCGGTGGTCTCGCGGACGGTCGGCTCGATCACCGACGCCGTCTCCGACCTGACCGGCCGGCTGAGCCGCGTCGCCGACAACGGGGGTTCCGGGCTGACCGCGGCACTCACCGGTGCGAAAGACCTGGCAGAAGGCAAATCACCGCTCAAGGCCGCCCTGAACGCCGGGATCGGCGGGGCGAAGGACAAAGTCGAACGAGCCGTGGGAAGCGGCGGCAGCGGAGGGACCGGCAACGTGAAGGTCGTCAACATCGTCGAGGAGTTCGACGTGGGGCTCCCGCTTCGCGTCGCCTACAACCAGTGGACCACGTTCGAGGACTACCCCAGCTTCACCAGGAAAGTGGAGAAGGTCGAGCAGGAGTCCGACGAGAAGATCCAGTGGCGTGCCCAGATCTTCCTCTCCCACCGGGACTGGGAATCCACCATCGTCGAACAGGTTCCGGACGAGCGGATCGTGTGGAAGTCGACCGGCGCCAAGGGCTACGTCGACGGCGCCGTGACGTTCCATGAGCTCGCGCCGACGATGACGCGCATCCTGCTCGTCCTCGAATACCACCCGCAGGGCTTCTTCGAGAAGACGGCGAACCTCTGGCGCGCGCAGGGGCGACGGGTGCGCTCGGACTTCAAGCACATCAAGCGCCACATGATGACGCGCACCATCCTCGACCAGGACGAGGCCGAGGGCTGGCGCGGCGAGATCCGGGACGAGGAGGTCGTCAGGACCCACGAGGAAGCGCTCGACGAGGAGCAGGACCGGGACGGGACGGCCCGGGACGAGGACGAACTCGACGACGACCCCGGCGACGACTCCGATCTCGACCAGGGCGACTCAGACGAAGGCGACTCCGACAAGAGCGACTCCGACGAGGGCGAGCAGCGCGCAACTGCGCGGCGCAAGATAGCGGGGTCGTCGCGGTCGAAGTGAGGGCGACCGCCGGCCCTCGCGTGGGACGCGGCGTCGGCGGTCGTGTTCAGTCGGCCAGCTCGGCGTGGGCGACGACCTTCCTGATGCGGGCGCGGACGAGCAGTTCGCCGGGGACCGCGTTGCGCTTCCCGAAGGCCTCCGCGTTCTCGTCCCCCATGTAGCGACCGCCGATCGTCGTCGCCCAGCCGAGCATCTCGTCGAGCTCGTCGGACAACGTCGCCTCGGCGGTGACGTGCACGTACGAGTATGGCGGGGCCTGGTCGTCGACCGTCATCGACAACCGTGGGTCGCGGCGCAACGCCCGGCCCTTCACCGTCTCGGCACCGGTGTTGAACACGATCTCGTCACCGGCATCGCCCTCGTGGAGGACGAACCAGACCGGGGTGACGTGCGGCGAGCCGTCGGCGCGCACCACACCCACCTTGCCCGTGCGCGTCCCTTCGCTCGCGAACCGCCACCATTCGTCGCGCGTCATCTCGTGCATGCACGGCAAAGCTACCGCGCTCGGCGCCGGCCCGCCCGTCGGCGACGACGCACCCCGACCCCGGCCCCGGCACCCCGCCCCTGGAACCGCACCCCTGACACCCGGCACCGTCGACGTCAACGGCTTGCCGCAGGTGCTCGCGCTGTACTCCACGGATCTCGGCTGGTTCACCGGAACCGGCGAGAACGCCTTCACACCCATCCTGATCAGCTCTTTCGTGTACGGCGCGGCCATCGTGCTCGTCGTGCTCTTCGAACCGGGGGGCCTGGCGGCGATCGGCCGCCGAATCGCGGGACTCACGCGCCGTGGAAAGGATCCGAGATGAGACGAACACTGGCGATCGCGTGCGCTGCGGCGCTCGTACTGACCGCGTGCGGCACCAAGGGCGGTGGTTCCGACGGCGGCACCGAAGGGGCGGGCGGTGTGACGACGGATGTCGGCGTCACCGATGCCGACATCACACTCGGCGTGATGACCGACCAGACCGGCCCGTTCAAGGCACTGTCGACCGGAATCACGCACGGCAACCAGCTGTGGGTGGAGGACGCCAACGCCGACGGCGGCATCTGCGGGCGCGATCTGAAACTGGAGATCGTCGACCACGGCTACAAGGCCGACACCCCGAAGACCCTGTACCCGCAGATCGAACCGAAGGTGCTCGGGCTGGTGCAGCTCGTCGGGTCGCCGGTCACGGCGCGTTGAGCGAGGACCTCGAAGCCGACGAGATGACGACCACCCCGACGTCGTGGTCCTCGGAGCTGCTGAGCAATCCGTACCTGATGGTCGTGGGGACCACCTACGACGTCGAGATGATCAACGGGCTGTCGTATCTGCAGGACGAGGGCATGCTCGCCGACGGCGACACCATCGGTCACATCTACATCGACGGCGAGTACGGCGCCAACGGGCTGCGGGGCGCTCGGTACTACGCGAAGCAACACGATCTGAACCTGAAGGAAGTCAAGATCACCTCCAGCGACAACGATCTGACGAACGTGGTCACCGGGCTGCGGGGGCAGGGCGTCAAGGCGATCACGCTGACCACGACGCCGACGCAGACCGGGTCGGTGGCCGCGGCGAACAAGGCGCTCGGGCTGAACGTGCCGATCCTCGGCAACAACCCGACGTTCGATCCGTTGCTGCACAACAGTCTCGCGGCCGGTGCCCTCGACAATCTCTACGTCGTGGCCAGCAGCGTGCCGTTCTCGGCGGACATCCCGAAGATGAAGGACGTCGCGCAGAAGTTCGACGCCGCAGGCTACACCGAGCCGCCGAACGCGGGTGTCCCCTACGGCTACGCGGTCGCCGAGGTGTGGGGCAGCGTGCTGGAGAAGGCGTGCGAGAACAAGGACATGACCCGTTCCGGCGTCCACGACGCGCTGCGGGAAACGACCTCGGCCGACACCGGCGACCTCGTCGCGGAGCTGGACTTCTCGACACCGGGAGCACCGGCGACCAGGGAGGTCTACGTGGCGAAACCGGACGCCTCCGTCAAGGGTGGCGTCACGTACGTCGAGCCGTTGTTCGAGTCGGAGGACGCGAAGAACTACAAGGCGCCGCACCAGGAATGACCCCGACGACCGGGGTCGCCCGCCCGTCGAAGGCGCCCCCGGTCCCCGATCACCGCGGCGCGGGCTGGGTCGTCCTCGCCGCCGTCGAACCGCGCACGACGAGCTCGGGCTGGAAGAGGTACTCCCCTGTCGGCACGCTGGCGCCCGCGATCTCGTCGAGCAGGGTGCGCACCGCGGCCGTGGCCATCGCGGGAACCTGTTGCTGGACGGTCGTCAACGGCGGGTCCGCGAACGCGATCAGCGGCGAGTCGTCGTAGCCGACCACGGAGAAGTCCCCCGGCACCGACAGGCCACGCTTGCGCGCGGCCCTGATCGCGCCCAGCGCCATGAGATCACTGCCGCACACAACCGCGGTGCAGCCCTGCTCCAGCAGGTGCCACGCGGCCGAATGCCCACCTTCGACGGAGAACAGCGAATGCACGACGAGCGCGTCCGCGTCCTCCTCGCTGCCGACCGTGGGCGCCATCAGCTCCCGGAACCGGGCCGCCTTGCGCTGCGCGGGAACGAACCGTTGCGGGCCGACCGCCAGCCCGATGCGCTCGTGCCCGAGCGCGCGCAGGTGTGCCAGCGCGAGCTCGACCGCGGCCCCGTCGTCGTCGGAGAAGAACGGAGCCGCGATGTCCTGGGCATAGCCGTTGAGGAACACCAGCGGCAGCCCGGACGCCACGAGCCCTTCGTAGCGGGCGTGACTCGCGGTGGTGTCGGCGTGCAGTCCGGACACGAACACGATGCCCGACACCCCGCGGTCCGTGAGCGTCTCGACGAACTCGTCCTCCGTGGCCCCGCCCGGGGTCTGCGTGCACAGCACCGACGTGTATCCGCGCATGCTGAGCGTACGGTCGATCACCTGCGCGAACGCGGGGAAGATCGGGTTGTCCAGTTCCGGGATGATCAATCCGATGAGCCCGGCACTGCGCTGCTTGGTCCGGCTGGGCCGCTCGTAGCCGAGCTCGTCCATCGCCGTGAGCACGGCTTGGCGTGTGGCGGGCGCCACACCCGACTTCCCGTTGACCACCCGGCTCGCCGTGGCCTCACTGACCTTCGCTCGCTCGGCGATGTCGGTGAGGCGCACGGCGTCGAGGGGCTTGTCAGTCATCGATGTCTCCGGTCCACCATGCCGCGCTCTCCGGCGGCAGAACGGTGGGGTCGGCGGTGGGGTCGGATGTAGTACTGGTCAACAGTAGTCGTCCCGGACTCTCGATCCTCGCGGGTACCGAGCCGAAGTTGATCGCGCAGGTGAACCCGCCCCTGCGGAACGCCAACACGTCCGGACCGGATTCGAGCCAGACCAATCCGTCGCCGGGAATCCCGCGCCGCAACCGCAACGCCTCGCGGTACAGTTCGAGCGTCGAATCCGGCTCGCCGCGCTGTGCCTCGACCGTCAGGTCCGCCCACCGGTCCGGCTGCGGCAGCCACGGCGTCCCGCCGAAGCCGAACGGCGAGGCGTCACCGGACCACGGGAGCGGGACCCGGCAGCCGTCCCTGCCGCGGTCGGTGTGGCCGGAGCGCTCCCACACCGGATCGGCGAGCACCTCCTCCGGCAGGTCGGTGACCTCGGGAAGGCCCAGTTCCTCCCCCTGGTACAGGTACGTCGAGCCGGGTAGGGCGAGGGTGAACAGCGTCGCCGCGCGTGCCCTGCGCAGCCCGGTCTCCCCACCGCCGAACCGGGTCACGTGCCGCTGCATGTCGTGATTGGACAACACCCACGTGCTGGCCGCGCCGACGGCATCCACCGCGTCGAGCGAGGCGTCGACGACCTCACGGAACTCGGCCGCCGACCACTGCGCCTCCGCGTAGTGGAAGTTGAACGACTGGTGCAGCTCGTCCGGACGCAGGTAGCGGGCCATGCGCTCGGCGCTGCGCACCCACGCCTCGGCGACGCCGATGCGCATTCCGTCGTACGAGTCGAGGATCTTCCGCCACTGCCGGTAGATCTCGTGCACACCGTCCTGGTCGAAGTACGGCAACTCCGCCTTGGTGAGCAGCCCGATCTGGTCGCTCGTCCCGGTGTCGGGCAGGCCGGGAGCCTTGACCATCCCGTGTGCCACGTCGATGCGAATACCGTCGACGCCGCGGTCGAGCCAGAACCGCAGGATGTCCTCGAACTCGGCACGCACCTCGGGGTGCTGCCAGTTGAGGTCCGGCTGGGCGGGGTCGAACAGGTGCAGATACCACTGGCCGTCGGCGACCTGTGTCCACGCCGGACCGCCGAACACCGACTCCCAGTCGTTGGGCGGGCCGCCGTCACGGCCGTCGCGGAACAGGTACCGCTCGCGGGCCTCCGAGCCCGGCTCCGAGCGCAACGCCTCCTGGAACCACGGGTGCGCCGACGACGTGTGGTTGGGCACGATGTCGACGATGACGCGCAGTCCGTGCCCGTGTGCCTCGCCGATCAGGGCCTCGGCGTCGGCGAGGTCGCCGAACAGCGGATCGACGGTGCGGTAGTCGGCGACGTCGTAGCCGCCGTCGGCCATCGGCGAGGCGTAGAACGGGGTGAGCCACACGGCGTCGACGCCCAGGTCGGCGAGGTAGCCGAGACGAGAGCGGACGCCGTTCAAGTCACCGACACCGTCGCCGTTCGCGTCGGCGAAACTGCGCACGTAGACCTGGTAGATGACGGCGTGTTTCCACCACTGCGGATCCATCGATCTCCTAACTCTTGACTCCGCCGGCTGTGAGACCGGCGACCAGATGGCGCTGTACCAGGAAGAACACGGCCGCGGCCGGCAGCATCACGAGCACCGAACCGGCGGTGAGCAGGCCCCATTCGGCCTTGAAGTCACTGACGAACGTGGCCATCCCGATCGGCAGCGTGTAATGACCCTCGCTCTGCATGAACACGCTCGCGAACGCGACCTCGCCCCACGCCGTGATGAACGAGTAGAACACCGTCACCGAAATACCGGGCCGGGCCAGCGGTACGATCAGCCGCCAGAATGTGCCCAGCGGGCTGAGCCCGTCGATGCGGCCCGCCTCGTCGATCGAGACGGGGATCGTGTCGAAGTAGCCCTTGAGCATCCACGCGCAGTACGGCACGGCAATCGTGCATTGTGCGAGGATCAGCCCGCCGTACGAGTCGAGCAGGCCGAGATCCGACATCACGTTGTACAGCGGCACGATCAGCACGGCTGCGGGGAACATCTGCGTCACCAGGAACGTCCACATGAGAGGACGCTTGCCCGGGAACCGCATGCGCGAGGCCGCATAGCCCGCACTGGCCGCGATCAGCACGCCGAGCACGGTGGTGCCCGCCGCGACGACCAGCGAGTTGCCGAACCAGGTCAGGAACCGCGTTTCGCCAAGAACCTGGGTGTAGTTGGACACGCCCAGCGTGCCGAGCTTCTCCGGCCGGGTCCACGTCGCACGGTCGGTCTTGAGCGAGGTGAGTGCCACCCACGCCACGGGGAACACGGCGATGACACTGGCGAACACCAGCGTGATGTGCAGCCCCGCCGACGCCTTCCTGCTGCGCGTGCTCATCCGAACACCTCCTCGGACTGCTTGGCGAGCCAGCGCTTGTAGAAGAACGCGAACACCACCAGCATCGAGGCGATCAGCGCGCCGTACGTCGCGGCGCCCGAGTAGTCACGGATGCCTTGGAACGCGCGCTCATACGCCTCCGTGACCAGGATGTTCGTGGATCCTCCCGGGCCGCCGCCGGTCAGCAGAGCGATCACGGGGAACTGGTTGAACGTCCAGATCGTGCCGAGCAGGATCACCGTGCCCGATACCGGCCGCAGGCCCGGCAACGTCACCGCGCGGAACTGCTGCCACGCCGTCGCACCGTCCATTTCGGCCGCCTCGTACAGGTCCTTCGGCACGGTCTGCAGTCCGCCGAGCAGCGCGACCATCATGAACGGTACGCCGAGCCAGACGTTCACCATGATCACCGAGATCTTGGCCGCCAGCGGTTCGCCGAGCCAGTTGACGGCGTCGATGCCGAACAGTCCGAGTACCGAGTTGGCGACGCCGCCCTGCTCGTTGAGGATGAGCCGCCAGCCGAACGCCGCGACGAACGGCGGCACGGCCCACGGCAGGATCAGCAGCATCCGATACAACCCGCGCAGCCGCATCGCACGGTTGAGCAGCAATGCGAGCCCGAGACCGATCGTGAAGTGCAGTGTCACGCAGGCGACCGTCCACTGGACCGTCCACAGTAGCCGCGAGTAGAACGCACCGTCCGCGCCGGAGAGCACGTCGATGTAGTTGTCGAACCCGACGAACGAGTACGTCGCCGGGATCTCGTTGACGCCGATCGTGCGGCCGCTGTTCATCTCGGTGGCATCCGTCAACGACAGGTAGATGCCTTTGACCAGGGGGAACATCACGAGTGCGCCGATCACGACCACGACCGGGGTGACCATGGCCCACGCGTACCAGTGACGCGTCAGTAGTCCGCGCACCCGGCGCCGGGGTGGCGGCACCGGCGGCGCCACCCCGGCCTGCGGGCGGGTAGTGAATGTCGTCATGACTCGAAGCCGGGCACTGCGCCCTTCGCCTTTCGCTGCGCCTGCTTCAGACCGTCCGAGACGGGCGTCTGGCCACCCATGATCTGCTCGTAGAAGGGCGTGAACAGGTCGTAGAGGTCGCCCGCGCCCGGCGCCGAGGGCCGTGGTTTCGCCGACTCCATCGGCTCCTGGAACTGGGAGACCACCTGGTTGTCCTTGACGCCCGGCATGTCGTAGACGGATTCACGGGTCGGCAGCGTGCTGTTCTCCTTCGCCACCAGGGCCTGGCTCTCCGGCGAGTTCATGAACTTCACGAACAGGTAGGACGCTGCGAGGTCGGGGGAACCGGCGTACACCGTGAGGTTGTGGCCGCCGACGGGTCCTCCCCTGCCCTCGGGGCCACCGGGAACCGTGGCGACACCGAGGTTGTCGGGATCGGCGTACGCGCTGCCGGTGAGGATGTCCGACACCGACCACGGCCCGTTGAGCATCATGGCGACGTCGCCGCTCTTGAAACCGTCGAGCATGTTGGTGTACTTGTTCGCGCTGGTGTCGGTCGTGCCGATACCGCCGGCCGACAACTCCTTCGAGGTCTCGACCGCGCTCTTCATCGCGGGGCTGTCGATCGTGATGCGCTTGCTGCCGGTGTCGACGACGTCGCCGCCCTCGCCGTAGACGAACGGCAGCAGGAAGTACGAGTCGGCGTTGACGAAGATGCCGGTGGTGCCGGGAACCTTCCGTTCGATCTTCTTCGCCACCGTCTCGACCTCGTCCCAGGTCTTCGGTGGTTCCTGCACGCCCGCCTCGGCGAACAGCTCCTTGTTGTAGAGCAGGCTGAGGGTGTCGGTGACCTCGGGGACACCGTAGGTCTTGCCCTGGTACTCGTTGGTCTTCATCGGCGTCGGCAGGTAGTCGTCGGCGCCGTCGAGCGCGGGCGTGCCGTCGAGCGGCTGGAGGTACCCGAGTGCGGCGAACGTCGGCGTCCATCCGACGTCGGCGCGCATCACGTCCGGCGCGCCGTCACCCGACTGCGCCGCGGTCTTGAACTTGTCGTCGGCACCGTCGAAGGGCACGTTGACGTACTCGACGTCGATCTTCGGGTACTTCTTCTCGAACCGCTTGACCAGTTCCTTGAAGGCCGGCGACTCGTTGGTTGCGTCCGAGGTGTCCCACCACGTGACGGTGCCGGAGACGGACTGCGGGTCGTTGGCCGCCTTCGCTGCGGCGTCGCTCTGGTCCGCGCCGCCCCCGCCGCAGCCGGCCAGGGTCAGTGCGGTGACCGCGGCGAACGCCGTCGCCATGCGGGTCGCTGGTGTAGCTCGCGTCATGGTTCTCCTCATTGAGACCGGTGGGGTCCGGAATTACCCGGGAGGTTAATCAGCCGGTGACCGCTCCTGCAAGAACTTGCAGAAACTTTCAGTCATCGATGGAAGGCGACGGCGTCCTTGGCTTCGAGCGTGATCCGCGTCCAGCCGTCGGCGTTGACGGTGTACCTGCGGCACCCGTCGTGCACGTCGTCGCAGTAGGTTCCGGCGGGCAGGCCCGTGTCGAACCAGCGTGTGACCTCCTCGTCCGAGTTGTTGATGGTCACGAAACCCTTGTCACCGCGGTTGAACGCGATCAGGTTCGCCCCGTCACTCCACCAGTTCTGCACCTGCGTTCCCTTGACGGCGTTGTGCCAGCCGACCATGCCGAGGATCGCCGGATCGTGGGTCGTGCAGGTCCACGCCTCGTCGCCGCAGTCGACGTCGGTGACGGTGCCGTCGGCGTTCGAGGGCGGCGCCTGGTCGCGGCCGGAGAAGGTGAACCCGGAGAACACCTGCGGCGTGCCGTGGTCCCAGGCCAGCGAGAAGATGTTGGCCAGCAGGTAGGTCCTGCCGTCCTTGTACGACAGGGTGCTGCCGTCGCGCTCGGTGTCGTGGTTGTCGACGAACGCCACCGAGTCGGCACTCGGCTGCATGCCCCACGACTCGCCGAAGGTCTCCAGGTCGGAGATGTTGCCGCGGAACTGCTCGGCGAGCTTGCGGCCGTAGGTGAACTCGAGCAGGTCGCCGTTGCGGCGGTAATCGTCGAGGTCCACCGCGCCACCCGGGATGACCTCCTGGTACACGTAGGGATCGCCGTTCAGGCGGCTCTCGATTGCCGCGATATCGGCCGCGGGAATGTGCTTGGCGGCGTCGATGCGGAAGCCGTCGACGCCCATCGAGATCAGGTCGTTGAGGTAACTCGCGATCTCGTCGCGCACATACTCGTCGCCGGTGTCGAGGTCGGCGAGGCCGAGTAGCTCGCAGTTCTGCACCTCGGCGAGGTCGTCGTAGTTCTCCACCTCGCCGCTCGGATTGGGGCAGTCGTCCGGATAGTGGTGGAAGTCGCCGGTCGAGTACCTGCCGTCGTAGGTGTACTTGTCGGGGAACGTCGTGCCGCCGTAGCCGGTACCGCCGGAATCCTGGCCGGTCATGTGGTTGATGACCGCGTCGACGTAGACGTCCACACCGGCCGTTTCGCAGGCCTCGACCATGGCCGCGAAGTCGGCCCGGTCGCCGAGTCTGCTGGTCAGGTCGTAGCTGACGGGCTGATAGACGTCCCACCACGGATGGTTCTCGACCGAGGCCGACTCGGCGGGCGGCGACACCTGGACACCGCCGAAGCCGTTCGGTCCCAGGTTGTTCGTGCACTCGGCCGCGACCGAGTCCCAGTTCCATTGGAACAGGTTCGCGATGACGTCCTCGTCCGGATCACCGGGAGGCGCGGCTGCGGCAGGGCCGGCCGTTCCGGCGGTGAGACCGGCCGTGAGTAATACCGTCGACAGGATTGCGGGCAGGCGGGATCGCACGAGACCTCCAGCGTTCGCAGGGAGCGGATGGCCGAGGAGCCCGGGTTCTCCTCGCTGAGACACGCCTCGAGCACAGGAGAGTGACCTGGTCGGCAAGCGAAGTCAAGACTTGCATGAAACTTTCAGGCGCCGTATACAGTCTCACCGGTATCCGGTTCGGCGCGGTTCGGCGGCCGGCTTCCGCATGCGGGTGTCGCGCGGCATGCGGGTGTCGTGCGACTTTTCCGGCGAGTGGCCGGGCGACAACGTCCGCAGGCGGCCGTTCCACGGCCGGATCCGACGTCGGCCGACGAGGTCCGGCGCCCACGGCGAAGGGTGAGTTCCATGGCAGAGGTCAGTTATCGGCGTGCATCGCGGCTGTATCCGGGTTCGCCCCCGGTACGGGCGGTCGACGAGCTGGACCTGACGGTCGCCGACGGCGAGTTCCTCGTACTGGTCGGCCCGTCGGGGTCGGGAAAGTCGACGGCGCTGCGCATGCTCGCAGGGCTGGAAGAGGTCGACGAGGGAGCCATCCACATCGACGACCGCGACGTCACCGATGTTCCACCGAAGAACCGTGACATCGCGATGGTGTTCCAGTCCTATGCCCTGTACCCGCACATGACGGTCGCCGAGAACATGAGTTTCGCGTTGAAGCTCAAGGGAGAGTCCAAGTCCGCCATCGCTGAACGGGTACGACACGCGGCCGACCTGCTCGAGCTGACGCCGTACCTGGACCGCAAGCCGAAGGCCCTCTCGGGCGGGCAACGCCAGCGGGTCGCGATGGGACGTGCGATCGTCCGCGAGCCGTCGGTGTTCCTCATGGACGAACCGCTGTCCAATTTGGATGCGAAACTGCGGATCGAGACGCGGGCCAACATCGCGTCGCTGCAGGACCGGCTCGGCACCACGACGATCTACGTCACGCACGATCAAGTCGAAGCTATGACGATGGGACATCGGGTGGCGGTGCTCAAGGACGGCACGCTGCAACAGTGCGACACCCCGCGCAACCTGTACGAACGTCCGGTCAACGCGTTCGTCGCCGGGTTCATCGGATCGCCGGCGATGAACCTGAAGACGGTCGCGGTCGGCGACGGCGGTGCACATCTCGACGGGCTCAGTGTTCCGCTGCCGCGCGCCACGTTGGCATCCTCGGGTGACACCCTGACTCTCGGTGTCCGGCCCGAATCGTTGCGGCTGGCCGGTGCCGGCGAGGACGGCGCGGCGATGACGGTCGAGCTCGTCGAGGAACTCGGCGCGGACGCGTACGTGCACGGCACGGTGCGTGTCGGCAAGCAGGCCGAGCGGTTCGTCGTCCGTGCCGACGGGCGCACCCCGCCGAAGCTCGGTGAGACCGTCACGGTCGCGATCACCCGTCCCGAGGAAGTGCACGCGTTCCACGCCGACACCGGATTGCGCCTGCCGACCGGCTGACGGTGACACCGGTGACACCGGTCGAAGGCCGGATCCTGCTGTCCGGCTGTCCACGTTGGATTGTCGGCCGCGTTACGCCTCGGCGCCGGCGTCATCGGCGCCAAGTACGCGGAGCGCGTCGGCAACCTCGGCGATCTCGTCATCCGGCACTGTGCGTCTCCACCATGCTCGCTAGCATGCTCACCAGCACCCAAGTGAGCATGCTAGCGAGCATGTTCGATCGAGTAGTGGTGGTTGAGCAGCACAGCGCGCACACGCTGCGGACTCGCGTCCCGGCCTGCTGTGCCCGGTGAGCGCCATCGCAGGCCTGCTTCCGATCATGGTCAGCTGTCGGTCTGGACGTCGATGATGACCCGCTGCGGCGGCTCCACGATGCGGCCGTCGAGTTCCGCAGCACGGGTCAACACCTCGGCCGACAGCGCGCCGAGGTGCTGGCCAAGCTCTCGCAGCTGGTCGGCCCGTCCATCTCGATCAGGGTGATTCAGCAGCTCCACTAACAACGGGCCGATACGTCCGTTGATGTCTGCGACGCGAGCGAGCACGTCGGCGACGGGTTCAGTCATGGCGGCCGACCGGCCCGCGATCGGTCTCGGCCGGCGGCCACCGACTCGGATGGGCGCGCCGAGCTGCCACTACGAGTCCCAACACTCCGGCCCCGACGGCGGCATAACCGACGAGCACAAGGCCGCAGGCCAGCGCGGACACGGCGACGACCATCGACGCAGCGATGCCCGCCAACACCAGAGCTTTCACCGCGCCTCCCTCGATACTCGTTCGCGCATCTCGTACTCATCCAGCGCGTCCAGCCATGGCGGCGGCGCCCAGCGCTGCAGCACGTCGAGAGCCCTGTCGCGCTGCGACTTGTCACCCGCGAGCGCCGTCATCACGGCCCACCAGTCGGCGCGTGACAGGGTGACGCTGCCGTCGAGAAGCGGCATGCGGTTCCGTGGCATTACTTGTTCAGACATCGCCGATGAGCGTTGTCGAACGCTTCGCCCGCGGGGAGTGCAGTCAGCAGGGCATCGCGGGGCATGCCGGGGCAATCTGGAGCGCTGCCCTGCGAGATCGCGTTATGCTCTAAGCGTCGGTCCGGATACAGGGAGTACTCGTGCCTGGTGCGAACGTGCAGTTGCGGACGTGCCGCGAACGCATGCCGTCGCGGCGCGCTCCGGGCGAACCGATGACCCGCACCGAACTCGCCGAGGCCGTCAACGACTACCTGTGGCAGTCCACCGGACGCCGCAGCCAGTTGGACGGCCACACCATCGCCCGCTACGAGCGTGGCGCCGTGCGTTGGCCCAGCGCCCACTACCGATCCGGACTACGACACGTACTCGACGCCGACACCGATGCCGAGCTGGGCTTCCACCCCACCCCGCGCGGCAACTCATATCGAGTCGGCGACAGCAACGCACCTGAAGACCAGCACCAGCGCGCAGCACCGCGTGTCCACGATGACGCGCCGATCGATGCCTTCATCAGCGACCTTCGGCGTGTTCTCGAACGCTACGACATGCCCGACGACGCTCCGGTTCGGCCGCTTGAACAGTTGCGGGAGGCAGTACGCAGTGTCGTCCGCTGGCGCCTGAATTCGGAATACGCTCTACTCGCCCACTACGTGCCGACGTTGATACGCGAGCTGACGACGGCCACCTTCTCCGCCACGGGGTCGGCCCGCTGCGAGTTGATGGTCATGCTCGCGCAGACATATCGCGCCGCGGATGCGATAGCGGACAAGTTCGGCTTCGTCGATCTTTCCGCACGCATCATCACGCTGATGCGGTGGGCAGCCAGCGCATCAGGCCACGGCCTCACCATCGGCATGGCGTCTTACGTACGCGCGGAGACGTTCTTCGCGACAACGCAGTTCGATCACGCGCGCCGGATGCTGACTACCGCGGCGAATGACCTCGGTTCGGGTTCCGCGCCCGCCGGTCACGCCGTCTACGGAGCGCTTCACATGCGGGCCGCTGTCGCGGCGGCCAGGGCCGGGAGTCCACGTCAGGCGGACGATCATCTGATCGAAGCCAGCGATGTGGCCCGACACGTTCCCGAAGGGCTCTACGCCGGTACGGCGTTCGGGCCGGGGTCCGTGCGGATTCACCGGCTGACGCTAGCTCTCGACCTCAGCGATCTCGGCGCGGCATTGTCGGTCGCTGCGGGGTGGAGTCCGCCGGAGACCGTTCCGGCGGAGCGACGTTCTCACTACTACATCGACCTGGCACGAGCACAACACCAGGCGGGGCGGCCTCTGGAGGCCCGGGACGCGCTGGCAGTCGCCCGACGACTGGCTCCGGAACACGTCCGAGTACACACCCAGGCGAAAGCCCTCACCGCTGCGCTGTCGGCTCGTTGACGCTCACCACCGCAGCAAGGTCACTTCCTACTCTGCTGCGAGAACGCGCGGCAGCTCGTCGAGCGAGTCGATGATCCAGTCGGCGCTCTCGGCTACGCGCGGGTCGTCGGCCCACAGGTGTCCCCACGGCCCGCGTCGGATCAGCGCAGCACGCATGCCGGCAGCCTTAGCAGGGTAGAGATCGTTCTCTGGGTGGTCTCCCACGTACACGATCTCGCTCGCGGTGCCGGAGGCTCGGGCGATCACGCGCCGAAAGAACTCGCCGTCAGGTTTGGCAACACCCCACTCGCCGGACGTGGCGATCGCGTCTACAGGCAAGCCGAGTTGGTCAAGCAGTGCTGCGGCCTTGGCTGTCTGGTTACCCGCGATCCCCACCCACAGCCCGGCACGTCGTAGCGCCGCCAGAGCGGACCGCACGTCGGGGTACAGGTCCTCGTCAGCGATCTCTTCCCCAAAACCGGACTGTTCCCGCCGTTGACGTTCGGCGACGAGGTCAAAGTCGGAACGGAAGTAGTTGAAGGTCTCCGCGTTGTTCCGACCGTTCGCGGTCACCGCCCCGAGCACCGCGGAGAACGTGTGCCGGGGTACGCCGAGCCAGTCCGCCCACCGTCCCCATTCCCTCGTGTCATCGAGCAAGGTCTCCCCCACATCGAAGACGACCGAACTGACACGTCCAGACCCGCCATGCGTCAGCTCATCCATGCCCCCAGTATGACGACCGGACACGTCGAGCCGCAGCCGACCATCATCGGCGACCGACCCGTCACTGGTGGGAATACATCCCTGACCACCGCCACGGCACACCGACGAACGGCGTTCTGATGCGAAGGCCGTTGCTCACACGTAGGCTCCGGTGTGCTCCACTGCTCCCGGCAGTCAGTCCGGGTGGCGGCGGACCGGGCCGGCTCGCAGGTCCGGGGTACGTGACCGTGGACCATTGTGGACGCGCACCGGGATGGGCGTTCCGCTCTCGGCGTCACCAGCGCTCGGGCGGGCGCGCTCGTCCTCGCCACACCGGGAACGACGCGGGTCGGACGCGGCACGTCGGCGACGGGCTCGCAGCAGCTCGTAGGCCGCCACGACGGCGGCCAGCTGGTCGGCATCCCCACCCGCGGCACTTGGCCTACCGGTGGCACCGTCGGCATCCGCAGTGTCGTCCCCGCTCGCGGTGTCGGGATGCAGTTGCCGGACGCGACGCCGGTACGCGGCGGTGGTCTCGCGCAGATCGGCGCAAGCGGGAACGCCCAGCACGGCGCAGGGATCGTCGCGGCGATCGCCGCCCATCACCTCACCCCCTTGCCCCGGAACCCGTCGTGTCGTGGCGGCGCATGGCGTGCGTCCTCCGTGCCCGTGACGTCGTGCCGGTCAGGGTCGGACACGTGGCGTCCGGTCCCGGGCGACGGGCAGAGCCGTCGCCCGGGACCGCAAGGAAGAGAGCGCATCGGCTGCGCTCAGGCGTTGATCTCCTTGCGCTCGTCGCCGCCGGTGATGGCGATCTTGCGTGGCTTGGCCTGCTCGGCCACCGGGATCCGCAGCGTCAGCACGCCGGCGTCGTAACTGGCCTGCACCTTGTCGGCGTCGAGCGTGTCCCCGAGGAACAGCTGCCGCGAGAACGTCCCCCGCGGACGCTCGGCGACCTGCACCTCGTCGCCATCGCCGTAGTCCGCGCTGCGCTCGGCCTTGACGGTGAGGACGTTGCGCTCGACGTCCAGGTCGATCGAATCGGCCGAAACGCCGGGCAGGTCGAACTTGACGACGTAGTCGTCCCCGGAACGGAACGCGTCCATCGGCATCGCCGCGGGCCGCGTCGAGGTCCCGTTCTGACCGAAGAACTGCTGCGAGATCCTGTCCAGCTCACGGAACGGGTCCGTCCGCATCAACATGGCCACCAACTACCTCCTTCTCCGGTTGTCACACGCTCGTCGTTACTCACCCCAGCCACCCTCAACGGGCGACTTCAACCTTGACAACGATGGACTCAAGAAAGATGTTCCCGGCGAGCCGCTTCGGGGCGCCTCGACCCAGCCGGAGGCGACCCCTCGCGCCTACGTCGGACCGCCGACCGGCGGCGGGGGCCGCCGGCCCGAGCACGAGAGGACGGACGGGCTCGCGACCACGGCCGCACCCGAAACGCGACCTGACGGTCCGACGTTCTCCCACCGCACATCGCGGCGGATCACGCCGTCGTTGCACGTCGACCTCAGCATCGTGAACCCCTCCGAGACCGCCTCTCGACCGACTCCGGGTCATCCACTGCCTTCACCTGAATTTGTATCGACGACTGAAGGTTCTGTCAAGCCGCAGATGAAGAGAACCTGAGTCGTAACTCGGCCAGCGACAGCGCCGACGCACCCCTCGGGGAAGCCCCGTGCGCTCCGCATCGAGGACTCGCACGCGTTCCAGACCGTCGAGCCCGGCACGCGACCAGGCGTGAAACAGCCCGGACGGCGCGGTGCCACGTGCGTCATCGGTACGCGCCGTGCGACCGAACGCGCCCGAACGCCGAACTCCTCCGACCCGTGTTCGCGTTCAGTCGGCCAGGTCGGCGTGGGCGACGACCTTCGTGATGCGCGCGCGGACGAGCAGTTCACCGGCGACCGCGTTGCGTTTGCCGAAGGATTCGGCGTTCTCCGCCCCCATGTAGCGACCGCCGATCGTGGTCGCCCACGGCAGCATCGCGTCGAGGTCGTCTGACAGCGTCGCCTCGGCGGTGAAGTGCACGTACGAGAACGGCGGGGCCTGGTCGTCGACCGTCATCGACAACCGCGGATCGCGGCGCAACGCCCGGCCCTTGACCGTGTCCGCGCCGGTGTTGAACACGATCTCGTCACCGGCCCCGCTGTCGTGGAGCACGAACCACACCGGCGTGACGTGCGGCGAGCCGTCGTCCCGGACGACGCCGACCTTGCCCGTGCGTGTGCCCTCGCTCGCGAACAGCCACCATTCGTCACGCGTCATCTCGTGCATGCCCCGCAAGCTACCGCCCGCACGGCTTCGCCGCCGGTCGGCGACAAGGCAGGATCGTGCGGCGCGGCCGGATACCGGCGACGCGCTCAGGCCCGCTGCTGCTCCTGTTCGCGCACCTCGTCCCGGCCTCGGCGCCGGGCCCGCTCGCGGTAGCCGTACGCGACCTGGCGCACGACCTCGTCCGACTCCAGCCCGGAACCGACGGCGCCCGCCAGCATGCCCATGCTCGTGAATCCCCACGCCAGTGTCAGATAGACCGTGACATCGGGTGGGGCGCCGAGCGTGCTGGTCAACAGCTCGGGCGGCACGAGGAACTCGGCCAGTCCGAAGTTGACGGCGAACAGCACCGCATACAGCATCACGGTGCCGGTCAGCACCGTCAGCACGGTCGTCGTGTTGTACAGCGGGACGAGCTTGCGGAAGCTGCCCTCACGGTTCTTCGTGCGCTCCCACAGGCCGTGCCCGAGAATCAGCCAGCCCGTGAGGACGGCGATCGACAGGAACGCGCCGAAGACGCGACTGCCGGGCGGGAGCAGGTACCCGATCTGCCAGATCGTGGTGGACGACAGTCCGAAGGCGCTCGTCGCGAGCGCCGCCGCCAGGGCGCTCGACAGGCCGAAGACCACCCGCCACGGACGGTTGGACAGCACCATGCCCCACAGAACGCGGGGCCAGCCGAGGAACCGGCTGAGCGGATAGCGAACCTCGCTGCCGTCGTCGTCGATGTCGGCCCTGGCCACCGCGGGCGACGACTCGGTGACCCGGGCGGTGTCACGCTCCTCCTGGAACAGCTCGCGAACGAGGACCTCCGAGATCTGCCGCAATGGCTTGCGGTGCCGAAAACCGAGGGCCGGCATCGACACGACGGCCAGCCCGCGTTCACGGCTGCATTCCGCCAGCAACGGCCGTGACCGCAGGAGCAGCGGAAGATCCGTCACGCAGATGACGTAGCGCCACCGCTCGTGGTCCCGGTACCGCTCGAGGACGTCGAAGAGTTCGCTCGTCTCGGCCGCGCCCGCGGCGATGGGGTCGGAGACGACCTGCACCTGCCAGTCCTCGCCGGTGCGGTCGCCGAGCCACTGGGTGAGTTCGTCGGCGATGAGGGAACCGGCGTCGACAGGCAGGTCTGGATCCGCGACGACCCCGATGACGGCGACCCGCCCGCCGGGATGTTCGTCCTCCCCGAGACGCTGCTGCGCCTCCGGGTCCTCCTCCGGATCGGTGCCGACATCGCTCGTGTCCTCGGCGGCGGCCTGTTCGTCCTCGGTGTTCGCGGCGGCGTCGTGGTCCGGTGCGGAGTGAGCGGGTTCCGACATGGCGGCACGGTACCCACACCGGGGCGTCGAACCCGGTCAGACCCGCGGAGCGGCGCCGATCGACACCCAGAGAACGGCCCCGTCCGATCGACGACTGACATGACACATTGACATGTCACAGTGATCGGTGTCACAGTGAGGGGAACTCCTCCGTGGAGGTCGTTATGTGGCACACCGTGGTCATCCTCATCCACGCGACCGCTGCCGTCGCCGCACTCGGTCTCGGCATCGCCGCACTCCGCTTTCCGCCGCTGCTGCGCGCGCACACCGCGAGCATCGTGATCATGGCGGCGGCACTCCCCATCGCGATCGCACTCCGTTGGGCGGAGCGGGCGCCGGCGGCCACCGTCATCTTCGCCGCCCTCGCCGTGCTCGGGGTCGTCATGATCGTCCGAGCGGTACTGGCCGAACGGTCCGCGCGCCTCGGCCGCAGCCGGGCCGTGCTGTCCCACATCGGCTTCAACCTGATCGCACTGGTCACCGGGTTCCTGATTCTCCCGGCGATGCGTTCCGGGCTCGGGCCAGTCGCCGTCGTCGCCACCGCGGTCCTCGTGCCGATCGCAGGCAGCACCGCGCTGCACCTGTTCCGGCGGCGACTCCCTACGGACACCGCACCCGCGGAGTGAGCCGATGCCCACCCGCGTACCGCGGTCCGGACCGACCGGGTGACACCGTGCCACGATGACGGCGGTTCGCAGGCGAGGGAGTGAGCGTGACGGTGAGTGCGACGGCGGGGGCCCTGCTCGGTCTCCTCGCGGACAGGCCGATGACGGGCTGGGAACTCGTGGAGGAGGCCGGGAGCCGCGTCGGCAACTTCTGGACGATCCAGCGCAGCCAGGCTTACCGGGAGCTCGCGGCACTGGAACGTGAGGGCCTGTGCGAGTCGACGCAGGAACAGGTGCGGGGACGACGGCGCTATCGCATCACCGATGCCGGGCGGGACGCGTACCTGGAATGGGTCGCGAGCACTCCCCGGGACGAGAACGTGCGCGTGCCGTTCCTGTTGACGGTGGCTTTCGCGGCGGACATCCCACCGGGACGGTTCGCCGAGCTGATCGAGGATCAGCGGCGCCGGCACGCCGAGAAGCTCGAGCGGTACGAGAGTCTCCGCAAGCAGCTCGCCGCGGACGACTCGCCGCGCGCGGGCGGAAGGCGCGCCACACTCGAACTCGGCATCGGCTACGAACGTGCCACCCTCGCCTGGCTGGACGAACTCCCGTCCCACCTGGGCATCGACCTGCCCGACTCGGCGACCGAGACCTGACGCCCCGCGGCGGACCGATCGCCGACGACACCCCTCGTCCCGCCGAGCGAATCTCGGTCGGCCGAGTCCGAACGCGTCGGTCCACTGTGGAATCTTCCGGGTAGGCCCGCGCTCGATGCCGGACGACCCCGACGGAGGCCGTCGAGCCCGCCCACGCGGGTGCCCGGGCCGCCGATGACGGCCCGGGCCGGCGCGCTCACATCACAAGGACTCGCGCATGTCGCGCATGATCGCCAGCTGGGCCTTCTGGGTGGACATCATGTCCTGGGCCATCTGGTTCAACTCCTGATCGCTGCCGTCGAGGATCACGTCCCGCAACATCTCGACCGCACCGTCGTGGTGCGGGATCATCAGGTCCAGGAACATGCGATCGAACTCGGACCCCGAGAGGGTCGCGAGCCGGTCCATCTCCTCCCTGGTGGCCATGCCCATCCGCTCGACCATGTCGGGATTGTCGAGCACGTCCTGGTAGGCGGTCTCCGGCGCGGTGACCGGCAGGCCGTTGCGGCCCTGCCAGCCCTGCATCATCCGGATCTCCAGACCTTGCTCGATGCGGATGCGGTCGGCCAGCGCGGTGAGCTCGGCGTCCGCCGCGCGGTCCGGGGCCAGTTCGGACATGACGATCGCCTGATGGTGGTGCGGGATCATCATGCGGGTGAACTCGGCGTCGACGTCGTTGTACCCCGAGGTGGCCGCACTCGCGGTTCCCGCCCCGAGCAAACCTGCCACCAACACCATCAGTAGCGAGAGTTTCCGCAGGGACATCGCCTGCTCCCTTCCGAACGGTCTGCCGCTGGGCCCGGCGGCAGAACGGGCCCAGCGGCAGAACGGATCACTCGGGGTACGAGTACTGGGTCTGGGGGTTGAGGACGTCCAGGTCGACCTGGTTGGCATGACCCATGCCCGGGCCGGTCACCTTCATGACGTCCAGACCGCGCGTGATGTCGCTGGAGTAGACGTAACCGTTGTAGTAGTACGCCGACCAGGAACCGCCGAGGGTCAGGTTGTTCTCGTCGACCGGGCCGCGGTCGAAGTAACCGATCTCCTTCGGCGCGGTGGTGTCGGTGAAGTCGAAGATCGACACACCGCCCTGGTACCAGGACTGCACGTAGACGTTGCGACCCGGAACGGGAATCAGATTCCCGTTGTGTGCCACGCAGTTCTCGGTGTCCTCCTGGTGACGCGGAATCTTGTAGTAGCTCTGGAACTCGAGTTCGCGGTCGTCCCCGCTGCCGGTGATGCGGTAGATCGCGTTCGCGCCGTGTTTCGGGCCGACCGCTTCGTTGCACGTCGGCGCCCCGCCACCACCGAGCTCATCGGTGAACAGGACGTTCTCGCCGTCATTGGTGAACGTCGCCGAGTGGTAGAACGCGAAGTTCGGGTCGTCCACAGTGGTGATCACCTTCGGCGCGGCGCGGTCGGAGATGTCCATCAGCGCGCCGTCACCCATACAGGCCCCGCCCGCGAGGTCGTGCTCGGGAAAGACCGTGATGTCGTGGCATCCCGCGGTGCCCGCCGCACCGCCGTCCGGGAACAGCACCGGCTCGGCGACGACCTTCGCGTCGGCCGGACGGTCAGCAGGGACGTTGATGATCGAGATCGAGTCGTGCGGCGGCTGACAGTTCGGGAACGCCGGGTCCGGGTTGTACGACGAGACGTAGAGGAACACGTCCTCGCTGTTGTTGTCCGGAACCATGGTGTGGGTGTGCGAACCGCAGCTGGTCTTGATGCCCTTAAGGTAGCGCGGGTTCGCCTTGTCCCTGATGTCGAAGACCCGCATGCCTTCCCAGGAGTTCGGATCCTCGTAGGAACCCTGTTCGCTCTGGCAGGTGTCGTCGGTGCGCGCGTAGTCCACCGACATGAACAGCAGACTGCCGTCCGGGCTCACCGACACGTCCCCCTGCCCGCCCGGGCAGTGCACCTGGGTGACCGTCCTCGGCTTGTGCGGCTTGGAGATGTCGTAGACGGTGAAACCGTCGTAGGCGCCCTGGATGGCGTAGTTCTGATAGAAGGCCAGGTCGCTGTGCGTGGACTCCTCCAGCGGCCCCTGCCGCGGCACGTTGGCCACCGGGTGGACGTTGTTGCTGTGCTGCACGTCGTCACCGGACTGGCGCATGCCGCCATCCACCGGCTCTGCGGCGGCCTGCGGCACGGTCAGTGCCAGGCCGGTGACGGCAGCAGCCAAGCCGAGTGCGAGCGGCCTTCGGGATCTCCGTCGGCCACAAAATTTCAGCATGTCGGTCAACCTCCCTGAAATCCTTCACTCAGGACCTGCCGGACGAGTGGGACGATCCCGAGATTTCCGGCGAGGATCGTTACACGCCGGAAGCGCTTTCGGACAGTGCGTGACCGGCTGATTGGGGCCTTCGCACGAGGCGCCACCGCCGGGTGCCGCAACGTCGCCTAGGCCGAATGCACTCAACCGGGGTGGCTCGCCGAACCGGAGAACGACGACCTCCGTCACCCGACTGTGTTGCCGCAGGGCGAGCGAGGCGGTACCGGACGGACCTGCCCCGGAAGCTCCGGTTCGGTCCCGGGATGACGCGCCGGGGACGGCGCCGGACGGCCTTCAGCTCGGGATCTTCGAGCCGGTATGTCCAAAAACGTCGTCGATGACCATTTCCACGTCCGCTTGCGCCGAATTCGCTCGAGCACGAGGAACCGCCGCATCATCCCGACGACGACCGCCTCACCGCTCTCGCGCGCGAGCAGCAAAAATAGGAAACGGCACGCGTGAAAACTAACCGTGGTTACAATTCTTCGCTATCTGCCGTTCCGACGAGCGCACGGACTCGGAAACCACTGCGCGAATCCCGTCCGTTGAGCAAACCCTTCCGGCCGTCACAACCGAAAAACCTTCGGTCACCAGAACATTGATACCGCCGCAGCAGTGGATCAACATCTTCTCGGTAGAAGACGAGCAACGACGATGTGGGCTCACAATTGGTGTCGCAGTTCCGGAAACCGCCGGCACATTGTGAGTCGTTCCGCCCTGGTCACTTATTGGGAGTCCCATGCAAAAGCGCACCACGGACGGTTCGCCGGCGACGCGCGAGGAACCACCGATCGCCTCGGGCACCGTTTCCCACGACGACCCGAACACCGCGAGGCCGCGTTCAGGACTGGGGCTCCTTGCGCGGCGGATACATTTCCTGGCCGGTTTCGCGGTTGCGCCCTTCCTGGCCGTCATGTGCCTCACCGGACTCGCCAACGCGTTCACCCCGCAGATCGTCGACACAGTGCACCAGCAAGAACTGTTCGTCGACACCGACACCGGAGCACCCCGGCCCGTGTCGGACCAGGTCGCCGCGGCCCTGGCAGCTCATCCGGAGGGGACGGTCAAGGCGGTCATCCCACCCCCTGACGAGGACCGCACCACCAGGGTCGTCATGTCGATGCCCGGCCTACCGGACGTCGACGAGTTCGCTGACGAAGACCTCACCGTCTACGTGAACCCGAACACCAACCGCGTGCAAGGCGAGCTCATCACTGTCAAGGATCGCCCGCCGGCACAGGCGTGGCTACGACACTCCCACGGCAACCTCCACCTCGGCCCTCCCGGAAGGTTGTACTCCGAATTCGCGACCACCTGGCTCCCGGTGATCGTGGCCTGCGGGCTCGCACTGTGGGTCGCACAGCGACGCTCCGATGGAACGAGCGGTCTGTTCACCCGGTCGCGCCGATCGTCGTCCACATACGCCCGGCTGCGGGGCCTGCACGGCTCGCTGGGGCTGTTACTCAGCCTCGGGATCGTCGCACTCGCCGTCACAGGTTTCTCGCAATCCAACTACGTGGGCGACCGCGTGGACCAGCTGCTCGAGAGCGTCGGCTCCTCCGAACCACAGCTCGAAGCCGAGAAAGTCCCCCTATCGCCGGGCGAGGAGCAGATCGGCGTCGACCGCGTGGTCGAGACCGCCGAGGCCGAAGGCATGCGCGGAGAGCTGACCATCACCGCGCCCGCCGAACCGGGAGCGGTGTGGGAAGTCGCCGAGACCGCCACGGGGTGGCCGATCCGGAAGGACAGCATCGCCGTCGATCCTCACACCGGCCAGGTGATCGAACGTGTGACCTTCGACGACTACCCGTTTCTCGCGAAGCTCAACGTTCTCGGCGTCCAAGCGCACGACGGCACACTGTTCGGCATCGTCAATCAGGTCGTCGTCTCACTGCTGGCGCTCGGCACCCTGGTGCTGATCGCGCTCGCCTACCGGATGTGGTGGAACCGGCGTCCCCGCCATGCGTTGTGGCCGCCCACCCCTGCGCCGGTCTGGCGCAGTCTCTCGAAGGCGCAACTGCTCACAGTGGTGATCGCCTGCGCGATCCTGGCCTGGGCCATGCCCGTCCTCGGCGTGACTCTGATCGGGTTCGTCGTCCTCGACACCGTCATCAACACCGTGAAGCGCCGGCGAACGAGAACCTGAAACCGGCATCTCCTCGCACGAGTCGATGTGGCCGGAAGCTCAGTCCCACACGGTGGCGACCGCGTCACCGCGGAAATGCCGTCGACTCCGCACCATACCTGCACGCCCGACCGATTCCGCTGTTCACACAACCGGGAGGCGACGTTGCTTCGCACCGATAGTTCAGAACCGCCGTGGACCAGTGCTGCGGTCAACGCAGTTGTCACCGAGCCGCTGTCTCACGATGCCGTCGAGTTGGACGCACTACGACACCAGGCCGATCTGGTCGAAGTCCGAGCCGACCTCGTCGGCGATCCGGCCGCGGCACGGCTGCGGGAGCGTTTCGGCGGTCGATTGGTGTACTCCCTTCGCAGCCGGGACCAGGGCGGCAAATTCGACGGCTCTGCCGAGCAGCGGCAAGCCCGGCTGCTCGCCGCTGCCGAGCACTACGACGTGGTCGACCTGGAAGCCGACCACGACCTGGTCCCGGCCTTGCTGAATCGCATTCCGGCTCCACAGCGCCGCATCTCCTGGCACGGAACCACCGCCGGACACGCCGTGCTGCACGAGCGCTTCGATCGTATGGCGAACGTCGGCGCCGGCCTCTATCTACTCACGACCGAGGTGTCACGCGCCGAACAGGCGTTGGCGCCGCTGCGTTTTCTCCACGACATCGGGCGATCGGATGTCACGGCGTTCGGGACCGGATCCGCCGGCTTCTGGAGTCGCATGCTGGCTCCCCGGCTCGGTGCGCCCGTCGTCTTCGGCAGCTTGTGCGACGATGGGGCCGACGTGCCCACCGTCGACCGACTCGTGGCGGACTACGGCTTCCCGTGCCTTCCTCCCCTACGCGCCGTTTACGGCATCATCGGTCGTTCGGTCCTGAAATCGGTGTCGCCACGCGTGCACAACACCGGCTATCGCGCGCTCGACATCCCGGCGCTGTATCTCCCGTTCCAGGTCGACGATTTCGCCTCCTTCTGGAGCGAAGTCGCCGAATCGGGTCTCCCGGAGATCGGTCTTCCCCTGCAGGCCGCCACCGTGGTTTCGCCGCACAAGGAGGCGGCACTCACGACGGCGCGAACGACCAGCCACGCAGCGCGCACGTCGGGAGCGGCGAACTCGCTCGTCCGCAGAGGAAGCACCTGGCGTGCCGATACGTCCAACAGTCCCGCGATCAGCAAGGCGTTGGAGAGTTTCGGCATACCCGTATCCGGTCGCAAGGCCGCCGTGATCGGTTGTGGCGGTGCCGGGCGTGCCGCCGCACTCGCGCTGGCCGCGAGCGGTGCCGACACGGTGCTCGTCAACCGCGATCCCCATCGCGGCCGGGCCGTCGCCGACGCGCTCGGCTTCGACTTCACACCCCTCGACGTGTTCCGCGCGGACGGGTACTCGGTGATCGTGCATGCCACACCGGTGACCGACCACGTGCCGTTCCGGCTCGACCTTCCCGACGACGCCGCCGTCGTCGACATGGTCTACACCTCCGAGGAAACGGCGATCGTCACCGCCGCCCGCGATCGCGGACTCGCCGTCATCGACGGATGGGACGTGCTGCTCGCCGACGCCGGTTGCCAGTTCACCTTCATGACCGGCCAACACCTCCCCACCGAACAGACCCGCGCGCTGCTGCACGCCGCACGTGTCGCGCGGCGTGACCGGCCGACCCCGGCACCACTGACCGCCCGAAAGTGACCACCCGAAAGCCCGAAGGAAGGATCACGCGTGAACCTCGCGATCTCGGAATCGACGTGGCTGCAGAGCCTCGGCCCGCACAGCCACGAACTGCTCGAACAGGTCGGCGACGTCGCCAGGGAGTGCGCCAAGCGCGCGGACGAGCACGACCGGGCCGGCACCTTTCCCGACAAGGACTTCGACGACCTGGCCGCCGCAGGCTTGAACGCTGCCACCGTCCCACGTGAACACGGCGGGCTGGGGCTCGGACCGTTGAACGGTGACACGCTCACGTTGTGGCTGATGACCAAGGAACTGGCCAAGGCCGACCTCTCACTGGGCCGATGCTGGGAGGGGCATACCAACTCGCTCGTGCTCCTCCACGCGCTGGCGTCCGAACAGCAACAGGAGCGCTGGTTCGACGGCATCGTCCACCGGGGCCAGAAGTGGGTGGCGTGGAGCGGCGAGCCGCAAGCGCGAAAGCCCGGTGAAGGTACCCGGTTCGGCACGAGCATCACCGCCGTCGAGGGCGGATGGGTGCTGGACGGGACGAAGGCGTTCGCGACGAGCTCGACCGGCGCGGACTGGGCCCTCCTACTGGTCAACACCGCGGGGCCGGGTGGTGCCAGACACGCGGATGCTCCGCCCGAGGGGCTGCTTCTGCTGGCATGCGACCTCTCCGATCCCACCGTCACCGTTGACGAATCGTGGTGGGACCCGATCGGCATGCGTGCGACGGCGAGTCACGTGGTGGAGTTCGACGAGACGTTCCTGCCCGAGGAGAACCTCATCGGAACCCCCGGCGCCTACCTGCACCAGGGCTGGCAGAGCGCCTTCACCCCGCACTACGCGGCCAGCTTCCTCGGCGCGGCAGAAGGCGCCTTCGACTACGCGCTCGATTACCTCGCCCGCCAGAACAAGACCGCAGATCCCTACGTCCAGCAACGCGCCGGTTCCATGAAGGTCAACATCGAAACCTCGCACCTGTGGCTCGCCCACGTCGCACGGCTCTGGGACAGCGGCCACCGCGCCGGAGCGCAGCGCGCCGGGAACAGCGCCCGCCACCTGGTGGAACATCTCGCGCTGGAAACGGTCGACCACTGCGTGCGCGCCTGCGGGGCGCGCAGCCTCGTGCGTCCCAGCCCGGTGGAACGGATCCTGCGCGACCTCACCTTCTACGCACGCCACGACAACGACGATCACGTCCTCGCCACGATCGGACGCGCCGCACTCGGCGAAACCCACGACTCCTCGTTCTTCAAGCCCTGACCTGCCACCACCACGCACCGGAGTTCTCGTGTCGATCGGCGTCAATCCGTCCACTTCAGCGCGGGCGAGGAAGGGACTCCGAGGTTCGGCCGGCTACCGGGGCCGAGTGATCGTCTCGGCCTCGGTGGCGCTGGCCATGACCGCTCCGGGGCAGACCGCGGCCATCTCACTGTTCGTCGACCCGCTGAGCACATCGCTGCACGTGTCCCGGTCGTCAGTGGCCGTGGCCTACTCGATCGGCTCACTGGCCGGTGCTCTGGTGGTTCCGCTGCTGGGCAAGCTGCTGGATCGCTTCGGCGCACGCCGCGCCATGGTGACCGTCGGTCTCTGCTTCGGTGTGGTCCTGCTTGCGGCCGGGACCATCACCGAGTTCGTCGGCCTGACCGCGGCCTTCGTCGGCATCCGCGTCGGCGGGCAGGGAGCGCTGAGCCTCGTGGCCACCACCGTGGTGACCATGTACATGCAACGATACAAAGGCCTGGCTACAGGGATCGTCTCGGCGATCGGCACCTCTGCGATCTCGCTCGCGCCGTTGGCCCTCGAGCGACTGATCGACGACCTCGGCTGGCGCACCGTCTGGCAGTTGGAGGGGTTGGTCGTTCTCGCGATCACCGTGCCGGTGGCCCTGTTCGTCCTTCCGCGACGCGCGCGCTCCGACGGGGAGTCCGCAACGGACGTCAGCCCGGCCGAACCCGGCTCGGGACACGACATCGGCTCCGGGACGGCGGACCGGGAACGCGGACACTCCACCGATTGGACGTTGCGGGACGCGAGCCGGACGCCCGTGTTCTGGGTCGTCGTCAGCGGTGGAGGCGTGTGCAGCCTGATCACCACGGCACTGATGTTTCATCAGGTTTCCCTGCTGGGGGAACGTGGCCTGAGTACGACCGAAGCGGCCGCGAACTTCGTCCCGCAACTGGTCGCCGGACTGCTCGCCAGTCTCCTCGTGGGCTGGGCGGCCGATCACATCGGCGACCGTGCACTCGTCATCGCCATCATGACGGTGCTCGCGCTCACCACACTCACCGCCGGATGGGTACGACCGGGCTGGACGGCCGTCGCTTACGGCGTGGCGCTCGGCGCCTGCACCGGTGGGGTGCGCACACTGAAGGGAGTCGCCTTCGGCGACTGCTTCGGGCTCGGACACCTCGGAACTCTGCGCGGTGCGGTGCATTCGGTCGTCATCGGCGCGTCCGCACTCGGCCCCCTCGTACTCGCGCTGGGCAGAACGTGGTCGGATTCCTACCAAGAAGTGCTGGCCGTCCTGTGCGTACTGCCCGTCCTGGTCGCCGCGGCGGCGTGCGCAGTCGGGCGGTCCCGCCGCGCCCGGTGGCGGGGCCACGCTGCCGACCCGTTGTAAAGAAGGGTCGGGACCGCTTCCCGCGCCGACGGACATCCCGTCGTTCGGGACCGTACTGGCACGCTGGAGGGTGTGACCATGGACTTCTCCGACCACGAGACCGGCCACGGGTGGCTACTGCTCGTCTACCGCGTGCCCCGCGAACCCACGCGGTTGCGCGCGAGCGTGTGGCGGAAGCTGAAGAGTACCGGCGCCGTCTACCTGCAGAACTCGGTGGCAGTGCTGCCGGAGTCACCGACCCACGAACGATCGCTGCGTTCGTTGCGTAAACACATCGAGGAGCTGGGTGGCTCGGCACAGCTCATGCGCTGCGACGTGCTGGCCGGCAATCCTGATGTCGTCGCGACCTACAACGCCGCGCGGGATGAGGAGTACGAGGAGATCATCGACCGTTGTCGCGGATTCCAGGCCGAGATCGAGAAGGAGACGACGGCCGAGAAGTTCACCTACGCGGAGCTGGAGGAGAACGACGAGGACCTCACCAAGCTCCGGCGTTGGTTCGAGAAGGTCCGGCTCCGGGACTCGCTCGGCGCGGACCGCAGGGCCGAGGCCGAGACGGCCTTGCAGGACTGTGTCGCAGCGCTCGACGTCTTCGCCAACAAGGTCTACCTCGCCGAGGACGGTCCATGAGCGCGTGACCCTCGCCGAACCGTCCGACCCGCCCTCCGCCCGATGCACCGGTGACGATCGCGACCGCCCCGGGGTGCGCAGGAGGCATCAGTGGTCGTAGTCGACCGCGACCGACGGGGTCGTCGGACGGGACTGGCAGGTGAGCGCGCGGCCGGCCTCGACGTCAGCCGAGGACAGGGCGAAGTTCTGTTCCATCTGCACCGACCCCGACAGCACCTTCGCCTTGCAGGTACCGCAGGCACCGCCGAGGCAGGCGTACGGCGCGTCCAGCCCGGCCTTCAGAGCGGACTCGAGGACGGTGTCTCCGGCTTGGAGCGACACCTCGTGCTGACGACCGCGCAGGGTCACGGACACCTCGGCGCCGTCGAAGCCCTCCGAGTCCGTGGGCTTCCGGTAGCCGTGGAAGAGCTCGACGTGCACGTGGTCCGGCTCCGCCCCTCGTTCGAGGAGCAGGTCGCGCAGGTCGGTCACCAGCTCGACAGGACCGCACAGGAACCACTCGTCCACGGTGCTCGTCGGCAGGTCGGAACCGAGCCACCCTTCGAGCTTCCGGCGGTCGATGCGGCCGCGGAGGTGTGCCGGGTGGCTCGGCTCACCGGAGCGCACGTGGAGGATCCGGAGCCGGTCGGCGTAGCGCGCCTCAAGGTCCTCCAGCTCGGCGCGGAACATCGTGCTCTCGGCGTCCCGGTTGCCGTAGATCAGGGTGAAGCGGCTCTCGGTCTCGACGGCGAGTGTCGTCCGCAGGATCGACAGGATCGGGGTGATTCCGCTCCCGGCGGCGATCGCCACGTAGGTCTTCCTCGCAAGCGGATCGAGCGGCGTACCGAACGAGCCGGTCGGGGTCATCAGCTCGAGCGTGTCCCCCGCCCGGAGCCGCTCCAGCGCGAACGTGGAGAAGGCGCCGCCGGGGAGGTGCTTCACGGCGATCTCCAGCATGTCGGAGGTTGCTGCGGAGCAGATGGAGTAGTTGCGGCGCACCCCTTCGCCGCCGAGATCGGTCCGGACCGTGACGTGCTGCCCGGGTTCGAACGAGAACTCGTCGCGCAGCTGGTCCGGTACGTCGAAACGGATCAGCACGCTGTCGGCGGTCAGCCGATCGACGCCGGCGACCGGTACCGGGTGGAACTCCGCTGCCGGCGCCGAAGACCGCTGCGGCACCCGCACCGGAAGCAGCCGGCCCAGCTTGCCGTTCAGCCGCTTCCACTCGCGGTACTCGTCCGCGTCCAGCTGCCGGCCGAACACCGTGCCGATCGCGGCGTCACGCTCGAGGTAGGCCTCCTCGTTGTGCCGCCAGGCCGCGACGTAGCGGTAGAACGGGATCGAGGGGTGCAGGTGGTGCACGAGATGGTAGTTCTGCGAGAGCAGCAGCGGCGTGAGGATCCACTCGGAGCCGACCCGGTTGCGGGTGGCGCGGTAGCGGTTCTCCTGCTGAGTGTCGTCGAGGTCGTGGTGGGGCAGCCAATCGAACCACCACGCCAGGACGAACATGGCGACCCGCTCGGGGATCAGGTAGAGCACAGCCAAGGTCCACAGGTGACCGGTCAGCGCGCACGCGACGATCACGGCGACACTCGAGACCATCAACAGCGACGTCTCCACCACCTCTGCCCGGGGACGGCGCTTCGCGTTGCGCACCAGGAAGGTCAGGTACGGAACGTCCATCAGCGGGAACCGGATGGGGACCTGCCACCACGGCGCGCCGCTGACGAAGTGGTCCGGATCGTTGTCGTCGTCGTTGGTGTTGCGGTGGTGCTCGATGTGGATGAAGGCGAAGGACTTGAACGAGATCAGCGACGACACGAAGAGCATCGCGACCCGGCCGAAGGCCACGTTGACCCAGCGGTGCGTGCTGATCGAGTAGTGCGCTGCGTCGTGCAACACAGTGAACAGCACGAAGATCGCCGTCGCGCTGAGCAGGATCGTCAGCGGCTCCGCGAGCGCGCCGGCCAACGCGGCCCAGCTGGAGAAGGCGAAGAGTGCAAGCGCTCCGCAGAAGATGGCCACGATGGGCCACGAGATCGTCGGAACCTTCTCGCCCGGATCAGGGAGCGCGCGACGAGAAGCGGCGGGTTGCTCCGTGGTTGCTGACATAGCCGGCAAGGTACGAACCAGGACCCGAACCCCGCGAGGGGTGCCGAGCCCATGCCCATGTGCGGGCAGCACATCGCGATCAGGACTGGTCCGGCACCGGCGCGAGCACCGTCCGACCGAGGACCTGAGCCAGGTACAAGGCCGCGTGCAGTTCGGCGACACGCTCGTTCGCCGGACGGCCGCGTCGTTCCTCGGCCCGCCGCATCCGCTGCAGCACGGTGTTGCGATGCACCCCGAGCGCCTCGGCTGCCGCAGCCAGCCCGCCCTGCGCATCGAGGACGGCGAGCAGCGCCCGTCGCTCCTCGTCCGCCCGCTGGCCCACGACCGCCAGGCCACCGAGCTCGGCGGCGACGAACGACCGTGCCAGGTCCAGATCGCCGCTCATCGTGTCCACGAGCGCGATCTCGGCGTACGACGTGACCGATGCCGAGCGCCCACCCAGCTCGACGATCCGCCGGCCGCGCTGCGCCTGGACATGGGAGTCCCGGAAGCCCGCGGCACCCTGTGCGGGCATGCCTACTGTGACCCGGACCGGTTCCGGGACCTGCCCGGCCAGCGACCTCAGGTCGCTCACCGTGACGCCAGGGGCGCCGGGCGTGGAGGCCCATCCCCAGAGTGCCCGGGCACCGTCCGGGACGAGCAGCGGATGAGACGAGCCGAGGTGCGCACCGACCGCCGCACCCACACGCGCGAGGTCGACATCATCGCGGTCGGTGAAGCAGACGAAGCCCGTCTGCCATCCGGTGAGCCGGTGGGACAAGGTGCGCTCGGCGCGACGCAGGTCGACCCGTTCGCCCGCGATCAACGCGCGCACCGCATCCGTCCGGGCGGCCCGCGCTCGAGTCTGGATACGGTCGAGCTCGGCGACGTATTCGGTGGCCACCTCGCCGGAGATGCGGTCGATGTACGCGAAGGCGTAGCGCTGCAAACTGTCCAGGACCTCGACCGCAAGGCCCGCACCCGACACGAACTCGGTGATCCCGGCCAGAATGCGCTCGGTGAAGTAGGCGTGGCCCATCCGGTAGAAGCGCAGCATGACGTCGACGCTGTAGCCGCGGGCCGCCATGGCGCGGGCGTGCTCAAGCGCTGTGACCGGTGCTGCCGCGGCGCTCACGTCGATGCCGTGCCGCACCATCGAGAGCGCCGCTTCGAGATTCGAGGAGCACGACCCCAGGGTCAAGCCACGGAGCTCCTCGTCGGCGCTGGCCTCAGGGACTCGTTCGACGATGTAGGCGAGCATGTCGTCGGCATGCGACGTCACGTTCCCCAACAGCTCGGTTGCAGTGCGGCGCAACTCGACCATCACCGTCTCGGGAAGGTCTGCCCCCTCCCCTGTGCTCGCACCCATGGTCGGATACTAACGAGCGTTCCGGACGTCCAGTCCACCGTCAGCGCATGGGGCCGGGGGACTGTGCCTGAGGACTGCGCACCCTGGAGACACGACAAGGATCGAACACAGCGAGGATCAAACACAGCGAAGGCGCACCCCGCCGTGCAGGATGCGCCTTCGCTCGAGTGGAGGTTGAGGGAGCTTACTCGAACACAAACGAGCAGGTCAGCGCACTGGAAACGCTGCGGCAGCAGCTGCCTGATCTCGAAGCTCCTCTCCAACCAACGCCGAAGCGGCAACCTCCGAGCCGCGCCAAGCAGCTCGACGCCGAGCACGTACAGGAACTCATCGAGGGCTACCGCTCAGGCGCAACCGTCTACGAACTCGGCAATCAATTCGGCATCGAGCGCCGAACCGTGTCCGCGATCCTGCACCGCCACAAGGTTCCGATGCGCCGCCGCGGCCTGTCCACCGAACAGATCGACCAAGCCATCCAGCTCTACAACCAAGGATGGTCGCTAGCCCGCATCGGCGACCGCATGAACGTCGCCGACGGCACCGTCCGCCAACGCCTGCGCGAACGCGGCGTCACGATGCGCGACACCCACGGGCAACCGCGGGTGGGTGACGCCCGATGAACAGCCCGACGACCACAACGCCCCCATCCCACGACCGGAAGTTCATCGACGCCGCCGGGCCGCTGCCGGTGCACCTGCCACGCCGACGACACCACCGCTCGACGTCTGGAAGCCGCTCCGCACGGCAAGACCGAGGCCTGGCACGTGCTCGACGCCGCGCCCGGCGCCACGGCGTTGTGCGGGGTCCGCGAGGGGGTCGATGTCGACCAGCTGCGCGCCGCGCTGCTCGAGCAGGACTTCGATGCGGTCATGTGCCGGCTGCCCGTACGAGCCGGGGAGATGATGTACGTACCCGGCGGAACGCTGCAACTTCGGCCCGGACACCCTGGTCTACGAGATCGAACAGACCTCCGATGTCCAACAGCACGCGATGCGCTGGCGCATGCAAGACGGCGCGACTCTGTCCGATCAGCAGTGGCGAGCCAACATCGAGGCGCTGCTCGACGAGTGGAACCCCGCGCCACACCCGCCGTTCCGACCCGGGCTCGCCGTGCCCCTCACCGATGGGTCGTTCGGGTTGTGCTGTGCGCCGGGCCCTACTTCGCGCTCGAACGCTGGGCGATCGCGGCGGCGAACACGGCGCGGATCGCAGTCGACACCGCCACCGTGCTGTCCAACGTCGGCGCCCCAGCCAGGCTGCACGCATGCGACGACGCGACGGACAGCCCGAACGATCACAAGCAGACGTTGGGACGGGCGCGGACAGTGCTGCTGCCCGCCGCGATGGGATCGGTCGACATCGAGGGCCCAGCCGATGTCCTCGCCGGCTACCGACCCGACCTCAAAACCGACATCCGCGTACCACTGCACGCCGCCGGCCACTCCAGCGCAGCCATCGCAGCACTGGGAGAAGGCATCGACGACAGCGTTCATCACCTCTGACGCCGACCGCCTGCCCGACACCAACCAGGGCCCCGGACGCCCACTGAGGCTTTCCCAACTTGACATGGACGTGTTGGGATGCAAGGGCTTTCGAAGTTGGTTGGTTGATCGTGCCGGGGTGGTCGGTGATGGGTATGCGTGAAGCCCGAGCAAAAGGGCCGTCGACCAAGATCATTCCGATGCCACTAGAAGCTTCGTATGAAGAAGCAGGGCGCGGCATACGTGACCCGCGACGGGACCCTCGTGACTTCCTAGATTGCGTTCATCTTCGCCTCGGCTACACGGTGCAGGCGATCGGCAGTGATCTTGCAGAGTTGGCCAGTGGTGGCCTCGTCGATGCCGTGGGTGATTGCGCCTTCGAGGATGAAGGTCGCGGCAGCGAATTCCGCGGTGCGGTGCTCGGCGGCCAGGGGACCGGCGAGTTGTCGCTCGAAGAGGTTCTCGAAGCTCTGATGGAAGCCGGTATGCCACTCACGGACGGACGCCGAGACGGCGACCCTGTTATGCACCGTGGCGACCAGGTGCTTGACCGGCCGGAGCCTCTCGATCAACCAGAGAAACTGATCGGCGAGCGGCCGGTCTGCTAGCGAGGCGTGCTCGCGCAGTAGCGCTTGGAGATACCGGTCGGCGACGGCTACGAGCAGTTCGTCCTTGTCGTGGAAGTACCAGTAGAGCGTGTTCGGGGCGACACCGGCGTGCTGGGCGAGTCGGCTCATTGAGGTGGCCTCGTAGCCGTCGAGCACCAACAGTTGCGCTGCAGCGGCCAGTAGCTCGTCGCGTTTCTGCTCCTTGGGGACCGGACGGCGGTTGCGAGCCATACCGGCATCTTGGCAGGTATTCAAGAACACGCCAACCTGGCTTCTCTGCTTCGCGAAGGGGCGGGAGGGCCCCGCGCCGGTTTCGCGTCACGCGCGTCGCACCTTCCACGTCCGGCACTTACTGCCGCCAATACCGGGCGCAGGTGCCGAGTGGACCACTTCTTGACTTCCATTCAAGAGAGTCGTAACCTCGCGATCGATCTTGAATGGTAATCAAGAGACGGTAGGGGCCGTTGAGGAGGATGGCGATGGAGACGACATCAAGGCAGAACCCGGGCGCTGCCACCGTGCGGCGCGACGTCTGGTTCGAGTCCGGTGGCCTGCAGTGCGCGGCGTGGCTATATGCCCCTGCCGAAGTGAGTGGATTGCGACCGCTGGTGGTCATGGCACACGGTCTCGGCGCGGTGCGGGAGTGGCGGCTGGACGCGTTCGCGGAGCGGTTCGCCGAGCAGGGGTGGATGGTGCTGGTGTTCGACTACCGGCACCTGGGAGCCAGCGAGGGCTCGCCTCGACAGCTGCTCGACATTGATGATCAGCTCGACGATTGGCGAGCTGCACTGGCCTACGGTCGGTCGCTGCCGGGGGTCGACACCGATAGGATCGCGGTGTGGGGAACCTCGTTCGGCGGGGGACACGCGCTGCGGATTGCGAGTGAAGACCATCAGCTGGCCGCCGTGGTGGCCCAGTGCCCGTTCACCGACGGTCCGGCTTCGCTGTTCTCACGCCTCCGCAGCTCACCGTTGAGCATGCTGTGGCTCGTCGCTGCCGGGGTGCTCGACGCCGTGGGGTCCTTGTTCGGCGCGAAGCCGGTGCTCGCTCCGGTGGTGGGCGTGTGGTGGATGCCCGCCTACCTCGTGTCGCCGACCGCGATCGCCGCCGCCTCGCGGCTGCTACCCCCGGGAACCCGGCTCTCCCCCCGGACTTCCGCGGCCGTGACCAAGATGTCGTCGCTGGGGAGGGGTCTATCGAAGAACATCGAGACCGGTGACGATTCCTTCCGGCCTGCCGCCACAGGGGTCGGTCGCGACACCCTCTGGGGCGTCCTCAAAGGGACCGACGGCGGGGCCGACAGCGCCAACGGGGTCGCGGCCCGGTTGGCGCTGCGGCTACCGCTGTACCGGCCGGGAAAGGACCTGCCGAAAATCACCGCGCCCACTCTGCTGTGCGTGTGCGAGGACGACAGGGCCGCACCCGCCGACACCACATCCCGGCTCGCCGCCGGGCAGGACCACGTCCAGGTCGGCCGCTACGAGGGCGACCACTTCGACATCTACGTGGGCGACCTATTCGAGCGCGCGGTACGAGACCAGACCGCCTTCCTGGCAACGCAGTTCGGCCCGAGCACGCGGTGAGCAGGTGCCCGCGCACACTACGATCGGCGACGCGCCGCCAGTGACCATCACAACGCCGCCCTGCGCAACCTCGCCGACAAGCTGCTCGGCCGCCTCTGGTGGTGCCTCGCTCATGACCCACCCTGGGACGACGGCACCGCCTGACCACCACCCACAAAGACCCCGAAGCCGGCCACTGGGGACAACTGACCCGTGTGGGATGTCTACGTCTACACCTGGTCGGGGTGGGTCTACGTCGCGTTCGTCATCGATGCCTACGCTCGGTGCATCCTCGGCTGGCGCACCAGTACCAGCATGACTACCGGTCTTGTGTTGGATGCGATCGAGCAGGCCATCTGGACCAGAAACCGGTACGGCACAACGGATTTGGCAGGACTCGTGCAACACACCGACGCCGGCAGCCAGTACACATCGATCACCTACACCGAACGCCTCGCCGCCGCCGGCATCGACGCCTCCATCGGAACCGTCGGCGACAGCTACGACAACGCGCTCGCCGAAACGATCAACGGCCTCTACAAGACCGAACTGATCAAACCCCGCAAACCATGGCGCACCGTCGAACAGGTCGAACTCGCCACCGCCGAATGGGTCGACTGGTTCAATCACCGACGCCTCTACGAGCACTGTGGTGACCTCCCACCAGCCGAGCTCGAAGCAGCCCACTACGCTCACCAACATCCTCAGCAACCAGCTGAGCTGTCACACCAATAAGTCTCCGGACATCCCGAGGCGGTTCAACCACCCAACACCGACCAGTGCGAGTCACACCAGTCCCACCAGCCACGACACCTTAAGGGACTAGAACACCGAAACAGGTCCTGACCAGCAAAAGCCCTCCCGACCAGACACTGGTCGGGAGGGCTGCTCTACGTTCAAAAGTGCTGGTCAAAGCACCAAAATCGAACCTCTGGTGGAGGTTGGGGGAGCTTACTCGAACACAAAAGCCCAGGTCAGCGCACTGGAAACACTGCGAAAGGAGCTGCCGGACCTGACTGCACCGTCCCAACCGACACCAAAGCGGGCAAAGCCCGGCCGCACCCGGCGACTCCGCGACGACCAGGTGCAGCAACTGATCGAGGGCTACAAGTCCGGCTCCACCGTCTACGAGCTGGGTGATCAGTTCGGTATCGAGCGCCGCACCGTCAGCGCGATCCTGCACCGCCACGATATCCCGATGCGCCGCCGCGGCCTGACCACCGAGCAGATCGACGACGCCGTCCGGCTCTACAACCAGGGATGGTCGCTGACCCGCATCGCCGCACGCATGGACGTCGCCGCCGGCACCGTCCGCCAACGCCTGCACGAACGCGGCGTCCCGATCCGCGACACCCACGGACAGCCCCGGGCAGGTGAAGCCCGATGACCAGCACGCCATCCACACCGAGCCCCACCCCCGATCGATCACTGCATCTACAGTGCGCCTGCACCCTCCTGGTGGCCGCGGGCGCCGCCTACGTCTCCTACCGGCACGGCCGCGACTTCGCCCTGCGCTTCGGCGCCGACGAAACCACCGCCACCCTCTGGCCACTCATCGTCGACGGACTCTTGACGATGGCCACCATCGAACTCTGGAAAACCGGCCACCGCCACCGCGCCACCGGGCAGTGGAAAGCATGGCTTTCCTTCGCCCTCGGCATCGGGCTATCGCTATGCGCCAACATCGCCTCCGCACCCGAACTGAACACCTTCTCCATCGCCGTAGCCGCCTGCCCACCACTAGCGCTACTGCTGTCAGTCGAACTACTCAACCAGGCACTCAAACGGCGCCACGCCGAGACGACGAGTGGGACTGTTCCCGAGTCCGACGAGAGCGCATCAGCGCAGCCGCACTCGACGGACTCGGGCGAAGCCAGCACGTCACCAGAGGTGCCCGAAGAGGCCGACGATGTGCCAGCGCTGCGCACGGTCGTGAACAACGTGCCCGGTCACAGCGCCAACACCACCGACGCAGACTCAGAGGTACCGCACGGTGAGGACGATGATCCGCTGCGCGAGGAGGCATACCGCCTCGACGCCGAACACTGGAACCTCTACCAACGTCCGATCTCCGCCGACACCCTCCGCCGAAAACTCAGCATCGGCTCGAAACGAGCCCGCACCCTCACCCGCCACATCCGCCAACACCGCCAACCCGGAGCCGTGCTGGCGGCAGTGGAATGAACACCCGAACCGCAGCAGCTGTCGAACCTCGGCAGCCCGCCGTCCTCTTACCTCACGTTGGGTGAGTCCTAGAAGCCAGGCGTTGGACTGCGGGTGACAAGTGCCACGGCCCGTCCTCATCGATAGTTCGGTAATTTGCTACGTATGTCCAGCTTCATCCCCTCCTCTCCTGAAGACGCGTTCGCTGTCTTGGTGGAGGGCAACGAGCGCTTCGTGCACGGCGACCGGTTGCACCCGAACCAGGACGCGGACCGCAGATCCGCCCTGACGCCGGGTCAACGTCCCTTCGCTGTGCTCTTCGGGTGTTCGGATTCCCGCCTCGCGGCCGAGATCATCTTCGACCGCGGTCTGGGCGATCTCTTTGTCGTACGTACGGCTGGCCATGTGTCAGGGCCGGAGGTTCTAGGAAGCATCGAATACGGGGTGAGCGTGCTAGGGGCGCCACTGGTAGTGGTGCTCGGGCATGACTCGTGCGGAGCTGTCACGGCAGCCGCTGAGGCTCACCGTGACGGTGTCGCGCCAGCCGGTTACCTGGGGGATGTCGTGGAGCGAGTGACGCCGAGTGTGCTGTCTGGACGTGCGGCTGGCCTGACCGAGATCAATCAGTTTGTGGATGAGCACATCCGGCGGACCGTCGACTATCTGGTGGGGCGCTCCACCCTGCTCGCGGCCGAGGTCGAAGCCGGCCGTTGTGCGATCGCGGGCCTGTCGTACCGGCTGGCCGAGGGCACGGCGGGACTGGTGGCAAGCCGCGGGCTTCCAACGGAAGACGGAACCGCCTTTCCGTCCGAGCGACGGGATCAGTGACCTACTGACCTGTCCGTGGCAAAGGACAACTGCACACGACGGTGGCGGGATCGATCAGCCTCCACAAGTGCGAGAGTGAAACGGTGACCACCGACCAGTCCAACGGCCTCGCTATGCCCGTCGCCGTGGTCAGTGACGGGAGCGGCTTGGCCGAACCCGTGGGATTCGAGCTGGACTCGGTGCTACGCGGGTACGCCAGGTTGCTTCGGCAACTCGGAGGGCCAAGGGCCTGCGACATCCTGCTGAATGCTTACGACGCCCATGAGCTTGTTGATGGTTTGCGCGCCTTGCCTGCGGAGGTCCGGGCGGTCTACCTCGTACACACGGACGCTTCGCGACTGGCGACCGTTCAGCGAAACTTGGGAGGCGGGTCCGGGGGACGCCTTGTGATCGCTGATCAGGACGTCACTGCAATGGCCCTGTGCGCAAAGTTGTTGACAATCCTGACGCGCAGAGGACGCGCGACTGCTACCAGTCAAGTCGTCCTCGCCGAAGGCAGCACCCTGCCCAACCTCGGCCCCTTGCTCATGGCTGTCCAGATCTTTGACATCGCGTTCTGGAAGGAAGCAGATGCCCCAATTTTTCCACTAGAACGCGTTTCTCAGGACGCCGATGCCGTTATCGACCTGCGAACCGAGCAGCATGATGACCTCCGCGCGCTAGGCGAAACCGGACCTGCGATCCTCACCCCCAAAGACAAAGATTTCGTCGGCTCCATCGGGGCCTTGCCTGGACTGCTCAACGTCGCCTTGGACTCGCCCATAACAAGGATCGATATCGACGTGTACGCCGCAGTGGCTCAAGCTCTGTGTACGATGACTCCACCAGACCAGGATTTCCCCGGTATAGATCCCGCCCTGACGGACAGTATTGAATGGACCGTTCGCCAGGCGGTGCGACATCCACGTGGCACATGAGAAGCGCCTCGAACCAAGGGCTGATAAATCCCAAGGAGAGGTAAAGACACTTATCGCACTAAGTTGTCATGACAATTAGGGGCGGTCTTGTCGCCATCTCGCGCGGTATCGCGCCGCTGCAGCCTCGTCGATTTGACTACGCACTCTTGACCCGTGTCCTGGCGGGAACCCGTAATTCGCAAGCCGATTGTCAACACTGTCCGTTGCGCTGGTCAGTGAAATTCTGACGACGACCAGAATCCCGAGCAGGAGTGAGCCGGCAGCAAGTGGCCAATTACCGCCAAGCACGCCTAGCGTAACGAACAGCGCGATGGCGATTGGAGCGATCTGCACGAGGCTGCGGATCAGGACACGCAGCAGCCATGTTGTACATGTTCCGTCGTGGAGAATCCATTTGCTGTACCTCGCTGGCAGCCTGCCTCCATACTGGTAGTACAGCCACAGCGCAGGATTTGGACGTCGCCGACCTCCCTCGCCTACAGACTGGCTGGCAGATTCAAGATCTTGGCACATAGATTCGGTCCATCAATGCGAGGTCAGCGTAAGCGTGTGTTGGGCACCCTCACCTTGCCATCTAGCGATGGCGGAGCGCGGCATCCGCAAAGCCGCTCGGCTCAAAGCCAGTGGATCCATCGAAGATCACCAACGAGTGGTCCCGAACGTCCATTTTGCGAACGTTCCAGGCTGGTCGGCGCCGAGCGATGCCCAGTGGGCTGTCGCACTGGACAGCCCACTGGACTTTCCGTGCCCGCTTTGGGGAGTCGGATGTAGTCACCACGACTCCCTCGACTGAGCAGTCATTGCCAAACCTCAGCGTGCCGCTTGGCAGTACCGCGAGCCGACCTGTGGCGCCTATCCGAGGCGGTGTTTGAGGGCGTTCAGCTCGTCGCCCAAGGGCATTGGCAGCGAGTTGCTGATCTTGGCGAACCACTCTTCGATCAGCGGGATCTCGGCCTTCCATTCCTCGACGTCCACGTTGAGCGCTGTTTCGACGTCCTCACGCGGGGTGTCTAGGCCCGACAGGTCGATCTGATCGGCTGAGGGCACCCTGCCAATGGCGGTGTCCTCGGCTGTGGCGTTGCCTTCGATGCGATTAATGATCCACTTCAGCACGCGGCAGTTCTCGCTGAAACCAGGCCACACGATCTTTTTTCCCGACTCGTCGCGGCGGAACCAGTTGACGTAGTAGATCCGCGGCAGTTTCGAGGTGTCCGCCGTCTCGCCGATGTGCAGCCAGTGCTGCAGGTAGTCGCCGACGTTGTAGCCGATGAACGGCAGCATGGCCATCGGGTCACGTCGCACCACACCAACCTGGCCGGTGGCCGCTGCCGTAGTCTCAGACGACATGGTGGCGCCCATGAATACGCCGTGCTGCCAGTCGAACGCCTCGTTCACCAGCGGCACCGTCGTCTTGCGGCGGCCACCGAAGAGGATCGCCGAGATCGGCACGCCCTTCGGGTCGTCCCACTCCGGTGCAAGGATCGGGCACTGCGACATCGGCGTGCAGTAGCGGGAGTTCGGGTGTGCCGCGGGCTCCTCAGAGTCCGGGGTCCAGTCCCGTTGCTTCCAGTCGGTCAGGTGCGCGGGCGGGGTTCCCATGCCTTCCCACCAGACGTCGTTGTCGTCGGTGAGGGCGACGTTGGTGAACAGCGTGTTGCCCTGCTCGATGGTGCGCATCGCGGTCGGGTTGGTGTGGTAGTCCGTGCCGGGGGCGACGCCGAAGAACCCGGCCTCGGGGTTGACCGCGTAAAGGCGACCGTCCTCGCCGAAGCGCATCCACGCGATGTCGTCACCGAGCGTTTCGACCTTCCAGCCCGGGATCGTCGGTTGCAGCATCGCCAGGTTCGTCTTGCCGCACGAGGACGGGAACGCGGCGGCGACGTAGTGGACCTTGTCCTCCGGCGAGGTCAGCTTGAGGATGAGCATGTGCTCGGCGAGCCAGCCCTCGTCGCGGGCCATGACCGACGCGATGCGCAGCGAGTAGCACTTCTTGCCCAGCAGCGCGTTACCGCCGTAACCGGAGCCGAAGCTCCAGATCATCCGCTCCTCGGGGAAGTGGGTGATGTACTTGGTGTCGTTGCACGGCCAGGCCACGTCCTGCTGGCCCGGCTCCAGCGGAACACCTACCGAGTGCAGCGCTGGGACGAACTCCGCGTCGGCGCCGAAGCGCTCCAAGACCTTCGAGCCCATCCGCGTCATGATGTGCATCGAAACCACGACGTACTCGGAATCGGTGATCTCCACGCCCAGTTTCGGCGGCTCGGCGTCCACCGGGCCCATGCAGAACGGGACGACATACATCGTGCGGCCACGCATGGCGCCCCGGTAGAGCTCCCGCATGATCATCTTCATGTCGACCGGGTGCATCCAGTTGTTGGTGACACCCGCGTCTTCCGGCTTCTCCGAGCAAATGTAGGTCGAGCCTTCGACCCGTGCGACGTCGCTGGGGTCGGACACGGCCCAGAAGGAGTTCGGCTTCTTCTCCAGACGAGTGAACGTGCCGGCCTCAACGAGCTGGTCCGTGAGTCGCTGCCACTCTTCCTGCGAACCGTCGCACCACACGACCTGGTCGGGTGTGGTCAGCTCGGCGACCTCGCGCACCCACGACAGCAGACGCTCGTGCGTGGTCGGTGCCTGGTCGAGACCGGGGATAGTCGCTGCGGTCATCCTGCCGCTCCTCACAGGTGCATAGGCACCATTCACATCGTTGGAAGGGATGGCCACCAGAGTAACGGGAATGCCTTCAAATCACGGAACGATCAGTATGTATTTTTACTCACTCCATCGGTTTGGGAATCGATTAAGTAGCGAAGGCAAAAAGCCGCCACAGAAGCGCGGACAGGATCTAGACAGCCTTAGATTGGTGACAGCCGACGTCCACAGCACCGCATCTGAACTGCCAAGATGCTGCCTCAAGAAAATGCCTAGTCGCATTCTTGCGCACACTACCGAAAACGGAAGCTGGCAACTAACTCCGATACTCCCGCATTGCTCGACACTTTCTCGGTGCACCCCATGCCGTTCTTGTTTAGTGTTCTACCTCCTCCTGTCCGTGGGACGAGAAATGGGAAGATCGGTCAGTATTCGTCATGTGCCGGGATCATGCTTGAGCGCTTGCGCGGTCGCCCACGCGACGCTGTCAGTGAGCGCGAGGTCGGGCGCGGGCAGGCAGCGATCGGCCGGCGTCGCCATCACTAGGGCATGAGCGCAGGCCCCATAAACACCCACGTCCATCCGCGGATTCGCCGCGTCCACGACCGCCCGCAGCAATCCTGGAACGGCGACGATCGAGCAGGTGGGGTCGTTCGGGGCGACCACCACGCTCGGGCCGTCGATCCCTGAGTCGTGTGGGCTGCTGGCTCGATCCCGGACGTCAATGACAGCGTCGGCTCCCTGGATGGCTTGGGCGAGCGGAAGCACTGCGGCGTCGGCTTGTTTCCAGATGCCGATGTCGCGAATGCCGGCGGCCATCAGCAGTGGGCAGAGGTTGGGCATGGCATCGGCGCCCGCGACCACTACGTAGCTGGTCGCTAGCTGGCGTCCAGCACGCATCAACGCGGTCAGCAACTCGGCCGTCAGTCCGATCGCGGTGGTGTCCTGATCGGTGATCAGCGGCGGCCCACCAGCCTCGGACAACGCGCGTTGGGCCACGAACCCTCGTTCGGGGTCCGTGTGTGCCAGATAAACGGCCCCGGTGTCAGCGGGAAGCGCCTGGAGAGAGCCGATGAGTTCGCGGTTACTCCGGGCGGTGACCGGCTGCGAAACGGCGTGGGGTCCACCGAGGTCCTTGATCAAGGCCGCGTAAGCGCGCACCGTCGGTTGCACCCGTAGTCGAGGTGGCCTTTGGTGCCGCAGGCCACTGCCATCACTGACGATCACAACCTCGCCGCGTTCGGCTCGGTTGTGGTGTGCCGACCTGGCACGACCGATTGGTTCCGGTCCGGAGGGGCGCTGGCCGGGAATGGCCGGCTGACGCTTGGAGTACCCACCGGACGATAGCGATGTCACGATGCTGTCTCCATGCGCAGTTCGGCCAGCAGCTTTCCTTGCCCTACCGCGTGCTGGGTCAAGACGAGGCGTGCCGCGCGCAACAAGTCACCGACATCGGTGGTGCTCAGCGAGTATTCGACCGTGTTGCCGTCTCGACGTGCCGACACCACGCCGGTTCCGCGCAGAACGGCCAACTGCTGCGACAGCTTGGCCGATCCCATCGGAAGCTCTGTCAACAGCTCGTGCACCGCCTTGGGGCCGTCCAGTAGCAGCTCCAGGACACGGATGCGCACCGGATGTCCCAGCGTACGAAAGAGCTGGGCCTTGACCTGATACAGCGGCACGGTCATCGGACGCTCCTGGTCGCGGTCGCCAGGACGACGGAAGGTACCCACTCTGTGGTGTCCACTCCGTGACTGGTGGCACAGTCGACCAAGTCCAGGAGCCGGGCGCTGTGCAGGTGGACCTCGTGCTCGTGGCCGGCTTTCTCGGCCTGCTCCAGCCCGTGCTGGGCAGCGTCGATGCGGTCCCGCAGGACCGTCAGAAACTCGTTCATCGCCCCGCCTCTTCCTGCCGTCACAAATCCGCCACGCAGCATGCCTCAATGATGTATGCAGTTAAAGAGTTTTGCAAGTATGCACTTATGTGAAGTGGAAGATGCCTACCTCGGCGCGATGGTTGGGTGTCGGATGCTTCGCTCTCTGCACGACGGCGACCTGGCTCACCTCAGTCCGACTCGCTGGTGAGCCACCAGCGAGGTAGCCCGCCGGCAGGCAGACCGAACCAGGTTGTGGGTCATGGACCAGCCCAGACTCCTCGGATGAGGCCTAGGTGCTGTTTAGGAATTGATCTTGGTGAGGTCGGCGAGCCAGATGTTGATGGCGGCGATGTGCAGGGTGGCTTCGTAGCGGACGGCGAGTTT
>NZ_JACHWU010000007.1 GCF_014191605.1 Prauserella isguenensis
CTGGATCTGTTGCGGCCGATCTATGCGCAGACGGCGGCCTATGGCCACTTCGGCCGTCCGGATGCGAACCTGCCGTGGGAGAACACCAACCGCGCGGCGGCTCTGAAGGACGCGGCCAAGGCCTGACGGCGAACGCATGCGGCGCCGGAGGAGACCGGCAGCGGCCAGTAGTCTCCTCCGGCGCCGTTTCCGCGCGCCCCGTAAGCTTTCATACACCCAAGAGGGAGTGGACCCCGTTATGCGCATCGCCGTCATCGGCTCGATCGCAACCGACCATCTGATGTCGTTCTCGGGCAAGATCAAGGACCAGCTGGTCGCCGACTCGCTCGAGAACGTCTCGCTGTCGTTCCTGGTCGAACACCTCGACGTCCGCCGCGGCGGAGTCGCCGGGAACATCTCGCTCGGGCTGGGCCGTCTGGGCCTGAACCCGGTCCTGGTCGGGGCCGTCGGGCAGGACTTCGGCGAGTACCGGTCCTTCCTGGAGCAGCACGGCGTCGACACCAAGTCGGTGCACGTCTCCGAGACCCAGCACAGCTCGCGCTTCCTGTGCACCACCGACGAGGAAGAGAACCAGATCGCCTCGTTCTACGCAGGTGCCATGAGTGAGATGCGCGACGTCGACCTCAAGGCCGTCGCCGACCGCGTCGGCGACCTCGACCTGGCCCTCATCGGCGCCAACGACCCCGAGGCGATGCTGCGCCACACCGACCAGTGCCGTCAGCTCGGCGTGCCGTTCGCCGCGGACATCTCGCAGCAGCTGGCCATCATGTCGGGCGACGACGTGCGCAAGCTCGTCGACGACGCGACGTACCTGTTCACCAACGAGTACGAGGCGACGCTGCTGCTGAAGAACACCGGCTGGAGCGAGGCCGAAGTGCTCGACCGCGTCGGCAGCTGGGTCACCACGCTCGGCGGCGACGGTGTGCGCATCTCCGGCAAGAGCCATGAGACCATCGAGATCCCGTCGGTGCCCGACGTCAAGGTCGCCGAGCCGACCGGTGTCGGCGACGCGTTCCGCGCCGGCTTCCTGTGGGCCCTCGGCGTGAACATGACGATGGAGCGCGCGGCCCAGGTCGGATGCGTGTTCGCGAGCATCGTCCTCGAGGCCGTGGGGCCGCAGGAGTACACGCTCGACCGTTCCGAGTTCTCGAACCGTGTTGCCAAGGCTTACGGCAACGACGCCGCTGCCGAGATCGAGTCCAAACTGCGGGTCTGATCATGGCGAGCGCTGGTCTGTCGGCTCCCGAGGAGCGGTTACCGGTCGCCGACGGCGGCAGGGGTGCTGCACTGCAGGCCCAGGGCCTCACGATCGACGAGATCGAGACCAACGCGTTCGGCACCAACCTCGCAAACCCGGGCGAATGCGACATCGCGAAGTGCCTCGCCACCTGAGTGGGTGTGACGGTGTTTCGACATGTTTGACCGCGCAACATTGAGCCTGGGAAACTCGATACGAGTGGGCCGAGAGGCGCTGCAGCGGAGGGACCTCCGCCACGCTCGGCCACTTTCCCTGGCAACGAAAGGGCGCCTCTGTCACAGGAGGCCTATCGCGATGCCGGAATCCCAGCTCACGAGCGCGTCGTCGGCGCGCGTCGTCGTGTAGGTGCCGGTAGGCGAGGGTCAGGATCAGAAAGGAAGTCATGAGTAACAAGTTGCAGCAGGTGAACGGTCTCGAGTTCGCCGTCGCCGACCTGAAGTTGGCGGAGGCCGGCCGGCACCAGATCCGGCTCGCCGAGCACGAGATGCCGGGTCTGATGGCGACGCGTCGCGAGTTCGCCGCGTCGAAGCCGCTGAAGGGCGCGCGTATCGCGGGCTCGCTGCACATGACCGTGCAGACGGCTGTGCTGATCGAAACCCTGGTGGAGCTCGGCGCCGAGGTGCGCTGGGTGTCCTGCAACATCTTCTCCACGCAGGACGAGGCCGCCGCGGCCGTCGTGGTGGGCCCGAACGGCACGCCGGAGAAGCCGCAGGGCGTGTCCGTCTTCGCGTGGAAGGGCGAGACGCTCGAGGACTACTGGTGGTGCACCGACCAGCTCTGGGACTTCGGTGACGGCAACCTCGCCAACATGATCCTCGACGACGGCGGCGACGCCACGATGCTCGTGCAGAAGGGTGTCGAGTTCGAGGCAGCCGGCGTCGTGCCGCAGCCGACCGACGAGGACCCGGCCGAGTTCAAGGTCGTCCTCGAGACGCTGCGCAAGTCGCTCGCCAGCGATAAGGGCCGCTTCACCAAGCTGGCCAAGGAGATCAAGGGCGTCACCGAGGAGACGACGACCGGCGTTCACAAGCTCTACGAGCTCGTGAAGACCGGCGACCTGCTCTTCCCGGCGATCAACGTCAACGACTCGGTCACCAAGTCGAAGTTCGACAACAAGTACGGCTGCCGCCACTCGCTGCCGGACGGCATCATGCGTGCCACCGACGTCCTCATCGGCGGCAAGGTCGCCGTGGTCTGCGGCTACGGCGACGTGGGCAAGGGCTCGGCCGAGTCGCTGCGCGGCCAGGGCGCCCGGGTCATCATCACCGAGATCGACCCGATCTGCGCGCTGCAGGCCGCGATGGACGGCTACCAGGTCACGACGCTGGACGAGGTCGTCGAGACGGCCGACATCTTCATCACCACGACCGGAAACTTCGACATCATCACGTCGGAGCACATGTCGAAGATGAAGCACCAGGCCATCGTCGGCAACATCGGCCACTTCGACAACGAGATCGACATGGCCGGTCTCGAGGCGATCCCGGGCATCAAGAAGGTCGAGATCAAGCCGCAGGTGCACGAGTTCACCTTCACCGACGGCCACTCGATCATCGTGCTGTCCGAGGGCCGTCTGCTGAACCTGGGCAACGCGACCGGTCACCCGAGCTTCGTGATGTCCAACAGCTTCACCAACCAGACGCTCGCGCAGATCGAGCTGTGGACGAAGCCGGGCGAGTACGGCAAGGACGTCTACCTGCTGCCGAAGCACCTGGACGAGAAGGTGGCGCGGCTGCACCTCGACGCGCTGGGCGTGAAGCTCACGAAGATGACCAAGGCGCAGGCCGAGTACATCGGCGTCGACGTCGAGGGTCCGTACAAGCCGGAGCACTACCGGTACTGATCACTTCGCGGTGAGGGCGTGTCCGGCGGCCCCGTCATCCGGGGCCGCCGGTGCGTACCGCGTGGGCCCGCCCGGCCGTATCGGGCGGGCGGGCCCGCAACCCGAATCAGTCACCGTTCCTGCACCGGAGGACCCGAGAAGGCGGTTCGACATGAAAACCATTGCCCTTGAGCTGGTCCCGCCCGAGGTTGAGGGCGGCCCGCAAGCCGCGGTCGAAGAAGGTCAGAAGGTCGCGCGCGTCGCCAAGGAGACCGGCCTCGACGGCGCCATCAAACACCTGATGCTCCCGGGCATGATCGAGGAGGAGTCCGACCGTCCCGTGGAGCTGAAGCCACGGATGGACGTGCTGGACTTCTGGAACTCGGTCAGCGGCGAGCTGGACGACGTACGGGGTCTGTGCACCCAGGTCACGGCGTTCCACGACAAGCCCCAGCTCACCGAGCGGCTGCACTCCCTGCGTGATGCAGGGATGGACGGCATCGTCTTCGTGGGCGTGCCCCGCACGATGGCGGACGGCGAAGGCTCCGGCATGGCGCCGACCGACGCGCTGGCCGAGTTCACCGACGTCGTGCCCAACCGCGGCGCCATCCTCATCCCGACGCGGGAAGGGGAGCAGGGCCGGTTCGGTTTCAAGTGCGACCGCGGCGCGACCTACGGCATGACGCAGCTGCTGTACTCCGACGCGATCGTCGGCTTCCTGCGCGACTTCGCGAAGCACTCCGAGCACCGCCCGGACATCCTGCTGTCGTTCGGCTTCGTGCCCAAGATCGAGACCAAGATCGGCCTCATCGACTGGCTGATCCAGGATCCGGGCAACGAGGTCGTCAAGAGGGAGCAGGAGTACGTCGCGCGGCTCGCCGAGATGCCGTTCGAACAGAAGAAGCGCGAGCTCGTGGACCTGTACAAGCGCGTCATCGACGGCGTGGGCGATCTCGGGTTCGACCTGAGCGTCCACCTGGAGGTGCCGCTCGGCGTGTCCAAGCCGGCGTTCGAGGTGTTCGCCGAGATGCTGGACTACTACTCGCCGCTGCGCTGATCCTGCCGCCGCGCGGCGGCAGGGCCTGCAGTGTTCACCGACTCCCCGTCAGATCCCGGGGTCTCGCCTGCGGAGAGATCCGCCTGCGAGGCCCCGGGATTTTTCGTGCTCCGCTCCGCCGTGCCGTGGGCTACCCACGGTGGGCGCGGCCCAATCGTCGTCGCGCCGCGGCGCCCGCGCGCCCGGTGCCTGCCCGTCGGCAGCCGGTGCGACGCCTGGGACGAGGCATCGAGACGGTGGGAGTGCGGCCGGTGCAGCGGCGTCTCGCTGCTCCGCTGCTGCGGGAGCGCGGTCACCTCGGCACGCACGGCCGACAGGCGCGCCATGAGCACGCGGATGCCGTTGTCGAAGGCGTACAGCATGGCCTGCGGGTGATCGTCGTGCGGCCGGTCGTGGTGGGAGAGCGGCTGGGCGAGGCCCGTGCCGCTGATGGTCCAGTTCTCGTCGCCCCGGCCCGCCGTTTCGGTGAACTCGACGGTGACCGGCTTGCTGACGGCGGCCCGAGGAAGCGACGGATCGGTGCCGGTCGGCACGAGCAGGTCACCGCCGGGACAGGCGTACGCCGCGAGCGGGACGGGCTCCCCGCCGTCGACCGAGATCGTCGCGGTAACGCGGCGGGCCCGATCGCCGATCAAGGCAACACAGTCGTGATGGGTCAGTCCGGCCTGCTCCATGCTCGCTCCCTTCCGCGGCCGGAGGCGCCCGGTGCGCGTTCCGGCCGAGTTCGTCGCCGTCGGCCGTCGCCTCCGGCGCCGGCGCGGTCGTCATCGCTGTCGGATGTCGTGTCACCGCACGGTTTTCGGCGGTGGGCGGGCGGAGAGTTCGGGTAGTGTCGATGGCGGTCGTGATCGTCGGTTCGGCGGGGAGCCGGCGGTCAACCGCAGGCGGTCACTTTTCCCTTGGTACGCCGGACGAACCGATCCGTCCATACGTTGCCTCCTCGTGGGTGAGGCAGCGCGTGGTGTCTGGTGGATTCGGATCCGGCGAACGTCGTCGGCGCGCAGTGGAGGTTGGCATGGGTGTTTCGCAGAACCGGTTCCGGATGACGTTCGCGGGGTACGACCGCGAGGCCGTCGATCGTCATCTGACCGCTTTTGAGGAGCAAAACCGCGCCATGGCAACGGATCGGTCGCTGCAACAGCGACGCGCCGAGGCGCTGGCGGCAGAGCTGGCGGACCTGCGCGACTCCCACACCGCGTTGCGGCACAAGTTCGACCGGGTGTGCCGCACGCCGATCGAGAACGACGGGCTGTCGGAACGGATGCTGCGACTGGTCGAGCTGGCGCACGTCGAAGCCGCCGAGATCGTGGAGGACGCGCGCAGCCGTGCCGAACGCACCCGCACCGCTGCCGACGAGGAGGCACGCCGCCTCCGTCGCCGGTACGAACACGTACTTGCCGAACTGGACGACCGCCGCACGCAGTTGGAGGCCGAGTTCGCGGAGCGGACCCGCCGCCTGGAGGCCGAGGCCGAGGAGCGTGAGCGTGCGGCCGAGGAGAAGCGGCGCAGGCTCGACGAGGAATCCGCCCGCAGGCGCCAACAGACTGAACAGGAGCTCGGCAGGGCGCTGGCTGCGCGGCGGGCCGAGTCGGAACGCCAGGTGCGGCGCCGCGAGAAGGAGGCCTCGGACCGGGCGACGGCCGTGCTGGCGCAGGCGCGCGAGCACGCCGCCGAGGTGGTCGCGACGGCGAGCGCCCGGGTGGAGCGGCTGGAAGGCGTGCAGCGCACGCTCACCGCGCGGTTGCGGGAGACGCGGGCGATCCTGAGCGCGGTCGGCGAGCTCACCGACCCTGTGAACGTGGAGCCGGAGCCGGTGCGCGAGCAGGATCCGGAGCGCGAGGAGGAGCCGAACCGTGGGGGAACGCAGGCCCACGTGGAAGCGGCGCGGTCCGGGGTTGAGCCGGGGCCGGTGGTGTGGCCTGCCGGCGCCGGGGAGCAGGGCTTCGGGGCGGAGCCTGGGCGCGTGACGCAGCGCGTGGCAGGCGAGCTGCGGTCGGTCGCCGAGGCGGTGCCCGCACCGCGGGACGGGGCCGCCGGCGCCGGGTCGCCGGCGGGGCCGTGTGGCGAATCCGCTCGCCCCGAAGCCGCGAGCCCCGGAGACGCGAGCGCAGTGGACGTGGGCGCTGTGGACGTGGGCGCTGTGGGCGTGGGCGCTGTGGAAGCAACCGAAGGGGAGAGGCCTGAGGCACAGGCGCGAGGTGCGGCGGAGAGGGTCGTCGAGGGTGTGACCGAGGCCGCCGGGAGCCGGTAGGTCCTCGCCTCCTCGGTTGCCTTCGCTCGCGGCCGGTCGCGGGCGCCGGTGGCCTTGTGGCGCCGACTTCCCGCGGGCTGCGCCCCTGCCGGAAACCGGTAGCTCCGCGTGGCCGTGCTGCGTCCGGCCGTGTGGTGGTCGTCGTCCGTCCCGGTGGCGCCACCACCGTTCTGTTGCACATGAACATCGGTTTCAGTAGCACTGGACGAGGTCGCTCGTCGCCGAACGGCGGTGACGGGTCCGAATCCCGAGTGCGAGGAAGGCTGGAGGCCGATCCATGTCGCTGAATGTGCCCACCGAGCTGTTGGACCGCGCGGAGAGCGGAGGCGTCGACGACGCCGAGTTCGTCGCGTGCGTGCGGGAGTCGTTGCCGTACGCGTGGGAGATCATCACCGGTGTCGTCGCGGATCTGGAGACCGAGGGCGGGCCGTTCGCCGACCATGCGACGCCGCCGCCGTCCGAGGCCGAGCGTGGCCAACTGCTGCGCGCGTTGGCGTCGGACTCGATCCGCGGCGGGCTGGAGCGGCACTTCGGGGTGAAGTTGGCGTTCCAGAACTGTCACCGGGTCGCGGCGTTCCGTCCGGGTGCCGTCGACGGCGACGAGTACCGCGAGTTCGTGTCGGTGCGGGGTCAGTTGTTGAACCAGAGCCCTGAGTTGCGCGACTGCTGAGTCGGTCGGGTCGGGTTCGGGCGGCTCCCGCGGAGCGCGGGCAGCACCTCGGCGCCGAGGCGCTCGATGGTGGCCAGCGTGCGTGCGCGGGAGCCGCCGCCCTCGACAAGCATCAGGACGCGTTCGATGCCGGTGGTGGCGATGCCGGTGCGGAGCCGGTCGATGCAGTACGCGGGATCGCCGACCGGGTGTAGCCGGCAGAGGTGTTCGGCGTACTCGACCGGGTCGCGGGGTGTGCGCGGCCGGTCGTCGACCGGCACGTAGCCGGCGAGTCCGGGGCCGAGCCAGCGGGGGAGCGAGGAGCGTAGTTCCTCGACGGCCGACGCGCGGTCGCGGCCGACGTGGGCGACCACGGTGGAGGTGTGGGCGACGTGCCGGGCGCTGCCGGTGCGGGTCGCGGCGCGGTCGTGGGCGGCGACCATGCGGGCCTTCTCGTCGTCGCTCGCGTGCATGCCGAGCAGCATGGGCAGTCCTCGTTCGGCGGCGAGGGCGGCGGTGTCGTCGGATGTGCAGGCGACCGTGACGGGCGGGTGCGGCCGCGTCAGTGCGGGCGGGGTGAGCGGTACCTCGCGGAAGGTCAGGCTGGGCCCGTCGCCGCGGACGTGGTCGTCGGTCAGGCTCGTGAGGAGCAGGTCGAGGCGTTCGGCGAAGTGGTGGTCGTGGGCGTCGGCGCCGGTGCCGAACACTTCGAGGTCGACCCACGGGCCGCCGCGCCCGACGCCGAGGGTGAAGCGGCCGCCGGAGAGCCGGTCGAGCATGCGGGTCTGTTCGGCGAGGGCGACGGGGTGGGTGGTGGACAGCACGCTCACGGCCGTGCCGACGGTGATGCGGTTCGTCGCGCCGAGGGCGTGGCCCGCGAACGTGATGGCCGACGGACAGGTGCCGTAGGACATGAAATGGTGCTCGGCGATCCAGGCCTCGTCGAATCCGGCGTTCTCGGCGGTCAGGACGGCGTCGGCGGCGGTGTGCAGCGCTGCGCCGGGGTCGTCGTCGCCGAACACCGCGCCCAGGAGGAATATCCCGAATTTCACGGGTCGTAACCCTACGTGAGTTGCATCGTCCGATGTGGACCGGAGGGTGACGGGACCGCAGGTCGGCGGGTGTATACGGGGGCTACCTGCCGGTCACCGGAGTGGGTGAGTTGGTACCGTCGACGTGTGGGGAAACTTCGATCGCGCGTCACCTCGTGGGCTACGCGGCTGTACCTGGCGCGAGCGCAGCGCAAGGGCGGCCTCGACCTGCAGAAAGTGTTGCCCGAGACGGCGTTGATGCCGTTGCGGCGGCACGGGCTCGATCCGGTGGGCGAGCTCGCGGAGGTGAGGGAGACGGAGCCGGTGCGGAAGCTGCCGGTGCCGTTCGGGCTGAACTTGTGGCTGGTCAGCGGCTATGACGAGGCGAAGGCCGTGCTCGGCAACGGGAAGGCGTTCAGTAACGATTTCGGCACTCTCATGGCCGAGCTGGGTATGAATCCGGATGACAATCCTGGTGGGCTGGGGTTCGTGGACCCGCCGGTGCACACGCGTCTGCGGAAGCTGTTGACGCCGGAGTTCACGATGCGTCGGTTGTCGCGGTTGCGGCCGGGGATCGAGCAGATCGTCGCCGATCGGTTGGATGCGATGGCGAAGAAGGCCGAGTCGGGCGATCCGGTGGATCTGGTGGAGGAGTTCGCGCTGCCGATTCCGTCGCTGGTGATCTGTGAGCTGCTCGGGGTGCCGTACGAGGACCGGGAGGAGTTCCAGCATCTGGCGGTGGCGCGGTTCGATTTGTTCGCGGGCGCGGGTGCCGCGGTGGGGGCGATCTCGGAGTCTCTCGAGTATCTGATGAGGGTCGTGCGCAAGGAGCGTGAGGATCCGGGCGACGGGCTCATCGGCATGATCATCCGGGAGCACGGCGACGAGATCGACGATCGCGAGTTGGCCGGGTTGGCCGACGGGGTGCTGACGGGCGGGTTCGAGACGACGGCGAGCATGTTGTCGCTGGGTGCGCTGGTGTTGTTGCGGGATCCGGAGACGCGGCGCCGGGTGCGTGAGGACGACGAGGCGGTGCGCCTGTTCGTGGAGGAGGCGCTGCGGTACCTGTCGGTGGTGCAGGTGGCGTTCCCGCGGTTCGCGCGTGATGACATCGAGGTCGGTGGTGTGACGATCGGTAAGGGCGACATGGTCGTGGTGTCGTTGTCGGGTGCGGACCGGGACGGTGCGCTCGGGGTGGATCTGGAGGCGTTCGACGGCGAGCGGTCGCCGACGCAGCATCTGGCGTTCGGCTACGGCGCGCACCGGTGTGTGGGTGCGGAGTTGGCGCGGTTGGAGTTGCGCGCCGCGTATTCGGCGCTGGTGCGGCGTTTTCCGGACATGACATTGGCGGCGGATCCGGCTGAGCTGGAGTTCCGGCAGACGTCGATCGTGTACGGCGTGGAGAAGCTGCCGATTTACGTGGCCTGACCGGTTTCGGCGGGGCGGCCCGGTGATCGCCCCGCCTGCCTGGTCGGTGGGTGTCGTGTCAGCCGCCCGCCATCGCGCCGATGATCAACAGCGGTTCGGTGCCGCGGACGACGGGTTCGGGCAGCGGTGTGTCGTGCGGTTCGTGGGAGAGGTCTTCTTCGCAGGCGAAGAATCGTACGAACGCGCGGCGTTTGTCGGTGCCGTGGTGTCGGATGGTCCCTTTGAGGACCGGGTAGTGGTCTTCGAGGACGTCGAGTACGCCGCCGAGTGTGGCGGCGCCCGGCACGTCGAGTGTCAGTTCGCCGTCGATGTGGGCGAGTTTGCGCAGGTGTGTCGGCAGGTGGACGCGGATCGCGGTGGTGGTGGCCGGGTCGGTCATGGCAGGGTCTGCACTTCCACGGACAGGACGGACGGCAGGTCGCGCACGATGGGCGCCCAGGTGTCGCCGGCGTCGGGCGAGGCGTACACCTGGCCACCGGTGGTGCCGAAGTAGATGCCGCAGTCGTCGAGGCGGTCGACGGCCATGGCGTCGCGCAGCACGTTGACGTAGCAGTGTTCCTGGGGCAGCCCGTTCGTGAGTGGTTCCCAGTCTCCGCCTCCGGTGCGGCTGCGGTAGACCCGGAGTTTGCCGTCGAGGGGGAAGTGCTGTTCGTCGCTGGTGATGGGCACGACATACACGGTGTCGGGGTCGTGTGCGTGGACGTCGATGGGGAAGCCGAAGTCGGTGGGCAGCGCGTCGCCGATGTCGTACCAGGTGGCGCCGTCGTCGTCGCTGCGCATGACGTCCCAATGCTTCTGCATGTACAGGGTGTCGGGACGCTCGGGGTGCCGGGCGAGGTTGTGGACGCAGTGGCCGACGTCCGCTTCGGGCTGCGGGATCTGGCCGGAGTTCAGGCCACGGTTCGCGGGTTGCCAGGTCTTGCCGCCGTCGGCGGTGCGGAAGACGCCTGCGGCGGAGATCGCGACGTGCAGGCGGTCGGCGTCGCGCGGGTCCTGGATGATCGTGTGAAGGCACATGCCGCCTGCGCCGGGTTGCCAGTCGGGGCCGGATTCGTGGCAGCGGAGGCCGCGAAGTTCTTGCCAGTTCTGTCCACCGTCGACGGAGCGGAAGAGGGCGGCATCCTCGACGCCTGCGTACACGGTGTCCGGGTCGGACAGTGACGGTTCGAGGTGCCAGGCGCGTGTGAACTCCCAGGGGCGTTGCGAACCGTCGTACCACTGGTGGGTGCCGACGTCGCCGTCGTAGGTGAACTCGTTGCCGACCGGGGTCCAGGTCGTGCCGCCGTCGTCGCTGCGGTGGATCTGCTGGCCGAACCAGCCGAGGGAGGCCGAGGCGTAGATGCGGTCGGTGTTCTGCGCCGAGCCTGCCAGGTGATACGTCTCCCAGCCCGCGAACAGCGGGCCTTCGACCTTCCAGTCACGGCGGGTGCCGTCGGCGGTCAGGATGAAGGCGCCCTTACGGGTGCCCACGAGTACGCGTACGCCGGCCATGTTGAGTCCCCTTCTCGAGTCATGGTGGAGGTGTCGGAGGCACTGGACAGTACTGTAACTGAGATCACTTTTCAAAAACAACCGTACATCACACAGGCAAGATCATGGCGTTGTCGTCTGTAGCCGAGCGCGGGAGATGGACGGGTGTGGCTGAGTTCGTGCGCTGCGGTGACGTCGCTGTGGAGCGTACGAGCGGGCACCGACAGTTCTGAGGAACTGCCGTTCGACATGCAGGCGCGACGGTCGCGGCGGCCGGGGAGCCGGCGGGTTTCCGACCCGTCGGTGGTCGCCCCGGCGCGGAGGCAGGATCGCTGCGGAGTTGGGGAGGCGGCATGGATATAGTGCAGCTGGCGCCGGAAATCGGCGTGGGGGCCGGTAGCTCAGTTGGTTAGAGCAGAGGACTCATAATCCTTTGGCCGTCGGTTCAAGTCCGACCCGGCCCACCCTTGTGACCTGCATGTTCTCGCTGTAGCCCATCTGGGTTGAACCCCTTGGGTGCGAAATTGGGTGCGAGTAGCCTCCGGGCATGGCTCGGAGACGTTCCGACGGCCGCCAGCGCGGTCGCATCGAGCAGCGCGGCGGGAGTCTGCGCGTCGTGGTGTACGCCGGGGACGACCCGGTGACGGGTCGACGGACCTATCTGCGCGAGAACATCCGCGGCACGGACGATGCAGCCTGGCGCAAGGCCGAGAACACGCTGACGCAGTTGCGGGCCAGGGTGCTGAAGCAGCGGTCGACGGCCTCGACGGTGCGGTTCGACTACGCGGTCGACGAGTGGCTGCGTACTGCCGATATCGAGCAGAGCACGCGGGACAGCTATGTCGGATACATCGACCGCGTGATCAAGCCCGTGCTCGGTGATGTCGCGGTGAACAAGCTCGGAGCGCGGCAGCTGGAGAACCTCTACGCGGACCTGCGCCGGTGCCGGATGCGCTGCGATGGGAAGCCGTTCATCGAGAAGCACAAGGCGAAGGACGAGCACGACTGTGCAGTGGCGGAGTGCGTCGTGCACCGGTGCAAGCCGATGGCGGCCTCGACCGTGCGGCAGATCCACTCGATCATCAGCAGCGTGCTGAATGCGGCGGTGCGGTGGGAGTGGATCGAGAGCAATCCGGCCAAGAACGCCCAGCGGCCGAAGCTGCGCCCGCCGGATCCCCAGCCTCCGACGCCGGCTGACGCGGCTCGGCTGGTGGAGGCGGCGTTCGAGCTGGGCGATGATTGGGGCACGCTCGTCTGGCTGGTCATGACCACGGGCATGCGTCGAGCCGAGGTTGCCGGGTTGCGCTGGTCACGGGTCGACCTGGATGCCGAGATCATCGAGATCCGCCACACCTATGTGCAGAGCAAGGGCCGAGGGCTGGAAAAGGACACGAAGACGCACCAGATGCGCCGCGTCGCCCTCGACTCCGAGACCGTCACGTTGTTGCGCGCGCACAAGGAAAACTGTCGCGAAGAACTCGCCGAGGTGGGCGTGGAACTCGATGAGGACATGTTCGTCTTCATGGGCGCGCGGAGCGCGGATGCGACCACGCCGTATCCGCCGGACGCAATCTCCCGCCGGTACAAGCGCATGGCTGCACGCCTGAAGCCGCCGGTCAACACCCACATCCACGCACTGCGCCACTTCTCAGCGACCGAACTGTTGTCGGCGGGCGTCGATCTGCGCACGGTGGCAGGCCGCCTGGGCCACGGCGGGGGAGGAGCGACCACGCTCCGCGTATACGCGGCCTGGGTGGCGGCCAGCGACCGGAAGGCCGCGGAGATCCTGGGTTCTCGACTGCCGAAACGGCCGCCGAAGGGCAGTGTCGAGGAGTGACCGGATCCGTCGCCGGCCGTGGAGTGTGTTCCTGCCCCGAAAGGTAGGTCGCGCTTGAGTCAGGCGGTCATTCGACGTGGGAGGATCAGCAGATCCATTTGTCCGGTGTACGCGGCAGGGTCCGGGGGTCGTCCACCTCCTGCAAACCTCGATCCCACGAGACGCGGTTGCTTGGATTGCTGTTAACGGCCGATCGGGTCCAGACGTTCCTCGACGTCGTTCAGCACGGCGTGCACCGGCGCCCAGCAGAGTCGCACGCTCTCCCGGTCAAAATCGGGCTGTTCGGCGAGCTCCTTACGGGGGTGAACGAAGTTCCTGTAATCACGGACCTTGTGCATGAAATCAGCAGAGGCGAACTGGATCCAGTTCTTGGATCGAGCCGTGTCGATCAACAGCTCGAGGCCCGCGCGGTCTGCCCGCTGAGTTTTCCCATTTGCTCCGACGAATCCCTTTTCCCTGATTGTCTCGTCCCGTTCGGTGAGCAATGCCAGTAGCATTCCTTCGACGAAGCTGCCGATGCCGATGATCGCGAAAGTGTAGGCTCCAGCCGAGGCGCAGATGTCGGCTTCCTTCGCCCTCTTCACGAGAACATCCACCGTTGCTTTGTTGTGGATGAGTGCACGCAGTCTCTGCTCGATGTCCGAAGGCTGGACGAACATCGGCTCGTCCCCATCGTCGGTCAGTTCGCCGAGCACTGGGCGGCCGCCGACGTAGGTAATCGCGAGGTATTCCGGATTAAGCTTCTCGTTGATGGCCTGACAAAACAGCTCGGCTGCCGGCTTCCCCTCGTCGTACTCCAAGGGATCGCAGATACGGCAGAGGAACCGTTCGATGGATGAGCGGTCGGATGCGCGTTCGGTGAGCTGCTCGATGACCCAGGGAACGCGAGGCGAACCATCGTATTCTGGCGGGTCCACCCAGCCCGCGGCGGAGAAGAGCTGCTCCAGTTGCCACCCTTTCCGTTCGTAACTCCCACCCGCGTCAACCACGATGGAGGCGACCCGTTCGACCGTCTTTGGGTCCAGCGGAAACATCAATCCACCTCTTTGTCTGCTAGGTGCTGCGCGATCTCCGCAGCGCGAGTCAGTCGTTCAACGATCTTTCGTCCCTTGCGCCCGTAGCCGAGTTCCCGCATCGCTTGGGAAATACGTTCTTGACGGTCAAGGTGCAAACCATCTCGCAGTAACCAGCGGAAAAGCGCGATCAATTCCGCTTCCTCGTAGTGGTCGATGTTCGTTCTCGGTGCGCGGAGCGGGGGTCTTGGCCCGCGGCGTTCGTCAGCTGATGGTTCGGGCTCGGGATCCGTGTCAGCGGCTGCATGTAGGGTTGCTGGAGTAGGATGAGTGGGGTTGTCTACGTCGGCGACCGCCTTCTCCCAGGCATCAACGATCTTTCGTGTCTCGCCCTCGGGGTCAGCAAACCAAGCCGATGCCCAGACTCGGTGGAACCGCCACCCCAACCGCTCCAGGTGTTCCTGTCTGAGCCGGTCCCGGTCCCGCGCGTTGCCCGACTGGTGGTATCTGTCGCCGTCGGCTTCAACTGCCAGAACCATCCGGCTCGGATTCACGGGGTGTGCCAGGGCAAAGTCGATTCGATAGTCTGAGACTCCCCATTGTGGATAGACGTCGATGCCCTCATTGGCGAGCCGGCGGGCGATGTCTTGCTCGAAGCCGTTCAACTCGGTTCCCGCGTCGCGACCGACTTCTGCCGGGTCAGCACCGCGCTCCGCCATCTCGAGGAAGCGCCGCAGCAGCTCGGTGCCGGTGGGCGAATCGTCAGGGGTGAGTGCGCTGGAAGGGAAAGAGCTGACAACGGTCATCCTGACTCGCGACCTGGTAACAGCCACGTTGAGACGTCGGCCTCCATCCTTCCGGTTCAGGGCCCCGAAGCCAGTCCGGTTTACGCGACCCGTCGCGCTGCGTGCCACACCGATGCTGAAGATGATCGCGTCGCGCTCGTCGCCTTGCACGGTCTCGATGTTCTTCACGAAGAACCGGTTCGTCGCATTACCGTCTTCAGAGAAAAAGGCGTCGAGATCGCGACGGTTTTGCAGCGCCGTTCTGACCGACTGCTCGATCCGGTCTCGGTGCTTGGTTCCCAGAGTGATGACACCGAGGCTCTCGCTCGGTCGAGTCTCAGCGTGTTCCAGGACAAGGTCGACGACCCGTCGAACTTCTTCCTCTGGTAGCCCTGCCTGTCCAGGAGATGCCGTATCAGACTCGACCAGTTCGAACCGCAGGGGATTCTCCTGCTGTGAGCCAGGGAACGTCACAAGATCGCCGTTGTAGATCTCCTTGTTCGAGAAGGCAATCAGACGTTCGTCTTGGCTGCGGTAGTGCCAGCGGAGCGTGCGCGTCGTCGGCACGACAGCACGAAGAGATGTCAAGATCGACTCGTAATCGGCGAGGTCATCTGGTTCTTCATCCTCGTCGTCGTGGCTCTCGAACTGCCGGTCGAAGAACTCGGAAGGTGGGAGTTGCTTCTCGTCTCCGGCCACTACCAGCCGTTCACCGCGCATGATGGAGGTGATCGCCTCGTGCGGCCTTACCTGACTTGCCTCGTCGAAGATAACAAGATCGAAGAGTCGGGACGGGGGGAGTGTCTGACTCACCACCAAGGGCGACATCGCCCAACAGGGCCGCAATGCGAGCAACACGTCCGGCGCTTGCTCGACCAGCTTGCGTAGCGGCATGTGCCGGGTCTTCTTGCTGGATTCCTTGCGGAGAAGTTTGGTCTGATCTGGGAAGTCATCGCGGGCTTGCCGCGCCGTTACGGCAACCCTGTGCCGGATGCGTGCAGCCGAGGCCTCCAGGTGTCGACGATCGGCGTCCTGGAACTCGCTGGCGTAGCGGTCGTGCTGACTGGGTGTGAACTCGCGCAACGCCGGGCTGTGCATGCGGAACTCGTCATCGAGGCACCGAAGCCAGGTGTGACGGAAAATCAATGCCGCTTCGTCCGGTGCAACTTGGTCTTGGGCGAACTCCTGCAGCAAAGGAGTAAGTCCCATCGCGGTGAACCGCTGCCGCAGGCCGTTGATCTGGGGTAGTCGAAACAGCATGTCGCGGTCTGCGTAGAGCTCATTGAGCTGCTTGGTGACAGTGGAGATCGGCTTCGTATCGAGATCGTCGACCTTGGTGGAGAGGGCTACTGCCGCCAGTTGTCGCCGGAGTTCCTGGTATTCGGCCATCATCTCAGCCAGGCCGATCACCTGAGCAGGCCGCGTCTCGGGGCCGCCGATTCGCCGCCACTCGTCTCGTTGCCGTACAACCTCGGTGAGGGCTTCGTGGAGCTCGCTTTTCTTGCGTATACCCTCAGTTGAAAGTGAGCGGGCGTGTTTGAGCCATCCTCGGCGCTTCTGCCAGGACATGTTCGGACGGTGCTTTTTGCGCTCCGGTCTGGGGGCGGTTGCCCACTGAATTTCGTCGAGCTCTTCGCCGAAGATCGTCGCTCCGAACCGGTCAACGCTTCGAGTGACATCGTCGAGCAACCGTAGTATTGGCTCCCAGTTGGCGATCTCCAATGGGAGTGGAAGGCCAACCTGGTTGACCAGCTTCTGCATTCTTTCGCTACTGCTCGTGAGCGTCCTGCTCGTAAGGTTGTCCAGCTCGCCTAGAACCTGCTCCATGTCCTCTTCGTCTCGGACTTCGGCCTGCGCCCAAGGGGACTCCTCGTTGAGGATCCGAAGTCCCCCCTGGTGGACGAAGCTCCTCAAGCCCTCTTCGATCTTGGCTACTACGTCAGAATGCAGATCGCGCAGCTGATGGCCGCGAAAGGCGCACTGCGAGCGGTATGTATCGCCGAGCTGTAACAGCTTCTCGCGTACCTGGTAGGCGCTGAGATTCCACGGTTGACGCACGTCGTGGAGCGCTTGTGCGTAGTCGTTGAGCTTCTTCCGGCGGGTGGCGACAAGCTCGTGGAGCGTGCTGACGTCGACGGTCGGTTCCTGGGAGAGTCGAGATAAGCTGTCAGCTAGCTGCTGGGCAACATGCTTCTTGTCGGTCGCCTTACGATGCAGGTCAAGTACCAGATCGTCGAGCTTGACGGCCTCGAGCCGGTCAGTCACCGCCTGGATGGCCGCTCCCTTTTCGGCGACGAAGAGGACGCTGAGCCCACGTGCGGCGGCACCGGCGATGATGTTAGCGATGGTCTGGCTCTTTCCGGTGCCAGGTGGCCCTTCGAGTAGCAGGTGGTGCCCGCTTAGGGCAACGTCGATTGCCTCATACTGAGAGGAGTTCGCGTCGATTACGAGGAACTCGTCTTCGGGTCTTTGGGTGTCCGGCGAAGTCCGACAGTAGTTGCTGGCCTCGGTCCTGGTCTGCAGGATGGACTCCTGGTGTCCCGCCAGTGAAGCAACAAGCTCGTGCTTGGACAACAAGTCGCCCGCCGACTGCAGATCGCGTACCATCGGAAGCTTCTGGTAGTTGAAGATGCCGATCGCGCAACCGTCTTCAAGTTGTAGATCGAGCCCCTCGCCTCGGGCTAGTTCGTCGAGGACGCCGAACGCGCCGTCAACTCGGTCTTTGAACTCGACAAGCTCGGTCAGTCGTGTGGCAACTTTCTCTGTGATGTCGTCTACGGCGAGGTCGAGTCCGTACTCACGAGTCAGTGCATGCAATAGGACTGGGTTCAGATCTTCTTCGGAGTCGACCGTGAGGTTGAAGTCGCTTCCGGATGCGGTCTTGACCTCAAGAGCGATGGGGCGGAGTAACAAGGGCGCATACAAGGGCAAGGTCGGACGTGGTCCTGCCTTGACCGATCGAACCTTGACGAACCCGCATGCCAGACGCCCAACCTCGACGCCCTGCTCTTCGCGGAAGGTTCTGATCTTTCGGTGAATCTGACGGGCGCGGGAGCATGCGTCCTTGTGTTGGTTGACGTCCGGGAACAAGGACTTCAATGAGGACTTCTCGCCAGCAAGGAGTTTGGTCAGTTGATCCGGATCGCTGCTGGTGAGGTCCAGACTTCCAGTCTTCGAATGTTTGAACTTCACCAACGTGTTGGTGTGATCAAGATCGATTAGCTCTTTGGTCCACTTGTCCGACTGTCGCTGTACGAGTTGGTGCCGCATGTCGCCGGCAGGGCTGGCCATGCACTACCTCCATCAGAACGGTCGACCTGCCCGCGCGTAGCTGAGCCAGGGCCCACCGTCTGGTGGTGAGCCGTTCAGTATGCGCCTGAGATCGGTGTCTGTCATCAAACAATCGGGAACGAGTTCGAGGGCCGTCGAGGAGCATCGCAAAGATTCACCCGAACAGCGGGGAGATGGGCCTGGACAGCTGAGCTGCTGGCCACAGTGGCCTTGGTCTGGCTGATGGTCATAGCCGCGAGGAGGTTAGAACAGCGCGCAAAAGCATGGGTGCTGAGTTGATCAATGAACGCTCGAATAGAGTAAGTGTGTCCGGGGCTACTCAAGGCTTCTGTGACGGTTGCTCAGGCGGCCTGGTCGGCCGGTGTAACCATGATTGCTTCGGGCTCGATGGCAAGCGGCCGATTGGGGCTCGTCTGCGGCGCCTGTGATATTTCGGTCCGGGCCACGATTGCGATCCGAAGCTCTTCGCGTGTGGCCCAGTTGTGGCAGTCGAGGATGGCTTGCGGCCGCCTCGTGGGCCGACCTCGGTAGGAGAGCCGCGGACCGCGAAGACGTCGCCCCTGAGTTCATGGCGGACTAAAGTCTGAGGTCTTCAGCGCCCACGGTCGTCGGCTACCCACCGTGGCCGTTGTCCCGGACCCGTAGCCTGTGGTCGTGGCTGAGGAACGTGGCGCATGGCAGACCTTCGGTGAGCGGCTGGTCTACGACAACCGGTGGGTGCGGCTGGGCTTGACCGACGTGCAGGCTCCGAACGGGGAGCGCTGGGAGTATCACGTCGTCCACCTGGCGCGGATCGCGATTGCGCTCGTGGTCAACGACCGCGACGAGGCGCTGATGCTCTGGCGGTACCGGTTCGCGACCCGGCAATGGGGGTACGAGCTGCTCGGCGGGCTCGTCGACGACGGCGAGGACTCAGCTGGGACCGCGGCTCGGGAGGCCGCGGAGGAGAGCGGCTGGAAGCCGACCGGCGAGGGCGAACACCTCGTGAGCTTCGAACCGCTGCCCGGCCAGGTCACCGCTCCGGTCGACGTCTATGTCTGGCACGGGGCCGAGCACATCGGCGACCCGACGGACACCGAGGAGGTCGGCACCGTCGAGTGGGTGCCGCTGTCGCGCGTTAACGAGCTCGCGCGGCGGCAGGAGCTGCTGGGATCCGGCACGTTGGTGGCGCTGCTGTACTACCTGAACTCACGACGCGCGTGACCGGCTCGTCGGCAGGACCAGGCCACTGAGCCTGCGCAGGTGGCGATCCGAGCGGATCTGCTTGCCGAGGGTGCGCGCCTGCCTGGCATAGGTTTGGGCCTCGTCACGGTTGCCGGCCGCAGCGTGCGCGTAGGCGAGGTCGACCATCATGCCCACGCGGGCACGTACGAACGCCTTGGGCAGGCGCGGCAGGGCGGCGGCGAGCTGGTCCACCGCCCCGAGGTCGCCCACCTTGGCGAGCGCATTCCCGCGCCAACGATCAAGGTGCGAGTCACCGAGGAACAGGAACGGCAGCGTCGGGTCTTGCGGGTCGTTGGGCAACAGGTGCGTCGCGTCGTCGAATGCCGTCAGCGCAGCGTCCGACTGACCGAACGCGGCGAAGCCCTCGCCCGCTGCCGCCGACAGCCATGCCTGCAACAGTGGTGACACGTGGTCGGCGCCGAGTCCTCGGGCATGTTCCAACTGCTCGACCGCGTGGCGGGGCTCGTCGATGTCGATGAGGACGAACGCCTGCTCGGCAAACGCATGCGCGAGCATGGCGGTCGAGCCCGCCTCGCGTGCGGCATCCTTCGCCCGCTCATAGTGGTTCCACGCCTGGCTCACGGCGTTGCGGTCGAGCGAGACCCAGCCGGCCAACGTCGATGCCTCGGTGAGGACGCCCGCGAGCGCCTCGCGCTGGCCACGGGCGGTGCTGTGCCGGAGCAGTCCAGTTATCTGGTCGATGAGGTGCTGCAACTGCTCCAGCAGGAGGACACCGCCGAACTGCCTGTCGGCACGGCGTGCGTTGTCGACCTGCTGACGGAAGGCCTCGACCGCGCCTTCGTCGACGTTGCGCGCCAACGCGAGTCGAGAACGTAGCTCGCCGACTTCGTTGTCATCCTCGTCGTCCGGGAAGCCGAGGTCGCTGTTCCTGCGGCCGTAGATCTCGCGGAACAGACGCCGGTACGGCTCACTGACCGTGGCGTGACCGTTCTCCCACAGGGACAGCCGCGTCTTGAGGCTGCTTGCTTCCATGATGGGAATGCCGCGATTGTCGGCGCACCGGATCAACAGGTCGATGACCTCGGCTGCTTTCAGTCCGAGTTCGGCCTTCCGAACCCGCTGCAATTTCGTCGCATAACTCATCGCCGATAACCCCTCTGACCAGTGAAGTTATCGCGGGTTAATGGCCCGGGAGTTAACCAGCGCCACCTGCGCAGAGGGCTTTTCCTGGCGTTTTCTTGGGTCATGAACAACGCAGACCTCAACCGGCGCAGGGCAGCCATCGCGGACCTACCGGGGGCGTCGACTCGGTGGCGGAACGTCGCGGGTGCCGGCCTTGGTGAGCTCGTCCAGGCGCGCGGTGATCTCGTCGAGCCGGCCCTCGATCGCACCCAGGCGGGACAGGATCTTGTCGGTGGCGTCATCACCGGTTTCGCCCGGTGCCAACGGTTTCCGGCCGGCGAGGACGGCCGCGAGATGACCGGGGTGCCACTCCAGCGCCAGCGACAGCGCCTCCAGGGTGCGCGCACTGCGGCGGCGTTCGACGGTGCGGTGCTGGATCTCCCGCACGATCGCCTGAGACACGTGGGAGCGGTCGGCGAGGTCGCGTTGGCGCAACCCGAGCTCGTTCATGCGCTCGTTGATCGCCCGCGCGACAGCCGTCCAGTCCTCGGTCACCAATTCCTCCGTGGTCCGCCTCGGCGCCGAGATTAGCGCTTCATTGCGGTTTCGTGCCCCTGGCTCGCGCGAACGGGCCTAATTCTGTCTTCATTCAAGCTGAAATCAGCTCAAAATCAAGCTGAAATACCTCTAAGGAATTCGTTCATGGATACCCCCATGCCGAATACTGGTGCGCCGGTGTTCTACACAGTCCGAGAGGCGGCGCGGATCGTGCGCGTCGACCCGTCCACCCTCTACCGGGCCATCCGCGAGGACGCCTTCCCCGCGGTCCGTGTCCGCTACCGCTACGTCATCCCGGCGGCGGCGCTCGAACAGCTCGTCACCGCCGCCGCTGAGTCCGGGCAGTGCGTCGATCCGGCACGCATGATCGCGCAGCGTCGGACCGCTCGGGAGATCGCCCGCCTCAACGGGGGTGAAGCCCGATGAACCAGGACGACTACGACAAGCTGGCCGCCGACCTCGACTACCTGGCTGACGTGCCCGACGAGGTTCTCCGCAGCATCGTCAGGTGGGACGGCCTGTGCTTCTGGGCCTTCGACCGGGAGCTCCTTCCGGATCTCACCGGTGCGGCCGACCCCGATCGGGCGCTCGCCTCGTGGGCGTGCGCGGGGTGCCCCGTCATTCAGGAATGCCTCGAACTCGAGCTGCGCGAGGCCGGTGAGGACACGCTCGGGATCTGGGGCGCCCTCTCCGATACCGATCGCCGTCGGGTTCACCGCGTCTGGAAGTGGCGGCACGTCAACCGGGGCGTCTGGGGAGGTGACGACGAATGACGATCGACCTCACTCCCGAGCAGGTTCTCGCAGGTGCGGGTGTACTGCTGGCACTGGCGCTCGTGTGGCGGGCCGGTAGGGCCCGCGCGCGGAAGGCGGCGGAGAAGGCACGTGCGGGAGCCCGGGTGGTGTCGCTGGTCGGCCGCGTCGGGCTCATGGCGGCTGCGTTCGTCGGCGTGCAGTGGCTCGTCATCGCCAACCCGGGCAACACGACGCTGCTGATCGTGGTGCTTGCGCTGCCGGACCTGCTGGCGGCGTACGTGCTCACCCGCATGCTGACGGTCACGTCGCTGGACACGACCACCAGGCGGAGTGATCGGCGATGAGTGGGGACGGATCGAACCGGGTGGCCGCCGACGGGCGGCCACCCGGCCCCGCTCGGAAGGCCGACGTGCTCGTCCGCGACGCGGCGGACGCTGCCGAGCTGCGTGCCCACCAGACCGATCCGGATGTCGTCGCACTCCGGGTCGAGCGGGTGCGTACGCAGGTGGATCGGTTGTGCTGGGCTGGCATCGTACTGGGGCTGGCGTTCACGATGACGAATGTCCAGTCGTTCGCTGCCGGCGATGCGGGCGCGTGGTCGCTGCCGTGGCTTGCAGCGTGGTTGCTCGATCCGACGGTGTCCCTCGTGCTCCTCGCGATCCTCCGCGCCGAACAGGTGACCGCTCGATACCAGATCGCCACCGGGCCGTGGGTGCGCCGGGCGAAGTGGTTCACGCTGTCGGCAACCTATGTCATGAACACCTGGGAGGCGTACGCGAACGGTTCTCCTGCGGGCATCGTCCTGCACTCGGTGCCGCCGCTGCTGGTGTTCGTGGCCGCCGAAGCCGTGACGGATCTGCGCGACAAGCTGACGGACGCCGTGAACGCGGCGGTACGCGAGGCCCGACGGGAAGGTGATCGGCCGGGGCCTGCCGCCACAGAGGTCCGCAAACCGGTGCGTCGCAAGCTGTTCAACGACTACCTCGACGAGGCACGGCAGGCATGGACGCCGGAGGTCGTCATCACTCCGGCGTGGATTCGTGAGGCGACCGGATGTTCGCGCGGACTGTCGTCGCGTCTCGCCGAAGCCCTCGCCGCGGAGGTCGTGTCGGGAGGTGACCGGCCATGAACGACGACACGGATTCCGTGAACGTCGGGGCCGAGGTGGCACCGGACCGTTCACGGGATGTCGACAGAGCGATCCTCGACGGCGAACTCGTGGAGGACCAGCCTTTCCCGTCCGTTCGGTTGCCGTGGCGGTTGCGGTTGAAGCGGTGGTGGCAGGCATCCCCACGGGTACCGGTGAGCCTGAAGACGCACGAGCAGGCGACACAGCTCGTGAAGGACTGGATCACCGTGGTGCTGCGCTCGCCGTGGCGCCTGCTGCGGGCGGTGGGCCGCGGCCTCGTGACCGGCTTTCGCCTATGGCGGCGGTGGGTCACCGTGCGGGACTACCGTGAGGCGGCCGAGGAATCCCAGAAGCTCGCCGACAAGTTCACGGAGATCCGTGAACTGACGTTGTTCCGGTGGAAGGTGACGGGTGCGGTATCCGTTGCGGCGGGTGTGCTCATTGCCGTGGCCGCTTACGTGTGGGGTGAGGTTCCACTGTGGACCATCGGTGGTGTCGCATGCGTGGCATTGGCAGTCCTGGGACGACGTAAGGACGGCCAGCCGGGACGCAAACCGTCGTTGTCGGGTTCGCGTGCGCTGACGTGGACGATGGATCCGCAGATCCTCGTCGATGCGTTCCGCGATGCCAAGTTGCTCGGCAAGGACGAGTCCCTACGCCTGGTGCAGCGGGCGTCCCGGGTGGGCGACGGCTGGTCGGTGACGGTCGACCTGCCGGCCACGCGCAAGGCGGCGGACGTGGTGAAGCATCGGGAGGCGTTGGCCTCGGCGCTGGCGGTGGACGAGATCCAGCTGATGGTCGAGCGCGTGCGTGGCAACGGTGGACACGCTGGTCGGGTGGCGATGTGGGTCGCCGATGAGGACCCGTATGCCAAGCCGCCGTTGCGCACGCCGCTGGTGAACGTGCAGCACTGGGACGCCTGGAAGCCGGTGCCGTTCGGACGGGACGCACGGGATCGCAAGATCGACCTGCCGCTGGTGTGGACGTCGCTGCTGGTCGGTGCCATTCCGAGGCAGGGAAAGACGTTCGCCACACGGTTGGCAGCGGCCGGGCTGATCCTCGACCCGCACACGCGGCTGTACGTGGCGGATTTCAAGGCCGGCAAGGACTGGATGGCGGCTGAACAGGTGGCTCACCGCTTCCTGTCCGGCGACGACGCGGAGCACATTGTCGCGCTGAAGGATTGGCTGGTGGAGCTGGTGGCCGAGGTGCAGGACCGGTATCGGCGGATGCGTGACCTCGACGACGAGGTCTGTCCGGAGTCGAAGGTGACACCGGCGATGTCGCGGGACACGGCGTTGAACATGCCGATCACGGCGCTCTTCATCGACGAGGTGCAGGTGCCGCTCGAGGACCGGACACCCATCGAGGTGCAGGGCAAGAACGTACCGGCGGGGGAATACATCGGCGAACTGCTGACCTGGTTGGCGAAGAAGGCGCCGGCCGCGGGAATCGTGCTGGTTCTCGCCACACAGCGGCCGGATTCGAAGACAATCCCGTCGGGACTGCGGGCGGTGCTCGGGTCGCGTTTCGCGTTGCGTGTCATGGATTGGCGGGACAGCAACATCGTGCTCGGCGAGCAGATGAACACGCGCGGCCACGACAGCAGTCGGCTGCTTCCCTCGCACAAGGGCGTGGGCATCCTGCGTCCCGACGGAGAGACTGAGGCGGGCGCGGACGTGCTCGCAATGACGGTGCGGACCTACTACATGCCGGGAGAGGACTGGCAGGAGATCTGCCGTCGTGGGCGGGCGCTGCGGCAGGCGGCGGGGACGCTGACGGGCCATGCGACGGGAGAGGACACGGCCGTGCGGGTGGACCCTGTTGCCGAGGCGAAGGCGATCAGTTCCGAGGCCAAGGTCATGGCGGAGCTGCCGGAGCCGCTCGCGGAGGTGCTGGAGTACGTCAACGAGCACGCAGGGGACCGGGAGTTCATCCCCACGGCAGAGCTCGTGGACGCACTCGACGTCGACCCGAATGCCTTCGGTCGGCAGATGACCGAGTTGGGCTGCTCGTCGGAGCGGCGCCGTGTCCCGGCCGAGGACGGTGAGTTGCGGCAGGTCCGTGGGTATGTCGTCGCCGACCTGCGGCGGATGGCGGCGTTGCAGCGTGACGGCGGTGATCCGTGATGCCGTCACAGGCGTCCTGGGCGTCACAGCACGTGTGACGCCCAGGGCATGGCTTTTACCTGCGGAAACAACGTCGGTGACGGCAGTGACGCCACCATTCGGAGCCGTCACGATCGCTCCTGCGGGGCTCTGGACACGGTTCCTCGAGAGGCGGTGGCGGATCGCCGTCACACCGTGGCCAGGGACTCGCGATCAGGATGTCCAGGAGTCGGATGACCTCGTTGAGCTGTCGCTCGATGGCTGCCAGGCGGCGCAGGATTTCCTCGTTCACGTCAGCTGCACCTCATGCCGCGGGCGCGGAACGGACCGGAGACACGGTTCGCAGGGCATGCCGCGTGGCCCGTCGAGCAGTTCGAGCTGCTCGCGATCGAACGACACCCCGCACAGGGCTACGAGTCGCGTGGGAACGCTGGTCTGCGCCGGAAACACGTGACACATCCGCCGCGTCTCGCCGACGACACCCGGCAACGGACGTCCGAGATAGTAGGTGCTGCTCACGATGTGAACTCCGCTCGCCGCGCCCTGCGCAGAAGGCGGCTGATCATCATCCGTCGGCCGCGTCGCGGCTCGGATCGAACGGGAGTCGTATGGGCGGTCCAGCGCTGCTCGCAGGTTGGGCACCGGGGCGCGGGTGGCAGGAGCATCGACCCCGGGTGTACCGCTTGTCCGCACAAGGCGTCGTAGACACCGGTCTGCTGCCGGACTCCGTCGGCGAATGCCTTGTCGGTGACCGCGTGCTGCTGCCGGTCGACCTCGCAGCGGTGCCAGACGACGTACAGCCGGGGCCGGTCTTGTGTGGCTAATTCTCTCAAATCGCTCACCTTCATAGCTGGGAGCAACGGGATATGTAAGACTGAAATCAGCTTGATGTCAGCTCGACCGACATCGATACGACAGGAACCCGACACGAGGCCGACATATGGAGAGCAGCAGCTCCGGCGAAGCACCGAAGCCGAGGACCGTGCTCGAGCAGCAGATCCGCGACGTTCGGAGGATGACGTTGCAGGAGTTCGCCGACTATGCGGACGGCTTCGCGCGGCAGCACGGCGAGCCGGGCACGCTGAGCCTCCGTCACCTGGAACGCCTGGTGTCGGGCCGCGGGCCGGGTGGGCAACCGCTGGGCAAGGTGCGCCCGGCGACGCGGCGGTTGCTGGAACGCATCTTCGAGCTGCCGATCGCGGAGTTACTCAGTCCGCCGGATGCTGATCGCCAGGAGACTGCGTCGGCTGACGAACTCCGGGACCGCCTGGGCAGTGCTGCACGTGTGGACGACGAGGTAATCCGTCTGCTGCACGAGCAGCTGTGGACGATACGGCGGCTGGATCGCCAACTCGGTGTTGTGGTGGCGCATCAGGAGACCGTGGTGAAGGCGGAGCAGGTCGACGGCCTGCTCCGCCACAGCCTGCAGCCGAGCCGCCGGGAGGCGTTGGCGAAGTTGCTGTCGGAGGTCTGCACCCTCGCGGGTTGGCAGTCGCTGGACGCCGGCCGGGTATCGGAAGCGTGGCGCTACTACGACCAGGCGATCAGTGCCGCCCGAGAATCCGGCGATCCGGGATACGAGGTGCACGCCAGGGCGGAGCAGGCGACGGTACTGGTGGATGTCGGCCGTGCGCGGGATGCCGTCGCGCTCCTCGGTGACCTGCGGACGCGAGCGGTGCCGGCTGGCTTGCGTGCGTGGCTAGCGGCGACCCACGGAGAAGCGCTAGCGGCAGCGCAGGACGAGATTGAGTGCCGCCGTGCGTTCGACGAGGCCGAGACTGCGTTGCATGAGGTCGAGGTGAACGAGGGGCCGTATGTCGCACTAGATGAGGTTCACCTTGCTCGCTGGCGCGGTCATGCTCTGGCCCGCCTCGGCGATTCGGGCGCGGCTGAAGTCCTCGTGGCGGCGTTAGGACAATTGGACCCGACCTTTATTCGTGCTGAGGCCTCCCTGCGAGTGGACCTCGCCAGTGCACTGCAACGGCAGCGGCAACATTCCAGTGCCGAGCAGTATGCGAGCCGAGCTCGAATGCTGGCAAGCGAGATCGGTTCCGTCCGCCAGCAGAAACGGCTGTATCGTCAGGCGTGAGTCGTCTGAACTCCGCCTCAGGGCGGAACCGTGATTGTCGTCATCGCCGACGAGTTCGGGGAGGATCGCTCCACGACGCATACGTTACCGCGGAAGGCAGGTTCAATGCCCACTGCCACAGGACTTACCGAAACCAGTCGAGCTCGCCGCTATCTCAGCCAGCTATGTAAGCACCTGAGTAACCGCGGCATGCATGTCGAAACCAGCGGTGACACCTACGGCTTCGCCGACTTCGGATTTGGCACCTGCACCCTGCATGCGCACCCTCACGGGCTGGTCATTGAACTTGACGTCAGCGAACCCCGCGCACTAAAGCGGGCGCAACAGGCCCTGACTCGCGACATCGAACGATTCGGACGCCGCGACGCACTCACCGTCACGTGGGGCCCCTGAACCGCACTCATCTGGTCAGCCGTTCCGCGTTTGGGACGACGGCCGGTGTTCTGGATCATCTCCGTGACCGGCGTGCTCGCGCTGGTGGGAGTGATCACTCTGGTGTCGAGAACGCAGCCCGAGACGGAACAGCTCCCGCTCTCCCGACAGCACCGGGCGCTGTTCCGCCTGCAGGTTCCTGGGAGTTCTGGCGGATTCCTGGACCTCGCACACCGTCGACGACCCGCTCGGCCCTGCACGGCCATTAGCAGCCTGCCTTATCGAAGACAACTGCGAGCAACGTTTGCAGACTGGTGACACCTTCCAGATCATAGAGCCCGATCTCGAGGTCGAATTTGTCGTTCATTACTACTGCAACTTCCGCAATTCCAAGCGAATCTATTCCGATCAGCGACAAAAGCGCAGTCGGGTCGATGCGGTCGGCACAGGCCCCTTGCTCTGTGAATACTTCCAGTACCATTTGTTCGATGGCTTCGCGGGTCGCGGTGGGCGCAACCATGTAATGGCCCCCCTCCGGATTATTTTCGTCGTTTATCGCAATCTGCAGTTTCGTGTGACGACCTGCTTGCTGATTCGCAGCTACGTTTGCGGCGTGTCGCCGCGACTGGTCGGTCCCTGTCACGCCGGAACTTCACAGGTATGGTTTCACACTCACCAGTACAGTGGAGCGAGCCTGGCCGCCTCCGGGCCCGTTACGAGTCGTCGTCCATCAGTGCTGCAACCATCGGAGCGTAGCGATCCCCGCTGACCGACGAGGCCGGGAAGCTGCCCTCAAGCCACTGGAGATCTTCTTCCTCCAACGTGAGATCCACTGCCCCGAGGTTCTCCTCCAGATGCTGGGGAGTTTTGCATCCGGCAAGGGTCAGGGGGGCGGAAGGTCGCGAGAGCACCCAGGCCAGGGCAACCTGGGCCATCGTCACCCCATGGCGATCCGCGACCCCACGCAGTGGGCCGAGCAGTGCGAGATTGCGCCCGACGTGCTCGTCCAGGAACCGTGGGAAATTGTGGCGCCAGTCGCCCTCGTCGAGGTGGTCGATGCCGTAGACCGTTCCGGTCAGGAAGCCGCGCCCCAGCGGCGCATACGCCCACAGCCGCACCCCGAGATCTTCCGCCGTGGGAAGGATCGCCGGTTCGGCGTGGCGTTGCCAGAGCGAGTACTCGGTCAGCAGCGCGGAGACCGGGTGCACCGCACACGCCCGCCGAAGCGTGCCGACAGCGACCTCCGACAGGCCGATCCCGCGGATCTTGCCTGACTGCACCAGTTCTCCCAGCGCGCCGACCGAGTCCTCCACGGGCACGTTCGGGTCCACCCAGGCCAGGCTATAGAGGTCGATGTGGTCGGTGCCGAGGCGCTTGAGTGAGGCGTCGCACGCGCCATGTAGGTAGTCCCGAGAGCCGTCGAGGATCTTCCCGCGGTCGGGGTCCGGGCGGATACCTGTCTTCACCGAAATGCTGATGTCGTCCCGGTTCCCGGCCAGAACCCGACCGACAAGTTCCTCGTTGGCGCCATCGCCGTAGTAGTCGGCGGTGTCGACGACGCCGACTCCGTGGTCCAGCGCGGCATGAATGGTGGCGGCAACCTGTTTGGGATCCTCTACGCCGTAGGCGCCGATCATGCTCAGGCAGCCCAGGCCCAGGTCTTGTGCGGAGGTCTTCGGCTTAGACACTGTTGCGTCCTTCCGTCAGTGATCGTGTGAGGTGACCTGCGATCTGCGCCGGTGCGGCCTGATCTTGGCAGTCCCGGGCTACCGTGGCGGCTCGTTCGGCGTAGCCTGGGTCTGCTAGGACCTGGTCGACGAGCCCGGCAATCTCGGAGGCCGGTGTCGAGATCCTGGCTCGGACACCGCACCCGCCCGCTACCAGGTGAGCGGCGTTCACGAACTGATCGGCGAAGTGCGGGACGACGATTTGTGGGACGCCGTACGCAAGCGAAGTCATGGTCGTTCCCGATCCGCCGTGGTGGACGACGGCTGCGCACGTGCCGACGACGGCGGCAAGCGGCATCCAGGTCGCCTCGCGAACTGGGCCTGGTAGCTTCGCCGGGTCGCCCAGCTTCGCCCTGTCCGACTCCCGCATTGCCACGACCACGTCCAGATCCTGCTCGTTCAGGGCGGCAACGAGGTCCGAAACCAGCGTCCCCACGTCGCCGTACCGGGGCAGGACCGTTCCCAGCGTCACCAGGACACGGGGCCGCTCGGGCTGGGCGAGGAACCGGGACTGCATATGGGCAGGGCCGTTGTAGGGCACGTAGCGCATGGCCCAGTCTGGATTGGATTGGCCCCTCACCAGGAACGAAGGCGGGCACACCCCGATGGTCCGCATGGGCGGTGCCGGTTCGAGCTCCTGGCGAGCGAGTGCCTCCAGCCCCGCGCCGTGGATATCGGTGTGCAGCGGGATGCCCCAGAGGAATTCGACGTGGGGACAGCCGGCCCGGGAGGCGGCGATCCCGGCCGCGTAGGCCGAGGTTTCACCGACGATGACATCGGGCTTCCAGGTGGCGCAGATCTCGCCGACGCCGGTGTGGTTGAGCATCGCGAGCCGCCCGAACCCCTCGCCGGTGCCCGCGCGGGCGGCGCTTTCTGTTGGGGGTTGCTGGGGCGCGCGGTCACCGGTGTCCGGGCGCATGATCTCGACCATCTCCATTGGCGGCGCGGTGGCCGCGCCGGCCATGCCCGCCCCGGTGACGTGCGGTAGGAAGCTTTCGGCAGCGCCGACGAGAACCTCGTGCCCGGCGGCACGCAGGGCCCATAGGAACGGCACCATCGGAAAGAAGTGGCCTTCGGCGGGGTTCGTCACGGCCAGGACACGCATAGGATCTCCTTTCACCACTCGACGTCGAGCGCGCGGACCAGTCGGTGCATCCCGGGCCACAGCCTCAATGCCTTTTCGCCCGATGGGCGCAGATCCGGGAACCGCTGTGCGAGCTCGCCGATCGCGCCGGAGAGCAGCCGCCGCGCCAGGTGCATCCCCACGCAGGATCGCGGGCCGTGCCCGAAGGTCAAGTGCCGGTTGGGGGTGCGGCGGATGCGCAGACTGTCGCTGTCCCCGAACTCTGCTTCGTCGCGGTTGGCGGAGGCGAACACAGCCATCACGTTGGTGCCGCTCTCCAGCTCGGCACCCCCGAGAGTCACCGGGCAGGTCGTGCGCCGACTGAGCGCCTGAATCGGGGAGTCCAACCGCAGCAGTTCCTCTACTGCCTGCGGCGCCAGGCCCGGGTTTGCTGCGAGTGCTCGCCAACTGGCACCGTCGGACAACAGCCGGTGGACCGCGAGACCGAGCGATGATGTGGTGGTGCTTTGCCCAGCCCCGATCAGCGCGATCAGGGTCTCCACGGTTGTACGCGCCACCGCCGCAGTGTGGGTGGAGCCGCCGTCCTGTACGGCCGTCACGATCTGGGAGATGAGGTCGGTGCCAGGGGACGCGATCCGCTCGGTGACGTAGTCGGTGAGCAGGCGCTGATACGGCACGACCGCACCGGCCAGTTCGAGCTGCTTCGCACCATCCAGGGAGGCCCCTGCGGAGCTGAGCACCGACAGCGCGTACGCCCCATCGACGAGCGCTGGGAGATCCTCGTCGCGGAAACCGAGAGCCAGCGCCTTGCCGTGGATCGGTAGCGGCCTGCCCACAGCGGTCATCAGGTCACCCGGTCCGCGCTGGTCGAGCCTGTCGAGCAATGCGGAGATCGTCGCCGTCAGCTCGGCGTTCATCGCCCGCACCCGTTCGGGGCTGAAGGCGCGGGCGATCGGCTCGCGCGCCTTCAACCGAGCGGCGTCGCCGGGCTCCTCGTCAGGCGTGAACGGTGGGAATGCCTTCTGCAGCTCGGTCCGGGCGTCGTTGCTGAGCACCTCCATCACGCGCAGGACCCCGGCCATCGAGAAGACCTCGACGTCACCGAGAACACGGCGGACGTCGTCGTACCGGGTGACCATGTAAGCGCCAGTTGCGGGCGCGTAGAAGACTGGTTCCTCCCGTCGTGCCCTGGCGTAGAAGCCCCAAGGGGACTGTTGTAGCTCGATAGGATCGTACTCATCACCGACCGAGTCGGATTCGGGTGCGATTCCAGACATCGGCAGCCTCCTTGTCCTGGGTTCGCCCCAGACACTTCTCCTCCGCCGTTGTGCGGGGATCGAGCTGCGATCGACTACCGGCAATCACGGTGTACTGGAGTGCCGCGGGGTGCGCTGGTGACGACGCCGGACCCACGCCCGAAGGTAGGTACCCGAGGTGAAGACGACCGACACCGGCCCGACCAGAGCCGCCCAGGACACCACGGCCGCGACACCGCAGGCCTTCCACGAGGTGCTGCTCGCTTACTGCGGTTCCAAAACGCTCATGTCCGCAGTCGAGATCGACCTGTTCTCGACGTTGGCCGACGGCAAGAGAATGACTGAGGACGAACTCCGTAAACAGCTGAGCCTGCATCCCCGGCTGAGCCGGCACTTCCTGGACACGCTGGTCGCGCTCGACTTGCTAGTCAAGGACGGCGAGCACTATCGCAACAGCGCCGTCAGCGAACAGTACCTCGACCGCGCGAAGCCCACCTATGTGGGCGGATTCGCCGAGACGACCAACGACACCTTCTACCCGGCATGGGGCAAGCTCACGAAAGCGCTGCGCACTGGGCAAGCCCAGGCCCCGATCCCGCCCGACGACAGCGACCACCTGTTCCGGGTCAACGTGCACACCGAACCCGACCGGGTACGCCGATTCATGACGGCCATGGACTCCCACAGCACCGCGATGGCGGGCGAGCTGGCCCGGCTGCTGCCGTGGGACAGGTTCACTAGCTTCGCCGACATCGGCGGCTGCCGCGGCAACCTCAGCGCGCACCTCGTGCTCGCTCAGCCGCACCTGAAGGGCATCTGCCTCGACCGCGCCCAGTCCGCGCAGTTTTTTGACGAGCACATGACCGCACTGGGCACCACCGGCCGCGTCACCTTCCAGGCGGGCGATTTCTTCGCCGACGACCTACCTCGGGTCGACGTGCTCGTGTTCGGGCACGTGCTGCATGACTGGAGCCCGGAGAACCGCGTTCTTCTCATGGAGCACGCACATCGGGCACTCAATCCCGGCGGGATGATCGTGGTCTACGACCGCATGATCGACGGATCGCCGCTCGACCTGCACCGACTGTTCTACAGCCTCACCTTCATGCTCGCCTCTGGCGGAGGTTCCGAATACAGCGTCGAGCAGTGCTCCCGATGGCTCCTAGACGCCGGCTTCCACACCCCCCGCTCCCATCGGGTGCTCGCCGACCACTCCGTCGTCGTCGCCCAGCGCTGACCGCGTCCCTCCACGATGACCATGAAAGGTGCAGCAGTGACCGACACCCATGTTCCTGTGCTGATCGTCGGCGGAGGCCTCACCGGCTTGTCAGCAGCGTTGTGTCTGGCGCGACTCGATATTGAGTTCTTGCTGGTCGACCGGCACTCGACCACCTCACGGCACCCGAAGGCACGGGCGATCAACCCCCGTGCCAGCGAAGTACTCGGCTCGCTCGGCCTCGGCCGGGCACTGGCGGACAATCGGTCACCTATCGCGATCAACGACCAGCTCATCCACGTCCACTCACTCGCAGGTGAGGAGCGGATCCGCCTGCCCCGAGCGTCACAAGACGAGGTGAAGCTCGTCAGCTCGCACGGCTGGTCCCTGATCGACCAGAATCGCCTCGAACCGCTGCTGCTCGAACAGCTGCCCGGCGGTGCGGGCGAGATCAGATTCGGCACCGAGTGTACCGAATTGACGCAGGAGGAAGACCGTGTCCGCGTCGGGCTGCACGACTGTGAGACCGGCGCCGAGCACGAGGTATCGGCGGACTACGTGATCGCCGCGGACGGTGGGCGCAGCCCTCTGCGCGAGAAGCTCGGCATTGCGACCGAAGGGCCCGGGACGCTCTCCTCGATGGTCAGCTACTTCTTCCGCGCCGACCTAACGCCCTACCTGCGAGACCGGCGCATCATCGCCGCCTACGTGCTCAACGACCGGTTCAAGGGGACCCTCATGCCCCTGGACAACATCGATCGTTGGGTCTTCAACGTTTCGTACTACCCGGAGAAGGGCGAAGATCCGGCCGAGTTCGACCGCGAGTGGTGCGTGCGCAAGACGCGCGCCGGCGTCGGCGTGCCGGATCTCGATGTCGAAATCCTGAGCGACGAGCTGCTGCCGTGGGAGATCGCGGGCCGGGTGGCCGAACGATTGCGTCGAGGTCGCGTGTTCATCGCCGGAGACGCCGCCCACGTCATGCCGCCGACCGGTGCATTCGGTGCCAGCACTGGGATCCAGGACGTGCACAACCTCTGCTGGAAGATCGCGCACGTAGTGCACGGCCACGCCTCGGCGGGACTGCTCGACTCCTATGAGACCGAACGGCTGCCGGTTGCCCACCTGGTCGTGTCGCAATCGATGCTTCGGTTCACCATCCGGCAGGGTAGTGCGATCGAAGACGTTTCCGACCGAATGCTCGACGAGCTTGCCGTGTCTTTCGGTTACCGCTACCCGGACGACATGCCAGCCCGAGGCCGGGACTGCCACGTCGACGATCCTCGGGAGCGCATCGCCGAACCAGGCTGCCGCGCACCGCACGTCACCCTGGCTTGCTCCAGCGGTCCGGTCGCGCTCCACGATCTCTGCCGCTACGGCCGCTTCACAGCCCTGGTCGACAGCCACCACCACGGGTCCGGGGACTTCGCGGCCGGGCTCGCCGAGTCCACACGGCCGCTCGATGCACTCCTGATCGGACCCGGCGGAGAGTGCTCCGACCCCGACGGCGAGTGGCGTCGCGTCTACGGACTCCACCAGGGCGGAACCGTGCTGATTCGGCCGGACGGGTTCATCGCGGCCACCTGGGCGGGGTTGCCGGAGTGTACGGACGTGCTGACTGCAGTCGACCTGGCCGAGCGGCTCGGCGAGGACGACCCTGTCGGCACCCGCTTCCGGCCTTTCGGCGTCGACCCCCAGGATGAGCTGTTGGCCGAGGCGCGCACCGTCGAACCGGTGTTTCATTCGCCCGAACTGGATGCCTGGATCGTGACACGGCACGAGGATGTGAAGGCGATCCTGGGTAACACCAAGGCGTTCAGCCTCGCCACGGTGCCCGACCGGCTCGCCCGGCTCACGGACGAAGCCTACGCGGAGCTTGCCAAGACTTTCTCGGAAGTCCCGGTTGCCATTCGCGAGGACGCGGTCGACGAAGCCCGCAAACGCGTGCGCACCCCCATCATGAAGGCCTTTGACCCGGAACGGATCGCGCAGCGCGAGGAGGCGGTGCTCGCCGAGATCGACGTTCTGATTGACCAGTTCGCCGGTCGGGGCGAGGCTGAGCTCATGGCCGAGTTCGCTCGGCAGTTGCCTGTGCGGGTCAAGGCGCCGATACTCGGCATCGCCCCGGAGGACTACGACGAGTTCGTCGACGGCACCTACCGGTTCATGAAACTCCACTCGGTCGCCGCGCAGCTGCCTGCGGACGACCAGATGGCACTTGCCCGCCAGGTTGTTAGCTATCAGCAGCTGCTAGACCGGTACGGACAGGAACGCTGGCAGCGGCCCCGCGAAGACCTCTTCAGTGACGTAGTCGCCGCCATGGCCTCGGGCACCGGACCGCTCTCGGTGGCCGAGCGAAAAGCAGTCGTCGATGGCATGACGGGACTCATCGCCGCCGGTCATTTCACCACCACGGCCGCACTCGGCACCAGCTTGCTGGAGCTGCTGCGCCGCCCCGCGCTGTGGCAGCGGCTCGTGGCCAATCCGGGACTGGCCACCGCGGCGGCCGATGAGCTCGTCCGTTACCGCAGCCCGGTGCGCGGACTCATGCGGCGTACCACGAAATCCGTGCGAGTCGGAGCGGTGACGCTGCCGCCGAAGACAGAGCTGATGATCAGCTACCAGTCGGCCGATCGGGACGGCGAGGTGTTCCCAGACCCAGACGAGATCAAGCTGGACCGGGGGCGCACCGAGCACTTCGGTTTCGGGCACGGCCCGCGCTCCTGTGTCGGCGAAGCGCTGGGCAGACAGCTGCTCACGCTGACGTTGCGCAGATTTGCACAGCGGCTGCCCGACCTGGAGCTGCCACCCGGCCACGAGCCGGTGTACCTGCCCGGGCTTCACGTGATCCTCGACAGCCTGCCGGTACGGTGGTCGGTCAGCCAGTGACCACCTGCACGCTGAACAGCGCCAGGGCCGCGACCGAGGCGGTGAGCCGGACGAAGTGCCAGCGCCGCCATGCCGCGCGTGGGTCTTCGGCCACAGGGGCCCGGCCCGACTTGACCCGTCGGTTGATAGGCACGTTCCCAAACTGCGATACCAAGGACACTGCGAACAGACAAGCCAGCGCCGCCACACGCAGCAGCGACGGCCCCGCAATGAAGAGCAGAGCGACCATCCCGAGCACGGTGAGCACGACGACCGGGGGCATCACCTTGTCGAAGTGCCTGCCGAACACGATGTGGGCCTCGACGTAGTCCTCGTAGGACAGTGCGCGGAAACCCGGTACGAGGCTCAACGCGACGCAGCACATAACACCAGCGGTGACACCAGATCCCACGAGCACCAGAACAGTCAACAAATCACGCATGCGACCACAGTGACGGCACCAGCACCGGCCGCCCTTGAGAATCCGGCCTAGACCCTCACTGGAGAACCCACAGCAACGATCTGATGACGCACGACTTCCCCGAAGGAGGAACCCGGTGACAGGACAACATCGGACACTGATCATCGCCCGCGCTGACCGGCGTTCGCTGGCGGACATCGGCCGGATCTTCGCCGAATCCGACGCCACCAATCTGCCGCACCGGCTCGGTGTGCGCAGGCGGTCGCTGTTCCACTACCGCGACCTGTACTTGCACCTGATCGACGCCGACGCACCGGTCCTCGGACCACTCGAACAGGTGCGCGACGACCCGGACTTCCAGGAGGTGAACGAGCGTCTTTCGACGTTCGTAACCCCGTATTCGCCGGAATGGCGGACGGCGGGTGACGCCATGGCGAATGAATTTTACACCTGGTCGTCCGAGGAGGGACAGTGATGACTGCGGAAGACCTGGAAACCCGTCACAAGTCGGTCGATGACGTGCCTGCGCGCACGCACCGGGGCGGATCGATGCGGCTGCTGTTCGGGCCGTCGTCCGGCTGCGAGGATGGCCTGTTCGGTGTGCTCGACCTTGCTCCGGGAGAGGTGTTCCGCGAGCACTACCATCCCTTCTCCGAGGAGTGCTTGTACGTGGCCTCCGGTTCTGTTGTCGTGGGGATTGACGGCGACCACGTGCCGCTCGAGCCGGGCGGCGCGATCCGAGTCCCCCGCAACGCGCGACACCAGGTACTGAACGAATCCACCGTGTTCGCGCGTGTGGTGTTCAGTCTTTATGGTGTCGCACCCTCGCCTGGATTAGGGCACGTGGAGACCGAGCCGGCGCCCGCAGCGACAGAGCCTAAGGCGATGCAGGGATCCGCGATCATATCCGGGAGCAAGGAGCCCCGGAATGTCCACGAGTAGTCCCGCTACAGCCGCAATCACGGGCGTTGGCGCCGTCGCCCCGGGCCGTACCGGACGTGACGCGTTCTGGGAGCTACTCGCCGCGGGCCGGACCGCAACACGCACGATCAGCAGCTTCGACCCGGCGCCGTTTCGGTCACGAGTGGCTGCTGAGTGTGAGTTCGACTCCGCTGCAGTCGCCGATACCTGGCTGCGTGACGCGGACCGGGCTAACCAGCTCGCGGTCACCGCGGCCACCGAAGCGTGGCACGACGCGGGCATCCGCACCACACCCGGACGAATCGGAGTGGTGGTAGGCAGCGCGGTCGGCTGCACTGTCGCCCTCGAGCGGGAGTACGTGCGTCTCAGTGAACGAGGCTCGCGCTGGCTGGTCGATCTGGAGCCTGCGAGCGGCCGCCTGCACGATCACCTTGTGCCCAGCAGCATTGTCCGCGATGTCGCTTGGTCGCTCGGCGCCGAGGGACCGTGCCGGCTGGTATCTAACGGCTGCACCTCAGGTCTCGACGTGGCTCGCCACGGCCTGCAGATGCTGCACGGCTTCGACCTCGACGCGGTGGTCGTCGTGGGTGCCGACGCTCCTATCTCGCCGATAACAGTCGCGTGCTTCGATGCCATCAAGGCCACCAGCCCGAACAATGATGACCCGGCGCATGCCAGCCGTCCCTTTGACCGCGATCGCGATGGCTTTGTGCTGGGCGAGGGCGCGGCGGCTCTAGTCCTGGAGATGCCGCACCGCGCCGAGGACCGCGCCGCCGACCTCTACGGGCGGCTGCTCGCAGCGCACAGCCGTGCCAACGCCTACCACATGACCGGCCTGCGTACCGACGGCCGCGAGATGGCCGAGGCGATCCGCGCAGCACTTGAGGCAAGCGAACTCGACCCGGACGAGATCGATTATGTAAACGCCCACGGATCCGGCACCAAGCAGAACGACCGGCACGAGACGGCGGCCGTCAAAACCGCACTGGGTGCCCGGGCCAGATCCGTGCCGATGAGTTCCATTAAGAGCATGATCGGCCACTCACTCGGTGCCATCGGCACCCTGGAACTCGCAGCCTGTGCGCTCATGCTGCGGCACCAGTTCATTGTCCCCACAGCCAACTACCAGACCCCCGATTCCGAGTGCGACCTCGATTACGTTCCCGAAACCGGACGCGCCGCCCGAATCCGCGCCCTGATCAGTGTCGGGTCCGGATTTGGCGGGTTCCAAAGCGCGGTCGCACTCGCCCACGACGGTGGGCGAGCATGACTGCCGTCGTCACCGGGATCGGAGTGTGGACCTCTGCAGGCAAGGGACTCGACGAGTTCTGGAAGACCGTGTCCGCGAGCACCGTGACCCTGAGCGAACTGACCCGCTTCGATCACAGCACCTACCCGTTCACACTGGCCGGCCAGCTGCGCGACCACGGGGCCACCGGCATACCGTCCCGCCTGATCGCACAGACGGATGTGTGGACCCGGCAGGGTTTGGAGGAGAGCCTCCTCGCTCTGGACGACGCTGCGCTGGATCTGGCGGCCGTCGCCGAATACGACGCGGGAATCGCCCTGGCGAGCTCAGCGGGCGGAGTCGAGTTCGGCCAACGAGAGATCAGCGCGCTGTGGGCCCAAGGCCCGCAGCACGTCAGCGCCTACCAGTCAATCGCCTGGTTTTACGCCGCCACCACCGGGCAGACCTCGATCCACCACCGCATCCGCGGCCAATGCGACGCGGTCGTCGCCGAGGGCGCGGGCGGGCTGGATGCGCTCGCCGTGGCCGACCAGGCGCTCGCCGACGGGACGTCGTCGATCATGCTGTGCGGCGGCACAGACTCGGCGCTGAGCCCGTACGGCATGGTGTGTCAGTGGTCCAGTGGGCTGCTGTCCGGCCAAACCGATCACGAGAAAGCCTACCGGCCCTTCCACGAGAAAGCCGACGGCTGGGTCCCAGGTGAGGGCGGCGCGGTCCTGGTTGCGGAGACACCCGCCGCCGCCAGCGCCCGGTCCGCCGAACCCTACGGCAGCCTCGAGGGCTTCGGTGCGTCGTTCGACCCACCGCCGGAGAGCGATCGGTCCTCGTCGCTGCCCACCGCGATCGATCAAGCCCTCACCCAGGCACAGGTACGCCCCGGCGAGGTCGACGTGGTCTTCGCCGACGCGGCGGCAGTCCCCGACTGGGACCGCGCAGAGGCTGAGTCCCTGGCCAGGGTCTTCGGCTCCCGCGCAGTCCCGGTGACGGCCCCCAAATCCGGCTATGGTCGGCTCTACTCAGGAGGCGGTGCCGTGGACACCGCGACAGCCTTGCTCGCCATGCGCTACGGCGTCCTCCCGCCGACCCCCAACGCCCCGTCGGCCCACCCCCTGCTTGACCTCGTCTGTGATGCCCGGGAAGGGAAGTTCACCACCGCCCTAGTGGTGGCTCGGGGACACGGCGGCTTCAACTCAGCCGTGGTGTTGAAGGCGGGAGCGAACACCAAGCGGTAAGCAACCGCAGGCAAAAGACAACGGAATGAGGATTTATGGCCGCATTCACCGAGAACGCCGTGTTCATCAACGCACCCCTCGAGTTCGTCTGGGAGGTTACCAACGACGTCGCGAACTGGCCGTCGCTCTACTCGGAGTACGCCGCCGCCGAGGTGCTCGAACAAACATCAGAGCGAATCGTGTTTCGCCTGACCACCACCCCCGATGAGCAAGGCCGGACCTGGACGTGGGTCTCCGAACGGCGCCCCGACCCCGAGACCCGCACAGTCCGGGCCAAGCGGATCGAGCCCGGCCCGTTCGAGCACATGGACATCTTCTGGAGCTATACCGAACGCGACGGCGGCACCGAAATGTTGTGGCAGCAGCACTTTCACATGCGTGACGACGCACCGCTCGACGACGAAGCAATGCGCGCGCGGATCAATACGAACACCCGCGTGCAGATGGACCTGATCAAACAGCGGCTTGAGGAACGAGCCGCCGCCAACGGCGAAGGAGTGTGAGCATGACCGACCTGACAGGCAGGCGGATCCTGGTGACCGGTGGTACCCGCGGCATCGGCCGTGGCGTGTCGGTAGCGCTGGCCAGGCATGGCGCCACCGTCGTGGCCGGCTACCACCAGGATGAGGACGAGGCGGAGAGTACCCTGCAGGATCTGGTGGCGCTGGGCCAAGTGGGCCACCGTGTGGTCCGCGCCGATATCACCACCGACACCGGCCGGGACCAGTTGCTCGCGGGGTGCGAGGGCAGCCTTGACGGTCTGGTCACCTGCGCTGGCGCAATCAGCCACGTGAAGCTCGATGACCTCGCGGTGGAGGAGTGGCAACGCGTTCTTGACATCAACCTGACCACTGCGTTCGCCCTCACTCAGGCGGCGATACCGCTGCTGCCTGCCGACGGAGCCGTCGTCTACGTCGGCTCGAAGGTCGCGACCGTCGGGGTGCCGTTACGAGCGCACTACACGGCGGCGAAGGCCGGCTTGCTGGGCCTCATGCGCAGCGTGTGCAAGGAGCGCGGTGCGGCAGGCTGGCGGGTTAACCTTGTCGCTCCCGGCGTCATCGAGTCGCCAGCCGTCGATGCGCTGCCACCCGAGGCTCGCGCCCGGTACGAGCACATGGCGGCGCTGGGCAGGATCGGCCGTCCGGACGAGGTGGGCGAGGTGGTCGCGTTTCTGCTAAGCCCACGCGCCTCCTACGTCACAGGCGAGGTGATCAATGTCGACGGCGGAATGTGAACCCGAAACCACCGGGCGGGTGAAAGTGCTGCTGTGGTGCCGCTACCCAGAAAATGGCGAGCCCCGAGAAATTGAGCAGCTATTTGACCGGATCGGTGATTTACTGCGCGGAACGCCCGGACTGCTGGGCAGTGAATTGCTCGTCTCGCTGAGTATGCCTGGGTGCTTCGCCGTGCTCAGTGAATGGGCCAGCCGAGCAGAGTTCGAAGTTTGGGAGCAGGGAAGCGAGCATCGTTCCCTAACAGCAGGGATGCGTCCTTTTCAAGATCCATTACGTATGCCGAAGTTCGACGTTCTGCTGGTATCGCGTGAGAGCGACGGCGCGTGGCCCGATGGGCGAGAAGTGGTGCCGCCATAAGGGTGATAAATCGGAGCGCCCACCCAGGTATATGCGTGCGCGACACACATGTTGGTTGTCATTGCCGCAGCTATCTCATAGACTCGCCCCGGTCTGTGGCCGATGGAAACACTGTTGGGACTTATTTCCGAAGCTAGCCTGAGGGGAACTTCGTGAGAATTTGCGTTCTGGGGGATTTGCAGGTCGAAGACGGCGACTGCACATTAACGCCATTCGCTACGAAACTTAGACAACTAATGGCTCTGCTCGCGTTGGATGCCAACCACGTGGTCAGCAAGGAAACGCTGATCGAGGAACTGTGGGATGTTGCTCCGCCGCAGAGCGCGCCGGCTACCGTTCAGACCTACATCTTCCAGTTGCGGACGGCGTTCGCCCATGCGCCCGGCTGCGGCGGGGACCGTAGGGAGGCCCACAAGCGGCTGATCACCAAACCTCTGGGGTACGAACTGCGGCTCGCCGAGAACGAGTTCGATGTCTTCGAACTTAAGAATGAAATCTCCCGGGCATCTGCGGCGGCTGCGACCGAGCGGCACGCTGAGGCGGCCCAGCGGTATGACGCGTGCGTCTCGATGTTTCGCGGACCGGCACTCAGCGGGGTTCAAAAGGGTCCTGTGCTCCAGGCACACGTCCGCCATCTGGACGAGCTGCTGTTGTTGATACACGAGGAGCGGGTTCGCCACCTGCTGTTGATCGGCAGGTTCTCCGAGGCGGTCTCCGACCTGTCGCCCCTCATCGTCCGCCATCCGCTCCACGAGGGGCTGCATGCGCAGATGATCCGCGCACTGAGCCGCTCGGGCCGGCGGAGCGAGTCGCTTAAGGTTTACCAGGACATCCGCCGTCGCCTGATCGATGAGATCGGGATCGAGCCGTCGGCCGCTTTGCAAGCCGCCCAGAGTGAGGCGCTCTACTTTGAAAGCCACGCTTCCTGAGGTCCCGCAGCCAACCTCAACGCGAAAGGAATCAACCGCCATGTCTGCCAAAGATCAGCACACGCAGACCATTACGCGGGTTTTCGACGATGCCGCCGCCGAGTTCGACCGATCGGGCGTCGACTTCTTCACCCCACTGGGTATGCAGCTGACGAAGCTGGCCGGCGCGGCCAGAGGCGATCGTGTGCTCGACGTCGGCTGTGGCATGGGCTCATCCTTGATTCCGGCTGCAGAACGCGTGGGGCCGGCCGGGTTCGTCACCGGGATCGACCTGTCCCCAGCGATGGTGCGGCGCCTGAACGGTCTGCTGGCCGAACACGGGATGACGAATGCGCGCGCAACCACGATGAACGGTGAGCGCCCCGATTTCCCCGAGCGTTCATTCGAGGTGGTGCAGGCTGGTTTCAGCGTCATGCACTTCTCATCGGCTCCGGACTGCCTGGGCCGCTACCCGCGGCTGCTTGTACCCGGGGGCCGGTTCTGCTACAGCGAACTGGTTGACGAAGACGGGCTACCTGATCTCGTACCACGCGACGCGTTCGCGGAGCTGGCACCATTCTTCCCCACCGACCTGCCGAACCCGCGCGAACGGGGGATCATCACATGGAATCAGACGCCAGAGTCGACCTCGGAAGCGTTGCGGGAACGCGGATTCACCCGGGTCACCGTTACCGAGCACGAGTCCGAAGTGGAGCTCGGCAGTGGTGACAGGTGGAACGCCTGGACGATGTCGACGGGACTGCGGCAGGCGTGGGTGAACGTGCCAGCACACGAAGTGGCGGCTGTGCGAGCACGCACCGCCGCGGTGATCGAGCAACGGCGCGATGCACAGGGCAGGCTGGTGCTGCCGGTCCGGGTGCGGTATGTGCTGTGTGAGACAGGGCAGTGACTATGGTGGGCGAGCCTGTCGATGTCGTAGAGCTGACCGCCGAGCTAGTGCAAATGGACACCTCCCACCAGGGTGAGGGTGGCTTGACCCTTCCGGTCGTCGAGCGTCTGGAAGCCCTGTGGGCCTCCCGGGGGGTGGAGACACAGCGGTTTCCCACACCGAAGGAGGGCAACACGCACCTTCGGGTGCGGATCCCCGGACGAACCTCGACACCCGGGCTGATGTTCCTGTGTCACACCGACGTTGTGGATGTGCAGCCCGGCTGGACGACCGAACCCTTCGCTGCGGGTCGTCACGACGGCTTCCTCAGGGGACGCGGTGTGCTGGACATGAAAGGCATGCTCGCAGCCGTGACGACGGCATGCCTGCGCCTTGTCGACGAAGGAGCCGTGCCCGACCGCGACATCGTCGTGCTTTACGACTGTGACGAGGAGGGCGGGTGGCACGGGACCTCGTGGCTGCTGAAACAGCACCCCGAACTAGTGAATATTGGCGCCGTAGTCACAGAGGGTGGCTGGGCGCTGTGTGGCACGGACGGCAGGACCCCGATGATCGCGTCGATGAGCTGCGCCGAACGGACCTTTGGTGCGCTCCGGGTGACCACGACGGCGGCAGCAACGCACTCATCGCGGCCGGTGCCGCGCTCGGCGATCGGCTCGCTCGCCCATCTTATCGCGAGGTTGGAACGGCTGGACCTACCGGTGCGGCTCGTGTCGCTGAACCGGACGTACTTCGAGCGCCTACGGGAGGCGACGGACGATCCCGCACTCGCGGGGGCCGTTGAGCAGCTGCTGGCCGCGCATACCCAGCCAGCACTCGATGCGGCTGGTGATCACGTCCTCGCGACATCGGGCAACCCAGCCCTGCATAACGCGCTACTGCGCAGCACGCTGGCTTTCGTGGTGGCCGAAGGTGGCAAACGCGCCAACGCCGTCCCGTCGACTGCGTCGGTGCTCCTACAGTTGCGGTTCACACCCGGTGGTAGCTCGCCACAGGAAGTGATCGACCTGGTACGCGAGTGCGTGGGTGCCGACGGTCAGATCTCGGTCGTCGGCCCACCCTGGGAGAACGAACGAGAAACCCTGCAACGGTGGCAGCGGGATTGGACGGCCCCACACGCACCGGCCGAGCATGAGGTGTTCGAAGCTTGGGAACACGCCGTCGCGGAAGTTCACCCCGGGGTCGCGACCGCCCCGGTCGTATTCGAGGGCGGGACGAGCGCGAAACCATGGCGGGAGAAGGGAATCCCGGTCTACGGGCTCTACCCGTACTTCGTCGATGATGAGACACTGACAGCGATGCATGGGGCCGACGAGCGCATCCGGATCGATGAGCTCCGGCATTCCGAGGAGCTCTTTCGCCACATGTTGTTGCGCTTCTGCACCTGAGGGCTGGCGCGTCACCACGGTGCTGACCCTCCCGTTTTACTGAGTCACCCCGATCGCCCGGAAGGTGCGCTACATGGCGCTTCGCTTCCCGATTGACTCACGATAGACGCTATGGAGTGGTCCACGGCGAGTTGGGGTGGGTCTGCTGCTCTCGTTGGGGCAGGAGGGCGACATCTCTCCGTCCGGTGACGGTGCGCCGGTGCTGGCGGGTGCCGACGCCGTTCATGCTCGCTGCGCTGTGCGTGCGCCACGTTAACACCCTCCGGCGCGCACCGGCGATGGGCGCGGAGATTCGGAGGGATGCCGCTTGTTCGGCTCTTGGCGGTTGCGGGCCGAGGCTTCAGTGCGAGGAGCAACCCGCGAGCGCACTAGGAGCAAGGAGCCCTCTCCATTTAACAAGTGCAGAGGGGCCCACGACGTTCGTCATTGAACGCGGAACATCGCTCCAGCCGAAACACCGTCCTGCGGTAACCAGCCGGCGCACGTTAATCCAGACCGCGCTTCGCATACCGACACTCCACCAGGGAAATGAACCGACGAAGAACGAGGCGCCCTGCCCAGGAGCGAGCTCCGGGCAGGGCGCCTCACCATGCCCCACCGACAGGGAAGCACTCCATATCAGTGCGCAAACGCCGCGGCTCCAGCACACCAAACCGCGGGACAACGCCTCGATCTCACCAGAAGTTGATCAACGTGGCCATGTCGGGTCCGGTTGACTGAGTCACCCTCGCTCGCCCGGAAGGTGCGATACCACGGCCATGCTTTTCATCGAGCCGCCTCTGCGGTACGGGTGTAAGAGCTCACGGTGGCGCAGGTGCCGTTCCGACCCTTCGAACCGCCGAAACTCCGCTTCGTCCGTCCAATCGCTTATGACATAGTAGATGTTCGACTGAACAGCATCGCGTAGCAACCACTGGCCAAGGTTCGCCGGATCAGCGGAGACGCTAGTGCCCACTTCGGTCCAGATCTTCTCAAACTCCGCGGTCAGCTCCGGCACGATGTCCAGCTCGAGTACGATGCGCCAGCCCGGTATTGCCGCGGTCACGCCCGCACGTCTTCCTGCTCGATTGCGGCGATTAGCAATTCGCGCGGGGTGGATGTGGCGCTCAGCACGAGGTCGGAGCTGAACCGGATTCCGTGAGCTCGCTCAATTCGTCCCATGAGTTCCTGACGGGCCAGGGAGTCAAATCCGATCTCGTCGAAATTTCGGTCGAGCGGATCGTCGGGTCCTCTAGTTGTGAACTCCTCACCGGAAATCGCATTCATAGCTGTGACTAGCGAACTCTCGCTAATGTTTGTCATGGCACCTCCTATTCTCGATGTCCTCAAGTATTCTCCGCGTCGCTGGAGACAACCTTGAACCCCGCTTGTCACCCAAAGGTCGAGGACTGGTGGGTGTTTCGTGACCTCGTATCAAGACACCGGCTAGGATTTGCCCCATGAAACGCGCTGCGAAGTCGCTGGACTCTCTCCCTGGGCCGACGTTGTTTCGTGCGATTCGGCTGCTGGGCAGAGCACCGGTTCAGCAGGATCAACGACAGTTCTCAGGTATCCTCGTCGTCCAGGCCGTTCGGGGGTGCCAGGAGCGCCCAGAGCCCGGCGAAGTCACGGTGCGCTCGGTTGCCGATTACATGCACGTTGCGCCGTCGACTGCGAGCAGGCTCGTCGCCGATGCCGTGGAGGCGCGTTATGTCGAGTCGGTACCATCTAAATCGGATCGGCGCTCCACGGCCCTGCGGCTGACCGCGAGAGGGCGGCAGCTGCTGCGCAGTTCTGTTGAGTACCAGACCAAGGTCTACGAACAGGCGACCGAGGGCTGGTCGGAGGAGTCGAAGAAGGTGTTCGAAGTGCTGCTGGTTGACTTTTGCCACCGCCTCATCGACCAGGGGTGACTGCCGTCAGCTCACTCGTTTGCGTGGAGCTGCACGAGGACTGGTAGTTCCTGCCCGCGCTCGCCGATGTCGTCGAGGACGGCCAAGGCCTCACGGTCTATCGGCAGTGTCGAATTCAGGAACGCGCGTGTCGTCGCTGCGAAGTCGTCACTTGCCTGCATCATCAGCAGGTAGTCGCCGTCAGCGTCGGAACCGAGGAACACGACCTCGTGCCGCAGCCCGTTGTTGTTCATTGCCTCCACCGCCTCGCTGTAGCGCTCGCCGAAACTCCGCATCCACTCGACCGCGCGTGCGCGTCTGCCCGGGTGTAGCCGCACCTTGATACAGCGGAACTCCACCTGTCCGACCCCTCTCAATATCACTGCTCAGACCCTTTGATAGATGGGTCGTACACACATATAGTGCACTCGTGGACACTACCGCTACCGAGACGAATAAGCGAGCCCCCGCGCTCGCCGTGAACCTCAGCTTCGCGGCGCTGCTGATGGGCCTGCTCATGGCCCAACTCGACACGAACATAGTGGTGGCAGCCCTACCGGTGATCAGCGACGACCTCCAGCTCGGGGACGCAATCGCCGGCGTCACCGCGAGCACGCTGCTGACGGTCACGGTCTTTACCCCGGTGTGGGGCAAGCTCGGCGACGTGTTGGGGCGACGGTTCACGTTCGTCGCCTCGGTGCTGGTGTTCGGTGTGGCCTCGCTGCTGTGCGCGGTCGCACCGACGACCGGGGTGCTGATCGCCGGCCGGGCGCTGCAGGGCATCGGCGCGGGCGGACTCATCGTCACCGCGGTGAGCGCCGTGGCGGTCATCTTCGACAAGGAAGAACTCGTACGGCGACAGATCTGGGTGACGGCAGTCTTTGGTATTTCCTCGCTCGCCGGCCCTCCTGCGGGTGCGTTCCTGGCCTCGGCGTGGGGCTGGCGCTCCATCTTCTACATCAACCTGCCGATCTGTGTGCTGGCTCTGCTGGTAGGGGTGTGGGGCCTGCCGAAGGAGCCGTCCCATGGCTCCCTGAAACGGTTCGACTACCCCGGCGCACTGGCGATTGTGATCGGAGGAAGCGCACTAGTCGGAGTCGGTTCGAGCGAGACGCTCGCGCGGAACGCGGCGTATGCGGTCCCGCTAGTGGTGGTGACGATAAGCGCATTGGTGTTCCTCATTTGGCGGGAACGCCGTGCATCCGAACCGCTGATCACAGCGTCACTGCTCCGGAACATAACGTTGCGGCAAACTCTGGTGACGACGCTCCTGATCGGGATCACGCTGTTCGGTACCTTCACCTTCGTCCCACTCGCACTAAGGTCCGGCGCGGGAGTGAGCACGGAGACAAGCGGTGCGATGCTGCTAGCGCTCACAGGTGGCCAGCTCGTGATCGTGCTGTTCTTCTCGCTGCTAGTCCGCCGCAACCGAAATCTCACAATGTGGACAACAGTGTCGCTCGTGATCGGTGTCGCTGGCTTGGTCCTGCTGACGGTGTTGCCGCTGCTGCCGCAAGTTGTGGCGATCCCAGTCGCGGTGATGGGCCTGACCCTGGCCGGTGCAGCGCTCGGTCTCTCACTGCAGGTTCTGACGCTTGCCGGCCAGGCAACAGCGGAGCCAGGGCAGATCGGCCAAGTGATGGGCACCATCACCTTCACCCGTCAGCTTGGCGGTGCGCTGGGTGCGGCCGGTTTCGGCTGGATTGTGCTACTCGCCCCGCAGGGCGCCGCAGCTCCGGCTTGGGTGCTTGGCATCGCTGCCCTGCTCCTGATGACCGCGTTGCTGAGCCGTCCGCGCGACATCCCAGAGCTCAAGAACGACGGCGGTGGCTGGTAGCCGATGTGCCCAGGCGGTTCACGGATAGGCGAGGATTTGAAACCGTTCCGCGAGCCGCCCAGTCGGCATCCCTGCCGACTGGGCGGCGGCGGCCATCCGTTCGCGCAACCCAGTCTCGGTCTCGCTGCCACCGGTCCGCTGGGAGTAATGACAGCGTAGCGCCGCCAGCTTCCCCGGCATATAGTTGGTGACATCCTCGAAATGGTTGGCCTCCGGATCGCCGAACAGCCATAGCTCGCTCACCGACCACGGCTCGCTCAGGGCACCGCCGGAGCTACCCGGGATGCGTGCGCCCGGGTACACGGCGTCGACCGCGACCGCGCCGACGGCTCGGTGGTCGGGGTGGCTCGCTGGAGGGAAGACCCATGCGTACTTGGGGCTATGCGTGAGGACGCGGCGTGGCCGGACCGAGCGGATTAGCTCGGAGACCGTTGCCCGCAACTCCAGCGTAGGCTCCACCTGAGAGTCGTCCATGCCGAGGAAGTGCACCCGGGTAATTCCCAGCGTATCCGCGGATGCCAGCTGCTCGGCCCTGCGGTCGGCGGGCAACGAGTAGGTCCCGTGCTCCCCGTCGGTGACCACGCAGAGGTGCATCTTCCACCCCCGCGCCACCCAGCCCGCTACGGTGCCGCCCGCCGAGAACTCGATGTCATCGGGGTGGGCAACGATCGCCAGTGCGTGTCCTGGTTCCGTGGATTCGGTCATGGGGTGAGTGCACCGTCAGCGGGGCATGTCGCGGTCGGGTCCCGCCGTTCAAGCTGGCATTGATCGATACCCCAGAATCCGACAAGAGAATGGGGTGACCGGCCAGGGACGGAGGTTCGATGAACGGCAACGCCCGATATCTCGATCTGCTTGAGCGCGTATTGACGAATGAGATCTACCGTGATCCGCCTGCTGGCCCGCACTATCTCGTGGGCCGGGAATACGACCAGCGGCTGCGCGAGACAGGAAAGGACTGGCCTTCCGTAGCGCATACTATGGCCGGATCACGGTGCCTGAGGCAGGTCCGGTCGGCTGTCGAGCATATCCTGGGCAATGGGATTCCCGGCGACCTAGTGGAGGCCGGCGTGTGGCGCGGTGGGGTATGCATCTTCATGCGTGCGTTGCTGGAGGTATACGGCGACCCAGCGCGGCGTGTCTGGGTCGCGGACTCATTCCACGGGATGCCGGAGTCCGGTGCGGCGGGAGACAGCGAACTCGCCCTACATGAGTTCAACGATGTACTTGCCGTGTCCCAGGAGACCGTTGAAGAGAACTTCCGCAGTTACGGTCTGCTGGATGATCGGGTGGCCTTCCTCTCCGGCTGGTTCGAAGACACACTCCCCGCAGCACCGATCGACCGAATCGCCCTGCTGCGGATGGACGCCGACCTCCGCTCGTCGACCACGTCGATCCTGACCAACCTCTACGACAAGGTTTCCCTGGGGGGAATCATCGTGGTAGACGACTACTCGCTCCCGATGTGTAGTGACGCTGTCCGAGAGTTCCGCGACCAACGTGACATCACCGACCCGATCCACTCGATCGACGACGACGCAGTGTGGTGGCGCAAAGGCAGCGCGACGCCACGTGTCGAATCGGGCGTGTCGGCGAAAGCTGGCGCGTCGTGACCGAGCAACCGGTACTGGGCCTGGTCGTCGGGACGACCCGACCGCAAGGACGGGGATAGCGGTTGCGCGCAGGTGAGGCAGGTCACCCGTGAACCCGCAGGTTGCACGGTGGTCTGCCACGGTCGGCCAGTGCGACGGGCTTGTCGTCGTCACACCCGAGTACGAATGGGCCGACAAGGCCGTGGGTTTGGTCGGCTATGCCGGTCAAGGGGGAGTTCGCGCCGTCGAGCATCTGCGCAGTGTGTGCGGCCAGCTGAAGCTGGCGGACGTATGGACCCAGTCCGGTCTATCGTTCGCAGCGGACTTCGACGAACAGGATGGATGCAATTCGGGGGAGAGTCAGTTCGGGTTAGGCCACAAGATGATCGCCGAGGTGATCGCGTCGGCTGCCGCGCTGAAGCCGCTGCGAGTGCGAAAGTTCGGCGTACTCGGTGCGGATGCACCACCGTCCCTCGCACCGATGTCGACCCGAGGTGAACAGTGACGGACACCCAAGACGTGATGAGGCTGCTCGCCGCCGCTGAAGGTTCCGAGACGACCCTGCGTGCCACGGTCGACGACCTCGGCTCGGCTCGAGTCGCAACCCTGCTCACAGGGGAAGTCTGCTTCCGGGCTCGTCTCGACGAACTCGGGCCGCGGATGTCCACACCGGTAAGGGTAATACTGGAGTTCCAGTGCACAGACCAGTCTTTCCCTACCATGATCACGGTCGAGGGCGGAGGCGTTCGTGTCGGTGCCGACCAACCGGCGCATCTGCCGGTCACCGTTGTATCTCAGGACCTATACGAGGCGGTCCGCACCGTGTATGGGCCACGTGAGCTGGCCGCTACTGTGAGCCAGGCCGTACGCTGGCCCGAGATGGCGGTGATGGCCGCGGCGGGAAGGCCAAGCGAAGCAGTCCCCACGGCCTTCTACCCTATCGTGCAGCGAATAATCCGGTCCTTATCGCGCAGCGAGCACGCGGATCTCGCGGAACTCGCGGCAGAGTGCGGTACCGACAAGTGGAGCGCACTACACCGGTACCCAGAGCATTACAATCGCCACTTTGGCCCCCTGCGCGAACGAAGGCTGAATGTGCTCGAGATCGGTGTCGGCGGGTTCGACGAAACCGGGCTTGGTGCCGCTTCCCTGCGCATGTGGAAGCATTATTTTCCCCGCGCGGTTCTGTACGGACTGGACATCGCGGACAAGAGTTCGCTCGATGAGGCGCGTATCGTGACAGTACGCGGGGACCAATCCGATCGGGCGGCTCTGACCGCATTGGCGGACCAGGCAGGACCCTTCGACATCGTGATCGACGACGGTAGCCACGTGAGCGCCGACGTGCTTGCGTCGTTCGAGTTCCTGTTCGGCCAACTGAATCCTAACGGTCTGTATGTCATCGAGGATCTTCAGACTTCGTACTGGAAACCGATGTTCAGCGGCGACGACTACGACCTTACCGATCCGAAACATACGATGGGTTTCATTAAGACACTCCTGGACGGCCTGCACCACCAGGAATTTCTTCACGTAGACGCACGAGCGGAACAACCAACCGACCACTGGATCCGAGGTGTGCACATCTACCACAACCTGTGTTTCATCGAAAAAGGACCAAACGTCGAGGAATCACCATTCGCAAACCTCATGCGACGTTGGGAAAATACCGATCAGTCGTCCTCCTGATCCGGTCGTCCTCCACAAAACTACAAACTAGGGGGAGGGTGTCCTGAACGGTGTCCACTGGCGTCGGGTCGGCTGCGGAACGCTCCTTTCCACCGCGCTGGGCCGGCATGGTGATGTCGAGGGTCTTGCCAAGGTGCGGCGCGTTTCCCGGCCGGTATCAGGGTGTCGATCGCCGCCATCCGAGCAGCCGGCGCCATGGATTTCCGGACGTTGCACAGGATCGCGTGCGCCTCGAGGTCGTCCCTGCTACGCAGGATTCAGGGTGGCAGGTACAGATCGCCGCCTGCGGGCAGGACTGTGAAGAAATCGCGCAACGGTTGTCGCCCCCGCTCGTCGAGCGTCGGCGGCGCTCCGGCCACGATTTGCGGCCGGTCGTAGACCATCATCTCCGTGGGCGCGCGCAGCAGGGCAGCGGCGAGCATCTGCTTGCTGACGTCGCTCATCGCACCGTGGAACAACGCTGCGCGGCCGTGGGTGCGAGCGTGGGTGCGAAACGGTTCCTCATGGTGCCTCGTTCGCACCCATCGTGGCGTCCCATGCAGGCGTTTCCGCTGTTAAGAGCGCTGTGCGACGGTTGCCGGATGCCTCATAGTCCTTTGGCCGTCGGTTCAAGTCCGACCCGGCCCACCCTTCTGACCTGCATGTTCAGTGCGGCTATCGCTGATGCCTGGTTGTTTGTCCATGGCAGCGTCCAGGTTCGAGGTGTTCGGAAGGGGCTGGGGGAGTGGCTCACTGTGCCCCGTCCACCCGGCGGCTTAGTCCCGGAATGGTCTGCCCTGGGCTGGTTGGTGGTGTCGGCGTCAGCGCGACGTGTTAGGAGGCGTCCAGATTCTCGGCTGCGCGGGCCTCGTTGTGGATGACGTCGACAGTGGTGACGATGTGTCGTTCCATCTCGCGGCGCGCGCATTCCGGGTCCTGGGCGTGTATGGCTTCTCGAATCTGTTCGTGGTCGGCGTGCCGACCGTCGAGCGCGCTGCTCAGGGGTTGGGGGATGCCGGTGGTGTTGATGAGAAAGTCCGACAGGTCCCATAGGCGGCGGCTCGTTTCGGCCGCGATCTGTGAGTGTGCCATGGCGTGAATTGCGTGGTGGAACTCTCGGTTCAACACGCGGTAGCCACGGGAGCGCTTGTCGGGGTCGGCTTCCGCTCGCAGTGCATCCACCCGGTTGGAGATCGAGTCGAGCTCCTCGAGTTGTGCGTTGGTTCGCCGTTGTGCGGCCATTCCGGCGATGGTTCCTTCGAATCCCCCGAACATGACGTAGAAGTCGGCTACCTCGCGCAGGTGGTAGGTCATCACGCGGGAGCCGACCTGCGGGACGATCTCGACCATGCCGTCGCCTGCAAGGCGGCGTAGAGCTTCCATCACGGGCTGCTTGCTGATGCCGAATTCGACGCGCAGCGCTTCGGCCGACAGTCGCTCACCGGCGGCGTAGGTGCCCTCCATGAGCCTGTCCTTGAGCTGGTCGTAGACGGCGTTGTTGAGGCGACTGCCCGACTTGCGTAGGGCAGAACCGGCTGCTTCGGGGAGATCCACGGCGCCAGCGTAGCCGCTCCGTACCTCCGTCGACGGAACTGGCATGTCAGTCACCTCTTGTGTCCGCGAACCCCGGCTCGTACTGTGATGCTAACACGCTAGCATTCCAGTATTCTTCGGTGGAGCGTGCCGGTCGCCCGGGGTGCTGCGATCGCACGAAGAACTCGGAGCCGCAAAGGAGCAGCTGATGGAGTTCTGCATTGGCACCTGCGCCAAGATCGACAACGTCGACCTGGCGAAACAGGCGGAGGACGCCGGCGCGAGTCACTTCGGTGTCGGTGAGGGGCCTCTGCTCTTCAGTGATCCGTATCAGTATCTGGCGTTGGCGGCGCAGCAGACGTCGTCGATCAAGCTGGGGACGTGGGTCACCAATCCGTTGACCCGCATTCCACCGGTGACCGCGAACTCCATCGCGACGTTGAACGCACTGGCGCCGGCGCGCACGTTCTTGGGGATGGGCACGGCGAACAACGCTCTTCGGTCCATGGGTAGTCGTCCCGCGAAGATGTCGGAAATGGATTCGGCGTTGGAGACGATTCGTGGTCTGCTCGCCGGGGAGCGGGTGTCGCATCAGTGGTTGGGGCAAGACCGTGAGATCGAGTTCCTTGATTCCAACGGGATCTGGTACAACCTGGCCGATCCGGTCGAGGTGTGGATGTCGGCAGGCGGCCCGAAGGGGCTCGCGCTCGCCGCGCGGCATGCCGATTACATGACCTATTGCCTCGGTCCGAATCCGGACATGATCGGCGTGGTGCGCCGGGAATTGGACAAGGCCGTCGCCGATGCGGGACGTCCGCCGGGTTCGGTCAAGCTCGTGGCACTGTCGTGGTTCTATCAGCTGCGTCCCGGGCAGGACTGGGAGCACGGAATCGATGAGGGATTCGGTTCGGGACCCATCAGCTCCTGCATCACGAACGCGGGGTTCATGCGCGAGCACGTCGACGAGCTCGGTGAGGACATCGTCAATGCCTCGACGGAGGCGGCCATGGCCTACCTCGGCGACCCCGCCGCGGAGGACGCTCCGCATCACCTGGATGTCTGGGCGAAGTACCTACGCGGGCTGGATCCCGCGCACCGCCCGCTGATCACCAAGGAGCTGGTCGACTACTGGTGTCTGTACGGCACGCCGGACCAGCTACGGGAAAAGACTCAGCTGATGCTCGACTCAGGGTGCGACATGGTCAGTGTCTTCCTGTCGAACCCCTTCACCGCTTCACGCGACATCGCCGACATCGGTTCCTCCATCCTCGCCGACGTATGACAGGAAAGGACTGTCTTCACATGGTTTCGATCGATCCCGGCCGCACCGCGGTTGTGGCCGTGCACCTGCAGAACGACATCGTCGGCGCCGACGGTGCATTCGCGCAGTTCTTCCGCGCCGAGGTCGAGCGCACGAATGTGCTCGACACAGCGCGTCGCGTGTTGGACGGCGCACGCCGAGCGGGCACGAAGGTCGTGTACACCCGGGTGGCGTTCCGGCCTGGTTACCCGGATCTCGTCGCGAACTCACCCCTGCTCGGCATGGTCGCGCAGGTCGGATGTCTCGTTGACGGCGGGGTCGGCGCCGACCTCGCACCCGAAACCGCGCCGCACGATGGCGACGTCGTCGTGACCCATCAACGCGTGACCGGCTTCCACGCCAGCGAACTCGACGTTGTATTGCGCGGAGCCGGTATCGACACCGTCGTGCTGTTGGGGGTCGCCACGAACGTGTCGGTGGAGGGCACTGCTCGCGCGGCCTCCGACCTGGGCTACCGCACCCTCGTCGTATCCGACGCCTGCTCGGCCGGATCCGAGACCGCGCACGCCGCATCCCTGGAGTCGCTGGGACTGCTCGCTGAGGTGGTCACCGCCGACGAAGTCCTCGGTGCGATGACTGCGCAGTCCGCTGCCGCGCCCGCGTGATACCGAACAGTCGTCCACGGGCACGGCGCCAGGCGCGGCGGGCTCACGGGCATGGAGAACAATCATGACCCACATTGACTCGACGAGTATCGAGAACGCCGCGGCCAGGCTCGGCCAGGCGCGGCGCCACCGAATCCCGTGCGCCCCGGTACGCGACCTGCTGCCAAGTCCCGACCCCGCCACCGGCTACGCAGTACAGCAGGTTCTGACCGCGTCGCGGATTGCAGGCGGAGCGCACCCGATCGGGCACAAGATCGGCCTGACTGCTCCGTCCGTGCAGCAGCAGCTCGGTGTCGACCAACCCGACTTCGGCGTGCTGTTCGACGACATGGTGTGCCCGGAGGGGCAGGTCATCGACAATCGTCGGCTCCTGCAGCCGCGCATCGAGGCCGAGGTGGCGTTCGTGCTCTCCGGTGACCTGGACGGTCCGCTCGATGACAGGGCCGTTCGCGAGGCCGCGGGCGACATGGTGGCCGCGCTCGAGATCGTCGACAGCCGCGTGGCCGACTGGGACATCACCATCGTCGACACCGTCGCCGACAACGCCTCCAGCGGACTGTTCGTCCTCGGCACGGAGCGCATTCCGTTGCGAGATCAGGACCTGCGGACGATCGAGATGACGATGACCGACGCACGTGGTCAACGCCTCAGCAGTGGCACCGGCTCCGCGTGCCTGGGCGACCCGGTGGCGGCACTGTGCTGGCTGGCACGGACCAAGCAGGAGCTCGGTGAGCCGCTCCGGGCCGGCGACGTCGTGCTGTCCGGAGCGCTCGGCCCGATGGTCCCGGTCGTGCCGGGCGAGACCTACACGGCCACGATTACCGGCATCGGTCGCGTGGTGGCGGAGTTCGCGGCCGGGCGCTAGTCCGAGAAATGCGGAGACGGGTCTTGTGTCAGCTGTACTGAAATACTAGCATTTCAGTACAGCCAGCGGCGAGCGGACGCTCACGCCGCGCTCGATTCTTGGAGAAATGTGTCATGGATGCCCCAAATCTCCCTGAGCCCCAGTTCGTGCCGTTCTGCCGGGACGATCAGGGTTTTGACACCGACGTCGTCGTGGTCGGCCTTGGTCCTGCCGGTGGTACGGCCGCTCTGGCGCTGGCGACTTACGGCGTGCGCGTGCATGCGGTGTCGATGTTTCCCTGGGTGGCGAACTCCCCGCGGGCGCATATCACCAATCAGCGCGCGGTCGAGGTGCTGCGCGATCTCGGTGTCGAACAGGAAGCACGCAAGTACGCCACACCGTGGGAGCAAATGGGCGATACGCTGTTCACCACCAGTCTCGCGGGCGAGGAGATCGTTCGCTTGCAGACCTGGGGCACCGGTGATCGGCGGTACGGCGACTATCTGCAAGGCAGCCCCTGCACGATGCTGGATGTTCCGCAGCCCTTGATGGAGCCCGTACTCGTCAAGAATGCCGCTGAACGCGGCGCGGTCATCAGTTTCCACACCGAGTATCTGGACCACCAGCAGGACGAGTCCGGTGTCACCGTGCGATTCCGGGATGTGCGCAGTGGGTACGTGTTCGAGCAACGGGCGCGCTATCTCCTGGCGTTCGACGGGGCACGGTCGCGCGTGGCCGAGCAGATCGGGTTGCCCTTCGAGGGTGAGCTGGCGCGCGCCGGAACGGCATACGTCCTCTTCAATGCGGACTTGAGCCGGTACGCGGAACACCGTCCGAGCATTCTGCACTGGATCTTCAATTCGAAGGCCGGCTTCGGCGAGATCGGCATGGGCTTGTTGCGGGCGATCAAGCCCTGGCATCAATGGATCGCCGGGTGGGGCTTCGACATGGCCGACGGCGAGCCGGATCTGTCCGAGGACGTCGTGCTCGAACAGATCAGAACGCTCGTCGGTGACCCCGACCTGGACGCGGAGATCGTGTCCCGGTCGTGTTGGTATGTCAATCAGCAGTACGCGACGAGCTACCAGTCGGGGCGTGTGTTCTGCGGGGGCGACGCGGTGCACCGGCATCCGCCGTCCAGTGGGCTCGGCTCGAACACCTCGATCCAGGACGCGCACAACCTGGCATGGAAGGTCGCCTACGTGGTGCAGGGGCACGCCGGCCCGGGTCTGCTGGATTCGTACACCCCGGAGCGCATGCCGGTGGGCAAACAGGTGGTGGCCAGGGCGAACCAGTCACGCAAGGACTACGCGGGACTGCGCGAGTGGTTCGCCGGTGACAGCGACGACCCGGTTCGGGACGGCCTGGTGAAACTGAAGGAAGCGAGCTCCGAAGGCGTCGCGCTCCGCGAGCGGTTGTATGAGGCCCTGGAACTGAAGAACACGGAGTTCAACGCGCACGGCGTCGAGCTGAACCAGCGATACACATCTGATGCGGTGATCCCTGACTCGGCCGCCGGCCCTGAGCGGTGGGAGCGTGATCCGGAGCTGTACCTGCAGGCCACCACGCGGCCTGGAGCCAAGCTGCCGCACGCATGGCTGGTCGGCCGTGACGGTCAGCGGGTCTCGACCTTGGACCTCGTGGGCGGTGGCCGGACGACGCTACTGACCGGCCTCGGTGGCCAGGCGTGGAAGAACGCCGCGACGAAACTCGACCTCCCCTTCCTGCGCACGATCGTCGTCGGTGAGGACGGAGTGCTCGACCCGTACGGGTACTGGCGGGCCGTCCGGGAGGTCGACGAAGCGGGCGCGATTCTCGTGCGCCCCGACGGCTACGTCGCGTGGCGGCGGTCGGCGTCCGTCTGGGACGACGCGCTCGCGTTGCACGAACTGGAAAACGCGCTCTCCGCAGTGCTGAACAAGGGAGTACCTCGATGACAACCCGTCCGTACACCAGTGTCTGGGACGACCTGAAACAAGTCGAGTTCAGCCAAGGGTTTCTGCAGGCAGGGCCGTACCGCACGCGCTACCTGCACGCCGGCGACACATCCAAGCCGGTTCTGCTGCTGTTGCACGGAATCACCGGGCATGCCGAAGCCTACGTGCGTAACCTCGCGGCGCACGCGCAGCACTTCTCCGTCTGGGCGATCGACTTCATCGGGCACGGCTACTCGTCCAAACCGGACCACCCGCTGGAGATTCCGCACTACATCGGTCAGGTCAACCACGTCCTGGACGCGCTGGGGGTCGACACGGCCTACTTCAGCGGCGAATCCCTGGGCGGATGGGTCACCGCGCGCTACGCGATCGAGCATCCGGAACGGGTCGAGAAGATCGTCCTGAACACGCCGGGTGGAACTCGCGCCGATCCGAAGGTCATGGAACGGCTCTACACGCTTTCGATGGAAGCTGCGAAGGACCCTTCGTGGGAGCGGGTCAAGGCCCGTTTGGAATGGTTGATGGCCGACCCGTCGATGGTCACCGACGACCTCATCCGCACCCGACAGGCGATCTTCCAGCAGCCGGACTGGCCCAAGGCCTGCGAGATGAACATGGCGCTGCAGGACCTCGAGATCCGTAAACGGAACATGCTCTCCGATGACGACCTACGGGCCATCGGGGCCGAAGCACTGGTCATCTGGACCACCAAGGATCCCTCCGGCCCGGTCGAGGAAGGGAAGAGGATCGCGTCCCTGATCCCGAACGGACAGCTGGCCGTGATGGAGAACTGCGGGCACTGGCCCCAGTACGAGGACACCCCGACCTTCAATCGACTCCATCTGGACTTCCTGCTGGGCTGCGGGAACGGGGGTACGGCATGAGCCTGGCGCTCGTGGCCACCAGCCACAGCCCGTTGCTCCATCACGTCGAGCTCGCTCCGGACGTGTCAGCCGAGCTGGAGAACGCGTTCGAGCAGGCACGGACGTTCGTGCGCGAGTTCGATCCGGACATTGTGGTGAACTTCGGGCCGGATCACTACAACGGCTTCTTCTACCGGCTGATGCCGCCGTTCTGCATCGGCTACTCGGCCGAGAGCATCGGCGACTACGGCAGCCAAGCCGGACGGCTCGACGTGCCCGAGGAACTCGCGCGTGAACTGGCCGAGTACGTGTTGGATAAGGGCATCGACCTGGCCGTGTCGTTGGACATGCAGGTCGACCACGGCGCGGTACAGCCGATGGAGATCCTCTACGGCGACATAACCGCGAAACCGCTCGTCCCGGTGTTTCTGAACTCGGTCGCGCCCCCGTTCACGCCGCTCAGCCGGGTGCGACTGCTGGGCGAAGCCATCGGCCGGTTCCTGGCCACGCGAGACGAGAAAGTCCTGCTGATCGCCTCCGGGGGACTCTCGCACGACCCGCCGGTGCCACGGCTGGCCACCGCGACACCCGACCAGCGAAGCATGCTACTCGGCGACGGCGGACCGCTTTCTCCCGATGCTCGCGCCGCAAGACAACAACGCGTGATCGATGCCGCGCGGGAGTTCGCCGCCGGCACCGCCACGATCCAGGATCTCGCGCCGGAGTGGGACAAGGAGTTGCTGCGCATCCTTGCCTCCGGCGATCTCTCGCCGCTCGATGCCTGGACCCCGGAGGAGATGACCCGCACCGCCGGCAACTCGTCCCACGAGGTCCGCACCTGGATCGCAGCCTACGCCGCCCTCGGCGCGGCAGGACCGTACGCGGTCCAGTACAGCTACTACCGCCCGATCCGCGAGCTCATCGCCGGATTCGGCTTGACGACGGCACTGCCGGCGTGAGCTAACCACGCCTGCTGAGGAGCACTGCCATGACGAAAACCAAGGTCGCCATCATCGGATCGGGAAACATCGGATCCGATCTGATGATGAAGATCATCCGGCTGTCGGACACGCTGGAGATGGGTGCCATGGTCGGCATCGACCGAGATTCCGACGGCCTCGCCCGCGCCGCGCGCCTGGGCATCGCAACGACAGCGGACGGTATTGACGGCCTGCTCGCGTTGCCCGAGTTCGCCGAGGTCGCGATCGTGTTCGACGCGACCTCGGCGACGGCACATCAGGCGAACGAGGCGAAGCTCCGGCCCCACGGCAAAACCGTCGTCGATCTCACCCCGGCCGCATTGGGACCGTTCGTCGTGCCGGCGGTCAATCTCGAGCAGCACCGCGATTCGGGCAACGTCAACATGGTGACGTGCGGCGGGCAGGCCACGATTCCCGTCGTCGCGGCCCTCGCCAGAGTCGCGCCGGTCCGGTACGCCGAGATCGTGGCGTCGATCGCATCGAGGTCGGCAGGGCCCGGCACCCGCGCGAACATTGACGAATTCACCGAGACGACAGCCAAGGCCATCGAAGTGGTCGGCGGTGCGGAACGCGGTAAGGCGATCATCGTGCTCAACCCCGCCGAGCCGCCGATGATCATGCGGGACACAGTGCTCGCTCTCGTCGACGATGCGGATCCCGACGCCCTTCGCGCGAGCGTACGCACCATGGTCGGGGACGTCGCCCGCTACGTCCCCGGATACCGGCTCAAGCAGGACGTGCAGATCCATGCGGTCGACGAGGACGAACCTCTTGACACTCTGATCCGCCCGGGACGTGGCCGGCCGACGTGGAAAGTGTCCGTGTTCCTCGAGATCGAGGGTGCAGCCCACTACCTACCGGCCTACGCCGGCAATCTCGACATCATGACGTCGGCGGCGCTGCGCACCGGAGAACAGCTCGCCGAGCGTGACATCACCGCGGAGGTCGCTCGATGAGCCCGCTCTACATTCAGGACGTCACCTTGCGCGATGGCATGCACGCCATTCGTCACCGCCTCGCCCCGGAGCGGGTGAGCGCCATCGCAGCGGCGCTCGATCGCGCCGGTGTCGACGCGATCGAGGTCTCACACGGTGACGGGCTCGCCGGGTCGAGTTTGACGTACGGCCCGGGCAGTAACACCGACGGCGAGTGGATCAGCGCCGCCGCCGATGTCGTACGCAACGCGAAGCTGACCACCCTGCTGTTGCCCGGCATCGGCACCGTGGACGACCTCCGCAAAGCCCGCGACCTGGGAGTGCGGTCCGTACGGGTAGCGACCCACGCCACCGAAGCCGACATCGCAACCCAGCACATCGCCACAGCTCGCGAGCTCGGGATGGACGTGTCCGGCTTTCTCATGATGTCGCACATGGCGCCTCCTGCCGCTCTCGCCGCACAGGCCAAGCAGATGCAAGATGCCGGGGCGCATTGCGTGTATGTCACCGACTCCGGCGGCAGACTCACGATGACCGGCGTGCGCGACCGCATCCGTGCCTACCGCGATGTCCTCGAACGCGAAACCCAGATCGGGATCCACGCCCACGAAAATCTCTCCCTGTCGGTGGCCAACAGCGTCGTCGCCGTCGAGGAAGGCGTCACGAGAATCGACGCGTCTCTCGCCGGACAGGGAGCCGGAGCCGGCAACTGCCCGATCGAGGCATTCATCGCCACTGTGGACCTGCACGGCTGGCAACACGGCTGCGACCTGTTCGCGCTCCAAGATGCCGCCGACGACCTCGTCCGCCCCTGGCAGGACCGGCCGGTACGGGTCGACCGCGAAACACTGACGCTCGGCTACGCCGGCGTCTACTCCAGCTTCCTGCGGCACGCCGAACGCGCCGCTACGGAGTATGGACTGGATGCCCGCGACATCCTCGTCGAAGTCGGTCGCCGCGGCCTCGTCGGAGGTCAGGAAGACATGATCGTCGACGTCGCGCTGGACCTCGCCAACCGGAACTGACCGGAATCCCGATACAGCTCTTCTTTTCGGCCACACCGTCGTGACAGGAGAATCCATGCAGACCATGCTCGCCGCCCGCCTCCACGCCATCGGCGAACCCATGGAACTCGAACAGGTTCCGGTTCCCGAACCGAGGTCGACCGATGTGGTCGTCGCGGTCAAAGCCTGCAATATCGTGCCCAACCTGAAAAACGTGCTGGCAACGTACGCCGAGTGGTTTCCCTACCTGCCGCTGCCCAAGCTGCCCGCCGTCTTCGGACTCGACGCGGCCGGAGTGGTCACCGAAGTAGGGGAACAGGTCACTGGTGTCTCCGTGGGCGACCGTGTCTACGTCAACCCCGGACTCTCCTGCGGCGGCTGCCGGGCGTGCCGGCGCGGCGAGGACCAGAACTGCGACGACTACACCTTCATGGGGTACTTCGCCTTCGGGCCGGGCGGACAGCGACTCTTCGACGCCTACCCCTACGGCGGCCTTGCCGAGTACCTCACCGCACCACAACAGAACCTGGTGAAGCTGCCCGACACCGTCAGTTTCGAAGCGGGTGCGCGCTTCGGATACCTTGGCACGTCCTACTCCGCGCTTCGTAAGGCTGGAGCAGGGCCGGGCCGTACCGTGCTGATCGACGGCATCAGCGGCACTCTCGGTCTCGGAGCCTGTCTCAACGCGCTCGCGCTCGGGGCGACGAGGATCCTCGGCACGGGTCGGAACGCGGCTCTGCTCGACGATGTCAAGGCGATAGCACCGGATAGGATCGCTGTCCTACCCGCGGGCACCGCAGACGTCCGGGACTGGGCGCGCGAACACAACGACGGCGACGGCGTCGACATCGTCATCGACGCTCTCGGGCCGGGCGCTCCAGCCGAGTCGTTCCTAGATGCGGTGTCCGCCTTGAGTCGAGGCGGAGTCGCGGTCGACATCGGGGGCATGATGGAACGCCCCCAGCTCGATCTGTTCGCCATGATGTGCGCCCAACAGAGCGTGCTCGGGAGCCTGTGGTTCTCGACCGGAGAAGCTCAGGAGATGGCCGAGCTCGCGGGTACCGGAGCCCTGGACCTGTCCGTGTTCGAGCATCACGTCTTCCCGTTGGAACAGATCAACGACGCCCTTGACGAAGGCCTCCCCGCGCGGCATGGCGGCTTCACCAACTTCATCGCCGCACCGCAATCCTGACCACCACGACTGGTCCGCTCTGTAGTACAGATCGTTGTTTCCTCCAATGTTGAAGGGACGCGCCATGTCCGAAGTACCTCCGGCCTGCGCGGATTCCGGCCCCACAGCTACCTCCACTTCCGAAACGCCGGTTCGGAAAGTCGCAGCCGCCTGCTTGGCCGGTACCACCATCGAGTTCTACGACTTCTTCATCTACGGCACCGCTGCCGCGCTGGTGTTCCCGAAACTGTTCTTCCCCGAAACGAGTCCGTTCATCGGCACCCTGCTGGCTTTTGCCAGCTTCGGAGTCGGCTTCGTGGCACGCCCCGCCGGTGGGGTCATCTTTGGACACTTCGGCGACCGGGTCGGCCGGAAGAAAATGCTCGTGCTCTCCATGATGATCATGGGACTGTCGACGGTCGCCATCGGCTTGCTTCCCACTTACGCCGCAGCAGGCGTGCTCGCCCCGACCTTGCTGGTCGTGTTGCGCCTCGTGCAAGGTGTGGCTGTGGGCGGTGAGTGGGGTGGCGCCGTGCTGATGGCCGTCGAACACTCATCGCCGGGGCGCCGCGGCTTCTACGGCAGCTGGCCGCAAGCCGGGGCACCCTTGGGCACGCTCCTCGCGACGGGAGCGTTCTTCCTCGTCTCGCTCCTTCCCGACGAGCAGTTCATGAGCTTCGGATGGCGCATCCCGTTTCTCGCCAGCGCGGTCCTGATCGCTGTGGGCCTCGTGGTCCGACTGCGGGTTTCGGAAAGCCCGGCATTCCAAGCAGTACAGGTCGAGAAGAAGCAGACGCGTGCTCCGATCGTCACGGTGCTGCGTGAGAATCCACGACAGGTGCTGCTCGTGGCCGGTGCCTTCCTGGTCCAGAGCACAGTGGCGTATATCTTCATTTCTTACCTCGCCACCTATGGAACGGCCGTGGTCGAAGCGTCGCGGTCCACGGTACTCGGCGTCATCATGGCCTCGGCGATCGTCAGCACAGTGCTCCACATCCTTGCCGGTGCGTTGTCCGACCGGTACGGACGCAAACCCGTCTATCTGGCCGGGGTGATCGGGATGGGCGTGCTGATCTTTCCTGCGTTCGCCTTGTTCAACACCGGGAACTTCGGGCTGATGCTGGCCGGCCACATGCTGATCTTCGGCTTGGCGCTCAGTTTGGCCGGTGGCCCCACCGCGGCGATGTTCTCGGAGATGTTCCGGACACAGGTGCGCTACAGCGGTGCATCGGTGGGGTACCAACTTGCAGGTGTGTTCGGTGCTGCGTTGAGCCCGATCGTTGCCACGACCCTGTTCGAACTCACCGAGTCCGGCTACATCATCGCGGGCTACGTCGCCGCGATGGCAGTGATTTCGTTCATCGCGGTCGTGCTCATTCCGGAGTCTCGACACACCGACCTGATTGCCGACCGCGACGGGAACAAGCTGCCGGGCAGCCACGAACGGGTCAGTACTGCGCGGTAGCTGCATGGTCGCCAGCCGCCCACGGCTCAGGACCGGCTGCCCCCTCGGGTAGTCGGTCCTGAGAACTGCGCTACAGATGTCGGAGTGTGAGACGCGGGATACGCTGGATGTCTTCTGTATGGGCGGCGGCGTGTCCATGGTCCTGTCCATGAATAGGTTCTGCTTGATGCCTCAGGGCGGCCGACGATTTACCGTCCAACCTGCGGCTTCTACTCCTGACGGGTGATTCTGCGGGCTCATAATCCTTTGGACGTCGGTTCAAGTCCGACCCGGCCCACCCTTCTGACCTGCATGTTCACGATCCGGCTCCGCTCTCTGGGGCTCGTCCCGCGTGTTGGGCTGGTACCGAACGGTGGCCCCGCAGGTGCCGCTTGTAGAGCAAGGGATTCGTGCAGTGCGTCGGCCCTGGAAGCGGGGTTCCTGCCGCGTGTGTCTGACGGGCGTCGCGCAAAGCTGGTGCTACCGGTGCCGCAGTGCCGGTGGTGACAGAGCGGTTCGACAGTTCTGGCCGGGTTGAGTTGTGGGCCGGTGCGCCGAGTAGTTGCTGACCCTCGTTGACCTTCTCGATATTGACCGTGTCGAGGTGTCGGCGCATCGCCTCGGACGCTTCTGCGCGGTGTTCGTCGAAAGCAGGTCGGCGATTTCGATGGGTTCGCGGCAGCGGAGGGGCCCGGTCGCGGGAGCACCGGTACTCAATGAGCCTGCGCAGCCGGTCGACGCATTTGAGTGCGTCGATGAGGACGGTGTTGTGGCTGCATCCCATGATCGTTTCGTGGAAGGTGCGGTTGAGGTCGAAGAGCCCGGGGCGCCACACGGTGAGGTCGGCGACGCCAACCTCCTTGGCCTCGGCCACCCGACACGAGATTGTGCGCGATGGGCGGACGCAGGTCGATCGCGCCAACCGACGACGGCGCCACCCGCTCTCGGCTACAACACACCCATCGAGTATGAACTACTGTCCTAACAGGACATCGTCCCCACTGCCAGTTAGCGACCACGACTGGAACCCAACAAGCAGGTCAAGCGTGGGAATGATGAACAACTCAGTGAGATCGGCGATCGTGTAGCGGCCGTTGGCGTGCATCCGCCGTAATCCGGCATGCCGCCTTCGGCTGTTTTGCCGCGCAGCTGCCCTGACTGCGCGGCAACGACCATGCATTCACAGGCGCCGGGTTCACCTCGACCCGGCGACGGCCCCGGGAGAGGGCCGCAGACTCAACTCACCAGGTTGGCTGCGGCCTCGTCCATGTGGCTGCGCACGAATTCGTGGGCCTTGTGGGCCTCGCCGCTCGCGATGATGTCGACGATCTCGACGTGGGGGCCGACAGCCATGTTGGCGACGGCGCGGTCGCGGCCGGCCCACATGACAGACATCCGGATGGCCCCCTCGAGTCCCTCCCAGGAGCGCAGCAGGACGGTGTTGCCGGAGAGTCGGCACAGCTCGCGGTGGAAGGTCAGGTCGACTTCTATGCGTTCGCCGACCTCGGCGTCCTGGTTATCGACCATCGCTTGCACGGCTTCGCGTAGCACGGTCACGGCGGAGTCCCGGTCGGGGCGACCGGCGAGGGACTCGGCGGCCAGTGACTCGAGGGCCGCCCGGACTGCGAACAGGTGGACGATCTCCTCGGTGTCGAGGGTCCGAACCGCGAGGCCGCCCTTGGCGTTGGTCGAGATGATGCCTTCCTGTTGCAGCTGGCGCATCGCCTCTCGTAGCGTGCCGCGGCTGATGCCGAGCTTCTCCGAGAGGTCGGTCTCGACCAGGTGGGTGCCGGGCGCGAGCTCGCCGGTGCTGATCGCCCGTCGCAGCGCGAGTAGCGCGCGTTGACGGAGGCTGGTGCGTTCGAGCCCGGCGAGAGCTCCGGAGGTGCTGTTCATCGTTTCCTTCGTTGTCGTCGGCCGGGCCCAGCTTACCCGGCCTGTTGACTGTTGACCTATCGGTGTGCGGCGCCGTGCATGGCGCGGATCCGCTCGACGAGCTTGCCGGTGCTGACGCCGTACCGGTCCGAGAGCGTAGGCAGCGCGCCGGCATTGAGGAACTCGTCGGGCAGGCCGACGGGGGTGACCTGCCGGCCGCTCCCGTTACGTACCAGCGTGTGTGCGACGGCGTCGAACAGGCCGCCGATGACCGTGTGGTTCTCGCACGTCATCACCAGCCGGTCCTTGCCCAGCTCGTGCAGGATCGTCTCCTCGTCGAGGGGTTTGAGTGTCGGGACGTGCAGGACGGCCACGTCGATCCGGTCTGCCTCCAGTTCGCGGGCAGCCTCGAGCGCACGTTCGGTCATCAACCCGGTGGACACCAGGAGCACGTCGGCACCGTCCCGGACCAGTTTGGCCTTGCCGAGCTCGAAGGAATAGTCGTACTCGTCGAGCACCCGTGGCACCTTGCCCCGCAGGATGCGGGTGTACGTCGGGCCGTCGTGCGCGGCCAGCTGCGGCACTGCCTGTTCGATGTCCACGGCGTCGCACGGGTCGACGATGGTCAGGTCGGGCATGCCGCGCAGGATCGCGAGGTCTTCTGTGGCTTGATGCGAGGGTCCGTAGCCGGTCGTCAGCCCCGGTAGTGCGCACACCATGTTGACGTTGAGACCGGCCTCGGCAATGTCCAGGCAGAGGAAGTCGTAGGCCCGGCGGGTGGCGAAGACCGAGTACGTCGACACGAAGGGGACGAACCCCTCCAGCGCCAGGCCGGCGGCGGAGCCCACCAGTGCTTGCTCTGCCATCCCGATCTGGTAAAAGCGGTCCGGCATCGCGTCACGGAAGACGTGCAGATCCGTGTATTTCGCCAGGTCGGCGGATAGTCCGATGATCCGGTCGTCCTCCTGGGCCAGTTCGACCAGGGCATGACCGAGGGGTGCGGCGGTGACGCGTTGGTCCTCGCGGGCCAGTGACGCGCTCATCGCGTCGGAGGTGAGCCGCTTCGGGGCGGTCGCGGCGGTGCTGGTGTGAATGCTCATGCTTCGTAGGACTCCTTGAGCTGCTGGTGGGCCGTGGCCCATTCGTCGGGGGCGACCCGCATGAAGTGCAGTTTTTCCCTGGTCTCGAGGAACTCCACGCCCTTGCCGAGCTTCGTGTCGACGACGAGGCAGCGTGGCTTGCCGGCCTCCTCGGCCCGGAGCTCCTCCAGGGCGGTGAGCAGGGCCGGCAGGTCGTGGCCGTCGACTCGGCGGGCGATCCATCCGAATGTCTCGAACTTCTGGTCGACCGGTTCCATCCCGAGTACGCCGCTGCTTTTTCCGTCCGCCTGCTGGTCGTTGAAGTCCACGATCGCGATCAGGTTGTCGAGTTCGTGGTGCCCGGCGACCGCAGCGGCCTCCCACGTCGATCCCTCGTTGAGCTCGCCGTCGGAGAGAATGTTGTAGACGAATGCGGGGTTGTCCTTGCGCTTGAGGCCCATGGCGATCCCGTTGGCGATCGTCAGCCCGTGGCCGAGCGAGCCACCGGAGATCTCGACCCCCGGTGTATAGGAGGCCATGGCCGACATCGGTAGTCGCGAGTCGTCGGTCGCGTAGGTGTCCAGCTCTTCTGCGGGAAGCACCTTCGCCTCGACCAGGGCGGCGTACAACGCCAGTGCGTAGTGCCCGATCGAGAGCAGGCAGCGGTCGCGGCCCTCCCACTCCGGGTCGTCAGGACGCAGTGCCAGCTGGTCGGCGTACAACACGGCGAGCACGTCGGCGATGTCGAGCGCCTGCCCGATATAGCCTTGCCCCTGCACCTCCGCCTGGATGAGGGCGCTACTGCGGATGTTGAACGCAGCCTCGCGGATGCGCTCGAGCCGCTTCTGACGGGTGACTGTGGTCTCGGCAGGGATCCTCTCGCCGGTCGCGCGGGCGCTGTCCTCTGTATTCATCTGGTATCTCCAGTAGTGAGGTCGGTTGCGGGGTCGTTGTGGGCGAACGATGTGGGCGTGAGTGCGCAATAGGTGCGAATGACCTGTGAGTCGTCCTGCTCCGCCAGGCCGGCGTCGGCGGCGGCACGGAACCTGGCGGCCGCCGCCTCGAGCAGCGGCGTGTCAAGTCCCGCCGTCGCCGCGATGTCGGCCACCAGTCCGGAATCCTTGACGAAGATGCTGACTGCACTGGTCACCTCGGTGTCCGGACCTTGAAGCATCCGGTGACCACGGTCGCTGAGCATCCAGGACCCGCCGGCGCCACCGGCGACGGCCGGTAGAACCTCCGCGGGGTCGAGTCCGAGGGCCTCGGCCAGAGCGAGCGCCTCGGCGGCAGCGACCAGATGGACTGAGCAGAGCAGCTGGTTCACCGCCTTCATGGCTTGTCCACGGCCGGGCTCGGCGCCGCAGTCGACCACCTGGCCGAGCGGGTCCAGCGCCGGGCGCAGCCGGGCCAGGGCCTCGGGTGGTCCTGAGGCGAAGAGCAGCAGCTCGCCGGTGCGGGCACGGGATACGCCGCCGGTGACCGGAACGTCCAGGACGCTCACGCCCTCGGGAGCCCCGGCGACCAGCTCTGCCACGGCGTCGGGGCCCACCGTGCTCATCACGACAAGCGTGCTGCCCGGGCTCATGCGGGCGAGCACGCCGTCGGGACCGAGCGTGATCGTCCGCAGCTGTTCGGCGGTGGCGACCATGCACATCACGGCCTCGGCCTCGTCCGCGGAAGCAGTGTCGGTCGTCGTGCGCATCCCCTCGCCGGCGGCGTGCTGCAGCCGGTCGGGGTCGGTGTCGACGGCGGTGACGTCGATACCGGCGCAGCCGAGCTGAGTGGCCATCGGCAGCCCGATGGCGCCGATGCCGATGAAGGTGATGGCCTGGGGAGTCGGCGGGGTCATCGTCGTGTCCTCCTTTCCGGAACTCAGAGCACGAGGCCCAGCAGGAGGCAGACGCCGAGCCCGACGACGGCGAACGTGGACTGAGCGAGGGTGTAGATCTTGAACGTGCCTTTGACGGTGAATCCGAGCATCTGCTTGAAGATCCAGAAGGTGTTGTCGGTGACGTGCCCGCCGAACGCCGCTCCCGTGCCGGCGGCGAGCAGGATGAGGATCGCCGGGGCCGAGATTGTGCCCACGATCGGCGCGAGCAGCGTGGCCGCGGTGATAGCCGCCACCGACGCCGAGCCCTGTGCAAGCCGCAGCACCGCGGCGACGATCCAGGCGAGCAGGACCGGGATGGAGGCGTTGGCGGTGAAAGCGCTGCCGAGCATGTCGCTGATACCGACCTTGTTGATCACCTCACCGAGCGAACCGGCGACGCCGGTGAAGAGCAGGATCGAACCGGAGGTCTGGGCGCCCTTGGTGATCAGGTCGTCGATGCCGTCGCGCCCCACGACCGGGACGGCGAGCACGATGCCGATCAGCAAGCCGATGATGAGGGCGACGACGGGGCTACCGAGGAAGGCGAGGAACGGGATCGAGTTGCCTGTGACCTCGCCGATGGTGTTGATCACGATGAGCACGATCGGGACTATGACCGGCAGCATCGCCACGAGGAGCGGCTGCTGGCGCGTCTTGACCGCCGGGCTTCGCGCTGCGCCCGGACCGTCGGAACGCGACGTAGTGGTGTCGGCCGCGGCCACCGCGAACAACGAGTCGTCGAAGTCGGGTTCGCGGTCGGTGTCCGGGTTGAAGATCAGCCTCATCAGCCGGTCGTGCAGGAAGATGCTGCCGAGGATGAAGACGATCCCGAGCGGCAGGCCCCACAGCAGCACTGTGCCGAGCGGGACGCCCAGCGGGCCGGCGATGGTGACGGCGGCGACGCCCGGCACGACGATCAGCAGACCCACCTCGAGCCCGATCGCGAGGGATCCGGCGAGTGTGGCCAGGCTGCGGCCCGTTCGTTTGGCGATCGCGCCGGCGATCGGAGCGAGGATCACCAGTGCGACGTCGAAGTAGATCGCCGGGAAGACGATGCCGGAGGTGAGGCCCAGCACGTACGGCGACCGTTTCGGGCCCGCGAGAGCGAGGAACCTGTCGACCACGCGTTGCAGCGTGCCGGTGGCCGAGAGGGTCGTCCCGATCATCACGCCGAAGCCGATGATGAGGCCGACTTCCGCCATCAGGCCGCCGAATCCGTCGGTGACAGCGCTGACGGAGTCGGCGAATCCCATGCCGCCTGCGACGCCGAGGTATAGCGCGCCGACGACCAGCGAGATGACGGGGTTGATGCGCAGCGCCACGATCATCAGCACGATGCCGATAACCGTGATGCCCAGGTGTGTCAGAAGTAAAGCGTCCACGGGGTTCTCCGGGGGGATCGGGCGACGTTGGCCGATGGTCAGTGGAGGTCGTCAGTGCAGGTGGCTTCCGCCGTTGACATCGAGGGTGACGCCAGTCAGGTATGAGGAATCCGCTGAGCAGAGGAAGGTGATGGCCGCCGCGACCTCCTCGGTCGTCGCGGTGCGGCCGACCGGAATGGCGCCGGCGATCTGTGCTTCCTGTTCGGCAGTGCTGCCGACCCGAATGTCGGTGTCCACCGCGCCGGGAGTGACCGCGTTGACGGTGACGCCGGTCGGTCCGAGCTCACGGGCCAGTGCCTTGGTGAAACCGAGGATGGCGGCCTTCGCCGCAGAGTAGGGAACCTTGCCGAAGACTCCGCCGCCGCGCTGAGCGGAGACCGACGACATGTTGACGATGCGCCCCCATCCGCTGTCGACCATCCGGGGAAGGAAAGCCTTGGTGACCAGGTAGGTCCCGGTCGCGTTGACGTCCATCACCCGGCGCCACAGGTCGAGGGTCGTGTCGAGGAAGTCGACCGGCGAGGTGATGCCGGCGATGTTGACGACGGCACCGATCTCGGGCAGCCGGCCGGCCGTGACCTCGGCGGTCACTGCGTCCCGTGCTGCGTCGACCGCGGTCTCGTCGGCGACGTCCACTGCGTGTCCGAACGCGGCTACGCCGTGCTCGGAGGCGATGGACTTCGCCACTACCTCCGCCTGGTCCCCGGCCAGGTCGAGGACCACGACAGCCCAGCCTTCGCGGGCGAAGCGTCGCGCAGTGGCGATGCCGATTCCGTTATCGCTGCTCGCTCCGGTGATGACGGCGGTGCGCTGCGGACTCATGGTGCTCCTTTGCTCCTGTTCGGGTGGGGCGCTGTGGTGGCGAGCACGCTAGAGTTGTTGACTGTTAACAGTCAACCCCTGTGATGGTCATGAGTACCGTCTAGTGATTAGCGGGCGTGGCCGTTGGGCCCCGCGTCGTTGTCACCGCGTGAGAGCGCCGCGTGGTCGCCCGACCAGGTGAGAGGTGGTGGCGTGAGAGGCCGAAAAGTCGGGCGCATACACCCGACCAGGTGATGCCGCGGTTGATTGTTCAGCGACCATGTCGGCGCCTGCCTGACTGGCTCGTGAGCTGCGAGACGATGCCTTTGCGGCTCAGGTCGGAGTCGCGGCTCGGCGATCAAGCTGCAGGGCGATGCGTTGCAAGTTCTCCGGGATCTCGGCGTGTGGGACGCAGTGGCCCGCGCAGGTTACGGCTACGACACGCTCGGCCTGCGGGCGCCGTACGACGTGGGCACGGTGCTCGTCGAACTCGAGGACCACCGCAGGGGCGGTGCTAATATGCTGGCGGCCCTCGGCTTGCACCGGCCCCCGCCGGCCCAAGTTCTCGTGACGGGCGCGGCCGAGGCGGGCGGATAGTCCCGTTCGGACTGTCGGTGGTCGCAATCGCGCAGGATGGCGCGGTGTCGATGTCACGTTCGACGACGGACCCGCGCCCGCTACGACTCGGCGCCGGTGGCCTGCGATCCTTCACCTGCACGGCGGTCGGCATGGACACTCCGCCGGAACCGGTGGGTATTGGCATCATCTGGCGGGTGTTCACCCGGCGTCCGGCGACTGTGTCTGCAGCTGCTCACTATCGGTTCGGTACTGATGGCAGGCAGGGCGTGTCGTCGTCAATCGGTGCCGGTGACGCGGATGCCGTAGGTGAAGGTGTCCGATGCGCCGGGTGGCAGGAGACGCAGACCAGGGCAGGTGATTTTGCGGGCTCGCATCCCTTGGCCGTCGGCTCAAGTTCGACCCGGTCCACAAGATGCAAATGCCCGTTGACCTGTGCCAACGGTCTGTCCGGACGATCCTGTCTCCGTCCTGTTCATGATCTTCGTGGAGTCAGCGTTTGTCGCTGCCCTCGTTTTCGACTGTCGCCCGAGCGGCCTCGAGTACCGGCCGCAACGGTCTGGGTCGGTTTCGGTCGGCTTGGTCAACGCCTCCAGCTGTGCGTCCGGGTGGCCTCTGGCTCAGGTGTCTGGCGCAGCGCGGTGCGGATGGTGTCCAGCGGGCGGTGCCGGTATGCGCATACCTCTGGGCGTCTGCGCCGAGGTGTGCCAGAGCACATCTGGATCTGGTCGACGCAGCCCCTCGACACCTTGCGCAACATCTGCCGCTGCGGCACTTACCATGCAACGAGCCGCGATCACCGCCGCGATCGACGGCTGTGCCTGGAATCCCTTCGGTTCCGGGCGCGTTCGGAAGCTCGGACGATCCGCTCGGCGCCCGCCCGGGGTCAGGTGACTTGGACGCCCCGAGCCGTCAGATGCTGCCGAGATATCGGTGCGTCATGCTCCAGCTGGATCCGGGGTATGCCGAGATCGGCCAGGACAGCCGCGACAAGAGCGGCAGGAGCGTCGGCGGCACTGGACGAGTGGCCGAACAGTCCGAACTCGTGTCTGGCGCGTAGATATACCAGCACGCCGTCGTCTTGAGCGGTCGTGGAGACTGCGGCATCCAGATTGGCACGGCACGCACATGCGCTGCTTCCGAGTAGGTCTCCGATTGCGCATCCGATATGCACGGACAGGCGTGGTGGTTCGGCCGCGAGGTCGCCGTGGATCGCGAGGTGTTCGACACCGTGTAGACGGTCCCGGTACTCCACGACCGACACGTCTCCGTGCGGGGTTGTGAGCTTCCCACGCGGTCTGGCTGTGATCCCTGCGGCGGGCACGATTCCGCCGCAACGGCTTCCGAACCATGCGTCGTTGATATCGACGACGGGAAGTCCGTACCGGTCTGCCAGCGCGGCGATCTCTGGCTGCCCGGGTGTCGTCGAGCCGGCCGGTCCCTCGGCCCCTTCGACAAGGCCTGCGGTCAGGCCGACCGGAGGGAGGTCGGCCTCGCGGCACAGCCGGATTGCGGCCGTGTCCGGCGTAGGCCCAGCGGTGGGCCCGACACGGACGGGGAGCACGTGGCCGGGGCGACACAGTGTCTCCGGGCCCGAATCAGGGTCCGCGAGGACCCGAGCTGTCCGAGCGCGATCGCGAGCACTGATGCCGGTGCCGATCCCGTTCGCCGCATCGACGGACACGGCGTAGGATACTGTCGCAGGATCTTGGTTCTCGCGCACCATGGCCGGAAGGTAGAGCGCGTCGGCACGGTCGACGGGCATGGGGGTCCGCAACAGGCCGGACGTGTGCCGGACGATCCAGGCCACCTGCTCGGTCTCGGCCAGAGCAGCAGGCAGGAGCACATCGGCGACCTCGGGACGCTCGTCGTTGACCAGTAGAACGGGGCCTCCTGACCGTAGCGCGGTAACCGAAGAAGCGATACTGGACGGTTCCGGAGCAGAGATCGGCCGCTCGAGCTGAGCCGTCACGATGCAGCTTCCAATTCGGACAGGGTGTGGAACCGGCTCGCGTGGAACACGAGTGGGCCGCACTGTGGCTGGACTCCGTGTTCGTGCACTCGGAACAGCACGAACTCGTGATCTCCGGCGGGAACGGCTCGTTCGATCGAGCAGTCCAGCCACGCGGTCGCGCCCTGCAGTAGGAGCGCGCCGTCGTCGGTGGCATGCCAGTCCAGTCCTGCGAATCGGTCACCGGTTTTTGCGGCGAGTTGGCGGCACGTCAGGTCCTGTGAGGCGGCGAGCACCGACAGTCCCAACCGAGGCCTGTGCGCCAGCCGCGGCCACGTTGTGGACGTGTACTGCACGCACACGCCGACCAGTGGCGGATCGAGCGAGACACCCACGAACGAACTGGCAGCCAACCCGATCGGAGTTCCGTCGGCGTCAAGCGCACAGACGGCTGTCACACCGCTCGGAAACCGGGCGAACGTCGCGCGCACGGCATCGGTGTCGACCGTTCCGTTCGGTGCGACGGTCGTGCTCAGACTCATGAGTTTTCCTTTCAGGAGCGCAGGACGAACGGGTCGCCGGCGGGTTCGTCGCTGGTGTTGATCCAGACGCTCTTCAACCGTGTGTACTCCCGAATCACCTCGGAGCCGTGCTCGACGCCGAGTCCGGAAGCCTTGAACCCGGACCGCGGCGACATCGGTGACATGGCGCGGTACATGTTGACCCAGATGGTCCCTGCGTCGAGTGCGCCTGCGGCACGGTGTGCGCGTGAGAGATCCGTGGTCCAGACACCCGCGGCCAGGCCGTAGGCCGTGTCGTTCGCGAGCTGCAGAGCCTCTGCGTCGGCGTCGAAAGGCATGATCGCGACGACCGGGCCGAAGATCTCTTCCCGGCACAATCGGGCGTCGTTCGGCAGGTCGGTGAACACGGTGGGCTCGTGGAACCAGCCGCCGAGCCCGACCTTGGGACGCCTGCCGCCGTGCGCGACCTGACCACCCTCGGCGCGCCCTGCAGCGACGTAATCCTCCACTTTGGCCAGTTGCGCACGCATGGCGAGTGGTCCCAGCTCGGTCTCGGGCGCCAAGGGGTCGCCGATCCGGATGGTCCGTGCCCTCCCGACGACCCGTTCGACGAGCTCGTCGTAGACACTGCGGTGGGCGAACACCCGGCTACCCGCAATGCAGGTCTGACCGGCGGCGGCGAAGATCCCCGCGATCACCCCGTTCGCGGCACTCGCCACATCGGCGTCGCCGAACACCAGCTGCGGCGATTTGCCTCCCAGCTCCAAACCCGCACGGATCAACCGCCTGCCGGCGCGTTCGGCGATCCACGCTCCGGTCGCGGTGCTGCCGGTGAAGGACAGTTTCGCGACGTCGGGGTGATCCACCAGCCGCGCTCCCGCCTCGTCACCCATGCCGGTCACGACGTTGACGACGCCCGGTGGAAAGCCTGCCTCCTCGAACAGTGGCGCAAGCGCCAGCATCGAGGCACTGGTGTGTTCCGACGGTTTCACCACGGCCGTGTTGCCCGCGGCCAACAATGGGGCGAGTTTCGCCACTGTCAGCGTCAGCGGTGAGTTCCACGGCGTGATCGCGCCGACGACGCCCACCGGTTCCCGGCTCGTGTAATTGAGGACGTCGACATTGCTCGCGGGAATCGTTTCGCCGTGAATCTTGTCCGCGAGACCGGCGTAGTAATGGAAATACTCGGGCAAGCTCGCCAGCTGCGCCGTCATCTCACGGAGCAGCTTGCCGTTGTCGGTCGACTCCATGCGCGCGAGACGATCGGCGTTTTCGCCGACCAGCTCACCGACGCGGCGCAGCAGGGCGCCGCGCGCCGTCTGCGACATCCTGCGCCAGTGCGGCGACTCGAATGCACTCCGCGCGGCTGCTACGGCACGGTCGACGTCGGCGGCTGTGCCGCGCGCGGCCTCGTACCAGGCCTCGCCGGTAGTGGGGTTGTCGCTGGCGAAGTAGCGGCCGTCGGCCGGAGCGGTCTCCTTTCCCGCAATATGGTGTTCCCACCGTGGCAGGCGTGCGGAACCGGTGGACGACGACTGGGCAGCAGCTGTGGTGCTCATGATGTGGTGTCTCCAGCAACGGCGAAGGGTCGAGTTTCGATCTGTGCGAGGACGGCTGCGGTGACCATGTCCGGACGTTCCAACGGCAGGAGGTGGCGCGCTCCCGGAACGGCCGCCGAGCGGCCGTTCGGTACGCGAGAGGCCACGGCTGCGGACATGCGAGGTGTCGATCCCGGATCGTCGGCTCCGGTGATGGCCAGCACCGGCGCAAGCAGGTCCGGTAGTTCCGGCCACACCTCGGCGTCCGCTTCGGCGAAAATCCGGTAGCAGGCGAGGTAGCTCGCCGGCCGGTTGGCCGCGAGTACCGCACGGGTCTCCGCCGCCAACCGCGGTTCGGCTCGGCGCCACCGCGGCGAGAACCAGCGATCGATCGCGGCGTCGAACGTCGCGGCCAGGTCGGATTCGGCGTCGGCCAGGCGTCGGTCCACGGCGGCGCGTTCCTCGGGGCGTCGGTCGGCCACCCCGCTGACGAGTGTCAACGACGACACCTCGTCCGGGCGGTCGAGTGCCACGCGGGTGGCCACGAGTGCGCCCAGTGAGAATCCGACCAGGTGGGCCCGACTAGGCAGCGAGCCGAGTAGGCCCGTGATCGGTGCGGCGAGATCCGCGAGCGTGGTGCCGTCGTCGGCGTCGGACGCGGTTCCGTGCCCCAGCAGATCCGGGGTGTGCACTCGCTGCGCGGAGGCTGACAGGGGGCCGGCGACACGTCGCCACATCGTGTGGTCGAGTCCCACACCGTGCAGCAGGACGACATCGGCCGGCATGCTCACTGCTCCGAGGTCAGCGGGGCAAGCCGGGCCTGCGGACGGCCCTGCGCGGCGGCGGCGAGCCCGATGACGATCTCGTTCGCACGGGGCCCGTCCGGCATCCGTGCCTCGACCGTCTGGTGGTGCGAGCGGATCGTCGCATCGGTGACGTGCTTGAGGGGGATGTCGAACGTCGAGCCTGCGGCGGCACGCTTCTCCACCGCGGGAAGCAAAGTCGTCGCCTGTGCGGCGTCGCGGAAGTGGTTGCCGAACTTGAGTGTGTGGATCAGACCGGAGCCGTGCTCGATCTCGCCGTCCAGCCCGACGATCGCGGCCTTTCCGTAGGCTTCGACCGGAGTGCCGAGAGCGCCGACCACGCGGTCGCTCAGCAGTTTGCCCAGCTGTGGTGCGACTTCGTCGATGAGGGGCTGGAGATCCTGGACGAAGCCCTTATCGGCCCAGGGATTCTCGACGGCGGCGAGCACGACCGCGATCCTGGCGGGCGGGTCGACCTGCTTGCCCCCTTCGATGTGGGTTTCGTCGACGATCGTGTGGATGGCGCGGACGGTGCTCATGGCAGTGGCTCCTTCTCAGCAGCGACGGGATGACCGGTCAGGATGTGATCGGCGAGCGCGGTGTCGGTGCGCCGGTCGCCGATGCGTGCGTTCGGACGAGGTCCGTCCGACGCCGCGGCGATCACCGCGATCTCGTCGGGCCGCGGCGCATCGGGCACCCGAACCGGAACGGTCTGGTAGTGCGACCGGGTGGACGCGTGATTCTTGTGCCAGATCGGGACCGGCAGGGAAGTTCCGGCCCCGGATCGTTGATCGGCGAAGACGATGATCGATTCGCCGTCCGTGCGCCTCCGCAGCACGTCGCCGAAGTACGGTGTGTGGATCAGTGCGCCGGCATGCTCGATTTCTCCGTTCACACCGACCAGGGCGGCCTTCCCGAACGCCTCGACGTGTTCGGCGCCGCCCAGCGCCGAGACCAGTCGGTCCGACAGGGCGTGTGCGATCTCCGGGGCGAGCGCCGACACCTCTGCGGACAGGTCGTTCAGGACCCCGCGGCCGACCCATGGGTTGGACACGACGGCGACGGCTGCGACGCGGCGCACCGGCACTCGGACCGGCTCTCCCGCCTCGTGCAGCGGTTCGTCGGTCACCGTGACGATCCGGCGGATACTCCCACTCACGCCGGGTTCTCCGCGAACTGGGGCATGACCTTCTCGGTGAACAGCTCGAAACTGCGCATCACCTTGCCGTGGTCCATGCCGGGGTGCGTAGTCCACAACAGCAGGTCCTGCAGGTTCAGTTCCTGCTGCAGCTCGTGAACCTTCTCGGCCACGTAGTCGGGCGTGCCCACGAGAAGGTTGCGCTCGGCGAGGAAATCGTAGTCCAGCTCGCGGCCCGTGATGTCCTCACCGACCTCACGCATATTGCCGAGGCCTCGCCAGTGACACACCCAACGATACGAGGTGAGGAGCGCTTCCTCGAAGTCCGCGCGGGCCTGTTCCATCGTGTCCGCCACGTAGACGTCGCGGACGAGCGACAGCCCGGTGCCCAGTTCCTGTTCGACGCCGGTGGCCTCCGACAGCGTGTCGCGGTAGAGCTCGAACCGGCCCTTCAGCTCGGAGACGGGTGGCATCCAGAACATGCCGTTCATGCCGGCTCTGGCCGCACTCTGGATCGACCGAGGGCTGTCGATGACCTGGGACAGCGGCGGGTGAGGGTCCTGGAACGTGTTCGGCACGACCTTCATGGCGGAGATCGTGCCGTCGTCGCCGACGAATTCCGGGGAGGCTGGCGAGAGTGGATGGTCCCAGGACACACCCGGCGCTGGGTACTGGTGGAACCGTCCGTTGTGGGAGAAGAAGTCGCCGCTCCACGCCTTGCGGAGGATGTCGATCGTCTCCTCGAACAGCTCGCGGTTCTGTTCCTGGTCCCGAGGGTCGGCGAGCGGGTTGAGGTTCATCGCCTCCCGGCCGTACAGACCGCGTCCGACACCGACCTCGACGCGTCCGCGGGAGAGCTGGTCGAGCATCGCGATGTCCTCGGCGAGGCGCATCGGATTCCAGAACGTGACGATGTTGGCCGCTTGCCCGATGCGAATACGGGAGGTGCGCGCCGCGATGTCGGCTCCGACCATGAGCGGATTCGGGACGAGTTCGAAGCCCTCGTGTCCGAAGTGGTGCTCGGTGTACCAGATGGAGTGGTAGCCCGCGTTGTCGGCGAACGTCGCGATCTCTCGGACCTCGTCGAGGACTGTCGCGACGTCGCCGAGCCGCCCCGGCGCTCCGATGTTGTGAAAGATCGAGAACCGCATGTCACACTTCCTTCCGCAGCGGCGTGCCTCCGGCGAGAGGGTCGTCGGCGGCGAGGGTCGCCCGTTCACTGGAACGGACGTGGTCACGCATGGCGAATTCGGCTCCGAAGCCGTCCTTCTCCTGAATCAGCTCCAGCACGTTCCGGTGCTCTGCCAGCGACGCGCCGAGTCGGCCGGGCCGGGTCAGCGATGCGGATACCAGCCGGTGGTAGGCGAGCTGGTTCATGAGCGTCCGGTAGTGCGATTCCAGTTGTGAGTTGTCGGCCCCGACGACGAGCAGTTCGTGGAAGCCGTGTACGAGGCGCGCGTAATCCTCGGTGTCGCCCTGTGCCACGGCCCGCCCGGAGCGCTCGAGGTTGTCCTCGATCTCGTCCAGGACGGGCACCGGCCCGCGGGCGGCCAACAGTCGTGCGGCCATGCCTTCGAGCATCTCCTTGAGCTCGAACAGCTCCACGACTTCGCGCCGACTCGGGGAACGGACGAACGTGCCGACTCGTGCGCGGACCTCGACCAGTCCTTCGATCTGGAGCTGCTTGAGCGCTTCTCGAACCGGAGTCCGGGACACGTCGTACTCGGCGGCGAGGGCGAGTTCGGAGAGTGGCTCGCCGGGAGCGTGCCGACCTTCGATGATCGCGCTCCGCACACCGGCCAGAACCCGCGCCTGCGCCCCGTTCCGCCCGACAACCTCGGTAGGTTCTTGCATGCAAGAGAAGCTACGGCGGATCCCTGTACGGCGTCAAGATGTCTACCTTCCTACGCTTGCCGCCGCTGAAAACTCCCAATTTCCGGGTAACGAGGGTCTTTCGTACTTTCCGGGTTGGCATTGACCAGTCGTCAGCTTGCATGCCACATTGACGCGTCATGCGCACTCCCGGAACCGGGATGCGGCGCGGACGCTCCTTCCCGCGGTCCCACGGAGAATCTCGACGGAGACAACGATGTCCGATTTCTTGACCGTGCCGCCGGTTCGCCGGCGTCCCGGACCTGTCCTGTACGTCTCGCTCACGCTGGCCCTGGCGATCGTCGTCTGGGGCGCTGTCGCGAGTGACTCGCTTGCGGTAGCGGGTGCCACGGCTCTCGACGGGATCACGCGCGGGCTCGGGTGGGCTTACTTGGCGGCGTCGCTCGGCTTCCTCGTGTTCCTTCTCGTGCTGGCATGCAGCCGGTATGGCCGGTTGCGTTTGGGAAAGGACGACGATCGACCGGCGTTCCGTCGTGTCACCTGGTACGCGATGATCGTCTCAGCCGTCATGGGGATCGGCCTGGTCTCCTACGGGGTGGCGGAACCGATCAGCCACCTCGCTGCCCCGCCTCACGGGCTCGCAGCACCGATGACCTCCGGCGCGGCGGTCACGGCGATGCAGTTCTCGTTCTTCGACTGGGGGTTGCATGCCTGGGGCATCTTCGCCGTCGTCGGGCTGGCTATGGCGTGGTCGATGTTCCGCCGGGGGCGGCCCGGGCTCGTCAGCGCGCTGTTGCGCCCGTTACTGGGGCGCCGTGTGGAGGGAGCTGCGGGTAAAGGAGTCGACGTGTTCGCCGTCATCGCGACGTTGTTCGGCACCACGACTTCCCTCGGCCTCGGGGCTCTGCAGATCAACGGAGGGCTGACGAGTCTGTTCGGCATCCCGAACTCGCTGCCGGTGCAGTTCGCCATCATCGTGGTCATCACGTTGTTGTTCACCGCGTCGGCCTTGACCGGTGTCGCCAAGGGGATTCGCTATCTGTCCGAGGCGAGCATGGGGCTCGGTGGGGCCTTGTTCGTGTTCGTCCTCATCGTCGGCCCGACCATCTACTTGGCGAACCTGTACGTGGAGTCGGTCGGCCGGTACCTCAGCGAGCTCGTCGCGACCAGCCTCATCACGCCGGCGAGCGGAGACCTGGGCTTCATGCAGAACTGGACGTACTTCATGCTCGCGTGGTGGCTGTCGTGGGCGGCCTTCGTCGGGGTCTTTCTGGCCCGTATCTCGCGGGGACGGACAGTGCGCGAGTTCGTTACCGGGGTGCTGCTCGTGCCGACTGTGGTGTTCACGGCGTGGTTCACGGCCTTCGGTGGTACGGCGATCAATCGCGACATGGGTGGCGAGACGGCGATCGGGGCCGCAGCCGCGGAGGACACGAACGCTGCCTTCTTTGCGACTCTCGACTCGCTGCCGCTGACCGCCATCACATCGATCGTGACGATCCTGCTGGTGATCGTGTTCTTCGTATCCGGAGCCGACGCGAACACGTACGTACTCGGCATGCTAACCAGCCACGGCACGGAGCAACCGTCGCGCCGAGTGCTGGCGCTCTGGGGTGCCGTGACCGGGGCGGCAGCCATCGCTCTGTTGGCGGCCGGCGGGCTGGAGTCACTACAGCAGATGGTGATTGTTAGCTCGGCACCATTCCTCGTCATCGTGGTCGCCGTCGCGGTGGCGTTCGCTAAGGACCTGATGTCCGAGGGGCCCCAGGTCGGCGCGCCGGTATCGCCGAGCCGGCCCGCCACGCCAGTCGAGTTGTCCGGGTCCGAGCTGCCCGAGGTGGCGACTTCCCGGGAATAGCGCGGGCCGACTCGAGCAGCTAAAGCACGGATCTCGAATGGGTGCCGCATCGGTGTCGTACCGGGAAGATTAGGACGGCGTTGCGCTTCCTGCCGTACCTAGTTTCGGAGGGTCTGTGGGGTGCGGACGGGGTGGTATAGCCCGGCGCAGCGCCGTATGCGAGTCCTGTCCATGGTCCTGTCCATGAACTGGTGCTACCCGGTGCCTCGGGTGCGACGATGCAGCCGACGGTTCACCGCGCTACCTGCGGTTTCTGCTCCTGACGGGTGATTTGGCGGCCTCATAATCCTTTGGCCGTCGGTTCAAGTCCGACCCCGCACACCCTTCTGACCTGCATGTTAACTCGGTCGCCCAGCTGGGTTTCGACCTTTGGGCGCGGGTTTGGCTCAGGAGTGGTCGCTCCGGGTATGGCTCGCATCCGTTCCGGAGGTCGCCAGCGCGGTCGCATCGCTGGTTTCGCGTGTGTGGGTTCCTCTCGCGATCAGCCGATGGTGGGCTGGTCGAGCCAGAGATGGTCGCCCCGTAGGAAGACCAGGGGCTCGCGGTGGAAGTTGTTGTAGCGCATGACTTCCCCGACGAGCAGGACGTGGTCCCCGCTGGGGATCTGATGTGCGATACGAGTTTCGAACCGCGCGGCGCACCCGTCGAGCAGGGGCGCACCGCCCAGGCCTTCAGTGACTGTCAGGCCGTCGAACTTGTCGTCGGCCGGTTTGGCGAAGCGCCGGGATAGGTCTTCCTGGTGCCAGGCGAGCACGTTCACGGCGAAGTGTCTCGCGTCGTGGAACACGGACAGGCTTGGTGAGTCGGTTCGCAGCGCCCACAGCACGAGAGGCGGGTCGAGCGAGACCGAGGCGAACGAGTTCGCGGTGACCCCGACCCGGGTGTTGGCGTGCGCGGCGGTCATGACCGTGATGCCGGTGGGGAAGCAGCCGAGCGCGCGCCGATAATGCCGCGGGTCGTCTGCCGGGAGCAGCGGCCGTTCCTCGAGAGTCGTCATCCCTTCCCTCCCGCCGCGCTCAGGTCGGCGCGCCCGCGCAGTCGCAACTCGTGGCGTGCGCGTGCCTCCGCGAGGTACCGCGTGGTCAATTCCGGGTCGTAGAAGAAGCTCTCCAGGTCGGAGGGGTCATTGAAGGCGTTGGCGAAGCGGTGGGCGACTTCCGGCACCTGCGTCGCGGTGGCGAGCAGCTCCATCGCGTGCTCGGGCGGGGCGGAGCCCGGGTTGTTGAAGGCCAGCATCGTGTTCGTGAACTTCGTGGGGTACTGGGCCTGGTCCCAGAACCGGTCGAAGGTGGCCTGCATCCAGGTCTCGTCGAACGGTTGTGAGCCACGGTCGAGGATCAGCCGATGCATGACCTCGGCGTGCGTACTCGCGTTGTTGGCGCCCTGACCGCAACACGGGTCGTTGAGCACGAGGACATCAGCCATGCCGACCACCTTCCGGCCGGATGGCAGCAGGGCGATCGGCTCACGCACCAGCGGGGGCACGGCTCCGCACAACCATCCGTTCGGGTCCGAGATGTGGGCCTCGGTGTAGCGCGCCATTTCCCAGGGGAAGAAGTCGGCGAACGTGCGTTTCGTCAGCTCCAGCATCTCCTCGGCCGTAGTGGCCTGGGACCAGCGATCCATGGGGCCGCCGGGCAGAGCCTCCATCACCCAGGTGACGGCTGGTCCGGCGGCGGTGAGCATCGGGATTCCGAACGCCTCACCGACCCCGGGCCGGATGTTGTAGGAGACGCCGTCGGGTGCCGGGTGCTCGGTGTTGATGAGCGAGATCATGCCGATCGAGCGTTGCGGGCGCTGATAGGTCGTCCGTGTCTGGTCGACAGAGAAGATCTTGGCGATCTCGCCCTTGCCTGCGGCGACGATTGTGAGGTCGTTGACCGCCGCGATCTCGTCGAGACCTGCCAGGTCGACCGCACCGTAGACGATCTTGCCCCCGCGACCGGCGAATGCCTCGAGCCAGGTGCTGAACTTCAACCGCTGGTCGACCGACTGCCCGTACTGGGCGAATCGGCCGGTGAACTCGACGGCGAGGTGACCCTCGGGGTCGGTGAGCTTGGCATCCGTCTGTTCGATCAGCGGCGGCTCGCCGTCCCAGAAACAGATATCGAGAGCGCGCTCGCGAGCGACCGCACGTCCGAAGAGGCCGTTGCTCGAAGGCAGGCGGCCGGCGGCGATCTGCTCCGGAGTGCGGTCGGAGTACACCGTGACCTCATACCCGTCGCTGAGCAAGCCGAACGCGAGCTGCAGCCCACCTTGGCCGGCACCGATGATGGCGATCGAACGCACGTCTACCTCCTTGTAGGTGTGGATCCGCATTGCGGATCGCGTCTGTTCACAAGGATGTGACTCCGTTCAGGTCAGGAGATCCGGGGAACCACGTGGGTGGACCACGTGGTTCGTTCGGAACCGGTCACGTGGTGGGTTCGCGGGTGGTCGCCCACACCGCGATCTCGGCGCGTGATCGGAAACCGAGCTTGGCGAGAATGTGCTCGACATGCCCTTCGACGGTGCGGTGGGACAAGACGAGCCGGGCGGCGATGTCCCGGTTGCTGAGGCCCTTGCCGACCAGCGCCGCGACCTCGCGCTCGCGCCGGGTCAGGGTTATCGGTTCCGGCGAGGCTGGTGCGACGTCCGCGTCATCGCTGTAGGTGCGGGCGAGAATGTCGAGATAGGTACACACCTGGGCGTAGTTGAAACCTGCGGCTTCCCGATGCGCTTGCTGGAACTTCGCGGCGCCCAGCGCTGCGCGGGCCCGCGCAGCGGCCTGGCCGCGGAGGTTGGCGAGTTGCGGACCGAAAGCCTGTAGGTCGGTTCCGACCTTGCGCCACGCCGTCTCGGCCAGGCCCAGGAGTGTGGCGCCCTCATGATGGCGGCCTGCTGCCACCGAGGCGACAGCGAGTACCTCGAACACGAGTACGATCCCGAGCTGGTTGTCCAGCGGCATGCTCAATTCGAGGCTCTGACATCCGGCTGTGATCGCATCCTCGAGCCGGCCCTCGGCCACGGCGACGTGCGCGCGGGTCCACAGTGCGTAGGAGTGGGCCCAGTCGTCGCCGATGGTGGTGCTGCCAGCCACCGCTTCGTCGCACAGCCGGTGCGCTTCGGTCGGGTTACCGAGCAACGCGTGGGTCAGTGCGAGCTGGAACAGCGACATGAGCAGGCCTTCAGCCGAACCTTCCGTGCGGTGCCCGGCCGCCGCCGCGGTGAAGTGCTCCACGGCGGCGTCGAGATCGCCTTGGAACAGGGCAAGCGATCCCTGCCAGGTGGCGCAGAAGCTGCGGGTGTGCGGGTCCGCGGCGGCCTTGAGGCTCGCGCATTCGTCCAGGCGGTCTCGTGTTGCGTCCTGGTCGCCCTGCAGGAGGGCAACCCAGGCGCAGGACCACAACGCCTCCACGCGTTCCGGGCACGCCGTGGTGTGAGCGGCGAGCGCCTGTTCCAGACGCCGCCGGCCTTCCTGCAAGTGGCCGCCCATCACCCACAGAATCCGTAATCGGGCGGCGAGTGCCAGAGCGTTCCGTTGCGCCTGCTTGTCATCGTCACCGCCGAACGAGTCGAGCGCCGTGCCGAAGTTGGGCAGTTCGGTCGTCAAATGCGCGAGGTGACGTGCTTGGTCCGGGCCCCAGAACGCGGCGCCGGCCCGGTTGGCCAGCTCGAGGAAGTGCTCGCGGTGGCGGTGTCGCAGCGTCTGCTCCTCGCCTCTGGCGTGTAGCCGTTCCCGGCCGTACTCGCTGATCGACTCCAGCATCCGATACCGCAGTCCACAGGGCGTCGTCTCGGTGATGAGAATGGATTTGGCGACAAGTGCATCGAGGGTATCCACCACGTCGGTGGATTCGTGGTCTGCGCAGATCGCCTCGACCGACGCCAGATCGGTGCTCTCGGTGAACACCGACATCCGCGCCCAGAGGCGTTGCTCGTCCGGTGAACACAACTCGTGGCTCCACTCGACCAGCGCCCGGAGTGTGCGGTGTTGTGGGAGATCCGTCGGATCGCCGCCGCCGAGTATCCGGAAGCGGTCGCTGACCCGCTCGAGCAGTTCGCGAAGGGACAGCGAGCGCAAACGGGCGGCGGCGAGTTCGATGGCCAGCGGGAGCCCGTCGAGCCGCCGCACCAGTTGTGCCACCAGGTCGATGCTCTCGTCGGTCAGCCGGTAGTGGGAACTGATCGCGCTGGCGCGTTCGTCGAGCAACTGGATCGCCGGATAGCGGCTCGCGTCCTGCACCCGCAGCGCGGCGTCGGGGTCCGGGGCCACCAGAGGGCGTACTTCGACGACGCGCTCACCGCTGATGCCCAGCGCCTGACGGCTCGCGGTCAGGAAACGCACTCCCGGCGCCATGCTCAGTACGCGGGCAACGAAGGCCTGGCAACCACTGAGGACGTGTTCACAGTTGTCCAACACGACCAGCATGTCCCGGTCCATGAGGCTGGCCACGAGGTGGTCCACGACGTTGGTCGTCGAGAATTTCATTGCCAGCGCATTGACCACTGCTTGCGCCACTTGTGCCGGGTCGGTCAGGTGAGCCAAGGACACGAACCAGGCGCCGTCCGGAACCTCGCTGTCGAGCACTCGCGCAGTCTCAACAGCCAGGCGCGTCTTGCCCACGCCCCCAGGGCCGGCCAAGGACACGAGGCGACACTGTGCCAGCGACTCCCGCACGGCCGACAGTTCGTCGTCACGGCCGACGAAACTCGTCACTTGGGCGGGTACACGCCCCGCAGCCCCGCTCATTGTGTTCTCCCCGCGTCGTTGAGGGTGTAAACAGCCTATGTTCTCCCCGTCGCCAAATCGGTCTCAGCGCGCGGGGCTGTATAGCGGATGGACTCCTCGAAGGAGTCGAACCAGCGGTCCCCAGACCGCACACTCGCCAGCTGATCGGGGTGGGCCGGAAGGGTCCAGACCGTCGTTAGGAGAGCGTCGCGATGCTCGTTGAGACCCCCTCTGATCGTCATCTTGATGTCGGTCCGCAAGGATTCGACAGGCATCCCGGATGCGCCCAGAACCGACAGCAGAACGCCCGGAGTGGAGATTCGGGGGCCTTACCCACTGGGCCGTCGGGGGTCGGCCGCGACTCACTCATGTCCACGGTCCTCGTTGGCGTCGCCCTCCTTGCAGGACCGGCCACAGTGTGAGCCACCACATCTAACCAAGTAAAGCTCAAAAAACTAACTAAACACCGAAACTGAATTGTGGACGTGTCGGACGTGCCCTTAACGGCTGGGGACTTCGCCACCTCAGCACAGGTGAAGCGACCGGATGTGCTTCTGTCCGTCGGGCTACGGTGCGTCCCACGCTAGTCGTGGGCGTGCTGGAACGTCAGCATGGCGTCGAGGGTGGCGGTCCGGTGGCGGCGGGCCGCGAGTTCGATCTCGATCGGGTCGGCCTTGTTCTCGATCAGGTCGACCAGCTCGTCGTGCTCGGTGACCGACTCGACGGCGCGGCCGGGAACGAAGCTGAAGGTGGAGCTGCGCAGCATGCGCAGCCGGCTCCAACCGCGGTGCACCAAGTCGATCAGATGCTCGTTCGGGCAGTGCAGGAACAGGGCCTTGTGGAACTCCTCGTTGAGCTCGGTGAAGCGACGCGGGTCGAAGTGCTCGAGGCTGTCGCGCATGCGCTGGTTGATCTCGCGCGCTTTACTGACGTCCTCGTTGGTCAACAGTGGTGCGGAAAAGCCGGTGGCGGCGCCTTCGACGACGGCGAGAGTCTGCATGGTCGTGACGTACTCGCCCTCGTCGACCAGGGCGACCTGCGCGCCTACGTTCTTCTCGTAGGTGACCAGGCCCTCGGCTTCCAGTCGGCGGACGGCCTCACGGACCGGGACGGTACTCACGCCGAGTTCGGCGGCGAGTTGGCTGAGCACCAACCGATAGCCGGGCGTGAAGCGGTGCGAGACGATCCGGTCGCGGAGCCACTCGTAAGCCAGCTGTGACTTGCTCGCGGTCATGCCTTCGGCCGGTGCATCGCTAGTCATGAGCCCTCGTTTCGACGATGTGACGCTCCATTTTGCCGGACCGTGGTCCGTGCCCGGAGATGCGTGTCCGGAGATGCGTGTCCGTCTTCTGTTGAGATCAGATATGGCATCGTATACGATTCTGCGGCATGTCGTCCGATGCAGTGCGTTCTTCAGCTGACGGCCTCGCTCACCATCCGCTCGTCGGGCGGCCGGGCAAGGTCATCGCGGTGCACCTGAACTACCCGTCGCGGATAGCCCAGCGTGGCCGGGCGCCGTCGAAGCCGTCGTACTTCCTCAAGCCGGTGACGTCCCTGGCGGCCACCGACGGGAAGGTGGAACGCCCGCCCGGTGCCGAGTTGTTGGCCTTCGAGGCAGAGATAGCGCTGCTCATCGGCACAACAGCCCGGCGGGTCTCGAAGGAGGAAGGCTGGGCGCACGTCGCTGCGGTGACCGCGGCGAACGACCTCGGCCTCTACGACCTGCGCGCCGCGGACAAGGGTTCGAACCTGCGGTCCAAGGGCGGCGACGGCTACACGCCGCTCGGTCCGGACCTGATTCCCGCCGACCGGCTCGACCCGGCGGCCCTGCGGGTCCGTGCCTGGGTCGGGGACCGGCTGGTCCAGGACGACTTGGCGGGCACCGTCGTCTTTCCCTTCGGTGAGCTGGTCGCCGACCTGTCCCAGCTGATCACCCTCGAACCAGGTGACGTCGTGCTCACCGGTACGCCGGCCGGTGCGTCGGTGGTCGCGCCGGGTGACGTCGTCGAGGTCGAGGTGGACGTGCCCGGCACCGAGCACACGACCGGCAGGTTGCGCACGACCGTCGTGGAAGGCACCGAGCCGCTGCCGGAGTTCAGTGCACAGCCGTCGGTCGACGACCACCAGCGCGCGGAGGCGTGGGGCAGCGCCGAGGCCGCCGGTCTGCCTGCTCCGTTCGAACTCACTGACGAACACCGGGCCAAGCTGCAGCAGGTCGCGGTGGCCACGCTGTCGGCCCAACTGCGCAAGCACGGCTACAACCAGGTGTCCATCGACGGCGTGCGGACCAACAAGCCCGGCACCAAACTCATCGGACGCGCTCGCACGTTGCGGTTCGTGCCGGCACGGGAGGATCTGTTCCGCAGCCACGGCGGTGGCTACAACGCGCAGAAGCGCTCGTTCGACGCGCTGACGCCGGGCGACGTGCTGGTGGTCGAGGCGCGCGGGGAACGCGGTACCGGCACCGTCGGTGACATCCTCGCCTTGCGTGCGCAGGTGTTGGGAGCGGCGGGCATCGTCACCGACGGTGGTGTGCGCGACTACACCACCGTCGCCGATCTGCAGATCCCTACGTTCTCCAACGGTCCGCACCCCGCGGTACTCGGGCGAAAGCATGTGCCGTGGGACAGCGACATCACGGTGGCCTGCGGCGGCGCGACCGTGCAACCGGGCGACGTCGTCGTCGGCGACGACGACGGCGTGCTGATCATCCCGCCCGCGCTCCTCGACGACGTGCTCGACGCCGCGATCGAACAGGAGGCCGAAGAGGAGTGGATCGCCGCCCGCGTCGCCGAAGGCGCAGCGGTGGACGGGCTCTACCCGCTGACCGGCGAATGGCGTCGCCGCTACGAGGCGGAGCGAACAGGACAGGAAGGAACGCAATGACGAACTGGCGCACCCGCCCCGAGCAACTGACAGGGTCGATCGCCCCGGTGATCACCCCGTTCACCGACGACGGCGCGGTGGACCACGAATCCCTGGCCAACCTGGTGAACTGGCAACTGAAGCAGGGCTCCGACGGGGTCTCCATCGGCGGCTCCACGGGCGAACCCAGCGCGCAGACCATCGACGAGCGCGCAGACGCGATCCGCACGGTCCTCAAGACGGTCGACGGGCGTGCGCCGGTCGTGCCGGGAACCGGATCGGCCAAGCTGGACGAGACGATCGCGCTCACCGGTGCGGCCTACGACGCGGGCGTGGACGCGGCACTCGTCATCACCCCGTACTATGCGCGTCCCACGCAGGAAGCGCTCTACGTCTGGTACAAGACGGTGGCCGAGGAGTACCCCGAGCTGCCGATCATCGCCTACAACGTGCCCAGCCGCACCGCCGTGGAGATCGCACCGGAAACGGTGGCCCGGTTGCATCGGGACGTACCGAACTTCGTCGGAGTCAAGGAAACGACCAAGGACTTCGAGCACTTCTCCCGCGTCATCAAGGCCGCAGGCAGGGATCTGCTGGTGTGGTCCGGGATCGAGCTGCTGTGCCTGCCGCTGCTGGCGCTGGGCGGCACGGGTTTCGTCAGCGCCACGGCCAACATCGCGCCTGGCGCGACGAAGAAGATGTACGAGGCGTTCCACAGTGGACGTATGGATGAGGCGCTGGATATCCACTACGGCGTGCACCCGTTGGTCGACCTGATCTTCGTCGAGACCAACCCGGCACCCGTGAAGTGGGTGCTGGCCCAGCGCGGTCTGATCCGCTCCGGCCACGTCCGCTCGCCGCTGATCACCCCGACCGATGCGGGCAAGGACAAGATCCGCGCACTGCTCGACGAGGGCGCCGACTATCTGTCGCCGGTCGCAGACACCGACACCATCGCCGGAGGGAACCGAGCATGAGCATTCAGCACGTACCGGAGAACCTGCCCAAGCGCATTCAGCACTTCATCGGCGGGGAGTTCGTCGATAGCCTCGACGGTGACACGTTCGAGGTCCTCGACCCGGTGTCCAACCAGACCTACCTGGAGGCGTCCGCCGGCAAGCAGGCCGACATCGACCGCGCCGTCGCCGTCGCCCACCAGGCATTCGAGGAGGGGCCGTGGCCGGGAATGCTTCCGCGGGAACGCGCCCGGATCCTCAACCGTATCGCCGACATCGTCGAGACCCGCAACGAGCGGCTCGCTGAGCTGGAGACCTTCGACACCGGGCTGCCGATCACTCAGGCGCTCGGGCAGGCCAAACGGGCCGCGGAGAACTTCCGGTTCTTCGCCGACCTGATCGTGGCTCAGGCCGACGACACCTACAAGGTGCCCGGCAAGCAGGTCAACTACGTCAACCGCAAGCCGAAGGGCGTCGCGGGGCTGATCACGCCGTGGAACACGCCGTTCATGCTGGAAAGCTGGAAGCTGGCACCGGCACTGGCGTCGGGGTGCACGGTGGTGCTCAAACCCGCCGAGTTCACGCCGCTGTCGGCCGGCTTGTGGCCGGAGATCTTCCGCGAGGCCGGGGTTCCCGACGGGGTGTTCAACATCGTGCACGGCTACGGGGAGGAAGCAGGGGACGCGCTGGTCAAGCACGAGGACGTGCGGCTGATCTCGTTCACCGGCGAGTCCGCCACCGGCAGCCTGATCTTCGCCAACGCCGCGCCGACACTCAAGGGTCTGTCGATGGAACTCGGCGGTAAGAGTCCGGCGGTGGTGTTCGCCGACGCCGACCTGGACGCGGCGATCGACTCGACCGTGTTCGGCGTGTTCTCGCTCAACGGGGAGCGCTGCACAGCCGGCAGCCGAATCCTGGTCGAGCGTTCCATCTACGACGAGTTCGTGCGCCGGTACGTCGAACGTGCGAAGAACATCCAGGTCGGCGATCCGCACGACCCGGCCACTGAGATCGGTGCGTTGGTGCACCCTGAGCACTACGCGAAGGTCACCGAATACATCGAGATCGGCAAGACCGAAGCCACACTGGCCGCCGGCGGTGGACGCCCAGCGGGTTTGGAATCCGGAAACTACGTGCAGCCCACGGTGTTCGTGGACGTGCCGCCGACGGCGCGGATCTTCCAGGAGGAGATCTTTGGTCCGGTCGTGGCGATCACGCCGTTCGACACCGATGAGGAAGCGCTGCAGCTGGCCAACGACGTCAAGTACGGACTGGCGGCCTACGTATGGACCTCGAACCTGGAACGCGCCCACAACGTCGGCCAGCGCATCGACGCGGGCATGGTGTGGTTGAACTCGCACAACGTCCGGGACCTGCGTACCCCGTTCGGCGGTGTGAAGGCCTCCGGTCTCGGTCATGAGGGCGGGTACCGATCGCTGGACTTCTACTCGGACCAGCAGGCCATGCACATCTCGCTGGCTCCCGCCCACACCCCGAAGTTCGGCGCCTGAGCGCCACGCATACGAAGGACTGTTCAACGATGACTGTCTCGGAATCTCCGGCGGATCTGACGCCTCCGGACATCGTGCGCTGCGCCTACCTCGACCTGGTGGTCACCGACCTGGCCAGAGCACGCGAGTTCTACGTCGACGTCCTCGGTCTGGTGGTCACCGAGGAGGACGACGAGGCGATCTACCTCCGCACGCTGGAGGAGTTCATCCACCACAACCTGGTGCTGCGCAAGGGACCGGTGGCCGCGGCGGCTGCGTTCGCCTACCGGGTGCGCACCCCGGAGGACGTGGACCGCGCCGAGCAGTGGTTCGCCGCGCGCGGGTGCCGCACCGAACGCCGAGCCGGCGGTTTCGCCAAGGGAATCGGCGATTCCGTGCGCGTGACCGACCCGCTGGGCTTCCCGTACGAGTTCTTCTACAACGTCGAGCATGTCGAGCGGCTCGCGTGGCGCTACGACCTCTACACCCCGGGTGCACTGGTGCGGCTGGATCACTTCAACCAGGTCACCCCAGACGTCCCGACGGGGCGGACATACCTGGAGGACTTGGGTTTCCGGGTGACCGAGGACATTCAGGACGACGAGGGAACGACCTACGCGGCGTGGCTACGGCGCAAGGACACCGTGCACGACACCGCTCTCACCGGCGGAGATGGACCGCGGCTGCACCACATCGCCTTCGCCACGCACGAGAAGCACAACATCCTGTCCATTTGCGACAAGCTCGGGGCGCTCCGGATGTCGGACGTGATCGAACGCGGGCCCGGCCGTCACGGCGTGTCGAACGCCTTCTACCTCTACATCCGCGACCCCGATGGGCACCGGGTGGAGATCTACACTCAGGACTACTACACCGGCGATCCCGACAACCCGACGGTGACCTGGGACGTCCACGACAACCAGCGGCGCGACTGGTGGGGCAACCCCGTCGTGCCGTCCTGGTACACCGAGGCCTCACCGGTGCTGGACCTCGACGGCAACCCGCAGCCGCTCGAGAAGCGCACCGACAGCAGCGAAATGGCCGTCACGGTCGGCGCGGACGGTTTCTCCTACACCCGCAAGGGCGACGAGGATAAGGGCTTCAAACTGGGAGCCTCGCTATGACCGCGGCAGAGAGCGACCTCCTCGGGCGTGTTCCCACCGAACTGTTCGTGGCCGGACAATGGATTCCGGGAAACGGCGCCACTTTTCCGGTGCATGACCCCGCGACCGGAGCGGTGATCGCCGAGGTCGCCGATGCGTCACCCGCCGAGGGCATGGCCGCGTTGGACGCGGCCGCGGGAGCGGGACGGGATTGGGCCCGCACCGCGCCCCGGCGCCGCGCCGAGATCCTGCGACGCACCTTCGACCTGGTGCAGGAGCACACCGACGACCTCGCCCTGCTGATGACCTTGGAAATGGGCAAACCGCTGCAGGAGGCACGCGGCGAGGTCGGCTACGGCGGAGAGTTTCTGCGCTGGTTCAGTGAGGAAGCCGTCCGTATCGACGGCCGTTACGGCACGAGTCCCGACGGCAGCGGTCAGATGGTGGTGACCCATCGGCCGGTCGGGCCGTCGCTGCTGATCACGCCGTGGAACTTCCCGCTGGCGATGGCGACCCGCAAGATCGCACCGGCCCTGGCCGCGGGCTGCACGGTCGTGATCAAACCACCCGCCTTGACTCCGCTGACCACCCTGATGCTGACCCGGCTGCTGGAGCAGGCGGGAGTGCCGGAGGGCGTGGTCAACGTCGTGACGACGACGAAGTCCGGCGCTGTGTGCGGGCCGTTGATCAGCGATCCGCGACTGCGGAAGCTGTCGTTCACCGGCTCCACGGAGGTCGGCGTCCGGCTGTTGGAGCAGGCCGCCGGGGGAGTGTTGCGGACCAGCATGGAACTCGGCGGCAACGCCCCGTTCCTGGTCTTCGACGACGCCGACCTCGACGCTGCGGTCGACGGCGCGCTGGCCGCCAAGTTCCGCAACATCGGCCAGGCCTGCACCGCAGCCAACCGGTTCTACGTCCACGAGGAAGTGGCCGAGGAGTTCACCCGGCGCGTCACCGAGCGCGTCGCGGGAATGCGAACCGGACGCGGCACCGACGACGGCGTCGACATCGGGCCCCTGATCGACCGCAAGGCCGTCGACAACGTCGCAGCCCTCGTCGACGACGCGGTCGATCGCGGCGCCTGTGTCCGCACCGGCGGGTCCCGGGGAGAGGGGCCGGGCACCTTCTACCAGCCGACCGTGCTCACCGGCGTGCCATCGGACGCGGAGGTGATGCGGCAGGAGATCTTCGGGCCGGTGCTGCCGATCGCCACCTTCTCCTCGGAGGAGGGCGCGATCGAACTCGCCAACGCCACTCCCTACGGACTCGTCGGCTACGCCTACACGCGCGACACCCGCCGCGGTCAACGCCTGATCGATGAGATCGACACCGGGATGATGGGCCTCAACATCGGGGTCGTCTCCAACGCGGCCGCGCCCTTCGGCGGCGTCAAGCAGTCCGGTCTCGGCCGCGAGGGCTCCCGGGAAGGGATCCAGGAGTACCTGGAGACCAAGTACACCCTGACGCCCGACCCCTACGCGTGAGGGCTGTTCGCAGCGCAGAAATGCCGACTTTCTCGCAATGACGTGAGGAGACATCGTGCAGTTCCACCATCACGGCTACGTTTCCGGTGATCCCCGCGTTCAGCCGATTGCCGGGACCGGTGTGGATCGGCCGGACGAGCTTCCCGACGAGGTCGACGTCCTCATCGTGGGTAGCGGTCCCGCCGGAATGGTCGCCGCCGCCCAGCTCGCGCAGTTCCCGAACATCGTGACGCGGGTGGTCGAACGCCGTCCGGGACGGTTGGAGGTCGGGCAAGCCGACGGTATCCAGGCGCGCAGCGTCGAGACGTTCCAGGCGTTCGGGTTCGCCGGCCGGATCACCGAGGAGGCCTACCGGATCACCGAGATGTGCTTCTGGGCACCGGATCCGGACAATCCTGAGAACATCATCCGGACGTCCCGTGCTCCCGACGACGCGACGGGCGTCAGCGAGTTCCCGCACCTGATCGTCAACCAGGCGCGCGTGCTGGACTACTTCGCGGAGGCCGCGCGCAACGCACCGGCGCGGCTGGAACCCGACTACGGATACGAGTTCGTCACCTGCGAGGTCGCCGACGAGGGGCAGTACCCGGTCACGGTGACGTTGCGACACAGCACGGGCCCGGAGGAGGGGCAGGTGCGGATCGTCCGGGCGAAGTACGTGGTCGGTTGTGATGGCGCGCGCAGCCGGGTGCGTGAGTCGATCGGACGGGAACTGGTCGGCGACCAGGCCAACCACGCCTGGGGCGTGATGGACGTGCTCGCCGAGTCCGACTTCCCCGACATCCGCACCAAATGCGCCATCCAGTCCCACGACGGCGGGAGCATTCTGCACATCCCGCGCGAGGGCAACCACCTGTTCCGGATGTACGTCGACCTCGGTGAAGTCTCCGAGGGCGACCACGGAAAAATCCGCGAGACCACCCAGGACGAGGTGGAGGCGCGGGCGAATCGAATCCTGCACCCCTACACACTGACCGTGAAACACGTCTGCTGGCGCAGCGTGTACGAGGTGGGGCACCGGCTCGCCGACAGGTTCGACGACGTCCCCGCCGAACTCGTGGGCACCCGCACACCGCGGGTGTTCATCACCGGCGACGCGTGCCACACCCACAGCGCCAAGGCCGGACAGGGCATGAACGTGTCCATTCAGGACGGATGGAACATCGCCTGGAAGCTGGGGCACGTGCTCGACGGCCGTGCCCCGGAGTCGCTCCTGGACACCTACTCGGCCGAACGGCAGGTCATCGCGCAGAACCTGATCGACTTCGACAGGGAATGGTCGCGCATGATGGCCGCCAAACCCGACGAGCTCGGTGACTCGAACGCCTTGGCCGACTTCTACGTGAAGACAGCCGAGTTCCCGGCCGGACTGATGACCCAGTACGAGCCGTCGCTGATCACGGGCGACGCCATGTACCAGGAGCTGGCAACGGGGTTTCCGATCGGCAAACGCTTCAAGTCGCACCCAGTGACGCGGTTGTGCGATGCCAACCCGGTGCACCTCGGTCACCATCACCGCGCGGACGGGCGCTGGCGGATGTACGTTTTCGCTGACCGCCCGCAGGCGGGACAGCCCTCGAAGGTATGGGACTTCGCCGAGTGGATCACCTCCTCGCCGCAGTCGCCGCTGGCCTACACGCCCGAGGACGCCGACATTGATGCCTGGTTCGACGTCAAGGTGGTCTACCAGCAGGACCACGTCGGTGTCGAGATCAATGCGGTGCCGAGGGCGTACCTGCCGCAGGTCGGTCCGTATGCGTGCGTCGACTACGAGAAGGTCTACGCCGCCGATCCGGCTGATGACATCTTCGACGGACGGGGCATCGACCGCGACGGCGTGCTCGTCGTCGTCCGCCCGGATCACTACGTCGCCACCATCCTTCCGCTCGAGGCCACCGACGAACTCGCGACGTTCTTCGAGAGCGTCGCCGGTGGTGAGCGCTACCCCGGCGTCTGAACCGCCGGTCCGTCAAGAATGGAGAACGCCATGTTCGCGAAGGCCGAAGACCTGCTCGCCGTTGTGCAGCCGTCCTCCGATGGCAGGGAGATCATCGACCCGGCCACCGGTGAGACCGTCGGGCGGGCACCGGAGCACGAGCGTGCGGATCTGGATGCGGCTGTCGAGGCCGCCCGCGCGGCCCAACCGGCGTGGGAAGCACGGGGACACGCCGAGCGCAGCGCCCTGCTCACGCGGGCAGCGCAGGCTGTCGCCGACAGTGCGGAGGCACTCGCGGAGCTGCTGTCGCGGGAACAGGGGAAACCGCTCAACGGCCCCAATGCGCGGTTCGAGGTCGATGCGTGCGCGGGGTGGCTGCGCGCCACCGCTTCGTTCGAGCTCGAACCGCAGACAGTGAGCGAGGACGCGGAACTGCACTACCGGCCGTTCGGGGTCGTGGGCGCCGTCGGACCCTGGAACTGGCCCATGATGATCAGCGTCTGGCAGTTGGCGCCTGCGCTGCGGATGGGCAACACCGTGGTGCTGAAGCCATCCGAGTACACGCCCCTGTCGGTACTGGCGCTGGTACACGTACTCAACACCGAGCTACCCGACGATGTGCTCCACGTGGTTTCGGGCGGTCGCGAGATCGGCGAGGCGCTGGTAGCCCATGCGAGTATCGACAAGCTCATGTTCACCGGCTCGACTGCCACCGGCAAGGCCATCATCCGGTCGTCCGCGGACACGGTGAAGCGGTTGACCCTCGAACTCGGAGGTAACGACGCCGGCATTGTGTTGCCGGACGTCGATCCCGCGGGCATCGCCGAGGACCTGTTCTGGGGTGCGTTCATCAACACCGGCCAGACGTGCGCCGCACTCAAGCGCCTGTACGTGCACGAGGACGTCTACGACAGCGTCGTCGACGCGCTGGCGCGCGTCGCGGCGGCCACACCGATGGGAATCGGTCTCGACGAGGAGAACGTACTCGGGCCGCTGCAGAACAAGGCACAGTACGAGATCGTGGCCGACCTGGTCCAGGCCGCGAAGGACGCGGGCGCCCGCATCGTCGTCGGCGGGAATCCGGCCGATGACCAACGCGGGTTCTTCTATCCGGCGACCATCGTGGCCGACATCGACGATGCGAACCCGCTCGTCGCGCGTGAGCAGTTCGGCCCGGTTCTTCCGGTTGTCAAGTACTCGTCGGTCGACGACGCGGTGGCGATGGCCAACGGACTCGACGTCGGACTGGGTGCCTCGGTGTGGTCCGCTGATCGGGAGCGGGCCAAGGCGATCGCTGCGCGCCTGCAGGCCGGCACAGTCTGGATCAACAAGCACGGGGCGATCGATCCCCGTGTTCCATTCGGCGGTGCCAAGCAGTCCGGGTACGGCCTCGAGTTCGGCGTCGAAGGGCTCAAACAGCTCGGCCAGCCGCAGGTCATCAGCGGCTGACCGGACGAGATCCCGCGCAGGGTCCCCGGCAACCCGGGGGCCCTGCGCGTGCTCACGCGTCGGGGATGGTCACGAAGCCACCGTCGACGAAAGCCAGGCAGTCGCCCCTGCGATGGCCGAAATGTTCGACACGGCCCAGGAACAGGGTGTGGTCGCCACCATCATGTTCGGCCCAGGGCGTGCATTCGAACCACGAGGCAGGGTCGGCCAGCCGGGGAGCATGTGCGCCTTCGACCCAGTCGGGCTCCAGGTTCGGCTTGCCCGCGAAGTGCATCGCTACGTCGCGCTGGTCGGCACCGAGCACGTTGACGGTGAATGGTCTGTTGCCCAGCAGTGCGTGCGCGCGGACCGACCGCTGGATGGCCACGAGCACGAGCGGCGGGTCCAGCGACACCGAGGTGAACGAATTGACCGTCAGCCCGTGGCGTTTCGACACGCCGTCGAAGGTGACCACGGCGACGCCGGTCGCGAACCGGCCGAGGCAGCCGCGCAGCACCTGCGCGAGCTCGGCCGGGTCATCGTAGGCAGCAGCGGCGGTGGACGGTGCGGTCATCGTCGATCGCTCCTCGTCTCTCGGGGTCGCCGACATTCGGTGGACTCGGCGCCGGATGTACATCGACGTCACGCAGCGTCCGAGACCGGAGGTGGCGGCCGCTACCCCGATTCCGCTGCCTTGCCGTGGTTGCACAGACGCGTGCGTCCGTTGGACAGTGCGACCCGGGCATCGCAGGGCGGCCGGTGCGGCGAGTTGACAGCCAGTGCACCGCTTCTGCGCCTGAGTGAACAGTGGCGCGTGAGGCTGTGCCGGGACGCACTCCGCGCGTCAGGATGACTGCGGCCGACCACGTCGGCGCTACCACGGGCACGGCTCAACGAGGAGACGCAGATGCCAGATATCGGGATCATCGGAGCGGGCACGGCGGGGCTGCACCTCGCCCTGCTGCTCCAGCAGGCCGGGGTTCCCACCCGGATCTACACAAATCAGACCGCTGAGCAGATCGCGTCGGGACCACCGCAGAACAGTGTCTCGCACCACGCGCCGACCGTCGCCAGGGAAAGCGCGATGGGGGTGAATTTCTGGCCTGTCGACGAGTACGGCTACCAGGTGCATTACCACCATCTGAACGTTCCGGACGGTCCTCCCGTGTTCCGCGGTGATTTCCTGCGCCCCTCGCGGGTTCTGGACTACCGGATCTATCTGCCGCGGTTGATGGCCGAGTACGAGGAGCGTGGCGGGACCATCGAACAGCGCTCGGTCGAACCGGCCGATTTCGAGCAGCTCGCCCGCAGGCACGACCTGATCGTGGTCGCCGCCGGCAAACGCTCGTTCGCGGAGTACTTCGGTGAACGGCCCGACGCGTCGCCGTACGCGAAGCCGCAGCGGCACCTGGCGGTGGGTTTCTGGGACGGTGTGGCGCAGACCGAACCGCGCGCCGTGACCATGAGCATCTCGCCGGGCCACGGCGAACTGCTTGACCTGCCCATCACCACCTTCGATGGCTGGGCCAGCGCGTTGCTGTGCGAGAACGTTCCTGGCGGCGATCTCGAGGTGCTGATGACGCAAAAGGAGTCCTCGGATCCCGAGGCTTACCGCAGGCTGACCCTGGAGAAGCTCAAGGAACACCATCCGACGGTGTTCGAACGCATCGACGAATCCCGGTTCGCTTTGATGCGTCCCGGCGATATCCTGCAGGGCGCGGTGCGTCCGGTGGTGCGCGAGGACTACCGGACGTTGACCGACGGGACCGTCGTGCTGGCGCTGGGTGACGCGCACGCCACCGTGGACCCGGTCACGGGGCAGGGCGCCAACTCCGCGTCGTTCGAGGCGCAGGTGGCCGCGGACGCGATCATCGAGGACGGAGTGGTCGACGAGCGTTTCGCGCAGAAGGTCGCATTGCGGCGCAGGGAACGCGTCGACGGGCTGAGTACGTGGGTGAACACCATGATCGAGACGCCCACGCCGCCACATCTGCAGAAGCTCATCGGCGCGATGTCGCAGATGCGCACGTTGTGCGACGAGTTCACCGAGAACTTCAGCTATCCCCACCGCAACGGCGACATGGTGGCCACGCCCGCACGGGTGGACGCCGCGATCGCCCGCCATGCCGAAATCGGCCAGGATCCCACCGACGCGAAGGCGCACTGATGCACAAACTGCTGGTCCTCTACCCGCACCCGACCGATCCCGAAGCGTTCCGGTCGTACTACGAGCACACGCACCTGCCGCTGGCTGCGCAATTGCCGGGAATGCTCGATTGGCGCTACAGCCTCTCTGTACGTTCGGCGCCGGAGGAGGCCTACTTCGCCGTGTTCGAGGCCGATTTCCCCGATGCCGAGACGCTGGCGGCGGCGTTGTCCTCGCCGGAGGGCGAAGCGGTGCAGGCCGATGTGCCGAACTACGCCACCGGCGGCGCGATCGTGCTCGACTACCCGGTGGCCTCTCCCTGAGCCGGCCGTGGTTCGCCGCGCCGCGGGTGCCCCCGTGCGGCGCGGCGAAACGCGCTGGGGGACACCCCGACCTGGTGGCGGAACGTGCGCGAGAAGTGTGACGCGTCCGGGTAGCCCCAGCTCGTCGCGATGTCGGCGATCGACCGGTTGGCGTGCAGCGGATCGGCCAGTTCGCGGCGGATTGCCTCGATGCGCTGTTGGCGGATCCAGGCTGAGACGGTCATGCCCTGTTCGTGGAACAGGGCATGTAGGTGACGCGTGGAGATGTAGACCGCGCGGGCGATGCTGTCGGGATTGAGGTCGGTGTCGCCCAGATTGTCCGTGATGTACTGGCGGATGCGCAGCATCAGCGACAGATGCTCGTGGTCGCCCTCCGCGGTGTGTGCCAGGGCGGCGGTGCTCAACAGCGCAGAGATCAGGTCCACGGCGGTGCGCACCACCCGTGCGGCGACGGGCCCCTCCAGCGCGCCGAAGTCGCTGGAGAGCTCCGTCAACAGCGGGGTGACCAGCCTCGTCAGTCGTTCCTCCGGGCCCAGCGACATCGCGGTGATCGCGCGGACGTGGTCCGGGCTCGGGTCGACCAGATCGCGCGGAAACATGATCACGACGGCGTCCACGTGATCCGGGAAGCGCAGATCGTACGGCCGGGCGGTGTCGTAGACGCTCACGCTTCCCGGCACCATCGTCGCGCTGCGTGCGTCCTGCACGAGTTCGCCGTGGCCCTCGACCAGCAGCATGATCTTGTAGAACAGCCGCTCGGAGGCCTCGATGAGCGCCGGTGTGCGGTGCACCTCGTGCGGACTGACCCGCAGTCGGGAGAAGAACACGCCGTCGATGACCCGGCCGCGAATGGTGCCGGCGAACCGCCCGTCGCTGAGGTCGTCGACCACCAGGGGCACGAACGACGACGACACCACGCGCTGCCACGCGAGTACCGACTCGGTGGCGAACGCAACCGGGGGCAGGGGTGCTTCGCGGCGCACACCTGCGACCGGTGATCCGGTCATGCACGCTCCTTCCCTAGCGACAACGCTGACGCTCGAACCCGGACAGTACCGTGCGCGGCCGGGCACGGCGTCGCGGCGAACGCCGAGCCCGGCCGGGCCGCCCCGTCGACGAGGTCGATCTCCCTCTGGCGGGCGGCCAGGACTTACCGCACGTGCGCCGGCTCGTCGGCCGAGGAACGGGCCGCCGAGAACACGGTCGCCCCGCGCTCCTGCTCGGCCTGGTTGTCGACACCGAGGTCGATACCTGTGCGATCTCGCAGGAGTGCGCAGGCGAGGACGGCGAGTGCGAACATAGCGAGCAGGTAGCCGGCGACCGTGTAGATGCTTCCGGTCGCCTGGACGAGCGTTGTGGCGATCATCGGTGCGAAGGCACCTCCGAGGATCGCGCCGAGTGCGTACGATATGGCCACGCCGGAGAATCGCACCGAGGCCGGGAAGATCTCGGCGTACCACGCTGACTGAGGCCCGTACGCGAGACCCAGACCGATGGTGAACAGCGCGAGGCCCAGGAAGAGCGGCCAGATGTGGCCGGTGTTGACCAGGGCGAACATCGGCACCACGGTCAGGATCAGGCTGGCGTACCCGATGAGGTAGGTGCGTTTCCGGCCGAAGCGATCGGCCATGATGCCCGACAGGAACGTCGTCAGGGTCCACAGGGCAGCAGCGCCGGTGATGGCCAGCAGCACTGGGGTTCGCTCGAGCGCGACCTCTCCTTCGGGGTCGGTGGCGTAGTTGGTGATGAAGCCGCCGGTGGTCATGTACCCCGCGGCGTTGTTTCCGGCGAAGACGAAGGCGGCGAGGACGATGAGCAGCCAATGCCTGCGGAACAGCTCGACGATGGGCGCCTTGGTCCGCTGTTTCTTCGCTGCCATCTCGGCGAACACGGGGCTTTCGTCGACGGCGCGTCGAACCACGTAGCCCACGCCGATCAACACTGTGCTCAGCAGGAACGGGATCCGCCAGCCCCAGTCGAGGAAGGCTTGTCCCGGCGCGATCACGCCGGTCATCAACGCGGTGACACCGGAGGCGAGGAGCATCCCGAGCGGTACGCCGATCTGCGGGAACGCTCCCGCGCGGCCGCGACGATGCGGCGGCGCGTGCTCGACGGCCATCAGGACGGCGCCGCCCCATTCTCCACCGGCCGAGATGCCCTGCAAGATACGGAGAAGTAGCAGCATGACCGGGGCGAGCACACCCGCGTTCTCGTAGGTGGGCAGTAGACCGATAAGTGCCGTCGCGCCGCCCATCATCACCAGGGTGATGACGAGCATGGCGCGTCTGCCGATGCGGTCGCCGAAGTGGCCGGCGAGGAACGCGCCGAGCGGCCGGAAGACGAAGCTGATACCGACGGTCGCGAACGACAGCAACAGCCCGATCTCCGAGCCCGCCGGAGCGAAGAACAGTTGGGAGAACACGAGTCCGGCGGCTGTGCCGTAGATGAAGAAGTCGTACCACTCGATGGTCGTACCGATGACCGTCGCGAAGGCGACTCGCCGTGAGTTCTGTTCTGTCGTACTTGCAGTGGGTGGGGATGTTGTCATTTCTGTTCCTCTTCGTTGAGGCGAAACGGTGCCGCCGGTGGGCCCGGCAGACGGTGGAAGGGAACGCGCGGGACCCGCTGTCACGCGTCCCAGGTCACGGGCAGCGTGGTCAAGCCACGGAAGACCCAGCCGTCCCAGGTCTCGGGCCGTCTCGGGTCGGTGCCCAGGCCGGGTAATTCTTCGTACAGCAACGGGACCGCGACGTCGCCGATGGCGATCCGGGCGGCCCAGTGGCCGGCGCAGAGGTGTACACCGCTGCCGAACGCGAGGTGCGGCCTGCGCTCACGGTCGATGTCGAACTCGTCGGGACGTGCGAACGCGGCTGGGTCGCGGTTGGCCGCGCCGACGACCACTCCGACGGGCGCTTCGGCCGGGAGTTGCACTCCTTGCAGGGTGACCGCCCGGGTGGTCTCCCTCGGATACATGCCGATCGGTGACTGCCAGCGGACTGCCTCGTCGAACACCCTTGCCCACAGGGACGGGTCGGCAAGGACACGGCGGCGCTGTGCGGGGTGGTGGGACAGTGCCCATACCGCGTTTGTTACGGCGTGCTGAGGCTCGTTCATGCCGCCGGAAATAACCAGTTTGACGTTCGCGGTGACCTGCTCGACGGGAAGACCGCTCGCGATCAGCGCCGAGGTGATGGATTCGTCGGGAGCCTTCCGATAGAACGGGATGAGCTCGGTGAGCAGCGCGTCGACCTCGTCTTGAGCTGCGTCGCAGCGACGCCATATCTCCGCGTCGTCGAGCAGATTTCCCGTGCCTGCGATGAATGCGTGGGACCACCGGCGGAGATCGTCGACGGTCACGTGCCTGAGCCCCAGCAGGTCGATGAGGTTCTGCGACGCCACCGGCGCTGCGTAGTCCCGGTTCAGATCGGCCTCGTCCGGGCCGTACGAGCGCAGCGTCTCCAGATGGTTCCGCGCGTTCCGCTCGAAGATCGGCGCCCAGTGCGCTCGCAGGCTCTTCGGGCGCAGCGACGTGTTGATCGCTGTCCGTTCCCGGGCATGGTCGGGATCGTCCTTGCGCAGCATCGGAGTCGCGCCCATGGCTCTGGCCATGGTCGCGCCGCCACCGCGCACTGCCGCGGAGAACGTTTCCTGGTCTTCCTCGATGGCACGGCAGGCCGCGGACGAGGTCACCAGGTACCGGCCGAGAGCGGGCACCCAGGCGACGGGCGTCTCGTGCACAAGCCGTCGGTAGGTGGGGTAGGGGTCGCGCATCAGCTCCGCGGGATCGACCCAGTCGGCGATGGGCGCCTCGGTGGTGGTCGTCGTCATGGCGGTTCCTCGTGGTGTGATGCGCTCAGGGTGTGGGCTCGAGCGCGCGGGCGAAGACCTTCAGGGAGAAGCCAGGGTCGTCCAGTCGCTCCGGTGCGGGCGCACGTCCCTCGGCGAGCAGCCTGCGGGCGGCCATATGGTCGGCAGGTCGGTTGAGCGATTCCACTGCGACGAGCCGTTCCCCGCGGTAGGAGCACACGGAGAACTTCCCCTCGGCTGGGTCGCCGAGGACGAGGGCACGGTCGTCGGGTAGTCGGAGGCCGGCGATCTGCAGCTTCATCGGCCCCTGGTGGCTCCAGAACCACGGCAGCTCCCGATATCCGCCGGGATCCTCGCGGCCCAGAATCGCCGCCGCCACGTGCCGGGCCTGGTCGGTGGCGTTCTGCACCGACTCGAGACGGATCCGGTTGCCCTGCAACGGATGCGGGAAGCTGGCACAGTCCCCGATCGCATAGATATCGGGGTCGCTCGTGCGGAGGTGTTCGTCGACGACGATCCCGTCGTCCACTGTCAACCCAGCCTGTATGGCGAGCTCGTCCCGCGGGACGACACCGATGCCCACGAGGACCAGGTCGGCTGTGTACTCGGTGCCGTCCGTTCCGATCGCGCCGCGGACCCGACCGTTGTCACCCAGGAAGGCGGTCACGCCCGTACCGAGTCGCAGGTCGACTCCGGTGCTGCGGTGAGCCTCGGCGATGTGCTCGGCCATCTCGGCGGACAATGCCCGGCCCAGGGGCCGCGCGGCTGCCTCCACCACGGTGACGGGAAGGCCGCGCTTCCGGGCGGCGGCTGCGAACTCGAGGCCGATGAACCCGGCCCCGACGACGAGCGCGGAGTCGCATCCGGCCATCGCGGCCCGTACGGCTTCGGCATCGGCGAGGGTGCGTAAGGAGTGGACGCCTTCGAGGTCGGATCCGGGTACCGGCAGGCTGCGGTTCGTGGCACCGCACGCGATGACGAGGCTGTCGTAGGGCAGCTGGCGCCCGTCGGACAGGTGAACCCTTCTGCCTGACCGGTCGATCATCGTGGCCGATGCGCCCGTGCACAGCTCGATCCGCTGCTCGGCGAAGAACTGCATTCCCCGTAAGGGAAGCGGTTCGGCATCGGCCGTGTCGAGGTGTTCCTTCGACAGTGGCGGCCGTTGGTAGGGAGGCGCCGACTCGTCACCGACCAGCGTCAGCGGGCCGGCATGGCCCATTGTTCGGAGGGCCTCGGCTGCCTGAACGCCCGCGTGGCCGGCACCGATCACGACAACGCTCGTGGTGGCCGCCTCAGACTTGGGAGGTGGGCACATCGACCTCGACCTCCTCGAGATCCGGGCCGAGGACCACCTGGCACCCGAGTCTGCTCCGGGTCTCGTCCCGTGGTGCGGCTGTGCACTCCAACATCTCTTCTTCGTCCTCGCTGATCTCCGGCAACCGGTCGAGGTAGCCGTCGCGGACGTAGACGTGGCAGGTCGCGCACATGGCTTGGCCGCCGCACTCGCCGACGATGCCGGCGACGTCGTTCTGCAGAGCCACTTTCATCACGGAAGTGCCGTCGGGCGATTCGACGACATCGGTCTCGTCGTTGTCGTGGTGGAAGATCACTTTGGGCATGGGAACTCCTCGAAAGTTCAGGTTCGGCGGGTCAATCCCAGAGAACGGGCAGCGAGGTCACGCCGCGGAACACCCAGCCGCCGCACACCGCGGACCGGTCGGGATCGAGCCGCAGGCCGGGCAACTCGCGGAACAGGCCCGGCAGGGCGACATTCACCACGGAGGCGCGGGCGACCCAGGCTCCCGCGCAGAAGTGATTGCCCCCGCCGAAGGCGAGATGGGGTTTCCTGGGGCGGTCGATGTCGTAGGACTCAGCGTCGACGAAGACGTCCGGGTCCCGGTTCGCCGCACCGACCGCGATACCCAGGCGCGCGCCCTGGGGGATGTGCAGACCGCACAGCTCGGTGTCCCGGGTGGCCTCGCGCGGGTACATGCTGATCGGAGCCACCCAGCGGATCGACTCCTCGAACGCATCGGACCAGCGCCCGTCGGCGACCACGGAGGTGAGCTGTGTCGGGTGACTGAGTAGGGCCCAGGCCGTCGTTGCGACCGCGTCCCGGGGCTCGTTGAGCCCGCCGCCGATCGTCATCTTGAAGTTCGCTCGCAGCGCTTCCAGCGGCATCCCGGATGCGCCGAGCACTGACAGCAAACTGCCGTTCGGACGGTCGCGCAGGATCGGCAGCATTTCGTCGATGGCCACATCGACTTCGTGGGACGAGCGTTCGGCCGCGGCCCAGACGTCGGGATCGTCGCCGTAGTTCCCGGTCCCGTCGATCATGGTCTGCGACCACCGCTGGAGGTCCTCCTGCGTGGCGTTCTCGAAACCCATGATCACGCGGAGGTTCTCCGCGGCGAACGGGGCGGCGAATTCTTTGACCAGGTCCGCGCCGGGACCGACCTCGCGGAGCCGTCCCAGATACGTCGCGAAGCTCTGCTCGAAGACCCTGGTCCACTCCTGCTTGATCGCTTTGGGGCGGAGCACTCCACCGTAGGCCTTACGTTCGATGTCGTGTTCCGGGTCGTCCTTGCGGAGCATGCTGTGCCCCATGGAACGCTTCATCAGCGAGTTGGTCTCGTCCGCAGTGAATCGTTCTTGGTCGAGCTCGATCGTGTGGCAGGCTTCGTACCCGATGACCAGGTAACGATTGACTGCGGGAACCCAGTGGATGGGCGCCTCGCCGCGGAGGCGTCGGTAAATCGGGTACGGGTCCGCGTAGAGATCGGGGATGGTGACCCAGTCCGCCGAGGGAATGGATCGCGGGTGTGTCGTGTCCACGGTCATCGTTGACGTGTCCCTTCTGACTCCGTTGGTCAGAAGTGTGAGTTCGGCTGCCTCTCGAAGTAAACTTCCGAAAAATTGGCATGGACCGAACTTCAGGTTTGGTTCACGGAGGTCCGGTCTGGCGAGTCCGCGGGTCGAGCAGGTGGCCGTTCATCTGGGCGAAGTCCACAAGGGCACTCGCTCGGTCGGTCAACCGCACGTCGTGGGGCCACATCATGCGGACGACGGCGGGCCGGACGGACGGGCTGATCTCGCGGACGGCGAGGGCCGTGCCGTCGTAGGTCGTGGGTGAGGCGGGCCGCTGGATGAGGATCGTGTATCCGAAGCCGTGTGCGACCAGCGAGCGCGTGAGCTCGAAGTCCGTGGTCCGCTGCACGATGTTCGGCGTGACGCCCGCGTCCGCGTAGAGCATCAGCGTGTGTTCCTGGGCGGGCGGGAAATTGAGCAGGATCATCGGCTCTGCGGCGAGGTCGGCCAGGCTGACCGACTCGGCCGACGCAGCGGGGTGGTCCTCCGGCAAGAGCACGTACGGCGGAGCTTCATACAGTACGACCGAGTCGAGTCCGGCTGGCAGGCCCATGTCGTAGCCGACCGCCAGGTCGAGCGACCCGGCGAGCAGCCGGTGCGGCAGCTCCGCCTGACTACCGGTGACGACGGTCAAGTCGATGGAAGGGTGTTGCTCGGCGACCCAGCGCGTGAGCGTCGGAACGATGGTCGGCGCCAGCGTTGCGTAACAGCCCAGAACCAGGGGACCGACCAGTTCGGCCCCGCCGCTCGCCGTGGCGAGCTGTAGTTCCCCGGCGTCTCGGAGCAGAGTGGTGGCGCGGTTGTAGAGGAACGTTCCGGTCGGGGTGAGGACGACCCCGTGAGCCTTGCGCCGGACCATCAGCTGCGTGTGCAGAGTGCGTTCGAGCTCGGTGATCGCGGAGGCGACGGCCGTCGGCGTGACATGGAGTGAGCCCGCGGCTGCCGAGATCGACCCCGCATCCGCGACGGCGACAAGGTACTCGAGCTGGCGCAGCGTGTAGCTCGGCATTGTGAACCTCAGGTGGTCGGTTGGCTTCATCGTTGAAAGCACAGTGTGGAACCAACGCTAACCGGAAGACATGCCAGGGCATACGTCGGAGCACTACCTGCCCGAGCTGCGTGAGCGGGCATGTCGATCTTCGACAAGGTCGCTACGCAAGCCGCTGCCGAAGCTCGGGCCACGACGTGGGTGCGGATGTGGGTGCGAACGGGCCGTCGGTTCAAGTCCGATCCGGCCCACCTTTGTGACCTGCATGTTCGACCGATCGCCCATCTGGGTTTCGACTCTTGGGTGCGGGTTTGGGTCCGGAGTGGCGGCCGGGTATGGCTCGCACGCGTTCCGGCGGTACGGAACTGGTGACGGGATGTCGGACGTGTCTGCGCGAGAAGATCAACGGCACGGACGACGCGGGCGCAAGGCCTACGGGGAACACGATTGTGCAGCTACGTCGCCTGACCGGTGACCTCCCAGGCCCGACAGACGGTGCACGGGCTGGTGCTGGGCAACAACGGCGGGCCCACTTCACCAAGGAGGGGTGACCGTCAGAAAGGCGTCATGAGCCGCAACTGACGTCGCAGGTGGGCGACGAGTCCCGTAGGGCCGGCGAATGGCGCGGAACAAGCAGCTGTTGGTGTGGTTGTGTATAGCGATGGTGAGATCGGAGGAGAGCCGGAGCCGTCGCGCCCTGTTGGACGCTGCGGCGACTCTGTTCTACGCGCGTGGCATCCGGCCGGTGTCGATCGACATGATCGTGGAGGCGTCCGGGGTGTCTCGGATGACCTTGTATCGGCACTTCCCATCTAAGCAGGATCTGGTTCGGGCGTACTTGCAGCGTCGCGACGAGGAGTCGTGGCGGTGGTTCGCCGGGCGGGTCGCCGAGCTGGGCGACACCGCCGAGACGCGGCTGTTGGCCATGTTCGATGCACTTCGGGAGTGGTTCGAAACCCCGGAGTTCCGCGGGTGTGCGTTCTTGAACGCCTCGGCGGAGTACTCGGAAGGCGACGCCGAGATTCGGTCGTTGGTGGTCGCGCACAAGCATCGGATCGAGGAGTTCATCCGCGCGGAGGCCGCCGAGGCCGGGGCCGCGGATCCGCCGGCGGTGGCTTCCGGGATCTTCTTGCTGCTCGAGGGCGCCACGGTGACGGCGCAGTGGGCCGGTAGCGCTGAGCCGGCCGGACAGGCCCGGCAGGTGGCCGAGGTGATGCTGCGGGCGCTCCTTCCCCAGCCGTAGCCGCTCTGGCTGGGGAAGGAGCCAGTCTCACTGGTGTTCAACGGGCATGTGCGAGCAGGCGACACGGTGTGGCCGATGGGGTCCCGCCGTGCGGGCCAGTCGCGTGGCTTCGGTGCTGTCGGGAAAATGGCGTCGCAGCGATCCGAACGCGGGGGCGACCGGGCGACAGGGCGGTCGAGGGCACCTTCACGGGACCTCCTGGAGGTTGTGATGTCCGCTGGCTGGTAGCTGTGGTCGTGCAAGGCGGACGGTGACGAGCAGGACCAGGCACGCGGCGACGCCGACGGCGACCAGGCCCCACAGGGCGGGGGTCCAGGTGCCGGTGTGTTCGGCGATCAGGCCGGTGCCGGTGGGGCCGAGTACGGCGCCGACTCCGCTGGCGACGTACTGCAGGCCGAGCAGGCTGGAGAGCCGGTCGGTGGCGAACAGGGCCGCGAGCACCAGCGGCAGCAGTGCGATGAAGGCACCGTAGCCCAGGCCGAACAGCACCACGAACGCCGCCAGGCCGGACACGCTGCTGGCGTGGGCCCACAACAGTGTGGCGACGGCCGCGGCCGCGACCGCCGCGGTGTGGGTGATCAGGAGCGTCTGTGGTCGGCGGACGCGGGCGATGACCAGACGCCCGACCACGCTGACCAGCCCGATCAGCCCGATCAGGCTCGCGGCGATCGCCGGGGAGATCCCGAGCGTCGCGGCCTGCGTCGGGAGCACGGCGAACGGGGTGTAGAGCACGGTGCTGGCCAGCACCGTCGATGCCCACAGCCACCCGAACCGAGCACTGCGAATGTGCTCGCGCGGATACCGCGGCCGGTCTCGCCCAGAGGTTGCCGGGCGTTCCACGACCAGCACCGAGCAGGCCAGCAGCGTCACGAGCACCACCACGGCGAGGAGCTGTTGAGCGGTCCGCCAGCCCAGCGTGCCGATCAGCCACTGGGCCAGTGGGGCCCCGAACACCGTGCCGAGCCCGATCCCGGTCACGACCAGCCCGACGGCCAGTGCTCGCCGCGGCGGCGGGGCGATCGCGCCGACGTGACCGACCACCGGCACCAGCACGCAGCCGACACCCAGTCCGGTGCCTACGCCGTAGGTCAGGTAGGCGGCAAGCAGGTTCGGCGCGATCGACGTGCCGAACAGTCCCAGGGCCAGCAGTAGCGCCGCGGCGATCAGCAGTGGCCGGACCCCGTGGCGCTCGGCCAGCGGGCCGGTCAGCGCCCCGAGGCAGAAGAACACGAAGGCCGTCGCCGAGAACAACCCCGCGGTCTGGCCGGCTCCCGACTGGAACTCGGCCGCAATGGCCGGGAGGAACACGCCGAAGCCGTAGGCGACCCCGAACGCGACGAGCAGCGCGGTGAACCCTGCGGCAACCGTGCGTGCGACGCCGTTGTCAGTTTGTGGCATGCTCCGAAACGATACTGACTAGTCACTCTCGCGCAAGGCTGTATCGGCGGGGCGGTGCTGGCCGGTGGTCACCGCGGCGGGGTGTTCGCCGAGCATCGCCGCCGGTTGGTGCCGATACTCGGCGACCTGGCCGCTCGCGCGCGAGCGGCCGGCGGGCTGCGCGCCGATTTCGTGCTCGACGACTTCGTGCTGATCCAGCTGGGTGGCCGTCGGTTGGTCGGTCTGCCGGCCGAGGAACGCGAGCGGGCCGCGCGACGTCATGCCTCGCTCGTGATCGAGTCGCTACGAGCCGACGGTGAGCGTGGCGTGGTGCCGACCCCGGCTCCGCTGGCCAGACTGGCCCTACAGGGTTGTGAGTGAGTGGCCGCGGGCGTCAACCTCGGGTCGGAACGCCGTTCGTCGTGCCTGTGCGGCCTGCCTCGTCCGGTGCGGCACCGGACTCGAGCAGTTCCGCGCGGATGTCGAAACCCGACCGCATGAGCGCGGTCGCCCAGCCGACGGTCTGGTCCAGTTCGACACCGCCGAACGTCACGAAGAAGCCGACGCCGGTCTGGGCGGCGATGAGCTCGCGGCGCTGCAGCTCGGACGGCGCGGCCGCGTACGGTTCCGCGGCTGACCTCGAACCGTTCGGCGAGTTCGTGTTAAGCGTCGAGGCGGGCTGGTAATGGACCGCCTTGGGGCGTCAACAGTCGGCACCGGTAATGGCGGAACCAGGCCGGCTCGATGGCGCACTGATCCCCGTCCCGGCCACCGCGTAGCTCGACAGTGGGCACGCCCCCGCGGCGGTCAGCAGTGGCCGGTGGAGATTGTGTGCAGTGTGTCGAGTGCCGAGGCCTCGCGTGCGCCGGCAGCGGAGTAGACGATCATCGACTGGTCGGTGTCGGGCAGCAGTAGGGTGTCGCAGTCCAGGACGAGCCGTCCGAGGTCGGGGTGGTCGATCGTCTTGCGCATCGACCGCCGCATCGTGGAGCGGCCTTCCTCCCACATGGTCCAGAACCGCTCGCTGCCGGCGATGAGCCCCTCGATCAGTGCACGCAGGTCCGGGTCGTGCGGGTAACGCGAGAGCGCGGTGCGCAGCACCCCGACCGACTGCTGCGCCGACGCCTCGTCCTCTTCCGGGTCGGGGGAGACCCGAGCGACGCCGGTGCCGAGGAACCGCTGCCAGATGATGTTGCACTGGCCGTCGGGCCAGCGTTTCAGGTCGCCGAGGAGTGCGCAGGCTATCGGGTTCTGTGCGAGTACGTCCCCCTTGGCCGAGAGCACCAGGGCGGGTAGATCGGTGAGCCGTTGGAGCAGCCGCAGCACACTGGGCCGGACCGACATCTCGACCCGATCGGCGAGTGGCGGTGCACTGCCGGCGAGGCGGAAGACTTGGTCGCGTTCGTCGTGCTCGAGATGGAGTGCCCGGGTCAGCGCGGTGATCACCTCGGGCGACGGGTGTGGGCCGCGGCCTTGTTCGAGGCGAACCACGTACTCGACGCTGAGTCCGGCGAGTTGCGCTACCTCCTCGCGGCGCAGGCCGACGACCCGCCGTCGAGGGCCGCGCGTGAGGCCGACCTGCTCAGGCGCGAGTCGCGCCCGCGCGGCCTTGAGCACATTGGCGAGCTCGACACGGTCCACCGTCCAAATTCTACTCGGTCGGTGCACCCCATCCTGGTACCGCCGCTCCTACTCTCGGGCGTATCTGGATAGCTTTGTGCCGCGCGGCCATTCTCGAGGGCATGAGCGAACCAGGAGGTGCCTCGAGCACCGCGACCACTGTTCTGATCACCGGCGCCAACAAGGGCCTGGGCTACGAGACGGCGCGCCGGCTCGGCGAACTCGGCTGGCGAGTCTTCCTCGGCGCGCGGGACGCGATCCGGGGCCGTGGGGCGGCCGAGCGGCTGGTGGCCGGCGGCGCGGACGTGACGTTCGTGCCCCTGGACGTCACATCCGACGACTCGGTCGCCGCCGCCGTCCAGGCCGTCGGTGAGGACACCGATCACCTGGACGTGCTGATCAACAATGCGGGCGTGACCGGTGAGTTGATCGGTCCGGAGGAGACGCTGCCGCAGCACCTCATCCCCGTTTTCCGCGTCAATGTCTTGGGCCCGGTTCGGGTTACCCATGCGTTCCTGCCGCTGCTGCGCGCCGGGCACGATCCACGAGTGGTGATGGTCTCCAGTAGCGCCGGGTCCCAGAAAGTCACTGCAGACGGCGAGCGGAAGGGCGGCTTCCCTCAACTGATGTATCCGGGTTCCAAAGCCGCCCTCAACATGATCACCACCCAGTACGCCAGAGGTATTCCGGACATTCGTTTCAACATGGCCGATCCGGGTTTCACCGCCACTGATCTCAACCACAACCAGGGCACGCAGACTGTCACTGAGGGCACCGACGCCATCGTTGAGTTCGCCGCCACCTCGCCCGGGCCGACCGGGAAGTACCGCGACCGCGAGGGCGTCGTCCCTTGGTGAGGGCGAATCTCGAGATGTCGACCCATGGTGGCGAAGACGGTGAGGAGGGCGATATGAACGACATGGCGGTACCGACGTTCTCGATAGCGGAGCGCGATCGCAGATGGGACCTCGCGCGCACGTTCATGGAGCGCGAAGGCCTCGACGCGTTGCTCGTCTTCGGCGAGCACGAAGACGCAGGCCCCGCGCCGTTCGCGTACGACACGTGGTTCACCAACAGCAGGCCCGGAACGACTCTCGTCTTCCCGTATGAGGGTGAGCCGGTCGTACTGTTTCCCATGGAGATGTTCACGAAGGATCATCTTGAATCCACGCGCCGAGGTGACGTCCTCTGGATCCAGCCGCAGAATATTCGAACGTCTCGCGATTCCCGTGCGATCGCTGACACGCTCCACGAACTCAGGTTGGCGCAGGGAACGGTCGGCGTCGTCGGTCTGGAGCCCCATGCCCCATGGCATCCCGATGGCATCGTGCCGTACCGGCTTTGGTCCACTCTTCTGGACGAGTTTCCCCACGTGGCCTTCAAGCCGGTCGCGACGGCTCTGCTCCGACTCATGATGCCGTTGGGCGCCGAGGAGATCGCAGTCGTGCGCTACGCCGCGAGCATTGGTGACGCCATGGTGCGCGCGATGGTCGACACTGCTGCCGCTGGTGTCTCCGAGAGCGTTGTGTACGCGGCGGGAATGGCTGCAGGGTATGCGTACGGAACAACCCCCGCAGCCATGCATTTCTGGTCGGGCCCCGCCCCGCTCGCCTCGGGCCTGCCGCAGTGGAGCTACCGTCCGCAGGCCCCGCGGACCCTGTGCGACGGCGACATCATTTCCGCCGAGGTGTTCTCCAACTTCGGTGGTCGCCATACCCAGCACCAAGCCACGATCACCATCGGTGAACCGAACGAGGACTTGCAGCGTGCTGCCACGGTCGCCCGCGCGGCCTACGATGCGGGCCTTCAGGCGATGCGGCCCGGCCGGACGTTCGGCGACGTCGTGGACGCCATGCGCGCGCCGTTGAACGCGGCCGACGGCTGGGAGTTCGGTCCCGCGGTCCACACGCTCAACCCCCTTGTCGGGGTGAGCGGCTTCCCCGCGGACCTCAGCAGGCAGATGGCAGGGGCCGACGCCTACCCTCCTGAGACCGACCACTCCACCGTATTCGGCGACGTGGAACTCGTGCCTGGGATGAGCTTCGCCCTCGAACCCAACTACGTCTTCGGGCGCCACCTCGCCTACATCGGCGGCACCGTGATCGTCGGCGAGGACGGGGCGATCGAGCTCAACCCGTACACGGCGCGGATCCTGCGCGCGGCGGGGACGACCACGGCCTCGTGAGGAGCGCGGTCAGGACGCCATCACCAGTCCGGTCTCCGGCTGCGACGGTGAGGGTCTTCGCGGCGGTGCACGTTTCCTCCGGCATGGCCGGGAAACCGGCGTCCCGCCACTCTGGCGAGCCGGGTGACGGGACGCGCGGTGAATGGCTTAGCCCGCGAACACGTACGACTTGAGCTCCGGCTCGGCGGGCTTGCGGTTATGCAGGATGAGCTCCTTGGAAACGGCTGACATCGAGTTGACGTACTCGGTCGCGAACTGCAGTGTCTCCACGCCTGGCATGAACGGTTCGGTGCACACGGCGCCGGACATTCGGTCCGGCCTGGCCGGACCGTCGTGGTTCAGTGCATCCATGGCCAGTGCGTAGGCCACCGGGTCGTAGGTGCCGACCGCGATGTGCTCGGAAGGCGGGCCGAGCGGGCAGACATCCTGGGTCGCGACGTTGGTGACCCGGCCGTCACCGGTGTGCAACGAACTCGTACCAGTGTCGTCGAGCGCGGGCTGCACGAACTCGTCGAGGTGCGTGTAGATGTTGGTGTACGAAATGCCTTCGAAGGTTTCCTGGTGCGAGTTTGTGGCCTGGGTGAAATTCGAGGTGGCGGTCTGCTGCCACAGTGACGGTGAGCAGCCAAGCGGCGGCAAGCACAGGGCGTCGACTACGAACGATCCGTGGTTCGTGGCGCCGAATCCGACGTAGTCATCGATCATCGGACGGATGTCGGGCCAGAAACGCATTGCGAAGCGAGGAACCAGCCCGCCCTGGCTGTGCCCGAGGATATCGACCTGGCGACCAGTGGCTTGGTGGATGTGTCGTACGGCGTGCACCACGTACTCGGCAGAGATCTGGGCATCACCCATCCCGCGATTGGGCATGGCCACCGCGCAGTACGGGCGGCCCAGCTTGTCCATCGCCCGGAACCAGTTCCAGGAGAAATTCTCGTCCGGCTTCATGGTGGTGCCGTGTACGAAGAGTACGGTGCCGTGCTCGGAGTGCTCCGCGTTCGCCGTGCATTCCAGACTCTTCGCGAGCTTCGCCTCGGGAACCGATAGTGCGGGCCCCGGCCGGTCGACCGGGGCGAATGCGTGGTCGGGCTCCGTGGTCATGATCGAGCTCGCCGATCCGGACGGCATGGTGAGAACGCTGAGAAACAGGGCCAATGCAGTCGCGATCGACGCGGCCCGCACGACTCTGTGCGCGGTACTGCTCATTGGGCTCTCCTCCTGCTGTTGGGCGCGGACTTCACATCTCGTCGCCGTTGACATGGTTGCGGTGCGTCCGCATGGCTGCATTGTCTACTCCATGTGCCGTATTGGTGCAACGTATTCCGGTCACGTATCGCCGATTCGCTCCGGTCGGAGATAAATCGCCAGTGCATAGTCGCTGGGACACGCCTCTCGTGTGAGACGTCCTGAAATGCGTCTCGACAGTGGATCGCGTGCGCAAGTCCGCGGTGTCAGGGAGGCGGTCAACTGCACCTGCACCAGGAGGCGACCAGCCTTCGACCGATGGGCAGCTTCCAGCGCAGCAAGTTCCTGCTCGCGGAGCTGGCATCTCAAGATCGACGCCACGCAGGCCTGTGTAGACCGGGCCGGTTGATGCGTACGCCCGGGACAGTTGACGGCGGCCGACGCTGCCATGGCGACGTTGGGTCGGTCGAGGTAAGACCCTCGACGCCTGCCCGCAGCTGAACGACGGATACGGCTATCTGCGCGGGGAGCTTGGGCGTGGCTCGACGGCAGGGTAAGTGCGATCTGGGTGGTCGCGAACGAGCTCATGAAGGAGTTGACCGGCCGTGGTCTCGGGCCGTGAGCACAGCGGGAGTTATCGCGCTAACCTGACTCACAGATGTGTCGAAGACGTGTATCGAAACATCGTTGACACGTCACCGACATTTCCGTTGCACGGGTTCGAAGGAGGTGCCAGATCAGCCAGACACCCCTGGCGCGGCAGCTGGCCAACGTGGATAACCGACCGGATCCGCTCACCGCGTTCAAGGTCGCCCGGCGTTGGTTCAAGGCGGGCGAGCGCATCGAAATGCAGGAGTTGGCGGCCGAGATCGGGGTCAGCCGCGCCACCCTGTTTCGGTGGGTGGGCAGCAGAGACGCGTTGCTCACCGAGGTGTTGTGGTCGCTGGCACAGCCAACGCTGCGCGATGTCGTGGCGGCGACACCCGGCGAAGGCGGCGCCAAGGTGGCTGCGGCGCTGGGCCGGTTCGCCGAGGTGCTGCACGAGGCCGAGTACTTCCGGTCCTTCCTGCGGCGCGAGCCTGAGCGCGCGTTGCGAGTCCTGACCACCAGAGCGGGATCACTGCAGGGTCGGATGACGGCTGCGATGCAGGAGCTGTTGGAGCGGCACATGGATCCTGGTGCACTGCCGATGGAAAAGCCAGACCTGGCCTATCTGCTGGTGCGCGTCGTGGAGACGTTTCTCTACACCGACATCATCACCGGCGAGGAACCTGATCCGGCGAAGGTCCATCAGGCGGTGTCGGCACTACTGCGCGCCTGACATACCGCGGTACCCAGAGTGCGCGCGACCGTCCGCAGGTGAGGGGTGTCCTGCCGCCTGTTCTCAGGCGCCGAGTTCGTTGCTGATCTCGTCGGCGATGCGGACCAGAACCGGTACGAGGTCGCGCTCGACGCGTGCCGGGCTCATGCGGCCCGTCGACGTCGACGACGACAGGGCGGCAACGACGTGGCCTGCGTGGTTGTAGATCGGGGCGGACGCGGCGATCAGTCCGATCTCACGTTCCTCCGACACCAGCGACCAGCCCTGGTCGCGTACCCGCGTCAGCGTCTTGCGGAACTGGTCCGGGTTGGTGATCGTGTGCGGGGTCAGCGGCTGTAGTCCGGGGTTGGCCAGGTAATCCTCGACGAACTCGGCCGGGGCAGCGGCGAGTAGCACCCGCCCCATCGAGGTCGCGTGTGCCGGCACGCGGGTTCCCGCGGTGGCGTTGATGTTCAGGACGCGCTTCGCGGGTACGCGAGCGAGGTAGACGACGTCGCTACCGTCCATTGCGGATAGTGACGCCGATTCCTGCGTCTCTTCCACCAGTCGGCCCATGTGCGGCTCGGATACTGCGACGACTGCGCTGGAGGTCGTGAAGTGCTGTCCGATGGTCAGCACGCGCGGGGTCAGCTCCCAGTGGCTTCCACCGGTCGGCTGAACATAGCCGAGGTGTTGCAACGTCAACAGGATGCGCCGTACGGCCGGTCGCGACAAACCGGTCGCGTTGGCGATGTCGGTCAGGCTCGGGTTCCGCCGCTCGGAGTCGAATGCCAGCAGTACGGCGAACCCGCGCTCGATGCTCTGAATGCGGTCCTGTTCTCCAGTCTTTCCGTCGTTCACCTGCGCATCGTCCCACAGCGCCGGCCGCGTCGACGCTTCGCCCGAGAGGCGGCGGCGAATTGTGGGTTGACGACCGCGTCACACCATGCCAGTCTCTTCTGCACGCTAGTCGTGCAAACTGCACGCACAGCGTGCAGGAGGTGAAATCGATGGCGATCGACCCGAAAAAGCTGCGCGGGTGTCTCGGTCATTTCACGACCGGAGTCACCGTCATCACCTGCAGGGCGGAGGACGGTGAGCCGCACGGTGCCACCGTGAACGCCTTCACCGCGGTGTCGCTTGATCCGCCTCTCGTCCTCGTGTCCGTGGATCGGCGCTCGCGTCTCTGCGGGCTCATCGACTCGCGGCCGTTCACCGTCAACGTGCTCGAGGCGAGTCAGAAAGAGCTGGCGCTCCATTTCGCCGGCAAGCCCACCCAGGAGGTGCGCTGGGCACCGGACAGCGCCTGCGGTACCCCACAGCTCGACGGAACGCTGGCGCACATCGCCTGCAACCCGTGGCGTACCTACGACGGGGGCGACCACGTCCTGTTCCTGGGAGAAGTACAGGAGTTCCTGATTCACGAGGGCCGGCCGCTGTTGTTCCACACCGGCAAGTTCCATCACCTCGGCGGCGACCACGAGCCGCTGTTCTGGGACGAGTCGGCCGACGGACCGGGCGGCGTCGCGTTCCTCTCCGGTTCCACCGCAGGCTCCACCTGACCCGAGCCCGGGTTCACGTCCAGTTTTCGACAGATGAGGAGGCAGCAGTGACGCTGCAACAAGATCCCGCCAGTGCACCCACCGGGACGAACGGCCGGGTCACCCAGCCGATGACCGGCGACGAGTACATCGAGAGTCTCAAGGACGGCCGTGAGGTCCACCTGTACGGCGAGAAGGTGGACGACGTCACCACGCATCCGGCGTTCCGTAATGCCGTCCGGATGACCGCCCGGCTCTACGACGGTTTGCACGACACCGCCAAGCAGGATGTGCTTACCGTGCCGACCGACACGGGCAGTGCCGGATTCACCCACCCGTTCTTCCGCGCCCCGCGCTCGGCGGAGGACATGAAGAAGGACCAGGGCGCCATCGCCGAATGGGCCCGGATGACCTACGGGTTCATGGGCCGCAGCCCCGACTACAAGGCGAGCTTCCTCGGCACCCTCGGTGCGAACCCCGACTTCTGGGACCCGTACGCCGACAACGCCCGGCGCTGGTACACCGAGTCGCAGGAGAAGGTTCTCTACTGGAACCACGCCATCGTCAACCCGCCGGTCGACCGCGATCGCGGTCCCGACGAGGTGGCCGACGTGTTCATGCACGTCGAGGAGGAGAACGACAAGGGTCTCGTGGTCTCGGGTGCGAAGGTCGTCGCCACGGGCTCGGCGATCACCCACTTCAACTTCCTGGCCCACTACGGACTGCCGATCAAGAAGCGCGAGTACTCGCTGGTCTGCACCGTGCCGATGGGTGCTCCGGGCATGAAACTGATCTGTCGGCCGTCCTACTCCCAGCAGGCGGGCATCATGGGAAGTCCGTTCGACTACCCGTTGTCCAGCCGACTGGACGAGAACGACACGATCTTCATCCTCGACAAGACGCTGATCCCGTGGGAGAACGTCTTCGTCTACGGCGACGCGGAGAAGGCATCGAGCTTCGTTCCCGCTTCCGGGTTCCTTCACCGCTTCACCTTCCAAGGTGTGACACGCCTGGCCGTCAAACTGGACTTCCTCGCCGGTCTGCTGATGAAGGGGCTCGAGGTCACCGGCACCAAGGACTTCCGCGGTGTGCAGACCCGTGTCGGTGAGGTGCTCGCCTGGCGGAACCTGTTCTGGGGCCTGTCCGACGCCATGTGCGCCAACCCCGAGGAATGGCTGGGCGGCACGGTCCTGCCGAAGCACGAGTACGGCATGGCGTACCGCTGGTTCATGACCGTCGGCTATCCGCGGGTACGCGAGATCATCATGCAGGACCTGGGCTCCTCGCTCATCTACCTGCCCAGCCATTCGACGGACTTCATGGATCCGAGTGTTCGTCCGTACCTGGACAAGTACGTGCGCGGTTCGAACGGCTACGAAGCAGTCGACCGCGTCAAGCTGATGAAGCTGATCTGGGACTCGATCGGTTCCGAGTTCGGTTCCCGCCACGAGCTCTACGAGCGCAACTACGCGGGTAACCACGAGGGGGTGCGTGCCGAGATGGTCGCCGACGCCGACATGTCGGGCACCAGCGACGCGTTGAAGGGCTTCGCCGAACAGTGCATGTCCGAGTACGGACTGGACGGTTGGCAGGCGCCCGACCTCATCAATCCCGACGACGTGTCCGTCATCGGCAAGCGCTGACGAGCGGGTCGGATCAAGGAGCTCATCATGACCGCTACTCATGACTCACCCACTGCCGCAGGCTCGGGCGATTCGGCCACCAAGGCGTTTCGAGCGAGCCGGGACAGTGCCTCCGTCGGCCCCGCCGTCTCCCAGGAGCGGGTGTCGGAGGTCGTGACGCACCTGTTGGCCGGAATCCACAGCACCATCCGGTCGAAGAAGGTGACCTACGACGAGTTCCAGGCCGCCAAGCAGTACCTGATCGACGTCGGGGAGGGCGGTGAATGGCCGCTGATTCTGGACGTGTTCGTCGAGCACGTGGTCGAGGACGTCGCCGCCGAAGCCCAGGACGGAACCAAGGGTTCCATTCTCGGGCCGTACTACCTGCCCGGCCAGGTTCGGCTCGACACTCCGGCGACCTTGCCCCGACGGGCCGACGAGCAGGGTACCGAACTGCTGTTCGCCGGCCAGGTCCGTGACACGGCGGGAAACCCGGTGCCAGGCGCGGAGCTGGACGTCTGGCAGGCCGACCACGAGGGCTACTACTCCGGGTTCGCACCGCACCTGCCGGACGGCAACCTCCGCGGTGTCGTCGTCGCCGACGCGCAGGGAAAGTTCGAGATCCACACGATCGAACCCGCGGCGTATCAGATTCCGACCGACGGTCCGACCGGCGCGTTGATCGAAGCCGCGGGTTGGCACCCGTGGCGACCGGCGCACCTGCACCTGATGGTCCGCGCGCCGGAGCACCGGACGATCACCACGCAGCTCTATTTCCGCGGTGGGGAGTGGCTCGACAGCGATGTGGCATCCGCGACCAAGCCGGAGCTGATCCTCGACCCCGTGGACAACGGGGACGGGACGCGATCGGTGACGTACGACTTCACGCTCGAGCCCGCGTGAGACCGACGCCGGGCCGGACCGACGACATCCGGCCCGGCGTCACGACGGAAAGGAGGTCGCGATGAGCGACCTGCGGATCGACGGCGTCGAGACCGTGATCGTCGACATCCCGATGCGCCGGGCGCACCGCTTCGCTCGGGTGGGCATGAATACTCAGCCCGTTCTCTACGTCTTCGTCCGGACCGCAGGCGGCGTCACGGGAGTAGGCGAGGGTGTCGTACCCGGGGGCCCGTGGTGGGGCGGAGAGTCCGTCGAAACCATGCAACTGGTCATCGAGCGCTACTTGACGCCGATCCTGTTGGGGCGGCGGGTCGACGAGATCGCCACGATCATGCGTGACGGCTCCGATGCCGTCGCGGCGAACCTGTTCGCCAAGACCGCCGTCGAGGTGGCACTGCACGACGCGTGGGCCCGCCACCTCGAGGTCCCGGTGCACACTCTGCTCGGCGGGGCCTGCCGGACGAGTGTCGACGTCACGTGGGCACTGGGAGCCGAGTCGGCCGACGTGGTCGTCGAAGAGGCCCTGGCCAAGCTGGATTCCGGGCTGCACACCTCGTTCAAGTTGAAGATGGGGGCCCTGGCTCCGAACGAGGACGTAGCGCGGGTCACCGAGGTCGCGGAGAAGCTCGCCGGGACGGCGGGCGTGCGGGTCGACATCAACGCCCGCTGGGACCGGCCGACAGCGTTGGCCCAGCTACCCGCGCTGGCTGCGGCCGGCGTGGAGATGATCGAACAACCGGTGGCAGGACACGATGTCGAGGCGCTCGCGGCGATCTCGGCCGCGTTGTCTATCCCGGTGATGGCCGACGAGAGCCTGCGTACCCCCGCGGACGCACTGCAACTGGCGAAGGCACAGGCGGCCGGGATCTTCGCGGTCAAGACCACCAAGTCCGGAGGACTGCGGGCGAGCCGGGCGATCGGCGAGATCGCGGCCGCGGCCGGTATTCCGTGCTATGCGGCGACATCGATCGAAAGCCCTGTCGGTACGGCAGCTTCACTGCATGCTGCCTGTACCAGCCCGGCCACGGGATGGGGCAGCGAACTGTTCGGTCCGCTGTTGCTGGCGGAAGAGATGCTCGTCGACCCGTTGGTCTACGACGCCGACGGAGTGCATCTGCCGGATGGTCCCGGGCTCGGCGTCGAACTCGATCCCGCCAAGGTTCGGGCGTTCCGAAGGAGCTGATTGTCGATGCTGTTCCACGTCCACATGGAAGTAGCCATCCCTCACGACCTCGATCCCGATCGACGTGCGGCGCTCATCGCCGAGGAGAAGTCCCGGGCCCTGGAACTCCAACGTTCCGGCGTCTGGCCACACTTGTGGCGTGTCGTCGGGGAATACGCGAACATCAGCATCTTCGACGTGGAATCGGGCGACGACCTGCACGCCCTGCTGTCGTCGTTGCCGTTGTTCCCGTACATGAAGATCGACGTCACGCCGCTGGCCACACATCCGTCCGACCTGCGGGAACAGTCATGACCGCCGTGTTGCGGTCCGCGCAGGACCGGTCGATGCTGTGGGACGGCCTCGACGAGGTTCCCGTCGACTTCGGCCCGACCGTGCTGACGATCGGCGTGTTCGACGGACTGCATCGTGGGCATCGCAGTCTGATCGCCGAGGCACGGCGCATCGCGGATCAACGAGGACTGCCACTGGTGATGGTCACGTTCGACCCTCATCCGGCGCGGGTACTGGGTCTGCCCAAGGACACGGCCACGCTCTGCAGTGTCGGCCAGCGTGCCGAACTTGCGGCTGCGGCCGGCGTCGACGCCGTGTGCGTGTTGCGCTTCACCCGCGAACTGGCCGGCCTGTCCCCGGAGGACTTCGCCTCGGTGTGTTTGGCCGACCGGCTCGACGCCCGTGCGGTTGTCGTGGGCGAGAACTTCACCTTCGGTGCCAGGGCTGCCGGCAACGTCGACACATTGCACGAGATCGGCGGGGAACTGGGCTTCTCCGTGACGGCGGTTCCGCTGCTGCCCGCCGGGGACGCTCCCTGCTCCTCGACCTACACCCGACAACGTCTCCGCGAAGGCGATCTGGCGGCGGCGACGCAGGCGCTCGGACGCCCCCACCGGGTCGACGGTTATCGCGTGGGAAGCCGCGTCGACCTCACCGAGGACACCGCGTTGCCCCCGCCAGGACGATACGCCGCCGTGGTCAACGGCCGTGCCGACGTCGTCGACGTCGTCGGTGCGGGCACCCTGCGGGTCGAGAACAGCCATCCCGGCGACGGCCCGGTGACCGTCCATTTCCACACGCGAGCGGAGGACAAGTCATGAACGATAACCTCCTGGATCGGGTCGCCCGGTTGGAGGCGTTGGAGGCGATCCGTGACGTGGACGCGCGGTACTGCCGCGCACTGGACGACGGCGACTGGGACACGCTCGTCTCACTGTTCACGGTCGACGGCGAGTTCGTGGGCCTGTCCCGTGCGCGCGGGCATGCCGAACTGCGCAGCTTCTTCGCCGGTCTCGCGGAGGCAGGACTCACCGCATTCTGGCATCACGTCACCAATCTCGAGATCACTCTCGACGGCCCGGACGAGGCGCGGGCACGGTCGCTGTTGTGGCAGCCCTGCGTGCAGGACGGTGTCCCGCACATCGCGGCCGGCCATTACACCGACACGCTGCGGCGGGTCGACGGCGACTGGCGTTATGTCACCAAGCAGGTGTCGTTCGACTACTTCGTCCCGCTCGCGGACGGGTGGGACCACGGCCGTTTCACCGTGGCGTCCGCCGCCGCTACCTACCCAGGGAGGCAGTTCGCGTGACCACCACCGCACTCCACCACCGGATCGACGGGCCGGACGGAGCTCCCGTCCTCGTGCTCGGTCCGTCACTCGGTACCGACCTGCACTTGTTCGACGCCCAGGTCGACGCTCTCGCCGACCGTTACCGCATCGTTCGTTTCGACCTGCCGGGACACGGACAGAGCCCGTCACCGGCCGGTCCCTACACGATGCGGGGCCTGGCGGACGACGTCGTCGCGTTGCTCGATCGACTCGGTATGGACCGCGTTCACTACGCCGGGGTGTCCATCGGCGGAGCCATCGGCCAGCAGGTCGCCCTGGACCATCCGGAGCGCGTGCTGAGCCTCGCGGCGATGGCCTCCGCGGCCCGCTTCGCCGATCCCGAGAGCTGGCCGAAGCGCGCCGCGACCGTCCGGGAGAAGGGTCCGGACGCCATGGTCGCGAGCCGGCCCGGCACCTGGTACGTGCCGTCCTTCTCCGACACCGACGAGGCGCGACGACTCCTGAGCATGCTGCGCGCGACCACCGCCGAGGGGTATGCAGGTTGCTGCGAGGCGATCTCGGGTTTCGACGTTCGTGACAGGCTCGCCGAGGTGCGGGTGCCCGTGCTCGCCGTCGCCGGCGCCGAGGACCCCGCCACTCCGCCGCAGATGGTCCGGATCATCGCGGACAGCGCTGCGGTGGGCCGGTTCGAGGTCATCGAGGACGCTGCGCATCTGCTCAACGTGGAGCAATCCGAGCAGGTCAACGGATTGCTCGCCGAGCACCTCGCCGACGCCGTCGCCGGGAGCCGACATGGATAAGACCGTGGCGACGGCGGCCGAGGCCGTCGGCGATATCACTGACGGTTCCTCGTTGGCCGTTGGCGGTTTCGGGATGTGCGGAGTGCCGACCGTCCTGATCGCCGCGCTGCTGGAACAGGGGGCACGGGACCTCGAGACGATCTCGAACAACCTGGGCGTCGACGGTTTCGGCCTGGGCACCCTGTTGTCGGCCGGACGGATCCGTCGAACGATCGGCTCCTACATCGGCAACAACAAGGAGTTCGCCCGGCAGTACCTCGCCGGGGACATCGAAGTGGAACTCACGCCGCAGGGCACACTCGCCGAGCGGTTACGAGCAGGCGGGTCCGGAATCCCGGCCTTCTACACCCCCGCGGGCGTCGGCACGCTCGTCGCCGAGGGAGGGCTGCCGTGGCGGTACGCACCGGACGGCTCGGTCGCGGTGCTGTCACCACCGAAGGAAGTGCGCACGTTCGACGGCGCCGACTATGTCCTCGAACGCGCGTTGGCACCCGACTTCGCGTTGGTGCATGCCTGGAAGGGCGACCGGCACGGCAACCTCGTCTATCGGCGGTCCGCGCGCAACTTCAATCCGGACGCCGCCGCGGCCGGGCGGTTCACGATCGCTCAGGTCGAACACCTCGTGGAGCCGGGCGAGATCGACGCCGACGACGTGCACACTCCCGGAATCCATGTCGAACGCGTGCTGCACGTGCCCGATGTGGACAAACCGATCGAGTTCAGGACGGTGTGCTGATGCCTCTCACCAGGAACGAGATGGCGGCCAAGGTCGCCCAGGAACTACCCGACGGCGCCTACGTCAATCTCGGAATCGGTATGCCGACATTGGTCCCCGGGTACATCCCGGCGGGCCGGACGGTGATCCTGCACGCGGAGAACGGAATCCTCGGTGTCGGTCCTTACCCGACCGAGAACGAGGTCGATGCGGACCTGATCAACGCGGGCAAGGAGACGGTGACCGTCAACGCCGGCGCGGCGTACTTCGGTTCGTCGTCCTCCTTCGGCCAGATCCGTGCGGGCAAGCTCGACGTCGCCGTTCTCGGCGCGTTACAGGTGGCGTCGAACGGCGACCTCGCCAACTGGGCGGTACCCGGCAAGATGATCAAGGGTATGGGCGGGGCGATGGATCTCGTACACGGCGCGAAGAAGGTCGTCGTGATGATGGAACACGTGGCCAAGGACGGTTCGCCGAAGATCGTCGACCAGTGCGACCTGCCGATCACCGGGCGCGGGTGCGTCACCCGCATCGTCACCGATCTCGCCGTCGTCGACGTCACTGCGACCGGGCTCGAACTGGTCGAAACGGCTCCGGGGGTCAGCGCCGCCGAGGTCCGGGACAAGACCGCAGCGCCGTTGCATGGGCGCGATGGGGAAAGGACCGTCGATGCGTGACGCCGTCATATGTGAGCCATTGCGCACTCCGGTCGGCGCGTTCGGCGGAGCGCTGCGTGGTGTGCCCGCGCACACTCTCGCGACGACCGTGATCCGCTCTCTGCTCGATCGCGCCGATCTCGACCCTGCCGCCGTTGACGACGTGGTGCTGGGCAACTGTTATCCGACGATGGAGGCACCGGCGATCGGCCGGGTCGCCGCCCTTGACGCAGGGCTCCCGGTCGGCGTGAGCGGGTTGCAGATCGACCGGCGTTGCGGGTCCGGGTTGCAGGCCGTGCTGTATGCAGCAGCGCAGGTACAGTCCGGATCGACCGAAGTCGTGCTGGCGGGCGGCGTCGAATCCATGTCGAACGCGCCGTTCTACTCCACGCGCATGCGTTGGGGTGCTCGCGGCGGATCCGGGGTGATGCTGCACGACGCACTCGCGCGTGGCCGGGTGACGGCCGGCGGTGAGCAGCACCCGGTTCCCGGCGGCATGATCGAAACCGCGGAGAACCTGCGCCGGGAGTACTCGATCCCGCGCGCCGAACAGGACGAGCTCTCGGTGCGCTCCCACGAGAGGGCGACCGCGGCGCAGCACGAAGGCCGTTTCGTCGACGAACTCGTACCTGTCGCGGTCCCGGGCCGCACAGGCGACACCGTTGTGGACGCCGACGAGCACGTACGTCCCGGGACGACCGTCGAGAAGCTCGCGACCTTGCGGCCGATACTGGGCGGCGACGACAGCGCGGCGACGGTGACCGCGGGCAACGCCTCCGGGCAGAACGACGGCGCTGCGCTCTGCGTGGTGACCAGTCCGGAGAAGGCCGCCGAGCTGGGCCTGCGTCCCGTGCTGCGGCTCGTGTCCTGGGGCCTTGGCGGGGTGGCGCCCGCGAGGATGGGTATCGGACCGGTTCCTGCCACGGCGAAGGCACTCGACGCCGCGGAGCTGACGTTGTCCGACATCGACCTGATCGAGCTGAACGAAGCGTTCGCCGCGCAGGTACTGGCCTGCACCCGCGAGTGGGGGTTCGCCAAGGCGGACTTCGAGCGGCTGAACGTCAACGGGTCGGGGATCTCACTGGGCCACCCGGTCGGCGCGACCGGTGGGCGCATCCTCGCCACGTTAGCCAGGGAGATGGTCCGGCGCGACGCCCGCTACGGCCTGGAGACGATGTGTATCGGTGGGGGCCAGGGACTCGCGGCGATCTTCGAGCGGTTCTGAGGAGTGGGCCGTCGGCGCCGCTCGTGGTCGACGGCATGCGGCGTCGACGGCAGCAGCGAGCTGACGGCGTGGGCGGGATCCGGTATCGGCTCTCCCACTCATGTGCTGCGCGTGCGGTCTGCTCGTCGAGCTGAGTGTGCGCGCGCGGTGGTACCGGCTGGGTTGCACGAGCGCGGACCGCGCCCGCGAGGGCGTTCGCGGCGCGAAGGCACGGCGCGATGTGTATGGCGCGATGTGTATGGCGCGATGTGTATGGCGCGAAGGTGCGGCGCGATGTGTATGAAAGGTAGTTCGATGTCCGACGAACCGAAACGTTCCCCCGGGGTGAATGCGGCGGGATCCGCGCCCAGTCGTACCGTCCTCCGGCGAGTCGCGGGCGCTGTGCTGCTCGGTTCCGCGCTGGAGTGGTACGACTACTTCCTGTTCGGTGCGGCGGCTGCGCTGGTGTTCGACACGGTCTTCTTCCCCTCGCACGATCCAGCGGTCGCGGTACTGTTGTCGTTGGCGACGTTCGGTGCCGGGTTCGTGGCACGTCCGGTCGGCGCGGTGGTGTTCGGCCGTATCGGCGACAAGTACGGCCGCCGGCCCGCTCTCGTTGCCACCGTGCTCCTGATGGGCCTGGCGACGACGGCGATGGCACTCATCCCGCCACACGCGTCGATCGGTGTATGGGCTCCGATCCTGCTCGTCATCGCGCGCCTGCTGCAGGGCATGGGATCCGGTGCAGAGTACAGCGGTGCTTCGGTGTTCGCCGTCGAGTACGCGCCGAAGAACCGACGCGGCCTCTACGGCTCGCTCTCCGCGGCCGGTGTGTACCTCGGCATGGTGCTGTCGTCGGCAACCGTGCTGTTGGTCACCACTCTTACCACCGAAGACCAGTTCGCGTCCTGGGGTTGGCGGATTCCCTTCCTCGCGAGTCTGGTGCTCGTCGCATTGGGGCTGTGGATCCGCGTGCGCTTGGACGAGACGCCGGCGTTCGAGCACGAGGTCGCCGGCACTGCGGAGAAGCCGACGGCGTCATTGCGGACGGTGTTGCGTACCGAATGGCGTAGTATGATCCTCGTCGCCGCACTGGTTGCCGCGCCGCTCGCACTAAGTCACCTGTACCAGGTGTTCGCACTATCCTATCTGGACTCGTCGGGTTACTCGGCGGGGATCGGGACGTTGGGTCTCATGATCGCCGGCGTCACGGTCATGGTCACGGCGCCGCTCGCCGGTGTGGCGTCCGATCGTTTCGGTCGCCGTCCCGTTCTGATGACGGGAGCGGGATTCGCCATCGCCTTCGCGTTTCCGTTCTTCTGGCTGGTCGATTCGGGGCAGCCCGGACTTGCCGTGCTTGCCATGGCGGTCGCTCAGGGTGGCAGCGTGGGAATCGCCTTCGGCGTCCAGGGTGTACTTCTGGCCGAGTTGTTCAGCACCGGCGGGCGATACAGCGGCGCCGCGATCAGCCGGGAGGCGGCCGCGGTGGTGTTCGGTGGGTTCGCTCCGTTCCTCGCCGCAACGCTGTCGGCCAGTGCGGGTGGCGCGCCCTGGCCGGTAGCGCTGTACGTGATCGCACTGGGGCTTATCACTCTCATCGGTGGGTGGTGTGCGCCGGAGACGTCCCGACGATCGCTGACCGTTCCCGCCGCTGATTCGCCGGGGGTCGACGGCGCCACGGCCGACGTCGTCGATCATCAACGGTGACCTTGCTTCCCACGGCCCATAATCGACAACTCCGGGAGGAAACTATGGCCAGGCTGGCGCAGACCCCCGATCTCACGGATGTGCAACGTGAGATCCTTTCCACGGTACGATCCTTTGTGGATAAAGAGATCATCCCGCATGCTCAAGAGCTCGAGCACGCAGATTCCTACCCGAGCGACATCGTCGAAGGTATGAAGGACATGGGTCTTTTCGGCCTGACGATTCCGGAGGAGTACGGCGGCCTCGGGGAGTCGCTGCTGACCTACGCGCTTGTGGTCGAAGAGATCGCTCGCGGTTGGATGAGCGTGTCGGGTGTGATCAACACGCATTTCATCGTGGCGCACATGATCACCCGACACGGCACGGAGGAGCAGAAGCGGCGGTTCCTGCCGAGAATGGCGAGCGGCGAAGTTCGAGGTTCCTTCTCCATGTCCGAGCCGGATCTCGGCTCGGACGTCGCCGCGATCAAGACTCGAGCGAAGAAGACCGGCGATGAGGGTTATGTCGTCGACGGCTCGAAGATGTGGTTGACGAACGGGGGCAGCTCCAATCTGATCGCGCTGCTGGCCAAGACCGACGAAGGTGCCGGCGAGGCACACAAGAACCTGACGACGTTCCTGGTCGAGAAGCCGGAGGGTTTCGGCGAGGTGGCGCCGGGACTGACCATCCCGGGCAAGATCGACAAGATGGGGTACAAGGGCGTCGATACGACCGAGGCGGTGTTCGACGGCTTCGCGATCGGCCCGGAGTGCGTCCTGGGTGGCGAGTCCGGTCGCGGATTCGCGCACATGATGGACGGTGTCGAGGTGGGCCGGGTTAATGTGGCGGCACGTGCGTGCGGCATCGCGGTCCGTGCGTTCGAGTTGGCGGTGGAGTACGCGCAACAGCGGCAGACGTTCGGGAAGCCGATCGCGCAGCATCAGGCCATCGCGTTCAAGCTCGCGGAGATGGCGACGAAGGTCGAAGCGGCGCACGTGATGATGGTCAATGCGGCGCGGCTGAAGGACTCCGGCGAGCGTAATGATGTCGAGGCGGGGATGGCGAAACTCATCGCCAGTGAGTACTGCGCCGAGGTGACCCAGGACGCGTTCCGTATTCATGGCGGCTATGGCTACTCGAAGGAGTACGAGATCGAGCGGTTGATGCGGGAGGCGCCCTTCCTGCTCATCGGCGAGGGAACCAGTGAGATTCAGAAGACGATCATCAGCCGCGGCCTTCTCCGCGAGTACGGATCCCGGGCCTGAGACGGCGTCACCGGACTCCCACACCATCGGATGCCGACGACCTGGAGCGTGAGACATGGACGACTGCATGATCGCGGAAGGCCCGTACTTCGACGAGCTCGGCGTCGGCCAGGTCTTCGACGCCGCGCCCGGCCTGACGCTGAGTTCCGGCTTGGCACAGGCGCATCGGTCCATCATCGGTGAACGCCTGATGCTGCCGCTGGACGATGTGCTGTCAACGGCGGTCACCGGTACTGCCGGACTCGCTTCGCCAGGGTTGGTCTGGGACGTGGCGATCGGACAATCCACGGTGGCGACGCACCACGTGAAGGCCAACCTGTTCTACCGCGGATTGGTGTTCCATCGAGCTCCGGTCCTCGGTGACACGCTGCGGACACGGACGGAAGTCGTCGCCCTGCGTCAGAATCAACCACGAGAAGGGCGTCGCTCGACAGGACTCGCCGCGTTGCGCATCACCACTTCGGACCAGAACGGTCGGCCGGTGCTCGACTTCTGGCGTTGCGCCATGCTGCCGACCCGCGATCCGGACGCGCGAACAGGCCATGCGGACGATCTCGACAGCGTCGGCGTGACCTCGGAACACGCGCCGTTGGCTCGGGTGGCGGACGGTTGGGATCTCGAACCGTTGCGGCGCCACGGGCCTGGGTTCGACGACCTCGTGGAGGGGCAGTGCATCGAGGTCGGCGGTGGTGATGTCGTGTCCAGTGCGCCGGAGCTGGCCCGACTCACGCTCAATGTCGCGAAGGTTCATCACGACGCCGAGGCGGCCGGCGGCACACGGCTGGTCTACGGCGGCCACACGATCGGACTCGCGTTCGCACAGGTCACGCGCGCCCTGCCCGGTATCGCGACGGTGACCGGCTGGCACGGCTGCGACCATGTCGGCCCCGTGCACGAGGGCGACACGCTCCGCAGCACGATCACCGTGGAGCGATTGGAGCCGTTGCGCGCCGGGGGGTTGGCGCACCTACGTTCCAGGGTGGCTGCCGGCAGTGGACAGGAGCGGCGCGACGTTCTCGATTGGCGATTCGCTGCGCTCGTCCCCTAGATGGCGCATTCTCGCGACCGGCGGCCGAGAAGGTTCACGCGATCGTCCTCGCCGGGGCCGTCGCCCCCGACCAGGGTGCGGGCACGGGTCAGCGTGGTGTGGCCCGGTCGCCGTTGTGTTGGGCGGGCCGGTCGGTGACGGGGTGGTGCGTCGGGTCCGGGCTTCTTGTGGAGTCGGGCTGCCTGTCGTCGGCGTAGCGTTCGAGGATTTCTTGGGAGTGGTGTTCGGCTCCGAGGGCGGAGTCGGTGAATTCCGGGGTGTTGAATATTTCGCC
>NZ_JACHWU010000008.1 GCF_014191605.1 Prauserella isguenensis
TGCGCCAACATCGCATCCAAAATCGTGTCGCTGATCGCGTCACAAATCTTGTCCGGGTGACCCTCAGTCACCGACTCACTCGTGAACAACCTGCCCTGCACGGCGGCCACCGGCTGCACCTCACCTCTCGACGTCGGGGAATGGCCTCACCCTATCGGCGGCACCGTTGCACGTCCCGTTATCTGGGAACACGCAGGCCGGGAGGGGTCACCGGACGGGAGCGCCGCCCAGCAGCCGCGTGGCCGCGTCCCAGACCGTGGCCGCGAGTTCGGACTTCGCTCCGAGCGGGATGCGGTCCTCGGCGCCGTCGGAGGCGAGCAGCCAGCCGGTGTTGTCGTCGGCATCGAACGCACCGCCCTCTCCGACGGCGTTGACGACGAGCAGGTCACAGCCCTTGCGGGCGAGTTTGGCGCGGGCGTGGTCGAGCACGCTGCCCTCGGCGTCGCCGGTCTCGGCGGCGAACCCGACGATGATCTGCCCCGGCGTTCTCCGCGCCACGAGGCCGGCGAGCACATCGCGATTGCGCTCCAGTTCGACGGCCGGATCGGGGTCGTCGTCGCTCTTCTTGATCTTGTGCCCGGACGTGCCCGCCGGGCGGAAGTCGGCCACGGCAGCGGCCATCACGACCACGTCGGCGCCGGCTGCGGCCGTGTCGACCGCCTCCCCCAGTTGCGCCGCGGTGGACACGTGGACCAGGTCGACGCCTGCAGGCTCGGGCAGCGCGTCGGTGTGGGCGGACACGAGCGTCACCCGCGCGCCCCGTTGGGCGGCGACCCGGGCGAGCGCGTAACCCTGTTTGCCCGAGGAGCGGTTGCCGAGATGCCGCACCGGATCGAGCGGCTCCCGCGTGCCGCCCGCCGAGACGACGACGTGACGGCCCTCCAGGTCGCGCGGCAGCGCGTCGCCCCGTGCGAGCAACAGCCTGGCGACGTCGACGATCTCGCGCGGATCGGCGAGGCGGCCCTTGCCGCTGTCCACGCCGGTGAGCCTGCCCGCGGCGGGCTCGGCGACGACGGCGCCGTGGGACCGCAGGGTGGCGACGTTGTCCCGCGTCGCCGGGTGCTCCCACATCTCGGTGTGCATCGCGGGGAAGAACGCCACCGGGCAACGAGCCGTCAGGAGTGTGCCGGTGAGCAGGTCGTCGGCGAGGCCGTGGGCGGCGCGCGCGAGCAGGTCGGCGGTGGCGGGCACGACGACGACCAGGTCCGCCTCCTGGCCGATGCGCACGTGCTGCACCTCGTGGACCGCGGTGAACACGCCCGTGTCCACCGGGTGTCCGGACAGCGCTTCGAACGTCGCCGCGCCGACGAACTTCAGAGCCGCGTCGGTGGGCACGACGCGGACGTCGTGGCCGGATTCGGTCAGTCCGCGCAGGACCTCGCACGCCTTGTAGGCCGCGATGCCACCGCCGACCCCGAGAACGATCCGCTTCATAGTCAGTAGGTCCTACGGCCCCGGTGGCCGCGCCGCAACGTGCGGGGCGTCACGCGGGCCCGTCCGAGACGACGAAAACCGGCGACCGGCACCGTCTGGCGGTGACCGGCGTCGCCGGTTTCGTCACGTCGGGTGAGCCGTCGGCTCACTCGCCTTCCGTGTGCTCCAGCAGACCCGCGTGGATCTCCCGGAGAGCGATCGACAGCGGCTTCTCCCGCGGGCCCGGCTCGACGAGCGGGCCGACGTACTCGAGCAGACCCTCGCCGAGCTGCGCGTAGTAGTCGTTGATCTGGCGGGCGCGCTTGGCCGAGTAGACCACGAGCGCGTACTTGGAGCTGACCTTGTCGAGCAGGTCGTCGATGGGCGGGTTCGTGATGCCCTCGAGCTGCTCGCTCTGCGGGCCCAACGTGAACGCGGTCACTACTGCTCCGAATCTGCGGAAGGGTCGGTGTCGGAAGTTCTGTGTCGGCCGGTCCGTGTCGGCCCGAGTCCGACGGCCGGGTGGACCGGCGGGACGCGCCCGAGGCGCAGCCCCGGACTCAGTCCTGTGACCCGGACGGGCCTCTGACCAAGTCTAACAACTCCTGCGCGGCGGTCTTCACATCGGCATTGACGACCTGCGCGTCGAACTCGCTGGCTGCCGCGAGTTCGCGTTCGGCCTCGCTGAGCCGTGCCTGCACGGCCTCCATGGCCTCGGTGCCGCGTCCGGTGAGCCGGTCGACCAGTTCGCCCCACGACGGCGGCAACAGCATCACCAGCTGCGCGTCGGGCATCGCCTCACGCACCTGGCGCGCACCCTGGAGTTCGATCTCGAGCACGGCGGGCCTGCCCTGGTCGAGGGCTCGTTCGACCGGCGCACGGGGTGTGCCGTAGCAGTTGCCCGCGAACTCCGCGTACTCGAGAAACTGCCCGTCGGCGACCATCCGGTCGAACGTCGGGCGATCGACGAAGTGGTAGTGCGCCCCGTCGACCTCGCCCTCGCGCGGAGCGCGCGTGGTCGTGGAGATGCTGAAGTAGATGTCCGGATCGAGTGCGCGCAGCTCGCCGACGACGCTCGATTTGCCGACCCCGGACGGGCCCGAGACGACGGTGAGCCGGCGCCGGGCGGTCGTGCCCGGCACCGGCTCACCGGATGCCCTCCGGCCGCCGCGCACGCCGGCCTGGTTCGAGCCGCGCTGTCGCTGCTCGCTCACTCGCCGCTGAACTCGGTGAGCAGCGCCTTGCGCTGCCGTTCACCGAGGCCGCGCAGACGACGGCTGGCCGCGATCTCGAGGCGCTCCATCGTCTGCTGTGCACGTACCTTGCCCACGCCCGGCAGAGCCTCCAGCAGTGCGGAGACCTTCATCTTGCCGAGCACCTCGTCCTCGTCGGCCTGCTTCAGCACATCCTCGAGGGTCGTACCGCCGCGCTTGAGCCGCTCCTTGAGCTCCGCGCGGGCGCGACGGGCGGCGGCGGCCTTCTCCAGCGCCGCAGCACGCTGTTCCTCGGTGAGCTGGGGAAGTGCCACGTTTTCCTCCGGTATTACTCAAAATTCTGGGTGGGTGTGGCGACCGTACCCACCCCTGACCTGGACTCACAATGCGGGGGTGAGCGCTGAACCCGGCCTGTGCATGCCGGAAAATGCCCGCACACGCGGCCGATCCGCTCCCGGAGCGCCGCGACTGGAGGCCGCGGCACTCGCACCGGAGAAGACCCTACCCACAGCGGCCGACGCAGGACGGCACAAGGCCGGAATTCCCGTCGCCGGTTGCGGGTGAATGTGGCACCGCCTGCCCCCGCTGCGCCACTTGCACCGACAGCCTAGTGCAAGATCAACATCGGCTCGGACCAGGGCTTCCATTCGCGTACGCGAACCGGACACCCGGGCTCACGACGTCCCGTCGGACCTCGTACCGGCCGTCAGTTCGGCCTGCACCCGGCGCAGCTCTCCACGCATGGCTCCGCCGTCCGGACCGCACCGCAGCAGTGCCCGTGACGAGGCGGGCAACACGGCGGGCAACACGGACCCGAACACGGTCGCGAGGTCGGCCGCCGTCGCGCCCTGGGCGCCGAAACCGGGCGCGAGCACCGGCCCGTTCAGCCCGGCGAGGCGAAGCTCACCAGGGACGTTCGTCGCACCCACGACGACGCCGACGTCGCCCTGCGGCTCGGCGCCCGCGTTGCGGGCCGCCGCGTCATCCACAATGGACTGCGCGACCGACCGGCCGCCCTCGTCGGCGCGTTGCAGCGCCTCACCGTCCGGGTTCGACGTGCGGGCGAGCACGAACACTCCCCTGCCCGAGGCCGCCGCGGCCTCGAACGCCGGCTCCAGCGCCCCGAACCCGAGGTACGGCGACACCGTGACGGCATCCGCAGCCAACGGCGAACCGTCGGACAGGTAGGCGGCCGCGTACGCGGCCATCGTCGATCCGATGTCGCCCCGCTTCACGTCGAGCAGCACGAGCGCACCCGCGGCGCGGCACTCCGCGACGACCCGTTCCAGGACGGCCACTCCGGCCGCACCGTGGGCCTCGAAGAAGGCCGACTGGGGTTTGACCACCGCGACCTCGCCGGCGAGCGCCTCCGTGGCCGTCAACGCGAACCGTTCGAGCCCGGCGACGTCGCCGGGCAGTCCCCACTCGGCCAGCAGCCCCGGATGCGGGTCGATGCCGGCGCACAGCGGCCCGCGCGCGGCGACCGCGCGGGCCAGCCGGGCCCCGAACCGCTCCGTCACGAGCCGTCCCGCAGCGACGCCTGGAGCCGCTGCAGCGAGCGCACTCCGACGTCGCCACGGATCATCGCCTCGATCCCGTGCACCGCCGCCGACGCGCCCTGCACGGTCGTCACACACGGGATGCCGCGCGTGACGGCCGCGGTGCGGATCTCGTAGCCGTCGATCCGGGGGCCGCTGTTGCCGTAGGGGGTGTTGATGACCATGTCGACGCCGCCGTCGAGGATCAGGTCCACGATGTTCGGGGCGTCCGGGTCCGTCGTTTCCGGTGCGTCGGCGTCCTCGTGCTGCTTGCGGACCACACCGCACGGCACCCCGTTGCGGCGCAGCACCTCGGCCGTACCCGCCGTCGCGACCACCTCGAAGCCCAGGTCGGCGAGCCGCTTGACGGGGAACACGAGCGACCGCTTGTCACGGTTGGCCACGGAGACGAACACCGTCCCGCTCGTCGGCAGCGAACCGTACGAGCCTGACTGCGACTTGGCGAACGCCGTGCCGAACGCCGTGTCGACGCCCATCACCTCGCCCGTGGACTTCATCTCCGGGCCCAGCAGCGAATCGACGCCGTGCCCCTCGGGCGTGCGGAAGCGGTGGAACGGCAGCACGGCCTCCTTGACCGCCACCGGAGCGTCGACGGGCAGGTCGCCGCCGTCGCCCTCGGCGGGCAGCACGCCGCGGCCACGCAGGGCCTTGATCGACGAGCCCGTCATGACCAGGGACGCCGCCTTCGCCAGCGGCACGGCCGTCGCCTTCGACACGAACGGCACCGTCCGCGACGCGCGAGGGTTCGCCTCGAGCACGTACAGCACGTCGTCCTTGAGCGCGTACTGCACGTTGAGCAGTCCGCGCACGCCGACACCGCGGGCGATCGCCTCGGTCGACCGGCGCACCTGCTCCAGGTCCGTCCGGCCGAGCGTGATGGGCGGCAGGGCGCACGCCGAGTCGCCCGAGTGCACGCCCGCCTCCTCGATGTGCTCCATCACGCCGCCGAGGAACAGCTCCTCGCCGTCGTAGAGCGCGTCGACGTCGATCTCGATCGCGTCGTCGAGGAATCGGTCGACCAGCACCGGGTGCTCGGGCGTGACCTCGGTGGCGCGGGCGATGTAGTTCTCGAGCGAGGACTCGTCGTAGACGATCTCCATGCCCCGGCCGCCGAGCACGTACGACGGGCGCACCAGCACCGGATAACCGATCTCGTCGGCGATCTGCTTCGCACCCTCGAACGAGGTGGCGGTGCCGTACTTCGGCGCGGGCAGTCCCGCGCCGGTCAGCACGTCGCCGAACGCTCCGCGGTCCTCGGCGTGGTTGATCGCCTCCGGCGGCGTACCGACGACGGGCACGCCCGCGTCGGAGAGCCGCTGGGCCAGTCCGAGCGGCGTCTGCCCGCCGAGCTGGACGATGACGCCCGCGACGGTGCCGGACTCCTGTTCGGCGCGCACCACCTCGAGGACGTCCTCGAACGTCAACGGCTCGAAGTACAGCCTGTCCGAGGTGTCGTAGTCCGTCGAGACCGTCTCCGGGTTGCAGTTGACCATCACGGCCTCGAACCCGGCCTCCCGCAGCGCCAACGCCGCGTGGACGCACGAGTAGTCGAACTCGATGCCCTGGCCGATGCGGTTCGGGCCCGAGCCGAGGATCAGCACCTTCGGCTTGTCCGGCTGCGGGGAGACCTCGGTCTCGGCTCCGGGGTCGGCCTCGTAGGCCGAGTAGTGATACGGCGTGCGGGCGGCGAACTCGGCCGCACACGTGTCGACGGTCTTGAACACCGGGTGCACGCCGAGCCGCTGCCGCAGGGAACGGACACCGTCCTCGCCGGCCAGTTCCGGCCGCAGGGCCGCGATCTGCCGGTCGGACAGGCCCGTCCGCTTGGCGCGGCGCAGCAGGTCTCCCGACAGCACCGGGGCGTCGCGGACCTCGGCGCCGACCTCGCCGATGAGGGCGATCTGGTCGATGAACCACGGGTCGACGCCGCTGGCGCGCTGCACCTGTTCCGGCGTTGCGCCCAGCCTCAGTGCGCGCTCGACGGCGTAGATCCGACCGTCGTGCGGCGTGCGCAATTCGTCCAGAGTGGACTCGGCCGTGGCGCCCTCCGGGTCCGGCCGGGTCCAGAAGCCGACGCGCTTGGTCTCCATCGACCGCATCGCCTTGCCGAGCGCCTCGGGGAAGCTGCGTCCGATCGCCATCGCCTCGCCGACGCTCTTCATCGTCGTCGTCAGCTCCGGATCGGCGCCGGGGAACTTCTCGAACGCGAACCGCGGAACCTTCACCACGACGTAGTCGAGCGTCGGTTCGAAGCTGGCGGGCGTCTCACCGGTGATGTCGTTGCTGATCTCGTCGAGCGTGTAGCCGATCGCGAGCCTCGCCGCGATCTTGGCGATCGGGAACCCCGTCGCCTTCGACGCCAGCGCCGACGACCGCGACACCCGCGGGTTCATCTCGATCACGACCATGCGCCCGTCGACCGGGTTGATCGCGAACTGGATGTTGCAGCCGCCGGTCTCCACGCCCACGGCGCGCAGCACGTCGATACCGACGTCGCGCATGTGCTGGTACTCGCGATCGGTCAGGGTCATCGACGGGGCGACGGTGATCGAGTCACCGGTGTGCACGCCCATCGCGTCGAAGTTCTCGATGGAGCAGACCACCACGACGTTGTCGTGGCCGTCGCGCATCAGCTCGAGCTCGTACTCCTTCCACCCGAGCACGCTCTCCTCGATGAGCACCTCGGTCACCGGGCTCTCCTCGAGGCCGAGCGAGGCGAGCCGCTCCATCTCCTCCTCGGTGTGCACCATGCCCGAGCCGAGGCCGCCCATGGTGAACGACGGGCGGATGACGACCGGCAGGCCGACCTCCGCGACCGTCTGGCGGACCTCCGCCATCGAGTGGCACACCGCGCTCCGGGGCACGTCGCCGCCGACCTGCCGGACGATGTCCTTGAACTTCTGCCGGTCCTCGCCGCGCTGGATCGCGTCGATGTCGGCGCCGATCAGTTCGACGCCGTACTTCTCCAGCACGCCGTTCTCGTGCAACGCGACCGCGCAGTTCAGCGCCGTCTGACCGCCGAGGGTCGCCAGCAGCGCGTCCGGGCGCTCCGCGGCGATGACCTTCTCCACGAACTCCGGCGTCACCGGCTCGATGTAGGTCGAGTCGGCGAACTCCGGGTCGGTCATGATGGTCGCCGGGTTGGAGTTGATCAGGCTGACGCGCAGGCCCTCCTGGCGCAGCACGCGGCACGCCTGTGTGCCGGAGTAGTCGAACTCGGCCGCCTGGCCGATGACGATCGGCCCCGAGCCGATCACGAGCACGTGCTCGATGTCCGTACGCTTGGGCATTACTGGCGCGCCTCCTGTGCCGTGCTCGGCCGGCGGTTCTGCATGAGTGAGACGAAGTCGTCGAACAGCGGGTTCGCGTCGTGCGGCCCCGCCGCGGCCTCGGGGTGGTACTGCACCGAGAACGCGGGCACGTCCACACAGCGCAGGCCTTCGACCGTGCCGTCGTTGGCACAGTGGTGACTCACCTCGGCGGTGCCGAACGGCGAGTCGAACCGCCCGCCCGGTTCCCCTTCGAGGGCGAACCCGTGGTTCTGCGCGGTGATCGCGACGCGGCCGGTCGCCGCGTCGATCACCGGGATGTTGATGCCACGGTGGCCGTAGCGCATCTTGTAGGTGCCCAGCCCCAGCGCGCGGCCGAGGATCTGATTGCCGAAGCAGATGCCGAACAGTGGGATCTCCCGCTGCAGGGTCGCCTTCGTCAGCTCGATCGCGTGGCTCTGCGTCTCCGGGTCGCCGGGACCGTTGGACAGGAACACCCCGTCGGCGCCCACGGCCAACAGGTCGTCCACCGTGGAGGTCGCGGGCAGCACGTGCACCTCGATCCCCCGGCGGGCCAGCTGCCGCGGCGTGTTCGCCTTGATGCCCAGGTCCAGCGCCGCGACGCGGAAGCGGGTCTCGCCGACCGCAGGCACGACGTACGGCCGGGCCGTCGTCACCTCGCCCGCGAGATCGGCGCCCGCCATCGCCGGACTCGCAGCGACGGCGGCGACCATCTCGTCGTCGGCCACCAGGCCGTCACCGGAGAACACGCCGGCGCGCATCGCGCCGTGCTCGCGGATGTGGCGGGTGAGGGTGCGGGTGTCCACATCGGAGATCCCGACGACGTCCTGCGCCGCCAGCTCCTCGTCCAGCCCGCGCTTCGACCGCCAGCTCGACGGCGTCCGCGCGGGGTCGCGCACCACGTAGCCTGCCACCCAGATGCGGGACGACTCGTCATCCTCGTCGTTCCACCCGGTGTTGCCGATCTGCGGCGCCGTCTGCACGACGATCTGCCTGCGGTACGAGGGGTCGGTCAACGTCTCCTGGTACCCGGTCATGCCGGTGCAGAAGACGACCTCGCCGAGGGTGCGGCCCCGTGCCCCGTAGGCGCTGCCCCGGAAGATCCGGCCGTCCTCGAGCACGAGTGCCGCCGGAGTGCGTGTCGCGCTCATGCCTGTGCACCTCCCACGATGCGCTCGTCGTCGCTCTCGGTCCCGGCTTCGCGTTCCGAGGCGCGTTCGACCTGTGTGATCCACTTCGGATAGACGCCGCGATCATCGGCACGGAATCCCGTGTCGAGTTCGACGGCGTCGTCGGACTCGCCCGCGCGCCAGGTCACGATCAGCAGGCTGTCGGTCCCCATGACCTTGCCCGCCATGCCCTTGCCCGTGGCGATGCCGCTGATCGCCTCGCGGGGAATCCAGAAGCCCGGCATGCCGTCGCGGTCGACGTCGATGCCGTCGTCGTACAGCCGGAGCGTCGCGGGGCCGCGCAGGCCCGCGCCGCGGGTGACGATCCGCTCCTGCCAGTGCCCCGCGTACGTCGTCGTCACGTACAGGCCCGGCGTCTCCAGCGACGGCGTCCCCGGCTCGGCCGGGCGCGCGGGGAACGGAGGGATGCGCACGCTCTGCGCCCGCGCCTGTCGTCGCCAGCCCTTCCACATGCCGTACACGCACAGCACCAGCAGCGCGACGAACAACAGCGTCAGCAACAGCCTGTCCATCAGTCAATCTTCCCTTCACGAGCCGTGAGGCGCCCACGCAACAGCGTGGCCGTCACCACGGCGGGCAGTCGCATCCCGTCGTACGGAGTGTTGCCCGCGATACTCGCCAGCTCCGCACCCCGCACGGTCCATTCGGCGTCCGGATCGACGAGCACCAGGTTCGCCGGCTCACCTTCCGCCAGCGGCCGTCCCTGATCGGACAGCCCTGCGATCTCCGCGGGCCGCTCGCTCATCACCCGCGCCACGCCGCGCCAGTCCAGCAGCCCCGTGCGCACCATCGTGTCCGCGACGATCGACAGCGCCGTCTGCAGGCCCAGCATCCCCGGGCGCGCGGCGTCCCACTCGCAGCTCTTGTCCTGCTCGGCGTGGGGCGCGTGGTCCGTGGCGACACAGTCCAGAACGCCGTCCGCCAGTGCCTGCCGCAGCCGTTCGATGTCCGGCTCGGCCCGCAGCGGCGGGTTCACCTTGTTCACCGGGTCGTAGGTCTCCAGGCGCTCGTCGGTGAGCAGCAGATGATGCGGCGTCACCTCGGCCGAGACGTCGACGCCGAGTCCCTTCGCCCAGCTCAGCACGTCCACAGTACCCGTGGTCGACACGTGGCAGACGTGCAGCCGCGCGCCGGCGTGGCGCGCGAGCACGCAGTCGCGGGCGACGATCGACTCCTCCGCCGACGCGGGCCAGCCCACGTACCCGAGCCGCGACGCCCGTTCCCCTTCGTGCGCCTGCGCCCCGCCGGTCAGCCGTGGCTCCTCCGCGTGCTGCGCGATCACCACACCGAGCGAGGTCGAGTACTCGAGCGCGCGCCGCATCAGCAGCGGGTCCGCCACGCACTTGCCGTCGTCGGAGAAGATCCGCACCCCGGCCTCGCCGGTCGCCATGGTGCCCATCTCCGCCAGCCGCTCCCCGGCCAGCCCGACCGTGACCGCCCCGACCGGGTGAACGTCGACCAGACCGGCCTCCCGACCCCGCCGCAGCACGTGGCCCGTGACCAGCGCGTTGTCGGCCACAGGGTCGGTGTTGGCCATCGCGAACACGGCCGTGTAACCGCCGAGCGCCGCGGCCCTCGACCCGGACTCGATCGTCTCCGTGTCCTCCCGGCCGGGTTCACGCAGATGGGTGTGGAGGTCGACCAGCCCGGGCAGGAGCACCTGTCCCGCGGCGTCGAGCACCTCGGCCGAGGACGGCGCCCGCAACGCTCCCCGCTCGCCGATCTCGGCGATGACCCCGTCGGCCACCAGTACGTCCACAGGGTCGCCCTCGCCGTACGGCCGGGCACCCGTGATCAGCAGTTCCGTCATAGTTCTTCCCCTGCCAGCAGGTGGTACAGCACGGCCATGCGCACGTGGACGCCGTTGGAGACCTGCTCGGTGATCGCGGCCCGTGGACTGTCGGCCACCGGCGAGGCGATCTCCATCCCCCGCAGCATCGGCCCCGGATGCAGCACGACGGCGTGATCCGGCAGCATCGCGAGCCGCTTCTCGTTCAGCCCGTACGCGATCGAGTACTCCCGCGCCGACGGGAAGAAGCCCCCGCGCATCCGCTCGGCCTGCACGCGCAGCATCATCACCGCGTCGATACCGGGGAGCTGCGAATCCAGGTCGTACGCCGTGGTCACGGGCCACTGCTCCACGCCGTGCGGCAGCAGCGTCGGCGGTGCGACCAGCACCACCTCGGCCCCGAGCGTCGCCAGCAGGTGCACGTTCGAGCGCGCCACCCGGCTGTGGAGCACGTCGCCGACGATCGCGATCCGCCGTCCCTCGATGCTCCCGAGCCGCTCGCGGAGGGTCGCAGCGTCGAGCAGCGCCTGTGTCGGGTGCTCGTGCATGCCGTCGCCCGCGTTGACCACGGACGTGCGAGTCTCGGCGAGCCAGCCGGACAGCCGGTGGGGTGCCCCCGAGGCCGGGTGACGGACGATCACGCAATCCGCGCCCGCGGCCGACAGTGTCAGCGCGGTGTCGCGCAGCGATTCGCCCTTTCCGACCGACGATCCGCCCGCCGACACGTTGATCACGTCGGCGCTCATCCACTTGCCCGCGATCTCGAACGAGACCCGGGTACGGGTGGAGTTCTCGTAGAACATCGTGATGACGGTGCGCCCGCGCAGCGTCGGCAGCTTGCGGACCTCGCGGCCGAGCAGCGTGCGCTTGAGCTCGTCGGCCGTGTCGAGGATCGCGGTGGCCTCGTCGTGGCCGAGCCCGTCGGTCGTGAGCAGGTCCCGCATCTACTGCCCCCTGATCAGCACGGCGTCACGGCCGTCGGTCTCGGCCAGCAGGACCGAGACCTCCTCCGTGCGCGAGGTGGGCACGTTCTTGCCGACGTAGTCGGCTCGGATCGGCAGTTCGCGGTGGCCGCGGTCGACCAGCGCCGCCAACTGCACCGCTCGGGGCCTGCCGTGGTCGCTCAGCGCGTCGAGGGCCGAACGGACGGTGCGGCCGGAGAACAGCACGTCGTCGACGAGGATCACGATCCGGTCGTCGATGCCGCCCGCGGGCACGTCGGTCTCCTCGAGCGGGCGGGTGGGTTTGCGGCGCAGGTCGTCGCGGTAGAGCGTCACGTCGAGCGCTCCCGCGGGAACGGCCACTCCGGAGAACTCCTCGATCCGGGCGGCGAGGCGGTGTGCCAGCGGGGTGCCGCGGGTGGGAATGCCCAGCAGGACGGGCGGCAGCGGCGGCCCGGCGTCGTCGGCGCTGCCGACGTCGTGGGCGCCCTCGCTCCTGTCGGCGGGGCCGTCGAGGGCCGTTTTCTCGATGACCTGGTGGGCCATCCGGGCGATTGTGCGCGCGACATCACCGGCCGAGAGCAGTTCCCGCTCGGCCGGTGCCGCCGCACCACGAGGTGGTGCCACGGTGTGAGCTCCTTTCCCGCCTCACCGGACGGGTCTTTAAAGGACTGTCGGATCTGCGAAGACTGCACAGGCCAAGGGGATACGGATCGTATGTCCCCGGCTGCGTGCCCTGCTGCTTGTACGGCCCCACGTTCGGAGGTCCGGCACAGACGGTAGCAGCCGTCACCGGCTCCCCGAACGAGTGGTCCATCTGTGGCAAACAACTCACCGGGTGCGACGACCTGCTTGACCTGGTGACGACAACGCGTAACCATTACTCTGAGTATTCGACTCACGAGTTCCCTGTCGGTCAGCCGGGCCGATCCGGGGGAAGGAAACGGAGAACCACCACATGGGCGATTACGCCAAGGCGCTCGGGGCGAAGCTCCGCGGCATCCGCCAGCAACAGGGCCTGTCCCTGCATGGAGTCGAGCAGAAGTCCGGCGGCCGCTGGAAGGCGGTCGTGGTGGGCTCCTACGAACGGGGCGACCGTGCCGTGACCGTCCAGAAGCTGGCCGAGCTGGCCGACTTCTACGGCGTGCCCGTGGTCGAGCTCCTGCCCGAGGGCCGCGTGCCGTCCGGCGCCGAACCCGCGACGAAGATCGTCATCAACCTCGAGCGGCTGCAGCAGCTGCCCGCGGAGAAGGTCGGCCCGCTCGCACGCTACGCCGCCACGATCCAGAGCCAGCGCGGCGACTACAACGGCAAGGTCCTGTCCATCCGGACCGAGGACCTGCGGTCGCTGGCGATCATCTACGACATGACACCCGGCGAGCTGACCGAACAGCTCATCGACTGGGGTGTCCTTCCTCCCGAGGCACGTCCCTCCAAGGAGGACTGAACGACGAAACCGCCTGCGGCCGTCACCCGGCCCAGGCGGTTTCGTCGACAGCTGCGGCTCGGAACGGCCGCCGCTGGGTGGAAGTGTGCCTCAGAGCACGGCGCGCAGGCGGTCGGCGATGTTGCCGATCCGGCCGAGCACGCCGTTGACGAACCGGGGCGAGTCGTCCGTGGACAGCTCCTTCGCCAGGCCGACCGCCTCGTCGATCGCCACGGCGTCGGGCACGTCGGCGGACCAGAGCATCTCGTAGACACCCACGCGCAGGATCGCCAGGTCGACCGGCGGCATGCGCTCGAGCGTCCAACCCTGCGCGTGCTCGGCGAGCAGCTCGTCGACCCGCTCCTGGTGCGCGGACATGCCCTCGACCACGGTGAACGTGTAGTCGCCGACGATGTCGACGTCGGGGCTGCCGGCGTGCTCCTTCAACACGGCCGCGGGGTCGAGTTCACGCTGCGCCGCTTCGTAGAGCAGTTCGACCGCACGCCGACGGGCGGCACGACGGCCGATCCTGCCGCCGCGCCGGGACTCCGGTTCCGGGCTCACCGCGGTGCTCACACTCGGCCGAGGTAGCGGCCGTCACGGGTGTCGACCTTGATCTTCTCGCCCTTGTTGACGAAGAGCGGCACCTGGACCTCGGCACCGGTCTCCAGCTGCGCGGGCTTGGTGCCGCCGGTGGAGCGGTCGCCCTGCACGCCGGGGTCGGTGTGCTCGATGATCAGCTCGACCGACGCGGGCAGCTCGACGTACAGCGTCTCCCCCTCGTGCTGTGCGACCTGCACCTCGCTGTTCTCCAGCATGAACTTCGCGGCGTCGCCGACGGTCTGCGGCGGCACGGAGACCTGGTCGAAGGTGTCGCCGTCCATGAACACGTAGTCGGTGCCGTCGTTGTACAGGTACGTCATCGTCCGGCGGTCGACGTTCGCCGTCTCGACCTTCGTGCCCGCGTTGAACGTCTTGTCCACGACCTTGCCGGAGAGCACGTTCTTGAGCGTGGTGCGTACGAACGCGCCGCCCTTGCCCGGCTTGACGTGCTGGAAGTTCACGACGGACCAGAGCTGGCCGTCCAGGTTGAGGACGATGCCGTTCTTCAGGTCGTTGGTGGTGGCCACTGCTGTGAGTTCTCCTGTATCGGGGTCGGGCCGCGTGCTTAGACGACCACGAGTTCCTTCGTGCTGAGGGTGAGGAGCTCGGGAGCTGACTCCCGCACGATGAGCGTGTCCTCGATGCGGACTCCACCACGGCCGGCGACGTACACGCCGGGCTCGACGGTGACCGCCATACCGGCAGCCAGTGTACCGGCGCCGGTCTTGGCCAAGCTCGGAGCCTCGTGAACCTCCAGGCCGACGCCGTGGCCGAGGCCGTGCAGGAACTCGTCGCCGCGCCCCGCCCCGGCGATGACGTCCCGTGAGGCAGCGTCCACCGCCGCGGTGCCGGCCCCGGGAACGGCGGCCGCGACCCCGGACCGCTGCGCCTCCAGCACCAGGTCGTGGATCTCCTGTTGCCACGCGGCGGGCCGCCCCAGCACGACGGTGCGCGTCATGTCCGAGTGGTACCCGTCGACCGTGGCCCCGAAGTCGAGCTTGACGAGGTCACCCGCGGCGAGGACCGCACCGGTGGGCCGGTGGTGCGGGATCGCCGAGTGCGCACCGGCCGCGACGATCGACGGGAACGCCGGCCCCTCCGACCCGTGGTCGAGCATACGCGACTCCAGGTCGCGGGCCACCTCGCGTTCGCTGCGGCCCGGTCGCAGCCCGCCGTCGGCGAGCAGTCCGGCGAGCGCCTGGTCGGCCGCCGCGCACGCCCGGCGCAGCGCGTCGATCTCGAGCTCGTCCTTGACCATGCGCAGTCGCTCCACCAGGCCGGGGCTGCGGCGCAGCTCGAAGTCGCCCGCCGCCTCGTCGAGCCCCGCGTGCTCCTCGACGCTCACGTACTGGCTCTCGAACCCGGTTCGGCCGTACCGCGCGGGGTCGCAGGCCGCACGCCGTGCCAGGGCGAGTGCGCTCCCCCTGTCGACGACCGTGGTCAGGTCCGGCACCTCGGAGGCGGCCTGGGTGGTGTACCTGCCGTCGGTGCAGAACACCGTGGCGTCGTCCCCACTCGCGTGCACCAGCAGCGCGGCGTTCGACCCGGTGAACCCGGTCAGGTAGCGGATGTTGCGCAGATCGGTGACCAGCAGCGCGTCGAGCTCCGCGGTCTGCAGCAGCTCGGCGAGGGCGCCGCGGCGGCGCCGGTGCGCGTCGGCGTGGGTGTAGGGGGACGAGTCAGACACGGCGGACAGCTTAAGCCCGGATCGGGTGACGGCGCGGCGGTGCCCGTTACAGTGGGCCGATGCCGCACTGGGTCCTCCGCGCGCTCGGCATGTCGGTGCTGCATGCCGCCGCCACGGTCGCGCTCGCCAAGATCGCCGTGTTCCAGCCCGGCGAGACGACGCTCGCCCGCTCGACCGCGATCGCCCTGCTCGTCGGCGCGGCCGCGCTGTGGAGCGCGCTGGACGGCTGGACACGCCGCCCCGACGGCGGCCGCACCTGGTTCATCGCGGGCCTGGTCACCGGCCCGGCCGCAGGCGTGCTCAGCGTCATCGGCAAGGCCGTACTGGTCGACCGCACCGGCACCAGCGAACTCGGCGCCGCGCTGACGAGCGGCGCCGCGTTCACCGCGCTGCTGGTGCTCGTCCCCGCCGGCCTCGGGCTGGTCGTCGGTTCCCGACTCCCCCGGCCCGGGTCCGACCTGGACGGTGAACCCGGCGACGAGGACGTCGCGGACGAGCCCTCCGGTCGAAGGAGCGCCACCGGTCGGAACGCGTCGGCCCCGGCCACCGAGGGGCCCGTCCGCGGGAACCGTTCCCGTCGGCGCGGCTCCCGCTCCGCGCCCGCGACGGACACCCCTGCCGCGACCGGCTCCGCGGCACCGACGCCCGCGGGCCGCGACGAGCGCAACGAGACCGTTCTGCTCACCAAACCCCGGCCGGACCGCCGCCCGCGCCCCACTCCCCGACTGCGAGCGCGTCGCGCCGACCGCGACGCCGCGGAAGAGGGCGACGACACCGGCCACTGAGCGCAGCAGCCGACGGGGGTACGACCGCCCGAGCCGGCGGTGGGGTCCGCCCCCCCCCGAACAGGCGACCCGGGCCGTTCAGGAGCCGAGGACCGGTCCGAGCGTGTGCGTGCGCCACTGGTCGCTGCTGATCGACTCCGGTTCGGAGGAGTTCGCCGCGAACGCGTTCCCGGCCGATGCACCGGTCACCGGCCAGATCGTGTCGCCGAGGAGGAAGCCGCGTCCCTCGGGGGATGCGACCACGGGCGCCTCCGCGGGCAGGCGCCCGGCGACCTCCGCCTCGTCGAGTATCGGCAGCCGCTGTTCGAGCACGCGTGACGAGAGCGCCTCGGCCACCGACCGCCGCTCCACGCGCAGCACACGGCCACCCGCGATCACGTCCATGGTCCGCTCCGGGGACGGCACCGCGAACCCGTCGAGTGCCGCGAGCGCACCGGCCACCGTGCGGCAGCCCTCGAACCCGTGGGCGTCCGCGCCGAAGTGGCGCAAGCCGGTCGGCGCACCGGACCTGCCGGTGCGCGTGGCCTGCACGACGTCGATCGGGAGGCGGCCGCACGGGTCCTCGCGGGACACGAGCGCGTGACCCTCGGGACTGCGGAGCAGCCCGGGGCCCTCCTTCCACGGCACCGGCAGCACCACGGGTTCGTACGGCCGGGCCGAGAAGTCCCGGTTCCAGAACGTGATCGTCGTGCCGCTGTCGGTCTGGTGCGCGATCCCGAAGGAGTCCATCGCGTCGATCCACATCAGGTCGGCGCTGAAGGCGTCCACGACCGACCGGGCTCGGGTCGCCGCGGTGCCGTCGACGGGGGTGAACCCCTCGCGGCCGAGCGCCTCGACGTTGCCCGAGAACGTGGGCTGCTTGGCGCGCAGCACGAACTGGCCCGCGCCGTTCCAGCCCGCCGCCTCGCCGGTGGTGTCGGTGAACATGAGGTAGAACCAGCCGTCGACGTGCACCACGGCGGGCTGCCCCGCGCCGTAGGTGTTGTCCCTGGCCGTGTCGTGCGACGCCCGCACGATCGGCGTACCGGTGCGTTTCCAGCTGCGGCCGTCCGTGCTGGTCGCCAGGCCGATGGCGTTGCCGTGGTCGTGGCTGCCCGCCGCGCCGGTGTAGTACATGTAGTACATCCCGTTCACGCGGATGACCGACGGATCGCACGTGTGCTTGCCGTCGAACGACCCGGGCGCCCCCGACAGCACCGCCTCCGGGATGCCGCCGCCGGGAGCGCGGAACGGGCCGTCGAGCCCGGCGGACCGCGCGTGCAGCACGTCGTCGCCCGGCGGGCGGGCCCTGCCGTACTGGCTGCACCACCACATGCGGGTCTTGTCGCCGTCGCGCATCACCGTGGGGCCGTAGTTGTACGGCGCGTCCGCGCCGCCGTAGGCGACCACGCCGCGGCTCTCGCGGTTCCGGTCGACCTCCAGCACCACCTGTTCCGGCTGTGCCGGGGTGCGGGGAGACCGCGACGCGCGGGTGTCGTCGTCACCGCCACGGGTGCGGGCGTCGCTGGGGGTGCAGGCGGCGACGACCGCCATGCCCACGACGAGGGCCGCGATCGGCCTTACACGGCGGATGCGCGATCGCCGCGTGCGCCCGTCCCGGCCCCGAGGCCGCTCCTTCGCCCCGACCAAACTCCGTCCCTCCCCCGTACGTCTCCCCGAACGCCACGCCAACGTCACCGTCTCGGGCGCGTCCCGTGCCGGGGCCCGCGCGGACGCTCAGTGTACGGCCACCGTCACCCGGTAGTGGCGGGACGTGGCCGTCGTCCTACGAGGACCGGTCCGCGCGGCGCGCCAGCCACTCGAGGGCGAGCCGGTAACCCTCGACGCCGAACCCCGCCAGTACACCCGTCGCGATGTCGGACAGCACGCTGTGGTGCCGGAACTCCTCGCGCCGGTGCACGTTGGAGATGTGCACCTCCAGCAGTGGGGCCGGCAGCTGCGCGGCGGCGTCGCGGACGGCGATCGAGTAGTGCGTCCACGCGCCCGCGTTCAGCACCACGGGGGCGCCCAGGTCGGCAGCCTCGTGCAGCCAGCCGACCATCTCCCCTTCGTGGTCGGTCTGCCGCACGTCCACGTCGAGCCCCTGCTCCGAGCCGGTCTCCGTGCACAGCTCGACGAGCCCGGCGTAGGTCGTCGAGCCGTACACGCCGGGTTCGCGGGTGCCGAGCCTGCCGAGGTTCGGACCGTTCAGCACCAGGACCCTCACAGCAGCAGCCCTCCGCTCCCGGTCGTGCCCGGGGCCTCGTCGGCCGCCACGACCGAGTACGCCCCGGCCAGCAGCGCGGGGTCCGGACCTTCGAGCCTGCCCGGCTTGGCGAGCCCGTCGAGCACGACGAACCGGAGCGTGCCCGAACGGGTCTTCTTGTCCGAGCGCATGTTCTCCAGCAGCTGCGGCAGCGCGTCGGCGTCGTAGCTGGTCGGCAGGCCCAGTGCCTGCAGCACCCTGGCGTGCCGGTCGGCGGTCTCGTCGTCGAGCCTGCCCGCGAGGCGGGCCAGTTCGGCGGCGAACACGAGTCCGACGCTGACCGCCGCGCCGTGGCGCCAGCGGTAACGCTCGCGGCGTTCGACGGCGTGGCCGAGCGTGTGGCCGTAGTTGAGGATCTCGCGCAGGTCCGACTCGCGCAGATCCGAGGCGACGACGTCCGCCTTCACCTGGACGGCCCGGCGCACCAGCTCGCCCAGCACCTCGCCCTGGGTGTCGACGGCCGCGGCCGGGTCGGCCTCGATGAGGTCGAGGATCGTCGGGTCGGCGATGAAGCCGGCCTTGACGATCTCGGCCATGCCTGCGACGAGCTCGTTCGGCGGGAGCGTGTCCAGGGTGGCGAGGTCTGCGAGCACGGTCGACGGCTCGTGGAACACGCCGACCAGGTTCTTGCCCGCCTCGGTGTTGATGCCGGTCTTGCCCCCGATGGCGGCGTCGACCATGCCGAGCAGCGTCGTCGGCACGTTCACCAGCCTCACGCCACGCATCCACGTGCCCGCGACGAAGCCCGCCACGTCGGTGACAGCGCCGCCGCCCAGTCCGACGACGACACCGCGACGGTCGAGCCCCATCTGCCCGAACACGTCCCACAGGAAGTCGGCGACCTTGAGCGCCTTGCCGTCCTCGGCGTCGGGGATCTCGACGCGGTGGGCGTCCAGGCCCGCCTCGGCCAGTTCGGCGCGGACCGCCTCGGCGGTCGTGGTCAGCGACGGCGGGTGGATCAGCGCGACCGTCGATGCGTCGCCGACGGCCTGCGTGAGCTCCCCGAGCAGTCCGCGGCCCACCATGACCTCGTACGGCCGCGCGGTGCGGACCTCGATGCGGACCGGTTCGCTGGTCATCCCCTGCTCCTCACCATGTTCGTCGGGTCGCCGCTGTCCGGATCGAGGCGCTCGATCACCTCGGCGACGATGTCGTCCGGGGTGCGGTCGTCGGTGTCGACCTCGCAGGTCGCGACCTCTCGGTAGACGGGCAACCGCTCGTCCAGCAGCGTCTTGTACGTGGCCCGCGGGTTGACGCCCGTCAACAGCGGACGGGCGCTCGACAGCCCGGTGCGCCGCACCCCTTCCGCCATGCCCACGGACAGGAACACCACGGTGCGGCCCGCGAGCCTGCGCCGCGTCCCCTCCGCCAGCACCGCGCCGCCGCCCAGGGCGTAGACGCCGTCGTGCTCGGTGAGGGTCCGGGCAATGGTGCGTTCCTCGATCTCCCGGAACACCGGTTCGCCGTCGTCGGCGAAGATGTCGCTGATCGCGCGTCCCTCCGCGGCCTCGATGTCGGCGTCGGCGTCCCGGAAGCCCACACCGAGCCGCTCGGCGAGCAGCCGTCCGACCGTGCTCTTGCCCGATCCGGGCGGGCCCACCACGACGACCGGTCCCTGCATCGCCGTCACTCCTCGCCGCCGCGCTGCCACCACTCGGCCAGCCCGGCGAGATACCCGTCCGCGTTGCGCTGGGACTCGGCGAGCGAGTCGCCCCCGAACTTCTCCAGCGCGGCGTCGGCCACGACGAGGGCGACGACCGATTCCAGCACCACCCCGGCCCGCGGCACGGCGCACACGTCGGAGCGCTGGTGGATCGCGACGGCGGGCTCCCCGGTCTCCACGTCCACCGTGGACAGCGCCCGGGGCACGGTGGAGATCGGCTTCATGGCCACGCGGACCCGCAGCGGCTCGCCGTTGGTGATGCCGCCTTCGAGGCCGCCCGCCCGGTTGGACCGCCGGGTCACGCCCGTCGGGCCGTCGCCGGGGTCGATCTCGTCGTGTGCCTGGCTGCCCCAGCGGTGCGCCGTGGTGAAGCCGTCGCCCACCTCGACGCCCTTCATCGCCTGCACACCCATGAGCGCGCCCGCGAGTTTCGCGTCGAGCCTGCGGTCCCAGTGGACGTGGGAACCGAGTCCCGGCGGCAGCCCGTGGACGATGACCTCGATGACGCCGCCGACGGTGTCGCCCGCCTTCCGCACCGCATCGACCTCGGCGACCATCGCGTCGGTCGCGGCGTCGCCGAACGCCCGCACCGGGCTCTCGTCGATCGCGGCGAGGTCGCCGGGCTGCGGCAGCGGCCCCTCGGGTACCTCCGCCCCGCCGATCGACACGACGTGGCTGACCACCTCGGCGCCGAGCAGCTGCCGCAGGAACGCCCGCGCGACGGTGCCGAGCGCGGTGCGGGAGGCCGTCTCACGGGCGCTGGCGCGTTCGAGCACCGGCCGCGCCTCGGCGAACCCGTACTTCTGCATGCCCGGCAGATCCGCGTGGCCCGGCCGCGGCCGGGTCAGGGGCTCGTTCCGTGCGAGCCCGTCGAGCTCCGCCGGGTCGACCGGGTCTGCCGACATGACCTTTTCCCACTTGGGCCACTCGGAGTTGTCGATCTGCACGGCGATCGGACCGCCCTGGGTCGTGCCGTGGCGGACTCCGCCGACGAACTCGACCTGGTCGGTCTCGAAACCCATCCGCGGACTCCGGCCGAAACCGAGCCTCCTGCGGGCGAGCTGCTCGCCGATGTCGGACGTCGTGACCTCGACGCCCGCGACCATGCCCTCGAGGATCGCGGACAGGCCCGGGCCGTGGGACTCACCTGCGGTTATCCAGCGCAACACACCGCCGATCCTGTCACGCCGCGGCGACGTGACCGCAGCTACCCGGGACCAGGCGTGACCCCGCCCATGCCGGGGACCGCCACCGCACGTGCGGCCTGCCCCGCCACGACGTCGAGTCCGGCGCCCGGGAAGGCCACGACCAGGCAGGCTCCGAGCAGCATCCCCGGTCCGTGCGGCACGCCGCGCCCGGGAGGCCCGCGGGTCGCCCACCGCACGATGCCGGCACCCACGAGTGTCACCAGCGAGGCCACGCCCGCGGAGACCACGAGCGCGGGCCAGCCCACGGCCGCCGCTCCGCCTCCCAGTCCGACGGCCAGCTTGACGTCGCCCGCACCCAGCGAGCGGGGCGAGACCGCACGCACCAGCGCGTGCACGCCGGCGAAGGCGACCGCGCCGGCGACGCCGCGCACCACCAGGCCGGTGCCCGCCGTCCCGGTGCTCACGGCCTCGGAACCCACAGCGACGGCGCTCACCACGACGGCCACGCCGACGAGCACCGCGAGGGCCGCGGTGAGCACGTCCGGCAGTCTGCGATACCGCAGGTCGGCCAGCGCCAACGGTGCGGCCACGGCAAACACCGCCAGGGGCACGGGCAACCACCAGCCCGGCAGCCCGCCCGCGGACCAGCGCCAGCCGAGCCAGGCCCAGCAGCCCGCGGTCACCACGGCGCACCGGCCTGCGGGCACGACGGCCGGACGCGCGGCGCGCGCCGACAATCGGCACGCCGCTGCCGCGACCGCCGCACCGGCGAGGCCGACGGCGATCGCGCTCATCACCTGCCACCACACGCCCGTCAGCGTGCGCGGCGGTGACCGCGTGACCAAGCGGTCGTGGCACGAGGGGTACCACCCCTGTCACGGTGACGGCGACGACCACTCGGGCGGGCGACGGCCGCCGTCACGAGGGGACCCTTCGCGTCTCACCCCGCTCCGACCGCCGCCGCGGTCACGTTCCCGTGCCGTACTGCGGCGCGGCAGGGCCGGTCAGCCGGTCCAGGTGAACAGTTCGTCGCCTGCGCCGACCTCCGAGCCGGTGTCGGCGGCCCGCAGGGCCTCCTGCTGCGCGTCGAGCGCGATCACCGGCACGATCGGCGCGTAGCCCGCCTCCCGCACCGCCGCCGGGTCCCAGCCGACCACGGGCTGCCCGGCCCGTACCCGCTCGCCCTTGACGACGTGCAGGGTGAAGCCCTCGCCCTGCTGTTTGACCGTGTCGATACCCAGGTGCACAAGGACGGCCTCCCCGTCGTCACCGGCGACGACGAACGCGTGCGCGTGCACGGTGGTCAGCGTGCCGTCGATCGGCGACACCGCGTCACCGTGGCCGTCACGCGGCTCCACCGCGATCCCCGGGCCGACCATCGCCTGGGAGAACACCGGGTCCGGCACGTCGGCCAGCGCCGTCACCGTGCCGCCGACCGGGCTGCACACGACGCGCGCCGCACCCGTCACAACAGGTCCTGGATGTCCTCGGCGATCGCGTCGGCCTCGGGGCCGACCACGACCTGCACGACCGCGCCGCTCTTCATGACGCCGTGCGCACCCGCCTGCTTCAGCGCCGCCTCGTCGACGACGGAGCCGTCCTCGAGCTCGCACCGCAACCGCGTGATGCACCCTTCGATCTCGACGACGTTGTCCGCGCCGCCCAGGGCCGCCAGGATCTGCCCCGGCCTCTCGTCCGCCATCGCGGCCTCCTGTTCCGTCCTGCCGTGTTCCGTGGTTCCGCCGTGTTCGCCGGTACCGATGCGACGGCGGGCGCGCCGCGTGCCGCGTCCTGCGGCCGCCCGCGGCCGGCGCCGCCTCCGCACGAACAGTAGCGGGTTGACACCCGGTCGAGCGACGGAGCATTCTCGCTCCGACCGAGTGGTCTAGACCGGAATCTATCACCGTGACCGGATTCGGCGCCGCCTTCGCGAATCGCCACGGTGAGCGCCCGATTCCCGCTAGTCTTTCCGGTCGCACCTTCTCCGGTCGCACCTGCGACCAGCGCACGCCCGACAACACGAACCCGTCGATCACGTATCCACCGGAAGGACGCTCATGAGCGATCGAGCGCAGGGCAACCGCAGAGGCCTGGCCGGCCTCCAGCGGTTCGGGCGCAGTCTCATGCTGCCCATCGCCACGCTGCCCGCGGCCGGCCTGCTGAACCGTCTCGGCCAAGCCGACATGCTCGGTCGCTGGGACGCCACGTCGGGCATCGCCGACGTCTTCGTCGCCGCCGGTGGCGGACTGTTCGACTGGCTGCCGCTGCTGTTCGCGGTCGGTATCGCCGTCGGCTTCGCGCGCAAGGGCGACGGCTCCACCGGTGTGGCCGCGGCCGTCGGCTTCGTGGTGTTCAACAAGGTCGTGCAGGTGTTCGCCCCGCTCGAGGAGCTCGAAGGCTACGAGCCGGCCTGGATGCTCCAGCCGATCAAATGGCCCTACAGTGTGCTCTCGGGCATCGTCGTCGGCCTGGTGACGGCGGTGCTGTGGCAGCGGTTCCACCGGGTGAAACTCCCGCCCTACCTCGCCTTCTTCGGCGGCCGCCGGTTCGTGCCGATCATCAACTCGTTCGCGCTGCTGCTGCTCGGCGTGGTGTTCGGCCTGGCGTTCCCGGTCATCGACGCGGGCATCCAGGCGGCGGGCGAAGCCGCGACGAGCGACGCCGTCATCGGCGGCGGCCTCTACGGCACGCTCAACCGGCTGCTCATCCCGGTGGGCCTGCACCAGCTGCTCAACGTGCCGCTGTGGTTCGTCTTCGACGGCGGCGACATCAACAACTTCTTCGCGGGCGACCCGAACGCGGGCGCGTTCATGACGGGCTTCTTCCCGATCTTCATGTTCGCGCTGCCCGCGGCGGCGCTGGCGATCTGGCAGACTGCCAAGCCGAGCCAGAAGAAGCTCGTCGGCGGCGTGATGCTCTCCTCGGCCCTGACCGCGTTCCTCACCGGCATCACCGAGCCGATCGAGTTCGCGTTCATGTTCGTGGCGTGGCCGCTCTACCTCATCCACGCGGTGCTGACCGGTACGTCGATGATGCTCGTCAACGCCCTCGACATCCACCTGGGCTTCTCGTTCTCGGCGGGCGGGATCGACTTCCTGCTCAACATGACCGCCCCGGCGGCCAACAAGGCGTGGCTGCTGATCCCGATCGGCCTGGTGTACGCGGCGATCTACTACGTCGTCTTCCGCTGGGTGATCACCAAGTGGAACATGCGCACGCCGGGTCGCGAGGACGACGCCGACGGTGCCGAGGATGCGCAGGCACCGTCGAAGGTCGACGCGGGAACCGCCTCCGAGACCGCGACTCGGACCGGCCCGGACTCCGCAGGCGGTGCGGGAGGCTCTGCGGGCGGTATCGGCACCTGACGCACCCCCGGGGTCCGGCGCCGGCCCGCTCCGGCGCCGGACCCCTCCTGCCTGACGAGGGTGGATACGTCCGAACCCTCCCGGCCGCGGCCCGGTCCGCCTGCCTAGGGTGGTGCGCATGGACAGCCTGCGGTTGATCGAACAGTGGCCGGTGCCCCATGCGGCGACGGCGGTCGTCGGCGCGGACGGCGCCGTGCGCGCCGCCCACGGCGACACGGAGCGCGTGTTCCCGCTCGCGTCGGTGACGAAGTTGCTCACGGCCTACGCCGCGCTGGTGGCCGTCGAGGAGGGCGCCGTCGAACTCGACACGCCGGCCGGGCCCGAGGGCGCGACGATCCGGCACCTGCTGGCACACACCGCGGGGCTGGCGTTCAACGAGCACAAGGTGCAGGCGCCGCCCGGCCAGCGCAGGCTCTACTCCAGCTCCGGCTACGAACAGCTCGCCGACGCCCTGGCCGAGCACTCCGGGATTCCGTTCGGCGAGTACCTGACCGAGGGCGTGCTCACCCCGCTCGGGATGACGTCGACGACGCTCACCGGCTCCCCCGGCGCGGGCGCCGATTCCACAGTGGACGACCTGACTCGGTTCGCCGCGGAGCTGTTCACACCGAAGTTGATCGCGCGGTCCACTCTGGACGCGGCGACCCAGGTGCAGTTCCCCGGTCTCAACGGGGTCCTGCCCGGCCTGGGGCACCAGAAGCCGAACGACTGGGGCCTCGGCTTCGAGATCCGCGACGGCAAGAGCCCGCACTGGACGGGCACGAACAGCTCGCCGCGCACGTTCGGCCATTTCGGACAGTCCGGCACGTTCCTGTGGCTCGACCCGGACGCGGGCGCTGCGTGCATCGCGCTGACGGACCGGGACTTCGGGCCGTGGGCCGTCGAAGCCTGGCCCGCCTTCACCGACGCGGTGCTCGCCGAGCTCTGAACCGTCCGGGCCCGGGAGCAGCGCTGCCGTGGACTACAACGACATCACGCGGATCGGCTTGCCGGCCTGGTACGCGGCGATGTCCTCGACCGCGTCGCGGTAGAACACCTCGTACAGGTCCCGCACGACGTAGCCGATGTGCGGGGTGAGCACGGTGTTCGGCACGCTCCGAAGCGGGTGGTCGGCGGGCAGCGGCTCGGTGTCGTAGACGTCGAGTGCGGCACCGCCGATACGGCGCTCGCGCAGCGCATCGAGCAGCGCGGCCTCGTCGATGATCGGCCCGCGTGAGGTGTTGACCAGCCACGCGTCCGGCTTCATCGCGGCCAGTTCCGGCGCGCCGACGAGGCCCCGGGTGCGCGCGCTGAGCACCTGGTGGATCGTCACGACGTCGGACTCGGCCAGCAGCTGCTCCTTCGGGACGGCGAGGACGTCGTGCTCGTCGGCCTTCTCCTGGGTGAGGTTGGTGCTCCACGCGATGGTGCGCATTCCGAACGCCTGGCCGATCCGGGCGACACGACCGCCGAGCCTGCCGAGACCGATAATGCCCAGCGTGGCGCCCTGCAGGCTGCGGCCGACCGACGTCTGCCAACCGCCGTTGCGCACGGATCTCGTCTCGTCCGGCAGTCCGCGCATCGCCGCCAGGATCAGTGCCCACGTGTGCTCGGCGGTCGGGTGGGGCAGGTAACCGGTGTGCGATACGACGATGCCGAGTTCGTCGGTGGCCGCCAGATCGATCGCCGGATTCCGCGCACCACCGAGGCTGACGATCAGCCGCAGGTCCGGCAGCCGCCGCAGCACGTCACCGGGCAACCCGGTGCGCTCGCGCATGGCGACCACGACCTCACACCCGGCGAGCCGGTCCACGAGGGCGTCCGGATCGGCGATGTGCTCGGTCAGCACGTCCACCTCGGCGCCGAGCGAGTCCCAGTCGGCCAGCTCGCGCGCGATGTTCTGATAGTCGTCGAGAATCGCGATCTTCATGCCCACACGCTAACGCCTGCGCGGCGGGAGACCGAGTGACGCGCACCCTCGTCTCCCGCCACGGCCACGGCCGTGCCGGTGCGGCCCCGCCGTCCGACCGGATCAGGGCACGAGCAGGTCGACGCGCACCAGGTGATGGTCGGACGTGTCGTTCAGCCGGGCCAGTTCGCTGCCCGGCTCCGGCCAGAACACGCCGTCGTCGTGGGGAAGCAGCCCGCGGGACGGCAGCACGTAGTCGACCCGCAGGTTGCCCGGTGATTCGTCGGCGAAGTCGGCGGTGTCGAGTCGTGCGGGGCCGACGTGCTCGTCGTTGGCCCCGCCCTGCTGCTCGGCGGCCGCGACGGCGCCCTCACTGGCGGGGCGGGTGTCACGTACGAGCGGCGCGTCGAGCAGTTGCGTGGCCGCCGCGTCGACACTGTCGCCGTCGTGCGGGTCGGCGTTGTAGTCGCCCGCGACGACGAACCGCTCCCCCGGCTGCAAACCGCCGCGACCGCCCGCGTCGTCGTAGATGTAACGGCCCTCGCCCGGGGTCACGTAGTCCGCCCAGAAGCGGATCTCGTCGTGGTTGCGGGTGCCGTTGCGGTCCTCCTCGCCGTCGAAGCTCGGTGGGGTGGGGTGCGCGGTGAGGAAGTGGACGGTGCGGCCGCCGACGTCGATCGGCACGTCCCAGTGCGACTTCGACGACAGCCGCAGTACGTCGAGGATCTCGTCGGAGTACCAGTCGCCGCGCTCGGGCGTGGCCGGATCGTCGGGCAGCGTCGCGCCGGGCATGTCCTTCCAGCGGAACTTCTGGAACGTCCGCACGGCGCCGGTGTCGATCGGGTGTTTCGACAGCACGAGCATCCCGTACTGGCCCTCGAAGTCGCCGAAGCCGTGCGCATCGTCGGGTCCGCCGGTCCCGCCGTCGCGGTTGAGATCGAAGCCCGTGGGCACGCCCGTATTGACCGGTGCGGTGTAGGCGTGCGGGTAGTCGATCGGCGCGGCGCCGTTGTGGCCCACCTCGAGGTAGTTCTCGCGGAACGCGTCGGCCGCCGCGCCGCCGGCGACGTGGTCGAACTCGTTCAGCAGCAGCACGTCGGGCCGGTTGCGCTGAACGACCTCGGCGACCTTGCGCGCCTGTTCGTCGTCGCCGGTCGACAGGTCCCGCAGCAGCTGCCCCTCGGTCGCCCGGTTCAGCGACGCGTTGAAGGTCGCGAACCGCACGTCCTCCGGGGTTCCTCGGCCCGAACCCGGATCGGCCGTCGCCGGAACGGACGAGATGACCAACCCTGCCGATGCGGCCACACCGACGAACCCTGACAGCCAACGCGATCGACGCACGGTTACCTCCCGGAAGTCGCGCCCCACCTTACGAGTGAGGGGTGAACTCCGGGCGTCGTTCGGGGAACGAGGGGCCGCCGGCCGCGCCGGGGCTGCGTGCGATGGGGAGCGGAGGTTCAGTCGAGCGGCAGCGGGACCTCGCCGCCGGTGGCCTCCCGCAACGCGTCGCGCATCGCCTCACGTGGCGCCGCGCGGCCGGTGAACTGCTCCACCTGGCCGAACGCCTGGTGCAACAGCATGTCCAGACCGGTCGCAATGCGGCCGCCGCGCGCCGTCACGGCCTGTGCCAGCGGGGTCGGCCACGGGTGGTAGATCACGTCGAGCACGCACGGCACGCCGGCCAGCGCCTCGAAGTCGGCGGTCAGCGCCTCGGACGGCACGGTGCTGACCAGCAGGTCCGCACCGGCGGCGAGTGCGGCGACATCGACGTCCGACCAGCGCAACACCTCGACGTCGAGCCCCACGCGCCGCGCGGCCTCTGTCGTCTCCGCGGCCCTCGCCGGTTCACGCACGACCAGCGCGACCGAGGTCAGGTTCAGCTCCGCGGCGGCCACGACCACGGCCGCGGCCGTGCCGCCCGCGCCGATCACCACCGCCCGGCCGCCACCGGTGAACCCGCCCGCACACCGCAGGGCGCCGACGACGCCGTCGACGTCGGTGCAATCGGCCCGCCACCCGCGGTCGCCGGGGACGAGCGTGTTGGCCGCGCCCACGGCCCGCGCCCGTGGCGTGGCCTCCGCGGCATGCGCCAGCGCCGCACGTTTTCCGGGCATGGTCACCGACAGCCCTGCCCACTCCGGACCGAGGCCGTCGACGAACGCGGGCAGCCCCGCGTCGTCCATGTCGATGCGCTCGTAGGTCCAGCCGGGCAGGTCCAGTGCCCGGTACGCCGCACCGTGCAACACGGGCGAGAGCGAATGGTCGACGGGCCTGCCGAGCACCGCGGCCCGACGTACGCCTCCGCTCACCACACCCCCTTGTTCTGTGCCCGCTCGACTTCCTGTTTGTGCTGGGGGTACGTCTCGCTGAAGCACGAGAGGCCGTTCTCCTCGCACAGCACGAAGTACTTCCACGGGCCTTCCTGCGGGGACTCCGCCGCGATGATCGCCTCCTGGCTCGGCGCGCCGAGCGGTGTCGCGGGCAGGCCCTTCCGGGTGTAGGTGTTGTGGGGCCCGTCCACGTCCCGCGCGTCTCGCTTCGTGCGGATGGTGGGGTTCTTCAGCGCGTAGTTGATGGAGGAGTCCATCTCCAGCGCCATTCCCGCGCCCAGCCGGTTCTCGATCACCCGGGCGATCTTGGAGAAGTCGGCCTGCACGCCTTCGACCTGCACGATCGACGCGATGGTCAGGACCTCGTACGGCGAATGCCCCGAGCCCTGCGCGGCGTCCGGCAGGCCGGCGGCTTCCAGCCGAGTCGCCGACGTCGTCAGGACCTCGGTGAGCAGCTTGCGGGCATCCCAGCCCGGCCGGACGTCGTAGATCCCGGGCGTGATGAGGCCTTCGAGGCGATGTTCCGGCGCCTTCTGCTGGGCCGGCTTCGCCGCCCACTCGGGCACGCCCAACTCCGCCAGGTCGGTCGACCGGACCGTCTCCTGCATCTCCTCGACGCTGACGCACGTGTTCTCGCCGTTGAGATCGGCGCACGACGCCTCGGAGAGCAGGCTCAGCACACCGGGTTTCGGACTGTCGCCGCCCCGGTCGGTCAACCGCGTGCCCGCACGGATCTCGGCCTGTCCCACCTGGGCGTCCGGCCCGACGAGTGTCTCGACCGCGCTCGTGCCGGCGGCCTTGGTCTTGACCACGTAGTAACCGGGCTGGATCGCCAACACCCGCTGGTCGTCCTTCGCCGCCTCCACGAACGCGTCGGGGCTCGCCACGGCGTCGAGTTTCGCCATCTTCGACGCGATGGCACCCGTCGAATCGCCCTGTTCGACGTGCAGCAGGACGTCCTTGTCGCCGGAACCCTCGTAGTCCTCGTAGCCGAAACCGAGCAATTCCCGCGCGCCGATGTAGGCGCCGCCCGCGAGGAGCGCGAGCACCATGAGCGCCGCCACCCACCGGAAGGCACGCCGGCCACGGCGCCGCTTCGGCGGCGGCGGATCGTCACCGTCGTCGCCACCGAGGATGTACGACGGCTCAGCGCGGTCTCCGTCCTCGCCGTGGTCGTCGTAGTAGTCGTCGTCGTAGTAGCCGTCGTCGTAATGGCCGTCGTCGTAATGGCCGTCGTCGTGGTCGGCGTCCTCGTACTCGTCGTAGCGAGCCGCACCGTCGTCACCGTCGTCGTAGCGAGCCACGTCGCCATCGTCGTACCCGTCGTCGAAATACGGGTCGGCGGCATGCGGATCGGCGACCGGGTCCTCGTCGACGACGAAGTCGAAGCTCTGCGTCGGTCGTTCGTCCGGGTGCACACCGTGGTTCGGACCGGGATGCGGCTCGCTCCGCCGGGCGGCGGGGTCGTGACCCGGCGCGCGGCGGGGCCGGGGCGCGCGCGGAGGCTCCGGCGGGGCGCCGTCTGCGCGGTGTCGCGCGTGCCGTGGCGGACGCGGCCCGTCCTCGCCCGCGGGAGGCACGGATCCGGCGGGGGGCATCGACGGCCGCGAGCGGTCGCCGCGCTCCTGCGGCGCCTCCTCCTGCGGGGTGCGCGGCGGTTCGGGCCGACGTGGAGGCGCCGATGGTGGTTCCTGTGGGCCGCGGCGCGCCCCACCCTCGGGCGGCGGCTGCCTGCGCGGATGCTTCGGCGGCGGGCCGGGCGGCGGCCCCGGGGGCTGCTGCCGATCGTGGGACGGACCGCGCGGGGGCTGCCCGTCCGGACGACGGGCAGCGGGCGGACGCGGTGGCTCAGCAGGCCGGGAGTCCGAATGCCGTGGCTCCGAAGGCCGGGGGGCGTCCGGTTGCGGGGGCTCGTTCGCGCTCGGCGCCGCCGTGCCACGGCGGCGGGGAGGACGGGGGTCACGCGGGTCGCGCGGCGGGGGTCCGTCGTGCGGGCTCGTCATGCCGGTCCGGTCCCCCTCGCGATCGCCGCGCCACGGGCGTCGAGCCACGCCTGCAGGATCTCCACGGCCGCGGCTTGGTCCACGACCGCACGCTGCTTCTTGCCTTTGACACCGCGCTGCGACAACATCCGGCTCGCGGTGACGGTCGTCAGCCGCTCGTCCGCCAGTCGCACCGGAATCGCGATCCGCTCGCCGAGTCGCCGCGCGTACTCCGCCGCGATCTCGGCGGCGGAACCGTGCCGGTCGGCCAACGTCCTGGGGAGTCCCACGATCACCTCGACCACGTCGTGTTCGGCGGCGAGCCCCGCGAGCTCGCCGATGTCGGTATTCCCCTCCGAGTCCCGGGCCAGCGTAACGAGCGGAGTCGCCAGCATGGGCCCGGGATCGCTCAGTGCCACCCCGACCCGGACGGAGCCGACATCCACGGCGAGCCGACGACCAGGCCCGGGGTCGTCGACCCCGGGCCGGTCCGGTTCCACGTCGCTCACCCGTTCGTGAGGGCGTTCCGCAACGCCGCGATCGCCTGGTCGATACCGGCCGGGTTGCTGCCGCCGCCCTGCGCCATGTCCGGCTTGCCACCGCCACGGCCGCCGACGGCCTCGGCGAACGACGGGACGAGCTTGCCCGCGGCGAGACCCTTGTCTCGGGCGGCCGACGTCGTCGCGACGACGAAGCTGACCTTGCCGTCGTCGGACGGTGCGAACAGCGCGACGACACCGGGGCGGGAGCCGAGCCGGTTGCGAACCTCGCCCGCGAGGGCGCGCACCCCGGCCGCGTCGACGCCGCCGTCGAGCTTCCGCGCGACCAGAGCGACACCCGCGACGTCCTCGGCGCCGTCGGCCAGCGAGCCCGCCGAACCGAGCACCTGCTGGGTCTTGAGCTGCTCGATCTCCTTCTCCGCACTGCGCAGGCGCGCCAGCACGTCCTCGATGCGCTCGGGAACCCGCTCGGCGGGCACCTTCAGCGTGCCCGCCAGCTGCGACACGAGGAGCTGCTCCTTCCGCACCTGACGGAGAGCGTCGGTGCCGACGAGCGCCTCGACGCGGTGCACGCCCGAACCGATCGACGCGTCGGACACGAGCTTGACCAGGCCGAGCTCACCGATCCGGCCGACGTGGGTGCCGCCGCACAGTTCGCGCGAGTAGTCGCCCATGTCGACCACCCGCACGTCGTTGCCGTACTTCTCACCGAACAGCGCGATCGCGCCGAGTTCGAGCGCCTTGTCCTTCGTCGTCGTGTACGCGGACACCTCGACGTCGGTCTGCAGGTAGTCGTTGACCTCTTCCTCGACCTCGGTCAGCACGTCCGACGAGACGGCGCCCGGCGTGGTGAAGTCGAACCGCATCCGGCCGGGCGAGTTCAGCGAACCGGCCTGCGCGGCGCGGTTCCCGTACGCACCCCGGACCGCGGCGTGCACCAGGTGCGTCGCCGAGTGCGACCGCGCGACCGACTGCCGCCGCGTCTCGTCGACCGACGCCGTCAGCTCCGTGTCGAGCGCGAGCTCACCGCCTGTGACCTCGCCGCGGTGGACGAACAGGCCCGGCACGAGCTTCTGCACGTCGGTGATCGTGACCTCGACGCCGGGGCCCACGAGCACGCCGGTGTCGGCGATCTGACCACCGCTCTCGCCGTAGAACGGGGTGCGGTCGAGGATGATTTCGGCCTTGCTGCCCTCGCCGAGGACGGACACCGGCTGACCGTCCGAGAGCAGTCCGAGGACCTTGGCCGCGGCCTGCAGGTCGGTGTACCCGAGGAACTCCGTTTCGCCGTGCTGTTCGAGCAGGCGCCGGTAGACCGACAGGTCACCGTGACCGGTCTTGCGCGAGGCCGCGTCGGCCTTCGCCCGCTGCCGCTGTTCCTCCATGAGCGTGCGGAAGCCGTCCTCGTCGACGGACAGGCCTTGTTCGGCCGCCATCTCGAGGGTCAGGTCGATCGGGAAGCCGTAGGTGTCGTGCAGCTGGAACGCCTTGTCACCGGCCAGGATCGCCCCGCCGGAGCGCTTCGTCTCCTGGGCGGCCAGGTCGAAGATGCGCGAGCCGCTGGTCAGGGTCGCCAGGAACGACTCCTCCTCCTGGCGCATGACGTCGCTGATGCGGTCGAAGTCGCGGGCGATCTCCGGGTAGGACGGCGCCATTGCATCGCGCACCACCTGGGCGAACTCGGGCAGCACCGGTTCGTGGACACCGAGCAGCCGAACGGCGCGGACGATCCGTCGCAGCAGCCGCCGCAGCACATAGCCCCGGGCCTCGTTACCGGGCGTGACGCCGTCGCCGATGAGCATCGCGCCGGAACGGGCGTGGTCTGCGATGACGCGGAAGCGCACGTCGTCGGCGTGGTCGGAACCGTACCGCCTGCCCGAGAACTCCTCGGCCCGCGCGATCACCGGGCGCACCAGGTCGGTCTCGTAGACGTTGTCCACGCCCTGCAGCAGGAACGCGACCCGCTCGATGCCCATGCCCGTGTCGATGTTCTTCTGCGGCAGCTCACCGATCGGCGCGTGGCCCAGCTTGGGGCTCTGTTCGCCGCGGATGTCCTGCATGAACACGAGGTTCCAGATCTCGAGGTACCGGTCCTCGTCGACCACGGGGCCGCCGTCGCGGCCGTACTCCGGGCCGCGGTCGTAGTAGATCTCCGAGCACGGGCCACCGGGACCGGGCACACCCATGTCCCAGTAATTGTCCTTGCCGTCACGCACCTGGATGCGCTCGGACGGGATGCCGGTGATCTCCCGCCACAGGCCCGCGGCCTCGGCGTCGTGTTCGTAGACGGTCACCCAGAGCCGTGCCGGGTCGAAGCCGAGGCCGCCGGCGTCCTGCGAGGACGTCAGCAGCTCCCAGGCCCGCTCGATGGCGCCTTCCTTGAAGTAGTCGCCGAACGAGAAGTTCCCGGCCATCTGGAAGAACGTGTTGTGGCGCGTGGTCTTGCCGACTTCGTCGATGTCGCCGGTGCGCACGCACTTCTGCACACTCGTCGCACGCGGGTACGGCGGCGGGACCTCGCCGAGGAAGTACGGCTTGAACTGGACCATGCCCGCGTTGACGAACAGCAACGTCGGGTCGTCCAGGATCAGGGACGCGCTGGGCACGCGGGTGTGGCCGTGGTTCTCGAAGTGGTCGAGGAACCGTTTGCTGATTTCGTGTGTTTCCACTGGAGCTTCCTCGCAGATGTGGCGGCGGTTCCGGGCCGGCGGGTGCACCGGGGTGGTCGCCGGTTCCGGGTTCCCCGACCGTCGCAGCGGTATGAGCGACGGCATCGCCGGGGAGTGCGCCGCCGGTGGGAGCGGCGGTCTGGTTCGGCAGACCGCCTACGGCGTCGGACCGGGGGCGGCGGAAGGCGCGGGTGGGCGTCGGCGCCCGGTGGCCTGGTGGCCTGGTGGCCTGGTGGCCTCAGCCTTCCGCCCGCGGAGCTCGGGGCCTGCGCTGCGCCGACGGCCTGCCACCCTGGCCACGTCCCTGTTGGGGGCGGCCCTGCTGACCGGCCTGGCCCGCGGGGCGAGCGGGGCGCGGCGGGCGTCCAGCGGACTGACCGGGCGCACCCGCCTGCGGGGGCGCCGACTCCGGATACGGCACCCGCGCCTCCTGCGCCGGCTTGCCGGGCTCCGGGGGCCGGACCTGCGTCACCGGGCGGTCCACGACCCGATTCAGCTCCTGCTCCCGCTCACTCATGCCGGCCCGGACGTCCGCCCCGAACGCGCCGACGGCGCCGGCGAGTTCACGCACGGCGTCACCCAGGTTCGAGGCTACGCCCACCGGAGTGGCTTGACGAGCGGTCTCACTGGCCTTGCGGGACAGCGTGACGCCTGCGGCCACGCCGACTCCCAGCCAGAACAGGCGTTTCATCGCTTGCTCTTCCTCCCGCGCCGGAGCGTGTGCTTGCCGTTCTCGGCCTTCGCCGCGCGGCGCGCCTTGATCGCCTTGCTCATGCCGTACGACAGCGCCGCGGTCTTCACCAGCGGCCCGCCGAGCGTCGCGGTGAACACCGACGACAGCGCGGAGGCGTTGCCGGATACGGTCCGCACATCGGACGTGATGCCGTCGACCCGTTCCAGTTGGGTGTTGACGTGCGTGATCGTGTCGCTGGCCCCGTGCAACAGCGGGTCGGTGTTCTCGTGCGCCTTGCGGATCGCGACCGTGGCTTCGTCGAGCGTACGACCGAGCTTGACCAGCGCGATCACCAAGAACAACACCAGCAGCACGAAGGCGCCCGCGGCGACCAGTGCGGCGATCTGCCCTGCCGACACGTGCCCTCCCTATTCATGGATCGGTGAGACGGTCCCTTGGGTCGATGGGAACTGTGAGGCTACCGTGCGCCACCCCGTTCGGACCGGCAGCCCTGCCTCTCGGTGACCCAGCGTGTCGCACCCGTGCGTCGTACGGGCTCGTGCGGGGGCGGTCGCGGCGGGGCGAGTACGCATGCACGCGGTCGTCACCGGCCCTCCCCCGGGTCCCCACGTTCGCCGCGGATGGTGCGCCGCAGCCGCGGCACGCGCTCGGCCAACGTCCGCTCGGCGCCGCGCTGCGTGGGGGCGTAGTAGTCGCGGCCGACCAGCTCGTCCGGCGGGTACTGCTGGGCGAGCACGCCCTCGGGCACGTCGTGCGGGTAGCGGTAACCCTGCGCGTGGCCGAGTGCCGCGGCTCCGGTGTAGTGGCCGTCCCGCAGGTGCGGCGGCACCGTTCCGGCACCACCGGCCCTGACGTCGGCGAGCGCACCGTCGATGGCTGCGATGACGGCGTTGGACTTCGGCGCGGTCGCCAGGTGCACGGTCGCCTGCGCCAGCGCGAGCCTGCCCTCGGGCATGCCGATGAACTGCACCGCGTGGGCGGCGGCGACCGCGGACTGCAGCGCCGTCGGGTCCGCCATGCCGATGTCCTCGCTCGCGTGCACGACGAGGCGGCGGGCGATGAACCGCGGGTCCTCCCCCGCCTCGATCATCCGCGCCAGGTAGTGGACGGCGGCGTCGACGTCCGAGCCGCGGATCGACTTGATGAACGCGCTGATCACGTCGTAGTGCTGGTCGCCGTCCCGGTCGTAGCGGACGGCGGCCTTGTCCACGGTCGCCTCGACGGTTTCCAGGCCGACCACGGCCGTCTCGTCCGGGGCCGCAGAGACGCTCACCGCATCCGCGGCGGCCTCCAGGGCCGTCAGGGCGCGCCGGGCGTCGCCGGAGGCGAGCCGCACGAGGTGGCCGTGGGCCTCGTCGGTGAGCTCGAACCGGCCCCCCAGGCCACGCTCGTCGGTGAGCGCCCGGCCGAGCAACTCGGCGACGTCGTCGTCGGTGAGCGGCCGCAGCTGCAGCACCAGCGACCGCGACAGCAGCGGCGAGACGATCGAGAACGACGGGTTCTCCGTCGTGGCCGCGACGAGCAGCACGGTTCGGTCCTCGACGGCCCCGAGCAGCGCGTCCTGCTGGGTCTTGGAGAACCGGTGCACCTCGTCGATGAACAGCACGGTGTCCTCGGCGTTGTACTTGCGCCGCCTGCGGGCCTCCTCGATGACCCCGCGGACCTCCTTCACGCCCGCCGACAGCGCCGACAGCGCGACGAACCGCCTGCCCGTAGCCGTCGACACGAGGTTCGCGAGCGTCGTCTTACCCGTGCCCGGCGGGCCGTAGAGCAGCACCGACGCCGGGGCCGCACCCTCCACGAGCCTGCGCAGTGGCGCGCCCTCGCCGAGCAGATGCTGCTGGCCGACGACCTCGTCGAGCGACGCGGGCCGCATCCGGACGGCCAGCGGCGAGCCGGGTGGCGGCTCCGGTGGCGCCTGCGGCTGGTCCGACACCGGCGGGGGCGCCACGTCCTCGTTCACCGTGAAGAGTTCGTCTTGCTGCACCCCTCGACCGTAATCGGCAGCGCCCGCAGTAGTGACACGACGGGCACCCGGCCGGTCCCCGCGGCTCGTACACCGGACCGGAGCAGGTCGCGCGCGACGATCCCGGCCGCGTGCGGCACCAGGTCCCTGCCGCGGCGCCACAACCACGGCACCCCCTTGCCGAGCAGCCAGGCGACGTGGTCGACGGTCCCGGAGGCGGCGCCTCCCGAGCACGCGAGCGACACCGGCGCCGGGACGGCGAATCCCGAGCCGGCGAGCACGTCGGTGACGGCCAGGGCCAGCAACCGGTGGCCCCGTTCGGAGGGATGGAGTCGGTCGACGCTCCACGAGTCCAGGTCGTAGGCACCGGGCAGGACGTCGAGGTCGACGCACAGCGCACCGCGGCGCGCCACGACCGTGTCGACGGCGTCGTTGAGCGCGCCCACCCGGGCCGCGTGCGCCCGGCGCAGCGGGCCGGGCAGCCGGAACACGCGCCCGTGGTCGTGGAAGCGGACCGTGACGACCGTCGTGCCTGCCTCCTGCAGGCCGACGACCGTGGCGTCGAGGTCGTCCGCCAGCGTCGCGGTGTCGAAGTCGGACCGCAGCGTGTCGTTCATCCCCGCGATGACGACGGCGACGTCCGGGGCGACCTCGAGCACGCCGGGCAGCTGGACGGTGCGCACGCAGCCGACCCGCGCGCCGGTGAACGACACGTTGGCGTAGCGGTCCGGCGGGACGCCGAGCGCCTCGGCGACCAGCGGGCCGACGCCGCGCCAGGCGCCGCCGGGCAGCGGATCGCCGAGGCCGACGGCCGTCGAGTCACCCAGGACGGCGAGCCGCTGCACCCGTCGTGGAGTCGCGGGCCGCACCTCCTCGACGACCGGAGGGTCCGCGGCGGGCGACACCGGGCGAGCGTGCGGGAGGGGCTGGACGGGTTGTGCGGAGGGATCGGGGGCGTCGGGCAGGACGGCGGGGCGCGGACCAAGGTCCGGCTGTACGCGGCTGTCGAGCGTCACAGGGGCACGGTCGCGCGCCCGTGCGCACCCGCGGTGAGACCCGGGTAACGGGGTGGATACGGGCCGGCGAACCTTGACGCCACCGCTGCCGCACCCGGCGCGGGAACGGTCAGCGGAACGCCGGGTACAGCGGCAGTTCGAGGTCCGGGCCGAACCGCCCGTCGAGCGCGCGGGCGACGGCCCCGGCATGGGCGGCGACAGCGGCGCCGTCGGCCGGATCACCAGCACGGCCCACGTGGTCGGCGAGGTCGCGCCACCACGTGGCGAGTGCGGCCGCGCGCGCCGTGGCCGTGCCGGGCTCGTGACCACGTGCGCGATCGCCGTTGTCACGGGTCTCGCCGGACGCGCGCTCCGCGCCGGCGAGCGCGGGCAGCCACCGGCACGTCGCCTCCCACACGAGCAGCTGTGCGGCGTCGGCGAGATATCGGTCGAGCGTGTCGTCCTCGGCCAGCGACGGCCACAGGTCGGCCACCTCGGCGCGCCACGACGTGATCATCGCCTCGCTGACACCCGGAGGCAGGGCCAGCGGCTCGGGGCCGGACACGAACGGCACCAGCATGTGTGCCGCGTCGACGAGCGCACTGCGCACGCGTCCCCGTTCGAAGTCGAGGAACCGCACGCCCTCGCCGGTGACGAGGTTGTTGTCGGGCCAGAGGTCCACCGGGCTGAACGCGCGGAACGCCGCCGACCGCGCCTGCTCCGCGGCGCGCTGCGCCGCGGCGACGACGTCGGGTGGCGTGTCGATGCCGAGCGTCTCCCCGAGCAGCGCGGGTGCCTCGCCCGCGGCATCCGCGGGCTCGCACGCCGCTGGCGCGACGGCTGCCGTGGCCGCGACGGGCGGCGCGGACTGTTCCGACTGGCCCGAGCCCGATCCGGCCTTGCCGAGCCTTCGGAGCAGGGCGTTGAAGTCCGCCTCGCGGTTGGCCGTGCTGAAGTGCATCCGGCCCAGCGACCGTGCCCAGGACAGCAGGGCGGTTTCCGCCGCGCGGGCGTCGGATCCGCTCAGCTTGTCCTGCAGCGTCGGCGCCCGGCCCAGGTCGTCGATCACGAGCAGCCGATGGTCCGCACTGTGCGCGAGGATCTCCGGGCAGGTGCGGTCGTCGGCCGACAGCGCCGTGAACAGCTGGTAGCTGGCCGCCTCCCGGGCGAACGCGTCGTCCTCGCCCTCGCCCGGTTCGTCGGGATAGTGCTTGATGACGAGCGTGCGGGGCAGGGAGAACGGCGAGGACGCCACCCGGGCGCGCACCACCGTCGCGGGGCCGCTCCCGGCGAGGTCCTCGGCGTCGACCAGGGAGATCGTGCTGCCGAATCGCTGCGCGAGAACCGCCTCCGCAGCCGTCACCGCGGCCATGGCGGTATCACTGGAGGAAGAGTCCGCTCCTGCGCCGACGGTCGAATCGTCAGCGGGAGGGGTGTCCACAGTCATTGGCTCCGACCCTACTAGTGCGACGGGAACAGTGACCACAATCAGATGACCGCAATCCGCGCCACACGGCGACATTCGACCGTGCGGCCCATGCGGCGTCACGTCGCGAACGGTCGCGGAGCCCACCCGCGTCCCCCGACTGCCGGAACGCTCGCTCCGCAGCCGCCCACGACCGCGTGCGCTACTGGGCGGCCCCGTGCTCGGCGGGCTGCGCCGGTTTGGCGGGTTTCGCGTCGACGCCCGCCTCCTTCCGCTGCTGCGCGGTGATCGGCGCGGGCGCGCTGGTCAACGGGTCGAATCCGCCGCCTGTCTTCGGGAACGCGATGACATCGCGCAGCGAGTCGGCACCCGCAAGCAGCATCACGATGCGGTCCCAGCCGAACGCGATGCCGCCGTGCGGCGGCGGGCCGTACTGGAACGCGTCGAGCAGGAATCCGAACTTCTCCTGCGCGTCCTCCTCCGAGATGCCCATGACCTGAAACACGCGGCGCTGCACGTCCCCGCGGTGGATACGAATCGAACCGCCGCCGATCTCGTTGCCGTTGCAGACGAGGTCGTAGGCGTAGGCGAGGGCGTTTCCGGGGTCGCTGTCGAACGTGTCGACCCACTCGGGCTTCGGCGAGGTGAACGCGTGATGCAGGGCCGTCCACTGGCCGGTGCCGACCGCGACGTCGTCGGTCTCGTCGGCCGACTCGAACATCGGGGCGTCGACGATCCACACGAACGACCAGGCGTTCTCGTCGACGAGGTCGAGCCGGTCGGCGATCTCGCCGCGCGCCGCACCGAGCAGGGCGCGCGCACTGTTCGGCGGGCCCGCGGCGAAGAAGATGCAGTCGCCGGGGTTCGCCCCGACGGCGTCGGCCAGGCCGGCCTTCTCCTCGTCGGAGATGTTCTTGGCCACCGGTCCCGACAGCGTGCCGTCCTCGCCCACCAGGACGTACGCGAGGCCCTTGTGCCCGCGCTGCTTGGCCCACTCCTGCCAGGCGTCGAGCGTGCGCCGCGGCTGGTCGGCACCGCCGGGCATGACGACCGCACCGACGTAGGGCGCCTGGAACACGCGGAACGGCGTGTTCGCGAAGAATTCGGTCAGCTCGGTCAGTTCCAGGCCGAACCGCAGGTCGGGCTTGTCCGAGCCGTACTTGGACATCGCCTCGGCGTAGCTCATCCGACGGAACGTCTCGGGCAGCTCGACGTCGATCAGCGTCCACAGCTCGCGGACGATCTTCTCGCCGAGCGCGATCACGTCGTCCTGCTCGACGAAGCTCATCTCGATGTCGAGCTGCGTGAACTCGGGCTGCCGGTCGGCGCGGAAGTCCTCGTCGCGGTAGCACCGGGCGATCTGGAAGTAGCGCTCCAGCCCGCCGACCATCAGCAGCTGCTTGAACAGCTGGGGCGACTGCGGCAGGGCGTACCAGGAGCCGGGCCGCAGCCGGGCGGGCACGAGGAAGTCCCGGGCACCCTCGGGCGTCGACCGTGTCATGGTGGGCGTCTCGACCTCGACGAAGTCCGCATCGTGCAGCACGTTCCGCGCGACGCGGTTGACGTCGCTGCGCAGCCGCATGTTGCGGGCCTGACCGTCGCGGCGCAGGTCGAGGTAACGGTGCTTGAGCCGCACCTCCTCGCCGACGTCGAGGCGCTCGTCCACCGGGAACGGCAGCGGCGCCGCCTCCGACAGCACCTCGAGGTCGTTGACGTACACCTCGAGGTCGCCGGTCGTGATCTCCGGGTTCTCGTTGCCCTCCGGGCGCTTGGACACCTCGCCGGTGACCTTGACGCAGTACTCGGCCCGCAGGTTGTGCGCGCGCTCGGCCATCTCGCCCTCGCGGAACACGATCTGGGCGACGCCGCTGGCGTCCCGCAGATCGACGAAGATCACCCCGCCGTGATCGCGCCGCCTGGCCACCCAGCCGGTCAGGGTGACGGTCTGGCCAACGTGCTCGGCACGCAGCGTGCCGGCGTCGTGAGTGCGAAGCACTGCGCAGGGTCCTCTCGGAAAGCGAAAGATACAGTCGGACGGAGTCGGACGGCGGCGATACCGCCGACGGCCCAGGTTAACGAACCGCCCGTGGCGCATCGCCACCAGGTTTCCCGCCCGCCGTCGGCCTCACCCGGTTGTCACGCCGTGTCTCGTCCCGGCTCCGGGACCTGGCACCCGGCCCGCCGCGCCCGCCCGCGAGGATGTCCCCGTGCCCCGCGACTTCTCCGACGACGACACGGGCCCGGTCCTGCCCGAACCGATCCCGCCCCACGAGGGGCCCGGCGCCGACGGCCCCGGGCCCGGGCCGCGTGTCCGGCGCGGGGCGGGTCCCGCTGACGAGCGGCGGCGGGCACGCCGGCCCGGGACGGACGGCAGCCCGCCCGGCCGGGGAACCGACGACGGCAGGGCACCCGCGGATCGGCCCGTACGCGGCAGGCGGCCCGGTGACCCGGGCTCCCGCCCGGCGCCTCGACGCGAGCCGCGCGCACGTCCCGATGTCCGCGACGCCGCCGACGGGCGCGACCCCGCCCACGCGCGGTCGCGCCGCGAGCCCGGCCGGGAGACCGGTCCGCGGCGCACAGGCACCGCACGGCCCGCCGACAGGCCGGAGAGGTCGGGCGGCCGCACCCACTCCGGCGAGCAGACCCCGTCGACCGGAGCCACAGCCGCAGCCGGACACGGACACGGACACGGACACGGACACGAGCCTGCGGCACCGGCCTCGCGCCGGGTACGGACCCTGCTGATCTCCCTGCTCGCGCCGTTCGCCCTCGCCGCACTGGCCGGCGTCGTGCTGCTGTATCCGTGGGGCGAGCCGGACGTCAGCGGCTACGCCGTGGGTGAGCCGGTCCACGGCGACGTGATCTCCTCCGAACTGGGCCCGTGTCTGTCCCCGGGCCAGGTACAGGTCGGCGACCCGGGTCAGGGCGGGCCGTGCCAGCAGATCGAGATCAGGCTCACCGACGGGCCCGCCGACGGCCGCACGATCACCCAGAGCCTGCCAGCGGGACAGGGCAATCCGCGGTTCGCCGCGGGCGATGCGGTCGTGCTGTCCTACAGCGGCGCCGACGCGCAGGCCGGATCGTCCTACCAGGTTCAGGACTTCCAGCGCAGTCTGCCGCTCGCACTGCTGGCGGGCCTGTTCGCACTCGCCGTCGTGGTGTTGGGCCGGTGGCGGGGTGTCGCGGCGCTCGGCGCACTGGCCGTCACCGCGGTGATCATCGGACTGTTCGTGCTGCCGTCGATCCTCCACGGCGGGGACCCGCTGCTCGTGGCGATCGCCGGCGCCGGGCTCATCATGTTCGTCGCGCTCTACACGACCCACGGCTTCTCGGCGCGCACGTCGGCCGCAGTACTCGGGACGATGGTGAGCCTGTCGCTCATCGGACTGATCGCCGCGGTGTTCGCCGGCGCCGCACGCCTGACCGGCCTCGACGAGAGCACGTCCACCCTGATCGGGTCGCTCGGGCACGGCATCGACGCGCGCGGCCTGCTGCTGGCGGGGATCGTCATCGGCGCGCTCGGTGTGCTCGACGACGTGACGGTCACCCAGGCGAGCGCCGTCTGGGAACTGCACCGCGTGAACCCGCGGCAGTCGTGGCGGGAGCTGTACGGCGCCGCGCTGCGGATCGGGCGCGCCCACGTCGGGTCGGCCGTCAACACGCTGGTCATGGCGTACGCGGGTGCGGCGCTGCCCGCGCTGCTGCTGGCGTCGCTGTCCGACGTCGGGCTGGGGTCGATCCTGACGTCGCAGGAGCTGGCCTCCGAGATCGTGCGCACGCTCGCGGGCAGCATCGGGATCATCGCGGCGGTGCCGGTGACAACGCTGCTCGCCGCGGTGATCGTGGTGCGGGAGGAGAACCCCGTCGTCCCCGCGGCCGACGACCGCGCCGATTCCCCCGCCCCCTGTCCGGCCGATCCCGCCGACGCGGGCCGGGCGGACGTGGGCGACGAGTCCGGGGACCCGCCGGGCGACGGTGCCACCGCCGCCGACGTCGCGGAGGGCCGCGGAGCTCCGCCCCGTCGCATCACTCCAGCGACGCGACGAACCGACTCACCGCCTCCATCGTGAACCGCTGCGCGAGTTTGCCCTGCGGCGCGAGCGAGGCGATGCGGTACAGCGGCCGATCCGCCGCCCCGTCGCCGCGCGCCTCTGACCGCAGCTGCGCCACCAGCAGTTCGGAGAAGACGAGCCCGTTGGCCTCGATGTTGTCGGCCAGCGCGTCCGCGAGCCTGCGGAGCGCCAGTATGCCGAGCTCCCGGCCACCGGTGCCGGCGTAGATCGCGAGGTCGACCTTCACGGCCTTGTTCGATTCCGACGTCACGAGCAGGCTCACGGTGCGCGATCCCCGCACATCGCTGAGCAGCAGCTCGATCCGCGACGCGGTGACCAGGTCCACGCGGCGGCTGCCGAAGCTGCGCATGACCACGGTCCTGCCGTCGAGCCACACCTGCCGCCGCGCGTTGGAGGCCACCACGAATCCCAGTGCCGCGGCGACGATCACGGCGACCACCAGCCCCGGGCCGAGGCCGCCGATCAGGCCCGCCACCCCGCCGAACGCCGCGGCGAACAGCAGGACACCCACGAGGCCCGCGGCGGCGCGCTTGCGCCGGAGCTTCCCGTCCTGGCCGTGGAGCACGATCCGCTCCGGGTCGTGGCCGCCTCCTGCGGACCGGCCCGCGCCGACCGGCCCGCCGGCGTTCCCGGCGTCACCGCCGTCGTCGGCCTTCCCGCCGCTGTCGCCACCGGTGACGTCCGGCAGGTCGGGGTCGGTCGGCTCCGGTTCGTTCATGATCGCCTCTCTCCGGCAGCTGCCGGCCCACGTGGCGGGAGGGCCGGACCCCGGCCCTGCCCTCCGCTCTCGTCCGTATCGCCCCGCTCGGCGTGGCCGCCGCCCGTATCGCCCCGCTCCGCGTGGCGGGGAGCCGCGGTGCCACGCCCCTCCGCGGCCAGCCAGGGGTTCGACGTCTTCTCCTGTCCCATGGTCGTACTCGGCCCGTGGCCCGGCAGCAGGACCGTGTCGTCGGGGAGCGTCGCCGTCAGCCGCGCCAGCGACCGGCGCAGCGCCGTAGGATCCCCGCCGGGCAGGTCCGTGCGGCCCGCCGAACCGGGCAGCAGGGTGTCGCCGGTGAGGGCGATCTGTCCGCCCTCCCCGGTGGCCAGGCGGAACACTGTCGAACCGGCCGTGTGGCCGGGTGTGTGCAGCGCCTCGATGCGCAGTCCGGCCAGTTCCAGCACCGGTTCCGGATCGCCGTCGGCACCGAGTTCCCGTACCGCGTCCGGTTCGAGCCACGGGCGGTGGCCGAGCCCGGCCGCGAGTTCGTCGTTCAGCCCCAGCCACGGTCTGCTCAACAGCCGGCGGTCCTCGGGTCGGATCCAGACGGGAAGGTCGTAGGCCCGGGCGGTCTCGGCGGCCGCGTGGACATGGTCCGGATGACCGTGGGTGGCGAGGATCGCGGCGGGTGTCAGACGGTGCTCGGAGACCACCCGGTCAAGTGGCGCACCCGCGTCCTCACCGGGGTCGACGATCACGCACGCCCGGTCCGGACCTGGTGCGAGCAGGTAGCAGTTCGCCTGGAACGTCCCGGCCGGGAATCCTGCGACCAGCACGTTCCCACCTCCGCATCCGCGACCCGCCCAGCCTAGCGGCCCCTCTACCGGGGTCTTACAGACCGTGCCCATAGACTGCCGCCAGCCAACACGTGGGTGAACGAGGAGGCCAGGTGGGGACCAACCAGCAGCGCCGGGAGGCAGCGAAGCGCAAGCTGGAACGGCAGCTCGCTCGCAGGGCCGAACGTGCGAAACGACGCAAGATCATCGGCATCGGGGCGGCCGTCGGCGTCGTCGTCGTGGCTGCGGGACTGATCGTGGTGTTCACCGGCCAGGACGACGACCAGGGCGCGGCGAACGCACAGGGCGAGGCGAGTTCGAGCGCGGCACCGTCGGAGGACGTGTCCATCCCCAGCCAGCGGGTCGAACCGCCCGAACGCAGCAAGCCGCTGCCGAATCCCACCGACTGCAAGTACCCCGAGAACGGTGAGGCCGCCAAGCAGGTCGAGCCGCCGAACGGCCAGAACGTCTCGTCCCGGGGCACGGTCGATGTCACGCTGTCCTCCACCGCGGGCGACATCCCGGTCACGCTCGACCGCTCGCTGGCGCCGTGCGCGGTCAACAGCTTCGAGAACCTCGTCGAGCAGGACTACTACACCGACACCACGTGCCACCGGCTCGGCACCCAGGGCCTGCAGATGCTGCAGTGCGGCGACCCGACGGGTCAGGGTTCGGGCGGCCCGGGCTACACCTTCGCCGACGAGACGTTCCAGCAGCTGAAGTACGGCCGCGGCGTCCTCGCGATGGCCAACGCAGGGCCCGACACCAACGGCAGCCAGTTCTTCATGGTCTACGGCCAGGCGGAGCTCCCGCCGGACTACACGGTGTTCGGCACCATCTCCGACGAGGGCCTGAAGGTGTTGGACAAGGTCGCGAAGGCGGGGCACGACGGGTCGCTCGACCCCTCCCCCGGCGGCGGCAAGCCGAACACCGAGGTCCGCTTCACCGACGTGAGCGTCGCCGGCTGACGGTCCCGGCCTCCCTCACTCGCGCGAGCCGGTGCCGGGAGGCGGGGCCGTCGCGGCACCGGCCACGTTCGGCCTCACGCTCACCGGTGGGTGAAGTTCGGGGCCCTGCGTTCGAGGAACGCCGCCACTCCCTCGGCGTAGTCCGCGCCGCGGGCCGCCTCGTCACGCAGCGCGTGCACCTCGTCGTCCGGTTCGGTCAGGCCCGCGGCGATCTTCCCGATGATGCGGTTCATGCCGCGTACCGACGTCTGCGACCGTGAGCACAGCGTGGCCGCGAACTCTCCCGTCTGCCTCTCGAGGTCGTCGAACACGTCGGTGACGAGGCCGATCTCCCGGGCCCGGGTGGCGTCGACGAGGTTTCCGGACAGCAGCAGATAGCGCGCCTGGGCCGGTCCGACGAGCTCGGTGAGCAACCGGGTCGATTCGAAGTGGTAGACGATGCCGAGCTTGGCGGGCGTGATGCCGAACCGGGATCCCGGCGCCGCGAAGCGCAGATCGCAGGCCACCGAGAGCTGGCAACCGCCGCCGATGCAGTTGCCGCGAATCATGGCGATGCTCGGCTTGGCCATCCCGGCCAGCGCGTCGACGGCGGCGTCCACGGCCTTGTCGTACGCCGCGACACCCTCCGGAGTGGACCGCAGATCCCGGAACTCCCCGATGTCCGCCCCGGCCGAGAAGTGCTCGCCCTCCCCGCTCAGGACCAGCACCGTCACCGCAGGATCGGCCTCGACGCCGGCGACGATCTCCGGGATCGCCGACCACATCTCGTGAGTGATCGCGTTCATCTTGGCCGGCCTGGTCAGCGTCAGCCGGGCGAGGTCGCCGTCGCGCGTGAGGTCGATTCCGTCCGTCATGGACGGTAAGGCTAGAAGCCTGCGGCCTGCTCAGGCCGCCGACGTGACCCGGTACACGTCGTAAACGCCCTCGACGTTCCGCACGACCTTGAGCACGTGCCCGAGGTGCTTCGGATCGCCCATCTCGAACGTGAACTTGCTGACGGCCACGCGGTCGTTCGACGTGGTGACCGATGCGGACAGGATGTTCACCTTCTCGTCGGCGAGCACCTTCGTCACGTCCGACAGCAACCGGTGCCGGTCGAGCGCCTCGACCTGGATGGCGACGAGGAACACCGACGATTCCGAGGGCGCCCACTCGACGTCGACGAGCCGCTCGGGCTGGCTCCGCAGGTCGTCGGCATTGGTGCAGTCGGTGCGGTGCACGCTCACGCCGCCGCCGCGGGTCACGAACCCGAGGATCTCGTCGCCGGGCACCGGGGTGCAGCAGCGGGCGAGCTTGGTCCACACGTCACTGGCGTCGGGCACGACCACGCCGACGTCACCCGAACCGCGCCGCCGCGTCACCGTCGACGGCGTCGCCCGCTCGGCGAGTTCCTCCTCGGCCTCGTCGACACCGCCGATGAGGGCCGTGAGCCGCTGCACGACATGCTGGGCGCTGGTGTGCTTCTCCCCCACGGCGGCGTACAGCGCGCTGATGTCGTTGTAGCGCAGCTCCTTGGCGACCGCGCTCATCGAATCGGCCGACACCAGGCGCTGGATCGGCAGTCCGACCTTGCGGACCTCCTTGGTGATGGCCTCCTTGCCCGATTCGACGGCCTCGTCGCGGCGTTCCTTCGCGAACCACTGCCGGATCTTGGCGCGGGCCTTCGGCGAACCGGCGAACTGCAGCCAGTCGCGGCTCGGCCCGGCGCCCTCGGCCTTGGACGTGAAGATCTCGACGACCTCGCCGTTCTCGAGCTTGCGCTCCAACGCGACGAGCCTGCCGTTGACGCGGGCGCCGATGCAGCGGTGGCCGACCTCGGTGTGCACCGCGTAGGCGAAGTCGACCGGCGTCGAGCCGACGGGCAGCGTGATCACGTCGCCCTTCGGCGTGAACACGAAGATCTCGCGGGTGGCGAGGTCGTAGCGCAGCGATTCGAGGAACTCGCCGGGGTCGGCGGCCTCCCGCTGCCAGTCGAGGAGCTGGCGCATCCAGGCCATCTCGTCGACGTCGACGGTGTTGCCGCCGTGGGTGCCCCGTGTCTCCTTGTACCGCCAGTGCGCCGCGATACCGTACTCGGCCGTGCGGTGCATCTCGTGGGTACGGATCTGCACCTCGAGCGGCTTGCCGTCCGGCCCGATCACCGTGGTGTGCAGCGACTGGTACACGCCGAACCGCGGCTGGGCGATGTAGTCCTTGAACCGGCCGGGCATCGGCTGCCACAACGCGTGCACGACGCCCATGGCCGCGTAGCAGTCGCGGACGTCGTCGACCATGATGCGCACGCCCACCAGGTCGTGGATGTCGTCGAGCTCGCGGCCACGGACGATCATCTTCTGGTGGATCGAGTAGTAGTGCTTCGGCCTGCCCTCGACCTTCGCTGCCACCCGGGACGCCTCGAGGTGCGAGTTCAGCTCGTTGATGACCCCGCGCAGATACGTGTCGCGGGACGGAGCGCGGTCGGCGACCAGCCGCACGATCTCGTCGTACTTCTTGGGATGCAGGATCGCGAACGCCAGGTCCTCGAGTTCCCACTTCACCGTCGACATGCCCAGCCGGTGCGCGAGCGGGGCGAGGACCTCGAGCGTCTCCTTCGCCTTGCGGGACTGCTTCTCCGGCGGCAGGAACCGCATCGTGCGCATGTTGTGCAGCCGGTCCGCCAACTTGATCACCAGCACCCGCGGGTCGCGGGCCATCGCGATGACCATCTTGCGGATCGTCTCGGCCTCCGCCGCCGTGCCGAGCTTGACCTTGTCCAGTTTGGTGACGCCGTCGACGAGCTGGGAGACCTTGTCGCCGAAGTCGCTGCCGAGCTGGTCCAGCGAGTAGCCGGTGTCCTCGACCGTGTCGTGCAGCAACGCCGCGACGAGCGTCGTGGTGTCCATCCCGAGTTCGGCCAGGATCGTCGCCACGGCCAGCGGGTGGGTGATGTACGGGTCGCCCGACTTGCGCCGCTGGTCGCGGTGCAGATGTTCGGCGACGTCGTAGGCGCGTTGCAGCAGGCCGAGGTCGGCACTCGGGTGCAGTTCGCGGTGGATGGCCGCCAGCGGCTCGAGGACCTGTTTGACGGGCGCGGCGCGCTGCGCGGTGATGCGCCGCGCGAGCCGCGCTCGGACGCGCCGCGTCGGGGACGGTGCCCGCGTGGCCCCGGGGTGCGGGTTCCCGCGGGAGGCCGCGGTGGCTTCCGTGTTCGCGGAAGCGGTCGTGTCGTGATCGGACGTGGGAGCCTGGCCCGACGACGTACCGTCGGGTGCCGCGGAGGTCCCGGTGGACGTGGGGCCGTTCCCGGCCGGTGCCGCATCGTCTGCCGGGGCAGCATCGCCTGCCGGGGCAGCGTCACGGCCCTGCGTCCGCGCGGGGCCGTCGCCGTCGTTCGACCGGGCTGCCACGGAATCGAGCTCTTGGCTCACCCGTACCTCCAGCTCATCGCGCGGGGGTGCCTATCCCTTCAGGGTAGACCCCGGTGCGAAGCGGTCGGCGCGGCGGCGTTCACGACGGGTTCACGGTCCGGCTGCGGACCGGATCCCGCCTGGTCACGCGAACAGGCGGGATCCGGCCCGCGCGGTCACACGGTTTTCAGCACGTGCAGCGGCGCGTCGCCGAGCCGCTCACGACCGCCGAGTGCGGCCAGTTCGAGCACCACCGCCACCGATCGCACCTCCGCGCCGGCTTCCGCGAGCAGCGACTGCGTCGCCGCGACCGTGCCGCCGGTGGCGAGGATGTCGTCGACGACAGCCACGCGCGCCCCGGGCCGGATCGCGTCGGCGGGCAGTTCGAGGGTCGCCGTGCCGTATTCGAGGTCGTAGTCGACGCTGCCGCCGACCGACGGCAGCTTGCCCGCCTTGCGCACGAGCGTCACGCCGACACCCTTGGCGTAGGCGACGGCCGCGGCGAGCACGAACCCGCGGGCCTCGACCGCCGCCAGCTGCTCGACGTCACCGACCGCCTCGGCCAGCGCGTCGATCACCGTGGCGAAAGCCTTCGGGTCACCGAACAACGGGGTCAGGTCGCGGAAGACCACTCCGGGCTCCGGGAAGTCGGGCAGTTCGGCGATCAGCCCGAGAGCCTCGTCGAGGGTCATGAGCGCTTCCTCTTTCCGGTCGGCGAGCCCTTGCCCGCCGTACTCTTCCCGGTCGGCGTGCCCGAGCGCCGCGGCCGCTGGTCGCGCCCACGGTTGCGGTCGCGGGCCTTCTGGTTGCGGGCCGGTACGGACGCCGCGGCGGCGACCGCCTTCTCCTTGCGCAGCTCACTCTCGAGCTGGGCGTCGTCGCCCGGGTCGAAGTAGTCGTCCGGGTCGACGCCGTCGGCCTCGCCCTCGGCCTGCGCTGCGCGTGCCCGCTCCTCGCGGCGCTCGGCCACGCGCTCGGCCTGCTCGCGGTACTTGGGTTCTCGCATCTTGAACGTCACGAGCAGCGGGGTGGCCAGCAGCACCGACGAGACGACACCGGCGAGCATGCCGGTCAGCTGCACCAGCGCCAGGTCCTGCAGCGTGCCGGTACCGAGCAGGATGTAGCCGATCACCATGAGGCCGAGCACCGGCAGCAGCGCGATGACCGACGTGTTGATCGACCGCATCAGCGTCTGGTTGAGAGCCAGGTTGGCGGCTTCTGCGTAGGTGCGCCGGGTCAGGTTGAGCAGCCCGCGGGTGTTCTCCTTCACCTTGTCGAACACCACAACGGTGTCGTACAGCGAGAATCCGAGGATCGTCAGCAGACCGATCACGGTCGCAGGCGTCACCTCGAAACCAACCAGCGAGTACACACCCGCCGTCACGACGACGTCGTGCAGCAGCGCGAGCATCGCCGCCACGGCCATCCACTTCTCGAAGTAGATGATCAGGAAGACTGTCACCAGCACCAGGAACACCGCCAGCGCGACGAGCGCCTGCTGGGAGATCTCGCCACCCCACGACGCACTGACCGCGCTGTCACTGATCACCGATCCACTGGGCTGACCGTTCGCCGCCAGCGGTTGGAACTCATCGAACAGTGCACGCTTGACGTCGACAACCTGGCCCGAGTCCAGTGTGCTCGTGCGCACCTGGATGGTGGCGGACCTGCCGACACCGACGACCTGTGCTTCCGAGGCGGCGACACCGCTTGCCTCGCTGACGACGTCGCTGGCCTCGTCCTCATCGATCGGTCCGGCCGCGCCCCGGGCGGGCAGCTGGATCTGTGTGCCGCCTTCGAACTCGATGCCCAGGTTGAAGCCCTTGACCCCGAGTGAGCCGATGCACACCAGGATCAGCAGCCCGAACGCGACGAACCAGCGCTTACGGTGACCGACGATGTCGAACGCGCCGGTACCGGTGTAGAGCCGCTGGAACACCGACGTCTTCTCGCCGCCGGAACCGGCCGTCTCGGCAGCCGACGTGGTCTTGGTGTCGTCCTCGGACACGTCAGGCTCCCTTCGTCTTCGTGGCGGCCTTCGTCTGGCCGACGTGGACACCGCCGCGCCGCTGGCTGCCGAGTCGCTGCACGGTCCCGAGCCCGGAGAGCTTCGGACTCGACAGCGTCTTCGACCGCGACACCATCGCTACCAGCGGATGGGTCACGAGGAACACCACTATCAGGTCGAGCACGGTCGACATGCCGAGCGTGAACGCGAATCCGCGGACCTCACCGACCGCCAGTGCGTACAGCACCCCCGCGCAGAGGAACATGATCGCGTCGGAGGCGAGGATCGTGCGCCGGGCACGGATCCACCCTCGCGGCACCGCCGACCGGAACGACTTGCCCTCGCGCATCTCGTCCTTCAACCGTTCGAAATAGACGACGAACGAGTCCGCGGTGACACCGATGGCGATGATGAATCCGGCCACTCCCGCGAGATCGAGGGTGAATCCGATCCAGCGGCCGAGCAGCACCAGCACGCCGTAGACGATCGCAGCGGACAATGCCAATGACAGGACCGTCAGCACGCCGAGCATCCGGTAGTAGATGAGGCAGTAGACGAACACGAGCGCGATACCGACCGCACCGGCGATCAAACCTGCTTCGAGAGAGGCGAGACCGAGCGTCGGCGACACCGTCGTGGCGTCGGACGATTCGAACGACAGCGGGAGCGAGCCGTATTTGAGAATGTCGGCGAGGTTTTGCGCCTCTTCCTCCGTGAATTCGCCGCTGATCTGCGTCTGGCCGTTCGGAATCGGCTCGTTGATCGTCGGTGCCGACACCACCCGAGTGTCGAGTACGAAGGCGGCGTTGGCGCCGGTGTTCTGCGCGGTGTAGTCCGCCCAGGTGCTCGTTCCCTGTCCCTTGAACTGCAGGTTCACGAGCCAACCACCCTGCTGTGGGTTGAACTGGGCCGAGGCGTCCTCGATCTGTGTGCCTTGGAGGAACACCGGGCTCAGCACATACTTCTCGGTGCCCTCTTCGTTACACGTGACCAGGGGCCGATCCGGCTCGTCGTTGCCCACCAGCGGATCGTTGGGCGAGCAGGTCACGCTCGCCATTGCCTGCTGTTGCAGCTGCTGAGCCTGCTGGGACGCCCCCTGCTGAGGGTTGCGGCCGGGATCCAGCGCCGGGTTCTGACGGACCTGCTTCGCCTCGCGGATCTCACGGGCGATTTCCTCTTCCGACTGCGGCTGGCTGCCACCGCCGCCCTGGGGACTGCCCTCGACATCCGGGGAACCCTGGCCCTGTTGCCCCTGCCCGCCTTGACCGTTTTGGCCCTGCTGGCCTTGCTGGCCCTGTTGACCTTGCCCGCCTTGACCGTTTTGGCCCTGTTGGCCTTGCTGCACCGGCTGAGCATTGATCACCGTGCGGAAGCCGAGCTTGGCGGTCCGGCCCAGGTTCTTGGCCTGTTGACCCTCCTCGCCCGGAACCGTGATCACGACGTTGTTCCCGTCGAGCACCACCTCCGCGCCGCTGACCCCGATGCCGTTCACACGGGTCTCGATGATCTGGCGGGCCTGGTCGAGCTGTTCCTGCGACGGCTCCTGACCGTCGGGAGTGCGTGCGGTCAAGGTGACCCGGGTGCCGCCCTGCAGATCGATCCCCAGTTTCGGGGTCGGCTCGCGGTCACCGGTGAAGAACACCAGTGAATAGAGCGCGACGACGATGAGGACGAAAATGCTCAGATAGCGTCCCGGGCGGATCGTCCCGGCCGGTGGTGCCACGTCGGTGGTTCTCCTCGAAGATGTTCAGCGGCTTGCGATGAGTCCGAAAATGCGCAGCGCTCCACGTGGACCGACCGAAAGGCGGTTCAACGCGAACGCACGCAGCACCGAGACACTACTCGGCGCTGCGTGAACGCTGCGTGCAAAGCCGCGAATTCATTGCCGCCGATCCGATGAAGAACCGACGGACGTCGCGGGCTCGCTGCCTTACTTCTTGTGCTCGAGCGGCTCGGCGACCTGGGCCGTCGTCACGGACTCGGACTCGGAGTCGGACGTGGTGGTGGCCTGCTCGTCGGCGGCCTCTTCGACGGAGTCCTCGTCCTCGTCCTCGGCCGCCACCGGGTCGATGCGCTCGCGGATGGCCTGACGCAGCCAGGTCGTCACGATGCCGTCGGCGATCTCGAGGTCGATCGTGCTCTCGTCCGTCGCGTCGGCAACCGTCGCGTACATGCCGGACGTGGTCATCACACGGTCGCCGGGGGCAAGGCTGCTCTGCAGCTCCTGCTGCTGCGCAGCCATCTTCTTCTGCTTGCGCGTGCCCATGATCAGCGGGACCGCGAGCACGAGCATGAGCAGGAGCGGCAGCAAAAGGCCTTCCATGGTTCTCCATTCGCCGGACGTCTCTCCGCCTTGCGGTACGTCCACGTTTGTCTGGATGTGCTCTTTCGAGTGTGCCAGGTAACGCCGCCCGAACGGGCGGCCCCCTGCCACCGCACCCCGGCAACGTTTCAGTCGAACAGGGTCGGCGCACCGGCGTCAACCCCGGCCGCATCCGACGGCGGCGCCAGGCCGAGGTGCTCCCAGGCGGCCGCCGTAGCGATCCGGCCGCGCGGGGTACGGGCGAGCATACCGGCACGTACGAGATACGGCTCACAGACCTCTTCCACGGTCGTCGGCTCCTCGCCGACCGCCACCGCGAGGGTCGACACGCCGACCGGACCGCCGCCGAACGACCGCACGAGCGCGCCGAGCACCTCCCTGTCGAGCCGGTCGAGGCCGAGCTCGTCGACGTCGTACACCTCGAGCGCCGCCCGCACGACCGGCAGCGTCGCCTGACCGTCCGCGCGCACCTCGGCGTAGTCGCGGACCCGGCGCAGCAGCCGGTTCGCGATCCGCGGCGTGCCGCGGGACCGGTGGGCGATCTCGGCACGGCCCGCGTCGTCGATCGTGATGCCCAGCAGCGCGGCGGAACGTTCGATCACGTGGCCGAGTTCGTCGGGCGTGTAGAACTCCATCTGCCCGGTGAAACCGAATCGGTCCCGCAGTGGCCCGGTGAGCGCCCCCGAGCGCGTGGTCGCGCCGACCAGCGTGAACGGTGCGACCTCGAGCGGGATGCTGGTCGCTCCGGGCCCCTTGCCGACGACGACGTCGACGCGGAAGTCCTCCATGGCGAGGTACAGCATCTCCTCGGCGGGCCGTGCGATGCGGTGGATCTCGTCGATGAACAGCACGTCGCCCTCGGCGAGGTTGGACAGCATCGCGGCGAGGTCGCCCGCCCGTTCCAGTGCGGGGCCGGAGGTGATGCGGATCGCCGCGCCGAGTTCCGCGGCGACGATCATCGCCAGGCTCGTCTTGCCCAGGCCGGGCGGGCCGGACAGCAGCACGTGGTCCGGGGGCACGCCCCGTCTCCTCGCACTTTCGAGGACCAGTTCGAGCTGCTCGCGCACGCGCGGCTGGCCGACGAAGTCGCCGAGCTTCTTCGGCCGCAGCGCCGTCTCGACCTCGCGGTCGCCCGCCTGTGGGAACGCCGAGAGCGCCGCCTCCGCGGCCGCGTCGGCGAACCCGGCCGCCGGGCCGTCCTCGAAGCCCGCATCGCCGAAGTCGGTCATGTCGTCATCGTGCATGGCGACCGGTCAGCGTTTCGTGCCGAGGGTGGTGAGCGCAGCGCGGAGCAGGGCGGACGTGTCCGCGCCCGCGTCGTCGGCGGCGACCTTCTCCACGGCCTGCTCGGATTGCTTCTGCGCGAACCCGAGACCGACGAGCGCCTCGACGACCTCGGCCCGCGCCGCACCGTCGTCCTGCCGAGCACCGGCCACGCCGGCGGCCGGATCCCCTGCGAGCACCTTGTCGCGCAGTTCGAGCGTGAGGCGTTCGGCGCCCTTGCGGCCGATTCCGGGCACCTGCGTCAGCGTCGTGATGTTGCCGTCGGCCAACGCGGTGCGGAGCTGGTCCGGGTCGAGCACGGCCAGCGCCGCCAGCGCCAACCGCGGACCGATGCCCGACACGGTCTGCAGAAGGGCGAACAGGTCGCGCGCCTCGGTGTCGGCGAAGCCGAACAGGGTCAGCGAGTCCTCCCGCACCACCAGCGACGTCGCGAGCCGGGCCTCGTCGCCGCGGCGGAGCGTCGCCAGCGTCGCGGGCGTGGCCTGCACCGCGAGGCCCACTCCGCCGACCTCGACGACCGCGTGGTCGAGACCGATCGACAGGACCTCACCTTTCACCGAGGAGATCACCGGCGCGTGTTCCTTCCGCTGTTCGTGTCGTCGGCGGCCCGCCGGGCCCTGTCCTTCGCCGCCGCGGCGAGTTTCGCCTTGTGGGCGCGCGCCAGCTGCGCGGCCTTCTCCTCCGCCGCCGCCAGGCGTTCGCGCATCGGTTCCCGCCACAGGTGGCAGATCGCCAGCGCTAGCGCGTCCGCGGCGTCGGCGGGTTTCGGTTGCGACTCGAGCTTCAGCAGCCGTGTGACCATGCCGGTGACCTGTGCCTTGTCGGCTCGGCCCGACCCGGTCACCGCGGCCTTCACCTCGCTCGGGGTGTGGAACACGACCGGCAACCCGCGCCGCGCCGCGTTCAGCGCCACCACACCGCCCGCCTGCGCGGTGCCCATCACCGTGCGCACGTTGTGCTGGCTGAACACCCGTTCGACGGCGACCGCCTCGGGACGGTGGACGTCGAGCCAATGCTCGACCGCGTCGGAGATCCGCAGCAGCCGCGTCGCCAGCTCGGCGTCGGCGGGCGTGCGCACCACGTCGACGGCCACGCACGTCACCGACCGGCCGAGCCCGCCGTCGACGACACCGAGACCGCACCGGGTCAGCCCGGGATCCACACCGAGCACGCGCACCTGTCTCCCCCTGTCCGGGAACATCCGTTCGAGCCGTCACAGTACCGCCCGCCCGGCGGAGGGCCCGACAGGCGCGCCGGACCCACGCGCCCGCAGGCGTAGCCCGCGTCGCCGGCGATCAGGGGCCGTCGACGCCGGGGGTCCAGCTCTCGGGCCTGCCGCTCTCGGTGAGCACCGGCTGCCACGAGGCGAACCCCTCGGGCGCGGCCTCGGCCCACGGCCAGTGGCCGTCGGGGGTCGGCACGATGATCTGCAGTGCGGGGAAGTCACCCTCGGGATAGACCACGAACGCGCTGCCGAAGAACTCCGGGTAGTGGCCCGCGTTGACCCGTTCGAAGGTGACGGGCACACCGTCGAAGAAGTCGCGGTACAACTCGCCGCAGCGGAACTCCTCGCCCGTGGCCGCGCGGTCGACGTAGGCGTCCAGCAGCACCGGCGCCAGCTCCGCGGGCAGTCCTATCACGACGGCCTCAGGGATGCCGTGCATCGCCCAGGCGCACACGGTGAAGGCGTAGCCGGCGCCGCGTTCGTCGGCCGCCACGCTGATCACCGCGTTGCCACGCCGTTCGGCCTCGGCGACGATCCACTCCCGGAGCTCGTCGTCGGGGTCGGCGGTGTTCGCGGAATCCGGCGTCTCGACACTCACGGCGTGCATTCTGCCCCATCCCCCGCGGCGGATCCCACCGCCCGCGCCGCGCGAGTACACATCCCCGTACACGGCGACGGCGCCCTGCGGCGGCAGTATCGCCCGCCACCGCCGGGCGCCGTGATTCCGAAACGCCTGTGGGCCCGAAACGCCCGTGGTTCCGGGCGCCGTAGGGCCGGTACGGTCAGGCGGTCGCCTCGGCCATCACTTCGTCGGAGACGTCGAAGTTGGTGTAGACGTTCTGCACGTCGTCGCAGTCCTCGAGCGCGTCGATCAGCCGGAAGACCTTCTTGGCGCCCTCGACGTCGAGCGGCACGTTCACCGACGGCTGGAAGCTCAGCTCGGCGGACTCGTAGTCGTAACCGGCTTCCTGCACCGCCGTGCGCACCGCGACCAGGTCGCCGGGCTCGCAGACGATCTCGAAGCTCTCGCCGAGGTCGTTGACCTCTTCGGCACCCGCGTCCAGCACCGCCATGAGCACGTCGTCCTCGGACTTGTCGCCCTTGTTCATGAGCACGATGCCCTTGCGGGTGAACAGGTACGCCACCGAGCCCGGGTCCGCCAGCGAACCGCCGTTGCGGCTGAGCGCGGTACGCACCTCGCCGGCGGCGCGGTTCTTGTTGTCGGTGAGGCACTCGATGAGCACGGCGACACCGTTCGAGCCGTAGCCCTCGTACGTGATCTCCTGCCAGTCCGCGCCGCCGGCCTCTTCACCGGCGCCGCGCTTGCGCGCGCGCTCGACGTTGTCGGCGGGGACCGAGTTCTTCTTCGCCTTCTGGATGGCGTCGAACAGCGTCGGGTTCGCGTCCGGGTCGCCCCCGCCCGTACGCGCAGCGACCTCGATGTTCTTGATCAGCTTCGCGAACAGCTTGCCACGCTTGGCGTCGAGGGCGGCCTTCTTGTGCTTGGTGGTGGCCCACTTGGAGTGGCCGCTCATCTCTCCTCCAGATCTACGTCTTCTTCCGCGATGCCCACCAGCAGCCGGTGCACCCGGTCGTCCCCGGTGAGCTCGGGGTGGAACGCCGTTGCGAGCACCCTGCCCTGACGGACGGCGACGATCCTATCGGCCGCGTCCCCGGCCTCCGCGGTGTGCGGCACTCTGGCCAGCACCTCCACGTCCTCACCCGCCTTCTCGACCCACGGCGCGCGGATGAAGACGGCGTGCACGGGCTCGTCCCCGGCGCCGGCGACGGCGAGGTCGGCCTCGAACGAGTCGACCTGCCTGCCGAAGGCGTTGCGCCGCACCACGACGTCGAGGGCATCGAGCTGTTCCTGGTCGGGCCTGCCGTCCAGGACCGTACGGGCCAGCAGGATCATGCCGGCACACGACCCGTACGCGGGCATGCCGGCGGCGAGCCGCTGCCGGACCGGTTCGAGCAACTCGAAGGTGACCAGCAGGCGCGACATCGTGGTCGATTCGCCGCCCGGCAGGACGAGGCCGTCCACGCGCGCCAGTTCGTCCGGCGTGCGCACCGGCACGGCCGTCGCACCTGCGCGCTCGAGCGCGGCGGCGTGCTCACGCACGTCGCCCTGCAGGGCTAACACGCCGATTGTCGGGCGGGCGTTCACGCGAGATCGTTCCTCCGGGCTCGTCGTTCCCGCGAGCGCCGCTCCGGGAGCGTCGCGGAGCCGGTGGCCTGCGGACCCGGCACGCGGACAGCGCCGGCGGTCGGCCGCTCGGGTTGGTCCGTCCAGGGTACTCACTCCGGCGCCACCGCCCGGCGAGTGTGGGCGGGTGCGCCTACGGCACGCCGAGCAGCCGGAGTCCCGCGGCGGTGGCCGCAGCGGCGAGGACGACGACCACGAACGGCGCTTTCCGCCACGCCAGCAGTCCACCCATCGCCACTCCGGCCGGCCGGGCCACGCCCGCGAAGCCGCCGTCCTCGAGCAGCGCCGACGTCGCGACGAGCGCCGCGAGCAGCACGACGGCGGCCGTCGCCATGAGGTGTTCGGCGCGGTCCGACAGCGTGACACGGCTGCGCAGTGCGGGGCCGGCGACGCGGAACGCGAACGTGCCTGCGCCCAGAACGACGGTGGCGACGACGAGTACGAGCGGGCTGATCATGTGGCGTCCTCCGAGTGGGACCGGGGCGCGGCAGAACGATCGCGGGCACCGTCGCGTGGTTCGTCCGGGGTTCCGCCGAGGGTGACGAGCACGCCCGCGAGGGCCAGCAGTACGGGCACGCCCGCGGGCAGCAGCGGTGACGTGGCGAGGGCGACGACCACGCCCACAACGACGGCGAGTCGCGTCGAGCGGTCCTTCAGGGACGGCAGAACCAGGGCGAGCAGTACGGCGGGGAAGGCGGCGTCGAGTCCGAAGGCGTCGGTGTCGGAGATGACGGTGCCGCCGAAAGCGCCCGCCACGACCCCGACGTTCCAGCAGGCGAAGAGCCCGATGCCGCAGACCCAGAACGCCGTGCGGCGACGGTCGACGTCCCGCTGGGCCAGGGCGAAGGCGACCGTCTCGTCGATCATCAGGTGAGCGCCGACCGCCCGCCGCGCGAGTCCGCGCCCGAACACGTCGCCGATCGCGAACCCGAACGGCAGGTGCCGCGCGTTGACCAGCAGTCCGGCGAGCACGGCCGCGATCGGATTGCCGCCCGAGGCGATCAGGCCGACGAACATGAACTGCGCCGCGCCGGCGAACACGACGACGGACATGAGCATCGGCAGCCACAGCGGCAACCCCGACCCGACCGTGATCGCCCCGAAGGAGGCGCCGACGAGCCCGTCGGCGGCACAGACGAGCGCGATGTCGCGCAGTAGGCCGGGACCGAGCCGGATTGTTAGTGTTCGCCACATCGAACGCATCACCTGACATGGTGAACACCTCGGGTGCGTTCGTCAAGGCGAACAGTCGGACCGATGGAGCGAACATTGACGGAGACCGACCCCACGCAGCCCGCGCCGGAGCCCCCCGTGGACGCAGCGGACGGAACAGCACCCGAGGCGGCGGGGCCGCTGGCGCACATCGCCGCGGCACTCCGGCGGGAACGGCAGAAGGCCGGTCTGTCACTGACCGAACTGGCACGTCGCGCAGGCGTCGCGAAATCCACGCTGTCGCAGCTCGAATCCGCCGCGGGCAACCCGAGCGTCGAAACGCTCTGGGCGCTGAGCGTGGCGCTCGACGTTCCGTTCGCGCTGCTCGTCCAGCCCGCGCGGCCGCAGGTACAGCTCGTGCGCGCGGGTGAGGGCCCGCGGTTCGCCGCCGACCGCGCGGACTACCTGGCGACGGTGCTGTCCACCTGCCCCCCGAACGCGCGCCGCGACCTGTACCTGATCACCGCCGAACCCGGCCCGGCGCGTGAATCGGACCCGCACATGCCCGGGGTCGTCGAACACGTCGTCCTGAGCACAGGGCGCGCCCTCGTGGGACCGAGCGACGACCCCGCCGAACTCGCACCCGGTGACTACATCGCCTATCCCGGCGACCTCCCGCACGTGTTCGAAGCACTCGACCCCGGCACCACCGCCGTCCTCGTCTCCGAGCACACCTGAACACGCACCCGACGGTTCACGCCCGCACTGTACGGCGGAGCGGCTCCGCACTCACCAGCCGCGTTCGGCGAGACGGTGCGGTTCGGGGACGTCGTCGACGTTGATGCCGACCATCGCGTCTCCGAGTCCGCGCGAGACCTTCGCGAGCATGTCCGGGTCGTCGTGGAAGGTGGTGGCCTTGACGATCGCCTCGGCCCGCTTCGCCGGATCGCCCGACTTGAAGATGCCCGAGCCGACGAACACACCCTCGGCGCCGAGCTGCATCATCATCGCGGCGTCGGCGGGGGTCGCGATGCCGCCTGCGGTGAACAGCACGACCGGCAGCTTCCCGGTCGCCGCGACCTCCCGCACCAGCTCGTAGGGCGCCCGCCACTCCTTCGCGGCGACGTACAGTTCGTCCTCCGGCAGCGCCGCGAGTTTGCGCAGTTCGGCACGGATCTGCCGCATGTGCGTGGTCGCGTTGGACACGTCACCGGTGCCCGCCTCGCCCTTGGACCGGATCATGGCCGCGCCCTCGGTGATACGCCGCAACGCCTCGCCGAGGTCGGTCGCGCCGCACACGAACGGCACGGTGAACGCCCACTTGTCGATGTGGTTGGCGTAGTCCGCGGGTGTGAGCACCTCCGACTCGTCGACGTAGTCCACGCCCAGCGACTGCAGCACCCGAGCCTCGACGAAGTGACCGATCCTCGCTTTGGCCATCACCGGGATCGACACGGCGTCGACGATGCCGCCGATGAGGTCCGGGTCGCTCATCCGCGCGACACCGCCCTGGGCGCGGATGTCGGCGGGCACGCGTTCGAGCGCCATCACCGCGACGGCGCCCGCGTCCTCGGCGATCTTCGCCTGTTCCGGCGTGACCACGTCCATGATCACGCCACCTTTGAGCATCTCCGCCATCCCGCGCTTCACGCGGGCGGTGCCGGTCTCGGTGGCGGGCGGCTGGGAGGCGGACATCGACGTCGACACGAGGGAAACCTTTCGTCTGATCGGGTGGAACACCCTCAGCCTAGGCCGCATGTGGACCCTTCAAAGTGGCCAGTCCGCACCATTCTCGGAAGGCCACTCGAGTCGGTCAGCCACCTCGCCTTGCCGTCAGCTCCCGAGGGGTGTGTGATCGAGCACACAGGTGCCGGCAAGCCGCGAGGAGGCCGTGATGACCGAGAAGCAGAGCAAAGGAGGCGATGCGGGCGCCGTAGCGGTGGACGACCCGGCCCGGCTGCGCAACGTCGCGCTGGTCGGGCCGTCCGGCGCGGGCAAGACGACGCTCGCCGAAGCGCTCTTCGCCGTGGCGGGATCGCGCGGCCGCGCGTCGTCCGGCGACGCGGGGTCCGTCTTCGACCACGACCCGGTGGCCCTCCGCCAACAGCGTTCCGTGGGGCTCGCGGTAGCGCCGCTGCTGCACCGCACGGCCACACACGGAGAGGTGAAGATCAATCTCATCGACACCCCCGGATACGCCGATTTCGTGGGCGAACTGCGTGCCGGGCTGCGCGCGGCCGACGCCGCCCTGTTCGTCGTCTCGGCCGGCCACGGGGTGGACGCCGCGACCGTCGCGCTGTGGCAGGAGTGCGCCCGGATCGGCATGCCCCGCGGGGTCCTCGTTTCCCGCCTCGACCACGCCAGGGCGGACGTCGACGGCGAGATCGCCGCCTGCGCGGAGGCGTTCGGCGACGGGGTCCTGCCGCTCTACCTGCCCGCCCGCGACGGCACGGCGCTCGTCGGCCTGATCACCGGACGTCGCTACGACTACGCGAACGGACACCCGCCCGTCGTCGGGGATCCCGATCCGGCCGACCTCGACCGCCTCGCCACGGCACGGGACGAGCTCATCGAGGGAATCATCTCCGAGAGCGAAGACGAGTCCCTGATGGACCGCTACCTGGCCGGTGAGGACATCGCCGAGGAGACCCTCATCGCCGACCTCGAGACCGCCGTGTCCCGAGCCGCCTTCCACCCCGTGATCCCGGTGTGCGCCGAGACGGGGCTCGGACTCGCCGAGGTACTCGACGGCATCGCGGCCGCGTGTCCGTCACCGCTGGAACGCGCCGTCCCGCTCGCCGCCTCGCCGGAAGGAATCCCGCACCCGCGCCTCGCCCCCGACCCGGACGGTCCGCTCGCCGCGGAGGTCATCCGCACCACGGTCGACTCGTTCGTCGGCCGGGTGTCGCTGGCCCGGGTGTTCTCCGGCAGGCTGCGGCCCGACCGCCCGATCCACGTCTCGGGCCACGGCCTGGCCGACCGCGGCCACGCCGACCACGACGAGGACGAACGGCCCGCCCACCTCTACAGCCCGTTCGGCTCGGGCCTGCGCGAGGTCCCGTACGCGGTGGCGGGCGACATCTGCGCGCTCACCAAGATCTCCTCGGCCGAAACCGGCGACACACTGTCCACACCGGACGATCCGTTGCTCATCGCGCCGTGGGAGATGCCGGAACCGCAGCTGCCGATGGCGATCGTCGCCGCAGTCCGCAGCGACGAGGACGCGCTGGCCCGCAACCTCGGCAGGCTCGTCGCGGCCGATCCGACACTGCGGCTGGAACGCAACGCCGAGACCGGCCAGCTCGTCGTGTGGTGCACCGGCGAGGCGCACGCCGACGTCGTGCTGGCGCGGCTGTGCGACGGCGGCGCCGACGTGACCACCGAACCGGTGCGCATCCCGCTGCGGGAGACCTTCACCGGCGCGGCGACCGGCCACGGCAAGCACGTCAAACAGTCCGGCGGGCACGGCCAGTACGCCGTGTGCGACATCGAGGTCGAACCGCTCCCCCGTGGCACCGGCGTCGAGTTCGCCGACCGGGTCGTCGGCGGTGCCGTGCCGCACCAGTTCATCCCGAGTGTCGAGAAAGGAGTCCGGGCGCAGCTCGCGGCGGGCATCACCGACGGTCGTCCGATCGTCGACGTGCGCGTCACGCTCGTCGACGGCAAGGCTCACAGTGTCGACTCCTCCGACGCCGCGTTCCAGACCGCGGGCTCGCTCGCCGTGAAGGACGCCGCCACGGCGGGTCTCACGACGCTCGAACCGCTCGACGAGATCGAGGTTCGCCTACCGGACGGCCACCTCGGTGCGGTCCTGGGCGACCTCTCGTCCCGCCGCGGCCGGGTGCTCGGCACCGAAGCGCCCGGAGGAGGCATCACGGTGGTACGCGCCGAGGTGCCCGCCACCGAACTGCTCCGCTACGCGGTCGACCTGCGGTCCATCACCTCCGGGACGGCGACCTTCAGCCGGCACCACGCGCGCTACGACCCGGCGCCCGATCACACCGTCGCGATGCGGTGACGGTGTTCGCTGCCGCACGAGGAGTGTCAGAAGGAGAAGCCGCCGGCGCGCTCGTTGCGATCGGCGAGCAGACCGGCGAGAGTCGCGACGGCGATCTCCGGCGGGGTGCGGGATCCGATGTTCAGCCCGATGGGCCGGTGCACGCGGGCGATGTCGTCCTCGCTCACACCGAGCTCCCGCAGTGCGGCACGGTGCGGGCCCTCGTGCCGGGGGTTGCCCATGACGCCGACCCACCGCGCGGGCTGGGCGAGCGCGTCCCGCAACACCGGGCCGAGTTCGTCGCGGTGGTGGTCGGTGACGACGATGTCGGCCGTGCCGGGCGCATCCGACAGGTCCGGGACCTGCGTGGGTGCGTCCGCGACCCGTTTCGCGTCGGGTTCGACGAGCAGGGCCCGGAACCCGGCGTCCGCGGCGTAACGGAGCAGGTAGTCGGCCACCGGCGTGGCGAACACGGCGATCAGGGTGCGGGTGTCCCGGGCCGCGTCCCGTCTGCCGTGGGCGACGTCGCACGCGTCGGCGTCGGCGTCGGCGGAGGCGTCGGCTCCGCGCTCCGCCGTGTCGGGGTTCTCCGACGTCTCAGCTCTCTCGGGCGTGTCCGGCGCTTCCGGTGTCGTTGCCATACCCACCAGTGTGACAGTTGTGGGCGCGTCGTCAGGAATCCTGCGCGCGCGGCGTGGCCACCGGCTCCGGTTCGGCGATGTCGAAGTACTCCGGCTGCGGCGCCGTTCCCGCCAGCTTGAAGTAGCGGACCTTGCGCCGTCTCCGCAGGGTGAGCGTGTCGCGCACGGCGTCGTTGTAGACGCGACGCGCGATGACCATGCGGTACTCCGCATCGGCCAGTTCGTCGGCCAGTCGACCCGGCAGCGCCACGCGGTCGAGCAGGCCGAGCAGCCGGGTGAGTTCGTTCTCGGCCGGCTCGCGGTCGGCCCGCGGAGCGCGTTCGGCGGTGGACGCCGCGGCGACGAGGGCGTCGGGGTCGACCCGCGCGAGCGCTTCCGCCGGCGCCGACGCCGCCATGGTCCTCGCGACGACCGCACGCCGGGCGAGCGCCGCATCGAGCGCGCCCCAGCCCGCGTCCATACGCACGTGCAGCCTGTCGAGGCGGTTCGCCGTCGCCAGCAGGAACAGCCCGACGGCGACCACGAGCACGGCGAGCGCCGCCACCACCAGGAAGACGGTCATGCGCCCACGTCCCGGTCGGTGCCGACCTTACGCGGATCGGCGGTGATGGCCGTCTCGTAGACACGTTGAACCTGCGTGACGACGGTGCGCCAGTCGTACAGCGCGGCCCGCTCGGTCGCCGCGACCGACAGTCGGGCCCGCTCTGCGGGGTCGGCCAGCAGCCGGCGCAGCGTCCGGCCGAGTGCCGTGGCGTCCCCGGTGGGTGTCAGTACCCCGGCGCGGCCGTCGTCGAGGACCCGGCGGAACGAGTCGAGGTCGCTCGCCACCACCGGAGCGCCCGCGGCCATCGCCTCGGTGAGGATCATTCCGAAGCTCTCGCCACCGGTGTTGGGCGCGCAGTAGACGTCGACGCTGCGGAGGGCACGCGCCTTGGTCTCGTCGTCGACCTGGCCGAGCAGTTCCAGGCGGTCTTCCAGTTCCGGGCCCGCCTGTCTGCGCAGCGTGTCGGCCTCTCCCCTGCCCGCGACGAGCAGCCGCACGTCGGGCAGGTCGGCGACGACGCCCCGCAGCGCCTCCAGCAGCACGCCCATCCCCTTACGGGGTTCGGTGTAGCGGCCCACGAAGCCGACGGTGCCGCCGGTGCGGGGATAGCCGTCGAGCGGGCCGGCCTCGGCGAACGCAGGCACGTCGACACCGTTGGGAATCTCCACGGCGTCGCCGCCGAGGTGTTCGACCTGTACCCGGCGGGCGAGCGCCGACACGGCGATGCGGGCGGTGATCTTCTCCAGCAGCGGCCGCAGCACGGGCTGGAACGCCGACAGGGTGCGCGAGCGCGGCGTCGAGGTGTGGAACGTCGCCACGATCGGGCCGTCGGCGACCTTCAACGCCAGTAGCGACAGGCTCGGCGCGGCTGGCTCGTGCAGGTGCAGCACGTCGAACCGGTTGTCCCGCAACCACCGCCTCACCCGGGCGTACGACACAGGGCCGAACTGCAACCGCGCCACCGAGCCGTTGTACGGGATGGCCAGCGACCGGCCTGCCGGGTGGACGAATTCGGGCAGGTCGGCGTCCTCGTCGGCGGGCGCCAGCACCGACACCGTGTGACCGCGGGAGCGGAGCGCTTTGGCGAGGTCGACCACGTGCCCCTGCACCCCGCCGGGCACGTCGAAAGAGTAGGGGCAGACGATCCCGATCCGCATGCCGGTCACCCCGCGTCCGCAGCGGCTTCGCCGCCCGCGGTGCCGTCGGAGCCGTCGCGGTCGGCGGGCCAGAACGGCTGCAGCATGTGCCAGTCGGTGGGGTGGGCGGCGATGTCGCCTGCGAAGACGTCGGCGAGCGCCTGCGTCGCGGCGGGCGCCTCGGCCCGATTGGCGACGCGGATGCGCGGGTGGATGCGCAGGCCCCAGCCGTCGTCGGTGTACCAGGACCCGACGGGCAGCAATGCCGCGCCGGTGCTCGCGGCGAGCCGCGCAGGCCCCGCAGGGAACCGGGCCTGCTCACCGAAGAAGGTCACCGGGGTACCCGTGTCGGTCAGGTCGCGGTCGCCGACGAGGCACACGACGCGGTTCTCACGCAGCCGCTGCAGCAGCAGCCGGAACGACACGCTGCCGTCCGCGGGGATGACCTCGAAGCCCAGCGATTCCCGGTACTCGACGAACCGGCGGTACAGCGATTCCGGTTCGAGGCGTTCGGCGACCGTGGTGAGTTCGCCGACGTTCCGCACCGCCCACAGGCCTGCGACGTCCCAGTTGCCGGTGTGGGGCAGGGCGACGACCGCACCGTTGCCCTCGGCCAACGCGGCCTCGAGGTATTCGGTCCCGCTGATGTCCACGTCGGCCAGCACCGCCGTGGGATCGGTCGACGGAAGGCGGAACGCCTCGTGCCAGTACCGCGCGTAGGAGTGCATCGCGCGGCGCGTCAGGTCGTCCAGTTCGGTCTCGCCGGCCTGCGGGACGACGCGCCGAAGGTTGGCCCGCAGTTGCCGGACGCTGCCGCCGCCGCGGCGTGCGGCGAGGTCCGCCACGCCCCAGAAGGCGACGCCGGCCAGCGTCCGCGGCAGTTTCGGCACCAGGCGCCACCCCGTGGCGAATCCCGCGTCGGCGAGTCGTCCGGCGAGTCCCGTCACGAGTGTCCCTCCGCGGCCGAACGCGCCACCCCGACGATCCGCTGGACCAGGGTGATCACCGACAGCACCGCCAGCAGCCACTGCGACACCTCGACGGCGACCGGCACGCCCAGTCCCTGCAGGCCGGTGCCGACGAGCGCGATGATCAGCCGTTCGGCACGTTCGACGAGCCCGCCGTCGGCCGAGGTGAACCCGGACGCCTCGGCGCGCGCCTTGACGTAGGAGATCACCTGCGCGAGGACCAGCGAGATCAGCGCGGCGACGGCGATGCGCTCGTTGCCGGTGGCCATCGCCCACCACGCGATCGCGCCGAACAGGGCACCGTCGACGAGCCGGTCGCACGTCGCGTCCAGCACCGCCCCGAACGGCGTGCTGCCCCGCGCCCGCGCCATCGCGCCGTCCAGCAGGTCGAGCATGACGAAGCCCCACACCGTGAACGTGCCCCACAGCAGCATCCCGGCAGGGAAGAACACCAGCGCACTGCCGAGCGCACCGGCCGTGCCGATGAGCGTCATGGCGTTGGGCGTGAGCCCGGCCCGTACCAGCGCGGCACCGATCGGGTCGGTGACGCGTGATACCGAGGCGCGCGCGAAGATATTCAGCATCTGGTCCTACGAGGCGTGCAGGTCGGTCCGGGGACGTCGGTCGGGGCTGGTCGTGCGGGGCTGATCGGTCCGGGGCGGCCACCGGATGTCACGTGGTCGAGTGACCACCGACCGGTCGGCGCATCCGCCCAAACCCTATCGACTTCCCGCACCGACCGCCGGAACGGATGCCCGGAGCGGCTGCCGCGGCGTGCGCAGCGGTGCTGGTCCGGACCTACGCCGCCCGGCCGGTGTCGCCCCCGTCACCGGCATCGGCCTGCGCGTCCTCGTCCTCGGCGGCGAGCCGGCGTTCGACCTCGGGACACTGCGGCGTGAGCCCGGCCCGGATCGTCTCGCTGATCTCGCCGAGCATGCGCACCTGGTCCGGCGTCAGCTGGTCGAACACCGCGGCCCGGACCGCCTCGACGTGCCCGGGCGCCGCGGCCTTGATGGCGTCGAACCCCGCGGGCGTCAGATGAGCGAACGCACCGCGCTTGTCGGTCGGGCACGCCTCGCGGCGGACCCAGCCTTTCGCCTCCAGCTTCGCGACGGCGTGCGAGAGGCGGCTGCGGGACGACCCCGTGGCGATGGCCAGATCGCTCATCCGCATCACCTGATCCGGCGATTCCGAGAGTTCGACCAGCACTTCGTAGTAGGCCTGCGGCATGCCGGCGTCACGCTGGAGCTGCGTCTCCGTGTGCGCGTTGAGCATGCCGACGGCCTCCCGGAAGGCGCGCCACACGCGCTGCTCGTCGTCACTCAGCCATCGCGGTTCGTCCATACGAGCCATCATACCCCGGTTGAACGCTCAACCAACATGCGTTACAGTCATAGTTGAGCGCTCAACAAAGGGCTCCCCTCCCGGGCCGCAGCGACGGATCCGAGGTATCGAGGGAGCCGGAAGGGCGCGAGCGACCTGCTCCGAGGCGCCCCCGTACGACACGGGCGGCCACCCCGGACAGGGCGCCACAGGCAGACGAGAACACAACACGCGTGTGGAGGACACACCATGACCGCAGCGACGCAGATCCCCGGGTACCTCAAGGGCACCTGGACCATCGACCCCGTGCACTCCGAGGTCACGTTCATCACCCGGCACCTCGGCGTGTCCAAGGTGCGCGGCCAGTTCACCAACTTCGAGGGCAAGATCGTGACCGGCGAGGACGTCACCGACTCCTCGGTCGAGGCCACGGTTCACGCCGACAGCATCCACACGAAGAACGACCAGCGCGATGCGCACGTCAAGGGCGACGAGTTCCTCGACGTCGAGCGCTTCCCCACGCTGTCGTTCCGCTCCACCGGCATTCGCGCCACCGGCGACGGCTACGTCATCGACGGCGAGCTGACGCTGCACGGCGTGACCAAGCCGGTGTCGCTCGAGGCCGAGCTCGGCGGTTTCGGTGACGGCATGGCCGAGGGCAGCAAGGTCGTCGGCGTCGAAGCGAAGACCGAGATCAACCGCACCGACTTCGACGTCGCGTCGCAGTTCCCGAGCGCCGTCGTCGCCGACAAGGTGAAGATCGAGCTCGACATCGAGGCCGTCCTCGACAACTGAGCCCGAGTCCGGCCGGCGCCGAACAGGAACAACGCCGGCCCCCGGTGAGCGAAGGGCCCGCCTGCTCGATGTCCCCGAGCAGGCGGGCCCTTCGCGTGTCCTGCGTTCGGGCGTGCCGCCGCGGTGCGAGGGTGCGCGGCAGCCTCACCAGGCGTCGGCGAGCAGCTGCCGAGTCTGACCCAGCAGTTGCGGCAACACCTTCGTCTGGCCGACGACCGGCATGAAGTTGGAGTCGCCGCCCCACCGCGGCACGACGTGCTGGTGCAGGTGCGCGGCGATACCGGCGCCCGCGATCACGCCCTGGTTCATGCCGATGTTGAACCCGTGGGCGGCCGAGACGTTCCGGATGACCGTCATGGCGCGCTGGGTGAACTCCGCGAGTTCGCGCGTCTCGTCGGCGGTGAGTTCGGTGTAGTCGGCCACGTGCCGGTACGGCACGACCATCAGGTGCCCGGGGTTGTACGGGTACAGGTTGAGCACCGCGTACACGACCGAGCCGCGCGCGAGGATCAGCGCCTCCTCGTCGTCGGCGCCTGTGATCCGGCAGAACGGGCAGCCATCGGCCTCGTCGCCCGACGGTTTGTTCTCGCCCTGGATGTAGGCCATCCGGTGCGGGGTCCAGAGACGTTGCAGTTCGTCCCGGACCCCGACACCGTCCTGGCCTTCGAGCGCGGGTTCCGCGGCACCGCCGGCACCCGCGCCGCGCCCGCCGGCCGCGTCACCGGCCAACAAGAGCCTCCAGTGCCTCGGCCGTCGGGGAGGTGTTCTCACGCCGGGCGATCCAGTCGCCGATCGCCTGCACCGCACGGTCCACCGGAACGCCGTTGATCTGGCTGCCGTCGCGGAATCGGAACGACACCGCACCCGCGTCGACGTCCTTGCCGCCCGCAAGCAGCAGGAACGGCACCTTCTGCGTGGTGTGGGTGCGGATCTTCTTCTGCATCCGGTCGTCGCTGGTGTCGGTCTCGACGCGGATCCCCTTGGCGCGCAACGCCTTCTCGACACCGCGCAGATGTTCGACGTGCTCGTCGGCGATCGGGATCCCCATCACCTGCACCGGCGACAGCCATGCCGGGAACGCACCGGCGTAGTGCTCGGTGAGCACACCGAAGAACCGCTCGATCGACCCGAACAGCGCGCGGTGGATCATGATCGGCCGCTGCCTGCTGCCGTCCGGTGCGGTGTATTCGAGCCCGAACCGCTTGTTCTGGTTGAAGTCCAGCTGGATGGTCGACATCTGCCAGGTGCGCCCGATCGCGTCCTTGGCCTGAACCGAGATCTTCGGTCCGTAGAACGCGGCGCCACCGGGGTCGGGAACCAGCTCGAGGCCGGACTCCTCGGCGGCCTCCCGCAGCGTCTCGGTGGCCTCCTCCCATTCCCAGTCCTCACCGATGAACTTGTCCGAGTCGCCGCGCGTGGACAGTTCGAGGTAGAAGTCCGAAAGGCCGTAGTCGGCGAGCAGATCCAGCACGAACCGCAGCAGCGAACGCAGTTCGCCGGGCATCTGCTCCTTGGTGCAGTAGATGTGCGAATCGTCCATCGTCAACCCGCGCACACGCGTCAGGCCGTGCACGACACCCGACTTCTCGTAGCGGTACACCGTGCCGAACTCGAACAACCGCAGCGGCAACTCGCGGTACGAGCGTCCACGGGAGCGGAAGACGAGGTTGTGCATGGGGCAGTTCATCGCCTTGAGGTAATAGTCCTCGTCGTCGAACTTCAACGGCGGGAACATCGTGTCCGCGTAGTACGGCAGGTGCCCCGAGGTCTCGAACAGCTCACCCTTGGTGATGTGCGGGGTGTTGACGAACTCGTAGCCCGCCTCCTCGTGACGACGGCGCGAGTAATTCTCCAGCTCCCGCCGGATGATGCCGCCCTTAGGGTGGAACACCGGCAGGCCGGAGCCGATCTCCTCGGGGAACGAGAACAGGTCGAGCTCGGCGCCCAGCTTGCGGTGATCGCGCCGTTCGGCCTCGGCCATGCGCTCGAGGTACTCGTCCTGCGCCTCGGCCGATTCCCATGCGGTGCCGTAGATGCGCTGCAGCTGCCGGTTGTTCTCATCACCGCGCCAGTACGCGGCAGCGCTGCGGGTGAGCTTGAACGCGGGGATGAACTTCGTCGTGGGCACGTGCGGCCCGCGGCACAGGTCGCCCCAGACGCGTTCCTTGCTCCGCGGGTCCAGGTTGTCGTAGATCGTCAGCTCGCCGCCGCCGACCTCCATCACCTCATCGGTATCCACATCGGACTTGAGGTCGACGAGCTCCAGCTTGAACGGCTCGTCGGCGAGCTCGGCCTTCGCGTCGTCGACCGAGTCGACGACGCGGCGGGAGAACTGCTGCGAGCCCTTGATGATCTGCTTCATGCGCTTCTCGAGCGCCTGCAGGTCCTCGGGCGTAAACGGGGTGTCGACGGCGAAGTCGTAGTAGAAGCCGTCCTTGACCGGCGGGCCGATGCCGAGCTTGGCGTCGGGGAACTGCTGCTGCACGGCCTGGGCGAGCACGTGAGCGGCCGAATGACGGATCACACTGCGGCCGTCCTCGGTGTTGGCGGCGACCGGCTCGACCTCGGCGTCCGCGTCGGGCGCCCAGGCCAGGTCGCGCAGCGCGCCGTCGGTGTCACGGACGACGACCACGGCGTCGGCACCCTTGCTCGGCAGGCCCGCCTCACGCACCGCGGAACCCGCCGTAGTGCCCGCCGGCACCACCACGCGTTCGGTGGCTTCGGAGGCGGCGAACGACGGCTGGGACACGGTGAACTCCTTGAGACGCATTAACACAGGTACTTGCCGTGTCAATGCTAGCCACCGGGCCCCGGCCGCCGGTTCGCCGCCCGCCGGGTCGGCGTGAGCCTCAGGCCTCGGCGACGACCTGCTCGAAGTCGAGCCGCGGCAGCCGCTCCTGCCAGGCGTTCTCACCGGGCCTGCCGATGTTCACCACAACGAGCGACTTCCACGGCTTGTCGGCGAAGAACTCGGCATCCACCCCCGCGCCGTCGAAGCCGGTCATGGGGCCTGCGGCCAGCCCGGCGGCACGGACGCCGAGGATGAAGTATCCCACCTGCAGCGAGGCGTTGAGCGTGGCCACCGGCTCGCGCTTGCCGGGGTCGGCGAACAGGTCCTTCACGCCCGGCGCGTGCGGGAACACCGCAGGCAGGTTCTCGTGGAAGTCCGCGTCAGCGGCGAGCACGACGGTAACCGGGGCGGCCTCCGTCTTGGGGCGGTTGCCCTCGGACATGTGCTTGAGCAGTCGCTGCCTGCCCTCGTCGCTGCGGACGACGAGAGCGCGGAGCGGCTGGTTGTTCATGGACGTCGGTGCCCACTTCACGAGGTCGTAGATCGCGCGCAGCTGCTCGTCGGTGACGGGCTCGGAGCTGAAGGTGTTGGCGGTACGGGCGTCGCGGAACAGCAGGTTCTGCGCGTCGTCGGACAGCTCGAGCGCCGGCGTGGTCGTCATCGCGGGGTCTCCCATTTCGTCGTCGGGCGGTGGAACGACACCTGACTGCGCCGTTCCACCCACGACAACATAGTTGAACCCTTGACCACTTCCCGAGGCGGCTATGCCGCGCGTCACGATCGGTCGACGGAGGAAAACCGGCGAGCGCATGGTTGAACGTGCAACAACCAAGGGAAACCGGCGAGCGGCAGGCCGCACGACGCACCGCCCCCGGACACGGCGAAGGCGCATCCCGACGAGCGGAATGCGCCTTCGATCGAGTGCGCGATACTGGGATCGAACCAGTGACCTCTTCGGTGTGAACGAAGCGCTCTCCCGCTGAGCTAATCGCGCCGGGTGCTCTGTGCTGTTGTGCGAACAACTCTAGCGGACGCCGTTCGAGGACCGACAAACGGGTGGTCCTTTCGTCCGCACGGTGCGCATACATGCGGAAACACTCCGTAGAAGCGGCTGGATACGAGGGCCGCATCCGACGGTTGCCCGGCACTGACCGGGTATGTCGTGGACAACACGGGCGAGTCGAGTCCTATCGCCGACGAAGTAAACCCGCCAGTATGGACGGGGCGTGTGCCACACACGTGCCGTACGGCCGCCGGAGCGCGGCCGGGGTTCGACCGGAAGTGACGGGCACAACACGGCTTAACTCGTCCGAGTGGTCTCGGCGATTACGGCGAGCGAATCGGGCTTCGGCTGCGTCTCACCGGTAAGCCTCGGCCGAACCGGCCGGGAAGGGAGCAGAAGGGTACGACCATGCGAAACGATCACGTGACGCTCCGGTCCAACGCGGTCTTCGACCTGCTGGCACCGAAAACGCCTCCCGTTCCGGTGAAGGTGGAGCTGCGCTACGACACGAGCGATCCGTACGCCGTCGTCGCCGCCTTCCGTACGGGACGCGCCGGCTGGGTCGAGTGGGTCTTCGCGCGTGACCTCATCGCCGACGGACTGCTCGCCGACGCGGGCGACGGTGACGTCCACATCCGACCGTCGACCGAGGACCCCGAGTCCGTGCTGATCGAACTGACGTCGCCGTCCGGGCACGCGATGTTCGAGGCCTCGGCAGAGGAGCTCGCCGACTTCCTCGACCGAACCTACGACGTGGTGCTGCCGGGCAACGAACACCTGTGGGTCGACGTCGACGAGGCGCTCACGCGGCTGATCCCCAACGATCTTGGCTGATCACGACGCCTGCACGGCCCGACGGCGACGGAAGGTGACCCCCCGTGCAAACGGCCGTGTGGGCGTCCAGTACAGTTCTTCACACACCACGGCGGCGGGGGAAACCCCAGGGAGCCGGCCCTCTACGGAGAGTCATCTTCCAGCCGGGAAAATGCGGACGTAGCGCAGCTGGTAGCGCATCACCTTGCCAAGGTGAGGGTCGCGGGTTCGAGTCCCGTCGTCCGCTCGACTGCGGCGGCTACCCGCAGTTGAATCGGGTGCGAGCCTGATTCACAACCGCGGCGGCGTGGCCGAGTGGTTCAGGCAAGGGCCTGCAAAGCCCTGTACGCGGGTTCGATTCCCGCCGCCGCCTCGCGCGATTAGCTCAGCGGGAGAGCGCTACCTTGACACGGTAGAGGTCACTGGTTCGATCCCAGTATCGCGCACCAGCTCAGCCCCCCATCCCGGGCAACCGGGATGGGGGGCTTTACTTTGTCATGGCCGTTGTCATGGCCGCCGCTGTCATCTATGGCCGCTGTCGTCGGCGCTTGCCGGGGCCGCCTTGTGATGGCTGAGTGCCCCGCTGGGTCTCCCACCGGGTGTCTGCCGCCCCAGAGTCCTGCCTCGAGGGCGGCAGACCGAGCGTCCCGTGTCAGCCGGCGTCGGCGTGCAGTCCGCGCAACGGGGGCAGATTCCCCCACAGGACGCGTCCCGCCCTGACCTCCGCGAAGTGCCGGCCGACCCAGCTCGCCGCCACACCGTCTTGCCGCGCACGGTGCGCCACCAGCAACGTGCTGAACGCTCCGCCATCGCTCAGCGTCGCGCGCACGGCACCCAGGAAGCGATCCCGCTGCTCCCCCATCACCGTCCAGGGCACCGAACACACGACGAGATCCACCGGCGGGAGGCCACGCTCACGCACCAGGTCCGGCAGGTCGAACGCCGACGCACACGCGACGTCCACCTCGGGACAGCGGGTCCGGAGCCGATCCGTCAACGCCGGGCTGACCTCCACGGCCAGCAGCCGCGACGACGCCGGCAACCGCGTCGAGAGTTTCGTGGTGATCGCGCCGGACCCCGCACCGAGCTCGACCACCGTGCGGGCGTCCGCCAGCCGGACCTCGTCGAGGAACCCGCCCACACAGTCCGTGGCCGTCTCCGTGACGGCACCGGCACGTATCGGGTGGCGGACGAACTCACCGGCGAAGGGGCGCCGCTCTCGCCGGCGGCGCGCAGCCGTCGCGCCGTCGTGATCCATTCTCGACATCCACTCACCCCACCACCTAGGCATGACCTCCATTGTCCATGCCGCTCCGTCTCAGATGAGGCCCAGTCGGAGCATCGCGTCCGCGACGTTGGTGAAACCGTTGATGTTGGCGCCGGCGACATAGTTGCCGGGCATCCCATACTGCTCGGCCGTGGAGTAGCAGCGGGCGTGAATGTCCTTCATGATCTCTTCGAGCCGCTTCTCGGTGAACTCGAAGGTCCAGCTGTCGCGGGACGCGTTCTGCTGCATCTCCAGCGCCGATGTCGCCACGCCTGCGGCGTTCGCCGCCTTGCCCGGCCCGAACGCGACACCGGCCTCGTGGAACAACCGGACCGCGTCCGGGGTGGTCGGCATGTTCGCGCCTTCGCCGACCGCGATACAACCGCCCGCGACCAGCTGGGCCGCGTCGGTCGCGTCGAGCTCGTTCTGCGTCGCAGAGGGAAGCGCCACCTGGCACGGGACCTCCCACACGCTCCGGCCCGCCACGAACTTCGCACGCGGCCGGCGTTCGACGTAGGCGCCGATCCGCTCCCGCTCGACCTCTTTGAGCCGCTTGACGAGCTCGACATCGATCCCGTCCTCGTCGTAGATGTAGCCGGACGAGTCCGAACAGGCGACGACGGTGCCCCCGAGCTGGTGAACCTTCTCCATGGCGTAGCACGCGACGTTGCCCGAGCCCGACACCACGACCTGCATCCCGTCGAACGAGCGGCCGCGTGCCGCCAGCATCTCGCGGACGAAGAACGCGCAGCCGTAGCCGGTAGCCTCCGTGCGGACCCGAGCACCACCGAACGAGAGGTGCTTGCCGGTCAGGACACCCGACTCGTACCGATTGGTGATCCGCTTGTACTGACCGAACAGGTAGCCGATCTCCCGGCCGCCCACACCGATGTCCCCGGCGGGCACGTCCGTGTACTCGCCGAGGTGGCGGTGCAACTCGGTCATGAAGCTCTGGCAGAAGCGCATGACCTCGCCGTCCGAGCGGCCCTTCGGATCGAAGTCCGCACCGCCCTTGCCGCCACCGATCGGCAGCCCGGTGAGCGCGTTCTTGAAGATCTGCTCGAAGCCGAGAAACTTGACGGTCCCCTGGTAGACCGTGGGATGAAAACGCAGCCCGCCCTTGTAGGGCCCGAGCGCGCTGTTGAACTCCACGCGAAAGCCACGGTTGATCTGGACCTCGCCCCGGTCGTCCTCCCAGGGAACCCGGAAGGTGATTTGCCGCTCCGGCTCGCAGATCCGCTCGATGATCTTCTGTTCGGCGTACTCAGGGTGCTTGTCGATGACCGGTCCGATGCTTTCCAGCACCTCACGTACGGCCTGGTGGAACTCGTCTTCACCGCGGTTGCGTTCCATCACGTTCGCGTAGACCGGTTCGAGACGCTCGTGCAGCACCATCTGGACTCCTTCCACCGACATACGGCCGCCGCGTGACCTCGGATCGGAACGCGATCCGTCCCACTCCATACCGCGTGCGCGGTCCGATCAAGATGACGAAGGACACACGCGGCGACGCGGCCGTGGAGCGCCGCCCCAGCCGCCCGTCGACGATCTCACCGGTCGGGCTCAGCGTGGCTGGCGACAGAGCAGCGAGGTGGATCGGGATGTCGTGTTCCGCACCGGAGCGTGCACGCCGGCGGCCGCTTACAGTGCGCTCAGCACCCGCGACAGCACGATCACGCCGCACAGCACACCGTTGAACACCCGGTGAGCCACCAGGACGGCGATGAACTCCCGGACGACCGCGCTGGACCAGAAGTACCACGCCGTCGGTGCGCCGACGACCTGTCCGTCGAGCTTCGCCTTCCGCGCGAGCAGCGCGGCCCGCAGGACGTGGAAGTTGTTGGTCACCACGACACACCCGTAGTCGCTCGTGCGCGCTCGCATGAGCTCGGCACTGAACATCAGGTTCTCCCACGTCGTCGTGGAACGGTCCTCCACCATCACCCGGTCGGAGGGGACACCGTGGGATACCAGATGGTCGCGCATGGCGTGGGCCTCCGGGACCTCCTCGTCCGGCCCCTGCCCGCCGGAGGTGACGAGTATCGGATCCGCGCCGCGGGCGCGCTGCTCGTCGAACACCTCGCGGCCGCGGCCGAGCCGACTCGCCAGCAGCGGCGGCACCCGCCGCCCGTCCAGCAGGCCTGCGCCCAGCACGACGATGTAGTCGACGGGACGGCGGGAGCGGATCCGACCGTAGACGACCGAGTACAGCAGGAAGCACACGAACAGGAACGACACGTAGAACAGCACGCCCGTGATCGCCGTGGCCGTGACCGTGAGGGGCTTCCAGTCGATCAGCGCGACGAGTAGCTCAGCCGGAACGTAAGCGACAATGCCGATGCCCGCCAGCAGCGAGACCAGGTTCGCCGGTCGCCGGCCCTCCCGGCGGAGCATCGTGACCCCACTGGCGATCAGGAAGACCCCGAACGCCAGCACGGACACCGGGATCAGCAGCACGCCGATCATGAGCAGCACCCGCGCCGTGTCCTCGGAGACCGTGCCCACCACCAGCAGCATCGCCACGGCCAGGGACGCCAGCGCGAGGAACAGGTACACCCCGTTGCGCAGCTTGCGCCGGTCGCGCAGGAAGCTGACGAGGAATGCCGTGAAGAACAGTGCGGCGGGGACGAACGCGATCGGTGACACGCTCACGGGAGCCCCCGCATCGTCGTTGCGGCCGGAACACGGCGCGCGCACCCGGCGACTGTCATCAACGGTCCGCGCCGTCGGACCTGTCCCGACTCTCCACCATGTACAGGATTAGACCACAGCGAGCGATGTGGCGCCCCGCCCGCGACACGACATCGCAGCGGCGCCCGGCGCGGTTGTCAGCCGCGGGACCAGACCGGAATCCGGTCGAGCATGTCGCAGCGCAGATCGAGGGCCGCGACAAGCTCGTTGGGATCGCGATGATCGCCGACCGGGTCGAACACGTCGATATGCTCCCCGCGCAACGCGAAACCCCGGAACGGACGGGAGTCGTGCAGCAGCAGTGCTTTCAGTTCCGGGCCGAACACGGCGCGGGCGAACGTCTCGTCGTCGCAGTGCACCTCGAAGCTCCAGTCGAACTCCTCATCCCCGAGCTGCAGTCCTCCCATACCGATCGTGCGATTGATGGTGTTCTGCGGCCCGACGATCCGCGTCGCGCTGAGCATGGGATGCGCCGCGGGAGCCGCGACCCAGATCGCACGTTCCGGCCGATGCTCGCCGTCGTGCACCGTCTCGAACGTGGCCGCGACGAACGGCCTGCCACGATGAGTGCCGCTGATGACGCCCGTCGCGCCCGTCGCGCGGGGCGGCCGGTGCCACGGCTCGGCCCACCCCGTGCGGTCGTACTGCCGGTCGTACAGCGGCACGTACGAGTCGTCCCGCTCGGCGAAGGTCCAGCCTCTGGACTCCACCGCCGCCCGCGCCTCCGGTGCCGACATGGCCGCGCGGGCCCTGCCCGCCCGCCGCACCAGGACGATCAGCGCGATCACCCCCGCGGCAAGCAGCAGCACGCCACCGAACACGATCGCGAGGATCGCGCCCACACTCATCCGTCACACCCTCCACATCGAACGGTCGGCAGACGTACGAAACCGGGTGCGCCGGTTGTCCGGCCACCCGGTTTCGCCCGGCTTCAGCTGCGGCGCAACACGCGGAAACTCTCGAAGGCCTCGTCGTCGCTGAGTTGTTCGCGACCGCCGCGCGCGCATGCCGGCGCCGAGCCGTGCCCGAGCGGATCCGGCCCCGGATCGACCGGCTCGGAGTCGCCGAACAGCTTCTTGTCCTCGGCGAGCACCTTGTCCAGCAGGTCGCTGGAACCGAGTCCGCGCTGCACCACCTCGGCTTGCGCCCGAGTGGCGGCCACCCGGGCGAGCGCGATCGTGTGCTGCACCCTGGCGGACAGCTCGGCCGGGTCCACTCCACTGCGGACCGCGTCGGAGAACGTCACCTTCTCGACAGTGCCGTCCGGCCCGGCCTCCACGGTCACCACCCCGTCCGGCGAGGTGGCCGTGCCGGTGACCTCGGACAGCTGCTCGGTCATGGCCCGGTAGGTCTCCGCACGGGTGCGGTTCGCCGCCGCCGCGTCGTCGACCGCCTGGATGCGCTGCACCAGATGCTTGGCCGTCTCGTTCATGGGGTACCTCCCGTGTTCTCGGACCCGCTGCCGGCACCGCCCTGCTCGGGCCGGATGGTGCCGAGGAACTCCTCGAAATCGGCGAACACGGGTTGAAACGTCTCCGGAGTGGAGCTGAGCACGACCTGGATCACCGCACGCCGCGCCGGGTCGGCGGTGTCGGTGAATCCCATGAACACCTGGTACTGCACCAGATACCGGCGACGGCCCGCCACGTCGGCGTCGATCCGCAGCGGCTGGGTGTACACCGGGTTCTCGGCGGTGCCCGTGGCCTGCGTGTTGCCCACCTTCACCTCGTACGCACCACGGCGCAGCCGCTCCGCAGCCTCGGCGGCCACATCGGACAGTGGCACGTCACCGCCGCGCACCTCACCGGTGATCGTGATGTTCGCGGTGAAGCCGTCCCCGCCCGTGTCGGGCCGCAGTGCCACGAACGCCGCGTTCGGCGTACCGATCTCGTCCGGCGACACCGACACCCAGCCCTCCGGCAGGGAGAACTCGATCGGCACCGGGATCGTCGTTGCCATGCTCACGCCTTCTTCCTCGTCGACCGACCGTCACCGCACTCAGAAGCCGAGCGCATTGCCCACGCTACTGATCGCATCGCCTGCCCTGTCCTTGGCGCCGCCGACCGCGTCACCCACGGCCTGGCCCGCGTCGCTCACGGCATCGCCGGCACTCGTCGCCGCGTCGACCACACCGCCCGGGTCGACCGACACGTCGAAGCCGACCTTGCCGCCGACGCCGAGTGCGGCACCGGCGGACGCCCCGATGTGGAACTTGCCGTCGTCCCCCATGCCGAACTGGGCGTCGGCGGACGCACCGACACCGGCCCACGCCTCGCCGTTGACACCGGCGCCGACACCGGCGACCTCACCGCCGACGTCACCGCTGGCCTTGGCACCGGCGAACGCCTCGGCGCTGACATCGGCACCGGTGAGACCGACGCTGGCGTCGGCGGACGCCTCGGCGCCCGCCATGGCCTCACCGCTGGCCGACACGCCGGCGTGGTCGCCGAAGTTCAGCTCGCCCTCGACATCGCCTCTCGCACCGACGAACGCCTCGGCACTGGCCTGTGCGCCGAGCGCGTCGACGCTCGCCTCGGCGCCCGCGTCACCGCCCACGAAACCGCTGGCGCTGCCGCTGCCCGACACGCCCATCCCGGTGTCGAACTCGCCTTCCACCTCGCCCTTCGCCAGGTAGGCCTCGGCGTTCGCGCCCGCGGCGAAGCCGTCCTCGGTGACCTCGGCGTACGCACCGGCGCCGGCGCCGAGCACCGACCCCGAACCGGAGGCACCCGCCGACATGTCGCCGTACTCGGCACCCACGTCGAACTCGCCGCCCGCGACCTCGACGTCGTCGCCGACCTCGTGGCGCACCGGGTCGATGCCGAGCATGCCGGGACCGGGCAGGTCGATGCCCAGGCTGTCGAACAACTCTCTGGCGCCGTCGTGCATGAGCTTGTCGGCCGGTTCGTCGCCGACCGTGTTCTGGTAGCTGCGGTTGCCGTTCTGGTCCGTCTGCCAGCCACCGGTGTCGACGTCCTCCCACCGGCCGGTTTCCGGGTTGAACTGCCGTTGCGTCTGCCGGTTGTCGGCGCCGAACTTCCGCTCGCCGAACTCGTGCTGGAACCGGCCCTCCTCGTCGTGGGTCATGCCGAGCGCCATGGCCACGACCCCGCCTTCCGCGGCAACGGCCTTCCGCGCGGCGTCGAGGATCTGCTGTGCCTCCGCCATGGCGGGCCCGCCCGGGTCCTCGAACGGTGCGATCGGGCCGCCCACCATCGGGCCCAGCGCACGCTGCGCGTCGTACTGTGCCTTCGCGGCCCGGCTGGCCGCCCTCGCCTGGTGGTACAGCTCGATCGCACGCTGCGCCTCGCCCTGCCCCCAGGTCAGGATGTCGGCGTAGTTCGCCAGCTGTCCGCCGCCGTGCCCGACGGCCTCGGCGGCCTGCCCCCACTTCGGCGGCTCTTCGGCGAAGACCGACCGGAACGTCGTCGCCGCGTCACCGACCCAGCCGGCCGGGTCGATCGTCCCGAGCGTGGAACCGATCTCGTCGGCGACGTTGATCGGATCGACCAACGACCCCAGGTCGGACGAGATCACCTCGGGTTCGCCCGGAATGAGCGCCTTCGGGTCGTCGGTCTGCCCCAGTTCCGCCATCACCGCTCCTGTCCCTCGCTACCGGCACCGCCGTCGAGAACGGCGGTGATGCCACCCGCGGCCGCGCCGCCGAGCGCGCCGCCGAGGCCGCCCGCGATACCGCCGACAGCGCCGCCCACGGCCCCGCCTGCGGCCATACCGCCCGCCGCGCTCTCGAACGCGTTGCCCAGCGTGTCCATCGACGACCGGGTGTCGTCGTCGGATTCGAGGTACTGGGCAGCGGCCGATCCGAGCTGGCCCCCCAGTTCCTCGGCCTTGCCCTTCAATGTCTCGAAATGCTTGCGCATGCTCTCGATGTAGAGCTGCCACGCCTGCTGCACCGCGTCGTTCCCGTAGTCACCGCTAGGGCCCTGCCACATCAGACCGGCCGCGCCCCCTGCGGTCTCACCGATCCGTCCCGCGGTCCCGCGCAGTTCGTCAGGAACGGCATCGAAGCCTGTCATGGTCCCCAACTCCTTCGCCTTTCGGCGGCGTCGCCGGCAGTCGCACGGCCGCCGGACCACCGCTCGTACGTAACTGCTGACGCGGCGCGGTCGGGCCGGGTTCCCGCCGGAGGTGAATTTCCGTCAACTCGGGCGAACCGCCCTCGTCGCACACACGAAGGACGGGCCGGGATGTCCCGGCCCGTCCCCGACGTGCGGTGTTCGGCTGTGCTCGGTTGGGAGCGCGGCCGCGCTCAGCCGAGGACGGCCGCCGGCCTGCCCGCGAGCAACCGGACGAGTTCGTGCGGATCCGGCAGCGGCCGGCGCGGCCTGCGGCAGATGCGGACCAGTTCGGGGTTCGAGTCACCCTCGTCCCCGACGATGCAGGCAAGCCCTGTCCTCAACGCCCTCATCGCCCGCACCCGAGAACTAGCTGGTACGGCCCAGCAACTCGTAAGGCAGGCATTGGGGGCTGCCGTTCCGTGGGTCGTAGAAGATGTCGGCCTTGACGCCGAAGACGTCGCCGAGCATGTGCGAGGTCATGACCTCATGTGGTGATCCGGCGGCATAGACCCGACCCTCGCAGAGCGCGATCATCTGGTGCGAGTAGCGCGCGGCACTGTTGAGGTCGTGCAGCACCATGACGGCAGTCTGACCCTCTTCCCGGTTCAGGCGAGCCAGTAGTTCGAGTACCTCGAGCTGATGGGCCATATCGAGGTAGGTCGTGGGCTCGTCCAACAACAGGGTGTCGGTCTGCTGCGCCAGAGCCATGGCGATCCAGGCGCGCTGGCGCTGGCCACCGGACAATGTGTCCAGCGCCCGGTCGGCGAACCCGTCCACGCCGGTGATCTCCAGGGCGCGCGCGACAGCCCGCTCGTCGGATCTGGACCACTGTCGGAGAAAGCTCTGGTGCGGGTAACGGCCCTGCGACACCAGTTCGCGGGTGGTCAACCCCTCCGGAACGTGTGGGCCTTGGGGCAGTACGCCCAACCTCTTCGCAACCTCACGTGTCGCAAGGTTGGCTATGACCTCTCCATCGAGGTGAACGCTGCCCGTGCGTGGCTTCAGCAGACGCGCCATCGAACCCAGCAGAGTGGACTTCCCGCAGCCGTTCGGGCCGATTATCGACGTGATCCGGCCCTCCGGCATGGCTACGGAAAGGTCCTCCAACACCGTGGAGTCCTCGTAGGCGAACGTGATGCGCTCCGTACTGAGCTTACTCACAGTTCTCGCCTCTCCGACGGGATCACTGATCCTCCAGCATTCTCTCCGTGTCCGGGCATGCGAGATCTATCCGTTCCTGTTCCGATAGAGCAGATACAAGAAGAAGGGCGCGCCGAGAACTGCGGTGACGATTCCGGCAGGCAGCTCCACGGGAGCGAACAGGGCTCGTCCGACGAAATCCGCACCCACGACTATCGTGGCTCCCGTAGCCGCGGCCGCGGGTATGAGGCCCCCGTAGGCCGGGCCGACCAGGTGGCGAGCGATGTGCGGGGCCATCAACGCGACGAAACCGATCGTTCCCGCCGTCGCCACGGCGGTACCGGCCAGTCCGACGCTCGTCAGCAGCAGCAGCCCGCGCACCTTTTCGACAGGGAGCCCCAGAGCACGCGCCACGTTGTCGCCCAAATTCATCGCAGCGAGATGGCGGGAAAGCAACAGTGCCAACGGAAAGAACACCAACAACCACGGCGTGAACGAGTAGAAATCGTCCCAACCCCGACCGTAGACACTGCCGGCGAGCCAGACCAGGGCGACCGAAGCCTGTTCTATCTCACCAACGGCTATCAAGAGCGTCGCGCCGGCGCCGGCGACAGCGCTCAGCCCGATACCGACGAGCACCAACCGTAATGGCGATCCCTTCCTCCGCCATGCCAACAGGTACAGCAACCCGGCCGCAAGAAAAGCACCGGCCAGTGCTGCTGGTTGCAGATAGACGATGGAGGCCGCCGGCGCGACCACGATCAGACTCACCGCCGCCAACGATGCCCCGGCGTTGATACCGACGATATCCGGCGCAGCGAGGTCGTTGCGCGTGAGTCCCTGCAGTATCACCCCGCTCACCCCCAGCGCAGCTCCCACAGCCACGGCGACCAGGGCACGGGGCAGGCGCAGACTGTTGACCACAAAAGCGTGGCCACCGTCATCCCCCAACCCGACAAGCGTGCGTACGACCTCGACCGGTGACACCGGATACTCTCCGTACCCGACATTTGCCACCAGCCCGGCGAACGCAGCCAACGAGAGCACGCAGATGATCAGGACCGAGCGCAGGTTCAGCCTCAGCGAGACCGGTCCGGCTCGAAGCGTTGCCTCACGGGCTTTCGGGCGGGAGGCGATGGGCGCGAGCCGTGCCATATTACTGCGACACCTTGTTACGCGCCAGGTAGATGAAGAACGGAGCACCCACGACAGCGGTGGTCACACCGACAGGGATTTCGTGGACCGGAAGGACCACACGCGAGATGATGTCGGCGCCGAGGAGCACTATCCCTCCGATGATCGCAGAGTAAGGCAGGATCCAGCGATAGTCCACACCGACGAAGAAGCGCACCGCGTGTGGGACCACGAGCCCGATGAAGCCCACCGGCCCCGCCACGGCGACTGCGCTGCCCGCCAGGAGGACCACCGAGAGCACGGCGAGAGATTTCGTGAGACCGGTCTTCTGTCCCAGACCACTGGCCACCTCCTCGCCGAGCATGAGTGCAGTGACCTGGCGGCTCAGAGCCAACGCGAGTGCGAACCCCACAAGGACATAGGGCGATATCTGCTGCAGCAGCTCCAGGTCACGCCCGAGTACCGAGCCGGCGAGCCAGAACCGGATCGTATCCATGGTCTGCTCGCTGAGTACCAGGGTCGCCGTGGTGAATGACGACAGGAGCGCCGCAACTGCCGCCCCACCGATGGCCAGCCGCATCGGCCTCATCCGCCCGCGGCCCATCGAGCCGATCCCGTACACGACCGTGGCGGCGATCGCCGCCCCGACGAATGCGAACGGTGCAAACGTCGACGATGCCGTTCCACCGAACACGAACACCGTCGTCACCACGGCGAAGGCGGCCCCGGCGTTGATTCCGAGTATTCCCGGATCGGCCAATGGGTTGCGCGTAATTCCCTGCATAATGGCACCTGCTACCGCCAGGCAGGCTCCGACCAGGGCCGCGGCGAGTGCACGTGGAACCCGAATGGTGCGGATGATCAGGTCATCTCGGGATCCGTCGTAGTCGCCGAACGCCCGAACCACGTCCGTCACGCCGATACCGGCCACGCCGAAGTTGACGCTGACGACGAGGCCTGCAGCCAGAAACACCGCACATACCAGCAGTCCGAAAAGGAGCGTGCTCCTCGACCGCAACATGGAGATGACCCGTCCGCCTGAGTTCGATCAGTCCGACCAACTACCGCCCGTCGAACAACTCGACCGCCTCCTCCGCGATCAGTTCCATGGAGACGAGCCCCCGCGACCGGGTCCACAGGGCCCGACTCACCGCGTGGACGTCCCCGTTCTCCACCGCGGTGAGCTTCCGCCACACCTCCGATGACTCCCAGGGCTTCATCGTGGTCTCCGCGTCGGTCATGACGAACAACACGGCGGGGTCGATCTCTGCCAACCCTTCCAACCCCGTCGAGGCAGAGTCCGCGTCCGCGGGATACGCCGCCGCCTCTGGTGCATAGGGAACCCGCACTCGATCGAGGATGTCAGCCACGTACGACCCCTCTCCCAGAACCTGCGCCGTTCCGCGCTCGCGGGGAATGACGGCCAGTGAGTGGCTGCCATCGCCTTCGGAGTCGGCTCGCGACAACTCGTCGAGCCGACCTTCGAGACGTCCGATCTCCGCGTTCATTTCCTCCGTCTTGTTGATGGCATCGCCGACCTGTCGAGCCACATCCAGCGTTTTCTCGTAGCCGGCGTACCGGGCGGTGAACACAACCGTCGGGGCGATCGCACTCAGTTCGTCGTAAATCGCCGCGTGACGGTCGTTGTCGGCGATTATCAGGTCGGGTTCGAGCTTTGCGATCTGCTCCAGATTGGGCTCAGACCGGCTACCGACCGACTCCCACTCGCCGATCCTGCTCCGCACCTCAGGGATCAGGTTCTCCGGGTCGCCGTCGTCGACCAGCCCGACCGGGCTCACCCGAAGGGAAGCAAGCATGTCGATATACGGAAGCTCGAGCGCGACGATTCGCTGGGGCTGCGTGGGGACCTCGGCCTCACCCATGTCATGTTCGACTGTGCGGGTGGGCCCAGACGCGGCGTCTCCACCCCCTTCGCCTCCGGCCGTGGCGCACGCAGTGAGCAGTACGATACTCAGAATCATTCCGAAAATCGTTTCGGTGCCACGTTTCAACCATCGCCGCTCGCGACAAATCATGTCGAGCACACTCCATTCTGGACGCGTTCTCTCGCCCTTGTCCGGCAACCGAAACAGGCCGCCGTACGCCGGATCCGGTAACGAGCCGGACACGGCAGCGGAACGGCCGGTCTCGCACGTCCGGAGGAGATGCCGGTTCAGTGGCATACGAACTCCAGGACGCCCGTGATCTGCTGCGGAAACTCTGATCGAGCGACGTAGGAGTATCAACGATCCGAGGACGAAAAGGACCGGATACGTGACCACCGGACCGCGATGAAGAACGAACGGCGCGCAGGCGAGACGACCCGAGCAAGGACAACGCACCCTTGGTTATAGTCGTAAATATAACCGTGGTTAGAATTTATCTGTGACGCTCACGCGTATGTCATAGCCGGCTCGTCGGGTCAATGGTTCGGCCGGTACAGCTCCGCCGACTCTTGGCTTCGCGTCGTCATTCGACGGGACATCGGAACATGAGAAAGGGCGGGCCGGGGATTGAACTGCTCCCAGCGGTCGGACTGTCAATCAGTTCCGACCGCGGGAAGCGTTCAGAGTTCCCCGGCCCGCCCCTACGGCTGGTACGCGCGGTGTTCGGCTCCGAGCCCTCGCCGGCTCAGCCGAGGCCGGCGGCCAGCCTGCCCGCGAGTAGCTGGGCGAACGCGTGCGGGTCCGGCAGCTCCTCACCCTCGGCCAGCAGCGTGGTGCCGTACAGCAGCTGTGCCACGTCGGGCAGCGACGGGTCGTCGGCGTTCTTCGCGTGGGACTCACGCAGCCCGGCGACGAGCGCATGCTCCGGGTTGATCTCCAGGATGCGCTTGACGTCCGGCAGCGGCTGGCCCAACTGGCGGTAGATGCGGACCAGTTCGGGGCTCAGATCGCCCTCGTCACCGACGATGCAGGCCGGCGACGTCGTCAGCCGCGACGACAACCGCACGTCCTTGACCTCGTCCGACAGGGTCTCGCGGAGCCACTCCACCAGCCCGGCGAACTCCTCCTTCGTCGCCTCGTCGGTCGAATCGTCGGCCTCGCCGTCCCCGTCGAGGTCCACCTCACCCTTGGCGATCGACCGGAACGTCTTGCCCTGGAACTCGGCCCCCGAGTCGACCCACATCTCGTCGACCTGGTCGGTGAGGATCAGCACCTCGACGCCCTTGCTGGTGAAGGCCTCCATGTGGGGCGACTTCTCCACCATCTCGCGCGAACGGCCGGTCAGGTAGTAAATGTGCTCCTGACCCTCGGGCATACGCGCGACGTACTCGGCGAGGGTGGTCTGCTCGTCGGCCGAACGGGTCGAGTCGAACGAGGCGATCTCGAGGATGTCCTGCCTGCTGTCCGGGTCGGTGACCAGTCCCTCCTTCACGCAGGTGCCGAACTGGCTCCAGAACGTGCGGTACCTGTCCCGGTCCCCGGACTCCTCCGACTTGACCAGACCGGCCACGGTGGACAGCACCTTCTTGGCGAGCCTGCGCCGCATGGCGCGGATCTGGCGGTCCTGCTGGAGGATCTCCCGCGAGACGTTCAGCGACAGGTCCTGCGCGTCGACGACACCCTTCACGAAGCGCAGATACTCGGGCATCAGCTCTTCGCAGTCGTCCATGATGAACACGCGCTTGACGTAGAGCTGCACGCCGCGCTTCGCCTCGCGGGTGAACAGGTCGAACGGCGCACGCGAGGGCAGGAACAACAGTGCCTGGTACTCGAACGTGCCCTCGGCCTGCAGCCGCATCGTCTCGAGCGGGTCCGCCCAGTCGTGGCTGATGTGCTTGTAGAACTCGTTGTACTCGGCGTCGGTGACCTCGCTGCGCGGACGGGCCCACAGCGCCTTCATCGAGTTGAGCGTCTCCGGCTCGACGACGGTCTCCTCGGACTCGCCGTCCTCACCCTGCTTGACCCGCTCGACCTCCATACGGATCGGCCACGCGAGGAAGTCCGAGTAGCGGGTGACGATCCGCCGCAGAACGCCGGTGTCGGTGTAGTCGTGCATGCCGTCGTCGGTGTCGACGGGCTTGAGGTGCAGGGTCACGGCGGTGCCCTGCGGGGCATCGGGCACGTCGGCGATCGTGTACGTCGCCTCGCCCTCGGACTCCCAGCGGGTGCCGACGGTCTCGCCCGCCTTGCGGGTCACGACGGTGACCTTGTCGGCGACCATGAACGCGGAGTAGAAGCCGACGCCGAACTGCCCGATGAGGTCGCTGCCCTGGGCCTCCTGGGCCGACTTGAGCTTCTCCAGCAGCTCGGCCGTGCCGGACCGGGCGATCGTGCCGATGAGGCCGACCACCTCGTCGCGCGACATGCCGATGCCGTTGTCGCGCACGGTCAGTGTCCGCGCGGCAGGATCGCGTTCCAGCTGGATGTGCAGGTCGTCGGTGTCGACGTCCAGGTCCTTGTCGACCATCGACTCGAGCCGCACCTTGTCCAGCGCGTCCGACGCGTTGGACAGCAGCTCCCGCAGGAACACGTCCTTGTCCGAATAGATCGAATGCACCATCAGTCGCAGCAGCTGCCGCGCCTCGGCCTGGAACTCGTGCGTCTCGGCCTGCTGCTCCGACTCCACTGCCTTCTCCGCCATCGGCGATGGACCCCCTTGGGTGACGACATGTCTCGTGATGTGACGTTGGCGGCGCCTGCGCCGCCCTCCCATCATCCACCGACGGTGGCGCGTGCGGTCGACGCCCCTGGCCTTGACGGCGGGGCGCCGGCCGCACGCGCGCGGGTTCTCCGATGCCTGCGAACTGCGTGGCGTCAGTGCGCGTGCACGACCCCGCTCAGTTCGTTCGGCGCGGCCTCGAGATCGGCGGTCGCGGTCTTCTCACCCGACTCCAGATCGACGGCGTGGAGCTGCTGCTTCTCCGGGTCCGACACGTACGCGGTGTTGTCGCGCACGAACAGGGCGGGCCGCGGCTGCTGCCACTCGATCGGCTCGGACCACTCCTCGTCGAGCACCGTGATGGACTCGGTCAGTTCGCCGCTCTGCGGGTCCACGACGTGGATCTTGCCGTCCGTGCCGAGCACCAGGGCCTCGCCCTCGGGGCCCCGCGCGAGCGAGCGGAACGTGTAGCTGGCGGGCAGGTCCACCCGCTGCAGCTCGGCGTTCTCGGTGTCGACCAACGAGATCTGCTTCGGCCGCTCCAGTTCGGCGTCCTCGTCCTTCTTGTAGTCGCCCAGCAGGATCGGCGACTCGGGCGAGCCGGACTGGTTGCCGATCCGGCCGTACTCGGTCGGGCTGTCGACCTTCGTGATCTTTCCGTCCCGGTAGATCAGCACGCCGTCCTCACAGCCCACCGCGATGGCCTCGCCCTGCGCGGCCGACTCGCCGTGCACGCCGGGGCAGTTCTCGTTGCGCGTGATCTCCTTCCGGTTCTCGTCGAGGATCGCGATGCCATTGCGTTCCTCCTCGTTGCCGAGCGTCACGAGCATCTCGCCGTTCTCGAGTTCGACGGCCACGCCGTGGTGCGGTTCCTCGGTCTTGTAGTCGGTCGTCTCGGGTTCGCCGTCGCCGAGATCGTGCGGGTCGAAGCTGCGCACCTGCCCCGTGCCGTCGGTGAACAGCACCGTGCGGCCCGCGTGCCGGACGACGTGGCCCGGCTCCGCGCCGTCGAAGGTCACGTCGGTCAGCTGCCCGCCTACCGCGTCGAGGACCTGGAAGCCCTTCGATGTGGACACCATCACGTGCCGGTCGTCGCCCGCGGGGTTGAGCCGGTTGAAGCCCTCCAGCGGAATGTCGGCCTTCACCTCGAGCGTGGTGCCGTCCAGCACGTAGATGCCGCCGTCGTCGGTGGTGACGACGGGATCGGCGATGTCGGCACCACCACCCTGCTCACCACCCCCGCCTCCACTCCCGCTCGCCTGGTCGTCCGCAGCGCAGGCACTCACCGCGAGCATCGCGGCCGCCGCCGACAGCGCGGCGACTCTCCTGAACCGAGCCGTACTGCTCATCTCTTCTCCTTCTCGTGGGAACCGGATTCGGGTCCGCGGCATGGTCCGACCCGGCGCGGGAGGTCATGCGCCGGTGAGGCCGTCGACGATGGCGTCGGTATTGGCGCGCATCATCGCCAGATACGTCGGTGCGCCCCCGTCGGGGCCGGTGAGCGATTCGGTGAACAGCGAGCGCACCTGCACGTCGACGCCCGCCCGGTCGGCCAGCACGTTCGCGAGCCGATCCGGCTGGGTCGAGTCCGCGAAGATCGCCGGAACACCGGCCTCCCGGACCGTGCCCGCCAGGTCTTCGAGATCCGAGGCGCTGGGCGAGGCCAACGTCGTACCGCTGGGGATCACCGCTCCGAGCACGGTGAACCCGTACCGCTGCGCGAGGTAGCCGAACACGTGGTGGTTGGTCACCAGCGTGCGGTGGTCGTCGGGAATCCGGTCGAACCGTCGTGTCATCCACTCGTCGAGCTCGTCCAGCTTCGCCAGGTACGCCGTCGCGTTGGCGCGCACCGCCTGCTCGTCGACTCCGTCCACATCGGACACGATACGGTCGGTGATGCGTTCGACGGCGGTACGCATGCGGCGGGGATCCGTCCAGAAGTGCGGATCGGCCTCGCCGTCCGAGTCGCCACCGGAGAAGCGGATCGGATCGACGCGCTCGGCCACTGCGAGGTCCGGCACGCCCGACTCGACCGCGGCGTCGACGTTGCGCTGGACCCCCTCTTCCAGGCCGAGCCCGTTGTGGACGAGCAGGCCCGCCTGTTCCACGACCGCCGACTCCCTGGCCGAGATCGCGAACGAATGCGGATCGGCACCGGGCTTCATGAGCACCGTCACCTCCGCCTCGTCCCCGGCGATCTCGCGGGCGACGTCGCCGAGGATGTTCGTCGTCACCACGATCCCGCCGTTGCCGGCTCCCGCGGAGGAACAGCCGGTCAGCACCAGCGCGCACACCGACAGCAGTGCCGTCGTCACGGCCGCGAGCCGACCTCCGCCCCGCGCCCTCATCGGCCTGTTTCCACGAGCAGCGAGGGCGTGACGTCGGTGTCGAACGTCCTGGCGACCCGCAGGTCGTCGCGGTAGTCCACCTCGTGCACGGTCGCCGCCGCGGGATCGTTGACGTAGGCGCGGTCGGTGTCGACCGTGATGGTGACCCCGTCGGGCACGTCGCCGTCCAGGAGCCGCGTCGTCGCGGTCTCCTCGCCGGTCTCCGCGTCGTGGGCGTGCAGGACACCGTCCTCGGTGAGGACCAGCAACGGGCCGTCCGGGCCCGTGGCGGCCGCCGCCGCGGCGGGTCCGGTCTTCGCGAGTGTCCACGCGGGCTCGGCGGCGTCGAACAGCCAGGCGCCGTCGCGGGCCGCGACCGCACCGAGCGTCTCGGCCCCGGGACGCTGCCGGAACGCGCCCGCGTCGGGACCGCCGTCCGGGTACGGAACCGCTTCGCCCGTGAACTCGCCGTCGTCGGAGTCGACGAGCACCGCGCCGCCGGCACAGCCGAACACGACGCCGCGGTTGGTCACGGCGGCGTTGCCCGGGTCCTCGCAGGTGGCGTCGACGTCGGAGACCTTGCCGCCGTCGCGTTCCCGCACGGCGATCCCGTCACCACCGGCCACGACGACGTGCTGCTCGTAGGGCACCGCGACGCCGTCGACGGTGTCACGCTCGTCGACCTCGCCGGATTCGAGTGCCTCTCGGTCGAGCAGCACTGTCGTGCCGTCGTCGCGGGCGAGCGCGACGAGTGCGCTGTCGGACCATGCGCCCGTGACGGTGCCGTCGACGGCGCCGGCACCGCCGGGATCGGTGCGGTAGTAGTGGTTGTGGTCGCCGTGTTCGACGGTCCACACACCGCTGTCGATCACGCGGGTGCGGTTCCCGCCCGAGAGGAACGCGAACCTGCCGTCGGTGACGGCGCCGGTGACCGCACCGTCGCCCGGCAGCTCGGTCACGTCACCGCTGAGCAGATCCAGCACCCGCACCCCCCGTCCGTCGCCGTCGGCGACCACGAGCCGCGACTGGGGTTCGGCGGCCTCCTCGGCGCCTTCGACGTAGCCGTGGGGTGTACTGGTGGCGGGCGCCCCAGTATGGCCCGCTTCACCTCCGCAGCCGGCCAGCGTCACTCCACAGAGGACTGTGGTGAGCGCCGCCGCGGCGCGCGGGCCGCGCATTGTCGTTCTCACACGTGATGTCACAGTGTCCTTTCCGGAACTGATTCGGGGAGGGTGCTGCGCGGCGCGCGGTGGCGCGGGCGCAGCCGGGAGAGCAGCGCGGAGAGGCCGAACAGTGCCACGGCGACGAGCGCGATCGTCGCTCCCGCGGCGGTGCCGGCGTGCCACGAGACGAGCAGTCCGACGGCCGTCGCCGCGGTGCCGATGAGCCCGGCGCCGAGCATGACCAGCGGAATCCGATCGGCCCAGAACATCGCCGCGGCCGGCGGGGCGACGAGCAACCCGACCACCAGCAACGTGCCGACGACGTGCAACGAGGACACGATGGCCAGCGTCAGCAACAGCAGCAACGCTCCGTGTGCCACCCGCGGCCGCAGACCGAGCGCGGTCGCCGTGCGCCGGTCCACGCTCAGCGCGACGAACGCCCGGTGTCCGCCGGCGCACACGACGGCGGCGAGCGCGAGCGCGGCGACGAGTTGCAGCAGGTCGCGCGATCGCACGGCGAGGACGTCGCCGAACAGGATGCTCGTGAGATCGACGGCGAACGATCCCGAGTACGACACGATGATCACGCCGATCGCGAGCATGGCGACGAACAGCAGCCCGATCGCGGTGTCCTGAGCGAACCTCCGGGACCGGCCGAGCATCGTGACACCGCAAGCCATCGCGGCGGCGCTCAGCGCCCCGCCGAGCATCAGGTTCCCGCCCCCCAGTGAGGCGACGGCGACTCCCGGCAGCATGCCGTGCGCCATCGCCTCACCGAGGAACGCCATGCCGCGCACGACCACCCACGTGCCGGCGAGTGCGCAGATCGCCGAGACGAGTACGCCTCCCCACAGCGCCCGCTGAACGAACGAGACCTCGAACGGCGTGATCAACCACTCCACACGCGGTAGCCTAAACTGAAAACGAATTTCATTTCAATCCAGGTGGCAGAACGGTCGAGGAGAGCCATGACACAGGCCAGGACGCAGGCCGCGCAGGAGACGGGCGACGCCGCGGACGAACGCACCGGCTCGTCACCCGGAGCCGGCCCCACGGCGGTGCCCTCCGGTCCGGCCGGCGTGATGCTCGACGACGTCTCCGCCGGCTACGACGGTGCGGACGTCCTGCAGAACGTGAGCGCACTGATCCCGCGCGGCGCCGTCACGGCGATCGTCGGGCCGAACGGGGCCGGGAAGTCGACCATGATCGGGGTGATCGCCGGAGTGGTCCGGACCACGTCGGGAAGGGTGACGCTGCCGCCGAAGGGCAGGCCGGCGCTGGTCGTCCAGCACTCGGGTGTCCCCGACCAGCTCCCGATCACGGTGCGGGAGGTCGTGCGCATGGGCCGATGGGCGCACCGCGGACCGTGGCGCAGGCTGCGCCGAGACGATCACCGGCTGGTCGACGACGCACTCGATCGTCTCGGCATCGCCGACCTCGCACGCAGGCGGCTGAGCTCCCTCTCGGGCGGGCAGCGGCAGCGGGCACTCGTCGCGCAGGGACTCGTCCAGCACTCGGCCGTCCTCCTCCTGGACGAACCCACCGCGGGCCTCGACGTCGCCGCCAGGGACGCGATCGCGGCCGCATTACGCCGCTCCGCCGACGACGGCACCGCGGCCGTGCACGTGACGCACGACCTCGCCGACGCCGATCGCGCCGACCATTGCGTCCTGCTCTCCGGCGGACGCGTCGTCGCCGAGGGCAGACCGGAGGAGGTCCTCACACACGACACCGTCGACCACGCCTGGGGCCTGGACCGCTACCGCGGCCGATAGCTCCTCACGGCGGGGAATCCGGGGCCGTGAGGCGCGGGTCTCCCCCGGTTGCACCTCGTGTCACTTCCCACAAGGTGTGTACGCTGTGCGCCCCAGTGTTCAGTATGCGTACGGCGACAGGGTGATCGCTTCCCGACCGCCGGGGCACGACCACGGGTACGCGACCGAGGAGGGCCGCATGACCACGACCGACGGCGACGCGACGGCCGTTCCCGCCTGCCCGCCCCCGCACCGGTTCGAACGCCCGCCACGCCCACTGCCGGACCTGCGCACGCTGCGACGCGACTCCGGCGCCGCGTACTTCACCAACGGCCTGGTCGGCATGGTGTTCGCCGCCACCGGCCCGATCGCGGTGATCATGTCCGTCGGGGTGTCCGGAGGTCTGTCGACCGCGCAACTGTCGTCGTGGATCTTCGGCATCTTCTTCCTCAACGGTCTGCTGACCCTGCTCGCGTCGTGGCTCTACCGACAGCCGCTCGCGTTCTTCTGGACCATCCCCGGCACGGTCGTGGTGGGCGATTCGCTCGGTCGCCTCACGTGGGCCGAGGTGCTCGGCGCGTTCGTCGTCACCGCGGCGCTGATCCTCGTCGTCGGGCTCACCGGCTGGGTACGGCGCGTGATGTCGGCGCTGCCGATGCCGATCGTCATGGCGATGGTCGCGGGCGTCTTCCTACAGTTCGGGCTCGACCTCGTCGGCGCGTTCGGCGTCGACCCGAGTGTCGCCGTTCCGATGGTGGCCGTGTTCCTGCTGCTCAGTGTCGTGACCGGCCTCGGGAAACGAATCCCGCCGATCCTCGGCGCGCTGCTCGCAGGTGTCGCGGCCGTCGCACTGTCCGGCCGGTTCGACCCGGCGGGCGACGCGGGATGGCTGGCCCAGCCGATGCTGCAGGCACCGCAGTGGTCCTGGCAGGCGGTCTTCGAACTCGTCGTTCCGCTGGCCATCACCGTGCTGGTGGTGCAGAACGGCCAGGGCATCGCCGTGCTCAAACAAGCGGGTCACGAACCGCCGGTCAACGTCGCCACGGTGGCCTGCGGCCTGTGGTCACTGCCCGCCGCCGCCGTGGGCGCCGTGTCGACGTGCCTCACCGGACCGACGAACGCCCTGCTCACCGCCTCCGGACAACGCCACCGCCACTACATCGCCGGCATGATGTGCGGAGTGCTCGCGATGCTCGTCGGGCTGCTCGCGCCCGCGTTCGTGCAGCTCATGCTCGCGACCCCGGAAGCGTTCATCGCCGTCCTCGGTGGCCTCGCCATGCTCCGCGCACTCCAGGGGGCGTTCGTCAGCGCTTTCGGCGGGCGCTTCACCCTCGGCGCACTCGTCGCCTTCGTCGTCACCGTCTCCGACGTCGAGCCGCTCAACATCAGCGCCGCCTTCTGGGGCCTGGTGGCCGGGCTCGCCGTGTCGGCCCTCATGGAACGGGCCGACTTCACCGCAGACCGGGCGAGCCGAGCCGGCGAACCGGCCGGCTGAGTCGAGCCGCGGAACCGACGCGACGGCGGACCCGGGGACGCGACTGCGCCGCCGGGCCCGCCGTCCTGCGGTCAGTCCTGCTCGGTGCCGGGTTGCTGTGCGAGGAACCGCTCGAACTCGGTGGCCAGGTCGTCACCGGTCGGCATCTCGGTGTCCCCCACCAGCAGGTTGTCCTCCGACGAGGTGAACGCGTCGTACTGCTCCTCGAGCGAGTGCACCACGTTCGCCGCCTCGTCCGATTCCTCGACCTGACGGTTGACCTCGACCTCGGCGCGTCGCGCCGCCTCACGCAGCGCGTCGTCGGGCAGCTGCAGGCCCGAGACCTTCTGCACGGCGTCGACGAGCGTCAAGGCCGCAGCCGGATAGCGCGACTGCGACAGGTAGTGCGGCACGTGCGCGGCGAACCCCGCCGCGTCGTGACCCGCCTGACCCAGACGGAACTCGACGAGCGCCTCCGCGCTGCCCGGGACCTGAGCCCGGTTGAACGTCGGGCTGAACTGGCGCACCAGCTCCGTCCGCGTCGCGTGCGCCGTCACGCCGAGGGGCCTCGTGTGCGGCACGGCCATCGGAATCCCCTGGAACTGGACGCTCAGCCGGACCTTCCACCGCTCCACGAGCCTGCGGACCGCCTCGGCGAACAGCTCCCACTCACGGTCCGGTTCCGGCCCTGTGAGCAGCAGCATCGGCGTCTCGTCGGCGTCGTGCAGCAACCGCACCGTCAGCTCCGGCACCTGGTAGTCGGCCCAGCCGTCGCCGTCCCACGTCATAGCGGGCCGCCGCGACCGGTAGTCGATCAGCCGGTCCACGTCGAACCGCGCCACCACGGGGGCGTCGAACGTCTCCGTGAGGTGCTCGGCGAGCAGCTCACCCGCGTTACCCGCGTCCACGTAACCGTCCAGGTGGTACAGCAGGACCGCACCGTCGAGCACCGGAACGTCGGAATCGACCACGTACAACTCGTCCGCATCGGTCATGTCGCCACCTCCTCCTCGGCCCCATCGCGTCCGCGCCTCCACGCTGCCCGGCCGTCGGGAAACGGGGCACACACCAGCCGCGATGGGTGGTCGCCGGCGCCCCTGCGGCACCGTCGCTACCGCTGCTTCCTCGGCTTCTTCTCCCTCACCCGCACGTTGATCCGCACCGGTGAGCCGGGGAACCCGAATCGCTCCCGGAACTTGCGCTCGACGAACCGACGGTAGCCGGCCTCGAGGAAGCCCGTTGTGAACAACACCAGAGTAGGCGGCCGGATTCCCGCCTGGGTCGCGAAGAGCACCTTCGGCTGCTTGCCGCCCCGTACCGGCGGGGGCGTCGCCGCGACCAGGTCGGACAGCCAGCTGTTCAGCTGCCCCGTGGGTACCCGCTGGTCCCACGATTCGAGCGCGGTCCGCAACGCCGGTGCGAGCTTGCGCACCGCGCGCCCCGTCAACGCCGACACGTTGACCCGTTCGGCCCACGGCACGCGCACGAGCCCGCGGTCGATCTCCCGCTCCAACTGATGCCTGCGGTCGTCGTCGACCAGGTCCCACTTGTTGAACGCCAGCACGAGCGCGCGGCCTGCCTCCGAGACCATCGTGATGACCCGCAGGTCCTGTTCGGACAGTGGCTCGCTCGCATCCAGCAGCACGATCACCACTTCGGCCGCGTCGATCGCGGTCTTCGTCCGCAGCGACGCGTAGTACTCCATACCGCTGGCCGTCTGGACCCGCTTGCGCAGGCCCGCAGTGTCCACGAACCGCCAGTCCTGCCCGTCGAGTTCGACGAGCGAGTCGACCGGGTCGACGGTCGTGCCCGCCACATCGTCCACAACGGACCGCTCTTCGCCGGTGATTTTGTTGAGCAGGCTCGACTTCCCGACGTTGGGCTTGCCGACGAGGGCCACCCGGCGCGGCCCGGCGACCGGCGCTCGCCGCTCCCGCGGCGCCTCCGGCAGCACCTCCAGGATCGTGTCGAGCAGGTCGCCGGAGCTGCGGCCGTGGAGCGCACTCACCGGGTGCGGCTCGCCGAGGCCCAACGACCACAGGGACGCCGTCTCGGCGATCAGCCGCTGGTCGTCGACCTTGTTCGCCGCGAGGATCACCGGCCGCTTCGATCGGCGCAGCACCTTCGCGACTGCCTCGTCGGTGGCGGTCGCCCCGACGGTCGCGTCCACCACGAGCAGCACCGCGTCCGATGTGGACATCGCCAGGTCGGCCTGCGCGGCCACCGATCCCTGCAGCCCGTCGGCGTCCGGTTCCCAGCCGCCGGTGTCGACGAGTGTGAACCGCCTGCCGCCCCACAGGGCGTCGTAGGCCACCCGGTCGCGCGTCACACCCGGTACGTCCTGCACGACCGCCTCGCGGCGGCCCAGGATCCGGTTGACCAGCGTCGACTTGCCCACGTTCGGCCTGCCGACCACGGCCAGCACAGGCTGCGTGCCCACGACCTCCTCGTCGCCGGTCCCGGACTGGGCGCCCAGCTCGTCGAGGCGGGCGAACTCGGCCTCGTCGGACCAGGTGCCGTCGACCTCGCCGGAGGCCGTGCCGTCTGCTTCGGTCATCGCTACTGTTTCTCTTCCCTGTCGCTGTGCCTGGTCTCGTCGACACGGGAGACCAGATCGGCGAGCGTCCCGCGGATGTGCTCGGTCGCGTCGGCCAGCCCGCTGCGGCCGCGGCCGACCTCCAGTGTGAACGGTTCCCCCGCGACCACGTCCACCGCGGGGCGCAGCCGCCTGCGCTGCAGTTCCGGTGGGCGGAGCGTGCCCCGCACCGCCACCGGCTGCACCGTGGCGCCGGAGTTGCGCACCAGCCACGCCGCACCGTGGTGCGCCGAGGTCACCTCACCCGCACCGCGAGTGCCCTCGGGAAAGACTCCCACGAGCCCTCCGCGCGACAACACGCCGGTCGCCGTCGTCAGCGCCGTGCGGTCGGGCGCTCCCCTGGTCACCGGGACCTGACCGAGCCGCCGCAGCCACGGCCCCGCCGCGGCGTCGAACATCTCGTCCTTGACCAGGAACACCGAGCGCCGGGGCACGAGGCCGAACAGCAGCTGCGGTTCGATCATCGTGCTGTGGTTGGCGACGAGCACTACGGCCCCTGTCCGCGGTACGCGCTCCATCCCCGCGACGCGCAGCCGGTACGCGGGGCGGTACAGGTGCCGCGCGATCGTGCGGCCCAGGTCGTGCAGCCATGGCACGGCACCGTCCGGCAGCTCGCCGGATCCCGTGGGGCCCGCGGGTCCGGTCACCGGCACGGCTCCGCCACGCCCTCGTCGAGCAGTCCGCGGGTGCCCGCCAGCTCGGTCAGCGCCGCCAGCACCTGGTCGATCGACAGTTCCGACGTGTCGAACTCGACCGCGTCCTCGGCCGGCCGCAGCGGCGACGCCGCCCGGCCCGAGTCCAACCGGTCGCGCCGCTGGACCGACGCCAGCACCGTGGCCTGGTCGGCCTCCCGGCCGGCAGCGGTGTCCTGGGCTCCGCGGCGCGCGGCACGCACCTCCGGTGAGGCGGTGAGGAACACCTTCAGCGGCGCGTCCGGGGCCACGACGGTGCCGATGTCACGTCCGTCGACGACGACACCGCCCCCGTCCCGGGCCGTCTCCTCGATGAGTGCCCGCTGCCGCTGCACCAGCAGGTCCCGCAGATCCGACACGGCCGACACGGCCGACACGGCGGCGTCGACCCGCGGGGTGCGGATCGCCTCGCCCACGTCCGTGCCGTCGAGCCGCACGCCGGGACTGGCGGGGTCGGTCGACACGTCGAGCCGCACCGACCGGGCGAGCGCAACGACCGCGTCGGCGTCGTGCGGGTCGACACCCGCGTCGAGGACCGCCAGCGTCACCACGCGGTACATCGCGCCCGTGTCCAGGTACCCGGCGCCGAGCTCGGCCGCCAGTTTCCGCGCCACCGTGGTCTTACCCGTCCCCGACGGCCCGTCGAGGGCGACCACACCGCGTAGGGCTCCCGTCACCGACTGCTCCTCGCTACTCGCCTGTGTTTCCGCAGCCGCTTCGGTCCGCGGGACACGTTCACCCACGACCACGCTGCCGTCGTCCCGGTGTCGCCGCCGTGCTGCTGTCCTCGTGCTGCTGTCGCCGTGCTGTCGGCATCTGCCGCGGGCGCCGTGCCGTGGGCGCCGTGCCGACAGACGACGGACCCGCACCCGACGGGCCGGTGCACCACGGGATCGCCTCGCGCTCACGTGCTGCCCGTGGCACGGCCGTGCCACGGGCACCGGTCCGCGCCTGCGTGCTGCAGCCCCATTCTGCCTGGCGGTCATTCCCGTCCGGAACGCAGGCGTTGCGCCAGCTCGTCCACCACCAGTGTGGAACGGTCGACACCGCCCGTGCGGTAGGCGGCGCGCCCGAACAGCTGCGACAACGCCGGCGCTGTGATGACCTGGAACAACCCTGCCAGCACGAGGCCGACCGCGAAATGCGGCTCGAGTCGCACCGCCGTGCCGGCGAGGATGAGCAGCAGTCCGAGTGTCTGCGGCTTCGTCGCCGCCTGAAGCCGGCTCAACGTGTCCGGCAGTCGCACCATGCCCCACGCGCCGATCACGCAGAACAACGCACCCGAGATCAGCCCGACCGCGCTGACCCAGTCCCGCACGCTCATCGGTACTCCTCCCTGCGCTCGACGAGCCGCACCACCGAGATCGTGCCGACGAAGCCGAGTAGCGCGACCACCACGATGAGGGCGATGTAGATACCCCGCGACGACATCGCCATACCCACCGCCGTCCCCGCGACGATCAAGATCACCAGCACGTCGACCGCGAGGATGCGATCCAACGTGCGCGGCCCGCGCACGACGCGCAGCATCGTCAGCAGGCCTGCCACGCCGAGCAGACCGAACGTGACCGCAAACACGACGTTCATCGGTCCTCCCGCCTGTTCTCGTCGACCTCGGCGACGTCATCGGGGCCGTCGGCACCGGCCTCGCCGCCACCGTCGGACTCACCGTTTCGGGACTCGGCGTTTCGGAACTCGGCCTCCGAGGCGGCGACCGCCGCGACGGGAGACGGCTGCTGAGGCCGGCAGACCGGGGAACGGTCTCGCTCCCGTTTCGCCTCCTCGGCCCGACTTCGTGCTGCGGGAGCCTCCTGCTCGTCACCGAACGCCCACACGACGACGTGCTGCATGTCGACCACGTTGTCGTAGGCCTTGTGCGCGTCCTCCGCGGTGCGCACACCGGTCGTATAGACGTACCAGATGCCGCGGGAACGGTCGATCTGCAGCACGAACGTGCCCGGTGCGAGCGAGACGACGTTTGCGGCCGAGGCGATCACGTGGTCGACGTCGGAGAGCACCGGCACCGCCATGATGGCCGCCGACACCCGCCCCGACTCGCGAAGAGTGTCCACGAAAAAGCGGACCGCCGATCCGACCAGATCGACGATGACATACCCAGCCAGAATGACCAGCCGCCACGGCCTGTGGAAGATGTTCCACCGGTGCGACGGCAACGGGAACACCACGAGGACGATCAGTGCGACGAGGAGCCCGTACACGGCCGTCGCCACGTCGAATGTTCCCCACAGCAACATCCATACGACGACGAGCCAGATCATCAGCGACGGCGCGATGCGGTTTCCGTGCCTCCTACGCCTGGGCATCAGCCGTTCCCCTCCCCGAGTACTGCCGAGCGGTAGCCCTCGTCGTGCAGCAGGTCGTTGGCGGCCCGCTCGCTCATGTCGGCGAGCGGGCCTGCGAACACCGCGATCAGCACGCTGATCAGTACGAGACCACCCGTCGCGCCGACCATCGCCGACGACGTCGAGCCCGTTCCCACGGTCACGTCGTCGTTCGGATCGTCGTCGACCAACGGTTCGGTCGGCGGTCCCCAGAACGCGCCGACCCAGATCTTCGTGACCGCGTAGAGAGTCAGCAGGCTCGTCACGACGGCTCCGGCAGTCACCGCGATCGCCATCGCGGTGCCCACCTCGGCACCGGCCTGCAGCAACGCCATCTTGGCCACGAAGCCCGAGAACGGCGGAATGCCGGCCAGGCTCATCGCAGGGATCGCGAACAACACGGCCACCAACGGGTACGCCCTCGCGACCCCCGACATCGCCTGCAACGAGACGGTGCCCGTGTGCCGGGTCACAAGACCGCTGACCAGGAACAACGCGCCTTGCACGGTGATGTGGTGCACGACGTAGAGGATCACGCCTGCCAGCCCGATCACGGTGAACAGCGCGAGGCCGAACAGCATGTATCCGATGTGGCTGACGAGCAGGAACGAGAGCATCCGGTTGAGGTCGTTCTGCGCGATCGCGCCCAGCGCGCCGATGATCATCGTCACGAGCGCGACACCGAGGAGCACGGCCCAACTGTCCTCGTGGACGAACACGAGGGTTTGGGTCCGGATCAGCGCGTACACGCCGACCTTGGTCAGCAGCGCCGCGAACACGGCGGTGATCGGTGCCGGCGCCGTCGGATAGCTGTCGGGCAGCCAGAAGTGCAGCGGCACGAGCGCCGCCTTGATGCCGAACACGATGACGATGAACAGCGCGAGGCTCGACTGCACGCCCGCGGGCAGGGCGGCGATCTTCTCCGGCATCGCGGCGAGGTTGACGGTGCCCGTCGCCGTGTACACCAGGGCGATCATCGTGATGAACAGCAGTGACGAGGTGAGACTGACGATCACGTACGTCATGCTCGGCCGGACCCGTTCCGCAGTGACCCGCCGCGTGATCAACACGTAGGACGCACCGAGCATGATCTCGAACGCGACGAACAGGTTGAACAGATCGCCGGTCAGATACGCCATCGATACGCCCGCACACAGCACGAGATACATCGGGTGGAACGCCGTCGAGGCCGTCCTCCGCCCGAAGTCGGTGATGCGCTGACCGATCGAGAAGACCAGCACGGCGAGCGTCACGAGGGCCGACACCAGCAACAGCAGGGAGGCGAGCCGGTCGGCGACGAGCGTGATCCCGAACGGCGGGCCGTATCCGCCGAGTCGCAGCACGACCGGCCCTTCGCTGTCGGCTCGCAGCAGCAGGGTCGCGGCGACCGCCGCGATGGCGGTCAGCACGACGACGCCCAACAGCCGTTGCACCCGGGGCGAGCGGCCCGCGACCAGTGACAGCGCCGCCGCCAACAACGGCAGCAGCACGGGGAGCGCGACGAGGAAGGTCATCGGATCCGGGCCTCCTCGTCGTCCTCGCCGGGGCGGCTCTCGGGCGCCTCGGGTGCTTCGAAACCGGCGACGCGCTCGCTCTCCGGCCCCTCGTCCTCGACCTTCCTGGCAGCCTGTTCGGCTCTCGCGATGCGGCGGTCCTCGACGTCGTCCTGTACCTCGTCGTGGCCGAGCAACGCCCAGGACCGGTAGGCGAGCGCGAGCAGGAACGTCGTGAGCGCGAACGTGATCACGATCGCGGTCAGCGCGAGCGCCTGTGGGAGCGGATCGACCATCGCTTCCAGCACTGCGGAGCCCACGAACGTCGGCTCGCCGGGCGGACCGCCCGCGACCTGCAGGAACAGGTTCGCCCCGTGGCCGAGGATCACGATGCCCAGGATCACGCGCATCAGCGAGCGCTGCATGAGCAGGTAGAAGCCGACGGAGTAGAGGCCGGCGAGCGTCACGGCCATGGTGATGTTGATGGTCATCGACGCGTCATCCCCTCTCCTCCTCGAGCTGTTCGTCGTCCACACCGGGCCCGCCGACCTCGGTGCCCGCACCGATGGTGCGCAGCAGATCCACCACGACTCCGATGATCAACAGGTAGACACCGAGGTCGAGCAGCAGATTCGAGGTGATCTTGAGTTCACCGAGGACAGGAAGCTGGAGCTTCCAGATCCCCGACGCGAGTACCGGGTCACCGAACACCACCGGCGCAAGCGCGGTGAGCACCGCGATGGCCAGGCCGCTCCCGATGACGACGGGCGGGCGCACACGCACCATCATCGCCAGCTCGGCGCTACCTCCCGCGACATAGCGGAGCACGAAGGCCAGAGCGGCGACCAGGCCGCCGCTGAACCCGCCGCCTGCGTTGTTGTGCCCGGCGAGCAACAGATAAACCGAGAACACGAGCACCGTCGGGAACAGCACTCGAGCAATGACCTCGAGCAGCAGCGACCGTGGCCATGAGTAGGCGTCCTGCTCGGTCATCAGCCAACGTTCGCGGGGCGTGTCCCACTCCGTCCACGGCACGGACTCGCGCGGGTCGTCGGGGCGATCGGTCACGACCTCACCTCCGGCGTCTCGGTGGTGCCGGTGTCGTCGGTAGCGTCCTGCTCGGTCGGCTCGGGGCGGCCAACGGTGCCGTTGCGCCTGCGTGAGCGCGCCAGAATGAGGCTGGCGACGCCGGTCGCCGCGACCGCGAGCACCGTGATCTCGCCGATCGTGTCGAACGCACGGAAGTCGACAATGATCGCGTTGACCACGTTCGTGGCCCCGGTCTCGTCCTCGGCACGCTCGATGTACTGCCGACTCGCCTCCGGTATGCCTCCCCGGTAGCCGGAGTAGAGCACCGCCAGCACGGCCACGAACGTGCCCGCGACTCCCGCGATCACCGCCTTGACCCACCGGCCGCCCACGTACGCCTTGTTCTCGATGAAGCGGGGCGGGAATCGGCGGATGACGAACACGAACACGACGAGCGTGAGCGTCTCGACCAGGAACTGCGCCAGCGCCAGGTCGGCGCCGCCGTCGACGACGAACCACGCGCCGATGCCGTAACCGACCACGCCCGCCAACAGCACCGCGGTGAGCCGGCGGCGAGCGAGCAGGGAGGTGGCGGCCGCGACGAGCACCAGCAGCGCGAGCGGCACCTGAAGCCAGTTGTCGAACAACCGCAGCTCGCCGAAGTCGATGTCGCCCGAGAACAGTCCCGCGCCGGGAACGACGACGAGCGTGGTGAGGATGACGCCCAGGTACACCGGCAGGGAGCCGACCTGCAACCGACCGGTGACACCCCGCGCCAGGGACTCGAGGCCCTCGACCGACCTGCCGTACCAGCTCTGGGCACGCAGCGGCCCGGGCACGTAGCCACCCAGCCGCTGCACACCGGCGTAGCGATGCACGGCCACACCGGCGGCGATGATGCCCACGCTGATCATCAACGCCGGCGTGATGCCGTGCCAGAGCGCGAGGTGGTACCCGGGATCCTTGCCGTAGCGGTCGGCATAGCCCGTCTCCACCGGCTCGATCACGCTCGGTGCGAGTGCGAGCACCAGCCCGGCGAGCGAGGGGACGGCCACCATGCCGGTCATGACGCGCCCACACGGCACGGGCGCAGAGGGCGCCATGTCGGGTTTGGTGCCGAACGCGCCGCGGAGGAAGCGGAGGCTGTAAACGACTGTCAGTACGGAGCCGACCGCGACCCCGACGCCGATGAGGCGGTCGACGGTGCCGCCTTCGAACAGCGCCTCGAGGGCGACCTCCTTGCCGATGAAGCCGAGCAGCGGGGGCAGGCCCGCCATCGACATGAGAGCGAACGTCGCCAGCGTCGTCAGCCCGCGCCACTGTCTGCCGAGACCGGACAGTTCCCGGATGTCGCGGGTGCCCGCGCGTTTGTCGATGATCCCCACGGTGAGGAACAACGCGGACTTGAACAGGCCGTGCGCGAGTATCAGCGTGCCCGCCGCGAGCGCCGACATCCAGGTGCCGGCGCCGAGCATGACCATGAGAAAGCCGAGCTGACTGATCGTGCCGTAGGCCAGCAGAGTCTTGAGGTCGTACTGGCGCAGCGCTCGGAAACCACCGAGCAGCATCGTCCACAAACCGCAGACGACGATCGGGATCCACCACGCGGGATGATCGGCGAACGCCGGCGAGAACCGCGCGACGAGGTAGACGCCTGCTTTCACCATCGCGGCGGCGTGCAGATAGGCACTCACCGGGGTCGGCGCGACCATCGCGCTGGGCAGCCACGGGTGGAAGGGAACCTGCGCGGACTTGGTCAACGCGCCGAGCAGGACCAGCAGGAGCGCCGCGGTGACGATGCCGCCCGAGGGCGGGTCGGCCAGGATCTCCGAGATCCGCATGGTGCCCGCGGCCGTACCCAGGAGGATGAGCCCGAGCAGCATCGCCAGCCCGCCGAGCGTCGTGACCAGCAGCGCCTGGGTCGCAGACGTACGCAGCCGTTTCGCGACCCCGTCCCCGCCGACGAGCAGGAACGAGCACACCGTGGTGAGCTCCCAGAACAGGTACAGCGAGATGACGTCGTCGGCCAGGACGAGTCCGAGCATCGCGCCGGCGAAGGTGACCAGCAGCGCCGAGTCCCGTGCGGCCGTGCGGTGATCGTCCGGCTTCGCGTACCGGGAGTAGTAGCAGAGAACGACCGCGCCGATGCCGCTGACCAGCAGAATCAGCAGTAGTGCGAGTTCGTCGAAACGCGCCGTGAACTCAAGGCCGATGACAGGCGCCCAGGCCAGCGTTTCCAACGGCGGGGCACCGCTGACGGCCTCACCGCCCCTGGCCAGCGCGTAGACCAGGGTCGCCGCCGGGGCCAGGGCGCCGACGACGAAAGCCGCCCGACCGTAGCGGCGTGCGACCAGCGGCAGGACCGCGGCGAGTGCGAAATGCGCCAAGATCGCCACTAGCACCCGGCTTCACCGTCCTTCGCTCGGCCCGCAATACCGACATCCTACGAACTGGATGATCGTTCCGCCCGACCGGCCAGAATGGACGGTCGGGCGGAACCTGCGCCGAGCCCGGTGCCGCATCGGGCACCGGGGGTGCGGTGGACGGGTGAACGTCGAAGTCACACCACTGCCGGGCATCGGTGTCCGGAAGGAATTCGTCGCAGGTAACGGCCGCCGGGTCGGGGTGGTCAGCCACCGCGACGGCACGACCGATCTCATCGTCTCCAAGTCGGACGACCTCGATGCCTGCCTGGCGTCGCTGTCGCTGACCGCGGACGAGGCGGGCGCGCTCGCCAACCTGCTCGGCGCGCCGCAGCTGGTCGCGCAACTCACCGAGGAGCAGAAGGAGCTGCCGGGCATCAGCACCCGCCAGCTGACGATCAAGACCGCGTCGCCCTACGACGGCAGGACCCTGGCCGACACGGAGATCCGCACCCGGACCGGCGTGTCCGTGGTCGCGGTGATGCGCGCCGGGCAGATCCACGCGTCCCCCGCTCCGGACTTCGTGTTCACGGCGGGTGACCTCGTCGCGGCCGTCGGTACGGCGGAGGGACTCGACGCGGCGACGAAGATCCTCCACCACGGGTGACGGCCGGCCGTGGACCACACCACACTCGCCCTGATCGAGCTGGGCGCGGTCTTCCTCCTACTCGGCGTGCTCGGCAGGGTGGCGCAGCGCGTCGGCATGTCGCCGATTCCGCTCTACCTGGTCGGCGGGCTGTTCTTCGGCGAGGGCGGCGTGGTCGGGCTGGGCGACATCGGCCAGTTCACGCACCTGGCCAGCGAGATCGGCGTCGTGCTGCTGCTCCTGCTGCTCGGGCTGGAGTACTCGGCGGCCGAACTCGTCGGCGGGATGAAGCGGTCCTGGCCGGCCGGCGTCGTCGACATCGTGGCCAATGCCGCGCCGGGTGCCGTCGTGGCGCTGCTGCTGGGCTGGGGGCCGATCGGAGCGGTGGTACTGGGAGGCGTCACCTACATATCCTCGTCCGGCATCATCGCGAAGGTCCTCGGCGACCTGGGCAGGCTCGGTAACCGCGAGACGCCGGTCGTGTTGTCGATCCTCGTGTTCGAGGACCTGGCGATGGCGCTGTACCTGCCGATCCTCACCGCGGTCCTCGGCGGTGTGAGCCTCGTGGGCGGGCTGACCGCGGTCGGCATCTCACTCCTGGTCATCTCGGTCGTGCTGGTGATCGCCATCAAGTACGGGCGGTTCGTCTCCGCGATCGTCGACAGCGACGACCGCGAGGTGTTCCTGCTGCGCGTGTTCGGGTCGGCGCTGCTGGTGGCCGGTCTGGCCCAGGCACTGCAGGTCTCGGCCGCGGTGGGTGCGTTCCTGCTGGGCATCGCGATCTCGGGGTCGACCGCGGAGAACGCCACCCGCCTGCTGGAACCGCTGCGCGACCTGTTCGTGGCGGCGTTCTTCGTGGTGTTCGGTCTGAACACCGACCCCGCGTCGATCCCGCCGGTGCTGGTCTGGGCCGTCGTGCTGGCCGTGGTGACGACGGTGACCAAGATCGGCACCGGGTGGTGGGCGGCCCGGCGTTCGGGGGTCGGCAGGCTCGGACGCGCGAGGGCCGGTGCGGCCCTGGTGGCGCGCGGCGAGTTCTCGATCGTCATCGCCGGCCTCGCGGTGAGCGCCGGCGCCGTCGAAGGCGAGCTCGCCGCCCTGGCGACCGCGTACGTGCTGCTGATGGCGATCCTCGGCCCGACCGCCGCCCGCGTGGTCGAGCCCGTGGCCCGGAGGCTGCAGCCGCGCCGGGCGACGTCCGGCGTCTGAGTGGTCGCCGAACGCCACCCGGCCGTACACCGCGCACGCCGCTACCGTCGTGGATGTACGGATCGGTCCAGACGCGCTCGAGCGAGGAGAACTCCATGCCAGACACCGTGTACACCGCGATCGCGACCTCCACCGGCGACGGCAGGCGCGGCGGCAGGGCCGCCACCAACGACCAGACTCTCGACGTCACACTCGCCGTCCCGGCCGAGATGGGCGGCACGGGCGCTGGCACCAATCCGGAACAGCTGTTCGCGGCGGGCTGGGCCACCTGCTTCCACTCCGCGCTGAAGGCCGTCGCCGCCGAGCGGAAAACGACGATCAGCGACTCGGCCGTGGTCGCCGAGGTGCAGTTGCGATCGCAGGAAGGCGGCGGGTTCGGCCTCGCCGCGGATCTGCACGTCGAACTGTCCGGCGTCGACCAGGCCACGGCCGACGAGCTGACCGAGGCTGCCCACGCGATGTGCCCGTACTCGAACGCCACCCGCGGCAACATCCCGGTGACCGTCGACGCCACGGTCGCCTGAGGCCCGGCCCCTCGGAGCGCCCTCCCCCGAAGCACCGCCCCCTCGGGGTGCGGTCGCGCCGAGTCGTCCTCACCGAACGCCGGCGGTCACGACCCGACGGCCTTGTACAGCGAGCCGATCTCCTTGCGGTTCAGCTTGCGGATCGCGCCGGGCTTGGTCTGCCCGAGCTGCACGCCGCCGACCGACGTGCGAACGAGTTTGCGCACCGGGTGGCCCACCTCCCGCAGCAGCCTGCGCACGATGTGCTTGCGGCCCTCGTGCAGCACGAGCTCGACCAGCGTCCGCCCGGCCTGGACGTCCTTGACGCGGAACTCGTCGACCCGCACCCGACCGTCCTCGAGCTCGACGCCGCTGCGCAGACGTTTCCCGAGACCCCGCGGCACGGAGCCGTCGACCTCGGCCAGATACGTCTTCGGCACATGGAACGAGGGGTGCATCAGCTTGTTCGCCAGGTCGCCGTCGTTGGTCAGCAGCAGCAGGCCCTCGGTGTCGGCGTCGAGCCTGCCGACGTGGAACAGCCGCTCCCTGCGGTTGCGCACGTAGTCACCGACGCACGGCCTGCCCTCCTCGTCGGACATGGTGCTGTGCACGCCCTTCGGCTTGTTCAGCGCCAGGTAGACCAGCGTGTCGTCCACGATCAGCCGCTCGCCGTCCACGTGGATCACCGCGGTGTCCGGGTCGACCCGCTTGCCGAGTTCCCGCACGGCCTCGCCGTCGACGCTCACCCGGCCCTGCGCGATCAGCTCCTCGGACGCGCGCCGCGACGCGACGCCGGCCTGCGCGAGCACTTTCTGCAGGCGAACCCCTTCGGGGTTGCTAGATGTCATCGATCGAATCCACCTCGGGTAGCAAGGGTGCGATGGGCGGCAGGTCGTTCAACGACTCCAGGCCCAACCGCTCCAGGAACAGCTCGGTCGTCACGTAGAGCGTGCCGCCGGACTCGCCGTCGGCGCCGCTCTCCTCGATCAGACCGCGCTGTACGAGCGTACGGATCACGCCGTCGACGTTCACACCGCGTACCGCCGCGACCCTCGAGCGCGTGACCGGCTGCCGGTAGGCGATGACCGCGAGCGTTTCGAGCGCCGCCCGCGTGAGCTTCGACCGCTGCCCGTCGAGCAGCAGCTTCTCCACGAACGGGGCGTACGTGTCACGCGTGTAGAACCGCCAGCCTTCCGCCGATCGGCGCAGGTCGAACCCGCTGCCGCGGTCGGTGTAGTCCTCCGCCATCGTGCGCAACGTCTCGGTGACCCGGTCGACGGGCTGTTCCAGCGCGCCGGCCAGGGTCTCCTCCCCGACCGGCGCGTCGACCACCAACAGCATCGACTCCAACGCGGACACCAACGTGTCGTACTCGGACACGTCCGGCAGCACCCGGTCCTGCGCCACCGCCGTGAGGCTCGTGTCCTCACCGTCGGCCGAACCCCCGCCGAGTGCGTCGCCGTCTGCGGAGTCCTGGCCTGCAGGGTGCTCCACGGCGGCTGCGATGTCGCGGGCTGCGATGTCGCGGCCACCGGCGGCTGCGAGGTCGGGAACCTCCCCGCCGGTGCTGTCGACCGCACCACCGTCGGTCGGGGCGCTGTCCGACTCGGGGCCGCCGGTCACGGCCCTGTCCGTGGTGACGGCATCGGCGCCGGGGCCGGGGCCGACGTGCGCATCGATGTCGTGTGGCTCGTTCACCCGTACTCCTCGTCGTCCGTGTCGGCGTCCCGGTCGGCCTCGGCCCGGGCCGTGGCCTCCTCGAGCGAACCGCCCGTCCAGCGCACGTGCAGCTCGCCGAGCGCCTCCTCCTGTTCGAGGTTCACCGACTTCTCCCGGTAGAGCTCGAGCAGTGCGAGGAACCGTGCGACCACCTCGAGGGTGTGTTCGCAGTCGGCGACGAGGTCACGGAACGTGCCCGCCCCCTGTTCGGCGAGCCGCAGGCGCAGCACGGCCGCGTGTTCGCGCACCGACACCCTGCCCATGTGCAGGTGGTCGAGCGATACCTCGGGCGTGGGTTTGGGCCGGAACACACCGAGCGCGATGTCGGCGAACCGGTCCGGGGTGACGCCGAGCATCACCTCGGGCAGCAGGCCGAGGTAGCGCTCCTCCAGGCTCACCGACCGTGGGTACCGCCGGAGAGCACCCGCCTCGAGCTCACCGAAGAGCGCCGCGACCTGCTTGTAGGCGCGATACTGCAACACCCGCGCGAACAGCAGGTCACGTGCCTCCAGCAGTGCCAGGTCGTCCTCGTCCTCGACCTCCGCCGACGGCAACAGCCGCGCGGCCTTCAGGTCGAGCAGCGTCGCCGCGACGACGAGGAACTCGGTGGTCTCGTCGAGGTTCCACTCCTCGCCGAGCGACCGGGTGTGGGCGATGAAATCGTCGGTCACCCGGTGCAACGCGACCTCGGTGACGTCCAGCTGGTGCTGCGAGATCAGCTGCAGCAGCAGGTCGAACGGCCCTTCGAAGTTCTGCAGCCGCACCTGGAACCGAGGCGGACCGTCGGCCGACTCGCCACTGCCGGCACCGCCCTCGTCGCCGTCCCCACTCGCCCCGGCCGCGCCGCTCGCGGCGATCTCCCCGGATTCGTTTGCGACGGATTCGTTCGCGACGGGGTCGCTCGAGGTGGCGTCCCGGGGCTCGTCGGCGAGCGCCTCGGCGCCGTCGGCAGGGACGGGTTCATGGGTGGCCGCGTCGGTCGGTGTGTCGTCGGCGTCCGGCTGGGGCTGCGCCCCGTGGTTCATCAGTTCGTGGCTTCCTGGTCGTCGAGGTCGCCGTCGCGCAGCCGCGTGACGAGGACGGAGTCCTCGCCGCCGGCCTCGAAGTCGGCCAGCAGCACGGCGACGGCCTCGCGCACGATGCGCCCGCGATCCACCGCGAGGTCGTGCGACGCACGCAGGGCCAACCGGGCCTGCTCCATCGCGACCAGCTCGTCGCCGGACAGGTACACCGTGATCTTCGCGTCGTGCTTCTGCCTGCCCGAGCCGCGGCGGCCCGCCTTCGCCAGTCCGCCCGAGTCCGACGTCGCGGGCTTCGCGGCCGTCGTCGAGGCCGTCCGCTTCCGGGTGGGCTCCGGTTCCCCGGCCGTCCGGTCCGCGGCCGTCTCCGCCTCGGCGGGCGGCTCGTCGGCCGCCCGGGCCGGGACGTCGGCCGCGGGCGCCTCCACCGATTCCGCGTCCGGAGCCGCCGCGGGTGCGGGCGGGCCCGCAGGTGTCACGGCGCCGTCCCCGAACACGGGGTTGCTGGTGCGGCGGAACAGTTCGGACGCCCCGGGCAGGGATGCTCGCCTGCTCACCGGCCGATCACCTCACGTGCCAGCTGCCGGTACGCCGCCGCACCCGCCGAACGAGGAGCCCACTTGGTGATCGGTTCACCGGCCACAGTGGTCTCCGGGAACCGCACGGTGCGGTTGATCACCGTGTCGAACACGGTGTCGCCGAATGCCTCCACCACGCGCGCCATGACCTCCTTCGAATGCAACGTCCTCGGGTCGAACATCGTGGCGAGAATGCCGGTGATGTCCAGTTTGGGGTTGAGCCGTTCGCGCACCTTATCGATGGTGTCGATCAGCAACGCCACGCCCCGCAGACTGAAGAACTCGCACTCCAGCGGGATGATCACGCCGTCGGACGCGGTGAGCGCATTGACGGTGAGCAGTCCCAGCGACGGCTGGCAGTCGACAAGAACATAGTCGTACTGCTTCATCACCGGATGCAGCACCCTCAGTAGCGTGTGCTCACGCCCGACCTCGGCGACCAGCTGCACCTCGGCCGCCGACAGGTCGATGTTGCTCGGCAGCAGGTCGATGCCCTCGAGCTTCGTGTTCCGGATGACGCCGTCGACCGGCAGCGACCGCTCCATGATCACGTTGTAGACGCTCTGCTCGAGCTCGTGCGGCTGCACACCGAGACCGACCGACAGGGCGCCCTGCGGGTCGAAGTCGACGAGCAGCACGCGCCTGCCGTACTCGGCGAGCGCGGCGCCGAGATTGATCGTCGACGTGGTCTTGCCCACGCCACCCTTTTGGTTACACATCGCCAGCACGGTCGCCGGGCCGTGCGTGTGCAGCTCCGGGGGTTCGGGAATCTCCCGCAGCGGCCTGCCGGTCGGGCCGAGCTTGACCTCCTCGGCCTGCTCGCCACCGGTCCGGTCCTCGCCGGCAGCGGCGGGTGCCGTGTCGGCCGCGGCCGCACCGGAGTAACCGGGGCCGGCCGCGGGTTCGGACGTGGCGCCTGCGGTCGCACCGCTGCCCCCGGCGGTCGTGTCGCCGGACTGGGATCGCGGCTGCTGGGAGGTCGACATAGGGCGGAAGCTCCTCCTTGGGGCAAGAACGCCGTCAGCCTATTCGCGGTGTAGACATAGCGGCAAAGAGGCTCGCCGCACGTCGAGCCGATTGTCGCCGACCGGCCCGGTTCCGTGGAGACCGGACACGCCGAGGCGGCGATGGTGGCGGCGGGATGTGCCGCGTGGCACGGGCGCCGCGTGCCACGGCGCCGGTGGCGGCCGGCGACACCGGCACGGTCAGCGGAGTGCGCGTGGGTGCGCGGTCGCGTACACCTCGCGCAGCGTGGTCACGGTGACGAGGGTGTAGACCTGCGTGGTGGACACCGAGGCGTGCCCGAGCAGTTCCTGGACCACCCGCACGTCGGCGCCGCCTTCGATGAGGTGGGTGGCGAACGAGTGCCGGAGCGTGTGCGGTGAGACGGTCGCGCTGAGGCCCGCCCGCTCCGCGGCGGTCTTGAGCACGTGCCACGCACTCTGCCGCGACAGCCTGCCGCCGCGCGCGTTGAGGAACACCGCGGCCGTGCCACGCCCCGACTTGGCCAGCACCGGACGCGCACGGACGAGATAGGCGTCGAGTGCGTCGAGTGCGGGCCTGCCGATCGGCACGAGCCGCTGTCTGCCGCCCTTGCCGTCGAGCAGCACGGTGCGCTCGACGGTGTCGATGTCGTCGACGTCGAGGCCGACCGCTTCGGAGATTCGGGCGCCGGTCGAGTACAGCAGCTCCAGCAGGGCACGGTCCCGCAACGGGCGCTCCCCGTCCGGCGCAGGAGTGGCGAGCAGGCTCAGCACGTCGTCGACCGGCAGGGCCTTCGGCAACCGCCGCGCGGGCGCCGGGGGATGCACGTCGCGGGCGGGGTCGTGGGTGGTGATGCCATCCGCACTGGCGAACTTGTGCAGCCCGCGCACCGCCACCAGCGCCCGGGCCGCCGACGAGGCCGCCAGCGGCCGGTGCTCGTCATCGCCCTCCCGCAGCACTGCGCCGAACTCGGCGACGTGTGCGGGCTCCACCGCCGCCGGGTCGGTGATGCCGTTGCGCTGCAGGAACTCGACGTAGCGGCGCAGGTCACGGGCGTACCCGTCGAGCGTGTTCTTCGACGTGCCGCGCTCCACCGCGAGGTGGTCGAGATAGGTCGCCACGACGTGTTCGACGGAGCCTCGCGAGCGTGTCACGCGCACACTCTAGACGGATCGACCCCGTCGGCAGGCGTATTCACCAGGCCTGTCCCCCAGGTTCGCGTGGGCGAGGCGCGCCGGCGAAAAGCGCCGAACCGGCGTCGAAACGGTACCGTCGAGCCCATGACGCAGGACCCGAACGAGCTCCGCGTCGGAGACACCGAACGGGAGGAAGCCTCCCGCGTGCTCGCCGACCACTTCAGCTCCGGCCGGCTGTCGATGGGCGAGTACGAGGACCGTGTGGGTGCGGCCGCCGCGGCACGGACGCGTGCTGATCTGAGCGGACTGTTCAACGACCTTCCCGCGCCGCACCCGACCTTCCTCCGACCTCCGTCCGCGTCGCTCCCGCCGACGACACCCCGCCCCGGTTCGGTGCCCACCGTGAACCGCACGGCCGATGTGCTGCCACCGTCCGACAAGTCGAAAATCGTCGCCGGGGTGCTGCAGATCCTGCTGCCGTTCGGCATCGGCAGGTTCTACACGGGACACACCGGCTTGGCGCTCGCCCAGTTGTTCGTGACGCTGCTGACACTCGGCATGGGCGCGATCTGGCCGTTCATCGACGGGATCGTGCTACTGGCCAAGGGCGGAGTCGACGGCGACGGCCGCCGACTCCGCGACTGATCTCGCCTCCGGCCGCCGGTGCCGCGGCCGGGCGTCAGTCGTCGCGAAGCCGTTCGGCGAACGTCATCGGCCGGTGCCGCCACGGGGCGTGCGGCCCACGCGGGGAGCGCCGCCCGGCGATGACGGTGTGCGCCGCGAGGATGCCCCCGACGCTGGCCCCGTTGACGATCTCGCCCGCCAGCACCATCCCGACCGCATCGTCCAGGGGGACGGTCGTGATCGTCAGATCCGCCTCCTCGTCCCCGTGAGCCTGCCGCGGCACCGCCGTGAGGTCACGCGCCAGGTAGACGCGCACCACCTCGTCGGTGAAGCCCGGGGACGCGGCGACCTCGACGAGCGTGTCCCACCGCGCCGCAGCCAGTCCGGCCTCCTCGACGAGCTCACGCGCCGCGGTGTCCACCGGATCCTCACCGTCGACGTCCAACAGGCCCGCGGGCAGTTCCCACAGCCTGTCCTGCACCGGATGGCGGTACTGGTGGATGAGCGTCACACCGCCGTTGTCGTCGACAGCGCAGACGGCCACGGCGCCAAGGTGTTCCACCACCTCGCGCCGCGCCGTCGCACCGCCCGGCATCGCCACCTCGTCGACGCGCAGCCCCACGACGCGTCCGATGTGGATGTCCCGCGTGGACACCACGTCGAACTCGTGCGTGCCCGGCTCGGTCACCGCGCGCCCGCCGATTCCGGCAGCTCGACCGGCAGTCGCTCGGCCGTGTGGTACTCGACCGCCGCCTTGACGAACGCGCTGAACAGCGGGTGCGGGCGGGTCGGCCTGCTCTTGAGCTCGGGGTGCGCCTGCGTCGCGACGAAGAACGGGTGCTGTTCGGCGGGCAGCTCCACGAACTCGACGAGCCGGTCGTCGGGCGAGGTGCCGGAGAACACCAGTCCCGCCTTCGCCAGCCGGTCCCGGTAGGCGTTGTTGACCTCGTAGCGGTGGCGGTGCCGCTCGGAGATCTCCGTCTCACCGTAGGCGGCCGCGACCTGCGAACCCGTCTGCAGCTTCGCCGGGTAGGCGCCGAGCCGCATGGTGCCGCCCATGTCCTTCTCCCCCGCGACGACCTGCTTCTGGTCGGCCATGGTGGAGATCACCGGGTGAGCCGCGACCGGGTCGAACTCGGACGAGTCGGCGCCCTCGATTCCCGCGAGGTTGCGGGCCGCCTCGACGACCATGCACTGCAGTCCGAGGCACAGCCCCAGCACCGGGATCTTGCGCTCCCGCGCGAACTTGATCGCGCCGATCTTGCCCTCGATACCGCGGACGCCGAAACCACCGGGAATCAACACGCCGTCCACATCGGACAGCGCCGCGGCCGCGCCGGACTCGGTGAGCAGGTCGTCCGAGGCCACCCAGACGATCTTCACCTTGGCGTGGTGGGCGAATCCGCCCGCCCGCAGTGCCTCGGTCACCGAGAGGTAGGCGTCGGGCAGGTCGATGTACTTGCCGACCAGCGCGACCCGGACCGTCTCGTTCGGGTTGTGCACGCGCTCGAGCAGGTCCCCCCACACCGTCCAGTCGACGTCCCGGAACGGCAGGCCGAGCCTGCGCACCACATAGGCGTCGAGAGCCTCGGCGTGCAGCACCTTCGGGATGTCGTAGATCGACGGCGCGTCCGGGCAGGCGACGACGGCCTCACTGTCCACATCGGACATCAGGCCGATCTTGTTCTTCACCTCGTCGGACAGTTCGCGGTCGGCGCGGCACACCAGCGCGTCCGGCTGGATACCGATGTTGCGCAGCGCGGCCACCGAGTGCTGCGTCGGCTTCGTCTTGAGCTCGCCGGACGGCGCCAGGTACGGCACCAGCGAGACGTGCAGGAAGAAGCAGTTGTCGCGGCCCACGTCGTGGCGCACCTGCCGGCACGCCTCGAGGAACGGCAACGACTCGATGTCGCCCACGGTGCCGCCGACCTCGGTGATGACGACGTCGGGGCGCTGGCCACTGCCGTCGCCGTCCGCGACGGCCATGATGCGCGCCTTGATCTCGTCCGTGATGTGCGGAATGACCTGCACCGTGTCGCCGAGGTACTCGCCGCGCCGCTCCTTGGCGATCACCGACGAGTACACCTGCCCGGTGGTCACGTTGGCCGAACCGGAGAGGTCGCGGTCGAGGAAGCGCTCGTAGTGCCCGATGTCCAGATCGGTCTCGGCACCGTCCTCGGTGACGAACACCTCACCGTGCTGGAACGGGTTCATCGTTCCGGGGTCGACGTTGAGATACGGGTCCAGCTTCTGCATCGTGACGCGGAGTCCACGAGCGGTGAGAAGCTGGCCCAGGCTGGAGGCGGTAAGCCCCTTGCCGAGCGAGGAGGCGACGCCTCCCGTGACGAAGACGTACTTGGTTGTCCGCGGCTGAAGTCCCACGGGCTTCCACCTTAACTCACACTCACGGATTCGCGCGCAGGCGCCTCACGCGCCGCGTGGCGCCGCACGTGCGACAGTGGCTCCGTGTCCACCGAAGACCCCGCAGCCACCGCCTCCACCTGGACCGCACCGACGGCGCGCCGCGCGAAGGGTGGCGCGCTCGACACGACCGTGCGGGTACCCGGGTCGAAATCCATCACCAACCGGGCCTACGTGCTCGCGGCCCTGTCGACCGGGGAGACGCTGGTGCGGGAACCGCTCGATTCGCGGGACGCGCGCCTGATGCTCGACGCGCTGGCGGCCCTGGGCGCCGGTGCCGAGCACGCGTCCGACGGGGTGCGCGTCAGCCCACTCACCCCCGGCATCGGTGACGCCACCGTGACGCTCGGTAACGCGGGCACGGTGGCCCGATTCACGCCGGCGCTGGCCGCACTGGGCGAGCGGACCGTCCACTTCGACGGTGACGCCGCGATCCGCCGCAGGCCGCTGTCGCCGCTACTGGGCGCGCTGCGCGAGCTGGGGGCCGACATCCGGGACGGCGGTGGCGAGCCCGGCGCTCCCCCGTTCACCGTCCGGGGGCACGGCGGACTGACCGGCGGCGAGGTCGACCTCGACTCGTCGGCGTCCAGCCAGTTCCTGTCGGCGTTGCTGCTCGCCGCTCCCGCGTTCGAACGCGGCGTCACGGTGCGGCTCGTGGGCACGGTCCCCAGCGAGCCGCACATCGCCATGACCCTCGACATGCTGCGTCGCTTCGGCGCGAACCCCGAGCGCAGCGGTCGCGAGGTGCACGTCCCGCCCGCGACACTGACGCTCGCCGACTACACCGTCGAGCCGGACCTGTCGACCGCGGCACCGTTCGTCGCGGCACCGCTGGTGGCCGGCGGCACGGTCCGCATCGCGGGCTGGCCGCGCGAGACCACCCAACCGGGTGACTGGCTGCGCAGCCTCGTCGCCGAACTCGGCGGTGAAGCCGCGTTCGAACGTGCCGCCGACGGCTCCGAGCTCCTCCGCGTCACCGGTGACGGCCTGCTGCCCGGTCGCGAGCTCGACCTGCACGAGGTCGGCGAGCTGACACCGGTCGTCGCGGCGATGCTGTGCTTCGCCGACGGCCCGTCACGCATTTCGGGCGTGGCGCACCTGCGCGGTCACGAGACCGACCGGCTGGCCGCGCTCGCGACCGAGCTGACCGCGCTCGGCGGCCACGTCACCGAGACCGCCGACGGGCTGGTCATCACCCCGGCGCCGCTGCACGCGGGCACGTTCCACACCTACGACGACCACCGGCTCGTCATGGCCGGCGCGGTGCTGGGCCTGCGCGTGCCCGGGATCGAGGTGGAGAATCCCGCCACGGTCGGCAAGACCTTCCCCGGCTTCGTCGACGCGTGGCACGCCGTGCTCGGCGAGGCCTGAAGGACCCCCTGAACGAGGGCTCCTCGAGGGCGGATCCTGAGGACCCCGTGTCCCGAGACGTCCGGGCACTGCGGTACGCCCGGACGCCGAGCGGTGACGTGCCGAAACGTCAGCGGCTCTCCCGGTTGACGCCCGGTGCCGGGGCCTCGGCGTTGCCCGCAGTGCCGTAGCGGCCCGTGTCGCCTTCGAGTTGCTCACGCAGTGCCAGCACCGTGGCGATCCGGCCGGAGTGCGATCCGACGTTGTCCACCGTGGACAGCACGGACGTCACCGCCGTGTCGGCCCTCGCGACACCGACGGCACCGGCGCCGCCCGCCGAGCCCTCCCGGCCGGCCAGCACGGCACCCGCGCCGGAACGGTCGAGCTGGGCCGCGAACCGCGCGATCGTCGCCGCCTTGTTACCTGCACCGTCGCCGGTCTCCCCGGCGCCGGTCAGCACGATGGCCAGCTGGGCCGGCTTCACGGACTTCTTGCTCGGGTTGACGAACCCGCTGTCGGTCAGCCCGGACAGCGCGGCCTGTCGTTCGTCACCGGACGCCTGCGGTTTCGCGTTCTCGCCGTCGAGCAGCAACACCGACCCGGCGAGCGCGCCGGCGAGCGTGCCCGGATCCCCCGCCGTCGGAAACTGCGCACCCGACGGCTGCAGCCTGGTGGCGATCTCGCGCAGCTGATCGGACTGGCCGGGGTCGGTGAACGCCTCGGTCAGTTGCACCTCGCCCGTGACCTCGGCACCCGACTGTTCGACGCGCTCGGTCAGCGCGTCCCGGTCGGCCGAGCTGGCGTCCGGCGTGGTGATGAACACGACCGACCGCTTGCCGAGCAGCCCGTCGACCACGCTGCCACCGACCGAGCCCGCGAACGCGTCCGCGTCGGACAGCTGGGCCTGCAACGAGTTGCGCTGCGATTCGAGGTCGCTCACCTGCCCGGCGAGGTCCTCGCGCTCGTCCGACAGTCCGGACAGTAACGGCCCGTTCAACGCGGTCGAGCCGAGCACGACGCCGATCGCCAGCGCGAGGAACGCCGCGGCGATCGAGACGATGTGATACCGCAGCGAGATCACGAAAACAGCCCCCTGACCCAGGACGCGAAGGAGTTCCAGGTGTCGCGCAACCAGTCCGCGTACACGCTGCCGACGTCGGAGACCAGTAGCGCCGCCGCGACCACCGCCAGCGCGGCCAGCACCAGCAGCACGACGGCGCTCATCGACACACGATTGCGGTGCAGCGTGGCGACGGCCTTCCCGTCGACGAGTTTCGTGCCGAGCTTGAGCCGGGTGAGGAACGTCGACGGGTTCGAGCCGGACCGACCGTGGTCCAAGAACTCCCGCAGCGTGGCCTGGAATCCGATCGTCACCACGAGGCCGGCGTCGTGGGCATCGGCCAGCAGCAGCGCCAGGTCCTCCGGATTACCCGAGGCCGGGAACGTCACGGCCCCGATCCCGAGGTCCTGGATGCGCTCGACACCCGGTGCGTAACCGTCCGGCTGTGCGGGCACGACGACCTCGTGGCATTCCTTGAGGGTCTGCGCCCCGATGGCGCTGGGGTCGCCGACGACCACGTCCGGGGTGTAGCCGAGCTCGCGCAGCGTGTCTGCCGCGGCGTCCACACCGATCAGCGCCGGCCGGTGCTCGTTGATGTACTTCTTCAGCGCCTTGAGGTCCTCGGCGTGCTCGTTGCCGGGCGCGACGACCAGCACGTGCCGGTTCTTCAGCTGCAGGCGCAGCTCGGGCACACCCACGCCGTCGAGGATCAGAGCGCGCTCCCGCCGGAGGAACTCGATCGTGTTGGCGGAGAACGCCTCCAACTGCGTGGACATGCCGGCCTTGGCCTCGATCATCGCGTCGGCGACGCTCTCGGCCGTCTGCACCGTGCCGGACGCGATCGCCTCGTCCCCGGCGTACAGCGTGCCCTCGTGGAGGCGCACCTTGCTGCCGTCCTTGAGCCGCTGCACGACGTCGGAGCCGACGTTGTCGACCAGCGGAACACCCGCCTCGACGAGGATCTCCGGGCCGAGGTTGGGGAAACGACCCGAAATGGACGGTGCGGCGTTCACGACCGCGGAGACCTCGGCCGCGACGAGCACGTCCGCCGTGGCGCGGTCGATGTCGACCTCGTCCATGACGACGATGTCCCCGGAACCCACCCGCCGCAACAACTCCCGGGTGCGCCGGTCGACACGTGCCACTCCGCTGATACCGGGCAGGGATTCCTTGGCCCGGGTGAGCAAGCCGGAGAGTTTCATGTCGTCGATACTGGCAAACGACACCGCGGAAAACGGCGGCGACGCGCCGAGAACGGACGACGATCACCCCCATCCGCGCCGCGGATCACACCACCGGGCCGGCGTCGGGCGGGTCGTCGGCGAGGTTCGGACGGGACGGGCGGGCGTAGGCACAGCGGTCCGGTCTCACCACCGCGAGACCGTGAAGATCCACTTCGGACGGGTCACGTCCGGGCGCCGCCGCCCGACTTCTTCCCTGAGCCGGACTTTCCGGACGTCTCCGACCCGCCGGTGCCCGACCCGGCGGATGTCGTTCCGCCCTTCGGTCCGGTGGAGGACGAACCGGCGCCCTTCGAACCGGCGCCCCTCGGACCGCCGCCCTTCGCACCGGCCGCCTTCGACCCTCTGCCGGATCCTGCGGCCTTCGGCCCACCGCTCTTCGGCCCACCGCTCTTCGAGCCCCCGCTGCGGGAGCCTGTGTCCCCGGCGTCGCGGGCGACGTCGGACTTGTACGTGTCCGCCGTGCCGATGAGTTCCTCCGCGTGCGCCCGGCCCGCCTCGCTGTCGTCGAGGCCGGCCAGCATGCGCGCGAGCTCGTCGACGCGGTGCTCGGGGTCGAGCACGGTCACCCCGCTGCGCGTGATGCCGTCGGCCGCGGCCTTGTCCACGACGAGGTGCCGATCGGCGAACGCCGCGACCTGCGGCAGGTGCGTCACGACCAGCACCTGGTGGGTGCGCGCCAACGTGGCCAACCGTTTGCCGATCTCGACCGCCGCGCGGCCGCCGACGCCGGCGTCCACCTCGTCGAACACGAGGGTCTGCACCGGGTCGGCGTGTGCCAGCACGACCTCGATGGCGAGCATCACCCGGGACAGCTCGCCGCCGGACGCCGCCTTGTGCACCGGCATCGGCTGCGCCCCGGAGTGAGCCTTGAGTACGAGTTCGACCTCGTCGACACCGTCCGGACCCGCGTGCAGGCGCTGTCCCGCCACGCTCAGTGCCTGTGGATCGGTCTCGTCAGCGGCCTTGGTACGGACCAGCAGTTCGATTTCGGCCTGCCCCATCGCCAGGCCCGCCAGCTCGCCGGTGATGCGGTCCGCGAGCTCGGCCGCAGCGGTGCGTCGCGCGGTGCTCACCGCTTCCGCATGGGTGGCGAGTTCGGCCGCCAGTTCGTCGCGGCGGGCCGCCAGCGCGGTGAGGGCCTCGTCGGAGGTGTCCAGACCGGCCAGCCGTTCCCGCGCGTCCTCCGCCCACGCGAGCACACCGTCGACGTCGGCGGCGTACTTGCGTGTCAGTTTCTTCAGCTCGGACTGCCTGGCGAGGATCTGCTCCAGCCGCTCCGGGTCGGCTTCGAGGCCGTCGAGATAGCCGGTGAGCTCGGCTCCGACGTCGGACAGCAGCGTCGCCGCCTCGGCCAAACGCGGTTCCAGATCGCGCAGCACCGCGTCGTCGGCCGCCGACAGCCTGCGGCGCGCGTCGGCCAGCAGCCCGAGCACGCCGGGCTGGTCGGGTTCCCCGTCGACGGCCCCGGACACGGCCGCCGACGCGGCCGACGCCGCCTCCCTCAGCTCGTCCACCGCGGACAGGCGTTTCACCTGTTCGGTCAGGTCGCCGTCCTCGCCGGGTTCGGGGGCGACCGCCTCGATCTCCGCGAGGCCGTGTCGCAGCATGTCCGCCTGCTGCGCCAGCTCCCGCGAGCGCGACGACCGCTCCTCGAGCTCGGTGATCACGTCGAGCCACTCGCGACGGATCCGCCGGTACTCGGCGAGCGGCGTCGCGACGGGGTCGCCTGCGAACCGGTCGAGCACCGCGCGCTGTTCCGCCGAGCGCAGCAGTTTCAGCTGGTCGTTCTGCCCGTGGACGGCGATCAGCTGCTCGGCGAGGTCGCCGAGCACACCGACCGGCACGGACCGGCCACCGAGGTGGGCCCGCGACCGGCCGTCGGCACCGACCGAGCGGAGCGCGATCACGCTGCCGTCCTCGTCCATGTCGGCACCCGCGTCGGTCACGATCGTCGGCGCGCGGTCGCCCGAGGCAGCCCCGTCGCCCGCGGCGCCGATGCCCTCGAAGCGCCCTTCGACGGTCGCCTTGGCCGCGCCCGCGCGCACCTTCGACGCCTCCGACCGGCCACCCGACAACAGGTGTAGCCCGGTGACGACCATGGTCTTGCCCGCCCCCGTCTCACCGGTGACGACGGTGAGACCCGGGTGCAGTTCGAGCAGGGCGTCCTCGATCACTCCGAGGCCCTGGATTCGCATCTCGGCCAGCACGGGCACCACCGTATCGGCAGCCACCGACAGCCGGGAGTGCGCAGGGGTGAGACGTCACGTACCCGGCGGGCCGGTCAGCTCGGGTCGCCGCGGTCGTGCCGTTCCCGCCAGCTCTTCACCGGAAGCGAGAACTTGTGCACCAGCCGGTCGGTGAACGGCCCGTCCCACAGGTGCGCGAGCCGCACGGGAACAGAACCCGCCACGACCCGTACCTGCATGCCTGCGTCGAGCTCGATGTGCCGGAGGCCGTCGCAGGTCAGCACCGCGGGCGAGCCGTCGGGGTCGACGCTGACCGTGATCACCGACTCGCGGGAGACGACGAGCGGGCGCGAGAACATGGCGTGGGCGTTGCTCGGCACCACCAGCAGCGCCTCGACGTCGGGCCACACCACGGGGCCGCCCGCGGAGAACGCGTACGCCGTCGACCCGGTCGGCGTCGAGCACAGCACGCCGTCGCAGCCGAACGCCGAGACCGGCCGCCCGTCGACCTCGATCAGCGCGTCCAGAATGCGTTCACGGGTGGACTTCTCCACGCTCGCCTCGTTGAGCGCCCACGTGGCGGCCACGACCTCGTCGCCTCGGGTCACGGTGACGTCGATCGTCATCCGCTCCTCGATGCGGTACGCGCCCCGCACGACGCGTTCGACCGTGTCGGCCAGGGCGTGCGAGTCCGCCTCGGTGAGGAATCCGACGCGACCCAGGTTCACACCCAGCACCGGAACCCCGGCAGGGCGGGCCAGCTCGGCGGCCCGCAACAGGGTGCCGTCGCCGCCGAGCACGAGCACCAGTTCGGTGCCGTGGGCGGGACGGTGATCCGGGTCGACCACGACGCACGGCGTGTCCCCCGCCCTGCCGACGAGCTGGCGCACCTCGTCGTCGACCACGCGCAGGCCGATCCCGGCTCCCGCGAGGCGCGCGGCGACCGCACGCGCGGCGTCCTGCGTCGACTCGCGGTCCGGATGCACCACGAGCAGCACTTCCCGAGGCCCGAAACTCATTGCGGCCCCCTCACCGTCGTCGTCACCGTCACCGCCGTCACTGCGGCCCCGTTTCGACCGCGGTGCGTACCAGTTCCTCCGGCTCCGGCAGGCCGGAGCCGGCGTCGGGCCCGCCCTTGCGCAGCCAGGCGAAGAACTCGACGTTGCCGGACGGCCCTGGCAATGGGCTCGCCGTGACGCCGCGCGGCTGCAGTCCGTGGTCGGCCGCCGTGGCCAGCACGTCGAGCACCGCCTCGGCGCGCAGCCCGGGATCGCGGACCACGCCGCCGCTGCCCAACCGGTGCTTGCCGACCTCGAACTGCGGTTTCACCATCGGCAGCAGATCGGCACCGTCGGCCGAGCAGGCGGCGAGTGCGCCGAGCACGAGCTTCAGCGAGATGAACGACAGATCGGCGACCACCAGGTCCACCGGCCCGCCGATGTCGTCGGGCGTCAGGCTGCGCACGTTGGTCTTGTCCAACACGACCACGCGCTCGTCGGTGCGGAGGCGCCAGTCGAGCAGCCCACGGCCGACGTCTGCGGCCACCACCTCGCGCGCGCCCTCGCGCAGCAGCACGTCGGTGAAGCCGCCGGTCGAGGCACCCGCGTCGAGGCAGCGGGCGCCGGTGACGCTCAGCCCCTCCGGTTGGAACGTCTCCAGCGCGCCGAGCAGTTTGTGGGCGCCCCGCGACGCCCAACCGGGGTCGTCGTCGGTGCGCACGACGATGGGAGCGTCCGGCTCGACGCTCGTCGCCGGTTTGGCGGCCACCATGCCACGCACGGTCACCCGGCCTTCCCCGATCAGCGCACTGGCCTGTTCGCGCGACCGGGCGAGCCCGCGCCGCACCAGCTCGGCGTCGAGCCGCGCCCTACGCGGCATGGCCCGATCGATTCCCGAGCGGGCGCGCCGGCGCGCCGGAAACTGTGGCCGCCATGCTCACACCTTGTCGATGCTGGAAAGAGCCACGGTGAGCTCGGTGTGCACGGCCTCGAACCGTTCGACGTGCTCGGCCACGGGCAGCTGCTCGAGGTCGTCGAGCGCGGCGACGGCCTCGTCGATACCGGCCCGCGGGTCGGTGTCCTGCGCCGCGTTCGCGTCGTGGTTCGGTGGTGTGTCCTGGCCGGCCTCCTGCGGCGGGCCGGGTACCGGGCTGTCGTCGTGCACGTCCTCAACGCTATCCGATCCGACACGGGCCGCCGTCGCCGACAGGGCACGACCGCCGCTCGGGACGCCCGGTACCGCGGTCAGGTCAGGCCGAGGTCGGCCAACGCCGTGGCCGCCGCGTCGTCGCCGGGGCGTACGGCAGTGGTGCCCGTGCGCCACGCGGCGTCACACAGCGCGCGGAGCAGCGCCATCGGGTCGGCGGTCTCGCCCGCGAGGTCGGCCGTCGCGACGATCAGCGTGTCCCCACCGGTGTCGATGTGCCAGCCGTCCTGAGGCCCGACCGCCACGCGGCAGGCCGGCTCGTCGAGGGCGGCCAGGTCGGCGGCCACGTATCCGGGCCGTTGTGCAGGTCCGGCCACCAGCAGTCCGGCAGGCGTCACCACACCGGTCAGGACCGCCAACGAGGCCATGTCCGCGGCCACAGCGCCGGCGATGTCGGTGTCGAGCCGGTCGCCGACGACGAGCGGGTGCGTGCTCCCCGCCGAGTCCGCGGCGAGCCGCAGCAGCGGAGTCTCCGGCTTACCCGCGACGAGCGGAATCGCGCCGGTGGCCGCGCGCAGTGCCGCGACCATGGCGCCGTTGCCCGGCAAGAGGCCGCGTTCGGCCGGGAGGGTCGTGTCCTCGTTGCACGCCACCCAGACCGCGCCCGCGCGGATGGCGAGGCAGGCCTCGGCGAGCACGGGCCACGCCGTCTCGGGCGAATGACCCTGTACGACGCCCGCGACACCGTCGCCGGCCGTCCGGACCGGCGTCAGTCCGGCGGCCGCCACCTGATCGGCGAGCGCGTCCGTACCGACGACGAGCGCGTTCGCACCGGGTTCGAGCCGCTCCGCGAGGAGCCGGACGCCCGCCTGCGCGCTCGTGCTCACCTCGTCGTCGGTCGCGGGGACGCCCACCTCGGCGAGGTGCGCCACCACCGCCTCCGGCGCCTTCGAGGCGTTGTTGGTGACGAACCGGACCGGGGTGTCACGACCTCGTGCCCGCGAGACCGCGTCGGCCGCTCCCGGGACGGGGTCGCCGCCCCGGTACACGGTGCCGTCGAGGTCGAACAGCAGCGCGTCGCAGACGTCGAGCAGTGTCGCGGCGTCACTCACCCGCGAGCTCCGAGGCGCGCTCGGCTGCATCGGTCTGCATGTCGTCGTCGACCTCGGCGGCGTGCAGGAACCACTGCACCGCCTCCGCGGTGCGACCTGCCTCGGCGAGGTTGTCGGCGTAGGCGTAGAACAGCCGCACGCTCCACGGCTGCGGCCGCTGCGGATCCAGGTCGGCACCCTGCAGGGTCACGACGGCGGCGTCGAGCTGGCCGAGGTCACGGCGTGCGCCGGCCTCGACGATCTTCAGTTCGACCGCTGTCTCCTTCGGCAGCCCGGCGACGTTCGTCTCCTTGACGATGTCGATCGCACGCTCCGGCCTGCCCATCGCCCGTTCCGCGTCGGCGATCACCGCGATGTGGGCGTCGGTGTGGGTCATCCGGCGCACCGCACGCAACTCCGACAGGGCTTCCGACCAGTTCCCGGTGTGATATGCCGTGAGTCCGAGCGCCTCCCGCACGACCGCGATCCGCGAAGCGCGCTTCTTCGCGTAGCGGGCGTGGGCGAGTGCCGCGTCCGGGTCGGTGTCGACCAGCAGGCCCGCGGCCACCAGGTGCCGCCCGATACGTTCCGCGAAATCCTTCGGCAGCGAACGGAGTTCCTGCCTCGCGTCGGTGTCGAGCATGGCGTACTCGGCCTCGTCCGGCAGGTCCGGGGCCGTCGGCACGTCGCGCGGCCCGCTGCGTTCCGGCTTTCCGTCGGGCTTCGCGCCGTGCCGAGGGCCGCGCTCGGGGCGACGGTCGTCGCGGCGTCGGCCGTCGCCGAACTTCCGGTCGTCGCTTCGGCCTCGGTCGTCGCCGCTGCGGTTGCTGCGACCTCGGTCGCCGAAGCTCCCGTCGCTCCGGTTGCGGTCGCTGCGGCCTCGGTCATCGCGGCCTCGGTCATCGCGGCCTCGGGCCGGCCGGTTACGGTCGTCCCGCGCGTTCCGGTCGCCGCCGGGACGCCGGTCGCCGTACCCGGAGCGGGCGTCACCGCCGCCGCTGCTGCTGCGCTGGTTCCCGCCGGGTCGACCGCCGCCGTCACGGGGACCCCGGTCGTCGCGGCCACCCCTGCGGTCGTTGTCCCTGCGGTCGCCGACGTTCCGGCCGTCGCGACCACGGTCGTCCCGCCCGCGATCACCGCGGTTGCGGTCGCCGAAGTTGCGGCCACCTCGGCCGCGGTCGTCGCGGTCCTGTTCGGGGCGGTTGCGGTCGTCGCGGGGCCGGTCCCGCCGGTCTCCGCGATCGTCCCCGCCGCGGAACTGGCCCCGCCGGTCGTCCCGGCCGCCCCGCCCACGCTCGTCGGAACCGCGTCCGCGCTCGCCGGCTCCACGGCCGTAGCCGCCCCGGCGATCGTCACCGCGACCTCCGCGCCGATCGTCGGATCCGCGTCCGTAGCCGCCACGGCCACCACCGCGACGGTCGTCGTTCCCGCCTCCGGATCGGCCGCCGTCCGCGCCGCCGCGACCACCGTCGTTGTGGCCTCGGCCGTGCGGTCCTCCCTGTCCAGGGCGGCCACGGCCGCGGTTGCCGGAGTTACCGGAACTGGAATTGCCGGCGTTTCCGGATCGCTCGGATCGGCCGCGGTCGTCGCGGCCCGAACGGTCGCGCCCGCTCATGTCGGACACGGATCCTCCCACTGTTGAAGTTCTGATTAAGCATACGTGTAGGGCCCGCTGGGCGCCCGTCCCGTAATTTTCGGGACAGTCGCTCCAGCGGGCCCACCCACTGCAAAGTAAGTTCGGCGGTGTCCTACTCTCCCACACCCTGTCGAGTGCAGTACCATCGGCGCTGGCAGGCTTAGCTTCCGGGTTCGGAATGGGACCGGGCG
>NZ_JACHWU010000009.1:0-86015 GCF_014191605.1 Prauserella isguenensis
TCTCCGGATAGATGTTGATCTTCTTGGTCGTTGATCCATCTACCGGAGACCTCCCCACATCCCCACACCAGGGCCCGTTCTTAAACAGCTCCTAGGCCGCGGTTGTGACTAAAGGTCGTTGCCGGCGTAGGAGAGGTTGAAGCTCTTATTCGTCGGCGGGAAGTCCGGCACGATCGTGTCGGTCAGTGCGACGGGCAAGGCGGGCCAGTTGAGGAAGCTGGGGTCGACGACCTTGACCCGGCGCAGGGTGCCGTCGGAGGCGAGTTCCACGCGGTGCACGATCGTGCCGCGCCAGCCTTCGACGATGCCGACGCCGGAGCCAGCGGCATGGGGGCCGGCATCCGAGGTGTCGCCCGGAGAGGTCGTCCGGCCGTCGAGAACCTTGACCAGACGTGTGATCAGCTCGATGGAGTGGGCGATCTCCTCAGTGCGGACAGTGAAGCGGGCCAGGACATCGCCCTGAGTGTGGCTGTGGGAGGCACGCTCCCCGGGTTCAGGAAGAGTGGGATGGTCGTGCCGGGCGTCGACGGCAAGTCCGCTGGCGCGGGCCACGTAGCCCAGCGTACCGAGGTCGGTGGCCTGCTCATGAGTCAAGACCGCGGTCCCCGAGAAGCGGTCCCGCACCACGCTATGGCCCAGCGCGAGGCTGGCCAGCTCGGCAATGTCCTCGCCGATGGAAGCCAGCGTATCGGTGTCGGGCAGGTGCCGGACAGCGGTGCCGCCGAGGTGGATGCCGCCACGCAGGAGCCGGTGACCGGCGACGTGATCGTTGATGCGGAGCAGTTGTTCGCGGATGCGGCCAGCGTGGGCGTTGAGAATGCTGTGTCCCGCGTCGTTACACAAGGCGCCGAGGTCGGTGACGTGGTTGTAGAGGCGCTCCAGTTCCAGCAGGATCGCGCGGAGCTGCTGGGCTTGTACCGGGACTGACAGCGACCGGGCGTCTTCGATGGCCTGGCAGAACGCGAGCGTGTGCCCGACAGCCGTGTCGCCGCTGACGCGTTCGGCGAGTTCGAATGCTTCCTCGGGGCGGCGTCCTTGGAACAGCTTTTCCAGTCCTTTATGGACGAACCAGAGGCGGGCTTTGAGGTTGAGGATGGTTTCGCCGACGACCGAGAAGCGGAAGTGGCCGGGTTCGATCATCCCGGCGTGTACTGGCCCCACGGGAATCTCGTAGACGCCGGGGCCTTCGACGGTGCGAAAGGGGTAAGGACCGTCGACGTCGCCGAACTCTGGTGGCTCCCCGGCGTCGTGCAGCATCGGGTACCAGCCTTGGGGCCAGTGGAAGTGCCGGACCAGTCGGCGTGGCAGCGGGTGGTCGTCGGGCACGATGCCGAACAGATCGCGCATTTCGCGTTCGAAGCGGCCGGCGGAGAAGGACAACCTTGCCACGCTCGGCAGGTGCGGATGGTCGCGGTCGAGTGGCACGTGCAGTTCGATGCGACGATCGGTGCCCGCCTGCGTGAACAGGTAGACGGCGCGCAGCGCGTCGCCGTCGTCGTGCCCGGCGATCAGAGCGATCCGGAATCCGGCATCCAGCAGCTCCCCCACCTGTCCGGGGACCGCGTCGGGGCTGATCGTGAGCGCGGTGCGGCGGTAGCCGACCGATTCGCCGTGAGCGTGGTGTTCGGGTGTGGTCATGGTGTTCCCGCGAGGAGATCGGCGGCCAGGGACAGCAACGGGTGCAACGGGCCGGTGGTGACCCCGATCGCGGCGCAGGCCAGGAGGCCGACGACCAGTGCGGCACCGGCGATGACGTTCATTCGGGGCGACGCGGTGGCCGCACCCGGCCCATCGGGCGCGGCCCCGAGCACCATGCGGCTGGTATGGGTTACCAAGGCGGCGGCGATCACGAGGACGAGGACGAGCGCAGCGGCCATCGCCCAGCCGAGTCCTGCGGTGAATCCTGCTCGGGCGATGCCAAGCTCGCTGGCGAACAGGCTGAACGGTGGCAACCCGATGAGGGCGAGGACACCGAGCCCGAAACATCCGGCCAGGACCGGCTGTCGGGCGGCCAGGCCCCGAACCTGGTCGATGCGGCTGGTGCCGGTGATCTGCAGGATGTGTCCGGACCCGAGGAACAGCACGCTCTTGGCCAGCCCGTGGCCGAGGATGTGCAGCAAGACCGCAGCGATCGCGAGTCGTCCGCCGACCGCGGCCCCCAAGGCCAGCAGGCCCATGTGCTCGATGCTGGAGTAGGCCAACATCCGCTTGTAATCACGTTGGGCCAGCAGCAGTGACGCCGAGAGTGCCAGCGAAGCCAGGGCGATCACCACCAGGAGCGTCCGGGCGAAGCCGGTTCCCAGTGCGGCGTCGGCGATCACTTTCACCCGCAGAATTGCGTAGAAGGCCACGGAGAGCAGCACCCCGGACATCAACGCCGACACGGGCGCCGGTGCTTGGCTGTGCGCATCGGGCAGCCACGCATGCAAGGGCGCCAGGCCCGCTTTGGTCCCGAACCCGACGATCAGCAGCACGACGGCGATGCGAGTGACGCCCGGGTCGAGGGTGTGGGCACTGGCAGCCAACTCCGCCCAGTTCAGACCCGCACCGGGAGCAGTGTGCTGCGAGGCGTAGTTGAGCAGGAACGTGCCCAGCAGCGCCAACGCGATGCCCGCTGAGCAGATCACCACGTACTTCCACGCCGCCTCCACCGCGGGACGAGTTCGCCGCTGTCCCACCAGAAACGCGGTCACGATGGTGGTGGCCTCGACCGCGACCCACAGCATCCCCAGGTTCGCGGCCAACACCGCGAGTGCCATCGCCGCCAGGAACAACTGGACCAGCAGGCAGTGCCGAGCGGCGGTGCGCGAACTGGCCCGCCCGGCGATGATCTCGGTACGCAGGTGGTCTGGTGTCGCTGCCGTGGCCAAGAAAGCGATGGCTCCGATCACGACAAGCATGAACGCGCTCAGCGCATCAACCCGCAGCAACCCTGCCAAGACGGTGTGAGGATCGTCGTTGACGACCGCGGCGGAGGTGGCGATCGCGGTGGCGAGCACGAGCGCCGCGCTTGCGGCGCTGACCCAGGCGGTGGCGCGGCGCCATCCCGCCAGCGCGTAGATCACGGCTCCGAGCGCGGGGACGACGACGGGGGCAAGGAGGAGAAGGTGAGTCATCAGTCGTGCAGCTCCCGCAGTTCGTCCAGGTCGGTATCGCCGAACGTGGCCCGCATGCGCGTGGTCAGAATTTGCAGGACCAGGACGGCCAGCAGCACGTCCAGGGACACCCCCAGCTCCACGACGAGTCCGACTCCGGAGGTGGTGAGGAATCCGACTGCGGTGATGCCGTTGTCCATCAGCAGGAAGCCGACCAACTGGGATAGGGCGCGCCGTCGAGTGACCAGCACGAAGAACCCGATCAATACGACGGTCATGCCCACGGCGACGGCCTGCGTCGCCGGTGACGGAGCCAAGGCGACCAACGGTTGGGACACCGCATACCCCAGCAGCGTCAGCACCGCTGCAGCGAGCAGGGACGAGGCGACGTTGACCAGTGGCCGGGTCTCCCGGCGCTCTTCGCCAGCCGCCGCCAGCGCGCGTCGCAGCAACGCGGGAAGCACCCCAGCACGCAGCACTAGGATTCCGACTGCGACGGCCCCCAACTCGATCGAGCCTTCGTGCGCAGCCAGGACCGCGACGAGAGCGGCCAGTGCCAGTCCTTGCAGCGCGAACACGCGGATGATGACGGCCAGTTCCCGGCGCCACAGCACGAGTACAGCAGTGAGCAGCAGGACGCCGCAGGCCAAGTCCAACAGTTGGACGTAGAGGTCGTGACTCATCGCGATCTCAGATGCTCGGTCGTCATGGTGGTTCCCATCGAAGATTCGTCAGTGGGGCTGTGCCAGGAAGAAGGAGGCGGTGACGGCCAGCAACGACAGCAGGAATGATCCGGCCAGCAGCTCGGGCACCCGGAACAGACGCAACTTGGCCAGGAACACCTCCCCCGCAGAGAGCAGGACCCCGAGCAGCACCACCTTGATCACGAAGGCCGCGACTCCCGCGAGCAGGGCGACGGGCGTGGCGGCGGTCGCGATGCCCCACGGAACGAACAGGTTCGCCAGCAACCCGAGAAATGCCGTCAGTCGCATCGCCGAGGCCCATTCGACCAGGCCCAGGTCCCGGCCTGCGTACTCCAGGATCATTGCCTCGTGCACCATCGTCAGTTCCAGGTGCGTGGAGGGGTTGTCCACCGGCAGCCGCCCTGTCTCGGCAATGATCACCACGACCAGGGCCACCGCGGCCAAAAGGCTGACCGGGGAGATCACCCGGGCCGGGTCCTGCAAGGTCGAGGTCACGATCGCGCCCAGATTGGTCGACCCGACTCGCACCGACAACGCGAAGATCGACACCAGCAGTGTCGGCTCGACGAGCGCGATGATGGTCATCTCGCGGCTGGCGCCCATGCCGCCGAACGCGGTGCCGGTGTCCAACCCGGCCAACGCCAGCGCGACGGTGCCCAGCGCCAGCAGGGCGACCACCGCGAACAGGTCTGCGACCGAATCCACGGCGGATGCGGTCGTCACGAACGGGGCCACGATCGCGACGACCACGGTCGTGGCCACTAGCACCAACGGCGCGATCCGGAACACCTCGCTGGTGCCGCGTGGCGTGATGGACTCCTTGCGCAGCAGCTTGCGCAAGTCCCGCCACGGTTGACCGATTCCCGCCCCGGCACGGCCTTCCAGCCGTGCCCGCACCTGGCGCATCACCCCTACCAAGAAGGGTGATCCTGCGACGACGAGCACGAACTGCAGGACCCCGCCGATCACGCCCAACGCGTTCATCGGATCACCACCAGCAGGATCAACAAGCCGCACACGGTGTAGAAGCCGTAGCCGAGGTAGCGGTGCACACTGCCGGTGGCCAGCCGGCGGGCAACACTCCCCCAGGCAGTGATCAATCGCAGAACAGGCTCGTAGAGGCGGCGTTCGAGGCGATCGGGCACGCGCTGGCGGTATTCCACGGCTTGCACGAGGTAGCTCGACTCCTGATGGTGGGTCACGTCGATGTCCTGTTCTGGCTGCACCACGTCGTCGAAGACCCGTTGCAGCGGTTCGGCGAAGGACGTCGCCGTGTACTCCATGCGGGGCGACAGTGGTCCCGCACCGCAGTCCCACAGTCGGGCGGTGCGCCGGGCTCGGCGTGCCGCGATCAGGCGCACCGCTCCGACAAGGACGACGCTGACCACTAGAAGGGCGACGGTCAGCAGCAAGGGCGAGAGCGCTCCCGCGACCCCGTTCAACTGCAGCGTGACCTGCCCGCTCACAGCGGGCTGCGCAGTCCCCAGGGTCATGGTGCTCGCGGAGCCGACCGCGGGCAGGACCACGCTGGGCACCAGGGCCAATGTGACGCAGGCCACTGCCGCAAGCCCCATCCCGGCCAGCATGCTGACCGGGCTTTCGGTGGCATTCGCGGCAGCGCTGCTGCGTGGCCGAGCCAAAAACCCGACTCCGAACGCCTTGACGAAGGTGGCCACGGCCAACCCGGCGGTTAGTGCCACGGCCGCCACGGCCACCGGCATCACGATCGCGGTCGCCGCGCCCGAGGCGGGCAGCCCGTGGATCAGGGCCTGCAACAGCAGCCACTCGCTGACGAACGCGGTTCCTGGCGGCAATGCCGAGGCTGCCAGCGCTCCGAGCCCGAAGCCCCACGTGGTGACTGGCATACCTGCCCGAAGCCCACCCAACGCGTCGAGATCACGGCTGCCGGTCGCGTGCAGCACCGAGCCGGCAGAGAGGAACAACAAGGTCTTGAACGCGGCATGATTGATCACGTGCAGCAGCGCCGCAGACAACGCCACCCCCGCCAGCACATCGTCGCCCGCGGAGGCGAAAAGCCCGGCCGCTCCGACTCCGACCAGCACAAGTCCCATGTTCTCGGTCGTCGAATTGCCCAAAAGCCGCTTCAGGTCGCTGCTCATTGCGGCCTGCAAGATCCCGTAGACCGCAGACAGTGCGCCCAGCACGAGCACCAGCAGCCACCACCATCTGGGGCCGCCGCCCAGCAGGTCGAAACCGACCCTGGCGATGCCATAGATACCGAGGTTGACCATCGCTGCCGACATCAGCGCCGACACATGACTCGGGGCCTCGGGATGCGCCCGCGGCAACCAGGCGTGCAGCGGCAAGATCCCGGCCTTGGATGTGAACCCCACCAGAGTCAACACGAACACGACGTTGGCCACGACCGGCGACAGATTCGTTGCAGCGGCCCGCAAAGCTGGGAACGAGTCATCGGCGGAATGCGCCACCAGCACGAGCAACCCGATCAGGATCGCCACCATGCCCAGATGGGTCATCACCGCGTACCAGCGCCCGGCGACCGCCACGGTGTCGCGCTGCTGATGCTCGGCGAGCACCAGTACCAGCGAGGTCAGCGCCATCAGTTCCCAGCACACTAGGAACGTGCCCACGCTGGCCGCCGCCGGAACCAGCAGCATGGCCAGCACGAACAGCGGCAACACCGCTTGGACGCCCCGGCCGTCGAGTCCGTGGCGGGCATAACCGATGCCATACACCGCGACCGCGATCGCGACACCCCCGGTCACAACCAGGAATAACCCGCTCAGCGCGTCTACCGCAAACGACACACCAAACAACGGCAACAGCGCGGGGATCTCCACCGAGTACGCCTGTCCGGCCACAGCAACAGCCCCTGCCAGCACGCCAAATGCCCCAACGAGCACCGTCCCGACTCCGACAGGGACGAGACGAAGTCGTCGCGGAGTGATCAGGGCGAGCAACGCGCTCAGCACACCGACGGCCACGGCCGCACCGAGGCCCGCATGGACGAGGTTCATCGACCAGTCAACTTCCGCAAGCCCTCGACGATCTCCTCCGGGCGAGGCGGACAACCCGCGATCTCCACGTCCACAGGCACCACGTCCCGCACGGCACCCGTGACCCCGTACGCCTCGGCGAACACTCCGCAGTTCCGGGCGCAGTCGCCGACGGCCACAACGAACTTCGGCTCCGGCAGCGCCTCGTAGGTCCGCCGCAGTGGCTCGGCCATGTTCCGAGTCACCGGGCCGGTCACTAGCAGCGCGTCCGCATGACGAGGCGAGGCCACCAGCCGAGCACCATAGCGTTCGGCGTCATACACCGGCCCGAACGCAGACCCAATCTCGACCTCGCAGCCGTTGCACGACCCGGCATCCACATGCCGGATCTGCACCGAACCACCCAACTCCGCCGCAACCGAAAGCTCCTCGCTCGGCTGCGACGGTGCAGGCTCGGCGACCCGACCCGTCCTGCGGATCTTGCGCCACAAACTCAACACACTGTGCTCCCAATTCCTCTTCGGAGGGGAGCGGTCACCCTGCCGATCGGCAGGACCCCGGTACGGCAGGGTGACCGCAGCTCACGCGCTCGCGGACGCGCCAGGATTGCGTAGGTCGTCCAGCAGCTCGGCCTGCCCGGACAGCACCTTGGTCAGGATTGTCCGCGCCACCGCCAACAGTTCCGCCACATGCGGACTCGTCAATGAGTAGTAGACGGCGGAGCCTTCCTTGCGCGTGGTGACAAGCCCGGCCCGGCGCAACACCGCCAACTGCTGCGAGAGGTTTGCCGACTCGATCCCGACCTCCGGGAGCATTTCGGAGACGGCATGCTCACGCTCACTCAGCAGCTCCAGCACCCGAATCCGCGCAGGATGTCCCAGCGTCTTAAAGAACTCAGCCTTCAGCTGATACAGCGGCGTGCTCATCCAGCTCCCTCCACGGAACCCTCGATGCGTGTCCACCACCAGCGTGCACACGCCAGGCCCCGGCCTGCGCCTGCCCGACGAAGTCGAGTCCTACGCATCGATCCCTCCGCGCCGCTCAGCCGAACACAAGAAGTCAGCAATTGCAAACCTTAGCAATTATTTACTCCGGGAAGGCACGCGGGGACAGACGTCATACACCGCAACAAGACTGCACGAAGCCAGTCCGACAGCAGGCGGATGGAGCGGATAGATCGCCATCCCTGCCCACCACGCCTCGGTTCGAGGCAAGCACGCGAGCTGGCTTTAAGTTAAGAGAGCGGGAGCAAGCGGCGCGGCGATCCAGCACTGCCATCCGCCCGCGCCCGCTCGGTGACCTCGGCTCGCGCCGGGAGCTACGAGGCGAAACCCGAGGGGCAGGCAGCTATGACGGAGCGGCGCGACTGGCATCAGCGCTGACGTGCCCGGGGGGCATCTCCGGAGATACGATGGATTTCACCAAGACGCTGACTGTCGGCTTGCTACGAGCAATCGAGTCCGCCACGGATGACGTCCACTAGAAGATCCGCTGGGCGCCGATGTGATCAAGCAGACATGGGTGGCGCACTCAGGACCTCGTGGAGGTGGCCCCCTCCCCGAGGAGACCTGGAACGGGTGGGCGGCGATGGCGATGACACAGCAGTACCTCGCCGGTGAACTGTCCCTGCGCTTGGCGCAGCTGCAGACACTGGCCGCGGACGAGACCTCGCTGCGTAGGGTCGCGTCGCTGCGTCACCACGCGGAGACCGACCCGCTGACCGAGCTGGCCTCGATCGCCAATCGTGCGATCGACCTCGCCGATGTCTTGTGCTGGAGCTCAGTGACACGCGGAGACGTGGCCTCGTTCAACCGCGAGGCCGCGGTGTCCGCCGAGCTTTACGAATTCAGCGTGTGCGCTGGGCTGCTCACCGAGGGCTAGCGCCGAAGCCCTCCCAGATCGAAGTTACCTACGGGAGGTTAAGCCATGACCACAGCACATGAGCCGCAGGTCTCCGAGGCGCAGATCTCCGTCCATTGGCGTGAGGAGGAGTACTACCAGCCGCCGGCGAGGTTCATTGGCCAGGCGAATGCGGCCGATCCGGCTATTTTTCGAACGCTTTAGCGAACAGTACTTTCCCGACTGCTTCAAGGAGTACGCGGAACTGCTCACCTGGGACTCCTACTGGCACACCATCCTCGATTCCAGTAACCCACCGTTTTGGAAGTGGTTCGTCGGGGGTCGGCTCAACGCCTGCTACAACTGCGTCGACCGGCACCTGGCCACGCGACACAACGAGGCAGCCCTGATCTGGGTACCCGAGCCTGAAGGCGAGACCACGCAGGCGATCACCTATCAGGAGCTATACCAGCAGGTCAACGAGTTCGCCGCCGTGCTGCGCGAGTTCTGCGGCGTCGAGACCGGCGACCGGGTGACCTTCCACCTACCGATGGTTCCGCAACTGCCCGTTGCCATGCTCGCCTGCGCCAGGCTGGGCGCCATCCATTCCGAGGTGTTCGGCGGGTTCAGCGGTGCGGCGTGTGGGGACCGAGCCGCTGACGCGACCAGCCACGTCCTGGTGACGATGGACGGTTACTACCGGAACGGTCAGCTGGTCGATCACAAGGCCAAGGCCGACGAGGCTGTCGCGACCGCCCACGAGCGCGGCCACGAGATCGACAAAGTGCTCGTGTGGCGGCGGCACCCCGGTAGCTACGGGTCGCAGAGTCCGATGGTCGAGGGCCGGGACTTCTTCGTCGACGAGTTGCTCGCCGAGCAGCGCGGGAAGGTGGTCGATCCCGTGTCGATGCCCGCGGAAGCCCCGCTGTTCCTGATGTACACCAGCGGCACGACGGCACGGCCCAAGGGCTGCCAGCATTCGACCGGCGGGTATCTCGCCTACGTGGCGGGCACCTCGAAGTACTACCAGGACATCCATCCCGACGACACGTACTGGTGCTGCGCGGACATCGGGTGGATCACCGGGCACTCCTACATCGTCTACGGGCCGCTGGCACTGGGCACCACGAGCGTGATGTACGAGGGCGCACCGGCCTATCCGGATCCTGGCCGGGTCTGGCGAATCGCCGAACGGCTCGGGGTGAGCATCTTCCACACCGCGCCGACGACGATCCGGATGCTGCGCAAGCTCGGCCCGGACGAGCCGGGCAAGTACCACTACCGCTTCAAGCACATGACGACGGTGGGCGAGCCGATCGAGCCGGAGGTGTGGCGTTGGTACTACGAGACCGCCGGCAAGCGCGAAGCAGCCATCGTCGACACCTGGTGGCAGACCGAGAACGGGGGATTCCTCGGCAGCACCTTGCCTGCCCTGCAGCCGATGAAACCCGGTAGCTGCGGTCCCGGCGTACTGGGTATCTACCCGGTGATCTACGACGAGGACGGCAACACCGTCGAGGCCGGGAGCGGTCAGGCGGGAAACATCTGCATCCGCAACCCCTGGCCCGGGATCTTCCAGACCATTTGGGGCCAGCCGGAGCGGTTCGTCGAGACCTACTACCAGAAGTACTGCCGCGACCCCGAGAGCAAGGACTGGCACGACTGGCCGTACTTCGCCGGTGACGGCGCCGTGCAGGCCGCCGATGGTTATTTCCGGATCCTCGGCCGGGTCGATGACGTGATCAACGTGGCTGGCCACCGGCTCGGCACCAAGGAGTTGGAATCGGCCAGCCTCACCGTCGAGGAGATCGCCGAAGCCGCCGCGGTCCCGGTTGTCGACGAGCTCCGTGGGCGGGCCGTCGAGATGTATGTGTCCCTGAAACCGGGGTTGAAGCCCAGCAAGGACATCGAGGACAGGGTCGCCCAGGCGATCGACCGCGAGATCGGCAAGATCGCGCGACCAAAGAACGTCTGGGTCGTCACCGACATGCCCAAGACCCGCTCCGGGAAAATCATGCGACGCGTCATCGCAAGCATCTCCAACTTCGGCGACGTCGGGGATGTCTCGACACTGGCGAACCCGGAGATCGTTGACGACATCCGCCACCACATCCAGAGCGACAAACTGGCCCACGGCGATGTCCCCCGCCAGCTCACACCACAGGAAGCCGAGGAGATCCAATCGTTCGGCCGGGTCGAATAGTCGCTGGCCCCGCCGGGCCGGTCATGTCCCCACCCGGTTGGCCCGCTGAGACTCGTCGACTTCCTGGCTTGGAGGGGCATCGAGTCGAGCTACCGGCCGGCTAACCGCAAGACACCCTCGGCGCTGCGGTGGGCGGTGGAGAGCTGGGAAACGGGAAGTTGCGCAACCAGGCGTCAACTAAGTACGAAGTTCCGCAACCGACATACCAGCAGCATGTACCCCGACCCCGACAACGTGCGATCAGCGCGTTACGGACCGTGGACTATGAAGCGAGTCGACCGAAACGAACCCTGGGGCCGGTTTGCCGCACACGGCCATGTCCGGGGTGGTTTCCTGGTCGAACTCGCCTTTGGCGACGCCGTCTAGGAAGGCTACGACCTCCGCCTCGGTGAACTTCAGCTCAGCGCCGGTCCCGGAGGGCTGGGGCACGGTGCCGCGGAAGGCGTACATCCCGTCGGTGCGGCGGGTCATCTCCAGGCAAAGACCGACGGTCTCACCGGAGCGCACCCCGGTCAGGAAGGTGTCGAACTGCGTCTCAGTGAACAGAGTCTCGACCCGGCTGGCACACGGTCATGCGGTGTTCCGACCATGCGTCCGGCGGAACGTTGAATCGGCCAGGGCTGCAACGCGTTCTGGACGCCGCACGCGCAGGATTGCTCGACGTCCTGCTGGTAGGCCACGTCCACAGCCTGTCCCGCAAGGAGCGTCACCTCCACTTCCTGTTCGGAAAACTCGACTCGTACGGCGTGGTCTTCCACTCGGCCCTCGACCACTCCTTCGACACCTCGACTCCCACGGGCCGGTTCCAGATGCAGATGCTGGGCTCTTTTGCCCGGTTCGAGGAAGAAGGAGCGCTCGAAGATCGCCGTGCTGCACGAGGCTCCAGCGCCGGGTTGAGCAACGGCTGTTCGCCTGGCCAGGACCTGGGCCGCTCGGTCACTGGCCGACAGGTTGGCCAGAGCGCCGCTATTAACCAGTGAGCCCTTGGACGAAATCCGTTTGCTCACAACGAATCACGAAGGGCTGTCATGACCAGCGCATACGCTGACTCCAACGACGAGTTGCAGCAGGATATCGCTGTTCCTGTCGAGCACCCTGCGGATGGCGTGGAACCAGGGACGCGTGCGGTGATCTACCTGCGCGTGTCCTCCACCGGGCAGGTCAAGACCGACTACGACCCCGAGGGCATCTCCATCCCGGCCCAGCGGGAGGCGTGCCTGCGCAAGGCCAAGGACTTGGGCCTGACCGTCATCGATGAGTACGTCGAGCCCGGCCGCTCGGCGACGGAGATGACCAAACGGGAAGCATTCCAACGGATGCTGGCCCGTGTGCGCGGCCAAGGCGATGTCGACTACGTCATCGTCTACATGCTCTCCCGCATGGCACGGAACCGCTACGACGACGCCATCGTCATGGCCGACCTCCGCAAACGCGGCGTCACGCTCGTCTCCGCCACCGAGGCAGTCGATGACTCGCCTGTCGGACAGCTCATGCACGGCATCCTGGCCACCTTCAACGAGTACCAGTCCCGCCAGTCCGGCGCCGACATCGCCAACAAGATGGGTCAAAAGGCGCGCACTGGCGGGACTCTCGGCCGCGCCAAGATCGGGTATCTCAACCACATCGACCACTCCGACGGCCGGGTGATCCGCACCATCGTCCTCGACGACGAACGGGCACCTTTCGTACAGCTCGCTTTCGAGCTGTACGACACCGGGGACTACACGCTCGATGAGCTGGCCGACGAACTCTACGACCGCGGCCTCCGCACGCGACCCACCGCCAAGCACCCGGCGAAGAAGGTCTCGATCAACAAGCTCTCGCAGATGCTGCGGGACCGCTACTACATCGGCTACGTGACCTACAAAGGCGAGGAGGTCCGAGGCCGACACGAGCCGTTGATCGACGAAGACCTCTTCGACCGGGTTCAGGACCGGATCAACTCCCGATCCGCGGCCAAGGAGCGGCGCCGGCTGCACCACCACTACCTCAAGGGCTCACTGTTCTGCGGGCGCTGCCGACGAGCAGGGGTGACCCAACGGATGATCATCCAGCGCACCATCAACTCCAAGGGGGCCGAGTACCTGTACTTCTTCTGCCGCAACCGGCAGAACAGCACCTGCGACGCCCCGCACGTCAACGCCGAACTCGTCGAGGACGCCATCGAACGGCACTACGCCACGATCCGCTTCAGCCAGGCGTTCATCAGCGACGTGCGAGCCCAGATCGACACCGTCATCAGTGAACAGGAAAAGTCCGCACGGCTGCTGCACCAGCAGCTCTCCACCCAGCTCGCCGAACTCGACACCCAGGAGGAGAACGTGATCGACCTGGCAGCCGACGGCACCCTGCCGCAAACCAAGGTCAAAGCCAAGCTCCGCGACATCGAACGCCAGCGACGGCACCTCACCGGGCGCCTGGCCACCGCCTCCGCCGACCTCACCGATGCCGCCCGACTGATCGACGTGAGCCTGAAGCTGCTCGAACGCCCCGAGGACCTGTACCGGCGGTGCAACGACGAGCAGCGGCGCCTACTCAACCAGGCGATCTTCCACAACATCTACATCGAGGACGAGGAGGTCACCGACCACGACCTCCAGGAACCCTTCAATCAGCTCCACGCCATCCAGCAGACGCAACGGTCAACGCACGCACAGCACACCATGCCCGCCATTCCGGAGCCCCGAGACAGCAAAAAGGCCACCCGCCAAGCGGGTGGCCCATCCACGCCTTCCGGCGTTGAGGTACTACTCCAGGGCCTTCAATCAGGCACGTGTTCTAGTAGTACCTCTAAGGTGGAGCTAAGGGGATTCGAACCCCTGACCTTCTCACTGCCAGTGAGACGCGCTACCAACTGCGCCATAGCCCCGTATGTCTGTTCGCGGCTCTCACCGCTGCCTGTGCGAAATAATGTACCCCATCGCCCGCAGGCACCCGCACAGGGGGTCCGCCTCGCGCAGCCGACGCGGCCGGACCCGCCGCCGACCGGCGTCGCACGGCCTCGTCATGCCTCAGTCAGAGCTCGTCGCGCAGGTGGGCGCTGATGGGCAGCACGAGCGGGGTGCCCGCGACCGGGTCGGACACGACCTTCGCGTCGAGGCCGAAGACGTCGGAGAGCAGGTCCTCGGTGAGAACCTCATCGGGTGTGCCCCGGGACACGACGGCGCCGTCGTGCATGGCGACGAGCGTGTCGGCGTAACGGGCGGCGAGGTTCAGGTCGTGCAGCACCATGACGACCGTCGTGCCGCGTTCGGTGTGCAGCCGGTGCACCAGGTCGAGCACGTCGACCTGGTGGGCGAGGTCGAGATAGGTGATGGGTTCGTCGAGCAGCAGCAGTGACGTCTCCTGCGCGAGGGTCATCGAGATCCACGCGCGTTGCCGCTGACCGCCGGAGAGTTCGTCGACGGCGCGGTCGGCGTAGGCGCTCATGCCCGTGACCGAAAGCGCGTGGGCGACGGCCTCCTCGTCGCCGGACGACCACTGCCGGTACCAGTGCTGGTGCGGCTGCCGACCGCGCGCGACGAGGTCGGCGACGGTCAACCCGGCCGGGGCACTCGGGGTCTGCGGCAGCACGCCGACGGCCTTGGCGACGTCCTTGGTCGGCAGCCGGTCGATGCGTTTCCCGTCGAGGAGCACAGATCCGCTGCGGGGACGCAGCAACCGTCCCATGCCGCGCAGCAGCGTCGACTTGCCGCAGCCGTTGGGCCCGATGATCACGGTGACGGACTCGTCGGCGACGTCGAGGTTCAGGCCGTCGACGACGATCCGCTCGTCGTAGCCGAGCCGGACGTGCTCGGCCTGCAGTCGGGGCGTGGTCACGCGCGGGCCTCCTTGCGCGTTCGCAGGAACAGGAAGATCAGGTACGGCGCGCCGAGGATCGCGGTGAGCACGCCGACCGGCAGGCCGGGCGTCACGGTACGTACCGCGAGGTCGGCGCTCACGGTCAGCAGCCCGCCGAGCACCATCGAGCCGACGATCGGCGGCTGCGGGCTGCGGACGAGTCGCAGCGCGATCTGCGGCGTGGCCAGCGCGACGAACGTGATCGGCCCCGCCACGGCGGTCGCCACCGCGGCAAGGGCCGCTGCGAGCAGCAGCAACGTCGCCCGCGCCCCGTCGACGCGGATGCCAAGGCCACGGGCCGTGTCGTCGCCGAACTGCAGCCCGCCGAGGGTGTGCACGCCCGCGATCGTCACCGGGACCAGCAGCGCCAACGCCAGTGCCAGCGGCCCGAGCGCCTCCCAGCCGACGGCGGCCAGGTTGCCGACGATCCACGTGGTCGCGCGCGTGGCGTCGTCCACGTCGCCGACGGTCAGCAGCCAGTACACGACGTTGTTGCCGATCGCGGCCAGGCCGATCCCGACCAGCACCATCCGGTAGCTGTCCAGGCCCCGCCGCCACGCCAGCGCGTACAGCAGCAGCCCCGCCAGCAGGCCGCCCGCCAGTCCGGCCAGCGGCACGCCGAGTTCCGCGACCATGCCGCTCACCTGGCCCGCCGACCCGCCGAGCACGATCACCGACACCGCGCCGACACCCGCGCCCCACGTGATGCCGAGGATGTCCGGACTGGCCAGCGGGTTGCGCGCGACCGTCTGGAACAGCGCCCCTGCCAACCCGAACGCGGCGCCCACGAGCACACCGGCGAGCGTGCGGGGCAACCGCAGGTCGAAGATGATGCCCGTCTCGGCGCGGTCTCCCCCGCCCGCCAGCGTGCGCAGCACGTCCAGCAACGCGATGTCCGAGCTGCCGCGCCCGATGTTCAACGCGGCGACCAGCACCAGCAACACCAGGCAGATCACGGGCACGAGCACCGACCGGGGCCGGAACGAGGCCGCCAGCCCGCCCACCTGCACCTGCTTGCGGCCGGGTACGGATTCGATGTCACGCACGGCACTCATATCTTGCTCAACCCTCGCCGCCGGACCAGATGAATGAACCCGGGCGCACCGACGGCGGCCAGCAGAATGCCGACCTCCAGGGTGTCGCCCGCGATGAGCCGCCCGAGCACGTCCGCGAGCAGCACCAGCACCGCACCGAGCAGTCCCGCGCACGGCACGAGCCACCGGTAGTCGGGCCCGGTGAGCACCCGCGCGATGTGCGGCACGAGCAGCCCGACGAACGCGATCGGACCACACGCCGACACCGCGGCGCCGACCAGCAGTGTGATCGCGACGATGCCGAGCAGCCGGGTGCGGCGCACGTTGCGGCCGAGCGCGGTCGACACGTCCTCCCCGAGCGCCAGGCTGTTCAGGCCCGGTGTGTTGGCCAGGGCCAGCACGAATCCGGCGATCAGGAACGGCGCCAGCTGCCCTGCCACGGCCAGTTCCCGGCCCGCGATCGACCCGACGTGCCAGAACCGGTAGGTGTCCATGCCTTGCCGGTCGGTCAGGACGATGGCCGAGATCAGGCCGTAGAGCAGGGCGCTGACGGCGGCGCCCGCCAGCGCGAGCGTGACCGGCGTCGCACCTCCGCGCACGGTGCCGAGCACGAACACGAGCACCGCCGCGACCAGCGCACCGGCGAAGCCGAACCAGATGTAGGAACCGAGTGCGGTGACGTCGAACACGACCACGGCGGTGACCACGCCCAGCGCAGCACCCTGGTTCACGCCGAGCAGGCCCGGGTCGGCCAACGGATTGCGCGTGTGGCCCTGCATCAGCGCGCCGCCGACGCCGAGCGCGAGGCCCGCGAGGATGCCGAGCACGGTGCGGGGCACGCGCAGCGACCGCACGATGATGTCGTCCTCACCACCCGCGGGCGCCACCAGCGCCTGCCAGACCGCGTCGAACGGCACCGGGTGCGCGCCGTAAGCCAGACTGGCCGCCGAGGCGAGCAATAGCGCCCCCAGCAGCGTGACCAGGCACAACAATCGCCTGGTGCGCCGCCGGTGCAGCGCACGCCGACCCGTCGGGGCCGGATCCGCCGCGAGCGTGGCGTTCATCTCGTCCGCTCCTGGTTTCGTCGTGACGCCCCTTTCGCACCGGGCGTCGCTCGTCTATGGTCCCTGAACCTGTTAGGGAAGCCTAACCGAAACGGAAAGGTGGGCACTCATGCTCCTGTCTTACAGACGGCGCACGGCCGTCACGGCCGCGGCCCTCGGACTCGCGGCATGCCTGGGCCTGACCGCCTGCGCGTCGGAGGAAGGGGCGTCGTCCGGTGGCCAGGGACAGTCCGGCTTCCCCCGTACCGTCTCCGACGCCATGGGCGAGACGACCATCGAGACCAAGCCGCAGACCGTGGCGGCACTGGACTCGAGCTTCGCCGACGCGGCGGCCGCACTCGAGACCGAGGTCGCGGCGTACACGAAGTACCCGTCGTCCGACGGCCCGCCGGAATACCTCGGTGACGACCGCAAATACCTGGAAGGCGGCAAACAGGTCGGCGAACTCGACTCCCCCGACGTCGAGGCGCTGTACGACATCGCCCCGGACCTGATCGTCTCGGCCAAGATCCGCCACGAGCAGATTCACTCCAAACTGTCCAATGTGGCCCCGACGGTGTTCAGTGAGTCGACGGGCGCCACGTGGAAGGAGAACATCCGACTGCTGGCCGAAGCGCTCGGCAAGGAGAAACTGGCCGAACAGAAGATCGGCGCCTACGAGGAGCGGGCCAAGGCGATCGGCGACGCGATCAAGAAGAAGGAGGGCGAGACGCCCACGTACTCGCTCGTGCGGTTCATCGAGGGTGAGCAGACCGTGCGGCTGTATGCGAGCGAGTCCTTCCCCGCGCTCGTCATGCGCGACGTGGGCCTGAAGCGGCCGAAGGGCCAGCCGGACACCTCCGACGAGATCAACGTCGACGTCAGCCAGGAGGACATCGGCAAGCTCGACGCCGACCGCGTGTTCGTCTCCTCCTACGCCGACGAGACCCAGCAGGCGGCCGATCCGCGCAAGAAGTTCGAGTCGAACCCGCTGTGGAACCGGCTGTCGGGCGAGATCACCGACGTCGACGACGAAACCTGGTACGTCTCGGTGAGCCTGCAGGGCGCGCACGCCATGCTCGACGACATCGCCGAGCAGTACGGCGTCGACCCGGCTCGAGGCTGAACGGACGGCGACGGCGGGCAGCACCCGGACGCGGCCCGCCGTCGCCCGGCGAGTCGGACATCGCCGCCCGAGCGAGGCGCGACCGACCGCACAGCAGCGCAGGACTCACAACCTCCGAACGGATCTGGTGAACCGCTGACGAACCGTGCCATGGTCTCCCCGACTGCCGGTATCCTCTGGGGAGGAATTAGCTATGGCGCATTTACGCACACGATTCCAGCGTTTCACCGCTGTCGGTGCAGCGATATCACTCGCACTCGTCGCAGCACCCACCGTTGCCCATGGGCAAGCTCCGCACGCCGCACAGCAGGAAGATTTCAGCATCGTCGTCCTGCCGGACACCCAGTACAATTCCAAGAGCTTTCCGACGGTGTGGGACTCGACCGGGAAATGGATCGCGGCCGAAGCAGAGTCACGCAACATCCGCTACGCCCTGCACGTGGGGGACGTGGTGCACAATTCGGATGAGGCCATCCAGTGGCAGCGTGCCGTCAACGGCATGGACTACCTGCACAACGCCGTGCCGTACATCATCGGGCCGGGCAACCACGACATGGACGACGCGGCGAACTCGCGCGATGCGACGGCGTTCAACGAGAACTTCCCACGGTCCGAATTCGCCGATCTTCCCTCGTTCGGCGGCACGTACCCCTCCGACGGAAACGACAACAGCTACCACACTTTCTCGGCCGGCGGCACCGATTGGCTCGTTCTTGCGCTGAAGTACGAGCCCACGGACGCCGAACTCGAGTGGGGCAACCAGGTCATCGCCGACCATCCAGACCATCAAACGATGGTCGTCACGCACTCGTACCAGAAGGGCGACCAGCGCAACGAGACCGGCGAGGAGGTCTGGAACAAGCTCGCCTCGAAACACGAGAACGTGTCCTTCGTCTTCTCGGGACACCATGTCGCGGCGGGAATGATCGAAAGTGAGGGCGAGAACGGGAACACGGTGTACCAGGTCCAGGCCGACTACCAGGACCCGGACAATCCCGATCCCAACAGCTTCCTGCGCTACATGCGCTTCAGCCCAGCCGACAAGACCGTGAAGGTCACCACGTACTCGCCGCACCTCGACGAGAACAAGGGCGACGCCGACAATGAGTTCACGATCGAGAACTTCGAGTTCCTGACGCCCACCGGCTGAGCGGCCGACGCGGCGTATCGCCGGATGGCTGAACGGCACACGTGAGCCCGCTCCCGAGCACGCCCGGGAGCGGGCTCACGTGCCGTGTCGACCGTTGCCCGACGTCAGCTGTTGCCGGAGGTGAGCTGGTCGAGCCAGTTGTCGGTCAGCTGCACGATCTCGCCCTGGTGCGTGACGGTCGGCGTGCTGAAGCCCTTGCCGCGCGGCCCTTCCTGCATCAAGTCGGGGTTCTGCGAGGTCTTCTGGAACTCCGACTTGAGCCGATCATCGTACTTGCCGTTCCTGATGCCCTGGGCGAACGCATCGCTCTCGATGCCGAGGTCGCGGCCGAGCTGGATGAGCTGCTCGTCGCTGTACCCGCGGCCACCCTCGGCGGGCTGGTTCTGGAACAGGCTGTCGTGGAACGCCGTGAACTTGCCCTCGTCTGCGGCCAGCAGTGAGGCGTTCGCGGCGTCCAGCGAGTACCCGGGCGGGTCGGACGCGTCCATCAGCATCGGCACCGGGTGCGTCCGCACCAGCAACGACCCGTCGTCGATCTTCTGCTGGATCTGATCGCCGAACTGCTCGTAGAACGACCCGCAGGCCGGGCACAGGAAGTCGGCGTAGATGTCGATGGTCGTCGGGGCGTCCTGGTCGCCGGTCTCGACGACGACGCCCTCACGCTTCTCCGGGGCGTCGAACTGGGTCTGCGCCGCGGGGATCTGCTGCCCCTCGGTCTCGTTCTTCGACGCGTTCGTCCACAGCACACCGCCGACGACCACGGCGGCGACCAGCACGACGACGCCGACGATCAGGCCGACGCGCTTGCCGTCCGCCATGCCCGCCGAGCCCCGTGCCTGGGCCACGACGTTCTTGCCCTGCTGATGTTGCTGCTGCCGCCGCTTCCGTGCGTTGCGTTCCGCTCCGCCCACTGGGGTCCTTCCTCGCGTTTGGTCCCCTTCTAGGCTACGTAAACCGGGTAAAACCCCTGTCCAGGGAGGCGTGCATGCAGGTTCCGCAGCTGCCGGAGCTTCCCGCGGCCGCGGTCGCGGGGGAGGTCTGCACCGCACTGGCGGGCGACGGCGCGGCGGTGCTCGTCGCACCACCCGGCACGGGCAAGACGACGCTGGTGCCGCTGGCGCTGGCGCAGGCGTTCGACGACCACGGTCGCGGCGGGCGGATCGTCGTCGCAGAGCCGCGCAGGCTGGCCGCGCGAGCTGCAGCGAAACGGATGGCCGACCTGCTGGGCGAACGGGTCGGCGACACCGTCGGGTACGCGGTGCGCGGCGATCGCCGCACGTCGGCGCGCACGCGTATCGAGGTCGTCACGACGGGTCTGTTGGTTCGTCGGGTGCAGCGCGATCCGGAGCTGCCGGGCGTCGCCGCGGTGATGCTCGACGAGTGTCACGAACGCCACCTCGACGCCGACCTGTTGCTCGCACTGCTGCTCGACGTGCGCGCGGGCCTGCGCGACGACCTGCGCCTGCTGGCGACGTCGGCGACCGTCGCCTCCGACCGGCTCGCCGCGCTGCTCGGCGACTGCCCCGTCGTCACCGCCGACGCGCGCACGTACCCGGTCGAGATGCGGTACTCCCCGCCCGCGCGTGGTGAACGCACCGACGCCTGCGTCGCCCGGACGATCAGCACGGCGCTGGCCGAGACCGACGGCGACGTACTGGCGTTCCTGCCGGGCGCTGCCGAGATCGGCCGGGTCACGCGCGCGCTCGACCTGCCCGGTGTCGACGTCCTGCCCCTGCACGGCAGACTCTCGGCGGGCCACCAGGACGCCGCGTTGACCGAAGGCCCGCGGCGGCGGGTGGTGCTGGCGACCGCAGTCGCCGAGTCGAGCCTGACCGTGCCGGGGGTGCGTGCCGTCGTCGACTCCGGACTGTCACGGGTACCGCGGGTGGACCACCGGCGCGGACTGTCCGGGCTCGTCACCGTGCGGACCCCGCTGGCGATCGCCGAGCAGCGGGCGGGCCGCGCCGGTAGGCAGGGCCCCGGCGTGGCGTACCGATGCTGGCCGGAGTACGAGACGGCGAGCCTGCCCGCCTACCCCGAACCGGAGATCCGCACCGCCGAACTGTCACGCCTCGCACTCGAACTGGCGTGCTGGTCGACACCGGACGGGCGGGGGTTGTCGTGGTGGGACCCGCCGCCGGAGGGCGCGCTGGCCGCGGGCACGGAACTGCTGCGCACCCTCGGGGCGATCACCGGCGACGGCACCGTCACCACGCGTGGCGGCCGACTCGCCGACGTGGGGCTGCATCCCCGGCTCGCCCGGGCGCTGGTGGACGGCGCCGACGAGACGGGCGCCGACGTGGCGGCGGAGGTCGTGGCACTGCTCGACGCCGGGTCGGCGGGAGACATCGATGTCGAGGAGGCTCTCCGGAACCTGCGCCGATCGCGCTCGCCCGAGGCCTCCCGGGCGCGCCGCGAGGCCCGCCGCCTCGCGGGTCTCGTCGGGCAGGAGGGCCGTTCGACCCAGACCGGTTCCGGGCGGGGCGGTTCAAGGCGGGGCGGTTCGGCAGACGGCGACGCGGGCGACGTCGCCGCCGTCGTGGCGCTCGCGTACCCGGAGCGACTCGCCCGCAGGCGCGACGCGACCTCGCAGGTGTACCTCATGGCGAGCGGCACCGCGGTGGAACTGCCGCCGGGGAGCGGGCTCGCCGACGCGGAATGGCTGGCCGTCGCCGACGCCACGCGGGAACCCGGCCGTGCCCACGGCGTCGTGCGGCTGGCGGCGCGGGCCGACGAACAGCTGGCGACACTCGTCGCGGCGAACCTGCTGACCGAATCAGACGAGGTCTCGTGGACCGGCGGGGACGTGGCAGCGCGGTCGGTGCGGGCCCTCGGCGCGATCACCCTCGCCGAGCGCCGGGTGCCCGACCCCGAGCCGCGACGCGTGCGCGCGGCTCTGCTCGACGGGCTGCGCGACGAGGGATTCGACGTGCTGACGTGGCCGGACGCCGCGGTGCGCCTGCGGCAGCGGCTGGCGTTCCTGTACGCGCGACTCGGCGAACCGTGGCCGGATGTCGGCGACGACGCGCTGCTCGCCCGCGCCGACGAGTGGCTCGAACCGGAGCTGTCGGCCGCGCGCCGCCGGGCCGACCTGGCACGGATCGACACGGCGTCGTCCCTGCGCAGGCTGCTGCCGTGGCAGGAGGCGCGCAGGCTCGACGAACTCGCCCCCGAGCGGATCGACGTGCCGTCCGGGTCCAGCGTCCGCGTCGACTACTCCGGTGACGATCCGGTGCTGGCGGTGAAACTCCAGGAGACGTTCGGCTGGCGCGCCACCCCGCGGATCGCAGGCGGCAACGTGCCTGTCGTGCTGCACCTGCTCTCGCCGGCGGGCAGGCCGGCCGCCGTGACGTCCGATGTGGACTCGTTCTGGGATTCGGGGTACGCCTCGGTGCGGGCCGAACTACGCGGCCGATACCCGAAACACCCGTGGCCCGACGACCCGCGCACCGCCACGCCGACCCGCGGGACGAAACGCAGGACCTGACAGCGCCGTGACCGTTCTCAGCTGAAGAGCGACCGCTCCGGCCGGGCGGGCAGTCGCTCGGCGAGTTCGGGATCGTCCTCGTAGTGCAGACCGAGGCTGACGGCCTCACGGATCTGCTGCCGGTTCTCGCGCACCACCTCGGCGAAGAAATGGTCGATGCGATCATCGGCGAGCACTTCCAGCACGATGCGGATCACCGTGTCGGTCACCGAATGGACGACCTCGTCGTGGAACGGCAGCCGCGAGAACCGGCCCGCCTGCGGATCGTTCTTGAGCTTCTCGGTGACGATCTCGCGCAGCATCTCCTGGTTCTGCGACAGCGACCGCGCCAGGTTCTCCGGATAGTTGCCGGTCTCGAGGACCTTCACCACCTCGTCGAGCACGACGACCGTCACGGGCTTCTTGATGGCCTGCACGATCGTCGTCGAATAGCGCTCGACGAGCTTCTGCGTGAAACGTTCCCCGAAGGCCCGGTCCGCGGTGCGCGCAAGCCGCACGACCACCACGACGATGCGCAGCAGGCGGAACCCACGCAGCGCCGGGTGGGCGATCGGGATCATGCCGAGGATCTCGTACCACCCGCGGACAGGGAACATCTTGTCCCAGCCCGCCCGGTGCCATCGCCACAGGAATTCGACGAGGAACACACCGCAGATCGCCGTGTCGACGACGAAGATCGTCTGCGCCGTCTCCGCTGGGACGTCGAAGAACATCAGGTAGCACAGCAGCGCCACCGAGCCGGCGGCGAGCACGAGCATCGCCAGGTCGACGAGGCTCGGCCGACGCCCGGCCCGCGGCGTTCCGGTGGTCATGGGCGCACATTGTGCCACCTGTGATCACTCACACGCGTACAGCGCGTCGACCGCCCTCCGCAGCCGGCCTGTGCCCTCGAGGGCCCCTCGGGGCGTTGAGCGCCACTACGGTGCCTTTGGCTGCGCCCCGTACGTCAGGTGGTCGTCGCTCGGACGAACGACAGCACCTGGGGTTGCGACACGGCGTAGGCGGCCTCGTTGACCTCGGCACCGTGACTGCGGGTGTCGCTGAAGCCGTGGTGGGCCTCGGGGTACAGGTGGACGATGCTGGCGGCGCCGGTGCGCGACTGCAGGCCCTCCTGCAGCTTGGCGAACACCTCGTGGGGAACGATCGTGTCCTGCCCCGGGTAGAGCATCATCACCGGCGCGCCGATCCGCGGAGTCTGCTCGAACGGGTCGGCCGTGTGGTTGTCCGCGGGCGTGGCGGGCACCGTCGGGTGGTAGGCGACGACGTTGGCGAGCCGCTCGTCCCGCGCCCCCAGCAACAGTGCGAATCGCCCACCGAGGCAGTAACCGATCACGCCCACCTTCGTCAGCCCGAGCTCGCCGAACATGTGGTCCAGCAGCCGCTGCATCTCCGCCAGGCACGTCTCGTCGTCGAGGCCGTGCATCAGTTCGACCATGGTGTCGAGCTCGTGATCGTCCATGCTCACGCCGTGGAACGGGTCCCAGCTCAGGGTCGTGACGCCGGCCTCGGCGAGTTCGGCGGCGAACTCACGGACTCGCTGTCCGATGCCGGTGATCATGGGAAGCAGCAGCATCCCTGCGCCCGTCGGCTCGGCAGGGCGCGCCAGATACGCGCCCAGGCCGCCGACACCGATCGTCGAAGTGTCGATCTCCTCTGCCATGGGTGCGAAACTATCCCTCACCTGCACAGCCGTCCGCGGAGGGGATCGATGACGACGGACCGCACGCTCGCCGAGCAGCTCGACGGACCCCATTTCGACGGGTTGCCCGCCGGTATCGACGCCCTTCCCGATGAGCAGAAACAGGTGCTCGCCGACGCGCTGCGGCAGGCCAGGCGCCGGCAGGCCGCGGCGCTGCAGGAGTCGGCCGACAGCGCGTTGTCGCACATCCCGTTCTTCATCCGGCCCGCGGTCCGCAAGGCGGTGGGACTGTGACCGGGGCGCTCGACCGGCTCGCCGCGCGCGCCGAGATCGTCAAGCTCGCCCGGGTGCTCGGCCAATCGGAACAGCGCCTGGAGTTCCTGCGGGACGTGCCCGCCGCCGACATCCGCGCGTTGCGCGATCAGGCCACCGAGGCTCTGCACGGCGCGCACCAACCGGTATTGCGCAAGCTCGTGGCGGCCAGCGGGATCATCCCGGTCCCGGTGCTGGTGACACTGGCGCAGAAGGCGTTCGGACCACTGCTCAGCGCACGTCTGGCCGGGCTGATCGACGGCGACCGGGGCGTGGCGATCGCGCTGAAGCTGCCCGCACCGTTCCTCGCCGATGTCGCGGCGGAGCTCGATCCGCGCCGCGCCGTCCACATCCTCTCCGAACTGCCGACGGCCACCGTCACCGACGTCAGCAGGGAACTACGCAGACGCGAGGACTGGATCACCCTCGGCCGGTTCGTCGGCGGCGTGCCTCCCGAGATCGCCGAGGCCGGCCTGGCCGAGCTGAACGAACGACAGGTCCTCGAGGTCGCGTTCGTCGTCGACGACAAGTCGTCGCTGAGCACGCTGGTCGCACGCCAGCCGGCGGAACAGTGTGCCGCCTACGCCCGCGCGGCCGACGAGTACGACCTGTGGCACGCGCTGTTCGACCTGCTCGCGCACCTCGACGACGGCCTGCGGGAACGCCTCGTCACCGCAGGCCTCGACGAGGACCCCGAGCTCCATTCCCGCGCCCACGAAGCCGCCGCGGACCTCGGCGTCGAGTCCCTGCTGACCTGACGGCCCGGCCCGCGGCACAGCGGTCGCCGGCGAGCCCAGCGGTCGTGCGGGTGCAGGACACGCAGGTCAGGCCGCGCGGTGGCCGCAGCGCCACACGGCCCACGTGAGCGGGACGCCGGGCCGGTAGGCGAGGTGGGTGGCCGACGGTGCGTCGAGTACGTGCAGGTCGGCGCGCGCACCGGCACGCACCGTGCCGACGGCGCCGTCGCCGGTGTCACGGCGCAGGGCCCGCGCGCCGCCCGCGGTTGCGGCCCACACGGCCTCGCGCACCGTCAGGCCCATCTGCAACACGGCCGTCGCCACACAGAACGCCATGGACGTCGTGTACGAACTGCCCGGGTTGGCGTTGCTGGCGAGGGCGACGGCGGCACCCGCGTCCCACAGCCTCCGCGCCGGGGCGAGCGGCTGCCGGGTGGACAGGTCGCACGCGGGCAGAAGGGTCGCGACGGTCGACGACGAGGCCAGCGCGTCGACGTCCTCGTCGGTCAGGTGGGTGCAGTGGTCGACACTCGCCGCGTCGTGGCGCACCGCGAGCCGCACGCCGGGCCCGTTGCCGAGCTGGTTGCCGTGCACCCGCACCCCGAGGCCCCTGGTCGCGGCCGCTGCCACGATGCGCTCGGACTGCGCCTCGTCGAACGCACCCGCTTCGCAGAACACGTCGACCCACGCGGCGTACGGGGCGACGGCGTCGAGCATGTCGCCGCACACGAGGTCCACGTAGGACTCCGCGTCGGCCCCGGGCGGTACGAGGTGCGCGCCGAGATAGGTCACCTCGTCGGCGTGCCGGGCGGCGAGCCGGGCCGAGCGGGTCTCGTCCTCGACGGTCAGGCCGTAGCCGGTCTTCGTCTCCAGGCACGTCGTGCCCTGCCGGACGGCCTCGTCGAGGTGGGCCGTCAGGTTGGCTTCGAGGTCCGCGTCGCTCGCCGCCCGCGTGCGGGCGACGGTCGTGGCGATGCCGCCCGCCTGGTACGGCTCCCCCGCCATGCGCGCCTCGAACTCGGCGGTGCGGTCGCCCACGAAGACGAGGTGCGTGTGGCTGTCCACCCAGCCGGGCAGCACCGCGCGCCCGCCGACGTCCACGGCGGCGTCGGCCGCCGGAGCCACGGCGGACTCGCCCACCCAGGCGATCCGATCGGCCTCCAGTACGACCGCTGCGTCGCGCAGGATCCCCAGCCCGGGATCGTTCGTGGTCAGCTCGCCGATACCGGTGATCAGAGTGGACGCCGGGTGCACAGTGGACGGCGGGTGCACAGTGGACGGCGGGTGCGGCGGGGCCGTCGAGGGGTCGGCGGCGGGACGCGGGTTCGGGGTCATAGTAGTTTTCCGATCTCGGCCGCCAGGTCGGCGGCGGGACGTTCGATACGAGTGTGCTCCCCGTCGGATACCACGGACCGCCCGGCGACGAGCACGTCGGTGACGTCGGCCCCGGTCGCGGTGAGCGGGGCGCCGTCGGGTGCCCCGCCCGCGGTGCGGACCGAGTCGAGTCGCACGGTCACGAGGTCGGCCTGCCCGCCCGGTTCGATCCGGCCGACGTCGTCGAAGCCGATCGCGGCGTGGTCGGTCGCCGCGGCGACCAGGTCGTCGACGGCGAATCTGCCGCGCGCCTCCGCGGCCAGCCGTTCGTTCAGTTCCAGCGCCCGCGTCTCCTCGAAGGCGTCGATCACGGCGTGGCTGTCGCTGCCCAGACACAGCCGCACGCCCGCTGCCGCCAACGCCGAGGCGGGCCCGATGCCGTCGCCCAGGTCACGTTCGGTCGTGGGGCAGAAGCACGCCCGCGTCCGCGACGCTCCGAGTGTCGACATGTCGTCGTCGGTCAGATGCGTCGCGTGGACGGCGGTGGTGCGCTCGGCCAGCACGCCGTGACGCGCCAACAGCGCCGTCGGCGTCACGCCGTGCACCCGCAGGCAGTCCTCGTTCTCGGCGCGCTGCTCGGACAGGTGGACGTGGAGCGGCCTGCCCGCTGCCCACTCGGCCACGACGGGCAGTTGCGGCGCCGGCACGGCGCGCACCGAATGCGCAGCCGCCCCGACGACGACGTGCTCACCGCCGGGCCGGAAATCCTCCGCCCGGGAGGCCCAGCCGTCGGCGTCGCCGTCACCGAACCGCAGCTGGACACCCTCGAGGGGCTTGTCCGGACCGCCCGCGAGGTAGCACGTGTCGAGCAGGCAGATACGGATCCCGGCGTCGGCGGCCGCCGCGACGAGCGCGGCGCTCATCGCGTTCGGATCGTCGTAGCGCCTGCCGCCCGGGCCGTGGTGCAGGTAGTGGAACTCACCGACGCTCGTGTACCCGGCCAGCACCATCTCCGCGTAGACGGCCCGCGCGAGACGGTAGTACGCGTCCGGGTCGAGCCGTTCGGCGAGGCGGTACATCAGCGCGCGCCAGGTCCAGAACGTGCCGCGGTCGCCGTGCGTGCGCCCGCGCAGCGCTCGGTGGAACGCGTGCGAGTGCGCGTTCGCCATGCCGGGCAACGTCAGACCCCGCAACGTCCGGCCGCGCCGTGCTCTGCCGGGTTCGACCGCGACGATCGCCCCGCCGGCCACGTCGACGCCCACACCCTCGGCCACCCCGCCGGGCAGCCAGGCGTACTCGCACCAGTACTCGCTCACCCCGGCCGCGGCGGTGCTCCGGGTCCCACGGCTCCGCGGCCCACGGCTGTCCGGCTCATCACGCACCGGCCCGCTCACGCCGACAGCCCCGACAACACGGTCGCCAGCGCCTCCGCACCGGCGTCCACATCGGAGTCCTCGGCGAACTCCTCGGGGGCGTGGCTGACGCCGGTCGGGTTGCGCACGTACAGCATCGCCGCGGGCACGTGTGCCGACAGCACGGCCGCGTCGTGCCCGGCGCCGGTCGGCAGCGCGGGCACGCCGCCCAGTTGGGCCGACACCGCGTCGCGCAGCGCCGGGTCGAACACCACCTCGTCACCCCACGACTCCTCGCTCAGCGCGACGGTGCAGCCCTCCGCCTCGGCGGCGGCCCGCGCCGCGGACTCGACGTCCCGCACCACCGACGGCACGTCGGGACCCCGGGCGTCGAGCCAGAGGTCCACGGTCGAGGCGATGACGTTGGTGCCACCGGGGTTCGCCGCGAGTCTGCCGACCGTGGCGCGCGTTCCGGGGGCGGACGCGGCGATACGGCGCACGGCGGCGACGGTCTCCGCGGCGGGCAGCATCGGATCCCGGCGATCGTCCATGGGGGTCGCTCCGGCGTGGTTGCCCTGGCCCGCGAACGTCAGCCGCCACCGCCCGTGCGCGATCACGGTGCTGCCGACGGCGACGGGCCCGCCGAGATCGATCAGGCCGCGCCCTTGTTCGACGTGCAGTTCGACGAACCTGCCGATACGGCCGACGAAGTCCGGATCGGCACCGATGCGCTCCGGGTCGAGGCCGGCGCCCCGCACGGCGTCGGCGAACGTCGTGCCGTCGGGATCGCGCAGCCGGAGGGCCTTCTCCGCGGGCAACGACCCGGTCAGCAGCCGCGATCCGAGGCACGGCACGCCGAACCGGCCGCCCTCCTCCTCGCTGAACACGACGACGCCCAGCGGCTTCGCAGGTGTCACACCCCGCGCCCGCAGAATGTCCACTGCGGTCAGTGCACTCACGACGCCCAGTGGCCCGTCGAACGCTCCGCCACCGGGAACCGAGTCGAGATGGCTGCCGGTGACGACCGCGTCCGGGCCGGGGGCGCCCCACCACGCCCAGAGATTGCCGCACCGGTCCTGCTCGAGATCGAGCCCGCGACGCCGCGCCTCGCCCGCGAACCACTCACGCAGTTCCAGCTCGGCGGTGTCGAACACGTGCCGGGAGTATCCGCCGCGCGTGCGGTCGCGCCCGACGTCGGCGATGTCGGCGAGCAGTCCGCTCGCGCTCGGCTCCGGTGTGCCTGTCACGTCCGCCATGGTCACCGCCGCATCGGCACGGTCAGGCCACCGGCCGTGGCGGCCTCCGCGGCACGCTCGTACCCGGCGTCGACGTGCCGCAGCACTCCGGTGGCGGGGTCGTTGCTGAGCACCCGTTCGAGCTTGCGAGCGGCGAGCTCGGTCCCGTCGGCGACGGTGACCTGGCCCGCGTGGATCGAACGGCCCATGCCGACGCCGCCGCCGTGGTGGATGGACACCCAGGTCGCGCCGGAGGCCGTGTTGACAAGGGCGTTCAACAGCGGCCAGTCCGCGATCGCATCAGAACCGTCCATCATGGACTCGGTCTCGCGGTACGGTGAGGCGACGCTGCCCGAGTCGAGGTGGTCCCGGCCGATGACGACCGGTGCCGAGAGCTGCCCGCTGGCGACCATCTCGTTGAACCGCAGGCCGGCCAGATGCCGCTCGCCGTGACCGAGCCAGCAGAGCCGGGCGGGCAGGCCCTGGAACGACACCCGCTCGCCCGCCATGCGGATCCAGCGCGCGAGCGACTCGTTCTCGGGGAACAGCTCCAGCACGGCCCTGTCGGTGGCGGCGATGTCCGCCGGGTCGCCCGAGAGTGCAGCCCACCGGAACGGGCCCTTGCCCTCGCAGAACAGCGGCCGGATGTAGGCGGGCACGAAGCCGGGGAAGTCGAACGCCCGCTCGTACCCGCCGGCCTGAGCCTCGCTGCGCAGCGAGTTGCCGTAGTCGAACACCTCGGCGCCGCGGTCGGAGAACCCGACCATCGCCCTCACGTGCTCGGCCATCGACTCCCGCGCCCGGTCGGTGAACTCGTCGGGCTTGGCGGCGGCGTAGTCGTGCCAGTCCCCGACGTCCACACCGGACGGCAAGTAGGCCAGCGGATCGTGTGCCGACGTCTGGTCGGTGACGATGTCGACGTCGACGTCTCGGCGTAGCAGTTCGGGCAGGATCTCGGCGGCGTTGCCGATCACGCCGACCGACAGCGCGCGGCGGTTCGCCTTGGCCGTCGTCACGCGGGTGATCGCGTCGTCGAGGTCGGTGGCCAGCTCGTCGAGGTAGGCGGTCTCGAGCCGGCGCTGCGCGCGGTGCGGATCGCACTCGATCACCAGGGCCGCGCCGTCGTTCATCGTCACCGCAAGCGGTTGCGCACCGCCCATGCCGCCGAGCCCCGCGGTGACCGTCAGGGTGCCGGCGAGCGTGCCGCCGAAGCGTTTCTCCGCCACGGCCGCGAACGTCTCGTACGTGCCCTGGAGGATGCCCTGGGTGCCGATGTAGATCCACGACCCGGCGGTCATCTGGCCGTACATCGTCAACCCCATGGCCTCGAGCCTGCGGAACTCCGGCCAGTTGGCCCAGTCGCCGACGAGGTTGGAGTTGGCGATGAGCACGCGCGGCGCCCACTCGTGGGTGCTCAACACGCCGACGGGTTTGCCCGACTGCACGAGCAGGGTCTCGTCCTCGGCCACCGTGGCCAGCGTGGCGGCGATGGCGTCGTAACTGGCCCGGTCACGGGCGGCCTTGCCCGTGCCGCCGTAGACGACGAGGTCCTCGGGCCGCTCGGCGACCTCGGGATCGAGGTTGTTGCGCAGCATCCGCAGCGCAGCCTCGGTCTGCCAGTTCTTGGTGGTCAGGCTCATGCTTCCTCCACACAGCTCTGCACGGCACCGGAGGCGATGAGCTCCTCGGCCGCGGCGATCTCGGGGGCGAGGTGACGGTCGGGGCCGGGACCACCGACGCGGGTGCGCAGTAGGTCGCGGACCGCACCGGTCACCGGAGCGGGGCGCAGCGGGGCGCGCAGGTCGAGCGCACGCGCCGCGGTGAGCAGTTCGACGGCCAGCACGGTGCGCAGACCGTCGACGCCGCGGCGCAGTTTCCGCGCCGCCGACCAGCCCATGGAGACGTGGTCCTCCTGCATCGCGCTGCTCGGGATGGAGTCGACCGACGACGGCGTGGCCAGCCGCTTGAGCTCGCTGACGATGCCCGCCTGCGTGTACTGGGCGATCATGTGCCCGGAGTCGACACCCGGGTCCTCGGCGAGGAACGCGGGCAGCCCGTGCGAACGCGCGACGTCGAGCATCCGGTCGGTGCGGCGCTCGGCGATCGACGCGACGTCCGCGACCGGGATGGCGAGGAAGTCGAGCACGTACCCGAGCGGCGAGCCGTGGAAGTTGCCGTTGGACTCGACGCGCCCGTCGGCGAGCACGACCGGATTGTCCACAGCGGACACGAGTTCGCGGTCGGCGACGGCCTCGGCGTGGGCGAGCGTGTCCCGCGCCGCTCCGTGCACCTGCGGTGCGCAGCGCAGCGAGTAGGCGTCCTGCACGCGGGTGCAGTCGGGGCCGCGGTGGCTGGCGACGATCTCCGAACCGGCCAGCGCCTCGCGCATGCGCCGCGCGGAGACGGCCTGTCCCGGGTGCGGGCGGAGTGCCTGCAGGTCCTCGGCGAACACCCGGTCGGTGCCGAGCTGCGCCTCGACGCTCATCGCCGCGGTCAGGTCGGCGACGTCGAGCAGCGCGGCGAGGTCACGAATGGCCAGCGCGAGCATTCCGAGCATGCCGTCGGTGCCGTTGGTCAGCGCCAGGCCCTCCTTCTCCGCCAGGGTGACCGGGGTGATCCCGGCGTCCCGGAGCGCGTCGGTGGCGGGGCGGGTGGCGCCGTCGGGCCCGACGACCTCGCCCTCCCCCATCAGCGCGAGAGCGACGGCCGACAGCGGCGCGAGGTCCCCGGAACAGCCGAGCGAACCGTACTCGGGCACGACCGGCGTGATGCCGGCGTTGAGCAGGGCGGCCAGCGCGTCGACGGTGGAGGTCCGCACACCCGTGTGCCCGGTGGTCAGGGTGCGCAGGCGCAGCAGCATCAGCGCGCGCACCACCTCGGTCTCGACGGCCGGTCCGGCACCGGCCGCGTGCGAGCGGATCAGCGAGCGCTGCAGGTCGGCCCTGCGTTCCGGTGGGATGCTGCGCACGGCCAGCGCACCGAAGCCGGTGGACACGCCGTACGACGGCGTCGTCGCGTCGGCGAGGGCGTCGACGTGTGCGCGGGCGGTGGCGACGTTCTTCCGCGCCACCGCGTCGACGGCCACGGGGGCACCGCCGCGGGCGACGGCGACGACGCCGTCGCGCGTCAGCGGAGCGGATCCGATCACTACCTCGTTCGGCTCGTTCGGCATGTCCTCATTGCACCGCGTGGAGGGCGGGCTCATCAGCGCCGACGGTAGGATTTCCGTCTCGGATCCCAGACAGGAGGACTGATGGCGCAGGACAGCACCTCCACCAGGAGCGAGCAGGCCGCCCAGGGAAACGTACCTGCGCTGCGGCGCGGGCTCGCGCTGCTCGGCGTACTCGCCCGGCACGCGGGACCGGTCTCGGCGGCGACGCTGGCACGCGAGGCGGGCGTGCCCCGGTCCTCGACGTACCACCTGCTCACCGAGCTGCAGGTCGCCGGATTCGTCGTCCACCTGCCCGCCGAGCGACGGTACGGGCTGGGCATCGCCGCGTTCGAGCTCGGCTCGTCGTACCTGCGGCACGACCCGCTCGAACGCCTGGCGGGGCCGATCCTGCGCAGGCTCGTCGACGAGACCGGGCACACCGCGCACCTGGGCGTGCTGCACGGGGGCGAGCTCGTCTACCTCATCAAGGAACGCCCACCACAGCCTCAGACGGTCGTCACCGACGTGGGTGTTCGCCTGCCCGCGCATCTGACCGCCTCCGGCAGGGCGATGCTCACCCACCTGCCGAAACCTCAGGTCAGGGCGCTGTATCCGGCTGCGTCGGCGTTCGTCCGGCGCACCGCCAGGGGACCGCGGAGCCTGGCCGAACTGCGGGCGACGCTCGCAGCCCACGACCGGCTCGGCTGGGCGGTCGAGGACGGCCACGTGACGGCGGAGTTCGCGTCCGTCGCCCACCCGGCGTTCGACCACGGCGGCAGGCCGTTGGCGGCCATCAGCCTGACCTTCCGCCACCGCTGCCACGACGGCGACGACGCGGGCGGCGGGTCCGGCGGGTCCGGCGGGTCCGAGGACGCCGACGTCGAATGCGGCGCCACCTGGCCCGACCTCGCCGCGAGCGTCCGCCGTGCCGCGGCCGAACTCACGACGCGAATCGGAGGCCTGCCGCCCACCGCGTGAACGTCCTGCCGACAGCGCGTCGTGGGGTTTGCCGGCCCTGCCGGAGAGCGGCCGGCGGGGCCGCGCTCGCCGGAGCGTCACCGTCGGTGCGGACCGGCCGGACGAATCAGGCCGAACGGTCGTTGACATTGGGCCGTTCGGCCCCGCCCCGGTTCCTCGGCACACTCTCCGATCGGCAGTCGGTCAAAGATCGTTCATCGCGACCTGCGCGGCGGGCAATGTCGGACGTGTGGGGTGAAATCGACCTTCCGGACTTTCAAGGAGCGCCAGTCATGGTCGAACGCCCCACCACACCCTCCAACCTGTCCCGCCGCGGTTTCCTCCGTAGCGGAGCCGCCGTCGGCGCCACGTCGGCACTACTCGGCATGATGGGAGCCACGACCGCGTCGGCGAAGCCGGGCCGTGGTCCGCAGCAGGCCGAGAACAACGGCGGGTACGGCCCCCTCCAGCCGGCCCCCGGAGGGGAGCTGCTGCTGCCGGCAGGCTTCTCGTGTGTCGCGTTCGGACACACGGGCACGCCGATGAGCGACGGCAGACCCACTCCGGGGATGCACGACGGCATGGCCGCGTTCGCCGGTGAGGACGGGCGTATCCGCCTGGTGCGCAACCACGAACAGAGCGAGGGCGCGGCGTTCGCCTCGCCGTCGTACGACCCGGCCGCCGCGGGCGGTACCACCACGATGGTGTTCGACCCGGAGAAGATGGAGCTCGTCGACACGTTCCCGAGCCTCACGGGCACGATCCGCAACTGTGCGGGCGGCCCGACGCCGTGGGGTTCGTGGCTGTCCTGTGAGGAGACGTTCACCGGCCTCGACGTCGACACCCCGCACGGGTACGTCTTCGAGGTTCCCGCCGGTGCGGACGGCCCCGTGGATCCGGTGCCGTACAAGGAGATGGGCCGGTTCACGCACGAGGCCGTCGCGATCGACGAGGCGACGGGCATCGTCTACCAGACCGAGGACCGCGGTAGTGCCGGGTTCTACCGGTTCGTGCCGAACAAGCCGGGCGAGCTGGCCGCGGGCGGCAAGCTGCAGATGCTGGCGATCAAGGACAAGCCGGGGTTCGACACGCGGCTCGGTCAGAAGCCGAACCGGACGTTGCCGGTCGAGTGGGTCGACATCGACGATCCGGACCCGGACAGCGACGACAGCCTCGCGGTGGCCCGGCAGGGCTGGGACAAGGGCGCGGCCGTGTTCGCGCGCCTCGAGGGTGCCTGGTTCGGCGGTGGGTCGATCTACCTGGTCTCGACCAATGGCGGCGACGCGGGCATCGGTCAGGTGTGGGAGTACCGGGCGCGTGGCAACTCGGGCGGCCAGCTCGTGCTGGTGTACGAGTCGACGAACCCTGACCTGCTCGAAAGTCCGGACAACATCTGCGTCTCGCCGAACACGGGCGGGTTGGTGCTGTGCGAGGACGGCAGCGGGAAGGATCTGCTACGCGGTGTGACGAACCGGGGCGAGATCTTCGACCTCGCGGAGCTCAACTCGTCGAACACGAGCGAGCTCGCGGGTGCGACGTTCTCCCCGGACGGGAAGATCCTCTTCTTCAACGTCCAGTCGCCGGGTGTCACCTACGCGGTCACCGGGCCGTGGGAGCGCGGAGCGCTCTGATGAATCGGTAGCGCGGAGCGCTCTGACGGCCCGGGAGCGCGGCGCGCTCTGACAAATCGGGAGCGCGGCGCGCTCTGGTCAGCGGTGGTCGAGCGCGTTGAGGGCCCCGTTGGTCCGCGGGAACCGCCGGGGCCGTTTCCCGTGTCGCGACAGCGACGCCACCGCCGGCCGCACTCCTCCGGTAGGATGACGTCATCCGGTTTGTCCGGCCGTCGGCCGGAACCGGCGGAAGCGGCGCCGACGCAGCGGTTTCGCCTGTTGAATGGCGAAGCGGCTCGCCGGGAATGCCGTGACCCGGGGGATGTCTTGACGGTGACCTGCCAGGAAGGGCGATGGACGACAGTTGTAGTACCGGCACCCGGATCGTGAGCGAGAGCACCGCGAGGTGCCGCACATGATCTGGGCCCTCAGCCTCCTGCTCGGCATCGTCGTCATCCTGGCCGTGATCGCGGTCAACGGCTATTTCGTGGCGCAGGAATTCGCCTACATGGCTGTCGACCGTTCCCGGCTCGCCGCCCTGGCCGAATCGGGCGACCGGTCGGCGCAACGTGCGCTGGCGATCACGCGCCGTACGTCGTTCATGTTGTCCGGTGCGCAACTCGGTATCACCGTGACGGGCCTGCTCGTCGGTTACGTGGCCGAACCTCTGGTCGGCAACGCACTGGGAACGGCACTGGGTGGTGTCGGTGTGCCGACGTCGGTCGGTATCGCGGTCGGCACGGTGGCCGTGCTGGTGGTGTCGACGTTGGTGCAGATGCTCGTCGGCGAACTGTTCCCCAAGAACCTGGCGATCGCCGTCCCCGAACGCGTCGCGCTGTGGCTGGCCGGGTCGACGACGCTGTATCTGACGCTGTTCGGCTGGCTCATCAGGTTCTTCGACGCCGCGTCGAACGCGCTGTTGCGGCTGCTGCGCATCGAGCCGGTGCACGACGTGGAGCATTCGGCGACGGCGCGCGACCTCGAACACATCGTGGCCGACTCGCGCGCCACGGGTGATCTGCCCGCGGACCTGTCGGTGCTGCTCGATCGGGTGCTGGACTTTCCCGATCAGGACGTCGAGCACGCGATGAATCCGCGGACGCGGGTGGACGTGGTGGCGGCCGAGACGCCGATCTCCCACGTCCGTGAGCTGATGGCCGCGGGCCACACGCGCTACCCCGTGGTCGACGAGGCGGGTGATGTCCTCGGCGTCGCCGAGTTGGCCGCCGTGTTGGCCCGGCCGGCCGACGACGAGACGCCGGTGTCGCAGCTGTGCCGCCCGCCGTTGCTGGTTCCGACGACGATGGCCCTGCCGGACGCCTACGCCAGGTTGACCGCGACCCGCAACGAGCTCGCCTGTGTGCTCGACGAGTACGGCGGGTTCACGGGCATCCTCACGATCGAGGACCTCGCCGAGGAGCTCGTCGGCGAGCTGCAGGACGAGCACGACGGTCCGGAGCCCCCGCCGGTGACGGTGCAGGACGACGGCAGCTGGCTGGTGAGCGGCGACGTGCACGTCGACGAGGTGGAGCGTGCGGTCGGTCACGACCTGCCGTCCGAGGACGTGGAGACGGTCGCGGGCCTGACCATCGCTGCTCACGGCGCGTTGCCTCCGGCGGGCGCGACCGTGCTGGTCGGCCTGCCGCAGTCGGGGGCCGAACTCGCCGAGCCGGACCCGCCCGCACCGCCGGTGCTGCGCGTGGACGTGCTCGACGTCGACCGCCACGTGCCGTCGCGGCTGCGGCTCACGCTGCAGTCCGCCGATACGTCCGCCGAAGCCGGCAGCGGATCCACGAGGGAGGAGGCGCGATGAGCAACCCCTGGATCGTGATCTCCGCTTCCGTGCTGATCCTCGTGGCCAGCGCGTTCTTCGTGGCGGTCGAGTTCGCCACGTTGGGGGCGAAACGCCATCGCCTCGAGGAAGCCGCCACGACGAGCCGTTCGGCGCGCGCCGCACTGCGCAGCTCCCGCGAACTGACACTGCTGCTGGCGGGCTGCCAGCTCGGCATCACCGGCTGCACCCTGGCGCTCGGTGCGGTCACCAAACCGGCCGTGCACCACTGGCTCACCCCGCTGTTGGAGACGGTGGGCGCGCCCTACTGGCTGGCCGACGCGGCCGCGTTCACGATCGCGCTCGTCGCGATGACGTTCCTCCATCTGGTCGTGGGCGAGATGGCACCGAAGTCCTGGGCGATCGCGCATCCGGAACGGTCGGCGACCCTGCTCGCGCTGCCCGCCCGTGTGCTGGTGACCACGACGCGGCCGCTGTTGTCGACCATCAACACGGCGGCCAACGGCCTGGTGCGATGGGCCGGTGTCACCCCCGCCGACCAGGTGGCGACCGGGCAGAACCCGGAGGGACTGCGGCAGCTCGTGAAACACTCCGTCGAGGCGGGCACGCTCGACGACCGGTCGTCGGAGCAGCTCTCCGGCGCGTTGGACCTGCAACGCGTGACGGTGCGCACCGTCGCGACCGGCCCGCTGGTCACGGTGCCCGCATCGGCGACGGCCGCGGCGGTCCGGGAGGCGGCCCGCGAGTCCGGCCACCGGCGCATCCTCGTGGGAGACGGCGACCCGCGCTCGGTCGTCCACGTCCGCGACACCCTGCTGCTCGCCGACGACGCGCCGATCACGCCGGTGGCGTACCGGGTGCTCGACCTGCCGCCGGACACACCGCTCTACACGGCACTGACGCGGATGCGGGAGACGTCGCAGCACCTCGCCGTGGTTCGGACCGCCGGGGACACCAGGGTGATCACGATCGCCGACATCCTGGGCCGCGTGCTGCCGGGTGAGTCGACGACCGCGGACGCGGGCAGCGTCTGACCCGTCGCTGCGGCCCGGCACCGGGCTCGACCCGAACGCGGACGGCGACAGCGGCCGGAGCGGGCCCCGGGTGCCGCGCTCGGCGGTTACATCGTCGAACACGGCCTCCTCGAACACGGCCTCGTCGAACACGACGGCGTGACCCCGACGCGATCCGGCCATCAACGCCACCGGACGACGTCGTCGGCCCAGGCTTCGAGGAGCGCGTCGTCGTGGCTGACGGCCAGGACACCGGTGCCTTCGGCGGCGACGCTCCGCACGAGACGGACGAGCAGGGCGGTCGTCGAGGCGTCGACCATCGACGTCATCTCGTCGCAGATCAGGTAGCGCGGCCGCAGCACCAGCGCACGCGCCAGGCACGCGCGCTGCAACTGGCCGTCGGAAACCTCGTGCGGCCGCCGTGCCAGCAGTTCCCGGGTGAGGCCGACGGCCTCCGTCAGTTCGGCGACGATCCCGTCGTCCCGGCGGCGCGACGCCACCAGCGGTGCGCGGACGACGGCGTCCAGGGTCCATCGTGGCTCGACGGCGAGTCGCGGTTGCTGGAACACCACGCCGATGGCGGTGCGCTGCGTGGCCGGTGCGCGATGCCGGAAACCTCGCACCGGCTGCCCGTCCAGTGTCACGCTCCCCGACCACGGCTCCAGCAACAGCGCCAGCACGGCGGCGAGTGTCGACTTGCCGCACGCGCTCGGGCCGGCCAGACCCAGCGTCGCACCGGGGTGGAGTTCGACGTCGACGCCGTCCAGCACCGGCCGTCCCCGCCGATAGCCCACGACCAGGTCTTTCGCGCTCAGCACGGCACGTGCCCCGCGATCAGCCGACCACCCACGGCGACGGGCTCCGGGTCACCGTTGCACGGCGGCCCCGGAGCGTCGGGCACCCTGGCGCAGAACGCGCACCCGTCGGGCACGTCGGTCAGCTCGGGCGGATGGCCGGGAATCGGCTCGAATCCGCCGTCCGGCAACGCTCCCAGCAGACCGCGGGTGTAGGGATGCCACGGGTCGGCGAACACGTCACCCGCGGGTCCCGCCTCGACGATGCGCCCCGCATACATCACGGCGACGTCGTCGGCCACGCGCCGCCCGGCCGCGAGGTCGTGGGTGATCAACAGGACCGCCGTGTCCTCGGCGGCCGCCGTCGCGAGGCCGTCGGTGACGTGGTCGACGAGGGCCCGGTCGAGGCCGGTGGTCGGTTCGTCGGCGAGCAGGACATCCGGTTCTCCGGCCAGGGCCAGCGCGAACCCGACCCGCTGAGCCATGCCGCCGGACAGCTCGTGAGGATAGGCGTCGAGCGAGGCCGGGGCGAGGCCCGCGCGCTCGGCGAGGGCGTCGACGTCGCTGCGCGACGCGGCACCGCGCAGGTGCCGCATGCTCTCGGCCAGCTGGGAGCGAGCGGTGCGCACGGGTGTGAGGTGGCTCGCCGCCGACTGCGGGACGAGCCCGATCCGCCTGCCCCTGACCTGCCGGGACATCCGGCGCTCCGGCGCCGTGCACAGGTCGAGGTCGCCGCCGGGCCCGTGCAGGAGTGCGCGTCCGCGCGTCTGCGCGTTCGCGGGCAGCAGTCCCAGCAGCGCCGACGTCAGGACGGACTTGCCGCAGCCGCTCTCCCCGACCAGTGCCAGCACGCGACCTCGACGTAGCCGCAGCGACACGTCCGCCGCCGCGTGCACGATCCCTGCTTTTCCCTTTCGTCCCAGCCGGAATCGCACCGAAAGCCGGTCCACGGTGAGCGCACTCGCGGGCTGCCGTGTTCCCGTGAACGTATCCGCGTTCGCCACGGGCGTCTTCGTCACAGATGTCTTCGTCACCGATGTCTCCCTCACAGGGCCAGCTCCGATCGGCGCCGGGGGACGAGCCGGTCGCGCAGGGTCGCGGCGATGCCGGCGGTCGCGAGCGTGGTCAGCACGAGCAGCACCGACGGGAAGGCGACGTTCCACCAGCCTCCGAGCAGCAGCTCCGACCGGGCGTCCGACAGGATGTTGCCGATGCTGGCCAGGTGCGGCGGCAGGCCGAGCCCGAGGAAGCTCAGTGCCGTCTCGTGCCACACCGCGTGCGGCAGCACGAGCACCGCCGACAGCGCGGCCTGCCCGGCGACGGCGGGAAGGATGTGCCTGCGCAGGATGTGCCCGCGCGTGGCGCCGCCCGAGATCGCCGCATCGACGAAGGGGCGGCGCCGCAGCGACAGCACCTCGGCGCGCACGATGCGAGCCACGGTGGTCCAGTGGGTGACCACGATGGACACGATCACGGCCGTCAGGCTCCCGCGGTACAGCGCCACGATGACGATGCCGAGCAACAGGTGCGGGACAGCGTTGACGGTGTCGAGCAGGCGCATGAGCAGCCGGTCGGGCCACCCCCCGAGGAATCCGGCCACAGCGCCGACGACGGTGCCGAGCGTGATCGTCCCGACGGCGCAGATCACCGCGACGAGGAGCGACACGCGCAGGCCCGCCAGCGTGCGGACGAACAGGTCGCGGCCCGCCTGATCGGTGCCGAACACGTGCTCACCGCTCGGCGGCCGCCGCACCTGTGTGTAGTCGAACAGCTGCTCGCTCGCGGGCCAGAGCCAGGGCACGACGATCGCCGCCAGCACCAGCACGCCGAGCAGGCCGGCGCCGACGCCGAGCCGCAGCCGCGCCCGGGCGCCCGCTCCGCCGCGCGGCGTGCCCGCCCGGGTCCGAGCGGCAGACCGCCATTCCCGCACCGAGCCGTCCACGACCTCCCGCTCAACCATCGGCGCGCACTCTCGGATCGGTCGCCACGGTGGCGATGTCGGCCAGCAACGAACCGAGCAGCACCGCGACGGTCGCCAGCAGGGCCAGCACCGCCAGCAGCGGGTAGTCGACCGCGAGGCCCGCCTCGACCATCGCCGAGGCGACACCCGGCCACGAGAACACGGTCTCCACCAGCACGGCACCCGTCACGAGCTCGGGCACGCGTGTACCCAGCACGTTCAGGAACGGCAGCAGCGCGGTCGGCAGCGCGTGCCCGGTGACGACCAGTCGTTCCGGCAGGCCCCGGGCCCGGGCACCGATCACGTGGTCGTCGGCGAGCGCGGTGAGCAGCGACTGCCGCAGGTGCAGCACCAGCCACGGCGCCTGCGACACGCCGAGCACGAGCGCCGGCAGGACGAGATGTTCGACGACCTGCGCGAACGTGGCGTCGGAGTCTCCGTCGGTCACCCCTGCGACCGGCAGCCACCCCAGGCCCAGCGAGAACACCCCGATCGCCGCGAACGCGACGACGAAGCTCGGCAGGCCCTCCATCCCCTGGCCGACCGCCGTCACGATGCGGTCGAGCAGACCACCCTGCCGCCACGCGGTCACGACGCCGAGCACCAGCGCCAGCACGGCGGCGATGACGATGCCCGTGCCCGCCAGCAGGAGTGTCCACGGCAGACGCTCGGCCAGCACCTCGGCCACGGGCTGATGGAACACCCGACTGGTGCCGAGGTCACCGGTGACGATCCCGCCGAACCAGTGTCCGAACTGGACGACTATGGGATCGTCGAGACCCAGTTCGACACGGGTGTGCGCCAGCTGCTCGTCGCTCGCGGTGAAGACGTCCTCACCGTAGTACTGGTGGATCGGGTCGAACGGCGACGCGGCGCCCAGGAGGAACACCCCGCAGGCGACCACGAGCAGGACCGGCACCGCCAGTGCGATCCGCCGCAGCACGAGGACGCCGACGGCACGACGCCGGGACACGGCGCCCCGCTCGGCCCCCACCCCGGCGTTCACGACGCAGCCGTCCAGTTCTGCACGTTCCACCACGGTCCCCAGGTCAGACCGTGCGTGTGCGGTTCGACCACCGGCCGGTAGCCGCGCCACCCGGCGTCCCGCAGCACGTAGCTGTGGTCGAGGAAGGCCAGGAACACGAACCCCGGGTCGTCGCGCAGCTCCCGCTGCACGTCGCGATAGGCCCGCGTGCGCGCACCGGGCGAGGACGCCGTGCGCGCACGGTCGAGCGCATCATCGACATCGGAATCCGAGTAGAACCCCGGGTTGTTGTAGCCGTCGCCGCCGTACGACGAATGCAGCAGCGGGTACGCGACCAGGTCCGGTTCGAACGGGTTGCCGCCGCCGAGGACGACGGCGTCGCGCGCCATCCGCGGTTCGATTGCCTCCCAGCCGAGCCCTTCCAGGCTCACGTCGACGCCGACGGCGCGGGCGTCGGACGCGAACGCCTGCGCGAACAGTTTCCGCACGCTGTCGTCGGCGGGGTACAGGAGCGTGAACGCCGCCCGGGTGCCGTCTCGGTTGCGGACGCCGTCGCCGCCGGTCCGCCAGCCTGCGCGGTCGAGGATGCGGCGCGCCTCGGCCCTGTCGAACGGGAACGCCGAGGAGGGTTCGTGCAGGTCCCCGAGCACGGGCGGGATCGGCGTGCTCGCGGGCCTGCCGTGTCCCCCGAGGATCGCGTCGATCATTCCCTCACGGTCGACGGCGTGGTTGAGCGCGCGGCGGACGGCGAGGTCTCCGGTGACGGGATGGCGCGTCGGGAGCGTCACGGCACGGTGGTCGGCGGTGCGGTGGTGGACGACGCGGTAGCCGTCGAGGTCGCGCAGGGTGTCGGCGAGCGCGGGCGGGAGGGATGCGCCGTCGAACTCGCCCGCGCGCAGGCGCTGGGCGCGCGTGTTGTCGTCGCCCGCGAAGACGACGGTGATGGTGCGCACCGCAGGCCGACCGCCCCAGTAGTCGTCGTTGGCGGTCAGCACCATGCGGTCGCCTCTACGCCATTCCGCGAGTTCGTACGGCCCGGTGCCGACGGGGTGACTGCCGAACGACGAGGTGTGGAGCGGTTCCGGCTCCGCTCCGGGACCGGGGTCCAGCGACTCGGCGGGCACGATGCCGAGCGTCAGTTTGTGCGGCAGCGGTGCGTAACGGTGGGCGAGGTCGAACCGGACCGTGTGGTCGCCGACGGCACGCACCGAGTCGATCATCTCGTACTCCGACGCCACGGTGGCCGCGTAGCGCGGATCGGCGAGCGAGCGGTACGTGGCGACGACGTCGGCGGCCGTGAACGCGGACCCGTCGTGGAACCGGACGCCGCGCCGCAGCGGCACCGTCCACGTGAGCCCGTCCTCGGACGCGTGGGCCCGACCTGCCGCGAGCGCGGGGCGAAGCTCGCGGTCGGCGCCGTAGTCGTAGAGGCCGTCGAAGATCTTCGACGCGCCTTCCTGACCGTGGCCGAGCAGCGGGTGCAGACTCTCCTCCTCGTACGCCGCGGCCAGTACGAGGCCGTCGTTGCCGGTGTCGCCACCACTGCCCTGCGGCACGGCACATGCGGCGGAGACCCAGGTCAAGGCAGCGAGGGCGCACACAAGCAGGCGGCGGTACATGCGTCTTCGCGGCATGCCCACCTCCTCCCACACTCGCGGCCCACAGCTACACGTCAAATTATCTTTTCAGTTGGTCAGATGAAAAGCCGAGGCTGGCGAACGGGTCGTCAGCGCGTCCCACTCGCGGCGGACCTCGCCTACGGCGTCTCCGCCGGAGCCGCCGCGAACCCCCTGTCCGGGGCGAGCTCTCGACCCACGAGGCCGGACCGGTCAGAGCGAGCCCATGTCGGCCGACAACCAGTGCTCGGGCCGCATCGTGATCACCGTGTGCTCGCCCAGGTGCGTACGCTCGAACTCCAGGAACTCCTCGGCCTGCTCCGCGGCCAGATACCGGACGGCCATCTCGACGGACAGGTCGTGACTGTCCTCCGAGAACTCAGCCGGACCTTCCACGCTGACGTACCGGATGGTCGGCTCCACCCGCTGCACCATCAGGCTGAAGCGGCCCGCGGCGCGAATGGCCCGTGCCTTACGGGACTCGGGCCCGGTGCGGATCCAGAGGTTTCCACCGAGCGTGTACTGGTACCAGATCGGCACGTTCAGCGGCGCCCGTTCGGCCGATTCGACCACGGACAGTGCGCCGATGTGCGGTTGTGCCAGGAATTCTTCGCGTTCTTCCACTGTGAGCGCCATGACTCGACGCTAACGCCGGCCACCGACATCCGCCGGATGCTCCGACCCGGACGGCCCGACCACGACAGCAGGACCCGCCGCATCACGGCAGCGGTCCGTCAGCGGTCGAGGAGCCTGCGGAACGACGCCTCGACGTCCGCTCGTTCGGGGAGCTGTTCGCGCACGATGCCCTGTAGCTGCCAGCCGCAGAACAGCACCGACAACGCACGGCCGGTCGCGGCGTCGGTGTAGCCGGCGAACAGCTCGGCCAGCGCGGTGTCCCACTCCTGGCTGACGTGCTGCAGCGCGGGCCGGTGCAGTGCCGCGATGTAGAGCTGGTGTTCGACGATCGTCTTCGCGCGCGCCGGCCCGAGGTAGTGCAGTACGAGTTCCGCGAGCGCCTCGGCGAGGTCACCCCCGGCGTCCAGTCCGGCGGCCCAGCTGCGCAGGTGCTCGACGTCGTCGTCGGCCGCCTGCCGGAGCGCACTGGCCAGCAGGTCGTCGAGCGTCTTGAAGTAGTAGGTCGTCGAGCCGAGCGGCACGCCCGCGGCCGCGGCGACCTTCCGGTGCGTCAGCTTCTCGACCCCGACCTCGGCGACCACCTCGATGGCCGCGCGCGCGATGCGCTGCCGCCGGTCCGGATCCCGCTGCCCGGCCGCGCGCGCACCGTTCGACCGCGGCGTCGGGCCTGCGGGGGTCGCATCGGGGGTAGTCACAGTCTCGGAATCCTCGTCTCTGACGTGTCACGTTCGGTCCGTTCACCCTGCCATGCAGGCGGACCGAAGCGGTGCGGCGCAGATCACCGGTGCCGCGAATCCACTGCTCGGCGGCGCATTTTCACCCACTCGAACCGAACCGCCGAATTCGTTGGTGTACAGATGTACAGGTCTGGTGTTAGTGTCCTCCACCGACGCCGCACGGCCCGCGAGAAAACGCGATCACGGGGAAACCCTCCGCGACCACGTCGCCCGCGCCGAAGACCGTTTCCCACGCGCGGAATCGCCGGGAACGCGGTGTCCAGGAAACGGTGCGCGGCACCGGATCCGCGCGCCCAGGCGGCCCCGGGAAACCGCACGAACAACGCATGCGACCCGGCGGGAGCGGACACGCGAGCCGCCGGGGAACGCTACCGAAGAAACGAACGCCGACGAACGAGGAAAAGGGCGGAAACGACCATGCCGCACGCCGACAATTCGGCTGCCACGCTGTTCATCGACGGCGAATGGAGAACCGCCGCGGGCGGACACACGAGAGAGATCCGCTGCCCCGCGGACGGGACACTCGTCGCCACGGTCGCCGAAGCGAGCCGCACCGACGCCGAACAGGCCGTGGCCGCCGCGCGCCGGGCCTTCGACGACGGCGCGTGGCCGTCGAGCTCGGCGTGGGACCGCGGCGACCTGCTGCTGCGCGTGGCCGACATCCTGGCGCGCGACAAGGCCGAGTTCGCCCGCGCGGAATCACTCGACACCGGTAAACGGCTCGTCGAGAGCGAGTTCGACATGGACGACATCGCCGCCTGTTTCCGCTATTTCGGCAAGCTCGCGGGCACCGATTCCGGACGGGTCGTCGACACCGGCACGCCCGATGCGATCAGCCGCGTGCAGTACGAGCCCGTCGGGGTGTGCGGCATGATCACGCCGTGGAACTTTCCGCTGCTGCAGGTGGCGTGGAAGGTGGCGCCCGCGATCGCCGCCGGTGACACGTTCGTGCTCAAGCCCAGTGAGTTGACGCCGAGCACCGCGATCCTGCTCATGCAGGCGCTCACCGAGGCCGGACTTCCCGCGGGCGTCGGAAACCTGGTGCTGGGCGCGGGCGCCGAGGTCGGCAGCGTGCTCGCCGAGCACCCCGACGTCGACCTGGTCTCGTTCACGGGCGGACTCCACACGGGACGCACGATCTCCGCGCTGGCGGCACCGACGGTGAAGAAGGTCGCGCTCGAACTCGGCGGCAAGAACCCGAACGTCGTGTTCGCCGACGCCGACTTCGACACGGCCGTCGACTTCGCCCTCACCGCGATCTTCCTGCACTCCGGCCAGGTGTGCTCCGCGGGCGCACGGCTGATCGTACAGGACGAGCTGCACGATCAGCTCGTCGACGAGATCGTGCGCAGGGCGGAGCGGATCCGCATCGGCGGGCCCTTCGACGACGACGCCGAGACCGGTCCACTGATCTCGGAGGGTCACCTGCGCAAGATCGAGGACTACGTCGCCAAGTCGGTCACCGAGGGGGCCGTCCTGCGCACCGGTGGCGGACGTCCGGAGGGTGAGCGCTACGTCGATGGCCACTTCTACCTGCCGACCGTCCTCGACGAGGTGCAGCAGGGCTCGTATGCCGTCACCGAGGAGTCGTTCGGGCCGGTGCTGACCGTCGAGCGGTTCACCGACGAGGACGACGCCGTGCGGATCGCCAACGACACGCACTACGGCCTCGCCGGGGCCGTGTTCACCGGTGACCCCGCCAAAGCCCAGCGCGTGGCGAACCGGCTGCGCCACGGCACCGTCTGGATCAACGATTTCCACCCGTATCTGCCCCAGGCGGAATGGGGCGGCTTCAAGCAGTCCGGAATCGGCCGCGAACTCGGCCGCGGCGGTCTGGGTGAATACCAGGAAGCCAAGCACGTCTACCAGAATCTGCGACCCGGACCGCAGCACTGGTTCTCCGGCGAATAGGCCGGAATCACGGCGCGGAATCCCCTCGCCGCATTTTTCGCACTACGCAGGAAACGACCACCCGGGACACGTGTGTCCGCACACCGCCCCGGGAAAGGAGTTCAGGGCATGAGTGCGCCCAACCACGACGCCGGACTCGGCGAGTTCGGCTACACGAACAAACTGAAACGCAGTCTCGGCGGATTCCATACGTTCGCCGCAGGGATCAGCTACATCTCGGTGCTCACCGGCACCTTCCAACTGTCCTATTTCGGACTCGGCCTCGGCGGCCCCGCCTACTGGTGGTCCTGGCCGATCGTATTCGTCGGGCAGTTGCTGGTGGCGTTGAGTTTCGCCGAGCTGGCCGCGCGCTATCCCATCGCGGGTTCGGTCTACAACTGGGCGAAGAAGCTCGGCGGACGCCACGTCGGCTGGCTCGCCGGCTGGATGATGCTGCTGGCCTCGATCGTGTCGATCTCGGCCACGGCACTGGCCTACCAGAACACGCTGCCGCAGATCTGGGAAGGATTCCAGTTCGTCGGCGACGGCGGCAACGCCACGGACGCGGCCGTCAACGGAATCGTCCTCGCGATGCTGCTGATCCTGTTCACCACGCTCGTCAACGCCTACGGCGTACGGCTGATGGCCCGGATCAACAGCACGGGCGTGTTCATCGAGCTGGTCGCCGCGGTGGCACTGATCGTGGCGCTGGCGCTGGTCGTGGTGAATCCGCCGACCGTCGTGTTCGAGACGGCCGGCACCGAGGCCGCCCACGGCGGCAGCTACCTGACGGCGTTCCTGGTGGCCGGGATCGCCTCGTCGTACGTCATGTACGGCTTCGACACCGCGGCCTCGCTCGGCGAGGAGTCGATCGACCCGCACCGCAACGCTCCGAAGGCGATCCTGCGGGCGCTGGTCGCGTCGTTCGTGCTCGGTGGTCTGATCCTGCTGTTCGGCATGATGGCCATCCGCGACCTCGACGCCCCCGAACTCGGCGTCTCCGGCCTGCAGTACGTGCTCAGCGACGCGCTCGGCCCGTTGGTCGGCAGGCTGTTCCTGCTGGGCATCTTCGTGGCGATCACCGTGTGCGTGCTGGCCGTGCACACCGCGGCGATCCGCATCATGTTCGCCATGGCCCGTGACAACGCGCTTCCCGGTGGCAAGCGGCTCGCGCGCGTCAGCCCGCGGTTCCGGACGCCCGTGCTGCCCGCGGTGTTCATCGGAGTGCTAGCCGTCGTGCTGCTGCTGGTGAACATCGGCCAGCCGCAGATCTTCACCGCGGTGACGTCGCTGGCGATCATCCTCATCTACATCTCGTATCTACTGGTCACTATCCCGATGCTGGTCGCACGGCTACGCGGGAAGTGGCGGCCGACGAAGGAGGAAGGCCGGTTCAGCCTCGGCAGGCTCGGTCTGCCGATCAACGTCCTCGCCGTCGTCTGGGGTCTGGGCATGACGGTGAACCTCGCGTGGCCGCGCACCGAGGTGTACAACGCCGAGCCGCCACACCACTGGTACCTGCAGTACAGCGCCGTGTTGTTCGTCGGGATCGCGGCCGCGGGCGGATTCGCGTACTACTGGTTCGTCCAGCGGCACAGGGTCGGCGTGCTCGCCGACCACGCCGCCGAGACGTCCGCACCGGACTCCACCGCCTCCGGGTCCCACGACGACACGACCACGCCGACGACCGACCGCGAAGCCTCGAGCCTCGCCTGAGCCGGAAGGGAATTCCCATGACCGATCAGTTCGACTACGTCGTGGTGGGCGGTGGCAGCGCGGGCGCCGCGGTCGCATCGCGCCTGTCCGAGGACCCCGACGTCACCGTGTGCCTGCTCGAGGCCGGACCGTCCGATGTGGGCGATCGCAACATCCTCGAGCTGAACCGCTGGATGGCACTGCTGGAGTCCGGTTACGACTGGGACTACCTCATCGAGCCGCAGGAGAACGGCAACTCGTTCATGCGGCACGCCCGTGCGCGCGTGCTGGGTGGCTGCTCGTCGCACAACTCGTGCATCGCGTTCTGGGCGCCCGCCGAGGACCTCGACGAGTGGGAGTCGATGGGCCTGCCGGGCTGGGGCGCGAAGGACGTCTTCCCGTTGTACAAGCGGCTGGAGACCAACGACGGCCCCGGTGAGCACCACGGCCGCAGCGGTCCGGTGACCATCCGCACCGTCCCGCCGAACGACCCGTGCGGTGTGGCGCTGCTCGAGGCGTGCGAGCAGCAGGGCATCCCGACCACGGAGTTCAACTCCGGTACGACCGTGACCCGTGGGGCGAACTGGTTCCAGATCAACGCCCGCGAGGACGGCACTCGCTCGTCGTCGTCGGTGTCGTATCTGCATCCCGTGCTCGACCGGCCGAACCTGGAGATCCGGACGAACGCGTGGGCGAAGAAGGTCACCTTCGACGGCACCCGCGCCACCGGGGTGCAGTACCTCGACGACGACCAGATCCACACGCGCGCCGTCACCGCCCGCCGCGAGGTCGTGCTGTCGACGGGCGCGATCGACACGCCGAAGCTACTCATGCTGTCCGGCATCGGCCCGGCCGAGCACCTGCGCGAGTTCGGCGTCGACGTGCTGGTCGACTCCCCGGGCGTCGGCTCTACGTTGCAGGACCACCCCGAAGGTGTCATCAGCTGGGACGCGAAACAGCCGATGGTCGCCGACTCGACGCAGTGGTGGGAGATCGGCATCTTCACCCCCACCGAGGACGGCCTCGACCGGCCGGACCTGATGTTCCACTACGGCTCGGTGCCGTTCGACATGCACACGGTGCGGCAGGGCTATCCGACGTCGGAGAACGCGTTCTGCCTGACGCCGAACGTCACCCGTGCCCGCTCCACCGGTACGGTTCGCCTGCGCAGCAGGGACTTCCGCGACAAGCCCGCCGTCGACCCGAGGTACTTCACGCATCCCCACGACATGCGCGTCATGACCGCGGGCGTCACACTCGCGCGCAAGATCGTCGAGCAGCCCGCGATGCGCGACTGGGCCGGCGCCGAGCTCTTCCCCGGGCCGGATGTGCGCACCGACGACGAGATCGCCGACTACGTCCGCCGCACCCACAACACCGTCTACCACCCGGCGGCGTCCGTCCCGATGGGCGCCGAGGCCGACAAGCCGCTCGACGAGCGGCTGCGGGTGAAGGGCGTGCACGGGTTGCGCGTGGCGGACGCCTCGGCCATGCCGTTCCTCGTGGCGGTGAACCCCAACATCACCACGATGGCCATCGGCGAGAAGTGCTCCGACATGCTCAAGGCCGACAACGCCTGACGCAGGGCGGTGTCCGCACCGTCTCGCCACGTCCGGGTGCGGTCCCCCGGTACCCGGCCGCGGCGGAGCCTGCCCGCGTCGCGAACCCCGAGCGCGCCGCGGGCACGGTCCCCACGGCGTGGCCCCTCCCGGATCTCAGTCCGGGAGGGGCCACGCGACCGGGCCCGGAGTGTGACCTGCGCCCGAGATGTCGGGTATCGGCCCGGCCGCGGCGGCTCATCGGTGATACTCCTGCGGTGACATGGACGATCTGGCTGATCGGCGCGCTCGTGCTGATCAGCGCCGGTGTGGCGAGCGCGTACCTGCCCCGGCTGCGCGCGCACGCGGACCGGAAACGCGCGGCCTGGGCGACGGCGACAGCGGCGATCGCCGCCGCGGGTGTGAGCCGCGACGCCTGCACCGCCGATGTTCCCGAAGCACGGCGACTGCTCGCCGAGGCCGAGGCGCTGAGCGGTGGCCCGGCCGCGGCCCGGGTCGCGACGGAGCTGGCCGAACGGGCCGACCCGCTGTGGCGGGAGGCGCGCGATGGCTGACCGCACTCTCGGCCTCGCCCGTTGGGTGCTGGCGGGCGTCGCCGTCACCGTCGCGGTGGTCTTCCTCCTCCACCAGCGCCAGGGCGACATCGACGTCAGCTACGGGCAGTCGCCGTCGTCGGATTACGAGGAAGGTGACGCGGGCGAGCTGAGCGGCCACTCCGCACCCTCCACCGCCGAGATGGTCCGGCGCGTGCAGGCCGAGCCCGTCGTCCGGCTTCCGGGGTCGAACGCGACGTGGCACCGGCGGTGGCTGCGCGAGCACGTCGGCATCGACGGCGTGCGGCTGCTGTTCGCCCCGCCGGGGCTCGACGAGCAGGATACCGAGCGGGTGCGCGACGTCGCCGAGGATCCCGCCATCGTCGACGCGCCGTTCGAGCTGGTCACGGTCACCGGCACGAAGGTCCGCAGCGGCGTGTACACGGCCGTTCCCGACGACGTCGACGGGTTCCAGCGGCAGTTCGCCGCCGGCGACGTCACCGGGCTGCTCGCCGCGGTGATCACCGGTATGCGGGACGAGGGCGACCCTCCGGCGGCCCCGCGTGTGGCGTGGCGTGAGCCCACGACTGCCGAGGTCGACGCCGTGGCCGCCGACCTGGAACGCGACGGGGTTCACGTGGCCGAGGGCGCGACGCTGTCGGACGTGCCCGGCAACGCCTCGAACGCGTTCCCCGACACCGAACCGCTGGTCGTCGCATTGCCACGACAAGACACCGCGTTGCCGCGACAAGACGGCGCATCGCCGCGGCAGGACACCGCGCTTCCGCGGCAGGACACGGGCCGGCCGGTTCCGGACTACGCACCGGCCCTCGCCGACCGGTTCCCGGACACTCCGGTCGTCGTCGTGTACGGCTCCTACATCGACTACGCCGGTCCGCACCGCGACGAGTTCTACGAGGTTGCGACCGCGGGGGTGTACGGCATGCTCGGCGACCGCCTCGGCCGGTACGACTACCCGCAGGACAACGTCCTGTTCGCGTGGCTGAACAAGGTCACCGACATCCGGTATGCAGGCCTGTTCGACCGGCCGCTGCCGTATCAACCGTTCGACCCGCTGCAGGTCACGATGCCTGCGCTGCCGTTCGTGTTCGCCGGGTGTGTGCTGGGCTTCGTCGTGCTGTCGGTGACCGCGCTGCGCCGCAGGCCCTCGCACGGCAGGCCACCGACGGTGCGGTTGGCCGCGCTGTCGGCGTTGTCGGTCGAGGTGTCGGGGCTGACGACGGAGACCGGCAACCCGTCGTTGACCCGCGCGATCACGCACCTCGACGCGGCGAAGGAACTCGACTGCTCCCTCGTGGCCACCAGGAACGCTCACAAGCTCCTGGACAAGGCCGAGGAGGAACTGAGCGAGACGGCGCGGCTGATCGGGCGTCGTGACTACGAGCCGCGGCGCTACGTCATGGGCTGGGAACCGTCGTCGCAGGCTGGGGAGTGTGGTCGGCGGTGACCGTGTTCAAGAAGCCGTTCACACCGGCCGTCCTCGTCGCCGTCGCACTCGCGGGCTGGGCGGCGGTCAGCGGCGGGCTGTTCGACGGTCCGGTCGCGAGCACGCTCCGCGCCTCGTCGGTCCACGCCGCGCCGGACTACGACCTGGACACGTACGCCGCGGAACGCGTGATCGGCAACCGCAAGCTCACCGTCGGGTTCCTCTCCCCCGACGACGACGCGAGCGAGGTGTGCGACGACGTCGCAGCGGAACTTCGTCACGCGCTACCGCGGTCTGGTCGACGACTATGTGGCTCTGACCCGTGACGTCGCGGGCGCGGACGACGAGAATCTGAACGCGCTCGTCGAGCAGGCACGCGAGCTGCACCGGAAGGCCACCGCGCTGCAGGATGCGACGCCGGCACCGGTGTGACGGCCGGCGCGTGCTGCGCGGAGACGTCCGCGCGGGACCGCAGGCTCCGGACCCGCCGGCCCCGGCCGTCGCCGCGGGTCACTGATCGCTGGTCAGTGGCACGAACGCAACGGGCATGAGGTCCTCGCGACGCCCGCCCCGGACCCGGACGAGCTGCCCGGTGTCCCCGGCTCCCACCGGGCACACCAACGTCCCGTCGGGAGTGAGCTGGTCGAGCAACGCGCGAGGGATGTCACCGGCCATGGCCGCCACGGAGACGGCGTCGAACGGGGCCCGGTCCGGGGCGCCGCGGGTTCCGTCCGCGTTGCGGACCTCGACGTTGTCGTGACCGAGTTCGGCGAGCAACTCACGCGCACGACCGGCGAGCTCCGGCTGCCGCTCGATCGCCACGACCCGACCGGCGCACAGGGACAGCACCGCCGCGGCGTACCCGGTCCCCGCGCCGACCTCCAGCACCTCGTCGCCGGGGTTCAGGTCCAGCATCTCCGCCATCCGGGCGACCATGTCCGGCGCAGAGATCGTCTGGCCCGCGCCGATCGGCAGCGGACTCTCGTCGTAGGCCTCCCCGGCGCTGTCCGGGTGGACGAACCGTTCACGGGGAACGACGGCCATGGCATCGAGCACCCGCGCATCGGTGACCCCGGCACGCCGCACTCGCGCAACCATCGCCTCACGGGCCTCTTCCGTACTCATCCGGCCAACCTCGTTCTCGTTCCGCGCGACCTCGACCCGTGGTCTACCCCGCCGCTGCGCCGTCGAATCACCCGTGGCGGCGCACCACGTGCGCGTGTTCTGCACTCGCGGGGCCGTGTTGCGGTTTCAGGGGCGCGTATTGCGGATTCAGGGGCGCGTGTTGCACTTCCGCGTTTCCCACGGAGGACGCCCCGGTCGGCGCGTGGGCGGGTGCTGCACCGTGCGCCGCGACCACGTGAACGTCGACGCTCGACCGTTGCCGTCGGGCCGCGCGGGCCCGCCTCGATGAGATCGATGTCCGGAAAGACGGAGGAGGCACGGTCACGGCTGCCGATCGAGGCCCGTCGGGGCCGTGGCCACACCGGACCACGGCCCCGAACGCCGAGTGTCAGCTGCGCGCGTCGACGCCGAGCGCGTCGATCACCGCGAAGAAGACCTCCGTGTTGTCGAGTACGCCGTTGAAGCGGGCCGCACCCGGACCGGAGGTACACACACCGACGTCCTCGACTGTGTGCACGCAGTTCGTCTCCTCACCCGGCAGGTTGCCGACCTGCAGCTCGGCGCCGGGGTCGCGCTCCGGGTTGTCGACGGCCTTACCGGTGTCCTCGTCGGTGAGCGCGGGCTCGGCGAAGGCGTGGTTGTGCTGGAAGTCGTCGGTGTGGTCGGGGTGGTTGGACCAGCCGAAGAACAGCTGCACGTCGGGGTTCGGGTCGTCGGGGAACCCGTCACCGTCCTCGTCCGAGTAGGTCGGGTAGTCGGCGTCGCCGTAGACGCCGTTCGCGTCACGGCCCGCGGCGTCCCGGCGGTCGTGGGTGCCGACGATGCTCATCGAGTGGTTGTGGTCGGCGGTGACCACGACGAGCGTGTCGTCACGTCCCTGGGCCCACCGCTTGGCGACACCGACGGCCTGGTCGAGCTCGATCGCGTCGTACACGGCACGCGGGCCGTCGAGCGGGTGCTCCATCTTGTCGATCGAGGCACCCTCCACCATGAGGAAGAAGCCGTCCTCGGAATCCTCGAGCACCTTGAGTGCGGCCTCGGTCATCTCGGTCAGCGTGGGCTGATCGTCCCACTTGCCGAGCACCTCGGGCTTCTTGACGTGTTTGCGGTCGAGGTAGACGTTCAGATTCCCGGTGTGGAACGTGCCGAGCAGTTTCTCCGGAGCCTTGCCCCGCACCGCACGTGTCAGCTCGGCACTCGTGGTGACATGCGTGAAACCCTGGTCGGCGAACTCCTTCACGAGGTCGCGGTCGTCGTCGCGCGAGGAGTCCTCGTGCGACTGCGGCAGCAACGACGCCAGCCCGCCGCCCAGGTACACCGTCGGCTGCTGCTCCTCGCGCAGCGACTGGTCCATGATCTCCTGGTACTCGGACCGGCGACGCGTGTGCGCGAACACCGCGGCGGGGGTGGCGTCCTGAATCTCCGCGGTGGTCACGACGCCGATCTTCATGCCGCGGACGCGTTTGAGCAGTTCGGCCATCGTCTCGACCCGCGGGTGCTTGTTGGGGTCGGGCTCACTGCCCTCGTAGACGCCCATCGCGTTCACCGACGACTTGTGCCCGCACATGTACGCCGACATCGAGTTGGCCGAGTCGGTGGCCAACGCGTCCATTCCGGACGTGGTCACCAGCCGCGGTAGTCCATCCGGTCCATTTCGAGCAGACCGTGGTACTTGCCCTCGGTCAGCCCCTTCGACAGGATCCGCGCCGCGGTGACAGCCGGCTGGCCCATGCCGTCGCCGAGGAAGAAGATCACGTTCTTCGCGGGCGCGGCAGGGGCTTCTGCGAGGACGACCTCGTGACCGACCTCGTCCTTCGACGTCCGGTTGCCCGACCGCACCTTCGCTTCGACGGTGTAGTCGCCGGGTTCGGGATAGTGCAGACCACGGTAGGTGATCTCGAGGCTGTCGTCGGCGGAGCTGGTCCGTTCGGGTTCGCCGACGAGGATCTCCGCCGGGCCCTTCGGCCCCTTCACACGGATGTCGATGCGTGCCGTCTGCGGGTCGACCCCCACGGCTTCGACCCGAAGGTCGAACGTGGCGCCCGCGAGGAACTTGGCCCGGTCGATCGGCAGGACGGTGATCTCGGCGGCGTCGGGCCCGCCCCGTCGCCGAGGGCGCGTGCGCTGGGTCAGCGCGTGCGGGTCGGCGGCCTTCAGCGGCCCCACCGGGCTGCGGCTCCCGGCGGGGCCCGCCTGCGCGGCTGCGGACTGCGCCGCGGCCGGTTGTGCGCCCAGCCCGACGATCGCCGCCGCTGCGGCACCCCCGCCACCGGCCGCCTGCAGCAGTGCTCGCCGGCTCAGGCCGCCCTGTCCGTCGTTCTTGTTCATCTGTGTCGCCCTCCGCGCCCGCCGTGGCCCGCGATCGGCCACGGCCTGGAATAGGTCCACCTCCCACTCCAACGGCCGATTTCCTCGACCCACTGAATGAAAAGTGACGCAACGGGATACAGAAGCACAAAAGTGTCGATATGCCGCAAATATCACACTCGAATTTTTGTTTTATTCAGAAAGAACCTTGACGGTGGTCTCGACCTCCACCGCACAGGTCCAGACCTTGCCCGCGGGCGCGGCGTCGGCCGCGAGCGTGGTGTCACAGAGCGAAGAAGTCCCCGATGAGCTGTCCACCACCGCGCGCGGCGACCTCGTCGTACACCCAGCCACCGATCGCGACGTCGAGTACGCCCATTCCGAACGGCGAGAAGAGCGCCGGCTTCCCCGGTTCCCTCGCGAGATCGCCGCGCACGACGTCGGCGATCGTGCCGTGCACGAACTCCCGGTGGCCGACCTGCTGCTCGGCGAGGTGCAGCGACGTCCGCTCCCGGACGGCGTGGTCGACGTCGTCGGTGACGTTGGTGGCGGTGAGCACGAGCTCGGGGGCGAAGTCGCGCAGCGAGATGTGCAGCACCACCGGAGCGTCGGCGAGCAGCGCGGGATCGGTCAGATGCGGCGTCCCGGCCACCGTGGCGACCACGACCAGGTCCGCACCGGCGAACGCGCCGGCGACGTCGTCGACGACCGTCACGGGCGCATCGGGACCGTCGGCGGCGAGCACACCGGCGAACCGCTCGGCGTTGCCGCGGTCGGTGTCGAACAGCGCGAACTCACCGACCTGCCACGACAGGTCACGCAGGAACATCCGCACGTGGTCGCTGATCAAGCCCGTGCCGACGAATCCGACCTTGCCCGCCCTGCGCTCACCGAGCAGTTCCTGCGCGCCCAGCACAGCGGAGGCCGCCGTGCGCGTCGCGGAGACGATCGACGCCTCGAGCAGCGCGTACGGGTAGCCGGTGTCGTAGTCGTTGAGCACCATCGTCGCCGAGGCCCGAGGAAAGCCGTGGGCGACGTTGCCGGGGTAGCTGGCGATCCATTTGATGCCCGACCGCGGCGCGGCACCGTCGTCGAGGAACGCGGGCAGCGCGATGATCCGGTCCCGCGGCCGGTCGGGAAAGCGCAGGAAACTCGAATGCGGATTGCTGCTCGCACCGTCGGCGTGCGCCAGGTAGGCGGCACGGACGGCGTCCAGGGCGCCTTCGCGATTCCCCTCGATCGTCGCGGTCACGTCCGCGGCGCCGATGACGCGCAGTCCTTCGGGCGGGCGCGGGCCGGTCTCGATCGGTCCCTCGGTCACGTGCGGTCCTCCTCGTCGGTTCAGTGGTTCTCGGGTCGGTTCAGCAGTTCTCGGGTCGGTTCAGTGGTTCTCGGAGTGCCGATGGCCCTCGATGACGAGCCGGGCCGCGGCGACGGACTTGCGCACCACCAGTTCGGGCGCGTAGCCGTGCTTCGTGAACACGCCGTCGAGCCAGAACATGCCGTAGCCGTGGGCCTGCGTGAACAGCTGCTCCATGAGTTCGAGCGCGTTCTCGGGCCGGTCGGAGACCGCGAAGCACAGCATGAGGAACCGGTCCGTCAGCCGCCGGGTCTGCTCGTGCAGTTCGATGTACTCACCGCCCTGAAGCCCGTCCGCGTAGATGACGTTCATGCCGGCGCGGCGTTCGATGACGTACTCGGTGTAGGCGCCCGCCGCCGCGGAGAGCGCCTCGGCGGGGTCGGCGATGCCGTCGGCCGCGGCGGCGACCCGGTCGGCGAGCCTGCTCGCGACGGCCGTGGCGACGGCGGCGAGCAGGCTCTCCCGCTCGGGGAAATGCCGGTACGGCGCACCCGGGCTGACCCGCGCACGGCGGGCCACCTCGGCCACGGAGAACCCGGCGACCCCCTGCTCTGCGATGAGGTCGAGCGCGACGCGGACGAGCTCGTCACGAAGCTCGCCGCGGTGGTACCGGTCACCCATGGCCGTGATCACATTTCTACATCGGAATATGTAAGACCCCTCTCACGTCGTTACGTGAGAGGGCCCTTACATCGGGCCTCGTGATCGAGTATCTCAGGAGTTCTGATGAGCACAACGACGCACGCCATCGCCGCGCCCGGCCCTGGGGCGCCGCTCGAGCAGACGACGATCGAGCGGCGCGACCTGCGTCCCGACGACGTCCTGATCGACATCGCCTACGCGGGTATCTGCCACAGCGACATCCACCAGGCCCGCGGCGAATGGGGCGAGGCGATCTTCCCGATGGTGCCCGGGCACGAGATCGCGGGCACGGTCGCCGCGGTCGGCTCCGCGGTGACCGAGTACCAGGTCGGAGACCGGGTCGGCGTCGGCTGCATGGTCGACTCGTGCGGCGAGTGCGAGTACTGCCAGGCGGGCACCGAGCAGTTCTGCGTCAAGGGCAACGTGCAGACCTACAACGGCGTCGGCTTCGACGGCGAGCCCACCTACGGCGGCTACAGCCGGCAGGTCGTCGTCACCAGCGCCTTCGTGTGCCGGATCCCGGACGGCATCGGCCTCGACGTCGCCGCGCCGCTGCTCTGCGCGGGCGTCACCACCTACTCGCCGCTGCGCCAGTGGGGCGCCGGCCCCGGCAAGAAGGTCGCGGTCGTCGGCCTCGGCGGCCTGGGCCACATGGCGGTGAAGCTGGCGGCCGCGATGGGCGCCGAGGTGACGGTGCTGAGCCAGAGCCTGAAGAAGCAGAAGGACGGCAAGCGGCTCGGCGCGACCGACTACTACGCCACCGCCGACGAGTCGACCTTCGACGTGCTGCGCGGGCGGTTCGACCTGATCCTCAACACCGTGTCGGCACAGATCCCGGTCGACGCCTACCTCGGGCTGCTGCGGACCGGCGGCGCGATGGTGAACGTCGGCGCGCCCGGCGAGCCGCTGTCGTACAACGCGTTCTCACTGATCGCGGGCAACAAGGCGCTGGCCGGTTCGATGATCGGCGGCATCCCGGAGACCCAGGAGATGCTGAACTTCTGCGCCGAGCACGGGATCGGCGCAGAGATCGAAACGATCTCTGCCGACGACGTCAACGAGGCCTACGAGCGCGTGTCGGCCAGCGACGTGCGCTACCGCTTCGTGATCGACACCGCCACGATCGGCGCCTGACGACTCCACCGGCGGCCCGGGGGTCTCTCCTCCGGACCGCCGGTGGCCATCGTGCATCTGCCACTCGGCGCAGAGACAGGACGACCTGCGTGCGGGCACGTCCACCACCCACAGCGACCACCACCACAGCGAGCCGTGACCATGCGATGGCGACGCCGCAGCACACGCAGTGCCGACGATGGGCGGCTATAGAGTGCCGAGCGTGAGTACCACCACGCTGGGAGCCGACGTGAACACCGACGCGGACGAGAAGGACCTCGACGCACCGGGCCCGCGGCAGCCCGCGGGCGGTGTCACACGCCGGGTCGCGCGGCGGATCGGACGTCGGATCGGACCGTCCACCACGGCCATCGCAGGCTACGTCGCCATGATGGCGCTGTCGTGGCTGCTGGTCGAGGTAGCCGGCCTCAGCCCGCTCACCCTGCGCGGGGCGGTCACGCCGATCGCCGCCGGAGCCGTGGTCGCCGTCATCGCGATCGCACTGGCGATCCGGTTCGCCTCCGACCGCCTCGCGGGCGCGGTCGCGGGTCTGTACGCGGGCTGGATCGGTCTGGTACTCATCAACGCGCTGCACGGCACGCCCTTCGGCCACAACGAGCTGCACAACTGGGACACCGTCCGGATGTCCGCGCTGGCCAACCGGCTGACCACCACGTGGCGCAGCACCGACGCGTTCCTTCCCGGACTGCCGTCCGAGTACCCCGTGCTGTATCCGTGGCTGGTGGCCCGCGCCTCCGAACTTCTCGACCGGCCCACCTGGAGCCTGGTCGGGGGCATGGAGATCCTGTTCATCTCGGCGTCGGCGCTCGTGGCCTTTCTGCTGTGGCGCAGGCTCACGACCCCGCCCGTCGCACTGGCCATGGCCGCCGTCGCCCCGGTCGTGTTCATGCACGGTCACAAGAGCTACGAGATCCTCACCCTCGCGGTGTTCGTGCCGTGGGCGCTCGCCACGTTCGCGGGCCTGTCGCGCGAGCGGGGCGGTCTGCACTGGCTGCCCGCGGGCGTCATCGGTGGGCTGTTCGTCTGCACCTACACCGGGTACCTGGTGTTCGGCGCGGCAGGCGGACTGGCGATCATCGCCGCACGGCTGCTGCGACCGAACCGCAAGCCGTACCTGCTCCATCTCCTCGGCGTGCTGGTGACCTCGGTCGTCGTGTCGTCGTGGTACGTCGTCCCGCTGGTGTGGGCCTACCTCACGAAGACGCGCAACGTCGTCTCCGACACCTATCCGAACATCGTCATCGGCGAGGATCCGGTGCCGCTGCCGTTCCTCGAGGTCACCCCCATCGGACTGCTGACTCTGGTCGGACTGTTCGGCCTGTTCTGGTACCGCAAGCGCGAATGGTGGGCCCTGCCCATGCTGCTGTTGCTCGGCGGCATCTACCTGTACTGGGCCGTCTACATGGTCCAGTTGGTCGGCAACGGGCACACCGGGTTCCTCGTGAAGATCCCCCGCATGGTGACCATGGTGCTGGTGACGGCCGGCGTGCTCACGCTGGTGCGCGCGGCAAAACCGCTGGCCGAGCGGTTCCGGCTCGTACCGCCGCGCAGTGTCGGCGTCGCCGCACTGGCCGTGCTGCTGGTGTCGTCGGGACTGCTGGCGTGGGACAAGTGGACACCCGGCAACCCCAAGGGTTTCGCCGACGCGGAACCGCAGGTACAGCAGTCTCAGCTCGAACCCAATCCCGCGCTGCACGCCCACATGCAGCCGGGCCCCGACGGCGAACCGTCCAGGTTCGTCCCGCGAGACCTGGTCGCCACGCCGATGCCCGCGGACCGGATCGCCGCCGAGGTCGAGGCACGACTCGGCCCCGACGCGCGGCCGATGTCACTGTCGACCGACATGCGGCTCTACGCCTACGAGCTCTGGTGGGGCTACCTGCAGCGCGGCCACTACTCGGCCAACAGCCTCATGCGCTACACCGATCGGTCGGCCGAGCTGGAGAAACTCGAGGCGATCACGGATCCCGAGCGGTTCGCGGCCGCGTCGGCCGACACGCGGTTCGGCGGCATCGACGTGTTCGTGCTGCGGAAGGACGACGGCGGCTGGTACTTCAACAACCGCGTCACCTTCGACCCCGCGTCCTTCCGCGGCGGCGCGTTCGACATCGTCGACGACCTGCCTGCCGGCCTCGTGCTCGCCGTGCGGAATCCGTGATCCCCCGGCATCACTCGAGCAGGCCCATCACGCCGGGCAGCCCGAGCGACAACTCGGGCACGAACGTGACGGCCAGCAGTACCACGATGAGTCCGGCGAAGTACGGCAACAGTTTCGGCACGACCTGTTCGATCGACACGCCGCTGACGCCGGTGCCGACGAACAGGACCGAACCCACGGGCGGAGTCATCGTTCCGATGCACATCGCGAGGATGAGCACCATGCCGAAGTGGACCGGGTCCATTCCGAGTTCCTCGGAGATCGGCAGCAGGATCGGCGTGAAGATGAGGATCGCCGGCGTGATGTCCATGAACGTGCCGACGATCAGCAGCACGAGGAGCATCAGCAGCAGGATGACCGTCTTCGAGTCGGCGACCGACAGCAGCGTGTCCGTGATGGCCCCCGGGATACCGGTGTAGGCCATCACCCAGGACATGCCCGCGGACGCGGCGATGAGGAACATGACGATGCCGGTCGCGGTGACCGTGCGGGTCACGACCTCCTTGAGATCCCGCCACGACATGCTGCGGTACGCCAGCGCCAGCACCAGGGTGTACAGCACGGCGATGCCGGCACCCTCGGTCGCGGTGAAGACGCCGAACACGATGCCGCCCACCACGACGACGATCAGCAGCAGTCCGGGCACGGCCCTGAGGAGCACCCGCGCGGCCTCGGCCATCCCGACTCGGCCCAGCTTCGGGTACCGCTGCCGCCGCGTGAACACGTACGCGATCGTCATGATCACGAGGCCCATGAGGATGCCCGGTACGTATCCGGCCATGAACAGCGCCGACACCGACACCCCGCCCGCGACGGTCGAGTAGACGATCGCGGCCGTCGTCGGCGGGATGAGCAGGCCGGTCGGGGCGGAGGCGACGTTCACCGCGGCACCGAACGCGGGGTCGTAGCCCGCCTCCTTCTGGCGGTCGTGCAGGGTGCTGCCGACCGCGGCGGCCGACGCGACGGCCGAACCGGACAGGGACCCGAACAGGGTGTTGGCCAGCACGTTGGTGTGAGCCAGTGCGCCCGGTACCCGTCCCACCGCGACGAGCGCGAGGTCGACGAGTCTGCGGGCGATGCCACCGGTGTTCATGATGTTGCCCGCGAAGATGAACAGCGGGACGGCCAGCAACGAGAAGCTCTCGATGCCGACGTTCATCTGCTGGCCGACGATGTAGGTGGCGTCATCCCACGGCAGGAACATCAGCGCGGTCACCAGCGAGGCGACACCGAGCGAGACCGAGATGGGCACGCCGGAGAACAGCAGGATGAGGAAGGCGCCGAACAGGATGGCGGCCGCGGTCAGAGCACCCATCAGTCTGTCCCCTCCGTCTCGATCGGGACCTCACCGGTGAGGTCCTCCCAGATGTTGAGCACCTGCGCGAACACGATCGCCACACCGGCGATCGGTCCGATCGTGTAGACCAGGCCGCGCGACACTCCCAGCAACGCCGAGTAGTTGGTGTCCGCGCTGAGCGCGAGCATCGTGCCGCCGATCACCAGCACGACGACGGCGAACACCAGCACGAGGACGTCCGTGCCGACGATCAGCCCGCGCTGCACCGGAGGCGCGAACTTGTCCCGCAGGAACAGCAACGACATGTGCTTGCGGTGCAGGAAGGCGTACGCGGCGCTGATCATCGACGTCCAGATGAGGGCGTAGCGCACGAGTTCCTCGGTGAAGGCCGCGGGCGTTCCCAGCACGTAGCGGGTGAACACCTGGTACAGCACCAACAGGGTCATGAGGACGAGCAGGGTGCCCGCGACGGCGGCGAGGACGCCGCCGAGTACCCGCCGGACCCGGTTCAGGCGATCGCGTGTGGTCATAGATCCTCAGTTCCTTCCCGACTCGATGACCGAGAGGAGCTGTGCGACCTCCGGGTACTGCGCGGCGTATCGGTCGACGACAGGCCGGGTGGCCTTCCGGAAGGCCTCGGTGTCGACGTCGGTGACGAACCGGACGCCCATCTCCTTCGCCTCGGCGACCGACTCCTCGATGCGCTTCGCCCACGCGACCTTCTGCCGCTCGGTCGAGGCACGGGCGGCCTCGGAGAGCAGTTTCGCGTCGGCCGGGGAAAGCCGGTCCCACGTCTCGGTGCCGATCACGAGCATGTCCGGGATCCAGGTGTGCTCGGTCATCGAGAACACTTTGGACACCTCGCCGTGCGCGCTGTCGGTCAACACGGTCTCGTTGCTCTCTGCGCCGTCGATCAGGCCGGTCTGCAGCGAGGTGTAGGTGTCGCCGAAGGCCATCACGACCGGTGCGGCTCCAAGCGCACCGACGAAATCGGTCTGGGACCGCATGTCCTGCACGCGCAGCTTCAGCCCCCGCAGGTCCGCCGGCTTCCGCACGGGGGTGCCCCGCGTGTAGAACGACCGCGCACCGGAGCTGTAATAGGTGAGGCCGAGGAATCCCTTGTCCGCCGTGGAACGGAAGTACTCCGCCATCTCGGGCGAGTCCATCACCTCGTGGAACTCCCGCTCGGAGTCGAACAGGTACGGCAGGCCGAAGGTGTGGTAACCGGGGTCGTAGGTCGCCAGTCCCGGCGCGCTGACCCGCGTCATGTCGACGATGCCCTCGTGGAGCTGGCCGAGCACGTCCGGTTCGTCGCCCAGCTGGCCGTTGCCGTAGATCTTCACCACGATCCGGCCGCCGCTGCGCCGCTCGACGTCCTCGGCGAACGAGGCGAGCGCCTGGGAGGTGACGTGGTCGTCGCCGAGGTTGTTCGCCAGGGTCAACACCAGCGGGTTCTGCGGTGTCGCCTCGACGCTCGTCCGTGCGCCCGACGTGGGCGCGCACGCGCCCACGGCCGCGACGAGGATCAGGGCAACGATGCCGCTGATGCCACTGATCAGTCGGTTCCTCATGGCCTGCCTTCCTCACATGCCGATCATGTCGACGGGCTCGAACGAGACGTCGACGGTGAGATCACCGCCGGGATCGGGGGTTTTGATCAGCACGGACCCGAGCCCGATGTCGTAGTGCCAGCCCATCTCGGCGGCGTCGAACCGGCCGCGGTGCAGGAACTGCGGGAGGCGCTCGCCGTCGAGGTCGACGCGGTGCGGACACCGCCCCGGCCGGACGACGTCGAACAGCAGCCTCTGGACGGAGCTGCGGTACTCGCCGCGCCGGGACAGCTGCACCTGCACCCGCTCCCCTGCGCTCATGCGGACCTCGGTCTCTCGGAACGCGCCCCGTTCGTGATCGCGGGTGAGGCCGTCGTCCTCGTACAGCGTGAACCGTCCGTCCCGGTCCGGGACACAGATCAGCCGCAGCTCCGTCACCTCGTCGCGGGTGAGGCTGTCCAGGCGGTTCTCCGCGAGCGGCACGATGCCGCCGCCGCGCAGCAGCAGCGGGATGGAGCCGAGATCGACCGGCCTGTCCACGACCCGGCCGCCCTCGTGGCGTTCCCGGGTCCAGAAGTCGTAGAACACCTCGCCCGCGGGCAGGTGCACGCTGCGGGTGTCGAGCCCCGGGTCGAGCACGTTCGCGACGAGCAGCGAGTCGCCGAGCATGAAATCCTCGAAGACCTCGTCGACGGCCGGGTCGTCCTGGAAGACGCTGACCAGCGGCTCCATGATCGGCCCGCCGGTCGCCGCGGCCCGCGCCGTGAGCGAGTACAGGTACGGGAAGAGCCGGTAGCGCAGCTTGATGGCGTCCCGGACGTAGTGCGTGTGGTCGGGGTACATCCACGGTTCGGTCACCGTGTTGTCGGAGTTGACCGAGTGGATCGACAGCCGCGGCTGGAAGACGCCGTGCTGGACCCAGCGGACCAGCAGCTCCGGATCCGGCGCGGGCCCATGGAATCCGCCGATGTCGCAGCCGTGGTGCGGAAAGCCGGACAGGCCCATCCCGAGGATCGTGGCGACGTTGTGCCGCAACGACTCCCACGACGTGGCGTTGTCACCGGCCCAGCTCTGGGCGTAGCGCTGGATGCCGGCGTGACCGGAACGGCACACGATGAACGGCCGGGCGTTCGGCGCCGTCTCCGCGACGGCGTCACGACTCACGTGGCACATGAGATTCGGCATCACGCTGCGCAGCCGGCCGATCGTCGATCCGGCGCCCTCGAAGTCGACCCGGGAGTCGGTGTCGACGATGCCGTCGTACTCGCAGTTGTCGTTCCACACCGACGTCGTGCCCTTCCTCAGCACCGCGTCGGTGAGCCAAGCCCGCCACGCCTCCCGCGCGGCGGGCTTGGTGAAGTCGACGAACCGGCCCTGCCCGCCCCACCAGGCCCCGACCGCGGGCCCTTCGCCGTGAGCCTCGGCGGCGTCGGCGCTGCGGGTGACGAAGACGTCCTGGTCGCGAAATTCCTCGAGTCCAGGGTGGACGTCGAGGACGCCGGGCTTGACGTTCGGTGACACGGTGATGCCGCACTCGGCCATCGCCGCGAAGAAGGCCTCGGGGTCGGGGAACCGGCGCTCGTTCCACGTGAAGACGCATCGCTTCGGCCCGGCCTCGGTGTCCTGGGTGGTGTAGCCGGACGAGAGCTGGAACCCGTCGACGGGGATTCCCTCTTCCCGGGCGAGGTCGATGAAATCGGTGATCGCCCTGTCGCCGTCGGAGTCCACTTCGGAGTAATACATGGACGAGGCCAGGTAGCCCAGCGCGTACTTGGGCAGCAGCGGCGGCCTGCCGGTGAGTGTCGCGTAGCGCCGCACCACGTCCCGCATACCCGGACCCGCGATGAGGAAGAGGTCGACGTCGCCGCCGTCCGCGCGGTAGCGGCTGTGCGGGGGCCAGTAATTGCTCCGCTGCCTGCCGAGATCGAATTCGCAGTCGTAGGTGTTGTGGTAGAAATAGCCGACCGCTTTCCGGTTCTCCCGGTTCAACTTGAGATAGAACGGGATGTGTTTGTACAGCGGATCGGTTTCGCGTGGGTCGTAACCGAGCGCATCCTTCGGGCTCATCGTGATGAGCTTCTGCGCCTTGTTCAGCGGACCGGTGGTCTCACCGAAACCGTAGAAGGCGTCGCCGGCGGAGATCTCGCTCGTGTGGCTGCGGCGGCCGTTCGCGTCGGCCAGGTAGCCGAGCCCGGCGACGTCGGAGTGCAGCAGGGTTCCCTCGGCGTCGTGGACGCGGATCCGGAACGGGTCCTTCTCGATGTCCACCCGCAGGTTCCCGCCGGTCATGCGGACGTGGTCGCCCCGGTCGTCGAGTTCGAACGGCTCCGGCACCACCCGGGTGCGTTCGGCGCCGAAGAACGCGTCGAGCCGGTCGGGCCACGCCGTCGTGGTCAGCGTGTAGGACTCCTCGGCGAAATCGCCGTCGAAACCGGCTCGAATGCGCAGAATGCCGTCGGCCACGACGACGAGCCGGATTTCGACACCGTCGGTGTGAATCCGGACCCACTCGCCTGCCCGCTGCACTCGTTCGACTCGTGATGTGACACGCACGGGAACTTCTCTCGATCCGACGAATTGCTTACTGTCCGGGAGACGACGCCTGCACCTGTTCCGACGCGGAAACGACGGGGTGCGGGCGCGACTCACCAATCATGAACGGTTCCGTCCCGCAACCGGTTCACCGGCAGGTACGCCCGCTCGTACGGGTACCGCGCGGCCAGCTCCTCGTCGATGTGGATGCCGAGACCCGGTTCCTCGCTCGGTCGCAGACCGCCGCGGGCGAACTCGTAGGTCGGACCGAACACCTCGTGGGTCTCCCGGCTGTGGACCATGTACTCCTGGATGCCGAAGTTGTGCAGTGCCAGGCCGAGGTGCACGGCGGCGGCGAGCCCGACCGGCGAGACGTCCGTCGGACCGTGCATGCCGGACTTGATCTGGTACATGGCCGCGTAGTCCATGATCCGGCGCACGCTGGTGATGCCGCCCGCGTGCGTGATCGGTGAGCGCACGTAGTCGATGAGCTGTTCGCGAATCAGGTGCTGATAGTCCCAGATCGAGTTGAACACCTCGCCGATCGCCAGCGGCGTGGTCGTGTGGTGACGCACCCACCGCAACGCTTCCTGGTTCTCTGCGGGCGTGACGTCCTCGAGCCAGAACAGGTCGTAGGGCTCCAGTGATTTGCCGAGCTTGGCCGCCTGGATCGGGGTCAGCCGGTGGTGCGCGTCGTGCAGCAGCGCGATGTCCTCGCCGAACTCGCCGCGGACCGCCTCGAACACCGACGGCACGTGCCGCAAATAGGCGCGCGTGTCCCAGGTCTCCTCGGCGGGCAGCGCCGCACGGCGGGCGGGCTCGTAGTCGTAGCGGGCGTCGCTGTCGCCACCGCCGACCGATGCGGCCGCGCTGGAGGCCACGCCGTACACCGAGTCCAGTCCCGGCACGCCGGTCTGGATGCGGATGGCGCGGAACCCCTCGTCGAGGTGCTTGCGGACCGAGTCGAACAGCTCCGGGACATCCTTGCCGCTGGCGTGGCCGTAAACCAGGCACCGCTCCCGGCTGGCGCCGCCGAGCAGCTGGTACAGCGGGAGTCCGGCGACCTTGGCCTTGATGTCCCACAGCGCGGTGTCCACGGCGGCGATCGCCGCCATCGTCACCGGGCCGCGCCGCCAGTACGCGCCGCGGTACAGGTACTGCCAGGTGTCCTCGATGGCGTGCGCGTCGCGGCCCGTCAGCAGCGGCACGACGTGGTCGGTGAGGTAGCTCGCCACGGCCAGCTCCCGGCCGTTCAGCGTGCCGTCGCCGTAGCCGACCACCCCGTCATCCGTGGTGATCTTGAGCGTGACGAAGTTGCGCCCAGGGCTGGTGACGATGACGTCCGCGCGCTCGATGAGCACTGGTCCTCCTTGACTGCAAACGACGAGTGGCCGCCGGGTCCGCCGTGCGCACACGGCCGGCGGACGTGACCGGGGGCTCGCGATCGGTTCAACGTAAGAGCCGTCCCATAGACTGACAATCGGTTGCCATTTGTTGCCACCAGGCACGACCGGTCGCGGAGGTATCAGGAGTGGGCGAACCCAGGCCGACGATCTACGACGTGGCCCGACACTGCGGGGTCGCCGCGTCGACCGTGTCCCGCACGTTCTCCCACCCGAGCCGGGTCAACCCCACGACCCGCGAGAAGGTCCGCACCGCCGCAGACGAGATCGGCTACGTGCCGCGGCCGCTCGCCCGCGCGGAGGCGCCCGGCCGGGCACGGACGATGACGCTGGTCGTCACCGACATCGCCAACCCGTACTACGCACCGCTGATCAAGGCCGCCCAGGCGCAAGCACTGACCGGGGACTACACGCTCGCCCTGACCGACAGCGACGAGTCGCCGCGGGTCGAGGTCAGCAACCTGCGGCAACTACTGGCGACCACGAGCGGCGCGATCCTGGCCACCTCGCGGTTGTCCGACGACGTCATCCGCCAGCTCGCCCAGCACCGCCCGCTGGCCATCGTCAACCGCGAGATCGACGGCATCCCGAGCCTGGTCGTCGACACCGCGGGCGGGATGCGCAAGGCGGTGCGCCACCTGGCGGCCATCGGTCATCGGCGCATCGCGTACCTGTCCGGCCCGCGGAACTCGTGGATCAACGGTGCACGCTGGCAGGCCGTGCGCGAGGAGTCGGCCGCACTCTGCCTCGACGCGACGTTCCTCGGGCCGCACCCGCCGAACCGCCAGGGCGGCCACGAGGCCGCCGACGCGCTGATGCTGCAGCGCACCACTGCGGCGATCGCCTACAACGACCTCATCGCGATCGGCACCCTGCAACGGCTGCAGGCCGCAGGGGTGAGCGTTCCCACGGACTTCAGCCTCATCGGGTGCGACGACATCTTCGGGGTCGACCTCACCGTGCCCGCGCTGACGACGATCTCGGGGCCGACCGAACGGCTCGGCAGAGCCGCCGTCGACGCGCTGCACGCACAGCTCGCCCACCACACGACACCGGAGTCGACGCTGTTCGACGCCCACCTCGTGACCCGCGGTTCCACGGCTCCCCCACCGGCAGGCGACCCCGCCCGGTGACATCCGGTCCCGGTGATGACAACTGACGGCAACCAGTTGCATAGGCTGCGCGCGGCGGCGAGGCTGCCCGCATGCACGGCGGCACGGCAGACACACCCGCATCCGACCCCTCTCCCGCAGCCCGTTCCGACCGGGAGACCAGGAATCTGGGCTCGGCGAACGCGCCACGCGACGTTCCGCGCGGCGGGCGGGCGCCGCTGGCTCCGCACCCCGACCGGCTGTTGCCACCGGAGCCCACACAGCGCGGTATCGCACGGCGGCTGTACGACAGCGTCCGCGACCTGCCGGTGATCAGCCCGCACGGTCACGTCGAGGCCAGGCTGCTCGCCGACGACGAGCCGTTCACCGACCCGGCGTCGCTGTTGGTCACCCCGGACCACTACGTGACCCGCCTGCTGCACGCCCACGGCCTGACCATGAACGAACTCGGCGTGCGTGACAGCGACGGGGCCGAGCAGGCCGCACCGCGCGAGGTGTGGCGCGCCTTCTGCGAGCACTGGCATCTGTTCCTCGGCACGGCGTCGAGGCAGTGGATCGAGGCCGAGCTCCACGACGTCCTGGGCGTGACGGTGCAGCCCTCGGCCGCCACCGCCGACGAGCTCTTCGACGAACTCACCGAGCGGCTGAGCCTGCCCGAGTTCCGGCCGCGCGCGCTGTACGAGTCGTTCGGCATCGAAGCGCTGGCCACCACCGACGACCCGGCCGACGATCTGGCCCACCACCGCGCACTCACCGAGGATCCGTCGTGGTCGGGCCGCGTGGTGCCCACGTTCCGCCCGGACCGCTACCTCGATGCGTCCACACCCGACTGGCCCGCGGCGCTGGACGCACTCGCCGAGGCGAGCGGGATCGACACCGGCGACTACACCGGATTCGTGCGGGCGCTGGAGAACCGCCGGGAGTACTTCCGTGCCCACGGCGCCACGGCGACCGATCACAGCGCTCCGGACGCCCGCACGGCCTTCCTCGACGGCGACGAGGCGCAGCGGCTGTTCCGGCGAGTCCACTCCGGAACGGGCAGCGACGACGACGCGCGATTGCTGTCGCAGCAGCTCCTCGGCGAGATGGCACGAATGTCCAGTGAGGACGGCATGGTCATGGCGCTGCACACCGGCGTCCGGCGGGGCCACCATCCGGAGACGTTGCGACGCTTCGGCCCCGACACCGGCCACGACATCCCGTTGCAGGCCGAGTTCACCGGGGCGCTGCAGCCGATGCTGGAACGCTTCGGCACGAACCCGCGATTCCAGACGGTCGTGTTCACCCTCGACGAGACCGTGTTCTCCCGCGAACTCGCACCGCTGGCCGGGTTCTACCCGTCGGTGTATCTCGGCGCGCCGTGGTGGTTCCTCGACGCTCCCCGCGCGATGCACCGGTTCCGCGACGCGGTCACCGAGACGGCCGGCTTCTACCGCAACGCCGGGTTCATCGACGACACGCGCGGGTTCTGCTCCATCCCGGCACGCCACGACACCGCCCGCCGGGTCGACGCGGCCCACCTGTCCGGTCTCGTCGCCGAGCATCTGATCGACGAGGACGACGCCGCACGGGTGATCCACGACCTGCACGACCGCCAGCCCCGCGCAGCATTCCGACTCTGATGCCGACACCGCAGACCCCGCCGACTTCGCCGCCCCGGCTCACGCGCGCCTCCGCCGGGACGGGCCCGCCTGCCCCGGTCCGTGCCGTCCACCTCGGACTCGGCGCATTCCACCGAGCGCACCAGGCCGTGTACACGATGGCCGATCCGGACTGGGGAGTCGCGGCGTACACGTTCCGCAACGCCGACCTGCCGCGCACACTCACCGAGCAGGACGGGCTGTACACGCTGCAGGTGCGCGGCAACGGGCAGCCGCAGGCCGAGCTCGTCGACTCGATCAGCCGCGCCCACCCGGGCGGCGACACCGAGCGGTGGCTCGCCGACCTGGCCTCGCCCGACGTCGCACTGCTGACGCTGACGATCACCGAGGCGGGCTACCGCACCGCCGGTGACGGGAGTGCGATCGACCGGGTGCTCGCCGGTCTGCGTGGACGTCACCGCGCGGGCGGCGCCCCCATCGCGCTCGTGCCCTGCGACAACCTGCCCGGCAACGGCGATGTGCTGCGGGAGGCCATGCGCGGCGCCGCCGAGGGCGAGGACTCCACGTTCCGCTCGTGGCTCGAGGAGCACGTGTCGTTCGTCGACACCGTCGTCGACCGCATCACCCCCGTCGCCGGCGAGGACGACGCCACCACGGCCGCCCGGCTGACCGGGTTCGCCGACCACGCCCCGGTGGTGACCGAGCCGTTCAGCGAGTGGCTGCTCGCCGGACGATTCCCCCTCGGCAGGCCTGCGTGGGAGAACGCCGGCGCCCGGTTCGTCGACGACCTCGCCGGTTACGAACAGCGGAAACTGTGGTTCCTCAACGGTGCGCACACGCTGCTGGCCTACACCGGACCCGCGCTGGGCTGCGCCACCGTCGACGAGGCCGTGCGGCATCCCCCGCTGGCGGCGCTGGTCGAATCGTGGTGGGACACCGCCTCGCGGCACGCGTCGCTGCCCGCCGAAGATCTCGCCGACTACCGCGACCGCCTGCTGCGGCGATTCTCGTCCCGCGGCATCCGGCACCGCCTGCTGCACATCGCCGTCGGCGGCTCGGAGAAGCTCCCCGCCCGGATCCTGCCGGTGCTGCGGGCCGAACGGTCGCGCCTGCGCCTTCCCGAACCCGCGGTCGCGGCGCTGGCCGGGTGGCTGATCCACCTGCGGGACAGAGACGTCGTCGATCCGCGCGCCGACGAACTCGTCACCCTCGCCCGCTCGGCCGACGGCGCCCGCCCGGTGGTTGCCGCGCTGGACGCCGCCCTCGCCGACGACCGCGAACTGATCACCGCCGTCGACGACTACGTCGACCACCTACGCCGCTCCGCCGTCTGAAAGCCCGAAGGCCGTCTGAAAGCCCGAAGGCCGACCGGAGCCGCGAGTCGGACCGGAGCCCGTGACACCGGCCCGCGCCACGACCTCAGCGTGACTGCAGCGCGTCGAGCGCGACGGCCATGCTCGCGGCCACCCGGACGTCGATGCGGGGGTCGGGCACGCTGATCGTGTACTTGTCCCGGATCGCGATGCCCTTCTGGCTGGTCATCACGGGCTGTCCGGTCTCGTTGTCGGTGAAGTCGAAGTGGAACAGGAACGGCACCCAGACGTCGCCGAGGTACGGGATCATCGTCCAGACCCGGCGGAGAATGGCGACGAACTTGCTGCGCTCCTGCCCCTTCGCGGAGTAACCCGGCCCGTGGAGTTGCCACGTCGACCGCAGCAGGCTCTTGCCGAACTCCTTGCTGAACCCGCCGAGCGCCTGCCCGTGTTCGTCGTACACGTCGTGCTCGGCGTGCACGTCGAGCTTCTGCCTGGCCTTGAACGAGAACACCTGACGGGTACGCGTCTCGTCCGAGTAGAAGATGATCTCCTCGCGCAGCTTCATCCGCTTCTGCTGCGCGAACGCGATCAGCTCCCCTTCACCCCCGTCCGGGCCGACGCCGCGGATCTCGTAACGGTTGACCATCATGGTGATCCGCTGGCGGACGAAGAACGTCGGCAGGTGCATGGGCGCAGTCACGCGGCGAGTATGGCACGACCGCCGGCCCGTGAGCGGCCGTTCGCCGGTCAGGCCCGTGGAGCGCCGCGCGCCGAGGCGACGGCGACGTCGAGGAAACGGTTCACCATCTCCTGCTGCCCACCCGGCAGGTGCACGAGGTGCACGGGGCTGGCCGGGGCGCCGGTCAGCGGGACGAAACGGGCTGCCGGGTGGTTGATACGCCGCTGCGCGACCTCGGGCACGATGCCGATGCCGCGATTGGCGGCGACGGATTCCAGCCACTCGTCGAAATTCCCGGTCTCCACGGTGCGCTGAGGCCCCTGCCCGTCCGGGAACGACCACGGTCCCGTCGTGCCGCTGCGTGTGTTGACCACCAGCGGCCAGGACGGCACCTCGGACCACGCCAGCCGTTCCCGCTCGGCGAGCGCGCTGTCGGCCGCGCACACGGCCACGCGGACCTCGTCGTAGAGGTGGACCGCGCGCGACGCGGGTGGCGCGTTCCGGATCCGGCCGCGGACGAGCGCGACGTCCACGGAGCGTTCCCGCAGCGCCTGCAGCGGATCGTCGCTGCGCACCAAGGAGACGGCGGCCCCGACGTCGGCTTCGAAGCGGGTCACCGTGCGCTGGGCCCACGGATCGGGCAGCAGCCAGCTGAAGCCGAGCCGGATGGTGACATCCTTACGCGCCGCCGCGATCCCCTGTTCGAGCGCGGCCAGGACCTGGTCGGCATGTCCGAGGAACTCGAGTCCCGGGCCGGTCAGGTCGATACGGCGTGAGGACCGGTCCAACAGCTCGACGCCGAGAATCTTCTCCAACTGCGCGACGGTTCGGCTCAGTGCGGGCTGCGTGATCAACAGCGCCTCGGCGGCGCGCGTGAACGACCCGTGGTGGGCCACCGCGGCGAACGCCCTGATGTGACGCAGCTCCACGTCCATGCGCTGCACACCTCCCTCTCCAGTACCTATGCCGGAGCGGCATACGGCCAGCGCAGCAAGCATTTCACAACGACCACAGGGCGGCCTAGCGTCGGCGACGCCATGAACATCGAGACACTGCACACCCCGGCGCACGGCACGTCCCCGTGGACGATCGTCGCCCGGGCCGCGGCGGCACTGGCCGCCGCGATGGGGGTCGGCCGGTTCGCTTTCACGCCCATCCTCCCGCTGATGGAGGACCAGGCGGAAATGTCGGCGGACCTCGGAGCGTCCCTGGCCACCGCCAACTACGTCGGATACCTGGCCGGTGCGCTGGTCGGCATCGTCGCGCCCGCCGTGGCCCGCTCGGTGATGCTGCTGCGCGGCTCACTGCTCGTCCTGACGGCGAGCACGGCGCTGATGCCCGTACTCACCGGTGCCACGGCGTGGTCCGCCCTGCGGTTGACGGCAGGAACGGCCGGCGCCGTGGTGTTCGTGATCACCGTGGGCGCCGCGATGTCGCAACTGCGCGACCACGCGAACCACGTCACCGGCTGGGTGTTCGGCGGCGTCGGGGCGGGAATCACGCTGTCCGCGACCCTCGTGCTGATCGCCGGTTCCGTCGGCACCTGGCAGGACGCGTGGTGGACCTGCGCCGCGCTGACGGCACTGCTCACCGCGGTCGCCTGGCGGCTGACACCCGAGCAGGAGGCCGCGAGCAGCCACGGCGACCCTGCCGGGCGACACACGCACCGGTGGTTCGCTCCCCTGCTGGTGAGCTACACCCTCGAAGGTGTCGGCTACATCATCGCGGGAACGTTCCTCGTCGCCGCGATCGAGCACAGCACGCCCGGCGCCCTCGGTGCCGGCGCCTGGATCCTCGTCGGGCTGGCGGCGGTGCCCTCGTGCGCGGTGTGGGCAGGGCTGTCACGGCGCTGGAGCAGGCCGACCCTGCTCGTGACGGCGCTGACCGTCCAGGCCGTCGGCATCGCACTGCCCGCCGTGTTCCCCGGCGCGGCGGGTGCACTCGTCTCGGCCGTGCTGTTCGGTGTGACGTTCATGGGGATCACCACCGTCACGCTCGCGATCGGCAGGCAGCTGCACGTACCTCGCGCGGTCGCGATGTTGACGACGGGCTACAGCGCAGGGCAGATCCTGGGTCCTGTGCTGTCCGGCCCGCTGCTGCATCGCGGCTACGACGACGTGCTGGTGCTCGGCAGCGCGTTCGTGTTCGCCGCCGGCGTCGCGGCCGCCGCGGTCCGAGTCCGCTTCCCCCACCGCCTCGCCACCTGAACGACCAGCCCGGCACTCATTCCCGAAAGGACAGTTTCGTGCTCACCGACCTCGGCATCAGCCTCCCCGTCCTCGCCGCCCCCATGGCCGGCGGCCCGACCGCCCCGGATCTCGTCACCGCCGCGGGGCGTGCTGGGTCGATGGGATTCCTCGCGGGCGGCTACAAGACGCCTTCGGCCCTCGCCGAGCAGATCGCCGCCGTACGCGCCGACGGTGTCCCCTTCGGGGTCAACCTCTTCGCACCCAACCCCGTTCCGGCGTCCGAAGAGGACTATCACGCCTATCGCGACGCGCTCCTGCCCGAGGCCGACCGCCACGGCGTGCACCTGCCGGACACTCCGATCGAGGACGACGACCACTGGGCGGCCAAGATCGACCTGTTGCTCGCCGATCCGGTGCCGGTCGTGTCGCTGACCTTCGGCCTGCCGCACGGCGACGTGGTCGCCGCCTTGCGTGCGGCCGGGAGCATGGTGGTGCAGACCGTGACGTCGGCGCCCGAGGCACGACTCGCCGAGGAGGCCGGGGTGGACGCTCTCATCGTCCAGTCCTCGGCAGCAGGCGGCCACTCCGGCACGTTCACCCCGGCACGGACGCCACCCGGGGTTCCGTTGCCGCGCCTGCTTCGGGACGTTCGTGCCGACACCCGCCTTCCGCTGGTCGGCGCGGGCGGGGTGAGCAGGCCTGCCGACGTCACGGCCGCGCTCGACGCCGGTGCCGAAGCGGTCGCCGTCGGTACCGCGCTGCTGCGCACCCACGAGAGCGGAACGTCGGCCCCGCACAAGGCCGCGCTGGTCGACTCCGACTTCGACTCCACGGTCGTGACCCGCGCCTTCACCGGGCGGCCCGCGCGCGCCCTGCGCAACCACTTCACCGACCGGTTCGAGTCGAGCGCCCCCTGCGCGTATCCCGCCGTGCACCACCTCACCAGCCCGCTCCGGAAGGCCGCCACCGCCGCGGGCGACAGCCGGCTGATCCACCTCTGGGCAGGCACCGGACACCGCGACGCGCGAGCCGAACCGGCGGCTGACACGCTCATGCGCCTGGCAGGCAAGGCCTGACGTACCCACCGCGATGGGGCCCGGGCCCGCCCCGAACGGGGTCTTGGGCGGCCTTTGGGCTGCGTCCTGAAGACACATCGTCCAGAAGACACATCGCCCCAGACGACACGACGAGGACCGAAAACAGCGAAGGCGCCCCCCGCGTCGAGCAGGGGGCGCCTTCCGTCGAGTGGAGGTGCCGGGAATCGAACCCGGGTCCTCTGCCGCCTCTCCAGGGCTTCTCCGTGCGCAGTTCGCTGTGTCTCTGCTTGGCCCCACCGGTCACGCGAACGAGCCGGTGTGACGGGCCCAGCCACTGTTGGTTTCCCTACCGGTCCCCGTGGCCGGGACCGGAGGTGAGCCTTCTAGCTGATGCCGGCGAACCGGGTCGAAGGCTTACCCGGGCCGACAGACTCGCACTCGCTCAGGCGGCGAGGGCGAAGTCGCGCTGACTATTAGTCTTGGCGCTTATATTTAGTTGCGACGACGCTTTCGGTGGTCGTTGCCTGCACCGGCACGCTTCCCGCTGGATCAACGTCCAGAGTCGAAACCGTTCACCCCCTTGGTGAGCATCAGTGTGGATCGCCAGTGTCGATCACTGCGTCCGCTCAGCATAACGCGCGTGGCAAGGCGTTAATTCCCCGGCCGTCACACTCCTGCCGGTGGTGGGGTTGTCCCCACCGTCTTTCGGCCGGTGCGCTCCATGGTGGCCACTCCCCCGGTCGGCGAGGCTGAGGAGTATCGGAGGACAGCCCTCGGACGACGGGAAGGGAGGCGTGCCATGACGCGGACACGACGTCCCCGACTGGGCGGCGCGCTGCCGTTCCTGCTGCTCAGTCTGCCGTTGGGGATCCTCGGCTTCGTGTTCGTGGTGACGACGGCCAGCGTGGGCGCTCCGACGGCGCTCGTATGGGTGGGCATTCCGGTGCTGATGCTGCTGCTCGCAGGCGCGCGGGGGCTGGCGGATCTGGAGCGCGCCCGGGTACGGGCCATGCTGTCGACGACGGTGCCGCGGCCCTATCGGCCGTTGCCCGGTGGACCGCTCCGAAGCCGGTGGCTGGCGCGCGCCCGCGACGCGCAGACCTGGCGTGACGCGGCGTACCTGATCATCCTGCTGCCGGTGGGGATCGTGGAGTTCACGCTGGTCGTCGTGTTCTGGTCGGTGTCACTGGGCCTGACCGCGCTGCCCGTGTACTACCGGTTCCTGCCAGAAGGCCTGTACGCGTTCCCGTCGCACGAGCTGCGCTGGGTGGTCGTCGACTCGGTGCCCACGGCACTGCCCTGGACGGCGCTGGGTGTGCTGTTGGCGTGCGCGTCGGTGCCCCTCACGCAGGGCCTCGCCGTCGGACACGCATGGCTCGCGCGGGCGTTGCTGGGACCGACCCGGCGGCGCATCCGCGAAGCCGAGGCCGGCGCTGGAACCGAGACCGATACCGAACCGGACATCACCGCCCACAACGACACCATCACCGCGAACCTCCCGGAAGGCCACTCGGTGGCACGATGAACACTCCGGGTGAAGGAGAACTCCACGATGCACGAGGACCAGCCGTGGCCGGGCACATGGCGGACGATCGCGTACCAGGTGCTGACACTGCCGGTGCGCATCGTCGAGTTCGCCGTACTCCTGGTGCTGCTGGTCGCCGGGATCGCGACGACCATCGTCTGGGTGGGCATTCCCCTGCTCATGCTGGCCACGGCGTTGACGCAGCGCTTCGCCGACGCCGAGCGGCGATGGCTGCGGCGGTGGCTGCGTACCCCGGTGGCCGACGCGATCCGTAAACGCGGCGACGGGCGCGTGCGGAACTGGCTGGCGCAGTTGACCGACGCCACGACCTGGCGAGACCTCACGTACCTGATGGTCGCGACACCGATCGCGATCGTCGAGTTCGTGCTCGGCGTCGTGTCGGCGATCGTCGTGCCGCTCGCGTTGACGGTCGCACCCGGGATCGGCTGGCTGCACGGCAAGCTGGCGTTGACGTTGCTCGGCCCGCCGCGGGCGCAACGCCTCGAGGCGAAGGCGACGCGGCTGCAGGCGTCCCGGGCTCGCGGGGTCGACGCCGCGGAGGCCGAGCGCAGGCGCATCGAACGCGATCTGCACGACGGGGCGCAGCAGCGGCTCGTGTCCGTGGCGATGACCGTCGGCCGGGCCAAAGCCAAGGTCGGCGACACCCAACCCGACCCCGCTGAGCTGCACGCACTGCTCGACGAGGCGCACACCGACGCGAAGCTCGCCGTGTCCGAGCTGCGCGACCTCGCGCGGGGCATCTACCCGGCGGTGCTGGGCGACCGCGGCCTTGACGCGGCCCTGTCTGCGCTCGCGGCGAAGTCGCCGGTGCCGGTGTCGGTATCGGTCGACATCGACGAGCGTCCACCCGCCGCCGTGGAGACCACGACGTACTTCGTCGTCGGCGAGACACTCACCAACGCCGCCAAGTACGCCGACGCCTCCGACATCCGCGTCGACGTGCGCCGCGACGGCGATACGGTGATCGCCGAGGTCACCGACGACGGCCGTGGCGGTGCCGAGATCCGCCCCGGCGGCGGACTCGCCGGACTCGCCGACCGCGCCGCGACGATCGACGGCGTCGTGTCGGTCGTCAGTCCGGCCGGTGGCCCGACGGTCGTTCGCGCCGAACTGCCGTGTAGCTGGTGATCGAACTTCTGGGGGTTGCGCGTGCGCGTGGTCATCGCCGAGGACGCCGTACTGCTGCGGGCGGGTGTGCAGCGGCTACTGGCCGACGACGGGATCGAGACGGTGGCCGCGGTCGGCTCCGGTGACGAACTGCTGGCTGCGGTGCCCGAACACGAGCCCGACCTGGCGATCGTCGACGTCCGGATGCCGCCGACGTTCACCGACGAGGGCCTGCGGGCCGCGCTGCGTGCCCGCGAGATCGTCCGCAACCTGCCGGTCCTCGTGCTGTCGCAGTACGTCGAGGAGACGTACGCGATCGAGCTGCTGTCCGGCGGCACCGGCGGTGTCGGTTATCTGCTCAAAGAACGCGTCTCGGACGTGACCGACTTCCTCGACGCCGTGCGCCGCGTCGCCGCCGGCGGCACGGCGGTCGACCCCGAGGTGATCTCGCAGGTCATGGCACGCGGCCGGAACAACCCGCTCGCGTCGCTGACCGGCCGCGAAGGCGACGTGCTCGAACTGATGGCACAGGGCCTGTCGAACTCGGCGATCGCCGACCGGCTGGTGGTCTCGCACGGCGCGGTCGAGAAGCACATCGGCAACATCTTCGCCAAGCTCGGCCTCGACGGCAGCCTCGAGGAACATCGCCGCGTGCGCGCGGTGCTGACCTACCTCGAACGCTGAGCGCAGGTAGGGGCAGGATCGTTCGGGCCCGCGGCCGGTAGGGCCAGCCCCACCGGCGGCGTGGCGAAAACCGGTAGGGAAAGTCGGAGGCCCACACCGCTGTGCCGGAGCGGCCCGGTGACCAGGCTGAATGCCATGACGACGAGCCTCGCCGGCGCCCCGCCGCACACCAGGGACCGTTTCCTCGACCTCATCCGCACCCTCGCCGTGGTGGGCGTCGTCGTGCAGCACTGGACCATGCCCGTGCTCGGCTACTCCGACGGCACCCTCGCCACCGGCAACGCGCTGGCTACGCCCGGCTGGTGGATCGCGACCTGGCTGTCGCAGGTCATGCCGCTCGTGTTCTTCGCGGGCGGCGCGGCCAACCTCATCTCACTGCACCGGGCCCGGGCAACGGGTGCCGACACCACGACCGCGACCCGCGCCTGGCTCGCGGGCAGGCTGCGCAGGTTGCTGCTGCCGGTGCTGCCACTGCTGGCGGTGTGGCTCGTCGTGCCCACGGTGCTGCGCGACCTGGGTGTACCGGAGCAGCCCGTCGCCATCGGGGGCGCGATCGCCGCCCAGCTGCTGTGGTTCCTGGCCGTGTACCTGCTGGCGATCGTGGCCACACCCCTGATGGCTGCCGCGCACCGCCGGTTCGGGTTCGCGGTGGTGCCCGCGCTGGCGCTCGTGGCGGTGGCCGTCGACGTCGCGCGGTTCGGCGGCGTGCCCCTCGTCGGGTACGCCAACGCGGTGTTCGTCTGGCTCGCGGCGGCACAGCTGGGCTTTCACTACGTGGACGGCGCCCTCGGCCGACTGTCGACATGTCGTTCACTCGCCATGTCGGCGGCCGGATTCGGGGCGACCGCGCTACTCGTGGCGTTCGGACCGTACGCGCAGAGCATGATCGGGATGCCGGGTGCACCAGTGTCGAACATGAGCCCGCCGAACGTGGCGCTGGTGGGTCTGGCCGTCGGCCAGGTCGGCCTGGTGCTCGCAGCGCGGCCGTTGCTGACGCGGTTGGCCGCGCGGAGGCCGGTGGCCGCTGCGCTGTCCTGGGCGGGTCCGCGGTTCATGAGCATCTACCTGTGGCACATGCCCGCCCTGATCGTCGTAGCTGGCGTTGCGGTGGTGGCGCTCGGCTACACGACCCCGCAGCCCGGCACCCTCGGCTGGCTGGCGATGGTGCCCGTGTGGCTGGCCGCGACCGCCGCCGTGCTGGCTGTGCTGGTGCGGGTCGCGGGCCGGTTCGAAACCGAACCTTCCCGAACCGGCCAGGTTCGGAGCGGCCGTACCGGCAGCGACGCGGCCCGGCCTGCGGCGACGCCGGCGCTGACGGCGCTCGTCGCCGCCTCACTGCTCGGCGCGACCGGCCTGCTCGGCCTGGCGGCCCGCGGCTTCGGCAACGGCCCGGAACTGTGGGCGGCGTTCGTGGTCGTCGCGTACGTACTCGCCCGCCCGGTCGTGTCCGTCGGGCAGGCGGCCACCACATCCGAGCCGGACACGAACCCGGAACAACCGGACTCGCAGGGCGCGGCCGATCAGACGTCGAGGAGCTTGGCGGGCGTGTCGTGAAGGACCGCGCGGAGGAACGGCTCCCCCAGCCGGTCGTCGGCCTCGGCCCAGCCCGCGACGGCACGCAACTGCGTGGCGTAGTCGTACGGGATGTTCGGGAAATCGGTGCCGAGCACGACGCGGTCGGCGACGTCGGCGATCCGCGCGGGCCAGTCGCCCGGTACGGGCATGAAGCTTTCGGTGAACGGCACGCCCACCATCGTCGTGTCGAGATGCACCCGCGGGAACCGCTGCACCAGGTCGAAGGCCGCGTCGTACTCGGGCATGCCCGCGTGCGCCAGCACGGCGACCAGCCCGGGATGGCGTTCCAGCACGCGGCCGAACACGTCGAGCCCCGTGTGCTCGCCCCGCAGCGGGCCGTGCCCGCAGTGCACCACCGCGGGAACGCCCGCGTCCGCGAGCATTCCCCACACCGCGTCGAGGTGGTCGTCGCGCGGGTCGAACGCGCCGACCTGCACGTGGACCTTGACGCAGCGCACCCCCGAGCGCAGCGCCTCCTCGACGTAGCGGGCCGCCTCCGGTTCGGGGAAGAACGTCGCGGTCGGCACCGCGTCCGGTTCCCGCTCGGCGAACTCGCGGGCCCAGCCGTTCAGCCACTCCGCCATACCCGGCTTGTGCGGGTACACCAGCGGCGCGAACGTCCGCACCCCCATGGCCCGCAATGCCGCGAGCCGGTCCGCCTCCGGCAGTCGGTAGTGCACCGGCCAGGGCATGCCGTAGTGGCGTTCGGCTGCGTCGAAGTACGCCCACACCTTCGCCAGCATGCGCTCGGGAAGGAAGTGGACGTGGATGTCGACGAGACCGTCGAGCCCGAGCCCCCGCACCCAGGCTGCGACGTCGTCGTCGCCTGCGGGGCCGGTCAACGGCGTCCCGCGCGCTGCTGCTTGTGCTTGCCCTTGATCGCCCGGCCCATCGCCTTGGAGATCTCGCGCTGCGCGTCCCGCTTCGCGATGTCCTGCCGTTTGTCGTGGGCCTTCTTACCGCGCGCCAGCGCGAGTTCGACCTTGACCTTGCCGTCCTTGAAGTAGAGCGACAGCGGTACGAGGCTGACGCCGCTCTCCTTCGTCTTCCCGATCAGCTTCTGAATCTCCCTGCGGTGCAGCAGCAACTTCCGGGTCCGTCGCGGCATGTGGTTGGTCCACGTGCCCTGGGCGTACTCCGGGATGTGCACGTTACGGAGGAAGACCTCACCGTCGTCGACGGTCGCGAACGCCTCGCTCAGCGACGCCTTGCCGGCACGGAGGCTCTTGACCTCGGTGCCGGCGAGAGCGATACCGGCCTCGTAGGTGTCGAGGATCGAATAGTCGTGGCGGGCACGACGGTTCGACGCGATCACCTTGCGTCCGACTTCCTTGACCATGTCTCGACTCTATCCGCCCTCGACCGGGGTGTCCTAACGGTTACTACGGGGGCCGCCCGCGCACGCGGGCCGCCGCTGCGATGGCCCGGGCGGCCGGGCCCGCGCCGGGATTTCGTTCCCGGAACCCCAACGCGGGCCTCGACCGTCGCATTCCCTACGTGCGGACGTACGCGCGGAGGGTGACGTACCCGGTGATCGCGGAGATCAGGATCGACACGCCGAGCAACACGGGTGCCACGGGGAACAGGATGTCGACCATCTCGATCTTGGGGATCGCCCCGCCCGTGGCCTCGAAGATCTGGTCCAGCGCGATGTACTTGACGCCGATCAGGCCGACCACGCCGAGGGCCGCACCGATGACACCCGCGACGACCGCTTCCAGCAGGAACGGTAACTGCGTGTACCAACGGGTGGCGCCGACGAGACGCATGATGCCGACCTCGGTCCGCCGCGTGTAGGCCGACACCTGGATGGTGTTGGCGATCAGCAGCACCGCGGCCAGCGCGGCGATCGCCGCCACGATGAACGTTCCGTCCCGGCCCGAGTTGAGCAGGTCGAAGAAGCGGTCGAGGAACTTGTTCTGGTCGTCGACGTTCGCCACACCCGGTTGGTTGCCGAACTCCTGCACGATCACTTCGCTGCGTTCGGGGTCGAACAGCTTGACGTGCAGCGACGCGGGCAGCGATTCGGGCCGGGCGAGCTCGACCAGTTCGGGCTGGCCCTCGAAGATCCGCTGGAACCGCTCATAGGCCTCGTTGCGGTCCTCGAACACGACCGACTCGACGGCCTGGTTGTTCTCGAGCGCGGACCGGATCGACGAGCACGGCTCGGCGGTGCAGTTCTGGTCGTTGGCGCTGATGTCCTGCGTGAGATAGACCGTGACCTCGACGTCGTCGAGATAGCTGGCCTGCATCTTGTCGATCGTGCGGACGAGCAGCAGACCACCGCCGAACATCCCGAGCGAGATCGCGGTGGTCAGGATCATGGCGATGGTCATCGTGACGTTCCGGCGCAAGCCGGTGACGACCTCGCTGAAGACGAAGCTGGCGCGCATCTAAGGCACGGTTCCTTGGGTCGGGGGTCGGGTACGGGGCGGGGAGTGTCCGGTGGGCCGGACCGGTGGCCACGGCACTCGACGTGACGGGCTGACCGCGGCGGTCAGCGGGCGGTGCGCTGCGGGGGAGTCAGCGACCGACGCCGTACACGCCTCGCCGGTCATCACGGATGACCCGGCCGTGGTCCAACTCCACGACGCGGCGGCGCATGGAGTCGACGATCGAGTGGTCGTGGGTGGCCATCAGGACGGTCGTGCCGGTGCGGTTGATCCGCTCCAGCAGCAGCATGATGTCCTGGCTGGTGTCGGGGTCGAGGTTGCCCGTCGGCTCATCGGCCAACAGCACGAGCGGCCGGTTGACGAACGCCCGCGCCATCGCGACGCGCTGTTGCTCACCACCGGAGAGTTCGTGCGGCATGCGGTCGGCCTTGCCGTCGAGGCCGACGAGCTCCAGCACCTCGGGAACGACCTTGGTGATGGTGTGCTTCGGCTTGCCGATGACCTCGAGTGCGAACGCGACGTTCTCGGACACCGTCTTGTTGTTCAGCAGACGGAAGTCCTGGAAGACGCAGCCGATCGTCTGGCGCAAGCGGGGGACCTTGCGCCGGGGCATCTTGGCGACGTCGAAGTTCGACACCGACACCCGGCCCTTGCTGGGCACTTCCTCACGCAGCAGCAGGCGCAGGAACGTCGACTTCCCCGACCCGGACGGGCCGATGAGGAAGACGAACTCACCCTTGTCCACGTCGACCGAGACGTCGTCCAGTGCCGGACGTGTCGAGGTCTTGTAGGCCTTGGATACGGATTCGAGCTGGATCACGATTGGGCATCCTACCCGTGCGCTCCGTTAAGGCCGGGTTGCCCGGGGCCTCGGCGGACAGGCTGTGCGGGCCCCGCAGGTCGGGCGCGCCCAGGTCGGGGCTAGGCGGCGTCGGTCTCCTGTTGCTTACGCCACCGGATGCCGGCGTCGAGGAACGCGTCGATCTCACCGTCGAGCACGGCCGTCGGGTTGCCGGACTCGTGTTCGGTGCGCAGGTCCTTGACCATCTGGTACGGGTGCAGCACGTACGAGCGCATCTGGTTGCCCCAGCTGGAGCCGCCGTCCTTCAGCGCGTCGAGCTCGGCCTGCTCCTCCTCCTTCTTGCGCTGGAGCAGCTTGGCCTGCAGGACCTTCATCGCGGCGACCTTGTTCTGCAGCTGCGACTTCTCGTTCTGGCAGGACACCACGATGCCGGTGGGCTGGTGCGTGATGCGCACGGCCGAGTCGGTGGTGTTGACGCTCTGCCCACCGGGGCCGGACGAGCGGTACACGTCGATGCGCAAGTCCTTCTCGGGGATCTCGACGTGGTCGACCTCTTCGACCTCGGGCAGCACCTCGACGTGCGCGAACGAGGTCTGCCTGCGGCTCTGGTTGTCGAACGGCGAGATGCGCACCAGCCGGTGCGTACCCTGCTCCACCGACAGCGTGCCGTAGGCGTACGACGCGCCGACCTTGAACGTGGCGGACTTGATCCCCGCCTCCTCCGCGTAGGAGATGTCGTAGACCTCGGTCGCGTAGTTGTGCCGCTCGGCCCAGCGCAGGTACATGCGCATGAGCATCTCGGCGAAGTCGGCCGCGTCGACGCCGCCCGCTTCGGCCCGGATGTTAACCACGGCGTTGCGCGGGTCGTACTCACCGGACAGCAGGGTGCGCACCTCGAGCATGTCGATCGCCTCGGTGAGGGACGCGAGCTCGCTGTCGGCTTCGCTCTTGCTGGCGGGATCACCCTCGGCCTGGGCGAGCTCGTGGAGCACGCCGAGGTCGTCGAGCCGCTGCCGCAGTTCGCCGACGCGTCGCAGGTCGGCCTGCTTGTGCGACAGCTGGCTGGTCACCTTCTGCGCGGCCGCAGGGTCGTCCCACAGGTCCGGGCGGGCCGCCTCCTCCTCGAGGGAGGCGACCTCCTGGCGCAGCGCATCGATGTCCATGACGGATTCGACCTGCGTCAGCTTGCCGTCGAGGTCCTTGACGACGTCTTCGAACTCAGCACTCACGAATGACAAGGTTACGGCAAATCGCGCGGCCGCTTGTGTGCGGCCGCGCGACGCCGAGTGATCAGCTGTTCGCCGCGACCGTGTCGAGGAGCTTCAGCGCGGCCTTCGCGTGCGCCAGGTCGAAGTCGGCGACGGCCTTGGACACCGGGTCCTCGGCTGCCTTCGACGTGGCCTTGGCGACGTCGACCTGCTCGGTGTAGACGGCCTTGGCGGTGTCGAAGAGGTTCTGCCGCTGCTTCGCCGTGAGCACCCTGGCATGCACGAGGCGCAGGATGAGCGGCGACCGCAGGTGGTCGGGCGCGGAGTCGGCGGCGACCCAGGCCTTGAAGGCCTTCTTGCCCGCCGCGGTGATCACGTACTGCTGGCTGGAGCGCGGGCCCTGCTTGCCCAGTCGGACGTAGCCGGCTTCGTTCAGCGCGGGGAGTTCGCGGTAGACCTGGCTCCGCGTGACGCTGAAGAACGCCCCGAAGCGCTCTTCGGCTCCGGCGACGAGTTCGCCACCGGTGGCGGGGCCATCGTGAAGCAGGCCAAGCAGTGCTGCGGCTGTTGCGTTCAAATCGGACACGCCCCCACAGTGCCACGTTTCGCGCCTTCTGTCCACTGTGGCCCTGGAGGTGGTCCACAATGGAGGCACACAGTCCACAAGCACCAGAATGTGGCGGTTGACGTGGAATGGGCCCGTACGGCGGAGTTCGGTGTGCCCGGCACGGCGCAGCGTGTTCGCCCGATGACGGTGCGTCGATCCTGCGGGAGTCTTTCGCGGTCGAAGCCGGCCGCGGCGACACCCATGCAGCGGACACCCTCACGGTCCGTATAGACACGTTTCGTACTCGCCAGGACGCGCTGCGTGATGACCGCAGGTGGACACGTGTCCCCAGGAGCAACGGCGGTCCACCCGGCATACACACCGGCCACGCAGAGAAGCCCGATCGCCAGACTAGCCCGACCGCCGCCGATGCGAGCGAGGCCGCACTTCTGCGGGGGCCGCGCTTCTGCGGGGTCGAGCGCCTCCGGGACGGAGCCCGGAAGCAGCCGATGTGGAGGGGCTGCACCCCACGCGAAAGGGAGACGGCAACGAAAAACCCCTGCCTACACACTCCGTAGACAGGGGTTCTTCGATCTCTGTAGCGGGGACAGGATTTGAACCTGCGACCTCTGGGTTATGAGCCCAGCGAGCTACCGAACTGCTCCACCCCGCGTCGTTGTGTATCTATAACTGTACAGGCCACGGTGATCGTCTTTTCACGGGGGTGCCTACGCGCTCGTCCACCTCCGGGCGTGCGTCGTGCGCTGCGGTTTCACGCGCGTCGGCACGGCACCGGCGGCCGCACCTTGGGGCGCCCACGGCCGGACGCGCCGCGGCGACGGCGATGCCCTCGTCCCACCGAGTCCGGCGCACCGCCCGTACCGGCCCTGACGCCGGGCACCCCTGACGCATGGGCCCCGTGACGGCGCTGAGCGCCCCGCTCACGCCCGCCACAACGGGCGCGCCTTCCACGGGACCCGAGTGCCGAACACACCGCCTGCGCGCCGATCTGACCGCCTCCTCGGGCCTCACCCGAATCGCACGCGTGGAACTCGGGGGTGTGTGGAGGGGCCGCGCCCCTACTGCACCAACGAAAGCGGCCCCCACAGCACTGGCGAATGAGAGGCGGCAGCGAAGAACCCCTGCCTACGCACTCCGTAGACAGGGGTTCTTCGATCTCTGTAGCGGGGACAGGATTTGAACCTGCGACCTCTGGGTTATGAGCCCAGCGAGCTACCGAACTGCTCC
>NZ_JACHWU010000009.1:86112-110065 GCF_014191605.1 Prauserella isguenensis
TCCACCCCGCGTCGTCGTGGCACCCACCTTACGCCTTGCCGTTTCCGGGCCGTAAGGCGGGTGCCACCTGGTTGTCTCCCCCGGGTCAGCCGCCGGAGTTCTGGAGTTGTTCGTAGCGTCGGCTGGCGGCGTCGAGTTCGGACAGCGCCTGGCCTTGCGCCTGGAAGTCGCCTTCTTCCTGGGCGGTGCGGAGCTTCTCGAGGGCGGCCTGTATGTCCTGGACGACCTGGTTCATCTCGCCGCTGTCACCGCCACCGTCGTTGTTGCCGCCGTCCTGATTGCCGCCCTGCTGGTTGTCCCCTTGTTGGTTGTCGCCCTGCTGGTTGTCGCCGGAGCCGTCCTGACCGGCTGCGTCGCCGGATTCGGGTCCGGTGGCGGCGTCACCGCTGCCTTCACCGAAGACCTGGTCGAGCGCGCCCTTCAGGGTGGAGTCGAAGCCGATCCTCCCGCCGAACGACACGATGACCCGGGCCAGCTGGGGGTAGCTCTGCGAGTTGCGCTGCTGGACGTAGATGGGTTCGACGTACAGGAACCCGTCCGCGACCGGCAGAGTGAGCAGGTTGCCGTAGATCAGGTCGACACTCTGGTTGCCCAGCAGGGTGCGGTCCTGCGTGAACTCGGGGTGCGACTGGAAGGCGTTCTGCACCTGCACCGGGCCTTCGATCTGCCGTTCACCCGAGGTCGGCAACCGGAGCACACGGATGTTCCCGTAGCTGCCGGGATCGGACGAGACCGACATCCACGCGGCCAGGTATTGCCGCCGCAGCTGAGTGAGCGCGCTCGTCAACTGGAAGTGCGGTTCGTCCTGCCACGGCGACTGCGAGTACGTGTAGTACGCGGGCTGTTTGGCCGCGTCCGAGTTCGGATCGAGCCCGCCTTCCGTCGTCGGGTCCTGCGGCACGTTCCAGAACGTCTGGGTCGCGTAGAACTCCTGGGCGTTCTGCACGTGGTACTGCGTGATCAACTCACGCTGGAGCTTGAAGATGTCCTCCGGGTACCGGAAGTGCTGCCGCAGTTCGTCGGAGATCTGCGACTCCGGTTTGACGACCCCGGGGAACGTCTTCATCCAGGCCTTCAGGACGGGGTCCTGCTTGTCCATCTGGTAGAGGTCGACGGAGCCGTCGAAGGCGTCGACCGTGGCCTTCACCGAGTTCCGGACGTAGTTGATCTCGCTGTCCTGCTGTTGCGCGACCCCGCTCAGCGAGTCGGACGTCGCCTCGCCCAGCGAGGTGCGCTGCGAGTACGGGAAGTTGTCGAGCGTGGTGTAGCCGTCGACGATCCACTTGACGCGGCCGTCGATGACAGCGGGGTACGGGTCGCCGTCGGCGGTGAGCCACGGCGCGATCTTCTCGACGCGGTCCCGCGGGTCGCGGTTGTACATCATCTTGGAGCCTTCGCCGATGGCTCCGGAGAACAGGATGTTGCGCTCGCCGTACTGCATGGCGAAGACGGCGCGGTTGAACCAGTTGTCGATCGGCACGCCGCCGTCGCCCTTGTACAGGTAGGTGCGGTCCTGTGCCGTGTCGTACTCACCGGGTGCCGACTCCGGCTGGCCGCCGACGATGGCGTAGTCCGTGGCCAGCTCGCCGAAGTAGATGCGCGGCTCGTCGACCTTCATGCCCGCACCCGTCGGGTTCTGCGTGTCGCTGGTCCCCGCGATCGGGTAACCGCCGTCGCTGTCGGCTCCCTCGAGGGCACGGTCGATCTGGTTGGCGGGCGCGGCCACGAAGCCGTTGCCGTGGGTGTAGACGAGATGGCGGTTGATCCAGGTCTGCTGGTTCGCGGCCAGCCCCTCGGTGTTGATCTCCTTCGCCGCGACGAGGTAGGCCTGCTCCTTGCCGTCGACGGTGTAGCGGTCGATGTCGAGCTTCTCGGGGAAGCCGTAGAAGTTCTCCCGGCCGACCCGCTGGGTGAACGTCGGCGAGAGCACGTTCGGGTCGAGCAGCCGAATGTTCGGAATGGTGCCCTTGTCGTTGCGGATCTGGCTGGCGTCGACCTCCGACTGGCCGCTGTAGTCGTCGTACGTGACGTTGTCGATGCCGTAGGCGTGCCGCGTCGCCTCCATGTTGCGTTGGATCGACTGGGCCTCGCGCTCATTGGCGTTCGGCCGCACGGAGAACTGCTCGAGGATCGCGGGCCACGCCACGCCGACGATCAGCCCGGACAGCAGCAACAGCACCAGCGCGATCGCGGGCAGCTGGATGTTGCGCAGGAACGCGCCGACGAAGAACGCGACCGCGCAGAACACGCAGATGCACAGCAGGATCAGCTTGGCGGGCAGCACCGCGTTCAGGTCGGTGTAGGTGGCACCGGTGAACAGCTCGTTGCGGTCCGACAGCAGCAGGTTGTAGCGGTCGAGGAAGTACTCGACGGCCTTGAGCAGCACGAACAGGCCGACGAGGATCAGCAGGTGCACCCGCGCCGGCCCCGCGACCGAGCCGCCGCGACCAGCGAGCCGGATGCCGCCGAACAGGTAGTGCGCGAGGAGCCCGCCGATGAACGCCACGACCGTGGCGACGAACAGCCAGCCCAGCACCCAGCCGAGGAACGGCAGGTCGAAGACGTAGAACCCGATGTCGTTGCCGAACTGCGGGTCCTGCCGGCCGAACTCGCCGCCGTTCAGGAACATCTGAACGGTCTCCCAGTTACCCTGGCCGGACACGCCCGCGACCAGGCCCGCGAGCACCGGGATGCCGATGCCGAAAAGTTTCACCCTGCTGGCGACGATCGACCGGTAGCGAGCCAGCGGGTCGTCCTCGCCGCTGACGGGCACGAACACCGGCCGCGTGCGGTAGGCGATCCACAGACTCAGCGCCAGCGCACCGCCCACGAGCAGGCCGGTCGCCACGAACAGGATCAATCTGGTCAGCAACACGGTGGTGAACACGCCGCGCGCGTCCACCTCGCCGAACCACAGCCAGTCGACGTACGCGTTCAAGAACCGCGCGCCGAGCAGCAAGAGCAGGACGAGGACGGCCGCGATTGTCAGCAGGATCCGGGCCCGCTTGGACAACGTGGGGAGGCCGACGGGGGGCCGAGTGGCCACAGCGCACACTCCTGAGGTCGTAACTGGCGTGGTCCAGGGGGCGCCCGTGACGGGTTCCCTGTATGCCTAACTCTACGTACCAGGGCCAGAGTTCCCGGAATGCCCCTAAACCGGGCGTCGGGGCAGTGCTGCCACGATGGTCACCATGACCGACAGTGAAGGCGCGCCCGAACCGGCCGCCGAGGGCGGCGGGGCCATCGGAAGCGGCGAGGACCTGGGAGAGGACGCCTGGTTCCTCGAGGACCTGGTGGACCAGGAGGCCGCCTCGGCGGCGGCCACGGTGGGTTCGATCGCACGCGAGGTCGAGGAGTTCGTCGCCGCGGGCGGATGGCAGCAGCCACCACAGCTGTTCGCGCTCGTCCCCACCGCGGAGCTGCTCTCCCAGCAGCCCGAGCTCGCCGACTCCCTGGACCCGGACGCCGAGCTCACCCCGGTCGCCCAGGACTCACTGCCGAACGACGACCTGGCGGAGGCGCTCGCGACGATCGCGTGGCCGGAACTGGTGCAGGGGTGTGCGCTCGCCCAGGAGATCATCGTGCTGCCGCCCGACGCCGAGGAGGAGCTGCCCGAGGTCGACGAGTCGTCAGGTGTCTCCGCCACCGACGTCGAACGGCTGAAGCAGGCGGCCGCCGGACATCCGCAGCGCACCGAGGCACGGCTCGTCGCCGCCGTGCTGCGCGACGGGCCCGCCGCCTGCGTCATGCGCCTGCGCGGCGTCCGCACCGGTTCCGACGACGCCGAACCGGGCGAGGAGATCGTCGAGCACCCGGAACTGGCACCGAACCTCGTCGACGCCCTCCGCGCGACGCTGCTGCCCTGACCCGCCCGTTCCGGCCCGCCCGGGCCGTCTGCTGATCGGCTGCCGCGCGGTCGGGGATCACCTTCGGCCGGTGGGCGTCAGCCTTCGCAGGTCGGGACGGGCTTGCCGTCCCGCAGGTTGCGCAGTGCACTGACCGCGTCGTCGAGCGTGCCGACCCGGACGAGCTCGAGTCCCTCCGGCGCCGCCGACGCGGCCTCGGCGCAGTTGCGCTCCGGAACCAGGAACGTCGTCGCACCGTCCTCCTTGGCGGCGACCACCTTGAACGAGATACCGCCGATCGGGCCCACGTTGCCCTGCGAATCGATCTCGCCCGTGCCCGCGACGTGCCGACCGTCGACGAGGTTCTCCTGCTCCAGGCGTTCGACGATGGCCAGTGCGAACATCGCACCCGCGGAAGGTCCGCCCACGTCCTCCAGCGAGATGTCGACCGTGAACGGCACGTCCGCCCGGTCCGCGGGCTGCACGCCGATGAAGCCTTGCTTGCCGCCTTCCGGGTGCCGGGCCAGCTCGACCTGCACCGTGCGGGGCTGCTGCTCACCACGCCGGTAGGTCAGGTCGATCCGCTGCCCGGGGCGGGTGTTCTCGACCGCCGCCGTCACGTCCTGCATGCCCGAGACGCTCTTGCCGTTCACCGACACGAGCTGGTCGCCGGGCTCGAGCACGCGGGAGGCCGGGCTGTCGTCGACGATTTGGTCCGCGACGACCTTGACCGGATAGCCCAGGGTACGGAGCGCGGCGACCTCGGCGTTGCTCTGCGAACTGCGGAACTGCGCGACGTTCTCCTTGCGCACTTCCTCGTCGGTCTGCCCCGGCCGGAAGTACTCCTCCCGCGGCGCGACCGCGTACCGGCCGCTGACCCACAGCCCCAGGGCCCCGAAGAGGGTCACGTCGTCGTTGAGCGAGACGGTGGTCATGCGCAGCTGACCGTCGGTGTCGTAGCTGCGCTCCCCGTCGATCGACACGACGTGCTCGCCGTCGACGTCGCCGAGGGTGTCGTAGGTCGGCCCGGGGCCCAGCGCCACGTACGGCACCTTGACGAACGATCCGACCAGTACGAAGGTGACCACGAGGACGGAGCTGAAGACGATCGTCCAGGTACGCCGCGTGGGGCGAAGTCGCCGTCGCCGCTTCGGCTCGGCGTCGTCCGCCCCGGATTGTTCCGTCCCGAACGGCGCTGCCGCCGCGGTCCCGCCGGCCGCGTTGTCGTCGGCTGTACCGGGCCCCGTGGCTCCTGACGCGGATTTCATGTCGCCGGACTCGCTCACGGGCACAGCGTACGGCCGCCGCCTGTCAGCTCAGAGCGAAGGTCCGGTTCGGCATGCCGATCGGCGGGTCGCGGCGGCCTCGGGCCGCGTACGGTGGAGGGTATGAGCAACCCACCCTTCGGGTTCGGCTTCGGTCTGCCCGACCCCGACAACAGCTCGTCCGGCCCTGGCAACAACTCGTCCGGCTCCGGCGGTCAGGGTGGCGACCCGTTCCAGCAGCTGGGGCAGATGCTCAGCCAGCTCGGCCAGATGTTCAGCCAGGCGGGCAGCTCCTCCGGCCCGGTGAACTACGACCTGGCCAAGCAGATCGCGCTGCAGCGCCTCGCGTCGAACTCCGACGACGGGGATGCGAAACCGGGAATGGGTTTCGCATCCGCGACCGGTGACACGCAGCAGGGCGACACCGCGGTGCGCGACGCCTCCCACCTGGCCGAACTGTGGCTCGACGAGGCCACGATCCTGCCCGCGGGCGCGACGCAGACCGTCGCGTGGACCGCGAAGGACTGGATCGAGAAGACCCTGCCGACGTGGCAGCGGCTGTGCGACCCGGTCGCCGAGCAGGTGTCGTCGGCCTGGACCGAGGCGCTCCCCGCGGAGGCCAAGCAGGCGGCGGGGCCGCTGATGTCGATGCTGGGCCAGATGGGCGGCATGGCGTTCGGCTCGCAGCTCGGCAACGCGCTCGCCGATCTGGGCTCCGAGGTGCTGACCTCCTCGGACGTCGGCCTGCCGCTGGGCCCGGAAACGACGTCCGCGCTGCTGCCGGCCAACGTCGAGAAGTTCACCGAGGGACTCGAGCGTCCCGCCAGTGAAGTGCTCGTGTTCCTCGCGGCGCGCGAGGCGGCCCATCAGCGACTGTTCGCGCACGTGCCGTGGCTGCGGCAGCGGCTGCTGGCCACCGTCGAGGAGTTCGCCCGCGGCATCTCCGTCGACGTGTCCGGCCTCGAGCAGCTGGCGGGCCAGATCGACCCGACGGATCCGCAGAGCATCGAGCAGGCGATGTCGTCCGGGCTGTTCGAGCCGCAGACGACCCCGGAACAGAAGGCCGCACTCACGCGGCTGGAGACGCTGCTCGCCCTGGTGGAGGGCTGGGTCGACGTCGTGGTCGCCGATGCCGTCGGCAACCGCCTGCCGGGCGCGGACGCGCTCCGCGAAACGCTGCGCAGGCGGCGCGCCAGCGGCGGGCCCGCGGAGCAGACGTTCGCCACGCTCGTCGGACTCGAACTGCGGCCCCGGCGGATGCGTGCCGCCTCGGCGCTGTGGCAGATGGTCGGCGACCGGCACGGCACCGAACAACGGGACCACCTCTGGTCACATCCGGACCTCATGCCCACGACGGACGACCTCGACGAGCCGACGGACTTCGCCGACCGGCTGGGCGGCACCGTCATCGGCGACGACGTGGACCCGATCGCCGAGCTCGAGAAGACCGAGCGCGCCGAGGCCGAAGCCGCCGCGTCCGGTTCCGAGAGTGCCGGTTCCGGCGCGGACACTTCCGGTGACGGGGACTCCGCGACGGGCCGTTCCGACGCCGACGCGGCCGACGGTGACTCCGCCGGCGGTGACTCCGATTCGGGGAGCGACTCCGATTCCGGGAGCGGAGACGGGCCGGACCGCCCGTCCGGCGGCCAGGGCTGATCCTCCGCCGTCCTCCCACGCGCCGTCCTCGCCCGGTCGCGTCTGCCTTCGGCAGGTGACCGGGCGGGGGCGGCGTTCGCGTGTCAGTCCTCCCCGTCGGGGTCCGCACCCGTGTCGTCGGCGTCCCCGCTGATACCCAGGTGGGCCGCCGCCGACAGGCCTTCGAGATACCCGATGGCGCGTTCGGCTTTCGGGTATCGGTGCACCAGCGCCCAGAACTCGTCGTTGTGGTCGGCCACCCGCAGATGCGCCAACTCGTGCACGAGGACGTAGTCGAGCACCCACGGCGGCACGTCGCGCAGTCGCTCGCTGACCCGGATCGTGCGGTTCATCGGCGTACACGACGCCCAGCGCGTGCGCATCGGCGGAACCCAGCGCACACTGGCGGGCTGGGCCGCGCCGTCGAGGTAACGCGCGGACAGCTCGGTGCACCGCAACAACAACGCCTCGTCGGACGCGCTCGCCGGCGAGGCCCTCTTGTTCTCGGTGCGCCTCAGCTTCTTCTGCATCTCGGCGACCCAGTGCTGTTCCTCGGCCTTGGTCATCGTCGCCGGGATGAGCACCACGGTCGTGTCGCCGTCACGGTAGGCCGTGACGGTACGGCGGCGCCGGGCACTGCGCCGCACCTCGACCTTCTCGTCCGCCACCGGTGCCTCGGCGCCCGACCTGTCCTGGTCGGGCTTGTCCCGGTCACGCCGGTCCTGACTGCGCCGGTCCTGGTCAGGCCGGCCCTGATCGCCCCGGTCGTCCCGGGATGTCCCGCGTCGGTTCTCCTTCTGTTCCTTTCCGTCGTCCCGCCGGTTACGTCGGGGTTGGGGTTGTCCGCCTTTCGGCTGCTTCTCGCGCGACGGTGAGTTCTGCGCCGTGTTCTGCGCCCGCCCGCGTTGACTCCGTAATGAGGGAACCCGTGCATCGGCCACTCGTACACGGTAAAGCGCGCCACCGACATTCGGGATGGCTGGAACATCACAACGTCGTAGTTGTCCACATTCACGTTCACCTGTGGATAACCCTGATCGGGTGTCCCACGGTGCCCCCATTTCCCGTCACCCTGTGAACATGACGCGAACACTCACCGAAACCGGCTCACTGCCGGAGCGGCCACGGGTCGTGCCGGGCCTCGAGGTCCTGGAACGCGGCGAAGGGGAACTGCAGATCGGCCTGGAGCCCCGACACGCCGTCGTTCTGGACACGCTGTCGCCGATGCTGATGGACCTCCTACGAGGCCTCGACGGGAGCCGCAGCACCGGCACGCTCGTGCAGCTCGCGCGTTCCCAGTGCACCTCCGACGAGGAGGCGGACAGGGCCGCCGACGATCTGCGGCTCGTGCTCGCGGGACTCGCCGAACGCGGCCTGATCGAGGAGACCGACGCGCCCGCGCACGCACGATCCGTACGCACCGACGAACCCGCACTCTGGACACTGACCCGCTCCCGGCCCCGGCGGACCGCCGCCGCACGATGGGCCCAGAGCACCGTCCTGATCCAGGGCGGTGGCAGGCTCGCCGCGTCACTGGCCCGCATTCTCGCGACGGCCGGCGTCGGGCACATCGATGCCCACGCCGACGGGCGCGTCGGCCCGGAGGACCTCGGCACCGGGTTCGTCGACGGTGACATCGGCACTCCGCGGAGGCAGGCCGTCACGAACCTGGTCAAACGCACGAACTCGGCGACGAGGACCGGCAAGGTACGGGGCAAACAGCGCCCGGACCTGGTGGTGCTCACGGACACGGTCGTGCCGGCCCCGGAGCTCGTCAACGAGCTGATGATGGAACGCCTACCGCATCTGCTGGTGCGTGTCCGGGACGGCAACGGCATCGTCGGCCCGCTCGTCCACCCGGGCCGGAGCAGCTGTCTGCGCTGCGCGGACCTCACGCGGACCGCGCACGACCCGTCGTGGCCTCGCGTGGCGAACCAGCTCGCGGGACGGCTGCCGCGGACCGACCTGTGCAGCGTCACGGCCACGTCGGGCGTCGCGGGCGGGCAGATCCTGCGCATTCTCGATCCCGAGGAGTCGGTGCCGCCGACCTGGAACGGCACCATCGAGATCGACGCGTTCGGCGGCACGACAGCCGCCTCCGGATGGGCGCCGCATCCGTCGTGCCCGTGCGGAGCCGCCGCCGTCGCGCAGCCCGCGCGCCGGACGCAACATCAGGGTGAGAGCGCGTCCGCGCAGGCCTCGGCACCGGCCGACCCGGACGGTGACGCCGCCCCGTAGAAGCCGTGGAAAGCCTGGAGCCGAGATCCTGTCGCCACGACTGCGCCGGGCACCGTGGTGGCGCCGGTCTAGCGGTCTCCGGTGGACACGTACGACCACTGCCGGCACAGGGTTTGCCGAACCGCTCCCCACGACGTTGATCGACAAGGCAGAATCGCGGACGTGACGGAACACCGCGAGGCCCGGGACAGGTCCGACGAGGCCGCTACGGCAGACACCGCGGAGGCCACGGAGGCCGCCGACGTCGCCGACACAACGGGCACGGACAACGCCGACGCCGACTCGGCCTTGCCTCGCAGGACCGTCGCGCGCACCGCGAAGCTGGCGAGCCTGCCTCTGGGGATGGCGGGCCGGGCGGTCGGTGGCTGGGGCCGGCGGCTGACGGGGCAGAGTGCCGAGGAGGTCAACGCGGGGCTGTCGGCGAAGGCGGCCGAGCAACTGTTCGAGGTGCTGGGCACGCTCAAGGGCGGCGCCATGAAGTTCGGACAGGCGCTGAGTGTGTTCGAGGCGGCCGTGCCCGACGAGCTGGCCGAGCCGTATCGCGATGCGCTGACCAGATTGCAGGCCGCCGCCCCGCCGATGCCCGCCAAACAGACGCACCGCGTGCTGACCGAACAACTCGGCCGCAGCTGGCGACAGCGGTTCGCCGAATTCGACGACGAGCCGACGGCGGCGGCCAGCATCGGCCAGGTGCACCGCGGCACGTGGCACGACGGGCGCGAGGTGGCCGTCAAGGTGCAGTACCCGGGTGCCGACGACGCCCTGCGCGGAGACCTGCGCCAGCTGCAGCGGTTCAGCCGCCTGTTCCAGAGCCTCGTACCGGGCACCGACGTCAAGCCACTGCTCGCCGAGCTCGCGGACCGCATGGACGAGGAGCTCGATTACCGGAGGGAGGCCGACAACCAGCGGGCGTTCTCGAAGGCGTTCGCCGGCGACGAGCAGGTCCTGGTTCCGCGGGTCGTGGCGAGCTCCCCCCAGGTGGTCGTCAGCGAATGGGTCACCGGCACGTCCTACACCGAGATCATCCGCAGTGGCACCCGTGAACAGCGGAACCAGGCCGGGCGCCTGCTGGCGGAGTTCCACTACTCGTCGCCCGCCCGGGCGCAGTTGCTGCACTCCGACCCCCACCCCGGCAACTTCATGCTGCGCGAGGACGGCCGTGTGTGCGTCATCGACTTCGGGGCCGTCGCCCGACTGCCGTACGGTGCCCCACCCGCGATGGGCAGGATCATGCGGCTGGCGCTCGAAGGGAGATCCGAGGAGCTGTACGCCGCGCTGCGAGCCGAAGGGTTCGTACGGGCCGACACGGAGATCGATCCCGACGACGTCTACGCATACCTCCATCCGATCGTGGCCCCGCTCGCCGAGGAACGGTTCCATTTCTCCCGCCGATGGGCCCAGGACCAGGCTCTTCGCATGGGCGACCTGCGCGGCCAGGACTTCCGCACGGGACGCTCGCTCAACCTGCCACCCCATTGGCTGCTGATCCACCGGGTGACCGCGGGCGCCATCGGCATTCTGTGCCAGCTCGACGCCGAGCTGCCGTTGCGTTCGATCGTGCAGCGGTGGCAGCCCGGTTTCGCCGACTGACGGTCCGGAACCGGCGAGTTGTCCACAGATTTCGTCGCAACGGCAGAAATCAGCCCTTCGCCGAGCCGAGTTGTCCACATTTTCGCCGAACCGTCCCTGTCACGCTCGGCGATCGGCACGCTCGAGCCATGACTGCTCTTGCCGACGCGGCGCAACTGGCGCCCGCCTCGAACGACCCCGCCTCGAACGACAATGTGATGACCACCGCGGAACTGCGCGCACACGGCGTGTCCGAGGGCACCATCGCGCGCCGGTGCCGGCCCGGAGGGCCCTGGCGCCGGCTGCTGCCCGGCATCGTGCTGCTCGATGCCGGCGAGCCCACCCGGAGACAGTTGGTGCGCGCCCTGGCTCGCTACGTCGGGCGTGAGGGCATCGTGACGGGCGGCGACGCCCTCGGCGCTCACGGCCTCGCGCTTCCGAGAACGCCCGCGGTGCACGTTCTGGTGCCGAAGGGACGCCGCATGCTCTCGCCGACGTTCGCCCTCGTGGAGAGGACGACCCGGCCCCCGGAACCGGTCGTGGTCGACGGCATCCCGTTCGCGCCCCCGACCCGGGCCGCGCTCGACGCCGCCCGCCGCGAACCCGATCCAGGACGGCTGCGCGACCTGCTCTCCCTGCCGATCTACTACGGCCTGACCACCGCCACCGAGCTGCGCTACGAACTCGACGCGGGCAGCCAACGCGGCACGGCGGCGGTACGGGCCGAACTACGGGCGATCGACCGCGACCGTGACACCTACACCCGCGCGTGGGCCCGCACGGTCCTTCGTGACGGCCCGCTGCCACCGCCGCGGTGGGACGTCGCGGTGCACGACCGGCGCGGCAGGTACATCGGCACGGTCGACGCGTGGTGGGACGAGGTCGGCCTCGGCTGGCAGTTCCACCCGGGGGACAAACCGCACCTGGGGCATCTGGCGCTGGCTGCCGCCGGCGTGACTGTCGTGCGGACGGACCCCGACAGGCTCACCACGGACCCGCGGGGCGTGCTCACGGAACTGGCCACGGCCTTCCGCAGGGCCGCCGGCCACAAGCGACCGGCCGTGCAATGCCTGGCGACGGCGGCGGCATGAGGCATCACCAGTACTCGGCAAGCAGCTTCCCCTCGATGTCCCGCACGTGTTCACGGACGCAGCGAGGGCATAGCCAGCGCGTACGCCCGGATTCGGACTCGCGCAGCCACCCGAGCCCGGCGGCGACGGCCTCCGTGCCGCCGCGCTCGCCGCACAGGCCGCATGTCACGTGCGCCTCGCCGTTCCCGGCCGCGCTCATCATGACGTCGTCCCGAGATACACCGTGCGGGCGCTCAGCAGATGCACGTCCTCGCGGCGGCCGAGGTGGTCGGCCGCCGCCGGATCCAGGAGCCGGGCCACCGTGTCCCGGTCCGCGGCATCCATGCGGTCGTCCGCCATCTCGGCGAGGCCGCGGATGTGGTCGAGTACGAACTCCCGTACCCGCTCGCCGACCGGCGCGGGCTCGTCGACGAGGTAGGTGAAGGACGTGACACCGGTGAGGCCGGCGCGGGCGAGCGCCGTGGTCCAGCCGTACCCCATGCGAACGACGCCCGGCATCGAGGCGCGCATCTCCTCGAACCACGCGTCGCGATGTGCGAGCAACCGCAGTTCCAGGCCCGGTCGGCCGATACCGAGGTCCCAGGGCAAGCACCGCATGCCCAGCCCGCCCTCGGCGACAGCCAGAACGCCGCCAGGACGGAGGGCTGCGGCGAGCCGGTCGACGGCGGCCTGCTGATCGGGCAGATGGTGCACCACGGCCGACGCCCACACCAGGTCGGCGGGAGCGACGAGGTTCGCGAGCGGTTCGACGCCGGCGTCGGCGACGATCTCGTCGACGGTCACCGCGCCACCGCCCGCCTCGCGCGCCGCGGTACCCGCCGCGGCGATGAGCTCGTCCACGGCGTCCACAACGACCACCGTGCCGCCGCCTCGGGCAGACAGGGACGCGGCGAGAGCCGCGCTCATCCCGCCCGCCCCGGAGCCGACGTCCACCACGGTGGCTCCGGTGGCGAGGTGGCCGGTGATCCGGTCGGCGACCCCGGCCGTGGCGGTGCTCTCGAGTTCGGCGAGTGTGCGCATGCTCGACAGGCGTGCCGCCCAGTCGACGTCGTCGTGCGTGTGTGCTGCCATTCCGCCGATTCAACACCGGTGGACGGGGTGGTGGCGAACGGACTCCTCTACCGTTCGCCGCCACCCCGGCGACCTACCGGTCGAAGTGCGCGGCACGCCGCGAGGCCCAGCGGGCGACCCGTTGCCAGCGTCGCGCGGCGCGCCGCCGGCGTTCGGCTCCCCCTCCCTCGGCCTGTTTCCGTAGTTCGCGTATTCGGTCTCTGGTCAGTTCCTCGTGCAGCAACATGGCTGATGTCTCCGTGTTCGGATGGTCGGATGTGAGGTAGCGCGATGGCGCCTGCGGCAGGTCCTTGCGGCCTGCTCTGCGGCCGGCTCCGGTCGTCATGCGGCGCTCCGTTCCCGCGATTCGGGCACCGAGTGCTTCCGCGGGCGACCGCGCGGCCGCTTGCGGGCCACGACGGCACCGCGTTCGAAGATCTCGCCTCCCCAGACGCCCCACGGCTCACCGCGGGCCAGCGCACCTTCGAGGCAGGCCGAGCGCACCGGGCACTCCCCGCACAGCGTCTTGGCGCGTTCCAGGTCGGCCGGCTTCTCCGCGAACCACAGGTCCGCGTCGCCGGTCCGGCAGGGAAGGTCGACATCGGTGGACTCTCCGGAGTCGATCAGTTCGGCGACTCCGGTCGTCCCGGCCAACAAGGCGGAGAACGTCTCCTCTGACGCGGAGACGGTGGCCGTTGGCATGGCGGCTCCTTCGGTAACGAGTGTGTGCGGATGAGTCGACGGATCCACACAGCCCTCGAACAGCACGAAGGCCGCGGATCCGATGGGGTTCCGCGGCCTTCGAGAGCCAGATGCCTAGCCTGTCGCTAGACGGCGCCTCTCGCAGGAGCCGGGCGGAACCCGGGACGTGTCCTGGATCTGGATCGGAAGCAGCTGACGACGGCGCTCCGGACGCGGCACCGGGTTGCCGAGATCGGCAGCGGTGAGCGCCGGGTCGCCGGCCGGAGCGTGCGACGCCGTGCCCCCACGCACGTCGAACACACCGAGGCCACACAGATCCAGGGACATGCCGGCACGCCGGCGGTCACGATCGACCGACGCACAGGACAACGGCGCGTGCACGAAGTGCCCGTCACGAAGCAGGGTCGACCGGTTTCCGGAGATGCCGGCGATGACGATCGTCGTCTCGAACTTCATTGCGGGCACCTCCTCTCACATCGGTCGGCCACCACCGGGGCGGCCGCGCGTCTTCAACCTGGTCACTGCAGGTTATTGCGGGCGCGCGTGACGGGGCAACTGATTTTTCGAAAAGTTCGCCACTTTCCCCGGAAAACCACCGTGACCAGCGATGAAACCGGTCACAACGACTCACCGCGCTAACGGGCCGAGCTGCCCGGAGGCAGCCGCGGGCGGCAGCTCGGCACTCGGGCGCTGTCGGAGCACCGGCCCTCCCGGCGGACGGAACCCGACTAGCCGCTCGCCTCGTCGCGCACCACGGCGAGCACGTCGTCACCGAACTGCTGGAGCTTGGACGCCCCGATGCCGGAGATGCCGACAAGCGCCTTGCTGTCGGTGGGCCGCTGCTCGGCGATCGCCACGAGAGTCGAATCGGTGAACACGACGAACGCGGGCACGTTCAGTTCGCGGGCGCGTTCCGTCCGCCATTCCTTCAACCGGTCCAGCAGGTGCTCGTCGACATCCGCCGGGCATTTGGTGCAGCGGCCGAGCTTGACCTCCATCGTGGAGATGAGCGGCCGGGCGCAGATGCGGCACGAGTTGGCGAACTTCGTCTGCTTGCCGGACTTCGCCACACGCGCGGCCGGATGGTCCTCCGGTACCAGGCCGTACAGGAACCGGCTGCGGCGGCGGTTCCGCCTGCCGTCGGGGTGACGCGACAGGGCCCAGCTGAGTGACAGGTGCTCCCGAGCGCGCGTGACGCCGACGTAGAACAGCCTGCGTTCCTCCTCGACGGCCTCGTCGTCGCCGTCGGCGCGTTGGATCGGCACGGTGCCGTCGGCGAGGCCGACGAGGAACACGGCGTCCCACTCGAGGCCCTTCGCCGCGTGCAGCGACGCCAGGGTGACACCCTCCACGGTCGGCGGATGCTGTGCGGCCGCGCGCTGTTCGAGTTCGGCGACGAGCCTGCCGAGGGTCGCGTCCTCGACGGTGCCCGCCAGCTCCTCGGCCACCTCGACGAGCGCCAACAGCGCGTCCCAGCGTTCCCTCGCCGCTCCCCCGGCCGGTGGCTGTTCGGTCAGGCCGACGCGGGCGAGCACCCGCCTGCACAGCGCGACCAGCTCGCCCCTCGGTTCGTCGGCCGCGGCGGTGCGCAGCGCGGAGATCGCCTGCCGGATCTCCTGCCGCTGGAAGAACCGTTCGCCTCCGCGGACGAGGTACGGCACGCCCGCCTCGGACAGCGCCTGTTCGTACGCCTCCGACTGGGCGTTCACGCGGTACAGCACCGCGATCTCGCTCGCGGGAACGCCGTCGTCGAGCAGCGCACGGATACGCGTCGCGGCCGCCGCCGCCTCGGCGGGTTCGTCGTCGTACTCGGCGAAACGGGGTTCCGGACCGTCGGCCCGCTGTCCGATGAGTTCGAGGCGCGATCCGGCGGGCCTGCCCCGCGCGGCACCGATGACACGGTTGGCCAGCGACACCACCTGCGGCGTCGACCGGTAGTCGCGTTCGAGACGCACCACGGCGGCCTCCGGGAACCGACGGGTGAACTCGAGCAGCGGACGGGGCGAGGCGCCCCCGAACGAGTAGATCGTCTGGTTGGCGTCGCCGACGACGGTGAGGTCGTCACGGCCGCCGAGCCACGCGTCGAGCAGTCGCTGCTGTGCGGGTGTGACGTCCTGGTACTCGTCGACGACGAAGCACCGGTACCGCTCGCGGAACTCGTCGGCCACGGCCCGGTGCTCCTCGAGCGCGGCTGTGGTGTGCAGCAGCAGGTCGTCGAAGTCGAGCAGCTGGGCATCGTTCTTCGTCCGCTCGTATCCGCGGTACAGCTCGGCGATCCGTTCGGCCGGTTCGGGGATGTCCCGTTTCAGCCTGGCGACCACGGCCGGGTAGTCGTCCGGGCCGACGAGGGAGGCCTTCGCCCATTCGATCTCGCTGGTGAGGTCCCTCAGCATCTCCACCTCGGTCGGCAGTCCCAGCCGGTTGGCGGCCTGGCCGACGAGGCGGAGCTTGTTGCCGTCGATGAGGTCCCACTGGCGTTCGCCGACGACGCGCGGCCAGAAGTAACGGAGCTGGCGCAGTGCGGCGGCGTGGAAGGTGCGGGCCTGCGCCGCCTCGACACCGAGTCCGCGCAAGCGGGTGCGCAGCTCCCCTGCCGCGCGCGAGGTGAACGTGACGGCGAGGACCTGACCTGCGGAGACGTGCCCGGAACGTACCAGGTAGGCGATGCGGTGGGTGATGGTGCGGGTCTTGCCGGTGCCCGCTCCCGCCAGCACGCACACGGGCCCGCGCGGGGCGCAGGCGGCCGCGCGCTGTTCGGGGTCGAGGCCCTCGAGCAGTTCCGGATGACGGTTCGACGACGCACTTCCCACGTCCCGCATCCTCGCAGAGGGGACCGACGGCACAGCGGCAGGCCGGACGCCCGTATCCTGGCCATTATGGCGGAGAAGCGGGACAAAGAGGCTGCCAAGCAGGCCAAGAAGGAAAAGAAGGCGGCGAGCAAGGCGCGCCGTGGCCAGATCTTCCAGGCGTTCCATATGCAGCGCAAGGAAGACAAGGCCCTGATCCCGTTGATGCTCGGGACCTTCGTGGTCATCGCGGGCCTGGTCTTCCTGCTCGGCATGTGGTTCGGCATCGAGTGGCTGCTGCTGCCGCTCGGCATCCTGCTCGGCGTACTCGGCGCGATCATCCTGTTCGGCCGCCGCGTGCAGAAGAACGTGTTCGCGAAGGCCGAGGGGCAGCCGGGCGCCGGTGCGTGGGCGCTGGACAACCTGCGCGGCAAGTGGCGCGTGACGCAGACCGTGGCGGCGACCACGCAACTCGACGCCGTCCACCGGGTGCTCGGCGGGCCGGGCGTGGTCCTCGTCGCCGAGGGTGCTCCGCATCGAGTGAGGAACCTCCTGTCGCAGGAGAAGAAGCGGATCGCCCGCCTGGTCGGCGACACCCCGATCTACGAGGTGATCGTCGGCGACGAGGAGGGGCAGGTTCCGCTGCGGAAGCTGCAGAACCACCTGATGAAGCTGCCGCGCAACCTCAAGGGCCCGCAGGTCGACGCCCTCGAAACCAAGCTCTCCGCACTGGGCAACCGCGGCGCTGCGATGCCGAAGGGCCCGATGCCGCAGGGCGCCAAGATGCGCAACGTCCAGCGGACCATCCGCCGCCGCTGACGCCGCCCAGCACACCTCGGCTCATCGACAAGCGGGCCGCCTCCCGTCGACCGGAGGCGGCCCGCTTGTCGTCTGCCCGATCCGGCCGCCCGACTACTCGCGGGGCCGCGTTCACCTCATGCGGACGACGACCGTGCCGGTAAGGCGGTCGTGCCAGCCGCGGGCGTCGACGTTACGCACCGCGGCGGGAAGGATGAGGGCCGTGAGTGCGCAGCGGACGAGCGCGCGCCACAGTCCGGGGACACCGCCGCCGTCGAGTCGGCCGATGCGGATTCCGCACAGGCCCATGCCGGGGGTGAAGCTGAACCACGCCGCGGAGACGACCGTGACAAGTGCCCAGGTGCCCAGCGACCACAGGTTGAACGACTCCATGGCGGCCATGTCGTCGAAATCGGGCCGGACGAACAGTGCGGTGAGCAGCGAGGCCAGCACCAGATCGGCGAGCAGGCCGACGAAGCGGCGACCCGAGCCGGCCGCGGCGCCGACGCCGTCGGCGGGTAGGCCGAGCCGTTCCCCGGGCCAGCGCGGCGGGTCCTGATCGGCCGCCGCGGACAGGTTCGCCAGCCACTCTCCGGTCCATCTAGCCACGCGAACAGGGTATGCCGCCGGTTCGGCGGTGCATCGAGCGGCCTGACGTGGGACGATCCGACATCGGCCGATCCGTTAACCCCGGTGAAACATACGGGTGACGGTCGGGCAACACCGCCCTCTTAGCTTGGGCCGAGGAGAGCAAAGCTCACGCAACCTCGAACTAGAAGGAGTCACCGAGGGTGTCCACTACTGCCGACGATGTCCTGCGTCTCATCGCTGACGAGGATGTGCAATTCATCGATGTGAGGTTCTGCGACCTTCCGGGTATCATGCAGCACTTCACCGTCCCCGCCAAGTCATTCGACGCGGACGCGTTCGAAGAGGGCCTGGCCTTCGACGGCTCGTCGGTTCGAGGCTTCCAGTCGATCCACGAGTCGGACATGCTGCTGCTGCCCGACCCGGCAACGGCGAAGATCGACCCGTTCCGGCAGGCCAAGACGCTGTCGATGAACTTCTTCGTGCACGACCCGTTCACGCGCGAGCCCTACAGCCGCGACCCGCGCAACATCGCGCGCAAGGCCGAGCAGTACATCTCCGAGTCGGGTGTGGCCGACACCGTGTTCTTCGGTTCGGAGGCCGAGTTCTACGTCTTCGACGACGTGCGTTTCGACTCGTCGGAGAACGCCACGTTCCACGAGATCGACTCCGTCGAGGGCTGGTGGAACACGGGCCGCAAGGAAGAGGGCGGCAACAAGGGCTACAAGACCAAGTTCAAGGGCGGCTACTTCCCCGTGCCGCCGGTCGACCACTACGCCGACCTGCGTGACGAGATCTCGCAGCACCTCATGGGGTCGGGTTTCGAGCTCGAGCGCGCCCACCACGAGGTCGGCACCGCGGGCCAGGCGGAGATCAACTACAAGTTCAACACGATGCTGCACGCCGCCGACGACCTGCAGCTGTTCAAGTACATCGTGAAGAACACGGCGTTCGCCAACGGCAAGACGGCCACGTTCATGCCGAAGCCGCTGTACGGTGACAACGGCTCGGGCATGCACTGCCACCAGTCGCTGTGGAAGGACGGGGCGCCGCTGTTCTACGACGAGTCCGGGTACGCCGGCCTGTCGGACATGGCGCGTCACTACATCGGCGGCATCCTCGCTCACGCGCCGAGCCTGCTGGCGTTCACCAACCCGACCGTGAACTCGTACCACCGGCTCGTGCCCGGCTACGAGGCCCCGGTCAGCCTGGTGTACTCGCAGCGCAACCGCTCCGCGTGCGTCCGTATCCCGATCACGGGCAACAACGCCAAGGCCAAGCGCATCGAGTTCCGCTGCCCCGACTCGTCCGGCAACCCGTACCTGGCGTTCGCCGCGATGATGATGGCCGGCCTGGACGGCATCAAGAACAAGATCGAGCCGCCGGAGCCGATCGACAAGGACCTGTACGAGCTTCCGCCGGAGGACGCGAAGGACGTCAAGCAGGTTCCCGCCGATCTGGACACCGTGCTCAACGCCCTCGAGGCCGACCACGACTACCTGCTCGAGGGTGGCGTGTTCACCCCGGACGTCATCGAGAAGTGGATCGCCTTCAAGCGCGAGGAAGAGATCGACCCGCTGCGGCTGCGTCCGCACCCGTACGAGTTCGCGCTGTACTACGACTGCTGACGTCGGCGCGTCGGCAACCTGCGACAACGGCCGGCGGTGGGAGCTCCTGGAGCTCTCGCCGCCGGCCGTGCGCATGCCCGCAGTGTGTCCACGTGCGCCGGGCGCGCGGCGCACGTGGACACGAGAATGCCGGCCCGAGCAGCACTCGGACCGGCGTCGTCGTGGATTCAGCTGCCGCGCAGCAGGTCCAGGTCGACACCCGCGTCGCGGATGCGCTCCATCGGACCGGGTACGAGCTTGCGCTTCTCCAGGTCCATCAGACCGAGGGTTGATTCGATCTCCGCGGAGACGGTGCCGTCGAGTTTGGTGATCACGTTGTCCATCCAGAAGACCTTCTTCTCGTCCTCGAACCGGGACACGCACGACACCGTGGCCTCGTCACCCCACCGCATCTCCCAGCGGAACCGGATGTGCGATTCCAGCATCACGATGCCGATGCCCTGCTTGATGAGTCCCTCGGTGACGCCTGCGGCGACCGCGAGCTCGGTACGCGCGATCTCGCCGTACTGGTGGTACACCGCATGGTTCAGGTGGCCGTTCGGGTCCAGCTCGTACGTACGGACCTTGACCTGGATCGAGAAGGGTTCACGCTCAGTCACGCATGCCACCGTAAACGGGCAGCCGACAGCGGTCTCCCGAAGGTGAGCAGCCGCTCACCGTGCCGCCGTCACTCGTCGTAGAACAGCCGCTCCACGACGGCGTGCGCCTGCCGGGTGGTCTTGCGGTAGGTGTCGAGGAACTCCCCCGCGTCCTCGTCCACGCCGTAGCCGAACACGCTCGCCACCGCGGTCAGCTCCCGCCCCGACGTCGGCAGCTGATCGACGGCCTTGCCGCGGACCAGCATCGCCGCGTTGCGCGCTCGCGTCGCCAGCGACCACGCCTCGCGCAGTGCATCGACGTCCTCGCGGGCGGCCAGGCCGGTCTCGGCCATCGTCTCGAGCGCCGCGGGTGTCGACGTGGTGCGCAGTTCCGGCACCTCGTGGGCGTGCCGCAACTGTGCGAGCTGCACGGTCCACTCGACGTCGGCGAGCCCGCCGCGGCCGAGTTTCGTGTGCATCGACGGGTCGGCGCCGCGCGGCAGGCGCTCGGTGTCGACCCGCGCTTTGATGCGCCGCACCTCGCGCAGTTTCGCCGCGTCGAGTCCGCCCTCGGGGTACCGGAACGGATCGATGGCGACGATGAACCGATCTCCGAGGTCGGTGTCGCCCGCGAGGAACCGGGCCCGCAGCAGTGCCTGCGCCTCCCACACCTCGCCCCAGCGTTCGTAGTACGTGCGGTACGACTCGAACGTCCGCACCAGCGGGCCGCTGCGGCCTTCCGGGCGGAGGTTCGCGTCGACCTCCAGCGCCGGGTCCTGCGTGGGAGCACCGAGCACCTTCCGCACCGTTTCGGCGACGGCCGTGGCGAACTTGAGTGCCTGCTCGTCGGTGGCGCCGGAGGTGCGCTCGCACACGAACAGGACATCGGCGTCCGAGCCGTAGCCGAGCTCGCTGCCGCCTAGCCTGCCCATACCGATCACGGCGAGCCGCGCGGGCACGCTGCCCACCTGCGCCTGTTGGTACCGCGTCGCCGCTTCGAGGGCGGACTGCAGCACCGCGACCCACACCGACGACAGTGCATCGCACACCGCGGGCACGTCGAGCAGGCCGAGGACGTCGGCGCACGCGACCCGCAACATCTCATGCCTGCGCAGCGACCGCGCCGTCGCGACGGCCGCGTCCAGGCCCGGCTGTCTGCGCGCCGCCGCCCGCAGCGACGTCGCCGTCTCGGCGGGCGGGCGACCGCGCAGCCGCTCGGCGTCGCCGAGCATGTGCAGCACCTCCGGCGCCCGCACCAGCAGGTCGGGTACCAGCCGTGACGTGCCGAGCAACGTCGCGAGGTTCTCGACGACGGCCGCCTCGTCCCGCAGCACGCGCAGGTACCACGGAGTGTCGGCCAGTGCCTCGGACACGCGCCGGTAGGCGAGGAGCCCGCCGTCCGGCTCCGGCGTGTCGGCGAGCAGGTCCAGCAGCACCGGCAGCAACGTCTGCTGGATCGCCGCGCGTCTGCTCACGCCGTTGGTCAGCGCGCGGATGTGCTGCAGTGCGCCTTCCGGGGATGCGAACCCGAGGGCCGTGAGCCGCTGTTGCGCCTGTTTCGCGGTCAGCCGGAGCGCGGCGCTGGGCACACGGGCGACGGAGTCCAGCAACGGGCGGTAGAACAGCTTCTCGTGCAGTCTGCGGACGCGCCGGACGTGCTTGCGGAACGCCGTGTCGAGCTCCTCGGAGCGGGACCGAGCCCTCGAGGAGCGAATGCCGGCGGCCCTGGCCAGCCAACGCAGCGCGGTGGTGTCGTCCGGCTCCGGGTACAGGTGCGTTCGCCGCAGCGCGCGAAGCTGGAGTCGGTGTTCGAGTACGCGGAGGAACTCGTACGACTCGGCCATCTCCTCGGCGTCTGTCCTCGCGACGTAGCCTCCGGTGCCGAGAGCCGCCAACGCGTCGAGGGTCGAGGCGGACCGCAGTTGGTGGTCGATGCGCCCGTGCACCAGTTGCAGCAGCTGCACCGCGAACTCGACGTCGCGCAACCCGCCGCGGCCGAGTTTCAGCTCCCGGTCGGCGATCTCGGAGGGGATGTGCTTCTCGACGCGGCGGCGCATGTGCTGCACGTCGGCGACGAAGTTGTCCCGTTCCGCCGCGGACCACACCATCGGCGCGACGAGTTCCGCGTACCGGCGGCCCAGGTCGGTGTCGCCTGCCGCCGGGCGGGCCTTGAGCAGCGCCTGGAACTCCCACGTGCGCGCCCACTTCTTGTAGTACGCCTCGTGGCCGTCGAGCGTGCGTACCAACGCGCCGGCTTTGCCCTCGGGCCGGAGCGCGGCGTCGACCTCGAAGCACGCCTTGCCGACGACGCGCATCATCGCGGTCGCCAGCCGGGTGCCGATCTGCAGGTCACCGTCGCCGACGAACACGACGTCGACGTCGCTGACGTAGTTGAGTTCGCGTCCACCGCATTTGCCCATGGCGATCACGGCGAGGGTGGCGTCGGCCGACCCGCGGGTCTCGTGTTCGGCCACGGTCAGGCCTGCTTGCAGCGCGGCGTCGGCAGCGGCCGTCAGCGCGTGAGTGGTGTGGGCGAACGTCGCCGCCTCGACCTGCGTTTCGACGAGATGGCCGAGGTCGGCAGCCCCGATCTCCAGGACGAGGCCTCGGTAGGCCCTGCGCAGCGCCTGTTCGGCCTCGCCTCCGGTCAGCACGTCGCCGTCGACGCGAACCGCCGCCTGCAAGGTCGCCGCGTAGTCGGCCGCCGGTGTGGGGGCGGCGAGCCGTCGCCACTGGCTGGGGGAACCGACGAGGTAGTCGCCCAGCGCCGTCGAGGAACCCACGACGCCGAGCAGCTTCCCGCGTACGACCGGGTCGGTGCGCAGCGCCGTGTCGAGATCGGGCCAGCCGTCGCGGTCGGCTTCGCGGATGCGGTCGATGGTGCGCAGCGCGAGATCCGGGTCCGGCGCGTGGGCGAACGCGGCCAGGAGCGATTCCGCACCCGCAACCGGGCCGGCGTCGGTCCACCAGCCCGCGGCGCACAGCTCGTCGGCGGCATGGTCGGACGTGAAACCGAATCTGGCCGTGGAGGCCGCTGGGCGAACGCTGTCTACCATCGGCTCCTACCGTAGCCCCACGACCGGGGACACGGATGGTGCAATCAGGCCAGCGGGAGTCCCCGTCGCGGGTCGTCCGCGGGCCGCAACGTACCTGCGGCCAGGTCCACGAACCGGTGGGCGAACGGCCGCCACGTTTCGGCGATGTCGGCGTGCATGCGATCGAGTGTGTCGGCGTCGAACGCGTCGGCTTTCGCCACACCCGCGACGTCGGGAGATCGCGCCACCCAGGTATCGACGATGTCGCGGGTGGTCTCGATGTGGAACTGCAGCCCGTAGCCGCGTTTGCCGACGCGAAAAGCCTGATGGGGGTACAGCGGTGTCGACGCCAGCAGCGTCGCACCTCCCGGCAGCATCTCGATGGCGTCGCGGTGGAACTCGAGGACGTCCGGCATCAGTGGCAGCTCGGCGAAGAGTGGGTCGGTCCACGCTGCGTCTTTCTTCGACACGAGCTTCGGCCCGGCTTCCGGCCCGTGCGGGCCGGGGTTGACCACGCCGCCTGTCGCGGCTGCGAGCAGTTGTCCGCCGAGGCACACGCCGAGCGTGGCGACACCGCTGCCGACGGCGGCGCTCAGCAATCGCCGCACATCTCCGAGCCACGGGTACGTGTCGTCGGCCAGTGCGTTCATGCCGCCGCCGAGGCAGACCACTGCGTCGTAGCCGTCGGCCGTGGCCGGCACCTCGTCGGCACCTCCGAGGCGGGTGTAAAGTTCGGCGCCCGCCTCTTCGAGCCATTCACCGAGTGTGCCCGCCGGAACCGCCTCGTCGGGCTGGACCACCAGAATGCGTGTGCTCACGCCCTTCACCCTAGGCGAGGACGTCGATCGGTGAGGGCCACGGGCGCACAACGAATCATCGGCGCACCAATCATCGGCGCAGCGGAGAATTGCTACGAGAAGGACGCGATTTCGCGTTCCCTACGCGCCTGTTGGGGTGGTGGTGGTGTGCGAGCCCTGGTGGTGGGGTGGTGTGGACCGTGAAAAAGAGCAAAAAAGGGGTCAGGGCGGGTGTCGGCGAGTCCCCCCGGTTTGGGGGTCTCGAGCCGGCGTACCCGCCCTGACCTCTTCTTTTCATGTTAAGTTCGGCGGTGTCCTACTCTCCCACACCCTGTCGAGTGCAGTACC
>NZ_JACHWU010000010.1 GCF_014191605.1 Prauserella isguenensis
ATCAAACTCTCCAACAATGCATTGAAAAATTCAAACCAAGCAAAAAACACACAACCACAACCAACAACCGTCAGCCATGGCCACGCGCTAGCTCACAAACCCCAAAAAAAAGGGGCACAAAGCAACAAAACAAAGCTCACAAACACACTGTTGAGTTCTCAAACAACACGCAGTTGGTTTTTGTCGTCAGAGCGCGGTCAGCTTCGCATCAAACCTACCGGCTTGTTATGAGCTGATCGCTCCGACTGGGAACACCCACTCTACCACGTCCGTGGGAGCTTGGTTCATGTCCCCTCGCCTGGTAACCCGGGGCTTCCGACTTCGGCCTTTCGGCTTCCGTCTGCCCGGTCTCCCTGGCGACAAGAAGAAGATTACACGTCCGCGAAACCCTCTGAAACAGGGGGGTCCCCTTACGGCGAAACCCCTGGTCAGCGGGCAGATCACGCCAGCAGGCGCACTCCGGCCAGGTTGCGCTTGCCGCGGCGCACGACGAGCCACCGCCCGTGCAGCGCGTCCGAGGCCGACGGCCCCCACGTCTCGTCGGTGATCTTCGTGTTGTTCACGTACGCCCCGCCCTCCTTGACGGTGCGGCGCGCGGCGCCCTTGCTGTCCACCAGCCCGGTGGCCACGAGCACGTCCACGACCGTCGGCTCGTCGGCCAACGTCACCTCGCCCACGGGCACTTCCGCGAGGGCGGCGCGCAACGTCGCCTCGTCGAGCCCGGCCAGCTCGCCCCTGCCGAACAGGGCCTGACTCGCGGCGACGACCTGGGCCGTCTGCTCCGGGCCGTGCACGAGATCCGTCAGCTCCTGGGCCAGCCGTCGCTGCCCCGCCCGCGCGGCGGGCCGTTCGGCCGTGGCGGTCTCGAGTTCGGCGATCTCGTCGCGATCGAGGAACGTGAGCAGCTTCAGGTACTCGACGACGCTCGCGTCGGGCAGGTTGAGGAAGTACTGGTACCAGGCGTACGGCGAGGTCAGCTCCGGATCGAGCCACACGTTGCCGCCACCCGTGGACTTGCCGAGCTTGCGGCCGTCGGCGTCGGTGACCAGCGGGGTCGTCAGCGCGTGCACCTGCGCCCCGTGGACCCTCCGCACCAGGTCGACGCCCGCGACGATGTTGCCCCACTGGTCCGACCCGCCGATCTGGAGCGTGACGCCGTACCGCTCGAACAACTCCCGGTAATCGGTCGCCTGCAGGAGCATGTAGCTGAACTCGGTGTAGGAGATGCCCTCGCCGTCGAGCCTGCGTTTGACCGTCTCGCGCGCGAGCATCGTGTTGATCGAGAAGTGCTTGCCGACGTCGCGCAGGAAGGTCGGCACGTTCATGGCACCGAGCCAGTCGAGGTTGTTGACCTCGATCGGAGGCACGTCCGCGTGATCGAAGTCGACGAACCTGGCCAACTGGCCGCGCAGTCGCTCCGCCCATTCGCGCACGGTGTCCTCGGAGTTCAGCGTCCGCTCGCCGACGTCCCGGGGATCGCCGATCAGTCCGGTGCCGCCGCCCGCGAGCAGGACCGGGCGGTGGCCCGCGTTCTGCAGGCGCCGCAGTACCAGCATCTGGACGAGATGGCCGGCGTGCAGGCTCGGCGCGGTGGGATCGAAACCGATGTAGGCCGCCACGGGTCCCGCGTCGAGGTCGCGGCGCAACGCGTCGAGATCAGTGGACTGGGTGACCAGTCCCCGCCAGGTCAGCTCGTCAAGAATGTGCTCACTCACGCGGCCCATTGTCCCCGGGCGGTCGCGGGCGCACTCCGGAGGGATCGCGACGTCTCGCGGGGGTCACACCGGCGGGGCGTTCAGCGGCGGGCGCGGCCACCCCGCCGGTACGTGCTCACCGCGGGCGAGCCGTCGATCCAGAACCGCCACGGCACGTCCTGGGCCGCCGCCACGCCGACCCGCGGGCCCGTGCGGATGCGTTCCGCGGCCACACCCTCGCCCTGCAACAGGCGCACCGGCGACGTCGCGTCGGTGAGGTCGAGGCCGTTGTGCGCCGAGTCCAGCCCCAGCAGAGAGGTCAGGACCGCGGGTCCCTTCGCGACGGCGCCGTTGCCCCGGGCGGTCGGCCGCCGCGACCGCGCCAGCTCCCGCCCCTCGATCACCTCGCCCGCACGCACGAGCACCGCGCCCGGTTTGCCGTCGGTGAGCCCCACGACGTTGGCGCAGAAGTGCATGCCGTAGACGAAGTAGACGTACAGATACCCGGCCGGGCCCCACATCACGTCGTTGCGGGGTGTCCGGCCGCGGTAGCAGTGCGACGCCGGGTCGTCGAGACCGCGGTAGGCCTCGACCTCGGCGAGCCGCACCCGCACCGTGCCCTCGTCGCTGCGCGATTCGAGCACGCAGCCCAGCAGCCACGGCGCCAGGGCGACCGGATCGACGGCGAGGTCGTCGCGGCTCACCACCCGCGTTGCGTCGTCGATCATGTCGGGGAGGATAGCGTCGTCGTCACGGCCGTCGGTCGGCCCGCGCGGCCGTGGCCGCCCACGCCCGGTGTGCGGAGGCGCGCTCGACGAGCCGGTCCCGTTGTTCGGCCACGCGCGGGGGTGCGGTGCCGCCCTTGGCGTCGCGTGAGGCCACCGAACCCTCGACGACCAGCACCTCCCGCACGTCCGCGGTCAGCTCCGCGTGGATCGCCGACAACTCGTCGTCGGTGAGGTCGTCGAGTCCGACCCCGCGCCCCTCGGCGACGCGGACGCACTCGCCGGCGGCCTCGTGGGCAGCGCGGAACGGCACGCCCTTGCGCACGAGCCACTCGGCGACGTCGGTGGCGAGCGTGAACCCTGCGGGAGCCAGCGCGGCCATCCGGTCGGTGTGGAACGTCAGTGTGCCGAGCATGCCCGCGAGCGCGGGCAGGAGCAGCTCGAGGTGCGCCACCGAGTCGAAGACGGGTTCCTTGTCCTCCTGCAGATCGCGGTTGTACGCGAGCGGCTGCGCCTTGAGCGTCGCCAGCAGGCCCGACAGGTTGCCGATGAGCTTGCCCGACTTGCCACGGGTGAGTTCGGCGACGTCCGGGTTCTTCTTCTGCGGCATGATCGAACTGCCGGTGGCCCACGCGTCGTCGAGCGTGACGTAGCCGAACTCGGCGGTGTTCCAGAGGATGACCTCCTCGGCGATCCGCGACAGGTTCACCCCGAGCATCGCGACGGCGAACGCGAACTCCGCGGCGAAGTCCCGGGACGCGGTGCCGTCGATGGAGTTGTCGACGCTGCCGTCGAAGCCGAGTTCGGCGGCGACGGCCTCCGGGTCGAGGCCCAGTGACGACCCGGCGAGCGCGCCGGACCCGTAGGGCGACTCGGCGGTGCGCGCGTCCCAGTCCCGGAGCCGGGTCACGTCCCGCAGCAGCGCCTGGGCGTGTGCCAGCAGGTGGTGTGCGAGCAGGACCGGCTGGGCGTGCTGCAGATGCGTCCGGCCGGGAAGCACGGCGTCGGGGTGCCGGTGCGCCTGCGCGACGAGCGCGTCGACGACGTCGAGCGTGCCGGTCACGACCCGCCGGGCCGCGTCCCGCAGCCACATCCGGAACTGGGTGGCCACCTGGTCGTTGCGGGACCGGCCCGCGCGCAGCTTCCCGCCCAGCTCGGCACCCGCTCGTTCGAGCAGGCCGCGTTCGAGGGCCGTGTGCACGTCCTCGTCGGCGATCGTCGGCGTGAACGCGCCCGACGCGACGTCCTCGGCGAGCGTGTCCAGTGCCGCGAGCATGCTCTCCAGCTCGCTCGACGAGAGCAGCCCGGCGCGGTGCAGCACCCGGGCGTGCGCCCGCGAGCCGGCGATGTCGTACGGCGCCAGCACCCAGTCGAAGTGCGTCGACGCCGACAGTGCCGCCATCGCGTCGGCGGGCCCGCTCGCGAACCGCCCGCCCCAGAGCTTGACGTTGTCGTTCATCAGTCGGTCCCGTACTCCATGGCTGCCTCGTCGAGCGGCGTGGGCGTCTCGCCCGACACCTCGGGATTGTCGGTGATGCGGTCGGCACCGCCGGTGGGCAGTTCGCCGAACAGCGTGCCGTTCTCGACCAGCACCTGACCCTGGTCGAGCGGCTGCTGCGCGTAGAACTCCAGCTTGTGCCGCGAGTCGGCGATGTCGAGGTTGCGCATCGTCAGCTGGCCGATGCGGTCGGTCGGGCCGAACGCGGCGCCCTCGACGCGCTCCATCGACAGCCGCTCCGGGTGGTACGAGAAGTTGGTGCCCTCCGTGGCGAGGATCGTGTAGTCCTCACCACGGCGCAGTCGCAGCGTCACCTCACCCGTGACCAGGGAGGCGATCCACCGCTGGATGGCCTCGCGCTGCATCAGCGCCTGCGGGTCGAGCCAGCGGCCCTCGTAGAGCAACCTGCCGAGCTTGCGGCCCTCGGTGTGGTAGTTCTCGACCGTGTCCTCGTTGTGGATCGCGTTGAGCAGCCGCTCGTAGGTGATCCACAACAACGCCATACCGGGCGCCTCGTAGATGCCACGGGACTTGGCCTCGATGATCCGGTTCTCGATCTGGTCCGACATGCCCAGGCCGTGCCGACCTCCGATGGCGTTGGCCTCGACCACGAGTGCCACCGGGTCGTCGAACGTGCGGCCGTTGATCGCCACCGGACGGCCGGCCTCGAACCGCACCGTGACGTCCTCGGCCGGGATCTCCACCGAGGGATCCCAGAACTTCACGCCCATGATCGGGTCGACGGTCTCCAGCGACACGTCGAGATGCTCCAGGGTCTTCGCCTCGTGCGTGGCGCCCCAGATGTTGGCGTCGGTCGAGTAGGCCTTCTCCGCCGGGTCGCGGTAGGGCAGACCGTGCTCGGTCAGCCACTCGCTCATCTCCTGGCGGCCGCCGAGCTCGCGCACGAAGTCCGGATCCAGCCACGGCTTGTAGATGCGCAGCTCCGGGTTGGCCAGCAGCCCGTAGCGGTAGAACCGCTCGATGTCGTTGCCCTTGAACGTCGACCCGTCGCCCCAGATGTCGACACCGTCGGCCTGCATCGCGCGCACCAGCATCGTGCCGGTGACCGCCCGGCCGAGGGGCGTGGTGTTGAAGTAGGCGCGGCCGCCGGAACGCAGATGGAACGCGCCGCAGGCCAGTGCGGCCAGACCCTCGTCGACGAGCTGCCGCTTGCAGTCCACGATGCGGGCGATCTCCGCGCCGTACTCCTTCGCCCTGTCCGGCAGACCGGCGATGTCGTCCTCGTCGTACTGCCCGATGTCGGCCGTGTACGTGCACGGCACCGCGCCCTTGTCACGCATCCACGCCGCGGCCACCGACGTGTCGAGGCCACCGGAGAACGCGATGCCGACGCGCTCCCCGTTCGGCAGGGACATGAGTACCTTGCTCAATTTCGTTTCCTTCGCTGTGGGGTCAGTCGGAGTCGGTGGAGTGGCCGTCGGCCAGTTCGGTCAGCAGGCGGGCCAGCGCGGGGCCGCCGCCGGGTTCGCGCGCGATCACCATCACGGTGTCGTCACCGGCGATGGTGCCGAGCACCTCGCCCAGCGCCGCCCTGTCGATCGCACTGGCCAGGAACTGCGCCGCGCCGGGCGGAGTGCGCACCACCGTCAGGTTGGCCGAGCCCTCCGCAGACACGAGCAGTTCGCCGAGCAAGCGCGACAGCCGGGACGTGCCACCCTGCACGCCCTTGACCGGGCTGCCGTCCTCCGGGATCACGTACACCGGCGCGCCGGAGTCCGCACCGCGGAGCTTCACGGCGCCCAGTTCGTCGAGGTCCCGCGACAACGTAGCCTGCGTGACCTCCACGCCCTCGGCCGCCAGCAGTTTCGCCAACTCGGTCTGGCTGCGGATCGCCATACTGGACACCAGCTCGGTGATCCTGGCCTGCCGCGCCACTCGGGACAGGCTCATCGTCGTCCCCTGCGGAACGCCGTCCCCTGCTGGGGTGCACAAGCGTGCCACGGCAGGGGGCCAACCCGGTCGGCCTTCATGAGCCGGGCTCCGCGAACTCCGCCGTCGTGGCTCATGCGGACTCCTTCTGGCCCATCAACCACGTCAGCAGCGCCTTCTGCGCATGGAGCCGGTTCTCAGCCTCGTCCCACACCGCGCTCGCCGGGCCGTCGATCACCTCGTCGGTGATCTCCCAGCCGCGGTGGGCGGGCAGGTCGTGGAGCACGATCGTGTCCTTGCCGGTGCGGCCGAGGAGCTCGTCGTTGACCTGGTACGGCCGGAACGGGGCGACGCGGTCCTTGCCGTCGTTCTCCTGTCCCATCGACGTCCACGAGTCCGTCGTCACGACGTCGGCGCCGTCCACGGCGGCGTGCGGATCGGTCAGCACCGCGGCACTGCCGCCCGTCTCGGCGGCGCGGCGGTGCACGGCGTCGAGCACCCACGGCAACGGACGGAATCCCTCCGGCGCCGCGACGCGCACGTGCATCCCCGCGGTGACGCCGCCGAGCAGCAGCGAGTGCGCCATGTTGTTGCCCGCGTCGCCGAGGTAGGTCAGCGTCAGTCCCGCCAGGGCACCCTTCCGTTCCCGCACGGTCTGGAGGTCGGCCAGGATCTGGCACGGGTGGAACTCGTCGGTCAACGCGTTCACCACCGGCACCGTCGCCACCGACGCGAGCTTGTCGATGCGGGCCTGGGCGAACGTGCGCCACACGACGGCGTCGACGTACCGGGACAGGACCCGTGCGGTGTCCTCGATCGTCTCCTCCCGCCCCAACTGCATGCTGCGCCCGTCGACGACGACCGGATGCCCGCCGAGCTGCGAGATGCCCACCTCGAAGGAGAACCGCGTACGCGTGGAGTTCTTCTCGAAGATCACGGCGACGGACTGCGGACCCGCGAGCTGGTCGCCGTACGGCCGCTCTTTCAGGTCGTCGGCCAGGTCGAGGATCTCGGACTGCTCGTCCGGGGTCAGATCGTCGTCACGGAGGAAATGGCGTGGCATGTCAGTCCTTTGCCTCGAGCGCCGCGGTCAGCACGGCCGGCAGCGCCGACACGAGCTCACCGGCCTGGTCCTGCGACAGGATCAGTGGCGGCGCGAGCCGGATCACGTCCGGCGGGATGGGGTTGATGAGGAGGCCCGCTCGCTGCGCGGCGGTGGCGGCCTTGGCCGCCACCGCCTCGGTCAGCCGCACGCCGAGCAGGACGCCGCGGCCGCGGACGCCCGCGACGAGCGGGTGGCCGAGCGCTTCGATCCCGGCGGCGAGATCCTTGCCGACCGTCTGCACGTGCTCGAGCAGCCCGTCGGCGGCGATCGTGTCCAGCACGGCCAGCCCGGCGGCGCAGCACACCGGGTTGCCGCCGAACGTCGTCCCGTGCTGGCCCGGTTCGAACAGGGCCGCCGCGTCGCCGAACGCCAGGCACGCACCGAGCGGCAGCCCGCCACCGAGCCCCTTCGCCAGCGTCACGATGTCCGGCGTGATGCCCTCCTGCTGGAAACCGAACCAACTGCCGAGCCTGCCGATACCGGTCTGCACCTCGTCGACGACGAGCAGCGCGCCGTGGGCGCTCGTGAGCTCCCTCGCGGCCCGCAGGTAACCCTCGGGCGGCACGACGACGCCGTTCTCGCCCTGCAGCGGCTCGACCACGAACGCCGCGGTGTCGTCGTCGATCGCGGCCTCGAGGGCGGCGACGTCGCCGTACGGGATGTGCTCGACGCCCGGCACGAGCGGTTCGAACGGTTCGCGCTTGCCCGGCTGACCGGTGAGCGCGAGCGCACCCATCGTGCGGCCGTGGAACCCGCCGTCGGTCGCGATCACCTTGGTCCGGCCGGTGCGCCGCGTGAGTTTGAGTGCCGTCTCGTTCGCCTCGGCTCCCGAGTTGCAGAACAACGCCTTGCCGTCGGCCACGCCGGACAGTTCGAGCAGTCGTTCGGCGAGGGTCAGCGCGGGTTCGTTGATGTAGAGGTTCGACGTGTGGCCGATCGTGGCGGCCTGGCGCGTCACCGCCTCGGTCACCGCCGGGTGGGCGTGGCCGAGCGCGTTCACCGCGATGCCGGTGAGAAAGTCCAGGTAGCGGTTCCCGTCGGCGTCCCACACCACGGCACCCTCACCGCGCGTGAGCGACAGCTGCGGCGTGCCGTAGTTGTTCATCATCGCGGCCTGCCACCGCCGCTGGTCGTCCTGATTGGACATCAGAGGGCCTCCTGCGAGCCGTCGGGCAACACCATCGTGCCGATGCCGCGTTTCGTGAACACCTCGAGCAGCACCGAGTGCGGGATCCGGCCGTCGATCACGTGACCGCTGCTCACGCCACCGCGGATGGCGCGCACGCACGCCTCCATCTTCGGGATCATCCCGCTGGCCAGCTCCGGCAGCATCGCCTCGAGCCTGCTGACTGCGAGTTTGTCGATCAATGACGACCGGTCGGGCCAGTTCGCGTACAGGCCTTCGACGTCGGTCAGCACGACGAGCTTCTCCGCCCCGAGCGCCCCCGCGAGCGCACCGGCCGCGGTGTCGGCGTTCACGTTGTGCACCACGCCGTCGGCGTCGGGAGCGACGGTCGAGACGACCGGGATCCGCCCGGCGTTGACGATGTCCTGCACCGCCGCCGGGTTCACCCCGGCGACCTCGCCGACCAGTCCGATGTCGACACTCTCGCCGTCCACCGTGGCCTGTTTCCGTTCGGCCGTGAACAGCCGCGCGTCCTCGCCCGAGATGCCGACCGCGTACGGGCCGTGGGCGTTGATCAGGCCGACGAGCTCCCTGCTGACCTGGCCGACCAGCACCATCCGCACCACGTCCATCGTCTCCGGTGTCGTGACGCGCAGGCCGCCTTTGAACTCGCCCTCGATGCCGAGTCGGTCCAGCATCGCGTTGATCTGCGGACCGCCGCCGTGCACCACCACCGGGTGCACGCCCGCCAGCCGCAGGAACACCATGTCTTCGGCGAACGCACGCTTGAGCTCCTCGTCCACCATCGCGTTGCCGCCGTACTTCACGACCACCGTGGCGCCGTGGAACCGCTGCAGCCACGGCAGTGCCTCGATCAGCACGCCCGCCTTCTCCGACGCCGTGGCCAGGCGTTCGTCGGCGGGGACCAGGGATTCCGGATCACTCATGTCGAATACGCCGAGTTCTCGTGCACGTACGCGTGCGTCAGGTCGTTGGTCCAGATCGTGGCCGTCTCGGTGCCGGCCTTGAGGTCGACGGTCACGCTCACCGCGCGCTCGCCGAGGTCGACCAGTTCACGCGGCTCCCCCGGCTCGCCCCCGCGGCAGATCCACACGCCGTTCATCGCGACGTCCAGTTCCCCCGGCTCGAACGCCGCGCCGGTCGTACCGACCGACGCGAGGATGCGGCCCCAGTTCGGGTCCTTGCCGTACACCGCGGTTTTGAACAGATTGCTGCGGGCGATCGACCGGCCGACCTCGACCGCGTCGTCCTCGGACGCCGCGTTCACCACCTCGATCGCGATGTCGTGGTCGGCTCCTTCGGCGTCGGTGAGCAGCTGCTGCGCCAGGTCGTGGCACACCTCGGTCAGCCGAGCCGTGAACTTCGCCTCGTCGGGCGTCACCCCCGAGGCGCCGCTCGCCATCACCAGCACGGTGTCATTCGTGGACATACAGCCGTCCGAGTCGAGGCGGTCGAACGTCACGCGCGTCGCCGCCCGCAGCGCCCGGTCCGCCGTCGCGGAGTCGACCTGCGCGTCCGTCGTGATCACCACCAGCATCGTGGCCAGTGCCGGCGCGAGCATGCCCGCGCCCTTCGCCATGCCGCCGATCGACCAGCCGTCGCCGGAACGCAGCGCCTCCTTGGGCCGCGTGTCCGTGGTCATGATCGCCTCGGCCGCCGCGGCCCCGCCGTCGGCCGACAGCGTGTCCGCAGCACGGTCGATACCGGCGGTGAGCGTGTCACGTTCCAACTGCTCACCGATCAGCCCGGTGGAGCACACGACGACGTCCACCGCGCCCGTTCCCAGCCGCTGCGCGACCAGCTCGGCGCTGGCGTGCGTCGTCTGGAACCCTTCGGGGCCGGTGTAGCAGTTCGCGCCGCCGGAGTTCAGCACCACCGCCTTCGCCCTGCCGTCGGCGGTGACCTGCTCGCTCCACAGCACCGGATTCGCTTTGCACCGGTTGGCCGTGTACACGCAGGCCGCGACGTCGGAGGGGCCGTCGTTGACGACGAGCGCCACGTCCGGTTTCCCGCTCGCCTTCAGGCCGGCGGTCACCCCGGAGGCCCGGAACCCCTGCGGAGTGGTGATCGTCATGGCGCAACCCCCGTCGTCGGCAGCCCGGTCGTCTCGTCGAGTCCGAGCGCGATGTTCATCGACTGCACCGCGCCGCCCGCGGTGCCCTTCGTCAGGTTGTCGATCGCGGCCACGACGACCAGCCGGCCCGCCTGTTCGTCGACCGACACCTGCAGCTGCACCGTGTTCGAACCGACCGTGGCCGCCGTCGTCGGCCACTGGCCTTCGGGCAGCACCCGCACGAACGGCTCGTCGGCGTAGGCCGCCTCGTACACGCCTCGCACGGCGTCCGCGTCGCCGGTCAACGGTGCACTCGCCGTGGTGAGGATCCCTCGCGGCATCGGGGCCAGCACCGGCGTGAACGACACGGTGACCTGCCGGCCCGCGGCGGCGCTCAGGTTCTGCACGAACTCCGGGGTGTGCCGGTGGGCCCCGGCCACGCCGTACGCGCTGACGTTGCCCATGACCTCCGCGCCGAGCAAATGCGGCTTCAGGCTCTTGCCCGCACCCGACGTGCCGGTCACCGACACGATCGTCACGTCCGGCGCCACGAGATCGGAAGCCACGGCGGGGGCCAGCGCGAGCGAGCCGCCCGTGGGGAAGCAGCCCGGCACGGCCACGCGCGTCGTGGCGCGCAGCCGATCGCGGGCGCCGGGCAGCTCGGGCAGGCCGTACGGCCAGGCGCCGGCGTGGTCGCCCCCGTACCAGTGCTGCCAGTCCGCGGCAGCGGTCAGCCGGTGGTCGGCCCCCATGTCCACGACCAGCACGTCCGGGCCGAGCTGTTCCGCGATCGCGCCGGAGTGGCCGTGCGGCAGCGCGAGGAACACGACGTCGTGCCCGCCGAGGGTCTCCGCCGAGGTCTCGGCGACCACGCGGTCGGCCAGGGGCGCCAGCTGCGGTTGCAGCGCCCCCAGCGGGGTACCCGCGCTACTGGCCGCCGTCAGCGCCCCGATCTCGACGTCCGGGTGCGCGAGCAACAGCCGCAGCAGCTCACCCCCGGCGTATCCGGTGGCACCGGCCACCGCAACCTTCACCGTCATACGAATGATTATGCATGACGGTGCAAGACCAATACAGACGGGGCGGGCAGCACCACGCCATCGGATGAGCGGTGGCCCTCGCGGGCCGTACTCACCGGCGCGGCTCAGCTTCGGAGGGTCGCCCCGAAGCGTTCGGTCACCGCGGCGACCGCGGCGTCGCGTGCCCCGTTGGCCTCCTCGGCCGTCAACGTCCGGTCTTCAGCCCGGAACCGCAGCTTGTAGGCCAGCGACCGCTTGCCCTCGCCGACCTGCTCACCCGTGTAGAGGTCGAACAGCGCCACGTCCTCGAGCAGCTCGCCGCCTCCGTCCCGCAGCGCCGCGGCGACCTGCGCCGACGGCACATCCGCGTCGACGACCAGCGCCACGTCGAGCAGCACCGGAGGGAAGGCCGAGATCGACGGGGCCGGGCGTACCTCGCGAAGCGGCAGCCCGTCGAGGTTCAGCTCCATCGCGACGGTGCGTTTCGGCAGCTCCAGTGCCTCCAGCACCTTCGGGTGCAGCTCCCCCGCGTACCCCACGGTCTCGCCGTCGGCGATCAGCCGCGCACAGCGGCCGGGGTGCCACGGCAACGCGTCGGCGGCCTCGACCTCCAACTCGGTCTTCGCCGCCGCCGCGACGAGCCGGGCCGCCTGGATCGCGTCCGCCCAGCCAGCCGTCTCGCCCTTGCCCCACCAGCCGTCGCGCAACCGCTGCCCGGCGAGCACCACGGCGACGTGCCGCGGCTGATCGGGCACGGCGGCCTCCAGCGCGGCGAGCTCGTCGTCGGCAGGGCGCCCCTCGACGCCGGGGTCCGGCGCGGCGACCTGTCCGTCGCCGGCCAGCACCACCTGTCCGATGTGGAACAGCGACACGTCCCGGGTGCCCCGCGAGATGTTGCGCTGCACCGCGTCCAGCAACCCCGGCAGCAGCGTCGTCGTCAACCGGTTCTTGTCCGACTCCAGCGGGTTCTGCACCTCGACGGTGCGGCGCCGCACGTCGTCGGCAGGCAGCGCGAAGTCGTCCCACACCGAGGCCGACACGAACGGGAACGGCAGCGCCTCGACGTAACCGGCCTCGGCCAGCGCCCGGGACACGGCACGCTCGCGTCGCTGCGCCTCGGTCAGTCCGCGGCCCGCGGGGGCGGGCGGCAGCTCCGAGGGGATGCTGTCGTACCCCTCGAGCCGCAGCACCTCTTCGACCAGGTCGGCGGGCTGGATCAGGTCACTGCGCCAGCTCGGCGGCACGGCGTGCACCAGCGTGGTGCCGTCGTCGGCCGTGTCGACCGCGACCTTGCAGCCGATCTGCGTCAGCCTCCCGACCGTGACGCCGCGCTCGTAGCGCACCCCCGCCACGCGGTCCGGCAAGTTGATCGGCATCGTGACCGCGGGCGCGGGCTCGGCCTCACCGACCACGGTGCGGCCCGGCTGGATGCTGCCGTCACCGTGCCGGCGCAAGAGCTTCGCGGCCCGCTCGAGGGCGGCCTCGCACAGCTGCGGATCGGTGAACCGCTCGAACCGCTTGGCCGCCTCCGAGAACAGCCGGTGCCTGCGCGCGGTGCGGCTGATCGCCGCAGGATCCCAGTGCGCCGCCTCCAGGAGCACATCGGTGCTCTCGGTGCCGATCTCCGTGGTGGCGCCGCCCATCGTGCCCGCGAGGGAGATGACGCCGGTGTCGTCGGCGATCACCACGTCGTCCGGGTCGAGAGCGCGCTCTGCGTCGTCGAGCGTCGTCAGCTTCTCGCCTTCCTCGGCCCTGCGCACCACCAGATCGCCCTTGAGTGAACCGGTGTCGAACGCGTGCAGCGGGTGGCCGAGTTCGAGCATGACGTAGTTCGTCACGTCGACGGCCAGCGAGATGGGGCGCATCCCGGCCAGCAGCAGCCTGCGGCGGATCCACCACGGCGTCGGCGCGCCCGCGTCCAGACCGGTCACCCGGCGCAGCACGAACCGTGGGCACCCCTCCGGGTCCTCGACCCGCACCGGCCAGGCCTCACCTTCCGGTTCGGGCACGTCGAGCCGCGCCGGGTCGCCGAACGGCACGTCCAGCGCACACGACAGTTCCCGCGCCAGCCCGCGCACCGACAGCGCGTAGCCACGATCCGGCGTGGGCGTGAGCTCGAGGACGGTGTCGTCGAGGTCGAGGATCTCGCGCGCGTCGTCGCCCGGCGACGCGGTGCCCGGAGGCAGCACCAGGATGCCGGAGTGATCGTCGCCGATGCCCAGCTCCTTGGCCGAGCAGATCATGCCCTGGCTGATGCGACCGTAGGTCTTGCGCTCGGCGATCGTGAAGTCGCCGGGCAGCGTCGCACCCGGCAGTGCGACGACGACCAGGTCGCCCTCGGCGAAGTTGCGGGCGCCGCAGACGATGCCGTTCGTGCGCGGCTTCGGCAGGCCGCCGGCCACCTCGTCGTCGTCGCCCGCCTCGTTGTCGCCCGCCTCGTCGTCGGCGTCGGCGGGTCGCGTGGCCTCGTCGTAGGCCTCGCCGTCGGTGTCGTCGGCGGAATCGGGCTCACCGATCTCGACCCGGCAGTAGCGGATCGGCTTCTTGAACTCGGTGAGTTCCTCGATCTCGGCGACCCTGCCCACCACAAGCGGCCCGGCGACCTCGCCGACCCGCTCGACCGATTCGACCTCGACGCCGAGGTTGACGAACGCCTCGACGAGCGTGTCGGCCGTGACGTCGTCGCCGAGCTCGAGGTGTTCGGTCAGCCAGCTGACGGGGACTCGCACTACGCCTCCTTGCTGCCGCGGTGCGGACGCATCGGGGTCCGGACCGCAGGATTACCGGAACGGTGGTGGGAACGGGCGCCGACCGCGGTGCGGTGCCGGGCGCCGGGGACGGCCATCAGGCCTCCGTCCCGAACGGCACGGTGAACCGGATGTCGCCTTCCACCATGTCCCGCATGTCGGGGATGCCGTTGCGGAACATCAGCGTCCGCTCGAGACCCATGCCGAACGCGAAGCCGGAGTAGACCTCGGGGTCGACGCCGCAGGCGCGCAGCACGTTGGGGTTGACCATGCCGCAGCCGCCCCATTCGACCCAGCCGGCGCCGCCCTTCTTCTCCGGGAACCACACGTCCACCTCGGCGGACGGCTCGGTGAACGGGAAGAAGTGCGGTCGGAACCGCGTGCCGGACTCCTCACCGAAGATCGCCTTGGCGAACGCGTCGAGCGTGCCGCGCAGGTTGGCCATCGTCAGGCCCTTGTCGACGGCGAGGCCTTCGACCTGGTGGAACACCGGGGTGTGGGTGGAGTCGAGCTCGTCGGTGCGGAACGTCCGGCCCGGGCAGACGATGTACACGGGCAGGTCGCGGTGCAGCAGCGTGCGGGCCTGCACCGGCGAGGTGTGGGTGCGCAGCACGAGGTTGGAGTCCTCGGCGCCCGCGTAGAACGTGTCGGCCATCTGCCGCGCGGGGTGGTCCTTGCCGAAGTTCAGCGCGTCGAAGTTGAACCACTCCGCCTCGAGTTCGGGGCCCTCGGCGATCTCGTAACCCATGCCGACGAAGACGTCGGAAATGCGCTCGGCGATCGTCGTCACCGGGTGCCGGGCGCCGCGCGGCACCCGGTCCCACGGGAGCGTGACGTCGACGGCCTCCTCGGCGAGGACTTTCTCGTCCCGTTCGGTCTTGAGGACGGCGAGGCGCTCGTCGTAGGCGGCCTGCACGGCCTGTCGCGCCTCGTTGACGCGCTTGCCCGCGTCGGACTTCTCCTCCTTGGGCAGCGCACCGATCGCGCGGCGCGCCTGCGGCACGGGCGCCTGGTCACCGAGGTGGGCGGGCTTGACCGCCGCCAGCTCGTCGAGGTCTGCCGCCGCGGCGAAGGCCTGCTCGGCCGCGGTCACCGCTGCCTGCAACGTTTCGGGCGCGAGTGCGTCTCCCCCGCTGGCGGACTGCTTGTCGCTGGCTTCCGACATGTCTCCTCGGCGCGTGAGCTGGTGAAATCGTCAGGACACGGAACATGTCCCGCGGCGTCGGCCGACGCTTAATCGGATTCTAATGACCGGCCCCGCCCTGGTCCCGGTCACCCTCCGTGCGGGCGCACACTCGCGCCCGCGACGGTTCACCCCCCGCGAAGCACCCGGGCATACAGGCACACCGCGGCGGCGGTCGCGAGGTTCAGGCTCTCGGCGTGACCGGGAATGGGGACCCGCACGGTCTCGTCCGCGGCGCCGGCCACCTCCGCGGGCAGGCCGTGGGCCTCGTTGCCGAACAGCCACGCGATCGGGCCGTCGAGCGGAACGCCGGTCAGGTCCTGGTCGGCGTGGCCGTCGGTCGCGATCGTGCGCAGACCCCCGCGACGGCAGGCGTCGAGCACGGCCGCCGGGTCCCGCTCCCTGGCGACCTGCAGGTGGAACAGGCTGCCGGTCGAGGCACGGACGCACTTGCCGTTGTGCACGTCGACCGTGTCGCCCGCGAAGACGACCGCGTCCGCGCCGGCCGCGTCGGCCACGCGCAGCACCGTGCCCGCGTTGCCGGGGTCGGCGACGCCGCACAGCACCGCGACCAGGCGGGGCTGCCCGGCGAGCGCCTCGTCGACAGGGACCGTCACCGTGTCGCACACCGCGACCAGCCCCTGGGGCGAGACCGTTTCCGACAGCAGTTCCGCGGCCCTGCGGTCGATGTAGGAGACCCGCGGCGCCTCCGCGAGGAGGTCGGCGTGCCGTTCCGCGGCGGCCTCGGTGACGAACAGCTCGTGCACCCGCCCGAAGCGCAGGGCCTCGCGCACCGCCTGGGCGCCCTCGGCGAGGAAGCGCCCGGCGTCGTCGCGGCCCGACTTCGTGGTCAGGCGCCGAGCAGCAACGACCCGGGGCGTCTTGTGTGTGAACACGGTGACAGCCCCGGGTCGTGTCGTGTGCGCGGTCAGGCCGACTTCTTCTCGTCGGTGTTGACGTTCTGCTTGGCCACCTCGGCCAGCGAGGCGAATGCCTCGGCGTCGTTCACCGCGAGCTCGGCCAGGATCTTGCGGTCCACCTCGACACCGGCAGCCTTCAGGCCCTGGATGAGCCGGTTGTAGGTGATGCCGTTCTGGCGGGCGGCCGCGTTGATCCGGGTGATCCACAGCTGGCGGAAGTCACCCTTGCGGGCACGGCGGTCCCGGTACGAGTACTGGAACGAGTGGAGCGTCTGCTCCTTGGCCTTGCGGTACAGCCGCGAACGCTGGCCGCGGTAGCCGCTGGCCATGTCGAGAGTTGCGCGACGCTTCTTCTGGGCGTTGACCGCCCGCTTGACGCGTGCCACGGATCCATCCTGTCGTTCGGGGGGCGCCCGGCGCCCCGGTGGTTACGGCGGGTGCGGAAGGTCAGCGACCGAGGAGCCGCTTGACGCGGGGCACGTCGGACGCGGCGACGTCGGTCGTGCCCTCCAGGCGACGGGTGAGCTTGGTGGGCTTGTGCTCCATCAGGTGCCGGCGGCCGACACGCTGACGACGGAGCTTGCCCTTACCCGTCACGCGGACGCGCTTGGCCGTCCCCTTGTGCGTCTTGTTCTTCGGCATTCTTCCCTCTTTCGAACGGCAGCACGCCGACTCGCGGCGTGCTGCACACGTGGCCGCCCGGAAGGGTCCGTATCGCTCCCGGGCGAGCTGCCGTGATCGGGGCCGGTCAGGACTCGGCGCCCTCGGCTTCCTTCGTCGCCTTCGACTTGGTCTTCGTCTTCTTGTGCGGGGCCAGCACCATGATCATGTTGCGGCCGTCCTGCTTCGGCTTCGACTCGATGAAGGCGAGATCCGACACGTCCTCGGCCAGCCTCTCCAGCAGACGGAATCCCAGCTCCGGGCGGGACTGCTCGCGACCGCGGAACATGATCGTGACCTTGACCTTGTTGCCCTGAGCGAGGAAGCGGGACACGTGCCCCTTCTTCGTCTCGTAGTCGTGCGGGTCGATCTTCGGCCGCAGCTTCTGTTCCTTGATGACAGTCATCTGCTGGTTGCGGCGCGACTCGCGGGCCTTCTGCGCGGACTCGTACTTGAACTTTCCGTAGTCCATGAGCCGGGCTACCGGCGGCCGCGCCTGCGGTGCCACCTCGACGAGGTCGAGATCGGCCTCTTCGGCGAGCCGCAGGGCGTCCTCGATGCGGACGATGCCGACCTGCTCGCCGTTCGGTCCCACGAGGCGAACCTCGGGGACGCGGATGCGCTCATTGATGCGCGTCTCGGAGCTGATGGGGCCTCCTTGGTCCAAGTGTCGCTGGTTCTCGTTCGACCCTGGTGCCCACAGTGCCCACATACCACGGGCCCCGGTCACCGGTACGCTGAGTACCTCGGTGCGGGGCCCATCAATCCGATCACGGCCTCGCAGTGGTTGCAGTGTCACTGTGTTGCAGTGCTACCGCGTAGCTGCGGGGCGTTCCACGGGTATGCACCGGACGGTGAACACCCGCGGGACCGGACCCGGCCGCCTTTCGCATGGCGGCGACTCGGGTGGGAGCGGGGCTCCACTTGCGGCCCCCGATCACTCGGGAGCTGGTCGCACATGGAAGGGTACCAGACGTGGCCGACGACTCTTTCAACACACCCGAAACCGGCGATAATCCCGTGGCCGCCGCGGCCGGCTCCGCGGACGCCACGGACCCGACGGACCCGATCGACGCCGTGCGCGAGCTCGAGGAGATCCCCAGCGTCGAGGTCATCAGCCGCGCCGCCGTGATGCTGCTGTCGGCGGCGGCCGAGCGGCTCGGCCTCGCGGACGAGGACCCGGAGACCAGCCCGCGGCGTGACCTGGACGAGGCCCGCAGGCTCATCACCGCGCTGGCGGGCCTGATCACCGCCTCGGCGGAATACCTCGGCGTGCACGCCGCTCCCCTGCGGGACGGACTGCAGTCACTGCAGAAGGCGTTCCGCGAGGCCTCCGCGGTGCCCGACGCCCCCGGACAGGGACCCGGCGAGAAGTACACCGGCCCGGTGCACTGACCACCCGCGCCGCGACCACCCACACCGCGACCACCCGCACTCGACCGCGTCACCGTGGACCTGTCCTCGACCCGTTGCACGGCGGCCCGGGACCGGCTCCGCGCCCGGTTCGGGGCCGCCGCCGACACGTGGTGGGCGGGACTGCCCGAGTAGCTGGCCACACTGACCGAGCGCTGGCAACTGCTGGTCGGAGAACCGGTGGGCAGCGGCAACACGTCTCTCGTCGTCCGGTGCCGCGCCCCGGAAGGCCCGGCGATCCTGAAGCTGACGCCCGCCCCGGACATCGCTGACGCGGAGGCGGCCGCACTCCGCCTCTGGCGACCCTCGGGCAGGGTTCCTGTGGTGTGGGCCGAGGCCGGCGGCGCACTGCTGCTCGAGGCGATGCCGTCCGAGACGACCCTTGCCGACGTCGCGGCCGCGCCCGCACTCCGGGACGTGGCCGCGCTGATCCGCGCGCTCCACGAACGGACACCCGCGCAGGGCGAGCCCGGCGCTCCCGACCCCGGCTCTCCCGGCACCGGCAGCCCCGACACCGACGACACCGGGGCCTTCGGGTTCCGTCCGCAGGCCGAGCGCACGGAGCTGCTGTTCGACCTGTGGCGGAGTCGTGCGGCAGGCGATGCCGACCGGGTGGAGGCACTCGACCGCGGACGGGCACTCGCCCGCGAACTCGCGGCGAGCTCGCCCCGGGTCGTACTCACCCACGGCGACCTGCACCCCGGGAACGTTCTGGCAGCAGGCCCGCGGGGGCTCGTCGCCATCGACCCACGCCCCGGCCTCGCCGATCCAGCGTCCGACGCGATCGACTGGGTGTTTCTCGCCGACCCGTCCCGGTGGCGGCCCACGGCCGAGGAGCTCGCGGCACTGATCGACGTCGACGCGGAACGGCTGTGGGCGTGGTGTCGCGCGTTCGCGGCCCGCCTGGCCGACACCGACGGCGACCCGGCCCGCCGTCAGGCCTTCCGCGACGTCGCCGTGTAGCGCACCTCGGGCCTGCCTACCCCGCCGTAGTGCGGCTTGCGGCGGGCCAGACCGTTGTCGGCCAGGTACTCCAGGTAGCGGCGCGCGGTCACGCGGGCCACGCCGACGGCATCCGCCACTGCGGCCGCCGACAGGCCCTCGCCCTCGTCACCCTCGCCGGAGGGGCGCTCGCGAGCAGCGTCGGCGAGTACGGCGGAGATCGCGTCGAGCGTCTCCCCGCTCATGCCCTTCGGCAGCGCGACGTGCTCCGTGGTGCGCAACGTGGCGAGCATCCGGTCGACCTCGGCCTGGCCGTCGACCTCGCCCGGGCGGGCGGCGTCACGGAACCGGGCGTAGCTGTCGAGTTTGTCCCGCAGCGCCGCGAACGTGAACGGCTTCAGCAGGTACTGCACGACGCCCGCGGACACGGCGGCGCGCACGACGCCCAGATCGCGGGCCGACGTGACGGCGATGACGTCGACGGTGTTGCCCTCCGCCCGCAACGTCCGGCAGACGGCGAGCCCATGGGTGTCGGGCAGGTAGAAGTCCAGCAGGACGAGATCGACGGGATGGGCGCGACAGAACCGCACCGTCTCGGTACCCGAGTGGACGACGCCGGCGACGGTGAACCCGGCGACCCGTTCGACGTACGCACGGTGCGCCTCGGCCGCGACCGGATCGTCCTCCACCACCAGCACCGCAATCATCCTGCCGCGCAGCCTACCGAGACCGCTTCAGCCCGCGTCTCCGTCCCGGCCCGGAGTTCCCCGGCCGCGAGTCGCGGACGGGCCCTCCGGGCCGTGACGGGCCGGAGGCGATCTCCTCGGCAGTCGCACGGTGAACACGGCTCCGGCGTCCTCCCCGACGTCGACCGAACCGCCGTGGCGGCGCACGGTCTGACCCACGAGCGCAAGGCCCAGTCCGCGGTCGCCGGTGGTGCCGCCCGGTTTGGTCGACCAGCCCCTGCGGAAGACGTCCGGCACCGCGTCCGGCGCCAGGCCCGCCCCGCTGTCGGCGACGCGCAGGAGCAGCTCCGCCTCGCCGTCGAGCACGGTGACGGCCACCCGGGGTGCCCGCTCACCCGCGTTGTCGACCGCCGCGTCGACGGCGTTGTCGATCAGATTGCCGAGAATCGTGATGAGGTCCCTCGCGGGCACGGCCGGTGGTGTGTCGTCCATCGAACTGTCCGGGCTCAGCGTGAGCTCGACGCCGCGTTCGGCGGCCTCGCTCGACTTGCCCAGCAGCAGCGCAGCCAGCACCGGTTCGGCGACCGCGCCGACCACCCGGTCGGTCAGCTGCTGCGCGGTCTCCAGTTCGGCGGTCGCCAGCTCCACGGCCTGGTCCGTGCGGCCGAGTTCGACGAGCGACACCACCGCGTGCAGCCGGTTGGCCGATTCGTGTGCCTGCGAGCGCAGCGACTCGGCGAAACCCCGCACCGTGTCGAGCTCGCCGGTGAGCTGCTGCAGGTCGGTGTGGTCGCGGAGCGTCACGACGTTGCCCATCGCCCGGTCCCGCGAGTGCACGGGCGCCGTGTTCACGAGCAGCACCCGTGTGTCGGTGACGTGCAGTTCGTCGGTGGCGGGCTCGCGGGAGGTCAGCGTGCGCGCGAGGTCGGCGGCGAGGTCGAGGTCGGCCACGGCCGAGCCCGCGGGGTCGACGGACAGGCCGAGCAGGTCGCGGGCCGCGTCGTTGCAGAGCACCACGTCGCCGTCACGGTCGACCAGCACCAGGCCTTCCCGTACCGACCGCAGGATCGCTTCGTAGTACTCGAACATCGACGACAGCTCCGCGGGCGCGACGCCGCGGGTCTGCCGCGCGAGCCGCCTGCTGACCAGGTAGCTACCGGCGCCGCCGATCAGCAGCACGCCACCCGCCACGCCCGCGACGACGGCGAGGCGGCGCGTGAGCTGTTCCGTGAGGGCCTCCACCGTGATGCCGACCGCCGCGAGCGCCACGACCCTGCCGTGGGCGTCACGGACCGGGGCGACCGCGCGCACCGACGGACCGAGCGTGCCTGCGTAGGTCTCGGTGAACAGCCTACCCTGCAGTGCCGGGCCGACCGTGCCGATGAACGGTTCGCCGATGCGTCGCGGATCCGGGTGCGTGAACCGGGTCCGATCGGGCGCCATGATCGTGATGAAGTCCACCCCGGTGTCCGCCCGCACCTGCTCGGCGAACGGCTGCAGCGTCCGGCTCGGGTGCGGACCGGCCACGGCCGCAGGCACATCCGGGGAGTCGGCCAACGTCGCCGCGACGGACACGACCTCCTCGGTCGCGGCGTCCTCCGTGGCCTGCGACGCGTCGACGTACGCCAGGACCGCGCCGACCGCGACCAGAACGGCCACCACGACCAGCTGCAACACGAGGAGCTGCCGCGCCAGACTCCATTTTCCCTGCCGCGCAGCGGATCGAACACGCACGGCTCCCATGAGACCAGGCGCCCACGAACGAAATGAACACAAGGTGGACTTCGTTCTCCGCGGCGCCGATAGTCACTCGGCGAATCCAGCGGTGATCTCCGTGGCGTCTCGACCGTGTTCGCGCTCGTCGCAGCGCGCCCGCCACGACGTCATCGCAGGCGAGAATCCGTGAGGAGGCAACGTTGCCCGAATCGTCCACGACGGAGCCCGAGGCCACCGAGCAGGCGCCGAAACGCCGCGACAAGATGCACTACCTGTACATCTTCGTGATCGTCGCCGTCGCGCTCGGCGTCGTCGTCGGTTTCGCATTTCCCGACGTCGCAACGAATCTGAAACCGCTCGGCAGTGGGTTCGTCGACCTGATCAAAATGATGATCAGTCCGATCATCTTCTGCACCATCGTGCTGGGCATCGGCTCGGTCGCGAAGGCCGCGAGCGTCGGCAAGGTCGGCGTGCTCGCGATCGGCTACTTCCTGGTGATGTCGACCTTCGCACTCGGCATCGGCCTGGTCGTCGGCAACATCCTGCACCCCGGCGAGGGCATGCGGCTCGACCCGAACGCGGTGTCCGAGGTCCAGAGCCAGGCGTCGGAGGGCGGTGAGGGCACCGTCGACTTCCTGCTCGGGATCATCCCCGAGTCGATGGTGTCGGCGTTCACCGACGGCTCCGTGCTGCAGACACTGCTCGTCGCGCTGCTGGTCGGCTTCGCGCTCCAGAAGATGGGCGACGCGGGCAAGCCGGTGTTGCGGGGTATCGAGCACATCCAGCGGCTCGTGTTCCGCGTCCTCGCCATGATCATGTGGGTCGCTCCGGTGGGCGCGTTCGGTGCGATCGCGGCGGTGGTCGGTGAAACCGGCTGGGAGGCGCTGCGCAGTCTGGCCGTGATCATGATCGGGTTCTATGTGACCTGTCTGCTGTTCATCTTCGTCGTGCTCGGCACCGTGCTCTGGCTCGGCGCCCGGGTGAACATCTTCAAGCTGCTCGGCTACCTGGGACGCGAGTTCCTGCTGATCGTGTCGACGTCGTCGTCGGAATCGGCGCTGCCGCGGCTCATCGCGAAGATGGAGCACCTCGGCGTGTCGAAGCCGGTCGTCGGCATCACGGTGCCGACGGGGTACTCGTTCAACCTGGATGGCACGGCGATCTACCTGACGATGGCGACCCTGTTCATCGCCACGGCGCAGGGCAGTCCGCTGTCCATCGGCGAGCAGATCTCGTTGCTGGTGTTCATGATCATCGCGTCGAAGGGGGCGGCGGGCGTGTCCGGCGCAGGCATCGCGACCCTCGCGGGCGGCCTGCAGTCCCACCGGCCCGAGCTGGTCGACGGCGTCGGGTTCATCCTCGGCATCGACCGCTTCATGTCGGAGGCCCGCGCCCTGACGAACTTCGCGGGCAACGCGGTGGCCACCGTCCTCATCGGATCGGTGACGAAGGGTCTCGACCGCGAGCAGCTGCACAGGGTGCTGGCGAAGCAGGCTCCGTTCAACGAGTCGACGCTGGTCGACGACCGCGACTCCTCGGATACGGACGACTCCGGCGATCGGACTGGTGGGGACCGGGGCGAAAGTCCCGCGACCGACCCGCAGGACAGGCAGCCTGCGACGGTCTGATCCGCTGCCGGCAACGACGGCCCCGCGTGCACCCACCCCGGCGCGCGGGGCCGCCGGTGTGCCGGGCTCAGGTCGAGGTGGCCGAGAGGTGGGAGCGCAGCCCACGCAGGCCGCGACGCATCATCAGGGCGTGGTTGAGCCGGAACACCGGATGTGCCACGGGAGAGAGGGCCCGCAGCACCGGCTTCCGCGCCACCACCTGTTGGCGAATCTCGAGCAGCGTGCCCCTGCCGCCCGCGGCGAGCCGCCCGGTCAGAGTGCCTTCGAGATCACCGGACAACGCCACGGCGACCCGCCCCGCGGGTTCGTTCTCCTCGACGCGGGTCATACGCAACCGCAACGCCATCGGCAGTGTGGCACGGCAGACCAGCTCGGCGGTGTCGTCGTCCACTTTGGTCACGGACCGGACGTCCGGCCACCAGACCGGATAGCCTGCGAGGTCGACGAGGGCCGCGAAGACGGCTCCCGACGACGACGGCACCAGCCAGGTGGTACGAAACTGATAACGGTTCAGCGGCACGTCGCCAGTATCCCCATCGAAACCGGTGTCGGGCTCGCGCCCGCTCCCCCGGTCGAGTTCGCTTCCCCGGTCGAGTCGGAGTGCCCGGTCGAGTCGGGTGCCGGTGGAACGGCCGCGGTGGTCCGTGCGACCCGCCCGGACAGGCGAGTCGGCGTGACATGCCGGACAGGCCACGGCGCCGCCGGCACGGGGTAGGCCGTCAGCGGTCGAGGTACGGCTTGAGGAACCGGCCGGTGTAGCTGTCCGGGTTGGCGGCGACGTCCTCGGGCGTGCCCTCGGCGACGAGGGTGCCGCCGCCGCTGCCGCCCTCGGGGCCCATGTCGATGACCCAGTCCGAGGTCTTGATGACGTCGAGGTTGTGCTCGATGACGATCACCGTGTTGCCCTTGTCGACCAGGCCCTGCACGACGTCGAGCAGCCTGCGGATGTCCTCGAAATGCAGGCCCGTCGTAGGCTCGTCGAGGATGTAGACGGTCTGCCCGGTAGACCGTTTCTGCAGCTCGCTGGCGAGTTTGACGCGCTGGGCCTCGCCGCCGGAGAGCGTGGGCGCGGGCTGGCCGAGCCGCACGTAGCCGAGTCCGACGTCGACCAGGGTCGACAGGTACCGGTGGATGGGCTTGATGGGTTCGAAGAACTCGGCGGCCTCCTCGATCGGCATGTCGAGGACCTCGGCGACCGTCTTGCCCTTGTAATGCACCTCGAGGGTCTCGCGGTTGTACCGGGCGCCCTTGCACACCTCGCACGGGACGTAGACGTCCGGCAGGAAGTTCATCTCGATCTTCAGTGTGCCGTCGCCCGCGCACGCCTCGCAGCGTCCGCCCTTGACGTTGAACGAGAACCGGCCCGCCTGGTAACCGCGCACCTTCGCCTCGGTCGTCTCGGCGAACAGTTTGCGCAGCCGGTCCCACACGCCGGTGTAGGTCGCCGGGTTGGAGCGCGGGGTGCGGCCGATCGGCGACTGGTCGACGCGCACGAGCTTGTCGACGTTGCCCACTCCGTTGACGCGGGTGTGCCTTCCAGGCACCTGGCGGGCGTTGTTGAGCTTGTTCGCCAGCACCGTCGCGAGGATCTCGTTGACGAGCGTGGACTTGCCGGAACCGGACACCCCGGTCACGGAGATCATCGTGCCGAGCGGGAAGGAGACGTCGATGCCGCGCAGGTTGTGCTCCCGCGCGCCGACGACCGTCAGCTGGCGCTTCTTGTTCACCGGCCTGCGGATCTCCGGCACCGGGATCTCCTTGCGGCCCGCCAGGTAGTCGCCGGTGATCGACTTCTTGCTCTTCACCAGCTTCGAGTACGGCCCGCTGTGCACGACCCTGCCGCCGTGTTCACCCGCGCCCGGGCCGATGTCGACGACCCAGTCGCTGGATTTGATGGTGTCCTCGTCGTGTTCCACGACGATGAGCGTGTTGCCGAGGTCGCGCAGCCTGCTGAGCGTGTCGATCAGCCGCTGGTTGTCGCGCTGGTGCAGGCCGATCGACGGTTCGTCGAGCACGTACAGCACGCCGACGAGACCGGAGCCGATCTGCGTGGCCAGCCGGATGCGCTGGGCCTCGCCGCCGGAGAGGGTGCCGGCACCGCGGTCGAGCGAGAGGTAGTCGAGGCCGACGTCGAGCAGGAAGTGCAGCCGGGCCTGGATCTCCTTGAGCACTGCCCCCGCGATCATCGCCTGCCGCTCGCCGAGCACGAGCCCGTCGAGGAACTCCGAGGCCTCGGACACCGACAGGGCGCAGACATCGGCGATCGAACGCTCGCCGTGCTCGGAGTGCTCCAGCGTGACGGCGAGGATCTCCGGCTTCAGGCGCGTGCCCTGACACGACGGGCAGGGCACCTCGCGCATGTAGCCCTCGTACCGTTCCCGCGTGTGCTCGGACTCGGTCTGCTCGTGCCGCCGCTCGAGGAACGGGATGACGCCTTCGAAGTTCGCGTAGTAGCTGCGCCGCCTGCCGTACCGGTTGCGGTACTGCACGTGGACCTGTTCGTCCACGCCGTAGAGCACGGCCTTCTGCACCTTCGCGGGCAGCTTGCGCCACGGCGCGTCCATGCGGAAGCCCATCGCCTCCGACAGCGACGTCAGCAGCCGCTCGAAGTAGTCCGCGCTCTGCCCGCCGCTCCACGGCTGGATGGCGCCGTCCTCGAGCGGGAGGTCCTCGTCCGGGACGATGAGCTCCGGGTCGACCTCCTTGCGGACACCGATGCCCGTGCAGTCGGGGCAGGCGCCGTAGGGCGAGTTGAACGAGAACGACCGCGGTTCGAGGTCCTCGACGGTGAGGGCGTGGCCGTTCGGGCAGGCGAGGTTCTCGGAGAAGCCGCGGATGCGGTGGGGATCGTCCTCGGGCAGGTCGACGAACTCGAGCTCGACGAGCCCGTCGGCCAGGCGCAGGGCGGTCTCCACCGAGTCGGTGAGCCGCTGTTTGGCGCTCGGCTTGACCTTGAGCCGGTCGACGACGACGCCAATGTCGTGCTTCTCCTGCTTCTTCAGCTTCGGCGGCTCGGTCAGCGAGTACACGGTGCCGTCCACGCGCGCCCGCGCGTAGCCCTGCTGCTGCAGGTTGGAGAACAGATCGACGTACTCGCCCTTACGGCCGCGCACCACCGGCGCGAGGACCTGGAAGCGCACCTCGGCCTCCATGTCCAGCACCTGATCGACGATCTGCTGCGGGGTCTGCTTGCTGATCGCCTCCCCGCACTGCGGGCAGTGCGCCTTGCCCGCACGGGCGTACAGCAGCCGCAGGTAGTCGTAGACCTCGGTGATCGTGCCGACCGTCGAGCGCGGGTTCCGCGACGTGGACTTCTGGTCGATCGACACCGCGGGCGAGAGCCCTTCGATGAAGTCGACGTCGGGTTTGTCCATCTGGCCGAGGAACTGCCGTGCATAGGCCGACAGCGATTCGACGTAGCGCCGCTGCCCCTCCGCGAAGATCGTGTCGAACGCCAGGCTCGACTTGCCCGATCCGGACAGTCCCGTGAACACGATGAGGCTGTCGCGCGGCAGGTCGATGTCGATCCCGCGCAGGTTGTGCTCGCGGGCGCCGCGGATTACAAGACTGTCAGCCACCGGCGATGGTCCCTTCACTGGTGCATGGCGGTGCAGGCCCCGGCGACGACCGGGCCCGCGTGACGCGAGGTCGGGCACGCGGGGCGGGCAGAAGGCGGGCCCCGGCGTCCTCCATGCTAGGTCGCACCCCCGACAGAATCGGCGGCGCCGTCACCGGCCGCCCTCAGCCGCGGGTGCGCACCACCCCGTCACCAGGCGTGTCGTCGGGTGCATCGTGCGCACCGTCACCTGCGGAATCCCGGCTCCTGTCGCCCGTTCCGGTGACCTCGGTGGCATCGGTGACATCGGCGACATCGGCGATATCGGCGATATCGGCGGGCCGCACCCCGGCGGCGGGCGCGGGCTGCGCCGACGGGCCCAACAGCCGGTACAGCGGACGCTCCACGAGCACCGTCAGCGCCCACGCCGCCAGCACGATCGCGGTGAGCACGAGGGCCATCCGCAGCCACCACGGCTCGATCTCCATCCCGGTGAGCACCCGCGCGACGACGTACCCGAGCTTCTGATGCACGAGGTAGATGCCGAAGCTGATGCCGGCCAGCCAGGAGATCGGCCTGCGCAGCAGCCCCAGCACGCGGTCCCAGTCCGGGCCGCGCGCCGCCAGGCACATCAGTCCCAGCATTGCGCCGAGGCAGGCCACGATCAGCCATTGCGGCTCGCTCGACCGGAACAGTTGCATACCCAGGACGGCCGCCAGCACGGCCGCGAGGTTCGGCCCGGCGAGCCGGCGCTGCGACCAGAGCCAGATCGCCGCGCCCGCCGCGAACAGGTGCGCGAAGTACAGGCCGGTCGCCGTCGGCACGACCTGCGCGACACCGCTCAGCACCGGCGAGGCGGCCGAGACGCCGATCACACCCCACACCACGACCGCGGGCTGCAGCCGGTGACGCCACCTGCGGCGCCAGTACCAGCACAGCAGCGCCACCCCGCAGAACGCCGCGACCTGCACCGGGAGCGTCCAGTAGGACGCGTCGATCCGGCGGTGCATGTTCCCGGTCCACTCGTGCACCAACAGCAGGTTCCGCACCAGGTCACCGGCGCCCGGCAGATACCACGGGCCTTCCTCCTCGCCGTTGAACACCGGCGCCACGATCCGCAGCACGAGGAACGTGACCAGCATCGCGACCAGGTAGGCGGGCAGGACCCGCGCCAACCGCGAGTGCAGCCAGCGCCCGGGGCGCAGCTTGCGCAGGGTCGGCCCCATGAAGTAGCCCGACAGCACCAGCAGCGTGAAGGTGCCGAACGGGACCCGCAGGGACACCGGGTACGGCTCGATGTCCGGGATCAGCGCGGCCCCACCCGTGACGTGGCCCGCGACGACGAACGTGATCGCGACGACCCGAATGACGTCCCAGCTCATCCGCCTGTTCGTGGGGGCAGGCCGGCCCGCCGCTGCCGTCACGTCGCTCCCCCTCCGACTCCGCCGCCCGCCCGTTCGGTGCGACCTGGTCCGGACCAGGCACTGTAGCGACGACGCCGGTCGCCGCCGAGCGCGGGCACGTAATACGGTGTGCAACGTGAACGTCGTCGAGTCCTACACCGGTCACGTCGAGCCGGGCGGGGACGCCGCCCGCCGCACGCTCGAGGCGCTGACCATCACGAAGCTGTCCGTCGGCCCCATGGACAACAACGCGTACCTGTTGGTGTGCCGAGCGACCAACGAGGCGCTGCTGATCGACGCGGCCAACGACCCGGAGCGCATCTCGGACCTCATCGGCCACGCCGAGGACCGGCCGACACTGCGCACGATCGTCACCACGCATCAGCACGGCGACCACTGGCAGGCGCTCGGTGCGGTGGCGGGCGCGAACGGCGCCTACACCGCGGCGCACCCGGCCGACGCTGATCCGCTGCCCGTACCGCCGGATCACCTGGTGGAGCACGGCGACACGCTGTCGGTCGGCGACGTCACACTCGAGGTCATCCACCTGCGCGGGCACACCCCGGGGTCGATCGCGCTGCTGTACCGCGACCCGGCGGGCCGTCCTCACCTGTTCACCGGTGACTCGCTGTTCCCGGGCGGCGTGGGCAAGACGAACTCCGCGGAGGATTTCCGGTCGCTGCTCGACGACGTCGAGTCCCGGGTGTTCGGCGAGCTACCGGACGAGACCTGGTTCTACCCCGGCCACGGCGACGACTCGACCCTCGGCGCCGAGCGACCGCAGCTGCCGGAGTGGCGCGAGCGCGGTTGGTGACCCCGCGGGGTCGCCGCTGCTCCAGGCTCGCCGGGGTGACGCTGTCGGGGTGACGGGAGTCCGCCGCACCCGGCCGGACCCGCACCGCGGGCCGCGTTTCCCTGGTCCGTCGTCTCTCCACGGCGTACCCTGTGTTCGGTATTTCGATAGACGTCCGCCATACCGAACACAGGGGTAGTCATGGGACGCCAGGTGCCGGCCGTCGCGAGGGCACTGGACGTGCTCGAGCTGTTCCTCGGCGGCGACGCCGTGCTGTCGCCGCCCGAGATGACCCGACGGCTCGGGTTGCCGCGCACCACCGTGCACGAGCTGGTGAGCACCCTGACCGCGCGCGGCTACCTCGTTCCGGCCCCCGACCGCTCGGGCGGCTACCGGCTCGGCGTGCGGACCTACCAGCTGGGCAGCCGCTACTCCGAGCAGCTCGACCTCGCGGCCGAGGGCAGGCAGGTCGCCGCCGAGATCGCCCGGACCTGCGACGAGACGGTGCACGTGGCGATCCTCGAGGACGCGGACGTCATCTACATCGCCAAAGTCGACAGCACCCACGCCGTGCGCATGGTGTCCGCGGCGGGTCGCAGGCTGCCCGCCCACTGCACGGCCGTCGGCAAGATGCTGTTGGCCATGCTCCCCCGCGACGTCCTCGACGAGCGCATCCCGCCCGACACGCCGTTGACCGCGATGACCGAGCACAGCATCACCTCCCCGACCGTGCTGCGCGAGCACCTCGCCGAGATGCGCACGCGCGGCATCGCCGTCGAGGACCGCGAATCCAATCCGGACGTGCATTGCGTGGCCGCGCCCGTCCGGGATTCCGCCGGGACGGTCGTCGCCGCGCTGAGCATCTCCGTGCCCACCGTCCGCTGGGACGAGCAGCGCACCCCCGAGCTCGAACGGCTCGCGGTGAAAGGCGCCGCCGACCTGTCGGCCCGCCTCGGACACCGGGGCACGCCGTGAGCAGGCCGGAGGTCGCGGTCGCCGCGGCGGCCCTGCTCGGCGAGGGGCCCACGTGGGACCCCGAGGCGCACCGACTCGTCTGGGTCGACATCCTCTCCTCTCGCGTGCACACCTACGAGCCGGCCACCGGCGCGAGGAGTGCGCTCGAGACGGGACAGCACGTCGGCGCGGCCAAACCGCGTGCGGGCGGGCGCGGACTGGTGGTGAACCTCCGCGACGGCATCGGGCTCTACGACTCCGCGGGCGCGTTCCGGTGGCTGCACCACGACCCCGTGGCGGGACGGCGCGGCAACGACGCGGCCGTCGCTCCGGACGGCGCGCTGTGGGCGGGCACGATGCGCTACGACGAGGCGCCCGGCGGCGGCACGCTGAGCCGGTTCGCCGCGGACGGCTCGTCGGCGACCGTGCTCGCGGACGTGACGGTGAGCAACGGCACCGGCTGGAGCCCCGACGGGCGGGCGATGTACTACGTCGACACCCCCACGCGGCGGATCGACGTGTTCGACGTCGCCGACGACCTCTCCGTGTCCCGCCGCAGACCGCTCGCCGTCGTCGAAGCGGGCGCGGGCTTTCCCGACGGACTCTGCGTGGACGCCGATGGGTGCGTGTGGGTCGCATTGTGGTCGGGCGGGGCCGTACGGAGGTACACGCCCGACGGGCGGCTCGACCGGACCGTTCCGCTTCCGGTGAGCCACCCGACGGCGTGTGCGTTCGCGGGGCCGGCACTGTCCGATCTGTACGTCACGACCGCGCGGGTAGACCAGGAGCGGCCCCTGCCCGAGGCTGGCTCGGTGTTCGTGGTGCCGGACGCCGGTGCGGGGCTGGCTGAGCCCGCGTTCGCGGGCTGAGCCGGTCCGCTCGCGCTCAGGTCGTCGTCGCCCTGCGCTTGTTCCACACGTCGAAGCCGACGGCCGCCAGCAACACCAGGCCCTTGATCACCTGCTGGACGTCGGTACCGATCCCGACCAGGGACATGCCGTTGTTCAGCACGCCCAGCACCAGACCACCGATCACCGCGCCCACGACGGTGCCGACACCGCCGCGCATCGACGCACCGCCGATGAACGCCGCCGCGATCGCCTCGAGCTCGAACATGAGACCGGCCTGCGGGGTGGCCGCGTTGAGCCGCGCGGCGTACACACAGCCCGCGAGTGCCGCCAGCGCGCCCATGTTGACGAACACCAGGAACGTCACACGCTTGTCGCGGACACCGGAGAGCTTGGCGGCCTCCCGGTTTCCGCCGAGCGCGTAGATGTGCCTGCCGATGACGGCGTTGCGCATCACGTACCCCAGCAGGAGCACCAGGCCGCACAGGATCAGCAGCACGACGGGAACGCCGTGGTAGCTGGCCAGGGTGAGCGTGATGACCACGACCGCGGCCGCCATCGCGGCACATTTCGCCACGAACAGGGTCAGGGGCAGCACCGTGAGGTCGTGGGCCGCCTGCCGCCTCCGATCCCGGATCTGCTGCACGAGCAACGCCACGACCGCCAGCAGACCCAGCACGAGCGTGGGGTTGTGGTACTGGGTGTACGGGCCCATCTCCGGGATGAAGCCCTGTGCGATCTGCTGGAACCCCTGTGGAAACGGGGCCACCGACTGTCCTTCGAGGACGATCTGGGTCGCACCGCGGAACAGCAGCATGCCCGCCAGCGTGACGATGAACGACGGAATGCCGACGTAGGCGATCCAGAATCCCTGCCATGCACCCGCCACGGCGCCGACGACGAGCGACAGCACCAGCGCCACGACCCACGGCAGGTTGTAGTCGACCATCATCACGGCGGCTATCGCGCCGACGAAGGCGACCAGGGAGCCGACGGACAGGTCGATGTGCCCGGCGACGATCACCATCATCATGCCGACGGCCAGGATCAGGATGTAACTGTTCTGCTGCACCAGGTTGGAGACGTTGCTGGGGAGCAACAACGTCCCGTCGGTCCAGATCTGGAACAGCAGGACGATCAGCGCCAGCGCGATCAGCATGCCGTACTGGCGCACGTTGTTCCGCGCGAGATCGAGCAGGATCGCGCCCGTGGGCTGTTGTCCGGGAAGGTGATCCGGAGCCGGCGCGTCGGGTGTCCGGTCTTGTGTCGTGGTCATGTGCGGACCTTCGGTTCGGTATCCATGGTCATGTACCGCATGAGAGATTCCTGCGTGGCGTCCTCGCGGCCGACCTCACCGGTCAGCCGCCCCGCCGACATCGTGTAGATCCGATCGCACATGCCCAGCAGTTCCGGGAGTTCGGACGAGATGAACAACACGGCCTTGCCCTCGGCGGCCAGCCGTGCGATCACGGTGTAGATCTCGAACTTCGAGCCGACGTCTATGCCGCGGGTCGGTTCGTCGAGGATGAGCACGTCGGGTCCGGCGTGAATCCACTTGCTCAGCACGACTTTCTGCTGGTTGCCGCCGCTGAGCCGCTCGACCGGTTCGAACACCGTGGGGGTCTTGATGTTCATCGACTCGCGGTACCGCTCGGCCACCTGCTGTTCCCTGTGCTCGTCGACGGCGCCTCGACGGGTCATCCCCGGCAACGAGGTGAGCGAGATGTTGCGGTGCACCGTGTCGATGAGGTTCAGCCCGAACGTCTTGCGGTCCTCGGTGACGTAGGCGATGCCGTGGGAGATCGCCTCGGGAACGGACCGGGTGCGTACCGGGTTTCCGTGCACCGCAACGCTTCCGCTCTCGTAGACCCCGTAGCTGCGACCGAACACGTTCATGGCCAGTTCGGTCCGGCCCGCCCCCATCAGCCCGGCGATGCCGACGATCTCGCCGCGATGCACGGTCAGCGACACGTCGTCGACGACCATCCGCGGCTCCGTGGGATGGCGGACGGTCCACCCGGACACCTCGAAGCCGACCTCCCCCGCACCGTCGCCCCGGTACGGGCGGCGTTCCGGAAACCGGCTGCCGAGGTCGCGTCCGACCATGCCGCGGATGATGCGTTCCTCCGACAGCTCCGGTTCGGCGTCCGGCGTGTCCCGCACCGGCAACGTCTCGACGCTGCGCCCGTCACGCAGGATCGTCACCGAGTCGGCGATGCGCCGGATCTCCTCCAGCTTGTGCGAGATGACGATGCACGCGATGCCCTGCTCCCGCAGGTCCAGGATCAGCTGAAGCAGGTTCCGGCTGTCCTCGTCGTTGAGCGCCGCCGTCGGCTCGTCGAGGATGAGGAGTTCGACGTCTTTCGAGAGCGCCTTCGCGATCTCGACGAGCTGTTGTTTGCCGACGCCCAGTTCTGCCACGCGCGTACGCGGGTTGTCGGGCAGCCCCACCCGGCCCAGCAACCGCGCCGCGGCATGCAGCGTGCCACCCCAGTTGATGATGCCGCGGGTCGACCGTTCGTTGCCGAGGAAGATGTTCTCGGCGATCGACAACTCCGGTACGAGCGCCAGTTCCTGATGGATGATGACGATGCCACGGCGCTCGCTCTCGGCGATGCCGCGGAACGCGACGGGCCCGCCCCGGAACTCGATCTCCCCGTCGTAGCTGCCGTGCGGATGGACGCCGCTGAGCACCTTCATCAGCGTGGACTTGCCCGCACCGTTCTCGCCGCACACGGCGTGGATCTCCCGCGGCCGCACGGCCAGGTCGACCCCGGCCAGAGCCGTGACACCGGGGAACGTCTTGGTGATGCCCCGCATCTCCAGCACCGGGGCGGTCTCGCTGCGGCCGCTGACGTCGCCGGTGGTCTCGTCGCTACCGGTCGCGGTCATTCGATCTGCCCCGCCTTGTAGTAGCCCTCGTCGACGAGCAGCTGCACGTTCGACTCGTCGACGCTGACGGGGTCGAGCAGGTAGGCCGGCACGACCTTCGCGCCGTTGTCGTAGTCGGTCGTGTTGTTGAACTCCGGTTTCTTGCCGGTCAGCAGCGCATCGCCCATCCGCACCGCCTGGTCGGCGAGTTCGCGGGTGTCTTTGAACACGGTCTGGGTCTGCTGGCCCGCCACGATCGACTTGATCGACGCGAGTTCGGCGTCCTGCCCGGTGACCACGGGAAACGGCTGATCCGTGCCGCCGTATCCTGCGCTCTTGAGTGCCGAGATGACACCGATGGAGATGCCGTCGTAGGGCGAGAGCACCGCGTCGAGCTCGGTGGTGCCGTAGTGGCGGCTGAGCAGGTCGTCCATGCGCTTCTGGGCGGTACCACCGTCCCAGCGCAACGTCGTGGCCTGGTTCATCCGGGTCTGGTTGCTGCGGGCCTCGAGCTGCCCGCTCTCCAGGTACGGTCGCAGCACGCTCATGGCGCCGTTCCAGAAGTAGCGGGTGTTGTTGTCGTCCGGCGAACCGGCGAACAGCTCGATCGTGAACGTCTCGTTCGGACGGTCCTCGAGTTTCAGCGCGTCCGCGATGTACTGCCCCTGCAGCCGGCCGACCCGCTCGTTGTCGAACGAGGCGTACCCGTCCACGTGCTCGGTGCCCATGAGGAGGCGGTCGTAGGCGATCACCTTGGTACCGGCGTCCTCGGCGCGCCGCAGCACGTTCGTCAGCGCCGAGCCGTCGACGGCCGCCACGACCAGCAGCTCGTGACCCTTGGTGATCATGTTCTCGATCTGGGCGATCTGGTTCTCCACCTTGTCGTCGCCGTACTGCAGATCGGTCCGGTATCCGGCCTTGCGGAACTCCTCGGCCATGTTGCGGCCGTCGGCGATCCAGCGTTCGGACGACTTGGTCGGCATGGCCAGGCCGACGGTCGACCCCTTGCCGCCCTCCGGTTGGTAGCGGCTGCCGCCGCGGGCCTCCTGCCCGCAGGCTGCCACGGTTGCGGCGAGTGCGACGGCGGCCAAGGCGGCGGTCACGGCTCTCGCCACGCTGCGAGCGCCGCGCCCCATGCGGTTGCGCATGGTCAACTCCTTTCCGGTGTCGGAAACCGCCGCAGCGCGCCCGGAGCGCGCGAACCGATCGGCGCCATGTCGCCGTCGGCCCCATGGCGGGCGAGCAGGTCGAGCGCGAGGCGGCCGCGCCGCACCCGCTCCCGGGCGGTGTCGAGAGTCAGGTCGCGCAGATGTGCCCCGTAGGGGTAGATACCGGGTGCCTTGCTGAGGCCGAACTTCAGATACAGCGGTGCGCCGCGCCGGATGAACTCGGCCGCGTCGTACATGCGCACGTACCCGCCGAGATCGTCGGGCGCCTCGAGGTACAGATCCATCGGCGCCCTCGAGACACGCCGGATCTCCGTCAACTGCTCGAGCCCGAGGTCCGACGGAATGTTCACCGAGTCCGCGCCGAGTCCCTCCCACACGGCGTACGCGGCCGGGTTGACCGGCCCGACGAGCGCCGAGACCTTGAACATCGTGTCCGCGGGCAGCGCGCCGGCCTCACGCAGCCGGTGCAGTGTCCACAGCACCCCTTCGTCGGCGACGAGCAGACAGCGCACGCCGAGCTCGGTGGCCCGCAGCGCGTCCTCGACGCAGCCCGCCACCGACGCGTGGCCGCGGGCCCGCAGCCCGCCACCACCCGAGGGGGTGCGGGTGGCGGCCCCGATGTCCCACGTGCCGCGGGGACCGGTGAACAGGCACAGTTCGACGTCCCGCTCGGCGCAGGCCTCCACCATCTCGGTGATCTCGGTGTCGGTCAGCATCCACACGCCGCTGCCCTGGCTGATGCGGTGGAGCGGCACGTCCAGCCGCGTCGCCTCCTTCAGCACGGTGGCGAGCGCCTCGGGTCCCTCCACCGACGGGACCTCGGTGCGCCATGTCCCTCCCCCGGGGAAGGCGTGCGGCGACGCCTCGGCCGGGTCGGGTTCCGGCGCTCCCATCCCGACCAGCTCGAGCGCTGCCGCACCCGGCCGTCGCGGCTGTGGGGATCGATCCGGTGCTGTCATGGGACTCCTTCGGTGTCGGCGGGTGTGGAGGGAATCAGCAGGACCTTGCCGACCGCCGGATCTCCGGAGCCGACGAGTTCGATCGCCTCGGCGAACTCCTCCAGTGGCCTGCGATGGGTGACCAGCGGTGCCGTGCGGAGCAGGCCGACGCCGAACGCGCGGACGGCGTGCGACCAGGCGCGCGGCGGTGCGCCGAACACGGTGCGCACGTCGAGCCGCCGGACCACCAGGTCGGTCGGGTCGAGCCCGGTCGCGCCTTCCGGCGGGATGCCGGTGAGCACGAGCCTGCCGCCGCGGCGGAGGAGCGCGGCGGCCGTGTGCGCGGACGTCGGGGCTCCGGCGGTCTCGACCACCACGTCGAACCGGCCCGCCAGCGGCGCGGCCGGATCGCCGCCGGTACCGACGGAGTCCTTGTCACGGAAGGAATCCGCACCCAGTTCGGCCGCCAGCCCCGCACGCTCCGGCCCGCCTCCGATCAGCAACAGCTCCGCGGGCGAGGCCGCCGCGAGCAGTTGCAGCGCCGTCAGGCCCAGTGCCCCGTCACCGACCACCGCGACCCGGTCGCCGACGGTCGCCCCGGCGGCGAGCACCGCCGCCGCGCTGCACGCCGCCGGTTCCAGCAACGCGGCGGCCTCGAGGTCGGCGTCGTCGGGCAACGGGTGCAGCAGCCGCGCGGGAAGCGTGAGTGTGTCGGCCATGGCTCCCGGTTGCGTGAAGCCCGTTTCGTCGTAGCCGGCCGTGCAGAGCGTCGGATCGCCGTCACGGCAGCGGTCACAGGTCTGGCAGTTGCGGAAGCCCTCGCCGACGACCTTGCGGCCCACCAGTGCGGGGTCGACGCCCTCCCCTGCGGTCTCGACCACGCCCGACCACTCGTGGCCCGGGGTGACCGGGTACCGCACGTACTCGGCGGGCCGGGTGCCTCGGAACAGCTCCCGGTCGCTGCCGCACAGCCCGCACGCGTGCACCCGGACCAGCGCCTCGCCCCTGCCGGGTGCCCGCGGGGCGAGGTCCGCCAGCCGGAAGTCGCCCGGCTCGTCGACGACGACGGCGGTCACGCGGAGCCCGTCGGGTCGCGCTTCTCCCAACCTTCGGCCCACAGGTCGAAATGCGCGCGCTGCTGCGGGAACTCGGCGGCGGCGTCGGTGTCGAGTTCGACGCCGAGCCCCGGCTCCTCCGGCAACCGGAAGTACCCGTCCACGACCTGCGGCGCGCCCGTGACGACGTGTTTGATCTCCGCGTCGGCGAAGTCGTTGAAGTGTTCGAGGATCTTGAAGTTCGGTGTGCAGCCGGCGAGCTGCAACGACGCGGCCGTCAACACCGATCCGCCGACGTTGTGCGGCGCGACGAGCATGTAGTGCGTCTCCGCCGTGGCCGCCAGTTTGCGGGTCTCCGCGATGCCGCCGAGATGGCCGACGTCCGGCTGCAGGATGTCGACGGCCTGCGAGTCGAACAGTTCGCGGAACTCGATGCGGTCGTGGATACGCTCCCCGGTGGCGATCGGCGCGTCGACCTTGCCCGCCACCTTCTCCAGCGCCTTCAGGTTCTCCGGCGGAACGGGTTCCTCGATCCACGCGGGCTTGTACGGCGCGAGCTCCCTGGCCAGCCGTATCGCGGTCGCGGGACTGAACCGGCCGTGCATCTCGAGCATGAGTTCGCACTCGTCGCCGATCGCGTCGCGCACGGCTTCGATGAGGGAGACGGCGTAATTGGTCGCGTCGTGGTCGAGTTCGAGACAGCCGGTGCCGAACGGGTCGATCTTCAGGGCGCGGTACCCGCGTTCGACGACGATGCGTGCCGCGGCGTGGTACGCCTCGGGCGTCCGTTCGGTGGTGTACCAGCCGTTGGCGTAGGCCTTCACACGGTCGGTGACCTTGCCACCGAGCAGCTGCCACACCGGGACGCCGAGCGCCTTGCCCTTGATGTCCCAGCACGCCATCTCGACGCAGGCGATGCCCGACATCACGATCTCGCCCGCCCTGCCGAAGTCGCCGTACTTCATCCGGCGCACCAGGTCCTCGACCGCGAAGGGGTCGGATCCGGCGATGTGGTTGAGCTCGGCCTCACGCAGATAACCGAGCAACGCCTCGGTGTGGCCCAGCATGCGCGTCTCGCCGACACCCGTCAGGCCGTCATCGGTGTGGACGAGCACATAGGTCAGGTTCCGCCACGGAGTCCCGACGACGTGCGTACTGATTCCGGTGATCTTCACTGCACACCCCGATGTGTGTTCGAGATTTCGGACGTCGTTCGAAATACAGGTCAGAACTTAGGCGTCACCCATTCGTGAGTCAATGGACTGTTCCGGCGACACCGGCGTTGCACCCGGTGACGACGAAGGGGTGCACACCGTCGCCGGTGCGCACCCCTTCCGTTCAGGCCGCGGCCGCGGGCTTTCGCCGCAGCTCGGTCGCGTCTCAGTCGCGTCGCATTCGCGCCAGCCACGCGGGCTGATCGACGACGGTGCCGGGCGCGACACCGAGCGCCTCGGCATCGGCTCCCCGGGCGACCGCGCGGTAGCGGGTCGAGCTCAGCTCCTCGACCGTCCAGCCGTCGGCGAAGGCCTCGCGGATCGCCGCGTCACCGATCCGCGGCCCGAAACCGGGCTCTCCACGGTCGGCGAGAGCCAGCACGTGCACTACGCCGCCGGGCCGGATGATCCGGGACAGCACGTCGGCGTACCGCCGCTGATCCCCGGCTTCGAAGACGTGGAACAGCGCGCTGTCGAGGATCGTGTCGAACGGCGTGCCGGGATCACCGTGGGCCCCGCCGAGTTCCCGGTCCAGGTCGAACGCGTCGGCGACGCGGAAATGCGCGTCGACTCCGCGCGAGCGGGCCAGTTCGGCCGCCCGCTCCACGGCGTGCGGCGCGAAGTCGACGCCCAGTACGTCGTAGCCACGGCCCGCGAGCAGCAGGGTGTGCTCGCCGGTTCCGCACCCGGCGTCGAGCACCCTGCCACCGATCCTGCCGTCCCGTTCCAGTGCCACGACCGCGGGTTGCGGCTCGTCGATCACCCAGGGCGCGCCGCCCCCGGTGTAGGACTCGTCGAAGGTGCGCTGCGCCACGGTGTCGGTCATCGCTCTGCCTCTCATGGGAAACCGGATCGTCCGGCGGTGCGGGTGCGTTGTTCGTGCGGGTGGCCGGTGGGTGCGGGTGGCCGGTGGGTGCGGGTGGCCGGTGGGTGTGCGGGTGGCCGGACCGTGCGAGTGGCCGGAGCGTGCGGGGCTCCCGCCTGCCGCGGCGAGGCATCACTCCCGGCGGATGCGTGCCAGCCACGCGGGCAGGTCCACCGGAGCGCCCGGCCGGACGCCGAGTGCGTCCGCGTGTTCCTGTGCGTGGGCGACCGCCCGGTAGCGCGAACTCTCCAGTTCCTCGATCGTCCAGCCGTCGGCGAACGCCTCCCGGATCGCCGCGTCGCTGATCCTCGGACCGAAACCGGGCTCCTCGGTCTCGGCGAGCGCGAGGACATGCACCGTCGAGCCCCGGCGCGTGACCCGGTGCAGCGCCTCCGCGTAGCGACGTCGGTCCTCGGCCCCGAAAACGTGGAACAGGGCGCTGTCGACGACGGTGTCGAACGCGGCACCGAGGTCCCCGCCCGTCGTGCCGTCGCCGAGCGTCACCGCGTCGGCGACGTCGAACGCGGCCTGCACGCCGCGTTCGGCAGCGGTGCGACGGGCGAGCTCCACGGCCGCGTCCGAGAAGTCGATGCCGAGCACGTCGTAACCGCGCGCGGCGAGGTGGATGGTGTGCTCCCCGGCGCCGCAACCGGCGTCGAGTACCCGGCCCGTGATCCGGCCCGTCCGCTCCAGAGTCAGGATCGCGGGCTGGGGCTCGCCGATCACCCAGCCCGCGGTCCCCTCCGCGTAGGCGCTCTCGAATGTTTCCCGTCCGACCGTCTCCGTCATCGACGCTCCTGTCCGGTGTCCCGTGTGTCCGATGTGCTGTGTGGGTGCGACCAGCGTGCAACCTCCAGCGCGCTCGAAGTCAACCGGCGCGTGTGGACGGCGCGTGGGAACGGAGTCCGACTTCCGTCGGTTGCCGCTCCTCGACCCCGCGATCAGCCTGATCACATGCGGATCACACGTCGGACACTCAGCGTGACCACCGGACTGTTGTTACTGCTCGCCACCGCGGCACCCGCGGGCGCGCAGGGCCCCACGACCAGCGAGAACGCCGCGACTCCCGAACGCGGCGTCTACGAGATCACCCCCGACAGGGCCGACCGCGGCGCGATCTCCCGGTCGGGCGTCGACGTCCTCGGCTCCCGCGGCGGCACGCTCACCGTCGTCGCCGATGCGGCCCAGACCGCCCAGTTGCGCGGCGATGGAGTCGACCTCACCGCGATCGGCGATTTCGACGCCATGCTCGCCGACCGCAACCCCGATCCCTCGGAGAAACGGGCCGCCGCGGACGAGTTCCCCGCGGGCGACGAGGGGTTCCACACCTACTCCGAACTGACCACGCTGCTCGAGAACGCGGCGGCCGACCACCCGGACATCACACAACTCTCGGACGTCGGCAGCAGCCACGAGGGCCGCACCATCCCGCTCATGAAGATCAGCGCGGACGCTGCACAGGACTCCGACGAGCCCGAGGTCCTGTTCACCTGCAACCAGCACGCGCGCGAACACCTGACCACGGAGATGTGCCTGCGTATCGTCGAGCGTTTCACCGACGGCTACGGCACCGACCAGACCGTCACCGACTTCGTCGACAGCCGCGAGATCTACGTGATCCCGACGGTCAACCCGGACGGCTCCGAACACGACATCGAGGGCGGCCAGTACCAGGGCTGGCGGAAGAACCGGCAGGGCCAGGGCACCGACCTGAACCGGAATTGGGGATACAAGTGGGGCTGCTGCGACGGATCCAGCGGCGACCCGGCCTCCGAGACCTACCGCGGCGAGGCGGGGTTCTCCGCACCGGAGACGGCGGCGGTACGGGACTTCGTGGACTCCCGCGTCGTCGACGGCCGGCAGCAGCTCAAGGGGCACATCGACTTCCACACCTACGGTGAGCTGGTGCTGTGGCCGTTCGGGCACACCACCGACGAGGTCACCGAGGACATGACCCGGGAACAGGCCCGGCGCTTCCAGGACGTGGGCCGCGAGATGGCCGGCAGCAACGGCTACACGCCCCAGCAGTCCAGCGACCTCTACGTCACCGACGGCGACGTCAACGGCTGGATGTGGGGCGAGCACCGCATCCTGAGCTTCACGTTCGAGATGTACCCGGCCTCCGGTGGCGGCCTCGACGGGTTCTACCCCGACGACGAGGACATCGCCCCGGAGACCGAACGCAACGACGAGGCCGTCGACATCCTCCTGCGCGAGGCGGGCGCGTAACCGGTCCGAACCGGACGGTGGGCCTGCGGACCGACCCGCAGGCCCACCGCGTGCCCTGCGCTCGGCGCGGGACCGGAGGACCCGATGGGTCTACTCCCCCGCCGTGGCCTGCTGTCCGTCCCGTTCGGCGTACCGACGGCGCAGTTGTTCGGTCCGCTCCTCCGGCCACGGACAGCGCACGTCGCCGTGCAGAGCGGCGAACAGCAGTTCCAGGTGTGTGTGCCACGCGGCGAGCGCGCGCGCCACATCCGCCGACCCCGGCAACGTCTGGGTCACGAGCAGTCTCGTGCCGATCGGCTCCTGATCGCGCAGCTCGAACCGCACCGCACCGCCCGCCGCGGCGTACTCGACGTACCGGCCGGGGTCGACCCGGGTCACCGGGCCCGGTCCCACGTGTCCGTGCGTGAACCGCACCGGAGTCGCCTCTCCCGTGATCGGCGGGTCCCCCTCGGTCAGTGCGGACCACACGACGTCGGGAGCCTGCACGAGGTCGCGTTCGAACCGCACCTCGACCCCGTCGCCGTCGAAGGTGGCCGTGCCGTCGGCGAGCCCGTACTCCTCGACGTAGGTCTCGGCGCGGGCGAGGAACCACTGGCCGTCGCGCTGCGGCGGCTCAATTCCGTCGAGCAACGCGGCGAGGGCGTCGAGGCACTGTTCCCAGCCGGGCCCCTGCCGCGCCACTGACGGCAGGTGGCCGGAGGTGTCGGTGCCGCTGAGTGTGTGGCTGAACCGCAGCAGGCAGCCGCCGTCGTCGCCGGCCGCGAGTTCGAACCGCAGCACCGAGCGCGCCCAGCGGAAGGAGTAGACCGTCGGCGGATCGCATTCGAGAACCCGGCCTTCGGCGAAGTCGCCGGACATGCCCGTCACGAACCGCATCGGTGCGCCCGTCTCGGGGACGGCGTCGACGCCCACCGGAAACCATCGCGCCAGTTCGGCGGGGTCGGTGAGGGCGCGCCAGACCCGCTGCGGCGAGTGGGCGAGCCTGCGTTCGAAGCGCAGCACCGGCGCACCGTCGACGTCGTCGAGCACGCCGAGGTCGAGGCACGCCACGGTGGTTCCCAGCACGTCGAGGCAGCCCTGCCAGCCGGTGAAGGTCTGCTCGGCCCACGGATTGTCGGCGAAGGTGTGCTCGAAGGTCAGCACACAGCCGGCGCCGTCCGGTTCCAACGTGAGCCGCAGCCGGTGCCGGCCGGTCTCCCGGTCGAACTCGGTGAAGGCGAGTCGCCGGTGCGGTTCCAGCTCGGTGATCTCGGCGTAGAGGTCGGTGGGGTCGCCGTCCGGTTCGCGGTAGCGGATGATGCCGCCGACCCGAAGGTCGAGTTCCTCGATCGGGAACGGGTACCACGCGCTGAGGTGCTCGGGCTCGGTCAGCGCCCGCCACACCTTGGCGGGCGGGTGCGCGTATCGGCGTTCGAACCGCAACTGCCAACCGTCGCCGGTGCGCCGTTGGGTGTCGGTCACGTGTGCTCCTCGGTCTCGGGGTCGTCCGGCATCCGGTCGAGGTGGCGTTCGAGCGCGTCGAGACTGTCGGCCCACAGCCTGCGGTACGGCGCGAGCCACGCGTCGACCTCGACCAGGGGCTCCGGCCGCAGCCGGTACCAGCGGCGCTGAGCGTCCTGCCGCACGGCGACCAGTCCCGCCTCGCGCAGGACACGCAGGTGTTTCGATACGGCGGGCTGGGTCAGGTCGAGCCGGGTCGCCAGGTCGCCGACCAGGCGTTCGCTTCCGCGCAGCAGGTCCAAAATCTCCCGTCGCCGCGGTTCCGCCAGCACCTCGAAGGTAGTTGCCACACCAGGAATATAACCACTAGGGCATATCAAGTCCAGCCGGCAAATCCGCACGAATGCGCACGTCCGTGTTAAAATGGGTGCATGACCGGTACGACGACAGCCCTCGAGACCGTGCTCGCCCGCACCGGACTCAAGGTGGATGCCGGCGAGTTCCTGGCACTGGTCGAGCAGGCCGCCCGGCGCCTCTCCCCCGGCGACCCGGACCCGGCACACTTCTTCTCGGGCGAGCAACGCGACGTCCTCACCGACGTCGGCCTCGACCTGTCGGCCACAAAATCCGGTGAGCCCGACGCGCGTGCGAACGCCGTCGCCACCCAGGCCGTGTTCGCCGACTCCGCGCTGACGGTCACCGAGGCTGCGACACGACTCGGCGTCGACGACAGCCGTGTTCGCCACCGCCTCAAGCAGCACCGGCTCACCGGCTGGAAGGGCCACGGCGGGTGGCGGCTGCCCGCGTGGCAGTTCACCGCCGCCGGCGCCGTTCCCGGCCTCGAGGTCGTACTGCGCGCCGTGCCAGACGACCAGCCCGCACTCGTGGTCGCCGGGTTCATGACGACGCCGCAGCCCGACCTCCCGATCCGCGACACGCCGACGACACCCCGCGACTGGCTACTGGCGGGCGGCGATCCTGCGCGCGTGGCCGAACTGGCCGCTACGCTCGGAACGCCCGCCTGACCCGTCGAGCGGCATCCGGCCCCCACCGCTTCCGTCCCCGACCGCGCACCGAGGAGCACGTCGGCACGTCATGGCACGGTTACCCCTGCCCCCGCCGGGCGAGGTCCTGCGACAGCACCTCCGACCCGGCGAGGACATCGTCGCGGTCCATCCCGCCACCCGGCTCGTGCGCGTCTTCGCCGCACGTGGCAACCACCCGCAACGTTGGGACACGTTCCGTCACACCGGACCGATCGCCCATGCACGGTTCGACCCCCACCCGGCCGGGGACACGCCGTCCCACCGGCCCGAACACGGCGTCCTCTACTTCGGACTGTCGGTACGCACCAGCGTGGCCGAGGTCTTCCAAACGACATCCACAGTGGACCGAAAGACGCGTGGTCCCCACCTCGTGGTGGTCCGGCCCTCCCGCACGTTGCGACTGCTCGACCTGTCCGGGCTGTGGCCCACCCGGGTCGGCGCGTCGCAGGAGATCTCCAGCGGCCCGAAGAAGGTCACGCAGGCGTGGGCCCGCGCGATCCGCGCGGAGCTGCCGGACCTGGACGGGCTGTGGTATCGCTCGTCGATGGACGGCGGCGAACCCGCCGTGTGCCTGTGGAATCCTCCCGCGGGATCGGCACTGCCCGCGTCACCGGACATCCTGCTCGGGCTCGACCACCCGGGTCTCGACGTGCCGTTGGCCCGGGTGTGCCGTGAACTCGGCTACGTCCTGCTCGACTGAGCGGTCCGCGAGCCGTCCGACTCGTTCGGCCCGCCCCGACCCCGAGGTCGCGTCACCACGATCGGCAGTTGACCGATCGGTCAAGAGAGCCTACGGTCTCCGCCATGGGCCGGAGCGGCGACACTCGCGAGCGGATCGTGCGCGCGTCGGCCCGGCTGCTGCTCTCCGGTAGCTACGGGTCGGTGAGCGTGGACGACGTGTGCGCGGCGGCCGACGTGCGCAAGGGCAGCTTCTACCACTTCTTCCCCTCGAAGGCCGAGCTGGCGAAGGCCGTCATCGACCTCCACGCCGACGCGTTGCTCGAGCGACTCGCCGCAGCCTCCGGAGACACCGCGGCGAAGCGCCTGCACGGGGTCGCCGACGCCGTGGGCGGCATCCAGGCCGGATTCGAGGCCACGTACGGCCGCGTGGTCGGCTGCCCGTTCGGCAACCTCGCCGCCGAGTTGTCCACGGTGGACGACACGGTGCGCGACCATCTGGCCTCGGCGTTCGCGCGCTGGGAGCACGGGTTCGCGGCGATCTGCCACCAGGCCGAGCACGAGGGCGTACTGCGTGAGGGCGTCGACCCGGACCGGCTGGCCCACTCCCTGCTCGCCCACACCCAGGGGCGGATCCTGCTGGCGAAGGTCGGCGGCCTCTCGGCCACCGACATCGCCGCCACGCTGCACGACCTCATCGACGTGCACCTGCGAGAAGGAGCCGCATGACAGCGCCGTCAGAGCCGTCCGAACCGTCCGAGCAGCCCCATCCGTCCGAGGTGGACTTCCACTTCGACCCGATGTGCCCGTTCGCCTACCACACCTCCCGCTGGATCCGGGAGGTCCGCACCCGCACCGGACTGACCGTCAACTGGCGCTTCTTCAGCCTGGAAGAGGTGAACCGATTCGAGGGTAAGAAGCACCCGTGGGAGCGACCGTGGTCGTACGGCTGGTCGCTGATGCGGATCGGCGCGCTGCTGCGGCGCCGCGACCCCACGCTGCTCGACGCCTGGTACGCGAGGGTCGGCCGAGAACTCCACCTCGACGGCGGCAAACCGCACGAGCCGGAGACGGCGCGGCGTCTGCTCACCGAGATCGGCAGCGACGCCGCGGTCCTGGACGAGGCGCTCGCGGACCCGTCCACCCACGACGACGTCAAGGCCGACCACCGGCGTGTGCTGGAGGCGGGCGGTTTCGGGGTGCCCACGCTGCTGTTCCCCGACGGGCAGTGCCTGTTCGGGCCGGTGCTGATCGACCCGCCCACCGGGACCGCCGCGGTACGGCTCTGGGAGCTGGTCACCGGGATGCTGGAGTTCCCGCACGTCTACGAGGTGCAGCGCCCCAAGGCCCCGCGCGACGAACGAGCCATCGCCGACGCGCTCGCCCCGTACCTGCGAGGCAGGGATTGGGAGAGCGTCGACAGAGGACAGATCATCGGACTCGGAACCGAACGGGAGACCACCTCGTGAACACGACGACGGGCTTCGACAAGGACGTGATCACTCGGGCGCTCGCGGCGCAGTGGGAGTCGCTCGACGCGCTGCTGGCATCGCTGCCCGCCGCGGCGTGGGACGAGCCGAGCCCGCTGCCCGGCTGGACCGTGCGGGACGTCGTCGCGCACGTGATCGGCACCGAATCCGCCCTGCTGGGCGAAGCGGCCCCGGCGCCGGACATCGACGTGACCGAGCTCGCCCACGTGCGCAACGAGATCGCCGCGGTCAACGAACGCTGGGTGCGCTCCATGCGGGAGTCGGCCCCGGAACGGATGCTCGAACGCTTCCGTGACGTCGTCTCCCGCCGGGGTGACGCGCTGCGCGCGATGACGCAGTCGGACTTCGACGCGCCGTCGTGGACCCCGGTGGGCAAGGGCACCTACGGCCGGTTCATGCGCATCCGGATCTTCGACACCTGGCTGCACGAGCAGGACATCCGCGACGCGACCGGCCTGCCGGGGCACCAGGCGGGCCCATGCGTCGAGCAGTCGTTCGACGAGCTGGTCGAATCGCTCGGCTACGTCATAGGCAAGAAGGCGGGCGCCCCGGACGGTGCGGGCGTGACCCTCGAGTTCACCGGACCGCTGCAGCGCACCGTGCACGTGGCCGTGGCCGGCAGGGCTTCCGTGGTGCCCGAGCTCCCCGGCCCGGCCACCGCCACACTGCGGCTGGACGCCGGACTGTTCGCACGGCTCGCCGGGGGTCGCGTCGACCCCGAGGAGCGGCTGCCGGAGGTGGACCGCTCCGGTGATACGGAACTCGGCGCGCGGATCGTACGCAACCTGGCCTTCACGATCTGAACCGCCGGGCTCGGTCCGCTCGCGCACGCATGCGCCGGCGGGAACTCAGTCCACCGGCAGGTGGCGGGCCCACCAGTCGAGCACGGCCTCGAACCGCTGGACGCGATGCCGCGGCTTTCCGCTGCGGGTCAGCTCGTGCCCTTCACCGGGGAACAGCAGGAACTCGGTCTCCGCACCGGCCTTCTTCAGCGCGACGAACAGCCGCTGCGCCTGTTCCAGTGGGCAGCGCCAGTCCTGTTCGGAGTGCACCACCGCGAAGGGGATGCCGATGTCGGCGGCGTAGGTCAGCGGGCTGCGCTTGCGCTGTTCGTCCGGGTCGGCGCCGACGTAGACGTCGGTGAACGTCCAGCCGATGTCGGAGCTGCCCGCGAACGAGTCCCACGCGTTGACGGCACGCTCGCTCCACGCCGCGCGGAACCGCTCGCCGTGGTGTGCGGCGAGCCAGCCGGTCATGAACCCGCCGTACGAGCCGCCCATCACGCCGACCCGATCGGCGTCGGTGTCGGGCCGTTCGAGCGCGGCGTCGAGCAAGGCCAGCACGTCGTCGGCGTCGACGGTGCCCAACGCGTGCAGCACCGCCCGCCCGTGGGACTCGCCGTAGCCCGCCGAACCCCGCGGGTTGGCCAGCACGACGGCGTAGCCGGCCGCCGCGTACACCTGGGCCTCGTCGAACAGGCTCCACTCGTACGCCGCGAACGGTCCACCGTGGACGACGAGGAGCACCGGATGCGGGCCGTCGCCCTCGGGAGTGACGACCCAGCCGTGCACCGGGTGGCCGTCGGCCGAGGTCGCCGTGATCTCCTCGGCGGGCAGGACACCGCTCTCGCGCAGCCGTTCGGACAGCGACGTCAGTACCGTGAACGCGCCGTCACCATCGGCGAGCAGCACCTCGCCGGCGTCCTCGGGGCCGGCCTGCACCACCGCGATCCGGTCGCCCGCCACGGTGAACGACCGCACGGCCGCCCGCTCACCGGTCAGGATCGGAAGCTGTGACAGGGACGCCGCCGACGCCGCCCGCGGCACGCGCCGCAACTCGGCGGCACCGCGGTGGGCGACGACCACGAGCACGTCGTCACCGTGGACGGCGGGCGGTCCCGCGGCCGCCACGCAGTCGACCGACTCGGCGTCGGTGAGCCTGCGCGGCGACGCGGAACCGTCGAGGGGCGCCGCCCACAGCCCGGTGTTGGTCGCGGCGCGGGCGAACCCTTCGAACGCGGCCGCGTAGAAGAACACCGTCCCGTCGGCGGCCACCGCGGGGTTCTCCGCCCGTCCCCCGGTGCGCACGGCGAGTTGTGGTGTCCCGCCTGTCACGGGCACGGTGTAGAGGTCGGCGTGCATCGTCTCCACGCGGTCCCAGTCCCGCGGGGCGACGACGAGTACCGACCGGCCGTCCGGCGTCCAGGCCGGATCGGCGACGGACGCCGCCTCGTCGGTCAGCGGTTCCGGTTCGAGGTCCTGTTCGTCGGCCAGCGCGTCGATCACGAACAGCCGCTGCGGCCGGTCGCGCAGGAATCCGATGTTGTCGACGCGATAGTCGTACCGGGTGATCCGCCGGGGCGCCTCCTCGGCGGCCTCCGGTGTCACGTCACCGTCGGAGGTGCCGTACCGGCCCGGTTCCGGCACCCGCGCGGTGAAGGCGATCCGGCGCGAGTCCGGGGCCCACACGGGCGCCCCGGCTCCGAGCGGCAGCGCGGTCAGCACCCACGACTCGCCACCGGCTGCCGGCATGACGTGCAGCTGCGCGGGCTCGCCCCCGTCGCTGCGGAGGAACGCCACCCAACGACCGTCCGGGGAGATCGCGGGAGCCGAGTCGTGCCGCCGGTCCGGACCTGCGCCCTCCGGGCCGGGGCCGTGGGTCCATGCCGTCGCCCCGTCCCGGCCGACGCGGTGCAGTCCTCCGACGTAGGCGTTCGCCGCGACGTCGGGACGGGTGACGGACACGAGGAGGAGGTCGTCGGACAGGGCGGGCCTGCCGGGGACCTGCTGCAGTTCGATATCGGTAGGGCGCACGGCCCGCACCCTACCCGACCATTAGCGGGGCTAACGACCCGTTGTGCGCAGTCCCGCGCGCCTGTACCTCACCGCTCGTCGTCGGAGACCGTCCGGTCGGCGGCCTTCTCCTCCGGTGCCGTGGCGTTCAGGCTCAGGCCGGACTGGCCGACCACGCTCGGATCCCGTTTGGCCTTGGCCAGGCTCGCCACGGTCGTCACGGTCAGCACCACGACGATGACGCCGAGGGACACCCAGTTGTTGATCTCCAGCCACGCCGGCGTGACGTGGTACTCGTGCAGCGCGTGGAGCACGAGCTTCACGCCGATGAACGCGAGGATGATCGCCAGCCCCTGCGACAGGTACACGAGCTTGCTGACCAGACCACCCAGCAGGAAGTACAGCTGCCGCAACCCCATCAGCGCGAAGGCGTTGGCCGTGAAGACCAGGAACGCCTCCTGGGTGATCCCGAAGATCGCCGGGATCGAGTCGACCGCGAACAGCAGGTCCGCGCTGCCGATCGCCACGATCACGAGCGCCATCGGGGTCAGGTACCGCTTGCCGTTCTTCCTGACGATCGAGTGGTGGCCCTCGTAGTCATCGGTGACGCGGAAGGCCTTCCTGGTGAGGCGGGTGACCAGGTTCTCGTGGTACTCCTCGTCCTCGTCCTTCTGCCGCACCATGTTGATCGCGGTGAAGATCAGGAACGCACCGAACAGGAAGAAGATCCACACGACCTGCGCGATGGCCCACGCCCCGATGGCGATGAACACGCTGCGCATGGCCAGTGCGATCACGATGCCGATCAGCAGGACCCGGTGCTGGTGGATCGCGGGCACCTTGAACGACGCCATGATCACCATGAAGATGAACAGGTTGTCGACCGACAGCGAGTACTCGGTGATGTAGCCGGTGAAGAACTGCACACCGAGGTCGTGTCCGGCGAGCAACCACACGCCGGCGCCGAACGCCACGGCACAGGCGACGTAGAAGACGACCCAGCGGGCGGCCTCACCGGTGGTGACCTCATGGGGTTTGCGGTCGACGATCACCAGGTCGATCGCCAGCAGCACGATCAGACCGCCGATGGTGGCGGCCCACAGCCAGAACGGCACGGACATGGACGATTTCCTCCGGGTAGCGGGATGGTGCTATCCGGAGGTCTCTTCCGCCCGAGCACCGTCGACTGGACCTGCGGGCCGGCGACGCCGGGTGCGTCGGAACGCAACCGTGCTGACGACGTCGCCGTGAGGGAATACTCCCCTCCGTGGGGAACACAACCGCTCCATCTTTACGTCCCGGTGTGCCCCGGCGCCACACGTGGCAACCGTCCGCTTGGTCACCACCCGCGTAACATCGATCACACAAGATCACTTCGGCGCCGGAAACCGGGCATGCCCGGACGAACCGCCTGCCCCACGTCCCCATAGTGTGGTCACCGTGTCCCGTCTTCTCCGCAGCCGCGGCCGACGCCTGACGGCACTGGTCGCCGTCGTCGCACTCCTCGCCGTCGGCGGCCTCCTGCTGTTCCGTGACGGCGAACGACCACCCACGTACAGCACCCAGGCCGCCACCATCGACGTCGCGGCCTCGCCGGGGTCGGCCGAGCGCGAGCAGCTCGACACGACCGTGTACGTGCCGGAGAACACGCCCGCACCCGCCGTCCTCCTGCCGCACGGGTTCGGAGGTGACAAGAACAGCGTCGCCCGCGACGCCCGGGAACTCGCCGAGCGTGGGTTCGTCGTACTGACTTGGTCCGCACGCGGATTCGGCAACAGCACCGGTTCGATCTCGCTCAACGCGCCGGACCGCGAGGTCGCCGACGCCTCCCGGCTGCTCGACCACCTGGCGGGCATGCCCGAGGTCGTCTCCGACGACGACGGCGACCCCCGCGTCGGTGTCACCGGCGCCTCGTACGGCGGCGCGCTGGCGCTGCTGCTCGCCGGAACGGACCCGCGGGTGGACGCTATCGCGCCGGCGATCACGTACAACGATCTGCGCCAGTCCCTGCTGCCGAACAACGCCACGGGCGACCGACTCGCCGCCGCGACCCCCGCCCCCGCCGCGGACACCGGCTCGGGTGTGCTCAAACGGTCGTGGATCGGCACCCTCTTCTCCGCGGGTTCGGGCGCCCCGTCGACCGCCACGGGCCCGGGGCCCGACGCCGTCGAGCCCGGCGACGACGAGGAGAACGACGACCTCGCCGAACCACCGGGCGGGCAAGCCGGCGACACCGGTACGGCGCCCGGCGCGGGCCGGCCGCAGAGCGGTTCGGGCGGAAACCTGCGTCCCGACGCCGATGCGTGCGGGCGGTTCAGCGCCGATGTCTGCGCCGCCTACGTCGACGTCGCGACCGACGGGGCCGCCGAACCGTCGACGCTCGACCTGCTGCACCGCGTCTCCCCCGCCTCCGTCACCGACGACATCACCGTGCCGACGCTGCTGGTACAGGGCGAACACGACACGCTGTTCGGCCTCGACCAGGCAGACGCCAACGCCCGGCAGATCGCCGAGGCGGGCGGCGAGGTGTCCGTCGCCTGGTACGCGGGGGGCCACGACGGCGGCGGACCGGGTCCGCAGCTGCGCGGCGTCATGGCCGATTTCCTCTGGCACCAGCTCACCGGTGAGGGCCAGGACCCGGCGGCGACGTTCTCGTACGACGTGACCGGCGCGATCCGGGCCAACGGCGCCCCGTCCGTCCGCAACGTCGAAGCAGCCGCCTACCCCGGCGTCAACGGCGACGACGTCCGGCGCCGCGCCGTGCACCTCCTCGGCGAGCAACAGACCGTGGTGCGTCCGCCCGGGGGCACGCCCACCTCGGTCAGCGGTATCCCCGGGCTCAACCGCATCGTGGCGGGCTCGTCGAGGCTGTCGGGCCTGTTCACCGTCGACCCGCCCGGCCAGACCGCCGTGTTCACGTCGCGCCCCATGACCGAGCAGCTCCTCGTGTCCGGTGCATCGACGGTGCGTCTGTCCATCACCCCGGAGCCGATGGCGGATCCCGCGGCGGCTGGCGACGGAGGCAACGGCAGTAACGGCGGTAACGGGGAGAACGCCGATACCGGTGGCACCGACAACGACGGGAGCGGCGCCAACGCTCAGACCGGCGGTTCGGCTCCGTCCGAGGCGGTGCTGTTCGCCAAGCTGTACGACGTCGGCCCCGACGGCACACGCACACTGCCCGGGAACGCCGTCGCACCGATCCGGGTTCCGTTGTCCGCGGACGGCTCCCCAACCGAGGTGACCGTCACCCTGCCCGGGATCGTCCGGCCGATCGAGACCGACCACCGCCTGCAGTTGGTGATCGGCACGACGGACCAGTCGTACGCCACCCCCGACCGACCCGCCGGATTCCGAGTCGCACTGGCCGGCCCGCCCGAGGTGGCGGTGCCGCTGGTCCCCGGGACGACGGCGACGTCCGGGTGGCCGGTGGTCCAGCTCGCGGGCATCGGCGGCGCGCTCGCCCTCGCCGTGCTGGTGGCCGTTGTCGGCCGGATCCGCCGCAGGCGCTCGCACCGGGTCGACCCCGACCTGGCCGACACCCCGATGGTGATCTCCGGCCTGACGAAGTCCTATCCCGGTGGGCTGACCGCCGTCAGCGACCTGTCGTTCCGCGTCGGACCCGGTCAGGTCCTCGGCCTGCTCGGGCCGAACGGTGCGGGAAAGACGACGACACTGCGGATGCTCATGGGCCTGATCACGCCGACCGACGGCGAGATCCGCGTGTTCGGCCACCGCGTGACGCCCGGAGCGCCGGTGCTGTCGCGCATCGGTTCGTTCGTCGAAGGCTCCGGGTTCCTGCCGCACCTCTCGGGCGCGGCGAACCTCGAACTGTTCTGGCAGGCGACCGGCAGACCCGCGGACAAGGCGCACCTCGACGAAGCGCTCGAGATCGCGGGACTCGGCGACGCGGTGCACCGGAAGGTGCGCACCTACAGCCAGGGCATGCGGCAGCGGCTGGCCATCGCGCAGGCGATGCTCGGCCTGCCGGAGCTGCTCGTGCTCGACGAACCCACCAACGGGCTCGACCCGCCCCAGATCCACCAGATGCGCGAGGTACTGCGTCGGTACGCGGCGACCGGCCGCACCGTCGTGGTGTCCAGCCACCTGCTGGCCGAGGTCGAGCAGACGTGCACGGACGTCGTCGTCATGCACCGCGGCAGGCTGATCGCCTCGGGCGGTGTCCACGACATCATCGCCGCGGGCGGGGAGGCGACGTTCCGGGTCGACGCCGCCGACCGCGCCGCGGAGATCCTGCGCGGCCTCGACGGCGTTTCCGACGTGGAGATCACCGACGGCCTCGTACACGCCGACCTCGGCGCACTGCCCCGTAGCGAGGCCGTCGCGGCCCTCGTCCGGGCGGACGTGTCCGTGGAGCAGGCCGGACCGCGCCGCCGGCTCGAGGACGCGTTCCTGCAACTCGTGGGGGAAGGTGAAGGCTGATGAGCGACTCCGAGCGCGACGTCGCATCCGGCGCCGCACCGGAGCACCGGCACGCCGTGGATCAGCACGGCGTGCACACCGACCCGGCCGCGTTGGAGGAACTCGCCGACGCGGCCGGGGCCGAGCACGTCACGGGGCTCGGGCCCGACGGCGCCGTCACCGGCTATCGGGCGAGCCGGACGCTTCGGCTCGGTGTGGAGCTGCGGCGACAGCTGAGCAGGCGGCGTACCCAGCTGCTGCTCGCGTTCGTCGTGCTGCTGCCGTTCATCCTGGTCGCCGCGTTCGAGATCGGTGAGGCCGAGGCAAATCCGCGCTCGGGCGGGTTCATCGACCTGGCCACGGCCAGCGCCCCGAACTTCGTCGTGGTCGCCCTGTTCGTGTCCGGGTCGTTCCTGCTGCCGATGATCGTGGCGCTGTACTTCGGCGACACTGTCGCCAGCGAGTCCTCGTGGTCGAGCCTGAAGTACCTCCTGGCCATTCCCGTGCCGCGGCACCGCCTGCTGCGGCAGAAGGCGATCACGTCCGGGCTGCTGTCGGCGCTGACGATCGTGGTGCTGCCCGTGTCGGCGTTCGTCGCGGGGACGATCTGGTACGGCACGGGCGAGGCGATCAGTCCGACGGGCGATTCGATCCCGTTCTCCGACAGCCTGGTCGCGCTCGCCCTCGCAACCGCCTACCTGCTCGTCCACCTGGCGTGGGTCGCGGGGCTGGCACTGTTGTTGAGCGTGTCGACCGACGCCCCGTTGGGTGCCGTCGGCGGAGCGGTGCTGGCGTCGATCCTCTCGCAGATCCTCAACCAGATCACCGCGCTCGGCGACCTGCGGGACTTCCTGCCGACGCATTTCTCGTTCGCGTGGATGGACCTGATCGCCACCGACGTCGAATGGACGCGCATGGCCTCCGGCGCCCTGTCGGCGACACTGTTCGCCACTGCGTTCGGCCTGCTCGCGGCCCGGCGGTTCGCGACGAAGGACGTCACGAGCTGAGGACGCGGCTGCGTGCGGGCCGGCCGCACGGGTAACCGGGGGCAGGTCCGCACGCGACGCAGCCTCGGGACGGTGACCGCCGTCGACAGGGTGTGACATGCGGGCCGGGATGACCGACAATTCCGACAGCAGGATCGTCACCGCCGCGCGCGGCCCCCATTCCCGGCAAGGAGGCCATCATGCCTCGTCCCGTGTACTTCGAGGTCTACGCGAGCGATCCCGAACGGGCGATCACGTTCTACACGACCGTGTTCGAGTGGCATTTCGAAAGATGGGCGCCGGACGCCTCGTGGGCCATCATCACCGGCAGCGGCGCCGGCATCGACGGCAACCTCGTGCAGCGCGACGGCCCTCCCCCGGAGAACGGCGCGGCCGCGCCCACGTGCTCGCTCACGATGGAGGTCGACGATCTGGACCTGATGGTGCGCGAGGTGCAGCAGGCGGGCGGGTCGCTGGTCGCTCCTGCGCAGACTGTTCCCGAGCTCGGCAGGCTCGCCTACTGCCGGGACCCGGAGGGCACGCTGTTCGGCATGCTCGAACCGGACGCCGGCGCCGGCTGACGCACCGTCCTGCATCGCGCGGGAGGGTCACTGCTGTCCGGCGGCGTCCATTCCGCGCAGCTCCTTCTTGAGCTCGGAGATCTCGTCCCGCAACCGGGCGGCCAGCTCGAACTGCAGGTCGCGCGCGGCCTGCATCATCTGGTCGGTCATCTGCTGGATGAGGTCGGCGAGCTCGGCCCGCGGCATCGAACTCGGCTCGCGGTCGACGAGCACACCGGAGCTACGCACCTTGTCGCCCTGCTCCGGCTTCTTGCCGCGCGAGGCGTTGCGCCCTGAACCGCCGACGTCGACCTCGTCCTCCGAGTCCTCCGCCTCGGTGTAGACCCGGTCGAGGATGTCGGCGATCTTCTTGCGCAGCGGCTGCGGGTCGATGCCCCGCTCGGTGTTGTAGGCGACCTGCTTCTCGCGCCGCCGGTTCGTCTCGTCGATGGCGTACTGCATCGAGTCGGTGATCGTGTCGGCGTACATGTGCACCTGGCCGGACACGTTCCGCGCCGCACGGCCGATCGTCTGCACGAGGGAGGTGCCGCTGCGCAGGAAACCCTCCTTGTCGGCGTCGAGGATCGCCACCAGCGACACCTCGGGCAGGTCGAGGCCCTCACGGAGGAGGTTGATGCCGACGAGCACGTCGAAGTCGCCGGACCGCAGCTGCCTGAGCAGCTCGACGCGGCGCAGCGTGTCCACCTCGGAGTGCAGGTAGCGCACGCGGATGCCGAGCTCGAGCAGGTAGTCGGTGAGGTCCTCGGCCATCTTCTTCGTGAGCGTGGTGACCAGCGTCCGCTCGTCCTTCTCGGCGCGGGTTCGGATCTCGTGCACCAGGTCGTCGATCTGCCCCTCGGTCGGCTTGACGACGACCTCCGGGTCGACCAGCCCTGTCGGGCGGATGACCTGCTCCACGAACTCGCCGCCTGCCTGGCCCATCTCGTACGGGCCGGGTGTGGCGGACAGGTACACGGTCTGACCGATGCGGTCGGCGAACTCCTCCCAGGTCAACGGCCGGTTGTCGAGCGCGCTCGGCAGGCGGAAGCCGTGGTCGACGAGCGTGCGCTTACGGGACATGTCGCCCTCGAACATCGCACCGATCTGCGGCACCGTCTGGTGCGACTCGTCGATGACCAGCAGGAAGTCCTCGGGAAAGTAGTCGATCAGCGTCGCCGGGGCGGACCCTGGCGCGCGGGCGTCGATGTGCCGCGAGTAGTTCTCGATACCGGAGCAGAACCCGACCTGCCGCATCATCTCGACGTCGTAGCTGGTGCGCATGCGCAGCCGCTGGGCCTCGAGCAGCTTGTTCTGCTTCTCGAGTTCGGCCAGACGTTCCTCGAGTTCGGCCTCGATCGCGTGCACGGCCTTCTCCATCCGCTCGGGCCCTGCGACGTAGTGCGTGGCCGGGAAGATCCGCACCTCGTCGACCTCGCTGACGATGTCGCCGGTCAGCGGGTGCAGGTAGTAGAGGCTGTCGATCTCGTCGCCGAAGAACTCGACGCGGATCGCCAGCTCCTCGTAGGCGGGGATGATCTCGACGGTGTCGCCGCGCACGCGGAACGTGCCGCGGGCGAACGCCAGGTCGTTGCGGGCGTACTGGACGTCGACCAGCGCCCGCAGGAACACGTCGCGGTCGACCTCCTCCCCGACCGCCAGTCGCGACGACCGGTCGAGGTACGACTGCGGAGTGCCGAGACCGTAGATGCAGGACACGCTCGCGACCACGATCGTGTCCCGGCGCGAGAGCAGGTTCATCGTCGCCGAGTGGCGCAACCGTTCGACGTCGTCGTTGATCGACGAGTCCTTCTCGATGTAGGTGTCCGTCTGCGGGACGTACGCCTCGGGCTGGTAGTAGTCGTAATAGCTGACGAAGTACTCGACCGCGTTGTTCGGGAACAGTTCCCGCAGCTCGTTGGCCATCTGGGCGGCGAGCGTCTTGTTCGGCTGCAGCACGAGCGTCGGCCGCTGCACCCGCTCGACCAGCCATGCCGTCGTCGCCGACTTGCCCGTACCGGTCGCGCCGAGCAGCACGACGTCCTTCTCGCCCGCCGTCAGCCTGCGGTCGAGTTCCTCGATCGCGGCGGGCTGGTCGCCGGCGGGCTCGTAGTCGCTGACGACCTCGAACCGCCCACCCTTGCGAGGGATGTCGGAGACGGGGCGGAACTCGGAGTGCGCCAGCACGGGGTGTTCGGTCGCGAATGCCACGCCGTCCAGGGTAGGCGGGCCCACCGACAACTTCCGCTCGGCGGCCGCGGCTGCTCACCGCGACGCCGCCACGGTCACCTCAGCGGTCACGCCGGCCCCGACCGTCACGGTCGTCGTCATACGCACCGCCGAGAACGGGAGGCGCGGATGCGGCGCACACGCCCGCGGGGTTTCCGACTCGACGCATTCGCCGCCGCACAGCAAGATGACCGTCATGCATCCGCCGAAGCGGGAGACGTTCGACGTTGCAGCCGGCACCAACACCGACCCGAAGGGCGTCGTCCGCGACGTCGAGGAGTACCGGGTCGAGGACTTCGGCCTGTACATGGCGCGCCCGACGCCGGGACGGCGGCAGTTCCGGTACCTCGAATCGTGGCTGTTGCCGGCGCTCGGACTGCGGATCAGCGACTTCTGGTTCAACCCCGGACACGAACGGGACCAGGACTTCTATCTCGACGTCGTCGGCGTGACCACCGACGGTGCCGACGTCTGGCGCACCACCGACCTGTACCTCGACCTCGTGCTGCGACAGCACCGCGGCGTCGACGTGATCGACACCGGGGAGCTGTTGGAGGCGGTCCAGGACGGGCTGGTGACCTGCGGAGACGCCACCGGAGCGCTGGAAACGGCCTACAGCACCGTCGACGCACTCGCCCGCCACGAGCACGACCTGCGCGCGTGGCTCGCGACGCACGACATCGCACTCACCTGGCGCCGCCACCACTGAGCACGTCCGTGCGCGGTCCGCACGGGTGGGCCGTTCAGACCTCCCAGCCCGTCTCGGCGGCCCAGCGCTCGGCGCGGACGAACGCGGCGTCCACCCAGGACTGTTTCTCCTCGGAGTAGTTCAGGGAGCTGGCGTCACCGGCGTGCGCACGGGCGAGCCGTTGCTTGATGTCGGCGTACACACCGGTCTCGGCAGGGTTGGCCCGGAGCCAGTCGCGGAACAGCAGCGCGAGCCGCCACGCGGGGCCTTCGGCAGACCGGACGTGCAGGTTCACCGGGCGCTGCGGGTCGGCGCCGTAGTGGAACCGCTTGTCCCACCGGGCGGGCGCGGTCTCCTCGTCCTGCGGCTGGTCGAACCAGTGCCCCTCGGCGCGGACGAACCCCGCGTCCGACAGCGCCTCGGAGATGAGGTCGGCCTCGCCGAGCGACCGCACGGTGAGCTGCAGGTCGAGGGTGTCCTTGGCGACCAGGCCGGGCACGGCGGTCGACCCGATGTGGTCGGCGCGCACGGCCTTGTCCCCCGCAGCCGCGCGTACCCGCGTCAGAAGCCGTTCGGCCTGCGCGGGCCACGTCGGGTCGGGTTCGACGAGCGCGGGTGGTTTCGGCGCACGCGGCCGCCGCAGGCGCACGTTGGCTTCGAACGGCACGATCCGCTCGTGCCACAGCGCGTCCACCTGCGCCCGCACGAGGTCGGGTGTGCCGCTGTTGTCCAGCCACACGTCGGCCACAGCCTCTCGCTGCTCTCGGGTGGCCTGCGCGGCGATGCGGGCGCGCGCGTCGTCGGCCTCCATCCCGCGGCTCTCGCCGAGCCGTCGGACGCGGAGGGCCTCGTCGGCGTCCACGACCAGCACGAGGTGATAGTTCGCGCCCATGCCGCCTTCGACGAGCAACGGCACGTCGTGCACGACGACCGCCTCCGCGGGTGCCTGTTCCATCAGCGCGACCGTCCGCCTGCCGATCCGCGGGTGCGTGATCGCGTTCAGCCGGGCGCGCGAGTCGTCGTCGGCGAACGCCTTGGCGGCGAGGGCCGCGCGATCCAGGTCGCCGTCGGCCGTGAGCACGTCGCTGCCGAACGCCTCGACCACCTCGGCCAGACCGTCCGTCCCGGGTTCGACGACCTCTCTGGCGATGCGATCCGCATCGATCACGGTGGCTCCGAGCTCGGCCAGCCTGGCCGCCACCGTCGACTTTCCCGCACCGATTCCACCGGTCAGCCCTACACGAAGCATGCGCGCATTCAACCAGCCGTCGCGACCGGCGCACTCTCCGGCGTCGGTCAAACCGTTACCCAGCAAATTCGGGTGACACGCCGCCCGGTTCCACCACCGTCCGGCGTTGATTACCTAGTCTCCCGGACAACGGCTATCGCCCAGACGGAGGAACGATGCCAGCCAACTCGTACGCCGGGAAACATCGCCTGGGAACACCGGGCCTGGTGCACTGTGTCATGCACCAGGCCGTCGCGAAGGCGCTCGACGAACACCGGCGCAACTGGCTGACCGCACTGCTCGTGCCCGCCAAGCACAGCCTGGCCGGGCTCCGCCGCCGCGCCCGCGCCGCCGCGCACGAACGCGCCTGGGCACCCGTACCCGCACGCGCGGCCGCCTGACCGTCGCCGGAGCGTTCCGCGCTCCGGCGCCAGGCACGCATCCTCCGTAACGCACGTTCCCCGGCCCGTCGCCGCCGCACGGCAGCGGCGGGCCGTTTCGTTGCCACGTTCACGGCGGCGCGACACCCCTGACACACGACGGTGGCCCCGGTCCGTGATCGGACCGGGGCCACCGTGGGTTCATCGCGTGCGGGAAACGCCCCGCGGGGCGTTCACGCTACTCACGCACCGCCGGAGAGCTTCTCGCGCAGCGCCGCGAGCTGCTCGTCGCTGGCGAGCGTGCCGCCGCTCTGGGCGGGCTGCTCCGACGAGCTCGAGGAGGGAGCCGACGACGAAGAGGAGGAGGACGACGACGTCGACGCACCGCCACCGGAGGTGTAGCTCTGGTCGCCGCCCTCGACGCCGGTCGCGGCGTCGGCCGCCGCGGCGGCGTTGGCGGCGGCCGCCTCGGCGACCTGCTTCATGTGCTGCTCGTAGCGAGCGTGGGCCTCGGCGTACTGCTTCTCCCACTCCTCACGCGCAGTCTCGTAGCCTTCCTGCCACTCCTGCGTGTCGGGGTCGAAGCCCTCGGGGTAGATGTAGTTGCCCTGGTCGTCGTACTCGGCCGCCATGCCGTACTGCGTCGGGTCGAAGTCGGCGTCGGGGGTGAAGCCCTCGTTCGCCTGCTTCAGCGACAGCGAGATGCGGCGACGCTCGAGGTCGATGTCGATGACCTTGACCATGACCTCGGTGCCGACCTGCACGACCTGCTCCGGGATCTCCACGTGGCGCTCGGCCAGCTCGGAGATGTGCACCAGGCCCTCGATGCCCTCCTCGACGCGGACGAACGCGCCGAACGGGACCAGCTTGGTGACCTTGCCCGGCACGATCTGGCCGATCGCGTGGGTGCGGGCGAACTGACGCCACGGGTCTTCCTGGGTGGCCTTCAGCGACAGGGACACGCGCTCGCGGTCCATGTCCACCTCGAGCACCTCGACCGTGACCTCCTGGCCGACCTCGACGACCTCGGACGGGTGGTCGATGTGCTTCCAGGACAGCTCCGAGACGTGCACCAGGCCGTCGACGCCGCCGAGGTCCACGAACGCACCGAAGTTGACGATCGAGGAGACGACGCCCTTGCGGACCTGGCCCTTGGCGAGTGCGTTGAGGAACTCGCTGCGGACCTCGGACTGGGTCTGCTCCAGGTAGGCGCGGCGGGACAGGACCACGTTGTTGCGGTTCTTGTCCAGCTCGATGATCTTGGCCTCGAGCTCGCGGCCGACGTACGGCTGCAGGTCGCGGACGCGGCGCATCTCGACCAGCGAGGCGGGCAGGAAGCCACGGAGACCGATGTCGAGAATGAGGCCGCCCTTGACGACCTCGATGACGGTGCCCTTGACGGGCTCGTCCTTCTCCTTGAGCTCCTCGATCGTGCCCCAGGCCCGCTCGTACTGAGCGCGCTTCTTGGACAGGATCAGTCGGCCTTCCTTGTCCTCCTTCTGCAGGACAAGGGCCTCCACCTCGTCACCGACGGCGACAACCTCGGCCGGGTCGACATCGTGCTTGATGGACAGCTCACGAGAGGGGATGACGCCCTCGGTCTTGTAACCGATGTCGAGAAGCACTTCGTCGCGGTCGACCTTGACGATCGTGCCTTCGACGATGTCACCATCGTTGAAGTACTTGATGGTCTTGTCGATCGCGGCGAGGAAGTCTTCCTCCGTCCCGATGTCGTTGACGGCGACCTGGGCCTGCTCGGCGCTCGGGGCGGGGGTGGTGTCGATGGTCATTAGGTGGGTTGCTCCGGTAGCGGATAGATGTCGAAGGGTTTGCAGTTTGCCGAAGCCCGGCATCTCCGGGACCGGTTCTCGGGACCCCGAGACGGCCGATCCGTCGACGTCGGGCAGCGCAGGACGGGTCACCGGGTGATGACCGTGCATTCGTCCAGGCGTCTCCGACGCTGAATCGCGCCACTGCGCCGCAACGGCCGCCGAGGATCATCTCGAGGTGCGCGACCACACGACCTCGCACGAAACTCGGGAGGCGAGAGGAAGCGCGAAACCCACTGCGCTAACAAACATCGTACGCGGCCGGTTGTGACCCGCACAATCAGGGGTGCACGCGTGATCACACCGCTTCGCGGAGGAGAATGGCGGGCGTGTCCGAGACGCCCTCCGCGGCCGGTTCCGCCGCACGCGACCCACGCTACGCGGACACGGAGCGCGCTCTCGGCACGGCGCGTGTCGCCTACCGCACCGTCGGCTCCACCGAAGCGGAGCGCGCCAGCCTGGCCTGGTGGGACGCCGACTCCGACACGTATCTCGACGAGCACGGAGACTTCCTCGGCGACGCCGATTTCGTCTGGTGCCCCGAAGGTGTCCGGGAGCAGCAGGCCCGACTACTCGGACCGCCGGACACGCTCGCCGGTGCCGACGTGCTCGAGATCGGCTGCGGTTCCGCGCCGTGCGCCCGGTGGCTCGCCGCGCAGGGTGCGACCGCGGTCGCGCTCGACCTGTCGGCGGGCATGCTCCGGCACGCCCGTGCCGCCGAGCGCCGCACCGGCCTGACCCCGGCCCTGGTGCAGGCCAACGCCGAAGCCCTGCCACTACGGGACGACACGTTCGACGTCGCGTGCTCGTCGTTCGGCGCGCTGATGTTCGTCCCGTCGCTCGAGACCGTGTTCAGCGAGGTGGCACGGGTGCTGCGACCGGGCGGCACGTGGGTGTTCTCGGTGACGCACCCGATGCGGTGGATCTTCCCCGACGATCCCGGCCCGACCGGGCTGACCGCCGTCGAGCCGTACTTCGACCGCACTCCGTACGTCGAGCAGGACGAGACCGGCACCGCGACCTACGTCGAGTACCACCGCACGCTCGGCGACTACGTCCGCGCGCTGACGTCGACCGGGTTCCGGCTGCTCGACCTCGTCGAGCCCGAATGGCCGGAGGGACACACCCGCGTCTGGGGCCAGTGGAGCCCACTGCGCGGCAAGCTGTTCCCGGGCACCGCGATCTTCCGGACCGAACGCACCTCCTGAGTCGTCGCCCGCTGCCGCACCCTCGACGGCACGGCAGCGCGTGGTGGCACGAAAGCGCGATGGCTGCACGGCACAGCGCCACAGCGCGGGCCCACGTCGCGCCCGCGGAACCCCCGAGACGCGCCCCGGTTCGACCCGGCCTACGATTTGAACTGACCAGTCAGTTCAAAAGGATGACGTATGCAGCTGATCGCCGATCGAGTAGGAATCGAGGGTCCTCACGGGCCTCTCGTGCCGCAGACCTCACTCACCGTCTCCTCCGGCGAGTTCGTGATCGTGAAGGGCGACCCGGGCACCGGCATCACGGCGTTCGGGCTTGCCCTAGCCGGTCGACTCCGCCCGGCAACGGGCACCGTGGCCGTCCACGACGCCCCGGTGGACCCGCCGTCCGAAGAGGACGACGAAGACGGCGCAGCACGGCTCGCACCCGGCGACGGTCCGGCCGACGAACCCGGCGACGGCGAACCCGGCGACGGTGAGGGCGACGACGGTGAGGGCGACGACGGTGACGGCGACAGCAGCAACCGCGACGACGGTGCCGGCGGCGACGGCGGCGAGAAGCCCGCTGCCCTATCCGACCGGCCCGCCGACGATCCGGTCACCGCTCCCCGTGCGGTGGCACGCCGGGTCGCGGTCGTCGACTCTCCCGGGGTGAGCGAGCCCGAGGACGCGCTACCGCTGCACGTCGTCGTCGGCGAGGAGCTGGCGCTCGCGGGCCTGCCCGCCGGCCGGGCGGCGATCACCCGCTGGCTCACCGACCACGACGCCGCCGCCTACGCCAACACCCGGTTCGAACGGCTCGATGCCGACCTCCGCACGCGACTGCTGACCGCGCTCGCCGCGTCCCGCGACGGCGTGCGGGTGCTCGTGCTGGACCGACCCGACCGGCACACGAGCGAGACCGGCGGCTGGCTGCGGCTCGCCCGTGAACACGCCGAGCGGGGGCTCGCCGTCGTCGTCCTGACCGCCACCGCCGCCGATGCGGCCCTCCCCGACGACCTCGTCCGCATCGGCCGCCCCGACCACGCACTCCCTGAGCCGGAGGCCCGCTCGTGAACGCCGTCCACCTCGCCCGTAACGAACTGCGCAGGCTCACCGCAGGCACGCTGCCGAAACTCGCCGTCGCGGCCCTGGTGCTGGTGCCGCTGCTGTACGCGTCGCTGTACCTGTACTCCAATTACGACCCGTACGGCAGGCTCGACCACCTTCCCGCCGCGATCGTCGACGACGACACGGGCAGCGGCAGCGGCGACGAGCACCGCGAAATCGGCCGCGAGGTGACCGACGAGCTCCAGCGGTCCGGCGACTTCGACTGGCACGAGGTGTCGCACGAGGAGGCCCACAACGGTGTCCGGGACGGCGACTACGCGTTCGCGATCACGATTCCCCGCGACTTCAGCACGGCACTGACCTCGAGCGCCGACTTCGAACCCCGGCAGGCCGGCATCACGTTGACCACCAACGACGCCAACAACTACCTGTCGCACACGATCGCCGATCAGGTGGCCGAGCGGGTGCGGGACACGATCGCGAAGAAGGTCGGAACGCAGGCCGCGGACCGGTTCCTCGTCGGGTTCTCCACCATCCACGAGCGCACCGAGAAGGCCGCGAACGGCGCGCGGCAGCTCGCGAGCGGCGCCCGCGAACTCCGCGACGGACAGCAGCAGCTCTCGGACGGCGCGTCGCGGCTCGCCACGAGCAGCAGTCAACTCTCCTCCGGCCTCGCGACCCTGACCTCGAACACCGAGGACCTGCCCGAACAGACTCGGAAACTGGCCAGCGGCGCGAACCGGGTCGCGGCGGGCAACGAACAGATCGCCGCCACGGCGTCGGCACTCGCACAAGGGTCGGCCGATCTGCAGAACCATCTGAACAACGTGAACGACCGACTCGGCCAGCGACTCCGCGAAGGCGGGCTCGACGAGAACGAGGTCCAGCACGTACTGGGCGTGCTCGGGAACGTTCGCACCCCCGTCGACGAGGCCGACAACCGGATCCAGCAGACGTCGTCGCAGCTGAACACCCTCGCCACCGGAGCACGGCAGGTCGCGAACGGTGCCGGGCAGCTGGCGGGCAGCGCACCGCAGCTGAGCGGCGGCATCGCCCAGGCCTCCGACGGGGCGTCGAAGCTGTCGAAGGGTGCATCGAGCCTGGACGACGGCCAGACCGACGCCCTGAACGGTACGAAGCAGCTCGTCGGTGGGGCCACCGATCTTCGGGACGGCCTCGACCAGGGTCTCCGGCAGATCCCGAACACCGACGACGACACGCGCGAGCGGACGGCCCGCACGATCGGCGATCCCGTGGCCGTCGACAACGCGAGCATGGCCAGCGCCGGTACGTACGGCGCCGGGCTGGCCCCGTTTTTCATCGGCCTGGCCACCTGGATCGGCGCCTTCGTGCTGTTCCTGCTGCTGCGCCCGTTGTCGACCCGGGCGCTCACCGCCGGTGCCGCACCGCTGCGGGTCGCCGTCGGCGGTTGGCTCTCGGCGGCGCTGCTCGGCACGGCGCAGGTCGTCGTGCTGCTGGCCGCCGTCACGTGGCTGGTCGGCATCCACGTCGCGAATCCGGCCGCGACGCTGGGCTTCGCGATCCTCACGTCGTTGACGTTCACGGCGATCGTGCACGCCCTCAACGCACTGTTCGGCGCGGTCGGCAAGTTCCTCGCACTCGTGCTGCTGGTGCTCCAGCTGGTCAGTGCGGGCGGCACGTTCCCGTGGCAGACCCTGCCCGAGGCCCTGCAGCCGTTGCACGTCGCGCTGCCGATGGGTTACGTGATCGACGGCCTGCGACACCTGCTCTACAGCGGAGCGTCGGCCGAAGTGCTTCTCGACGTCGGCGTCCTGGTCGCCTATCTCGTGGTCGGCCTGACCGCGTCGACGTTGGCGGCCCGCCGACGACGCACGTGGACGGTCGGGCATCTCAAGCCGGAGCTGGCGCTGTGACCCCGCGGGCGGAGGCGACCCGCAGGCGGCTGTTCGAGGCGACGATGCGCCTGGCACGCGGCACGGGGCTCGCGGGCGTCACCGTCGACGACATCGCCGCCGACGCCGGGGTCGCGAAAGGGACCGTGTACTACAACTTCGGCAGCAAGGACGGGCTCGTCGAGGCGCTGTTGCGGCACGGTGTCGGCGACCTGGCCGAGCGGATGACGGCGGCGGTCGAGGAGGCGGGCGACGACGCGTCGGCCGGGCTCGCCGGGCTGGTCGACGCCGCGCTGGCGTTCATCGAGCGGTATCCGGGGTTCTCGCAGATCCTCGTCAGCGAGTTGTGGCGGACGCCGGGCAACTGGGCGGAGACGCTCATGCCGCTGCGGGAGGAGATCCTCATGATCCTCGAACGGCAGCTGGCGCGGGTCGCGGCCTGCGGGCGCTTTCCGGCGGGGGTGCCGGTGCGCAGCGCGGCCACGGCACTGTTCGGGACGCTGCTCGTGTCGGCGTTGGACTGGCTGGTGTTCGAACCGGAGCGGGATCGGGCCGAGGTGCGTGACGCGGTGCTCACCCTGCTCGCCGCGCGAGCCGAGCCGGAGTGAGCAGGCGCGGGGCCCGAGCCGGGAGGCCGCTCAGGGCCTGCGCACCGTCCTGCGCTCCCCCAGCTGGTGCACCGACGTCGGCCTGCCGTCGATGGCGCGGCGCACCGCTTCGAGCACGCCTTCCTCGATCTCCTCGTGCCGCAACGGCCTGCCCGCCGCGACGTCCGATGTGGACCCGAGGAGCACCTGCTGGGTCGGCCGGTGCGGGAAGTGCGGGTCCGGTGGTTCGACGACGTCGCCGTGGGCCGGGATGCCGGTCACCTCGACCACGGGGGCCGCGTTCGACAGCAACGGCTCGACCGCGGCGAGCACGGCCTCCCGGTACGCCTCGTGCACCCATGCGACCAGTAGATGGGCCGGGCCCGCCAGCACCTCGCCCGCTTTCCCGGCGAGTTCGGCCGGCTCGTCCCACTGCGCCTGCACCCACGTCGCACGGCCCGGGCCGACGGGGGTGTAGCGGTTGCCTGCCGTCCAGCGGACCGCACGCAGCTCCGGGTCGCCTTCCGGAATGGGGGCGTACCGCCTGCTCGGCAGCACGACGTCCCAGCCGTCGACCGCAAGCTCCCGCGCGACCCCGCGGAGCATCCCGGTTCCGGCGAGGAGCAGCGCGCGGCGCGTCATGCGAGCACGATATCGGCACCGCACGGTCCCTGCAGCGCTCCGATTCGCACGCATGCTGGGCGGGCGGGCGAGACCTGCGGAGCAGCCGGTCGGACGCGCCCCTGCCGCCTGCACCGGCGACTGGCAGATCCTCGGGTGGTCAGTGGGCGGCGTCGTTCCAGGACCGGCCGAACCCGACCGACACCTCCAACGGCACGGCCAGTTCGCAGGCGGCACCCATCTCGCGGCGCACGAGCTGTTCCACCTCGGCGTGCTCGCCCTCGGCGATCTCGAGGATCAGCTCGTCGTGCACCTGCAGCAGCATGCGGCTGCGCAGGTCCGACGACGCGAGCGCACCGTACACGCCGAGCATGGCGACCTTGATGATGTCGGCGGCGCTGCCCTGGATCGGCGCGTTGAGAGCCATCCGTTCGGCCATCTCGCGCCGCTGCCGGTTCTCGCTCGTCAGGTCAGGCAGGTACCGCCGCCTGCCGAAGATCGTCTGCGTGTAACCGGACTTCGCGGCCTCGTCTACGACGGTGTGGAGGTAGTCGCGGACCCCGCCGAAGCGCGCGAAGTAGTCGTCCATCAGCCCGCGGGCCTCCTCGGTGGAGATCCGCAGCTGTTGCGACAGCCCGTAGGCGGACAGGCCGTAGGCCAGGCCGTAGTTCATCGCTTTGATCTTGGCGCGCTGCGGACTCGTCACGTCGGACGGATCGACCCCGAACACGGCGGCGGCCGTGGCGGCGTGGAAGTCGGTGCCGGACTGGAACGCCTCGATCAGGTCGGCGTCACCGGACAGGTGCGCCATGATGCGCATCTCGATCTGGCTGTAGTCGGCGGTCATCAGCTGGTCGTATCCGGCTCCCACGACGAACGCCTCGCGAATGCGCCTGCCCTCGTCGGTGCGGATCGGGATGTTCTGCAGATTCGGGTCCACAGAGGACAACCGGCCGGTCGCGGCGATCGTCTGGTGCAGGGTCGTGTGGATCCGGCCGTCGGGTGCGACCGACTTGATCAGCCCTTCGACCGTGCTGCGCAGCCGCGCGGCGTCGCGATGCTCCAGCAGGTGCTGCAGGAACGGGTGCTCGGTCTTCTCGTACAGCGTCTGCAGCGCGTCGGCATCGGTCGTGTAGCCGGTCTTGGTGCGCTTGGTCTTCGGCATGCCGAGCTCGTCGAACAGCACGACCTGCAGCTGCTTCGGCGAACCGAGGTTGATCTGCTTGCCGATGACACCGTAGGCGTTGTCCGTGGCCTCCTTGACCCGGCTCGCGTAGTGCGCCTCGAGCGTCGTCAGCTGCTCCTGGTCGACGGCCACACCCGCGGCTTCGAGCTCGGTGATCACCGACAGCAGCGGCAGCTCGATCTCGGCCAGCAGCCGCGCTCCGCCGATGCCGTCCAACTCGCTGGCCAGCGCATCGGCGAGTTCCGCGGTCGCCCGCGCGCGCACCAGCTCGTCGTGCACGAGCTCGGCGTCGTCGTCGGAGTCGGCACCGCCGGACGCGTCGAGCAGCGAGAGCTGTCCCTCGCCACCGGAGGAGTCTGACCGCATCTCCCGCTGCAGGTACCGCAGCACCAGGTCGGCGAGTTCGAACGTGCGCTGGCCGGGACGCACCAGGTACGCGGCCAGCTCGGTGTCCATCGTCAGCCCTCGCACCCGCCAGCCACGCGCCAGCAGGCCGTGCAGCGGCGCCTTGAGCGCGTGTCCCGTCTTGTGCGCATCGGGGTCGGCGAGCCAGGCGCCGAGGGCCGCCTCGTCGTCCGGGTCGAGCGTCGTGAGGTCCAGGTACGCGCCCTCGCCGTCGGAGGCCGCGAGGGCGAGCGAGGCGGCGTCGGCGGCGACGGACGTGCCCGTGACACGCACCGCGAGCCCCGTTGTCGTGCCCGCCGCGGCGTGCTCGGCCAGCCACGCGGCCACGGTGCCCGAGGCGAGTGCGCCGCCGCTGACGCTGAAGCCCTCTTCGGCCTCGGGTTCGGCGCTGGACAACGTCGCGAACAGGCGGTCGCGCAGCACACGGAACTCGAGCTCGTCGAACAACCGGTGCACCGCGTCGCGGTCCCACGCCTTGACCTCGAGATCCGCGGGCGCCTCCTCGAGCGGCACGTCCCGCACCAGCTCCGTCAGCTGCCGGTTGAGCAACACGCCGTCGAGGTGCGAGCGCAGCGCGTCGCCGACCTTGCCCTTCACCTCGTCGACGCGGTCGACCAGTTCTCCCAGGGAGCCGAACTGGCGGATCCACTTCGCGGCCGTCTTCTCCCCCACCCCCGGGATCCCGGGCAGGTTGTCCGACGGGTCGCCGCGCAGCGCCGCGAAATCCGGATACTGCACCGCGGACAGGCCGTACTTCTCCTGCACGCCGTCCGGGTCGAACCGCACGAGGTCGGACACGCCCTTCTTCGGGTACAGCACCGTGATCGTGTCGGTGACCAGCTGCAGTGCGTCCCGGTCGCCCGTACAGATGAGGACCTCGTAACCGGATCCGGTCGCCTGCGTCGAGAGCGTGGCGATCAGGTCGTCGGCCTCGTAGCCGGGCTTCTCGAGCACCGGGATCGTCAGCGCGCCGAGAACCTGTTTGATCAGCTCGACCTGGCCCTTGAAGTCGTCCGGGGTGGCCGAGCGGTTGGCCTTGTACTCGGCGAAGGTCTCCGTGCGGAACGTCTGGCGCGAGACGTCGAACGCGACCGCCAGGTGCGTCGGCTCCTCGTCGCGCAACAGGTTGATGAGCATCGACGTGAACCCGAAGACCGCGTTCGTCACCTGACCCGTCGACGTCCGGAACCGGTCCGCGGGCACCGCGTAGAAGGCGCGATAGGCCATGGAGTGGCCGTCGATCAGCAGCAGCCGCGGTGTCCCGTCGCCGGTGGCGGCGGGTGACAGGGCAGCCGACGACGCGGACGGCTCGGCGCCTGCGGGCTGTGCCGTGCCTGCGAGCGGTTCTGTGTGGGCGACCGGTTCCGTGCCTGCCAACGGGTCGTCGGTCTTCGCGTCTGGACTCACATCCGCGAGTCTAAGGTGAGGGTCCGACAGCGCTGCCTGTCCCATAGACCGAGGAGAGAACGAGTGACCAACAACGGTTCTGAGCAGGCGTTCCGCGAATCGCTGGCGGGTCTCACACCCGAGATCGCGGCCCAGCAGCTCAACACCAAGGTCGGCATGGAGTTCGGGCAGCTCTCGCCCGAACGCGTGACGGCCACCATGCCCGTCGAAGGCAACCTCCAGCCGTACGGCCTGCTCCACGGCGGCGCCAACGCCGTCCTCGCCGAGGCGCTCGGCTCGACCGTCGCCGTGCTCAACGCGGGCGAGGGCCGCATCGCCGTCGGCGTCGACCTGAACTGCACCCACCACCGTGCCGTCACCTCGGGCACCGTCACCGCGGTCGCCACACCCGTACACGTGGGCCGTTCCGCCGTGACCGCCGAGGTGGTCATCACCGACGACGCGGGCCGCCGCAGCTGCACCGCCCGGCTGACCTGCATGGTCCGCGACGCCCCGCCCGCGGGCTGACCACGGCGGGTCACCACGCCGGTACCCGTGGCCCACCGGGGCTCCGGGTACCGGCCCACCTGCCGATAGCCTGACCGGATGAACTCCGACGACGTGCGGCTCACCGCGGTCGAACTGGCCTCCTACGTCGAGGACCACCTCGCCGACGAACCGGAATTCGAGGTCGACCCCGAGGTCGCGACGACCGCTCTCCAGCTGCTGGCCGACGAGTGCGGAGTGCGTGAGCTCGGCGAACTCGGCGACGGCGACATGACCCGGCTGCTTCTCCAGGTGTATCCGGAGGCCCGGCCCGACGACGACCCGAACGACGTCGTCAACGCCGTGGACCTGCTGCTCGACTTCGCGTTCGACACCGATCGCATCGACGAGGACAGGCACGCCGAGCTGCTCGGCGAACTCGACGACGCCGAGACCGCCCTGTTCGGCTCCCTCGACCGGCCGAGGTTGGCCGAGAACGAGCCGGACCTCAAGAAGCTCTACAATCTGCCCGACCGGCTGGGCCCCGTCCGCCTGCCCGCCGAGGACGAACTCGCCGCGGCCGCCCGACGTTCACCGTTGCTCGCGCGGGCACGCGCACTGGCGGCCGCCGTGGTCGACGGCCAGGACCTCGCCGCGGCGGCGGACACGGCGGGGGTGTCCGAATCGGAACTTCCCACCGTGGCGGAACTCGCCTCGCACCTCGGGTTCGTCGAGTTCGACGACGCGGAGGACTCGGAGGACACCGACTCCGACGAGTCGGACGGTGACGGCGAGCCCGAGGACGGCGACGTGGTCGTGCCGGCTGTGGGCCCCGCCCTCGACGAGTGGCCCGACGGCGACGATGACGACGTGCTCACGGTGTGGGGGCACGCGCTCAACACGTTGCTCGCGTGGAGCCTGGCCGCCGACGCCGACCGTGCAGGTGACGAGACGCTCGACTTCACGGGCACGTCCGCCTGGTTCGTTCCACTGTTCCTCACGTGGCGCGTCGGCCTTCCCGTGCGCGCCATCAGCGACATGATGGCGGATCTGGCCACCGACGATCTGTCCGCCGAGGACGCCGCGACCGCGTGGGCCGCCTGGTCGGCCGAACACGGTGATCCGGCCGAGGTGCTGCTGGGCAGGCTCGCCGAGCTGGGTGCCGTCGAACTCGACGACGACCACGAGGCCGCCGAGGCCGAGGGCACGGTCGCGCGGCTGACGCCGTTGGCCGCGGCTTCGCTGCGGGGCGAGCTCGTCGAGTCCGGTGTGGACGTACCGCTCCTGCCCGCGCCACGGGACATGACGGCCGGCGACCTGATGGACGTGCTCGCCCACGGCCTCGACGGGGAGATCGAGGTGGAAGCTCCGGCGTGGTTCGCCGCGCGCACTCCGGTCGACGGGGCGCGGGAGCTGTTGGCCGCCGCCGCCGCCGAGGGCGATGCTCCGCGCCGCGCGGACGCCGTGACGCTGATCCGTGACCACGCGGGCGCCGACGCCGAGACGGCGTGGCGGGAAGTGCTGGAGACGCCGAGGCTGCAGCCACATGCGCGGCTCGAGATCGCCGCACTGCGCGGTGAGGACACCGACCTGAGCGACGCCGAGCTCGCCTGGCTCGCCGTCGACACGATCGCGGGCAGGCTCGGCAGGCACGAACCCGACGTGATCGCCGCGGTCATCGAGCACATCATCCCCGCGGGTGCGACGGGCCCGGTGGACACGATGTGGCGGGTGGACCACCCGGACACCGTCACGGTGCTCACTGCGATCGGCGAGCACCATCCGGACAAACCCGTCGCGAAGGCCGCGCGCAAGGCTCTCCACAAGGCGGCCGACCGCGCCGGCGCGTAGGGCGCACCCACCCGTCCCGACGACACGAGCCCCGTCACCTGCTGCGGTGACGGGGCTCGGTGCGTTCGGAGGGGCCGGCGACGCGGGCCGGCCCGTCCAGATCAGTCGGCGATGCTCTCGATCACGGCCTCGGCGACGGCCTTCATCGTCGAACGCCGGTCCATCGCGGTGCGCTGGATCCACCGGAACGCGTCGGGCTCGCTCAGGCCCTGCTGGCTCATGAGCAGGCCCTTGGCGCGGTCGATCACCTTCCGCGTCTCGAGGCGGTCCGTCAGGCCGGCGACCTCGGATTCGAGCGCCTGCAGCTCGGCGAACCGGCTGACGGCCAGCTCGATCGCAGGCACGAGGTCACGCTTCGCGAACGGCTTGACGAGGTAGGCCATCGTGCCCGCCTCGCGGGCCCGTTCGACGAGGTCACGCTGCGAGAACGCGGTCAGGATCACCACCGGGGCGATCCGGTCGCCCGTGATCTTCGAAGCGGCCTCGATGCCGTCGAGCTTCGGCATCTTCACGTCGAGGATCACGAGGTCGGGCTTCAGCTCGGTCGCCAGCTTGATGGCTTCCTCGCCGTCGCCGGCCTCGCCGACGACCTCGTAGCCTTCCTCGCGCAGCATCTCGACGAGGTCGAGGCGAATCAAGGCCTCGTCCTCCGCGACCAGCACGCGGCGCTGGGGTGTGGCGGCGCCTTCGCTGGCCTCGGTGGCCGCTTCGGTCACAGGGCTCCTCCTGGGACGATCAATCAGATAAAGACGTAGCGGGTTCCGCTAGATGCAGGCTACCGGTTCTCGGGCCGGCCGTGACGATGGCCTTCACCACGCGAGGTGATCACACGCCGGAAACCACAACGGCCGCCCAGCGTGGTAACCCCGATGCCGCCCGTGATGCCGTATCGAGTACAGTCGGCAACCCACACGCCCCCGTAGCCCAATTGGCAGAGGCACACGACTCAAAATCGTGCAAGTGTGAGTTCGAGTCTCACCGGGGGCACCACCTTTCTTCGCGGGAACCCGTGCCCGATCGGGCCGGGCGCCGGCGACCGCCCACGCCGGCCGCTACGCGCACTCCGACCGTCGTCGTTGACGCCGCTAGGCGAAACCGTCGGTAGCCGCAGTGATGGCCGCGCTCATACTCCCGCCGCGGTGACCCGTGTCGTCGAGTACCACCAGCTCACTGCCGGGCCAGGCGCGATGCAGCGCCCACGCCGTGTCGAGCGGACCGCTGACGTCGTAGCGCCCATGGATCAACACGGCGGGAATGCCGTGGAGCGACTCCACGGCACGAAACAGCTGCCCCTCCTCCAGAAAACTGCCGTGTGACCAGTAATGGGTCACGATGCGGGCGAACGTCAGCTGGAACGCCGGATCGGCGACCGACAGGTACGGCGCCGCATCGGGGGCCAGCGACATGTGGGTGTCCTCCCACTCGCACCATCGGCGCGCGGCCTCTGCCCGGACCCCGGGGTCGGGATCGTGGAGCAGTCGGCTGTAGGCCGCCGCCAGATCTCCGTCGCGCTCGTCAAGAGGCACGCCGTCGCGGAACCGTTCCCATTCGCGAGGGAAGATGCGGCCCATGGTCCGAGTGATCCAGTCATGGTGATCGCCGTCGGTCACCGCCGCGAGCACCAGCTCGGCCACCCGGTCCGGATGAGTCTGCGCATAGGCGAGGGCGAGCGTCACACCCCACGAGGCGCCCCACACCAACCAGCGTTCGACTCCCAGGTGGGTCCGCAGGGCCTCCAGGTCGGCAACGAGGTGCTGCGTCGTGTTCGCCGACAGGTCGACGACCGGATCGGCCGCCGACGGAGTGCTGCGCCCGGCGTTGCGCTGGTCGAACAGCACGACGCGGTAGCGCTCCGGGTCGAACAGACTCCGCATTCCCGGGGAGCCCCCTGTGCCGGGACCCCCGTGAAGGGCGACGGCCGGTTTGCCTTCGGGGTTTCCCGACACCTCCCAGTACAGCGAGTGGCCGTCGCCCACCTCCAGCATTCCCGAGTCGTACGGTTCGATCGGTGGATAACGTCCGTCCTCGGATCCGCGGCCCATCGAGGCATGATCGCGTGCCACAACAGTCGCGCACAATCGACGACCGTCGTCGTTGAGCTGTCACCGGCGCCGCCCTGGGCAGCCTTGCGGCTGACGTGGCGGAAGGTTCTAGCGTCGCCTGTATGACCACGACGACGATGACGATCGGCGAGGTGTCGCAGCGCACCGGCCTCACCGAACGAACACTGCGCTACTACGAGGAACTCGGATTGCTGGCGCCCGAGCGCGACTCCGCGGGCCGACGACGGTACGACGCGGCCCAGCTCGACCGCCTGTACCGGATCCGGCTACTGCGAGAACTCGACACTCCCCTCGCCGACGTCGACCCGGACGGCGCCGACCTGCTCACCATCACCAGCAGGCAGCTCGGCGCGCTCGACCGGCGCATCGGCGAGCTGTCCCGCCTACGCGAGCGGGTGCGCACCGTCGAGGACCGTCTCATGCGCGGCGATCACCCCGCCGACGCGGAACTCGTCGGCGTCATGGCCGGCCTGCCGAACACCGACTCCGAGACCGTCGCCACGCGGCGCCTCACCCTGCTCGTCTACCGCGACATCGATGCGGCCCAACGGCACCTCGTCGACGTGTTCGGCTTCGTCCCCGGCCCGTTGGCACGTGACGACTCGGGCACTGTCGTGCACGGCGAGGTCCGCGCGGGCGACGGCGTCGTCTGGATGCACAGGGAAGCGCTCGAGTTCGGACTGGCGTCCCCGGCGACCCTCGGCGCCGCGACCCACTGCATGGCGGTGACCGTCGACGACTGCCAGGCCCACCACGAGCGGGTGCGCGACGCGGGAGGCGACGTCGTCTACGCGCCGACGGAAATGTCCTACGGGGTGCTCGAGTACGGCGTGCGCGACGCCGAGGGCGGCCTGTGGTCGTTCATGCAGCCCCTCGACGAATAATCCGCTTCCCCGATCACCCGAGCGCTCACCGACCCGCGGGCCCGGGTCCGAATCCAGCCGCCGCCACCCGGTTCCGGTCGCTGTCCACCGGCGTCAGGTCCCACACGTCGTGGTCGCCGACGAGCTCGTCCGGCACCTCGGTCGCCAGGACCACGACGCCGGGGTAGTCGGCCAGCAGGTCCCGCAACAGCGCCGCGCCGCCCGCTCCGAGCTGGTCCTCGACGTGGTCCAGGACCAGCAGCGGCGGCCGCTCGTAGCGGGCGCGGGCCAGGTGCAGCCGTGCACGTTCGGGCATCGAGAGCGGTTCGCCGCCACGGCGCAACACGGTCCGCTCACCGTCCGGCAGCCCTGCGACTCGCTCCGCGAGTCCGACCGCGGCCAACTCCGGTTCGACGGGTGATCGCGCATCCGGCCGGCGATAACGCACCGCCCGTGCGATGGTCCCGCGTTCGACCGGCACTCCGCGCGCGGCGAATCCGACATACCTCCGCCGCTGTGCCGGTTCCAGGACGCCGAGGTCCTGCCCGGACACCCGTATCCAGCCGCGCGCCCGCGCGCCTCCGCCTTCACCGCTGCCCGCCAGCAGGCCGACCACGGCGTCGACCCACCCCTCGCGCGCACCGCGGAGCACCACGCGCGCACCGGGCGCGGCCACGAGGCCGGGGACACAGGTTCCGTCGACCCACAGGTCGTGCACGTGCACCCCGGCGTGTGCGGGCCCTTCCTCGGGGCGTACCGGCCGCTGCGTCCGTCCCCCGTACGGCGGCGGTAGCGCGAGTGCCGGCGCCAGTATACGTCGGGCCGCGAGGTACGACTGGCGGTACTCGACGACCCTGCCGAGGTCGTGAATCGGCGTCGCCAGCACCCCGACGACGGTGATCGTCGTGGCGACCAGGGCGTGTTCGAGGCCCGTCCACGCGCCGGCGACGACGACGCCGAGCGTGGCGACCGTGGCCGCGCCGACGGCGGTCCCGCGCAGGTAACCGGCGACGTGGGCCCTGCGGACGGCGCTGGCCCGCACCGCGGCGCTGCGGCGGGTGAGCCTGGCGAGTTCCCGACTCAGCCCGCCCGCCGCACGGATCCCCGTTCCCGCGGCGACCGTGTCACCGACGTGCGCGGCCAACCGGCCGCGAGCCCTCCTGACGCTGCGCGCCCGGGTGTAGGCGCTGCGCGCCAGCAGTGCGAACACGACGGCGAGCAGCACCAGCGGGACGGCCACCGCGACGGCGAGTGCGGGATGCAGCAGCGCCAGGACGGCCAGCACTCCCGCGACCAACGGCACCGCACCGGCCAGTGGCGCGATTCCCCACGCGACCCAGTTGCGCACCGCCGCGAGGTCGTTGGTCGCGCGGGCGATCGTGGTTCCCAGCGACGGGCCGTGTCCCCCTTCGAGGGCCGCGGCGAGCAGGCCACCCCGAATCTCGTGTACGTAGTCCTGGCTCAGCTTCTCGGCGACGACCCACTCGATCACGCGGATGCCGCCCATGCAGAGAGCGGCGAGGAGCAGGACACCCAGCCAGAACCACCGATCGGCCGGCACCGCCTGCAGCAGGCGCGGCATGCTCACCGCCGTGACACCCGCAAGCGCCGCCTGGGCCAGTCCGGCCCCGACGAGCGATCCGAACAGCACCCGTCTGCCGCCGGTGAGCAGCGGCGGCAGCGACGGGCGGCCCGCGGGTGAGTCCGCGGGTGAGTCCGCGCCGGTCACAGGACGGCCGTCGCCACGTCCGGGTCGGCGAACGCGAACGTGTCGATCACAGGTACGTCGAGCACGGATCGCGCCTCCCGCACCGCAAGGGGCGCGGACGTGACGACCCCGCTGACCGCAGCGACCGGCACGCCGCGGTCGCGCAGGAGCGCCACCCCGCCCGCGGCCCCCGCCGCACCGTCCGCGGCGAAGATCACGTGGTCCACCACGTCGGTGAAGAGCGGGTCTGCCAGCAGACGCGCCGTCTCGTCCTGGTAGAGGCCGTCGGCGATCTCGAGCACGATCACATCCGTGCCCGGGTCCGCCAGCTGTGCCACCAACGACAGCAGGATCCCGCGCACCTGCCCGTGCTCGAGCCGGAACGTCGTGGGAAAGCCGAAATCGGTGAAGTCGAGTACGGCCGCCGCCCCGGCGTCGGTGAACCCGTTCGGATCACCGCCCGCACCCGTACCGGTCACCTTCCCCGCCGTGACCCGCAGTCCGGACCGCGACAACCCGTGGATGATCGAGGCGACCGTGGTGGACTTGCCCGAGTTCATCGACGTGCCGACCACGCCGATGATCGTCGGACCCGCGGGCCGGAACGGCGGTCCCGCCGGGTCCGGCAGCAAGGTGCGGCCGGCGTGCCGCCGCATGGTGACGACACCGCGAGCGTCGGCGAGCAGGCCCAGCGGGCGGATCACCGTCGGCTCGTCGATGTCGTGGTGCTTCTCCGTCGCCCGCGCGGCGATACCGCCCGCGGCGACGAGGTGCGCAGGCCGCAGGTCGCCGGGCACGAGCGCTTCGAACTGGTCGGGTGCATACCGGTGGCCGTACGCGACGAGGATCTCGTCGCCGACGAACAGGGCCTGTCTGCGCCCGGTGGGACTCTCCAGCCGCGTGTGCTTGCCGAGCTCCTCGACCCGAGCCAGCACCACGTCACCGGGCGCCGGCACGACGTCCGGCCCGTCGACCAGGGTGTAGCCGTCCGGCGACGCGTCGAGCCGCGCGGCGACCGACCGGGTCGTGTAGGCCTTCTTCGCCCGCCGCAACCGGTCGGGTCTCAGCGGCGTGGGCAGGGGCGCAGGCTCCGGCCACATCGGCGTCGCGAGCGTGCGGTCGTGCTCCGTGGACACGGTCATGATGCGGTGCTCCTCCTGTGCCGGTCGCGGTGCGGGTGTCCGCGTTCTCACCACACAGGACGCTATGGCCGCCGGATGAGGCCTCCATGGGAACGAGATGAACGATTCCTTATCCCCGTGCCCACCGTGCACTCAGGCGGGCTCGGCCGTCCGGTCGTCGTCCCGGTGACCACGCAGCAGCGACACCAGGACACCGACGAACTGCATCGCGGGGGCCGGAAGCCTCCTGCCCGGCATCGTCTGCACCTGCGCTTCGCGCTGGCGGAACACCGGATGATCCAACCGCACGTAGGACACGCCGTCCGAGAACGCGTCCCTGTCGAGGTCGCCGAGGTCGCCGACCAGCGCCACGCCGCCGCCGTCGCGCACGAACTCGTGCAACGGTGCCAGTCCGTCGCACACGAGGACCGGCGTGACGGTCAGTCCCTCGATCCCCGCTCCCAGGTCGAACAGTTCGCGTTGACTGGTGCTGGGCGACGCCAGTGCGAGGGGGTGGTCGCACAGCTCGGCGAGCCCGACGCGGTCGCGCCGCGCCAACTCGTGACCCGCCGGCACGATCACGGCGACGTCGGTGACCGTCGAGCATTCCACCCTCACGTGGTGCTGTGGCCCCATCGCATAGGTGACAGCGATGTCGGCGATACCCTCCACCACCCGGCGCGTCGCCTCCTGCCGGGCCACGATGTCCAGTTCGAACGTCACGTCGGGATGGTGGCGGCGGAACCGGGCCATCGCCCGGGGCACGAGTCGTCTGCCGAACCCCTCCGAGCACGCCACGACGACGGGCCGTGCCTCGTGGTCCGTCCCGGCACGGAGCTCGTCGACCAGGGCTGCCGATTCGGCCTCGCTACGTCGTGCGTGCGCCACCAGCCGCGCTCCGGCGTCCGTGAGCACCATCCCACGCGGCTTGCGGTCGAACAGGGCGAGACCGAGGTCCGCCTCGAGTTTCGCGATCTGCCTGCTGATCGCCGACGGGGCGACCCGCAACGTGTCCGCCGCACTGGTGACCGAGCCCGTGCGGGCGACCTCCGCGAAGTAGGCCAGCCCCGTCGGCAGTAGCTGCATCGCGATCACCTTTCGCCCGAGTTGCCGATATTAGAACGGTCGATGGCGAAAACGGCAATGGTGACCGGCCCGGACGTCCCTTAATCTGCTCGACCAAGCACCGTCGAGCAGGCCGAGGTGATTCCGTGCTTTCCGAGCAAATTCGCAGAAAAGCCGAGTACTACGTCGATTCCGGCGATTTCTCCGACGAGCTCGCCAGGATGGTCGCCTTCCGGACGGAAAGCGCAACACCCGACGGCCGTGTTGCCGTCAAAGCATACCTCGACGACGTGCTGGCCCCGGCGCTCACGGATCTGGGGTGCACCGTCACCGAACACGCCAACCCGGACCCGTCCGGTGGGCCGTTCCTCGTGGGCACCCGCGTCGAGTCGCCGGACCTGCCCACCGTGCTGTGCTACGGGCACGCGGACGTCGTCGAAGGACTGGGTGACCGGTGGAGTCACGGGCGTGACCCGTGGCGGCTCACCGTCGAGGGCGACCGGTGGTACGGCCGCGGCACGGCCGACAACAAGGGCCAGCACCTGGTCAACCTCACCGCGCTGCGGCTGTTGCTCGCCGAGCACGGCGAGCTCGGCTTCAACCTGACGATGCTGTTCGAGACCGGCGAGGAGATCGGCTCGCCCGGCTTCGCCGAGTTCGCCGCCGCCCACCGCGAACTGCTGGCCGCCGACCTGCTCCTGGCCTCCGACGGCCCACGACTCGACGCCGCGACACCGACGCTGTTCCTCGGTTCCCGCGGTGCCCTCGGCATCGAACTCGACGTCGACCTGCGGTCCGACTCGTACCATTCCGGCAACTGGGGCGGGCTGCTGCGCAACCCCGCAACGACGTTGGCGGGAGCCGTGTCGAGCCTCGTCGACGGGCACGGCCGCGTCCGCGTTCCCGGGCTGCTCCCTCCCGAGCTACCGGACGAGATCCGCGAGGCGCTCGCCGGCGTGCGGGTGGCGACCGGCCCCGGCGATCCCGTGCCCGACGACGGCTGGGGCGAAGCCGGCCTGACTCCCGCCGAACGGCTGTACGGCTGGAACACCCTCGAAGTGCTCGCGCTGGGATCCGCCGACGTCGACCGGCCCGTCAACGCGATCCCCGGGCGCGCCCGCGCGGTGTTGCAGCTGCGCTACGTCGCAGGCACCGATGTGGACAGCGCCGAACGGATCATCACCGAGCATCTCGCCGAACACGGCTACCCGATGGTCGGGGTACGTATCACCGGCCGGTTCGCCGCAAGCCGGACCGATGTGGACGGACCGTGGCCGCGCTGGGCCCGGACAGTGCTCGAGGAGGCCACCGGCGGGAACGTGGCCGTGCTGCCCAACATCGGCGGTTCGCTGCCGAACTTCGTGTTCACCGACGTGCTCGGACTGCCGGCGCTGTGGCTGCCGCACTCGTACCCCGGGTGCCTGCAGCACGCACCCGACGAACACCTGCTCGCACCGATCGCCCGGGAGGGCATCGTCCTCGCGGCCGCCCTGTTCGACGCGGTCGGCCACCCGACGGCCGACCGCCCGCTGCCGGCCTCCGGACGGAAGGATCTCCGATGACGACCCCGGCCACGGCGCCCGCCCGCACGCCGGTGTCGGCCCGGCGCGCGATCGCCGCCGCCACCATCGGTAACGCTCTCGAATGGTTCGACCTCGCCGTCTACGCCCTGATGGCGACCTACATCGGCAGCACGTTCTTCCCGGAAGGCGCACCCGGGGCCCAGCTGGTGCAGGCCTACGCCGTGTTCGGCGTGACCTACCTGATCCGGCCACTGGGCGGGCTCGTGCTCGGCGCCTACGCGGACCGGCACGGCCGGAAGAAGGCGCTGGTCCTGACGATCTGGCTGATGGTCGCGGGCACCTTCCTGATGGCGATCATGCCCGGCTACGACACGCTCGGGATGGCCGCACCGCTCGCGGTCGTGGTGGCCCGGTTGATCCAGGGTTTCGCCGCGGGCGGCGAGTTCGGCGCCGCGACCTCGTTCCTGGTCGAGCACAACGAGCAGCGCAAGGGGTTCCTCGGCAGTTTCCAGTTCGCCAGCCAGGGACTGGCGACGCTGATGGCGGCCGGCTTCGCCACCGGCCTCACGGTCGTGTTGTCGGACGAGGCGATGACGAGCTGGGGCTGGCGGGTGCCGTTCGTGTTCGGGCTGCTGATCGGCCCGGTCGGGTACTACATCCGCCGTCACGTCGACGAGTCCCCCGCCGTCCGGGAATCGCCGAACGACGACGCGAACGACGGTGGACGCTCCCCCATGCTGGCGGTGTTCCGTGACCACTGGGGCGGCCTGCTCATGGCAGGCGGCGCGCTGGTCGTGTCGACGGCGCTGAACTTCATCCTCCAGTACCTGCCGACCTTCGGCATCGAGCAACTGGGACTGGACGACTCCCTGTCGTTCACCGCCCTGCTCATCACGGGTGTGATCCTGACGTTCCTCACGCCGTTCGTCGGGCTGCTGGCCGACCGGTTCGGCCGCCTTCCGATCATGGTTCCTGCGGCGTTGCTCATCGGCGGCGGCGTCGTGCCGTTGTTCGTCTGGGTCACCCACGTGCCCTCGTTCCTCACGCTGGCCACGGCGATGACCGTCCTCGGCATCCTCAAGGCCTGCTACTTCGGGGCGTTGCCGTCGGTGATGTCCGACGTCTTCCCCGCACGGGCCCGCGCCACGGGGCTGTCGTTCAGCTACAACACGGCCGTGGGCGTGTTCGGCGGTTTCACGCCGACGATCGCGGCAGCGCTGGTCGCGGGCACCGGTTCGCAGATCTCGCCCGGGTACTACCTGCTCGCGGTGTCGTTCGTGAGCCTGGCCGCGCTTGCGGCCGCCTTCCGCACCCGCGGGGTCCGCTGACGCCGGCCGCTCCCCCGGTGTCCGGCCGGCGGATCACACGCCTCCGGCCGGGCACCGTTACCCGACTCCGACGGATAGTGGGTCCTAGTCGGACGTTCGCGCCGCGGCACCGTCTCCGAGGTCGAGCGCCGGTTCGACGCCGTCGCCCGCGGCGGTGAAGAGTTCCAGGAAGGCCGCCAGTGCGGGGTTGTCGTTCTCGGCGCGCCACGCCACCCGCAGCTCGACCGGGTCCGGGACCGGGAGCGCCACAGGCCGGAACACGAGCCCGGCGAACCGCAGCCGCGCCGCCGTGGACGGCACCAGCGCGATCCCGAGTCCTGCCTCGACCAGCGCCAGCGCGGTGTGGACCTGCGAGACGTACTGCACGTACGTCGGCCGCACCCCCGCTTCGCCGAAGATACCCACGACGAGGTCGTAGAAGTAGCGCGCCTCGAGCGGCGAGTACCCCACGACGTCGGCTCCGTGGAACGCCTCGAGCGGCAGCCGCTGCTCGTCGGCCAGCGGGTGCCCGGCGGGCAGCGCGGCCACCAGGGCCCCCGTTCCCACCAGGCGGGACTCCACCCCGGGCGGCGTCGGCGGCCGCACCAGGCCCGCGTCCAGCGTGCCGGTCGAGATCCGGTCCAGCTGATCCCTCGTGACCAGTTCCTGCAGCACGATCTCGACATGCGGAAGCCGTTCGGCCACGGTGCGCAGGACCGTGCCCAAGACGCCGTATCCGGACGTCGCCGTGAAGCCCAGGTTGAGCAGGCCGGCGCGGCCCGCCGTCATGCGCCGGGCGGACTGCGCGGCGTTCGCGGCGTCGTGCAGCAACCTGCGGGCGTCCCTCAGGAAGGCTCGACCCGCGGGGGTGAGCCGCACCGTCCGGCCACTGCGATCGATCAGGCTCACGCCGAGTTCCTTCTCCAGCTGCTGGATCTGCCTGCTGAGCGGCGGCTGCGTCATGGTCAACCGCTCGGCGGCGCGGCCGAAGTGGCCTTCCTCGGCGACGGCGACGAAGCCCGTTAGCTGCTGGATCGTGAACATCGATGCGTTTCCTGAATCAGAAGATGCGAAATCGGAGTTGGACGCGCATTGCTCGACGAGCCTAGCGTCCCCGCCACGGGCCAGACCACCCCTGGAGGAAGTACGCGATGTCCCAGTTCACGCCCCACGAAACAGCCCGGCAGCTGTCGGACGGGCTCCTGTCCTTCCCGGTGACACACTTCCGGGACGACCTGAGCTTCGACGAGGCCGCCTACCGCGAGAACATCGCCTGGTTGAGCGGCTTCGGCGCGGCCGGACTCTTCGCCGCGGGGGGCACCGGCGAGTTCTTCTCGTTGACCCCCGACGAGGTGTCGACGGTCGTGACCGCGGCCGTCGCCGAGATGCCCGACGACGTCCCCCTCATCGCACCGGCCGGCTACGGCACGGCCACGGCCGTCGAGCTGGCACGCGCCGCCGAGCGCGCGGGTGCCGACGGACTGCTGCTCCTGCCGCCGTACCTCACGGAGGCGTCGCAGGACGGTCTCGTCGAGCACGTCAAGGCCGTCTGCGCGGCCACGTCGCTCGGCGTGATCATCTACAGCCGCGCCAATGCGGTCTACACCGACGAGGCCGTCGCGCGCCTGGCCGACGCGTGTCCCAACCTGGTCGGGTTCAAGGACGGGGTCGGCGACATCGAGCGCATGACGCGCATCCACACGCGGCTCGGCGACCGGTTGACCTACATCGGCGGCCTTCCCACGGCCGAGACGTTCGCCCTGCCGTATCTGGAGATGGGCGTGACGACCTATTCGTCGGCCATGTACAACTTCGTCCCCGAGTTCGCGCAGCGGTTCTTCACCGCCGTCCGTGCCCACGACCGAGCGACGGTCGACCGCTACCTCGCCGAGTTCGTCGTGCCCTACTGCGACATCCGTAACCGCAAGGCCGGTTACGCGGTGAGCATCGTGAAAGCGGGCATGAAGGCCATCGGACGTCCGGCCGGACCGGTTCGCGCGCCGCTGACCGACCTCGACGACGACGAGCTGAAGCAGCTCGCCGAGCTGATTTCCCGTATCCCCGAGGAGAATGCATGAACACCCCGACCGGTCGAATGATCATCGCCGGCGAACCGGTCGCCGGCACCGGCGCGGAGATCCGCGCCGTCGATCCAAGTACCGGCGATCGGCTGGAACCCGCCTTCGCCCACGGCGGGCCGGTCGACGTCGACCGCGCGTGCGCCGCCGCGTGGGACGCCTTCGGCACCTACCGGACGGTGCCGGTGACGAAGCGTGCCGAGTTTCTCGAGCGCATCGCCGACAACATCGAGGACGTCGGGGACGCCCTGGTCGAACGCGCCCACGCCGAGTCCGGTCTGCCGCTCGCGCGTCTGACGGGCGAGCGCGGCCGCACCACGGGCCAGCTCCGCATGTTCGCGACACTGCTGCGCGACGGCAACCTCGAGATCCCGCGGATCGATCCCGCACAGCCGGACCGCACGCCGCCCCGCGCCGACATCCGTCAGCGGGACGTCCCGCTCGGGCCCGTCGCCGTGTTCGGCGCCAGCAACTTCCCCCTCGCCTTCTCGGTCGCGGGCGGCGACACCGCGTCGGCACTCGCGGCGGGCTGTCCCGTCGTCGTCAAAGGCCACGACGCCCATCCGGGCACGTCGGAACTCGTCGGGCGGGCGGTCAGCGACGCGGTCGCCGAGACGGGATTGCCCGCGGGCACGTTCTCCCTGCTGTTCGGCCGCGGTCCCGACCTCGGCACGGCGCTGGTCACCGATCCGCGCATCCGTGCCGTGGGATTCACCGGGTCGCGGCAGGGTGGCCTCGCGCTCGTGGCCGCAGCGCAGGCGCGTCCGCGCCCGATCCCGGTGTACGCCGAGATGAGCAGCACGAACCCCGTGTTCCTGTTGCCGGGCGCACTCGCCGACCGGGCAGGGGAACTCGGCACCGCGTTCGTCGGTTCACTCACCCTCGGCGCGGGCCAGTTCTGCACCAACCCGGGCATCGTCGTCGCCGTGGACGGTCCGGACCTACGGCGATTCGTGGACGCGGCCACGACGGCGATCGCCGCATCGGAACCGGCCACGATGCTCACTCCCGGGATCGCCGACGCCTACGCCCGGGGAGTCACCACGATGTCCGGCCACGACGACGTCGAGGTGCTCGCCCGGGGCTCCGAATCGGACCGGCCGGTCACCTGCCGCCCGGCGCTGCTCGCCACCGACGCCGAACGCTTCGTCGCCGACGAGTCGCTGCAGCAGGAGGTGTTCGGCTCCTGCGGCATCATCGTGCGCTGCCGCGACGCGTCCCAGGTCCGCGCCGTCGCCGACGCCCTCGAAGGGCAGTTGACCGCGACCGTCCACACCGGATCCGGTGACGAGTCCGAGGCGGCAGCCCTGCTGCCCTCACTGGAACTCGTCGCGGGCCGCGTGCTGTTCAACGGTTGGCCGACGGGCGTCGAGGTCGGCCACGCCATGGTGCACGGCGGCCCGTTCCCCGCCACGTCGGACTCGCGGACGACCTCGGTCGGTACCCGCGCCGTGGAGCGATTCCTGCGCCCCGTGTCGTACCAGGACCTGCCGGCAGACCTGTTGCCGCGCCCGATCGCCGACGGCAACCCGGACGGACTGCTCCGCCGGGTCGACGGCGCCGTCGACCGGCACTAGCCGTCCCCGGCGGGTGCCCGCCCCATGGTTCGGGGCGGGCACCCGCCGACCCTCCCCACCGAACTCCGTTCCACGACAACGGGACGGCGACCCGGCCCAACCCCCTCCGGAAACAGTCAAAGAGGACCGTGTGATGGACCACGAAACCAACAATGCAGCCGTCGAGAATCCGAAAGTGACCTTACGGGACCGACTACGGAAATTCGGACCGGGAATCGTAGCCGTCCTGAGCATGATGGGGGCCGGCGACCTCGTCACGGCCTCCGTTTCCGGATCGAGCTACGGCTACAACCTCATGTGGCTGCTCGCCCTGTCCTTGGTCGTTCGGTTCGTCATCGTGAACCTGATGGGCCGCTACCAGGTCCTGAACACCAAAGGACAGACGATCGTCGAGGGATACAGAGATGTGTCCAAGTACTTCCCGTGGTTCATCGGCATCGCCATCCTGATCAGCGGCCACCTGCTCAACGCCTACATGATCACCGGTGCAGGCGAGGCACTGACGTGGATCTTCGGCATCGGGCAGCCGTTCCTCTGGTCGTGCGTCGTGGTTCTGGTCAGCCTGTTCGTCATCGGGCGCAATGTCTACACCACCATCGAGAAGCTGCTGAAGCTCTTCCTCGTCCTGATGACCATCGCTTTCCTGGGGTTGGCGATCTACTCGGTTCCCGACGTGGGCGGGATCGTCAAGGCCACGGTCGGATTCAGTATCCCCGAGAACACCGGCACGTTCGGCGTCTTCGCCGTCGCCCTCTCGCTGATCGGGGCCGTGGCGGGGTCCATGGCCAACTTCCTGTACCCCTACTTCGTCAAGGACAAGGGCTGGACGGGCGTCGGATACAAGAAGACCCAACGTAACGACATCCTGTTCGGCATCTGTGCCGCCATCGTCATCAACCTGGCCGTCTGGGTGGTGGGGGCCGAGCTCCTCGCACCGAACAACATCTCGGTCGACAGCCTGGAGGACATTTCCAGGGCCCTGTCGCTCCACCTGGGCGACTTCGGCGCTCTCGTCTTCTACATCGGCGCGTTCGGCATCCTCTACAGCAGCGTGATCGGCTTCGCGAACGGATTCCCCAAGGTCGTGATCGATTGTCTGCACATCGTCCGGCCCGCCCGGCGCGAGAGGTTCGGGCGGAAGTTCGAGGACGACCCGTGGTTCAAGTGGGTCAGCCTGTTCATCCTGATCTCCCCGATCATCTGGTCCGTGCCGGGAATGCCCGGGTTCGTCGAGATGGCGGTCTTCGTGACCGGACTGCAGGCCGTCGTCGTCCCGATCGTGGCGGTCGGCCTTCTGATTCTCGTGAACAAGCGCAGCCACCTCGGCGAGCACAAGGCGAACGTCGTCGAGAACGTCGTGCTGTTCCTGACCACTGCACTGGCGATCTGGGTCAGTGTCGAGGTGGTGCTGGGATGGTTCTAGACGGCTCCGGAACGGCCTGAGGAGCCGAACGACGCCGGCGGTGCGGGCACCCGGCTCCGCGAACACGACGTGCCGCGACGGCGCACCCGCTTCGCCTCGAGACGAGGCGGGTGCGCCGTCCGCATGCGGCGCCCGCGGCCTCGTGGACCGGTGGCTCGTGGACCGTGGTGACGTGGCCGGCATCGCGATCACTCGGTGACGATCTCGATCAGGCTCGTACCTCCGGAGTCGAGACACGCGTCCAGGGCAGACCGGAACTCGGATGGCGTATGCACGCGGACACCGTGAGCGCCGAAGGCCCCGGCCAGCGCCACGAAGTCCGGATTCACCAACTCCGTGCCCACGACCCGCCCGGGATACGCGGCTTCCTGGTGGTTGCGAATCGTGCCGTACCGCGAATTGTTGACGACGACAACGACGATGTCGAGGCCGTACCGCACGGCCGTCGACAGCTCCTGTCCCGTCATGAGGATGCAGCCGTCCCCTGCGAATGCGACGACGGTTCGGTCCGGGAACGCCAACTTGGCCGCGATGGCCGCCGGGAGCCCGTAGCCCATGGCACCGGACTGGGTGCCGGCCTGCGACGGGTAGGCGGTGAACCGGCGGTGGCGCTGTGGCCAGCTCGTGTACGCGCCCGCACCGGTCGAGATGATGGTGTCGCCGGGTGCACGGTCGTTGAAGACCTGCATGTACGCGAGGGAGTCCGGACTTCCGGCGGACGGAGTGGCAAGGCTGCGGAGATAGTTCTCGCGGAGGCGCCCGCACCACGCGGTCCGTTCCGCCTGCAGCGCGGAATCCTCCTGCAGCGCAGGAATGTCCTGCGGCGATGCGGGAAGCGCCATGACGAACTCGGCCGGTCCGGCGACGATCGCGTGGTCGGCGCGGTACACGTGGTGAATCACGTCCGGGTCCGGATGGATGTGCGTCACGCGCTGGGTCGGCTGCGGCACGGCCAGGAGACCGTGGTCGTCCATACTGGCCGCGTCGGGCCGAGTCCCGAGGAAGGCGACCAGATCCGCCTCCCTCACGGCCGCGGAGAGTCCGTCGGTGGTGCGGAGTCCGAGGGGTCCGACATAGACGTCCGAGGTGTTGGCCATGACGTCCTGGTTCCGGAACGCCGCGGCCACGGGCACACCGAACGCCTCCGCGAACTGCCGCAGCCGACGAGTCGACGGTTGATCCCATCCGGTCCCACCGGCGACGACCAGAGGCCTTGCGGCGCGGCCGAGATCGGTGACGAACGCCTCCACGTCGCTGCTCGCGACCCCGGGCCGCACCGTCCCGCCGGGCCGGACCACCGGCGCGTCGGTGGTGTGCCCCAGCACGTCTTCCGGCAGGGCGACGACGACGGGACCCGGTTCTCCCGACACGGCGGTGTGGAAAGCGCGAGCGATCAGTTCGGGAACCCTGTCGGCACGGTCGACCCGGACGACGTCCTTCGCCAGGGAACCGAACATCTGCTGATAATCCACCTCCTGAAAGCTCCGCCTGCCGAGGTGTTCGGTGCTGACCTGCCCGACGAGCAGCACCATCGGGCTCGCGTCCTGATGCGCCGTGTGCACGCCGATGCTGGCGTTCGTGGCACCCGGGCCGCGGGTGACCAGGCACACGCCCGGACGACCCGTGAGCTTGCCGTACGCGGCGGCCATCATCGCCGCGCCCCCCTCCTGGCGCGCGGTGATCAGATCGATGCGGTCGCGTGCGTCGTACAGTCCGTCGAGCACGGCCAGGTAGCTCTCCCCCGGGACGCAGAAGGCGACGTCTGCGTCGTGTGCCAGCAGCTGTTCGACCACTGCGTGGCCTGCGAGACGCGGATGCACGGGGAGGGTCACCTTCCGGGTGTGTCGAACGGGGCGCGGCCGGGGCGTACTCGAGCCTCACACATCGAACACCAGTCCGTGACCGGGGCCGGTGTCGGCGCGGGCTCCGGACGCGTCGACGCTCACCCCCGACGGCTCGGCCAGCCCGCCCAGTTCCTGCAGCGACGCCCTGTCGATCGCCTCCACCATGGACACCACCGGCACGCACAGCGCGAGCTGTGCCGACATCTCCGGCAACAGGTGCGGTGCCACCGGCACGTCGTGGGCGGCCGCGAGTTGGGCGATCCGCAGGAACGGCGTGATGCCGCCGACACGGACCACGTTGGGCTGGGCGATGTCGCACACGCCCGCCGCCAGCATGTCGCGGAACTGGCGCACCGTCCGCAGGTTCTCGCCCACGGCGAACGGCACCCGCGTCGTCGACCGCAGTCGCACGTGTCCCGCGAGGTCGTCGGCGGGCAGCGGCTCCTCGATCCAGTACGGATCGAACCGTTCCAGCGCGTTGATGGCACGCGACGCCGTCGGCACGTCCCACCGCTGATTGGCGTCGACCATGAGCTTGGCGTGCGGGCCGATCAGCTCGCGTACCGCCGCGACACGCTCCAGGTCACGGTCCAGCTCGGCGGACCCGATCTTGATCTTCACCGCGGTGTGACCCGCCTCGACCCAACGACTCACCTGCGCACACAACTCGTCGAGGTCGTAGTCGAGATTCACGCCACTGGCGTAGGCGGGAACGACGTTCCTGCGCCTGCCGAGCAGGTCGACGAGGCCGGTCCCCGACGCGCGGGCACGCAGGTCCCACAGTCCGATGTCGACGGCCGCCTGCGCCATCGCGGCGATGCCCCCGGGCCCGGCCTCGTGCAGCCGCGCGTACAACGCCTCCCAAACGACCTCCGGATGCGTACCCGCGCCGCGCAGAAAGTCGGCGCACTCGTCCTCGAGCAGGGCACGCACAGCGCTCGCCCCGACACGCGGGGTCCAGCTGAACCCCGTGCCCTCGGCGCCGGTGTCGTCCCGCAGCCGGGCCACGACGACGTCGTGGAAGCTCACCCCACCGTCCCACGTCCCCGGCAGCGGCAGCCGGATGCTCGCGCACCGCAGCTCGGCGATCCCCGCGGCGGCGCTCACACCAGCTCCGTACGCCAGTCGTACCTCGGCGCCCATCCGAGCAGCCTGCGCGCCTTACTCGTGTCGAACGCGGACGCCGTACCCGCCAGCTGCCCGGCGATCTTCTCCGGCACGGCCATGTATTCGGGGAGGAGTTCGCTCAGCGGTTTCTCGGCCAGTGCATCGGCCGCCGCCACGAAGAACGTCTCGCCGTTCGGCACGTGCTCCGCCTTCGCCAGCAGCAACCGGACGAACTCCGCGGCATCACGGGCGTCGACGTAGTTGAACAGCGACACCGCCGCCCTGGTCCGGTTCTCGAGCCGCTGGCGCACCGTGCCGCCGCCCTGCGTCGGCGCGCCGCGCCACTCCTCTGGCGAGACGACGAAACAGGGCCGGAAGATGTGGAACCGGCCCTCGCCGCGGCGTGCGAAGGCCCGCACGACGTCCTCGGTGGCCACCTTGGACATGGTGTAGGCGTTCCACGGCGCCACCGGATGGTCCTCGTCCAGGGGAAGGTAGGACGGCTGCCACCCGGCGGGGTTGCCGTATCCCATCACCGTCGGACTGCTCGCCACGAGCACGTGTCCGACACCGAGATCGGCCGCGGACTGGCAGACGTTGTAAGCCAACGACGTGTTCGTGGTGAACGTGCGGACGTCGCTGCGCATCCCGGGGGCCGGGATCGCCGCCAGGTGCACCACCGCGTCCGGCCGGAAGCGCGCCAGCGTCGAATAGCACTCACCGGCGTCGGTCAGATCGGCCGGGAACGTCGCGACGTCGTCGTCGCGCTCCTCCGGCACCGTATCCACCGACACGACCTCGTCGCCCGCCGCCGCGAGCGCGCCGACCACATTGCGACCCAGCCGTCCCGAACCACCGGTCACGAGGACCCGCATTCCTACTCCTCACACCTGGTTGCCTCCCCGTGCGGGCACGACGCGCGTGCCCGCACGGGGAGGGAACATCGATTCTCCGCAGCGAAACGTCAGCCGTCCGCTACTGCTTCTTCGCCGCCTCGACCGCGTCCATGAAGTCGCCGTACTGACCGGCGTAACGCTCCTGCAGATCGGACACCGCGTCCTTGAACGCCTGCTTGTCGTCGACCTCGGTGATCGTCACGCCCGCGTCCTCGAGCGTCTTGCGACTATCGGCCACCTCTTGCCGCCACAGTTCGCGCTGGACCTCCGTGGACTCACGGGCCACCTCACGCACGAGCTTCTGGTCCTCTTCGGACAGCTGGTCCATCGCCGACTGCGCGATCATCAGCACCTCGGGGACCCGCTGGTGCTCGTTCAGCGTCAGGTTCTGCGCGACCTCGTAGTGGCGCGTGGACACATAGCTGGGCAGGTTGTTCTCCGCCCCGTCGATGACCCCGGTCTCGAGACTGCTGTAGACCTCCCCGAAGTCCATCGTGGTCGCCGATCCGCCGAGCTTCTCGACCACCTCGGCCGTGATCGACCCGGGCTGCACCCGAATGTTGCGGCCCGCCAGGTCCTCCGGCTTCTCGACCGGCTTTCCTGTCGTGTAGAGCGAGCGGGCACCCGAGTCGTAGTACGCGAGGCCCTCGGCCCCCATCTCCGACAACTCCTCGAGCTTGGCCTTCCCACCGTCGCCCTGGAGGTAGTTCCAGAAGTGTTCCTCACTGTCGAAGGCGTACGGGACGCCGAAGGCCTTCCACGACGGCACGAACTCGCCGACGAGGTTCGCGTTGGTGCGGTTGAGCTCGACCGAGCCCATCTGCATCTGTTCGAGCACGTCCCGTTCCTCGCCGAGCTGGGCGTCCGGGTACACGTCGACGGTGATCCGGCCGTCGGAACGCTTCTTCAGTTCCTCTGCGAACCATTCGTCGGCCTTGGTGGTCGGATAGTCGCCCGGATGGGTCTCCGCCAGGCGCCAGGTCACCGACTCCTGGGCACCGCCTGCACCGCCGCATGCGGCCAGACCGAGTCCGAGCGTGGCCGCCAGGGCGACCGTGGTCATTCGACGAAGCGCTGCGCTGCGCATATGTCTCCTTTCACGGGGAACGGGGAATCACCGTCAGAAACCGAGCGCGTGCGGCAGGGTCAATGACAGAGCGGGAACGAAGGTCACCAGGAGCAAACAGGCGACCATCGGCACGTAGAACGGGAGCACTCCACGTGCCGCCTGTTCGATACGGATACCGCCGATCGCGGAACCGACGAACAGCACACTTCCGACGGGCGGGGTGATCAGGCCGATGCCCAGGTTGAGCATCAGCATCACGCCGAACTGCATCGGGTCCATACCGAGCGACGTGACCACCGGCAGCAGGATCGGCGTGGTGATCAGGATCAGCGGCGCCATGTCCATGATCGAGCCCAGCGCCAGCAACAGGACGTTGCACAGCAACAGGATCACGACCGGGTTGTCGGACAGCCCGAGCAGCGCGTCGGTGAGTGCCTCGGGCAGTTGCAGCACGGTCAGCAGGTGTCCGTAGGCGCCCGCCGCCGCGATCAGGAACAACACCGTGCCGAGCGTCTTCACCGAGCGGCGCAGCATGCCGACCACGGCCCGCAGCGGAACCTCGCGGTACACGCCGAACGTGATGAGCACGGCCCACAGGCACGCGATCGCCGCCGACTCGGTCGCCGTGAACACGCCGCTGAGGATGCCGCCGATCACGATGACCGGGGTGAGCAGACCGAGCAGGCCCTGCCAGACGATCTTCGGCACGTCCCGCGCCGGGATCGGCTCGCCCTTGGGGTGCCCCTGCTTCCTGGCCGTGACGTAACAGGCCACGAGCAGCAAGGCCGCGATCAGCAATCCGGGCACGACACCCGCCATGAACACGCCGCCGATCGACACGCTGCCACCGGCGGCGAGCGCGAAGATGATCATGTTGTGACTCGGCGGGATCAGCACGCCCTGGGTGGCGCTCGAGACCGTGACGCCCACGGAGTAAGTGTCCGGGTAGCCCTGCTGCCGCATCATCGGCAGCATCACCGAGCCGACCGACGACGTGTCGGCGACCGCGGAGCCGGAGATCCCGCCGAAGAAGGTGCTGGCGACGACGTTGAGCATGGCCAGCCCACCGCGCACCCACCCCACGACGATGTTGGCCAGATCGATCAACCTGCGGGCGACCCCTCCTCCCGCCATCACTTCACCGGCGAGGATGAAGAACGGAATGGCCAGCAGTGGGAACGAGTTCAGCGCCTGGACCATCTTCTGTCCGACCAGCGGCAGCGGAACACCGATCCACAGCGCCGCGGCGATCGAGGAGACGGCGAGCGACAACGCGATCGGCACCCGCAGCAGCAACAGGGCGGCGAACCCACCGAACAGCAGCAGAACCGCGATGGGGTCGATCATCGGTCATCACCCTCTCCGGCCCGGCCGGAACCGGGTGTCTCCGACGCCGGCGCCGGATCCGGTGGATCGAGTGGGATCCGCCCGAACAGCTGCAGCACGCTGTAGACGGCGATCAGAACCCCCGCGACGGGCATCGCCGCGTACTGCACGGACGTGGGCAGGCCGGTACCCGGCAGCGTCGAGTGCATCATCAGTCGTGTGAACTCGCCGCCCTGCACGACGAGATAGCAGCCGAACGCGACCATCAGCGCCGGCGCGATCCGGATCGCCACGTTGCGCACAGGCCGGGGCAGCCGGTCGACGACGAACCCGACCGCGATGTGGCTGTGCTCGCGGATTCCCTTGGCGATGCCCAGAAAAGCCAGCCAGCACAGCAGCAGCAGCGCGAGTTCGGAAGCCCAGCCCGGGGTGAAACCGAGGACGAAGCGGGCGAAGACCTGCCAGCTGACCACCAGCACCATGGCAACGAGGCCGAGCAGGGTCAGCGCATCGGTCGTCCGGTCGACGGCGACGAGCCCCAGACGTAACGCCCGGGCAGGCACCGACGACCTCGATGGGGACTCTGACATGGGACGAGAAACTCCGATCGGCATTGATGGAGCCCGCACGAACACTCCGTACGAGAAACCGGTTTCTCACCCTAGCCGGGGCCGCGATGCTGTCAAGACCGGAAGCCGGATCGGCCGTGGCCGACGCCTCCGCTCGCCGAGACCACGAGCAGGTCAGCGCGGGTTTCTGGCCGTGCTCTGCCGGACCTCGAGACGCGGGGTGAAGCAGACGTCGGCGGGCGGCTCCTCGCCGCGGAGCACGGCCGACAGGCGCTGCCAGGCCTCCTCGCCGAGCGCCTCCTGCGGCACGGCGACGGTGGTCAGCATCGGTGAGGCGTAGCGGGCGAACGCGATGTCGTCGAACCCGACCACGCTGACCTGATCCGGAACGGACACACCGATGGCGTGGAACTTGCCGAGGGCCCCGAGCGCGACCAGATCGTTGTACCCGATGATCGCCGTGGCACCCGTGCCGAGAGCCCGGTCGGCGGCCTCGTACCCGTCCTCGTGCATCGAGCCGCACTCGAGCACGGTCAACTCGAACCGGCCTTCGGCCGACGCGTGCAGTGTGTCGAGCCGCTGCTGGTTCGACACACTCGCCATGGGGCCGGACAGGTAGGCGACGTGCCGATGGCCGAGCCCGGCGAGGTGGGCCACGAGCGCACGGATACCAGCGGCGTAGTCCACCGCGACGGTCGGCGCGAGCAACCCTTCGACGTGCCGGTTGACCAGTACGAACGGTTCGAGTTTGCCTGCCAGTTCCAGCAACTCCTGGTCGTGTGACCGCGGCGAGCAGAGCACGAGACCGTCGGTGCGCAACCGCGTCTCCTGCGCGAGGAACGGTTCCTCCAGTGGCATCTCGTGGCTGTCGGTGACGAGGACGCGATAGCCCTCCACCCCGGCGGCGCGACTGATCCCGCGCAGCACCGACTGGAACATCGGGTTGCCGAGGTCCGGCACCAGGATCGACACCAGGTCGGTCCGTCCCCGCGCCAACCCCTGGGCGACGGCGCTCGGGTGGTACCCGAGGGACGCCGCCGCCTGCTGCACCCTGCGGGCGAGTTCGACGTCGACCGTGCTCCTGCGATTCATCACCCGCGACACGGTCGCGGGTGACACCTGCGCGGCCCGAGCAACGTCCCTGATCGTGACCGAGTGCGCACGTTCGACGGGATCCATGGATCCACCCCTCCGTTCTCGACGTCGACATCCCGCGCCGCCGCGCACGACACCGGGCCCATATGCGGAAAGCGGTTTCAGCGGTGCGGGACGCCATGTTCGACCTTATCCCACGTCAACCACCTCGGAAGCGCACGACCCGTGTTTCCGAGGTACTGGCCGACCCTCCCCGGTTCGCCTTCCCGGGAGCACAGAACCGGCTGACCTAAGCCATGCGCGCCGGAACGCCGTGCCCGATCGGCCCGACTTCTCCCATTGACACCGGAATCCGGCTGCTGTTCCATCAGAAACCGGTTTCCGACAAGGCCGATCGGCGAGAGATCGGGTCGACGTCGTCCCGCGGAACCCGTCCCCGGCCAGGACCGGCCGGGGAGCACGTGTGCTCACCGTCGAGTACCAGCGAGGAGAACGCATGTCGTCAACAGTCCTCACCCGCACCCTGACCGCCGTGTTCGGCGCGGCGCTCGCGGTGTCCGTCTTCACTCCCGCAGCGGCCGGTGACCCGCCCGAGCACGCCCCGGGTCAGTCCGAACCGCAGGGCTGGGAGCTGGCCGACCGGATCCGCAAGGAGGTCACCCCTCCCAACATCCCCCAACGCCCGTACGACGTCACCGACTACGGCGCCGATCCCACCGGCGAGCGGGACAGTACGGACGCCATCGCCGCAGCCATCGACGCGGCGTCCGACAAGGGCGGCGGCAAGGTCGTCGTCCCGGCAGGCGAGTTCCACACCGGCGCGATCCACCTCGAGAGCAACATCGAACTGCACATCAGCGACGCTGCCACCGTCCGGTTCAGCCAGGACCCGGCCGACTACCTACCCGCGGTCAAAACCCGCTGGGAAGGTATCGAGTTGTACAACTACTCGCCTTTCATCTACGCCCACGACGCGGAGGACGTAGCCATCACCGGCGGCGGCACGCTCGACGGCCAGGCCGACGACGAGCACTGGTGGCCGTGGAAGGAAGAGTCGAACGGCGACGGCGGGGTCATCGAGACCGAGCATCGTGACCAGCTGTTCCAGTGGGCCGCCGACGGCGTGCCGGTCGAGCAGCGCCGGTTCGAGGACAGCAAGCTCCGGCCGAACTTCGTGCAGTTCTACGAGAGCGAGAACATCCTCGTCGAGGACGTCACACTCACCAACTCTCCGATGTGGATGATCCACCCGGTCCTGTCGGAGAACGTCACCGTCGACAATGTCACGCTCGACAGTCCCGTCGGGCCCAACAGTGACGGCGTCAACCCCGAGTCCAGCAAGAACGTCGTCATCAAGAATTCCAGCTTCGACAACGGCGACGACTGCATCGCCATCAAGTCCGGACGCAACGAGGACGGTCGCCGGATCGGTGTACCCAGCGAGAACATCGTGATCCACGACAACACGATGGCCGACGGACACGGCGGCGTGACCATCGGCAGCGAGATGTCCGGCGACGTCTACAACGTCTTCGCCGAGAACAACGTCATGGACAGCGAGAACCTCGACCGCGCACTGCGGATCAAGACGAACTCCGTGCGCGGCGGCACCGTCGAACAGGTCTACTTCCGCAACAACGACATCCCGCAAATCGGCGGCGAGGTCATCCGAATCAACTTCCAGTACGAGGAGGGCGACGCCGGCGAGCACACACCGACCGTGCGCGACATCCGCATCGAGAACGTCCACAGCACCGGCGGCGAATTCGGCCTCTACCTGCGCGGCTACGAACAGTCGCCCATCAGCGACGTGACCATCCGCGACTCGACCTTCTCCGACGTCGACACCCCGATGGAACTGGAGCACGTCGACAACCTCCACCTGGACAACGTCGACATCAACGACCGCCACTACGACGAGGTCATCGACGCCGGCCCACTGAGCTGACCGGCTCACCGCTTCGACTCACTGCGGAGGAGAACGCATGAAACAGCGGTCACGAAGGAAGAAGACACTCATCGCGGCACTGGTCGGCCTGCTGTGCACCGGGGTGGCGGCCGGCTCCGGTGCCACGGCGGCGCCGGAGCCGGACAGCCAGGGTTCGGCGGGCAAGGACCCGCTGTGGAACATGGCCGACCGCATCGTCGACAGGGTCGAGGAGCCGGCGATTCCCGACCAGCGGTTCCGGGTCACCGATTACGGAGCCGTCGGCGACGGGAGGACGGACGACCACGACGCGATCATGGCGGCGGTACGCGCCGCCGACGAAAGCGGTGGCGGCCGGGTCGTCCTTCCCGAGGGCACCTGGCTCAGCGAGGGGCCGATCCACCTCGAGAGCAAGATCGACCTACATGTCGAGGCGGGAGCACGGCTGCTGTTCGGCTCCGACCCCGCCGACTATCTGCCCGTCGTGCACACCCGCTGGGAAGGCACCGAGATGTACGGCTACTCGCCGCTCATCTACGCCCAGGACGTGCACGACGTGTCGATCACCGGCACGGGCGTCATCGACGGCAACGAGGCGAGCGAGTTCCTTTCCTGGCACGCCAAGCAGGACGAGGACATGCAGAAACTCCGGCGCATGGGCTTCGACGGAGAGCCGCTCGAGAAGCGCCGGTTCGGGGAGGGACACTTCCTGCGGCCGAGCATGATCCAGTTCTTCGGCGCCGAACGCGTGCTGCTGAGCGACTACACGGTCACCAACTCACCGTTCTGGATCAACCATCTGGTCTACACCGATCACGCGACGGTGCGGAATCTGACGGTCGACAGCCACAACGCCAACAACGACGGGGTCGACGTCGACTCGAGCACGAACGTCCTCGTGGAGAAGAACACGTTCCGCACCGGTGACGACGCCGTGGTGGTCAAGTCGGGACGGGACAAGGACGGCCGGGACATCGGCAGGCCGAGCGAGCGGGTCGTCGTCCGGAACAACGACATGGGTGGCGAGGACGGAATCGCGCTGGGCAGTGAGATGTCCGGCGACATCCGGTACGTGTTCTTCGACGACAACACGTTGCGCTCCGGCGCGTCGGCCATCCGGTTCAAGGGAAACCTCGATCGCGGCGGCACGGTGGAACACATCCGCGTGCGTGACTTCCGGGTCGAGGAGTTCGATACCCTGATCTGGTTCCAGTTGGACTATCCCGGTGAGCTCGGCGGGGACTTCCCACCGGTGTATCGCGACCTGGTGTTCGAGGACTTCACGGTCGACAGCGCCACGACGACGCTGGAGGTTCACGGGCCTGAGGACGTGCCGTTGCGGAACGTCACGCTGCGCGATGTCAGCGTGGCGGAGTCCGAGACACCGATGGTGCTGGAGAACGTCGAGGACTTGACGTTCGACGACGTGACGATCGCGGGCCAGCGCATCGACGGCGACCTCGACTGGCGCCGCGGCGAGCCGTAGCCGACCGTTTCACCATAGGCGGGCACACCGCGCGCCGTCCTATTCGGACTCCCACTGTTCGGGTCCCGGGGACGGTGTCGCGGTGTGCCCGTCGGTCAGCACGGCGAACGCGTGCGCCCGGTGTTCTCCGAACAAGTGCGCCGCCCGGTCGGTATCGCCCGCACGCAGTGCGGCTGCGAGTTCGCGGTGCTCGGCGGGCAGATGCGTGACGTCCGCGTCGAGGCCGACCCGGGTCAGCAGGAACAGGTGCACCTGCGAGCGGATCGCGTGCCACGCCTCGCGCAACCGCTCGTGTCCGGCAGCCCGATACACGGCGTCGTGGAAGGCGATGTCCGCACGCACCATCGCGTAGGCGTCTCCGGCGCGGCCCATCGCCTCCGCGGCCGTGTCGACCTCCGCGAGGTCGCGCTCGTCGGCCCGCTCGGTGACCAGCCGTACGGCGAGCCCTTCCAGTGCGCCGCGCAGGCTGTCCAGTTCCACGATGTCGGCGGGCGACAGTTCGACGACGAACGCGCCGCGGTGCCAGGCCGTCCGCACCAGGCCTTCCCGTTCCAGCCGCAGCAGCGCCTCGCGGACCGGGCCGCGACTGACCTCCAGCGCCCGCGAAAGCTCGACCTCCCGCAGCTGCGCACCGGGCGAGTACGTGCCGTCGAAGATCGCCTCGCGCACCGAGTCCGCGACCTCGTCGGCAAGCCCGCGTCGGCGGGCCGGTGTGACGGTCCGCTCGGACATCCGCACCTCCTCTTGTCCTAATGTTAACATTCAGGCAAGACAGCACGGCCGACCGCGACCCAGGAGGCACCCGTGACCGTCCTCGATTCCCCCATCCCGCGCTTCCACCTGGCCATGCCGGTCGACGACCTCGATGCCGCCCGGCGCTTCTACGGCGATGTGCTGGGGCTCGAACAGGGCCGCAGTTCGGACACGTGGATCGACTGGAACCTCCACGGCCACCAGTTCGTCACCCACCTCGCCCCGGGTCGCCAGAACGGCGTGCACAACCCCGTCGACGGGCACGACGTGCCGGTGCCCCACTTCGGCCTGCTCCTGACGGTCGACGAGTTCCACAAGCTCGCAGGCCGCCTGCGCGCCGCGGACACGACGTTCGTCATCGAGCCGTACCTGCGATTCGAAGGCCTGCCCGGCGAGCAGTGGACGATGTTCTTGCGCGACCCGGCGGGCAACGCGCTCGAGTTCAAAGCGTTCGCCGACGACGACCAGGTCTTCGCGGTCTGATCGCGAACCCGCCGGGCCGCCGTTCCACGGTCGCCGGGCGGTGCGGCGGCCGTCACGGTGTGCCCGCCGTGCACCGAGCGCACCGACGCGTGCCGGCAGGCCATCGCCCGCCGGCACCACGCCCACCATCTCGGGTCCGTCACCGATCGACGTCACTGACCCTTGAGCTGACCGAACGCCTCGTCCATGAGCTGCTGGTTCTGCTGCGCCCACTGCCCGGCCGCCTGCAGTTCCTGACCCTGACCGGCCTCCTGGATGGTGTTCTCCAGGCTTTCGAGCTGCTTTTCCGTCAGCGAGAAGTTCTCGATGACGCGGGTCAGCTCCGGGAAGTCCTGCCCGAACCCCTCCCGTCCGATCATGTGCAGCTTCTCCGCCTCACCCATCGACCCCTTCGGATCCTTGAGGTCCTTCAGGTCGTAGCGGGAGTACGCCCAGTGCGGGTGCCACAACGTCACGACGATCGGTTCCTTGTTCTGGATCGCCCTGTCCAACGCGGACAGCATCGCCGTGGTCGACGACTTCTGCAGCGTCATCGCCGACCCCAGGCCGTAGTCCGGGATCATCTTGGTCTCGACCAGCCGGGTTTCGCCTGCGCCCGGTTCGATACCCGTGATCTTGCCGTCGAACTGGCCCGCGTGCTGCTTGAGGTCGGCGAGCGAGTTGACGTTCTGCACGTACGAGGGCACGGCGATGTCCAACGTGGCCTGGTCGTACCAGACGCCGAGATCCTCGACCCGGTCCTTGTACTGCTCCCAGTAGTCCGAGTGCGTGACGGGCAGCCACGCATCCTGGAACAGGTCGACCTCTCCCTGCGCGACGGCCTGCCAGGTCGGTGCCACGTCGAGCTGCCGGAGGCTCACGTTGTAACCCCGCTCGTCCAGCTCGGCCTTGAACAGGTTGGCCAGCGCGATGTTCTCGTCCCATGCGATGTAGCCGATGGTGAGATCGTTTCCACCACCCTCACCACCACCGCCGCCGCTCTCGTCGTCACCGCCTCCACAGGCACCGACGACCATGACCAGCAGCGCCGCCAGCACCGCGGGAAGCGTTCGTGATGTTCGCCTTCTCATCCGTTCCGTCCTCCTTTCACCGAGGGCCGCACCCCGTGATCACGCCGCTCCCGCGAGCCTGCGTGCGCGACTGACCGCGGATTTCGCGGACATCGACGCGGTGATGCGGTCGAGATAGATGGCGAGGATCACGACGCTCACGCCGTACTCGAACCCCGCGCCGAGCTGCAGCCGGGTCGTGGCCTCGAAGACGTCGGCCCCGAGCCCGGGCGTGCCGACCATGCCGGCGATGACCACCATCGACAGCGACAGCATGATGATCTGGTTGACGCCCGCCATGATCGACGGCATGGCCAGGGGAATCTGGATTCCCGTCAGGATGCGGGTGGGGGACGAGCCGAACGCCTCCCCCGCTTCGACCATCTCCCGGTCGACCTGCCGGATGCCCAGTTCCGTCAGCCGAACCCCGGGCGCGAGCGCGAACATCACCGTCGCGACGATGCCCGGGCCGACGCCGATCCCGAAGAAGATCACCGCCGGGATCAGATAGATGAACTGCGGCACGGTCTGAAGGAAATCCATGACCGGCTTGATCATCCTGCTCGCCGTGTCGCTGCGGGCGCCGAGTATGCCCAGCGGAACCGCGATGGCCACCGCCACGATCCCGGCCAGCAGCACGAGCGAGAGCGTCTGCATCGCGCTGTCGTACGAGTCCAACCCGTCCAGCAGCGCGAACCCGAGCAGCGCGGCGATCCCGAACTTCCAGCCGCGTAGCCACAGCGCGAGCAGTGCGAAGACGAGGATCATCACCCACGTCGGCGGCCAGGTCAGCAGCTCCGCCAGCGACGTGACCGCCGAGTCGAGCCCCTCGGAGATCGCCGTGAAGAAGTCCCCGAAGTTGTCCTGCAACCACTGGACCAGGTCGGCGAACCGCTCGCCGAGGGGAATCCTCGGCACCTCCCAATCCGCGACGGCCGTGGCGCGCATCAGCGGTCCTCCCCTTCAGTGCGGTCGGGGGCGCGTTCCACTTCGCCCAGCGCCGCGAGCAGCGCCGCTTGATGGACGACCCCGATCAGGGTTCCGTGTTCGTCGACCACGGCCAGTGGCAGCGGCCCCGACGCCGCGGTGAACAGTTCGCTGACGGCGGTGTCGCCGCGCACCCGCGACACGGGCCGCTGCGCGGCGTCCACGGTCGACCTCCGGTGCCGGACCGCCTCGCGAGCGTCGGACTCCTGCACGGCGCCCACCGGCGCCCCTGTCTCGTCGACCACCACCACGGTCGACAACTGCTGCTCGTCCATCGTTCGCAGCGCCTCGTCCGGCGAGGCGGACGAGGGCACGGTGTGCAGCGGCTTGTCCATCACCGACCGTGCCGTCAGGACCCGCGCCCGATCCACGTCCCGGACGAACTCGGAAACGTAGTCGTCGGCGGGTTCGGTCAGGATCGCCTCGGCCGTGCCGATCTGCACGATCCGGCCGCTCCGCATCACCGCGATCCGGTCACCCAGCCGCATCGCCTCGTTGAGGTCGTGCGTGATGAACACGATCGTCTTGCCCAACTGCCGCTGCAGGGAGAGCAGCTGGTCCTGCATCTCCCGCCGGATCAGCGGGTCGAGAGCGCTGAACGCCTCGTCCATCAGCAGCACGTCGGTGTCGGCCGCGAGTGCCCGCGCGAGCCCCACCCGTTGCTGCATCCCGCCGGAGAGCTGCTCGGGGAGCCGATCCTCCCAACCGTCGAGCCCGACCAACGACAGCGCCTGCCGGGCCCGTTCGAGCCGCTCGTGTTTGCCCAGTCCCTGGATCTGCAGCCCGTACGCGGCGTTCTGCAGCACGCTCCGGTGCGGAAACAGTGCGAAATGCTGGAAGACCATACTCATGTGCCGCTTGCGCATGTCGCGAATCTGCCGCGCCGACATCGCCGTGAGCTCGACGTCGTCCAGCTGAACCCGGCCGTGGGTCGCGGGAAGGATTCCGTTCAGCATCCGGAGCAACGTCGATTTCCCCGACCCGGACAGTCCCATCACGACGAAGATCTCACCGGAACGCACGTCGAACGAGACGTCCACGACGGCCGCGGTGGTGCCCGGCACGGCCGTCTCCGTACCGTCGTCCCCGCTCAGCAGGCCGCGAACCGCCTCGTCGGCACGGCGGCCGAACACCTTGTAGAGGTTTTCCACCTGGATAGAAGGCACCTCGGTCCACCCTTCTGGCGAAGTAAGGAAAACCGAGTTCCAGCTTAGTCCGAATTCCGAAAAAAGAGCGGGTGAACTACCCACCGACACCCGTCGGAAACAATCGGTGACGACCCCGAAGAATGGACGGAATACAAAAGGTGGAAAATCACGTGGATTCTCCGGTAGTGGTTCGACAATAGATCATGTGGCGCCGGTCCGGAGAACCCTCGCCGCTCGCCCGGGGTGACGGCGTGCGACGGGAAGGAGCCGGCGTGCGCGCTCCGCAGGCGGAAAGCGCACACGCCGGCGCAGGACCTCAGGCGCTGTAGCCCTTCGGCGGAATCAACGAGGCGAACTGGTCGAACGTGAGCCAGTACATCTGATATCCGCCGAACGACGCGGGATCGGCGATCTGCACGGTTCCGTTGTAGTCGTCGTAGCCGACCACGGTGAAGTAGTGATAGATCGTCTGGTCCGGCGGATACCCCGGAGGCTGATTCCCCGGAGGCGCCACGATGTTCGCCACGATCGCGTCACCGGCATTGATATTGGTGACGACGTCGTCCCACAGCCGGCCCTTCTGCGCCTGCGTCGGCGGATCGTTGGGCATCTCCGTGGTTCGATAACCGCCGACGTGGTTGTTCATCACGGACGTGACCTGACTGATGTGGTCCGTACCACCGGTGTGAGTACCGAGCTCGGCCGCCAGGTCGGCCTGACTCCGGTACACACCTTTCGCCGACAACGCGATCCGCGTCGCGGCAGGCCCGCACCAGTAGGAGGTCTCCTGCACCTGGTAATCGACATTCAGCGTCACCTCGCCCGCCTGCGCGGCCAGCCACGCCGGCGTCGCCTGCTGCTGCACCGACGCCGATTCGACGGCGGCCACCTGCGCGGGCACCGCTGCGGACAACCCGAGCGCGGCCACCGCCGCGCCCGCGGTGGCCGCCACCTTCCGCATCTTCATCCGACGACTCCCATCTCGTCCGAACACCCGCCGAAAAGAGTCCCTTTCGCCCGTTTCGGCCGCGCCAGAATAGAGATCGCGGACGCCCGGCGACACCCGGAAAAGAGATGAAAGAACCCCGCCGGCGAAAATTCCCCCGAGTGTTCGCACCGACTACTTCCGGATCGGAACGGACAATTCCCCCACCCGCGACACTCTCCCGTGGCCGCCACCTACCGCTGAACGGACCAGCGCGCGCGGACCTTTCGGCCCATTCAACCCGAGCGACGGTCGCATATCGCATTCCCGTAACGACCTGTTCATCGACCCACAGACGTTCGTCGGTTATTTCATTTTGCTCTTTCGTGTGAAAGTGAGCGTCGCCCTGTGTGACGACTGCAGAATCGAGGTCCCGCGATGCGGACACGTACCACCCGATGGGCGGTGGGAGCCCTGTCGGCTTTCGCCGTCACCGCGGGCATGCTCGCACCGGTTCCGGCGACGGCGGACGTGCCCGCCGGTTACTACGACGCCGCCCAAGGCCTGACCGGCGACGAGCTGAAGAGTGCGCTCAACGACATCATCAGCGACAGCACGCAGCTGTCGTACGACGACATATGGGACGCCCTCAAGGCGAGCGACGAAGACCCGAACAACCCGAACAACGTCGTTCTGCTCTACAGCGGCGAGTCACGGAGCAAGGACGCCAACGGTGGTGGCAGCGGCGACTGGAACCGGGAACACGTCTGGGCCAAGTCGCACGGCGATTTCGGCACGTCCGGCCCGGGCGCCGACGCGCATCACCTGCGCCCGACGGACGTGCAGGTCAACAGCACCCGTGGCAACAAGGACTTCGACAACGGCGGCAGCGAGGTCGACGGTGCACCCGGCAACTTCACCGACGACGACTCGTACGAGCCGCGTGACGAGGTCAAGGGCGACGTCGCCCGCATGATCTTCTACATGGCGGTGCGCTACGAGGGCGAGGGCGGTGCCCCCGACCTCGAGCTCAACGATCAGGTGGACAACGGGTCACAGCCGCTGATGGGCCGGAGTTCGGTGCTGCTCGACTGGCACGCCGCCGACCCGGTGAGCGACGTGGAGCGCACGCGCAACGACGTCATCTACGAACAGTTCCAGAACAACCGGAACCCGTTCATCGACCACCCCGAGTGGGCGGGCGAGCTCTTCGGCGACGGTTCCACGCCGGCTCCCGACCCGGAACCGGAACCGGAGCCCGGCTGCGGTGAGGCGGCAGGCCTGGACACCGTCGGCCTGTCGTCGTTGCCCGCGGACGCACGGACGACCATCGAGGAGGCCCGAAGCGGCCGGACCGGCGAGACCTACGAGAACCGCGAGGGCGTCCTGCCCGACTGCGAGGACGGCTATTACCAGCTGTTCCACGTCGGCTACTCCGACCGCGTGATCGCCGGTGACGGCGGCGAGTTCTACTACACGCCGGACCACTACGAAACGTTCCAGTCCGTCGACCTCGACTCCTGACACGGAACGATTTCCCACCCGGGTCGGTGCCCGCCTCCGCGGGGGCACCGACCCGTCGTCGCTTCCGGGGCGGCCGCCCGACGGGCGGCTAGGTGCTGTTTAGGAATTGATCTTGGTGAGGTCGGCGAGCCAGATGTTGATGGCGGCGATGTGCAGGGTGGCTTCGTAGCGGACGGCGAGTTT
>NZ_JACHWU010000011.1 GCF_014191605.1 Prauserella isguenensis
AATGACAGAGATGACAGTAAGCACTTAGAATCCATCCGTCAAGACCTCTGTCATGACAAAGGGGAATTTATGTACTGTCAGACCGAACAGAACCGCGATCGAACGAGACGAGGTCGGCGCATGACCGCAGCGAACAGGCCGCGATGGCGGCACGTGTACGACGACCTCCGCACTCAGATCGAACGCGGAGACCTAGCTCCGGGACAGCGCATACCGGCGGAGCTTGAGCTCGCGGAGCGGTACGGGTTCTCCCGGCCAACGATTCGCACCGCGCTCGGGCATCTCCAGCAGGACGCGCTGATCACTGCGGGAGCAGGGTCGCTGGGACGCACCGTCCGGTCGCGCTTCTCGATCTTCTTCAACGCCTCGGACTTCGAGCGCGGGGCCTACACCGACGACCCCGCGCAGGCCGTCGATCAGTGGAAGGCCGACGTCGAACAGCAGGGGTGGACGCCACGGCAGGTCGTGACGGTGACGTGGATGGCCGCCCCATCCGACATCGCCGAAATGCTCGACGTTTCGGAGGGGACGATGCTGGCTCGCCGCCGCCGGCTACGGATGGTCAGTCGTCCACCGCAGGACTCGGAGATGCCGGTCATGCTCGCCGACACGTGGGCACCCGAGGACGTCGCGGTGCGCACCGTCACTGGCGAGGATGGGCAGGAGTTCGCGCCGTTCCTCGTTGAGCGCGATGTCGTTGTCACCGGCGGCATCTTCCGTGCCATCGGCTGCGAGCAGCGCGAGTTTGAAGACCGGATCGTGCCGCGTATGCCAACTCCTGACGAGGTTGAACTGCTGGATCTCCAGCCGGGTTCGCCAGTCGGTCAGCACGCACGCATCGGTATCGACCACTCCGGCCGACGTGTCCGCGTTCTGGTGTCGACCTGGGTGGGCGAGCGCCAGGTGCTGCGGTATCGACTCCCCGCCAGCCCCAGCTGACCAAGCTTGCCCGTCGACCGCCGCCCATTGCAGAAAGGACCTCTGATGTTGATCCGCATCGAGCCAGCTGTCCCCGACGAGTCCGACGCCGTGTTCTCAGTACTGGACGAAGCCGCTGCTTGGCTCCAGGACCAGGGCATTAAGCAGTGGCCGGCCCAATTCTCCGGCGTGGACGATTGGCGCGCCGAGCGCATCAACGCACACATCGAGGCAGGCCACGTGTGGGTCGTGCGCAGTCGTGACGAGATCGCGGCGGTCGTAACCCTGGCCGGCCCAGACCCCGACTACGCCCACGGCTGGCCCACCGACGCCGACGACGCGCTCTACATCTATCGAATGGCGGTGCGACGCGCGCATGCTGGCCGCGGCCTCGGAACGCACATCCTGAACTGGGCAAGCGCTCGGGCAGCAGCCCTCGGCTACTCGTGGCTGCGATTGGACTGCCATCGCGACAACGAGTCGCTTCAGCACTACTACGAGCGCGCGGGCTTCGAGCGGGTCGGCACCGTGGTCACCAGCATCGACCCTGGCGGGTCCCGGCCAAGCGGTCAGACGTACACCCGTGGATCCGGTGCGTTGTACCAACGAGCGGCGGGCACGGTACAGATCGGCAGCGATGACCCGTACGACCCGACCGGAGAGGCCGCGGTGTGGCAGGCCGCGTCCGAGCTGGTCAACAGCGTCAAATCCGACGATGTCGAATCGGTCGTGGACCCGTGGAATACGGCGCTCGAGCAGGCCAGCCGGGTACTGGATAACGAGGCACGCGGCGTGAGACAGCGCAACGGTGTCTGGTATCGCGTCATCTCGGGCAGCACCAGCTGACACCGGCGCTGCCTCTGGAGGCCCCGGCAGGCATCGCACCTGTCGGGGGGCCTCTCTCGTGCGCCGTCCACTTCCACTCTGGAGATATCAATCAGCAATGCTGATCAGAGTGGACGTTTTCGCAGGTCACGTAGACCCGCACGGACGTAGCGATGTTGTCCGCGAGGCGCGTGGACACCGGGTGGCGTCGCGGATACCGTCAGTGCCGATCAGCCAGGGGGACGTCATGAGACGCAGCGACTTCGCGGCCATCGCCGACGAGCTACGCGCGGACGGCTGGACCACCAGCGACATCGTCAGACAGTGGACTGTCGAGCACGGTCTGAACCCGCGCACCGCGGCGCGGCTGTCGCACGGGCTGACGCAGCAGCAGGTGGCCGACGAGGTCAACGAGCTGCGTGGCGCGCCGGACGATCGAGTCTGCACCCGCAAGGACGTGTCGAATTGGGAGACCAGCCGGCAGCCGTCGCTCGGCACGCTCAACGTGTTGGCGCGCGTGTACCGGTGCAGCGCCGGCGACCTGCTCGGCGGTGAGGACTACTCGCACCTCGACGGCACCCCGCGCCGGCCGGGAGCGGCGTCGCTGTCCGTGGCGATCTGCATCGTGATGGACGCCGGGCACGTCCTCCTCGTTCGGAACCGGGACGGCTCGTGGCAGTTCCCGACGGGCGTGGTGAAGCCCGGCCAGGACGCCGGTGAGCGTGCCGTCGAGGAATGTGCTGCGGAGACGGGCATCCGCTCGGCGGTCACCGCCTACCTCGGTGGCCGCATCCACCCTGTGACCTCGGCCTGGTGCGAGTACTACTCGGCCGAGTATCTGGCCGGAGACCTTGTCAATGGCCAGGCAGCCGAGAACAGCGACGTTCTCTGGGCGCCGATCAACCGAATCGGCAAGTTCATTGACAGCGACCGGATCTTCGGTCCCGTCCTTCACGCATTGGAGAGGCACATGAGCCAGGACGACGTCACTCCCCAGGTCGCGACCGCTGTCGTGGTCTCCGATCAGGGAGTGTTACTGGCCGCGCGGCACGACGGGAAGCCGCCGTGGACGTTCCCCGGTGGTGGGATCGAGGACGGTGAGAGCGTGGCCGATGCGGCTGTGCGCGAAGTCAAGGAGGAGACCGGCCTCGCCGTCACCGCGGTGCGCGAGTTGGGCCGGCGGGTGCACCCAAAGACCGGCACCGCAATGGCCTACGTGCTGTGCGAGCCCTCCGACGGGCTCGAGGTGCACGTCGGCGAGCCCGAGGACCTGGCGGAGGTGCGCTGGTGCGACAAGATGGCGCTCGACGAGCGCATCAAGCCCGAGCATGTGTACGAGCCGGTGGCCGAGCACCTGGCCACGGCACTCACCTGATCGGCGACACGCCCCGCCCCACTACGCCGAAGTACGTATTTCGATGGTAGGTTGATCATCAACCCGGATGATCAGGAGGTCGCGATGGCAGTCGTACCCACGACGACAACCGCGATTCAGGACGAGCCCGGCCTGGTCCGCAAACACATCAAACGCGGTGACGAGCTGGCGCTTGAGTTCCGTGGGCGCGCTTACGCCCGCATCGTCCCGGCCGACCAGTACGCCGAGATCGTCGAGCGTGCAGAGCGGGCCGCCGAGCTCGAGGCTCGCCTGGCCGAGCTCGAGGCGCAGCACGAGGCGGTGCCGGCATGACGTAGTCGCAGGCCTCGCGGTGGTGCTCGCACGTCGTCTGGCGATTCGTGGCCGGGCCGGCGCAGAGACAGAGAGCAACGCCGCAGACGACCCCAGACAGCAGAAAACCCCCCGCCTGAACTTTGAACGGTCCAGCGAGGGGTCTTCTAAGCCAGTAGCTGCGCCCGCAGCTCCTAAAAACGATGGTACATGACGAGGCACGGCAGTCCATGCCAACTCATGACCACGATCACGTGGCACGGGCGCGGCTCCGATCACTGGAGCCCAGTTGAACAACACGTCCACCCCGCAACACGAGACCCCAATCGAAGTGGTTGTCGGCCCCTCTACGTCGGCGACCTCCCCGTTCTGGGACGAGCATCAACACTCCGACGACAGGTCATGGCATCGAAGCCTCAGTTCGGCCCCGACGTGCGGGGTGCCGTTCTGGGTCACTGCTTGTGTTCGGCTGATGCCGCCGAGGCAACGGGATGGTTCACCGATCTCGCCGGCCATGGCCAACGCAGTCGTGCCTGCAGCTCAGGCATTGCTTGAGCGAGGGACGATTGACCGGAATCGGTTGTCGCAGGTCTGCGGCGTCGAGGTTCAGAACATCGACTGGGCGCTCGACTATCTCGAGCGGATCGGGTTCCTCACCCGCAGCGATGAAGCATGGGTCGTACGTACCTCTGAGCCGACCGGCTATCGCGGTCCGCTCGGCCCGAACGACCTGTACAGCGCACTTGAGGCCAGAGAGCACGGGATTCATGTTCCCCTGTTTTGCGAGGCCTGTGCGGACGTCGAGCGGCGGACGGAACAGTGGCGGCGGGAACAGTGGCGACGAATCACTCGGACGAGGCCGCCGGAGCAGGACACGTACATCTACATCATCGGAGAAGAGACCAGCCCTCACGTGAAGATTGGAATGACCACCGATCTGCACCAGCGGCTGAAATCTCTCCAGTCGACGAGCCCTGCATCCCTTCATGTCCGGTGGTCTGCACTGGGCAGCCGCGACATTGAACAACAACTCCACGCTGAGTTCGCGCGGCACCGAACCCATGGTGAGTGGTTCAAGTTCAGCGCCAAGGTGGATCCGGTGAGCGTGGTCCGTGCCGAAGCTCTTCGCCTCGGTGCTGTGGAGGTGGCCAAGTGACCCGCCCCGACTCCACGACACACGTCGACGACATCGAGGTTGCGCTGGAGAACACGCCGCGGGGTGTCCAGATCGACACCTGGATTCCGGCTTGTCTCCTGCTCGATCCGCCTCGCCAGTCGAACGGTAAGCCGCATCCCAGTCCGGAGAAGGTCTGGCCTGTCGTTTACCAGCTCCTCGCGAGCACGGCGAACGCGCACGGCGATGCACGTGTCACGGTCACGCGCTCGGCGATCGCGCATTGGGCTGGCTACAGCCGCTACGACAAGGCGGCGTGGATTGTCCAATGGCTGCAGCGCATCGGGTTCCTCACGGTGTACCGGCACTACACCCACGGCAAGGGTGGCGGCGGGCGCACACGAGACAGCTTCACCGTTCGGCTTGATCCGCCGGAGAACTACCGCGGGCCGACCCACACCGGCGAGCTCGCCGCCGCGTACGCCGATCCTGAGGCGTGGGGATCCATCTGGACTGAAGACCCCGAATCTGCAGGTCAGGGGCAACACCCCCTGCAGGGGGTAAAGCCCGAAAAGGTTCTACCCCCCACAGAGGGCAAAGCCCTCAAAACCGCAGGTCAGGGGCAAAACCCCCTGTGGGGGGTAAAGCCCGAAAAGGTTCTACCCCCCACAGAGGGCAAAGCCCTCAAAACCGCAGGTCAGGGGCAAAACCCCCTGCAGGGGGTTTTCCCGCGCGCGCGTCGATCTGAGTCTGATCTCCTCTCCGAGGAGAGGAGAGGAGATCAGACTGAGCCCGTGCCGGGCGGTGCGGCGGAGCCGCCCGCCACGGGCAAAGACGAGCACGACGTAGCCGCGGCGGAGATCGTCGAGGCGGCGCCGTGGGACCGGGTGGCTACCCGGCTGGGGTCGGCGGTCTCTGCGTCGCAGCTGGATGTCGACCAGATGACCGGCCGGATCGCGGAGCGACTGCGGGATGGGTCGGTGACGGTGGTGCAAGCCCGACAGGTGATCGCCGCTGCCTTGGAGGAGGCCAGGCACAAGCCGGTCGCCTACGTGGCTGGTGCCTTCGGTGCTGGTCAGCTGTCGAGCTGGCGTGCCCGGGTGAGCCGGGTGGTGTTGGCTCAGCCGTCGACGTCGGGCGAGCAAATCTCGGCAGACGTGGTTGATTCGGACTCCGATTCGCTGGCCAGCGCAGATGCGGCTGAGTCATTGCCCGAGTGCGAGGAGTGCGGAACTCCTCAGGGAGGCTCGGTGAAGGGACGTTTCCGCCGGGATGAGAACGGTCGGATGGTGCGCGATGCCGAGGGCCACCACGTGCCGTGTGCGTGCGTCGGTGGCCCGGCAGTGTGGCACGCCGCCTAGATCACCTCGAGAAGCCGCTCAGTTTCCCGCAGCAAGCCGTTCGGAGTTGCACGCGTGTGATTCCCCGGAGTGTGGGACTGGTAGCGACACAGGGCAACTCAGGCCGGAATTTGATCTTGAGGCCACGAGAGCCGCGCACGGTGTGGCCGGTTGGCCCCCAGCGAGGGCCCGGCCGGGGCGGCATCCCCGGCCGGGCGGTGAACACGAAAGGTGCAGATCATGTCCACGACCACGAGTATCTCGCAGGACGACGAGGCCCGGGAACTGCTGGCCGATCTACCCGCTGAGCAGTCGGTGCTGGGCGGGATGCTGCTGTCGGCCGACGCGATCACGCAGGTGAGCGCCACGCTGACGCGGGAGGAGTTCTTCTCGGTCCGTCACCAGGTGGTGTTCGCGGCGATCCTGGCCCTGTACCAGGACGACCGGCCGGCGGATGCCATCACAGTGGCCGCCGAGCTCGAGCGCCGCGAGGAGCTGCACAAGGTCGGCGGCGCGCCGTACCTGCACACGCTGCTCGAAACCGTGCCTTCCGCGGCCAATGTTGGCTACTACGCCGAGATCGTGCACGAGAAGGCGACGTTGCGCCGGATCGCCACCCTCGGGATCCAGGCCAACCAGCTGGCCATCAGCAGCGCCCGCGTCGACGACCAGGGCGGGGCGGACGTGACCCAGCTGCTCTCGTCGGTCCAGCAGCGCCTTGACGAGGTCAACGACGCCGCCACCGGCACCACGCGCAAGGCGACCTTCGCGCGGCTGACACGGGACCGTCTGCAGCACTTGGACGACCTGCAGGCCGGCCGCCTACAGGGCGGGCTGCCGACCGGGTTCGCTGACCTTGACGAGGTGCTCTCCGGCGGATTCCGTCCCGGCCAGCTGGTCACCGTGGCCGCCCGCCCGGGCGTGGGCAAGTCGACCCTGGCCATGGACTGGGCTCGGCATGTGGCGTTCCACCACGGCGATCCTGTCGAGCGCAAGCCGGTGATGTTCTTTTCGCTGGAGATGTCCGAGGGCGAGCTGTGGGACCGGGTCATCTGCGCCGAAGCCCGCGTCCGCCACTCCGACTACACCAGCCAGGGCCGACTCGACGACGCCGGCCGCGATCGGATCTACCGCAAAGCCGCTGAGACCTCCCAGCCAGTGGCGCAGGGCTCGAGCGCCTGCGTCGGCGACCTGTTGATGATCGACGACAACGCCCGGGTCACCCCGGGCCAGATCCGCGCCCTGGCCCGGCAACAGCAGCGCCGCACCGGCCTGTCCATGATCGTCGTGGACTACCTGCAGCTGATGCACGCCGACTCCCCCGCCGACAACCGCGAACGCGAGGTCGCCTCCATCACCCGCGAGCTCAAGCTCGCCGCGAAATCGCTCGAGGTGCCAGTGGTGATGCTCTCCCAGCTCAACCGCAAGAGCGAGGACCGCGCCGACAAGCGGCCGGCAGCCTCGGATCTGCGTGAGTCCGGCGCGATCGAGCAGGACAGCGACATCATCATGCTCATCCACCGCCCCGACGCCATCGAGCGCGACGACCCGCGCGCCGGAGAGGCCGACCTGATCCTCGCCAAGAATCGCGGCGGCCCGTGCTCGACCATCTCGATCGCCCAGCAGCTGCACTACTGCCGCTTCGCCGACCTCGCCCAGGGCTGACCCGCTGGCCACACCACCGCCGGGCGTATAACGACCTACACGGTGCTGCTATGGGGTGCGGCCTGGTCGAGAGTTCCTGTCGGTTCATACCGCGGGAACTCCCGGAGTCACGGGTAGCTACCTGTGTCACGGCCGGTAGTCATCTGGCGTGGTTACCTCACGTCGCCTCACAGAATCTGAGGTGACCGCGGCCCGGTCCCTACGCGTGCGCGTGCCCGCGCGCACGCGTAGGGACGCCGGTTACCCGGCTGTGCGCGCCGCCTCGTGAGGCGATGATGAGGCAAATGAGGCGAGTACCGAGAGTAAGGCGTGGGGGACGCCGGACCCTTCTGCCACACCCGCCGCCTCCGGCGCCAGGATCGAGAACCGTGCGACGACGTCCTGGTCGGTGCGCAGCTCGTGATGACTGCTCCCCCGGGCCTGTCCAGCCACGTCGGTCAGTGCGCGCAGGCGGCGATGTGAGGCCCCGAGCGCGACACCTCATGAGTGAGATGCCCGTTCCGAACCGGATCGCGTGCTCGCGCGCGAACCGTCAGATGCACGCCTTCGTCTGCGGGCTCGCGCCGGCGACGCCGACCCCGTGCACGAGCGAGACTCCCGCGCACAGGGGCGCGCACAGCACGAACACGTGCCCGCGTGTCGAGGGCGTGCACAACCCGTGCAGACCCCGGGCCGAGGCCGCGCACTGGACCCCGCACGGTCGCCTGCACACCCCGCGCATAACCCGTGCAACTCGCAGGTCAGGCACCGTGCGCGGGGGCGCGCTACGTGCGCACGGCGCTCATTGAGGCCCCGTGCGTGAAGTGCTGACAACCCGCGCAGTCGAAACGGCAGGCGATGTGGTGACAGCTGGCGTCGACAGGGTTAGTCGGTCAGCAATACGACCACGGCTTGAAGTTCGGCTGCGTCGAGATGTGTCTTCAAGTCGTTGGCGATCTGCTCGGGCGATTTCAAGGGCACAGTCCGAGGGCGCTTGGGCGGCCGCTCCGATGCGGGGGTGTTTACCGGGTAAACACCCCCAACCTCGGCACGCCCGCTTTCGGAGGTGATCTCCGCCGGACCCGCCGGACTGGTGCCCTCCTGCTGAATCCGCTCCCACTCCGCGGTCTGCTCCCCCGGCGGCAGCTTGGCCACGCGCCGTGCGTCCGCCAGTCCCAGTTGACCCGACTCGAGCGCCGCCTTGAGTGAATCCTCCAGCTCGAGCAGCGCGAGCCGCTGCGAGACGAACCCGTTCGTTTTCGAGATGCGTTTGGCGACTGCGCGTTGGGACCCATGGCGGTCCACGAGCAGCCGGATCGCCTCGGCTTCGCGCAGCGGCGGGAGCGCCTCACGGTGGATGTTCTCCACCAGTACCGACTCGTCGAGCGCTTCCTCTCGTCCGAGGTGGTCGACGACATGCACCGGCACCTTCTCGAGGCCGGCCTTCTGCGCAGCAGCCAGGCGCCGGTTGCCGTTGACCACGACCCAGTCGTGTGCGCCCACGTCGTGCTCGTGGTCCGGGTAGTGCGTCAGGAACACCTCGTAGCGCACCACCCCCAGGGGCTGGAGTACGCCGACCTCGCTGAGCGACTCGGCCAACTCCCCTACGTCGTCGTAGTCGGTGCGGGGGTTGCGCGGGTTGTGCGCGATCGAAGTGACCGGGACCGTCGACGGCGTCGTCGTCTGAGGCTGGGCGGACCCTGAAATTCCGCGGCGGCCACCCATCAGGACACCTGCCCGCCGTAGCCGAGCTCCAAGGCGAGCATCAGGAAGTCGTTGCGCGCCTCGGTCGCTGTCCGGTTGCTTGAGTACTGCGTGGCGACCTTGCCCTCGGCGGCTGCCACGGTGTGCAGCTTGAACCGGCGCAGGATGGTGTTGGTGTAGGCCAGACCCTGCTGGTCCAGCCACTGGGTCAGCGCGTCGATGTCGAGGTGGCCATCGCGCCGGTCCCACAGATTGCGCACCACCCGATACGGAAGCCCCTTGGGCTGGATCAGATCCAGCACCGTCCGTTCGGTCGGCCCGTAGGACAACGGCTCCGGGATCACCGGGACGATGGCGTCAGTGGCCACTTCCAGCGCACGCGAGAGCACCGCTGGCCGCGCGAGCGACCCGGGCGCGTCGATGAAGATGTGGTCGTACTCCTCGAGCTTGTCGAGTTTGGCAACCTCGTCGGGCTGGTCGTCGACTTGGTCGTAGTCGAACGGGAGCTGTTGCCCGTCGACCCGCTCGGCCCACCACACGGCCGAACCCTGTGGGTCGATGGAGGCGACCAGAACTGGTGGTTTCGCGGGGTCGCCGCCCAGGGTTTGTGAAACGACGGCGGCCAGGTTGACCGCGAGCGTGGTCTTACCCACCCCGCCCTTCTGAGAGATGACGAGATGGACCTGCGGTTGAGTCATGAAAGACCTCCGTGTGCTTCCCCGAATCGGGTACTTCGGATCGCCGCTCAGCCTGCCATGCGGCACCCCGCAGCTCGAGCATTGGTCCACGCCGCGCGTCGGTGTGTTTACGCGGTAAACACCGACGCGCGCGGCGCGTCGAGTGTTTACCGCGTAAACGCAGCCGACCCCTCGTCTCCCCCGTCAGGTGTACAGGGTTTTGTCAGGGGGCCCGGTTACGGTCCAGACGTTCCAGCGGAGACCCGCCAGATCAGGGAGGGGTGGGCAGCGTGGCTGAGCAGGCGGCACCCGGGCGCCGGCATCGCGCATACCGGTTCACCCTCGACCCCACGCCAGCTCAGGCCGCGGTACTTACCGCGCACGCCGACGCCGCCCGCTGGGCCTTCAACTTCGCCCTGGCCCAGAAGAGGGCGGCGAACCAGGCCTGGCGACTCCAGATCGCCGAGCTTGTGACGCTCGGCTTCGACGAGAAGACCGCCCGCAGGACGGCGGTGAAGATCCCGACCGCAGCCGAAGTGGCACGCCGGTGGACCGCGTGGCGCGAGGACCCGGCCGCCGACTCATGGCGCGGCGGGATCTGCCCCTGGTGGCGCGGAATCAACCGGTTCGCGTTCTCCTCCGGATTCCGCGACGCCGACCAGGCGTGGTCGAACTGGATGTCCAGCCTCGCCGGAACCCGCGCCGGCCGCGGGGTCGGCGAGCCACGGTTCAAACGCAAGGGCCGGGCGACGCCGTCGTTCCGGCTGCACCACGACGTTAAGAAGCCGACCATTCGCCCGGACGGGTACCGCCGTCTGCGGATGCCGAACATCGGCGCTGTTCGCCTGCACGGCTCGTGCAAGAGGATGGTGCGCGCGCTCGACCGGGGCGGGCGAGTGCAGTCGGTGACGTGCAGCCGCCGCGGCCATCGGTGGTACGTCTCGGTGCTCGTCGACGAGCCCGACCTCACGCCCGGCCGCGAGACCCAGGCCGGCCCCTCGCACCGCCAGAAAGCGGCCGGGCGGATCGGAGTGGACCTGGGCACGAAGGCGCTGGCGGCTCTGTCCGAACCCGTCGGCGGGCTGTCCGACGAACACGGCCTCGTCGCCAACCCGCGGCACCTCAAGAAGGCACGGCGCCGGCTGGTGCGCACCCAGCGGCAAATGTCGCGCCGCGTCGGCCCCGACAAGCGCACCGGACAGGAGCCGTCGAACCGGTGGAAACGCGCCCGCGCCCGCCTGTCGAAGATCCAGCGGGAGGTCACCGAACAACGCGCCTCGCACCTGCACTGGATCACCAAGACCCTGGCCACGTCCTACGCCGAGGTCGCGATCGAGGATCTGAACGTGGCCGGCATGACCCGCTCGGCCAAGGGCGACGCCGCGGCGCCGGGGCGGAACGTGCGCGCGAAGACCGGACTGAACCGGTCAGTACTGGACGCGGCGCCGGGCGAGTTCCGCCGCCAACTCGACTACAAGACTCCCTGGTACGGCTCACAGGTCGCGGTGTGCGACCGGTGGGCACCGACCAGCAAGACATGCTCGGCATGTGGGGCAGTGAAAGCCAAACTGGCCCTGTCCGAGCGGGTCTACACCTGCGACCACTGCGGGTTCACGTGTGATCGGGACATCAACGCGGCGCGCAACATCGCCGCGATGGCCGTCCCCGTCGACCCTGGAGGAGGGCGACGAGAAACCGCGCGTGGAGCGGACGTAAGTCCACCGCCGGCCTCGTGTCGGGGTGGCAGTCCGCAGCGAAGCGCGCAGCCCCAGCAGCACGCTGGGGCACCGTAGGAGAGCGATCTCCTACTCACCCCCGACCTAACTCCATAGCGGGGATACCGCCGGTATGAGCACAGGTCAGCAAGCGTGCTCCCCGCGCAAGCGGGGGTGATCCCAGGCGAGACGTACGGTTACCGGCCGGTCACGCGTGCTCCCCGCGCAAGCGGGGTGATCCGTGCCACGCGTTGTAGGCGCTGGCGCTGGCGCTGGCGCTGATGCCGATGCCGTGCTCCCCGCGCGAGCGGGGGTGATCCCACACACCGGAGGCGCCGCCTCCCGATACCGATGTGCTCCCCGCGCGAGCGGGGGTGATCGGCAGCCCACAGCAGGGGCTCCCCGCGCGAGCGGGCGGGGTGGTTCTGCGCCAGTGCGCGCCGGGTGTTTACCGAGTAAACACCCGCTGTCGGTGAGGGTGCCGTAGTCGGGTTCTCCGTGCGCCACGATTGGTGGACTTCGGATCGAGTTGCTGTGTCGGGGCAGTGTTGCAGGCAGGGTCGGCTGCATGACTAGCGAGAGGCCGAGGATCCGTCCGTTGGGTGCCTACGAGCCGGGGGAGCGGCAGGTGGATGCGTCGTGGACGGTGCATCGCTCGCGGACGGCGTATGACGGGTCGCCGTGGCTGCGGGTGGACATGGTCGATGTGAGTGCGCCGAACGAGGATCGGTTCGAGCACGCGGCGATCTGGGTGCCGGATGCGGCGGTGGCGTTGATCGTCGACGAGCAGCGCCGGGCGGTGTTGATGCTGCGGCGGCAGCGGTGGGTGATCGGCCGGGATGGCTATGAGCTGCTCGGCGGGTTGGTCGATGACGGCGAGGACCCTGGGGACACTGCGCGGAGGGAGGCGCTCGAGGAGAGTGGTCACGTGCCGCGTGGGGCGGGGCGGCATTTGCTGACGGTGCATCCGATGCCGGGTCTGGTCGACAGTGCCATGCACGTCTACCTCTGGGATGAGGGTGCCGAGCAGGTGGGGGATCCGTCGGATCCGCATGAGGCGGGCACGGTGGAGTGGGTGCCGCTGGATCGGGTCGATGAGCTCGCCGACGGTGGTCAACTGTTGGGGGCGACCACGGCGGTGGCGCTGTATCGGTACTTGGCGTTGCGTTAGGGCTCGAGGGCGGCGGCGCGGCGCATGTGGGCGCAGTAGGCCGGCTGGTGCGGCAGGTTCGGGGCGACGGCGGCCCAGAACGCGGCCGCGCCGGCGGTGTCGACGCGGGTGGTGGACCAGGCGTATCCGGTGCCGCGGCGCAGGGCAGCGGTGACGAGGGCGCGTCCGTGGCCGCGGCGCCGGTGGGGCGGGTCGGTGCGGACGTGCTCGATCACTCCGCGGTGGCAGGTGTGGCAGACGGCGAGGTCGAGGTCCGCGACGATGCCGTGCGGTGCGGTGTGGAGCTCGATGCGGCCGAGGCCTGCCTCGAGGTCGGGCGGGAGCGTGACCAGCTGCGCGTCGCGCCGGGGCACGTTGGGGGTGTGCGGTACTGGGGGCACGTATCGAGTGTGCGCCTGGCGGGGCGGTGTCGCGGCTGGTGCGGGGGTCGTGCCGGTCACGTGTTCTCGCGCTCGCCGCGTCGTGTGCTGCGGCGCCGCACCAGGTGGAGCGGCACGTAGTGGGTGACGGTGGTCTGGTGCTGGCCGTCGCCGGTCCATAGCGGGTAGGTCACGAGCACGAGCATGCCGGCATCGGCCCGCGGGATCGTCTCTCTTGCCAGTCCCGGAACCTCGGTGTCGATACGCAGGCCCTGCTCGGCATCGCCCGGGGTGTCGTCGGTGGGGCCGATCGGTAGCAGCTGGCGGAGCTGTATCCATACCGGCCAGGGTGGGTCGAATGTGCGTACCGACCGCGGAGGTGCGGCGGTGTCGTGTTCCGCAGCCACCCCGTAAGTCGAACATGCGTTCGCTACTTGGGGCAACGTGACGTGTGGTGCGCCTCAGCTGGGTACATGAAGCGACGGCTCGTGGCGGCGATCTCTGTCGTGCCGTGCGCGATGTGGGGTGGTGCGGTGTCGAGCTGCTCAGCGGTCTGCGGGCTGTCGGCGGCAGGATGTGGGGCAAGAGCCGGGCGTGGCGGGCCGCCGATGCGGCGGGGTGGTTGTTATCCGCGGAGTACGGTCAGGCGCAGGACACAGGCGTAGGGTTCGGCGTCGCCGTCGAGGTCGGTGGGGGAGTAGTCGTAGTCCACGCCGACCAGGCCATGCGCCGGGTGCTGGGCGAGCCATCGGCTCGCTTCGGCGAACAGCGCTTCGTCGCTGGTGGCGCGCAGGGTGACCATCTCGACCTGCGATTCCACGGCCACGACGTCGACCGAGTCCTCACGGCGGGTCGGGGTGGACTCGCCACCGGTGGTCGCGGGATGGGGCCGGGGTCCGGGGATGACCTCCCGCAGTCGGGCCAGATGGGTCTCGCCCATGCCGCGCATTTCCCGCAGGGCCGCGTCGGGTACCAGGGCGACCTGCTCGACGTAGCGGAAGTGGCGGCGCCACAGCAGGTTCCACACTTTCAGCGGCAACAGATCTTCTTTTGCGGCCAACGGTTCGGGCTCGTCGGGAAGCGTCGGTGCGCCCCAGCCCTCGAACCCCTCGGCCAGCAGGTTGTGCACCTGGTCGACGAGCGCACCCACACCCACCGGCAAGACCAGTGCGGGCCGGAGGCAGTACAGATCAACGCGCGCCTGCGGGTCTCGGCTCCCGCGGCGCTGACCCTCGCCGGGCGGAGTGAAGGCCAACAGCGACACGGTGCGGGTGCGGCCACGCGCCAGGCGCGCCAGCGCACCGCGCAGCGCCTCTCCAACGGTCGAACCGACGGGCTCGGGGTCGAGAACAGGGAGTTCGCCGTTGAGGCGGTACTCGTAGTCACTCACCCGGCCAGCGTGCCAGCCCACCCCGGACCGCCGGCCGGACTACACGCGGACGACCTCGCCCGGGTTGCGGTCGGGGCGCAGGCCACGCCAGGACGGGTGGCGCAGGCGCCCGTCGGCGGTCCACTGGCGATGCTCGACCTCGCCGACCAGCACGGGCTCGACCCATCGCGCGTGGCGGGTGTATTCACGCGGCACCGCGCCGGCGAACGGGGACACGGCGGTTTCGATGCGTTCGAGCTGCTCCTGTAGCTGTGCCAGGGCGGTGTCGGTGAATCCGGTGCCGACGTGCCCGCTGTAGCGCAGCGCGCCCTGCGCGTCATGCACGCCGAGCAGCAGCGAGCCGAGCGCCCCGGAACGCCGGCCTTGCCCGGGCACCCAGCCGCCGATGACCACCTCTTGGGCCTGCCGCAGCGGCGTTTTGATCCAGTCCCGCGATCGCCTGCCGGGCAGATAGCGGGACTGCAGGCGCTTGGCGACCACACCCTCCAGGCCGTGCTCGCCGGCGATGGCCAGCAGCTCGCCTCCGGCCATGTCGGTGTAGTGCGGCGGGGTGCGCAGCCACGGCTCCCGCGCCAGCCCTAACGCGGCGAGTCGCTCGCGCCGCTCGAGGTAGGTCAGTCCGGTCAGGTCCGCGTCGCGGTCGGCGAGCAGATCGAAGACGTAGAAGGCCACCGGCGTGCTGGCCAGCAGCTCGGTGGTGGGCCGCTGGACATGCATACGCGACTGCAGCCGGCCGAAATCCGGCCGCCCCTCGGTATCGAGGGTGACCAGCTCGCCATCCACCATCACCGGCCGATCCACCAGCTCGCCCAGCTGCCGCAGCTCGGGGTAGGTCTCGAGCACCGGTCGCAGATTCCGCGACCACGCCTGCACACCACCCGCCTCGGCCGCGACGATCGCGCGCACGCCGTCCCACTTCCACTCGAACGCCCACCCCGGCCCCGCGGGCGGATCCCCGGACGTGGCGAGCATCGGCGGGAGCGGTTCACCGGAGGCGGCCATGACCCGATCCTGACCGAGAACGCCGGCCGTCGCCGTGCGCTGGAACCTCTGTTCCTCGTGGTTCACACGCGGCTGGGGGAGTCACAGGCCGGCGTTGTGGTCGCCGAGGGCGCGGCGCATGTCGGTGCACCGGTGCGCGTCGCCGTCGGCGACCACGTGGGGTAGGGCCGCGGCCACGAAGGCGCGGGCGACGAGGTCAGGCGTGAATCCGAGGGAGGGGGCCGACCAGCGGTAGCCGGGACCGCGGGCCACGCCGGCGGCGATCAGCAGCCTGCCGTAGCCGAGCCGGCGATGCTCCTCTGCGACGGTGACGTGCTCGAGCACGCCGACCCGGCATGGTCCGCACAGTCGCAGGGCCAGCTGTCCGACTCGAGTGCCCTCGACCCACAGGGCGATCTGTCCGAGCCCGCCGCGCGTCTCGGGTGGGATCGCCACCAGGTGCAGGCCCTGCGAGGCCGGCGGCACGTCCGGGTCGGTGGCGAGTGTCTGCTGGGTCGGATCCACCCGGCACCAGGTGTGGCCGGGCAGGTGCAGGTCCCGGCACACCCGACAGGTCTGTGAGGGCCGGTCGTAGTAGTGCAGCCACCCCATGCGCGTTCCGCCGTAGTCGAAGGCATGCCCCCGCGGGCAGCGCGCGGGTGCCGACTGCCCCGGCCACAGCGGCACCACCCGCTCCGGGCGCCCGAACTCGCCCTGCGCCCCCGAACGCAACCGATCATCGACCATGTGTTCGATGCTAGTGCGGTGGTTGTGGTGGCCGCGGCCTGGCGATGCCGCAGGGCGCCGCGACGGCGTAGGCCCGTGGCCGTCACGGCCGCAGCGTCACGAGGTGTCGCCGTCCTGCACGGCGGCCTGCAACGCCAGCAGCAGCGAGCGGGCATCCACCACGACGTCCTTCGATGTCTCCACACGGTTTCCGAACCCGTCGAGCTCGGCCACGGAGATGTGCGCCTGCCCGCCGATGACGGCCAGGCTCAGCTCCCGACCCGGCGGCTCGGTGTAGGTGTCCTCATCCCGACCCAGCGCTGCGATGGAGATTTCCCGAATTGGCACGGTCGGCAGCATAACCAGCGCGGCCGTACCGCCGACCCCACGGCGCGCACCATGGCCAGCCGACCGCACCCGCAAGGCCGTCACGCGTCAGCAACGTCATGGCCTCCTAAAACTAGTGCTCACGTCGACGCGCGTGGCTTGGTCACCGTGACCGGGGGAATGTCGAGTGCTGCCCAGGTCGTGGTGGAGCTGGCGTTCTGCTCGACGCCCCAGTTCGCGGCAAGCTGTTCGAGAATGATGCGGCCGACCTGTAGCCCCTGGCTGGCCTCGGCGAGGCTCACTGTGGGCGGTTTGGCGCCGAGGGTGGTGACCTCAATCTGCAAGCAGTAGCCACCATTGGTGCGGCGCACATGCAGCAGGGCAGGTCCTCCGCTGCTGCGCAGGGTGTCGGTGATGAGTTCGTCTGCGACCAGTAGCGCATCGATCACGAACTCCTCGGGCAGGTCCGCCAATGTGTAGCGCAGTAGATCGCGAGCGGACGACAGTTCGTCGGTAGTCCCGTTCACGGTGATGTGGAGGGTATCCGCACCGCTGTCCGTGAATAGATCGTCATGTCCGAAACGTGGGTCCTGATCGTCGCTCATGGTGACCGTGCCTCCCTGAACGAGTCTCGCTGTCGATCTTTCCCCCGACATGTCGCGTCACATACCCCCGGGATATGCCACACAAACGGGGAGGGGGCGAGATCAACTACGATCCTTCGACCAGCCAGCCCCTGGAATGGGCCGCTATTGGTCGATGCTGGGGGAGAACCCTTCCAGCGGGATGCGCTCGCCGTTGGACGTGATGAGGTCCTGATAGCCGCGCGCGGCGGCTGTCCTCGCGCAGCGGCGGCATCCACTGTCCTGGAAGGACAGGCGTGTGCCGACCCCGATCTTTCCTGAGCGAAGCCCGCGACACAGCACCTCGTTGGCATCCGGGTCGAACAGGTGGACCGACAACCCGCCCGTCGCGGCCACGCACATCAGCTCGGGACGGCCGGGACCTCCCGGGGCCGCTTCGGGTGTCATCACCGCAGCATGCCGGACACCGCACGATAAACGGTCCAGGCCTCGCCGAGGCCTGCCTTGGCGCTCGCCGAATAGCTGTGACGATCCCGGAAGGAACCAGCGGCGGGGCCCACGCCAGCCCCTGGGCGTGGGCCCCGCCGCGGTGCAAGGTGGGTGTGCTGGTCAGCAGGCCTGTTCGAGTTGCTGGCGGGTGATGACGGTGCCGGAGGCCCAGTCGTAGGTGAACAGCTCGACCAGGCCGTCGGGGGTGGCGTGCCCGTCGCCGACGGTGGGGGCCGGCGCGGTGATGTCTTTCAGGAGTCGGTGGGCGAGGGTGGCGAGGGTGCGCGGCCCGGTGCCCCCATACCCCCAGGACAGGCCGCCGTAGGAGTGCAGCGGGGCGGGATAGAGCGTGCCGTCCTGGGTGCGGACCCAGATCTCCTGTTCCAGGATGATCTCGGCAAGCGGGCTGGTGGCGGGCAGGCGCCGTGAGGACAGGGCGCGGACCTCTTCGCCGGGCTCGTCGGGCAGCAGCACGGGGATATCGGTGATGGGGTCGTACATGGCCACGCCCCGTTGGGAGGGGCTGCGTTCGAGGCCGGCGTAGATGGCGGTGCGCTCGGGTGCGGGTTCGAGACGGTCGAGCCATTCGGCGCGGGCGGGGCTGTGGGGGATGAGCAGGGTTTGTGACCACGGCAGTGACCTGCCTCCGTCCCAGGCCATGAGGGTGCGCACGCACTGCTCGGCCAGCCGGTCGCTGCGGTCGAGAACCTCACGCCACCCGGCGTGGAGCACGGTTTCCTCGAGCGGGTCCGGCCGCTCGTCGGTCACGGGCTCGGCGGGCAGGGCGGCCAGGACGATCTCGTCGGGGGTGATCGAGCCGCGGTCGAGGCGTTCCTGCAGGATCTGCAGGTCGGTGCTGTCGGCGGCCTCGGTGTTGCGGTCGATCAGCTGGGCGGTGTGGATCAGCGCCCGGTGCGCGACGTGCTCGGGCGGGTACTGCAGCGCCATGCGCGTGAGCGGGAAGACATCCAGGTCCTGCATGCCCACATCGCGCGCTGGCGCATCCCCGGGCTGCCAGTCGGTGATCAGGTCGGGGGAGCGCAACCGGCCAGGCCAGTACGGTGCCGGCTGGCCCAGCACTCGGGCCAGGTCCGACCAGCTCACCTCGACCCGCTCGGCGTCGGGATCCTGCCCGCTCCAGCACCACAACGCGGGTCCGCGAATGCCCCAGTCCCAGCCGACCAGCACGTAGACATCGGCCATGGGCTCCATACGGGCCAGCTCACCGCCCTGGACCATGGCCGGGTCGTCGTGCCAGAACACCACCAAACGCCCGGACTCGGTGGCCCAGTGCTGCGCCACGACGTCCCGCCGGCCGTAGCGCGGCGTGATGCGCTGGGCCCCGTCGAACTCGGCCGGCTCGCCGGCGTTCGGCCACCAATCCAGCGTCAGCTGCCGCGGTTTGCGGTAGTCGGTGGCTGCCAGCCAGTCCCGCAGCGCAGGGATCGACCGCCACACCCCCGACTCGTCCTCCGGGGGATCGACCGGCCGCGGAAACCCGTTGCGTTTGGTGAGCTTGCCCAGCTCACGCTCGGACATCCCCCACAGCTTCTGCAGCTCGGCGTCGCTGGCCACGTGCACGTAGTGCGTGCCGCCCATTCGTCCTCCCAGTAGCGAGACAAAAACTCACTCCACGTATACGGCACAACACCGACAGCGTCGGCCGATCGTAGCCGGCAAGGGGACGGTTGCTCGTCGTTAATGCTCGTGCCGCCATAGGCGTACTGCCGTCAGCACTGTGGCCGTGGCGGTGTGGAACTCAGCTCACGAACGCCTCGCGTAGCCCTGATCCCGTGGCCATTGCGCGAGCGTAGGAACTCCTGTCAGGGAGGGAGGCCCGAACGGGCAACGTGCCCTGAATGTCGGTGACGGGTGCGACGATGCCCGCGCAGAGATCTGAACATCCGCTGGGGGGTGGTATGGATGGCGACGACCGCGCTGTTGGTGGAAGACGGCCAGACCCATGCACTGGATGCTTCGCGAGACCAGGATGATCTGGGCGGGGGCACGTCCTGGGAGCAGATCTACAAGGTGCGCGATCCGCGACCGAACCTGCAGTGCAGGGTCTGCGAAAACCCCATGCACGCCAAGCACAGCCCCCAGGGACGTCGCGGGTTCACGCACGACAAGAGGTCGCCGCATTGTCCCGCGAGCGAGACCTCTGAGTCCGAGGTGCACAAGGCGTTGAAGCATCTGTGTGCGCAGTGGATCCGCGAGCATGGCTACGAGGCGGAGCTTGAAGCGGTGGGCGACGGGTGGCGCGCCGATGTGCTGGCCACCGGCGCAGACGGTGCGCGCATCGCCTTCGAGATCCAGGTCAGTGCCCAGACCGAGGACGAGGCCCGCGCCCGCACCGAGCGCTACGCCCGCGACGGCATCGCGTGCGCGTGGATCGCCGTCGGAGAAAAGAACCGGCCCTGGTACCGGCCCAACGGAGCGTTGGTGGTGCCCGCACCCGACAGCGACGACACCATCGATGAGCACACCTGGACCGTGGTCGATGGCTGCGCCACCTGGACCATCCGCGCGGAAGGCGCCTTCCGCACCTACGGGCACTGGGAACCGGTGGCCAAACCGGACGCCTCGTTGAAAACGATGGTGCAGTGGATCACCGACGGTCGTATCGTGCCCTCCCGCCCTGAACCGCACGCCACCCCGCAGGATTGGTGGTGGGTATACGCCACCGAGCGCGCGGCCGCGGAGGACGCCGGAGCGTTCGAGAACCCGACCGACTGGATCCACCGCACCCACAACTGGCGCCTTCGCCAGCGCGCTCTGAGGGCACCGGCTACCGCAGCCGCCAAGAACCGGTGGCCGGGCCTGTCTGACTCCAAGATCGACCGTGCCCAGCCGGGCGAGGACCGGACCATCCTGGCCATAGACCCCGTGGTGTACGGCGAACTGGTGGTTATCCGGTTCGACAATGGCAAGACACAGCAGGCTGGAAAGGAGAACAGCCCCCCATCGCATCTCTTCGCTCTGCTGCTGCCCGATGTGATCGCCGAGGACGAGCGGGAGATCAAGGTCCTGGCCGACAACTGGTCTGCAGCGGAGAAGATCTCCCGCCGCTACCCCGAGGTGCGCGTGGCCGTCCCCGAGGGCTCGGTGCCGTGGACGTTATACCGATACCGCGACGGAGCTTGGATACCGGCAGGACGGTTCGGCGAGCTCTCCAAACGCGCCCCGCAACCCGCGAAACCGAAGAACACCGCCGCCTCGGTCGATAGCGGGGCAGCGCTGTCGACGTCGTCGGCGTCGATCTCGACATCCGGTTCGCCAACGGCGGCAGGGGAGCGTTCCACGTCGTCCACGCCAGCCCCGGCGTCCGTGCCGCAGCCCACGCCACCGTCACCGCCCACGCCACCGGTATCGAACCGGCCGGCAGCCGAGCCGAAGCCACCGGCCCGCCTCAGCCCGCCGCCGAAACGCCTACCCAGCGCCCCGGGCAGCACGACGCCGCTGTCGTGGACGTGGTGGCGCCGGGCCGCGTTGATCGCTGCCGTCCTGTGCATGGCCTTGGCAGGCCTACTCACCACCGTCACCGACACGGGATTCACGGACCTACTGCTGTGGATCGGCGGAATCGAGGCCGGCCTGCTCGCAGCGACGGCCACGGTGTGGGCCGTGCTACGCAGGTGACCACCGAGCTCAGCCGAGACTCCTCGTGCCCGAGACATCAGCCAGCCTCGGGTATGAGCGACGTCGAGCTCGTCCGCTCGCGAGTGCTGGCGAAGTGGCTGCTTTATGCGGTGGTGTCGTTGCCCGCGTGATCGAGCCTGTTGCGCTAATCCTCTTCCGCGACGGTGCGCAATGCCCGCTTGAGGAGCGCGTCAGCGGGCACGGGCTCGCCGACGCGGAGCGTGAAGGACTTCGTGACGGTGTCGGGGGTGCCGGTGACGCCGGAGGAGGCCTCGATGTGTGCACGCATGTCGTTGTTCGTGTTGGTGGAGCTGTAGAGGTACAGCACTTCCATCGGCTGGTTGCGATCGTCGGGCCGTACGGTGATGTCTGGGTAGGTGACTGTGGTGCTGCCGTCTGCGTGGTCAATGATGTCGATGTCCGGGGGCATGTCGACAGGCGTGAAGGCTGATGTCAGCCCGGGTATCGACGGCATCGACAGGAAACTCCCTCCCTTCCCGTAGGGCTTCGGCTGCTCGGGGAACGCGACCTCGTTCGGAGTGTCGAGCTCGTCGGGGTCGAGCACGGTGATTCCGGGCGGCAGGCGCAGAGTCACTCGAACCTTCTCGAACGGACCAGCGCCGTCGCTGGAGATCCTCAGTTGTAACGGGCCGTGCTGTTCGGCGACGTATTGGCTGTGCAGCAGCTCGCGCAGTGCCGTCGGCAACGCGTCGAGGTACTCCTCGACCTGGCCTCGGTACTGCTCTGGACTCCGTTGCTCGGGGTGGGAGAGCGCGAGCAACGGCGGCCGCGGTGTCTGGTCCAGCGCGCCCAGGAGCTCGTCGCGTATGCCCTGTACGACCTGGTCAATGACCTGCTCCACATCATCGAGGACGGGTATCGACAAGCGATCAGCAGTGATGCGGAAGTGCAGGCGTTTTCTTGCGTACTCATCACGAGCTTTGGCGACAACCGACACCCCCGTCATGATGATCCCGGCCCATATCAGCGCCGTGGTGTCGGAGAACGCGGAGCCCGCCGCTGTCATCGCCGTGCCGAGGGCGGCGACAGCGAGCCACCCCCATCGTTTGAGTGTCCTGGTGACGTGTCCCCGGCGCATAGGGGTTGTTGTACAGCACCGGTCGGTCTTCGAGTCTCGGGTCCGGCACGCAATTAGCGGGGCATCACCATGAGTCGTGGCACCCGTATCTACAGCGAGGCACAGGCGTGGTCGCGGGGGCTCTGCGGCCGGACGAGGCCTTCCCAGAAGGCCGCGTTGCTGCGGTGTTCGGTGACGAGGTCGGGGAGTAGTGGGTCGGCAGCCTTGCCCCGCGTGAGCATGTCGTCGAGCGAGGCGATGACATCGAGGACGGAACGAGGCTCGAACTGCCCGGCCCGGCGCTTCGCCTGCTTACGCACGTTGTTGGGCGTGGGACCAGCGTCGAGGACGGAGTGGTGCCAGAGCCGACTGTGGTGCGCACACCGGTTCCGCAGATAGACCAGCGATCTCACGCGGTAGGCCAAGCCGGCCTTGGCGATCCCGATGCTGCCGGCGACGGCATCGACCAGTGTGCCTCCTGCACCCCGTTCGATGGCCTTCGACAACGTGCCGAACGACCACGCCTCGACCGCGGACCACACGGGCAGTCGGCTGTACTCGGCGCGGTCGCCTGCGGTGTCCTCCCGATAGCGCAGGATGTGGCGGTCCTTGCTCCGGTCGATGTCGCGGCGGCACAGCTCGACGGTCGGCTCCCGGTCACCGACATCGGTGTAGAAGTCCTCTTCGAGGAAGCGGCCGTAGGCGCCGTGCTCGTCGGCGATCACGCGCGCGACGTGTGCGCGGAGCATCAGCTCGATGCGAGCGAGGGGGACGGCGAGTCGAGCCCGAAGTTGCTCGTCGGCGTCGTAGACAGCGCGGATCTCGTCGAAGGTGCTGCCGGGTACGAACGAGTCGTCGCCCAGGTGCGGAGCTCGCTGGTAGTACCGGGCGTAGCCGGAGAACCGGTAGTAGTTGTTCGCTGCGAGGAACTCGGCGCAGGCGCTCGTGTCGTCGACGACGAGGCCGCGCTGCATCATGAGGGCGACCTGCTGCTCGCAGGACAGGCTCGGCTTCACGCACTACCCCAGAAAAGAAAAAGGCCCCTCCCATTTGAGCTTCAGCGAGAGGCTTGGGAGGGGGGCGATCGCCTTCCAGTGTAGCCGACCGGTGGGACGGGCGTACACGGACTGGGCGGTGTGTCATTCGGCATCGTGGTCCGGCTCGAGGACGGCGCGGGAGCGGGCGGTGTCGTGGAACTCGGGCACGCGCTGTTCCTGCAGTTCGATCTTGCGCTGGTACCACTCGTGCGCGGCCTGGCGGCTCATGCCGAGCGCGGCACCGATCTCGGCCCAGCTGGCGCCGGCCTCGCGGGCGTCGCGCATGACGACCCAGCGGCGTCCGGTCATCAGCTCGACCAGGCGACGGTTGGCCTCGAGGGCCTGTACCGCGGTGACCGGGGCGAGGCCGGCCAGAACGTGGCCGAACACGGGGTCGCCGTCGGAGCGGGCATCGGCCCGCCGGCAGAACTCGCGTTCGAAGTAGGTGTTCCAGGTGGCGTTGAGTTCCCGCTCGTCGCCGTCACGCAGGACGGCCTCCAGGTCGATGCCAGCGGGCAGCAGGCCCGGCATGAGCCTGTCGCTGCCGTCGGTCAGCTCGATGCGCTCCATGTTGTCAAGCCAGCCTGACGTTTCCCACTGTGTCAAGGCAGCTTGACAGTCGGTCAGTAGTCGAGGTGGGGACCGGGTGATAATCCGCTGTATCACCCGGCGTCGTCAGCTTTCGCATCGGTGCGTTACGCCGATGGTCTGCTGTGATGGCAGGTATGGATCCGCAGAACTGGTCGGCGATCTTCGCTGGAGTCAGTGCGCTCGGGGCTGTCGCGACGGCTGGTATCGCCGGATGGTCGTTGCTCGGTGCGCGCAAGGACAGCAGGGACCGCACCCGCCCGGTGGTGGTTGCCTCTTTGAAAAAGGGGCCGGAGATGTCTTTGGGCGTGGTCTATCTCGTCATCGAGAACAACGGCCAATCGCTCGCTCGCCACCTCGAAGTGCGTTTCGACCCGCCGCTGCCGGACTACACCCACACCGATGACGGACAGCAAGGTGTGGTCGCTCCCGTCCTGCGGAAACGCTATGGAACGGCGATTACCTTGCTTGCCCCCGGTCACCAGCTGAAGAACATCTACTCCTACATGAGCGCAGGATCTGACGGGAACGTCGAGCCAGTCCCTGCACAGTTCACCGTCTCGGTTCACTACGTCGACGACCATGGCCGTGGGTACGCCGACTCCTTCCCGTTAGACGTCGACCTCATCGGCCTGGAAACACAATCCGACCCGAGCGACGGCAACAATCCGGAACGGCGGAAGAACAAGAGGGACCGCCGGGATACGGGAGAAACCTGCCAAGTGGTCGGGTAATGCCTGGTCAGGAGTTGATGTCGGCGAGGGCGCGGTAGAGCGAGGCGACTGAGGGGTGCTGGCCGGCGTTCTTGCCGGTTTTGATGGTCAGCTTCTTGACGATGTCGGGCATCGGGGTGCCCTTGTCGCGGAGCGCGCGGGCAAAGACCAGCATGTCCTCGTCGATGACCTTGGGGCGGCCGCCGTGGTTGCCGCGTGCGGCGGCGGCTTGCTGGCCTTCGAGGGTTTTCTCGCGGATGTAGTCGCGGTCGAGCTGGGCGGCGACAGCGAGCACGGCGAAGAGCATGGAGCCCATGCCGTGTGGGTCGTAGATCCCGGTCAGGGGTCCGGTAAGCAGTTCCAGCTGCACCCCGCCGCCCTGGAGCTGGGCGGACAGCGTCATCAGTTCGGCGGCGTTGCGGGCGAGGCGTTTCATCTCGTGCACGGTCACGATCACCGGCTGGTCCGGCGCGGCGGTCTTGATCTCGTGGGCGAGGGTGAGTGCCTTCTCCAGTTCGGGGCGGATCTTGATGCGGGTGCTGATCGTCTCGGAGAACACCCTGGTGCAGTGTGCGGCCGCGAGCGCGTCGAGCTGGCTGTGCAGTTCCTGGGTGGCGGTGGAGCAGCGAGCGTAGCCGATCCGGATCGGCGCCCCGTGTGTCTCCGGCTTCGCCGCGGCGACCTCCGGGCCCTGCGTCCACTTCTTGCCCGGCCCCCGGTCGGCAGGGACGGGCACGGTGAGCTCATCGCGCAGTGACGGCACGAGGATGAACCGCGCGGTGTGGTATTTCGCGGCGGTCTTCCCGGCGCGGGTGCGGCAGGCGCTGCCGGCGGGCACGTCGCATTGCGGGCAGGGGTGGCGTTCGACCGCGGCCGTGGCGTCGTCGGGTCCGCGTTGCATGCCGTCACTCTCGCAGAACTCTCTCAAAAGTGGTCTCATTTATGAGAGGTGTTGTGCGAATCGCGACCTGCGGAAACCCCGGGCGGATCGGGTCGTTCGCAGAACTGTCACAACTGGTCATTTGTGCGATGAACTCGACTCTCACCCGCCTGGCGGCCACCGGTCACGCGCGTCGTGCAACGCCTGGGTCGCGTCCCGAAACGCACCACCACTGTCAAGTCGCCGCTCCAGAATCTCGGCCAACCCTGCGATCGCGACCGTGCCGCGCCCGGTGGCACCGGCAAGCTTGACGACGATGTCTCCGGTCAGTGCCATAGGCGCGTCCGGTTCAGCCGCGTGCACCTCGCGCCACGCCGCATCCAACTCGTCAAGGGCACGCAGCATGCGTTGCCACATCGCATACCGATCGGTGCCGTGACCCCGTGCAGTGTCCGCCACGATCGCCTCTCTTTCCGCGGAAGAACGTGCGTCACTGCGTGACGCGCTGGGTCAGCTGCTCGACCGCCGGCAGGGTCGGAGAGCCAGTACAGGGTGTCCGCGGCGTGCATGCTGCTGGCGTTGCCTCTGTTCCCTGCTGATCACTGGTGCGCGCCCACGGTGAGCAGGACTGCGGAGTCCTCGATGGCGTGGAGGGTGTGGCGGTCCTGCGGCACGATGAGCAGGTCCCCGGGCGAGCCTTCCCACTCGATGTCGGCGGCGGCGAGGCGCACCCGCCCGTGCAGCACGTGCACGGTGGCCTCGCCGGGGTTGTTGTGCTCGTCGAGGCCGTGGCCGGCGGCGAGCGCGATCAGGGTCTGACGCAGTACATGCTCGTGGCCGCCGTACACGGTGTGTGCGCTGCGCCCGCTCGAGGCCCCCGTGGCAATCTTCAACTGCTCCCGGGCCAGGGCGGTCAGCGACGACTTCGTCTTCACGGTGGCACCTATTTCTACGTCGGGGTTCGCGGACGGCTGGATGCCGCTGCGGTACTGCGCTCTGTCAAGTGGCTAGATGGATTGGCGGTAGCCGAAGAACTCGTGGTCGTTGTTGTAGCCGCCCTGGCCGCCGCCGATCTCGGTGAAGTCCTCGAGGAACTCAATTCCCTTGATCCATTTGACGTGTTTGAACCCGAGTTGGACCTCGTTGCGCGCGCAGGCCTACTGGCCCGCGCTCAACCATCGTATCGTTCCCGCCTATGCGGATGGCCCGCTAAGTCGTGGGCGCGCCGTACCCTGAGTCGGTGCCCATTCCGTCTTCGCCCGCTAATCGGTGCGCGTTTGCCGACGAGTCATTCAAGGAGGCCCACGACGGCGGGTACTACGTGCTCGCGGCGGCGATGTTCGAGCCTGCCGATGAAGACGAGGTGCGCGAGGTTCTGCAGCGACTTCGTGGTCCGCGACGTGGTGGCGGCAAGCTTCACTGGAACGAGATGAACCAGTCGCAGCAGCACCGCGCGGCGAAGGAGATTGGTGCGCTCGAGGGTTTCCATGTGGTGGCCGTGGGAGCTCCGGTTCCGTACAAGCGCCAGGAGCGGGCCCGGGCAATGTGTCTGCGCACGCTGTTGTTGGAGCTGCACAGCTACGGTGCGGAGCGTTTGATTATGGAAAGTCGAAGCAAAGAGCTCAACGCACGTGACGTCAAAGCCGTCGTGGGAGCGCGGTACCAACTGCCGAAGGGGACGTCGTTTCGGGTTGAGCACGTGCCCGGACCGAACGAGCCACTTCTCTGGGCAGCTGATGTCGTGGCAGGTGCCGTTCGGGCCAGCCGGGAGGACGAATCGGCACCGTTCCGCGCGGTGCTGGAGCACTGCGTGTACGAGATCTCGGTGGATACCGGCTGTTGATCGGCCCTAGACATGCGTAAGGCCAGGGTCCCGGTCTGCCCCGAGTAGCACCTGGCCTTGCGACTCGCCCCGCACCCGCGGTGCGGAACTCCTGCGTCCAAGGGTAGCCCACGTGCCGTTTGCGGTCCAGCAGAGCCCAGTGTCTTCCAGTGTGCTGCTGTCAGGTGGCGGGGTGTAGTCGACGGAGGAGCGTGCCGCCTGCGGCGTGGTCTCGCAGGGCGTCGGCCAGGGCAACGAGGTTGCTGCCCGGTGGCTCCTCCTCGGTGGTCGCAGCCCGTCCGCGCGTGCGAGGTTTGGGCGCGGGTCCGCGGCGGCGTTTCGGGGCACCGACCGCGGCGGCGTGCAGTTTCGCGACGTCGGTGTCGAGGGCGTGGATCCCGGTTTCGGCGGGTGGGGCCAGGCGTGATTCGTCCCAGGAGTCGCTGTGGGCTGGTGGAGTCAGGTTCTCACGCGGGTCGGCGCCGGCCACGGCCGCGTTGAACACACCCAGCGCGCAGGCGGCATAGCCGCGCGCCGCCCGCAGGGCATGCTGGCCGATCGTGGCGACGTGCTCGGCGGCGAGCTGGGAACGCTGTTGGGCGGTGTCCTGCCGCAGGGAATGCCGGTCGTGGGCGAGCTGGGCGATCTCGCCCGGCAGCACCGGGTCCGGTTCCGGTTCTGCGGTGGCTAGCTCGGCCTCGGCCAGCTGCTGCACGGCACGCGCCTCGTGCCAGGCGGTCCGCAGCGCGCGGTAGTGGTGCTGGTGCTCGACGAGGATCTCGTCGACTCGGGCCGGCCAGGGGTCGGCCTCGGCGCCATCGGGATGTGGGGCGCGCACGTCGGGGTGCGCGGCGGTGTGGGCCGCGTAGTGCTCGCGGTAGAACTCGCGCCCGGCATCGGTGATCTCGTACCCGGCGTACCACTCGAGCCTACGGGCCAGCGGTGGGTTGTTCTTGTCGATCAGCACACGATCGATCGTGCTCGAGCGCCCCCAGTTCAACCGTGTTCCCTCTTGGTCGCAAGACCACAGCAGAGCCAGCACCTCCCACGCCCGGTGGCCTAGCGGTGCTTTCCGTGCCGAACCTGTGGTCAGAGACGTGCCCGCGCGGGCGGCGGCACGTCCGGCACGAGTGAGGGCCACCGTGTACATCTGCCCCAGCGCTGTGCCGCGGCTGCCGCGCGTGATCAGCCCGCGGCAGGCCAGCGCAGCCATCGTCGCTCCGTTGCCCTGGTTATCCCACCCCTGACGGGACAACCGGGACTGCAGCTCGGTCATTCCGAACAGCTCACGGTCGGAGGGATCGTGGGCAAAGTCGATCTGGCGCCACTCCGCCGCGGGGCGCTTGTCCCAGTACCCGTTGGCCGCATCGATCCTCCGTGCGGACTCGACCTCCTGGTCCAATTCGAAGACCACCTTCAGGGTGGCCTGTTGCCGGTCATTGAGCTCCGTCCAGGCTGATAGTGCTTTCGAACCCACCTCCGGTCACCCCTTCTCCGTCACGAGGGCCAGGCGTGGGCGGCGGGCGCATCCGTCATGGGTCTGCAGGTCATCAGACATCAGTGGGGCTCCTCATTACGGGAGTCGTCGACGATGTTCTCGGTCACCACGCGGTGGACCACGCCGACGGAGACGCCGGTGCCGCGGCTAATCTGCCGGATCGACTGGCCTTCGTCATGGCGGGCGAGGATGGCGCGGCGCTTGTCGTCGTCGACGACGGGCGGGCGCCCGCCGGTTCGCCCTTGTCGCTTGGCCGCCTCAAGGCCGTTTTTGGTTTTGCGGCTGATGTCGCGGCGTCGATCCTCGGCCAGGGCGAGGGCCAGGTCGAGCACGAGTGATCGCTCGCGGTGCTCGCCGGCGGCGATGCCCTCGAGGACCTTGACCGCCACGCCGCGCTGGAACAGTTCCGAGAGCACGAGCAGGCCGTCGAGGAGGTTGCGGCCGAGCCGGTCGACCTCTTGCACCGTGAGCATGTCGTCGGGCCGCAGATAGTCGACGGCGGCGGAGAGCTGCGGCCGGTCGGCCGCGCGTTTGCGACCGGAGATCTTCTCCTCGAACACGCGCACGCAGATCGGCTCGAGCGCATCCCGCTGCCGCTGCGTCTCCTGCCCGCTACTGGAGACCCGGACGTAGCCCACGAGCGCCATCGCGCACGCCTCCGTTCGTTAAACGTGTTCGTCAACTGATCCACACCCTACATGTTTTTGAACGAGTTTGTGAACACCGCGACGTGCAAACACGCGAACGGACGCCCTCTTGTGCGCGCTGTTCGGGAACCGACCGTTTGGTGAACAGGCTCGAGGCCAGTTCATCACCACGCAGAACGGCCCCTCCCCGCGGCACCATGGCGATGCTTGCGAGCCTCACTAGTAGTGGAGTACGTTAGTACTTGTGAAGTTCACCAGTAGGGCGTCATGATCCGATCGTTCGCGAACAAGAACACCGAGAAGATCTGGCGTCGTCGCGACACCCGACTGCCACCCGACGTGCGACGCCGCGCCTGGATGAAGCTCGCGATGCTCGACAAGGCAGGACAGCTCGACGACCTCCGCGTCCCGCCCGGCAACCGACTCGAACAACTACGCGGCGACCGCGCAGGACAACACAGCATTCGCATCAACGACCAGTGGCGCATCTGCTTCACCTGGACCGACAGCGGCCCCGAGCACGTCGAGATCGTCGACTACCACTAGCGAGGGAGACATGACCAGCACGCCAACCATGCCGCCGGTGCACCCCGGCGAGATCCTCAAGGAGGAGTTCCTCGACCCGATGGGCATCACCCCGTACCGACTCGCGAAAGAGATCGGAGTCGACCAGACACGCCTGTCGCAGATCATCGCCGGAACTCGCAGCATCACCGCCGACACCGGACTGCGCCTGTCGCGATTCTTCAACATGAGCGAGGGGTTCTGGACCGGGTTGCAGGAGCTCTACGACCGCGAGACCGCGCGTGATGAGCTCGGCGACAAGCTCGAGCGCATCCATCCGATCTCGGCATAGCAGTGGGACCGCATCGGAGAACCACGAGGAAGGCACCTCTGAAACGCAAAAAGGCCCCTCCCCGGCGTGATGCCGAGGAGGGGCCTTTGAGTAGGACGTCACGTGGAGGTGTTGATGGTCCGGAGGTCTCCGTCGTGGTACTTGATGATCGCTCCGTGGCCGGTTGCTGCTGCCTGCCCGATCCGAGCGGCGAGGTAAGAGACCGCGTCGTCTATATCGAGGTCGGCGATTTGGCAGACGGAGTGCCGTCGGTGCCGAAGTTCTCCCTCGCCGTGCGCGAAAGCGCCGCTCTGCTCCGTTGTGGTCACAGACAGACTGCCCTGGTGCTCTGAGATCGAGATGATCTCTTCCGAGCGGATCGCTGTCCGCGCGGTCTTGACCCACACCGTGCTCATTCTCATTCCCCTTCTCTTCTGTCTTCCACTCGTCCTCGTTCGTCACGTGAAACGTCACCGTGTCGAATCGTGGCTGCCTGCTGGTCCGGCCAGATCCGCGTTGTGGGGCGCTGTTGGTGGGTCAGCAGCGCTTGAGGACGCTGGTGAGGGCCTCGTGTTCGGCCCGGTCGACGGTGAGCTCGTAGCGCTGCTTGATCTGGATCCATGTGGCCACGTAGCCGCAGCGGTCCTGCTCGGGCAGCCACGTGGCCGGATCCTGATCGCCCTTGGACCGGTTCGAGCTGGCCGTGACCGGCACGAGGACGTCGGGATCGTTGGCGTAGGCCTCGCGCTCGTCCTCGCTCCAGTCGCGGGCGCCGGAACGGGCGACCTCAGCCAGCGGCACCCAGTGGTCGACGTCCAATTCGGAGGCGTCGGTGACGACCTCGCCGTCGTAGATGCTGGTCCATTCCCCGGACACGGCACAGTCATCGCCGACCGTGACGCCTCGCCCGTGGGCTTTGAGGGCGGCATCGCGGGCATCGCACCCCTCGCCCACGCTCGACCAGTGGGGCCAGTCCTCGCGGTCGTAGTGGGCGCCGGTGTCTTCCGGGGCGACGGTCAGCTCGGACAGATCCACTCCGCCCGCCGCGGGCGCGGCTTCGGTGGTGGGCGTGTCGGACTGTGCGAACGGGAGATCGGCCCCCGTGTAGACGTAGGCGCCGGCGGCCACGACAAGCGTGGTGAGGGCGGTGACGAGCTTCTTGTTCATCGGATCTCCTGGTGGTGTCGACCGCGCAGCTGCGCGACAGCGTCGGCAATGATGTCGCCGTGGTCGAACGCCAGTGGCGGGAGTCGGTCGATGTGCCACCATCGGGCGTCTGCGGCGTCGTCGGCCGGCTCCGGCGTGGGACAGCCGCCGATGCCGCCCAGTGCGGGCACGAGGCCCCACCAGGCATCGCTGGTGACCTCGCCGCGCGGGTCGCGGCCGGGAGCTTTGTAGTGATCCACGAACTCCAGGGCATGGCAGGCGACGTTGGTTTCCTCGGCGAGCTCGCGCCGTGCGGCGACCTCGGAGCTCTCGCCCGGTTCGACGTAGCCGCCCGGGATGGCCCACCGGCCGGCATACGGTTCCCAGCGGCGGCGCACCAGCAGGATGTGCCAACCGGCGGTGTAGCCGAACAGGCAGCAGTCGGCGGTGTCGGCGGCGATGTGGTGGCGAGACATCGGACCTCCTCGAAGAGACGTGGGCGCGGGGTTGGTGGCCACAGGTCATGCGGCCAGGTGCGTGGTGGTGAGGGCGTTGGCGGCGCGGGTACCGAGCCAGGAGGCGATGCCCACGGGCACGGCGTTGCCGATCTGGCGTTTGACCTCGGCGGTGTTGCCGACGAACTCGTGCTCGTCGGCAAAACCTTGGGCGCGGGCGCATTCGCGATTGGTGAGCATGCGGTGCCAGGCGGTGCCGCCAGCGATCACGGTGGCGACGGCGTGGTGGTTGCCACCGGCGGTGATGGTGGCCAGCCGGTGCTGGTCGGCCCGGCGCGGGCGGGCGTGGCGCCGGTAGGTGACCAGGTGGGGCACGTCGGGGTCGGTGATCGCCTCGATCTGGTCGGCGACGTAGAGCCGCCGCGTGACCCGCTTTCCGAGGTGCTCCTCTAGGACGTCGGTGGCGGGCACGAACGTCGGCTCCGGCGGTGTGAGGTTCACACGGGCGTCGCGGGTGGCGATGAGGAACCATCGGCGGCGGTGTTGGGCGTGGCCGAAGTCGGCGAACAGCAGAACTACTCATGCGTTGTCGAGTCCCTTCCTCATCTGCAGCGATATGGGGATGTGGAACGGAGTTCGGGGGCTGCACCGCATGGCGGCGCAGCCCCCGAAAGGCCAATGCGTATATGGCGTTATGCAGAAGCTGTGTCGGCAGGTGTGCTCAGCGCGTCTCCGTGCCGTTTCCCATGATGTGCGGGCACAGCCCACCCAGGCTCCAGCACCACGAGCAGCACGGGCCTGGAATGTCTCCCTGCTCGTCGACGGGCATCACCAGGCGGGCGTTGGAGCTGCCAAGGCGCTCGAGCTCACCCACGACGTAGTCGGCGATGCGGGTGGCGAGTTCGTCGTCGTCGAGGTCGAGTTCGTGCCTGGTCGCGGCGATGTAGTCGCGATTGGCTTCCAAAGTGGTCACCGTGTCCTCCTCGGCATGGTCAGTGCTCGGGTGTTCGGGGTGGTTTCGCCGCCGGCCGCAACGGTTCGGCGGCGTCGTCGGAGTCGGTGTCGAGCTGGTACGGCACGGGTTCGAGTGCGGCGTCGTCGATGCGGCTGATGCGCCACCGGCCGCGCGGATCGACACTGAGTGGCTCGTACGGGGCGGGTTCGGTGGTGTGGGGTCGGGCGCGGCGCAGATGCCAGGCCAGCGCGGCACCCGCCGTGGCCGCGACGAGAACCAGCCCGATCGCCGCGGCCACGAGCAGGCTCCACATGGTCAGCTCCTAGTCGAGTCCGTGTACCGGGCAGTCGCGGTTGATCACCGCTCCCGTCTCCGGGTGTAAGGGCGGGACTCTGCAGATGCAGCCCCGCTCGCGCAGGTCGTCGAACGTGAGGGTGTCGTCAGACATCGGGTGTCTCCTGACAGGTCAGGGGTTGCGGCCAAACATGCGGGCCAACAGGCGGATCTTCTTGCCGGTGCCACCGCACCGGCCGCATTTGCGCCAGTAGCGGCCCTGCGACTGCGGCGCGGTTCGTTTGCCGCCTCCGCAGGCTCCGCAATGCGTGAAGGGCCAGATCAGGGCGTAGAGCACGTACGCGGCGGCGAAGGCGAGCAACACGAGCACGGCGCGGACGTTGGGGTCAGCCCACATCGACGCCTCCGGTGACCTCGGGGAGCAGCAGACTCGCGGTGGCCGCGGCGATCGCCAGCAAGCACAGCGGCGTGACCAGCCAGTTCTCGACCTTCCCGCCGGTGCGGAACCGCAGAGCGCGGGGCGGGCGGACTTCGTAGTAGGTCTCCCCGGCGATCGGGATCGGGAACAGGATCGGGGCGCCGGAGAGGGTGATCATGTCGCCGAGGGTGTGGACCAGGCAGCCCAGCCCGGCGGCCACACCGACTGCCGCGGACAGTTCGCCGATCTCGGCGATCATCGCGGCCGGGGTGGTGCCGGTGCCCAGCCACAGGGCCAGCAGGCCGGCCACGAGGCCGAGGAGCCAGCCGCCGAGGCGGTCGACGGCCAGCAGCACGCCGAACACCGCAGCCGCCACGGGCACCCAGGCGGTGAGCGTGCCGGCCCAGCCGAGCACCACACCCACCAGCACGGCAAACAGCCCCGTATGCGTGACCGTCCGGTGAACCCCTTGCTCGTCGCGGGGGCCTTTGGTGGCGCGGTAGATCAGGCCGCTGCCCGTGCGCACCAGCCAGGACAGCAACCGTGTGACCGGGCCCAGCAGCCTCGAGGCTGACGAGCTCGGGTGGTCGAGGTCGGGCACGATCGCCCACCCGGCAGTGATCACGGCGAACACGGCGGCGTGGGCGAGGGTGTCGAGTCCGGCCAGGGGTGCGGCGGCGAGGCCGGCGGCGGCGCCGGTGAGGGCGTGGGTGCGGCCCATCATGCCCCGGCCCTCCGCCGTCGACGTCGGTGTTGCCGCACCCCCGCACTCGTCACGCCGAGGCGGAGTGCGATGGCGGTCGTGTCGAGCCCGGCGGCCTCGAGGGTGGCCAGCTGGTCCGGGTCGATCGCGGGCCGCACCGGTGGGTAGGTGTGCAGCACACCCTCGGCCGCGGCGGCGGTGCGGCAGGTCTGGTCCAGACCGCGGGTGGCGTGCCGGCGTCGGGCGGTGAACGGTCTGCCGCAGCGGCGACAGGCACCGGGTCGGTGCAACACTGGAGATTCGCCCCCTTTCTCAGGTGGGGTGAGTTGGTCACCGGGTGCGGCGCAGGTGGTGCTGTGGAAGGTGCGTCCGCGCCGCACCCGGCAGATCCGGCAGATGGGTCAGTCGACGAGCGCGAGGTCCCGGCGGCGCAGCACGGTCTGGGCGTGCCGCTCGTCGTAGTCGGCCGTGGCCATGGCCAGGGCGCCCCAGCCGGCGGCGATCACCGCCAGCACGGCGAACACGGCCGAACCGGTGGCGCCCAGCAGCAGCAACGCGGCGGCGACAGCGGCACTCGAGGCGATGACCTGGAACGCCACCACCTCCCGGTCGCACTGGTGTCCCAGTGCCGAGCGCCACTCGATCCATGCCCGCGAGCCCGGGGTGAGGCGCTCGACCGTCTCGGTCAGCTGCCGGCGCAGCCGGACGAGTTCGCCGTTGGGGGCGTCGGCTGCGACGGCGGCATGCAGCAGCGCCTGCTGCCGGTCCATCCGCGTGCGCAGCTCGGCCTCGTCGTCGCGCCGCACCCGCGACTGCGGAGTGGGCAGCTGTACCAGGCCGATCATGGTGAGCAGGGCCAGCGCGGCGCCGGTCGTACCGGCCGCCAGAGCGGGTGCGGCCGGATCGGCCCCGCCGTAGGCGAGGGCGGTGGTGGCCGCGGCCCAGCCCAGCCACAGTACGAGGCACACGAGCCCGAGCCGGTGGGCCGTGGACGAGGCGATCCACAAACCGGCCCCGGCTGCTGCCCAGCACAGCAGCATGACCAACGGGTCGAACCCCGCCGCGGGCGCGTGCAGGTCGAACCAGAGGGTGATCGGCATGACCGCGGCCGGGTAGAGCACCTGATCCCAGAATCCGGCGGCGCCGTCGGCGACCACGCCGAACAGCCACGCCACACCGCTACCCAGGACATCGCCCAGCGCGATCGCCGCCGCGACCGCCGCCGCGGCGGCGAGCACAACGCCCGCGATGGCGCCGACTTGGGTCCGCCGGGTGCCGTCCTCCCGCAGGGAGCCGGCAGTGGTGGTGATCCGTTCTCGCATACCGGTGATGCGGTCGGCCGCCGCCGACAGCGCCGGCGAGTACGGCTCGATCGAGAGTTCGTGACGTTGCGGGTGCATCAGCGAGCAGGTCCTCTCTGCAGATATGTGCTGACCAGATGCGTGGGAGTGGGCAGAAAAGCGGCTGGGCCGGAGCCCGTGGAGTGAGCTCCGGCCCAGCCGGATAGTTCGAATCGAGGGTTGTCCGTGCCTGATCAGCACGGTGTCGCGACGTCGCAGTAACTGCCGCCTGCGAACACGGCCTTCTCCATCGGGCGGAGCCACTGGTCGGTGTGCTCGCCGCAGGCGTAGTCACGGGATTCCGGACGGCCGGAGGCATCGCGCGTGACCTGGGTGTGGGTCGCAGGAAGGTCGCACCAGCTGCAGGCGGGTCGGCGGGTCATGGTGGGTTCTCCTTCGGTACGGGGGTCACCAGCGGACGAGTTCGGTGTGGTCGATGTCGCCGTCCAGGCAGCGTTGATGCAGCTCGCGTTGCTGGGCTGCCAGTTCTGGGGGCGCGGCTTCCCACACGTCGCACGGGCCGTCGATGTCGCCTCCCGAGTACGGCAACGGCGTGTTCGTAGGCGCATGAGGTGGGGCCTTTCGAGACAGAGCGAGGCCGGGACTCTCACGTGGACAGTCCCGGCCTCGCCGGTGGAAGGTGTGCGGTTGTGGTTATTCGACGACGGCGTATTCGCCGCGCCCGGTGCGTTCGATCTGCTGGTCGCCGACCAGCGCGTTGAGTGCACGGTCGATCGTGGCGCGGCTGGCCTTGTTGGACATCGCTGTTTCCAGGTCGGCCACGCGTGTGGTGCCGGCGGCGATGAGTTCGTACACGTGCCGCTGGGTGGGATCGGCGATCGTCCCGCCGTCACCATCGCCGTCGGTGCTGGTGCGGGGCGTGCCGAACCCGGACTTGCGCACCCGACGCGTCCCGGACTTGGTGTCCTGCTCCTCATCGCGGAACCGGTGAGTGCCGCCGACGCCGATGATCCACCGGCCATCTGCGTTGGGCTCGCCCAACGCGGCCACCAGGGCGTCGTATTCGACCTGGGTCAGGCCGGGCTCGGTGACGTAGGCGTCCCACGCCGCGCCGGCCCGCCACGGCGGCTCGTCGCCGTCGACCGGGTCGTCGTCAGCCGGCAGCCAGTCCCACTTGGCCGGCACGTTCGCCCGGCGAGTGTTCACCCCGACGCCGAAGCCCGGGATGGGCTGTTCGTCCTGCCCGAGGCCTGCTTCGTCTTCGTCGTAGGTCGGCAGGGTCGAGGGCCGGTAGGTCAGCCCGTTGATCAGATCGTCGGACGAGGTGTTGAGGTAGAACACGAACGCCTGCTTGCCCCATGCAGCCCGGTTGTTCGTCCCTGCCCACGCCGATCCGTGCATGTCGTGCGCGGTGACCACGGGCCAGATGCCCAGCGACCGGGCTGTGGTGGACAGGTTCTCGGATTCCTGGGCGAACTTCGGGTCGGCCTTGATGCCCTTGGCAATCTCCTCGATGAACAGGAACCAGCCGGGACGATCCGCGGTGGGGAACTGCTTGTCCCGCGGGTCGTTCTGGAGCCGGGTCGTGGTGAGCAGGTGGAGCAGCTTGCGCACGTCGGTGGTGGCATCGCGGCCCACCACCACGATCCGCGCCCGACTGCGCAGCATCCCCGAGCTGTTGCCCTTGAAATCCACATAGATGGAGTTCAGCAGGCCAGTGCTCAGGGCACCGATCGTCAGGGCGTTAGACGCGGCAGACTTTCCTGATCCGGTACCGCCGTAGATGGTGGTCGGCACCATCCCGTCCGTGGTCCACATCGTGCACTGAGCCTCGCCCTGCCCATCACGGAACCGCGCGAGATTGGTCAGCACGGCGGCGGTACCGTCCGGCTTCATCTGTACGTTCGGACCGCTCCAGTGGCGCACGCCAGCAGCCACGTCACGGACGATGATCGTCAGGCGTGCCCGGTTGGCCGGTTTGAATCCGTCCTCGTTGGCCTTGGGCGGCTCCACAATGACCTGCTGAGAATCCAGGCCGAGCGTCCCGGCGATCTTCTCGGTGGACTTCATGACGGTCGAGTTGGTCACTTCGCCGGTCAGCTCGATGTCATAGCGGATGATGTTGTCATCCGCGGTGCGGTTGGTGAGCACGCCGAAGCCGGAGGGCAGCTTCTTCCACGCCAGCGCGTACGGGTCCCGCTCGACCGGCGCCGCGGCCGGGCCGCTGGGCGCCGGCGCCGGAGCGGGCTGCGGCGGGGACAGCGGCGCCACGTCCACGCCGAGCGCGTTCTGCGGCGATCGCCACCACCGCGCGCCCAGCATGACCGTGCCCAACAGCAGTGTCAGCACAACCAGCGCAGACACCCCGGAGGTTGCGATCCAGAAGATCACCGCGCCCCCGCCGAGTCCGGCCAGTGTGACCTCGACCAGCCACCGCCGGTGCGTAGGTTCGGGCGGCTGGTCGCCGCGCCGGTCGGCGAGCGTGACGTGCTGACGGTGCACGCGCTCCATGCGCCACGCGCAGCCCAGCGCCACCACCGGCCCGGCAGCGGCGAACACGGCCGCCACCACGAGCATCGACACGCCCAGGCCGGACAGCAGTGCGGCCACGCCGGAACCTGCCAGGCCCAGCGTCAGGACGGCGAGGGTGGCGTACCAGGGGCGGCGGCGCCGCCGGTTGCGGTCCCGCACCATTCCCTTCCGCTTGGATTCGGCCAGCTGGTCGGCCGACGGCCGCTCCGTCTCCTTCTGCTGCGGTTCCTGCAGCTTCGCGGCCACGCGCAGGTTCTGCTCGGTCGACAGCCGCCGGCCGCCGCCCATGCCGGCCGCCTTCTTGAACTTGTCGGTGCGCTGCTGCTTGGCCTCGGCCTTTTCCTTCTCAGCGGCCTGCTCGGCCAGGCGCTGCAGGTCGGCGGAGGTCAGCTTGCTCACGGGGGTGGCGGTCTTCGACATGGCCGGAGATTCCTTCCTGGTCAGAGCGCGGAGGTGGGGTTCAGTGAGGCGTCGTAGAGGGTGTTGTGCACCGCTTCGACGTGCGGAATGTCGGTGAACGTCAGCGGTTCTTCGCTCATGGCTTCGACGATGAGTGAGCCGCAGCCGAAGATCCGGTCGTTGAGGTCGTGCTCGTAGCGCACGGACGTGATGCGGCGGATCGGAATGTTCATCCCGGACCGGCGCAGCACCCCTTCGCGGAACATGACTTTCTGGTCGGTGACGACGAAGTGGGTGGTTTTCCATCGCACGATCGGCGCGCCCACCAGCACGGAAAGGCCGATCAGCGCGGCGGCGGCGACGATGAGGCCGGCCTCGGCGGGCACGGCGGCCATGAGTGCGGCCGCGGCGACCGCGAGTACGGCGCCGCCCAGGCCCGGCAGGATCAGGCACTTCCAGTGCTGGTGGGAGTGCACGAGCACGGTCTCGTCATCGCCGATCTGATCGAACGGGTACGACATCGCTGGCTCCTCTCAAAAGAGTGGTGGGGTGCGGTGCTGGCGTCGCGGCGAGCAGCCAACCCAGCCGTGGGCCGGGTTGGCTGGTCACCGTGGCGGCAGCCGCGCGGGTCAGTCCCGGCCGAGCGAGGACTTGTTGCCGACCATGCGGTTGGCCGCGCGGGCCTCGCTGACTCCCTGGGCCAGGCCGACCTTCTCGGCGACCGCGGCCAGCGCGTCGCGGGCCTGGTCCAGCTTCATGCGCGCTTCGGCCAGGCCGTCGAGGTTTTCCCACTCGCCGGACTCGAGGTCCTGGTGCAGCGCGATGTTGGCCTGCTGCATGTCTTCGAACTCGTCCACGGCCTGCTGCACCTGGCCCTTGATCTCCTCGGGGCTGGCCGTGCCGTCCATCGGCGTCGTACTCATCGGCTGTGTCCTTTCTGGAACGTGCTGATCGGGGAATCGAGGTGGAAAGGTCAGACGAGGGCGGCCTTGTCCGGTGCCCACGGCGCCTCGTCGTAGGCATCGTTGACGCGGTTGCCTTCGGCGAGGATCTGCTCGGCCAGATCGCTGTAAACGGTCGACACCTGACCCAGCGCAACCCGCATCTCGGCCAGCGGCTCGGTCACCTCGGCGCCCCAGCCAACACCGCCCATGTCATCCGACAGCTGCGCCAACGCAGCCGCGTAGCCGTCGATCTCATCGGCGTGGTTGTTCAGCTTCTGCGCAGCCTCCTGATACACGGTTCCTCCAGTCGTTGCGGTCGTTCCAGTCGATTGAGCAGGCACAACAGGAGTCGATGCGGTGCCCGTGGGCGTGCTGCTCATCTGCTCGTAGGGATCGATCGCCGGCGGCTCGTCGGGGTTGATCGCCGGCGGCTCGTCGAATGCGGATTCGGTGACGGGCGTGCTGTCGTGGCCGGTGGACTGGCGCAGACGCTGCCGGTGGCCGTCCTGGCCAACGACTTCCAGCTTGCCGCCGTTTGCTTCGGCCTCGGCGATCAGCTCGTCCCGCAGGTCCGACGGCAGCGCATTCCACGCCTCGGCGGACATGTGCTTCTTGTTCTTGCGCAGCGATTCGCGCCAGGACTGCATCCGCTGGGTTTTGTCGTCGTCCTGGGCCTGCGCCCGCTGCCCCTTGTCAATCTCGGCCTGCTCGGTCTGTTGAGCTGCTTCGGCATCACGGCGGGCGTTCTCGTCCCAGGCTTCGCGTTCCTGACGTGCGGCGATGGGGTGGGCCAGAATGCCGCGTGCGCGGGCGAACTTCTCGGCCCGCTTTTCCGACTTGATGAGCTTGTTGGTCTGCTTCTCGCGCCATTTCTGGTCGCGCTGCGGGGCTTGCTCGGCGAACCATGCCCGCCAACGGCGATGCTTGTCGTCGGAACGTTCCTTGGCCTTCTCGCAGGCGTTGGCCCACCGTTGAGACAAGGCCAGCCGGGTCGCGCCCGGCCCTGTCGGCTTGCCGCTGTCCGCGACCTTCCCGCCGCCCTGTTCCCATTTGCGGCGGTGTTTGACCACCGACGGCGGTTCTTTCCCGGCCTTGTAGGCGGCCTGCGAGGTGTCCTTATCGAACTTGCCGCGCACCATGTACGTGATCGCGGCAAGTAAGAGCGCCAGCTCCACGAGGCTGCTCCTTCCTGGTTGAGGACGGGTGGTGTTCGTGCGTGCGCCGATCGGGACTCGAACCCGACAACCCACCAGTGGGTGGGCGCCTCGTTACGGCGCTGCAGAACGGGGCGCCTCAGACGATCTGGTCCCGCACGGCGTTGCCGAGCGAGGACACGACCCAATCGGCGCCGTTGTAGAACTCGGGAATCACGGCCGCGATCACAGCGCCGACGACAGCCAGCACGCCGCACAGCAACAGGCCCTTGAACTTCGCGCCCATGCCCGAGCCCTTGGTGGCGATGCCCTTGCCCTTGATGCGGGACGCGGCCCAGGCGACGCCTCCCAGCACGAGCACGGCGAGCGCGGCCGTGCCGATTGCCTGTCCGGCCCACCGTTCGCCCCAGGACACGGCGGTCGCGCCGCCGTTGACGATGTGGTTGCCGACCCATCCGGCGGCGCCGCCGAGGGCGCCGAATCCGCCGATCACGGCGATGACGGCGCCGATCTTCGCCCAGGGCGCCCCACCGGGCATGTCGACCAGGACCAGAATGACCGCCAGCCCTAAGCAGAGCGAGCCGACGTAGGCCATCGAGTTGGGGATGAAGATCTCCCACATGGTTCGTTCCTTTCAGAGCAGTTGGGTGAGGGTGATGAGTACGGCGATGGTCAGTACGAACGCGATCGGCTTGTCGCGGGACCGCAGCACCACATCGAGCGGGTAGGTCAAGACAAACGACAGGAGCGTGGCCAGGCCGTGCACCGCGCGCTTGGCACCGTTGTCGGCCGCGGCCCAGTCACCGCGCTGGGAGTGCTCCAGCGTTTCGGCCATCGACGGGGGCCGGGTGGCCATCCGGGGCCGGGCCGCCACCCACCCGACGGCGGCTTCCTTGAGGCGCACATCGATCGGCGCGCGGGCGGCGACGGGGTTGCCCTCGCTATCGAGGACCGGGACCGGGCCGGTGATCTCCGTGTCGTGCTCAGGTGGCGGTTCTGGCGGGTCCTCGTCGCGAACGACCTGCAAGTCGGGGCGAGACCCTGGTTCCGGTTGGGTGTCAGTTGCGACGCTCATGAACGTTGTCTCCGTTCTGCTCGGGCGATGCGCCGCTCCTCGGCGCGGATCGTGGTCATGGCGTGTTCGTGCTGGGCGGTGTGCAGCTCCTCGACCAGCGCGGCGATCTGCGCGGTGATCTGGTCCAGCCGCCGGGCCACGCCCGGCGGGTCGGGCTGGTGCCGCCCTGGCGCCGCGGCCGATCGCAACGCCAGGGCAGCTTGGTTGAACCGCTGCTGCGCCGTGGTGGCGCGGGCGTAGTCGGTGGTGAACCGGTCCCTCTGGCCCGCCACGCGGGCGACGGTGGCCTGAGCTGCCCGAACTCGCCGGCGCGGACGGGCAGCACCCTCAGCAACGGCAGAAGACATCAGCGATCAGTCCTTTCTGGAACCACGTGGATACGGCCGGTAATCTCGGAAACGGCCGCACAGCAACGAGGGAGGAACACGACATGGGGTGGCGCGACCGTGACGAACGTTTCGAGCTGCACCTGACCCGCAGGGACGGGCAGCGCATCAACCGCCAGCCGCGGGCGGTGACTGAGGTGTTCGAGCTCGACAACGACAAGCAGCGCGAGGAGGTCGTCGGCAAGCACTTCGTGCACATGGCCGCAGCGGCCGAAGGGCGCACCGTGCGTGACCACCAGCGCATCTCCGAGTTCAGCTCGTGGCTGCCCAAGTACCAACTGGAGATCTGGCACGAGCGGTTCCCGCACGAGCCAGTGATGGTCTCGACCTCCACGCGCGGCTGGCGCGACTAACCCCCTCGCCCCTGCCCAGCGCCCCCGCCCTCGAGGGCGGGGGCGCTTTTGCATGCTCACCGGCGCCACCGGCGGATGGTCGACGGGTTCACCGTGTCGTAGCCGCGCGCCGCCATCCGCTTGTTGATCTCGGTCGGGCCGAGCCGGTCGAACTCATCGCCGAGCTCGCGGCGGGCGGTCTCTTGGTCAAACGACCGGCCAGATTTGCCCGTGCTCTTCTTGGGCTTGGCCGCCGGCTTGGGAGCCGGGGCCGGTTCCTTCTCCGTTTCCGGCTGCGGGGCAGGCTGCTGCGGCGCGACGGCGACCGTCTGGCGTCGTTCACGCTCGGCCAGCTGCCGACGATTGCGCTCGCCGATCTCGTTCTGCTTGACGATGCGGCGCTGTTCGGCCCAGGTCCGCACCGCGCGGCCGGCGGCGTGCACGAACAGTGCCAACAACACCGGCACCAGCACCGCAGCGCACGTGCCGGACCACGACCAGTGCGCCGGCAGGCCGGCGGCCGCCCCGCCACGGATGTCGTGGCCGACGAGGTTGAACAGCACCGAGGCGGCCAGGGTGGCCACGACGAGCTGGTGGCCGGTGGTGCGGTAGATGCGGTGGGTGGAGATCGCACCCATCAGCACACCGCCGACCGTGCCGACATCCACCAGCACCGGAAACAGCGCCGCCATCTCCGGAGACCAGCCGTAGCGCATGGCGGCGGTGCGCATCATGTCGAACGACAACGCGAACGCCAGAGCAGCAACGGCCACGGTCAGGGCCATGACGGTGGCGAACGCGCCGGTCGTGATCGGCTCGTCGTCCTCGGCCTTGCGCGTCTTCTTGGCCTTGGGCGGGCGGGTCCGGAGGGTCGCGGCACGGGCCGAGATCCAGTCGGCAAGCGCCGCACGCACCGTCGTCCCGGACTTCGTATCTCCCTCACCCGCAGCCGACGAATCCGGCGCGGACTCGGCAGGTTCAGCCGATGCCGGCTGATGTCCAGGCGACGTCGGCGTGGTTGTCGGCTCGTCGGCGTCGAAATCGAGGCGCGCGACGATCGCGGCGAAGGTGCCGTCGTCGTCGGGCTGGTCATGTGCGGTGGGCTGCGCGTCCACAGCAAACCTCCAAGAGCTGTACGGAATGGCTTCGGCGGCCTGGGAAACGCTCACCGCCGTGGCCGTCGGGGGATTTCGGCCGCGGTGAGCGCTCCCCCGGTGCCGAAACACCAGGTCAGGGGCGGTTGTCGATCACGGTTACGCCGATGCCAGCGACGGCACCGACCGCGATGCCGGTCACGCCGACCAGGTCGTTGCCGGTGGCGGTAGCAACGGCGATGCTGGCCAATGGCGCGGCCGCGGCGATCCCCGCCAGCACCAGGAACACGGCCAACAGGCCGATCGACATGACCGGCTCGTCGGTGTCGAGGTCGGGTTCAGGCATGGCTGGCGTCCGTGGCGGTCAGCAGCTCCCGGCCGTACGGGGTGAGCTGCGCGGCAACCGAACCGACCGGGCCAGTCGCGTTGAGCACGATGCAGCCGGTCAGCAACAGCGACGCCAGTGCACCGTCCTGCTCGCGACTCGACGGGAATCCGTCGACGTCCAGCTGGGCAGTGGCCCCGCAGGTGACCCGGCCTTGGTCGATGGCGGCGAGCAGCGATTCAGCCACAGCGCCCACCACCTCGGGAGGTGTAGGCCTTGAACCCGCGCCACCGGCCAACCAGGACGTCTCCGTCCGGGGTGAGCTGCACCGTGCGGCCGTCGACGTCACCGAAGAAATCGCCTTCGACGTAGCCGGAATCGACGAGCTGGTCCAGGAACCGGACCTCGACGTCAGTGGCCCGGCGTCCGTCGACAAGGTAGGACCCACCGTCGGTGGAGAGTTCCACGCGGCCGTCTTTGACGGTGTGCAGCATGCGGTGCACGTGCCAGAGGTTCGGCAGCGAGCCTCCTGCCGCGTCGATCGCTTCGGTGCCGTCGGGCTGGCCGATGATCGGGTCCGGGCTGGCTATGGTGGTCATGCGGTTCTCCAATCGCAGTGTTCGGCCCCCGCCCGTGTGCTTGGCGGCTATCGGCGGGGCCGAACTGTGTGCAGAGGCAGGCCGTTGGTGTTCGGCGGCCTGGGAAACGCACCGGCGGTGATCTGCGGGCGCATGTGCCGGTGCGCTCCCCCGGTGCCGATCACCGGGTCTGGGCGGCCTCCCAGAGTTCGTGGCGCCAGATGGCGGCGCGGTCGTCCTCGGTCAACCCGCCCCAGATGCCGTGCTCGATCCGGGCGGTCAGGGCCTCGTCTGCGCAGTCGGCCTGCACCGGGCAGTCGTGGCAGATCTCCAGGGCACGCTCGACGTTCACCGGGGTCTGCGGGGCGAAGAACAAGTCGGCGTCCTTATGTCCTCGGCAGGCGGCGGACAGGCGCCAGTCAGCGGGCATCATGCGGCAACTCCCATCTGGTCGAGGTCGTGCGGCTCGACGCCGCGGGCGGTCGGTAGCGCGAGAACCGGCGCCAACCGAGCGCGACGGTCGCGAAGGTCAGTGGCTTCGGCTTGCTCGGCAAGCAGCGCCTCGATCAGGGACTGGGTGTCGTCCCAGGCCTCGTTCTCAAGGGCGACCAGGTCGGCGTCGGTGGGCTCGAGGCCGGGCAAGTCGACGGCGAGCGGGTCGATGGTGTTCACGGACATGTGATCTCCAATCCAGGCGAGTACGGGTCAGAAACGACTTGGCGGATCTCGCCGCTACCCAGACACCGCGTGGGGCCTAGGCAGCAGCGGCACCCGCCAAGCGGGTGCGTGTCCCGCCTCATGCCCAGCCACGTCGGGCGGAGCAGTGGAGGCGGGGGTGTCGTCTCGCGCTCTGAAGTTCGGCCGATGCACCGGCCCGGTTCGTGGTGGCGGCCCCGGGAGCTTGAGCAGGCGACAAATGCGGTTCTCAGGCCCGGTCAGGCGACCACCCCGGACGGGGATCGCTGGCTCAGTGCCGATGGGGTCGGACCATTCGGCTCTGTCCTGTCTG
>NZ_JACHWU010000012.1 GCF_014191605.1 Prauserella isguenensis
ACACCCGCGAAACACTGACTATCATCGAAACCGTGGCTAATCATCCGTTGATCGCTCCATCCATTCTCTCCGCCGACTTCGCACGGCTGGCCGACGAAGTGGCCGCCGTCCAAGGCCCGCCGGGCAGCGGAGCGGACTGGCTGCACGTCGATGTGATGGACGCGCATTTCGTACCGAACCTGACGTTGGGCCTTCCGGTCGTCCAGTCGTTGCAGAAGAGCGCCGACCTGCCGCTGGACTGTCATCTGATGATCGAGAACCCGGACCGCTGGGCGATCGGTTACGCGGAATCGGGCGCCTACAACGTGACGGTGCACGTCGAGGCCGCCGACGATCCGGTCAAGCTGGCCCGGGATCTCCGAGCCGCGGGGTCCAAAGCCGGCCTGGCGATCAAGCCGAACACCCCGCTCGAGCCCTACGTCGACGTGCTCAAGAGCTACGACACTCTGCTCGTGATGTCCGTCGAACCGGGTTTCGGCGGACAGAAGTTCATCGCCGACGTGCTCGACAAGGTGCGGAAGGCACGGACGATGGTCGACACGGGCCACCTGAATCTCGTGGTGGAGATCGACGGCGGCATCAACGCCGACACGATCGAACAGGCGGCGGAGGCCGGTGTCGACTGCTTCGTGGCCGGATCGGCCGTCTATGCGGCCGATGATCCGGGACGCGCCGTCGAAGGGCTGCGCAGCCAGGTGCAGTCGGCGTCGTCACGCAGCCGGTCCTAGTTCCCGTCCGGAACCCGGTCGTGAGCCGGCGTCGACGTCGGCTCGTCTCGGGCATCGAACGAGAATCGCGGCCGGGTCTTCGCAGCATGTGCTGCGAAGACCCGGCCGCGATTTTCGCGTGGATCAGGCTTCGTTTGCGGGTGGTCAGACCCCGAGCATGCGCCGGAGCTCCGGAGCGTGGCGCCGCGAGACGGGGACGAACTCGTGGGAACGCGAGTCCGTGATCAGGAAGAGTTCGCCTTTGATGCCGCGTTCGAGTTCCGCCACGCGCCGCAGATTGACGAGGAACCGTCGATGTACCCGGCGGAACCCGTGGGGCGCCAACGACCGCTCGACGTTGTCCAGGCCGCGCGTCGACGCCTGGATTCGGCCGCGCTCGGTCACGAGCCACACGATGTTGCGATCGGCCTCGGCGTAGCGGATCTCCGTCGGAGCGAGCAGTACCAGGCGGTCGTTGCGGATTCCGATGATGCGCTGCGGCACCGAACCGGCGCTGGGTTCCGAAGCACCCTCGTACGGTTCGCCCTCCTGCACCCCGAAGTAGCACAGCATGCCGACGAGCCGGTCCGAATCGACGACGGGCCGGAACGTCACCGGGGTTTCCTCGTCTCCGTTACCCAGCGGCAGGCACGCGTAGCCGCTCCACTGCGCCGGTTCCCGTGCCCGCTCCTTGGCCCAACGGACCACATCGGACAGTCCCGGGATGTCCGGTGTCCATCGCTGCGCAGGCTCGATCGCACCCGCCACGACGAGGCTGTCGTTCGTCAGACCGAGCAGCGAGGCGGCGGATTCGTTGGCCGCGACCGCGTTGCCACCACGGTCCATCGCCATGACCGGGACACCGACCTCGCCGGCCTTCTTGTTGAACTCGGACCACACCTTGTCGGTCTCGAACATGGCGCGGCGGTAGATCTCCTTCTCGACACACCTCGCTGCCTTGCTGAGCCACTCGGGCGTCAGCGGTGACAGGGGCGCGTTCCACCGCGAGATGTTGATCGACGCCACCGGAGCGGAGGTCACGACGTCGCGGATGGAGATTCCCGCGCACGCCCAGCGATGGAAGGCCTCGCACCAGTGTTCCGGGCCCGTCACGGTGACCGGGCCGGCAACCTCGAGCGAGGTCCCCATACCGTTGGTTCCGGTGCACTCCTCCGACCACGACGACCACGGGGCGAGGTTGTGCAGCTCGGCCCTCCGCTGCGCCGCGGGGTCACCCCACGATCCCAGCACGCGCCCGTCACCGTCGGTCACGGTGACCACGGCACCGTCTCTCTCGACTTCCCTGCCCGCCAACGCGCCGAGCCCGCCGAGCGTCGTGAAGATGACGCCGTTGTCGAGTCGCTGAACGTCCTCGCACCGCGCGCCCGGTGCGACGTCAAGGGAACGGTCCACCTCGTACCGGTCCCGGCAGCGGTACCACGAGGCGAGAATCTCGGGCCGGACGCCTGCCTCGACGTCTTCACCGGCGGCGAAGTTCTCCCAGGCACGCGCCACTTCCGCCGAGGAAGTGGCTTCCAGAGCGTCGTCCGCCACATGGTCGAGTTGGGGACGCCGGCTCGGTGCGATCGCCAGCGGCGGCAAGCCTCCAGCCATGGTGACCTCCTTGTCATCCGCCGTCACGAGCCGCACAGGAAAATCGGACACGGCCCGTGACCGACGACACAGTCTAACGTCGCCGGGTACACGGCCTCAAGAACCGGGGCGTCGTTGCACGCTTCTGCCCCAGTGGTTCGGGCCCGCGACGGCGGTGCCGGCGACACGTCGCAGCCACAGTCGATACGCCGTCCGACCCAGTTCGATCGTGGGCCGAACGGCGGACTCCGACGCGGCATCGGCGCAGGTGACACGTATGTTCGGGCCAGACAACGACGACCCGTGCGGAGTCTGGGGGACGTGCCGGCGGCGTGCTCGGTGCGGCAGCCGGACAGCTCGCCGCGCCCGTCGTTCTTTCACTCCGACAGCCGAACGCACTTCCCGGCGGCGAACCCCGGATGGGTGGATGCGCTTACCGCTGCCGCGCGAACAGCCACCGGTGAGCGCCGCATCGTGACCGTTCGTGGGACGTTCGGCCGCAGTCATCCCAGGCTGCTTGCTCTCGGTTCGAGCCCGCGTTTAGCTTGCGTCCGGCGGAGGCGACGTGGCCCGCCCGAACACCGAGCGGTACGCGCGCGGTCACCGAGTACCCGTGCCACCGGGTCGGCAACAGACCAAAGGCGGTCTTCGATGACAGAAGTAGGCTGGCACGATCCGACATCTCCCAGCGCCGACAACGCGACGGTGTACCGGGCGTGGGAGCGGTTCGTGCGAGGCGAGGAGGATCTCCGCGGCGTGCGTCCCGAGATCGCGATCTCGTGGCACCGTTGCCGGGACCAGCACGGGGTCGACCCGCACCTCACCGAAGCCCCGGTCGCCGTCGCTCAGGTCGACCACGCCCTCGAACACGACGTGGTGATCGCCGAACTCGGGTTCCGTGCCGCCTCCCTGGCACACGAGGTCGGCAACGTGGGCGGAATCGTGACCATCACCGACGGTTCCGGCCGGGTACTGGCCCAATGGGGCGATCAGACGACGAGGAACGTCGCGGCCAAAGCCAATCTCGCGCCGTGGTTCTGCTGGGCGGAGGGCGCCACGGGGACCAACGGCATGGGTACCGCCTTGCTGTCCTACACCCCCGTGCTCATTCGTGGTGCCGAGCACTGGTGCGAGGCCTTCCACGACTGGACCTGCGGCGGGGTGGCGATCCGGGACGTGGTGACGCGCGAGCCGGTCGCCACCCTCAACATCTCGTGCTGGCGCAGTGAGCTCCCGGGCACCGCGGGAACCTGGCTCGGCAACGTCGCCAAGATGACGCAGCGCATTCTCCGCCAGCGCGCTCAGGACGACGGCGCCGAACTGATCGCCGCCTACAGTCACGCCAGGTCCGGCTCGAGGGTGCCACTCGCGGCCGTGGACCCTGCGGGCAAAGTCGTGCTCGCCGACGACACGGCCGCGGTACTCCTCGGTATTCCGGGCTCGACGCCCGCCGCCGATCCGGCGGTGCGGTGGAAGCCCGAGCTTCCGGAGTTCATCGGCGCCGCCCAGTACGCCGCCAAACAAGCGTCCCACAACCCAGGATGGGTCGGCTCGACCCAGATCTTCACGCGACTCGCCAACGAACCGACCTCGGTCACCTTCCGACCGGTCTTCCTGTCCGGCCACCTGGTCGGGAACCTTGTCTCGTTCGGCCTGTCCGACGGCGACCCGCTGCCTCGGACGGCCGACGACGGCGCCGCCCGCACCCAGCCGCAGCGCGTGGTCGGGACGCGTGAGAACCGCATGGTGCTGCTGCGCCTCCCTGAGGTCTCGTTCGCCCAGTCCGACGGCAGCGACGTGTGGCTCTCGACGGACCAGGGCCGGTTGCGCGCCGCGTCGCCGGGACTCGACAAGCTCGAGACCGAGCTGAGCGGTGCCGGTTTCCTGCGGGTGCATCGCCAATACGTGGTCAACCTCAGCCGGATCCGCGAGGTCGAACGCCGGATCAAGGGAGAACTGTGCCTCGTCATGGACGACGAGGCCAACACGATGGTGCCGGTCTCCCGCCGGAACACCCCGGCAGTGCGGCAGTTACTCGAAATCTGAAGGACTTTTTCGGGGCCCGAGGGTCGCCCGCCGTTTTCCACACCCGAGTACCCGAGCGCGAAACGACAGAGGAGCTTTCGAATGGCTTTTCCCGGACTGCAGCACGTCGCGATCACCGTCAGCGACCTGCCACGCAGCACGAAATGGTACTCGGCGCTGTTCGGCGCGGAGCCCGTTCTGGACGAGGACGAAGAGGGCGGCCGGTACCACCACGCCGTCTACGCCCTCGACGGAGGAACGCTGTTCGGCCTGCACACGCACCAGGGACGGGAATCCGGTGAACGCTTCGCCGAGGAACGCACGGGCCTCGATCACGTCGCCTTCGGCGTCGGCTCTCACGCCGAACTGGAGGAGTGGGTACAGAAGCTTACCGAGTTGGGCATTGCGCACGAAGGGATCAAGAAGGCCCATTACGGCAGCGGAGTCTCGTTTCGGGACCCCGACAACATCGCCCTGGAGTTCTTCGCCGCACCCGGGAGCTGACAGCTGACCCGGTGCGGACCGGCCGCGAGGGCCAGCCGCGCAGAACCCGGTAGTGAGAACCGAAGCGGGAGACGAGCCCGGTGATCCGGCCACGGCCGTGTCACCGGGCTCTGCCGTATCTCCAAGAACCGCCGTGTCTTCAGGAGCCGCTGTATCTCCAGGAGCCGCCGCTGTATCGCCGCGTTCGAACGCGCGTCAGCCGCGGAACTTGTGCACGTCGCACGCGCAGTACATGAGACCGCACGTGAAGCAGGCGGGTTTGCCGACGCATTGGATGCAGGGGCCGCACTGCACCGGCTCGTTGTGCCGCGCCAGGTCGCCGGATTCGTAGGAATCCCCGCAATAGGGGCACGGCAGTCGCTCGGTGTCGACGTTCTGGGGTACCGACGACTGATTCATCAGGTCACCTGCTTCTCGTTCGTTCCATCATCGTGATCTCGCCGGAGAATCCACACACGGCCTCGCGCTTCTCTCCTGACGAGAAACACCCGCTCGGCGATCGAAACGTCACGGGGACGATTCGATCACCGAGCGGGTGAAAAGGCAACCGCCGGGCGCTCACCACTGATCGCACATCGGTGTCACGTCGAAAGACGTGTCACCGCGGGAAAACGCGCCACCTCGGTGAGCGCCGGGCGCTCACAGGGAGAACGTGATCAGCGAGGCACCCTTGCCCTGGCCGGACATGCCGGGGACGATGCCCTCGAGCCAGCCACCCCAGCCGACCGGCACCGTGATGTACTGCTTGCCATCGACGGTGTAGGTGCTCGGGCTGCTGTGGTGGCCGCTGCCGCACTGGAACCTCCAGAGCTCCTCGCCGGTCTCGGCGTGGAGTGCGAGGAACTCACCCGTCGGCGTGCCCGCGAACACGAGGTTGCCCGCGGTGGTCAGCGTCGACGCGGCCATCGGCAAGTTGAGGCGGTAGCGCCACTTCTCCTCGCCGTGCGAGTCGAAGGCACTGATCGACCCGGCCATGTTGTCGACGTCGACCTCGACGGCGGCACCCCAGTAGGGCATGCCTTCCTTGAACTCCCGGCGACGGCGGGTGGCTGTGGCGCCCACGTCGGCCACCGGAACGTAGAACAGGTCGTGCTCCGGGTGGTACGACGCGTGAGTCCATTCCTTCGCACCGGCGGGGCCGGGGAAGAAGTGGCAGGGCTCGCCCTCCTTGTCCGGGTACTTGCGCGGCATGAACTTGCCGTCGCGGGTGATGGCGCCCCAGTCGATCCGGTCGACGAACGGCGTCACGTGCTGCAGTTCGCCGTTGGTGCGGTCGAGGACGAACATGTACCCGTTCTTGTCGAAGTGGGCCAGCAGCTTCTTGCCGTCCCGCTCGAACAGGGTCATCTCCATGGTGGAGTCGTAGTCCCACAGATCGTGCGGCGTGAACTGGTAGTGCCACTTGATCTCACCGGTGTCGACGTCGAGGGCGACGACGCTGTCACTGTAGAGGTTGTCGCCCTGCCGGACCTCGCCGTCGAAGTCCGGAGCCGGGTTACCGGTACCCGCGTAGTAGAGGTTCAGCTCCGGGTCGTAGGTGCCCGTGACCCAGTGGTTGGCGCCGCCGCGCTGCCAGGCTTCACCGTCGGCGGGCCAGGTCTCCGAACCGGGCTCGCCCGGCTTCGGCACGGTGTAGGTGCGCCAGCGCTGCTCACCGGTCTCCAGGTCCCAGCAGTCGATGTGGCCGCGAACACCGAACTCGCCGCCCGCCGAACCGGTGATGATGGTGTCCTTGACGACCAGCGGAGCGAGCGAGGCGCTCTCACCGGCGCGCACGTCACCGATGGTCTTCTGCCACACCTTCTCGCCAGTGGTGGCGTCGAGCGCCAGCAGCTGGGCGTTCTGGGTGACCATGTAGACCTTGCCGTTGGCGACGGCACACCCGCGGTTGACGTTGGCGCAGCACAGCGTCACGTCGAAGGGGACCGCGTGCTTGTACCGCCACAGCTGCTCACCGGTGACCGCGTCGAGGGCCCAGAGCAGGCCGTCCCAACCGGTGACGAACATGACGCCGTCGACGACCAGGGGGCACGCCTCGAAGGCGTAGGTCGACGTCGAGGCCATCATGCCGGTCGCGCTCGACTGATGGATCCAGGCGACCTTCAGGTCCTTGACGTTGTCGACGTTGATCTGGTCGAGCAGGCTGTACCGCTTGCCGTCGTAGTCGCCGTAGTAGGTGATCCAGTTGTGCGACTCGTTCCGCGCCTGGAGGATGCGGTCGTAGTTGATACCGCGCGTCACGTCCGGAGCGCGGTGCGGCATGGTGGAGAGCTGGCTGTGATTGATCGCCTCGCCGGCATCGACGTATTCGATGGTCATGATTGGTTCCTTACCTTTCAGGGGCGCGGCTGAGCGGGTCGGTCGAGCTTGGCTTCCGGCGGCACCTCGCCGCTCACGACGATGGCGGCGGTCAGCCCCCTGCCCTCGTCGTTACCGGCCGGCGAGCCGTACCAGTAGTAACCCGGGCCGTCCAGCTCGAGCGTCGCGCGACCCTTCGAGTGGTTCAACAGACCGATGAACTTCCTGTCGCCGTTGCTCGGCAGCAGGCAGGCGTGCGTGTTCTTGTCGTCGTTGATGATCGTCAACTCGACGGTCCCGGCGTGCGGCAGTACCAACACCGAGGGCTCCCACGCCAGAGCGTCCTCGGCGATCCGGATGGTCGCTTCCATCGTCCCGTCGGGCCGCTCGCTCGCCTTCGCGATCGAACCGGTCCCGAGCACGGCACCTATGGCCGCCTTGTTCTGTCCGCCGATCTCGGCCAGGAGCGCCTCACGGTCCTCGGCAATCGTCACCGGACTTCACCTCCTTGTGAGCATGGAATGACGTTGACTGACAGTTTTCGCGGAACATGCCATCTGAGGGAAAACGCCGGGTCCATACGAAAACCCGGACCCGCTCTCCCGCGCTGCGCCGCGGTGGAACCCTGTGCGGCACCGCGATTACAGGTATCGATCGACCCGATTTTTCGTTGCCGTGCCTGTAACGACGTCGACGCTACACATCGGCAAGCCGTTTCCATATCCCTGACCACCGACCGGCTCACCGCCGCCGTTCCCCGGCAGGGAGGTACCGTTCGTGCGGACCCGTCACCGACGGACGTTCCCGCCGCACGAAATGGTTGCGGTGGCCGCGCCGGTAGGCCCGCTCCGAACGTCACCGAGATGGATGATTCAGCCGTGCAAGATGCACTGCGACAGCCGCACAATCCGACTCCTTCCATCCATAATGGACACACGGACGAGTAAAGCCGCCCGGCATGCCATACAAGGCGCGCCGGGCGGCTACGGGATCGCGGTTCTACTAATCCATCTCCACCGGAACGATGCCCAGGAAACCGAAACAGATCGCCCAGTACGCGACATAGAGACCCAGCAACGTCACGCCGTGCCAGCGGCGTAGCTGTCCCGTGGACAGGAAGTACGCCGACAGCATGGTCAACAGCAACAACGCCGGCATGTGCACGGTGAACACGCTCGAGTGCACCATGACACCACCCGCCAGCAGGATGATGCCGAGCTTGCCGGTCACCGAGAACACCACGCTGCCGATCACGTTGGCCACACCGATCTCCGGTGCACCACGCCGAGCCGGCTCCACCGTCAGGAAGATGTCCTCGATGGTGAGTACGAGAGTGGCGATCGTGGCACCGAAGAGGGTCGCCTCGAGGCCGAACTGCTCGAGGATTCCCTCGGTTCCCTCACCCGTGGCCCAGGCGCCCGCGACGACACCGACCAGGGCGAGGACCGCCAGCCCCAGTCCGGCCCATCCGTTGAGCTTGCGCGCCTCCGGGAACGGCATCGCGTCCGAGAAGCCCCGCCCCTGCGTCGGATCCTTCGGCGGTTCCTGCGTCCGAGGGGGCGACACCAACGTCGCGGTACCTCCGCCGCTCTCGCGTGCAGCCGAATAGGCCTCGTAGAGCTCGGCGTCCCGGAAGATCGGGCGTTCCCCGCGGGTCTCGCGCACCACCATGTAGGCCAGGAAGGCGCCGAACACCAACACCAACACGATGCCCGTGATCGGATTCAGCGGGGCGAACGCCACGAACCCGCAGACCACCAGCGGCGAACAGGCGTACAGGATCAGATAGTTGCGTGGGATGCTGACCTTCGTCGGAACCAGCAGGGCGGCCAGTGCGAGCACCACGCCGGGCAGTGAGAGCGCAGTGCCGAACACCAGCCCCAGTGCCGCCCCGTCCATGTCCTCCATGTTGAGCACGAGCCCGAGCGCGATGTCGTCGAACTCGATACCGGTGAAGATGATGGCGAGCAGGAACACCGATATTCGGAGTCCGGCGGCGACCCCCACCAGGTATCCGATCAGCTTCTCGGCGCTGTAGATGAGAATCGCAGCTCCGACGACGAAAAGGGCGATGGCTTCCATGGCACCTCGAACTTCTTCGGTCTCGGCGGACGGAACTCACTCACCGGGCGGTGAGCGTTGTCCCACTTTCGCGTTACCCCGGCCGAGGGGCAACGCTCGAGGCACGGACGTGCGGGATCCCGCAACGGGCGGCAACGTCAGGGGAATGAGCGGCGACACCCGGGTGGAAGTCCACCGCGCCGGGGAACGCGCTGAGATCGAATAGGTGTCTCACCGGCGAATCACACGTGCGGGATGCCGACTCGAACTACGGACGTACGGCCGTCGATCGCGGATATCGCCCGGTCGGCCCTGGGCCATTCGGCCCTACAACACGAAACCAGTCGCGGACATCGGATTCTCTCCGGTGTCCGCGACTGATTGGTACGACGAATATCAGCGGAGGTCGAACCGGTCGAGTTCCATGACCTTCACCCATGCGGACACGAAGTCCCGGACGAACTTCGCGCTCGCATCCTCACACGCGTACACCTCGGACAGCGCCCGCAGTTCGGAGTTCGACCCGAAGAGCAGGTCGACCCGGCTCGCGAACCACCTCACCTCTCCGGTGTTGCGATCGCGCCCCTCGTAGTTCTCAGGACCGTGCCGCTGCTCGCTCACCACCCACTCGGTTCCCATGTCCAGCAGGTTCACGAAGAAGTCGTTCGTCAGCACGCCCGGCGCCGAGGTCAGCACGCCGCCCCGGGAGTCGCCGTGGTTGGTGCCCAGCACTCGCAGTCCACCGGTGAGCACCGTCATCTCGGGCGGACTCAGGGTCAGCAGGTCCGCCCGCTCGACCAGCGCATGCTCCGGCGGCAGTCGCAGGTCAGGGCCCACGTAGTTCCGGAAGCCGTCCGCTTGCGGCTCCAGAACGCCGAACCACGCGACATCCGTCCATTCCTGGGTCGCGTCGGTACGGCCCGGCCGGAACGGCACCTCTATCTCGTGCCCGGCCGCCGCCGCGGCGTGCTCCACCGCGGCACAGCCTCCGAGCACGATCAGGTCGGCCATGGAGATCCGCTTGTCTCCCGGGCAGGACGCGTTGAACCGTTCCCTGACGGACTCCAGCACATCCAGGACCGCACGCAGCTTCTCGGGCTCGTTGACCGGCCAGTCGCACTGCGGTTCGAGACGGATGCGCGCCCCGTTCGCACCGCCGCGCTTGTCGGTGTCGCGGTACGTCGACGCCGAGGCCCATGCGGTCGTGACGAGCTGCCCGACCGTGAGCCCCGACGCGAGCAGTTCGCGCTTGAGCACCGCGACGTCGCCGGCGTCCACGAGTTCGTGGTCCGGTTCCGGAACCGGGTCCTGCCAGATCAGCGGCTCCTCGGGGACCAGCGAACCCAGGTAGCGCTGGATCGGCCCCATGTCGAGATGCGTCAGCTTGAACCACGCTCGCGCGAACGCGTCCTCGAACTCGTCCGGATGTTCCAGGAAGCGCCGGGAGATCGGCTCGTAGCCCGTATCCTGCTGCAACGACAGATCCGTGGTGAGCATGACCGGGTGGTGCTTCGTGTCCGGGTCGTATGGGTCCGGCACTGTGCCCTCGCCCTGACCGTCGGCCGGGATCCACTGCCACAACCCGGCAGGGCTGAGTTCGATGTCCCATTTGTATTCGAACAACGTCTCGAAGAAGGTGTGGTCCCAGGTGACGGGCGTGCGGGTCCACATCCCTTCGAGGCCGCTCGACGTGGTGTCCGGCCCCTTGCCGGTGCCGTGCGAGCTGGCCCAGCCCAGGCCTTGCGCGTGGAGCGGCGCGGCCTCGGGTTCGGGGCCGAGTTCGAGCACCGGGTCCACGAGTCCGTGGGTCTTACCGAACGTGTGGCCACCGGCGATCAGTGCGACCGTCTCCTCGTCGTTCATTCCCATCCGCTGGAACGTCTGGCGGATGTCGCGGCCGGCGAGCACCGGGTCGGGGTTCGTGGCCGGACCCTGCGGATCGACGTAGATCAGCCCCATGTCGCTGGCGGCCAGGTCCTCGTCGAGCTCGCGGCGACCTCTGTGCCGTTCATCGGCCAGCCATTTGTGTTCCGGGCCCCAGTAGGCGTCGTCGGGCTCCCACACCTCGTCACGACCGCCGGCGAAACCGAACGTCTTGAAGCCCATCGACTCCAGCGCCCGGTTGCCCGCGAAGATCATCAGATCCGCCCAGGAAATCCTGCGCCCGTACTTCTGCTTTACCGGCCAGAGCAACCGGCGCGCCTTGTCCAGGTTGCGGTTGTCCGGCCAGCTGTTCAACGGGGCGAAGCGTTGCATTCCGGCCGCGGCCCCGCCCCTGCCGTCGCACATGCGGAAACTGCCCGCCGCGTGCCAGGCCATACGCAACACGAGAGGGCCGTAGTGCCCGAAGTCGGCGGGCCACCAGTCCTGCGGGGTCGTCAGCACCTCGTCGACGTCGCGTGCCAGCTCGTCGAGATCCACCTTGCTGAACTGCTCGGCGTAGTCGAACTCCGCGCCGAGGGGGTCGTTCGAGGGGCCGTGCCGACGCAGCTTCGTGACGTCGACGCGCCAAGGCCACCAGTCGTTGGCGTTGCCGCTCGCCGCCGGATGATTCCTCCGGCGGTCCGGCTGCGCCTCGTTCAGGACCTTGTCGTACGTGCGGTACACGTGAGTGTCGGGATTCTCCGGCATTGGTGTCCTCCCACATCGCACCGAGAGCGAGCCGTCGCTCGCCTCGACACTGCGCACCGGGTGGCCGGCACCTGCGCGATATTCCGGCCGCCCGTCACCACCTCGGCCGGGCCCCTGGGGAGGCCGACCGAAGGTGGCTGCTCACCTCGAAGGTACTGCGCTACCCGCCGGTCGGCAGTAGGTGAGCGGAACAGGACCGCGGCATTGACCGGCGACATGCCGCGGAGCGGGCGTGCACGCCGAACGAAGTCGGCGGCCGCCCGATGAGCCACTCGGAGACGTACTCACCGGTGACTCACTTCCGCCGGATTCCCCCACCCGCTTCCTTGCAGCATGAGGGACGGCCCGGCAGAAACGTAGTGCAAGGCTCCTGCGCGGTTGTTGTTCCGCACGCGGAGCCTTGCACCAACGTAGCCGTGGTCACGACAGGCCGTAGCTGCCCACCGCGATCACGCGAATTCGAGAAACACGGTCAGTGCCGCGCGAGCGTCAGCCCCGGTAGAAGTAACCGGTGGCCTCAGCGCACACCTCGACGACCGTGTATTCCGGAGTTTCCCACATCATGTTTATCCTCCTCGTGTTCGGCATACCCGTTGACCGGACAGCATGATCCGCCGGCTTCGAGGCCACCACCTCGAAACATGACGGCTCGAACGAGCATCCGCGACCGCTCGGAGTTCCTGCAACAGAGATAGGACCAGTGGCCGGTAACCCGTGCCGAACGGCGGCGCGCGCGACATGATCGGAGTGACCGCCGTCACCAGCGGTGCACCTGCCCGCAACCCCGTGGTCACAAGGCCGGAGCGGTACCGGCCGGCAGCCCTGCCTGCGAGCGTCACCCGGACGCGAGTGGCCGTTTCCGACCGGCGTCCACACAGCGTCAACGGCGGCTTCGAGTCTTTCCTGTCGTCGCCCGATCGGACCAGTCCCGCCTCGTGTCCCGCCTCGTGTCCCACAGCGTTGCCCGGAGACGATGACCAACACGTGCCGCGATGACCGGGACTCACCGGACACGCGGACCGCAGAGACCGGACGGACGGCGGCGTGACCGGCACCGGCACCGCCGGCCGATCGGCGCCGTGATTCGTGCGCGACCCGCATCCGACGCCGGTTCCGAGTTCGGCCACGGTTCACGCCCGGGGCGTTCGACGTAAATGCCACGAATTGCTCGCCATAGCGTAATACAATGGCGACCAAACGAATGCCGAACCGCTTTTCGCGCGGTTTCGGACTAGAATGACCGCGTGCGAATTTATCTCGGATCCGACCATGCCGGTCTCGAACTCAAGGAACATTTCGCGAAACGGCTCTCCGGACTCGGCTACGACATCGTCGACGTCGGGCCCGCCGTCTACGACGCCGAGGACGACTACCCGCCGTTCTGCATCGAGGCGGCGCGCCGCGTCGTCGCGGACGAGGGCAGCCTGGGCCTGGTCATCGGCGGCTCCGGAAACGGGGAGCAGATCGCCGCGAACAAGGTGCCGGGTGCCCGCGCCGCGCTGGTGTGGAACGTGGAGACCGCGAGGTTGTCCCGCCGGCACAACAACGCGCTCCTGGCAGGCATCGGCGCCCGGATGCACACGACCGCCGAGGTCGAGCACATCGTGGACGCCTTCCTGACCACCGAGTTCGAGGGTGGCCGGCACCAGCGCAGGATCGACCAGCTGGCGGACTACGAGCGCTCGGGGGAGCCGCCGGCCCTGCCCTGATGATCAGCGGTCCGGCCGGCGTCCCCCGACCGCCGGCCGGACCGCACCGTCGCTCACGGCAGCGCGGCGATTCCGAGCCGCCGTTCGACGTCTTCCCACGGGGCGGCGTCGTCGGCCAACGGCCTGCCCTCGTCACGTGCGGCCCACGCCGTGGCGACGACAGCCTGCAGCAACGCACTGCTGCCGAAGCCGTTCCCGGAACCGTTGCCGGAACCGTGGTGGACGCCCGGATCGTCGGCACGTGGCACCCGGGGAACGCCGCCGGGGCCGAGTTCGAGCAGATGAGCCGCAGGCGAAGCAGGCACGGCCACTCCCGGCGCGAGCAGCCCGCCGAGGTCGGCGGCGACGTACGTCGGGCGCAGCGGCCGCTCCGCCAGTGCCAGGTCGCGAAGCCGGGAGGACCCGCTCAGGACGAACAGCGAGTCGAGACCGGCCGCGTTGGCACCTTCGATGTCCGTCTGCAGCAGGTCGCCGCACACCAGGGTGTCCTCCGGTGCGGTGCCGAGCCGCGACCGTGCGAGGTCGAACAGCGCCGGTTGCGGCTTGCCGACGACGTGGGGCGCTGCGCTGGTCGTCGTCTGCACGAGAGCGACCAGCGCGCCGTTGCCGGGCGCCTTTCCGTACGGCGTCGGCAGCGTGAGGTCGAGGTTCGTCGCCACCCAGGTCGCCCCGCCCTCGACGACCCGGCCCACCGCAGCCAGCTCGGTCCAGGTGATGTCGGTGCCCAGGCCCTGCACGACCGCCTCGACCGGAGCCTCGTCCAGTTCGGCGACGCGGACGGGGGTCAGTCCCGCTTCGGCGAGCGCCTGCGCGACACCCGCTCCTCCCACGGCGTACACGCGCGCCCCTCGGGCCAGCCGCTGTGCCAGGTGCGCAGCCGCGGCCTGTGAGCTGTTGACCACCGACCAGCCGCCCGGCGGCACGCCTATCCCGCGGAGGTGGTCACCGACGGTCTCGGGTGGCCGGGACGCGTTGTTGGTCGCGAACACCACGGGGACGTCGTCGGCCGTCAACCGGGCCATCGTCTCCACCGCGTGCGGGACGGCCGTGTCACCGCGGTACACGACGCCGTCGAGGTCACAGATCAGGCCGCGGTAGCGAGCGATGAGGGGCTCGGTCCGACCGGACACGGTGGCGATCTCTTCCATCATGCGTAGCTGCGCTCCTCCTGCGTACGGCCGGTCGGCACCGGCCTGACCGTGGTGACCAACCGCCGGAGGGGCCGCGGACGGCAACTCCGACGTCGCGCTCTCCTGCGCGGACGGGTTTCAGGCGGCCGAGGCTCAGCCGGCCGTCCGATGCTCCGACCGGACGGACCGGACGATGCCCGGGGTCGAACACATCACCGTCGACTCGGTCGTCGTGCGGTCCGGATAGTGGCCGACGCCGCGCAACAGCTCGTTGCCGGTCACACCGGTGGCACAGAACAGAATTCGTTCGCCCCGCACGAGGTCGTCGGTGCGGAGAACGCGACCGGTGTCCCGGCGTACCTGCTCCCTGCGGTCGGGCCCTTCCGGGCGCAGAAGGGCCTGCAGCGAACCGCCCATGCAGGACAGGGCGGCTGCGGCGAGCACGCCTTCCTCACCACCGCCGGTGCCCAGCAGTACGTCGATGGAGCGCTCGGGGTGTGCTGCGGCGACCGCTCCCGCGACCTCGCCACCCTCGACCAGATGCACCCGTGCACCCGCCTCGCGGATGTCACGCACCAGATCGCGATGGCGCGGCCGGTTGAGCACGGCGGCCGTCACGTCCGAGGTGCCGCACCCCTTGACAGCGGCGATCGCGCGCAGGTTCTCCGCCACCGGCAGGCGAATGTCGACGACGTCGGCGTAGTCGGCGCCGACCACCAGCTTCTGCATGGGTACGGCCGGTGGCGGGTCGTACATCGCGCCGCGCTCGGCCACGGCGACGGCCGTGATCGCGTGTGCCACGTCCCTGGCAGGCGACAGCGCCGCCTCCCCGGCGGAGAGCCCGACGTCGCACGCCGGGCCTGTCCCGCCACCGACATCGGCCCCCTTCGAAAGGGCGGGCCTGCCGTCCGTCCGCTGCCCGCCGAACACGACGACGCCGCGCATCGGCACCGGAAGGATGTGCTCGTGCACGGCCGCCGCGGCCGCCGCCTTGCCCGCGGCGTCGTCGCCGTGCCCGACCCACCTGCCCGCCGCGATCGCGGCCGCCTCGGTCACGCGGACCAGTTCGAGCGCGAGGGTGTGATCGAGCCCCTCGGAGTCGGACAGGGCCGGTCCCGACTCCGGTCGGAGGCGGCCGGAACGTTCACGCATGTCCCACTGCTGACTTCTCATCGACACCCATCCCCTCGGGCCGGTGACGGCACACCGGGTCGACCACCTGCGCCCGGTTCCGCATCACCGGCCGGGACCACCGAAACGCGGTTGACCGGATCGGGACTCATGTCGCCGATCCGGTCAACCGTCCACCTGTCAGAGGTCAGCGCGCCGACGCGTTCGCCACGGCCCGCTCCGAGAGCGCCTGCTGTGCGGCGGCCTCGTTCCCGCTGTCACCCCGCCACGCCTCGAGAGCGGGACCGACCAGCGCCCTGCCGAACGAGTACGTGAGCTCCCAGGGAAGCGATTCCAGCTTCTGCATCGCCGCGAGATTCTGCGTCGCGACCTCGGGACGCTGCCCGCCGGACAGGAACGCGATGCCGGGCACGGACGTCGGCACGGCCGCGCGCAGCGACTCCACGGTGGCGTTCGCGACGTCCTCGACCGAGGGCTGCTCCGGGCACTCCGACCCGGCGACCACCATGTTCGGCTTGAGGACGATGCCGTCGAGCTGCACCTGCATGAGGTCGAGCTCGGCGAACACCGTCTCGAGCACGGAGGTCGTCACCTCCTGGCACTTCGCGAGCGAGTGAGCCCCGTCCATCAGCACCTCGGGCTCCACGATCGGCACCAGGCCACCCTCCTGGCAGAGGCCGGCGTACCGCGCCAGGGCGTGTGCGTTCGCACGCACCGCACCGTCCGTCGGCCGGCCGTCGCCGATGTCGATGACCGCACGCCACTTGGCGAACGTCGCACCGAGGCGCACGTACTCCTCGATCCGCTCCCGCAGCCCGTCGAGGCCCTCGGTGATCTTCTCTCCCGGCGCGCCCGCCAGCGCCTTCGCGCCCGTGTCAACCTTGATCCCGGCGAGAATGCCGATGTCCCCGAGGTACTCAGGGAACGTGCGCCCGTTGGACAGTTTCTGGTGGAACGTCTCGTCGGCAAGGATGATCCCGCTGATCGACTCGGCGAGTTGCGGGGTCGTGACGATCAGCTCGCGGTACAGCCGCCGATTCTCCGCCGTCGCCTCGACTCCGACCTTCTCGAGTCGGGAGGACATGGTCCCGATGCTCTCGTCGGCGGCAAGGATCCCGCGCCTGTTGGAGACGAGCGTACGCGCGATCTTGTTCAGAACTGACATTGAGTTTTGATCCTCCTGGCTCGGTGCCGAGAGTTCGGCAGGTTCACGAGTTGTTCGGCATTTCAGGTCATCGTTTCCATGGACGGCGAACGTAAGTACATGGTTTTTGCGGCATTCGCCTCCGCGATCACGTTGCTCCCGAGCTCCGAAACGCCCTCCACAGGCGGTAACGGGCTTCCCTTCTTCGCGGCGATCTCGACGAGCTCACGCGCATAGCCGGGCAGTGGCCTGCTCTTGCTCCACGCCGCGTAGATCGGCTTCGCCGGCATGTCCCGGTCGAGAGGCACCCAACACAACCTGCCGTCCGCGAGTTCGGACCTCACGGTGGACACGTTCAGCACCGCCACCCGCTGACCGGCGGCGATCGCATGCTTGATCGCCCCGCTCGACGGGAACTCGAGATAGTTCCGCGGCCCTCGTGCGGTTCCCAGCAGTTCCTCCGTGAACTCCCGGATGGCCGAACCCCGCTCGCGGACGACGAGCTGAGCCTCGGCCAGCTCCTGCACCGTGACCGAGCCGGGCCGGTTCGCCCACGGATGGCCCGACCCCACCACCACGGCGAGCCTGTCGTCACAGATGTACTGGGCGATCAGGTCTTCACGGGACTGCTTCGGCACGAGCCCGCCGGACTCGCACCACCCGTCGATGAAGGCGAGATCGACGTGGTTCGCGTGAACCAGCTGGCGGAGCGCGTCGACCTTGCCGGTCTGCACCTCGACTCGCACCTCGCCGAACGCCGCCCCACCGCGGCTGAGCCATTCGGGAATCAGGTTCTCCGAGATACCCGGGCTCCCCGCGACCCGGAGGCGTTTCGCCTCCGACAGCGACGAGCCGGACCCGAACTCGAGCAGTTCGCGCGCAGCGTGCATGACGTTGCGGGCGTACTTGGCCAGCGTCTGGCCGTCCTCGGTGAGCTTGGAACCGGTCGGGGAACGCTCCAGCAGCCGGATCCCCAGGCGCCGTTCCATGGCGCTGAGCCGGATGCTGGCCGCGGGCTGCGACAAGCTGTGCGCTTGAGCGGCCTTGCCCACGCTGCCGTAGTCCTCGACCGACAGCAGCAGATCCAGGTCGGCGAGCTGCGGCATCTTCGACGGGAGAACCACGATTTCACCTCTCGTTCCATCGGACGTCGCGGGTACCATCTCGGGCCCGGGCTGCCCGGCACGTCACGTGCCTGCCGCCCTACGACGCTTCTCGAACACCGCACACCGGTTGCTGGCGAGCCACCGAACTTCCGGCGAGCAGGCCTCGCGCCGCGTCCTGTCGGGGTCGCGGTGTTTCCGTGTCTCGACACGCGTTTCCGCGACGGTGTCCGGTGTCCATTCGTGCGTTCCTCGACCTGCAGCCGGGGTGACAGCTGCGCGGCGAGGTGTGATGAGCGTGCACGGGTGCCGAATGGACCGTCAATCGGTTGTTCACGAACGCGCCGCGCACCGACATGAACGGCGGGAAGCCGGTTACCTACGGGCGGCCACACATGCCGGGCGGTTCGGTCGAATCGCACTCCTCACCGTCTCGACGGGCGGGCTGCCACCCGGGCGGGACGACCGTCCAAACGCGCCGAATCCCCGTGCCGGGCCGGCCACGATCCGAGCACGATCGCCGCACCACAGACGGAAAACTTCGTAGCGACAAGGAAAATCGTTCACCCGAGCCGCGTGAAACGCGCTCACGTTACGCGCCGAGGAGAGCTTCCACAGCGACACCGCGACCATCACGCGGTGCCCCCCCGGTCACGGCCACAGGGCCATTCGTCATCGGCATACCACCACTCGTCGCGCAGCGATGGCCGAAAGTCGGCCTCCTGCCCGAGAATGCGCGACGACAGCGGTCAGTGTTGTGCGTCCGCCGCGTCGCACGCACGCGCCGCCCGGATGACGAGCAGTTCCGCACGCTCCTCCCGGATCACCTTCAGCACACTCTCGGGAAGTGGCTTGCGCTCGAGAAACCTGTCCGTTTCCTCGAGCACGCTCTCCTCCACCTCGGTGAAGCAGGGGTAGAGCGCGCGGGCGAACGACGACAGGAACTCGGTCTCGGCGGTTCCGGCGAGGGATTCCAGCGCATGCCAGTACCGGTCCACGAACGGTGTGAGCAGCGTTTCCTGCCCCGGTCGACGCAGCCCTGCCATGATCGCCTGACGCTCCGCGAGCGAGTGGTCCCCGCTGAACAACCGTGTCCACGCCTTGTCCTTGGCGGCCGGTGACGGGCACGCGGCCTCGGCGGTCAAGGCGTTCCGCCGGCCGTAGTCACCGGGGTCGGCGTCCATCGCCACGTCCACGAGGTCGTCGACATCGCCTCCGGTCGCGGCCAGCCGGAGCAACGCCCGCCACCTCAGGTCCCGGTCGACCTCCAGGCCCGCCCACGGCGACCGCCCGCACACGACGTCGCCGAGCAGGCCGTGGTCGTCGGGTGGGACGACCCCCACCAGAGCCCGCGCGAACGCCAACTGACGGTCGCTCCCTCCGTCGGCACACACCAGGTGTTCCCGCAGGCTGCGCGCCAGCACCGTCACCGTGTCGTGCCCGGTGGCGGGGTCGCCGTACACCAGCGCGGCCCGCGATGCCCGTTCGAGGAGAGCTTCGAGGACTCCGACGTCGCGTTCCCGTGTGCCGTGGGCGAGCACGGCCGAGGCGTAGCTCCGCGCGGACAGGCGGGCGTCCTGCACCTCGTCCCACAGCGCTCCCCACACGACGGCGCGCGCCCGTGGGTCGTCTACTGTGGACAGACTACGCAGTGCTGCCTGCCGGGATCGGGAGTCCAATCTGGTCTTGACGTGACTCACGGCGTCGGCATTGGGAATCACCAGGTCCGGCTCGGTGCCGCCGAGTTCCGTCAGGCCGTGCTCACAGGCCGGCGGGTCGACCGACACATCCACGGGTGTGCGGGGCACCAGTTCCACGCCCCGGTAGTCGAACGCGGCGACCCTGACCGCCAGGTGCCTCGGTTCGACCCGTGGGTCCGCGTTCTGCACCACCCGGGCACCGCCGGCATCCCGGCACACCTCGACCGTGTTGATACCGGGCCGCAGAAGCCATTCGTCGACCCACCGGTCGAGATCCGCGTCCGAGAACCGCCGCAGCGCCGCCACGAAGTCGTCGAGGCCCGCGTTGCCCCACGCGTGGGTCCGCAGGTAGGCCCGTACGCCCGCGACGAAATTTTCCCACCCGACGCGTTCGGCGAGGTCGTGGAGCACCGCTGCGCCCCGCCGGTACACGATCGGCCCGAAGTTCGACCGTGCGGCGTCGGTGTCGGCGGTGCTCACGCGGATCGCGTGGCTGGTCGGAAGTTGATCGGCGCGGCGCGCCAACGGCAGGTCGTGGTGCGCGAACGACGTCCAGCCCTCGCCGTACGGTGTCGCTTCCGGCTGCGCGACGACCGCCAACATCGTCGCGAAGGCCTCGTTCAGCCACAGGTCGTCCCACCAGCGCATCGTCACGTAGTCGCCGAACCACATGTGCGCCATCTCGTGCGTCAGAAGGGACGCTCGTCGCCGTCGCGCGTCCTCGGTGACGCGGTGCCGGAACAGGAATCGCTCGTTGAGCGTCACACAGCCGGGGTGTTCCATCCCCCCGAACGCGTACTCCGGGGCGAAGACGTGATCGTACTTCGCGAACTGGTACGGCAGGTCGAACAGCGTCTCGTAGAAGTCGAGGCCACGGCCGAGCACGTCGAACAGCTCGGGTGCCTCGGCGTTGAGCTCGTCGTAGAGCGAGGGGCGCGCGTACAGCGCCAGCGGAACGTCACGATGCCGGGAACGCAGCACCCGGAACGGGCCCGCGGCGAAGGCCACCAGGTACGTCGGCAACGGTGGCGTGCGCGCGAACCGCCACGTCGCCCGGTGACCGCCGGACGGTGGCGGCTCCTCGGGATCGGTGTTGGAGACGGCCACCCAGGACGGATCGACCATGAGCGTCAGGTCGACGGTGGCCTTCAGGTCGGGCTGGTCGAAGCACGCGAACACGGTGTGCGCCGCGAACGGTTCGAACTTCGTGTGCACGTACACGTTCCCGTCGAGCGGGTCACGGAAGTGGTGCAGGCCCTCGCCCGTGTGCGAATAGGATGCGGAACCGGACACCCGTACCGAGTTCCAGCCTTCCCGCACGTCCAACCGGACGCGCCGGCCATCGAAGGCGTCCGGGCCGGAACGACGGCCGTTGCACTCGACCGACTCGACCTCCCCGACGAAGTCGAGGTGGACGACCGTGTCACTCGAACTCGCGTGGAATCCGGCGACCGTCCTCGTCCCGAACGTTCGGTCTCCCGTCGTGAGATCGAGTTCGACCTCGTAGTGCACATCGGAGATCACGGCCGAACGGGCAACGGCTTCGTCCTGCGTCAGCGCGCTCTCCCCCGCGCCGCGGCCACCGCCTGCCATGCGTCACGACCTCCGCGCCGACACGGTGGGCCTGCGGTAGACGAGCTGCTCCCCGTCCCCGTCACCGTCCCCGTGCGCGTCCCCGTGGGCGCCGTCGTTGGCCCGGTCGAGCGCGTCCTGCACCAGGTGGTGGTCGGGCGAGTGGATGCACACCGGGTCGGTACGGCCGGCGTCACCGGTCAACGCGAACGCCTGGCATCGGCAGCCGCCGAAGTCGAGTTCCTTGCGGGAACAGCTGCGGCACGGGTCCGGCATCCAGTCCGTTCCCCGGTACGCCTGGAACGCCGGGGACTCCGCCCAGATCCACTCCAGGTCGTGATCGCGAACCGACGGGAACTCCATCGTCGTGATCTCCTCCGCGACGGGACACGGGTACACACGGCCGTCCGGCGAGACGGTCAGTGCCGTCTGCGCCCACCCGCCCATGCACGGCTTCGGATAGGGCTCGTAGTAGTCCGGCAGGATCCAGAGGAGCTCCATCCGCCCCTCGAGTTCGGCCTTGCGGCGCTCGTACACGCCGACCGCCTCGTCCAGCTGCGTTTTGCTCGGCAGCAACAGTTCGCGGTTGCGCAGCGCCCACCCGTAGTACTGGGTGTTCGCGAGCTCGAGTCGCTCGGCACCCCACTCCACGCAGACGTCGATGATCGCGTCCAGCCGGTCGAGGTTGACCCGGTGCAGGACCACGTTCATGTTCAGCGGCAGTCCGGCGTCGCGGATGATGCGGGCGGCCGCCTCCTTCTTGTCGAACCGTTTGCTGGCCGCGACGAGGTTCGTCGACTCGGCGGTGTCGCCCTGGATGCTCAGCTGGGCGCTGTTGAGCCCCGCCGAGACGAGCGACTCGGCACGGCTTTCGGTGAGCCCGAGACCGCTGGTGATCAGGTTCGTGTACAGCCCCAGCCCGCGACACTCGGCCACCAACGTCTCCAGGTCACCGCGAACGAGCGGTTCTCCCCCGGAGAAGTGGACCTGCAGCACGCCGAGCTCGGCCGCCTGCCTGATCGCCCGCAGCCAGTCGTCGGTGCCGAGCTCGGCGCTGCGTTCGAACAGCTCCACCGGGTTCGAGCAGTAGACACAGTGCAGCGGGCACTGGTGCGTGACCTCGGCCAGCAGTCCGAACGGTTGCGGCATCCCGGTCATGTGACCACCACCCAGCCTCGTCCTCTCGCGTCCTTCAGAAAAGTCATGACGTCGTTCAACAGGTCGGTCGCCTCGAAGTCCCGCTCGAGCTGTTCCACCACCTGCTGTACGGTCCGGTTGCCGTCGCAGAGTCCGAGGATCGCCGCCCCGGACTTGTTCAGGAGCACGACTCGTTCCGGCAACAGCAACAGTTCCACGTCGCGGACGTTGTCGTGTCTGAGCATCGCCTTGCTGGCCAACCGGGGTACGGCCGTCAGTTCGCTCTCGTCCATCGTCAGCTCTTGCTGTACTCGAGTTGTACGGCGTCCAGCAGGCTCCAGAGCACGTCGCACTTGAACTCCAGCGCCCGCATGCAGGCGTCCTGCTGCTCCCTCGTCGTCGCGTTCTCGATCACCAGCTCGAGCAGGTGCGCGATGTCCTTGGGCTGCTGCGTGAGCCGCGCCCTGAAGTACTCCAGGCCCTCCGACGCGATCCACGGGTAGTGCCGCTCCACGTCGGAGATGCGCTTGCTGAGCAGGTCCGGGGCGAACAGCTCGGTCAACGCCGACGCCACGGACTCCAGCCACGGCCTCGTGCGGCAGAAATCCACGTAGGCATCCACGGCGAACCGTACCCCGGGAAGCACCGATTCGCCGTCGAGCAGTTCCTGCCGGGTCAGGCCGACCGCTTCACCGAGCCCGATCCACCTCTCGATCCCGCCCTCGTCGCCGGTGCGGCCGTCGTGGTCGATGATGCGCTGGATCCACCGCCTCCGGTCGTCGCGGCCCGGCAACTTGGTCAGGATGAACGCGTCCTTCACCGGAAGGTTCACCTGGTAGTAGAAGCGGTTCCGCACCCAGCCGCGAAACTCCTCTTCGGACAGAGTGCCCGCGTGCATGCGTTCGTTGAACGGGTGCAGATGGTGGTACCGCTGCTCCCCGATCGCACGCAGCTGGGCCTCGAATTCCTCGGCGGACCGAGCGTTCATACTTCCACCTCCAGGCCTGCTCGACCGACCTCGATGCCCAGGTCCGTCAGCCGGCGCCGTTCCTCGGAGTCTTCGTCGAGAATCGGATTCGTGTTGTTGATGTGGGTGTAGATCTTCCGCCGTGCGGGCAGTTCCGCCAGCCGGCGGGCCGATCCGTCGTCGCCGCTCACCGGCATGTGCCCCATGGAACGGCCCGTCCGGCCGCCCGCTCCGCGACAGGACATCTCGTCGTCGGTCCAGAACGTGCCGTCCACGAAGACACAGTCCGCCGATTCGACCTCCTCGGCGAAACTCGCGTCCCACCGCGGCAATGTCGGCGCGTACACGGCGGTCCCTCCCGTCACCGTGTCCTCCAGGCGGTACCCCACCTCCCAGTCCGAGGGGCCGCGCGACGACGAAGCCCCGACGTACCGGGGCGGCTTGGAACCGGTCAGGAAGGCGGTGGCACGCAGCCGGTCGTCCAGCGCGACCGGTTCCCCCACACCGACCAGCGACCAGGACAGTTCGGCGTAGTCGCCGAGCAGGTCCCGGATCGGGAAGTTCAGTCGCAACGCCTCCAGCACGGGGTAGGTGCCGTACACGGTCAACGACGACTCCTCACGCAGCATGAGAAGGCCGATGGTGTGGTCGAACTCCGCGTCGGTCAGCAGTACGCCCGCGACCGGCGTCTCCCGCACTCCCGGGCCCGGGTGCAGTGCCGGGTCCGCCGCGATCTGGTGGTGGACGTCCGGCGTCGCGTTGAGCAGAAACCACCGGTCGCCGGCACCGGACACCGCGATCCCGGCGTGTTTCGTCGCGAGTTCCGGTTTGGCGCGCGCCTTGCGACAGCCTTCGCACGCGCAATTCCATTGCGGATAACCTCCGCCTGCCGCAGCTCCGAGGCAATGAATAAACACAGTCGCGAGAACAATCCTTCACAGACGACGGAGACGATGACGGACCGGATCGAGATCCACTGCGCGCGAACCGGCTGCGCGTGGGCCAACTGTTTCCGGACCCACTGCGGCTCGATCCCGTGCGCCCGGATCCCCTTCGTCCGCTGATTCAGAAGCGTGTCGCCTCATGGCGTCCTCCCTCGCATTCGACCACAGGCGACGGCCGCAGAAATGCAGGCTTCATCGCCGGCGGAGGGTCGAGGCAGGGCGATCATCCGGAATCGTCGCACTGCGCTCGGCTTGTCGCCGTCCAGCTTCTTCGCCCCGGCCCGGCGTGACAACGGATCAGGCATGACCGGGGACGAATCACTGACGAACGGTGGGCAGGCCGCCACGGACGGACCGCGCCGCGTGCCGTGCGATCACCGTGGCGTCACCGGCGGTGCGGAGCCCGCTGCCCAGCGGTTTCGCGAGTCGTCGACCGGCGATTACTCGAACGGAGTAGCAACGGGCGGGTCGTCCGGTCGCAGCGGTCGGGGTGTGCAGGCTGTCCGGCCACGGCGGTACTCGCCGCGCGGACCGTCCCTCGCGAGCAGGTGTCGAACGGCCCTGCGCGCAAGGCGGGTGCGGCCGAAACACATCGACCGCACCCGCCGGTACCCGGCAGTACCGCACGCCGCCATCGGACGCGTTTTCCAGTCTGATCCGAACCACCGCGACGACGGAATCCCAAC
>NZ_JACHWU010000013.1:0-2276 GCF_014191605.1 Prauserella isguenensis
TAAGTTCGGCGGTGTCCTACTCTCCCACACCCTGTCGAGTGCAGTACCATCGGCGCTGGCAGGCTTAGCTTCCGGGTTCGGAATGGGACCGGGCGTACCCCTACCGCTATCACCACCGAAACACTACGAAACAACACAACCGTCGTCTCCCGCACACACCCGCGTGCGGGGTGGTGTGGTGTTTCAGGATCGTAGAGTGGGTGCGTAGCATCTTTGTAGGCAAGTCCTCGGCCGATTAGTACCAGTCCACTCAAACACACATTACTGCGCTTCCATGTCTGGCCTATCAACCCAGTCATCTACTGGGGGCCTTAACCCACAAAGGGTGGGAGACCTCATCTAGGAACAGGCTTCCCGCTTAGATGCCTTCAGCGGTTATCCCTTCCGAACGTAGCCAACCAGCCATGCCCCTGGCGGGACAACTGGCATACCAGAGGTTCGTCCGTCCCGGTCCTCTCGTACTAGGGACAGCCTTCCGCAAGTCTCCTACGCGCGCGGCGGATAGGGACCGAACTGTCTCACGACGTTCTAAACCCAGCTCGCGTGCCGCTTTAATGGGCGAACAGCCCAACCCTTGGGACCAACTCCAGCCCCAGGATGCGACGAGCCGACATCGAGGTGCCAAACCATGCCGTCGATATGGACTCTTGGGCAAGATCAGCCTGTTATCCCCGGGGTACCTTTTATCCGTTGAGCGACACCCCTTCCACCAGGAGGTGCCGGATCACTAGTCCCGACTTTCGTCCCTGCTCGACCCGTCAGTCTCACAGTCAAGCTCCCTTGTGCACTTACACTCAACACCTGATTACCAACCAAGCTGAGGGAACCTTTGGGCGCCTCCGTTACCCTTTGGGAGGCAACCGCCCCAGTTAAACTACCCACCAGGCACTGTCCCTGAACCAGATCATGGTCCGAAGTTAGATTCCCAGCACGACCAGAGTGGTATTTCAACAACGACTCCACCAACACTAGCGTGTCAGCTTCACAGTCTCCCACCTATCCTACACAAGCCGAACCGAAAACCAATACCAAGCTATAGTAAAGGTCCCGGGGTCTTTCCGTCCTGCCGCGCGAAACGAGCATCTTTACTCGTAGTGCAATTTCGCCGGGCCTGTGGTTGAGACAGCCGGAAAGTCGTTACGCCATTCGTGCAGGTCGGAACTTACCCGACAAGGAATTTCGCTACCTTAGGATGGTTATAGTTACCACCGCCGTTTACTGGCGCTTAAATTCTCAGCTTCACCCCGAAGGGTTAACCGGTCCTCTTAACGTTCCAGCACCGGGCAGGCGTCAGTCCATATACCTCGACTTGCGTCTTCGCATGGACCTGTGTTTTTAGTAAACAGTCGCTTTCCGCTGGTCTCTGCGGCCCGCCACCCCTAACCCGCAAAGGGTTTCAAGATGGCTGGCCCCCCTTCTCCCGAAGTTACGGGGGCAATTTGCCGAGTTCCTTAACCACAGTTCACCCGATCGCCTTAGTATTCTCTACCTGACCACCTGTGTCGGTTTCGGGTACGGGCCACGCACGCACTCGCTAGAGGCTTTTCTCGACAGCATAGGATCACTCTACTTCACCACAACGGCTACGCATCACGCCTCACCCACAAGCAGAACGGATTTGCCTATTCTGCGGGCCACACGCTTACACCAGTACTACCACTCACTGGCGGAGCTACCTTCCTGCGTCACCCCATCACTTGACTACTACGCCATCAGGTCCCACGCTCCACACACACCACACCCCGAAGGATGCGACGCGGCTTCGGGTGGTTAGTATCCGACGCCTCACCATGGACGCACACACGCGGGTACGGGAATATCAACCCGTTCTCCATCGACTACGCCTGACGGCCTCGCCTTAGGTCCCGACTTACCCTGGGCGGAACAACCTGGCCCAGGAACCCTTGGTCATCCGGCGGTACAGATTCTCACTGTACATTCGCTACTCATGCCTGCATTCTCACTCCCACACCCTCCACCGTTAACTTCCGTCACGGCTTCACCGGGCCCAGGACGCTCCCCTACCCACCACAACCCGCGTTAGCAGTTGTTGCAGTGACTCGGCTTCGGCGGTGTACTTCAGCCCCGCTACATTATCGGCGCAGAACCACTTGACCAGTGAGCTATTACGCACTCTTTCAAGGATGGCTGCTTCTAAGCCAACCTCCTGGTTGTCTCAGCAATTCCACATCCTTTTCCACTAAGCACACACTTAGGGGCCTTAGCCGGAGTTCTGGGCTGTTTCCCTCTCGACAACGAAGCTTATCCCCCGCTGC
>NZ_JACHWU010000014.1 GCF_014191605.1 Prauserella isguenensis
AGCAGTAGTGCGCCGGCGACGCCGACGAGCACGGCCCAGAACACGCGGGTGATCCAGGGGGTTTCGCTGCGTCCGTTGTGGCAGAGCACGTCGACCACGAGTGAGCAGGAGTCGGCGCTGGTGACGAAGAACAGGGTGATCACCACGATCGCGATGACCGACAGGACGGTGACGATGCCGCCGGTGACGGGGAGCTCGCCGAACAGCAGGAACAGCGCGGTGTCCTGATCGACCGTGCCGTCGGCGCCGACGAGGCCGCCGTCGGTGAGTTGGCTGAGCACGCCGGTGCTGCCGAAGATGGTGAACCAGATCAGTGACACGAGGGTCGGGGCGAGTAGCGCGCCGAGGATGAACTCGCGGATCGTGCGGCCGCGGGAGATGCGGGCGATGAACATGCCCACGAACGGGGCCCAGGCCAGGAACCAGGCTTGGTTGAACAGGGTCCAGTCCAGTGTCCAGGTGTCGCCCGCGCCGGCTCCGGTGACGAAGGCGAGTTGGGGGATGGTTTGGAGGTATTCGCCGAAGTTCTGCACCAGCGAGCGCAGCAGGAACACTGTCGGGCCGAGTAGCAGCACCACCAGGGCCAGCACGGTGGCCAGGGTCATGTTGGCGTTGGAGAGCCACCGCAGTCCCTTGTGGAGCCCGGTGACCACGGAGATGGTGCCCAGGGCGGTGATGCCCAGCACGAGGGCCACCAGCAGCGTGTCGGAGGGCTCGAACCAGCCCTGGTAGGCCAGCCCGGCCTGGATCTGCAGCACACCCATGCCCAGCGAGGTGGCCACACCGAACACGGTGCCGACGACGGCGACGACGTCGATGACGTGCCCGACCCACGACTCGATGAGCGTGCGGCCGAAGATCGGTTCCAGCAGCCAGCGGATCGACAGCGGACGACCCCGGCGGAAGGTCATGTATGCCAGGCCGAGCCCGACGATCGCGTAGATGCCCCACGCGTGCAGTCCCCAGTGGAACATCGACTGGCCGATCGCGGCCCGTCCCGCCTCGTCACTGCCGGCCTGCACCCCGGCCATCTCCGGCGGGTTGACCATGTGGTTCAGCGGCTCGGACACCCCGGAAAAGACCAGGCCGATGCCC
>NZ_JACHWU010000015.1 GCF_014191605.1 Prauserella isguenensis
CTAGGTGCTGTTTAGGAATTGATCTTGGTGAGGTCGGCGAGCCAGATGTTGATGGCGGCGATGTGCAGGGTGGCTTCGTAGCGGACGGCGAGTTTGTCATAGCGGCAGGCCACGGCGCGGTGGTGTTTGAGCTGGTTGATGCCGCATTCGACGGCGTGGCGCTGTCGGTAGGTGGCGGGGTCGAAGGCAGGCGGTCGGCCTCCGGCCGAGCCGCGGGCGCCGCGGTGGGCGGCTTGATCTTTGGGAACGGGGATCGTCGCCGAGATGCCACGTGTGCGCAGATAGTCCCGGTTAGCGCGGGAAGAGTAGGCCTTGTCGGCCAGCACCCGCGCCGGGCGGGTGCGTGCTCGCCCAGGTCCGAGCCGGGGCACGCGGATCGCCTCCAGCACGGCCGACATCTGGGGACTGTCACCACGTTGACCAGCGGTGATCACCAGTGACAACGGTTTGCGTCCTTGTTCGCAGGCCAGATGGATCTTCGTGGTGAACCCGCCTCGAGACCGGCCCAGCGCATGATCAGCCGGTTCATCGCCGGGCGGTTCGACCTGCCCATCGGGGCAGCGGCGGGCGCCGGCGGCATGCTGGTGGGCCCGGTTGATCGTGGAATCGACCGATACCTGCCAGTCGATCAGGCCTACCCGATCGGCCCAAGACCACAGCATCGTCAGGATCCAAGGCCACACACCTTCCCGCTGCCAGCGGCGAAACAGCTGGTAGATCGACTGCCAATGCCCATACCGTTCCGGCACGTCCCGCCACGGAGCGCCCACCCGCACCCGCCACCGGATCCCGTCCAGCAACTGCCGCCGCGTCCACTTCGGCCGACGACCCACCACCGGCCGAGACGGCAACACGCGCTGCAACGCCACCCATTGCCGGTCCGTCAGATCCTTACGCCCGCCGCTCGATACGCTTCCCACCGAGGTCTCCGGATAGATGTTGATCTTCTTGGTCGTTGATCCATCTACCGGAGACCTCCCCACATCCCCACACCAGGGCCCGTTCTTAAACAGCTCCTAG